>NZ_QMFB01000027.1 GCF_003285015.1 Paenibacillus contaminans | reverse complement strand
ATGCCGCAAACGGATGGAAAGTTGCACGCGGTACAACAAATCCGCCCGAGGCATGCCGCAAACGGGCGAAACTGTTGTATGGCGTACAACAAATCCGCCCGGGGCAGGCCGCGAACGGGTGGAAAGTTGCACGCGGTACAACAATCTGCCCGAGACATGCCGCAAATGGGCGAAACTGTTGTATGGCGTACAACAAATCCGCCCGGGACATGCCGCAAACGGGCAAAACTGTTGTATGGCGTACAACAATCCGCCCGAGGCATGCCGCGAACGGTCGAACTGTTGCACGCGGTACAACAATCTGCCTGGGTCGGGCCGCGAACGGATGGAAAGTTGCACGCGGTACAACAAATCCGCCCTAGGCAGGCCGCAAACGGGCGAAAGTGCTATACCAACGTAACAGGCAAAACCACGCTCACCTTCGTGCCCTTTCCCTCGACGCTGTCGATCGTCAAGCTTCCGCGGTAACGTTCAACGATCCGTTTGGCGATCGCCAAACCGAGGCCGGTGCCGCCTTGTCTGCGGGTTCTCGCCTTGTCGACGCGGTAGAAACGATGCCCGATGTTCGGCAGCTCCTCGGCCGGGATGCCGATCCCGTAATCGATCACATCCAATTTAATAACCGTATCCGCAGCCGCTCCATAAACCGTGACTCTTTTTTCCCGATGCGAATATTTAACGGCGTTATCGATCAGAATGAGCAGGATCTGCTCCAAGTGATGAGGGGCGATCGCGGTTTTTGCGCCGTCCAGGCCGCCGAGATCGGTTTCAAAGTCAAAATCGGGATGAAGAATCGCCAAGTTTTTAATCGTCGCCTGGATGGTTAACTTGGGATCGGCGGCTTTTTCTTCATAAGCCATGTCGAAGGTTTCGGCCCTGGACAAGTCCAGCAGCTCCTGTACAAGATGCTGTAGCCGTCTGGACTCCTGCAAGGAAGCGTTCAGCGATTCCTCGAGTATGAGCGGATCGTTTTTACCCCAGCGCTGAAGCAAGGAAAGATGACCCTCGATAATCGAAATCGGCGTCCGCAATTCATGCGAGGCGTCTTCGACAAACTGCTGCTGCCGCAAGAAAGCCTGCTCCAGCTGGTCCATCATTTCGTTGAACATGCTCGTGAGCATCGAAAGCTCGTCGCGGTTATCGACCACCTGAACGCGTTCGTGCAACCCCCTTTGTTTAATGCTTCTCATCGTCTCCGCCAACAACCGCAAAGGTCTCAAAATCCACCCTGCCAGTACAAGCCCGGCCGCTCCGCTCAACAGAATGGCTCCAAAGCCTCCGGCAAGCATCAGGAACAGCATCAAACGGGTCAGCTTCTCCGTCGATACGAGATGATTCGCGATTTCGATCGTCCCTGTAAAATGATCCGTAACCAAAGGGCTGCGAATTAGCAGCAAACGATTTTCATAATAGTACATGCTTGTCAGCTGCTGAATGAAAACGGGCTCCGATGCGATCCATCTGGCAGGCAGTCCGTTCTCGATCGTCAGGATGGGGGTCCCGGTTCCGTCCAAAATGCGGATCAGCTGGTTATTTTGACTGATGCGGTCGAGGTAAAGCCGGCTTCTGCGAAGCTCTTCGCCGGTAAAGTCCATATTTTTCTCTTGAAAATAGCCGAGGATCTCGTCCATGTTTTTCGTAATCGCGGACTCCTCCTGCTTCATCAGCCAACGGTTGATCACCGTATATTGGACGACGTTATAAATGACGTACAGGAAGAGGAGCAGGCCGGAAGACCAAAGGACGATTTTCCATTTGATCGGGAGCCAGAGGAAACGGCGCTTGATCGTTTTCATCTCATTACATATCCGACGCCGCGCACCGTTTGGATGAAGCTGTCTGCATCCGGCTCGTCGAGCTTGTTTCGCAGGTACCGTACATAAACGTCAACGACATTCGTTTCGGCTTCGCAATCGCGGCCCCATACGCCCTCGATCAGCTGCTCTCGCGACAGGACGCGGTTCCGGTTATGCATGAACATCAGGAGAAGATCGTATTCCCGTTTGGTGAGCTCGATTACAGTTCCCCCTTTTTTTACGGTGCGGGATTGTTCGTCTACGGTCAACCCGCTTTTGGACAGCAGAGGAGCTTTATCCTCAAACTGATCGATCCTGCGCAAAATGACGCGAATGCGGGCGAGCAGCTCCTCTATGGCAAAAGGCTTCGCGATATAATCGTCCGCGCCGCTGTCCAAGCCCGAGACCCGGTCGATAACGCTGTCTCTTGCCGTGAGCATAATAATCGGCGTTTGTTTATGATTGCGGATTCGCCGGCATACCTCGATTCCGTTTAAGCCGGGAAGCATCACGTCCAAAAGGACGATATCCCAATCCTCGTCCAATGCCAGACCGAGTCCTTGTTTGCCGTCATGGGCGACAGTGACCGAGAAATCGGCATGCTGCAGCTCAAGCTCGATAAAACGGGCCAAATTCAATTCGTCCTCAATCAGCAATAATCGTCTCATAGGCATGACCTCTGGGAATATCGTGCCCCTTCCGCGGCATTGCTATGCAAATCTAACAGCCTATCACAGGAATAAGAGAATCGGGTGATAAAATGATGAAGGTTCGATGAGACAATTCTTACGATTTTCTTATTAAAGCGTTTTCGCGCAGTAACGGCGGAGGTTTGCGCTCCCTTTGGCAAATGGTGGGATAAAATCCCGTGTTATAGTTGTCCCAGGCAATGCTTTGCAACTCAAAACCTGAAGGAGGACTTCATGATGACTAACTTTAAAAACATCCGTTTCGGTAAAACGCTGACTGCTGTAGGTTTGAGTCTGACGCTCATGCTTTCGGGAACGGCTGCATTCGGTGCAGCGCCTGCTCACGCCGCCACAGCGGTGTCCGCATCCGCCAAAGCGGACAATATTATTGCCACAGGGAAAAAATATTTGGGCGTGCCCTATCAATACGGTGCTGCAAAAGGAAGTACAAGCCGCTTCGACTGCTCGTCCTTTACCCAGTATATTTTTGGCAAGCAAGGGATTCAGCTTCCCCGTTCTTCCAAGCAGCAATTGAGCGTAGGCAAATACGTGCCGCGCAGCCAGCTGAAGCCGGGCGATCTCGTTTTCTTCTATTCGCCGGTGCATCACGTAGCCGTCTATATCGGCAACGGCAAAATCATGCACACGTACGGGAAACCGGGCGTGACGATTTCCGACATGAGCTCGGGCTGGTGGAGCAAAAACTACACGACAGCACGCCGCGTTCTCAACTAGAACGGACAAGCCTGATTCATTGCTTTTACGAGAACAAAGCCGCCTCGCCAATGGGATTGGTTGAGGCGGCTTTTGGTATTGAAACTTTGGTTTGTGATCGGAGCAAGGACGGGTTATGATGGAACCAAGCGGAAATGGAGAATACTAAGCGGAAGGGTTCCGCCCGTTAACCGACACAACCTACATAGAAGAAGAGGGAAATAAAATGGCCAAAAAATTTATCTCGATAAATGAAAACAAGCTGGCTTATACGGATCAAGGCAGCGGATTGCCGGTCGTTTTGCTCCACGGCTTTTGCGGGAGCGGGGCATACTGGGATCAAGTCGTGCCCGCGCTTTCCGAGAAATATCGGGTGATCGCTCCGGACCAGCGCGGCCACGGCGATTCCGACGCACCCGAGGACCCTTATACGATGGAAGCGATGGCGGAGGATGTCGCGCAGCTGCTGCGTACGCTGAAGGTGGAAAAGGCGGTGGTGCTCGGCCATTCGCTCGGCGGGTATGTCGCATTGGCTTTTGCCGAGCGGTATCCGAAGAAGCTGAAAGCGTTCGGACTTATCCACTCGGCTTCGTTCCCTGACGACGAGCAGGGAAAAACGAACCGGACCAAAAACATGAACCTGATTCGCGAGAAAGGGCTCAATCCATTTATCGAAGGGCTGATCCCGAAGCTGTTCGCCCCCGAGCATGTGGAATCGATGCCGGATGAAGTCGAAAAAGCACTTAAAATCGGCAAGGCGACCAAACGTGACGGCGCAATCCGTACGCTCGCAGGCATGCGGGCGAGACCGGACCGCACAGCCGTGCTCAAAGGCTCCAAAGTCCCCGTACTGCTCGTGGCAGGGGAGAAGGACCAGATCGTCGCGCCCGACAAAACGTTTCACGTCAACAAGCCGAATATGCACAAGTTTTTGCTGGAAGAGGCGGGGCATATGAGCATGTACGAAGCGCCCGAAAGACTGCTCGAAGCGATGCGGCTGTTTCTGGACGAGAAGGTTCAGGCATAATTAATTGTAAATCCGACGATCTATTAGAGATCGCCGGATTTTTTTATGCCGGAAAAGCCAGCGTCAAAGATGCAGGTAGACTTTTTTGACGAAAATGTACGATCGCGGGATCAAGCCTGTGCCCGACTCCCGGCGGAAGAGGCCTTACGATGAACGGAACGTATACTTATGCGGCGTGGCAGGTCGTCACGGCCGGTTGCCGAACGAGGAATGTGCGCTGGCCTCATCAAGACAGCTGCGAACCGAACAGCGTCGCGGCGCGACGATTGACGCGGCGCAGCGTGCGTGCCTCGCTGCCGTTTTTTGCTGCTCGCGCGAGCGCTTGGCGCATTGTGTGCAGCCGATAGCCTGCATGACCGGCTTTTTCTGGACGACCGATCCACGTCGGAACGGCGCGGGCTTTGACGACGCCGGCGAGACCCTCGCGCTGCTTGCGGATCGTGAGTCTGACGATAACGCCGTTTTTGGTATGGTCGTTTTTTTTCAGCTTCGAGCCGATGAAGTTGCCCATCGAATAAATGACATAACGCCGGCGCGATCTTCCGCTCGCGTCTTTTACGGTTCGGAGCGAGTGGCGCTGAAGCACGTGCGGATGCGCACCCAGAACGACGTCGGCGCCTAACGCGAACAGCTTGCGCACAACCTGCTTTTGCCAGGCGTTTGGCTCCAGCTTGTATTCCGAGCCAAAGTGGATGCAGACGACCGTAACATCCGCCAACCGCCGCATTCTGCGCAAATCCGATGCGATGCGGCCGAAGCGGATTTTGTTGACCGCCCACGTCTTTCCTTTAGGTACGGGAAGACGGTTCGTCCCCTGTGTGTAGGCCAAAATGCCGACACGAACGCCCTTGACGCTGCGGATAAGCAGCTTTCCGGATTCCGCGGCTGTACGGGACGTGCCCGTATGAGCCAGACCGGCGCGGTCGAGCACGTTCAGCGTACGGTTCAAGCCGCCGATGCCATGATCCACGCAGTGATTGTTGGCCGTGGTCATTACGTCGAAGCCAAGCCGCTTCAGCGTGCCGGCAAAGCTGTCGGGACAGTTGAAGCGGGGGAAATTCGTCTTCGGGTGCCGCGACTCGGTCGTGCCGGCAACGCCTGAAGCGTTGCGCCCGGCGAACGTCGTTTCAAGATTGCCGATCGTCAGGTCGGCCTGCTTAAGCAGCGGAGCGACCTCCGCGAACATGCCGTCAAAAACGTGACGTTTGCCGCGTCCGGCTCTTTTGGCTGCGGCGATGACGCTTTTTTTCATCAACAGATCACCGATAGCGGCTATTGTTATTTCCGTTGCCATAGCAGGCGGATCCCTCCCGATGCGCTTGCGCCAAAACGGCGGAAGCGGAGCTTATTGTCCAAGGCAAGCGACGGCATATTACACTGCTTCCATAATAACGTAGCGTTCGATGACGAGCTTTCACATGGACGGGACAACATACAGGATAGTGTATTCACCTCGGCTCGCGGCAGCGCAGGCGGACAGCCATAGACGATTTGCTTAGTTAAGGGTTTGAACGACGGACTCCTGTCCGGCAGCGGGCTGCTTGCGCTGAGGGACGGTAAGCCCGAGACAAAACCATGCGGCGGCAAAAATGATCGCGGCCGATATGCCGAACGTGACGATGAGTGTCGTCGATTTCAGGACGAAGCCGGACAGCGCCGACCCGGCGAGTATCCCGCCGATCATCAGAGGACTGATCGCGCCGTTCGCACGCCCGACATACGCTTCATCGACAAGCTTGATAAGCAGCATGCTGAGCACGATTTGCATGAACGCCATCATGATACCGACGAGAAAGCGCATGGCGGCGGTCAAGGCGACCCAGACGGAGAGCGCTTCGACGACGATCGAGATCGATAGGAAAACGATGCCCGCGAAAAGTATCAGCCTTGTGTTAAGCCGGTCGGCGACAGCCGCTGCGGTTAGCCCGCCGATCAGCATGCCGATGCCGGACAGCGCATAGAACCATTGCAGCGCTTCCTTGTCGAGCTGCAGCCGATCGGTCACGATGTAGACGTCGAGCGGATGGATGAGACCGGACCCGAGGCCGATCAGCGAGAACGCTCCGGCGATCAGCAGCAGGTTGCGGTTTGCGCGCACGTACCGGAACCCCTCCTTCATCTCTTGCCAAATCCGGCTGTCTGCGGGACGTTCCGGCTTTGACATTTTGGGCAGCAGCGTTTGGACGAGCGCCGATGCGCCGAACAGCACGAACAGGCAAAGCAGTGAATACGTGATGCCGAGCCACGAATAGATAAGCGTCCCGACCATCGGTCCGACGATCATGAACAGGGACATCATGCTCTGGCTTAGGCCGATGGCTGCGGATACTTGGGATTCGGGCACGTATTTTTTGAAAATGATGACGGAAGCCGGCTGGGAAATTTGACTGACAATGGCGGATACGAGCGTAGCTGCAAAGACGGCTTCCCAGTAGCCGCCTGCGATCAGCAGCATGATGACGGCGATCGAAGCGGCGCTAAGCATATCGCTGGTCATCAGCACCTTTTTCGGATTCCACCGGTCGGCGAGCGTTCCGCCCAAGAAGGCGAATAAGAAAATCGGTGCCTGCTCAATGACCGTAAGCATCGATACGGCAACCGGGTCGCTGCCGGTTTGCTCCATGACGTAAAACAATAGCGCAATATTGCGGACCCAAATCGCAATTTGCTGCAAAAGATCGGCGGCGATGACGACGCGGAACACGCGGTTTTGAAACAATTCTTTCATAGGCGGCCTCCTGTTGAGCGAAGTTTCACGGTTTGTCGAATCTAAAGACTGAACGTCCGGTCAGTTATTTTGGTGAAAAATGCGCCGGCTGCTTGGGGCGCGGCGACGGCGACTGGCGGCTAGTAGCTGGCGCCGTGTAGCTGGCGGTCTGTGCGCCACGATTAGCCTGCCATGGCGATTAGCGGCTGCATCGTGTACAACCTCGTCATGGCGGTTAGTGGCTGACACCGTGAGACCGGTGGTCATAGTACGCTCACGAACTACCTTGTCATAGCGGTTAATGGCGGCACCGAGAGACCTGTGGTCATGGGTGCGCCAGGAACAGCCTTGTCATGGCGGTCAACGGCTGGCTGTGTTCATAGTACGCCCACGAACTGCCTTGTCAATAGGCGCTAGTGGCTTACGCCGAGAGACCTGCTGGTCAAAGCGCGCCACGATCATCCTCGTCATGGCTGTTAGTGGCTGGCACAACGAGACGGCGTTCACAGTCAGGGGATATGAGATAAGTCGATCGAGCGTTACCCATTCCGCTAACTGTAAAACCTCCAGTTTAATTTGGGCTATCGGGCGGATGTGGGCAAATAGCTGGAAAAACTACAGTTATAATTATCGAAAAACACCATATTAGGCAAAATGTCTCAAATTAGCTGTAGATTTTCCAGGTAAACCCGCAAAATCATCAAAATCACGAAAACTAACTGTATATTTTCCATTAAGACTTTTAGTGCACGATCGCTTTCCCTCAATATCATGTTTTCGCGAGTGAAGGAGCGTAATCCGGGACAACCTGAACATGAAGAGCAGAGGGGAGTAAAGGAATTTTTGTTTCACATACTAAGCACAACCGATTAAGCGCGCGGCTTCGAAAGGCGGATGCCATCCAGAAATACGTCGACGGCTTTTTTGTACAAAGGTCCTAATTTCTCGTACGGGAGATCGTAAAATGCGACGCTGAGCCCGCTCATTAAAGCAAACAGGATGTACATCAAATCCTCGGTGTCGTCTTCACGGAATTCCCCGTTCCGCATCCCATCGGCAAGAAGCTTCATAAAGGCGGGGTAGTGCGCCTTCGTGAAAGTCAGCAGCTGCTCCATGATCGCCGGATCGGAGGAACGGCTGCCGGCAAACTCTTCCGCCGCCTTCAACAGCGGATTTTGAAAATCCTCTACGTAATGCTGCGCGAGCCGATACAGCTTATCGGTGGATGTCGTCAGCGTAGACTCGAGCTCATTCCAGGTATCCAGCCATTCCTGCATGTTGGCCTCAATCAAATGGAGAAAAAGCGTCTCCTTGCTTTTGAAATGATAGTAGATGCTGCCTTTGCTCATGCCCGTCGCCGTGCGGATATCCTCCATAGAAGTGGCTGCGTACCCCTTCTGGCAAAACAGCTCCTTCGCTTTGGTCGCGATAAGTCGTTTGGAATGCTCGGCTTCTTCCTTGCGGCGTGCCATCGGTGCACCTCCTTGATGATAAACTGAACGTCCGGTCAGTTATAGCATAAACGATTCCGCGCTAAAATACAACGGCTGAACCTTACTCCTCGCCGATCGTACCTGTCTAGTTGCAGTCGGTGAGAAATAATGAGGAAAAGTTTATTATTCGTGAAGCAAACGTTATTAGTTTACGCCAAAAACCCGCGTTCGGGGAAGCTAATAAGGGAAAGGATATTATTAGTGAGGAAAAGCAAATTGATAGTTTCGTTTCCCTCACTAATCGGCGAAAACGTACCTTCTACTGGTTGAATAGTGGACATCGCCTCATTACCAGTGAGGTTTTCTACACTATTGCCTTGACCGCTAAAGAGTTACTCCCGCTTATCATGAAAGAGTCCGCAGCCGCGGTTTGACAGCTGACGTGTGACCGAGCACCGCGTGCCGGGAGTCGCGCGCGGTGCGGAGTCAAAACGCGGGTTCGTATGCGAGGTATGCGGGCGCAACAGCGCCATAAATCGGTTAACGGAATGGGCCCGCGGCTCCCCGTCGATGTGGACTCTCGAGGGAGATAAGCCTGTTATCCCCAGGGTAGCTTTTATCCGTTGAGCGATGGCTCTTCCATTCGGTACCACCGGATCACTAAGCCCGACTTTCGTCCCTGCTATGGGCTAGCCTCTACCGTAGACTGTGATTGGAATGCCTTAAAAAGCCTGCAAATCCGCAATTAAGCGGATCTGCAGGCTTTTTGCGCGCGCTACGCGGAGCGCAATCGGTGTGCCAAACGGCTCCCGGAGGTTCCTTGAAAGAGCTATTCGAGCAGCTCGGCCAGCTTGGCGCTATCGAGCTTCTTGATGACGGCGGTTAGAATCGTCGCCGCGTGATCGAAGTCGGTTTTCGACATGATCGCGTTATGGCTGTGGATGTACCGCGTCGCAAAGCCGACGTACAATGTCGGCACGCCGATGCCGCTCGTGTGGAAGCGGCCGCCGTCGGTGCCGCCGCCGGTGAGCGCGTCGACCTGGTATTTGATGCCGAGCTCGGTCGCGGTATCCATGACCAGCTCGCGCAAGCCCTTATGCGCGATCATCGTCGCGTCCATCAGCGAGATGATCGGACCGTCGCCGACGTTGCAGGTGATCGGGTTCGACTCGGAGCCCGGCGTGTCGTAGGCAAGTCCTACGTCCAGCGCGAACGCGATGTCCGGCTTCACCAAATTGGCCAACGTGCCCGCGCCGCGAAGGCCGACTTCCTCTTGCACCGTAGCGCCGGAAAAGACGACGTTCGGATGCGCTTCGTTCTCAAGCCGCTTCAGCACTTCCACCGCAAGCGCGCAGCCCGCCCGGTTGTCGAGCGCTTTGCCGACCCACAAGTCGCCTTCGCGCATCGTCATGAATTCGGCCACAGGCACGATCATATCGCCTGGGCGGATGCCCATATCCGCTGCGTCTTCCGCGCTTTTGGCGCCTACGTCTATGTAGAGGTCCTTCAGCTGCATCACTTTATTGCGTTCATCCGCGGTAAGAGCGTGCGGAGGCTTCGAGCCGATAATGCCGATATGGTCGCCTTTGCTCGATTTGATTTTGACGCGGTGCGAAAGCATGTTATGCGGCCACCAGCCGCCTAACGCTTGAAAGCGGATGAAGCCTTTCGGCGTTACCGCGGTCACCATGAAGCCGACTTCATCCAAATGGCCGGCAAGCAAAATGCGCGGTCCGTTCGCGTCGCCGGTTTTGCGTCCGACGATGCTGCCCAGCCGGTCCGTCAGCACTTCTTCGGTAAGCGGCTCGATCAGCTTGCGCATATGGGCGCGGACTTCTTTCTCGTAGCCGGGTAC
Organism: Paenibacillus contaminans; assembly: GCF_003285015.1. Lineage (GTDB taxonomy): Bacteria > Bacillota > Bacilli > Paenibacillales > NBRC-103111 > Paenibacillus_V > Paenibacillus_V contaminans. The sequence continues at coordinate 112,878 of NZ_QMFB01000027.1, read as the reverse complement.
GCCCTCCGCTTCGGAAAGCTCCTTCATCATTAAAGTCATCGAATCCACGTTGAAATCGCTCCTTTTATCAGGATTTGTCACAAAGGGTAACGTTCATCTTCAAAGGCCGCCGCAGGCAGAAGCGCCATACGCGAACCTCTTCTAACTATATAGCATTCCGTAGTCGCATTCAAGAAAAGCGGCGCTTAATGTGTTTAATAATAAACAAGGTGTATAAAAGTAGACATGAGTATTTCTCCGGTTGCAATGTCCTTCATTTTCATAGGCATACGGATGTCTAGCATCCCATATACTCTATCAGATTGCGATAAGGGCTGCGCAATATCCATAGAACCTTCGGAGGGATATCCGCATGATGAGAAAAGCATTCGTTCGGAAAATGATGATAACACTGCTATGCTGCGGGCTGCTGCAAGGATATGCGATCGGGAACCGCATTTTCGCGGACGGGGATGAGGATGCGGGCTTGGAAGCCGCGCGCGTGAAAGCCTACGAGAAGCTGTCGTCGGGTCAAAGAATAGAGGCGGGTGAAAAGGGGGTGACGGCAGCGGCGCCGACGGAAACGACCGTTTATTTGACGTTCGATGACGGGCCGAGCGTGAATACGCCGGAGGTTCTCGATATATTGCGGGAGGAAGAGGTGCCGGCGACCTTTTTCGTGCTAGGGGAAATGGCGGAACGGCAGCCGGATATGGTGAAGCGTATTTTGGCTGAAGGGCATTCGCTGGGCAATCATTCGTACAATCATGTATATAAAGAGCTTTACGGCGATTTCGGCGTGTTTTGGAAGCAGCTGCAGAAGACGGAGGATGCGCTTGAGCGGATCGCCGGCTTGCGGCCTACGCTCGTCCGCGCCCCGGGAGGGACGGCGACCAACTTCGACGCCTTCTATTTCTACTATTTGGAGACGGCGGGCTATCAGGTGCATGACTGGAATGTAGACAGCGGCGATTCGAAGCGCTCGGGCGTTCCCGTTGCGGAAATCGTACGGACGGTCAAGGACAGTCCGATTCGCGGACAGACCGTCGTGCTGATGCATGACGGGGCGGGGCACGCGGAGACCGCCAAAGCGCTGCCCGAAATAATTCGCTTCTACAAGGATAAGGGTGTGAAGTTCGCCGTGTTGACGCCGGAAACGAAGCCCGTTCAATTTACGCTGCACAAGCCCAAATGGAGCCGAGCCACCAGCTACGAGCAATTTGTTAAAGCGGATAAGGAGGCGCGCCGTTCGGCGGCGCTCAAACGCGAGGCGAACGAACCAAGCAAGCCGCATGAGGCGAATGATTCCAGCGGCTCGAACGAGGCTGAGGAGGCCGGCGGGTCGAAAAAAACGGACGAAGCTTCTCAGGCTCTGCTGGATAGGGAGAAAGAAGCCGTGCTGCGGCATCAAACGGAGGTGGCCGTGAAGGAGTCGGCGTACGCGCTTGAGCAGCTTCAGGCAAGCGTTCCGCTTAAGATAACGTTCGATCGCGGCGATTGGACACTGGAGGGCGGCGAGTATGTTTTCGAGCGGGGAAGCTTTGCCGTACCGCTTCGCGGCTTGGCGGAAAAGCTCGGCGGCGCTTATGCCGACGGCTCTCCGGGAACGGCCGCCGTTCGGCTCGGGCAGCGTTTGCTTGTTTACGAAGCGGCGGAACGGGCGATTACGGAGTACTCACTCGTACCCGCACCCGCGCCCGATCGAAAGCCGCTCGTTCGTGCGCTTGCGGATGTCCGGTTCGCGAATGGGGAGCTGTACGTGCCGCTGCGAGCGGCTGTCGAGTTGTTCGGCGGACGGATCGCAGATTACCGTTTGGAGCGGGACGCGCGATTCGTAACGGTTTCGATGAGAGAAGACGGCGGCGATGCGCTTTTTGCATCGGCCGATTCGAACCGGACTCTAGCATCGGCGTTATGAAAGCAAACGGTTGATGGCATATCCCGATTCTCGCAGCCGGATGTGTAAAATCATAGAGAGATGGGAAAGCTTCTAGTAATAGTGTGTTTAAAAAGGCCCCTTTTCAGAACCGAGAAGGTTGGATGAAACCGAGAAACGAGGACACGGAGCGTAGGCAAAACCTACGTTAGTACCGCAGTTGCCGGATGAATTCAAGATTCGATGTCGAATTCCCCTCCGTTCTGCTTCGTTATCAAAAGGGGGCTTTTTAAACTACCTCTAGTAATAGAGATGACACGCTTTTGGTAGCGTGCTAGGAGGACAGCCCGATATGCCACCGGGAACGAGCAATATACGATTTGAACTGCCGCAGGACGTGATCGAACGCGTCATTGCGAATGTGGAAAGAATCATAATAGGTAAAAGAGAGCCGATCGAGCAAGCCGTCATCGCCTTGCTTTGCGGCGGCCATTTGCTGCTTGAGGATGTGCCCGGCGTCGGCAAAACGATGCTTGTGCGCGCGCTCGCGCGAACGGTTGACTGCGGCTTCAAGCGTATCCAGTTTACGCCGGATCTTCTGCCGTCCGACGTAACGGGTGTCGCCGTCTATAACGCGAGGAACGGGGAATTCGAATTCCGCCCCGGCCCTTTGTTTGCGAACATCGTGCTGGCCGACGAGTTGAACCGGACGTCGCCCAAAACGCAGGCGGCGCTGCTGGAAGCGATGGAGGAGAAGCATGTGACGGCGGACGGGACGACGTACAGGCTGCCGGAGCCGTTCATGCTGCTCGCGACGCAAAACCCGCTTGATTACGAGGGGACGTTCGGCCTGCCGGAAGCGCAGCTGGACCGTTTTTTGCTGCGGATTCGGATCGGATATCCGGAGCCGGTCCAGGAGGCCGCGATGTTAGGCAGGCTGCAGGAGCGCCACCCGATCGAACACTTGAAGCCGGTGCTGCTCGCCGACGAGCTGCTCGATCTTCAGCGGCAGGTTAGGATGACGCATGTGGATGAATCGCTGCGGCATTATATCGTGCAGCTGACGAACGCGACGCGCAGTCATAAGGAAGTCGAGCTGGGGGTGAGTCCGCGGGCTTCGCTCGCGCTTATGCAGGCGGCGCAGGCAAAGGCGGTCGTCAGCGGCCGCAGCTTCGTCGTACCCGACGACATCAAGGCGATGGCGGTCGCCGCGCTTTCGCATCGGCTTGTATTAACGGGAGACGCCCGGATGTCGGGCAGGAACGGCGAGCAGATCATGCGGCAAATCGTTGCGCAGCAGCCCGTTCCCGCCTTGCGTACCGCGTCGTACGGTTGAGGGGGCGGATGATCATGCGATGGAGATCATTTGCCGGCATGGCCGCCCTGTGGGGCTTCTCGCTGGCGCTGGCCGCAGCCCGCGGCGGGCACAGCGCATGGCTTCTCGTATACAGCTTCGGCGCGCTGCTGCTTTATGCGGTCTGCGTTCAGCTGCTCAGCTTGCGCGGACTGCGGGCGGAGCGCACGCTGTCGCAAAGCGTCGCGCTTTCGGGCGGCGACGTGCAGGTAACGCTGCGTTTGACGCATAAGTCGTGGCTGCCGCTCGTTTGGCTCGTCGTTCGCGAGGAATGGCTCGCCGAGGGCAGAACGGACGGTATTCGTTTCAGCCGTGTGCTGTTTCCGTGGTTTCGCCGCAGGTTGACATGCACGTACACGATGAAGCGGCTGAACCGCGGTGTGTACCGCGCGCAGCCGGTCGCAGCGGTGACCGGCGATATGTTCGGACTGCTTCAATCCGTGCGGCGCGCGTCTGCAGAGGAGACGCTGACCGTTTATCCGCGGCCGTACGATATACGCCGCTGGCGAGTTCGCGGCGGCCATGGCGAAGAGGGCCGCATCATGCTGTTTCCGCCGGCCGGCAATACGCGGTTGGGGGGAACGGTGCGCGATTACGCGGAAAGCGATCCGCCGCGGCGCATCCATTGGAAAGCGACCGCGCGTTGCGGGTCGCTCAAATCGCGCGAGGAGGAAGCGTATCCTTCCGAATCGCTTATGGTTTATTTGGACGCGGCGGCGGCGGGAGCTGCAGGCAGCGGGGCGGCCGGGCAGCGTGCGGAGCCGTTCGAGTCAGCCGTGCAGCTGGCGGCGGGGTTGCTCCGCTATGCCGCGGAGGCGCGTTGCCCGGCAGGGCTCGTTTGCCGCGCAGGCAGCCGCGAGGTGACGGCACATGTGCGCGCCGACAACCTCGCATGGGGTTATGCGCAGCTGGCGGCCCTTGAGCCCGCCGCCGCGGGGCGCAACGTTTACGCCGACGAGCTGCTGCGGCACGCGCGGACGCTGCCGCCGGCGTACACCGTCGTCTGCGTGACGTCAGCGCTGAGCGACGGGCTGCTTGCGGCGGCGCAGCAGCTGAGCGCGCGGCGGCGCAAGGTGCAGGTACTCTACGTGCATACGCATGCGGTGCTGCCGAATGACGTGCGCCAATGGCGCAGCCGCTTCGAAGGCGCAGGCTGCGCCTTCGCGCCGGTGGCTTGCACGCACGGCGGGACGGAGGTGAGCGCTTATGCGGCGGACGGAGCTTGAACGCAGCGCCTCCGGTATCGCGGCTGCCCGCGCAGCGGGCGCGACGCAGGCAGCCGAGGCAGAGCCCCGTGCAGCTTGCGCTTCGCCGGCAGGCGAACGCTCCTGGCTGCGCGAAGGGGCTGCAGCGCTGCTGCTGTTTATGCTGCTGCGGGAATGGCTGCTGCCGATCGCCGAGCTGTCGGAAGCGAACACGCAGCAGGTGATCGGCCCGCTGTTAACGGCCATAGGCATATTTTTGCTGGCGGATTGGCTGCGGCTGCATTGGCTCCCCGGAGCCGTCCTTAAGCTGCTCGCCGCATGGCTGTGCGTCGGCTGGTTGTACGATTGGGGAGCCGTCATTTCGTTCCGGTGGCCGGCAGACTACGCTGCAGCAAGCTTGCAGGACTTCGAAGCGGCGCTGCGCGGCGACCCGGGCTCGATCGGCGGAGAAAACCGGACGCTGCTTTTTCTGGGTGGCTGGGCGCTGCTCGCGGGCGTCATTCAATCGGTATTTACATATAGGAAGCAATCGCTTTGGTTCGTCCTTCTGACGCTTCTTTATTTGATTGTGCTGCAGCTGTGGCCGGGGCTTGACACGACGGCGGCGATCGTAAGGGCGCTTCTGCTCGGGCTTCTGCTGACGGCGCTGCTTCAGCTGCCTCGCATCGAGCGCATGTTTGGGGCCGGAAGCGGAACGGCGGGCTGGCCGTTCGGCTGGATCGCCATCGCCGTCGTGCTTGCCGGCGTCTCTGCAGGAATCGGCATGTCGGCGGCGGGTACGGAGCAGCGAACGGTGGAACCGCTTAGCATGGAGAGCTGGGAACGATTGTTTGATCGAATCGGTCATGGCGCGGCCGGGCGAGCGCTATCGGCGTTCACCGACTCCGGCGCGGCGATCGCGGCGAAAGCCGGCTACGGGAATGACGATACGCGGCTGGGTTATCCGCTGCGCACGGACGACGGCATCGCGTTCATTGCGCGGACGACGCAGCCGACCTATTGGCGCGGCGAATCCAAAAGCGTGTATACGGGGCAAGGCTGGATTGGGCTTGACGACGAAACGGAGCTGCAGCCTTATCAAAACCAGGCTCAGCCGGAAGTCGCCGCTGCCGGCTCCGCTGAAGAGCGCTTAACGGCAGCGTCGCAAACGAACGGCGGCGGGGCGGGGACGATTCTCCAAGAAGTGCTGCTGAACCGGGGGAGCCGCAGCGACCAGCTGTTCGCCGGCGGATCGATCGCAAGCGTCGGGCCTATGATCGCGGACAGCGGTAAAATCATCAAAGCGGACTCGCTGTTTATGAACATGCGGTCGGGCCGTTATGTGACCCGAAACGGCGTCGACCCGCTTGCTTATTATAAGCTGGAGGTCGCGCCGCCCATATCGGACGCGCAGCGTCTGCGCAGCGAAACGGCGGACTATCCCCCGGACATTCGCGCCGCATATTTGCAGCTGCCGGACTCGCTGCCGAAGCGAGTGTCCGAACTGGCGTCCGCAGCCGCCGCGTCTGCCGGCAACGCTTACGACCGGGCATCCGCCATTTCGGCGTATTTGAAGACTCACTACACCTATAGCTTGGATAAGCCGAAAGTACCGGCGGGGCGCGAAGATTTCGTAGACAGCTTCCTGTTCGAGCAGAAGGTCGGCTACTGCGATCATTTTTCGACGGCGATGGTCGTCATGCTGCGCTCGATCGGCATTCCGGCGCGCTGGGTGAAGGGTTATGCGCCCGGCGAGCTGTCGCCGGCAGGCGATATGCCGCTGATGCAGCATGCCGCAGCGTCAAACGCGATGGAGGCGGCTTTGACGGCGGACGCCGCGGCAGGCCGTACCTTCTACCAAGCGACGGTACGCAACCGGAACGCCCATTCCTGGGTAGAGGTTTATTTTCCGGAGAGCGGCTGGGTTCCGTTCGAGCCTACGCCCGGCTTTGCCGGGGCCGCCTCGCAAGGGAACGACGTTAGCGATATGAAACCCGTTTCCGTTGCGCCGGAGACGGGCAGCGCCGAGCCGGGTACATGGCTCGAACGCTTGCAGCGTTTCGGCTCCGGGCTCGAAAAGCGCGCATCGCTCGAAACCGCTCCCCTGGCCGGCTTTCTTCGCGATCGTGCGAAGCTGATCGCCGCAGGGCTGGCTTTGCTCGCGGCGCTGGCACTGCTTGTTTGGCTGCTGCGGAAACGGCTGGCGGTCTGGCTGCTGCTTCGCAGTCTCCGGCGCAATCAGAGGGGCCCGGAACATTTGCAGCGTACGCTCGACAAGCTGTGGCTGCGGCTGTTCCGTAAATTCGGCGGCCGCAGACCCGATGAAACGATTCGCGAGTACGTATTGTCGCGAACAGGTCTTGAAAACGATCGGCGCGAGGCGCTGTTCGAGCTCGCAAGGCTGTACGAGGCGGTCCGTTACGATGCGCGTCCGGCTCGCACGCTGCCGAAGCCGCGAATCGAGGAGCTGTGGAACAAGCTTAACGGCGGCGGTGCGGAGAGCCGCAAGCCGTAGTGAACGGCGTGCTGCGGATTCATTCGCAGCACGCTTTCATTTAAAAGACATTCTAAAGGCTTAGCGCAAAATCCGTATGTCGAGAGAATCGCATTGTTCGATTTCCCCCTAAACGCCGCATTGCCCTAAGCTTATCCTTGAGCCTTACTGCCGCCGCTCCATGCTTCAAGCTCCGGATCTGACTTTTCGAATAGCGGCGACAACCAGCAGCAGCAAAGGCAGAAGCAGGGCGAGGGTAAAGATGAATAATGGCAAAGTGATCTTATTAAATGTGGACAAATAAGTGGAGTTCGGCACTGAAATGATGGAAAATACGATGATAATGAAGCCCAAAGGGACTGCCAGAACCCGGTAGTCGCGTAAGCGCAGCGTTTGCGCGATGCCTAGAGAAAGCACGTAATGCATGATGCTCAGTCTAAAATAGATCGTAACAAACCAGATAATGGCCATAATCGCTTCGATGCGTTCCAAGAAATCGCCAATGCTGATTCTTCTTGCTATTTCGTAACTCGGAAAATTTTGACGGGACGCCTGGTCGACCCCCATCACAGCAATGCCCACAACTGCGATGACCGTTAATATGACCCCTCCGAGAAGGACGCCCGCAAAAAAAGCCTCCCCGACTTTCTCGACTCGGTTCGCCATAGGAACAATCATTAGGAATGTGACGGACCCGAGAAACGGAAAGGTGGAAAAGGAGACGATCGCCTTCAGCACGGGAAAGAACCCTTCCGCCAAGACGGGCTGCATGTTGGCCGCCTTCATCTCCGGCGCCAGCATCACGACCAAGGCGATAATGAGCAGGACGGTCCAAGGGAAGAAAAGCTCCGCTGCGCGCGCCAAAGGCTCCAGACCGAGCCTGACCCCCATCACGACAACGAACATAAAGAGAATGTGAACGGCTTGAATCGGAGTAGCCTGCATGATTTGTGATGTCATAAAATCTCCGATGTTACGAAGCGTTAATACCGCGCTGACAAACACATAAAGGAGAAACAGCGCAAAGGCCGCTTTCCCCAGCCAACGGCCTAAAATCAGTTCGCTGTATTCGGCGATTGTCTTGTTCGGAAATCGCTTCCCGAGAGCGATGTAGAGAGGGACGATAAGCAAGCTGAGACATACTGCGGCAATACCGGCAATCCAGGCATCCTGTTTAGCCTTGGAGGCAAGAAGCGAAGGAATGATCAGAATGGCGCTGCCGACCATATATAAAGTAACGAGTATCGTAAATTGACGAATGTTTATTTTGCCTTTTTCGAGCATCTCCGTTCACCTCCAAAAACATGGGAAATTCGAACTGTAAAGCCATGCCGACCGGGAAACAAAAGCATGAATCCGGAAGCTTTCTTTGGTTAACCGTTTACTCTTCGGGACCCTTTCTTGCGAATGACGGCAACAACCAGCAGCAACAGAGGCAGAAACAAGCCGAACGTAGGCAAATATACCGGCAGGATGGTTTGATTGAAATTGGACAAGTAGGTGCTGCTCGGCACGAACAATATGGAGCAGGGGACGATCAAGAAGCCTACCGGAACCACCAAAAATCTGTGTTCCCGAAAGTTGAAGACTTGTGCAAGACCAAGCGCCAGCACATAGATCAGCACGCTTAATCTGAAGAAGATCGATAGAACCCAGATGATGGCCATGATCGCTTCAATTCGTTCCAGGAAGTCGCCGATACTGATTCTTTGTGCTATCTCGTAGCTGGGAAAGCTGCTCCGCACCAACTGCTCGGGGCCGATCACGGTGATCCCCAGTACGGTAATGACAATCAGTAACAACCCTCCGACAAGCTCTCCCACAAACATCGCTTTTCCCGCTTTTTCGATTCGGTTGACCGCCGGATAAAGCATCAAAAATACGACGGTTCCAAGAAAAGGAAACGTGATAAACGGGATCGAACCTTTCACGACCGGCATGAAGCCGTTCTCGAGAACCGGCAGCATGTTGGCCGCCTTCATTTGCGGAGACACGAGCACGATCAGAACGATAGATAACATGGAAATCCACGGAAAAAACAGCTCCGCAGCGCGGGCGAGCGGCTCCAGCCCCAGTCTGACTCCCATGACGACAACGGCAATAAAAAGAATATGTATGGCTTGGATCGGCGTTTCCCGCAAAATTTGTGTCGACATGAAGTCCCCGATGTTGCGGAGCGTTAACGCAGCGCCGATCAAAGGATACGTAAGAAACAGAAAAAAAGCCGTTTTTCCCGGCCATCGCCCTAAAATCACTTCGCAGTATTGGGCGAAGTTCTTGTCAGGAAATCGTTTGCCGAGCGCATGGTACAGCGGAATGATCAAGAGGCCGAGGCTGATCGACAGCAGGGCCGCGATCCAGGCATCCTGTTTGGCCTTGGCGGCAAGGATCGAAGGAATGATCAGAATGGCGCTGCCGACGATAAAAAACGCGACCATCATGGAGAATTGCCGGACGCTGATTTTGCCTTTTTCGAGCATCTTACGCTCCTCCCCTTCTGCGAAGAGCATGCACGCCTATAAGCAGGACAGGTAAGGCCAGGCCGAATGTCATATCGAAAAAAGGCCAATAGGACGTTGTCGCGTAATTAAAGCTCGTAATATTCGGAGCAAAAGCGGTGGCGGAGCCGGCTAAAATAAAGACCAGCGGCAGAGCCAGCACGCGGGTATCTCTCAGTTTGAGCAGTTGTGCAAGGCCAAGCTGCAGCAGGTATGTGAAAATAGAAGCTTTTACAAAAACCGTTATAATCCACATGATGGCCATAATCACTTCTAGTCTTTCAATAAAATGGCCGATGCTTATTTGTTTGGCCAGCGTATAGCTGGGGTACATGTTTCTGGATGTAAAATCGGCGCCGAGCACGAGGATGGACAGCGCGATCATGATGACCAATACAATTCCGGCAAAAAGCGCGCCCGCTACCAGGTGTTTGCGAAGCTTTTCCGTTCTATTGACATACGGGAAAATCATCAGCAAGGGGACCAGCTCTATATACGGATTGGTTGCCGAGAAGATCGATCCCCGCAGTACCGGTTTGATCCCGTTGGCGAAAAAAGGATGAAGCTGCTCGATGTCCACTTGGGGCACCAGAAAAAGCACGAGCCCAAGGAAGAGCAGAACGAACCAGGGCAGAAAAATTTCGCTGGCCCGTGCGATGGTTTCCAGTCCAAGCCTCAGACTCATAAAGATAATGCTTAGAAACAAGATGTGTACGGCGTCGATGGGGGTTTCCGGCATGATCTGCGTAGCCATAAAATCGCTGATGATTCTGACGAGACCTACGGCATTGTAGTAAATGTACCCCAAGAAGAGCAAGGAAGCGATTGTTCCAAACCAGGCTCCGAAAATTTTGGCGTTGCATTCAATCAGGTTCAAACGGGGATAAAGCCGGCCCACCGTTCCGATCAAATAAACGACAAGCAATCCTGTGAGCAATCCGAGAATGCCGGATAACCAGGCGTCTTGCTTCGCCTCGGCGGCAGGAATGGCAGGCAAAATAAGAATCGAATCGCCGACGGCAATAAGAAAGACAAGTATCGTAAATTGACGTACGCTAATTTTTCCGGATTCCAGTATTCTCGCCTCCTCCCACGCTATGCATGTTATTCCAACAGGCTTGATAAAGCTTTACTGATCGGTTTGTACACGAATGTAATCAAATCGAGCAGGTTCGGGATGTCGACATGCAAGCTGAGCGCAATGCTGAGCGCCGCTCCGGCGGCGAGAAGAACGGCGAATACGAACAGCTCCTTTTTCCATTTTTTTCGCCAAAGAGAAGGCGCTTCGATCATCGCGATCGCAGCCGTTACGACGGCGATTCCGGCAATGCCCCACATCGGCTTCGCTCCTTTATTTTTTCATTTCCTCGATGAACGAGTTGCTCACGGTTCCCAGTCGGCGTATTCTTGTGTCCACATTAACGTTTACGGGAAGATTGACGAAATGGGCGTCCCAATCCTTGCCGATTTTTTTCCAAAGCTTCGGCTCCGCACGGTGAATCGCTTGCCCGAATCCGAAAATATCCACTTTGTATTGCTTTTGCATCTTGGCGATCGCTTCTTCAATAAATTTTTTCACCGTTTGATCCGAAATTTTTTTTATTTCAGCAATCGTTTGCGGTTTTGTCAGATCGATGCGGCAGGCGACTTCCCCTACGTTCATCTCCATTTTCAGGTTGACATCGATCGCGGGCTTGCCTTCGGTAAGCTTGCCTTTGACAACCGTCTTCGAACGGATGACCTCGAAAGCCAGTTGGCCTCCTTTCGGGCAATCCATAATGCCGATCGTGCTTTTCACATGATCGGTCAAATAGTTATAGGCTTTGCTCTCTTCCTCGGTGAGCCAACCGATCAGCTTATCGCCGTCAAACACAGCCAGGCTGGAGTAATATACACGACTAGGAGAGTCAATCGTCTCGACATTTTTTCTCGTGTTGCCCGCTTCTTTATCCCCCTTCGACTCGACGCCTGTCAGCACCGCTTGTTTGCCTTGGCCGGTCAGGTCGGCTATAAGCTCGTTCAACGTTACCTTGCGCGTAGGCGCCCATGCTCTCTCCGACGCTTCCAGAGAATCGAAAATATTGATGGAAGGTATCTTTTCAAGCGACGTCATCACTTTCAGGATGTTTTCAGCTTTCGTGTTTTTGGCCACTACAATGTAAAAATCGTTGCGAAGCTCGTGATCTCTCGAAAGAAAATCGAGCACATCCGAAATGCCTTCTCGGGCTAGCGCTTCGCCGATGACGAGGATGCGGACGTGGGACGAGTAAATTTTACGCGGGCTTTCTTTCGTCATTTTGCGCAAGGCCTCGAATACGGTATTTCCCGTTGCGCGATACATGGTAACCGGGGAAAGGCTGCTTCCGCCTTTTCTCGGAGCCGCTTCTCCCGCATCGACGACTTGTACGGACAATTGAATCTGGTCGCCCGCTTTATCCATACCGTATCCGACGGCGATTCCGAGCGTATTTAATTCCCGGCGGTTCCAGCAGCCGGTAGCGGTACAAAGCAGGACGGCGATAAGGAACGACGTAAACCATTTTCGCGGCATGTCTCGAACCTCACTTTATTCTCTGGGATGCGGCTTCGTAGTCGGAGGATTTTGTTCGCGAATGACATTTTTTTGACTGACCAGCCGGGGGCGCGAAAACATGGCCCACTGCGGCAGCCGGAACAGCGTGTCCTTCAGATCGTCGACAATAATCGGGGCGAGCGGACTCATGTAAGGCACTCCGAACGAACGCAAGCTGCATAGGTGGAGAACCATTGCGATAATTCCTACGATAATCCCGAAAATGCCGAACGAAGCTGCGAGTCCCATTAAAGGAAAACGGAGCATGCGGATCGATATGGACATATTGATGGACGGAAAAACAAAGTTCGATATCGCCGTAATCGACACGACGATAACCATCGCGGCCGAAACGATGCCCGCTTCCACCGCCGCTTGCCCGATAACGAGCGTTCCGACGATCGAGACCGCCTGCCCGATGGTCCGCGGCATCCGGATGCCGGCCTCGCGCAATATTTCAAATGTAATTTCCATCATAAGCGCCTCGATAAAGGCGGGGAACGGAACGCCCTCCCTTTGCGCGGCCAAGCCGATCAGCAGCTGGGTCGGCAGCATCTCCTGATGGAACGTCGTGATGGCGATGTACAGCGACGGTCCGAGAAGCGCGATAAAGATGCCGATAAAACGAAGAATGCGGATGAGGCTGCTAATATCGGCGCGTTGGTAATAGTCCTCAGCCGAGTGAAAGAAGGAAATAAACAAGGCCGGAACGACAAGCACGAACGGTGTTCCGTCGACAATAATTACCACTTTTCCTTCAAGCAGCTCCGCAGCGATGACGTCCGGACGTTCCGTATTGTAAACGGTTGGGAACGGCGAGAGCGTGCTTTCCTGTATAAGCTCCTCGATATTTCCGCTTTCCAGTATGGCGTCGATGTCGATCCGGTCCAGACGCGTGCGTACTTCTTGAACGATCTTGTCGTTCGCGATTCCGTTGATGTGCATGACGGCGACTTCCGTTTTGGTTATTCTGCCGATTTTTCTGCTTTCGAGCCAAAGGTTCGGATCGTTTATTTTTCGGCGTATCAATGTCGTATTGGTGCGCAGGTTTTCCGTAAAGCTTTCGCGGGGTCCGCGGACGACGGCCTCGTTGACCGGCTCCGTCACGCTTCGCCCTTCCCACCCGCTCATATCGATGCTGAGCGCTTGCTCGTAGCCTTCCAACAGGAGGATGACGCATCCTGCTAAAAGGGATGTAAACAGCGGAGTAAAATCCGTTACTTGTTGAACGTCTCCGACCGTAAGGACGGAGTCTTTCAATTGGTTTAAAAGATTGTGCCCGGAGGAGAGATCATGGCCGACGCTTGTTTTTTGAATGTCGAGCATCAGCGTTTCCATGATAAAGGAATTCGCCGAATGCGTGTCTACGAGCCCGGAGGCATAAACGATGCCCGCTTGTATAGGCGTTTCCGTGCCGATACGGATTTCCCTTATGACAATATCGCCGCTATTGCCTAATTTTTCTTTCATAAATCGGATGTTTTCCGCGAGGCTCGCATGTAAAGGAGCCTTTGGCGCGGACTCTTGGCGCTGAGCCTTGCTTGCCGAACCGTGACCGGGGTCTAATATTTTTCTGATAAACTTCATGGTTGTAGTTGGCTCCCTCATCTGTCGTAGGCTAGCTTTATTATTTCCTGCTTATGGGTTTATAAACTTAAAACGGAATCCGTACGAGCCGGGTCAGGAGGAGCGCTTGAAATTTTTTTGCAGCGAGTGAACCCCAAGCAATACAAGAGGAAGAACGAGGCCGAATGTCAGCGAAAAAGGCGTCCACATTCGGGCCACGAAATTATTGAAATAGGTGGTGCTCGGAATCGCGGCAATCGATAGAACGAGCGTGAGCATAGCGTACGGAAGCGTCAGAAAGCGGTAATCCTTCAGCCGGAGCGTTTGGGCGAAGCCCAGCAGCGAGGCATAGAAGCAAACCGTAAGCTTGAAAAAAATCGTCAGCAGCCAAATCGCGGCCATCATCGCTTCAACCCGCTGAAAAAATCCTCCGACATTGATGGTTTGAGCGAGCGCGTAACTCGGATACAGCTGCCTATGCGTCAAATCGGCGCCGATTACAAGAATGCTCAGCAGCGTAATCAGGACGATCACAATGCCTCCCGCAAGCGTACCGCCATAAAAAGCTTTTTTGACTGCGCGAGGCCGGTTCACGTAAGGAAATATCATCAAAAAAACGGCCAACTCCAGGAAGGGCAGACCCATAAGCGAGTAAACGGCCCGCAGCAGCGGCTTTATGCCGTTTTCGAGAACGGGCTGCATGTTATGGAACTTCATGTTAGGGGAAAGAAAGACGAAAAGCACGACGCACAACAGCAAAATCCACGGCAAAAATATTTCGCAGGCGCGCGTTAACGGCTCGAGTCCGTAACGAACGGCCATTATGACGACGGCTAAAAATAAAATATGAATAAACGCAATCGGCGTCTCCGGGTATATTTGCGTGGTCATAAAATCGCCTATTTCGCGAAGTAAAAGAGCGGTAACCACAAAAAAGTAACCCATAAACAAGAGCGATACGAGCTTGCCCAGCCATTTGCCGAGAATCTGCTCGCTGTATTCGGCCAAAGTCAGCTTGGGAAAGCGGCAACCTAAGGCGTTATATAAATAAATGAGCGGCATGGACAGCAGGAGCCCGACGATCGCGGCGATCCAGGCATCTTGCTTCGCTTCGGCGGCGAGGCCCGAGGGGACTACCAGAATGGAGCTGCCTATCGTAAAAATAGTGACGAGCAATGTAAATTGCCGTATGCTGATTTTTCCATGCTCGAGCAACCCTGCACCTCCTCCATGTACGCGAACTCTGTTAGGGTAGGATTTACCAATGTCGAAAGAAGTAAACGGAGGGAGAGGAGCGATTTGCAAACCGGGTAATTGGGCGAGTTGAGGAAACTTGGGAGGATTGCCGCTTTCCTTTCCTTGACCGCTTCTGTGCGGTTTTATATAATAATCACTATTCATACAACCTGAAGGAAGTAGGTACGGATTCTGCGATGAACAAACCAAATGAAATCATTGTTGTGCTCGACTTCGGCGGACAGTATAACCAGCTGATTGCCCGTCGTATCCGCGATTTGGGCGTCTACAGCGAATTGCTGCCGTTCAACACGCCGGTGGACAAGCTTCGCGCTTTGTCGCCGAAAGGCATTGTGTTCTCGGGAGGCCCTTCCAGCGTTTACGAGGAAAATGCGCCTCATGTCGATCCGGCGATCTACGATCTGGGCGTGCCGATTTTCGGCATTTGCTACGGCATGCAGCTGATGGCCCACCAGCTCAAAGGCAAGGTGCAGCGCGCGGATAAGCGGGAATACGGGAAAGCGGACGTGGAGTTCGTTTCCGGCGGACCGCTTGTGCAAGGTCTCGACAGCAAGCAAACGGTATGGATGAGCCATGGCGACATGGTATCCGAGCTGCCGGAAGGCTTCATCCTGGATGCGAGCACGGAGCACGCGCCGGTAGCGGGCATGCGGAATCCGGACAAGAACATGTTCGCGGTTCAATTCCACCCGGAAGTGCGTCATTCCGTATACGGCAATGAAATGATCCGCAACTTCCTGTACAACATTTGCGGCTGCGAAGGCAACTGGAGCATGGAATCGTTCATCGAGGATACGGTGCGCGATATCCGCGAGCAGGTCGGAAGCGAGAAAGTGCTGTGCGCGCTAAGCGGCGGCGTCGATTCCTCCGTCGTGGCGATGCTGATCCATAAGGCGATCGGCGATCAGCTGACGTGCATGTTCATCGATCACGGGCTGCTGCGCAAGGGCGAAGCCGAAAGCGTAATGGAGACGTTCGTCGGCAAGTTCGACATGAAGGTTGTCAAGATCGACGCGCGCGAACGGTTCCTTGGCAAGCTGGCGGGCGTGGACGATCCGGAGCAAAAACGGAAAATTATAGGGACGGAATTTATTCGCGTATTTGAAGAGGAATCGGCGAAGTTCGACGATTTCGCGTTCCTTGCACAAGGCACGTTGTACACGGATATCGTCGAGAGCGGCACTGCGACAGCGCAAACGATCAAGTCGCACCATAACGTCGGCGGTTTGCCGGAGGATATGAAGTTCAAGCTCGTCGAACCGCTTAAAGCGCTGTTCAAGGACGAAGTGCGCAAAGTCGGATCGGAATGCGGCTTGCCGGAAGAAATCGTATGGCGTCAGCCGTTCCCGGGTCCGGGTCTTGCGATTCGCGTGCTCGGCGAAGTGACGGAAGACAAGCTCAAAATCGTGCGCGACTCCGATTGGATTTTGCGCGAGGAAATCATTAAAGCCGGACTCGACCGCGAAATTTGGCAATACTTCACGGCGCTTCCGAACATGAAGAGCGTCGGCGTCATGGGCGACGCCCGTACGTATTCGTACACGGTCGGCATCCGCGCCGTGACATCCATCGACGGTATGACCGCCGACTGGGCGCGTATTCCGTGGGACGTATTGGAGAAGATCTCGGTACGTATCGTCAACGAAGTTGATAACGTCAACCGCATCGTGTACGACGTCACATCGAAGCCGCCGGCTACGATCGAGTGGGAGTAAGGCCTTAGGCTGCCCTTGGAGGGCAGTGGTAACGGTAAAAAGACCTTCGTTTTCACCTGTCAGGTGGAAAGGGAGGTCTTTTTTCTGGCGGGCCAAGGACGGCGCAGCCGATTAGCCTTGGAGAGAAGCGCCACAACTATGCGAACCGCAGGGACTTGAAATCGCAAGCAGAGAGGCAATACTTGTTATTCCTTCGATTTTTTCCTGCGAGTCCTATATGCTTTCCGAGCCTGCCAAAGTAGGATAACGACCGCAATCAATGAATGGATAATAAAGTTTCCGAAATTAAAGGAAGCGGCGAGATCGCTTAAAGCTGTGCTAGGATCGGTAATAAACTCGCGAATCAACCGGACAAGCGAATATGTCAAAAATAGAGCGATCGCCGCGGGTATCATTTTGAAAATGACCCGATATAAGATCTCCATACGCTTCAAGGGCGTTAAGATCAAAATTGCAATAAAGGCCGCGATTAAAAAGCACAACAAATACGGAAGCGTGGCTTCCATTTCATCACCCTCCTGCAACCCTTACCTTATATTACCAAGTTTACTGAAGATTAGCGTTACTTTTTTGAAATTATATCCAAAAATTCGCTGCTCTCCGGGAGGAGACGCAAGCATTATGGAGAATTCAGTATGCGTTATCCTTTGAACGGCTTGTTCATTGAAACGCAGTCCTTTCTGCGTAAGCGTCCAATAGGCAAAAGCACGCAAATGAAAAGGGCGGGTGACGGTCTGTGAAGAAAATAAGCGTCAAGCATGGAATGTGGATATTTATAGCAATCACGTCCATCGCAGGAGCCTTCTTAACAAAAGGAGGCATTTATACAAAGCTAAACAAGGAGATCCAGGGAGGAATTACGATACCAAGCTTTCTTCTGCCGGTTATCGCAATTGTTTGCATATTCTTGGTCGAACAATTGAGGAAGAGATACCCTGACAGCTATGTAAATGCGGGCTTGGGGGTTGTATGGATTTTGCTCGCAGTTTTAATCCGTGCAAATATGTGATAGGACCGGTATCGTTTCTCGGGATTTGCTGCATCGGATTTTTGAATAATATGCGCAAAAAATCCTTTTCTTGTATCTTTTGAAGCGAATATTCGGAATGTAAAGGGATACAAAAAAACAGTGCACCGAGTCTCCGAACAATATATGAGATTTCCCCCTTGCAATGTTCGTGTTTTGTATTGACACGATTCGACAGTGCTCATAGAATGTAGGAAGGAAAACAATTTTTCGTATAATCCCGGGAATCGGCCTGGGAGTCTCTACGAGGTCACCGCAAATGATCTGGCTACGAAAATGTGCACGTGAATGTTCCGTAGAACCATGGCTATGGAATATTTTTTCTGCGCAGAGGGAGCCTAAGGTCGATGTGCCTTAGGCTTTCTTGTTGTCCAAAACAAAATTAATTTTGTTTAGGGGGAAGTAGCAGCAATGGATCGTTTTTTCAAATTGAAAGCGAACGGTACCAACGTAAGAACGGAAATTATGGCCGGCATCACGACATTTATGACGATGGCCTACATTCTTGCGGTCAATCCGGACGTGCTCAGCGGTTTCGGGAAAACCGGCATGGATTGGTATGCGGTGTTTCTTGCAACGGCTTTGGCGGCGGGTATCTTTACGATCGCGATGGGGCTGTTCGTCAATTTTCCGGTAGCGCTTGCGCCGGGGATGGGACTTAACGCGTATTTTGCCACCGTTATTTTGGCTTCCGCGGCGACGGACAAGCCGATAACATGGGAGATGGCGTTAACCGCCGTATTTGTCTCGGGGATTATCTTTATCATCTTAACGGTTACGAAGGTGCGCCAGCTTCTGCTGGTGGCGATTCCGGATAACCTGAAGCATGCGATTACGGTCGGGATCGGGTTGTTCATCACGATTATCGGCTTGAAAAACAGCGGCCTTTTGACGGTTGGGGTAGAATACTCCGTAACGGATGTGCCAAAAGGCGTTTTTACAGATGTACTCGGCTTTGAAACGGTTTTCCACATGGGAAGCCTCGAAAACCAGAACGTTCAGCTTGCGCTGGTAGGTCTTATCCTGATCGCGATTCTGATGGTGCTTCGCGTCCGGGGCGCAATTCTGTTCGGTATTCTCGGTACGACGGTGGTCGCGCTGCTGCTCGGTTACGTATCCTTCGATTCCATTAACGCAGACAAAACGCCGTGGGTGCCTGACTTCAGCAAGCTGCAGTTCGCTTCATTCGACTTCGAGGGCGTTATGCATGCCGGCATCATTTCGATCATCGCGACGTTCACGTTCGTTGAGTTGTTCGATACGTTCGGTACGCTCGTAGGTACGGCAAACCGCGCCGGAATTATGAAAAATCCGGAAGAAGGCAAGAGAAAAGTCGGTAAAGCGATGCTCGTCGACTCGTTCGCAGTTACGGGCGGAGCACTCGTCGGTACCAGTACAGTAACAGCTTACGTGGAAAGCTCCGCAGGCGTCGCGGAAGGCGGACGGACGGGTCTTACCGCCGTTACGACGGGCGTTTTCTTCCTGCTCGCCTTGTTCCTCGCTCCGGTCGTAGCGCTCATTCCGGGCTCTGCAACCGCTGCGGCATTGATTATCGTAGGCGTTCTGATGATGCAATCGGTCAAGGAGATCGACTTCCAGGATTTCGTAGTCGCCATTCCGGCGTTCCTGACGATCGCGATCATGCCTTTCACTTACAATATCGCGAACGGCATTTCGTTCGGTATCGTCACTTACGTTATTTTGGCCACAGTCGCGAACCTCGGCAAAAAAGGCAAGTACAGCGTTCACTGGCTGATGTGGCTGCTCGCCATCCTGATCGTACTGCGCTATGCGCTGATCGGAAGCCAAGGCTAAAGGTTTTTCCGTACCGCCCTGCGGTGCGTTACATATTGGGATCAACGGCGTTTCCGGGCTTCGGCGCGGGGATGCCGTTTTTTATCTTTAAGGTTTCTTCGAAGCGTTTAGGTTGGCGAAGCCATCTATCCTTGGAGATAAACAATTTATATGATGTTGGGGTATGCCTTACTTGTCTCAACAGGAAGCATGTCTTTCGTTAGATTGTTCAAATTTCCCGCTAAACACGCCAGTCCTTTAAAGGACCGGCAAAGCCGTTCATTTCTACGCTGCTATTAAGGCTCCTTTAAATGCTGTAGTCCGAAATAACCCACATGGAGCAAGGGATCGAGGTTTGACTTACGCTGGAGTCCGATTTTGCCGGCTTGGAGAACGGATTCACCGGTGTGACGAGCAAAATACCTGCTGCAAGTAGGCGTTTTCGGACTGCAGGCTGGGAAAGGAAGCCGTACTCGATTCCAAGTAGGCAAAATCGGACTGCAAGTGACGGGATTGGTAAGCTGGAAGGAATACCGGTTGGAGGACGTGAAAGAAAGCGCCGTAGGCGAACAAGAGGTAATGGGTATAGGGGCAAGCAAGGAGCTTCGCTATGGGCCGCCTTTGAAATCGTGTTTCTCCCTCGTAATAAGTTCAAAGAAACACGATTTCAAAAGCGGCTGAAAGCCTGTACTCATTGCCTCGTGAACGAACAAACGTATATCGAATACCAAAGCCGCCTTCAGGCAGGGTTCGTAACTTCCGGGAACGTCACCGCAAAGAAAGTGCTTACATAACCATTTTGTGAAATGTACGGTTTCAGGTGCAACTTGGCTGGCAAGTTTTGAAAATGATGTGACAAAAGCGAACTTTACTCGCGTTTTTCTTTTTTAATGTTCGGCTTTTCGGGTTGACAGCGGCAGTTGCGGTCAGGTAAACTTAAAAGTGAAAGTTAACATGAGAAGTAATGAATCGCATCTCGTATAAAGTCGGGAATATGGCCCGAAAGTATCTACCCAGAAACCATGAATTTTTGGACTACGAGTAAGCGAATGTATAGGGACGGCAGGCTAAGCAGCTTGGCGCCCTTGTCTGTTTGTGCGGGCCGCTGAGGTGGTTGAAGCGGACAGCGCAGCATTCGAGCCGCCTTGTCGTCCTTCGGACAGGTTCTAGACAGCCTGTCTCAAGGACTTTTTGTATTTTTGGAAAAGATAGAATGGATAAGGCGAAGCGGACGCTTTGCCGAACGGGAATTTGGATGATGTTGTTTAACGCCAGCTAACTATAGAATGGTTTTTGAAGGAGAGCAGAATATGTCGGCTAAAGTCGGAGTCATTATGGGCAGCCAGTCGGATTGGGAAACGATGAAGCTTGCCTGCGCGGTGCTTGAGGAGCTAAATATTCCGTATGAGAAGAAAGTGGTTTCGGCGCACCGTACGCCGGATTTGATGTTCGAATATGCGGAGACGGCGATCGAGCGCGGCTTGCAGGTGATCATCGCAGGCGCGGGAGGAGCGGCTCACTTGCCGGGCATGGTGGCGTCGAAGACGGAGCTGCCGGTCATCGGCGTTCCGGTCAAATCGTCGAATTTGAACGGCCTCGATTCGCTGCTTTCGATCGTGCAAATGCCGGGCGGCATTCCTGTGGCGACGGTAGCGATCGGCAATGCCGGAGCTACGAATGCGGGGCTGCTGGCGGCGCAAATTTTGGGCGCATTCGACAAGAATATTCAGCAAAAGGTGCGCGAGCGCCGCGAACGGATCAAGCAGCAGGTTATCGACAGCGGTTCGCTGGAATAGAGTGAGGAAACGATCGGCCGATAGGCGAATATTTTGGTGAAATCTCGCAAATGTAAGGAGACAAGCAGCATGCAGAACGACATCGTTCGCGATGGAACGAAACGGTACGATCCCGCCAAGACGATTTTGCCGGGCGCAACGATCGGGGTGCTCGGAGGCGGACAGCTCGGCAGAATGCTGGCGCTAGCCGGAAGCCATATGGGCTACCGGTTCGCCACCCTTGATCCGACGGAAGATTCGCCGTGCGGCCAAGTGGCGGGCAAGCAGCTCGTCGCCAAGTACGACGATGCCGAAGCGGCGCGGGAGCTGGCGCGGCTGTCCGACGTCATTACATACGAGTTCGAGAACGTCGACGCCGATGTGGCGGCGATGCTCATGAACGAATCGTATGTGCCGCAGGGCAGCGAGCTGCTCTATACGACGCAGCACCGGCTGCGCGAGAAGCGCGCGATCGAGGCGGCGGGCGTCCAGGTGGCGCCGTACGAGGAAATCGCCAGCGTCGAGCAATTGCAGGCTGCGGTGGCGCGCTTCGGCACGCCGTGCGTGCTCAAGACGGCGACAGGCGGCTACGACGGCAAAGGCCAGTGGGTCATCCGCTCGGAGAGCGAGATCGCCGAGGCGTTCGAAACGCTTAGCCGCGCGCGGACGGAGCTTGTCCTGGAGAAATTCATCCGCTTCGAGCGCGAGCTGTCGGTCATTGCGGCGCGCAGCCCGCGCGGCGAGGTGAAGACGTTCCCCGTTGCGGAAAATATTCATGTGGACAATATTTTGCACTTGTCCATCGTGCCGGCACGGACGAACGAAGCGGTTATCCGCAAAGCGGAGGAGCTGGCGGTTCGTATAGCCGAAGGGCTCGACGTGATCGGGCTGATCGCGGTCGAGATGTTTCTTACGCCGGAGGGCGAGCTGTTCGTCAACGAGCTGGCGCCAAGGCCGCATAATTCCGGGCACTATACGATGGAAGCGTGCCGGACGTCGCAGTTCGAGCAGCATGTCCGCTCGATTTGCAATTTGCCGCTGGGCTCGACGGAGCTGCTGACACCGGTCGTTATGGTCAACGTGCTCGGTGAGCACGTGCAGCCGCTGCTGGATCTGCTTGCCGCGGAGAAGGAAGAACCGGAGTCGCTTGCCGTAAAGGTGCATCTGTACGGGAAGCATGAGGCGAAGCACAAAAGAAAAATGGGTCATGTCAACGTCCTGACGGACGATGTCGGCCGCGCGCTCGATTGGATCGCGCGGACGGGGATTTGGCAGGCTTAAGTTTATATATTTTGAGGAGGTTCATCCATGATCGATCGTTACAGCAGGCCGGAAATGGCGGCCATTTGGACGGAGCAGAACAAGTTCCAGGCTTGGCTCGAAGTCGAGATTCTTTCTTGCGAAGCTTGGTCCGAGCTTGGCGTTATTCCTAAAGAAGATGTCGCGCTGCTAAGAGAGAAAGCGACATTCAACATCGACCGCATTTATGAAATCGAGCAGGAAACGCGCCACGACGTCATCGCGTTTACGCGCGCGGTTTCCGAATCGCTTGGCGCGGAACGCAAATGGGTGCACTACGGCTTGACTTCGACGGATGTCGTCGACACGGCGCTCGGATATTTGCTGAAGCAGGCTAACGATATTCTTGACCGCGACATCAACAACTTTATCGCTATTCTGAAAGACAAAGCGATTGCTTACAAGCATACGCCGATGATGGGACGGACGCACGGCGTTCATGCGGAGCCGACAACCTTTGGCTTGAAGATGGCGCTTTGGTACGAAGAAATGAAACGCAACCTGGAGCGGTTCCGTTTTGCGGCTGACGGCGTTCAATACGGCAAAATGTCCGGCGCGGTAGGCACGTACGCGAACATCGATCCGTTCATCGAGCAGTACGTGTGCGGCAAGCTGGGCACGAAATCGGCGCCGATCTCGACGCAAACGCTGCAGCGCGACCGTCACGCCGAATATATGGCGACGCTGGCGCTCGTGGCTACTTCGCTCGACAAGTTCGCAACCGAAATTCGCGCGCTGCAGAAGAGCGAGTTCCGCGAGGTGGAAGAGCCGTTCGCCAAAGGGCAAAAAGGCTCGTCGGCAATGCCGCACAAGCGCAATCCGATCGGCTGCGAAAGCATCAGCGGTTTGTCGCGCGTCATTCGCGGCCATATGATTTCCGCTTACGAGAACGTGACGCTTTGGCATGAGCGCGATATTTCGCACTCCTCGGTCGAGCGCGTCATTTTGCCGGATGCGACGATTTTGCTGAACTACATGCTGAACCGTCTCGGCAACATCATCAAAAACTTGACCGTGTTCCCGGAAAATATGAAGCGCAACATGAGAAGCACGTACGACGTGCCGTTTTCAGGCCGCGTCTTGACGAAGCTGATCGACAAAGGCTTCAGCCGCGAGCAGGCATACGATACCGTGCAGCCTAAAGCGATGCAGGCATGGGAAGAGCAGCGCTCGTTCCGCGACATCGTCGAGAACGACAGCGTCATCCGCGAGCAGCTGAGCATGGAGGAAATCGCCGATTGCTTCGATCCAAGCTGGCATCTGAAGCATGTCGATACGATTTTCGACCGGTTAGGGCTGGCGTAGGCCGCCAGGCGAATGTAGTTAAGGTATTATAAAAGTTGAACGACAGAAACTTCGCGGGAGACTAAATGTAATGGAGAAAGGGAATTGTCTTGCAGCGAGTTTTGGTTTTGCGTTTCGACCTTCCGAAGGCCCATCCAATGAGAGAAATGCAAAACAAGATGTTTGAAGCGGCAAGGCAATCCCTTTCGGAATGCAATGGACGGACTCCCAATGTACTGTATTCACTTTTTTGGAAAAAGAGTAGGAGGAATTCACTTGTCAACGACCGCGATTTCGACAGCCGCTCCTTATGTGAAAGCGCCGCTTTTGTACAAAGGCAAGGTGCGCGAGCTGTACGACCTTGGCGAGCATTTTCTGATCGTCGTTACCGACCGGATCTCCGCATTCGACTATGTGCTGGAGCCTGCCGTGCCTGATAAAGGAAACGTTCTGAATCAGCTCAGCCGCTTCTGGTTCGAGCAAACGGCGGCGATTCAACCGAATCATGTGGTGCATACCGACGTGGAGAAGCTGGGGGATCTCGTTACGGCTCCGGAGCTGCTCAAGGACCGCATCATGGTAACCAAGAAGGCGGAACGCATCGATATCGAATGTGTCGTTCGCGGCTATATTACCGGCGGCGGCTGGAGACAATACCAGAAAACGGGCGAAGTGAACGGGATCAAGCTGCCGGAAGGCATGCGCAAAAACGAGCGGTTCCCCGAGCCGATCTTCACGCCGGCTGCTAAGAACGATGTCGGCCACGACGAGGATATTCCATTCGAACGGATGAAAGAGCTTGTCGGAGCGGATATTGCCGAAGCGCTTAAGGAAAAAAGCATCCGGCTGTACGAATTCGCGCGCGATTATTGCGAGCGGAACGGCATCATTTTGGCGGATACGAAGTTCGAATTCGGGCTGATCGACGGGGAAATCATCCTGATCGACGAAATTTTTACGCCGGATTCGTCGCGCTTCTGGGCGAAGGAGAACTACGCGCTCGATATCGAGATCGACGGCATGGACAAAGAACCGGTACGCACGTACCTCGCGGGCTCCGGCTGGGACAAAAACAGCACACCCGATCCGCTGCCGGCCGATGTGGTGGAAGCGACGTCGCTGCGGTACAGAGACATTTTGAACCGTTTGTCGAAGTAAGGCGGCTCATAACGAGTTGCCGGCATTTCGCATAAGGCGGTAGCTTAGAAGACGTTATTAGTAAGATGCAGGACAGACTGCCGTCGCACAAGAAACATTTTGGCTGCGCGAAAGCTGTTTCTTGCTTATATAATGCGTTTCCCGGCGGAACGCAAACATACGCTTTCGGAGCGGATTTACGCTTCGTAAAACTTTAGGAGGCCAACCCTTAATGATCAAAGCAACCGTCTATGTAACGATTAAGCAAAGCGTATTGGATGTTCAAGGAACAGCCGTTCAAGGCGCGCTTCACTCGATGGGCTTTCAGGAAGTGGATAAAGTGCGCGTAGGGAAATACATGGAAATGACGCTGAACACGACTGACCGCAGCGAGGCGGAAAAACGCGTGCGCGCTATGTGCGAAAAGCTGCTGGCGAATACGGTTATCGAAGATTACCGCTTCGAACTGGAGGGTGCGTAATGAATTTCGCGGTACTGGTATTCCCGGGTTCCAACTGCGACCTGGATTGCTATAAGGCGGTAGAGGAAACGATTGGTCAGAAGGTCGAATACGTATGGCATACGGAAACGGATTTGTCCAAATACGATGCCATTCTCGTGCCAGGCGGCTTCTCCTATGGAGACTACCTGCGCTGCGGCGCGATCGCGCGCTTTGCGCCGGTTATGACTGCGCTTGTGCAGGCTGCAGAGCAAGGCAAATTTATTCTCGGCATTTGCAACGGATTCCAAATTTTGCTTGAGGCGGGTCTTCTGCCGGGCGCGATGCTGCGCAACAAAACGCTAAAATTCCGCTGCCACAGCACGCTCCTGCGCGTTGAGAACAACCAAAATCCGTTTACGGTGGATTATAAAGAGGGCGAAGTGATCGATATCCCGATCGCTCATGGGGAAGGCAATTATTATTGCGACGACGCCATGCTGGCCGAGCTGAAGGCTAATAACCAGATCGTGTTCCGTTACGCGGTCGACAACCCGAACGGTTCGGTGGACGACATTGCCGGTATCAGCAACAAAGCGGGGAATGTTGTCGGCATGATGCCGCATCCGGAGCGCGCGGTTAACGAGCTGCTCGGTTCTGCGGACGGCAAGCGGATGTTTACATCAATTTTACAGACCTGGAGGGAGAAACATGACGCAGCAGTTAGCCGCTAAGGAGCCGACGGCAGATCAGATTGCCGATCAACAAATCTATAAGCAGATGGGCGTAACCGACGAGGAGTATGCAAAAGTTTGCGGCTTTCTCGGACGCAAGCCGAACTACGTGGAAATCGGCGTATTCAGCGTCATGTGGTCGGAGCACTGCTCCTACAAAAACTCCAAGCCGGTGCTTCGCCGTTTCCCGACAAGCGGACCGCGCGTCCTGATGGGACCGGGAGAAGGCGCCGGAATCGTCGATATCGGCGACAATCAGGCTGTCGTATTTAAAATCGAAAGTCATAACCACCCTTCGGCTGTCGAGCCGTACCAAGGCGCGGCGACAGGCGTAGGCGGCATTATCCGCGATATTTTCTCGATGGGCGCACGTCCGGTAGCTTCGCTCAACTCGCTTCGTTTCGGCAAGCTGACGAACGACCGGGTTAAATATTTGTTCGAAAACGTCGTTTCCGGCATCGCCGGCTATGGCAACTGCATCGGAATCCCGACGGTCGGCGGCGAAATCATGTTCGACGAAAGCTACGAAGGCAATCCGCTCGTCAACGCGATGTGCGTAGGCATTATCGATCATGATAAAATCCAGCGCGGCGTCGCGCAAGGGATCGGCAACCCGGTTTTCTACGTCGGTCCGGCAACTGGACGCGACGGCATTCACGGCGCAACGTTCGCATCGGAAGAGATCAGCGAAGAGTCCGAAGAAAGACGCTCGGCGGTGCAAGTCGGCGATCCGTTCATGGAGAAGCTCGTGCTTGAAGCTTGCCTCGACCTGATCAATTCCGGCATCGTCGTCGGGATTCAAGATATGGGCGCAGCCGGTCTTACCTGCTCCAGCTCTGAAATGGCGAGCAAAGCGGGCAACGGCATCGAGCTTTACCTTGACGAAGTGCCGCAGCGGGAAGAAGGCATGACGCCTTACGAAATGATGCTTTCGGAGTCTCAGGAACGGATGCTTTTCGTCGTGAAGCCGGAGCATGAAGAGCAAGCAAACGCTATTTTCGCCCGTTGGGGACTGCAATGCTATAAAGTCGGCAAAGTGACGAACGACGGACGTCTTCGTCTTATCCATAAAGGCGAGGAAGTCGGCAACATGCCGGTAACGGCCCTTGTCGACGAGTGTCCGCAGTACAACAAGCCTTCCAAGGAGCCTGCTTATTACGCGGAGCAAGGCCAAATCGACACGACCCGCTATGCGGAAGTGACGGATCTGAACGAAGCGCTGGAGAAAGTGCTTGCTTCCCCGACGGTGGCGAGCAAGGAATGGGTTTACAACCAATACGACTACATGGTTCGCACGAGCACGGTCGTTCGTCCGGGTTCGGACGCGGCAGTCGTTCAAGTGCCGGGCACGCGCAAAGGTCTTGCGATGACGACGGACTGCAACGGCCGTTATGTGTATCTTGACCCGGAAGTGGGCGGCAAAATCGCGCTTGCGGAAGCGGCGCGTAACGTCGTCTGCTCGGGCGCGGAACCGCTTGCGATTACGGATAACTTGAACTTCGGCAGCCCCGAGAAGCCGGAAATTTTCTGGCAGCTCGAGAAAGCGGTCGACGGGATGTCCGAGGCTTGCCGCAAGCTGGACACGCCGGTTATCGGCGGCAACGTCAGCTTGTACAATGAGAACGCCAAAGGCGCGATTTACCCTACGCCTGTAGTCGGCATGGTCGGCTTGGTTGCGGATATCGACAACCATTTGACGACGCAAGGCTTCAAAAACGAAGGCGACGTCATCGTCCTGCTTGGCGATACGAAAGCTGAGCTCGGCGGCAGCGAATTCCAATACGTCATTCACGGCGTAACGGAAGGACGTCCTCCGCAAATCGATCTCGACGTAGAAAAAGCGCTGCTCGGCACCGTTCTGGACGCAATCCGCAAAGGCTTCGTCGCTTCGGCGCACGACTTGTCCGACGGCGGACTGGCGACAGCACTTGCAGAGTCCTGCATTAGCGGCCGTCTTGGCGCAAGCGTCAACTTCACAACCGAATTGCGCAGCGACTTCGCGCTGTTCAGCGAAAGCCAATCGCGTATTTTGCTTAGCGTTCCGGCCGGCAAGAAGGATACGCTGCTCGCGCTTACGAGCGCAAACGGCGTGCCTGCACAAGTGCTGGGCACGGTCGGCGGCAGCGATCTGAGCATTCAAGTTAATGGAAAATCGGCGGTTCAGTCACCTGTAGCGAAACTAGAAAAGGTTTGGAAGGACGCGATTCCATGTCTCATGAAATCCTGATACCCGGCGGTTCGGGGTTAGCTTTCTGCTCCGAGCCGACGCGCCTTGCGGATCGTGCGAATGCCGTGGCGACGGCTGCTTCGGCAGCCGCTCTCTCCGCGGATGACGCTTCCCAGGCAGCGGCGGCGCAAGCGAACGGTACATCGGTACCGCTTTGGGCAGGCAGCTATTACAACGAAGGAATGGACAGCGACGTTTTCGATAAATTGAAAGAGGAGTGCGGCGTTTTCGGGGTGTTCGGTCATCCCGAGGCGTCCGCTCTCAGCTTTTTCGGCCTGCATGCGCTGCAGCACCGCGGCGAGGAAAGCGCGGGGCTTTGCACGACGGACGGTAACGAATTTTTTTATCACCGCGGCATGGGGCTCGTCAAAGAAGTGTTCGACAATGATAAAATTCAATATTTGAAAGGCTCGATGGCGATCGGACACGTCCGTTACTCGACTTCGGGCGAAAGCAAGCTGCAGAACGCGCAGCCGCTCGTATTCAAGTACCGCGGCGGCGACATTGCGATCGCGACGAACGGGAATCTCGTCAACGCGGCGGAAATTCGCCGGGAGCTGGAAGAGGAAGGCTCGATCTTCCAAACGACAAGCGATACGGAAGTCGTCATCCATCTGATAGCCCGCTCGAAGCGCGACAACATCGAGGACGCGGTCAAGGATGCGCTTAAGCGTGTCGAAGGCGGCTTCGCTTTCTTGATCATGGTGCACGACAAGCTGTTCGTCGCCCAAGACAAGAACGCTTTGCGGCCGCTCGTTATCGGCAAGCTGGGTGACGCCTATACGTTCGCTTCCGAAACCTGCGCGTTCGAAACGATCGGCGCCGTTTATCTTCGCGATATTAAGCCTGGCGAGATGCTTATTGTCGACAAGAACGGGTTGCGGGAAGAACGCTTCGCCGAAATGGAGCGGCGGGCGATCTGCGCGATGGAGTTCATTTATTTCTCCCGCCCCGACAGCGATTTGGATGAAATCAACATTCATATGGCCCGTAAAAGAATGGGTCAGGTGCTGGCGCAGGAATCGTTCGTCGATGCCGATGTCATCACCGGGGTTCCGGACTCGAGTATTTCCGCAGCGATCGGCTTTGCCGAGCAAACCGGCATCCCGTATGAAATCGGGCTGATCAAAAACCGCTACACCGGCCGGACGTTCATTCAGCCGAGCCAAGAGCTTCGCGAGCGCGGCGTCAAAATGAAGCTGAGCGCCGTTCGCAAAGTGGTCGAAGGCAAACGTGTCGTCATGATCGACGATTCGATCGTACGCGGCACGACATCGCTTCGTATCGTCAATATGCTGCGCGAAGCCGGTGCCGCTGAAGTGCATGTGCGAATTACTTCGCCGCCATACAAAAATCCTTGCTTCTACGGCATCGATACGCCAAGCCGTAAGGAGCTGATCGCCTCCAGCAAGTCGATCGAGGAGATTCGCAAGGCGATCAACGCCGATTCGCTCCACTTCCTGACGAAGGAAGGGCTGCTCGAGGCTGTCGGCCGTACGAAGGATGAGTACAATCGCGGCATGTGCATGGGCTGCTTCGACAACGATTATCCGACTAAGGTATTCGACGAAGAGGAAGCCGGCTGCGGCTGCGGGTAATGGATCGGACCTGGCTGATGATCGGGAGGAATTGATCCGACCGGTCCGAGGCGGGTGTTGCCGGGACATACGAGTCAAGGGTAACGGCAAGCCGAGCCGTGCAAAGGGAATGCGTACCGGCGCGGCAGTTACTGACGGCGGACTCTTGACTGCTGAAGATGACTGCGGGAGGCTGGAACGATGAACGAGTGCGTACCGGCACGGCAATTACTGACGGCGGACTCTTGACTGCTGAAGATAACCGCGGGAGGCTGGAACGATGAACGAGCGCAAAACGGTATCGACAGGTTCTCCATGGGAGCCGCTGGTCGGCTATTCGCGGGCGATCCGGATCGGCGATCGGGTCGAGGTAGCCGGAACGACGGCTATGCGCGACGGCCGAGTGATCGGCGGCAGCGATGCGTACGAGCAGGCGAAGGCGGCGCTAACGATCATTAAAGAGTCGCTGGAGCAACTCGGCGCTTCGATGGCGGACGTTGTCCGCACCCGGATGTACGTAACCGACATTTCGCAATGGGAGCAAATCGGCCGGGCGCATGGCGAGTTTTTCAAAGATGTGCGTCCCGTGGCGACGATGGTGGAAGTGAAGGCGCTCATCGATCCGGCTTTGCTTGTGGAAATCGAGGCCGAGGCCGTCGTTAAGGCTGCGGACGGCAGGTGAGGAGCCGGGCAGGCCTGGAAGCCGGACGACGGTTAGCGGTCTGCAGGGGCTTTTAAAGGATCGGCATGACCGGGATTCTAAGGAACAGGATGAACGGGTGTGCGATTGGCATACGGTATAAGAAATAGGTACATTTATGGTGGACGATTATTTGGAGGAGTGTGGATTCGGTGTCAGAAGCGTACAAAAAGGCAGGCGTCGACATCGCGGCCGGCAACGAAGCGGTTGAGCGGATGAAAAAGCATGTGAAGCGGACGTTTCGTCCCGAGGTATTGACCGAATTGGGCGGCTTCGGCGCTTTGTTCGGGCTGAACAAGGATAAATACGAGGAGCCTGTGCTCGTTTCCGGAACGGACGGCGTGGGTACGAAGCTGAAGCTTGCTTTTGCGATGGATAAGCACGATACGATCGGCATCGACGCCGTAGCGATGTGCGTCAATGACGTAGTCGTGGCCGGTGCGGAGCCGCTGTTCTTCCTTGACTACCTGGCGACGGGCAAAATACTTCCCGAGAAAATCGAAGCGATCGTAGCGGGCATTTCGGAGGGCTGCGTGCAAGCGGGCTGCGCTCTGATCGGCGGCGAAACGGCGGAAATGCCGGGCATGTACACGGATGGCGAATACGATATCGCCGGATTCACGGTCGGCATTGCGGACAAAAAGAAAATTATCGACGGCTCTTCGATTCAAGCCGGCGACGTTGTACTCGGGCTCGCTTCGAGCGGCGTTCACAGCAATGGTTTTTCGCTCGTGCGCAAGCTTTTGCTGGAAGACAAAGGGTACCAACTGGACCAAACGATCGACGAACTGGGCGGCAAGCTCGGCGACGTGCTGCTTACACCGACGCGCATTTATGTGAAACAGGTGCTTGCGCTGCTTGAGAAGGTGCAGGTAAAAGGAATGGCGCATATTACCGGCGGAGGGTTTTTGGAAAACATCCCGCGTGTCCTTCCGGAAAATGTAAACGCGCATATCGAGTACGGCTCGTGGCCGATTTTGCCGATTTTCCAGTTGATGCAGCGTGACGGCGCAATCAGCAACAACGATATGTTCCGCACCTTTAACATGGGCATCGGCATGGTGATCGTCGTTTCGGCGGAGCAAGCCAGCGAAGCGGAAGCTATTTTGAATGGTCTTGGCGAGAGCGTATATCGCATCGGAACGATTACGCCCGGCGAGAGCATCGTTACGTTTAACGGAGCAGAAGTGTGATGAGGGCTGAAGAAGGAAAGCAAGAAGCGGTGAATACGGAGCGGGTCGCAGATTCGTTCCGCATCGCCGTGTTCGCTTCCGGTAACGGGAGCAATTTTCAAGCGCTTGTCGATGCGGTTGCCGCGGGCAAGCTAAACGTGACGATCGAGCTGCTCGTCTGCGACCGGCCGCAAGCGGCGGTAATCCAGCGCGCGCAAAAAGCGGGCATTGATGTTTTTGCCTTCCGGCCTAAAGAATACGCATCGCGTGAGGCGTATGAAACGGAAATCGTCCGAGAGCTGGACCGCCGCGGCATCGACTTGATCGTATTGGCGGGTTATATGCGTATTTTGACGGAAACGATCGTCAACCCGTATTACGGGCGGATGATCAACATTCATCCTTCGCTGCTTCCGTCGTTTCCGGGCGTACGGGCAATCGAGCAGGCGTGGGAGCATGGCGTCAAAACGACAGGCGTAACGGTTCATTACGTGGACGGCGGTCTTGACAGCGGTCCGATCATTACCCAGCGCCCGGTCGAGGTGCGCGAGGAAGACACGCTCGAAACGCTTGAGACGGCGATCCATGCGGTCGAGCATGAGCTGCTCCCGTATACCGTCGGCTTGATCAGCGCCGGCCGCGTCCGCCTCGAAGACCGCCGCGTATACATCGCGCGCGTTTAACCCGACCGCAGTTAACGGCATAAGCCGTTAACTTGCTTAAGCTTAAAGTTACTTAAACGTCGCCTGGAAGGTCAGGAGTAGGTCTTGAGATCCTGGTTGAGATCTTGGTTTGAGATCTTGGGGTTTGAGGTTTTGGGTATGGTTTTTGGGTGAAAGGGAGCTTCATGACGGTAGTCGTGACGCGGTTCTTAGCGGGGCTGGGGCGTTGCGGACTGAAGTAGTGGTTCCCTCCAGCAGGCAAAAGTGTAGGGAGAACGGAATCGTGAGCGTGTCCGGTACAAGAGAGATCGCGCTATAGGCGATCTCGAGGGGACGTAAGCGAGTTTGTAACAATATTATCATCGAAGACGGCCCCGTAGTTAGTGCGCAGAGTTTCGGGGTCCCGGGGTGAAACGCCTGGGGGTCCTCCCCTTGGAAGGGGAGGATTTAGGTGGGGATCGAAAAGGTTTTAGGTGGGAATCGGAACGCTTTAGGTGGGGATCGAAAAGGTTTTAGGTGGGAATCGGAACGCTTTTAGGTGGGGAATTGAAAAGGTTTAAGGTTTGAAAATTGCTTTAAAGAGGAAAATTCCTCGGGGAATTTATTAATTTTGGGGGTACACATGAGCGACATTTATGAACTTTCGCTTCGTTACGGGATGAATCCGCATCAGAAGGATGCGAAGCTGTCGAATGGCGGGAAGCCGCTTCCGATCAAGGTTGTTAACGGTGATCCGGGTTATATCAATTTGCTCGACGCGCTTAACGCGTTCCAGCTCGTACGCGAGCTGCGCAATGCGACCGGACTTCCGGCTGCAGCATCGTTCAAACACGTCAGCCCGGCAGGCGCAGCGGTTTACGCGCCGCTTAGCGATACGCTGAAGAAAGCTTATTTCGTCGAAGGGCTTGAGCTGTCGCCGCTGGCAACCGCTTATGCCCGCGCTCGCGGAGCGGACCGGATGTCTTCGTTCGGCGACGCTGCGGCGCTTAGCGATACGGTAGACGCTTCGACGGCAAACTTGCTGAAGCGCGAAGTATCCGACCTTGTCGTGGCACCCGGTTATACCGATGAGGCGCTGGAGATTTTGAAAGCGAAAAAAGGCGGAAAATATCTGGTTCTTCAAATCGATCCGGATTACGTGGCGGACCCGCAGGAAATGCGTCTGTTGTTCGGCTTGAAGCTGGAGCAGCAGCGCAACGACGCGGTTATTACGGAAGCTTCGTTCGAAAGAATCGCGACGAAGAACAAAGATCTGACGGATGATGCCAAACGCGACCTGCTCGTGGCGCTCATCACGCTTAAATATACGCAATCCAACTCGATCTGTTATGCGCTTGACGGTCAAACGATCGGGATCGGAGCCGGCCAACAGTCCCGTATTCACTGTACGCGGCTGGCGGGAGATAAAGCGGACCGCTGGTTCCTGCGTCAGCATCCGATGGCGCTTGGCATGAAGTTCCGTCAAGGCATCTCGCGCGCCGAGCAAAACAACGCGATCGACCTGTGGCTGGAAGAGGACGTGACGCCTTTCGAGCAAGCGGCATGGGAGCAATGCTTCGAGGAAGTTCCCCGCCGTCTGACGAAAGAGGAGAAGCGCGAATGGCTGAGTGGTTTGCAGGGCGTATCGTACGGCTCCGACGCATTCCTGCCGTTCCGCGACAACCTCGACCGCGCAAGCCGCAGCGGCGTCAAATACGTCGTACAAGCAGGCAGCTCGATGCGCGACGAGGAAGTCGTGCAAGCGGCCGACGATTACAACATGGTAATGGTCTACTCCGGCGTTCGGTTGTTCCACCACTAATTATTTAGCGGGCTTATTGTTCGCTAACTGTAAAACCCAGGCTGCTTAGAACCTGCTTTTTATAACTAAATGATCTTCGGGAAACCCGCATAACACTGGGTTTTCGGAATCGATAGTTAGGAAAATCGGCGTTTCTAAACAGCCTGTACCATTCCCGTTATTTTTGAATGATAGTACGAAACGAAAGGAAGATTGCGAACGTGACAACGACTACGAAATGGAGCGAGATTGCCGACGGCAACATCGCAGCCTTGAAGCAAAACGTTTATCCCGGACGCGGGATCGTCATCGGCCTCACGCCGGACGGTACGCGGCTTATGCAGGTTTATTGGATCATGGGGCGCAGCGAGAACAGCAGGAACCGTGTATTTGTCGCGGAAGAGAACGGTTTTCTCCGCACGGAAGCGCGCGATCCGGCTAAGCTGACCGATCCGTCGCTCATCATCTACTATCCGGTCCGTTACGAAGGACAGGCGCACATCGTAACTAATGGCGACCAAACGGATACGATCTACGAAGCGCTCCAAAACGGCGGCACGTTCGAGCAAGCGCTCGCGACCCGCACGTACGAGCCGGATGCGCCGAACTTCACGCCGCGGATTTCCGGACTGGTCGATTTGAAGGACGAGAACAACGCGTACAAGCTGTCGATTCTCAAATCGAACTCGAACGATGAGGCGCAAACGCAGCGTTATTACTATCACTACGAGCAGCCGATTGCCGGTTACGGCCATTTAATCCACACGTATGCGGGAGACGGCAACCCGCTTCCGTCTTTTAACGGAGAGCCTGCGCTGGTGCCTTTGCAGGATGACATCGAAGCGACCGCGCGTTTCTACTGGGACCTGCTTGACGGGGAGAACAAAGTATCCCTCCTTGTCAAAACGATCCGCCGCGACAACGGCCAAACGGAAATGAAAATCATCAACAAGGACTGAGGAGGACTCTCACTTGCGTATTTTGGTCATCGGCCGGGGCGGCCGCGAGCATGCAATCATTTGGGCGCTTTCGAAGAGCCCTAAGGCTGAAAAAATTTACTGTGCGCCAGGTAACGGCGGTATCGCCGAGCTAGCCGAATGCGTGCCGATTCAGGAAAACCAGTTCGAGGAAATCAGCCAGTTCGCTTGCGATAACAGCATCGATCTCGTCGTCGTCGGTCCTGAGGATCCATTGGCGGACGGAATCGTCGATTTCCTTGAAGCGAAGCAAATTCCGGTATACGGCCCGCGCAGCAATGCGGCGATTATCGAAGGCAGCAAGGTGTTCACGAAAAACCTGATGAAAAAATACGGCATCCCTACGGCCGCTTACGAGTCTTTCGAGCGTTACGAGGATGCGCTTGCTTATGTGCGCCAAATGGGCGCGCCTATCGTAATCAAGGCTGACGGACTGGCAGCGGGCAAAGGCGTCGTCGTAGCGCAGACGCTGGAGGAAGCGGAGAAAGCGCTGAAGGATATCATGCTCGATAAAATCTTCGGCGAATCGAATGTCGTGGTCGAAGAGTTTTTGCAGGGGCAGGAAATGTCGCTGCTGTCGTTCGTAGACGGCAATGTCGTACGTCCGATGGTTCCTTCGCAGGATCATAAGCCGGTGTTCGACAACGATAAAGGCCCGAATACGGGCGGTATGGGCACGTATTCACCGGTACCTCACATTCCGCAATCGATCGTCGACGAAGCGATCCGTACGATCGTGAAGCCGACGGCGGAGGCGATGGTCAAGGAAGGGCGCCCGTTCCGCGGCGTATTGTACGCAGGCTTGATGCTGACGGCGCAAGGGCCGAAAACGATCGAGTTCAACGCGCGCTTCGGCGATCCGGAGACGCAGGTTATTTTGCCGCGGCTGGAAACGGATTTGCTGGACATTTTCCTGGCCACAATCAATGGACGGCTTGAAGAAATGGACATCCAATGGAGCGACCAAGCGGCTGTATGCGTAGTGCTCGCTTCGCCGGGTTATCCGGGTAACTATCCGAAAGGTTTGCAGATCGACGGCCTGCGCGACGTGAAGGACGCGATCGTGTTCCATGCGGGCACATCGGCCAAAGACGGCCAAATCGTAACGAACGGCGGGCGCGTGCTTGGCGTTGTCGGACTTGGCAGCGGCATTGCCGAGGCTCGCGCGCAAGCTTACGCCGGCGCGGATGTCATTCAATTCGAAGGCAAGCACAACCGGACGGATATCGCGAACAAAGCGCTGGTGTAGCCGGAGCGATCGTTTTTTTGAGAATATAGCAATAGATAATGTTTCACATACTAAAAGAAAAAGGGCACCCTGTATAAAATCGGAGCGGGCATTCGCTTGCAGCCGTTTCTTATACGGGGTGTTTTTTTGCTTGTTCGCCGTCTTGTAAAATACTTAATAATGTAATTACTTTCCAAAAGTAGTTGACGTTTGAAAATCCAATCGGTATCATAGACATGAACTATAATCCATACTGTTTCAATCGGAATTCGGTGGAAAGGCGAAATGAACCGAATCGGGAAAAAGTTCATATAGCTATGGAGGTTAGTAGCATTTTAACTCTTCTACTATAGATTTTATAAGGGATGTAGGGCGTTTGATCGTGCAACAGATAGTCGCCGCCTGTCCTTCAGAGCTTTAGATGCAACCTCCATGTCGCAGATGAGTTGTGTCCTAGAAAACTAGTTAGGTAATGGCTACTACTTGTAAGGCAAGTCTCACTATCTCTCGCCGAAAATCTGTGTTCTGGAGGCATAACGAGGAAAAGGCAACTATTTGTAAGGCAAGTCTCACTATCTCTCGCCGAACCCCCCGTGTTCTAGAGGCATAATGAGGAAAAGGCAACTATTCGTGAGGCAAGCCTTACTATTTCTAGCCGAAAACCCGTGTTCGGACGAGTTAATGAGGCAAACGCAATTATTAGTGAGGCAAACGAAATTGATAGTTTCGTTTGCCTCACTAAGGGGCGAGAACGAGCAGTTTACCTGCGAAATAGTGAGGCCAGCCTCATGAACAATAAGGTTTTCTACACTAAGCGCATGGTCCGCGAATAACAATTCGTATACCCGTGTTTGCATTCGTAACCAGTAATCAGTAAGCAGTAACCAGTAAGCAGTAACCAGTAAGCAGTAAGCAGTAAGCAGTAAGCAGTAAGCAGTAAGCAGTAGCAGTAGCAGTAGCAGTAGCGGTAGCGGTAGCAGTAGCAGTAGCAGTAAGCAGTAGCAGTAGCAGTAAGCAGTAGCAGTAGCAGTAAGCAGTAGCAGTAAGCAGTAGCAGTAAGCAGTAGCAGTAGCAGTAAGCAGTAGCAGTAGCAGTAAGCAGTAGCAGTAAGCTGTAGCAGAAACCAGTAACCAGGTCTTTTTCAATCCCTGGATTTAGACTTGATCCCGTATTAGGTTATGATGGAAGATAATATTATCGATGGCGTTAGCATGCTTATCGTTACACTGGGAAAGCAGGTGGACAGATGACGAATGGACCCACAGGAAGCGGTGGCCGGCTGGATGCGCTGCTCGAAACAATCGGCAAGCTGGCTGACCGGTTTGCCGGCCGAGCCGAACGGTATGACAAGGAAGCATTGTTTCCGGTTCAAAATATAGCGGATTTGCGGGAAGCCGGATATTTGGCGTTAACCGTTCCGGCTCGTTACGGCGGTTTGGAAGCCTCGCTTTACGAACTCGTCGTGCTGCAGGAACGGATTGCCCGCGGAGACGGGGCGACGGCTTTATCGCTCGGCTGGCATCTGACAACCATAATGGAGCTGAATGTCCGCAGGTTATGGGAGGAGGAGACGTTCGCTAAGTTGTGCAAGGATGTCGTGGAGTCCGGCAGCTTGGTCAACAAGCTTGCAACGGAGCCTTCCACGGGCAGCCCCGCACGGGGCGGGCGGCCGCAATCTACTGCGACGCGGACGGAAAACGGATGGCTGCTGAACGGCCATAAAACGTTCTCGACAATGGGAACGGAGCTCGATTATTTGATCATTACCGCAGCGATCGAAGGCGAAGAAGCGATCGGCGAGTTTCTAATTCGCAAAGGTACTCCGGGCATTCGCTTCGAGGCGACTTGGGATACGCTCGGGATGCGCGGAACGCGCAGCGACGATATGTATATGGACAATGTCGAGGTATCGGACGAACAACTGGTACATCGTATCCATAAGAAAACGGGGTTAAAGACGCTTGGAGGCTGGTACCTGCATATTCCGTCCTGCTACCTGGGCATTGCCCAGGCGGCGCGCGACTATGCCGTACGATTCGCAGCGACTTACAGCACGAGCAGCACGAACGGGCCGATTCGGCATTTGCCGAACGTCCGCCAATTAATCGGCCGCATCGATCTGGAGCTGCTGACGGCAAGGCATTTGCTGCATGCGGTGGCCAAGCGGTGGGATACGGAGCCGGATGCGAGAAGCGGACTCGGCGCGGAGCTTGCGGCGGCGAAGCATGTCGTCACCAATACGGCGGTATCGGTCGTCGATATGGCCATGCGGGTCGCAGGCGGTCACAGCCTGCACCGGTCATCGCCGCTTGAGCGGTATTACCGCGATGTCAGGGCGGGGCTGCATAATCCGCCAGCCGATGAAATTACGTTGAACATGTTGGCCGATCGGGCATTTGAAGCTTATGACGGTTAGCAATTCGGGGAGAGGAAGAGCGGCGTTGAAACGACGGCATTACGGTACGATTGTGATCGGCGCCGGCGCTATGGGGATGGCGGCCGGCTATTACTTGACTTTGCGGGGAGCGGACCCGCTGCTCATCGATGCCTTCGATCCGCCGCATACCGAAGGAAGCCATCACGGGGAAACGCGCATTATCCGTCATGCTTACAGCATGGCGGATGCTTACGTCCCCTTGGCGCTTAGGGCGCAGCAGCTTTGGGAGCAGTTGGAGCGGGAGACGGCCAGACTGTTTACGAAAACCGGTGTTTTGCGCATGGGACCGGCCGGCTCTGCCTATTTGAGCGGCCAGACGGAGGCTGCCATGCGGTTTGGCGTTCCAGTCGAATCCCTTTCTGCCAACGAGATCGCAAGGCGATGGCCCGGCATTCGCTTGCCCGAATCGATGGCAGGCAATTTCGAGCCGGAAGCAGGGGTGCTGTCGCCGGAGTGCTGTCTTTGCGCGTATCGGATGATGGCGGAGGTGCATGGCGCGGATTTGCTGATGAATACGGCAGTCCGAGATATCCGTATCGGCAAGCGCGAGGCGACCGTCGTGACGTCGGCCGGCGAATATACCGCCGAACGTCTTATTGTCTGCGCCGGTGCGTGGACCAACCGGCTGCTCGCCGAGCTGAGGCTGCCGCTTCGCGTGCTGCGGCAAACGGTCGGCTGGTTTGAAGCGGACGAAACGCTTTATCGCGCCGATTCGTTTCCCGCCTTTATTTTGAACGGGCCGTCAGGCGACTATTATGGGTTTCCCAGCATAAAAGGGAGCGGTCTGAAAGCGGGACGCCATGACGGCGGGCAGCCGATATCGCCGGATTCGCCGCTGCTTCCGTTCGGCTTTTACGAGGAGGATGCGGGCGATCTTGCCCGTTTGCTGCAGACGTATTTTCCGCAAGCTTCGTCAAGCAAGCTGCTCAAGAGCGCGGTTTGCAAATATACGATGACGCCGGATGAGCATTTTATCGTCGACAGTCATCCGGAGCATCCGCATGTATGGATCGCCGCAGGCTTTTCGGGCCACGGCTTCAAGTTCGCGAGCGCGGTCGGCGAGATGCTGAGCCAGCTTGCGTGCGACGGGACGTCGAAGCTGGACCGCGCCATTTTCTCCATAGATAGACCCGCCTTGCGCGATGCCCGTATATCATAGCCGGGGCGAGGAAGGAAATTTTGCCAAGCTGTCATAGCCTGCCCATCAATTATGATATACTAGATGAAGAAGTTCATTTCCCAAAAAGGCGGGATGTTCATGGATATGCAGCAGCAATCGGCATATGGGGTGTCAAGGGAATACAACGCTTCGTTCCATAAGCTGATGCGTATGTTTACGCTTTCGATTTTGATTTCGTTCATCGGTACGGTGGTCGGTACGCAAGTGCCTCCGGCATTGTTCCTGCCGCTGATCATTCTGGAATTCGCGATGCTGATCGGCGCCTTCTTCATTCGCCGCAGCAAGAGATCGATCGGTTATTTGTTCGTGTACGCTTTTACGTTTCTTAGCGGGGTGACGCTGTATCCGGTAATCGCCAATTACGCTTCGGTCGGCGGCGCCAAAATGGTGAATTCGGCTTTCATCGTGACGACGGTTATTTTCGCCGGTTTGACGGCCTACGCCTACTTCTCCAAGCGGGATTTCAGCTTCTTGGGCGGCATGCTGATGGTCGGGCTTTTGACGCTGATCGGATTCAGCCTCGTCGGTTTGTTCGTCGGCGGTTTCAGCGGTCCGCTCGGTCTGGGGATTGCAGTCGTCGGCGTCCTCGTCTTCTCGGGGTTCATCTTGTACGACATCTCGCAGTACAAGCACGGCCTGCCGGACGAAGCGATTCCGCTCGCGGTGCTGAGCCTGTACCTGAATTTCATCAACCTGTTCTTGTATGTTCTGCGGCTGTTTGGCCTTTCGAGGGACTAAGCGAGAATTTGCGGCACAAAAAAGACCGTTCGGAGATTTCATTCCGGACGGTTTTTTTGTTCTTACGATTAAAGATCGAAAACCAGTGCCATGGAGGCTCCTTCGTACGCTGTAGCCCGAATTTGCCCGTTTGGAGCAAGGAATCCAGATTCGCTTTACGCTGGAATCCGAATTTGCCTGCTTGGAGAATGGATTTTCTGGAGTGCCGAGCCAAATAGCCGCTGCAAGCGGGCATTTTCGGACTGTAGGCGAGGAAAGGGGGGCGGACTCGATTCCAATAGGGCCATATCGGACTGCAGCGCACGGAAGCGACGAACGAAGAGGACGTCAGGAAAAACGAGGGTAACAGCCGCCGTGCGATCGGGTACCGTGCGCCCACCGGGGTCGCGCGGTGCGGAAACCGTTTGTTCGAGCGGAAGCGCGAACGCATATCTTACGTCAAGGACGCCGCAAGCCGTTTACCCTTGTTTTAGCCGTAAAAACGCGGCACTCTTTTGCTTATCCCGCAAAGCACCTCATAGCCGATCGTGCTCGCCAGCGCCGCGATGTCGTCGGCCGATATGGCATTGCCGCTCTCGCAGTCCCCAAGCAGGATTGCCTCGTGGCCGAGCGCGATATGGGGGATGCCCGTAACGTCCGCCATGGTCTGATCCATGCAGACATTGCCGGCGATCGGCGCTTTACGGCCGTTGATCAGTACGGCGCCGATGTTCGAGAGCGCCCGGGGCAGGCCGTCCGCGTACCCGATGGGGAGAACGGCCAGCAGCCTTTCGCTCTCCGCCCGGTACGTGCAGCCGTAGCTGACATGCTGTCCGGCGGGAATCTGCTTTAGCGCCGCGATCCGGCTCTTCAAGTGCATGGCTTTTCGCAAAGGCAAAACCTGCAGCGAACGGTCTTCGCAAGGGTTCAAGCCGTACAGGCCGATGCCCACTCTGACCATATCCAAATGCATATGCGGATAATGGATCGTTCCGGCCGTATTGCAGCAATGCTTCAGCGGAATGCTTATACCGTTCGCCTCCAGGAGGCGGACGATTTGCATAAAGCGCGCAAATTGCTGCTCGGTATAACCGGAGCCGGAACGGTCTGCATCGGCAAAATGCGTAAAGACGCCTTCCAATACGACATGCGGAGAAGCGGCCGCCATCCGCGCCAGCTCCAAGGCCTCTTCAGCCGTACGCACCCCGAGTCTGGTCATGCCGGTGTCGATTTTCAAATGCACGCGAGCTTGCTTGCCGAAGCGTGCTGCACTTTCGATAACGGCTTGCAGCGTATCGCGCTCAAAAACCGTAACGGCGACGCCTTGATCCACCGTCTCTGCGGCAAATTCCGGCGCCGTATAGCCGAGGATAAGGATCGGCGCGGTAATCCCCGCATGGCGGAGCGCGAACGCTTCATCCGCGAACGCAACCGCCAAATACGCGGCTCCCGCCGACAATGCGGCCGATGCCGTCTGAACGGAGCCGTGTCCGTAGCCGTCCGCTTTGACGACTGCCATCAGCAGGCAGCCGTCCTGCAGCAGCGATTGAAACGCGCGCACGTTGTGCCGGATGGCGTCGAGCGAAATATCGGCCCATGTATGCCGATATTGCTGTTCGCGTTTGGTACCGTTCGAATGATGTAAAGTGTCCGCCATATCCAAGAGCGTCTTCCTTCCTGCCAAAAAAGTTGTTTCCAGTATACAAAAAAATGAATGAATCCGTCTTTATCCCAAAACATGAAAAAAGAGCCGTTTTTTTGTGCAAACGGACAAACCGCGCGAATTTCCGGCATGCTAAAATAGGCAAGAAACTGGTCCGATGCTTATGACGGCTGCGGTTTCGAACGACGGCATGCATCGTATACCGGAACGCTTTCCGGGTGCCGGTGAAAGCTTGCATCGAATGCCGAAGCGGCACGAAATTGAAGCATAAAATTATTGAGCGCCGCCGATATTTCGAATGCGTTATCTATTATAATAAAGGTAACCGGTTTCAGGCCACCGTTCTTGCAAAAGCCTTTCATCTTAGACGTTCTGACCGGAACGGCGTTAATAATCATGCACGTTAATCGTTAGCTACGGAAAGGATGATGGATTGTGCTTACATGTGGAATGGCGGAAACGGATATTACGCCGCCGCTTGACAGCTCGATGCCGGGTTATTTTCACGACCGCAAATCGACCGGCGTTCTGGATGCGTTATACGCGAAATCGCTTGTCGTCGAGACCGATAAAGGGGCAGCGGCATGGGTCGCCTTGGACTGCATCGACCTGCCCCGCCGTGTCGTGCTCGGTATCAGGGAGCGAATACATAAAGAAACGGGCATACCGGCATCCAGCATCATGGTGTCCGCGACGCATACGCATACAGGCCCTCCGGTTGTCACATGTTCGTTTATGACGGCCGATGAGACGTATTTGAAGCTGATGACGGAGAAGGCGGCGGACGCGGCCATCATCGCCTACCGGACAAGGAAAGCGGCGCGAATCGGTTTCGCCTCCGGCGAGGAAGCGGACATCGCATTTAACCGGCGGTTTTGGATGAAGGACGGCAGAGTACGGATGAACCCGGGAATCGGCAATCCCGATATCGAGCGGACGGAGGGACCGATCGACCCGCAGGTGCTTGTCGTCCGGATCGACGAGCTTGACGGTAAGCCGATCGGGGTCGTGACCAATTACGCCTGCCATACCGATACGGTCGGAGGCACGCTGTACAGCGCGGATTATCCCGGAGAGCTGAGCGCGTCGCTTAAACGTTCGCTTGGGGAGCATGTCGTCAGCCTCTTCCTGATGGGTGCCAGCGGCAATATCAACCATATCGACGTCAGCGGCAAGTGGCCCATACAGCGTGAGCATCATCGGGTATTGGGGCGTATTCTTGCAGGCGAGGTGCTGAAGACAAGGGAAAAAGCGGCGTTAACGGATGACGTTGAAATCGGCGGAGCGCAGCTGTTTTTCCAGACGGCCTGCAGGCGCCCTACTGATGAGGAAGTGGAAAAAGCGAGGCAGCGCGTCGCCTCCGATACGGAAAGCGAAGTA
This sequence comes from Paenibacillus contaminans, assembly GCF_003285015.1. Lineage (GTDB taxonomy): Bacteria > Bacillota > Bacilli > Paenibacillales > NBRC-103111 > Paenibacillus_V > Paenibacillus_V contaminans. Next base: position 69,194 of record NZ_QMFB01000027.1, on the reverse strand, counting down.
AGGAAGGCGTTCGCTGCGGAGGTTCTGTTGGCGGAAACGAATGGCGATACGGTCGCGGACATCGAGATTCAAGCGATCAAGCTCGGACCTCTTGCCGTCGTCGGTTGTCCCGGCGAGCTTTTCGTCGAACTGGGGCTGGCGATCAAAGCGGCATCTCCGTTCCCATACACCGCGGTCAACGAGCTGAGCAACGGATCCGCCACCGGCTATGTTTGCACCCGCGAAGCGTTCGCTAACGGCAGCTATGAGCCGAAGATCACATCAAACAGCCGCCTGCCTGCAGGAATAGGCGAGCAGTTCGTGCAGCATGCGGCGGAGCTGCTGAGCAGGATAAACGGCGAGCAGGCCGAATAACGTATGTAGATTGCATGTCATAGCACATTCCTTAAAAATTGAGGTGTTCCTATGGAGAACGGGACTGTCCGCTTCGGGCGGCTGAACGCTTGTACGTTTGACGAGGCCTTATCGCTGTGGAATCGCGGCTTTACCGGCTATTATTCGGATATGACAAGGAACATGGAGCAATTGATAAACAGCTTTGCGGCGAGCTCCATCAAGCCCGAGCTGTCGGTGGCCGCGTTCGTGGACGACGATCCCGCCGGCTTCGTATTTATCGCCACGAAAATCGTCGACGGCCGCAAATGGGCCTGGAACGGAGGCACCGGCGTAGCGCCGGAATACCGCGGCAAGGGAATCGCGAAGGCGCTGATGCGGGAGGCGCAGCGGATTTTTGCGGAGGAAGACGTGGATTGCGCGATTCTGGAGGTCGTTTGCAAGAATGAGCATGCGATTTCGGCCTACGAGAGCGGCGGCTTTCACAAAACGGACCGAATAGCGGGACTTGCGCATAAGGGCATGCTTGACGAACAATGCTTCCGGGTACCGGATTCGGCCTGGGGATTGCAGGCGGATTACGGCAAAGCTTCGGCTGCGGCGGCGCTCGATTTTTACCGGGAGGTGGCCGCTTGGGAATGCATGTGGCATAACATCAAGAACGGGGAAGCGCTGATCGTCCGCGATCAGTTTGGCGAAGCGGCGGCATATGCCTTGTTTAGCCGAACCTTCGACAAGCAAGGAAATATGGAGTCCGCAACCTTATTCCAATGCGAGGCCGCCCCGGGAAGAGAGGATCGCGACGCGCTGTTCGCTTTCGCTTTAAGGGACATTTACGGGCCGTTTGACCGGGAATGCTCGCGCAGCACGGCCAACTTGTCTACCGCGAATCCGGAAGTGATCGATATGCTGAAAGCGGCCGGCTTCGAAACGCGTTACGAGCAATATTTGATGGTTATGGACCGCAGCCAATAGCTGAATAAAGAGAGGGACGTTTACCGATGATGAACGAGTTAAGGGAGCAGGCGCAGCAGCTGGAGGAGTCGCTTATCGCGCTGCGCAGGGAGCTGCACCGGTTTCCCGAGCTGAGCTTTCAGGAATTCCGCACGGCGAGCCGGGTGACGGAGGAGCTGCAAAAGCTCGGGCTCGAGGTGCAAAGCGGAATCGGCGGACACGGCGTCGTGGCCGAGCTGAGAGGACGTTATCCCGGGCCGGCGATCGCTTTTCGCGCGGATATGGATGCACTTCCGATAACCGAGGAAACGGGACTTGACTATGCGTCGGAGCGGGCAGGAGTTATGCATGCTTGCGGGCATGATATTCATACGACCGTTTTACTCGGTGCGGCCATGCTGCTCGCCAAGCGGCGCGAAGAGCTTCACGGGACGGTGCGCTTCCTGTTTCAATCGGCCGAAGAAATTCTCGCGGGCGCTAAAGCGATGATTCAGGAAGGCGCGATGGAAGGGATCGCGGAGGTTTACGGGGTACATAATTTGCCTAGCCTCCCGGCCGGCAAAATCGGCGTGAAGCCGGGCGTCGTCATGGGCTCGATCGACCGCATCGAGATTCGCGTCGAAGGCCGAGGCGGGCATGGCGGCTATCCGGAGGCTTGCATCGATCCGATCGTCGCCGCCTCCGCCGTCATTATGGGGCTGCAATCGGCAATAAGCCGGGAAATTCCGCCTACGACGGGGGCGGTCGTCACGATCGGGACGATTCAAGCCGGGACGGCGAACAACATTATTCCCGACTTTGTGGAAATGACGGGTACGGTGCGGCATCTGGACGCGGAATGGCGGAAGACGATGCCGGAGCGGATAACGAGAATCGTCGGCGACATTTGCCGGGCGTACCGCTGCGAGGGCACCGTGACGTATATCGAGCAGGTAGCTCCGGTCATCAATGACGAGTCATGCGCCGAATATCTTGCCGAGGTCGCCGACTCGCTTGTCGGCAGGCATAATCGTACGCTGCCTCTGCCGATGACGTACGGCGAAGATTTCGCGGAGTTTTTGGCGTTTGCCAAGGGCGGCTTTTATTGGCTCGGCTCCGGACCGCAGGAGCAGGCCGAGCTGGCTCCGGGCTTGCACAGCCCGCGCTTTAACCCGGACGAAAGCTGTATAACACTCGGCGCCGCCATGTTCGCGGGCATCGCTTTGAAGCGGTTGGCGGGGGACGGCTCCGGCTTGCGCTAGTTCACTCGGCAAGCCGCTTAGCATGGCAGCTGTTTCGCGTCGCCCGCAGCTCCCAGTGTCTGGTGTTGCGGACGGTCGATCACATGCGGCGCAGCCGGATCGCAAATATGCATACAAAAAAAGACCGTTTCTCCATCTCGTTGAGAGACAGGAACGGTCTTTTTTCTCCATATAACAAGAACGTGTAACGTTAAAGCCGCTCTGTGCATTCGTAACGCAGCCGTCAAAGACGGGGAAAGCATCGGCCTCCCGGTAATTATTTCGCCAGAGCCGGCTCCCATACGGCGGTTTCGAACCGTTTGGCCATCCATAAGCAAACGTCCCACAGATCCGATACAGGCTGGTTTGTAAACGGCAGCGTATGCATGTAGCCCGGAGGGCCGAATTCCGGCGTGAACGTCACGAGCGGAGCGCCTTTGGCTTCCTGGAGACGGATGATTTCCGTCCACCAGCTTTCGTGAGCCGCAAGCTCCTTGGCATATTCAGGTGCGGCCGGATGAGGCACCTGCGGTCCTTCCGCATAGCCGACGCGGCCGTGGATATGTATCGTGCGTTCGAACGCGAGCGCCAAGTTTTCCGCTTGATCACCGAGCAGCGATTCGCAGACGCAGCACCAGTGGCTGAAATCCGCCGCAATTTTCAGATCGGGAAACTCGCGAAGCAGCCTGGCTGTCGTCCACGGGGTGAACATCGCACGCATCCGGTGCGTTTCATGTCCGACCGGGATGCCGTATTGTTTCTCCAGCTCCAGAGCTTTGGCGAAAAAGGCCGTCTGATCCGCATAATCCATTGAATCCCGCGCACTGTGCGACGTGATCTTCAATGGGCGGAATTCGGCGATGGCGTCGAGCTGCTGCGAGAAGGATTCCAGATGGTCCGGGCCTTGCGTGTAGATCATCGAAATATAATCAAGCTTATGCTCGGCCAGCAGCTCCTTGAAAGCTTGTCTCTGGTCCGGGGCCGGCAAACCCGCCTCGATTCCGCCATAACCTGCGGCGGCTATGCGCTTAACTTGCTGCTCAAGCGTGCCTTCCATTCCCCACAAAGCTTTGAATACCTTTAATTCCATCGTGTCCTGATTCCTCCCTTAGTCGGCATTCGCCTCTCCAATGAGCTTGCTCAAATACTCAAGCCCATTGTAAGTAACGTGGGGCGAGGAATCAATCGTTATTTTTTTTGATCAGCTGCAGTTTGTCTCTGTTTCGGTATACCCAGACGACCGCGTAGGCGGCCACAACGATTAGCGTTAGCGGCAGCCAATGATCGCGCACATAGGCGAATACTTCCTTCATGGCGTTGCCCCCTTTCCCGTTGCGACAATCGAAACCGAATGCGGGTTTCATTATCGCGTGCTGCTATGAAAAGGGTTCCCGTTCGGCGTGCCGCTTATGTAAGGCCCGGGGTTGAAAAAACCGCCCGGCACGGTGCCGGACGGCTAAGCATGATCGTATTATTCATGATTTTTAAGACTCCAGGAAGTCGGTTCCTGATAGGCTTCCCAAACAGGGGCGCCGGTTTTGAAATCGTACCAGATCATATGTCCCTTCTCACCTTTCTTGAGAACGAACCAGACGATTTTATCCGAAATATAGTCGTAGGGCGCAATGAATATGTCTCTGATGTTTTCTTGCTCTATGCCCTTCTCTTTCACTTGGGCGATGATTTGCTCCTTCGCCACGCCGTCCTTCGGGAAGACGGAGCCGTAAGATTTGATCGCTTTTTTCTCAAGCGTCAGCCAAACGATTTTCTCCTGTCCCTTTTCGTCGAAGCCGGTAACCATCTTAAATGTCGGACCGCCTACGCGAATTTTTTGGAGCTCGCGGACATCGGCCAGCAGTTTATTGTCAAGTACATATTGTTTCGCTTCTTCATCGGACGGCAGCATCGCCGCTTTAACCGATTGATCGTCCCGGCCGAAGCCGTACAGCAGCAGAAAAACGGCGCCAACGGACAATACGACCATGGCGGTAACAATAAGCAGGGCTTTCCATTTCATTTGTGCGGCCTCCCTCCCGATTTATTGTAGCAAATGGAGGTTGTCACGACAAATGACGTATATGTGAACGCGATTTCACATAGGATAGGTTCATAGAAAAGGGCGCCGTTTGAGTCCTTATAAACTAGAGCTGCGGGCGGCGGGGAAACGGCGGGCGCAATGAAGCCTTTTACGTTTCCTGTAGTCAACATTTTGGATATGACAACCTGGAAGGGGAGTATATGCGACATGCCGATTTGGCAAAGCAAGCTTAATGTGGATAATAGTAGCGGCAATAAGGGGAAAAAGGCTCCGAACCGGCTGGCGCTAACTGCCGTCATTTTGTTGTGCGGGGCGGTTATTACGGCAGGGTGCTCCGGTAATGGCGAAGACATGCCCGCTGCAGGCAAACCGCATGCAAGTGAAAAGCCGCCGGCAGGCACAGTGCCGCAAGGCGGTGGCAGCGGGAAAGCGGAGGAGACTTCGTCCGAAGGCAAAGTCAAGAAGCCCTATACCCAGCCGCTGACGGGCCTGCCGTCGGATGGCGAGGTAAAGGACCGCCCCGTCATGGTCATGATCGAAAATTCGCCGCAAGCGCGGCCGCAGTCCGGCTTGAATCAAGCCGATATTGTCTACGAGGTTCTGGCCGAAGGCGAAATCACCCGGTTTTTGGCGGTGTTTCAAGGCCAGTCGCCGGAGGAAATCGGGCCTGTGCGCAGCATTCGTCCGTACTTCGTGGAAATCGGTGACGGACTGGATGCGGTGCTGGTTCACGCCGGCTGGAGCCAGGATGCGATCAATATGATTGCGAAGCGCAATCTGGCGCATTTCGACGAGGTATACGGTGACGGTACGTATTACTGGCGCTCGGGCGAACGCAAAATGCCGCATAATTTGTATACGGGCATCGACAAAATACGGCGGGGCATCGCGAACAAGAAGCTGAGGAACGACTGGAACGGGCCGATCCTCGAGTTTCTCGCCCCCGGAGAGCAGGCGCCTGGTTTCGCCGCTTCGCATGTTACGATTCCGTATTTGCGCGGATACAACGTTTCCTACGACTACGACGCCGAGACTGGCCTGTACAATCGTTCGATGGAAGGCGAACCGCATCTTGATGCGGCTACGCGGAAGCAGCTGACGGCGGCGAACGTACTGATCGTCGAAGCGAAGCATCGGGTGCTGGATAGCGAAGGACGGCGGGATGTCGACGTATTCGGCCCGGGTAAAGGCGTGCTCCTGCAGCAGGGCAGACGGCAGGACGTCGTATGGGAACGCAAGGGAGGCCTCATTCGCGCTTACGCGGGAGGCGAGGAGCAGCCGCTTGTGCCGGGGCGCACTTGGGTTCAAATCGTACCCGAAGGGACACAAATCGACTTGAAATAACGGCGGGTATTTGCGCCTATTTCGAGAGTTTCGGTAATAGCAAAGAAGCTGAAACAGGGGTGTTTTTGGCGGAAAAACGGGGAATGCGGCGAATATTGGGTAAAATTGGCGGCGTTTAGTCATAAGATTTTAACCTTTTTGTAATTTATTTTTAAGGTTTAGGATGTAAGATGGAGGAATCTACTCAAAAATCGCTTTGTTCAAAAAGCCAATTTTCGACAAAAGGACCTATTGTATGCGTGACCATAGGCCGCTTTTTGAACGATCGGCATAAACGTTTGCCAGAAAAGAGGGTTCCTATGTCCCAAACAACCCTGCCCATTTCGCCCCTTCCCCCCCGCGGAAATGCGAGCCGCCGTAAAGGGTGGCTGATTGCGGCAGCTGTCTTGTTCGTCATTCTAGCCGTTATAGGCGGCTACCTATATACCGTGTACGATAAAGCGAACGAAGTGATCGATCAGATCGGTACGCCCGAGGTTGTGCCGGAGGCTTCTATGGCGCGTACGAAGCCGCTTTCTTTCCTGCTGCTCGGCGTCGATTTCCGGAAGGAAACGGCGAGCATGAACTCCGACGTCATCATGGCGGTAACCGTGAACCCGGAACGCAAGTCTGCGACCATCGTATCGCTGCCGCGGGATTTGCATATGGACCCGAGAGGGTTGCCCGAACGCAAAGCGAATTATTATTATCCGTATTTTTATAACCAAGACAAAAATACGGCGTTCACGGAAACGAAGAAAACGTTCGGCGATTTCTTCGGCTTCAATTTCGACTACATGGCGACGATCGACTTTCATGCCTTCGAGCAAACGGTAGACGCTCTGGGTGGGCTGACGATCGACGTAGACATGGATATGCGCTATGTCGACAATGAAGACGGCACCGACATCAACCTCAAAAAAGGAACGCAGCTGCTGAACGGCAAGCAGGCGCTCGATTTCGTCCGCTACCGCAAATCGAACCGGAACACGGAGGAGTCGAGCGATACGGAGCGGAATATGCGCCAGCAGCAGGTCATCGACAAGACGCTGGAAAAGCTGAAATCGTTCGGCGGCGTGCTGAAAATGACGGAAATTATGCAAGCGGTCGGCGACGGCATCAAAACCGATATTCCGAGCGTCCAAATCCGGGATCTGCTGACGACATATTTCAACATCAATCGCGAAAATATCAATTTCGTCCATCTCGAAGGAGACTGGGTCAGCCCTTATATCGAAGTTTCCGACGAAGATCTGGACAACGCCCGCAGCGCGCTCCGGCAGCAGCTTGATCTTCCTGCCCTGACGCCATCGCCATCGCCGAGCGGAAATCCAACAAGCGGCGGCGGAGCGACCGGTACGGGCACTGGCGGCAGCACTGGTACGGGAACCGGAACAGGCGGGAAAGCGACTCCTAAACCGACGCCAAAGGCAACGCCGAAGCCGACTCCAACTCCTACAAAGGGGCCGTCCGTCGGGGAAAACGTATACGGGGAATAACGGACTGCATGCATGTCTACTGGCATAAACCAATAAAGCGAAAAGCCCAAAACCGCATCTTGTATGCGGCTTGGGCTTTTTTGTGTGAATTTCGGTATTCCCTGTTGCCGTTGAACGGTTCGATATCCGGCTTGTCTCGTTCGAACGCCTGAAGCGCTTAGCCACCGTTCGCATAGTCTACGGTCAGCCCGAAGCCGTGATCGGTCCGGATGTTTTGTAAATAACAAGAAAAAAGAATCGTACACAGACTTGTGAACAATTTGTTGATAAGTTTGGGTATAATGTGGATAACGCTGTGGATAAAATCGCCCGTTTTATTTATTTATCCACAGCATGCAGGCTAGCTCCGGATGAACGGATGGGTAGCTTCGACGGAAAGGACGGCGGATCTCGTTCCGGTTCTGGTGAGTTATTTGGAAGATATTATTTTTCAGCCTGCATGTCTGTGGATAACGACGATTGCACAAACCGGCCCCGCCAAGTTCGGCTACCGTCTTGACGGGGAGTATCTGCCGGAACGGCCGCCGTTTTTTCTGCGTTTGCCGTTTGTCGAGGAGGTCCGTCTGCGTTTACGGCGCCGCGGCGCAAGCAAGCCGTCGTCCGCCGTCGCTGTGGCGGCTTTGCCGCCAAGGCCGCCGAGACCGCCCATAAGCAGCTTCAGCATTGGAGAAACCTGCTGAATGCCCTGAAACACCTTCTGAACCTTGCCGATCGTGCCGACGATGCCGTCGATGCCGCCGACCCTGTCGATCAGTCCTCGGATCTGGCTCATGTTGAAACCCGATCCCGAATCCGTATCGGAAGAAGCGGGAGCCGATATATTGCCGGGCACCATCGCGTGAGGCGAGTAGGGAGAAGGTGCGTTCGGCGAGAAAAGACCGTCCGGCCGTCCGCCAGGAAAGCCGCCGGAATAACCGTTGCCTAGAGGGCTTCCGCCCCCATGGCCGCCGCCAAAAAAACCGCCGCCTCCTTGCGGCCGGCCATCAAAATGCTGAGGCTGCTGCTGCGGGTAGCCAAACAGGTTGTCGCCGCCGTAATGCGGCTGCTGTTGGACGTAGGCCTGGGGCTGGGGTTGAGGTGGCGATTGTGGCTGAGGTTGCGGCTGCGGCTGGTACACGACCGTTTGCGCCCGTTGTTTGGGTTTCACTGGACTCACATCCTTTTTCTCAAGTAATCGGCATATAGGAAGCAGCCGTTTAAAGCCCGCGTGAAGAGAATGCCGTGATGCACTAGTGGCCGTTGGGGTCGTCGAACGAACTTATGGCTGCCGGAATCGCGTTCGGACACAGCGGAAAGCAGCAAGCTTTGGCTTGACTTCACTTTGCGGGGTATTTTTTATATAATTTATGTGTTAGTCTAGTGGTTGGATTGGACGCATGTCACGGTTTTTGGGATTTTCGTGGAGATCCGTTTTAACTCACTACCGCATGAAAATTTTACAGATCTGCAAACATAAGCAGGGATTTGCATCGTGCATGTCGAAAACAACAACCAAACAAATGGATGTACGGTCAGGGGTTGAAAAAATTGCAGCTTAAGAAGTTAAACGATAAAGCGATCGACCAACTGTTTGAGTCAATATTGACGCTTAAGAGCGTCGAGGAATGCTACGTCTTCTTCGACGATTTGTGCACGGTAAACGAAATTCAATCGTTGTCTCAGCGTCTGGAGGTAGCGCGCATGCTTCGCAAGGGATGCACGTACAATCAGATCGAAGCGGAGACCGGCGCCAGCACGGCGACAATCTCCCGCGTCAAGCGCTGCTTGAACTACGGCAACGACGGCTACAAGCTGGCGCTCGAGCGATTGAACCGCTAGCCCCCGAAGGACGGCGAGCGTCGGCTTGCCGCCGGAACGGACGGCCACGTCACATAAATGTAAGAAATATCCGAGCGAGCTGCCGACGCCGCGACGCTACCGTATTTTCCACATAATTCGGCGAACCTGCCGGCCTTTCCGGGCCATCGCCTGTGACGAAATCCTCCTCCGCTTGCGGGGTAGGATTTTGTCGTTCAATTGACTTTCTACTTTCGTTTGGATAGCATGAAAAATATAGCAAACCGGATTGCCGGGACAGCGATCCGCGGTTTTTGGCGCGTCGATTTCCGGCGCTTGTTAGAACCTCAGCAGAGCAGGAGAATAATCATGTCGGATCATTCGTCTTCGTCTACCTACGGCGTTCTCATCATTAGCCACGGCTCGCGCAGCGCGGACTGGGTGAGGCTCGTCGACGATGCGGTCGCTGCGGTGCAGGCGCCGTACGGCGTGCCTGTCTTCGCCTCGTATCTGGAGCTCGTCGACGGACGGCTCATTCAGGACGGCATAACGGCGCTGGAGGAGCAGGGCGTTACGGACATTGCGGTCGTCCCGCTGTTTCTGTCCTCGGGCAGCACCCATCTCGACGAAATTCGTTATGCGCTAGGCTTGCAAGCTGAGCCGATGCTGCCGACTGAGCTTGAGCCGTTTCGCGTTCGCGCGAAGCTGCACTGGGGGTGGCCGATCGACGACGATCCGGATACGGCCTCCTTGATCTATGCGAACATTGCACCGCTGTCGGCGAATCCTGCAGAGGACGCCGTGCTGGTCGTCGGCCACGGCAGCGTGGAGCCCGGCTTTCACGAGAAGTGGCAGCAGGGGCTGAACCTTCTGGCTGAGCGTATTTGCGCACTTGGCGGGTATAGGGAGGCCGGGACGGCGATGCTGCTGCCCGACCAGCTGAAGCAGCGCATGGAGCAATTGCAGAGCCGAAATCCGGAAGCTGCGGTTGTGATCGCGCCTTTTTTTCTGAGCGAAGGATACTTTACACGGAACGTCATCCCATCCCGGCTGCAGGGATTCGATTATCGATATAACGGCAGGGCGCTGCTGCCTAGTCCGCTTGTCTCCCGGTGGATGGAGAAGCAGATCGCGGCACTCTTGACATCGGCGGGCGCGCCCAATTACGAACGGACAGGTGATTAAGGAATGGCCAAACGAGCAAGACTGATATACAATCCGACCTCCGGACGGGAGGAGATGAAAAGGCGGCTGCACGACATTTTGCAGCGGCTTGAACGCGGCGGACTCGAAACGTCGACCCACGCCACAATCGGCGAGGGCGACGCCACGCTCGCGGCGGCGGACGCCGTGGAGCGCGGCTTCGACCTCATCATCGCGGCCGGCGGCGACGGCACTTTGTACGAGGTCATCAACGGCATGGCGGAGAAAGCGGTACGGCCGCCGCTTGGCCTGCTGCCGCTCGGGACGACGAACGATTTTGCCCGGGCTATGGCCATTCCCCGCAACTGGGAAGCGGCATGCGATCTTATCGTCAAGGGCTACACGCGGCCGATCGACCTCGGCAAAGTGAATCAGCGCTATTTTATCAATATTGCGGGCGGCGGCTCGCTCACAGAGCTCACCTACGAAGTGCCGAGCAAGCTGAAGACCGTTCTAGGCCAGCTCGCTTATTATATGAAAGGGCTTGAGAAGCTGCCACGCCTGCGGCCGATCGAGCTGTTCATCAAGTCGAAGGAGCACGACCTGCACGAGGAGGTTATGGTGTTCCTGATCGCCAACAGCAACTCCGTGGCGGGCTTCGAGAAGCTTGCGCCCGACGCGAGCATCGACGACGGATTGTTCGACGTGTTTATTCTGAAGAAATGCAACCTCGTCGAGCTCATCCGCGTCGTCTCCGCAGCGCTGCGCGGCGAGCATCTGAACGACCCGAACATCATTCATTTCAAAACCGACCATATCCAGGTGACGTCGCCGGATTACGTCCAAATCAACCTCGACGGCGAGTTCGGTGGCACGCTGCCTTGCGTGTTCTCCGTACTTCCGTCGCATCTCAACATTATCGTGGACGAGTCCGGCAACTCCTCCTACCGCAGCAAACATGGAGTGATTCGATGAGCAAGCAAGGATTTAGAGGGAAGCCGAACGGGCAAGGAAATCAAGCGAACCGTCAAGCCGGCGGAAATCATGCGGGTTCCCGCCGAAGCGGGCAGCGCGTATCTGCGTCTGCAGCAGGTGCGGCGCGCGAAAGAAACGCTCAAACACCGGCTGCCGTCGCGGACAGACTCGACCTGCCGGTCGAGAAGAACGGCGAATATATAGCGGATATCGTCGGATTAGGTCATGACGGAGAAGGGGTAGGCCGTGTGAACGGCTTTACCCTTTTTGTACATGGGGCTCTTCCCGGCGAAAAAGCGCGGATAAAGGTGATGAAGCTGAAGAAGCAGTTCGGCTACGCCAAGCTGCTTGAAGTGCTCGAAGCGAGCCCGGACCGCGTCGAGCCGCCGTGCACGATCTATAAACAATGCGGCGGCTGTCAGCTCCAGCATCTGAGCTACGAAGCGCAGCTGCGCTTGAAACGGCAGACTGTCGTAGACAGCCTGGAACGGATCGGGAAGCTGGCGGTTGCGCCTGCAGATGACCGGATGTCTTCAGCTGACGTCGCTTCATCCGGCATCGTCGTTCACCCGACGCTGGGCATGCGGGATCCGTGGCGGTACCGCAACAAGGCGCAGGTGCCGATCGGCCAGGAAGAAGGCGGCTTGATCGGCGGCTTCTACGCGCAGGGCAGTCACCGCATCGTCGACATGGACGCGTGCCTCATTCAGCACGAGCAGACCGACGCGGTCGTCCGCGAGGTGAAGCGCATTGCATATGCGCTCGGCATCACCGCCTACGACGAGGAGAGCCACCAAGGGCTGCTGCGTCACGTCGTCGTTAAAATCGGCTTCCGCACCGGCGACATTATGGTCGTTCTTGTCACGAACGGCAGCCGCATCCCGGGCGAAGAGCAGCTCGTGGAGCGTATCCGCGAAGCGATTCCGGCGGTGCGCAGCATCTGCCACAACGTGAACACCCAGCGCACGAATGTCATTTTCGGCGACAAAACGAGCGTGCTGTGGGGCCAAGAGGTTATACACGACTACATCGGCGACGTGCAATTCGCGATTTCCGCGCGCTCGTTCTACCAGGTGAACCCGGTGCAAACCGAGGTGCTTTACGGCAAAGCCCTCGAATATGCCGGCCTCACCGGCAGCGAAACGGTCATCGACGCCTATTGCGGCATCGGGACCATTTCGCTTTTCCTCGCGCGCCATGCGCGCCACGTCTACGGCGTCGAAATCGTCGCCGAAGCCATCGCCGATGCTCGCGCCAACGCCGAGCTGAACGGGCTTGGGAATGTGACCTTCGCCGTAGGCAAGGCGGAGGAAGTGATTCCGGCATGGCGAGAGGACGGGATTACGCCGGAAGTCGTAGTCGTAGACCCGCCGCGCAAAGGGTGTGACGAGGTTTTGCTGGAGACGCTGCTCGCGATGCAGCCGGAGCGCATCGTGTACGTCTCGTGCAACCCCGCGACGCTGGCAAGAGATCTGCGGGTGCTCGAGGATGGCGGATACAGTGCCGTTGAAGTTCAGCCTGTGGATATGTTCCCTTGGACAACACATGTGGAGTGCTGTGTGTCGGTAGTGAGAGAATAGTATTGGGAGCCGCATTTACCTGTTTAATCAAACGTATTATTAGGTCAGCCAGATATTACTGGTTGGCCTATATTTATGGTCATTTTATGATGGCGGTAGCCGGGAGCAAACCCTATATAGTTGATATATGTTCCTCTCAAGGTAACATACAGCATACTTGTTCCTCGAGAGGTTTTCTTATGATTTTTGTTTCCCCTAATGAATATTTCGGCGTGGTAGAGCCACTTGGTTAATTTGTGAGAGCCATGATGTTAACGAAATAAAGCCAGCAAGTTAATAAGGAGAGCCATCAGAATATGAGGGCTCTCCTATTTACAGTTTTAACTATCGTATCCTTTAGCGGAACTTCATATAAGTGTTAATTGGTCAATCTTAAAAGCTCTTGGCGAAGTCCGAAATAAGCATCATTCCATCCCATCTTCGCATAAAAGCGTAATCCGATCAATCCATTGTAATATTTTGCCCCAATTATTCTTTCCTTAAAATTAGGAATGGAAATGCCAACCTGTTGCTGATAACTCTGGTATTCCTGGATCACATCAAGTTTCCTCAAGTGCCAGTCTAATGTTGCAAGGTCGACAAGAAAATCACCATATTTACCATTAGTGTCGATAATACCGGTTATACGTCGACCATCAGATAAAATATTAAACTGATGAAAATCACCATGAATAAAATACCGATGTGGTTCATTATAGCTGGAATACGCCAATAAACGGTTATAACATTCATCAAACACATCTTGCTCCAGACAAGATGTTTTGAATAAGCTGTACCACCCATCCCAGAAGGTGCCCGCCTGATCCTCTGCATTAATAGCAATTACATGTTCCCTCCAAGAATTATCTGTACCATTCCCGCTCGAATTTATAAATCCATAACCGTGTGTATTACCTACCTCAATGTGGTTCATTCGAGTTAGAAGTTGAATGACCTCCGGAATCAATTTGCGTTGTTGCTCAGGAGAGCAGCTTGCCAGATGGAGTCCACTGATCTTTTCTGAAATGAGATAGTTACATGATTTATATTTACCTAGCCCGAGACAAGAAGGAAACGGGATTCCCTGTGATGTTAAGAGGCTTGAAATAAATCTTTCAGTTTCAAAACTCCCTGCTAAATCGCTAAATTTAATAACGTATTCCTTATCAAAAACCGAGAAGGAGAATACAGCGCTTAAATTACCCCCTTCTAATGGCGTTACCACAGTCACATTCGAACCAAAATATTTACTCAGCACAACTTCCACTTCCGAAGTTTCTAATGTTGGTTTTTCGTATGCAGTCATCTATTCCCATCCTCCCTGATTACAATGTATACTGATTCTCGTCTTCATTAATTCATAGTTACAATTTACTTCTTGCGACTGGAACCCAGAGCTCATATGATGCATCCACTTTTAGTACTCGGAAAAATTGTGCGTTTGCCACAAGCTCGTATCCATTTGTAGGAAACCATTCTGAAAATAAATAATACCAGGTGTTATACAATGTTTGCGGTGATGTTGAGGAAAGATTAAAGACTGCCCACTTTTGCTTGGAAATGATCAACTCAACAAGTGATTTAGGACATTCTGCAGTTGTTTCAAATCCAAAGTAATAATCAACTAGATTGTCTGTATGATCGACTGCTATATAAAGAATTTCATTTACTTTTTCCATAGTTACCTGCTCAAAATAAGTTTGCATGTCTTCATGTGTTGTTTGATCAATTCCAGGAACAAAGACTCCAATTTTATGTATTGGTGAAGTCTTTTTAATACCAACAATCTTGAAGGATTCCCTACTCACAAATCGGAAGTTCATTATTTATCAACCTTTCGGTTTATTGTTGTGTTTAACCCTCTCGAAAACATAGATGGTAGGGTGTAATCCCTTGAGACTTAACGGGAATGCGTTTATTAATCGCAAATGCAATGACGCAGCAACTTGTAAAATCTCATCCCAATTTTCTGTTAGAATGATAGCTTTCCCTTGGATTTTCATCACTCGAGTAATTTCAATTAATATTGCTCGATTGATTTCATTTGTTTCTTTTCCATATGAAATTTGTCTACCAAATGGCAGGTTTGTCACGACTTTATCAATAGAAGCATCGGCAAAAGCTAATTGACGAGCATCCCAATGTGTGACCTCTGCCAACGTATCCTTGAGATTTTCTTTCGCTACGTTGAGCGCCTGATGTTCAATATCCCCCCCACCAATATAAGTAAATGGATAGGATAATCTTTCCCATAAAATTGTGCCCGATCCACAGCAGGGGTCAATAAAAACATCCTCTTCTACAGGAGTTGAAAGCCACACCATTGCATGAGCGACAGTTGGTAAAAGTGATGCTGCTGAAAATCGTCTATCCTTTCGTCTAAATCGATAGGATGCATGAGTTAACTTAAGCGAAAAAAGTCCGCGGCTATCTTCAATATCTAGTCGAAACTCTACATCAGGCTGACGATTCATACTAATTCTTTTGGAAGGGTAACGTTTTTTTATTCCTTCCATTGCGGCATTTGCTGCTTCAAATCGGCTATAGGTTTGTGATCCTTTACGGCTAGCATTCACATAATAGAATGTCCCTTTTTTTAGGAATGGCTTTAGATTTATACGAGAAACTTGATCACGCAATGGATGAAGATGTAACCGGTGTGACCCAACTTCTAATTCAGAAATAACCAAATATAAATTATTTACTAGTCTTAAACGTTTTAGATGTTCAATATCTAGGGTGGTTGTAAAGAAAACCTTTCCTCGATTTTTTTGTGTAACCACTATTTCAAAGCATCTGTCTTTAATCTCCTCAATCGAAAGATCCTCTAAACCAGGCAACACCGTGGCAAAATAGTTCATTTAAGAAGCTCCCTTCTTAAACAAATAGTAGCAACTTTGCCAACATCGTTCCCGACAATTCCGATATTGCTTTTGTCGGACCAACAGTAATAAACTTAGTTAAAATAAAGATCCGATAAAAATTAAATACTAATTGTCGGGAACACTTCTTTGATAAAAGGTATGATAATCAAGGATGGGATGTGGAAGACATTAATTTGCTGAAGCATATGAACGATGCTTTAACCTATATTGAGGAGAACCTTGAAAATGATATTGATATGGCTGAAGTAGCAAAAATAGCTCGCTGTTCAGAATTTCACTTCAAAAAAATGTTTTCCTATCTAGCAGGCATTACGTTACTTGAATATGTTAGAAGAAGACGGTTAACCATGGCTGGTTTTGAATTAAAGGGGCAATTTATGAAAGTTATCGACGTTGCCATCAAATATGGCTATCATTCACCAGATTCGTTCGCGAAAGCTTTTTATCAATTGCATGGTATTAACCCTTCCGAGGTTAATAAAACCGGGAAATCCTTAAAATCTTTTCCGCGCATGACTTTTCAATTAACCATTACAGGAGGAAGCGAATTAAATTATCGAATTGAAAAAAAAGAGGCATTTACAATTGTAGGTATAAAAGAAAGAATCCCTCTCGTTTATAAAGGAGAAAATCCTGCTATAACAGAAATGTTGACGAAAATAACAGGTGATGTTTACTCCAAGCTGAAATCTCTTGCAAATGTTGAACCTCTTGGAGGATATAGTGCTTCATTTAATATTAGGGAAAGAGAAAATGAGGAAAAGGCTGAACTTGATCATCTTATTGGTGTAGCAACAACAAAAAAAGAATTATTAGGTCTGGGTTCTCTTCATGTTGCAGCCTCTACTTGGGCAATTTTCACTGTCCTTGGTAATCCCGCCAACATGCAGGAAGTATGGGGACGAATTTATTCTGAATGGTTTCCTTCATCTAATTATCAAGTTGTAGAAGGTCCTGAAATTCTCTTTACAGATAGGGATACTAATTGTCCAAACTATAAAAGCGAAATTTGGATCCCTGTAGAGAAAAAGTAAACCGTTTCGCTAATAATGAGCAGCTTAGAACATATGTTGAGCATTTCGTGTCCAAGCCGCAGTTTTTAACTTCATTACCTACAGCATGTAACGGATCCGCCAATTTGGCGGGCGTGATCTTTAGCTACACACTTTATTTGTTAAATTAAGGAATCCGCCATCCTTTTTTGCACTCGGCTAATATAAGGGATTGTAAAATCTGGGGTTGATGGTCGCTTTTATTTTTTGAAAGTATCTGACACTAGGCACTTCACACATGTGGAGTGCGTAGTGTCAATATATCGAAATGATAAATAACGGGGCGCTGAACCGGATGTTAAAGCAAAACATGCATCGCCACAGTCTTAGATACTTTTTTTCAACAAGATGACTTTGAATTGAAATTGAGAATATCCAAGAGAGCGTCCTAAATGGGGCGTTCTCTTTTTTGTAACGATCTAAATTATTAATATAGTTACTTGGGCAGAAATATAGCATAATATTTGCAAGCGTTAAATCATAGAGCGGATGAGTGGCTGCACAGTATTTTGGAAAAACGGGCTTCTTTTTCGATAGACGACAACAGCCGAAGCAATACGCCGTTGGCTGCGATGACAAAATTGGAATAGAATGAAAGTACCTCGATATCGATTCCAACAAAACAATAAAGAGGAGTAGATGCGCGCATGATCCAATTAACGAACCGCCAGGCACGGCAATTTCTGTTGTTGAAGCACGGACTGCTGGGCGAATATAAATGTATCGGAAAGCAGGGCGTATTGGATTTTGTTCGGCAGGCCGGCTGTATTCAATACGATCCCATCGATGTTTGCGGAAAAAACGCCGAACTGGTGCTGCAGTCGCGAATCAAGGGATTTACCAAGAGAATGCTCGAAGAGTTGCTGTATAAAGATAGAAGCCTGGTCGACTATCCCGACAAGAACCTGGCCATTATCCCAGTCGAGGACTGGCCGTATTTTGAGCGATACAGGCAGGCCGCCCGAAAACATGCGGAGCGCTATCCTGAAATGGAAGCGTTGACAGAGCAAGTACAGGCTCATATCCAAATTCACGGCGTGTTAAGTTCGGATGATTTAAAATTGGATGGGGATTTCTCTTGGCAATCGGCCATTCACTGGAGCGGCGGAAACAACTCATCCAGGTCAGTGCTGGAACAGATGTACTCGACAGGCGAGCTGATTATCCATCACAAAAAAGGAACGCGTAAATACTACGATATCGCCGGAAAGTACATACAGCCAAATCTGCTGAATGCGCCGGAGCCGCTGCCTGACGAGCTAGAGCATTACAAGTGGCGGGTACTGCGCCGGATCGGCGCTGTCGGCCTTTTATGGAATCGCGCATCCGATGCCTGGCTGAACATATGGGGATTAAAAGCGGAGCAGCGCAACGAAGTTTTCCGCCAGCTATTGCATGAAGCTCGCATTGTTGCCGTTACCGTGGAACAAATGAAAGATATGCTGTACTGCCGCGCGGAAGATTTGCCGCTTATTGAAGCCGTCCTGCAAAATCCGGACCCGGATTTTCGCTGCGAGCTGATTGCCCCGCTAGACAATATGATATGGGACAGAAAACTGATCAACGAATTGTTTGGCTTCGATTACACCTGGGAAATTTACACGCCTGCAGTGAAACGGAAATTCGGCTATTATGTGCTGCCGCTATTATTCGGAGAGAGCTTCATCGGACGAGCCGAGGTAATCGCGGAGCGAAAAACCGGGACGCTAGTCGTTAAAAACATCTGGTACGAGAACGTCGTAAAGCAAACGAAACAATTGCGAACGGCCTTGGACGATTGTTTACAAAAGTTTGCGTTATTCAACGGATGCGAGACGATTTCGACAGCGTTTAAGAACTGATATTTCCTACAATTGCGTGGGAAATCGAGGTGCTGTCATGATTTGCCCTTCGCTTGTCGTTCCATAGGGCTAAAGGATTTCGTCAAACGACCATTTGTCGTAGAAACCTAAACCCGCTAAACTGGGAGTAACGGATAAGTCGAGGATGAAAAGTTGAGGTTGAAATCGAGACTACAAGTAATCGACGAATGATTTGAAAAGCGACAAGCGCTAGGGGAAAGCTGTTTGCCATGCAGCCTGACTTTAAAAGGGAAAGGGACCCTCATGAACTGGAATGAGCAGATTTTGCTGTGGAATCAAGCAGCCGTCAGAGTAATGGATATCCGGCATCGGGTGTTGACCGGAGGGGAAAAGGTCGATGCTTACGTGCTTCCGGCCAGCGTTTTTCTTTTTGCTTCGCGAGGCAAGCCCTGCGTAAATCTTGCGGGGGAACCGCCGCATATGATGTGTTGCTATCACGTACTGCACGGCGGCAAAGGAAGCCAACTGGAAATCGTGCCGGCAGCCGAAGGATTTTCTTATTATCTCATTTACTACAAGGGGCTCTTTCCGTTTCCGCTCGGACATACGCTTCAGCAGCTCGCAGAAGACGTTCAGCCGTTTCAAACAACGTACCATATGGTGCCTAAAGAGCCATTTTCCTTATATGACAGCATCCGCAGGATGGACGGGCTGTGGCGGCAGGGGAAGGGACCGGACCCATTGGAGGTCAAGTCGCTGTTCTATAAATTTGTACATGAGGTTTTGAGACAACAGTCGGCGAGCGGGGAGGATAACAACAGTCCCGATTTAGCGGCGTCGATCATAAATTATTTCCATGAGCATTATGCGGAACCGATTGCCTTGGAGGATTTGGCGAAATTGCTGAATTGCAGCGTCAGCTACATGTCCCGGGTATTCAAGCTGCAGGTCGGGACGAGCCCGAATGATTATTTAATCCAAGTGCGCATGGCCCAGGCAAAGGATCGTTTAGTGTCGTCGGAGTGGAGCCTGCAGAAAATCGCCCTTTCGGTAGGATATTCGGATGTGTATTATTTCAGCAGACTGTTCAAAAAGCAAACCGGCCTCTCTCCCGTACAATTTCGCAAAAAAGCGGTTCAACATAATCCATCAAAAAGTTCGACATTTTCCATTGTTCAGGATAGCTTCTCTCCCTATACTGAGAATGAAAATCATTATTACGAAAAAGGAGAGATTGAAGCAGCAATGTATCGAGGTGAAAAAACGCCTGTAGCCGTAGTCATGCTGTTGTGCCTGACTTTGCTTCTCAGCGCATGCCAAGCAGGCGGCAATCAGGTAAACCCAACAAATAACCCGTCATCTTCTCAATCACCAGCAACTCAAACTGGAGCGGACTCGCCGGACGGCAACAAGGCTGAGACGAGAACGTTCAAACATCTGCACGGAGAGACCGTTATTCCGAAACAGCCAAAGCGGATCGTTACGGCTTTTCATTTGGGCCAGCTGATGGCGCTTGGAGTAAAGCCGCTTGGCTCCTCCACCTATATTTTGCAAAATCCGGTGCTCGATACAAAGGGCATGGAGGATTTGGGCGTGCCGCTGAATTTGGAGAAAATCACCCAGCTTGAGCCCGATTTGATTATTCTAATCGATGCTTACGTTGAAATGAGCGGGGGCTATGAGGCTTTTTCCAAAATCGCGCCTACTATCGTCATAGAACCTTACTATGATCCAGTGAAGGATATCGCGCTGATGGGCGATATTTTGGGAAAAGAAGAGGAAGCGGCGGCATGGACGGAAGCGTTCAAGAAAAAGGTTGCCGAAGCCAAGCGGCAAGTCAATGAAGTCATCGCTCCCGACGAAACGTTTACGATCATGAGCTTCTTTGAGAAATCGCCCCGGGTATATCGGGATGAGAATATGGGCGGCAATATTTTGTACAAGTACTTGGGGTTGAAGCCGCAGCAAAAAGTGTTGAGCGACTTGATCAATAGCGGGCAGAAGCCTCCGTATTCGGAAGTGTCGGCCGAGGTCGTACCCGAGTTTGCAGGCGATAACCTCTTCGTTGCTGTGAATGAGGGGAACAAGGCAGCGTTTGAAAGCTTCAAGAGTACAGGTTTATGGAGTAATCTGGCGGCTGTAAAAAACAATAAGGTGCACACGATTGATTACGATTTGTTTTTGCAAAGCGACCCGATTGCGGTGACAAAGCAAATCGAAATACTGACGAATATGCTGACCGAAAAAAGCAAGTAAGAGCATCAAAGCCAAACTGGGCTGATCCGATATTCGAATAACAGATAGGACGAAGACGCTGAATAAATCAGCGTCTTTTTGTCAAATCGAGACATTTTTCAGCGACTTTCGGACAAACAAGAGACCATTCAATTACTGTCGAGCATTCAGCCGAGTTAGACGGATGCTGCCCTAAGCGCTGTGTACAACGAACTTTGCTACTCCTTCACCGCCCCGAGCACGATCCCCTTCACGAAGTACTTCTGCAGGAACGGGTACACCATCAGAATCGGCAGGGCGCCGATGAATACTTGCGCCGCTTTCACTGTACGATTGGACATGTTTTCCGCGTCGTAGCCGCTCATCGATACTTTCATCGTGTCGAGCTGGACAAGAATCGTCTGCAGGAACGTTGCCAGCGGATAATCGTGAATGTCCCCGATATAAATAAGCGCGTCGAACCAGGAATTCCAGTGGAACACCATCATGAACAGCGATAAGGTCGCGACGGAAGGCAGCGAAACCGGCAAATAAATGAGCGTCAATATCTTCAGCTGACTCGCTCCGTCGATGACGGCGGCTTCTTCGAGTTCTTTCGGCACGGAGCGGAAGAAGCTCATCATGAGTACGAGCAGCCAAATGTTCACGGCGACCGGCAAAATGAGCGACCAGATCGAATTCAGCAGGCCGAGCTTCTGGATGACGATATAGGAAGGGACGAGTCCCCCATTAAACAGCAGCGTTATGATGAAATACCACGAGTAGACCGAGCGCGATTTGAACACGCTGTTGTCTTTGGATAGCGGGTAGGCGGCCAGAAAAATGACGGCCATGCCGATGCCGGTCCCCAGTATCGTTCGTACGGCGGATATCCACAGCGAGTGAAGGAAGTTCGGGTTGTTGAGCGTTTTCCGATAGGCATCAAGTGTAAAATCGACCGGCCATAGTCCGACCATGTAAGCGTTCGCCGGCCCTTTGCCGCTGAAGGAAACGGCGAGCGTATGAATCATCGGCAGCAGGCAGGCGACGGCGACCAGCGCCAGCACGAAATAATTGAAGACGTTAAACGTCCGGTAGGCGGTTGTTTTGTAGTACATCGTTGCAGGTCTCCTTTAAGAAGTCTGGTGAATAACCGGCGAAGGCGCGTCATGATGCTGTAGAAACGGCACCGTTCACCTTAGAATAATCGGCCGCCGAAGCGATTTTTTTGAAATATAAGACTTTAATGGTTTCACATAACGGTAAACGCGCCGCCAAAAGACGGCTAATCCGTTTATCCTTGCCGTATTAGAACACTCTGTAATTGGCGATTTTGTAGGCGAGCCGGTATACGGCGACGACAAGCACGCAGCTGATGACCGACTTGAACAGTCCGACCGCGGTGGCGAAGCTCATTTTGCCGTCCAAAATGCCGACGCGGTACACGAAAGTATCGATGATATCGCCGGTTTTATATACCATCGGATTGTACAGGTTGAAGATTTGATCGAATCCGGCGTTCAAAATATTGCTCAGCGACAAAACGGCGCAGACGACGGTAATCGGGACTAGCGACGGGAGCGTAATGTGCAGCGTCATTTTCCAGCGGCCTGCTCCGTCCACTTCGGCGGCTTCATACAGCGAGGGGTTGATCCCCGCCAGCGAAGCCAGAAACAGAATCGTGCTGAAGCCGAATTCCTTCCACACCTCGCTTACGACCAGCGTGAACCGGAACCAGCTGTTGTCACCCAGGAAGAAGATCGGCTCCAGCCCGAACCATGATACGAGCAGACGATTCACCAGCCCTCCTTCCGGAGAAAGCAGGTCGACCAGGATCGAGCCGAGAATGACCCATGAAAGGAAATGAGGCAAGTAAACCATCGTTTGCACCGCTCGTTTGAACGCCATTTTGCGGATTTCGTTCAACAGAAGGGCGAAAACGATCGGTACGGCGAGGCCGAATATGATTTTCTGGAAGGCGATAATGAGCGTGTTCCAAATCACTTGGACGCTGTCGTCCCGTTCGAATAGCAGCCTAAAGTGATCGAACCCGACCCAGGGCGATTGGAATGGAGCGTGCCACGGCTTGAAGTCCTGGAAGGCGATGACCAGTCCGGTAATCGGCAAGTAGGAGAACAGAAATGCCAGGATGACTGCCGGCAGCAGCATGAGATGGAAGGGAAGCGTTCTGGGCGAAAGCAAAGGCCTTCTCCGCCGAACGGTTGCTCCCGAAGCGGGTGCGCGGTCAGGCTCTGTAGAAACTTTCATAGTTGTTGATCCCTCTCTTCGTATTCGTTTACAATCAAGTGTATCACTGCGTCCGGAGCGGCTATATATCGTTCTCTTAGTCGCGAATATCATTCTGTTAGTTGGCCGGCCCCGCACTAACATTGTGCTATGTCCGCTTAAGATCGTCTTATTTGAATCCTCGTTTGCAGCTTTTACAATTTAGGTGGAAACGGACATCTAACCTGGGGGATGAAACAATGAACAGTCGGAAAAACGTCAAGCTGCTGCTGCTTTTGACTTTGGTTGCGGCGCAGGCTGCAGGCTGCACGAACGGATCGGGGAGCGGGGAGCCGGGGCAAACGAAGGAGGGGACGGAGCAATCCCCGAATGCGGGAAACGCTCCCGTACCGAAGGACGGCAAATACGATCCGCCGGTTACGATTACGACCGTCAGGGGCATGCCTGCGCCTGCAACCTATAAGAACGGCGAGTCGGCCGACGACAACGTCCACTACCGCTGGGCCAAGGAGAAGCTGGGGATCGAGATCAAAAACCTGTGGTCGGTTGTGGATACGAACAATGCCTACGATACGAAGCTGAAGCTTGCCCTTTCCTCCAACGAATCTTTGCCCGACGTGCTGATCGCCAGCGGCGAAACCGCCCAGCTGCTAATGGAGTCCGGCAAGTTTCAGGATGCCGGCGAGCTGTTCGACAAATATGCCGGCGAGGCGTGGAAGAAGGCGATGGCCGAAAGCCCGACGGCTTGGTACGAATTTACCCGCGACGGCAAGCGGATGGGCATTCCGGTGCTCGAATACGAGTACAATTTCGATCCGCTGCTGTGGATACGGGAGGATTGGATGACCAAGCTCGGACTCCAGGCACCGAAGACACTTGACGACTACGAGCGCATGCTGGACGCGTTCACGAACGGCGATCCCGACGGCAACAACAAGAAGGATACGTACGGCGCGGTAGCGGGCTTCAAAAATTCCTATGCCGATCCGTACAGCTTTTCGTCGCTCGTATTCGGCGCTTACGGGGCGATGCCGGATATGTGGCTGAAGCAGTCCGACGGTTCGCTCGCGTACGGGTCGGTGCAGCCGCAGATCAAGCCGGCGCTGGCAAAGCTCAAGGACTGGGTCGGCAAGGGTTATCTTCCGAAGGAAGCGTCGATCTGGGATTCCGACAAGGCAGGGGCGTTCATGGCTGCAGGCCGCACCGGTTCCGTCGGCGGTCCTTACTGGGCGGACGTGTGGCCGATCGGCACCGATCTGCAGAAGAACACGCCGGGCGCGCAGCTCGTCACTTACGAAGCGCCTGCCGGCCCGGACGGCAAGCGGATGATCCCGGGCAAGCAAAATTACATCGGCGCGATCTTCATCAACAAAAACATGAAGCATCCGGAAACCTTTTTCACGTACGGCAATTATCTGTATGACAACATCTCCGATCCGAAGCCCGGCGGCGAATGGGAGAACGGATGGGCCAAGGGGTACGATTGGGATATAGTGGACGGTCAGCCGACTTACGATTTCAACAAGATACCGGGCGGCGGGGTCCGCGTCTTTTTCTACAGCCTGCTGTATCACGGGCCGCGCATTCCATCGCAAAATTTGCAGGCGCTGAACAACGTGGCGGTCAACGGGAAGGCGCAAACGCCGTATGAGAAAATATGGTCGGGCTTCGCCACTCCGCTGGAGATGAAGGCGGCCGTCAGCGTGTGGAGCCAGCGCCAGTCCCAGGTCAAAAATCTGTTCACCGGCGGCAATACGCCTACGATGAAGGAAAAGTGGGATTACTTGCGTAAAATCGAGCTGGAAACGTACAGCAAAATCGTGTTCGGCAACGATCCGGTCGATGCGTTCGACGCCTTCGTTGAACAATGGAAAGCACAGGGCGGTGAGAAAATTACGAAGGAAGTCAACGAATGGTATAAGTCGGTTTCCAAATAACGGAATAGCAAGGCGGGCAACGCTTCCGGGCGGGGTCCGTCTTCTGCGTTTTTCAAATATGCGAGACAGGTGTGGTGGCGTGTATGTATCGGCGGTTGACCATTTTTACGAAAGTTGTCGTGCTGGTGTTGGGGCTGCTTATTCCGGTAATCGGGCTGTATGCGTACTCCAATCAGCAGTCGGTTAACGTGATTAAGGACGAGATCAAGCAGATGAATTTCAACAAGCTGGTCTTCCTGCTGCATCAGATGGATGCGCAAATCCAGCAGCTGTCTACGAATTCGCTGACGATGGTTAACGATCCTGCGGTTCGGGAGCTGAATTTTACGGAGGAGTCCGGCGACTTTTACGAGCGAAAAAAGCTTCTGGCGATGGTCCAGGATCATATCAACCTGCAGGCTACAATGAGCGGATGGGTGTCGAAAATTACCGTCTGGTCCAAGCAAGCCCGCGCCGTCGTCTCTACCGACCCGCGAACGGTTTTGTACGACGACGCGATGTTTGCCGACCAGCTGACCAAGGGCTGGCGGTTTAAGCAGGAAAAGGAAGGAAACGCTTTCGTCTGGTTTTCGGTTTTGCCGTTATCGGCTTACGAACAGCCATCCGAGGCCCGTATGATCGTGCGAATCAGTTTCTCGACGGCTTATTTGCAAAACATGCTCGACGGCTACAAGGCGAACGGGAACGGCAATCCGTTTCTGTACCATCCCGAGCTCGGCGTCGTGGCCAATCGGACGGCAGATGTGGACGATATCGGGCAATTGAGCAGCTTTTTGTCGCAGCATCCTCCGCAGCCCGCCATGGAAGATCAGACCGTCGTGCTGAACGGCAAGCAGTATATGGTCAGCTCGATTCAATCGCAGAGCCTGGGCTGGCATTTGATCGATTTCGTTCCGATGGACACTGTGCTTGCCCCGATTACTAAGAGCCGCAATCTTTTTTATATATCCACGCTTGTGCTGCTCTGCGTAAGCGTTTTGGCTTCGTTCGTGCTTTACCGGAATGTCCAGGTGCCGATCCGCAAACTGATCCGGAATGTGCAGCGCATCAGACAAGGCGATTATTCGACGCGGATCAAGGGGGACGGAGGCAGCGAATTTTCTTATTTATTCCAGGTGTTTAACGAGATGTCGCAGGAAATCGAGCAGCTGGTCGGCAAAGTTTACGTCGAGCAGCTTCGCTCCAAAGAAGCGATGCTAAAGCAGCTGCAGTCGCAGATCAACCCGCATTTTCTGTACAATTGCCTGTTCTATATCAAAAGCATGGCTCGGCTCGGCGACGAGGAGGCTGTCGTGGCGATGTCGCTGAATCTCGGCGAATATTTCCGCTATACGACCCGGCTCGGAAAGCAAACGGCGACGCTGCAGGAGGAGGTGAACATGCTGAACCATTATTTGACGATCCAGAAGCTGCGGCTCGGCCGGCTTGATTACCGGATCGACATTTCCGACGGGATGCAGCAGCTCGAGCTCCCCCGTCTCATTATCCAGCCGATCGTGGAAAATGCTCTGGTGCACGGCATCGAGCCGTCCGAGAGCGCCCGGATGCTGCGTGTTATGGGCGAAAGCGGAGCCGACGAATACCGGATTGTCGTAGAGGACGATGGAATCGGTATGGAAGGGGGAGCGATGGCCAAACTGGAGCAGCATGTCATGTACAGCAGCAGCGAAAGCGAATCGGGCTGCGGCCTATGGAACGTCAATCAGCGGCTCAAGCTCATGTTCGGCAAGCAATCGGGTTTAAGGCTCTCCGTGAGCGATCTCGGCGGCTTGAAGGTGACCGTAACGATACGAAAGGAGGAGGCGGACGATGTATAAAGTCATGATTGTGGACGACGAACATTTCGTGGTGGACAGCCTGACCGGCACGCTTCCATGGAGCGAGCTGGGCATCGGGGAGGTGTTCGGCGCATATTCCGCCAGAGAGGCGCTGCAGATCATCGAGCAGCATCACGTCGATATCGTCTTGACCGATATCCGGATGCCGGGCATGGACGGTATTCAACTGATCGAGCGCATTCGCGGCCTGTCGAGCAATACGGAATGCGTGCTGCTCACCGGTTATGAGGATTTCTCCTATGCCAAGGAGGCGATCCGGCACCAGGTCGCCGACTATTTGCTGAAGCCGGTCAGCGACGAAACGATTATCGCGGCGATTCGCAGCATTATCGGCAAGCTGAACGACAAGTGGGAGCAGATCAGCTCCTATCAACGGGCCGTCTCGACGTTGAACGAGCAGCTGCCGGCTTTGCAGGCCGATCTTCTTCGCGACTTGCTGGACGGCCGCAAATTCGGAGCCAAGCAGCTCGAGGATAAGCTGCGCGTGCTGCGCCTGCCGTTCGGTTCGAACGATACCGTTGCGCTAATGCTGATTCGTTTGGAAGGCGAGTTCGCCTCCGAAGACTACAAAGACCGGTGGCTGATCGAATATGCCGTCATCAATATGGCGCGGGAAATTATGGCGCATGACTTTCATCTGTGGTCGTGCCGCGATGCGCATGATTATTTGGTTGTAGCGGTGGCCCCGCGGGCGGCGGAAGGCGCTAGGCAAGAGATGACGGACATAGGAAGGGACGAGCAGATAGGGCGGATAGAGAAGACTGAGCAGATCGTGCAGGCAGGGAAGGCCGAGCAGATCGAGCAGGCGGATAGGGGATGGAGGGCAGGAGGAGGAGGAGCGCAGAACGGTCAGGCGGAGCGGGTCTGGAGGGCAGGAGGAGAAGCGCAGAACGGTCAGGCGGAGCGGGTTTGGAGGACGGAAGGAGGAACGCAGAACGGTCACGCCGAGCTGCTGGATCGGCTGGAGCGCGGGGCGTGTCTGCTGCAGGAGAACGTCGCCACGTTTCTGAAAGGGAACGTCTCGGTCGTCGTCGGCGGGCAAAGGGAATTCCCGGCCGGCCTGCCGAAGCTTCATGCGGAAGTGCTGGCGCTTATCCGGACGCAGATCGGCAGCAACCAAGGCTTTTTCATGACGGCCCGCAGCGTGCCGGAGCGGGGCAGCATCGATGCGCTGTCCGCCTTGCACAAGTCGCCGTCGCTGCTGCATCTGTTCGAGGCGGGATATTGGGAGGAAATCCGGCTTAAGCTGGACGGCGTCTTCACGGAGCTGGAGCGGCTCGGCGGCCGCGGGCAGGCGACGCACGAATACGCCGTCGAGGTGTATCACGCCGTCTCCGCCGCGTTATATCATTATGCTCACTCGAACGGAAGATCGATCGCCGAGCTGTTGAAGGACGTAAAGCTCTACTTGCCGGAAGACTCGCTCTCGGTTCAACGTCTGCGGGAATGGGCGACGGCCGTTTGCGACGCGCTGTACCAGACGGCCAGTAAAGAAATGAGCAGCTCCCGGTCGGCAGTGGTCCATATCGTCAAGGATTACATCCTCAGCCGGCTAAGCGAGGACGTGTCGCTGCAGACGCTGGCGGATCACGTCGGGTGGCATCCTGTGCATCTGTCGAAAGTGTTCAAGCTGGAAACCGGAGAGATGCTGAGCGATTACCTGCTGCGCATCCGGATGGAACGGGCGGTGCAGCTGCTGAAGGGCAGCGAGCTGAAAATATTCGAAATCGCGGCTAACGTCGGATATTTGACGACATCCTATTTTATTAAAGTATTCAAGAAATACTACGGGATCACGCCGCAGGAGTACCGTACCGCGGGGGAAGGCTAACAGAACGACATGTGCGCTTAAGGATGTAATATGGACTCCGATACCCGCATCTTTTACGATGGGGATAAGGCCGCGGACGATCGCAAGGAGTCAGTTACATAGGAGGAGAGCTGCATGCTGCAGGAGATCAAAATTAATTTGAATCAAAGGTGCGGTACGATTAAGGCGCTGCATGGAGTCAACAACGGTCCCGTTTGCTACGGCGAACTGATCGACGTTTCCCATCATTACGAGGAGGCGGGCATTCCGCTCGTACGCCTGCATGACCCGAATTGGCCATACCCGCGCGAGGTCGATATTAGCGCCGTGTTCCCGGACTTCTCGCGCGATCCCGAGGATCCGGCGAGCTACGACTTCTCCCGTACGGATACGTATATCCGCTCCGTGCTGGATACGGGGGCGAAGATCGTATACCGGTTAGGCCAGAGCATCGAGCATACGCAGATCAAGTACTATGTTCATCCTCCGCAAGATTACGATAAATGGGCGCGCATTTGCCTCGGTATCGTCCGTCACTACAACGAGGGCTGGGCCGACGGCTTTCATTACAACATCGAATACTGGGAAATATGGAACGAGCCGGACAACGGGGATGCCGGCGTGATGTGGTCGGGCACGGCCGAGCAGTACTACGAGCTGTACCGCGCTGCGGCGACGGCGATCAAGGCGAGGTTTCCGGAGCTGAAGATAGGCGGCTTTGCGGTAAGTCAGCTGGAGAGCGAATTTTTGCCGGGATTTCTCGCCTACTGCCGCAAGCATGAGCTGCCGCTCGATTTCTTCTCTTGGCATACGTATACGGTCGAGGTGGAAGTATTGACGGCCAATGCGGCGTTGATGCACGGGCGGCTTGTCGAATATGGTTACGGAGACGTGGAAGTTCACTTGAACGAGTGGAATTACGCCGACTTGAGCGACTGGAAAAAGAAGCTGTGGTCCAAGGATAGCGGCAAGGCGAGACGCGATATGTTCGAAAAGGCGAAAGGAGTCGAAGGAGCCTCCTTCTGCGCAGCCGGACTCATCGCCCTGCAGGACGCCCGGGTAGACGCGGCCAATTACTACGACGGCCAGCCAAGCGCATTGTTCTGTGGCTTATTCGATTATTACGGCGTCCCGCAGAAAACGTTCTACGCCTTCGCCGCTTTTAACGAGCTGGTGAAGCACCCGCATCGGGTGGCGGTTACGGTCGGAGGCGGGATTGGTACGTTTATCGTGGGCGACACGGCGTCGGTTAAAGCCGACGCACACACAGCCGGAGCAGATGCGGTGGTGAACGAGGCCGGTGCATTCACAGCCGAAACCGGTGCGGTGGCGGACGAGGGCGGTGCATACGCAAACGGAGCAGATGCGGTCGCGGCTCAAGGCGTCTATGCATGCGCAGGTACGGACGATAGCGGGCAACTGGCTGTGCTCATTAGCAATCCCAAAGGGGAGCTCGCGTCGTGCAAGGTCATTCTAGACGGAGTTGCAGCGGGTTCTACGCCGCCGTGCACGCTCTCCAGAGTCGATTCCGACCATGAGCTGCAAACGTCGGAGTCTGTGGCCGTGAGCTTTGACAACAACGGCGCAGGAATGCTGGATGTGGAGATACCGGGATACGGCGTCGTTTTGATTCGGATCGGATAACGAAACAAAAGGTTATCTCGATCAACATTGAGACTGTGATCGTTACAACTAAAAAACCGAGGCCGGTTTTTCGCTGATCTCGGTTTTTCTTTTGAAGAGTTAATCGGTTTGTTTGAGTGTCTGAAAAAAAAGGGGGAGCTGCTGAATGTCGGAATACTTCGAGAAACCAGCTGGTATGGAGCCCCTTTGTACGTTGTAGTACGAAATTGCCGACTTGGAGTAAGGAATCGAGGCTTCTTTTTGCTGTAATCCGAATTTGCCTGCTTGGAGATTGGATTCACCGGTGCGAGGAGCCAAAAAGCCGCTGCAAGTGGGCATTTTCGGACTGCAAGCGAGAAAATGAATAAGAACTCGATTCCAATTTGGCAAAATCGGACTGCAGCACACGGGTTTGGAAAAGGAAAAAACAAATGAACGAAATATGATTTCAACAGCGGTTGAAATCCCATTGCTCTTCCTTTCCCCATACGAAAAAGCATTTAACGGGCAAATTAGAAGCGTTCAATAACATACTGTGGCTGCCGGTCATCTCAGAAGGCAGCCTTTTTGCTGCCGCAAAAATGAATGTTTTATCAGTCTCGGGACGGAGCTAACTTTCATTCCGGTGAACGTTTTAGGAAATTGGCGCATCCGGTAAAATTTATGAAGTATACACAGGAAAATCGGAAAAGGAAAGGGAACGGGTGAGATTCATGACGGCCAATCAATCTGCTTCGGCATCTTCGCTGCTAAGCAACCGGTTCGTGCAAGCGATTTTGATGTCCACGTTGTTTTTGCAAATCGGCATTTGGGTGCGAAATAT
Source organism: Paenibacillus contaminans (assembly GCF_003285015.1). Lineage (GTDB taxonomy): Bacteria > Bacillota > Bacilli > Paenibacillales > NBRC-103111 > Paenibacillus_V > Paenibacillus_V contaminans. The sequence continues at coordinate 38,143 of NZ_QMFB01000027.1, read as the reverse complement.
CGCCATCCTGTTCTACGTCAAAGAAATGACGAATAACGACGCGTTCGCCGTTTCGCTCATCTCCGTCGCGGAGTTCGCGCCGATCTTCATCTTTTCGTTTATCGGAGGGACGTTCGCAGACCGCTGGCGGCCGAAAAAGACGATGGTGTGGTGTGATTTATTAAGTGCGGTTTCCATCCTCGTAGTGCTTTTTGCAATGGCGAACGGTACGTGGAAAGCGGTATTTTTCGCGACGTTAGCTTCGGCCATCTTATCTCAATTTTCACAGCCCGCCGGCATGAAGCTGTTCAAGCTGCATGTGCCCGAGCATTTGGTGCAGAAGGGCATGTCGGTTTATCAAACGTTGTTCGCGGTATTTATGATTTTCGGACCGGTTGTCGGCACGTTCGTGTATCAGAGCTACGGCATCGAGACGGCAATCGGCGTCATGGGCGTCGCTTTTCTATTGTCGGCTGCTTCGCTGGCTTTCCTGCCGCGTGATCGTCAAGAAGCAGAGGAGAAACAAAAGTCGCAGGTATTGGAGGACATTAAGGCGGGGTTCCGCTACGTATGGTCCAGCACGATACTCCGTAAGCTTGGCGGCGGCTTCATAGCTGCAGGGCTTGGCCTCGGTCTTATTCAGCCGATGGGCATCTTCCTCATTACGGAGCGGCTTGGGAAGCCGGAGGATTATTTGCAGTGGTTCCTATTGGTCAACGGTATAGCGATGATTATCGGCGGCGTGCTGGCGATGAGTCTATCAAGCAAAGTATCGCCGCAGAAGCTTCTGGCTTTCGGCATGGTAGTCGACAGCTTGACGATGATGGGTATGGGGTTCTCGTCGAATTACTGGTTCACGCTAGGTCTCCAGTTCGTAAGCGGTTTTGTCCTGCCGTGCATTCAGATCGGGATCAATACGATGATTTTGCAAAATACGAAGGAGTCGTTCATCGGCCGGGTAAACGGCATTCTGAATCCGTTGTTCATGGGCTCGATGGTTGTTACGATGATGCTGTCCGGCGCCATCAAAAACGCGATTTCGCTCGTTCCGTTGTACGTAATCGCAGGTTTATTCTTCCTTGTGGGTGCAGCGGTTCTGGTTCCGCTGTTTAAATTGAAAAGCGGTATTCAAGCAGAACCGAAAAGTGCGGTGGGCAGTTAGCGATCAGATGAGTGCAACTCCCTCCATAAGCGGTTGACCGTGTCTTGAGGGGACTGATCAGCATGGTGAAAGCATGCAGATAGCTGAAACACAATAAACCGATCGATACTGTTAAACCGCTGTTGAACGGGCTGCCATCGGCAGCCTGTTCGTCGTTCCCATTTTAGCTGAACGGAACTTGTGAACCGGTTATGATTGCATTAAGATAGTGAACATTAGGACTAGCAATGGATTTCATCATGGAACTACGCGGGGGATTGGAATAGATGGATGATCAAATAAGCCCGAGTCATCAAGACTGGCGTTCCTACGATCCCATACATAGCGACTTAATTGCCGCCAAGGATCTTGTTTATAACCCGTGCAGGTTTGATTGCTCCCGACCGCTCCCGGAAGCGCAAAATGCGGAATATGGGGCGTATGTGTTTAACTTGAACGCTCTCGCCATTAGGTTTCGTGTTGCAAAAATCACGCCGACAAAGATCGGGCAATTTGTGACGTTATGGGAGAGAGTGGGGGATGGACCGATCCAGCCTTATGACGTGTCGGATCCGGCCGATTTCTTCGTTATCAGTACACGCAATGGCAGCGATTTCGGCCAATTTATATTTCCAAAAGCAGTTTTATGCGAGCAGGATATAGTATCCAGTAAAGGGAAAGGCGGTAAAAGAGCAATACGCGTTTACCCGCCTTGGGACAAGCCTGCGAGCCGCCAGGCTCAAAAGACTCAGTCGTGGCAGCTGGAATATTTCCTGGATATACCTGTGAATGTACCAATAGACTATGTTCGCGCCCAAAGGCTTTATAGTCCCAAATCATTGGTGTAAACGGACGAAAAACGCCCGATAACGAAGCGAAGGGCCGCCATACGGCAGCCCTGTATTGGAAACGGCCGTTGTCCGGGGAGTGCCGGCGGCCAATTACGGATTTGTAAAACCGACGAATAGCGATGAAGCATCGATCCTGCTCAAGAGATCGATCGTTTTGCGAAGGCGGCCGAACCGACGACCTGGTTGCGGCCGTTCTTTTTCGCCTGATACAAGGCTTCGTCCACTAAGGTAAACAGCTGCGTAATGTACCCGTTTGGGTTGCTTTGCAGCCCTCCTTCGAACGTATCGACGGAAAGCAAGCCTATGCTCACGGTAATCGACAACCGATAAGCCCCGTTTTCGACCGCAGCTTGACCCGTTTCTATAGAGGCCTTTATTCGTTCGGCCAGAATAGCCGCTTCCGTTGGAGCGGTATCCGGCAAATAAATCATAAACTCTTCCCCGCCGAACCTCGCGATACTATCGGTTTGCCGGATGGTTCGCCGTATCGTATCCACCGTCCAGACGATCACTTCATCTCCTGCCAGATGGCCGAATTGGTCATTGATCCGCTTGAAAAAATCGATATCCAGCAGCAAAATGGCGAACGGGCGATGGCCCCTTACATGCAGCATGATGTCGCTTTCCAAATGCTGGGTCAAATAATGGCGGTTATAGCAGCCTGTCAGGCTATCGGTGACGGCCAAGCGCTCCAGGTCATTCACAAGCCGTCTTACTTCGGTTATGTCCTGCAGCGTTACGATGCGTCCTACCCTGACCTTGTTTAGAATGATCGGGGCCGTTTGCAGGCTGATATACCGTCTATCGGCCTCTTCGGCAATAATGTCAATACGGGCTGTACGCAGCGGCTCTTCCCGGTATGTTTGCAGAAACTGCTCTCTTTGCGGTTCGCCGCATGAAAATTTGAGAAAGGACTCGATCACAAACCGTTCTCCCAAGCGCAGATCGAGATAGGGCCGAAACGAGCGGTTGATTTCCATAACGCGTTCGTGCTCGTCCAATACCAGGATGCCGTCGGCAATCGTGTCGATCACATCTTGGTGCGCAATCGTAACGATGTCGAGCATTTTGTACCGGCGAATCGCAATGACAAAAAAGATGGCGGACACGAAGATGCCAAGCGACGTCAAACCGGGAACGATCATGGCCGATGAAAAGTAAATGACATTTATGAAAATATCAAATACAGCGGAAGCCAGTAAGACCACAATGCCTATGAGCACCAGCTTTATTTTCCGCTTCGTGCGCGGAGCTTGGGCGGATGCGAAGGTTTTTGCCAGTATAAACAGAGGCACCAGCAGATAACCGAGCAGCACCGGGATCACTATCCAAAACAAGGGCCCGTAATACCGATTAATGTAGGCGCCGTCAAACGGTTGAACGAACATGCCGCGGTAATTGACAAATACGCCTGCCGACGTCAGCAAAGCCGGGATGAAAAACAGGAACGCTTTTTTATTCCGAAGCAATGCCGTATGTCCGGTCAAAAAGAAAGTAAAAACGAGCCATCCGGCTCCAAGCAAAGACAAATCGACAAATGCAAGTTTGACATAAACCAGCTGTATCGCGGGATTTTCCGTTATTTTGATTGCAAACTGGAAAAGGGGCCACAGCATCATGAGAAAATGGAAATAAAAATAAGACTTATGCAAATTAGTAACGGTAACGGAAACGAACAGGTAAGCAAAAAGAACGAACAGGAGGAAAAACATATAGAGATCCAGCCAGATCGACAGCCCCATAAATGACACCTCTTGGTAAACTTCACATCATTATAACACGGAGAAGAATGAAGTGTATGCTATCCTGAATAATAGCGGCAGCTCATAGAGGGGATAGGGCGGAGGATCCAGGGGAAAGGCTGGGACTGAGACGCCCGCGATCGGCCAAACGCTCTGCTTTCCGTTGCGATCAGAGCCAACTCCTCAGTATCCCAGCGGCTGCGGTTTGCAAACGCGATACCTACAAACTGCTTGGCAAGCCATGCAGATACATAGCTATACAATCCTTATTTTGTTTTAATGCATTTGTCGTTTTTGGGTTCGGCAGCGTATAGATTTGCGGATAATCAACTTCGTCGTATTCTTCCTTTATCGAAAATGCCAATTTTTCATCGCCTAAAGAGAATTCCGCATTTACGCCGGCTTTATTTCCCCGTGCATCCAGGCGAACCCAGCGTTCTACGGAGCTCAGGTAAACGGCGTTCAAAGCATGGATGCAGTACCCCGTATCCGGTGTCGCGCCGATTGTGAGCCGCTGATAACAAAAACCGGTCGGAATCCGTTTGCTCCTTAATAGAGCGCACAGTAAATTAGACTTTGCATAACAAATGCCTTCTTTAAAATAAAGTACTTCCGAGGCCCTGCATGTTACCCGCGAGCTTTGGATATCCCATGAATGAGAGATTTCATCGCGAACAAATTCAAACGTTTTTTTCACAAAATCGTCTTCATTAGACGATGCGGAAAATAACTCGGACGCTTTTTCTTTAATGGAAGGGTGACTAAAATCAATTTCTTCCGTTTCCGCCAAATAATCTTCCAGAGACTTCGATTCGTCTATCAAAATCATCTTTTATCACCTTCCCTAACAGGCTTTCTGATTTACATAGCTCATCTTGCAAGCCTAACGGCAATACATAATAATACAGTATAAATATACATAATAGTACATGAATATTCTATCTTGTTTTTTCTAATCGGCGCTTTCATCACATATTTGGCGGTCAAAACTATTAATAGGGCTGATGTGTTGTAGGATAAATCAGTAAGGAAGTTGAATGTACGGTTAATTTATATTCGACATCCTGTAATTTTCGATCAACATCTTGATACGCACGTGGTATAATCAAGTCATAACGAGTATACAATGCAAAGAGAGCCGTGCTGGTAACACGACTCTCCGAGCAATAGCCGCTTTTAAGGGCGGTGGCTTCAATCAGGTACTACCCCAGAAATAGGTCGTTTCCCCGGTGAAAGGGCGGCCTATTTCTTTGTGTTGCGGTTAATTGCGACGAAGATGGCCACAACCAACGTCAGCAGCGCGATAAGCAGCGAACCGAAGCCGATCATGAGCGTCAAAGCGTCTTTAACCTCCACAGGCATCACCTCCCTTCCGGGAGACTAGCCGACCGCCCTTGCAAGCCTATTCTATTGCTTTCTGATTATAGCATAGCTGGGAGCCTATTTCTTCCTTCCATATTGCTTGGCATAGGATATAATGCGGCGATACATGCGTTTAGCCCCCATATGCTTCAGCGGGTAAAATTGAGGCCTCGTATTCACCTCAAGAATCCAGGCTCTGCCGCTGCTGTCCAAGGCTACGTCGAGGCCGAGTTCTCGAAAGCCTTGTTTATGGCGGTCGAACAGCCTTCCGACGGATTTTCCGAGACGCCTTAGCTCCGCTTCAATCCGGTCGATGTCGGCTTTGCCGAATCCCGCACCTGACAGCGTTTGCCGGAAATAACTTACCTCGCCGCCCTGGTTATAGTTTGTCGCGACCTTGCCCGGCACGCCGATTTTCGTGAAAAGCGCAGTACTCTCCCAGACACCCTTGTTCGTTTTTTGTACCATGACGCGAATGTCAAAAGGCCTTCCGTTCGTCGCGGCAAGCTTGATGCCTTTCTGCAGCAAGTAGGAGCGGGCCTTGGCGCGTTTGAGCAGCTGTCCGTAGAGAGCGTCGAATGTGGCGTACCGGGTTTTCACCGAGTTATGCTGGATTTGATAGCCGTTCTCCAGCTTCGTTATACGAAAAATATTGAAACCACCCGTCCCGCCGGTAGGCTTGAAATAAACCGTTGAATATTGCAAAAGCATGCTGCTGAGGCTGCTTCGGCTGAAAAGCAAGGTTTGAGGAATATATTTTCGCATATTTGGGCTTGTTAGCAGCCATTTCGTCTTCACCCATTTGCTCTGCATGGTGGCGCTCGGATAACTCATGCTGTCCATCTCCCCTCTATTACCCTAGCATATGAGCGGTTTTAGATGCTTGTTTATGCTCTTATCCAGCGTTTGGATTTGATAGAGAAAATAACTCGAGCTGTCGGCCGGCTTGAGTTTTTTTGTTTATATGTAACCATTTCATCCCGCTACTCGTGTTAAGGTGAGGAAATCGATCACGGGGAGAGAAACCTATGTGCATGGTCAAAATAGACGGATTAAACAAAGCGTATCGAAGCGTACCGGCGTTATCGGATATTCATCTGCAAATCGAGACGGGGTTATTCGGTCTGCTAGGGCCTAATGGCGCCGGCAAAACGACGCTGATGAAAATCCTTAGTACGATCCTTCCCTATGAAGAAGGGCAAGTGACGATTTATGATTTAGATTTGGCCAAGCAAGGAGACAAGGTTCGGGGATTGCTCGGCTATTTGCCGCAGCATTTTCATGCGCCTCCGCAATTTACGGGCAGAGAATTTTTGCACTATGCAGGATCGATGAAGGGGCTGACGAATCACCGCGAACGGTCCGAACAAGTGGAGCGGCTGCTGGACGAGGTCAACCTGCTGCCGCATGCCGACAAAAAAATCAAAAGCTTCTCGGGCGGCATGACGAGACGGCTCGGGATCGCGCAAGCGCTGCTCGGAAAGCCCAAATTCATCATGCTGGACGAGCCGACTGCGGGACTCGATCCGTCCGAGCGCATTCGCTTCCGCAATGTGATCGAAAAGCTGAGCAAAGACCATACCATCATCTTATCCACCCACATCATCAGCGATATCGAATCCAGCTGCGAGAAAGCGGCAGTCCTCAATAAAGGGCAAGTGTTATACCAAGGCACAACCGCCGGTCTGGCGCAAAAAGCAGCAGGCTGCATTTGGGAGCTTCAGGTGCCGTACGCCAACTATGACAAGGCGGAAAAAGAATATGCGATCATTTCCAGCCGAAGGGAAATGAACCATGCCGTCTTCCGGGTGATAGCGAAAGAACCCCCGCATGTCCATGCCACGGCCGTGCAGCCGACGATTGAAGACGGATATATGGCGGTCATCAATGGGGTGACGGCATGAGCATGATCAAACTCGTTTATCGCAATGAAATGCGTTTGTTATGCAGGAACCCTTATTTGGCGCTCCCTTTGGCCATCCAGTTGATTTGCTGGGGATACGTTATTTGCATGTACGAGAGCGAACCGGTTCATTATGAGGAAATCGCCGCCGTTTTCTACGGAAACTTTCAATGGATCTTGATGGTGAACCTGCTAGTAGTGGGCTTATTCGCCGTCTATATGGCGGGGAAGGATCGCGAAAGCGAATTCGAATATTTGGCAGTCACCTACAAGGTGAAAAATACGGCATGGATCGCCGGGAAATGGCTGGCCGCTCAGACATACGGTTTTGGCCTCACGGCTATGACGCTGCTGGTTCAGGGGATCTGGTTTCTAAGCGGCAGTATGGGAGCGGAGGAGCGGCTCCAAAACCTGATGTATGTTTTCGTGCAAGTGGAGGGAGCTTACTTCCTGCTCGTATCGATCGGCTTTCTGTTCGGTATTTGGATGAAAAATACGCTTTCCTACATCTGCATTCCGGCCTTGCTGGGAGCCGTCTTCTTGCTTCAAGCTAACAGCTACGGCTTTGCTTACGTCAATCCGAGGCTGAATCTGGCGACACCGTACGATTCCATGTATATCGCTACTCCTTATCAAAGCATCTGGGGGATCAACGGCGTTTTCGACGGCGCAATGCTCCACCAACTGGCCGTATTTTTGTTAGGTGTTATTGTCATACTCGCTGCGCTGCTGCTGTTTCACCCTCACCGCAGGCTAAAAATCGAGAAGCGCATATCGATGACATTGGCGGTCATTCTAGTGATACCCGCGGTCGTGATTAGCGGAATCCGGTATTCGCAATATGACAGCGCGCTTGAGCAATATATCGAAACGGGCGAGCAATACTTGTTTGCAAGCCGGGAGGAAGAGTTCGCGTTCTTGCGCACAAGCACTCAAGGGGAGCGTCCGAACTATCCTTTTGCAATAGACCGTACGGATTTAAACGTGTTGTTTCCGTCCGACAACCGGATTGAGGCCGACAGCCGGTTATCGATCGCGTATAACGGGGATGTGCCGGTTAACGATGTTTCGCTTACTTTGCATCACCGGTTAGCCGTAACGGAATGCTCGGGCAGCGTGGAAATGACTTGTTCCCGGGAAAAGGACTTCATCCGAATCCGTTTCCCTAACGGCATTCAACCGAATGAACGGTTCGATTTGAACCTGAATTACGAGGGGGATATGAAGCAGTATCGTTCCGACGGCTTGCTGGCGCATTCTTTTATCGAATCCGGCCGGGTTTACCTCCCCAAAGAGGCCAGCTGGTATCCGTTAATCGGCGAACGTGCATTAGCCGGAAGTGTGCGCGGAATGGATCCTACCTATGTACAATTCGAACTCAAAAACGGCGGACTGGTTGAAGACAGCCCGACTGCATTTACCGTTACGATCAAGGGTCAAGAAGACGGCGTCCCGATGGCTCTTACGATACCGCGCGAACCGGACGGCTCCTACAAAGGAACGTCCCGGTACGGCTTGTCGCTCGTCGGAGGAAATTTGCAGGAAGTAACGGTCGATCAGACTCGAGTGGTAGGGCATCCCGAGGTTTTGGTCGGCGCAAGGAAAACAACCGAAATGTATCTCAAGTATTGGGACTATATCGAGGAGTGGCTGGGCGTTGGCATGGCGCCGAAGGTCATTTATATTTTGGGCAGCGATCACAGCAAAATGGCGCAATTTACGCCCAGCCTGGAGTTTGCCGCTTGGGACTTTTATGACATCAAATATGCGGATCCCTCAGTGATGGTTTATGCTTTAGCAACCGATCTTATCCACGATAACCCTTCATTAGGCGAAGATGTGCATATTCTTCAGAGCGCAATAACATGGGGACTGATGAAGCATTTTCAGTTGGACAAGGGCTTCGATCGATTCGGCGACTGGTATGCGCATGATTGGCGGTCACAATTGCCTGCTGAAGCGGCTAATCGGATAGAGATGCTAAATCGGTTTGAGGAAAACAGCGGAGAGCAATTCCTTAAAGCTGTTAACTATGTGTTCTCCCAATACGATGGGCTTAAAGATAAGGCTGAATTTAACCTGGAGACTGCTTTGAAAAGCTATGAAGGAGAAGCAAAGCGATGAACGGGTTCGCGATTAGACTGAGACTTTGGCTGAAGCTTTGGTTTAGGTCGTTTCCTGCCGTGATCCTGATGGTGCTGTTCCCAGTGGCGGCGTATGTATCCTGCATCTGGCTATCGTACAGAATCGATTCCTTAACCGGTATGTTCTATGAAAAAGCAGCGGTGCTGTTGTATGTGTTTATTTTGCAGTGGTGTTTCTCCATCGATTTCGATTCGAAATTTATCGGACAGCTGATCACGTACCCGATTGCCAGGTGGAAGCTCATTGCGGAAAGAGCACTGCTGTCGTTGATACTTTTTGCCGGTTTATTGTGCTTGGTGACGATCGGGTTGACGCCGATTGCCGGCGGTTTGGTATGGAAGAGTCTATTGTTTACTATTCCGGTGTATATAGGGATCGGCGGAGCCGTAGTGCTTGCCGTCGTAGTTGGAAAACATTCTCTCGGCGGATTATTTGCGGGATTGGTTTTATGGATACTATCATTAAATGGCGGCGCGTTATTGCAGCATGCCAGCCCAGCTTTGTTGGAGCTGCAGATCGTTTATGCGTACTTGAACGGAAGCCTGCTTGCCGGAACCGAGCCTTGGATCCTTTATAACCGGCTATTTTATATCGGTCTGGGGTTGCTTTCGACGGTGCTAGCCATTGTGTATGTTAACCGGAAGACAGATTGAGTATGGCGGAGAAATGGGGTTGCTGAAATGCAAGATGAAGACTACATGAGACAGCTGTCGTTCGGCAATGACTCGGCTCTGGATACGCTCGTTTTCCGGTATCATAAGCTTTTGTACGGTTATGCCTATCGATTGCTGCAGGACGAGAAGCTGGCGGAAGACATCGTTCAAGAAACTTTTCTTAAAATCTATCAGCAGGGCAAAAAAGGTTACGTTCCCGACCAGTTCAAGCCATGGATGTACAAAATAGCTACGAACAGTTGCAAAGATTATTGGAGGAAAGCCTCCACGCAGCGGGAGCATGTTACGGATAAAGGCGAAGAGCGGATGGCGGAAGTCCATTCGATTATCGACCGCCAGGTTGAACGGAAGTGGATGATCGAATCGTTGAATCAATTATCGTTCGAATACCGGTCCGTCCTTTATTTGCGGTTTTATCAGGATTTGAAATATGCCGAGATCGCGCTGACCCTGGACATTCCGGTTAACACCGTTAAAGGCCGCATGGCACGCGGGCTGAAGTACTTGGAAGGCATACTGATAGAAGACGATCGTAAAGGGGCGGGGGCAAATGAGTGAGGATCAAGAGCTGTCGCGTTTAGAAAAACAATGGAAAAACCGGTTCGAACGTTATACGTCCCCCGAACCGACGACGGAGCAGACGTTTCGGCTGCTTGCGAGGATCAAAGAGACGGAGGAAACGAAGCCGGCCGATTTACGCGCTGAGCTGGAGGCGGCCCAATCGGCGCAATCCGACGCTTCGAAGCTGGCCGGTTTGTTTTTGGCGCAGTGGAATTTTTACGGGTTGAGAAGCTGGCTGCTGACGGGAATCGTCATGCTGCTCTTATCCGTAATGATTAACGCGGGTACGGGAAATGAGATGAGCGGTCTTTTGGCGTGGATGAAAGGCGGCTCGCTCGTCATGATCGCCGTGATGGGTTATGCATTCCGCTCGAGAAACAAAGGGAACGACATCGTAGAAGTGCTAAGCTATTACTCCTTGACTCATCAAATGTTCGCCCGTTTTATCATCGTTATGGCTTTGCAGGTTGCGATTACGCTGCCTTTGAGTTTCTTGATTCTAGGGGGAGAAAGCTCGTTTTCGTATGTGCTGGGCTCCTTTATGCCTATTTTCTTCTTCGGGACAATCGGGTTTACATGCGCCATGTGGCTCGGACATAGGGCGGGCGTTATGGTCACGCTGTTCGTTTGGCTTAGTCAAATGCTGCTTGACCGGGGCGGCAAAACGCTCTCCATGTTTCAGTTGCCTTGGAATGAACATGTTATAGGGATGACTGTCGGCATGGCAGGGCTTGCCGGTTTGCTGTTATGCAGCGTGCTTTTGAAGAATAACCTAAAGAGGGATCTCCAATGAGCGTAAGGATCGTTTTGAACAACGTGGAGTATTTGAAAGGAAACATAAGCGATGCGACTTGTACGTTCACAACGGGAATTACGTATGTCATCGGAAAAAACGGAGCGGGCAAAAGCTCGCTCTTAAAGCTCATCGCCACTGCGATATCGCCGGATCAAGGTGAAATTGAATATACGAGGCTGGTCAAAGACGAACGAACGGGTCTGTACCGCAAGCAGCTAAGCGTCGAGGAAGTCAGATCGATGATCGGCTTTATGCCTCAGCATTTTACCGGCCATTCGGATATGACGATAGAAAGATACTTAACTTACATGGCTTTTCATAAAGGCATTCCTCGCAGCCTGGTAAAATCGACAATCGAGAAGTGGGTCAAGGAAAGCGGCTTGTATGAGCTTAGAGCGAGAAAACTGCGGACGCTCTCCGGAGGACAATTGCAGAAAATAGGCTTGATCCAAGCGCTCATCAACCAGCCCCGGATTTGCATACTGGATGAACCGTTTGAAGGGCTGGACAACCAAGAGAAGTTATTTTTCAAAAGCGCGATCAACAGACTGGCATTTCATAGCGTGATTATTATGAGTACGCATCTGCTGGAAGAAATGGAGCAGTCGGCAACCAACAGCTTGTTGTACCTGGAAGACGGGACGACTCGTTTTTATGGCGGGGCGGATGAGGCCGGGAAGGTTGTGGGTCGGTTTGAGGAGTGATTCTGAATCGGGAACCGTGCAGCCGTAAGAGACATTTCGCTATTGATGGCGTATGTTTATAGTAGAATATCAAGATGAGGGAAAACAATTTTGGGATTTGGGGGAACACTTGAATGGCATATGATATCGGGAATCCGATGGCGCCTCTGTGGCTGATGTACCCGCACATAAGTAGATACAGCATCGGCTGGCGAATGGGGTATGGCGAGCATTATGTCATGCATTTCGGAAAATGGTTTTCCGCTCTAACCGTCGAGGAGCGAAATACGTTTCGTCAACGATTTCCCGCCCCGAAAGGCTGGCTTGGCTGGTACGAAGAAGAGTATGCCGATGAAGATCTTTATGACGAAGATGGCGATCTTCTTTGGCATGCGGATGGAAAGCCTGCTTATTCTTTAGAAGGGGTACAGGAGAATTTCCGGAAAGGCAAAAAAGCTAAGTATCTTTATTTCTGGGGGCATCAGCCAAGCGGAGACGACTCTATTACAAAAACTTGCATGAGCCAGTGGTGGAAAGCGGATTTTGACGATGAGATGTATACTTACTGCTGCATGGAGCAATACATGATGGCGGAGAAGGCCCGGCTTTTTGATGACGAAGAGATGCTGGAGAAGATATTGAAGAGCGATAATCCGAAAGAAATCAAGGAGCTGGGCAGGAAAGTACGCGGCTTTGATGGGGACAAATGGGCGGGGAAACGATACTCCGTCGTGCTGAAAGGCAATTTTGCCAAGTTTCTGCAGAATGAGGAGCTCATGCAATTTCTGCTGCAGACAGATGACAAAATACTAGTGGAACCCAGTCCGTACGATAAAATATGGGGAATTTGCATGTCCGCGGATGACGAGAAAATCGATAATCCATTGGAATGGAGAGGTCAAAATTTGTTAGGTTTCGCTCTAATGGAAGTTCGGGACGAGCTCAATCGCATATGTCAAAACTACGGTATGCTCAAGCTGCAAGAGCTGCATCGGGAGTTTGGCTGATTGGAGGAGCTGTCTCTGGGAAAGCTGCAGCTTTTTCAATGATTTAATTAAAGTCAAAACAATTGCAGGTATGAATCACTCATGTTATGCTTATAAATAAGAACAGAACCGGGGGCCTAATCCCGGTTCCTGCACAACTTACTTGGGCGGGGAAACCCTCCTGGGTGGAAAATCGGAGAAGTAACCCACCGTTAGGCCGTTCAACCTGGGTGGGTTACTTTCGTTTATCGATGTATGTCAGCAGCGCCACAAGGAAAGTCCCGAACGCTAGGAAAGACATGATCGTTTGGAAAGTATCCATAGGCCACACCTCCTTTCCGGAGGGGGCCAACACCACAAGTTGGGTTGTAAAATCCATATTATACCATGAACACTCTCGTAATCGGGGAGTGTTTTTTTGTTGTCAGTAAGTTTTCCCGGTAAAGTGCTCCAAGCTATGAAAACTTGGCTCTACATTTACAAAAGGGAAACTCCGTTTGAAATAGTAGCTGTTCATGTTTTGTTCAGCAGAAAAGGCGTGATCGCTCAAATTCAACAGTGTGTCGTGACAAAAACAGATTTTGTTGAGATTTATGATAAAGTAAATAAGGATGGGGTAAGTGAAAGTGAATGGATTGAAAGAATGAGTGAAATGTGGATTGAGAAGAACAATTATAAGCAATGGTGGGCAGACCCTGAATAGAATGAACCAAAGGATGTGATTCATTTTGTGTCGTAAAAAAGTCAGCGGGAAGTATGGCGGCACCACTGAAGGGATTTACTTGTTTGAAGATGGGAAGTTTTTGCTGTATGGCTATGCGACAATGATATTTGGAAGCTATGAATTTGAAAAGGATCGGCTCAGGTGTTACCCTGACAAACCGGATCATACTTTCGTTATATACGGGCGCAAAAACAAAAACATAACCAATGGAATAATAGTAAACTTTAAAGGCTTTGAGCGCGGGACTACATTCATTCAGTTTGATAACGGAAGCACAAAGCGCGTGTTTAACGAAAACGCGAATTGCTTTTCCACGCCGTATGTGTGGGATACTTCCCATGTACCGAAGCGGATAACGCTTACTCATATCTTTGATGAATACTGGTATCGGCAGCCGTACAATACCGAATCCTATATTCCGGATAAGGACTATAACGATTTTATTATGTTTTACAATAAACCCGACTACTACCGGGAACCTTTTGACGTAAGGATAACTACCGAAGGAGATATTGCAGCGCTTAGGACGACACTCACAGCTACAGTATATGAAATGCAGCGGGATGATGAGGATGGCCGAAATGAATGGCAGGATGCGGAGCAGCTAAAAAACGACTACTTCAGAGCACAAGAAAAGGGGCATGTATTATTCGCCAATAATCATTATAAGTTGTTTTTCGAATTGGATGCCGCGGAATATGTGTATGACCAGGCATCCGACCAGTATATCAGCAGGCATGCTTATGATGAAAAGATTAATTACAATCATGATGACAATGATGATTACAATTCGGATATTGCGTTGAAAAAATATATGCAGGTTAAGCCCGCTGCATTGGAGAATAGGGATATGAAATCCGAGGATGTTGATGCACATCCTGTTTTTTATACGACCTGCAATGAGCCGGAAAAGTCATATAAGTACAAAGGGTTCAAAGAAAAAAAAGAAACGGCACAGGATCCGCCGCCAATCACCATGCCCGCCCCGTCATTAGATTGATAATCAAACAGTCCAATGGCGAAACATCTTAGTTAAACCGCTCGATCATCATTTTCCTGTAATGGCCGGGGCTTGCGCCGTACAGCGATTTGAAAAAGCGGTTAAATGGAAACGGCTGTTCATAGCCGACCCGATTTGCGATTTCGTGGATCGTCAAATCGGAAGTAGCCAGCAACGATTGCGCTTTCTTATATCGCTGCGATTGAATATATTGCAACGGCGAAACGCCGAACGCCTCTTGGAACTCTTTATGGAAATGCGATGTAGAGATGAACATCAGGCCGGCTAACTGGGGTATGGTTATTTTCTCATTCAGATGGCTTTCGATATAATCGAGTACCGGCTGGAAACGCTGAAGTTTACTGATTTTCTCAATGCCCCCGGATTTGTAACGAGAAAATGACATGACCAGCTCCAGCACGACGTACATAAGCTGCTTCACAAGGCTGGCTGTGCGTAGAAGCTCGCCGGGATCAGACCGCTCAGCATGAACGACCTCGTTAATTTGCGTTTGCAGCCTCCTTACCTCGTTTCCAACGGATACAGGGGATACAAAAGGAACATCGAGCAGTTCGAGCAGGGGAAAATGTTCAAATACAGTGAAATTGAAATTAAGCCAGTGCGAGACGATGTCGCGGTCGATCAGTTGCAACGTGTAAGGCTGATTGGCCGGTATATACAGCGCTTGCCCCGGATTCACGATAAACGTTTCATGCGCCAGCGTAATTTGTAAAGGCCCTTCGGTAATTTGAGTCAGCAATGCCCACGGCTGGACGCGAATGGAAGTGTAGTAGCTTTTGCCGCGATACGTACCTAGCGTGGAAGTCCCACATTCGAATTCGGACAGCCTCAGTGTCGTGAGCAAATGAACGAGGCGGAAAGCATCTGGCGAAACTTGCATACAAGTCCCTTCCTTTACCGATATTCACCTGATACCGCTTCGAAAAGAGGCTGTACTACGCGGTGTCATGCTACCATTATAGGGGGTATGGGGTCGCAGTCAATACGAATCTTGCAGGCGTTTCGAAAGATTTGGCGGCATTTTGCTGGACGAAATCCAATAGAAGAGGGGCTGCTCACCCGAACAAAGCGATTCTATTGGACAAAATCCAATGATCGCACATCCGTACTCGACAGAGGGCAAGGCGACGGCAACTACACCGTGACCATCAATAAAAGAGCCGTCCGGCACATTGCCGGACGGCTTATCTGGATTTACTCTGAACCGGATAACGTATGGTTATATTTGTACGTTTTGGGCGTGACGCCGAAGGTTTGCTTGAACTTCTTGATTAAATAGGTGGCGCTGTTGTAACCGATCTGCTCGGCTATTTGTTCCAACGTCATCGCGGTAGTCAAGATGAGCTCGGCGGCTTTCTCCATCCGCAGCTTGGTTACGTAATCGACAAAGTTGATTCCGCTCTCTTCCTTGAACAACTGGCTGACGTAGCTCGCGTTCAGATGGACCTGCTCTGCCACCGCATTCAGGCTAAGATCGCGATCCAGATGCTGCTGGATATACGTCTTCACGCGCTCTACAATCTCGGCCGAGCGGTTTAAGCTGCGGTCGTCCATGTAGGCGAACGTGAGCCGCACGACTTGAGCAAGCCATTCCTGGAACTCGTCGATGTTGCCGATATTCTGGAACTGCCGGATCTTCTCTTCGCTTAGAATGTCTTCCGACTTCAGATGCGCGCCTTTGACGAACGCATGATAGACAGCTACGAAGCTCTTCCAATAGACATGGCTTTGCTCCGCCGGATACATCCCTGTCTTCAGCTCCTGAACCGCCTCCTGAATAACCGCAAGCGCCCCTGAGTAATCCCGTTCCTTCAACGTTTCTTCGAATCGCCGGTTCAAGGTATCGGGGAAGGGCCCTGTATTCCACTCCTTCTCTCGGAATACAGCGTCCGGAAACCAGCTCAATTCCGGGTGAAAATAGCTGAACGACATGTAGTCCTGCGCTTCTCTGTACGAATGCCGCAAGTGTAAGGGCTCCCCCGTCCAGCTTCCTGACGCCGCGTTCGGCTCCATCAGAAAGTGTTGCGACGCATAGGCGCGCACCTGCCGGATCGCCGCATGGAGATCGGCGTCGTCTGGGCTGTGAGCGTTAGCGATGACCGAGATGCTCGTCTCCGAGGAGGAGACGGCCAGACATTTCAAGCCGTCCAGTTCTATCGTTTCCAGCTCACGGATCAGGTTGTAAATGATAATTTGCTTGTTCTCCATCTGCAGCGCATCGAATCGCCGTTCATCGAATTGAATTAATAACGCACAATAGAACGGCCCGCCCATGTTGATCTGCAAATAGTTCAGCTGTTCCTCCCATTCCTCCCGAGTTCCATTTGCCCGAAGCAGCCAATCCGATACAAAATGATGCTTGATGACAGGGCGGTTTTCCTCCACCGTTGTTTCGAGCTCCGTCATTTTGACCGACAAGCTGCGAATGGTTTCATTAATCAACGTATACTCGTTCAACGTCTTGCCTGTCGGCGTATGGACCGCGGGTCCGAACGATTGGCGCAACGATTGCAGCAGTGCTTTCAGCGGGTTGTACAGGTTCACGGTAAACAAGTTGGCGAGCGCAAGGCCTACCGCGACGGCTATCAGACAAATGATGATCAGGGTACGCTGAATCGAAGACGATTTCTTATAAAACTGCTCCACCGACGTAATTTTGACCAACTTCCAACCGGTCGTAAACAAGGTCGTATGCGAGACAAATGAACGGGCACCGTCTTCCTCGTCGATAAAGCTATCCATAGTATCGCCGGATCGGAACATACTCTCCAATGTCGCCGGACTTACGCTCTCCCTGAGAGAATGGCTGTTATCCGAGGAAATGACCTCTCCCTGACGATCGATGATGAATAACTGTCCTCGGTCCGCTGAGCTCTTGGAGCGAATGACGCTGTTAAGGGCGCTTTCCTTCATGTTCACCGCGATATAGCCCTGCGCGCGTTCTGCAGTGACGGCAAACGGATACGTTCGGACATAGGTGAACAGCTTCGCGCCTCCTGTGTTTCCACCAAGGTCTGCGGCGACCAGACGAGTCCCGATCCACATTCCGGTTGATTTCGACTGATCCATTTGCCTGATCCAGTTCGTATCCACAATAATTTTTTCGGTCGAATCGTTCAAATACGTAATCCCTTGCTGGGAGGATAATACAATTTGGTTTTTCTGGTAATATACCGATATGGACTCCAACAAGTCGGGATACAGTCGAACCGCATTGTTCAGGCTGCGCTGGGCATCGAGGATTTTGGCTGTGTTGCCCTCTATCGGATTATCGAACAAGAACGCGAGATCGGGGTTCATCGCCAGATCGACGTACACTTTCTCCGCCTTCTGCAGGATGTTGGTGTCGATCATCTCGCTCGTATGGCTCAGCATGTCGGCATGAATATTCTCAATCTCTTCATTAAAATTGGAGGTGAAATAAATCGAAGAAGTTGTTCCAACGATCAAGGTCGTTAGCACAATCAATACGGTGAAGGATAGAAACAACTTGTAAGGAACCGTCCGAAAGCGATTCAGCAGTTTCAATGTGCTCCACCTTCCTCATAGACATAGAATATAGGCTATCATGCTGTTAGTAACCTAAATAGTACGCCAAACGTATCCGGCTGTAAAGCACTCGTAACGGAGCACCCCTGACCGGCTTGGTCAGGGGTGCTCCCTAGCGGATTTTATTTTACTTGCGCATACCAGTCGTTCGCTTCTTTGGTCAGCTGATCGCCGCCGCTCGACTTCCATTTGGCCACGAATTCATCAAATGCATCAATCGGCTTGTCCCCAGTAATGATGGAAATGTAGTATTGCTCGCGCATCTTGTTCAGCTCGGCCAAATACTTGCCTTCCGAAGCCAGCGGTGCTAACAGTTTGTTGACCATGCCGCCTTTGGAGAAGCCATGTTCCTCCGCCCACTTGGAAGCGATTCCAACTCGCTTCTGCGTATATTCAGGCAGCTCCAGCGACTCTATGACGCTATTCGCGCCCATCTTCTCCAAGTCTTGCGTCTGCAGGTTGTTTTTCAGCGCAGGGATTTGATTTTTGTCGAAATCCCAATGCTTGCCCTGGATGCCGTACATGGCCGTTACATAGTTCTCATAGGATGTCGCGCTGATCGCTTCGATGACTTGCAAAATTTTCGCCAGCTTGTCCGGTTCCTTCTCCAGTTGCTTGCCAAAGGAAATGAATACGCCGCTCAACATGCTATTTTGCGGTACGCCCATCTTGCCGTTCGGGCCTTTGGGAGGCATGCCGTGCAGGAGCGAGTCGGCCGCTTGCGGATTAACCTTCTTCACTTCTAAATAATCGTGGGAGGCGCCGTCCCCTTCGAACAACACCGGCTTCCAGTGGTAGTACACACCCAGGGAGCTCAAGCCGATCCGCCCGTTGATGAAGGCGTGGGAAAGCGCCCAATAGCCGCCTTTATTTTCTCCGGTGACGAACTCCGGATCAATGACACCGTCTTTATACCATTTGCTCAGCAGCTTCAGCGCTTCCTTCATTTCCGGCTGAATGCCGCCATAGACGAGCTTGCCATCCTTCTCCGCCCAAACCTCCGGCAGATAGCCGTATGCTCCATATACGAGGGGCAGAGCGGTGGTGGAAAGTCCATAGGTGTCATTTTTTCCGTTTTTGTCCGGGTCTTCCTTCGTTAGTTTATAGACCGCCTTCTCAAACTCGTCCAGCGTTTCCGGCGCTTTGTCGATGCCGACGTTTTTCAGCCAATCCCCTCTCCAGACGATCGGCGACCGGAAGGTGCTGTAGAAGCTCAGCCGCGGAATGCCGTATATTTTGCCGTTTACTTTGGCGTAGTTGAACGCGTTCGGGAAGCTTTTTTCGGTCATGGCGTAGACGTTAGGCGCGTATTTCTTCAACATATCGAGCGGAATTTCGGCCAAAATATCCTGACTTGCGTATTTCTGCAGGTTGGAGAACCCGCTGAGGAGCATCCGGTCTGGAATTTCGCCGGAAGCGAACTTCAGCCCAAGCAGATCGGCGTATTTCGTCGATTCGATGTTCCAGACATCCAGATCGATCTTTAGCTTCTCTTCCCAATACTTGATCATTTCGGCGTTCGCGTCGACCGGTTGTGATTGGCCTGTGACCCATGATATTTTGTATGTTTTATCTGCTTTTGGCGCCGCCGGATCGGCGTTCTTATCTCCTTCCGCCGCTTTAGGCGCTTCTCCGCTAGGAGATGGGGAGTTAGTGTTGGTGCTGCTTTGGCTGCATCCGGCCAGGAGCACAAGCATCAGGCTGATGGCGGTTGCGGTAAGCTTTGTCGTCTTAGTCGTTCTGTTTGTCATTGGTGTGACCCTCCTCAATAAATTTATAGCATCAAATTCGCAAGCTGGATACTCGCAAATGTTGTGCACTGCATCTAACCCTTCAAAGACCCGACAAGAACGCCTTTGACAAAATATTTTTGCAGGAACGGGTAGAACAGAATGATTGGGATGACCGAGACCATGACGGTAGCGGCTTTGATCGTGTCCGGATTGACTACCTGGTTCGGATCGTCGCTCAGCTTATTCACGTCCAGCATATCCTGCGTTCCTTCCAGCACGATGCGTCTCATGACCACTTGAAGGACGTGCTTATGAGAGTCGGTCATGTAGATCATACTGTCGAACCAGGCGTTCCAATGGCCTACCGCGCTCCAGAGGATAAGCGTAGCGATAATCGGCATCGAGATCGGGATGATGATGCGGAACAGAATGACAATTTCATTCGCCCCGTCAATCTTCGCGGATTCCTCCAGCGTCTCCGGCAGCGACATGAAGTAGTTGCGGGCTATGATCATGGAGAATGTGCTGATCAAGCCGGGCAACACGAGCGCCCACGTCGTGTTCATCAGGCCGAGCCCTTTCACCAGCAAGTAGTTCGGGATCAGACCGCCGCTGAAAAACATCGTGAACACGATCAGGGAGGTCCAAAATGTCCGGTGCGGAAAATATCGCTTCGCCAGCGGATACGCCGTGAAGATCGTGAAGAGAACCGACAGGGCTGTCCCTAATACTGTTCGGATCAAGGTGTTCGTGAAGCCGCTCATCATGAAATCGTTCGACAGTACCTTTTTGTAATTGGCCCACGTCATTTCCGGCGGGATCAAATGAAACGTATCCATTCTCACGCTGCCTGTACTGAACGATACCGACAGCATGTGAAGAAACGGGTAAATCGTAGCGATACACAATACAATCATGAACAAGCTGTTCACCCAGTCAAACCAGGTCATTCGCTTCGCAAGCAATGGGGTGTTCTCCTTTCGATGCGCTTGCTTACCACAAGCCGTAGTCGTTGATTTTCTTGGCGATATAGTTGGCCGCGAGAATGAGCGCGAACGCGATGAGGTTGCGGAACAAACCGACGGCGGTGGCAAAGCTGTATTCCATATTGACCAAACCCATGCGGTACGTATAGGTGCCGAGCACGTCGCCGACTCCTAGCACGGCCGGATTGAGCAAATTGTACACCTGGTCGAAGTCGTCGCTAATGAGCCGCCCTACGGCGAAGATTAGCATAATCGTGATAACCGGCGTCATTGCAGGCAGCGTCACGCTCCATACGCGCTGGAACCGTCCGGCTCCGTCCACCGTCGCCGCTTCGTACAATTCCGGGTTGACCCCCGCGATGGCGGCGAGGTACACGATCGTGCTCCAGCCAAGCTCCTTCCATATATCCGAGGCGACGAGCACGGTACGGAACCATTCGGGATTGCCGAGAAAGTAGATCGGCTTCATGCCAAGCGCCTGCAGGACAAGATTGACCGGACCCGACGATGGCGAGAGGAACGCAATAGCCATCCCAGCCAGCACGACCCATGAGAGAAAATGCGGGAAGTAGCTAACCGTCTGCACGAATCTCTTGAAATACGCCTGTCGAATCTCGTTCAGCAGTAGTGCGAACACAATTGGAATCGGGAACCCGAAGACGAATTTGTAGGAGCTGATGAGCAGTGTGTTTCGGAATACCTGCCAGAAGCTCGGAACCGCAAACAAGTCTCGGAAATGCTCCAGTCCGATCCAGGGGCTTCCCCAGATGCCCAGACTGAACTTGTACGACTTGAATGCGATGATGACCCCATAAATCGGAATATAGTGGAACACGACGTAATACACGATGGCCGGCAAAAACAGCAGCGTTAAATATTTGTACTTCCAGTACGCGTGGAATGAACTTGTAAATCTTTGAACCGTTGCCCGTTGCGTACGAACGGCGGGGGAGTGAGTCTCGTTCGTCATCATTCTGCTCCTTTTACGTTTGCTTACTGCCACCATATCGGGCGGAGGGGGCTTCACTCAATAGCACTTTTTTTGAAACATCGAACTATCTGCAAATCGGGCATGAATCATTCTTTGAAGCGTTAAACTTTCTGAAGATTGGACGAAAAAAAGAGCGTGGGCGGCCAAATGGCCATTGCAGGAGGACAACACACAGGCGTAGACGAGCATGAGCGGAATTCACGAAACAAAGCAAAGTCAACCCCGACATTGGGGTTGACTTTGCTTTGTTGTACGCCTAGCATGGGCGTCATCTTTAGGTAACAATGCTAGCGGCCCCAATACGATACTTGCTCCGAAGAGACGGGCAGCTAATTTCTCAAGAGGAGGCTGGGTTCCGTTTGAATACGAATTTACTCTGCCTGCGGGAGTCATACAAGTGCGGTTTACGGTTATACTGGACCCAACCTTCAAGCCAGGGGAGATCATTTATTTTGATGATGTTGAGATATACAAAGCAGCAAACTAACGTGTAATTTTGCAGAAGAACAAGTAAAGCCGGCCTCGATACAGGGGTTGGCTTTGCTTCGCTCTAAAGAAATCTTCTGTCCAACTTGTAGATAGTTCGATGTTTCAAAGAAAGTGCTATTGAATGAACCGGCTCTGCCCGCTATGGTAGCAGTGAGCAAACGCAAAGGAGCATTAGATGAATGAACCGGTTAGTGGAGTTGAAAACATTCACGCAGGAACAGGAGGCTAAGGAGGTGCGAGAGACTATGACACTTAAAGTAGGAATTGTCGGCGCGAGAGGACTTAGCACGCTGCTTGGCTTTCAAGCGATACCGGATGCGGAAGTGGTGGCGTTGTGCGACCTGCATGAGGGCGTCCTGAAGGAACAGGCCGAGCGCTTTGGCATCCCGCATACGTATCGAATTTATGAAGATATGCTGGAGTCCGACATTGACGCTGTCGTCATCGCCACTCCGATGCAACTCCATTTGCAGCAGACGATCCAGGCGCTAGAAGCGGGCAAGCACGTCCTGTGCGAAGTGACGGCCGGCGTCACGATGGATGAACTGTGGTGGCTGAAGGAAGCGGCGGAGAAGCACGACAAGGTATATATGATGGCGGAAAATTACTGCTACATTCCGGAAGTCCAACTCATTACGAACATGGTCAAGCAAGGGTTGTTCGGCGAGGTGTATTTCGGCGAAGGCGAATATTTGCACGAGATCAAGCGGCTTGTGTCCGGCTTCAATCGGCGATTCGAGGGGTCGCAGGACAGCAGTCGGAAGACGTCCTGGCGAAACTACTGGCAATACGGCAAGCGGGGCATGTTCTACCCGACCCACAGCATTGGACCGGTCATGCAATGGTTCAAGGGCGACCGGATCAAGGAAGTGTGCTGCGTAGGCAGCGGCTGGCATACCGCGCCGCAGCTTCGGCAGGAGGATACTTCGCTTACGCTGTGCAGACTGGAGAGCGGCAAGCTGATCAAGCTGCGGCTAGATGTCGTTTCGGAACGGCCGCACAATATGAGCTACTACACGCTGCAAGGCACGCAAGGCTGCTACGAGGCTCCGCGTGGACTGGGGGATACGCACAAGCTGTTTCTCAAGTCGGACCAGCAGGAAGGGCGCGACCCGGAATGGAGGCCGCTATCCGACTACTCCGAATACTTGCCGGAACGGTATAAGACAGCGACCGAAGGGCAGCGGCAGACGGGGCATTGGGGAGGAGACTTTTTCATCGTGCAAGACTTTGTGGATGCGGCGCTGCGCGGCGTTAAGCCGGCGATCGATGTCTACGATGCGTGCGAGTGGACGGCTGTGGCGCTGTTATCCGAGCTATCTGTTATGAACGGAGGGCGGATGATGGAAATGCCGGATTTCCGCAAAGATCTGCCGTATAGCGAGCAGATTATCAAGCTTTAATACATCGGGCCGGAGGGGCGGAAGTCATCTCCGCCCTGGTGATAGCGCGGTCGTTGAAGGGGGGGATGTGTCACCACGCAGTAAGAATCATATAAGAGGGTGGTTTGGAAGCGGTTGCAAATGGACGCGAACGGTATGTTTGAAAAATTTAGGTGGCTGCGGGGCGGAACGTGGATTTCCATTTGTCCCATTCGGCTACCTGATTTAGATGGAGGAGGATAAATCATGACTGACGCAAATGTAACGGAAATTGAAAAAGCGAAATTAGCCAGTGCAACCTCTGAAAATCAGCTTGAGCTTGAGAATACACATGTCGCCGTTGGTGAAGGTAATGGCTCATATCCTTTTTTGACTGAAAAACGACCGGAGGAGCCTGATATCCATATAAGCCGCAGAAAGCTGCTAACGTCCTTCGGCATGGCCGGTGTGGCCTTAGCCGCGGGCAGCATACTCGGGGGATCGTCAACGGCTTACGGGAAAAAGGATTCATCGGTTGCCGATACCGTATACGGAGGGTCTAACGACAAGAGTGAAATTCCCCCAGGAATAGCGAAGAAGCTTGAGCTGATCACGCATAACGAGCTGGCAGGTCGTGATATGGCTGGGGCGCATCCAGCGAGCGCGATTTTGGATTCAAGCGGGGTATCACAGCAGCAGGTTAATGATTGCAATCGCTGTGTTGATTCCATTTCCGACATGCTGGCCATCATTTCACCGCAAAACGGTATGCGTGTTGCTGTAAAAGGTTATCATTCACCCGACATTTTTATCGAACTTAATCCGTATAAGGGTGGTGGTAACTTTATTTGGGATGCTGCAAATACATCTACAGCAAATAGTGGTACAGTTTTTCAAGTTTCCGGAATTGCTACTGGTCGATGGATTCGCTTGGAATGCTCTGAAGTTACCGTAGAGATGTTCGGCGCAAAAGGAGATGGTGTCTACGATGATCGACCTTCATTTCAGGCTGCTATTAACTACCTGCACGGGCGTGGCGGTGGTGAGTTAGTTGTTCCAAAGCCCGTAGTAGAGTACCGCTGGAAATCCTACGATGCCACAGACTCCGCATGTTTAGTTATTCCTGCACCAACACGAAGCATTTACCTAGATCCTATCTCTATTCGCGGTACGGCTAACTTAACGTCTATTAAAGTGGATTTAGGCACAGATATTACCATTGAAGCCGCAATTCTATTGAAAGGCGGTGGGCTGTATAAGAAATTTGAAAACTTATCGGTTTGGGGTGGACCAACCAAAACAACTCCAAACTGTCATTATGTTCTAAAAGGTTCAGACGCCTATTACCCGAATATGGCTATTCGCCAATGCCAATTCTATGTTGCAAAGAAAGACTGTGTTCGTCTAGCAACCTATGTGACATTGCTTGAGCAACTTCAAACGGCTTATTCTCCGCGCGGAATTGTTATCGCAGGGCCCGGGACTAATGATTCAGGTGTATGTACTTCTGTGACATTAAATAGTTGCTATGCTTTAGAACATACAGAGTTCGGTTACTGGTTCGGTGAGTCAACCTATATGACGTTCAACTCATGTGCATCAGATCACATCATTAATGACACGGGTAATGGTGTAGCAGCGTATCCGTACTACATTGATATTGCGCGAGGTGTAGCTTTTAATGGTTGCGGTGCTGAAAGTTCTACTCGCATTATGAAAGTCCGTGTTGCACAAGGATTGACTATTAATGGATTTATGACATTATCCATCGGCAACGCCACAACTCCGCCAGACCACTTAATACGAATTGACGGTGGTCATTCTACTACAATCTCAGGGTTATGGAATCATAATAAGAAGGGTGCGACTTATGTATTATCACTGGGGAAACTATTCTCTGCTGAAAGCGTCACCATTCTTGATCAGAGTATTTTGGCTACAGAAGTGACTTATTTATCTAATTTCCGATTTGAAAATCCTATCAGATTCATAATGAATGACTTTTCTAAAAAGACACAGGATAACACGTTAACAAACACAGGTAATGCCACGACAAACACGACTAATTTAGTAAATTTAACAACATTAGCTTACGATACGGAGTTAGTTCATGATGTCATTATTCGATTACCGTCAGGAGATTACGAAATAAACGGAACCGTTTATTTGTGTAATTCAAAAACCCGTGGTGTTGGTAGAGTTCGCTTAATTGGCCATGCAGATGGAACAAGTAGAATTGTGTTTTCCGGTAATGGGGGGATTTCATTTGGAATTCCAAGCCAACTGTCTAGTGTTGACTTCACTGTGGAAAATGTAGAGTTTTACTTGGGGCCTGCGATTAATGGTAGTAATAAAGGGGTATCGTTCTATAAAGCAAATGTAGCATTTACAAATGCAAAAATTACATCGGACAATGGGGCTAAACAATACTATTCTGCCGGTCAAGCGACGCTAACTTTGGATAATAACTCAAGAATAACGACGCCGCTGTTTGGTGCAATTGAGGTTGCTTACAGTTATAAAGCTACTGCCGCTCCAACTAACAGCACAAAATTGCCGGCAGGAACTATATTTAAAGCGTCCGACCCTAATGCAACTCGCATCGGTTGGATTAATACAGCAGACAATGGTGCAAACTGGCTTCCCATGGTGGTTGTTTAAGATGAAGCCCTTCGGGGCTTTTTTATATATATTTTAGCAAGCGTATTGTTACTATTATAAAGGACCATGATATTGATGCACGTTTAACACGTGACAGCGATAAATAACTTAGCGACCGCTCTCCGGAGGAATACCGGAAAACGATCGCCGCATGAGCGCTCTTTTTTCTCCTGCTTGACGGGATCTGACCATCGGAACGTTTCCCGGCAGCCTCATTTTATCATTCCAAAATGACTCTCTCTTCCCCGACATGCAGCAAGTTGTGAAATTCCGCTTCGTCTTCCGGCTCGAAATCAATGCGCCAAGTGAGTGTCTCCGTTCGAAACGCCAAAGGTTTGAGGACGATTAAGCTTTTATCCATTGGGACTTTTGCGGTTTGAAGCCCTTCATATTGAACGGGCTTCCACCCTTTCGGAAGCTTCAAGAACAAATTCCCCGTTTCCCCTTTTGGCCGGATGCATACGCCGCTCAAATAGCGTTTGTTCGGATTCCACTCGAGCCGTTCGATTTCGACCCCTCCTTGGGTTACATGCATATCGGTCCCAATCAGCCAAGGATGCGGCCTCGACCTGGCTATTCGAAATACCCGGATATGATGGGGGGGCACCTCGACTTCGAGCCGGTCTTTTATTTCACCCAAATACATCTCGTTCCAAAAATCAAACACGGTGTAGGTCGGGCCGTGTTCCAACCCAAGTTTGTCCAGCGGGAGCTCCATTTTTACGGTCGTAGGTTCGGTATTCAAGACGCCGATAACGTTCCATTCGTCCCAGCCCTTCTCGACCTTCAAATTGAATGTTTTGGGCCAATCCGGATATACGGCGTCAAACAAGTCTGCCGGTTTTGCCATCTTGTTGTATGGCGGAAGCGCCTTCTTGATAAGCGCAAGCCGTTCTTCGCCAATTGTCGCAATATCGTCCCCGAGCATCACGGGACCGCCTGATAAAGCAAACATGCTGACCGTGATCATCGCTTCGTTCAAAGGAATAGGCTTATCGATGGTCATCACATTGAAAGCGTCGTTATAATACAACTTTCGATCCGTAAAATAAGTGTTGGCCATTGTGGTCGATACTGTTCGAATCAAATTCCACGTATTGATCGTATACATGGCAGGGTATTCATTCATCCCTTTAATAAGCGGACGTCCTTCACCGCAATCGGGGGCAACCCTTACAGCATCGACACAACCGATGTTGTGGAATGTTGTTCCGGTCGAAGACAAAATATACGCATCCTCGCCTGCAGCTTCCCGGATCGTTTTCAAAGCCTCTCTGTATACTTCGGGACCTTTCACCTTGGAGCGGTCGAAATATTCATCATAGAGGAAGTGGCCCGGGGTCGAGCCCGATCCCGCATAAAGAAAATCGATCATATAGTACCTGATCCCCAGCTTCTGATAAAATTCAAAGGTTCGCTTCAAAAAGTCAACCGTATCGGGATGACTTCCATCCAGGCAATAGAAGCCAACCCGTTCGTCAGGCGGCAAATCCCCGGACTTCCCGAACCTCCACCTGGAATCGCATTTGACGAACTCTCCTTGCCTTTTTAACAGATGGTGCTTGTGTTCTTCAAACAGGGGACTCAGCTTGTCCGGTATCCAGAAAGGAGCGACCCAAAAGCCAAGACGTTGTCCGTTTTTCGCCAATTTGGAAACAAGCCATTCGAAATCGTGGGGGAACGTTGTTTTGTTAAATGCTGTCCAGTTTCCCGGCAGCATATGCTTTAAATTGCCGATGCTTACCCAGATATTCGTGACATCAAACCCTTCGAGTCTCGTTTGAATGGCGGCGGAATTCTCCAGCACAAGTTCTTCGTACGTTTGTTGGGTAAAACCGTCCTTCCATGTCCATCCTCCGATCCAGCCGACGGACGGTTTCGGGGCTATCCGGGGTTTGTAATAATGGCCCACCTTCGCTGCCCAATTTTCCAAAGACGCGTAAGGATCGTATGACCAATCGCACCCGATCGTTTCGGACTCGATTTCCTGATCCGGCTGAAGCTCATAACCATCAAAGTCGCAGTAACCATCAACATGAATCTTGTTGTGGGACGTGCTGTATTCAATCTCCGTATTTATTCTGTCAAAGGTCATAAAGCTGCAGTTGAATGCAAGTTTATGGGACCGATTATACAGCAAACCGACAGTTTTGCTCCGGTGACAGTTGTTTTCAGAATAAAGCTTTTTCACATAATTATCGAGAACCCAAGCCGTTTGACAAAGCGCCACCGTTTCTTCGGCTTTTTCGCCAAGATCAATATTGCCGCTCTCGTGCAATAAATGGCATTTCCCGAGCTTAATGACTGTTTTTCCGACATTTTTGACACGGGCTTTTATTGTCAAGAAGCATTCCTCTTCATATAACCGGAACGAAATCGCAAACTTCTTCCCCGTACCTGAGGCGCCGCAATCGGCAACAAGTTCCGAGTATCGTCCATGCAAGTCTTTGCCTTGATTCATTTCGACCGAATTGGTTTTCTCCAGACAGCGGATCTGGGAGCCATCTACTTCCCATACGAGCGAAAAGGATTCCATGACCAAGCGTTGATCTGCAGTCCATGACCATATTCCTGCAACGGAATCAAATGAAATGGCTCCGAATTTGTTACTTAACGGGTATAACATGCCTATATACACCTCGATGTTTGAATTTTTATAGTTTTGCGATGGAAGGGCTTTTCGATCGATCTCCTTCCTGTTGCTGCAAGTCGTTCCATAGCCAGCAAAGATGCGATTGAAGCTAACATGCCCTCCCTATTTTTTTTATATTATCTCTTGCTGTACGGTGCGGAAACAGCACATATCGTCTGCTTTTATTGTCATATTATCTTTGCTTCGACTTTATCGAAGCCCCGGTCACAACCCCAGTATCACTCAAGCAGCGCTGATTTTGCCTTCGAGGAAGAATGCGGGAGGCGGTGGACGAAGAGACGCCTCATCTCTATATAAAGGCGGGAGACGAAAAGTGGAAGGAAAAGCTTACGCTGGACACTCAAAAATGGCAATAGGAAACTAAGCGTAGCAAACTTGTTTTTAAAGCTACGCCTTCATTTTGTTTGAGGGCAGATCAATGTTAGGAAGCAGTGGGGGGAGATATTGTTCAGCGGTTCGACGGGCGATCCCTGGAATAGTGTCCAACCGGTCCAGCAGTTCCTCTTCGAATAATAAGAAACGTGGATAAGCTAACGGATACGATAAAACCATAAACAGGCTAGCGGCATAAGCCGTAGCCTGTTTGTTCTGCCAAAAAGATGCAAACCACGGCAGTTGCTCTTTTTCAATGAGCTAACGGATACCTAACCCAACATCTCCTCGTTAGACGCAGTTACCCCATACCGCTCCAGCGCCTTCGTCGACGACTCCAACATCCGCTTTTTCAAGTAGTCGCCTTCGACGACCCGCACGCGCTTCCCCAGAAAACGGAGCTTAGAAAGCAAATACTCATATTCGTCGCCGAGCAAACAAACCCTGACTCTGTATACGTCGTTCTCCGAATCGTACTCGACGTCTTTCTCGAAGCTGGAGAAGGCGTACAGGATGCGGGACAGCTCTGCATTGTACATGCGGACGACTTCGATGACGGCCTCGCTTTTGCGAGAGTCGAGCGTCCGGCCGATCCATAACAGGATGTCATCGGCTTTGGCGGACGGGACGGATTCCTCCGCTACGGAGATGATGTTGGCCAGCCGGGTGCTCATGAATGCCCGTTTCCTTAGATGGTACCAAAGCAGGTACCATTCTCTTTTGACCATGGAATACTCCAGCTTGTAAGGCAGCCCGGAATGATCCGGGTTTAAGCGCCCGTCCTTGAGCTTGTAAGTGAGGCGGATACCGCTCTTGTTCATAATATGCCGGCGCAGTGCACGCAGGAGCGGGTGATACACTTGCTTTTCCAGGCTGGACGCTTTTTGGATGAGGTGATCGGAGCTATCCATCGCCTGATCCGGCTCGAGGATCGCGCGCAGCTTGTTCAGCGTTTCCGCCGTGAAAGCTCTGGCTGCGGCGGGGTGTGCCAGCATCGTTTTCAGCCACGATCTTTCGTGAGAGGTGATCATGAACGTGCCGGAATCCTCCAGGCGGGAAATGATCTGGTAGTTGAATATTTTCTCAAACAGATTCATAGTAAGCCTGAATCTCCTTCCATTCGGCAATCATTTCGCGGCGCAAATAAGCGGGCTCGAGCACCTCGCAGCTGGAGCCGAAGCTCCGCAGCCACGGCTTGATTTCGGTTGTCCCGTTAACGGTAATTTCATAGATAAACGAATACTCATCTTCTGCGACGATCTGCCCCCATTGTCCTTGCAGCAGCACCCGTTCCTTAACAAAATTGGGCTCGACCGAATCTGGATTGAAAAACCGGACCCGAACCTTCACCTTGCGCCCGGTGTCGATCAGCCAGCTATGGCGGATTTTGTCCTCCAGCTCGATCGTCTTCTCCGTAAATATAGCCTCGTCCACGCCTTCATCCGCTTCGATCTGGGTCATGCCTTCCATCCGGTATTTGCGGATTCCCTCTCTGCCGTTCGAAAGCAAATACCACCGGCCGTATTGGTGATCGTAGACAACCTTAAGCGGAAGCGTTTTTTCCCATTTGCCTTCCGTCTCCCTTTCGAACAGCGGGTTCGTATTTTTGGAGGCGTAGCTTTTATCGGTTTTCGGCGAGAAATACAGAAACCGGACTTTGCGGCGATGCCGGATGGCGCTCAGCAGCGTGAACAAATGCGCCTCGTCCAAAATACGCGAGTAAAAATGATACTTATATAAAAAAGGCTCAATGGCGTGTTTCTCCGCATGATTGCGCAGCAAATGCTTTTTCAAGCCGTCGCGCAGCAAATAGCCCTGTACGGAAGGCACCTGCGTATTCGCCATGACATCGACAAAATCATACAAATCCACTAGTTCCTCATCCGTCAATTGCCGGATCAGATCGTTTTGCACCCGGTACCGGTAAGGACGAGCGCCGGACTCCCTTCGGATGACGCCTACTTCCTCCAAATATTTAAGATCCGACCGGATCGTTTTCTCGTCGGGCTGGGGGAGATCGGAGGACAGGCTGCCGCAGCAGATGTCCATAAGCTCCATGGCCGTTAATGCTTGGTCGTTCATGGCGCCGAGGAGCAGAGAAATTCTGTGGCTTTCGGATTCTTTGACGGATTTGGCGCGGAACAGGAACAGCAGCATCGGATCAGTGGAGTCGTAATAGCTGAACCGGATGGCTTCGGCGAATTCCTTGCTCTGCTCCTGCGGCAGGCGCTGGTATACGGAGCTGACGATTTCCTTGAGCCGGCGGATCGTTTTGTCAAAGGTGTGGACGGATATGCCCAGCCGTTCCGCGAACTGCTGCCTGTTGTATGCGCCGCTTGTGAGCACGAGCAAACGCAGAAATTGAATCTCCTTATCAAAACTCTCCTTGGCCATCCGAATCCTCCGTTCTTAAAACAACCTTCCTCCATTGTAGCAGGGGATCGAATGGGGCGGAATGGAAACTTTCTTTATAGTCGTAATACTTTCGCCATGTTCGCCGGTTCGAAAATAAGCGAAGATAAACACACAAAGCCGATGCGTTAACGTGAAGGCAGCCGAACGCTAGTAGGGGCAAACGAAATCTCGTGAAGGTAACCGAACGCGAGCAGGGAGCAAACGGAATCTCGTGGAGGTAACCGAACGCGAGTAGGGAGCAAACGAAATCTCGTGAAGGCAATCGAACGCGAGTAGGGTGTACACGAAGACTCGTGAAGATAACCGAACGCGAGTAGGGAACACACGAAGACGCGCAGGTAAGCAAAAAGATCGCCGAGGCGCTTGGAAGGGTTACTTCGCATCCCACGCGACGGGTCGTTGGTTCGAATCCAACTTTCGCCGTAAAGGTGGAATAGCTCAGCGGTAGAGCAGTCTGTGCCTTTCTAAATCAACTTTTTCCTCGGTGATCTTCCACAAATGAATGACGAAACGAGGCGCCGGCAAGGGCTACTTCGACTTATTAGGGATAAGTATTGATGGTGTTTTCAGGACACCAGCGGCCTTTTCCATAATTTCCTCGCTTCGTTACCCTACTAATTGAATAAACCGGCGAGGCGCAGGGATGGGTTACTTCGAGCTGATCGAACAATGGATTTACCCGGACAAAACGGCACTTCCGAGCATAGCCGCCAATCCAATTGGATAGCGGCGGCCGGTATGCCGCAGGCAGGTTCGACCCCTGCAGCAAAAACCTATTCCGCTTTTTCCTCGCCGTATTTTTTAACCATAAGCTTACGAGCTTTTAGGAGGATGATAGTCATGAGTATAGCCAAAAAGCTGTTCGGCTCCCTGAAGCCGGATACGTTGAATAAAAACAACTACCCTGCCTATACGCGGTCTGCGGAGGAGCAGTACTTGCAGACGCTGCTGACGAATACGATGAGCAACACGTTCTATGCGGATCGGAACGAATTGATGAGCGATGCGGCGCAGCTCCATTACGGGATGGCCGACGCCAACCCGACCTTCATGGCCAAAGCGATCGTGTTCGCGCGCAACGAAGGCTTTATGAGGCTGCAGCCGCTGTTCGGCCTGGCGGTTTTGTCCGTTTTTCGGCCGGACTTGTTTGCGAAGATTTTTTTGCAGGTGGTGCGGATTCCGTCGGATTTATCCGATTTCCTGACCATACTGAAAGGGATGGGACGCGGGGAGGGCGGTCGTGCGGTCAAGCGGCAGGTGAGCTTTTTCTTAGCCGGCGTATCCGAATATTGGGCGCTCAAGTACAACGGACGCGGGCGCGGATACAGCCTGGGGGACGCCGTCGCAACCGCTCATCCGAAGCCGAAGGACATGAAGCAGCAGGCATTGTTCAGCTATTTGCGGGGACTCGAGGCTAACCTTGCTTTGCTGCCGCAAGTCGAAGCGCTGGAAAACTTAAAGCTTGCTCCAAACGAAGACGAGCAGATCGCGTGGATCGAACGCGGGAGGCTTCCGTACGAAACCGTTACCGGCGCCATCCAACCGTCGAAGGCGGTTTGGGAAGCATTGCTTTATCAAATGCCGACGTTCGCCATGCTCCGTCATATGAACGCTTTGCAGCGGGCCGGCGTGTTGGAGGATCGGCGGAACCTGGACTATATGGTTAGCCGTTTGACCGACAAACAGGCACTGACGAAAGCCAAAATCCTGCCGTTTCGGTTGGCGACAGCATTCCGTCAGGTCGAGCATCCGCAGCTTCGTGACGCATTGCGGGAAGCGGTTGAGCTCACCTTCGACAACCTGCCGGAGCTTGGCGAGCATACGGCCATTTTCCTCGATATATCGGGTTCGATGAGCGGGCGGTACTTGGAGATCGGTTCGGTTTTTGCATTGGCCTTGTACAAAAAGACGCAGGGGAGCTCCCTGTTCTGGCTGTTCGATACCGAGGTCGTCGATGCCAAACCGTCGCGCAAAGACAGCATTCTGACTCAGGCGGCGCAAATTCAAACTCGCGGTGGAACGGATACGGGGGCGCCGGTGCGTAAGCTTATCCAGGATCAGAAGAAAGTGGATCAAATCATCATCATAACCGACGAGCAGCAAAACAGCGGCAGCCCGTTCTACAAACGACTTAAGCAGTACCGCTCGAAGGTCAACCGCGATGCGAAGGCATTTATTGTCGATATCGCGCCATACCGGCATGCGATGGTCCCGATGGAGGATCCGCAAACCTTCTACATTTACGGCTGGAGCGACACCGTGCTTTCCTACATCGCGCAGTCCGTGCAAGGGTATTCTACATTGACGGAACGGGTGGGGGCTTTGGATTTAGATGATTTGAACTAAAGAAAAAGTTGAGGAGACAGAATGAAAGGAACTTTAATTTCATTGGTCAACCTATTTATAGAATGAATATAGGAGGAACACGCATGTCAGGTACGCGGCAGCAAATTATAGAAGAGTTGAAACGAATCGAGCAGGAAGAAAATGTC
This sequence comes from Paenibacillus contaminans, assembly GCF_003285015.1. Classification (GTDB taxonomy): domain Bacteria; phylum Bacillota; class Bacilli; order Paenibacillales; family NBRC-103111; genus Paenibacillus_V; species Paenibacillus_V contaminans. The sequence continues at coordinate 3,873 of NZ_QMFB01000027.1, read as the reverse complement.
CGGATCCTGTACGCATGCGAATCGGGCAGCCGCGCGTGGGGCTTCCCGTCCAAGGATAGCGATTTCGACGTAAGGTTTATATACATCAGGCCGATGGATTGGTATCTATCCATTTTCGAGAAGCGGGATGTGATCGAGCGCCCAATCAGCGACATGCTGGACATCAACGGCTGGGATTTGAAAAAAGCCTTAAATTTGTTCCGCAAATCCAACCCGCCACTGCTCGAGTGGCTGCAGTCGCCGATCCTTTACATGGAAAACTATTCGGTTGCTAAACAAATCCGCGGCATCTCGCCGCTTACTTTTTCGCCCAGATCGTGCATGCATCACTATTTGCACATGGCCAAAGGCAACTACCGGGAATACCTGCAGGGCGAGCAAGTGAAAATCAAGAAGTATTTTTATGTCCTTCGTCCGATTTTGGCGTGCGAGTGGATCGAGAGGCACAATGAGATGCCGCCGATCGAATTCCAATCGCTTGTCGACGGCTTAGTGACGGAGGGGAGCGAGCTTAAGACGGTTATCCTTAATCTGCTGGCGCGCAAAATGGCAGGCGACGAAATGGATTATGAGCCGAAAATTAATCCGATTAACGAATTTTTGGAGGAAAGAATCGCCTTCTACGAACGAATGGCATCCGATATGCAAGCCGCCGTGGGTGGTCAGGACGAACGGTTTGATGAATTGTTTCGAGAGGCGTTGAGCGAAGTGTGGGGGTAGGGGAGAATGCTCCCGGGCCTGTGTTTAGGACTCCCGGGAGCATCGGTAAGATTTAAAGACCAAGCACTAATTTCAACAAGTGCCATAGGAATACCGAAATTTTTGCTACACCTTTTACTATGTTCCATAGGAAAGCCAATACCGCTATCACTTCCACGCATTTCCTTATCTTTCTGACGTACTTGCTCTCAAACAACCAGTTACACCAAGCGGCCGTATTCTCCACAACTTTTTTTGCTTTTTGAATGATTTTAAGCATTTTATATAAGCACCCCTTTTTGTTTGGTGCTTATATAAAATAGATCCCTATAAATATCCCAAAATTGAATTCTCAGACGCCGCGTAGAAGATCAAACTCAAGCATTAAGCAGTAATGTGTTAAAAAACAAAAAAAAGACCCTAGTTTGTATCTTGTAATGGTAATTATCGATTTTCGAAGAGTGAGATGTAATAATATAACTGATTAGACCACAATCATTGATTACAGGAGTTGGAACTTATGGCCTATCAAAATATAGACGGCGTACTAGTCTGGGGGAAACCCGACGAAGGTGCGCTTGCTCAAGCAAAAATGTGTGCGGAAACCGGCAACGTCGTACAAACGCTGCTTATGGCGGATCATCATAAAGGCTACAGCCAGCCGATCGGCGGAGTCGTCGTATACGACGGGCAAATCTCGCCATCCGGCGTGGGGTACGATATTGCGTGCGGGAATAAGGCTGTGCGGACCCATCTGCACGTGGAAGACGTAAAGCCTAGACTGGCAAAGATCATGGACGATATCGCTCGCAAAATCTCTTTCGGAGTAGGGCGCGTCAATAACGAGAAGGTCGATCATGACCTTTTTGATGACCCGGATTGGGACGTTTATAAGGCGCTCGGCAACCAAGTTCACGATAAGCTGAAAACGCTGGCCCGCGATCAGCTCGGCACGGTCGGGAGCGGGAACCATTTTGTCGATATCTTTGAAGAAACGGGAACCGGCCGCGTGTGGATCGGGAATCATTTTGGCAGCAGGGGCTTCGGGCATAAGACGGCGAGCGGTTTCATCAACCTTGCTGCCGGCAGAGAATTTCTGGCTAACGCCCCCGGCGAGAAGATGGATCAAGCTCCTATATTGCTGGACTTGAGCAGCGAACTCGGCGACATGTATTACCGCGCGATGAAGCTGGCCGGTCGCTATGCCTATGCCGGACGGGACTACGTGATTCGGGAAGTACTGTCGATTCTGGGAACGGAAGCGGATTTTGAGGTGCATAACCATCATAACTACGCTTGGAAAGAGACGCATGACGGGAAAGAAGTCGTGGTGGTTCGTAAGGGGGCGACACCTTCCGCACCGGGGCAGATCGGTTTTATTGGCGGGAGCATGGGCGATATATCCGTTATCGTGAGAGGAAAAGATACCGCGGAGAATCGCGAAGCTTTCTGCAGCACCGTTCATGGAGCGGGCCGCATCATGAGCCGGACGCAAGCAGCAGGCAAAATGAACTGGAAAACCCGAGCTCGCACCGGCGGGCAAATCTCCACGGCGCAAATGCTGAATGCCGTACGCGACTTCGGCGTCGAGCTCCGCGGCGCAGGCACCGACGAGAGCCCGTTCGTTTACCGGAAGCTCCAGGAAGTGCTGGACGCCCATGCCGAAACGATCGAAGTCATGCACGTGCTGAAGCCGATCGGCGTTTGCATGGCGGGAGCGGATGAGTTTGATCCGTATAAGGATTGAGGCAAGGTTTTCGGTTGCCATATGCGCAAAAGTTGCCCCTCCCCCTTTTTTATCCTCAACTTCCCCATTCGGGGAGGTTTTTTTACGTCGAACACCGGGAAAAATCCATAAGGTTCAAAACCCGCGGTTGATTGGAACCAATAGCCTATGTTCCCGCATAGGGGGCATGTGGAGTGATTAGTATGATCGAAGTGTTGGTTATTGTAGAATGGATAATAGAACGATTTGCCTCAATAAGATATAGAAGCCTATATTCAAGGCGATAGACGGCAAGTTTAATCGTTGCATAGGAGGATTACATGTCCTGGAGCAAATTGAAGCAACAACTGGAGAGTTTTCTCTGTCCTGCGTTATATGGAAGGGTCGAATACCGTGCAACCAGCTACCGTTATTTACCTGATAAAGCAGGAACGTGTTATATTGCGGTAGATAAGAAGAACGTACTCAATATGAGTGATAAAACTACCTTAATCAGATGGTATCAGACGGAGCTGGAAATAAAGAATGATCCGGACATCCGGATTCCTATCGACAATGAAGAAATTGAAGCTGTCAGAACAGAAACCAAGGGGATAGTTCCGGAGGATCGTCTAAAAGTAATCGTAAGAAATAGAAAAATATCAGAACATGCAAAGAAGCTCTTGTCAGAACAGTCTGCACTAAGTAAATCTAATTTTACCGTTGTAGCCAATAAGTTTTTATCTACTTCTATAGAGGAAAGCCTAGAGAGCAATGATATCTTATTGAATATTTTAGCTTTGGTGGACAGACGAGTTGGAAAAAAGAGAATGTTAAACATGACCGAGAAGGTGAAGATAAAGCATCCGATTGTGCAGTTTTTTTATGAGCTGCGCCTTAGTACATTGTAAAAATGAATAGCTCATTCAGGATTCGCCAAATCCAATGGACTTCATCTTTCCTCCAAATACACATGGACATTTCGGCATTACGTCCGTTGTAAGACAGCACGCCCTCGTCGTCATGATCGGCCATATTCAATAAAATGAATATCGATGCTATGCCGCTCGTCTCCGAAATGATGACCATGATTCCCAACTGAACGCCGGTTGTACGGTGTACAACAATTCGCCTTCGCAGCGCTCGAAGACGGCTTATATGTTGTACGGCGTACAACAATTCGCCTTTGTAGCGCCCGAAGACGGCTTACTTGTTGCACGGCGTACAACAATTCGCCATTGTAGCGCCCGAAGATGGCTTACTTGTTGCACGGCGTACAACAATTCGCCTTCGCAGCGCTTGAAGACGGCTTATATGTTGTACGGCGTACAACAATTCGTCTTCGTAGCGCTTGAAGACGGCTTAATTGTTGTACGATGTACAACAATTCGCCTTCGCAGCGCTCGAAGACGGCTTACTTGTTGCACGGCGTACAACAATTCGCCTTCGCAGCGCCCGAAGACGGCTTA
>NZ_QMFB01000026.1:106263-128159 GCF_003285015.1 Paenibacillus contaminans | reverse complement strand
CTGCGAATGAGCGAGCATTCGTGAGAAAACCGCTACGAACAGAGGGAGTTGCGTTTGCCTCATTAACACACTTGAACACAGGTTTTCGGCGAGAAATAGTGAGGCTTGCCTCACTGATAGTAAACTTCACCTCACTAGCTCTCCAGAACACAGGTTTTCGGCGAGAAACAGTGAGGTTTGCCTCACTGATAATAAACTTCGCCTCACTAGCTCTCCAGAACGCGGGTTTTCGGTTAGGAAGATTGAGGTTTGCCTCACTGATAGTAAACTTCTGCCTCACTAACTCTCCAGAACACGGGTTATCGGTTAGAAAGAGTGAGGCTTGCCTCACTGATAGTAACAATTGCCTCATTATGCTTCCGAAACAGGGCGGGCGGCGTGAATTAGTATACGAACCAGCGGAATGTGTGACTCTTTCATGCCAAGAGCGGAGAGCAAACCTTAGATCATGAGCCGTAAGGCGATGTGGTCATTCATTCGTAGTTATGCGGGCGTCTGCGTGCTTCTAATTCGTTGATGGAGGGTGAACAGATGAAGTTAGCGGAAGAAAAGGGAAATGTGCCTGATATCGATCGAACGTTTTTGGCGTCCGTTTTAAAGCGGCTTGTCGGCGATAGCGGTGCGACAGCCGATAATTGGAGCATCCGCTCCATAGGAAAGGGCACCAGAAACTTCGTAACCGAAGGTATTTACAGGGTAGAGGGCTTTGCGTCAGCAGACGCCGGCATCATTCCATGGTCGATTATCGTGAAAATCGTACGGCCCGACGATGAACGCCAGGATCCGGCCCATTACAATTACTGGCGGCGAGAGGCGCTGGCTTACCGCTCCGGGCTGCTGGCCCGATTGCCTGCCGGACTCCGCGCGCCGATTTGTTATGCGGTCGAAGAACGTGAGGACGGTTCGATCCGGCTTTGGCTGGAGGATATTCGGGGGAATCAGGACGAGGCGTGGGATGACGGACAGTTCGCGTACGCGGCGGGCGAGCTCGGCCGGCTTCAGGGGCATTTCCTGCAGAAAGAGTCGCTTGCGGACGAGACTTGGCTTAACCGGGCTTGGCTGCGCTCCTGGGTCAGCCAATGCAGAAGGTTCCAGCCTTGGACGCCCGGGAAGACGGCCGCGGGTTTTTACACGGATAATAGGATCGAACATTTGGCGGAACGGTTCAATTTGGCTAATGGTTTGTTTGACGAGTGGGTGAGCGCGCTCGAGCGTTTACCCAGAACGCTGGCTCATCAGGATTTTTATCAGGATAATTTACTCATTCTTCACGATGCGGCAGGGCGCAAGGAGCTTGTCGCGATCGATTGGCAGTTCGCCAGCGTTTCAGGCGTCGGGGAGGATTTGGGCAGGTTTTACGGATTAACGGTCAGCCGGGGGAATATACCGTTCGAGCGGTTAGAGGAGCTGCGCTTGCTATTGTTGGAAGCATACATAGAAGGAATGCGTGCTTCGGGCTGGAGCGGCGATGAGCGCATGATCCGTTTGGGTTTCCTGGCTTCATTCGCGATTCGCTCCGTCTGGGAGGTGCCGAAGCTGCTCAGTAAAATAGCCGAGACGGAAGAGAAGCCGGAGCGCGAATCCGCGGAAACCGAAAAGCTGATCCAAGTCGCAGCCATGCAGATGGAGCTGGTAGAGGACGTGGAAGGGCTGAGGAGATCGTTGGATGAAACGAGTGCCGGATAGACCCGCGCAAGGTTAGTTTTTTCTGAACGGTGTACGACTCACGCCATGCAGATGGAGCTGATGGAGGACGTGGAAGGGCTGAGGAGATCGTTGGATGAAACGAGTGCCGGATAGACCCGCGCAAGGTTAGTTTTTTCTGAACGGTGTACGACTCACGCCATGCAGATGAAGCTGATGGAGGAAGTGGAACGGCTGAGGAGATCATTGGATGAAACGAGTACCGGATAGCCCCCCGCGCAAAGTTGTTTTTTTCTGTACGCTGTGCGACTCACTCCATGCAGATGGAGCTGGTAGAGGACGTGGAAGGGCTGAGGAGATCGTTGGATGAAACGAGTGCCGGATAGACCCGAGCAAGGGTGGTTTTTTCTGAACGGTGTGCGACTCCCGCCATGCAGATGGAGCTGATGGAGGACGTGGAAGGGCTGAGGAGATCGTTAGATGAAACGAGTGCCGGATAGCCCACGCGCTAGGTTGGTTTTAACTGTGTGCGACTCCCGGAGGGCGGTGCGCTGTCACGCTGTCACGCTGTCACACGTCAGCTTTCAAACCTCGTGTGTCGCCATGCGGCAGAGGGTTACACCAAAAACGCATAAGCGGCGAAGATCCGAATTATGCCGCAAAAAGAACCTCCATTTCCACCGGTAAACGGTAAAGCGGGAATGGAGGTTCTCCTTTGAAGCAAGCTCCTGTGACCCTAAAGGTCATGAGCGTAAATATGTTCTTAATCGCCGATCTCGATCGTCCCGCGTTCCTCGGCCGATTTGTGAGCCGCCAGCGTGAAGGCAAGCGTATTTTTACCGTCCGCATAGCGGCATAAAATGTTGTCCGAAGAGCCTGCCTCGACAGCTTCCACGAAAGCCTTATCCTGCTCGTAAGCAGGATCCAGCCGGGAAGTGACCGTGATCTGTTGATCTTTATCCGAGATTGTTAATACTTGACCGTTGCCGCTGAGCCCTACGAAAAAATCGTGTCCGAAAAATTTGATCTCCGATTCGCTGTGATAATGCGATACGCAGGATTCGGTAATCGTGCCGACCGCGCCTGATTGCAGGGTGAACGTAACGGCGCCGGCGTCGGCTATCGTCGCATCGGGGTACACGCTCTTAATCGAATTATGGCCGAACATCGCGGAGACGTTCCGGTATTCGCCGGCCAAGAAACGAATCATGTCTACCTGATGCGTCACGGCGTCGGCAAGATGCCCGCCGGACATATGCTGCTGCCGCCACCAAGGGGCGGGATGCGAGCCTCCGAAACGATGCGCTTGGATCAGGTGGATCGTTTTGTCCTTCAAATATTCCTTCGCTTGCTGCACGGTATCGTAATAGCGCAGGCAGTAGCCTACCGAATGGATAACACCGGATTCGCGAATAGCTTGTTCCTTACGCTGCACGGATTGCAGCTCGAGCCCAAGCGGCTTTTCCACGAACAAATGAATCCCTCTGCTCGACGCCATTTCTTCCAAGCCTTCTCTGGCGAACTGCGGCGCGCAAATGAAGACGGCATCAATGACATCGGGATTAAGCAATTCGTCTACGGTATCCGATACCCGCGCTCCGACAATAGCGGCCATCGATTCCGCGCCTTCGCGATTTACGTCATATACGCTCACGACTTCAGCCAATGAAATGTTTTGCAGCTGTTTCAAATGATGACGGGCAATGCCGCCCGCACCGATCATACCGATTTTGACCGTCATAACGATCGCTCCTGTCTTATCCGTTTATTATGGTTTCTCAAGTACATAAGCTATTAAGCGCTTGGAAGCGTTATGCTCTTTCCTGTAGCAATGGATTCGTCAATGGCGAAGCTGACTTCCATGGACTTGTAGGCATCACGGAATTCGCATTTTGTCGCCTCGCCGCTATTCACAGCGCGGACAAAATCGTCGATTTCCTCTACGAACGGGTGATGCGATACGTCGCCGCTGTCCGGCAGAATCGTCGGAATGACCGTATAGTCGGTTTGCCCGGGCAATTTATGCGTGAACAGCTGATTGTTCATGATCGCGCCTTTCTCCCCAAGCAAATGCACGTTGAAGCGGTAAGGCGTTTTGCATTCCAGCGATGAAGACACTTTGCCGATGCCTCCGTTCTTCAGCTTGAAGATCGCGATGGCGTTCGGGTCGAATTCGTATCCGGAATCGGCCCAGGTTCTGCAGCTGTACGCTGTAACTTCCGTGATATCGCCTGCAAAATAACGGACGGCATCTACCGCGTGACAGCCTGCCGACAAAATGCTGCTGCCCCCCAGTGCTTTCGTTCTGCTCCAGCTGTACTGGCCGTATTGGGGTCCGACATGATGCCAATAATCGATTTGAGCCATGAAGATACGGCCGAGTGCATCGTCTTCGATTAATGCTTTCGTGTTAGCGAATGACGGATTCCAGCGCAATACGAAGCTTACGGAGGTGCGAACCGGGTTCTGCTCCAAAGCTTCGGCCATGCGGAGCAATCCCGGACGGTCCATTGCCAGCGGCTTTTCAAGGACGAGATGCTTGCCGTGGCGGGCTGCCGTCACCGCTTGCTCGGGACGAAGGTCAGGCGTAGAGCAAAGCACAACCGCGTCTACATTCGAAGCGCTGACCGCTTCCTCGTAGTTATCGGTGACGGCAGCTTCGATGCCAAGGCCGGCCAGCCTGCTTTTGGCATGCTCGATATTCCGGCTTACCACCGTTACAACCTCCGCATCGGTTCTTACCGAAATCGCTTTCAAATACTCGCCGGCAACCCAACCCGTACCAACCACAGCAAAACGTAATTTTCCCATTCGTCTTATCCTCCTCAAGGTAAGGTATAAATTCGACTTACATTTTGGCTTTTATCATTCTGGCATACTCTATTGGAGACATCTGTACGTTAGTTTTGAATTGCCTGGAGAAGCTGTGCACGCTGCTATAATTGAGCAAATCCGCTATTTCGGTCATATTGTGCGTATTCTCGCGTATCATGCGTTTGGCCTGTTCGATCTTCAACCTGCGAAAATATTGCATCATGCTTTGGCCGGTTTTCTCCTTGAAAATCGACAAAGCGTTGCTCCGGCTGATGTTGAAAATTTTGCAGATACGTTCGATTCGAATGTTCTGGAACACATGCTGCTCCATATAAGCGATTACTTCCTTAATCAACTCGCGGTCGCTTTGCTGCTTGACCTCGCCCGACAGCCGGTTCCGCTTCTGATGAACTTCAGCGTGCTCCAGCAGCCGGATCATCAACAGCTCAAGGTGAATTTTGAGAAGCTGCTCCGCGGATCCATGCGCCTCGGGATTTCTATGAAGCTGGTGATTTCGGGGGTCGTCGAACGGCGGAACGAATGCCGCAAACCCGCTTTTCAGGATTTGGACCAGCAGATGTTGTTGTTCGGAATTCAGGGAAAAAATTTTGTTCTCAAAAACGCTCATGGCCGGCGAATGGCAAACAAACGAAACGATCATGACATTCGGCGCGATTTTGCGGTTAGCCCTCAGGTTGTGATGTTCATTCGGTTTGTGAAAAATGATGTCCCCTTGCTTCAGCAGATACACGTCCGTTTCCGCCAAAGCCTCAACCTCACCTCGATCCACATAGACAAATTCCCAGAAGTTATGCTTTTCACCGTCGAACATAAAATCCTTGGAGAATTCAAAGTAGTGAAAAGATACGATTTGCCTGATGGTTATATACTCGGTTAGACTTGTGCGCGGAAATCGTTTGACTGCCATCAGGAATCAGTCCCCAATTTGTTTCTCGAGGTTAGTATAGCACGACATAAGGCCTAACGGTCGCGTTTTGTACGAAATGATCAATCAAACAGACTTTTTGATAAAGCGAGGAAGACATAGGCTGTAATACAATAAGCCCATGAACAAATTCGGCCGGGTCCCTAAACGGCAAGAGACTGGAGAGATGATGATGAACGTACTCGCTGTCGGTTGCCATCCCGACGATTTGGAGATTGGTTGCGGAGGAACGCTCGCTAAGCTGTCTGCCCTAGGTCATCGGGTTACTATGGTGCACGTGGCCAACGGAGATAAAGGACATGCGGTCATAAAACCCGAGCCGTTAAGGCAAATGCGCGCTGTTGAAGCGCAGGAAGCGGGAGCATTGATCGGCGCTAACGTGATCAGTTTGGATATCCCGGACTTGTCGGTCAAGAGCGACAATGACGAGCTGATCCGCAAGCTTGTCGGCGTGATTCGCCAAACCAGACCGGACTATATCATTACGCATCCGCCCGAAGACTACATGAAGGATCATATGGAGGTTTCGAAAGCCGTTTTTGACGCCAGCTTCTCGGCTACGGTGCCTCACTTCGAAGCGGAAGGAAACGCTCCCCACTGCGACAAGCCGATGCCGATCTACTACATGGATACGCTTGCGGGCGTTGCGTTCCTGCCGACGGAATACGTCGACATCACGGATTATATCGAGACGAAAATACAAATGAACAACAGTCACCAAAGCCAGATTAAATGGCTGCGCGATCACGACGGGATCGATTTCCTCGACTTCGTCCGCACCGTATCCAAATTCCGCGGGCTGCAATGCGGCAAGCCTTATGCGGAAGGGTTCAGGCAGTGCACGGCTTGGCCGCGCTTGACGACGGAGCGGCTGCTTCCTTAACAAGCCGACAACCCAAAAGTTTAGCGAAGCTCGCGGATGCTTAAGGCTCCGGTGCTTCGCTTTTTGGCGTTTGGGGGCTTGGCCCGGGAGTTTCTGGCATTGTTTTTATGGCGGGCAAGTGTTTGCGATAGGAATTACGATTGGTAACGACGAAGTATTTAGCAGAAATTACGAATTAGAAGACGTTTTTTTTCAATAGATTTGAAAAAAAACAGCCTCCGCGCGCCGAATGGTTGATGGCCGGCGTTATGGAATCTGAGGTTATTCGATAGTTTGGCAGGAGGAATTGCGGTGCGTATTCAAGACGGTATTCCGGAACGGCAGGGGCTTTCGTCGAAGGCGCTGTTGGATTTTTTCAACCAGATGGAGCGAGCGGGCTTGGATGTAAACAGCTTTATGCTGCTGAAGGACGGGAAGTCCGTTGTCCGGTTTTGGCGGCGTCCGTATCGCGAGGATTGTCCGCAACTGCTGTTTTCGCTTAGCAAAAGCTTTACGTCGATCGCTATAGGCATCGCTTGGGACGAAGGTTTTTTGAAGCTGGAGGATACAGTGATTTCGTTCTTTCCAGATAAGCTGCCTGAGCATGTATCTTCCAATCTGGCATCGATGACCGTACACCATCTTTTATCCATGAATACCGGCCATCGTGAGAATATTTATGCGCCGGTGGTCAAAGAGAAGGATTGGGTAAAGGCGTTTCTGTCCTTGGATGTGGAGCACGCACCCGGGAGCCATTACCGTTACAGCACGCCTGCAACCTATATGCTGGCCGCCATTCTTGAGAAAGCAACGGGCGAAAATATGGTCGATTTTCTGATGCCGCGTCTGTTTGAACCGCTCGGTATGCCAAGACCTTCGTGGGAAACGTGCCCGATGGGCGTCACGGCCGGAGGGATGGGGTTAAGCATTCCAACCGAAGGCATTGCGAAATTCGGCCAAATGCTTTTGGATAAAGGGATGTACGGGGATCGGAGAATCGTGTCGGAACGCTATATCGATCTCGCTCTGAAGGAGCAAAGCGATAATCGCCAAGGGGAAGAGAGGATCGATTTTGCCCAAGGCTACGGGTATCAATTTTTTATGTGCCGGCGAGGCTGTTATATGGGTAACGGCGGTTTCGGACAACTGTGCTTCGTCGCTCCCCGGGAACGTATCGTTATTGCGGCGACATCGGCTTTTGGCAGTATGAAACAGCTTCAGACGCTGCTCGATTTGATCTTCGAATATATTTTCGACCGCGCTGCCGGTGAAAATCTCCCTGGCCTCGCCGACTATCATAGGCTGCAAAACCATCTTGCCGCGTTGACTCATCCCGTTCCAAAGCTTCATCCCAAAGTCCCGGAAGCCATGCCGGATTTGAACGAGCGGTGCTACATCATGGAAGAGAACCCTCATGATCTTGCCAAAGTATGCTTCCGCTTCAAACAGGATAAGCTGGAGCTCCGAATGGCGTACGAGGACGGTACAGAAAAACGGTTGCCGTTTGACCTGAAAGAGCCTGTGCATACCGAAGATAAATTTGTAAAGGACTTGGAGCTCCACCGGCAGGAAGTCGTCGCCTATGCAAATTGGCAGGATCCCGACACGCTTAAGTTGAATTTGTTATACATCGAAACGCCGTACGCGGTCACGTATACGGTTCAGTTTCGGGATGACCGGATCGAATTTCAATTTCAAATCAATGTGTCCCTTACATTGAAGGGGTTTACGGCCGCAGGCAAAATCGCGTAATACGAAAGGAAACGAACGAATGATTACAGCAACGATCAAAGAGGTGGAGGTAAGCTTCCGGACGAAGGACGGGCTTTTTTCTCCGCGCAGCATAGACAGAGGGACGTTAGCCATGCTGTCCGTAATCGATTTCGAGCAATCGGATAACATATGCGATCTGGGCTGCGGGTATGGGGTGGTCGGCATTTTGGCGGCGAAAATCATCGGCCCGGAGCGTGTGGTCATGGCGGACAACGATGTCAAGGCTGTCGAAGCCGCTATCGAAAACGCGCAAGCGAATCATGTGGCCGGTGTTGAAACGGTCGTAAGCGACGGCTTTACGAACGTCCGGCAGAAGGATTTTACGAAAATTATTTGCCATCCTCCTTACCATGCAGATTTTGCCGTTCCGAAACTGTTTATCGAGAAAGGCTTCAACAGGCTCGCGCTGGACGGGCGGATGTATATGGTGACGAAGCGCAAGGATTGGTACAAAAACAAGCTCATCTCCGTTTTCGGCGGGGTTAAGGTGTGGGAGATCGACGAATATTTCGTTTTTATGGCGATCAAAAAAAGCGGCAGCTATGCGAATGCGAAGCCGAGAGGCAAAGGGAGCGGCGGCAAGAAAAAATCGTGATGACGGTCCCGGTATGTTGTATTCGTTTCGGCGATTGGCTATAATCATGGTCATTAAGCCGAAGGAGTTCGATACCATGTTCACTAGAACAGCGAACCAGCTTCATCATCACAAGCAGCGTTAGCACACGCCTGAAATTATCAGGGTGGGCTAGCGCTGATCGCGTTGGCCCGCCCTGCCGCTCATAAAGCGCGCAGGACCTCCGGGTTCGGCGCGTTTTTTATTTAATTCAGGAGGTTGTCGAACGATTGACGGTGAATGGAATTTAAGTCATAAAAACCGACAATCTGATTGTTGACAATCTATGAGGCGCGCGGATATGATTAATCTATTCCAATCAAGGAGGCGGCCATGATCAAAAAAATCGCGATCGTATGGAATCACCACCCTGTTGCCGGGGAAATTCAAGTTCAAGATGCGGCCATTATCCGGGCCGAATTTACGAAGGGCCAAGCTCGTTTTTCCGAAGGAAATCTGGTTTTTGAAGAGGGACAATCGTATAGGCTTGAATTAGAGGTGGAAGCAAAAGAGCAGCCGGCAATCGTCGGCAAACCGCTCGTTTTCGTTAAGACGGAGGTACGATCGTTCAGTTTTTTTGTTCATGACGTCAATGTGAAACGCCCTATCTATATGCCCCGCTACGGCGTTGCCGTAACGGATGTAAGCGATAACAGATCGTATGAAGAAATCGCCGGAGCCGTCGAGTCGAAGGAGTGGAAGACCGGACTGCAGCAAATCGGGCTGGAGCCGGAGGAGTCCTACGAGGAAGCGGCCGCGCATACCAGAGCGCTTATCTGTCAAACCTGGCTCGGCTTGTCGAGAGATATTCGTATTTTTGGTGCAGGCTTTCGGGGCTCGGAAGATAAAGAAAAAATGTGGGATTGGGTTCAGCCGAGACTTCACGGCTCCGAGGCTGGGCTCCCCGAAAACAAGAATGAGTCCGTGCGTTATCACTTTTTGGTAGGACGCGGTCTCGGATGCGATCATAAGCTTTCCAGGCGGTTGGACGAGGGGATTTATCCCATTTTGCACGGCACGATCGAGGACAATGAGATTACTTATCGTACGACTTCGTTCGTCTCGCTGGAGAAAACGGCGCTGGATGCGAAAAATGTCAAAGGAACCGATTATCTGGTAGCGGACGGCTACGGCTACGGACATATGCTTACCGACAAGCAGAAGGAGGAGAGGGAAAAGCGGCTGCCCGCTTTTTGGAACGACGATGAGGAAACCGTATTTTATTTCCGTGCCGAAGCGGTTAATACGGGCAACGTCCCCCGCTATGCGTGGTTCAAAAGCCCGGTTCCGAACGGCAGCGTGCTTTCCCATGGTGTGGCCTATAAGTTTAACCGGGATAACGGTTTTTCATTGTACGATGCAGACCGGGTTTACTGCGTCAGCAAGCTGAACGGCGCGCCGCTGATGAATGAAGAAACAGCTATATTGATAGAGCCGGGTGAAACCGCCGTGTTCGAGTTTGCGATCCCCCATCGTCCGGTTTCGGAGGAGAGGGCAGCGGGGTTGATCGGGCAAAGCTTCGACGGCAGGCTCGAGGAATGCCGCGGGTACTGGCGGGAGAAGCTTTCCGGCGCCGCAGAGATCCGTCTTCCGGAGAAACGTGTGGAAGAGATGGTAAAGGCGGGACTGCTGCATCTCGATCTTGTCACGTACGGCTCGGAGCCTGAAGGGACCCTTGTGCCGACGATCGGCGTTTATACGGCGATCGGCTCCGAAAGCGCCCCGATCATTCAAACGATGGATTCGCTGGGCTGGGGAAAAATAGCCGAGCGCTCGCTGATGTTCTTCCTGGACAAACAGCATGATAACGGCTTTATTCAAAATTTCGGCGGTTATATGCTGGAAACGGGAGCGTTTCTCTGGTGCGCGGGCGAGCATTACCGTTATACGAGGGATGAAGCCTGGATCGGGCGAAATCATGAGAAGCTGCGCAAAGCCTATGAATATATCGTCGAGTGGAGAAAGCGGAATATGACGGACGCCTTCAAGGGGCGCGGCTACGGAATGATTGACGGTAAAACGGCCGATCCGGAAGATCCGTTCCATTCGTTCATGCTTAACGGCTATGCCTACTTGGGTTTAAGCCGGCTTGCGGAAATGTGGCGGTCTTCGAACGCCGAATTGGCCGATGAGGTGTTGGCGGTAGCGGCGGCGATGAAGAGCGATATACGCGAAGCGTTTTATATGAATGCGGCAAAATCTCCCGTCGTGCCGATCGGAAACGGAACTTGGGTGCCGACAGCGGCTCCTTGGGTGGAGCACAGAGGGCCATTATGCTTGTTCGCCGAGGGCGGCAATTGGCTGACGCACGGCTCCATGCCTGCAAGGGACTCTTTGCTGGGTCCGCTTTATCTTGTGTTCCAGGAAGTGATCGGGCATCGCGAGGATGCGGCAGACGATCTTTTGGATTATCACAGCGAATTGATGTGTACCCGCAACGTCGCATTAAGCCAGCCTTATTACAGCATTCATCCTTGGGTACATTTGAAGCGGGGAGAGGTCAAAGCCTTCCTCAAAACGTACTATAATACGTTCGCCGGTTTGGCGGATCGCGAAACGTACACGTTCTGGGAGCATTATTGGCATGCGAGTCCGCATAAAACGCATGAAGAAGCTTGGTTTTTGATGCAGACGCGCTGGATGCTTTACATGGAGGAGGGAGCTGCCCTTAACCTTCTTCCCGGTATTCCTAGAAAATGGCTGAAGGACGGAGAAGTTATCGATATTCGCAATGCGGTAAGCTATTTCGGCGCTTTCTCGGTTTTCGTGGAATCGAACGTTGCGGAAGGCGTTATTACGGCCCGCGTTGAATGTGATCCCGCCAGAAAGCCGGAGACCCTGCAAATCAGATTGCCTCATCCCGACGGCTTAAAAGCTCTCCGCGCAGAAGGCGGAAGCTACGATCATGAAACGGAAACCGTGCGCATCGAGGAATTCGGCGGAACAGCGGAAATCCGGTTATGGTTCTAATCGGCCGGACGTTAACGTCTTTCCATTCAGGCCGGTACATCGACATGAACCAGGGTGTCGGTCGCATAACATGCTGAATTAGCAAAACAGCGAAGCTTCCATCCACTTTTGCAGTGGTTTTGGAAGCTTCGTTATTTATATGGGGGACTGGCCGTTCCGCTTCAGTCTTCCGAGATAGTCCTTTCTTTGGTTGGGCACGGAAAAAGTCGGTAGTCTTTGTCAAAAGAAACTGTACTACCGGCGTGTATTTTGTTAAAGTTAACACATCTACACACGGGACATAAGGGGGATCGGTATGGGATCGATATCGGAATGGCTGCGCGCGCATCCGCTTGTCCCCTATATCCGGCAAAGCGATTATGCCGTTCGCCGCCCATGGAAATACGGCGATCGCAGGCTGCTCGATTATTTGCTCGTTTACGTGCAGGAAGGGGAATGCCGGTTCCACGCGGACGGGGAGGACTATTTGCTGACTCAAGGGGATATTTGTCTAATTCAACCGGGGAGCTTAACCCGTTTGGAAGGAATGACCGACACGATTACTCCTTACGCGCATTTGGATTTATTTTATAACCCCAACCGGGAGGAGGGCTTTCCGACGAGAGCGGGCCAGACCGACGTGACGCCGTACGGTCATCTTATGCAGCCGAGGCTGAACGATATGCCGGGAGTCGACATTCCGGTACGTCTGAGGCCGAGCAAGCCGGTTCATTTTCGCGATACGATGCTGAAGATGATTGCATGCTGGCTGGGGCAGGACCCGCTAGGCGAAGTGAAGGCCCAGCATATGGCTGCGGAGCTGGCGCTTGCGATACTGGAGGATCATGTGGATCAGCGTTCTTTGCAAACGAATGCGCTGCCCGCCTTGAACTGGATCACGTCGTTCTTATCGTTTCATATTGCAGAGCCGCTGACGGTGAGCATGATGGCGGAACGCGCGCATCTATCGCCTTCGCGCTTCAACGATGTGTTCAAAAGCAGGTTCGGCATGTCGCCGCACCGCTATTTGCTGCAGCTGCGCATTCATCATGCCAGAGAGCTGCTGGCGACGAGCTCGTACGATCAAGCCCAAGTGGCCGAATATTGCGGGTTTGCGGACATTCATCACTTTTCGAAAGCGTTCAAGAGGCATACCGGCCTGACGCCGGGCGACTATCGGAAACAGGCGGCAGATGCGCGGCAGGAATTATAAACGTTAGATTCGATCGGCGTTCTGATAGCGTTTCGGCGCTCGCTTATGGCTTGCAGAAGACGGCTTCCCGGCAGCGGAACTCGTCTTTTTTTTGTTCCGGTTGCATACGTATACGTAGACGATACTTGGCCGGTATTCGGGCATTATTGCCGGTTCGGTGTCATGCGACGGGAGGAAAGCCGATGTTCAAGCGCAAATTTCGCAGCCGTGCGCCGAAGCGGGGACGACGACGCAGGATCGTGCTTTTCATGCTGTTTCTGATGCTGCTGTTAACGCTGCAATCGTATATTTATATCGAGCGGAACGTGATGCCGCCGCTGATGAATTTGGCTAAAGTAAGACTGAAGCAAATCGCTACCCAATCGATCAATGCGGCCATCTCCGAAAGAATCGCGACCGGCACCAACTTCGAAAAGCTGATCGAGTGGCAGAAGGATAATAACGGCAAAACGTCCGGGTTCATGTTAAATTATGCCGAGCATATGAAAATAACGGCCGATACCATCAACACGGTGCAAGGGCTGTTTGACAAGTTATCGACCATACCTGAGCATATCCCGCTCGGCCTCGCGCTGCACAGTCCGATTCTCGCATCGTTCGGGCCGGAAATTCCGGTTCGGCTCGTGCCGGCCGGCAATGTCAAGGTCGACCTTAATACGCAATATCAGAACGCCGGAATTAACATGATTTTGGTCGAGGTTTATATCCGGATCATCGCCGAGGTTTCCGTCATCATTCCGTTCGATTCGGAGCCGGAAATCGTCGAGACGAAGCTGCCGATTTCGTATTTGCTCGTCGTCGGGGACACCCCGATGTATTATTTCGACAACAAGGGCAATCCGCTCGGCAACTCCGCGCCATTGCCTCCGAACGTGTCTCTGCCGGACTTGAAAATGTCGCCGGGCAGCGCCGGTGCGGCGCAATCGGGCGCCGTTCAAGGGCAAGCCGGGGACGGAACGGGAACGGGAACCGGAACAGGAGCCGCAGCTAAGGAATAAGGATAAACGTTTATGTCCATTCGGGTCACAGGTTATTTACCCAGCAATCGAGCAGTTCGTAAAGACGGCTTCGTAAGCATGCGCTAAAGAACCGGTGCGTTTACCGGTATATCCAACAATCAGCGGAGATATCCGGAGAGAGCTATTAAAAAAAGGACGCAAAACGCACCCTTCCAGGTACGATTTGCGTCTATTTATCCTTGAGGGACTTAATCGGCGCACGCTCTTCTTCGCGCTCCCATCTTCGCAGATGAGGATATGGGTCGAACGACCATTCGGCAAGTCCGCTGTCGCGGTACATCCCATAATGCAGATGCGGCGGGAACTTGCCCTGCGTCCCCGGCTTTCCGTAACCGGAGCTGCCGACCCAGCCGATCACCTGACCGGGCTTAAGCACGTCTCCTGTTTTCACTTGCTTGCTGAAGCCGGATAAATGGGCAAAATAATGATAGGTGCCGTTCAAATCGCGAATGCCGATCCGCCAGCCGCCGTAAGGATTCCAGCCCATTTCTTCGATAATGCCGTAGCATGTGCTGCGAACGGGAACGCCGTGATTGGCGAATAAGTCCGTTCCTTCATGGATGCGGAACCCACCCCAGCCCCTGCTCGCTCCCCAGGTGCTTCTGTAGGCATATTCCGCATTAAGCGGAAGAGGGAACGCATGACGGCTTAAATCAAGGGAATCGAATGCCGCATAAATCGCGGAAAATTGCTGAATCCGTTCGACGCTGCGGGAATTCTGATAGTATTCCCATAATCCGATGCTAAAATCATCTCTGTTCGTACCGAAGCTTAGAATGTAGTCGGCCATCGTGTATAGGGCGTCCATATCGTTATTGCGATTGGCCAGCCCGTCGCCGGATCCGTCCTTGCCTCTTCCTCCGAAAAATGCGATCGATCGGACATTTTGATCTTCGTGATCGGGATTCAAATACCCGACCCATTCGGCCTCGGGATAATAAATGGCGATCAGGGCGCCGTCCCGGATAGGTCTTTTTTTGGCGAGGTTCATCGTCCGTTCGTATTGATCGATAGCGGCGAGATTGTACCACGGGATGCCTGTGATCGCACTCACCTTGTCGAACAGATCCTTTCGTTCGGCCAGCGTTTTGGCAGCCGGATTGGCCGGAGCTGAGGGCGCGGCGGATAAGGCCGGACAAGCGGCACATGCGGCAATCAGCGTATATACGGCAATGACGCTCAGCGCAATGCGGCACTGCAATAACATTTGCTTCATCGGTTATCCTCCTGGTTGTCGCTCATGTTCGCCATTTATAGGATGTGTCGGCGGCAAAATTTTATTACGATTTTTGCTCGGGATCATGAACATATGACCGGGTGGGAACAATTAAGGTATGATGGTATTGAGATTCGTGCAGAAGGAGGGAAATCGTGAGAATGTTGCGAGGCAGAATGGCATACAGCTTTATCGGTACTACCGTAATGGCGATCGTTTTGTCCGGCTGCACCTGGGGCGGTTCCGGAAATAACGGAGCATCGGCAGGTCCGAGCGGCGGAAATAGCGGCAATCCCCAGACGACAATAACGCCAAGCGCCAGCCCGACACCTACCCCGGAAGCCGATCCGATTAAGCGGCAAATGCAGCAGATGTCGCTCGACGACAAAATCGGGCAGCTTGTTTTAGTCGGTTTGGAAGGGAAAGCAGCCGGAAAAGAAGCCCTCGAGATGATAGCCAAATTTCGGGTAGGCGGCTTTATTCTTTTTAAGGATAATATCGCGAGCGCCGAGCAGACGCAAAAGCTGTTGAACGCGCTGAAAGCTGCGAATGCAGACGCAAAAGCTGCGGCTCCGTTATGGCTAAGCGTCGATCAAGAGGGAGGGCGCGTCAATCGGCTGCCGGAATCGTTCGCTGCTTTCCCGACAAACCGGGCGATCGGTACGATCGGTCAGCCGGCATATGCGGCGGATATTGGAAAACGGCTTGGCGAAGCCGTTTCGGCGATCGGCTTTAATATGAACTACGCGCCGGTATTGGACGTCGACAGCAACCCGAAAAATCCGGTCATCGGCGACCGGTCTTTCGGCCCTGGAACCGATACCGTCAGCAAGCTGGGCATTGCGGAGATGCAGGGCATTCGTTCGACAGGCGTTGTGCCGGTCGTTAAGCATTTTCCGGGACATGGGGACACGGCCGTCGATTCGCATCGCGCGCTGCCGGTCGTGAACAAGAGCTTGGACGAGCTCAAAAAGCTCGAGCTTGTGCCTTTTCAGCGCGCGATTGCGGAGAAGGCGGACGCTGTGATGGTGGCGCATATTTTGCTGCCGAAGCTCGACGAGACGTATCCGGCGTCGTTATCGAAAGCCGTCATAACGGATTTACTGCGCGGGGAGCTCGGATTTGACGGCGTCGTCATCACAGATGATATGACGATGGGAGCGGTGCTGCAAAATTATTCGATCGGCGAAGCGGCGGTACATGCCGTGCAAGCGGGAACCGATATCGTTCTCGTCGCTCATGATTACGATAAAGAGACGGCGGTTCTGGGCGCATTAAAGAAAAGCGTGGAGGAAGGCAAGCTGTCCATGAGCCGCATAAACGAGAGCGTATACCGCATTCTGAAGCTGAAGCAAGCTTTCAAGCTGGCCGACACGCCTGTCGAGCGGATTGACGTGGAAGGGATCAACCGGAATATCCGCGAGACGCTGCAAAAGCATACGCCGAAAAAATAAAGCCGCCCGCATATGGTCGGACGCCGCCCCGCCAGCACCGGAAGCTGCTCGCGGTGCGAAAAAGTTCCCTGAGCCGCCGTAACGGAATATTCACAACTTAAACGGATTGGCCTGTGACATTAATCACAGTCATGCGTACAGCTGCACGTTATAGTTGAAGTATAGAAAGCCTCCCGCAAGGGCGGCAAACTTCACGAAACGGAGATGATTTCGCATGACAAACCTTGAAACGAACCGTAAACATGCCGTCAATTATTCCGGCTTGCCGATTGTGATTATCGTATTCGCCGTTCTGTTGATGTCTCCGGTACTATATTTCTTAATCCATCTGCTGCTTGGCAACGAAGCGCTTTTCGCCGTCAATGGATATAAGTAAGCGTATCGTCCGGATAGACGCCTCCGCCGCGTTCTGCTAAGATGATAGCAAACGGCCGAACGGGGGAACGGGTATGGCTTTTGCGCATCGCGACGAGCACAGAGACGGACAAATGCTTGTGATTCAAGCGAATATCGACGATATGAATCCCGAGCATTGCCCGTATGTGACGGAGCTTTTGCTGGAGCAGGGGGCGAACGACGTTTGGTGGGTGCCGATCATTATGAAAAAAGGCCGTCCCGGACTTATGCTGAACGTGCTTGTCGACGAACGGATGCTTTCGCGGATGGAAGACGTCATTTTTACCGAAACGACTACGATCGGGCTTCGTTATTTGCACGCCACCTGCCACCGGCTTGGACGCGAATTTCACAAGGTGGAAACATCTTGGGGAACGATCAATGTGAAAGCGGGCTATCATAACGGCAAGCTTGTCCAGTACGCGCCTGAGTTCAAGGATTGCGAAGAGGCGGCCAAACGGCACGGCATACCGCTTAAGGCTGTATACGAGGAAGCTCGCAGGAAGTTTGCGGAGCTTGGCGGCACACATAAGGAATAACAGATCTCCAGTCCGTTGAATCAATGGGCTGGAGATTTTTTTTATCAAACGATACCCCTAAGCCGGTTGGCATAGGGGTTTTTAGCGGGCGGCTCATCGGTGGATTGGTATGCGACAGAAGAAAATGATAATTTCATAACAACAACAATATATCTAATAACAGTATTTATTTATTGTAAAACAATAAACCCTGTGTTAGAGTCAAAGTAAATTTACTAATAAGCGAGGGAGTTTTGATGAAACAAGGAACAACACTCTTTTTAAAGGCGGCTGTTATTCTTGCCGGAATCCCGGTTCTTGCTATGTGCATCTTTGTGGTGCCGGAAATCGCGAATTATGCAGCGGAATTGTATCCGGATTTTACTTTTATAAAATATTTCTTTTTTATCGATTTGTATGCATCGGCGATCCCATTTTACATTGCTCTGTATCAAGCTTTTAAACTGTTAAGCTATATTGACAAGAACAAAGCGTTCTCGGAATTATCCGTACGCGCATTAAAGGTTATCAAAAACTGTGCACTTATAATCAGTTGCTTATATGTGGCAGGCATGCCGCTTTTCTATCTCATGGCTGAGCTTGACGATTCCCCAGGCATCATAGTAATCGGTTTGATCTTGATTTTTGCCTCCTTGGTGATTGCCGTTTTCGCTGCTGTTCTCCAGAAGCTTTTAAAAGAGGCTATCGATATAAAATCAGAAAATGATTTGACGGTCTGAGGTGAATAACATGGCGATAATAATCAATGTTGATGTGATGCTGGCTAAAAGAAAAATGAGCGTAACAGAGCTTTCGGAGAGGGTTGGAATCACAATGGCTAACCTCTCTATATTGAAAAACGGAAAGGCCAAAGCCATTCGATTATCGACTTTGGAAGCGATTTGCAAGGCTTTAGAATGTCAGCCGGGAGATATTTTAGAATATAAAAATGACGATGATACGGCCGTTATCGATTAATACGAATCGTGACGATACATGCGCTATGCATTCGTTCGAATGGGGAGCCATTCGCCGGCTGATGGGAGACCGATTCATTATAGTAAAGGTTAGGATAATTCCAACCGTAAGGCTGCCGCGGAAAAGCGAGCGGCCTTTTTGGCTTTGGGCAGAAAATTAATAAGGAATGCATGTCAGATTATGAGCGGTGAGCGGCATCTATATATATGATTGGAAATGGATGGACTGGAGGGATCATTTTGTCGGATCAAGTATTTAGCCGATCGGCGGGATTTCCTGCTGCACGCGAGGATTCAAAAATAAAAAGCATGATGGTGATTGAGATCCCCGTAGCTGACACGCGGCGGGCAATCGAGTTTTATGTTGGACAGCTTGGGTTTTATATCGATTTGAAGAAAAATCCTCCTTCCATTTGGGATGCGGAAACGGAATTTTTTATTTTTCCCGCGAACGGCATTCCAATCATGTGCAGAAAACTGACGGAAGCGAGCGACTCGGTTTCACGCTTCATGGAGAGCCAAAGCCTTTTCTAATCATGGAAATCGACGAACCTGCCGAGGACGTGCGAAACAGACTTCATGCTAACGGCGTTAGGGTTGGGGAAATTTTCGACCGCGGGGGGTGCGGAACGGTATTTACCGTATGGGACCCCGACGGGAATATACTGAAACTCAATTATCAACCGAAAGGCTAAGGTTAAGGCTGCCCATGTAATATACCGGCATCCTTTTCCTAACTGGAAGGATTTTCAAATGAATTCACGAATGCTTTAAGTAAAAGGTAATGATGGAAAAAAGCTAAAATGCGAACGGCCTGGACGGCGCATCGGCAAAGGCACCGCAATTTCTTCTCAACTGTTTCCGCTGTCGATCACGGACTGCGCCGACCCATTGCGAACCATAAAAGGGAGTGGAGTAAAATGTCAAAAAACGGTTTTCAAGGGCATATCGCATACTTACATTTGCCGGTAACCCGGATGGACGAGTCGCTGGCGTGGTATGAGCGGCATCTTGGAGCGAAAATATCGGGGAAACCGCATGACGATCTCGGTTTTATCGACTTTCCGGAAGGGCCGAATGTGCTGCTGATCGGTACGAACCAGCCTGCCAGAGCGGCTTTTTACCTGGGGGATGAGCGTAAACAGGTGCTCGGATTTCGTACGACGCGAATCGAAGAGCTTCACCGTCATATGAAAGAAGGCGGTGTGACGCTTGAGCCGATCGTAAGTTATGGGCACGGTGATTTCTTTTATTTCGACGATCCGGACGGCAATTTTTTCATGGTGCACCAGCTGCCTGACGCGGTAAGCAAGGACGATGACCCGCTGGTCGAAGGTATCCGCTATATCGAGTTTCCCGTCTATGATTTGGAGCAGACAACAGACTGGTACGCGGACATCCTGGGCTTCAACAAGACATTGCCGGGCAATCCGGATCTTGTCTTTCTCGACAAAGAGCCGGGCCCAAACATCCTGATGTGGCGTTCGCAGCTCAGAACGAACTTGAATGTATATCGCGGTGACGAAGTCACTCCTTTGGTCGGGTTCCGAATCAATGAGATGGACGAGCTTCATCGGTACCTGAGTACGTCGGGCGTCGCTGTCAGCGAGATCGAGGACGCCGGGACGGTAGGACGTTTTTGCCGGTTTACCGATCCGAACGGAAATTTGTTTATGGTGCACGAGCCTTCTCAAGTCGTAGTGTAGGTTGGAACTTCTAATACGGGTTGGGTACGTTAGTGGAATAAAGATACGACGGCAGCCGGCCACGACGATCGGCTGCCTCTTTTTACGAACGGGCAGGACAGTTGAGGATGGAAATATTAAGGGGGAAGAAAATTGTTCAGGGCAGCTGGTATTGACGATATTCCTGGCATAGTGAAACTGAAGTATAAAATGTTTGAAGAAACAGGAATGGCTCAAAGGTTATTACCTGATTTCCAACAGATTGTTGAGGAAGATTACAGATCGTTTTATTTGGCAAACTCAGCACAACATTTTGTCGTAGAAAAAAACGGTCAGATCATTGCATGCGCCGGAGCGTTTATCAAAGATGATGCACCTTACCGATATCTTAAACTCCGTCGTTACGGGTTTATTGCCGATGTATATGTGGAACCGCAATTCAGAAGACTGGGCATCGCTAGAACATTAACGAATGCAACGTTGGAGTGGTTTTCAGAAAGAAATATACGTTTATTCAGACTTGTTGCAAGCGACCAGGCTAGACCTTTGTATGAATCAATAGGCTTTACAGCAACAAAGGAAATGGGAATGTACCGATAACTCAATAACTCAGCAAACGGGTATTTTGTTTAATAAATTCTCTCCATTGAGTTAAGAAAAGGTATTCATTAATATTGACGTAATGGAACATAGGGATGGAGCGAGAATGATGGACGTGCAATACACGATTGCGAAAATTGTTGACAGGTTAAAACAAATCCGCGGAATAAGTGCTTTGGTTCTCGGCGGTTCAAGAGCAAGGGGGACTGAAAGCCCAAACTCTGATATTGATATTGGTATCTACTACGATTCCGAAAAAGAGCTGGACATTACCCGGCTTCGTCAGGTTACGGCTGCAATTGATGACGACCATAGAGAAAACCTAGTGACGGAAATAGGCGGCTGGGGACCATGGATAAATGGCGGAGGCTGGTTGAAAGTTGATCAAATTCCTGTTGATTTTATATTTCGCGATCAAAATAAAGTGTCTGATGTAATTGATGAATGTGTCAGGGGAACTATTACAATTGATTATCAACCAGGACATCCCCATGGATTTGCCAACTCGATTTATTTAGCCGAGACGGCGTTGTGTAAAGTGTTATGGGATCCTTCGGATGTTGTAGGAAAATTGAAGAGTAGAACAATTCCGTACCCGCCCGTTTTTCAAGAAGCAACCATTCAAAAATTTTTTTGGGAAGCCGCGTTTGCTCTCGATAATGGATATAAAGGTATCTACAAAAAAGATTTATCTTATATCGCTGGATGTTGGTTCAGGTCAGTATCGTGCTTGAATCAGGTTTTGTTTGCAAGTAACGAAACGTATTTGATGAATGAAAAAGGGGCGTCTGTCATTGCCGATTCATTCCGCATAGTGCCAAGCAAGTACTCCCGGAGAATAAATGATATATTCACTTTACTTACGGAAGATGAAGAGTGTTTAAACAAAGCTCATAACATGATGCGCGAGCTTATTCAGGAAACAGAACATCTATTGAGAAGCAAATCTTTATTGAGCTAACGCTTACGATAGTTGAATAAAACAGCGGCAGTCTAGGATTTTTAACGTCCTAGGCTGCCGCTTTTCATTGTGACAAGTCAGGTCTTATTTGTCTAGAGCAGGCTGTCGATTTTTCGACCCGACAAGCTGCGTAATCAGACTATATTATTGCCGGACACTTAGTGGCTGTGCCCGTGGTGCTCGTGTTTATGATCATGCGAATGGCTGTGCCCGTGATCATCGTGCTTGTGATCATGCGAATGGCTGTGCCCGTGAT
>NZ_QMFB01000026.1:0-106233 GCF_003285015.1 Paenibacillus contaminans | reverse complement strand
CGAATGGCTGTGCCCGTGATCATCGTGCTTATGATCCTGCGAATGGCTGTGCCCGTGATCATCGTGCTTGTGATCATGCGAGTGGCTGTGCCCGTGATGCTCATGCTCGTGATCATGCGAGTGACTGTGTCCATGGTGCTCGTGCTTGTGATGGTGGTGATGCTCATGCTCATGCCGGGTTTCATGTCCCATGTGGATCAAGGGAGGCGTGCACTTTGCCAAATGCGGGTCGGTGTGACCGATAACGATGCGAAGCACGTTCGGCTGGCTCGGCAAGTCGCGGGTACCGGCGCCGTAGCCGATCGATTCGACGATCATCGGCGGAAGGGCGCTTGAAAACTCGTCGACAATACCCGCTGCGATGCCTGCGCCGGTCGGCGTAGTCAGCTCCACGCGGTGTGAGGACGGCGCAATCGGCAATCCCTTCATCATTTCCAGTGTAGCCGGAGCAGGGACCGGGTAAATGCCGTGATCGCAACGAACGGTTCCCGATCCGAGGGGGACGGGGGCGCAAACGATTTTGTCGGCCCCTATGGAATCGAGCGCCAGCGCGACGCCGACGATGTCGACGATCGAATCGATAGCGCCGACTTCATGGAAATGAACCTTATCCACAGGAATACCGTGGATTTTCGCTTCCGCGATGCCGATATTGCGGAAGATCGCCAAGCTAAGCGTAACGACGCGTTCGCTGAAGCCTGCACCTTCTATAAGCTTAACGATATCCGTGTAATGGCGGTGATGCGAGGGAGCCGAGCCCGGCTCGATCACGACGTCCATTTTTAGCGCGGATATGCCGCTTTTGTTCACGCGTTTCCATTCGAGCGCAAACGGTTCGATGCGTATCTTCGCAAGCTCGTTCTCCACATATTCGCGGTCCGCCCCGGCGTCGACAAGCGCAGCCAGAGTCATATCACCACTAATCCCCGAAAAACAGTCAAAATAAACGATTTTCATGTTTCCCATCCTTCTTGGCTAAAATGGCAAGCTTATTTCGACGCCGCTTGATCGGCGATGTTCTTGTGAATGATGCCTGCTGCGTACCCTGCCCCGAAGCCGTTGTCGATATTAACGACGGTGACACCGGGCGCGCAGCTGTTCAGCATGGCAAGAAGCGCGGCCATACCTTGGAAGCTTGCGCCGTAGCCGATGCTGGTCGGGACGGCGACGATCGGCTTGGACACCAGGCCGCCGAGCACGCTGGCCAGCGCGCCTTCCATGCCTGCCGCGACAACGATGGCGCTTGCGCCGCGAATGACGGGCAGCCGCTTGAAAAGCCGGTGAATGCCGGCTACGCCGACGTCGTACACGCGCTCGACGTGCGACCCCATGCATTCCGCGGTCAGAGCGGCTTCCTCCGCTACCGGCAGATCGGAAGTTCCGGCGCAGACGACCGCTATATAGCCGCTTTTTACGTGCAGGATCGGCTTTTTGAACCAGGTCAGGGCACGGGCCGTCGCATGATAGGTTACGCCGCTCAGCTGCGCGATGACCTTCTCCGCTTTATCCGCATCGACGCGTGTCGCCAGTACCCGGTCGGCATGCTCCATCAGCTTGGCGAAGATCGCGGTAATTTGCTCCGTCGTTTTGCCTTCGCCGAAAATGACCTCCGGAAAGCCGGTCCGTTTCTCGCGTTCCGTATCGACCTGCGCGAAGCCGAGGTCGGCGATGCCGGAGGAGAGCAGCGGCTGCATATGTTTTTTGGCTTCGTCTATTTGCAGTTCACCGCTTTGAACTTTTTGCAATAGCTGTTCAAGATCCATCATAAAGACGCGTCCTTCACTTTCTGCTTCGTCGACTGGCTTAGCACTTCATTCATGCTTCCCGTCCGATAACCGGCCAAATCCAGCGTGACATACGTAAAGCCAAGCGAGGTGAATTTCTCGAAAATGAGCTCGCGATGCTCCAGCACCTTATTAATTTCCTCCGGCATAACTTCAATCCGGGCGATTTTGTCATGATGCCTGACGCGAACCTGAAGGAGGCCGAGCGAAATGAGAAAAGCTTCGCCTTCGTCAAGCTGATCGATTTTATATTTTTCGATTTTGGTGCCGTAGGGGATGCGCGACGATAAACAAGCGAACGACGGCTTATCCCAGACAGGCAGCCCGAGTTCCTTGGCCAGCTGGCGTATTTCCGTTTTGACGAAGCCGGCTTCTTGCAGCGTACTGCGGACGCCTTGCTCGTTTTTGGCCTGAAGGCCGGGCCGGTAATCGCCGAGATCGTCCACGTTGGAGCCGTCGAGCAAATAGGAATAACCGAGCTCGCGGGCGAGCGTTTGCAGATGGGCGTACAATCCCGTTTTGCAGTGGTAGCAGCGGTCCGGGTTGTTGGCCACGAAATCGGCGTTCTCGAATTCCTTCACTTCCGTTTTATGAATGCGGACGCCCAGCTCTTCCGCGAGCTTTACCGCCGCGTCAAATTCGCGTGTTGGGAACGTCTCCGATGCCGCAATAACCGCGAGCACCTGATCCCCGAGCTCCTGTTGAGCCCTTTTGAGCACGAACGAGCTGTCCACGCCTCCCGAAAACGCGACCATTACGCGCCCCATTTCCCGCAAAATGGCGCCTAGCCGCTCATCCTTCTCCCGGACGGCTGCCGGTATTTGTTCCAGTTCCATGTAAGCCGCCTCCTCGCCGATTGTGACTGATATTTTCAACCGTTTTGGTTGTATGTGTAAAATGCCGCGCACAAAGACATCGATTTCTATGCACACGTTATCTATGCTATTCAGTGTACCATATTTGGCTTTGAAATCGAACAAAATCACACCTTTTCAAACAACGTCATCCGATTATTTCAATTAGGCTCAGTGTAATATGGAGATAAACGTAACGGATAACAAGCCGGCCCTTCAAGTTTTCATGATTGCGCCGCTCGTTCTTTCCGGAAAAATAAGGTCTGGCTGATATCTCTGAACGTATAACCTTGGCTGTTCGTTCGATATCCCGGTAAACGCGCTTGTCAACAAGAAGACGTGGCGGTTTATCTTTCCGCTGATTGTTCCAATTCCCGGTAAACACGCTCGTCCAAAAGGACGGCACAGCCATTTATCCTTGGTTCCATTTTCGTGCTATAATAGCGGGAAAGACGGAATGACCAATCTACGCAGAAAGCGGGTTCCAGGGATGCCAAGAGAACGGAGCGGCCGGAAGCCGGAATGGCTGAAGATCAAGCTGACGACGGATGAGAATTTTACGGAAATCAAACAGATGATGCGTTCCAAGACGCTCCATACCGTGTGCGAGGAAGCCAAATGTCCGAACATTCACGAGTGCTGGGCGAATAGAACGGCGACGTTTATGATTTTAGGCGATATATGTACGAGGGCATGCCGGTTTTGCGCAGTCAAAACAGGGCTCCCGACCGAGCTCGACCTGCAAGAGCCGGAACGCGTTGCGGAAGCGGCGGAGCAGATGGGGCTGCGGCATTGTGTCGTGACGTCGGTTGCGAGGGACGATTTGGCCGACGGCGGAGCGGGAATTTTTGCCGAAACGATTCGGGCGATTCGCCGGAAGATGCCGATGTGCGGGGTAGAGGTGCTGATCCCCGATTTTATGGGCGACGCGGAATCGCTGCGAAAGGTGCTTGACGCGAAGCCGGATATTTTGAATCATAATATCGAAACGGTGGAACGGATGTCGGACCGCGTCCGCTCGAAAGCCAAATACCGCCGCTCGCTCGAGCTGCTGCAACGCTCCAAGGAGATGGCGCCGGCCATCCCGACGAAGTCCAGCATCATGCTCGGCGTTGGGGAAACATGGGAAGAAATTTTGCAAACGATGGACGATTTGCGTGCCGTCGACGTAAATATTATGACGATCGGCCAATATTTGCAGCCTTCGCTGCAGCATCTGGTCGTAAAGCAATATTACACGCCGGAGCAGTTCGCGGAGCTCAAGGCCGAGGGCATGAAACGCGGCTTCAGCCACGTGGAATCCGGCCCGCTCGTACGCAGCTCATACCATGCGCATGAGCAGGTGAAATCGGCGGTCGAGACGCTCGTTTAGCGGTAGGAAGCGCGGATTTGAGCGCTCGGATTGGTCATCGGGCATCGGGCAAGCAGTGCTCAGCTAGTACCGTGCGCATCTCTAGGGCATATAGATGGAAAAAGTGCATCTATTTTTCTAGTTTCGTGCCTCATTTGATAAATAGATGGATTTTCTGCATGTAAATTAGCGAAAACCTTCAATACGGGCGAAATGGAACGAAATTAACTGGAGAAATTCCCGTTAAATGCATTTTTTAGCTGTTTTGAGCAAATTTAGCTGTAGGATTTCCAGTTAGAGGCGAGCTTACGCTTCACTTTACAGGGTAATCGGGGCTCCCCGTAAAGTACTCGGAATAAGCCTCGAAGCATCACTTCACTTTATGGGGTAATCGGGGCTCCCCGTAAAGTATTCGGAATAAGCATCGGAGCGTCACTTCACTTTATGGGGTAACCGGGGCTCCCCGTAAAGTACTCGGAATAAGCATCGGAGCATCACTTCACTTTATGGGGTAATCGGGGCTCCCCGTAAAGTACTCGGAATAAGCATCGGAGCATCACTTCACTTTATGGGGTTGAGAATGGGGGGATAGCATTTGTATCATGTTGGTGGCAATACGTACGAGCTGCTGGCCGAAAATAAGGATGGCTGGAATTTAGAGGCATTTCGCGAGCGGTACAGCGACGTGCTGGAACGATATGATTACGTCGTCGGCGATTGGGGCTACAATCAGCTGAGGCTGCGCGGATTTTTCAAAGAGTCGAATGCGAAGGGCAGCAAGGATTTCTCGATTTCGACGGTTCAGGATTATTTGAACGAATATTGCAACTTCGGCTGCGCTTATTTCATTATCGAGAAGCTGAACGTCAAAAACGCCCGTCAAGCGAACGGCGAGCTGCTCGCCGAGCATCCGCTTCAAAACGGCGGCAATGGCTCGGACGAGCTGCAGGAGCCGCAAGAAGGAATCGTTCCGCGGGAATGGAACAGCAGAGGGACGAAGGAGCCGCGGGAGAACCAGGACCCGGAGCGCTTGAAAGATAATCCCGAGAGGGAAGGCAGAGACGCCCCGCGCGAGCATATCAGGGACGAAAGACATCATCAGCGCGCGGCTCAGAGAGAGCCGAAGGAAACGCATCGCGAGCATGTCCGCGAACCGCGCGAGCACAAAGAGCCGCGTGAGCGCCATCAGCAGCACCACGAGCGCCAGGAGCGCTCGCATAAAGGTCACTCCGGCAGAGAGCATCAATCGGCGAAGCCGAAGTTTCAGCAAGGGAAAGAGCAGCATTCGTCAGGCAAGCAGCATGCGAACGGGTCGAAGCAGCAAATGTCTCGCGGTCAATCGGGGCCCGGCCAGCCGGGCGGCAAGCATCAACAACGCGGCCAGCAGCCACAGCCTAACAGCACGACCGGCCGACCTTAACGGAGGCGACGCAGTGGGGAAGAAGCGGAGAAACGGAACGAAAGCGGGAACGATATTGGCAGCCATGCTGCTTATGTCCGGATGCGGATTGATTCCGGTACATGAAGAGGCGAAGCCTGAACTGCTGCCGCCGGTCAAGGACAAGGTTGAATTGTTGGAGGTAAGCAAAGGCCATCTTTCTAACGAGATCCATGGTACAGGCGTTATCGTGCCGGCTAACACCGAGTTTGTAAAATATACGATTGACGGCAAAATCGCATCGGTACAGGTCAAAGCCGGCGACCGCGTGAAGAAGGGCGACGTGCTGATGACGCTTGATCCGCAATCGCTGGAGCTCGATCTGAAAAAGCAGCAACTGGCGTTGGAAGCCGTTAGAGTGGAGATGGACAAGGTTCGAAGCGGCGATTCAGCCGACGAAACCAAAATCGCCGTAATGAACGTGCAGATTGAGGAGATGCGTCTTGCGGGCATGGAAGCGCGTAAAGAAAAGCTGAAGCTGATCGCTCCGATAGACGGGGTCGTCACATTCGTCGATTTCCTTCGCCCGGGCGATAGAGCGGTCGCTTATCAGGATGTCGTCGGTATAGCGAATGAGGGGGCTCTGCAAGTTCGTTATTCAACTCCGCAGGGTTCCCTGACGAACCTGACCGAAATCGAGAAAGGCATGCCGGTCGAACTGACGGTTCGGGACCAAACGGTTACGGGCGTCGTTAAGCAAAGCCCTTCGTCTGCACCGTTTACGCTGGATCAAGCCGTTGCCGATCAAAACGCCCGCACGCTGCTTTTCGAGTTTGATTCCGTATCGTCTGACTTCGCATTCGGCGATAACGTGCATTTCAAGCTAGTGCTGGCCGAAAAAAACGACGTCGTCAAAATTCCGAGGGTGGCGCTGCGCTCTTACCAGGGGCGGGACTTCGTGCATATTATCGAAGGAGAGAACCGCAAGGAGGTCGACGTTGTCAAAGGTCTTGTGACATCGACGGAGGTTGAAATCAAGAAAGGGCTTGCCGAGGGTCAGCAGATCATCATGAACCGGTAATAGCAAAAGGGTTGCCTCATACAGTGCAGCCCTTTTTTCGTAGTGCGCCATTACAATCCATATAGCCGGAAACCTTCTTGGCCTATCGGAATCGGTAATCGGATTTTGGATGAAGTTCGTTTTCAATCTTGCCGTTCTTCAATCACATCTTCAAATCCATTGCGGAGTAACGCCGACGGAATGTCGCTGAAAGCCGTCGGCGAGAATGCAGCTGTTTAGCGGGAAGAGCAGCTCGGCAGCCCTTTACCAGGCTTGCGCATAATTTTAGCGGTTGCCGGCATAGAGCGGCTTTTCCTACATATGCTAATGGTTGATACCATAAGCAATTAGCAAGGAGGCGAACGCAAATGTCGACATCGAAGCTGATGAAGTGGATTACCGGGGTGATGGAAGCGATATTGGGCATCCCTTTCCTGGGCGGCCTGATCGTGATCTCTCTTTCGTGGGTCCCGCTTATAATCATGCTTGTTCTGCACATCGTTACGCTGGTCATCTCGGTCAACGAGAAGTCCGGCAAAACGGGAAGCATTGTGGGCATCATTACTTCATGCATCGCATGGATTCCTTTTGTCGGGATGATCATGCATCTTATTTCGGCTCTTCTGCTGCTGATCGACGCGGCCAAGAAGGAGACGTACGGAAGAACGTACTAAACCATTCTGCTCCGCGCAGCTCCCATGTGGATATACGTATCGGCTGTCAGCCGCAGACCGCTGTAACCCCGATCCGGAACGCAGATATGCTTCCGGATTTTTTGCTTTGCGGAAAATTGCTGCGGCAAGCATGGCGCCACTCCTCCGGCTCAGCTCAAATATCCTTCTTCAAATAGTAGTGCGTAAAGCCGCCGGCATTCGGTATCGTTCCGTATACCTCGAACCCTTGCTTCAGGTAAAAATCCAATGCTTGAAAGCTTAACGTATCGAGCTTGATGAAATCGCATTTTTTCGCTTTGGCGATACGTTCGGCTTCAGACAGAAGCTTTGTGCCATAACCGAGATGACGAAGCTCCTCATCGACGAACAAATAATGCACCTCGAGCCAGTTCCAGCATATTTCGCCGACGATCCCGCCGTATATTTGTCCGCATTCGTTCTTCAAAAACAAACTCAGTTCTTGATACCTGCTCTTTAACTCATCGGGAAAATGCCTGTAATTAAACTCGATCAACTTGTTTCTTACATACGCTTTATCTTCGGCGCTCAGATCGTTCGTAATGGATAGTTCCATCCTTCATTTCGCTCCGTTCTTCCGACATTCGCCCGGCACGAGCCAGGTCATGCCACTACCTTACCATACTGCACCGGTTTTCGAGTGGTAGAAAACGCCTATAAAAAAACAAGCAGGGGATGCCTGCTTGCTTGTTATTTTTCCTCGAATCCGATGAACGCTTCGCGGACACGATCCCAGAACGGAAAGGGGCGGTAGCGGGCGAACCGGACTTTTTGCGTCGAGACCATCGTGCGGACGGAAACGACGTCGTTGCGGAGCGAAAGGTTATGGTCAACCGACAATACGAACTGATGGTGTCCCTTCGGATAAATATCGCAATGATGATGCTTCGGCAAAATCATCGGAGAGCCGAGCGTCCGGTAAACGCGGTTGTTGATCGAGGCGATCTCCGCGATCTGTATCGCTTCGATGGCCGGATGCAGCAGCGCGCCGCCCAAGCTCTTATTATAAGCGGTACTGCCCGAAGGCGTGGAGATACAAATACCGTCGCCGCGGAACATTTCGAACATTTCGTCGTTGATGTTAAGCTGGGCCACAAGCATCTTTTCGACGCCCTTCAGCGTGAATTCATTAAGCGCCAAGTGGGATTCCGTACCGTTCTCGGTTGTAATCAATATGTCGAGCAGCGGGTATTGAACGATCTTCAGCTTGCTCGCCGGAGCCGGCTGAATGATAAGCGCCATAAGATGCTCGATCTCATCGGGCTTCCAGTCGGCAAAAAAACCGAGGTGTCCCGTGTGAATACCGACGAAAGCGATATGATCGATCTGCTTGATGAATTTATGAAACGCATGCAGCATCGTGCCGTCGCCGCCGATCGAGAGAACGATATCCGGCTTCCCCTCGTCAAGTATCATCCCGTGCTTCGAAGCGAGCTTGTGAAAATGTTCGGCTAGCCGCAGAGACGCTTCGTCGCCGCGATCCACTACGTAATAGTTCAAAACGGAAATCCTCCTCTGTCTCGGGGCCAAGTGATGTGATGTACGAATGCCGGAAAAATAACCACCGCTGAATGATACCTTTCATGGCGGCAGGCTTGTCCTAAGCTTAAGCTAATTCCCACGGTTAACGCAATACTCGTCAATGCACTGCAGCAGCTCTTTCGGCGTATCGCGGAATTCAACGGCTACGCGGTAGGAGTCGATGCTGTACGGCGTGACGCGGATCACCTCGCCCGAAACGGAAAATTTCTCTTCAATATCGGGCAGATGAAAGGAAGCCTCTAAAAAGAGCGATTTAAACATGCGTGAATTCGTGACGAATGCCATGCCTCCCGCACATAGATCCAGCATATTGCCCGAGAAGGCGATCCCGTGCTTCGCCGAATTGGTACGTATGCCGACGATTTTGCACATTACCGGCGTTTTGGCGGGCAGCGTAATCCGGCTATACCTGCGGTTTTGAAAAAGATGCATCTCATCCGGCGCGGTTAGCGTCAGTATGCATTTGTTTTTGCGCGTTTCCAGGTTGAGCAGTTGAACGAATGAGTAAAATTGGACGCCGCGCTCGCGGAACGAGTATTCTACGAAGGTGACATGCTCCAATCGGTCAAACGGATTTTGCGCACGAATATCGAAGCCGACCGTTAGCTGCGTTTCGGTCACCTTCTCGATGCGAAAGCTATCTTCGTAGCAGAAAGGCCCGCCCTCTTTCGTCTCGCCGACGATAATCAGCTGGCAGTCGGTTTCGGGTATGACCATATCTTGCTTAAGAACGTCGTTCCATTTCATAGGATCACCAGGTTGTTGGAGTTTCCATCCGTCGGATGGACTAATTTTATAATAAACAATAAAGTTTTAGAAAACAATGCTATATCGCGTTTCGCAAGCTGAGAAGCACCTATATATTATGACAGGGTCAGGAAAAGAAATGTTTGCCGATCAGGCTGCGAATCCTTTTGAAGGTGGCAACACCGATTGCAAGAGCGAGAAGTCCGGCGCATATTGCCGCCAACAGCAGCAGCGAGGCAGGCAGCGAAGCACCCCATCCGAGAAGGGAAGGGCTCGCGGTTTTTGCAAAAGGAGCGAACGCCGTCAGATCCGGAGCTTGAGCGGGCTTGAGCCAATCCCACAGCAGTAGGACGGCCCCGGCCGACAGGAAGCCGTGCAGGACTCGGGCTAAAGCGAAAGGTGTATAGCGAAAAGGAGTTCGGTAGAGCAAGCTGACGATTTGAGCATGTACGGATAAACCGGCCCAGGATAGCACGAATGCGCAAACCGCTGCTTTATAAGCCAAGGGAATGGCGGCGCCTCCCGCGCCGGCAGCTTTCGCTCCAAGCGTAACTTCGAACATGCCGTTGATGATGGCAGCCGCCAAAGGCTGGGGCAAACCGAACAGTCCGAGCAAAGAACCGATCGCGATTGAGACGTACTCCATAAGGTGAGTAATGCGCATCGCTTCCAGCACGACGGAGAAAAATACGACTAACCCGCCGATGACCATAATGAGCTGAATGGCGATTTTGACAGCTTGATTCAGCATCGTGCCTAATGCGCGTCCGTCACGAAGTCTAGCCTCGTGCATGGCATGGAGAGCGCGTTTGAGCAGAGAGGGACTCGTTTTCGACCGCTTACGTCCGACGATTGCCGATCTTGCGGCGGCTTCATATCCGGCCTTCTTGTCTCTGCCGTGAAACCGCATAAGTAAACCAAGCAGCACGGCGCTGCCGTAATGAGCGGAAGCGAGCACGACGGCCAGCCGGACATCGTGAAAAAATCCGACGGATACGGCGCCGATCATAAAGATGGGATCGGATGTCGTCGCGAAGGCGACCAGGCGTTCTCCTTCTTCGCGATTGACCAGCTTCTGATCCCATAATTGGGAAGTGAGACGGGCGGCGACCGGGTAGCCGGATGCAAAGCCCATAGCCATTACGAATCCGCCGATACCGGGGACGCGAAACAAAGGCCTCATAAGCGGATCTAACAGCATGCCGATAAAATGCACAAGGCCGAGGCCGAGCATCATCTCGGCTATGACCAAAAACGGGAATAGTGCCGGAAACAACACGTCCCACCATATGACAATACCCCTCATTGCAGCGGCTGTTCCCTCCGCAGGGTAAACGATCATGAACAAGCCTATCGCAAGCAGAGCCAGCGCAAGGATATGAAACGGCTTCAAGCGCATCATGGTACCTCCCGGCTGTCCGTGCGCGTTTGGATACAGCTTTCCGCAGGACAGACTACACTTCATGAATATGAATGAACAAGGACATCCATGACGCTTTATGCTACAATACGAATAGGCGTAGTAAAAATGTACTGTGCTTTTCAACGATTCTAAAGCAGGAGAATGATCCTATGAGCGAAACGAATCATACCACTATATATGAAGCGATCGGCGGAGAACGGACGATTCGCCGTATCGTAGAAGCATTCTATCCGAGGGTGCAGGCACATCCCGACCTGGGACCGTTATTTCCGGAAGACATTATGCCGGTCATGGAGAAGCAGTTTATGTTTCTGACGCAATTTTTCGGCGGGCCTTCGCTGTTCTCGGATATGTACGGCCATCCGATGATGCGCGGGCGGCATATGCCGTTTCCGATCACTCCGAAGCGTGCGAATGCATGGCTGAGCTGCATGGGCGCCGCGCTGGAAGAGATCGGTCTCGATCCGACGCTGCGTCGGGTAGTGCTCGAACGACTGCAAGGTCCTGCCTACCATTTCGTCAATACGGAAGACGATACGACCGAATAATCTGCATAATCCTGAATAAACACTGTATAATTTCCGGTTTGCGCGAAAGGATGCTGGCAGATGTCACTCGACCCTTTATTCCAGACGAAAGTAACTTGCATGTATTGCGAAAGCGTTTTTGAAACGTCGCGCGTTCGGCCAAGCTTCAAAAAAGCAAGCGGCAGCGATACGGATTTTTATTTAAGATATAAAGAAGTGAATCCGGATTATTACGTGGTTCGGGTATGTCCCGTTTGCGGGTTCGCCAGCACGGAGAATTTCTCCGACCGGTTCGTCGCTTCGCACCGGAAGACATTCGAGGAACGGGTTAGAATCAATTGGTCGATGAGGGATTACGGCGGCAAACGCGGCTGGGACGAGGCGATGCAGACGTTCAAGCTGGCGCTGTTATGCGCGCAGATTAAGCAGGAGAAGGACCGGATTATTGCAGGCATGCTTCATCATATCGCTTGGCTTTGGCGGGAGAAGGAAGATGCGGAGCAGGAGCGGCGATTTTTGGAACATGCCTTGAACGCTTACGTTAAGGTTTACGAGACGGAAGGCGCGGATGTGAACAATGCCAGGCTCATGTATTTGATAGGGGAGCTGAGCCGGCGGACAGGCCGTTATCAGGATGCGGTCAAATGGTTCGGCAAAGTGATCAACGACAAGAAAATTATGGATTCCGGCATGATTCGCGCCAGCCGCGAGCAATGGGCCATTACGCGCGAAGAGATGCTCGCTGCGCAGATCGATCTGCCGGAGGAAATGAAGCAGCAAAAATAGCCTTACGGATAGGTTTCCATACACTCAAAAAAGCATCGCGTCCCGAAGTTGCGGGATGGATGCTTTTTTTGCGTTTGACGCTGCTCCTTACTTCCGTTTGCTCCTTACGGGCCGGTCGCTGAGCAAATAATCGTTGTCGTTATCGACGACAGTCATTTTATTATGGCAGCATGGGAATATGAGCAGCTTTTTGCGTCCGTCCCGGATTTCCTGAAGCTCGTCCTTCTTCATCCTCAGCATAACGTTGGCAGTCTGGCAGAACGGGCACTCCTGCACATAAACATCTTGCCCGATCGTCTCGTAAGGCCAAGTGTTGGCGAACGGAATCATGAGGATTGCTCCGGATCGTTCTTATCTGCGGCTGGAGCGTCTGCATTCGTTTGTTTGGCGAGCTCCGCCATCTTCTGGAGCAAAATATGCTGCGGCATGTGCATCAAGTGCTCGATCGGCACGTTCAGCGCCTTGGCGAGCTTCACTGCCGTTTCGGGCGATATTTGCAAAGGTTTCATTGAGTTAACCGCCTTTCTGCTTGCTATGCACTTATTTAATCACACGGTTGGCCGCCGATCAAGGGCGATGTTCGCGATGAACGGCGAAAGGCCGCCGGAGGCGACCTTTCTATTAAGCTTATGGCGTGTGCTCAAGCTTCTTATGCTACTTTGCGAAAGCACTTATAGCTTGAATATTTGAATCGCTTTCTGGAGCTGGTTAGCGGAGGAGGCCATATTCTCGGATTGTTTGACCATGCTCTGTACGGCAGCGATTTGCTCGTTCATGGAGGCGGAAACTTCCTGCGTACCGGCGGCCGATTGCTCCGTGATCGCCGAAATGTTCTCCATGGTGGCGGAAATCGTCTGTGCTCTTTCGAGCATCAGATCGCTTTCTTTGGCGAATACGTAAATTTGCTGCGTGATGAATTGAATGCTCTCGACGATTTCCGAGAAAATTTTCTCCGTCTCGGAAATTAGCGTCGTCTGCGCTTGGACGATGCTCTCGTTCGTTTGAATATTATGCAGCGCCTGGTCGATGCTTTGCTGGATGCTGCGCACAAGGCCGAAAACCTCCTTGGTCGACGCCGTCGATTCGACGGCCAGTTTGCGCACCTCCTGGGCTACGACTGCAAAACCTTTGCCGTGCTCGCCGGCACGGGCGGCTTCGATCGAAGCGTTGAGCGAGAGCAGGTTGGTTTGCTCGGCAATGTCCGAAATCGTACCGGTAATGCGGGAGATGTTATTGGCTTGCTTGGCAAGCAGGTCAATCGCCGACGACACCATGTTCGTCGCTTCTACGTTACGTTTCATCCCTTCATTTTGAGATTCTACTGCGTTTCTTCCTTTATCGACGAGTCCCACCATCTTCTCGGAATGCATGTTCATGTCTTTGGTCGAATGAGCGTAGTCGGTTACGCGCGTTTCGATATCCTTGATCGCGACGGATATGTTGCTGACTTCTTCGGAAATTTGGTTGGCACCCGCCGCAAGCTCGCCTGCGGAAGTCGTCACTTGACCGATGACCTCCATCAGGTTTTTGTTCTGCAGGAAGCTGTCTTGGCTTGCTTCCGCGACAACCTTGGAGGTTGTCGACGTTTCTTTGAGAATGTCCTTTAAGCGGTCGATCATTTTGTTGAAGGAATCGGCCAATTCCCCCATCGCGTCGTCGGAGTTTATGTATACCTTCTGTGAAAAGTCGCCTTTGGCGATGCTCATCGCGCTTCTGGTTATGTTGTCGATAGGTTCTGTAAGCGCTCTCTCCAGCCAGCTTATAAAAGGAAAACAGAGTCCGAAAAACACAACTGCAAGAAGAATGCTCAACCAAGATTGCGTAAAGACGATGAACAGCAGCGATAAAACCGCTACCGGCGTGTAGCAGCCGATTTGGAGCTTCCTCTTGAAAGATTTTTCGCGGAACCAACCCATACGTTTCGACAACTCCTTCGACAATACTTTGATATGTATCCTAGATTATACCATCGCTGTGTCATTTGGTCTATGAAATTTAGTACCCTCGACTAGTGCCGGAAACCCTAGTGGGGACCATCGTACCCTCCTATAATAGAAATAGGCACCCCCGCATTGGAAAGAATAGGTGCGAATGCTGTAGCAAATGTCATTCCATCACGGATACATGCGGCTTTTGTCGTGGAATATATCGTAGGAAAGCGAGAGTGAGTCCGAGTGGTACTGGGAAATTGCAAGAAATGCGGAACGCTCTATATCAAGGCCAAATCGCCGTACAGCAATGACTGCCAGGTCGTACAGGACGAGGTTTATTTGCAAGTGCGCAATTATGTGAAGCAGAATCCGAGAAGCACGATGCTGGATATTCATGAGAAGACCGGCATTCCGATCTCCAAGCTGCTCGAGCTGCATAACGAGGATTACTTGCCGTTCGGGAAATAAGTAATGCACAGTTGACGGCTAAGACTAAAGAACCGGGACGAAAGCGATCCATCGCCGTCCCTTTTTTGCGTTTGTTCTCGATTTCATTTTCGGAAAATTTCAAATATATGCAAATTAATGTTGAAATAGGTAAGATGCACTCGTATAATGTGACATAAGACCTGTATAACTTACATATATTTTACACTTCTGCGTCGAATTAACTACTTACCTGGCCGGAAGGAGGGAATTTATGTATTTGGAACAACTGCCATTGAGCAAGCAAATCGAAGTCGTTTTTCGTGAAGTTAGGGAAGAATTATGCAGAATGACTTCGGGGATCGTGTTCGTGCAAATCCGCAATAATATCGTCGGGAAATTCGGCATCCGCCATTTTCCTCTCGAGAGCAAGGGCGGAGTGCTGCAGGTTTGCGAGGAAGGGCTGTCGGAGACGCATCTTCAATCGTTCCGCAAAATGGCCGCCGAGTCGCTTCGCCACAAGCATCATTGGACGCATGGGGAGATTGTTTTCGAATTCGCGCTGAAGAACAACACGCTGCACGCAAGCGTACAGTTCGAATCGAATTACAACATGGCTACGCTGTTTGTTTCCAAAGATTCGCGTAAGGGAATCAAAGAGAAAGAACTGCATTAGCACTCATTTTATTATTCCTTGAAGACGCCTCGCGAGAGGCGTTTTTTATTATTTTTATCAGCATTTATAGGTTTCACGTTGCTTAGGCCTGAAAGTTCATCGGTAAACGGGGGCAAATGAAAATGTGTTGGACCCTCATTATTGTTTTGGGTAAATCGTCGATTTTCTTCGGTTTACGGGCTAATACTCTAATATTAATGGGTTCGCATGAACTTGTAATAAGAATATGTTGAAGAACCGAGTCAGAAGAACTAAAATAAGGAGAGCGCAATCGGTAATCTTTGAAGGCGCGGTAGCATGAATGTTCACTTACATAACCTGGGGGGCTGGCAGCTAGATGGAGAAGTCGAGTATTATCGGAATTATTCTTGCGGTTATTGCAGTTGGAGTCGGAATGGTATTGAAGGGCGCCAGTCTTAGCGCGCTTGCCAATCCCGCCGCGTTCCTCATCATTTTCGTCGGAACGGCCGCTACTTTATTTATCGGCTTTCAAATGCCAGAAATTAAAAAATTTCCGTTTTTGCTGAAAAAAATTTTCGTAGGCCAAAAACTGCAGGACAAAAAAGAGCTTGTTCAAATGTTTATCGAATGGACGAACATATCCCGCCGCGAAGGGCTGCTTGCGTTGGAAAGCAAAATAGAAACGATTGACGATCCTTTTCTGAAATACGGCATGAGAATGATCATCGACGGCAACGATCCCGATTTCGTAAAGGAAGTGCTGCTTGAAGACATCGGGGCGATGGAGGAGCGTCACCGTTCGGGAGCGTCTTTGTTCTCGCAGGCCGGGACATATGCCCCGACGCTTGGCGTTCTCGGGGCCGTCGTCGGATTGGTAGCGGCTCTCGGCAATCTGAATGAGATAGAAAAGCTCGGCCATTCTATAGCTGCCGCTTTTATTGCGACGCTGCTGGGGATTTTTTCCGGATACGTTCTCTGGCATCCAATGGCTAACAAGCTGAAGCAAATGTCGAAGAAGGAAACGGAAATTCGCTTAATGATCGCCGAGGGGATCCTCTCGATTCAGTCCGGCGTTTCGAGCATCGCGATCGAACAGAAGCTGTCGATCTTCATCCCGTTGTCGCAGCGATTCTCCGAAGAGAAACAGGACGGGGAGGAGAAAGCCGGTGAGTAAGCGAAAGAAAGAGCATCACGAGGAGCATATGGACGAAACGTGGCTGATCCCGTACGCCGATTTGCTGACGCTCCTTCTCGCCCTCTTTATCGTCTTGTTCGCAGCCAGCCAAGTGGACAGCAAGAAATTTAGCGAGCTGATGCAAGCCGTTAATGCGGCCTTTAACGGAAATGTGGGCGTGATGAATCAGCCGGGCATTTCGCAGTTCCCGAAGCCGATTCAGCAGCAGACGACCAATAGCCGGGACCTTGAGCAATCGGGCAAGGCGGAAGGAGACGGCCGCTTCGAAGAGGAAACGAAAGAGCTGGAAGCGATGAAGGAAAGCATAGAGAAATATATAGCCGACAAAGGGATGGATCAGCAACTGGCCGTAGGGCTCGATGATAAGCAGCTGACGATCACGATCAGCGATACCGCGTTGTTTGGTTCAGGGAGCGCTGCGGTAAGGCCGGAGGCGCAAAAACTGGGGATGACGCTCGCCGATATCCTGGTTCAGTATCCAGGCTATCAAATTCTTGTGACCGGCCACACCGACAACATTCCGATCAGCAACCGGGAGTTCGAATCGAACTGGGATTTGAGCGCCAAGCGGGCGATCAATTTCATGAAGGTGCTCCAGCAGAACAAGCAGCTCGAGCCGGGCAGATTCAGTGCCATCGGCCAAGGAGAGTTCCGCCCCGTAGCGCCTAACGATACGAAAGAAGGAAGGGAGAAAAACCGTAGGGTAGAGTTGTCCGTCCTGCGTAAAACCTTACCTTAACAATTTCGGATTGGCTATGGCAGGTGCGACAGTCGTATTGATTTGCAAACGTCCGGGTTCCGGGCGTTTTTTTCTAGGCCTACGCCAAACGCCGGCGTCTATTCTCCGGCTAAAATGAAAAAAGGTGACGGCTGTCACCTTTTCCATTCGAAGCGTTATGTGTTGCTTAGCGAGAAAATTGTCCTGCCAGCTGTTGCTCGGCAATTTGTACGAGGCGGCGAGTGATATGTCCACCGATCGCACCTGTATCGCGCGTAGCCATGAAACCATAGTATCCGTCCTGTGGGATTTGAATGCCCAGTTCTTGTGCCACCTCATATTTCAGCTGATCAAGAGCTGCGTTTGCTTGAGGGACGACAAGAGAGTTGCTGGAGCGGTTTTGTCCTTGAGCCATCATTATCACCTCCTGTACAGGTATTATGAACCAAAATAGAAAACTTACTCCAAAGAATAATTGGAAATTTTAACCTTAAAAATTTTGCGTATTTTGTCCTCCCGATGGCGTTCAGTAAGAATGCGTTTCACGCCTGATTGCCAGCTGCAGCGGCAAAATGATACGATTACGCCATAAAGCTTGCGGCAGTCAGATGCACAGG
This sequence comes from Paenibacillus contaminans, assembly GCF_003285015.1. Classification (GTDB taxonomy): domain Bacteria; phylum Bacillota; class Bacilli; order Paenibacillales; family NBRC-103111; genus Paenibacillus_V; species Paenibacillus_V contaminans. The sequence goes on along the minus strand of NZ_QMFB01000026.1, from coordinate 88,565 downwards.
CGTCAAAGGGAGAAGTAAGATGCTTACATTATCTTTTGCCAATTGGTCGCTCGATAAAGATTTGCAAATCATCCACGCCGATGTCCGGTTCGAGATCGAAGGAAGCGTATTGGTGGACGAACCGGTTTGTGTCGATGTAGGATTGCCGGCGCTGCTGCTAAGCGGCTTGGAAAATACGGAGCCGAATCGTTGGGCGCCTGCGGACGAGTGGGGGAAGATGCCTTTCTTCGTATGCGGCTGCGGCGATCCGGAGTGCAGAGGTTTTTCCTTTGCGGTTACTCACCTTGACGGCGATCGTTTGGACATCGTGGAGGCGGAGGAACGTCAGGATGGCGGCTTTAAAACGCTTGACCGGTTTACCGTGAATGCGAAGGAGTATCGCGCGCTTGTGCTGGAGGCGGGGCGGACGTTTCTTGGCTTTGTCGCGGCATTGGATTATCGGCCGTATTTAGCGGATACGGTCGCCGTCGTGAGCGGATTGGTCGGACGTTTGGAAGCGATAGCTGCAGAAAATAAAGTTGTAGACTGAGAAAATAAAGGAATAAATTATCTATACGTATTAAGCTAAATAACGATAGAGGGTCGACTGATTATGTGTTTTAAGATGCGTTATCAGACGTTTAAAAAATATTTTCGTATGATGTAGAAATTCATCGATCTGAATCGTCTTTATAGCGAAGACATGAAACAACCCCAGTATGAATGTTGAGAGGAGCAATAACCATGAATTACACACTGCTAATGTATGAATCGACGGAGGATTTCGCCAAACGAATCGATCCGATTCACAAGGAGGCATATGTCGCAAGCTGGACACATTATGTCACAGCGATGATTGATTCGGGCATTGTGATAAGCACCGCAGGTCTTCAGTCCCCAGAGACGGGGACCACGCTCAGCCGGAAGGGCGGCGAACTGCTGGTTCAGGATGGCCCGATCACCGAAACCAAGGAGCATATTGGTGGTTTGGCCATCATCGACGTGCCAGATTTAGACACCGCATTGGAATGGGCGGCACGTTGTCCCGGCAGCTCGGTTGAGGTCCGTCCTACCTTGTATCCAATCTCGAAATGAGCGCCATGCATGCTCACCAAATGATTGAACAGACGGCCCGTGATTCCTATGGCCGTCTGGTTGCGTTTCTGGCTGTGCGCTGGCGTGACCCGGCTGCAGCGGAGGATGCGCTTGCCGACGCTTTCCTGGCTGCGCTGGAATCATGGCCTGCGACCGGAGTGCCGGATAATCCCGAGACCTGGCTGCTCACTGCTGCTCAGCGCCGACTGATCGACGGTACCCGGCATGCCCGCGTACATGCCGGTGCGGAGCAGACTTTGATCGCAATGGCGAAAAATATGCAGCAATGGGCCGGACTCGAAGCGTCTTTTCCGGATGAACGGCTCAAGATGCTGTTTATTTGCGCCCATCCCGAAATTGATCCAGCCGTGCGTACACCGCTCATGCTTCAGTCCGTGCTTGGCCTTGACGCAGCCCGCATTGCTTCTGCCTTCGTTGTTAAGCCTGCAACGATGGGGCAGCGTCTTACCCGCGCGAAAGCGAAAATAAAGAGCGACGACATTACATTCGACTTGCCCGGTAAGGACGAATGGTCGGAGCGCCTCAATGCCGTGCTTGAAGCCGTCTATGCAGCCTATGGAAGCGGTTGGGACGATATTACCGGCGTCGATCCGCGCCGGAAGGGGCTGGCCGAAGAAGCGATTTTCCTGGGAAGGCTGATCGTGCGATTCATGCCGGGGGAACCGGAAGCGCTAGGCTTGCTGGCTCTTATGTTGCATTGCGAAGCGCGCCGCCAGGCGCGGCGCGATGAGGCAGGCGGTTATGTGCCCATATCCGAGCAGGATCATTCGCGTTGGTCGATCGGGATGATCGAGGAAGCGGAGCATTGCCTTCGCACTGCCGCTCAAGGGAACCGCATCGGTCGGTTCCAGCTTGAAGCGGCGATTCAATCCGTGCATGCGCAGCGTGCCTGGACTGGCCGTACGGAATGGGAAGGGATCGCGTTGCTATACGAGGGGCTGGTAGGCATCGCTCCAACGATCGGCGCCATCGTAGGCCGCGCGGCAGCCATTGCCGAAGCGCGCGGCGCCGAAACCGGGATGGCGCTTTTGGATGAAATACCGGCAGAATCGGTTAAGAGCTATCAGCCTTATTGGGCGCTGAGCGCCCATTTATTCAAGAGGATGAAGAGGTTCGAGAATGCCCGTGCCGCATACAGCCGGGCCATCGGATTGTGCATGGATCCATCCATTCGAGCATTTCTGGAGAAGCAATCCGGCGAATGTTAGTTGTTTCGTTTGAAAATAATACATCCAGTCTAATCCTTTATTTTCACAGAACAAGCGAAGAACGGTTTATAAGCAAAAGACGCCAATACCTATTGCAGGTGTTGGCGTCTTTCTCTGCGTTTTTTTTGCCTGTATGCATCTAAGCAAGCGTCGATCGTTTACTGGGACTTACCCCCGTGCGAAATCTCCATTACGATATCCAGCGCAAGCGTCTCGCCCGGCGCGATGGCGCGCAGTCCGGTGATTTCGGGATCGAGCGGAAGGTTCGGCGCGTTCGTCACCCATGTGTAGGGCTCCAGGCAGATGATTTCGTCCGCGATGCCTTTGGTAAATATGACCCACTGCTTGAAGGGACCTTCACCGCGGTAACGAATTTCGCAGCCTTCTTTGGATAGGACGGCTTCGCACGGATTGTCCCCGATTTGAAAAACGGTGTCGAGATCCCGTCCGCGCAAATTTATTCCCCGGGCAATGTCCGACAAATCCCCCAGAGGCTTGCGCTCGCCTGTCGGCATCAAATCGCCGTCAAGCTCCCAGATCGATTCGACGGGTAGCGTAAGCGTCCATTTCTCCGGCTCGTTATCGAGCGCAAACCAAGTATGTACGCCATAGCCGAAGGGCGCCGGTTTGCCGCTGCCGTTGGTCGCGCGGAGCCGCTGTACGAGTGTCGTTCCGCTCAGCTCGTAGGTCATTTCAATGCGCATTTCATGCGGGTACTGGGCAAAAATATCCTGATGTGCGGTCGTGTCCAGCACGGATGTGACGGACAGCGTGCCGCTGTTATCGGCGGTATTGGTTACTTCCCACGCATGATTGCGTAAAAAGCCGTGAATATGATGCCCGTTCGGCGTGTTGATATCGAATTGGTAAGCCTGGCCTTCGTATTCGAAACGCCCGTTCCGGATCCGGTTCGGCGGCATCATAAGCGGCGTTCCGAAATGGCCGGGGTTGTCAATGAGCGCCTGAGGTCCGGCAGGGACGCGTAATATTTCACGTTCCGCGGCCTTGTCCCACATCCTGTACAAATTATTACCAAGCGATGGGCAAAGAGATATGAGCAGCTTGTCGTTCTCGAGGGTGACGATTGATCTGCCCTGCCATTGTTCGTGTTTGATCATCGTTCGTAAAAGCTCCTTTCGCCATCGGCGTAATCATTTGAATTGTGCACGTTTGCAAAGCTTTCCTTGTCCATTGTATCAGAGCCTGAGGGCAGTGCCAATGGAGCGGTTTACGAGAATCGTTTTGGCAGGATGCCGCGATTTTTTGTCGATCGATAATCGGATTCGTCATAAAGTGACAACATTTTTGGAGACAGCATACTATAATAGGATTTATTTTCCTGTTTTTGTGAGCTCACAATGGGAAGTTTGGAGGAGCGGTCTCTTGAATCTCGTAGTGCATTTCACCAAAAAAGGCGTAAAACACGCAATTATCGATGTGGACAATACGATTTCCAAAAGCAATGTGGTGGAGTTTTACTTGTTCGTTCGGTCCGCTATGATGCATCCGGTGCTGTATCGGGTGTGGTTATGCTACTTCATGATCGTGCATATCCCTATGTACCTCATGCTCGACTTTTGGAAACGCGAACGGTTTCAGCAGGTTTTTTACCGGAACTACGCCAAAATTCCGATCGGACAGTTAGAGCGGAGGGCATATGAGTTTTTTGAAATGAAAGTGAAAGCAAGCTTCATTCAACCCGTACACGACCTCATTTTCGACTTGAAGAGGGCCGGTATATCCGTCGTTCTTCTCTCGACCTCGATCGAGCCGATCGTGAAACAATACGCCGACTATTTTCAGGTGCCGTATGTTTGCTTGGAAGCCAGGTCGGAAAACGGTGCGACGCAAATCGATTTGTCGAGCTTAAGCGACTTTAAGCTCAATTATATTCGCGAATGCGGCTGTGACCCGTGCAATACGGTTTCCATCGCGGACTCGAAGCATGATTTCGATGTGCTGAACTATCCGAAATACGCGGTCGTCGTTAACGATCGGGTACCGAAATGGATGAAAGGGCTGCAGAACGACGCCGTTTTTTTGGATCGAAAGGGAAGGGAATAAAAGCGAGCCGGCCGGTCCTGCGAAGGGCCGGCTTTCAAACGTTCGAGGCAACTTCTCATTATTTATATGTTATATAATATTACAATAAAGTGACATAACTTCTCTTCATGCGTTCGTTATGTTAATATATATGACATAAAACATGGCGGGGGGAGATCCATGATGGGGGTAGGGCTTCGCGTTCTAAAAACGGTCATCTCGGTCGCCATCAGCATTACGCTGGCGAGGCTGCTGCGGCTTGACCCGGCGCATTTTGCCGGCATTATTTCGATGCTTGCGGTTCAGCCTTCCGTGTACCGGTCGCTGCATCATTCGCTGTCGCATATCGCCAGCGCGTTATTTGCCGCAATGCTCGGTATCGCCGTCTGTCTCTTGTTAGGCAATCTTTCGATCATTATCGCCGCAGTTTCCTTTATCGTGATGGCCATCCATATCAAGCTGAAAAGAACGGCGTCGCTGCAGCTGGCCGTTATCGTCACGATCAATACGATGGGCACGTTCAGCCAGCTTTCCGGGAGCGCCGCCTACAATCAATTCATGCTCGTGCTGATCGGGATGATCGTCGGCACGGTCGTCAACGTCATCATCAAGCCTGTGCACCGGGAGCGCGAGGAGGTGCTGCTGGCGAAGTCGGAGAGTATGTTACGCGTGCTGCTGCATTATGTCCGGCTCGATCTGAAAACGGGCCAAATGACGCCTTACCGTCCCTACATGCGAGCGCAAATCGAAGATGTGCGGGCGTATATCGAGAAGGGGAGGGCCGTCTCGCAGCTGATCCATGAGGATCGCTGGCTGAGGCGGGGGGAAGAGCAGGAGACGGCGTCGCTTTTCGATGCATACGAGTCGATGGTCGAACGCATCCGCGATATGATCAAGGTGCTGCAAAAAGCCGATCTGCGCCACCCTGAGGCGGGCAGGCTCATTCAAGCGATCACGCTGACCATCCACGTACAAGAACGCTTGCTGGCAGGCAGGAAGGCGCCTGTGAACATGCTGCTCCGCTCGCTCCGCCCGGACGAATCGAGGCGTTATGACGAAAATTACGGCTTGCAGCAAGTATTCGTATACTACCAGGCCTATGAGGCGCTGGGGGAATATTTAAGCGAGTTCGCCGCTTCGCAGGAGCGGGTTCCTTCCGTCAGTCTGAATAAGCTGGCCGATCTGCGGAAAGCGGCGGGGGTTCGCCGCGGCTCGGCGTTTTCCGCGCGTTACTGACGGAATGCGTTACGGCAGCCCGTAATCTGCCGAAGCCGCAACGGCGTTTTGCGTCGCTGCACGGCGTCGGAGCTGCCCGCGGCGTTCCGCAAGCGGCATGGTTGAACTTTTTGCGGTCACGGAGTATAATGAGTACTAATTTTATATTCGTTTTTGCGTTGAGAGGAAAGAGTAGAAAGCGATTGTGTCTCTGCAGAGAGCCGGGGGGCTGAGAATCCGGTGTGGCGCGCCTTTCGAATGGGTCCTTGAGCATAATGCCGAACGCGGCATGCAAGTAGCTATCGTGTCCAAAACGAGGCGAACGATGCGGCCAGTAGGTTGAACGGAAGCTCCCCGTTATCGGAGCGATAAGGCTTTCCGCTTGCGGTTAATGTTCCGGCATAATCCGGTCATTCCCTGGGGAAGCGAATTAGGGTGGCACCACGGTCTCTCGTCCCTTGCGGCGGGAGGCCTTTTTGTGTGTTTTTCAGAAAGTATATCGTGGAAGCAGCTCTAAACCTCGGTAAACGCGCCAGTCCCAGCTTATGCTTACGAAGTCGCTTTCTTCGAAAGCGATTAGCACGGCGAAGCCGTTTATCCTTGAGTGCGTCAGAAAGCGTATCCGGAATGCGGGTAGGGTAAACGCGGCATCAAGGGCGCTGAAACGCGTTTGGAGCTTTGGAACGAAAATCAGGAGGCGATAGGTTATGAAAAGAGTTTTATCAGGCATTCAACCGAGCGGTCAGCTGACGCTGGGCAACTACATCGGGGCGCTGCAAAATTTCGTGAAGCTGCAGGACGATCACGAGTGTTTCTTCATGGTGGTCGACCTTCATGCGATAACGGTACCGCAGGATCCGGCGGCTTTGCGCGAGCAAATCGAGTCCGTCGCAGCGCTGTTCATCGCGAGCGGAATCAATCCGGACAAATCGGCATTGTTCTTGCAATCCCATGTAACTGCGCATGCCGAGCTCGGCTGGTTGATGACGACGCTGGCCTATATGGGCGAGCTGGAGCGGATGACGCAATTCAAAGAAAAATCGGCCGGTAAAGAATCGATCGGCGCAGGCCTGTTTGTGTACCCGGCGCTTATGGCTGCGGATATTTTGGTCTACAACGCGGATCTCGTTCCGGTAGGCGACGACCAGAAGCAGCATCTTGAAATCACGCGCGATTTGGCGCAGCGCTTCAATCAGCGGTACGGCGATTTGTTCACCTTGCCGGAGCCTTACATTCCGAAGGTGGGCGCACGCATCATGTCGCTGGACGACGCTTCCAAGAAGATGAGCAAGAGCAACCCGAATCCGGGCAGCTTTATCGCCATGCTCGACGAGCCGGACGTCATCCGCAAAAAGCTGAGCCGCGCCGTCACGGATTCCGGCCGCGAGGTCAAATACGATCCGCAATCGAAGCCTGAGGTTAGCAACCTGATGAGTATTTATACGTATTGCTCGGGTCTGTCGATCGGCGAAATCGAGGCGAAATACGAGGGGCAAGGGTACGGAGCGTTCAAAAAGGATCTGGCCGAGCATGTCGTCGCGACGCTGGAGCCGATTCAGAAGCGGTATAAAGAGATCCGCGAAAGCGGCGAGCTTGCTTCGTTCTTGCGGAAAGGCGCGGAGCGCGCCAACGCCGCGGCAGAACCGCTGCTGCGTGAAGTGAAGCGGCGGATGGGCTTCGTCCTTCCGGAATAGCAACTGGACCCGCCTCTTTCAGAGGGTCTTAAAATCAAAGGAGCTGTCTGCGGACGGCTCCTTTTGCTGAAAATGGGCTGGCTAGACGGCATTCTCATCATACCTGCGACTCGTCGGGCTTGTCCTGTGTACTTTCGTACAGGCTAGCCCTTTTTCTTGCGGGCTTTCGCTTTGAACATGAAGCCTATTCCGATGAAGAGGATGGATACGAGGGAGCAGAGCAGCGTCAGCCATACGCTACGATAGCTGATGGCAAGCCCGATGGATGCGAGCAGCAGGGTGCCGACTACGGCGAAAAACAAAGCTTGTGAACGGTTCATGTGATGGACTCCTCAAATAAAAAGATTTTTGAAAACTTTGTGTATATTCTTTCGCAACGGAAACATAATAAGTTTGCAAGCTTGCACTATACATCAACGAGGTTTGAAAGGAGCACGACCTATTATGGCAAACTCGAGAAGCAGCAACAGCCTTGTCGTTCCGCAAGCAAGCCAAGCATTGGATCAAATGAAGTATGAAGTTGCACAAGAGCTGGGCATTCAAATCCCGCAAGACGGTTACATGGGCTACATGGCTTCCCGCGATGCAGGCGCATTGGGCGGAAACATCACTCGCCGTCTTGTGCAAATTGCCGAGCAAACGATTTCCGGTGGTAAAACGCGTTAATCATTTCCACTAGAACCGGGGGAATCGTTAAGATTCCTCCGGTTGACTGGTAATAATCCAATTGCTCGCATGGGCCCGGCAGCGCAACTAGACGCTGTCCGGGCCTATTCCATTGTCCGGTGAGCTTTGCCTGATAGTCCTCTATTAGAACCCGAGGCCGATACAGGCAGCCAATTCGGGCATCAAACCGACGCATATCGTTCGTCTGGCCGTTGACGGGCAAAAGGAAGTCGCCGTTTGACCGGCGACAAGGGAAAGCTTTTATAGTAGTACGTGCTTGACAGCGTCTGTTAATGCGTACCTACGCGAAGCTTTTTCTCCAAACGGGAGTCGCTGAGCCAGCCCACGTACGAATCAAGCGGCAGCAGCTCTCTGTCGAGCAGCAGAACGGCGACGAAGGGATATTGCTTGCGGTGCCGATACCGGACATCGACCCATCGAACCTCGTATCCCCAAGGATGCTCCTTCAATTCGGCACAAGCGAACGAGGAGAAGTACAGGAACGAGGAAATATCCGAATGATTTTTGGAAGCCTCTACGGCCGGATGCGATGCGCAGGAAACCGAATCGAACCATTTGAGCTGCTTGTTTTTGTACTCGCCGACGACGAACGTGCCGTTCTCTTGCTTCTTCACGACGTTCCATACGTACCAGTGAAAGGTCGGAATCAAGAAGTAACGGTCGGTTGGCGTGTAGTGCATATCCTTCTGATAAAGCCTGGATTCGAGCAGGTAATGGACGACGGTCCGCCAAATGTAGTATAACGCAATTAAGCCGTACAGCACAGGAAAAATCGTTTGCGGCTTTCCCGCACCGATCGACCATAGGAACACCGCGATCAGATGCGATCCGAAAATAAAGGGGTCGAATATGTGAATGATGTTCCACGACACCCACTTTTCCGAGAAAGGGCGAAGCGCTTGCGTGCCGTACGTATTGAATAAGTCGGTGAATACGTGAAAGACGACGGCGGCAAACACCCATCCGAGCACATGCAGCACCGGCAGACTGCCGAATGCGAGAACGAGGGCGGCGGTAATCAGAAGCGTCCAAATGAAGATGGCGGGTATCGAATGGGATGCTCCGCGATGGTTTCGAATATAGGCGGCGTTGCCGCGGAGACGAAGAAATCCGTCCGAATCGGGTGCCTGCGAACCGAGCACTGTGCCGATCAGCACGGCGGCCGAAACTGTTGAGTCTGCGGCGACTACAGGGTCAATGTGTGCGAGTCCGGCTAAACCGAGACCGATGACTAAATGCGTTCCGGTGTCCAAAAAGTAATCCCTCCTGGTGTGGAGATTCACACGTAGTGTTGTTATTATTGTATCATTTTATGCTGTAAATGAAATCCGTAACCGCTAAACCGCGAAACTTCGCGAATTTTAGGAAAAAGAAGGTGCTTCGATGATAACCGTTTTTGCCGAATATCGGGTCAAGGAAGAAGAAAGAAATAACTATTTGGATTGGATTGCGCCGATCCGCGAGCGAGCCGGGTTCGACTTATATGAAGGAACGGATCAGAAATCGCTTTTTGTGGAAATTTGGACGGTTGCCGATGAGGAGGCGTACCTCGCGCTCAAAAAAGAACGTACGGACGATCCAGATTCCGTCTGGCGGAAGCTCGACCTCTTTGTAACGGGCGGAATCGCCAAAGCGCATATGTGGGCGTTCCGGAAGGTTTGAAGATTTCACGGGCTCGCCGCGTCATCGCTGAAGCAGCTTCGGATCGGTTTGCATGGTGATGGTAATATAGTCCATGTTTTCGAGCATGGATATCCATGTTTTCTTCCTGTTTTTCATTGTAACCTTACAAGTAAAGGTTTCATGAAGAGAAGGTACATAGCGAAAGCGCCGTGATAACGGCGTTTTTTCTAGGCCGGACTGGGGGAGAACGAATGAAAAGAAAGGCGATTATTCTCGACTATATGCGAGAGAAACGATGGCCTTACCTGCTCGGCTTTGCATTATTGTCCATCTCTTGCTTGATGCAGCTGTTGATTCCGGACATTCTCGGAAGATTTACCGACCTGCTGGAGCAATCGCGGCTTACGCTCGAAGATGCCGGAACGTACGCGCTTTGGCTGCTGGCGGTAGCCGTGGGCGTAGCTTTGTTTCGATCGATGGGCCGGATTTATTTGTATCGTCTGTCCAGAATGCTGGAAATGCGTATCCGCAACAATTTATTTTCGCACTGGGAGAAGCTCTCGGCGCAATATTTCAACAATCAGCGGATCGGCGACCTGATGTCGCATGCGATCAGCGATGTAAGCGTCATTCGCGAAGTGACGATGAACGGCATTTTTAACATCATGGAGGCGCTAGTTCTCATCACCTTTACCGTCGTGACCATGGTTTCCGCGGTAAACGGCTGGTTGACTCTGCTTACGATGCTTCCGCTCCCGCTTTTGAGCATACTGGCATACCGGTTCAACAAGCGGATTCAGCAGCAGTCGAGCGATATGCAAATCGCGGTTTCCAATATGACGAGCCGCGTGCAGGAATTTATAGCGGGAATCCGCGTCGTCAAGGCTTTCGTCCAGGAGAAAGCGGAGCGCAAGCATTTTACGCGGGACAATCAGTATGCGGTCGAAATGAACAGGCGCTTCGTCCGCTCGAACTCGCTCTTCGGCGCGCTGAGCACGGGCATCGTAGGATTAAGCTTTCTCATATCCGTCGTTCTGGGCGGCGTCCTCGTGCTTAACGGAACGATCACCCTCGGCGAATTTGTAGCCTTCAACACCTATTTATCCCTCATCATGGGGCCGATCGAGAATCTGGGTAAAGTCGTGAACCAAGTCCAAAGAGGCATAGCGTCCGAAAAACGGCTTCTGTCCATTTTGGAAACGGAGCCGGAGGTTGTCGACGATATCGCGGCGAAGCCGGATATCGGGCAGCTCGAAGGGCGCATCGATATTCGCAACTTGACCTTTCATTACCCGGAGGCGAAGGAGCCTTCGCTCAAAAATATAAACCTCACGGTACCACGCGGCACCAGCCTTGCCATCGTCGGACGTGTAGGCAGCGGCAAAAGTACGCTTGTCCACTTACTGGTTCGTCTGTACAATCCGCCTCAGGGTACGGTGTTCATCGACGGACACGACATTCACGAAATTCCGCTTCGCACGCTGCGTGGGCAGATCGGCATCGTTCCGCAGGACCAGTTCCTGTTCTCGACGACCATACGCGACAACATCAGCTTCGATCCGAATCCGTATACGGAGAACGAAGTGGAGGACGCAGCGAAGCTCGCCCAGGTTTACGAGAATATCGCGGAGTTCCCGAACCGTTTCGATACGGCGCTCGGCGAACGGGGCATTTCGCTCTCCGGCGGGCAGCGGCAGCGGGTCAGCATCGCAAGGGCGCTTATCAAGAAGCCGTCGATCCTTATTTTTGACGACAGCTTGTCGGCTGTAGACACGATTACCGAGGATCTTATCCTCGAAGGCCTTAATTCGGTGATGAACGACCGGACCACGATTATTATCGGACATCGCATCTCGTCGGTGAAATCGGCTGACCAAATTGTCGTACTCGAGGAAGGCGCGATCGCCGAACGGGGAACGCATGAGGAGCTCCTGCAGCTGCAAGGGCTGTATGCGGATTTATACCACAAGCAGATGCTGGACGAAGAAGCCGAACGATTCCCTGAGCCGTCCGACGGTTCGGAAATTCGGGCAGCGGAGCGTGATATCGCTGCAGCCGGCGAACAGCTTGCCGGAACGAAGCCGGCCGTGCCGCTATCCAGGCCGCAAGTCTTGCGGGGAGGTGCGAACGGATGAGCATTCATAAGGAGAAGGAAGTCGTCGGGATTAAGGATTCGCAGCTGATTGTGAGGATGATGGCGTTCGCGAAGCCTTATTGGAAAATGATCGTGCTTTGCATTGCCCTTGCTTTCCTGATCGTCGTAGCCGATCTTGCAAGGCCGTATCTTATGAAAATGGCGATCGACGAGCACATCAACGGCATTAATAAGCCGATGGCGGCCGCTCCGGCAGCGGAGTCGGGCAAGCTCGGGAAGCTGGGCGATCCTGTCGTGTACGGCGAGTACGCCTATGTGCGGATATCGGAGAAGGAGGTCGCATCGGTCGCCGAGGAGCCTTCCTTGCAGAGGAAGCAAATCGTCGAAGTAGAAGGCTCCCATTGGATGATAGACGGCTGGCTTCCGGCCAAGCAGGAAGAGCTCAAGCTGGTGCGGGAGAACGGTGCCGCCGTGCTGCAGGCCGGAACGGAACGGTACGCGGCGGCGGAGCTTGACGATGAGGCCGTCAAGCAGTTCCTGCAGCAGGATTATACAGGCTTCGTTACGCTTGGCTTGCTGTTCTTGCTGGCGGTAGTCGGAGCGGCCGTTCTGAACTATGTGCAGAGCAACCTGCTGCAGTATACGGGACAGAGCATTATTTTCGCGATCAGGCAGAAGCTGTTCGAGCATCTAAGCCGGATGTCGATGTCGTATTTCGACCGCAATCCGGTGGGGAGGCTTGTCGTACGCGTCACGCAGGATACGGAATCGCTTAACCAGATGTATTCGCAGGTCGTCGTTAATCTTGTAAAAGACATCATCATCATCATCGGGATCGTTTTCGTTATGCTGCAGATGAGCGTCAAGTTGTCGCTGCTCGCCTTCGCGGTGCTGCCGGTACTGTTCCTGTTCACGGTCATTTACCGGCATATCGTCCGGAACGCGCAGCGGCGGTCGCGCATTATTTTGGCCCGGCTGAATTCGTTTCTTGCGGAAAATTTGTCCGGTATCCGCATCACGCAGCTGTTCGTCCGCGAAGAACGGCAATGGGAGCAGTTCGATAAGCTCAATAAGGAAAATTATAAAGCGGGTATGGTCGGTACGGTCGTCAACTCGATTTTTCATCCGGCGATCGGCATGCTGGGGAACGTTTCGATTGCGCTGCTGCTCTGGTACGGCGGGGTAAAAGTAATTGACGGCGCGGTTACGTTTGGGGTCGTCTATGCGTTCACGCATTATATCCGGCAGTTTTTCCAGCCGCTTATGAGCCTCGCGGAGAAATACAACCAAATTCAAACCGCCATGGTCGGTGCGGAGCGTATTTTCGATATGCTGGACGAAAAACCGGCGATCGTCGACGCGGCCAAGCCGATCAGCCTGCCGAAGCAGGTGCGCGGTGAAATTGCGTTCGAGAACGTATGGTTCGCCTACAACGGCGAAGATTGGGTGCTGAAGGACGTCAGCTTCCGCATTTCGCCGGGACAGACGGTGGCGTTCGTAGGAGCGACAGGAGCGGGCAAAAGCTCGATCATCCAGCTGATCAACCGCTTTTACGATGTGCAGAAGGGGGCGATCAAGCTGGACGGCATCGATATCCGAGAGATTCCGCTCGATGAGCTTCGCCATGCGGTCAGTATCGTGCAGCAGGACGTCTTTCTGTTCACCGGCGATATCGCTTCGAATATACGCTTGAATAATGAAGCGATTACCGATGAGCAGGTGGCCGAGGCGGTACGGATGGTGCACATGAACGACTTTATCGCCCGGCAGCCGCAAGGCATGAAGACCGCGTTGGGCGAGCGGGGGGTTACGCTTTCCCTCGGCCAGCGGCAGCTGCTGTCCTTCGCAAGGGCGATCGCCTTCCGGCCGCAAATCCTGATTCTGGACGAAGCGACCTCGAATATCGATACGGAAACGGAGCTTGTCGTCCAAGATGCGCTGCATAACATTTCGCGCGGCCGCACGACGCTGATCGTCGCGCACAGGCTGTCGACGATTCAGCATGCCGATCAGATCATCGTCATGCACAAAGGAAAGGTGCGCGAGATCGGCAGCCACTTCCAGCTGCTGGCGCAGCGCGGCTCGTATTACCGGCTCTTCGAGCTTCAATATAAGGAGCAGCGGGGGATGCAGACGGCTCGATGATGGGAGATGGAAGTGGCGTTGCTGGTGCAACTGCTCGTTTTTGTAAATGTAAATCCATACGCTTCACGAGTGCCGGCGTGCTCTCTCTAATAACCCGCCACAGCCGTATGTACGCCTTTTACGAAAGGGCGAACATACGGCTTCTTGTGTTGATTTGGGGGAGCGGTTTCAAATTGGGAGAATGGAACGATGTGCAGGGAGTCATGCAATGGGACGGTCAGCGCTTGTGGTCACCCAGGATACGTGGGTCGTTCGTGTCAGCAAACGCACTGCGACGGATGCTGCGGCACTGCAGCTCGCCAAGGAACATTTCCTATTTTGCCAATAGGTGTTGGAATCGTTTGATACAATCGGACAATATGCAGCCTATTTAATCGTAACGATGTATGGGTATTTTGGTAGGATTGAAGCGGCTATCCGATCTATGCAGATAACTACATTACTCCATATGAAAACCGCTTCGTTCCATTTTCCGGTCTGTTCTTTTCCGATATAGTGATGTCAGAAAGATCAAGTACATCCATATCGGAAGGAGGAGGAAGATATGTTTTCATACAGCGTCACGCAATGGATTTATGGAAATGAAGACATGGAAACCAGTTTTCAACGACTGCGGCGTTTCGGTTACGATGGCGTAGAAATGGCAGGCGAGCCCCAATCATTGAATCTTGCAGAAGTAAAGCGATTGCTCTGGAAATACGAGCTTCAATGCACGTCCATTTGCGGTATTTTCACAAAGGACAGGGACCTATCCAGCGCGAATCCGGACATTCGGCACTCCGCGGTGCAGTATGTAAAGGATTGTGTAGATATGGCCGTAGCGCTGGGAGCTCCGCTGGTCATTGTCGTTCCTTCTTCTGTAGGGAAGAACGGCCCGGAATCGACATCCGAGGATGAATGGAATTGTGCTGTGGAAAGCCTGAGAGAAGCGGGAAACTACGCGTCTGCCAACCATATTTCTCTCGCAATCGAAGCGCTCAATCGATTTGAGACTTACTTGGTGAACCGCTTAGAGGATGCTAAAAAGTTAGTGGAGCAAGTTTATGTAGACAGCGTTAAGCTGATGGCGGATCTGTTTCATATGAGCATTGAAGAACGAAATCTAAGTAGTGCGATTCGAAACATCGCCCCTTATTTGATCCATGTTCATATTGCTGACAATACTAGAGAAGCCGCTGGATTGGGTATGACCGATTTTAAGGAAGTGATGAGGACATTCATGGAAATCGGGTATCAAGGGGCGATCACGATGGAATTTATGCCGCCCATCTCCAATCCGTATTTGGTCGCGGCTCGTCAACCGAACGATTCTGGCCGCATAAATGACCTGTACACGTGGCAATCGATTGAGCACATTAAGCATATAGTGAGATTGCTCTCGCCGCTTGATCCTACTCCATTTTGTCCACCGAATTAAATAGAAAATGTGGCCAGCCGCCGTGTCATCCGGGAAGTCGACAGTGACATATAAAGGGCCGCCCCAATGGCGGTTTTGCCTGGGACGGCCCTTATCGGGAAACCTTTATGAATTAATCAGTTTTGCAGCTTGCAACAGGCGGCGTACAAGAGCAGCCGTTTCGGCACGAGTCAGATTAGCGTCAACTTCCAGCTTTTCGCCTCGTCCGTTCATAAGGTTAAGGCTGATCGCAGCGGCGACGTTCGTCCGTGCCCAGCTCGCTATTTCGCTGCCGTCCTTAAATGTTGACAATACGCGAGTAACCTCTGCAGCAGGCAGTTCCGATTTCAGCTTTGCGATACTTGCAGCGCGTGCCAACACAGCCGTTGCTTCTTGCCGGGTGATGTTCTGATCCGGACGGAATGTGCCGTCCTCGTAACCGTCAATCAGCTTGTAGTCGATAGCGGCTTGTACCGTTCGTGCATACCAGCTGTTGATCGTAACATCTTTAAAGGAATCGGCATATGCGTTTTCTTGAATGCCAAGACCTCGTGTGACGATTGCCACAAACTCCGCTCTCGTAATCGATGCGTCAGGATGGAAATCCGTTGCCGTCATGCCGTTTACGATAAGGCGGGAGCTCATGTCGTTGACATCGGCTTGCGCCCAATGCCCCTTTACGTCATTCATTTCGCGAGGGTTGTAAACGACGGAATACGTGCTGTTGGTCAAGCTATTGATAATAGCGTATGTCTTGCCGTTCTCTTTCACGACAATGGTTGGCACATGACCCAGCTTGCGGTCTTCCGTCCATACTACGCCTGTAGTCACATCACTTGCATCGGTTCCGTCGGGAAGGACAATCTTCCGTTCTACATAGCTGTTAAATTTGTTCGCCGGAACCGTCCGGGTACCGTAGGAAGCGGTAACCTCGAAGTCAACCGGTGCTCCGACGAGCGTGTACTGATTTTGCTTAGCCGCTCCCTCTACTTGGGTAGCCTTGTCTTTTGGCGTTTCGGAGATTTGGATGTTGATCGTGATGTCTTCCAGCTTCACGCCGGATCCCGCCTGAGAAGAGAGGTTATCGATATTGATTTGCGATGCCGGCAGCGTGTAAATCGCTTTGTCGGTTACAATCCGGATTAACGCATCCTTCGATTGCAGGGATTTCACTAAGCTGCCGTTCAATTGGCCAACCACAACATCGCTATCGCCGCTTACCGGAATGGTAATCAGATTGTTGTTTTCTTTCTCCAGCTTGTCCATTACTTTCTTGTTGTCCAGCGTAATCGTTGTAACGTTCCGACCGTTCACTGTCGTTCGTTGAGCGGTCGCCAGCTGTTCCTGAATCACACCGTCGACGATGATTTGAAAACCGGGGTTAGAAGGCGTTGAGCCGCCGCCGCCACCGGAGGATTCGTGCGAATAGACCGTTACAATCGCTTGAGCCTGCTTGTCTCCATATGTGGCGGTAATGACCGTCTGTCCGTCATTGAGGGCAGTCACCAAACCGGTGCCGTTCACCGAAGCGACATTCGCATTGCTCGAGGAATACGTAACGCCCGAGGAAAGCGTGAACGTGCTATTGTCGGAATACACCGCAGTCGTTACGGTTTGGTGTGTAGAACCCCGCTCCAGTGTATAGCCCGCGCTGTCCAGCGTAAGGCTTGATAAGGTTACAGGAGGCTTAAAGTATGCCGTATATGTAATATCTTCTGTTACATCAGTAGATGCCAGTTGGAGACTTGTCAGGAGTGTTGCTCCTCCATCTTTGCTCCAGCCAAGAAACGTATTTCCTAGCTCAGGAGTTGCTGTCGGCACTGAAACAGGGAAGCTTCCACTGTAAACCGATTCGGTGACCGAGCCGCTCAGGCTTCCTCCAATTCCAGCCTGGTAGGTAACGAGATACTTAGGGATCTGAATCCACTTCGCATAAAAAATGACATTACCCGTGATAGTGAATGTTTCTCCCGGGGCATAAGTACCTTCCGTGACGCCAGAACCTGTGGTCCATCCACCGAAGATGTGATAGGGTTTTACGAGATTGCCGGTATTGCCATAAACCGTAGCTGTTACGCCTTGTTTGTAAGCTCCGCTATCAACCGGCACGCTTCCGCCCGTATTGCCGTTGCCGTTGTAAGAGATTGTCGACACCGGTGTCCAATTGGCATACAGCGTTATGCTTTGTGTCATAGTGATCGTATCGCCCGGAGCGTAAGTAATCCCCGTTAAAGGATCGGAAGTGCTCTTCCAGCCTTCAAATACGTGTCCTGTTTTCACCAAATTACCTGTATTGCCGTTCACGATAGCCGTATCACCCGACTTATATCCGGGAGCAGTAGGAACACTGCCGCCCGTGCTGCCGTTACCGTTGTATGTGATAGTTAACAGCGGAGACCATACGGCATATAAGGTCACGCTTTGCGTCAAAGTGATCGTATCTCCAGGTACATATTCAGGAACAGTCGCATTTGAGGCGGTGGCCCAGCCGTTAAACAGATAACCCGATCTCGCTAGACTGCCTGAGTTGCCTGCTACGATAGCCGATTCGTACGGCTCGTACCCGACAAGGTCAATTGGTGCGGTCCCGCTCCCGCCATTGGCATTATAGGTAACAGACGCCATCAGCTTGGAAACGTTGCCGTAAACGAGATTGGTGCTGTAAAAGTAACCGGAGCTGTCTGCGGCTACATCAAATGCGGAGACAGATAAAGAATCGGATGTAACCGCAATATTTGTCCAATCGTTCTGGCCGCCATTGTACCTCAGTTTGTTTACACCGCCGCCTAAGCCTATTGTATATACATTATCGAATTTATCGACACTGATGCCGGCAGCGAAAAACGAGTTGGCTTGCCCTGCCGAAGGCGCGATATTCGTCCAGATGTTACCTCCAAGAGGAGTGGGAGGACCAGGAGGACGCTTTTGAACGACAGAGAAGCCATTCACAGGCGATGAATCACTTACGAATACATTTCCTTCACCGTCAGCCGCAATGTCCCACGGAACATAGAACGACGTAGCCACTCCATTAATATTAACCCATGAACTCCCGCCGCTAGGCAGCATAAAAACATTCCCAGTAGGTGATAAGGGGTTGTTGGTTCCACTATATTCGGTGACAAACACATTGCCTTGGTCATCTGCCGCAACGCCTAGCGCAATTCTGAACGTTTGTGTGCCTGTAATGGGTACCCATGAATTCGTTCCATGAGGCAGCTTTAGGATTCTGCCGACACTGCCTGGGCCGAGGGTGCTATTATCGGTAACGTAAACGTTTCCGTTTTTGTCTACCGCTATCCCCCGCGGATTAATTAGATTGGCGTTGTAGGTAATGTCTGTGACCGTCCGGCCGTTGTCGGATATTTTCTCTACCACACCGGTCATAGTGACTATACCTGTAGAATTTTTGGTACCTACCGTATAGATGTCGTCGTTGTCGTCAATATCCAATGCCATCAGAGAATAATTGAAAGTCCCTGGAAGCGGGATTGTACTGTTGTTCCTCGGAGAGGAATAGTGATTCCAGCTCAAAGGTCCCGAGTAAGCGGGTGTTACCTCATCAATTGGTTCGTAGGCTCCTTCGGCAAACGCCTTGCTTCCGACTGCAATGAATGACACTAGCGAAAGAACGACCAATAAAAAGCTCATTAGTACGGAAACCGCTCTAGTATTAGCAGAGTTGCATCTCATCATATACACTTTCTCTATTCTCCTTTTTCTAATTCTATCAGGTATGAATGGCCTTGTTCACGGGCGGCAGCTAATGGCTTTCTGCCTTGTGGAACATAACCGATAAGGTCTTGCTTCCTATCTTACCTCCCAACCCAAACTAACTAGACTATGAAACTTGCGAAAAAATGGGACTTTAGTACATTGTAACAATTTACTTATTACTTTAATAGCCCTGTCCGTAAGCGTACGCTTACGAAGTCGTTTTCTTCGAAAGCGTTTAGGACGGCGAAGCCGTTTATCCTTGTGCCGCAATGAACGAGGTTACCCTTCGTACACTTCGTGTTGTATACTATACAGGGGTAACTTTTATCTGGTTATCCATCTATTTACTCCAAACTTCGAGGGACCTGCTTCATGAATTCCACTGCGGAACTTGTTTTTATGATTGCTTCATTGATGATGACGGGTATCATTTTATTCTTTGTGTATGGATATCGAAAAGAACGCGGAGTAGGTTATCTCGTCGGTGTAGTTGTGTGCCGGATGATTTACTCAAGCAGTGTCATTCTGGAGAAAAGCAGCGATCTATTGCCGTATAAGCTGTTTTTTCGCAATATCCAGAGTACGACGATGAATTTAATGGTCCCTTTTTTTCTCCTTTTCGTGTATCAGCTGGTCGGTCGCGAAAAGCTGGGGAGGCCGCTATGGAAAATCGCGATGTTTATGTTCTTTGCGTTATGGTCGCTGCTGTCATGGCTCGATCCCAAGCTTCATCTGATCTATCGCACGATTGAGCTTGAGCAAGGACATTTAATGACGACGAAAACGATCTACTCCATGGCGTTTTCGGTCGCTTGTTACTGCATTTTAGCTGCGTGTCTCTATTTTCTGTTTCAATATATACGGAGCATTCGCAACGACTTTCGCAAACCGGGGATGTGGGTTCTGTTCCTGAGTACATTTCCGGTCGTCCTTGAGATGGCCAAGCTCATAAAGCCCGACTGGTCGTCCTGGATGCTTCCGTTGTCGGTTTATTGCGGATTTACAGGTACGTTGATGCTGCTGATTATGCTGCGGATCAAGTTTTTCTCTACCGTACCGTTTGCCCGCAATCTTGTGCTGGATACGCTTCAGGAGTGCATCGTCGTTACGAATGCTTCAGGCAAGATCATCGACAGCAACAAGCGGGCCGCCGATTGGTTCTCGGAGATCGGATACGGGGCTATCGACGGTCGGCATGCGGCGGACGTATTGGCGGCTTGGCCGGAGTGGCGGGAATTGTGCAAGTCCATGCAGCAGGGCCGTGTGGAGATTGACGCTCGAGTGGGCGGGGAGAGAAGAATATACAGCGTGACCGTATACCCGTTGCATATCTTGCGCAAGCAGGGGCAGGGCAGTATCTCCCTCGTCGTCGACATTACGGAGAAGCAACGGAATCTGGAACAGATCGCCCAGCTCAATCGGATGAAGGATCAACTGTTTACGATCGTGTCGCACGATATTCGCAGCCCGCTGGCCGTACAGTTCCAGCTCATCGAATTGCTGGAAACGGATCGCGATCGCTTTGACTCGGATCATCGGGAGATTATCGAGACGCTCGGCGGCCAAATTCGCAATACGCTCGGAATGACCCATAATTTGCTAGAGTGGTTTCGCAGTCAGAGGGAAGATATGACTCTTCGTCCACAGGTGCTTGAACTGGCTGAGGTCGTGGAGGAGTGCTGCCAATTGCTGCTTATTGCAAGCGATGCCAAGCAGATTAGCCTGAATAACCGGATTCGCTTAGGCACCCGCGTATATGCCGACCGGGAAGCTTTTGGCTTGATCCTCCGTAATTTGCTGTCCAATGCGATCAAGTTCACCGGTCCGGGAGGTTCGGTCGAGGTGTATGCCCAGCCTTCGGGGGACAGGGTGACTGTATCCGTCCGGGACAGTGGGGTGGGAATGGAAGAGGAGCGGCTTCGACAGCTTTTCACCGAAGCGCAGTTCGTCTCGTCGGCCGGAACCTCGGGGGAGAAGGGGGCCGGACTCGGACTGCTCGTAAGCCGACAGTTCGTCGAGCGGAGCGGCGGGAGCATATGGGCGGAAAGCCAAGCGGGACAAGGAAGCACGTTTCACTTCACCATGAGAGGCGGGGCAGAGGGATGAGAGTTCTTCTTGTAGACGATGAGCCTGCTATGCTGCTAGCGATGAAGCGGCTGCTGTCGAGCATGAATGGCGTGGAGCTTGTCGGAAGCTTCCGGAGCGCGCGAGAAGCGTTGGATTTCGTTCGAGACAAAGAAGTGGATCTCGCCTTCTTGGACATCCAGATCGCTGAGGACGACGGGCTGGAGCTGGCCCGCAGCTTGCGCGCGTTTCACTCCGAACTCATTATCGTATTTACCACCTCCCACGCCGAATACGCGATGGACGCTTACGATGTGTATCCGCTGGATTATATGGTTAAACCGATCTCCAGAACGCGTCTGGCTCAGACGATCGCCAGGGCGGCGAGCAGCGGTCGGGCTTCTTCTGAAGCCGGCGTCCCCCCGTCCAATCGACTGACGGTTCGAGGGCTTGGGTGCTTCGAGGTCGGCAGCACACAGGCGGGGGCGGTAAAATGGATCTCTAAGAAAAGCATGGAGTTGTTCGCCTATTTGCTCGTTAATCGAGGCCGAAGCGTTAGTAAGCTCCGCATACTGGAGGATATATTCCCGGGGTTTCCTCTCAAAAATGCGGAAATATATCTCAATACGGCGGTTTATCAGCTTAGAAAAGCGTTATCCGATCATGGATTCAAAGAGATCGTCATCAATGCACAGGAACAATACCGCGTTGACTTGTCCGAGGTGGATGTAGACTTTATTCAGCTTGAGCTGGGCATGGAGGAGTTGAGCGAGCTCGGCGCGGCGAATGCGGCGGCAGCCGTCGAGCTGGATAGACAGTTTACGGGCGAGCTGTTCGAGGACAAATCCTTTGAATGGGCGGCTATGGAGCGCGAGCGGTTGGCGTTATTGTACAACTCTTTTGCCAAGCGCCTGGCAAGCTGGCTCCTGGCTCAGAATCGATATAGCGAGGCCTTGTTGATAGCGAGAAGATTAATACACCGCAATGAATTCGAAGAAGAGTCCAATCTCCTGCTGCTGCGAATACTCGGTTCGATGGGGGATAACCAAGCCTTAATCCATTATTATGAGCAGTATACGATGCTGTTGTCCGGGGAGCTTGGCTTGCAGCCTTCGATGGAATTCCGCCGACTCTATGAGGAGTATCAATGATTGTTTACTTCGAAGGCGATGGAACGAGGAATAAGCCTATTAACAGCATTGCCGACGCGATCGAAAAAGCGCTGGGCAGCATGGGCATCGACGCGGCTGAGCGCAATCTTTGGTATTTTTCTTCCGTTGGGGAGTACGCCGCGCTTCTGGAAAAGTCCGGTTTCCGGGTAAGAGGCTGCGTCGGAGGGAATCCCTCCCATGTATGAACGAACATGAAGCGTCCATATAAAAACCATCTGGAACTCCCGGATGGTTTTTCGTTTTGTCTGAACTCCGAAAGAGGTATACAAACGTATATAAAAGTATGAAGAATGTATATAGAGGGGATAGGGAACGGGGCGGTATACTGAAACCGTAATCCGTGCCATACGCACGCATGATAGGCGAGACCTATAAGCTTTGCCAGATGATTTGATGAAAGGGCTTTCTTAATCCCTGCATGGCGTGAGCAAAAAGGAGGTGAAGCGAGATGTCGGGAATAGGAGCCTCAGGGTTAATCTGGATAGCTGCAATTGTTATCCTGCTATTTGGTTCCCGAAAGCTTCCCGAGCTGGGGAAGGCGGTAGGGAGAACACTACGTGAATTTAAACAAGGAACACGAGAATGGACTGATGACGATGATGAGGTTGATGCGCAAAGGAACGCGTCAAGCAAACGTCTTTCCGACGGCAGGATACAAGAGAATTGAGGATGCCGGAGTTAATCGGGAAGTGTTAACCATGAAGGGGGAATGAGCGATGAAGCTCCGGGCATTATTTTTGCTGCGGGCTGTTTGTGTGGTCGTTATTACGACGCTGCTAGCTGGAAGTCTTTGGTCTTTACAGGTTAAAGCGAATGAAGCGGCTTCCTATCTGGTCCATGCGGGAGTAGGCCCGCATGCCGTAGCGGTCAACACGCTGACAGGCAAAGTATACGTAGCCAATGTCGGCAGCGACAGTGTAACGGTAATCGGGGATAGCGAGGAGCCGGGAGGCGCAGCGGTTGTTGCAACTGTAGCGGTGGGGACGGCTCCTTACGCACTGGCAGTCAATTCGTTGACCAATACGATCTACGTGGCTAATGTAGACGACGATACCGTCACCGTTATTGACGGCGCGACGAACGGTACGTTCACGATCCCGACGGGCAAGCAGCCGGTTGGCGTTGCGGTGAATGAAGCAACGAATAAAATTTATGTCGCCAACATGGGCAGCGATAATGTAACCGTCATTGACGGAGCTACGCACGGAACCGTGACAGTTGCCGCTGGCAGAAGTCCGTTTGCCGTAGCGGTCAACGGGGCGGCGAACAAAATCTATGTGGCGAACATCGATAGCGACACTGTCACCGTCATTGACGGCGCGGGAAATACGACAACTTCCATATCGACAGGCCTCGGTCCGAATGCGCTAGCAGTCGATCCGATAACCGGCAATGTATACGTAGCCAACTTTTTCAGTAACAATGTCACGGTCATCGACGCCTTAACGAGCCAGACAACCGCCATTTCGGCTGGCGCAGCTCCGAATGCGGTTGAGATTAACGAGGTGACAGGGAAGATTTATGTTGCGAATGATCATGATAACAGCGTGACGGTTATTGACCGTACGAATCATAGCGCTGTGACGGTTGCGGTTGGACAAGGGCCTGACGGGATCGCGGTCAATACGGAAACAAACAGAATCTACGTGGCGAATTACGAGAGCGGCAGCGTGACCGTTGTGAACGGCGCGGATCATACGACGTCGACGATTGCAGTCGGAGAAAGTCCGATCGCCATTGCCGCCAATGCCGGAATTGGCAAGGTTTACACCGCAAACTTCAATAGCGGTGATGTTAGCGTTATCGAAGAAGAACGTGCCGCTCTGCCGAAGAGCGCGGCGTTAAAAGCTTTAACTGTAAGCGAAGGCTCCTTAAGCCCGGCATTCCAGCCGAATATCGAGGCGTATACGGTTCAGGTCGAGCATGCTGTCGCTCAACTGGTTGTGGCGGCTGAAACGCTCGATCCGGCTGCGAGCATTTCGGTAACAGGGAGCGTATACGGAAATGAATTGTCGCTTCCGATTGACTTGCAAGTTGGCGCCAATGAGGTCTCTATCGTCGTTCAGTCGGCTGATGAATTACAGAGCCAAACGTATCGCTTGACGATTGTGCGGCTAGCTGTCGATGAACCCGGGCAGCCTGCGCGTTCCGCCAATGCCGAGCTGACGCAAATTCTCGTAAGCGCCGGTACGCTTCAGCCGGCATTTACGCCTTCCGTGTATACATACGGGGTAGATGTCGGGAATAACGTGACGACGGTCAGTGTTACGGCAAGCACCTATGATTCTGCTGCTGCGATGCAGATTAGCGGTCAGCTGCATGGCAGCGGAGTTCCGTTTGTCGTCAGTTTGCAAACAGGTGCCAACCATGTACCGATCATCGTTACGGCGGAGGACGGGATAAGCAAAAGCACCTATATGCTGACTGTACGCCGCGCGGAACAAGTTCAGCTTCCAGGTACACCGCATGAAGAGAAGAACGAGCAGGTTGTGACACCATCGCAGCCACAGCCGAAACCGGAGCTGATCGTAGAGACGGCGAACGGCTTGATCGTCAAAAGCGAAGCGGCTGCATATACCGTCTCGACAGCGGCAGATGGGACCACAATGCTTACTGCGCTGCTGGATGGCGATGTGCTGACGAAGGCGTTCGGCATGTTGACAGAGAAGGCGGAAGACTCCCGAAACATCACGTTTACCATAACGGGTACGGAAAACATTCGCAAAGCGGGAATTCCGGCTAACGTAATCAAACAGGCGGCGGTCGTTCCGAATACGGTTCTGTCCATCCAGGCAGGCGATGTTGCTTACAATCTGCCGGCGAACTTGCCTGCGCTTGCGGCTATTCTGGAGCAGCTCGGAAGCGATGCGGACAAGGCTGTCGTGTACGTAACGATGGCAACCGTTACAGGAGATGCCGCCAAGCAAGTGGAGGATCAGGCGAAAATGGCGAGGGCGCGTGTCATCGGTCCTGTTCTGGACTTCAGTTTGAGTCTACAGACGCCAGATCGTACCATAACGATTTCCGATTTCGGCAAAACATACGTGACTAGAAGTATTTTGTTGTCGCGAGCCGTTGATCCGGCAAAGGCAACAGGCTTGATGTTCGACGTAAAGTCGGGAACCTTATCCTTCGTGCCGTCTGTGTTTACGGCAACGGACAAGGATGAGACAATCGTCAAGATGTTGCGTCCTGGAAACAGTCTTTATACGGTGATCGAATTCCGGGCATCGTTTGCCGATGTGCGCGAGCATTGGGCTGGCGCCGATATTGAGCTGCTTGCATCGAAGCTCATCGTGAACGGCATGACAGACACAAGCTTTGTTCCCGGGAATTCCGTAACGCGCGCGGAGTTCGTCAGTCTTCTCATTCGCGCGCTTGGGCTGCAAGAAGATGCGGCGAATGCAACACAGTTTCAGGATGCAGCGTCGCACGACTGGTTTGCAGGGGCGCTTGGCGCAGCAGCGAAGGTCGGGATCGTTGGCGGCTTCGAGGACAATACGTTCAGAGCCGACGAAGCGATAACGCGCGAGCAGATGGCGGTTATGCTGCTTAAGGCGCTGCGCTTTACAGGGCAGCAGAACACGGTAATCGACAAGCCGGGCTCTGCCTTGACAGCTTTTGAAGATCGCGGAGAGATCAGCGCTTGGGCGAAAGCTGCGGTGGAACAGATCGTGCAAGCTGGAATCATGAATGGCCAAGCAAGAGATTCTTTTGCACCGGATCATCATGCGACCCGAGCTGAAGCGGCGGTTGTTGTCAAAAGACTGCTGCAAGCAGCGTCGTTCATCAATTAGACAGAAGCTGTCCATACGAGGCTGTCCCAAAAGGGTGCGCTCAAGTGAGCGAATCCCATAAATGATGCAAAAGAACCTTCAAAACCACTATGTAAGTGGAATTGAAGGTTCTTTTGTTACACGAATTCACGTGTGAAGTGGGGGCCGAAAACTCCGAAACGACTTTTGGGACAGCCCCGTACTGGTTTTGGGGCATGACACATGCATGCCGGGAGCGCAGCCTATTTGTGCGAACGAGTGTCGCCACGCGCCAAAAAGAACCGTCCGATGAACGTTCCGTACGGTTCTTTTTGCAGGATCAGAAACGCCTACAGCCTGGCTTCCCATTTCCATATGAGGCCGTTTGCCGCAGATCCTGGAGCGGCGGCATAATAGACGATGATGTTCGATGAATCCGCTCCTACATGTTGAATGCCGGATGCTTTGGCGGATGCAGGGATAACGTTATAGAAGTTTGGCGTATTCCCCAATCCGTGCGGGATGTAGAAGGTTGCTTGACTGCCGTCGGCCGATTGCACGCTGGTTCCTCTTTTTACGTTCTGCTCCCCAACGACCTGGCCGTCTGAATCGGAGGTCGGTTCTACGCCTTTCTTGATCCGCAGAGAACCGAGAGCATCCACCCACAGATGAGAAGCTTCGCGGGATGTGGAATCCGTGAATTTGAGCAGCCCTTTGTTCCATGCGCCCACGATATTGATGCTGCCGTTCGTCGAGTAGCTGTCCCGCTTTTCTTGACCGTTTGTTAGCGATTTCATTTTTGCTCCGGAAATCGAGACTTCTCCGAGAGTCGTGCAGACGGTCTGGGCATCATCGAGATAATCCCGATTCGTTGACAAGCCGTTTATGAATAGCTTCGCGCTGTTCGTAATTTCGGCGAATTTAGCGCCCGGATTCCCGACGATTGCCATATCTCCGCCCGTAAGGGTCAGCATGGAGCTGTTCTTGACGCTGACCGCATAGGTTTCGCCCGCTGCCGGTCCGTAGTAGTTATAGGTCATAAAGCCTACGACGTTGACGGAGCTGGATAAGCCAATAGACGGTATGTTATAAACGGACAGGAGCGTGCCGGTGGCTTCTTCCGTGCCGCAGCCGCTAAGCGTCAAGGCAACGCCGCGAAGCTGGTAAATAAACTCCGGAGGATTAGCGGGGTTGTAACCGATATAATCTGCTCCGCAAGCGATGAAGTTGGAATAGGAAACATTAATTTTCCACGCCCACTTCTCACAGGCTCCCGCCCAGCAGGAGGTAACGGTATGGCTCGTGCCGCCGCCGCCTTGCGCATCGTAGTCGCCGCATACAAAGCCTTTGGTTACCCAGCGCGATGATACCCGCTCCAGCGTTACCATCCACGCGTTCACCGTATAGTAGCCTGTGTCGGCATGGCGATATTCCACATTTTTTTGCGTAAGAAAATAAATTCGCGGCGCATAGAAGCAATAGGACGCATTTTTGGGTAACGTTTCAGGCGCCGCTCCGCGCTTGGCCATGATCCCCTCGATATGGAGGTATCTGACGTAGTCATTGTTGGGAGCCAGCGCGATAATGACTGCATCGACATTGTAATTATCCACAGCGCTCCACATCGTTCTCGTGCCTAATGTGGCGGCCGTTACGGTCGTTTTCTCAATAATCGTGGATTCCGGTCCTTCGCCGACCAGCGAGTCGCCCGTTTGCACAACGATTGGAGCTGACGTCAAATATTTTCCTTTCGGCATAAAAACGGTGCCTCGCTTGGCGTCGATCGCTTGCTGAATGGCGGTCGTGTCGTCATGACTGCCGTCGCCCCTGGCTCCGAACCATTTTACATTTACCGCGCCGTCAAAAATTCGTTCAAACCTTGCCCCGGATGTCGAAACGAGAAGCGTGCCGCCGTTATCCGCAGAGGTCGTATCCGCCGGATTGTAACGGAACATCCCTTCTTGCTCCGGATCGGTGACATAATACAAGCTTTCGATATCCAGACTGCTGCTTAGCGCGCGCAAATCGGCAATCGTCGTGTAAACGAGCAAATTTTCCACCATCAAATCCTTCACTTTCTTGCGCCGCTCGACAGGCTCGGCATGAGCGGTGGAAAGCGCGCCGCCGATCAATCCCGAGGAAGCGAGCGCAACCCCTGCCATGCCTAGCGAAGCAAGCATTTTTCGTCTGCTGACCAATTCCTTTTTCCCCTCTGGTTCCTTGTCCGTCTGTTGCCGGTCCGTTCCTTCCGATTCATTGCGCATAGTCGGTTCCTCCTGTAAATGAGAGATGGAAGCTGATACATGGTTCACAGGTACAGTGTATCGTTTGGCGTGCATGCGCTTCCATACGCACTTCTCTACTTTTATTTACATTTGTAAACCGTTTCACAGGTTTCGGTATTCCTGCGGCGTCATATTCATTTGTTTCTTGAAAAAGCGGATGAACGACAAGGCCGAATCGTAGCCGACTTTCTCGGCAATTTCGTAAATTTTGAAGTGCGTGTTCTTGAGCAGCTCCTTCGCCTTGTCCATCCGGCACATGTTCACATAGTCGGATATGCCGACGCCGGCCGTCTGGATGTAGAGGCGCGACAGGTAAACCGGGCTTAAATGGACGATTTCCGCAAGCCGCGCCAGCGACAAGTCCTCGGCGATATGCTTCCCGATATAATCGTTCAGCCAGAGAATCAAGTTCTCTTTGCCGATCTCCTTCGTCTCCGCCGCTTTATGCGCGAATATGCGATCCGCCATTGTCGCGAAGGATGCTTTCATCTCCTCCCACGACAAATCGGGATCGGTCTGCGTCAGCTTGCCCAGCTCGACTATGGCAAATAGCGAAGGGTTTGGCGGATGGAGACGGAAGTAGGAGAGAAATACCGAAGCGAGCGTATGATGCACTTCCAGCTTCAGAAATCCGGAGGCGGACTGGCGGGCAGGGTCATCCATAATTTCCTCGTAGAGCTGGTCGAATTCCGCTTTCATGCCGGTTTCCAGGTAATGGCCGAGCAGCTCGATTTTTTTGATGACGAAGCTTTGCATCTTGTGCTGGGCTGCCGCGGCGGCCGACGGATTGTCCGCGGCAGCCGATTTTCGGTCTGTGAGCCGCAGTTCTTTGCCTGCCCCGGCATGGCTCAGGAACAGCGAGCGCAGTTGGTCGAACGCCTCCGGCAATTGGCTGAGCGGCACAGGCTCCGCGCCTAGCGCGAAGGAGAATTGCAGCTTAAGCAAATCGCGGCAGGTTGACTGAAGGAACGGGAGCGATTCGAATACGAAGGAGAAGGTTCGTTCCCATACATCGGCCGGTACAGCCTCCTGCCGCGCGGCGTTCAAGCACGCTTTCGGCTGGAGCAGGCAGGCGATTTTGGATTCCTCCACCGTCGCCGAAACGATGACAACCGATACGCCGAGCAGTTCCTCCGCCACATTCCGCGCGGCATAGAGCAGCAGCTTGCGGTCGGCGGCGCCCGTTATCGTTCCCCAGTCATCGGCTCTGCCGACCAGCACATAAACGGGCATGTCACTTTGCAACGGGATGTCCAGTTCACGGAGCGTCTCCTTGCCGCCGTGAATGTCCCTTCCTTTGCCGTACAGCAAATGGGACAGGGCCTGCTCTTGAAGCAGAGGAATCATCTGCCTTTTCTGCATTTGAGCCTCGTGCAGCTGCTTCAGCGCGGCATATTCGTCGTGCAGCGCCGCGACTGCTTTTTGCACGGATTCGATAATGACCTCGTCGCTCTCGAACTTCAGAATAAAATCGAACCCGCCGCCCGAGATCGCACTTTTCGCATAATGAAATTCGTCATAGCTGGTCAGAAAAATTACTTTGCATCGCGGCCAATATTTACGAATCTCATGTAGCAGCTCGATGCCTTCCATACCCGGCATTTTAATGTCGGTCAGCACGATGTCGATCTTGATCTTCTTGAGCAGATCGAGCGCCTCGAAAGCCGAATACGCCTTGATCAGCTCCAACTCTAATTGCTCATGCTCGTCAATCAGCCGCACCATGCGGTCGACAATAATCGGGAGATCGTCCACAACCATCATTCGGTACATCCCGCATCCTCCGTATCTTCCTGTTGTTGGTCTGAGATCGAGAACGTCATCATGACGCACAGCCCGCCGAGCTGTGAACGGCATAAGATCAGCCCGCTGTTCGAGCCGAACATGAGCTGCAAGCGGCGGTGGACGTTCAGAAGCCCGGTCGGTTCCTCGCGCGGGACTGCCCTTGCGGCGAGCTGCGCCGACAAAGCGGCGATTTGCGCATCGTCGATGCCGGTTCCGTTATCCTCAACGAAGATCATCAGGTTATCGTTATCCATTTTGTGATGAATCCATAGTTCGCCGTGGGCAGGGTGACAGACAAGCGCATATTTATAGGCGTTCTCGATAATCGGCTGCACGATCAGCCGGGGAACCGGCATGAGGCTTAGACGATCGGGGAGCGGCTCCATTTCGACGTCGATCCGTTCGCCGTAGCACAGCTTTTGAATATCCAGATACGTTTGCGCATGCTGCATTTCGTCCCGAAGCGGGATATGATCTTCCGCGTTCTTCGTGATGAAGCGATAGTAATCGCGCAAATATTGAACAAAGCCGTATGCTTTGGTATATTCCTTGTCGGTGATCAGGCCACCCATAATAAAAAAGCAATTGTACAAAAAATGCGGATTAATTTGCGCCTGCAGCCGCTTCAATTCCGATCGCTGCGAGCTGATTTCTTTCTCATATACTTCATGAATCAGGATGTTCAGTTGGGAAACCATACGGTTAAAACCAGCGAACAAGTAGTGGAACTCGTCCTGAGCCGTATTTTCCGCAACCGGCACAAAGCGTCCCTGCTGCACCATCCGGAAGGCGGAGACTAGCTTGCGAAGCGGGTTATGAATAATCCGGTATGTTGTTAACGCAAGCAGCACAATGGCGACAAGCGAGACGACAAGGATGATCCATACCCATTTTTCATAGCTCCGCAGTCCCCCCAAAACCTTATCCTCCGGGATAAAAACATATAGGGAAAGCTGCAAAGGATCGGATGTGGTGTAGGATTCCCAATAGGTCGTATTTCCCAGCCTGACGGAGCCGGATCCGGCATGAGCGCCCTCTGACCGTTTATCCTCAGCCAGCGATTTCAGATTTTGCAAAGTCGATTCGTCCTGGGTGCTGGACAACGTCCAGTTTTCTTTCGCATGAACCAGCAGAAAATCCCCTTGCTGCGGGCTTACAATGTTTCGCAAGCTGTTTTGCAGTTGGTCGACGGAAAGCTCCAGCATGACCACGAACAAGGGAGGGCGCTCAAAATCGGCGTTCAAGGGGTAACGCAGGCTCAGAAAGAAGCGGCCGTCCTGAAGCTGGACGATGCGGTTCGGGTCCACGTTGCGGGACAGCCGATCGACTTCATCGGGGTTTTGCAGCTTGTCGTAATCGGATACGCCGCCTGGCGAAATCAAACGGTTCATCTGGGGAAAATAAATCATCGGCTTCTCTACGAGCGTGCTGGAGGCTTTAACTAGTTGAAGCCGTTTTTGCAGGGTAGTCACTTTGTCCAGAAGAGCCGGCGCAGACAAGTCGTCGGATACACCGATCAGCATCGGGTCTTTATCCAGCAGCAGCTCGTAAAAAATTTGCGAAAGCCGTTTCATTTCCTGCTCGAGATTTTGCATATAGAAGGCGTCGCGGCTGTTCACGGAATGGCTGATTTCACTGCGAATGCTTTGCGAGCCCTTCAGATTGAGAAACAGCGTCATCCCGTAAAACGGCAGCAGAACAAGCAAAAACGTCAAGGATAGCTTGGTGAAAATCGACATTCGCACAATCTTGTCCCCCCGTCGCTCTTAGTAGGACTTATCATAAGGACTGCCCGGCGGCTCGTCAAGACGGTCGCCTGCGAAGTAGTATACAAATGCATATAAAAGTTTAGGAATGCCTGTAGTTGTTAAGCCGCCTCGTCTGTATAGTTAATGGCAGGCAAGCGAATTCATCATCCACGAGGGGGAAAAGAAATGGGTTCCAATTTAAGAAAAAGTTTAGCGCTTTCCTGCCTGGTTGCTATATTGCCTGCAGCTGCGGCATGCAGCAGCGCGAACAGCAACAAGCCGGCTGAAAGCTCCGCGTCGCCGAAAGCGGTGGAATCAGCCAAACCAGGTGGGTCTGCGAAGCCGGCGGATTCGGCGAACGCGGCTGATCCGGCTGCCAAGTTTGATCCTCCCATTACGGTAACGACGGTCAGAGGCAGCGCACCGGAGTTGTTTTTTCCGGGCGAGACGATGGATAAAAATGCAATTTACGATGCGTACGAAAGAGATCTGGGCGTGAAGCTCAAAAACAATTGGGTCGTGGACAACAAGGAGTACTTTTCCAAGCTGAAAATCAGCATTGCATCCAACGACCTGCCGGACTTCTTCAAAGTATCGGCTGCTGATTTAAGCCAACTGGTCGAATCCGACATGGTGATGGATTTGACAGAAGCCTACCAGAAGTATGCCACCGACAAGACGAAAAAAATGCTGACGGCCGACGGCGGCAAACAAATGAAATCCGCTACGTTCAACGGAAAGCTGATGGCGATTCCGCAAACGAACAGTCCGTTCAATGCCGCTGAATTCGTCTGGCTGCGCAAAGACTGGCTGAAGGAAATGAACTTGCCGGAGCCGAAGACGATGCAGGATTTGCTGAAAATATCCGAGGCGTTTGCGACGAGAGATTCGGGCGGCAAAGGGAAAATGATTGGCCTCGGGATGGACAAGGATGTTTTGAAGAAGCCGGTCGGTTTTATGAACAGCTACCATGCATACCCTGGCCAATGGTTGAAAGACAGCTCGGGTAAACTGGCCTATGGCAGCATTCAGCCGGAAGTGAAGACGGCGCTTAAGCAGTTGCAGGATCTTTACAAGGCGGGGCAGCTTGATCCGGAAATCGCGGTTAACGACAATGCGAAGCTGATGGAGCAGGTCGCGAATAACCGCGTAGGCTTGATGTTCGGTGCGTTCTGGTACAGTGCGGCCATGCAGGACGCCGTGGTCAAGGATAAGAAGGTAACGCAGGATTGGGGCGTCTACACGATTCCGTCCATTGACAGCCAGCCATCAATGTCGCAAGTTTCGGCCGGCATCGACACCTTCTACGTCATTAACAAGAAAGCCAAAAATCCGGAGGCGGTTTTCAAACTGCTGAATCAGTGGGTCGGCGTCTTGACCGGAGGATTGCCGAAAGACGGAGAGCCGCGCGCGGTTTACAGCTTCGGCAAAGAGCTTAAGGATACGGGCAAAGAGGTTTGGGCGGTCAACCCGTTTACCGTTCTTCTGCAGGACTTGTACATCCAGGGCGGGGAGCATATCGCGAAAGCGGTGCAAACGAACGATCCTTCGGCGATCGAATGGAGCGGCGACCTGAAAAACCGCTATGAGCAGGTTAAAAAGTTCAATGCCGGCGATACAACCTTCTGGCTGCAAAGCAAAATTGCCGGCGAAGGCGGATCCTTTGCCAAAATGTATGACTACTTCAAGCAAAACCGTTATCATTTCGACGAATTTTACGGCGCAGCAACTCCGACGATGGTCGAACGGAACGAGCTGTTAAAGACGAAGGAAGAAGAGCTGTTTACGAAAATCATCATCGGCAGCGTGTCGATCGACGAGTTCGACAAGTTTGTTGCAGAGTGGAAGAAGCTGGGCGGAGATAAAATCACGGAAGAAGTAAACGCTTGGTACAGCAAAATGAAGTAAAGCCAATAAACAATCGCTAGGGCGTGTCTGGAAACTCCGAGGACAGCAGATTTTGCCGAATTTTCGTTCTAGGCAAGGCGCGTTTGTGAAGGCGTACCGGGGGTACGTCAAGCAAACGGAACGAAGCATAGGGCGAAAAGGTGGTGAAAGATGCACCTGAGCGAGTTTTCAGACACGCCCTAGGGCGAGAAGAGGGGGAACGTGTACTTCTCGCCCTCCGGTTTTGGAGGACGCAGGAAAGGAGAAGAACCTATGATGTCCGCTATACGGAAATACTGGCCGCTGCACGCGATGATTTTACCGGGCTTTCTGATCGTGCTGATTTACAGCTATGGCCCGATGTTCGGGCTCATGATCGCCTTCAAAAAGTTTATGCCGTCCAAAGGAATTTGGGGCTCCCCTTGGGTAGGGTGGGACAATTTTCAGTTTATTTTATCGCTCCCGGATACTTCGCAGATTATTCGCAACACGATCATCATTGCCGTGATGAAGATGATAGCCGGATTAGTCGTGCCGATTACGATCTCTCTCCTGCTTAACGAGGTACGGAAGGCTTTGTTCAAGCGAACCATTCAGACGTTGATCTATTTACCTCATTTTTTGTCGTGGATTATTTTGGGCGGTATTCTGATCGATCTCTTATCTCCCTCGCAGGGGATTGTGAATAAAGTTTTGGGCTTGTTCGGCGTGGAACCGATTTTCTTTCTCGGCGATAATCGCTGGTTCCGGTTCACGCTGGTGACGTCCGATGTGTGGAAAGAATTCGGCTTCAGTACAATCGTCTATTTGGCTGCTCTGACGAGCATCAACCCGGCGCTGTACGAAGCCGCCGAAATAGATGGGGCAAACCGCTGGCGTCAAACTTGGCATATTACGCTGCCGGGCATGCTGCCGATCATTGTGCTGCTTGGCACGCTTAGCCTCGGCAACGTGCTCAATGCCGGATTCGATCAGGTGTTTAATCTGTACAGTACACCTGTCTACGAGACCGGCGATATTATCGATACGTTCGTGTACCGGATCGGCATCCAGAAAGCGCAGTATGGCATTGCGACGGCGATCGGCTTGTTCAAATCGGTTGTTTCTCTGGTGTTTATTTCCGTATCGTATATATTGGCTTATCGCTTCGCCAATTACCGAATCTTTTAAACAGCTTGTAAAGGAGGGGGACCGATGGCTACTAAAATGACAAGCGGTTATCGCCTGTTTTCTATTATAAATGGTTGCTTCTTGTTGCTCTTGTCCATTACTTGCGTTCTTCCTCTCCTTCATATTCTAGCTATTTCGTTTAGCTCGGCGTCCGCCGTAACCGCCGGCGAGGTGACTTTCTGGCCGGTCGATTGGACGACGGCCGCCTATGAGAATGTGTTTGGAAAGAAGGAATATCTGGTTGCTTTCTGGGTATCGATCAAGCGGGTTGTGCTAGGAGCGTCAATCAACATGCTGCTGACGATCTTGATCGCCTACCCGTTGTCGAAGGAAAATAGCCAGTTTCCGGGAAGAACGATTTATGCGTGGTATTTTGTCTTTACGATGCTGTTCGGCGGCGGTCTGATTCCGTGGTACATGATTATTAAGGATACAGGGTTGATGGATACGATTTGGGCGCTCGTTATTCCTTCTGCCGTCCCTGTCTTTAACGTGATCGTGCTGCTTAACTTTTTTCGCGGCTTGCCTAAAGAGCTTGAGGAATCGGCCAAGCTGGACGGCGCCGGGTATTTCGGCGTGCTGTGGCGGATTTTCGTGCCACTCTCGATGCCGTCGTTAGCGACTTTGCTGCTGTTTGCCGTCGTCGCTCATTGGAACAGTTGGTTCGATGGCCTTATTCTCTCGAATCGCACCGAGCATTACCCGCTGCAAAGCTTCTTGCAGACGATTATTATCAAGCTGGACCCTGCTTACCTGACGCCTCGGGATGCGGAATTGCATGCGCTCGTAAATGACCGGACAAGCCGGGCGGCGCAAATATTCGTGGCGGCGTTTCCGATTTTAATCGTGTACCCGTTTTTGCAGCGTTTCTTTATAAAAGGCATTGTGCTGGGCAGCGTCAAGGAATGAGGCCCGGTATGACGGTTAGAGTACTTTAATAGAAAGGAAGTTATTGATGAACGGTACAGGTCCGAAGCCGGAGAAGGCGCAATATATTTTGCGTCCGCTGTTTACGATTTTGCAGGACGATACGCTGTGGAAGTCATTTATGGACTATGCCAAGAACATTCGCGCCGATGCGGTCATGGCGTTTAATATGCATCTGGAGGCGAACCACCCTGATTTGGAGACGATCCGCGAGAGGCTGCCTTTGTTCGCTGAACGGTTCGCGGAGGTTCGCGCGGCGGGAATGAGCCCGATGATTAATTATTATGTGACCCTTGGCCACAGCAATATGCTGCCTGCCGCCCATGCCCGCACGTTTACGGATATGGTCGACGAGACCGGCAGAGTGGAAAAAGGCTGCCCATGCCCGCTATGTCCAGAGCTGCGCCGCTACATGGCAGAAGCCTGTAAGCTGTTTGCAACGCTCGATGTCGACGCGATTTGGATCGATGACGATTTTCGCTTGTTTGGACGCGCGGTGACCCATTCGTTTCTTTGCTTTTGCGACCGGCATCTGGCGGCGTTTGCGGAACGAACCGGCACCTGGCGCAGCCGGGAAGAGCTTCAGGCCGCACTTCTGAAGGAACCGGCGAGCTGCACGGATACGGAAATGCAGCTTCGCCGCGACTGGCGGGCGTTTCAGGAGGATGTTCTGGTCGAATTCGGCGTTATGCTGCGCGAGGCTTGCGAGTCGGTCAATCCGCATATTACGATGGGGCTGATGACCAATACGATCGAAATGATGCTGCGTCATGGCCGGCATCTGGACGCCGAGGTAAGGGCGTTCAGGACGCGTCATCAGCCGGAGCCGCATATCCGCATTGGCGGCGCGGCGTATACCGACGAAAATTTGCCGGGCATTCTCGATCGTTGCGTTACGTTCGACGCAATGTCTTCCATGATC
The DNA here is from genome assembly GCF_003285015.1 of Paenibacillus contaminans. GTDB lineage: Bacteria > Bacillota > Bacilli > Paenibacillales > NBRC-103111 > Paenibacillus_V > Paenibacillus_V contaminans. The sequence goes on along the minus strand of NZ_QMFB01000026.1, from coordinate 51,932 downwards.
ACCGAGCCTTGTCAAATCAGCTCGGAAATCGAGCAATTTCCCTGGACGATCGGCGGCAAATCCGCACGAGGTCTGGCTTTGGAACTGTATTTATTGACGGTTAGCTTCAGTCCGCGGCTGACCTTAAGCATTAACGACGGTTTCTTGGGCTTTTACGATGTTTCGGGCAATTATCAGAAGACGCTGGGACCGTTGAAAACGTATTTGCAGGCCGTCGCGGATGCCTTGCCGGGCAAAACGCGAAAAGGCGCGTCGCTGCCGTTCCCTAGCGATCCGGCGGTGACAGCGGGCATGGACTTAAGCGGGGAACCGTCGCTGCGGATGAACCATGCGCTGACCCGCATCGGCATTCCTGTTGCTCCGGGTACACAAACGCCGACACTACTGACGATGAAAGAAGCGATTGCTTATCCGGCAGAGGTGTTGACAGATTGGCTGGAGCAAGGGGCGCTGATTACGTCCGAAGCGTATTATCACCTGTGCGAGCGAGGTATCGTGCGCAACAGTCCCATCCGCGTCACCAAAGGGGATATGTCGCATCGAACCGCCTTCGAGCGCATAACGGCGCCGCATGCGCCGGATTGGCTGCGCAATAAGGATGTCATATCCTGGGTATACATGCCGCTGCACACGGATTATATCATATCGGCGGATGAGGGGGCCGAGGCATGGTCGTCGATTTACGATAACCTCGGCGGGCTGCAATCGCTCGGCGTGGCCGTGACGAAGGAGCCGTACCCGATGGCGGTTGTGGCGCATACGGGCGATCTGTTGAAGGAAACCGGCCGGCAATGGTTATATCAACAAATCATGTCGTATCTGGCGGATGGCGATTATCCGGCTATGGTAGAGTTTGGCGTCAATATGTACCCGGTCTGGTGGGAAGACGAAACGGAAGCGCTGCTTGGCTTGACCAATTTCAGCCTGGAGACGTATCCGTCCCTATCGCTTTGGATTCCGTCACGGAGGGAGCTTGCCCGAGTCGAACAGTTATCTCACAACGGCTTGTGGTTGGAAGCCGATGCGAGCGCGACTGCACATCCGGATGGCGGCATTCGTCTTACTTTGCACGGAGAAAGTGTGCCGGATCATGCTTCGTTCGAAACGTTCCGCTTAACTTTTTCAACATAGGATTCGGCTGTCCTTGAGTAAAAACGATAATAACGAATTAGGAAACACTGAAAACGGAGCAGCGTAGGATCGCTGGCTCCGTTTCTTCGCGTGGAAGCATGGAGACGGAGAGAGGAATTGGAATATGTTCCGATCCATCCGCTTGCAAGTGTTGTTTACGTTTGAATTTATTATAGGTTAAAACTATTACACATATTTATATTATATATTGGAACAATAAGTGGTTTTCCCTCACAATAGACTCAAGCGCCGGCGAATAGAAGTCGGATAGGTCGCCAAAGAAAGGATGAGGGAATCATGAGCCAACCAAAAAACAATGAGCAAAAGCATGAACACAAGAACGAGCATCAAATTGAGCATCGGCATGAACGGCAGCATAACAAGGGACAGGAGCAAGTAAATGAAAATGAACGTACCGCTCAGCAATGGAACGCTTCGTTGTACGATTCGCGAATCGGCTTCGTGTCGGAGTACGGGAAAAGCGTAGTCGAGCTGCTCGATGTGAAGCCCGGAGAGAACGTGCTCGACATCGGCTGCGGAACCGGGGATTTATGCCGCGAGATGGCTGACCGCGGGGCGATTCCGCACGGCATCGATTTCTCGGCGGAAATGATCGCGAAAGCGCAGGTCAAGTATCCGGACTTGTCCTTTGAGGCGGCTGACGCCCGCAGCTATCGTTCCGGCAAGCGGTTCGACGCGGTATTCTCCAATGCGGCGCTGCATTGGGTCAAACCGCCGGAGGAAGCGATCCGTTCGATCCGGAGCGCGCTGAAGCCGGGTGGAAGATTTGTGGCGGAGTTCGGCGGCAAACACAATATCCAGGGCATAGCCGAGGCGATCGGAGAAACGCTTGACGGTATGGGTATAGATGCCGCCGCCCGCAATCCGTGGTATTTTCCATCCGTCGGGGAATACGCGGAGCTGCTGGAAAAGGAGGGCTTCCGGGTAAGCTTCGCGCTGCATTTTTCCCGGCCGACGCCGCTTGTGGATGGAGAGCGCGGACTGGACCATTGGCTCGATATGTTCGCTTCCGTTTTTTTCGCAGGAATGGATGAGGCTGAGAAGCTTGCGGCTTATGAGCGCATCAAGCGGATTGCGAAACCAATCCTGTTCCGCGACGGGCAATGGATAGCCGATTATTGGCGTCTGCGCGTAGCCGCCATTGCTCCCGCAGGCGATCGAGAGGAGAGGGAATAAGCGTCCGATTCCCTTCGGGAACGAGCTTACGTTTGACTACTTTTGTAATGAGGTGTAATATCGTCGTAAAACTCGTTGCTTTTGTGTAAACCCAACCTTCAAGCAGCAGGAAGGGGAAGTCAGTGAAAAGGTTCGGAACGCAATCGCGGTTATTCAATCAGATTTTTTTATCCCATGTACTTATTTTCGCCATTCCATTCATCATTCTCAGCGCCGTGGTTTATTATAATGCCGTCGTCCACTTTAAGAGCGAAATCGAGTCCTCCAACCTGTATAAGCTGACCCAGGTCAGGAATACGTTCGATTTGTTCGCCCGCGGATTGGACAATTCGGCGGCGCGCATTTCGATCGATCCCCATTTGAGGCCTTTTGCCGTGAAAGACGGCATTTACAATCAAATGCAGGCGATTGAGGAAATAAGCAAGTATAAGGCGAATAATGCGATTATCGATGATTTAGCTCTGTATTTCCATGGCGACAATCAGTTATATTCGTCGTCCGGCTTAACCACATTGGAAACGTTTACCCAAAGGGTGTACCGTTTTACCGATTTGAACGGTCAAAGCTTGGCCGATCAGTTAAACGCGATCCAATTGCCTTCGATTCGCCGGGCGCAGGTGCAGTTATCCGGCAGCGAAAACGTGCAAAACATGCTCACCTATATGTTCCCGATTCCGCGCAACAGCCAGTCGCCTTATGCTACGGTTGTCTTTCTCATTCGCGAATCGATGCTGACCGATCTTGTCGGACCGATTCTGGGAGATTTCAACGGGAGCGTTTATATCGCCGACCAAGACGGCACGATCATTGCAGCGCGCAGCCGCGAGACCGACCTGAATGAACAGGCAGCCGCGCAGCTCCTGACGGGGCATGATGAGGAAGGAATCCGCGACATCACGTACGAGAACGAACGTTACTCCATGATGACGGTGAAGTCGGAGATGACCGGCTGGTCGTACGTCGTGATGATGCCTGCGAGCCAGTTTTTCGGCCGAGTGCTGGAAATGCGCACATTTGTCCTGATCGTCTGCGCGGCTGTCGTCGCATTCGGGATTGCGACGGCGATTCTTCTCTCCTCCAGGCAGTACCGGCCGATCCGCAAAATCGCCGAGTATGCGCGGCCGTTGGCGGGACGCCTGCAAGGGAGCGAGGAAAAGCGCGGCGACGAGCTGGATTTGATTCGCGATACGGTGTGGGTTACGCGCGACTTGATGGAGCAGATCGATGTGCAGCGGCCGATCGTTCGAGAGCAGTTTTTCGTCAAGCTGCTGAAGGGCGCTTTGCGCGATGCCGGCGAGGTAGAAGCTTTTATGCAGCGGGAGAAGCTGGCGCTCGCAGGCAAATCAAACTTCGTGGCAGTCGTGTCGATGGAAGGAAGCGACTACGTCTCCACCCAAAACCGCGAAGAGCTTCTGCGTATTTTGGGCGAGGTGGAGCTGCCCGAAGCGGTAGGGCACGGCGTCGAAATGATTCAAGACAACGCCATCGTCATTCTCATCTCCATTTCAGCGGGGGAAGGGACACGCGGCCAACAGAAGAGCATCGCCGAGAAAATCGCCTTGCTTTTCGAGCAATGCATCGGCTTGCGGCCTGTCATCGGCCTCGGGACCATTGTGTCCGATCTGCTGCAAACGAATCGCTCGTACATCGAGGCGTTCGCGGCGATTGAGTATACGATGCGCGTACGCAAGGGCGATATCGTCTTTTTCGACGAGCTGTCGCAATGGCAGGAAAACAACTGGTATTCCGTCGAGGAGCAAATCCGGCTCGTACAAAGCATGAAACAAGGCAATAAGGAAGCTGCAGCAACGGCGCTCGGCAATTTGCTGAACGATTTGCGGGGCAAAGACGTGTCTCTGTTTTATTTGCGCTGCATGAGCTTCGATTTAATCAATACCTTTTTGCGGACGATTAACGAGCTGCAGCTGAAAATCCCGCAGGAGCATCGGCAAGGGTTGACCGAGTTTACGACGCTTGAGCAGCTCGGCGCGTGGATGAGCAGCTTGATCGATGAAATATGCGCGCATGTGAACGCCAACAAGGAAAGCAAAAATAACGAGTTGGGCGATCGTATTTTGGATTACATCAGGGATAACTATAAGGACTACGAATTGAATTTGGAAAAAATATCCGATCACTTCCAGATGTCGATCTCCTATTTCAGCCGTTTTATGAAGGACCAGACCGGTTATACGTTTATTGAATACGTAACCCATCTGAGGATGGAGGAAGTGAAGAGGCTGCTTAAACAGACCGATATTCCGATCAAAGATATCGTCGTCAGCGTGGGGTATGCGGATGTTCCGAACTTCATGCGGAAATTCAAAAACAGCGAGGGCATCACGCCGGGGCAATACCGGAAGATGAATTGAAGTTCGAACCAAAACAGGATAGGGTAAGAATGACAAGAAGGCTCCCGTTCGCAATTCGCGAAATCGGAGCCTTTTTTGAGCTGCTGCACAAACCGACAATCCGCTGCAAGAATTACATATTTACTTCGCGAGCCCTACTGCCGCAAGGCATGCAAGATGCGACAAGTCCATGCAGGAACGACAAATTTACGACAACGCTCTCTTGGAGGTATGCTAACTGGCATAGACCGTTAAGGTTAGGGGGAGAAGCATCTTATGTCAGTCCAAACGGAGCCGCTGGCTCAAAAAAGCGGGGAACGCGCAGCGCGGCGAAACAGCGGCTGGAAATCGCTTCGCAAAAACTGGGAGCTGTATTTATTCGTACTGCCCACCGTTGCGTATTTTATTATCTTCCATTATTTCCCGATGTATGGTCTGCAGATTGCATTTCGGGATTACACGCCGAGCCTCGGCATATGGAACAGTCCATGGGTCGGACTCGAGCATTTGAAACGTTTCTTCGATTCCTATTATTTCTGGACGCTTATCAAAAATACGATCGGCATCAGCGTTTATGAATTGGTAGTCGGATTTCCGATACCGATCGTGCTCGCCCTGGCGCTTAACGAACTGCGGAACGGGGCTTTCAAGAAGTGGGGGCAAACGGTTACGTACGCGCCGCACTTTATTTCCGCGGTAGTCATGGCCGGGATGGTCATCGCGTTTTTATCGCCGGGGACCGGAATCATCAATCTCGTAATCAAAGGGCTGGGCGGAGATCCCATACAGTTTTTAACCGAACCGGGCTGGTTCAAGACGGTGTTCGTCATGTCAGGCGTCTGGCAAAACATGGGGTGGGGAACGATCATTTATTTGGCCGCTTTGGCCGGCGTCGATCCGCAGCAGCATGAAGCGGCGATGATGGACGGGGCGACCCGCCTGCAGCGCGTCTGGCATATCAACTTGCCGAGCATCGTGCCGACGATGATCATTTTGCTTATTTTGAACGTGGGCAGCTTCATGTCCGTCGGTTTCGAGAAAGTATTCCTGCTGCAAAATCCGCTCAATCTGCAGTCTTCGGACGTCATCTCCACTTATATTTACCGGAGCGGGCTTGTCCAGGGACAGTTCAGCTTCTCCGCAGCGATCGGCCTTTTCAACTCGGTCATCAACTTTATACTGCTGGTTATCGTCAACCGGATCGCCAAACGGGTGAACGAAACGAGTCTATGGTAAGGGAGGAGGGAAACAATGAATAGGGAATCATGGTCCGACCGTTTATTCAATATCGCGAATAAATGTTTTCTGCTAATCGTGCTTATTGCCGTCTTATACCCGCTTGTGTATGTCATCAGCGCTTCGATCAGCGACCCGATCTATGTCAATCAGGGTAAAATGTGGCTGTTCCCGCGCGGCATTACGTTCGAAGGCTACCAGAGGGTATTCCAAAATCCGGAGATATGGTCCGGCTATCGCAACACGGTGCTGTATACGCTTGGCGGTACGCTCATCAACCTGTTGTTTACCGTTCCCGCCGCTTACGCGCTTTCCCGGAAAGACTTCAAGGGGCGCGGGATCATCATGGGTCTGATCGTTTTTACGATGTTTTTCGGCGGCGGTCTTGTCCCGACTTTCTTGCTGGTCAGTGAGCTTGGCATGCTCAATACCGTATGGGCGCTCATCATTCCGAATGCGGTGACCGTCTACAACCTGATCATTTGCCGCACCTTTTTCCAGACGAACATACCGCGGGAGCTGCAGGAGTCGGCGGAAATCGACGGCTGCTCGAATACGATGCTTTTTGTGAAAATCGTGGTTCCGCTATCCGCTCCGATTATCGCCGTTATGGCGTTATATTACGGGGTAGCGCACTGGAACAGCTATTTCAGCGCGATTATTTACTTGAAGGACCGCGGCTTGTATCCGCTGCAATTGGTATTGCGCGAAATTCTCGTGCAAAATCAAATGGGCGACGCCATGCTCATGACAGGCGACGATATGGAGGCGATGGCCAAGCAAGCCCGCATCGCCGACATTATCAAATACGCGGTCATGATCGTTTCGAGCTTGCCGATTATTATCGTGTACCCGTTCATGCAGCGCTTCTTCATGAAGGGCGTCATGATCGGTTCCGTGAAAGGCTGATCCGCGAATAACGGCGAAAGCCGTTTTTCATACAAAGAACATTGAGGGGAAGGGGATTAAGAGATGAAGAAATGGTTGAATACAAGTATCGCAACTGTCGTGGGGGGAGCCGTTCTAATGGCCGGCTGCAGCTCCGGCAAACCGGCCGGGGAAGCCAATAAAGAGAGCGAAGCGCCGAAAAACTTTAATGCCGAAGGGTATCCGATCGTCAGCGAAAAAATAACGTTGAACATGATGGGTTCGAAAGCGGCGATCCACGGTCCTTGGAATGAGATGGTTCTGTTCAAGGAAATGGAAAAAATGACGAACATTCATTTCGAATTCAATACGCCGCCGCAAGCGAACTATCAAGAAGCGAAAAATTTGGCTTTTGCGAGCCGCCAGCTGCCCGACGTCTTTTTCAATTCGCTGCTTACCCCGGACGATGAAGTCACTTACGGCAGCCAAGGTTATCTGATCCCGCTCGAAGGGTTGATCGAGAAATATGCGCCGAATTTCAAAAAGCTTCTTGAGAAAAATCCGGATATCAAAAAATCGATTACGACGATAGACGGACATATTTACTCCCTGCCGCTTATCATCGATCAGCCGCGGGCGTTCGTGCCGAACCGGATGTGGCTGAACGGGGACTGGATGGAAAGCCTGGGCATTACGAAGCTGCCGGAAACGACGGATGAATTTTACGAGCTGCTGAAGCAATTCAAGAACGGAGATCCGAACAAAAACGGCAAGGCCGACGAAATTCCGCTGTCCAACGTGAAGCTGAACAACTTCGAAGGGGTCGTTCTTCCGGCCTTCGGTCTGCTTGGCCGCGAGGTGGAAGTGAAGGACGGCAAGGTACGCTTTAATCCGGTGCAAGAAGGATACAAGGAATATTTGAGCTATTTGAATAAGCTGTTCACGGAAAAACTGCTCGACAATGAGATGTTCGTGCAGACGTCCCAACAAATGGTAGCCAAAGGGAATTCAAATCAAATCGGCGCGTTCGCAGGGTCGGCTCCCGATCTTGTGCTGAAGGTGACCAAGCCGGAGGACAACCATAAGCATCCGATGCTCGCACCGCTTACGAGCCCGCTTAACAGTGAGAAGCTTACGCTGCGCGCTTCGAATATCCGCCGCGGCACGTTCGCGATCACCAGTCAGAACAAAAATCCGGAAGCGACGATGCGGTGGGTCGATTATTTATACTCGGAAGAAGGCAGCCGGCTCGGCTTCCTCGGCAACAGCTACAAATGGCTCGACGACGCCAAGACGAAGTGGACGTTCGTCTCTCCCGACGGCGTAACGCCGGAAGAATACCGCGCTAAGCTTACACCGGACGTAGGCGGCCAGCTTCCGCTCATCAAGGAAAGAGAGTTCGACTCGAAGCGCGATAACGGCAAAGGGCTGGACTTCAACAAAATGGTGGACGAGAAGCTGAATCCGTATGCCAAACGGGAATTTCCGGATGTGTATTTTACGAATGACGAACAAAAACGGTTGAATGTGGTCAAGACCGACATCAAAACGTATGTCGACCAGATGGAAGCCAAATTTATCGTCGGCCAGGAGCCGCTTGCGAAATGGGACGACTATGTCAATACGATCAAAAAGATGGGTCTCGACGAAATGCTGAAAATCTACCAAGACGCTTACGACCGCTGGAACAATAACAAATAATGCTGTAAGGGTGTGAACGGGATGTCAAAGCCGAATATCGTAGTGATTTACTGCGACGATTTGGGGTATGGCGATTTGGGATGTTACGGGTCCGATGCGATTCGGACTCCGCATCTTGACTCGCTCGCTGCGGATGGAGTCCGCTTCACCGACTGGTATTCGAATTCGCCGGTTTGCTCTCCGTCGCGCGCCTCTCTTCTGACCGGGCTTTATCCGGCGAAAGCCGGAGTCAGCCATATCCTGGGCGGGAAAAGAGGAACGGGAGGTCTGAAGCCGGAAGCGAAAACGCTGGCCGAACGGCTGAAGCCGGCCGGCTACCGGACGGCGCTGTACGGCAAGTGGCATCTCGGCTCCGCGGACGACGCGAAGCCGAACGCTCGCGGGTTTGACGACTATTTCGGCTTTCACGCCGGCTGCATCGACTATTACTCGCATATTTTTTACTGGGGCGTGCCGCATGTGAACCCGGTGCACGACTTATGGAGCAATCGCGAGGAAGTGTGGCATGACGGCGAATACATGACGCATCTCATTACCGACAAATCGGTAGATTTTATCGAGCGGAACCGGGAGCAGCCGTTTTTCCTGTACGCGGCGTACAACGCACCGCATTATCCGATGCATGCGCCCGAGAAATATATGCAGCGGTACAGCCATCTGCCGCGCGACCGCCAATTGATGGCGGCGATGATATCGGCCGTGGACGACGGCGTAGGCGACATCGTCGCCGCTCTGAAACGCGCCGGGGTATATGACAACACGATCGTCTTCTTCTCGAGCGACAACGGGCCTTCTTCGGAAGCGCGCAATTATTTGGACGGCACGGAAGACGTTTATTATGGCGGAAGCGCCGGCATTTTCCGGGGGCATAAAGCGAGCTTGTTCGACGGAGGTGTTCGCGAGCCGGCTATACTCGTCTACCCGGACCGCGTTCCGGCCGGGCAAGTATGCGGTCAAATGGGCATGATGGCCGACTTCGTGCCGACCGTGCTCGAATTTGCCGGACTGTCTGCGCCTGCCGCCGGCGAAATCGACGGCAGCAGCGTGGTGCCGATGGTGACCGAAGGAGCCGCTACGCCGCACAAGCAAATATTTTGGGAATACGGCAGCCAGCTCGCCGTCCGCGAAGGAAAGTGGAAGCTGGTTCTGGGAGGCAAGCTGGATTTCGACCGGACGCAGCCCGACGCGGTTCATTTGTCCGATCTGGAAGCCGATCCCGGCGAACGCGTCAATCTGCTGGATACTTATCCGGAGCTGGCGGCCCGGCTGGAGCGGGACGTGCGCGAATGGTATGCGGGACTCGTTCCCGCAGGTAAATAAGCGGAGCGAAGCTGCCGAAAGGGAGCTGTATACGATCCGTTATAGGGAAGATAAGCACGACTCGTTTATTTCGCCCCCGTCGCTGCGACGGCTAACATGAAGATAGTCGGAAAAGAGAGGGACGCGCCTCTCTTTTCTCTTTCTTTAACCGGGGCGGAAAATATGGATGAATTTGAACTGTCCGCCGCATAGCATAGCGAGAAAGGCGCGGCATACGTTTTGCCGAACCGATCGAGCGCAAGCGGCATGAGGAGGATTTATACGTATATGACAAAGAAAACCGCCCATATCATTTCGCATTCGCACTGGGACCGCGAATGGTATTTGCCGTTCGAGACGCACCGCCATTTGCTCGTCAAGCTGATGGATACGCTGCTCGATACGATCGAGGCAGACCCGGCGTTCCGCAGCTTTCATCTGGACGGGCAAACGATCATTTTGGACGATTATTTGGCGATTCGTCCGGAGCAGGAGGAGCGGCTGGCGCGCCATATCCGCGAAGGGCGCCTTATTATCGGACCTTGGTATGTGCTCCAGGACGAATTTTTGACGAGCAGCGAAGCGAATGTGCGCAATCTGCAATACGGCCATCGCGACGCCGCCAAGTACGGAGCGGGAGTCGTTTGCAAAATCGGCTATTTTCCCGATTCGTTCGGCAATATGGGGCAGGCGCCCCAGCTGCTGCTGCAAGCGGGCATCGACACGGCCGTCTTCGGCCGCGGCGTAACCCCGACAGGCTTCAACAACTCGGTAGGTGAAGCGGGACAATTCGAGTCGCCCTATTCGGAGATGATGTGGCAATCCCCGGACGGCTCTTCGGTGCTTGGCATCCTGTTCGCCAACTGGTATTGCAACGGCATGGAAGTGCCCGTCGATCCGGAGCAGGCGAAGGCATATTGGGATTCCAGACTTGAAAAAGCGGAGAAGTTCGCTTCCACACCGCATCTGCTGTTTATGAACGGCTGCGATCATCAGCCGGTGCAGACCGATTTGTCCGAGGCGATCCGGACAGCGGAACAGCTTTACCCGGATACAAGCTTCGTTCATTCCAGCTTCGACGAATACGTGCAAGCAGTGAAAGCGACGATGCCGGAGCGTCTGTCGGTTATCGAAGGGGAATTGCGCAGCCAGCGGACGGAAGGCTGGTATACGCTGGTTAATACGGCGTCCGCCAGAGTGTATTTGAAGCAGATGAACCATAAGGTGCAGACGCTGCTTGAGAAAGCAGCGGAGCCGCTGGCCGTATTTGCGGCTTCTCTCGGCCATCCGTATCCGTCGCATTGGCTGGAATACGGCTGGAAGACGCTGATGCAGAACCATCCGCACGACAGCATATGCGGCTGCAGCGTTGATGAGGTGCATCGGGAGATGGTGACCCGCTTCGAGAAGAGCGGCCAGGTGGCCGAAAATGTGATCGCCGAATGTTTGCAGGCGATTGCCGGCCATATCGATACGGCACCGTTCGTCGGGTATGGTGCGGCGGGTGAAACCGCATTTCCGTTCGCCGTATTTAATACGTCCGGCTGGGAACGGGAAGGAACGGTTTCGGTCGAGCTGACCGTTTATCGCAAATATTTCAGCGAAGGGGCGCCGGATCGGATTGCCCGCGAGCTTGGCGCAATGCTGCTGCCAAATGGCATGCTCGCGGATGAGGCCGGTCAGATCGTTCGCCATACGTTGGAGGATCTCGGCGTCATGTTCGGTTACGATTTGCCGGAAGACAAGTTCCGTCAGCCGTATATGGGCCGCAAAATCCGCTTGACGTTCCACAGCGGCGCGGTGCCGGCGCTCGGATACCGCTCCTTTGCGTGGATAACCGGCCAAGCTTCGGAGGCGAAGGCGGCTGTGGAAGCCAAGCAGGCGGAGACTGCTCCTAACCTGCCGAAAGCGGACGGTATCCCGGTCGAGGCTAACGCTTGCGATCAAGTGCTGACCGGCGAACGGACGATGGAGAACCGGTATTTGAAAGTAGCTGTTTCGGATGACGGCTCGCTGACCGTAACCGAAAAAAGCACCGGCCGCGTATACGCGGGTCTCGGTATTTATGAGGATACGGGGGATATCGGAAACGAGTACATTTACAAGCAATCCGCCGACGGAGCCGTGTGGACGTCGCAAGGACGCCCTGCCGAAATCCGCTTGGTCGAAAACGCAGGTTACCGCGCCGCCTTCGAAATCGTGCACCGGATCGAGCTGCCCGCTTCGGCGGACGAGCGGCTGGAAGCCGAAATCGCCGGCATGACGCCTTTCACGCAGCGCGAGGCTTGCCGTTCGGCGGCAACCGTACCGATGGAGCTGCGGCTTTCCGTCAAGCTGGAGGCGAACGGAAAGGGCGTTCATTTGCAGACGGCTTTCGAAAACAAAGCAAAGGATCACCGTTTGCGGATGCTGTTTCCGACCGACTCGAACTCGGCCGTTCATTATGCCGATTCGATCTTCGAGGTGGCGCAGCGCGACAACGAACCTTCGGCGGAATGGAAAAACCCGAGCAACTGTCATCACCAGCATGCTTTTGCCGGCGTGTATGACGAAACGAGCGGTCTTACCGTGGCAAATCGCGGCTTGCAGGAATACGAGCTGCAACGCGACGGCCGGGCAACGATTGCCGTTACGCTCGTCAGAGCGGTCGCCGAGCTGGGCGACTGGGGCGTCTTCCTGACGCCGGAGGCGCAATGCCTGCGGTCCTGCACCGCCGAGCTGTACGTTATTCCGCATAGCGGCGGCGGGGAAGAACGGGCATTCGACGCTTACGAGGAAGCCTATAAGTACCAGGTTCCGTGGCAGTCGATCCAGATGCAGGTATCGGCTGGAGCACAGGGCAATACCGATGCTGATGCAGCGTCACGTGCGGCCGGAACGGCAATCACAAACGGAGCGGCCGGAGCACAGGGCAATACCGATGCTGATGCAGCATCCCGTGCGGCCGAAACGGCAAAAACAGACGGAGCGGCAATCACAGCCGGAACGGCCGAGAACGCAGGAGCTGCGGCGATTTCGCCTGCAGCCGCCGAGATTCGCCAGGCTCGCTCCTTGCTGCCCGCCTCATTATCGTTCCTCCAATGGAGCGGAGCGGGTATCGCCTTTTCGAGCTTGAAGCTCAACGAGCAAACAGGCGACTGGATGGCAAGGTGGTATAACATGGGCAAGGGCGAATCACGTCTTTCCTTCCGGTTGAACGACGCGCTGGGCTCCGGCGGAGCGTACCGCAGCGGAGTGCTTGAGGACATCGTGGAGCGGCTGAGCGCCGGGAACGAAGCGGAACTGCCGGTGCGCGGCTGCGAGATCGTAACCGTCGGCATTCATCCGGGGAACGTTTCCCGTTAAGGGAGCGGACCGGGTCGGATCGAAGCGAAGCGAATAAAACCTTAGGGCGGGATATAACTGCCAGATCGAACCGAATCTTGTGTATTGCGCCTTTTCGGACCGAACCTTTGCCTACCGGATCAGAGCGGATCGGATCGAATCGAAACGAACAGTAGGATACCTGCCGATCGAACCGAACCTTTGCCTATCGGATCAAGAGCGGATCGAATCCAGTCCGCTCATTCCGATTCGAATCCGGTAAACGACCGCTAGCGGAATCCATCGACAAGGAGAGAATCATCATGACTTTACCGCGTGCCGTACAGAACCTGCTGTGCGAGGCAGACGCCAAGCTGGCTGATCGTCCGAAGCTGCTGCGTCTATTCAAACAATCCTACGTCAATACGCTGGAAACGACTACGAAACGGCTTGCCGACGGCACGACCTTCGTCTTCACGGGCGATATTCCGGCCATGTGGCTGCGCGATTCAAGCGCCCAGGTCCGCCACTATGTGCCGCTGGCTGCGGGGGACGAAGAGCTGCAGGCGCTGATCGAAGGGCTGCTGCGCCGCCAGTTTTTCTATATCGGGATCGATCCTTATGCTAACGCGTTTAACGAGGAGCCGAACGGCCGGCGCTATGAGGAGGATTTGACCGAGCTCAGTCCGTGGGTATGGGAGCGCAAGTATGAAATCGACTCGCTCTGTTATCCGCTGGAGCTAGCTTATGCGTACTGGAAGGCGACCGGCCGTGCCAACGTGTTTGATGAATCGTACCGGGCGGCGGTTCGCGCGATCATCCGCTTATGGACCGTAGAGCAGCACCACGGCGAACAGTCGGGCTACCGCTTTACCCGGCTGATCGGTACGAAATCGGACACTTTGCGCAACAACGGCAAAGGAATGCCGGTTCAATACACGGGTATGACCTGGTGCGGCTTCCGGCCGAGCGACGATGCTTGTACGTTCGGATACTTGATTCCGTCGAACATGTTTGCGGCCGTTGCGCTCGGCCATGTGGCGGAAATCGCCGAAGCCGTCTTCAAGGACGATTACTTGAAACGGGATGCGGCGCTGCTGCAGGAGGAGATCGGATACGGCATCGAAACGTACGGTACGGTGCTGCACCCGGAATACGGAAAAATATACGCTTACGAAACCGACGGCTTCGGCAATTATAACCTGATGGACGACGCGAATGTGCCTAGCTTGCTCTCCATTCCTTATATCGGCTACAAAGGCGCAGAGGACGAAACGGTACAAAATACGCGGCGGTTCATCCTGAGCAAGCGCAATCCTTATTTTTATGAAGGGGCCGCCGCCAAAGGCATCGGCAGTCCGCATACGCCGGACCGCTATATATGGCATATCGCTTTGTCGATGCAGGCGCTTACCGCGATCGACCCGGACGAAGCCGAAGCGCTGATCGAGACTTGCGTGTCTACCGATGCCGAAACCGGCTATATGCACGAAGGATTCCATGCCGACGATCCCGGCAAGTTTACGCGCCCTTGGTTTGCCTGGTCCAACAGCCTGTTCGCCGAGGCCGTATACAAGTGGATGAAGCGGTGATTACGAAAGCAAACACGGAAATCGTAACGGTTATGCACGAACCGTGCGCTTAGTGGAGAAAACGTTATTGTTTATGAGGCTGTCCTGACTATTCCAACGGTAAAATTCGCGTTCTCGTCCGTTAATGAGGTAAACGCCACTATCAATTTCGTTTGTCTCACTAATAGTTGAGTTTGCCTCATTACCTCACCAAAACACGGGTTTTCGGCTTCAAATAGTGAAGTTTGCCTCACGAACAGTAATCTTTTCCTCATTATGAGGGTTACTATCCGTTGCACGGTCAATGCCTTACATCCTTAAAATTTACCCTGAAAATAGCTCGGTACGAGCGGCGGCGTAAGTGATTTTCATGCATCATGGTGCCGCAGCGGCGGGGAGACTACAGCATAAGAGTTGAAAGACTACTAGCCGGCCGCCGTTATGCGGCGTAACACAAGCACGCTGTATGACGCACGCTGTCCTAAACGAGTTTTGGCTGTCCAAGCAGCAGCTTGCATACCGCAAGCGCTGACTGTTTAAAACGCTAGAAAGACCGGGAGGAGCGAGATTATGTCTACCATCTCAAGCAATAATAAGGCGGAAAACCGTCAGCCGAATATTTTGTTCATCCAGACCGATCAACAGCGGGTCGATACGTTGAAAAGCTACGGGGGAAAGGTGTGCCAAACTCCGCATTTGAACCGGCTGGCGGAAGAAAGCGTTGTGTTCGACAACGCTTATACGAGCTGCCCGGTATGTACGCCGGCGCGCGCTTCGATGCAAACCGGTCTGTATCCGTTCAAGCACGGGATGCAGACGAACAGCTACGGCATGGGCAGCATGGTGCAGGAGCTGCCGGATACGCCGCGGCTGCTTAGCCGGCAGCTGGAGCAGCAAGCCTACAGCATCGGCTACACCGGCAAATGGCATCTCGGCTTCGGCCCCGGGATGGGCGAATATTTACGGGGGAATCTCGCGCATGTGCAATTTGCGGACATTGCCGGCGGCATCCGTTCATTGCCGACCGATGTCGGCTACGAAGGCGATGACTTTGCCGGTCATGGCGGCGGGGGGATGACTTATCCGCAGTTTCGCCAATATTTGCAGGACAACGGCCTGACCTGGCAGGAAGAGAACAAGGTGAGCGGACATTTCGAATGGCATTATGCGTCTGAGCTTACTTCTCCTGTCGAATCGACGGTGGAATACTTTTTGACGGAGCGCGCGATCCATTTTATCGATGAGTTCCGCAAGCGGGACAAGCCGTTCTTTTTCTCGCTTAACTACTGGGGGCCGCACGAGCCGTATGTTGCGCCGACTCGCTTCCTGGACTTGTACCGGGACGCAGAGCTGGAGCCTTGGCCGAACTTTTACGACGACCGCTCGGACAAGCCGTCCATCCATAACATCAAGAGGGGTAATACGACCGAATGGGCCGATTTCGTACCCTACATTAAACACTATTACGCGTCCATGAGCAGCATTGACGAGCAGATCGGGCGGCTGATCGACTACTTGAAGCGGCACGATCTGTATGACAATACGGTCATTATTTTCACCGCCGATCACGGCGAATCGCTCGGCATTCACGGCGGGCTGTGTGACAAGTCGTTTTTCATGTACGAGGAAACTTGCCGAATTCCGCTTATTGTCAAGCCGGCTGCAGGACTGGACGGTTCGCGCATGGAAAAAAGCTTCGTCGGCACTTGCGATATTCATGCCACGATCCTTGATCTGGCAGGAGCGGGGGCCCCGCCGGAAGGAACGGACGGCCGTTCGTTCGCGCCGATGCTGGAGGGACAAATGGTGGAAAATTGGCCGGACAGCATCGTCACGGAAGGAGCGGGGCTGGAGGCGGCGATGTTTACGCAGCGCATGATCCGCAAAGGACATTACAAATATGTGTTTAATTGCGGCGATCTGGACGAGCTGTACGATTTGCAGGCGGATCCGTACGAGATGACCAACCTGATCGGCAAAGAGAATTATCGGAATACGCTCGCCGAGATGCGGCAGTCGCTCGCGGATTGGATGACGCTTCACGATGACGGTTTGCTGCGGCAATATAAGCGGATGAGGATCGAGCAGTAAGGAGGACGATATGAACCGTACGATTTTGTTTTACGAACCGGGCTTTCCGCTCGCTTCCGATGCGCCGGACGCGGTACAGCTCGAACGGCTTTCCGCCGCAGGCTTCTTAGTCGGCGCCGAACGGTTGGCCGAGTTGCTTGAAAGCTGCGAGGGCGGCTGCTTCGTCAATTTGCATGCCCCGTATTTCCCAAAGGACGCTTGGTGCGCGATTTTGGCGTTTCTGAAGCGGGGCGGAGGCTTGGTAAGCTTGGGCGGAGCGCCTTTCCGCCTGCCGGTGAGCCGTAAGGAAGGACAATGGGCGGCGGAGGCCGAGCAAACCGCGTACCACCGCCAATTGCTTATTCATGAGGCGATGCCGGTCGCCCCGTCACCGATCGAACGGCTCGTTTCATTCGAGGATATTCCAGCTGCCGCTCATTATGTCGACGCTTTGACTATTGAGCCGACATTCAGCTTGATCATGCACGTCACCCGGCAAAGCGATATTCCGCACGAAAGCGGCTCGGCCGGACCGATGGATGCGCGGATTTATCCGCTCGTGAAGGGGCTGTCCGCCGACGGACGCGAGGTGGCGGCGCCGGTCGTGCTGCTGGAGCATGCAAAAGGCGAGTTCGCCGGCAGCCGCTGGCTGTTCGTCAACCAGCGGCTCACGTCAGGTTTTTGGACGGAAGCGGGAGCGGAGGCGATCGCCGCCTGGGCCGGCTTTTGCGCACACGGCGTTGCCGAGATGTGGCTGCTGCCGCTGTACGCCGCGTATGAGCCGGGAGACCGGCCGAAGTTTCGCTGCCACATGCAGCAATTGGGCCGATGCTTGGCGGGCGGACATGGCGCAAACGGCCTGCAGGAAACGAACCGCAGCTGGAGCTGCACGTTCCGCTTCGGCAAGCAAGCGGCAAACGGCGACATCGCAGCGGAATGGACGCATACGTTCCAATGGAACGGCTCCCGGGAATTGTCGGTAATCCCGCTGAATGTTCCGGTTGAGCTGAGCACGGGGCTTTACGGCGCCGAGTTGACCGCCGTCTCCGATACGAGCGAGAAGCGCGTGCTGCGCCAAGCGCTTTGGGGCATCGATCGCGAATTGCTGTCGCAGGGCGAGCCGCTTGTGTGCGATCGCGACTATTTCCGCAAAGAAGGGCGGCCGCTGCCGATTGTCGGGATGACGTACATGACGTCGGACGTCGCGCGCAAGTTTCTGTTTATGCCGAATGTCGCGGTATGGGACAAAGACATGGCCGAGATGAAGCGGGCGGGGATCAACCTGATCCGCACCGGCTTATGGACCGGCTACCGAAATGTCATGTACGAGGACGGTCATCCGTCCGAGGAGGCGCTGCGGGCGATCGACGCTTTTATTTTGACCGCCAAGCGGCATGAGCTCGAGGTGACGTTCAACTTTTTCGCTTTCACGCCGGAGCTGTGGGAAGGGGCGAATCCTTATCTCGATCCGCGCAGCGTGGCCGCGCAAAAACGGTTTATCGCGGCCGTCGTAACGCGGCATCGCGAGACCACGAATGTGCATTGGGATTTGATCAACGAACCGTCGATGTTCGATCCGAAGCGAATTTTCGAAGGTCCGCGCAGCAGCCGGGACGTATACGAGCAAGCTGCATACATCGAATGGCTGAAAGCTCGTTATGAGACAATCGGCGAGCTTCAGGCGCGATGGGGCTATACGCCGGCCGAGCTGCCCGGCTTCGAAGCGGTCCGGCCGCCCGAGCCGTCGGAAATCAACTTCGACATTCAGGATATGCATGCCGGCAAAAAAGGGACGCGCTGGCTCGACTACTCGCTGTTCGGCATGGATATGCTGAACGGCTGGGCGAAGGAGCTTAGCGCCACAATCCGGACGCTGGCTCCTAACCGGCTCGTCACGATCGGTCAGGATGAAGCGCTCGGCGCACAGCGGCCATCGCCTTTCCTGTACGAAAGCGCGGTGGACTATACGACGAACCATTCGTGGTGGTTGATGGATCAGCTTGTTTGGGACGGTGTATTCGCCAAAACGCCGGGCAAGCCGAACCTGATTCAGGAGACGGGCATTATGTATGTGGAGACGCCGGATGGCAGAGCGAAGCGGTCGGAGGCGGAGCTGCGCAACATATTGGAACGCAAGTACGCCTACGCGTTCTCGACCGGCGGCGCGGGAGCGGTACAATGGCTGTGGCATACGAATATGTATATGAATAACGTCAACGAGTCGAACATCGGGGCGCTGCGCGCGGACGGCACCCAGAAGCCTGAGGCGGACGTTTCGTACGGCTTCGGCCGATTCATGAGTACCGTTCGCGATTTGTTCGAGGATCGACGGCAGGAGGATATCGTTGTCGTATTCCCTTATTCGAACGATTTGTCGAACCGGCGTCTTGCCGTTGAGGCAACGAGCCGGCTGACGAGAGTGCTAGCTTACGAGCTGAACACGCATTTCCGTGCCTTGGGCGAATACGAGCTGAGCGCGCTGAAGGATAAGCCGCCGAAGCTGATCGTCGTACCAAGCGCGCACAATTTCAGCGATAAGGCTCTGCAGCAGCTCATGGCTCATGTGAGCGAAGCGGGAGGCACGCTGCTGTTCACCGGCCCGGCCGGGCTGAGTGAGCACTGGCAGCCTGTCGAGCGGCTGACGGAGCAGCTCGGGCCGCGCGTTCTTGGGAATGTCCAACGCGAAGAAGAACTGCTAGTCGGAGAGGGCGTCCTGCGCTTGTCGTTCGGGGAGCGTAAAATCGCCCAGTTATGTAAGGAAATCGCGGTTTCTGCCGCCGGGGCAGGGCAGGAGGCGGAAGACGCGGAAGTGCCGGCTGGGCTGATGGAGGTCGCTCTCGGAGCCGGCCGGCTGTTATGGACCGGCTTGCCGGTTGAGTTGAACGACCGAAGCGAAGCGGTCAAGTCTTTGTATGAGTTTGTTCTGGCGGATTGCGGCATTGCCGCAGAGCTGGAGTGGCAGCGAGGCGGGGAGCTGCCCGGCGTATACGGACGCAAGCTGGCGTTCCGCGACGGCTCTTTATACGTCTTCGTATCGGAGTACGGCCGCAGCGCCGCGATCCGGGTTAAAGATCCGGCTTCGGGCCGCACCTATGAGTTCAAGCTCGCGAGCGAGCGTTCCGTGCTGTTTGCGACGAATAACGCAGGCGAGCTGCTTTCCGTATACCGGCCGGATGAAATCGAGATTCGGGTCGGCTAATCATAAAAAAGCTTGAAATCTCTTCCTGATTGACGGAAGAGCGTTTCAAGCTTTTTTGACGTACGAAGGAAGGAATGAAATCGATGTAACCCCCTCGTCATACAGAATCATACAGACAGGTTTTTTTGCTTGTTCATACGAATTATTAGTGCCCGGCTTGACTCTCCCCTCAACTGGAGGGATATACTCGGTAATGACATAAGGACAACAGAAATATTTTTGCAAGGAGATGCAGCAACGATGTTTAAAATCAGCGAATTTTCGAAAATCAGCCAATTGTCCGTGAAAACGCTGCGTTACTACGACCAGTTGAACCTGCTTAAGCCGGCTCACACCGACAAATTTACAGGATACCGGTATTACTCGGCCGACCAAATGTTTCAACTACACCGTATTTTGGCATTTAAAGAACTGGGCTTCTCCTTGGAGCAAATTCGCGTGATGATGGACGAGCAAATTCCGCTTGAGCAAATCAGGGGGATGTTCCGGATCAAGCAAATTGAAATTCAGTCCGTTCTGGAGAAGGAACAGGCCAGACTCGATCGTATCAAGGAACGTCTTAGCGGCATCCAACATGAGGGGAAAGAACGGTCGCAGGATGTCGTTTTAAAAGAAGTTGAGCCGCAGCTCGTGCTGTCTTACCGTCAAAAAGCTTCGCTTAGACAAATCCCCGAGCTTTTCCGCCAGCTGGACGATTATTTGGGGAGCTACGGTCTGTCTTCGCTGTCTCAAATGGTTCTTTGGCACGGCTGCGAGGAAAGCGACGACGAGATAGACATGGAAGTGGCCCGTGTGCTTGCTCAAAAAATACCGGAGCGGCACCCTTTTATCGTAAAACAATTGCCGGAAGTTCCGCTGATGGCGACGCTAATCCATCATTGCCGAACAACGAGCCGCTGCACGGCTAGCACGGAACTGGCGGTGTGGATCGAACGAAACGGATATCGAATGAAGGAGAATGAGCCGCGCCGCGAAATCTGCATTCCGCATGAGAAATCAGACGATCCAGAAGCTTTTGTCGCGGAGATACAGATTGCCGTTGAAAGACTTTGATTTACTTACGATCATAAGGAAAGGAGTTTCGGTTTTGACTAAGCAGCAAAGGCTTCTAACAATAAATTTGTTTGCAATGACTTTCGTCTTGGGAACGAGTGAATTCGTTATCGTAGGGCTTCTGGCTGAAATAGCCGCCGATTTAAATATCGTCATATCGACGGCAGGAGCTGCGGTATCGGCCTTCGCCATAGCTTTTGCGATCGGTACGCCGGTCTTGACGGCTATAGTAAGCCGATTCTCGAAGTATCCGCTCGTGCTTGCTTTGATTGCCGTTTTTATTGCAGGGAACATCATAACCGCCTTATCCGGATCATTTACGCTGCTTATTGTTTCCAGGGTGCTCACTGCCGTCGCTACCGGAATGTTAATTGCACTTGCGATGGCGGTTGCCAGCGAAACGATGCCTGCCGAAAAGAGAGGCAAAGTTATTTCGGTCATCTTTGCGGGTTTTACGATAGCCAGCGTAGCGGGGGTGCCTCTTGGAACCGCTGTGGGACAATGGGGCGGCTGGCATATGGCCTTTTGGTTTACCTCTTTGTTGGGGATCGTTTCATTGATCGCATGTTCGCTAACAATCCCAAGAGAACTAAAAGGGACAAAAAGTTCGTTTATAAAACAAATCCGACTGTTAACCAATTTGCGAATCATAATCGCCTTTTTTATTCCGGCGTTAAGCATTGCTGCGACTTATACCGTATATACGTATTTAACGCCTCTGCTGCTGGAAGTGCTCTCGGTTCCGTACCGATATATTAGTCTTGTATTTTTGCTTTACGGGGTTGTTTCCATATTCAGCACGTTAATTGGCGGAAAAATCGCGGCTCGCAACGGGATGGGAAAACTGCGGTATGTGTTCCTTTTTCAAGCGGCAATTCTTGCATCGCTTTATTTGACTTCCCATTCGACAATAGCAGCATTAATAAGCCTATCGTTTGTTGCTCTTGTCGTTTATACAATGAATGCCACCATGCAGTTGTATTTCATCGATTTGGCCGATAAGCATTTTCCGTCTGCAAAAGATTTAGCTTCATCGCTGACCCCGGTATCCGTAAATGTGGGAATTGCGCTCGGCTCATCCTTGGGCGGATTTGCCGCTACGAATATGGAGCTTATCGATGCTTCCTGGATCGGAGGGCTTACTGCGGTCGCTGCTTCATTAATGACAGCAATCAGCTATTTTCTGGACCGTAATCAACAAGGCGAGGCTAAGCATATGCATAGGGCCCCGAATCGTCTACAGAGTTAATTGTAAGCAGCTATCTTGCAGATGGAGGAGATCTATTCTTAGTAGGAGGGGGCTGTCCAAAAAGTCGTTTTCGGAGTTTTCGGCCCCCACTTCTCACATGAATTCGTTTAACAAAAGAACCTTCAATTCCACTTACATAGTGGTTTTGAAGATTCTTTTACATCATTTATGGGATTCGCTCACTTGAGCATACCTTTTTGGGACAGCCCGTTTGCCTTCGATTTATCAATGATTGCTCGCTTCCCCGATAATCGCGCTTCGTCTGTCAAAAACGCCGATGTTTATCCTTATTGATTTCTTTTCGTCTGGCGGTCGTATGAACGGATGACCGCCTCCGCGTATTCCTGCGAAATGCTTCGGAATTGCTCCACCTCGAGGCGCTGCGAAGCGGACAACACGGTGCCGCGTTTGGCTCGGGAATTAACAAGCAAAGGCAGTCCCTCCAACTGCAAATAGTATTTCGCGTTTAAGGAATAATTTTGCGTTTCCAGAACGGACGACAGGCCGAGGAAATTTTGCAGCCGCTCCGCTTGATCGGGGGCTGTCCGCCAATTGCGAGTTAGCGCGACATACAGCTCCGGATGGAAGCTGCCCATCACGCCGCTGAACCCGGCATACCCGAGCCGGAGGCTTTGCAGAAGCGTCGCCGATTGGCGTTGAACAGCTGCAGGCCGCTCCCGGCACACAGCCGTAACCGTTCCTGAAGCGTCGCGGGATCGCAGCACGTATCTTTCAGGAACGAGAAGCGGCCGGAGCGGGCGCACCACGCGATCAGCTTCTCCGACATCAAGCGTTTATAAGGATAAGGGCATTCATATAACCCGAAGCTCATTTGTGGGAACGCGTCCAGGATGATGCTCGCGCGCGCGATCCATACATCGTCCGATTCCTCCGCAGCAGCCAGCCGATTCGTGACTTGGACGAACGCGTCGATCCCCGTGTTTGTCTGTGGAAGCCTTAAGCGGATGCGGAATGCTTTCCCGCCGGACAACGCGATTTGGGCAGCTACGTAAAACGATACACCAAAGGACCGCCGGTAACGGACGGTCCTTCTGTAAAACTTGAGATAGTAAATCCTCAGCCAGTTGTTCCATTTCTCGGAAAACGCGCCGGACTTTTAAGGGCGGCGAAGTCATTAGTCCTTGGACTAGGGGCTAAATTATGTTCACCGCTCAATTGTGTATGAATAATCATATAGATTTTTTCGTTCTGGAATCATCTCGACGAATCTATATGAAAACTCATATAGAATTTATTATTTTGCGATATTTCCGACGGATTTATATGAAAATTCATATAGAATTCAACGCACTTGAAAATCGACTACTCTATACGTTATTCTCCGTGAATTGTTTTTCCTTCCACTTGACGGTAATGCCGAGGCCAATGACCATAATGACAGCAGCAAAAAGATACGGAAAATGGATGTTTGCATCAAACAATATCCCGCCCATGGCCGGTCCGACGATATTGCCCAAGCTCGTATAGGTCGAGTTCATGCCGGCAACGAACCCTTGCTCTTTTCCGGCGGCTCTTGACAGGAAGGTCGTCAATGCCGGACGCAGCAGGTCAAAGGCGAGGAAGATGAGGCATGTTACCGCCAGCACGGCGCCAAAGCCGGTGATGACGGTAGAACCTACCGCTAGAACGGCTCCGGAAATTAAGCAAATCTGGATCACTTTTTTCTCGCCGAGTTTGTCGACCATTTTACCGAACAGGAAGATCTGCACAATAACGCCGAAAATCGAGCTTATCGTAATAATGGCTGCGATGTCCTTGGGCGTATAGCCGAATTTGTGATCGGAAAACAGGCTAAACACGGTTTCATAGGCGGATAAGCCGAATGCGAGCACGAATACGATGATAAAGGCAATAAAGTAAAGCGGGTTAAGCGATCTTTTTAAATCGCTGAAAAAGCTTGTTTGAGCGGTAATCGCGGAAATTTCCGCAAGCTGTTTCTTGGTTAGCGGCTCTTTTAAAATAAAGATCGATGAAATGCAAGCGACAAAGGCTAAGACTGCCGCAAAGTAGAAGGGCATCCGTATTCCATACTCCGCAAGAAAGCCGCCGATCCCCGGACCGATAATAAAACCGGTGCTGATGGCTGCGGACATATAACCCATCGCCTTCGGCCGTTCCTCGATCGATGTAATGTCCGCAATATATGCCGTAACGGCGGGCATAATAAAGGCGGCGCTAAATCCGTTCAGAATCCTTGAGAAATAAAGCACGCCTACATTCGTTCCCAGACCGAAGATCAGCTCCGCAATGCCGAAGAGGCCCAGACCGATGATGATCATTTTCTTTCTGCCGTAGCGATCAACCCAGCGTCCTGCGAGCGGCGACAAAACCAGCTGTGCCACCGCAAATGCAGCGACGAGATACCCCATCGTTTTTCCCGACAAATGCATGATATTCATAAAAGACGGCATCACGGGAATGACGAGACCGATGCCGAGAAAGGCAATGAAAATATTGCTAAGCAAAATAATTAAAACCGCTTTTTGTTCTTTAATCGTTTTTTTCATGACTGTTTACTCCATTATGTTATAAGTTGCGAGTTTAAAGTACCTCTAAAAAATCAATGATGTGATATCCCTCTCCAAAATACTGTCCAAGAGGCCTCCAGCTTATCCTTCAGCCGCTTCTGATTATTGCCGTATACAAGCTCCAGCATAATCGAGTCCACGATTCCCGAGAAAGCGAGGGTCGCCGTTCTGGCCGAATCCGCGGCAATTAAATCGGCGTCGATCCATTCGCGAAACCTGCCTTCCAGAAGCGCCTGCACTTTGTTTTCGATATCGATAACTTCTATTTCAACCGCATCGACAAGATGAGCCGGCGGAAAAAAGGACATGCGCAGCCAAAACTTCAACTGCTCGCTTTCTTGAAAAAGATCGTTGATGAGCTGCAAAAATCCGAATAGAGCGTTCTCGGGATTTTGCGGGCCAATTTGAGCGAAATATCGGATGATGGAAGACAGCTCGGCCTCCTTCGCATCATGCACCACTTGCAGGAAAAGATCGTCTTTTCCTTTGAAATGCGCGTATAGCGATTGTTTCTTCATGCCGACTTCATCGGCTATCTGAGATAAGGAAGCTCCTTCATAACCGTGCAAGGTGAAGTATTTTAGAGCCGCCCGCTTAATATCGTTGCTTTTCAAAGAAATCGCCCTCATTCCTAACGAACGTTCGTCAGTTATCGTAGCAGATTAAAGGAGGAATTGCAAATGAAGCCGCACGGCTGTTCATGACTCTTGTATGAAGCCGCAGGCAAGACTTAATTCGAGAAGGAGCGGGGGCATGGTCACGAGATATCTGCTACAATGATAAAAATTGGATTTCTATACAAATCGGGTTCAGTGAATGGGAGAGTAGAGCATACATGATGATTGAACTAGGAAAATTCCAAGTCGAGTCGGGTAAGCTAGTCGTATCCGATCCGTGTTTTGATCTGAACGACGTGCCGGTTATGGGCGTTTTGGAAAATGCGCGGAACGGAGTCTGGAACGGGCTTGTGGAGAAAACGGAGCTGGACGATTGGGGCGAGGTGTGCTCCAAGCTGTTCGCTCATCATAATAATAACTCGATTGACGATTTGCAGTGGGTGAGATGCGATTTTATTATTGGCGTGGACAGCGGGCAAGCCGGTATTTTCGACATCGTCAAGTACAGGCTAAGCGACAGCGAAACGGAAAACCAAGACCCCGATGCGGATAGCGATTGGTATTTGGCATGCTGCGATATTACGGAAAGCAATGATGAAGCCGGCGTCATAGACGGAGGCGTCGTTTCCCGATCGGGAATGGGCGACGGAGGATATCAAGCTTTTCTGGCCAAAGACGAACGGGAGCAAATCATCGGCGTGAAAATCGTATTTATTCGGGAAGAAAGGTTTTGAGGCGCGGTCGCAAGGCGTTTTCAGCATCCTATGGTGCACTAAAGTGTTGTATACTTACAGTATTTATACCGAAGCAAGGGGGGGATGGCCGATACCGCTGCTAAGACAATTTCTGTTAAACCTCGTCCGGATGAACAACGTTATGCTGTTTTCGTTTACCTTCGTACTAATCGCAATAAGCTCGTTTTTGATGTGGTTTCTTGAACCGGATGTGTTTACCGACCCGTTCGTCGGATTGTGGTGGACCATGACCACGCTTACGACGGTTGGGTACGGCGACGTTTCGCCGACTACCGTCTTCGGGCGGTTGTATGCGATGTTTTTGTTTATCGTGGGGATCGGTCTGATCGGTGTCGTGATCGGCAAAGTCATCGACATACTGACCGGTTTCTCAAGAAGAAGGGAGGAGGGACGCTTGCAATATAAAGGAAAAGATCATATCCTTCTCATCGGCTGGAGCCGTAAAACGGATTTTGCTCTCAAGGAGATTAAAGAATTCGAATACCCCGGCGATGTCGTGATCATCGACCAGCTGCCGAAGTCCCCGGTGGATCTGGAAAATGTACACTATATCCAAGGAGACCCGGCTAACGACGAGACGCTTTTGAAAGCAAACTTGTCTGAGGCCCGTGCGGTTATTTTGTTCGCTGACCCGCTGATCGAGGATTTATCGTTAATTGACGGCAAGACGCTGCTCATTGCCACCTCCATCGAACGAATGGCTCCGCAAGTCCATACGACCGTTGAGGTGATGGTGGAGCATCACATCCGTAATTTCAAGCACGTGCGCGTGAACCATTTTCTTGTCTCCGGGGAAATGATATCCAGTCTGGCCGTCCGGTCGGCGCTTTCGGAAGGGCATAGCTCGATTGTCGCGCAGCTGGTAAGCCGCAAACATGGCGACGACTTATTCGAAATGAAACGGAGGCCGGGGTGGCGAACGTATCGGGATGCCTTCCACGCGCTTCTTGACGAAGGCGCGACTTTAATTGCGGACGGCGGCGATCTGGGCATTAACCGCAAGCTGGATGAAGAAATACCGCCTGAAGCGAAGCTTCAAATCATTTGCAGCAAAGAAAAGTATGCAGAGATCGTGAGTAAAAGGTAATGGTGTACTAGCAATTATATAATTAGACTGAGTAACCTGGCGGCAGTCCGCCGGGTTATTTTTTTCGCGAGCGGAACGGCGCAGCCGTTTATTCATGCCGGTTTGCTGAAGCTGCAGCTCAAAAAGGTCAACAGAAGTCAATTAAAGATAATAGAATCTCGTAGTTGAGGGCGCCGGATCAACTTATGATGAAAGCATGCAATAAGAAACTAGAATAAGCGAGAAGCTTCCACTCTGATCGCAGCGCCGGTCAGCCCCGTAAGACGGTTTCATTAGCTTGAAAGCGGCAGCTAGACTTGTATCGGAGGATAGACTTAGTACGGATCACATTCGAACGGGAGGCTATTAGGATGAACTCAATGGACGAACGGGAACATGTAGAAAGTAGCACGCTAATGAGCAGAAGAAAGCTGATGGCATCGCTAGGCATGGCGGGCGCCGCGATCGCGGCAGGAGGGCTTCTGGGACGCGAAGCGAATGCGGAGGGAGGGAGCGGTTCAAACGCCAGACCGGCAAGGGAGATCAGAGCCGAATTGGAAGCAAGCTCGGGAGCGTCGATGGTCGGATTTCTGCAATCCGGCTCGGCTGCCGTCCCACGAACCGTATATAGCAAGCTGTGCGAAACGATATCCGTCGAAGATTTCGGCGCAGTAGGGGACGGAGTGACTGACGATACCGCAGCGCTGTTAAGCGCGGCCGCATATGTAAACGCTATCCCTAACCCTGACGGAGTACCCGTCGAACTGGTTTTCACCCGAACGCATTATTTGTTCGGCACCACCTTGAAATTCACCAGGCCGGTTCATCTTAACGGGTGCCGGTCGGCATACATGCTTTACACGGGCTCCGGCAATGCGATCCAGCTAGGTCCTGACGGCTTGACGGGCTTAACCGACACGCAAAAATATTATTCCGTATACGGCCTCAATTTTCGCGGCGGCACGACCGGCGGCTGCGCATTTTACGTTGCGCCGTGGGTGATCTACCCGTCTTTTGACAAGTGCCGGTTCGATGCGTTCGGAGGCAACGAATCGTGGGCGATCTTTTGCCAATACAATAGCTGGTCGATATACGTTCGCGATTGCGAGTTTTGGGGCAGCACGCCGGTCGACAATGACAAGCGCAATTTCTTCAAAGCAGCAGGTGTAGATCTCGATGGCGTGACGTTGGACTATTGGGCTTGCCGCGCAAACATCATAGACTGCTGGATTTACTCGGGCGGCTATTATGCGGGAGGTACGGCGGTTTGGTTCTCCGGCTGGAAATCCCGTATACAGGGCGGCGGCATCGAAGGGCCTTTCACAGGTGTCGTGATCGCAGCGGGATGCAACGACGTGGAGCTGAGCGGCGTTTATTGGGAAAGTCTTTTTGCCAATACCCCGGCACCAAGATTCCTGCAGCTGTCGGCACCGTCCGGCGACGCGTACTGGCCGGCACACAGTACGGTCAAGAGGCTAAAGATCAAAGACATGTACGCCAACATGCACAACACCGATTCGCTCGCTTCGAACGGACGGTTTGCGCTGTGCGCGCAAAATATCAAAGTAATCGATTTGGACATTGACGGACTGACTCTGGTGCACAGCAGCAAACCGATTTTTGAACTCCCGGATGTAGCCGGTCACCGCGGAATCAGCTACCGGGACATTAAGCATGACGGGAACATCGGGGCCGAGACGTTTTTGTTCGAGACCCAATATGCGAACACGAACCGGCCGGGTTACGGCATGACTCAACATAATTATGTGAAGGTTCCGGACTTCTCCGCCATCGTCACCGGCGTAACGGGGGCCGCTGCGCCGTTAAACGACTCGTTCGGCATCGACGGACTCACGATTACTTCGGATGGCACCGGCGGGTCGTATAGCGTGACCAAGGTCGCTTCGGACAATACCGCGGGCACAAGCTTCGAGCTGTACCGGATCGGTCAGCAGTTGTCGTACGGCCTGTTCCGGTGCACGGCAGCCCCGAGCGGGCAAACGTATTACACCGTCAATTTCGATATCGACGCTGCGCCGACCGAGCTGCAGGGCGAAAATTGCGTGTTGTCGTTTTGGGCCAAAGCGAACAACGCCCCGGTGACGCTTAAGGCGATCCACGCGTTCAGGATGAGCGGGCTGCTGACTGAGGCGAACAACCCGCAGGTTGTAGCCGTGGGGGATTGGAAACGCTACGCGATGCAGATCAGCGTTCAAGCTTTCAGTCCCGGCTTTGCCGCTGCAGCGGGCGAAAAGCAGCAGGTATCGATCGTGCTGCCGGCAGGCGTCTTGTTCTCGCTGGCTATAGCCGGCGTCGTATTTAATAAAGGCGATGTGGCGATACCTCTATCTTGCTCAAGGTAAAGGGGCTGACTCAAAAGGGCTGTAGAATGGGTCAATCCCAAAAGATGTGCAAAGACGCCTCCAAAAACCACTGTAATAGTGGGGATGGGAGCGTCTTTATTTAAAATATAAGACTTTATATGTTTCACATGATAATTCCTTATATTTCTACGGTAAACGTATGGCGACAAAGACGCCGACTGGCGTTTATCCTTGATGCAAGGAATTTTTTGCTCGGCTTGTCAGATGACGACAGCAGTCCGTTATCCCGGTTAATTCCGCTCATTCCAACGACATGCCTCATGTGTTACGATGAAGCAAATTTTATACTCCAACACGGAGTGAAGAACCGGGTGATGCGTTATGTTTCGTAACATGAGTTTCCGCAGATGGTCCATATTCCCCAAGCTGATCGTGACCTTCCTCGCCATTATGACGCCGCTGTCGGCGCTAAGTCTCGTGCTAAACGAGCTGGGAAAGGGTGAGGTCCGCCATCAAATCTCAACCGCAACCGTTTCGCAGGTACACAATTATTTCGACGCGCTCGAGAAGGAAATCAAAAGGATCACGAAAGTCCAGCAGGAATACATCGGCGACGAGGATTTGCTGAAGCTGGGCACGATCGCCGGCATCATGCCGGCTTACGAGCGTACTCAAGCGATTAACCGGCTTCAAAGCAAAGCAAGAATCCTGAAGGACTCCAGCGTCTATATTGAGGACGTTATTATTTACATTCCCCGTGACGATCGGTTGATCGCCGCATCGTCGGCCGGCGGCGATCCGGTACCCAAGGATCAAATCGCGGAGCTTACCGGAGCGATTTCCAGACAAGCCTACCCGATTACCTATTGGCGGGAGAGGCTGTTTTTAAATTTTACGTATCCTTTTTTTCGCGCTCCGGGCAAGGAGCCGACATTCAATCTCATTGTGGAGCTGTCGCAGCCTGAGCTGAAAAACGCGCTGGCTCGCTTCCATCCGGACGGAGGAAGCGTGTTATTCAGCGGAAACTGGGAAATAGCCGGCGGACTCAGCAATCCGATGCTACTGCAGAACGAACGGCTGCGGCAGCTGCGCGACGGAAAAGAGTGGGAGAAGCCGACCGAAACCTTAAGCATCGGGAACAAGCGTTACCTTGCGACGTACGAGAAATCGTCGGCTCTGGAAGCGACGCTGGTCGTTTACATTCCCGAGGAAAAGCTGATCGGAACCTTAAAATCGTATCAAACATGGTTTTGGCTGCTGGCGGGCTGCTCGGTCGTAATTCTGATTTTATTTTCGTACGGCATCTATTTGCTCATTCACCGTCCTTTACGTGTGCTCGTGAAGCAATTCCGCAGCGTGGAGGCGGGCAATTTCAACCTGTCAATCCGCCATAATAATCAGGACGAATTCGGGTACCTGTTCAGGCAGTTCGAAGCGATGGTGAAAAATTTGAAGACGCTGATCGACGAGCTTTACGTGCAGAAAATCAGGCTGCAGCGTTCGGAGCTGAAACAGCTTCAAGCGCAGATCAACCCGCATTTTTTGTACAACAGCTTCTTCATTCTGCACCGGCTGATCCAATCGTACGATAACGAAAAAGCGGAAATCGTATCGAGAAATCTCGGCGACTATTTCCAATACATTACACGCGACGCTCAAGATGAGGTCGATCTGGAGACGGAAATAAGCCATTCCCGGTCTTACGTGGAAATTCAAAGCATAAGATTCGCGGGACGTATCGATGTCGCGTTCGATTTGCTCCCGGATGCATATGCGGATGTGTCCGTGCCGCGATTGATTTTGCAGCCTGTTTTGGAGAACGCTTACCAACATGGGCTCGGAGAAATCATGGAGCACGGGAAGCTGGATATCCGATTTCGGAGCGAAAACGACAGGCTGCGCATCGAAGTGGAGGATAACGGCCCCGGCTTGTCTCCGGAGGCGGCGCGGCAGCTGATGCAGAAGCTGCGGCACGAGGAAACGAACGGCGAGAGCACGGGCATCGTCAATGTGCACCGCCGCTTGCAGCTGAAGTACGGGCCGCGGGGCGGAATCGATATTGCGCAAGGAGAGCGTGGAGGGCTGCTCGTCAGCATTTATATACCAATGGAAGAGGGAAACGACCATGTACCGTCTATTGATCGTGGACGATGAACCCATCATCGTGGATAACCTGTACGGCCTGTTTCGCAATACCGCACATCTCGATTTGGAGGTTTATCGGGCGTACAAGGTTACAAAGGCGCTGGAGCTGCTCGAGTCGACGCGCATCGACCTGCTGCTCTCGGACATCCGCATGCCGGGCATGACCGGCATCGAGCTGTATAAGCAGGCACTGATCCGCTGGCCCCGCTGCAGAGTGGTTTTCCTGACGGGATACAATGATTTTACTTATGCGCAGCAAGCGATCCGCACGGGAGGCGTCGTCGATTATTTGCTGAAAAACAAGGATGACGACATGATCGTTCGCTCGGTAGAGAAGGCTTTAGTCGAAATCGGCATGCAGCGGCAGGCGGAAAATCATCTTCGCAAGGCAACGATGAAGCTTCAAGTGGCGGAGCCCGTACTTCGTCAGCAGTTTTTCCTTGCTTTTCTGCATGGGGACGGACCGGCGGCGGACGAGCTTGCCAAACATTTCGAAAGGCTGGAAATTTCTTTAGCTTCGGATATTCCGGTTTATATGATGCTGGGGCGGATCGACGAAGGTGCATGCGAGCTGTCTGCGGCAGACCGGCAACTGATGCTGTATGCCGTGCAGAATATCGTCGCCGAATATATGTCTCCTTCGGCCGCTTTCATTTCCGTCGAATTGGAAGGCGGTAACGTCATCTGGTTTATTCAACCGAAAGAGCTTGAGACCGGCGTTTCTCCTGAGCAAGCCGCACGGGAGGAGAAAGCGGCGGACGCCGCTTCCTTGAATAGGGCCGATTCCGATATCATATGGCGCAACCTGATATCCAGAATATACACCATAGCGGAGGCAGCTCAGGAAACGAGCAGGTCGCTGCTCAAGCTTTCGCTTTCGTTCGCGATGAGCGACGGTCCTTGCTTGTGGAAGGGGGCCGGCGCGAAAGCCGCCAATTTGAAGTTGCTTCTGGGCCGGGGATTCGGGTTCGACCGCGAGCTTCTTTTGAAAGAAGGCCATATGGCGGAACGGGATGGCGGCGATTCCGAAAGCGGTTTACAGACGGCTTACGATTCGCGAAATCTGAACAAGCAGCTCAATATGCTGGAAAGCTATCTGGAAAGCGGGCAGAAGGAGTCCTTTTTGCAGCTCTATTATGAATTGACGCAAGCTGCCGGCGCACCGAAACCGTCCGATTTGACGGAGATTTATTATACATTGTCGATATTTTTCGCGGCCAAGCTGAACCGATTCGGATTATTTTACGAGTTTGCGATGAGAATGGACGCCGGGAAGCTTGCCCGGTACGACCGGCACCGTTCATGGGCAGAGGCGGTAGGTTACTTCGCGCGGGTAGCCGAGCTTCTTTTCGAGTTTAAAGAAAACAATCAGCAGGAGCCTGCGCAAAAGCTGATCGCTTTTATCAACCAATACATTCAGAACCATCTGGAGGAGGAATTGTCGCTCACCAGATTGGCTTCGCTCGTCAACCATAGTCCGACCTATTTGTCTCGTTTATATAAACGGACAACCGGCACGATGCTGTTCGATTTCATTATCGAGCAGCGTATGAAGAAGGCGAAGCATCTTTTATCCGATACTACGATGAAAATTCACGAAATAGCGTCTGCGATCGGCTATGAAGCGGCGCCTTATTTTACCCGATACTTCAAAAAAATGTTTCAGGTGACTCCGCAGCAGTTCCGCGATGCCGCTTATCAGCACGTTCGCGGGGAGCAATAAGAACGGCAAAGAGGTAGACAGAAGTCAAGGGAAGATAACAGAATCCCGTAGTTGGAGCCGCGGGCCGGGACTTATGATAGTTACAGGAAGTCATCATTCCAAACAAGGGGGAAAGCGCTTTGAGATTCAGAAAAGTTTTGTCTACAGGGATCGCAGCCATGCTAAGCTCGTCCATGCTGCTCGTAGCGTGCAGCGGAAATAACGGGGATGTCAAACCCGGAAACAGCCCGGGAACAGGTTCCGCAGCCGCCTCGAAAGAACCGGCCAAAGCGGCGGAAAAGCCCGATCCGTTCGGCAAGTACGACCCTCCGATCGAGGTAACGTCCGTTCGCGAAATGAACAGCGCGTGGAAGTTTCCGAGCGACCAAACGATGGAAAACAACGTATGGACGAAAGGGTACGAGCAAGATCTCGGCATGAAGGTCAAATATTTGTGGACGTCGGACCAGTACGAGCAGAAGCTGAACCTGACGATCGCTTCCGGCCAGCTGCCGGACGTTATGGCAGTCAATGCGACGCAGCTGCAGCAGCTCGCGGATGCCGGTCAGCTTGCCGATTTGACCGACGTTTACCAGCAGTATGCATCTCCGGTCACCAAGGAGTATTTGGAGAAAGACGGAGGGGCGTCGATGAGGGCCGCTACGTTAAACGGAAAGCTGCTTGCGCTGCCTTTTACGGCTTCCGGCTACGATCAGGCTCCGCTTCTATGGGTACGCACCGATTGGCTCAAAAAGCTGAATTTGCCGGAGCCGAAAACGATGCAGGACGTATTTGCGATTGCAGAAGCGTTCACCACTCAGGATCCGGACGGCAATCAGAAGAACGATACGTTCGGACTTGGCGCGACGAAAGGCCTTTATGGCCATATGGGCACTCTGGAAGGCTTCTTCAACGGCTACCATGTTTATCCCGGCAAATGGGTCAAGGATGCTTCAGGCAAGCTGGTTTACGGCGGCGTTCAACCGGAGATGAAAGCGGCGCTGGCCAAGCTGAATGAAATGTACAAAAAGGGGCAGATCGACAGCGAATTCGGCGTACGGGACGGCAATAAGCTTGCCGAGTCCTTAACGTCAGGGAAGCTGGGCATGTTTTTCGGCGAAATGTGGGCGTCTCTCTTCCCGCTTCAGGACGGCAAGAACCTGAATCCGGAGATGGATTGGAAGGCTTATCCGCTTCCTTCGATCGATGGTAAGCCGGCGAAGCCGCAAATCGGTCTCGGCACCGTAGAATATTATGTGGTCAAGAAAAACTTCAAAAATCCGGAAGTCGTCGTCAAATTGATGAATTATTACTTGCGTCAATGTCTCGACCCCAATACGAGAGAGACGTTCAGCTACAAGGACGGCATGGAATTTTACCGGTTCTCGATCGTGAAGTCGTCATCCGTTACGTCGAATATCGATGCATACCTTGATGTGAAAGGAGCGCTCGAAACGAAAGATACGTCGAAGATGAAGGTGGAGAGCAACAAGGTATACTACGAGGCGGTCGACAAATTTATGAATCAAGGCGACATATCCGGATGGGGGTATACGCGAGTATTCGGACCAGGTGGCTCCCAGTCGCTGCTTCATCATTATTTTACGAATAACGGTTTTCAAAGGGATGAGTTTTTCGGCGCGCCGACGCCGTCGATGGGCGATAAAATACCGACGCTCGGTAAAATGGAAGTCGAACAATTTACGAAAATCATTATGGGCGCGGCGCCAATCGATTCGTTCGACGAATTTGCAGCCAACTGGAACAAGCTGGGCGGCGAGCAGGTGACGAAGGAAGTAAACGATTGGAAAGCCAAGCAATAAGCCGCAAATAATCGGCATGGAGGGGGAAGGAAGGGACGATCCCGCCTTTCCCCTCCTTCATGTTTAAATCCGATATAGATAGGACGGATTAGGATGGAAACGAAGCGAAGAAGGCTGCGCGAGCTGCCGCTGCATCTAATGCTGCTGCCCAGCGTCATTATATTGATTGTATACAGCTACATCCCGATGGCGGGCGTGGTGATCGCCTTTCAGAAATTTATACCGGCCAAAGGCATATTCCACTCGGAGTGGAACGGTTTGGACAACTTCCGTTACGTGCTGCTGATGCCCAATGTGACCCAGGTGTTATGGAATACGTTCTGGATTGCGGTGCTGAAAATTATTGCGAATCAGATCGTGCCGATTACGATTTCGATATTGCTGAACGAAATTGCCGGGAAATTTGTCAAGAGAGGCATCCAGACGCTCATCTATTTGCCGCATTTTTTATCTTGGGTCATTCTTGGGGGAATCCTGATCGATATTTTGTCGCCGTCCCAAGGAATCGTCAACCAGATGCTCGGCACGTTCGGAGTCAAGCCGATTTTCTTTCTCGGCGATAACGATTGGTTCCGCACCGTGCTTGTCACTTCAGACGTGTGGAAAGAGTTCGGTTTCAGCACGATCGTTTATTTGGCCGCATTAACGAGCATCAATCCGTCGCTTTATGAAGCGGCGCTCGTCGACGGAGCGAACCGATGGAAGCAAACCTGGCATATTACGCTTCCCGGCATGCGCCCGATTATCGTCCTGCTTATGACATTAAGCTTGGGGAGCGTACTCAATGCCGGTTTCGACCAGATTTACAATTTGCTTAGTCCGGTCGTTTATGAGACCGGAGACGTACTGGACACGCTCATTTACCGGCTTGGGCTTGTGGAATTCAAATTCGGTGTGGCCACCGCAGTAGGGCTGCTCAAATCTGCCGTCTCTTTGGTGTTGATTTCGATCTCTTACTTTCTGGCTTACCGGCTCGCCAACTACAGAATTTTCTAAAGGATATATTGTACGGCCGACTAACCGACAGGCGAAAGAAAGGAAGGGACCGTTTTGCGATATCAAAGGACGTTAGGCAGACAAAGCTTCATCATTTTTAATTATATATTCATGATCACACTCTCCTTTCTATGCTTGTTTCCGCTCATCCACGTGCTGGCCGTTTCCCTCAGCTCAAGTCCTGCGGCGACGGCGGGGCTTGTGAAATTATGGCCGGTCGACTTTACGACGAAATCGTATGAATTTATTTTGCAAAAGCCGGAGTTTCTTCGCTCCTTCGGCATTACGTTGAAGCGGGCGGCGCTTGGACTGGCTATCAACATGCTGTTTACGCTGCTCGCAGCATACCCGCTGTCCAAAGAGGTGTCGGCGTTTCGTTACCGGACGGTTTATGCATGGTTTTTCGTGTTTACGATCTTGTTCGGCGGCGGTCTCATTCCATGGTATATGACGATCAGGATGACCGGACTGCTCGATTCGATTTGGGCGCTGGTGCTGCCCGGCGCGGTCCCCGTGTTTAGCGTCATTTTGCTGCTGAACTTTTTCCGCGGATTGCCGAAGGAAATCGAGGAGTCGGCCTTCATGGACGGGGCGGGGCACTGGAAAGTGCTGTGGAGCATTTACGTTCCGCTTTCGATGCCGGCGCTGGCGACAATCGCTTTGTTCACTCTGGTGGGGCATTGGAATTCCTGGTTCGACGGACTCATTCTGATGAATTCGCCTGAGCGCTATCCGCTTTCCAGCTACCTGCAAACTGTCGTGATCGATAAAACGATGACGACCATGAAGGGGAACGATTGGATGTCGCTGGCCCAAATATCCGACCGTACGGCCAAAGCGGCGCAAATCTTTTTGGGGGCTTTGCCGATCTTGCTTGTTTACCCGTTATTGCAAAAATATTTCGTCAAAGGGATCGTGCTTGGCAGCGTGAAAGAATGAACGGTTTGTGGAGAGGAGATATGAACAAAGATGAGAGAACCGAACTGGCATTCCATTTCCGGTTTATACCCGCGCCCGCGGAGCAAAAGGATTTTCATTCACAGGCCGCTCGACCGAACGCTTGTTGAGGTGCGTCCCGATATGACGCTGCTGCTAAGGGACGCCCTTGGCAGATATGGCCCGATTCGAAGGGGATACGGCTTCGCGATCGCCTCTTTGGAGGAGGAACGGCCGCAAATGATCGACTATCGCGGTATGGAGCAATCGCTCCTCTCTCCCGAGCTGCCCGTCGCGAAGCTAACTTATCGGGACACAGCGATCGAATATCGCTTGACCGCGCTAACGACGAATGGTCCGGATGGGAACGGCTCGGTGCACATGTATCTAGATCTCACGAATTTACATCCGACGCTGGAGAAGCAGGCGTTTGTGCATGTACTTGCGATCGATACCGTCCATGACGCGCTTTATCGGCACGACAATGAGGATTATATTCCGTTCGAGACCGTAGAGGATGCGTGGCGGCGCGGACAAATCGCTTCGGTAACCGCTGGAAGGGACGATTCTGCGGATGCGGCGGAGCATTCTTGTACAGGGATTGCAAAGGATGCCGCCGGGCGGGAGCTTCTCCGTTTTGCGGCCGATGGCGGTACGAAAGCCGCACTTACAGGAGAAGGTGAGCAGGTTCTTTTCGCCAATGCTTTGAAGTTCGCCGCTGCGCTAGCACCGGGTCAATCGAAACGTATATCGCTCCAGGCGTTATACCCGGATTTTTCGGAACGGCCGGATGCCGCGGCGGCCGGCAGGACGGAGCGCAGCGAACTTCCCGATACGGCTGCGGCTGAAGCCGTGAAACCGGAATGTGGAGCGCAGCTGTTCGGAGCCGGCGAGGCGATTGCCGCCTGCCGTCAAATGTGGAGCGATACGCTTAAAGGCGGCATGACGGTGCGTATTCCCGAACGTATCGTTCAGGACGTGTTCGATACGATAAGAACGAATCATTTCCAATTAATGACCGAGCTTCCCGACGGCTCGCAAATCATCCCCGGACAGGGAGGATTTCACGACTTTTCCGAGGTTTATTCGTGGGAGGTGTCCGCTTATTTGCGGACGCTAGACCGGATGGGATACGGGCATTTGACGGAAAAAGCGCTCCGATATTTTATGTCGACTCAGGAAAGCAGCATTGGACCCGACGGCGATATCGCTTCTTCCGAAGGCTCGTTTCGCGCCAAAATCCATTGGATGTCGGAGACAGGCTCGGTTCTCGGCATGGTCGCGAGCCACTTCTGGCTGACGCATGATCGCGAGTGGCTGTATGCCGTGCTGGAGCCGGTGTTGAAGGCATGCGCTTGGGTGGCGAACGAACGGGCCGCCACGAAGAAATCGGCTTCAGGGTTGGGAGGGGAAGCACGCCATTACGGGCTTCTGACTCCGGGAAGACCGCACGACTGGCCGAACAGAGGTTACTTTTTCTTTACCGATACGATAACCTGGTACGGTTATTACTGGATCGCCCGGGCACTGCGGGAAATCGGCCATCCGGAAGCGGAGCGGTGGATGGCGGAGGCGGAGGATTACCGCACGTGCATCCTGAATGCCGTCGATCGGGCGACGCATATGTACCCGCAGGGAGAAAACATACGCTGGATCGCAAACGAACTATACGCGGAACCGGGCCGTGATGTCGGCATTTACGCTGTCGACGGTCCGATCAATCTGCTGGAATACGGGCTTTTGGCCCCGGATGACGGGCGCGTAGCCGAGCTTGAGCATTTTATGCGGATTTCGGGCAGGCTGACCGATTTATTCGCATGCAAGATGGATCAAATGGAAGATGCCGAATTGGGCCGGCTGCAGAAGGAATACGCAGAGGGAGACGTCGATTTGTATTACGTCAACGCCTCGGAAAGGATTTGGCACCGGACTTGGGCTATGCAGGGCAAACGTGAGAAGGCGCTGCGTTATTTTTATTCGACCCTGGCTTTCTCGACTACACTAGATACGCTTCACACCCATGAAAGGTATTGTCCGCAGCTCCCGTGGCTGTCTCCTTGGCAGCCGAACGGCAGCGGCAACGGGCGGCTGATCGAAATGATAAGCAACAGCTTATATATGCTGACTGAGGACGAGCTGCATCTGCTGCCGTGCATTCCGCGGGACTGGCTCGATACCGGTAAGACGGTAGAGGTGAGCGGAGCAAGAACCAACAGCGGCACATTGTCATTCGCAGTGACCCGCCTCTCAGCGGAAAAGCTTGAATTAAAGGCCGTTTTGCCGGGCCGGGTGGCAAAGTGCAAGCTGACTTTGGAGCTGGAGGTGCCGTATCGGGTATGTCAAGCGGCACATTCGGTCACTTGCGGGGCGGACATCGTTTCTTCGCTGGGCGTGGAAGGGAATAAATTGACCTTCACGCTGCTTCCCGGCGAATCGGATCGCGAGATCCGGCTTTCCGTTGTACTTGAGGAGAATGGATAGAATTTCAGGGTACGTAATTGAAAGGCAGGGATAAACTCGTGCAGACGCGATCTACGGTTAAATTGGGCGTAATCGGATTGGGGGAGAGGGGAAGCGGCTTGCTCCAATGCCTTCTGGCCATGGACGATGTGGAGGTGACGGCCGTCTGCGAGCTTTACGAGGATCGGCTGCAGACAGGACTGGACATTATGAAACAGGCGGGACGTCCAAATGGGGAAGGGTACTCGGATTATAGGCAGCTGCTTGCGCGCGGCGATATACAAGGCGTTATTATCGCCTCGACCTGGAATACGCATGCGGAAATCGCTATCGCGGCAATGAAAGCTGGCAAATATGCAGGTATGGAGGTTGGCGGAGCCGCTTCGCTGGAAGAGTGCTGGGAGTTGGTCCGAACATCGGAGCAAACGGGGGTGCCCTGCATGCTGCTGGAAAATTGCTGTTACGGACGGGAGGAGCTTGCCGTTCTCCACATGGTGAAGAAGGGGCTGCTTGGCGAGCTGGTCCACTGCCAGTGCGGCTATGAGCACGACCTGCGAAGCGAAGTCGCGCTCGGCGAACGGAATCGGCATAACCGGTATCGCAATTATTTGCACCGCAACGGCGAGCTGTACCCGATTCACGGACTCGGTCCGGTATCGAAAATGTTGGACGTTAACCGAGGAAACAGACTGATGACCTTGACCTCGATGTCCTCGAAGGCGTGTGGCATTCGGGAATGGGCGGCGGACAGGTTCGGCGAAAATGACCCGTTGGCCAAAACGAAATTCGCCCAGGGCGATATCGTGACGACGATGATCAAATGCGCGGGCGGCGAAACCGTCCAAATGATTCACGATACGACGCTGCCTCGTCCCTATTCCCGGGCGGGGAGGGTACAGGGAACGAAGGGGCTCTGGATGGAGGACAACAATTCGATCCATATCGAAGGAAGAAGCCCTGAGCACCAGTGGGAGCCTTTCGACACCTATCGCGATCAGTATGAGCATCCGATCTGGAAGCGATTTTTGAAGGAAGGGGTACAAGGCGGTCACGGCGGCATGGATTATCTGGTGCTCCGCGCATTCATAGAAAGTATACGAAACCGGGCGGATACGCCGATCGACGTCTACGATACCGCCGTTTGGATGGCGATTACCGTATTGTCCGAAAATTCGATAGCGCTGGGCAGCGCTCCTGTCGCGATTCCCGATTTCACAAAAGGCAAATGGATCGGCCGTTCTCCGGGTCCGGCCGGCCGATATAGGCTGGACCGTGTGGATGAATCCGTTTAGAGCGTGTCTTCAAACTATAAATCAATCCCAAAACATGGTAAAATTCTCCTATGAGAAGACGATATATTTTGTTATGGTTATATTAGGTTTGAAGACGCTCTAATAGGGAACGCACGTTTGACTCCTAATGCAAAAACGATCAGATGCAGGAGATGAACGCTCATGTCCGGGCAAGCAAAAAAGATCGACGTCAGAGAACTCGACAAGAATATGAACGTTGAGAATAGTATAAATACGTCGCTAAAGTGGCTGTCTCCATTCGAACAGCCATTTCAAATCGCCGGTTTTCCTTGGATCGCCAAGGAAGGCAGGTACCGCCGCCTCCCGGTTTCTCCGGCTGATCCCCTGCCTGAAGCAGTCGATATGCTGGCAGATTGTACCGCAGGCGGGCAAATCCGCTTTCGCACGAATTCTTCAAGTCTTTCGATCAAGGTTAAGCTATCGGGATCGGGAGGCGTGTATCATATGGCCGCGACCGGAGAGCGCGGCTTCGATTGCTATCTTGGCGAGCCCGGCAGCGAGCAATTTTGGGGAACGGCCCGTTTCGATCCTGCGAAAGCTGACTATGAAGCGCTATTCTATGACTGGCAGATGAAACGCGAATACTGTATAACGCTTTACTTCCCTTTGTATCAAGGAGTCGATGAAGTATGGATCGGCATCGATCTGGATGCCGATTTGAGCGAGGCTCCCGGTTTCGCGTGCGCCAAACCGGTCGTACTTTACGGTACGTCGATTCTGCAAGGGGGCTGTGCCTCGCGTCCTGGTATGGCGTATCCGGCGATTTTGAGTCGTGCCATTCCGCTCGAATTCGTCAATCTCGGCTTTTCCGGCAATGGCAAAGGGGAGCCGGAGCTCGCCCGGACGATTGCTGAAATCGCCGATCCGGCCCTGTTCGTTTTGGACTACGAAGCGAACGTAGCATCTGTCGAGCATATGGCGTCGACTTTACCGGCTTTTATCCGCATATTGCGAGAAAGCCACCCAGTCGTGCCGATTTTGGTAGTCTCCAAAATACGCTATGCGAAGGAACGCTTCGATGAAGGCATGCTGCACATGCGAGAAGGCTGTAAACAGGTGCAGCAGGAAACGGTTGAGCGGTTTACGAAGGAAGGGGACGCCAATATCCATTTCTACGACGGCTCTAAACTGCTTGGAGACGATTTTAGCGAGTGCACCGTCGACGGCATTCATCCGACCGATCTTGGCTTTCAGCGAATGGCGAAATCGCTTGAACTGACGATCCGCGAACTTGTAAAGTCTTTTCTGCAGCTGCAGACATTTTGCGGCGAGCAGGAAGGGAGGAATTAATGAACGCCGAAGCTTCAATAAAAAGACCGAACATAATCTTGATTATGACCGATCAGCAGCGCGGCGATTGCCTGAGCATCGAAAATCATCCGGTACTGCTGACGCCCAACATGGATCATATAGCGGGAAGCGGAGCTAGGTTCAGCAAATGTTATACGACATGTCCCGTATGCATTCCGGCGAGAAGGTCGCTGCTTTCCGGCCAGTTCCCGTCTACTCACGGGATGGTTGGGTACCGGGATCATGTTTCGGACTGGGATCCCGCTTTGAGTCTTCCTACGCATTTGAAAAAGGCAGGTTATCAGACGTATTTGGCCGGCAGAACGATGCACCAGCATCCGGAACGCAAACGATACGGCTACGATCATATGGTTCTGGGTACTTTGGATTACGATCGTTGGCTGCGGAAAAAAGTGCCGATCGAAACGTATATGCCTTCGGGCGAGCATCCCGGCACAGGGGATTATTACGGTACAGGCGTGATGAACAGCGATTGGACGGCGCGTCACTGGCATCTGGACGAGGCGCTGCATCAGACGAATTGGACGGTCAATGAAGCTTTGCGCTTTTTGCAAGATCGTGATCCCTCCTGTCCTTATTTTCTGACCGTTTCCTTCCTGGCTCCTCATCCGCCGTTAATTCCTCCGGCTTTTTACATGGACAGGTATTTGCGGCAAGAACCGCATGAGCCGGTCATTGGGGATTGGGCCGAGCCGCCTATCGGCGGAGGCAAGGGCAGAGGACCTGCAAGCACGAACGTCGATTTGCGCGGCGAAGCGCTGCGTTCTGCAAGAGCGGGCTACTATGGGCTGATCAATCATGTCGACGATCAAAT
Organism: Paenibacillus contaminans; assembly: GCF_003285015.1. GTDB lineage: Bacteria > Bacillota > Bacilli > Paenibacillales > NBRC-103111 > Paenibacillus_V > Paenibacillus_V contaminans. The sequence goes on along the minus strand of NZ_QMFB01000026.1, from coordinate 8,894 downwards.
TCGCAGATTTTTATTCGGTTCGGCCGTGGATAACCGCGATACCGTCGTTATTTTTACAAGCGATCACGGCGAAATGCTCGGCGATCATTATTTTTGGAAAAAAAGCCTGCCCTACGAACCGTCCGTACGAATTCCGCTGTTGATTCGCGCTCCCGAGCACTACGGCATTCGGCCTGGAACCGTCATCGACAATCCGGTATGTCTGGAAGATATTATGCCGACCATACTTGACATGGCGGGACTGGACATTCCTGAAACAGTCGATGGGATGAGCCTGCTTCCCCTGCTGCGGGGAGAGCAGACGGAGTGGCGCTCCTACCTTCACATCGAACAAGGCGAAGGGGCGCTGGAAAAACAATATACGCATCATACGCTGACCGACGGCAAGGAAAAATACATTTGGTTCGCGAATGACGGCAGGGAGCAGTTTTTTCATTTGGCGGAAGATCCGAATGAATGCCGGGAGCTTTCCGTTAAAGAGCAGGCCGCGGAAAGGATGAACGATTGGCGGAGGCTGTTGATCGAGGTGCTGAAGGATCGTCCGGAAGGATTTACCGATGGCGGGCGGTTGATCGCAGGTCGTCCATATTCGCCTGTGATGCCTCGGCGTGACGGCTAAGGTTAGATAGAAATGCGCTCCTCGGCATGAAATATGCATCCTATATTGATAAATAGCGGAAGCTCGGGCTACTATTAGCTTGAGCTTCTTTTTGAGTTTGCGGGACGCAATTTAGAGTTTGTTAAGCGTTTTGCCGTACAATGAGAAGACGCAGCTGGGAGGGTGAAACAAGTGGGGCGTTTGGTCAAGGATAAGTTTCTGATATGTCTCCTCCTGCTGACCGTCTGCTTTGGATATGTCATGTGGCTGACAATGACGTCCGACCGGAGCGAGATGTCGGTGAGCCGCGGGGTTTTGGATTTAAGCGGCTGGGACTATGACAATAACAGCTTGATGTCTTTGGACGGTGAGTGGGAGTTTTATGCCAGTCGTCTGCTCGAACCGGGAAGCTCCGAAATAACGGAGAAGGCCCGAAGCTACATTCAAGTTCCGGGAAAATGGGACGGGCTGCAGGACGGCGAAGGCGGAACGATGCGGGGCAATGGGTTCGGCACCTATCGGCTCGTCATCAAAAATGCCCCGGTGGGGATGTCGCTTGCGATCGCCAAAAATTACGCGCGGTTTGCGGACAAGCTGTATATCGACGGTGCGCTGGTCGGAGAATCGGGGGAAACGGGGGTCTCCAAAGACCGTTATACGCCCCGCAACGTTCCTTATGCCGCGTATTTTCAATCGCGTTCGGGAGAGCTCGAAGTTTTGCTGCAGGTGTCCAATTTCGACTTCAAGAACGGCGGAATAACGGATTCTCTCGTGTTTGGACTCGGCAAGGAGATGCAGATCCAAAAAACGTTTCTGACCGGCCTTGAAATTATGGGAACGATTGTTTTGCTTATATTTGCCTTGATCAATATCAGCTTGTATATATGGTTTCATCGGGATTCCTTACTTCTCTTGTTCGGAAGCTTTTTCCTCTTCTTCACGGTGAGCATCTTTACGAACGGAGAACGATTGTTTTTGCAGCTTTTGCCGGCCGTTTCTTTTGAAGTGGCCTTTAAAATAAAAGTGATTTCGACGTTTATGGCGCCGGCCCTTCTTTTCTATATCTCCTGGAGTCTGGTCCGGCAATCGCGCATTCGCATACTGTTTTTCGTTTACGCATTGATTCTGACCGTTTATTGCATCGGAGTTGTTTTTCTGCCGTTTCGGATATATTCGGGGATACAAGACATTCTGTACGCGGGAATTACGTTCATCTACTTGGTCTTGGTCGGTTACCTTCTTACCTCTTATGTCCGTGAGCGTTACGGCTTATTGGACAAACGCCAATTCCAGTTTTACTTTGCGGCGGCTTGGTCTCTTCTGCTGCTTGGCATTAACGTCATTCTGGGCAACCAGATCATGACCACAAGGCTGCTGAACTATGTTGCGGTCCTCTTGTTTCTCATTTTTATATCGATGCTGCTCATTCATCAGTTTGTCGGGACGTATACCGCCATGAAAAAGCTGACCAAGCAGCTTCAGCTGGCCGACCGTATGAAGGACGAATTTTTGCTCATTACGTCCCATGAACTGAATACGCCGCTCAACGGCATTATGAACGTTTCACGGGCTTTGCTGAAGGAGCCGTTCAAGAAATCGTCCGAGAAAGAATTGAAGGATAAGCTGCAAATGATCCGAAATACGGCTTACCGCATGTCCAATATGGTCAACGATATTATCGACTCCGTGCGGATTAAGGACGGCAAGCTTCCGGTGGAGAGGAGAGCCGTCGATCTTGCTACTTGCGTGTCCGTTGTGATGGAGGTTTTCGGTTATATGGCCAAAGGAAAAAACACGCAGCTCATTTCCCGGATCGATCCCGAGGCCAGATACGTGTACGCGGATGAAAAGCGGTTAATGCAGGTTCTCTACAATGCGCTTAATTTCAGCCTAAAGCATAATCAAGACGGCAGCGTGGTTATCGGCAGCGGGAGGAAAGGGGAGATGGTCGGCATTCGCATCCATGCGGAAAACGGGCTGTCGGGTCCGGCTCAGCGGGCTCCGGACGCGGAAGCCGAAGAAACGGCGGAGACCGGCGGATTTTCCGTAGGATTATCCGTTGCGAAAGAACTCGTCGAGTTAATGGAAGGCACATTCATCCCTAGCGCGGAGGGGGTGGAGGTTTTTATGCCTGCAGCCGATCACGACGGCGCGACGGAAGAAATACCGGCCAATGACGACGGGGAGCCGCAGCAGCCGGTATTGGCGGATTTATTCGAATCGAAGAGCACTGCGGGAAAAACCGCGAAAATCCTGATCGCTTCCGCGGATCCGGTCGACGTCGAGCATCTGTACGGCATGCTGACGACGGAAGGCTTCGAGGCTAGCTGCGCCGGCACCAATAAAGAGGCCTACTCCCGGGTGACCCGCATGGACCGGCCGGATCTTGTGCTGCTGGACGTTATGCTGCCGGATGAAAACGGCTACGAGTTATGCCGGCGCATTCGCGACCATTTTACGCAGGCGGAGCTGCCGATTCTGCTGATCAGCTCCCGCTGGACTTCTGCGGAGATTGAAGCCGGCATTGCTGCCGGCGGAAGCGACTTCGTAACGAGGCCGCTCGATCCGGGGGAAATCAGGGTGCGGATCAACACGCTGTTGTCGATGAAGCGTTTGGTCAAGGAAGCGGCCGTTAACGAGATGGCCTTCCTGCGTTCTCAAATCAAGCCGCATTTTCTGTACAACGCTCTAGGCACGATCATGTCTCTTTGTTACACGGACGGCGTTCGTGCCGGGGAATTGCTCAGCATCTTCAGCCGATATCTTCGCATCATCTTTCATCTCGACAATACGGAGGAAACCGTCAAGCTGAGCAAGGAAATGGAGCTGATCCAGGCATACGCCGATATCGAGCAGGCACGTTTCGGCGATCGCGTGCGCTTCGAGGTCGATGTCGACAAGGAGCTGTACGGATGCCAAGTGATGCCGCTGACGATCGAACCGTTGGTCGAGAACGCCATCCGGCATGGCGTATCCAAGAAGCTCAGCGGGGGAACCGTCAAGCTGACGATCAAGAAGGACGGCGAATACGTCCGAGTCGTCGTCGAGGACGACGGCACGGGCATGACGCCCGAGCAAGTGAGCGCCATTCTGGATAGCGGCAGGCGGGAGCATGGCGTCGGCTTCCGCAATATTATGCGCCGCGTGGCGCATATGACGGGAAAGCCGCCTGTCGTGGAGAGCGAGAAGGGCAAGGGCACGACGGTTACGATTTGGCTTCCGCTGGTTTATTCTTCTTGATATAGCACGAACCGTGCTTGAACGGGCCGCATTCCCGCCGCCGGCTTGTTAAGCGTTTGTTAAGCAGTCGTCGGTATGATGGTGTCGTGTAGGGGATATTTTCATTGGCCATGATTTTAACGGCTCAAGACCGGCATCGGTGCAAAAAGCTCTGGACTATAGGACAACAATCATGATCATTCGGCAGAATACGGTCAGGCTGCCGGGACAGGGGAGAGAAAAGTGATTCAAGCGTTTCTAGTCGACGACGAAGAGCATGCGCTCAATATTTTGGAGCTTTTCCTCGAGAGGATCGGCGGTGTCGAGGTCATCGGCCGCTCGAACAACGGATTCGACGCGATCCGGCAATTGGAGAGCCTGAAGCCCGATGTGCTGTTCCTCGATATCGAGATGCCGGAGATGAACGGAATCGAACTGGCCGAAAGGCTGAGAAACGACCGGTCGGACGTACGCATCATTTTTGTAACGGCTTACGACCAATACGCGATATCCGCATTCGAGCTGGCTGCGATCGATTACATATTGAAGCCGCTTGAGATGGAGAGGCTGGTGAAGACGGTCTCGCGGATTTACAAGGAGCTGGACAGGCATAGAGGGGGCGCAGGTTTGGCGGCAAATAACGCCGTTCCTTCCCTCGCGGAGGCTCCCCGGCTCACGATCCGGTTAATGGGACAATATTCGGCGGGCATCGAGGGCAAGTCGGGCATCCGATGGCGAACGAATAAGGAGAAGGAATTGCTGGCGTATCTCGCCTCGCGAAACGAATATCGCGCCCATCGCGATCAGATTATCGAAGATTTATGGCCGGAGGAAAATTTCGATAAAGCCAAGGTTTATTTGCATACCTCCGTCAGCCTGCTGCGCAAGCATTTGAAGCAAATTGATCTCGACGGGATCGTCAAATACGAGAACGAACGGTATTTCCTGGACAAAGACCGGGTTGATGTAGACGTACCGTCCTTCAAGAAGCATTTGCAGGAATTAAAGCAGCTGGAAAAACCGACTCCAAGGGACATTGAACGGGCACTTCTCTTCCATAAGGGACCTCTGCTGAAGGACGAGGATTACTTATGGGCGGACTATGACGCGGAGCTGCTCGAGAGAACGGCGGCGGAATGGCGGCTTGCTCTTGGCGGATTTTACTGGGAAAGCGGGGAATATGATAAAGTTGCAGAGACCGCGGAGCTTGCCATCGAACGTTCTCCTTACGATGAAGAAGCTTATCGTTTGTTGATGAAAAGCTATAACGGTCTCGGGAAAAATTATTTGGTGCACTCGGTTTACCACCGGCTTACCGATAAGCTCGAGGAACTGCAAATCAAGCCGTCGGAGCTCACCTTGAAGCTTTATGAAGAGTGCTGCAAATAGGGAGCGCGGCGGATTGTCAGCCAGAGAGAGCCTTCCATTCCGCCTCATGCGGGTTTGGAGGTTCTTTCCTTTTGCCTAAAGTTTGTTCAGCCAAATGAATAGGACGGCCGAAAAACTGTGAGTTTTTTGAGAGTTCGTGATGATAGGATAGAGTAACGGATATGGCGGCGATCGGCGATCGGAAAGGTTATCAGCCAGGGAAGCGCTGGACAAGCTTGCGGAGCGCCGCGATGTCGACCTCTTCATCATCGATGTCAGGAAACGACCGACCCGGTTCACCAAAGGAGAGACGGACATGTTTAACGTTGTGATCGTGGATGACGAAAAACCGATTCTGGAGCTAATGAAGGTCGTCATCGGCCGGAACCCGAATTACTCGATAGCCGGGGCGTTCATGAGTCCGTTCGAGGCGCTGTCGCATATGGCCGAGCTTAAGCCGGACGTCGCGTTTCTGGATGTGGAGATGCCGCTCATGAACGTACTCGAGCTCGCGCATAAAATCAACGAGATGTCGGAGCGGACGAAAATCGTTTTTACGACGGCGCATAAGCAATATGCTTTGGATGCTTTTCATGTGTATGCCTTCGATTATATTTTGAAGCCCGTAACGGCTGCGGCAATCGAGCGCGTCACGAACCGTCTGGTCAAGGAGCGTCAACAAGCACTGCCTGTCAAAAAGGAAAAGCGCGCCGCCTCGGTAACATGCTTCGGAGGCTTCGAAGTGCGAAGTCCGGACGGTGAGCTCGTCCGGTGGCCGACCCGCAAAACGGAGGAGCTGTTCGCTTATTTCTTATGCCACCCGGGCAAAGATATCGGCAAATGGCAGCTCGCCGATATGTTATGGCCGGATATGAGCGAGGAGCGAGCGTCGCATAATTTGCACAATACGGTGTACCGGCTCAAAAAAATACTCAAGGAGCAAGAAATAGGCATGGACGTGCTGAAGACGAATGCCGGTTATATTTTGGAAACGTTCGGCTGGGAGTACGACGCGCTCGCATTTCAAACGTTTGCTTTAACGTCTGAAGGGAAGGAAAGAGAGCCCGCATGGGCGGAAAGGCTCAGCTCGTTATACAAGGGGCCGCTGCTTGAGAACAAGGACTATCTCTGGAAGGCCGGGCTGGAAGAAACCTGCAGCAAGCAATATGCTTCCCTGGTAGGCGGCCTTGTCCGGCGCGAATCGGCGGAAGGGCGGTGGAGCCAGGCGGAGCAAAGGCTTGGCGCTTATTTGGCGCTGTACCCTTTGGACGAGGAGATGAATCAGCTTCTGCTCGACGTTTATGCGCAAAGCGGAAGCACGGATAAACTAACGAGACATTTCGCCAGGTTTGAGGTGACTTACCTCAAGGAAATGGGGATCGAACTGCCTAAAGCGATGAAGGAGCGGATAAATGCGCTCCAGTCCGAAAGCCGGGATAAGCGGACATAACGGCTCATATCTTCGCAGAACGTGAGCAAGGCCGCAGGTAACTATGCATATAGATATACTTCATGCCAAGGAGGTGCAATAACAGCCGTGACAAAAATTATGGTAGTCGACGATGCGGTTTTTATGAGAACGATGATGAAGGAAATCCTCAAATCGGAGGGTTTTGAAATCGTGGCTGAAGCAGCGAATGGAGAAGAAGCCGTGCAGCTGTATAAGCAGGTCAAACCCGATGTAGTTACGATGGATATAACCATGCCGGAGATGGATGGCGTAGATGCGCTTGCAGCAATAAAGAAAATCGATCCCCAGGCGAAGGTAATCATGTGTTCGGCAATGGGGCAGCAAGAAATGGTTATTCGCGCCATACGGGCAGGGGCAATGGACTTTATCGTGAAACCGATCCAGAAGGATCGGGTTATTGCGGCGGTTAAAAAAGTTTTATAGTTGAAAAAACTGGTTAAACCTTCCCGGCATTGACGGGAGCTTCAAGGTCAAGACGCCGCTGACGCTCCCAATGGAGATGCACCATGCGCCCGAAACGCCCGAAGCGTGCGATGCGCCCTGCGCACTTCGGCCTACCCGAAGCTGTGCAGGCATTCGATCGGGGCGGAGCTTTTCATTTGCGGCACATGTTCAGTAAAGTCTTTCATAAAGTAGTTAAAGGCGACGCATCGAATTACCGATTTTGATTACAAGGAGAGAAGGGTATGGCCCCAAAAAATTTGAAGCAAATGCGCAGTCAACTGGATAAGATTAATCTTCAGCTGCTGGAGCTGCTTTCGGAACGGGCGCGCATTGTCCAAGCGATCGGACGGGAGAAGGAAAAGCAAGGTGTCCCCAGGTTCGATCCCGTGAGGGAGAGGGATATGCTTGACGAGCTGGTTGCGAGCAATAAAGGGCCTTTCAGCCATGAAACCGTCCGGCATTTGTTCAAGCAAATTTTTCAGGCGTCCTTAACCCTGCAGCAGGAAGAGCATATCAAGCATTTATTGGTAAGCCGCAAAAAGCGGAGAGAGGATACTATCGTTCAGTTGGACGGTATCGCGATCGGAGACGGAAAGCCTGTCCTGATAGCCGGCCCCTGTTCGGTCGAGAGCCTTGAGCAGGTGCGGCAGGTGGCATCGGTGCTAAAGCAAACCGGCATTTCCGTTATGCGCGGCGGCGCGTTCAAGCCGAGAACATCCCCATATGATTTCCAAGGGCTTGGAGTGGAGGGACTGAAGATCCTGAAAGAGGCGGGAAGCGAGTTCGGATTGAAAACGATCAGCGAAATTGTCGATCCCTCCCATATCCCTTTGGCCTGCGATTATATCGATGTCATCCAGATCGGCGCAAGAAATATGCAAAACTTCGAGCTGCTCAAAGCGGCGGGCGACGTGCGCAAACCGATCCTCCTGAAACGCGGGCTGGCGGCGACGCTGGACGAATTTCTTCACGCCGCGGAATATATCGTATCTCGGGGCAATACGCAAGTGATGCTGATCGAAAGAGGCATTCGCACATACGAAAAAGCGACTCGAAATACGCTCGACATATCCGCCGTGCCGATTCTGAAGCAGGAAAGCCATCTCCCGGTTCTTGTCGACGTTACGCATTCCACCGGCCGAAAAGATATTATGGCGGCCTGCGCCAAGGCAGCATTGGCGGCAGGCGCTGACGGCATTATGGTCGAGGTGCATCCGGATCCGGCAACGGCATTGTCGGACGCCGCACAGCAGCTAAATTTCGAAGAGTTCGCGCGTTTTTTGGCGGAGGTCAAGAAGTCGGGATTGCTTTGAAAAATTTCGCTCACTTATCCCACTCAGTAAATTCCGCCAACTCAGTCACTCATCCCACTTAGCACATACCGTCTACTCAGTCGCTCCTCCCACTTAGCACATTCCGCCTACTCAGTCGCTCATCCCACTCAGCACATTCCGCCTACTCAGTCGCTCAACCCACTTAGCACATTCCGTTTACTCATATCGTCCGCTTGTCTGCCTGCATCGACAGTTCGCCAGCTAGTACGCGATCCAGTCTAATTGATGAAGACACGGCTAAGAAGCAACCACGGAGAGTGAAATTGTTAGGCATGGCCCGTGCTTAGTGGAGAAAACCTTATTGTTAATGAGGCTGTCCGCACTATTTCACAGGTAAAATGCTCGTTCTCGCTCACTAGTGAGGCAAACGCAATTATCAATTTCGTTTGCCTTACTATTAGCATTCCTGTAGGTGCTAAGATTTCGGCTTTGAATAGTACGAGCACCCTCTGTATAGTAG
>NZ_QMFB01000025.1 GCF_003285015.1 Paenibacillus contaminans | reverse complement strand
CCATCTTTTGTTAACCGCCTAGATGCTAGGCTTTTTTCAAGTGTCCTTGACAAAGGGTCCAGATCATACATTCCAAACTCCTTTTTGTCTCTCAAACCATTGTAATAGTTGGCTTTGAAGTTTTTCTTTATGTGTACCTTCGAATTTAACAAATGGGTCAAAATCATTCCAAACATCTAACTCAAACCAATCAACAGGTGAAAATACAACATTATTTTGTTCACAATAAGGGAATACCCAGTCATAATAGATTCCTTCTGCCTCTCCCCAAAATCCTCGTTTGGATTTGTCAGATAAATAAGTATTCCATGTATCGGGATGCACTTCCCCACAGATAACATCTGGCTTAAATTCTGTAATTAGATTTGCGTAAAGTTCTAAGTCGCAGTTATATCCCTCTATTCCATACATTGAACCTAAAATACCAACTACAGTCATTTGGGTTCCCCTTATCATTGATAAAAATTATATATTTTATTGTCGGGTCGTTTCTTCAAGATTTTTAACTGGAACTTGAAGATACGAAACACTTTTAAGTATTGTCTCTACCAAAACAATTCCTCCATTTTGTGTTAATTAGTTCAGACCGAGCTTCCTCCGGGAGGGCGGAAGACGGCTTCTCCGACGAGCGCTGGGACGCATTTCTCGCCGCTTATTTGCAGGAGCGGCCTCTACCGGAAATCGATCTGAACATGATCCCGACATTCGTGGCCATCCGGCAAATTTGGCTGATCGGTCTTCATACGGGAAATAGCCCCATCTGGGGCGCCTGGCAGGACGATCGTTATTTCGACCGCAAGCTGCGGTTTTTACGCGAATGGATGGAGACGCACCGGCTATAGCCAGTGCGAAAATCAACTCCACTCAATCAGGAAAATGGCGGGAATTACAATTGCCAACGGAGTGAAAATTGGCTGCGAATGTTATGAAAAGGATGTCACTTCGTCGCTTTTGTACTCCAGAATATCACCCGGCTGACAATCCAAAGTCTTACATATCGCTTCTAATGTTGAAAAACGAACCGCTTTTGCTTTCCCATTTTTCAGAATGGAAAGATTCGCCATAGTAATTCCAACCCTCTCCGAAAGTTCTGTTACGCTCATTTTCCTTTTTGCCAACATCACATCAATATTGATGATAATCGCCATGATATTCACCTCAGATCGTTAAATCATTTTCTGATTTTATATTAATAACTTCTTGTAAAAGTCTTTGGAGAACGGCAGCAAAAACGGCGATCACCATAGAGGCGAAAATAATGACCAATCCCATTGGCATGAAACTTGGAGGGTCAATTTTCTTCGCCATGAGATAATAGAGTGGCATACCTAGCAGGTACAAGGTACTGATTGTGACGGCACAGTACTTTATATTCTTTAAAGCCTTTACGGATAATTCCGAGAAGGCTTGGTTCTTATCAATATAGCTTAAAATTTTAAAAGCTTGATACAGAGCAAAGTAAAAAGGTATCGCTGCCGCGTACATATCGATTATAACGAGAGATTTCATATAAGCGATATCTGGATACAATTCTCCAGCAAAATCCCCGATTTTAGGCACCACAAATATGCACAATGCAAGAACTGGGATTCCAATAAAAATATTAGCCATCTTCAAAAAAAGTGTTGTTCCCCGTTTCATAAAGAGCACCTCGCTAATTTAATTATAAAATGACTTTAACACGTAATTTATTGTTTAACAATAAATTAGTATCGTTTTTTATTATATCGTTATTGTTAATGGAATATCCTTCTTATTTTAAGCAAAAAATAAAAGCATTTCTCAATACAAAGGAATGCTCTTACTTTACAATGTTACATTTACAATTTGTTCAACAAAACTGCCCGTTACTTTAATAACCCAAAAAAAGAGACCCACAGCAACGGACTGTGAGTCTTAATTTTATATATTTTAAAGGGGGTCGAGTTTCTTGTCTCGCAGAAGAAGCGACTGATTCCTCGGTAACACTTCTAATATATTTATGGTAAACTATTTAAATATTTGACAAACCGCAGTTCCCCCCATCATCACCTCTATATAAAGGTCTGAACGCGATGATGCTAGTAAAATATACTAGAACAAGATGCGCTGCCGCCTGTTTGAATGGTCACAAGTAAGTACCATAATGGGTGAAGCTCTCATAGTGAAAGGAATTGGCTATGTGAAAAATAGAAAGACGCTCACTCTAATTATGATCGCTGTCACTCTATTGACAACGTACTTTGTCCTTCACTCATTTCGTGTATTCGACTCCAATACATTCGTGGCGAAAAATGGTGTTCTTTCATTGCAGCACTGGGATTGGCAGGATAAAAAAACTATTGCGCTTGATGGAGAATGGGACTTCTATCCAAATGAATTAATTGTGCCAAGCCCGGATGAGGATGTCTTTGAACGTTATAAGAATAACCGCCAATCCATTCCAGTACCTGCAGCGTGGGATCGGTATAGAACTGAGAACGCTACTCCTTATGGAACAGGCACGTATCGCTTGCTTATTCATGTTCCGAAGGATGACCGTTACGGTGTAAAACTGAATACGATTCGAAATGCCAACAAAGTGTATGTAAACGGGGAGGAGCTTGGCTCAGCAGGTATTCCTTCAAAAAGCACCGAAGAATATCGCTTCGATTACAAAAAGTATGTCGTACTGGAAAATAGTAAAAATAAACAAATAGAGCTTGTTTTACTAGTTGCTAATTATGACTATGCCGTTGGCGGTATTGTCAATTCGCTCTATTTCGGTCCAGCCGATCAAATATTAGCAAAACAAGGCCGTGAAAAATTCATTGAAGCCTTTCTCATTGCCGGCTATTTTCTCTTTTCATTTATATACTTTACGACATACTTACAACACAAACGGAAATTCCGGTATGAGCTGTACTTCAGTCTATTTAGTTTAGCGCAAGCTGTACATATATCTACGATAAATGAAAGATGGATCTACTTACTATTTCCGGAGCTCAGCCCATCCTCACAACTAGGAATACAAGCCATTTCACTTACATTGTTCGTATTGTTTTTCCTATTATTTGTTTATCATTTCTTCAACATGTCTGCCAGCAAAAGGATCGTCACTGCATTAAGTGCAATCTTAGGATTTCAAGCCTTGGCGGTGTGTGTGTTAAACATGACCATTGATCTAATGGTAAAGGTTCCATTTCCACTCATTCAACTCATTGTTTCAGGGACTACGGCTATTGGTTATGTGTATATTTTTATTATGCTGCTAAAAGCCTATAAACAAAAAACGGATGAGTCCGACTATGTGCTGATCATCGTTTTTGCTTTTGCTGTTTATGGTATTCTACTTGCAATTGTCCTGCTATTTGATGTGGATATCGAAATCCCGTCACTTCTTTTGTTTTTAATTATGGTGATGAGCTTGGCGCTACTAATGAGTCACCGTTCACAGCAGGCATATAATAAAGTGGAGGAACTGTCTAATGAATTGCTTGAATTCGACCGAATGAAGGATGAATTTCTAGTCAAAACATCACACGAGCTCGGCACTCCGCTCCACGGCATTATGAATCTTTCTCAATCGCTGCTGGAGGGTGAAGAAGGGCCTTTAAAAAGAAAACAACAAGAAAGTGTTATTCTGATACACTCGGTTAGTAGAAGATTGGCAGGCTTGGTTAAGGAGCTTTTATTTATTTCCAAAATAAAGCAAGGTGAGGTTTCATTTACATCCAGACCGATCGAAATTCGAATGATTGAGGAAGTGCTCGCTGAGATTGCCTATGTCATGCCGCCCGCTCCGTCTGTTCAATTGATCAATACGATCCCAGAAAACTCGCCGCTTGTCTACACCGATGAGCAAAAGCTAAAGCAAGTTTTCTTCAATCTGATCTACAATGCGATAAAATTCACTAAGCAGGGAACAATCACGATCTCCGCTCAAATCATAGAGGAACAGATGCACATATCGGTTGAGGATACAGGTCCAGGTATTGCTGTAGAGTACCATGACCTCATATTTACAACCTTTTATCAAGTTGAAAGCAGCCGGAGCAGAGAATCGGAAGGACTTGGTTTGGGATTAAGCATTACCAAGAAAATTGTGGAGAGTGCAGGCGGACGTATTTGGGTAACTTCAGATATAGGTAAAGGCTCATGCTTCACCTTCACGATCCCACTGGCTACTAATCAGCAGCTATTCGAGCATAACGAAATAAACAATCACGAAATGAACGAACAAGTTACGTCTGCCCAAATGAAAAATCGGGAGATGAAGCAGCCGCAGGTTATCCTGCCTACAAAAGTGAAAGGATCGAAACCGTATACGATATTAGTTGTAGATGACGAGCCTGCCAATTTGAAGGTGCTTATTAATAGGCTTCATTCGCTTCAATATAGCGTAATTGCAGTAGGCAGCGGGCAGGAAGCACTCGACATCATTGAAACGGAAAAAGTGGATCTAATAATTTTAGATTTAATGATGCCCCATATGACAGGATATGAGGTCTGCAAAACGATCAGACAGGATCAGGACTTAGTAGACTTGCCTATCATCATATTAACAGCCGCAGGACAATTGTCTGACTTAGTTGTATCCTTTCAATTAGGTGCCAACGATTACTTGCAAAAGCCTGTTAATTTGAAGGAATTAGAGATGCGAATCGAGTCCTTATTATTGATGAAAAAATCAGCACAGGATGCTCTGGAGCATGAACTCAGCTACTTCTACACTCAGATTACACCGCATTTTTTATACAATACACTCAATTCGATTATTATGCTAAGTTGGACTGACCAGCAAAAAACCCAAACTGCATTAGAACATCTTTCTACCTATTTTCGAGGAAAGCTGGATTACCAGAAGCAGCGCTCACTCATCCCTTTGGAGGAAGAAATACAATTAGTGAAGGCGTACTTATCGATAGAACAAATGCGCTTCGAAGAAAGGCTTCATATCGAATACAATATCGACGAAACGATTCAAACCTATATCCCAGCAATGACACTACAACCGCTAGTAGAAAATGCTGTTTGTCATGGGATCTCCAAAAGTAAAAATGGTGGAACGCTGCGTCTTACTATCGAGCGGGAGCAACAGCATATCCAAATCACAATCGAGGACAATGGTGTGGGGATTCCTCTAGATAAGCAGCAAGAGCTATTGCGTGGTCGAAATGAGCGATTGGGCTTTACAAATCCATTTAGAAAGCTTTCGCTTATTAAAGGAACTCGTTTTCAAATGAACAGTGAAGTGGGCAAAGGGACAACGATCATCATTCATATGCTCGAGATCAAAGACAATAGGCAATTGTTCTAATTTTCACTCATACATAAGTGAAAACACCTAATCAACCAAGATGTTCATGCAAAGCTCCCCTTTACATATAAGGTACGAACAGGGGCCGTTTTCCCATCACAATTTACTAATTCCACGTGAAGCCCTAATCGATTCCACAACGAAATGAAGGACGTAAAATTAAATTACGTCCTTCATTCGTCTCCAACTCCTTTATTCACTCACTCAACCCGATCGCCGGCAGCCTGCTGAATCACCTATTGAGCTTTCGTACCCGCTAGCTCAACGGGCCTACGCGATTTATTAAAAATTTTCTAATCTCGATTAAGATACGGATATTATAGTTTTCTTGCTTTGATTACAAAAGTTACAGGAAGCATCTTTGCTTTTTTTGCAAATTTGCTGTTCCCCCGTGATTGGATAATTTCATCATCAGATTGCTCAATCATTTGTTCAATTAAAAAGCCCGCCTTTGCCAACGCATTCACATAGGTTGATAGTGTACGGTCAGATAATGCTAGCGTACTTTCTTCAAGAGATGACGAATACCAGGATTCATCGAAATAACATTTTTTAAAAACAAAAGTATTATTATCTTCAACAACACATTTGTGTATAGGGTGGGACCAACTGAAAATAAATGCGCCACCTTTTTTTAGGTATGAAGCAATCCTGCGAAAAGTACCCTCCAGGTCGGTTGTCCAGCCTATTGCATAAACCGAATAAACAAAGTCAAAATAATCCTCTGGTATGCCACATTCTTCTTCCATGGGAGAACAGATTAATTTTGCTGAAAGACCGCACTTCGTCAAATGTTGCTTTGTCTTTTCGATTTGGTTTTCTGATATATCCATACCCCATAATTCAGATGCTTTGCGTTCCCCCAAATATTGCAAAGAATGACCGCTTCCACATCCTATTTCCAGCATCTTTTTTCCTGTGACATCGCCAAAAAGTTGGCAATTTTCTTCTGAGACAAATGCTCCGTAAAGAGGAAGTGAGGTTGCTCCTATAACATCATTTCCCTTTGTATCCCAAAATAAGCTGTTTGTTTCATGAATAACACTCTTATCCATGTCGACCGCGATGGCGACAACCTCACTACCGCCTATTATGTTTGTTCTAGAAACAGAATTTTTGTCCATGCAGGCACCATCCCCCCAAATAAAAAAATATGAGCCCTAACGTCACCTTACTACATTAAACATTCGTGAATTGGTTAAATTATCCTGCCCATTAGTTGAGAAAACGGCAGCCGATCGTTCTGTCCGGCTGCCGTCAAGTATTTATATAGCCACTCCCGAAACTGCTACCAGCGAACACTTGCCGCTAACTCCCAGCAAATTTTCGGCTTCCCGTAGCGGTGCATATCCGTTTCCGTTAACACGTCAATCGCCCATCCGTCAAATAACCGCTCCAAGTCTGATTTGTCAAAGAAACGTTTGCGACGCCCCTCATGCTCATAGTAATGGTGTTCCAATTCGATGCCCTGCCCGGCACCGTAATGAACATCGCGTGTGGAATTCAAGCGGGCTAGCAGCAAACCTCCAGCGCCAACAACTCTCGCGATTTCGCTAACGATAGCAACAGTATCGTCCCAGTGAAAATAATGCAGTGACAAGTCCGCGACAATCGCCCTCGCGCTGCTATCCGGAAATGGCAATCCGCCCGTCATATTGAAAAGCATTGTTTCTGCGCCCGGAATATATTTGTGAATAATCTCCAACGCCTTTGAGGAGAAGTCGCAGGCGATGACCCGATAACCTCTTTCCGTTAAAAACAAAGAGTCGCAGCCAGAACCGCAGCCAAGATCAATGACCGGTCCATCTTGAGCCGATGCCAGCCTTGGCTCATATTTTTCCAGCCAAAAATCCCCTTGCGGTTTGCCGAGCTTCAGATCGGAAAACACCTCGTTCCACCGCTCAACTTCCAAACGCTTCGTCATAATCAGTTCCTCACTTTAGAGTGTATAAATGGATCCAAGGCAGCCGATCATCTGTCCGACTGACGTCGTGCAACGATTGTGCTATCGTTCCCGTAAGTTCAAACCAAATCCGCTATAAAAATGACATGTATACGCCCTTACCTTGTATTAACTTAAATCCGAGTTGCTTGTACAAAGTACGAGCTGGGGCATTATCATCATCTGTTTCTAGCTGTAATCGTGTGGCTTTGTTTAAAATAGCTTTGTACTAACGTACCCGTCCCTCGTAATCATGCATTCGTATCAAGCATCGCTGGTATATTTATTTCTTTCACACAAGACGCCTTGGAAAGGTTCACGACGCATTTAACCACTGAAACGATATCATGGAGGGGAATCTGTGTACCATTATAAGCCGATAAAACTTTCTCTATCCCGTCTTCATAAGGAATTTGGGTTGCAATTTCACCAGGATTTATACATGTTACACCTATTCCATACTTCTTTACATGTTCCCGTAATGAATTGCAAATACCACGTAATCCGAATTTTGAAGCTGCAAATGAAATTTGTGTAAAATCATTATTTTCAAGACCCGCAGTAGATCCGATTAAGAAGATTTTTGCGTTATCTGATTTTTTTAGATTTGGCAACAGCTTTTGGATACAAGTAATTGTGGATGTTACATTTACATTAATAATTTTTGCAATTTCGTCCGGGTCATCTTTCTCAAAATCATAGTCATCCCTAAATCCTTTGCTCTCCCAGATCCCAACATTATATATTAAAACGTCTACAGTAACGCCATTTAATGTTTTCGCAATCCTATTGCTTGCATCAGATAACGATAGGTCAGCGTCTATCCAATATCTATGGACGCCATCGTTAAGTTTCAAACTCTCCGGGAGACTTCTGGAAACCATCCATACGTTATCCCCCGTATCCGGCAATCCTTTGACGAATGCATCACCCAATCCTTTACTAGCTCCGAAGATAATAAAGTTTTTCATAATTTCCTCCCTTGCAGTTTTTTTCGTTTATTATATTATACATTTCTACTTTGTTAATAAATATGTTTAGTTAATTAAAAAGACAGGTTTCATGCTACCAATATTGGGGGGATCTTAGAATCTTTGCGTTATTCTGCCCGTTCGTTTAGCGATCATCCTAAAATTATACAACCTACATTTACATCAAATTTATGGGCAATAGGACTATATTCTTGTCACAAATCGGCACACATTCTTGTCATTCGTTTTTGAAAGAATGTGTGCCGAATAAAATGAAAACCCGCGATTTACGCGGGATTTAATCGGACTATATTCTTGTCATCCGACAAGTATTATTATTGATGACTGCCGCTACAGGCGGAGAATCCCTATTAACGGCTTGCTTTGCCACGCCGTTGTTCCCGTTCCAGCTCATCCCGTTGATATCCACTTTGCGGTTCGCCTGGGAGCGTAAGCGGATAGCGGTTTAGAAATTTGATTAACGATAATATAGTTGCCAACACTAAAACAATAAATATTATTTTATTATGTCAAAAACAATCGTTCCTAAGGGAGTCGACACAATTGGTCTAGCCACTTCTCCGTGAGCATCGCTTAATGGTATATTGAATAGAGCCATGTTCAGCACCTCGCTAACTTAATTAAACAAATCTGCCGTTACTTCAAAGGGAACAGGGAGCATCTGCCGCGGCGATCTGCTCCCTGATATTTGCACTATCGTACCCGTCGTAGTTTAGCGACGTTTCGATATAGCCGGGGGCCGCGTCCTTGCTCACGGAGAGCACGATTAAATCGGAGGCTTGCGCCGCGAGCATACCGTCCAAATCGCAAACGTCGGGACGCCCACTGCCGCTCGATCCGACGGGCCTGCTCCTCGTCGCAGATCACCATGCCGCCCACTCGAAACCGCTCCGGCATACCTGCGCGATGCGCAAAAAAATTGGGGGCGGAAGCCGCGCCCTCTGATAATGTTAAATACCGTTGGCCTAGCCATGGTCGACTCACCTTTTTCCATAAGCGTATCGGCAAAAATCCAAAGTCTGGAGGACTTCGGCGGATTGAGTTCCGGCTCCGTTCGCATTTATAATAGAAGCTGATAAATAGACCAGAAAGAAAAGGTGTCATTGATGAGCATATTAAATGTAGAACGGTTAAGTCACGGATTTGGTGACAGGGCGATTTTTAACGATGTGTCCTTTCGGCTTCTCAAGGGGGAGCATATCGGGCTGATCGGCGCGAACGGCGAAGGCAAGTCCACCTTCATGAATATTATTACGGGCAAGCTGCAGCCGGATGATGGCAAGATCGAATGGTCCAAGCGGATGCGCGTCGGCTACCTTGATCAGCATGCCGTGCTGAATAAGGGGATGACGATCCGCGACGTGCTGAAGGTCGCGTTTCAGTACCTGTTCGATATGGAGCAGGAGATGAACGACATGTACGCCAAGATGGGCGAGGTGTCGCCTGAGGAGCTGGAGCAGTTGCTCGAGGACGTCGGCACGATTCAGGATACGCTGACGAATCAGGATTTCTATATGATCGACGCCAAAATCGAAGAAACCGCACGCGGTTTAGGCTTGACCGACATCGGCCTGGATAAGGACGTTAACGACCTGAGTGGCGGACAGCGGACGAAGGTGCTGCTTGCCAAGCTGCTGCTCGAGAAGCCGGACATTTTGCTGCTGGATGAGCCGACCAACTACCTCGACGAGCAGCATATTGACTGGCTGAAGCGTTACCTGCAGGAATACGAAAATGCGTTTATTCTGATCTCTCACGATATTCCGTTCCTGAACAGCGTCATCAACCTCATCTACCACATGGAAAATCAGGAGCTCGCCCGCTACGTCGGCGACTACGATCATTTCCAGCAGGTCTATGAGATGAAAAAGCAGCAGCTGGAGTCCGCCTTTAAACGCCAGCAGCAGGAAATCGCCGACCTTAAGGACTTCGTGGCGCGCAATAAGGCGAGTGTGGCCACGCGGAATATGGCGATGTCACGTCAGAAGAAGCTCGACAAGATGGAAGTGATCGAGCTGGCGAAGGATAAGCCGAAGCCGCAGTTCAACTTCAAGGAAGCCCGGGCGTCGGGCAAACTGATTTTTGAAACCTCAGAGCTCGTGATCGGTTACGACAGCCCGCTGTCGCGGCCGCTGAACCTGCGTATGGAGCGCGGGCAGAAGCTGGCACTCGTCGGCGCGAACGGCATCGGGAAAACGACGCTGCTGCGCAGCATCCTCGGCGAGATCCCGGCGTTGTCCGGCTCCGTCCAGCGCGGCGAGTATTTGCACATCGGTTATTTCGAGCAGGAAGTGAAGGAAGGGAACTACAATACGTGTATCGAGGAAGTTTGGACGGAGTTTCCTTCGTTCAATCAGTTTGAGGTGCGCGCGGCACTCGCGAAATGCGGGCTGACGACGAAGCACATTGAGAGCAAGGTCGCGGTGCTGAGCGGCGGCGAGAAAGCGAAGGTGCGGCTTTGCAAGCTGATCAACCGCGAAACGAATCTGCTCGTGCTTGACGAGCCGACGAACCACCTGGACGTGGACGCAAAGGATGAGCTGAAGCGTGCGTTGAAGGCGTACAAGGGCAGCATTCTGCTAATCTCACATGAACCGGAGTTTTACCGTGACATCGTGACGGAGACGTGGAATTGCGAATCGTGGACGACGAAGGTGTTTTAGGAATTGGGAACGAGGTGGGGCGTCGGCGTGATGGCCGGCGCCTTAATCATTTCACATTGTGAAGTCGGAGATGCTTCGGTCGCATTGGTGTGGGTTGGAGAAGCCAGTGATTACGCGGATGCGGAAGATGATAGCGATGTTGCGACAGATGCAAATAAAAAGAAAAAGGGCGCCTACAATGTTGCGGGCGCTCTCCTTTGATTCCGGCGTTCTGTACATCGGAATTGCTATAGTTCAAAGCCGTGTGGTCGCTCTTGTTCGAATCCGAATTTTAGGTAGTACGACGGGTGCCCGATGAGAAACACAGGCGTGTCGCATGAATAACAAGTTATTTTTTCTTCACAGGTATCCAAATCTCCCCGGTAATATGCCCTGTCATTCCATAATACATTTCGAAGGTAGGGCCTTCAACCTGTTCGTATTCCGATGTCGGAAACCATTCGGAATAAATCCGTCCCCATAACTTTATTAAATCACATTGCGGTTCCGGGAAAATCGCCCACGTTAATGCCGGGATAGAAAGTTTTGTAAATCTCTCCGGAATTTCAAGCCCTTTTGGCAAAAAGTAACTTACCATGTATTTAAAAGATGTTCCTGTATGATCATATAAGGCAGCATGCAAGATGGTGTTACTAAAGCGTCCCAGTAATCCATTCATCTCTTCAACACTGCCGTCTACATCACATTGTTGACGGAATTGAGCAACTTCAGCATATACTTTTTGGGGGTCGGATTTGACCAGACCATAAGCTCCAAACATCTCAAAAGACCCTTTTGATTCGATGCGGTAATTCATTTCGACATCTCCTTTTATTGAAATGTGAAAGGACATTCGAGGATAGGCTTTTAGAGAAACGCCTTTATCGCGCGCAGATATTGGCACGATCCCATGAAGATTCTTAAACGCCCGTGCAAACGCTTCTGGCGAATCATATCCATATTTCATAGCTACATCAATAACCTTTGCATCTGTTGTCTGCAGTTCAAATGCTGCCAATGTCAACCGTCGACGTCGAATGTACTCAGATAACGATACTCCAGTAATAAACGGAAACATTCTTTGAAAATGATAAGTAGAGCAACAGGCTCTCTGCGCTATTTCATCATATGAGATATTGTCCGCTAGGTTTGTTTCAATATATTCCATGGCGCTATTCATCCTGTCCAACCAATCCATCGTTACCCTCCCTTCAAGTTAAATTTTATCGCAGATAAAAAATGAATACCGTGCATTTTCTGCACGAAAATGTCAGCATATCGGAATTAGTGGTTCTCCCTCTATTGGTGCGTTCATCGCAGAATTTCGTCAACATAAAGTTTTCGCGAAGTTATTGAACTTCCTGCCCGTTAGTTGAGAAACGGCAACCGATTGTTTTGGCCGGCTGCCGTTTTAAGTTTTATCGAGTTAATGGACCCGATAGTTTAACCACGAACTAAATTTAGCATGTTTTCGTTTTTTCTATAGCTTTCAGGCGCTTTATATCCTGTCTAGGCGGGAATCCGAACATTCGAGAATACTCACGGCTGAATTGCGAGGGACTTTCATAGCCTACTCGAAATGCTGCATCAGTGGCGTCTTCTGACTCCGTTAATAATAGGCGGCGGGCTTCCTGAAGCCTCAGTTGTTTTTGGAACTGAATCGGGCTCATGGCAGTTACTTCTTTAAAGTGTCGATGAAACGAAGAAACACTCATATTCGCTATTTCGGCAAGTTCTTCAATCCGAAATGAAAGAGCATAATTATTCGTGATATGGTCGATCACGTCTTTGATTTGACGGGCGGAGCTACCCTCTATTGCAATTTGTTCAAGCGTAGCCCCATGCTGTCCTTGCAGAATCCTATACAGAATTTCCTTCGTAAACAACGGGGCAAGGATCGGGATATCCTTCGGTTCGTCCAGCAAACGAGCTAACCGGATGACTGCATCCAACAAAGGCATCTCCATCCGGCTGACAAACATTCCTCGCTTTGCATATTCTCTCGGTCCTACACGAATTTCTGAATCACGCAGAACCTCTAGGATTTGTTTCGCCGTAAATTCAAGTTTGAAACCAAGATATGGAACGTCAGGGGTGGCTTCAGTTACTTGGGCGGTAACCGGCAGGTGAACGGATGCAACAAGGTAATCGGCAGGACTATACCTAAACCGTTCTTGTCCCAACCATACCTCTTTCGCGCCTTGAACCACAATACAGAAGGAAGGTTTGTAAACACCATGGTTTGGTACGGACGCATTGGAGTCGCGCATAAAAAATAAGGACGGAATAGAGGTTGGGTGAACACCGTCCTTTTCTGAGTAACGCTCAATAATTTTGGCCAGCTCATTCTGCTGTTTTGTAATTATTTCAGACATTTAATCCTCCCTGTTCATTCCTTCTTTAGCTCGAGTATAGTCCATATTTAACTGTTTCATAAGTGGTAGTGAGAGGATTAGGCAAACATTTGGTACGAATGGGATAACCTTCGCTTTGTCATCCGGTGCATAATAAGGAGATGAAGGCAGCGATTAAGTGAGCTTGGTATGGATGTAATGGATAGGAATAAGTCGATTTAAACATAATAATAAAAATCAGGAGGATTTGCATGAAAAGAGTAGTATTGAACAATGGTGTTGAAATGCCAATTATCGGTTTTGGCGTTTTTCAGATGGCTGATCTAAATGAATGTGAACAAAGCGTTTATGACGCCATTACGGCAGGCTATCGTCTGATTGATACAGCTGCCTCTTATATGAATGAAGAAGCAGTTGGCAAAGCCATCAAACGGAGTGGCGTGGCGAGAGAGAAATTGTTTATCACCACGAAACTTTGGGTGCAGGATGCCGGTTACGAGCGCACAAAGAAAGCATTCGAAACATCGCTGCAAAGATTGCAGTTGGATTATTTGGATCTGTATTTGATCCATCAGCCATTTGGCGATGTGCACGGTTCATGGCGCGTAATGGAGGAACTGTATCGAGAAGGAAAGATCCGCGCCATCGGGGTTAGTAACTTCCACCCGGATCGCCTGATCGATTTGATCATTCATAATGAAGTTATCCCAGCCGTAAACCAGGTGGAAACACACCCGTTCAACCAACAAATCGAAAGTGCGGCATTCATGAAAGAGAACAATGTTCAAATCCAATCCTGGGCGCCTTTCGCCGAAGGCAAAAATAACTTGTTCCAGAACGAGGTATTGGTGTCCATAGCCGAGATGCACAAGAAAACCGTCGCACAAGTGGTTTTACGGTGGTTGACGCAAAGAGAAATCGTCGTGATTCCGAAGTCGGTTCGTAAAGAAAGAATTATTGAAAACTTCAATATCTTCGATTTCGAACTAAGCCAAAAAGATATGGAATCGATTGCTACGTTGGATACAAAAGAGAGCCTGTTCTTTTCACATCGTGATCCAGTTATGGTGAAGTGGATCGGTACCCGCAAACTCGATATCTGATCATCTTTTGAATAATAAAATAGATTCCACAAAATATGGAGCAGATGGCACTTGGCCATCTGCTCCATATTTCGTTTGCAGTATCTAAACATTCATTAGGCAAATCTGCCCGGTACTTCAATGAAAATGAGGAGTGCATCGCTGCAAGCTCCTCAACTATCGTACCCGTTAGGGTGATGCTAATCGCCACTTACTCGAATTTTTTGCACATTCTTATCCAAAATAGCATCTAACAAAGACTGTACTGTTGTATGGTATTCAGCAGTCATAAGAGGCTTATAGTTAATCAGGTCATTTATCAATCCTTCCAATGTCTTTCCGCTGAATTCCTGGTTTGTTCGATAATAATCGCTTAATTTTCTGAGAAATAAATAACACGCCCAACGTTTATGGGATGCAAATATCTCTTTATGTACTTCTTCTTCAATTTTAAGTATCGAAACGAGTCTGTTATTATTATCGAACAATAAAACATCAAACCCCATTAAAAACCTCCATCATCACGCTAAATAAACTGTATCATAATCGATTTTGTTACTAAACTACCCGTTAATCTAACCGTGTTGATTTGATAATATGGTCGAACCTTGCGGCTAACTCAACAAACTTCTCACCACAGTCACTGCTTATTGAAATCTCCTGATAGGCCCCTGTTGGCGCAAATAAGATTTTAAGCTCCGATATCACTTTACGATCTCTTTGTTCAAGCCGTTGTCTAATTACATCCAAATCAGTTATAACATCCTCAACTTTTTCATATCTCGACCATATAACATTGGTATTTGGCGAATCGAAAAAGTTTCTTATTTCGATTAGTAAATCCAATAAATCATCATAGCCTTGCAATGGCCGCACCTCATTTCAAATCCATTTGGTTGCCTCTTATTGAATTGATACCTTTAGGATTCAACATGGTGTTACACAATCCTGCCTATTAGCTGAAAAGCCTGCCGGATTCACGCCAACAGGCTTAGTTGAAAAATCAACCCTTTTTTGAAGAACTCTTACACATGTTCATTTCGCAGGATATATCCTAACTGACTCTATAATTTCCTTAATTCCTTTATTCTGCTCTTTTGTAACCTTATAACCCTGACTACTACTATCTGAGAACACTATCATACCTTCGCTTTCTGAAGGAAGCCATAATTGAATAGAAGAAGGGGTTATGTTTTTATCTTTTAAAACAATTTCAGCTTCATAGTCTGGAGGAATGACTTTTAGATCACCAGGCATCGGCTCTGCCGTCTGCATTGTATTCAGAATAAAATCTATTTTCTTTCGATCCTGGACAACAGCTGTAGTTCCTTTGTTTCCTTTTGGATCTATCATATATACAATGATCTCTTTGACATCTTCATTACTCCAATCCTCGATACATTTAGCGTTCTTGTTTGAACACTCTTTTCCGCTGTTGCAACCCGTAAACAATAAAATGACGACAGTTACACAAATTATTATTTTTTTCATCCAGATAATCCCCTATCATAACTATTGACATGTGTTCTACTGGACGTAGAAAGGTGCTATTTAGTTGCGTTATCTTGCCCGTTACTTAAACAAATAAAGAGGAGCCGCCGCTTGGCAAGCTCCTCCGCAATCGTACCCGTTTAGCTTAATCAACCTTCTACGCTTTACCACATATATGTGATACGGTTTTCCGCGCTGTCTATAACGACAAGTTTAGGACCATCCCACAAAGGATGGATGGCCCTATCATTGAGCCAAAATGAAATCAATTTGTTCGGCTCAGTTATGATAGCTCCAGGCATTTAAGCGGTTACCATCAGGATCGTAGAAATGGAAGCATTTTAACCGATCCCCGACGATTTCGCTTGTTTCGATTCCCCGTTCTATCAACCAGCGACGTGCCTCGAACAAATCGCTTCTTTTCTTGATTTGCAAATAGAGCCGCGCGCTTGGGTTTGTCCGATGCGGGTGTGACCCGGCGGGAACTTTCTGCAGCCATACGAAGTCCCACTTATACCTTTCATCGCGCATAAGGGCAAAGCCCTGATCCATGTAGTTTTTTTTGCCCGGCTTCAAGCCGAGCGTCTTCTCATACCATTCCTGTGATGCCGCTAGATCGGTCACCCCCAGCCACAATGGTTTTAAGCCGTAACATAATACTCTAGACTCGGGATGTTTGCCTTCGAGCTTGCGATCCTCAGTCAAGGTCAGTTTGGCTCCGCCAAAGGCGACGATATCCGCGGCCAATGTACCGTCCGGGAGAAACACCGGTTCTGCACTTTCCACGCCATGTCCCCGGAAATATTCCAGCGCTTGCTCCAAATTTGCGGTGCGAAAACAAAATCGGGAATGACCTTCCGCGGTGCCTTCAGACGTGAAATGCTCGTTGCCCGGGTCATAAGCAAGCAGATTGGCTTGTCCTTTCTCTGGCATCTTGAAAAAGGCGATTCGGTATCCCGTCCCCTTCAGCCTCCACCCCATTTTTTCGCGATACCATCCCACCGCCTCTTCAAACTGCTCATTTGGCACCATAATAAATCCGCCATCGAAGCGAAAGTTCGGCGTGGTCATAACTTCCGTCTCTATCCTTGAAATACTTCCGGCCATCTCTACCATTTTCTCGATACCTCCAGTGTTTAATTTCACCTCTTGTCTAATTGATGCCGGCCGACAGGTTAATCTAACAAGTAATCAATATTTTTGTAAAATATTCTCTATCCTTAGGGTCCAATCCTTCCAGTTAGCCATAAGATCTTGCTGCAGGAACGCATTATCTAGAAGTAAATATTTTATTAGTCGCCTAACACTAACTGTTCTCGGTGTTCAGGCAAGAGGATCCGAGACGCGCACACTGCAAAAACCAGCCCACGCAAGAGCGAGGGCTGGCTTGTATGAAAGCAGGTATTATCCTTTGAGCGAACCTGCCGTCATCTGCATAAACGATTTGTTGGCAAACACGTAAACGATGAGTAGGGGCAGGATCGACAGACAGGCGCCGGCCATCATATAGTGCGTTTGCGCAGCCGCAGCAGCGCCGTAGCGTAAGTTGGACAAGCCTACCGTGAGCGGCTGCAATTTCGGCTGGCTCATCGTGAACACGAGCGGCATAATGTATTCATTCCAAGCCGCACGGAACGTAAACAGCGCCGATACCCCCAGCCCCGGCCCAAGCAAAGGCAGGATGATCCGCCAATACGTGCCCAGCATCGAGCTGCCGTCGATTTTGGCGGCCTCGTCCAGCTCCCGCGGAATTGCCTTGACGAAGCTAAACAGGATGAAGTAAGTGGCTGCGTGGGCGCTGACCAGCAAAATAACGACGCCCCACAGCGAAGTTTGCAAGTGCAGCGAGACCATGATTCGGAATTGCGGATGCAGCACCAGCGGACCGACAGAGATAAACATCGTGGCCGCTTGAATGAAGATATACATCCGTCTGCCCATGAATCGCAGCCGATCCACCCCATAGGCAGCCATCGAAGCGACAAGCAGCGTTCCCACTGTCGTGGCTAGACTGATAAACAAGCTGTTCCACGTATAACGGGAAAAATTGGCCGTCTTCCATGCCTCCTCGTAGTTGGAGAAGTGCCAAGTCTCCGGCAGTATGGTAGCGCCGGCGGTCAACTCGGCGTTCGTTTTGAACGAACCGAGGATGGCCACAAGCACCGGAAATAGCGTGAGAAACGCCATGACCAGCAAAAAGATCCATAGAAAGATCGTTCCGGGTCGTAGAAAGACGGGAACGACGCCGCTCGAAGCGCTCGGCTTGGGCTTTCCCGCAGTTGCTTGCTGCATGATTCATTCCTCCAAGAAAAAAACGGTAGATAGACGGGATTAAACGTTTTGATTTAACTTTCTGGACAAATAAAAGTACAGGGCTGTCACGCCGCCGACGATTACCGCCGTCACGAAACCGACCGCGCTGCCGTAGCCGATTTGCTGCTCCAGTACACTGCTGGCCGATGGCGTCGGGAACAGGAGACGATACAGGTACAGAAACATCACTTCGGTTTTGCCAATCGGCCCACCGTCCGTCAGCACCATGATGCTTTCATAGCTTTTGAGTGAGTTGATGATCGCAAGCATGATGACCATCTGCAGCACCGGACCAAGCATCGGCACCGTGATGTACCAAAACTTTTGCAAGGCACCCGCGCCATCTAAATCCGCGCTCTCATGAACCTCATGCGGAATATTCTGCAAACCGGCGATGAATAAAATCATATAGTTGCCGATCGCTCCCCATACCGCGATGAGAATGACCGTCAGCATAGCGTATTTCGGTCCCAGCCATTCAATGCCTTTGTCGGTGATTCCGAGCTTGATTAGAAACTGATTCAAAATGCCGTTGTACGAGTTGAACACGATGAAAAACACAACGGAAATCACCGCAGAGCTGATAATCGTCGGCAAGAAATAAATCGCCCGCAAAAGCTGTCGCCCTTTGATCGCACGATTGAGGATGACCGCTAGTAGGAGCGCCAGCGGCAGCGTCAGAATCAGCTTCCCGCCCGCATAGACGAATGTTTGGACGACGGAATTCCACAGCAAATGATCCGACCATAAGGTGCGGAAGTTGTCCAAGCCGATGAAACGGGGTGTGCCGTACCCTTTGTAATCATAAAACATGTACCGGAACACCCAAAAGATTGGATAAACCGTAAACACGAGTGTCAAGAGAAGACTGGGCAAGGTGAAGAAAGCACCCGCCGCATTCGTTCTCCATTGTTTCATGGGTCCCACGAACCTTTCCCCGAAATTACGACAAAGGGTCAGAAACCACTTCTGACCCTACGACCTGTCGAGTTAACTTACTTCACTAACATATTTTGCAAATTTTTCGGATCGAAGCTTGGATCAGGCTTCACATCCACTTCCTTGGCGGCGATCGCTTTGTCGAGCGCCTCGTTGTAGCGCTTGTTCAGATCGGCGATGATTTTGTCCAGATCGCCGCCTTGTAGCATGTACTTGAAGAACGCGTCTTGGTATTTTTCGCCTTGTATAGCTACGGTTGGCTGAATCGGCCACGCGCCGTCGTACTTTGTCGGAACAAACCATTCGAAGCCTTTGATATCCGCTTTTTTCGCCTTGCTCAGCACCGATGGCACCATCGAGATCCCGAATCCTTTTTCTTGATAATCGAGCAATATTTCCTCGCCATACATGAAATTCAGAAACTTGGCGGCTTCTTTCTTATGCTTGGAGTTTTTGCTGATGCTAAGCCACTGACCGCCAAGGAAGCCGGATGCGCCGCGCACGGTTCCGTCGAACGTAGGCACCTGCGCCGCCGCCCATCGGATTTTGGCCGGAAACTGGTTCTGGTAGACGCCCGGCTCGGAAGAGAATGAGATGTACATACCGATTTTTCCTTCGGCAAACTGGGCGCGGAGCGGGTCGATGTCGAGCGATTCCATGCCCGGCAGGGTGCTGCCGTCGACTTGCATCTGTCGGAACGCATCGACAATGGGCTTGAATCCGCTTACATCGAACCGACCTGTTTTAAAATCGAAGCCGAAGCCGCCATAGCCGTTCAGCTCGGCGATAGCGCGCGCCGAACGGTCGAAGGCGCTTGCCGGGCTCTTGAAGTTGAGGGCGAATCCGTAAGCTCCGTCCGCTTTGCCGACAGCCGTAAGCTTCTTCGCCGTTTCAACCATTTCCTGCAGCGTGCTCGGCGGATTTTTGATGCCGGCCTTCTCGAACAGATCAACGTTATATACAAGCCGCATCGTGTAGCCGTAGTTCGGAAAACTGTACATTTTGCCGTCAAACAGGTTCAGATCTTTCAGCGGCGTGAACTTGTTTTTAAACTCGGCGTTAAAATAATCGTCGAGTGGCTCCAGATAGCCTTTTTTGTAGAACGTTTGGATCGTGTTCTCCTTGACGCGAAAAATGTCCGGCGACTGCGAGGATGCAAAAGCGAGATCGATCGCCTGATTGTACTCTTCCGTCTTGACCACATAATTGATTTCAATCCCGGGGTTTTCGGCTTGAAACTTGGCGATTTTTTCTCGTGTGTAATCGGCGTCTGTACGATCAACCGACCAGAACTCCAGCTTCACCTTATCTTCCGAACCCTTTTTATTTGCGGACGCGTCCGGGCTTGCGCCGTCGGTGCCGCCTGTGCCACCACTGCTGTTGCAAGCGGCCAGCGCCAACGACATCAGAACGGCGAGTCCCGTATACCCGATCTTTTTCCTCATGCGAAAATCCTCCCTTTTGTTCGTTACCCGCGCTGCGGTAACATCATGCGGGCCCACTGAAGTATTTGCTACTTGCTCTTCCAGTATGAAGCCTGGGACACCGACAGTACATGCGGCACGACCAACATCCAGGGTAACAAAACGGTGAAGTTTCGCTTACGACCCGTCCTTGCCCAAGTACCCCTGCCTGAATTCCGACGGCGTCATGCCGGTCACCTTCTTGAACACTTCGCTAAAGTATCGCCGGTGCTCGTAGCTGAGCGCATCGGCGATTTCCTGCACCTGATAGTCTTCGATCAGCATCTGCTTGGCCCGTTTGATCCGCTCTTGCGTGATGAACTTTTGTACGGTCATGCCGACGATTTTCTTGAACACGTTGGAGAAGTAACCGGCGCTGAGGTTAGCCTGTTTGGCGCACTGTTCGACGGTAAGCGGCTGCTTGAGATTGTCCCGGATGTACTGCATCGACTGCCGGACGATTTGTTCCGACTCGCTCGTACGCTGCATTTCGATCCACTTGCAGCCCTTGCGGCAAATGTCGTCGAGCAACTGCCGCAGCTCTTGCATCGTCGGCTCCTCCGCCTTGTTCTCGCGAATGCGCCGCTCCAATCCCCGAACTTGCTCATAAGGCAGCTTCTCCAGCAGCACCCGCAGCATCATAAACGCCAGCTCGTAACAAACGCTGATCATATAATCGGGCTTTGGCGTCCCGGCGAACAAATCGTTTAGCAGTTGCGTAAGCAGCCCCGAGCTTCTTTCGAGGTTCCCCGCACGCAATGCGAACAGCAGCTCCTGAGCGGCTGCGGGCGCGAAACGCGGAGGCTCCTTATCGGCGCCGGCGATATGAGCGAAGCTGAACGCCCCGTTGCCTCCGGTGTAGAAATGGTAGGAAAAGGCGTGCAACGCTTGCTCGTACGAATCCGGAAGCTGGCTTATATCGTCCGCAATCAAGCCGATGCCGATCGAGATGGTGAAGCGGGTATACTGCGCGATATGAGCGCAGCAGCGGTCGGCGATGCGGCTGGCCAGCTCTGGATCGTCACAATTGAGGATACAGACGTGGCGATTGGCACTCTCCCGGAATACAACGCCTTTCGTAAATGTGCCAATCGTTTCCTTGAGAATGTTTTGCATGGCAAACCGGATCAGTTCCACTTCATGGGTCGGCAGCGCCGCGTAGTTACCATCGAAACGATCGATTTCCACAACCATCGCCACGAGCTGCACGGGTTCCAGCGGAATTTGAAAATACCGCCAACGATTCTCGGCCTGCTCGGCGTTTGTTCGGTGATGAACGAGCGTATTTAAATATTCCTGGCGCATGAGCGGCATGCTTTCCTTCAGCCGTTTCTCCATTTCGTGGACTTCGATCAGGCTGCGCCGATCCTCTTCCCACGCCTCCTTCGCTTTCAGCACCACTTTGACTATTTCCGCGCGCGAGAACGGCTTCTTCAAAAAATCGAACGCACCAAGCCGAATGGCTTGTTGTGCATAGGCAAAATCGGTAAAGCCGCTCAAAATAACGACTTTGCAGTGCGGAGCCAGCTTCATGATGTGAGCAGTCATCTCCAGACCGTCCATTCTCGGCATCCGAATGTCCGTCAATACGATATCCGGGCGCGTCTCCTCCACGAGCCGCAGGCCGTCAACACCGCTTCCGGCCGTACCTGCAATCTCGATCCCGTATGACGTCCAATCGATCCGGCTCGTAATCATCTCGACGACGCTGCTGATATCGTCGATCACGCATAGTCGAATTAGCCGCTCAGTCATCTGCGCCTCCTCCTTCCGTTACCGGCAGCCGCAGCACGACTTCCGCGCCGCAGCCCGGTTCGCTGTATAGATCCATCCGCGCTTGTTCGCCATAATACAATTGCAGCCGATGCGCAATGTTGCTTAGAGCATAGCCTTTATTACTTGTGGCGGCATGACGCATGTTGCGATAAACCTCCTCGATGTCCATGCCGCAGCCGTTGTCCTTGACCGAAAGGACGAGCTGCGCTACCTCCACATGGATGGCGATTTCGATGTGCCCGCCGTTTTCGATGTTTTGAAAGCCATGGATAATCGCGTTCTCGACAAGAGGCTGCAGCAAAATTTTCAGTACGATCGATGACAGGTTGACCCCGCTGCCGATATCGAGGCGGTAATCGAATAGCGTGTCGTAGCATTTATGCTGGATTGCCAAATACATCTTCATGTGGGTAATTTCATCTTCCAGCGTAACCCAATCGCGACCGTTGCTAAGTCCGAGTTGGAACATGTGGGCCAGCGAAAGAATCATGTCGTTCACATCGTCGTTCGCCCCAAGCTCCGATTTGCAATAAATCGTGTTCAACGTGTTATAGAGGAAGTGCGGATCCATCTGGGCGGTCAACGCTTTGATTTCCGCCTTCCGCTTTTCCATTTCCCCGTCCGTGACGTCCTGGATCAATCGTTTGATTTCGTCCAGCATGCGATTGAAGCGTAATCCGACCTGGGCAACCTCATCCCGGTAAGGGCTGGCATAGCGCGCGTTCAAGTCGTTACGCTCCACCCGCTTCATCAGCTCCTGCAGCTTGTATAGCGGCTTGAGCAACAGTCTCGTCAGCCCGTTCGACACGAAAAGGGAGAGCAGCAGGCAGCCGAACAGCGCGTACAGCGTCGATCGTTTGATGCCGTTGACTTGGGCGAGCAGACGCTCCTTGGACTGGACGCCAATTAAAATCCAGTTCCCTCCCACTTCTAGACGCGCATAGTTGATGAGCGATTCGTTGCCATTCAGCGGATAAAAAAAGTAGCCGGTTTGGTCACTGTAAAGCCTTTCAAGGAAGGAAGATCGCCACTTGGCGTCGGTAGCCGCATAAAGAGGCGAGCGAACGATTTCCTGCCCTTCCTCGTTGATGAACATATAGCTCAGTCCGGTCTCGGTTGTATCCTGGTTGTCCGCAATCAAGCGTAACAAATCGTTTTCCTTGACATTGACAATGATGTAGACGTTATAATCTTGATTCGGTATTTCCCCGATTGTGCTCAGCACGAGCGATATGACCTGCTCCCGATTTGAGAAGAAAGCGTCCTCATGGCGCGGCACCCAGAAAGGCCGTTTCTCGTTTTTGGCCTGCTGGTACAAGTCGCTTTCGTAGAACGACTGATTCGTGAGGCGAATCGAAGTCGTCGGATAAAAGTCGCCGATAGGGGTGGCGATCAGAATCGATTGGATGTAGCTGTCGTAGAAACTGAATTGCGAGAACACCTTCTGCAACAAGGTCAAATGCTGGTAATACCGGCTCGTATTCGCCGAAGCGACATCGTCCATCATTTCTTTGAACGGATCGCTCATTGTCAGCGACATCATCGAGACAGTAATGTTGCGCAGGCGCTGATCGACGACCTGGGCCGTCTTGTTGATCGTATCTTCACTGAGCCGGAAGGCGTTTTTTTGCACGACCTTGGCGGCGATTAAGTACGAGATCGTCCCATTCGCGCTTACTGCCAGTGTGATGAGCAGAACAATCGTAAGCCAGACCCGGCTCCGAAACGACAATCCGTAGAACCATGCTTTAATTCGCATCGCCAACGACCTGCTCCACCGCCGCACTCAGCAGCGCTTTGATATGATTTTGTTCGTCGCCGGCAAGATCAGGCACGTGGCCTTGATTGGCGCAGCCGTTGAAAGCGACCTTCTTCAGCTCGATCAAAAGTTGTATGTTATATTCCTCCCCAAGCGGCACCAGTCGTCGATAGGCAGAACGAAACTGTATCCAATACGCCTCGAGCTGTTCGTGCGTCGGTCTGTTCGGCTCCATGCGCAGCCGTTCGTCGCGTACGACGTTCGTTTCGTTTTTCTCGATGAACACGCGCGGCGCCGCAATCGCAATTCTCATCATCGTTTACCGCCCCTCACGATAGATATGCACGCAAATGCTTAAGGCACTACTATCGACCTGCGCAGCGATTCCGCACCATGCCTCACATGACATTGCCTTTGCAGCCAGACTGTGAACATGGCTAAGTGTGGTTCGGGCTTGCTCCGGCACTCGTCTAGAATTGCGCCCACATTCTCAACTCTAATAGTATAGCTTATATGGACAAGTTGTAGTAGCAAATAGAGGCGTCAAGATATGCGTCCTATCCGACACCCTGTCCGCCTAACGGTAGAAGGTTAGCGTAAAATAGTCCCC
Organism: Paenibacillus contaminans; assembly: GCF_003285015.1. Classification (GTDB taxonomy): domain Bacteria; phylum Bacillota; class Bacilli; order Paenibacillales; family NBRC-103111; genus Paenibacillus_V; species Paenibacillus_V contaminans. Next base: position 110,463 of record NZ_QMFB01000025.1, on the reverse strand, counting down.
ACCTGGTGATCAGATGGGGACTGGAATGCGTTATTTCGTTGTTGTAAACACGCGGCACGTTTAGGGAATTGAAGGCGGCCAGTGAAGCAGCGCATCAACCTCCGAATCTCGTGGATCGGACAATTACGGCAGCCTCGGCTTGATCGCGCGCGCGCTTCGTTTGTTGTCGATCTCCAATCGTCCGTTCAGCAGGTACGTCTGCAGCCTATCCCAGTCATATTTGGCGGATGATATGATCCCTGAGAGTTGCGCGACTTATGGTTTCGAAATTTTCAAAAACAGCATGTGAGGGAGTGCATCATTCGAACACGTCTTTATATTTTTCGAAAAAGAACTGGTTCATCCACTTATTTACATCCCAAACATCCGTAACGGGCTGGTTTGTAAACGGCAGTGTATGCATATAACCCGGTGGGCCAAATTCCGGTGTAAACGTCATGATTGAATAGCCATCCGACGCGCGTCGCTTGCATATTTCCAACCACCAATTGACGAACGATCTGACTTCTCTGGAATATTCCGGCGCCCGCGGATCAGCGACTTGAGGCCCTTCCGCGTATCCAACACGCCCGTGAATGTGAATAGCACGATCAAGCGCAATCGACATATGGTCTGATTGATCCTGGAGCAGCGATTCGCATACGCAGCACCAATGGCTAAAGTCTGCTGTAATTTTCAGCTCGGGAAATTGGTGCAGTAGCTTCGAGGTTGCCCATGGCGTAAACATCGCCCTTCCCCTATGCGTTTCATGAGCAACCGGAATAGAAATTGCCTCCTCGACGGCAAGTGCTTTCTCAAAAAAGCGCAGTTGATCCTCGTAGGACATGCTATCCTTTGCGCTGTGCGAAACAATCTTTACCGGATTAAATTCCGCTGCTTGTCTAGCAAGCGATTCGAATGATGAAATATGGTCATCCCGTGTGACGACCTGTGCAATAAATGCGAGATTGTATCGCTCAAGGAGTTCGCGGAAAAGTTTATATTTGTCTTGGGATGGGAGCGTGAATTCGACTCCACCGTACCCGGCCTCCGCAATTTTTTCTAATTTTTCTTCCAATGTTCCAGTCATGTCCCATAAAGATTTAAAGCTGAGCAATTGCATTTTACTAGCCTCCTTCCTTTATAAGTTGACGAACGTATTGCCGGCAATCTTCCGGGTGATTGCGTTCATCATGTATACGTCCGAATCATGATAGATGAAGTCTCCGTTAGTATAACTGCCCGTCAATGGGTATTCTCATCTTTTCTTTCGATTTTATTGGCTTATCTTCAGATGCGATGATCCTGCGCGCCAAAAAAAAGAAAATATGATCGCCGACTCCAGTGGTTCAGCGGAATGTTTATGGAATTCAATCAGTTCTCCCTGCCATATCTCACCGGGATGACGCCTACGGAATATACACGGTCGGTTCAAGCGAGATCCGAACAGCAGCGCTTGCATTTTGGAGCCCCAAATTTGTAGAAATATGACAGGGAGCTACTCCACCTCGTTCATCAATTGGCATCGGATTTTACACTTTCATCGACAACCATCTGAAGATACGCTTAGTATTCCGTATGGAAAGATGAGCGTCTGCCTCACCCGATTTGCTACAGTAGAGTTGTACCTACAATCGATTGGTGGAGGCGATGTTCATGCAAAACAAAGAAAGCTTGCTATCTCCGGAAGACACGGCCTATTATAATCATAACGGTTATTATCTGTACAAAAAGCCGCTTTTTTCTGAACAAAAGTTGAATATCTTGACCAACATTTTCGAGGAGCACCTGGAGCTGAAGGGTGCAAAACTGTCGGATGAGCTGGATACTCCTCACTTCCGCGACGAACGTCTGTTGGAATTTTTGCTCGCAGATGAAGTGCTGGATCTAGTAGAACCGATCATCGGTCCAAACATCGGCTTGTGGTCGAGCCATTTCATCAGCAAAGAACCGGTGGTGGGACGCGCAACTCCATGGCACGAAGACTCCGCCTACTGGAAAGGCCGCGTGAGCAGCTTCGATCGCATCGTGACGGTCTGGCTGGCCATTGACCGCAGCAATCAGGAGAACGGCTGCATGCGCGTCATCCCCGGCACTCATAACAATGGGTTTTCCGAGTACGAGGACGTGGACAAAAGCACGAACTTGTTCCGGTCGCAAGTGAAAAATATCGACGATTCGCAAGCCGTCTACTTTGAACTGGAGCGGGGCGAATGCTCGCTGCACGACAGCCGGATCATCCATGGCGCAAAGGCCAATACGAGCCCTCACCGCAGGTGCGGCTATACGATGCGTTATTTCTCTACGGAAACGCAAGTCATTCCGGAGCGTAATCAAAATCACAAGGTATGGCTTGCCAGAGGGCGGGATATAGCGGGAAGCCAGTTCGAGAACGTATAGACGCCTGTGAGCGGAAAGGAATGAACCGATGAAGCGAGAGAACGGAATTCAGCCTAGACGACTGTTGAATGAGCAGTATATGGAGCTTAACCGATCGTTCAACATATTTGTACAGCGGCTGACGAAGCCGTCTCCGCTTCATTGGCACGAGTTTTACGAAATGTGCGTCATCACGGGAGGAACAGGATCGAACGTCTTGAACGGAGTGGCCCATCCGCTGGAGAGAGGCAGTCTATTTCTGCTTACCCCGGCGGATTTCCACGAAGTATATCCGGATCCGGATTCCGTTCTGCACGTGTACAACGTGATCTTCTCGGAAGAGATGCTGGTTGGCGAGCTGCGCGAATTGCTGCTTTACGGTAATGCAAGCCGGATGATCCGTCTGGAGGAAGATGCGCTTCTACGGGTGGAGCAGGAATATAAGATTATCGACCGGGAAGTGAGGGAACCGAAAACCGCCCAACGGCTAATGGTAAAAGGTGCATTGGAACGCATACTGATCGAACTGCTGCGCCAGCGGGAGATCAGCTCGGCCGATCGGAACTTATTGGCGGTAGAGGCTTCGGCATCGGGTCACGTCGCTATTGCGAACGCCCTTCCCTTCATTCATCATCACTTTCGAGAACCGCTGCGTTTGCAGGATGCCGCCAGAGAGGCCAGTCTCGCTCCCGGATACTTTAGCACGTGCTTCCGGCAGACGACTGGGCTTACATTCCAGCATTACCTGCAAAACTTGCGGATTGAATTCGGGGCTGCACTGCTGCTTGCCTCTGATCGTCCGGTAACCGATATTTGCTACGCTTCCGGCTTCCGCACCTTGACCCACTTCGAGCGGGTGTTCAAAAGCAAATACGGCTGCTCCCCCCGACAGTACCAGCAGCAAGGTCGGTAGCTGCGAAAGTGCATGGCCCGCACCATCCCTAACAGCCGATTACTCGATTCATCTTATATACCCCAGTTAAAAATAATTTTTTCGAGGTATCTAATCTTACTTTATGAGAACCATATTCCGATCAACGCCTTCCGCTGGACGCCGATCAAAAAGCCGGAGCCGCTTCATTATCATTCTAGCCTGGAAATCGGCATAGCCTGCTTCAAGTTCACCAAACTTGTTGCATTAGTAGATAGCTCTTTCATACTTGCAATCTCATGAAGACGCCTTCTTGCCCTACTTTTTTGGCCCTTTCTTCGCCAAATGCCCCACTCCCTGCTTATAATCTCTTACTTAAAACCAAACCACCATTTTTCGCTATCTATCAACTTAATATTGCTATGCTGACCGTAACTTCAATAAGTTGTCCATCACCGGTGGTCCGCTGAATCACTCATGCGAAAAAGAGGCAGCCGATCGTCGTGGCCGGCTGCCTTTGTGTCTATATTGAACTAGCGTACCCGTTAGCTCAAGCGCTCTTGTAATTTCTTCTCGATGTGTATTTCACGAAGTAATAAAAATAAAGGAAGGCCTAATGAAACACCTACTACAAGAGTACCTATAATCGGCAACCATAACGACCTCATACCATTTCTTTTGCCTTCGAAGAGAATGAACCCAATAAGTACAATTGCTGATACCAAAACATCCATCCATGCAAATGATCCAATGCGCGTTTGGGTTATTTCTTCTACTAATTGAGACATATCCAGGCCATTTTGAATGATCCATGGAAGAAATTGCGAATACGGCAACACAACTCCCAAAATCGCTAATATTCCATAAAAGTATTTCAACGAAAAGCCCTCCCCAACTACTCCAAATATAGAATAATCCCTTTATGTACTTCTCATATCCAATCTATTTTCCTTTATTTGCAACTAAATTATACTGCCGGTTAGTTGAGAAACGGCAGCCGATCGTTCTGGCCGGCTGCCGTCATATATGTATTGAGCTCTTGTACCCGTTAGCGGAATAGCGCGAATAAGGTACTCGTTACTATTCATTTCACTAGTGAAAAAATGATTTCTGAACGCGTCCTTAACACTATTTTCCCAATAGTCGTCAAAGTGTAAAAGTGTATCATCTAGATCAAACAAAACCAATTTAATTGGATACATAATGCTCTCCCATCCATTATGTGATGATAAAGTAATTATACTCTACGGAACCCTGACTCAGGCATTATAGTTCTACTCCTTTCCCTTTTTCAAAGTACAACCGAACATCTTCCTGAATATTTTTTTCGGCATCTCAAAAGTACTGTCACTCACTATCCTGCCCGTTGAGAAACGGCAGCCAATCGTTCTGGCCGGCTGCCGTTATGTTTCTATTGCGCTTATGTTCTTGTTAGCTTAATTCTAAGAGAATTCGTTTTGCATAAGAATCCCAGTCTGCTTCATCTGTATTAATCTCTAAAGTTGGAATTAACGATTGTTTAGCACACATACGAAGCTTTTCCTGATCCTCTAAAAACTTCTGACATGCTTCTGTTACCGTGCGGTGGTTTTCCATCACATACGATTTCCAAGCTGCGCTTCGACTTTCAATATATCTAGCCTCTACAGCATCTGGGGATAGGGTTAAGAGTACACAATGTGCATTCAGCCTTGATAGACGTTTTTCCAGCATTTCAATTTCTACAGAATTTATAAAGGCCGCTCGATGATTTACATTGAACCTCTCCAAAAGATAAAATATACCGTTTGATGGTTTCGTATGACCGAGTAAATGAATCCATTCAAATTGTTGCTCAAGATAATCAACATGATGGTTTAAAAGCTGAATATGTTCATCCTTGTCCATGGATCTTAAGGCACCCTGGTATGAATGCAATACTTGCGAGTAGTGTTCACTTATTGCAATTATCGTCTTTTCACCATTGCGTGGTTGGCAATGTAATCTTTTTATTGCAGAAAATACTGACGTTTTTCCTGCGGTAGACAACCCTTCAATAATTACTCCTCGAATCATATTTCACCTCTTCATCTTGTGTCCGTATCCTCGCAACAAGAACGCCGGTAAATCACGCGGTAGCCTTTCTCGTTTTGGATCTTTTTGTATTCAAACTCCAAACTATTTTTTCCGCTATAATTGAAACATTCGGTAACTGGTTAAATTATCCTCCCCTTGATCGGAAAGCTAGTCATTCAGGATAGTTAGTTAGGAGCACGAGCCCGATCCAGAGACTATGATCAAGCCCGCATAACATGCGCACAAGGCGTCGAAATAATCGGCGGCTTTTCTAATGATTCAACTATCATTAATTTGCGTTAAATATGAACGAAAGAACCTAGCCGTTGGCTAGGTTCTTTTCAGATCCTCTTTCACTATTTTGATTATGATTCGGACATTTGTAAGAGTTCATTAACCGTTACAAGCTGATAACCTTCTTCTGTTAATTCCTTGGTCAAAATTCGAACGGCTTCGATGGTTTGGGAACGGTCCCCGAAGCCGTCATGAAAGAGAAGGATGCTAACTAATTGAGTCATATAAGGATGGGAGTAAGAATGGTTCCCAATTTCATGTTTCCTGACATGGACATCCAGAGCGGTCTCGGGATAAAGTTCGATTTGTTTACCCGTCATGAAAAACGTAGCGTGACCGGAAACCGCTTCGAAAATATCTAACAATTGCGGAGTATAGATCGGATTAGGACCATCGTCGAAAGTAAAAGCAATCGCTTTTTGTGATGTTGTAACGCGACGAATGATTTCCATACTTTCAGCCACCTGCTCTCAACCAATTTGATTCTCAAAATGATTTGAAAATCTCAACTATCCTCTCCCGTCTGATCGTCCGTTGCGTTTACTCGTTTATTCAAAGCGAAGTTTACTTTCTCAGCACTTATCAACATGAAAATAAGGAAAGCAAGCACAACAAAGGGGAACAATGCTACGTTCGTCTGTATTGCGACTACGCCGAATAACGGGGGAAGGAATGTGGTCCCCGTATATGCTACAGCCATCTGGTATCCCATGAGCCTCCCGGAATTTTCCCTTCCAAATCGGATCGGCGTTTCGTGAAGAAGCCCAGGGAAGATGGGGGCGAGTCCGAGTCCAACCAGAATGAACCCAATCAGTAACAGCGGGTTGGGCAGCGGGAGCAAAAGGACGATCCCGCCTGCAATGGCAACAAGTTGACCGAACCGGATTAATGCACGATTGTGGACTTTTAGCGTAATAAAGCCGGTAATCAGCCTTCCCATTGTAATTCCTCCATAATACAAAGATATCCATACGGCAGCCGTCTCTGCAGTAATATGTCTTGCGCCTACCAGATAGCTGGCCCCCCATAGCCCTACCGTTGCTTCGACCCCGCAATAAAACAAGAAGGTGATGAGTGTAGGTTTGACGCCTTTGATACGGAACACGCCCACTTTGTTGCTCTCGTCCTTCTGCGGCAGAACGGATTCGGCACGTTCTTGCTGCAGTCCATTTCGTGACTGCTCAAGCTCACGACTCGCAGCGATTCGCTTCCATAACGGGAGCGTAACAAACAAAATAATGACAAGCACGAACTGGATCATGGAGACTGCAGCATAACCGCCTCTCCATGAATTATGGTTGGCAATATAAAAGGACATGATAATTGGTCCGGCTGTTGCCCCTACACCCCAGAAACAGTGCAGCCAATTCATATGATGGGCCTTATAATTTTCAGCTACATAATGATTCAGCGCCGAGTCTATGGCACCTGCGCCAAGACCAAGAGGAATAGCTAGCAGGATAAGCCAGATCATCGAGGGGGCCGCAGCGAATCCAAGCAGCGCCGCTGCAGTCAGAAAGCAGCTAATTAAGGTAACTCCCCCGGTGCTCAAGCGTTGTATGATTCTACCGCTTGCCAGACTGGAGACGATGGTTCCTCCGGCCACGACCATGGACAAGATCCCTGCGGAGCCCAAAGAAGCGCCAATGTCGTCGTACATCACGGGCCAGGCCGATCCGAGCAAAGAATCTGGAATTCCAAGGCTAATAAATGCAAGATAAATAATGATCAAGAATACGTTTGCCATCGTAATTCTCCTTATAAAACGAATGAATGGATTACGCTGTTTCATTAAGCCTAATTTTTCCCGAACCATAATAAACTAACTTTATAAAGTATATTTATTTAGTATGCAGACTCAGCTTTTCTTTGTCAAGATACAAGTAACAACGAAAAGAGAATCCCCCTGAAACGAATCAAGGGTTCGCCGGTTATTTCAATTGGATCAGGGATGGTTCTAATTCTTTGAGTGTTAGCCATCTCATGCCTGCTTCAAAGTCCTGCTGAAATGTATCTTGTAAGATCACCTCAGGATACGAGGGCTGGGGATGACGAAGCTGATAAGATTCCCATGCGGGGTTCCAGGTGTCTGCTTCCAACAGATTCTGATAGATCACAATTTTATCTGGAGCCAGAACGGCAATGACGCTTTGCAGAATTAGGCATACCGATTCTACGAACGTCTCCTCGCCCATCTCATCATACCAATCGAGGTCCATAGGAAGAAACTTGATTTCTCCCGCCATGCCGTTTTTTCCTTTAACAATTTTGCCGTCTAGAACAATCCCCATGCCAGGCGGATATTTCGTTGGAAAATAAATGCCAAGTACACATAACTCGTCATTCAAATCCTGCATTGCACAATATCCGCTTATTGCGGCATTAATATCATTCTCCACCATAACCGGCAAGCCGAATCGCGATTCCATTTCTTCAATCATACGAACGCCCATCAGTTCCTTATGACTGCTGACCTTAATTTCCCCATTTACAGCTTGCCCGGGAATGCCTATCCCAATCACTTTTATGGAGGGATATAGTGTGAGGAAACGACTAATAATCTCAAAGAAGTGATGACGATCAAAAACAGGCCATAAGTATTCTTCTTGTAATAAAATATGGTTTTCCAAATTCACGACCGTTGCAGAAACAAAAACTTGTCCTTGTTTCTCTTTTATGTAAACGACGATTGCGAGGCTGAAATTATAATTATAGCGATAAACCAGCGCGGGTCTTCCGCCGTTGGATGGAACGGTCTCATCTTCAAAGATCTCCCCCAGGCTTTGGAGTTCCTTCACAAGGGAATTCACCGTGACGACACTCAGTTCGGTCAGTGCGGCCAGCTGTGGTTTGGTTGCCGTTTCAACGCGCTTCATCACTTGGCGCAAATTGTATAAATTGATTTCTTTCATTAAATTAGCGTTTGCTTTTTTCATAAGCCCTCCACTTTATACACACCAAATATTCAGCTCATGTAACAATTTTACACAGAAAGCTTCCAGTTTTCATCTTTCCTTTCTCAACCGAGGAATACAATAACGAATTTTCTCACATTTAAAATTATTTTAATGATACACCGACTCTCCACTATCCTGCCCAATCGCGTAATAAAGCTACCGATCCCTCGGCGGCTTCGAATTGAGCATAACTGCCTGTTAGGCGAACAAGGCAGCCGGTCATTCTGACCGGCCGCCTACTCACTGTTGCAGAGCGAAATTCCGTTCCAAAACAGCGGAAAGCTTACTGCAGCAACACGTGCATCTGATTTAGCAGCCCGACGGCTTGACGCTCCGTCTCAGCCACCTGCTGTAGCACCGAAATTGCATCCTCTCTGCTTTCAATTGAATTCGGGTCACCGCCAGACGGAAATGGGAATCGCGAGGTTAGCTTGCCAAGCCGGGCAGCGATAAGTTCGTAACACTGTGCCGCCTCACTGCTCAACTCTCTCATACGTGCATCAGTTGCATTACCGGTGCTCCAATCGCCGGCAAGCTCCCGGAGAAAATCGGCGGCCAATCTGCGAGCATCCTGCACGACCGCAAAGTTATACGCGTTACCAAACGGATCGATATGGCCTTCGCGAAAAGCTTCCACCCACGTTTCGTATGCGTGCAGACCGCAGACACCTCGATCATCCTCTAACTTTTCGCCCTCATAATGCGCCAAAATCATGACCAGAGCATCACGCAGCATCGTCCGCAAATCCTTTTGTTCCCGCTCTCTAATCGTCAAGACGAATAGTTCATCCAGCGTGCTCCGGCCCAAACGGTCGTACGGCAGTTTGTCATCTTGGACGCACTCCATCACATGCAACATACGTGACTCGTCATTGTAGCCATAAACGACCCCGAATTCAGGGATAAAGGAGTCCCAGACGAGCGCAGGAATCCCTTTGTCTACCGAGCGTTGAGCAAGGGCAAGCGCCCTCGGGATGGACGACTGCAGCGACGATTGTGTCTGACGCATACTTTCTACATAGTCGCACGACCAACCGAGATTCCGCAGTCCGAGGGGTAGTAGTTTTGAGAACGAATAGGCTGTCGCTCCCCCGATATTTACGCCGTCACGAATAACCGAGATCCGAAACGCGTGTCCTGTCAGTCCCATTACCATCGGCAGCGTCGGTCGCTGCTCCGTATACCCGAGCATGCGATACATTGCCCATCCCACTGAAGTCCAAGAACCTGCCTCTCCTTTTGCGTAAAACCAGTCCGAAGTTGGTAATATGTTCGTTTTCATTGTGCCTGCATCCTTCCGATCGTTCATATAGTGGTCGATGACGATACGGTGTCGCTCCTGCATCACTTTTTTGCGCGAGCGGGAAATGACTTGATATACGTTGGTTTGGGACATGCTGAACAGCTTGGCAATCTCCTGCGGCGACAACTGACCGAAAAAATGAGCCTCGAATATTTGTCGTTCACGCTTGTTCAAGCCGTTCATTGCACTTTGGATCATCTCATTCAGTTGCATGCGAACGAGCCGTTCTTCCGGATTGACATGATTATAGTTCTCGTCGCCAAATGAGCGGGATAAGAAGCACAACACGGCATCGATGTTCGACCAGTTGCCGTTAGGGTACCTCCCCTCCGGATGTGAGCGGCACAGGCCGGTGAACGGCACTTCTTTCGTGCCTCTGCTCCTTAGGCGGCTATACGCCTGGTTGCGGACAATCCGATGTAACCACGGCAAAAAGCGTTCAATGTCAACAAGCGAACCAAGATGTAAAAATGCACGAATGAGCGCTTCCTGCACGATGTCTTCCGCTGCGAACGGCTCTTGGGTGAATGATTGCGCGTAGCCATACATACTTCTGCGATGGCGGCGAACCAGTTCGCCGAAAGCTTCCCGATCCCCCAATTGCGCACGTGCCACAAGCACGCCGTCCTCCAGTTGTTCCAACGTTTCCGGCTGTTCCGACTCTTTTTGATCATTTTCGGATGTGATGAGCTTCATACAACACCTCGTGTAAAGTCGACCTTATAAACTGACGCAGCACTGAGTGATTTTCTGACAACGGAATCTAAATAATTAAACTGCCCTTTTGTTGAAAAGAGTTGAGCGGTTGCCGCGGCATCCTGCTCAACTCTTGTTCCTCGTTAGCTTAAGCTGTACTTGACTCAATAACAAAGACCGGACCATTCCATTTCTCATTTTGCAGGAATTTCTTGTAATAATCAAACAATCCTGCCCGATAGCGTAACGAGGCTGCCGATTTTACTCGGCAGCCTCGATGTCTTGGACGTTAAGCTCTAGTTCCCATAGTTCAGGAATTGATTTGTTTAAGCTCAATATACGAGTCAAACTCACTATCCTCATCTTCACCTTTAAAACGGTGATCGTATACTTCCACCGTTACAATGTTGCTCTCCTCAAAATTATTTGCTTTAATCCAGTTCATTAGCTTATCGAAGGTTTCACCAATCTTACTGAGTGGCCCTTTATGAGTAAGCAGGACGTACTTGCCTTTGGGAATTTCGAATGAAAACATTCCATCTGGAACGTCCTTTAACTCATCAACCTCTACACATGCTAGATAGCCAAAATCATTTAATTTCATTGCTCCTATTGTTTCCAATTCATTTTTCCTGCCACGTATCTCATGAATTCTTGAGAAAAAAGATGGCCAAACCTCAGCAATGTTCACATGTTCTTTACCGATATTCCCTAGTCCAACAACTCTACGTGCTTCAATCTCCAGGATTTTAGGTAGCAAGTTTTCGGTTTCCATATCTACAATCCCTCCTTTAATTACTCTTAGTGATTGGGGGAAAATCACGGGTTTATAGTTTTCCGAATTTTTAGGGAAAGCATCACCCAAAAATACCATCTCCTTTATTTCAGATTATAACTTCATTTTTTGATGTCATTATGTATATTTTTATCAAAATATTATCGTTCTGGCCGGCCGCCGTCATGTATTTATTGCTATCGTACTCAGTCAACTCAATATTGGATTTCTATCCAATCTTCGAAATGATCTTTTACAAATCGAATCTCATTCTCATAGCGGGCCAACTGCCCCTCATCAATCATTTTTTGAAAGGCTTGGTTTCCGTTGACAGCAAAATTTTTCATCGTCTCGCACAGTACAATCAACCGTTCAATAATCCATTCTATTAGATTGTTAGGGACGGGAACTCCATAAGATTCAAAAAATAGGTGAATTCTCCGTCTGCGCTCTACAGCATGTTTTTCACGCTGATAGGGTACTACTTCCATTTTTCCCGAAGAAAAGTCAGGCGCGAAATCGCCAAGCGGTATCGATGTGTAAAGGGTGTACGCAATGTCCCACATACGCGGACCTGGGCCTGCCATGTCAAAATCAATCAGCGCCACAGGTTCCCCCTTTTGAAAGACAACATTATACAACGCTGCGTCATTGTGACAGATCACTTCGTGTTCGGCATCGTCGGCATAGCTAAGTTGCCATTTGTACTCCGTATTGGGAGTGAACGCTATAGTATTATCATGGAAATGACGCAAAAGGCGTGCCAAACCCACAAGCGTTTCGTCCGACCACATGTACGGTTCAAGTTCCGGATAATCGTTTCCAGCAACTTCTCCAGAAATAAATGTCAATATTTCACGACCGGAGTCATCGATTCCGAGAAATCTCGGTGCTCCCTCAAAGCCTTGTTTTTCTAAATGTTTGAGTAGTTCATGAACACTCGGACTCCAATAACCTATTGGGCGGCGAACAGTGTTCGCCATACGGACTACGTGATTTACATTACCGCCTTTTAACACTTCTTCCTGAGTCATAAGATTTCATTCCTCCCTTTTCAGTTCGTTATCTATTGCCGATTTTGCCTGTTAATTATGGAGGATACTCACCTTATATTAACAAAATGTTATAAGTCATAGCTTACAGAGAACAATTATAACTAAACTGCCCGTTCGTATTAGCCTGATCAATGTCGTCCTGCCTTCCCAACCTTCAAAGCGGGAAATAGAACAACAATCCCTCTATATAGGGATAGCCTTTTGTAAATAAACAACCGTTTCCCGACTGTATTCCCGATACTATTTTATAAAAAGAAAAACGGATAATGGGATTTTTTCAAGTCACCAATCGTGTTATATGCAGGAGGCGAAAAAATGGAGAACAATTCTTTATTGCGTACGGATAAAGAATTGGCAGAACTATATCAACGGCATGCAGATCTAGTTTACAGACTATGCTATATATATTTGAAAAATCCCGTTGATGCAGAAGACGCTGTTCAATCTGTATTTCTAAAACTGATCAAAACTCAAATGGTTTTCAATGACCGCGAGCATGAAAAAGCGTGGTTGACGGTAACAACCAGAAACTACTGTAAAGACGTTCTTAAAAATTGGTGGAAAACCCGCCGCGTGGCTTTAGATGCTTTACCGGAAGTTCCCTCTTGGAATGGTGATGAGCCCCCAGGGAAAGTGCTTGCAAGACTGCTTTCACTTCCCGAAAAATACAAAACCGTTTTATATCTTTACTATTTCGAGGAGTACTCGGTAAAAGAAATTTCAGAGATGTTAGGAAACAAAGAAAGTACGATCCAAACGCAACTAGCCAGAGGCCGTAAACGCCTTAAAATTGACTTGGGAGGGCATTGTTTTGAGTGATAAACATATCAATCAGCTATTTGAAGCTTTTACGCCAAAAAATAAGCAAAAGGAAAAAATATTCCGTAAAATTCTAGAGAAAAACAAGAATGAAACTACGGGGCTCAAAAAATTCACCCCACTGAAACGCTTAAGACCTGCAGTACTCGCTGCCGTCCTGATGGTTTGTTTAACTACAACAGCTGTTGCTGCCGCATTTCTAGAATTAGATGAAGTTTTTTTGAAATTTCTTAAACCGGTAAGTTATGAGCAGGCACAATATTTGTCAAATGGCGCTTATGTGGTTGACAAGCAAGTGGTAAATGAGAGTGGATCGCTTACCATTAAACAAGTGATCGGCGACAGCAATCTAATCTATATTTTAATGGACTTTACTGCTCCGGAAGGCACTGTTTTAAATGCAGCGCGATATCGTTTTATGGATCCCAATATTAGTACAGAAGATCATGGGGTTCGTAGTACCGGATTCAAGGTGCTGGATGATGGAAATCCTAACGACAATAAAATTAGTCTAGTCATGAATATCATGACAGAAAATTCAGTGGCAGGCCAAACAGCACATTTCAAATTCAAAGATTTACAAGCAGCTGATCCGTTGCCGGGAATTTTTCAAACGGTCATACCGGGTTCTTGGGAAACAACTTTTAAGCTGGATTTCAAGGAATACTCTAAAATATATAATGTTAATCAAAGCATTGCCATGTTTGATTATAAGGCAGTTATAAAATCGATCTCCGTTTCGCCAATTTCAATTACATTAAAGATTGAAAGCAGTTCATCAAAAGAGATTAGCGAAGCCTCTGAAGCCGCCAGTAAACTAAAGCAAACCAGTGAAAATGAATATTTGGATAGATACCCTATCACGATAAAATATAAAGATGGCACCTCAGAAACGACCAGCACTTTTAACGGAATGAGTGTTGCGGATCGTATAGCTAATCAAATACTTACGATCAAAACGTTTGAAAATGTGATAAATGATAAGGAAATCGCATCTATCGTATTTCTCGGCGCGGAAATTCCAATTGAAAACTGAATCCCCATGGGATCCTGCTCGTTACTTCAACAAAAGAAGGAGGAACCGCCTCAAGGCAAGCTCCTCCGCAATCGTTAACCGCTTTTGTTTAGTGCTCATCAATTGCCACAGACAGACTTGTACATATACAATAAGATAATAACAAAGGCTAAAGTCATATCGACAGGAGGATGTTGGATGCCGCAATTAATTTTTAGAGGAATTCCAGCCGAGGGGATACGTGCGATTAGCGTGCCGCTCGTAGAAGAGATGGCCGCAATATGCCAATGCGGAACGGATAATTTTACCTTAGAGTGCCTGCACGTCACCGCAATATTCGACGGGAAGTATACCGATTCGTACCCTTTCATCGACGTATGGTGGTTTGAGCGGGGGGACGAAGTGCGGGATAAGATGGCCGAAGCAATCGATAGACATGTCCGGTCGCTCGGTATACCCGATCTGGAAATTTCCTTCCGGGTTGGCCGCGAGGACAATTTTTATATGAACGGCCGCCGTTACGATTCCTAGAAATTTCAAAATCAGAATCAAGCTTCCATACTATGTACATAAGGCTGCCGAGTAATCGGCGGCCTTTCTGGTGATTCAACTTTCGTATCCGATAGTTCAGTTAGATCTTCTGATATGAATACTTCTCGAACATCTTCCGTTGATCCTCGAATTGTTTTGCAGCTACACAAAATCAAAAGGGTAATTTTCGGGCAAATTGGGGTGTATCATACTTAATTGTTCGATTAATTCCATGTATTCCGCACTTTCCTCAAAATGATCCACCCCATCCGCAATTTGCTCATATTGGCGAATCAAGTCAGCCAATTGCAGAAACCGCCAAAAATCAATGAATAGCGGTGAAACCACAGGGTCGATACGATCGTGATCAAAAAAGGAGATTAGTCCGTCGGCCAGATTCATCAACCAGGCATCACCTTGTCCGTTCCTAGCAATTTGCACATAGCGTTTTTCGAGGCTCTCATATTCACTGTACTGATTGTCACCTCTGTCATCACAAAACACCATTTCAGCGGCAATTTCTTTGCCTGTCAAATGCTGCATTATATTTATTACTTGTACGACATCAAGAGGTAGCGCACATAGTTTACTACGCATATAACCAGATATTTCCCGCGATTTACTTGTAAATGGTTCTGTAATCTCGGCTACCGTTCGGACTTTAAATGTTGATCGTTTGAATGTCATTATCCAGATCCTCCGTTCAAGATCCTAAAGTTCAACTAGTTGAACCAATGCCGATATGCGGCTATAGAAATCCATAGAATAATCACTATCCACACTAAGATAATTAAACTTCCTACAAGCCAATTTTTCGGCTTTCCATTTTTTATTCGGTCCTCGGCTTTTACTGTACACTCTTGAACAACTGCATTAGGTATCATTTTCAATGCAAGCGCAACGCCAAGTGGAATTAGTATCACATCATCCAGATATCCTAATATCGGGATAAAGTCTGGAATTAAATCAATCGGGCTAAAGGCATAGGCAACAACACATATGGCAAAAACTTTTGCATACCAAGGAGTGCGATGCGGGTTTAAATCGGACTATGTTCTTGTCGTCCGACAGTCCCATAATAATATAAGTACATCCTATTATGCTGCTTTGTCACGATATTTAATATGATTGTACCACTGGCCTCTATTTTGTTATGGTTACATTAGGATTGAAGACACGCTCTAGTTTAGTGACACGGCCATTAACCGTCCATTCGGCAACATATACGTCGCCATGTGAATCGACACATACCCCGTGAGGTGAACTAAACCGATCGGTTCGATAATATTCATCCGGCAAATTCGGCCAACCTTTCTGCTTGTAAGCTTGTTGATCTTCTCCCAAGTGACAAATCAGTTGATCATGTTTGTCGAATATGGTTACACGGCTGTTGAGATCTGGAAAATATAACTCGTCGTCGAAAAAGTAAAAATTGTCCGGCTTATCCATATCGTTATCGATGAATCTTTTATGCTTCCCATCCAAGGTAAAAACCTGAATCCGATGGTTTCCACGGTCGGCAATATAAAGCTCCGGTTCACCGCTTCTAATATTAACTGAAATACCATGTGGAGACAGGAACTCGCCGACGCCATTGCCTAACCCGCCCCACGAACGGATGTATGCCGCATCTGCAGTATACTGATGAATATAATGTTGTCCGTATCCGTCAGCAATATAAATATCGCCGTTCGGCGCCACGCAAACATCCGTCGGTATAAACTTTCGTTCACTGTCGTATATGTTCGGGAGATCAGGTGTACCGATTTCCAGAAGCACTTCACCGGTAAGCGTAGTTTTCACCATTCGTCCTTTGTTCACATCGGTTGTGTATAACACTTCACGCCCATTTTCGCTGTGCAAATAAAAACCATGCGCTCCCCCGTCAAATAGCTCTTCTCCCCAAGAAGAAAGAAAGTTCCCTTCTCTATCAAATACAACGACCGGATGTTTCTCTGTATGAAATACGTAAACATTGTCCTTGCTATCTACTACAATGCCGTGCGTGTAACCAAATTTAATGTGCGGCGGCAGCTTTCCCCAACCTTCCGCGATTTCATATACTCGCATACTATTACCCATTTTCATCCATGGTTCCTCCTAGTGGTAAATATTAGGTCCTCCTTAATTTATTGATCAGTTCAACTGTTGGGTTAAGGCGCAAGCTCTTCATCAATGCTATTATAGGTTCTAAATGGACATGGGATGAAGCTCTTGCACCAAAACTTCCGCATTTCCTCAGCCGTACAAATTGTAGTTCCGCTTTTGCCGGAACGATTCGCGGTATTCGCCCGGCAGCATGCCGTATTGTTTCTTATACTGCTTGCACAAGTAGGAGGCATCCGCCATCCCGCAATTGTCAGCAATCGCTTCAAGTGTCGCCTCCGACTGCTCTAGAAGCTGCTTGGCGCGCTTGAGCCGCATTTCTCGCAGCATCTGCATCGGCGTTAGCCCGAACTCCCGCTCGAAGGCGCGGTCCAAATAATTCGGACTCAAACTGACGAGCGCCGCCAAGTCTCCACGGGACAGCTTCTCGTGCAGCCGGACCGACATGTGCCCGATCAGCCGGGCGAATCTGTCGCGTGCGGAATCGTAGGCTTCGGAACGTTCCGGGCTGCCCGCCTTTTCCCAGCCGGAAAGGACGTGCTCCATCAGCTGCAGCATGCCCGATGTCAGCCTCAAATCCCGGAACGGAACCCCCGGATTGTCCCAAACGGTCAGCAGCCGCATAAATGCCGCCTCATAGCGCGCAGGCTCCGGTATTGTCACGACGGGTGGCACCCGGTACAACTGCAGCAGCTCCAGATGTTGCGCGCATTGGATGCTTACATGCATCCACAAATGGACGCCTTTCGTAACCGAATACTCCGAGAACGGCAGATGCGGCGGATGCAGCATCATATCACCCGATCGCACCGTATGCGACTCGCCTCCGCTGGTCGTTGTGACATTCCCTTCCTTGACGTAGCTTATAATCCAGTGCGGAAATTCTCTGTTTTCCAGGCAGAGCGCGTTATAAGCGGCTATACTCACGCTATGAAACTGAACTAACCAGGGCCCCTGCACCCAATCCATCGGCACTGTCGACATCTAATTTCACCCCGTTATGAACGCTCAGCCGGTTTCCTTCCATACGTATAGGCCGCCTCCACGATCTCTTCGCACGAGTCTACCCAGAACCACTTGCCGTGAGCCATGAAGGAAGGTTGTCTTCTGCATCCAACGCATTGCGATAAGCATCGCTCAACCTGGATTTTCGCGCCTTCCGCAGCCAGTCGGTTCAGCTGTTCGCCGTATTGGTGCTGCGACAAATTATTGATGCAGCAAGTGATTTGTACTCCCAACCCGATCTCCTCCCCCGAAGCCCGTCTGTCGTTCGATCAGCAGTTCTCCCTCGGCACGAAGTCCTTATAAACGGCTTTCCCATCTTTGGCAATGAGTGGACCGTTCCGGAAGACTTCGCCGGTTTCCGGATTGTACGCACCGTCCACGGAGTACTGGATGACATAGCCTTTGCGCGTCTGCGTTTTGCTGCGGTTTGGCGTGCTGCGGTGGAACAATAGGGAATTGAACGCGACCATAGATCCTTTTTTGAGCTCGACCGGGATTCCCTCGATATCACCGTAGTAACAAATGTAGCCGATATCGGTTCTGATATGCGGCACAAATCCTTTCTTGTGTGTGCCGGGTTGTACCCAAACGCAACCGTTCTCGATCGTGGCGTCCTCCAGCGCGAGCCAGCAGGTTATATAGTGAACGGGTTCGGTCGGCCCGTAGCCGTTGTCCTGATGCCAAGGAAAATCGCGGCTTGCTTCAGGGCGCTTGTAGACCGATTGGTCCCAGTACAGCTTCGTGTCCGGCCCCAAAATCGCCGTAGTAATGTCCACGAGCCGCTGATCGGCAATGAAACGCTGCAGCTCAGGGCTGCGGAAGTTGAGGTTGACGGTAAAATTAGCTACCTCTTTTTTGAAATCTTGGTTATCGGGCATGCAGTTCTTGCTCTGATCGATCTCATCGATGATCGAACGGATCGCGTCCATTTCCTCGCCGGAGAAAAGATTTTCTAGAACGATATAGCCTTCTTCCTGGTAATGCGTTAACTGCTCCTCAGTAAGCTTGATTTTCGGTTCTGCGCCAGATGTCGTCATGTCTGACCACTCCTCGATAATTAGGATGTTTTTGTTGACATCCACATTATAGGTCTCATGCCGGCCGCACTCAATGAAGCACTTCCGCTTCCTGTGGTAGTTTTTACGCCTTTGTCCGCAGCCGGGACAGCACCTTCGTTATTCCGAATAGGCAGACGTCACTCCACTTTCGATAGCTTCATAACGGTTAACTGGACAAGCGATCAGACGAGCACCTGCTTGAAATAATCAACTGGATTTAATGAACACCACTTTACTTATATAAGCATAAGCGGCATTAAGTATGTCCACAAAGAGGATTTCAATTCAGTTAAAGGTCATCAATACTGGTAAGACAGACAAAATAGCGGCAAGCTAGGACTTTAAAAAAAGTCTTAGACGCCGCTGTTTTTTACTACACTATCGTACCCGTAGCGTAACGGCATCCGCGTTTGATGCCTTCTTCAACAAAAAAGAGAACAATGCGACGGTCCTGATCTCAACGAGTAAATCCGTTGAAGCTAGCGCTTCGACATTGTGGAGAGCCGTTACTTGATGTTTTTGTTGACCGTTATCACTATCATGCATCCAAACATTAAGCTGCATTCCGTTTGTATGTGCGCACCGCAAATAGATATGAGACGATCATTATCCCTAAGCACCAAGCTAAAGCTACCCAAATATCATTGCCTACCGGTTGACTTGACAATAGTGCACGGATGGTTTCTACGATAGAGGTCACCGGCTGGTTTTCGGCAAAGGCACGAACTACTTTCGGCATCGAGTCGGTCGGCACGAACGCCGAGCTGATAAACGGGAGGAAGATCAATGGGTAGGAAAAGGCGCTTGCACCTTCCACTGTTTTGGCAGACAGTCCGGCAATGGCCGCGATCCAAGTCAAAGCCAGCGTAAAAAGCACGAGAATACCTGCTACGGCAAGCCAAGACAGTATCCCTGCCGACGAGCGAAAGCCCATAATAAGCGCTACGAGAATGATGACGATAACAGAAATGACGTTGGATACCACCGAGGTCAGCACGTGTCCCCAGAGCACAGAGGAACGCGCAATCGGCATGGTGTGGAATCGTTCGATAATGCCCCTTTGCTTATCCAAAAACAAGCGGTAAGCCACGTAAGCCACCCCGCTGGCAATAGCCATAAGCAATATGCCAGGCAGCAGGTAATTCACATAGTTATCCGTACCGGTTTGGATTGCGCCGCCAAACACATAGACGAACAGCAGCATCATTGCAATCGGAGTGATGCAAACCGTGAAGATGGTGTCCATACTGCGGAAAATATGACGCATGGAACGTCCAAGCATAACGCTCATGTCGCTGAAAAAATGATTTTTTGCCGACTCCATTTACATGGCCTCCTTTTTACCGATGATTGCGAGGAATACTTCCTCCAATGTCGGCTGTTTTTCAACATACTCTACCTTCGCTTTCGGGAACAGCTTTTTCAGCTCCGCGAGCGTACCGCCGGCGATAATCCTGCCCTCGTGCAGAATGGCAATTCGGTCGGCAAGCTGCTCGGCTTCCTCTAAATACTGCGTAGTCAGGAATACCGTCGTGCCGCCATCGGCAAGCTCCTTTACAATCTTCCAAACCTCGATACGCGCCTCGGGGTCAAGCCCGGTGGTTGGCTCGTCGAGGAAGATGATCTGCGGTTTTCCCACAAGGCTCAAGGCGATGTCGAGCCTGCGGCGCATACCGCCCGAATAAGTAGATGGCTTACGGTCGGCCGCGTCAGTTAAGCCGAAACGTTTCAGCAAATCGTCCGCAACTTGACGCGGATGATCCAGATGCCGCAGCTTGGCAATCATGATCAGATTTTCCCGCCCGGTCAAAACCTCATCCACCGCCGCAAATTGCCCGGTCAGACTGATCGCACGCCGCACATTCTCGGGTTTTGACGCGACGTCAAATCCGTTTACGACGGCGGTGCCTCCGTCCTGTTTGAGCAGCGTGGTGAGAATTCTGACAATCGTCGTCTTGCCCGCGCCGTTGGAGCCAAGCAGGGCGTAAATCTCACCTTGCTTCACTTCAAAATCGACGCCCTTTAGGACTTCTTTGTCCTTGAAAGACTTTCGCAGACCTCTGACTTCAATTGCTTTTTTCATCCCGACATCCCCCTTTTACTTTTCTTTATCCGCAACCTTTTTCATGGCCTTATGACCTTCTTGGCCAACAGATTCTTGATAGATATCCGCGTAAGTTTTTGAATCTTTGATTAGATCGTCGCAAAAAGCCGCTACGTCACTGCCCGTCACTTCGAGCACCCCTTTCCCCAAGGCCGCTCCCTCTTCAAAAAGATCGATAATCCCCGAGAGCAAACCCGTCCCCTCGGTTAGCTCAAGAGGGCCGACCTTAAAGAGATATTTTTGAATCTCTTTATAAACGATCTGATAATCTTGCGGAAGCGCTTTGACACGCGCCACGTGCGCTCGCCACTCTTTTTTGCCTTCGATGATATCTCGTATTTTCATTTTATTCTCCTCCTATTTACCAAATTTTTTAGCGATATTATTGTTGAGTTGCTCGCGCCACTTGTCGCGAAGCGATTTTGCCCCTTCTTCGCCGGCCAGCGCTGAACAGAAGCCTTTGATATCGTTACCCAAAACCTCTTGGATACTCTGACCGTCCGCCGCCGATTCTTCAAGCAGGCCAAGCACACCGTCAAGAATTGGCATGAGGTTACGACCGGTGAAATCGGAGTGCGGCCAAAGATTTACATTAATTTGTTCCCATGCCGCTTGATAATCAGCGGGCAGCTTTTTGATACGCGATTCAAAAGTCTTAAATTCTTTAGTCATGTCGCTGCCGGTGATTTTTTCCCAAAAGTTCATTATTCCTTCTCCTTTAACTCGTTAATTTTTGATGAAACGAACTCCCATTTTTCCCAGAACCTCCGCAGCTCCTCGCGCCCCGCATCGTTGATCGCGAAAAACTTTCGCGGCGGTCCCATGTCTGAGGGCTTCTTGGTGATTTCCACCAACTTGTTTTTTTCAAGCCGAATCAGGATGGTGTACACCGTTCCCTCCACAACATCTGTAAAGCCGAGGGCGTTCAGCCGGCGCGTGATTTCGTATCCGTAGGTTTCTTTGCGGCTAATAATTTCAAGGACACAGCCCTCAAGCGCGCCTTTGAGCATTTCCGTTAAGTTTTCCAGCACAATCACCCTTCGCTATTCTGTATGACTGGTATGAAGTATTACTTACTACCACTATAAAGTAACACGCAGTAGTTGGAATGTCAATAGCGTTGAAACGGATTTATATTTGCAAATATCCTGCCCGTTCGTTTAGCTGAAAAGGCTGCCGATTACGCCAGCAGCCTTTGTCATGGTTATTAGAATTAAGCAGATGAATAACCCGTTTATTTATGAGCGTTTTTGTGCAACCCAGGTGACCACATCACTTTCTAACCATACACGTTTTTCGTCCCTCATGATTTCGAGGGTGTACCGGCTCACGTTTTCCCGTAATACAGACCAATTTGCATATGTATTTTGCAGTAAAGAAAGCAGCGTTTCTGTACGAAAAAGGATCTCAAACATAGGGTTTAGTTGCGACCCTGTTTCCACTTCCGTCTCGCGAATGTTTGAGTTCATCAAGAAACAATGGATCCCTTGCTCCTTGGTTCCATTAATGATATTTTCTAATACTTGATGGAATGTTGCGATGGAATCCAAATGTTCTAAGGTAGAAACGCTAATTACATAATCATAATAATTGGGGCAGACATGAAAATTACTGATCTCCGATGTAATCAGTTCAAGCACCTCAGAAACGCCATATGCCTTTCCATGTCGTTGAAGGTTAGTCATAGCTGATTCAAGAAAATCAATACAAACAACTTTACCTTCAGTACCTTTAAGTCTTTGGGCGAGCGGTACGCTGTTCCTTCCAACCCCGCATCCCAAATCTAACAGTCGCAAATTGTTCTTTTGAGGTAATAATTCAAAGGTATCCATCACGGTTTTTACCGGTTTCTCTAACCATGAACCTTCCTGAAAGAGTTCAACGTTCTCATAGAAGTTATCGTGATATAACTTCTCCTTCAGTCGAATTTCTTCTAGCCGACCTGGCGACATTATGATTCCCCTTTTATTGAAACTTTTGATATCCAACTTAAACGGCAATGCCAACAATCAACCTTACTCGTTTTCCTTCAAGCGCAATGTCGCCATTTATCACCGCAATCACATCCATTCCTCACATTAGTATATCCACATATTACCACAGAAGTTGTTGAGATAACTGCCCGTTTACGCAGCGAGACTGCCAATCAAAATGACGGCAGCCTCATGTCTATTTATTTTCTTGAGCAAACGTTTTCCGTTCTACTAAGTCAGATTTTAAAATGATGAATTATGGAACAATTTCAAAAACGGTCCCTTGGTTACGATCAGCCACTTTCATTGAGCCATAGACCCCTAAAAATAGTTTGGTTTGATCCAGATTCGTTCCCAAACTAACATAATAAGCTGATTGAGCTCCAAAATCATAATCCGTTTCTATAACACCGAAATCATTTGGTTTATGATCTGCTTTGATCCCCGTATAAGCTAAAACCCCTTTAACTGGAGGGGGAGAGCCTTCATTCCTGGCAAGATCGGTAAACACAACGCTTCCCGTTAGGTCGGGGATTTCATTCCCCATATACGGCTGGACTCCCGTAAGTGCAGTTCCTCCAAATTTATCGGGTCGGGGATCTTTATGAAAATAACTCGTTAAAGGCTCAAGCCGCCTCACTGAAGTTTTTACCGCTTCATTGTAATAGGCAATTGTTTTCTCATCCAAAGCCGGATTTGCAGAACAGCCTCTAATAATCGAAGTAGGAAATGCACCTTCCCACCCTCTCCAGCCAAAGTTAATAAATCCTTCTTGGTCAGGCTCAGCATTCATTAAAGAAGCTTGAATTAGCTGGGGCACCGGTATCGGTTTATAATGAACGAATGAAAAAATCGACTCTACCAAGTCCTGTCCGACATTTCCCGCATATTTGATGTACTGATTATATAACCTTTGATAGGAAATGCCCGGTATGTTGCGAACCCCTTTGGCAATTACCGTAAGCGTTTCCTGAATAGGTGCGGGAAGTTCGTTGAACCGCGTGACTACGGGCGGATCATAAATAAATACATGCTTATTTACATCAATTTCAATAATTTTTCCGGCTATCTCCATATCGTCTTGACTTAAGTTAAAAGGATCATAGCCGGATCCGCCATCACCGGTCGTTAAAACAAGGTTTCCTGTTTCAGGCGAAAAGTTTAAGCTATTGACCCCATTATGATTTAAAAAGGGTCTTCTTACGTTAAGTAATGTCCGTCGTTTTTGAGGTTGACCTTTCGATTGTAACATCCATTCCTCAACCGTATCGATATGATCATACTGAGTTTCTCTATTTATCCACTTTAGGTTTAAGGTTCCGGGATCACACGGGTTAGGTTTAAAAGATTCAAATGTACCTGGAAGAGCGCCTGGCCCTTGTGTTCCGGCTGATGAAAAATGAAGGTAGAAAAGACCGTTATAATAAAATTCGGGATGAAACGCCAGCCCCAGCAATCCCCGTTCATCGTATCCTCCACTAGAAACACCTAGTTTCATGATTCGCGGGCTAATATTCAAAAATGTCCTTATAGCTCCGTTTCGTATGTAAAAGATCTCTCCTACCTGGGTTGCAATAAATAAACTTTCATTTGAATCACCCGGCAGTATAGTCGTTTTCAGAACGGTGGGCAAATTTAACTTACTTACAATGGGCCGTAAACGAACCTTAACTTTTATCAACTAAAATTTCACTCCTTTCTATTGTTTTCTTCAATAAGGATATGATTAACACTGTTCTATTATTAGTACGAATTAAGGCCAATCGGTGTGGAAGAAGGTAACTTAAGCAAAAAGATCGCCCTCCCCTGGCCAAGTAGACCAAGTAGAGGGCGATTGCTGTTTGGGATGGCTTCGATCTACATTTTGTTCCGATCATCCGTCCCCTGCCCGCATACTGCGTACAAGAGCCGCGGATCTCCGCTGCGATCTGTTCCGGGCTGACGATTCGGTGCCGAAGCACTACGAAAAGTCGGCCTTTTTTGCTTTATTTGCCTTGTAGAGTTAACCGGCACGTTATCATAATCTCCAAAGCTCATCCTGTCAAGAGATAATGTGCGAAAAAGCGATGCGGCGGGGGATCCCCCCTTATGCTTTTGTAATATGAATGAATTTCCGGGTATAAGGAGCAATTTCGCTTTTTCCAATTCGGCCGGTTTCACGTAATATTTTCTTCAGGCAGATGGGGAGACGGAAAAGGAGGAGCTGCATGAACCGCGTGGATAAAATCAGATTTTTGCTCCTATACGGTGAAGCGCCTGAAGCAAACTGTTACGGGTACATGGAGTTGAATCGGGATGGCAATATGATCGCGCTCTACAACAGGTATGGCGAGGAATTAGACATGTATGGCGGACATGAATTTGTCAAAATACGGACGCTTGGCAAATTCGATGACGAAGACCGCGATCATTTTTATTCCTTGCTGGAAAGTGATGGTGTAGGATAATCCGCACGACAGGCTGGCGATTCGATGTCAAGGCACTTAACATTAGGGAGGCAGAAAATGAACAAGCGGGTTCAAGATGCAAGCGGAATGAAGAGAGGGGCGATGTTAACCGCCCTGCTACTAGGTGCATTTGTTGCGTTTCTTAACGAGAATTTACTTACAAATGCGCTGCCTGGATTAATGCGGGAATTCAACGTTACGGCTGCCACCATACAATGGTTATCGACGGGTTATATGCTCGTGATCGGCGTACTGGTGCCGGTGACCGCATTACTGCAGCAATGGTTCACTACTCGCCAGATGTTTATGTCTGCGATGGCGTTGTTTTTGGCCGGTACGTGCTTGTGTGCAAGTTCCCCGGGATTCGGAATCTTGCTGATGGGCAGAATTGTTCAGGCTTGCGGGACAGGATTCTTGCTCCCGTTGATGATGAATACGATTCTCGCCCTCTATCCTCCGGAACGCCGGGGTGCCGCCATGGGTCTTATGGGGCTGGTCATTATGGTCGCCCCTGTTTTCGGGCCGGCCTTGTCGGGATTGATCATCGATACCCTTAGCTGGCGATGGCTGTTCTACATCGTGATTCCTGTCGCGCTATTTTCGATTATTTATGCAATCATCTACGTGAGGAATGTGACGGAATTGACCAAGCCAAAAGTCGATCTTTTATCCATTGTAATGTCAACCGTCGGTTTCGGTTGCGTCACCTACGGCTTCAGCCAAACAAATGTATGGGTTGAGCCCGAGGGTTACGGATCGATTGCCTTAGGCAGCCTCTTCTTGCTCTTGCTCGTATGGCGGCAGCTCAAGATCAAAGAGCCGTTGATCGATCTCTCGGTATTCCGGCATCCCGCTTTTTCTCTGGTTGCAGTTTTGATTGTAATCCTGATGATGGTTTTATTCGCCACAACGACATTGCTGCCGATCTATATCCAGGACGTGATGCAGTTGACAGCATTCTCGACAGGTTTACTTCTGATGCCGGGTTGCATTTTGAACGGGGTGTTGATGCCGGTGTCGGGGAAACTATTCGATACATTCGGGCCGAGATTCGTCATTGTGCCCGGACTGTTCTTGATCGCCGTATCGCTGTGGCTATTTGCCGGCATCGACAGCGATACGACGCGAGGTTCCATTCTGTTCAATCATATCCTCTTATTCTTAGGCATGTCGTTCGTCGTCATGCCGGCTCAGACGACCGGATTAAATCAACTTCCGCGTCATCTAGTCCCCCATGGCACAGCCATATACAATACGCTCCAACAGATTGCAGGAGGAATTGGCATCGCATTGTTCGTCGGCATCATGTCGTCTGGAGCCAATCGTTATCTTCATCATTCACTCGATCCCGCTGCGATGCACGAGAAGACACAAAGCATGGTCGCCGGTCTACAAACGGTTTTTGGGATTGCATTTATTCTCGCCGTACTTGTTTTCCTGCTGGGTTGGTTTATAAAAAAAGTACCTGAACAGATTTGAAGGTATAAATCATCCGATAAATATTCGAACCTGATCAGTATTGCTTCCAGTGGTATGAGCAAAAGTTATATTTCCATTTCCAATAGCAGTTAAAACAATATTTCGAGTTAACGAAGAAGCGGAAATCGGTTGAAAGGTAACGCGCGTATCGGCCCGAATATTGTTATTCTCATATACGGTGCTGCCTGAAGCCGTCAATGTCAGGATGGCGGATGAATCTTCCGTAGCGGACAATTTATTATCCCTGATCGTATTTCCCGCCGCTGCCACATAAGGATAATCTTTATTCCCTGATAACATATTATCCGTCAAACTATTCATGCTTCCTTCAATATATACTCCTCTTTGTTGAGTCTTGGTCATTTGATCGTCATAGCATCTATTTTCGGAAACCGTGTTGTACTTTGTGTTTGATTCATACAACCATACTCCGAATCTTCCATTATTTTTGATTACGTTACTGCTAATCAGGCAACTGTGAGCGTCTATTAAAAAAATACCGTCATAACGATTTTCTTTGGACAGGTTTCCTTGGATGATGCATTGGACATCCGGCTGGCCAGGGCTTCCGCCCACGTATATTCCGAACTCGTTATTTTTATAAATCGTATTATTCGAAACGGTCACTTCTTTAGACAGGTCCGAAACCCGTATTCCGGAACCTCCGTTATTATAGCAGCGATTGTTCGTGCAAATAACCTCTATGGTATTTCCAAGAACGGCTATCCCTTGTCCCGTATTATTTCTGCATATATTGCCTGAGCAAATCGAATAATCCGCAGGGTATCCATGGTGGCCGAATGTAATCCCGTTTTCCGTGTCATTGGTATCGCAAATGCAATTGATCACTCTTGTGTGCTTTGCATTGATCGACAAATTGCTAGAGGCGGCATGATGGGCATATACGCGTTCGACAAGGTTAAACTCGCCGCCGTTTATCGCGACACCGGAACCTAAATTATGATGGTACTCCCCGCCGACGATCTCATTATGATTGGATTCTCTTAACCAAAGCCCTTCTCCATCCGACTCATACAGCTCGCAATCATAGATTTTGTTATTATCGCAATAAAGCATATCCCATCCGGCGGAACCAAAATAATAGTCGATGAATTTACTGCCTTTGACGATCAAATTCTGGAATAACGAACGGCTTACCTTGGTCAACTGAATCGTGGCAAAATCCGCCCCTCCGCTTTGATTCTGTTTATTTGCATCCAGTTTTCCGCCGATAATCGCAATATTGTTGTTTCCGTTCGTTATATCGGAATTTTGAATCATGATTTTATTCACGTTGTTTTTAAGCTTCAAAGTAACGCCGTTTGCAAAAATAATTTGTCTATTGGAAGGTATTTTGATCGTGTCGGAGATCAGGTAAACACTCGTGTCCGTATTCGGAATATATACCGTTTCCTCAATATCTATAGCAGCCTGTATGGCCGATGTGTCGTCGGCAACCCCGTTGCCTTCCGCACCAAACCATCTAACGTTAACCGCCTCGTCGTAAATTCTTTTGAATCTGGCTCCTGCCGCCGAAACAATGACAGTGCCTGTGTTATCAACCGATATGGTATCGTTCAAATCGTAATAAAAATGCCCTTCCATGCCGCTATCGGTAACATAATAAATGAATTGCGAATCGGGATCGGACAAATTTCGAAGCTCGGATACGGTTGTCGCTATGCAATAATTCAAACTCGTCAGTACTTTCGGTTTGGTTTTATCCTGTTGGCCGTTCGCGCTTGCGATATTGCTAAACATTCCCCCGGTCGCTAGCGCAACACCGGCCAAACCGGCGGAGGCGAGCAGCGTTCTGCGATCGAACTTCCTATCTCTCTGGACTGAATTCGGATCGTTCGGTACGGACATCTTTAGTTCCTCCTCGTACTATTAAAAGTTTAGTAACATAACGTAACTCTTCCGATGCTAGATCGTCGACTTACCGACTGTTTATTTCTTCAGAGCCTGCTCATACTGCGCGATCGTTTCGTCGGCGCCTTTGGCATAAGCTTTTTTCACCTCGGCTATCAGGTCGTCCAAGCTCATTGATCCGCTCAAATATTGGATGATGCCATTCTCCCATGCATCGGAGAACGATTTGCCCATATAAACGTCGTAGCCGTTCGTCACGATAAGCGGGATGTCTTCCAGGAACACCTCATGCCCTTCCGGCGCCTTCGCTCCGATAATATTCGGCTCGGACTCCGTTTCCATATCGAGCTTCGAAATATTCTCCGGCTTGCTGAGAAACATCAAGTAATCCATAATAACCGGCAGCTTGCCCGGATCGTCCTTCTCCATGTAGCCCGGAATAACCCACTGCCCCGGCCCCCAAGGGCCAAGTATTTTCGCCCCTTTCTCCGTAGAGAGCGATGCGGACTCCTTGGTCACTAACGGGAAATTGAACGCTCCCCATTCAAAAGGCAGCTTCATGGCGTTTAATGACGCGATCGTCCAGCTCCCGCCGAACATCATTGCCGCTTTACCCGATGCGAACATTTGGTTTTGATCGTATTTGCTCATATACCCTTTGGGCCAGTATTGCGACCATTCCTTGAGCAGGGTAAACTCTTGTCTTAATATGTCCTCGTTCGGCATCACCCCTTTTTTGGTCGCGCGGGCGATTTCGATCGGGTCGAGCCGGTTGTTTTTGTCCTCATCCAGATGAGCCATGTTTCCGATCAGGAACTGGTTGTGCAGCAGCGTGTCCGACCAGGAAACATCGCAGCAGCCTTTGTTGACATGCATAAAGGCGAACGGCGTCGTGCCGCTTTCTTTGATTTTGGCCTGGACGTCCATAAACTCTTTCCACGTCTTCGGAATGTTCAGATTGAGATCCTTGAAAATTTTCTTGTTGTAATAGATCGCTACGCCTACGCCGTCAGCCGGAATATCATAGAGCTTGCCGTCCGGGGCTCGCACAGAATCGAGCATGCCGGGAACGAACGTATCGCCCCAAATTTTATTGCCGTTATACGGATTCGGTTTCTTCATCCATTCGTCAACCGCGTAAAACCAGCCTTTATGATAGTTCTCCCATGTCGTTTCGAAATTGGTCCAAAAAATATCCGGCGCATCCTTGGCCATCATCCGCGCTTGCAGCCAGGCATTGCGGTCCTGCGTGGTAGGAACCTTCACAAGCTCGATCTTGACGTTCGGATGAAGCGCCTCGTATTCTTTGTTCAGCTCGTCAAGCGCCTTCTTTTCCGTCGGGTCCTGCGCATCCGGTTTTTTCGGCAAATGCATTTGCGGGTCGAATCGGATCACCCATTTTTTATCGGCCGCCCCCTTGTCATCCGCCTTCTTAGTCGGCGAAGGATCTCCTGTGGCACTGTCACTGTCCGCCGGCCCTGCCGATGGCGCAGGATTGCCCTTGGAGCAGGCTGCCAGCACCAGCATGGCCATAACAATTATTAGTGCGGAAAGGAACAAACTGTATTTCTGTTTCTTCATCAAACGTAACCACCTATTCTCTCTTATTAGGTAATCGAGCCTCAATCTATTTTGGAGGTTTATCTTCGTCCTTGCTCGTACGGATTATCGTCGCTGCCGCTACATGCGAAAGCTCAGCCCGATCCGGCGTCCTACGACCCGCTGCAATTCCGGCTTGTTCCAAGCCCCGTTATCGTACGCGACATAAAGCACGTTCGGCGCAAGCTCGCGGATGCTCATGTAATGAGCGGTGAGGACACCTGACGTCACCTGCACGACATGGCTCCAGCTCTCCCCCTGATCCAGGCTGAACGCGACGTAGTTGCCGTTCCACGGGTGCGTCGGATCTTTCCAGCACGCCTTTTCGGGAATACGTACGCCGAACGCACAGACGAGAACGCCATTGTGCAGCTCTATCAAGTCCGGGTCCGCGTACATGCCGCGCAGCTCGTTCATGCCTTCGTTCGGCTCCGGGACATTGAGCTCTCGGAACTGCTCGGCCCACAACTCCGTTCTGTTGACATCGATCCCGCCGATCAGCTCTACTTTCGGTTCGCTCCACGTTACGCCTTCATCATCGGAATAAACAGCATGCATCTCGCGGCCGGTACGCATCAGACAGAGGAGTCTGCCTTCATGTAAGCCTTGGGACAGGCGGACGAGCACCGGTTCGACGAAGCCTTCGGTACCGGCATCCGTGCTTTTCACAACGGAACCGATTTGCCGCCAGGTGCGCCCCTTATCCGAAGAGCGGTACAAAATCGTACGCGCCTTGTGCATGCTCGGCATATAGGGACAAGGCACGTTATCGCCGTAAAACCAGGTATACATCGTTGTCAGAAGATCGCCGTCCGGCAGCTCGATCATGGACCGATGCAGACGTGCGGCCCGATGATCGTGGCCTCCGTCATCTTTTTTCGATTCGATATCGATATTCGTCAGTTCGAAAGAAACCGCGGCCGGCTCCTCGAGCGTATGCCAGTCGTCGTGCGACAATGCCAACTCGCCGATACCGTATCCGGGCTTATCCGAGGCCACAACATAGGTATCGAGCGCCAAAATCGTTCCGTCCTTCAGCTCCGCAGCCCCGCCTTCGATATTGACTTCGTCGACTCCTTCCTTGCGGACGAAGCGCTGCCACGTATTTCCCCCGTCACGGGAAACGACAGTGGCCATCCTATGCGGGAATACCATTTTCCTTGTGCCGTAAGGCTTTTGCTGCGGGAGCTGCGCCTGCACGACAAGCGTCCCTGCCGAAGTCGCCAGCATAAACGGCTGCAGCCCGCCCTGCAAAATCAAACGCTCCTCTCCGAACTCGACCTGTACCCTCGGATCCTCTGCAATCAATTTGCAAGATTTCATCCTACCGATCTCCTTTTATATGATTTTCCGCTTCATCATGAAGCTTCTGGTATTCTTCAATGATTTTTTTGCCGCCCGCATCGAGAAACCGTTTTTTGAACGACTCCCACTCTTTGTCCACATCGAGACGCCCTCCTACCGCGTTGGTCTCGAATTCAGCCACGATCGTATTAACGGCCGCGCCGTAGCGCGAGTGCGCTTCGTTCCGGTTGTTCGTCGGAAAGTTGACATCATTGTATTTGGGCGGGGTTGCCATTGAAATTTCGTAAACGGGCTGATCGGCTTTCGGAATGGTATGTTTTTTAGCAAAATCCCAAGTCATCGGAATCAAGGCAAAGTAAGCGTTGATTCCTTCCTTCGTTATTTTTTCTACTGACAAGTAATCCGGTTTCACCTGAATAATACCGTTAGCATCGAACGTATAACCCGTCCCTTCTTCGCCAAAATAGGCGCGTATGAAGAAATCCGAATTAGCCGCGATATATTCCTTGATCGCCATAATGCGCTCCATCTTCTCGTCGCTGGTATCCCGTCCGAAGTAAAATCCGGGGGTCATTCCCGGGAAGCCGGCTCCGCCCGCTCCGCGATCGCCGTCAGGCCCTGCAAACGGTTCGAAAAAGGCGATTCGGGCATTCGGATTTTTATCCGTCACCATATTCGTCACATTAGCTGCAGTCGTCGAGGCGAACCACCAAGGGTGATCGGCGAGCACGCCGAATTTGCCGTCCGTCCACTTTGCCCGCTGCTGCGGCCGCTGATCGGTAATTGATTCCGGATCGATCAGCCCTTCCTGATACCAGCCTTGCAGCGTTTTTACATATTCCTTGTATTTGTCGGTCAGCACAGTTGCGTATACCTTTCCCTGCTTATCGGCATAATAGCTCGCCGTTATTTCACTGCCTCCCAGCCCTAGGGCGCCGCGCAAGTAAAGCTGAACGCCATGGCTGCCATACGTATCCTTTTTGCCGTTTCCGTCCGGATCGTTATGGGCAAAACGTTTGAGCAGCTCGTGATACTCCTCGATCGTTTCCGGCATTTTGGCGATCCCGACCTTCTCCATCCAGTCTTGCCGGATGCCCATGACCCAAGGCTGCAGATAAGTATAGTTGGTATGTGGAACCGCATACAATTTTCCTTTGACCCTCATCGTGGCGTTAACGACCGCCGGGTCTACCATGCTCTCGATCGAGGACATCCAGGTTGGCATCAGCTTACGCAGCGCGTCTTCGGGAATCTCGCGCACCAACCCTTGCTCGATCAGGAAATTGGAACCGACATTGACGCGGATATGATCGGCTGATTTGCCGTCGGCGAAAAATAGATTTACTTGCTCCTGGTTATGCACATCCAGCGGCACCATCGTGATTGTGACATTGAACTTGTCTTCGATCAGCTTCTTCACCGGGTTATCGAAGGCGTCATTGATTTTGCCCACCTGATTGTGGCCGATCCAGGAAATCTCCAGATGTTTGGCGAAGGGGCCGGCGCTGTTATCGCTTGCTGCCGGCGAAGACGCGAAATCGCCGCTCTCCGTGTTTGCGCCGCCTCCGGTACAACCGACCAGCAGCAATGCCAGCAATACGGTCGCTGCCGCCCGTTTTCTTGCATCCAGCCGGCCGAGCTTGCGCTTGCGCTTGCACGGATCGCCTGTTGTATGCGGAACCTGCTTTACCAGGCCCCTTTCTTCTGCTGTCCGCATTTCAGACACTCCCTTATCCGGATTTCGGTTGTTGTATACCCGCTTCATGCAGAAGCCGTCGTCCTAACGACATCATAGGGGATAAAAGTTGTATGCGGCTATGCTGATGTCATGACTTGTCATGATCGCGGCATTCCCGTCATCATAGCGGTATCCCTCCGGCACTTAACGATGCTTCTCGCGAAAATCGCCCGGCGTTTGGCCGGTCATATCCTTGAACAGCTTAATAAAATGATTCGACTTGGCGTAGCCCAGCCGCTCGCTGATCTCCTTCACCCGCAAGTCGCTTTCCAGCAGCAGATGCTTGCTTTTGTCGATACGAAGTCTGGCCAAGTAATCGGTAAACGTAAATCCGGTGTATTCTTTGAATATCCGGCTTAAATAGGAAGGATTCAATCCGAGCCGTTCCGCGACATAGGTGAGTGAAATCGCTTTGGCGTCCCCATATTTGAGAATGTCTTTGGCTTGCTCGACATGCATGTTTTTCTTAATATGGAAGGCATTGAATATACATAGGGACGCTTCGCCGATCCACTGCTCGATTCGGCCTGTAGTCTCCTGCCAATCTCCTCTCTGAATCGCGGATACCAGCAAATCGAGACGCATTTCCGGCATCGCCGTTCTGATGTCCGGCTTCATTTCGTGTGCGGCTTCAAACAGTTTAACGACCAGGAGATAAAAGGTTTGCTGAATATGCGGCAGCCCTCCTGTGCCTACCGCAGCTCGCATATCGTTTACGAGCTCGGCAAATACAAGCAGCGCCTGTTCGCGATCCCCATTTTTGATGCTCAGAAGCAGCGCATCTTCCTTTTTCTTCGGATACGGCAGCTGTGCTCGCGGATGCAACCGGACATCGCCGATATAGATGACATCGGTATCGGATGCCATGCCCCGGTACTGCAAAGCTTCCGACGCCTCTTGATATCCCCGCGCCAATTCCCCGATTGAGCGGCAATACATAGCAAGCCCGACCGCACAATCAGCCGATCGCCTGCTCTCAACGGCTCTCTTGATCCGCTCGGCTAGACCGAATATCGTGGCCGTTTCCTGCTCTTCGCAGTTGATCAGCACCAAATACAGTTCTTCCTCGAGCTCCTGTACCCAATAATCATTCCTGTCGGCGAGAGCCTCGACCAAATCTTCGGTTACAAGCAAATGCTCGATCGCCTCTTTCTCTGCGCTCTGCGCTTTGCGGCGATCCGGCCGCACGGAAACGAGGAGCAGCGCTATGCCTTCGGGCCGCAAGGGGATTCCGAGAAAATCCAACCGTTCCCGGATCTCGTCGTCCGTGAAATGATGAGCTTGCAGCAGCGATCGGACAAACTTCTCCTGATAGGCAGGCATACTCTCGCGCAGCTTGCTCTGCAGCCGTATTCCGGCCGCATGAACGTCGGCCAGGCTGTCGCGAATGACTCGAAACTCGCCTTTTTGTTTGCGAGACCCTCTTTCGGCACTCGAATCGTCACGGTAGCCTTCCTTAATAAACTGCAAAATATGCTGAACCGGCCTGTACATCCTGCGGCTAGTTATGATCGTAAGTACCACGGTTGCGATGGCGAGCATAACGGATACGGTCAAAAATAAAGTGCGAATCCGGGAAACGCTAACATAAAGGTCCTGCAAATTGGTTACCTCGACGATCGTCCAGCCCAAAACCTCGGAATGCTGCCATGTGATTAATTGTTGTTCCGCCAACACTTTGCTGCTTTTTTGCACGGCTGCGGCCTGCCCATCCGACTCGGGGTTGGCCACCTCTTTCTGAATTCGTTCCACATCTTCCGTTCGATAAACAGCTCGATCGTAAAACAGCGGCTCCTTGGAATCGGAGAAGACGATCAGCGAAGTATGACCCTTCGTATCCAAACTGGAAATAATATTCCGATAAAAGATATCCGCATCCAAATTGATGACTACCGTATAGTTGACCTGCATGGGACGAAAAAAAACAGGTACGACGCTCTTCAGGCTGCCATCCGCTTGTACGGCCTGTCGAACATTCATAATTAAGGGGTAACCCAGCGTGCCGGGAGCGAGTCCATCTTGCCAGCCTTTGTCATAAAACCGCTCGATCTCATATTGGAGAGGACCGTTCGTCAGGACGATGCCTCTTTCGGGGTGGATGTAGTAGATCGAATAAATAAAATCGCTGTGCTGCATGAGCGTTTCAATATTTTGCTGTACTTTGGCCTTGAGCTGGATATACTCAGTCAGCTCCTTCTGATGATCGGACAAATACCAATGATCGATCTCATCGAAATAGTTGCCGTACGGCAGCCTGTCGAATTCCAACAGCGTGCTGTTCGTGACAAATTGGCGATATCCGCTTCCTACTTGTTTGATGACCAGCTCCATCGCATTTACCGTCTGGTCGAGATAACGATTGTTCGCTTGCTCGATATCGCTATGCATCGAGGCTTGCACGCTGTGATAAAAGAAGAAGCCGAGTACGCCGATCGGCACCAGGCAAATGAGCAACGAATACGCGATCAACCGGATCAAAAAATATTTGTGTCTCGTAAACAGACGTAAACGATTCAGCATCGAAGCTTCCCCTTTTCTTTTTTTCTGTCAAAACGCCACCCTTTGTATGCGCTATCATTTCTTTAAATCCCTTCTATTGTACTAGACCGCCATGCGATTGATCATGCCTGAATCATAACCTCGATATCCCAATTTTGACATTGGACCGCGTAATTCCTTTTCTTCATGGGAATTAACGACTCCATCCCAAAAGCTGAGAACGATAAAGCGCAGCTATGACAGAAAACAGCAAAGCCCTGCTTTCAGCGCTTTGCTGTTTCGGATCAAAGAACAGCATGACTCGATAATAGTTCTATATTCTTCACTTCGATCCTGCCTTCGGGGCCAACGTGCCAGGAACAAGCTTTAATGAATCGCAAAATCGAAAAAGCGCCCGCTCGCCGCCTTTTCGGGCTGCTAACGGACGCTTTCGTATAGTTATTCCGCGCTTAGCACGATGTGGCATGCCGTCAGCTTCGGCACTTCGTAAGTAAACGTATTGCCTGTAATTTCGGCAACCTGCTCTCTCTCGGTAATCGCGGAGCTTTCGCCGTCGAACGCCCATACTCTTGCCGATTTGTAACCCGTCTCCCCGGCAATATTGAAAATGGCGTTCATCGCGTGATCATTGTTTTTGTTCAGCACGATCAGGTGCAGA
Source organism: Paenibacillus contaminans (assembly GCF_003285015.1). GTDB lineage: Bacteria > Bacillota > Bacilli > Paenibacillales > NBRC-103111 > Paenibacillus_V > Paenibacillus_V contaminans. Next base: position 73,891 of record NZ_QMFB01000025.1, on the reverse strand, counting down.
TTGTCGTCGCTGTCCTTGTAGACGGAGCCGTATACGGAGCTGTTCTCGATATCCGACGTCTCCGCCTTCACCTTCGTATCGCCGAAGCCGGCATTGTTTCCGTCGTAGTTCCGGAACAGTTTCGCGGCTGCGCTAATATACGGCGCTTCTTTAAGTTCGTTAACCATTTTCCAGAAGCTCGCGAAATGCACGCCGTATTTTCCGAAGATGCCCAGCACGTCCGCTTGCGCGATGCCGCCGTACACATTGTTTTCGCCGCCGTAGTTGTATTCGGTAATGGCGATTTTCGTACCCGGATTGTACGTGTCGATCGACTGCTGCAGCCTCGGAATGACCGGCAGGAAGCCGCTGAACCATTGTCCGATCCACGTATTCTCGGTGTAGCTCGAATCCCATAGCGATCTTGGCGCCTGCATGCGCTCCTTATTGGCCTCAAGATTGCCGTTCGAGCCGCTGTCCGTTATCCGGTAACCGCCCGCCGTATTTTCCGGATACCAGTGAATGTCCAGCGCATCGAGCAGCCTTTTGCCTTCCTGTTGGGAAGCGACGCGGAACCGGTCCAAATAGTAGTCCATGTACCAGTCGTACGTGCCCTTCACCGCCTTCCAGTCGGCGGCTTCATGCATGTTGTACATCTCGTCGAAGCCGTAAGAAACCGGACCGTAGAGCTCGGCGTCGGGATCGACGTTTTTGACCGCTTTGGCGAGCTCGATACCTTTGTCCGCCACTTCCGCGCTGCCCGGAGCCTGCGGATGCATGTGCATATGGGTTTTGGCCCACAAACCCGGCTCGTTGTCGATCTGGTACGCCTTAATGCCCGTAGCCGACTTGGCCCCGCCGAACTTGTTCACCAAATAATGAACGAACTCATCCATATAAACGGCATTGTCCGTCAGGTTCGGAACGAGACTGAACGGTGCGCCCTTCGACGGCTTCACTTCGACCCAGCGGGATGAAGGCGCCGTCTCGGCTGCCGTTACTTCGCCATTCGTATCGTTTGCGGCGAAGCCTGCCGCTTGCAGCGTAACGAGCGAGAACATCCCTTTGTCGAGCGATTTCTGATGGAAGCCCGCAACGCCGACGCCCGGCTCCGCCATATTGCCGCCCCACGGCACGCCGCCGTAATACCAAGGCACATAGTTGTCGCTCATGAAAAAGTAATCGTCTCCCGCATTCGATGCGTTCGTTTCCCAATTGTAGGTGGACATCCAGTTGCCGCCCATACGCCGCGCGCTCCAGTTTTCGGTGCCCGTCAAATCTTCATTCGTACCGTAAATATACGGGCTGATCGGCGCCCGTTCTGCGGATGGGTCGACCTGGAATGTGACATCGAACTTGCCCGCAGGCACGAACTTGGTATTCGCCTTAAGCGTCGTGCTCCACGCGCCCCGCGTGGCGCCATCCTTCGCTCGCACTTTGTACGTATGCTGGGAACCGGAAACAAGCCCTCCATGCACGTACGATGTTTGCATTCCCGCGTCTATGATTGCGCCGTCGACTTCGATTTCATAGCCGGTGATCGCCTCCGCCAGCTTGCTCCACGAAACCGTAACCGACGTTTCCGCGAGGTTCGCCCTTACATTCGCCGGAGCCGGAAGCGCCTGCTCGCCCGTCGTTTTGAGCGACAGTGTAGAACTCCAAATACTCGTCTTGCTCCCGGCTCTCGCCCTCACTTTATACGTGTGACGGGTACCCGGTCTTAACCAGTCGTGCTTAAATGACGTGCCCGAAATGTTTTCGGTCAGCCGTCCGTCCGCCTCGACATCATAGCCGGTTGCCCCTTCGACAGGCTGCCACGATACGGTGATCGCTTCATCTGCGGGGGCGGCCGCTACGTTCATCGGGTAAGGCGGAATGTCGAACAGCATGGGTTCGATGCCCCAAACGAGCGTCCCCGAACGATAGCCGGTCACGTTGCCGTTATCGGTATAATCGGAAGTCGGCGTGAACGAGTAGTCGTTCGTATGGTCGAAGATCGACCAGTTCTCTTTGTTGATCCAAGTATAAACGCCGACCTTCGAGCCCGGCTGAAGCGGCCCGGCATCGGCTGCAAACCCGATTTCCAAGTAATGGTCGGCCTTTTCCGACGGGATCGGCATTTTGACGAACTTCGTGGTCACGTTCCTGTTCGAAGCGGTCGACCAGAAGCCGATCGACAGCGGACTTTCCTCTTCGATCGTAAAATAGTACCTCAGCGAAAGCTCGCCAAGCGGGATCGGCGTTTTGCCCGCGTTCTCGATTTCGAAGCCTGGGCTCGGCATTTGCGACCAGTCGCTTGTGCCCGTTTTTGAAAAGATCTTAAGAGCGGCCGTTCCGGACGCTGCGGAGGTCTTGGCGGTTACCGACTCGCTCCAAGCGCCCGCCGCGCCATATTGCTTCGCTCTTACGCGGTAAGCGTGCTCCGTGCCCGGCTGCAAGCCTTGATGGATATAGGATGTTCCTTGAATATCCGGTACGATCGCCCCGTCAGCTTCAAGCTCGTAGCCTGTCGCCCCTGAGACCCCGCTCCACGTAACCGTAACTGCGAGCTGCTTGGGCGCCGCCTTCAAATCCGCCGGCGCCGGTATCGTTTGCGATCCGGCAGCCAGCACCGTGAACTGTCCGGCAGAGGTATTCCGATGCTTCATCTGGCTCCGGTCAGGGCTATAAACGCCGATCTCGATGCGGTAATCGCCAGACTGCGCCTTCTGCGGCACGACCCACTCCACGCCGAAAGTCCGTTCCTGACCGGCTTCGAACCGGCCGTTGACGACCTCCTCGGTCGATTTAGACCCGTCCGGTCCGACGATGCCGATTTCCACGATCGCATCGCCATAAACGCGGGACGTCACCGTCACATCGACGTCCACCGTATCGCCTGGCTTGGCGGTCTCTGCGGCAACCGCAGCGCTGCTCTCGAACGCCGATTCCTCTTGGGAGATCGTCAACGAAGCGGCACCTGCGTGCCAAGTGTACATGCCGTCCCATCCCGCTCCAAAAATACCCAGGCTGACGATATACGTTCCTCCGGGCAGACCTGCAGGCACAGCCCATTCAAATGGAACCGTCCTCGTTTCCCCGGCCTTTACGTCGATATGATCGACAAATACTTGATGCACCTTCTTCAAGGAAGCGTCGAATATTTCAAGGTCGAAAAGCAAGGAGGCGTCCTCCGAAGCCTTTACTCTCGCATTCAGCGCGGCAACGGAGCCCGGCGCCACAGGCGAAACGGGCGCTTCAACCGCGGTTTCCACATTCGCCGCTGCAATGATCTTGGCTGCTCCGAATAACGAAAAGCCGTTAAGCATTAGAACGACGGCTAGCGCCAAGGCGAGTGCGCGTGCCGTTCTCCTTTGTATAGTAATAAACATCGATGATTCTCCTCTCGATTTATGTATAGCATCGTTCCAGTCACCCGAATGGAATCCGCTGGAATCAAACTTACTTAAGCGATTATAGAATCGTGCCTTGTCCTTGAACAGGATGATTTTTATTCACCCCCCTCAAAAAAGAAGGAACCTTGCTCATCGAACGAGTCGACGGACAAGGCTCCTTTTTTCACTATATGCGGATAAACTTCTACACCTGGAACAAGCCGCTTCCTTCCAACGGCTCGATCGGATGCTTGTCGGCCGTCAGCTCCGAATTTGAACGAGAAATACCGGACAGCTAAACACGCCTTTGAAGCTTGACACTACATTCTGACGTTGTCGCAGTGACGTACTCCAAATAATTTACAGAGCCGTCAAAGTTCAAATAAGCTTCATAACGCATGCGGATTGCGGGTAAAGTAATGAATTCCAGAACATTTTCCTTTGGAACCCACCTGCACTCGCTAGTTTCATCAGAAGCAGCTAACTTCCCGCCCGCAGCCTTGCACACGAAATCAAACATGACCTTCGTAGGAACATCAGTCACACCGTCATACCACTTATGGATCGCTGTATTGGAAACAATACTGATTAAATGGCTGACAGTGGCGTCTATTCCGCTTTCCTCTTTGATTTCACGGATCACGCCGTCAATCAGATTTTCTCCAACTTCAGTTATCCCGCCAGGATACACCCAACCATCGTCACGGGTTTTTACTAATAAGATATTTCCATTCCCATCTTCTACAATTCCGCCTGCCGATACGATATGTGTAGGAAACGCCATTTCACGACCTCCTAATAGGATAAGGTTGTATATTCAGCATTTACTCCTTGTTTAATTGCTCTCGCATATGGTTATGCAGCCCCCAAAGCTCCTCTAACGGCACTGTTTTTTTAGAGCAGTTCTCTATGCCCTGTTGATTCGACTCCTTTGTCCAAAGAGGCGGGTATATGGAAATACCCTGATTTCCGTTTATATCTGCAACATACGTTTCCCATCCATTCCACCTGAACGTTTCGTAAAATGTATGTAAATCTCCAGTACAAGCCCAATGCACAAAGTCGGAATACCCCATCTCCAAAGGCTCCCAATCCAAAATGTCAGGGGCAAAATAAAAAATTTCGCCTACTCCTTCATCAAGAAAACCGCAATTTAGAGCAAAAAATCCTCCAACAACATCATCAGCTACCAACAAGGCATGTTTCATGTCACACTGTTCACTCCATGATGTAATGGTTCTCGGTAACTTATCATGACCCGAACCCAAAATACGAAGCCAACCGTTCTGAAATAAGATTCCGCCGGTTGAGTATGCAATCGCACCCAGTATAGATTTGGTTGTTACTTGCAGGTCTGTTATAACCTTTATACTCATTTCTATCTCAGAGGGAAGAATTATGGCTTGATTACTATTTTTCGATTCAAAAATCCAATTCTCAACAGTGGTTAACGCAGATTCACCTTCGTAAACAAGTTCTTCGATTCCCTTCATGTTTTTTATCCCCCTTTTGTCTTGGTACTCTTGTTCCCCTCAGTCGAATTCTCGGATGTTCTCTATAATTTCACTGACGCAATGTTCTATATCCTTATTTGAACAATCAATCGTTTGATCTCCATACTTCTTGTATAGCGGAACTCTTTCCTCGTACACGTCCTTAAGACTGTTTCCTTTCTTGATGACAATGCCTCTGGTTGTAATATTGGTTAGTCTCCTTTGAATTTCTTCATAGGGGACATGCAAATAAATAATGAGCCCGTTCTGTTTGAGGGCGTGCATAGCTTTTTCCGAATATATAACGCTTCCGCCTGTAGATATGATGCAATTTTCGAGCTGCAATTCAGACACAACTTTTTCTTCGACTTCCATAAATTTTTCGAGACCGTCATGATCAATGATCTCTTGTAACAACCTGCCTTCATCTTGTTGAATAACGATATCTGTATCCACATAGTCCATTCCTAAAGCTTTAGCAAGCAGCACGCCTAAAGTGCTTTTACCGGCTCCTGACATACCTACAAGAACTATATTCCTAGTCTTCTGCACGTTTACAATGCCTCCGTTTTCCCTAATTATATCTCAGATCAAAGACTTGCCTAGTTTCGTTTTGATCCAACCGGAAATCTCAACAGCGGCTTCGTCTACAAATCCCCCTACGTCAGCATCATTTAAATATTGATTTTCGATTAACGGTTCATTTTCGGGAGTGTCTAACCAGATGAACAATTTGCGTCTCCATATGTCCAGCTCTTCCGAGGTATACAGGCCAGCCGTTTCATAAAGTGCAGCACCGGCTACTTGTCGTTCGATAACGTCTCGCCATGGAACGGTTCGTTTGAGATGGAAATCATACTTGTTTTCTTCATTCCAGATTGCTTGTAAGACGCTTTTATCCTCATTGCTTATCCTGCGTTTATACGCAGCCCAAAGGTCATCTGCCATAATATGACTGAGGTATCCCAATAAAAACATTTCGTATTTATCATCTTTGTAATCATGAACTCTTCGGTTATAAAAATCGATTAATCCAGGCCAATCCGGATAGCTCCCCATACTTTCGCGTAAATGTGACCTCGCTTTAGAAAATTTATCTTCCCTAAACTGTACGGCATCCGGAGCGATACTCCCGAGTAAAAATTCATGTTGAGGATGACCGTCAAACATTCGATACGCAATCGAGAAATGGAGCATGGGCCATGGCATAGGTAAATCCTCCCTTTCCTCTTATAAACACAACTCCATGCTACCAAAAGTTAGAAGTAATGAAAAATATACGGTTTAGAACAAATCGTTCTATTTCTTGGATTAACGCCTCGCTCGATTATTCAACGATCGTTCCTGACAGCGCAATAACTCACGCGATACACTGGGCATCTGCACATATAGTTATTCACCCACATACTATAAAAGAGCAAACGTGTTAGGAAAGCAATGGAGGTATCGTATGACAAATTTTTATTCTTTTCACGGGACAGTCACTATGATTAATGATTTTTTCACGGGTCAAAACGGTAAGGGAGAAGGCTGTTCTCAATTCATATCTGTAGAAAACGGATCGGGAGCAATCGTAAATTTCGTGGTGTCGCCCACAACTTACTTTGTAGACCATGTAATGGTGTCGGTAGGAGATCGCGTAACTGGATATTATGACGGAGATGCACCTGCTCTTCTAATTTACCCACCACAATACCAAGCGCTTGTCATGGTAAAAGATAGCCCGTATCAAAATGTAAAAGTGGATTATTTTAACAGCGAGCTGGTTAGTAGCGACGGTCGATTACGATTAAATATTTCTCCCTATACGAAAATCGTCTTAACAAACGGGCAGCTCTTTTCAAAAAGCCCTGCGAACCGGGATCTGGTCGTTATTTACGGACCTACCACCAAAAGCATCCCCGCCCAGACCACCCCCTATAGAATTATCGTTTTGTGTTAGGCGGAATGAGAGAGCAATATTTCAAACATCCCCTTGTGATATAAGTAACATGAAACGCAAACAAGGAGATGAAGATATGAATAGGTTGAAAGGCAAAATCGCTCTTGTAACCGGCGCAAGCAGGGGAATTGGCCGCGGCATTGCGCTGCGTCTGGCACAAGAAGGTGCATGGGTCGCCGTACACTATGGAAAAAGACAACCTGAAGCGGAAGAAGTCGTTCATAAGATTGAGCAAAACGGAGGATCCGCATTCGCGATCGGCGCCGACTTAAGTACCCTTAGCGGCATTCGTGATTTATATGCGGCATTGGATGATACCGTTTGGAATCGTACAGGCGATAATCGGTTCGATATTCTCGTCAATAACGCTGGAATCGGTCAAATAATGACCCTGGAAGAAACGACGGAACAATCCTTCGACGAAGTCATGAACATCAATGTCAAAGCGCCGCTTTTTGTGACTCAGCAAGCTTTGCCGCGACTGAAAGACGGAGGCAGCATTATCAATCTCTCATCGTTTGTTACACGCGTGGCCTCTCCCGGTGTTTTCGCCTACAGCATGTCGAAGGGGGCCGTCGATACGTTTACGCGCGCCTTGGCCCAGCAGCTTGGGAGCCGCAATATTACGGTGAACGCCATCCAGCCGGGCATTATTAATACAGAAATGAATGCCGGGACGCTGCAAAACCCCGACGGGCAAAAATATGCCGCCGGTCTTTCAACCTTCAAAAGGTGGGGAGAGCCTGAAGACGTTGCGAATATCGCGGCCTTCCTTGCCTCGTCGGACAGCCGTTGGGTAACCGGTCAATGCCTTGACGCAAGCGGCGGATCTCATCTGTAAACGGAAGGGGCGGAAATCTAGCTGAAGAGCCGGGCTTCCGCCCCCTTTGTTTTACGCCAAATGTTGACCGTCCCGCTCTTTTCTTTCCAAATCATCACTCACCGATTATTCATTCAAATACGTCGTGACCCGGTTCTGGATGAGCTTGCTCACCTCTTCGCCCGATTTTTGTCCGGCAAAATACGATGTCAGTTCCTTAAAAAGGATCGAGTTGATTTTGGAATCCGTCTTTGCAAACATGACCGCTTCGCCGATCAGCCGCTTGATCTTCTGCATCTCTTCGTCCGTCATCGGCCCGGGAACGGTTCCGCTAAAGGATTTGACAGCCCCTTTCTTCAGCCTTTCCTGAATCTCGTTTAATTGTTTGTCGGATAAGGATTTATTCATTGCTATTCCTTTAAGCTCGGGCGAGGCCTGCATCTCCTCGGACAACAGAAATTTCAGAAAATCCCACGCCTCCTGCTTTACGTCCGACTTTGCATTGATGCCGAGCATCCTGGACGAGCTGAACGAACCGCCTTGATCTTGACCTGAAACCGGTTTTCGGTAAACGGCGCCCTCGTTATACACGATTTTGGCATATAGCGCAAGATCCTGGACGGAGTTCGCCGTCCACGTACTAAAAAACTGTTCTCCCCAGCTTGCGCCTACTCCAGACAACAAATGATCATCGTACATCTCCTTGACTTGCTCCATTAAAGACAAAAACTCTTTCGAATCGAAATGCGCTTGCCGCTTCGCCTGATCCACGTAGGCAACGTAATTGTCCCTCATTAAGTTGATCAGCATGCTTTCCGGTTCCGTGTTGGTCATGACATATTTGTCGGGTTTGCCGTCTCCGTTCGCGTCTTTGACAAGCTTCTTGGCTAGTTCGGAGAACGACTCCCAGGTCCAGCTTTCGTCGTCCACTTCCAGTCCGGCAGCCTTTATGGCTCCTGCGTCTCCCAGAATTAGATGAAGCGTAAAATTAAGCGGCATGGCATAAAGACCATTGTTTATTTTGGAGGCATTCCAAATGTTTGCGTAATAATCGTCCGGTTTGAAGGAACTGTCCTTTGCCATTAGCTCGCCTAAGTCGGCCAGCACTTTCTTTTCCGCATATTTGGCATACGGCAAATCCTGCAGCGAAATCAAGTCCGCTCCTTTCCCCGACATCACTTCCGTATTGACGGTATTGAGGTATTTCTCGAAGGCCGTTTCGTCCATCGCCAGCTGCATTTGTCCGCTGTCCGGCGCAGCGGCATACTCTTTGATTCGGATATCGATATCGGGATGCGTCTGCTCGTATTTTTGTTCAGCCAGCTTCAGAAATGCATCCGTTTGTCTGACGGAAACGGTAATAACGGTTTTTCCTTCCTTCTTCGCAACGTTCCCGCCCTCCTTCTTTGCGGTCCCGCCGCTGCATGCCGTTAAAGCGACGGCAACTAGGCCGCTCAACACGGTTAATCCTGCACGTTTCATTTTTTCATATCTCCCTTTGTCTGCTCTATATATCTATTTATTGCAGCCGAATCCGGTTGCCTTCCTGAAGCGGCTCGCTGCTCTCGGTAATGAATGAATCGGTTGGGGTTAGGCCTCGAACGACGGCCGTTTCATTTTCGCTGGAGCTTCCTTTCGTCACATAAGCTTTGCGTACGGTAAGAACATTGCCGAGCGGCCCTTTCTTCTCCGTAATCGTAAAAACGTAGCTTCCGCCGGCGTCTTCTTTAATAGCCCCTTTAGGAACAAGAAGCTCCTCCTTGCCAATCTGCTTCGTCATGACAAGCTTTGCGCTTTCGCCGCCTCGAAGGCCGGGATCCTGCAAGGAGAAGACGAGTCGTTTGTTCGGACCTGCCTCCTTCATCTCCCGATCTTTCGGTGCTCCGGCAGCCCCTATCTGGAGTCCTCCGCCTCCGCCGCTTTGTTCAACCGCCTCGATCCCGATTAATTGCCCTTCCAGCTGTTTGCCGGCTCCGCCTTCCGTTTCAACCTGAACGGGAGCTTTATCCCCTTTCTTGAATAATGCCGCCCCTTCCTCCGGAATTTGAATGTCCAGCTTAAAGCCTTTAGCCGTATTCATCATTTTGATCAGCGTCTGCCCTTGCGAAGCGGCTTGCCCCTCGCCGGCGGCAACCTGCGTCACAATACCGTCGAACGGTGCAGCAAGCTGCCGCTGTTCGGCCATTTTCTCGTTCAGGCTTTGAATCTTGCGTTCTTGGACCGCCATATCGATGTCATGGCTCTCCAAGCTGCGTTTGGCCTCCCGAATAGCGTTCTCCTCTCCGCTTTGCTGCGCTTTAATAAAGCTTTCTTTGAGCTTCTCCTGCGAAAGCTTCTGCTGCTGCAATCTCGACTGCTCGTCCTGCAGCTGCCGCTGCGTTTCCTTGTTATCGAACGTAATCAGCTTCTGCCCTCTCTTGACCGCATCTCCTTCTTTGACGTGAATGCCTGCGGCTTTTTGGCCGGACGGACTTTTCAGCTCGATCTCCTCTTGCGGAACGATCGTCCCTGCGCCCTCTATCTTCTGTTGAAGCGCCGCTTTCCGCGGCTTCTCCGTGACGACCTTCGGCAGCGTCAAGGCGAGCATCGTATTGCTGAAAAAAGTCAGCAGCAGCAAAGCGCTCAAGAACAAGCCGGCAATAACGCCGATCGTCTTTTTTCGCACTTCTTACTCACCCTTTCACGCCCGATAATTGAATGCCTTCGATAAAATACGGCTCCGCGTACAGAAACAGCAGGACCATTGGCATCATATAAACGACTGAAGCCGCAAACGCAACTCCCCGCGCTTCCCCATTGATCCGCGATAAATAGACAGACAACGGCTGTTTGAATGCATCCTGCAAAAAGATCAGCGGCTGCTCGACCATATTCCAGTTGTCGACGAACAGCAGGATGATCAGCGCCGCAACCGCCGGCTTCACCATCGGCATGATGATGGACAGAAATATCCGCAGTTGGCCGGCGCCGTCGATTTTTGCCGCCTCGACATAGGCGTAAGGGATGTTCAGCATAAACTGCCGGAGCAGAAAAACTCCGAACGCCGCAAAAATCCCCGGCAAAATAATCGCGCTGCCGCTGTTCATCAATCCGAGCTTATCCGCCACGATGAAGTTCGGCACCAGCGTTACCTGAAACGGCATCAGCATCGTTATCAGGTAGAGGAAGAACAGCTTGTCCCTTCCCCTGAACCGCAGCTTCGCAAATCCGTAAGCCGCGAGCGATGCGACGATAACCTGTCCGATCATGATCGGCACGACTAGCCGGACCGAGTTCCAGAACATAAACAAATAAGCGGGCGTGTCTACAAGCACTTTGACGTATTGCTCGAACGACACCCAGTCCGGAATGAGCTTCGCATTGACGAACAGGTTCGCATCGGATCCGACTTTGCCGATTGCTCCGTAATTCATGGCAATTTCCTGCTCCGTCATGAAGGAATTGGTGACGGTAAGCGCAATAGGCGCAAGCAGCAAAACCGCGAGACAGCCGAGGAAAACCGTCTTCAAGCTTTTTATTGCGGCATGCGATGTTTTCATCCTTTTCCCTCCATTTCAGCTCGTCTTCCCCTTAACCGTCCATAAACTGCCGAAACCGGCGTTCCAAGGCGAACAGCGCGATGACGATCAGGACGATCCCGGCGGCCATAATCGAGGCGGCGGCCGTAAGCTTTTGAATATCCAACGACAGAAACATATTGTTCATATAATGCTGCAGCATATAAATGCTGTCCTGCGGGTAATCCCCTGCAATCAGATACGTCTCGCGAAATACTTTAAAGGAGTTGATGATCGACATAAGCACCACGAAAAATATCGCCGGGATCAAATAAACAAGCGTAATATTCGTGAACTTGCGTATCGGTCCGGCACCTTCCACATCGGCGGTTTCGTAATAGTCGCCCGGGATATTTTGCAAGCCTGCCATGAACAAAATGATGTTATATCCGATGTTCTTCCACAAATAAACGAATATGACGACATACCGGGCCCAGTCCGATTTCATCCAGTCGATGCGGTCGATCCCCAGGCTGTTCATTACGGCATTAAGCGTTCCGTTCCAGTCGAACAACACTTGCCAAATGAGAATAATCGAGGCAACCGGAACGACAAGCGGCATGACGTACGCCGTCCGCAGCCAATTCCGCAAATAAACGTTCTGATTCAGCAGCATGGCGATATAAAGCGAAAACGCCGCCATAAGCGGAACGCTGAGGGCGGTAAACCAGAACGTGTTTGCCGCCGCTTTGCGGAATGACGAGCTGTCGAGCAGCTCCCGATAGTTATCCAAGCCGACGAAGGAACCGTCCATCGACGAGCTCTGAAAGGAGTACACGATCCCCATCCCGAAAGGGATCAAATAAAAAATCAAAAACCCGATCAGGCTCGGTGCCAGAAACAGCGACGCAGCCGCCGCATCCTTGCGCATCCAGCGCCGAAAACGCATGGCGTTTCCTCCCTTCCTGCAATATTCCTGTTGCTTACTTGGCTAATCTTAAAGGAACGATATGGAGTTCATGTGGAGTTGATGTGTGGATGATGTGGAATAAAGTCCCCCAAGGGCGAAGCATGCCTCTGGAACATATGCCGATTCCTTCCGGGGGAGCCCCGTTATCCACAGGAATTGCTTTGTCTAGGCAAAAAAAAACAGCGTGCGAACCGTTTCCGGTACACACGCTGTTTTTAGGGCTTAACGTTTATCTAAGATTCAGCGAAAGCAATTATTAGTTCGGATAATTCGGAGGCGCTTCTCCCGGGAAAACGATCGTGAACAGCACCCCTTGCTCCGTATTCCGAATGGAATAATCAAAATTGTGGATGTCCATGATTTCCCTCACGATATACAAGCCGAGGCCGCTTCCGCCCGTGCTGCGGCTTCGCGATTTCTCCAGCCGATGGAAAGGCTGAAACAGCTCCTCCAACTGGTTTTCCTCGATATGCGCCCCCGTATTCAGCACCTCGAGTAGATGTGCGCCGTCCCGGCCGAACAGCCTTACGCCGACCCCTTCGCCCAGCTTCGAATATTGAATGGCGTTCAGGATCACGTTCATGACCGCTTTCCGGAGCAAACTGCGATCCGCGCGGATCGTTATCGGCTCCGCTATATCCGAACTCATCGCGATGTGTTTGACCGTGCTGGCGTATTCAAGCTGCTGTAAGCATTCCTTGACTAAGCATGACAGATCAACCTGCTTCCATTGCGGCTCGAAGCCCGAATTTTCCAGCTTGGAAATGTCCAGCAGCTCTTTGACAAGCTTCTCCATATCCTGCATAACGGCATACGATCGGCGCAAATATTTGTCCCGGTCCTTGTAGGCCCCGATCTGATGAATCATCCCTTCGATCTGGCCCATTACAGCTGTAATCGGCGTTTTGAGCTCATGGGAAACGGTCGCGATAAATTGCTTGCGTTTCTCTTCAAGCTCCCGCTCCTTCTGAATTTCGCCGGTCAGCTGTTCATTGGCCTGCTTCAGCTCCGCCATTGTTCGCTCCAGATTATGCGAGAGCCGGTTCAAGCTGCGCGACAGCTCGCCGATCTCGTCCTGCGAATGCACGCTGCAATCGGCATCGAACTCGAGATTCGCCATTTTTTTGGCAACCCGATTGATGCGGAGCAGCGGCTTCGTAATCATTTTGGAATAAAGAATCGCTCCGGTAACGGAAATCAATAGAACCAGCACGATGACGTAAGGCGCAAACAATAATATCGCTTCCGACGCTTCGTTTATCGGCTGCAGCGTAGCCATCAGCACCAGCGTGTAGCGCCCGTCAAGGAACGAAATCGTTTTTTCGGCCTGGTACATATTATCAATCGGCTTAATATTAATTTTTTTGAGCGGCATGCTTTGCTCTTGCTTGGATTCGGACAGGTCCAGCTCTCCCTCAACCTCGCCTTCGTTATAGGGAGATGGAACGAAAACAAGCCGTTCCCCGGCATCCTTGATCCCCATCCAAACATTATAATCCCGGGTAAATGCATTCAACGCATGTTGGGATTGTTGTAACGTTCGGGGGGCAGATTCGCGAATCAGCTGCTCCAGCGCGGTATTCAACGTATTAACCTTGTACTGGCGATAGAAAGAAGGCAGCAAATAATAAAAAACGGTAAATATGATCACCGTACACACGACGAGCAGGCCGCTTGTAATCAGGAATATTTTGCGCGTTATTCCTTTGGGGCGAAAATTACTCATCGAATTTGTATCCTATTCCGGTAGCCGTTTTGATATAGGGAATGCCGAGCTTTTTCCGCAGGTTTTTGATGTGGGTATCCACGATTCGCGCATCCCCGTAATAGTCGTAGCCCCAAGCTTGATTAAGCAAAGCTTCCCGGGTAACGGCCCGGCCTTTGTTGGCGAGCAAATAATGAAGGATTTCGAATTCCTTGGCCGTCAGCTCGATTTTCCGCTCGTTGACGGATACCGTAAAACCGGCTTTATCCACTGTCACTTCCTTAAACCGGATGATTTCGGAAGGAACGCTCGGCTGCGTCCGTCTCAGCACGGCCTCCACTCGTTTGATCAAAATGTTGAAGGAAAACGGCTTCGTAATATAATCGTCGATCCCCAGCTCAAAGCCTTTAAGCTGATCCTTCTCGTCGTCGAGAGCCGTCAGCATAAGAATCGGCACATCGGGAGCTTGCTTTCGGATCATTTGGCAAACGTGGTAACCGTCCATGTTCGGCAGCATCACGTCGAGCAGCACCAAATCGTATTTTTCCTTCCGAAAACGTTGGATTCCTTCCAACCCGTCGCCGGCGGTGTCAATTTCGTATGCTTGCGCGCTTAAAAATTCTTTAATGAGCTCCTGGATATCGGAATCGTCTTCGATTACTAGTATTCTCGTCACATCTTCACCTCATAGCGCATTATACCCACGCATCCTGATCGTAGCCGCGCACTTCCCAGTAGCCGAAATGTTCCTTCTCGATCAGCTCGATGCGGTTCAGCCATTTGACCGATTTGTAGGCGTACATTTTCGGAACGACGAGCCGGACAGGTCCCCCGAGCTTTTGCGGAATCAGCTGGCCATCCAGCAGCACGGCGACCATGACGTCCTCCATACGGGCTTGCTCGAGCGACAAGCAATCAGTATAGACCCCGTCGCCCGAATAAAGCTTGACGAATTTGGCTTTTGCCTGCAGCCCCGCCGCGTCCAAAAACTGCGATAAGGGAATGCCTTCCCACGTGCAGCTTCGTACGGACCAACCGGTTACGCAGTGAAAATCGCTCACCTGAACCTTGCGCGGGATGGCCTGAAATGCTTCCCAGTCCCAAGTTTGCGGTTTATCGACGAGTCCGTTTATCGAGAAGCTCCAATTCTCCGTTGTATAAACGGGAAACTCCGTCACCGTATAAATACGGAACTGCCCTTTGGCCCCGCCCCCTGCAGGAACGGCCGACTCGGCTAACGGCTCGGGCGGAGGCAGCATTTTATTGCCGTCTCCACTCGAGTAATCGGCTATCGAGCCTCCGCCGGTATTAAAAGCGCCCTTCATCCAGCGGTAAAACGACGGCCCGATTACGACAAGCAGCGCA
This sequence comes from Paenibacillus contaminans, assembly GCF_003285015.1. Lineage (GTDB taxonomy): Bacteria > Bacillota > Bacilli > Paenibacillales > NBRC-103111 > Paenibacillus_V > Paenibacillus_V contaminans. Next base: position 58,746 of record NZ_QMFB01000025.1, on the reverse strand, counting down.
GCGGCGGCGCCTAGACGGATGAACATCCTGCGCGACAAAAACGGCCGATCGAGCTTCGAGTAATCGACAGGATAACGCTCCCCGCTATCGGCGGCCGAAATCGGCCCCGGCAAGCGCCGCTCCTCCGAACGCCGTTTGGCAGCCTCTGCGCGCTTCTCCTCCCGCTCGATCCGTTTTAAATAGCGGCTTCGCGAAATCGAATGATACGCAGCGTACGGAATGCCGATCCACGTAAACAAGTCGTGAATAACAAGCGCCGTATTGCTCCAAGCCGGAGGCAGCGATCGGAATTGCCACAAAATAATGCCGCTGACGCTCCACCCGGCCAGCAGCAGCAGAACGACCCAAAGGTTTCCGATTTGCGCCGTTTTGCCCTTGAGCTGGCGCAGATGTTTGGCGATGAGCGGCAGATACATGGCAACGACTGCGATAGAGCCGATGCCCAGCACGATATGAAGCTGCTTCAGCAGAACTCGGAGCGCGCCAAGCTCGCCCCGTATGGACGGAATATAAATCATGATCCCCGTAACCGCGAGCACCAATACCAACCAGCCGTTCCATGCATGCAGGGCTTTCAGCTTTTGGCCGTAAGGCTGCTTCAGCCATTCCCGAAACCGCTCCATCCCGCTCACCTTCCTTTTACCTATATAGAAAGTCAGTTGCGAATCAGGCTCCCAAATGCTCCGTACAATTATAGACAAGACATTCCCACTCGACGTCGGCTTCCGCCTCGCTTTTGCGGACGATGCTGATCGACGTGTTATGCAGCGGCTTGATTTCTACGTCTTTGACAAGGCCGGACATTATCGTGCGTATCCAAGCGCCGTGACTCACAATTAAGATACGGCTTCCTTCATGTCTCCGAGCGATTTCGTCAACGGCCTGCATGCCGCGCTCCAGCACCGCTTCCACCGGCTCCTCGTCGTGATCCATATCGCGCCAGCCGGAGCCCCATTTCTCCACACGCTCCTGCTCGGTCGTCCCGTCCAGCCTGCCGTGCGTTTTCTCGCGCAGCCGGATATCATGCCCCGTTACCGGAAGGCCCTTGGCATCGGCGATAATGGCCGCCGTTCGGCTTGCCCGCGATAAATCGCTTGCATAAATATAGTCCCACTGTTCGCCGGCCAGACGCTCCGCGACCTGCTTCGCCTGCTCAAGTCCCGCTTCGTTAAGCGGAACGTCGTGCGAGCCTTGCGCCCGCCCCTCGAGATTCCAATCCGTCACCCCGTGCCTGACAAAACCGATAATCGTCATATGGCTTTCTCTCCCTTACCTTCTAATATCTCTATCGACGGTGAACCTAAACAGAACCGCCATTTTGTGAATGCAGGTTCGCGTAGTTTTTCCAGTTAAACGTATTTTTCTCGCCTCTTTACCGAAAATAACTGCAGATGTATTCACTGCCAACCCGCCATCAAATCCTGCCCGATCCACAAGCCGAGCCAAGCCAGGACGATGCCGAGCGTATAGCTTCCTCCCAAATAAAACAATAACCCGTATACGTCGCTGCTTTTCAATAGGGTGAAGCCTTCATATTTAAACGTGGAAAAAGTCGTAAACGCCCCCATAAATCCGACAGCGAGCAAAAACCACCAGCCCGTATCCTCCAAGCCGGCGCCCAGCAGCAGGCCGATAAGCAGCGATCCGAGCGTGTTGACGACGAACGTTCCGATAGGAAATCGCATCGGGAACGTGCGCACAAGCCAGCCGGCCAGCAAAAACCGGGATACCGCTCCGCACGCGCCTCCGCCCGCAATCAAAGCAAGATTGACTAGTATGCTCATGCGGATCGCCCTCCTTTAAGCACGCCGGCGTTTCCCGCAAGCCGGGAGCCGAGCCATACCGCCAGCAGGCCGCCCCAAAAGCTGATGACCACATACACCATCGCCTCCTGCTTCAGCCCTTCTCGTAACAGCTCGACCGTTTCGATGCTGAAGGTCGAGAACGTGGTGAAGGAGCCGATTAAACCCGTGGCGACTCCGGTGCGAATGTAAGGATGGATCGACTCGTAGCGGCTGAACCGTGTAAGAAACCAGCCCAGCGCAAGGCAGCCTATTATATTGATGATCAACGTGCCCAGCGGAAACGGAGAGGCCCACAGCCCATGGACAAGGCTGCCTATCCCGTAACGCAAAAGAGCTCCGACCATACCGGCCGAAGCAACGATTGCGAGCATGATCCTTTGGTTTATTTTTCCCATTTCTCCGCCCATGTTTGCACTTCATCCATAACCGGCTGCAGCGCTACGCCTTTCGCGGTCAGTTCGTATTCGATGCGAACGGGTGTCTCGGGATACACTTTGCGCGTGATGATTCCGGCAGCTTCCAGCTCCTTGAAGCGCTCGGATACCATCCGGTCGCTCATGCCGGGAATCATTTCTGAGATGTCCTTAAACCGTTTGGGACCGCTAAGCAGTACCCGAATGATTAAACCGGTCCATCTTTTGCCGAGAAGCTCAAAAGCGGATTCGAATTTGGGACACAACGAGTGCGAATGCTCTGTCATGGTGCTTCAACTCCTTATACATAAGCGAGCGTTGCCGCTCACGATGTTTTATTTAATAATATTTTATCACACCCCCTTGACAAAAGTAAGTAGTGATTTTAAAATAACTTACATAAAGTAAGTATATTACTTTAATTTATATAAGGGAGAGGTTATTGATTATGATGGCATTAGGTTTACTTCTTATTCGTTTGGTGATCGGATTGACGTTCGCGGCGCACGGCACGCAGAAGCTGTTCGGCTGGTTCGGCGGCTACGGCCCGAAAGGAACCGGCGGCTTTTTCGAATCGATCGGCATTAAACCGGGCGTCACGCTGGCGGTTCTCGCAGGACTTGCCGAGGTTGCCGGCGGCCTGTTGTTCGCAGCGGGTTTGCTGACAGGCGTCGGAGCCGCATTCATCGTGTTGACGATGCTGATTGCAATCGTGAAGGTCCACGGCCAGAACGGTTACTGGGCGACGGCAAACGGCACCGAATACAACTGGGCGCTCATCGTGATCGCCGTAGGCGTAGCGCTGATCGGCGCCGGCGACTATTCGCTCGACGCCGTATTGTTCTAACCGTCAAACAAAGCAGGCCGCTTTTGTCTTCCGACGAAAGCGGCCTGTTTCTGTCAGCTCAATTTATAGAAGCGCATGGCGTTTAATCCGAACAGCTGGTCCAAAGAGTGGGAATCGAACGTTTCCGGCAGCACCTTAACCAGTCCGTCGTATACCTCGGAATAATCGGCCGCAAGCAAGCAAACCGGCCAGTCGCTGCCGAACATGACCCGCTCCGTCCCGAAAACATCGATCGCATGCGTCACATAAGGCTTCAGGTCGGCTGGCTTCCATTTCTGATGATCCGCCTCCGTCACCATCCCTGACAGCTTGCAATACATATTCGGAAACTTGGCGATCGCCGCCATCTGCTCCTTCCACGGATAGAGCTTGCCCGCTTTAATATCAGGTTTGGCGATATGATCGACCACCCCGCGTAAATCGGGAACCTTCTCCAGTATTTCCAACACATGCGGCCAATGCCGCGGATTCATAAGCAGATCGACGGGAAAGCGATCCGCAGCCAGCCGCTTTAAGGCTTCGACGATGCGCGGGCGTAAAATCCATCCGTCGTCCGTTTCCTCTTGCAGCATAACGCGGATACCTACAAAATACCGGTTTTGCAAAAGCCGCTCGTACTCGTTCTGCCAATCGTCCGATTCCAGATCGAGCCAGCCGACTGTACCCGCCAGCGTTTCTTCCTTCTCGCAAAGCTCAAGCAAAAATTCCGTTTCTTGCACCGTCCGCGCGGCCTGTACGACGATCGTGCGCTGAATGCCGCATTTGCTCAGCTCCGAACGAAGCCGGTCTGGCAAATAATCTTCATATAATACGCCCGTTTCCGGTGTCAGCCAACCGTAGTCTCCCCGCTTAAGCAGCCAATAATGCTGGTGAGCATCGATACGCATCTTCCCGCTTCTCCCCTTGTCAGTTAAGTTTGCGCAGAACTACCAAGTCTTAATCTTAATGATGACATGTTTTTCGCCCCGCCGCAACCGCTTTCCAAGACATCAGGGATAATCGTCAAAATCTGATTAGGGCATACCGCATACAAAGCTATTCAGCGTTTCTAGTTAAGCCTGCTGAACCCTTGCAGCGCTTTCTCCACTCCCATTAGCTCATTCATATCACCGCTGTTCAGCATACCGGCAAGTTCTGCGAATACTTCGCCGATCGCTTGCCCGTACGATGCGACAATCTCAGGCGTATGCGCCAACGTCGGATAAATAACCGTCCCGGCCAAAAAACCTCTGTTCAGCATTTTGATCGTATACAGCGTCTTCAGCTCACTCGCATATTCGCCGGTAAACTCGAATTTCGCCAAGCAAGGATACCCTTCGCCCACATGGACGGGGAGACCGGATTGCAGCCCATATGTTTTCCATGCACGCATAACCGCCGATCCCGCTTCCGCAACGATGCTCGGAACGTTCACTGTCCGCATCCGCTCCACCGTTGCCAGCGCCGCGGCGGGACCAATGCTTTCCGTCCAATAGGTGCTGCTGATGAAGCTTCGATGCGCCCCTTCCATCGCTTCGCTCGTTCCGATTACCGCTCCGATCGGGTGACCATTGCCCAACGCCTTGGCAAGAACGGCGATGTCCGGATGAACGCCCAGCTTCAGATGGGCGCCGCCCAGATGCAGCCGCCAGCCGATCGTGATTTCGTCGAAAATGAGCAGCCCGCCGATTCGATGTATCGTATCTCGCACATGCTCCAGAAATCCGGATTCCGGATCGTCATATCGACAGGGCTCCATCACAACCGCAGCCAGTCGGTCTCCATACTGTTCGATCAACCGATTGAACGCCTGCCGATCGTTAGCCCGAAACGTGACCGTCGTCCCTCTCAATTCGTCCGGTACGCCCGTCGGGTCTAGTCCCGACATCAAATGTCCTTTCAAGGCGTCGTCTTCACCGAGGTTTGCCGCCAAATACCAGTCATTCCAGCCGTGGTAGCCGCAAACGGCTACGATTGAGCGGTTTGTCGTCGCGCGGGCGATCCGAACGGCTACGGTGCAAGCTTCCCCTCCCGTCCTCGTATACCGGACCTGCTGCGCCCAGGGATGAATGTCGAGCAGCGCTTCCGCCAGCTCTACCTCTTCCGGCGGATTGAGCGTACTCATGCTGCCGAGATTGATCCGCCTTCTGACGGCACGGGTTACGGCCTCATCGCGGTACCCAAGCAAGCAGGAGCCGATCCCGTTCGTGGACATATCGTAGTAATGCTTGCCGTCGAGATCCCAAACCTCGCATCCCCGGGCCTCGCTGAAGTAAGCCGGCCACTTGCCGGGGGCCAACTGCTCAGGCCTTTTGCTTAAAAGCTGCGTGCCGCCCGGAATAACGGCTTTGGCCGTCCGGTACAACTGCTGCGTCCGGTTATCCTGGGGACTTGCCAGTTTCGTTAAGCGCATCGCATTATCGTAAAAAATATGCGCAATATCCGACTTATTGAGTCCGATCATATCGGCCGCCGACTGCAAAGCCCGGAGCGACTCCAAGCCGACAAGCGTCGGCGCGGTGCGGCCGGCCCGCTCCCAATCCAGCGTCTCCTTCTGCATCCAGAAGAAGCCGTTTCCGACCGTGACGGCCCTTCCCCTGATCGCCGAAATGGGAAAATCGCTGCCCCACATCAGCTTCTCTGGCCCAAACTCGTACAGTACAGGCGCGATCGCCTCCGCCTCGCAAACGGCGGACATGTCGAAATACACATTGTCCAGCCCCCTGAGCGTTTTGACACTTTGCGCGTGAGGAGCGTGAAAGCTACGGCCGGCATGCGCCAGCACACATTTGGCATTCGGGTAGCGGCTGCAGAAATCGCGTAACTGCCGCTGGTTTTCCGGGTCCTCCAACGCGGAATCCTTGACGATATGCAGCATAAGAATAAGCCCGTGCCGGTCGGCCAGTTGCCAGAAGCGTTCCGGAAGAAACTCGTCGATCTCGGAGTCGGCCGTCGTCGGTCTAGAGCTGAAGCAATGATACGGCTTTAAGCCCACGATTTTATCGTTTTGCAAAAACAAATTGATTTGCTCTTCCGAATACTCCGGCGAAACGAGCAGCAGCCCACGGCTGCTCGTTTCACCCTCCAATTGCTCGATTAAATAGCGGTTCGCCTGATCCAGATCGCAAAACTTGGACGGCATCGGAAACAGCAGCCCGCCCAGAACCTGCCTCCCCAAAAGCTGCTCGACGGAGGAACGCCAGCGAGTGACGGACATTTCCGCTCCTCCCTCGGTCCATATCGATTCGGATTCCAGATGGAGATCCTTGACTCGCCAAATATGAGCATGCGCATCGAAAATACGCTCGGGCACAAAGCCCGCAAGCTGTTCCCTGATCAGCAAATCCTGCTCTGTGAATGTGTAGTGATTCTGTCTCTCCATCTCCATGTCCCCACTCCTATTTTTCGTCCTGCATCGAATAAAGGCGGTATATTACCATCGCGCTTTCGGCACGTGTCGTATGGCCGTCCGGAACGAACATCCCTGCTCCCCGCCCGTCAGGATCAAGCAATCCGTACCGGATCGCCGCATTCACGGCAGGTTTGGCCCAATCACTGATTTGCCGCTCGTCGTCAAACGCCGAGGACGGCTGTCCGGAATGGTCCACAGCTTGGTTACCAATCAGCCGCTCGTACGCTCTAACCAGCATCACGGCCATTTCCTCGCGAGTAACTGCCCGATTCGGCTCAAAATGCGTATCGTCGATGCCGTTGACCAACCCTGCCTCTACTGCGGCCGCAATCGCCGCGGCATACCACTTGTCGTCATCAACATCTCCAAATGTTGTCTTTACCGTTGCTTTAAGGTTCAACAATCTTGCGAGCAGCGCCGTAAACTCCGCCCTGGTCACATTTTGCTGTGGAGCAAATCTTGTACTCTCGATTCCTTCCACGAAATGCCTCGCAGTTAAAGCCCGAATAACATCAGCCGCCCAATGATCGGCCGGGACATCGGCGTACGTTTTATCATACTCGATAACGGCGTATCGTCCGGGTTTGGACAGCTCCGCTTCGATCGTATCGCCTTTAATCGTTCCGCCGATGAAAATAAATCGGCCATTGTCGCCAATCTCATAGATGCCAAGCAGCTCCCGCTTAGCCGAGGCCGGGATCGGGAATTCGATACGCAGAGGAGTACCCAGTTCATTGACAATTCTTTCTTTTCCGTCTTTCGTAACAAGAGAAACCGTAACCTGCCGCATATCTCCGACCAATGTCAGGCTGGCGTTCTCTTTACTGGCAATCCCGTTCAGCACCTTCCCTGCCTCATTCGCCCCTATCGAACCTATCTCGAACGATATTCGGGCATCGTTTCGTTCACCTGCCGGCAACGAGCTTGCGAGCTGCTGCAACAATTCCGGCGACAACGTCAGCACGGTCCCGCCTGTAGTGATGCTTACCGGCTGCCCGCCAGTTAGTTCATGGGCATTCGCCGGAAGTGTAATGCCGGCCTTACCTGCCGGCAAGGCGATCGTTACCGTTCCGCCGCTTCCCGGCTGCAAATCGCCCGCCGCAATATCAAGCCAGCCGGAACGAGCCGGTGCCTGCTTTGCTTCCGGCGTCGGCGTAGGTGCCGGCGTTGCTTGCGGTGTCGATTCCGGTCGAGGTGTAGGCGTCGGTTCCAGTGTCTGTGTTGGTGTTGGTGTTGGTGTTGGTGTTGGTGTTGGTGTCGGTGTCGGTTCCGGCTCCGTTCCCTCGTTATCCAACTGTTCCTCCGCACCGATCGAAGCTGCGCTCGGCATAGCCACGCTTGTATCCTGAATGATCAGATCATCGAGGAATACATTCGTTCCCGCGAGTAACGGGCTCTCTGAAGAAACCTGAATGTAATTGATAATATTTTCATCCCGGTAATAGCCGATGCTTCCTTTGCTTGCGCCGTTCACCAAAACTTCCGCTGTATTCGCATCGGTGTCAAAGCGAATTTCGACATCATGCCACTGGTTCAATGCCAGTTGGGTCTGCACCGGCAATGGCGTCCACCCGCCAAGAGCATTTCGGTATTGCAGCTCCCCTTCCGGGGTAACGTACAGTTGGAACATGGAGCCGAGCGCATCCAGCCCGTACGAATAGCTTTCTTTCAGGGTAACGACAAAGCCACTGGCCAAGCTTTCGGCAAACATTTTGAAATCGACTCTGCCCTGCCTGATCCCTGTCCCGAAACTCCGGATGCTTTCCGTACGGCCGTTCTCGGAAACATCATTCAACTGCAAAGAACCTGTCCCGGAGTATTTGCGGTCGTAGCTGACCTTGACGTTTTCCGACAGCTGCCACCAGTAATTCCCTAGCAAATCGGAAGACTCGAACCCGCTGAACCCTCCATGACTGCGATAGAGCCACCGGTCGAAATCTTCAATTCGCAAGTCATACGATTCTGTTCCCTTGTATTCGTAGGTCAAGATTGCGCTTCCGTCGGCGGTTATACCCATATCCGGCTGTATTATCAGTATGAACCCATCCGGAGTATGGTAGGAAGTACGCGCCAATACGTCCCGGTAACCGTGAAAGCTCGCCATTTCGTCTTTCGAATAGGCTAGGTTGAGTGGAGTTCGGATATAGGAATCCATGCCAAACGTATTGTTTCCGGCCCATAGCAAGAGAATGTCGTCATGATATTTTTTCAATGCCGGATGGGTATTACTAGAATAGACGAACGATTCGGACACCGGACTCCACGTTCTGCCATGATCCGTCGAAACGCTTTCGCCCAAGCGATACTTCCCTTTGGTTTGCGTACGGAATAACATTTTGATCGTCCCGTCCGATAATTGTACGACTGTCGGCTCCGTCGTTCCGCCTTCATAACCGTCGCTGTCGATTTGAATGTCGCTTACGCTCTTCGTCCAAGTCGCGCCTTTATCTGTCGAATATAGGACGGAAATCCGGAATCCCCCGCTATCTGTGTACACGTAACCAAAAGGCTGCAAAATATCGCCGTTGTCCAGTTCAATCGGACTCGTGACCGTCACGTTATAATTCCAGCCGGTGTTGATTTGTGTCGGTTCGGACCATGTCACCCCGTTATCCAGCGATCGGACAAAAAATAACTTTGAGGAACAAGCGGTTAAGCAATCGGTCGTTTGATAGTTGGTCACGTGAATGAAAGGAATGATTAGTTCTCCGGTCGATACTCGGATAAACGAGCCCATCCAATCCATCCCGCCCAAATAGGCGACGAACTGATGCTCTCCCCACGTTTGGCCGTTATCGCCGGAAAACCGCACGAAAATCCCGTTTGCCCCGTTGCTCGCCTGCATAAGCCTTCCGTCCGGCATCAGCTCCGTCTTGGTCTGACCGAACTCCCCCTGCGAATCCACGCGTCTTTTAAAGGTCCGATTGCCGTATTCGATCTGGAAGGTCGATAATCCATCCGATACGTTCTCCGCGCGCTCATTGCCATAGTACATATAGATCGTCATCGTGGCCGAAGGCTCCAGATATGGAATGCGGACATAGTACCCTTCCCCGGCCTCATAAAAATGAAGCTCCTCCCCCGCGTCGTCGGCAAATCGCACATCATCCTCATTCGGCTTCAGCTTGCCTTCCACGATCAAGCCCGGAATACCCAAGCTGTCGTTGCTCATATAAACCGTTCGGTCATAAACAACATCCGTCACCGAAGACTGAATTTCGATTGCTTTACGATAAGTCCACCCGTTATTGCCGCCGAATGGCCATTGCTCCGCAGGCGATTGGATGACGGCCATCATAAATTGCATGTTTCCGCCGCGCGCAGAAAATGTAGGGTCCAAGGTGTCATAATGCTGGTGAACCTTCACATACCTCGCCGTTGCCGAAAAATGATAAAGAACCGTGCGGAAATCCTGCTGCCGCATTTCCCAGCCGTCTAGCTTCGTATAGGTAATATTGTCCTGGCTGACGTAAAGGCTAATATCCGGTTTGCGAAGCCGCGTATCATTGTCGTTGTCATAAAGCATGATCTGGTTAAAGCTCCGTGCTTCCCCGAGATCGGCGACGACACTGTTCAGCTTCTGGTCAAAATGAAACTCTCCCGTATACCCCCATTCGGCAGCCACGCCTAAATAGGGGGCAAAGTCATTGCCAACGCTGCCGATTACGGCAGGTAGCGCGTTCGGATGCGCCGTCTGCTGGCCGGTAACCAGGAAAGCCTTGATCGCGGACTTGGCATGTTCCAGCATGATGTCGCCTTCTCCTGTTCCCGCAGCGACATGTACTTTCACATAGCGGGCTCTTATACCGGAAAATTCAAATACATACGCGATCTGTCCGCGAGTCGGCACCGCCTGATAATTCCAGCGGGTAATCGGGCTATAATTCACATTATCCTCGCTGCCGTACAGAACAAAGTCGGAACGGTTCATCACATGCTCCAGGTTCGACGTCCACAATTCGAGCTTGGAGACCGCTCGCGTAAAGCCCAAATCGATGCCGACGCTTCGCCCGGGCACATTCAAGGCGACGGCTCCTGCTTGTTCTTCCCATTGCTGAAGCGGCCCTGTCGCCGGAACGCCATCATATTCCTTCACGGCGGCGATGCCGGGCAGTTTGGTCTCGACAGGCGCCGCATAGGCAGCAATGTCTTCCTGCGGGTTTTGCAGGAGGAAGGTTCCGTTGCTGTCGTCGAATACGCTCGTTATTTTCACATATCGCGCGCGCAGACCGGTGAACGCGATGCGATGAACGACATGACCGGATATTTCACTGACGGTCAACGTCCAATCGTGAACGGGCGTATACGCGGTATTGTCGTCGCTCTCATAGATGCTGTAGTGCTCCTGATTCATCCTTGTGGCGTTGGCGCTGCGCAGCTCGATCGCTCCGATGTCTTTGACGTCATGCAGATCGATGCCTACGCTTCGTTTGGCCTCATCCATGAAGAGCGGCATTGTCGCTCCCCAATGGGTCAATCCTCCGCTTTCCGGATCGGCGTCTTCGTTCAGATAGCCGACTCCGTCAGCCGCCAATTCATAGGTAAGACGTTCCGTAAATGCCAGAATATCCTCTTGCGCGTTTAGCAAATGAAAGGTGCCGTCCAAATCCGCATAGGATTGATGAACTTTCATATAGCGGAACCATACCGGATTCGCAAATTCGATGCGATGATGGAGCCGGCCGTTCAACGTAAAAGCTGAGAATGTCCATCCTTCCAGCAGCTCGTAATGTTCATTGTCGCTGCTCCCGTACACCGTATAATCAGCCTGCCCCAATCTCGATGTCGCATCGGAGTCGCGCCATTGAACGGCGTAAACCGGCTTGTCGGAACCGAAGTCAACCCCGATGCTAAGCTGAGCTTCATCCATATCCAGCGAAGCCGCGTCCCCCCAGTTGCTTACCGCCGTATGGGAAGGCAGTGCATCCCCGGGTATAAATCCTGCGCGGGCAGGAGCGGCGACCTCGCTGGAGGCCGGCGTAACCGTCGCCATAGCCGGGCTAAGAAACGCTTTCAGATCGGCTTGCAAATTGGCGAGCGTAAACGTTCCTCCGGAGGAGCCGGCAAATCCCGTCTTGACCTTGACATACCGATAGGCAAGCCCTTCAGGGAAATCGATTTGGTGAACTAAACGCCCTCCAACGATTTTTGCGGAGAACAGCCAGAAGCTGATCGGCTCGTAGCTGCTATTATCGTTGCTCGCATAGATTTCATAGTCAGTTCGCTGAATACGGGTCTCCGCATCGTTATCCCACAGTTCGATCCTTCCCAATATGTTTCGGTTGCCGATGTCGATACCGACACTCGTTTCGTAAGTATCGAGAACTACCGATTGACCGCTTCTCCCCCACTGAGCGAATGTCCCGTTCCATGGAGCCGAATCCTCGGGAAGATAGCTTGTTTTACGGTCAGCCTCCGCCAAGTCGGCAGGCAGCGCCGCCTTGCTGTATACTTTAATATCCTTCTGCATTCGGCTTATGACGAAATCGGCCAATTCGTCTTCATACAACGTTCGAAACTTGATATATCTGGCTTTGATGCCATCTCCAAATTCAAACACATGAGCCCTCTGAAAATTTTGCCGTCCCTCTTCATGAAACGACCATTGCGTGACAAGACGATAGGACCGATTATCATCGCTGACGTAGACTTCGTAATCCTCGGCGCGTTGACGGGTCGTCCCCTTGTTGTTCATGATCTCCACCCTGGCGATCGTTCGCACTTGTCCAAGATCGGAACCGACGCTGCGGTTTAAATAATCGAGCGCGGCCGCTCCGGTAAAGTCCCAGCTATCCAGCGGCAAACTGCCGTTATCATGGAGCAGGACCAAACCGTTTTTCGTGCTTACTTCGATTAGCTGCTCGGAACGATCGGCTGCAAAAAACTTCAAACTGTCCGCGTCGCTAAAGGTAAACGTGGCGTCGTCATCGCTGTACAGCGAATGAAACTTGAGATACCGGGCTTGGACGGCTGTACCGAAGCGGAACGTATGCACGGTTCGCCCTTCCCTGATTTCCTCCTGCATCGTCCAATCGCTCACCAAAGCAAACGACATGTTATCGTCGCTGCGATACACTTCATAATCGTCTGCCGTCTGCCGCGTCGGAGCGCCGTTCGCCTGAACCCAGTTCCATAACTCCGCCGTGGCAATGTCGCGAACGGCTCCGAAGTCGGCGCCGATGCTGCGTTCACGATAGTCCAGCGAAAATCCCGACGGGAAACTATACGGTTGGAGGGGCAGAACGCCGCCGGTGTCGTTCTCCATCACGATCCCGACTGTTTTATCCGTGATTTCGCTCGAATCGGTCTGCTCATCCGTGGCAAATAAGACGATGCTCGCCGCATCGCTAATGGCGAACGTCCCGCCGTCATCGCTGTGCAGCGAATGAAACTTGAGATAGCGGGCCTTGACGGCCGCAGCGAACTGAAACGTGTGCACGATCCGGCCTTCTCTTACCTCTTCCTGCATCGTCCAGCCGTCGACTATTTGATAGTTGATATTATCGTTGCTGCGATAGATTTCATAATCACTTGCCGTTTGCCGCAGAAAAGCAGTGGCTGGCTGATTCCAGTTCCATAGCTCCGCCTTTGCGATCCTTCGGGTAGTCCCCAAGTCAGCGCCAATGCTGCGTCCGCGATAGTCCAGTCCAAAAGCCGACGGAAAACCGTAAGGCTGCAGGGACGACGCTCCTCCGAAATCGTTTTCCATCACGACGCCTACTGCTTTATCCGTGACTTCCAGCAATTCCGGTTGCTCTTTCGGGGCAAAAAAGACCATGCTTCCCGCGTCGCCGATGCCGAACGAAAAATTGTCGTCGCTATGCAGCGAATGGAACTTGATATAGCGTGCCTGGACGCCAGCGCCGAACTGAAACGTATGCACAATCCGGCCCTCTCTTATGTCCTGCTGCATCGTCCAGTCGCTCACCAACTGATACGTCAGGTTATCGTCGCTGCGATATACTTCGTAGTAGTCTTCCGTTTGCCTTGTCGAAGTGTTGGTTGACAGGCTCCAATTCCATAGCTCCGCCTTCGCCACACTTCGCACAGTCCCCAAATCTGCGCCGATGCTGCGTTCGCGGTAGTCTAACGCAAAGGCCGATGGGAAACTGTAAGGCTGAAGCGCCGCCGCTCCCCCGGTATCATGCTCCATCACAATGCCGATTGATTTATCCGTTATTTCCGCCAAATCCGTTCCTTCGTCTGCAGGGAACAGCTTTATGCTGTCCGCGCCGCTAATGGTGAAAGTCGGATTTTCGTCGCTGTACAGCGAATGAAACTTGAGATACCGAGCGTTAAGCGCCATACCGAACTGGAACGTATGCACAACCCGCCCTTCCCTTACCTCCTCCTGCATCGTCCAATCGCTCACCAACTGATACGTAACGTTATCGTCGCTGCGATAGATTCGATAATCCTCTTCCGTTTGCCGCGTCGAATCGCCGTTTGGCCGATCCCAATTCCATAACTCCGCCTTTGCGATACTTCGGGCATTCCCCAAATAGGCGCCAATGCTGCGTTCGTGATAGTCTAACGAAAATGCCGACGGAAAATGATAAGGCTGAAGCGGCTTCGTTCCATCGGTATCATACTCCATCACGACGCCGACCACGATGCCGACCGGATCATGACCCGCAAGCTGGACGGCACCGGCTTGCGCGTACTGTACAACATGTAAGTTAACGGGAAGCAACAGACATAAAGCAAGCAATAACACGAACAGCTTTCTGCTTATTTGCCGATTTTCCATACCTGCATGTATCTCCCTTCAACGTTTCTCTGATTTTTTCAGACCGCGGGGTTTACCGCTTCCGTCCACGGAAAGCTTCCTTATTCGATTATGACCGCTTTAAGCTTTGGCGAGTTCACGAAACCCGGAGCGCAGAAGCACGCCTCATATTGCATAAAGCCGCTTCCGGTCGGCGCGCTGATCGTCGTTCCGCTCACCGCAATCACTGCGCTCCATGCGGCATTCTCCGTCTCCTCTTCACTGCCGCCGAATCTTACGCGGAATGTTATCGCTGTTCGATATGGCGTTTCGCCTGCCCATGAAATCCGCGTAGGCTGTTCGCAAGCGAATACTGGAGACTTGTAATATTCCTTGTCGCTCCGGTCATAGCTGTTCCCTTGCTGTACCGCGGTAAAATTATGCGGTCCGTATCCGGCAATTTCCTGCACATGATCAAAATCGAGTCCATCCGGCCCATTCATAATGAGCTTGGAATTGACCATATGGCCGAGGTCGTTGCGATGGCAGCATATGAACAGATCCGGGTATCCATTGCCATTCAAGTCCACCGGCGTAAATGCGATGGAAGACAGGCAATCCATACATTGAGGATGCTCCCAATCAAAATTCCCCTGACCATCTCCCCGGAAAATGCGTGCCGGCAGCTCGCGGGTTTCTGTCGTCGAATAGAACGGAAGCAGCAAATCGAGATTTCCGCTCCCGTACATATCTGCCAAAGCGGCAAATCCGGTTGTCCCCCCAGTCTCAAACCGCGTGCTTGCCGCTTCCGGATACCCTTGTCTCCCGTCTTTCAGCACATAAACATGGCTTGCTTTACGCGTATAATGTCCGGCCGTCGTAACGAACAACTCCAGCCAGCCGTCCTGATCCACATCCGCAGCCGCAATGCCCATAATCGGCGCCCCGTTATACTCCTTAAGCGTAATACGGCCCGTCCGCTCCAGCTCGAAGCCTTGCAGTCCTCCATAATAAACGCCGATATGCCCTTCACCGTCGCCATAGAGAAAATCGGCATAGCCGTCATTGTTAATGTCGGCCAGCAAAACCGCTTGCGACATTTTGGTGAATGCCGGCAATAACTGACGTCGATCCGCACAATAACCTTCAGGTCCCCCGAAAAAAATGTACACAGAATCATTCAAGTCTTCCTCTGTATGTTCCAGCACCCACGGCACCATCATCACATCGAGCCAGCCATCGCAATTGTAATCGCTTACAATCACACCGCCTACGAGCCGCCCCTGCTCCCCGTTTTCGGCAGACGGATGAAGCAAGTCGACATATTGCCCCGGGTCCGGCCCGTCAGCCGTCCCTTTAAAAATACGAATACCATTCATTGTAGTGACCAGCAGCTCGGTGAACCCGTCATTATCCACATCGGCGGCCGCATAAGTATGGCACATCGCGTTGACCGGATAATGCTTGCGGTTTTCGGTTTTATACTGATAATCATCCGTTCCGTAATAGACAAAGACAGGGAACTCCGGATCATACTGCGATGGACCGCTCATCGTATTGCAAAATACGATTTCCTTGATTCCGTCATTGTCCAAATCGGCCGCCAGGCACCCCATCGGCCCATGCGTATCGAACGCCGTCACATGCTCTGCGCTAAACCCTGCTTCACGATTCCAGAAGACGAGAGACTGGGTATCGTATGTTTGGGTCGTGCAATAGTGAGAAGTAATAATGTCCAGCCGCCCCGTATTGCGAATATCCGCCGTCTTGACCCAGGAACATCCGTAGCACGGCAGCTTCTGCCAAATCTCCTCCAAACGGTCCGTCTTTCGGATTTCTACGCCGTCTATCGTGCCGATAACCAGCTCCGGGATACCGTCGCAATCGATATCAGCAATATCGGTCGTCAGCATCCCTTGTATGAACTGGCCTTGCAGACCGGGAATTTCCAACACCTTGCAATCATTTGCCGCAAACCGGCCGGCACGGTTCCAATAAATCGTGATCGTATTTCCGCCGGTAAAAATAATCTCCTTCCAGCCATCGCCGTTCAGGTCGGCGGCTTGAACCTGAACGGCATAGCGCGTAGGCAGCCTGGTTGGATCTGTCGTATGAAATCCGCCGACGCCGCCCCAATAGATCGTCGATTCGACATCATAGTGATAACCTTCGCGATAATTCGCCAGTACAAGCTCGGGATAACCGTCTCCGTTCAAATCTTCGCAAATCAGCGATACGGTCGCTGTTCCCGCCAGCTTGTATTGCTCCGTCCTATCGGCAAACTCGCGCGGGGCTGTCTGTTCATACACCTTCTGGTACATCGGTATGCCCGGATTGTGATGGTCCTGCCACGAAGTCGCGAAGATGACCGACTTGAGGCCGCTTCCGCTTATATCGCAGACAGCGGCATCGTAAGCGCCGATCGTGTCGAAGGCGGTGCGTTCACCCGTCAAGCCTTGCGGCCCGCCCCAATAAATGTACGACTGCAATTCGGACGTGACCCCGTTCTCACCATTCAGGACGATTAAGTCCAAATAGCCGTCACCGTCTACGTCGGCTGCGATCGGTTTCCAGCCGCTGTCATGAGGGAGCTGAGCTTTCGCCCAGCCCTCCCCCGCAGCGGTGTACACATAAGTGGGAGCGCGTTCCATGTATCCGTGCGAATTCGGCAGCACAAGATCAAAACAGCCGTTGCCGCGCAAATCATTGTCCATAATGCGGCGCATGATTCCGCTCGCATCGACAAACAGATTGCCGCCCCCGCCGCCGAATGTCCCTTTTCGAAGCTGCTCGAATCCTTTATGTTCCATCTTCACTCCAACACTCTCTCCCTGCCGCTATAGTCCCAAAAACTTGATCGCATTTTCCCGGGCAATCTTGTTAAACACGGTTTCGCTGATTTTGTTCGAATCGCGCCATTGAATCAGCGTGTCGACCAAATCCACCGGCATCGTCTTCGTACAAATATCGGTTCCGAAAAATAGCCGGTCCTGGAATTCAGTAAGAAACTTGGGACCGTACTCGGGATCGCGGGCTATCGCGTTATGAGCCGTAAAATCGGATAAATCGCCGTACAAATTCGGATACCTGCGGAACAGAACCGGCACGACTCCTTCTTCCTCGATCGGGCCTTCAGGCAGTCTGCCCGTCTGGCCTCCATTCAACTTGAAAATAAACGAGCGCTCTCCAGGCGTACGGAGCCGGCCGATTTCCGCCCAGAACACCGGACCGTGCCCGAATATAGCCAAATTCGGGAACCTTTGCAGCGTATGCTCGAGCTGCGGCAAGCCGGGATCGTCGTACAGGCCGAAGTCACCCGTTTTCTGATCGGAGCCGTCGAAGACGATCGGCAGCCCTACGCGCTCTGCGCAGCGAAATAAATTTTGCACAAGCGGGTCCATCAGTTCGGCGTTGAGCATTACCTCGCCTACCCCTTTGCAGCCTTTCTCCTTATAATAGGCAAGCACCTTATCCAGCGGCGCCTCCGCCGAATTGGTCAACGCCCGCGGATCGATATTGCAGTAAGGGATGAACCGGTCGGGATATTGCGCGGCCATATCAAGAATATCCTCATTGGCTTGCGGAAAATAAATTTCTGGACTGACGATCGGCAGCAAGACGCCCTTCTCGATCCCTAGTTCATCATAGCGCTGGATCAGTTCCTCCGCCGTGCAGAACTGAACGACGAAAGGCACTGGCTTTCGGTATGCATGAGCATGAATGTCGATAAACATGTAGGTTCCTCCCCGGTCTTGCATTTTATTTTGTTTCAACCTGCAAGGCAATTCCCTTTCTCCATCACATGCTGTCTCCCCTGATGTTTCATTGGTTCCAACTTATACTGCTGTTACATCATGCTTCAACCATGCAAGAAAGGCATCGTCGAACCACGCTTCCGGATTTTCCTTGAATGCCGCCAGCACGTTGTCCACATATTCGTCGGCCTTGATGCTCGTAAATAGCGAGTTGCCGCACTTGGTATACGTGACCAGGCCAAGTTTATCCAGCATGGCTTGCGTTTTCACCGTATCGTGAAACGGCCAAACTCCCGGAACATTATGTCTGGCCAGCTTCGACATGGCTGCGCATTTCATCCCCGGATCCCGGATCGTGCCGCAATAATGCTCCACAAGCGCGTATTCCGCAAAATGCTTGAACGTATTGTAAAGCGTATCGATGCCGATAAAGACGATTCTCGCTTTATGCAAATACATCTTCTGCCACGGCGACGAATACGAGAAGCAATAATCGCCGAAGACGCCCATCCGCGGGCCGTAAGCCGAATGCTCGCTTGTGATCTCGGCCGCCCGCTTCCCCCAGGCGGCTACCGAATGCGTTTCCTGATCGCTCCGGATGCTGTCCGGCAGCAGGCGGAACGTTTCGGTAATATTTCCTACGTCGGACGGGGAATTGCGAATGTCCCAGTTGCGGTAGGCGTTCGCAAAATCCCGCTGCACAAGCGTCGGAAATACGACCGTGCCGGTTTCCGTGACCGCTTCCTTAATCGCGTCGATCACGGCAAGGGGACCGCCGATGACATGGCCAAAGCTTTTTAATGAAGAATGAACGAGCACTATATCCGACGGTACGACTCCAACCTCTTGAAAAGCGCGGACGATGTCCGCTTTGCCAACGCTTGGCACCGATTCGCTGCTCATGAAATCCCTCCTGAAAGCTGCTGCTGCACATGCAGGCAGTTGAGCACTTTCTCTTGAATATCCTGACGTCTGTAATAGTAATGATTCGTCGCTTCGTAGCCGATCCGCGAATCCCTGCATATGAGCGCATAAAGCAATTTGGCCAATTCCAGCTCTTCTTCGACAAGCTCGATCAAACGGCTCCGCAGCCTTTCCCGTTCCTTCGCGTCCTCTTCCTGAAGAAACCGGTCGCGGGCAATCACGAATGAAATTTGCATAGCGGTGCTGCGGAAATGATAGTAAGCACCCATTGCCGTATGGAGAAGCTCCGTATAATCTTCTTGTCTTCCATCCGATACGGCGGCTTCCGCTTCCGTCAACTGATCCAACCCCGCCTTCCACTGCTGCGCCAGGAGCTGAAATTGCCGCTCGAACCGCTCGGCGGTATAGATGTTTTTCCAGGTGCTCAGGTCGTCGTAAGGAAAGCCGATCATCGTTGCTTTGTAGCCGGTCGGCGCAAGGTACAGCAAATTGGTCGGACCCGAGTTTTGAGGGCCGGTATAGACCGTTACAATATGAAACGGAAACTGCCGGAAGGCTTCGCTCATCTGGCCGATTGCCGCGGCGATCGGCTCCGCCGCTTCGCCGAACTTACGCTTCAGCAGCTCCGTCTTGCCGGATAAAGTCGGTGCTCCCGCAACAGTGGCATCCGAAGCGAATGAGTCGACCGCAGACGTTTCCCAGTAATATTCGGAAGCCAGCTCGAGATTGGGCGACGGATAGCCTCCGAGCGTCCAGCTTAACATTAAACCGGTGACGCCTGATGCAAGCAGACCGTTCAGATGCTCCTCAATCAGATCCAGTACAGGTAAATAAGGAACAGCGGAGCATTCCCAGGAATTGTTGAATTGCACCTTCGCGACCGTTTGCAGCCCGCGTGCCGCCGCCGCTTCCCAGCTTATTCTCGAGCGTTCCCCCGGACCGACGATGGAAATCGAGTAATCCCGCACATATCCTTGCGTATCCGCTACATGCGTCGGCATCAACTCCTCGCTTACGCACATGACGCGCATCCCATCCGGAAGGCTGCTAATTCCCTTGATAAGCGTTTCTTTCTCGTATTCGGTCCAGGCCCATGTATAGCAGATCAGCTTCGCATCCGGTTTGGCGCTGAACGCCCCTTCGGTGATGCAGCGATTCAGCTCGGCAACGACCTCGATCGGCTCCCGCTCGCGGCAGCGGGCGCATGTCGTCGTTTCGCGATTTGCATGCGAGTAGCAGTGCGTTACATTTTCCGACTTCGTAATCGTAAACAGTCCCGCCAGCTCCGGAACCTCTGTAAACAGCCGGGCCGTGGAGCTGCGGAGATAGTGCTGGATGTCGGGATGCGATGTGCATAGCACAGCGTGTATGCCGTCATGCGAATGCCCCTTCCATTCCGGATACCGCTCGAAGAACGAAAGCGGCATTTCACGCGGTTCATTGAAATACAGATAGACGCCGATACCGTACTCAGCCGCCCGCTCGGTCAACCTTCGCAAACCGTCCAGCCGCTTCTCCCAATGGACCGACAGCTCGGGCGCCGCATCCCAAGGAACCAGGTTATACAGAACCGTATGAAGCCAAACACCGTTCACACCCAGCTCGGACAAGGATTCCAGCAAAGCATCGGGATACGGGTCTACCTCCGGATCGATCAACGGATCGCCAAACACCGCGAAATAGGAATAAATAAAGCGCAGATCCATCTTCGTCTTGCGTTGCGTGCGTCCCCGCTTCAACAGCGGCCCTCCGTACTCCTCCATACGCTTCGTTATCCATTGCAAGCCCTTGAGCAGGCCCGGTTCGTCTACCGCCTGAATCGTCACGGCATGTGTGGACACCTCGATCGCATGGCTTTCCGCGAGCAAGCTGTCATCCGGACGGATGACGAGATGAACCGTTCGCGGCTGCGTGCCAGCAGCCATCTGCTCCGGGTCCAGCTGGCATGCCGTCATCTCGATCCCCCACCGCTGCTTCATCCGCAGAATAAAACGGTCGGCGAAAGTCCGTATATGTTTGCCGCCGGCTGGATAACAGACGCGCCAGCCTGAATCCAGCCGAATGTGAGCGGAATCGCCAGCGGTCAAGCTTATGACGGTTTCCGTCGCAAACATCCGCTTATCGCGATCACCGTCCCCGGCAAATCGGCTCAGAAAACCGAACGGCTTCTCCAGAATCGGATGAACGTCCGCCGGAAAATGCCGGGCGAGCTGCCGCCTAAGCTCCGCCGTCCGTCCCTGCTCCTCACCGGTCAGCGGGCGATAATAAATGGTCTCTCTCGCCGGCTTCAGCGAGCCCAGCTTGATCCAGAGGAAATCGTCCTCCTTCAGAGCGAATGCAAGCTGATCGGCCGTCCAAGCGAGCAGCACAAGCAATTGCTCGTACGTGAGCAAATGCCAGTTTGCCCGGATGAGGGTGATGTAGCCGCGTGACAGCCATAACGGGTCCACCTCCGGGAAGGCGGGCAAGCCCAGCCCTTCGGCAAGCTCCGTCACCTGCTCCGGGCTTGCCTTCAGCAGCTTCGCGATGCGTTCAACCGGCACCATGCCCCAATTCCGCCAGACGACCGCTTGCATCGGCGTCGGAAAATGAGGATACTCAAGCGCAGTCTTTCCTTGATCACTCCTAAATAAGTCGAGCACGGAAATTCCCCTATCCATAAGTTGATGCTCCTACATCTTGATCGATCCGGAGGTCAAGCCTTCGACGAACTGTTTGCTGGCGAACAGGAACATAATAACGAGCGGAATGGAGGCGATCACATAGCCGGCGAACAGCGGCCCCCAGTTGGTCGTAAACCGTTGCTGAAACACCATTAGCCCGATCGTCAGCGGCATCATACGGTCTTCGTTAACGACCATAAGCGGCCATATATAATCGTTCCATGTATTCAATACGTTCAAGACTCCAAGCGTAGCGATGATCGCCTTCGACAACGGCAGCACGATCGTGAACAATATTTTCGTCTCGCTTGCGCCGTCGACCCGAGCCGCCTCGAACATTTCCTCCGGCAGCGAAGAGAAGAAGGAGCGGAGCACGAAAATGCAGAACACTTGACCGCTGGCAATGTAAGGCCCCCATAAGCCCAGCCAGTTGTTGAGCATTTGGAATTTGATGATCAGCCCGAACAAAGGAACTAACGTCAATGTAAACGGAATCATCAGAAGCGCGATAATCAGAAAATATATTTTCTCCTTGAGAAAAAACTGCATCCTCGCCAGCGGATAGGCGGCCAAGCAAGAAATCACGAGAACGCCGACCACCGTCACCCCGCTGATGATAAAGCTGTTGCCGATATAATCGCGGATCGCCTGCCAGGCGGCGGAATAATTTTCCCAGTGGAAGGGAAATGTCACGCTCCAGCGGTTCAGGTTAAATTGCGACGAATCCTTGAACGACAAGCTGATCAATATAAAAAACGGCAGAACGGTTAATATGCCAAAAAATAAAATGATGCCGTGCCTGATGAAAAGACCGCTTTTCGTTGTATGCACGAGACACTCCTTTCCCCCTATTTGGGACTGTATTCCGTCGACGACTGCAGATATTTATTGTTGATATACGTTACGACAAAGATCAGAATGAACAGAATGACGCCGATCGCGCACGCGAATCCCATTCGGTTGTTGATCATTGCTTCCTGATACATGACAAGTCCGGGAACGGTCGTTGAGAACCCCGGCCCGCCTCCCGTCAGCACAAGCTGCGTCTGAAAGCCCTGCAGGCTGCCGATAATCGTAAGAATCAGAATCAATTTGATTTGAGACATGACAAGCGGGAGCTCGATCCGGTAAAAAATCCGAAACCCCTTGGCTCCGTCGACCGTAGCGGATTCGACGATTTCCTGCGGGATGCTCTGGAAGCCGGCCAGGAAGATCAGCAGCGCCACTCCGTTCACCCAAGGGAAGCCGATAAGCATAAGCGACATCAGAGCCGTATCGGGACTAGCGAGCCAAAGCGGAAGCCGATCCTCCGGCATGCCTAAAAACGACAGCGCCGCATTGATCATCCCCACATCCGGGTTAAGAATAAATTGCCAGAGCAGGATGATGATCATACCCGGGATAACTAGCGGAAATACGAACAGCAAACGGTATGCATTTTGCAGCCTTCCGTGCCGGACTTTATAAATCATTCTCGCCACAAGCAGCGGTACCGCGATCGAAATGACAATCTGAAACAAAGTAAGCCAGAACAAGTTCCAGAATGCCTTTGAAAACACCGGCGTTCCGAATATTTCCTTGAAATTGCCGAATCCGATAAATTCGGGCGCGTTAAATCCGTTCCACTTCGTGAATGAATACACGAACGCCGCAATGGCCGGATAATAGCTGAATACGAAGATCATCGCAAGCGTCGGCAGCAAGAATAAGAAAGCGATCACGTTGTTGTTCCTTCTTTTCACCGGCCGGCGAAACGCAGTCTGCATAACACCTGGCGATAAATTCGTCTCGCTCGTCTGGTCCAATTGACATTCCTCCTTTACTACAAAATTTTCGTACCATACCGCAGCTTAGCTGCAGCATGGTACGACACCGTGAAACGGGATTGCCGAAACGGCGGCTCTCGGCGCATGGCACGCAATCAGTGCCGCCCCCTTTTTTCCTGGCGTTATTTTTTCTGAGCCTGCTCCTGCTGCGCAATGATTTCGTCAGCACCTTTGGCGTAAGCTTTTTTCATCTCGGCCATCAGGTCGTCCAGACTCATCGATCCGCTCAAATATTGGATAAGACCGTTTTCCCACGTATCGGAGAACGATTTGCCCATATAGACGTCGTAGCCCTGAGTCACGATAAGCGGGATGTCCTCTTGGAACACCTCATGCCCTTCCGGCGCCTTCGCTCCGATAATATTAGGCTCCGACTCAGTTTCCGCATCAAGCTTGGAAATGTTCTCCGGCTTGCTGAGAAACATCAAGTAATCCATAATAATCGGCAGCTTGCTTGGATCGTCCTTCTCCAAGTAACCCGGAACGACCCACTGACCCGGCCCCCAGGGACCAAGTATTTTCGCACCTTTCTCGGTTGCGAGCGATGCGGATTCCTTGGTTACCAGCGGGAAATTGAACGATCCCCACTCGAATGGCAGCTTCATCGCATTGAACGATGCGATCGACCAGCTTCCGCCGAATATCATCGCCGCTTTGCCCGATGCGAACATTTGGTTTTGATCGTATTTGCTCATAAAGCCCTTAGGCCAGTATTGCGACCATTCTTTGAACAGGGTAAACTCCTGTCTTAAAATGTCTTCGTTCGGTAATACTCCGCTTTTAGTCGCGCGGGCGATTTCGATCGGGTCGATCCGGTTGTTCTTGTCTTCATCAAGATGAGCCATATTTCCGATCAGGAACTGGTTGTGCAGCAGCGCATCCGACCAGGAGACATCGCAGCAGCCTTTGTTGACGTGCATGAAGGCGAACGGCGTCGTGCCGCTTTCTTTGATTTTCGCCTGAACGTCCATAAATTCTTTCCACGTCTTCGGGATGCTCAGATTGAGATCCGTGAAAATTTTCTTGTTGTAATAGATCGCCACGCCTACGCCGTCAGCCGGAATATCGTACAGCTTGCCGTCCGGCGCCCGTACCGAATCAAGCATGCCCGGTATGAACGTATCGCCCCAAATTTTATTGCCGTTATACGGGGTCGGCTTCTTCATCCACTCGTCAACCGCATAAAACCAGCCTTTATGGTAATTCTCCCATGTCGATTCGAAATTGAGCCAGAAAATATCCGGCGCATCCTTGGCCATCATCCGCGCTTGCAGCCAGGCATTGCGGTCCTGCGTGGAGGGAACCTTCACAAGTTCGATCTTGACGTTCGGGTGAAGCGCCTCGTATTCTTTGTTCAGCTCATCAAGTACCTTCTTTTCCGTCGGGTCCTGCGCATCCGGTTTTTTCGGCATATGTCCCTGCGGGTCGAAGCGGATTACCCACTTCTTGTCAGCTGCGCCCTTATCATCCGCTTTTTTAGTTGGCGACGGAACTCCTGCGGCGCTGTCCGCCGGCCCAGCCGACGGCGCGGGATTGTTCTTGGAGCAGGCTGCCAGCACAAGCATAACCAGCAAAATCATGAGTGCGAAAAGGAACAAACCGTACTTCTTTTGCTTCATTCTACTTAACCTCCCTGTTCTCTCTTAATGGGCAATCGTACTGCCTGGTTCCTATTTTAGAGGCTTCGCTTTGCCCCTTACATGGCTGCGCTTTACTTCACTGTGCCGGAATTGACTTTAGTTTTGCGCGCTTCCTGCAAATGCCGCTCGCGATACTCCGTCGGACTTGCGCCCACGATTTGCTTGAATAATTGGCTAAAATGGGAAGGATCCTTGAACCCGACATCGTAAGCGATTTGGAACGATTTTGTCTCCGTTTCCTCGAGCAGCTTTTGGGCTTTGCCGATGCGCGTGCGCCACAGCAGGTCGCGAAAATTGATGCCCGTCTCTTTCTTGATAAATCGGCTAAGATAGCTATGGTTAATGCAAAGCGCTTTGGAAAGCGAAACGAGCGTAATTTCCTCCCTATAGTGGGCTTCCAAATACTGCATGACGTTTCGGATCACGACGTGCACCGATTGCTTATTGTAATTGGCGACTTTTTCGGCGATTTCGATCAGTTTGCGTTCGAGAAATTTCATCAGATCGGATAAGATATCGTAGGACAAAATGATTTTATGCGTCTCGATCCGCTCCTCCTTGCCGTTCGGCTGCTCATATCCGTCCAGCAAACGCTCCGCGCGTTCCATGATCTCGATGGCATAGTGCTGCACTTGCGTTTTGCCAAGTCCCTTGGCCAGCATCTCCCGATAGACGGACCGCAAAAAGGACATGATCATCTCTCTGTCCCCTCCCGGAAGAATGTCCAGCAGCTTGGCGACGTTGACCTCATCCTTTTTCCCGGTCTCGTCCCGAATCGAAGACAGCGTTTCGCCGGAAATGATCGAGCCTTTGCCGAGCAGCATCCGATAATCCAAGCATTCCTGAATGTCTTCAAGCCCGCTGCGCAAAAGCTCTACCGAAGGCAGCAGCCGGCTGATTCCGATCGAGATGCTATGATCGAACGAGGATTTCGCGCGGGAAACGATGTCCCGGGATATTTTCATGCTGTCCGATTTCATGTCCCCTAACGGCTGGTCCGGCTGAAAAACAATCAGGTACACGCCCCTTCGGTTCATGCAGGTCCAGTACGGATAAGGATAGACGTTCATCACATGGCAAACTTTCTCTCTCAGCATTAAGAGGGAAGGCGGCTCGCTCACGCTTCCGGCCAAATCAATATTGTCGACTTCGATAGACAGCATCATCGTTTGCTTCCCCGCGACCTCGGTCCAGCCGGCCAGCTTCTTCAATTCCGCCAAATCCGGCTTATCGGACAGCAGCACCCGCACCATTTTTTCCTGCTGCATCCGGTCATCCGTATTCGCGCGGCTTACCCCCTGCATGATCAGCTCCACGGCGTCGATCAGCTCGTTCAAATCGATCGGCTTCGTAATAAAATCGGCCGCCCCCAGCTTTAAGGCTTGCTTGGCATAAACAAAATCGTGATAGGCCGATATAAAAATAATGTGCGTATTCGGATAAAGCGAGCGCATCGCACCGGCGAACTGAATGCCGTCCATAATCGGCATTCGGATATCCGAGATCACGAGATCGGGCTTGCACTGATGCGCAAGCTGCAGCGCTTCTTCGCCGTTAGCCGCTTCACCGACGATCGAGCAGCCGATCTGCTCCCATTCCTTAAGCTCGGCCAAATGCCGGCGGATCAATTGCTCGTCGTCCACGATCATAATGTTCATTGGTCATCGTTCTCCTTGTCGAGCGTAATAGGCAACCGTATTCGTCGTCCCGCCTTCCGTGATGATCATTGGACATCGCCCTCCTGCTCTAGCGTAATAGGCAACCGTATACGTACGATCGTCCCGCCTTCCGGCTTGTTTTCCGTCGTTACGCCGTATTCCCTGCCGTAATAAATTTGGATTCGCGACGTCACATTCTCGAGTCCGGTGCCTAAGCCGCCGGGCGTTGATTTCTTGACGATTCCGGGGCCATTGTCCTCTACTTCGAGCCATAAATCGTAATCCCGTTCATAAGCCCGGATGCAAATTATGCCCGGCCTATCCGTCTGATCGATGCCATGAACGACAGCATTCTCGACGATCGGCTGGAGAATAAGCTTCGGCACTTTGACGGCGGCGAGCTCCTTTTCCACTTCCGTTAGCCAATTCAAACGATCCTTGTACCTATATTTATGAAGCTGTAAGTAGGAGTCGGCCAAATTAAGTTCCGTTTCCAGCGGAATGAAATCGTCGGCCGGTGAGATGGAGAAACGCAATATTTTGGACAGCGACCGGATCATTTCCGGCACTTCCTTCGAACCCGCTTCTCTCGCCAATATTCGCATCGACTCGAGCGTGTTATACAGAAAATGGGGATTGAGATGCATTTTAATCGCTTTCAAATCCGCTTCTTTTTTGAGCAGCTCGGTTTTATAAACTTCTTGAATCAAGCTTTGAATCTCTCTGATCAGTCTGTTAAAGCTATTGCATACTTGGGCGATCTCGTCGCGGGTGCGGATTCCTTTCATCTGCTCGAAGTCCTCCCGCTCCGCTCTGCGCATAAGGCGGGCGAGCCTGACCAGCGGATTGGTGACGTAGCGCAGAACAAAAATCGTTAGAATTAACGCCGCCACCCAAGCTGCAAACGTGATCCATGCTGCAAAGTAGGCCAGGTCTTCAATTTCTTTGTTCAACATTTTTTTGGTGATGATGCTGTAATAAACAAAGCCGGAGTATAGAGAAGTTCGTTTGTTGACGATCGTTTCGTTATCATCAGCCAGATTCAGCCGCGTATCGATTAAGTTAATATCGGAAGCTGATAGAATCAAATTACCGGAATTGGCAATAAAGAACGATTCGTTTGAGTAGGTAGCGTACATGTCGAAAACCTTTTGCGGTTTCAATGCGATCGAGATCAACCCGATTTTTTTCTCCGTGGAGTCATATTTGATTTCCATTGCCGACATCAGCCGCCGGTGATCGGTGAAGAACGCCCACCCCAGCTGACCGGGTACCTCGTGGGCTATATACGTCAGAGCCGGGTAGCTGTCAACCTCGACTGCACCTGAGGAGGCGTACATGGTACCCTTCTCGGTGAAAATATAAATCGCATCAATCATCTCATCCGCCGCTACTTCGTCATTCAGCAGCTCCTTAAGCTGTTCCTTGTACAACGTTTTTTCTTCATCGGACAAAGCGTATATTTCGGGGTCGTTTTCATGTTTGAGAATTCGATTCGCAAATATGCTGCGCGAGATAGTATCCGCTTTTTGTTTAAACAACTTTAAATTCCCGTCTATCTTATCCGCCGTTTCCACCAAGGTCTGGTTCGTCGTTTCCCTTATTTTCGTTTCGATAATTTCGGTAGAACGGAAATAAAATAAGCTGATGATCACGATGAGCGGCGTGACGACCAGCAATGAATAAATGACGACCATTCTATAAAGCAAGCGGGACGTGAAGTGCATCCATAGACGACGAAACAGATTCATAGGCTCCCCCCTGCGGGAAATTTTTTTGCGCTGCGAGCAGCTCCCAGTATTAGAAGACATGATCGCCTGCTGGCGAGCTGTACTGTGCCGGATGGAGGAGGACGATCGAACATATTTATTGAGAACGCTTCCGTTTTAACCGCCGCAATCTTTTCCATCTATTAAGTATTTTAACATTTATCCGTCCAAGCGGTATTTGAAATTAGTTATGGTAAAAGGAAGCAAATCATGCGATCCGCTCCTTGTAGTTTGCAAATCGCGCAGTGTATGGTTTGCGTTTACAGTCACACGACAACAATCGGCCGCGTGCGGGCTTGCAGCGCCCCGTTATTTCGATCCCTGTTTGATAATGTAATGATCCACTGTCAGTTTAAAGGCCTTTCACTGCAGCATACATAGCTGTATTTTACTTCGCTGTGCTGGAATTGACTTTATTTTTGCAACTGGAGGGAAGGCGCCAAATATGAAATAAAAGGAGATTAGCTGCGAGGCTAAACATTTCTGCTGCATCGAAACAAAGGATTTTGAGGTTCACTGCTACTCTCTTTATTCTCCGGCTGCCGGCTTCCCTAATTAGTCGATGCCTTTTAGTCTGGGACCGTCCAATCCGGACGGCCCCATCTATTACGAAATCTTCTTAATCCAATAAGGAATTTTACTGTCTGACGGCTATAATCCGATCGACATATAAATATTGGATGGCGGTTGAGTTTGGCGGCGCCAGCCATGCAAAATGATCCGACACCTCTTCCGGATCGTACTGATAAGTCCCGGGAAATTCTACCCAATGATATTCGCCGTCCGCCACTTGCGCATAATCCATCGTGGCTGAAGCGGCCATCGCAGGGTGGTATATCCCGTACTTGAACGCAATGTCCCCTGCCGTTCCGCTGCCCGGATCGATGCGGACATTGGCGTACAGCTTCCATTCGCCTTCGTTCGGAAGATTCGCACTAGGCAATTGAAACGCCCAGGCATTCGTGCTGCCTGTGACTTTCGCCGCTGAGCTGCCGGAGGCCCTCGCGTCTTTTACGATCTCTGCAGGCGAGGACAACTGTAAAGCGTCATCCTGATAATCCTTCCAATCCGATTCCGGCAAATCCGCCACAAAGTCAGGGATTGTCGAAACTCTGACGGCTATAATCCGATCGACATATAAATTTTCAATAGCGGTTGAGTCCGGCGGCGCCAGCCACGCAAAGTGATCCGACACCTCTTCCGGGTCGTACTGATACATCCCCGGGAATTCTACCCAGTGATATTCGCCGTCCGCCGCTTGCGCGTAATCCATCGTGGCCGAAGTCGCCATCGCCGGATGGTAAATCCCGTACTTGAATGCCGTGTCTCCTGCCGTTCCGGTGCCCGGATCAATGCGGACGTTGGCGTACAGCTTCCATTGGCCTTCGTTCGGAAGACTCAGACTAGGCAATTGAAACGCCCAAGCATTCGTGCTGCCCGTCACTTTAGCCGCCGTGTGATCGGAAGCCCTCGGGTCTTGCACGATCATCGTTCCTGCAGACGAGGACAACTGTAAAGCGTTATCCTGATAATCCTTCCAATCCGATTCCGGCAAATCCGCCACAAAGTCAGGGATTGTCGAAACTCTTACAGCTACAATCCGATCGACATATAAATTTTGAATGGCGGTTGAGTTTGGCGGAGCCAGCCATGCAAAGTGATCCGGCAATGCGTCCGGGTCATACTGATAAATCCCCGGGAATTCAATCCAATGATATTCGCCGTCCGCGACTTGCGCGTAATCCGCCGCGGCCGAAGTCCCCATCGCCGGATGGTAGATCCCGTACTTGAATGCCGTGTCTCCTGCCGCACCGGTGCCCGGGTCGATCCGGACATTGGCGTACAGCTTCCATTGGCCTTCGTTTGGCAAGCTCGTACTAGGTAATTGAAACGCCCAAGCATTCGTGCTGCCCGTCACTTTGGCCGCTGCGCGATCGGATGCCTTCGGGTCTTGCGCGATCCCTGTGCCTACAGGCGAGGACAATTGTAAAACATCGTCCTGATAGTCCTTCCAATCCGATTCCGGTAAATCCGCCACAAAGTCAGGGGCTGTCGCTACAGTCCGCTGAAATTTGACGGCTATGATCCGATCGACGTATAGATTTTGGATGGCGGTTGAGTCCGGCGGCGCCAGCCATGCAAAGTGATCCGACACCTCTTCCGGATCGTACTGATATAACCCGGGTAAAGCTACCCAATGATATTCGCCGTCCGCCACTTGCGCGTAATCCATCGAGGCTGATTTGCCGTTCGTTGGATGAGAAATACCGTATCTAAATGCCATGTCTCCTGCTGCACCGGTGCCCGGATCTATCCTGACATTGGCATACAAGGTCCATTCGCCTTCGCGCGGAAGGTTCAGATTGGGCAATTGAATCGCCCAGGCATTCGTGCTGCCTGTCACTCTAGCCGCGGCGCTATCGGAAGCCTTCGGGTCTTGTACGATTTTCGTGCCGACTGGCGAGTACAGCTGTAAAGCGTAATCCTGATACTCTCTCCAATCCGATTTAGGCAGATCCGCCACAAAGTCAGGGGTTGCCGATACGGTCCGCTGAACAATCTGTTCATAAAGAGATTCCATCGTACCGTTGATCTTATAATGCTTGATATCCGCCGTAAACGCCTTGAATCTGTCAAAACGGTTGTCGAAATCCAAATCCCAAGCGATATTGCGAGCCTGGGCCTCCTTCATGTAGTCGGCGCCGCGCATCAAAATAACGTAATCCACTTCGACACGGGTCCTCTGCACATGATTCAAAAACACAGGGTCATCCGCTACTGCAGCTTCCGCTTGGGCAAACCACTCATCGGCCTGGCGCATGACGTCAAAAGACAAGTAAGAAGACTCAAGCGATGTAGAGGTGCTGAGCATGGAATCGCTTTGTTCGAATGCGTCATGCAGCAATTCAATATACTGGCTGACATACGGTGCGGCATCCCCGTAGTAACCGGAGACAAATTGTTCAATTAACTGGCGGTAGTCCTGATTCGGTTTCCATAGCAAACGGGCGCCGACCCACGCGCGCAGATCGTTAAGACCGGTGCTGGCCGGAGCGGTAATGCCATGCATATGCTGGCCGAAATAGCCTTTGAAAGCAGGGAATTGAGCCAGGTACTGAATCGTCTCGCTCATCGCGTAAAGGCTCGGATAAGGCGTTAAGTAACCGCCACTGCCAAAGTTGATAAGATAATCCCAAATGATGATATTATCCGAAATATCCGCCCAATCTCTTGCATTATCTCCGGAGAACTGATTGGCCGGATCATTGAGCGGACGGCCGTGATCTTTAAAGATCGGAGCAAAAGTAATGACCACGTTGTCGGGGACGGTCATATTCGTAGGCGCTTTTTCTGTAAACATATAAGCAAGGGTCCCGATACGCGCATCCGGAATTTCAGCCCTTACCCGCTCCGCGACATCTCCGACCATATCGAATATTGGAGCAGCTAATGTTCCTCCGTGTTGGTCGGCAAACGCCTTGCTGTCCGGATCCACATACCATGTAGGTTCGTCTTGCTGGCTGAACCCGTAGGAAGCGTCCTTTCCCTCGCCGATTCTTTGGTTGATCAAATCGGTCAGGTTTCCGGCGGCGATACTGCGAACGTCCTCATTCATCGCTAACAATTGCCCGCCGTTATGGTATTCGGTTTGCGGCACGATTTCATGGAAATTGTGCACGTCGGACGGCCAAAAATCGGACCAGCTGTCCAGCCACGCCTCCGACTGAGGAATGCGGCCATAATGGTCTCTATATTTGCCGTTCAGTAAGTTATGCGCCCGATATTGTTCATTGTTGCCATCGTTGACATACATTTCGCGATATTCGTAACGCGGCACCTGGACGTCATTGTTTATGTTTAGCTGCAATTTAGATATGCTGGGAACGAATGTATAGGTCGGGGAGTACCATTTGACTCCGACGTAATCATCCAGGAAGTGATTCACGCCGTACATCGTCCCGCGGGAATCGCCGCCGGCGATAACGATATACCGCTGCGCCTTGCGGATGACAAAACCGTCTTCTCCAAGCGAATCGTCAGCCAATTCCGGCACAAGGCTTTCCGTCAGGGCGTTCCTGCCGACGAGCACGACGCGGCCGCTGGGCGGTTCGGCGTCTTCCGTCAGTTGAAAAGACGCGCCCGTCACTTCAGTCAAATAGTCAACCAATTCCTCGGCCGCATGTTTCTCCATGCTGTTTGCATCGCTGTGCACATGAACCTTATATAGAGCTTGACCGTCGTCGGCTAGTATCGATGCCGGCCCTTCATTACCGCCGTTTCCGCCGTTATTGCCGTTACCGCCATTATTGCCATTTCCGCCATTTCCGCCGTTTCCTCCATTGCCGCCGTTGCCGTTGTTTCCGCCTGTTCCCGACGAATAGGTAGGCTCCGGAGCTCCAGAACCCGCGCCTTCCAACAACAGAGGCTGCTTTTCAAACGTCGTTCCTCTGGCCTTGTCAGAGACAATCGCCTTTTCGATCACTCCTCCGCCAAGTACTTTTATGATCGCATCAATACTCATCGAAAGGATGCGGGCTTCCGCACCGACATCAACTTTCAAGCTTGATGCTTGTTGTGTAGCTTCGAATTGATTAATAACACCTTGCTGAAACTCGAGTACAATACCCTTCGCGGCAATATAGACATGGTCGAAATAACCGCGCAGCGTTATTTTGGAGCCTTCCGCAATCGCCTCATGCAGCTTCACCTGACTGATTCCCGCGGCGTTACCGGGAGAACCCGATTGTTCGATAATCGCAGGCGTTTTCAGAATTGCCTCGGCGATCTTGGTCGTTCCCTCAACGACAATTCGAACCGTTCCCGCCGCCTTGTCCACGATGACGGTAACAAACACGCTGTCTTTCATGTGAATACTGTTCATTCCCCCGCCTTGAACAGTCGTTGTTCCAAGAACGGTTACATTGCGAAGGAATACGTCTCCCTCTTCAATGCCTTCGGCCAACAATAAACTTCCGGCGATCCTCATATTTTGCAAGGTGACGCCGGCAGCGCTTACAATGACATTGCCGCTAACGTTTCGGATGCCTTTGTCAGGTCCGTATTTTCCTGCCTGGCTGAACTCCAGGGCGGCATCGGACTTCAGCGCCCGATCGAGAATAACCAGCAGCTCCGCGCGGGTGATGGCGGCTTCCGGACGGAATCGTCCGTCTTCATAACCTTCCACCAATTTTGCCCCTGCAGCGGCCGCCACCGCTCCTTTACTCCACTCGGGAATCTGCTCGGCATCCGCAAATCCTTCGGTAGAGGCGCTCTCCCCATCGGCATTTAATCCCAGCAAGCGGACAAGGAGAATGGCCGCCTCCTGTCTGCTGATTTCCCGTTTCGTGCCGATCGTCCCGTCGATGTAGCCTTCGATGTAGCCCGCTTTAACCGCTCTGGCCACTTCCTCATACGCCCAGTCGGAAGCGGGCAGATCGGAAAATTCTACGGACGCTTTGTCGTGATAGCCAAAGGATCGGTTGATCAACGCGATCGCTTCTCCCCGAGTTACCGCGCGATCCGGTTGGAACGTGCCTTCGGGATACCCTTCCGCGTAACCGCTCTCCATCCAGGCTTGAATGGTAGCCTTCGCCCAATGACCCTCCACATCCGGCAGCAAAGCCCGGGAGGAAGGGGGATTGTCCGATTGAGCCGCTGCCGCTCCGGTTACCGGTACGATGAACGAACCGAATGAAGAATAAATAAGACAACACATGATAAATAGCAAAATAACCTTCTTGCTTTGCTTACTCACCAAGCCCATGGCGCACCTCCTGAGTTATAACAAGTTTCTAATGTCTTGATGAATCCCGAATCTCGTGTTGCCGCTGTCCGCTCTTACTCTTTCACATAAGAGGAGGAGGCTAACGAAACGGATGCCGCATTTCCTGAAATGGCTGCGAACCGATTAATGGCAGCCGCATAGGTATCGCGCAGCGCATGGACGTCCGCGCCGATATTCAGGAAGCGATAGCCCTCGGCGATGACCGCTTCGAGAATGTCCGGCGTTGTTACCGTTCCCGGAAACTTTCCGTTTCGAATGGCACACTCGGCTACCTTTTGTCGGGCTTCCACGATTTTGGGATGATTGATTTGACCCGGAATGCCGTAATACTGCGACAAGTCGGCTGGGCCGAAAAAAATAATGTCGATCCCGTCTACGGCGCAGATTTCTTCAATTGCCGCTACGCCTTCCGGATTTTCGATTTGCACGATGACCACTTTCTCCGTATTGGAGTACGCCATATATTCATCCGTGCCGATCGCGCAATATTTGCCGTCGGCATTGCCGCCGTCCCAGGCTCTTTGTCCCAAAGGGAAAAAGCGGGTATTTCTTACGATTTCCTCGGCTTCCTTGCCGGACCTGACATGAGGGATCATGATGCCGGTCGCATCCAGCTCAAACGGTTTAATGTAATCGCTATAGCTTCCCTTTTCAATTCTGACGATCAGATCGCAATCGTAAAGCTTGGCTACTACGCTTTGCCTTTCGATAATCTCCCAGTCGCTTGCCGTATGCTCTCTGCATACCCATGTGCTGTCAATGCCGGACATCGCGGCGATCTCGAACGCCGCTTGGTTGGATACGTTCAACTTCAGGCAATTCACAAGCTGATTGTTGCGTAGTTTCTTCAGAATGACGCTTTTCTTTAAATATTTGTTTGCTTTCTCCACGTTGGCACCTACCCGATTTATTCTATGCGTACATCCGGAACCGGCACGAAACTGCGCGGGTTCCGGTTTCTAACCGTAATGCAGCTGCATTCATTCAAAAACTTCGCCAAAATTCCATTTGACTTGCCCGACAAAGTACCGCTCATGGAAAGGTATGCCGCTAGCGTAGTAGTGAGTTACGATCTCCCCATTATCCAATTGAACGCTAGTCGGGTAACCCCCGTCTTTCAATTCCCCGAAATTGCATATTGCTCTAAGTCTGCTCCAGTTTTTCCCGCCGTCCTTACTGCAGCTAACGCCAATGCCCCAAAGTCCTTGAATGCGTACGCCGCAAGTCATAAGCAGTTGACCGTTATCGAGCTTCATGACATGCGCAGGAAGAATTCCGGGGCATGTGATCTGCTGATCGAACTGCCAAGTTTGCCCGCCGTCCTCAGTTGTGAACTGATCCAGGCGATCGCAGGCGTTTTCTCTGCATATGGCGATGCCGTGTTCCTTGTCATGAAACCATAGCGCAGTCTCGTGATGATTATTGCCGGATATCAATCCGTGCCGTGTCCACGTGAACCCGTCGTCGTCGCTGAAAATAACGTATGAGCGGGTGTACTCCATATCCTTTGTTACTGTATAACAAGCGCAAGCTAACGTACTGCCTCCGATTCTGAAAATATCGCCATAAGGAACCAGCACATGGTCGTCCCCCGGCACCGTATAGTGAAACGGCGACACCTTGAAGGTCCGGCCGTTATCCGCAGAGCGACAAACGACAGCGGGCAGTCTGTTGCACTCTTCGTAAGGCGGGACAGCCTCGCCCTTGGCCGGCCGGCGGTCCCAGCCGCCGACCAGGACGAGGAAATCGCCGTTAACCGCGATACCGCAAGCGGCGTTCATTCGGTTGCACGTCGGGTCGTGTTGCGCAGGAGTCCCATGATAACGCCAAGTTGCGCCTTCGTCGTCGCTTCTATAGCAATCTACTTCCGCTTCCGCTTCCCCATGGCTTGGGTGGTTAAACACAACGCTGATCAAGGAGCCGTCCGGCATTCGGGTCAAATTCGGCCATCCGCATACGTTATCGATGACTATTGTTCGTTTCATGGTTATATCCATTCCCTTCTCTACGCTCAAAGGCACTAAGCTAATCATAGCGTTTTTTGAGCGCATATTTAGATTTTAAGTTCTCAGGATTTCAGACTTCTTGCGTTTCGCGAACTATTTGTTATCCTTGTATAACGTTTGGAATTCCGCGAGAATATCGCTTAGCCCCGCTTTGTTTGCATTTTCCACATACTTATCCCATGTCCCGTCGATATCCGCTTTGCCGGTAATGGCATTGATGTAATATTCGTCGACAATCTTGAGAACGTCCGCCCCTTTCTTCTCTTGCGCTTTATTAACTTGACTGACCGCAAAATCCATGCCGTTGAACACTTTCGGCTGTTCCAGCCCTTGGCGATGAACAATCTCGTCCCGCTCGTTCATCGTATTCTTCATCCAATCCATCGTGATCGGCATGAGGCCGAATGTTTGAGCAATACCGGCTTTGTTGATTTTCTCGCTGTTCAGATCCGGAGAAATTTTCAGCTTGCCATTCGCGTCGATTGTGTAATCCGTACCCTCCGTACCGAAATAGGCTTCCTTGTACAGCCCCCAGTCGGAGGCGAGCGCTTCCTTGATCTCCATCATCTTGGCGACAATTTCGTCCGATGCGCCCTTACCGAAATAAATGGCCCCGTCCCCTGTAATCGAAGGGAAATCGACAAACGAACCTTTGGAGCCGTCAGGTCCTTGGAATGGAGACATGAACTGGAATTGTGCAGCGCTGTTTTTCATTTCAAGCATTTTCAAGACGCCATTCTCGCCTCTGGCGGAATCCATCCAGAACCCATTGTCCGCCAAAATGCCGAATTTGCCCTCGCTCCACTTGTTGCGCTGCTGCGTGCGGTCGTCCGTGACGAATTCCGGGTCGATATAACCTGCCTTATACCATTTCTGAAGCAGCTTC
Organism: Paenibacillus contaminans; assembly: GCF_003285015.1. Lineage (GTDB taxonomy): Bacteria > Bacillota > Bacilli > Paenibacillales > NBRC-103111 > Paenibacillus_V > Paenibacillus_V contaminans. The sequence goes on along the minus strand of NZ_QMFB01000025.1, from coordinate 21,670 downwards.
AGCGCTTCTTTGTATTGCGGCAAAACGCTCGTGTAGGCGATCTTGCCGTCACGCTGCGTAAAGGTATTTGGCATTAACCCGAAAGCGCCCCATACGTAGTTGAAGTTATAACGCTGGCCGCCATGAATTCCGTAAGTGTCTTTCTTGTTGTTGCCGTCCGGATCGTTCTCCGTAAACGCCTTGAGCAAAGCTTCGAACTCCGCCAAACTTTCCGGCTGTTTCGAAATACCGACTTTATTCATCCAGTCTTTACGGGCGATCATAATGCCGCTTTCCATTAGCGGGCCGTGCGTGAACGGAATGGCGTATTGTTTGTCTTTGTATAGCATTAACTTCTTAACCAGCGCCGGATCGCCGACAAGACTTTCGACCTTCTGCATCCATACCGGCATTTTCTTGTACAATTGCTCCGTGCTGATTTCTCTGAACATCCCTTGATCGATCAGAGCGGTATAGTTTCCGCCAAACGCCATAATGACGTCTGCCTTTCCGCCCTGCGCCCAGTACAGGTTGAACTTTTCAGGCTGAGAACCGTCGACGGGGAGCACCTCGAACTTGACATGAAACCGTTCCTCAAGCATCTTTTGCGTTTTGGTTCCGTCGAGGGGCATCAGACCGTTGGCAGGATAGGCGATAATGGAAATCTTCAACGGTTCCTTTTTTTCACTAGAAGCGGAAGGGCTTGACGGTTCAGGCGAAGTGCCGCCGCTCTCCCCGCCGCATGCCGATAGCAAAAGCAAACAAGCGAGTGCAAAAACGGATCCGCGGACATGCTTTTTCTTAAACGTATGCGTTTTCAAAGACATGACAAATAGACCTCCCGAAGTTCAAATTTCAAGAAGATTCCGAAAATTTAACCTTTAACCGAGCCCACCATAATGCCTTTCGTAAAATATTTTTGGAGAAACGGATACACGCAAAGAATAGGGGCGATAGCGACGATGATCGTCGCAGATTTGATCGTTTCGCTAGTCGTGGAAGCAAGTGTAGACTGCAGGATGCTCTGTTCGGATTGCGTATCGATCAGAAGGCGCCGCAAGACGAGCTGCAGGACAATATCCTTCTCCTTGCTCGTATAAATCATCGCGTCGAACCATGCGTTCCAATGGGAGACCGCGGTCCAGATTGTCAGCGCGGCGATGATCGGCAGTGAAATCGGAAACATAACCCAAAATACGATTTTCAACGGATGCGCGCCGTCGACCAATGCCGCTTCTTCGATTTCGTGGCTGATCGAGGCGATGAAATTTCTTGTAATGATCAGGTTCCATGCGGATGTAAGCATCGGCAGAATGAGCGCCAGCTTTGTGCCGACAAGACCGTAGCTTTTCATCACCAGAAAGGTGGGGACAAGTCCGCCGGAGAAAAACATCGTAACCACAATGAAAAAAGTGATGCTTCTTTTAAAAGGAAGGCTTCTTCTGGAAAGCGTATACGCTGCACAATAAGTGACCGCAATCGTCAGCGCCGTTCCGACAACCGTACGGAACAGCGTATTTCCGTAGCCCACATAAATGCTGTGCGTCGAAAACACCGTTTTATAGGATTCTAGCGAAAACTCGAGCGGGATGAACTTCAACCCGACGCTGGTCGCATATCCGGAACCCGAAAACGATAATACGAGCGTCTGCCAAAAAGGATAAAAGAATACCATTGCCGCAAAGATCATGAAGATGTAATTCAAGCCGTCGAACACGCTCCATTTTCGCTTCACCACAGTCTGTACTCCCCCTCTCTGATCCGACCGGTGACGATATTGGCCAAAATGACGAGTATGAAGCCCACGACATTTTTGAACAAACCGACGGCAGTCGTATAATCGTACTCGAGGTTGACCAGTCCGATCCGGTATACGTATGTATCGATAATATCCGCTACTTTGTACACCGATGGATTGTACAGATTAAATATTTGGTCGAAGCCGGCATGCATGATCCCGCCAAGCTGAAAAATAAACAGAATGACGATTGTCGGCAATATGGAGGGGATCGTAATCTTGACTGCCATCTGCCATCTTGTCGCGCCGTCGATTGAAGCCGATTCGTACTGATCCGGATTGATGCCGGCAATTGCGGCCAAATAAATGATGCTCCCCCAGCCGACGGACTGCCAAATATCCGAGACGATCAGCACGCTGCGGAAGTGCTCGCTGCTGGACAGAAAATAGATGGGTTCGAAGCCGAATAACTGGATGAAATAATTGACGATTCCCCTTGTCGGCGAGAGCAGCTCCATAACGATGCCCCCCAGCACCACCCAGGAAATAAAATGCGGCAAGTACGAGATCGTTTGCACCGTTCGCTTGAATTTGACATTTCGCAGCTCGTTGAGCAGCATGGCGAAAATAATCGGCGCTACAAAAACGAAGGCGAGACGGTAAAAACTGATGATCAGCGTATTTGCCAGAACTTCATAGAAAGAATTACTGCCGAATAGGCGATTGAAATGCTCGAGCCCGACCCATTCGCTGCCAAAGATGCCTTTTGCGTAAGAAAAATCTTTAAACGCCAGTATGATGCCTGCCATAGGGACATAGTGGAAAAGGATAAAGAATAACAAAGCAGGGAGCAGAAGAATATAGTAATGTCTATTTTTCCATATCTCCTTAGCGGTTTTTCCCCTTCCGAAAGCTGTCCCGCCGGCAGATAAGTGCAAAGACGGCTCCTTTCCCGGCGAAAACGACATAGACGACTCCTCTCCTGGAAAAGTAATGCATGCTATTACGGCAAGTGTAGTCTGCCGATGCTAAGCGCTCTGCTTGCTCACCTCCTTCAAGAGATTAGGGCGATGGAGGAACGAAAATTCGGCTAAATCCGCTCCCCTTGGAGTTCTCAGACACGCCCTAGGTTTCCCGAATGACCAGGTCCGGTATGAAGTTTTTCTCGATCTTATCCGCAGCCCCTCCTCGTTCCAGTCTGTCTATCATGGTGTGTATAGCGTTTACTCCGATTTTCTCCACAGGGAATCGGACGGATGTAAGCGGCGGCGAAAAATAATGCGAGACGACATCGTTGATGCCGACGATAGACAACTCCGACGGAATATGCTTACGGCTGTTCCGAATAACTCCCTGCAGCGAACACAAGGTATGGTCCGGCCCTATGATTGCATCCACTTTTGGGAGAATAGACATCAGCTTGCTGCTGATCGTCTCGACATTGTCGTCGTACTCCAGAATATAATCGGGATTCACATCGATATTATGCTTGCGGCAAGCCGCCTCCAATCCTTGAAGCTCTTCGTCGACAAATTTCTGGCTGTCATGTTTGATCAGGCAAATCTTCTTTTTGTCTATGGAAGCTAGGTAAGTAACCGCTTTCTGAATGCCTTTGTCTAAATCCATCGAGAAGAAATCGGCGTGAACGCCTTCAATTTTACGAATAATAAAGACCAAAGGTACGGTATCGCCGAGCAGGCGGTTCAAATATTCGGCATCGCTTGACTTAGGGGTGTAAAATTTGGGAGGGATTGCGATGATTCCTTTGACTCCGCTCTCGATCAAGGATTCAATTTTCCGTTCGAATACTTTGTAGTTTTGAGCCGTGTCATGCAGAGAGAGAAAATATCCGCTGCGGATATTTTTCTGGATTTGTGCGAGAATCTCGGTTTCGACTCTAAACGGCGATACGGTATCGAAAAATAAAACGGCTATTTGCTTCTGTTCCTCTTTCATTTCCTGCACAAATGAACCTTTCCCCGCTTCAGTAATAATGAGTCCTTCATTGGCTAGCGTAGCCAGTACGTTGACCACTGTACTCTTATTCACATTGTACGCGGCGGAGAGATCCCTTACGGAGGGCAGTTTATCGCCTTTCGCATATTTATTGCTTTCCAGTTCGCGCTTCAACAATTCATGCAAATGTTTAGCCTTGTTGGCGTTGGCGGAACCCTCTTTCACAAGCAATCACCTCTGTTTGACTTCTGTACGGTACAGTTTAAATAAATAGCATAACTGTACCGTACACCAAATGTACCATGCCTATTATTCCAGTGTCAACAATCACTTTCGACTTTCATTTCAAGTGTACGGTACAGTTCATTTAATAAAGATAAACGCACGAAAAATCCCGGAACCACTCATCCCGGGATTTCTCGTACGTGACTATCTCAAACCGTCGCCTTCACTGCCGTCACCGTAATCATCCTCTTCCAGCAGCGCTTCGCCTTCCCCGTCTTCCATATACCGCCGATACGTCTCATTGCGGACAACCATCACATGTTTGCCGTACATATCGGTTGCTACGAAGTTTTCGATCGGTTCGACATAACCGTCGGCTTCGTCTTCCTCGATGCCGATATCATCGTAGCCGTCGATTTGACGATTCTCGGCCATTGCCGGAGAATTCGAGGTTCCCCAGCTCGAGACGATCTGCCAAGCGTCTTCGCCGTCGAAGCCGTTCTGCCCTTCCTTCTCGTCCAGGCTTGTGCGGCCAAACGGGGGGTTCAGGAACTGCTCCTCGACCGGCCGGCGAAAAGACTTGTCGCGCTCCTTGGCATGGTCGACGCATGTAACCGTCATCGGGAGCGCCTCAAGGCGCTCGATCGGAATCGCCTTGCCGCATACGTCGCAATGACCGTATGTACCGGCATCCATATGCTGAAGCGCAAGGTCGATATCCTCCAGCCTGAATTCCGACCGTTCGTTCAGGGCAATATCTTTACCGCGCTCGAACATTTCCGTGCCGATATCGGCAGGATGATTGTCGTAAGCGGACAGCTCCGAAATCTGTTCGCGCATCGATTCGCTGAGACCGTAGTTTTCATTTTGATTGAGGCGCCGTTCGATCTCCGTCTTCTCGCGCTCAAGACGCCCGCGAAGCTTAGTCAATTGTTCTTTCGTCAAATGGCTCATAGTGCCTGCTCCTCTCTTCCGCGTTTCGAGGGTTCAGGTGTTAGCATTCGCATCCTGCGTGTACGCCATTCAACCATATGCAAAGAACAAAACTACAGCATCGGGTGCGTTCGGCCGACGCCGATGCAGCAAATCAACGCGTCGGTGCGAAAGCTGCACCCGGTGCGGATAACGTGATTCGTCAATTATCCCCTGCTGCAATTCGCTGCTTGGCGATTACGGCCTTGATCGCAAAATAATCGATTTCCGGCGGGAGGGCATCTTTAATCGGCCGCAGCTTGTCCGCCCCGATCCGTTCGACCGCCTCCAAAATAATCGGCTCCTGGTTAGCCGGAATCAGCTCGCTCCAATCGACTTCACAGCCTTCGAGCGCGCAGCGGATAATATGATCCTGGACGGTAATCAGCCCCATTCCGCGTTCCTTGGCTACATCCTCCGGAGAAAGGCCCTCCGCGAACATTTGCCAGGAAACAAGATGACTGGCTTGCTTGTCCGCCAACGGCGAAGGCGAAGCCGAGCTTCTGGCGGTCGGACGCTCCGCAAACGAAGCGCCTAAACTTCGCTGCGGCTCCCGCCGGCCGCTCTCCGGTGCGGCAAACCCGCTTGCGCCAGCACCGGCGCTTGGCGCTGCCTGCTCACCGGCTGGCGCCGCCTCCGCCACATAAGCGGAGCCCCCGCTGCCCGCCTCCGTCTCTCCCGCTTCCTGCACCAAAAGCTCAAGGAAGGGCTGGCCGTACCGTTTGAACTTCGCAAGTCCGACACCTTTGACCTCGAGCATCGAACGCTCGTCCGTCGGCATCGTAAGCGCCATATCCCGCAACGTGCTGTCCGCAAAAATGATATACGGAGGCACGCCCTCCGCATCCGCCAATTGCTTGCGAAGCCGCCGAAGCTTGTCGAACAGCTCGTCCCCGCCGGAAACGACCTGCTTCCGTTTCGGCAGCTTGCGCATGACCTGCGCCTGTCCCCTCAGCACGGCGCCCGCTGGCTGCTGCAGACTGACGACCGGGTACTGGCCTTCGCTAAGCGCCAAATATCCCTCCGCGACAAAGGAATGAATCAAATCGGAGATCGCTTTCTCCGTATAGTTACTCATCACGCCGTAAGTCGGCAGCCTCTCAAAGCCAAACTCCGCGATCCTTTTATTACGCGAGCCTTTCAGAACCTGGCTCACAAGGGTGGCTCCGAACCGTTCGCTCATCCGCTTAATGCACGAAAATACCTTCTGCGCCTCCACCGTCACGTCCACCAGCTCGCTGTCGTCATTGCAGCTGCTGCAGTTTCCGCAGTGGCTATCCGCATCGAGCTCGCCGAAATACCGTAAAATCGCGCTGCGCAAGCATTGCTGAGTATGGCAGTAATCGGCCATCGCCTGCAGTTTTTTGTAATCGGCCGTTTTCCGTTCAGGCGAGGAAACCGACTGCTCGATGAGAAACTTCTGTGTTTGGATGTCCTGAGGGCTAAACAGCAGAACGCATGTTCCGGGTTCGCCGTCACGTCCCGCACGTCCCGCTTCCTGATAATAGGCTTCCATATTTTTCGGCATATTATAATGAAGCACATAACGCACGTTCGATTTGTCGATCCCCATACCGAACGCATTCGTCGCCACCATAACGCGGATATCGTCGCGCAGGAAGCCGTCCTGGCATTGCTGCCGCTCGTCGTCGGTCAATCCCGCATGATATTTGCCCGCCGCAACGCCCTGCTTTTGCAGGAATGCGCTGAGTTCGTCGACGTCCTTCCTTGTCGAGGCATAAATAATTCCCGCTTCCTCCGGATGATCTCGTACATATTGCACGACATAGTCCCGCTTATTCACCCCGCGCAGAACGGATAACGTCAAATTTTCGCGGTCGAACCCCGTAATCGTAACGCCCGGATCGCGCAGCTCGAGCAGCCGCACCATGTCCTTCTTTACCTCTTCGGTCGCCGTGGCGGTAAAGGCGGCTACGACCGGCCGTTTGGGAAACTGGCGCAGCAGCGGCGCAATCGCCGTATAACTCGTCCGGAAATCATGTCCCCACTGGGAAACGCAGTGCGCCTCGTCGATCGCCAGCAGCGGCACAGGCATAACTTCGAGCAGCGAGCGGAAGCTGTCGGTCTCCAGCCGCTCCGGCGCCACATACAGCAGCTTGTACTCTCCGTTCGCGGCGCTTCTCAGCCGCTGCATCGTTTCCGATCCGGTTAGCGACGAATTGATATATGCGGCCGATATGCCCAGCGTGGCGAGCGCATCGACCTGGTCCTTCATCAATGAAATAAGCGGCGATATGACGATCGTCGTACCCGGCAGCAGCAGGGCCGGAATCTGATAGCAGATCGATTTTCCCCCGCCGGTCGGCATAATCCCGAGCGCATCGCGTCCGCTCAATATCGTTTCGATCATGTTCTCTTGTCCGGTCCGAAATTTCGGATACCCGTATACGTCTTGCAGCATTTGTCTTGCAGCTTGCAGCAACAGCTTCACCTTCCGACTTTCCAAATTTCATTCCCCTATTATAACATGACAGCGGATTGGAAGACGAAGTTCCCTCGGAAACCGTTAAGACTGCGCTAAAACCGCCATGATTTTGTCCCCGCACACCTATTGAGCCGCAACAAAAAATCCGGCCGACAAAATCGACCGGATTTTCTATTTCTAATGCCCGCCGCTCCATTCCGGCTGCGGCTTGCCTTCCTTCTCTTTCTGGCCTTTGCCCGGAATAATGAGACGGGAGTTCCCCATGAACATCACCGTCACGAGCGCCAAGCCTGCGGGGATAAGCGCCCACAGAAACATGGTCGATATCGACGATGAAAGGGAATCGACGATTTTATCCATGACCTCCGGCGGAATGGCCGCCCGTTTCTCCGGCGAAAGCAGCTCGCGCGTATTGCCGAAAGCGCCGCCGTCCGCACCTGGAGCTCCGCCGGTTCCGGCGAAAGCGTCGTTCATTTTGCTTGTCAGCAGGTTACGCTGGATAATGCCGAACACGGTAAGCCCGACCGTCATGCCGAGCGACCGGACGAACGCCATCGTGGAGTTGGCCGAGCCGCGCTGCCGCATATCGAAATGATGAATCGCCGCCATGCCGAGCACCGAGAACGAGAAGCCGACGCCAAAGCCCGCTGCGATCATGTAAAACGTAAGCGTAAGCTTGGTCGTCTCCGGCGTAATCGTGCCGAGAAGAAACGTTCCGAGCACAAAGATGACCGCCGAAACAATCATGATGTTGCGGTACGACGTTTTCGTTGCCGAAAATCCGCCGACTTGCGCCGCTACGACCGAGCCTAACGTCATCGGCAGCAAAATCAGCCCCGAGTTGGTCGCCGAGCCCCCCGTTACGCCTTGCACGTAAATCGGGATGTACATTGCAAATGTGATGAACGCCGCTCCGTAGAAAAGTCCGGCCAGCGTACTTGCCGCAAACAAGCGGTGCTTGAACATGGCATACGAAATGATCGGCTCCTCGGCCTTCGTTTCTACATACAGGAAAATAGCCATCAGCACGGCCGCCGCCGCAAACAAACCGATAATAACCGTGGAGTCCCACGCATACTCTTGACCGCCGAGTTCCAGCGCGAACATCAGACATATGATAGACCCGACAAGCGTCGCGGCGCCCCACCAGTCGATTTTTTGCTTCGAATGCTCCATCGATTCATGGTAGAAAAACACGATCAGTCCCAGCGCGATCAAGCCGATCGGCAGGTTGATGTAGAAAATCCAGCGCCAATCGATATAATCCGTAATGTAGGCGCCAAGCAGCGGTCCGAACAAGCTCGACGTACCGAAAACGGCTCCGAACAAACCGCCCATCCCGCCTCTTTTCTCGGGAGGAATAACGTCGAACATAACCGTGAACGCGATCGGTACGAGTGCGCCGCCGCCGATCCCTTGAATCGCGCGATAAATGCTCAATTCCACAATGCTGTTTGCCGTACCGCATAATATCGAGCCCAGCAAGAACAAGGCAATGCCCAATATGAAAAACCTTTTGCGCCCGTACATATCCGACAGCTTGCCGAAAATCGGCATAGCGGCCATCTCGGTGACGAGGTAAGCGGAGGTTACCCAGACGAATTTCTCCATTCCTCCCAGATCGGAGACGATTGTCCCCATTGCAGTAGCTACGATCGTATTATCGATCGCCGCCACGAAAATGCCGAGCAGCAGCCCGGTAATGACTAAGCCTAACCTGCTTTTTCTTTGTACCGTCATAAACATTGACTCCTTATCATATTGAGGCTTCTTTCGCTTTCTTTCGTTCACAACCCGCGACGCCCGACGCGCAGTGCTCGGTCGCAATGCGGCCAGTCAAACCTCGTTTTTCTCCGCCATCGCTAACCTTTCGCACATTTCAGTCAAGCACGGCAGCGGTCAGACCTCGTTTCGGCTCCACTATGCGCCCCACGAGCATCGGTCTTGCATGGGTGGTCAGTCAAGCCGCCTGCATATCGAACCCGACGCTGCCCGTCACACGCTTAACATTTTCCGTTCTTGAAGCACGGTGGCGCTTTTGCTGGTTTGCAGCGTATCGCGATACTCGACCAAAGCGATATGACAGCCGGGACCAATTTTTACATGATTCCCTCTGACACTATCCGCTTTCGTATGCTCCAAGTATATGTCATCGCCTTCAATACAATCCGCTTGCAGCTCCGCATTTCCGTGCGGCGAGAGCATTTGCTTTACGGCTATCCATTTGCTTCGGCGTACCGTAATGCGCCCCCCTCCGATTTCCTTCGCCCGGCAAGGTCCGAATAAGCTGATATCAAGCTGTTCCGCATTCACAAGCCCGCGAATGTCGATCGCTCCGTTCACCTTAAGCTTGTCGGCCTCGCAAGCACCGCCTGCGGTAAGCTGTCCGGTCAGCTTTATCGATTGTCCGCGTATGTTTCCTTTCACCTGAATCTGTCCATGCCCCGTCAAGATGCCGGCTTGCATATCCCCGCCTATGACAGCCTCGCCTTGGAGGCGATAGCGCCGGGTTTGAAGCGTTCCCCCGACCATGCAATTACCCATGCATTTGAAATCCTCGCAAGCGATATCGCCGTGCACGCGGCCTTCGCCCATGATTCTGACATGATGAAAAACGCCGCCGGAAGCGGAGCCCGTTCCGGTTATTTTCACGCTCCGTTTGCTTTCATTCGCCATTTCTCAGCCCCTCCTCCCCGGCTCTAGCTCCGAAATTGCTCCGTTACGCTCGCATCGGGATGTACGACAAGCTCCGAGATGTATTCGACTCGCGCTATATTGCAGCCGGGACCGATGTAAACGCGATTGCCGCGAACCGTATCCGCCGTCGTTTCCTCCAGCCGAATATCGTCCCCTTCGATTGTCCCTGCAAACAAATGCGGCTCAAAAGCCGGTATGATCCACGCAAACATCCGGCTCCATCCGGACGGATTGCGCGATTTTTGAACCTGGATGGATTCGCCCCCGATTTCTTTCGCCTGCCCCCGGCCGTACAGCACGATATCGATCGTGCCTCCGTTGAGAAGCCCTTCGACGGTAAAGCCGCCGTTCAAATAAAAACGCTCCGCTTCGCAGTCGCCCTGAAGCTTGACGTAACCGTTCAGCTTCACTTCATCGCCGTGCATTCGGCCCCGGAGATTAAGATGTCCTTCTGCGACCACCGAATGAGCGGACAAGCTTCCTTCTCCGTTCATTTTGCCGTTCATTTCAAAATGACCCGCTCGAACGTTTCCTTTGATCGTGACGACCCCGTTCGCCCGGAACGTTTCGCAGCTTACATCGCCGTCAGCGCTCCCGATTCCTTCGATCTCCACTTTACGGTAATTACCTCCGGACGCTTTTCCCATGCCATTGATTGTCAAATCCGGCAGCTTCGTTTCGTCCATCACCGCACCTCCTACGACAGCTTGTTTTTTAGCTCCTCGATACATGCCGTCATCGACAACCGGGCGACAATCTTCACACCGCTCTCAAAATAAAGCTCGCCGGGCATAACCAGCAAAGCGAATGCCGCGACGCCCATCTTGCGAATAAAAAACAAGTCGCACGGCTTTCCTTGAAGCTTCGAAAACTGCTCCCCGAGCGTCTGCAGCAGCATCCCCGCCTCTTCCATGCTCATTTCGCCGTTCTGCAGCAGCTTGTCGGCCGTGAACAGAAACAGCAAACTTTCGAACGAAAAGGCGCCGTCTTCAACGAATCGGCTTCCGAAGCGTTCCAGGATAATCTTCGAAACAATGTTTCGCTCCATAAGCTCATCTTTGCGCAGATGGATATCGTATAGCAGCGGGGAAAGCTTATCGGCCAGTTCATCCAGCGACAAATCGTCCTTCATATGAATAATCTTTTCGATTCTCGACAACATAAGCTCTTTAGGAAAAAACGTCTCCTGTCCGGTAAACGTCGATTTCCGGATAAACCATTCCTCGGGAATCAATTGCTTCCTCTTCCAGCGGTACAGCTGCCCGTATGAGATGCCGGTCAACTCGAGAAGATCCTTCTTCGATATTAGCTCACGTTCCATGACCATCTCCTCCGAGAAAAATGTAACATAACACTGTTACGTTGTAAAGGCAAAAATGATCAACTCACGTTTCCTATCGTATCCGCTATCTCAGTATACAAATCGCCGCCGCTCGCGAACAGGGACGACAGGTTGAAAGTGTTCTCCGTCTGCAGACCGAGTTGAACGCGAGGCGTTCCTGCTGCCTGCACATTGAATTGCTTACGAAAGTCCTGCCGCCGGTTGCGCTGTCCTGTTGGACAATCAGCGGAGAATATCCTGCCAAATCAAAAAGCGGCTGAGCCGATTTGCTTCGCTCAACCGCTTTCGGTAAAGACTCATTCCCTACTACTCGATCTTATACACCGACACATCGTCAAGATACACTTTCTCGCCCTGTGCCATATCCCAGATTCCGATGCCTAAAACCTGTTTCTCCGCAGGTTGTCCGTTATAATCTTCTTTGATCTCATATTCGAATTCGAAGTAGTTCCAGATTCCTTTCGTCCAATCCAGCGGAACTTTCTCCGATTCCACATGATCCAGCCGTTCCGTGCTGTTGTGCACGTCGGTAAACCATTGAACTTTACCGTCCGTAACGGTATTTCCCGCAATGAAATAGCGGAAGGAAGCTTTGTATTTGCCGGGCTCAGCCGACTGTAATCGTTGATAAGCACTCATTCCTCCCCATAAGCCGTCCACCATTAGGCTATAACTCCCCGTCATCGAGATGTTCTCCGACCGCTTCACGTACGAAGGACTAATCACGTAGGTGTTCCACGGATCCGGCACATCTCCGGAGCCTTCTTCAAACGATGGATTGCCGATCAGATTTTTGCTGTCTACGAGATGCACCGGATTAAAATACTTGGCCTGCCAGGGAGCGCCTCCGCCCCAGCCTATCCAGTAGGCTGCTCCAATGTAATTGCGCATGAAGAAACCTTGCAAGTCACGGTTGTTTTTCGGATCGTTTATGCCGATGCTGGCAAAAGGGATCACTTGGACGAGATTCCAACGATCCGTTTTTTTGACTGCGGCGGCCTCCCAGCTGGAATCCGTCGTTAAAACCGGACCTCCGCCAGTATTTTTGTAAACGATTTTGACGGCCTTCGGATTGGTAAAGAAGCCTTTGAACTCCGAATTCGGATCTGCGGTAATATACGTTTCATTCGAATCGTCGTAGCCGCTGCTCCACCATCCGCCAGGCGCATCGTCGCTTATTACGAGATCGTCCTCATCGTCAAAAAAGTTCTCATACCCCACATACAGGTTCTCGTCATCCCACAGCAGATAAACCTTCGTCTCGACAGGCGGACTAGCTAAAGTCTCCAAAACCAGAAAATCGGAGAATGGCTCGGCGGCTGTCCAAGGACCGGAACTAAAATCAAGCGACTGCAGGATCGTCGATTTGCCTGCATCCGTTTTGACCGCATAAGCGGATATCTGCTCAATAATGCCTTTGAACTCCGGAATCCCCTTCAAAAACTCTTTCAACGCCTGACGCACGGGACCGTTCTCCGGCTCGGTTGCCGTGTAAAGCTGCAGCGCATAAATCATTTGTTTTTGCACGCCATCCCATGTACCGCTCCAAAAGTTTAACGATTGATCAAGCACAGGGTGTCCGACAAATTCCTCCGAAAGCTGTTTGCGCTTCGTTCCCATTTCATAACTTTTAATCACATCATCCAAAAGCTCCATAGCGGCCTGCTCATTCGCCGGCGTTACCGGTCTGTCTTTCGGAAAACTTAACGCCGAAGCTTCATAGTATTCGAATGCGCGAAGCAGCAGCTCAGCCCTCGTCTTTTGCGGAGCGGTCCCTGCATGGGCTACGGCTTGTTCCAGCAAGCTGCGGCTGTCGGCCAGCTCTTCCTTGGTGACTTCTTTAAGGTAGTAGTGCTCGAATATATTCATATAGTTGCTTCTCTGGGATTGATTTTTCCAGTTCAGGTACCACGCCGACTGGAATATCCGAGTCGTCCAAAATTGCTCCCAATGGTCGTAATACTGCTCCAAATACGGCGCGGCTTCAGCACCAACCGCCTTCTCATACCACTGCTGCAACAAAGCATCCACATCTTGATCCGCATTCCATTGCAGCTTGGCGGCGATCCAAGGCTTAGGCCCTTCTCCGAAATTCGGGTTCAGTTCGGCAAAATGCGCGATCGCGCCATGCTCCTGTGCGTATTTATAGTTGTCTGCCATTTGATGGACGTACGTTCTAGGCAGGTTGAAGGGAGAGCCGTACAAATACTCGTAATAACCAAGTTTCGTCGCCGACTCGAGCCATTTTTCCGTCTGCTGCATCCCAACTGCCCCCAGATCCGGATCTTTCCAAGTCATACGGTCGTCCGTAATAAAAGGAACTACATGCGGATTGAGCTTGAATGGGGTACCGTCCTCATTCATCGGCGGATCGTACATTTCCCTGTATGCCAGTACGCCGAAATATTTGTCCGGATGCTGCGCCAGTACGCCCTCTGCAATTTTATTCACCCAAGGATAGTAAATATCGGACATATGCCAGTACCCGACCGAATTTTTTCTTGTCGGCGCCTCGCAATACACTTGTCCTAAATCATTAATTCCCAAAGAATAGGTAGTATGCGATGGGTTGGCGGTAAAATAATCGTTAATCCGCACAATAGCGGCTTGTGCCGTTTGATCGTTTAAGCATGGCTGCCAGCTTTCCAAGCTGGTTGGAATAACCCCTCCTACGTAATATTCCGGATGATCGGCAAACACTTGAGGATCGAACAACTCATATAAATTATGATGCGCCAAAATGTTGTAATCGGTCCGCATGAACCTTTGCCATTCCAAAACTTCCGGAACGTACATCAAATACATATACCGGGAAAGCGTCTTAGGCTCGTCTTGAACAAGATTGTGTGGAATGGCAAGCGTCGAGTGCTGCGGAACATCCTCGCCGTCCGGCCCCGGCATCAACCAGCTTACCCCTACATAACGTTCGAGGAAGTCATAAATACCGTATTCAAGACCGCCCAAATTGTTGCCGTCGATCGTAATGTGCTCGTTTTGGGAATCGATGATAAAGCCTTGTTCATTCAGCGTTTGCAGCACCAGCTGATGCTGATCGCTCTCCTCTGCGCTGCTGCCGCCGACGTAAATTTTCAAGCCGTCATAATCCGCCGGTTCACCGGTTACAATGGGAAGCGCGACTCCCGTCGACTTTTGGATATATTCCACGAGTTTTTGCGCTAGCACTGCCGGCGTAAGATAGCTCCAGGCAAAACTCGGATTCAACGATTCGTTCGCATGCGCATCCATAACGACAACCGTAGCATTTGCCTGACCGTTCTTCACAACCTCTAGCCCATTGGCAGGCGTTGCAGTAGGAGTTGGCGTTGGCGTCGATTGCGTATCGGTTGGTGACGGCGTCGGCGTCGCTGTCGACTGCGTATCGCTTGGCGATGGCGTCGGCGTCGCTGTCGTTTGCGTATCACTTGGTGATGGCGTCGGCGTCGCTGTCGTTTGCGTATCGGTTGGCGATGGCGTCGGCGTCGCTGTCGTTTGCGTATCGGTTGGTGATGGCGTCGGCGCTGTCGTTTGGGAGCCGCCGTTATTCGACGATGGAGACGGCGTCGCCGCTCCTTCTCCGTTCACCGCGTCCGGCTGCTTCTCAAAGGTCGAGCCTTTTCCTTTGCCGTTTATCGTGGCGGTTTGAATCGTGCCTTGACCGGACGTATTAAGCAGTGCATCCAAAACAAGCTTCCCGATAATCGTGCTTGCACCGATATGGAGAGTCGATCCATCGGCTCCATCAAGCAGTTGCAGAAGCTGAAGGCTGCCGGAAGCAAGCTCGATTGCCGTTTGCGGAGAAGAAATATCCGCTTGCTCGAATGCCCCTTTCAAAGTCAGCTTAAGTCCTTCGAGCTGCGAATCGGTGACCAATATCTTCACGAAGCCTTGTCCCGTCAGACCCGACTCCTCCAGCAGCGCATTTGATTTCACGTAAACAATTGCTGCAATGGTTTTCCCTTCGGCAACTATTCGAACGGTTCCATCCTTTTTCTCGATGATAATCTCGCCCAAGCTGCTGTCCTGCAGATGAATGCTTTCCGTTCCGCCACCCCGGATCGTTGTCTTTCCAAGCACCGTTACATTTTTGAGTGTAGCATCGCCCTCCTTGATTCCTTCCGCCAGAAGCAAGCTTCCGGTAATTTTCATATTCCGAAGCGTTATATCGGCTGCAGCTACGACCACGTCTCCAGTAATGACTCGAACGCCCTGCTCAGGCCCAAAAGTACCGGCTTCATCAAAGGTCGCTGTACGTACCGCTTTTAACGTACGGTCCAGCATGACGATCAGCTCGGCGCGTGTGATCAAAGCATCGGGACGAAAGCTGCCGTCTTCATAGCCTTCAATAATTTTAGCGGCTGCAACGGCTTCGATCGCTTGTTTGCTCCAAGCCGGGAACAGTCCGGCATCTTTAAACGTCTCCCCAGAGTCTTGTTCCGTACCGTCCCGATCCAACAGCCGATTGACGATTTTTGCGGCTTCCTGCCGGGTAATCGGCTTCTCCGTCTGAATGCTGTTGTCTTCAAAACCATCCAGATACTTTGCCCTGAGCGCTCTGGCTGCCTCTTCGTAAACCCAGCTATCCTTCTGTAAATCCTTGAAATCGATTTCGGCTTGGTCGTTGAAACCAAAGGAACGGTTTACGATCGCCAGCGCTTCACCGCGGCTAATCGCTTGATCGGGCTTCATGGTGCCGTCAGGATATCCTTGAATGATCCCTGATGATGCCCATTCCTTTAGCTGTTTTTCCGACCAATGACCGGCCAAATCGGAAAAAACGGCTGATCCCGCAGCAGAAGCTCCTTCAGCCCCCGAACCGCTTAGCTCCTCACCCGATGCAATGCCGTACGACGCCGATCCGAATGCGGAAAAGACGAGGCAAAATACCATAAGCAAGATAACGACCTTGTTAGATTTCCTCTTCCATGCCAGAGACATGTCTTTCCTCCTTAGATAAATTTGTGAACGCTTTCAGATTAAGCATTTTACAAGCCGATTTCTCAACATTTCGTACATATAGATGGACATATTATGCATTACAAACCTGCCTGCTTGCTCGTCGCAAGGCCGTGCATACGACAATACCCGCCGCTACTTTATTCCCATGCTTCCACGCATCCCCCCTTTGCTCGAGTAAGCGAATCCCATAAATGATACAAAAAGAACCTTCAATACCACTATGTAAAGTGGAAATGAAGGTTCTTTTGTTAAACGAAATCATGTTCTGCCCTGCTCACAGCAACCTCGCATTCGCTCTGAGATAAACGAACTCTCGACCATATCACCTGCTTATTGAAAGCTCCCGTAAAATTTATGCCCGCTTGTCTCGGCCAACCGTTCTATTTCTTCACATTGATCTTCTTGAACGACAATGAGTACATAGCTGTCACTATTGATGTCCAGATGTCCCAAAACGATGCCATGAGGCCGCAGCCATTCATGCAGCTCCCTCAAATGATCGAAGGTATAGCCGCCCGGGCTTATTGCCTGTTCCAGGCCCCGTTCCGCCGCCGGCTGCAGCCAGCCTCTGCGATCCAGCAGCGAGTGAACGGCAAACAGGATGTTGTCGGCATCTTGCTTCCAATCGATTTCCCGCACAAGTCCTTGCTCGTCCAAAGCATCTACAAGCGCTATCCAGGCCAAATCCGGTATCGGTTCCTCGATCCCCCGGTTTATCAGCCTATCTCCCCATAACTCCACATACCTCTCTGGATGATCCGTCGCCTGAACGACTTCTTCCGCGATAGTGCCTATGCCGCAAGAAAGCTTCCCGCTCAATGCCAGTAAGGCCTCGCGTTTTTCGAAAATCGTCGGCCCCTGAACCTGCGGAACGGCTTCGGCAGCGGTTTTATTTTTCCGTTTGCCCCACCATCGAGCCCAGCCCATTTCATTTTCCTCCTTCTTGAATATGACTCATACGCTGTTCGAGCCATAACCATAAACTTTAACCGGTTCTCCTCACACTCGCTAGAGAAACCCGTCCTATGAAACCTGGTTTTAAAGAAGCTTAAGGTTATCGCCAGGCTCAGCCATTCTGGATAAGCGATAATTCGACGGCGACGTCCCGACAAGTTGACGGAACACCTTCCCGAAATAACCGAGGTCCGTAAACCCGCATTGTCCGGCAATTTCTCCGATCGGCAGGCAGCTTTGCCGGAGCAAAAATGCCGCGGCCTCGACACGTTTTCTGCGCAAATAATGAATCGGGGTGGTTCTGTAGTAATCCTGAAACTTCCGGCAGTAATGGTGCTTCGTCACGTTCGCCATCTCCGCCAATTGATCGAGGGATATATCTTGCGAATAATGTGTCTCCATCCAAACCGCCGTCCGTGAAAATGACTCAGGGATCGCGTTCCGCGTTATGGGACTCTCCACCATTCGCCTCAGAAGCGTCAGCAGCCAGTCGTACAACCGTACGGATACTTCCCACATATCTTGAAACGCACCAGCAGCCGCATCCTCGTAGAGTGCTGCAAGCTTGACAATAGTCTCGGAATCCGAACGAAAGTCGGCGACCGGCCCCTCGGCTCCCAGCCATTCCTCCCACACAGCTGAAACCTGCGCGCCCGACAAGCGAATCCACAGAAACTCCCAAGCTTCTGCCGCCGACGACTCATAATAATAACGATGCCGCCCCGGAACCGTTACGAGGAACGCTTGTCCCTTTGCCACACGATAGGTTTGATTGCCAACGGCAAGGCGGCCCTCCCCCGACAACGTATATTGAAAAATAACGCCGTCCCCTTCGCGCTTCATACCGTCCCAAAAATACTCCGGCTCCGCAATGGAATCTCGGCCAATCGACATAAGCCGCAGCAGTTCCGCCCGGGGGGCTTCAAGATACCGGTAGCCGTACGAGCCTAATACCACAATTTCTTCCCACCCCGATCACGAATTTCCCATTGATGCCAATGGTTCTATTGCATACATTGTAGTTAATTATAAACAAAAAACAAAGAAAGAGGGAAAACGATGAGCAGCGAAAAATATTTGTTTACGCACGAAGATTGTTATGTAAAGGTGGACAAGGGTCAGCTTATTATAGGAAATGCGCTTATAACGCAGACCTTCGACCTGCAGGGCGGGATGCCGCGGATCGTATCTATCCGAAATATCAAGAACGGTGACGAATGGCTGCAGCCGGGGAATATCGCTCCGATGTTCAAGCTGCCTGGCTTGAAGAAGTTTGCGGCCGATGTTATGTATATTTCCACTGATCTCGATAACGACCTCGGCATTGCAGATTTTCACATTTACGCGAAAGTCGATATCATCTGTAATGCATTGTCTCTCATTGTCCGAAATACATGGAAAGTTTACCCCGGCAGCGCGTTTGTGCAGCATGAGGTTTCTGTGAAACGGCTGTCGGCCGATTCCAGCCATTCATCCGAATCCCGAGCCCTTATGATTCCCGAAGCATGGAGCAAAAACAAGCAACCGTCGGAGACGCAGTACGATGATTATATCGGCTATCTCCCGCTAGCCGAACAGCACAGCCGCTATGAGATCATCCAGCTGAGCGATGTCACTGATCATCATAACAATCTCGTTCGAACCGATTCCGCCCTGCTATTCTCGCGTGGACACGACACCTGCGACGGCAACATCGCATTCATTGAAAAGTCGCTTCGCTCAAGCGGTTTATTGGTGATCAAAGAGGGACCGACTCCGTTTGCGAGACTTGGCGGAAACGAGCCCGATTTTGCATTCGTCGGCCTCGGTCTTTACGTGCTCGGCACAGGGCTCTCTCCTGAAGAATCCTGGGACGGTGAGTTTATGCCTGCTTACGGATGCGTCATCGGTGTATATGACGGGCACGAAGCGTCCAGATATGCTTTACTTGACACTTATGCCAGAAAGATACACATAGACCGGCCGGAACGAGACTTTTTCTTCATGTGCAACAATTGGGGAGACCGGTCAAGGGATGGACGGGTCAGTGAACCGTTTTTGCTTAAGGAACTTGAAATCGCTGCCTCCCTCGGAGTGACCCACTATCAGATCGACGATGGTTGGCAATCCGGCGCGACGATGAACTCTATACACGCCGATCAGGCGGGAGGAGGACGTTGGAGCGGATATCATACCTATGCCGCCGATTTCTGGGCCCCTCATCCGGAACGATTGCCAAACGGTTTCGAGCCGCTTTCCACCAGGGCGGAGCAGCTTAGCATCCGGTTGTGCTTATGGTTTTCCCCGGATTCGGAGGACAACTTCGTAAATTGGGAGAAAGACGCCGAAATCTTGATCAATCTGCATAGGAAATACAACATTTGTCATTTCAAACTAGACGGCATTCAGCTTCATTCCAAGCGGGGGGAACGCAGTCTGTTGAACATGATGCGCAAAGTCGTACTCGAATCCGGCAACCGCGTTTATTTCAATCTGGATACAACCGCACAGGTGCGCTTAGGATACTTTGGCAGGACTCAATATGGAGGCTTGTTTTTGGAAAACCGATACACGGATGTAGGCAATTATTTCCCCCATTGGACGCTTAGAAACCTGTGGATGTTATGCAAATACGTTCCTGCCAGAAAACTTCAGATCGAGTTTCTTAATGTCCGGAGGAATCGCGGGATATATGGAGGCGATCCCTTGTCGCCCAACGCTTGCGGAATATTGTACAGCTTCGGCGCCACGCTGTTTTCCAATCCGCTGGCCTGGATGGAGCTTTCCGGCTTGAGCGATACGGATGCCGAACTCTTGTCTCAGATCATTCGACTCGTGGCGCCGCATCACAAGGCAATCCTGTCGGGACATATTTTGCCCGTGGGGCTCGAGCCATCGGGAACGGGTTGGACAGGTTTACAATCGGTGCGTAACGAATACGAGGGATACTTGATCGTGTTTCGAGAGCTGACGGAGGACGAATCCCACAGCCTGAAGCTCTGGGGATTGGAACGGAAGCGGATTCGGCTTAATAAGATAGTCGGAACGGCAGGACCGGACGTTCTCGCGAAGCAGAGCGAACCGGAAATCCTAACTCCGGATTCCGAAGGACGCTTTCGTTTCGCATTGCCGGCACCTCTGTCCTTCTCGCTGTATTCCTACGCTGTCGAGGGATGAGTCCGCAGCAAACGTATTTTGAAAACAAAGAAAGGGGCAGCTGGCCGGCTGCCCCCTAATGTTGCTATTTGACGTTAACGTACCTGCTTTTCTAAATAGAAAAAAATCCTTAAGAACGAATGATCGTTTCTTAAGGACTGTTCTTTTGGATGTGGTGCCGGTGAAGGGACTCGAACCCCCACGGTTTCCCTCACGATTTTGAGTCGCGCGCGTCTGCCAATTCCGCCACACCGGCATATGATAAAACTTGCAAAGATGGCGTGCCCTAAGAGATTCGAACTCCTGACCTTTTGATTCGTAGTCAAACGCTCTATCCAGCTGAGCTAAGGGCACAAACTAATTACTTCATACTTCTGGTGCCGAAGACCGGACTCGAACCGGTACGGGGTCGCCCCCGCAGGATTTTAAGTCCTGTGCGTCTGCCATTCCGCCACTCCGGCAAGTAGGTGGAGGCGCCACCCAGATTCGAACTGGGGGTAAAGCTTTTGCAGAGCTCTGCCTTACCTCTTGGCTATGGCGCCATATTATGGAGCGGACGACGGGAATCGAACCCGCGACCCTCGCCTTGGCAAGGCGATGCTCTACCGCTGAGCCACGTCCGCGTGAAAATGGCTGGGGATCCAGGATTCGAACCTGGGCATGACGGAGTCAAAGTCCGTTGCCTTACCGCTTGGCTAATCCCCATTATATACTGATGATCTTACACTTATAAGAATGATATGGGGCGATCGAGGGGAATTGAACCCCCGAATGCCGGATCCACAAACCGGTGCGTTAACCACTTCGCCACGATCGCCATATATTCTTCTGGCAGGGGCAGCAGGAATCGAACCCACACCAAAGGTTTTGGAGACCTTTGTTCTACCTTTAAACTATGCCCCTATAATGGTGGAGGATGATGGATTCGAACCACCGAACTCGGACGAGAACAGATTTACAGTCTGCTGCGTTTGGCCACTTCGCTAATCCTCCATGAAACATGGTGCCGCCGAGAGGACTTGAACCCCCAACCTACTGATTACAAGTCAGTTGCTCTACCAGTTGAGCTACAGCGGCATATTCAATTATCAAAAATGGTGGCTCGGGACGGAATCGAACCGCCGACACGAGGATTTTCAGTCCTCTGCTCTACCGACTGAGCTACCGAGCCGATTTCAGGCTTCAAAGACTTTAAGTTTAAATATGGCGGAGCTGACGGGATTCGAACCCGCGGTCTCCTGCGTGACAGGCAGGCATGTTAGGCCTCTAC
>NZ_QMFB01000024.1 GCF_003285015.1 Paenibacillus contaminans | reverse complement strand
CGGCCACGTAGGCGCGGCAGCCCGCGGCGCACGCGCCGAAGCGCAGCACGGCGCCGCGCCGCACGAGCACGGGCCGCCATGCGGGCACGGGGCGGCCGTCGATCGCGGGCGACAGCTCGCCGCCGCAGATGGCGATCAGCGTGTCTTCCGCGAATGCCAGCTCCGGCCCGGCAAGCGTCACCTCCAGAGCCGCCGCTCCCTCGTCGTTGCCGACAAGCACGTTCACGGTACGCAGCGCAAACGCATCGACCGCACCGCTCCAAGGAACGCCGTAGCGCTGCGAGCCCGTTCGTCCCAAATCCTGCACCGTCGTATACAGACCGGGCTTCAGCACGCGGATCGGCGCTTGCCCGACCTCTGTCTGCGGGCGGAGCCCCTGTCCCGCTCCGCCTACTCCTGCCGCAAGCCCTTCAACCGTTTGTTCCGTATGTGCAAACCGCACGTACTCCGCATCCCCGATCGGCCGGAACCGCACCTTATCGCCGACTTCAAGCAGCGAGGGCGGCGTTTGTTCCGGACGGAACAAACGGATCGGAGTACGCCCGATCAGCTGCCAGCCTCCAGGGCTTGCGAGCGGGTAAACGCCGGTCTGTTTCCCGCCTATGCCTACCGAGCCCTCGGGAACGGATAAACGCGGCGTTCCGCGCCGAGGCGTCGCAATTTCCTCCGCCATTCCGCCTAAATAAGGGAAGCCCGGTGTGAAACCGAGCATGTATACCGTATACTCGGCCTCGGCATGCCGTCGGATCAAAGCCTCTTCGGTTATGCCGTGATAACGCGCAGCCACTTCTAAATCCAGACCGTATTCGTCTCCATATCGCACGGGGATTTCCACTATACGGGGCGTTTCCGTCTCCTGCTCCGTTACCTCTCCCAGCAAATCCTCCAAAACATCGCAAACGATGCGGAAAGGCGACGAAGCCCGATCAAACGATGCCGTTTCGACTTGCCCCCGCTCCGTATAAACACCTTCATTAATACTGACTTGCTCGCCCCGTCTAACTTGCCCGGTTTGCTTGTCTTGCCCATATTGCCCGTCTCGCCAACCTTGCCCCTCTTTTCCACCTTGCCCGTCCCGCCAGTCTCGCCCATCTTGTCCGCCTTGTCCACATTGCCTAACTTGCCCGTTTTTTTCGCCTTGACCGCCCATCCCATCTTTCCCGCTTTTCTCCCTATCTGGACAGCCATACCGAAACTCCATCGCTCCGGTCACCTGCACAAGATCATAAAAAACGGCCACCGCTGCAAACGAAGGCACCGTCTCGATCATCCCCGGAAACGGCTGCTCGTTCAAAAGCGCATCGAATAAGCGTACTTTCCGGTGTGTCTCCTCGCTCAAATGCTCACCGAACCTTATGACGACAGCCTGATCCCCTAGCGGATAAAGCGTCGCATCGCCAACCTTTCGCTCCATGCTTTCCATAGCCGCTCCTCCATCGCCGTTAGTCCCTTCATTGTAGCAAAGACCGGAGCTCTTTGCCGTATCAAAGTATTTGATTCCAGGCTTGATGCAGTAGCGAATGGACTTCCCTCCTCGTCGGGAAATGATGCAAGCAGAGAGGAATGTGTGCGATGCCAAATGTGGGGCGACGGGCTTCGACGCATGTTGTGCAATGTATTGTTCCTTCTGCGCGATTATCGACGAACCGAGCAGTCCCCTTCGCTCCCTTCCCTCCAAACCCGACGAGGCCCGCTCGAGTCCTAATGAAGCTCCGGTTTTGAGAGCAAGCCAGTTACGCAAACACGGCTATCGTAATGGTTATGCACGAACCGTGCGATTAGTGGAGAAAACCTTATTGTTCATGAGGCTGACCTCACTATTTCACTGATAAGATGCTCGTTCTCGCCCCTTAGTGAGGCAAACACCACTATCAATTTCGTTTGTCTCACTAATAATTGCGTTTGCCTCATTACCTGACCAAAACACGGGTTTTCGGTTTGAAATAGTGAAGGTTGCCTCACGAATAGTAATCTTTTCCTCATTATGAGCGTCACTATCCGCTGCACAATCAAATGCCTTACATTTTTTAGGATAAGCGTTGAAATACTAGATAGTAGTTTGACGGCGTTTGATCTAAGGTTCATTGCCGCTTTTCGTAAATAGCTCGCAGCTAAAAAGCAGCCGCGTCTGTACCTTGAATTTGATGCGGTCAACCTTCTAGCTGTAATTTACCCCCCACAATATTACACGTATGTTATTATCGTAAATTCTCTACTTTTTCATGGCCAAGCTATCGATAAAATGCATTGACACGATTTCCCTGCAATGTTATGATCAATTCAATTCATAGTTAGTTTATAGGAATTATACGTATTGTCGACCGGACAGCCGGAGACACGTCGCTTCCACAGCCCAAATTCCCGATCCGTCGGGTTCGATTGCTGCATAAAGGCACTTGTTCATACCTTGCCAGCAGCCTTGCCGGAAGCATGTGGCTCGCTTTAGAGCCCCCTATCAAACAAGATTCGAAAGGGGTATTTCCAATGTCGGTCAGATCAAACAAAACCGCTAGTCCCATTTTCCGAAAAGGCTTCTTGTTCGCATTTCTTGCATTCATTCTCGTTCTTACCGCTTGCGGCTCCGGCAATACCGGAAGCACCAAACCAGCCGCCGGCTCCGCGGATCCATCCGCCAAACCGTCCGGTTCCGCTTCTCCAGCAGCATCTTCGGCGCCAAAGCCGGCGGTCGAGCTGCTCAACGTATCCTACGACCCTACCCGCGAGCTTTATCAATCCTACAACACGGCATTCGCAAAATATTGGAAAGAAAAAACCGGTCAAACCGTTACGTTCAAACAGTCTCACGGCGGCTCAGGCAAACAAGGCCGGGCGGTTATCGACGGGCTCGAAGCCGACGTCGTCACTTTGGCACTCGCTTATGATATCGATGAAATCCAAGCTAAAGGCCTGATCAACCCCGACTGGCAAAAACGGTTGAAAAACAACAGCGCCCCTTACACCTCGACTATCGTTTTTCTTGTCAGAAAAGGCAACCCGAAAGGCATTAAGGATTGGGACGATTTGGTCAAATCGGGCGTATCGGTCATCACGCCGAACCCGAAAACATCCGGGGGCGCACGCTGGAACTATGTTGCCGCATGGGGCTACGCTTACCAGAAATACGGCAAAGATGAGGCAAAAGCGAAAGAATTCGTCACCCAGCTCTTCAAAAACGTTCCCGTTCTCGACTCCGGCGCACGCGACTCTACGAACACATTCGTCCAACGCGGCATCGGCGACGTTCTGATCGCATGGGAAAACGAAGCATACCTGTCCATCAACGAGTTGGGCAAAGACAAATACGAAATCGTCGTGCCGTCCGTCAGCGTTCTCGCCGAGCCGCCTGTTTCCGTCGTTGACAAAATTGTCGACAAAAAAGGAACCCGCGAAGTCGCGAACGCCTACCTCGAATACTTGTATTCGGACGAAGGTCAGGAAATCGCCGCCAAAAACTACTACCGCCCGATTAACGAAAAATACGCAGGCAGCTTCCCTAAGCTGAACCTGTTCACGATCAACGACGAGCCGTTCGGCGGCTGGCAGGCCGTTCATAAGAAGCATTTTACCGACGGCGGCACGTTCGACCAAATTTATAAGCCTTAACGGCCGAGGAGTTTGATGACCATGTCGTTTCGATTGAAGGAACGAAGCATCCTCCCCGGCTTCGGAATAACGATGGGTTTTACCATAACGTATATGTGCCTGCTCGTCATGCTGCCGCTTGCATTGTTGTTCATAAGGGCGTCCGGCCTCGGCTGGAGCGCCTTCTGGGAAACCGTTACGGATGCGAGGGTACTCGCCGCATATAAGCTCAGCTTCGCCGCCTCGGCAGGGGCGGCTCTCGCCAACGTCGTATTCGGACTCATCGTCGCTTGGGTGCTCGTTCGGTACTCCTTTCCGGGCAAAAGGTTCGTCGATGCGATCGTCGACCTGCCCTTCGCTTTGCCCACGGCGGTGGCGGGCATTGCGCTGACGACGATTTACGCGCAGAACGGCTGGATCGGCAAGCTGCTCGATCCGCTTGGCATCAAGGTCGCGTACCATCCGATCGGCATCGTGCTCGCGCTGACGTTCATCGGCATTCCGTTCGTCGTACGCACGGTGCAGCCGGTTATCGAGCAGTTGTCCTCCGAAGTCGAAGACGCCGCCGCATCGCTTGGCGCATCCCGCTGGCGGACGTTCCGCCGGGTTATTTTGCCGCAGCTGACACCCGCTTTGCTGACGGGTTTTACCTTGGCATTCGCCCGTTCGCTCGGCGAGTACGGATCAGTCGTTTTCATCTCTGGCAATATGCCTATGAAAACGGAAATTGCGCCATTGCTCATCATGACGAAGCTGGAGCAGTACAATTATGGCGGCGCAACGGCTATAGCCGCTGTCATGCTTCTGATTTCATTCGTGCTGCTGCTTGCCATCAATATCGTCCAGCGGCGGGCCAACCGGTTTCGCCCTCTCGCATAGAAAGGAAGGGATTACATGGCAGGATCGGTTCCAACCGCTGCCGCTTCGCTTGCTCCGAATCCGTCTGCGCAGCACCGGACGGAATCCGGCTGGGTTAGATGGCTATTGATCGGCATCACGTTACTGTTTCTCGGCCTGATGCTCATTCTTCCGCTCGTTTCCATATTTGCCGAAGCTTTTCGCAAAGGCATTCAAGTATATTTCGCGGCTCTGAGCGAACCTGACGCAAGCGCCGCCATACGCCTGACGCTGCTGACGGCCCTTCTTTCGGTACCGCTGAACGCGCTGTTCGGCATAGCTGCCGCTTGGGCCATCACGAAGTTTCGTTTTCGCGGCAAGCAGTTTCTGATAACGCTGATCGACCTTCCGGTCGCCGTCTCGCCCGTCATATCGGGCCTCATCTTCGTCCTGATGTTCGGGGCGCACGGGTTGTTCGGGCCTTGGCTCAGCGAGCACGATATCAAAATCATCTTCGCGCTTCCGGGCATCGTGCTGGCCACCACGTTCGTTACGTTTCCTTTCGTCGCCCGCGAGCTGATTCCGCTCATGCAGGCGCAAGGAACGGAAGAGGAAGAAGCGGCGGTGACCCTCGGTGCCAAAGGCTGGCGCATTTTCTGGAAAGTGACGCTGCCTAATATCAAATGGGGGCTGCTGTACGGCGTCATCCTAAGCAATGCCCGGGCCATGGGCGAATTCGGAGCGGTTTCCGTCGTATCCGGCCATATCCGCGGATCCACGAATACGATTCCGCTGCACATTCAAATTTTATACAACGAATATCAATTCGCAGCCTCCTTCGCCATCGCTTCGCTTCTGGTGCTCCTTGCAGCGCTGACGCTGGCCGTTAAAGGCCTGATGGAGTGGAATATGAAGCGCCAAGCTGCGGCGAATGAAGCCAGGCTTCTGAAGGCCGTAACCTAACGATCGGCACAGCAGGTTTATGAACATCCAATAACGACAAGGAGGAATCCGGCCATGCAAATCGCGGTCCGGCAGCTGTCGAAACGATTCGGCAGCTTTCAGGCGGTAGACGGGGTCAGCTTTGAGATCGGCGAAGGAAAGCTCGTCGGCCTGCTCGGTCCGAGCGGCGGCGGGAAAACGACGATTTTGCGCATGCTGGCAGGTTTGGAGGAACCCGATTCGGGAGAGCTTTTTTTCGGCGATCGCAAGGTCAACCGCCTTTCGCCGCAAGAACGGGAAATCGGGTTCGTGTTTCAGCATTATGCGCTTTTCCAGCATATGACGGTTTATGAGAACATCGCATTCGGCCTGCAGACCAAAATGAAGCAGCTCCCCGATGCGATACGCCGCAACGGCAAGGCATATATCGATCAACGCGTGAACGAGCTGCTTGCGCTGATCGGACTCTCCGATCTGGCCGCCCGCTTCCCGCATCAGCTGTCCGGCGGACAAAAGCAGCGCGTCGCGTTCGCCCGTGCGCTCGCTCCCGAGCCTAAGCTACTGCTGCTCGACGAACCTTTTGCGGCGATGGACGCCAAAGTACGGCGCGAGCTGCGAGGCTGGCTGCGCGAGATGATCGACAGGCTCGGCATTACGACGATCTTCGTGACGCACGACCAGGAAGAAGCCGTCGAAGTAGCGGACGAAATGCTTATTCTGCAGCAAGGCCGCTTGGAGCAGCAAGGCTCTCCGGTCGATATGTATACGAAGCCGCGGACGCCTTTTGTGGCGGGCTTCATCGGGGAGTCGATCCGGGTTGAAGGCTTATCGCGGTGGAAAGGCTTCGAGGAAACACCGCCCGATGCCGAGGCGTTCGTTCGTCCCGAATGGATCGAGATCGGCACGGCGAAAGAAGTGCCGCTGAAATCCGCAGCGCGGCTCGGCGTCGTTGAGAACTGCCTGTTCCGCGGCAGCCAATGGCTCATCGAGGCGAAGGTGGATGACACGAAGCTGTTCGCTTACCGCCCGGTGGAGCTCGGACCGCTACAGCCGAACACGGCGGTATTCGTACTGCTGCACAGAGCGTATGCTTTTCGCGGCCAGGAGTCCTTTCCGCTGGAAAATACGCTCAAGAACGACCCGCAGCCGGTGCACATTTAATCCGGTCCGGCAAAACGGATGACGGCCTGCCGCCGTCCGCTTCGCTTGCATCATACGCCGCCAGGCCAGTTTTCGGCACACCGCACGGAACTGCCGCGTAACGCATTAAGCGAGCCCTACACCGGGAGCCGACTCATTACGCGTAAGCTCGTAGTCCTTCAACTCTAATTGACCAAGCGTCTGTGTTGGGTCTCCCAACACTTAATGGAAAAACTGCAGTTATTTTTCGGAAATTTCGTCAATCTATCGATCTTAATGGAAAACCTACAGCTAATATTTTCGAAAATGCCCTAATAAGCAAAATTACTCAAAATTAGCTGTAGTTTTTCCCGTTAACCCCCTATATTTCGCCTTGTAGCTGAAATTAGCTGCAGGTTTTCCATTTAATTACCCGAACCGCCGCCGTAACCTTAGATTATACGCGGTCAAGCTGCTAGGTCAGTCCGCATCACCCTTGCCCTTCGCATAATAGCGGCAAGCCCGAACGATCGAGAGGAGAGACATCATATGGAACATACCATTTCAATCCGCACGGCGACCGGCTCTTTAGCCGGAACGCTGCATTATCCGACGAACGCCACAGAAACCGAAGCCGCCAAGCCATGCCGCCACCCGCTTGTCGTTATTTGCCACGGCTTCATCGGCAACCGGATCGGCGTCGACCGGCTATTCGTAAAAGCGGCTCGTTCGCTCAGCGCGAGGGGTTATATGGTGCTCCGATTCGATTATGAGGGCTGCGGCGAAAGTGAGGGCGAATACGGTACAGGCGGACTCGACAGCCTGATCGGGCAGACGCGCAGCGCCCTGGATTACGGGCTTTCGATCGATTGCGTCGACCCGAGCCGCGTCGTGCTGCTCGGCCATAGTCTCGGCGGGGCTGTCGCCCTGCTGACTGCAGCGCAGGATAAACGCGTCAAAACGCTTGTCCTATGGGCCGCCGTCGCCCATCCGCTCAGCGACATCGTGCGGGTGACGGGCAAGCGAGTCTATGAAGAAGCGCAGCAGGTCGGGCGTGCCGATCATTCCGGCTATGCATTCACGCCGGACTTCTTCGCTTCGCTGACCCGCCATCATCCGCTCGAGCAAACGCGCAAGTTTACCGGCGACGTTCTGCTTGTTCACGGAACCGGCGACGAGGTCATCCCCGTCGACTATTGCTTCCTGTACGAGAAGCTCTTGTGGCTGCGCAGCCAGGGCCAGTGCGACAAGGAAGTCATTTTGCAGGCGAACCATACGTTCTCCTCGCTTGATCACACCGAGCAATTGCTGGAGCGAACCGGCAATTGGCTGAGCTATATCCGCAAACGGAACGCGGAATGGCTCGACTGGACGATTTAACACCTAAAGCGGATTTAGCTGGGTTTCATATGCAGCTGCAGGAACGGGAGGCAAAAAATATGGCTAAATCGTTTGAGCTTGACGAGCTTTGGCTGAACCGAATTAAGGACAATCTGAACGGACTCGCCTACGGCATCGTCCAAATCGTCGTTCACGACGGTCAAATCGTGCAAATCGAACGGACGGAGCGCCAGCGCTTCGACGCAGAGGCCGGCAGGGTACAGTCGAAATCCGCGCCGCCTGATTCTTCGAACAGAAGGCCAAAGCAATAGCAAGGCGCATAGTTAAACCGGGACAAATGCCGATAGGCATTTTTATCCCGGTTTCTTTTATATATGGCTCCGTTAAAAATGATGCCGATATTTGAACAACAAGAACTGTCGTTCTATAATAGTTATATATAAATAAGGGCCAGAAGGTGGGCTATGAATAAAAAAATCGGTGAATTTATGATTTGGGCTAATGAAAACGGTTGGGATATAACCCAAAAATCCCGTTTTCAATTAAATTTAGATAGTTGCATCACATCTAGATATAAAGAAATTCCTAATGAATATTTAGATTTTTTATGTGCGGTCAAACATTGCATTACACCGAATGAGAAGACTTGGTTTATTTGTGAGGATGAGTTCAATAATAGCTCAGATAGTGTATTTAAATGGAATGAATATGAATTGCTCAGTTTAGAAGCAGCAAGGGATGATGATAGTTGGAAATCAGAAATAACGACGTGGTGGGATGGTTACTTGCCGATCGTTATGTCGGTTGATGATGGATATTCCTTCTACGCGATTGATTTAATGAATGATAAAGGCGCTATTGTACGCGGATCTGAACCTGAATTCGAAGAAGTTGAAAAAGCAGCAAATTCTCTTGAAGAATTTTTTGAATTATTGATGTCGAAGTCAATACAGTTCCAGTGATAACTAAAGGTAACCGCTCCGGCAACTCTACCGAACTAACTTTACCGATCAAAACGAGTTTTTTCTCCGTCATTATCGGAGCATATTTCAAAAAAAGATGACCCCCGACAATTCAGGGGTCATCTTCGTATCTTATCTCACGGCCATCTCTTCAGCCTTCCCGCTCGCTTGCGGCTCCGACGCGGCCGCGGCTTCCTTTGCGGCTTTCGCTTCGCGGTCGCGCACGACGAGCTCCGCTTGTGCGGCGGCAATTCTCGCGAGCGGCACGCGGTATGGCGAGCAGCTCACATAGTCGACGCCGGTTGCGCGGCAGAACAAGATCGACTGCTTATTGCCGCCGTGTTCGCCGCAAACGCCGGTCTTGAGCGTTGGATTGGCCGCTCTGCCCTTCGTTACCGCCAAATCGATCAGCTGTCCTACGCCATCCTCGTCAAGCACCTCGAACGGGTTCGCAGGCAGCAGCTTCGTGTCGACGTAATGCGTCAAGAATTTCCCTTCCGCATCGTCGCGGCTGTAGCCGAACGTCATTTGCGTCAGATCGTTCGTACCGAACGAGAAGAAATCGGCGTATTGTGCGATGTCCTTAGCCGTCAGCGCGGCGCGCGGCACTTCAATCATCGTGCCGATCCGGAACGGCACGGCTGTGCCTGCCGCTTCCTGAACGCGCAGCGCCACCGCTTCGATCGTCTCGCGCATCAGCTTCAGTTCGTTGACATGGCCGACGAGCGGAACCATAATGTCCGGGCGGACATCGACGCCATCGCGCTTGCAATCGGCAGCCGCAAGCAAAATCGCCTCGACCTGCATCTCGTAAATTTCCGGGAACACGATACCGAGACGGCAGCCGCGGTGTCCGAGCATCGGATTCGATTCATGAAGCTGGCGCACCTTGCGGATCAACTGCTCAAGCCGTTTTTGCTCGCCTTCCGGTTCGTTAGCCGTTCCTCCAAGCACGAGCGCTTGGTGACGAAGCAGCAGCTCCTCCAGGTTCGGCAAAAACTCATGAAGCGGCGGGTCGAGCAGGCGAATCGTCACCGGCAACCCTTCCATCGCGCGCAGCATGCCGTCGAAATCCGCACGCTGCATAGGCAGCAGACGGGCAAGCGCGCTGCGGCGGTCCGTTTCATTCTCCGCCAAAATCATTTCCTGCACGACCGGCAGCCGGTCCTGCGACATAAACATATGCTCGGTTCTGCACAGCCCGATTCCTTCGGCGCCAAACTGACGCGCTTTGGCCGCATCCTCCGGATTATCGGCATTCGCCTGCACGCCGAGCGTACGGACTTCGTCCGCCCATTCCAGCAATTGCGACAGATCGCCGTCGATTTCCGGCTCGCGCAGCTTCACCGCACCGCGAATGAGCCGTCCCGTCGCACCGTCGATCGAGATGATGTCGCCTTCCGCAATGCGAACGCCGTCCACTACGAAAGCGCGCTCCTCGTCGTTGATGCGCAGCTTCTCGCAGCCGCAAATACAAGGCTTGCCCATCCCCCGCGCTACGACCGCCGCGTGGCTCGTCATGCCGCCTCGGCTCGTGACGACGCCTTCAGCCGCAATTACGCCATGGATGTCCTCCGGCGACGTTTCTTCCGTCACGAGAATGACCTTTTTGCCGGAGCGTCCCCATGCTTCCGCCGTATCGGCATCGAACACCGCCATGCCCGAAGCGGCGCCCGGCGAAGCAGGCAGTCCCGTAGCGATGACATCAAGCTTATCCTCGCCTTCGATCGCCCGGTGCAGAAGCTGGTTCAGATGCTCCATCTCGATCCGCTGCAAAGCTTCTTCCTTTGTGATCAAGCCTTCCTGTTCGAGCTGAACCGCGATGCGAACCGCCGCTTTCGCCGTACGTTTGCCGTTGCGCGTTTGCAATATAAATAAGGTGCCTTTTTCGACCGTAAATTCGATGTCCTGCATATCCTTGTAATGGCGCTCAAGACGCTGGGCCGTTTCCAACAGCTGGTCGTATACGACCGGCATTTCCTGCTGCAGCAGCGCAACCGCCAGCGGCGTACGCACTCCCGCTACGACATCCTCGCCTTGGGCTTTGGTCAAATATTCTCCGAACAGAACCGCTTCGCCCGTGGACGGATTGCGCGTAAATACGACGCCCGTTCCGCTGTCATCTCCGCGATTGCCGAAAACCATCGATTGAACGTTGACCGCCGTGCCTTGCGCTTCGGGAATGTTGTACAGATTTCTGTAAACGATGGCACGCTGGTTGTTCCAGGAGCGGAACACCGCGTCTACGGCAAGCGCAAGCTGCTCGTAAACGTTTTGCGGGAATACGCGGTTCGTTTGACGTTCGATAATCGCTTTGTATTGATCGATCATTTGCATCCAATCGGCTGCCGTCATCTCGCCGTCCTCGGTGAAGCCGCGATCCTTCTTATAACGCTTCAGCGCGTGCTCGAACATATGGCTCTCAACGTTAAAAACAACGTTTCCGAACATTTGAACGAGACGCCGGTAACAATCGTATGCGAACCGCTCATCTCCGGTTTGGCGCGCCAGCCCTCGAACGGTTACGTCATTCAAGCCAAGGTTGAGGATCGTGTCCATCATGCCCGGCATCGACGAGACCGAACCGGAACGGACGGATACGAGCAGCGGCCGCTCGGAATCCCCAAAAGTTTCTTGCTTCTTCGCCTCCAGCTCCGTCATCGCCTGACGAATATCGTCAAGCAAGCCGTTCGGCATCGTCTTTCCAGCTGCATAGAAAGCCCGGCAGGCATCCGTCGTAACCGTAAACCCCGGAGGGACCGGAAGCCCGGCTTTCGTCATTTCCGCCAAATTCGCCCCTTTACCCCCAAGCGTTTCCTTCAGCTTAGCATTCCCTGCCTCGAACGGCATAACCCACTTCATATCGTTTTCCTCCTTGGCGCGCCAATAATGATGAATGATTGATTTATATAGTACGTCATAATTCTTAATTAATACATACCATATGTAAATGTAATGCGCAATATATTTTCCGAAAAATAAACGCTCGCAAGCCGTTTTTTTCCTGCCCAAAAACAAACCCAAACAGGCTTTTTTTGCAGTCCCGGCAACGCTTTTACGGACAAATTAGAGACCTATTCATAAATGTTAATATTTTGTGAAAAAATAGCTGTCCAAACGGTTAATTTCTGTTAATATATTGCGTGGAGCAAAGATGCTCGAATTTTGTCGAATATGTAAACGTTTAATCGAGGAGGAAACGATTCGTGTCACGAGTCATTCAAGTCAACGAACGCCCCGCTCCGTTCAAGAGTGTGCTGCTTAGCTTGCAGCATCTTTTTGCCATGTTCGGATCGACAGTGCTTGTACCGATTTTATTCAAGGTCGACCCGGCCACCATTCTATTGATGAACGGGATCGGGACACTGCTTTACATCTTTATATGCAAAGGTAAAATTCCGGCTTACCTGGGGTCGAGCTTCGCCTTCCTGTCGCCTGTGTTTGTCGTGCTTGGCACAAGCAGCTATGAAGCGGCTCTCGGGGCTTTTATCGTAGTCGGGGTTATTTTCACGCTGGTGGGACTTCTGGTGAAGTGGATAGGGACGAGCTGGATCGACGTCGTATTCCCGCCGGCAGCCATGGGCGCGATCGTGGCCATCATCGGGCTCGAGCTTATTCCTGTCGCCGCCGAGATGGCAGGCTTGATTAGCCCGGCCGGCGCAAAAGACTGGTCGATCGACGGCAAAACGATCGCCGTATCGCTGACGACGCTTGGCGTCGTCGTGCTCGGCAACGTACTGCTGCGCGGCTTCCTGAAAATCATTCCGATTCTAATCGGAATTGTGGCTGGCTACGCTCTGGCTGCATCGCTGGGCATGGTGAAGTTTGACACTGTCGACGCCGCCTCCACTTTGTCCTTGCCGACATTCTATACGCCTGTTTTCGACTGGTCGGCGATCGCGATCATCGCGCCGGCAGCGCTTGTCGTCATCGTCGAGCATATCGGACATTTGCTTGTGACGAGCAACATCGTGGGCAAAGATTTGTCCAAGGACCCGGGGCTCGATCGTTCTTTGCTCGGCAACGGCATCTCGACGATTATATCCGGCTTTGTCGGCTCGACGCCTAATACGACGTACGGCGAAAACATCGGCGTGCTGGCCATCACCCGCGTCTACTCGACTTGGGTAATCGGCGGAGCGGCGGTAATCGCTATCGTCCTTTCGTTCTTCGGCAAACTGGCGGCCCTTATTCAAGCGATTCCGACCCCTGTAATGGGCGGCGTGTCGCTTCTGTTGTTCGGCGTCATCGGCGTGTCCGGCATTCGCATCCTTGTGGAATCGAAGGTAGACTATTCCAAGCCGTCCAACATGATTCTGACATCCGTCGTCTTGGTTATCGGACTTAGCGGCACTACGTTTACTTGGGGCAATTTCTCGATGAAGGGAATGGCGCTCGCCACCGTCGTCGCGATTATCCTCAGCCTGCTGTTCAAGCTGTTCGAGAAGCTGAAGCTGTCGAACGAATAACGCGTTTCCGGCACAAACAAATACGAGCTTATCCGCCATGATCGTTGCGGACAAGCTCGTTTCTTTATTTGCAGCATCCGTTAGCCCTCCGTGCCGCTTCTTTTATAGACTTTATATTTATGGATGACTTCGCGCCAGGCAAAATCGCCGCGCTCCAGCGATTTTACAAGCAGCTCCGCCGTAGCGATATTGCTCGCGACAGGTACGCACTGCACATCGCATAATCGCAGCAGCGCGGTTACGTCCGGCTCATGTGCCAAAGCGGCAAGCGGATCTCGCAGGAATATGACCGCGTCGATTTCATTTTGCGCCACCAGCGCTCCGATCTGCTGGTCTCCCCCGAGCGGCCCCGGCTTCAGCCTGCTAACTTTAAGCTTCGCTTCCTCGACGATCATCGCCCCCGTTGCGCCCGTCGCAAAAACGGTATGTCTGCCGAACACGCCGCTGTAAGCAATGACGAAATTCACGAGCTCTTCTTTCTTCGCATCATGAGCAATCAACGCAATGTTCATACGGTCTCCCTCGCCTTGTTGTTATTTTTTCTAACATTTATTTTCATTATACAGATTTATTCTGTTTTTTCAAATATGAATGTAATATTAAATAACATTAATAAGCGACTTGCAATAATTTTCTTTGATTTAAAGTTATGTTATATTACATAAAACTAACACCAACTAAGACATCGGCTTATTTCTATTCGTCCACACCTCAAACGGCTCCGTATACCCTTCGGGGTTTACCCGGATCATGCGAAGCTCCCGGCGTTCGACGGGAAGCGAAAGCTCCTTATACAAATACTCGTCGTCAAATCCGAAAGTCGCCGCTTCCTTTATGTCACAAGCGTAATAAACAACGTCGGGCTTCGCCCAATAAATGGCTCCGAGGCACATCGGGCAGGGCTCGCAGCTCGTGTAAAGCTCGCAGCCCTCCAGCGAAACGGAGCCAAGCGATTCGCAGGCTTTGCGGATCGCTTGCATCTCGGCATGCGCAGTCGGGTCATGAAGCTCCGTCATTTGGTTGACGCCTTCCGCCACGATAACGCCGTCCTTGACGATAATCGCCGCGAACGGCTCCTCGCCCGCTTCCGCCGCCTGCCGGCGAGCAAGCGCTATACATGCTTTCATCACGTTCATATCCATTTCTCGAACCTCATTCCTTTCTCGCACTATGATATTTTTCAGCGAACGGAGCATAATCCCATGAGAAAACAATAACTCAGGAAAACATTTCACCTTCGATTTCAATATGACAGAGGTTGTCATAAATCCGCGATACAATGAAGAAGAAGCAGCACTTAACCAAGCTTGAACGGAGGATATAAGATGACGAAACTGCTTGGCAAGGTAGCGGTTGTGGCAGGAGGAACGAGGGGTGCGGGGCGCGGCATCGCCGCAGCGCTTGGCTCGGAGGGAGCGACCGTATATGTAACGGGCCGAAGCGTCAGGGGGCAAGCATCCGCCATGAAACGCACGGAAACCATTGAAGAAACTGCAGAGCTTGTAACGGCAAACGGCGGTAAAGGCATACCGGTGCGCGTCGACCATACGGTCGAGGAAGAGGTCAAGTGGCTGTTCGAACGCGTCAACCGCGAGCAGAACGGACAGCTTGACCTACTCGTCAACGACATATGGGGCGGAGATCCTTTATGCACCTGGGGAAAATCGTTCTGGGAGCAATCACTGCCCGACGGGCTGCAAATGCAGCGGCAAGCCGTACACGCCCATATCATGACTAGCTACTATGGAGCTCCGCTTATGATCGCGAACAAAAGCGGGCTGATCATCGAGATTACCGATGGCGTCGATTACAAATACCGCGGCAACCTGTATTACAGCCTCGCCAAAGTATCTGCGATCCACCTCGCCGAAGCGATGGCGGAAGAGCTGCGGCCGCACGGAGTTACCGCTCTGGCGCTGACGCCGGGCTTTCTCCGTTCGGAAGCGATGCTCGACCATTTCGGCGTCACCGAGGCGAATTGGCGCGATGCGGCGGTTCAAGATCCGCATTTTATCGCATCGGAAACGACCGCCTATATCGGAAGCGCAGTCGCCGCCCTGGCCGGCGATCCTAACATCGCGGCCAAGGCCGGCAAAGCGACAAGCACATGGGAGCTTAGCGACGAATACGGCTTCATCGATGCCGACGGAAGCCGCCCCCACTGGGGACGGTACTTCGCAGAGCACATCGGCGACTAAGCCGGAGCGTTATCCGGCAATCGCCCGATTAACAACTCGTTTCGATCAAAGTTTGACGATCGTTCTGCCCGTTCCGGTTCCCTGCAGGAGCCGGGACGCCGCTTGCCGCAGCTCGTCCAGCGTAACCTCGCGGCTGATCGATTCCGAGAGCTGTTTGGGCTTCAGCTCGTTCGCCATACGCGCCCATAAGGCCGAACGCGTTTCCGCCGGACAATAAACCGAATCGATGCCGAGCAGATTCACCCCACGCAAAATAAACGGATAAACGGATGTCGGAACGTCCCCGCCGCCGGTCAAGCCGCTGACGGCAACAGAGCCGCCGTAAAGTATTGCGCTCAATACATAAGCAAGCTGGCGCCCGCCGACCGGATCCACCGCGCCGGACCAGCGCTGCTTATCGAGCGGACGGATTTTCTCCGGCGCAAGCTCCGCGCGGTCGACGATCGACGCCGCTCCGAGGCTGCGCAAATAATCATGCTCGCTCGGCTTGCCCGTGCTTGCCGCAACCTCGTAGCCTAGTCCCGACAGCATGGAGACCGCCAAGCTGCCGACTCCTCCCGTCGCTCCCGTCACAAGCACCGGACCTTGATCCGGACGAAGCCCGTTCTGCTCCAAACGATGGATCGACAACGCCGCCGTAAATCCTGCCGTACCCAGCGCCATCGCCTCCCGGGCCGTTAATCCTTGCGGGACGGGCACAACCCAATCCCCAGGCACTCGGGCGTACTCGCTAAATCCGCCATGGTGCGAAATGCCGAGCTCGTAGCCGGTGACGAGGACTTCATCGCCCTCCTTATACCTCGGATCCTGCGAAGACGCGACGGTACCGGCCAAATCGATTCCCGGCACGATCGGGTATTTTTTGACGACCCTACCCTCCGGCGATAGCGCCAGAGCATCCTTGTAATTAATGCTGGAATAACGTACGCGAATCAATACGCCGCCTTCCGGCAAATCATCATGCGAGAGCTGCCCGATTGAGGCAAGGATGCCTTCTCCCTCTTGTTTTACGATCAGTGCCCGAAACGTTTCCGACATATAAAGTTTCCTCCTCGTCGTCTATTCGATCCCGAAATGTACCGGTCAAATTCCGCATACGTCGCTTTTAGCGTCCCATGATGCGGATGCGTATATTCCATGTGAAGTTCATCTAACAAAGCCTTATATTTCACGGAAGTTTCTCTGTAGAACTTCTCCATCACTTCCAGGCTTTGTCCCTTCACTTCTTCCGTCAGCCGGCGAACCGACGACATAACCTCCTCGAAGCTCGCCTTCGACATCGCCCCGAGCCTTCGCTCTGACTCAAGGGCAATCGCCGTTTGGCAGCCTTACCCGCTGACGTTTGCCTGAAATTGTACAATCGCATCTTTCAAAAAAAGGCCATCCCGCTGTCGTGTAGACATGGAGATAGCCGATATTGGCGTTGATTTGAACATGCAGCAGGAGTCCGAAAATTTCCGAGACCCTAACCAACATCATAACCAAAAGCATCGTATAAGTCTATTGTTTTCTCCCTCATTCGTACCACAATTAAGGATAGGGAACAACGCATAGCCAAACGGCGATGGCCGTAGATGCCGGTACGCACGAACGTTTTCCGCCGCTTCTACGGACACAAGGATAAACGCTTTCGAAGAAAGCGGCTTCGTAAGCATTAGCTAAGGACAGGCGCGTTTACGTAGAAATATTTTAAGAAAAGCCGGCCGATGACCGTTTGGCAACGCCGGCTTTTTTCCCATTATTGCTGCCGCGTAATGCCCGCTCTTGCATGAGCCGGCACCTTGCTCGTGCGCGACAAAAGGCGGTAAACGACTTCCACCAGCGCAATAGCCGCAATGACATCCAGAATAACATGCTGTTTGACAAATAAAGTGGAAAGTATAATCAATGAGGACATGCCGTATATCAGCGTCTGGTTCCATTTGTTCCGGAAGCTGCTCGTATAAAGAGCCTTCATGACCATGTAGCTTGAGAAACAATGAATGCTCGGAAAACAGTTGAACGGCTGATCGCGATTATAAATATACCCCACCAAAAGCGTAAAGGGATCCGAGCCTACCAGGATCGGACGGGGTACCGTCGTCTGAAAGACAAGATAGATCATATAACAGGTCAGCGCGCATAACACGTACGTTTTCAAGCTTTTGTAATACACGGCCGGATCTTTAATCAGAAAATATACCAAACAAGCATAGATGTAAAGAATCCACACCGAATAAGGCAGCGCGAAAATTTTCCAAAACGGTATGGCGCGGTCCAAATCGGTCACCAAATTATAGACCTTCTCGCCGGGTTTGTTCACGAACGCATACATCCAACCCAATACCGGAAATACAAGCATCCAAATCAAAGGCGTAAATCGTTTTCCTCTTAGCTGCTGCAGTTTGGCTAACAACTCCAATTCCTCCAATCCGTTTCCCTGACATCCTTGGCTATATCAATCTCTATCTCGACGAACAATCTGAACAAGTCTTAGTACCGACAGGCTCCCAGGGGTTATGAAACTCCTTTTTACTTCATTTACAAATTCTTAGCATAGCGTATGGACAACGATTTTGTCTACGGCTAATCAGCCCCAACTAATGAAAAATATCGCACATTTTGCCGAATCCTCCCACTATATAGACGAATTTGAAGAGCCTTACGTTCCGCTTTCGCGCCATATTCCCAAACTTATGAATAAGGAACCGTTTTCCACTAAAGACTACCTACCAAGAGCATGCCAAGGAAAAAAGGCGCACAATGGGCTCAAGGAGAGTGGCAAAACATGAGAGATATGATCGACAAAGCGCTATCGCTCGGATTCGGATTAGCGGCGACAAGCAAGGAACAAGTCGAAAAGCTCGTTGACGAGCTTGTCAAAAGAGGAGAAATGACGCGGAAAGAATCGCCGGATTACATCAACCGGCTTGTGGCCAAAGGGGAGGAAGCGCGCCATAAAGTCGAAACGATGGTGTCGGAGCGCGTGCAAGCTGCCTTGCGCGAGCTTCGCGTGGCGACGAAGGAGGACATCGAACGGCTGGAAAAACGGCTGGACGCATTGGAGCGCCAAACGAGCCCGCAGACGGCCGAAACGCGCGATCTCGAGCTGCCGGAGGGTCCGCAGGGCGTGTAAAGCGCCAAGCGTATAGCCTGCATACATTCGCCGAATCCCTTGACGAGGAGGAAAAAGCATATGCTGCGTGTCGGCCAAAAGCTTCGGCATCTGAAAAGATACAGGGAAATCGCCGTTGCCTTTGTCCGCAACGGCTTCGGCTATGTAGCCAGAGAACTCGGCTTTCAGGACAGCTTTCCTTTTATGAGGGTCGGCCATCATGCGGACCGGCACCATCAATCGCTCGGCGAGCGGATTCGGCTGCTCCTGGAGGAGCTGGGTCCCACGTTCGTCAAGCTGGGCCAAATCGCCAGCACGAGACCGGATCTCATCCCCGCCGACATCGTAGCGGAATTGGCGCGGCTGCAAGACAGCGTTCCTGCGTTTTCTTACGGGGAGGCTGAGGATATCATCGAAGCGGAGCTCGGCGGAACGATCGGCGAGCTGTTTGCCGAATTCGGCACAAAACCGTTGGCTTCGGCCTCCATCGGCCAAGTTTACCGCGCCGTCCTGCACTCGGGCGATATCGTAGCGGTCAAAGTGCAGCGTCCCCGCATCGAGAAGCTCATAGAAACCGATCTCGATATTTTGGCCGAGCTGTCGCGATTGATGGAGAGCCGGATGGGGTGGGCGCGCCAATACCGGCTTCGGGACGTCATCGACGAGATTGCCAGAGCGCTCAAAGAAGAGCTGAACTACGGCGCCGAAGCGCGGAATGCGGAAAAATTCGCCGAGCAGTGCAGGCAGCTCGATCATATCCGGATCCCGCAGGTTTATTGGCATTATTCGACCAGCCGCGTCCTGACGATGGAGTTTGTCGAAGGCATCAAATGCTCCGACCGCGAAAAGCTGGAGGAAGCCGGTCATGATTTGAAGCAAATCGCCGAGCGGTTTGCCCACGCCATTTTTCATCAAATATTGGCTGCGGGCTTCTTTCACGGCGATCCCCATCCAGGCAACGTGCTCGTGCAGCCTGACGGAAGACTGATTCTTCTCGACTTCGGCATGGTCGGACGGCTGTCGCCGGATATGAAAATGCATGTCGCGTCACTCGTCATCGCGCTCCGGAATCAAAGCACGAACGGAATCATCCGCGCAGTGTTCAACATGGGGCTTATTCCAGAGCAAATCGAT
This sequence comes from Paenibacillus contaminans, assembly GCF_003285015.1. Lineage (GTDB taxonomy): Bacteria > Bacillota > Bacilli > Paenibacillales > NBRC-103111 > Paenibacillus_V > Paenibacillus_V contaminans. The sequence continues at coordinate 117,489 of NZ_QMFB01000024.1, read as the reverse complement.
ATGCGCGCACTGCGGAAAGACGTGGACAAGGTCCGGGAAAAATATTATAAAGTCCCTCTCAGCCAAGTGAGCTTGGGCGAGGCCGTTAACGATCTGTTTGCGCTGGCGTTCCGCCACAAGATCCGCATCCCCGCGGAATTGACGCTGCTGGGCAAAGCTCTTCTGACGATGGAAGGCGTAGTGACCGCGCTCGATTCGTCGTTCAGCGTGTTCGCCGTAGCGGAGCCTTTCGGCCGGCGGCTGCTGTTCAAACGATTGGACCCGCGGGAAGCGGCAAGGAAATGGCTCCACAGCCTCCCCGATTATTTGGACATCGTATCGGACATTCCTATGCGGTTTAACGAATTGATGGCGTTTTTCCGCAAGGGGAAAATCGGACTGGAAATAACGGCCCCGGATATGGACGCGATATTGAAAAAAATGGACCGCATCAGCAACCGCCTGTCCTTCAGCATTATTTTGCTGGCGTTCAGCATCATCATGGTCGGGCTCATGATCGGCTCGTCATTGGGAAACGAAAACAACGAGCTGTGGAGAAACCCTGTAATCGAGATCGGCTTCGGCATCGCATCGGTTCTGTTCTTATGGATGTTCTACGCCATTTTCCGATCCGGGCGGTTTTAGCGGGCGCTTCTCGGGGGCGGATATCCGGACGGTTCGTATACCTCACGAAATTGTTGGATAAAAGGACCTCAGCCTCCGCTATGAAGCGGAAGTCGAGGTCCTTCGTCTGTAAATAGGGATCTTCCTATGTCATGCGATCGCTTTGGGACGGCTGCTTCGGTGTTCGTATGAAATTCGGCTGCCGATTCCCCTACGAGCCGAATATAACGTCCGTGTAAAAATAGAACGGCCCCGGCTGCTCCGTTTCCCGCTGGGAAACAGGCAGGACGAATACCTGCAAGGAATCGGCGTCGCCGTACGCCTCCACCTCGATTTTATGCGTCCCTGCGGTTAGCCTCAACTCCGTCAGCTGTTGGCCTGGAGCACGGTGGTAAGCCGGCATGAATTCCAGCGTTTCTTTGCAATCGACGACGGTTTCGCCGTTCAGCTTCATCGAAACCGGTCCGTTCGCCGCCGCGATCAGCCGGATGTTCCGATCGGACGGCAGGAACATCGACGTCTCGGCACGGTATGTCCCCGTCCCGGCGTTTCCAAGCGCCTTCCCCCAATCCAGCCGGTTGCCCGGGAAATCGACCGGAACGCCTTCGCCGCCGGCAGGACCCCGAACCGTCCAACGCGACGCGCCGATGAGCGTGAACGGCACCTTCTCCACCGACCAGACCGAGCCGTCGTGAAGCCGCGTCCAGCTTATCGCCAGCTCGTGATACGAAGCCGGTGCCGCGGAGGCTTGAACTTCCGCCTCCCATTCCGTCGAATCGCCCGGCTGCAGGCTAACCCGAAGCGGCGAAGAGCTTTCCCAGCCCTCCGGCAATTCGAGCGCCAAAGCGCCCATAAGCGGTACCGTCGAACGGTTCGTCAGCTTAACCGAAAGCAGCTTCTTCCCGCCGGCTCCGATTGCAGGGCCTTCTGCTCCATACTCGATCACCAGCTCTAGATCGGCGTCGCGCATCGTTCCTTGCGGCAGTAAATACAGGTTTGCGGTCGCCGTCCGGTCCCAAAGCTCCCGTACGGCATGCTCTTGCGCCCCGCGATCGCTCCAAGCCGTCGGCCGGTCGGCAAGCACGACGATGTCCGTATCCCACGCGGCCAGTATTTGCTTGCCCATGCGGATGGTTCGGCGCGTCAGCTCGTCGAGGTTTTTCGGCGCCGGGAAGCCCTTGATCGGCGGGCTGACCACGACTCTGTCGCCAACCGGCTTCACCCATTTATCCGGCAGCCCCTCCGGTCCGAGGATCATGCCGAGAATGGCCGCCAGCGTAGCCGCCGTGCAGTCCGTATCGTAGCCGCAGTTAACGGCCTTTAATATCGCGTCCTCGAAATTTTCGCCGTACAGCCAGCCGAGAATCGTGAACGCGATATTTTGCGGCGCGTCGGTGAAATTGTCGCTGCCGTGATGCTCCAGAATGAGCTCGCGCGCTTCCGTCCAGCTTTGGCCCTCTTGATGCCAGCGGATCAAGTCACGCAGCGCTTTGGCAGTGCGGCAGTCGGCCGGGATATAACACATGCCGATTTCGATCAGACGATCGCGGTCGGTTTCGAAGAACACCGCGCTCTCGATCGCGGCAAAAAACATTTCGCCGTAAACGCCTTCCCCGCCCGCATGATCGACGATGGCGTCCTGATAGGCGTAATAGGCCGCGCGCTCGGGCGCTCCGGGGGCCGTCATCGCCCATATCTCGGAACGGATCGGCGAGCCCATGCAGTCCGCGAACGGATTATTAAACGAGCCCGCTACCGGCGGAATAAGTCCTCTGCGGAGGTTGGAAAGCGCATATCCGTATTCGTCGAACGGAAAAAAAACATGCTCCATCCACTCCTTGCCGAGCTCGCGAGCAGTCAGTCCAGGCCCGTACTGCTCCAGCGCATGCAGCCAAACGAGCTGCAAATCCAAGTCGTCGTTCTCCAGAGGACCGTCCGGCAGCTCCGGATAGAAGGTCAAATCGAGCAGCTCCTTCTTCCCCTCGACCGGCGCGCCGAGCGTTCCCCCTATATTTTTGCCGAGCCATCCCCCATACACGATCCGGTAATAATCTTGTTCGTTTAATATGCTCATGCCCATGCGGAAGCCTCCATCGTTTGTGATATAATCAACCTGACTCGATTATAGGGACGGCTTACGGCGCAGCGCCATGAACGAAAATTCGTTTTTTTAAGAAAAAACATTGGGGGCAGTCATCCATGTACTATTCGTTGTCGCGCTTATCCGTACTGGACGTAAAGTGGGCCGATCTGTTCGACGCGAATCAGGAAGGCTTTGCGAACGATCATTACAATCCGTACTATGAATTGATCCTGGTAGCCGAAGGCACCGTACATCTGCAGGCGGGGGACTCTCGAATGACCCTGCAAACCGGCGAATCCGTGCTGCTGAAGCCTTGGGAGACGCATTCCGGCTGGGGGACCGACGGCCGCGAGGGGAAGTTTTATTGGGTGCAGTTTTCGTGCGAGCCGGGGCTGGACGAATTTGCGCTTAGCCGGGCAGCAGAGCTAAATATCGTCCATGCAGAGCGTACCGAGCTGCGGACCGTCGACATCCGACATGAGGATCAGCTGATCGTCCCCCGGCTCTTTCGCATCCAACAGCGGTACAAGCTGCTCGGTTTGTTCGAAAACCTCGTGGAAACGATGAACCGGCCCGAAGGGTATTTCCGTTTTCACGCTACGCTCCTGCTGGCGGAAATGCTGCGGCTCATTGCCGACGATTTTCTCGAGCGCAGCCATCTCGACACCGCGTTTCCGATTTCATACATCACGTTCCGCAACCTCGTCAACGATTTGAACAACTCCTATTTAACCGATATTTCCAAAGAAACGCTGGAGCGCGCGGCGAACCGGAAATACGAGTATTTATGCCAAGTTTTCAAAAGGTACGCCGGGACGTCGATCTCCCATTACATCCAGCAGCTTCGAATCCAACGCGCCAAGCACCTGCTGCATAATACGGCCAAAAGTGTCCAAGAAATCGCCAAAGACGTCGGATATGCGGATCCTTTTTATTTCAGCCGCATTTTCAAGAAGATCGAAGGCGTGTCCCCGCAGCGGTTCCGGGAAGAGAGACCGACCTGAAGCCTCGGGGGCATCAGGTTTGGCGCCAGGTGAGGGGCTCAAGTTTATGCAAATTCTAACCAAAATTTAAGTTCCCTTTAATATTCACTCCCTACAATGAGAACCGAGTCCAAAAGCGACGGTCATCATTCCAAGAGGAGTCGATAAAATATGAATACCAAGCAAATCATAGGCACCGGGGCCCTGCTCGCCTTGCTCTTGACAGGCTGCGGCGCAAAGCCGGCGGAAGAAAGCCCTGCGCAGGCTAGCTCCAGTCCGGACGCGAATGCAAGCCAAGGACAGCGGCAGGGCGGTGAACGCCCGGCGATGAACCAGGGCATGATGCAGATGAACCTTTCGTTCCAAACGCTTATTGCAATGGACAAGACGGAAGGGCTCGCAATCGCCAAGGATCAGGCGGAGCAGCTGCTGCCGATCGTGCAGGAAAGCATAACGAACAATGAGCTGTCCGCTGACAACAAGGCCAAACTTACCGAGAAGCTGACGGCCGAGCAGAAAAAGTACCTGGAGGATAGCGAAGCCCAGATGCAGGAACGGCTCAGCCAGGGCAGACAAGGCGGACCAAACGGGCAAGGCGCTCCGGGCGGGCAGGACGGGCAAGGCGCTCCCCGCGGACAAGGCGGCGGGCGTATGCAAGGTGCGCCTGGCGAGGGACCGGGCGGGCAAGGCGGACAAAACCCGCAAGGCGCTCCAGGCGACGGACAGGGCCAGCAGGGTGCCCCGGGCGGCGGACAAGGCGGACGCGGAGGGTTCGGTGGGTTCGGCGGCGGCATGAATGCCGGACAACAGTTGGTCGAGCTGCTTCAGTCCAAGTAACACCTATCCATACGCGCTTAAAAATCGGAGGCATCGGCCTCCGATTTTTTTGCACACCCCATTCAGCTGTATATGAAAAATCATATTCATTCTGCTCCATTCGTAGCATTCTTGGCGAACGTATGCGAAAAACCGAGTATAATTAGCTCCTGACCAAGGTTTTCGAGCAATATATATGAAATATCACATACATTTGTTCCCGCTGCAGGTTCTTGGCGAACGTGAATGAATAATCATTCACATTTGCTTCATCAATAGGGTTTTCGGCGAACGTATGCGAAAAGGCACAACCATCTCGCTCCAACTACTGGAAAATAACAGTTCCTTCTCCCAATTGTCAGGTTAGCCGTTCCCGCAGTTCGATTTCGCCCAATTGGAGCAGAGACATCGCCCTCGTATGCCTCTCCAGTCCGATACCCGCTTACAGAGACGTTTTTACAATCTGCGAGCGAAATTCCCCCTTCCAAGCCGACAAAACCGGACTCCAGCTCAAGACTATGCTCTCCTTCTCCCTCCAGGCGGGCAAAATCGGACTTCAGGCAAAAAAGGGCGCCAGCAAGCTCCACTAATCTGCATATGGTTTTTACCCTTGGAAATAAGGTCAGGCGAAGGTTTCCCCCTATTTTTCACTAGTACATCCGTACAGGGTTAGACAAACTTTTAACTTAAGAGCCGAGAAGTCCCCGACCTCTACTACCATACTCACGTAGTGAGCGTGTAGGTGGGGGATGAATCGGTGCATTTCGTTATGTGGTTTGCCAAAAAATAGGAACGTACATTCCCTTATTTGTGGTATAATCTGCTTATGGGGGTGAGGGGATGAATAAGGCTTATCGGCTCCGCATCTATCCTACATCTGAGCAAGAATCGATGATTCGTCAAACATTTGGCTGCGTCCGGTTTCTCTACAATCAGATGCTGGCGGAACGTAAGGACAAGTCCGGATGCGATCAAGCGGATGCCGAACGACCGAATCGGCAAAAGTACCGGACACCGGCAGCATTCAAGACGGCGTTCCCCTGGCTTCGCGAAGTAGACAGCCTTGCCTTATGCAATGCGGAGTTGAACCTAAAGTCGGCCTTCCACCGTTTCTTTCGAGACAAGCGTAACGGGTATCCGAAGTTCAAGAGCCGGAAAAATCCGGTGCAGAGCTACACGACGAACAATCAGAAGGGCACCATACGTATCACGGCCGATCGCAAGCATGTCCGCATCCCGAAGCTCGGCGAGATCCGGATCAAGCTCCATCGCCAAATTCCGAATGGCCATACGATCAAATCGGCCACGATCAGCCGCAGTTCTAGCGGAAGCTATCACATCGCCATCCTGACCCATTACGAGATCGATGTAAAACCGATCGTCCCCCAGCCTGACAAGGTTTTGGGATTAGACTATAGCTCGAAGGGGTCTACATCGACCACACGAATGCAGCCGCAAATTATCCGAAGTACTTCCGCAAAATGGAGACTCGGCTGAAGAACGAACAGCGGGTGCTCTCCCGAAGAAAAAAGGGCGGCTCCAACTGGCATAAACAAAAGCTGCGGGTCGCCCGTCTCCATGAGAAAGTATCCAATCAGCGGAAAGATTTCCTGCACAAATTGAGCAGGCAGCTAGCCGAAGCCTGGGAGGCTGTCGTGGTGGAAGACCTGAATATGAAAGCCATGTCGCAAGCGTTATCTCTCGGAAAAGCAACGATGGATAACGGGAATGGGCTGTTCAGGACGTTCCTGGGCTACAAACTGGCCGAGCGAGGAAAGCGTCTTGTTCGGATCGACAAATGGTTTCCATCCAGCAAACGGTGCGGATCATGCGGCAAGATCAACAAGACATTGACGCTGAAGGAACGTGTCTGGGTATGTGAGGGCTGCGGCAGTATCCATCAAAGGGATGAGAATGCAGCCGGAAACATACGAGTCGAAGGGTTGAGCCTGTTAGGACTAGCATAGAGTAAGAGAGAACCGCCGGGCTGGCGGGGATAGCCCAGTAAGGATAACTGCGATAGCAGGTAGGTCCTGGGAAGCCCCCACTTCTATAAGTGGTGGGAGCATGTCACCCGATGGTGTACCATCATGGTATATCCTTCTCAAAATGACGGGGTGAAACTATGACACAATCTCCTGCATATTGGCTGGCTCAGTGGAAAGAAAGCCATCACTTGACAGAGTGGCTTTCACAAAATAGTAAACAGCCTTTAGTTTACAATGCGATCATTGTCGTCACGGACGGGCAAGCATTATGGCATATTAATGGGCATAAGCAGCGGATCGGCGCAGGCAGTCTGCTCGCAGTTGAAAAAAACTCCGCGATCCGCATCGAAAACCAGGGAACGTTGGATTTTGCCGGCTGCTTGATTTACTTCGATACTTACGATACAAATGATCATTCCCCCTTCGACTGGCAGGCCAAAAACCCCAAAGGCTATCAGACCTTGCAAGTGGCCGATGCCGCTATGGCAGCACTGAGACTTTCTTTGCATGAATCCGTCAAACAGCTGTCGCAAAGCGAAATCATCCGGCAGCAAGCGATCGTTTACGATTTGTTGCGATTATTTTATCAAACCGATGATACCGCATCGCTGCTGCCGGCCCAACGCCTGCAGAAATCCGTTTTATTTATTCAAGAGCATTACAATGAAAACATTACAAGAGAACAACTGGCCGCGATTGCCGGTATCAGTAAATGGCATTATAGCCGGAAATTCACGGAGCTTTACGGTAAATCGCCTTCCGATTTTTTAACGGATTATCGTATTTTTCGCGCGCAAGAAGCCTTGCTGACCACTTCGGCGCTTTCTCAAGATATTTCAAGACAGGTAGGATTTGAAGATGCGCACTATTTCAGCCGCCGCTTTAAGGCCGTCGTAGGCGTCTCGCCCAAACATTATGCCGCAACGCTGCACCGGCGAAACCTATGCTTTACCTCCGCTTCGCACGCTGAAATCGCGATTGCGTTAGGGATTCGTCCGGATAGCGTCGTTGTCGCTTCCAGCATCATGCCGGCCTATCAGCATGAGCTTTTCAAATCCGAACAGATTGCCCTATTGGCTATGCCGCAATATGTTTTGAACGTTGAAGATATCCGGCGGCGGTCGCCTCATTTGATCATTGGCGAAAATTTGTCGGAACCGTCCAAACAAGGCTTACGGGCAATCGCGCCTGTGCTCACGGGATTGCCTCATGATCTTTACGCGCTGATCCGTTATTTGGGCAAGCTCCTTCAACGCGGCTCGGAAGCCGCTCATTTAATCCATACGCTGCAAAATAAAACCGAGCATGTTAAAAATCATATTCATCCACGTCTGCCTGAACATGCGACGGCTCTCTATTTACGCGTCGAGTCGTTCGGTTATCGCTATTTGGGCGAGCTGTCAAGCAGCGTTTCGAAATTGCTGTATCAGGAGCTTGGATTTGCAATGCCTCCTCAGCTTCAAGGGGATAAACGGGGCTTCCATTCCTGCACGCTCGATCAGTTGTTGGCCGTTAACCCCGCATTTTTGTTTGTCGAACAACGAACGATGGAGTACTTCAGCTCCGACGACAGTATGAAAAAATTAAAAGACAGCACGCAATGGCATGCACTGGACGCCGTTAAAAATCAACGTGTTTGCTATGTGGACACGGGCCTTTGGATTAATAATTGCAGCGCTTTCGGCAAGCCGATTATTTTAGATAAAATCGAACAATTTATTGCGAGTACGCAACAAGCAGCACAATAATCCCCCTTTATGCGCACGATATTCTATGGAACATCGTTCTTTTATCTGCTAGCATCTGATAGTGATAATCATTATCAAAGAAAAGGGGATAAAAGAATGCCTAGATTACTGAAACACCTAGTGCCTTTGTTCGTTTTTACGCTTTTATTAAGCGCCTGCTCCGGAACCTCCGCAAAGGAAGAAGCAAAAACGAAAACGGTTCGCGATGCATACGGCGAAGTGACGATTCCGCTAAAGCCCCAAAATATGCTTGTAACCAATACGAGTGTGGCGGAAAGCATGCTTGAGCTCGGGATTATTCCGCAAAAAGTGCTCATCGTAAAAGAAATTGAGCCCGAATACCGTTTCAAGATGTTTGAAAAGCATAAGGTGGAAATGATTGAGGTCCAGCAATATGAAGAAAATCTTGAACGCATCCTTGCTTTGGCGCCTGATTTAATCGTGGGACCGCAGGGCTCTACCGATGCCAAACGATATGAGGCATTAACGAAAATCGCCCCTACTGTGGCCATTGATATAGGCAGTTCTTTGGCTGCGGCGTTACCGGCCATAGGGAAAATGTTCGGCAAGGAAGCGGAGGCTGAAAAAAGCTTAGCCAAATTCAACGAAAAAATTGCGGAGGCTAAACAAAAACTGCAAAAAGCGGTCGGCGAGCAAACGGTTCTTGTTCTACGCGTAGAACCGAAACAGTACCGCGCGCTTGGCGCCAAAGACCTCGGTCCCGGGAATGATATTATGTATCATATGCTTGGCCTGAAAATCCCGGAAAAATTGGCCGATGCAAAAGATTGGTTTACGCCGGTCTCGTTAGAAACGTTACCTGAAATTAAAGCGGACCATATTTTTGTCGAAAAGCGTGTTCTGCAAAACTACAGCAGCGAACAATCGATGAAGGATCTGGAAAACAGCCCGTTATGGAAATCGATGGAAGCCGTTAAAGCGGGACGCGTGTATCCGCTGGAAACCAAAGATTATATTCAAGGAGAAGGACCAGTCGGCTCCGCTTTATTTATTGATTATCTCGTAGAAAAGCTGGTGCCTTAATATGAATACGGAAACCATGGACTTGTATGACGTAACGATTATCGGCGGCGGCCCTGCCGGCATGTATTCCGCTTTTTATAGCGGCATGCGGGAGATGAAGACGAAAATTATCGAGGTCAAACAGGAGCTCGGAGGCTTTATGCGCACCTATCCCGAAAAATTGGTTTGGGATGTCGGAGGCATCGGGCCCGTACGGTGCGAAGAAATTATTGAGGCATTAATGAAGCAAGCCAAAACATTCGACCCTACGATCGTTTTCGGACAAGAGGTCGTCGGCATGGAAAAACGCGATGACGGCATTTTCATCCTGACCTCCAAAACCGGCGAACGCCACTATTCGCGAACGGTCATTTTAGCCGCAGGCCGCGGTATTACGCACATTCAAAAGCTGCTAGTCGAAGGCGCAGACCGCTACGAGCTTACGAATCTGCATTATACCGTGACAAATTTAAACAGATTCAAGGATAAACGCGTCCTCATTTCGGGCGGTGGGGATTCGGCGGTGGAATGGGCAATCGAAATGGCGCCGATTGCCAAAGAAGTCGTCGTGGTGCATCGCCGGGAAGATTTTAGCGCATTCGAATCCTCCGTAAAACGCATGAAGCAAATGACCAAAGCTTTCGTGCCTTATGTCGTCTCGCGTTTGCACGGGAATCAAAATAAAATTGAGCGGGTTTCCATCCAACATGTCGAAACGGGCGGCATTATCGAGCATGACGTTGACGAAGTATTGGTTAATCACGGCTTTGAACGCGTCTTTTACGGCCCGATTATGAAATGGGGCTTAGATACGGAAGAATACGGCGTTTCCGTGTCCCCCAAAATGTGCACGAGTTTGCCGGGTATTTTCGGCGCCGGCGATTGCATAACGAATGAAGGCAAGATTCGTCTGATCGCAGGAGCGTTTAACGATGCCGTATTAGCGGTAAACAGCGCTAAACTTTATTTAGACCCTAATGACACGGAGATGGGCGGTGTCTCTTCCCACAATGACCGTTTCGCAGAAAAAAACGAGCAGTTGATGAAGCGCAAAAGCAAGCCGGAAACGGTTTGACTTTGCGGCTCACGCAAAAGCCGCTTGCTCTTCTCAAGGAAGCAAGCGGCTTTCTCTTTTCGTATCGCTCCTAAAACAAAGACAAGTACTTGCCGTACCCTTCCTTCTCCAGCTCTTCCTTCGGGATGAAGCGCAGCGCCGCGGAGTTGATGCAATACCGCAGCCCGGTTGGCCCGGGACCGTCATGGAAGACATGCCCCAAGTGGGAGTCGGCGTCTTTGCTTCGCACCTCGGTACGAACCATCCCATGGGTCAGATCGACCTCCTCCGTCACGGCCTCATCGGCCACAGGCTTCGTGAAGCTCGGCCAGCCGCAGCCCGAATCGAATTTGTCCCGCGAGGTGAACAGCGGCTCGCCCGAAACGATATCGACGTACAGCCCTTCACCGTGATGATCCCAGAACTCATTGCGGAACGGCGGCTCCGTCGCGCTGTTCTGCGTAACCTCGTACTGGAGCGCCGTAAGCCTTTGGCGGAGCGCCGTTTGATCCTTCTCCAAACTCCACGTCTTCTTCAAAAAAGCGTCCCGTCCCGAGCCCTTCCGGTACATTTTGTAACGGATCGGGTTTTTCTTATGGTAATCCTGATGGTATTCCTCGGCCGCATAAAAAGGCCCCGCCGTTTCGATAGCCGTTACGATCGGGCGATCGAACCGCCCGCTTGCGCCAAGCTCGCGTTTGGAAGCCTCAGCCGCCTCGCGCTGCTCCTCGCTATGAACGAAAATCGCCGGACGGTACGACGAGCCCCTGTCATGAAACTGGCCGCCCGCATCCGTCGGATCGATTTGCTGCCAAAAAACGTTCAACAGCTTCTCATACGTTATTTTCGCAGGATCGAACGTTATTTGAACGGCCTCCGTATGACCGGTCTCATCGGTGCAAACCTGCTCGTAAGTAGGATTCGGCACATGCCCGCCCGTATAGCCGGAAACGACCTTCACGATCCCCGGCCATTCCTCGAAAGGAGTAACCATACACCAAAAGCATCCGCCCGCAAAAGTAGCCAGCTGATTTTCGCTCATTCGAATCTCCTCGCTTTGCACGTTAATTTTATTCGTTGTTCCGTGAATCTCATCTGGCGACGCGTTGTGCCTCCTTTACTATTATAACGCAATTTAAGCAACAAACAGCCACTCTCGCTCGAGCGGCTGCTTGACTTCCCTATTCGTCTGTTAAAGACGGCTATAACCTCGGAATTTTATGCCGCCGTACCGGCACCGGCTTATTCTTTGACCGCCCCCATCGTTAATCCTTTTACAAAATACTTCTGCAAGGCGATGAATATAATCATCAGCGGAATCGCGCCGATCGTCCCCCCTGCCATAGCTAAACCGTAATTGATGGTTGGCGAATTACCGACCGGGTTTCTGGATATGACCGAAATGCCAATATTTATTGTCCACGAGTGAATATCCTTAAGGACGATCAATTGCCACATAAAATCATTCCACGCCGTTAAAAACATAATGACGGCAAGCGCCGTGATCGACGGTTTAACCAAAGGAATAATGATCCGGGTAAAAATCACCGGTTCCGATGCGCCGTCAATTTTTGCCGACTCCAGAAGCTCATTCGGTATGGACTGGATGAATTGCCGCATCATAAAAATGCCGTAAGGCCACACGACAAGCGGTATAATCGCTCCGAATATATTATCCATCAATCCGAACTTAAGCACCGTTAGAAATAGCGGAATTAAGGAAGCTTGCTTAGGGAGCATCATCGTAATCAGAATGGAGACGAACAAGATGGATTTGAACGGAAAGCTCTTTTTGCTGAACGCATAACCCATCATGGTGCAAATAAGGATGCAAAATACGGTTGTAAGCGCGCTAATCGCAAAGCTATTCATAAGCCATGACAAGACGGGAAAGCTTCCGTTAAACAACGTCTTATAGTTTTCCAGCGTCGGCGCAAGCGGAATCAGCTCCGGGGGCACCTGCATGGTTGACTTCATTTGTTTAAATGATCCTGTAACCATCCAATATAGAGGTCCTACACATACCATAGCGAATAAAGCGACCAGCGCAATCAAGCCCGCCCGGCCTGTCCATAACATACGCTTCATGCCCGCTCTCCTCTCTCCGAAAACAAATACCATGAAAGCAGAGCAAACACGGATATGATCAGAACAAGAATCATCCCTTCTGCAGAAGCGCCGCCGTAGTCCCCGCGGACAAAAGCTCTTTTGTACATATCGAAAACGAGCGTCGTCGTACTGTTAAAGGGACCGCCGTCAGTCAGAAGATACACCACTTCCCAGATCTGAAAGCTGAATATGAGCTGCGTGATGACAACGAAGGCGGTAATGGACTTTAACATCGGCAATGTAATCCGGAAGAAAATCCGTACCGGCGACGCGCCGTCAATTTTCGCAGCCTCATATAGAGTTGGCGAAATGGTCCCGAGTGCTGCCACAAATATAATGATTAACGTTCCGCACGTCCATGTTAATACGACAAAGCTGGCGGAATTGAGAGCAGTCGATACATTGGCCAGCCAATAAACCGGCTCCGCCCCGAAAAGGGAAAGCAAATAATTGAGAATCCCGTATACCGGGTGGTAAATCCAGAGCCAAATAGCGGAAACGATAACTCCGCCTACAACATTCGGGAGGAAGAAGGCGCCTCTGAATATCGATTGCATCCAGTTGCGCATGGGAAAGATGGTTACTGCAATCAATAAGGATACCGCTGTGCTGGTCGGGGTAATAATCAAGGCGAATTTAATGGAATTCATAACGCTGGCGCGAAAGACCGAATCCGCAAACAGATCTGTATAATTACGAAATCCTACAAAAGTCTGCTTCACCAAATTATAGTCATAGAAGCTAATTACGAACGTCCGGATCATCGGTATGAAATTGAAGATAAGGAAGATCACATATCCCGGCAAAATGAAATAATATGCCCACCGCTCCTTTACCATGATCCGAACGAATCTGACCAGATACGCCATTGCATTCCCTCCTGGAGGACAGTTCCTTGCTAAGCGCGATTGTCCCTGTTGCTCGAATGGAATGCCAGGGACAATCGCTGAACGGAGTTCTTTACCTTGTTAATATTTTGTTAACCTCGGCTTCAAACCATTTCAATGCTTCTTCCGGCGTTTGATGCTTGGTAAATAACGCTTGATTCATATTTTTGTAGAGCTCTCTAATGTCGGCATACTGGCTTAGTCCCTGGCCGATATTCATAATGCCTTCCTGGCTCATCAGCTTGTAAACGGCTTGCTGCTCGGCGGAAAGATTCATTTTATCCATCTGGCTCTTTCTTAGAGGGAAGGAATTGCGAGCGGCTGCGAGAATAGGTCCCCACTGCTCGGAAACGTATTTGGCAAACTTGGCGGATTCCTCGACGACTTTCGGGTCTTTGTTCTCGAATACGATCAGATTATCGGTAAACACGCCCATCGGGGAGCTTTTCTTGTCCGCAGGGGCGGGATAGGCAACGTAATAAACCTCAAACCCTTTCTCCTTGCCCATCGATTCAAAAACAGGCACCTCCGGCGCAATCGCCAGCTGCTGCTTCTCGAACAGCGCCCACATGTCATCATCGGTTAACGCGGCGGGGGCAGGCACCGCCAAACCTTGATCGAGAAGACTTAAAATAAATTGAGTCCCTTTCACGCCCTCAGGACTATTCAAGGCCGCTTTACTGAAATCCGGGCTGTTAAACATTTGCGCGCCGAACGGCCATAAGTAGCCCATAATCGATTCGGCGGCGCTTTGCGTTTTGGCAAACAGAATCGTGGAATACACATTAGGAGGCGAGTTTATCGCCTTTAATGCTTTTACATATTCATCCGTCGTCCATTTGCGAACGCTCGGATCGGGAAGCAGATTGACCAAGCCCGCCTTCTCGAACAGTGTCTTATTGATCGCCATCACTTTAGGCGTCGTGTAAACGGGTATCCGCCACAAATCCCGCTCAGGGAGCGAACCGGCAATGAAATCCGAACGTTCGTCCGCAGACAAATAGCCGTCCAGCGCTGCCGTTAATCCCATCCCGCGGTACTTGGCCGATCTGCCCTCCGAATCGAACAATACGTTAGGCAGCTTGCCGCTTGCTATTTCCACATCCAACTGCTGCGTCGTTCCGTCCGCCGCATTAAGCGACAGCACATCGAAGGTGACATGCGGATTCAGTTTCGTGTACTCGTCTGCGATCAGCCGGAGATAGTCTCCTACATTTGCGGTACGATCCTCAAAGCCTGGAATTTTCGTCAAGTTGGAATACCCTTGTCCTACGAGCTTCAGCTTAATCTTCGACTTCGTGTCGGAGCCGCTCTGGCTTCCGTTTGTGTTCGCCGGAGAATTGGAAGCGTCCTTCGAACAGCCTGCCAGAACGAATACGATCAATCCGACAACCGCTATGATTGCATACATCCCTGCCCTAAACGTTCTCATTCTATATGCACCCCTTTAGCTTGCTGTTTACAAATGCGCCTTAAGTTTGTCAATGATCGATTGATATTGTTCTTCCGTTAAAAATTTTTTCTTCCCTTCTTCTCCGGTCAACTCGAAAGGCCATCCCCACATTTTTCCCGCGCGTGTCTTAGGTACAAGATGGAAGTGAATATGAGAGTCAATATCCCCATATACCGCATAATTAATCTTATCGGGCGAGAAGACATGCTGTATCGCTTGGGCTACTTTGGCAACATCCTTCATATACCCGGCCAGTTTCTCGTCATCCAGTTGGAACAGCTCCGTCTTGTGGATGTCCAGAACGACATAACAGCGACCCGGATATTCCTGCTCATTATTGAGATATACTCGGGAATGCGCTAGAATCGCCACTTCTTTCATGTAATCCTTATACTCTTCCGTGCAGTAAAAGCAATTGTTTGGGTTCATTTGCCGCCGGCTCCCTTGCTTGAATTTTCTTCGCCTTCCAGCGCTGCATCAAACAGCCTGACATTCCGGATTTGCCCCGAAAATACGCTTTGCGGTCCGGAGCCGATTACCATCGGCACGGTATTCGGAATGAAGTCGCACTCATTGGATACGTCGACGGAAGAAACCGGCTCGTCGTCGAGATATAAAGATAATTTCTTGCCATCGTACGAAATGGCTGCTTGATGCCATCCGTCGGACAAGGAATGATCAAACGTGGCGAGAGGATCGTTGTACAGACTCCATACTTTTCCGCTCGGCAGCGTGCCTGCGTACAGCCCTCCATTGAAAACGGCCATCGACCACACCCTGCGGTATTTAATATCGGGATGCGGAGGCTCCAGCTCGGCAAGCAGCTCCCATTGACGATCTCCTTTGAAGCCATACACTTGCCCGCTTGGCAAAGTGCCTCCATAAAGCTTTCCGTTCAGCACGGAAATCCCCATAACCTCCATTTCCGAGCCCATCAGGCCGTAATCGCTCCACTCCGTTCCGCCTTCGTAACGCAGCATGCGCCCTTCATGCCAAACGCCCATCAGCAGCTCGTTATGAAACGTCGAGAAGCAATAAACCTGGTCAACCTTAGGCGCTGTCCCGCAATATTCCCACGGCGTATTCAAGGTTCTGCGATACACCCCTCCGCTTTGATTGCAGCCGATGTATAGATAACCCTGGTGAACGCTCACGGTCATCGTTCTCAGATCGGCCCCCGGAGCGCCGAGCGCTTGGCACGCTCCCTCCTCGTCATAGGCAAATACCCCATGAGGATAATAAGACATGGCAATCAATCGGTCCTGATAGACGGTTAGAGACCCTACGCTGTCCGAATCCGGAACCGGCAGTTCAGCGAAAAACGACCACTCCCGCCCGCCCTCATACCGATAAATCTTGCCGCCAGGCTCCTGATTCGGAGACTCCGGAAGCAGGGATCCCGCCGCCTTGTAACGCATCGTACCCGCGTACAGCCTGCCCTTCCATTCAACTAGCGACCAGACGGAGTTGCTTTGATCCGGGTGCCCGCAATCCGTCCATTCACCCGCTTCTTGATCAAGCCGGTATACATGACCGAGACGATCCTTCTCGTCATCGAAAATGCCTGCATACAGAGATTCATTGTATACGCATAACGTACAAACCAGTCTGCCGTTGCCCGGGCTTCCCCAATCCTTCCACGTATGCTTCGGCGTTTGGTTGCTCCAGCCGAATTGAAGATTCCGCCAATTGGACTGTGTTGAAGTCACTCCCGTTTGCGTAAGCACGGAAAGATGCCATCCGCTCATCGTATCCCTCGAATAGCGGCTGACAAGACCGCCCGGAAGGAACCCGTCCGCATCATTAATTTTGAATTCCAGCGATAGACTGAACGGGCGGGAACCATCCGTTTCCTGAAGCGCCGGAAGCTCAATAAACGATTGCCGGCCGTCAAAGACAGCGCTTTCATTAAACTTAATATTTTCCGCCTTCCCGTGACGGCCATACTTACTGGCATCTTCGCCATTTTCTATCATAGGCCAATAACCGATTGGTTCTCTTCCAGTATGGATACTCAACTTTCATCTTCCTTTCCAAATCGTAAATGGTATTGCGGATATACTAGCCGCTGCACGGTCAAGGGAGAACGGCGTCGGCAGCCGAGCTTGGAGCGTAGTCCTGCTTTCTTGTCCGAGCGGCTTCCGCCCCCCTTCCCATTGGTGTACTATGAAGACATCATGGAATGGAGTGATCCTCATATGGGGTATGAACATCTGAACATTAAAGTCGGCATCGGATATTTATTGTTTGATTTGCTGCTTGATTCGGTGCTCGAGCCGGTATCCGTGGACAAGCGGTTGGACAAGCACAACCATTTCGCTTTTGAATTGCATTACTTCATTTCAGGGTCGGGCACGATGATCGTGGAGCATCAGTCTTTCCAGATTGAGCCTTGTTCGGTTCATCTGATAGGCCCCGGAGTTTACCATCAAATTCAGGATAACCCAAGCAGCCCTACCACACGGTTCAACACGCAGTTCATGTTCAGCCATGCGAAGGTCGAAGACCGCTACTCCTCCCGGATCGAAAGCGACGAGATTTTTCAGGTTCTGTCCGATATCCGCTACGTCCAGTTCAATGACGACGGGGGCATATCTCGCTTTTTCGAATCGATTCGCAGCGAACTGGAAATCCCTTCCTCTGGAAGATATACGTATATTCAAAGCCTGTTTACTCAGATGCTTGTTCGTCTTGTCCGCTCCATCCGTCCAAATACCGAAACCCGGAACGAACTACCCAATAAGCCGGTTGACGACTTGCGAACGCGCATCATCGACATTTACTTCAATGGATACAAGCATCATATTACGCTCGACGGCCTCGCTTCGCAGTTGAATCTGAGCGTCAAGCAGACGAATCGGATACTGAAAAAATATTACAATACCACCTTCAAGCAGAAGCTTCTGGACACCCGCATCGAAGTAGCCAAGGACCTATTGCGTCATAAAAACTGGTCGATTCAGCGAATCGGCGAAGAAGTCGGTTATTCGACATTGAAGAGCTTTTATGAAGCCTTTGTAAATCGGACGGGCGTCTCGCCGAGCCGGTACCGGAAAACTTGACGAGCGGCCACCCGTTTGTGAGCTATTATATCGAAGAAAAATTAAGGCTGAAACGACCAAAAAGGACCTCTTTTGCAAGCAGAGGTCCAAAAACACCCTATGGATGGGAGGCTAAAGAACAGCCCCCCTTTTTTTCGGTTATTCCCAATCATCTTGAAGTCGAGCAACTATTGCGGCTCTTACTTGCTTTTGCTGTAGCGGTCATATGCCGCTTGATACACTTTCAAGTACTCGGCAACGCCCATATTTTTGACGGTGGTCACGTATTTGTCCCAGTCGTCGAGCGACGCCGCGCCGGTAACGAACTTCGCTTCCATCTCCGCGATGTACGTATGGATGTCCCCGCCTTTGGTCTTCATGAACTCCGACTCTTCCTCCGTGAAGTTGAAGTTGTACCAGAGCTCCTTGATGGCGTGCGGCTCCGCCTTTTTGCCCGCTTCGATCGATTCCGGCAGCGTTTCCGACCCTTTGAAATATTTCTCCTGCACGTACCCCGGGTAGCTGCCGCCCATCCAGGTCACGTACTTGGTCAGCGCTTGGTCCATCGTCAGGCCGGCCGGATTTTTCTTGATTTCGTCGACGTATTCGAGCTTGCCGTCCGCCGTTTTCGTATAGCTGACTCCTTCGACGCCCATGAAGTAGAACTGCGCGCCTTCGTCGCCGTAAAAGTTGTCGATCCAACGAATCGTCGCTTCCGGATTTTTATTTTTGTCCGTGATGACGAACGCGCCCGGCCATACCATCGGCACTTTGATGTGCGTGTACAGCTGATCGCCGTTCGGCCCTTTCAACGCGCCTAAGCCGAAGTAACCTTCGCCGTTGAACTGCGTCTTCGGATTCGGGTTGATCGTCGAGCCGAGCACCCCTTTGCCTCCCTTGGCGTACAGCTCATTGCCCTTCTGCGTAAACACGTCCTTGTCGATCAAGCCTTCCGCATAAAGCTTGCGAACATATTCCAGGACGCCCTTGAAGTTATCGCTCAGACGGTAAAAACGCAGCTCGTTCGTCTTCGGATCAACATCGACATGCTTATGCCCGAGTCCGCGCGTGCCGACGCCCCAGGCTCCCATGATTTGGTCCATAAGCGGTCCGATGCCCGTGCCGCTGTAAGGAATTTCATCCGCCTGTCCGTTCCCGTTCAGATCGGTCGATTTGACGGCCTTCAAATAATTGTACAGCTCCTCCGTCGTTTGCGGCTCCTTCATGTTGAGCTTGTCCAGCCATTCCTGCTTCACCCAGAGCGGCGTCCCGATCAGCATCGGGAGAAATTCCGGACTATAGAAGGACGGGAACGAGTAAATATTTCCGTCCGGCATCGTGAGCGCTTTGCGCAGGTCCGGGTGCTTGTCCATCAGCTTCTTCAGATTCGGGGCATACGTATCCAAATAATCGTTCAGCTTGAGAAAAACGCCCTGGCTTCCGTATTTCATCAGATCCGCCGCAGGCACCCTTGCCGAATAAAAAGCGTCCGGGTAATCCCCGTTGGCCAGCGCAAGATTGCGCTTCTCCGTCAAGCTTTCGAAAGGTATGAACTGGAAGTTGACCTTGACGTTCGTTTGCTTGGCATATTCGCTCCATACGAGCCTTTCCTCGAACTTGTTGCTGCCGTTCGTCGCCGCAAGTCCGGTAAAAAACGTCAGCTCGATCGGCTCCTTCGCGATCGGCATGCCGCTTGCATTTACGTTTTGCGGCGCTTTGTCGGGAGCGCCTGTAGAAGCTGTATCCGAATCCTTCGTATTTCCGCATGCCGCGAGCAAGCTGATCGCCATGACGGAGCTTACGGATAGTGCAGTCCATTGTTTGAATCTCATTGGTGTCGATTCCTCCTACGTATGTTTGTTGCGATATATGCTATAGGGTGTCAGCCCTTTATAGCTCCGATCATGACGCCTTTGACGAAATATTTTTGCAGCAGCGGGTAAAGCACCAGAATCGGCAAATTCGCGATGACGACGACAGCGTATTTGACAAGCTCTTCGTCCATGATCGTCTGGGCGTGCGAGCTGTCGCCGATGCTGACCATCTCCTCCATTTGTCCCTGGATCAAAATTTCCCGCAAAATCAGCTGAAGCGGATAAGCGGCCCGGTCGGTCAAATAAATAAGCGCGTTGAAATACGCGTTCCAGTGGCCGACGCTGTAGAACAGCACCATCACCGCCAAAATCGGTATCGATAGCGGAAGCACGATCCGCCACAAAATCCGCCAATCGGAGCAGCCGTCGATCGCAGCCGCCTCCTGAATTTCGTTCGGAATGCTCGATTGGAAAAACGTCCGCATGATGATGATGTTCCAGATCGAGACCGCACTCGGGATAATAAGCGCCCAGAACGTATTGAGCATGCCGAGCTGCTTGACCAGCATGTAGCTGGGGATGAGCCCGCCGCTGAAAAACATCGTGAACACCATCAATCCCATAATCAAGTTGCGTCCGGCGAAATCGCGCCTGGACAGCGGGTAAGCCGCCATGACCGTCATGACCAGATTGATCGCGGTTCCCGCCGCGGTATAGAAAATCGTGTTGCCATAGCTGTTCAGCAATTCCTTGTTATCCAGCACCTTGCTGTAGCCCTTCCAGGTTATATCCTTGGGCAGCAGCCACATGTCCCCGTTCAGAACATGCGCCGGATTGCTGACGGACGCGCTCAGGACGAACACGAGCGGATATAGCACGATCAGCGAGACTATGGCGAGAAGCGCGATATTCACGCCATCGAACCATTTGTCCCCTAAGCTTCGGGTTTCCATCGAATTCCTCCTTACCACAGGCTGACTTGATTGACTTTTTTGGCGATCCGGTTGACCGTCAGCAGCAAAATGAAATTGACGAGCGAGTTGAACAGCCCCACCGCTGCGGAAAAGCTGTACTGCGCCCCCAAAATGCCGCTCCGGTACACGTAAGTCGAGATAACGTCCGAGCTCTCGTTGTTCAGCGAGTTCTGCATGAGGAACACCTTCTCGAAGCCGACGCCCATAAGCGTGCCGATATTCAATATGAGCAAAATGACGATCGTCGGGCGAATGCCCGGCAAATTGACATGCCAGATCCGCTGCATGCGGGACGCTCCGTCCACCCTCGCCGCTTCGTGAAGCTGCGGGTCGATGCCGGCAAGCGCGGCCAAATAAATGATCGAGCTCCAGCCCATTTGCTGCCAAACGCCGGAGAACACGTAAATCGTTTTGAACCATTCGGGCTGCGTCATGAACGGGATCGGCTCGCCGCCGAGCGCTTTAATGGCCGTGTTGACAAGACCGCTGTTCGGCGACAGGAACATCATCACCATCCCGACGACTACGACGGTCGACAAGAAGTGCGGCGCGTACGTCACCGTCTGCACGAATTTCCGGTATCCTTTTAGACGCACCTCGTTGATCATCAACGCCAAAATAATCGGCACGGGGAAACCTACGGCCAGCTCGTACAGGCTGATTCCAAGCGTGTTCCGGATAAGCCTCCAGAAAAAATAGCTTTCGAAGAAGCGCTCGAAGTGCTTAAAGCCTACCCAAGGGCTTCCCCAGATGCCTTTGGTCGCGATGAAATTTTTGAAGGCGATCTGCACCCCGTACATCGGCCAATAATGAAAAACGAGAAAATAAACGACCACGGGCGCTATCAGCAAATAAAGCTGCCAATGCTTGCGGAGCGCTCTAACGAACGCGCTTCGTCTTTTTGTAACCGTCAAGGCCGGCGTATGCCGGAGTTGCGCTTGCTCCAAAGTGAATTCCTCCCTGAACGTCGATTTCCGATACGCCAAAAAAAGACGATAAAAAAACCAAAAGCCAAGCAGCCCTTTTCGCCTTCACGCGAAAATTGCGTCTTCTCTTCTGGGGTTTCTCATCGTCTCCACCCAAAACTATTCAGTTCTTTTCATCGTTTTCGCCTAAATCTGCTGCGAACGAAAGAACGGCCGTCTAGTCATTCCGTAAACCAACCTGCACTGTCTGTGCCGTCCGTTCCGCTGCATAGGAAAGCTCTCTTGGTGTTTGACGTTGATGCTGCGCTTAAATAAAAGCATACAGCCGAACTATTAGCGGAGAATCAAACGCACGTAAAGAAATTGTAAAGGCCGGCTGTTTGAGAACAGCCGACCTTCGTTTAATGATCCGCAGCCGGCTCCAAAACCCCCAGCTCGATACACGCTTCTATAGAGAGAATCTTCAGTCCCGTCTTGAACCGGATATGGGCGAAATCGCCGTCGAGCTTCGCCACTTCCCCGCGGCCGAAAGCCCGATGCGTAACGGCCGCTCCCGGCGTCAGCCGCGATCTATGCCTGATCGCATTCGGATTATAGGCGGCCTTCGGCTTCGCTGTTTTCGACACGCGGGGAACTGCGGTTCCCGAGCCTTTCGTTTGTCCGGATTCGCCGCGCCGGTTATCGGACGCCCGCATACTCTGCTTGGAAGAAGCGGACGGCTTGACCTGCGGCGGGTCCTGAATATGGCGGACGTTCGTCATAAAGCGGGACTCCCTTACTTTCGCCCCGTCTCTCATCGTATAAGACAATAATTCCAAATGCGTCTTGGCCCTCGTCATCCCGACATAAAAAAGCCGGACCGCCTCCTCCATATCGTCCCTGTCCCCGTCCTCCAGCTTCTTGATATCTTCGCTTGACGGAATGACGCCGTCGATCAAATCGATCATAAATACGTGCTCGAACTCCAAGCCTTTGGTGCTATGAAACGTGGAAAGCGTAACGGCATTGGCGTGCTTGTTGAATCTGGACGTCTTCAAGGCGGACGCCAGATGATTCAGCCTCTTCGCGAAATCCTCCATCGTTTCGAGACTGTCGGCAATTTCCTCGAGCGTATTCAATATGCCTAGCAAGTACTCCTTCCGGAAGCCGAGCCGCTCGCACATTTTTTCGATCGCCTTCTCGTACCCGAGCTTCTGGCGAACCGTACGGATAACGGCGAGCGGAGCGCCCCCCTTCATGCTTTCGAACGTTTCCTTCACTTCCGGCAGCAGCTTGAGCTGATAGTCCTGCAGAGGGACGAAACGCAGCAAATTGTCGAAGACGGACTCCTCGTTATCGATCTCTTTAAGCGCCGCCATCTGCTTTTTGGTAATATAACCGCTGCACTTCATATGGATTTTCTCGAAAATGTCGGCACGTTTGTCCGTATACGTCATCCGCATGAAATTCAACATATCCTCGACGACCCAATGGGAGAAAAAACGATTGTCTCCGTCCTTCATATAAAAAGGAATGCCGGCCCGGTCGAACGCATTCATGAGCGAAATCGACGACGAATTGTTCCTGTACAGGACAGCGGCTTCACGAAGGTCGTCCAGCGCCGACACGCGCTCCACCAGATAGCGCGCCTGCTCGCTGTAATCGGTCAGCGTGTTCAATACAATCGGTTTATGCAAAGGATTCTCGGTGAACATGTTTTTGTCGTACCGGTTCTTGTTGCGCTTAATGAAACGGTTCGCGACATCCACTACATTTTTGGAGGAACGGTAGTTTTGCTCCATTTTCAATATAACGGCCGCAGGATAAATCCGCTTGAAATCGAGCAAATATTGCGGCTCTGCGGCTCGCCACGTATAGATGCTTTGATCGTCGTCCGCAACCACGCACAAATTGCCGTGCGCTTCGACCAGCTTTGCGATAATCGCATGCTGGACCAGCGACGTATCCTGGCTTTCGTCCGTCAGCACGTAATCGTAACGCCGCTGAAACCGCCGTTTCAGCTCCTCGTCCTTGGCGAGGGCGTCATTCGCTATGGTGAGCATGTCGTCGAAATCGATCAGCAGCTTGTCCGCCGCCGACCGCTTAAATGTCTCATAATCCTGCAGCACGCGTACGGCCTGAGGAACATCGCACTTGATCTCGGACCATCTTTCCGGAGGAAGTCCCTTGTTCTTGACGAAGCTGATGTAGGAGGTCAGCTCGTCCATCTGATCGTCGGTGATCGTTTCCCCGGCAATTCTTCTATATAAGTCCCGCAAAATCAGCTTCTTATGAAGAGGCAGGCTGCCCGGAAGGCTCTCTTGCTCCGCATCGGCATCGACTTCGCCTTCAATAATCTGATAAGCCGTTCCCGTACGGCGAAAATGCTCCCTCATCATCTCGAAGGCCAGACTGTGGATCGTCGAAAAATTCGCGCCGCCGCCGGACGGACGGACGGGAAACAGTCGCTCGAAGCGTTCCTTCATATCGTTAGCGGAAGCGCGGCTGAATGTGACGGCCTTGATGCGCGACGGATCTACGCCCTTCTCCTCGAGCAGGAAGCCGATTCTCATAATAATCGTGCTTGTTTTACCGGAGCCGGGCGAAGCCAGCAGCAGGAGCGGCCCTTCGGTACGAAGCACCGCCTGCTTCTGGACCGTATTGAGCGTTATGCCCGTTTCCTTCATTTTTCGAACGAAAAAACGTTCATTTTTGTCCATAACCGTATTATCCTTCCGCTTTTTCTGCTGTTATGGCAGCCAACCAGCGAATCTATCGTCAGCAATCTACCTATATATGCATTATAACACCAACCGCCGGGTTCCAGCCTAAGCCTCATGGTCAAAAAGCATGTTATCGGGCGATCGGGGAATAGTAAAACAAATAAAATAGTAAGGGCAAATTCACATTTTCCCCATAAAACTTGCGGATTTTTATTATATAATTATGGAAAAGAGCAGCATGCAAGAGGTGCAGGAAATGGACTTTACAATGGAATCCCTCTTTGATACGCTTGGCGAATTATTTCTGGACGAAGCATCCATCGCCGTATCGAATTTGAACGAATACATCTATTATCGGCCCAGCAAACGAATCGACCTGAAAATCAAAAAAGGCGATCCCGTCAAAGAGGGAACGATTACCCATAAAGCGCTGACCAGCAGGCAAAAGGTTGCCGAGTATATCGACCGCGACATTTTTGGCGTTCCCTATTACGGCATGGCTGCGCCGCTTATGCGCGACGGGAAGCTGGAGGGCTCCGTATCTGCCATTTTTCCGACATTGACGAACGGAAAAGCGGTCGTTACCATAAGATATAACGACGGATGGATTCCTCTCCCTTTCCCGGAAGTGATGTATTTGGAAGCGAGCGACCGGAAGACGAAGGTAGTAAGCGAACGCGTAATCGGCACCCATAAATACACGCTGAATGAATTCGATTTTCTTCTGCCGAAAGACTATTTTGTCCGCTGCCACCGTTCTTTCATCGTGAACATCAACCACATCAAAGAGATTTATCCGGATACCCATTCGACTCTGGTGCTGATTATGAAAAATAAACAAAAAATTACCGTCAGCCAAACCTATACAAGCTACTTCCGGAAATTGCTTGGCTTTTAATCGTCTTTTTGTGCTTCATACTTAAAAAACAGGGTTTCATCCTATTTTTGACCCATTTCATCCTAAAAAGCAGCTTTAGAAATGCACTTCGCTTAAAATTATTCTAAATGTCATATATTTTGTTATAAATATGGTGTAAAAGGCCAAGGATAAACGGCTTCGCCTTCATTAAGGCAGGCTCGTTTTACCGGGAAGTCGGGCAATCAGCTGCTGTTATACTTTATGAGACTTCAATAGATAAACGCCGAGCGGCGTACGAACGTTTTGCGAATCGGCTTTGGAAACATAAGCTTTGTTGCCATGCGTTTATCTGCCTAAGTACCCGTCAACGACGACATACTTTTTGTAATCGTTTCAAAAATTATAGTATCGGGAGTGGAGTTCAATGGAGAACCTTAACCGTATTAGAAATGAGAACCTTCACAATCGGGTTGTATCTGCAGAAGAAGCGGCTTCGTGGATTCAAGACGGTATGACTCTTGGCCTTAGCGGATTTACTAGAGCGGGCGACGCGAAAGCGGTTCCGCTCGCGCTCGTCGAACGCGCCAAAACCGATCCTTTGAAAGTAAACCTTTTCACAGGCGCGTCGCTTGGCTGCGACATCGATAAATTGTTCGCGGAGAACAATATGATCATCAAGCGTCTGCCTTTCCAGGCCGATGCTTCCATGCGCAAAAAAATCAACAAAGGCGAGTTCTATTTCTACGACCAGCATCTTTCGCACACCTCCGAAATGCTGCGTTCAGGAACGCTTCCGGCCATCGATATCGCGATTCTCGAAGCGCTTGCCATTACGGAAGACGGCATGATCATTCCTACGACGTCGACGGGTAATAACCTGGCATTCGCGCAAAGCGCGAAGTCGATCATCGTCGAGATCAATATGACGCAGCCGGAGCTGCTTGAAGGCGTGCATGACCTGTACGCGCCGGGCAAGCAAGGCGAGCGCGGTCCGGTTCCGATCATGAAGCCGCAAGACCGCATCGGCGTCAAAGGCATTCAAGTTGATCCGGAACGAATCCGCGGCATCGTCTTCACCGAAATCCCGGATTCGCCGTCCACGATTTTCGAGCCGGACGAAGAAACGAACATGATCGCGCAGCACCTGATCACCTTCCTGCGCAAAGAAGTGGAATCGGGACGTTTGACGAACAGCCTGGCACCGCTGCAATCCGGTATCGGCTCCGTGGCGAACGCCGTGCTGTCCGGTATGGTCAATTCCGAATTCGAGAATCTTACCGTATACTCCGAAGTGCTGCAGGACGCCGTGTTCGAGCTGCTCGACGCTGGCAAAGTCGATTTCGCTTCCTGCTGCTCCATTACGCTGTCCGCTCCTATGATGGAGAAAGTGTTCAACAATATGGAGAAATACCGCGACCGGCTCATCATGAGACCGCAGGAAATTTCCAACCTTCCGGAAGTTATCCGCCGCATGGGCTTGATCGCGATGAACACTGCGCTCGAATTCGACATTTACGGCAACGTCAACTCGACGCATGTATCCGGCACGCACATGATGAACGGCATCGGCGGCTCGGGCGACTTTGCCCGCAACTCGCGGATCTCGATCTTCGTCACGAAATCGATCGCGAAAGACGGCGCCATTTCGAGTATCGTCCCTATGGTTTCGCACGTCGATCATACGGAGCATGATGTTCAGGTCGTTGCGACAGAGCAAGGTTACGCGGATCTCCGCGGGCTGGCTCCAAGAGAGCGCGCTATGCTTATTATCGAGAACTGCGCACATCCGATGTACAAAGAACAGCTGCGCGCTTACTACGAAGAAGCACTTACAAGAGGCGGACAAACGCCGCACGTCTTGGAAAAGGCGCTTTCCTGGCACACGAACTACGCGCAAAAAGGAACTATGCTTGAAGAGAAATACCAAAACGCTTAATGCAATCGACAAACACCGGCGGTTTACCGCCGGTGTTTTTTATTGTCTAGGAAATTATACGAAGCGATTTCTGTGGATAACCGGGGGCTCCCCCAAAAGTACTCGGAATAATCTGCGCAGAATACCGTCACTTTTGGGGGACTTTGTTCTGAATAGGAGCGAGCGTCAAGCGGATGCTCTGACCCAGAGCATCTAATCCTTACTACCCCAGCTTGCATTTTGGCATATTCCACATTGGCCTCACCAGGCCCCTTCTTACCATACATCCCACTGGCGGGCTCGCAGAGTCCGTTCGTCTGCAACTTCCCGGGGAATGTTCTGAACATTCCGGGGTTTTCCATGATTGGAGCTGCTCTTATACTTTGAGGGGAAGTCTGATATTCCTAGAGTAGAAAAGGAGGGCTCGATGAACGAATAAGGCATACAGGTCAAAAGAGAAATGTAAACGCATCCAAAATATTGGTAAACGAGGAGGATGGGTTATGGCTGGTAAATGGCCAATTCGTAAAATGTTTCGCAAGCTCCAATTATTCGTTTGCGCGCTTCTGGTTTTAGCCATGCTGGTTCCGGAAGCTTCGGCTGCGGCTGAGCAGACGGGCGGAGGGAACGGTGCGGGAACGGAGGGCGTTCCGCAATCGGTGTACGGCTCCGTATATGACAGCGGACCGGTTTCGTCAGGGCTGCTCCAGGGAGTAGCCGGTTATACGGAGAGAGACACGAATCCGGCAACGGGGCAGCTTAACGGCTTCGGATATGCTTACGGATTTCAGTTGGACTACGGGTACCGCAGTATCGGAGTCGACCTCGGCTCCAAAACAACCGTTAATACGATCGAGCTAGAGGTCGAAGAGGCAAGCAACCGGGTCGAGAAAGCCGACCTGTCGCTGTACGTCAGCGATGATAACGCGACTTTCGTCAAAGTAAAGGATTGGGATTTTGTCAAAATCGACAAGAAGGTTATTTTGTACAATTTTTCGGAATCGGCGCGCTATGTTAAGATTCATAACCATTTCGACGATACCCTGGGTACCTTCTATGCGGACAATCTGCAGGATATGATCAAGGCGTACCGCTTGCCCCCAGGGCGTTTCACGGCAGGCGGGGGACAGAGCTGGCTGTTCCGCAAGCCGGTAACGGTAAGCAATCCGAATAGCGAAACGCTGTACGACAGGGCCGTTTATCTGACTAAAACGGGGCTTGGCACAGAGGAATTGATCACAGCAGGCAAGCTGCAGGCGGATTACCGCGACGTGCGGTTTGCGGATGCCAACGGCAAAGAGCTCCACTACTATATGGACGACAACGGCTTCTTCGTCCGTATTCCTCAGCTTCAAGCATCGGCAAGTGAAATCGTTTACTTCACATACGGCAACTCTAAGGCTGCTTTCCGCGGTCATGCGCAGGAGGCGCTGCAGGTCGAATACGGCAACAAGACGCTCGTCGCTCAAGATGGGGAGGTCAAGCCCTTGAGGCTGAAAGACGGCACCTTGATGATACTTGCCGGATCGAGCGACAAGGGAGTTACCTCGAAATATTCCTATGACGGGGGCAAAAACTGGACGAACCCGGAAACGCTCATTCCGCCGGTGAGCAATTCAGGCAAGTACCATTTCCCGGGCGGCGCGTATGTGGATGACGTTACGGGAGAGGTGTACCTGTTCTTCGCGGTCAATTATTACTTCGGCGCTTGGACCAGCGGCAGCACTTGTCTCGATATAAGTGTATGCCGCAACGATATGTATGTTGTAAAATCGACGAGTTTTAACGGCAAAAAGCCGGTGTTCAGCACGCCGCAGCAAATAACCGGGATCGAAACGGCGTCCGGCCATCCGATTCACTATATGGCTTCCTATACGAATCCGATCCGGTTGAGCACAGGCCGGCTGCTTGAGCCGTTCCATTATGTGATCGGAGACGACGGCACGTTCGGCGTCGGGTTCCTGTATTCGGACGATGAAGGGGCAAGCTGGCATAAGAGCGTCTCGGAGCTTTCCATTCTTTCGGTCGGCGGAGAAGGAGGCGTTACGGAGGTCGCCGTCATCGAGCTGGCCGACGGCACCGTGAAAACGTATATGCGCCAGCAGCGGGCGGATTTGTTTTACTTGGGGACGAGCTCCTCGACCGACCATGGGAGCACGTGGTCGCCAGTCGTAAACAGCGATGTGATGAGCACGAATACGTTCCCGGCCATGATCCGTGACGGAAATAACGATATCCTGCTTACCTGGTCCGGGCATAATGCGCTGGGAGGCGGCAGCTATCACCGTAACAATCTGACCGTCGCTTACAGCAATGACGAGACGGCGACCTGGCAAGCCTACAGGGATGTGCTCGGCCGAACGCGGCTTTCCACGCCGGGATGGCTGAATTTCAATGAAGCTACAACGGTCATACAAGCCGATAAGGTTCCGGCCGGTGAGGATGAATGGCTGTTTACCTGGCCGGGGCGAGTTGGAGTCTACTCGCTATTGCTTGAAGATTTCGATCGGTATTTGCGCCGCAGCCACGGGGTACTCGATGATTTTGAGTATGAGAAACCGCTGATCACACCGGATAACGGTAGCAGATTGGCTAACGATTATTGGTGGAAATCGACTGATTCCGGCGTAGTTACGACAAGCGATGCTCATGCCAAGCAAGGGTCGCGTTCTCTTCAGCTACATGATACGGTGAACGACAAAAAAGGAACGGCCGCCTCGAGACTGTTCCCCGCCGCCCGCAAGGCAAGCGTACAGTTTTCCGTATACGGGGCCAGCTTTGCGAACGATCTGTACGTGTCTCTTCAGGAAGGCTTCTCACAAAGCTGGAACGCGCTTGGCGCAGGATTCATTTTGCAGGTCGCACCTGACGGAAAGCTCCAATACACGGACACCGCTACCGATTCTTCGACTTCGGAGACGAAATTAGGGTTTGTCAATCCGGATACCGATCCGACGAAGGGCAATCTGACCTCGATCGGCATTAAGGATGGATTTGCTTTCGATTACGTAAATAGAAGCGTCGGCGCCGATCTTGCTCGTTATATGAATATTAAGGAGATTCGATTGATCAACAGCAAAGCGAACCAGACCACGAATCGGCTGGAGAAAGCAAATCTTGAGGTATATATCAGCAACTCGAATGGAGGCGACTGGACGAAAGTCGAAGGCTGGTCTTTCACCAAGCCGAATGGGAACAACATTACGATCGGATTTGAGGGCTTGTCCGTATCCGCCCGATATATCAAAGTGCATCAGAGCTATGCCGATACGAATTTTACATTCAGCGGACCGCTGCAAGAAATTATGACGGTCATTACGGACCAAAGCGCGCCGATTGTGTTCCACGAATTGCCGACACCGACTGTACTGACTGCTAACGAGTGGAATACGATCCAAATCGATTACGATTTGGATGCGACACCGGCAGCGTCGGCGGAAGTGTACGTGAATGGCGTTTTCAATGGAGCAATTGCGAAGGCGCATCCCGGTAAAACGATCAATCATCTGATGTTCTCTTCCGGCGCCGGGCTCGGAACGAACGTATTTATCGACGAAGTGATGATCCAGGACAAGTCGCTGGCGTTTCCGCTCGCAGGTCTTGTCGGTCCTGAGGAGGCTGTAGTCGAGGGGCAGGATAAGACGGCTCCGACAGTCGTTATCCTGCCGAACGGCAACGAAGCGTGGCAGAACGCGGCGTCGCCTGTCGTTACGGTGAGCGACGAATGGAGTGGCGTCGATGCAGCCAAGCTGGAGTACGCGTGGTCGCAGAGCGAGACAGCGCCAGCCGCAGGCTGGGAAACCTTTGTCAACGGCGCTGCTTTAGCAAAGAACAGTTCGGCGGCATCCGGGGACTGGTACTTGCACGTCCGTGCAGCCGATCTTGCCGGCAATATAACGGTTGCCCATTCCAAGCGGTTTCGGCTGCTAAGCCAAAACGAGTGGAGCCCGACGGCGGCAAGTATTGTGCTTACGGCGCCTGCCGCGATCCAGCAAGGCCAGACGATAACGGTAACAGGAACGGTATATGATGTTGCAGGCTTGCCGCTTGCGGGAGCAACCGTATTTTTGACAGCTTCGAAGGGTGGCATCGCTCCAAGTGCGGTAACGGACGCCAGCGGTGCGTTTACGGTACAGTTCCTAGCGCCTGCGTATAACTGCGAAATTTTAATTACTGCTTTCGTACCGGGGTCGTCGGCGTTCAAGACGACTGCCATTAAGATAACGACCGCCGGAAATGGTAACGGCAATGGCGGCAATGGCGGCAATGGCGGCAACGGGAACAACGGCGGTAATAGTGGCGGAGGCGCGTCAACCCTTGCGCCGGCGCCGAGCGCTATCGTCATTTTGAAGCCAGCCGACTTTAAGGCGGAGAATGGCGCGGTGACCGTGACGTTGGGAGCAGACAAGGAAGGCGTATCGCTGCCAGGCAATGCGGTTGATTTAATCGGTGCAGATGCAGCCCTCGTCATACAGGCAGGGGACATGAAGCTGAAAATTCCTGCAGGTGTGCTCGCTGACGCGGTTGGATTGCTGCCTGTGAACGAGCGGAATAACGGCTCGATTATCGTGAAGGTAAAACCGGTTGCGAGTTTGGCACAGCCGCATCTGATGTCGGGCAGTTCGATGTTCGAATTAATCATTGAAGCGGTCGGAGCTGATAACAAATCCAAGCGTCTCAGCACATTCGACAAAACGGTAACCGTTACGCTTCCGGCGCCGGACGTGAAAAATCCGAAGCTGGCGGGCATATATTTTATCGATGAGAACGGGACGTTCCGGCTGATCGGCGGAGCTTACTCGCAAGACGGCTATACGGCTGAACTGAGCCGACTCGGCAGGTACGGCGTTTACGAGTATACGAAGTCCTATCGCGATGTGCCGGAAAGCCACTGGGCTTACGCAATCATTCAGGAGCTCTCGTTCAAGGAAATTGCGAACGGCATGACCGACGGCACATTCGCTCCGGATCAAGCGCTGACACGTGCAGAGCTGACCGCTTTGCTCGTCAGGTCTCTAGGGCTTGGCAGCAAGCTTGCGGCGGGATCATCGCAAGCGCAGTTCCGCGATGTGAATGACGGCGACTGGTATGCGGAAGCCGTTCGGACAGCCTATGCGCTCGGGCTGGTGCAAGGAACGAGCGATGAGTCGTTCGAGCCGAACCGTACGGTTACCCGCGAAGAAATGGCGGTCATGATCGTCCGGGCCATCGAGAAACAAACGGGCGAGACTTTACCGAAAGGGGAAGCCGATTTCGCAGACCTGGAGCAAATCAGCGTCTGGGCGCAGTCTGCGGTCGGCAAAGCCTTCAAGCAGAAACTGATCGAAGGACGCGCCGAAAGGAGCTTCGTACCGGACGGAACCGCTACGCGAGCGGAAAGCGCCAAGCTGATTTTGCTGCTTACCGGTCATCTATAAGCTTGCTTCAGGGGTTGTGCCGTTAGCGGTCAACCCCTGGCAATAAACAAAAAGAGAGGCGAGGAAGACGTGAAACAAGGGGTCATCAAAGAAGCGGGGTTCGCTTCCTTCAGTCAGGGGAAGTTTGGGAATGCGGGGCAAAATCTTTATGTTTCGCATAAAGGCATTTTGCAGAGGATTCATTTATTCGATGTAAACGGAGACGGGTACATCGATTTGCCGCTGGTCAATTCGCATGATGACGACACGCGCGTTCCGGCTTACGTTCATGTCAATCCGCTGGAAAACGGCGCCCGGCGCGAATTACCGACCGAAGGGGCTTTTGCCGCCGCCGTCGGCGACTTGAATCAAGACGGGTACGATGATCTGGTCATCGGCAACCAATATAATGGCGTGACGAATTTTGTTTACGCGCAAATTTACTATGGCTCGCCCGAAGGCTACAGCACGAAGCGGATGCTGAATTTATGGGCGCCGTCCTGCAAGGATGTCGAAATCGGCGATTTCAACGGCGACGGACGGAAGGACATCGTCTTTGTCAGTCTGGAAAGGCTGCGGCTGTTTTATCAGAGCAAGGAAGGCTTCCGCACGAATGGGTACGTCGACGTGGAGCTCGATCATCCGATCGAGTCGATCGCTGCGGCCGATCTCGACGGCGACGGGTACGACGATCTGCTCGTCCGTACGACCGACAGCAGGATCGCGATCTACTGGGGCGGTCCCGAGGGCATTCGAGCGGATCGTCGCACCTGGCTGGATACGGCACTGACGGGGACGGCCGCGATCGAGACGAAGATCGATCAAGCCGCGAGCGGAGCCGGGGCGGGCAGCCTGTTTGTGTATGCGGTCCCGCAAGCTCCCCGCTTCAAGGTGCTGCGCCTCGGAGGAAGGCCGCATATATTCGTTTGCCGCGGCGAACAAGCCGTTTTCATCCCGATCCTGCAGGATCGTACAGCTGGCGCGCCCCTTGTGCTCGAGAGCGGGGCGGTAACAAGCGCCGCCGTAGGCGATGTAAACGGTGACGGCCTGGAGGATATCGTGCTGTCGTCCCGCAAGCCGGACGAGGAAGGAAAGGAATGGTCGTGGATTTATTGGGGCTCGGCAAGCGGCTACTCGAACGATAACCGGACGGCCTTCCGAACGACGAGCGCAAACGATGCCGTCGCGGCGGATCTGGACGGAAACGGCTTCGCTGACGTTATCGTTTGTCAGGACAAGACGGAGGAGATGTACACGACCGAATCATTAATCTATCGCGGCTCCCCGAGCGGTTTGGCTGACGAGCCGCTGCGGCTGGAAACGCATTGCGCCCTGGATGTGTTCGTCGCCCGCACAATGGCGGACAGCCGTCCCCAGGTTATTTTTCTCAATCATTTGTCCAACCGGATTTTGGGCGATGTGCCTACTTACATTTATTTGGGCGGTCCGGACGGCTTCTCGCCCGAGCGCAGGCTCGAATTGGCAAGCTGGGCGGCGACGGAAGCGCGGATTTGCGATTTCAACGATGACAGTTATCCGGATATTTTCATTGCTAACTGCAATGAGAACGCGATGCACCTGGACAGAGGCTCCTATATTTACTATAACGGCCCGGAAGGCTTTCAGACGGAAAACCGGGTAGAGCTGCCGACGAAATATTCGATGAACAGTTGCTGCGCCGATCTTAACCGCGACGGCTGGCTCGATCTGATTGTAGTCGGCCATGCCAACGACGAGCTGCTTATTTTCTACGGCTCGGAGAACGGGTTCACGGCAGAGCCTGTCCGCATCAAACTGATTATCGACGGCGTTGTTTATTCGCAGCCGCGGTTTATGACGCTGGCCGATTTGAATAACGACGGCTGGCTCGATCTGGTCATTCCCGATTGCGGGAAGACAGAGGATCTGCTCATTTTGTGGGGCGGTCCCGACGGGTTCTCGATCGACCGCCGCACGCTGCTGCCGGAAGGGGCAGGAATTTGTACCCGCGCAGCCGACTTGAATGGGAACGGCTGGCTCGATCTGGTCGTCGGCGGCATGAGAGGGTCCGATCCGGTAGATCCGTACCGGTCATTCGTCTATATTTACTGGGGCGGTCCGGAAGGGTACTCCAATGACAGGCGCACGCAGCTGCAGGCGCAGTTCGCCGTCGATCTTGCCATAGCCGATTTTAACAATGACGGCATTCTCGATATTTTTGTGGCCAGCTATCATGGAACGCGGACGCGTGATCTCGATTCTTACATCTATTGGGGAGAGCCCGGCGGGGATTTTTCAGAAAACAAGCGGTCGCGCCTGTTCGGCCATTCCGTTGCCGGGGCGCTGGCTGCCGATTTCAACGAAGACGGATACATCGATTTGGCTACGGCCAATCATAAAACATTCGGCAATCATCCGGGGAAGTCCTTCGTTTGGTGGAACGGCCCGGACGGCTTCTCCGAGCAGCGGGTGACCAAGCTGCCGACGATGGGGCCGCACGGGATTACGCATTCCGACATCGGCAATGTGATGGATCGCGGCCCCGAGGAGTATTATGAATCCCGGG
The DNA here is from genome assembly GCF_003285015.1 of Paenibacillus contaminans. Taxonomy (GTDB): domain Bacteria; phylum Bacillota; class Bacilli; order Paenibacillales; family NBRC-103111; genus Paenibacillus_V; species Paenibacillus_V contaminans. The sequence continues at coordinate 82,570 of NZ_QMFB01000024.1, read as the reverse complement.
CGATCGAGCTACCGGAAGGCTGTTCGTTGACAGGAGTATCATGGGACGCGGACATTCCGCCCAAAACATGGGTGAAGGCGCAGGTTCGCAGCGCGGCGACCGAGGAAACCTTGCGGCAGGCGCCATGGTGCGGCGCCGAAGGAGAGGGATCCTGGCTGGAGGGCAACGGTGAACGGCCAAACGTCTTGCCGCCTGGACAATGGATACAGTACCGGCTGGCGCTTGGCGCGGTCAACAGCGGCGGCACGCCGCGCATTCGCGAAGTGTCTCTCGCATACGAGCGGCAAGCGTGAACCCATTGTGGCCGATGCTGCATCCCGCATTGGCGATCATCGACGATTGCAGCGGATGACAGCGAACGATGATCATTCGATACCTTGCCCCCGCGTCTTGCCCAAGATGCGGGGCAAGTTGTTTCCGAACGCGGCCGGCGGGGAAGCAGCTTCATTTCCGCGATCAATGTTCCGGCGAGAATCAAGAGGCTGCCCGCCGCCAGACGGAAGGTGAACGCTTCATGGAGGATAAGAACGGAAAATAACGAGCCGAACGCTGGATAAAATGATCACGGCCTTCGTTTCCGTCGTATTTTTTTCGCGACGTCTGCAGGAGAAAAGCAATCGTGTGAGAAAATCTACATTTTTTACTGCGCGGTCAACTAGCGAAAGAACCTACTATGACGAGATGAGGTGCTTATTCCGGTAGTCGCCCGGATTGACCCCCGTATACTGCTTGAACTTCTCGTAAAACCAATCCATATCATTGTAACCGACGGCTGCGGCAACCTCGTATACCTTCATATCGTTTGCCTCCAGCATTTCCTTAGCCTTCTCCATTCTAATCCGGAGCACATACTCGCTGAAACCGACCCCGGTCTGCGCCTTGAACAAGCTGCCTAAATAAGCCGCATTCATGTAAAGATGCGCCGCAATATTTTTCATGCTCACTTGCTCGGCGTAATGCTCTTTCACCCAGAACTTTACGAAATCGACTGCGCTGGCCGGACTCTCCGGTTTCGAGCGTCCGCCGCCGCTCTTTTCTTCCAGCTCGTGCTTTAATTTAAGCAGCAGCCGGTCCAGCTCTTCCGCTTCGGCAGGCTTCAGCAAATAATCCTTAACCCCATACTTCATAGCCGCTCTGGCATTCGAAAAGTCTTCGTACCCGCTCATAATGACTACCGCAACATCGGAAAATTCGCGGATCGACGCAATTAATGCGATTCCGTCCATAACCGGCATCCGAATATCTGTAATTACCAGCGCGAAGGAATCTTGGCGCAGCAGCTCCAGAGCCTGTTTGCCGTTAGACGCCTCCGCGCCGATCACGAAGCCCGTTTGCTCCCAGTCCAGCAAATACTTAATCGATTTCAATGCGCCGGGTTCATCGTCGACCAGCAATACTTTATTCATGCGGAGCCCTCCTTTTCGTAAGAAGACGGGGAATAGGGAATACATAAGAACGCCTGCACGCCTTGGCCGGGCTCGCTTTCGAGCCGGACGCCGTACAGGGGGCCGAAGCTTTGCAGTCGCTGATGCACGTTCAGCAGACCGATATGCTGCTGGCCGGAAGGCTGCACGGACTCCGTCAATCTTTGGCGAACCTCGGCCAGACGCTCCGGCGTCATGCCCGGTCCATTATCTGAAACGCAAAGCTGCAGCGTATGCTCGGCGACCCTTTCAGCCAAAATCGTCACCAGCGTCGCCGACTCGTTCCGTTCGACCCCGTGGACGACTGCGTTCTCAATCATCGTTTGCAGGGATAGCTTCGGAATTTGCAGCTCTCGGAACGAGACAGGCACTTTGATACGGTAAGAGAGCCTGTCGGAATAACGGAACGACTGGATTTTCAAATACGTTTCTACAACGTTAATTTCCTCCTCGAGAGAAACCATACGTCCGCTCTTCCCAAGCACCTGACGGAATGATTTTGCCAGCAAGCTGACGATTTCGGCATTGGCCCGATCGCCCTTCTCCAGCAAATTGCCGCGTATTGCGTTCAGCGTGTTGTACAAATAATGCGGATTGATCTGCGTTTGCAGCGCGTAGAGCTCGGCTTCCTTCGTTTTCAGCTGCAGCTCTTTAGCCACGAGCTCCGATTCGTATACTTCGCGGATCAGCCTTTGCATGCGCATCACCATGCCGTTGAATACGTGGCTGAGGCTGCTTACCTCATCACTGCCTTTCACATTCTCGATCGGCTGCAGCCTGTCCATGTCGGTCTGTCTCATCCGCGCGGACAGCTTCCGGAGTCTGCGGGTTATCCGCCCGGAAACGAAAAAATTAACGATCATAAATACAATGAGCGTTAACGAACATAAAATGATGGTGGTTGTAAACAACGTCTTGGACCGTGCCTCCAGCTCGTTGAGCGGAATCAAGGAGGCAACCTGAATGCCGTTGATACTGTTGCGCGAATCCAGCCGCTGTGTGGTCAGTAAATATTCCTTGCCGCCATGCGTCACGCTATGAACACCTGGCCTATCCGGAAACGAGCTGTAATACCAATCGCGATCTGACGCTGCAGGCAGCCGCCCGCCCGTTACACTGTCCAATACGGGAATGCCGTCGGGCATGACGATCAGAAAGCGGCTTTTCTCGCTCTCTTTTGTGATCAGATTGTGCAGCTTCACGGGATGCAGATCGATTTGCATAAATAAACAGGAGCCTGCCGTCAAATGGTTGAGTCTTTGCGTCAAACGCAGCCGGCCCATTCCGCCATCAGGCACGACGCTCCATCGTCGTAGCAATTCCCTGTTGGATCCGTCCGGAGGACAAGCGCGTCCCTCGGCAATGCCGGTCATTTCGGACAGCGGCCTAATATTGCCGACATGAAAAGAAGAATTGTCCGTATAGATATTAATATCCAGCAACTCTTTAGACGACTGGATTGCGAACATTTGAGGTTTCACAAATTCGAAATACTCGTTATGCGCTTCGGCGTACGTTTCGAAATTTTCCTGCAGCCGAAGTTGAAGCACATCGTCCATGTAAAAGTAATCGGTAATATCTTCGTATGATTTCAGCAGATTGTCAACGTTTTCCGCCAACTGAGACGACGAATGCGCCGCGTTTTCCTTTAGAATATCGAGGATCGTTCGCCGCGCGTAGCTTTCCATCGCAATAATGAGGGAAGCGATCAGAATGACGACAACGACTCCGTTCGTAATGAAGAGCTTGCTGCGTATATTCATCCCGCTTCCCCCTTTGCGCTTACACAATGATGATCAAGGATAATCGTTCCGATAAATTACACGATTATTTGAAATATTTCGCGTTCTTCTCGACGTTTTCCTTCCAAAGCGCGGTATACGCTTCCTCCACCTTCTTGATGCCTTCTTTATCCAGCTGTACCTGGAAGGCATCCCACAGCTTGTTGAATTCTTCCTCGTTCTTGCTGAAAATAATTTTCGGAGACTCTTTCAGCCACAATTGCTTCAAGCGCTCCAAAATTTTCGCAGCTTCCGCTTTCATATCTTCCGATAATTCGCCGAGCGTGCCCCGCTTTAGCTTGATCTGAGGCAGGAAATCGGACCATACTTCCTTGCCGTACGCCTTCAGTACTTCATTCGTTCTTGCATCATAGCCTTTCTTCACGGATTCCTTCGTAGTCGGCGTAGCGTAGTCGCCGTCCGCAAGTTTCGTGCCGTGGTCGAGATAGAGCGACGTTCCGTAGAAAGGAGAAGCGATTTCCTTCCAGATCAAATCAGGATTGGATGCTTTATTTTTATCGAACTCGGCGTTTACTGTCCGTTTGCCATCCTTCACCTCGAAGTGCTTGCCTTCAATACCCCAGTTGATCAAAATTTGCCCTTCATCCGAGAAAATGTAATCGAGCAGCTTGATGATTTCCTCCGGATTTTTCGTTTTCTTCGAGATGACCCAGTTCCAGTTCGAACGGGTCAGTGCTGACGTGAAGGAGTTGTTCGGCGCGCTGCTATCGAACATGATCGGGAAGTACGCGAACAAATGGTCGGTATCACCCGATGCGCGCATCACTTTCTCTACTTCAGGCTGAACCCACCAGGACGGGAAAAAGCCTGCCAATACGCGGTTTTCCGTAATTTTCTTGACCGCCGCCTCCGGCTTTAGCGTGAAAAACTCTTTGTCCAGCATGCCGGCATTGTACATTTTGTTCAGAAACTGATAATACCTCTTCATTTCCTCGGTACGATACTGGTACTGCAAGCTGTTGTCGGAACCGACTTTAAATCCGCCTTCATTCAGCATGCCGGACCCTTCCGAGGAAGGAGTCGCCAAATTTTCACCGCCGTTTCCGTAGAAGTTAAAGCCGGTAAACGGAATGATTTGCTTGCCGTCGATCTCCGGATGTTTTTTGTAAAACGCTTGCAAAACGTCAAACAGCTGATCGAACGTTTTGATTTCCGGATAGCCCGCTTCCTCCAGCACGTCGTACCTTACGCCAAAGTTCGCTTGGAGCAAAGGAGACGGCTCCGTTGCCAGCTTCGGTACGAACAGGGAGTAGATGTGGCCGTCTTTGCCTTTGAGCAAATCGAAGTACTTTCCGTATTTCTCCTTGATGTTCTTGCCGTACTTCTCGATCAGCTCATCGAGCTGAATGATGGCTCCGGCATCTTTGTATTTCTCTACGTAAGTCGGCGGCAGCACCAGCATATCGGCCGGATAATCGCCGGAAGCCAGCCACAAGTCGAATTTCTGGATGCGGTCGCCCGTGACGGTAATCGGATCGAATTTCGTATTCGTGCGCTTCTGCAGCTCCGTCATGACCGGATTGTTCATATCCAAATTCGGATACAGGTTGCCGAATTGAATCGTCGTCGGCTCCTTAGGAGCCGCAGGACTTGCGCTTGCGCCGGGGCTCGGACTCGCGCTCGCTCCCCCGGATTTCGTATCGGTTTCTTTGGACTTGTCTCCGCCGCTGCAGCCGGCCAGTGCCGTAACCGCAAGCGCAGCGCTCAGAAAGTAAGCGACTGTTTTTTTCATAGTCCCACCCTTTCATCTCTTGTATTATATCATCCGGTTAAACCGGCAGATATCGAAATTATTCCTTGACGGCGCCGAGCGTCATGCCCTTAATAAAGTATTTCTGCAGGAACGGATACACGAGCAAAATCGGCACCGTCACAAAAATCGTCATCGTCGCGCGAATCGATTCCGGCGTCGTCATGCGCATCATTTCCGGATCGATCGAATCCATATTGCCTGCGCCGATCTGATCGGTAGACTGAAGCAATATTTTCATCAGCTCGTATTGCAGCAAGGACAAGCTCTCTCTCGTGTTGAACAGGAAATTGTCGATCCAGGCATTCCAGTGGCCGACGGAAACGAACAGCGAGATCGTCGCGATAACCGGTAAGCTGATGGGCACCACGACCCGGGTAAGCACTTGAAACTCGCTCGCCCCCTCCATCCTTGCCGATTCGATCAGCCCGCTCGGCAGCTGGTCGAAGAAGCTGCGCATGATCATCACGTTGAAAGCGCCGATTAAGCCGGGAATGATGTAAACAAGGAACGTGTTCGTCAGACCCAAATTTTTAATAAGCAAATAATAAGGAATCAGCCCGCCGTTGACATACATGCTGACGACGATGATCGTGTTCAGCGGCTTGCGGAGCACGTATTCTGTCCGGCTTAGCGCATAAGAGACCATGATAGTGGCGATCAGCGCAAGCGTAGTCCCGATCACCGTTCTGGCGACAGATAGACTGACCGAGGAAAACAGCCGCTGATTTTGAAAAATAAGCACGTAATTGTCGAACGTGAACTTCCTGGGAAGCAAATAGATGCCTCCCTTTACCGTATCCATCGATTGGTTGAGCGAGATGGCCAGCAAATTCAAGAACGGATACAACGTTGCAGCCGCCAGCAGCGTCAGCGCCAAATAGTTGAGCGTATGAAAGGCAGCTCCGCCTAAGGTTAACTTTTCTCTCATTGTGCGTACCCCCGTAGCTTAGAGGACATGGGATTGTCCCAGTCTTTTGGCCAGCTGATTGACGCCGAGCACCAAGATGATACTGACCATCGATTTGAACATACTGATCGCCACGCCGTAAGAATAGTCGCCCAGCTTGAGTGCGTAATCGAGAGCGTACAAATCGAGAACCTTCGAATATTCGATGACAAGCGAGTTGCCGAGAAGCATTTGGGATTCGTATCCGGTCGATATCAAGTGCCCGACTGCCAGTATAAGCAGCATCGTTGCGGTGGGCAGCAAGGAAGGGAACGAAATATAGATCATCTTCTTAAACCGACCCGCGCCATCGACATCGGCCGCTTCGTACAATTCCGGGTTGACTCCGGAAAGCACCGCCAAATAGATGATCGTGCTCCAGCCGAGCTCCTTCCATAATCCGGCGAACGTATGGATAACCCAGAACCATTTTTCCTTGGACAGGAAGTAGATCGGCTCGTCGATGAGGCCAAGGTTCTTTAGCAGCTCGTTGAACGGGCCGTAATCCGGCGATAGCACGAAAATCATAATGTTGGAAATGACGACCCAAGACACGAAATGCGGAATGTAAACGATCGTCTGAACGGTACGCTTAAACAAGGTGAGCCTGACTTCGTTAAGCAGAAGCGCAAGCACGATCGCGCAGACGAAGCCGGACACCAGGCCCATCACGCTCATGGCCAGCGTATTGCGGAGCGCGTTGTAAAACTGATCGTCCTTGAATAGCTCAGCGAATTGATCGAACCCTACGAAAGGGCTTCCAAAAATACCTTTCGGTATCGAGTACTTCTGGAATGCCATAATCCACCCCCATAGGGGCAAATAACCGAATACAACCAACACGCCCACGAATGGGACGGACATCAATACCAGCTGGTACTGGGAAATGAGCTTGCGAAAGCCGCTCTTCTTGCGCGCTATCGGCTCCGTATTCGCTGCTCTGGCTTTGCTGACTTGGCTATTTATTGTTCTCCCCCCCAAAACGTTCCGATACAATAAGTATATAAAGCGGGCTTGACCGTTCCTATCCGGGAACGTGCAGGAGAACACCGGTGAAAATTCAGTTTTTTGGCATGAAAAAAACGATCATCAGCGACTGTACTCGTTCGCCAATGATCGTTCGGATTTTACTTCGCCAGCTTCCCCGGCCATGCCATGATCCCGCCTTGCAGATGAGACAGCTCCCGGAATCCGTTGCCGAGAACCATTTTGGCGGCCTGCTTGCTTCTCATCCCGCTGCGACAGTATAAATAAACGTTTTTGTCATGCGGAATCTCCGATAACCTGCCTTTTAGTTGAGATAAGGGAATATTGACCGCCCCCGGAATATACCCCTGCTTCACTTCCATCTGCTCCCGCACATCGATCAGAACGCGATTGCGGTCCGCTTGAAGCTCCTGCTGAAACTGCTCCGGCGTCAGGTTTCTCAAACCTTTGACCCCGGCCAGCCGGGTATACAGAAACCAGATCAGCAGCGCCCCAATGAGCACATATATGATCGTATTCATTCTGCAGCCTCTCTCCTTATCTGCTTTTCACCAGCAGTTCCACCGCTTGCTTGACGACTTTGCTCGAGTCTCTGCCGGCTTCATTCTCCTCGCGAATGCATTGCTCCAAATTTACCGCAACGATGTACGCGATCGCTTTATCGGCCGCGCTGCGCACGGCGGAAATTTGACTGACGACATCCTTGCAGTCCTGGCCTTCCTCCATCATCTTCAAAATCCCGCGGATTTGCCCTTCCATCCGTCTTAATCTTTTTTTCACATCATCATCGTAATTCATATAAGCCTTCCTCTCATCGATACCGGTATAGGTATATTATTGCCGATAACAAGTGCGGAGACAACTGGAGGAAGGCCACGTTCATGCTCAAGGATAAACGGCTTCGCCGTCCTATACCCTTTCGAAGTCTTATATTTTTATATAAACAAGTTGACCTTCGCATCGGCGGCATCGCCCAAATAAGCGGCAACACCCGCATACTCGATACCGTCCAGCAGCTCTTCCTTCTGCAAGCCGAGCAAATCCATCGTCATCGTGCACGCGACCAATTTCACGCCTTGCTCCTGCGCCAGCTCGATAAGCTGCGGCAGCGTCAGCGCGTTGTGTTTCTTCATGACATGCTTGATCATCTTCGGACCCATGCCGGCGAAATGCATTTTGGATAGTCCGAGCTTATTCGCGCCGCGCGGCATCATTTTGGCGAACATGTTTTCCAGCCAGCCCTTCTTGACCTGCACCGGTTCGTCCTTACGAAGGGTATTCAGCCCCCAGAAGGTAAAAAAGATCGTCACTTCATGGTCGTATGCCGCCGCTCCGTTCGCAATAATGAATGCGGCGATCGCTTTGTCCAGCTCCCCGCTAAACAGTACGATCGTCGTTTTTTCTTTGTTTTCCATGGGTGCCACCTTTCCGTTATGGTTTATACATATACCCGCATAGGTACTAAACTTATGAAAAAAATATACTACGACCCTTTTCTGACGAGAAAAGTAAACACGCCGTTCGCTTCCTTCGCTTCGACAAGCTCATGCTTCGTCTGCTTCACCCAAGCCTGAAAATCGTTCATCGATCCCTTATCCGTCGTTTGAAGCTCCATGATTTGTCCGGGCTGCAAAGAGTCGATCCCTTTCTTCGCTTTGACGATCGGCATCGGACAAGCGAGCCCTTTCGCGTCTACAATTAAGTTTGCCATCCTGTTTTCCTCCTCTTAATGATGATGCACCGCACAGCGGTTTGGACCGATTTCCAGCTCCACGGCGCGCTCCGGCTCAACCTGAAGCTCGCCCCGGTTGATCGCCACAATCTCCTCGAAATTCGGCGGTTTTTCCGAAGAGGCGGCCCCGGCTACATGCTCTACAAAATCGTCCTTGTCAGCATTGCGCATCATATCGTTGCTTTGGCGAATATCGCCGAGACTTGCCCCGACGATACCGTTATCGCCGATTTCCGTTATATCCGCATAATGCGCCGGCAGCACCAGCACGTCGTCGGATAACTTGCTCACTTTATGAAAGACGGTATCGTACAAATCCTGCGCCCACTCTTCCGCTTTTCCGCCGAGATCCGGACGCCCCAAGCCGCCCACGAAAATCGTATCGCCGGACATCAGCAGCTTATCGTTTATCAGAAACGATGTCGAACCCGGCGTATGCCCCGGCGTCGGAACGGCAAGCACCTCCACCTCCGCCCGGCCGAAACGGATCCGCTCATGATGCTCCAGCGGCTCGAACTTCAAATCCGTGCCCTGCACTTCCCCGGAGGAAATATAATAGGCTGCGCCTGTCAGAGCGGCAAGTGCGGGTCCGCCCGAAATATGATCCGCATGAAGATGGGAATCGACGACATGCTCGATCGTAAAGCCGTGCCGCTCGGCCAGCTCCAAATAATAGTCGACCTTCCGGCTTGCATCGACGATCATCGCTTTTCCTTCCGAAATGGCCGCATAAGACAAACAACCCTTCGAAAAACGGTTGATTTGCAGCAGCTCCACTTTATCGTCCGCGAATACGGTCGCAGCATGGTAAAATTGGCTCCACGCCAGCATACCGCCGTCTAATACGGAAGATTTGAAGCCCTTCTCCTCCAGCGTTTCAGCCACGAACATAGCGGATCCGCCTTTGGCGCAAACGACGACCATCTCTTCATCCGTCGGCAAGTCCTTGAAATTCGCGTCATCGTCTTCGAGAAAGTCAAAATACGGGATATTGATCGACCGGACCGTTTGCCCTTCGATTTTCCAGTCCGCATGTTCCTCCGTATTGCGCACGTCCAAAATCCATACGTCTTGACCGGCATTCATTCTCTCATGCAGTTGTTCGGCTGAGAGTAACGGTATGTGAGACATAACTTCCCTCCTCATTCATATAGGACCTTATTCAGCTGAAGCCTAGTCCGTCTCTAGCTTGTAGCTCCACTGCGACATGCCGGGGATGACATTGGCCACGTTGGCGAAGCCTTTCCCCGCAAGCAGTTGACAAGCCATATCGCTCCTGTTGCCGGTGCGGCAAACAACATAATAATTAACGCTCGGATCCAGCGAAGTGAGCTTCCCTTCAAGCTCTCCGGCAGGAATCGAAACGGCGCCGGGAATTCGTCCGAATGCGTATTCGGCCGGCTCCCGTACATCGATGATAATCATACTGGATCCCGAGGCCAGGTTGTCGTTTAGTTCTTCGTTGCTCACGGTGTGCGGAAAGTTCATTTCGGCCTTCGTTTCGGATGCCTCCGCTTTGCGGATGTAGTGACGGTATATGCCGTTTTCTTCTTGTAAGCCTACATATTGATGACCGGTACGATTTGCCCAGCTCTTCAAATCCGCTATGGAGCCCTTGTCCGTCGCGCTAACTTCCAGTACTTCGCCGGCGTTCATCTCGTCGATCGTCTTCTTGGTGCGAACTACGGGCAGCGGGCAGGCGAGCCCTTCGCAAACGAGCTTGCGGTTTACCTGAAATGTGTTAGTCATGAAAATGTCGCTCCTTCTCGTTAAAAGAGTCCGGCAATCCAGTCGGCTCCGGTTTCAATCGATCTTCGAGGATCGCTGCAAAACACATACCCCTATAGGTATATAAAATAGCAAAAAAAATTACATAAACTCGCGAAGCATGCCCATCAAGTGCGCTTTACTTTGAACCCCGACCGTTTTCCGTACGATTCGACCATTTTTAAATAACGCCAAGGTGGGAATACTCATAATGCCGTACTCGGAAAATATCGCCGGATTATGGTCTACAAGCACAGGAACCGGAGACTCCAAAACATCTTTACGAACTGCCCGATCGGAAGTTTGGATCAGTGACATGGACAATCCCTCATTTCGATCTTGTTAAATACATATACCCGTATAGGTATAACAACAATATATAAAAAAAGCCGGCTTCCGTCAACAGCCGGCCAAAAGTATTTTTATCCAATGCAATCGGCTTACTCGTCTTCGAACAACCGCTCTCCGCGATGCAGCCGCCACGCGATCGTTGCCGTGTGCGGCAGCTCTCTGGCGGTCGGCGCATGGGCGGCCAAATAACGCGTGCAGGCAAACAGCATCGTCTCCTTCGCCCGTTCGGCGAAAGCATCCGTTCTATCCCGCCAACGCTCATATTCCGCGACGGAGGCTTCATACAGCTGAAAAGAGTGAAACTCCGCATCTTCTCTCAACAAGGCATGGCCGAGCGTATTCAGCAGCGCTTCCGGATCCCGCTTCGCCCCCAGGTAGCCGGCAACCCAGCGCGCGGCTTCATCGACCTGCTGTCTCTTGTCCATAAGCTCGAGCAGCTGCTCGAGGGCATATTCGCCGCCCGAAGCCGAGCCGTCGGCCGCCGTTTTGGGCCGCTGCGCCCGCGGGACGTTCAAGAAACGGTCATGATACACCGCGATCGCGCCATGGAACAGCGCACGGTTGAGCAGCGGCTCCTTCGAACGAAGCAGCCGTTCGTGCACCGCATGCGCATAGGTAAACGTATGCAGCACCGCTATCCAGTCGCCGAAATCGTTCTGCGTATGGAAATGAACAATACGTTCCGCTGCGGCCGCCGCTACAAGCTGCGCGAGCCGGGACGGCTGCACGCCTGCGAGAAGAAGCTCCGTCAGCCTCTCGATCGTTTCAAGCGGCCGGTCGCTTAAGAACTGCTTTAACAGAGCTTGCTCGTCCAGCGCTTCTTCGCGGGACTCGGCAGGCTCGGCCGCTTCAAGCCGTTCAACCGCTTGCCGGATAGGGGTTACCAAGTCGAGCGGCGCCTGCCAGTGATGAAGCTCCTCGCTGCGGGCAGGGGAACGAAGGAGCGGAACGAGAGAAGCGAGCACCTGATCCTCGGAGCCCGGCTCCATATGCTCCAAAATCTCGAAAGCCTTATTATGAAAATCGAATGTATGTCCGCCATCCAAATAAAAATGGTCCGTAGCGGCAATCAGCATCATGTCGGCCAGCATTTCGGACGAAGCCCCGCCCGCAATAGCCGTCAGGAGAACCTTCTCCGCTCCCTGCGTATCGCGTACCTCCACGCAGCTCCGGTACCATTGGATAAGCCTGTCTTCCTTTAACTCCGCGGCCGGAAGCGAACCGAGCAAATGCCGGGGAGAGCGCCCTGCGCTGGACCTCGCCACATGCACGAGACCATGATAGAGGGCCAAGATCCGTCCTTTTTTATCCAGCTTGGGAAGCACATTGCGCATTGCGGTCAAAATAGACAGCCCGGATCCCCAGCCGTTCCCCTGCTTCGTCCCGAACCGGATCCCCTCGCGAACGATCTCGTCTGCCGGGACGCCCGATTCGACAAGCCCGACGACCGCTTTGGCAATCACGATACCGATGTTCTGCTCAAGTCCCTCCTGCAGCCTCCGCATCTGTTTTTCGGCGCTGAGGGCATGTCTCGGCTTGGCGTTTACCCATACGTCTTCGCCTTCTACTCTCACATCGTAAGACGGCACATCGTCCGCCCAAGGGTCAAGCGTGCCTCCGCTGCAAACGTCGAACCGCGCATGATGCCAATGACAGGTCAGAATACCGTCGCATAAGCTTCCAAGGTGAAGCGGAAATCCCAAATGCGGACAACGATTATCGACAGCCGACACTTGATCCTCATGAAAAAAGACTGCAATTCCGCCCTTGATCACCTTAGCCCGTTCGTTTCTCAGCGTCTCCAGCGTCCCGGCGTGAATCCATTCCGCAGCGCTCATTCCATTCGCCTCCTTTTCGGATACCTTACACCTTTACTATACGCGCCTTAATGCGCGTTTCCTTCCCACGCCAATGAAATAATGGAAAATTTGGGAGGTTTCTTTACTCAATTAAGCTCTGACTCCGGCTCAAGCCCCGCCAATTCATAATGTTTCCATTCGGCAGGCAGCAGCCGATTATACGGCTGCTTCAAATACCTGTCGTCGATCAGCAAAAGCGTCCCCCGGTCCGTCGCCGAACGGATCAGCCTGCCCCCCGCCTGCAGCACCTTGTTCATCCCGGGATAAACGTATGCGTAGTCGTAGCCGTTCTTGCCGCCGCCGTCGAAAAAGTCCTTCAACAAATTGCGCTCCGCACAAAGCTGCGGCAGTCCGACGCCCACGACGACGACCCCTTTCAGCCTGTCCCCGACCAGATCGATTCCCTCCGAAAAAATACCGCCCATAACGGCGAAGCCGATCAGCGGTCTCTCGTTCTCCGCCTGAAACCGCCGCAGATAACTCTCCCGCTCCTCCTCCGTCATCGCCGTTTGCTGCACGATCGTGTCGACCGCATCCGTTATCTCCAGCTCCATAAAGCATTCGTAAACGCTGTTCATGTACGCATAAGAAGGGAAAAACGCGAAGTAATTGCCCGGCTTCTCGGCGACGACCCGCCGAATATGCCTGGCGATCGCGTCCTTCGTCCGGTCCCGGTCCTGATAGCGGGTGGATAGCGGAGCAAGCTCCACGGTCAGCTGATCGCTTGAGAACGGCGAAGGAATCGACACCGAATAGTCGTCTTCCTTGTCTCCCCCCAGCATGTCCATAAAATAGCCGAGCGGCGACAAGGTTGCGGAGAAAAACACCTGCGACCGGTAGCCCTTGCCCATTTGTTTGAGCAGGTAAGAGGGATCCAGGCACATCAGCTTGATCCGGAAGCCGTCTCTCGCGTCCTCCGAATACGTCACATAACGCTCGTCGTAAAGCTTGGCAATGCGGAGAAAGCTTTGGACGGCAAAATACGTGTCCAGCAGTTGCCCGCTATCCGCGTTCGCCGGGACAGCGATCAGATGGCGCTCCGCCTGAGCGGCGAACGTCTCAAGCATCGCGTTAAGCTCGTCCGGCCGTTCCGTCGTTACGGTCATTTTGCCGACACCCGCTTGCTTGCGCGCTTCGATGAAATACGAATTGATCCTTTTGGCCGCTGCGTGAAGCTCCGGTTGAACGGTCTTATACTCGCGCTGAATCGCCAGAAAGTCGGCCTTGTTCAGCTCGCTCGAGTACATCTCCCGCGCCCGGTCGACCAGGTTATGAGCTTCGTCGATCAATAGGGCGGTCCGGCGCTTCTGCTCCTCGAACAGACGCTTCAAGCTCACCCGCGGATCGAACGCATAGTTGTAGTCGCAAATGACCGCATCTGCCGCGTAGGCCGCATCGAGGGCGAATTCGAACGGGCAAACGCTGTGCTTGCGTGCATAGCTTTCGATAACGGGCCTCGTCATAAGCGTCTCGTTCGCCAGCATATCGAGCAAAGCCCCGTTGATCCGGTCATAATAGCCGTCCGCATACGGACAATGCTCCTTCGTGCAGCGCATTTCCGTCTGAAAGCAAACCTTTTCTTTGGCCGTCAGCGTAACGGCATGCACGTGCAGACCTTTGGCGCAAAGCAGCCCGAGCGCTTCCTCCGCCGCCGTTCGAACGATCGTTTTGGCCGTCAAATAGAAAAATTGCTGCAGCAGCCCTTCCCCCATCGCCTTAACGGCCGGGAACAAGGTGGAAATCGTTTTGCCCATTCCGGTCGGCGCTTTTGCAAACAGCTTGCGTCCGTCCGCTATTGTTTTGTATACGGTGCCGGCGAATTTCCTTTGCCCTTCGCGGTACGACTCGAACGGAAACGGCAGCGCCTTGATGCTCTCCGTCCTCTCGCTCTCATGCTTATGCATCAGCGCGGCGTAAGGGGCGTAGGCTTCCACGAGCCGGAGCACGAATCCCTCAAGCTCCTCGAACGAGGCATCCTGCGCAAACCGCTTCTGCTCGTCCGTATTCACCTGCACGTACGTGAGCTGGACGCGCATCCGGCTCAGTCCATGTGCCTTGGCGTACATGTAGGCGTAACATTTGGCTTGCGCCCAATGTACGGGGTACGTATCGTCCGCAATGACGTGCAAATCGCCCGAAGTCGATTTGATTTCGTCCACGGTGACGTCTTCCTCGGAGACCAGCAAGCCGTCGCACCTGCCCTCGATCGCGAACAGCATGCCGCTGCCGGCGATCTCCGTCCGCAGGAACACTTCCTTCTGGTCCTTTTCGCCGTATTGCTTCTGTATCTTTAAATGGGCCTTCGTGCCGTCGGTCAACGCCTGGGAAGTCCGGAATCCGGACTCGATGCTGCCGCTGCGAAACGCATATTCAACAAGAGCTCTCACCGAAATCTGCACCGTATGGGACATAACTCCTCCTCCGCCAACCTTCCGAACATACATTCTTATTCCATTATACCAAAAAAATAAAGCTGCGGCATGCTTCAGCCGGCACGAACGAAGCGAAGAAAAGCCCCGGCAGCTGCTGCCGGAGCTTAATGGCGTTTACTTTCGCGCGATAATCATAAACCGTTCTTCGTTCGTTCGGATTCCGCGTTCCGTTTGATTTTGCTCGACGAAAGCCCGGAGTATGTCCAAATCGTTCGGATTATCCCCGAAGCCGGGAACGATCGGCGTGTGCGTCAGAAGGAACATCAGATCCTCGACGCTTTCATAATAAACGGCCGCATCGTAGACGAAGGACTGAATATCCGCAAAGCCCGCCTCCCGAAGCGCCGCTTCGTTTTGCTTCAGCAGCGTTCCCGGCTCGGCCGCGTCATACTGCCCTCTCCCGAACGCTTGCTTGATATTCCTCTTATCTCCTTCACTCACCTGCTGCGTCAAAAATACGCCGTCCCGTGTAAGCACCCTGGCGGCTTCTCCCGCATGAAAACCGCAATGCCGCGCGCACACCACATCGAAAAAAAACGCAGGGAACTCAAGCCGTCCGGCATCCATCCGCATAAACCGCACATGACGTTTCCCAAGCCGCTCGCGATTCGTTTTTGCCGTTTCCACCATCGGCTCCGAATGGTCTATGCCTACCGCAAGCAGCGCCGCATCGGCGATCTGCAGCAGCTTTTCGCCTCCGCCCGTGCCGATATCAAGCAGCAAATCCGACGGTTTGCACCTGCTTACGACCTCTGCGTAAAAATCCCAAGCGGCACCCTCGGTTATCACCTTCAGCTTGCTGAAATCCCAACCGTTCAGTCGCCCGATTTTATCGTAAAACCGTTTATATAAGCCATTGTCCATATGAATCCGCCTTTCATCATGAGGTAATTAGACCCTCAACCGGCTACTTCGAACGATATGGAGCAGCATCCCCTTCACCCCGCTCTTCAAGCTGCGTTCAGTATAGGCCGTATCCGGCGCCGCCGCAAGGGAACGCTTGGTTGGAACGATTTTCCCCTTCACGGAAAATGAAAATAAGGTTGCACCGCGGACACGTATAGTGCTATACTTCACTTGATAATGATAATCGTTATCATTAATGCTGTGCCGATGATAATCGCTTGCCGGTATATATATTCGCTGGCGTTTATCGCAGCCGGAGAAACTCCCCAGATTTGCGCCGATTCCGAAAAAATCTCCAGCATAGGGCCACTCCAAGGGGGAATTCATTGTAAACACATATGACAAGAAGGTTATTACTCTGGTCCGAATCGCAATCTATACGACGACTACCTATGCAAATCGTTCACATGGCGAGTAGTAAGTGACATTAACTGTTAAGCGGTCCAAGGAATCAAACAATCAAAGGGAGGATATTTCTATGTCTCGACGTTTCAAAAAAATCAGTACATACGCGCACATGATGATGATCATGATGATTGTCGTCGTCGCAGCGGCCTGCGGCAAAGCTCCCGCTCCGGAAACGAAGCCGTCGGCTTCCGTTCAGCCTTCTTCATCCGCGCAAGCTTCCGCAAAGCCTGCCGATAATGCGAACGAAACCATTTCGTATACGGCGGAGAACGGTGTAGTGAAGCTAAAGAAAAATCCGCAGCGCGTCGTCGTTTTGGAAAGCTGGTATGTCGGCTTTTTCCTGGCGATCGGCATTAAGCCCCTCGCGGTAACCCAAGGCGCTTTCGATAATCCTTTTTTCAAAGGGAAGCTGGATGGCGTCGAAAATCTCGGGGACGGGAAATCGGTTGAGAAAATTTTAGAATTGAATCCCGACCTGATCATCGCGTTTGACGGGAACGAGAATCTTGAGAAAATACAAAGCATCGCGCCTACGGTTGCCGTCAAGTACGGGAAGCTGAACTACAAGGACCAGATTGTCGAATTCGGCAAAATGACGGGCAAGGAAGATAAGGCCAAGGAATGGGTGGCGAATTGGAATAAGAAGATCGCCGACTACAAGCCGAAGGTTGAAGCCGCTGTAGGCAGCAAAACGGTTTCGATTTTGAACCCTTATGCGAAGGGACTGTATGTATTCGGACATAACTACGGCCGCGGCGGAGAAATTATTTATGACGAGTTCAAGCTTAAAGCGCCGCCGGGAGCGCAGAAAGCGGCCATCGACAGCAAAACGGGCTGGGCGTCGATCTCTCTGGAGAAGCTGCCCGAGTATGCCGGCGATTTCATTTTCACAAGTCCTTGGTCGGGAGACACGGCGGATCCTGATACGGTTTACGGAAGCACGATTTGGAAATCGCTCCCTGCGGTTAAGGAAAACCGCGTTTTCCAAGTCGATCCTAAAGCCTTTACGTTTAACGACCCCATATCGCTGGAAGCGGAGCTCGACTTCATCGTCGAAAAGCTGACGCAAAAATAACCGCTGGCGGTTCATTATTCGCCATACGGCCGGCACTGCGCCGAATACTATGCAAAAGGAGAAACGCTTGAGCGAAGCCGGCTCAAGGTTTCTCCTTTTTGTATCGTTACCGGACCGCTGAAAATCCGATTACTGCGGACGCTCGATCGCGAACAGTTCGCCCAGCTTGGCGTACGTGCTGCCGGCCATTCGGCTTACCGGGTTCAGGCGGAGCGGATCAATATGGCCGCCGTTATCATAAACGTCCTCGGCCAAATGGAAGCGAACGACGCGGCCGATCAGCAGATCGCAGGCAGGTTCATCCCCATCCCTGGCGCGGCCAAGCGGGATCGCTTGCTCCAGCACGCATTCCATGCGGATTTTCGCCTCCTGCAGACCGGGTACGGCAATCGCCTCTCCGGCGACCGGCGTAAAACCCGCCTTTGCAGCCTCGCTTTCGTCGGGAGGCAATCCTGCCGCCGTTTCGTTTACCTTCCCGACGATCGATTCGTCGGTAATATGAACGACGAACGCACCTGCGTCGATCGCATTCCTTGCCGTGTCCTTCATCGCGCCTTGCTTGCGCTGAACGGATACGGAGAGCATGGGGGGCGAAGCCGTCACAATCGAAAAGTAGCTGAAAGGAGCGGCGTTGAGAACGCCGTCCTTGGATAGCGTCGTGACGAGCGCAATCGGTCTCGGCACGACGCTGCCGATCAGAAGCTTGTAGCTGTCCCGCTCGCTTAGAGCAGCCGGATCGATGGATATCATCTGCATTCTCCTATGCGATCATTATAGAATCGAAGGGCATAATGCGGCATTCTGAGCCGTTCGCGGTAAAAGTTTTCATGACGGCGTCCGCCGCATGCCGTATTTACGCCAAATGCTCCCGAAACCAAGCCGCCGCCGCTTGTACTTCCGTGGAAGTAAGCTGATGGCCGTACCGCTCCCAATGCACCTTGACCGATGCGCCGGCACCGCTCAAAAGCTCTTGAAGCTCCTCGGTCTCCCGGGCGGAACAGATCGGATCGTTCTCCCCGGCGCCGATGAAAATCGGGGTCCCGGACAAATCCGGGATCACGATTCCCCGCCTCGGCACCATCGGATGGTGAAGAATCGCGCCCTTCAAGGCGTTCTTGTAATGGAACAGCAGGCTGCCTGCAATATTGGCCCCGTTGGAATACCCGATCGCCACGACGTTGCTTCTGTCGAAGCCGTACTCGCCGGCCGCTTGATCGAGAAACTCGAACATTTCCTTCGTACGGAAGATCAAATCCTCTTCGTCGAACACGCCTTCGGCCAGACGTCTGAAGAACCGCGGCATCCCGTTCTCTAGCACATTGCCCCGGACGCTGAGCACGGCGGAATCCGGCGAAATCATCTCGGCAAGCGGCAGCAGATCATGCTCCGTTCCCCCGGTTCCATGGAACAATACCAGTGTCGGCGCATCCGGACGGCCGCCCTCTTTGAAAATATGCTTCATTGTTTGTTCCCCTCCAATACTCTCACTTCAATCGGCAGCAAATTCGCTTCGATCTCTGCGCGGTGCGGCTCGAACCATTCGGGCAGCATCAATTTCTCGCCCAGCGATTCGGCCGGCTCATCTTTCGCGAAGCCCGGAGGATCCGTAGCGATCTCGAATAAAATGCCGCCGCTTTCGCGGAAATAAATCGCATTGAAATATTGGCGGTCGATGATTTGCGTCGGCTGATAGCCGTATTGCGATACGGCGCTTTGCCAGTCCGCATGCTCGGCGAAATCCTTCGCGCGCCAAGCGATATGGTGAACGGTGCCCGCTCCGCCGCCGCCCCAGCCCATATTAGCGAGCGGCACGTCGATGACGTTGCCGATGTCGCCTGCGGCTTTGAGCCGTGCGTACTCGGCGTCTTCCCCGACTTTTTGCAAGCCGAGCACGTTCTCCAGCACTTCGATCGTTTTCTGCGAGTTTACGCTGAAGAGAACGGCGCCGCCGAAGCCCTTGATCGCATGGTCGGCCGTTATGCCCCCGAACGACCAGCTGCTGCGCGGTCCTTCCTCGCGTTCGACGAGCTCGAGACGCAGCCCTTCATTATCCGAAAATTGCAGGTATTGCTCGTTAAACCGGCTTACTTTCGCCGCCGCAATGCCGAAGCCTTCCAGACGTTGTTCCCAGAATGCCATCGAGCCCGGCGGAATCACATAAGTCGTGATGCCGACCTGCCCTCCCCCTATGCGCCCTCTGCGCGATTCCGGCCACGGGAAGAAGGTAATGATCGTTCCGGGGCTTCCCGCTTCGTCGCCAAAGTACAAATGATAAACCTCCGGAGCGTCGAAGTTGATCGTTTTTTTAACGAGCCGAAGGCCGAGCACCCCTGCGTAGAAATCGACGTTCGCCTGCGGATCGCTCGCAAAAGCCGTAATATGATGAATACCTGCCGTTTGCATAGTCATATGAATGCCTCCTAATTAGTCGTATTTATGATTAAAATGAGTGTTCCCTTACCTGCAGCGGCACATCCTGATCGCAAATTATCTTAAATATGAATATCTTTTATTTAAGATATTTGGCGAAAAGAGCGCCACCGAACGGCTTATTGCTCTTCCGCTCCCTTGCCCAACTTCTTCAGCAGCTCGGTCGCGTTATGCTTTTCATCCGGTGAAAGTGCCTTCATCAAGGAATGAATAGTGGCCGCATGCTCGGGAAAAATACGGTCAAAGAGCCCGGTTCCCGCCGCTGTAATTTCCGCATAAATGACCCTTCGGTCATCTGCGCAAGGTACCCGCTTCAACAAGCCTTTGCTCTCCAGCTTATCGACATTATACGTGATGCTGCCGCTCGTAATGAGTATTTTCTCCCCGATTTGCTGCAGCGGGATTTTCCCCTTCGTATACAGCACCTCGAGAATCGTAAATTCCGAAGGCGATAAATCGTATTGCTTCATATCTTTCACCGCCCGGTCCATCACGGTCTTGTATGCTTTGGACAAAACGACGAAAAGCTTGAGAGAATCCGCTTGGGCATCGTCCAATTTCACTTGCATGGCTTTCACCTCCTTGCTGAGCAATATTTATTTTGAATTTGAATATCTTAAATTAAAGATAAACCATTTCGAGACCGTTGTCAACCCCTCCCTCCGCTTGTTGAAACGTTTGCCGAACGGTATAATTTTCTTTATTATCGGCCTTATTTTTCGCCGTTACTCATCATTCAAACCAAAGGAGGGAGATGCCATGACCTTCGGTGCCCGCATGATCAAGACGGGAATCGCCGTTACTCTGTCATTGTACGTGAGCGTATGGCTGAATTTCACTCCCCCCGTGATTGCTGCCGTTGCCGCGATATTCGCCATGCAGCCCTCGATATACCGGTCATGGCGCTATTTCCTCGAACAGCTCCAGACCATTACGCTGGGCGCCGCGATTGCCATGCTGGCCGGTATGCTTCTCTCTAACGACCCGATCGCTGTCGGAGTCGTCTGCATCCTGGTCATCATGCTGTGTATCAAGCTCAAAATGGTCGAGACGATCGGCCTGACCTTGGTTACAGTCGTCGCGGTGATGGAAGCCAGCGGTCAATGGGATTTTGCGCTGAATCGTTTTCTGCTTAGCATGATCGGCATCGTTTCGGCCTTCCTGATCAATATCTTGTTCCTTCCGCCTAAACCTAAGGAGCAGTTTAACGACCAGATCCATACCGCCTTTACCCGGCTCTCTTTGCTGCTTCGGACGGCGATATCCGACGAGATCAAAGAAAAGGTGTTCCGGGAAGAAAAGCAAGGACTGCAGGACAGCTTAAATTCGCTCCGGGAGAAATATAAGCTGCTGGAAGAGGAATTGAAAAAGCTGAAACGGGCCAAATACCGCGAAACGCGCCAGCTTGTCGTTTATAAGCAGATGCTGTATACCTTGCAGAAAGGCTACGAGGTGCTGGAAGCCGTGCATGAGCACTACTTCCAAGCGGACCGGACGGCCGACTTGAACAAAAGCTTCGACCGGCACTTGGAGAAGCTGATCAAGTTTCATGAGCATGTGCTTCTTAAATTTGACGACAAGCTGAAGCCCGACAGCTGGGATTCCGCTTCGATCGAGGAAGTGAACGAGCTTTTCATGAAAAACGCCGCGGACTTTTACAGCGAAGGACGGGAAGGCTCGCTGCGGCTCTTTATCGTCGCGTCGGCCATATGTGAATATGGTTATCAAGCTGCCCGTTTGGACCGTTTGGTCAATCACGTGGACCCGGGCGGCGAAGAAAAAGCGGGGTAGAAAAGCTTTAAGCGTTTGGGGAAAATATGGCGATGAGACAAGGTATAGATATGGAGGTACGATAGTTATTTCAATAAAAGGCTGCCGGTAAACCGGCAGCCTTTTGCATGATGCCTTCGTTTCCGCTAAAAAATCTCCCCTTACTTAGAATGGAATAATAAAGATCTGCAAAACATTTAAGTGAGTGGTTACTCACTTTTGTATTGACGAAAAAGCATTGCTTACTATATTATTGAGTAAGTACTTACTCACTATTGAGTCGACTTAACTTAAAATAGAGGTGAAACTGATGACCAACAACCTATTAAGTGCAATCCTATCGTCGCAATCAGTAAAGCTCTCCGTGAAGCAAGAGCGGATCGTCGAAGCGGCAATTCGATTGTTTGCCGAAAAGGGCTATTCAAATACTTCAACTGCTGAAATTGCCAAGGTTGCCGAAGTATCTGAGGCAAGCATCTTTAAGCAATATGGAACGAAAGACAAGTTACTGTTATCCCTTATTGTCCCGCATTTGAAGGAATTCTTCCCTTCTATTGCGGATGAGGTAATCGGTCAAATAAGCAAAGCTAATTCCACTTTTGAAGGATTCTTAACAGCGTTTCTTAAAAATCGTGTAGAATTTGGCTTGGAAAACAAGGAAATATTCCAAGTAATCATAAAAGAATTAATTTATAACGAGGAATTGAAAAGTGAAATCATTCCTTACATTTTCGAAGTAGTTACTTCGCGCATAACCCAAGTTATCGATTTTTTTAAAGAACGCGGCGAACTTAATGACATCCCAACCGACAGAATCCTAAAGTTGCTTTTCACGTTCATTGGCGGATTCTTTGCTTCGCGTTTTGTGCTGTTGAATAAAGAGTCAATTAACGACGAGGAAATTGAAGATGCGATCCGTTTTATAATGGACGGCATTCGAAAATCACCTTCCGCTAACTAATGATTATATAAGAGGAGGAACATTCATGAATATCTTTAAAAACAGGCTCGCACTGTTGTCGCCAATACTTGCATTCTTGGTCATATTTATTTTTTCACTTACACTGTTCCCATCCGTTCAAGTCCAGCCTAAAAACTTACCTATCGCCATTGTCAACGAAGACCAAGGAGTCGAAATTCCAAATCAGCCAAAGATGAATATGGGGCAAACAATCGTTGACACGATGCAGCAAACCTCATCGTCGACATCTGGTGAGGATCCCGCCGTTAAATGGGTGGAAGTAGGTAGTGTTGAAGAAGTACAAAACGGCCTAAATAACCGAGAGTATTACGCGGCGCTTGTCATTCCAAAAGATTTTAGCGCAAAGCAAGCTTCCTTGCGCACTCAAACCCCTGCTTCGCCTGAAGTTCAAATCTATATTAATCAAGGTATGAATAGTGCGGCTTCCGCAATGGGAGGGCAAGTCCTAAACGGAGTCGTGGATAACATAAACAACAATGTTCGTGCCCAGATCCTTGACGGTTTTAATAAACAAGGAGCAACACTGACGACGGAGCAGGCATCCAGCTTGGTAACACCTATAGCCAAGAAGGTTACCAATGTCAATGAAACCGGAACGAAAAGCGCAAATGGCAACGCCCCGATTTCCTTATTCCAACCGCTTTGGATGGCATGTATTGCGAGCGCGGCGATCCTCTTTATTGCCATCAGCAAAACGACGGCTAAAACTCGAAAAGAGAATGTCGCTGCGAAGTTAATGCAGATTGCAATAGGTGGGATTGTTGCAGTAGTCGTTGGATTCGGTTCAACTTGGCTAGCAAAAAATATGGTGGGATTTCATATTCCGCAGTTTACGGATACGGCACTTTTCTTAACGATTACCTCTTTTAGTTTTTTCCTAATGATTTCCGCCGTATTGTCGTTGTTTGGCATGAAAGGAATCGCCGTTTTTGCCTTAATGCTTTTCTTTGGTGCGCCGTTACTCGCCTTAGCTCCTGAAATGATGTCCTCGTTTTATCGGGACTGGGTGTATTCTTGGTTACCAATGCGTTTTATGGTGGAAGGCCTACGAGAACTGTTCTTCTTCGGTAAGGGGTTAAGTTGGAATCTTGTATCGTCGCTTACTTGGATTGGCTTAGCCAGCAGCATCGTTATCCTCGGTTCTGTTTTGAAGCCTCGTGCAGTACGATATCAACAAAAGCTTGAAGGCTGACAATAAAGCACACGAATCCTCAAGTTGATTCGTGTGCTTTTATTTTATTTTGACACAAAGAATTCGGTGAAGTAACCCGCGTCAGGCAATTGCCATTATTTTTATCTTCTTTTCTTTTATGCACTTAGTTGTTCTGATAAGCAAATGAATGACCGCCTACCCCTTCTCCACGACCAAATGGACCCTCTTGTACTCTCCTGGCGTAATGCCCGTCACCTTCTTGAACATGCGCGTAAACGAGTTTGCGTTCAAATACCCGACCTGCTCGGCGATGTCCTGGATGCGCTGGTCCGAATGCAGCAGCAGATGCTTCGCCTTCAAAATCCGAAGCTCGGTCAAATAGTCGGAGAAATTGACGCCCGTTTTATCCTTGAAATACGCCGAAAAATAATTTGCCGACATGTTCAGCTTATCCGCAACCATCTCGAGCGAGAGATCTTCGTTATAATGCGTATGAATGTACTCCAGCATAAAATGCTTGATCGGATGCTGCCCTTCCTTCTGCTCCATCAGCAGCTGGACGGCCTCCGTCAGGAACCATTCGTAGAAATCCGCATAGTGCTCCGGACACGTGCATTCCTGCATGCGCTGATACGGCGAGCTCAGGTCGAAGACCGAGCTGATGTCCAGATTCGCGGCGATCATATGCTTCAACACCTTGCCCACGACTTCCTTGGCCAGCTCCGTGTACTGGTTGGCGGAAGCGTCAACCTTCTCCATCTGCGCGAGCATCCTCGCGAGAATAAGGTGCGCGGACGCCGCATTCCCCGCCTGAAGGAAAGTCTGGAACTCCTGCTCCTGAGCGGCGGTAAAGCCGGGCACATGAGGCTCGGGCCACAGCTCCGTGATCGTTTGGGTCTCGCTTCTGAGCTTGCGTCTCTTGGCCATTTCGAGCGTTTCCTCGTAAGCGGAATTGAATGCGGCGGGAGGCCGCAGCTCCGGGCTGTAGACGATCGTGACGCCGATATGTTTTTTCTCTTCATCGAATGCATGCTTTAAACGGTCGACCGCCCCGGCAAGCTCCTCCAGCCCTTCCTCGGCGAAAATCAGCGTAAGAATATGATCCTTCTCCGTTTGCAGCGTCACCGAATCCGGAAAGCGGCCCGCCAGCGTCGTGCCGATGAATTCGTGAATATAGGAAACGGCCCCGTCCTGCTCCAGGCTCGACAGCTTGTGAAACTCTCGGGTCATCGTCAAATGAAACAAGACGAGATAAAACGGCTTCTGATTCTCCTCCCCCTTCTCCAAAGCCGGATTGCTGTAAATATTTTTGAGCTTATACATGTAATCCAGCTGGCGGAGCTGCGACCGCTTGCGGTCCAAATCCACATTGATTTCCTGGTTCGTCTGGATAATGCTTTTGATTTCTTCATATATAAAGTTGTATTCCTTGATTTTGCTCTTCAGATGATTGTTCGGATTGAACCGGCGAATCGCGGCGATCATTTGCTGAACGGGCGTGTTGAATTTCAAGCTCATAATGATGGAGATCAGTACGCTCAGCAGAAGCGCGAATGCAAGTACCATGATCAGAATGAAGTTGAGGCGCGACACCTGCTTCGTAATATTTTCAAGCGGAACGACCGTTAGATAAGTAATTCCGGTAAGCGCGCCCTTTTTATAGAAATAAAGCTGGTTATTCTTCTTGACGTACGACTCGCTTCCGGTAAGCATTCCCAGAATTTCAGCAGGCACGGGGTCGGGAGCGGATCCGAACAGCTGCTGGTTCAAGGGATCGAACATATACAGCCTGTTTTGATTCGAGTTGCGGTAGGCACGGTACATTTTTTCAGGTTCGAGCAGAGCCGTAATATAAAGCTCACTATAAATATCGTTTTTCAGTACAATGGGAATTAAGGACGCCCGGTTGCTGTAATTATCGATGAAGACTGTTTCTTTCAGAACCTTGGTCTTGTACTGCTCCTCAAATTGCTTATCCCAAAAGGCATAGTCATAGTTCGGGCTGTTGTAGCTGCGGGCGAAAAACTGGGATGCGTCGCTCGGTCCGTTTTTGTCGATCAGGTAAGAACGGTTGCGGAAATGCAGCCAAATGTCGTTCAAGTACATCTGATCGTTGGACAAGATCTTTTTCACCTCGTCGACGACCTGATTAACCGTATCGAAATATTGGCTCATGCCTAGATCGTGCAGCACGACCACCTTCTCGTCAAAATATAGCCGGACAACCGCGCCTTGGATCATGCGGATATGGTTTTCGTACCGCTCTACGGTATTGTTCAAGTTTTGCTGATTGTTATTTATGATTTCCCGTTGAATGTTGCTGTTGAAAAACGAATAAGAAAACAGATGGAACGACAAAATGAGGAGGATGACGCAGATGAAACCGGTCAGCAGCTTAAAAAACAGCGTATTTTTACCGAATGAAAAAGGAAGCGGTTTCAACACTTGGAAGCACCAGCCTTTCTTAAAATCTCAGAAAGCATATCTCCGCTGATTGTTCGATTTCCCGGTAAACGCGCACTTCTTCGGAAAGTACGGAGCAGCCGTTTATCCTTGAAATCTCAGAAAGCATATCTCCGCTGATTGTTCGATTTCTCGGTAAACGCGCACTTCTTCGGAAAGAACGGCGCAGCCGTTTATCCTTGACATGCGTACAAAAGGCGACAAACAGTATTCCTATTGTAGCACAGTAGCAAGCATGCGGTCAGCGGACCGGTAATATGCACTTTCTCCGATTCTATTCCGGTTTACACATTCCGCGATTCGGGCTTCAAATCGGAGAATTTGCAGCTATTCATCCCCATCTCCCCTCCGTTAAGGTAAAAGCACAACACGACGAACTCGAGGACGAACGGAAGGAGGCGCACTCAGCATCATGTAAGCGGTTTAAAAATTCGTACTATACAAGGAGGGTGTCATTCCTATGAAACTGAAACGCGCAAGCATGGCAACCACAGCTTCGATCCTGCTCGCCGCATCGGTGTTGTCCGCATGCAGCCAAAGCAAAGAGACAGAACCGCCGGCATCGGCCCAGCCCAAAGAATCGGCCGCAGCGCCTGCGACCGGCGGCAAATACGATCCGCCCATTGAACTGACCTCAGTCAATTTCACTTACGGCTCTTCGACCAAATTCGGTAACGGCGACGATATGAACAACAATCCTTGGACGCGCCATCTGAAGGATACGCTCGGCATTTCCGTCAAGACGTTATGGGAGGTTCCTTCCGCCGAGCTGGAGCAAAAAACGAATCTGCTGATCGCCTCCGGCGAGCTCCCGGACTTTTTCCTGGTCACGGCTACGCAGCTGGTGCAGCTCGAGAAAGCGAATCTTATCGAAGATATGACGAACGTTTATAAGCAGCATGCCCCGGATAACGTCAAGCAGGTGATGGAGCAAGCCGGCAAGGAGGTCACGGAGGCGGCCACCATCAAAGGCAAGCTGATGGGGATCCCTTTTACGGGAGTCGCGAAAGAATCGGTGCCGTTGCTGTGGGTACGGGAAGATTGGATGAAAAAGCTGAATTTGCCGGAGCCCAAAACGATGCAGGATGTTTTGGCCATTTCGGAAGCCTTCACGAACAAAGACCCTGACGGAAACGGCAAAAACGACACGTTCGGCTTGGCGATGGATAAAGATCTGGGCCTCGCCGGCGGCCTCCTGAATGCCTACCATGCCTATAGATCAATTTGGGTGAAGGATAAGAACGGGCAGCTGGCTTACAGCAGCGTCCAGCCGGAAATGAAAACCGCGCTCGCAAAGCTGCAAGAGATGTACAAAACCGGACAACTGGACAAAGAGTTCGGCGTGAAAAATACGGCTAAAGTAAACGAAGACATCGGCAGCAATAAAGTCGGCATGATGTACAGCAGCTTGACGGCGGGTATTGCGCCGCTGGCCGGCTTGACCAAAGACGCTGTCTGGAAGCCGTATCCCGCACCGTCCGCCGATGGGCAGCCGACGCTTCTGCAGCATCCGCTCAATACGTTCTACGGATTCTGGGTCGTCAAGAAGGGCACCAAGCATCCTGAAGCGGTCCTGAAGCTGGCCGACGAATGGATCAAATTGTTCTATTTGAACACCTCCGACGACTTGTTCAAAAAGTTCAACGCGGACGGCAGCATTTCCTACTGGATGAACTCGCCGGTCAAAATGTACAAATCGTTCAAAAACGCGGAAATTTCCACTCATCTGGAGCCGCTGCTGAAGAGCGACAAAAAGCCGGAAGCCGATCAGCTCGCGAAGCTGACGCCGGAGGAACGGCAGGAATACGACTACATCCAGAAGTACAAGGCAGGCGACAAGAGCTTGTGGGGCTGGGCTTCGCGAAGCGAAATCGGCGGCTCGGGAAGCATCGTCAACCAGTATATCAAGAACAACCAGTTCATGCCGAACCTGTTTACCGCCCCTCCTACGCCGGCAATGGTGCAGAAAAACGCGAACCTGCTGAAGACGGAGCTTGAGGTATTCACCAAAATCATATTGGGCGAATCCGTCGATCTGTTCGATCAATTCGTCAGCGATTGGAAAAAGCTCGGCGGCGACGAAATGACGAAAGAAGTGAACGACTGGTATAAGAGCAAATAAAGCCGGCGCCGCATGCTTCGGACGAGCTGCGCTGGGAAACGGAATCATTTGCGCATTTTGCGCACGCTGACATTTATGACGAGAGGGAGCTTAGTCTCCCTTTTCGTTTGGATCGGAGGATTTGGTTATGCTGAGAACGTTCAAGCTGGAGCTGCCGCTTCACCTCATGATTTGGCCCGGTTTATTGATTGTGCTCCTGTATCATTACGGACCGATGGTCGGCATCGCCATGGCTTTCCAAAATTACATCCCCACGATGGGGCTTCGCGGGTCGGAGTGGGTAGGCCTTGAGAACTTCAAATATATGTTCAGTCTGCCGGACACTCTCATTGTTTTAAAGAACACGCTTATCATTTCCATAATGAAAATCGCAGCCGGCCTCCTGGTGCCCATCACGATGGCTTTGCTCATAAATGAAGTGCGGATCAAATCGTTCAAACGATCCGTGCAAACGATGATTTATTTGCCCCACTTTTTGTCCTGGGTCATTGCCGGGGGCATCCTGATCGACATCCTTTCCCCCTCTCAAGGGATCGTCAATAAAATTTTATCGTCGGTCGGCATAGACCCGATTTATTTCCTCGGGGACAAAAGCTGGTTCCGGTATGTGCTCGTTATATCGAACGAATGGAAGGAATTCGGCTTCAGCACGATCGTTTATTTGGCCGCCTTAACCGGCATCGACCCTTCCCAATACGAGGCGGCAACCATGGACGGCGCCAACCGGTGGCGGCAAACCTGGCATGTTTCGCTTCCCGGCATGCGGCCGATCATTTTCTTGCTCATGACGCTGAGCCTCGGCAACGTGCTGAACGCGGGCTTCGAGCAGGTATTCATTTTGTACAGCCCTCAAGTGTATGAGACAGGCGACATCATCGATACGATGGTATATCGGATGGGTCTCGTGCAGCTGCAGTACAGCATGGCAGCCGCCGTCGGCTTGTTCAAGTCGGTCGTTTCGCTCGTACTCGTCAGCTTATCCTATTGGCTGGCTTACCGCTTCGCCAAGTACCGCATTTTTTAAAGAGCAAGGAGGGATCCGAATGGTCGAAAGGCCGACTTTATCTAGAAAAGCTTTCATTGCGCTCAATTATACAGCATTAACCGTTCTCTCTCTTCTTTGCCTGCTTCCGCTCGTCCATATGCTGGCCATCTCCCTCAGCTCCAGCACGGCTGCAGGAGCCGGAATGGTCAAGCTGTGGCCGATCGAGTTCAATACGAAGGCTTATGAATATGTGCTGCAGAAGGATCAGTTCCTGGACTCGCTGCTCATCTCCGTGAAGAGAGTGCTGCTCGGCACGTCCTTAAATCTTTTGCTTATCGTACTATGCGCCTATCCGCTATCGAAGGAAGTCAAAGCCTTCAAGCTCCGCACCGTTTATGTCTGGCTTTTCTTCATTACGATCCTGTTCGGCGGCGGACTTATCCCGACTTATATGGTCATCCAGAGCACAGGCTTGCTGAACTCCATATGGGCGCTTATCATTCCTAACGCGGTTCCCGTATTCAGTGTCGTGCTGATGCTCAATTTCTTCAGGGGGCTGCCTCGGGAGCTTGAGGAATCGGCCTTCATCGACGGAGCCGGACATTTCACGATCATGTGGAAAATATTCGTTCCGCTTTCCCTGCCCGCGCTTGCGACGCTTACGCTCTTCTCGATCGTCGGGCATTGGAACGCCTGGTTCGACGGCATCATTTATATGAATACGCCGACCAAATACCCGCTTCAGAGCTATTTGCAAACCGCCGTTATTCAGGAGGATCTGGCGGCCATGTCGGTGAACGACCAGAAGCTGATCAAGGAAATATCCAATAAAACGTTCCGTGCCGCCCAGCTCTTCCTGGGTGCCCTGCCGGTGCTGCTCGTATACCCGTTTCTCCAGCGGTTTTTCATCAGCGGAATCGTCATGGGGAGCGTCAAAGGCTAGCCAAACGAGGTGCTGCTTAGGTCCGAATCGCGACCTGAGACGGCCTCGTTTTTTCATGTTTTACTCGTTGCATGCAGCTGTAAAAGCGCCTTCTAAATATACTTTATATACCAAAATATTGACTAAGTAACCAAAAGAAGATACAATGTAGGGTATCGACACGGCGGAAGAGAAGGGAACCCCTTCTGCTTCCGCTATTCCCTGTTTCACATTGAATAGAGAGGTGCATAACCATCATGTCAGATTATCGGATTCTTCTTTTTTATAAATATGTTCCGGTTCCCGAAGCCGAAAGCTTCGCAGCCGAGCATCTTCAATATTGCAAGGAGCTTGGCGTTAAGGGACGCATCCTGATCGCCGACGAAGGCATCAACGGCACGTTGTCCGGTACGATCGAGCAAACGGAGCGCTACATGGCGGATATGCGCAAGCATCCCCTGTTCGCCGATATCGTCTACAAAATAGACGAAAGCGACATTCATGCGTTCAAGAAAATTTTCGTCCGTTACAAGCAGGAGCTTGTTACGCTTCGCTATCATAAAAAGCTAAATCCCCATACGGACGGGGGCAATCGGCTGCAGCCGAAAGAGTTCTACGATTATTTGCAGCGGGACGACGTCATCGTTCTCGACGGAAGAAGCGATTACGAATACGACCTCGGCCGTTTCCGCAATGCGATCAAGCCGAGTCTGGAAGCTTTCCGCGAGTTCCCGGAGTGGATCGAGAACAATATGGCCGAGCACAAAGACAAGACGATTCTCACTTACTGCACAGGCGGCATTCGCTGTGAAATGCTTACGGCTGTGATGCGCGACCAAGGGTTTAAGGACGTCTATCAACTGGACGGCGGGATCGTAACGTACGGGAAAGACCCCGAGGTTCAGGGCAGAGGCTTCGACGGAAACTGTTACGTGTTCGACGAGCGCATTTCGGTGCGGATCAACCAGACCGATGAGCACGTCGTCGTAGGCGAATGCCATCATTGCGGCAAGCCGACCGAACGGTACATTAACTGCAAGGACGACACCTGTCATCGTCAGCATCTCGTCTGCGACGAATGCGAAACGATGTCCGGCGGCTACTGCTCGACCGAATGCGAAAAGCATGATACGACGGCTGCGGCTGTATAATCCGCCAGTCCCCGAAACGATAAAGAAGCCTCCAAATCCACCTAGGGTGGAAATGAGGCTTCTTTTTTTCCAAGGAATCGCTGTCAAGCGGATCGGCCATACTAAGCATCTACATAAGATCGATCATACGCCGCTCAACCCGATGACCATCGTATCGCTAGAGACCGGCTTTGCGATCGCCTGCTTCCGGCAGCCTTCCGTACCGAGATAAACGCTTTCGAAGAAAGCGACTTTGTAAGCATATGCTTAGCGACAAGCGCGTTTACCAAGATTTAGAGCCGCTACCACGATATACTTTCTGATAAGTCAAGAAACACCGGTTGGTCTGCCGAAGCCCCGCTGGGCTTTCACCACATAGGCTAGCTTTAGCTCATTCCTGCCGCCGCCGTTCAAGCATACCGGCGAGCTCGGTAAATACTTCGCCGATCGCTTGCCCGTACGATGCGACGATTTCGGGCGTATGAGCCAGCGTCGGGTAAAAATCCGTTCCGGCCAGAAAACCTCTGTTCAGCATTTTGACGGTATACTGATTTTTCAGTTCGTCCGCATATTCGCCGGTAAACTCGAACCTCGCCAGGCAAGGATACCCGTCGATAGCCTTAATCAGGAGACCGGATTGAAGGCCATACGTTTTCCAGGCGCCTTTTACTGCCGATCCCGCATCCGCAATGATCCCCGGGACGTTCACGGCACGCATCCGCTCCAGCGTTGCAAGCGCTGCGGCCGGTCCTACGCTATCCGTGCAGGAAGCGCTGCTAAGGAAGCTTCGATGTGCGCCTTCCATCGCTTCGCTCGTTCCGATTACCGCCCCGATTGGATAGCCGTTGCCCAGAGTCTTGGCAAAAACGGCGATGTCCGGATAAACGCCCTGCCTCAAGTGAGCGCCGCCCGCATGCAGCCGCCAGCCTATCGTGATTTCGTCGAATATAAGCAGACCGCCGGCCCGATGCGTTTCATCGCGCACATATTCCAAAAAGCCCGGCTCCGGATCCTCATAACGGCAGGGTTCCATTAAAACCGCAGCGAGCCGGTCACCGTACCGGCCGATCAGTTGATCGAACGCTTGCTTGTCATTGGCACGAAACGTAACGATCTTCTCGCTTAGCTCGCCAGGCACGCCTGGCGAGGCTGACTCATGCGGCAAATGCACGTTCAAAGCGTCATCCACGCCGAGACTTGCCGCTAAATCCCCATCGCTCCTGCCATGGCGTCCGCAAACGGCCACGATCGAGCGGTTCGTCGTCGCGCGTGCGATTCGAACGGCCAGGGAGCAAGCTTCCCCTCCCGTTCTCGTATACCCTACCTGCTGCGCCCAAGGATGAATGTCGAGCAGCCGTTCCGACAATTCCGCCTCTTCCGGCGCATAAAACGTGCTTATGCCGCCAAGATGAAGGCGCCTTTTGACGGCACGGGTTACATCCTCGTCGCGGTAGCCGAGCAAGCAGGAGCCGATCCCGTTCGTGGACATATCGTAGTAATGCTTGCGATCGAGATCCCAAACCTCGCATCCCCGCGCCTCGCTGAAATAGGCCGGCCACTTATCGCGTGCCTGCAGCTCCGGCCTTAAAAACTGCGTGCCCCCAGGAATGATTGCTTTGGCTGCGCTGTACAGCCGCTGCGTCCGATTATCATGAGCAGTTGCCTGTTTCGTTAACCGCATCGCATTATCATAGAAAATATGCTCGATATCGGTCTTGTTGAGTCCGATCATATCGGCTGCCGATTTCAAAGCCCGCAGCGATTCCAAACCGACCAGCGTCGGCTCGGTGCGGCCGGCGGCATGCCCCCAGTCCAGCGTTTCCTTCTGCATCCAGAAGAAGCCGTCTCCGACCGTAACGGCCTTGCCTCGGATGTCCGAAACCGGGAAATCGCTGCCCCACATCAGCTTCTCCGGCCCGAATTCGTACAGAACCGGCGCAATCGCCTCCGCCTCGCAAACGGCGGACATGTCGAAATATACGTTTTCCAAGCCTCTTAGCGCTTTTACGTTATACGCATGAGGAGCGTGGAAGCTCCGGCCCGCATGCGCCAGCACGCATTTCGCTTTCGGATACCGGCTGCACAAGTCGCGAAGCTGCTTCTGATTTTCGGGATCCGCCATCGCGGAATCCTTGACGATGTGCAGCATAATGACAAGCTCATGCCGGTCGGCCAATTGCCAGAAGCGTTCCGGTACGAATTCGACGATTTCGGAGTCGGCCGTCACTTGTCTGGAGCTGAAGCAATGATACGGCTTGAAGCCCACGATTTTCTCATTTTGCAAAAACAAGCTGATCTGCTCGTCGGAGTAACCCGGAGCAATCAGAATTAGGCCTCTGCTATTCGTTTCTCCTGCCAATTGTTCGATTAAATATCGATTCGCCCCATCCAGATCGCAAGACTTGAACGGAGCCGGAAACAGCAAACCGCCCTGGACACGTCTTCCCAGCAGCTGCTCGACGGAAGCGCGCCAGCGGTCGGCCGACATCTCGCCGCCTCCCTCGGTCCATATGGATTCACCTGAATAATTGAGGTCCCGGACTCTCCAAATATGCGCATGCGCATCGAAAATACGCCCAGGCACGAAGCCCTCAAGCTGCTCCCTGATCTGCAAGTCCTTCTCCGTAAAGGTAAAATGCTCCCGCATCGCCATATCCTCCATTCTTATCTTCATATGCCTGATAATCTAACGTTAAGTTTGAGGTACGATCGTCGAAAGCCGGGGCGAAAACCGCCGGATTCGAACAGGCTTCGTCACCGAAGGCATGCTTTCATTCGTCATAAAAACGAGCAGAACGGACTTCTTGCCGTCATTCGTCTCCGAGTGGGAGGTACTGATTGCCGAATCCTTCGGCAGAAGGAAATCGGCCGGTAGAAATTCGGACTTCGAATTGTCCCTTATCGGCCGTTTACGGATTGCGAGCAAATGCCCGCTACTTCTTCCTTAACCGCAGCCGCTTGTGCTATTCTGCTTATAGGATTGAAAAACATTTTACTTTTAGGAGATGCCGATTATGCTTACGAATTCGGGTGTAGAATCTGCTGGAACCAACATTCCGGCAACACTATGTACGTTAAACGACGCATGGACGGAGTGGCTGAGGGGAAGCAAATTTCCGATCGCTTTTTTTGGAGACAGCACGGTAGACGGCGCGAATACGACCGATTGGACGGCCAATACCCTCGGAGCGGACAATCTTTCGCCCAACGCTTTCTCGAAGAAGCTGGAGGACTTGCTTAGCCTGGCAACGGGTAACGATTCTTTGCGCATCTATAACGCCGGCTTCAGCGGCAAAACGGGACGCTGGGCGGTAACGATTCTGGAGGAGCAATTCGGCGAGACGTCGGCCTATCATGACGTGAAAATGATCGGAATCGGCTTCGGCATCAACGACCGTTTAGGTTTTGAGGACGAAAAAGCGTATAGAGACGGTTTCAAAGGGTATATCGAGCATATTATTCACTGGTGCTACGACAAAGGCATCCAGCCTTTTCTGCTGACCACCCAGGCAAGCGTCGAGCCAGGCGTCATGACGCAATATGCGGAAGCCTACCCGATGCGAACGAGCGGGCATATCGACAGCGTAGCGAACGAAGTGAAGAGAGAGCTGGCACGGGCATACGGACTGCAGCTCATCGACATGAACCGTTTTACGGAAAGCTTTTTGCTGTATTCGTCTATAAGCACCCAGCGGATTATTTCGGATCGGCTGCATTTCGGAGATATCGGCCATCAATATGAAGCGGAGGTTCTGTTTGCGCACATTTCCCCTCGTACCCTTGTCGCAGACGGCTATACCAAAATCGATTATTCCAGCCAAAAAGTAACGGACAGCGTGCCGGAGGACTGGCTTACGATGCCTGAGGAGCCGGCGGACCGCTTTAAAGTCTACGTCGATCACACGAAAGAGGATACGGCCGACATGCTGATCTTTTCTTCGTGGGTGTTCGTGAACGCCAAACGGATGCTGACGTTGAAGGCATTCCGTGGAAGCTCGCCGGATACGTATGTTCGCGTGAACGGCAAGACAGCACGGTTGGCGGAGGCCGAGACGGTATTGGGTCAATTGGATCTGGGCCTCTATAAACTTGAAGTCTTCACCGGGGCATCGGATAAAGCGGATTTTAAAGGATTTATTTTAGAATAAGCAGGGCTGTGCACGGTTCACGGTCAAGTACGAAAGATTAACCAGACGCACGTTTAAACAACTAGACGTGACATCGCTTATGAAATCAATATAAGAGCTGAAAGGCCGCTGTACGTTGACCGCTTATGATCTAAGGTTTGCTGCCCACACATGTCATGAAAGTGCCGTCCACAACCGATGGTTTTTACAAGGCACAATAGCACCCAAACCTTGCAATAGATGCGGTCAACGTACTAGTACGTTGACCGCTTAAAACCCAAAGCTTGCTGCCCGACTTTTTTGAAAAATCCGCAGACAAGCCCCGGGTTTGTATACGGCACAGTTGCGCTAATACCTTGGATTTGATGCGGTCCAGGTACTTGGTGGATGCATTAGAAAAGCAGGGCGACACCCTGCTTTTTTTGATTCATGCTATACGGTTAAAACTACGCCAAACGCCGGTGTGAAAGACGCCGTCAGACGCGCGGGCCGGCAAAGCTGCGATCGGGGGTGGCCAACGTCGTCAGGTTACCCGGTCCCCGTATCTCCCTCGCCCGTCGAGTTTTCTTTCCCTTTGTTGATCCAACTTCCCTTGCCGATCCAACATGCCGCTTTCCTTCGCTTCGTTCTTCGTTGCTGCTCCAGCGCCGTCATGATGAACCGGTACTTCCCGTACTTCCCTTTCTCCTCCACGCCTTCGAACGAGCCACTCCCGCAATTCGATTTCGCCCAATTGGAGCGGTGGTATCGCCTTTGTCTGCCTCTCCAGTCCGAAAAAAAACCCTTACAGAGCGATTTTTACCATCTACCCGTGAAAACCCTCACGCTAAGCGGGTAAAATCGGACTCCAGCACAATACTGAGCTTTCTCCGTCTCTCTTAGCGGGCAAATTCGGACTCCAGCACAATACTGAGCTTTCTCCGTCTCTCTTAGCGGGCAAATTCGGACTCCAACGCACACCGCGCTTTCCCTGTCTCTCCAAGTGAGCAAATTCGGACTCCAACATAACTTCGAGCTTTCTCCGCCTCTCCAAGCAGATAACTCGGACTCCGGCGAAACTCCGGGCTTTCTCCTTAGCCTTGATTAACGGCACTTTCATCCATATAAATGAACTCCCATAGATGGCCGTCCAAATCCTCGAAGCTCCATGTATACATAAAACCGTGGTCTACCGGTTCATTCGAAGCCTTCCCGCCTGCCGCCAAAGCCTTATTTACGATTTCATCGACCTTTTCCCTGCTGTCGGCGGACATCGCCATAATCACTTCCGTGCTTTTGGTCGCGTCGGAAACTTCCTTTTTGATGAACGTAGAGAAAAACGGTTCCGTCAACAACATGACGAACGTGCTATCGTTGATGATCATGCAGCCTGCGTTCTGATCGGTAAACTGGGGGTTGAATGCAAACCCGATCGCATTAAAAAATTCGATCGTTTTATTCAAATCTTTAATCGGCAAATTGACAAAGGTTTTATCGGCTGTAAGCGCCATACGATCACCTCTACATTAAATTTAACTTCCCTCCCCTATTATAATGCCAATCAGGCATCGCGATTTCTTATGGATTGCTATCTTGAGCCCTCCGCCTTTGCTCTGGCCGCATATTCCCCTTCGAGCTTCAGAAACGTCAGCGGAAGATTATTTTTGAAGCGCACTGCCGGCATTTACAACAATCGGCGAAACCCGCTATGTGCCGTCGGCCCCCGCAAGCTTTGCTCCACCTTGTCTTCCCGAAGCGCATCGGCAATAATGCCAAACACGCAGTCCACCTCCTCGTCGTACATGTTCACGATGTTTTCCGTATGCGCAAGCGTAGGGTATACGGCCGTTCCCGCCAAAAATCCCCGTTCCAGCATCAACTGCGTGTACAGCGTGCGCAGCTGCTCGGCCTGATCGTGGACGAAGCGGAAATGCGCGAGACAAGCATAACCGTCTCCGGTCTCGACGGGCAGCCCGTGCCTCGCCGCATTGCGCGACCATGACGCCATAATCCGCTCCCCGATCGCACCGGCATGTGCGGCCGCTCCTGTCGCTTCCATCTTTGCCAGCGTAGCTAGCGCCGCTGCCGGTCCGACGCGTTCGGTCCAATACGTGCTGCTGATGAACGATACGTGCGCTCCTTGCATCGCCTGCTCCGTACCGATGACGGCGCCGATCGGATGGCCGTTGCCTAGCGCTTTGGCAAATACGGCGATGTCAGGTGCAACGCCCAGCCGAAGATGTGCCCCGCCGTAGGTCAATCGCCAGCCGATCGTAAT
Source organism: Paenibacillus contaminans (assembly GCF_003285015.1). Taxonomy (GTDB): domain Bacteria; phylum Bacillota; class Bacilli; order Paenibacillales; family NBRC-103111; genus Paenibacillus_V; species Paenibacillus_V contaminans. The sequence continues at coordinate 44,787 of NZ_QMFB01000024.1, read as the reverse complement.
CTCGTCGAAAACGAGCAGAGCGCCGGCACGATGCGCCTCGTCGCGCACGTATTCAAGGAAGCCCGGCTCCGGATCCCGGTAACGGCACGGCTCCATGATGACGCAAGCGAGCCGCGGGCCGTATCGATCGAGGATCGAGCGAAACGCCTCGCGATCGTTATAGGGGAACGTCGGCACCGTCCCGGTCAGTTCCTTCGGTACGCCTGCCGGGTCGAGCCCGGGCAGCAAATGTCCGCTCAGCGCCTCCGTTTCGCCGAGATTGGCGGACAAATACCAGTCGTGCCAACCGTGGTAGCCGCATACCGCAACGACGGAGCGTCCCGTCGTCGCCCGGGCGATGCGGATCGCCGCCGCGCACGACTCGCCGCCGCTGCGGGTGAAGCGCACCTGCTGCGCCCACGGATGAATCGCGCACAGACGCTCGGCCAGTTCCACCTCTTCCGGCGGATTGAGCGTGCTCATGCTCCCCCGCTCTATCGCGCCGATCGCCGCCCGCGTCACGTCCTCGTCGCGGAAGCCGAGCAGGCACGCTCCGATGCCGTTCGTCGACAGGTCGTAATAATGCCGCCCGTCAAGATCCCATACCTCGCAGCCGCGCGCTTCCCGGTAATAAGCCGGCCACAGCCCCGGCGCCATCTGCTCGGGCCGCTTGCTGAGCAGTTGCACCCCGCCGGGGATGATCCGCTTGGCGCGTTCGTACAGCCGCTGCGTTGCACTCGCGGACGCAGCGACTCTTGCGTCCGGACTTGCCGGCCGCTCAGCCTCTGGCGCTTCTTCGGCCCCCGCACTTCCCTCCGATGCGTCTCTGGGCGCCGCTCCTTCCGTGGACACTTCCCCGTTTGCCGCACCTCCTGCCATCGTTTCCCCAGCTACCGCACTTCCCGCCGACGTGTCCACTGCCGCCGCTCCTTCCGTCGTCGCTTCCCCGGCTGCCGCGCCTCCTGCCATTGTTTCCCCAGCTACCATGCTTCCCGCCGACGCCCCCTCCGCCACACTCCCCACTCTCTCGGGGACATTATCCTTCTGTGACGCATGATCCATAGCCATCATTTTGTCTCCCCCAATTTTCAAATCGATCTTTGACTCCTCCTAATGGCGCCTTCGCGCCACATGCTTCTGCTTTACGGTTTCGGCCAAATAAGCGTCGGCTTCCGCCGGGTCAAAACGATCCGGCGAGAATGCGCCGATATCGATGCCGGTGCGGCCGCTTTCCACCAGCTCCGCCAACAGCAGACCGGCAGCTGGGTTATAGGCGAAGCCACCCGAGTGAAACGCAACGCCGACATACAAACCGGGAAGACCCCCGACCGGCCCGACAATCGGCTCGCCGTCCATCGAAAAGGTGAGCAGCCCGAGCCTTCGCTCCTCCCATTCGACGCCCGTAAGCTGCGGCACATAAGGAGTAAAACTGCGCCTTAGATCCTCCTTCAGCGACTCCGGCGCTTCCAGCGAACTTAGGTGATACGATAGCTCGGTCACTCGCTGCTCCTCCCGTTCCGCCGTTTCGATGCCAAACAGCAGCCTGCCGCCGGCAGCCGGACGAACATACCCGCCGAGCGGATCGGCGTTAATCGCCGGAATCGCAAGCGGCGCTGCGAGCGGCTGCGTCACGTAACGCTGGTGAACGACCGCTTTGACCGGCAGACGGATGCCGGCTTCGGCCAGCAGCGCGTTCGTCCAGGCGTACACGGTGCTGACAACCGCATCCGCCTCGATCGTCCCGCGCGCGGTTCGAACGCCGGCGACCTTGCCGCTCCGCACGACAAACCCGGTCGCCGGTTCATGCTCGCGAATCTCGACGCCAAGCTCCCGGCACCTGCGGGCAAGCGCCGGGACGTACTCGTCCGGTTCGCTATATCCGCCGAGCGGGTCGTACAGCCCGATAAACTCGTCGCGGGGCTGAAGCTGCGGCCACCGCCGGCGCATCTCGTCCGCATCCAGCACCTCGAACGGAGCTCCGCAGCGCCGATACAGGGGCAGCAATCGTTCGCGCTCCGGCCAAGATTGCGGGTCGAACAAATTCAAGGCGCCGACAGCCTGGAACGTATAGCCGTCGAGCTCCTCCGACAACTCACGAAACAGCTGCAGGCTGATTTTGCGGGCAAGCACGCCGGTTTCGCTCCATAGGAGCGCGGTAATAATACCCGCTGCGCGGCTGCTCGAGCCGTCTCCGACCGGCCCTTTGTCGAGCACGACGATGCTGCCGCAGCCTTTGCGCGCCAAGTGATAAGCGGTGCTCAGCCCTGTTACGCCGCCTCCCAGAATTACCGTTTTGGATCCCATAAGACCCATTCCTTTCCGCCTCCTGTCCTGAAGGACGATATGCTGCTATTGTAAAATCTCCCCTGCAGCCGGACAATGATCCGCACGGACATCTTCGCGCGAATGATGACCGGTTTCAATACCCGCTTTGTTCATTGGAGCACCCTCATAATCCATTCTTTACCTGCCGCCGGGATGGTGCTACAATGCATCCATAAAACTGAGCTCCCGAGGTCGATGCGAATGAGCCTTCACCAGTCAGGAGAACAAAGTTCGAAGCAGTCTTTTCCGAAGCAATTCGAATGTCGCGTGGAACTGGGCGCTTTACGGTTCCATTTGTTTACCGATGCCGGCTTTTTTCGAACGAGCTGCGATTGGCGTGTTTTGAATCACAACCATGTTTTGTATGAAGTCCAGTTTGTGCACAAGGGTTCGATCGTACTTAGCCTGGAGGACGGCTGCCATGAAGTGCCGGAAGGAAGCTTCTGTGTCATTCCCCCAGGGATGTATCATTCGCAGCAGCGTCCCCTGTCCGGCGAAGAGGCTCACAAAACCTGCTTTTCTTTCCGTTTTGACGTCATGCCTCGTCCGAAGCACGAATATTCGCCCGGCGAAACGGAAGAGCTGCTTCGCGTGCTGCAGAACGCACCGTTCTTCATCTCCCCGGACAGCCATGCGACAGCAGAGCTCCTGGACGAAATCAAGCGCGAATTGCTCACGCGGCCGGTCGGCTATCTAGCCAAGGTGCAGTGCATGTTCGGCCAAGCTCTCGTCGACGTCATTCGTTCATCGCCCAACATCCAGACGACCCCGCGAAACAGGATGCAACCGGCCACGCCTGTCGACAACAGGCTCACCATCATCGATACGTTCTTCTCCGAGCAATTCGACAGCCCGCTGAGGGAGGAAGATCTCGCCGGTTTGCTTTACGTCAGCCATCGGCAGCTTAACCGCATTTTGCACGATTTGTACGGGATGTCGTTCCGTCGGAAGCTGCAGCACACACGTATGAAAGTAGCGATGGATTTGTTGAAGCATACCGATTTGCCCGTAAAAGAAATCGCGGCGAGAGTCGGCTATCCGTTCGCGGAAAACTTCCACGCCCAATTCAAGGCTCTGACGAATACGACGCCAACCGCTTACCGTAACGGAGCCTCTTCGCGGCCGGATGAAGGCTGACGTATATTTAACCAATATATAGGGGGGACGTTTCCCTGCCTTTGCCGACATGATCGATAATAGCGGCCGGCCCTGTAAACCCTCACACCGCACCCCCGGCGTGCGATGTTTCGCTGCATGACGGCGGTCGGCCGGGCAGCTTTGTCAGGAGGGAAAACAGACCATAAATTAAAAAGAAGCTTTCAAACCCACTGCCAAGAGGAGCGGAGATGTAAGCTTCTTTTTCTGCATAACCAATATCTTGACCGCATCAATTGCAAGGTTTGGATGCTACTGCGCCTCGTAAGAACCATCGGTTTGTGGACGGCACTTTCATGACATGTTTGGGCAGCAAACCTTAGTTCATATGCGGTCAAGGTACTATTACGCCATCAAGTCTAACGAATTGATGACCTGTTTACGAAAACAAAACCCGGATATCGTAATGGTTATGCACGAACCGTTATCAGTTTGAAATAGTGAAGTTTGCCTCACGAACTTTCCCTCATTATGAGGGTCGCTATCCTTCGCACGATCTAATGTTACATCTTTAAAATCTATAGGATAAGCGTTGAAATGCCACTAGCCTCTCGCAACGCTTTCCCGTGCGAACACTAGCAATCTTTTGTTCACTATGATGACATTGCATAACATTGGGTAAATCCGCCTCGATGTTCGTCGAATCCGCCGGCGGCCGAATACCGGAAGCCTCGTCACGGAACGATAGCTATCGGCCAGCTCATGTTTTTTTCGAATTCATGATGACGTAAGCCGTTAGAAATGAGATTTGTAGAGAGATAACCATACATATAACGACTAGCAGACCTTGATCGCCAGCAGGGTCCATTACCATCGAGAGCACATAAAAAGCCGCTATCGTAATAAAAACAATGCCCAGAAAAAACACAACCATTCTAAGCATTCTTTCATTTCTTGCCCGATTCCGAGACATCGAATCCCCCCATCAGTCACCTTGGCGCACTAATCTATTTTCATTATAACTCCCTTCATTGTTTTTTTTAGGTTTATTTCACAAATTAATGATTAAAGCCCTATTTTGTGGTATAAGAAAAACAACAATACTTTAGAGGAGGGTAAAAATGACAGACAAAGATACTACCGAACAAAACGAAACTCCCGCTCCTACCGAACCGTTCAACAGCGCGGTTGACCACTACCAAAAAATTATGGGAATGCCTTCAAGTAAAGCAGACCTGAAAACATTCCCCAAGTTTATTAAATATTTTTACTATTTTGTCATTACATTTGTGATCATCGCTTTCCTTCTCATGATCTTGATTCCGATATTTAAATAATGCAGCACCCTCACTCCTCGCTATCCCCCGACAAGCTCACTTTCCAGCCACTCATAAGCCAGCTTTCGGATCGGACGCGGAAATTGATGGCCGTAGCTGCCGATCAGCCCATGAAATGATCCCGGGCGCCTTCCGTTCATCCCAATATTCGCGAGCATGCTCCGATGCGGTCAGCACAACGCAATAATGCATAGGATGCCGCACCCGTACGAACGGCTGCAATAATTCCCCTAGCTGCAAGTCTCATTTTGCCCCAACCGTCCCTTTATCAGGATATCCCCGCTTCCCCCCATTGTAAGTAACCGCCTATACCTCGTCAATCGGGCGGTAGCGGCGGCTCCATCTCAAAATAATAATTGCCCCCAAACAGGCTGGTTTGTTAAAATAATTTGCGGAGTTGCATTCCCTGCCAAGCAGTCTCTACAACAAGATATCTTTAAGCAGCTCTCTATTCGCGATCCCGAGCAATTCTTTCACAAAGTTTCTTGCTTCATCTGGAGCAAACCGACTACACTCATTTTAGACATGCTGGAGGGAGCATCCGATATGAAAGCCGTCATCGTGGACGACGAGATTCCGTCTCAGGACATATTGAAATATATCTTAGAGAAAGATGGCCGTTTGCAGGTGGCCGGTACATACGCCAGTCCGCACGCCGCCTTGCGTGCTCTCCCTGTCATTCGGCCGGATGTTGTTTTTATCGACGTTCAAATGCCGATGATGAGCGGTTTAGAAATGGCAAGTAAAGTAAACGGTATCAATGAACATATTCATATCGTGTTTGTCACCGGCCACCAAACCTATGCCCTACAAGCATTCGAGCTGGGCGTGTTGGATTACGTTCTGAAACCGGTCACCCCTATACAGTTGAACCGGGCAATAGAACGACTGCTCAAGAGAAAGAGTCAGCAACCCGTTGAGCATGGCGCACATTCCGCCGAATCAAAAACTCCCTCCTCCCCGCCCTTATCTGCTCCCTCTAGCGCGCGTATTCGTTGCCTTGGCGGTTTCGAAGTAACCGGACCAGGTGCGGAAGCCCAGCCTATCAAATGGCGCACATCCAAAACCGAGGAATTGATGGCTTACCTTTATTTAAAACGAAGTAAACGTGTCACCAAATGGGAGCTATTCGACAATATTTGGCCGAACGTTTCTCAAGAGCAAGCGCATTCCCATCTGCACACTACCCTTTATAAAGTACGCCGGTCGCTTAAAGAAGCGGACATCGCCGGAACGATCGATTATGCAAACAACTGCTACGAGGTGCACCTTGCGTCCATTTTATCCGATGCGGAGAGCTTCGAACGCTTTGTTCATAACGAGGCTCCGGTGAACGGCAATAACGCCGAGCAATATGAGCGTATGCTCGCCTCCCATCAAGGCGAATTGTTCGAAGGCTACGATTACGTCTGGTGCGAATCTGCGCGGGAGTATTACCGGGATCTGTATGTCAAAGCATCCAGACAACTGGCTTTGCACTGGATTGAGCAAGGAAGCTACGAACCGGCCATCGCCGTGCTTCGGCGTTCGCTGGACAAATTCTACTTGGACGAGGACTCTCATGAGCTTATGCTGCGAACCTACTTTCTGCGCAAGGACCGGATATCCCTGGTCAAACACTACCAGAGCTTTCATGCCATGCTGCAAACGGAGCTGGGGCTTCTCCCCAAAGAATCGACCAGCCAAATGTACGCGGATATGCTCGAGAGTCTTTAACGTCAAAAACCCCCGGACCATGACGGTTCCGGAGGTTTTGCAGGCAATATGCTAAAGCGTGGTCAGCTGTATGGATGCCCGTTGCGAGAGCTTGCCTGAAGTATCCCTCGACTGGATTTCCACGGTGTAGGAAGCTCCGGACTGCAGGCCGCGCAGGACGTACTCCGGCAAACCGCTTGTCCCGGCCAGTTCGCCGTCTACATAAATTTCATAAGCGGCGATGCCGGCATCGTCGATCGCTCCCGTCCAAGACAATTGCGCCATTGACTTAGATACGCCTACAAGGGAAATCTCTACAGGCGCAGTCGGGTTTTCCGAATCGGCGGCTTCTGGGGAGATCGCCAGCACCTTTACAGGCGCCGTAACGGACTGTTCCGTCCCGTTGCCGAGCTGTCCGCCGGCATTGGAGCCCCAGGTATAGACGACGCCTCTTTCACTAACGGCTCCGCCGTTGTAGAAACCTGCACCGATCGACCGGACGCCGTCAAGTCCTCCGATACGCTCAGGGGAAAAGCGGTCAGCCGTATGTCCGGCGCCAAGTTGGCCTAGCCGGTTCGCTCCCCAGCCCCATAATTGGCCGTCGCCCGTTGCCGCAAAGCTGTAAAACATACCGGCGGCGATATTGGAAATGCCCTGCAATCCCGGGACCTCCGCAGGGTGCAGCCTGTCCGTCATTGTGCCGTCTCCCAGCTGGCCTTGGCCGTTTCCGCCCCAAGCCGTTACCGTGCCGTCTGTCATGACAGCCAGCGCATGATCGGAGCCTGCGGCTATTTGCTTCGCAGCGCCGAGTACCGGAGCCGGCTTGACTTTGCCGCTTTTTGTCCCGTCCCCAAGTTGACCGGAGCTGTTGTCGCCCCAGCTCCACACGGTACCGTCCTCGCCAAGCGCCAGCGTGTAATAGCCTGCCGCCGCAACCTGCTTAATTCCTTCCAAGCCTTCTACCTGCACCGGAACGCTCCGCTTCACGGCATCGTCCGCGCCGAGCTGACCCTTGTTGTTTAAGCCCCAGCTCCAAACCGTACCGTCTTTCTTCAGCGCCACCGTATGCGCAATTCCGCTTGCCATGCCTGCCACGTCTTGCAAGACCGGAACGGGAACCGCGCTGCCTGTCACGGTATCGGCGCCCAATTCGCCCAGACTGTTGCTGCCCCACGCCCATAACGTGCCGTCAGCCGTCAAAGCCAGCGAATAAAACGCTCCCGCGGAAACCGCCGTGGCCTGCTGAAGTCCCGGCACCTGCACGGGAGCTTTTCTGCGGCTATTCGTTCCGTCGCCGAGCTGTCCGTTTCCGTTCTCTCCCCAGCTCCATACTTGTCCAAGCTTATCGATGGCAAGCGCGTGATTTTGGCCGAACGCCATTATCCCGTATACGGTGTCGGGCGCAATGCCCTCGGACGCGCCATCCCCGTAAACCTGCCCGGTGACGGAGCTCGATTCGCCCGGATTGCCGGTAATGGGCAAGGATACCGCCGGCGGAACTTCTTCTGCGCCGTACGTATCTCCCGTCACCGTTGCGGGCTCTCCCGGCGCCGCCGTATCTTGCAAGATCGGCTCGTTCGGCAAACCGGCCGGCACGGCAGGCGATGATGTTACGTCATCCGGCTTCGGCACCGCGTTGGCCGGCGATACCGCCGATGCCAGCAATGCGGCCAAGCCGGCTGCAACCGTTATTTTATTCATTGAAACAGCAAGCTCCTCCTCGTCACGTCGACAAACGTGTCAATAAATACTCCCGATTTCCCTTCACCCGGGTATCGTCGGGAATGAACGCAGCCGCTTGCTCATTATGTCCGTAAGCCAGCTCGTATTGGCCAAGCCTGTCGTAGCATACGCACAGCTGCAAATGCGGCAGCCATGTCCAGCAAACGTGCTGAAGGATCGCGTGGCTGTCCGCAGGCGGCGTCAACCCGGCGGCAAGCTTGTACCACCATACAGCGTCCGCGTAGTTGCCCTCGCTGAGATAGAACATCCCAAGACGACAGCAATTTTCCGCGCGCGGCAGCGCATAGGAGAACGATTGCAGCGCTTTTTGCTTCGCCCTCAGCATATCCTTCAGCTCACGGTAGCATTCCGCCGCTCGCCCGCAGGCGGAAATCTTGTCCTCGACCCAGCCTTCGTTCCCCGCCAAAAAGCATTCGTATTGCTCGGCCGCGCGTTCCCACTGCCCATGCTCGAACAGTTCATTGGCAAAATAAAATTGATCCCTCGGCGTAAACAATTCTCCGGCTGCAAATCTCCGCTCGTAAATTTGCAAATTACGCGAGCTGTTCGTATGTTGACGGTCGTGCGTCACGCAGACATCGGAGTGGAGGAACTTCCCGTATACGTCCAGATATTCATGAACAATGCCAACCCATCTAAAGCCGCAGCTCCGTCTAACAAGACGGTTTCGACGCAAGCTCGCCGTGACGTTGCCGTATTCGTCCCGCGCCAGATTATACGTCATCGAGACGGCGTCGGTTTGCCAGGGCAGCGCAGATACGAGAGTGCGAAATTTAAGCCGGTCCTCCGGCAGCAAAATATCGTCCGCGTCGAGCCAAAGAATATACTCTTGCGTCGCCAACTCGAATGCCCGGTTTCGCGCTTTCGCAAAATCGTCCTCCCAGACGAAATCGTAAATTGCTGCATCGAATTGACGCGCGATCGCTTTCGTTCGATCCGTCGAGCCCGTATCCAAGATGACGATCTCGTCCACCAAGTCGCATACGCTGGACAGGCAGCGCGCCAACGTCTGTTCCTCGTTCTTGACAATCATGCAGAGGCTGACCGTGATATCCCGCTTCCAGTTCGACAGCGCTGCCGTTACGTCTTCGCCCCATTTCTCCATCGCTGTCCGGCGATTGGCTTCCAGCTGGCGGGCCAACCGCCCAGGATCTTCGGGAAAGAGCGGAAGCGGCGGCGAATACCGCACAAAGCAATCCAGCGCCACATACAAGCCGAAACCGGCCAGGAGCGCACGGTAGCACAAGTCGTCATCCTCGTAGGTTTCCAGAACGAACCGTTCATCGAAGCCGCCCAACTGCCGGAAGGCTTCCTTATCGGCTAGCAGCAAAATATTGAGCAGGCGGGCGACCGGCATCGCTGACTGCTGCTTCCCCAGCAGCAGCGGACGCATCGCACGGTCTACCGCAAGCATCGCCTCTGAGGGAACTTCCGACGCATTCTGAATTCCGCTTACGCCGTGAGTCATAGGCCCGACCAGCGCAGCTTCCGGATGAGCATCCATGCAGTCCGATAACGCATCGAGCCAGCCTTCTGAAACCTGAATGTGGTCCCTGATGAAGGCAATACGGTCTCCCGCCGCTGCGGCGAATCCGCGGTTATAGCCTGCGGCCACGCCTTCCCGCTGCTCCAAGGCAACGATCCGGCAAACGGGAGCTCCGGGCTGCGAAAGCAGCCCGTTAATCTCCGGCAAACCTCCATCATTCACCACAATCAGCTCGTAAGGGCGTTTCGTATGCTTTCCGATCGCCGCCAGGCAGCTCTCCAATTGCTTCGCATGCTGGGCCAGTACGACTATGCTAATGTTCATCGCCTATCTACTCCTGTTATTCTTTCAACAATACGATGTTGAGCGAAGCTCCGTCACCGGTTAGCAGTGTAGCAGCTCCAATCAATCCATAAAATTCCAGCGATAAAGTATCTCCGGCGGCAAGACTGACGATCATCGTATTGGTAAAGCTCGATCTGGTTAAGATCGGCGGAATATCACTGTCAGGCAATCCGGCAGTGCCATTCACTGTAATTCTTACTCCCACAAACATCGGCGCAGTTAAGTTGACATCATATTGTAGCAAATAGATACCGGATTTATTGACGGTGAACTCCGTGTTCGAACCATCTACCGTAACTCCGGACGTTTGTTGGCTATTCGGCAGCGGGATTTTCGTGCCGAATGGTACTACCGCTATAACAGCACCCGTAGTATTCGAGGCATAGCCGTGATTGCCCGTCGTGCCTTCTCCCGGTGCTCCGGTCGCTCCCGTTACCCCAGTCTCGCCGGTTGCTCCGGTTGCCCCAGTCGTTCCCGTTGCTCCGGTTGCTCCCGTTACCCCAGTCTCGCCGGTTGCCCCAGTTGCTCCCGTTACCCCAGTCTCGCCGGTTACCCCGGTCGTTCCCGTCGCTCCTGTCGCTCCCGTTGCACCGGTCTCGCCAGTTGCCCCAGTTGCTCCAGTTACCCCAGTCTCGCCGGTTGCCCCAGTCGTTCCCGTCGCTCCAGTCGCTCCCGTTGCACCAGTCTCGCCGGTTGCCCCGGTCGTTCCCGTTGCTCCAGTTGCTCCCGTTGCACCAGTCTCGCCGGTTGCCCCGGTCGTTCCCGTTGCTCCTGTCGCTCCCGTTGCACCGGTCTCGCCAGTTGCTCCAGTTGCTCCCGTTATCCCAGTTTCGCCGGTTGCTCCAGTTGCTCCAGTTGCTCCAGTTGCTCCAGTCTCGCCGGTTGCTGCGGTCGTTCCGGTCGCTCCGGTCGCTCCGGCTGCTCCGGTTGCACCAGTCTCGCCGGTTGCCCCGGTCGTTCCAGTTGCCCCTGTCGTTCCCGTTGCTCCGGTCTCGCCAGTTGCTCCAGTTGCTCCGGTTGCTCCGGTCGTTCCGGTCGCTCCGGTCGATCCAGTTGCTCCGGTCGATCCAGTCTCGCCGGTTGCTCCGGTCGTTCCGGTTGCTCCGGTCGCTCCAGTTGCTCCGGTCGCTCCGGTCGCTCCAGTCTCGCCGGTTGCTCCGGTCGTTCCGGTTGCTCCAGTGCCGCCAGTTGCTCCGGTCGCTCCGGTTGTTCCAGTGCCGCCGGTTACCCCTGTCGAACCGGTTGTACCTGTAGCGCCAGTTGCGCCCGTTGCACCGTCATGGCCGCTATTTCCTGTCATACCGGTCGCGCCTGTTGCTCCAACCGACCCTGTCGCTCCGGTTGCTCCCGTCGCTCCTACCGGTCCTGTTGCGCCTGTAACGCCCTTCGGCAACAGCTTCTTCAGCAGCTCCTCAGGCTTGATCAGCGCTTCCGTTACCTGCACCATGCCCGCTTTTTGACCGTCATGTATAATCGTAACAGGTTGTCCGGCCGCGAGCGCGGAACGGTCCATCGGCTCGCTGGAGCCCGCCGTGAACACCATCGTATCGGCCGCCCATGCGTAAGACTGCACATTGCCATTTGTCAGCACCGTGATCCCGTTATCGTTCGATTCCACCACAGTACCGTACGCTACGCTTCTCGAAACTTTTGCCGTTTTCACCAAATAAGGAAGCGTGCGAGTCAAAATAGCCGTCATCTCGGCACGCGTCAACTTGTCCTTCGGCTTGAACAGGTTGCCCGTCGTGCCTTCGACGATGCCCAAGCTGGCAGCTACGTTCACATAGCCGAGATAATCAGAAGAAATGTTTTCCCCGTCCGTGAAGAACGAAGCTTCCTTGGACATCGCTTCGGCGTCGCGCTGCGCTTGGATCGCCCGTATCACGATTTGCGTCACCCATTCGCGGGACGATTGGGTCTGCCCCCAGAGCATATTGCCTTCGGATACGATCTCGTCGCTATCGATCAATCCGAGCTTCAATCCCAGATTCACATAAGGCTTGGCCCAGTCGTCAGCAGATAGCGAGTCGTCAGTCGTCCCCAAGTTTCCTTCTTCGCCGAGCAAGCGTACCATCATCGCCATCGCTTCTTGCTTGCTTACCATATCCAGAGGATTGAATTTAGTATCCGTCTTGCCTTTAATGACTTCCATTAACGACATTTGGGTAATATGCCTTTGCGCCCATGGGACCGTTTTAATGTCCTCAAAAAATCCGTCTGCGGCTTGTACAGCCTGAGCCGACATGTTTAGCAGCATTACGATGCTCATTCCTGACACGAGTATCCGGCTTTTCTTCTTCTTCATCGCTTCTTCTCCTTATCGTTTCCGCATTTTTCGACAATTTCTGTCCGTTTACCGCCATGAACTGCATAAACCGCGCCGATTGTTCTTCCGTTCCCCCGCTTTCGTCATAATTTGCTATTAATCACCAACTAGTTCATTTTAACTACATGCTCTGGACATTCACTGAACATCCGAATCTTCCTTATAACGCCGCATTGTCCAGTAAATGTCCAGAATCATCGCCTATACTTTTTTAGTAGAATAGGAGAAAATGCGTATAAACATTAAAATGTAACGATCTTCCAATGAGGTGTTAGATTGCTGAACTACAAAAGAATCGCCGCGTTTTTAATCAGCGTAATTTTGACATTGTTCGTCATTGCTGCGACCAGCGGCAATATTTTGCAACAAATGCGATTGGGACTTGACCTGAAAGGCGGATTCGAGGTGCTTTACGAAGCGTCCCCTTCAACGGACGGTATGGAAGTGACCCGCGAAGCGCTGATGCAAACGGCAAAAAGCCTGGAGCATCGCGTCAATGCGCTCGGAACGAGCGAGCCCGAAATTTGGACGGAAGGCAGTCGCTATATCCGTGTAAGGCTCGCCGGCGTCGAGGATGAGCGCAACGTCCGCGAGCTGCTGAAGAAACCAGCGGAGCTGACCATTCGCGGGCCCGACGGTACAATCGAGCTGTACGGACGGGACTTTGTCGAAGGAGCTGCCGCCGTCGTTTACGATAAGGCTCAGCGCCCTATGATCCGCGTCGAGGTGAAAGAAAAAGAAAAGCTTAGAAAGCTGTCGGAAAGGCTCCTTCATCAACCGATTTCCATCTATTTGGATGAAACATTGCTTACCGAGCCTACCATTAACGCCGTTATGACCGACGGCATCTCGACCATTTACGGAAACTATATGCCCGAACAAGCCAAAGAGCTGGCCGATAACATCAATCTGGGTGCGCTTCCGCTCAAGCTGACAGAGAAATATGCCCAATCCGTCGGCGCATCGCTGGGCCAGCATTCTTTAAAAGAAACGGCGCTTGCCGGTCTCACCGGTTCTATTCTCATTCTGATATTCATGCTTGTCTTGTATCGGATGGCCGGAGTCGTCGCCAGCATTACGCTGATTACGTATACCTGGCTGCTTCTGCTTGTAATGAACGGGTTAAACGCGACGTTGACGCTGCCCGGGATTGCGGCAATCGTGCTCGGAATCGGCATGGCGGTTGACGCCAACATCATCACCTATGCCAGGTTCAAAGAAGAAGCGGCCAAAGAGCCGGATTTGCTCAAAGCGCTGAAAGCCAGCTCCAGCCATTCTTTCCGCACGATCATGGACGCGAATGTAACGACTGCGCTGGCGGCTATCGTTTTGTTTCAAGTGGGCACCGGCGCTATACGCGGCTTCGCATTGACTTTACTCGTCAGTATAGCGCTTAGCTTTCTGACGAATGTGTATATGTCGCAGTGGCTGCTGAAAACGTTAATGCAAACCCGTCTATTTCGCCGCCCTTCGGCGTTTGCAGCCGGAATAACGAAACAGGAACCATTCGTTAAGGACAAGACTTCTGCTCGCGGATTCGATTTCGCCGGAAAGCGCAAGCTTTTCTACGCGATCTCCATAGCTTTGACGATCGTCGGCATCGCCAGCTTGGCTGTCCAAGGTTTACATCTGGGAGTAGATTTCAAAGCGGGGACGACGCTCGACATTACGCTGGGACAAAGCATCGATAAACAGCGCGCCGAGCAAATCGTGCGGGATGCCGGCTTCCGGCCGTCCACGGTCACGATCGGAGGAGATGGACAGAATCGGGTGTCTTTACGTTTCGAAACGATCCTCGATCCCAACCTTGGCGAAGGAGACCAAGTCGTAGCTGCATTTGCCGCCGTATACGGAAACCAGATCGAACGGGAAGAAAACACCGTCGATCCCGGTATTGCGCGGGATCTTGCCTTCAAAGCCGTTATCGCGGTAGCGGTAGCCAGCGCAGGGATTCTGCTGTATTTGGCATTCCGTTTCCAATGGTCTTTCGCTTTGGCGGCCATTGTTGCACTACTTCATGATGCCTTTATCGTCGTCAGTACTTTTTCTCTCTTTCGGATCGAGGTCAACTTGACTTTTATTGCGGCCTTGCTTACGATCATCGGTTATTCGATCAACGATACCGTCGTCACATTCGATAGAATTCGTGAAAATGTGAAACGGGAGCGGCCCGTTTCGACGGAGCAATACGCAAGCATCGTGAACGCAAGCATCATGCAGACGCTAGGACGATCGGTTAATACTGTAGTTGCCGTCCTATTCCCCAGCGTCGCCTTGCTGTTCTGGGGCAGCGAGTCCATCCGCGTTTTTTCGCTGGCTATGACGATCGGACTGATTGCAGGCATGTACTCTTCGATCTTTATCGCCAGCCAAATCTGGTTATCTATTCGCATCAAACTTGGGAACAAACCGGAGACCCGGTCCGAGCGCCCGCGCAATCCCCGGTTTGCCGAGATAGAACCGATCGAAGATGTGAGTGGAGCAGAAACGATGCTCACAAGCATTGTGATTATTACCTACAATAAACTCGATTACACGAAATCGTGCATCGAGAGCATCCGTAAGCATACCGCTCCCGATTCCTACGAAATGATCGTCGTCGATAACCATTCCAGCGACGAAACGGTTTCTTGGCTGCGGGAACAATCCGATATCGTCGTCATATACAACGACTTTAATGCCGGGTTTCCTGCTGCGTGCAATCAGGGGATCGGAATCGCGAAGGGCGACGCTATCCTGCTGCTGAATAACGACACCGTAGTCACGGCCCGCTGGCTGGAAAATATGCTAATCGCGCTTCACAGCGATCCGCAAATCGGCGCCGTAGGAACCGTCACCAACAGCTGCTCGTACTATCAAACCATCCCGGCTATGTACAAAAATATGGAAGGCATGCAGCTTTTCGCCGAAGCATTTAACCGGTCAAATCCGATTCTTTGGGAGGAACGGCTGAAGCTGGTCGGTTACAATATGCTGATTAAGCGCCATATTCTCGAGGAAATCGGCGAATTGGACGAGCGATTTACGCCGGGCAATTGCGAGGATGACGACCTTAGCTATCGGATCAGAAGAGCCGGCTACCGTTTGCTGCTATGCAAGGATACATTTATCCATCACTACGGGAGCGTCTCATTCGGAGAGCGGGCGGTCGAATTTAATAAGTTGATTAGCTCCAATCGGCAAAAATTCATGGACAAATGGGGGTTTCACCCGGATCGCGCCACGGAAATACGCAGCGATTTGGTTGATCGAATACCCGGCACAGCCGGCGATGCAGCTCCCCATGTTCTCGAAATCGGATGCGGACTTGGCGGTACCCTGTTAAAGATCAAGGA
Source organism: Paenibacillus contaminans (assembly GCF_003285015.1). Taxonomy (GTDB): domain Bacteria; phylum Bacillota; class Bacilli; order Paenibacillales; family NBRC-103111; genus Paenibacillus_V; species Paenibacillus_V contaminans. The sequence continues at coordinate 29,121 of NZ_QMFB01000024.1, read as the reverse complement.
TAAGTTTCCGGAAGCGGTCCTGTACGGCGCAGATGCTAACGGGAATGCCGCTGAAGGCGCATCGCTAGTTTGCTCCGCCCCTGCTTATACGGGAACGGCCGAGCAGGCATTGGAGCTTCATTCTCCCGCTTCGCTTGATGTAGTGATTCTGCATAACACATTTCACAGTTTGCACAATCCGATTTCGGCACTGCACAGATGCCGGGAGACGCTACGGGAAGGCGGGGTGCTACTGGCGGTCGTACCAAATATTTTTCAGCCGTCCACCCTGTTCAGGCTTCTGGACAATTCCATCCAAAGAGACGAGTTGCTCGGCATGGCCTCCCCGGAAATCCGCGATTGGTTAAGTAAAGCCGGCTTCGAGAATATCGAGGTGACAGGCATCTACAATTCGGCGACCACGGAGGACCGCCAATTCATGGAAGCCGTCGCTTCCTTGCGGGGAACCGAAGCTCCCGTGAACTATAACTTCAGGGAGTTCGTGGTGCGCGCTGTCCGCTCGCATGCATAAGCCGACATTCGGCTAGCGCGAACATGCTGAAGGAGAGATAAGCAACTAACAAAAAAAGGGCGTATAAGCGCACAGCTTATTCGCCCTTTTTTCGCCTTTATCCTGATGGTGTAAACCGCCGATCCTTTTAGCGGAACCATTCAAGGTCAGCATTCATTGTGTAATCTGGACAATAAGTTATATTCCGGACTTACTTCACAAGCTTCATACGGAACAAAATGCTTTGCTTTCATAGCATCAAGCGTACGAGACTTTTGCTGCGGACGCGTTATGTATTGGCCAATGTTCGAATCGTCTAGCAGGATATACCTCGCTTCTAAAATCTCCTTCGGTTGAATTTTTATATCGCCGCCGATATACACTGCCTTAAACACTACTGCTAAAACATGCCGAGTCGCATTATAATACACGCCTGTTATGCCGATGGGACGGATTAAAATCCCTGTCTCCTCAAAAAACTCCCTTCGAACAGCCTCATCTAACGGTTCCCCGATCTCGACGTTCCCTCCCGGCATTTCCCATGTATCCGATCGCAAATGAGTTCTTAGTAACAAGACTTCGTCTTTTTCGTTTTTCACCAAAGCTGAGACCGCAATTATATGTTTTGGATGTTCATACCCCACTCGTCATCACCACCTAAGTATGATAATCCGAATATACCATTTTATTTCTTTTAAGCAGCTAATAGCATGCTTATAAATTCATGATAAGCGCCCGTTATTTCAAATAAAAAAGTGAAGCAGCTGCCGCAGCACGCCACCCCACTCTATCGGGCAGGAAAAGGATCAGGCTACAAGAACAGAAATAGTCTGGGTAAAGCCTGAACTTAGCCCCACTCCAACGCCTTAGAAGCCTTGAAACGCCTGATAAAGCCTCTGAGATACATCCGAGAATAACCCTGCTTTCTCCTGTCTTCCCCCAGATCTCCCGCCCCTGCCCCAAAAAGAAAAGCCGAGCAAATGTCAGGAAATAATCCTGGATCTGCTCGACTCTGATACGACTTTTAATTGCTCAATACGAATTTAATTTGCGGTCAAATGACTTTGTTTGCGTGCAACGCCTGCTGCTACAAAACCCAACCCCCACTACTCCACCGTCACGCTCTTCGCCAAGTTCCTCGGCTTGTCGACGTCGTTGCCGCGTGCCAGCGAGGCGTAGTAAGCGAGCAGTTGCAGCGGGATAACGGATAACGCCGGCGTCAGCAGCGGAAGCGTGCGCGGGATGGCGAACACTTCGTCGACCGCTTTCTCGAGCTCATGGTCGCCTTCGTTGGCGAGACCGAGGACGTGCGCGCCGCGCGCCTTCACTTCCTTGATGTTGCTTACCGTCTTCTCGAACAACGCATCCTGCGTCGCCAATGCGATGACGGGGATGCCTTCCTCGATCAGCGCCAGAGTGCCGTGCTTCAACTCTCCGGCCGCATAGGCCTCGGAGTGGATATACGAAATCTCCTTCAGCTTCAAGGAGCCTTCCATAGCTACCGCATAATCTAAACCGCGGCCGATGAAGAACAGATTGTCATGGCCCGCGATGTCCTCGGCGATCCGCTTGATCGCATCTTTTTCCTGCAAAATGGCCTCAACTTGCTCCGGCAGCGCCTGAAGCGCAGCGATCGTTTGCGCGATTTCCGCCGCTTCCATCGTGCCCAGCGTTTGCGCCAGGTGCAGGCCAAACAGGTAAAACGCGATCAACTGCGACGTATACGCCTTCGTGGAGGCGACGGCGATTTCCGGCCCCGCCCACGTGACGATCACATCGTCCGCTTCCCGGGCGACGGAGCTGCCGACCACGTTCGTAATCGCCACGACGCGCGCGCCGCATCGTTTCGCTTCACGCAGCGCCGCCAGCGTATCGGCCGTCTCGCCGGATTGGCTGACGACGATTGCGAGCGTATCGCTCGTAATAATCGGTGACCGGTACCGGTATTCCGACGCGACATCGATTTCGACCGGAATACGCGCCAGCTTCTCGATGACCGACTTGCCGATCAAGCCTGCATGGAATGCCGTGCCGCAGGCGACGATATGAACGTTGCGAATGCCGCGAATTTGCTCAGCCGACATCCCGACTTCCTTCAGCTCGACACGGTCGCCGGTTTGCGAAATACGGCTGCCCATCGTATCGCGGTAAGCCTTCGGCTGCTCGTGAATCTCTTTAAGCATAAAATGGTCGAAGCCGGCCTTCTCCGCCGTCACAATATCCCAGTCCACATGGAACATCTCGCGGGAAATAAAGTTCCCCTCGATCGTCATCAGCTCGACGCCGTCCTGCGTCAACGCCGCCATTTCGCCGTCGTTCAGGATGTACACGTTGCGCGTGTGCTCCAAAATCGCCGGAATATCCGAGCCGATGAAATTCTCATCCTGCCCTACCCCGATAATAAGCGGGCTGGCCAGCCTCACGGCGACAAGCTTATCCGGCTCATACTCGGTCAGAACGCCAAGCGCAAAAGCGCCGCTCATCCGCTTGACGGCCTTCTGGACCGCCTTCACGATGTCGCCTTCGTACAAGCTTGCAATCAAGTGCGAGATAACCTCGGTGTCCGTTTCCGAGACGAACTGCACCCCTTGCGCAATCAGCTCTTCTTTTAAAGCGATATAATTTTCAATAATGCCGTTGTGCACGACAGAAAATTTCTGCGAATTATCCGTATGCGGATGCGAATTGACGTCCGACGGCTTGCCGTGCGTCGCCCAGCGCGTATGTCCGATCCCGATCGTTCCGCGCAGCGGGTCCCCGCTCAATTGCGACTCGAGCACGGCGAGGCGTCCCTTCGCCTTCTTCACCTCAAGTCCGTTCGCCGTATGAACGGCAATGCCTGCGGAATCGTATCCGCGATATTCGAGCTTTTTCAGCCCATCGATCAAAATGTCCTGGGAATCCCGTTTACCTACATAACCAACAATACCGCACATTCGTGATTACCTCCGATATATTCGTCCGCGACGATTTTCAAGGATCAGCAGATAAAAGGCAATAGCAAACCAAGGGCATCCCATGCCCTTTTTTTGAAATGTCGGCAACGTATATCCTTCGCCGGTATTCCATTTCTCCGGTATACGCACTCGTCCTTAGCTTACGCTTAAGAAGCCGTTTCAACTTGAAAACTAGTAGCTTCACCAATCCATAAGCTATAATTTCCAAAGTCAAACAAAGCCGCTCCAAACGGCAATACGCTATACGATTGCTGCTACGCTCTATGCATGCTGTTTCATCACATGTTGGGATCTTGTCCGACCGGTCGCCCGGTTTTTTGCCCCCCAACTTACGGCACTGATGGTGTACCGGAAGGTCCCCGCCGAATAACTTCGAACACCTTCACCTCGTCAGCTCAAGCCGTTTCCGTCCCGCTCGAGCTCTGGCGCTTGCATTTCAAAAACCGCTATCCACCTTTCCATTTTGAGTCATAATCAATAATATTCATTTTAGCTCGGATGCGCAACAGATTTTTTGCGACAATATTCGCGGACACGCTCCGACTCGCCCTCAGTCGCAAGAACCCCCGACTTCGACATCGGGGGTCCGTCTTCGACAGCTTGCAAGCGGCTTTCGTCGCTCACGCTCGACGTCGGCGACAGAACGCACGCAGCGGTCTACCTGCCGAACCTGAAAACCGGCTTACATCGTTTCACGTTCGACACACAGCGGCGGCGTTGGAACGCACGCAGCTGCTACCGGTCGAGCATACAGCGGCTTACGCCAACTCGCGTTCGATGACGTCGGCGATGGAGCGAACGCAGCGTTCCACCTGATCCTTCTCCGGTCCTTCGGCCATGACGCGGATAAGCGACTCGGTTCCCGAAGGTCTGACCAGAACGCGGCCGTTATCGCCCAGCTCTTCTTCCACAACGCGAATCGCTTCGCCGATCGCAACATTTTGCTTCCACGTGCTCTTGTCTGCAACGCGGACGTTAACCAGCACTTGCGGAAACTGGCGCATAAGCTTGCGCAGCTCGCTCAGCTTCTTGCCGGAGCGCACGACCGTATCGGCCAACTGCAGCCCTGACAAAATACCGTCGCCCGACGTGCTGTAATCGAGGAAAATAATATGGCCGGATTGCTCGCCGCCGAGGTTGTATCCGCCTTTGCGCATTTCTTCCATGACGTAGCGGTCGCCTACGGCCGTTTGCACCGTATTCAGTCCAAGCTCGCGAGCCGCCTTAAAAAAGCCCAGGTTGCTCATCACCGTCGTCACGATCGTGCCGTGGTTCAGCTTCCCTTGCTTGTTCAACGCATCGCCGCAAATCGTCAGCACAAAATCGCCGTCTACTTCTTCTCCCATCTCGTCTACCGCAATCAAACGGTCGGCATCGCCGTCAAAGGACAGACCGATGTCCGCCTTCTGCTTCAGCACCTCGGCGCGCAGCGCCTCCGGATGCGTCGAGCCGCAGTTGTCGTTGATGTTGCGGCCGTTCGGCTCCGCCCCGATCGTGATCACTTCCGCCCCCAGCTCGCGGAACACGCGCGGCGCAAGCTCGTATGCAGCGCCGTGCGCGCAGTCGAGTACGATTTTCAGCCCGGCAAACGATGAAGATACCGTCGTTTTCAAAAATTCGGCATACTGCCATTTCAAATCCGCGTCATCCCTCAACGCTCCGAGATCTCCGCCGACGGGACGAGGCAGTTCGTCCGACTCGGCGTCGAGCAGACGCTCGATTTCAAGCTCCTTGTCGTCAAGGAGCTTGAAGCCGTCTCCGCCGAAAAACTTGATGCCGTTATCCTGAACGGGGTTATGCGACGCCGAGATCATGACCCCCGCATCCGCTCCAAGCTTTCTGGTCAAATAAGCAACCGCCGGTGTGGATACCACGCCTAGCCGGATTACATCGGCGCCGATAGAAAGAAGCCCGGCTACGAGCGCAGCCTCAAGCATCGGACCCGAAATACGCGTATCCCGTCCGATCACGACCTTAGGCTGCTTGGCTTGGCCTGTAAGAACATAGCCGCCGCAGCGGCCGATTTTATATGCGAGCTCCGGTGTCAGTTCCTGATTGGCGACGCCTCTCACGCCGTCCGTTCCAAAATATTTCCCCATAGTATTTATACTCCCCCGAATATACTTAATAGTTTAGTTTGTTTTCTTGCCGTCTCCCCCGGCAGGCGCTCCTGAGCTTTCGGAGCTTTTTGACTGTGTAGGCGTTATCGTGGCCGTTCCGCTGGAAGCAGTCGGAGACGGCACAGGTGTAGGTGACGGCGTAGGCGAACCGCTTCCCCCTGCAGGAGGAGCGGTCGGCGTTTCCGTCGATTCTCCGCCCGTAACCGGCTTGGACGGCTGATTCGCCGTAATTTCAACGACTGCTTTCAGCGCAGGCTGCTGAGCGGCCTGCATCAAAAACGGCGGCAGATTCAAGGTGATCGGAAGCTCCTGGGTACCGGAAGCCGCGTTCGTAACGTCGACAACCGCTTGAATGTCCTGAGGCTTCAGCTTATCCAGCAGCGCCGGAGCTCCTTCCACCGTAACCGCCAACTGGCTGCCTTCGGGAGAAATGAGCTTGGCGGTATAACCCTCGCTCTGTCCGATCAGCGTGATCGGCACCTTCTCGACGACCTTCGTAGCTGAAGGGACCACGGCGATCTTAATCTCCGCCTTGGCCGGATCGACCCGGGTGACGCCCTTCTTAAGCGGAACGTCGACCGATAGCGACCTGTCTTCCTTAAGCCCGTTCAAGTCGATCTGCAAGCCGTCGTAGAACTCCATTTTATCCAGTATATCCTGAGGTCCGAAAACGGTGACTTGCTCCGGCTTCGTGACCGATGCCACACTGAAGCCTTGAGCAGGCCGGCCGACGAATTTAACCTGCAGCGGCATCGCTTTGAGCGGGCTCGTAATCGGCACCTCGACATCGACGACCTGCGGGTTGATCACGCCGTCGATCTTCTTTCCATTCTTGTCGTAGGCGACCAGCTTCACCTGCTTCGTCACCGCTCCGTTCGCCTTGTCCACGCTGACCTCGCCTCGCGCCGATTCCACCGCGTTGATCTGGCTTTCCGGCACCGTTACCTGCACGCGCGTCGGCTTGACCACCGGCTGCCCGGCTTTATAGCCTTCCGCAGGCGTACCCGCCACATTGATGGTGACCGGCACTTGCTTCATTTGCATTTCCTCAAGCTCAGCCCTCACGAAAGCAGGCGTCGCCTCCGCCGTTACCGTGCTAGGCGCTCCTATTACTTTAACGGGAAGCGAATGAACGCCGCTTTTCATTTGGGTCAAGTCGAGCTCGACGCGGATTTTGGCCGTATCGACCTTGCGTACCGCATCCGACCGCCCGCTAAGCACAACGGTAACTTCCGCAGGCTGAATGGAGCGGAGCGAGTACAGCTCCTGATCGTATTTGGCCACGATGCTCACATTGCTGATCGTTTGATTCCGCAGCGTCGAGCCCGTATTGCCGCTTGAAGTGGTCTGCACGTCCAAATGAACGACCACCCACAGCAAAATGCCGATTACTAGGGCGATACCCTTCACCACATTGTTATTGCGCAGCCATTTATCCATTCGTCTTGTCCCCCTTCCCTTTCCAGAAGGTGAACGTCGTCTTCTCTTTCACTTTCGGCTTCAGCTCCGAGTGAAGCTTGGAGATGAGCGATTCCTCTTTAATGTCGCGAACGACCATCCCATTGATGGCCAGCGAAACTTGTCCGGTTTCCTCCGATACGACGACGGAAATCGCATCCGACACTTCGCTCATGCCGATTGCCGCGCGGTGGCGCGTGCCGAGCTCCTTGCTGATAAACGGATTCTCGGACAGCGGCAAATAACAGCCGGCCGCCATCAAGCGGTTTTGCCTGATGATGACGGCTCCGTCATGCAGCGGCGTGTTCGGGATGAAAATGTTGATCAGCAGCTCCGACGTAATTTCGGAACCGATCGGTATGCCCGATTCGATATACTCGTTCAAACCCGTCTCCCGTTCGAAAACGATCAATGCGCCTATGCGCCTTTTGGATAAGTTTGCGACGGTTTTCATAATTTCGCCGATGCGCTGATTCACTTCCTGGTCTTCCTCGGCGGTCGAGCGGCTGAACAGCTTGCCTCTGCCGAGCTGCTCGAGCGCACGTCTCAGCTCCGGCTGGAAAATGATAATGAGCGCAATCAACCCGATGTTGAACATTTGCGTCATCATCCACTGCAGCGTGTTCAGATGAAACGTAATGCTGAGCGCCCAAGTCACCATAACGACGAAAATGCCTTTAAGCAGCTGGATCGCTCTTGTACCGCGCAGCAGCATAAGCAGCTTATAAATTACATAACTTACGATCAGCACGTCGATGATTTCTTTAATGGAATCTTTAAACGACAGCTCGGTCAAGTAGTCCATTCTAAGTCCCCCAGTAAAGCCTGTCTCTTTCCGGATATGCGTTTCGGGACTCCCCGTATGTTTGAGTCGAAGCTAAGCGCCTGCAGACGCCTTTTACGCTCGCGTTTACCGTATGTGTAGACACGGCTTCCGCGATATGTTTGCTGGCAAGTTCAAAAAAAGTCGACTTTTTGAACTTCCGCTATTTTATGTAAGTCTTAGTATGCCTTATCTTAGATCATACCATATTCAAGGATAAACGCCTACTCGACGTCATTTGGACTGTGTGTTTACCGCAGGTTTGGCGCTGCATCCACGATATACTTTCCGCTAAACTCAAATAAAAAACCTCCCCTTTCAACAATTGAAGGGAAGGTTTTCAGAAAATGCGCTTGTCTTGCTGTCCCGCAAGAGTCTTATTTGGCAACGGATGACACCCATTCGTTCACCTTGTACCACACCCACTCGATCGTTTGATCGATCGGTTTGATCTTACCGGCAATGTGAGCGGTAGAAGCCAAATTGTAGGTTCCGTCGATGACGATCAGGTTCCCTTTCACTTCGCCTTCCACTTCGACCTTCCCGCGCTGCACCAACAAATCTCCATTTACCGAACGACCCGCCGGGACATATACGGTATCCCCTTTAATGACGACTTCATCCAGATGCGACACTTTGACCATCATATCCGTATCCTGGTCCCAGAAAGTAGCAAAGCTGCTCAGCATGACCAGCAAAAATACGGAGGCGACCGAAATCGCCGGATGCCGCTTCACCCAATGCATCCACATCTTGCGGCGTTTGGGCTGCGGCAGCGAGGAGATGATCCGGGCCGTTAATTCATCGGGCGCATGACTGCGCGGCAGCGTCTTGACTAGCGCTTCCGTTCTCTCAAGCTGCTGGAACCGTGCACGGCAATCCTGGCAAGTCAGCATATGCCGCTTCAGGGCCGTTGCCTCCGAGCTTGTAAGATCGCCGTCCAAATAATCATGCATCAAGGGGAGCGCTTCTTTGCAATTCATCGGTCAGCCGCTCCTTTCTGCCACCATACTGTTTCTATTTTGGTATACCATACGAATGAGCTCACGATATGTTTCATAAATTTTTGCCGCCGTACTCATTTTCCAGCTTTTTGCGTAAAAACTCCCTGCCGCGATGCACCCTCGTTTTGACCGTCGTAACCGGCATATCCAAGACATCGCCGATCTCCTGCAGAGACATATCATGCAAATAACGAAGAATGACGACGGATTTGTACTTTTCCGGCAGCGAATCGATCGCCTTGCGAATGTTATGCTGCGTTTCCGACAACAGCAGCTCGCTTTCCGGGGTCGCCTCGTCGCTCGGCAGCAATGAATACCAGTCGGAGCCTTCGCCGTCCGGCATTTCGGCATCAAGCGAATAATTGGCTTTCCGCTTGCGCAGCCGGTCTATGCATAGATTGGTCGCTATCCGATAAATCCAGGTGGAGAACTTTTGATTTTCATCGTAACGCTCCAAGTTCGTATACACCCGCAAAAACGTTTCTTGCACGATGTCCTCCGCCTCGTGCGCCTGGCTTAACATCCGGTAAGCCAAATGGTACAGCTTGTCTTTATACATGTCGACCAATTCGGCGAACGCCCTTCGATCGCCGTTTCGCGACAATTTGGCAAGCCGCGTCTCCACATAGTTCACTAGATCTCCTCCAACCCGGGTTACCCTGCCCGCAATCGATGCTGTCCCGAACCGCCGCATCGTCGGCTTCTCTGTATGTGGTCCCCTGTGTCCGCCTCATAAAACAAAACGTCTTTATATATTGTAATCAAAAATTAAGCTTTTGACGAATTTCTCGAAGCATAACCTTTAATTGGCGAACTGGCAATGATCCGCTGCCTGTTTAAGGTTCCTGCCTCCATAAAGAAAAGGAGCCGCGCAGCCTTACGTATAAGGTTGCCGACTCCTGTTCGTTCGATCAAATTGCGCCGTCAACCGTTCCGTTAAAATACTAATACGAAGCGGCTGTCGCCACGTTTCAACTATTAAAATTTATCTTTTATCCAATCCGGACTAGGTCGATCAGCCCGTATTCCGCAAGCCTGCCGCAATGCCGTTAATGGTCAGCAGCACTTCTTTAAGCAAGCCGTTGTCGTCTTCTCCGCGCCCGCGAAGCTCGCGCAGCTCCGTCAGGAGACCCACTTGCATGTAGCTCAGCGGGTCGACATACGGATTCCGCAGACGAATCGATTCCTGCAAAATCGGAACATTTTCCAAAATGCCGTCCTGCCCTGTAATCTCCAGAATCAGCCGTGAGGTCAGCTCATATTCTTCCTTGATAAGCGTAAAAATACGAACAGCGACGTCCTGATCCTTGACCATGCTGCCATACTCGTTCGCAATCGTCAAATCCGCCTTGGCCAGCGCCATCTGCAGATTGTCGATCGTGGAGCGGAAGAACGGCCACTTGGCGTACATAAGCTGGAGCTGCTTCATATTGTCCGGATTATCCTGCAAAAAGCTTTGCAAGCCCGTTCCGGCCGCATACCAGGCAGGCAGCAAGTAGCGGGTCTGCGTCCATGCGAATACCCAAGGGATAGCGCGCAAATCTTCGAAGCGGTCGCCGTTTTTGCGCTTGGAAGGACGAGAACCGATGTTCAGCTCGCCGATTTCCGGCAGCGGCGTCGTTTCTTTGAAAAATCCGTAAAAATCCGGATCGCGGAAAATAAGATCCTGATACTTGTTCTGGGCCTGCTCGGAAATGCCGAGCATAATTTCCTCCCATTTCTCTTCGGAAACGTCGTTCTGCGGCTTCTTCGCCATGACGGCGGCCGTAATAAGCGCCCATGTCGCCTGCTCCAGACTCCGGTACGCTATGCCTTTGATCGCATAACGCTGCGAGAGCACCTCGCCCTGCTCGGTAATCTTGATGCCGCCTCCGACCGTATCCGCCGGCTGCGCCAGTATGCTCCGGTTGAGCGGCATGCCGCCGCGTCCGAGAGCGCCGCCCCGGCCGTGGAAAAACTTCAGCTTCACGCCGAATTCGTTCGCCGCTTCCGTAATGCTCTTCAACGCTACGCGCAGCTCCCAGTTTGCAGTCAGAACGCCGCCGTCCTTATTGCTGTCCGAATACCCAAGCATGATCTCCTGGAGCTCGCCCATAGACTTGAGGCTGTCCCGGTAAGCCGGAATCGCGAACAAGGTGCGCATAATATTGGGAGCCGCATGCAGGTCGTCGATCGTTTCGAACAACGGAACTGGCTGCAGCGTACAGATCACTTGCCCGCTGCGTTCGCGCCGGTACAAGCCCACTTCCTTGCTGAAAACCATAACCTCAAGCAGATCGCTTGAATCTTGAGTCATGCTGATCAAGTAGCTGTTGATGCAGTCGCGCCCGAATTCCTCCTGCGCCTTGCGGATTGTCCGGTAAACATCCAAACATTCCTGCGTCGATTCGGTATACTCCAAATAAGGCGATGTAATCGGACGCGGATCATTCAGAACGCCGGTAAGAAGCGTCACTTTTTCTTCTTCGGAAAGTGCGGCGTAGTTGTCCGAGACGCCCATTTTCTGCAAAACTTCCGTCATCGCATTCTCATGCTCTTTGCTGTGCTGTCTGACGTCCAGCGCCGCCATATGGAAGCCGAACAGCTCGACTTGACGAATCAGTTTGCGGACGAAATTGTCGCTAATATAGTCCGCGTAGTGGCTTCTCAGACTGCGATCGATGATATGCAGATCCTCAAGAAAGTCGGCGGAGCTATTGTACCGCTTCGGATCGTTATGTCCCGCTTGGGATTGCCCGATGTTGCGGAGCTTCTCGATCATATATTTAAGCTTAATCCGGTACGTTTCTCTATCATTGCGCCAAAGCTCTTCCGGCTTTAGCTCCAATCGCTCGCTGTCGCGTTTTATCGAATCGACAAGCTCGACGGAAACGGCGGCGATACTGTTGCTGAAGCTCATATGCCCCATCAAGCTGCGAAGCGAGGCTTCATATTTCCGGAGCGCAAGCGAGCGCTGCATGCCGAGCGTTTCCCATGTAATGCGGGAGGTAACGGAAGGATTTCCGTCGCGATCCCCGCCGATCCAAGAACCAAAACGCAGAAACGACGGCACATGCCAAGATTTATTCGGATAATATTTATTCAAACAGCGTTCCAGCTCCCCGTAAACTTCCGGCAGAACCTCGAACAGCGTCTCATCGAAATAATACATGCCGTTCTTCACTTCGTCGATGACCGTCGGCTTGCGTTCCCGCAGCTCGTCGGTCTGCCACAGGGTCAGCACCTCGCCGAGAAGCGTTTCGCGAAGCTGATCCCGCTCCCGGTTCGTCAGCATCGGATTGTCCAGCTCCAAAGCCTCTTTGGCGATGCGCTGATGAATATCAAGAACCGCCCGGCGGGTTGCTTCCGTCGGATGTGCCGTTATAACGAGCTCAAGCGAAATGCGCTTCAAAATGTCATCCACTTCATCGGCGCCCGTCCCATGCAGGCTGAGTTCCTTCACGACGCTTTCAATCGATCCCGGCTGGATCGACTCTCCGGCCGATCGTTCGTAATCGCGTTTGCGGCGAATCCGATGATTCTGCTCGGCAATGTTGACAAGCTGAAAGAAAATGGCAAATGCACGAATAACCTTCTTGCGCTTATCGGGAGCAAGAGAGTCAAGCGTGCTCTTAAATTGATCGTATACCTCATGCGTAAATTGCGCTCGCATGGACTTGCTCAATTCTCTAATTTGCTCCACGATAGCCAATAGTTCGTTACCGCCCTGATGGACAAGCACTTCTCCCAGAATGCTGGTGAGAAAGCGTACGTCGCGGCGCAGCAGTTGCTTTGACGAATCATTCGACAAGGGGTTTCTAGCTTCCGACATAATTACCTACCTTCCTATCTGGAAAACCATATCATGATGACGTAACCATTTTGTCACATTCTTATTATTTTATCATATTTATCGCTTTTGCGAAGGTTGTTTTCCAAAATGAAAGCGCATAACGCAGGAAGTTTTTCAGCGGATCTACCACTTCCTTGCCGCAAAGACGTTGTCAACGGAGTCTGATGCCATTTTCTGGCGGACTTACTGACTCGAGCATTCTAAATAAACAGCAATAACCCCTCAAAGGCTTAAAGCCTTGAGGGGCTGCTCCCGACTGTCCGAAAAACGGAGGAAAATAATTAGTCCTGTTAGCGCCTGATCGAGTCTTGGATGCCGACAGGGACGATGTATATGCCCGTATTTTCCTCTTCACCCACAATGACATGAACGCCGTAAATCTCCCTGACCCTCTCCGAAGTAATGACCTCATGCGGCAAACCGTGGGCGACGATCTCTCCGTCCTTCATCGCAATGATGTAATCGCTGTAGCGAATCGCCTGGTTAATATCGTGCAAAACCATCGCAATGGTCAGGTTGTATTCGCGGTTGAGCCGTCTGACGAGCTCCAGTATCTCCAATTGATAGTACATATCCAGGAAGGTGGTCGGCTCATCGAGAAACAGCATGGGCGTTTTTTGCGCCAGCGCCATGGCCAGCCATACCCTTTGCCGCTCCCCGCCGGATAGCTTCTCGACGGAAGTATCCCGCTTCCCGGTCAGATTGGTGCAGGCCAACGCCCATTGAATCGCTTCCCGGTCTTCCTCGCCATTGCCGCCAAACCAGCTGCGATGAGGAATGCGCCCGTATCCAACCAGCCGCTCTACCGTTATATCCGCCGGAGCGCTGTTCTGCTGATGAACGACCGCCAGCTTGCGGGCCAGCTCCATGGCGGAATAACGATGGACCGCCTTGCCGTCGATCACCGCCTTACCGGATTGCGGATGATGCAGGCCGGACATGACCCCGAGCAAAGTCGATTTTCCGCAACCGTTCGGTCCGATAATTGTCGTGATTTTGCCGCCGGGAAGAGCGGCCTGAATGCCCTTCAGATGTTCCTTCCGCTTGTCATGAGAGAAGACGACCTGGTTAATTTCCATACATCCGCCCTCCCCTCTTCAACAAGATGAGCAAAAACGGCCCGCCGATCATCATCATGATGACCGAAGCAGGAATTTCGACCGGTTGCGCCACGATTCTGCCCAATGTATCAGCGACCAGCACCAGCAAGGCGCCGGCGAGCGCGGAGAAGGGAAGCGATACGCGATGTTCGGAGCCGACGCAAATCCGGGCGATCGCCGGCACAAGCAAACCGACGAAAAAAAGAAATCCGCCGACAGCAGCGGCCGAACTGGCCAGCAGCACCGCTACCGCCGAAAGGGCAACACGTGCCCGGACGACATGCAAGCCGAGGTTTTGTGCGGTTTTGTCCTGAAGCAGCAGCATATCGCACCAGGGGAACAGGACATAGGCCAGAATAAGCCCGATCGTTCCGTAAATAAGCAGCAAGCGCACGTCTCCCCAGGTCGTCAATGAAAACGTTGATGCGCTGATCAGATTCGCTTGGCCGATGGAAGAGCGCACAAAAGCCGGAACCAGTTGCCCGATGCCTGTAAAGATCATATGAACGGCAATGCCGACCAGCACCATCCGCAGCGGACTTAACCCGCCCTGCCACGCAAATGTGTAAACGAGCAGGCACGCGACGGCTCCTCCGATAAAGGCAAACAGCGGCGTCCAGAAAAACAGCATCGGAAACAGACCGGCCAAAACCATTGTAAACACGCCGGCGCCGGCAGAAATACCGATGATCCCCGCGTCCGCCAGCGGGTTGCGCATCACAGCCTGCAGCAATGCCCCGGATACGGCTAACGTCGCACCGGCCAGCATCGACACGAAGATTCTCGGGAAACGCAAATCGCGAATAACATCCACGCGCTCATCCGTTCCGCTCAATAAGCCTGCGATCAATTCCGGGGCGGTAATCCGGATGCTCCCGGTGATCGCCGCATACAGAAACACGGCAATCAGAGCCGTCAGCAAACCGGCAAACATGGCAACAAGCTTTATCGATCTCCTGTTCATTCGTACAACATCCTGATCAAATCGTCCAAAGCATCGCTCACGGCCATATTGCCTATCATCCCGAACCGCGATTCTTCCAGATCGTAAACGCGTCCCGTCTTCACGGCATTAAAATGCTTCCATATACTATTCGTCCGAAACTCCTTGTCGAACATCTTGACCACCTCATCGGGCAAGCCGTGGGCAGCACGCAATATGATATCCGGATTCGCCTGCTGCAGATGCTCCGTGTTCGATGCGACATATTCCACCTGTTCGCCCTGAACGACATTAACGCCTCCCAGGCTTTTCACCAAATCTCCGATATACGAATGTTCCGTTGCAACCAGATAACTGCCGGGGATGCCCATCAGAATAAGCACGCTCGGCGCCGGCTTGCCGGCTATCGCCGCCTGTACTTCCCCCATCTTCTCCCGATACTGCCGCGCAACCCGCTCCGCCTGCTCCTCACGCCCATACCGCTGTCCAAGCTTAAGGATCGTCGCATTCATACTCTCCAGACTCGTTAAATCGAGAAAATCAGCCTTAACGCCAGCGCTTTCATACTTTGGGCCCAGATCATATTTCAGCGTCGTGACCGACAACACCTCGTCCGGTTTCAGCATACGCACCAATTCCATATCGGGGCTCATCGGGCTTCCAATCTTCTTCGCCCCGTCATAACGGGCCGGAAGCTTCTTGCTGCTGGTTGGCACGCCTACCACATCGACTTCCAGAAGGTCCAGAATCTCCGTAATCGCCACCGTTGTGGAAACAATACGGGGGGAGGTCTGGACATCCGCTTTCGCCGCCTGCTCCTGCGTCTTAGGACCGGGACTCGCAGCCAGAGCGGCTGATTCCGCATTGCCGGGCGATGCGGTCGTCGCGGCTGCAGGATCGGGAGCGGTCATGCAGCCCGGCAACAGTGCGCCCACGAAGAACAAGCATATTGCCAGCAACCCGTTCCGAGCCATTAATCGATAATTCCTCTGTATCGTAATCACCCCTCTGGCCAAAAGGGATGCCAGTGTCCTGACATCCCCATTAACCGTAAAACTATTGTGGACTTTGCCTATTTTCTTTACTTCGCTGCGGAGCTCGCCAACAATTTAATAACCAGTGTTACGATTTCTGCGCGCGTCGCAATGTCCGCCGGAGCGAATGTATGCTCGCTGCGGCCGGAGATCAACCCGGCTTCCACAGCGGCAGCTACCGAAGGCTGCGCCCATACCGGGATGCTGCCGGCATCGCTGAAGGACGGCACAGCGCCATCCGTTACCTTAAGCCCCTTCGCTTTGGCAATAATAACGGCCAGTTCCGCTCTATTGAGGCTGGCATTCGGACGGAATGCCCCATCGTCATAACCGCTCATCAATCCTGCCGCGCGAACTTGCTTGACGGCAGCCGCGGCATAGCCGGGAATGTCCGCTTCATCCGAAGCATTCGGAATTTCCACTGCCTGATTCAGCTTCAACGCATTTGCAAAAATAACAGCAGCCTGCGCTCTCGTTATTTGGTTATCCGGTTTAAAGGTATGATCTTCGTAACCTTGCACGATACCGTGTTTAACCGCTTCTTCAATGGCTGTTTTTGCCCAATGCTCCTGAATGTCGCGGAAAGTCGGCTGTGCAGCTTCTCCGCTGCCTTCCGATGATCCCGATGCGGCGCTCAAAACAATTTGCGCTTTATGTTTCATGACGCCTCGCGGCCCCGCGTTAACTTCCAGCGCGATATTTTGCTTCTTGGTCACATCAGTGACGACGATCCCCACCGTGCGGCTGTCGGCATCCTTGTCTTCGCTCAGAACGACCGAATCGACAAATTTTTCGCCGTTTTCATACTGAAACGCAGTAATCATGGAGCTGCTGAACAATGTGAAGGTCAAGAAATACGCGCCATCACGCTCGTAAAGCTTTCCGGTTTTGCTAGCATAGTTGCCCAGGCTCGAAGGCTCGTCCGTTCCGTCTTTCAGGACGGAAAGCTGCACTTCGTTAGAACCGTCCGTTGCTTCGGCTTCTTCCGCAGGCTTTGACCCTCCCGGCATGCCGGTCGTGTCGAACGACAGTTGAACGTTATATTCGCCCTTGTAATTCATCGCCGGCACTTCTACAACGAACCGGGCATTGGTCTTCTCGCGGATATTGCCCACCCGGAACTTAACCGTCCGCGTATCAGCAGCCTCGTCTTGCCCTGTGACCGAAGCCGCTTGCAAGGTTCCATCCTGTTCGACTTCAAACTTGGCAATCCAGCCGCTTTTCAGCAGCGTCAGCTCGGCATAGCCAACCCCGTCTTCCACGGTCACCTTCGCCGGCTTCTGCACATACTGATCGGCCGCCGAAACTTCGTCGGTACCGTCTTTTAATACTTTGAAATCAACTTGATACGCGCGCTCCGGTTGCCCTTCGCTTTCCGCGGCGAATGCCGGTACTGCCGAAAAGATCAATAACAGTGCAGTCAATAAAGAAATAAGATTCGTCCATTTTGCTCTCAATGTGTTCAAGCTCCTTTGTGCGAAATTTCTACTGTTATGCTGATTATTGCTCATACTAGGAATGCGCTTGCCGCTTTCTCCTTTTATGCCGGTAGGCAAATACGATGCCCAAAGCGCATCCCGCTAAGACAACCGGCATAATCACCAGCCATGTGCTGCTCCCTGACGCAACATCCTCAGAATTGTCGGACGGCTCCTGATCGGCCTCTTGCCGAACGCTCCCGCTCTCCGCCGAATCCGAGACGCCCGTCGCCACCGCGCCACCGCCCGATGCCGCAGGAGCGGCGTTCTCTGCGGAGCGTTCCGGTTCTGCGCCTTTTTCCGGCCCGGATGACTCTTGTTCCTGCTGTTTCGGCTCGGATGCCGAGAGCTCCTGCTGCTTCGGTTCAACAGCCGGGGACTCCTGTCGCTTCGGCTCGACTGCCGGGAGCTCCTGTTGCTTCGGCTCGGCTTTACCCGGCTCGTTCCGCGTATCTTCTTTCACCGAATCGCTTGCTTTGGCTTCCCCGCCTGCGCCGGCTACGGGTTCATCGGGTAGGCTCTTTCCCTCCGCTACCGGTGCAGACTCGTCGAGCAGCTGATCCGTCTTAAACACCAGCCGAACGGTATAGGCATGATCGTAGTCCAGCTCGTCAATTTTCACATGAACAGCGAGTGCAGCCGGCACAAGCAGATCCTTATGCGGAAGCCGGAATACTTTCGTATCCTCGGCCTCATTGGCATCCACAGCTTGCAATTGAACGCCGTCGGGTCCCGCCGGATACTTGAGCGACGTTATCCATTTGTTGTGATTCGTCTGAAAATACACAACCGCTTCGCCGTTTCGCACTTCTACACGGGCCGGTTTCTCAAAATAATCATTGGAGATGGATACGGATTCATCGTCCGGTTTTTTTACCGTGTATTCTACCTCGTACGTGCCGTCCGCCAGTTTGGCTGCCGCAGCTTCGTTATTTCCGGCGAGAAAAAATAATGCGATCACCATCACCGCCGACAATCCCCATGCCGTGATCGTATCTTTTGGCATTATCCAACAGTCCTCCTTACACGCTCGTCGGCACCGCTGTCATCCAGCGGCATGTCCATCGTTCCCCCACCTCTTTCTTTATGTACAACGTACACAGCGCAAATTTTGGTAAATGACCTGACTTCTTTCAGAATACCATTGGTTTTAAATCAATATCAATAATAATAATCATTCTCAAGTGAAGAAAGTATGAACATTTGTTCCAACCGCCTTCTCGCTCCCGCACACAGCCCTGAAACAACAAAAAAAGCCTTATATGCTAAGGCTTCATAGTTTTAAAATTATGGAGCGGGTGATGGGAATCGAACCCACGCTACCAGCTTGGAAGGCTGGAGTTCTACCATTGAACTACACCCGCAAATATCATCTGCAAAAGCTGAAGCTTCTGCCGATTTGAAAACTTAATGGTCGGGACGACACGATTTGAACATGCGACCCCCTGGTCCCAAACCAGGTGCTCTACCAAGCTGAGCTACGTCCCGAAGTATGAATGGCGTGCCCTGAGAGATTCGAACTCCCGACCTTTTGATTCGTAGTCAAACGCTCTATCCAGCTGAGCTAAGGGCACATTCATGAAGTTGTANCAAACGCTCTATCCAGCTGAGCTAAGGGCACATTCATGAAGTTGTAATGGAGCGGACGACGGGAATCGAACCCGCGACCCTCGCCTTGGCAAGGCGATGCTCTACCGCTGAGCCACGTCCGCATGTAACTTTTGCTGTTATCCTCACTTCGTTTAGAAGCAAGTTGTTCAGCAGCGACAAAATCTATTGTATCAAATCCTCAACCAGTTTGCAAGCTTTTTTTGAAAAAGTTTTTTGTTGAGGATGCCGGCGCCTTTAGGGCAGTTGAACCCCACAGTCTTTCTTGAGTGAAGCTCGTTTCGCTCAATTTAGCGACATCCGTTATATTATCAGGTTTTTCCGCCGATTGCAAATATTTTTTGAATTTATTTTCGATCCGTTTTTTTTGAGCTTTTTCCGAGCTGGAAGGCCTCCCCCTTCACTGTTCCGGAGCGAGCTGCTGGAGGCCTAAACCTTATTGAGGACATTCAGTAACGATTCGAAACCGTTAAACTTTGCATGATGCGGTCGGCTGAGCGATGTCATGTCCAAAGAGCGGGGAAATGCTCCAGCGCAAGCTGGCTCGTTAACGCATCGTCCAAATTCCAGAATGCTTCCAGACAATGGACCTTGCCGGAACGAACGGCGGGCAGCCGCACCCAGCTCGAGCAGCAAGCAAGCTCCGAAAGCACGGCCGATACGCGCAGATCCGGACGAACAAAAACGAACAGCCGGTCTCCCACGGCATATTGATCGAGACGCTCGGGAGTTATGGATATGTAATAATGGCCGCGAACCGGGCGCAAGCGTTGTATCCGCTCGTCCATGCGAAATCCGAGAGGGTGATACAGCAGTTTGGCCAGCCCGCGTTGACGATGAAGCAAATAAAGCTTGAGATTGCCGTCATAGAACAGCACGGTCGCCGTTTCATCGTCGGCTTTGCGGGCTTGAAGCTTCTGCCACATCCGTTCCCGGCGCAAGTCGTATGCGTTCAGCCAGCGATCCGCTCGTTCTCGTATGCCGAGAACCTCCCCCAGTTTTTGCAGACGGCGATACATGGGCGCATATTCGTTCACCACAATCGTCGGCGCGATCGCGGAAAGCTCCGGGTACTTGTCGCTCCCATAACGGCTGAGCAGCACAAGATCGGGATTCAGCTCGCGAACCTTATCCGGGCTTAACGGGAATCCGATCTCGCGTGTAAGTTGTACCTTGCCCAACAAGGGATCGTTATCGCAAAAACGCAAATTCGCGCCGACGGGCGAAATGTCCAGCGCAAGCAAATCTCCCAGAGTGCCGCCGTCGTCATAAACGATGCGACTGAGCGCCGCGGGAGAAGGATGCACGGCCTCCTGCTCCCGCGGCGCGGAATGCTTGGGGTTATAGATCCGCGCATATTGGCCGGGAGATACGCCGGTCAGCAGCTTGAATCTGCGATTAAAATAATGCTCGTCGCTGAATCCGACCCGATGAGCCACTTCCCACACTTGCTCATCGGTACCGCTCAGCCGTATTTTTGCCTGCTCGATTCTTAAATGGATCAGGTAGCTGCTTGGCTTGGTCCCGGTCAATTTCTTGAATATGCGGAGATATTGCCAGCGGGGCAGCTGAGCCATATCCGCAAGCTGCTGCACAGTGATGACCCGGTGATAATGGTTTTGCAAATAATCGATCGTTTGTCCCACCGAACTCTCAGGATCGCGGGACTGCTTCTCCAGCGCGCTTTGTTCCAAAAGCAGGAGAAGCAGAGACAGAAAATCGCGGTTCCATCGGAGCTGGATCAGCCCGTCTTGCCGGGCGTCTCCTTTCTCCCAAAGCCCGGCAAATTCGTTGAGAACGGATGCGGGCAGCCGGGTACCTTGGGACAACCGCTCCAATATACTTTGCAGGGCTTTATCGTCCGCACCGGCATGAATTGCCGTAAAGGACATCAGACAGGCTGCGCACGCTCTCCCGTTACCGGTAATAACGGCTTCGCTGCCGGGAGAAATCAAGAGGCAGGTCCCCGGCTCGGCCATTCGTCCTTGCCCCTCGAACTTCACCTCCGGCGTTCCCTGAAGGACCAGAAGGAGCCGGTATACGTCTGCCCGTTCGCGTTCAATCGGAACCTGTTCATCGCTGTCGCAGGTCAAACGCCGAACGGCCGCCAATACGAATGTGAACGGAAGCGACCGCCGGTCGTTTGATGAAGATGAAAACATAGGTCTGATCTCTCCTGTTGGCTTACTCGAAAGTCTCGGTTTCCAAAATCCGCGGAAAAACCTCAATGAGCTTGCGGGTAGTAATCAAATCACTGTCATTGTATTCGAGCGGAATGTAATGCGTCTTGCCGTTTTTGACCGGCGGAAGGCTTTGAAAAATTTTGCTCTGTTTCAATTGCTTGAAGCCTTCTTTGGCTTCCGCATTGTTCGCATAGAGCAGAAACAAGCGATCGGCGATCAAGGTGTCATGCAGCGCCTCCTCCGTGATTTCTATGTAAGGCGAACCGGAGGATGGCGACAAGGATGCGACCTTTTCCGACATTTTAAAACCCATAGGGTTGTTGATCAGGTCGAACACGCCGAAGTTTTTCATCAAATACATGCTCTTGTTCCAATAATAAACGACGACGGCCGCCGTTTCTCCTTCGGCTATTTTTCCTTGCGAGCGCAGCTGCTGCCACATCGCCTTGGTTTTGTCCTCCAGCTCGGACAGGATGGCCTTTGCCTCCGCTTGTTTGCCCAAAATCTCGCCGATTTCGGTAAGCCGCTTTTGCAGCGGCACCGACTCGTCAAAAGCGGCCAGAGGCCCGATTTTCTTCAGCATATCGTATTCGTTATCCTGTGTCTCGTAACCCATGATCGTCAACTCCGGTTGCAGTTCGACCAATTGCTCCAAGTTCGTGGGCATGCCCAGATCGGGCGCTTTGGCGCTTAAGCTTTCATGCACCGATTTCAAAATGGCGGAGTTGCTCATATAACGGTGCGGGTAACCGACTGGCTCAAAACCCAATTCCTTGACGTCAAGTATGGCTCCCGATCCTGCCACAACCGCAATCCTCCGCGGATAAACGGGAATTTCGGTTTTTCGGCCTTGAAAATCCGTATACGTTTTGAACGCTTGCGGCACTTCGGCGGCGGCAGCGTTTTGTTGTTCCCCAGATGATGCGTCGGACGATTTTGTGGATGCCGCGCCGCAAGCGGCTAGCAAAACAAACAATAGAAGGATTGATGCGCTTTTACATAAAGCGAACCGTAGTTTGTTCATAGTTTCCCCGTCTCCTGTACGATTTGTGTGCTCTCTTGCAATTGATAATGATAATCATTATACTTGAGCCACCTTTAGATTACACTACGGATTTTGAAAACATCAATGGATGGAAATGACGACCTTTTGCACAAAGAAAACAGCGCGGCGCACTAAGAAAGAAGCGAAAATCGCTCTCTTCCAATCGATAATGAAACTCATACTCGTACATTTTCATTCCATCTACCCATTGACACCCACAATATATTGATATAAATTATGGTAGAACCAACTACATATTGATTAAAATACTGGATTGCCGATAGACAAACAATGCGACGACCCGGCCTGAGGTCCGGGATCCCTCGCCGCCTGAGCCGCTATCCGGTCCGAAGGAGATGCTCACGTGCTTATCGCTTACGATTCCAAAACAGGGAATGTAAAGAGATTTATTCATAAGCTGAACCTGCCGTCCGTTCAAATCGAGGACGCGATGACGATCGGCGAACCGTTCGTCTTGGTTACCTATACGACAGGCTTCGGTCAGGCGCCTGCGAAGGTGCTGTCATTTCTGAGGCACAACTATAATCGGATGATCGGCGTTTCGGCCAGCGGAAACCGCAACTGGGGAGACCGCTTCGGGGCAAGCGCGGATCTCATTGCCCGCTTGTACAATGTTCCGGTCTTAAGCAAGTTCGAGCTTTCCGGCACGTCCAAGGACATCGAAATATTCAAGAGAGAGGTGAGCGCAGTTGCGTCATATTGAACTCAACAACCTGCTGATGCAACGCGATTCGGACGGTTTTTTTCAGCTGGAAAAAGACCGGGAGGCCGTCGGGGCTTTCATGGCCGAGGTGGAGAGCAAAAGCGTCAAGTTCTCGTCCACTGCAGAGAAGTTGCGCTATATGATAGATGGAGATTATTACGAGAATGTCTATGAGCGCTATACGCACGAAGAGGTCGAGAGAGCGTACGACCTGGCGCATTCCTACAGCTTCCGCTTCCAATCGTACATGGCCGCGTCTAAGTTCTATACCGACTACGCCGTCAAAACTAACGACAAGTCGCTATATCTTGAGCATTATCCCGATCGCATCGCGATTGTTGCGCTTCACCTGGGGCGCGGCAGCATCGATACGGCACTGAAGCTGACGGCCGCGATGATGGAGCAGCGCGTGCAGCCGGCTACGCCGACCTTCCTCAACGCCGGAAAGAGCCGGCGCGGCGAGCTGGTCTCCTGCTTCCTGCTGGAGATGGACGACACGCTCAACTCGATCAACTATGTGCTAGGCACATGCATGCAGTTGTCCAAAATCGGCGGCGGCGTTGCCGTCAACCTGTCCAAGCTGCGCGGCCGCGGCGAGCCGATCAAAGGCGTCGAAGGCGCCGCCAAAGGCATCATGCCGGTGCTTAAGCTGATGGAGGACGCGTTCTCCTATGCAGACCAGATGGGCCAGCGTAAAGGTTCAGGCGCAGGTTACTACAATATCTTCGGCTGGGACGTAATGGAGTTCCTTGACAGCAAAAAGATCAACGCCGATGAGAAAGCCCGGCTGAAGACGTTATCGATCGGCTTGATCGTACCTAACAAGTTTTACGAGCTGGCCGCGGCAAACAAGTCGCTGCACGTGTTCGGGCCATATTCGGTATACAAGGCTTACGGCGTCCATCTGGACGACATGGATTTAGACGAGATGTACGAAACGCTGCTTGCCGACGAACGAGTCAGGAAAAAAGCGGTGATGAGCGCCCGCGACATGCTCGTCAAGATCGCCACGACCCAGCTTGAATCCGGATATCCTTATATCATGAACCGGTCGAATGCGAATCGCGGCCATGCGCTCAAAGGAATCGGCTCCATCAAGATGTCGAATCTGTGCACGGAAATTTTCCAGCTGCAGGAGACGTCCGAGATCGGCGATTACGGCCAACCCGACGTCATTCGCCGCGATATTAGCTGCAATCTGGCGTCGCTTAACATCGCCAACGTCATGGAGCGGCGCAAAATTCGCGAGTCCGTGCATGAAGGCATCACGGCACTCACCGCCGTCAGCGACATGTCGGTCGTCGCCAACGCGCCCGGAGTCGCCAAGGCGAATGCGGAGCTGCATTCGGTCGGGCTAGGCGCGATGAATTTGCACGGCTACCTGTCCAAACATCATATTGCTTACGAGAGTGCGGAAGCCCGCGAATTCGTCCGCACGTTTTTTATGATGATAAATTTCCACTCGCTGGAGAGAAGCATGGAAATCGCCCGTGAGAAGGGCAAAACATTCGCCGGCTTCGAACGTTCGGAATACGCGAGCGGCGCTTATTTTGAACGCTACACAAGCACCGACTACGGTCCGGTTACGAACAAGGTGAAACAATTGTTCGAGGGCATCCCGATTCCGACACCCGGGGATTGGGCGGAGCTGGCTGCGGCTGTGGGCGAGCATGGTTTGTACCATGCATACCGTTTGGCTATAGCTCCGACACAGAGCATCTCCTATGTGCAGAACGCCACTGCGAGCGTCATGCCGATCGTCGAGCAGATCGAGACGCGTACGTATGCCAACTCGACGACGTATTATCCGATGCCTTATTTGAGCAAAGACAACTTTTTCTATTATAAATCCGCGTATCAGATGGACCAGTTCAAGGTGATCGACCTTATTGCCGAAATCCAGGCGCATGTCGACCAAGGCATTTCGACTGTGCTTCACGTCAACAGCGACGTGACGACCCGCGAGCTGGCGCGCTTCTATCTTTATGCGGCCAAGAAGGGACTCAAGTCTCTCTACTATACCCGAACGAACATGCTGTCCGTCGAGAATTGCATTAGCTGCGCGGTTTAATGGATGTACAGGAAAGGGGAAGGTTTATCCATGAGTGGCATCAAAGCCGTTAACTGGAACCGGCCGGATGACGATTTTACAAGTATGTTCTGGAGCCAGAACCTTATGCAGTTCTGGACCGACGAAGAAATTCCGCTGTCGGACGACAAGATGTCGTGGATGGAACTGAACGAAGCGGAACGCACGCTCTACAAAAAAGTGCTGGGCGGCCTGACGCTTCTCGATACGGTGCAAGGAGGCGTCGGCATGCCCAAAATTTTGGAGCATGTGGACGGGCTGCAGCGCAAAGCGGTGCTCGGTTTTATGGCGATGATGGAGCAGATTCATGCGAAGAGCTACAGCAGCATTTTCACGACGCTTGCCGCCACTGAAGAAATTGACGAGGTGTTCCGCTGGGTCGAGGAAAACCGGAATCTGCAGATCAAAGCGGATACGATTTCCCAATACTATAAAAATATCAAGACGCGCAAAGACCTGTATCTCGCGATGGCCGCATCCGTGCTGCTCGAGAGCTACTTATTCTACAGCGGCTTCTTCTATCCGTTATACTTGGCGGGACAAGGAAAGATGACAAGCAGCGGCGAGATCATCGACCTCATTTTGCGGGATGAAAGCATCCATGGCGTCTACGTCGGCCTGCTTGCCCAGGAGGTTTTTAGCGAGTTGGAGGCCGATGAACAGGAGCATGCCGGCGAAACGCTGCTGGGACTGCTGCATTTTCTCCACCAAAACGAGCTGGAGTACACCGAAGAGTTGTACGCCGGGTTAGGGCTGGCGGAGGAAGTCAAGACCTTTATCCGCTACAATGCGAACAAAGCGATGATGAATTTGGGACTTGAGCCTGTTTTTCCCGAAGAAGAAATCAACCCGATCGTGTTCAACGGTATCAGCACGAGGACAAAGCAGCATGATTTCTTCTCGAAGAAAGGGAACGGCTATGTGCGCACACTGAATGTCGTGCCACTAACGGACGATGATTTCAAATTCGATTTTGAATCCTAACAAAGACAAGGATAAACAGCTTCGCCTCCCGTTGAGGACAGGCGCGTTTACCGGTAAAATCGAACAATCCGCGGCGGGGACATACTTTCCGGGATTTTGAACACAACCAGTCGGCTCTCCAATGAGAACCGGCTGGTTTTCCGTATACAGCCTCGGAAGCGCTATGCCGTCTGCCTCGACATAGTCCGTCGGCTGACTTGAAGTAACCCAAAGTATTATTTCATGCCCTCTATAACGGTTTCCAGGCCATACTTTTGACCGATGGGGCCAAGACCGAGAGCGAGCTCGCCGTTTATCGGGTAAACATGATTATTTTTAACCGCCTTCAACGACTTCCATACTTGGCTCTTCTCCCACTCATCCGTCAGCGCCGCTAACGATTTATCCGTGTAATTAAAATATCCAAGGAAAATATGGTCAGGATCTATTTGGCTTAACCCCTCCAGCGTTAACTGCTCAAAATTAGTCATCTTTTCCACGCTGGGCGGGGAAGTCAAATCAAGCCCTTCATAATAACGCGCCAAAGTTGACGGCGGCATGACATAAACCGCCTTCTCCCGAACTTGCACGAAAAGTACCGTCTCCCCTTTTCGAGCTGCCAGCTTTCCTTTGCCTTCGCTCTGCTTCGCGGTAAAATCATCGATAATCGTTTTCGCGCGTTCTTCCTGCCCCAAAATGCTGCCCATCAACGTTACAACCTTAGGCCATTCGTTACGCACGTTGATCTTCTCTTCATCGATCCAAACGGTTGGGGCGATTTGCTCCAATTGCTCTTTAATCGCTTTGTTCGTAGTGCTTCCTGCAACGATCAGATCCGGCCCATAAGCAAGCAGTGTTTCCAAATTGACCTTTGTGTTCTCGCCTATGACTTTAATCTCTTTGAACTTATCGGCATATGGTTTGAGAACATCTGAACTCAAGGCCGAATTCGCCGCCGCGAAAGGAACCGTTATCCCTGCGGAACTCTGATCAAAAGGCAACAGCATCTCAAGAAGCTGCCAGGACGCCAATGCGACCTTAGCCGGCCGTTCTTTGATCGTGATATTCCCGCCTGCGCTTTCGACTTCACGCGGGAACCCAGGCTGGGCTGCGGGCGATTGTTTCGGTTGCTCGGAAGCCGGCGCGGCCGTCTTCCCCCCGTTTGGCGAAGCTGTCGGACTCCCTTGCTTCTGCTCCTGATTATTGGATGTACAAGCTGTCAGCATCAACAATAAAATGAATAATAAAATACCGGCACCATTCTTTTTCATTCTCTCTCCCCTATCGATCGCTTAAATGATATTGATTATCATTATCGATTATAGCGGTAGATGATTAAAAATGAAATGGCATATATCCTGTACTTTTGATGCGATAAATTCCGATGGTTACATTCGCTTTCCCACGATTCCGTGTCCGGATTTAAGATCGCTTGGCGCAACGCCTTTGTATTTCTTGAATATTTTGCTGAACTGGTAAGGATCGCTATAACCTACGCTTTTCCCGATCTCGCGGATTGAAGCATTTGTCGACAGCAGCATTTTTTCTGCAATATTAATTCGATAACGAATAATATAGTTGATCGGACTGACTCCCGCCACTTTATAAAACAATTCGGCAAAATACTTAGGACTGATTTCATAACGGCTGGCTAAACTAAACAGCGAATGAGGCTCTTGAATGTGGAGATGAATATACGTCATCGTTTCTTCAATCATGACTCGGTGTTCATTAACCTGCAGTTTCTTGGATGAAATACGCGTCTCATTAAGAAAATGATAAAATAAAGTTTTTACTTGCAGCTCGGATTGAATATCGCCTTGGCTAGAAAACTCGCACATTTGCTCCAATATCGTATAAATTTGTGGACTATCGCCGATCGTTACCTGATAATGCTTGTACGTTTCCTGCATGTGAGGATTCCCCATCAAGCTTGTCTCATAGAGCACCCGGTAACATTCGAAAAACTCGTCTCCCGTATTCCAAGCCTTTAGCCACATATCTGAGCAGCTGTGCACGATTGTTCCCGGCTGCAGACCATATGTATGTGTATCCAAAAGAAGAACGCCCTGACCCTGCTTAATGATAGTGAACGAAGGCTTGATTGTCCGGTAAGAGGTAAATAATTCGCCGGGTTTTTTGATGAATTTCATCACCGTGCCTATTCGAAAATTGCTGTCGGACCATTGCTTCGATAGCACATTCCAATCGATTTCCATAAGTGAGCGGGCACCGCCTTCGGCATTAGGTTCTTCCACCATTATAAATGATAACCATTCTCACATAAAGAAAAATAGATTCGTACATACAGAACCACATTCCTTATCCTATCGAACCGAGCGTTGCTGTAGGGAAATGACTGTCTTAGACCCTAATGTCGCTGGCAGGAGAACTCAAGGCTCGTGCAGGTTATACTAGGACGAATCCTTCCGTGACGATACCGGTCGCGAAATAAAGCAGCTTCAGTTCAGAAGCCATAGCCCTTTGCCTCATTACCTTTTTCCAGCCTGCGTCAATACAAAAACAAAAAACGCAAGTTCCAGGCTGCTTAGCCGTAGAACTTGCGTTTCACATTTATTATAAATGTTGCTTGAATGTAAAGATGGTGCGCGTAGAGGGACTTGAACCCCCACGGTCGCCCGCCAGATCCTAAGTCTGGTGCGTCTGCCAATTCCGCCATACGCGCATAAAAACTGGTGAGGCATGTAGGACTCGAACCTACGACACCCTGATTAAAAGTCAGGTGCTCTACCAACTGAGCTAATGCCTCATAAATGGCTGAGGATCCAGGATTTGAACCTGGGCATGACGGAGTCAAAGTCCGTTGCCTTACCGCTTGGCTAATCCCCAATACAAACATGGTGCCGTCGAGAGGACTTGAACCCCCAACCTACTGATTACAAGTCAGTTGCTCTACCAGTTGAGCTACAACGGCATGTACATATTTAGATAATGGTGGGCGCTGACGGGATCGAACCGCCGACCCTCTGCTTGTAAGGCAGATGCTCTCCCGGCTGAGCTAAGCGCCCGTTAAAAATAATGGTGACCCGTAGGGGATTCGAACCCCTGTTACCTCCGTGAAAGGGAGGTGTCTTAACCCCTTGACCAACGGGCCTAGAAACTTCTGGAGCTTCCAACCGGAATCGAACCGGTGACCTCATCCTTACCATGGATGCACTCTACCTACTGAGCTATGGAAGCATATGGCTCCCCGAACAGGACTCGAACCTGTGACAACTCGATTAACAGTCGAGTGCTCTACCAACTGAG
>NZ_QMFB01000023.1 GCF_003285015.1 Paenibacillus contaminans | reverse complement strand
GCCGCTTGGCGCCGCGCCGCCGCAAATGTTGCACGCGATGCAACAAAAGGCGCCGCCTGGCGCTCTGCCGCCGCAAATGTTGCACGCGATGCAACAAAAAGGCGCCGCTTGGCGCTCTGCCGCCGAAAATGTTGCACGCGATGCAACAAAAGGCGCCGCTTGGCGCCGCGCTATGATTAGCTCCTAATAGCGGAGACTTGCGGCATATAATTTCCAATTTTCATATTTTTGCTGTGCTATAATACATGGTAAAAATTGAATGCGCTTTCGCAGCATGGAATCATGGATGCGCCGGGACAAGCGTGCAGGTCGTTACCACGGATGGAGGATGGAAGGCTTTGAGGATCAATATCCGAATAGGGAATTCTTCGATTTTCCGTAAGATTTTTATTACGTTCCTGATTTTATTGGTACCGCTTTACTGCATAACGTTAATTTTTGTCGTACAGGAAGAGCAAAGATTAAGGGGGCATTTAACATCATCATTGGAGAATAGGATTTCCCAGCAGATGCAAGCATTCGAAACGGAAGTGAATCGGATTGCCCGGTTTCAAACGGAATATGCGGTAGATAAAGATTTGCTGCAGCTAAGTACGATCTCGGATGGCTTGACTCCCTTTCAACGCAGTCAGGCCGTTTTGGATTTGCAAAGAAGGCTTTATTTATTAAAGGAATCCAGCCCTTTTATTGAAGAAACAATCGCCATGATTCCCGCCATCAAAGGGAGCGTCGTTTCCAAAACCTTCGAGCTGCGTATCGATACGGCTTTGTGGAACGGGCTTCGGTCGGATCGGCAAATGATCGGGCCGTTCAACTATTGGGATAATGCGCTATATTTGACGCTTACACATCCGCGAATCAATCTTGAATCGGACAAGGAGCCGTCTTTTTTGCTGGCGGTCAAGATGAATAAACACACAATCGAAAAAATGCTCTCCGATTTGCACATATACCCGGACAGCCAATCGCTGCTCATCAGTCTTCATTCGGGGGCGCTTTTGTCGGGGAATGAAGAGGTATGGCAAATGTCCGATATGGAAAGCAAGCTAGCCCTGCAAAGCAAACTAAGGCAAGAAGCGGAAGGGAAAGTCATCCATGACGACTGGGACGTTGGCCAGAGCGAGTACTTTGTTTCCGCTGCGAAATCGGACGAGCTTGGTGTCATGCTTTTGACCTACGTTCCCAATGAACAAGTGCTGGGGCCGACTAAGGTATATCTCTTTTGGTTTTGGTCCATTTCGGCTCTTTCCTTCGTGATTGTTCTACTGTTCTCCTTGTCGATATACCGATTCATTCATCGGCCGCTGCTTAAGCTGGTATCGGCTTTTCGCCAGGTGGAAAGAGGGGAGATCAATACGGCAATAGATATTAACCATACGGCGAAAAATGAATTCGGCTATTTATACAATCGCTTTAATTTGATGGTGAACGAACTGCGCACGCTGATTGAGGAAGTGTATGAACAACGAATCCGCAGCCAGCAATCCGAGCTCAAACGGCTGCAATCGCAAATCAATCCTCATTTTTTGTATAACAGCCTCTTCGTGCTTTATCAATTAATCGAGCTGAACGATAACCGAAACGCGCTGCGTTTTGCCAAATATTTGGGCGGATTTTTTCAGTATATTACCCGCGACTCCAAGGAAGAAGTCGTTCTGTCGAGAGAGGTCGAGCAAGCGAAAGCATATACCGAGATTCAAAAAATGTGTTACGGACACCGTCTGCATGTTGAATTCGGCGAGCTGCCCGAACAAGAAGGCAATCTCGTCGTTCCGCGGATTATCATACAGCCTGTTATCGAGAACGCTTTCAAATATGCCTTCGAACATATGGTATCCGGAGGCAAGCTGTCCCTGCAGTTTAAGGTTGAAGACGACCTGTGCGTGATCGTAGTTCAGGATAACGGAGAAAAGCTGGACGACAGTCTGCTGGCGAGGCTGCAAAAAGAAACAAGCGACGACTATGCGGATCCGATGGAATTAAGCGGGCTTATCAATGTGCATCGGCGGTTGAGAATTCGTTACGGTGCGCCTGGCGGCTTGCGTTTCTCGCGCAGCGGCTGGGGCGGATTATGCGTCGAAATCATAATCAAAAGAGAGAAGGAGCGTTAACATATGGCTTGGCAAGTTCTGATTGTGGACGATTTGCCGATTATCGCGGATAGTCTGGCACAATTGATGGAACGGTATGAGCCCGTTCAATTTGAAGTACACAAGGCGTACTCGGGGGAGGAGGCGCTGCAGGCGTTGAGGGCGGAAACGGATATCGTCATATCGGACATCAAAATGCCGGGCATGGACGGCATACAGCTGCTGGAAGCGATACGTCCGCAGTGGCCGCACTGCAAAGTAATTTTTCTTTCGGGTTATGACGAGTTCCAATATGCCCAAAAAGCGTTGACGCTCGGCGCATTCGACTACGTGCTCAAAGCGGACGGCAACGAAAAAGTGTTCGCTGCAGCGGAGCGCGCCGTAACCGCTTTGGAGAAGGAGCGCGATGAACGCAAATTGTTCGACCGGACGAAAGAGCAATTGCGGTTGTCTCTACCCTCGATGCGAAGGGAGTTTATATGGGAGCTGATGAACGGCGGAGAAGAAAAGGGAACCGGGTCGTGGACGCTTGCGGATTTGGGCGCTTCGCTTGATCCGTCGTTTCCAGTACTGCTGCTGGTCGGACGGATCGGTCAATGGCCTGCGTTACGGAGCTTGGCCGAAAGCAGCCGGCTGCTTGCAGACATGCAGGATATGGCCGGAGAAATGCTTGGGGCGCGGTTGCATTACTTGAATGCCGTCTATGAACGAAATGAAATGGTATGGCTCATTCAACCGGGCGGCTTCTATACCTTTCCGGGAGGGCCTGCCTTAACGCAGGAAGCCTGGGAACAAGCCGGCAGCGATCTTGCCGAAGCGGCGGAAGCGATACGTCTTACCGTTAATCAGCGCTTCGGCTTGTCCGTTTCATTCGCCCTTATCAATGAACCGGTTGCTTGGAGCCGTGTTTCCAAAGCATTTCACCAATTGCGGATGCTGATGATCATCGGCAAAGGCTCAGACGAAGTAATAAGCGGCAGAGGTATTCCGGATTTGGCGAGCAAGCCGGAGAAAGCCTTCTATAAGGCGCAGTTGGAACGCTTGCAGAAAAGCTTGGAAAGTGGCGGGAGATTCGAGTTTTTTCATGAATATGACGCTCTTGTCGATTCGGTGTGGAGAACTGCCGATCAAGGGCTTAATCTGGAGCTCCATCACGCTGTCGCTTCGCTTCTTTTGTCCGAAATAAACCGTTTGGGCATACCGGAAGACGTCTATAGCGGGGTATATGATCGATTCCAGGCGGCTTCGGACCGCTTGCATGTTTTTCAGGAAAGGACTTCGCAGTTTTACAGGGAGATTGCGGCTTTTATTTTCGAAAGGAAGTCGCAAGCACAAGAGGAGCCGGGCAAACATGTTGTTCAGCTTGTGCACAAGTATGTCGAAGCCAATATGAACCGTTATTTCTCCCTATCGGAAATTGCGGATCATGTGAATTTGAACCGTACTTATTTGTCGCGGCTGTACAAACAGCTGACCGGCGAAGGGGTGTACGATTATGTCAACCGCGCCAAGCTGGAGCAGGCTAAGGAGAAGCTGCTGCATACGAATATGAAAGTCCAGGATGTCGCCGCTTCCTTGGGGTATTTATCGGCAATGTCCTTTATTCGTTTTTTCAAAACGCAAACCGGGTTATCGCCTCAGGAGTACCGCGAGCAGGGCAGTCGGCCGATGTAAACCGTTGCATATAAACGTAAATCGATGAATATTGAGAGAGCGTCCGCGTGGTTTTACACTGATATTGTAAGCAAATCGATAGTAAGGGGGAAAGAATTTGAAGAAAATTGGTAAATCGATTTCTATTTTGTTGCTCGCCACGACAGCTTTAGGCGTCAGCGGATGTTCGGGCGACAAAGGCAACGGAGTATCGTCAAGCTCTGGAGTTAGCCCGTCCGGCTCTTCTCAGCCGTCGCCCTCGGCTTCTTCCGGGCCGGTTGTGATCACGACTGCGAAAGCCTCACAGTCTTCGATCAAGTTTGCCGCAGGAGAAGACTATGATAACAACGCCGTGTACAAAGCGTATGAACGGGATCTCGGCGTGATTCTGAAAAATGCTTTTGTTGCGGATGGCCAGCAGTATGATCAAAAAGTAAAGCTGGCGATCGCTTCGGGGGAAATTCCCGATTTGTTTGCCGTAGGGATTCAGGATTTGTCCAAGCTGGTTGAGGCCGATCTCGTCATGGATATTACCGATTTATTCGAGAAGCATGCAACGGCTAAAACGAAGGCGTTTTTGACAGCGGATGGGGGCAATCAACTGAATACGGCCAAATTCGGCGGCAAGCTGATGGCGATTCCCCAAACATCCGATTCGAGAATTCCGTCCCAATTTTTGTGGGTTCGCAAAGACTGGCTGGATAAGGTCGGACTGCCGGAGCCCAAAACGCACCAAGATGTATTAAAAATTTCGGAAGCGTTTGCAAATGGCGATCCTGATGGTAACGGGAAGAAAGATACGTACGGGATCGGAATTGACAATACGCTGTTTCAGAGCAGCTTCGGTTTAACGGCATTTTTCAACGCTTATCATGCTTACCCTGGACAATGGATGGAAGACGGCTCCGGCAAGCTCGTATACGGCAGCATTCAGCCTGAAATGAGGAAAGGACTGCAGCAATTGCAGGCGATGTTCAAGAACGGAGAAATCGATCCCGAATTCGGCGTGAAGGATTTCGAGAAAACGACCGAAACGGCCGCAGCCAATAAACTGGGGATCATGTACGGGCCGTTTTATGCAGGGGCGTTCCCGCTGCAAGCGGCCGCCGTGAAGGATAACAAGCTTGTTCAAAATTGGCGCGTTTATCCGATCGTTTCGGTGGATGACCAGCCTGCGAAGACGCAATTGGAAGCGACAGTCGGCAGCTACTTTGTCGTCTCCAAGAAAGCGAAGCATCCGGATAAAATTATCGAAATGCTCAATCAATATGTTGCTATGGAAGAGGACCAGAAAGGCGCCGGCAAAGATTATTTTGGCTTCAGCAGGGAAGGTACAGTCGACTACTGGATGTTGAACCCGTTCTTATCCTCGTCTCAGAAGATGTTATCCGATTGGGGAACGAAAATTCCGGAAGCGCTGAAAACAGAAGATACTACCAAGCTAAGCGCATCGGAGTTAACTCTCTATGAGAGTGAGAAGAAGTACTTGGCGGGAAATATGGCGTTCTGGGGCTCCGCCCATATGGAGTTTTCGGTAGACGGCACGCTTCCGATCCTCAACCAGTACGTCAAGGATAACCGGCTTCTGTACAATAAATTTACGAATGCGCCGACGGAAACGATGGTCGAGAAGCAAGGGACGCTGGATGCGAAAATGCTCGAAGTGTTCTCGAAAATCATTATGAACGAAGCGCCGATCGAGGAGTTCGATAAATTCGTGACGCAGTGGAAATCGCTGGGCGGCGACCAAATGACGCAGGAAGTGAATAAATGGTACGCAGCGAACAAGAAATGAAGATGCGCGTAGGTGGAGATTCGGCGACCCCCGGAATACCAAAGCGAAGCTCATGGACGCGGAACTGGGTGCTGCATGCGATGCTGCTTCCATCGGTCGTCCTGGTTCTGGTCTATCAGTATGGTACATTGTTCGGCTTAATCATGGCTTTTCAGAAATACAATCTGGCGAAGGGGATTCTCGGTTCCCCTTTCGTCGGATGGCGAAATTTCGAGTATGTGCTCCATTTTCCCGACATTGGCCGCGTGATCTTTAACACGATCTTTATCGCTTCTATGAAAATTGTGGTCGGGTTGATCGCCCCAGTCAGTATGGCGCTGCTGCTGAATGAAGTGCGAAAGGTTTTGTTCAAGCGTATTTTTCAGACCGTTGTGTATTTGCCTCATTTTTTGTCCTGGGTTATTCTGGGCGGTATTCTGATCGATATTTTGTCGCCTTCCTCGGGCATTGTCAACCAGTTGCTGGGGCTGCTCGGCATCAAGCCAATCTTTTTCCTGGGCAGCAATAGCTGGTTCCCTTACGTCATCGTCATCTCGGACGTCTGGAAGGAGTTCGGCTTTGGCACGATCGTCTATCTGGCGGCGCTGGCAGGGATCAATCCGAATTTGTACGAAGCTGCGGAGGTCGACGGCGCGGGGCGCTGGCGGCAAACGTGGTCGATTACGCTGCCCGGTATTGCCCCTATCATCGTGCTTATGGTTACGCTTAGTCTGGGGAATGTGCTGAATGCGGGTTTTGATCAGATTTTCAATCTGTACAGTCCGCAAGTTTATGAAACCGGCGACATTATCGACACGCTTGTTTATCGGATCGGCTTGCTTGACGCGCAATATAGCTTGGCGACCGCCATCGGCTTTATGCGCTCTATCGTAGCCTTCCTGATGATTTCCGTTTCATATGTACTGGCTTATCGGCTGGCCAATTACCGAATCTTTTAGTCGTATAGGAGAGCAGAGCGCTATGAACTATCGATTGTCTGCCGGCAGAAGGCTGTTTCTTGTAAGCAATTATATGTTTCTGACGCTGCTTGCATTTGCTTGCCTGTTTCCGCTGCTGCATGTGTTTGCCTTATCGCTGAGCTCTTCGCATGCGGTAACCGCCGGGAAAGTGTGGCTGATCCCCGTAGATTTCACACTTTCTTCCTATAAAATCGTATTGTCGCAAAAGTCGTTTTTTGTTTCCTTCTGGATTTCAGTCAAGCGCGTTATTCTCGGCACTTCCATTAGTATGCTGCTTGCCGTGCTGGCCGCCTATCCGTTGTCGCGTGATCAGGCGCAGTTCAGGCCGAGGACGGTTTACGCTTGGTTTTTCGTCCTGTCGACGATGTTTAGCGGCGGTTTGATCCCGCTCTTCATGATTGTCAAATCGACGCATCTGCTGGATACGATCTGGGCGCTGGTCATCCCCGGAGCAGTCAATGTGTTCAACATTATTTTGCTGCTGAATTTCTTTCGCAGTTTGCCGAAGGAGCTGGACGACGCGGCCAAAATCGACGGAGCCGGGCATCTCGCATCTCTGTTTCGCATCTATATTCCGCTTTCCCTGGCGTCTCTTGCCACGCTTACGGTGTTTACCGTCGTAGGACATTGGAACAGCTGGTTTGACGGTCTGATCTTCATGAATAGTCCGGACCGTTATCCGTTGCAAAGCTTTTTGCAAACGATCGTGATCAAGCAGGATGTATCCAAGCTGGACTACCGGCAGATCGAAGCGCTGAGCGAGGTTTCGGCCCGAACGAACAAGGCTGCGCAAATTTTCGTGGCTACGATCCCAATTCTTTTGGTATATCCGTTTTTGCAGCGTTACTTTGTCAGCGGTATTGTGCTTGGCAGCGTTAAAGAATAGTTAGGGCGTGTCTGAAAACCCGCTCGGGGTCATCTTTCACCGCCTTTTCGCCCTATGCTTCGTTCCGTTTGCTTGACGTACCCCCGGTACGCCTTCACAAACGCACCTTGCCTAGAACGAAAATTCGGCAAAATCTGCTCCCCTCGGAGTATTCAGACACGCCCTAGTCACGAGAATAGGAGAAAAACATGTGCGATAAAAGTGTAAAGATGGGATTGATCGGGCTGGGTTCTCGCGGATTCTATTTAATGAATACGATCATCCATATGGAAGAGATCGAAATATCAGCCATATGCGATATCGATCAAGATGAATATGAAGCTATTTTCCCGTATTTTGACCGAATGAACAAAGTGAGGCCCGGTACCTATACAGACTATAGGGAGTTGCTGAAAAGGGAAGATATCGAAGGCGTCATTATTGCGACAAATCGGAATTCGCATACGGATATTGCTATAGCCTCTATGAAAGCGGGAAAATGGCGCTGCTTCGCTTGAAGCGTGCATGGAATGGATAAGAGCCGGCTTGAAATTCTATCCAGAAATTGGAGGAACAATTTATGCTAAATAGCAAATGGTTAGGTCAGAAACGATCATTGAAAATGATTCTGGCAGCATTCCTCGTTATTTTCTCAATCCATTCAGGCCTGTCTGTTACACATGCACAAACAACATCCGCTACGGGAACTACTTACTATGTGGCAACAGACGGAGATGACAGCAATGACGGCATGTCGTTGTCGACGCCGTGGCGAACGATCCAAAAAGCGATGAATACAGCTGCTCCCGGGGATACGGTGAATATCAGAGGCGGCACGTACACCGAGAGATTAAATCTGGGCGTGTCGGGAACCGCAGGCAACTATATTACCTTCCAAAACTATGGCTTCAACAATGCCCGTGACACCGGAGAGACGGTAATCCTTGACTATACGTCGCTAGGTACCGTTACCGATGGGGTGCCGTATCTGAAAATCAATAACAAAAGCTATGTCCGTATCCAGGGACTCACATTCCAAAATTATAATGTTCTTGGCGCTATGCAACGCGGCGGGCATATTACGGGCGGTTCGCATCATATCGAATTCCAATATAACAAGATTCTGAAAATCCAAAACAATGGCGCATGGGACGGCACAAACGCATTACTCAATTTCTGGATCGACCAAGGTTCCCATGACGTTTTATTCTACGGAAATGAGATAGGCGAGATCCATTCCAATTATGGTGAAACCATGACCATAGCTAACGATACAACCACGAATATCACGATTGAGAACAATTATATTCACGATACGGACGCCATTGCTATTGATATGGCATGGGGAGTAAACA
This sequence comes from Paenibacillus contaminans, assembly GCF_003285015.1. GTDB lineage: Bacteria > Bacillota > Bacilli > Paenibacillales > NBRC-103111 > Paenibacillus_V > Paenibacillus_V contaminans. The sequence continues at coordinate 136,059 of NZ_QMFB01000023.1, read as the reverse complement.
ACGTTACGGTACGCAACAATTATTTAGAGTACATTTCAGTCAAAAGATCCGATGGGAGTTATTGGTACAACAGCCCGGCCACAGCGATTTACAACGATGGGGGCAACAGCAACCTTATTGAACGCAACCATATTTACAAGGCGGGAACCGGTTTTTCGGCCTTAAGCGAGCCTGGGCTTCCGAATGTGTATGACATTATGTTCCGGAACAACGTGGTGGAGCATTCGAATGTCGGCATAACGATCGGCACCTGGTACAGCAATACCGATGGCAGCACGGTGTCAAACATCAGCGCTTTCAATAATACGTTCTATCAAAATGATTATGGAGTCATCATCCGTCCGATGGTTTCCTCGACTGTCGTTTGGAAAAATAACCTGTTCGCTTCCAACCTGATTAACAGCGCTAATACGACGAATTGGAACGTGGGGAGTACGAGCAATAACTTGTGGTATGGCGGAGACGCTCCGGGTCCGGGCTCGGTATCGACCGCGAATCCGGGCTTCACGGATGCAGCCAATCATGATTTCTCGCTGATGGCGGGATCGCCTGCGATCAACGCTGGTGATCCCGGGACAACGAATACGGAGGCGGGCACGATTGATATTGCGGGGAACGCGCGAAAGGTTGGGACGATCGACATCGGCGCTTACGAGAAGCAAGCCACTTCGCCTACCGGACCTGTCAGTATTGTAGTTGACGGAGATGCTTCCGATTGGAGCGGTATCCCGGTATCGGCTTTTGCGGTCGGCCAAAACCCGACAAGTATCAAGGCGGCATCGGATTCCGAAAAGATTTATTTCCTTATTGAAGGAACGAATTTGGGGACCTACTTCGATCTGTTGATCAATAGCGACAATAACGCTTCGACAGGATTTATCAGTACGGCCGTATGGTCTGCAGCCGGGGACGATTATTTGATCGAGAACGGAACGTTATTTGCGCATGTCGGCAATAGCCCGGATTGGAATTGGGCCGTGTTAGGCTCGGCGCAAGTGTCCGCGGTTATGAACGGCGGCGGAACGGTAAGGGAAATCAGTGTAGACAGAGATGCGCTAAGCGGATTGGCAGCTTCGATCACTTACGGTTATACGGATTTGGATGCGAGTTGGATGAATCAGGGCTATTTGCCCGCATACGGCGAGCAGCCTTCATTGGAGCTTGCTGAAGATACGGTAGAACCGGAGGTTATAGACGTGACGGCTTCGAGCGTAACGGTATCGAGCCCGACAGTAATCGCAGACGGAATTGCGCAAGCGACGATTCAGGTAACGCTGCGCAATAGCAGCAGCCAGCCGCTGGCCGGACGTCAAGTTGCACTGACGGCAAACGAAGGCAGCTCGGCGGTAACAGTCGTGGATGATATCACGAACCTGAATGGCGAAGCGAGCTTCACGGTCACCGACACGGTTTATGAAACCGTGCAGTACACAGCGCAGGATGTAGCAAGCGGAGTTTATTTGTCTCCGGTGCAAGTCAACTTTATAGCGAAGCTGGTAGATTCGGGAACAGACCCGGGGACAGATCCGGGGACAGACCCGGGAACAGATCCGGGAACAGACCCGGGAACAGACCCGGGAACAGATCCGGGAACAGGTCCGGGAACAAATTCGGGAACAAATCCAGGGAAAGATCCGGAATCTACGTCAAATCCGACTCAGGGGCAAACGGGCATATCGATGAAGATGTTTCGCAAAGGACAGATCGCGGGGGAAGAGCTGCTGCGTTCGATCAAAGAACGATTGCAGTCAGCGCCTAGTGTGAATCCGGCGGCGCAATTTCCCGATATTGAGCGTCATTGGGCATTCCCGATAATGGAGAAGCTTGTCAGACTCGGCGTCATCGAAGGATACGAGGATGGCAGCCTGAGACCGGACCGTTCCATTTCGCGAGCAGAGTTTTCTGCGATGTTGGCCAAGTTGCTTGTGTTTGTGCCTTCCGGCTCTAAGTCGGCGAATTTTACAGATATAAACGGTCATTGGGCGACAAGCGCTATCGAAACATTAGCCGGACACGGAATCGTGAACGGTTACGACGATGGGACGTTCAGACCGGAAGCTGCGATTACGCGGGAAGAGTTGGTCGTCATGATGATGCGGCTCGTCGATCTCGCAGCGCTTCCTCAAGCGATCGATATTGTGTTCGAAGACATATCTCTTGCGGGGACTTATGCAACCCAAGCGATTGAAGCAGCGGCGAGGGCGGGAATCGTGCAAGGGTATGGAAGCGTGTTCCAGCCGAAAGGGGAGGCAAGCCGCGCAGAGACGGCTGCCGTACTTATGCGGATGTTGAAGCTGGAACCTGCATTGGGAGCGATACTGTAGTAATGGAAGGTGCAATGAACGATGAATGAAGATGCGCGGGAATATTTTCAGACTGAGCTTGAAAATATGAAGAAATCCTGCTTGTGGAAAGAAGAACGTGTGATTACCGGACCGCAGGATGCAAGGATTAGCGTGCGGGGGCAAGACGGCGTTATCAATATGTGCGCGAACAATTATTTGGGACTTGCCAACCACTCTGAAGTGATCATAGCCGCGAAGACAAGCCTCGAAGCTTGGGGCTTCGGACTTTCATCCGTGAGGTTTATTTGTGGCACCCAAAGTGTTCATCAAGATTTGGAAAATCAGTTAACGGCGTTTCTCGGGACAGAAGATACCATACTTTATTCCTCGTGCTTCGACGCCAATAGCGGCTTGTTTGAAGCCCTACTTTCCGAGCAGGATGCGGTTTTCAGCGACGAACTGAACCATGCAAGCATCATAGACGGTATTCGTTTGTGCAAGGCGGCCCGTTATCGCTATAAACACAACGACATGCGCGATCTGGAGGAGAAACTGAAAGCAGCCCGGAAAGCGCGGTTCAGGTTAATTGCGACAGACGGAGTATTTTCAATGGACGGCACGCTGGCAAATTTGAAAGCCATCTGCGATCTTGCAGAAAAGTATGACGCTATGGTGATGGTGGATGACAGCCATGCAATTGGCTTCATCGGCAGTACGGGGCGCGGAACCCCGGAATATTGCGACGTTTTCGGCAGAATCGATATGATAACGGGAACGCTTGGCAAAGCATTGGGCGGAGCTAGCGGAGGATTCACCAGCGGAAGAAAAGAAATAATCTCACTTCTTAGACAGCGATCGAGGCCATATCTTTTCTCCAACTCCCTTTCACCCGCTGTTGCCAGTACCTCGCTTAAGGTTCTGGAGCTTTTGTCCGGTTCGGCGGATTTCAGAGACAAATTGATGAGCAATACCATGTATTTCAGGGATGGGATGACAAAAGCGGGCTTCCATATAAAGGAGGGACGTCATCCTATCGTTCCAATTATGTTGGGCGATGCGGCGGTTGCTCATGAAATGGCTGGGCGGATTTTTGAGAAGGGGGTCTATGTGAGCGGATTTTGCTATCCTGTCGTTCCACATGGAGAAGCCAGGATAAGGGTCCAGGTTTCGGCTTCACATTCTATAGCGGATTTGGCCTACACCGTCGATGCATTCCGGGAAACAGCCATTGAAATGGGGATGTTGGTAAACTAATGGAAAGAAAACTGCAAGGCAAATCGGCCGTTATTACTGGGGCTGGTCAGGGCATGGGGAAGGAAATAGCCAAGCTTTTCGCGCAGCACGGCGCAAAAATCGTGTTGAACGATCTGAACGAAGATAGATTGAAGGAAACGGCAGCGGAAATTAAGGCGACGGGAGGTGAAGCCATTTGGGTGAAAGCGGATATAAGCAGGCGCGAGAATGTTATATCTCTGATTGATAAAGCTCGCAGCGCTTATGCGGCGGTTGATGTTCTGGTCAATAACGCGGGCGTTTTGCGTTCGACTCCATTTCTTACTATCGAAGAACAGGAATGGGACCTTGTGATGGATGCCAATGTACGAAGCGTTTATTTATGTACGCAAGCTGTACTCCCTATGATGATGGAAAACAAGAGGGGCAAAATTGTCAATATATCTTCATCGGCGGGCAAAAGCGTCAGTACGCTCGGAGGCGCGCATTATACGACATCCAAAGCGGCTGTTCTCGGCATGACCCGTCATGTAGCCAAAGAAATGGCGCCTTACAACATCAATGTAAACGCAGTATGCCCCGGATTGATCGATACGGAGATGGTAAGAAGTACATGCGGGCCCGAGCAAATCGCCTATTATGAAAGCAGTTTTCCTATTCAAAGATTGGGAACCGCGAGGGAGGTTGCCGACCTGGTTTTGTTTCTGGCCAGCGATGACTCCTCCTATATTACGGGAGCATCTATCGATATTAACGGAGGCGATTTAATGATCTAGGCATCGGATTGCTCAAAGATTTTTATCTTCGTTCACATATATTTTTAGAGCTGGCAATCGAATCTTACGAAATAGGAGTGAATAGCCTGTGCTTTTATGTGGAATGAGTGAGTTGGACATTACGCCTCCGTTGGACAGCTCAATGCCTGGTTATTTCATCGATCGAAAATCGACTGGAGTGATCGACCGGCTGTATGCAAAGGCGCTTGTCGTCGAACAAGATGGAAGTACTGTCGCATTTGTTGTGTTGGACACGGTTCTTGTGCCGCGAGAAGTCGTCGAAAGCATTCGTGAGAGGGTTGGGCAACAGACGGACATCCCGTCCAAAAGGGTGATGGTATCAGCGACGCATACCCATACCGGGCCACCCGTGTCGACTACGACTTTCCTGAAGGCGGATGAGGCCTATTTGCAGTGGCTTGCCATTCGGGCAGCAGACGCCATTACCCTGGCATACCGTTCACGCCGAGCAGCTCGTATCGGCTTCGGGGCGGGGTATGAAGCGGATATCGCCTTTCATCGCCGTTTCTTTATGAAGGACGGCACGCTGCTGACGAATCCGGGGCTGCGAAATCCGAATGTCGACCGGCCTGCAGGGCCGATCGACCCTCAGGTCGGAGTTGTCCGGATCGATGACGCCGATGGCCGCCCGATGGGGGTTGTCACCAACTATGCGGTACATACGGATACTGTCGGGGGAACGGAGTATTGCGCCGACTTTCCCGGAGAGTTATCCGTTGTGCTGAAGAAAGCGCTTGGCGAACAGACGGTCAGCCTTTTCATGATGGGGGCAAGCGGAAACATCAACCATTGGGATGTGTTCGACGGACGGCCGGAGGCCTACACGGATCAATCCCGTCACTATTTGAAGATGGGGCGGATTTTGGCCGGAGAAGTGTTGAAGACGAGGGAGAAAATACGAACGTCGGACGAAGCGAAGGTGGTGGAGCGAAGTTCAATCGTTACACTTCGATATCGTCAACCGACGCAGGAGCAGATCGAAACGGCTCATGCCAATCTTGCTAATTTGCCGGAAGACCATGTGGAGCGTAAATTCGCGGGAGAGCTGCTCGAAGCGGCGAGACGCGGGGAAGGGACGACGGAGGCGGAAATCCAGACGATCGCTGTTGGCGATCTCGCCATCGTCGGTCTGCCCGCCGAGATGTTCGTCGAATTCGGACTGCAAATCAAGGAAGATTCGCCCTACGGTCTGACCTTGATCAATGAGTTGTGCAACGGTATTGTCGGAACCTATGTATGCACGCGTGAATCGTACCGGTTGGGGGGCTATGAGCCGCGGATTACGGCCAGTAACCGGCTGCAGGAGGAAACTGGCGATTTATTCGTAGAGCGTGCGTTACATCAGCTTGACGAAATGAAGGCCGAAGGTGAGTGTTAATCAGGACTCTTTTGATCGTGAACCGTAATCTTACCTGATCCATAAGAATATGGGTTTTCGTCTGATCAATTACTTGAAGGCTAACTATAGTGAAATCCAATAATAAAGGATGTACTCCTATCATGGAAAAAAACGGTCACGGTCTTACGGACAATCCCGTTATCCGGTTGGGAAGGCTGCACCAGTGTACGTTCGAGCAGGCATTGGTGTTAAGGCAGCGGGGATTCGAAGGTTATCACGACGAGATGAGGAAGCATTATCCGAACTTTCCTCAAGCGACGGCTCCATCACCGGGAGCGTTGGATCGGCTGTTGGACGACTTCGGTACGGAAGGGATTCGGCCCGAGCTATCGATTGTCGTCTATGTGAACGATATGCCGGTAGGGTTTGTTTTTATTGCGATAAAAACGGTTGACGGCAAGAAGCTGGCATGGAACGGAGGAACAGGCGTTTTCTCCGAATATCGAGGCTACGGTCTGGCTAAGCTGATGATGCAGGAAGCGCAGCGCGTCATCTTGGAACAGGAAGTCGATCGGGCGGTACTGGAAGTCGTGGTCAAAAACAAATCTGCCATTACGGCTTACGAGAAAGGCGGGTTCCGTATCGTGGATCGTATCGTCGGCATGAAGCGAGACGAAGCGCTGAGGGCGCCTTTCTTAAGAGGGAATGTACCTGAAGTGATTTGTTTGCAATACGGTATGCCCGCGGATGTTGCCCGCTTGCCGTTCTATCGCGATAAAGTCGCCTGGGGGTGCATGTGGCATTATTTGAAGCGGGGAGAATCGCTGATTGCATTCGACGCGCAGGGCAAAGCTGTTGCGTACGCCTTGTTCCAGCGCTCCCGCAAAACAGACGGACAATTGCAAGCCGTTGTGCTTTGCCAATGCGAAGTAAGTCCCGAACGAAGCGATCGGGAAGTTATATTCCGATTTCTATTATCGGAGTTATTCGGGCCGTACGATATGCCTTGCGACCGTATCATCGAAAACATGTCCATGGCGAATCCGGAACCGATCCGCGCACTGGAGGAGGCCGGCTTTACACTAAACTATGAGCAATATTTAATGCTGCTGGAGAAGGAGGAAGACTAGGGCGTGTTTGAAAACCCGCTCGGGGTCATCTTTCACCGCCTTTTCGCCCTATGCTTCGTTCCGTTTGCTTGACGTACCCCCGGTACGCCTTCACAAACGCGCCTTGCCTAGAACGAAAATTCGGCGAAATCTGCTCCCCTTGGAGTTATCAAACACGCCCTAGCAGGATTGCGTTCATTCGCATTTTGCTTGACTGAACCAAGAAAGCTGCCATTCTGGCGGCTTTTGCTGATTAATCAATAAAAAAAACGATCTTATTTAACCGGCTAACGTCTGACGGAGCGATTTTCAAAGTGCGGTATTCATCGCCGGTGCCGCCGAAAACATAGTCGAAGTCAAGCAGCCGATTGTCAAAGATGCAAGGCAATTGATGGCCGATTAAAGGCACCGCTCCAGCCTGATAGCCTGTAGCCTCCACAACGGTCGAGCGGTCCGCCATTTTCATTTTGCCAAAGCCTAATTCTCGCTTCAAAGATGTAAAATCGACGCGTCCCCGCAGGGAGCTCGTTACAAAAGCAACCAAGCCTTGCTCCGTCTGCAAAATGAGGGTAGGCGCCGCCTTCTCCACATCAAAATAGCTTGCCGCGTCTTGTGCTGATAGGATAGGCGCTTCATGTGAGATGATTTCAAAATCGCAATCGTTTTGTTCCAGATACGTTTGCAGCTCTTGTACGGTAAGCATATACCCGTCACCATTCCTTCTATGGATAGTGTGAAAAAACGAGGCTGCAGGATCGTGTTGCATGCAGCCCGCCGATTGTCAGCCAAAGTAGTTGAGACTCATCGCCTCTCGTACTTCCGCCATCGTTTCTCTTGCTATTTCACGGGCGCGCTGCGTCCCGGAGATCAATATATCGTCAACGATTTTCGGTTTTGCGGCATAGGAAGACCGGCGTTCGCGCATCGGCTCAAGCAGCTGTTCCAGCGTCGAGGTGATAAGCGCTTTGCACGCGGAGCATCCGAGCGTCCCTTTTTCGCAGCCTTCGCGGATTTCCGGATATTCGTCCGGGCGGAAAGCCTGATGATAGGCGTAGATCGGGCATATATCCGGGTGGCCGGGATCGTTTTTATGCACGCGTGCGGGATCCGTTTTGGCTCTTTTGATTTTATAAGCGACTTCCTCCGAGGTAGAATCGAGCGTTATGGAGTTGCCGAGGCTTTTGCTCATTTTCGAGTTGCCGTCGGTACCGATCAGTCTCTCGCCAACGATAGGCTTCGGCTCCACAAGCACGGGTTTATACAACTCATTGAACCGCCGCACAATTTTACGGGCCAACTCCAAATGGGGGAGCTGGTCGTCGCCGACCGGAACGATCGTCGCTTTGCAGAAGGTGATATCGGCCGCTTGACTTACCGGATAACCGAGAAAGCCGTAATACATATCGTCCAAGCCGCTGTTTTTCGATTCGGTTTTTACCGTCGGGTTGTGACGCAATACATTTACCGTGACGAACATGGAAAAGAGTACGGTTAACTCCGCGATTTCCGGAATCATGGATTGAATAAATATGGTCGACCGCTCCGGCTTTATACCGACCGATAAGTAGTCGAGCGTAATTTCACGTAAATGGGTGCGGATCAAATCCGGTTTGTCAAAATGAGTCGTCAGCGCTTGAACGTCCGCCAGAAGCACGAATGTTTCATACTTTTCCTGCAAAGCGACACGATTTTGCAAGCTGCCGATGAAATGGCCAAGGTGAAGTTTTCCGGTAACGCGGTCTCCTGTTAATACACGTTCTGTCATAGTCCAATTTCCTCCTCGTTTGTGTGACAGTCGCAAGTAACGGTGAACTGTCAGGTTTGTTTTGGAACATCATGAGTCGCCGCCACCAACCGTCGTCCATGGCCATCACCCCCTTCAAAACCGGGATAAACACCCGATAAAATCAAAAAAACTCCGTCCGATAAGGACGAAGTTGTCGTGTTGCCACCTTAATTGACCGTACGGATGCTATAGTTCGCAATCGTTCCGGTCTTCTCTTGACGGTGCGGAGATCGCATAACGGATCTCGATACCGCTCCCTTTGATAACGGCGGGATACCCGGCATTTCCCTACTGCATCTTGACGACGGTTCGGAAAAGCAACTCCAAAGGCCATTCGATCACACGCCGGACACCGGTTCGCAGCAGCCACCGGCTCTCTGAAGTCCATACTCGCATGTCTACTTACCCTTCATCTGCGTTGTTCAATAATATATGGAACATCTTACTACATCAGGATGACGCGGTCAATCCGTATCCCGAATGAGTCTTTTTCCGCTTTGAACGCGCCGATCGGGCCACCACCACGTTTCCTTACCTTGAAACTGTCTTAGATTTTTTCGTATCGAATAGCCGGCAGTAACGCGAAAAGGTAATTGTACTCGATATTTCATATAGATTCGTTAGAATTAACGGGTAATGACAAATTGTATATGATTTTTCATATAGACTTGTCGAATTCAGTGCGAAACGATTAAGTTGTATATGATTTTTCATATACGCCATTACACAGAGCGAGCGTTTAGCTTTCGCTCCGTCTGTCCCATCGCACACTAGCCCCCGGCGCGAGGCTGTTTTACTTGACGGCCGTTGTTTTTTTAAAAATATAAGATTTTATGTTTCACCTATCGAGTGTTATATTTCTACGGTAAACGCGCCTGTCCTTAAAGGACGGCAAAGCCGTTTATCCTTGCGCGATATTTAAATGTTTGAATAAAAATGTCCCAAAAGCAATCGCCCGATTGTTATATAAACGAAAAAGATTCAATACGGGAGGAGGAAGAGCATGGAGCCGGCGGAAGCGGATCGGATCGTGCGGGCCGTGAAGGAAGGGAATAGGGAGCGCTACGGTAAGTTGGTCGAGCGGTATCAGCAGCAAATTTTCAAGTACTGCTTTCATATGCTTGGGCAGCTGCAAGAGGCGGAGGACGTAACGCAGGATGTGTTCGTGAAAGGGCTGGAACGGCTGGAGTTGTTTCGCGAAGGCACGTCCTTCGGGGCTTGGTTGTACAAAATGGCATACCATGAATGCTTGAACAAGCTCAAGCGGGCCAAAACTTACGGCCGTCTGCTGCGTTTGTTCAGCCGGACGGTTCCCGTTATCCGGGAGGACCAGGCGGCGACCGGGCTGGAATTCAATGCCGAGCTCCGCGACGCGATGCTGCGGCTTAGCCCGAAGGACCGGCATATTATTTTGCTGCGGATTGTTGAGGAATACCGGTTCGAGGATATAGCGGAGCAGCTCGACATGAGTTATGCGGCGATACGCAAAAGATATGAACGGGCGAAGAAGCGGTTGAAGCATGATATCGTTCAAAAGGAGGAAGGCGAAGATGAGCGAAGCTTTTCATACTGACGAGCTGGAGCTGAAGCGCAAGTTTAACGAAACCAAGCTGCCGCAAATTCAGTTGAAGGCGAGAGTGCTTGACGAACTGGAAGCGGGGAGCCGGCACATGGCCCCAAGACCTGCTCGCAGCAGAAAGCTGCTTACGGCAGTCTGTTCAGTCATGGCAGCGGTCGCGGTGCTCGGCGCATTATCCGCCTTTCCGGCTTCGGCGGACCAGTTACGCAAAATACCGGTTGTGGGCAAAATTTTCGAAGGCAATATATTTTCGTTCGCCGGCGACAGCGGCATCGTGAGCGGTCAACAATCAGGGCTTTCCTCCGGGCTCAATGAGGAAGCGAGCGACAAAGGCGTAACGATCAAGCTGCAGGATGTCATTTACGATGGCGCCAGGTTATCGATCAGCTATGAAATGAATTCGGAGAAGCCCGATCATTTGCTGTTTTTGGGCGATGTCGATGTCAAAATTAACGGCATTCCTAACCTGGGAGCTACGCTAGGCACTAAGCCGCATCGCATAAACGAAAGACGATCGGTCGGGATCATGACGCTTGATTTGGAAGAGCCGGAGCGGGCGGGCAGCTTCGATTTGGAGCTTACAATCGGCGAAGTGACGGGTTTTAAGGAGGAAGATCCCGTGCCTAAACGGATCCTCGGCCAATGGAGCTTCAAGCTTACGGTTGCTAACAGTACGGCGGAAAGCGCGTATAAAACGCTTGCCGACGGCCACACGGCAAAGTCGGAGGACAGGCAGTTTCAATTGACCGGTTATTTGGCAACGCCCGCAACCACGCAGCTGGACTTCCGTTATGCCGGCGATACGAAATGGCTCAGCTTCCAGCTTAAGGATGACCGGGATATGCTAATCGAAACGCTGGATTCGCGGTTTACGACAGGCAAAGACGGAGTGACGAACGGAACCGTTCGTTTTGCCCCGCTTGCCGGCGGTACGAAAACGATTAAGGTAACGCCTTACATGTTATCCGTAGGCAAGAAGGAAAGTGAAAAAGTAACGGCAAAGCTGACGGATGCGTTTCCGATTGTGCTGTCTCAAGGAGAAGTAGGAGAGGCGATCGTGAAAAATGTGGAGTTTCTGCACGACAAGACGCTGATTTATTATGAGGTGAAGGGAAAAGTCCCCTATATGCAGTACGCCTCATTATGGCTGGAAACGGAAGACGGGCAAATACTCATATCCGATAACGGAAAACGGACGCGTATCGGCGGTACTTCCTATGATTATATTTTGGAGTACCCTGCGCTTGATCCTCAGGAGTCATATGTACTCGGCACGATGCCCCAGACGGACATCAAATTGCTGGATGAGCTGACCGTAACGCTTGACGTGGAGGAGTAAACAGAGTTTTCGTATCAAACGCAAACGTCGATTTGCCATAATCGCCTAAAACGAAGAACGTCCTCTATGCCGGCTTGAACGGCGGGAGGACGTTTTTGTTATGCTCGAATCAGCGCCGCATCAAATTTCAATTTAGCCCTGCTGCGCGGGCTTTTCGTTCCGACCGAGCCTTCCGCTTGCGGTTTCGCGCTTCCCTGAAGCCGGAATATGGGCTCCCGCCTTGGCAAGGCCGTAAACCGGCATATTGTTATATACGCACTCGTAATGCCCCTCGGGAACGAGATAAGTTTCGTGATATATGCCGACGACACCGCTTGTCGCGACCTTTTTGTTGAAATGGCGCCAAGCCTCGAGATGGTTCGCGCCTTTGCGCGCATAATCCTCCAGCTGCTCGAACGATTTCCAATACTGGACGAGCGAAACGCCGCGCCACGATAAATGAAAGCTTGCATCCAGGAACCCCAACTCTTTGTTGCGGTACAATTCCTGAAGCATCGGATTCATGGCCATAAATACCGGCAGCCACTTGTGCACCGCCCATAGTTTATTGATCCGCATCCCTATGATAAATACGACGAAAGATCCTTCCATCTGCGCGGTGTAACGGCCTGGCATAACCTTGCTCACGTTGGCATCGCTCCTTATCCGTTTTCAAGCAGGAGGAGATGGGCTTCATAAAAATCCGCAAAATCTGCGGAAGCATACAATTGAGCGGTCAAAAACGCTCCATAAAAAACGGTAAACAACCCCTTTACCGCCAACTCCACCGTAATGTCTTCTTTCAGCTTTCCGTCCAGCTTCGCTTCGGTCATGCATCGCTCAAACAAGGCAAACATGTCGGGAGTCCGGGCTCCCAACTCCTCATGATCGGGAAACAGCAGCCGAACCTCGGCTTTGCTAAGCTCCGGCATGCAAGGATGCATGTTTTTTTCAGCCAAAAAAGCGATCAAGCTCGGGATGATGCCGGATCTTTCTTTACTTTGTTCGGCGACTTTATGCAGCAGATGCCTTACGGCTGAAAATCCCCGTTTACGCTCCGCTTCGATCTCGATCAAACGTTCCGTCAACCATACGCGCATAAAATAAACGAGCAGGTCTTCCTTCTTTTGAAAAAATTTAAAAAAGGTAACCCGGGACACTTCCGCTTTCCGGCAAATATCGTCGAGCATCACTTCCTTGAACATCCCGTTTCCTATCAACGTTAAAGCAGCTTCATACAAAGCCACTTTGTTGCGTGCTTTTTTCAATTCCCTTAAGGGAATATCCGAATGCAAAATACGATTCGCCTCCATAAAGTTAACTTTGATTAATAAATTAACACAAGTAAATTTACTTTGTCAAGATGAAGCATCTTGGCAGCCTTGCATTTGGAAAAATCAATTTACGCCAAACTGTACCTGGATCAAACAGGATATTTGCTCGATGATAGGTCATGGGGATGAAATCCCGACTACACGATCCGAAGGAGTGATGACGTTTGATTTCGAACGAACACATAATACAACCTGTGAGAGGTCTTAACTTGTAAACTAGCGCACCTCTTATACAGGCATTGGGAGGCAAACAGGAAATGATGTCATTAAAAAATATGGTGCGAGGGTTAGAGAACGACGCGCCGGCCAAGCAGCTGATTCAGCTTTGGGATCATGATGACGGAACGTTGAAGCTCTGGAGGGCTAGCAGCAATTTCGTCTACTTGTTTGAAAGAAACGGGGAGCGGCATTTTCTTAGATTTATCCATGAAGAAGACAATACAATCGAGAACGTACAAGCGGAGCTTGATTTTGTGCGGTACCTGACAGCGAAAGGTTATCCGGCGGCCGCTCCCGTCCGCTCCAGGAACGGAAATTGGATCGAAACGATTGTGTCCCCGGATGACGGACGTTATTACGCCGTTGTATTCGAGCAAGCGAAAGGCGTTCCTATCCCGCTCGATCAAATGACGGATACGATTGCCGAAGAATGGGGAAGATCGCTCGCTTCGCTGCATGTCCTATCCGAATCGTATCTTCCTGAAGCGGCAGCGCGGGGAAGCTGGAGCGATGCGCTGACATTCGTTTCCTCGGTACTGCAGCGGTCCCCCAATGAGCAGGGTGCCTGGCGGGAGCTTGAACGAATACGAGGCGAGCTCTCGAAGCTTCCTGACGGCGCGGGACATACGGGATTGATCCATTATGATTTCGAGACCGACAATATTTTCCATGCGGCTGAGGAAAAACGTTTTTACGCCATCGATTTTGACGATGCAATGATTCATTGGTATGCGATGGATATCGCATCCGCCGTATCCGATCTGACGGAACGGGAAGAAAACGACGCCAAGCGGAAAATAGAGCATTTTCTGCTCGGGTACCGGTCGGTCAAGCCTGTGGATGAAAGCTATGTGCGCTTGTTTCCTTTATTCCAAAGGTTTGCGGATCTTTATACTTTGGCCCGGCTTCTTCGCAGCGTGGAAGAACTGGATACCTCGGGCTCGCCTGAGTGGGCCGTTCGGCTTAAAGATAAGCTGCTGAGCGCATGCGAGCGGATACGCGAACGTTATCGGCCGGTTGTAACGCTTAAGCCGATCGATCAAAGCAATTGGTACGCCTGTACCCAGCTAGAGGTGACGGACGAGCAAAAAGCCGTTTTTCCGGTCCCAGCCGTGTATTGGCTTGCAGAGTCGGCCTACTGCGGATTTACTCCTCTGGCTATTTACCATGGCGAGCAAGTAGCCGGATTTGCGGTTTACGCCGTCGATCCGGATGACGGGAGTTACTGGATCATGGCTTATATGATTGATCAGAAGTTCCAACATGGCGGGTTGGGACGATCCGGGATGGAAGAGCTTGTACGCTTCATGCACGAAAAACACGGCTGCGACAAAATCTTACTTGGGCATCGGCCGGAGAACGAACGGGCATCCCGCCTGTATGCTTCGCTGGGCTTTGAAGAAGGTTGCCGAAAAGATGGAGAAGTGATACGAGAGCTGCGGCTCTGAAATAGCGCCTGAATTCGAGACCTGCTGCCATCAAGGCAGCTTTGCACGCTGCAGTCCGAATCTGCCGACTTGGAGCAGGGAATCAAGCTCCCCCCTGCGCTTTAGTCCGAATTTGCCTGCTTGGGGCAAGGGTTTTCCGGTCTGCTGAGCCGAATAGCCGCTGCAAGCGGGCATTTTCGAATTGGAGGCGAGGAAAGGAAGCCGGACTCGATTCCAAGCGGGCAAAATCGGACTCCAGTGTTGTGCAGGCGACGAGCGAGGAAGGTCATTTGGAGAATTAATCGCAAACTGACTTTAGGTTCATCCCCCTGTGAAGCTGCGTTTATAACGTATAGGTTTCTATAGCAATCGAGTTCGGACCCTTCTCCCTAGCGCGGTTAATGGTTTCTATGGAATCTTCGATCATTTTACGTATATCGGTCATACGAATGCGGCCCACTATACCTCCGATATAACATCCCATCTGCTTATGGCATCCGATGCCGGAAAAATCATACTTATTCATATCATCGATAATTGACCGGGCCGTTTGAAGGATCGCTTTCTCATCGGCTTCGGCAAATACGACAAATTCGTCGCCATGGGCACGACCGATTGCTGCGTGCGGCAAGCAGGACTGAACATTCCTCTCAATCATTTGAAAGCAAGCGACAATAACCTTATCTCCTACATCGAAACCGTAATCGTCGTTGACCTGTTTGAAATGACTGATATCAAAACGGAATACGCCGATAGGATCGTTTTCCGGGCGCGAAGCCACGATGGCGGAAGCAGCTTCAAGAAAAGCTTCAAAATTGGGAATGTTCTTTTTGATTTGATGTACATCCGTCTGTTCGATATGTAATAAATCGACTTTTTTATCCATGTCAAAACCCTCCTTCTCGATTAGAGCAATCAGTCGATCGATCGCGATTTTCTTTTGTATTTGTTCATTTAAAGCCGAGGTAATCTCGATGCGTTTACGTATCAATTGCTGCACGATTTGTAAGCTTTCAACGGGGCCGCTTACGATCTCCTTTATTTCCGTAAGGGAGAAATCAAGATTTTTTAGGATAATGATCCAATTCAGAAGGTGAGATTGGTTCGGTTCATACAAGCGATAGCCTGTCCCGGAATCGATGGCGACAGGTTTAAGCAGTCCGATCTCGTCATAATGGCGAAGCATTTTGGCGGTTACGTTGTTCATTGCAGCGAATTCGCTTATTTTCAAGCAGGGACACCCTCTCGTCAAGCACTCCGGCCGGAATGACTTAAGCTAACGATAAACCTTGCCATAACAGGAAAGTCAATGCTTTTTTTTAAAATATAAGTCGTTATATGTTTCACCTATCAATTGCTTATATTTCAACGGTAAACGCACACGTCCTTAGCTTATGCTTACGAAGCCGCTTTCTTCGAAAGCGTTTAGGACGGCGAAGTCGTTTGTCCTTGATGCGTTAGGAGTTAAAAGAAGGAAAAGGGGATGAGCCGAAACCAATCATAATCTGTGGAAGTTACTAGATGTTTCCTTTTTATGTAAAACAAGAACCTCCATCCTATACTACCAGCGGAATCGGAGGTTCTTTTGAAGCAAAAACGTGGTGTGTATGAAAAATCGTATACAATTTAGTACTTCGTACTATATTCGACGAATCTATACGAAAAATCATATACAATGTATCGTTTCGCGTGAAATTCGCCGAACCTACATGAAAAATCATATACAATTTAACATTTCTATGACCACACTGCGAATTATCTTTTTGCAATGAAAACGGACTGCGAATGGGGCTCGTCGATCGGATATACTTTCAGGTATCCGTTCGTAAACGTTCGTTCGATTATAGCATGACGGGGTGCGCTTCCCTAGGAAGTGGCCATGGACGATCCGTGTTTAATAATTTCCTCTATGGTATAGGCATCCAAAGTGCTTTGAAATTGCAGTTCCGCCTTGCTGATCAGCAAGGAAATAAACTTCTCGGTTCCTGTAGAAGGAACGGACCAATACGGCGTGCTCGGCGATGTGCCGAGAGCTCGGTAGACTTCACCGACCGTTATTTCCCGCGGCGTTTTGGCTAACGTATACCCGCCTTCCCGGCCGCCGTAGGCGGATACGATTTCCGCTTTGGACAGCGTAGCCAGGATCTTGCGCACATAACTCGGCTCCGCGCCTAATTCGTTAGCTATATGTTGACTCTTCAACAAGGTTTCATCTGATTTCGAAAGCAGAACGAGGGCGCGAAGCGCGACATGAAACCAAGTAGGCCCCAATTCCCCGGATTGAATCAGTAATTGCATGTTTCCCTCCAGCTTCGGTTTATCCTCTATACTATATCATTTTCTCCAAATTGACAGCCATGAAAAATCGTGTTACGTTAATTGTGAAATTAAAATCATAATTAAATTGTAAGCGGTATCGCGAAAAACAAGGAGGTAAGAAGCATGGATTTTGTGAGCAGGGTATTACCGGAGTTAAGACCGATCTTATCGCTTTTTCCGCCGTTGAATCTGCCTGACGGTTTAGCCATGGCAAGGCAAAGCCCTACGGCACCTTCCCAACAATCCGAAGACGTTCATACCGCTTCCCGCCATATTTCCGGAGCGGCAGGCCAGGAAATGCTCGTAAAAATTTATGAGCCGGCCCGCCGCAATCAAGATCCCTTGCCTGCCTTGCTTTGGATACATGGGGGGGGCTACGTGCTTGGCCATCCCGACATGGATGACGGACTTTGCGAGACCTATGTAAAAAGCGCGAACTGCGTCGTCGTATCGGTCGATTACCGCTTGGCGCCCGAGCATCCTTATCCGGCGGCAATCGAAGATTGCTACGAGGCGTTGGTTTGGCTGACGAAAAATGCGGATACGCTGAATATCGATTCGTCGAGGGTTGCCATTGCCGGCGCAAGCGCGGGCGGCGGTTTAACGGCTGCATTATCTTTGATGGCCCGCGATAAGGGCGGGCCGGCGATCGCTTTTCAAATGCCTCTTTATCCCATGATCGACGATCGGAACACGACCCCTTCAAGCTACGAAATAACGGACGAAAGAGCGATTTGGAACCGTTCAAGTAATTTGGCCGGCTGGAGCATGTATTTGGGAGAACAGGCAAAAGGCGAAATTTCGCCGTATGCCGCCCCTGCCCGGGCGGAAAATCTGGCGGGTTTGCCGCCTACGTATACTTGCGTCGGTCAGTTGGATCCGTTTCGCGATGAAACCATCGACTATGTCGCAAAGCTTGCTCAAGCCGGAGTGGACGTGGAGTTCCAACTGTATCCCGGATGCTTCCACGGCTTCGATGCGATCGTACCAAACGCGGAAGTAAGTCGGCGTGCCAGGGAAGGGTACATCCATGCTTTGGTCAAAGCATTAAATCCGTAAAGGCAGACACTGTTCGCGGCGGGAATTACCGTTTCCCTTCGCAACGCCTCAATCGCAATGCGAGCAGGCAATGATACCTTATAATAAAATGCACCTCTAAGAGCGGTAATTGGAATAAGCTCCGGCTGGCGGCTTATCCGATTAGAGTCTTGAGGTGCTTTTTTTATCGCTATTTAGTTAAAATGCCGTAAGCTAAGCCGGGATTGCGATTTAAGGCTGTCAGGCCGTTTGCTTATTTGGAAGCGGACTTCCGCAGCAATTCTGCGAACGCGTCAAGCTGTTTCATTGTAGAAAGCGGATCCGTCGTGAAATACGTGTTCCAGTCCAGATCGATGACGCGATTGCCGATCGCGGCGGGAAGTCCTTTCCAAATTGCGCTTTCCTTAATCTCCTTCGCCCGCTCGGTGCCGCCGCCCTTTTCCAATACGGAGAGGAAAATATAATCGGAATTGGCGTATTGGGGCAAAACCTCTTGCGAAATTTCCAACTGTCCCAAACCTTTGGCGAGCACATCCTTCTGTACGTTTTCCGGCGGCTTCAAGCCCAATAAATCGTAGATGACGTACCCGCCCATCGCTTTATTGCCGTAGATGAATTGGTTTTGGGGACGAATATTGACAATTGCGACGGTTTCGTCCTCACGGATAATCGATTTGACTTTTTCCTTGGTTTGCTCGATCTTGGCTTGAAACTGCCGCTGCCATTCCTGCGCTTCCGCTTGTTTGCCCAGAATATCCCCGAATAGGGCGATTTGCTGCGGCGGATCGTATTTCAGCCAGGGAATCCAGATCGTAGGCGCGATTTTGGATAATTGCTCATAGGTATCCTCGACATGCGTGACGATCAGATCGGGATTCAGTTCGATTATTTTTTCCAAATTCAGGCCTGTCCACGGATCCCCTACATGCTCGATGCCTTCCCACTCTTGTTTAAGCAGCGGATACGCCGCCCACTCGTTGTCCGCACCGACCGGCTTGACCCCAAGGGCCAGCATGGCTCCCGTATATTGAATGGCAACAACGCGCTGCGGTTTAACCGGGATGGTGCTAACGCCCTTTCCGTGCTGGAACTCTCTAGTGGCAGGGGTTTTGCTTTCCGTTTCCCCCGGCGATCGCACTGCGGAAGGAGAAGGGGACGGAGATTGGGCTGCCGGCGGCTGAGCGCCGTTATTGGCGCAAGCGGACAACACAACCGTCAGCAGAAACGCCATCATCATGACCCAAAAGGGTTTTGATTGCTTCAAGTAAAATTCCTCCTAATATTGATTCTCATTATCAAATAGAATCATATCAGAAGGGCCTGAAAACCTGCCATGGATAGTTGTAAGATATGATTTGGACTTGAATAATCCGCCTAACGAATCCACTGCTTGACGTCAGCTAATTGCCACATGATGGACAAAGGATCATATCCATGCCAGCGGCTCATAGCGGCCCGGTGTATCTGTCCTCCCTGTTGACGGTAGCTTTCCCAATGCTCGCCGGCCAGCATGGCTTCCGTTCTCGATTCGGCTAGGGGAGTAGGCTCCGTTATAACGATCATACGATCTGCTTTAAAATGCGGCAGAACGGCAGCGAGGTCGATGGCTGAGGCCGCCCGGTCAACGACGGATTTACGTACGCTTGAAGGAGGCGACCAATTCAGTTCCGAGTAAACGACCTGACTGCCCATGCCTCTGTTGAGATACAGGAATGCGGTTTTCTCCCGGATATTGACGATAGCGGCCGTTTGCTCCAGCTGCCCGGACGTCTGCAGCGATTGACGGACCGACGCCAGCTGCCGCTCGAATTGCTCCGTCCATTCCCTCTCTTGCGTTGTTCGCCGGGTAATCTTCGCGAGCATATGGAAGTGCCCTCGCCAATCGGTGAGGTACCAGGGAACCACGAACGTGGGAGCCAATCGGCGGCAATCCTGCAGGCGGCTCTGCTCGAGGTTGTCGATGCCGATAATCAAATCGGGGCGCAACGCGCTTAATTCCTGCAATGTAAAATCCGTCGTCCATTCCCGGCATAAGCACCCGGCATTGTGCAGCAGCGCTTCGTATTCCCCAAACCCCCACGGAAAAGCCGTCGTAGCCGCCGGGACGATGCCGAGAGCCAATAAATGCATGGTCAGGTGGGGATTCAGCGATACGATTCGTTTGGATGATTGCACATATCGGGTCGGCGACATGCCAACCTCCAGCTTAAAGCGTCTGCTGACATAATATTCATCCTTATAGCCCACTTCTTTCGCGACATCGCTGAGCCGAATATCATCAAATAGGAGACGTTCTTTCATATGCTGAATACGGAGCGCGGTTATATAATCCGTAAGGCTTTTGCCGCTTATTTGCTTGAACAGCACGGAGAAGTATTCTGGACTGAAGCCGGCCATTTGCGCCAGCGAGTTCCGATTCAATTCCTCGTGATAATGAAGATCCACAAAT
Source organism: Paenibacillus contaminans (assembly GCF_003285015.1). Lineage (GTDB taxonomy): Bacteria > Bacillota > Bacilli > Paenibacillales > NBRC-103111 > Paenibacillus_V > Paenibacillus_V contaminans. Next base: position 115,827 of record NZ_QMFB01000023.1, on the reverse strand, counting down.
CTCATAATTCGCCGGATCATCGCTTCGTTGCCGTTCTCTTTCCCCTCCTGGCCGGTGTTGGCCTGCGCCAATTCATACATCCATTCATGGAATATTTTATCCCGATAGGCACTTGCCAATTGTCCGGACTTTTTGCAAGCCTGAACCATTTCCTTCGCAAGCTGGAGCAGGCGATCCGCCGTAGGTGCCTCCAACTCGCCCCATTCCGCAAACCCGCCGTACTCGCGCGTGTAACGGATGCTGTCGGCAATGCGCTCTCTGTCCGCAAGCCTTTCCAAATGGACGGCAATTACCGAGACCTCGTTGAAGTAAGGCTCGAGGGTGACGGGCATGCTTGGCAGCGCATAATAGCAGCGTCCGGCAGAGACCGGGTATTTACGGCTGTTTATCGTAAGCATTCCCATTCCGCTTTCAACGATCAGAACGGCATGGGAAAGCATGTTGTCCAAATGGAGTTTTTCCCGGCAAAGATACCGTTCGACTGCGACGAATTCATTCCGTATGTGGCCGGAATCCGGCGGCATATCCGACTTGAGGTCATGATCCATCGTGTATACCTCTTTCATGTAAATGCCATGTTTACGCCAGTATACCATATCGTCCGTTCCTATTTGTTCGTCTTCCTATAGAAGACGGGGTTATGAAGCTGACATCCATATGCAGGAAAACGCCCTTCAGTGGAGGAATATTGCCGAAAAACGTCGAATACCCCTTACTATGATGACTAAAAAACGCGTGCTCACCATAACGATTCTGTTCGTTTTGATCATAACGGGAATTCGGCTGTCTTGGATATATTCCAGCTGGTCGACCGAGCGGCCGCTCGCGGTGCAAGGCGAGCTTGACCTTCACGATACGTCATGGAGCCGTCCTATTTTGCTGGAAGGTGAATGGACGTTTTATCCGGAGCGGTTTCTGCTGGAGGAGGGAGCGGATGCTTCGCGGGCGGGGGGCGTCACAATCGCCTTGCCCGGCTCGTGGAAAGGCCAATTCGCCGACCCGAAACAGACGACCGGTTACGGCAGCTACAGGCTGCTCATCAGGCTTGGCGAACCTGGCGAGAGGAGGCTGGCGCTCGCTGTGCCCAGTACGGTAGCCTCCTCCGAGCTGTATGTGAACGGCGTCAGGCTAGGGGGAGCGGGAGTGCCGGGGAAGACGGCGGAGGATACCGTCGCCTTCGAGAAACCGTACAATGCCACCTTTGAGACGGATCGCTCCGAACTGGAAATTGTCGTCCACGCCGCCAATTTCAGCAATGAGGTTATCGGCGGGCTGCTTTACTCGATGCAGTTCGGAACCGAAGAAGTAGTAATGAATAATAAGCGGTTTTCGATCGCGATGCAGTTGCTCGTTTGCGTCTTCCTGCTGATCCATGTCGTTTATTCGATCGTCCTCTTTGTCATAGGGGCACGGCAGAGGGCGCTGCTAACGCTGGCTGTGTTGATGACCTGTTCCTGCATTACGGTTCTCGTTACGGACGACAAGCTTTTGTTGTCGCTATGGGAGCTGCCGTACGAAATCAGCTTGAAGATTAATATCGTAAGCTACTTATGGGTGGCGGCGCTGCTGACCGGATTCGTGCAGCAGTTGTACCCGAAGCTCTCCAAGCGGCCTTGGCATATATATTATGGCGGGCTGGTACTGTGCTTGACGCTAGCGGTCATTCTGCTGCCCGCAGCCTACGCTTCGATGATCGATATATTCACCCTGCCGCTTATGCTGGCCGGGTTCTTGTATGCGCCGGTTCTGACACTGCGCGCTGCGCTGCGGCTTGACCGCGATGCGATCTTTTTGTGGCTGGGGTTTGCAGGCCTCGCCGTCAATTTGTGCTGGGGCATCGTGAATGCTTACAGCTACGCTCTGCGTTTGCAGCAATTTTATCCTGTAGATTTGATTATCGTATTTTTCGCCTTTGCCTCCTACTGGTTCAGACTGTATTTCCGGAATTTGCAGCAGACCGCCCAGCTGGCTTCGGAGCTGCAAAATGCGGACAAGCAGCGGAACGATTTTCTGGCGAATACCTCCCATGAGCTTCGCAATCCGCTGCATGGGATGATCAATATTGCGCGAAGCGTGGTGGAGGAGCAAAGCGTTCGTCCCGCCGGTCAGGAAAAGCTGGAGCTGCTCATTACAGTCGGCAAGCGCATGTCCTTGCTGTTGAACGACCTGATGGATTTCGACCGGCTGCAGGGCAAGGGGCTGCGGCTTGAGCCAAGGGCGGTGCAGGCGCAAGCTGCAGCGGCAGGCGTCATCGATATGATGGGATTTTTGATGGAAGGCAAGCCGGTCGAGGTGCGCAATGAAATTCCCGAATCGTTTCCTCCGGTTATGGCGGACGAAAACAGGCTTGTGCAAATCTTATTCAACTTGCTTCACAATGCGGTGAAGTTTACGGCTCAGGGTCATGTAGCGATTCGGGGCGTCGTTCGCGGAGAGCGGGCGGTTCTGGAGGTGGAGGACACGGGAATCGGCATAACGCCGGAGGATCAACGGCGGTTGTTTGAGCCGTATGAGCAGGCGGATTCCAGCATGACGTCGATGGGCGGCATCGGACTGGGGCTTAGTATCAGCCGGCAGCTTGCCGAGCTGCACGGCGGGTCGCTGGAGGTCAAATCCGAGCCGGGGAAAGGGTCGATCTTTAGGCTCAGTTTGCCTTTGGCTCCGGAATCGGCCCCGGCAGCAATTGTATCTGTAAGGGGAGGAGCCGAATCGGAGCGGCCCTTGGCGAATACGCCTTCTGAGGAAGCTTCCGATCTTCTGCAGTCGACGGCGGCAATCGAAGCGCAGACAGGCAGGCCTCGGGTGCTCGTCGTGGATGACGATCCGGTCAATTTGCGTATTTTGGCAGGAATGCTGCCTTCGTCCCTGTATCAGGTAACGGCGATATACTCAGGGCATGAAGCGATGAAGCTGATCGATGAACGGGAGTGGGATCTGGTCATCGCCGATGTGATGATGCCCCGCATGTCAGGCTACGAGCTGACGCAGACGATCCGGAGAAGATTCTCGATTTCCGAGCTGCCGGTGCTGCTGCTGACTGCCCGAAGCAGGCCGGAGGATATCGCGGCGGGATTTCAGGCCGGAGCGAATGATTATGTAACCAAGCCGGCCGACAGGATGGAGCTCCAGTACCGGGTGCGGGCGCTGACGGAGCTGAAGCTTGCGGCCGGCGAGCGGCAGCGAATGGAGACGGCTTGGCTGCAAGCGCAGGTTCAGCCTCATTTTCTGTTCAATACGCTTAACTCCATTGCGGCTCTAAGCGAGATCGATACGGAGCGCATGCGGCTGCTGCTTGAGGTGTTCGGCAACTATTTGCGGGGGAGCTTCGACTTCCGCAATTCCGAACGGGTAGTGCCGCTCGAGCAGGAGCTGGCGCTTGTGAAGGCCTATCTGTTTATCGAGGGAGAACGGTTCGAAGAACGGCTTCGCGTGTTATGGGACGTTCCAAGCCGGCTGTTGTCCGCCCGGGTTCCTCCGCTTTCGGTTCAGACGCTCGTCGAAAATGCGCTTCGTCATGGGATTTTGAGGCGGCTGGAGGGAGGGACCGTGCGAATATCCGTACAGGATAACGGCGATCATATCGGGATCACGGTGTCGGATGACGGTGTCGGCATGGAACAAGAGGTATTGAAGCATGTGCTGGATGAGCGGCCGGGCGAACGTACGGGCATCGGACTGCGCAACACGGACCGCCGTCTCCGGCAAATTTTCGGCAGGGGACTGGAAATTTCGAGCGTTCCCGGACAAGGCACGACAATAACGTTCAGGGCCGGGAAGCCCTGAACGTTATTGTTTTTTTTGTGGACGGAAAGGATGTCGCGGAAGCGTTCTGCACCTGCGGTAAACGCCGAATTCAATCAGGCCGATTTCCGTTTGCGGAACATCAAATAGATAACAGCCAGCACGCCCAGGGCGATAAGGGCATAGACGATTTTCGAGTAAACCTCCATGTAGGCAACAATGGTTTCCCATGAAGCCCCGACGGCGGACCCGATGCAAACCAAAGCAGTATTCCATACCAATGAGCCTAAGGCGGTGAGCAAAATAAATACCCCGAAGTTCATGCGGGTGCTGCCTGCCGGAATCGAGATCAGGCTGCGGATCAATGGAACCAGCCGGCAAATAAGCACCGCCCAGACACCGTGTTTCGTAAACCAGCCGTAAGTTTTATGCACGTCGGCTGCAGTCAGCCGCAAAAACCGGCCCCATTTATTAACGATGGCTTCCATCCTGGTAATATCAATTAAGTAGCCGATATAATACAGCACGATTGCGCCTGCCAATGAGCCAAGCGTGGACGCGGCGATTACACCCGTTACGCTGATGTCCGAATAGGTGGTCATAAAGCCGCCGAAGGTGAGTATGACTTCCGATGGAATGGGAGGAAACAAATTTTCAAGTGCGATCAACAGGAAAACGCCGATATAACCGAATTCGTTCATGATGTCCGCTATCCATTTTTGCATGCACAAAACCCCTTCAATTGTTATCCAATCTCATATACACGCTTCTTTCCTTGAAGCCTAACGACTTCCAGAACGCATGTCCTCTTTCGTTCCAAAACATGACTTCTATATCGATTTGATCGGTTCCTAATACCTCGACCAGCTTCTCGAATGCAAGCTTGCCGTAGCCTTGCCTTCTGCAATCTCTGCAAATGAAAAACTGCCTTACATACAAAGGACGCTTAGCATGATTGATTAGGGCATACCCTTTCGTTTCGCCGTTCTCTTTGAAAAGATAGGCTTTGTAATCGGTGCTTATGAACCCTTCCATTCTCTCCTTCAATTGCTTGACAGTCATTCGGTTGTCGTGCCGTTCATCCTCGATGAGCTGTTTGTTTAACGCCGCGAGCAAATCCAAATCCTCGTTCGAGCAAGCTTGAATCGATAATCCGTTCATTGCCGTTACCTCCTAATGGCAAAATTTCAGGGCATGGAGCGTCTAAAAAAAGCCCCTATCATTATACGGCGTGTCCCTCGATTAGGTTGCTGGTTTCTCCGTTAAGTTACTGCCATATCCCGGCTGGGACCGTATTGTCACGCGTTTTTTTGCATAAATAACAGGGTATTGGCCGATTTTCTTTGTTATTGTTCCGAAAATTCCATTGTTGGCCGCGCGCCGCTTCCTTATAATAAACTTAATAATGAGAATCATTATCACAATTCAAAAGTAAGGAGTCTGAACATGCATTCCATTCGTAAACCTTCTGTTGTCGCAGTCCTCTTGATCCTCTTTGCAGCAGCTTTTCTCAGCGCTTGCGGAAGCAAGACCGCCTCCGAAGGCGGCAGCTCTCCGGCCGCTTCCAATAATACTGCCGCGAATACGCCGGCTTCTGCATCCTCAGCACCTTCCGCCAAGCCGGAAGCTGAGAAAGCGACCCGGATCGTCAGCACGGTCAACGGGGACGTCGAGATTCCCGCCAAACCTAAGCACATCGTGGCCTTGTATTATCATCATATTTTGCTTGCGCTCGGTGAGAAGCCGGTTGGCGCCAATCTGACTTGGTGGGGAGGCAGTCCGTTCCTTAAGGAGCTGGAGTCCGGAATGAAAGATGTCGGAGGGCCACCGTCCCTTGAAGCCGTCGCTGCATTGGAGCCGGATCTCATCATTATGAACAGCAACAATACGGAAGATTATAATCAATTTGCCAAAATCGCCCCATCCGTGCTTATTCCATATGACGGCAATCGCAACGTTTACGACGATACGAAGCTGATTGCGGAGATGCTGGGGAAAGCGGAGATGGCAAACCAAGTGTCCGCAGATTTCGAGAAGAAGGCGGCCGAGGCGCGCACCAAGCTGAAAAGCGTTCTGGATGGAGGCGTAAAGGCGGCTATTATCCGTATCGATAACAAGGGCGGGCAATTCAGCGTGTTCGGGGACAATTACGGACGCGGCGGCTGGTCGATCTATAAAGGCCTTCAGATTCAATATCCGGCCAAGGTTAAGGAAGCGGTCATCGACAGCGGAAAACAAATCGTTCAGGAGCTGTCGCTCGAACAAATGCTGGAATTCGTGAAAGACGCGGATTATCTCTTCGTTTCCAACGAAGGCTCCGGTTTGGAGACCGTAAAAGACAGCGCCGTATGGAATAGCATACCCGCAGTCAAGGCGGGACGCGTGATCGAATTGGACAAGAAATATTTTTACTTCGACCCCATCTCGATTTCCGCGCAGTTGGACCTGATAACCGATTTGTTTCTGAAGCTTCAAGTTAAATAAACGACGCTAAGCCGCCAATTCGTTGGCGGCCTTATTGCGTATCGGAGAAGGATTGAGTAGAATAAATGCAGCTATGTAATTGATATCGATTCTCAATCACAAAAGGAGTGTGCTTGTTGATGAGCCGCTTTTCCTTGCCTTTCCGATCCTGCTTGTTCACCCTGTCGAATATCGTATCGATTCATTGCACAGCTGCCGGCAAACCCTATAGACTGCACGCGCGGTCTTATGCGTTTATCGCCGTAACCGAGGGAAGCGGCAGCGCCGTAATTGACGGGAGGCATCACCGGGTAGTCAAGGGGAGCTGTTTCCTGCTCTCTCCGAATACGCTGTTCAACGCGTCGGCCGGCAAAACCTCCGAGCTCCGCATGTATGAGCTGTCCTTTCATGCGATGCCGACCGAAGCCGGAACCGGACGAAACGATTCGTCCAAGGATGACCAGCTGAGCTTTACGCCGCACGGAGAGCTGAATGCAAAGCCATTCGGCAAGGTGGCAGGCATGCTGGAGGAGCTTTACCGGCATCGGTCGCCGCAAGACGAGCTCGCGCAATTCAAGCAGCATCTTCGGCTGCAAGAGCTCCTTTACGAGCTGTACCGCAGCAATTATTCGCCGAACGATCAGCTGCAATCGAGGGAAGCCGTCAGACGTTCGATCGATAGTCTTCATCGGATGGACGCCGCCGCCATTAACATAGAGGTACTCGCCAAGCAAGCCAATATCGGAACGAGGCAGTATGCGCATCTGTTTAAACAGCTGACGGGCCGGAGTCCTCTGGATTATATTACGGAACTGAGGCTTAATGAGGCCAAAAAGCAGCTGCTCACTTCCAACGAAAGTCTGCAGGAAATTGCACAGAGTACGGGCTTTAAAGATGTTTATTATTTCAGCAGGCGGTTTAAGCAGATGGTCGGACAACCGCCGAGGCAATACGTCCGAAATAAGCGGCAGACATTGCGGGTCGTTGCGCTCTACTATGCCAACGTTCTGTTGTCCATCGGCGTGAAGCCGATCGCCGCTAATTTGACATGGTGGGGCGGAAGCGTTTTTCTAAAGGAAATGGAGAAGGGCATCGTAGATATCGGAAGTGCGCCGTCGCTGGAAACCGTTTCGCAGCTGGAGCCGGATCTCATCATTATGAACGACAACAGCGACACGGACTATGCGTCCATGTCCAAAGTAGCCCCTACCGTCATTTTGCCCTATGAAGGGCGGCGCAACATTTTTGAAGATACCCAAATTATCGGAGAACTGATCAATAAGCCGAATGCCGCAGGCGAACTGAAATTGCGCTTCGAGCGGCGGGCCGCGGCGGTCAGGGAAAAGCTGAATGGAATCGTGAGCCGTCAGACTACGGCCGTTATCGTGCGATTCGAATCGGGAGGCCGGCGTTTTTCGGTATTCGGAGACAATTACGGACGCGGCGGGTGGCCGATCTACCGGGGGCTTCAGCTAGGCATTCCTGAACCGGTGCAGCGCCATGTGATTGACAGCGGATTGCAAATTATGCAGGCTATGCCGCTTGAAGAGCTGCCGAAGTATGCGGGAAACGCAGATTATCTTTTTGTTGCGGATGAAGGAGAGGGGATCGAATACGTAGAGGACAACCCGATCTGGCAACGTCTCCCCGCAGTCGAGCGAGGCCGGGTGCACGTTCTGGAGAAGGCGAGCTTCTCTTATTTCGATCCTATTTCGATAGAAGGCCAGTTGGAGCTGCTTGCGCAGCTGCTCATGGAGCGGCCGGGTTATAAAGCCTTGTCCCGGATATGAAAGCGAGGCCGTGATGTCCTGCTCCGGAACGTTAATGAGGCAAAGGTAAAGATTCCTGAGGCAAACATCACTGGTTCTCGTCCCGAACACGCGAATGGGTCGGTTAGCGTGACGCTTTTTTACAATACAAAGCTTCCAAATACAAATATAATAAAGCCAACAAATACAGAGGTGATCCAAAATGAGCAGATTCGGCATGTACGTTAAATTCACCGCGAAACCCGGCCAGCGGGACGCTCTCGTGAACATCCTGCTGGAGGGCGAAGCCTCCATGCAGTCTGTCAAGGAATGCGAGCTGTACATCGTCAATGTCTCGGATACCGAGCCTGATACCATTTGGGTAACGGAGATGTGGGCCAATCCGGAAGCGCACGAGGCTTCTCTTGCTCAGGAAGAAACGAAAGCGTCCATTGAACGGGCAATGCCGTTAATAGCCGGAGTCGAAGCCGTCAAAGTAAGGCCGGTTGGCGGTAAAGGCGTCTAGATTGCAAAAAAATGCCGCATGTCCGCTGCAGGTCCAGGCAATCGGCTCGGCTACAAGTATGTTGCAAGCAAACTTCCGGCCCGAACGAAAAGCTCGGCTACAAGCTCGCAGCAATTTTGCTTAATTGGCTGAGCGCCGCATTTTCCGCTGACCTCGCTTGCTTGATATGGGCGGCTATCTGCTGAAATCGCTCCGGCTGCTTGTAGTGATCGTCGCTTTTCCCCTCGAATGGAAGCAGGTCGGCCGCCGCTTGCAGATGCAGATGAATTTCTTGATAGAGGTTAGCCGCATCCTTCAATAAAACGGACGGTGCGCCGCCGATACGGTCAGCTGCCTCCAGCAAAAATCCGGCCGCGTGCTTGCGGCATTCCGCCCAGCATTGGCTATTGTAGGAGAGCGCGAAAATATTCGGCTCTGCGCTTTCTACTGCATTTATCCATAAATCATAGGCGTCGAGACCGGCTTTATACGGCGGCTGCACCCATTTCCGCGGCCCTTCGGCAAATTCCAAGGCGAATTCAAGCGATTCCTTTACGACATCACTTGGGCTTGACGCCCGTCCCGGCTCGACCCAATACATTTCCAAAAGCCCGATATGTATCGTTCCAAGGTCCCTCCATGAAGTAAAGCCCTCGCCTTGGAGAACAATCCAATCACCCTCCTCGGATATGATCTCGCGAACTCCGCCGTTGCTGACCATTCGCATGCGGCCTTTAAGCCGGTATCCCCGGGTACCCGCCAATTGAGCAAGCATCGCATTCGTTTCCGCGTCTTCGAGCGGCACATAGGCTTGTTCCCCGCAGGCGGAAAGCCTGTCCTTGAGCTCCGGCGGCAAGACGAAAACCCGCTCGTCATAACGTCCGGAATATTGATCCGCCCCAAAGCCGGTGAACAGATACCCTTCTTTTTCGTAGCCGTAAACAACGTAGTACTCGGGAATCGCAAGGTTGTATCCATAACACGGAAATCCGCGATCGATGGCATTTCTCGTATTTTCCCACGCCATCCTCTGTTTTACCAGGAAGTCATCGTCCGTTTTGAAGCCGTAAACCCCGTTTACCGTATACCCGAGATTATTGCATAAATGCATCATCGGCCCTTGATACCACGGCCCTCCGGCTCCGAAGCCTTGTTCGTCCATGTGCAAAATAAAAGCCGCTCCCGTTCCGCCAAACAGCCAAGCATCCGATAAATCGATACCCAAGTATTCGCTGCAGCCTTTTAGACATCCTAATTGCGAGTTCCAGAAGGACTTCCATTCCAATCCGTTTAATCCCGCCATCATCATCCCCCCGTAGGAACAAGTTTAGATCCTTCCGACTTCTTGCTTTCCATCTTAGCAGGGGGACTCTGACATATGCTGTCATTCTCTATAAAATAACGCAGCTTTTTTTCCAATTGATTGACATACAGATTTCTGAGCCATTTTGGCGCTTCAATCGTCGCTTCAACCGGACTGGCGAACAGAGCAGCCAGAAGTTTGAGAGGATCGTAGTACTCTACGCGGAAAAGTCCCGCATCCACAGCCTCGAAGCGGAATGGGAATGACCCGGCATACGACGGCGCGCTCAGACGCACGTAGGCGATATTCGCCTCGTTGGCCAGCTCGGGTACGACCTCCGCTTGCTTCAGCAGCGGGGTTAAGTCGAATTTAGTATCCGATACATCGGAGCTCAGAAGTCCGGACAAGGCAAAAAAACGGATTTGCTTACCCGGCTCGCAATAGCCGACTACGAAATTCTCGCGATCATATGCATACATTTTATAGGGAGACAGGCGCACCGACTTCATGGAGCCTTGGCCGTCAATATAATGAATGTCTACTTTGGTGCGGGCTTCAACGGACTGATTGATTTTGTCGAAAATGCTCAGCTCCGCCGGGTCGATCGGAAACAACGGCAGGGCGATATCCGCTTCTTCGGAGCCGTTATGGTCGATTAGCCTTCTGAACAATCCGGATAAATGTCGTGCGTGCTCCGATTCCAATTTCTCATACTGCTCCGCGAGGTACAATAACCCTTGACGCTGCCGGTCCGTCACCAGGACATTACCCAGCACAAAAGTGTCCTGCGTATAATAATACCCTTTGTTTTGATGGCAAAATCCGATAGGCGCGCCCATTGAATCCCGCAGATATTCGATGTCCCTGGCCGCTTGCCGGGGCGAGATCGAGAATTTGTCCGCAATACGAACACAATTGGGATAACGTAACTGCCGAATTTGCGCATCGATCCAGCCGAGTCTGTGCATGTTGCTCAGAGTAATCAGCTCCCGCCTAACCGTTTGTTCTAATTATAACAGACGGGGATGACATATACTGTCATTTTGGTTGCGAGGAAAGGTCATCGCATGCCACCTTCAACATGATCTTTCAATCTCAAGACGGGTTTTGATCTGACAGAGGAGCAAATTCATTCAAACATTAGCATTTGCATGAATGTAGTATGGTAAAGGGGAAGGCAAATTCGATCGATGAAATGATTCGTTGATCGTGATATGGAGGTTGGTAACATGACAACAAAACGGGGTGGAACCGTAATTCCCATTTTTCCTTGCAAATCCATTGATGAACAGTTAGCTTTCTACCAAGCATTGGGCTTTGAACTGACTTACAGGCAAGCAAAGCCCAATCTATATGCTTGCGTCCGTCACCGCATGATGGAGATACACTTTTTTGTGCTGAAACAATTGGAGCCGTCTAATTCTTACAGCATGTGTTACGTAAGCGTCACTGACGTGGATGCCCTGTACAAGGAGTTTTGCGAAAATCTCAAAAGGGCTTATCAAAAGGTCCCCTCGAAGGGCTATCCAAGAATAACCAAGGTCAACAATCTTGCGGAGGACCGGAGATTCAATCTTATCGATCCTGCAGGAAACCGCCTATTGATCGGTCAGAAGCATGCCTCTCCCGGACAAATCCCGAACGATCGAAACGATGAGGCGCGTCCGTCGAAGTTTTCGAATGCGTTCGAAACGGCATACAAACTGGCCTATGCCAAAGACGAGCCCGCAGACGCTGCCAGAGTATTGGATCTTGTGTTTTCGAAAGCCGAGGAGGCGCCGGTAACGCTTCGTTATAAAGCTTATGTCCTGCGGGCCGATGTCGCCGCCTCCGTGGACGAGCTGCATACTGCGAAAGCTTTTATAGAAAAAGCGGAGCATTTGCCGCTGTCCGACCGTGAGCTTGAAGAGGTGATGGAAGCAGCCGAAAGGCTTAACGAGCTTAAGTCGAATATGGACCGCGACTAATCCTTAACGGACTGCCGGCTATGGCGGGCGCCAAACCCGGCGAAACCTGCCAAACCCGCGAAACCCGCGAAACCCGCGAAACCCGCGAAACCCGGGAAACCCCAAAAAGGCCGTGACAGCCTGCATAACGGCAAAGTGTCACAGCCTTTCATCCCTGCGGGTCTACTTGCTTTTGGCGATACGCTTCGGAGTCGCTTGTCCGACGCCCCGGCGTTCACGCTTTCGGTGCATAGGAAATCGCTTCCTGCATACGCCGTCCTAACGCATTATTCATTTTCGAGCATTTCCTTCAGGCGCGGCAGGCGTTCGTCCCACATGGTTCCTACCGATTTCGCCCAGTTTTCCAATACGCGAAGCGGCTCGGGAGTGAGGAAGTAGCGTTTCTCCCGACCGCTTTGCCGGACTGTAACCAATCCCGCTTCCTGGAGCGCATGTAAATGCTTGAGAACGCCTTGACGCGTTATCGGGAAAACTGCGGCCAATTGGGTTGCCGTCTTGGGGCTGTCTTTTGCAAGAGTTTCCAGCACTTCTCTTCGAACCGGATCGGCGATGGCGGTAAAAATACGCTCAGCGTTCAATAAGGAAGCTCCCTTCCCTCCATATGGGCCTTCAAGTTCTCCAAAGACATGCCGTAGCCTTCCTCCGTCTGCTTCAGCTGCTGTTGCGTTTCATATCCGGTTTCCGTTATCGTTACCTTCGTCCCGCCGTTTTCTTCGGTGAGAATGAAGGTAGTGACCATGTCTACGTCCGACTCCTCGTACTCCCAGCGGACTGCAAACCTGTGGAGGGGATCCACCGTCTCGATCGTTGCCCGCAAGGTGACAACTTCCATACCGCTGTGGTAACGATTGGGCGAGTGATGAAACAAAACTACAGCTTCAACCTTCAAAGAAGGGATTTCCCACGGGGATCCCGGAGAATACCAGCGTGACAATTGCTCCGCTTCCGTAACGGCAGCCCAAACCCGTTCCCGCGAAGCCTGTATCCAAATCGTACGCACGACCGTCAACTGTTCCAATCGATTCGCCTCCTAAGTGAAACTTTCCAGTTGCACTTATTATAGGCTGTATGAGATTTAAGTGCAACTTCGAGGTTGCACTAATGGCATAAGATGCCTCACAGACAGCACGATCATACCGAATGCCTAGTGGAGGTTGGACGCCGGAGTAGTTGACCGAGCGAAGCGGTTGCGCCGACGACTACCGACCGACACCAAAAAGCCGGAGCGGGAAAATCCCGTCCGGAGTTTGTTGTCATGAGGCGGAACGCCGGTTTCCCCGCGATGCGCGACTCCCGGCACGCGGAGCTAGGCCACACGGCGGCTGGTAAATGCGTATTATTTGCCATGCTTGGCGAGCCATTCGGCCAGCTCTTCGGTTTGAGCCAGTACGGCTAGCGGGTCGTAATACCAGGACCGTTCCTCGGGCCAAACGTAGAGATTCCCGTTCTTCACGGCCGGGAGATTGCGCCAGATCGGGTCGGCTTTAAAATCCTCCGCCGTCCGGTTGTTCGAGGTCATCACGATATAGTCACCGGCATACTTCTCAAGCAGCTCGGCCGACAATTCGGCCCACTGCTTCTCCATGAGGGTATCGGCGATTTCGGCCGGGGGTTTGCGGCCAAGCGCCTGATATACCGGCTGGCCGCCGCGGCCGAAGTTATCGCCGTATACCCATGTCGTTTTCTCGCCGTCCTCCATAATGGAGAACGAAGCGCCGGCAGGGATGACGGCATCGACTTTGGCTTTGGCTGCGGCAATGCGCCGATCGTATTCCGCCAGCCAGGTCTTGGCTTTGTCTTCCTTGCCGAGCAAGTCTCCGAAGTAAGCGAGCTCCTGATGGACGTTTTTCAAGTCTCCGTAAGGGATAACCAGAGTCGGCGCGATTTTGCTAAGAACATCGTAGGTTTCTCCGTTGCCGGTAATAATGAGATCGGGATTAAGGGCGATGATGTTCTCGGCGGACGGCTTGCCGTAAACGCCGGTATCGGCGATGCCGGCAAGCGCCTCCTTGAAATAATAGTTTTTGATCGTCAATCCGGGAGCGCCTACAGGGATAACGTTCAGCGCGATCAAACTGCCCAAATATTCCTCGGCTACGATCCGCTGCGGCTGAACCGGAATTTGGATGTCCCCTTTAACGGTCGATACGGTTTTCATCTTGGCCGTCTGCTGAGCGGAATCGCCGGCCGTCTTTCCGGCGTCTTTATCGTTCGGCGAAGGCGAGCTGCCGTTTTTGCCGTCGGAAGCTTGTGCGGCTTTGACGTTATCGCTGTCATTGGGGCCGTCGCTCGGCCCGGCGGCTCCGCAGCCGGAGAGCGCCAATAAGAGAAATAGAAGCGAAACGATGACGGACAGACGATATGTGCGGAGTGGCGGAAAAGTATGCTGCAAAAACAATGGTTTAGCCTCCCTATCAACAACGATAATCATTCTCAACTAATACTTTACCGTGTCGGACAGGAGTTGGCTATGCCTAAAAATGATGTGCGCTCATGTACTTTTATGATGCGGCACGAGCGTCCGAAGCAGCTCGCGAAGCTGCGCCTTTGAGGAAATCGGATCGTAGCCGTAAAATAATTCGGACTGGTTCAGCAAGTAGACCCGGTTGCGGCGCACGGCCTCCAGGTTCAACCAGCCTTCGGAGCGGAATAACCGCCGTATACGCTGTCGAACAGCCGGATCGGCAGGCACGTCGGTAATCCAAATATGATCGGCCGAATAGTCGGCGATGGCTTCGATATCCGCTTCGACGTATCCGCGCGTGAAGATGCCTTGCTCCTGCAGCCGGGAGGGGAGGCGAAAGCCGAGGTCGCCGTATAGAATTTGGCATCCTCTGCCGAAGCTGCTGCCGATACAATAAGCCGATCCCAGGCCGATTTCCCAGACGATGGCGGTTCCCCTCGCTTCCCGCCGGCCAAGCTCGCGATCCAGGAGCAGATTGCTTTCGCTGATCCGTTCGTCGTAGCGGCTCAGCCAATCTTCGGCCTGCTGCCGTTTGTTCGCTATGTCGCCGATCAGGCGAAACTGCTCGCGCCAGCTCATCGTTTTAAAAGGCAGCTGTACCACGGGAGCGATCGGAAGCAGGCTGCGATTTTCCGCACCGGTGCCGTAGTCGATAATGACGTCAGGACGCGCCGCGGAGACCGTTTCCATGTAAGCGTCAGGGCTCATCTCGTAAGGATTCAGCTTAGGCCCGATAGCCGCCGATCGGCTGAGCTGCTCTTGCTCGAGCCAGGATGTATAAACGCCGAGCTCGGGGGTGACGCCAAGCGCGATCAGGCTGGCGGTATGATTGGGATTCAGCGCGGCAATTCGTTTGCGTTTGCGCTTATAAGCGGTGGGGGACAGCCCTGCCGTTTCTTTAAATTTGCGGCTTAAATAACACCCCTCCCGGTATCCGACCTCCTGCGCCAGCGTATTCAAGTCCGGCGCCCCGGTCAGGAAGCGTATCTGGGCGCTGCGAATCCTCAGCAGGGTCAGATGGGTATTAAACGTGCGCCCGGTAAGCTTGCGGAAGGTGCGGGAAAAATGCTCGGGGCTTACTTTGGCCAGCTCCGCCATCTGCTCCCGGGTCAGATCCTCGCAATAATGCTCCTCCATATATTGAAGCGCCTGATCAAACCAGCCGTTCGCAGGCTGCTCGGGCTGTTCCCGGATCGTCAGCTCCCGATGCAGCTCCGCGAGCAGCTCGGTGAACAGCTGCTGCGGCCGGAACGGCCCCCCGAGCTGCGGCTCTCGCCAGACGGCCGCCAGCTCTTCAGCCAGTCTGACAATGCCGGCCGAACCAAGGTGCAGCGGCAAATCATACTCCAAGATCTGCGGAGGAGAACCGTCCGCCGTAATGCCGCGATAAACAAGCTGGATGCCCTTCAATAAGGAGTACGGCTCCGATTGAAGTACCGGCTGGAAGCCGGCATCGCACAGCAATACGCTTCCGCGGGACAGCGGGTGCTGCCGCCCGTTGATCCGAACGGTTCCGCTCCCGCCGCTAACGATCAGGATGCGTGGAAGCGGCGGCGTTTCGTCCCGGTCATCGTGCCGCTCCGGCCCGTTTAATCCGTTCAAACGCACAAGCATATAGAAGGTATGGGACATTTCCGATTTCGTTTCGCCGGCAGCAGGGGATAGGGGCATCTTTTTCACCCTTTTGTAATTGATAATGATTTTCAATAAGGGTATTATAGCAAATAGCCGCTGCATTGACGATATCGTGAGGGGCTTATGATTTTCTAAAACCCATCTAGAGGTACGAAATAACGATTTGGGATGTCCTGCGTGACGATTATGTCCTTCCGGATAAGTTAAACCCTTTGACGATCAGCCAGAGCGGAAAGATGATTTCGAATAAGGCTCCGGGCGCGTATAAATACATGCCATTATAACCCATAAGCTCCATGATGGCGCTGGCAGACAACGATACATAACCGAAGAGTCCCAAGCCGGATAGGAATCGCGGAACGAGTTTGGACCGGTACAGCAAATAACAGAAAAAAAGGCTGTACAGACCAAGCGCGAGCATGGCCAACTGAAAAGCCGATAAGCTTCCTTCCGCCGCCAATGCGCCGATTGTTTGAAAATAGGAGTGATCGGGGGCGCCCGCCGCGATATATTTTTGACTAAGCCCGATGAGCAAAAGCGGACCGATTGTCCCGACGATCAGGAGCGCGGCCTCAATCACCCGAAAGCCTACGTAGCCTATGGCGATTTTTTCATTATGCTGCTTTAAGACGGGATACAGCATGATCGCGATTCCGACCACAGCGGCGGAATTAATAAACTCAAGCAATACGCCCAGGACGATTTGGTTTTTCTTTGAATACACATCTTGAAGATAATCGGGAGCGCTCAGAACGGATTCAATTATGGCATTCCCTGAAATATACGAAACCGTAGCGAATACAAACAGTACGCCCGCAAAAAGTGCGGACCTGCGATTGGCATCCATTGTTCCCCTCCTAGTCAGCTTGCCGGTTGGTATATGGCGAACGAATCTCCGCGCACATTCACATGCATTATAGCTGCTAAACGATTCCGCCTTGCAGATACTAAAGTATGGTTTATAGAAGAGAGTCGTGGAGGGGCGTGACGGAAGCCGGCGCCTATCAATAACAACCCGTACTAGGTTTGACCGCCGACGTGTGACCAAGCACCGCGCGCCGGGAGGCGCGCGGTGCGGAAAAAGCCCGGACTGTCCGATTGCGGTTGCGTTCCGGCGTCGCTGCAGCTGCTTTCAACGGGAAAAATCGGAGTCCGCTCCCGGCTTATGAAAGACGGAGAACAGATTTCCTCCGCACTCTGATTACCGCCGTCTCCGGCATACACGCCTATGAACATATGATACAATTCATACGAATCGCTCCATTTTTGTCGTACGGGTTCGATTCCGAACGGTACTGGTACTGAGATCCCATAACCACAATCGCCCAAGCGGAAGAGATAGCCGAATTATTGGTGAAACGGTACAAAAAATAAAGGAACGACATCCGTTACATTGTGACCGTAGGACGAATTTGCGATATACTAAACCGGAAAACATTATGCCGGAGGACGTATGAACAAAATCGAGGAAACGATATATGAGCATTATGGGCTGAAGGTGTCCCAACTTACTCCGCAGCAAGGCGGATGGTCCTCGCTAGCCTATAAGATGATTGCGGGCGACCGCTCTTACTTCTTGAAAATGTACGAGAAAAGCAGAGCGTCCACTCCGAAATGGACAGCGCTGATTAACGAGTATGTCCCTGTCCTGAGCTGGCTCCATAATCACAGCAGCTTAAAAGGCAAAATTCCCGTTCCCCTTGCAACAAAGGCTGGCAGCTGTTTATGCTCGAACGATGACGGTATTTTTCTGCTCTATGATTATATCGACGGAGAGACAATCGGTCCCCGGGATTTAACGGACAATCAGGCGATGCAGCTTTCGGACATTATTACAGAGCTTCATTCGCACGACGAACAATTGCCGGTACATACAAAGCGGCTCAAAGAAGATTTTGATCTTCCCTTTGTCGGACCAATAAAGCAGCTTCTGACAGGGCAGCTATCGCCAGTTCCATCGGACTTGGGCGAAGTACTGAGCCGGTATACGGAGCAAACGAATCAATTGATTAGCGAAATGGAAAAGCTGTCCCGGGACTTGCGGCAGCGTCCTTTGCGAAACGTTTTGTGTCATACGGATCTTCATCATTGGAATATGATGCAAACGGAAGAACAACTCGTCCTAATTGATTGGGAGGGGCTGCGCCTGGCACCCGTCGAGGCGGATTTTATGTTCCTAGTCGATCAGCCCTATTACGATACGTTTCTACATGTTTATCGAAAGCGATACCCCGATTTTGTTCCGCAGCCCGACGTTCTGCGGTTTTATAAGGGAAGACGTAAGTTGGAGGATGTTTGGGAATTCCTGGAGCAGTTATTATACGACCGGCAGGAAGCCGATGAGCGAACGAAGACACTGGCTGCCTTGACGAAAGAATTGGAGGAAATGGTTTGAGGCTAGTACGTTGACCGCATGAAATGCAAGGTTTGGGTGCTCGTGGCCTTATACGAACCCGCCCTTTCCACTGCGGATTCTCTCATGAAAAGCGCGGGCAGAAAACCTTAGATCATACGCGGTCAAGGTACTAGTCGCGTTTCAAGTCTAAAAGCGTTTCAAGTCTAAAACTAGGAATTGATGACCTGGTTACGAAAGCAAACACGGCTATCGTAATGGTTGTGCACGAATCGTACGATTAGTGGAGAAAACCTTATTGTTTATTAGGCTATCCTCACTATTTCGCAGGTTAAATGCTCGTTCTCTCCCATCAGTGAGGCAAACGCAACTATCAATTTCGTTTGCCTCACTAATAGTTGTGTTTGCCTCATTATCTCACCAAAACACGGATTTTCGGTTTGAAATAGTGAGGTTTGCCTCACGAATAATAAGCTTTGCCTTATAATGAGGATCACTACCCGTTGCACGATCAAATGCTTACACCTTTAAAGGATAAGCGTTGACATGCAACAGGCAGTCGACCCAGTCTGATATGTAGATTACCTCTAACAAATGGGAGTTCTATCAGGCGGCGGGGAAGAAAACAAGCTGCGGCGTTATGGCTGTGCATATGGATTCGCGAATACGGTGATGACGCGCTGCTGGACGAAAAGTACGTTTCGTCGCATCCTCTATGCGGCATTTAACGCCCGATCAATTCGTTAAGGCCCCCTATATTCAGCAGTAAAAAAAGGGCTGCGGCAGCCTGCTTCGCAGCATGCTGTTACAGCCCCTAGCCTGTGGGGGAAATATATTGCCAAAGTCTGCAAGATTGACTTCAAACGCAATTGCGGTCAACCCATATGAAGCCCGTCGGCGGCGAGCTCCGGTTTCGCGCTCTGCGCGCTGTCATCAGACGGCTTTTTGCCGCGCCGGAGGAGCAGTCCCAGTACGATGCCGCACATGGCGACAACGAGCATGACGCCGAACGTATAATCGAACGCCTTCGGCGCGAGCGCGGCCATCGCTTTCATCGCGTCGGCCTGGCTTGTTCCTGGGGCGGGAGGACTCTCGGCCGCGAGCGTCTTCATCCGCGAAGTCAGAACCGTCACGACGGTCGCTACGGCAAGTGAAGTAATGACTTGCTGAAGCGCGTTGGTTACGGAGGTGACACGGCTGACCAAATCGCGCGGCGCTTTGCTGATCAAATGCGAGTTTAGCGGCATCATCATCAGCCCCATCCCGCCGCCGGCCATGATAAGCGGGAGCAGAAGATCCTTACTCTCCGTCGTCAAATCTAGGAACGTGTATTGGTAGATCGCGCCGGATACGAGACTAAGGCCGATGACGACAAGCCATCGTACGCCGATTCTGTCGAACAGAAAGCCGCCTAGCGGCATCATGCAAGCCGAAGCGAGCGCCTGAGGGAAAAGCGTCAATCCAGTGTCGAACGCTCCGAATCCTCTTGCTTGTTGCAGGAACTGAGGCAATAAGAAAATCGCGCCGAACAAGGAAAATTGCACGATCCATTGTACGAAAATTGCAAACGAGAAATCGGCGGATTTGAAAATGCGCAGCTCAAGCAGCGGCGTTTTGGCACGCAGCTCTACAAAAATAAAAGCGATAAGGGCGATCGTCCCGACGATGATGCCCGTAAGTGTTTTGCCGGAGGTCCAGCTGTGCGCGCCTTCGCTCACGCCATATGACAATGCGGCGAATGCGAGCGGTCCGAGAAGCATGCCGGGCAGGTCGAAGCCGGCTACATCCTTCTTGCCGATTTTCGGTAAGCTCCACATGCCGAATAGGACGCTGAAGATACCGACAGGAATATTGATGAGAAAAATCCAGCGCCAAGAATGATATTCCACCAGCCAGCCGGATAAGACCGGGCCGATTGCCGGCGCGAATAGGATCGGGATGCCGAGCATTCCCATAACCGCGCCGATTTTGTTCGGCGGGCTGAGTCTGTAGACGTAAGCCATTGCCACGGGCATGACAAACCCCCCGCCAAGGCCTTGAATAATGCGGAAAATGATCAGCCACTCCGCACTGTTCGGCGTCGCGCATAAGGCCGAGCCGATCGTAAACAAGATGATCGAAGTAAGGAATACGTTTTTCGCCCCGAAACGGTCCGACAGCCATCCCGCAAGCGGTATGACGGATGCGGTTGCCAGCATATACCCGGTAACGGTCCACTCCAAAGTAGGCAGTTGCGTGTTGAAATCGACAACCAGCTTCGATAGGGCGACGTTCATTGCCGTCGTATCGAGAATAACCATGAAGCAGCCTGCGATAATAGCGATCAGCGGAACCAGTATGCTGGTCATACGGAATTCCGGCTGGGAATCTCCCGCCAATGTCGTTTGCTCCATCCTCTTTCACTCCTCCCGTGTTCAACTCTTCATGCGCTGACGATCCTGTTGTTTTTTTCTGGCTGGCAGGCAGACATATAAGGGGTTGAAGGCGTCATATTATTTTTGGCCGGACAATTGTCCGCCATTACAATATAAAGGGCAATTGTCAGCGAAGTCAATTGAACTTTTGCATCGAATGGACACCTTTCAGGCAAATGATACATGATAGATTTGGGATGATGCATCGGCTATGCTATTAGGATTTGCGGATTGGAGAACACAAAGTCTCCGCAAGCCGGCGTTCCTGGGCGAATGCGAGAGCGTTACGAGTTACGGTTATTTCCCTTTGAACGCGTATACTTTGTATTTGCCGTTATCGGATGAAAACCGAAGTACATTGCCGTCTTCCGGGATACCGTTAAAATAGGCGCCTATACAGCCTGTAGTGCATCTGTGTCCAGATATGAGAATATTCGCATTCCTTCCGCCGTATTCGGCTTCAAGATCGTGCATAAACGAAAATACCCTTTTGACAAAATCCCGCGTATCCTCAGACCGGATCTTCCTTGAAGCCTGCCTTCCTTGTTCAGATCGGTTTGTCCATGTCTGACTGCATAAATCATCGAATACCTCCCGGTTGGATTTCCAGATTTTATGTTTATTATAATCGAGTAGGGGGCGGTTCCACTATACCCGCGCAACCGATCGAGAGCAAGGGCTTTACAGTCTCGGCCAACGATACGGCGCAACATGCTGGAGCATGGCATGAAAGAGAGACGCCCACTGCTCCGGCGATAACGAGGCGACCGGCTGCTCGCGGTCCGCATTTGCACTCATTAATACCTTTTTCAGCTGAGCCGGTGTAAAAATACCCTTAAGCGCTTCAGCCGCCGACAGCCGAGATTGTCTCACGACATATGCCGCGAATGCAAGGAATCTCGTGTTATCTTTGGCAGGCACGAGAGGGCGATCCCTTCGGGTTATTCGTATGATAGCCGCATCGACGCGAGGGGGCGGGGCAAAGTGCGTGCGAGGCACAACCGTTATCATTGCGAACAGAAAATGCATTCTCCACATCAACAATCGCGGATCCGACGTAGCGTGTTCCGTAAACCTTCGCGCCGCTCCTTTTTCCAAAATCAGCGCCCCCCTTTGAAAGGCTTTGCCTTCGCTCCCCAGAAGTTTTTCAAGTATCGCGGTCGTGATGGAAAACGGAATATTCGCCACAACGCAAAAGGGTCTTGCAGGCAGACGCATCTCCCTAATATCCGTTTGAATAATTGTAATATGGGGGCTGCATTTCGCTTTTTCGCGTAATAAATCAGCATAATCCGCGTCAATTTCAACCGCAATCACTTTACCGGCTTTCTCGGCGACCGGGAAAGTAATGACTCCCTTGCCTGCACCGATTTCAAGCACGGTATCGGTCGGCTGAAGCCGTACCGTTTCGATGAGCTGCTTGATCGTTTTCGGATTATGAAGCAGATGCTGCCCAGTAAAATTGGGTCCCGATTTGCATTTTCTTATTGTTCTATGCTTCTTGTTCTGTCTGCGCATTGACATGTTCCTCCCGGTTTTTCGTTAATGCCCGCGGCCCAAACAAAAAAACCGCAGACGTATGCCTGCGGCGGAACAACGGGAATGGGGACGAACTGTTATGCGCATTCAAAGAAACCATTGTCCTTGAGTCGACAAGGACAACAGATAGCCGGATTTTTAGATGCAATGACGAAAAGTACGCCTTTTTGAGCACGCAAAAAAGAGACAGACACGCTGTCCCTCACTATCCGTCTATGCAGCAGGATATCCTAAAATGGGCAGACCGATTCCGTTTTGCTCCGCGCGCAGGCAGAGCCTTTGTTCACTATGAAGTTAGTGGCACAAAGCGACAAAACGCAATCTGTTATAATTTACAGCACCCATTGTTAGGACAACCCTCCGTTCCTAGGAATGAAGTTATTTTAGCACATGATATCCTTCGTTTACAATATATGTTTGCCGTTCAGCCTTGTCGCTCGCGGCCAGGCACGTAATCGAAGCTTATTTCCTCATACTGATCGGCAGCATCCTGAAAAACCTCGACTATAGCGGAATAACGTTTGTTGTGCTCGGAGTCTGCAATCCATCTGATATGCAGCGGTGTAGGCAGATGTCCGGTGACGCAATCCCATAGCGCATCCAAATTCGCTCCGTACCATTCGGGCAAGTCAAGCTTCCGCTTCAGCCAATCATGAACGTTCGCGTGACGATCCGCTTCCGACTGTCTAAGCTCCACAACTTTACTCATTCGGGGACACTGCCTTCCTTTGTAATATCCTTAAATGACTTGTAGTGATCGGTGGTCATATAAATCAAGCCGTCGCTCGAATAGAGGATCCGGTCCGCACCGCGCGTCCCCTTCTTATAATTGATATCCGCTTCGTACCAAATCCGGTTTTTCGCATTGGGCAGCAGGCCCTCCCTGTTCCCGAAGCGGTCGCCGCCGATGCTTTTACCGGGCGCCACTTTATCCAGATTTCCTTTGGCAGGCTCCCAGCCGAGCTTCTCGGCTTCTTTTTTGGTAATGAAGTTTGCCGGAAGTTTGTTGTGCTTTCGAATATAATCCGACACATCCTTAAAGCCGGTTAGCGGAGCTTGGGAATCTTTCGGCTCTTCGGAGGCCTTCGGATTCTGGGATGACTTCGGAGAATTGGAAGGCTGCTGTTTTTGATCTGTCTGGCCGGAGCCGGATGCCGAAGGGCTTGACGGCTTGACGGTTGGCGATTGATCGACGCTTGCAGTCCCGCAGCCGGCCAGAAGAAGCGCCAGTGCTACGACCATCGCCGCCAGCCATGAGCCCGTTCGGCCGCCCAATTGTTTCATAAATACAGTAAACATTTTTAATTCCTCGCTTCTGCAGACGATTATTCGGTTAAGCTCATTTTCAAAATTAGTATTTATCATACCAAACACCTGTTCCTGCGGCAATATTTTTCAAATCGGGAAGCTGGACGCAAGCCAAGAGAGTCATTCCATTATTCTGCACGTCAGATAAGCGAATACTGCCCATCGTGATTTCGCCGTACGTGCAGCATAATGGCCGCTATAAGAAGTAACGGCTGCTTATAGCGATTTTTCGACAAAAAAGTTGCGGTAAGCAGTCGTTTAGATTACGCTGAGAAAGCGCAATATTGCGCTTTATTTTTGAGTCGGATAACGAGCCGAAAAAGATTACGGGGGCTGAGCATGTTGGAGAAAAAGCTTCATTTGGGTTGCGGAAGAACCATTCTGCCGGGTTGGATCAATTTGGATTTCGTGGACGTGCCCGGGGTAGACGTCGTTGCGGATTTGAATAATTGCGCATCGACTCCGTTGCCGTTCGAGGATGATAGCATCGATACGTTTTTGGCAAGCCACCTGTTGGAGCATATAAGCAACACGCTGCCTCTAATGCAAGAGCTGCACCGGATCGCCAAACCGGGCGCTACGGCTGTGTTTCGCTTGCCGTACGGGTCCAGCGACGATGCTTACGAAGACCCGACGCATGTCAAGCAATACTTCCTGCAATCATTCGGGTATTTCTCTCAGCCTTACTACTGGCGCGCGGATTACGGATACAGAGGCGACTGGCTTACGGAAAAAATTACGCTTTTCGTAGATCGGGCAGTATACGAGAACACGCCGATTAGCGAGATCATGAACGATGTGAGGAAGTACCGGAATGTCGTCTTGGAGATGGTCGTCGAAACAAGAGCCATCAAGCCGATAAGGGAGCCTCGTAAAGAACTGCAAATTCCGCCTCGCATCGAAATCCGAATGTCGAATTAGAGCTTAGGAACTGCCGGTATCGGTCGGTGTGACGAACGGATAGCTGCTAGGCTAGTAGTAGCGGTGAAGACAAGGCTCGCCAACCGGGTCAGGCTCGGCATTAAATGCCCCAGCCGACCATTTCGCCAAGCCGGATAAACGGTATGGTACTAAAATGATCCGCTGAAAGGTGCACTTTTATTAACCGATCCATTGGTTACGCTTAGAAGAGTCTGTAAAATTGTCCCTTTTTAATGATGGCGGCTTCTCTCGGCCGTCTTTTCTTATGCAGTAAAATGGAGTTACAAGTACCGCAAGCACGACAAAGGAGGGAAGAGGAGCGGAAGTCGTTCGAACAATCCTTTTGCACAGAAAGGGGGATGGGCAGGCGCGGGCAAGGAATTGAAAGCGGTATCATGTTAGTGATTAACGGTACTGACTTCGAAAAGATGCATGTCGGTTTTATCCAATTCCAGTGAGGAGGCTTGCAATATGAATGCAGGTGAAGAGAAGTTGGGTAACGGGAGCAGGGAGAAGGAAAGCTTGATCAGCCGCCGCAAACTGCTGGCATCGATAGGGGCTGCCGGCATCGGGATGGCGTCAAGCAGCCTGTTGAACGGGGCAGGACAAGCGTATGCCGCCGCGCCGGAAGAGAAGAAAAACAAAGTTAAAGATTTGATGGCAATGAACATCGTCGAGTATACGACAATCGCGGAATTGCGAGGCCAATCAATTGCGGCGGCACGTTCAGAAGTCACATGACGTCAAATTTACTAACTGTGTTGCGGAAGATTACACGCGCATTGGTTTTGTTACCGATCTTGGCGTACATAATGTCTCCTACTCACAATACTTCGCGAGCAACGGGCATCATGCTTTCGTTATGTTTGGCGGGGCAGAATCCAATGCGGGCTTTTGGTCGGAACAATCCGAGAATGTAACGTTTTCCCAATGCTTGGCCGAAAACAATACCCATATCGGGTTTGTAGCGGTTCCCGGCGGGGGGGGAGCCCCTCGCATTATTCATGCTTACGCATCCCTCAATCGTAACAGCTGCCTGCCGCTCTTTCCAATTACGTTCCCGAGACGAAGCTTATTTCGGCAGCGGACGCCGTACAGGATTGAAATATAAAATCAGCCCTGTTCGAAAGGCTCGGCGCATATTTAACTTAAGAGCCGAGAAGTCCCCGATTTCTGAACTACCATACTCACGTAGTGAGCGTGTAGTTGGGTGATGAATCGATGCATTTTGTTATGTTGTTTGCTGGAAGAAATAGGAACATACATTCCCTTTTTTGTGGTATAATCTGCTTATGGGGGTAAGTGTATGAATAAGGCTTATCGGTACAACCGAGCAAGAGTCGATGATTCGTCAAACATTTGGCAGTGTTCGGTTTCTCTACAATCAGATGCTGGCGGAACGTAAGGACAAGTCCGAATACGATCAAGCGGATGCCGAACGACCGAATGGCAAACGTACCGGATGCCGGCATTGTTCAAGACGGAGTTTGACAGGCTTCGCGAAGTAGAATCGCAAATCCAGGGAAGGAGGGGAGAGCGACATATCCCGATGTGTCAAAACGGCGTTTCAAGCATCAAGAGCCGATCTGGATCGGCTGTTTGCATGCAACCGAGTATCGGCGGAAATTTGGAACCGGTGTCTGATCGTCGCTAAGAACTATTCCCTACAGCACTATGGGAAATGGATCGGGAAGACGGCACTTCAAGCGGCATTGAAACACCAATACCCCTTGCACTCGCAGTCCGTACAGGCGGTTTGCCACAAATATCTGTTTGCCAGAAACAGCGCCAAACAAGCGAAAAACCAAGGATCGAATCCCAAATACCCCTACAAAAACAAGAAGTACTTCAACACCAAATGGGTAGACGAAGCGTTCAAAATAGAGGGTAATGCGATAACCTTGAGTCTAGGGAACCAGAACGGTAAGCGGCAGAAGCCGATTACGATCCTTGTTCCCCGCATACCGGATGCCGCAATCAAAGAAATTGAACTTGTGTTTGACGGAAAGCTGATGGTGTCATTAAGCTTTGACGATGGGAAAACGGCTGCGGTTAACGAGGGCCGCGAAGTTGCAGGTGTGGATCTGGGCGAAATCCACTCGGTTGCGGCCACGACGACCGCAAACCAGTCGATCGTGATAACGGGAAGGAAAGCAAGAAGCATCCACCGGCTCCGGAACAAGAAGCTGGCCGAGCTTCAGAAGCTGATGAGCAAATGCAAGAAAGGCAGCCGGCAATGGAAAACGTACAAGAAGGCGAAAATGTACGTACTCGGCAAAAGCGAGCGTCAATTGCAGGATGTCATCCACAAAACGACAAAGCAATTCGTGTAGTGGTGCGTGGAAAGCGACGTCAAAGAAGTGGTGATCGGGGAAGTGGAAGGCGTGCAGCGCCATACGAAAAAGAAGAAGCGAAAGATCGTGAGTCAGAAGCTGTCCAACTGGAGCTTCGGTAAAATCCGGAAGCAGCTGGCTTACAAGCTTGAAGAACATGGAACAAGCATCAAAGTGATTGACGAGAGCTATACGAGTCAACAATGTCCTTGTTGCGGCAGAAGGAAGAAGTCCTCTGCAAGAATCTACAGTTGTTCCTGTGGCTATCACGAACATCGGGATGTACACGGGAGCAAAGGCATATTGTCCAAGTATCTGCATGGAGAAATCCGGTATTTGGGCGAAACGCAAACGATCAAGTATCTACGTATCGCGTAGTTCAGCGGGAAGTAGTAGAAGGTGAGTACCCACCCACTTGTAAAAGTGTTGCTTACTGAACCATGCCGTTAGATTTCCGTNTGTTGCTTACTGAACCATGCCGTTAGATTTCCGTGTAAAGCGAAAGCAAGTAGCCAACCTATTTGCTTGCAGAGGATAACGGTATGGCTGGTAAGAAACCCCTACTTTTAAGCGAAGAGTAAGTAGGGGAGGTTCATCGGCTGCAAATAGCGAAGACTCGTTCCACATTACTAATACCCAAGTCATGATGGCGTTTGACGGCAGCTCCGATCGCGCCGGATATTTAATCATGGCTCAAGGCGGAGACGCTGCGCCAAGTTTTCATTTGCAAAATTGTGTCCTATACCGGCTTAACTTTAGGGCATACCCAAGCCGTCGAAAATGTTACCATTCAGGATTGTGACATTGTTGTACCGGTTTTTGTGCAAACGGACGGCAGAGTTCAATTCCGTTCGACAACCATGAAGCTTTCGCCGGCAGCCCAGCTCATAGTCAGACGTCCGGCATCTGCCGGCTCCGGAGTGACGGAATTTATACAATGCCGTGTAGAGAAAAATGTAACAAGCGATGCTCAAGTAGCTATTAAATTGGAAGATCAGGGAGCCGGAGGCTCGAACGTTTGGTTCCAGCAATGCATGTTTAACAATCCGGATGGAACTGCAGGCATACAGCCGTTTATCTCCTCGTCGAACAGTGTTACCAAGACTTGGTTCGATGCTTCCTACGCCGATCAGACGGCAGCCAACGTACTGGATCAAGGCGGCACACTTTCGAATCCGAATGGCGTCACCTTGATAGCCATGCATTAAGGCGTGACTCATTAAGGAGCAAATTGCTTGAGGAAATCTTCAAACCGGCCATTTCGCCAGAGAAAACTTTGAGTGAACCGAGCTTTTCTCCGAAAAGGAGAACCGAGCAGGAAATGCGCCAAGGCGTGATGGAGTAAAGTCCTCCTTTGCCATACGAAGAAAGGGGTTTGCAGGCTTAACCGCAGCAAAGGAGGACTAAAATTTGATCCGCGGAGTCGTTTTCTCCATTTCGTCGAACGATTTAGAATAAATGATGCGAACCTCACACTGCCTAAAAAGCACCGCGCCCGCCGCCGCCGCCGCCGCTTCCACCGCCGGAAGAGAACGAGCCGCCGGAATCATCCGAAGAAGAACGGCCGGACTGGTTTACCTCGTTGATCGTCTGTTTGAACGACTCGATCCAATAATCGCAATGATAGAAGTAGGAATTGTCGATAATGGGACCAGCTTGCCTCGCGCCGGGCACCTTCAACCGGGTAATGGTTATCATCTTCTTCGCTTCCCCCAACGGAACGGCATATACGAAGTAATGCTCCCACAAGTGAACAGCCATTGGCTCGCGCGATGCAATCCGGCTATAGTCGCGCAAGAAACGCTTGAACGCGTTCCATTTCACAAATTCGGTCTGTCCCGTCCTAGTTCTTCGCCGGCTTTTCGGTATGAAGAAGAGCAGGGGGAGCGAGCAAAACATCAGCCATCTCCAATCCTCCGGCGCCAAAAACCACAAACCGAAAAACTGAACGATAATAGTGATTTGGACCAGTCGGCGCAGCCATTTCTGATTGTCAATATAGCCGAGCCGGTGTGCAACTTGAGCGACTTCGTCCTGCCACTTTGACCACCGCTCATTGAAAGCGTTCGCATTCTCTTTTGACTTGGCATATTTGCGAATGCCCAAGAGCGACACCTTTCCGGCGCGTCCCATTTCTCCGAAGAACCAGTCGATCAGCATCGTTTCGTGCGGCTGCAGCCCATCCCTCCTGTTGTCCAACAGCCGGAAGGCGTAATCCTTCTGATCCCCTCCTTTAGCCACTTGCATATCGACGTATTTTTTCCTTACCAGATCGGCCATTGTGGCCATAAGGTCCTTAGGCTTCACGCGGTACTCCATCAAATAGGCAACAACAGCAGGCGTCACATCGCCAGGAAGCTCGCGATAATAGTCGCCCTTCCATTCCGGCTTGTACGTACGGCCGAATTTGACATAAATCCCGGCAATCAGATTCGCAATCAGCAGGGCGAGGGCGCCATAGACGCTTTCGTCACCGGACTTGTCCGCCCAGTTCCGCTCTTCTTCCTTAATTGCATCAAGCATAAAGTCGGGGCTTATCCTCGTACTGTCAGGAACATAAGAGCCGGGAAACAAGATCCGTACCTCCAGAAGCTCCTCGGGCGGCAGCGGGCTGACCCGATACCGGACATTGCCGTTGTTCTCAAGCTCTACGACTCCCTGGGGCGGCCCATGCCCGAATGCGGCGACCTCGTCCCGCCTAACACCGTCAGGCAGCTCGATATCAATATTCACCGTCTCCAGCGTACTTGGATTTCTCTCATCGAAAAACTTCCAGTACAACTCGGCTGTATCCGCATAAACTTGCACGACGTTTTTGACCGTATACGTGAAGCGGAATACTTTGGACTCGTCTTCAGACTGACTATAGACCTTATACTGGAGCCTGTCCCCATCGCTAGACAACTCGGAACGAAGAGGGATATCCTGCTGTCCTGAAACCTCGAAAGCTTGAAAATCATCGATCCCGTCTGACTTAGAGCTGTCGAGGTCGACGATAATCCCGTTAAAAGCCCCATCAAAATGGTACGTGTCTACCTCGGCAACATGCATATCGCCGTCGCCGTCGATACGGGCATGAACGGTAACCTCGCGAATCTGGAATGAGCGTTCATCGGCATATGCGGGCTGGACATAGAGAAGCAGGAAAAGCGAGAAAAAAATTCCGAAGACTTTAGTTGCGGAGGTCATCGGCTTTACTTCCTCTCCAGAATATTTATGATGATCGCTGTAGCGTCGCATCCGAAGCCGTCCGGATCGTCTCATGAAGGCTGATCAATCTCCTCTAGTATTTATTCTCTAGCGATGGTAAGAGCTGAATTGACTACGATCCTAACAACTGCAAGGATTTTTGGTCATATAGTCCTATATCGGCAGGAGGGAGGCCTATTTTTAGCTGAAACCTTTCGATCATGGTTGTCATGATCGCACATCTTTCGCTTCCATGATTTCTCCGTCGCAAACCGCTACCGTGACACCTTTCGTAACCTGCAGCGCGTGCAGAGCTTTCGGCCAGCTGGGCGGATTGCCGATGTTCAGCGCACTAGCGCGCGTGTATGGCTTGGGCTCCGGCACCAGCCGCTCATCCCCTCGCTCCACCATGCGGTGAAACGGGCTTGCCCCCTCCGCTTGCACGAGCGCAATACGGGGAATCCGGTCAATCAGTCCGCAGGCCAGCAGCTCTTCGAGCCCCTTGCCAAGCGCGGACACGTTGCTAAGCGCGCCTCCAGGCACGACAATCCAATCGGGCATTTGCCAGCCTAAGTTTTGCGCAATCTCGAACACAATGCTTTTCTGCCCCTCAATGCGATAGGGGTTAACGGAATTGCAGACATACAGGCCAAGCTCCTCCGCATGCCGTTCCAGGAAGGTTATGCCGTCATCATACGTCCCCTCGAACCTGACGAGCTTTCCTCCGAAAGCGGCCGTCTGCAGCAGTTTGGCGGCAGCCACATGCCGTGCCGGCGCGAACACGTAAGCCGTCCCCCCGCACCAAGCCGCATACATCGCCAGCGAAGCGGAGGTGTTGCCTGTAGACGAGCATGCAAATACGCGCCGGCCGATCGAAAGCCCATGGGAAACGGCTGCCGCCATTCCGTTATCTTTGAAAGAACCGCTTGGATTTTCACTTTGCGCCTTCATCCATATACGCCGAACTCCGGCATATCGGGCCGCCGCTTCCAGCGGGTACAGCCCGGTGTTTCCCTCTCCCCGCGTGACGAGCGATTCCATCGGCAGCTCAGGTGCGATCAGCTCTTTGTATCTCCACACGCCGCTCGCCCATACTGTTCCTCTCTCCGCAAGCCGTTGGTCGAATAATCTACGCAGTTCCTCTCCATCCCAATCGGCAGTTTTGCCGTCAATCGCCGGTGATTTCCATGCCATTACATTTCGCCCCTTTACATTCGCTTCAATCTACTTCTACAATAGAACACAACAACTAATAAAAATAATATATATTAATTTAGTTTGCATAAATTAAATTTATGAAATAGGGGGTAGCTGGATTGAATTTGCATGCGCTGCGGGTATTCCATTCGATCGCCAGACTGGGCAGCGTAACACGCGCGGCCGAGGAGCTGCACATCAGTCAACCGGCTGTTACGATCCAGCTTCGCAATCTGGAAAAAGAGCACGGTCTGCCGCTCACCCGACCGCAGGGCAGAGGGGTTGTACTGACCGAAGCAGGTCAGTGGTTAGCGGCACAGGCGGACCGCTTATTCGCACTGGAGGCGAATATCTCCTCCTCTATGGAGGCGGTTCGCACCGGACGCTCAGGTTCGCTTAAGCTGGCAGCCACTTACTTGCCCGCGAACTTTTTGCTGCCAAAGATGCTGGCCCGCTTTCGGTTCGACTACCCGGATATAGCCTGTACGGTGTTGACCAGCAATGCGCAGACCGCTTGCAAACGGTTGCTCCGCTACGAAGCGGATATCGCCTTCATCGGCAGCATGCGGACGTTTCCGCCTGACGTACGTTGTGAACTGCTGCTTGAGGATGAGCTTGCGATCGTCGCAACGCCGGACCATCCGCTCGTCGGCAGACCGGTGACGCTAAGCGAACTCGTTCGCGGCACAACGTTCGTTCTGCGCGAACCGGGCTCCTCCACTCGGGATACCTTGTTTGCTCTATGCCGGGCCAGAGGCATTGCGCCTCCTGAGGCCGCTCTCCAGTTCAGCGGCCCGCAAGAAACGATACGAGCCGTTATTGCCGGTCTTGGGGTAACGTTGGCGTCTTCTCTGGAAATTCAAGAGCATATTGCGGCAGGGGCGCTGGCGAAGCTCGAGGTTCCGGATGCCGCCGCCGTCAATCCGATTTCGTGCTGCACTCGCACGAACGACCGGTTATCGCCACAGGCAGAGGCCTTCTTGCACTACAGCTCCCCGATCTTGTAGAAAGTTTCAAAAGGGCTGCAGCAGGCCGCAGACCGGCGGCCTGTTACAGCCTTCCAGCCTGCGTGGGACGCGGCTTCGGCTTTTTGGAACATTCGGAACGCCAAGCTCAATAATCTTAGGAGGCTAAGCAGGGCGGAGGCAGGTAATGCGACAAGAGGACCTCATCTCCGCGTAGAAGCGGGTTTTGAGGTCCTCTTGTATTTGAATTAGGCTACTTGAATTGTATGGTCGGATGCCGGTGCGTACGCGACGCTTCCTCCACATCCTCAAAAGCCCAGTGCGCTAACGGAACGTCGCTCCATGTCGGGCTTGTCCACTCCAGCGATCCTCGCTTGAGGATTTTGTTGATCAGCGTAACGGCCTCGGCACGGGTTAACGGCTGATCCGGCCGGAACGAGCCGTCGGGATACCCTTCGATGAGGCCCGCTTGCCGGACAAGCGCGATCTCCTTCTCCGCCTCATTGCCTGCAACATCGTTAAAGGTTGAGGGTGCGTTTCCGTGCAGCTCAAGCCACCGGCTGACGATCGCGGCAATCTCCGCTCGGGTGATCGTCTGCTCGGGTCTGAACGTTCCGTCGGAGAAGCCGGTCATCAGACCACCGCTTGCGCTCGCCGAGCGAATCGCCGAGCTCGCCCAATGGCCGGAAGCTACATCGGAAAATGCGGTTGCGCCTCCTGCATCTTGTGCAGCGCCCGTTTCCAGCCGATCCAGAATCATCGCCATCTCCGCACGGCTGATGCCTCTGTCGGGCTTAAACGTCCCGTCTGGATACCCTTCCATATAGGACTTGTGCTCAGTTGCGGTATCCATATTCAAGATCGTAAAGGTACTGAATTTATTGACTCTGAATTTCAGTC
Source organism: Paenibacillus contaminans (assembly GCF_003285015.1). Taxonomy (GTDB): domain Bacteria; phylum Bacillota; class Bacilli; order Paenibacillales; family NBRC-103111; genus Paenibacillus_V; species Paenibacillus_V contaminans. The sequence continues at coordinate 82,882 of NZ_QMFB01000023.1, read as the reverse complement.
CCAACAGCCCGGTCTTGTAATCCAGCACCTCGGGTTTGACCAGCTCCCGATCTCCGTCGCTATGCTCGATAAAGATCACGAGGTCTTCTAAAAATGCCGCGCGCTCCGCTTCGTCCGTCGGCAAAACCACGGCGAGCAGAGGCAGCACAATGTCTACGGCCCGACTGGACAAGTTGGTCTCGATCGTCATCGGACGCGCCACAACGATAACATTCTGATCGCCGGCCACCTCTTTGACAACCCGTTCGACCCGCGCCCGGTCCTCGACCTCTTGCCGCTCCGTCTCGTCCTTAATCGGCACAACCCGGAAATACACATCGCCCTCAAGCCCGATAAGCGAGCTGTTCGGAATAAGGATCTTGGCGTTATCCGTATAGATCTCCAGATTCAATCCGCCCTGAATCAGCTCGGACACGGCATCCTTCGGAATCGTAATGTCAAGCTGCGACACTTCGTCCTTCGCATCCGGAATGACGATCCGCGCCGTCGTTTGCCCGGAGGCATTGGCTCTTTCGACGGTTTGCTTCGCTTGCTCGACGTTGAAGACAATCTGGTCATGCTTGCTGCCGTTGGCAGCGGTTGTACGCCTGATCGTTGCCCTGGATACTTCCGAGCCGTCCCCCATATCTACCGTAACGGTAATTTCCTCAACGGTTGAGGACGGCGTTGCCGGACTTTCCCCTAACGGCTGGGTAACCTTGAACGTTGCCGTCAGCTCGTTCGAGACAATATTAAGCTGTACGGGTGCGTTCCCGGCGGCAGCCGTGCGGAAGAACGAACCTTGCACAACCGCCAGAATCAACAAGGCGAACAGAGCGATTTGCGTGTTCCGCTTCAATTTGGGCAGCATACCTTCACCTTCCGTCTATCAGCCTGGATAATTAATCACAAATGGAATGCTAAGTTCGTCACTAGGTGAATAAAGCGTTCCTACGCCGTCGAAGTCTATGGAAGCTTTGATCGAATAGCTGCCCGCGGTTGAGCTAGCCTTAGCATCCTTCAAAGTGATGATAGTCGGCAGCGCTAGCATCTGACTGGCCGGAAAAGTCAACGTCTTTGTTTGCGCGTTCCAGTACGAAGTCAAGTTTGAAATCGGTAAGCCTCCCGAGCTAATCGTGCTGCCGGCTACGTCAAAGGATTCAATACCATCCAGTTTTACAACAGCTGTCCCAGTCATCCCCAATGGTAATGCTGTATTGAAAGTAATCGACGCCTGAACCTGCTGCTCGGGGTTTAAATTAGGATGAGAAATTAATCCAAGAGTCGGAGTAAGAGACTTAATGCCCACAGGCGCAGGCGCATTTTCATTGATCGCAATCAGGCTGATCTGGTGTGGCAACAAGGAGCTTACTTGGCTAAAGGCAATATCGAATGTGCCCGACTGGGAAGCAGCCCCAACTGCCACGTCAAGTCCTTCCTTCAAAATGTAATAGCTGTAACCGCCGTCTGTGAAAGCGAGGCTAAGCGTATTCCCGCCTGCCTTAAGCGAACCGATCGTGGAAGCGTTTAGGGTCGGCACCTTAAGCAGTACGCTCACCGTCAGGTCATCGTCATTTTCAGCACCTGGCTTTACGTGGTAGGTGACCGTTTGGGATGAACCTTTGGCCAGCGTGTAACTCTTCGGATCCTTCTCAAGCGCAGCCTGGTCCCACGACAGCACAACCGTATCCACAGCATCCGTAATGGTGAAATTGGCCAGCAGTTCATTGCCAACCTTGTTGCCCAAGTTGCCCGCGGTAACGCTGGCAAAAGCCGAACTAACCATAGAACCGACCAGGCAGGTCGACAATACCGTCGTTACAGCAACTTTTTTGAACATTTGCGGCACATTTTTCATTTTATTATCCATCCCCTTCGACATGATTCTTCATTTTTCAACGAGATATAAGGTAGTATATCAGGCCGTTTTATAGTTCGTAAGGCACATCTTTTATAGGCCTTGACAAAAATGAAACCGCTCGCAAGGAGCGGTTTCAGCCAAGCGGCTTATTTCTTCAGCCGAATATAAAAACAGGATCCTAGCCCGGGCGAGCTGTCGACATCGATGGCGCCGCCGTGCTTCATCATCACATTTTGGCAGTAGTACAAGCCTAAGCCGAAGTGGTCGCTGCCGTTTTTGGTCGAAAAAAACGGCTCGAAAATAGAAGGAAGCGCCGCCGCCTCGATCCCTTTGCCCGAATCCCGGATCTGCAAGACAACGGTTTTGCTTGTTTCCGACAAAGCGACTGTCAGAACTCCCCGGCGATCCATCGACTCGACCGCATTGCCCAGCACATTCATCACAACCTCCCTTATATGCACCGGGTCCATATACACGTCGGGTACAGCTTGAAGTTCTCTTATCACGGAAACGTCCTGGCCGGACACCTTTTCCAGCTGAATCAGGCAATGCTCGACGATTGGCGCTATATTGCTTTTTTCGAGTTTGACCTCAATCGTTTTGATTTTCTCGTTGACTTTGCGCATCATCGTCTGGATATGCAGCACCGAGCCGGAGGCCAGCGTAACCATCTCCGTGATCTCCGCAGCGGCCGGACCCGAGTGGGGGGGATTCGCTTCGAAGGTTTGCTTGAGCTGGTGCAGCAGGATATCGATTTTGCCGACCTCATTTTTGATCGTATGGTTGATAAAGCCGGCGCCGCCTTTGAGCGCATCCTGCGAAGCGTCCGCTTTCATCATCGCTATTTTGATTTTCACGCCCAATATGCCCTTCTTGACCCCAATCGTAAGGAACAAAATCAGGATCACGATAGCTAAAATATAGTTATACTGAAACAGGTCGATCCCAAAAACATAAACCACGTAGCTGATCATCACACCGGAAAGAAGCGGCAGCGCCAGCAAATTCGTCAATAACCGTTCGATTCTCTTATAAAGATGACTCTCTCGCCTATAGGCGACGATCAGCGAAACGATGCCCAAAGTTAAGCAGACGCACACAAACAACACCATAGGAACTTCATTGTACCCGTCGTAGTTGATCATGCGTGTCGGGGTCAGGGGAGTCAGCAGCCAGACGATGGCAAGCAGCAGCAGACCGGCAAGCAGCAGCCGAGTTCGTTGTCTCTTGGGGAACAAGTCCGAATACGCAGCGCCAAACATGCCAAGCGAAATCGCAAAAGCCCCGTCCGTCAGGAAAGTCAGAATGTTGACCCATATGTCGGGCATCTGCGGATACCAATGATCGAGACAATAAATGGCGATGCAAGCGCTTGCCGCAAAGATACCGATACTAAACCATCTTAGCCGCGAATCCCGGGGATTGATCCATAATACGATTGTAGCCAATACGACGGCGATCACAAATGCAGTAATCATCGATCCGACTCCCGGCTGCCGAGCCCTCTGCTCTTGACCGTTCGAATCACTTCCTTCAGCGACTTGGCTTTAAACTTCCGGAGAATGTGCGAGATTTGGTTTTTGAGCGTACCTTCCGATTTGCCCAGCTTGTCGATCATTTGCGTGCGGCCGATGCCTTCCTCGCTTAGGGCTACAATTTCTCTCTCCGCCAAGGTCAGCTTATTGTACTGCTCCGCTTCCTTAAGCCGGATATAGTCCTTCACCAAAATTTCCTGGGGGGAGACGGTGTGGAAGACGCTTCTGATCGTTTCGGGTATTTTGCGAAAATCGCTTTTACTTATGTAGTGGACTGCCCCTGCCGTATAAGTATCGATAATAACGTCCTCGCGGTCTAACGAGGTCAGAGCGATCACTTTGGCCGGACTCTTCATTAAGTTCAGCTCCAGCGTGGCCTCTATGCCGTCCAGATTATTGCCGGTCAAATTAATGTCCATCAGGACCACATCAACCTTATTGTTCGCGCAGTACGCCACAGCCTCTTCTTTGGTTCCAACTGCCTGTATGACACGAAGATCCGGTTCGTTGTCCAAAAAACGGGCGAGCATCTTTCGCCAGACCGGATCGTCTTCCACGAGCAATAGATCAATCTTCACCTAATATATTCCCCTTTCTCTATGTTCTCTAACTATACCCGATTTTGTCTATCGGCCCAATACTGTATAAATCTATGCAAAATAGAGGCGCAGGGGAGAGTCCCAGTGCCTCTATCGTGTCGTATAAAGCCGCGTACGGCGATCGGGTTACCCTTATGCGGAATGTTTTTCTGAACCTGAACGAATAATCGTTGAATCCGGTTATTCGATAAGTCCCCAAATTCCATCGGGCAACCACAGCTTCCTTACAATTAAGCATACGATAAGGACGACAACGCCTATCAAAATATTTTTCGTCATTTTGTTCATTGTCCGTTTACCTCCGTTTTCAATAATTGTGTCGTTTCGGCATTATCGATCGAACCGTTTCTTACCGTATAGGAGGAAGCACAAAGCTCCTGATAGAATCGTCCATATGATCAAGTTGAGAAGAGAGCCTCCAATCTGCGGCAGCCCTCCGTCTTGAAGAAGCTCCGTTATAGCCGTTACAAATTGCTGAGAGGGCAGCAATGAAATAATCTTCATCAAGGCAGGCATATCCAGGCTGGGAACAAATATGGGGCCAAAAATAAAAAGCAGCAGCAAAGGAAGCCCTACAATGGACGATTCGGAGGCGGTTCGCGCGATAAGGCCGATCGCGGTTCCCAATGCCATAAAGATTAGAAGCAGCATAACCGCCAAGATTGTCAAATAAGCGAAATTTACATCGGGCACCCCGGAGATCGCCAAACAAGCCGCAATGACGATCAGGGCAAACAAAGTCGTCGTCGCGCTTTTTCCGGCAAGAATCTCCAGCTTTGAAGCAGGGGACAGCATGAGCGAACGCAGCGTGTGTTTCTCCTTCTCTTCGGCGATCATATTCGCCTGAACAAAGGCGCCGGTAATGGATATGGCAATCAGGATCGGAATCGAAAAAAACGCCAGATTGTCCGGGTCGTCTCCCTTTTGCCGGAATAAAACGGCTAACAGAATGGGCATCCCCGCATTCAATAATATTTGCGGATTGCGAATCGCATCCTTCCATTCTTTCTTTACCATCGCTCGAAAGCGGCGTATGGAGAACGTCATTCCAGTCCCCTCCCCGTCAGTTTCACAAAAATGTCGCCAAGCGTAGGTTCGTTGGAATTAATAGCCAGCAAATTATCGCTATACATAAGCTCTTTTATCAAATCCGCTCCCGTTTCATTACGCTGAACAAGCTGCTTTCCCTGCCGTGTCGTTACGGTAATCGAACCGTCGCTGTACTGCAAACGCAAGGCTTGCGGGGTGTCCAAAGCGGAGATTTCCCCATTGTTCAGAAAGGCCACGCGATCGCAAAGCTCCTCAGCCTCCTGCATATTGTGCGTCGTCAAAAAAATCGTCGTCCCCTTGCGGTTCATTTCGCGCAGCGTTTCCTGGATACGGCCGCTATTCACCGGGTCCAAAGCGGAGGTGGGCTCATCTAGAAAAAGAATATCCGGTTCATGCAAAATCGTCCTTGCCAGCGTAACCCGTTGTTTCATTCCTTTGGAGAGCTGTCCGACCTGCGTATGCTTGTTTTCGGCCAGATTAACCGCTTCGAGAACGGTTTCGATTCTTCGTTCGGGCACGCTGTACAAGCGGCAAAACAATTCGAGATTCTCGTACACGCTAAGACGCTCATAGATGCCGCTGTTGTCCGTAAGCACGCCGATTTTACTCAAAAACTCGGATGGCCTGCTTCGTCCGGGATCAATACCAAGCACCTTCACTCGCCCCGATGTGTAGAGCAGCAGAGAAGTAAGGATTTTCACCGTTGTCGTTTTCCCGGAGCCGCTGGGGCCGAGAAATCCGAATATTTCGCCATGGCGGACTTGAAAGCTGATCTTCTTTAAAGCTTGTTTGTTTTTGTACAGCTTTTCGAGGTTTTCGACCTCAATGACGGACTGCATGATGATTACACCTTCCCTTGTATAGGTTGCCTGCTTGCTCGACTCCAGAATAAGAACAAAACAGCCTGAAAACCGCAATTTCTCGATGAAATGCGCTTTTTTCAGGCTGAATGCCGCTATTTTGGGCGCGAACGGAGCAACCTTACAGCCCGACAATCGCCTTTATTTCATCAAATTTTCCCCTGGATAACGGAATCTTGGACTTCTTATCGTCATTCAGAACAAGACTATAGCTGTTGCGGCTCCATACAATCAATTCCGTTATGGAATCCAGATTGACGATATAGGAGCGGTGGCACCGATAAAACCGAAACCGTTTGAGCCGGTCCTCCAGTTCCGCCAGCGTCCAGGTACAGGTAATACCGGCATCCTTCGTATACAAGTAAGTCATGCCTTCGACGCTTTCGATATAGCGGATCTCCCTAGGATCGATGAACACATATTTGTCTTCCGTTTTTACAATCAGCTTAGCAAGCCTCGGCGTTTGCTCTTGCAGCTCGCTGCTTTCCGCCGCAAGTTCTTCGTTATCCGCGCCGGGCTCGGGCTCACTGAGCTCCATTTGTTCTTGTACGGTAATCGGCGTTATCGAGCTCCCGGTCAGCCGGAAGATGCGATTCGATATCGAGAGCGCCTGCTCCAAAGTCGAGCACGTAACGAGAACGGCTTTATTTTTTTGAATCAGTCCGTCTATCATCCTTCGGACAAGCATGCAGCTCTCTAAATCGAGGTTTTGCTCCGGATCTTCCCAGACGATAAGGTCAGGGTCATGAAGAATACTTTTGGCAAAGCCGAGCAGCCGTTTTTCGGAATAGCTAAGCTTGGCTATCTTTTCATTTGCTTTCTCCGATAACCCGATTTGACTTAGCATTTCGCCGAGCGGAGCCCGAACGTCATGCAGCTCCATCCAAAATAACAAGAACTCTTTCACTTTCAACCGCTCATACAACCCGTCATCCAAACAGCGAATGCCGACATGCTTGACGGCCGCCGGACCGGCCAACGGCAGGAGTTCCCCGCGGTAGGAAACCCGGTAGCAGGAGGATACGTCCTCTCCCGTCAACGAGCGAATAAACGTGGTACCGATATTGTGATTGCATTGTATAACGACGCATTGCCCCGGCTGCATCTCGATTACGTCCGTACCTTGATCCGTATCGACAATTATATCCGTATCCAAACGATTCATATATAAAATGCCTCCTGCAGAGTTATTTATATGGAGCTTTATTTACGTCCTCGTTTGTCATTGTATCAGTTCCAATCCGTGGTTGAAATGTAAGAAGTTTTGAGCAAGCTCTTTGCAAGAAGGTATAAAATGGGCGTTTTCTGAAATTGAGTTATTTGCAATCCGTCAAATTTCGTGGCACACTGGAAATAGCTGTAACAGCCTAGTGGCAAAGAATGCCCCGTCTCCTTTCAACATCCGAAAGGAGGCGGGGTTTTTTGTGCAAATATCGGAGTTTATATGTTTCACAATTGCTTGAGCCTGATATTTCACCGGTAAACGCGCCTGTCCTTAGCTTATGCTTACGAAGCCGCTTTCTTCGAAAGCGTTTAGGACGGCGAAGCCGTTTATCCTTGTTACGATTAAGCGAACGACGAAGCGAGGGATTGAAAATGAGCTTTCAAATTGAGCATGAGAAATGGATGAACGATCATCTAAAGCGAAGAAAGGGGGAACGCCTCGATGCGCTCAAGCGCGGCCATGGCTACGGCAATCGTTTGTTCGTTGAGGGCTTTTTCTTCAAGCCCAAGACTGTTCCGTCTATTCAATTTCCCTGGACGAGTTAACAGAGAACCCTTCGTTCATTCTCTTCGCCTTACGGAACAGCCTATACCCTTATCTGTCTGCTGAGTCTCTAGCTGGAAATGCGGGTAGAAAATCTTTTTCAAAAATTGAACGTGACTTGATGCGAGCGGCTATTCGCCACAATCGTGTCATTCGCCCGACTGAAGCGGCAAAGGAACTGGAACTCCATACGATGACTGTCATTAAGTACTGCCGCATGCTTGTTGATAAAGGAAAGTTTCGAGCCGTAGAACGAGGGGTTTCTGGACGGGTTATCTCCTATGAATATGTAGGTTCCATTCAAAGTCCCGATTTGATTTGATGGCTCAACTTACGCAGATTAGCAGTGTATGTGAATAATCGAATAGATTTTGCCTCATTAGAGCAAATCCGATAAATCTGTATGAAAAATCATATCGAATTTATCTTTTAAGGAGCATCTGAACGATTCTATGCGAAAAATCATATAGGCGAGAGACATGCAGCTAAAATAGATCTTGTATTCGAAGAGGGGGATATAGCCGTCGGGATATGCTTCGAATAAACGGAAACAGCGACGTAAGTACTGGAAAAAGTCGAATGACGCGATCGGAGCTGCTAGGGCAACATGCTGACTGCCCTCGTGTTTCCTGCAACTGCATTCCTCGTTTTTATTTGCAAGCTGTTGAACGAGAAAATCAAAAAAGGCAGCGACATTCTACCTCTCGGCAGCCTGTCGCAGCCCCAAAACCGCGCCCGACACGGACTTTCAGTTCTTGCTCTTCTCCCGTCGCGATTGGATTGTCCGGTTATAACTTTATTTCGTAAGATTGTTTGGACTTAACTTCTGCTTAACCCTATGTGCAGGCAGGAGCTTCCGGGAGGTTCTACTAGGGATTTGCATCTTCGCGCGTTACCTTTCCAACGACGTCCTTAATAGCAGCAATGATCGCGTCCGGGCGCTCCAACTGTATAACGTGGCTGGAGTCTGCGAGAACTTGGTGCGTGCTGTTGGAGGACCAACCGGCTTCCTCGGCTTGCATGCTTGCCCAAGCTGCTTCCGCACCATTGAACTGTTCGCGCGTGAGGCCGCTTGCGGAGCGTTCGGCTTCGCTGAAAGCGCTCCAAGGCTTTCCTCTGGAGAGCACGGCGAGGGGCAGGTTGCCGAGGGTGCGAAATGTGCCGGCTTCGCGCAGCGAATCTTCGAATACGGCTGCCTCCGCGAAGGCGGCTTTAAGCGATGTCGGTTGATAGGCCGTGATCGCTTTAGCCGTCTGGGACGGCAGCTCCGGGACTTCAGCATCGGGAAGCACAAGTCTCGGCAAACCGGACCACGCAATTGCGGCAAGGGCGCGAAACGCGATTGGAATCGGATCGCTCTCCGGTTCGCCTGTGGCCAAAGCGAGGCGCGCGGTCTGGTCAGGATGCGAGGCGTCGACCAGAACCATCCCGGCGACCTCTTTTCCATAGAACTTGGTGAATGTCATGACATATGGGCCGCCCATGGACGCACCGACCAAAACATAAGGCGGTTTTTCATTTGCAGCACTAAGGGCCTTGTGAAGATCTTCGGCAATGGCGATACTGTTTCGCTGACCCTTGGCCGGATCGCTCCACATAATGCCGGCCCGGTCATAGGAGCAAACCCGCGTGAACCGGGCGACCTGTTCCTGCACGGGTTGCCATAGCGCAGATCCGCTTGTGTCGGCACCTGCTTCAAGCACGACGAGCGGCGTGCCTTGACCCTCGCAATTCAGATGGATCTGGCGACCGCCGCCTATGTCCACAAGCCTTCCAGGCGCAGGGTAATCCTTGACGGCCCGGCTGCGAGCCGCCTGTTCATAAATGGCACCGATCGAGACTAGAGCGATTGCAAGGATAAAGAAGGCGATACCCACGCGCTTTACCCAACGACTAATAGATTTACGCATAATTTTCCTCCAACTGTAAAAGTAATGTATTGTCCTGCTTTCTTGTAAATTCTCCGAATTGCAACTCCGTCGCCCGTTTCATCCCTGTACATTCACGCCGGTCCGTCCGAAATGCCTAATTCTCATGTAAGCTCTCTCCTTTCATTCATCTAGGGACACTATAAGCGTCGTATTTGAATTGAAAATGAACGGAGCGTTACAAAAAAACAATCGGAGGCCGGCGGCCTCCGATTGTGATGAAATCAGTTAGATGTGGCTATGCGGTTGTCACAGGCTCTTTCTGAGCGGCAGCTTCACCGTGAAACTCGAACCTCCGCCCGGCCCTTCATCCGCCCGAATTTCCCCTTCATGCATATCCACGATTTGTTTGGCGATGGAGAGACCCAGTCCGCTTCCGCTGACGGCGCGGTCACGGGCCTTGTCTGCTTTATGGAACGGCTTGAAAATATCCGTCCGCTGGTCCTCCGGTATTCCGATGCCGTTGTCCGTTATGCGGACGATCGCCGACCGACCGTCGGCATAGACGCGAATACGGACTCTTCCGCGGACAGGAGTGAACTTAATGCCGTTGCCCAGCAAATTCGTCCATACCTGGCCGAGTTGATCCTCGTCCGCATGGACGGTTACCGGGTCCAGGTCCAACTCAACGGCGATCTCTTTACCTGACCATTGCGGTTCGAGGGCGATGACGACCTTGCGGAGCTGTTCGTCAAGCCGGAAAGCCGCCGATTGGACGGGATGAGGATCGTGCTGCAAGGAAGAAAGCCGTAGCAGGTTTTGGCTGATTCTGGACAACCTATCGCTTTCTTCCTCGATAATCGTCAGGTAATACATCCGGCTTTCCTCGCTCATGCGTTTCTGCTTCAATGCCTTGGCGAAACCGGAGATGGACGTCAGCGGTGACTGGATCTCATGCGATACGTTCGCCACGAATTCCCGCCTCATCCGGTCCAGCTTGGCAAGCTCCTGCGCCATCTCGTTAAAGCTCGCGTTAAGCTGTCCGATCTCGTCCTCGCGGTTCGTCCGGAGCTGAACGTCAAAATGGCCCTGAGCCATTCGCCCGGCCGCATCTCTCAGCCGAAGAAGCGGCTTCACGATGAATCGCGCGGCGGCCAGAACAAGTGAACTTCCGATCAGGAAGACGGTCACCAGCTCCGTGTTGACTTCTTTGTTCGACTGCATCCATAATTCGTTGCTCTTCAGCATGACGAATAAGGCATAGGACTTGCCGTCAACCGGAAATGGAAGTCCGACCATCGGATACCGCCCTTCGTTCCCGATGTCTCGGGCCACGCCGCCGGCCAACACGTGACGAATCCGTTCCGCATCGGGAACGACAGGCTCCGACCTGGCTTCCAGCAAAGGCTTGCCGGAGGCGTCGAACAGTTGAATCGCATAAATCGATATGCTGGAAACGTTGTTCATGAAAGGAATCAGTTCCGTACCGGCGGACGAACGGTAGGTCTGAATCATTTGCTTGCCGTTCGACAACAAGCTGTTCTCCAGCGTCTGCTCAAACGGTTTCTGGAACAGAAGCGTAGACGCGATGGAGGCGATGATGAGGCTGACAACGATGACGCCGACGAAGAGGAGGACGATGCGGGTATAGAGCGATTTAATCCCGGTACACCTCCAGACGGTAGCCGAGACCGCGCAGCGTTACAATGCGGAAATCCGACTCGTGTTCGGCGAAGCGCTCCCGAAGCCTCTTGATGTGAACGTCTACGGTCCGCTCGTCTCCTTCGTAATCCATTCCCCAAATTTCCCCGATCAGATGATCCCGGGTGAACAACTGCCCCGGATAACTTCCGAACTTGTAGAGCAGTTCGAATTCTTTCATCGGCAGGGTGACCTTCAGACCGTCCTTGTTCACCACCTGGTAGCTTTTGCGGTCCAACTGGAGATCGCCAAGCCGGACCGTTTGGGAACAGGCGATCCGGTAACGTTTCAATAGCGCCTTGACCCGCAGCGTAAGCTCCATCGGGTCGAACGGCTTCGCGAGATAATCGTCGGTACCCAGCTTAAAGCCTTTGATCCGGTCCGCCGGCTCGCCTTTTGCGGTAATCATGAGAATCGGCATGTCCGCAAGCTCGCGGAGCTTGGCGCACAAGTCCCAACCGTCCATTCCCGGCATCATGATATCTAGGACGACCAAATCGGGCGAATGATTTTCGGCGTATTCCAGCGCTTCGGATCCGTTTCCCTTCTGCACGACTTCGATTCCTTCATCTTCGAGGTAGAGCCGTACCAGTTCGCGAATGTGCGCGTCATCGTCTACAACCAGCACTTTGGGCATCCGCCTTCCCCCTTTCCGCATGTGCGACTACATTTTACGACATTTATTTGAACTCAATATGAACAAAAACCTTCGGTACGTAGCAATTTCTACCTGCTTCGCCCCAGCAACCCCCATGTTTGAAAAGTTCCAACGCCAAAAAGTAGGGGGGCGGAGCAGCGCGGCGGGAGTGCATCCGAGGATAGGCCGGCGCCCATGTGTGACGACTCCTCTGACACACTTGAACGTTGGGAGCTAGAAGCCTATGGGAGGGCGGGGCTGGCGGAATAATGTGGTTTAAACCGAGGCGAGTCATCCACCTATGGATGGAGCGAGCCGAATAACTGCCATGGAAAGGCTTAGTGAAGTAATGTGATGCAACGAAGGGGTGGAGAGGGCTAGGAAATGGACGATCGGGGAACGTTTGCAACTAGTTGACGGGTTGTTTGCAACCCCCTCAATGTTGAACTTTCGTCTCCGCTAATCCTTTATAATTGGCATCCTGCCTTTGTATCCGCAAGCGGGACAAGTAACCACTCGTTCATTTAATGCACCCGTTTTTAGGGCAAACGCAAACTGGCTTTTCGATAATTTAAAACGACTCCGACATAACGGACAAACAAAATGGGTAGTTTTTGTGCGGATATCTACATACTTGTACACAAATAGAAAGGCCAAAACTAAGGGGAGAAAAATTTGGATCAGGCTGACAACCAAGTTAGTTTGGTTCATTGAAATCCCCCTTCTTTCCTGGAAAGTCATCTCAAGAATACTACAAAATTATTCCGAGCGCAGCGGTTTCCGCTAACCTGCCGGCCAACTTTGGGAGGCTTTTTTGCATCTATTTTGAAAGGAGAGATCATTTTATGCGTGCAAGAATCGCCCGTGCCCTTTTCTTCGACCCGAATTTTGGTTAGAGTATATAAGAAGAGCCTGTTCGACAGGAAACTGCACAAAGGGAAAGGAATCGTGTCATGGGACGCAAATGGAACAATATCAAGGAGAAAAAAGCTTCGAAGGACGCCAACACAAGCCGCATCTACGCCAAATTCGGAGTTGAAATCTACGTAGCGGCCAAGAAGGGAGAGCCTGATCCGGAATCGAACCGGGCACTGAAGGTTGTTCTCGAACGAGCCAAAACGTACAACGTGCCGAAAGCGATCATCGATCGCGCTCTCGAGAAAGCGAAAGGCAGCGGAGACGAGAACTACGTCGAGCTTCGTTACGAAGGATTCGGACCGAACGGCTCAATGGTCATCGTTGATGCGCTGACCAACAACGTTAACCGCACCGCCTCCGACGTTCGCTCCGCATTCAATAAGAACGGCGGCAACATGGGTGTCAACGGATCGGTCGCCTACATGTTCGACACTACCGCCGTATTCGGCATCGCGGAGAAATCGACCGACGAAGTGATGGAGTTGCTGTTGGCGGCGGACGCCGGCATACGCGACATCGTCGAAGAAGACGAGGAAGTGATCGTTTACGCTGAGCCGGATCAGTTCCATCTCGTGCAGGAGGTGTTCCGCAACGCAGGCATTACGGAGTTTACGACAGCGGAAATCGTCATGATGCCGCAGACGTACGTCACGCTGCCGCCGGACGCGCAGCCCCAGTTCGAGAAGATGATCGATGTCCTGGAAGACCTCGAAGACGTACAGCAAGTGTATCATAACGTCGAGTTCGAAGATTGATCGGCAGCATAACGCCGATTTCCAAAAAGACACGGGAATGGATCATTCCCGTGTCTTTTTGGCGTAGATGCACGTGTCTGCTGGTTGCAAATTGTTGAACGAAAAAACAAAGAGGGCTGCGACAGGTCGCCTACCAGAAACCTGTTACAGCCCTGAAACCTGTGTCCGAATTCCCCTCATAACTCATTTCAATTGAGCGGTGCAACTCAGTTGCTTTTGGTTTCAAAGACGTGAACTTCCGGATTCGCCAATTTGTCCACTAAAGATGGCGAGGCCCAGTATTGGCCGTTGTATTTTACGACCTCTCCCGACAATAAATATTTCAATAGTAAGGAGGCGTCTCCTGTGCTATACAGAGACCAGCCTTCGAGGTCCGGCGTTTGGCCAGCGTTCTTGGGCGAAGAGGAGCTATTATTTTTTGCCTTTGTTTTGGCTTCCGCTTCGGCTTGAGCTTTGGCTTCTGCCTCGGCCTTTGCTTTAGCTTCTGCCGCGGCTTTGGCTTCTGCCTCCGCTTTTAGCTTGGCATCCAAATAAACATCAGCAACCTGCACATAAGACAACAAGCTTGTTTTCGCCTTATCTTGCTTAATGGTAGCAATCGATGCTTTGGCATCGTTAATTTCCGTCTGCGTGACGGTTTCTTTGACAGTGGATTTATCCGGTGATGAAAATAATCCGTCGACCAGTCGGGAAGATGCTTCAATTTGCACCTTCTGAGCCTCTGCTTCCAGAATCAAGACCATCATTTTGTCGGCAAAATTAGGTTTTTCCGTCCTCAAAGCATCCAAACGGCCTTTGTGAGCGTCGATGTCGGCTTCTTGGACAATAGCTCCATTTGCATCAAAAAGCTGGCCGATACTTTGCTTCATCTCGAACATTTTTTCTGCGAAGCTTAAATCCGTGGACGCTTGCTTCAATAGTAAAGTGGCTTGGGCTGATAACTCTTTGCCGCTATACTTCCCTAACAAATCCTGCGATTGCTGGATTCGATTCATGTCAATGTGATCCGCCAGATTCGTTTTTTGGCCGTCTGCATACAAACTGTTCACGTCATCCTGGATGCTCGATATATCCTCTAATAAAGCCAGTTCTTTCTTTTCCTTGACGTCGTTGATTTTCCAAACCGTAAAGCCGGCTGCGCCTGCCAAGACCAATATGGCGGCAATCCAAATGATGATCGTTTTTTTCATTCCAATCCCCTTAGTGATTTTAATTTCAAAGCGGCGGCATACGCTGTTGAACGGGAAGTTCAGGAATTGATTTGGTTTAAATTCCAATATCATCCTCACTTGCCAACTCTATCAGATTATATCAGGCGTGAAAAGTAATATTTTCAAAAATCTGGACGACCAAAGGTCTTACCGCGCGCCGCAAGAGGAGGCCGATTTTGTGATAATGATGAAGGGATTTGATTGGGAGAGTCAAGGCGACCATCACAGACTGTGACAAACCTGTTCCGTCATCTTTTTTGAATATCAATGACTATGATGATTTACAAAATGCAATATAATGTTTACATTTTGAAATATATAAATTACAATAATTCAAACCAATGACTGGAAAGGATCTATCGTATGCTTGTTAATAAAGTTCGTGAACTGAGGGCACGCTTCAGGTGGTCTCAGCAAGACCTCGCGGATGCCATTGGAGCCACTCGCCAGACAGTAGGGTTAATCGAGAAAGGAGATTACTCCCCATCGATTACGCTCGCGCTCAAAATTGCCGCAGCTTTCAAGTTACCCGTCGAGGAAGTTTTTTATTTAAAGGAGGAGGATGAATAAGATGTTAACACGGATTATGCGTTCGCCATTACTTTCAACCACTTTGTTTCTCAGCACGTTGGGTTTGTTTTACCTATTAAAGATAATGCTGTCAGGGGAACTTTCGAGTACGACGGGAAGAATTTATGGCGCCTGCTTTTTTGTCCCTCTAAGCGTGGTGTGGGTGATGCTTGTAAGCATTTATAATCGAAGAAATCCGAAAGACCGCATTAATGTCTGGGCCGTAATCCCGTTTGAACTTCGGGAAGTGGATGAGGGGCAGCAATGGATCACGTTCAAAGCTTGCCGAAACGTCTATATTTACTACAGCTATTGTTTGCCCATAGCTGCAGGAACAGTCATATTGCTTCCACCCAATTCTGTCTATACTTTAATCACTTTCGGATTGTTGGGATTGGGCCAATTTCTCGTCTATGGTCTGACAATAGGGAAGTATAGCCGCGTCTGATTCTATTAAAACGGGGAGGTGACAGTCGGTAGTGGGTTGGGGAAGTCAAATAGACGCTGCTGTTTGGAAGTATGTGGTTTTGTTACTTGTTGATTCAATGCATTAAATCTTGTATTTCTACCGAGGGGAGATCAAATTCCTATGAATATTGCCGCCAAGTTGATGCAAAAATTCAAAGACCTCGATACCCAGAAAAAGCTGAAAGTCTATCGGGACAAAGCGGAGCTCATCAGGAAACGGAATTTGGAAGCATGGGACGATCAGCGGCTTCAAGAGGAATCCCTCCGGCTGCAAAAAGAAGCAAAATCGGGTACGCCTTTGGATGAGCTGCTTATCGATGCCTATGCGCTAGTTTGCGAGGCAGCGAAAAGAAAGCTCGGATTACTGCCTTACGATGTCCAGATCATGGCTGCCATCGCTCTGCACGAGAGATTTTTGATCGAGCAGCATACCGGCGAAGGAAAAACGCTATCTGCTGTTATGCCTGCTTATCTAAATGCGCTAACCGGCGAAGGCGTTCATGTGCTGACTTTTAACGATTATTTGGCAAATCGAGATGCGGAATGGATGGGCCCGATCTATCGTTTCCTCGGGTTAACGGTAAATCCGGTTCAAGCGGGTATGAGCCTGTCCGAGAAACGGGAAGCGTACGCCGCCGATATAACCTATGTTACGGCCAAAGAGGCGGGATTCGATTATTTGCGCGACACGATTGCACTTAACGAAGCCGATACCGTGCATCGTCCTTTCCACTACGTCATCGTCGACGAGGCGGATTCACTGCTTCTGGACGAAGCGCGGGTACCGCTAGTCATCGCCGGCGAGTCGGGCTCTTCCATCAACGACGGCATTCGTTTCGCAGAAGTGGCTCGGCTGCTCGAGCAAGTTGAGCATTACGATTTCGACGAGTTTCAGCGGAACGTTTATTTGAATGAAGCGGGCTCTGCGAAAGCGGAATCGCTGCTGGGATGCGATAATTTGTACGAAAGCCATAATAGTTATTTGTTATCGTCATTAAATTGCGCGCTGCATGTGGAATCGTTATTAAAAAAAGACGTCGATTACATCGTCCGGGACGGGAAAATCGAGCTGATCGAAGAATATACCGGCCGTGTGGCGGAGAACAGGTATTTGCCGGATGGGCTGCAAGCCGCGCTTGCGGCCAAAGAAGGGCTGCAGTCGACAGCCGGCGGGAAAGTTCTCGGGACGATCACCCTTCAACACTTCCTTAGCCTATATCCTAATATTTGCGGAATGACGGCTACCGCGCACGCTTCCGCAATGGAATTCGAAGATATTTATGCGCTGCAGGTCGTGCAAATTCCGCCGAACCGGCCAAACATACGGATCGACCATCCCCACCGGATTTATACCCATAAAGAAGCCAAACTTAAGTCGCTTGTACAAGAAATCTCGTCCGTCCATACGACGGGACGTCCGATTCTCATTGGTACGTCAAGTGTCGAGGAGTCTGACATGCTGGCGGAGGCGCTAGCGGTTGCCGACGTACCTTGCCATGTTCTGAATGCGAAGAACGACGCAGAAGAAGCCGAGATCATCGCCAAAGCGGGAGAAATCGGCGCCGTGACGGTGTCTACGAATATGGCGGGACGCGGCGTCGACATTCGGCTCGGCGGCGGCAACCCCACGCAAGCAGAAGTTGTCGCCAAGCTGGGCGGGTTGTACGTGATTGGTACACATGTGAACGAAAGCGTGCGGATCGACGACCAACTGCGCGGGCGTTCTGGTCGCCAAGGCGACCCGGGAGCTTCCGTATTTTTCGTAAGCTTGGAGGACGAGTTGATGCTTCGGTTCGGCATCAATAAAGCGATTCGCTCTCCTAGGCAGGATGAGGCTCTCGAAGAGCCGGTGCTCCGTAACAAAATCGCGCATATTCAGCGCGTTATTATGGGCCAAAACTTCCATATCCGCCAGGAACTGAACTGTTATTCGGATATGGTGGAGGATCAGAGGCGAATTTTATACGAGGAGCGGCTCGGAATTTTGAAAGGCGAGAAGCTGATGAGCCCTTCGGAGCAGCGGGTAAGGCTTTTTTATATCGACGAGTTCTGGGCTGACCATCTGGCATACGTTTCTTACATTCGCGAAGGCATCCACTTGGAAAGTCTTGCTAGCCGCAATCCGATCGACGAATTTCATGCGCAAATCACCCAAGCATACGAGCAAATTCCGGCTAAAGTAAATAGCGAGTCGGCGAATATGCTTGTAAGGCTCGGAGGTTGGAATGATCCTGCGAAGTGGGAAGAGTTCGGTCTGAAGAGCCCTACTTCCACTCGGACTTATATAATAAACGATCAATACATCCAGAATAAGCGCAGTTCATGGACCGCAATGACTGTATTTGCTTTTGGAATTCGCAAGATTTTGAAGCCGGTATTCAAGCTATCAAAATTTTGATGCAGCGTAGCGTTTTCTTGATCCTTCACAATTCGCCGGCAGATTTGGCACCTTGACTATGCAGCCATTGAACCAAATCAGTAGCAGAACTACGTTGCGCTGCGTCCAGTGGGGTCAATCCATCCCAAACCGAAATCCAGTTCAGTTCAGCACCACGGTCGAGAAGGTACTCTGCAGAACGCCGTTGTCCACCGTGGCAAGCGCACCAGAAGGCGACGGTGATCTTGTCAGGAGGTGAAGAGCGACTTACTCCCCAAGGGTATCGCTCTGAAAGTGTGGAACCGGCGAAGTAGGCCTCAATTGCAGCCAATTGTCCTAGCGCAGCCGCATGCCAGAGTGCAATTTGCGCTCCACGTTCAACCAACCTATGCGCTGCCCGCCACTGTGCGAACGCTACTGCATCGTCCAGTGGCGTGCCATCGGCAATCACTGCACCTGGCGCTTCGATGTCGGCGCCAGCATCAAGAAGCGCGTCAAGAACTTCAATGTCATCGGAGCTCGCAGCCCAATGCAGCGGTGTCTCGGTGTTCGAACCCGTGAAACGAGCGTTCACCTCCGCGCCGAACTCGACCAACACTCCCACGGTAGCCGAACTGTTTGGGAAGTGACCGGGCCAGTCGGTCACCACATGCAACAGTGTCCGAGACATCTTACAGCTACCGCTTTCCTTACTATTGTTTCTTCCGATAATTCTCGTCCTTGCCAACCCTGGATTCTCGACGAGCAGTTGCTTCAGGGATGGAATATCGCCCGTTTGGATCGCTTGGACAATGGCTACTGCCAGCGTGTCATCTTCGTAAATAAATTCCATATCCAACCTCCCAATATAACCAGTTCTTTCTCTATCCCTCATGGCTCACTTGGTAGTTTGATTGCTAACTTATATTTGAAAAAAAAGCCGAAAGAGGGCCGCGACAGATCCTCAAACGGCATCCTGCCACAGCCCTCAAACCCGCGTCCGACGCGGCTTTACTGCTTCCCTTCTTCTCCCGTTGCCACCGGATTTCCCTCATAAGAAATCCAATCGCTCCAGCTTCCCGCATACAGCTTCACCTTGTCGAAACCTGCTTCTGTTAAGGCGAGCACGTTCGGGCACGCCGTCACGCCCGAGCCGCAGTAGACGATGAGCTCGTCGTCCCGCGACAGATCGGCGAAGCGCTCAGCTTGTTCCTCCGGCGATTTCCACGAGCCGTCGGCGCGGCGGCCTTCGCTCCAGAAGCGGTTGATCGCGCCGGGGATATGGCCCGCGACCGGGTCGATCGGTTCGACCTCGCCGCGATAGCGGGGAGCTTCGCGGGAATCGATCAGCATGGTGCCTGCCGTATGCAGCTTCGCTTTCACTTCCTCAACGCTGACGACAAGCTCAACTTGCGGATGAGGGACGAACGATGCCGGTACGATCACTTTTTGCTCGGCGGAGACTGGAAAGCTTGCTTTCTGCCAGGCAGAAAAGCCCTCGTCCATCACATAAACCGTCGAATGGCCCAAATAGCGCAAAAGCCACCAAAGCCTCGAAGCCATCGCCCCGCCTTGATCGTCGTAAGCGACAACCCGTGTATCGTTGCCGATTCCCGCTTTGCTTAAGCTTTGTACAAACTTGTCGATATCCGGCAGCGGATGCCGGCCTCCATGTTCGCAGATCGGCGCGGAGAGGTCTTTTTCCAAATCGAGATAAACCGCTCCCGGTATATGCGCCTCCAAATAGGCCTCACGGCCCACATCGGGCTTTCCGAGCAAAAAACGGCAGTCCGCGATGACGATGTCGGGTTCATATAAACGTGCCAATACCCAATTTTTTGATACGATTGCGTTCATGCAACGTTAACCGCCTTTCCCGCCTAAATAGGCAGTTTTCTTCATTATAGTTCGACGTGCCGGCAAATCCAAAAGTCTTAGTAACATTTCAACAGTCAGCTCCTGAAATCCTTCAAGGTCAGATGTACGCGGAAAAGGGGAAGGGGGGCTGAAGTCATGCGCGAGAAACAAAGCGATCCCGGATAGGCGGCAGGAGAGGCAGGTATTATCCGGTTTTGCTATCATCTAGCGCTTTCAGGTCCCGAGGACGACCGCGTGAACGAAGCCAATGACCCAGACAGGCGATAAGAGGCAAGGACGTATATCTTACGACATTGCTGTCGCCTTACACTTTCAAGTTCGTGAAACGAAACGAACATCCCGGCTGCCGGCATCCGGCGCGGCAAAATCGAGCAGTTTGGCGCCTTCCTCCGCCAATTCGGCCGTTTGCAACGCGGTTAGCGGCGCAAACGATTCGATGACCAGAACGGCTTCGCTTTTGCTACGTTCGATTTTCCATATGCCCCGCACGAAGCCGTCGACAAGAATGGCTGCGCGAATGATCCCGTTCTCGGTAAACACGAGCGGGCGATACTCGTCTGCAATGATCCGGGAGCGGTCGTCGTAGGACAGCAGCATATTGTCGAATTCTCCCAGGAAGCGGGGCGGGGCGGGCGTATTGGGATCCGGCCGCGGAGCGTCCGGCAAATCGAACAGCTCATTGCCGCGTTCATCGCGGAAAGTCAGCAGCCGCGGCCGCAGCCGATCCACTGTCTCGCGCAGCTTGGTCAGCCCCGACCAGACCTGGATATCCTTGACGGTGGCCGGGCCGAAGGCTGCGAGGTAGCGGCAAACCAGCTCCTCCGCCGAAGCATCGGAGGTTAGGGGACGGCCGAGCCATGCTTCGGCCGACGTATGGGCGGCCGCTCCGCTTTCGCCCCATAAGCCGCGGGGCGGGACTTGAACGAGCGGCACGTATGTGCGGACGGCAGCGGAGAGCGCGTCGGCGCCGCTTTCAGGCCATGCTTCGTGCAGCAGCTTGCCCAGCTCGTGGAACGTGCGCGGCCGTTCCTCGACGAGCGCTCTGCCCGCGTCGGCGACCGCATCGATATCGGCGCCGGCGAGCTTGCGGCCGTAGGGGCCTTTGAAGCCGCGCTCCAGCACGGGCTGGATAAGCGGACGCAGGAAAAGGCAATCGTCCGAGGTAACCAGATGAATCGTCGATCGCATGAGCGCGATTCGCACGACCTTGTGCTCCATGTATAACTGTGACAGATCTTCCTGACGGAAGTCCTTCAGCCTTGTCCAAAGGCCGAAGTAGGGCGGATTGGGGACTTGGGCCTGCATGCCGGCCAAATGCCCGATCGCCTCGAGCGCGGACAGGCTTGACCGGCGCAGCAGCAGCTGCCGCGCCAACAGCGCCCGGTTCAGCTCGCGCTTGCCAAGCACAGGCGAAGTATCGCCTTTGATCGGAACTACTGAGGCTTCCGGAAAAACATTCGGTGTCGAGCGAGACATTTCTGCTTGATCAACGGCTGATTTCCCCGCGACGAGCCGGCCGCTTTTTTTATCGGATGATTGCTTTGGAGCGTTAGGCATAGCTTCCGTTTCGGCTTGTACGGATATGTTACCCGCAACGGTCCGGCTTGCTTTATTTATTAATGATTGCTTTGGAGCGTCAGGCATAAGGGCATAGCCTCCTAATGAATCTTTCTTGCGCGCCGAGCGTTGAATGTGCTGCGCTGCATGCCGCCGGTCGTTCTACCATATACGTTAAATCTATTATAAACCATATACGATGACAGCAGACTGTCAGCGTTTTTGCTGGAAACCCATACCGGTTTAAAAATGCGCCGTTTATGAATTATAGTCTTTATAAGGAACCGCTCGCGGTCTCTTTGCTAAGCGTTTTAAATCAACCGCAAAAAGTCTCAAATTAATTCGACGTATCATTTTGATACTCGGTCGAAAATTCAGCTGTATCCCTTCAAAATTAAAATGTAAGCGCAATCAAAGTATCAAAGCGATACTATTATCTTCGTTTGGATGGCGATATACTTTTCGCAAGGAACTTAATCAAGTTGCTAATCTTCTAAGTGAGGCAGGAGATGGTTGTTTTGAATGATCTGGTGATTACTAACGGGATGGTCGTATCTCCTTACGGCACCTTACGAACCGACGTCGCGATCAAGGACGGCAAAATTTCCGCAATGGGCGACCGCTCGCAGCTGGGAGAAGCCAAGCGGACAATCGATGCGGCGGGGAAATACTTGCTTCCAGGCGTCATCGACGCTCATATGCACATCGAGGCACCGTTTCAGGGCTGCATCGGCGCGAACGATTTTTACACGCAAAGCGTTGCGGCGGCTTTCGGCGGCGTCACTTCCTTCATGGATTTCACGAACACCTTCAAAGGCACTTCGCTTGTCGAAGCCGTTCGGCAGCGCAAGGAAGAGATGAGCAAGTCGGCGATCGATTACGGCATCCATGTCAAAATCGTAGAAGCGCCGGAGTCGATATTGGATGAAATCGGCAAGGTTGCGGAGCTGGGCTGTCCTTCGTTGAAGCTTTTTATGACCTACAAAAAAGAAGGCGTCATGGCCGACGACGAGACGATGGTCAAGGTTTTTCAGAAGGCGAAGGAGCATAATGCGTTAACGATGATTCATGCGGAGAACAATGCGATCGCCGAAACGAATATCGAGCAGTTCAGCCGGCAGGGCAAGCTCGGATGGACGGATTTCCCGCTTAGCAAACCCGTCTTGTGCGAGGCGGAGGCGGTTAGCCGTGCCGTACATTTGTCGAAATATGTCGGAAATGCCGTTCTGATTGTGCATACGACGAACGGCGAAGCGCTCGAAAACGCCAGCCGGGCGCAGCGGGAAGGCCATCCGGTGTACGTGGAGACGTGTCCGCAATATTTGATGCTGTCGGACGAGCTTTACAACGATCCGGAGCTTGGCTATTTGGCGATTTGCTCGCCGCCGCTCAGAACCGCCGAAGAAGCGGAGAAGCTGTGGGACGGCATTCGAAACGGGAGTATCACGGTTACAGGCTCGGATGATTGCGCTTACTCGAAGGAAGAGAAGTCGATGTTTCTGCAGAAGGATGCGGACGACGCGGTCATTCCCGATTTTACGAAGGTGGTCAACGGGGTGGCGGGAATCGAAACGAGGCTTCCGATACTGCTTTCTGAAGGCGTTTCCAAAGGCAGAATCAGCATCAACAAGGTATGTGAGATTACAAGCACCAACGTCGCCAAGCTGTTCGGCTGCTTCCCGCAAAAAGGCATTATCGCGCCAGGCAGCGACGCGGACATCGTATTGGTGGACATGGACAAAGAAGTGACGATCTCGCCGGAAGTTTTGCATAACAACCTCGACTACAGCTTATATGAAGGACTGGTCGTGAAAGGCTACCCGGTCATGACGATCGCCAAAGGAAAGGTTATCGTCGAAGACGGCATGTTCCGCGGCAGCCGCGGCGACGGGCAATTTCTCCACCGCAGCATCGACCCGGCGATTACGGCAGCGTATAACAAATAATCTGTGCAACCCGTTAAAACCTGATTAAGAGAGGGTGCTCCCATGGAACAAACATCGAGCATGCATCAGAAATACGATCCTGTCATTCAAGGCGATCCCAATCTGACGAATCCCGATCTAGCGCCTACGCCGATCGCGCAGCGTACGTGGACGTGGTGGAGTTTCTCGACGCTATGGATGGGGATGGTTCACAACGTATACAACTTTACTTGGCTTGGCGGACTGATTTTGATGGGCATGTCCATCGGCCAGGCGCTGACGATCGCGATTGTCGGCAACCTGATCCAAACGTTTTTGATCGGACTTGTAGGCAGGGTCGGCGCGCGTCACGGCATTCCTTTTCCGGTATGGGCGCGATCGGCCTTCGGCGTATACGGCGCGAATATCCCGGCGCTGATCCGCGGTATCGTCGCTATCGGCTGGTTCGGCGTGCAGAGCTATCTTGGGGCGACGGCGGTTAATCTTCTTTTGTCGGCTGTCATTGAGCCATGGCGGAATTTGAACGAGATTCATTTTCTGGGCGCGTCGGGGAGCTTGTGGATCGCGATGATCGTTTACTGGTCGCTCAATACGCTTGTGGTCAGAAGAGGCATGGATACCGTCAAAAAGTTCGAGCACTGGGCGGGTCCGATGATTTTCGTCGTCCTCGGCGTGCTGGTCGTATGGGCGGTGTCGCATGCAAACGGAATCGGTACCTTGTTCCACGAGCCTTCCAAATACGAGACCAACGTATCGTTCGTCTTCAAATATTTTATTCCGGCGGTAGCGCTCTATATTAGCGGCAGCTGGGCGTCCATGGTGCTGAACATTCCGGATATTACCCGTTTCGCTCGTTCGAACCGCGAGCAGTTCTGGGGAACGATGATCGGCCTTCCTATTGCGACGCTAGTTTTCTACGGCATGTCGGCTTTAATTGTGTCCGCTTCCGTCGTTATTTACGGCAAGGCGATCTGGAACCCGGCCGATCTGCTGCTGGAAATCAACAATCCGTATTTGAGCATCTTCGGCGGCATCCTGCTGACGATTGCGACAATCTCGATCAATATCCCGGCGAACTTGATCTCTCCGGCATACGATCTCGTCAACTTGTTTCCGAAGGTGTTCAATTTCTGGCGCGGGTCATTGGTCGCGATCATTATTTCCTTCATCTATATGCCTTGGAAGCTGATGGAGAATCCCACGGTGCTGTACGGAATTTTGAACAACGTAGGGGCGATGCTGGGCCCGATAACGGGCATTCTGATCGCGGACTTTTTCCTCATACGCAAGCAGCGGCTGGATGTGCCGGAGTTGTTCCTGGCGAACGGCCGATACAGGGCTTACAAAGGCTACAACCTTACTTCTCTGTCGATTATGGTTGCCGGAACGGCCATCGTCATGACCGGACAATTCGTCGATTCTTTATCCTGGCTTTATGAATACGCCTGGTTTGTCGGGATTTTCCTCGGTTTCGTCGGTTATTATGCCGCAGCTCGCATCATCAAGCAGACCAAAGGAGCGCTGCCGAAGGACATGGAGCCGAGCGGCACGATCGGCGAGGAGCTGAGCAATATTTCCAAGCAGCAGCCGACGGTGCAGGCATGAAAATAAAAATGATTAACCCGAATACGACCGTTTCTTTAACGCAAACCTTGCAGTGGCTTGCACAAGCATGGGTCCGCCCGACTACGGAGCTGATTGCCGTCAGCCCGCCGATGGGGCCGGCTTCCATCGAATCCTACTATGACGATCATTTGGCCGCTGCAGGCGTGTTTCACGAAATTGCCCGGAGCGAGCAAGAGGACCCGGCGGACGGCTATGTCATCGCGTGTTTCGGAGAACCGGGCTTATGGGGAGCCCGCGAGCTGACGAGCAAGCCTGTGCTCGGTATTGCGGAAGCGGCTATGCATATGGCTTCCATGCTGTCGCCGAGCTTCACGATTTTGTCCGCGCTTAACCGGTCGAAGGTGATGATGGAGCAGCTCGTTTATCGCTACGGGATGGAAAGAAAGCTTCGCAGCGTACGTCCGACTTCCATCAGCGTATTGGATATTCACAATGATCCCGAAAACTCGATCCGGCGAGCGGTGGAGCTGTGCCGGAAAGCGGTCGAGGAGGACGGCGCGGAGTCCGTCATTCTGGGCTGCGCGTCCCTCTCGCTGCATCGGGAAGCGATAGAAAGGGAGGCCGGCATACCGGTCATCGACGGTTTGCTTGCGGCCGTCAAGTTTTGCGAAGCATTCGCCGAGCTCGGCGCGAGGACGAGCAAGGTACTGACGTTTGCCAAACCGCAGCCGAAAGCCTACGCCGGCATTTTACGGGATTTCGGCAATCCGCTTTAAGCGATCGGTGACATCGCAATCACAAGCAACTACGAGGAGATAGACGGTATGAATACGATTAACTATAAGTTTAACGAGAAAGCGGGAGAGAAAACGCCCAAAAGTCCGACCGGCTTCCTAAGCAAGCACGTGGCGGCTAAAGCGAGAAATTTCCACAGAACCTGCGAGGATTACAGCATAACGCCCCTTAGGCGTTTATCCCGGCTATCCGTACACCTCGGCGTTTCGGATATATTCGTCAAGGACGAATCGTACCGGTTCGGCCTTAACGCTTTCAAGGTGCTGGGCGCCGCATACGCTATTGCCAAATATTTGGCGGAGCGTCTCGAAATGCCGATCGAGGAGCTGTCGTTCGAGCTTCTGAAGTCGGAGGAAACGAAGCGCAAGCTTGGCGATATCACATTCGTGACGGCCACCGACGGCAATCACGGCAGGGGCGTCGCCTGGGCGGCGCAGCAGCTCGGACAGAAAGCGGTCGTTTACATGCCGAAGGGTTCCTCGCTGATCCGGCTGCATGCGATTCAAGCGCATGGCGCGGAAGCGCGCATCGAAGAGATGAATTACGACGAATGCGTCCGCCTGTGCGCAGAGCTTGCGGCCGAGCGCGGCTGGGTTGTCGTGCAGGATACCGCTT
Organism: Paenibacillus contaminans; assembly: GCF_003285015.1. GTDB lineage: Bacteria > Bacillota > Bacilli > Paenibacillales > NBRC-103111 > Paenibacillus_V > Paenibacillus_V contaminans. The sequence continues at coordinate 56,410 of NZ_QMFB01000023.1, read as the reverse complement.
GGGAAGGGTATGAGCAGTTCCCGGCTTGGATTATGCAGGGCTACTCGACAATCGGTCTCGAGGCGATCGAGCAGATGAAGGAGCTCGGCAAGGAAAAGCCGACGCATATTTTCCTGCAAGCCGGCGTCGGTTCGTTCGCGGCTTCGATCCAAGGGTTGTTCGTTTCCATGTACGGCGAGGCCAGGCCTTCGATGGTGATCGTTGAGCCGGACAAGGCGGATTGCTTTTACCGCTCGGCGCTCGCGATGGACGGCAAGCCGAGAATGGTCGGAGGCGACATGAACACGATTATGGCCGGTCTTGCTTGCGGCGAGCCGAACCCGATCGCGTGGAGCATCATCGACGACTATTGCGACCTGTTCGTCTCCTGCCCGGATTATGTCGCAGCCAAAGGCATGCGGGTATTGGGTAATCCGCTTGCGGACGATCCGAGAGTGATAGCGGGCGAGTCCGGCGCCGTTACGGCCGGCATCGTGCACCTTTTGATGACCGATGCCAGACTGAAGGAAGCCAAGGAGCGGCTGGGTTTAGGTCCCGACTCCACGATTTTGCTGATCAATACGGAAGGGGATACGGATCCCGAGCACTACCGAAAAATTGTCTGGAACGGCGGTTACTCAAGCGAAAGCGAAAGTGAACCTATCAGCATCGAGCGAACGGAGAGGATAACCTTATGATTACAAGAGAAGACGAACTTATTCAGTTTTGCCGGGAACTTGTCGCTATAGAAAGCCTATCGGGCGCAGAGCAAAAAGCGGCGGAGGCGATCCGGCTGAAAATGACGGAGCTCGGCTTCGACGAAGCATGGATCGATCCGAACGGGAGCGTCATCGGCAAAATAAGCGGCGGCCTCCCGGGCCCCTCCATCCTGTTCGATGGTCATATCGATACGGTGCCGGTCAGCGATCCGTCCAAATGGACGTTCGATCCGTTCGGCGGCGAAATCGATAACGGCAAAATATACGGCAGAGGCACCTCCGATATGAAGGGCGCGGTCGCGGCGATGGTTTTCGCAGCGGCGGAGCTGAAGCGCGGCGGGGGACAATGGCCCGGCGACATCTACGTTTCGGGCACCGTTTATGAGGAAGTGTTCGAAGGCGTTTCGCTGAAAACGGTCATGGACGCCGTTCGGCCGGACCTCGTCGTCATCGGCGAGTCGACCGGGTTAAACTTGAATATCGGCCAGCGCGGCCGCGCCGAAATCAGAGTGCAAGCCTACGGGCAAACGGCGCATTCTTCGAATCCGCAATTCGGCGTCAATGCGATTACCGGCATGCTGCCGTTCCTGAACAATCTGGCGTTGCTTCCTCCGAAGGAGCATGTTCAGCTCGGTCAAGGCATCTCGGTTGTAACCGACATCATCTCCTCTCCGTATCCGGGCAAATCGGTCGTGCCTGACCAATGCACCGTTACGATAGACAGAAGACTGCTGGTTGGTGAAGACGAGCAAAGCGTGCTTGAAGAATACCGCCGGATGTCGGAGGCGGGAGTGGACATAACGCTTGCGGAGCAATCGCTGCCTTGCTATACGGGAGTGGTGCTGAGCAGCAAGCGCTTCTATCCGGCATGGCTGATGGAGGTCGATCATCCTTATGTGCTGATGAGCCTGAAGGCGCTCCATAAAGCCGGTATCCAGTCCAAAATCGGCAGCTATCAATTTTGCACGAACGGAAGCTACAGCGCGGGGATCGCGAGCGTGCCGACCGTCGGTTTCGGACCGTCGTACGAGCATATGGCGCATATCGTCGACGAGTATGTCGAAATCAACCAGTTGATTCGGGCGGCGGAAGGCTATTATGCTATGGCTAAAGCATTTTCATTGCAGTCGGGAGGGATCGCGCATGTATGATCTTGTAATTCGAGGTGGAAAAATTATAGATGGCAGCGGCAGTCCTTGGTATTATAGCGATATTGGCATTGTTGGCGATCAAATCGTTCACATCGGCAAAATCAAAACATCGGAAGCGCGCCAAACGATTGATGCGAACGGCTTGACGGTCACTCCCGGGTTTATAGACATGCACTGCCACTCCGATCTGTTCATTATGGAAACGCCATATTTGGCGGCCAAAATCCGGCAAGGCATCACGACGGATCTGCTCGGACAGGACGGCATTTCGGCGGCTCCGCTGTCGCACGCTTTCCTGCAGCACTGGCAGGGCAATTTGTCGGGACTGGACGGGACGCCTGCAATCGAGTGGGATTGGACGGATGTCGACAGCTATTTGACGAAAATCGAAAAAGCGAAGCCGTCCTACAATATGGCGTACCTCGTGCCGCACGGCAATTTGCGGATGATGGTCATCGGCCTCGACGATCGCGAAGCGACGGATGAAGAAATCGAACAAATGAAGCTGCTGCTTCGGGAAGGGCTGGATCAAGGCGGTTGCGGACTGTCCAGCGGGCTGATTTATTTGCCGTGCATGTATGCACACTATAAGGAAATTGAAGGGCTTTGCGAGGTAGCCGCGGAGTACGGCGTACCGTTCATCGTGCACCAGCGGAGCGAAGGCGACGAGATTCTCGAATCGATGGACGAATTGATCGATATTACGCGCAGAACCGGCGTTCATCTGCATTTTTCGCACTTCAAGGTTTGCGGCAGGCTGAACTGGCCGAAAACCGCGGCGGTGCTTGCGAAGCTCGATGCTGCCCGGGCGGAGGGGCTTGAGGTTACCTTCGACCAGTATCCGTACACGGCGGGAAGCACGATGCTTAGCGCCATATTGCCCGGATGGGCGCATGAAGGCGGGACGCCGAAGCTGCTGGAGCGGCTCGCGCGTCCGGAGGATAAAGCGAGAATGGCGTCCGAAATCCGCACGGGCCTGAAGGGCTGGGACAGCATCTATGCATGGGCAGGTCCGGAAGGCATATTCGTTACTTCTACCGGCTCGGAAGCCAACCGGAATCTGGTAGGCAAAAGCTTGAAGGAAATCGCCGAGCTGAAAGGTATCGAGGATCCGATCGAAGCGGCATTTTCCTTGATCCTCGAGGAGCGGAACGCCGTCGGCATGATCGACTTCGTCATGGATGAGCCGTCCATATCCGCGATCATGAGCCATCCGGCAGGGACGATCTGCACCGACGGCTTGCTGGGCGGCGAACCGCATCCGCGGGCTTACGGCTCCTTCCCTAAGGTGCTCGGCCATTATACGAGAGACGAGAACGTATTTACGCTCGAGGAATGCATCCGGAGGATGACTTCGCAGCCGGCCCGCATTATCGGCTTTTCCGATCGCGGCTTGATTCGCCAAGGGATGAAGGCGGACCTGGTATTGTTCAATGAACATACCGTCAAAGATACGGCGACTTACGAAAAACCGCGCTCCTACCCGGAGGGCATCCAGTACGTGATCGTGAACGGGCAGCCGGTTTTGGAGAACGGCACCGAACATCACGTCCCGGCAGGCGAGGTTTTGCGCAGGACGTATCGTTAAATGTGAACGAAGCCTTAACCCGTTATGCGGGTTAAGGCTCTTGCTTTAAAGGCGAAGCTTAGGAAACGGCGTGCGGAATGGCAATAGGTAAGTCAACGACAATTGGTAAGTTAGCTGCACCTAGCTAATGGGGCCGCTCGAGGCAACCGCCGGGAAACCCGCGGTTGACAGGCTTAAGCTGAAGCATGCACAAACGAGACGCAGTGTCCGGTTCATTTATGTGAAGCTGCGTCAAAGGCTGAGAACGTTACGAAAACTCGCTCGGACTGGGGTTATGCAACGAATCGTGCGCTTCGTGTAGAAAACCTCATTGTTAATGAGGCTGTCCTCACTATTCCTAAGGTAAAATGCTTGTTCTCGCCCGTCAGTGAGGCAAACGAAACTATTCATTTCGTTTACCTCACTGATAGTTGCATTTGCCTCATTAGGGCACTGGAACACGGGTTTTCGAGGGGCGATAGTTAGGTTAGCCTCACTACTAGTTGCGTTTGCCTCATTATCTCACCAAAACACGGATTTTCGGTTTGAAATAGTGGAGTTTGCCTCACGAATAATAATTTTTTCCTCAATATGATGATCACTATCTCTTGCATTACGGGAGTGCGGGTGTTGCAGAGTGCGCAGCGGCGATCGATTATATGATAATGTGTAATGCAGGGCCAATCATCATCATGGCATAAGTTATGGAATCGGATGCAGGGGCCAATAATCATCATGGCATAAGTTATGGAATCGGTTGCGGGGCTAATGATCGTTATGGCAAGTGCCGTGGAATGGCAATGGCATGCGGGGGAGAATGAGCCATTACAGTTTGTACCCATAGTGGCTTGAAACATTTTTGTCTTGGCGAGGTTTGACCGCCGACGTGTGACCGAACACCGCGTGCCGCGATGACACCGCGCTCCGGGAGGCGCACGGTGCGGAAAGAAGAGCTTGTGCAAAGGAAACATTTCGCATATCGTTCGGATTATCTGTAAACGCTTGCCCTTACTATACGCGCAGCCGTTACTCTTTGGAGGTGAGACCGACGTGGAATTGAAAGCGATTCAGTTGACGATCCAGCAGATCGTTTCAGCGATTTCCGCCGTTCTGAAGATCGAAGTGGAGATTGCGGACCGTCACCTGCTCCGGATTGCCGGAACCGGGGCGATCAAGCCTCAAATATGGAAAGAGATGAGCAACGAGGACTACGTTTATCGCCGCTGTCTGGAAACCGGCGAGCCGGTCGTGATCGAGTCACCGGGCTTTCACGAATTGTGCCGGAACTGCGTGCATGTCCGCAATTGCCGGGAGCTCGGGGAAGTTTGCTGCCCGATCAAAACCGACAATCGCACGCTCGGCGTCATCGGACTGATCGCTTTTACTCAGGAGCAGCGCAATCGTCTTTTTACAGATTTGCAGGCGAATTTGACCTTCCTGCAGAAAATGGCCGAGCTGATCGCATCCAAAGTGATGGAGCATGAATTTTATTTGCAGCAGCTTATGGCTCAGAAAAAAGTATCGATGCTCATCGACTATATGGAGAATGGGGCCGTCATTCTGAACCGGCAAGGCGAATGCAGCTATATGAACCCTGCGGCGCGCCGTCTTCTGCACATACCGGCGGAGACGGAGCCGGATGCCGGCGTCATCGGACAAATCGCGGACGCCGTTCTGCATAACGCCGACGGTATATGGTCGGACGAGCCGGTGGCCTTGAAGCTTGGCGGCAAGGTCAAACAGCTGCTGGTTTCGATGCAGACGCTTTCGATCAACCCCGAAATGAAGGAATTCGTCGTTTTCCTGAACGATCCGGAGCAAATTACGCATATCGCCTCCAGGCTGACCGAGGATTCGGTCAAGGGCTTCGAGCAAATTATCGGCAACCACCCGTCGATGAAAATATTGAAGGATCTCGCCAGGAAGGTGGCCAACAGCCCGTCCTCCATACTTATCCGGGGAGAGAACGGGACGGGCAAGGAATTTTTCGCGCAATGCATCCACCGTTACTCCGAGCGAAGCGGCAAGCCGTTTCTTGCCTTGAACTGCGCCGTGCTTCCCGAAGCGCTGCTGGAGCGGGAGCTGTTCGGACGCGCAGAGGAGCGGGACGGGCAGGGCGAGGGCAAGCCGGGGATGATCGAAGCGGCGGAAGGCGGCATGCTGTTTCTCGACGATATCGGGCATATGCCGTTGTCCACACAGCTGAAGCTGCTCAACTTCCTCGAGCACAAAACGATTCCCGGCGCGCAGCGGCAGCTTGACGTCAAGCTGATCGCGGCGACCGCTCAGGATCTGGATCAGCTTGTCGATCAAGGCTTGTTCCGGCGCGAGCTTTTTTACAAGCTGAGCGTTTTCCCGTTTTATATTCCGCCGCTCCGCGAACGGAAAGAGGATATTCTCGCGCTCGCCAGCCATTTTTTGCAGCAGCATTGCGCCTTTACGAAGAAGTATATCCGGGCCTTCGACGAAGAGGTCAAAAAGATATTCCTTTCCTATCACTGGAAAGGCAACATACGCGAGCTTTCGAACGCGGTGGAATACGCCATCAATGTGGAGAGCGGGACGGTCGTGTCCAAAAACAGCTTGCCCGATTATTTGAGGAACGTCGTGCTGGTCGATGCGAACGGCTACCCGGCGGAAGCCTCCTGCAACTTGCGTATGGTGGAAAAGGATGCGATTCGACGCGCGCTGCTGCTTGTCAAGGAAAGAGGCGAGCCGAAGGATAAAGCGGCGGAGCTGCTAGGGATCGGAAGAGCGACGTTGTTCCGCAAAATGCAGGAATACGAGCTGTAAACGAACACGCGCAAAAACTCCCTCACGGTTTTCCGTAAGGGAGCGCATCGAATCGGCCGATTACGCACAAAAGAGCCTCGCATGACGGGTTTGCCGCCGTAAATGTGACTCGAGTCGGCCGGTTACTCTACAATGGCGACCCGCACAACTAGATTATCGCCATAGGGGTAACCCGTCGCTTCGAAGCAGAGCAGCCCGGACTCGGGATCATGCGTAAACTTCAGCTCTTCGCCGTTGTCCAGCCAGCGAACGCTTCGGACGGGGCGTTTTACGCCGGTGAACGATTTCGGACCCGTGCCGCCATCTCCGGTCGTGACGTTCGCATGACCGTCGATCGATAGGCGGTGGATGAACAAGCAGGTCGAGCCGTCCTCCGTTTCCAGCGCAAAATTATCGCCTTGCCCTCGGATCGTGCTCGGTTTGCCTTCATAAACCGGTTTGCCGTGCAGTGCGAGCCAGTCGCCGATCACTTCCAGCAGGGCTTGCTGCATAAGCGGGATTCGGCCTTCAGCTGTCGGACCGACGTTAAGCAAATAGTTGGAGCCGACTTTGCGGCATGCGCAAAGATTTTCAATCAGCTCGCCCGACGATTTATAGTTGAAATCCCGGCTGCCGATTCCCCAGTGGCGGTTCATCGTTTGGCACATCTCCGAGGAGATGTACTTGCTCATGCCTTCCCGATTCATCGGCGCAGGACGTCCCTGCTCGAAGGTGACGCTGTCGATTTCCGGATGGCCGAGCGCACCGCGGTGATCCAATCCCGTATTGTTAATGATCATCGCCTCCGGCTGCAGCCGGCGTATCGTGCCGTACAGCTCGTCGAGCTTCCAGTCCGCATCAGGCTTGCTCCAGTTGCCGTCGAACCACAGGCCGCCGATCGGCCCGTAATGCGTGCACAGCACTTCCACGGAGGCGCGTAAATAATCCAGGTACTCCTCAAAGTTCTCGTTAAAACTCGGCTGATACCAATCCAGCGTCGTATGGTAAAAGAATGGCGTAACGCCGGCTTTTCCGCACCCTTCGACGAACTCGGCGACCAAGTCCCGCTTGGCTGCGCTGTGCGGCGCGTCAAAATCGGACAATCCGCGCGTGTCGTACAAGGAAAACCCGTCATGATGGCGGGTTGTGAGCACGACATAGTTCATCCCGGCCCGTTTGGCCGTCATCGCGATTTGCTCCGCGTCAAAATGCTCGGCCGTGAACCTGTCCTTCAGTTTGGCGTACTCGTCCATCGGAATGTTTTGAATGTGCTGCGCCCATTCGCCTTGCCCCAATTGCGAGTACAAGCCCCAATGAATGAACATGCCGCACGCCTGCTTTTCAAACCTCGCTATTCTCGGCTCCGGAATCGGAATCGCCATTGTCGAATACCTCCCGTTATCGGTCGTTAATTCCTTATATTGAACAAGAAACGGAATGAACGACCGTCCATCCCGTTCTCCTCTTCTTTCAACGCGCCGTGTCATTATCCTTTTTTCTTGCTGTCGTAAGCTTCTTGGTCCCCCTAATGCGACGCCCGAAGATTGTCAAGCCGCGGTACTGCTGGAAAACAGGAGGATTCTTAACAATTGTTCAGCCGTTTACAAAATGGAGAATAACGTACCGGTTGTAAGGCGAGCCCCGATTAGTTTAACGAGAAGAAGAGCGGCAATAGGGGTTGTACGTCATAACGATCGTGCAAAAGTAAGCGGCTGCCGCGCTTACACTTGATGTGTTTCCCGGAACTCCCGCGGAGTAAAACCCGTAAGCTGCCGAAACAGCTTGGAGAAGTAGTGGATCGACGAGAAACGATGCTTTTCCGCGATCTCGGTGACACTCAAATCGGAAAACCGCAAGTCGTCCTTCGCCCGGCTGATACGAAAATTATTGATATACTGCATGGGGGAAAGTCCTGTCGACTGCTTGAAAAGCTCGAAAAAATAGCCTCTGCTTATTTTCAAATCCATATAGTAAGCTTCCAGCGGCTCCAGATTGCCCCGTACGAGATCCTGCTCGATCCGGTCCAGCAGCTTGTTCATCCGGGGATCGGGAATTTTGTCGCTCTGCAGGGCGTAGGAGAGGAAAAACTCGATAAACTGCTGGAAATGGCTTTGCACTTTCAGGCTGCGCATGAACGTTCGCTCGTTCGTATAGTCATTGGCTGTGTAAAAGCGCTCGAACCAATCGGTCCATACGCGGAGCGTTTCTACGCTCATATGCTCGGGAATCGGGTAAGGAAATTGCGGGCCGACGAGGGACGCGCGCAGCTGCGAGAAGTCGTAGCAGATCGTGCTTGCTCTTTCGAAAACGCCGCTTCGGTTCGTATAAGACCAGTCGAAATAACAGCATACATGTACCATAGGTTCGTGCGTGTCCGCGATCCATTCGTGCGGCTGTCCGGCCGGGATATACACGAGGGAGCCGGGAACGGCTGCGTGCATGCGGCCGCAGGTGGTGATGACGCCTTTGCCTGCGCTGATGAGGTAAAGCGAGGAGGTGTAGCAAATCCGCGGACTGCTGGACTGCCCTTTGGAAAACGGATATTCGGTTGCGTAGTAAACATACGGATGAAAAGCCGCGAAGCTCATCGATCGTTTTCCTCATCTCTTTTCAATTTCACCTGACAATTGTATAAAAGGATGACCTTGCTGTAAATACAAGTGATCGGCCGTTTGCTAGAATGTGACTGTAATAATGAATGGAGATAGGAGAGATGCTGCATGCTGGATCCAAATTATTTGTTGACGGATGAACAAATGGCGGAGTTTATTACAAAAGGGTATCTCGTGCTGCGGAACGACCTGCCTCAGGAGCTTCATGAGAACGTTATGAGCATTATTTATAACGTTTTGCATGAGGAGGGGAACCCGGGGAACAACATTTTGCCGCGTGTGCCGGACATTCAGCAGTTTTTCGATACGCCGGTCGTACGAGGCGCCCTGACAAGCGTGCTGGGAGCGGATTATTACATGCATCCGCACCGGCACTGCCACTACAATCAGCCGGGCAACCAAAGTCCGGGCGGCGGACAATGGCACAAAGACGGGTACTGGTCGTCTATGCGCAGCCATAGGCCGTGGTGGGCGATGATCTTCTATTATACGCAGGATGTGACCGAAGCTTTGGGGCCGACGGCGATTATGCCGGGTACGCAATATTACGAGAAATTCCTCGGGGACAGAGGGAAGACGATTCTGCCGACCGGCAAGGCGGGAACGATGGTTTTGGTGCATTTCGACCTGTGGCATAAAGCATCCCTTAACGTATCGAATCTTGACCGTTACATGCTCAAGTTCCAATTTGTCAGGATGCGTGCTCCCGAAGCGCCAAGCTGGAATCATACAGCTAAGGAAATGATCATCCCGGAAGACGTTTCAACCTTGCACCGTAATCTTTGGCGAGACGTTTGGGACTGGTTGCGCGGCGAGGAAACGGCTGCTGCGGGGAGCGGGGAGGCGGTGGACGAAGCGCTTTTGCGTCAATGGGCAGCCGGGCTGGCATCGGATGACGTCTCCGAACGGGGACGCGCAGCAGACGAGCTTGGTTTGCTTGGAGAAGCGGCAGCCGGATATGCGTCGGCGCTCGGGCGGCTTCTTGGCGACCCGGAGGAAAGCGTAGCTTTGAACGCGAGCTATGCTTTGGGGCATCTGGGGGCGATAGGAGTCGATGAGCTGCTAGGGCATTTGGCGAACGGATCCAATCTCGTCGCTTTGCGAGCCGCTTACGGATTGCAGGGCGGCGGCACGAAGGCGGTTCCGGGGCTTATCGCCGCGCTGGGCCTTGCGGATGAAAGACGCCGGGCTTTGGCCGCGTTTACGCTTGGGATGCTTGGCTCGTCCGCTAAGGGGAGCGTACCTTCGCTAATCGCCGTTTTACGTGACCAAAGCGCTTGGGTTCGCCGTAATGCGGTCGAAGCGCTGGGGATGATCGGCCAGCCTGCTGAATCGGTCGTTCCCGCCTTAGCGGCAGCCTTGGCAGACTCGTTGCGGGACGAATCCGCCGGAGCTGCAAGGACGAATGATTCCTATGTGATCAATCAAGAATATATCGCCAATAAAATCGGCTATACGGCTGCGCTTTCTTTGCTCCGCACAGGTAAAGACGGGGACCCGGAAATCGTCGTCGACGCCTTGCGGCAAGCCTTGGGCAGCAAAGACCGGTATGTCAGGGCGTACGCCTCGGAAGCGCTCACTCATCTTCGCACGCCGGAAGCGATCGATGTGCTGATCCGGTTTTACCGTTCTTCACGGTGGTGCCCGGATACGCATAAGGCGAGTACGTTTTAGAACGATTGGTTTGCAGAGGATAGACGGAACCAACGCGAAAAAGGCCGGCAAGCGCATGATTGCGCTTTTGCCGGCCTTTTTATGCGCGAACAGCCTGGCCCAAAAGCTGTGGCCGGAAAACAGTGGCGGCGACCGGGAGTACAGCCAGGAGATAACGCGATGTTTCATCCGAGGTCTCTCCACAGTCACGGCTCCGGCGACAACCTGCGGATACCGCCTGCGTCAATATTCCGCCTTGCAGCTCCGCTCAAGAAGCGGATTTCGGTTTGTCGAAGGTGTGCGCTTTTGTCCAATGAGCGCCGCCGTCTGAGGTGGTGTACATAACGGATGGGGTTGTATGATCGGTGCCGATCCACCAGCCTTGCTTATCATCCGCCATCGCGAGAAGCGCTCCGGCATAACCTTCGATCGATTGCGTGCCGTTGATCCACGTTTTGCCGCCGTCTGTAGTCTTACCGACCGAATTGGGCAAATCGCACGCTCCGCAGTACCCTCCCATAAAAGCGGTGCTCGGGTTAACGACGTACAAAGGTCCGGGGCCCGAACCGGAATTTTTATGTCCTTCCGTATTTTCCATTGTAAATCCCGGTGCGGGGCCGGCGCCTGCCGTCGAATTGGCAAGAACGGTTAGCCACTGCTTGCCGCCGTCAACGGAATGAAACAGCGAATACGATGTTTGCGTCATACCGGAGTCGCCGATCCATTCGACCCAAGCGTCCTCGGCTCCGGCTGATCGAATGATCGCCCCGTTTAGTTGTCCGGCAAGCGTCCTGGACATGACGGTGTTCCATGTTTTACCGCCGTCAGCGGTTCGCATGATAGCGGCGGCGTCTTTATTTTGCGTGACGGCCCAGCCGTTCTTGGCGTCATGAAAATAAGCATCGCCGACAAGGCGCTCGGGCACCGGAAGGGTGCTCCAGGTTTTGCCGCCGTCGGTCGTTTTGGCATTGGCGCTGTAAGCTTCGGTTTTATTGACGAAGTGCAAAAATCCTTTATTCGGCACCATGCCGGCTTTGGTCCAGTGCTTGCCGCCGTCGGCGGTGCCCAGCAGGGAGTAACCTGCGCCTCCGGCTCCGGTATCTGTTCCTTCAACAGCGGCCCATGCATTTGTGCCGTTTAATGCAAATACTTGTCGGATGGTTCCCGAACCTTGGTATTGCATGCTCCAATGTTTCCCTGCATCGTCGGTTCTGGCGATCCAGCCTTCTCCGGCAGTCCAGCCGGATTTCGGATCGGCCAGCCTTACGGCGGTCACCATGCCGGTTGCTGCCGCTGCAGTCGGCTTGGCGCTAGGCGTGCTTTTGTCCGTATCGGCAGGGGACACGCTTGCATCCGAAGCAGCGGTGGGAGCCGCTGACGGCGCAGCTGTATTTGCCTCCGTGGGCTGCGGACTTACCGACGCTCCCCGGCAGCCGGTCAGGGCGATCAAAAAGGTGGATGCAGCGATTGAAAGTTTCATGCTTCGTGCAAAGGACATGTCGATCCCTCCTTGTTTGAGTAGGGGATATGTTTATAGACGCGGCAAACGGCAAATATGTTTTACCAGTATGGCATTCGATCTGCGCGTATAAACGGAACAAGGAGGGAAGAAAGCTTATTTCTCAATTTTTAGGCGAAAATACCTGGAGTTTTTCTGGTTAATACTGCCAAAGTTCACGAATGCGATTATAGAGAGCATCAATTGGCCCCTTTTTCACTATAAAATAGTACTTGCTAGAAAGCTTAGCGCAACAAGTCCCATAGCTCTATTGCTTTTCTACGCTCTGAGTACTAGGATTTTTTCCTGGCGTTTACTGATTTATTTCGTTGATTTTTTAGGTAGTTGCTAGGATCGCGAGCTTTCGAAATTCAGGTTGAATTTTACAAAAAACGAACAGCGATTGGGATGTAGATAGGATGAATAATTAGTCACTCTTCCGAACCTTTCTTTCTTTTTAAATTACTTTTTCTAACAGGAAATTTTTAGCTATTCAGGACTAAAGTAATAGGATAGAATGGAATAGTCGTCAAAAATCGACTAAAACTTCTGTGTGTACAGAGGAGAGGGAGTTTGAAGTTTATGGCATCGGGAACAGCCGCCGCATTTAGTAGTACAAGCAGATTGTCGAGGCGAATATTCGCCGCACTCTTAGTTTTTTTTATCGTGATTTGGAGCATGTCATCAGCGGTGGGGAATGTGTATGCAGCCCCGGAACTGGAGATTACCGTGCAACCGCATGATGTTACTGTAGTTGAAAACGCTAACCCGACTTTAACAACTTATGTTGTGGCAACAGGCGGTAGTGGTCCATTAAGCTATCAGTGGTATCGAACGAATGCTGAAAGGAATAACACCATTGCATTAGAGCCCCAAAAGAGTCCTATTTTGACGCTCCCGGCAACTGCAGCCAACGACAATTATTACTATGTTACCGTTACTGACGGTGTAACAACAGTAACCAGTCAGCTCGCCCACATTATCGTGACCGCGCTGCCGGCATCTCCCGTACCGTCGATTACGGGTCCGTCCGGCGTAAACGTGGACGAGGGAGACCCGAGCCCGGTTCTTGAAGTCGAGGTTTCAGGTTCTGGAGGCGGTACGCTAAGCTACCAGTGGTATCGCAATACGCTGAATGATAATACAGGCGGTTCTGGACTGCTGGATAAGACAAATAGTACGTATACAGTGTCAACAGGCGCAGCCGAAAATGCGTACTACTATGTAGTGGTAACGAATACTGTTGCTGGCATGACACCCTCAATTACAAGGAGCAGTACCGCCCATGTTATAGTGAACGTGCTGCCGTCAGCTCCCGAGCCATCGATTTCAACGGGCCCGGCCGACGCAGACGTGAACGAGGGCGCCCCAAGCCCGCTTCTCAGCGTCGTGGCTAGCGGAACCGGGACGCTCAGCTACCAGTGGTATCGCAATACGCTGAATAATAATACGGGTGGTTCTGAGGTTTCGGGCCAGACAGCGAGCACTTATTCGGTGCCGACAGGCGGAGCCGAAAATGCGTACTACTATGTAGTGGTAACGAACACTGTTGCCGGCCAGAAGCCCTCAAGTACAAGGAGCAGCACCGCCCACGTTATAGTGAACGCGCTGCCGGTAGCCCCCGAGCCGTTGATTTCAACGGGCCCGGCCGACGCAGACGTGAACGAGGGCGCGCCAAGCCCGCTTCTCAGCGTCGTGGCTAGCGGAACCGGGACGCTAAGCTACCAGTGGTATCGCAATACGGTCGATAATAATTCGGGCGGTTATCCGGTTTTGGACCAGTCAGGGAGCACCTATGCGGTGCCGACAGGCGCAGCCCAAGATTCGTACTACTATGTAGAGGTGACGAATACTGTTGTCGGCATGAAGCCGGCAAGCATTAAGAGCGGCACCGCACATGTAGTTGTAAATGATGTCACGCCGCCGACGGTAACGATCTCGTCGGGTATAAATAGGCCGACCGCTCAAGCTACATTCGGCATTACGATTCTATTCAGCGAGCCGGTAACGGGGTTCTCGGCGGCAGGCATCTCTGTCAATAATGGCAGTATCGGCAATTTCCAGCAATTGAGTAATCTTATGTACACAGCAGACATTACTGCGACAGCGAACGGGCCGGTTACGATCAACATTGCCGCTGACGCGGCGGAAGACAACTCTGGCAACGGGAATACGGCGGCAACGCCGCATGTCGTCACCTATGATACGGTTGGTCCTACAGTGAATATTTTCTCGTTGGTGGCGAATCCGACGAATCAGTTGTCTTTTGTCGTTACGTTAGCTTTCAACGAGCCGCCGCTCAACTTTTCGGCTGATGATATTGCAGTAACGAACGGGACAGCAAGCCAACTGCAATCAGCGGACGGTCTGACGTATACCGCAGTCATCCGACCGACGAGTGATGGAACGGTAACCGTTAATTTGGAGGCGGACGTGGTCAACGACGCGGCGGGCAATACCAATACCACAGCACCAACTCCGTTCAGCACGGTTTACGACGGTACGGCGCCGACGGTAGCCATTACGTCAACGGCGGCGAATCCGACGAATCAGTCGCCGTTCAGTGTAACGATCACCTTCAGTGAAACGGTGAACGGATTTGAACTCGGTGACCTTGTGGTGAACAACGGGGGAGCAGGGAATTTGCAGACGGTAAACAGCCGGACGTACACGGCAGATATTACGCCAACGGCAGATGGTCAGGTAACCGTGAATATTGCTGCTGGTGTGACGGCTGACGCAGCGGGCAACTTCAACACTGCAGCAGCGCCATACAGCACCGTCTACGACGCTACGGCGCCGACGGTAGCCATTACATCGGCGGCAGCGAATCCGACGAATCAGTCGCCGTTCAGTGTAACGATCACCTTCAGCGAGGCGGTGAACGGATTTGAACTCGGTGACCTTGTGGTGAACAACGGGGGAGCAGGGAATTTGCAGACGGTAAACAGCCGGACGTACACGGCAGATATTACGCCAACGGCAGACGGTCAGGTAACCGTGAATCTTGCAGCTGGTGTGGCGGCTGACGCAGCGGGCAACTTCAACACCGCAGCAGCGCCATACAGCACCGTCTACGACGCTACGGCACCTGTATTAACATCCGTGAGCATCGCCAGCAATAACGCGACTCCTTCACTTGCGAAGGTTGGGGATACGGTGACGGTAACCTTCAGCGTCAGCGAAATGCTAAGGGAATCGCTGGAGGTGACCATTGCGGGACATGCTGTTCCGGTCACCGTAGTTGACGGCGTATACACGGCAGTATACACAATGACGAATGATGAGGCGGAAGGTGCAATTCCCCTGCGGATCGTGTTCAGCGACATAGCGGGAAATGAGGGCACAACGGTCGTCGATACGACAGACGCCAGCTCTGTTGTTTTCGACAAGACGCCTCCGGAACCGGTGATTGTAAGTCCGCGCAACAAAGCAGAAATGACCAATAGTCGTCCGGAGATTAAAGGAACAGTGGAACCGGGAAGTACGGTTACGATTACAATCAACGGCAAAGAGAGCCATGTGCAGGCTGACAGCAACGGCGAATGGCGGTACAGGCCTGAAAACGGCTTGCCTGATGGCAAGCACACATTTACAGTGAAGGCGGTTGACCTTGCCGGGAACAGCAGCGAGGTTCAGGCTGAACTGATCATCTATATCTATACGGAGTATACACCTGATGCTGAGACCTCTAAGGAAAATGACACCTATGCGGATGTTTTGATTAATGGTCAACCGTCCAGGATCGGGAAGCTGATAACCAGCCGGCAAAATGGTCAGTCGGTTGCTACACTCACGATAGATGAGCGTGAACTGGAGAGGATGCTTGCGGGAGCAGGGACGGGTGCAGTGCTTACCATTCCGTTGAATACGGACTCTGACGTTCTGATCGGACAACTGAACGCTCAATTAATTAAAAATCTGGAGCAGATGCAAGCGGTAGTGGAGTTTAAAACAAAACACGCTACGTATACGCTGCCTGCACAGCAATTTAACATCGACACGCTGTCTGAACAGTTTGCAAATCCGGTTAACCTGCAAGACATTACTATACAGATTGAGATTGCAGCTCCGACAACAGATATGGTACAACTGCTGGAGCGTGCCGCGGAGGAAGGAGCATTTACCGTCGTTGCTTCCCCGATGAGTTTCTCAATAAAAGTTTCGTATGCGGGGACGAGCACGGAAATATCCAAGTTCAATTTATACGTTGAACGGACGATCGCTTTACCGGACGGTACGGACCCGAGCAGAATTACGACGGGAGTCGTGGTTGAACCGGATGGAACAATACGCCATGTCCCGACCCGGATTGAAGCAAGCGGCGGGAGCTATATCGCGCGTATCAATAGCCTGACGAACAGTACGTATGCGCTCGTATGGCATCCGCTCGAATTTGACGACATGGCGAACCACTGGGCCAAAGATGCCGTCAACGATATGGGCTCTCGGATGGTCATCAACGGTACAGGAAACGGGCGATTCAGTCCTGACAATGATATTACCCGTGCGGAATTCGCGGCGATTATCGTGCGCGGCCTGGGATTGAAGCTTGAGAATGATCGGGAAGCGTTCTCCGATGTGAAATCCGCCGACTGGTACAGCGACGCCGTTCATGTGGCGTATGCATATGACCTGATCGACGGATTCGAGGATGGGACTTTCCGGCCGAATGACAAAATCACACGCGAGCAAGCGATGGCTATCATCGCCAAGGCTATGAAGATTACAAATGGACCTGCAGCGATAACGATGACTGCTGAAGCGGCAGAGGAGGCGCTGCGTTCGTATACGGACGCGGCCGACGCATCCGCCTGGGCGAGAAGCGGCATAGCAAGCAGCGTAAAATCGGGAGTCGTATCGGGCAGAAGCGAATCTTTGCTCGCACCAAAAGCCAATATCACTAGAGCAGAGGTCGCAGTTATTATAGAGCGGCTGCTCAAACAAGCCGGTTTGATTTAACAAACTCCGAAAGAAGTGGGCTGTCCCAGTAGTCCCTATCGGAATTTTCGGACCCCACTTCCTACGTGAATTCGTTTAACCAAAAGAACCTTCATCTCCACTTGCATAGTGGTTTTGAAGGTTTTTTTGCATCATTTATAGGGTTCGCTCACTTGAGTATCCCCTTTTGGGATACCCTCATGAACATCGGCCAGGCGCAGCCCGGAAACTCTTGTTGCTCAACATGGCGGCCATTTGGCGGAATCAATCTCAATTTTGAGATTTTTGTCCCCACATCATGCATGAAAAAAGACGCTTCCATCTCCACAATAGTGGTATTGGAGGCGTTTTTGACTATGCCATGCGATCGGCCGACAAAGGCTTGAGCGAACCGTTCCGTCAGCTCCACACTACCCGTTAAGCAGGCGTGTAAGCTTCTTTTCCAGCTCCGCGGGCTCGAGAACGTGGAAGATGTCCGTAATTTTGCCGTTTCGGTCGACCAGAAAGCTTGTCGGGATCGATTGGAAACGGTACGAAGCGAGAGCGGAGCCTTCTTGATCCAGCAAAATGGGGAAGGTGAATCCGTATTGCTTCACGAACGCTTCCGCTTCCTTGCGCGTGTCCTGGCTCGTTACATTTATACCGTACAGGTCGAACTGGCCGGCGAACTTTTCGTACAGCGCCTGCATATCCGGTGCTTCGATCTGGCAAGGAATGCACCATGAGGCCCAAAAGTTAATGAGCAGCGGCTTGTCGCGCTCCCCTCCGACGCGATACGCCGCTCTGTCGAGGGCGGTTAGTTCGAAAGCCGGTGCGACAAAGCCGACCTTCGGCGCCGAGTCGGCAGGTAAAGCCGACTGACGGGCCAGCTCGCCCATATGCTGATAAACGGCTCCGCCTGCCAGCACGGCCACAATGGCGAGTACGATCCAATTTCTTTTCATAAGCATCCCCCGTTTATGCGCGCTGTCCGAACATTTCTCGCCGTCATAAACTTCCTCCGTCCGCGCGGCGTCCGAACCGTTCTCGTTGTTATAAGCATCCGTCGTCTGATTACCCAGTTTATATCATTAGTGATGCGCAGTTGCTGACTTATGGAGGGCGGGCAGCAAGGTTGTCAGGTTGTTAGTCGCTCCCGCAGTTCGATTTAGCCCAATTGGAACAGGAACATCGTCCATGTTTGCCCCTCCAGTCCGATAAAACCCGCTTACAGAGCGGGTTTTACCATCACCCGGTGAAATTACGCTTTCCAATTGGGTGAAATCGGACTCCAGCACAACAAATTGCTTTCTCCCGCGTTCCAATTGGGCGAAATCGAATTCCAGCGCAACACAGCGCTTTCTTCCTCGTTCCAATGGACAAAATCGGACTCCAGCGTGACACCGCCCTTGCTTTGTCCGATGCTCTAAGGGCTTTACAATACGTCCCCGCTCATCAGCAGCTGCCGCCGATGCCCGGCAGCGCTTTGATCTGGATGCCGTGAGGCGTTTTCCCGACCTTGATCCGCTCTACGGTTTGCTTGGTTGCCGTATCGATAACGGCCACTTCATCCGTGCCGCTTAGGGTAACATATGCTTTCGACTGCTGGCGGTTGAACGAGATATGTCTCGCGCCTTCCAGTCCGGTCAGCGTCGAGAGGACCTTGCCGCCCGCCAAATCGACGAAGCTTACCTGGCTGCTCTCCATGCCGGTCACGACGGCGGTTTGGCCGTCTTCGGTCACGACGACATCGGTTGCGCCTTGTAAATCCGCAACCTTGCCCAGCGCTTTCCCGTCGGCGGTATTGTAGGTTTCCAGCGTCCCGTCGCCGGCGCATGGGACGAACAGCTTTTTGCCGTCGTCGCTCAGCTTGATGGCCCGCGGCGTGCGTCCGGTCGGGATGGTCAGCTCGGTTTGCTTCGTTTTGACATTCACGACGTAGACTTTATTGTTTTCATGGTCGCTCACGTACAGCTTGTCGCCGAATAGCACCAAATAGTTCGTGTGCGCGCCCGTTCCAAGGTCGATCGTTCCGGCCTCCTTGCCCGCCTTCGTGTCTACCAAATAAATGAACTGGTCCGCCACCGCGGCGACATACAGCGTTTTATTGTCAGGCGATAGCGCCATGCCGTGTGGCATAGGGCCGACCGGCACCTCTTTCTCAACCTTCAGTGTTTGCGTATTGATGATCGAGATGGTGCTGCTGTTCATATTCGCCGCATACGCTTCGCGCATCGTGCTGGAGAAAATAACGGTCGACGGCGCCTCCGACAAAGGAACTTTGCCTACGACTTTACTTGTCGGAACGTCGATGACGGACAAACTATTCTCTTTCTCGCTGGGCACGTAAAACTGTATATTCGTCAGCTTGCCGGCTTCTGTCTGAACGGAGCTTTGGCCGTTTGCGGCCGAGCCGGCATTCAAGCGCTGCGCGGCTTCTTCCTTCGTTTCGAGTGCGCAGCCGCTCGCGAACAGGGTAAGGGCAAGAGCAAGCGATAAAGTTATTTTTCGGTTTGACATGGGGCATTCTCCTAGGCGGATGTTTTTTTTGAAATTAATCATTGTAAAACTATCGGAATAAATGTATTATACTTGGCAAGAGGTAAAAAAATCAAGCACATCATCGTTCGTTATCAGGGGAGGAGAGCAACAATATGAAGATGAAATTAGCGCTCGTAGCATTAACTGCTTTGACATTGGTGACCGCTGCGTGCGGGAACAAAGGAGACAGCGACAGCAAAAACGCCTCGGCCGGCGCATCGGCTAAACCCGAGCAAAGCGCTCAGGTTTCCAAGGCTTCCGATACTTATGAGAACGCTCAGCTGCTTGCCGACGTGAAATGGGTGGAAGACCACGCGAAGGACGGCAAGGTCAAGATCGTCGACGTCCGTGCGAAAGGGTATGAGCAAGGACATATTCCAGGCGCCGTCTCGCTGAATTCGGGACTGCTGAAGGACGCGAAAAACAATACGATCGTTACCGTCGACAAATTCCAGGAAATTTTTCAGAACGCTGGGGTCAACTCGGATACGACAATCGTGCTGTACGACGAGGGCAACTCGCTCAACTCGGGCCGCGTCTTCTACGGGCTGGAGTATTACGGTCATAAGGATAAGGTGAAGGTGCTCAATGGCGGCTATGCGGCTTGGACTGCAGCTTCCAAAGACGTTTCCACGGAAGCTCCTGCCGCAGCGAAAGGGAATTTTACCGCGAAGGCCAATCCCGATTTGATTACGACTAAGGATCAGATCAAGAAGCTGGACCTCCAGGCGTGCGTCCTGCTCGACGTGCGTTCCTCCAAGGAATATACGGGCGAAGACCTGCGCGGAAACCAGAAGGGCGGGCATATCGACAAGGCGGTCAACAAAGAATGGAGCGACGCGATCGAGCAAAATGCCGACGGCGTTCCGGTATTTAAGAAAGCCAAAGATTTGCAAGCCGCGTTCAGCGATTTGGGCGTAGACAAAAATAAAACGGTCGTGCCTTATTGCCAAACGAACGTGCGCGGAGCGCATACGTATTTGACGCTTCGTTTGCTCGGCTACAAGGACGTGCGTCCTTATGAGGGCTCCTTCGCGGAGTGGGGCAACGCCAGCGATACGGAAGTCGTGAAATAAGAGGGGGCGGGAAGCATGGCGGAACTGATTGAAGGCATCTCGCATCTCGATTCCCTAGAGCTGCAGGCGATCGTGGCGGATCCGGCGAATCCGGTCGTCGTCATTGACGTCAGAGAAACCGAGGAATATACGGAGGCCCATATTGCCGGGCTTCCTCTCATTCCGATGGGCGATATTATCGATATCGTCGATCGGCTAGACAAGTCGAAGGAATACGTATTCGTTTGCCGGAGCGGGCGAAGAAGCTTTGAGGTAGCCAAGTTTTTTCGGGCTAACGGCTTCGAGCGCGTCCACAATTTCAAAGGCGGCATGCTGGATTGGCAGGAGCAAGGGCTGGAAGTAGCCGCAGGGGAAGACAACATCATCGAAACGTTCAGTCCCGAACAACTGGAAAGGAAGAGATCATAATGAGTTTAAGCGAAAAAGAACTGTTGGAACTGAAGCCCGACCATGTCGTCGACGCGATCGGGGAGGTTTGCCCGCATACGTTAAATCTTGCGCTGGCCGGACTCAAAAAAGCGAAACCCGGAGAAATCGTGGTTGAAATCACCGACCATTCGATCGCGACCAAAACGATCCCGGCAGCCGTCAAAATGAACAACTACGGCGAATTTCTCGGCGTTGCCAAGCATAAAGGCAATTATCATATTTTCGTTAAAAAACACTAGATTCGACAAGGATGGATGGCTCGCATGTCATTTACAATAGACTTTTTCATACTCGCCGCCGTCTTCGGTTTTTTATACGGATTTTTGCTGCAAAAAGCGGATTTTTGCTTCGTCGCATCCGTCCGCGATTGGATCAGCGTCAAGGATACGCGGATCATGAACGGCGTACTGGTGCTGATCGCAACGTCGCTGCTCGGCTGGGGCATCGCGCTGGCGACGGGCATGAAAAGTGCGGCCGACGTCTGGACGGTTCCGCTCGGTGGCGCGAATCTGCTCGGCGGCATTTTGTTCGGCATCGGGATGACATGGGCGGGCGGCTGCGGCTCGGGGACGCTGTACCGCGCGGGAATGGGCTACGTGCAGTTCTGGATCGTTCTTGCTGCGGCGCTTGCAGGGAATCTGTTATTCGCCTTCATTTATGATCCTTGGGCCAAAAACGCCATCGAACCGCTGACGGTTCTGGACGGCGGGTATACGCTGTACGACTGGCCGCTTCCGGCACTCGTCATCCCTATCGTTATCGTTGTTTTAATGGTAGGTATCGCGGTATATTTGCACGGCTTCAAGGGTTTCCTTCAAGGAATCAAGGAATCGCTCACCGATTGGGAACGCAATCCGTTCAGGCAGTCGCATTGGGATATTCGGCTTGTCGCCTTTCTGATCGGCGTTATCGCGACGATTCAGTTCGTAGCGATGTCCAACGTAGGCATTACCGGTCCGGAGACGAGAATCGCCGGGGTAGCGCTTGCGCAACTATTCGGGGACGACGTCGTGCTCGGCAATACGTATTTGAACGCGCTGTTCGCCGAATTTCCTAGGGTCGGGCTCGGTCCGGAGGAAACGCTCGTCATTTTTCTCGTGATCGGCTCCATGGCGGCATCGATGCTTAGCGGCAGCTTCAAAATTCGCAAGCCGCGGCTGTCCAGATTGCCGGCAGCCATCGGCGGCGGCCTGCTGATGGGCGTTTCCTCGCGGATCGCTCCGGGGTGCAACATCGCCAACGTCATTACGGGGATTGGCGGCCTCTCGCTTAGCAGCGTTATCGTGCTGATCGGGATGATCATCGGAATCGTGATCGTCGTCGCATTCGTCTTCAAAATGCCGCTCATGCTGTTCCAGCGCGAAGAAGCCCGCGGATGAGTTAGGTGCCGAGCGCAGGGATAAGTGCCAAGAAGCAAGTAACAAACTAAATAAAATAAGTAATAATTTTCCTCCGTCCTGCTCAAACTACCGGAAGGTACGTTAACCAAGGATGGAGGTTTTTGCAATGGAACGACTTTTTAAGGAACTGAACAGACAGCTTGCCAGTTGGAGCGTCATGTACGTAAAGCTTCACAATTATCATTGGTATGTGAACGGCCCGCAATTTTTTACGCTGCACGCGAAATTCCAGGAGCTGTATGAGGAAGCCGCGCTGCATGTAGATGAAATCGCGGAGCGGATTTTGGCTTTGCAGGGGCGTCCGATCGCTACGATGAAGGAATACGTCGACACGTCTTCGATCACGGAAGCAAGCGGTACCGAGAAAGCGGAGCAAATGGTGGAAGCGATCGCGAACGATTTTACGACGCTGATCGGAGAATTGAAAAAGGCGATGCAGATTGCCCAGGAGCTCGGCGACGAGACGACGTCCGATATGCTGCTGGCTATTCACACCGGGCTGGAAAAGCACGTCTGGATGCTGCGCTCGTTCTTGAAGTAAGCTATGTATATCAAATAGGAAGAGCATTCGAGGGCATCCCTGGATGCTCTTTTCTTTTTATGTCTCCGGAAAGACGAGTGGGAAAATGTGGGATTTATTGAAGCGACGTTAAGCATCGCGAGTTGGTCGTTTAATGAGGAGAAGGCTATTATCAGTGAGGTAAACTTCACTAATTCTGTCCGCAACAAGCGATTTCTAGAGATAATGAGGAAAAGGAAACTAGTTGCAGCTAGACTTGAAAGCGAGCGGACAGCGCTCAATCCAGACGCGGCTTCTACCACGAACCGTTCGTGACAATTTTATGATCTTTTTGAAAATCTCCGCCTTTAATTTGTGCCAAAAACTAAACAATTGGCCTCCATTTGCCGATAGAGTAGCTATAGATCTGTCCTGTCAGGTTTTTTTTATTTGCAGTGAACGCTATTCCTTGCCCGGCCGGACAGAGGCAGTTAGACCATGATAGAAAGCGGAGGGAGATCATGCAATGAGTTTCAGAAAAACAAGGCTGACGGCAATGCTACTCGTCATGTTTTTGATTATCAGCAGCTTTGGGGCGCTTCAAGCAGGGGCGGCCAATGAAATATCGATGCTGGTGCTCAACAAGAACGAAGTCTCGCTCGAGGCCGGATCCACCGCCTCGCTTACGGCCACAGCCGTATATGTGAACGGATCCACGGAGAACGTAACGCTTAAGACCGAATGGAGTTCGGAAAATCCCGAGATCGCATCCGTCTATGCAGGCGTCATTACGGCCAAGAAAGAGGGCAAAATCGTCCTTACCGCTACTTATATGGGGAAACCCGTACTCGTCAACGTTACGGTAAGCAAGTCCGTGCGCTCGCTCGTGAAAGACAAGCAATCGCTCAATTTGCGCAAAGGGCAGCCGGAGCAAATTACGCTTACCGCATACTACGATGACAATACGGAAGAAGACGTAACGAAGAAAGCCGTCTGGAGCATCGATAACGGCTCGGTGGCAACCGTATTCGACGGACTTGTCAAAGGGCTTGAATCCGGTACCGCAACCATAACGGCCAAATATAACAGCCAAACCGTGAACATTCCGGTCAGCGTGGAAATCGCGAAGCGGGTCGACTTGAGCGAAAGCGCCGTTTCCCTGCTTCTGAACGATCCTCACAAAGTGACGCTGAAGGCGACGTATCCTGACGGTACGGTCAAGGACGTAACCGACATTGCGACATGGGAGTCGGACAACCCGGAAGTAGCTGATGTCATTAAAGGCGAAATCGTCGGCTACAGCGCCGGTCAGGCCAAAATAACAGGCACATACGGCACGAAATCGGCGAAGATCGTGGTCGATGTCGACAAGGCGATCAAGCTGGAGCTTAACAAGCAGAACGTACTTATGAAAATGAAGGACAATAAAGCGGAGCAGCTGAAGCTGACTGCGACCTTTGCCAGCGACGGCGAAGAAGAGCAAGAAAGCACGGACATTACGAGCCGTGCGGAGTGGAGCTCCAGCGACGACAGCGTAGTTAGCGTCGTGAAAGGAAAGCTGACGGCTAACGGCAGCGGACAAGCGACGGTTACGGCCAAATACGGCGAAAAATCGGTTTCGACGCTCGTCGATGTCGATGTGCCGAGAAGATTGGAAGCGGACAGCGATTCCCGCTATTTGCAAATCAATCAGCCGGATTCGATCATCCTGACGGCGACCTATGCGGACGGCTCCACGGCTAAGGTTGCGGATGTCGCCGAATGGTCGTCCGACAATGAAGACGTGGCGTACGTAATCAAGGGCGAAGTAAAAACCTACAAAGCCGGCGAGGCGAACGTTACGGCCAAGTACGGCGGCAAAACCGTGAAGGTGAAGCTGTTCGTCGATATCCCGACGCGCATTACGGCGAGCGCGAAGACGGTTAACTTCCAGATCGGCAGCACCGAGCAGGTCACCTTGAAGGCGCTCTATACGAACGCGTCAGACGCGGATATTACGAATAAAGCGGAGTGGACGACAAGCAACGCCGAGATTGCGGAAGTGCGCAACGGCCTGATCACGGGCATCGGCACCGGTACCGCTACGATTACGGCCAAATATGGAACAAGAACGGCAGTCGTTCAAGTATCCGTTGGCGTGCTCAAGAGCTTAACGACGACAAGCGAGCTGACGCTGCCGCTCAATAAAGGCGACAAGAAGTCGATCGATTTGACTGCGGCTTACACGGACGGCACGACTTCTGATGTTGCGTCGGAAGCGGTATGGACAAGCTCGAACGAAAAAGCCGTTAAGGTTAATCAAGGCGCGTTAACGGCGATTGCTGCCGGAGAAGCGGAAATTACGGCAACATACGGCGGCAAAACCGTCTCCGTTACCGTCAAGGTAGATTTGGCCGACAAGCTTAAAGCGAGCGTTACGCTCCTCGTATTCGATATTGGCGAGACGAAGTCGGTCACGGTAACGGCGACTGACGCCAAAGGCAAAGACACGAACGTAACCAAGGATGCGGAATGGAGCTCGGCGAATGAGGCGATCGCCCAGGTTAGCGAAGGCGTGATCACCCCGATTTCGAGAGGCAAAACGACGGTAACGGCCAAATACGGCGGCAGATCCGTGTCGGTTACGCTCGAGATCGGCGTCGTGCAGTCCCTGTCCGTTGATAAGAAATTTATTACGACCAAAACGGGCGAAACGGTTCAGCTTCAGCTTAACGCGTCATTGACTGACGGCAGCAAAAAAGACGTGACCGCGGAAGCGACCTGGAAATCCAGCAACTACAAAATTGCGGATGTCACGGACGGCGGTATGGTGACGGCGATGGCTTCCGGCAATACCAACATTACTGCAAGCTTCGGCGGCAAATCGATTTCCATCCCGATCGAGATCAATAAGCTGAAATATTTGAAGACGGACAAGATTCTCATTCAAATGGCGGCGGGCAGCCAAGAAAACGTTAAAGCGACCGCCACGTTCGAAGACCAAACCGATATGGATGTAACGATTCCTGCGCTTTGGACGACTTCCAACCTCCGCGTTGCGGATGTCAAGGACGGCGTCATTCGAGCAGTCAGCAAAGGAAAAGCGACCATTACGGTCACCTACGGCAAAATGAAAACGACCGTGACCGTCACAGTTAATTAATGCTACTGAAAAACGTCCTCTGTTAGCCATTCGGCCGGCAGAGGGCGTTTTTTTGTCGAAAATTTCGACAGGCGCCTCTCCGCTGATTGGTTAGCTGCTAACGCAGGTCATGCGCAGTTTCCTAGGTCTTTCAACAGCGCAAACATGCTTCCATGCGCCGAAAGGGCTGTCCGATAAATACCCTATCATTCCCATAAAGAGCAGGAGCGCCGACACTACTATTTATTTGGAAGATTGCTATAATAGAAGGAATTGCTTGTCGTATTTTGTAGAAGCGACCAAGAAAATGGCGAAATTTGCCGCGTTTTTCCCAGGAGGCGACCATAGTGAACAAATATAGAGAGCTGCTGCTCGACAATATGAACCGGCAGCTGGGTCAATGGTTCGACCAAACGAACCCGATCTCCCATGACGACGTGCATCGTTTCCTGCACTCGCTCAAAGGAACCTCCGGTACGCTGGGCATGCCCGAGCTCAACCGGAGCGCGCAGGCGTTGCTCGACCGCATAGAGTCCTCGGTACCCCGCAGCTGGCCTGTCGACGAGCTCAGGGCATTTTTTCTCGATCTTATCAGGAACGGCTACGTGCACGTAAGCGAGCAGGAATTGCTCATGGATCAAGCGGAAACGGGCTTGGAAGAGAAGCCGGATAAGCCCTTGGCGCTTATGCTGGACGATGACGTGGCATTCCTCATGTACGTCAAGGAGGGGCTCGAGAAAGCCGGCTGGTCGGTCATTGCGACGACGCAGGCGCAGAAAGCGATCGAATATTTTCACGATGTTTTGCCCGATTGCCTCGTCCTCGATCTGCATGTTCCGGATACGAGCGGCTTCGAAGTTATGCGCATGCTGGAACAAAAACGGAAGAAGCAATATATACCGACGACGCTTATCAGCAACGATTGTTTGCGGGAAACCCGGTTGTCCGCATTCCGAATGGGCGTAGACGATATGATGTGCAAGCCGCTTGATATGGAAGAGCTTGTGGTCAGGCTGGAACGGCAGCTGAACAATAAGCGGCGCTTGGAGCGGCTGCTGTTCGTTGACGAATTGACCGGCGCCTACAACCGGAAATATATGAACGAGCTGTTTGCCAAGTTGGCCGCTGACTTAAAGCGAACGGGAGAGCCGTTTACGCTGGCGATGCTGGATCTGGATCATTTTAAACAGGTTAACGACAGCTACGGCCACTTGATCGGCGACCAAGTGTTATGCGGCTTTACCGCATTCCTGAAGGAGCATTTGCGGGCGGGCGATTGCCTGATTCGTTATGGCGGCGAAGAATTCGTCGTGCTGCTGCCCGGGAC
Organism: Paenibacillus contaminans; assembly: GCF_003285015.1. Lineage (GTDB taxonomy): Bacteria > Bacillota > Bacilli > Paenibacillales > NBRC-103111 > Paenibacillus_V > Paenibacillus_V contaminans. Next base: position 29,146 of record NZ_QMFB01000023.1, on the reverse strand, counting down.
CGGGTTATCGGAAGCGAAAACGCTGCTGACACGGCTTATCGATCGTTTTTCTCATGTTTCCTTTGATAGTTCCTCGGGCGCTTTCGCTTGCAGCTTCTCGGCGGGCGCGGCATTGGTTGACGATGCGGAGCAAAGCATGCACAAATGGCTGGAAGCAGCGGATCATGCGCTTTACAAGGCGAAGGTATCAGGACGCAAAAGGGTGGAAACGGCGCAAGAGTCGCAGGACGAAGCGCCTTCCAAGCGTAAAATCAACGTGGCGATTGTCGACGACGATGCGATGATCCGTACGATGCTGTCCGAGCATGTGAAAGAATGTCTGCAGGATCAATTCGATCCCGAGGTACGCGCGTTCCGCGACGGCGAAGCTTTCTTCGAAGAGGCGAATCTGAGCGATTCTTTGCCGTACCTGGTTATTCTGGACGGGATGATGCCGCGTATGGACGGCTTGGAGGTGCTGCAGCGTATCAGAAAGCTGCCGAATGCCGACCGGTTTACGGTGATCATGCTTACGGGACGCAAAGGAGAGCAGGACATCGTCAAAGCGCTGCGCCTCGGCGCGGACGATTATATGATTAAGCCTTTTAGCATTCTGGAACTGGAGGCTCGTATCAAACGTCTGGTCAAGAGGGTGATATGACATGCTGTCGTTCGATATTCAGTTTGTGCTGACGCTGCTTGCGATCATGCTTGCCATCCTGCTGCTTCTCTTGGGTTACTTGATTATAAGGAAAGTGAAGGAGATTCGCAGCGAGCGCCGGGTCGCCGGCCTCATCCGAATGTATGAGCCGGCTGTAAGAAAATACTTGCAGGGCGGGGAAGCTTCCAAGCTGCTGAGCGGAACGAAAAGCCGCGCCGTCTCGAAGCGGGCGATCGAGCTGCTGCTCGCGGAGATGACCGAGCTGCTTGATGGAGACACGGTACGGGAACGGGTGCGCGCGTTTGCGGAGGAAGTGCTTGCCGACGATTACCGGAATCGGCTGCGTCATCGGCGATGGAGTATAAGAATGAACGCGCTTCGCCGGATCGAAGAGTTCCGCATGCTCGCTTTGAGAGGCGAACTGGAGCGTTTGCTTTACGAGGAAACGAGGACGCTGACGAATGCCGAGAAGTTCGAGCTATGCAAAATATTGTGCATGTTCGAAGACGAACGTTTGCTTTCCTTTATGGCGGCGAACAAGCTCGGCTTTTCCGATTTTCAAAAACGGAGTCTGCTTTCGCATATGAACGGAAACATGTTCGACGGCGTGGAGAAGGACTTTGCCGAGATTCCCGCCGAATGGCAGTATGCGGTTGTCGATGTGATCGGCATTCAGCGCTTGGAGGCCCATATTCCGTTTCTGCGGAAGCTGCTCGAGGACGGGCGGGAGGAGCTTAGAATCCGTTCTCTGAAGTCGCTCAGCCGGATGAGCTTGCTTGGCTATGACGAGGCTTTTGTCCGGCATGCGTCGTCCCCTTCGTGGCAGGAGCGGATGATGGCCGCGAAGCTGTTCGGCTCCTCGCGCAGCCGTTTTTACTTAGCCGCCTTGCAGCCTATGCTGTCGGATACTTCCTGGTGGGTGCGTTCGCAAGCCGCCGAATCGATGCTGGGCATTCCGGGAGGCAGGCAATTGCTGGAGGAGAGCGCCCGTCATTCCGACGACGCTTTTGCGAGAGATATCGCTGCCGAGTGGCTGGAGAAGGAGGAATTTCATGAATCGCTGGGATGAGATTTTGCTCACGGGCTTCGAATATTTCGGCAAAATCATTTTTTATTATATGATGGCCATTCTGGCGTTTTATACGTTCCTCTTGGTCATTTCGCTCATTCAGCTCCGGCGGCGCTACCGTCTCGACGACAGCGAGCTGCATGACGATCTGCTCGATGTCAGTTATATAAAACCGATATCGATACTGGTGCCTGCATACAACGAAGAGAAAGGAATATACGGCAGCGTCCGCTCGCTGCTATCCATCGAATATCCGAGCTATGAAGTGATCGTCGTAAACGACGGCTCGACCGATAATACGCTGCAAATGTTGATCGACCGGTTCGAGATGGTCGAGGTTCAGCGGACGGTCCGGCGCGTATTGGACACGGAGCCTGTGCGGGCCGTATACCGTTCCAAGCTGTACGATCATTTGTACGCGATCGACAAGGTTAACGGGGGCAAGGCGGACGCGCTGAATGTCGGCATCAATTATTCGTCTTATCCGTATTTTTGCTCGCTCGACGGCGATTCCGTGCTGGAGCGAAACGCTTTTGCCAAGGTGATGAAGCCGATTCTCGACTCCGACGACAACGTGATCGCGTCGGGCGGCAGCATCAGGATTGCGAACGGCTGCAAGATCGAAAGCGGCGAAGTCATGGAGATCGGGCTGTCCGGAAACTCCCTTGTAGCGATGCAGGAAATCGAATATTTGCGGGCGTTTTTGATGGGGCGTATCGGATTAAGCCGCCATAATTTGCTGCTGATCATTTCGGGCGCTTTCGGCGTATTTCAAAAGTATTGGGTCGTCGAGGCCGGCGGCTACAAAAGAAACACGGTCGGCGAAGACATGGAGCTCGTCGTCCGGCTGCACCGCATGTGCAAAGAGAGGAAGCTGGACAAAAAAATCGTCTACATCCCCGAACCGGTCTGCTGGACGGAAGCGCCGGAGTCGGTCAAATATTTGCGCAGGCAGCGGAACCGCTGGCATCGCGGACTATTCGAAAGCCTTTGGAGCCATAAGCGGATGCTCGGCAATCCAAAGTACGGCTTGGTCGGACTCGTTTCCATGCCGTATTTTCTTTTTATCGAGCTGCTCGGTCCGCTCGTCGAATTGTCGGCCTATTTCGTGCTGATCGTATCGCTGCTGCTGGGGAACGTCTACACGGAATTCGCCTTGCTTCTTTTTATAACGTCGGTGGTATACGGATCGCTTTTCTCTGCAGGGGCCGTGCTGCTTGAGGAATGGAGCTTGCGCAAATATCCGCGGGTGCTCGATATCGTGCGCTTGTTTTTGCTCGGCTTGACCGAATCGTTATGGTACCGCCCGCTGACCGTCTTTTGGAGATGCGAGGGGCTTATTCAGCAGGCGATCGGTAAACGGACATGGGGAGACATGAAAAGAAAGGGGATATCGGCTTGATGGGATGGATAAGGCGGATGGCGGCCAGCCGGAAAGCCGTCATGATTTCGATGCTGGCGTTTCTTGCGCTGCTGCTGTCGCCATTCTGGCTTTGGCGACTGTTCGCCGAGCACGAGCTTGAGGTGGCGATTATCGATAAAACGGTTCCCGACGCTTCATTCCGCGAGCACAGCGGTCTCATCTGGACAATGAACCAGGGCAAGTTCGTCAAATCCGGAGGAGGGCGATACAACGCCTCCGAGGACTATTACGGATATGTGCCCGGGGCGAACGGCGGCAAGGGAGACGTGCGGGAGCTGCCGCAAAATCTGAACGCCGACGTCATTTATGTCGCGGATGCTTACGGCGTTTATGAGAGCGACTTTAAGGACGGCAATCCGTCAGGCGACCGCTCGACGCTAGTTTATGGGGGACTGACGACGGAAGAGACGGGGAAAATTCGCAGCGCGCTTGCGGAGCGCGGCGGCACTTTGATCGCCGAGTTCAACGTGCTGTCCGATCCGACGTCAAGCGACGCCTCGCAAGATATGCAAAGCATGCTCGGTCTAGCGCAAACCGGCTGGACAGGCCGTTACTTCAACGACCTGGGCGGCGGCGAAGTGCCGGCATGGGTGAGAGACGGTTACGAGAAGCAGACGGGGAAGAGCTGGGCGTTTGCCGGCAAAGGCCTTCTGCTGCTGAGCGACCGCGATAAGATCGTCGTGCTGGACAAAAACGAGATGCCTGATGGCGTTGATTTCGTTTGGTCGGAGGACGGCAAGCGGATGTTCGGCTTATCCGGCGGAACGAAGTACGGATACTGGTTCGATGTGGTAACGCCGAATGAAGGAACGGATTCTCTGGCATTTTATGAATTAAAAACAAGCGAGGCCGGCAGAAAGCAGCTGGAAGCGAACGGAATCCCGCTCAAGTTTCCGGCTGTTTTGCAGAAGCGCACAAAGGTTATGACGGCTTATTATTTCGCGGGCGACTATGCGGATTTTGCGGAATCGCCGTCGCTCTATCAGGCAGCCGGCTTTCCTCTGCTGAAGTCTTGGCTTGCCCGCTTGCGGCCGGACGATCCGGCTTCCTTCCATTGGAAGGTATACGTTCCGATGGTAAACCGGATTTTGGCGGATGCGAAGACGCAGAAGAATAAGGCGGTTAAGCCCCGCGAGCCGGAAATGACGGAGGCTGAAGGCGTGAAGCAGAACAGCCGCGCAGGCGACCGTTATCTGCAGGTTTACCGGGACGGCGCTTGGCACGATTTGCTGATCAAGGGCGTGAATGTCGGGATTGCCAAGCCGGGGCATTTTCCCGGAGAAACGGCGATTACCAAGCAGGAATATGCCAGATGGTTCCGGATGATCGGAGAGATGAACGCCAATACGATCCGGGTTTACACCCTGCATCCCCCGGCTTTTTATGAGGCGCTTCTGGAGTATAACCGGACGGCGGACAAGCCGCTGTACGTCATGCATGGGGTGTGGGTCAACGAGGAGCATTTGCTTACGACGGGCGATGCGATCGATCCGGTGAATACCGATGCCTTCAAGGAGGAAATCAAGCGGATCGTCGATGTGGTGCACGGAGCCGCCGAGGTGCCGAAGCAGCCCGGGCATGCGGGCGGCCGCTATGCGGCAGATATTTCTCCGTATGTTTTGGGCTGGATGCTCGGGGTCGAATGGGATCCCGTCATGGTGGAATCGACGAATGCCAAGCATGCGGGACGCGCGGATTACGACGGCGTTTTCTTTCAGACGAAGTCGGCTCCGCCGTTCGAGACTTGGCTGGCCGAAATGCTCGATGTGGCCGCCGTTTACGAAAATGAGCGCTACGGCTGGCAGCGGCCGATGAGCTTTACGAATTGGGTCACGACGGATTTGCTGAGCCATCCGGCCGAGCCGTCGGAGAAAGAAGATATGGTTACGGTCAATCCGAATGTCATTTTGCCGAAAGCGGCGTGGAAGGGCGGTTATTTTGCGGCCTATCACGTATATCCGTATTATCCGGATTTCATGAATTACGAGAAGGCGTATACGGAATATATCGACCATAGGGGCGAACGAAACAATTATGCCGGATACTTGGACGACTTATGCCAGGCGCACAAAATGCCGCTTCTGGTAGCGGAGTTCGGCGTTCCGTCATCCCGCGGATTGACCCATCGCAATGTGAGCGGCTGGAACCAGGGCTTTCTTTCCGAGAAGGAGCAGGGGGAAATCGACGCGAGGCTGTTTGAAGATATCGTGCAGGCGGATATGGCCGGCGGGCTTGTTTTTACGTGGCAGGACGAATGGTTCAAGCGAACGTGGAATACGATGGATTACGACAATCCGGACAGAAGGCCGTTCTGGTCGAACGCCCAAACGAACGAGCAGCAATTCGGCTTGCTGGCCTTCGATCCCGGCAAGTCCGGTTACATCGTGCAGACGGACGGGAGCACACAGGATTGGGAGCAAGCGAATATAGCTCCGTTATATAAGGCGCCCGAAGCTTCCGAAACGCGCAAGCTGGACGAATACGACGAAGGGCGTCAAATTAAAGCGTTTTATGCGGCGAGCGACGAACGATACGTTTACCTGCGGCTGGATTTGGGCAACCCCGGCAAACCGCTTGACTGGAGTAAGTTGAACGCCTATATTTTGATCGATTCGGTTGCGGATCAGGGGCAGAAGCGGCTCTCTTTCGTTAACGGCGGCTTGCAGTCCGAAGCGGGCTTCGATTTCGCCATTCAATTGAAAGGACCCGAGCATTCCAGCATGCTGATCGACAGCTATTACGACACGTTTTATTATCACTACGGGCAGCTGCTCGGGATGATTCCGAAGCTCTCCTACGCTTCGTCCAAAGATAACGGAGTGTTTCATCCGATCCGGCTGACCTTGAACAAGGAGCTGACGATTCCCGGCGAAGACGGCGGCCTGAAGCTTCCGTTCGACTCGTATGAGACGGGGAAATTGCGCTACGGCAACGGCAACCCGGCAGCTCCGGATTACGATTCCTTGACGGATGTTGCGGTGAACGGGGACGGGCATACGGTGGAAATTCGCATTCCGTGGCTGCTGCTGAACATCAAAGATCCGAGCATGCACGAAGCGACAGGGGATATATGGGAAAACGGGATCGACAGCAGCCAAACCGTGTCGGGGCTTCGTTTTGCGGCGGTTACCGTAAAGCCCTCGGGAGAGTCCGGCGGGTCCGAAGGCGGCGAGCTTGCGGACGCTGTTCCGAAGCTCCAAGGCGGTATGCTGCCGGAGAACGGCTTACTCCCATACGCATGGAAAGCGTGGGAGGAGCCTGTGTTCAAGGAGCGTCTGAAGCAATCTTACGGGATCATGCAGAAGAAATTTGAAGTCAGCGACGTGAAGAAATAGTGCAATAAGCGGACTATACGTTTATTCAGCGCGGCTATCGATTTATCATCGTACATCCTTATCCGGCTTTCTATAGGATAACGGAAAATACCGTAATTATTCATCGTATTTTGCATGGACGTCGGGACTACCTTCGCGAGTTGTTCGGAGGCTTTGAATAAAGGATTTTGTGAATGTAGAAGAGGCTGTCCCGGATGGTCATACACTGGCCTAAGGGGCGGCCCCTCTTTTTGTTCGTCAGAGAGCCAAAAGAAACCGATAAATCCCCGATGTTACGCATTCGCAACCGCAAGTGGCGCAAACGCAACCTCAAGCGTATAGCATGGAATCCGATGTTTTTCTATAATTCAGGTAACAGACAGCAAAGGAGAGCAAGCTTATGTCATTTGGTGAAAAATTGTTGCGGCTAAGAAAGGAAAAGGGTTATTCCCAGGAAGCGCTGGCCGAAAAGCTGTGCACAACCAGACAAGCAGTCAGCAAGTGGGAAAACGGGCAAGGGTTTCCGGAAACCGAAAAGCTGCTTATGATCGGGAACTTGTTCGAGGTGTCCATCGACTATTTGCTGAAGGAAACCGAGGAGAAGGCCGGCCGCGAAGAGCGGGGGTATTATGTCAGCCAAGAAATGGCGGAAGGCTATTTGAGTTTTCAGCGGAAGTTATCAAATCGCATTGCGGCAGGCGTTTGCCTGCTCATTCTTGCTTGCGTGCCGTACTTCATGTTTCGTCAGGAGCCGGTCGTTTATTCTTTTCTGATCATTTTGTTGGCGGCTGCGGGCGTCGTCGTTTTCGTCTCCGCCATACTGGGGGACGAGGAGCGGTACCATGTGCTGGCGAAAGAAGCGCTTATGCTGGATCAAGGTTATGTGAAGTTATTGACGGAACGGTTGAATCGATTGAAGAGGAGATACGCGGCAATGATCATCGCCGGGGCCGGCATGGTGGCGATTGGCGGAATCGCTTTTATGCTGGAGAAAAAAGGGATCGCCGAAGGCGCATTGGTCCCGTATTATCCGGTCTGCATCGTGTTGATCGCCATAGGCGCATATGTACTCATTCCTGCATTTACGCTGTGGGCCTCTTATGATCTGCTGATTTACAATGAGAAGCATGTGAATCGGAGGAACGCGGGCTTCTGGAAAAAAATCCGGAAAAAGCTGGCCGAGTAAACCGCCGGTTGCGTAAAACGGGGCTGCCCTATTAGTCATATAAATGACGGGCAGCCCCATTTATTTAAGTAAAACGGCTACATCCGGCAAATTTCCAGCGGACAAGCCGAGCAATTGCATATTTTACGCAAGCTTTCTAGACGAAGAATGACGATTCTGCCTTCCCGAATATCGATTACGCCTTCGTCCTTATAAGCCGAGAGCATCCGGTTGACGCTTTCGCGCGCGGTTCCGATCATATCGGCTATTTCAGTATTCGTCAGCTTGATGTCCAGCACAATTCCGTCTTTGCAAGGGATGCCGAAGCTGTTGCCGAGCCGGATCAGCGTGGACGCCAGGGCGCCTTGTTTGCCGAATAGCAGCAAATCGCGAATTTTCGATTGCGTAACCCGATTCATATGCCCGAGCCAGTTCATGAATGGAAAAGCGAGGCTCCCGTTTGCCGCAAGCAAGCGCTCCAAGTCTTTCCACGGCAGAACGCCGACCTCGGCATCCTCGATTACCTCGGCGCTGAAGCTGTAGGTGACATTGCCGCCGTGCGCCATTTCGCCGATCAGGTCGCCCTTCTGCATGAGGGAAAGGATAAGATCCTTTCCTTCTTCCGTCGTTTTCCGCAGCTTGACGCGTCCCGAGCGAATGTAATAAAGATTTTGCGCGTCTTCGCCTTCCCATAGCAAATACGTACCCGATTTCACACGTTTGGGAAGCATAATGCCTGCCAGCAGCTCGCGATGTTCACCGGATAAAAAAAGCGAAATCCCACCTTCGAATTCGTGGTCCTTTCGATTTGTCGGTTCGCTTGCGGCTTTTGCCGGACTGATGATTGCCATTTTTGCTTCCTCCCTTGTTTGCCTTCCATGTTCTCTATCATACGGGATCGCGCGTCCGTTCGTTATTGGGGAAACTACTGAAAATCGGCGGCGCATTCCCCTATTTTGACGAACGGGTTTGAAATCGCTCCGAAAACGGTTAATCGCCCCGGCAAACGCCGGAAACATGAGGCCGCCATAGCCGATTCGAGCGTACAGCCGGATTTTCCCTAACACAAGAGCAGACGAAAAAGGGGAAATGCCCCCACCGCATTTTCAGGGTTTTCCCTGACTTACTTCGCGAAGGATAAGGTTTAGAATAAAGAGGGATGCGGATTCGGACCGTAGGAGGAAAACATATGGGAAACGAGCGGACGACAATGAACGGGGAGATGGATGCGATAAAGGCGGCGACTTTCAGCGACATAGCGGCTTTGGCCTGGCTGGAAGGAAGAGAGCAGCGCATCCGTTGGCTGCATATGTCGGGTAACGATAACGAACGCTCCAAACATATAGCACATAGAACGAACCAAGGAATTGCGGGAACGGTCATCCGTACGGGACGTCCGTTCAGCACCGATGCGTCGCCCGCCGAGTTATCCAAGGCGCGTAAAGACGATCCGCTAATGCTGGCCGAGAAACTTCTTTCCGTCATCGCCGTACCCATCGTCCAACATGGAGAGGTACGAGGCGTGTTATTGGCGGGCAAAAGGACGGAAAACGCGTATACGGGCGCAGATATCGACTTTTTGGCCGGGGAGGGCGGCCGCTTGGCGGCGTTCATCTCCAAAGGCGAGCTCACCTTGTAGAAATCTGTTATGATATAGGAAATTGCCGACGGGAGGAGAATCATGATTCGTGTTTTGATTGTCGATGATCATGCGGTCGTAAGATCGGGCCTCATGATGCTATTGCACGGCAAACATCAGATAGAAATCGTCGGCGAGGCGGCGGACGGCGATGAAGCGATCAAGAAAGCGCTGGAGCTTCGGCCGGATGTCGTCCTTATGGACCTGAGCATGCCGCCCGGCAAAGACGGCATGACGGCGACGGCTGAGCTGAAGCAGCTGCTTCCGGAAACGTCCGTGCTCATCTTGTCGATGCACGACGACGATGAATATTTGTTCCGGTCGATCCAGGTCGGCGCTTCCGGTTATGTGCTCAAAAGCGCTCCGCACGAGGAATTGCTCGTCGCGATCGAATCCGTGGCGGGCGGCAACGCCTATTTATACCCGAATGCGACGAAGCGGCTGATGAGCCAGTATGTCGATAGACTTAAGAACGGCGAGAACGCGGACACGTACGATTCGCTTTCGGAGCGGGAAAAAGAGGTTTTGGCCAAAGTGGCGCTCGGTTACGCGAATAAGGAAATCGCCGAGCAGCTCATCATAAGCGTAAAAACCGTCGAGACGCACAAAAGCAACCTGATGGAGAAGCTCGGACTGAAGACGAGAGCCGACCTAGTGAAATACGCGCTGAAGAAGGGGCTGCTGCATGGAGACTAACGATCGGGAGAAAGGCTATCCGGAGGTCATCGCGCAAAGCGTAGACACGCTTATGGCGGGGCTTCACGAGCAGGTTGCCGATCCTCTTTTTCGCGATAAAATTACGAAGTCGCTGAAGCAGCTTGCAGACGTGAAATTTGCGCTTGACGAATCGTCGATCGTTGCGGTAACGGACAGACGGGGAACGATTCAATATGTGAACGACAAGTTTTGCGAAATATCCAAATACCCAAGGGATGAGCTGATCGGCCGCGACCACCGGATCATTAATTCGGGTTTTCACGGGAAAGCGTTCATGCAGGAGCTATGGCGGACGATCGCGTCTGGAAACGTCTGGCGCGGCGATATCAAGAACAAGGCGAAGGACGGCTCGTATTATTGGGTGAACACGACGATCGTGCCGTTCCTCGACGAAGCCGGACGGCCTTATCAATATTTGGCGATCCGCAACGAAGTGACGAGGCTGAAGCGGGTCGAAGAAGAGCTGCAGCTGATGATGACGCAGGTGATGCGCATTCAGGAGGAGGAGCGCAGGCGCTTCTCCAGAGAGCTGCATGACGGAATCGGGCAAAGCCTCTTTTCATTGCGAATCCGGCTCGATCGTCTTGCATCCGATTCGGAGAATGCCGAGCTGCTCAAGCTAAGGGAGGAGGTTTCCCGCATTATCGAGGACGTCCGGAGCCTGGCTTGGGAGCTGCGTCCGTCCGTGCTCGACGATCTCGGCGTCGTACCCGCGATCCGCACTTATGTGGAAAATTACTCCCAGCATTACGGCATTCGGGTCCAGCTCAGCACCGGCTTGAAGAAACGCCCCGGCTTGCAGGAGGAAACGGTTATTTATCGCGTCATTCAGGAGGCGCTGACCAATATTGCCAAGTATGCCGACGTATCCGAGGCGGAAGTGAAAGTAACGGAGAGCGAAGAAGCTCTGGAAGTGTACGTGGCAGATCGGGGGAAAGGATTCATCCGCCAGCGGGATACGAAAGGAGTCGGCTTGTTTAGCATGGAGGAGCGGGCGAGAGGCGTCGGAGGCCAGCTCACGATCCGTTCGCTGCCTGAAGAAGGGACGGTCGTATCGCTGATTTTACCCAAAAATAAAGCGAACGGAGCTGAAACGAATATCGGCTCCCGTATTGAATAAAGCGCTTAGTCTCCCGCAGGAGATTCGCGCCGCGAGTAACGCTTGCCGGCGTCTTTTGACGAATGGCGTTTTTCATTTTTTTTACAAACGCTTAGCAGATGAACGAAAAAGAAAGCCGCAGCGGATTGCTACGGCTTTCTTGTTTTGCTATAGGAAGGGTATACGATTTCGCCGGTATCGAGCTTGTTGATTTCCTCTTGGCTCCAGCCTGCGATTTTGTTGTTTCCTTTCACGCCGGTCACTTTGATTTGGTATTTGCTTTCCAAATACGGATGCAGCTTTGCCCAGTCGTCTGCTGCCAGCTGGCGAAGCTTTTTCTTGCCGTTGATCTGGCCTAAGATGACGCCGATCGATTCGGCGGCAAGCGCCGTGTTCGGCTGAATGCGCGCGCTGCCGTAAGCGATGGCGGAGGAGCCGACATTTTTGCCCGCCATGATGACGTTCTCGTAATTTTTGAGCAGGAAGCTCCGTAGCGGCATGCCGTATTTGTCCGGACGGCCCATTTCGATGCCCCATTTATTCGCGCTCGTACCTTGCAGATCGAGCGGATACCCCGCAATGCTGACGTTATCCTCGAACATCCGCGCCCCTAGCGCATCCGACACCTTCAGCACATAGTCCGTCTCGTAATGGTTGAATTCGCGAATGTATAAATACGGCGGGAAGCCGTTCAGCTCCGCATTCTCCCAGCCTACGATGGATTTGCGGAAATGGTTCAGAATGAGCGGCATTTCCTTCTTCCCGAGCTCCAGCGCCTCATCGATGGACTTCTGATCGGACGGGTCGACCGTATAAATCAGGAATGCATTGATGATCACTTCGCCGTCCCGCTGACTGACGGCATTGAGTCCGCGCAGGAAAACGCGGTCGTTGGACGGCTTGTATGCGCTCGTCATGCCGCTTAGCCCGATGGCATAGCTCTCGTTGACGTAGCCGCCGCCGTATTTTTTGCTTTTTTCGGCTTGCGACAATGCATTGAATGATGTGTTGAATTTTTTCCAGTCGACATTTTTGAACTTCATCATCATGCCCGCGCTCATGTATTCGATGTTGTCCTGACCGTAAAATTTCTCAAGGCCGGGCAGACGCGTCACCTGCAGCTTGCTGGCGAACGCCGCAAAATCGCTGTTTTCAACGAAATAGGAGGCGGTTAGCTTCTTCTGCACCTTCTTGCTGTCGGTATAAACGACCGATTGGATCGCTTGGCTTCCGTTCAGGCCGGGGGCCGTCTCGATTTTGTCAATGACGATGCCGGACTCGATCGGAATGTCTTTGCCGAGCGTTTCGAAATAAGACGTAAACTCGGTAAGCTTGCGAATTTTGCCGTTGCGGAAGCCGTCAAAAAGCTCCTTTGCGCGTCCTTGCACCATCAGGCGGCCCGCTTCGTCCTTCGTTTCGTCAAGAAACAGCATCTCGCCCTGTATAAGCTGCCCTCCGGGTTGGGCCCGCGGGTCGAGCACCTTCACGGTCAAGCCTTCGTCTTTGGCTGCGCGGGCTAAGTACATGCCCTCCATCTCGCTGCCGATCAGCACGACATCGACCTTCTCCTCAGGAAGCTGCGCTTCTTGCTTTGGCGTCGGCGACGCGGAATTTTTCGGAGAAGCCGTTACGCCGATCGGAGACGGCGACGCTTCCGAAGCGCTCTTAGGCTCATCGCCGCCCTTGTTGTTTAAGAAAGCGAACAGGCCGGCGGCGAGCAATAACAGCGCGAAAACGACCCCTCCGATCAACCTGCCCGTTCGGCGTTTGCCTCTCGAGCTTGCGCGTGTGTCTTGCCTATTTTGTCGCATATGAACAATCCCCTGCTTTCTTAGTTAGTCGAAAAGTAAATCGTGGAAGCGGCTCTACACCTACGGAAAACGCCAGCGTCAAAGACGCTTATGTATCGCTGTCGCCAATCATCGAAGGAAGCGCCCGACGTACGACAAAATCGGACACTCCTCCACTAGTCTACCATTTTTCGCGGATAATGAGAAAGTCCTAGTCCCGCAAAGGCTTCAGCAGGTTGACGGCGACGGTATCCGGTTGCATTTTGTCGCGTACCCCCCCAAACAAAAAACAGGCGGCGAAACCTTGTAGCATAACCGGGCAACCGGAACCTCCTTCGCGAAGAGAGTTCAGTTCCCTCCATTCCTACGAACCGTCATGGCCGCCGGATTCGAATGGAACATACATCCAGACTATTTCGAAAAATTCCAAGGAGCGTGTAACATGAACAAGTTCAACGTGGTAAAAAAGCTGACGATTTCGAGTTTAGCCGCTGCGATGGTGCTGGGCGGATCCGCTTCCGCATTTGCCGACGGCAAAGGTAAAGGCAATGACAAGGATAAGGACGATTGGAAAAACCGTCCGTCGATCGTCAAAAACAATAAAAATAATAATAACAATAACAATGGCGGTTCGAACAATTACGTTCAAAACGGCAATAATAACGTCCAAATCATTCTCGATTTTGACGACGTTCGCGGCGGTGACGTCGAGTGGGCGATCAAAAATATCGCAAGCCTCGCATCCAAGCGCGTATTCGAAGGCTACGAGGATGGAACGTTCCAACCGCGTAAAGCGATTACACGCATCGAAGCCATTACGGCTGCCGTTCGTCTGATGGGACTTCGCGATAAAGCCGAGTCGCAAGCGGAAATGGCGAAGCAGCTCAACTTCAAGGACGCGGAGAAAATCACAAGCAAGTATCCGTGGGCTGTCGGTTATGTAGCTGTTGCATTGGAAAACGATCTGTTCCTCGAAACGGATACTTCCGTTCAACCTGAGAAATCGGCGGACCGCCTCTGGGCAACGATGCTGCTGGTTAAAGCGCTTAAGCTCGACGGCGAAGCGAAAGCCAAAATGAATACGAAGCTGACGTTTAAGGATGCCGACAAAATCCCGGCCGGCGCAGTAGGTTATGTTGCGGTTGCGGTAGAAAAAGGTTTGATCAACGGCTACGAAGACAACACGTTCCGTCCTGACCGCACAGTGTCCCGCGCCGAACTGGCCGCTCTTCTTGACCGCACAGGCGATCAAATGAGCGATCAAGCTGCCGTTTCCGGCACAGTAAGCGCAGCGTTCAACAATGGTGTACTGTCGATCCTGAAAAACGGTCAAACGGTTAACGTAAACGTCGATCCAGGCGCGTTCATTTACCGCAATGGAACTCGTATCAACGCAACGGACCTGAAGGTCGGCGACGAAGTGAAAATCCGTTCCTTCAATAATGTAGCGATTTTCGTCGAAGTGACGAAGTCGGCTACGGATACGCCTTCGACTAACGCATTTACGGTTACAGGCACCGTTTATGATAAGCAAGTGAGCAGCAACGGAAAAATCGTTCAAATCACGCTTAATCAAGTAATTAACGGAGCTACTACGCAGTTGACTTATCCGGTTGCTCCCGATGCAGTCGTTAAGCCGACAGGCGCGCAAATCAACGTCAACCAGAACGTTGAATTGAAGGGCGAAGGCAACCTCGTCAAATCGATCGAAGTGAAATAATCGAAGCATAGGCTAACATGCCGGTACCCGCAGATTCCGGCAAGTTTTTCTTCGATAAGCTCCATTCTTGCGGCTTTGCCGCGGGGGTGGAGCTTTTGATTTTGTATGCGTACAAAATCAAAAAATCCGTAGCAGCTTGGTTCGTGATGAACGATTGGCACGGCAAGGTATTCGAGGCTTGCTTGTGGATTCGTACATCGTTTTTTACACAGTCTCGGAGAAGGAGAAAACGGTCACGATTATCCGCATTCTTTACGGAAAAAGAAATTGGAACAGTTTGCTTTAGCATTGAGAGTAATAAACTGCGTCTCACCCCGAACTTGACGTTATCGCCTTCCTGAAGATGTTGAGCAATCAGAAGAGCGTCTCTCCAGTCGGTCTTCCTATCTCCCGGCCGCTGCGGAATTAGGATGGAGGATATATCCTCAATGTCCCGATTATATGCAGCCGCCGTGCGAGTACATATACGGTAATCCTGCCCATATGAAACTTCAAGCTATAGACACTCCCGGGAAACCGCGACGATTCCCGCCTTTCCTCTGCATATTCGGACAGCAATCTTCATCAAAGTGCATTGACAGAATGACATCGTACATAGTATTCTACCGATATTGTTTCGCTGATTGTCAGAATACACCGCGGCATATCCGGCCGTTTCGTGTAAGCGCATTCGAAAATAACAAAAGAAAAGACGGCTGCATGCATGCAGTCGTCCTTATTATGAGCGCTGGTTGGGGATTCCGCCACTGCGGAAGTCAAGCTGACGCTTTCTCATCTCTTCCTGGAGCAAATGGATGAAGTCTGCGTCCAATTTTTGTTCTACAGCCTGGTTGTAGACATGAATGAGTGCTTCATTGCTTAATACTTGCATTGAACAATTCTCCTTGCGTCCACACATTTTGTTGTAACTTCAGCTGCCTTTCTTGCTCCAGCCGTTTGCTGACAACGGACCATGAAGCTTGAATAACGGATTCGGGCGGTAACTCGATTTGCGCGGTTTGCCGCGTTAATACATCGCGGAAGGCTTGATCGAAACATTTGTTAAATTGTTTACTGTCCATAGGCTCGTCATCCGTTTCTAGCAGATTTATAATTAATAGTTTACAGGTAATTTGTCCCAATATCAGCACAAAACGGATGCGCACAACCGTAAAAAACTTGGTGTTTTTGCGCAAAAGCCTGCTCGAAACATGAAAAACGAGACTGTATAATAGGCAGCGCCCAATATACAATCTCGTTTTTGTTTGGTAAAATATTGAATTATGCCGCTTAGTACCACTCTGCTGCAGCTTCCACCTTTTTAGAATCGGAAGAGAAGGTCTTACGAATTGCTTTTTGTTCCCCTTGAGAAAGTTCTTTTTGCTCGAAAGCGGAAGCGACAAATCTTTCGGATTGCTTGAGATTCTTAATAACATCGCTTAAATTTGGCGACCAGACTATAGCTTGCATGTTATACGACCTCCTTCGACAATTTTTAACAATTTGATTATATCAAATGAATTAATAGAAAAGGAGTGATTTTATGAAAGGAAAGAAAATTTTCGTATATATACTAGCTGTATGCGTTTTCGCGCAGATTTGGTTTGCATATATTACGTTTAAATATCCTTATCTTGGTATTGTCGTAAAAACCGGCGAGAACAGTACTTGGGTTGTTGATGGTTTTGACAAAGCTAGTAAGGCAAATGAATTAAATATTCAGATTGGCGATATTGTTTACAAGATCAACGGTAAGGATCCGGACCAGCATTCGTCAGTCCTAAAATGGCGGTATATTGAACAAGCATACACTATCGAGATTGAACGGAACGGAGAGCATATTTTAGTTTCTACGAATAAATCTCCGCAAGCGAATTATATGGATATATTGCCTATAACAGCTGAGTTCATATGCTTTTCTCTTGCTGCGTTACTCTTTCTCAAACAGGGTCATTCCAAGTCGGCCCGTTATTTAGGATTGGTATTTCTTGACGGTGCTCTTGCCTTTATGAGTCATGGCGCTTCTATTAGAGGCGACGTGCTGGGGAAATTGGTCATCGCCAGTACGGTAGCGCTTGTTCCAACTGTGTTTTTGCACTTTTTAATCGTTTTCTTTAGAGAAAAAGGCAATGTTGAGTTATCAAGTCGTTTTCTCATATTTTTATACGGTATTCCTTTAATAGGTGCCCTGGTTCGTGCGGGTTCATTCTATGTAAACGAGATTGCCTATACGGTTTACCAAGTTTCTTCTAATGTAGATATTTTTTATTTTATTGTGGTGTTTATATTTGTTCTATATATACTGACTACCTTCACAATAAAACATTGGAAAGAGAAAACGTTTGCGTCAAAGCTCATAAAAATCGTTTGGTTTTCCTTACTTATTTCATTTTTTCCTATAACGTTCTTTTCCTTTGTCCCCATCTTGTTAACCGGACAATCGTGGATGCCGTCACAATATACAAGTTGGTTTATTTTATTTTTCCCAGTTTCTTTCGCGTATTTAATCATGACCAAGCAAATGTACGATATCGATACCGTTATGCGCCGTATGATGCTGACGACTATTATTTCTGTCATTCCGGGTGCACTAGTAGTCGGTTTAGTCGCGCTGAGCTTCCCGGTTGAATCCTCAATCGAGCGTTTGCTGCTGCTCTACATTTTCATCGTCTCCATTATGTCCGCTGTGTTATATGGGCTCGAATATTTTACAACGAAGCTGGAGCCTGCCGTTTTTCCGCGAAAGCATCATTTGAACCTGGCTTTGAAAAAAATATCGAAAACACTCGGCTCCATCTCCAGCTTTCGCGATTTGAAGGATATCGTGCTTGTCGACCTTGTCGGCATTTTGCAGGTTTACGGCGGCGTTATCGCCTTCAAATATAAAGACAACATCGAGTTGATCAGCGCCGGCGAAATCGATTTGGAGGAGGTGGAAAAACTCATCGCTTCGGAGAAGCTCGATCACCCGGGCTTTACGTGCTTCGAAATAAACCGTCACGAGGAATATACGAGCTTTCTGATCATGACCAAGAAGAAGACAAGCACAATGCTGGGCATGGAAGAAATTCAGTGGCTGAATTTGATCATTTCTTATTTGGCCGTCAGTTTGGAGAATCTTCATCTGATCCGCAAGCTAACGGTCCGCATGCAGGAGTTGGCGGCGAATATGCCAAGCGAGCAATCGTCTAACGAGATCGTTTGGTTCCGCAAGCTGATGTTCGAGCTTCAGGAGAAGGAACGTACACGCATCGCCAATGATTTGCACGATACGACCATGCAGGATTTATTTTTCCTGAAAAGGCGGATTGCGTCGGTTATGAGCCGATATGCGCTATCGAAGGAGGATACGGAGCAGATGAACGGGCTGATCGAATACGTCGAGATTATCAATACGAACTTGCGGCAGAGCTGCTTCGAGCTGCATCCGCACCTGCTTCAGGAAGTCGGCTTGATCCGTACGATCCATAAGGTTGTCGACCAGGAAGCGCTGCTTTGTTCGTTCGAGCTTGAATTCGATGCGGATGGGGCGGAGGAGATCGAATTAAGGGATATGGAGACGAAACGCCACGTATTCCGTATGGTCCAGGAGCTTATCAACAATGCAAAGAAGCATTCGCAGGCATCAAATGTCAGCATCAGGCTGACTAAGGTGGAAGGGGGTTTTTGCTTAATGTACGAAGACGACGGAGTCGGCTTCGACACCGAGCGAGTCGTCAGGAGGGACATCGGCGGTTCCGGCATCGGTATGGAGCAGTTGAGAAGCCGCGTGCTTTATCTTAACGGTCTTTTCGAGCTGGATACGGGAGTCGGAAGGGGCGTCAAATACACCATAACGCTGCCGATGAAAGGCATAGATGGAGGGTTAACGGCATGAGTGAAAGTGTCAAAGTGCTTGTAGTTGACGATCATCCTTTAGTAGCGCAGGCAACCAAGCAGCTGCTTGAACAAATCGAACGCGTGGAAGTTGTCGGAATGGCGGGAACCGGGCAAGCATGCCTCGAATTTTTGGAGAACAGTCAGCCGGATATCGTTTTCCTGGATTACCAGCTTCCCGATCACCCGGGGACGTACGTAACGGAAGCGATCAAATCGCGGTTTCCGAACATACATGTAGTCATATTCACGGGAAAAGACATCGGTGATTTGGTCAACTCTTTTCTGGAGCTGAAGGTAAGCGGCATTATTTCCAAAGAATCCGGTGAAACGACGATCCTCAATGCATTCCGGTGCTTGCTGGACGGGCAGACGGCCATTCCGATCTCGATGTTTCAGCAAATGCGAATGTTTAATCCCCGTGCAGCGGGAGAAACGCTGCTGACGGCTGAAGAGCTGACGATCATGAACTTGATTATCGGCGGCGATACGCACGAACAGATCGCGACGAAGATTCATATGAGCAAACGTTCCGTGGACAATTACCTCAAAAAAATATATGAGAAGCTCGGCGTCAAATCGAAAGCGCAAGCCATCGAGAAATTCGTGCAAAGCAAAGCGGGAGCCGAATCGGCCTGGAGGGAATAAGGATGAGGGAGCAAGTTCGGTCCGAAGTAGAAGCGGTTATCGACACCTATTTCAAGCAGGGCGATTTGCGCGAATGGCTGAAGAAATTTGCCGCAGATAAAGCGGGCGAACGTTCTACTTGGTCCGACATCACGCTGCTCGTTCATCGGATGCTGGGCGGAAATTCCCCTTCTATAAACCGGATCGGCGCATTGACGGAAATGATCGCCCTGGCTGCCGACATTGCGGACGATTTGCAGGACCGGGACAATACGGGCAAAAGCTGGATGCTTTGCCCGCCGGATTATGCGTGGAATGCGGTTCTCGCTTTTCTCGTCGGCGCCTTGGCGGAGCTCGGGCGTCTGCTGCCGCAGGAGAACGAAGCGGGCATGCCCTATGCCGACGTTTGCCGGCTCATCGCCGAGTCGGTAAACGGGCAGCACAGCGACGTGAACGGCTCGGTGAACAGCGAGCAGGCTTATATCGACATGGTAACGGAGAAAGCCGGAGGGCTCCTTCGTTTCGCCAGCTATATGGGATACGCTTCGACCGGCTGCACGGATGCGCCGACAGCCAAGCTGATGGACGAAGTGGCTTGCTGCATCGGAATTGCCTCGCAAATCCGCAATGACGCGCGCGACGTCGTGCGCTTCGACGACAAAAGCGATGTCCGCCGCAAAAAGCGGACGCTGCCCGTCTTCTTTTTGCTCAAGCACAGCCGGGAAGAGTTCCCTTCCATCGCCGACTACTATGAGGGACGATTATCGGAGGAGGAGTTTTTGGCGGATACGGAGGCGGTTGCCGCTTATATCCGGGAATCCGGCTGCATCGAATATGCGAATGTGATTCGATCGCTGTATATACAGCGGGCTGAAGCTCTTCTCGAAGGCGTTCCCGCGCTGTCGCCTTGGAAGGAACAGTTTTGCGAAACGATGCTTGCGAAGTAAAAGCAAATGGTACTATTTTCGCTAACGAATTTATGAATTTTCTAATAGAGAAGTGACGATAACCACATAGAGGTCAAGCATTGCAGTTCTTTTGAGGGAACGCAATGCTTTTTTATTTGCAGCCGATAATAAAGCTCGCTGTAACAGGCAACCAAAGCGTTATCTTCTCGTATTGGCATTTCGTATGGTAAAATAAATCTGCATTCTATAGAATATAAAAATAGATAAAAATAGAGAGAGGGGTTTATTATGGAAAAGAATGAATTCCTCCGTAATTATGTACCTCTAAAAGCGGACCGTGCGAACCTTGAACGCGAATGGGAGAAGTTCGTGACCGGGAGCCGGACGCAGCTTAACATCAGATCCTCCTTGCACGATTCTTGGAAGCGCTGTCTTGATAAAGGCGTAAATCCGTTCTACGGCAAGGCCTCCATGAATTTATCGATCGATGAAATTCAGGATTATGTAACGACCGACCCCTTTTTCCGAATGGTAAAGCCGATTCTCAAAAAATTAAAGGAAGTTGCCAGCAACACGGGTTATTTAATGACGTATTGCAATTCGGAGGGCGAGCTGGTCCATATGGACGGCGAATTGTCCTTATTATTAAAAGCGGACGATATTAACCTAGCGCTTGGCTCCGATTGGAGCGAAGGCAGCGCGGGAACGAATGCGATCGGTACGTCTTTGGCCACTCGTTCGCCCGTTCAAGTGTATGCGAGCGAGCATTTTTGCCACGATATCCAGTCTTGGTCTTGCGCCGCCGCTCCCGTACGAGATCCTGCGACAGGGAAAACGCTGGGAATCGTCAATCTTTCCTGCTTCTGGACGTCCATTCATCCGAAAATGCTGCATGCCGTCATATCGACGGCCCATGACATCGAGCATATGCTTCGCTCTCAATTAACGGTCGACCGTTATCGGCTGCTTCATCATTTTACGGAATTATCGAGAAAAACGCCCTTTCCTTTGGCGGTATTGGACCGCGGAGGGCGCGTCATCAAAGCGTCCCCGCAGCTGATAGAGGAAGGGTTAGTCGTGGAAGGCAAACGGTTCCAGAACCCTCTTCACAACCAGCAATCTTTGCCATCTTCGGTGAGCGTGGATTTCGACGCGAATCGTTTCGAGCTGCTGCCCTATTATTACGGAGGACTGCCGATCGGCTCCGTCATGCATGTCCTGCCGCCGGATATCGGACGTTTCAAGGATCTGCCCGTGCTTCACCGTCTCCCCTCGAAACAGGCGCAGCCCGCCGAAAGCGAATCTGCTTCAAAACCGAAAGCTCCTGAACAAGATAACATGTACAAGTCGCTGTTCGACCATCATCCGGACGCCATATTTTCCTATGACGTCAATGGGCGGCTTATCGAGGCTAATCCGGCGGCTGCCCGAATGCTCGGCTATGACGTCAATGAATTAAGAGACGAGAGGCTGCAAAGCCTGCTTAGCCTGAAGCACGAAAATAAACGGTTGCGGGCTTTTGCCTATGCGGCAAGAGGCATGCAGCATGAATATGAATCGGCCTTTCGGCATAAGCAAGGATATGAGCTCGATGTGGTCATCAAAAGCTTCCCGATGATAGTGGATAACGAGATTGTCGGTATATTTGAAACCGTGCGGGACGTTACGTACAACGAGATGATATACGAGGACTTGAAATCGACCAAGGAGCAGCTCGAGTTTTATTTGCAGAACACCGAAGATGCCGTCATTGTCGTCGATTCCAATCTTCGGGTCGTCAAAACGAATAAATCGTTCGAAACGATTTACGGCTGGACGGAGCATGAGGTGCTCGGCAAGGCGCTGCCGACCGTTCCCGACAATCAGAAACGGGAGATCGCGGATATTCACGCCGAACTGCTCAAGATGCGGCGCGTTACCGCTTATGAAACCGTCAGGCAGCGGAAGGACGGCAGTCAGATCCATGTCAGCAATTTCGCTTCGCCGATCTTTGACAGCAAAGGCAATCCCGCGGTTTTCGTGCTTATATCCAAAGACATCACGGAACGCAAGCGAATGAGCGAAGCGCTTGTCGAGAGCGAGAAGCGGCTAAGAACCTTGATTGACGCCTTGCCCGATATCGTCGTGTTCAAGGACAATCAGGGAAGATGGATGGAAGCGAATCATACCGCGCTGCTGACCTTCGAGTTGGAGAGCGCCTATTATCAAGGGAGAACGGACGGCGAACTTGCAGAAACGAACGGACTGTACCGGGAGACTCTGCTGAATTGCATCGTTTCCGACCGCATGGTATGGGATAAAGGCGGTATGGTCAGAATTCAAGAACGCATCGCGCGGCAGAACGCCAGGGACATGATTTGCGATATTATCAAAATTCCGATTTATCATGAGGACGGAACACCCAAAGGGCTTGTAGTCATCGGGCGTGATATTACGGAGCTTAAGCACACGGAAGAGCTGCTGCGCAAATCCGAGAAGCTTGCCGTCGTCGGCCAGCTGGCGGCAGGAATCGCCCATGAAATACGAAATCCTCTTACTACGCTTAAAGGCTTCCTTAGCTTGCTGGAGCCTCAGCTGAACGATAAAAACAGGCTGTATGTAAACACTATGCGGAACGAAATCGAGCAGATGGAATGGATCACCAGCCAGTTTATGACCGTAGCGAAGCCGCAAGCGGTAAGATTTTTGCGCCAAGATTTGAAGACGCTGATCGATCAAGTTTCGACCTTTCTTTACCCGTACGCAACCATGAACAATGTGCAAATGATGATGGAATCGGAAGAAGATTTGCCCATCGTCGACGGCGACGGAAACCAGCTCAAGCAAGTTTTTATCAACATATTGAAAAATGCTATAGAAGCGATGCCGCTGGGCGGCCGGATCGAAATCGATCTGAAACGGATTCAGCCGGGTACGGTCTCCGTCCGGTTTACCGACCAAGGCTGCGGCATCCCGCTAGAAAGGATCCCCCATCTCGGCGAGCCTTTTTACAGTCTGAAGGAAAAAGGGACCGGTCTCGGCTTGATGATCTGCTATAAAATTATTAAGGAGCATCAAGGCACAATCAAAGTCGAAAGCGAAGTGGACCGGGGGACGTGCGTCGAAATAACGATGCCGCTTGCAAGCCCAGAAGACTCCAGCATGGACGGCGCCGAGTCAAGAACGGGCTGCACGTAACCGGGAGAAAACGAGTATAAACGTTCTCTCCCTTGATAGGATGGTTGCATTAATGCGTTAATATAGATGCCGGCATATCCCATTGTCCGGCTTCGGGAACAGCGCCCGGGGTTGGATAGAGAAAGGAGTGGTCGATTTGATTACAACAGCTGAGGTGATCTTCGCTTAACAGCGAAGAGACGTTCTGGCGAGGGGGGCTCTCGGGCCTCCCTCGATAATATTTCGCTTCATCGGAGACATTGCGATACATAACAATTCCGGGCTTTTGCGAGTACATAAGGAAATAAAACTTGCGAATGCACCATTTATGTTATATAATGGGAACGTTTCCCTAAACAAAGAATTTAAATCCAGGTGAAAGGAGTGATTGCAGTGGTAACATTTGAGCGTGCATTTCCTATTGGGGTGTTAACTGAATAACCGCGCATGTCGAAGTAACCGTCACCTGACCGCATATGCAGTACGCACAGGCACGATTCTGGTTATCGTGTTTTTTTTGTCTTTTCAATCCAAAAAATAATCCACCAGAAAGGAGAGGCTTAGCATGAAAGAGTTGAATTTCGCAGGAACTGCAGGAGTTGCATTTAACGAAGCTATCAAACAAAGCACATTAATCGAGGAGGTAGTTCGCAGTGAGCTACAAAAACGGAAAGGATATTCTTCCCCCTAGCCTGCTTAAGCAGCTTCAGGAGTACATTCAGGGAGAAATCGTATATATCCCCAAGAGAGAACAAAAACGCGCGGGCTGGGGAGAAAATAACGGAACGAGACTTATTATCGAGCGGCGGAACAAAGAAATATACCGGTTGTACAAAAGCGGCTGGACGATTTTGGAATTGATCCAGAGCTACCATCTATCGGAGGACAGCATCCGCAAGATCATCGTGAAAACGCGGGATGTCATGTCGAATACGGCGACTTAGAAGCAGAGGATTCCTATCCCCTGCTTCTTTTTTTATGTACGTTTACGAAAATACGCGATCGCTGAGCTGAATTTCCATCTTAGCCTATGATCCGACGGGGTATAGATGTTTATTCTTGCGTTTCTGTGCAAAAGCTGCATGCGAGCAATGGCCCTATCCTCCAGGCAGGAGGGCGATCAGCTGTTTGGCGGCCGGCGAAAGCGGGACGTCCTTGAGCGTAATCAATCCGATCTTGCGGGAGGGAATGGGCTGCTCGGGAACGATGCGGTATAGCGCGGAGCCGCCGCTTGCAGGGGTGTCGATAAAGTTGTCGATAATACACGCGATGCCAAAGCCGCTTCGGGCAAAATCGATCAGCAGGTCGACGCTGCCCAGCTCGATTTCGGGCCGCAGCAAGATCCCATGCTCCAGAAAAAAGCGGTCGACATATTGGCGCGAAGCGCTATTTTGCTCAAGCATAATGAGCGGCAGCTCGCGGAATTGCCCGAGCGGGAGAGGGTTGTCTGCAAGATGCTTGTACCGTTCGCCGGCAACGAAGCCGTCCTGAAGCGGTATGCTTTCCTGTACGTTCAGCTGATCGTCTCTCGAAGGCAGCGGCAGGTTGACGATCCCCAGATCGATTTGGCCTTCCTTCAGCAAGGCGACCGTTTCCCGGGTCGTCCGGTTCGTTACCTGGATGTTGACCTGCGGATATTCTTGATGAAAATCCGACAAATGAGGCAGCAGAAAATGCTTGCAAAGCGTATCGCTTGCGCCGATCCGCAGCTCGCCGGCAAGGAGGAGATGCATTTCGGCGATTTTCTTTTCGGCGGTTTCGACGAAACGGTATGCTTGCTCTACGTATTTGAATAAGACTTCTCCCTCAGCCGTCAGCTTCACGCCTTTGGACGTGCGGAAGAAGAGGGCGCCCCCCAGCTTGGTTTCCAGCTGCTTGATCGAATGGCTGACCGCAGGCTGCGTAATGAACAACAGCTCCGCCGCCTTGGATAAACTCCCGGCTTTGGCGGTAAAGTAAAAGACGCGGTACCAATCCATATTGGCGATCATTCCGAAGCACCTTCTCTCTTTCTTTGTATTAGTTATTTTAATGCCTGATATTCAAAATATCAATTTTATTTATATAAGGAGATTCGCTACAATAAACATGTAATCGATATTTTGCGAACGGAAAGGGGTATGGAAGTGACGATAACGGCGATTGTCGGAGCGAACTGGGGAGACGAAGGAAAAGGGAAAATGACGGATCTGCTCGCTGAGGATGCGGATTTCGTCGTGCGGTTCCAGGGAGGCGGCAATGCGGGGCATACGATTATTAACGGGTTCGGCAAATTTGCGCTGCACCTGCTGCCTTCAGGCGTTTTCCGGCAGCATACGGTTAATGTGATCGGGCCGGGGGTTGCGCTCGACATCCGGCAGCTGCTCGGCGAACGGGCTAGATTGCTGGAACGCGGCGTGCCGGAGCCGCAGCTGCGCGTGTCGGACAGAGCGGAGGTTGTGCTGCCGTACCATAAACGGTTCGATGAGCTGGAGGAGGCGCGGCTTGGCGATCGGGCATTCGGCTCGACCAAGAGCGGAATCGCCCCGTTTTATGCGGATAAATTTCTGAAGATCGGCGTGCAGGTGGCCGATTTATACGAAAAAAACAGACTGCGGGCAAGACTGCAAGCGGCGCTTGCGGCCAAGAACGTGCTGCTTCGCGAGCTCTACGGCGAAGAGGCGATCGATGCGGAAGCGCTTATGCCGCAGCTGCTTGCCGATGCGAAGGAGCTGGCGCCTTTCGTTTGCGACACGACTGCTTTATTGCGCGAAGGGATGGAACGCGGCGCCAACATCTTGCTGGAGGGCCAGCTCGGCGCGCTGCGCGATCCCGATCACGGCATCTACCCGTTTACGACGTCGTCCTCGACGCTCGCGGGTTATGGTGCCGTGGGTGCCGGCGTTCCCGCCGCGTCAATCGGGCGCGTCGTCGCCGTGACGAAGGCCTACTCCAGCTGCGTAGGCGCCGGGCCATTCGTGACGGAGCTGGACGGCATGGAGGCCGAGGAGCTGCGCAAGCGCGGCGGCGATGCCGGCGAATACGGCGTAAAAACGGGAAGGCCTCGGCGCGTAGGCTGGTTCGATGCGGTGGCGACGCGATACGGCTGCCAGGTGCAGGGAGCTACGGAAATTGCGCTGACCAACATCGACGTGCTCGGTTATCTTGATGAAATTCCGGTTTGCGGCTACTATGAAATCAACGGCCGGAATACGGCCGATTTCCCGGCTTCCGCAGAGCTGGAGCGGGCTAAGCCGGTTTTCGAAACGCTGCCGGGCTGGCGCTGCGATATTTCGCATATCCGCAGCTTCGACGAGCTGCCCAAGGAAGCCCGGGAATACGTGCTCTACGTGGAACGCCGGTGCGGCATTCCGATCGGATGCGTTTCGGTCGGGCCGGGACGGGACCAAGTGATTCTCCGTTCGTAAACAGGCAGGCGTAATTTAGTAAGCCTGAAAGCATAACGTAGAGCGGCTTTGAACCTGCGGTAACCGCCGGCGTCCAAGACGCCGGAAAGCTTGTATCTTTGCGGGATGATGGAGGAAACGGACGATGAACGTTTTCGTATACGGCACTCTTTTGACCGGCGAATCGAATCACCATATAGCGGCCCCTCATACGAAAACGGTAATTCCCGGCATTGTACGCGGCAGGCTGTACGATATCGGGACATACCCGGCGCTCGTGTTAAGCGGGGATGGCGCCGATGTCCCGGGGGAATGGATTTCCGTATCGGAGGAAGGCCTGCAGGCGATGGACGAATTGGAAGAATACTACGGGCCCGGACAAATGAACGTTTACGAGCGGGTCTGGATCAAGGACGCATACGGGCCTGGGGAAGGTTGGGTATACGTTTGGCCAAGCTCGGCAGGCTACCCGGAAATCGGTTGCGCCTCATGGCGGCTTCATCGCAATGGGAAATGCGGCTCCTGACCGGACATCGGACGCTATATTCGATTAATGACCAGGGACATCAGCTCTCTGGTCGATTTTGTGTTCGTTTTGCGCTGGACGTTGGCGATATGGTTTTTTACCGTTTTTTCCGAAATGACGAGGACGCTGGCGAGCTCTTTATTGCTGAAGCCGTACAGGGACAAATGAAAAAGCAGCTCGAATTCGCGTAACGTCAATTGAAATTCGTGGGCGATTTTTTCGCAGGCGGAACTAACCTCCTCGGATTGGAACGTTCTTCTGAACAGCTCGTTTTTAGAATCGGAGGCGTATTCCTTTGAGTCAATTAAGGTAAGCGGCTGTCCGCTTGCCATCTCCGCAGCGAATTCTGCCAGACTTTCGGCTGCTTTGAAGGCTCCCGACATTTTTTCAGTATGATCCATAATACCTCATTCCTTTTCCGTTAAGCCACAACAGTTGCGTATACGGTAATCTAGTCAATGCTGAAGGTTCTCGTTGTTCAAGCAAAAAGGACGAAAAAAAGAGACATCGTCTGATCCGTCAAGTTTTATCTAGGACTAATAGACCACGTCTCCTATTTTATCATATTAAATTGAAAATGGTATTTGTATAGGTAATTTTTGTATGTCCATTCGATGTTCTTTTGAGCTTCCCGGCAATTATGCCTTGCGGCAGCCGTTAGAGGCCTGCGGCAAAACCGAGTACGCGAGAAATTTTCAGATCGGGCAATTTTTTCAAGTCGATGAAAGCGGAAATCGTTTTGACCAGCGGATTAAACGGATCGTCCGGATGAACGAGCACGACCTCGGCTTCGGAGCCGTCCGTCAAAATAACCTTGGAGCCGACGAACTGCTTCATAATATTGTTCAAAAGCGCAAAAACGACGGTTGAATCCAGCTTACCGAAGGCATCCTTACGCAGCTGGTCCAGCGCTTCGTGGAATGGAATCGCGTGATGATAAGGCCTGTCCGAAATCATCGCATGGAACACGTCGGCAACCGCGACGATTTTGCTGAAAAGATGCGTGTCTTCGCCTTTTTTGCCGTACGGATAACCGCTCCCGTCATTGCGCTCGTGATGCTCCAAGGCGACGCGAGCCATTTCCTCGGTTGTGCCGGGACATGCGCGGATAAGATCGTGCCCCCGTACGGTGTGCGTTTTGAGCAGATCGAACTCTTCGGCGGTGAGCTTGCCTTTTTTGTTCAGAATCGACTCGGGAATGAGCATTTTGCCGACGTCGTATAACGTAGCGGCTATCATCAGCTGGGACTGGTCCCGCTCGGAAAGGTTCAGCCATTTGCCCAGCAGCGCGGAGAGCACGCCTACGCCGATATTATGACGGTAGGTGTAGTCGTCCTTCGACTGCAGGTTGGTCAGCAGCACGAACAGATCCCTGTAATTTTGGGTAGCGCTTTCAAGCGATGGGATGACGTGCTCGTGGATATCGTGAACCGGTATGATCTGCTTGTCGCGGATCTCTTCGAAAATGTTCCGGATTCGCTCCGTCGCTTGCTCTACAATCGCTTCTTGCTGTGCGGCTTCGCTAGTTGCCGGCGTTTCTTGCTCTTCCGGGTATAGATCGTAA
This sequence comes from Paenibacillus contaminans, assembly GCF_003285015.1. Lineage (GTDB taxonomy): Bacteria > Bacillota > Bacilli > Paenibacillales > NBRC-103111 > Paenibacillus_V > Paenibacillus_V contaminans. Next base: position 548 of record NZ_QMFB01000023.1, on the reverse strand, counting down.
GGGCTTACCTCGACGCGGTGCTGAATCAGCTTTTGCCAATGTTCGGGTTTAAGTTGGGTTTCTGCGGCTATCAGAACGGCTCCAAAATCGTTTACAATATCATGTTTCAAGCGTCGGCCGATGAGCGATTGGTTCATGTAGGTTCCTCCGAATGTTGGTAATAAGCATGGAACAATTTACCTGCACCATTCCAATGTAACTGGAAATCGGATAACTGACAAGTAGTTATAGGCGCGAGTTCAAAAATGGGAATGTCATTTTCCCGTTTCCATGCGCCGCTTAACGTGCTATATAGCAAACAAATAAGCTTCCATCCCCGCTTTAGCTGGAGGCCACTGAAAAAGTCCCGTTATCTAAAGAGGTACTGTAGCTCAATTCTATTGAGGGAGCAGTGCCTTCTTTGCTGTATAATGAAAGTATTAAAGCGAAAGGCGTGAAGTCCAATGTTTCAACCTCAAATCTCATTCACGTTAAGTCCTTATGCAGCACTATACGATCTCATTGTGCCTAAGGATAATATGTTGCGTCAGATCAATGAGTTGGTGGAC
>NZ_QMFB01000022.1 GCF_003285015.1 Paenibacillus contaminans | reverse complement strand
TGTCGCATTTTTTGTACCCGCTACTGGAACTCACTGAAAAATCATTAGTTTGTCAGTGGCCTCCTGCGAAAGTGGCGTTGGAAGCTTATTTGTTCAAATATAAGAATTTATATGTTTCACCTACCAAGTGCTTATATTTCAACGGTAAACGCGCGCGTCCGAGCTTATGCTAACGAAATCGCTTTCTTCGAAAGCGTTCAGGACGGCGAAGCCGTCTATCCTTGACTCATTAGCTCTTTAAGCAGAGCATGAAAATAAGAGAATGACTTTCAGGACAACCCCGTTCATGCGGATGCCTTGGTCTTAATGGAAAAACTACAGTTAATTTAGCTTAAAAGCTGAAAAAATAGCATTTACATGGAAAAACTACAGTTAACTTTTTAGTTTTCTTCAATAATGGCCGAATCGAATAAGATTACCTGCATATTTTCCATCTATTTGCATCAAAAGCCGTGATTACAGGGAAATAGATGTAGTTTTTCCAGTTACACGACCGTGTAATGAGAGGCCTTTGGGAACCGTCCCTTAGCGGTGTTAATCCAGGTATGAAACTGATCCGGCAGAAATAGCGGTTGAGAATTTACTGGTTCCATGACAAGGCGGTGTCCGGCTGACCTACTACCCCTGCTGGCGAAACACGGAGGGGGTGAGACCGACTTTTTTCTTGAAAAGCCGGCTAAAATATTTTTCGTCCTGATAACCGATCCGGCTGGCGATCTCATAGGTTTTGAGATTGGTGGCGAGCAGCAGCTGCTTCGCTTTCTCGATGCGGACATGCGTGACGTAGTCGGTGACGTTCACGCCCTCCACCTGTTTGAACAGAAAGCTGAGGTACACCGGCGACACGTAAACCTCTCTGGCGACGCTTTCCAAGGAGAGGTTGCTGTCATACCGGGTATCCAGTATCGCCTTCGCCGCCTCGATAACGTGATGCTTGCCCGATTTGCGCATGTCCACGGTGAGCTTCAGCAGCTCGCGGAGAAAGGAGCCGCATATGCCGTGCAAAGTCTCGAGAGTTGCGGCCGTAAAAACCGACTGGATGTGCGCGGAGGTGAGCAGCTGGCCCGGCTGAAGCTTCGGATGCAGCTCCGCGATGACATTGGCGGCCGACATCATGGCTTGCAGGCTTTCCGTCTTGGTCAACTGGACGGGCATCTCGCGTTCGTGAAAGCCGGCGAAAAACGACTGCAGCCACGCTTCCAGCTCCAAGTCGTTCCCGATCTTCAGCGCCATGCACAGCCGTTCGTGCGCAGCCGAAGCGTAAAGCTCGTCCGGAGCCCGTCCGGCCGATTGGCCCTGCGCCGTCTTGGCCGACGTTTCCCAATCAATCTCCTCGATAAAAATAACCTCGCCGGGTCCGGTGTAATACTGGTACTCCAGCGCCGTTTTCGCTTGGTCGTAGGCCGCTTTGCCGTCCTTCGCCAGCCGTTCGCAGGCCGCCCCCACCCCGGCGGTGACGATGTACCGCAAGGTTTGCCTGATGTTGGCCGCCGTTTGCAGCAAATCTCCGCGCAAGGCATCGATCGAACCCGGGATTTGCGCGATGACGGCAACGCGGTCCGGCTGATCCCAGATCATACACTTTTGCTCCCAATGCCTTAACGTTTCGTCGATAATATTTTCGATCGCGAATTTCATCAGCTGTTCGCCATCGTATGGATAAAGGCGCGGCGCTTCCGGATCCTGCCCGATCTGCAGCAAAATGACCCGGAACGGCTGAAGACTAAGCGGTACGCCGAGGGAGGACGTTTTTTCCGCGAACAGCGGCTCGCTGACCTTGGCGCCCTCAAGCAAGCTTCTGACGAACCGTTCGCGAAGCACCGGCAAATTTTCCTTCTGCTGCCGATTATGCCGGTTTTCCTGCTCCCACTCCGCCTTCAGCTTCATCATCACGGTGCGCAGCTTGTCCGTATCCGGGGGCTTCAGCAAATAATCGGAGGCGCCCAACTGAAGCGCCTGCCGGGCATAGTCGAATTCATCATGCCCGCTCAAAATGACCGATTTGATCGGCCATTGCCTCTTATGGATTTCCGTCAGCAGCTCGAGGCCTCCCATTACGGGCATTCGGCAATCGACGAGAATGACGTCCGGCCGGGCCAGCTTCATCTGTTCCAGCGCCTGGGCGCCGTTCTCCGCCGGCGGCAGCCATTCGAAGCCGTATTCCTCCCATGGAAGCAAAACGCGGAGCCCTGTTGTCACGATAATTTCGTCATCGATGGCCATGATTTTCATAGAGGCGCCTCCATTGCTCTTCGTCTTCGATGATCGGGATGCGTACGGTCACGATCGTCCCGGCGCCGGGGCTGCTGGCGATTTGCAGGGCGAAAGCGGGACCGAACATCATCTGCAGCCGCTCGTTCACATTGCGCAGCCCGTATCCTCCCTTGCTGCGCGCAGGAATGTGCAGCAGCAGCTCCACCTGCTCCGCGCTCATGCCGCAGCCGTTATCCTGCACGGTCCATACGATCGCATCGTCCGCAATATGGCCTCTGATCGACAAGAGCCCTTGCCGGTATGCCGAAGGCTCGAAAGCGTGTAAAATCGCATTTTCGACGACAGGCTGGAGCAGCAGCTTCATCGTGTAGTAACCGCCGATCGCAGGGTCGATATCGAATAGGGGAACGAACCGGTTCGGAAACCGCGCATGCTGGATGTTGACATATGCCTGGATCTGCTTGATCTCGTTCTCCAGCTTGTAGAAGTCCTCGCCCTTGTTGAGCGAGAGCCGAAACAACTCGCTGAGGGAATGAACCACTTGCGCGGTTCGGTCGTCCCCGTTGATTTTGGCGTTGAAAAAAATGTAATCGAGCGTGTTGTACAAAAAATGCGGCTCGATTTGCGCCTGCAGCGTCCGCAGCTCGATCATGCGCTGATTCGTCTGGCTGATGTACACCTTCTCGATCAGGTCGTTCAAATCATGCACCATTTCGTTGTACTTTTGCGTCAGATGCCCGATTTCGTCCCGCGATCGGACGGCCAGCTCGGGGTGCGGCTGTCCGAGCTTGAAGCTGTTCATCGACTTGAGCAGCCGCTTGATCGGGGACGTGATCCCCCGCGAGAGCACGACGGAAAGCGCAACCGCTATAAGAATAAGCGATAGCGACAACGCGACGGTCATACCAAGCATGATGCCGTGCTGTCTGCGGATGTCTTCCATCGGCGTCAGGCTGACGACGGTCCAACCGTACGGCTCGATGAAGCTGCTGGCGGCTAAATACGTTTTTTTGCCGATCGCGTACTCGAACGTTTCGTCCGTCCGCTGCAGCCGTTTAATTTCACCGACATTGTCCTTCAGCCGGTTGCTCACGGCGATATCGTCGAATTTGCTGGCGATCAGATGGTAATTGTCGTCGAACAACAGCAAATTCGTCGTCTGGTTGATCTGCACGTCCTGTATGAGGCTTTTCATCGCATCCCGCTTTACGCCGAGGAAGAACATGCCGAGTTTTTTGTCCGTATCGTACATGCTGACGATCTGCCTGTTCAGAATGATGTCGTCGTAATTTTGGCCGAAAATAAACAGCGGAGCCCCCGAATAATCCCAGTGCGGCTCGCCGCTGCGCGCAGCCGTGGCGACGTAAAGCGGGGATTCCTTGAACTCCCCGTAAGGCACGACCTGCCGGTAGTATTGCGAAAAGTCGCGGAACAGCAAATCGTTCTCCCCATACATGATGAGGAAGGAAATATACGTTTTGGCCTGCTTCAAATTGTTCAAAACATTATAAATCGTCTTTTGCGGGTCGGCGCCCCCGGAAGGAGAAGGCTGGCTGAGCAGCGTTTGGATCGTTTCATTCTGCACGATATAAGAGGACAGGTCGGTCGCATCGTCGAGCATGCCTTTAATATTGCCGGCTGTCAGCCGCACGGTTTGCGCTTGATTTTGCGTCGTCTGCTTCTCCAGAAACCGCGTCGCAATCAAATAAGAGAAGGTGCCGATCGCGATGACGGGTATCAGGACAAGAGTCAGAAAGGAGACAAGCATCTTGGTTTGCAGCTTTGTGAAAGAAAGCATAAGTTCTCCTTGTGAACAGGGATTTTCCGGCTGGCTTTTATTATAAAACGTAGCTGGAACAGGCGGAAGGGGATCGCGGCATCCTCTAAATTTAGTCCGCCAAATCTTGATATTGTCTCCTTGTTGCGCCGTTCGCTTATCCGTTACGATGAATTTGTTCCAAAATCGCAAGGAGGGGTAACGATGCAGCGGTTCAGAAAATATGGGGTTTCCGCGATGGCTGCGGCTTTGTCGCTAAGCGTGCTGCTGGCGGGCTGCGGCGGCTCGGGAGAGAAAAAGACGGCGGAACCGACGCTGGGCACCGTGGACTGGAAGACGGTGAAGGCGGATATCCGCTTTATTTTCCCGGGGACGTCCGAGGCCGAGAAAGTGCTGGCCGAGCAGTTCAAATCGAAGATGAAAGAGAAATATCCGGGCGTCAACATCGAATACATGTACTTGTCGTGGCAGGACATGGAGAAGAAGCTGTCCGTCATGCTTGCCTCGAACGATTTTCCGGATATGACGATGACGCAGGACGTAACGAATTTGGTGCAGATGAACGGCTTGGAGGATCTCTCTCCTTACATCGGCAGGAAGGGAACCGCTTTGAAGAAAGAAGACTTCCTTCCGGGGACGCTGGAATATTCGATGGTCGGCGACAGCATTTACTCCATCCCGAGTCTGGCCAATTCCTTCACCCTGATGGTCAACGAAAAAATGCTGAACAACGCCGGGATGAAGCTGGAGGAGCTTCAAACGTGGGCTGACGTGGAGAAGGCCGCCCAGCTTATGACGAAGGACGGCAAATACGGCTACGGCTATCCGCTCGGCGTCGCCCGCTTTGCCTTCCGCGGTCCGTTCACGGCCGGCTACAGCAACGGGCTGCTGCTTAACGATACGAGCGAAGCGGCGAAGAAGAAGTACCTGGAAACGCTGGAGCATTTCAAGAAGCTCGAGCCGTACCAGCCGAAAGCGCATACGACCTGGGGAGCCCCAGAGGCGTTCCGGGCGTTCAGTAACGAAGAAGTGGGCATGACGCCGGCTGGGACGTATTTTTCCGCTAATGCGTACAGCATCAATCCTGAGATTCTTAAGGTGACCCGGGCGATCGCTTATCCGAAGGGGCCTTCCGGCGACAAAGCGCAAGCTCCCGTATCCAGCGTAGGGGTCGGCATGTTCAAGGGCAGCAAAAATAAAGAAGTCGTATGGAGGCTGATCGAAGAATGGTCGTCGCCGGAATTCAACACGACGCAGGCCGCCACGATCAACGTAACGGCCGTCAAAAACGCCAGCTTGGACGATATCGTCAAAAAAGCGGAAGCGGTATTCCCTAAATCGATCGACGGCCACAAGCGTATTTTGCAGGATATGAACGGCATTTTAGCCAAGAACGGCGTTCAAATGGCTACGATCGTGGGACAACCCGAGATGGAAACGATCTTCCAGGAGCAGATGGCCAAATACCTGCTGGATAAAATGTCAACCGAGGAAGCCTATCAGGCGATCAAGGACGGCATCGACAAAGTGAAGGACAAGTATAAAAGCAAATAAATCGATCGACGCGCGATTGCCATAGGGAAAAGAGCTGCGCTTGCACAAGCTGGAGCCGGCTCGCTCCCGGCGTTCGCCGGTTCGGACGGGAGGACGGCAAGTGAAAAGCGCAACCTTTACCCGGACGCAGCGCAAACAGATGACTTTCGGCTATTTGCTGCTGTCGCCAGTTGTGTTATACATCGTTATTTTTCAATTTTATCCGCTGTTTGAAACGATCCGGCTCAGCTTTTTCGATTACTCGCTGCTGCACGGCAAGGGGATGACATTCGCGGGACTCGGCAACTACAAGGATTTGCTGACGGCGGACGATCATTTCTGGAGTATTTTCCGCAACAGCATACTATGGGTATTCGGCTCCATGATCCTTCAGTTCTTGCTCGCCGTACCGGCCGCGGTGCTTCTGAACCGGAAGCTGCGGCTGAGGGGATTGTGGCGCGGGCTCCTTATGGTTCCCTGGGTTTCGCCGGTCGTCATCGTCGGCATCGTATGGAAGTGGATTTATGACGGGCAATACGGACTGATGAACGAATATTTGAAGCTGCTGCATGTGCTTCAGGACAACATCGTTTGGTTAGGCGACGCCTTCTGGGTATGGCCGGCGCTTCTTCTCACTTCGACGTGGAAAGGCTTCCCGTACATTACGCTCATGATGCTTTCCGGCTTGCAGGGCATATCGGGCGAGATGAAGGAAGCGGCCCATATCGATGGGGCTACGGCCTGGCAGCGGTTCCGCTTCGTTACGCTGCCGCTTCTGAAGCCGATTATGTATGTCACCGGCATGGTGTCGATCATCGGCTCCTGGACCAAATTCGAGATGATTTGGGCGCTTACGAACGGCGGCCCCGGTTATGCGACCAGCATTTTGCCTACATATCTGTACACGCAAGCATTCGTTTATTTGGATCTCGGCAAGGGAGCCGCCGTCGGCACGCTGTCGATGCTGTTCGTGCTGGCGATTATCGCCGCGTACGCCGGCTTGTTCGGCAAAGATAACACATGAGGTGAACCATGAAAGAAACCAACTGGGCGAGAACTTGGAAATACGCAAGTCTATTCGTATTGATGGCGTTTACGCTGCTCCCTTTTATGTGGCTGCTGGATACGACGTTTAAGGAGAAGGAAGCCATCTTCGCGGCGACGCCGACATGGATCATCGACCCTCTTACATTTGAACATTACGCATGGGCGCTGGGCAAAAGCGGGATGCAGCTGGGCAAGCTGCTGGCCAACTCCGCGATTGCCTGCTCCGTCACCGCCCTGCTTACCGGAATAATCGCCTGTATCAGCGGATATGGCTTGGCCAGATACCGGGTGCCCGGCATCGGCCTGATTCTCGCGCTGCTTGTATTGGCGCAAATGATTCAAGGGCCGATCATTATGATTCCTTGGTACAAGGTCGCATCGGCTCTCGCGCTGTTAAATACGAAGACGCTGCTGGTGCTTATATACGGCACGATGACGATACCGGTCGGGGTATGGATCATGAGCGGATTTTTCAAGGTCATCCCGATCGATCTCGAAGAGGCGGCTCTGATCGACGGCGCGACGAAATTCCAGACGTTAAGCCGCATCATCGTGCCGCTTGCGATGCCGGGACTGGTGGCGGTTTGCTTGTACAGCTTTATTCTGGGATGGAACGATTATCAGTACTCGCTCATCTTCACCAATTCGCTGGACGCCAAGACGGTCCAGGTCGGCATCGCCGAGGTCATGGACAGCATGGGCCAAACGAATTGGGGCGGGATTTTGGCGAGCGGCGTCATTATTGTGCTGCCGATCATCGTATTGTTTTCGATCATTCAGAAATTTCTCGTGGAGGGCTTGACCGCCGGCAGCGTGAAAGGGTAAGGATCGCGCTGCTCCGGTATGCCGCGCAGCTCCAGGCGCACGGTGTTTCGCCGCATGATGGCGGGGACGTCAGGCCGGTCGATCGCATGCGGATAAGAATCCTGCCGTTACAGGTCGGCTTGCGGCCTCTCGCTCCATTTTTTCCGGTATACGGAGGGGGAGACGCCTTTCTGATGGTTGAACACGCGGGAGAAGCTTGCGAACGAACGGAAGCCGACTTCCAGCGCAATATCGGTAATCGCCATGTGACTGGATTGGAGCAGGCTGCATGCTTGGCGTATTCGCAGCTCATGAATGAATTCGATGAAGCTGGTCCCGAGATGGCGCTTCAGCAGCATGCTTAAATTCGGCACGCTGAAGTGAAACAGCTTCGCAAGCTCGGCAAGCGTCAACGGTTCCCGGTAATGCTGGTGAATGTAGTGGATGATTTCCCAAATCGCGGAGTCGTTCGGGCTCCGGCCGGCAGCAGCGGATTGATTTTGGCGGCAGCGTATGCGGTCGAACAAAGCGAGTATCTCGAACAGCATGGATGTCAAAACAAGCGGCTTCCACCGTTCATTCCGATTGTATTCCGTCTGCATCCGGTCGAATAAACCAAGCATTTCGCGGAATTGTTCGGGATGAAGCTGGACAAAAGGCGCCGTTTCACCCTCGTCCTCACGCAGCAAGCACTGCCCGAATTCACGATACGGCGCATTCAGCAGCAGCCCCATATCGAAATTGCAAACGTACAGCAGAAGCTGCGAATCTTTTGCCGCCTGAAGCTCATGAATCTGATAAGGGAGCAGAAAGGTTATCGTTCCCGGCTCCAAAGCGTGCAGCGTCCCGTTAACCATTTCGCTTCCGCGTCCTTCGACGACTAGACCGAGCTCCAGGAAGTCGTGCCGATGAGGCGGCACCTTGTTATTCACTTTTTTGACGAGATAGAAAGGAAAACGGTCTTTGTTCGGGTAATCCGTGAGCACGGAAGGGATGACGGATGGCATGATCGTACCCCCATAATCTTTTATACGTTCCGGGGTTCCTCGCTAAGCCTTCTTAACGAAGGGGTTATTTCAGTATATCGAAAAAAATGAGAGGAATCGAGAAAATCTGGAACGTATCCGAAGAAAAACGCGGCTATGATCTATATATTCGGCACAAATAACATGGAAAGGCGTAGTGAAACGGAGCAAGAAACAACCATGGCAGGCGAGTTTTGGCTTTGCGTTTCGACAATCCGAAGGCCTATCCAATAGAGGAAACGCAAAACAAGATGTTTGAAGCAGGCCATGTATGTTCTTGTGCAGGGGAACGTGCCTTCTGAATCTTTTGTGCTGATTATATAGATATGCAAAAGAAGGGAGCGGGTATCGGCAATGAGCGAACAGCGCCTGGCTCACAGCGAGCTGCTTAAGTTGAAAAGATGGAATACGCCGACTATTTACAATGGATGGGAAGCGATAACGAAGCATGACATTACGCAAGGATTCAATATGGAGGAGACGCGGGATTATATGCCGCAGATGGGGGCGATGATCGGTTATGCCGTAACCGTGCAAATCGAACCGAGCAACTCCTCCCACCCGAAAACTAATCCGAATGCGTGGAATGAATATCGCGAATATGTTGCCGGCATACCCGGGCCCAAAATCGTCGTTGTACAGGATTTGGATGCCCCTAGAGTGATCGGCGCATTTTGGGGAGAGGTGAATAGCAATATTCATCGTGCACTGGGCTGCATCGGCACAATCACGGACGGCGGGATCCGCGATGTCGAGGAAATGACCAATGCCGGCTTCAAGGCTTTGGCCCGCAGATTATGCGTCGGTCACGCATACAGCGCGCCGGTCCGCTGGAATTGCGAGGTTGAAGTATTCGGCTGCGCCGTTAAGCCGGGTCAGCTTATTCATGCGGACAAACACGGTTTTATAACGATTCCGAAGGAAGACGAGATGCGTTTGCTGGAGGCCGCGCGGTTCATGGACGACAATGAATGCGAAACGCTTATACCTGCAGCCAGAGGATCATCGGGCAAGCCGGCATTGGAGCTTCTTCAGGCAATCGATCATGCGGCCGGTCAATTCGGCATTCAAGTTAAGCGGAAGTACGGTAATTCCGGCGAGTGGTAAAATCGGAGCTCCCGGACTGAACATCTATAGACAAAATCACCCCGTCTTCTTCAGGCGGGATCGCGACAGGAGTGGCGGAAATATGGCATGGGCATTGGACAAATTCAAAGGGATTATTCCCGCATTGATTACGCCTTACGACGACATGGGGGAGATCAGCGAACCGGCGACCCGTAAGCTCGTCCGTCATCTGCTGCAAAAACAGGTAGACGGCTTTTACTTAAGCGGCAGTACCGGGGAAGGCTTTCTGCAGTCCGCAAGCGAACGCGAACGGTTTCTCGAGATCGTTGCGGACGAGGTACAAGGAAGCGTACCCGTTATTGCCCACGTCGGAGCGATGGATACGGCCACCTGCATAAAGCTGACGAAGCATGCCGCGCGCGCTGGTGCAGACGCGGTATCGTCTGTAGCGCCTTTTTATTATAAGCATGGTCAAGAGCAAGTTCGCGGTCATTATCTCGACATCGCGAACGCAGCGGACATTCCGCTCATCATCTATCATTTTCCGGCAATGACGGGCGTGCAATCGACAGTGCGTTTCTACGAGGAGCTTTCGAAGGAGAACAACATTGTAGGAGTCAAGTTTACGTCCAAAGACACGTTCGAGCTTCAGCAGCTGCTGGAAGCATGCGGACCGGACTTTCGCGTGTTCAACGGGCCGGACGAATGCTTGCTGGCGGGGCTCGCCGTCGGCTGCTGCGGCGCGATCGGGAGTACGTACAATATTATGCCGGAATTATTCGTCGAGCTTTACCGGAAATTCCAGGAGGGGAAGCTGGACGAAGCCCGCGTGCTGCAAGCGAAAGCGAACCGCGTCATCGCCGAATTGGTAAACTACGATTTCATCGCGTTCGAAAGGGAAATTTTGAAGCTGCAAGGAATAGAGGTCGGACTGCCGAGAAAACCGATTCAACAGCTGACGGAGGAAGAACGGCTGCAAATACGGCTGTTTGCGGAGCGGATCGACTATTTGGAAACATTTATGACACGTTGATAGTTCCCGTAGCACACCGCAGGTGTGCTATTCTTGTCTAGGGCGTGTCTGAAAACCCACTCACGGGCATCCTTCACTGCCTTTTCGCCCCCTGCTTCGTTCCGTTTGCGCAGGCCGACCCCCGGTACGCCTTCCCAAACGCGCCTTGCATGCCAGGATAAACGATTCAGCCCATCTTTGGGCGGTGGCGTTTACCGTAGCGGAATCAGCAAGGTAAAGCGTAGCTAACCTTGCTAATGGAGGAACGAAAATTCAGCAAAATCTGCTACCCTCGGAGTTTCCAGACACGCCCTAGCGGACGATGCCGCTTCCCCTTCGGCTGCTATCCTTGCGTGTTCAAAACATAAGATGACTTTTTGAACAACCACTATCGGAAAAAGGTGCGTTCGAATGCGTAAACAATGGTACTATCGGCTGCTTTTTTCCTATCTTCCCGTCTTTTTTATAGCTTCATCCGTCGTCGTAATCATTTCCATCGTTTCCGTACGTTTGACGATCGGGAATGAAGCCAAGCGGGTAAATGAGGTTGCGACGAAGCAGATGCTGTCGAGCGTCGACGATGCGCTGCGCTCTATCGATCAATTGATTTTGAAGGAGATCCTTAACAACGTAGCCTTCGATAAATTTTTCGATCCCGCCAAGGAGACGAATAAGTATTTGGATTCTCTCGAAATGAGCGACCGAATCCGTAATATCATCCATGCGACGCCTTTGATCGATTCGCTTTACTTGTACCGTTATCGAGATAATATCGTGTTAACCCGTGACGAAAGGATTTCCTTGGAGCAATTTCCGGACAAAGAATTCCTTATGCAGACATTGCGCAATCCGCCCAAGTCGAAGTGGTCCGATTTACGGGAAGTTTCGGAAATAAACGTGTACTCGAATGAAAAAATAATCCGCAAAGTCGTGACGCTGACAAGTAAAGTCCCGACGATATCCGGAGGACAAGGACTGATAGTAGTAAATGTCCGTCCTTATGCCATTCAGTCGATGATCGAGCAGATGGCCAACGCCCAGTACAGTCTTCTGGACTTCGTCGATATGAACAACGCATCCATCGCTTCCATTCGAGAAACCGCCGATGCGGCAGGGAAGATAGAGAAAAACCGCCATTCTTTTGTCGTTTCGTCAGAATATACAGGGTGGAGTATGCATAGCTCCATCAACAATGACAAGGTTTACGGCTTCAGTTCGGCCATTTTCTATATTTGCTTCGCGTCATGGGTGTTCGCCATCGCTTTCGGCGCCTATTGGATATACGTCGTTACCCGAAGAAACTACAAGCCGATCGAAGCGTTGACAGGCCGGCTGGAGCAATTCAAAGCGCAAAAAAGGCTGAAGCTCCTCGGAAATGAAAAGCACGGCGAATTTGACGTGATCGAAGCCGCGATCGATCAACTGATAGACCAGTTCGATTATCAGCAGCTCCATAGAGAAGAAAATAAGAAGTATCGTCAAAGGAAATTGCTTCTTGAACTGCTTGAAGGAAATGCGGACCGAAACGATGAATGGATCGCCGGAATGGCGGAAGAACGGTACCCTTCTTGCATCGCTTTGGTTGAAATCGACCACTACGCCAAATTTGCGGCGACGTACAATAAAAGAGACCAATATTTGTTGAAATATGCGGTCGAATGCGTATTCCGGGAAGTTTCGCAAAAGCATGACATGCAGATATGGGCGGAATGGCTGCAGGGGAATCAAATGGCCGTTTTGTTTCGCTGCAAAAAGTTGGATTCGAAGGCGGAAGTTATTTCGCAGGAAATATCCGACTGGGTACGCGAAAATTTGGATTTCACAATCACCATCGGGGTCGGAATGCCGGTGCAAGAGATTGAGGATATCGCCGATTCCTACGAATCCGCCTTGAAATCGGTCAAAATGAAATTCAAGTTAGGCAGCAACCGGGTAATCGTCTCGGAAAGCATCCATCACATAAACGAAGAGGAATTGGTCGTCCAGCCGCAGACGCTGCGGGCGATCGCCCAGACGTTCCGGCAGGGAGATCCCCGGTGGTCGGGCATACTCGACGAATTCGTCCATCAGACTACGGAATCGAATGCCTCCAAAGATAACGTGCTCAACATGCTCAACCTCGTCTTGTTTTCCGTTGACCGTGAAATGGGAGAGACGTCATCCGATCTTAAAACCATTTGGAAGAACGGACTTGGCCGTTTGAATGAAATGATGGAGCCGGTGGAGACGGAGAGGGAGCTGTACCAATCTTTTTATAAAGAAATGAATGAAATATTCGAAGCAATGAATAAACGAAAAGACGGAAATTCCCAAACGGCATTGATCTACAAAGTCAGGAGCTATTTGGACGAGCGATATGAGGATCCCGATATGTCGTTAACGGAGCTGGGCGATCGTTTTCAAATAAACCCCAGTTTTTTGAGCCGGATTTTCAAGGAAGAGATCGGGGTCAATATTACGGATTATTTGATCGCAACCCGGGTCGAAAAAGCGAAGCAGCTGCTGAGGGATACGCAAGACACTGTGCAGAGCATATCGGCCAAGGTCGGTTATGTTCACGCCATTTCGTTTATTCGAGCGTTCAAGAAAACGACGGGACTTACGCCCGGCGAGTTTAGGAAAATATCGGCGGAAGGCTAATTCTCCCGGCCGATCTATCCGGTAAAAATATGTTTATGCGGCTTCTTTCGGCTTTCGGACGCTCCTCCGGAAGGCCGGAGCGAAGCCTTTTTTTGTCCGATCTACATAGAAAAAACGTGTATATTGTGCGAAACGTCCCCCTTTCCGTATAGTGAGTACAAATCCGCAGACGATCAAGTAAAGGAGCAGACATAATGAGATCAGCAGTCGCTGCTGCGAAAAAGGGAGCACGTACGAATCCCGGGCGAATCAGGCTATGGAAGTCCAATGTCCCTCTATGGGTGATGTTTTTGCCGGTCCTGATTTACTTCATCCTATTCAAATATTTGCCGATGGGGGGGATCGTCATTGCCTTTAAGGATTACCATTTCCGGGAGGGCATCTGGAACAGTCCTTGGGCGGGATTCAAGCATTTCGAAATGCTTTGGAGCAGTCCGGATTTTATGAAGGTGCTTCGAAATACGATCGTAATCAGCGTAGTCGGCTTCGCGATCGGCTTTCCGTTTCCGATTCTCCTGGCCGTTCTTCTGAATGAAATTCGCAAACGGTGGTACAAGAAGATCGTCCAGACGCTCATCTATTTGCCGCATTTTCTTTCCATGGTTATCGTCACCGGCATCGTGATCACGGTTTTTTCCTCGGGCGGGGCGGTGAACGAGTTGGCGCAGACGCTTCTGGGACGGGATGAACCGATTCCTTTCCTCTATAAGATTCCGACCTGGCTTGGGGTCTATTTCGGTTCGGGCGTTTGGCAGGAAGCCGGATTTTCCGCAATCATATACTTGGCGGCGTTATCTTCCGTGGATCCGAGCTTATACGAAGCCGCTGCCATGGACGGAGCCCCGAAGTGGAAACAAATTTGGCATATTACGCTGCCGGGAATTCGTTCGACGATCGTCGTGATGTTCATTCTGCAGATGGGCAAGCTGATCGATGTGGGCTTCGACAAAGTTTACATGTTGTCCAATCCTGCTGTTTCGCAAATATCGGATGTTATCTCCACTTACGTTTACCGGGTGGGACTCCAGGGCGGGCAATTCAGTTTTACCGCAGCGGTCGGGCTGTTCGAGTCGGTGATCGGTCTCGTTCTGGTGCTCGGCGCTAACGCAATGGCTCGCAAATTCGATCAAGGATTGTTCTAACGGGAGGCTATCATGAAACCGACGCTAGGGGAAAAAGTTTTTTACGGCGTAAACGCACTGCTGCTAGGGGGTTGGGCGTTAAGCGCGCTGTTTCCTCTGCTTTATATCATCTCGCTCTCCTTCAGCAGCAATCATGCCATTTTGGCTGGGGACGTATTTTTATGGCCCGTGGGATTCAGCTGGGATTCTTACGAGGCGCTGATTAAGGGGACACGCGTACCCTCCGCTTTTATCAATAGCGTGATCATTACCGTTGTGGGAGTGGCGCTTAATATGCTGTTTACGATTTTGGCCGCGTATCCGCTCTCCAAGAAAATATTTATCGGCCGGCGCTTCATGACGCTGCTGATCGTATTTACGATGCTTTTCTCCGGCGGTCTCATTCCGAGCTATTTATTGGTCAAATCGTTAGGGATCATCGACTCGTACTGGGCCTTGTGGCTTCCCGCATTGGTGAGCGCGTACAACATGCTGATTATGAAAACATTTTTCGAGAATATTCCGGAGGAGCTGGAAAATTCGGCGCGTATAGACGGCTGCGGGGAATGGAGACTGGCCGTACAGATCGTCCTGCCGTTATCCGCTCCGGTGCTGGCCACGCTGGCTTTGTTCTACGGCGTCAGCCATTGGAACTCGTTTATGAATGTGCTCATCTATATTAACGATACGAGCAAGTACAATCTTTCCGTACTCATCCAGCAAATGGTCTCGCAATCCAACCTGATGAACGAGCTTCAAAACATACAGGAGGAAGACCGGCAGATGCTGACGCCCGAGTCCATTCGTTCCGCCGGCATGGTCGTCATGCTGATTCCGATGATTGCCGTCTATCCGCTTCTTCAAAAGCATTTCGTGAAGGGGGTGTTAATCGGCGCGGTCAAAGGTTGACTATTTTCGCCCAAATGATTCACCAAAAAAAAAGATGTCCAGGAGGTCGCTAGATGAATAGGAAAAATACGATGAAAATGGCATTGATCGGCAGCTGCATGCTTGCCGTCGGTATTGCCGGATGTGCGAAGGAGTCGCCGAACGAAGGCGTAAGCCCGACGACAAACGACAAGGATAAACCGAAACCCGAGATTACGATTTCCGCTTACGATGCCGGCGTTACGCCTCCCGAGGAAGGCACGATCGAGAAGAACCGCTGGGTGACTTGGATGTCCGAGAACGGCCCGGCCAACATTAAAGTCATCTCCGTCCCGAGAACGGAGTCGGTGCAAAAATTCAATACGTTATTTGCCTCGGGCTCGGCTCCCGATTTGATCCAGGAGTTCAGCGGGCCGTTCCGCAATCAATTGTATGACCAAAAGCTGATTCTTCCCGTCGATGAACTGATCGAGAAGCATAGCACAACATATAAAGAGCTGCTGAAACAATATCCGGCACTGCAAAAAGCCGCTACCATGCCCGACGGAAAAATGTACGGATTCGGCCGAATTAATGGCTTGCGGCCGCATAATGTTTTGATGCTGAGGGCCGATTGGCTGAAAAAGCTGAATCTGCAGGTTCCCCAGACAGCCGATGAGCTTATTCAGGTATTGAAAGCGTTTCGCGACAACGATCCGGACGGAAACGGAAAAAAGGACACGATCGCTTTCGATATGGGCTCCCGTTCGATTCAAGTGCTCGACAGCATGTTCGGGAACGTAGGCTGGGTCATCTCCGGAGATAAAATGGTTTGGGACTGGGACCGGGCAAAAGGAGCCGCCGCCTTCAAGAAGCAGCTGTATGATGAAGGTTTGATCGACAAAGATTATTTAACCAAAAAAGGCTCCGGGTACATGGGGTTGTACGCCCAGGAAATCATCGCCGGAAAAATCGGAGCGTGGGGCTCGAGCGTTCATCAATCCGATGTCGAAACGTTTAAAGCGTTGAAAAAAGCGGATCCCAATGCGGAGCTGCAGGTCATCGCGCTTCCCGAAACCGAATTCGGGAAGTTCAGCCCTATTTTGGCCAATCCGGTTCAAATTACCGGCATGATCAATGCGGATGCGAAAAATCCGGAAGCCGTCATGAAATACGTCGACTTTATGGCAGCGAAGGAAACGGGTCAAACGTTAAAATACGGCATCAAGGGCGAAGACTGGAACATCGGCGCGAATAACTGCCAGCAGTTCGTCGATAAGGCCAAAACCGATCCGAAAATCAAATACTCGGCAGCCTATACGATGCTCTTCTCCCCCATCGTGGAAGGTTCATGCGGTCAATTCCAGGCAACGTTGAATCCGAACGACCCGGTGGAAAAGCAATACTTGGAGCTTATGAAGCAGGCATACGACATTTACTTGGACGAGAAACGTCCGATGCCGGACTTTACGCACCCGGAGCATGTCCCGGCAATGCCGAGCGAGCTGCAAACTTCTTTTAACAATGCGACGAAAAACATCGGGGATATTTGGACCAAGTCGATCATTTCCGGAAACTCCAGTACGATCGACCAAGCGTTACAGGAAGCGAAAAGCGTCTGGGACAAAAATAACGGCAAAAACATTGAAGAATGGTTTGCCAAATGGTACCAGGATAATAAAACGAAGGCGTTCTTTACGAAAGACTTCTATGAATTCAAACTGAAATTTTAATGTAATCTTACTGCTCGAGGCAGGAGGGGGAGACTCGAAATCCATCCTGCCTGCCGATTGAGGGAAGCTGAGGAGAGAAATCATGTCGAACGCAAAAATCAAGCATGTTCTTGCAGCCGAAGCCGGTGCGGGAAACCCTCGCAACGATACCGCCGGCATCGTGGAGCTGAAAGACGGGCGCTTGCTTCTGGTTTGGCACAAATACGAGGACGGCGCCGAGGGCGGAAGCGATTTTGGCCTCTGCCGCATCTATGCGAAACGTTCGAAGGACGGCGGCGTCTCATGGGGGGACGAAGCGCTGCTCGTCGATGTACGGCCCGGCGATCATAACGTGCAAGCGCCCGGTATATCCCGGCTGCCTTCCGGCGATCTGCTGCTTCATTGTCTTCGCGGGCACGAGGGAGGCAGCAGTTCCACTATGTGTCTATTCCGTTCGTCCGACGAGGGAGAGACGTGGCGGGAAGCGGGCTGCGTTTGGGAACGAAGCGAAGGACAATGGCTTCAAGGCGGCGCCAATCATATGAACGTTTTGAGCGGCGGACGGCTGCTGTTACCCTATCACTTCGGAACGGGACATCAGGGAAGCCAGCATAATACGGTCGGCTGCTTTCTGAGCGACGACGAAGGGCATAGCTGGAGGCAGGCTGGCGGAACGGTCGATTTGCCGATGCGGGGCGCGATGGAAGCATCCGTAGCGGAGCTTGGCGACGGACGGCTCGTCATGTCGCTGCGGACTCAGCTGGGGGCGGTCTTTTTATCCTATTCGGATAATGTCGGCGAAACATGGTCACTTCCGCAAACCTCCGGTTTAAAGGCGCCTGAGTCGTGTACTTGTATCAGACGAATCCCGGGCACCAAAGACTTGGTATTGTTCTATAACGGCAGCGATTATGATCCCGGCAGACACCATTACGGGCTTCGCACCCCGCTTACGGCTGCTTTGTCACAAGACGGAGGCGGCACATGGCGCCGGGTAGGCGATATCGAAACGGGGCCGTATGAATTCATGAATGTAAACTGTATGATTACCCCGTCAGGAAAGGCGTTTCTTACCTATACGAAGGTCGAAGATCCGCAAATAACGGAAGACGACAAGACGCTGCCGTTCAAACGGACGGGAATGGATTTGGTTGTGGCTGTCATCGAACGGGAATGGTTTTATCCGTAAGGGTTTCCGAATCGTACGACGGGAGTAGCGGCATTCCAAACGGTCGGCGCGCCTTTTTCCGGAAATATCAAATTAAAGTAATGCTTGACACTAGCCGCTCTAAAGTCCAAAACTGGATTTAGGCGGCTAGGGCGTGTCTGAATACTCGCTCAGGGGCATCTTTCACCGCCTTTTCGCTCTATGCTGCATTCCGTTTGCTTGACGTACCCCCGGTACGCCTTCACAACCGCGCCTTGCCTGCCAGGATAAACGTTTCAGCCCTTCTTTGGGCGGTGGCGTTTACCGTAGCGGAATCAGCAAGGTAAAGCGTAGCTAACCTTGCTAATGGAGGAACAAAAATTCGGCAAAATCTGCTCCCGTCGGAGTTTTCAGACACGCCCTAATTTTTTCCAGTCCTCTTGCGGTAGGCGTTCGGCGTTCGGCCGGTTTCCGATTTGAAGGTGTGGAAGAAATGCGAAAGGTCGCCGAAGCCGGCGGCGGAAGCGATCTCGGTTACGGAGAGCGGCGTGTCCAGGAGCAGCCGTTTGGCCTGATTGATCCGGTAGATCGTCAAATAACGGTTCAAGGAATGACCGGTAGCTTGTTTAAAATGATCGTACATATGGGACCGGGAAACGTTGAACCGTTCATGCAAGCGGCTGACCTCGATCGATTCGGCATAGTGCGCGGCCAAATACTGCAAAATGCGCTCCGCCAAATGAAACGTTACATGATCCGTTTCGTCTGCGGCCGGGGGACTAAGCTGCTCCCGCGCAAGCGCAACGAACAATTCGGCAAGCAGATGGTGAATAGCCGCTTCGTAATAGAGCGGTTTGTCGGAGAGCTCCCGGGTTAGCCGAAGCAAAACATCTCGGATCGCCTCCGCCTTTACCGCCGGCAACAGCCAGCAGGAGGAAGGAAGCTGCGGCTCCGTAAACAGGGCACGCACGCAGTCGCCGATTCCGGGCGAGTTGTCGAAGGCGGAAAGCGCATACCGCTCGTCAATCGACAGCACGACACGGTGCAAGGGCTTCGTCCCGATGACGCGAGCCAAGTGAAGGACGTGCGGCTTCATGATCGCGAAGGCGCCCGGCTGCAAGGAGTAGACGCGGTCTTCGACCAAGAGCTTGCCGTCGCCCTCCAGGCAGAAATACAGCTCGTAGCCCCGGTGGGCATGCATTTCGCTTTGGCCGATCATACCGTTTCGAAAATGGCAATGGACGGGAAAATCGTCCAAAAAACGATTCGTTACGGCGTCCAACTGATAGCGGGAGGAAATGCCGCGTGAGCTCATGGTATGCTGCCTCCTTCCAAACGGAATGACGATCGGTAACGTTATTTTATCACAACGGGTTCGTTAACCGGCATCATATTCCGGAAAAATCCCCATAAACGCCGAACAAACGGCCAAGTCGCCAGGACTCTTATCCGTTACATTATAAGGAGTATGGCAGGAAAGAAACTTGGAGGGGATTGGGCATATGAACGGAAATAACGAACTCGCGGCAGCTGCGGAACGCGTTTATCGCCGGATGGTAGACGGATCCGCAACCGACTGGGGCATGAATATGGATAGCTGGGACTGGGTGCCGGGCGTCGGAGTCGTCTCGATTCTCGCTTATGCCGAGCTGGTGGGAAAACAAGAAGCGATCGGTTATTTGCAGGAATGGGTGGAACGCAATAAGCATTTGAGCGAGCAGGCGAAAGTTATCAATTCCATGGCGCCGTACGCGATATTTCCGGAGCTTTACCGGCGTACGGGGGATGGCTGGTATTTGGAGAAGGCGCTGCAGATCGGCGATTGGATGCTGACGGAAGCGCCGCGCACGAGGGAAGGCGCCTTCGAGCATACGGTTACGGAAAATGCCAGCTTCCCCGAGCAAGTATGGGCGGACACCTTGTTTATGGCCGTGCTGTTTATGGCCCGCCTGGCGAAGCTGACCGGCGAAAGCAAATATGCGAAGGAAGCGGAGTTCCAGCTGCTTGTCCATCTGCGTTTGCTTCAGGATCCGGAAACCGGGGTGTTGTTCCACGGCTGGAATTGTGCGGAGCGGAATCATATGTCCGCGGCCCGCTGGACGCGAGCCAATGCATGGGTCGTGCTGGCCTGTCCTTGGATTGCCGGGGAAATCGCTTCTCTGCTTCCGGCTTCAGACGAAATCGCAGATCGTTACCGGAAGCTGGCGGAGGGACTGCTGCGTGATCAGGGCGCCGAAGGCATGTGGGCTACGGTGATGGATCAGCCGGGATTTTATCCGGAAACGTCCGGAAGCGCGGGGATTGCCGCAGGATGGCTGGCCGGGATCAAGCTCGGCTGGCTGGATGATACCTATAAGGAAGCGATAGATCGGGCGCTGAAGGGCGTAATGGCGCAAATCGGTTCGGACGGGACGGTTCAAGGCGTATCCGGAGGGACGCCGGTTATGCCGAGCGTTGCGGCCTACGATGAGATTCCGTGCTACCCGACGTTATACGGGCAAGGGCTGACGCTTATTTTGCTGTCGCTCGCGCTCTCAAATCGAGGAGGATAACATGACGAACGTGCTGCTGACGTTTCCCGAAGGGAAGCATAAAGTGCTGACCGCAAGCTATGATGACGGAAGGACGGCCGATAGAAGGCTTGTCCGGATTTTTAACGAGCATGGCATAAAAGGAACTTTCCATCTCAACTCGGGCTTGGCCGGGGGGAACGATCGTTTAACGCTGGAAGAAGCGGCGGAGCTTTACCGGGGGCATGAAATCGCGGCACATACGGTTAAACATCCGACTATAGCCAGATGCGCAAGGGAGCAGCTCGTCTCGGAGATTTCGGAAGACCGCAAGGCGCTGGAGCGCATCGCGAATTATCCCGTCAGAGGTTTTTCTTACCCCAACGGCTCCTTCAACCGGGAGATCAAAGAGATCCTTCCGTATCTAGGCATCGAATACGCCAGAACGGTCAATAGCCACGGCGACTTCCGCATGCCGGACGATTTGATGGAGTGGAACCCGACATGCCATCATAATAGGAATCTGCTGGAGCTGACGGAGACGTTCAAGCAGCTGAAGACAAGGCAGCACCTCTATATGCTGTATGTATGGGGACACAGCTACGAGTTCGATAACGACAATAGCTGGGAGCTTATCGAGAGATTTTGCGAGTCGGCCGGCGGGCGAGAAGATATTTGGTACGCGACGAACATGGAAATCGTGGAATATTTGAAAGGCTTTAAGCGCCTTCAGTTTTCGGCTGCGATGGATTTCGTTTACAATCCTTCTTATGCTTCGATCTGGCTCGAAGCCGGCGGGGCCATCATAGAAGCCAAGGGCGGCGGTATGACGAGTCTGGTTTAACTTAAGAGCCGAGACATACTCACGTAGTGAGCGTGTAGGTGGGGGATGAATCTGTGCATTTCGATTTGTTTTTCTTGCAAAAACAGGAACGTGCATTCCCTTTTTTGTGGTATAATCTGCTTATGGGGGTGAGTGCTTGAATAAGGCTTATCGTTTCCGCATCTATCCTACATCCGAGAGCAAGAGACGATGATTCGTCAAACAGTTGGCTGCGTCCGGTTTCTCTACAATCAGATGTTGGCGGAATGCAAGACCAAGTCCGAATGGGATCAAACGGATGTTGAACGACCGAAGCGGCAAAAGTCACCGGCAGCGTTCAAGACGGAATCCCCTATCTTTGCGAAGTAGACAGCCTTGCCTTATGCATTGCGGAGTTGAATCTGAAGCCGGCCTTACGGCATTTTTTCCAGGATAAGCGTATCGGGTACCGGAAGTTCAAGAGCCGAAAAAATCCGGTGCAGAGCTACACGACCAATTCTGCGGACTATCCCGATGTACCCGCGCAAAATGGAGATTCGATTGAGAACGAACAGCGGGTGCTCTCCCAAAGAAGAGAGGGTGGCTCCAACGGGTACAAACAAAAGCTTCGGGTCACAAAAGTACTTCCTGATCACGGTGGGCGGCGCGCCTTTGGAAGTGTTGAAACCATACATCGAAAATCAAGGGAAGGAGGAGGATAGAGCTTGATCCGATGTATCAAAACTGCGTTTCAAGCTTCAAAAGTCGATCTGGATCGGCTGTTTGCATGCAACCGGATTTCGGCGGAAATTTGGAACCAGTGTCTGATCGTCGCCAAAAACTATTCTCTGCAGCACAATGGGAAATGGATCGGAAAGACGGCACTTCAAGCGGCATTGAAGAAACAATTCCCTTTGCACTCCCAGTCCGTACAGGCGGTTTGCCACAAATATCTGTTTGCCAGAGATAGTGCCAAACAAGCGAAAAACCAAGGGATGAATCCCAAATACCCCTACAAAAACAAGAAGCACTTCAACACCAAATGGGTAGACCAATCGTTCAAAATAGAGGGTAATGAGATAACCTTGAGTCTAGGGATCCAGAACGGCAAGCGGCAGCAGCCGATTACGATCCTCGTTCCCCGTATGCCGCGATCAAAGAAATTGAACTGGTATTTAACCGAAAACTGATGGTGTCCATGAGTTATGACGACGGGAAAGCGGCTGCGGTTAACGAGGGCCGCGAAGTTGCAGGCGTGGATCTGGGCGAAATCCATTCGATTGCGGCAACGACGACCGCAAACCAGTCGATCGTGATTACGGGAAGGAAAGCAAGAAGCATCCATCGGCTCCGGAACAAGAAACTGGCCGAGCTCCAGAAGCTGATGAGCAAATGCAAGAAGGGCAGCCGGCAATGGAAGAAATACAAACGAGCGAAAACATACATCCTCGGCAAAAGCGAGCGTCAATTGCAGGATGTGATCCACAAAACGACAAAGCAATTCGTGCAGTGGTGCGTGGAAAGCGATGTCAAAGAAGTGGTGATCGGCGAAGTGGAAGGCGTGCAGCGCCATACGAAAAAGACGAAGCGAAAGATCGTGAGTCAAAAGCTGTCTAACTGGAGTTTCGGAAAAATCCGGAAGCAGCTGGCCTATAAGCTTGAAGAACACGGAACAAGCATCAAAGCGATTGACGAGAGCTATACGAGTCAACAATGTCCTTATTGCGGCAGAAGGAAGAAGTCTTCTGCAAGAATCTACAGCTGTTCCTGCGGCTATCGGGAACATCGGGATGTACACGGGAGCAAAGGCATATTGTCTAAGTATCTGCATGGAGAAATCCGGTATTTGGGCAAAACGCAAACGATCAAGTATCTACGTATCGCGTAGTCGAGCGAGAAGTAGTAGAAGGTGAGTACCCACCCACTTGCAAAAGTGTTGCTTACGGAACCATGCCGTTAGATTTCCGCGTAAAGCGAAAGCAAGTAGCCAACCTATTTGCTTGCAGAGGATAACGGTATGGCTGGTAAGAAACCCCTACTTCTAAGCGAAGCGTAAGTAGGGGAGGTTCATCGCGCGTTTCCCTTCTTGTCTGCCAATTCTGTCCCCAAAAGATGGAGTTTGCCGACAAGAGGGGATTTTTTGGTATAGCCTCATTTTGCAAATATTAGTATTTTCATGCCTCCATAGAATGATATAGTGAAATTCTCGATACGATCAGCGTTAGCAGGGGGGATTCCATGCGGTTTAGCATTTCCGGAAAGGTCATGGTCATTTACGGATCGATCTTCATCGCCATCATTTTTCTAACCTTCGGTTTGTCTTATTTCGGAACGGTAGGCCGTCTGGAGCAGGATTTGAAAAACACCCACATCGCGCTCCTCAAGCAGATCGACGATAAAATGGAAATCGTGTTCCGCACGACGGAGAGAGATTTGCTCAACCTGTCGCAGGAGCTGGAGTACGTCTACTTCATGTATGACAGCTATGACGACCCCTCGCAAAAATACGCGAATTTCTTCGGGTTATCGAACAAAATCAAAACGATTGTGCACGCCAACGAGCAATTTTCTTCCGTCTTCGTTTATTCGCATGTGAGCGGCGACGTCATGACCGATAAAACGTTCCTCCAGCGGAATGAATCGCAGGAAAATTGGCTTGCGGACTATATCGACATGGACGGATACTCCAAATGGATTACGACCCACAAGGTTTGGGACGGGGCCAACGAACAGGATGCCGTCACGCTTATCCGCCCTTATCCGCTGATCAGCAGCCCCGGTTACCGGAAGGGGCTTGTCGCCGTCAACATTGGAGAAGACGTACTGTACAGCATGATTAATGACGTTTACGAGGGCGGCCGGCAAAGCGGGCATACATTTATCATCGACGATAAAGGGAGCATCGTCACGCATGACGACAAATCCCAATTATATAAAAGCCTGAACGACGTTCCCTACATCAAACGGATATTGGGCTCCGAAGGAAGCGGGCACTTTACGGCAAAAACGGATGGGGCCAAGCTGTCCGTCTTTTATACGACGTCCGACTATACGGGCTGGCGGATCGTCAGCGTCATCCCGCAAACCCAGCTGTACCAGCCGCTGGAATCGGTGCGCAACCTGATGCTCGCGATTGCCGGCGTTATGGTCGTGCTGGCGCTGTCCGTTTTGTTCTACGTCAATCGGCGAACCTTCAAGCCGCTCGACAGGCTGGCAGGCAAAATGTCGGGCGCGTTCCGGCCGGCACAGCCGGGACAGGCCGGCGGTCTCGGCTATTTGGAGACGGTGTTCGATCAAATGTTTACGGACCGCGAGCTGCTGGAGAAGCATGTCCGCGATTCGAAGCCCGTACTCAAGTGGCGGATCGTCATGGATATGCTGACGGGCTACCGGACGGATTATGCGGCGGTAAGCAGGCAGCTGGAATTTACCGGCGTCCGTTTTTACCCGGAAATGTTCGTCGTTTGCACGGCGGAGTTCGCCAGGGAGGACGGCATCAGTCCCAAGGACGAGACGCTTTACGCTTATGCGTTGTGCAATGTAGCGGAGGAAGTGATCAATATGGAGAACGCGGGCGTCGCCGTCGATTTGGGCTCGGGCTCCGCAGCGATCATTTTCAGCTTTGCGGAGGGCGATGAGGAGCAAAACCATCTTCGCGCGCTTGCGATTCTTGAGCATATTTTGGACATTATGAAGCGTCAGTTCGGTTTGCTGGTTACGGCAGGCGTCGGCAGATGCTACAGAGACATGAAGGACATCCCCAAATCGTACGACGAATCGCAGCGGGCGCTCGAGTACCGGATGGTGATCGGCAGCCATTCCGTCATTTCCGTAGAAGATTTGATCGGCACCGACAATCAGGACTACTACCGCATCATCAAGATGACGGACCGGATCGTGGACGCTTTGCGGCAGACGGAGCACGGCAAGCTGAACGACTATGTGTCGCTTTTATTCCAGGAGGCG
Organism: Paenibacillus contaminans; assembly: GCF_003285015.1. GTDB lineage: Bacteria > Bacillota > Bacilli > Paenibacillales > NBRC-103111 > Paenibacillus_V > Paenibacillus_V contaminans. Next base: position 121,932 of record NZ_QMFB01000022.1, on the reverse strand, counting down.
GTCGGAGGCGGCTTGCCGCCCGAATTGATCCGGCAGCTATCCTACGAGCTGGTCATGAAATCGCTGCAGGCGGTTGCGGCTACGGGCATCGATACGGAGGAAACGCTTGCGGGCATGGGCAACCTCCACGAAAAAATAAACCGCTGCAACAACTGGCAGGAGGCCGAACGGATCGTGCTGGACGTACTCGGGCAAATGGCGAAGAAGGTCGAGGACAAGCGCATGCAGCGGGGCAGCAACAAAGCGATCGAGAAAATGCTCGCCTATATCGAAGAGCATTATGCGGAGAGCGATTTTTCGCTCGACCGGCTAGCCGACAACTTCGAGCTGAGCCCGACTTATATCAGCAAGCTTTTCAAAGAGCACACGGAGAAAAACTTCATCGACTACCTGATCGAAATCCGCATCAATGCCTCCAAAGAGCTGCTCGCCGACAAGAACCGGAAGATCAACGACATCGCGGAAGGGGTCGGCTATACGAATACGCGAAGCTTCCTGAGGGCGTTCAAGAAGTATACGGGCATGACGCCAACCGAATACCGGGATTGGGTGCTCGCCTCAAAAGCCGCGCCGGAGTAGGCGCTTCGGCCTTTTATAACAAATAAGTTCACCTACCATAAGAAATGTAACCTGCCGTTTTGCAAGAAAAGACACCTAGCATATAACGCGTCTCTTTCGTACTGCCTCCTCCTTTCCATACAATCAAAATCGTACCGCACGACAAGCTTGGCATGGCGGGCTACGGAAGGGTGAGGCGTTATGAAGGGAAGAATCCCGGCTACGGAAGCGATGGGTCAGACGGAATGGCGGACCGGGACGCAAACGGCAGGACCACGAACAGCCAGGCGGAAGGCCTGGAGAAGAATGGCGCGGGATAAACATTTATACTTGATGCTTTTGCCCGTCGTTTGTTTTTATTTTCTATTCAAATACGTTCCGGTCGCCGGAGAAATCATTGCATTTAAAAACTATAGGTTTGCAGACGGCGTTTTCGGCAGCGAGTGGGTTGGCCTTAAGCATTTTCGGATGATTTTCGCCAGCCCGGATTTTTGGAGAATTTTAAGAAATACATTGGTTCTGAACGTGTACAGTCTCGTCTTCGGGTTTCCCGTGCCGATCGTTCTGGCGCTTCTTTTAAATGAGGTACGCAGAAACTGGTACAAGCGCATCGTGCAAAATATGCTGTACATCCCGCATTTCATGTCCTGGGCGGTGCTCGGCAGCATCGTCGTCGCGGCGCTGTCGCCTAGTACGGGAGTCGTCAATCTGGTCCTGAAAAAGCTGACGGGCGGAGAAGCCGTATACTTCATGGCCGATTCGTTCTGGTGGCCGATCGCTTATACGATTTCGGGTATTTGGCGGGAAGCGGGCTGGGGCACGATCTTGTACCTCGCCGCTATGGCCTCGATCGATCCGCAGCTTTACGAAGCGGCGAAAATTGACGGCGCCGGCAAGCTGCGGCAAATTTGGCACATCACGCTGCCCGGCATCCGGGGGACGATCGCGATCCTTCTCATTCTGAGAATGGGGCAAATGATGGACGTGGGACTCGAGCAGACGCTCGTCCTTCAGAACAATTCCGTTCTGGATGTAGCCGACGTCATCAGCACGTACGTTTATCGGGTAGGGCTGCAAAACATGAGCTACAGCTATACGACGGCGATTGGCTTGTTCCAGTCGGTGATCGGCTTGATTCTCGTCCTTGGCGTCAACCGGCTCATCCGAGTATCCGGGGAACGGGGGCTGTGGTAGGCGATGAATAAGACGAATCGAAATTCCCATACGATACTGCCGAATGCCGGCAAGAAGACCGGGCGTTCACGAGAAAAAGCTTCGCACCGGATCGTGTCGGCAAGCGCTTACATTATTCTTGCCTTCATGTCGCTGCTGACGTTGTTTCCTTTCTGGTACGAGATTTCGGCATCGCTGAGCAGCACAAGGGCGATTACGTCGGGCGAGGTTTTCTTATGGCCCGTCGAATTCAATACCGTCGCCTACGAGCGGCTATTCGACGACGGGCAGCTGTTCAAGGCGATGACCAACACCGTCCTCGTTACGGTCGTCGGGACGCTGCTGAATATGGTCATGACGATTTTGGCGGCGTATCCTTTGTCCAGAAGAAGACTGTACGGCCGAAGCGGGCTGCTCGTGTTCATCACGATTACGATGCTGTTCGTCGCCGGCATGATTCCGAACTTTATTTTGATGAAGACGCTCGGACTGATGAACTCCTATTGGGCGGTCTGGCTGCCCGGATTGATCAGCACGTATAACATGTTTGTTATGAAAACATTCATGGAAGGGCTGCCCGAAGAGATCGAAGAGTCCGCGTCGATCGACGGGGCGGGCGATTGGCGGATTTTGCTGCAAATTTACATGCCTTTATGCAAGCCGATATTGGCCGCGCTGTCTTTATTTTACGCCGTCGGCTGGTGGAACAGCTACTTCAACGTCATGCTCTATATTACCCAATCGAGCAAGCTGACTCTAATGGTAAAGCTGTATCAGATGGTCAGCAAGGTGGATGACAACCTGCTTAACAATGCGGAGGAGCAAATCCTTTTGACTCCGGAGGGTATCAAAGCGGCTGCCGTCGTCATTGCAGTCACGCCGATCCTCTGCGTCTATCCGTTTCTCCAGAAATATTTCGTCAAAGGCGTACTGATCGGCTCCGTCAAGGGCTGAAAGCCGGATATCACAGGGCTTCGGCTCTTGATATAGAGAAGTTCGGGAATGAGGAGCGGGGCGGCAGAAGACAAGAGCAGACAGCATGGCGGCAATTCTTCCCGGCATGAACCAACAATCGATTAAGGGGATGAAACGATGAACAAAATGAAACACGCAGGAAAAGCGGTGCTCGCCGCCACGATGGCGATGACGATGCTTGCCGCATGCGGAGACGGCGGTTCTTCCAAGGAGCAGCCAAGCGGCTCCCCCGGCGCTTCCTCCGGAGCGGCAAGCCCAAGCGCAAGCGCCGGGCCGAAGAAGGAGATCAGCGTCTCGATGTTCGACCGCGGCACGGTAGCGACGGATGAAGGGACCTATGAGAGCAACCGGTGGACGAAATGGATTAACGAGAAGGCGCCGGTCAACGTCAAATGGGTTCCCGTTACCCGTAACCAGGCGCAGCCGAAGCTAAACGCCCTTATCGCATCCGGCGAGGCGCCGGATCTGATCTGGGAATATGACCGGAATTACATCAGTCAGTTGGCCAATCAGGGCGCGATTCAACCGATCGGCGATTATATCGAGAAATACAGTACGACGTACAAAGCGTATCTGGAGAAGCATCCCGAGCTGAAGCCCTACTTGAACTTTAACGGTCAAGTGTACGCAATCTCGTTTGCACGCGAAACGGTCGCGAACCACGGCATGTGGATTCGCCAGGACTGGCTGGATAAGCTGGGCCTTAAGGCGCCGACTACGGTGGAGGAATTAATAGAGGTTGCCCGCAAATTCAAGGACGCGGATCCGGACGGCAACGGCAAGCCGGATACCGTGCCGATCGCGTTAAGCAACGCTTCCAGCAGCATTTACCGCTCCCTGTTTTTCACTAGCGAAAACCAATGGTACGTGGAGGACGGCAAGCTGAAATTTGGCAGAACGCTCGATAGGTACGCGGATTCTCTGGCATTCCAGAAGCAGCTCTTTGACGAAGGACTCATCGATAAGGAATATATTACGGATACGAATTTCCAGCGGTCCACACAGCTGTTGACGACCGGCAAGGCGGGCATTTATTTAGGTAACTGGGATATAGAGGCGCAATACCGCGAACTGGTCAAGAACGATCCGAAAGCGCAAATGGTGCCGCTGGAATCGGTCAGCTCCAAGTACGGCAAAAGCGGTTTGTACCAGGAAGCGCCGCCTAGCATCTTTACCGCCTTCAACAGCAAGATGAAGGAAGAGCAGATCAAGTCTGCGATCCAGTTTATCGACTGGATGCTGAAGGACGGCTGGGTAACGCTCAAATACGGCGAGGAGAATGTTCACTTTAAGATGGTTGACGGCGTCAGACAAAAGACTGATCAGGAAAAGATCAAAAAGGAGCTCGCGTACGCTTTGGAATACCCGATCGTCATGGATTCGGTTCTAAAACCGGAGCAGTTCCCTGCGATGGCGGCCAAGGACGAGATTTCCCAAACCTACGCCAAACTAAGAGGGACATCCTTGGAGCTGGCGCTCAAAAACAAATACCGCAGAGATATTCCGTTCAGCCCGGATTTCCCAGAGCTGACTCAACTGATCGCAACCTTCAACCCGATTGCTCAGCAGATCGAAGCGAAGGTGATTACGGGAGGCAAGTCGATGTCGCCCGAGGAGGGAATGAACGAGCTGCGGAAGGAATGGAAGCGGCTCGGCGGGGACAATGTGGAGAAGCTGGCGCAGGAATGGTATGACAAAAATAAAAGCAACTTGAAATAACCGAGTATACATTCAGAACCGTTTAGGGCTTGTCTGAATACTCCGAAGGGAACAGATTTTGCCGAATTTTCGTTCTAGGCAAGGCGCGTTTGTGAAGGCGTACCGGGGGGTACGTCAAGCAAACGGAACGCAGCATAGGGCGAAAAGGCGGTGAAAGATGACCCTGAGTGAGTATTCAGACACGCCCTGGGGAGGGGCTTGTTCCGGTGCCTGACCGGGCCCGGAGGAAGCCCCTCCGGCGGTTTCGACAAACGAGGTGCGATGATGACATCCAGCATGACATACAAAAGCGTATTAGAAGCGGAAGCCAAGTGGTTTTCCCATTTCAAGGAAGCGCTCGCAGAGAAGCATCGGAACTACAATGAGGAAATCGGCATGTTCCGCAGGCCGTTTTCGAGTCCGGGATACCATACGACGATTAAGGAAGCTGACTTCGTTCACTCCACCAAAGAATCGCTTGACTACGCGCTGGCCGTTCTGGACAGCGGCGAAGAGCGGTATCGGGAGCGGGCGCTTGCCATTCTGCGGAATATGGTTTCGCTCCAGGACGGGGATCCAGCCTCCCCGACCTTCGGCATCTGGTCGTGGTTCTGGGAGGAGCCGCTCGAGAAGATGTCGCCGCCGGACTGGAATTGGGCCGATTTTATCGGTAAGCGCTTGCTGCTGATCTTGATCAGGCATGGGGATGGGCTTTCGGATGAGCTGGCGCAGTCGACCCGGCAAGCCGTTCGCAACAGCTGCGAGGCGATCATCAGGCGGAATGTCGGCCCGGATTACACGAATATCGCGATCATGGGCGCATTCGTGACGATCATTGCCGGGGAGGTGCTGGAGGAGCGGGCCTATGCGGAGTACGGCTTGGCGAGATTGAAGCGGCTGTACGACTATTCGATGCAAACGGGAGCGTTTCTGGAATATAACAGCCCGGTCTACAGCACAGTCGCCATTCAGGAACTGTCAGCGCTCGCGACTTATACGAGGTCGGAGGAGGTGAAGCGCTTAACGAACGAGCTGCTGGATACGACCTGGCAAATGATTGCCGAGCACTTCCATCCTTCGCTTAAGCAGTGGTCCGGCCCGCACGCCAGATCGTATCATACGTTTCTTGCACCTGAGCATCTGTCCTTCCTGCATATGGCTTGCGGAGGCGAAGTGCCGATCGTAAGCGAGGAAGAGTTTACATACGATCCCGAATGGTACGGCCAAGGTGTAGCCTGCCCGTCCCGGCTGTTCGGGCTGTTTACAAGCATCGGCGAACGGGAGCTGCAGCAGGAGCTTCCTCCGTATCCCGAATTTCGGACACGGACGTCCTATACTTACATGACAGCGGATTATTCGATCGGATCGTTCAACCACAATGTCATGTGGAACCAGTGCCGGAATTTGCTGGCTTATGTCCGCACGGGTGAAGGCGAGCGAGGTTATGTGCGTCTGCGGGTACTGCATGACGGCTACGATTTCTGCTCGGCGGTTTTTAAAGGCGGGCAGAAGAAAGCAGCCGTACTGTACGGAATCCAGTTCGCCCTGGACGGAGGAGATACGCACGTCAATTTGGATCCGATCCATGGCCGCATGAAAGCCTCCGATTTACGGATCCGGATCGAGATCGGCTGCTCAGGCTCTGCGCCGGAGTGGAAGCGGCTGGACGAGGATTCGTTCCAAGCGGTGCTCGGGCGGAAGACGTTGTCGGTGCAAGGCTTGTACGGAGCGATGGACGGCTTCGGTCCGTTCCGCTGGGAGACGGCTTCGGACGGTTCGGACGCTTGGCTCGACTTCGTGCTGTACGAAGGGGAAGCGAAGGAAATAGACTTTCACGCTTTGGAGGAAGCCTTGTTTGTCTTCGCTTTATCGCTTTCGGAGCAAGGCGCGAAGCTGCCGGAAGCTTCGCTCGGCCTGCAGGAGCATGCGGTGCAAGCGAAGCTGACGACGCCGGAGGAGCCGCTCCAGCTGACGCTTGTGAGAAAACCGGCCAATCGCGCCGTTCTGCTTCACGATTGACGGTGCTTAGAGCCGCCGTCAGGCTGGAGACTTGGGAAAGCTTGTCGGTGTGAGCGGACTAGTAATTTGATCGTGCAAGGGATAGTGATTCCCATAATGAGGAAAAGATTACTATTCATGAGGCAAACTTCACTATTTCAAATAGAAAATCCTTGTTTTCTTGAGGTAATGAGGCAAACGCAACTAGTAGTGAGCCAAACGAAATGAATAGTTGCGTTTGTCTAACTAGAGGGCGGGAACGAGCATTTTACCTTTGGAATAGTGAGGGCAGCCTGAAAACAATGAGGTTTCCTACACGAAGTGCACCGTTCGTTGCATAACCATTGCGACTTCCGTGTTTGCATGCAGCGATGAAATACGCCCGACCACCGAGAGTGTGTTACGTATTTGTTGGAAGCTGATTTTCTTCCATAGAGCAGCTTCGACCCCATATGTAAACGCTTACAACAAATCGTTGACCAATACATGTAAAAAGGAGGATCCAAGTTGAGTCTACATGCAATTTTTCATCGGTATGCCGGAAGGAGAATCGCAGGTCTGCTTTGTTTGGTCATGGCTTTCACAAGCCTATTCGGAGGCGTTTCGCATCGCGCCGTCGCAGCGTCCGCCGGAGAGCTCGCCGGGCCGTCCGCCGAAACGCAGACGCCGGTAACAGTCCGCGTATATGCGTCCGACGATGCGTTCGTCAGAGGAGGCTCCAATGCCAACACGAAGTTTGGAGCCACGACGCCGGCCGCGCTTCAGGTTAAAAACTATTCCGGTACGAATGCGGTCGATAAGCGGGAAGCGTTTATCAAATTCGACCTAAGCGGTGTTCCGGGAGTCATTACCGGAGCAAGCCTTAATCTGTATGGTGCCGTAACCGACGGCGCGCAGCCGGGAGGCAAGCCGGTAAACCTTGCGGTTTACGGGGTAGCGGACGATGCATGGACGGGAACGGAGATCACATGGAATGCAAGTCCCGTCAAAGGAAACGCGGTTGCAGGTCCGATCACGATGCTGAACAACAAGCCGGCTGACTGGTATGCCGCGGACGTAACGGCATACGTCGCCTCCGGACAATTGGCGGATCAGACGGCGAGCATTGCGCTGGTTGACTCAAGCTTGGCCAATTGCTTCGTTAGTTTCCACAGCATGGAAGCAAGCAACAAGCCTTACTTGACCATCACGTATACACCTGCAGGCGCGGCGGACACGGAGCCGCCGGTTTGGCCGGAGGGGGCGCAGCTATCGGGCGTTCTATCAGGCCCGACTTCCGTGAGGCTGGATTGGTCCCCTGCCCAAGATGTTTCGGGCATATTCTCGTACCGGATCTATGCGAATGGCGTACAGCTTGGCAGCGTCCCGGGGACGGTCAACAGTTATGAAGCGGCTTCTCTAATTCCCGGCGAAACCTACGATTTTCGGGTCGAAGCCGCAGATCCCGCTTTCCGTTGGTCGACCGACGGTCCGGGCATCCAGGTAACTGTTCCCGTTACGGAGCAAAAGCTGTTCCCGACGGATGATACCTACGTCAATGCCGGCACCAAAGCGGATATGAATTACGGCAGCGACGCGTCGCTGCTGGTCAAGAAAAACGCTGTGGATTTGACGCGGGAGAGCTTGCTTAAATTCGATCTTGGCTCCGCGATTGAGGATATCGGCTCGGCTGTATTGTACGTCTATGCGGTAACGAATGACGGAGGCGGGACGACGGTGACGAATGAGCTGTTCAGCGCGTCGCCCGAACAATGGACCGAAGCCGCTGCAACCTGGAATACGAAACCGGAGGCCCGCGACTTTTTGCAATCGTTTACGGCGGACCGGACGCCAAAATGGTTTGCGCTCGACGCAACCGCCTATGTCAAGGGGCAGGCTGCAGCCGGTAAAGCTGCAAGCTTCCTGATCAGCCAGAACGTACAGAACGGCATTAACGTGATCATAAACAGCAAAGAAAATGCCGCCAACAAGCCGTATCTGCAAATTTCCAAATCCAGAACGAATCCGGATGCTCCTGCATGGGGCAGCTCTTCCAGCGTTACGGTTATGCATGAAGGAGAAGACGAAATCGGCGTTAACTGGACGCCCGCAGCCGGGGCGGAAACGTATAACGTGTACGCGAATGGCGTACTTGCGGGTACGGTGAGCGGCAGCACAACCGCTTATACGGTAACCGGGCTGGCCGTAGGCAAGCCGTATACGATTAAGCTGGAGGCCGGAAAAGCCGGCAAATGGAGTACTGACGGTCCGTTCGCCACTGCGGGCACCCGGGAGACGAAGTTCGCTCCGTCCCAGCTCGGCAACGTTTACTTAAGCAGCGAGGAGTTGAGCATGAAGCTCCTGACGGGCAGAACCTCCGTCTCCTGGACGATCAAGGATGTGTGGGGCTCGCAGGTGGCTTCCGGCGTCGCAGCCCCCCTTAACGGAGAAGCGCTGATCGCGTTTCCGGCATCGCTGCGCGGCTATTTTACGCTGGAGGCTGCGGCCGAAGCGGCGAACCGCGACCCGATCACGCTGGAAACGACCTTCACCGTCTTGACGCCGTATGACGTCAGTCAAATCGCCGATTCTCCGTTCGGCGTCAATACGCATCTGACTTGGGCTCCCAAAGGGTGGATTCCGGACTTGACGGACCTCATCGCCAAAGCCGGGATCAAAAATGTGAGAGAAGCGTCCGAATGGAACTCCGTGGAGAAACAAAAGGGCGTTTATACGGTTCCGGCATCTCCCGTAGCGGCGGAGTATTTCAACGATTTTCGCGAAAAAGCGCTCGATCAGCTCTGGGTGCTAGCCTATACCAATCCGTTCTACGATGCGAACAGCACGCCCTATACGGATGAAGGCAGAGAAGGCTTTGCCAATCATGCGAAGGCCGTTCTGGACGCTTATAACGGAGCGGATCCGGCCTCGCCAGAATACACCCGGTTTTTGAAGCAAGTGGAAGTGTATAACGAATTCAATATCGGCTTCGGCGACCGCGGTACGGGACCGGCGGATTCGAAGCCGGAATACTATTACCCGCTTTTGAAAAAAACGTACGAAACCGTTAAAGCCTCGCATCCGGATACGATCGTTTCCGGCATGTCGACGGCGGGCGTTCCTTTATCCTGGCTGGAATCCGTCATGAAGCTGGGCGGCGTGAACTATATGGATACGATCGCCATTCATCCGTATGTGTACCCGAAGGATCCCGAAATGATTGTGAAATCGTTCAAGGACGTAAACGATCTTGTCAAAAAGTACAATGGCGGACAAACGAAGCCGATCTGGCTTACGGAAATCGGCTGGCCGACGCATAATACGCTTTCGGGCGTAAGCGAGAAGAAGTCGGCTGACAATTTGGTTCGCAGCTACGTCCTTTCTCTGGCGAACGGCGTCGAGAAAATTTACTGGTACGACTTCATGAACGATGGAACGAACCCTGCGCATAACGAGGATAACTTCGGCCTTATTCGCAATAAAGCCGACCGGCTCGGCGCTTATACGCCGAAGCCCGCCTTCACGGCTTATGCCGTGATGATCCGGCAATTGTCGGAAGCCGATTTCGACGCCGACCTTTCTGCGACAGGTTCTTATTATCACTATTTGTTTAAGAAAGGCAGCGAGGAGGTTCGCGTCGCCTGGGCGGTAGAGCCCACGCCTGTCGTCATTCGCGCGCAAGCCCCGATCCGCATCGTCGATTTGATGGGCAACGAGACCGTTTACACCCCCATACAAGGCAAGGTGTATATGACCTTGAACGGCGAAGCGGTTTACATTCACGGCCCGATTGAAGGGATCGATGAGGATTTAACCTTCGTGTTGACCGGCGAGGCGTCGCTTGTCAATGAGGACGGCAAGCTGAAGCTGACTGTCGCTAATGCGGCGGACAGTTCCTTGTCCGGTACGCTCGAATTAAACGGAGAGATCTATCCGTTCGAGGCGGCGGCGGGAACGGGACAGACGCTTGCGATCCGCGTTCCCGGTTTGGATCGGGAGGGCGTCGTATCGGTGCGCGGAAAGCTCGTTTCCGCAGCCGGACATCCGATCGGCATGGTGTATGCGGACATTCCGTTCCAAAAACCTTTTGCGGTCAACGTGAAGCCATTCCTTTCGTCCGTACCCGGCGAAGCGCCTTCGGTACAAGTGATCGTCGAGAATCATGCGGTCGAAACGCCAATTGTATTGAGCGGAATCGATTGGTCCGTCGGCGAATTAAGCGGCACGGCCGCGTCGAGAACGATTGCTCCTTCCACCGTTTTAACGGAGTCCATCCCGCTGCCGGGCTTTGCGGAAGGAAAGTCCTACCCGCTGGATATCACCGTCGTATTGGAAGGTTACGATCCCGTTCATGTCGTCAGCTCCATCGACTTTAACCGTGTGGTTTATAGAGGGGGCACCGCCGATCCGGTTGCCATCGATCTCAGCTCCGGGACGAACCGGATCAAGGCGGACGCCTACATGGGGCCGGATGATATAAGCGGAAGCTTCGAGCTGTCCTGGGACGAGACGAACTTTTATTTGGATGCGGATATCGTAGACGACGCCTTCCAATATCCTTTTGTCGGCCAGGAGATTTACAAGAATGACAGCATCCAATTCGGTATGGCTGGAGGGATTCCCGGGACCGTTACCTACAATTATGAAATCGGCGTTTCGCTTACGGCGCAGGGGCCGCAGATTTACTTTTACAACGCGCCGCAGGGCATTCCGCTCGGCATTCACGACAACGGCGACATCGATCTCGATGTAATCCGGGACGAAGAACGGAAGGTAACGAAGTACCGGTTAAAAATGCCCTGGAGAGAGCTCGAGCCGATGAAGCCGGCAGCAGGAAACGTCATCAGCTTCTCGATGCTCGTCAACGAGAACGATGCCGGAAGCCGCGACGGCTATATCGAGTGGGGGAGCGGAATCGGCAGCGCCAAGGATCCGACGCAATACCGGGCCATCGTATTGATGGACGCCGGGGGCAGAGCCGACATTACGCCGCCGGCGACTGTCGCGGCACTGGAAGGAACGCAGCGGAACGGATGGTACGTGACGGGCGTTCAGGCAAGCTTGAGCGCGACGGATGACGAATCCGGCGTCGCATCCACTTCGTACAGCTTGGACGGCGGGACGACTTGGCTGCCTTACGAGGCGCCTCTGACGTTCGAGCAGGACGGGAGCTACAGTATCGCATATCGCTCGACCGATCAGGCAGGCAATATGGAAACGGTGCAGACGACCGCGTTCCGCATAGACCGGACGGCGCCGACTGCCTCGATTTCTTACAGCATAACCGCGCAAACGAATCAAGCCGTCGTCGCGACGATTACGCCTAGCGAGCCGGTGACGATTACGAACAACGGGGGAGCGAATGCCTTTATGTTCCTCGCGAACGGAAGCTTTACTTTCGAATTCGCCGATGAAGCGGGCAATTCGGGTTCGGCGACGGCTGTCGTGAACAATATCGTTTCAAGCGCGGGCGGGGCGCCGGGCAAGCCTGCGCTATCGGACGATAACGGCCACGATACGGGGCTCATGGATGGCAGCTACCAGGTGAAGATGAACCTGTGGTGGGGGAATAACGGTGCGATCTACAAGCTCTACGAGAACGACGTCCTGATCGACACGCAGCTGCTTGCCGACCGTTCGCCGAACGCCCAATCGGCCGTAACGTCCATTACGCATAAAACGAACGGCACGTACCGTTATGTTGCGGAGCTTACGAACGCGTTCGGGACGACGCGAAGCGACGTACTGACCGTACGCGTGAAGGATGCGGCGCCGGGCAAGCCCGTACTGTCGGACGATAACTGGGACGGGGACGGAAATTTCAGCGTCAGCATGAATATGTGGTGGGGAACGAACGGGACGACGTACCGTTTGTACGAGAACGGCGTTCTCATCGATACGCAAACGTTGTCCGACCGTACGCCGCAAGCGCAATCCGCCGTGACGGCGATCCAAGGCAGACAGGCGGGCACGTATGTGTACCGGTGCGAGCTTGTTAACGAAGCGGGAATCACATCGAGTGAAACGAAGATTGTGAAAGTAAAGTGACGGTCGATAATTTGCACCTTCGGGCGGGCTGATCGGCAAGTCGCCTCCCGTCTGCATGTTAATCATTCGGTGCAAGCCGAAAGAGCATGAAAGCTCTTGCGAAAAGTTTTCGAAGGGCCTTGTTCGGAATTCAGGGCAACTCGTCGAGAAAGTCCCGGCGAGTTGCTCCTTCAAAGGGCGGATGTATGCTGCTGCGAAAGAAGTTGAGTTCATTAAATAAAACGTTTGGGGTGAGAGGAATGTTCAGAAACATGCGATCGAAAACAGGCATTCGCATCTTGGGATTATCCTTGACGGCAGTACTGCTCCATAGTCTTGTTTTGCCCTTTGTCCCTCGATGGAACGATAACACGCAGGTTTTCGCCGCGGACTCCGCGGCGACTCAGTCTCTTAGTCCGGCTGCCGTGCAATTGAATCCGATCGAAGATACCTACGTGAATGCGGGGGGCGCTGCGAATAATAATTACGGATCCTCGAGTCAGCTCCTTGTCAAAAATTACGACGTCGACGGCAACTTGAACCGGCAGGCGTATATGAAGTACGATTTGAGCTCGTTTGCCGGGGAGATCGGCTCGGCCAAATTGAAAGTGTACGCCGTCGATTCCGAAAATTCGACGATTGGCGTACAGGTGTATGGCATGGAGGACGACACATGGAAGGAAAATACGGCGACGTGGAATACCAAACCCGGCTTCGAGCACTATATCGCCAATATCAACGTGGGCAAGACAGCGGGCTGGTATGAAATTGACGTGACCGCCTTCGTCAAAAGCCAAATGGCGCTTGACCGGAAAGCCAGCTTCGCGCTTGTCGAGCAAGCGGCCAAAGGTCATGCCGTGTCGATCAACAGCAGGGAAAACACGGCGAATCCCCCCTATCTGGAGCTGTCCCCTGAACGAATGAATGGAAACGCCCCCAACTGGTCCGGTGGAAGCAATGTGCGCATATCGAGTGCAAGCGCAACGAGCCTGCAGTTGAATTGGACTGCGGTGACAGATCCGGCGGGCGTGACCGGCTATACCGTTTATCAGAACGGCAGCGTTGTCGGTACGGTGGCCGGAACGGCGACTTCCTACACGGTGACGGGCCTGCAGGCCGACAAGAAATATACGTTCAAGGTGGAGGCCGGGAACGCTTCGAATCAATGGAGCAACGACGGGCCATACGTTACTATGACGATGCCGGGTCCAAACCGGACGGTATTACCGCCTGTCGCGGATACTTATGTCAACGGCGGGTCAGGCGCCAACAATAATTACGGTTCTTCGGTTACGCTCGCTGTCAAAAAGTACGATGCGGACATCAACTTAAATCGGCAGGCTTACATGAAATACGATTTGCAGTCGTTCTCGGGCGAGATCGGCTCAGCCAAGCTAAAGGTATACGCCTTCGACAATGAGAATTCGACGATCGGCATGCAGGCGTACGGTATGGAGAACGATTCGTGGCAGGAAAACGCGGTAAACTGGAACAGCAAGCCCGACATCGATCATTATATCGGCAGCGTCAATGTGGGCAAAACCGCCGGCTGGCATGAATATGACGTGACCGCCTTTGTAAAACGGCAAGCGGCGCTTGACGGAACGGCCGGCTTTGCGCTCGTAGAACAGGCCGCCCAAGGCCATGCCGTGTCGGTCAACAGCAGGGAAAATGCGGTTAACCGTCCTTATCTGGAGCTTTCCGCCGACAGGGTGAACGCCGGCTCTCCAGTTTGGCCGAACGGCGGCACCCTAAATGTTTCGAATATTACCGAAACGGGGCTGCAGCTGGACTGGTCATCGGCGGAAGACACTGCGGGTGTAACCGGTTATACCTTGTATCGAAACGGAACTGTCCTCGCGACAGTCGACGCATCGGTAACCTCCTACGCGGTGACGGGGCTGCAGGTCGGCCAGAAGGTTACGTTTAAGGTCGAGGCCGGAAATGCTCTGAATAAATGGAGCAATGACGGACCGTACGCGACCGCGGAGACGCCGGCTACGAAATTGGTTCAGGTTCGTCCGGGCAACATTTTTATGGATGGCGAGCCGATTCAATTTAAGGTAAGTACCGCGAGGCCTGCCGTAACATGGGCCGTCTATGATTACGAGGGAGCCTTTGTATCGGAGGGCGTGGTGCCTTCGGTTCAAAATGAAGCTTTTTTATCGGTTCCATTTTCCGATTTCGGTTATTTCACGCTGCACATCAAGGCGGAGTTGGCCGGCAGCGATCCGATTTTAATAAAAACGCCATTCGCTGTGCTTTCTCCCCTGGCCGAAGCGGGAAATGAACCTTCTCCGTTTGGGATAGCCGCCCATACGCACCGCATCCCGGCGGCATCTACAGCCGATGTCATCAATATGATGAAAGCTGCCGGTATCCAAATGGTCAGAGACGGCATCGAGTGGAACGGCATTGAAAAGCAAAAGGGCGTATACTCCTTCACGCCTTTGCCTGACAGATACATGACGATGCTGAATGACAAGCATTTCGATTTCACGCTCATGACCGGATTCAACAACCCTTTGTACGATAACAACAGCACGCCTTACACGGACGAAGGCCGTGAAGGATTCGCCAATTATGTGAAAGCGTATGCGGATTATTACGACGGTCAACTCGATGCCGTCGAAGTTTACAATGAATTCGACGGAGGCTTCGGGGACAGAGGAACCGGACCGGCGGACTCGAAACCGGAATATTATTTTCCGCTGCTGAAAAAAACGTATGAAACGGTCAAGGCCGCCCATCCCGACTTGCCGGTCATAGGCATGGTAATGGGGATCGATCTGGTCTGGATGGAAAAAGTATTTCAGCTCGGGGGCATGCAGTATTTGGATGGTATTTCCATTCATCCTTATGTATATCCCGGAGCACCGGAGTTGCTCGAAGCCAATATCAAAAGCGTGCAGGACTTGATTCGCAAATACAATAACGGGCAATTGAAACCGCTCTGGATATCCGAGTTCGGTTGGCCGACGGAGTTTGACAATCGCGGCGTAGATGAAAGGACGCAGGCAAACTACCTGATTCGCGGTTATGTCGTTTCGATCGCCAGCGGTATCGAGCAAGTCATGTGGTACGATTTTATGAACGACGGCGTTAAAATCGATTATAACGAAGATAATTTCGGCATTATTCGTCATCCGAACGATAAACTGGGCGCCTACACGCCTAAGCCGGCATATGTATCTTTCGCAACCATGACGAGAGCGCTTGCCGGTGCGCGCTTCGTAAGCCGGGAGTCCACGGATAGCGACATCCGAAGCTACGTTTTTGACAGGGATGGCGCAGAGGTAAGAACTTTGTGGTCCGCCGGTTCGACGATCCCGGTTGCTATTCGTACAGCAAATCCGATTCAAATAACGGATATGATGGGGAATTCGCATACCTACACGCCGTTTAACGGCAATGTGTTCGTGACGTTAAGCGATGAACCGTATTTCGTAGAAGGGGAAATTGCCGAAATCGTGAAAGATTCGACGTTTGCCTTGCGCGGAGAGCCCGCTCGGGTCGGCGACTCGATGGCTTTCGAGTTGGTAACCGACAATACGACGTCCGCCGCCTTCGATTTTAGCCTGAACGTGGAAGGCGGGACTTATCCGATCACGACCGGGAGCGGGCAAAAGACCGTTCAAAAGATCGGCGTGCCGAACGCTAACGAGCCTGGAACCCGTTCTGTAACGGGTGTACTGAAGAAAGGGAGCGACACAATCGGACTGATCCGAAGCTCGGCTTCGGCACTGCAGCCTTATGAAGTGAAGGTTCGTCCCGTTATTACCGATCTCGGAACGATGAGCAAGTCGCTTTTGGTCGGGATCAAAAACGAGTCTCAATCGAATGCTTTGCAGGTGCAGAAAGTGGAGTGGCGGTTCGGGACGCAATCGGGCACGAAGGAGCTGAACGCTACGATTTCGGCAGACTCGTCCGCCTCTGTAGACATACCGCTTACCGGCTTCGGCCTCGGCGCAAGCAGCGTGATCAAGGTAACGGTTTATTTCGACGGGTTCGATCCGTTTACGTATGAAGGAACGGCCGAATTCAATCCAATCATACAAGGGTCGGTCATCGTAGACGGATCGCTGGATCCGGAAACTTCCGCCGCTCCGTCCACGATCGACCTGTCCAAGGGGACGGTAAAAATGACCGGCTATCAGGGAGCCGGAGATTTAAGCGGCAGCGTTTGGCTGAACTACGATTCCAGCCATATGTATCTTACCGCAAGGATCAAGGACGATACGCTGTCGTCGCCGTTTGCGGAAGCGGATATTTGGAAGAACGACAGCGTGCAGTTTGCCGTTTCAAGCGGTCTTCCGGGAGAAAGCCAGTACTGGTACGAGTACGGTATTTCACAAACGCCGGAGGGGCCGCAAATATATCGCTGGATTACGCCTCCGGGGGTTGCGAAAGGAGCGGTGACGAATGGCAATCTGCAAATATCGAGGGACGAAAACCAGAAGTACACGATTTATGAATTGGCGCTCCCCTGGTCGGAGTTAACGCCGATCAAAGCGGAGAAGAACGGGGTCATCAGCTTCTCCATGCTCGTCAACGACAATGACGGCAACGGTCGGAAAGGATATATCGAGTGGGGAGGAGGAATTGGCGACGGCAAGCAGACTTCCAAGTTTCGCGCCATGCAGTGGATCGTCACCGACGATACGCCTCCGACAACCGTCGTCCAGCTGGAAGGGACAAAACGGAACGACTGGTATGTCACCGGCGTGAAAGCAAGCTTGATTGCTGCGGATGACAAATCGGGCGTTGCAGCCACCGTTTATAGTTTGGACGGCGGGACGTCTTGGCAGCCCTACTCCGCACCATTGTCGTTCGACCAGGACGGCAGGTACAGCATCGAATACCGGTCGACGGATAACGCCGGCAATGAAGAGGCCGCCAACCTGTCGAGGCTGGATATCGATATGACGCCTCCTGTTACGACAGCGTCCGTTTCGCCGGCACAGCCTGACGGACTGCGGAACAAGTACGTTCAGCCCGTAACGGTAACGCTGTCGGCTTCGGATGCCTGGTCGGGCGTCGCAGCAACCGAATTCAGCCTGGATAACGGCAGCACATGGCAGCCGTATGCGAACCCGATTATCGTCGCTCAGGACGGCGAGCACCGCTTGCTGTACCGTTCAACCGATCAAGCGGGTCATGTGGAATTAGAGAAGACGATTGCCTTTCATATCGATATGACAGTGCCTACTGCTGCAGTGGCTTACAGTACGACTGCTCCGACGAATCAACCCGTCATCGCGACGATTACGCCTAGCGAGCCTGTCACGATTACGAACAACGGAGGAGCGAACAGCTTTACGTTCCTGGCGAACGGAAGCTTTACTTTCGAGTTCGTCGATGAAGCGGGTAATCGCGGCACGGCGACGGCCGTCGTGAACAATATCGGATCGAGCGCGGGAGGAGCGCCGGGCAAGCCCGTGCTGTCGGACGATAACGGCCATGATACGGGCCTCTTGGACGGCAGCTACCAGGTGAAGATGAACCTGTGGTGGGGCAATAACGGCACGATCTACAAGCTGTACGAAAACGACGTCCTGATCGATACGCAAACGCTGGCCGACCGTTCGCCGGACGCCCAATCGACTGTAACGTCCGTTACGTATAAGTCAAACGGCACGTACCGTTATGTGGCGGAGCTTACGAATGCGTTCGGGACGACGCGAAGCGACGTTCTGACCGTGCGTGTGAAGGATGCGGCGCCGGGCAAGCCGGTGCTTTCGGACGATAATTGGGACGGGGACGGAAATTTCAGCGTCAGCATGAATATGTGGTGGGGAACGAACGGGACGACGTACCGTTTGTACGAGAACGGCGTTCTCATCGACACGCAAACGCTGTCCGACCGGTCACCGCAAGCGCAATCCGCCATGACGGCGATTCAAGGCAGACAGGCGGGCACGTACGAGTACCGATGCGAGCTGGTCAACGAGGCCGGCATGACGTCGAGCGAGACGAGAACGGTAAAAGTGCGCCGCTGATCGAAGCGCTTGTCTCGGAAGTGATGGGGATCGACCGGCGCCAAAAATGAAAAGAAGCTTTCAGATCCACTGTCAAAGTGGAGCTGGAAGCTTCTTTTTGCTGCTGTTCTAACGAAACCGTCATCGGGAATGGGAATCGCCGGCATGCCGCAAAGGCTCCGTCATCCATTTGTCTCCCCAATGCTTCATCTGCAAGAGGATGCTCCCGAACTCCCTGCCGCTTTCGGTAAGGGAGTATTCCACGCTGACAGGTACGGTTGGGAATACCTCGCGTTTGACAATTCCGTATTGCTCTACCTCAGCACGGACTAATGCGTGATCAAGTCTAAAACTAGGGATTGATGAAGACCGGTTACGAAAGCAAACACGGATATCATTAATATTATGAATGGACCGTACGCGTAATGGAGAAAACCTTATTGTTAATGAGGCTATCCGCACTATTTCACCGGTAAAATGCTCGTTCTGGCGCGTTAGTGAGGCAAACGCAACTATCAATTTCGTTTGCCTCACTAACTCGTCCGAACACGGGTTTTCGGTGAGAAATAGTAAGGCTAGCCTCACGAATAGTTGCCTTTGCCTCATTATGTCCCTAGAACACGGGTTTTCGGTGAGAAATAGTAAGGCTAGCCTCACGAAGAGTTGCCTTTGCCTCATTATGCCCCTAGAACACGGGTTTTCGGTGAGACATAGTAAGGCTAGCCTCACGAATAGTTGCCTTTGCCTCATTATGCCCCTAGAACACGGGTTTTCGGTGAGAAATAGTGAGACTTGCCTTAGTAGCAGCAGCTTTTACCGTACTAGTTTTCCAGGACACAAGTCATCAGCGGTATAAAGGTTCCATCTTAAGCCATGAATGTTCGGATTAGTAGGCGAAATCTCTTAAATCTATAGTATAGGAGTTGAATACCGCTATTCCCTAAGTATGACTATACCGCTGCAGGTTTAGGCGTTTTCCCGTGTTGCGCTCAAACGACTCCCCAAGCCGGAAACCGGCGGCAGGTCATTGAAGCTCGATTTTAAGAGCTGAGGTTTGCCCCGGGTAGGACTCCAGCATGATCCCGGTAAACCAGGCCTTTACTTTAATGCCTTCGGCCAAAGCTTCAAAAGGCACATCCCCGCTGCCGTCCGAGCGGACGATTTTTCCGTCATCGGTCAGCTTGATCCAAGCCGCATACGGATCATCGGTGTTCCCGTTCTTTTTATGGTCGTCTAGGACTAAAACCCGCCCGTCCTCTATCTTTTTGATTTTCCCCGCTATACCGGCTTCGCGATCACAGCAAGCGCCGACATCGAGCTTCAATGGAAACTCCTTGTCGGCAATGGCATACAGCGATTGCTTGAAGGCGCCGATTTCAGCCTCGGTCAGCGGTTTCTCGAAATCGCCGGCTCTCCGGATCATGACCAGAATATGATCGCCCCCGCTGCCTACTCCCAGAAATTTAACCGGATGCTTCCGTTCCAGCTCTTCCATGCCGGCGGAGAGTTTTTTGTTGATGTCGTTTAGTTCGTCCGCTTGCAAGGCAGCATTCCCGGTTGACGGATTCTCGCTGCTGTCCGAATGCGAAGCCATCGCGATTCCGTCCGCTGCGGACGGCTGTGCCGGTTGCTGCTGAGCCTGACTCTGAGGCTGCCCGCATGCAGCCAAAAAAACGAGCACCATTATCGAATAGATCAGTTTCGCCATAAAAACCACCTTTCTTTTTTGGAGAAGAGGCCGGAGCTTCAGATCGGTTATAGAGTCGTGCGGTTTTGTAATATCCTCAGTTTGATCAATCAACTATTAGACGCGTTTCGGCGATAACATGTTTCGGCATTTTGAATACATAAACGTGATGCTGCCGCGATCCGGAACAAATAGAGTTATGCCCCGAATCCTGATAAGATAGAATATATTCAGCATATAAAAGCAGCGGAAAGGAGCGTCCCGAATGGCGGAACCGATCGTTATCGTTCCTTACGAGGAAGACTGGCCGCGCGAATTCGCCAGGGTAGGCGGCGTGCTGCGGCAAGCTTTGGGCGGGCTGGCCGTCCGTATCGACCATATCGGCTCGACCTCGGTCATCGGGCTTGACGCCAAGCCGGTCATCGACATCCAAGTGTCCGTAAAGCGGCTGGAACCGGTAAGCGAATATCGGACGCCGCTCGAAAACGCAGGGTTTGTGCATAGGGCCGCCAATCCCGATCGAACGAAACGGTATTTCCGTGAATCGCCTGGAGGCAGGCGCACGCATATCCACGTAAGGGAAAGCGGCAGCTGGTCCGAGCAATTCGCCCTTTTGTTCCGCGACTATTTAAGGGAAAACCCCAGCGACCGCGCCGTATATACCGCAGAAAAATACAGGCTGGCCGGCCTGTACAAGGACGAGCGTGAGAAGTATGTGGAGGAGAAGGGACCCGTTATCTGGACGATCATGAGAAGAGCAAGCGAGTGGAGCCAACTG
Source organism: Paenibacillus contaminans (assembly GCF_003285015.1). GTDB lineage: Bacteria > Bacillota > Bacilli > Paenibacillales > NBRC-103111 > Paenibacillus_V > Paenibacillus_V contaminans. The sequence continues at coordinate 101,081 of NZ_QMFB01000022.1, read as the reverse complement.
ACAGGATGGAGGCCCGGCGCAAGCGACTGTTAGCATATCGTATTGATAAGAGGAGGAACGGTGGATGAATAAGCAGGAGCTGATCCGATATTGTTTGACGAGAACGGGGGCGGTCGAGGATTTTCCGTTTGGACCGGAGCCCTCCGTTATGAAGGTGGGCGGTAAAATGTTCGCGCTCATCTCCGAAGACGGCGCAGCCTCGATATCGCTCAAATGCGACCCATTCGAGGCCGATTTGCTGCGCGCGCAATACGAAGCGGTGAAGCCGGGCTATCATTTGAACAAAAGGCACTGGAATACGGTGACCGTAGACGGCTCGGTGCCTGAGCAAGAGCTGCTCGATATGATCGATCAATCGTACGGGCTTGTCGTTCGCAGCTTGACCAAAGCGGAGCGGGAGAAGCTTGGCGCAGCGCCGGCTGCGGGGTCTGCAAAGCGCAAGTGATTATCCGACAAGCTGCGACAAAAAGCTTCACACTCCCTGATTAATCCAGTACACTAGAACTAATAGGAACGTTGTGGAAATGACGATGCTGGCGGAGGGGGCGGAGCTTCCTTCAAGAAAGGAGCCTGAAGGATGGCTGAGATGAAAGCTCCCGGAAGACGGAACCGGAGCACTGGATCCATGCATGCAATGTCCCCGGCGCAAGCTTCGATGGGCGCACAAGAGCAAACGGGCGACGGCAGGCGGAACGGTCTGGCGCCTGGCGCGCTGCTGGCGCTGCAGCAAACGTACGGGAACCAAGCTACGCAGCGTTACGCGCGGCAGCTGACGGACCGTTCCGGAGCTGGCAAAGCTCAGCCTGGCGCGGGCAGCGGAGCGGCCGTACAGATGAAGGAAGCGCTCATGTCTTCCTTTATGGGAGCTCATATGCGGGGATATACGGAAGATAACGATCCGGCGGATCCGACGGGGAACACGAAGCTTTACAAGGTCGATGAAAATAAGACGGTCGGCAAGAAAATCGGCTACCGGACGAAATTCGATGACAAGGAAATACAGGACGAAACCGGCAAGTGGGAAATGATCGAGCATGAAGGCATTACCGGCTTCGTCCGCAAGGAGAAGGTCAAGGAGACGGCGACGCTCGCCAACATGCGCGGGAAGCTGCATGCGAATAAAACGAGCACCGGCTCTGTCGGGGGACAAGCCTCTGACCTCGAGGATGAAGGTCTTGACGGCGCGGCCGAGCAGACGGGCGAAGGGGTCGGATACGTTACCGATACGCTTGGAGATACGTCGGACGAGCTCGAAGAGCTGGGCAAAAAAGAGAATAACGACAAGCTGGGGTCGGACAGCGATAAAGTCGGCGTAGCAGGCTCGGTTACCGGGTTTCTCGGGGGCGGCTTGGGCGGTTTGATGGCCATGAAGAAAGGGGTTTCCGCTTACCGGAGCACGACGATGACGACGGGCGAGAAAGCGGAAGCCATCGGCGGAGCAAGCGCTGAAGGCGTGGAAAGCGCACATGGTATGTTTGACGGCATAGCCGGGATGATTGACGGCGGCGCCAAGGTGTCCGGCAAAGAAGACGGCATCGGCGCTTCGGAGGCGGTATCCGATTGGTCGGGCTCGGTCGGCGATGCGATCGGCGCGATCAAGGAAGCGTTCTTCACGGTTAAAGATATTTACGATATGTTCAAGGAAGGGTTCAGCACGGAAGGCATTACGGCGGACGAGGTTGTTCGGGGCACACTCTCGGCTGTCGGGCACGCTTTGCAGTCCGCGCAGTCGGTCGTGAAGACGGTCAAATCGATTCTTGACATTCTCAAGCTCGGAACGGGGGCATTGGGGACGGCCATTCCGGCTATCGGCATTGCGATCAGCGGGATCGAGATTACGTTGAAGGTATATGAAATGATCAAGTCGACGATCAACAACTACCGGATGACGCAAATCAAACGCGATTTTAAGAAAAAGTATGCGAACAGCAGCTATATTAAAGAAGAAAGCAAGCTTCAGGTGCGCGGCAGAACGCTTTGGACCGGCAATAAAGGCGTTCATATGGATAAGCTGGGCGTGCGCCGTGATGCGCTGAAAGGGTCGGCTTCCATAACGGACGACGAGCAGCAGGAGCTTAACGACATCAGGGAATACGAGCTGGCTAGAACGATGAAGGAGATCAACAACAAGAAGCTCGTTCGCGCAGGCATACAAGTCGGCTTGAACATGGTCAACATCGCCGGCGAGATCGCGACGCTTTCCGGTGTCGGCGCGAAGGTCGGCCTGCCGCTGAAAGCCATAGCCGCCGGAGCGGGCGTCTCGATGAGCATTGCCCGCACCGTGAAGCAGGCCGGACGCGACAGGGCGGCCAAGGCGGGGGCATGGGGCATCACGAAGGCGGTGTTCGATGCGGAGAAATCGTCGGACAAGAAACATGCGAAGCGGGTGAAGGATGCGGACGTCATCATGAGCATGATTTCGGAGCTTCCGGAGTTCGACGGCAGCGAAGGCGTCAAGCAGCAGTATCAGCACGTCGAAAACTTCATTACCGCAGGCGGCTGCAGCCCGAAAGCGCTGTACAGGCTCAACGGCGATCCGAGCAAGCAGCGCGATTTGCTTGTCGAGGCGATGAAGAAGCGCGAGTAGCGCGTCAGTCAGGGCGGTGATCGCCGCCTGCAACTGCGGCGGTTTAGAAAAGACGCGCTAGGGGTAATATAGCGCTATATAAAGGAAAATGAAATGGAGAAAGGGAATAACCTTGCAGCGAGTTTTGGCTTTGCGTTTCTTCCTACCGAACCCATCCAATAATAGAAATGCAAAACAAGATGTCTGAAGCGGCAAGGCAATCCCTTTCGGAATGTAATGGATACTCCCATACATGTTTTTAACTTAGTCAAAAGAGGCCAGACAGAAGGGAGCGAAGCGAATGGTACCCGAAGCGGTGCATGCCCGGCATTTGGCCGAGTTCGGTTTTTTGAAGCGCGATTTGGAGCAGGCGGGTTATCCGGCGACGATTGTCGAGAAGTCGGAGGAGATTCCGCTTAACGTGCTGCTTGCGGCAATCGAGAAGGATCATAAGAATAGAGATCGTTTCATCAACTTCAGCTTCGTGCCTCTGGATGAGGACGATTTATCCTATATCCAGCTGCTTCAGATCTACACGACGATTCCATGCGATATCAGGCCGGAGCTCGCGGACGATGTGGGCAAGCTGCTGCTTGCGATCAACTGCCGTTTGGCGATCGGACATTTCAGCGTCAAAGAGGACGGGGAAATGTACTACCGGTACGTTCATAGCGCTTCTTACGCAGAGAAGCTGCGCCGGGACGAAATCATGGAAATTTTGGCGCTGTTCCTGTTCATGCTGAACACGTTCGCCAAAAGGATCGACGAAGTCGCAAGCGGCGACGTAAGCCTGTCCGATGCGCTTGCCGAACTGGGATAAGGAATCGTAATATTTTTCCTAGACGGCATTGCCGCACGAGAGTGTCTTGAATAAGAAAAAAACCTCCAAAACCGCTGCCTCACGCGGGGTTGGAGGTTTTTTTCGGCTCGTACTCCGTCAAAAATGAAAGATTAATGCTCCGCCCAGCTCGCCAAATAAGCTTGCTGTTCCCCTGTAAGCCGGTCGATCTCAATGCCCAGCGATTCCAGCTTATAGAGAGCCACCTGTTCGTCCAGCTCGAACGGTACGTTGACGACTTTGCCGCCGAGACTTTGATACTGCTCGTTCACATATTTCAACGACATCGCCTGGAGCGCGAACGTCATATCCATAATTTCCGCCGGATGGCCGTCGCCCGCCGCCAAGTTGACGAGCCTCCCTTCCGCCAGCAAATAAACGCTGCGACCGTCGATAAACGTGTACTCCACGATATTTTTCCTGACGGTACGGTGCGAGACGGCGATGTCCTCGAGATCCTTCACATTGACTTCCACATCGAAATGGCCGGCATTCGTCAGGATGGCCCCGTCCTTCATCATCAAATAATGCTTTCCGCATATGACATCCTTATTGCCGGTTACCGTGACGAAAATATCGCCGATTTTCGCCGCTTCCTGCATAGGCATGACTTCGAAACCGTCCATGTATGCCTCAACCGCTTTGATGGCATCCGTTTCCGTAACGACAACTTTCGCTCCCAAGCCTTTGGCCCGCATGGCAACGCCTTTGCCGCACCAGCCGTAGCCGGCCACGACGACGATTTTGCCCGCTGCGACAAGATTGGTCGTCCGGTTGAGCCCGTCCCAGACCGACTGCCCCGTCCCGTACCGGTTGTCGAACAAATATTTGCAGAACGCATCGTTCACCGCAATCATAGGAAACGTGAGCCGGCCTTCCTTTTCCAGCGCCTTCAACCGCAAAATGCCCGTCGTCGTTTCTTCTGCCCCGCCGCGTACCTTACCAAGCAAATCGCGGCGTTCCGCATGCAAAATGCCTACCAAATCGCCGCCGTCGTCGATGATTAAATCCGGCTCCGTTTCGATCGTGTCGAGCATCAGCCGTTTATACTCCCGAGGGTCCGGATTATATTTGGCGAAGACGGTAATGCCGTCCGCAACGAGTGCCGCACAGACGTCGTCTTGGGTGGACAAAGGGTTGCTGCCGGTAATCGTCACTTCCGCGCCGCCTGCTTGAACGGCCTTCGCAAGGCAAGCGGTTTTCGCTTCCAAATGAAGCGATATGGCAACCTTTAATCCTTTAAAAGGCTGCTCGATTGCGAATCGTTCCTTGATCCGATTCAGGACGGGCATATGCGCGTTTGCCCATTCGATTTTGAGCCGGCCCTCCTCGGCCAATGCGATATCCCGGATTTTGCTGCGTTCCAAGGCGTTCGTATTCATAGTTTATCATCGCTCCCATTGTACTTTGTAATTTGCGCCGCTTTGGGCAGCTCGATAAAAAAGGTGAAATGTCCGTTCGCATGCTTCAGCCCGATTTTTCCCCCATGCAGCTCGACGATATACCGGGCGATCGATAAGCCCAGTCCTGCGCCCGAAGGCATGTCGCGGTCGCGCCTGGAAGGCTCCGCCTTATAGAAACGCTCGAATAAAAGCTTCTCCTGGTCCTCGGTAATCGGTTTTCCCCGGTTTTCGACCGCAAGCACGATACAATCGCCCCGCTCGGCAAGCCGTACCGTAATGTCGCCGGGCTTCAAGGAAAACTTGAGCGCGTTCATGAGCAGGTTGTCGATCGCCCGCACCAGTTTTTCGACATCTACATGGGCCGGGAAAGGCGTTTGCTCCCAGTCCCTTTTGACCGTAATGGAAAGCTCCTGAGCGATCGGCTCGAACTCGGTGATGATCTGCTCCAGCAGACTGCCGAGGTCGATTTTATGGAAGGAGAGGGTGGCGTCGCCGCTGGTCAGACGGGTATACTCGAACAGATCGTCGATCAGCTTTTTCATTTGCTGGGTTTTGTTGAAGGCGTTGTTGATATACCGTTTATGCTCGTCGAGATCCTGATAATCGTCGTTTTTGAGCAGGTTCAAATAACCGATGATGCTCGTGAGCGGCGTCCGCAAATCATGGGATACGTGGGTGATCAGCTCCATTTTGGACGTTTCGATCTGGCGCTCTCTTCTCATCATGCTCTGAAGCTGCTCGGCCATGTAATTGATGTTTTGCGCGACCTCGCCCAGCTCGTCTTGGCCGGACAGAGGCACGCGGTAATCGAGATCTCCCTTGGCTAGCGCCATGAGGCCGTCGGCGAGCGTCCTCATTTGACGGACGATATGTCGCATCAGGAAGAAAAAGATAAGCAAGAAGAAAAATAAAAACGAGAGCAAGGAAAAGGTCGCGCCGACAAGCTTCGGCAGGATGATATCCGGCAATAAAATGCCCCAAAGCATATTGACGATGGAAAACCCCAAATTTTCGTTGATCAAGGCCGTCCCGAAAAACGAGGCGATAAGGCTGAACAGAAGCGATCCCAGCAGGCGCAGGCGGATGCTCTTCTTCCAGTTCAAGAGGGACAAGAAGTCTCTATTCAACTTTGTATCCCACTCCCCAAACCGTTTTGATCAAACGCGGCTCGCGCGGATTGTCTTCGATCTTCTCGCGAATGTTGCGCACGTGGACCATCACCGTATTGTCGGATAAAAATTTGTCTTCCTTCCAGACGTTCTTATAAATCTGCTCGACATTAAACACTTGCCCGCGATGGGCTGCAAGCAGCTCAAGTATGGCAAACTCGATCGGCGTCAGAGACGCCTCCCGGCCGCGTACCGTTACGAGGTGCTTGCTTTTATTGATGACCAGATCGTCGATTTCCAGTACGTTGTCATCGGAGGGTTTGGCCTGCTGCTCGGCCGTGCCGGCGAACGTCATCCTGCGAAGCTGCGCCTTTGCTCTTGCGACAAGCTCCAGCGGATTGAACGGTTTGGCGACATAATCGTCCGCTCCGGTCGTAAGCCCCGTAATTTTATCGATATCCTCGCTTTTGGCGGAGAGCATGATGATCGGGATTTTCGTCATTTCCCTGATCTTGAAGCAAGCTCTGATCCCGTCCATATTCGGCATCATGACGTCCAGAATGATTAAATCGACCGGCTCGCGGCGCAGCAGCTCGAGTGCTTGAACGCCGTCCTCCGCTTCCCGGACGCGGTAGCCTTCGTTTTGCAGGTAAATGCGAATGACGTCGCGGATTTCCGGATCGTCGTCGGCGACGAGAACGTTAATGGTCAAGCCGGATCACTCCCAGGTTTGTATTGTTCGAAAGCAGCTAAAACCTCGGTAAACCCGCCAGTCCTTTACTTAAGAACGGCGAAGCCGTTTATCCTTGTAAGAATAGCGGATTATCGCCCATACGGCAAAAAGCACGAACGGCAGCCAGAGCAAACGCAAGCCGTACTCGTAAAGCAGCATGCCGATTTCTTCGACATGATTGCCCGCGTAACGTCCGACGGTGAAGAAGAGGAACGTCCAGACCAGCCCGGTCGTATAGGAGAAAAGGGCGTACCGTTTGAAGGACATGTTGTGCACGCCGACCACATAAGGCATGACATGCCTGACGATAGGAAAAAAATAACTGATGCCTATTGCAAAACTACCATATTTTTGAACAAGCGTCTCCGAAAAATGCAAATATTTCTCCATTTTTTTCTTGCGGCGCAATCGCGTCAAAACGGGTGTTCCCAAGTACCGGCCGAGCACGTAACCGAGCGATAAACCGGACACGACGCCCAAATACGTCAGAACGAAGGCCGGAATCGGATGCAAAAGCGCGTTGACGGTAACGGCGCCGCCTGTCATGACGATGACCTCGTCGGGGATCGGCATACCGACGATACCGAGCCACAGCGCAAAAAATAACGCCGCATAGCCGAATTGCTCAAGGAGCGACAGCAGCCATTCATAGTTCATGCGCGCGAGCCTCCTTTGGCGCTTTGCGTTTATCGAAACGGGTTAGCTTCACGGCGAAAACAAGCGCTTCCGCCAGGATGACGGCCGCGGCGACGTCGAGCAGCGCATGCTGCTTCACGAACAAAGTGGAGATAATGATGCTCCACGAAGCCGTGAAAATCGCCGCTCGCGCCAATCGCCCGAACCGGCAGCGGTACGATGCTTTCAGCACGATATAGCTGGTCAGGACATGAATGCTCGGAAAGCAGTTGAACGGTTTGTCGGTCGCGTAGACGAACTTCACAAGCCCGGTCAGCCAGCCGGCGTCGTGCAAGAAAGGTCTGGGCACAGTCGTCTGATACGCCGCATAAATTAGGTAACAGGAGATAAGCCCGGCGCACAAGGCAATCAAGCTGCGGTAGTAGACGGTTCTATCCTTCGCGAAAAAGACGACGAACATGCCGAATATGAACGGATACCAGATCAAATAAGGAATAATAAACACAGGGACGAAAGGGATCAGATTGTCCAAATCGGTCATCAGATTGCCGACATCGCCGCCGCCGTTATTCAGCAGTCCGTAAAATACGTTCAACACCGGAATCGCAAGCAGCCACAGCAGCGGGGAATAGGCGGCAAACTTCGACCGGGCGTCGCTCTTAGTGTCCATCCGCAGCCCCCTTTTTACGGCAGACGTATACGAAAGCGGGCGGGACGTTGAGCGGGACAAAATGAATGCGTTCGATCTCGAATTGTTGGCTGAGCCGCTTTCGCATCTGCTGCGAATACTGGAAGGCGATGAACAAGCCGCCCGGCTTCAGAGACGTTTCGATCTGGTGCATCAGCTGCTCGCGCAGCTCCGGCGGAAAATTAAAAAAGGGAAGTCCGCTCAGGATGCAATCGAGACTTTCGATTCCTTCTCTCCGCAAGGCCGGCTCCATGCTGCACGCGTCGGCATAACAGGCGAAGTTTTTATAACGGGCGGATAATTGACCGCGCAGCTGATGGTCTTTTTCGAATAACAGCACCTTCGTTTCTTTATGAAGCGTCTTAGCCAGATGTTTGGTTATGGCGCCGGTTCCCGCCCCTAGCTCTGCGACGCTCCTGACCCGGTTCCAAGGAACGGGCTCAAGCATTTTCCTGGCCAGAAATGCGGAGCTCGGCGCGACGCTGCCGATTTGTCTCGGCGCACGCATGAATTTATATAGAAACAGCAGCTGCTCTTGCATAGATTTAATCATGGCGGTGACTCGCTCCCTTCGACTCGATGCAACTATCGTATCGAAACATTCTGCAGAATGAGCGAAGGAAAAAATAAAGGAATTCTGAAGAAATTTTGAAGAAGGGCCTGAACGTCCAGCCGGTCTTGTCCGGCATGAACTTTCCGCCGCGATATGGTACGATTAAGGGGAGTTGGCATGACTTTATCTTGACTAAAAGGAATGAGACCAAATGAAATTTACGTTAACTTCAACATCCGCTGCGAAAGTGACGGTATATGCGGTAAGCAAAGGCAATTTGCCGGTTAAGCAATTGGGCGGCTACGAGCTGAAGGAGCATGCGGGCGACAAAGGCGCGCTGACATGGCTTTACGGGCGTGAGTCCGAATCGCATAAGCTGCTGATCGGACTGGGGGACGAAGCGAAGCTGGGCCTCGACCAAATCCGCGCTGCGGCAGGCGTCGCGGGCCGTGCGGTCGAGAAGGAGCAGGCGGCTTCGGCGGCGATCGATTTCAGCATGCTCTCCGGAGTAATCGGCAGCAAGATCAGCGAAGCGGAAGCCGCGACAGCTTGGGTCGAGGGCTGGCTGCTGGGGACATACGCGTTCGATAAATACAAGTCGAAGAAAAAACAGCGCCACACCGAAACCGTCGAGCTTCTGCTGACGGCTTCGCAGGAGCTGGAAGAAGCGCTGCTTCTTGGCTCAATTCGCGCCGAGGGTACGAAGCTTGCCCGCGATCTCGGCAACGAGCCGCCGAACTTCCTTCGTCCCGGGGACATGGTGGAAAGGGTCATCGAGCGTTTTAAGGATACGCCGGTCCAGGTGGACGTGTTCAAGGGGGAGCGGCTTGAGGAGCATCAAATGAACGGCCTGATCGCCGTCGGCAAAGGCAGCAAATACCCGCCGGCGCTCATCGAGATGCGTTATTGCTCCGACCCTTCGAAGCCGCTTATCGCGCTTGTCGGCAAGGGCATCACGTTCGATACCGGCGGAATCAGCCTGAAGTCGGGCCGCAATCTGAGCGACATGCGCATCGACATGGGCGGCTCGGCTGCCGTAATCGGCGCGCTCGACATCATTGTGAAAAGCAAGCTGCAAGCGAACGTCGTCGTGTTCGTCGCGACGGCCGAAAACATGCCGGACGGCGCATCCATGCTGCCAGGCGAAGTGATCCGCTACGCTAACGGCCTGACGGTTCAAGTCGGCAATACGGATGCGGAAGGGCGGCTCGTGCTCGCCGACGCCTTGATTCGCGCATGCAAGCTCGGCGCCGAGCAAATCGTCGACATCGCTACGTTGACGGGAGCATGCGTATCCGCGCTGGGCAATAAAATGGCCGGCGTTTGGGGAACAGACGATATGGCCGACGTATTGCAGACCCTCGGCTTGAAGAGCGGGGAGCGCGTATGGCCGATGCCGCTTGAAGACGAGTACGACGATCTGCTGAAAAGCCAATACGCCGATCTCTGCAACATTACGGGCGTCGCGTACGCCGGCGCGATTACGGCTGCATTGTTCCTGCGCCGTTTTGTCGAGGCCGGAACGAAATGGGCGCACGTCGATATGGCCGGACCGATGGATGCCGGCTCAACGAGCGGCTACGTCGTTGAAGGCCCGACGGGCTACGGCGCGCGGCTGCTGGCCGATTTCGTCGCGGAGCGGTCGAAATAAAGGGCTGCGGGTGAACGCCGCCGCCGGATAAGCGAAGCTATCTTTCACACGGGAGGCCGTGTGGAGGGTAGCTTTTTTGCGCGATCAGTCGAGGAGGGTTTCAAAACACCCGATTTCATCGAAATAACGGCTGTGGCAGCTGTTAGAGAAGAACAACCTATCATGACATGGTGCCGGCAGCATTACAGTAAACATAAGAGTGCGCGGTGTATGGCACGCGCCTTATGTTGAAAGCGATGCTCGTAAGCTTAGAAAGCTCCATTACCCGTCAGGCTCTGCTGCACCACCCGGACGTTCGGGAGAGCCGGATAAGTCGAAATAGTCCAAAAATTGCAAAAAAAGAGGAGTGCTTTTTAAAATATTCGATACAAAACGTCTAATTTTTCTGTTTTATCTGCTTGACACGATACAATATGTATCATATTATGGGCATGTGGTCCTCATTCAATCAAGAGTCGGAGGTGAACGAAATGACAAAAAAACCATATGCACCACCTAGCGTATTGTCTCATCAGAAGGTGAGCTTCGAAACGAAGGCGTCGGGCAACGATAACGGCGGCGGAGATGGCGGCGGACCGGGTGGGAATTTCTGGAGTTAATACTTCCGGCCAAACACATTGGATGGATGAAGTGCCTGGACCGCAAAGCTCCTTGGTTTCCGCATGACGGGAGCGCCGCGTAATAGCGAAGCTAATTTCGATCATAGGCTCATGAGGGATGTCCGAAATGGAATGTTTCCGGGCGTCCCTTGTCCACTCCGACACCTGCTGCACGAAACGTCCTTTTTTTATAATCACGAGCCGAAAAAAGAAACCTCAGAGGACGGAAATGCCCGGATGCCGCGCATACCGTTCAATCTGTCCTATATAAGAACCTATAAAGAAAGAGGATATCGATTATGCATATACTCAAAACGGAAATCGGCGAGCACACGGCGATCGTCCGCACCGAATCGGAAGCGATCGTCGCAGCGCTCAATCAAATGTTCGAGAAATGCCGGGCAGACGCGGAAAGCGTGCTGACCGCCGACCTCGTCGTGGATGCCGAGCTGGGCTATGGCGAACCGTCGCCGGATTATGCCGTCACGATTACGACAGAAGGCAGCACCATCATCTACAACCGCCTTGACTACCGGATCGAAACCGACGCCTCTTACCGGACGGCGAACATCGTCGCTTACAATGAGCTTTCTCTCAAGCATGCTTTTATGAATTTGTATTGCGCGTATATCGTACATATCGGCTGGGGGCTGATGATCCATTCGTCATGCGTCATTGAGGACGGCCAGGCGTATTTGTTCGCAGGGCAATCCGGCGCGGGCAAGTCGACGGTGGCCAAGCTTTCCGCTCCGCGTCCGCTTTTATCCGACGAAGCATCCCTGGTCAAAATAACGCCGGACGGCATACTCGTTTACGATTCGCCATTTCGAAGCGAGCTGATGTCCATGTACGAGGGGCGCATCTGCCGGCTGGGCGGCATTCATCTGCTTATTCAGTCGAGCCAGGTGGAGCGCAAGCAAATCCGCTCGTCGGAAGGCATCATGCATTTGCTGGATAAAGTGTTTTTCTGGGCGCACGATGCGAAGGAAACGAGCAAGGTGCTCGGCATGCTGCGCGAAATGGTAGTGACGGTGCCCGTTTACGAGCTGCATTTTCAAAAAAACAATACGTTCTGGGAGAAGATATCATGAATATGAACACAACAACCATGTATAAACGGACGATGCAAATGGAAGCGGTCGCGGTCGGCGAGGAGTGGATCGTGATGAATACCGCAAAGCTGACGGTGACCAAAATGAACGAGGTGGGCGGCTTTATCTGGGCAGAGCTGAAGGAAGACGGGGACGTGATGTCGCTCGCCAGGAAGCTGCAGGAGCGCTACGACATCAGCGAAGAGATCGCTTTGCAGGATGTCAAGCTATTCCTCGCGGAGCTGGAAATCGCCGAATTGATCGAGCATGCCGGCTAGAGCGAGAGCGATCGAGACGCAGCTTTTGTCCCAGCATCTCAGAAAGCAGGGGTTTCTGGAAATTGCCTCGGTCGGCGACAGCATGTATCCTTTGATCCGTGAAGGCGATCTTTGCCGCTTCGAGCCCGTAGTGCCGGATACCGTCCGCAAAGGCGACGTGCTGCTGTTCGTTACCAAGGATGGCCATCTTGTCGGTCATCGCTATTTATCGCAGTACAGCAAACAGGGCGAAAATTACTACGTGTGCAAAGGCGATACGAATAAATTTCCGGACGAACCGATTCGTTCGCAGCAAATTATCGGCAAGCTGACGCTCATACGGACGGCTCCGCGGCGGATGATTCGCATGGAAGGCCTGCTTCCGCGGATGTGGGGCGTATTGACGGTCCGCGTCCCCCGGATGTGGCGGCTGCTGCGGCTGGTTCTCGCCTACAAACGATGGAGGCCTGCCAAACGCAGAGCTTCGGATAATCGGGCCGGGAGGTGAAGGCGATACTTCGCTTATACGAATCGTATCGTCCGCTTTTCCGGCTGCTCCCGTATGTGAAGCGGCATGGCTGGATGTATGCGGCACTGTTCCTCATTTTATTCTTGGACATAGGCAGTTCGCTGTTTTTTGCCTGGCTGATCATGCACGTTACGGATGCTGCCGTCGCCGCAGACATGGGCCGGCTCAAGCTGCTGCTTGCGGTCGGAGCAGTGTTCGTGGCCGTGAGCGGACTGACGATCTTCGCAAATTCATACCTGCAAGCTATGACCGTGAATAAAGTGAGGAAAATGCTGAGCAACGACGTTTACCGCCATTTGTTGAAGCAGCCTGTCCGTTTCTACTCGGAGCGGCATTCCGGCGATCTGCTGTCGCGGCTGACGAACGACCTTCAAGCGATGGAAAACGCAATGGGCTACAGCTTGCTGGCGCTCATTCAAATGCCGCTGATGGCGGGAATGGCGCTCGTTTATTTGTTTACGCTCAATTGGCAGCTCGCCCTGCTTTGCTTGCTGCTTGGTCCGCTCGCATTGGGGGCCGGCTCGCTGATGGGGAACTGGCTGCGACGGAACGGCAGAACGGTGCAAAACGAGCTTGGACGGCTGACCGGCTTTGTCGCCGATACGATCGCCGGACAGCTGATCGTGCGGACGTTCGCGCTTGGGCGGCAGTTTGCGGAACGCTACGAGCGGGATACGGAGCGCTTGTATAAGCTGGAGCAGAAGGAAGCGAAGGCTTTCAGCTTTTACAGAGCGGGCAGCTCTTCCTTCGGGACGGCATTGTTCCTTTTTAGTCTTGGCGTCGGTTCGATTTTCATCGCGCAAGGCAAATTAACCGTCGGCACATTGATGGGGTTCGTCATGCTGCTGCGTCAGCTTGTTTCGCCTTTGTCCGGGCTGTCGGGCGTGTGGAATGCGATGCAGCGCTCGCTGGCCGCGTCGGAGCGAATATTCGAGCTGCTCGACGCCAAGCCGGAAACCGGCGAGCTCCCGCAGCGGACACGCCAGAAGCCGCTGCTCGAGGGTATTCGTTTCGAGCGGGTAAGCTTTCGCTACGGGGAGTCCGCAGATTCGGCCCAGGTGCTGGACAACTGCTCGTTCGACGTGCCTGCTGGCCAAACCGTCGCGTTAGTCGGTCCGAGCGGCGCCGGGAAAACGACGCTGTTCCACCTTCTTCTCGGCTTTTATACGCCCGAGTCGGGTTACGTTGCAATGGACGGCTGCGATGTGAAAACGATCGGACGCTCCGAATTGACCGCTCGGCTCGGTTATGTTCCGCAGGATACGTATTTGTTCAGCGGCAGCATACGGGATAATCTGCTGTACGCCAAGCCGGAAGCTGCGGAGACGGAACTCATTGCGGCGGCAAAACATGCGAATGCGCATGATTTTATTATGTCGCTGCCCGAAGGCTACGACACGGAGGTCGGCGAGCGCGGAGGCAAGCTGTCCGGCGGCCAGCGGCAGCGGCTCGCCATAGCGCGCGCGCTGCTCTGGGACGCGCCGGTGCTGCTGCTTGACGAAGCGACGAGCGCGCTCGACGGCGAGAGCGAGCAGCTCGTGCAGGAAGCGCTCGCGAGGCTTGCCGCCGGGAGGACGACGCTAATGATCGCGCATCGGCTCTCGACGATCCTGAACGCGGATAGGATCGTCGTCCTCGAGTCGGGGCGCGTCGTCGACCAAGGGAGGCATGCCGAACTGCTCGCGCGCTGCCCGTTGTATGCGCGGCTGTACGAGCATCAATTCCGGAGCGAACCGCTTCCGGAGAAGGCTGCGGCTGCCGTGTAAGGCGGCTGTATGCGGCCGGCAGCCGCATGCAATGCAGCGCCGTGAAGCTGTGAGCTGCGCGGTGCGAGTTCTACGGGCAGCTCTTCGCAGCCATTGGGGCAGGCGGCATTCGGCGACGTCGCAGTCGCCGCAAGTTGACGCAGGAGGTTTGACCGCCGACGTGTGACCGAGCACCGCGTGCCGCGATGGCACCGCGCGCCGGGAGGCGCACGCGGTGCGGAAAAGTTCAAAGAAGCCCCCAACTCGCTGTGCAAGCGGAGCGAGTTGGGAGGCTTCTTTTTTTGATTTACGAGAAGGAGCGATAGGCTGGATAGGGGGCTGAAAGTAGAGTTTGGAAGGATATCAAACGCAGCTGAAAGAGCAGCACCGGATTTTCACAAAACCCTCCTGCATTTGCCCATACGTTGGTTTACGATGTATGAATACGAAAAATCGCATATATTTGGCTCTATTAGCGGGTTTCTCGATAAATATATAAGAAAAATTGAATACATTTTCTTCAAACGCACGTTTCTCGACATCTGTATAAGAAAAACCGAATTCAATTTACTCCATACAGGCTTCTCGATGAGTGTATATGAAAAACCATATATATTTTTTCTTCCTCTTCATGAAAGGACCCGCATTCAAAATGCGGGTACGCATAGGGCACTATTGCCTCATCTTAGTATTAAAACGGCCGGCTCGCAGTGTCTTTTTACGCTTTTGCCTTTCGCGGCCACAGCGTGAAGCTGAAGCTGTAGAGGAAGTCGATGCCGACGATGACCGACCACAGCCGCAGCGTGCCCATCAGGCTTTCGGTTCGGCTTGCATCGCCTACAATCAAGATCATGGCGTACAAAACAAGGCAGCCGATCCCCCATGCGATAAGGTGCAGAAGCCACATGCGGCGCTCGTAGCTTGCATGCTCCGAGCCGTACTTGGGCTTGGGGAGCGGCTTGGGGCCGCCGGCGAAACGGTGCGCGAACCGGACGTCCGCCCATTGAATCATTCGGTGCCCGTAGGCGACGGAGACGCCGATGTAGATCGCGGCGATGCCGTGAACCGTTGTGGCGACGGCGCCGCTTCGCAAATCGGCGACGGTCGCGATGATGAGAATCAAATCGACTAACGGTGTACAGAACAACAGCAGCGCGCCGAGCCGTTTCTTGCGCAGCGGGTAGCGGCACACGAGGCCGGCGATGACGAACAGCCAAAACCCGATTTCACAGCCGATTATAAATGCGGTTATCATAAGCGACACTCCTTGAGAAAGACGATTTAGGGCGTTAGGGCGACCAGCGGGGCCGACGGAGAGAGTTCCCTTGTGGACGGGACCTTGATCGTGCAGCAAAAACGGCAGCGTCGTCACCTAGCGCCAACAGCGCGACAACGTGCTAAGGGTTGCTTGAAACTTAAGAAATGCTTTGTTGCGGGCGTCGCTTCTTCAGTGAGAAACTTCGGGCGTCCCGGATTAGAGTTTTAATAATACAAATGTATTATAAAGATCGAAGTTATTTTAGCACTTCTGTATTAAAAAAACAATCCATGCTAAACTATTAACATGCCGAAAATTGTAGATCACGATCAACGTCGGGAACAGCTTGCGGAAGCGGCTTGGCGCATCATACGGCGCGATGGGCTGGAGGGAGTTTCCGTGCGCAGGGTCGCAGAGGAAGCCGGGATGTCGCTCGGCTCGCTGCGGCACTATTTTGTAACGCAGTCCGAGCTGCTTGCTTTTTCGATGCGGCTTGTTTCCGAACGGGTCACAAAAAGAATGAAGGGGATGGCACTAAGCGGGGATCCCCGCACCGATATGGAGACGATTATCGGGGAGTTGGTCCCGCTGGACGAAGAGCGGCTAGCCGAATGCGAGGTTTGGCTTGCTTTTACGGGAAACTCGCTTGCGCATCCAAAGCTTCGTTTGCTTAGCGATGAGGTACACGATTCGCTTTTCGCCTTTTTCCGGCATATCGTGGACTCGGCGATCGAGCTGAAGCTGGCGAAGCCCGGCATCGATCCGAAGCTCGAAGCCATGCGGCTGCATGCGCTGGTGGACGGGCTCGTCGTTCATGGGGTTATGCGCCCGGAGCTTGTGAAGCCGGACGATATTACCCGCATCGTCACGTATCATCTGGACGCTTTGATGGCGCAAAAGAAAGAGTCCGGCCTCGAAACGCAATGACCGCCCGTCATGACGATCGGGAGGCCGATTGCGTTTTTTGTGATTTTCCATTTTTATTTCATGCGCGCTTATGGTAGAATGCAGTCGTCACAAGGTAGATCGGCGGAAGACTGCGCAGGCAGGCTAAACGTACGCCATATATATTTTATGACGCTATAACGGGCAGTTCGGCGTGAAGGCCGGGCCCGCGGAAATTCACTCCGGAAAGAAGGAATCGTTATGCTGCTGGAAGTAATCGCAACGAGCGTCGCGGACGCGAAGCTGGCCGAAGCGAACGGCGCGCACCGGATCGAGCTCATTTCGGGCATCCGGGAAGGCGGCGTTACGCCAAGCATAGGGCTTATCGAGCGCGTATTGGGAGCCGTTCGTATACCGGTTCACGTTATGGTGAGACCGCACGCGAACTCTTTTTGCTATGACGAAGACGATCTCCAAACGATGCTTGCGGATATTCGCGCAATCGGCAAGCTTGGAGCGGCGGGCATCGTGCTCGGAACGCTTACGGCAGGACGGGAAGTCGACGAGCCTGCACTTAAGCGTCTTTTGGAAGCAGCGGAAGGGTTATCGGTAACCTTCCATCGCGCGTTCGACGAAGCGACCGACCAGGAAGCGGCTCTTCATGTGCTCGGAGGGTATCCGCAAATTCGCCGTATTTTGACCTCGGGCGGAAAACCGAGCGCTTTGGATGCCGTAGTGCAAATCCAAAAATTGGACAAGCTATGCAAAGAGCGGTCGATTACGCTGCTTGCAGGCAGCGGGCTGAACGTCGATACGCTGGCATCGTTCATTCGCGAAACCGGCGTAAGCGAAGTGCATATGGGGACCGGCGTGCGGCTGCAAGGAGACGCGCTGCAGACGATCGATCCCGAACGGCTGCAAGCGGCGGCAAGCATCGTCGCGAAGGCGTAAGCCGGCGGGGCCGGCACGCATGCGGTAGACCGACCGCCGTCTTGCAGCGAAACTCCGGGCGCCGGGGTTCGTGCAATGCGAAACGAAACCGTTTTATCCGTCTATCAGACTTCGATGCCGTTTCGCGGCACCACTGATGAATGAAATAACGTTATTTCAGGGCAGACTTCGATGCCGTTTCGCGGCACCACTGATGAATGAAATAACGTTATTTCAGGGCAGAAAGTATGTCGTGGAAGTGGCTCTAGACCTGCGGTAAACGCGCCTGTCCTTAGCTTATGCTTGCGAAGCCGCTTTCTTCGAAAGCGTTTAGGACGGCGAAGTCGTTTATCTTTGTATTTTTAATAACGACCTGGGAGGATCACATCATGAGCAAGAGCGAGCTGTTAATCGAGGAACGCCGGGGCGGGCTGGTGGAGTGCGAATATTGGGGACATGTTTGCGTCGTTTCGTATTCCGGCGAGGTGCAGTACCAAACGGGAAACCCGCATCATATGACCTATTTGCGTTCGTCCGCGAAGCCGTTTCAAGCCATTCCTTCGTTCCGCTACAATACCGGGGAGAAATTCGGCTTTACCGGCAAAGAGATGGCGATTCAAACCGCTTCCCACCGATGCGAGTCGTTTCACGTCGAGGTGCTGGAGTCGATGCTCGGTAAAATCGGCGTTACGGAGGACGATCTCGTCTGCTGTCCGTCTTATCCGCTAAACGCGAAAGCACGGGACGCAGTAGTTTCGGAAGGGCAGAAGGAGCGTCGCCTATATCACAACTGCTCCGGCAAGCATCTCGGCATTTTGGCGTATTGCAAAAGTAAAGGCTATCCGCTGGAAGGTTACGCCGATCCGAATCATCCGGTGCAAAAGGAGATTTTGGAAACGCTGGCCATGCTGACGGAAGTGCCGGCCGAGCAAATTCATATCGGTATCGATGGCTGCGGATTCCCGGTTTTTGCGATTCCGCTGTCTAATTTGGCGAAGGGGTATTTGAAGCTGGCCCGTCCGGAATTGATCGCCGACGAGGCGACGCGCAAAGCCGTGGAACAGATCACGCCGCTTATGAACGAGCATTTCGAGATGGTATCGGGCACGGATATGATCTGCTCGGCGCTGCTGATGGACGACAACATCGTCGCGAAGGGCGGAGCGAAAGGCGTTTACTGCGTAGGCTTGCGCAAGGAACGGATGGCGTTCGCACTCAAAGTGATGGACGGCTCTGAGGATAAATGGCCGATGATCGTCGCTTCGATTTTGGAGCAGCTGAACTACGACCGGAAGGATACGATCGAGCGTCTGTACAAGCTTTGTCCGAAGCATTTTGCGAACGGAAACGGGACGATCGTGGGGGAAAACCGCCCGGTTTTCCAGCTGCAGTCGAACGGATAAGCGCTTAGCTGTTCATGATAGCCTCTAATACGGTGTAACACAAATATCCCTAACCATTACGACGAGATGGTTAGGGATATTTGCCGTTTTCTTTAACACACGGGGTTTTGCACCTAGCGTACGGTATAGTTTCCAATGACGCGGGCACCTCCGCCAAACAAAAGACCGTCCGTCAAGAGCTCCGCTCCGGCGACGCCATCTTCGGCAGCCAGTAAACGACGTTCGTACCCCTGCCGTGGATGCTGTCAAGCGAAATGCCATACTCGCCGCCGTAATGCAGCTGCAACCGCTCAAGCACGTTGGCGAGACCGAGATGATCGGCATAGTCGATCGGCTCCCGCATGCTTTGGCGGATACGGTTCAGCTCTTCCTCCGGCATGCCGCCGCCGTTGTCGAACACCTCGATGACGACTCCCTCAGCCGTCTCGTATGCGGTTATAGCGATGATGCCTTCGTCGGGAATCATTTCGAGACCGTGATAGACGGCGTTCTCTACGATCGGCTGCAGCGTGAGCTTCGGAATGCGGTAATCCAGCAGCTTATCAGGTACCGACAGAAACAAGCTGAACTTGTAGTCGTAGCGAATCTGCTGAATTTCGACGTACCGCTTCACCTGGTTCAGCTCCTCGCCCAGCGGAACGACCTGCTCGCCCTGCGAAATGCTGTAGCGGAACATATCCGCAAGCATTCGGGACATCCGGGACAGCAAAGGAACGTTCTCCAGCACCGCGATGGCGTTCATCGAGTCGAGCGTATTGTACAAAAAGTGCGGGTTAATCTGCGAATGCAGCGCCTTAAGCTGCGCTTCCTTGCGGATAATCTCGGCTTTGTAAACGTCGTTGACCAGCGTTTCGACCCGGTCGGTCATCTGATTGAAGCTTTGCGTCAGCTGGCCGACTTCATCCGAACGGGTGACGTCCAGCCGGATATCGAAGCGCCCCGCCTGCACCTGCTTCATGTTCTGCTGCAGGGTGCGCAGCGGCTTCGTGATGCGTCCGGCGATGAAGGTCGAGATAACGAGTGCGATAAGCATGCCGACAAGACCGACGCCTACCGTGACGTTGCGGAAGGCTACGGAATAGGCGGACAGCGAGCTGAGCGGGTCAAGACTGACGAAGCGCCAGCCCGTTGCCGGAAGCTCCGCCGTGTTCACGAACATCCGCTCTCCGTCCAAGTCGATCCAGCCGGGCTTTCCGCTTAGCAGCTTCGCCCCGTGAGGCCAAACTTGTCCGATTTCCTCTTTGCGATCGGTGTAAACGACCGAATCGTTCGCATTGAGGATGGTCATGTTGCGCAAATTCAAGCTTGTCATGAGCCGGGCGATGTCCATGACATTGATATCGACGACGATGCCGCCGAGGTCCGAGCTGCCAATCGTATTGTTGATTTTGCGGACGAGCGAGAACGTATGGGGCGAAGCGACCGTTTGCGGGTTCGCGAAAGGCCGGACAAAAGGGCCGGCGATGACGACCTCGCCCTGCCGTGATACGGCGTTCCGGTACCAGAGCTCGTTCGCCAGCCGCGTATCCGGCAGATAGATTGATTCCTTGGCGATCTCCGTTCCGTTGGGGAGCACGATCGTTACATTTTGGATGGCCGCCTTGATATTCATATACCCGTACCATTCCTCGAACTGCTGAAACAAGGCGCTTTTCCAGCGCGTAAAAGCGATCGGGTCGCCGGGCGGCCCGGCATTGAGCAACTGCTGCAGCTCGCCGGTGTAGATGACCCGCGAGTACAGCTCGAGCTGATCCGTGTACGCTTGAAGCTGCTGCGATACGAGCTTCATTTCGAGCGCCCGGTTGTCGAGCGTTTGCCGCTCCGTAATCGCCAGCATCGAGACGAACAAAATGCTGCCGATCAGGAGCAGCGGGAGTAAAATAACGACGAAGTAAGAGAGCAGCAGCTTCTGATGAATGCTGCGGCTGACGCTGCGGACGATTTTGCCGATCACCGGGCCGCGTCCTCCTTAAAGCTGAGCGGCGTAATGCCGGTATGGCGCTTGAACAGCTTGCGAAAATATTTGATATCCTGATAACCGCAAAGCAGCGCGACGTCTCCGATTTTGCGTTCCGGATCGGCGGCCAGCAGCTCCTTGGCGCGTTCGATGCGAAGGTTCGTGACGTATTCGAGAAAGTTGCTGCCCGTATACTGGCGGAACAGCGAGCTGAAGTAGCCGGGACTCATATAGCTGCGCTGGGCCAGCTCCGACAGGTTGATCGTCTCGCAAAAATGCGCGTCGATATAGGCCCGCGCTTTCTCCACCGCTTGACGCGTCTCGAGACCTTGCTCGTCCTCGGGCGACTTCAGGCGGCTGAGGAAAAAGTCCGTTACCGTCCGCTGCTTTTCCTCCGGCGATACGACCGCCGGCAAAGAACGCGCAATGCGGCATGCCTCGAGGAAATCCGGCTCGCGGATGAGGCCGGATTCGTACAGCTCGCGAGCGCCGCGCAGCAGCACGTAATGGTACGTGCTGTCCGCGACGTCGGGATGGGCGGACGTGCCGTCGCGCAGCAGATCGGCGAGCTTGCCGAGCGCCGCGTCGCGGTTGCCCTGGCGGAGATGGAGCGCCCACTCCTGCTCCCAGGCCGCGCTGAGCGGGATGAGGTTCGCCGCCTCCGACTCGAGCCGCTCGTAGGTGGCGGCGGGCTCCACTTCGCCGCCGGCCGGCCGGCTCGTCAGGATCGTGTAGGCGTCGAACGCCTTGCCGACCGACTCGCGTACCCTGGCGACGCCGTGGGCCACCGTGCCGACTCCGATCCGCCGCAGCGCCGGCTCTCCGTCGGTCGCCAAAACAACGCCGCCGCCAGCCGTTCCCGTCGCCGGACTGCCGCTCGCTTCCTCGCCGGCAACCTCGCGAAGCCCGCCGTCCGTCGTTCCCGTCGCGCCACTGCCGCTCCCCGTCGTCGGACTGCTGCTCGCGCTCTCGCCGGCAGCCTCGCGGAGCCTGCCGTCCTCGCCAGCGCCGCCAGGCGTCGCCGCATAAGCGCCCGCTGCCGCCAGCCGCCCCAGCATATCGGCGACTTCGTCCGCCGACAGCGCCGGAGCCGCCGCCAGCAGCACATAAACGCCGCGCGTGCGAAGCACGCAGACGGCCATTCGCGCCTCCAGCGGGCGGAGCGCTTCATAAACCGCCTGCTTGTCCAGCGCGCTTTCGAACACGGCCGCCACGAACCGGCTGTCGGCCTCGGCAAAGCGGATTTCGGCGAATTCCTCCAGCAGCTGCGCTTCATCCTGCTCGTAAACGCCTTCAATCAAAAAATGAAAAAACCGCTCGCGCCACCTGCGCAAATCCGCCTCCGCCTGCAGACTTTGTTCCTCGTGCCGCCGAACGATTTTTTCCAGCAGCGCATTCAGCTCCTGCGGGTCGACCGGCTTCAGCAAATAATCGGCTACGGTCAGCTGAATCGATTTGCGCACATACGAGTAATCGTCGTAGCCGCTTATAACGACGTACGAAAGGCCGGGATACTGCTCCTTCGCCTTCTCGATCAGCTCGAGTCCGCTCATGACCGGCATGCGCACGTCGGTAATGACGATGTCGGCCTCCACGTCCCCGATCCGCTCCAGCGCGTCCCGTCCGTTCGCCGACTCCCCTGCCAAAGTCAAGCCGAGGCGCTCCCATTCGATCATTTTAACGATGCCTGCGCGGGACAGCCGTTGGTCGTCCACGACGAGCACATTCATGTCCGTTCCCCCTCCGACTAGTTGAAAGTGTCTTTAAGTATAGCATACGTTCGCCTTTCGCAACCTATAGCGGACAGGCTATTTATAACGGGCTTATAGGAACCCGATGAACGGGCTAAATTACGGTTTCTCAAAATACATATCGCAAAAGAAACGACTTCACAATCTGCAAAAGTTCACCGCAGTCAGCAGCCCGGCGGGCATGAACGTTTATTTTTTCGCGCGAAACGCCGGCAAGAAGCCAGCAATACCGGGCGTCAAAAAATGTACCCCCTTAGCTTCAAAGAATGTCACCTCGTCACGTAAAACGTTTTCACGTACAGTAATAACTATAACAATCAACGTTACCGAAAACGATAGACGGGGGGTCAAGCCATGGCTGCGGCCGCATCACGAATTTTTCGCAAACATTGGAAGGGCTATGCTTTTCTGCTCCCGGTGTTTGCCGTCCTAGCGACATTCAAGTACATCCCATTTTTTCAGGCGCTGATCATGTCATTTTACGAATGGAACGGCGCCAATGTCAAAACGTTCATCGGACTCGACAATTTCGTCGAATTGTTCAAGGACAAGACGTTTTACGCTTCGCTTAAAAACATCCTGATTTTTACCGGATCCGGGGTCATCATTCAGTTGACCGTTCCGCTGCTTGCCGCGGTGCTCGTATTTCACGTCAAGGGCAAAAGGCTGCAAAACGTGTTCAAGCTCTGGTTCGTCATTCCGCTCGTCATTCCGAGCATCGTCATCTATTTGACGTGGCAGTGGATTTTCGCAGGGGACTACGGGGTGCTGAACGAGCTGCTTGAACGGATCGGGCTCGAATCGTGGACGCATGCCTGGTTAGGCGAGAGCAAAACGGCGATTTGGTCGGTCATTTTCGTCAACTTTCCATGGATCGGCGGCATTACCTTCCTGATTTATTTGGCCGGACTCATGGGCATTTCGAGCGAGCTGTTCGAGGTGGCCAAGCTGGACGGCATGACCGTTTGGCAGCGTTTCATCCATTTGGAGCTGCCGCTCGTGCGCAGCCAGATGAAGCTCGTTATGGTGCTGACGATCATCCAGCAAATCCAAAGCTTCGAAAATATTCTCGTCCTGACGAACGGCGGTCCCGGCCAGTCAACGATGACGCCGGCGCTATATTTGTACCTGCAAGGCTTCTCGTATAGTAAAATGGGCTACGCTTCGGCAATCGGCCTGATCTTGTTCCTGTTCCTGCTGCTGCTCACTTGGGCGAACAACCGGTTCGTCAAAAATACCGAAACGATCGATTAGAAAGGAGGGACTACTCCCATGCGCAAAACGATGGCTGCCGTACCGCATTACGCGGTGCTTGTCATACTGCTCGGACTGACATTGTTCCCTTTCTATATGCTGATCGTCAGTTCTTTCAAATATACCGAGCAAATGATTTTAAACTTCTGGGGTATCGGTTTTCCGCTTCATTTCGACAACTACGTGTCCGCCTTCAAGCAGACCGGGCCCTATATTTTAAATACGATTTTCATCTCGAGCTGCATCGTGGCCGGCGTTCTGTTCATCTCTTCGCTGGCGGGTTATTCGTTCATGCGGTTCTCGTATCCGGGCAAAAACGTGCTGTTCATGCTCATCCTTTCGCTGATGATGGTGCCCGGCTTTCTGATTCTCATCCCGCAGTTTCTGCTCGTGCAAAAGCTCGGTATGCTGAATACGTACCAGGGTCAAATTTTTCCGCCGATGGCGTTCGGCGCTTCGATGGCGACGTTCCTCATGCGGACGTTTTTCGAAGGGCTGCCGCGCAGTCTGCTGGAAGCGGCCGAGACGGAAGGGGCGGGAGAGCTGCAAATTTTTTGGCGGATCGTGCTGCCGCTGTCGATGCCGGTCATCGCGACGGTTTCGATCATCAACTTCCTGTCCGGCTGGAACAACTACATTTGGCCGCTCGTATCGACGACCGGAGACAGCGTGAAACCGGTCATTCTCGCGCTCAGCACCGTAACCGGCAATATGGATCAAGGCGTCAGCGTCAAGCTGGCGGGTTACATCATTTCTTCCATTCCGCTTTTGGCTTTGTTCATGGTTGCTACCAAGCCTTTCATCTCCGGGATTACATCGGGGGCCGTGAAAGGGTAGGATAGATGCTTGCCTTGTTTTATCCATCATACAAGAGGGGTGTTATCGCATGTTCAATGAGAAAAAAGGATTTGTCTCCAAAGGCTTGACGCTGACGATGGCATTATCCGTCGTGCTGGCCGCTTGCGGCACGGCGAAAACGGAGGACAACAAATCGGATAGCGGAGCGGCGGGAAGCGGCGATAAAACGGTCAACCTGACGTTTGCCGTAGAAACGCCGAAGCAGGAAGAAATCAAAGCGGTATGGCAGGAAATTGTCGACGGCTACGCCAAGAAAAAGCCGAACGTCAAAATCAAACTCGACTACACACCGAATGACGGCGACGCGTTCCGCACATGGCTGACGACAGGCTTGATCGGGGGCACCGCCCCGGAAATCGTGCCTAGCCGTTATACGTGGACGCATGAAGACTTGAATAAGGACCTGCTGGTCGACCTGACGAGCGAATATGACAAGCCGAATCCGTACACGGACAATAAAGTATGGAAAGACACGTTCACGCCGACTATTCTCAACGAAATGAAAAACCCGATCTCCGGCAAGCTTTCGGGAGTCGCGCTGCAAACGCTGGCGATCCGCGTTTTTTATAACCAAGACCTGTTCAAGAAAAACAATCTGGAAATACCGAAAACATGGACCGAATTCATCGATGTCCAGAAAAAGCTGAAAGCGGCAGGCGTGACGCCGTTCGCTTTTGCCAACTCGAAGCCGGGCGACAACCACCTCTTGTGGGTCGTCAACCTGATGACGAATCAGCTGTCCGCCGAGAAGGTGAAATCGTTCGACTGGAATGCGAACCGCCAGCTGGAGCTGAACGAAATCGCGGGAGCGGTCGACCAAGGCGCCATCAACCTGGAATCGGCGGATTGGAACGCGATGATGCCGATCATCAAAGACTGGTCGCAGTACTGGGCCAAAGGTTATAACGGGATGAACGGCGACACCGCCAAAGAGATGTTTATCCGCGGCGACGTGGCGATGGTGATGGCGGGCAACTTCGAGCTGAAGACGATCCAGGATTCGAAGGCGCGCAAATTCGAGTACGGCACGTTCGCGCTGCCTTACTTGACGAAGAACGAAAATCCGAATGCGGCCGAGAAGTTCTACGAGCTGGGCGGCTATCCGGACATGGTATTTACGATTCCGAAGAAGGTAACCGGGGACAAGCTGGAGGCGTCCGTAGACTTCCTCAAATATTTGTCCTCGCCTGAAGTCGCAACGATCATGGGGAACAAAATGTACACGGCGACTACGCTCGTCAACGTCAATCTGCCGGATCACTTGAAAGGCTTCCAGTTCGTCGGCGACCGGATTTTGGTCAACTTCTACGCGGCTCATATCAGCAAAAAGCTGAACGAGGATCTCGTACGTATCGGCCAGCTGTATCTTGAAAATTCGGTGACGATCGATAAGTTCACGACCGAAATGCAAAATACGCTGAAGAAAGACATGGCCGATCAGATGAAAGCGAACGACTGGACGAAAGACAATCAATACGGTTCGAAAAAATAATGGGTTTGACCGCTAGACCTGACAGCCCGCAGGCCGTAACAGCTCCGACGCCCCCTGTCCGCCGCCGCTCGCCGGCAGCGGGCAGGGGGCGTCGCTTAAACGGGCTATTATGCGGATCAACATGACCGGGAGGGAAAACAACGGATGAACAGCATCGTTATCGTTTGCGACACGCTGCGTGTCGATCATTGCGGACCCTATCACCATGGGCGGCCGCTCAATCAAGTGATGAGCGCGGAGCAGCCGGATTGGGTCGTACCGACGCCGAATATGGACAGGCTTGCGAAGCGGGGAACGACTTTCGACCGCGCATGGGGCGGTTCGACGCCTTGCATGCCGGCCCGCCGGGATATTTATACGGGACGTTACGAATTTCTCGAGCGCGGCTGGGGCCCGCTTGAGGATAACGATCTCGACCTGCCGCGGCAGGTGTCGGGTCCGCCGAATCAGTCGCTGACGTGGCAGCTTCGGCAAGGATATCCGGTCAGCTATATGGTGACCGACCATTTTCACCTGTGGGAGCAGGGCGCGGGCAACTACCATATGGGTTACACCGGCTTCGAGTTTGTGCGAGGCCATGAAGCCGACGCCTGGCGAACCGACCCGGTCGAGTTTCCGTGTCCGGACGACGCGGATCATAAGGTGGAGCGCCATCACCGCAACGTGCATTTGACGCGGAAGACGGAAGAGGATTACTTCTGCGCGCAGGTATTTACGCAAGCGGCCGACTGGCTCGATAAGAACCGGACGCATAAGGATTTCTACCTCCATATCGATTGCTTCGACCCGCATGAGCCTTGGGATCCGCCCGAGGATATCCTTAAAATGTTCGATCCTCGCGGGTACGATGTGGACGGTTGGAAGTCGATGGTGCCTTACGACAAATGGGACAATCACTTTACGCCAGAGCAGCTGCGCCATGTGCAGGCAAGGTATGCCGCGATGGTCGTGCTGACCGACAAATGGCTCGGCAAGCTGCTCGATAAGCTCGACGAGCTTGGGTTGTGGGACGACACGATGATTATTTTCACCTCGGACCACGGCACGTACAACGGCGACCACGGCCGCATCGGCAAGCTGCAGACGCATCAGCACGACGCTTGCGGACATATTCCGTTCATCGTCGCGCATCCGCAGTACGGCCAAGGCGAACGGCGCAGCCAGCTCGTGCAGCTCGTCGATATTTATCCGACGGTGCTTGGGGCTGCGGGACGTCCTTGTCCGCCTGAGCGCCACGGCGTCGATTTGCTGCCGGTGCTGCGCGATTCGGGCGCGACGACGCGCAGTTATGCGATTTGCGGCATGTTCGGGCGCAGCGTAACGATTACGGACGGGGATTGGATTTTGCACCAATCGCCTGTGCCTGAGAATAAGCCGTTGTATTGGTACGGCCACAGCATAGCGAAATTCATTCCGTACGATCTCGGTCCTTACGAGAACGGACGGCGTACGGTGGATTGCCCGTCATGGCAAACGCCGACCTGGCTGAGCGACAAGCGGTCCGACCCGAACGAGTACGCCAACTTGGCGGAGGAACGGCCGGACAAGCTTGTCGACATGCAGCGCGCGCTCGTCAGCAAGCTGCTGGAGCTCGATGCGCCGGAGGAGCAGCTTGAGCGGCTCGGCTTGAAGAAGCGGGCAAGCGTCGAGAGGTAAGCAAGGTGACCGGCGCCGTTATGAGGCAAACAGCCGCGCGCGGGGAGCTGCGCGCCGCTGTTTGCAGCGCTATCGAAGCGTGAAGGTTGTTGCTAGCTGGAAAAACTCCAGTTATTTTTCGGGAATCTCGTTGATTTAGCTATTTAAATGGAAAAACTCCCGTTAATTTTGCGGAAAATGCCCGAATAAGCAAAAAGGACCAAATTTACATGTAGTTTTTCCAGTTAGAACGCTTTGTCAGGCTTTAAAGCCGAAATAAGCTGCAGGTTTTCCAGTTAGCGCGGCTTCTCCGTACCGGAATGACGCCGACAAGCGTCCGGTACACGATCAGGTGCAGACCTGAGCATTGGTTTTCGTTCTACGTGCCTGTGAATCAGGAATGTTTGTCATAAGTTTTACAGATTTGAAGCTGGGCTTTTGCTAGCTTTTGAACAGGAGGTAAATGATGAAGAAAGATAGCTGGTTTTGGGACCGGATGCGGCAGGTGCACGTCGATTTTCATATGCCCGAGTTTCCGCGGGATGCGATCAAAAACTTCGACGCAAAGTCGTTCGTCGCGCAATTCGTCGAAGCGAAGGTCAACGTCATCGGCGTGTTTACCAAATGCCATTTCGGCAACGCGTTTTACGACAACACGGTCGGGCATAAGCATAGCGGGCTGAAGGAGGATTTTTTCGGCGAGGTGCTGGAGGAAGCGCATAAGCATGACATCAAGGTTATCGCTTATTACTCGCTGGGAACCGATGCGAAGGCCGTGCTCGACAATCCGGACTGGTATCAAGTGGACGAGCATGGCAAAGTGCGCGGAGCGGAAGGAACCGTATGGGAGCTGCCGTGCATCAACAGCCCGTACCGCGAAGAGCTTGTCATTCCGCAGATCAAGGAAATAACGGAAAAGTACGAGATGGACGGTTATTTGCTGGACATTCCGTATTTGCACAATCATTATTGCTTCTGTTCATACTGCAAAAAGAAATTCGCTGAGGAATACGGCCGGGCGCTTACGCCGGAGCTGCTCGAAACCGAGCGCGAAACCGTCATTCGCTTCGGTATCGACTCGGCGGCGCGCTGCATGGAAGAGATCGCTTCGACGATCAAACGCATCCGTCCGCACGTGCTCGTTAATTGCAACGGCGCATGGCGGATGGGAGAGCCCGCTTCCGTCAACGCGACGAGCGATTACGGCTTGTGGGAATCGCAGCCTTCCGCTACCGGTTCGTTCCACAATCATTCGATACGCGCTCGTTTTGCGCGTACGCTGGACGTTCCCGTCCAAATCATGACGGTGCGTTTTACCGAAGGCTGGGGACTCATGTCTTGCAAAACGGCGGAGCAGCTGAAGTATGAGTTCGCAACAATTATGGCGAACGGCGGCATTATCAATATCGGCGACCAGATGCTGCCTGACGGCACGCTGCAGGCGGGCGTTTACGACATCATCGGCGAGGCGTTCGGTTTCGTCGAGGAGCGCGAGCGGTTTTGCACCCGCGCCGAGAGCGTTCGGGAAGTGGCGCTGATCGCGAACAACACGAACAACTGGTACCACGACAAAGACGATGCGGCGACGTTCGGCGCAGCCAAAATGCTGCTCGAAGGCCATCACCAATTCGATATTTATTATAACGACAATTTCCCGGACTTGAGCGGTTATCGCGTCGTCGTTCTGCCCGAAACGGTCGAGCTTTCGGCGGAATCGGTTTCGCGGCTCGAGGCGTTCGTGGCGGCCGGGGGGCTTTTGCTGGCGGCCGGAGCGGCGACGTTCAACAAGGAGCGGCAAAATCTGCTGCTGTCCAACCTGCTGGGCGTCCGTTACCTGGAGCGCTCGCCTTACGAGTTCGGCTATTTGACCGAGCACGAGGAATTGTGGCAGGGCATCGCCCGCATCCCGCAGCTTGTCGAAGCGCCATTCGTCAAAACGGTGCCGACGACGGCCGAGACGCTGAGCAGCATCCAATGGCCGCTTACGGTGCCGGCGCCTAACCGCGCCTTCCGGCATCCGATTCCGCCGGGCGGCAACGTCAGTGACTTCCCGGGGATCAGCGCGAACAAGTTCGGAAACGGAACGGCACTTTATATCGCCGCTCCGGTATTTAGCTCGTATTGGCATTCCAATCATTTTTGGGTGCGGCGAATCGTGACTAACCTGCTTGGCAAATACTATACGAAGTATGCCGAAGTAACTGCGCCGACGCATATCGAGACGAACGTCATGCGCAAGAACGGTAAAACGTATTTGCACATCATCAATTTCCAAAGCATCCATGCCGGAGAAAAAAGCACGGCTTATTATAACCCGATCGAGAATATCACGCCGGTGCATGATATCCGAGTGCACATCCGCGACAAGTCGCTTAGCCGGGCCGTTGTGCAGCCGGAGAACGAAGCGCTCGCCGTGGAGCGGCGCGAGGACGGAATCGCCTTTACGATTCCGAAGGTGCATATTCATACGATCATCGAATTAAGCGAAGCGTAGGCTCGATTACGAAAGACTCTTGATTTGCTCTTCCTTCCAGCAGGAAGGGAGTGAATCAAGAGTCTTATTCAATTTATGAGCAAAGTATATTGCGGAAGCGGCTCTACATGTCTGTATACGCGCTTGTCCTTAAAAGGACGGTGAAGCTGTTTATCCGATAATAACCTCAAAGCCAAGTAAGAACGACTTGCTCCCCGGAGCGTGTAATTTTATAGATGCCCTCCTGCATGTCAACGCCGTAGTGCTTTTTCAACAACCGTTTCCCGTCGGAATCGCTCTCCACGACGACCAAATAATCGTAGCCGCTCAAAAGATTATCCATGTTGTCCTCATAGAACAAACAAATCCCGTCCACCTTAGGGGCATACAAGAAATACTTCCCGATATATTGCATGTAATAGTTCGTCACCTGCTGATCGGTGTCCGAGGCGTAAAAAAGATACTTGGCTTTGTCTTCTTCGCCGCTTTTGTACCACCGGTCGCCGGTAACCGAATGCACTTTGTACGGAAGCGTAGTTTCGTAGCTTTTTGCAATGGAAAAGATGCCGTTATATTCCGATAGCAGCAAAGTGGCGGCAATCGCCACACAGGCCATAACTCCTTTTTGATAGAAGCCTTTCGTTTTTACGTTTTTGAAGGAACGATAGTCGGGCACTTCGCCGATTTTATAATGAAAGGAACGCTCCAGATCCACCGCAGCGCAAAGCGCCAGACCGCCGGCAAAAAGTACCACGATACTCGAAACATAACGCTCAAAGCCTGCCAGCCAAATCGCCTCATCCAGCGGCATGGAGTAGAGGTACAACCCCAAAATCCCCGCATAATACAACAATAAAACGATATCAAGGGCAATCAGCGCTTTCCACAGGTTCCATTTCTTCTTCAACACAACAGCCGCAAAAACGGAAGCGGCGATCGCTGCGAGATGGAAGACGGCAATCCCGATCGCCGGCCTTGTCGTAAGATCGATGCTGGACCTCAGAAAAAGCGAAATAATGTCATGCATTTGCTCCGCGGTTTTTCCCGCCTCCATACTTTGAAGACCGGAGGAAGAAACGTCGAATTTGTTCTTTATCCCCTGAAAGACGGTCGCCATACGCCAACTCCAGCCGAAGTAAGGCAGCAATGCGCCGCAGAGCATCCCGGCAACGGCAAGCGCATGTTTCCAGCCGGGCTTACTCCAATGAGTCAGCCATGTGTAGATCAAGAAGATCAACCCGATTGCCGCAAAAATAATACCGGTGCTTTTCATCACAGTCAGCAGCCCCGCAAGCGGGAGTACGACGATACATGCCCGTTTGATCTCGTTTCGATACCGATAAACAACCGCGAAGATTGCCAGCGTATAAATCGGGAGCAAGAAGTCGACCAGCAGATTGGTGATGCGGATCGTCATATTAAAAAAAGAAAGAACGGAAAGGCCCAACCCAAGGAAAGCATACAGAAGAAAACGCTTCTTCTCGGAAACGATGCCAAACATGGCATAAAAACAAGAAAAAATGAGCAGCCCTTGCGCGAATAACATCATGGACTCGGCATGTCCCGCAAAACGGCATACATAATAAAGAAAGGACGAGACGCCGAGCGGATAATTTTTAAAATCAATGAGATTGGAAGAAGGCGTCGGAAAAGCATCCGTACTTAACATCACCTTCAACACGATCGCCCAATGGGAAAAATTATCGTAGTGTGTCAATTTGTTCTGAAACAGAAGCAGAAGAAAAATAAGGCTTCCTGCCAAAAATGAAAACAGGTAGACGGAAAAAGCAAAACGAAATGTATAAGCCCTTTGGCGCACCCGGAGAACCGCGATCGCAGCTAACGCCAGCAGACCCAAAATCATAACGGCAAGGCTGACCGTAAAAAGCTGCCCCGCCAAACCGCCCAAAAAAATAATGCAGGCTATAGATGAAAACACGAATACGGGGATAAACTCCCAGTCCAGCGACAATGCTTTTCTAACAAGCAGCATATAACCCAGACAGGAGGATAACAACAGGGCTCCCGTCAAAAGTTGCAGGATGGTCGGCATCTCTTATCTCTCCTAATCCTCTTAAGCGCTCTCGGAATGCGAATGGATCAAATCCTTCAGCATCTGATCGATAAGGCCGCGCTCCACAATATCGTCAATATTCACGACCGAGAGAAGCAGCTCGTGACGACGGGCTCTAGTTCTTCTCGTATGCTGCAAAATGACTTCAATATTACTTTTCGTATAAAAAGTAACAAAAGTCCCGGTCGTCGTATCGCCCTTGAAGCCGGAGGCGGAAAAGAAAAGGAAATTGAAGCTGCGCAGCGTACAGCTATCGCCATTTGTAAAAACGACCGGACATTCGAGCGAAATCCGCGGCATTTTTCTCTGATACGAGAGCGGCTGGATAATGCGCCTTTTCACATTACGAATCATATCGTCATAAGCCGTATCCCAAAGATTCATCTGCTCGGGCAAAGAGTGCTTCCGGTCATAGATGATTTGCATGTATTGGCGTTTGTCCGTTTCGTTGATCGGCTCAACCGTTGCCGAGTAACGCCAGCCTTCTCCGTCCTTTTTCACATAAACGATGACCGCATCGAGATTCGCCTCATAGCGCTCGTTTTTCACTGTCAAATTGAGCGTAGTTTGCGGCGGCATGTACATGGGTTGTGCGACATACAGGGCAATGCCGTGCTCCGATACGTCAACGGTCCGGGCACTGTATTGCAGATCGTTAGCTTGGCTGCGGATCGTTACATCCTCTTGCGCCCGAATACGCTCCGTCTCGCGATATGCGCGGCGGCCGATCATGAAGAACAGGGCATAACATAAAGCAATCATATTATGAACGAGCCAAAAAACGATGATACTGCTGTAGAAAAGAGCCAAGCCGTATTTGCCGCTCACAAACCGTACCAGCGCCGCAATCGAAAGAAGAAGAAGGAAGATATGCGGAAGTGCATACAACAGGGAGGTCAACCATTTTCGGCCGGCGGCTTTGTTTTTGTTAGTAACCTTGAATGTTTTTTCACGGATGCCCAAGGTTTCCAGGAAGACAGGCACAATCAGATACGGCATAAAAATCGTATCGATAATTTGACTCCAGCGCTGGTTTCGAATATTGCTGGATAGATAACGCATCGACATACTGTAGCAGAAATAGGCCGGAAGCCAAAAGATTAAAATTTCCATAAAGCCGGTATTTACAATCTGGAAATCGAATAGCGCAAATAAAATGGGGGCCAAAATGAAAATCAGCCGGTTAAAAAAAGACCACCAGTACAAAAAGCTGCTTAAATAGGTAATTCTCGACCAGAAGGGAAGTTTCTTGGAAATGATGGCGCGGGTATTTTGCAAGCTTTGAAGAATGCCTCTTGCCCAGCGGATGCGCTGCTTAATCATGCTCGGGACCGTTGTCGTGGTCAGTCCTGCGGCCTGCACCTCCTGGGTTGCATAAGTAATATAACCCGCTTGCTGCAAACGGATGCTCGTTTCAAAATCCTCGGTGATCGTTCTCAGCGGGAAACCGCCGATTTCCTCCATCACCTTCCGGGAAATGACCGTGTTGCTTCCTGTATAAGCCACCGAATTGGAGGCATTGCGCAAAATATTAACCTCTCTTGAGAAGAAATCCTGCTCGTTAGGAATGCCTTGTTCCGCATAAAGGTTAAATTGAAATAAATCCGGATTGTAGAAGCTCTGAGGGGTTTGAACCAGACCGAGCTTGAATTTGTCGTCCCGTTCATCCTCTCTGCGAAGCCGCCATTCCCCGTTGTCCTTGATAAACTCGGAGAGCAGGAAATACGGAACGGTTTTCATCAAAAAGGTATGCTGCGGAATCATGTCGGCATCGAAGGTTGCAATAAGCGGGGAAGCGGTTTTGTTCAGCGCATTATTCAGATTGCCGGACTTGGCCTCCGTGTTTCCGGGAAAACCAAGATACCCGACGCCAAACTGTTTGGCAAGCTCCTCTACCTCGGGCCGCCCTCCGTCGTCGCACAAATAAATATGAACCTTCCGCTTGTCCGGATAATCCATAAACGTACAGGCATTGACGGTTTTATACAATAGATCGACCGGTTCATTGTGCGTGGCAATGAATACGTCTACGTCCGGATAATGCTCCGGCGGAACGTTCGGGAAGTCGAGAAGCGTACGTTTCTTTTGCATCTTCTGAAAAAACAATTCAAAGGTAGTCAGCACGGTTACCGTTTCAGCCGCAATCAGCAGGATGCCGAAAACCATATTCAAAACACCCTGATCCCACGGCAGCGTAAAAATCAAACGCCAAAGCAAATAAACGGACATCAGGATCACCGTGACGACAAACAAAATATTTTGCCGTTTTTCGTTCTGCACTATAGCCGCTGCCTCCTTGCTGCAAATACCCACCGCCGCTGCATCTGAAAACTTAGCAGGAACAGCAGGGCGTCGCAGATGAGTTTCGCTATTTTCTCGCTGATGAAGAAAATGGTATGGATCAAATAAACCCCTGTGCTTGAAAGTAATATCACTAGCGCGCATAGCGTCAAATAACGCCATAAACTTCCCCGGCTATCCTCTTGCCGGAATACAAAGTGCTTATTCAGCAAATAATTCACCATAATGGAAATGATTCTCGCGATGACCGTCGCCAATAGAATCCTTAAATAGTCTTGTTGGCCCAACATCGGCCGCAATAAATCGATCAAAAGCCATGCGATTCCTAAATCGACTACCGCACCGGCAATCGAAGAGAAAATAAATTGCATGAAATTGGAGAATAGAACACTCATCACCCGGGCGCTGTCCCGGATCGCTTTGAAATGAGTCCCCGCATTTCCGTTTTCATAAATGACTTGAATCGGCAGCGTATGAATCGGTATGCCCGACCGGATACAGGAAATAAGCATCTGCAGCTCGTATTCGAACCGGGAGCCTCGAACATCTTGCATAAATGCAAGCAATTGCGGGCCGAAAGCGCGAAGCCCTGTCTGGGTATCCGACAGCCGCTTGCCGTACAGCATGGCAAAAATAAAGGAGGTAATCCGGTTGCCGAGCAAGGACTTGGGCGGTATTCCCCCCTCGCTAAAGTTTCTTACTCCGAGAAGCAGCGCGCCGGGACGGCGTTTCGCTTCTTCGGCAAGCCGATATACATCCTCCGCAGCGTGCTGTCCGTCCGAATCTGCCGTTATCACGCAGGCTATCTCGTCGAACTGCCGTTTAATGTACCGAAAGCCCGTCTTTAGTGCAGATCCCTTTCCCTTATTCTCCGTATGCCGCAGCAGCACGCAGCCGTTCTTGCCGAGCTCCCGGAAAATCGGCTGGTATTTCTCGCCGGAGCCGTCGTCCACGATGATAATGTTTCTCAGTCCATAATGTCGCAATTGCTGAACATACGTTAACAACCTCTCATCCGGCTCAAGCGATGGAATCAGAATAATCGTTTCGCCCTTTGGAGTCTCCACAATCACACCTTCCAACTCATAGCAGTTTTTAGGATTAAGGAGATAGTTCGACATATTTCTGCAAAATGTATTATTGAATTTTAGTGTAGTATAACATCGATAGGGTAGGCAGTAAACGAACAAACTAATCCATGACGATGAAAAAAACGTCCAAGGGAATAATAAAAAAAGATTGGTTATTGACAAGAAGATCAAAAATAATCCATAATATACATATGAACATTTGCTCATATGATAATTTGAAAAGCTGTTTCCGGGTCATGCAGCTGCATTAGAAACAAGTCGTCGAGGAGGATGCCCTCATGGGAAATAACGATCAGATAGTCAACGATCATCGCAACCGCAATCATGATAACCATAATCATAGCCACAGCCACAGCCACAGCGGACACGGCCATTCACACGGTCACCATGGCCATAATCATGCGCATGATTTCGTGCGGGACGGCAACAAGAAAGGGCTGATCGTAGCACTTTCCATTACGAGCGTCGTCATGGTGCTGGAGTTTTTCGGCGGCCTCTGGACGAACAGCCTTGCGCTTTTATCCGATAGCGGACATATGCTGAGCGATGCAAGCTCTCTTCTGCTCAGCCTGCTGGCGATGATAGCGGCCGCCAAAGCCGCTACGCCCCGCAAATCGTACGGCAATCATCGCTTCGAAATATTGGCGGCGCTGTTTAATGCCGTAACGCTTTTCGCCATTGCCGGCTTTATCGTTTACGAGGCGGTCCAAAGATTCATGGAGCCTCCGGCTGTCGCAAGCGGCTCGATGATGGCGATCGCCGCAGTCGGCCTGCTGGCCAATCTCGCCAGTGCCTGGCAGCTTACGCGCAAAGGCGATGTTAACAATAACATCAACGTCAGAAGCGCCTATCTTCACGTGCTGGGGGACGCCCTCGGCTCGGTCGGCGCGATTGCGGCAGGCCTCGTCATGATGCTGACGGGCTGGTACGCGGCGGATCCGATCATCAGCGTTCTTGTCGCGCTGCTTATTTTGAAAGGGGCGTGGGGCGTGCTATCGTCCTCAATCCACGTGTTGATGGAAGGCACGCCTGCCGATGTCGACCATGATGAAGTCAAACGTTCGCTCGTTCAGCTGCAAGGGGTTCGGGACGTGCACGATTTGCACATTTGGACGATCACCTCGGGAATGGTCGCTATGACGTGCCACCTGCTGGTCGACGATGCGGCGGACAGCCAGGAAATTTTGCACCAGGCCTTGCACTTGCTCGAAGACGACTTCGGCATTGGCCACGCTACAGTTCAGGTGGAAACGTCCCGCATCCATCACGGTCAGCTCTGCAAAATTTGACGAAAATGAAATTATTACAAGGCGGACAACAGCCGAGCGGCGGTATCAGGTTGAACATGCAGGTTTCAAACGGACAAATTGCCGGGCAAAGCTTCCGTGTCGTCATGACGCGGGGCTTTTTGTCGTTGCAAAATAATGGTTGCACATAATGGGAATTTTATATTAACATTATGAATATAAATAATGATTATATGAATCGAATCGAAAGGGGCTCCGAACATGCAGCTGCAGGCCAAATATGTCGCGCTCGCCCTTCTTAGCAAGCGGCCGATGACCGGATATGAAATCAAGAAAGAGTTCGAAGGCGCCATTTCGTTTTTTTTCGACGGAAGCTACGGGAGCGTTTATCCGACATTGAAAAACCTGGAAAAGGAAGGGTGTATCGAAAAACGAACGATCGTCCAGCAGGATCGGCCGAATAAGAACGAGTTTTCGATTACGGATGCGGGAAGAGAGGTTCTCGCGCAATATTTTGAGCAGCCGGTAGACGCGGACAGCGTTCGTTCCGATATTTGCATGAGGCTGTTTTTTGGAGACAAGGCAGGGGACGGCGAATTACGGAACTGGATGGAGCAAAGCATCGGGCAGCATGAGGCAAAGCTTGCGAAGCTACAGAATCTGCATGACGCTTATCGCCTGCAAATGCCGAAGCATCAGCTGCTCTCTTTGACCGTAGGCTTGCAATATCATAAGGGGCAACGAGACGCCATGCTGGAGTGCATCCGCATGCTCGATTCATTCGAAAGGGGAGAGCAATGATGAAAATGCTGTTGTTTCTTCATGTGTTGGGCGCCGTATTGTTTCTTGGCAACATCATAACGGCCGCGTTCTGGAAAGTATCGGCGGAGCGAGGGAAAGATTTGGCCCATTTGCACCGTGTGGCCCGAAACGTCATGACGGCAGACTACTTTTTTACGCTGCCCGGCGTCGTGATGCTGATCGCAACCGGGCATATTATGGCGTCGCGAAGAGGATATCCATTGACCGAACTAAACTGGATGACGGCTTCCGAAGCGTTGTTCGTGGCGAGCGGACTGATTTGGATGGCCGTTTTGATTCCCGCGCAGCGGAAGATGATAAAGGAAACGGCCGTATCGGAAACGGCCGGCGCTTTGACGGCGGCGTACCGGAAAGCGTCCCGGACCTGGGATGTTTTCGGCACGCTTGTCATCGTCATCCCCCTGGCTGTGCTTTATTTGATGTTGGCGAAGCCGTTCTGAGTCCTTTTGCTCCCATGCTCCGTATATGCCCGGCGGTATGCCGGCCGTCTGCTTGAACAGCTTCCGGATCGGACCCACTCTCTAGTATAGGATAATATGGGTATATGTGGTAACATTGGTGCGAGACAATGGAGGGAGAGGACACTGCTTGAACGAGGATAAAAATCATGTAGCATCTATTTTATTCGTCATCGGCATTATTGTCATAGTCCTGTCTTTCGGCATCGGTATTGTCGTCGGCTCGACCGCCAACATGTTTTTTTCCGGATTCGTCATGTTCGCCGCACTCCCGTGGTGGATGGGCGGCTTCATTGCCGGCATGCTTTTAATCGGTTTTGCCGAGGTCATTAAGCTGCTTCACCAAATCAACAACAAGCTTGGCGGGAGGGGCATTCCCGGGAGGCTTAGAGCCGCAGGGCGGATCGGAGCGGGAAGCGGCGGCGCCGGGCATATGTCCGGAACGGAGCAAATTTTTCGGTTGCTGGTTTTTAAGTACCGGGAATACGCTTTTCAGGGCTTCCTCACGATCAGCTCCGAGCAGGTCTCGATATTCGAGCAGAACGCGAACAGCCTGGTGCCCCTTAAGAAGAAATTTATCGATATTCTTAAGGAAGACATCGATGGGGGAGAATACAACCATACCAATAACGGGATAACGATTCGGTTCCGGGATTTCGAACGGGAAATGGACAGCCTTGAAATTACGACATTTTCCGAAAAGCAGACGGAAGATTTAATCCGGGTCATTAACGAGTTGGCCGCGTTAAACCGAAAGGAAATGTAACGGGCGATAAAGGAACTTCGTCGGGTTTTTGACGGATTCTGAAGGCGTTAACCTGAAGCTTCCAGCGAATTATAGACGTGCGGATTCACGAATGATAAAAAGTACAAAAACCTCCGTTCCGCTAAGCTTGGCGAAAGGAGGTTTTTCGTTTGTCTACAAGCTACCTATCCGATGTGGACGCCGATAAAATTTCGTCCGCCGTTGCGCTGATATGCTCGAATGCGGCCTGCAGCTCCTGAATGCTTGCGGCGTGCTCCTGGAATTTGGCGGTAATGCCTTGGATCGATTTGTTCATCTGCTTGATCGCTTGCTCGATACGGTCGAGCTCGCCGTCGATCGCAGCGACCGAGTTTTTGCTTTGCTCGGCCATTTTGCGGATTTCGCTGGCGACGACGGAAAAACCGCGTCCTTGCTCGCCTGCGCGTGCAGCTTCAATCGCGGCGTTTAAGCCGAGGAGATGGGATTGATCCGACACGTCTCTAACGATTTGGCTCACCGACCGGATTTTGTCGATTTCCTGCAGCATGTTCATCGAATCGGCAGCCAGCTTGTGGACTTCCGTCGCCATTTCGGAGGAGGCTACGGACAGCTGGTCCGTTGTCGCCGTCATTTCCTCGGCGGATGCCGCCAATTGCGTCGAAATGCTGCGCAGCGCATTCGCTTTCTCGATGGTGGTCGAAATGGTCAAAACGCCGACAACGCTGCCGTTTTCCCAGATCGGCGTAGCCGTAGCCACATACGGAAATCCGAACGTTTCCGGCCCTCTTTCCTCTTGAAACGTCCGCTCCTCGAGCAGCGCTTTTTCGGTAATCGAATTTTTGACGGCGGTAAGAGGGGCGCCGAGCGGAATATTCACTTCCACTCCTCGCATCGGCAGGTAACCGACGAATTTCTCCCGGTCCGTAACGACGATGATCGATTCCTCAGCCATCGCTTTCTGGTATGTTTCCATCGTATCTAATATTTGCTGCAATTTTTCCGACACGCTCATCACCCCATCGTAGGTTTGCACATTCGCTGTCCCGGGCAAGAGGCATGCCTTTTCCCGAATAAGACATTACTATTTATATCGGTGTAATCCGATCATATTTGAATATATGATGCGGCCTAGCCGTTAAAAGAGATTTCCCGGGTATTCGCGAGCACTGAAGTATGCGAATTGCCGAGATGCAGCGAAAAGCTGTGTGCGTGCGGTGCGTCGGAGCGGCGAAGACTATGGCTGCGGATTATCCGGCTGAGCTCCGTCTCTGTATTGCGTCGGCGTTACCCGTTCGCTTTTTTTGAACAAGCGGCTGAAATAGAACGGATCCGCGAAGCCGGCTTCGCGGGCGATGTCCTGGATCGGCTTGCCGCTGGAGCGGAGCAGATGCTTGGCCAGCTGAAGACGGAGGAGCTGTACGTATTCCACGATCGTCATCCCTGCGAATTGCCGGAATACATGACTTAAGTATTCGGCATTCCGGTCCAGTGTTTTTTCCATGGCTGCTTTGTTCAAGGCGGGGTCGCTGAATCGTTCGTGCAGTAGAACGAGCAGCCTCCGGTAAGTCAGGTACGAGGCGGGAGGAGACGTTTGCGCATGGTTGCGATGAAGCCAGTCGTCAGCGAGCAGCTCCAAAAACTGCCCTAGCACTAGCGAAGCGCGAAAGCGGAAATAACCCTGCGGATGTTTCAGCGCGTGCACGGTTTGCTCCAACAGTCTGAGCAGCTCGTATTGCTTGGCGGGCAAATACCTCCTCGGCAGCAGCAGCCTGTCGCCTTCCTCGAGCTCTCGGGTTCTCAGATCGCTGCCGACCAAGATTTTTCTGAGGTCGATATCTTGTTCCGTCCATTCGGTAACCCGCGGCAGGGCCGGTGCAGCCGCAAACTGCAGCCAGAAAAAACCGCTGTTTTCGCCGATCGGCTTCCAGCCGCTATGCTCTTCCCAAGGCTCCAGCAGCATAATTTCCCCGGATTGCAGCGTCATGTTGCCCTCGACGGCGCTCATGTACACGGGACCTTCCGTAACCATGATCAAATTATAATAAGGATTGGCGTGGGGAGTCCTGTAAAACATGGCATCGCCCTTATGCCTGTCCGCCCATTTGACATCCAGCCGGTTTTGGGTGGAGAGCGCGTAGAACATCCTGTCATCTCCTCAGCTTTATTATAGCGAGATCGTAAATCAAACCATGTTGCAGCGCTTTTCCATCCTCTATAATCCACCTATATGGACCTGTCTTCGATTCATTATAACAAAAGAGGGCTAAGCGAGGAGCAATCAGATGACGAAAGCATGCGAAGTGGCGGTTTATTATTTTCCGAATTATCACAAGGATTCCCGCAACGCGAAATGGCATGGGGAGGGCTGGACGGAATGGGAGCTGGCGAAGGCGGCCACGCCGCGATTCGAAGGGCATGCGCAGCCCAAAGTACCGCTTTGGGGCTATGAGGACGAGGCGGATCCGGACGTCATGGCCCGCAAAATAGCGACTGCCGCCGAGCATGGCGTAGATTGCTTTATTTTCGACTGGTACTGGTACGAGGACGGTCCTTTCCTGCAGCGAGCGCTTGACGAAGGGTTTCTCGGCGCGGCCAATAACGGGCAGCTGAAATTTTCGCTGATGTGGGCCAACCACGATTGGGTCGACATTCACCCCGCGCAGCGCAGCCGGCCTGCGAATAAGCTCGCTTCCGGTACCGTTTCGGAACGGGCTTTCCGGGAAGCGACGGAGCATATGATTCGCACGTACTTCACGCATCCTTCCTATTGGAGGGTGAACGGAGGCTTGTACGTTTCGATCTATGAAATCATGAGCCTGATCGGCGGGCTTGGCGGGGTAACGGAGACTCGGGCGGCGCTCGACGATTTCCGCGAAAGAGTCAAAGCGGCGGGGCTTGGCGAGCTTCATCTTAATGCCGTCGTATGGGGGCAGCAAATTTTGCCCGGAGAGAAGGAGATCGTTAATGTGAACGAGCTGCTGGATCAGCTCGGCTTCGACAGCATAACGTCCTATGTGTGGATTCACCACCAACGGATGTCCGAATTCCCGGTAACCCCGTACGAGGCGTATATAGAGAAAAATGTCGCCGACTACGAGAAATTTACGGATGCTTATGAACTTCCGTATTACCCGAACGTTACGATGGGATGGGATGCGAGCCCGCGGACCATTCAAACCGACCGGTACGACAACCTGGGCTATCCGTACATGCCGATGCTCGGCGGAAATACGCCCGAAGCGTTCGAGCGGGCGCTTCTGCAGGCTAGAAGCTTTCTCGAGCTTGGCCGCACGAATCCGCCGATCATGACGATTAACGCTTGGAACGAGTGGACGGAGGGGAGCTATCTGGAGCCCGATACCGTGAACGGGTACGGCTACCTGGAAGCGATTCGGCGCGTGTTCGGCAGCTCGGCTGCTCGGCGGGATAAGATGTGACGATATGGCATGAAGAGATAGGAAGAAGTGGGATGAAGCCGTTTGATCACGCGATCATACGGCTTTCCCGCTTCCGGCACAAAAAAATCCTTTTGCTGTGCTATAATCGGGATACGAAACGAGCCGGTGAATGGCGGAAAGAAGGAGGGGGCGGAATGAGGCATCTGTTCGATACCGCTAAATCTAAAGTTTTCCTGCGCTATGTGCTGTCGTATGCGTTCGTTTTTATCGTGCCTTTGATCGTTCTCGGGGTGGTGATGTACCAGAATGCGGTCGTGAATCTGCAGAAGGAGATCGAGGCGTCTAACCTGAATAAGCTGAACCAGGTGAAGGACATGCTGGATCTGCAAATGAGAGGGATGGAGCAGACGGCGGCCAAAATATCCTATGATACGAGACTGACCCCTTTTCTGCTGAAAAGCAACGGTTATCACGAGCTCGAAGCGATTCAGGAGCTCGGGAAATACAAAGCGAATACGCTTATCGCCGATGAGGTGCTGCTGTACTACCGAGGAGAAAATTTGATCTACACGTCATCCGGGACATATTCCCCGCGCGTGTTGACGAACGACATTTACGCTTTTCGGGAGGATCAGGCGGAACGGTTCTTTCAAATGCTGAATGCGTCAGAGACAGAGGAGGTTCGGCCGGCGGAGCAAGTTGCGTTCAACAAGAACGAGCATCATAATATGCTGACGTACTCTTTTCCAATCCCGGCCAAAAGCGCTGCCCCCTACGGGACCGTGTTGTTTCAAGTGAAAGAGAAGACGTTGACGGATCTGATCGAAAATATTTTGGGGGACTTAAACGGAAGCGTTTACATTATGGACGACCGTAAAAATAAAATGGCGTCCCGCGAAAAAGGGGTTGCGCTGCAGCCGGATGAAATCGGTCCGATCCTAAGCCAGCCCCGCAGCTCGCAAATCGAAAAGGTATCGATCCGGAACAAGGATTACTCGCTCGCTGCTGCGGCATCGAGCCAGACGGGCTGGTCAGTCGTGATAGTTATGCCGACGGATCAGTTTCTGGGCCGCGTAATCGAAATGAAAACGTTCGTGGCGCTTGTCGTCATGGCTTTGTTCATTTTCGGATTGGGGCTTGTAATCGCCGTATCCAATGTGCAGTATAAGCCGATCCGAGGCTTGCTGAAGGCGGTCGGTCCCTACCGCGTTTCTTTGCGGAGGGAGAAGAAGAATGAATGGAGTTGGCTGCGGGATACGATCGAGAGCGCGATTACGGATCGCCAAAAGCTGCTTCAACAGGCGGATGCGCACCGGCCGTTCGTAAGGGATCAGCTTGCGACCAAGCTGCTGCGGGGCGATTATCGGCATGCGGATGAAGTCGAGCAAGTGCTGCGTTCCTTGTTTCTCGATTTTACGGGCAATTGTTTTTTTGTCCTGCTCGTTTCGATGCGCCATTGTCCGCCGCTCAGCTCGCAGCAGCGGGATGAGCTATACGGCTACCTGGAAAATTCGGAGAATTCGGGGCTATTACGATGGGGCGTAGAGTTGATTCATGACAAGGCGTTTGCGATTGTCGTCAACGGGCAAGCGGAAAACGGGCGCTTCCGGGAAATGCAGCAGCGGCATGCCGCCAATATTTCGGCTTATCTTAAAGAACATTTTAGGCTTTCCGCAGCGATATTCGCCGGCGGCGCTTATACCGAGCTGATTCACGTCAACCAGTCGTTCGTCGAAGCTTCCGCTGCGAGGGAATACGAGCTGAAGACGGAACCGGGGGCTATCGTTTTTTTCGAGGATATCGTGCACTGGCAGGAGGATCATACGTGGTATCCGGCGGATGAGCAGGTACGGTTCGTTCAAGGGCTGAAGCAGGGGGACCGGAAGGTCGCGCTCGATTCGCTTGCGGCCATGATGGGAAGCATCGCCCAGAAGGAACGCTCCATCCTGTTGTTGAAATGCATGTGCTCGGACTTGATCAATACCGTATTGAAAACCGTCAGCGTCATGAATGCGGGCGATTTCTCGAAGCAGCTTCATGAGCTCGTCCTGTTCGCTACGCTCCGCGAGTTCGAGGAGAAATTGAAGGAACTGGTGACGGACATATGCGATGCGGTCGAGCGGAACAGGGAAACGAAAAACAAGGATCTTCGCGATGACGTGCTCCGGTATATCCACGACAATTTCCGGTTCTACGAAATGAGTCTCGAAAATGCGGCGGACCGGTTCGGCTTGTCGGTGCCGTTCCTGAGCCGTTTCATTAAGGAGCAGACGGGAAGCACGTTTACCGACTACGTAGCTTCTCTG
This sequence comes from Paenibacillus contaminans, assembly GCF_003285015.1. Lineage (GTDB taxonomy): Bacteria > Bacillota > Bacilli > Paenibacillales > NBRC-103111 > Paenibacillus_V > Paenibacillus_V contaminans. The sequence continues at coordinate 56,345 of NZ_QMFB01000022.1, read as the reverse complement.
CGTCTGGAAGAAATCAAGAGGGAATTGAAGCTAACGACAAACCCGATCAAAGACATTATTGCCAGAAACGGTTATATCGGGGTGTCCCATTTTATCGAGAAGTTCAAAAAAGCCGAAGGAATGACGCCCGGCGAATACAGGAAGCTGCATGGCGGCTGAATAGGAAATAAACGGGAAGAGAGCTTGCGGGAAACGGCGGAATGCCGGATCTTGCAGGCTTTCTTTTTGTTTCAGGGCCTGCGGAAATAAGAATCGGATATCGTGCAAGAACCGTACATTTACAGCTGTGGCGCGGGTTCTCTATGATGAGTGGCATCGGGGAATCCATAACGATGGAGCGATTAACGAGGAGGGGTACGATGAACGTCTATAGAGAACCGTCTAAAGAAATCCCCGTTGCGGCAAGCGCGGATGTAATCGTCTGCGGAGGCGGACCAGCCGGAGTGGCGGCTGCGGTCGCAGCGGCGCGTACGGGCGCCGGTACCGTTTTATTGGAGGGTCACGGCTGCTTGGGAGGCATTTGGACGTCTGGCCTCTTGTCCTGGATTATCGATGCCGGAAATAAAAGCGGCATTATGGCGGAAGTAATCGCCCGGCTCGACCGGCGGGGGGCGCGGCTGCAGAGCAAGGGCAGCGATTTTACGTACGACGCCGAACAAATGAAGCTGCTGCTCGAGGAAATGTGCGAGGAAGCGGGTGTAACCGTCTTGCTGCATGCGCGGGTGGTAGATGCGGCAAAGGATGAAAGCAGGCGGCTGCGCATGGTCATAACCGAATCCAAGTCCGGCAGGCAGGCCTGGTCTGCGAATCTGTTCGTCGACGCGACCGGAGACGGCGATTTGGCAGCCCGCGCCGGCTGCCGGTACGAGCTTGGACGTCCGGGAACCGGAGAAGCGCAGCCGATGAGCTTGATGGCGCTCGTTGCCGGTATTCGTCCGGAGGAGGTCGAGGCTTTTACGATGAACGGCGTTCACGAGGAGCCTAAGCATAAACTGCTTGAGCAGATGACGAAGGCGGGGGTAACCCCGTCCTACTCGGCCCCGTCGTTGTTCCGGATCAGGGACGGGTTGTTCGCGATAATGGCGAATCACGAATATGGAGTATCGGCAGTTGACGCTTCGCAAATAAGCGGGGCGACCATGCGCGCCAGAAAAGAGCTGCATCGCCTCGTCGACGGACTGCGGCAGCTGGGAGGACGGTGGGCCGGGCTGCATATCGTCAGCACGGCTAACCAGATCGGCGTCCGCGAAGGGCGGCGCATCCGCGGGCTGTATCAGGTGACGGAGGCCGATCTGAAGAGAGGGCTCAAGCATGAGGATGCGGTCTGCAGCGTCCGGTACGGCATCGACATCCATTCGACCGATCCTTCCGGCGGGAAAGGGTTCGGCAACGACGGCAAGAGCAGCATGCCGTACGACATACCGCTTCGCGCGCTGATCGCCGCAGATGTCGACGGGCTGCTGATGGCCGGACGCTGCATCAGCGGGGACTTCGTCGCGCATTCGAGCTACCGGGTGACCGGCAATGCGGTCACGATGGGGCAAGCTGCCGGTACGGCCGCCGGATTGGCAGCGTTAAGCGGAACGCTGCCGCAGCAGCTGGCTTGGCAGGACATTGCGCATGCATTGAACAGGTTGGAGGAATGGAAATGAACCGCTCGGCGGCTATGGACATGAAAGAAAACGACGGAAGACTGCATATCCGCTGCGTCGGCGGGGAAGTTGCGGCGCAGTTCATATTCGGTTTCCGAATCGAACTGGAAGGGGGCGTCTCGTTCACGGAGCGGGACTTCGAGCAGGTCGGCGACAGCGGCATCGTCACCCGCGGCGAAAGCGCCGGCGGAACTAGCGGAACCGTTCGCTATCGGAACGATTTGCTCGAGGTGACGGTTGAGCTGGAATTGGACGAACGGGAACGAGCAGCTGTATGGTCGATCGGCATCGTCAACCTCGGCGCGGAGCCTGTCGTGCTTGAGAGGGTGAGCATGGCGGAAGGAGAGCTGCGGCATTTTAGCAATGAAAAGGCATACCGCCCTTGGATGGCGCTCAACGTAGGCCTGCAATCGACGGATATGCACGCAGGCATCGAAACGATTCAGCCGAACCGCACTTCCTATTTCGATTCCTTTACGCTGCTGCATCAAGCTGATTGGCAATGGGAGATACTGCTGGGCTGCATTTCGTTCGCGTCGTACTTTTCGCATGTGCTGGTTACTCAAAGAGCGGAGGCGGTCTTCGATGTGACCGTTGCGGCATCGCTCGACCGGTTGAAGCTCATGCCGGGAGCATCGGCGGCAACCGAGAAGGCGGTTTTGCTGTTCGGCACGGATGGTCATGACCGCCTGCTGGAAGCCTACATGGACAAAGTATGCCGTCAAATGGAGCCGCGCAGCAGCTTCACCAAGCCGCCTACCGGCTGGCTTTCCTGGTATTACTACTATGGGACCGTGACGGAGCAGGACATGATGGACAATGCGACAGCCTTGCGCGAGCAGTTTCCCGAGCTGCCCGTCGACTATATCGTCGTCGATTCTGGTTGGTTTCTGGAAACCGGCTTCGGCGATTGGGAGCCGAACGGCAAATTCCATTACGATATGAAGCGGCTTGCCGATCGGATCACGGAAGCGGGCTTCAAGCCGGGGTTATGGTTTTCGCCGCTTCTGGCCGATTCCGGCTCGAAGCTGCTCCGCGACCATCCCGATTGGGTACTCCGGAACAACGGAATGCCGGTAGCCGGCATGAATCCGAACGGCAGCGACGTCCTTGAGCTTCACGAGAAAAATAACGTCAAATACGTCCTCGATTTGACCAATCCCGATGTGCTCGATTATTTGCGCGTATTGTTCCGCAAGGTTACGCGGGAATGGGGATACCGTTATATCAAGCTCGATTTCCTCGTTCGCGCTTTGTTCACGGACCGGGGGAATCATTCGAGCCTCGGCCGGGATCAGGTTTATTTCCCGGGCATGTCTACCGCCGCGGCTTACCGGAATACCATGCAGGTCATACGAGAAGCGGCGGGAGACGATTGCTTTATTCTGGGCTGCGCGGCGCCGCTGTTCGCCAGCGCAGGAAATCTCATCGACGCAAACCGGATGACGCCGGACATTACAAGGCGGAATTATACCGCCAACCCCGTAAGGCCGAGCGCATGGGAGCTTGTGAAGCTTTGCGGCAGAACGATGGCCGCCCGGTATTTTTTGCACGGTAAAATCGGCTTCAATGACCCCGACGTGCTGGTCGTCCGCGGGCATGAGCCTGAGGGCATATCGGATGATTACAAGCCGACTCCGGACGAGGCGAAAGTATGGGCGGGCGTCGTCGCGCTGTCAGGCGGCATGCTGTTCTATAACGACAAGCTTTCGGAGCTTGAAGAAGACCGCAAGCCCATCCTAAGGCAGCTTTATCCGATCGGGCCGGCGGCTGCCGTTCCGCTCGACTTTTTCAATCCGGACGTTCCTGAACGGTGGAAGCTGGCGGTTCGGCGGGGCGACGAGCAATGGACGGTGCTTGGCGTTTTCAACTGGGGCGAGGAATGCCGGGATATGACCATCGATTTGGAATCGCTCGGCTTTGCAGCGGAAGAAAGCGTTCATGGTTTGGAATTTTGGAGTCGTTCTTACGTCTCCGGCTGCGGCCGATTGACGCTGCCGGCCGTACGCCCGCGCTCGATGCAGCTGCTGGCGCTCCATGCCCGCACCTATAGGCCGCAGCTTCTGGGCACCGACATGCACTTTACGCAGGGCTGGGCGGAATTTGCTAGCGCCGGATGGGCGGATCACACGATGAACGTCGTATGGCGGCCGGACTATGTCCAGAGAGGGATCGTAGTTGTCCATGTGCCCGAAGCGTACGCGTACGAACGTATAGAAACGAACGCGGACCATTGGGAGAAGCGAGGGCAGCTGCTTCTGCTGCGGCAGCGGCATGGCGCCGAGGAGCTGAAGATTCGTTTCGTGCCTCTGTAAGGCGCGAACGTTCAAGAAGAAAGGAAGACAGCGATGGAATTGGCCAACCGAGAGGGAACGGCATTGCCCGCGGCGGCAAAGCGCAAACGGTCGCAGCTGAAGGCGGCTATGAAAAATTGGCAGCTGTATCTGTTTATTTTTCCGATGCTCGCTTATGTGCTCGTGTTTCACTATTTCCCGATGTACGGCGTGCAGATCGCCTTCAAGGAGTTTGTCGCATCCAAAGGAATATGGGGAAGCGAGTGGGTGGGAACCGAGCATTTGGAAAGGTTTTTCAAGTCGTATTATTTTTGGACCCTGATCAAAAACACGGTGCTGCTCAATCTGTATCAGCTCGCCCTGTTCCCGCTTCCCGTCGTTGCGGCGCTGCTGATGAACGAGTTGAAGAACGGCATTTTCAAAAAAATGGTGCAAACGGTGTCTTACGCTCCGCATTTCATTTCCGTCGTCGTGATGACCGGAATGATCGCGGCGTTCCTGAACCCGACGAAGGGCATCGTCAACAAAATCATTCAAGCGCTCGGCGGAGAACCGGTCGCCTTCCTGACGGAGCCCGGCTGGTTCAAGACGGTGTTCGTGCTGTCCGGGGAATGGCAGAACCTTGGCTGGGGAGCCATCATTTATTTGGCGGCATTAACGGCAATCAATCCCGATCTGCATGAGGCTGCGACAATAGACGGCGCCTCGCGCCTGAAGCGTATTTGGCACATCAATCTTCCCGGCATTATGCCGACCGTGCTCATTCTGTTCATTCTTAATATGGGGAGCTTCATGTCGATCGGCTTCGAAAAAATATATTTGCTGCAAAACAAGCTGAATCTGGAAGCATCCGACGTCATTCAGACGTATGTCTACCGCAGTGGACTGTTGGAAGGGCAGTACAGCTTTTCAGCGGCGATCGGCTTGTTCAATTCCGTCATCAATTTTGTCCTGCTCATTGCGGTGAATCAGATTTCCAAAAGAGCCGCGCAAACGAGCTTATGGTAAGGAGGGCGTTTCATGGTCCGGGACAGCTTTGCAGATAAACTTTTTCTTATCGGCAATCGCATCGTCATGACGGTGCTGTTGGTTGCGATCCTCTATCCGCTTGTGTATATTACGAGCGCTTCGATCAGCGACCCGTCGCTGGTCAATAACGGCAGCATGTGGCTATGGCCGAAGGGCATAACGCTGGAAGGCTACGAAAGGGTATTCGCCAACAAGGAAATATGGATAGGGTACCGCAACACGATCGGATACACGCTCCTCGGAACGGCGATCAACCTGCTTTTGACGATTCCGTGCGCTTACGCGCTGTCGCGCAGAGACGTAGCAGGACGAAACGCGCTGATGGCGGTGTTCGTCTTCACGATGTTTTTCAGCGGCGGGCTGATCCCGACGTTCCTGCTGGTCAAATCGCTCGGCATGCACAATTCGATCTGGGCGCTGCTCATTCCGAATGCGGCCTCGATGTGGAATTTGATCGTGACGCGCACGTTTTTCCAATCGACGATCCCGAGGGAGCTGGAGGAAGCGGCCGAGATGGACGGCTGCAGCCATTTTACCCTGATGCTCCGCATTATATTGCCCTTATCGCTGCCGATCGTGGCGGTCATGGCGCTGTTTTACGGCGTCTCGCACTGGAATCAATATTTCAGTGCAATGATTTACTTGTCGAACCGTTCGTTGTTTCCGCTACAGCTGATTTTGCGGGAAATATTGGTGCTGAACGAAATAAGCGCCCTGACGATGGATGGCGATAGCGTCAAAGCGGTAGCGGAGCAGGCGAAAATCGCCGATATGATCAAATACGCCGTCATGATCGTTTCTGCGCTTCCTTTGTTGGTTGCGTATCCGTTTCTGCAGCGGTTTTTCGTCAAAGGGGTTATGATCGGCTCGATCAAAGGATGAGCGGTTGTTTGTTTACCGGTAGGGCTATTGTGAAAGCGATTCTGAATCTAGGGGAAGGGGAAACGACAGCGTCATAGACGCGGATTAGCGTTTGCCATTTAGCCGGAACATGAAGGAGGTGATGCCGCTTCGTCGAAAAAGTAGACAGGCGCTAACGAAGAACAGCAGAAGGGTCTGGGAGAAAGCAAGGTGGAAAGCTTGCGTAGTTCATAACGAAAGCTGCAGGACTTGGAGCGGGACGAAAGCGGAGCTGTGAGCGGGATAGAGAGCATAACTGTGAGTAGAACGTGAGAGCTAAGCTGAAAGCGAAGCCTTAGAGCAAATGAGAGCAAGAGCCTGCTGGCACAACTGCCGGCAGACACAAAGAAGCTTGAAAGTAGTCTAAGCAGAACGGATTGCAAACGATTTCAATCGAAGGGGGATTTTCCAATGAAAAAAATCGGGATCGTCGTATGCGCTGCAGCGGTTGCCGCCGTTGCCGCAGCAGGCTGCTCCGGCGGAGACAAAAACGCCCCGTCGCCGGCTCAGACGGCGGGTGCGGGTAGTGCCTTTAACCAGACGGGATATCCGGTCGTCAATGAGAAAATTACGCTGAAAATGATGGGACCGAAAGCCGCGATCCATGGTCCGTGGGACAAAATGGATCTGTTTACCGAGATGGAGAAGCTGACGAATATCCATTTCGAGTTCGATACGCCGGCGGCGGAAACGTTCGCTGAGAAAAAGAATCTTACCTTTGCGGGCAACGAGCTGCCTGATGTATTCTTCGGCGGGCCGCTGACACCGAAGGACGAGGTTACGTACGGCAAGCAGGGACTGCTCATTCCGCTGGAGACGCTGATCGACAAATATGCGCCGAACCTGAAACGGATTTTGGAGCAGAAACCGGAAGTGCGCAGTGCGATAACCGCCCCGGACGGCCACATTTACGCGCTACCGCAAGTGAATGACGTTCCCGGCGATTTGACGACCAAGATGTGGATCAATAAGCAGTGGATTGCCAATGTGGGACTGAAAATGCCCTCGACTGTCGATGAGCTGTACACGGTGTTGAAAGCGTTCAAAGAAAAAGATCCGAACGGCAACAAGAAGGCTGACGAGATGCCGCTGACCTCGATCCGCATCGCCGATGTCCGCCCGGCTATTTTGGCCGCTTACGGCTTGCTCGGCACGAACGCGGTGAATGAAACGGACGGCTCGATGGCGTATTATCCTACGCAGCCGGGGTATAAAGAGTATTTGGCTTTCATGCGCAAGCTTTATGCCGAGGGTTTGCTCGATAACGAAAGCTTTACGCAAACGACGCAGCAGCTGAATGCGAAGGGCAAGGACAACATTTTGGGCGCGTTCGTCGGGGCCGCTGCTTTTACGGTCGTGCCTGAGGAACGCAACGCCGAATACGAGCTGCTGCCGCCTTTGACCAGCGCGGTTAACAGCAAGGCGGTTTGGCCGAAAGCGTCGAACGTCATTCGCGGACTGTTCGCGATCACAAGCGCCAATAAACATCCGGAAGCGACGATCCGGTGGATCGATCATTTGTATTCGGACGAAGGCTCCGTGCTTGTCATCTTCGGCAAAGAGGGCGAAGGCTATAAGTGGCTCGACGCCGGCAAAACCCGGTGGGAGCGCACATGGCCGGAGGGCATGAATCCGGAAGAATACAGGGGCGGCAAAGTGACGCCTGCGGCCGGAGTACAGGTACCGACGATCCGCAAGCTGGACTTTCTGTCGAAGCGGGCGAACGATCAAATTATCGGACCGATCGCCGAACAGGTCGACGCCAAGTATGTGAAAGTATGGAAGGAAGCGTTCCCGCTCGTCTATTTCAGCGAAGAGCAGCAGAAGCGGGTAAACGTGCTTGAAGCGGATTTGAACACGTACGTCGAGCAGATGGAAGCGAAGTTCATCACCGGCAAGGAGCCGCTCGATAACTGGGACAAATATGTCGATACGATTAAGAAGATGGGGCTGGACGAGTATCTGAAAATCCATCAGGACGCCTACGCCGCCTGGAAGAAAAACAGCAAGTAAGCGCGGGCCTAGTCTATAAGCGGGAAGGCTGCCCGTTCGGTAGAGTGTTTACCGGACGGACAGCCTTTTTGAATGAGTCGGAGAGAACGTCGAATGACATGTATCCGAGGAGTTCGCAGTTGCAGCATGCGAACGTAACGATTAGTGACTGCCCGCCTATTCCTTCACCGCTCCGATCATGACGCCTTTGACGAAATATTTTTGCAGGAACGGGTACAGGAGCAGGATCGGGACGGTCGCGACGATAATCGTCGCATATTTGATCGTTTCGCCGACCGGCATCCGGTCCCCGCCGCCGACGGACGTCATCATGTTGTCGGTCGCGTTCTGGATGAGAATTTCGCGCATCACAAGCTGCAGCGGCCATAGATCGCGCGTCCGCAAGTAGATCATCGCCGAAAACCACGCATTCCAGTGGCCTACCCCGTAGAACAGCACCATGACGGCCAGTACCGGCAAAGAAAGCGGCAGCACGATCCGGAACAAGATCGTCAGGTCGCCCGCCCCGTCAAGCCGTGCCGACTCCTCCAGGCTGACGGGCACCGCTTGGAATGCTGTACGCATAATGATCATGTTATAGGCGCTCATGGCGCCCGGAATGATAAGCGCCCACCGCGAATCCATCAAGCCGATGCCGCTAACCAGCAGATAGGTGGGGATAAGCCCGCCCGAGAAAAACATCGTGATGACGATCAGCATCATCATATGGTTTTTCCACAGCAGTCCCTGCCGGGACAGGCAATAGGCCCCCAGCGACGTCATCAATATATTCAGAGCCGTTCCGACGCCGACGTAAAACAGCGTGTTCAAATAACCGAGCGAGATCATCGGGTTTTTAAACACCATTTTGTAGGACTCGATCGTAAACCCGAGCGGCTTGAGCAGAATGCCTCTATATTGGACGAAGGAGGCGGGATCGCTGACGGATGCGAACAAGACGTAAAGGAACGGATATAAGGTTGCGATCGACAAAACGATCATAAACAGCGCATTTCCGATATCGAATAATCGTTCGCCGGCCGTTCTTTGCAGCGGCATGTTTACTCCCTCCTAAAACAGCTTTGTGCCGCCGGACCGTTTGCTGATCAGATTGGTCAAGAGCAGGAACGCGAAGTTGATAACGGCGTTGAACAGCCCTACGGCGGAGCTGAAGCTGTAGCTCGTCTCCAAAATCCCTTTGCGGTATACGTAGGTGCCGATAACGTCGGCCGTTTCGTAGGTCATCGGGTTGTACATGAGCAATATTTTCTCGTCGCCGACGGACATGACGGAGCCCATCCGCAAAATGAACAAAATCGCGATAGTCGGCATGATGCCCGGAATGGTGATGTGAAGAATCTGCTTGAACCGCCCGGCCCCGTCCACCTTCGCCGCTTCGTACAAGGTCGGATCGATTCCCGCGATCGCCGCCAAATAAATAATCGAACCCCAGCCCACCTCCTGCCAGATGCCTGAGGACACGTAGAGAAAACGGAACCATTTCGGCTCCTGCAGGAACGAGCGCGTCTCGAAGCCGAACGCGGCGATGATTTGATTGATCAGGCCGTCGGCGGACAGAAAATCGACCATCATGCCCACGACGACGACGAGCGAAATGAAGTGCGGCAAATAGGTGATCGACTGCACCGTCCGTTTGAAGAGGCGGCTTCTCAGCTCGTTGAGCAGCAGCGCGAGCACGATCGAAGCGGGAAAACCGAAGGCGATGCTGTACAAGCTGATCAACAAGGTATTGCGGATGACCCGCCAAAAGTAAAAACCGTTGAAAAACTCGGTGAAATGCCGGAACCCGACCCAAGGGCTGTCCGCAATGCCGAGACTCGGTGAAAAGTCCTTAAAGGCGATCTGAACGCCGTACATCGGACCGTAATGGAATACAAGATAATAAGCGATAACGGGGAGCGCCAATAAATAAATCGTTTTGTTTTTGCGAAAATCTTTGGCAGCCGTCGTCTTCAGCATGTCATGTCAGCCCCAATCGCATTCGTCATTGGCGTTTGTTGTAACGGTCCAATGCCGCCTGCCGAAGCTTGATCGCCTCCTCGATCCCCATCGATTTCAACGTTCCGACGAATTTGTCGAAGTTGTCGAGAGGCTCGATGCCCATAACGAATTTGTTGATGGTTTCATTGAAGTAGGTGTTCACATCGTTCATGATCGAATTGAATTTGGTGCTTTCCTCCGCCGTTTGCGTCAAAACGGGAAGCCATTTTTCGTTTTTGGCGTTCATCCATGTTTTGATGGCGTTCTGCTGCTCGGGAAGTCCGGCGTATTGCTCCATATAGCGGCGGTCCTGCACGAACGGCCCGTTGCCCATCGCCATAATATACTGGCCCATCGCTTGGGCGATCGGCAGCTTATCCGGGTTCTTCAAAATTTTGTCGGTATATTTCGGATAGCCGTCCGCCATGGCGTAGCTTTCGCCTTCAATGCCGAAGTTGAACAGCATATGCCCTTCCTGTCCGTATTTATAATCGAGCCACTTGACGATCGCTTCCGGATTTTTGGCGGAGGCCGTAATCGCGGCGCCTATTCCCGAGAAAGGGGCTTCCTTCTGGCCGAGCTCCGGTTTGTCGCCGGCTTTCAGCACAGGGTAAGGGGAGCCGGTAAGCTTGAACTTCGGATCTTTTTCCCTCATTAAGTCCATATATCTGCCGACTCCGCTGCCGACCAGCACCGGAACGGAGCCAAGCTGGCTGTTGGTCACCTTGGAGTCCTGCAGCTTAGGATCCGTTGCGGCATAATCCTTGTCGATAAGTCCTTCCTTGAACCATTTATTCATGACCGTAACGAACTCTTTGAAAGACGGCTCGATTGCGCCGAATTTTATTTTTCCGTTCTCCTGATAAAAGCCGTCGGAAATGCCCCAAGCATAAAGGAAATAATAGCCGTTGCTGCCGCTGTTGAAATTGACCAGGAGCGGAATTTCGTCCGGCTTGCCGTTTCCGTTCGGATCGCCGGTTTTAAAGGCTTTGTAAACGTTGTAATAGTCGTCGATCGTTTGCGGCATCGGCAAATTCAGCTTCTCCAGCCAGTCCGTCCGCAAGGTGATGCCGCCGTAAGTAAGCAAATAATCGTCGCCTCTGATGAACGGGAAGGCGTAAATATTGCCTTCGTCGGTCGTGATCATTTTGCGGTATTCGGGATGCTCCTTCAGAAGCTTGGTCAAGTTGGGGGCGTGCTGCTCGATGAGCTCGTTCAGGCGGATGATCGATTTATCCTTGATCAGCGAGTCCGCGCCTTTGTTGACGGTCGCCCAGCTGTACTCGATAACGTCCGGAAGCTTGCCCGACGCGAGCATCAGGTTGAGCTGGTCTTTCTCCTGACCGGCTGTCGGGTGCTGAAACTCGACCTTCGTTCCGGTCTTTTTCTCCAGCTCCTTGTAGGCGGCCACTTCGCCGTAGCTTTTTAACGTTGCCGAAACATTGGCGTTTAAGGTTGCCCAGTAAGTCAAGGATGCGGGATAGCCGACTTCCTTTTTGTCAGGCGATTGCGGCGCGGCGCTGGCTCCGTCTCCCGGTTTGCTTGACGGCGCGGTCTCGGGCGCGTTTCCTCCGCATGCGCTTAAGAGCATGGATGAAACGAGCAGCAGGGAAACGATCGTTCCCGTTTCTTTTTTCATTCTTGAGAGCCTCCCTTTTGGATTTAGGAATTAGGGCGTGTCTGAGAACTCCGAGGGTAGCAGATTTTGCCGAATTTTCGTTCCTCCATTAGCAAGGTTAGCTACGCTTACCTTGCTGATTCCGCTACGGTAAACGCCACCGCCCAAAGGAGGGCGGAAACGTTTATCCTGGCCTGCAAGGCGCGTTTGTGAAGGCGTACCGGGGGTGCGTCAAGCAAACGGAACGAAGCAGGGGGCGAAAAGGCGGTGAAAGATGCCACTGAGTGGGTTTTCAGACACGCCCTAGTCTTTCGACTTGCTTCCGATCATAAATCCGCGTCTCTCAATCGAATATAGCCGATTCGGAAAATCCGTTAACCGTCTTTAAGATTGCCGGTATTCCGATTTTAAGTGAGGCATGCCGCATTTCGGATTGCTGCGTTTTCGCCGCATTTTGCCTAGCTTTCCACCGTTTCGCGGTACTTGCCCGGCGTGATGCCCTCGTATTTTTTGAATACGCGAATAAAGCCGACGTCGGTCGAATAACCGACTTTTTGCGCGACGGCCGAGAGGGTCAGCGTCGGGTCGGCCAGCATTTTTTTGGCGTGCTCCATTCTCAGGGCCGTAATGTAATCGGTGATCGTCTGCCCGCTATGCTTCTTGAAAAATGCGGATAAATGCTGCGGCGACAGCTCGAAATGATCCGCCAGCGTCGTCAGGCTCAGCATGCTTTCCTGATATCGCTCGCCGATATAACGGGTGATCATGCCGTACAGCTTCTCGCTGCGGTCGGGACGTCCCGCCTTAACATGCGTGCATACGGTTTGGTACAGCCGCTTCGTCTGCTCGAGCATCTCCTCCACCGTGGCGCAGGAGGAAATCGTTTTGACCGGATCCTCGCCGTCCCGGAAAATAACCCCTTCCTCCACCTTCAAGGTGTGGAGCAGTTTGAAGATCGTGCTCAGCATATCGATGAACAGGCATTTTCCCATCTCGGGGGTCATGCCGCCGGCTTCGACGTTCATGGCGTACAGCTGGTCGAGCAGCTTCTCGGCCCCGGCCCAATCTCCGCTTTTGGCGAGGTTCATGAGCTGGACTTCGGTTTCCATCGGGTATAAATAATATTTAAATTTCAAATGCTTGATCCGCTCATAAAGGATGACGTTGCCCGAGCCGTGCACCATCTTGTAATCGAGAGCGACCAGCGCTTCCCGGTAGCAGCGGCCGATTTCTTCCATGCCTTGGCAAGGCTCGCTGACGGCAGCCGTAATCTGCATGCCGAAACGCTGCTCGAGCAGCAGCTTCAGCTCCTCGGCCGCTTGTCGCAGCGCATGGCGGTCGGCTTCGCCGCCGTTTGGCCCCGCGGCACTCGCTTCCGGCGAGTCGGGGGCTTTCGCCGCATCCGATGCGGAATCCGGCCGGGCATGCGGCATTTCAGGAAGGTTGACCAGCACGGCTACCCTGTTTTTGTCCAGCTCGGCAGGATAGACGCCGCCAGGCAGCATATCCCGGCTTACATTCGCGACGATGAACCGGACGAACGCCCATTCCTTTTCCAAATCGCTGCTAATCAGCTCGCGGCAGTCGTCGATGTCGATCAGCAGGACGGCAAAATGCCGGTATTCGAAGCGGATGCCCATAAAATCCAGATTCGGTTTGCTGATCGTATGCGGATCGAGATGGCCTTTAATAAGCCGTGTCAAAAAGTTCGCCATCATGACGGGAGCTTGCCGCTCCAGCGTTTGCTTCAGCTGCCGTTCTTCGTCGAAGGAGGCTGTGAGCGTGCTGCGGATCAGCTCCATTTCGTCGCGCATGATCGGACCCGGCGGCAGCTTTCTTCTTACGATATCGCCGACGACGGCACGGATCGGCCTGTAGTTTTTGTATGCGAGCCAGTAGGAGAGGGCGGTTCCCGCAATAAGGCAAACGAGAAGAAGCGCGAAGGCGAGCGCTTTGATCCGGTTCACCTTGCCCATCACGACGTCGAGAGGGAATGCCGATATGTATGTCCAGCCGTTCAAATCGGAGGACGTATGCGAAAGCATGATGTCGCTGCCTCTGTAGGAGTAATGGTTGGAGGCGCTTTCCAAATGGAATTGCGGCTCGAGCCCGGTTAAAAATTTTTCGTTTTGTCCCGTGCTCATGACGACCTGCTTATTTTCATCCAATATGTAAATATCGCCCTTGTTCAATAACTCGATCTGCGCGTGCATATCCCGTATTTGCTGTTCGTCGATCAGAATGACGAGCGAGCCTTTGACATCCCGGTTCTCGTCGATCGGCAGCGATTGTACGTAGGTGACCAGCTGTTTGCCGAAAATGCTGTCCTGAACCGGGGCAGAGGGCAAATAAGCGCGGATTGCCCTTCCCGGAAATACGGCCTTCAGCATCTCCTCGGGCGTCCGATCCCTAAAGGGCACGATATCGCGAAAGTATGTAGCCGCATCGGTCTTTTGCGCCGATGAAACGACCGTACCGCTGCCCGCGAAGTAAATGAAAAACTGGTAAATAAAGCTGCTGTCCTTCTGATAACGGGAAAGCTCATTCTGGAATTCGATAAACCGGTATTGGCTCTGTAAGTCGTCGGGGTCCGCATTGCTGAGCAGCCATTGGAGCTTCGGGTTAAACACGATTTGCCTGGATAACCATTCGACTTCCTTTAACCGGCTGTCCATCGTCTGCTTCACCTGCTCCAGAAGAGCGAGATTGGAGCGCTCGGCGTTCTCGACCAGAATGCTTTCGATTTTCCCGTACAGAAATACGGCGATGCCCACGGGGATGATCAAGACGGCGATGTACGAGACGAGCAGCGTTATAAGAATGCTCCTGCGCACGGTTGTCGAGGATCGCTTGCGGGACAGAAGTCTGTTCACGCGTGATGGCCTCCTTGCGAATGGTATCAACGGAATATTTGTCCATTTCAGTATAAGTCGTCCCGTCCCCTTTTTCGAGAGAATATGGAAGCTCGTTTAAATCCCATATGTGAAATGCCTTTTCGAGATAAGGCGGAAAAAGCGCCCCACCGTCGGTAGGGCGCCTGATGGAATCAATCCCGCCAAACGGCGAGGAGTGCGTTCGCGCCGGCCAGCAGCTCGGCTTTCGCTGTTGCGGAAATGTGCTGCTGCATGGATCCTTTCTGCAAGCTTGCGATGAAGTCGTTCATATGCTTCTCCGCTTGCTCGTTATGTCCTTTGCCGAAATGATGCTCCGCTTGGTTCAGACGATTTCTCAGCTGCGGGAGCAGCGGTCCGCGAAGTTCGTCCAGCCCGGCAAAACGATCGATTAGGCCGCTCATGACCGCAACGCTCATAGGCGTATCCTCGATCCGGACGAGCTCGATGTAATCCAGATTTGTGCCGGTGCCGTCCGCCAAGCTGGAATTCGTCATCGTGATCGTATGATCTCCTTCCGTCAGCGTGAATAGGAGGTAGCCGCCGTTCGGTGTATGCAGCCCCGTGAGATCCCAATCATTCCAGCCGCCCGTATTCGGGAAGTAGATGTTGTAATCGCCGGAATTGTCGATGCGGAACGTCCGGTACGATTGATCGAGCGCGGCGGCATAGCGGAACCGGACCATGTATTGCCCGGGATTGTCGACATGCATGTTCCAACGGATCGTATGTCCGATATTGTCCCAGCCCCTGAACGAGTTGATCGTGCCGGCAGGTTGAGCTCCCGGCTTATCCGTCAGCGTGACGCTGCCTCCGGATTGCTCGGCGATTTGCTCCGCTTCCACGGTTATTTTAACGCTGCCCGGGCTGTCGCCGCCCGGCTCGCCCAGAACCGCCGACGGTAAATTGGCGTAAGGATTGTCGCTTTCCACGGTTACTTTGTCGGCCGGCGGCAGCTCTGTAAGCGCCCCGGCGGTGCAGATGCAGAATGCCTGGCGCTCCGACCCGGCTGCGAACGATACTTGGCTGCCGCTGCGAACGGCCGCAAGCTGGTTGACCGCCTGACCGTCGGCATCCAGTACATACACGTTCCGATCGGACGGTACGTCGGCAACCGTAATGACCGTGCCGGAATCGCCCATAAAATCGATCCTGGCGCTGCCGGAGCCGAGCTTCGTCCATTGCAGACTGCCTGCTTGCCGGTCGCTCCCTATGGAGACAGTTCCAGCAGACGCGTTCGTCCCTTCGGTGAACGCGAGCGCGGCAGTCGCTCCGGCCGGATCAAGGCGCTTGAATGCGACGTTGCCGTCCGTTGACAGCGTCGTTTCGGAAGCTGACTTAACGCCAGTTCCTTGCCCGACCAGCAAGTAATCTTTGCCGCCGTCCAAACGCTCCACTTTCAGCCCTTTGACCGGACCGGCAACCGGCGTATATGCGAACTGCACAATATTGGATGCGTTCGTGTAAGGCTCGAATAAAGAAGCGTAGTGCGTTTCCTGCCGGCCGCTCCTTC
This sequence comes from Paenibacillus contaminans, assembly GCF_003285015.1. Taxonomy (GTDB): domain Bacteria; phylum Bacillota; class Bacilli; order Paenibacillales; family NBRC-103111; genus Paenibacillus_V; species Paenibacillus_V contaminans. Next base: position 40,455 of record NZ_QMFB01000022.1, on the reverse strand, counting down.
GAGCGAGCAGTATCGAATTATTGCCGATCGTCGAACCCTTGATGATTTCGGTGCCAGGTTCGCCGATCATGCGAATGCCGACATTGGCGTCGTCCAGCGCCAGCGTGTAAGTCCAGTCCTGATCCGTCGCCGCGCGGCTGACGGAATCGACTTTGTCGTAGCCGTTCTTCGCGCCGAGCGGACCGGAAGACGGCTGCAGCGGCGTATCGCCGGCGTACGTGCCCGATTGCTGCGGGACGGGAAAATGAAGCGGGTAATCGTATTGATGCTGTCCGGGACTGCTTGCATGAAACAGATCGATGACGTAATCGCCGATCATCGCTACGGTCCGGTCGAGCTTCGTATCGAACAGGCGGTCTTCGAGCTTGGTCTGGCTGAAGGTGGAGCCGTATATCGGCAATACTCCGCCATACGCCGTGTCATTGTAAGCGCGGATAACCTTGAATAGGGGGCCGATGCCCAGCGCTTTCTTTTCGCCCGCCGAAGACCGTGCGGCCGTATCGCCGGCCCACATCGCCCATGGAGCGAAAGCTTGCGGCGCCTGGCTTGTTTCGTCTACCACAATCGTATTGTGGGCAAGCGTTGTCCGGCCCCAGGGGATCTGAGGTCCCGTTTGGTCGTAGGCGAAGGAGCCCGCTTCCTGGATGGCTTTTTGTCCGAGCATATGAATATTCAAGCTTAATTTATCCGAATGGTAGTGGCCTGTGGCTGCGCCGTAAGGATCCCAATACATGTTGAGATTGCTCGCGTTTCCGCCTCCGGAAGAACGGAAGAACGCCGCACCCGTATCTTCCAATACGGTGCTGCCGAGCCAATTGTAGCCGGCGTTCGCGAAATCGTTCGTGCCGATCGTAAACGGCCCCTGCGCGATCGCGTCGAGCGGCTCGGCGTAAATAAATCCGGCGTCGCGCGGCATTCCCGAGCGGTCGTAGCCGATCGCGGCGGCCAGCGCCTTGCCGAGATCGGGATCGAGCCCGTATCGCGCATAAGCGAGCTCGCTTTCGTTCAGCATGATGCTGATCAGCGGGCTGTACGAAATGATGCCGGAATCCCCGACAGGCGGCACGGCGTTGTTTGAGAACCGGTAATAATCGAGCGCGGCGAGCATTTCCCGGATCGGATACTTGTTTTGTATGCTCAGACCGTCCCTCTCCCGGATGCCGCTTATCGGCGTATGATACAGGTCCAGATTCGAGTGGTACAGAGCCTCGGCGAAACCGATGGCGGCTGCGGTGGTGAATTTCAGATAAGCGACAGAGTTTTCGAGAAAAAATCCGTCTTCGTTCACATTGTTCAGCAGGTTGTTCTTGATGCCGGTTACCGGATGGTTAACCGCAAAATCGACCCAATCTGGACGGTTCAACAGGATCCCCGTCGCTCCGACGGAGAAATCCATCCAGGTCACCCAGTTCGAATAGCGCATATTCGGATAGATTTCGATATAACGTCTGCTGTTCTCGTAATTCGTCAGGAACAGCCGATTTTTGATCAGGCTTTGCTCCTCCGCATTTAAAATTCCGCTCGGCATAATCAAATCATATGCGCTCATCAAATGCATCATATGCCGGATTTCCGCCAGCAGCTCGAAATCCCAGCGCGCCCGCGTGGCGTCTACATAAGGCAAATCCAAATAAGAGGAAGCAAGACCAAGCAGCACTTTTTTGACGTACTCGGCATATTGCGGTTCGTTCGTCAATTGGTACAAGAGCCCGGCATCCCTCGTTTTCGTCATAAACTGAATAATCGGGTCGGAGGCGTCGCGCGAACCGGTGCCGAACGTCGGGTAAACGACCTCAGGCGCCGAGACAAGCGGGTCGACGCGTTTTTTCAGCTGTTGAAGAGCATTGCTCGCCCACGTGTAGGTCGTTATTTTGGTCTTGGCGTTATCGAGCGCTTCGGACGTGTAAAACAAAAACGGATGGCTTCGAACCGCAGGAGCCTGGTCGTCGACCTTCGGCAAAATTTGCGGAACCGACTTGATCTCCGCTGGAATGACGGCGGATGCCGTGCCTTGCGAATCGGTTATCACCATGCCGATATGCGTATCGGTTGCCGAGCTTCCTCCAGGAGCGCTTTCTGCGCTTGCACGGGCTGCGGGAATGCCGCTGCTTAACAGGCGGGCTTGCGCGATATTTTGTTCCGTTACCGGCACGTCGGAGGTATACAAGGAAACGGTTGCGCCCGTCAGGAGCACGGAGTCCTCGTTCGATACTTTCCATGCCGACACGATGTTTCCGTCAAATCCGCGAACGCTTTCGAATGTCAGCGGAACCGGAACCCGATAAGGCTCAAGACGTTTGCCGGCCACCGCCGAGTCCCCGTCGGACGGATGGTGAACGACTATGCCGACATAAGGGTAAGCGTTGGGATCGATGACGAACGCCGCATTCCCTGCCGCAATCGGGAAGCCAGACTGTACAAGAACGGCCGACGGGAGATTGCTGTCGTCAAGCGGCGCGGAATGCGCATAAACGGAAACCGTTACGCCGCTGCCCGTTACAGTCCCCGGATTCCAAAATAGCTGCGCTTGCCCGTTCGGCCGGTAAACGGCTTTCGAGACGGACGGCGGCGGATATTTGCTGGAAACGGCCGATACGTCATCCAGCCATAGCGTTCCCGAAGAATTCCATAGGAAAAATTCGAGTCTTGCTTTCACGGCGTTAGCCGGCGGCCGAATAAAGTAGGTGGACAAGAACCAGTCGTTCGTTCCTTTCCATTGGTCGAAATAGACGGTGCTAAGGCTCGTATTTGCCGAATCGTAATATTGCACGCGAAGCACGGCCCCTAGCTCGCCTTCGACGGCTTCCGTCTTTACCCACTGACTTAGCTTGACATATTGTCCGGGAGTGACGGTGATGTCTTGGACGGCGCTGACCCGCGCAGGCGCCGCAGCGTGAATGCGGAGCGACTTGAGTCCTTCCCGATAGTCGGCAGCGCTAACCGCCGCTTCGGACGTTCCGCTGAATTTGGCGAACGACCAATCCGCCGGCTTTCCGCTGCCGTCGTGATATTCGAAGCCGCCATTGCGGATTTTTTCGATTGCAAGCGGAGCTTCATCGAGCCGGATCGCGTCGAACCAAACGGATCCTGAAGCTTCCCACAGGAAATATTCCAGTCTTGCTTTTACGGCAGCGGCCGGAGGCTGCAGGACAAAGCCTTGACGGAACCAATTTTGCGTTCCTTTCCATCCGCCGTAAAACGTGCTGCCCAAATTGCTGCCTGCCGCATTGTAATATTGTACGCGAATCGTTACTCCTAAGCTTGCGGAAACGATGTTTTCCAGCTTTAAGCTTTGACTTAACGTTACGCTTTGACCGCCGGTTACGGGCACATCCTGGTAGGCGGCGACTCTAGCCGTTTGCGCGGCTTGAATGCGCAGGGATTGCAGTCCGTCGGCGTAAACCGCCGTATCCACGGTGGCGGCGTACGATCCGCTGAACCTGGCGAACGCCCATCCTGACGGCATGCCGAGCGCGTCCGTCGCTTCGAAGCTGCCGTTTGCGACCGGGTTGGGGGCCGCGGTTAATAAAGCGGGACTGTCGTCCGGCATGCTTGCAGCCGCCGGTTGCATATCGCCGCCGCTCGCGGCGTCCGGATCGAGGGGCGCTGCATCGTCCGGTGCAGGTATACTGCCGATATCAGCGGCATTCGGGCCTTCGGCGAAAGCCGTTCCCGTCAGCGTGCCGGGAGCCGGCAGTCCGATCCCGAGCAACAGGGCGGAGACAAGAAGGCAGGCCAGCTTTTTCTTTACATAAGCTGTCACGTTCAATCCATTTCCTCCTTTAAGTTTAAGATGAATAAATGTGCTTACATGTGCGCTCTCTGGGATGGGGCATTGCTCGTTTGTTTGTTGCAAGCGCTTTCCGAAAAAGGCTCGCTTAACAAGCTTTAGAGTAGTATTCGGGCGATCGAACCGTCAATAGTACATATTTAAGCGGGCTTAACCGATCGGAAGATCGCTGTCCTATAGGGCTTTATACCGCGATGCATATGGGAGGGGGCGTAGATTGGAGGTGAGCGACTGGTTACCGATGCGGAGACGGATATTGAGAGGGAAGTGAAGGGATGTTCAGTGATTCAGAAGGCGGTGTGTTCAATTCCGGAGTTTGAGAGGATAGTGGAGGTGAGGAAATTCGTTGTGAGTTAGATGCCGTTACTTTCGATGCTGAAACCGCACACTTTATCGTCGTCATCAACCCGAAAACCGAAAACCGAAAACCGAAGACCGAAGACCGAAGACCGAAAACCTCAGAGTTTTACATATTCCAAGCTGCTGATAACTTGTGTCCTGGAGAACTAGTAAGGTAAAAACTGCTGCTACTAAGGCAAGTTTCACTATCTCTCACCGAAAACCCATGTTCGGGAGGCATAATGAGGCAAAGGTTATTATCAGTGAGGCCACCCTCACTATCCCTCGCGGAAAACCCGTGTTCCGGCGAGATAATGAGGCAAACGCAACTAATAATAAGGCAAACGAAATTGATAGTTGCGTTTGCCTCACTATTCGGCGAGAACGATCGTTTTAGCGGTGGGATAGTGAGGACAGCCTTATGAACAATGAGGTTTTCTCCACTAAGCGTACGTCCTTGCCATTGTAAGATTGAGCCAGTCAGTACAATTCACTTCCAGCATTGCCACCTTCCATTTATATTCAATTTGTTCCGACATTCGTTCCAGCATGCAATACTTTCACCGGGCGTCCCAATTACCAGAGCAACAGATCAATGTACCGACAGCCGTGGCTGTAAATTTGCCATCCCAAGATGATTTGCCGAACGGGCCCGATGGCCTTTCTCGCATTGCGCCGGCTGTTCGGTCCATATCGACATATGGAACACTTCGCCGTATCGATTCACATCGACAATTTCCTCTAGCCGAATTATCAACGGTTCATAACACGAAGAACCGCCCGTGATTTTCGGACGGTTTTTCATTAAATATCAGTATTTATATGTTTCACATAGGCCTAGTATTTCATCGGTAAACGCGCCTATCCTTATAGGACGGCGAAGCGATTATCCCAGATGCCGGTCAACTCCCGGTCACATACCCTTTGCGTCCGGCGATGAACCCGAAAATCAATAGCAAGCCGGATACGGCGACGAGCAGCAGAAGCGGGATCGTCCAGCTTTCCGTCACATCGTGGAGCAGCCCGAACAGCGTCGGTCCGGCGGCGGCAAGCAAATAGCCTGCGGATTGGGACATGCCGGAAAGCGAGGCGGACTGCTGCGCGTCTCGGGAACGCAGGACGATGAACATCATCGCCAGGCTGAATGATCCGCCACCGCCCATTCCGAGAAGGGCGAACCAAAGAACGGCAAGCGACATATTGCCGCTTAGCAATCCGATAACGCCGGCTGCGAAGCAACCGGCTGCGATGGCTACAAGCCCTCTCTGGCTGGAGAGACGCGCGGCGATCAGCGGAACGACGAAGGAGACGGCAAGCAGCACGAACTGCATGAGCGAAAGCATCCAACCTGCGAACTCGGCGCTTAGCCCGTATTGGAGCAAAATTTCCGGAATCCATGCCACGATGACGTAAAACATAAGCGATTGCAGGCCCATATAGATGGTGACCGTCCAGGCAAGGGGCGAACGCCATAGTCGGGGGTTGCCTTTTTTCGACTGGGCCGTTGGGTTGCCCTGTTTTCTCTGCAGACGGAGCAAAGGCAGCCACACGACGGCGGCGATGCAGGAGAGGATCGCCCAGCAGCCGAGCGCTCCGCCCCATCCGAGGGAAAGCTTCCGTGTAAGCGGCATGCTGACGCCGGAGGCGATCGCCCCGCATAAATTCATGGATACGGAGTATATGCCGGTCATTAAGCCGATTTTGTGAGGGAAGTCTCTCTTTAGCAGGCTGGGGACGAGTACGTTGCAAGCCGCAATCGCCAGCCCGAGTATGGCAGTGCCCGCAAATAGAGCCGCTGCGCCGGGCAGCGAACGAATCACGATACCGACGGTCAGGACGACCATGCCTGCAAACAGTGTAGTCTCCGTGCCGAATCGGGCGGCAAGACTAGGCGCGAAAGGAGACAGAAGAGCAAAGGCGAGCAGCGGCAGCGTCGTTAAAAATCCGGCCATCGTGTTGGAGAGGCCGATGGAGCCGCGAATTTCACCGATGATCGGGCCGACCGCCGTAATAGGCGCCCGCAGGTTGGCTGCCACAAGAATAATGCCGAGGATGAGCAGTCCCACCGATGCGGCGTATGAAGATGAAGCGTTAGCGTTAGGTTGTAAAACGGATGCCTGTTTCGGTGTCATTCTAGATGCTCCTCATGCTGAAGTTCGGAATTCGCGATTGCGGTCAAGGACAGGTCGATAATGGCGCGTACGGCATCCGCTGCATCGAGCGGATGTTTGGCGGCAATGGCCTCGACTAGCCTACCGTGCATTTCCAAATGGCGGCGGAAAGGAGAGCGGCGCTCCAAAGCGCTGCCGATCGCCAGACGGACGGTGTCTGTAATATGGCCGTAAAGTTCGGCCAGGACGTCGTTATGCGCAGCATCTACGATCGTTCGATGCAGGCGGAAGTCCGCTTGCGCGTATGCGCCGGGGTCGGCGGCTTCGGCCGCTTCGCTGCAAAGCCGCAAGCATTCCTGAAGCGTCTCCAATTGCTCGGGGGTCCGTCGTTCGGCTGCCAGCCGTGCTGCCTCTTGCTCTAGCGCATGACGAACTTCCATCGTTTCCTCCAGTCTGGAGCGCTGCAGCCGCCTCTTGATAACGGGACCGAGGCTGCTGGACGAGCATACATACGTGCCGTCACCCGGTCGCGCAGCCAGAAGTCCGGCGTGAATCAGCGCCCTGACGGCTTCCCGTACCGTATTTCGGCTGACGCCGAGCTGCTGCACCAGGTCCGGCTCGGCTGGTATTCGCGTTCCGACGGCCCATTGAGCTTCTTCTATGAGAGCTTCCATTTGCGAAACGACCTGCTCGACAAGCGTCGTCCGCGAAGCTTGTTTTAACTCCATTATTGCAAACCTCCAAACATAGGATGTTTAAATTTGTTGTTGCCTACTTTACACCTATTTGAGCGAAAAAACAAGATTAATCTTCATAAAAATAGGGAATGCCATTCTATTTACCTGTCTTTGTGCTGGCATGTCCGCGTTCGGAGAAGCGGCGCAAAGCAGAAAATACGCGATGCGAGTTCGATTTTCTTCTTACCGACGGTACTGCTTCAGCGATATGTGGAACTTAGATAAAATTGCCGGAAGCTGCTGAGCCGAACTACGGTGGACTTGCGAAACGAGAATATTTGCTTTATAATCAGAACGAAATGACCGGAAAATAATTTTGGTCAGTCGGTTTCGGGAAAATCATTTGCAGGAGGTATCCGCTCATGTCGGTAGACCGCAGAAAGCAGATCGTCGAAGCTGCCACGAAGTCATTCGCGTTTTTTGGATATAAGGCGACCACGATGGAGCAGGTGGCGAAAATCGCCGGAGTCGGCAAAGGAACGATCTACACCTTTTTCGCGCAGAAGGAGGAATTGTTCGACGAAATCATGCACAATTTTATTGTTGAGATGAGGCAAATTGCAGAGAAAGTGATGGATCCGCAAAAGCCGCTCTTCGATAATTTGCACCCGCTGCTGTACGAGCTGCTGGATTTCCGCAGAAAGCATGAGCTGACGATCCGCCTGTCTCACGAAGTGAAGGAAATGGGGACGCCGAAGGCGCAGGAGGGAATGCGGCAGATTGAGCAGGCCATTCTTGCTTTTGTGCAGAAGAAGGTACAGGAGGCGCTGGATAAAGGCGAAATCAAGACTTGCGATCCGGAAATTACGGCGTTCGTAATTGTGAAGCTGTATGTCGCCTTCGTCCACGATTGGGAAAAGCTGAACCCGCCGCTTAGCAACGAGAAGATTGCCGAGCTTTTTCAAACGTATATCGTAGAAGGACTGGCTGTGAAATAGGCAGCCGTTTTTCTTTCCTTGATATGACCAATTGGTTATAATAGTCATTTGGTGTTGTGTGACATGCAGCGGCTTGACCGAAATTGGATTTCGAATAAACAGGATAAGAGAGGGAAGAACATGAAAAGCTTAAAATATGTGATGGTCGAGCTGCTGGCCGTTTTGCGAAATTGGAAGGTGCTTATTCCGGTCATCGGGGTCATTGTCATCCCGTTGTTGTACAGTTCGATTTTTTTGTGGGCGTTCTGGGATCCGTACGGGAAGCTGAGCGATTTGCCGGTTGCGGTCGTAAACGAGGACAAGGGAGCGGTTTTTGACGGCAAAGATATGAAGCTTGGCGACGAATTCGTCGATAAGCTCAAGGAATCGAAAACCTTTGACTGGCAATTCGTAACCCAGGAAGAAGCCATGCAGGGATTAAAGGATAACCGCTATTATTTGGCTTTTGAAATACCCGAGAACTTCTCGGCCAAAGCGACGAACGTGCTTGACGAGCATCCGGATGCGGCGGTTTTTAAATTTTACCCGAATGAGAGCTATAATTTTACATCGTCGCAAATGGGCCGCTCTGCCGTCGAGAAAATGAAGGGCGAGCTGTCCGGCGAGCTGACGAAGGCTTACACGGAAACGATGTTTACGAATATCCACAAGCTGACTGACGGCGTTTCCGCAGCGGCCGACGGCGCTCAGAAGCTGACTGACGGCACCAAAAAGGTTGAGGACGGCATCGTCCAGGTCAGCGAAAATATTTCGAAGCTCGTAGAAGGAGCCATTCCGCTCAAAAACGGCGCATCCGAGCTGTTTGACGGTGCTGTGCAGTTGGAAGGCGGTTTGACTCAGCTGAAGCAAGGCGCAGGACAGCTGACGTCAGGATTGGGACAGCTGGAGGACGGTCATAAACAGCTTGCGGAAGGCGCCAAACAGTCGGAAACCGGCGCGGCGCAATTAAAATCCGGTCTGGACGGAGCGGCCGACGGAGCGGGCAAGGTGAAGGCCGGCACGGCCGGAGTTGCTTCGGGGCTTGAGCAGTACGTCGCGGCGCATCCGGATCTGGCCAAGGATCCTGCTTTCATGCAGATCGTCGAAACGGCCAAAGCGACGGCAAGCGGCGCGGATTCGCTGGAAGCCGGCCAAAAGACGCTTGCTGAAGGAGCGGGCAAGCTCGCTTCGGGCGGCGGACAATTAAGCGCAGGGATGGACATGTTTGGGCAGAAGCTTGGAGAAGCTAAGCAAGGAGGGCAAAGCGTCGAAGCCGGCGCAAGCTCGCTTATCGAGGGAAGCGCCAAGCTGAAGAACGGTTTAGCTTCGCTTGCAGGCGGCGTAACGCAGCTTTCGGACGGCACGATCAAGCTCGAAGAAGGGGCTAAATCGCTGACCGAAGGAGCCGGAACGGTCGCCAGCGGAAGCTCGGAGCTTTCCGGCAAGCTGAAGGAGGCCACCGATCAAACGTCGGGAATCAAAGACAACGACGAGACGTACGACAAGGTTTCGCAGCCTGTAAAGGTAGACGAAGAAAAGCTAAATCCCGTACCGAATTACGGGACCGGGATTGCGCCTTATTTTATTTCGCTCGGTTTGTTCGTCGGGGCGCTGCTTTTGACGATCGTATTCTCGCTGACAGAACCGGCGGGAGCACCGAAATCCGGGTTTGCAATGTTTCTCGGCAAGCTTGGGTTTATGCTCATTGTCGGCACCATTCAGACGGTTATCGTCGATCTGGTGGCACTGTACGGCATCGGGCTGGAAGTGAAAAGCGTACCGCTGTTTTTCGCGCTCAGCTTGATCACAAGCTGGTCGTTCATGGCGCTCATCCAGCTGCTCGTCACTACGATGGGGAACCCGGGGCGGTTTATCGCCATCATTATTCTGATCATGCAGCTTACGACTTCAGCGGGCACATTCCCGCTCGAGCTGATCCCGGACGGCTTGCAACGCGTCAACGGCTGGTTGCCGATGGCATATTCGGTGCCTGGCTTCCGGGCCGTCATCTCCAGCGGCGACTTCGCGTACATGTGGCAAAATGCCGCCGTCATCGGAGGCTTCGGCCTTGGCTTCGCTTTGCTGACGATGATCTATTTCATGATCACGTTCAAAAAGCTGAAGGCAATCGGCGATACGGCCGTGAGTGCGGCATAAAAGTATGACAGTACGGGTGTTTGCAGTTCGTATACGAGCTTCGCACCGCACGCCGGGAGCCGGCGCGAGGTGCGAAGGTGGAAGGAACCGTCCCGGCGCTGGCGCCGCGGGCGGTTTTTTGCGATTGGCAAAAAGAATTTAACAGAAGCGGCTTTAAAACTCGATAAATGCGCCTTGTCCATAAAGGTCGGCGAAAGCCGTGGCGGCACGCCTTCACGAATGCCAATTTCAATATTTCAGGCGGATGAACGCTGCATGACTCTCTATATGCGAGCGCTCTTCCGCTTCTATTCGCTTGAGAAGATTATGCTTGCATGTTTTGCGCAATAATCGCTGCGGCTTCCTCCAAGCTGCGGGCTTGAAAAAGCGACGCGGCGATTCGGTCCAGCGCGGCGGCATCCGTCACTTTGGCAAGCTCCGCTTGCAGTCCTTGTGCCGCTTCGCCGAATTGGGCATGGAGAAACTTGCCGACGAGTTCTTTGATGCGTTCCTCCGCACGCGCATCCGCCCGTTCTTCCGCTTTTCGCTCCCAGTACGTCTTTAATTCCATAATCCGCTCCTCCTCACCGTTTTGTAATTCGTGCAATTCCGCGGCCAACCGGCGCTCGTCCTCTTCTTTCCACGGCAAATAAGATTCGAAAAAGCCGATAATTAACGACATGCGCGCCGGGTCCAGCTCAAGCCGGGCCAGCATTCGCAAAAATTCCTTTTTGACCTCGACCCGTTCCATTTCTTTGAAGTCCATGTTGCTTAGAAGCGCTGCGGCGACAGGATTGTCCTGTTTCAAATAGTCTCGCCAATTTATTTTGAAATCTCAGAAAGTATATCTCCGCTGATTGTTCGATTTCCCGGTAAACGCTCCTGTTCTTAAGGACGGCGAAGCCGTTTATCCTTGTTTAACTCCAGCTTCTGGAATCTGAATTGCAAAACGTTGAAAAATGGGAACGCCACGCGGAATTCGTCCGTTTCTTCGCCGACGCGTTTGTTGTTGAACACGGCAATCGGCAAAATGCGGGGCAGCCTGCTGAAGTAGGTGATGACTCCCCATACCTAAAGGCAGGGGCTTTTCGGATCGTTGAGAACGGCAACCCGTATCTCTCCCCGAAGGCTCCATCCGAGCCGAATATGGTTTAGGCTATTGCTCTTTGTAGGATATTCTTAGCAGCGTTTTCGTCTCGATCCGCAACGAATCCGCAATTCTTGCACCTATGGACGCGAACGCTTAACGCTTTCTTGACGATTTCACTGCAGTTTGAGCAAAGTTGTGTTGTATTGCGCGGGTCAACTTGTTTCACGACTCTACCGGCACTCTCAGCCTTGTAGGTTGTGAATGTGACAAGCTGACTCCAGCCACTATCCGCTATGCTCTTGGCTAGCTTATGGTTTTTGATCATGCCAATGACGTTCAATTCTTCAAAGGCTATCAATCCGTAGCGGTTCACAAGCCGGCGGCTAACCTTGTGAGCGTAGTCCTTACGCTGATTGGCTACACGTTCATGCAGCCTTGCAAGCACACATACAGCCTTTTTTCGTCGACTAGAGCCCTTTTTCTTACGACTAACGGATCGCTGAAGACGCTTGAGACGTTTTTCCGATTTCCGAAGGTATGTAGGAGACTCGAAATATTCGCCATCACTTGTTACGGCAAGCGTCTTAACGCCTAGATCAACGCCTACACGTTCAGCGGAATCAGGCAAAGGGACGCTATCGACTTCACAAGACAAGCAAACGTAACACTTGCTGTTCTTTTGAATGATGGTGCAAGTCTTGATCTTGCCTTCGATTGGGCGGTGCAACTTGATTTTCACTTCTCCGATCTTGGACAGCTTGATCTTATTGCCACTTATCGTATAGCCACCTTGCGGATAGGTGAATGAATCGTATTGGGTTGCCGACTTGAAACGTGGAAATCCTGGTGTTTCTCCACGCTTTACGCGACGAAAAAATGCTTGAAATGCCTTATCTAGTCGCCGAACAACATCTTGAAGGACTTGGCTATGCACGTGCTTGAGCGTAGGAATATGCCGCTTACGCTCGCTGAGCGTGTTCGCTTGATCGTAATAGGTAACGTTCTTGCCTTCGCTCTTGTAGGCGTGAATACGTTCCCCAAGCAAGCGGTTATAGAGCAAGTGGCAACGCTCAAGCGTGAAGGCAATCGCCTTACGCTGTTCTCGGTTTGGATATAGTCGGTATTTGTAGGCTTTCAGCATGGTTCAACGCTCCTTTTGCTCTTCGATCTATCGCTTTACGGTTTCAAGCGATACGCTTCCCACCGTAGCGACGAAATAGCTATTCGTCCAAAGTGAGGGAAGCCGAGAAGCAAGCTGCTTGAAATCAAGGCGTAGAATACGCGACGTATATCCTTTCAGATGCCCTTTCAGTATAGCAGAAACAGTCATCATTTAACGGTCGAACGAAACAAAATCACCTCGCGAAGAGCAACAAAAAACACCCCCAATACAGACTGCAAGAGTCTGATCGGAGGTGCTGCCTCACGTATCGCATAGAAATCGGGATTTACAATATAAGGCTACCTATTTTTGAAAGAAGTGTCAACCGCCGGACGTATCGACGTTTTTTGATCTTATCGACTTTTTTTAAAACCCCGTTTACAATCGGAAACGATAAAGGTAAGATTTATTGAAATCGCACGTTCAGGAGGAGTTTATGCGGATCAAGCGGCTGCATCGTATCCAGCTTTCGTATTTGCCGGTTATGTTCGTGGTCGGCCTTAGTCTGCTCTTTATCGCATATTTGACTTTAAGCGAGGTAACCAAGCAGTCGGCGTTAAAAGCCAATAACATGTTGTCGCATAACATCATTCAGACGATCGACGAATCCTTGAAAAGGATCGATATGGCGATTACCGGACAACTGCTGGAGAATGAAAAGGTCAGGCGCTTCTTTCAATCCGAATCTATGCAGGACAGGCAGTTCTGGGACTATCAGACTGCGGCTGCTTTGAATGAAATGATGGCCAATCATCCGCTAATCCGTTCGATTAATTTGTACCGGATCAGCGACAATATGGTTTTGACGCCGACGACGTTTACCCGGTTGGATAACTTCGGAGATAAACAATTTATAGGCAAGCAGCTTTCCGCCTTGCATCCGTTTCGATGGACGGAGCGTCGTCCGTATGCCGAGCAGCCGGGCGTAACCGAGTCGAATGTGGTCAGCCTTGTCAAATATGCCAACTTGTCCGAAAGAAGTCTGGTTATCGTACATGTCGATACGGAACGGTTGAGCCGGTTGATCCGCGATATGGCGGGATCCGGTTTTCAATATATCGAGCTTTTGGATACGGATGGAAAGCGCGTAGCATCGCGGGATTGGGCGGACCCCTCGAAGCAAGATCGGGATGTCCGCGAAAACGGGGAAGAATGGTCGAAGGCCAGCTCGGACTATACGGGGTGGACGGTTCGAAGCGGCGTCTACCAAGGCAGTATAATACAGTGGATTTCCTCCTTTTTCTATGTATGGATTGCGCTTGGTTTTCTGATTATAGCGGCAGGCATTGCATGGCTCGTTTACGTGACGAGGCGCAACTACCGGCCGATCCAATCGATATCGCAGCGCATGAACGAATATTTTCGGCAGAAGCAGCAGGAGCTGAAGCTTGAGGACCAGGACGATGAGCTGCAATATATCGAAACGGCGATTGAAGAGCTGTTCGATCAATCCAGCCAGCTTTTGGAACAGAACAAGGAGAACCTTGCTTACCGCCGACGATATGTTTTTTTGCAATTGCTTGAAGGGGCGGTCGCGGGGCAAACGCAGGAATGGAAAGAGGAGATCGGACAATTCGGCTATTCGCTCGCCGACTGCGGACTTTTGGTCGCCATGATCGAAATCGACGATTACAGCGAGTTTAACGGGAAGTATAACCATCGCGATCAATACTTGCTGAAGCACGTCTTGAATACTGTCTTACATGAAATGGCGGAGCCAGCCCAGCTGAGCTTATGGGCGGAATGGGTAGACCGGCACCAGCTAGGCCTGTTGTTTATGCTGGATCGGGATGGAGGCATGGAGAAGGAGGTTTTCGAGCTTCTGACCAAAATGACGGGGTGGGCCGAGCGGCATTTGCCGTATACGGTCACGGTCGGCGTCGGGTCTTGCGAGAAGGATGCCGCCAATATCGCGGAATCGTATGAACAGGCGCTGGAAGCGCTTAGCTATAAAACGTCGCTCGGTACGAGCCGGATGATCCGCTCGGCCGATTTTGCCGCAAAGACGCCGTTTGAGCTCGTCAGGCAAGCGCAGCGGGTACGCGCTATTTGCCAATCGTTTCGGACGGGCGACGGCGAGTGGGAGCGGTATTGGGACGACATGTTCGGGGAATTGTGGCAGCAACTGGTGTCCAAGGAAGATTTGATCGGCTTGCTGAATTATTTGGTTTACCAGCTTCATAGAGAAATGGCGGAGCTTCCGGAAGAGTTTCAGGCGATCTGGAACGGAGGGGCGCATGCGGAGCTGAACGGGATTGCGAAGCGAGGGGAGACGCTGGAGTCGATTCGCGAGGAGTATGCCCGCGTCTTGAGGGAAACGGCCGCGAGAATGCGCGAGCTGAGAGAAAGCAAGCATAATCATCACCTGATCCGCAGCGTCAAGCAATATGTAAACGATCATTACAACAATCCGGATTTGTCGCATGCTCATCTGGAGAGCGAGTTCGGTCTGACCGCCAGTTACTTGAGCCGATTGTTCAAAGAGGAATTTGGAGTCAAGTTCATCGATTACGTGTCGCAGACCCGAATCGAGAAAGCGATCGAGCTGCTGAAGGAATACCCGGACAAGACCGTCCAGGCGATAGCGGAGCAGGTCGGATATATGCATGGAATCACATTCATTCGGGCATTCAAGAAATATACGGGAAGCACGCCGGGCAATTTTCGGAAGGACTTGATTTGATAGAAAATAGAATAACCCCTACATTGTCCGTAATTCCGATTAAAGTCGATCCGGTCAAAAAACGTCGCAGCAGCGGCTTCGATTCCTTTCGAAGCCGTTTTTTAATTTTCGTCGATCCGGTCAAAAACGCTATATATACGGGGGAAAAGGGGAGGTGTTATGGTTAATCGCGGGTAACATGACTGCATTTGAAAGCGAGGGGGGAGCCATTGAATAGATAGAGAACGGCTTGCTGCTTGGGGACAAAGTACTTCAGGTTCGAGGAGGATGGTAAATGCTTTACGTTAAAAGGCATGTACGAAGCGTTATGGCAAAGCTGCTTGTCGTTGTTTTGCTGGTTTCGGCTCTATCGCTTGGAGGCTTTCGAGTACCCGGGGTTGCATATGGAGCTGCGCCGCAGATAACGGACATCGAATCTTCCTATGCAAAGAACGGACAAAACGGCAATAACGGCAATAACGGCAATAACGGTAATAACGGTAATAACGGCAATAACGGCAATAACGGCAATAACGGCAATAACGGCAATAACGGCAATAACGGACACAATGGCAATAACGGGAATAACGGGCACAACGGCAATAACGGGAATAATGGGCACAACGGCAATAACGGGCATAACGGGAATAATGGGCACAACGGACATAACGGACATAACGGACAAAGCCCTACGCCGACCCCTACGCTAACGCCCGAACCGACAGTCGAGCCGACCCCAACACCGGAGCCTACGGTCGAGCCTACGCCAACTCCTGCGCCGACGCCTGAGCCGCTGGAGATCGTCAGCGGGGGACAGGCCAATGCGGTCATAGTCGTTGACGACACGGTGTATGAAAGGACGGAAGTAGCGGAGCCAAGCGGCATTCGGGGATGGAAGCAGGAATACGGGACAGGAAGTATTGCCGTAAACAATACGCGCAGCCGCTCCGGCGCCAGAAGCCTTCATATCAATGCCACGAATAACGCATCATATGGGGTGGTTAGCGATCCGGTAGCGATAACCGGAGGAGCAGCCTATACCGTCTCTGCAGCCGTATATCGCGAATCAGGCAGAGATCCTCAATTATTTATTCGTTACTATAACGCGAATAAAGTTAGAATCGACCAGCAAGGGGGAGTCAGAACGACCCCGCTTGCGGGATGGGAGACCGTTTCCATAACGGCAACGGCGCCGCCGACTGCAGCCTACGCATCGGCTATCTTATTTACCAGTCTGTCGCCAGCGAGCCTCTACTTCGACGATGTTGCGCTGAAGTCGGCCAGTGGCGAAACCATACCGCTGGCGAATCCGGGCTTCGAGCCGCTTGTTTCCAGCAGCAGCGCCGCAATTGATACGCTTGTCGAATATGTGCAGAAATCTACAGGCGCTCTCCTGCCCGTGATGCAGGAAGCAGATTATTTGGTTGAAGGCGTCGATCCTGGTACGATAGTTATTCGCCTCGGCACCGCTGAAAGCGTTTCAGGCGATGATCACGGACTGGACGATTTGCTGGAAGAGTTGGATCGTGACGGTTTTGTCATTTACCCGCAAGAAGATCGGGTAACCATTGCCGGAGCCGGCATTTGGGGGGCCGTCAACGGCGTAACGGACTTTTTGGAGCGTTATGTCGGCGTACGCTGGCTCATGCCTGGACCTGACGGCGAGGATGTTCCGCAACACATTGACTTAAAGATAGCAAGAGATGTCGTGCGCGAAGAACCGGCTTTCGGTTTCCGGGTTTTCAGTCCTCTGCATGCCAAGCCGGACAACAGCGCGAGCGTGTGGCAGGAGCAATACAGATGGGCGCAGAGAAACAGGCTGCAAGGCTTCTATAATGCCCCAATCAGTTTTCATCACAATATGTATAATTTATTTCCGATAGCCAAGTACGGGGTGAGCAATCCGGAATTTTATCCGAACGGCAAGCCGCCGGCGGCGAA
This sequence comes from Paenibacillus contaminans, assembly GCF_003285015.1. GTDB lineage: Bacteria > Bacillota > Bacilli > Paenibacillales > NBRC-103111 > Paenibacillus_V > Paenibacillus_V contaminans. Next base: position 23,570 of record NZ_QMFB01000022.1, on the reverse strand, counting down.
TTCAATAGAAGGCTGGCAACCGTGCTTCTCGAATCCGGCTACTATCGATGCGGCAGTAACGGAGATTCTTGCCTATTTTCAGGCCAATCCGAATGCGCAGTCGTATTCGCTCGGCACGAACGACGGAAACGGTTTTTGTGAGAGCGATCCTGTTCCCGCATACTTCAATTGGGTTAATCAGGTCGTAGAACGCGTGTTGCAGGTTTACCCGGATAAATGGTTTGGATTTCTGGTTTACCAGTCGATTAACAGACCGCCATCATTTCCTTTGAACCCGCGTGTCATTCCTTTTATTACAAAGGATAGAACGGCTTGGCTTGATCCGGATCAGAAGGCTCGTGATCTCGCGGCTCAGGAAAGCTGGCTGCAAGTGACGGAGCAGGTCGCCTATTATGACTATATTTACGGCAGTCCCTATCTTGTACCGCGTGTATACCCGCATCTAATGGCGGACAATTTCCAGATTGCGCAAGAGCGGGGAGTAGAGTCGTACTACGCCGAACTGTATCCGAACTGGGGCGAAGGAGCAAAAGCCTGGATAGCGGCAAAGCTGCTTTGGAATCCCGAACTGGATGTCGATGTACTGCTAGAAGAGTGGTATTCGCGGGCAGTAGGCGAATCGGCGGCGCCATACCTGGAGGAATACTACGATTATTGGGAGCAGTTCTGGACGGAACGGGCGATTCAGGAGCCGTGGTTTTTACCTGGCGCGATTTATCAGAATTTTTACGATCCGGCATATGTAAACGCTGTAACGGCCGCGGATATTTCCATTAGCAGAGGGCTGCTGGAACAGGTTGTTGCGAATGCGGTAACCGACAAGCAGAAGGCGAGGGCAAATTTGCTTCTCCAAGCATTTGAGTATTATGAAGCGTCCGTTCTTAGTTACCCGCAAAGCAGTGAGCCGCCTGCCGATTCAACTGCTGCGATCGCAATGCTGGAACAAGCGGTAGACGTATTCGAAGAACGGCTGCAGATGGCCGAGAAACGGATGCTTTTATTGGAACAATTTAAGAGTGATCCGGTGCTCTTTCAACCATTTGACGCCCGAAAGTTTAATCAGCTTGTTTGGTCCGGCTGGAATGTATCCGAGTTTTGGCAGCTTGTCGAATACATGAAGGATCAGGAAGCGAACGGCGGACCTGTGCGGGTTCGCGCAGCCGATCTAGCTGCTACGCATCCTTCGGCGAGTTCGAGAGATTTTGCGGCGATGCTGCTGCAAACGGTATCCGAGCCAAACCTGGTGCAAAATCCATCCTTCCAGGATGCGGATGCGGGAGATGCGACAAAAGCGCCGCCGTGGGAGTTATTATCCCGGTCGACTTCAACTCGCGCTGTCAAGCGCGCGGAAGGAACGGGACACACGGATACCGTGAGTATGCTTGTTTACGGGAAAGGTTGGGGCGGTCCAAGCCAGGTCATTTCGGTGGAGCCGGGTTTGGCAAGCTTCTCGTTCCAGTACCATATCCCTACAGGCGGCAATACGGCGACGAGCATGCAGTGGGGATACGATTTGCTGGACGAACAAGGTAACTGGCTCAATTTCAGTACCGTTCGTTCGCCGGTTACAAGCTTGGAGAACGCGGAAGGCGTATGGCTGGAAGCCAAGCTTACAGGAGAAATTCCGTCAATGGTCAAGGGGATACCGGTGAGCAAGGTGCGCCTGAACTTTCTTATCGAAAGCGGGCAGCCGATAGAGGTTTATATCGACGATGTGAAATTCTTCAATGCGGCGAGTGGAAGTTGAATACTAGAGACCTAAGGGGGACTTTCAATGAAAGCAAGTAAAATGAAATCGGTTTCGGCTATACTGTTAGGCTCGGCGCTGGTGATGTCGATGACCGCCTGCGGCAGCGGCGATAAAGGCAACAGCGGGGACGACAAGACGAAAGGGGCAACGAATTCGAGTTCTCCGTCGGCTTCGGCTCAAGCTAACGTATATCCGGAGAACGGGTTGCCGAAGGACCAAAAGGTGACGCTGAAGTTCGGCTTCTTCGAAGGCGGGATGGGACGAGAATATATCGATTACGCCATGGATACGTTCAAGAAGAAATTCCCGAATGTCAGCTTCGAGGTCGTATACTCGCCGAAAATCGGCGATATTATCAACGCCAAAATATCGGCTAATGACGACGGGGATATGTTCGACTTGTTCAACGGAACGATTCCAGGCGGGATCAGTTCGCTAGTCACGTCAGGCAAGCTGGAGCCGCAGGACGATCTGTGGGACCATAAATTATTCGACAACAGCGGCAAAACGATAAAGGAAATGGCGCTCGCAGGCACTGTCGAGGCTGCTGTCGGCAGGGTATCGGGAAAGTTATACGCACTTCCTGTATCGGGCAGCGGTTCAGGGCTGTTTTTCAACAAAGGGCTGTTTGAGAAAAACGGCTGGAATCAAAATCCGAAAACGTGGAGCGAGTTCGTCAAACTGCTTGCCGATATTAAGGCGAAAGGCATTATTCCCATTACGTATCCGGGCAAATACCCGAACTATATCGAGCATGCTTTCGGTCCCGTCAAAATGTTCGAGATGGCTGAGATTAAGGGAAATCTGACCTCCTTTACAGACAATTACCGGAATTTCAAGCTGCCGCAGCATCTTGCTCCGGAGAGTGTCGAAGTATGGAAGAGGATCTATGAGCTTGGTCAAAAAGGCTACTTCCCGGAAGGCGTGGCGGCATTGACGCATACCCAATCGCAGATGCAAATGATTCAGGGGCAGGCCGCAATGGTTTCCACCGGCGTTTATGTAGAGAACGAAATGAAATCGGCATTGCCTGCGGATTTCGAATGGGGTTATATGTCCGTACCGATGAGCGATAACCCGGACAGCACGCGGTGGATTCGTTCAACGGCGTCGAACGGACATTACATTTGGGCAGGCAAGCCGGAGCTGAATAAGAAATGGGCCAAGGAGTTTAACGTATGGCTGTGGAATCTCGACGTCCAGGAGGTTATTGCGGAGAAAGGCGGCCAGCTTCCCGTACGCAAAGACTTCTCGGATGATAAGACGCGCTCCGCTAAGCTGCAGAAGGCGCCCAAAGCAATGTTCGAATTCATGAACAACAACAAAACGAAGATGGAAAGCGCAAACCGCGACCAAACGTTGACCGATCCAAGCTTCTCGCAAGCGACTAAGGTTATTGCAGAAGGCACCGTCGAGATTACGTCCGGCAAGAAGGAGCCTGGTCCTATTCTGGAGGAAGCGGAAAAATTAATGCAAAAGGCGATTGAAGCACAGAAAAAATAACGACTTCGGGGTCGCAGCCGCGAAAGTCGGCAAATCGAGGCCGGGAAGGAGAACGTCTTCCACTCCCGGCCCTTCCCTGACGGAAGGAGCTGCCTAATTGAATCAACCATCTTATGCAAATGCGCCTGCATCTCCGAGCATGAAGAAAAAGTGGAGGAGCAAAGCAAAGACGCAGCAAATTATTTTCTTATTACTGGCTATAACTCCTCCTTTTGGCGGCTACTTGCTGTTTACGCTATACCCGAACCTGGTATCGGTTTATTACTCGCTGCTTGCCTGGGACGGCATCTCTGCGCCGAAATTCGTCGGTTTGGACAATTATGTAACATTATTTCAGGACAAATACGTATGGCGGGCGTTGCTGCACAATTTATTCTTTATGGCGGTTGTTCCCGTTAGCGTCATTTTCATATCGCTTCTGCTCGGTTACTTGCTGTCTAACAAAGGATACCGGGGAACGCCGTTTTTTAAAGTGCTGTTTTTCTTTCCCAACGTGCTCTCCACGGTCGTGATCGCCCTGCTTTGGGCTTTCATTTATGACGGAAGCTTCGGCCTGCTGAACGGGCTGCTGAGGCTGCTGGGCGTTCCGATCGGGAATTATTACTGGCTGGGAGAAGCCAAGACGGCGTTGGCGGCGATCGTCCCGCCTTACGTGTGGGGAGGCGTGGGGCTGTATGTCATCATCTTCATGAACGCAATGGCAACAATTCCGAAATCGCTTTACGAATCGGCGATATTGGAAGGCGCAGGCCATATGACTCGGCTGTTTCGAATTACGATTCCGCTCATCATGCCGATTATTCGCGTCAGCGCGCTGTTCCTCATGCTGGGTGCCTTGAAAGGCTTCGAAAAGCAAATGATTTTGACGAACGGAGGTCCCTCGGGGTCGACGGATGTCATCGGCTTGTATATTTTTAATCTTGCCTTTGGGGCGGAATATCACAATTACGGGTATGCTTCGGCGGTCGGGATGTTTCTGTTCGTCATTCTGGTCGTTTCCAAACTATTGATGGACAAATATTTGCCTGACCGATCCGTCGAGTACTAGGGCGTGTCTGAAAACCCACTCGTGGTCATCTTTCACCGCCTTATCGCCCTCTGCTTCGTTCCGTTTGCGCAGGCCGACCCCCGGTACGCCTTCACAAACGCGCCTTGCATGCAAGGATAAACGTTTCAGCCCTCCTTTGGGCGGTGGCGTTTACCGTAGCGGAATCAGCAAGGTAAAGCGTAGCTAACCTTGCTAATGGAGGAACAAAAATTCGGCAAAATCTACTCCCCTCGGAGTATTCAGACACGCCTTAAGGAGTGAACGACAATGAATGAAAAACGTACGGCGGTCGATTTGATATGGTGGATCGTGCTGGTCCTTTGGTCTTTGGCGATTTTATTTCCGCTTGGGTGGATTTTCTATGAATCGTTGAAAACGAACCGGGAGTTTTTTATGGACGTTTGGGCGTTACCTCAAGCGCTTGAATGGGCCAATTATAAAACCGCCTGGGTAAAATACGGCATCGGCAACTCGATGATTAACACGCTTTATTACGTTGGGATATCTCTCGTCATCGGGACGTTCCTGACGACGCTCAACGCTTACGCGCTCACCAGAATGGAGTTTAAGGGCAGGAAGCTGATCTGGGCCTTGATCATGCTTTCCTTGTTTTTGCCCGGGATTAATGCCTTGATTCCCCAGTATGTATTGATGCGCGATTTGCATCTGACGAACAGCTTGACGGGGCTCATTATTCTCGACTGCCTTGGGGAAAATGTCTTTTTTCTTATGCTTCTCGGCGGTTTCATGAGGTCTCTGCCGAAAGAACTCGAGGAGAGCGCGTTCATAGACGGCGCTTCTATTTTTCAAGTATTTGCGCGCATCATGCTGCCGCTTTCGGTTCCGGGCATCGTGACGGTAGCGATTTTCAAATTTCTCGGGCTCTACAATAATTTTCTCGGACCCTTTATTTATTTAAGCGATCAAACAAAATATACGATCGGCGTCAGCATGTATGCGGCGAATCAAATGATGCAGTACACGTCGGACTGGGTCACTATGTTCGCGGGAGTCATGATCGCGATGGTGCCTTCGGTCATTATGTTCGTCTTCTTCCAGCGCTGGATTATGGAAGGCGCTACGCTTGGCGCGGTGAAGGGATAAGGCGGCGGATGATTTCCCGGTGAGTCTGCCGTGCTTGCAGGAAGCACTTTATGCGAATGCAGGACCGGACACATGAGTAGTGATAGAAAATGAGCCGGGAGGTGCAGAACAGGAATGGAGCTGTATACGAAATATTATGATGAAAACCTTGTGCTGAAGCGCGCGGTAGATATCGCATTGCCAAAGCGTCTGAGCAGGCGGACGGCGCTGTTTTATGTTCATGGCGGAGGCTGGTCTGCGGGAGCGAGGGACATTTTCCATGAGCATTTGCAGTATTTCTCGCGAAGAGGTTACGTTTGCGCATCTGCCGGGTACCGGCTCGCACCGTCCGTACGGTTGGCGGAGCAGATGAAGGATGTCATTGCCGGCTACGATACGTTTATCGCCGACATTCGCGAAAAGGAACTGCCAATCGACCGCGTTATCGTGCTGGGCAGTTCCGCGGGGGCGCATCTGGCTTCCCTGCTTGCGTTAACCGAGCCGCAACAGTGGAATGGGGAAGCGAAGCTTCGAAATCCGTGGCTGAAGCCGGCCGCTTGCGTGTCCATTAACGGGCCCGGCACGATGGAGCAGTGGGACGACATGAACGCCGATATCCGAAAGAGCATCGAGGAAGTGATCGGCGCGGCATACGGGGAAGAGACGGAGGCGTTCCGCAAAGCATCGCCGATGACGTATGTCGATGAGAATGCGCCGGACTTTCTTTTTCTGATCGTCGGTAAAGAAAAATATTTCCCGCACGCCTATGTCTACGAGATGAGCGGGAAGCTGCAGAAACACGGCAGACATGCAGATGTCGTCCTGTTCCCGGAGGCGGAGCACGGATTCTTTTACGGTGTGGACAGCGAACACCAGCAGGAAGCGCTAAAGGTGCTCGAGCCGTTTCTGGAGCGGTACGGTTGACGGGAACTATATATTCGGCACAACTAACCTAGAAAGGCGAAGTGAGCGGAACAAGGAACATACAGGGCAGGCGAGTTTTGGCTTTGCGTTTCGACAATCCGAATGCCCATACAATCAAGGAAACGCAAAACAAGATGTTTAAAGCAAGCTATGTATGTCCTTGTGCAGTGAACATGCCTTCTCATTTTTTTGTTTCGAATTGAAATGCTCCCACGTGAAGGTTGCAAATAAACCGAATTTATGGAGGCTTTACTGGTATGACCAAGGAACGGAATGTCGACATCGCCGTCATCGGCGGAGGAATGGGGGGCTGTGCTGCCGCATTGGCTGCGGCGAGCATGGGGAAAACCGTCGTTCTTACGGAAGAAACGGATTGGATCGGCGGCCAAATGACAAGCCAAGCCGTCCCCCCTGATGAGCACGGATGGATTGAAAAGTTCGGCTCCACACACTGCTATCGAAAATTCCGCAAGGGGGTGCGGGATTATTACCGGAACCATTTTCCTTTGACGGCTGAAGCGCGGTCGGTCGACAACTTCAATCCGGGCAGCGCTTTTGTCAGCCGGATCGCGCATGAACCGCGGACGGCTCTCGCCGTCCTGCAGCAGATGCTGGCGCCTTACATTCACAGCGGCCGCATCATGCTCATGCTTCGGCATGTGCCAGAGCAGGCGGAAACCGAAGGAGACGATATTCGTTCCGTTACGGTCCGCAGTCTGGACTCGAATGAGCGCACGGTTATTGCGGCTTCTTATTTCCTCGATGCTACGGAATGCGGAGACATGCTTCCTCTTGCCGGTGTGGAGTACGTAACCGGCTCGGAGTCCAAAGCGGAGACCGGTGAGGATCATGCGTTGGAAGGCCCGGCTCAGCCGTACGATATGCAGGCGATCACTCATGTATTTGCCGTCGATCATTTGGACGGGGAAGACCATACGATCGACAAACCGAAAGACTATTCGTTCTGGCGGGACTATAAGCCCGACTTTTGGCCGGATAAGCTGCTTAGCTGGTCGGGGGTTTATCCGTCCACGCTGGAGCATCGGATCTACGATTTTTTTCCAGCGGGCGAAGGGTTCGACCTGTGGAGATACCGACGTATTATCGATAAAAGCCATTTTCGGCCTGGAACGTTCGCAAGCGATATTACGATCATCAACTGGCCTCAGAACGATTATTTTATCGGCCCGGTCATCGATGTGGGAGAAGAGGAAAGGACGCGGCATCTCGAGCAGGCCAAGCAGCTCAGTTTGTCTCTCTTATATTGGATGCAGACGGAAGCGCCGCGCCCGGACGGCAAGATTGGCTACCCGGGTTTAAGACTGCGCAAAGATGTGGTAGGTACCGAGGACGGTCTGGCGAAATATCCGTATATTAGGGAGTCTCGGCGGATTTGCGCTGAATTTACCGTGCTTGAGCAGCACGTCAGCAAGGCGTGTAACAGCAGCGGTGTGGCGAAGGAGTTTTACGATTCGGTTGGGATCGGTTACTACCCTATCGACTTGCACCCGAGCACAGGCAACAGGCATTATATCGATTTCGCCAGCGTACCGTTTCAGATTCCGCTCGGCAGCTTGCTGCCCGTTCGCGTCAACAACTTACTGCCGGCATGCAAAAACATCGGAACGACGCACATTACGAACGGCTGTTACCGGCTGCACCCTGTGGAATGGGGAATCGGCGAAGCGGCGGGACATTTGGCCGCATTCTGCTTGAGCAGACAGACGACACCCCGTGCTGTTCGGAACGACGAGAACTTGCTCGCCGAATTCCAGCGCGTACTTGAGCGGCAAGGAGTAGAGCTGAAGTGGCCGTTTCAAGTATGAAGCTGCCTCGGAGATTTCAATTCGAATGAAGCGATGATGTTAAGGGAGTTGTGGAGGGCGGCACGCAAGCCGTCGATAGCCGCGTCGGGAGTCGGTTCGTTCCGAGCGATACGGCGGCGCGGGCGGAACCGACGATCATGATGCTTAGGGCATTGGAAAGCTTGGAAAGCGAAGACAAGCACAACGAAATATTCGGGGGCCGTCCCAAAAAGGGCAGTGCGAAATCGACCAGTCCCAAATTGTAAACAAAGAAGCTGAAGCTTCCAAAACTACTGACAAGTAGGGCTGGAAGCTTCTTTTACTGTTAATTTAGTGCTCGAAGTGGGACGGAAAAATTACAAAAATGACTTTTGAGACAGCCGGTTTATTTTATGTTATCGGGTATTCTTGCGCTGTCTTGACCGGTTCATAATTTCAGCTTCTCCTCGCTTGCCGGATTTTTCTCGAAAACGGCCATATGAGCGGAGCGTCTTCGAAATTCCAGCGGCGAAACGCCGACTGTCTCCGTAAACTTGCGATAGAAGGACGCCAAGCTCTGGAAGCCGCAGGCAAGCGCGATTTCGGTCGCGGGCCGATCGGTCTCGGCCAGCAGTCTCATCGCTTCGTGCAGCCGATGCTGCAGGATGATCTGCTTAAGTCCCGTGCCCAGCGTGTCGCTGAACAGATGCAGCGTGCGGGAAATGCTGAGGGACAAGGCTGCGGCAACATCCTTCGCCGTGATCGGCTCGCGGAAATGATCGCGGATAAAGGCGAGCCCGGGCTGCAGATCGCCGTACCGCCGCATCGCTCGGGACCAGTCGCCATGAAGCGCGTTCGGCCCGTAATGCCGGACAAGCACGGTGCACAGCTGCAAGAGCAGCCCTTGCAGCATGTAAATATAGGCTTCCTCCTTGCTCCGGTATTCCACCATAAACTGCCGCATCAGCGTGCCAATTTGCTGCGCGGCCGGTAGCTCGGCCGGGATGCGGTTCTGAAAACGGTCCGACCGGTAGACGAACGGAAGCAGCAGCTCCTGCCGGTCAGGACCCAGCGCAGACGGCTCGAAGCTGAGGAACACATATTTGCTCGGATGCACCGGATCGGATTGCGCGATATGAGGCTCGACGCCGGCATTAACGACGAAGACGTCGCCTTGCTTGACCTCGTACGTTTTTTGGCCGAAGTAAAACCAGCCCTTGCCCTCAAGGCAAAGACCTATTTCAAGCTCCTTGTGCGTGTGCTGCGAAACGGCATAGGTAGACGGCGTATGCTCCCCGATATGCATGCCCGATCCTCCCGATAGATTAGTAGACGATCAGCTAAATAATGTGGAATCTGTACGACAAAACTCCCCTGATATACTGGCCCGCAAAACGAATTTCCATCCGCAGGTTAAGAGCTGATCGTGTACTGGTGCCCGATCAAGTCTAAAACTAGCAATAGATGAAGACTCGGTTACGAAAACAAAAACGGATATCGTAATGATTATGCATGGACCGTGCGCGTAGTGGAGAAAACCTTATTGTTTATGAGGCTGTCCTCACTATTTCACCGGTAAAATGCTCGTTCTCGCCCAATAGTGGGGCAAACGCAATTATCAATTTCGTTTGACTCACTATTAGTTGCTTTTGCCTCATTATCCGTCCTAAACGCGGGTAAGGGGTGAGAAACAATGAGGGTTGCCTCACTATTAGTCGTTTTTGCCTTATTATCGCTCCCAAAAAAGCGGAGCCGATCCGCAGCCTTCCGGTTCCTCCCGGTCTTGTGGCTATTGAGCGGAAACTTTCCGTAGCGCGCATGACCCGGCGCGCGGAGTTCGGCAACACGTCGGGTGTCAAACCCCGTGCGACGGAAAAAGGAAACATTTTCAAAGGGACGGTCCGGTGATATAATTCAACTCGTCAATCAACTGGATTATACATAAACGGAGATGATACGAATGTCCAAAAAATGGGTCCGCTCCCTTGTGCTCGCCGCCTCGATTGGCGTGGCTTCCGCAGGACTTAGTGTACCGGCGCACGCAGCCGATCTGCAAATGCAGGTGAACGGCACTGCAGTCGCATTCGAATACGGCAAGCCGTATTTGGAGAGCGGCAGAAGCCTGTTTCCACTGCGCGATTTGCTTGTCGCGCTCGGCGTCGAGAACGACGACAAGCACATCGTCTGGGACGGGGACAAGCAGTCGGTGACGGTCATCAAGGGCGAAATTCGCATTGAGCTGGCTGTCGGTCAAAAAGCTTTTTACCGCAACGGTCAATTGTTTACGGTGCTTGACGTACCCGCGGCGAATGTCGACGGACGCGTCTACTTGCCGGCCCGCGCAGTTGCCGAGGCGCTCGGCTACGAAGTCGGCTTCGATGCCGACACCGGTACCGTTACGGCGGCGAAGCCTTCGTCAGGCGAGCCGGACAAGCCGGCGCAGCAGCCCGTCGTCTTATCGCTAAGCGTAGAGGAAGCGATCGCCTCGCTTTACGGCAGCAGCGTGGAAGAGTTGTCGGCGGAGCAGACCGAGACGGTCAACGGCTTGCTGGCTATGGACAGAGCGGTATTGGCCGGCAAGCTGGTCGACATGTACGATATGACCTTCGAATACGGTCAAACGAATATGGAAATCGTCAACTTTGTCAAACAGTTCTGGTCGGCGGGCTTGCAGGCGATTGCTGATTATTCGATCGGCCAGGCCTCCTCCGATCAAGCAGGGTACAAGGTCAACAAGCTGCTTGCGGCGCTTCCCGGAGAAGCCAGCTTCTCGACGCTTGCGGATCTGCTGCTCAAGCATCCGAACGCAGCCGTCCGGTACAACATTGCTTACATCATCTCCGCTTCCAAGGCGGAAGCCGCGCTGCCGGCGCTTGCCGACAGCTTCGCGACGGAGAAGGACGCGCAAGTGCTAGGCAACATTATGGCCGGCGCCCTCCAGGCTGCAGGGGCCGATTCCGCCAAAATTGCCGTGATCTTCGAGAAGTACGTCTCCCTCGGCGACGCGTCCAAAGACAATTTTTCGGGCGTATTACAGTCAGTGCTGAGCGATGATGCAGATAAGAAAGCCGCATGGCGGAAGTTCCTCGGCGACAAGGCGGAAAGCGGGAATACGGATGCCGCCGACCTGCTCAAGACAGCTAACTTGAAATAAGCCGGAGCCGGCTTGGAGCCTCCCCACGCGCCTGCATGGTGAGCGGGGCTGCACCGCGCGCCTCACGGCGCGCGGCGCGCGGTCACATGTCGGCGGTTAAACCTCGTGCCCTTCATGCGGGCGTATAGCAGCCGTATAGTCAGCAATTCGTCTATTGAGCTGCAATCGAAGAGGCGGGCGGCATTCCGGGAGCCGCCTCTCCGCTGCGCCGCAAAGTGGCGCGCTTGCAAGCGCCGATCCGGCCAGGCAGCTGCTTGCGCTAAGAATTTCAGCGACCTGACACAGGCAGCCGTTTCTCGATCCAGTCGATAATGTCGCGCATGACTTCCTCGCGATTCGTTTCGTTCAGCAGCTCGTGCCGTCCGCCGGGATACAATCGGCAGTCGATATGCGCCATGCCGAGCTTTCGGTATGCCGCTGCGAGGCTGAGCACGCCTTTGCCGAAACGGCCGACCGGGTCGCGGTCGCCGGCGACGAGCAGGACCGGCAAACCGCGGGGAATGCGCCGCATGTTGTCCGGACGGTGAATATCGGCAAGGCCGTATAAAAAGTCTCTGAAGAAGCCCGACGTAAACACGCCGCCGCAGTACGGATCGGCGATGTAAGCGTCGACCTCGGCTTCGTCGCTGCTAAGCCAGTCGAAGTCGGTACGGTTCGGCCGGAATGCCCGGTTGAAGCCGCCGAACGACAAGTTGTTCATCAGCTCGCTGCGGTGCCGGTCCCCTTTGCGGGCCGCTTCCCAGCGGGCTATTCGTTTGCCTATATGAAGCTCCGGCCCCCGCTTGCCGTTGGAGCCCGACAGCACGATTCCGGCATATGGCTCGGGATGCGTATACATCACTTTTTGCGTAACGAAGGAGCCCATGCTGTGCCCGAACAAAAATATCGGAAGCTCGGGATGCGCTTCCTCGAGGATCTCAGTCAGTTGGCTTACGTTATCGGCCATCCGATTAAAGCCGTCCTTACCTAAATAACCGATATTGTCGGGTTTTCCCGCCGTTCGGCCATGTCCCCGATGATCGTTGGCGTATACGGCAAAACCGGCTGCCGCAAGCTTCTCCGCGAATCTCGCGTAGCGTGCTGCCGTTTCCGCCATGCCGTGGGCGATCTGCACGATCCCCCGGATAGGCGTACGCCTAACAGGCAGCCGGCGGTAAACGTAAATATCGACCCCTTCCGGATCGGTAAAGGTGAAAGCAAAGGAAAAGCTTTCCGCATGCTCCATCCAAAGTCACTCCTTCAGTCCGCGCTTCATTTTACTTCATAATTATTTCGCGGCTCATGCCGTTCATTCCTTTAATGTTTTGCGCGTCACGAGCGGAAGCAAGAGATTTCCACGGGGGCTCCCAGTGTCTGTGTCAAACCGGCGGAATTTGCAATTAGGCGTTCGCCGCATTTATTTCAGCGAAAACCGCTTTACAAGCTTTGCCTTCGGTGATACTATATTTATTATTTCCGGTAGGAATTATCGGAATAAATCGGAGTCAACCGTACGAACGGAGACGTGCTTCCAATTGAAGCGCGTCTTTTTCGGTTTATCGGATAAGTACATGGCGGAAGCGGCTTAAATCTATGTAAATGCGCTCGTCCAAAAGAACGACACGGCCGTTTATCCTTGAAATCTCAGAATGTATATTTCCGCGGATTGTTCGATTTCTCGGTAAACGCGCCAATCCTTTAAAAGACGACGCAGCCGCTTATCCTTGTTGTTGCAGAATAAGCTTTTCTCGTCAAGAGAGTAAGAGCATGGGAGTGAGCATGATGACGGACAAAATGGAATTGCAACTGACCGCCGACGTTCTGGTCATCGGCGGAGGACCGGCCGGCGCATGGTCGGCTTGGAGCGCAGCCTCGCAGGGGGCGAAGGTCGTTTTGGCCGACAAGGGTTATCTCGGCTCCAGCGGAGCGACTGCGCCGGGCGGAACGAACCTGCTGTACTTGCCGCCTGATCCGGTCATGCGAGAGGAAGCGGTGAAGCAGCGCATGAAAGCGGGCGGTTACCTGTCCGAGGAAGCGTGGATCCATCGGGTGCTCGATCAGGTTTATCAAAACCTGGAGCTGGTTGAGAAATGGGGCTATCCGTTCGTCCGCGACGAACAAGGGACGCCAATGCGGGATCATCTGCAGGGACTTGAGTACATGAGCCTGATGCGGCGTGTCGTCAAAAAAGCGGGCGTGACCATCCTCGATCAGTCGCCGGCGCTTGAGCTGCTGGCCGACGAGCACGGGGTCGGCGGGGCCAAAGGCATAAACCGGCTGAGCGGCCGCTCCTGGGAGGTGCGGGCGAATGCCGTCGTCATCGCGACGGGCGGCTGCGCGTTTCTGAGCAAGGGGCTCGGCTGCAACGTGCTGACGGGCGACGGGCTGCTGATGGCTTCCGAGCTTGGCGCCGAGCTGTCCGGCATGGAATTTTCCAGGCAGTTCGCGCCTAGCGCTGCCTTCGGCACCGTGACGAGAGGGAGGCTGCTCGGCTGGGCCACTTATTACGACAAGGACGGAAACGTGCTGGATTCCGGGGGAACGGGCGGCGGCGCGAATGCCGACGGTTTTCTTGCCCGGATGCTGCTCAAAGGCCCGGTGTACGCCATAATGAACAAGGCCGATACGCCCGAAAAACAAAAAATATTGAGAGGCTCCCACGCCGTCTTTTTCCTGCCCTACGATCGAGCCGGAATCGATCCGTTCACGCAGCCGTTCCCGCTTACGCTGCGCTGCGAAGGAACGGTCAGAGGCACCGGCGGGCTGCGTTTGATCGGCGAAGACTGCCGGACGACCGTCGCCGGCTTATACGCGGCGGGCGATGCCGCTACCCGCGAACGGGTGACGGGAGCGAGGACGGGCGGCGGCGCGTTCAATGCCTCGTGGGCGATATGCTCCGGAACATGGGCCGGCCAAGGAGCGGCCGCCTTCGCCCTGGCGAACGGAAAGGACGCTTCGCAGCGGAATCTGCGCAGCGCGGGGCGTTACGGCGTGAGCCAAGGCGAAAATTCGTCCGGTACGATCGATACGAAGGCGGTTATCGAAGCGGTCCAGAACGAAGTGCATCCGCTGGAAATCAACTATTTCCGGAGCGAGTCCGGGCTGTCCATGTCGCTCGAGCGGCTGCATCGCTTGTGGCCGCAGCTGAGAGGCCGGGCGCCCGAGAGCGTGCAAGGCCGCGTCAAAGCGAGGGAGGCTGTTGCGATGGCGGCGACCGCCCGCTGGATGTATACGGCCGCGCTGGCCCGCAAAGAGACGAGAGGCATGCATACGCTGGCGGAATATCCGGATCAGAATCCGGCCATGCAGCACCGTCTGCTCGTCTCCGGTCTGGAGGACATTAGCGTTCGGCCCGAAACGTTCCATGCGGGCGCAGAAAGTCAAATCGCGGTTGCCGGGGAGGTGCGGCGGATATGATCGAACTGGTCAGCGAGGATCGCTGCGTGCAGTGCAAGCTTTGCGTCAAGGTGTGCCCGACCAACGTATTCGATGCCGGCGAGGACGGCATTCCGGTCATCGCCAGGCAGGAGGACTGCCAGACTTGCTTCGTTTGCGAAGCGTACTGCCCGGTCGATGCGCTCTACGTTTCTCCGCAGGCGGACCTTCCGGAGCACGTGGAAGAGAGCGACTTGATCGAACGCGGGCTGCTCGGCAGCTGGAGGGAGAAGATTGGCTGGGGGCCGGGCAGAACGAAGCTTGCGGCTATCGATACTACGGCTTTTATCGACCGGATTCATCCGGTATTCGGCAAGCAAGGGAAAGGCATTCATACGATCCGTTAAACCCGATGAGTCCTTCGGAATTCCGAAGGACTCATATTCATGGTTTTCGTGAAGACGCGGCTCAGAATAAACCCACACCGTTACGGGGTGTGGGTTTTGCGCACCCTCTTCCATCGCATCGTGCACAGGCTCGTCGCAATGCCGCCGGCCGTAATCGAGACGATGGACAGCAGGAAGGTTTCCGGCGAAATAAGCAGGCCGCCCAGACTGACGATAATACCGTCGATGATAAACACGAATATGCCTACATTGATTTTGACGATTTTCGCCAGCAAATGAGCCAGCATATCGGTTCCTCCGGTGCTGGCCCCATACCGCAGCATGATTCCGATTCCGGCTCCGATGAACCAGCCTCCGAGCGCCGAGCTGCTAAAGGGAGTTAATTCCACTTCATAAAGGAAATAGTATTGCAGCGGCTCCAACAGATCGATGAAGTAAGAGGAAAGCAATAACCCGTGCAGACTGTTGAACAGAACCGCGCGATCGTAGAACCAGGCGAGAACGAAGATAGGGAGGCTGGACAGGAGCATGGAAAGGCCGATTTTGATTCCGAACAAATAGTTTGCGATAAGTGAAATCCCGATAACGCCGCCGTCCAGCACCATAAACGGAACCAGAAAAAAGTTGATTCCGATGGCGAGCAGCAAGCTTCCGACGACGGTTACGGCCAGTTTTTGCAGCGACAGCAAACTAACCAGCTCCCTAATAAAGACGGCTAAATAGCGGTTAAACCTTGTATCCAAACGAGACCATTCCAAGCAGCCGCCGATCCGATCCAAAAGTTAGGCCTGTCTGAATTATATGCGGCTTTTCCAACATTTTTCCTAGAAAATGGAACCTGAGGACCGATAATTTTCCCGCGTAGTGAGAAGGGGGGCTCCGAGTCCGGTTTGTTCGGGTATCGGAAGCCCGGGAGCTCGAAAAGGGCATCGTAAGGATCACGTCAACGGCACCGGCAGACGTTCGTCCCTGTGACGCTTCGCAAAAAAGTGCATGCAAATGCGGAAAAGCTGTATGTAAACAACCGTTCCGGCAACGTATGCTTAAAGGAGAGCAGCCGTTTGAGCGTTTGCAGTCAAGCACAAGCACAATGTAGGAGGATGGTGTATAACATGAAGCAGTCTGAATCGGCCGTACTATCTACCGGCGGTTGGGGGAACGGACGGCGCCGGTTTTACGGTCGGGGCGGTCGACCGTTCGGGCGAGCCCGGCAATTTTTTCACCGGCTCGCTCGGCGGGCTTGCGGTATTCGACCGGGCGCTCGCGCCGGACGAGATCGCATTTCTTGCCGCCGAAACGCTGCGGTAAACGTACCAAAGCCGCCTTCTCGCGAATTTTCGCGAGAGAGGCGGCTTTTTACTTGAAATATAAAGCCGCCCCTCCACAGGGGAATCCCATGGAGGAGCGGCGTATGCTTGCCGCGCGCGATCGGGCGTTACAGCGAATTCCGGTAAATCGCCAGCACGTCGCCGCGTTCGAGCTTTTGGAAGTTGCCGAACGGCCCGTAAACCATCGCCTTGTCGGTCATCAGCTCAAGCTTGTCGTCGCCGATGCCGTAGTCGGCGAGCTTGGCCGGCGCGCCGATCAAAGTCCAAAAGGCGCGCAGCGCCCGAATGCCCTCGAGCGCGGTTTCCCGGTCGGCCTTGCCGGCCGAGTCGATGCCGAACACGTTTACGGCAAGCTGCTTGAAGCGGTCGACGCCCGCATCAAGGACATGCTCCATCCAGCTCGGGAACAGGATGGCCAGGCCGCCGCCGTGCGGGATATCGTATACGGCGCTCGCCGCGTGCTCGATGTTATGGGTGGCCCAGTCGCCGCGCGTGCCCATGGAAAGCATGCCGTTCAGCGCGAGCGTGCCGCTGTACAAAATCGTTTCGCGAAGCTCGTAGCTGTCCGGCCGCTCGAGCAGCTCCGGCGCTGCGGCGATGACGGTACGCAGAAGCGCTTCGCAAAAGGCGTCCTGCACCGGCGCGTTAGGCGTGCGGTGAAAATATTGCTCGAAAATATGCGACATGATGTCCACGATGCCGTAAATCGTCTGATCCTTCGGCACCGTGTACGTATGCTCGGGATCGAGGATCGAAAATTGGGGATATGCATGCGGGCTTCCCCAGCCGTGTTTTTCCTGCGTCTCCCAGTTTGTGATGACGGAGCTCGGGTTCATTTCCGAGCCGGTAGCCGCCAATGTCAGCACGGTGCCGAAGGGAAGCGCCCCGGTAACCTTCGCTTTGCGGGTGATAATATCCCATACGTCGCCGTCGTATTTGGCGCCTACGGCAATCGCTTTGACGCAGTCGATCACGCTGCCTCCGCCTACGGCGAGGATGACGTCGATGTTTTCTTTTTTGCAAATATCGACGCCCCGGTGTACGGTGGTCAGACGCGGATTCGGCTCGACGCCGGCGAGCTCGTGAACCGTCGCATTCAATTCCTGCAGGAGACGAATGACATGATCGTATATACCGTTTCGTTTGATGCTACCCCCGCCGTAGACGAGAAGAACATTCGTGCCGTATTGCGGAACCAACGCGCGGAGCTGCTCCAGCGTGCCTTTGCCGAAAATGAGCCGGGTCGGGTTATGAAACGTGAATGTGTTCATCGATCGTACCTCCTGAGGCTTCCGTAAGAAGCGGTTATTTTATCGAGACTGGGGCGTTTACCGGGAAATCGAACAATCAGCGGAGATATATTTTCTGCCCTGAGATTTTAAAAAATGCTTTCCCCGCCTTCCAAAAACGGCTTGCAGTACGTTTCGCAAACGATCGGCAGCCGCTCCCGTATACGCTCCCGCTTGGCGGGATTTTTCATTTGAAACGCGTAATTGCCGAAAATGGCGGCCAGCATAAAGCAGGATAAATGGTCGATAGGCTGCGCCGGCAAAGGGAATGTCTGCGCATATGCGTCAAGAAAAACATCCCGGCTTTCCTTCCGGACGCTCAGCGCGCAATGGGCGACGTCCTGCATGTAGAAGCCGAAGCCGGACAGGCAAAAATCGATGAAGCCGAAGCCGCGCTCCGTTACGATCATGTTGCCTATGTTCAGGTCGGCATGGATGAGCCCCCACAGCTCCGGCCGGCTCTCAAGTTCGCCGAGGCGGAGGTTAATCCTCGCGAACGATTTTTCGATCGTATCCATATCGCCGCTGCCGATAATGCCGATTTCGGCGCCGTACCGAATGCGTTCCAGCGATTCGATATTTCGATCCAAGCCGTAACGGGGCCTTGTAAGCGGCGGACTGTCCGGATACTGCCGCAAGAAGCGATGCAGCAGCGCCAGCTCCCGGCCGAGCATCCGCACGCCGGTATCCTCGTTCAGATCCTCGCGCTCCAACGTTTTGCCGTCAATCCAGTTCAACAGCGTATACGGGACGGCTTCACCGGCAGATTCCCATACGGCGACCGTCCGGCCGGAAAGGGTGCGGACGGGAGTTTGCACGATCAGCTCCGTTTGGGCGGCCATGTCCTCCAGCAGCTGCAATTCCGAGCGCAAGCCCTCATGCGTGTGCTGGATGCCTTGCAGGTTTTCGGTAATAGGCTTGTGAATGCGCAACAGGTAGGATTTCCCGTTCGCCCGGTCGGTTATTCGGTAAGTCATATTTTCATTGTGTCTGATGAATTCGACTTCAGGATTGCGGAGCGGATAAACGGTCAGCAATTTCGCTACGTCCATTTGGCCGCCCAAAGCTTCATCGCCTGCAAAATATTGTGCAGATCCTCGCCCTTCGGCGTCAACCGGTATTGCACGGTGACGGGAACCGTCGGAAACGCTTCCCGCTCGAGCACGCCTTGCTCCTCAAGATGGCGCAGCGTGTCGGTCAGCGCCTTCGGACTAATGCCGCAAATTTGCCGCTGCAGCTCGCCGAATCGTTTCACGCCGCAGAACAATTCGCGCAGCACGAGAAACGACCATTTGCCCCCGATCACGTTAAGCGTTTGCTCGATCGAGCATTCGATGCCGTCGGGGTTTTTGGGGATGTAGCTGTTTGCTTTCGGTTTCGTGCGGACCGTGCCGCCCTCTTCAAGTCGCTCGGTTTGCATCGAGGTCACTCCCTATATATTTCTTTCCTCTATATAGTTAGTTACCTCCAGGTAACGAACTATACATTATGTGATAATGTCACAAACATTTCACTACTTTTCATTATGTAGCGGGGGGACTACAATGGCAATAGAAAAACAAAGGAGTGGATGAATGTGGGGCAGGGACGCGTCGTGGTGACCGGAGGCAGCGGCAAGGCGGGCAAATGGATCGTGCGGGAGCTTCTGGATCACGGCTATGATGTGTTGAACGTAGATACCCGCTTGCCGGAAGAAAAGCTTTGCGAGACGGTGATCGCCGATCTGAACGATCTCGGACAGGTGCATAATGCGTTATCGGCTTTGGGCACGCGGGATCGGAGACCGATCGAAGCCGTCATTCATTTCGCGGCTATCCCGCAAGCGTTCACACATACGAACGACGTGACGTTCCGCAACAACGTCATGACTACCTATAACGTGCTGGAGGCGGCGGCCAATCTCGGGATCCCGAAGGCGGTAACCGCTTCGAGCGAATCGTCGTACGGGATCGTATATGCGTCGGAATTTTTCTCCCCGCAGTACTTGCCTGTCGACGAAGCGCATCCGCAGCTGCCGGAAGACAGCTACGGGCTTTCCAAGGTCGTAAACGAGCTGACAGGCGAAACGTTTAACCGGCGAACGGGCATGCAGGTCGTGTCTTTTCGGCTGGGCAATATATTGGAGCCTTCGGACTATCCTCGCGTCATCGGGAGCTTCAGCGAACCGGAAGCGCGCAAAATCATTTTATGGTCGTACATCGACGCGCGCGATGTGGCCGCCGCTTGCCGGATGGCGATCGAGAAAGACGGCCTCGGCGCGCAAGCGATGATTTTGGCGGCTGACGATACGTCTTCGAACGTAGCTACGTCGGAGTTGATAAGCCGGTATTTGCCCGGCGTGAAGGAAAACAGGCTGCCGGTTGAAGGCCGCCCGTCGCTGCTCTGCAATGAGAAGGCGAAACAGCTGCTCGGCTGGCGCCAGCAATATTTTTTGCAGGAGAACGCTCCGTATTGAACATATTACTTTTCGAAGGAAGGGTGCAGGAATAGATGAAGTACCGTCGTTTAGGAAGAAGCGGACTGAAAGTAAGCGAAATCAGCTTGGGAAGCTGGCTGACATATGGAGGCTCCGTCGATGCAGGCCGGTCGGAGGCGGTTATCGACAAGGCGTATGAGCTCGGCATCAATTTTTTCGATACGGCCAATGTCTACTACCGCGGCGCCGCTGAAGAGATTATGGGCAAGGCGCTTCGTAAATATAAACGCGATTCATATGTGCTTGCGACGAAATGCTTTTTTCCGATGGGGGACGGTCCTAATGACCGCGGGCTTTCCCGGAAGCATATTATGGAGCAGTGCGAGGCAAGCTTGAAGCGGATGAATATGGAATACTTCGATCTGTACCAGTGTCACCGGTACGATCAGGAGGCGCCGCTGGACGAAACGCTTCGCGCGTTGGACGACCTGGTCAGACAAGGCAAAGTTTTGTATACCGGCGTCAGCGAGTGGAGCGCGGTACAGATCAGCGAAGCCGTACATACGGCGAAGGAGCGCAATTGGGATCAAATCGTCTCCAACCAGCCGCAGTACAACATGCTGCAGCGGAAAATCGAAGCGGACGTCGTGCCGACATCCGAACGTCTCGGCGTCGGGCAAATCGTATTTTCGCCGCTGGCGCAAGGCGTGTTGACGGGCAAATACAAGCCGGGCGCACCGCTGCCGGAAGGCTCCCGGGCGACCGACAATAATTCGAACATGTTCATGCAGAGCGTGCTGCAGGATGAGGTGCTGCGCAAGGTGGAACGGCTCCAAGAAATCGCCGCGCGCAAGGAAATAGCGGTTACGCAGCTGGCACTTGCCTGGATTTTGCGGCTGCCGAACGTTTCCAGCTGCATCGTCGGCGCTTCCAGCCCGCAGCAAATCGAGGACAATGCGAAGGCGTCCGGCGTGACGTTCAGTGCCGAGGAATTGCTGGAGATCGAAGCGATTTTGGCATAAGCGCGACGAAACGATAAGGAGTCCCTATCGACCGGGGCTTCACGCGAAAAGGGCAGCGCGCCGCAGCGCCTGCCCCTTTTTGTTGTTCTACGAGCCGGCCGGAGAGCCGATCAGCTTGCCCGCGATCAGCTTCGCGGTTTTTTCGCCGTTTGCGATGCAATCCGGAATGCCTACGCCGTAATACGAGCATCCCGCCAAAATCACATGGGGGAAATGCTTCTCCATTTCCTTCTCCAGCGCTTGCACGATTTCATTGTGCCTGATATGGTAATTCGGCATCGCCTCGTACCAGTTCGTCACAATAAACGTCAGCGGATCGGCGGCGATGCCTAAAGAACGCTCCACATCCTGCAAAGCGACCTTCAACAGCTCCTCCTCCGATCGCTTGCGCAAGTCCTCAAAGGCCGCTTTCGAGCTTTTGTAGAAAAGCCTGACCAATAACCGGCTGGATTTGGACGTGTGCTCCCATTTTCTGCTCGTCCACGTGCAGGCATTGCAAATCAAATCGCTTGAATCGGCGGCAATAAAGCCGGTTCCGTCGGCAGGCAGCCGTTCGTCCGGGATGTCGAAGCCCAAGTAGACGCTGATCAAAGAGCTGTCCTTAAGCCGGTCGAAATGCTCGTTCAGCTCCCCGGAGCGAAGCAGCGCTTGCGCGGCGGAATGCGGCGTGCCGAGCACGACAAAATCCGTTTCGACACGTTCGCCATTGGACAAAGCGACGACGTACCGGTCCTGCGACTTGTCGATTTTTTCGGCTCTGACTCCTTTCGTAATATCAACCTCGCTCAACCGGCTTTCGAATCTGTCGACCAACGCAGACATCCCGTTTTTGAACGACAAAAACTTTTTGTTCCCCGGCCGCATAAACGTTGCCCGGTTTTCCGACAGTCCTTTGATTATGCTGCCGTATTCGTTTTTGTAATCCAGCAGATAGGGCAGCGTAGAGGCGATGGTCAGCTCATCGATTTCGCCGGAGTAAACGCCGGATAAAACCGGTGCAATTTGTTTCTCGACAAGCTCCTTCCCAAGAAAGCTCGTCAGGAAACGCCCGATCGAATCGTTTTTCGTAAACGTCTCGTTTGCGGTGTAAAAATCCTTCAGCGCCTCGACTTTCCCTTCCGCCGAAATCAGCCCGCTCTTGGCCAGCGATTCTATACTTAGCGGGATACCGAACACGGTTTCCTCCGGAATCGGCTTCAGCTCGCCGTCCGCATGAATGAACGATTTGCCCGTCGCATTGTATACGACCTCATCCTGCAAGCCCAGCTCTTCGATTAAGGGGGCCACGTTCTGCTTACGCGCGACGATGGAGTCCGCTCCCGCTTCCATTATAAATTCGCCGTGATGAACCGTATTGATTTTGCCTCCAAGCGCTTCAGCGGCTTCAACCAAGTGGATATCCAGAGCGAGCTGATTTTCTTTCGCGATTTTTTGCAGATAATATGCGGCAGCAAGCCCCGTAATGCCTCCTCCGATAATCATGACCTTCTTCATAAAATAAGCACCTCGATCGCAACCGTAATCTTATTTCGCTAAACACCATTATAGCAGACTTCCGCACGAATCAATGTGACGGATGCCACGGCGCTTTTTATCCGCGTTGTTAAGTACGCCGAGCCGAATAAAGATGTTGACTCTGACATTAGTGTCAAGGTTTATAATGAGGATACATCCACCTGCAGGGGAGTAATCGGTTATGGCATTGAAAATCGGCGAGCTGTCCAAAGCGACCGGCGTTAGCGTCCGTTCGCTGCGGTATTATGAAAAGCAAGGCCTTCTGACGGCATGGCGGACGGCTAGCGGCTATCGGGAATATTCCCCTTTTGCCGTCGAACAGGTGCAAACGGTAAAGCTTTATCTCAGCCTCGGCTTGACAACGGAGCAAATTGCCGGCTTTTTGCATTGCGTGATGAAAAACAAAGAGGCGTTCTGCCAGGAAATTTTGCCGGTTTATATGCAAAAGCTGACGGAAATTGAAAACCAGATTCAGCTCCTTACGTCGATCAAATCGAACTTGGAGGAGCGGATCCACGCTATCAAAGCCGAAAATCCAAATATAACGGAGGGATTATCATGTCCTTGATTCATGTGAATGACGATAATTTTGCATCTATGGTTCAAAAGGGCGGAGTGACGATGGCCGAGTTCGGCGCCCCGTGGTGCCCGCCATGCAAAGTGCTGCTGCCTATCCTAGAGGAGCTTTCCGCCGAGCTTGGCGACAGCGTCCCGATCCTGACGGTGGACGTCGACGAATCGCCGGTTTCCGCCGGACGCTTCGGTGTCATGGCGATGCCGACTGTGATCGTCTTTCATGACGGGGAGCCGGTCGAGAAGCTGGTCGGCCTGCGCTCGAAGGCGGCATACGCCGCAGTTCTTGCTAAGGCTGCGGCTCTTTCGCCGGAATCGCCTGCAGCCGCCCGATAAAAAAGAGCCCCTCGGCATGATGGTCAAGACCCTTATTTGTGGACACTGTAAAAAGCCCTAGGCAACAAGCTGGCGTCGGTACTC
>NZ_QMFB01000021.1 GCF_003285015.1 Paenibacillus contaminans | reverse complement strand
CGGCCGCCGTCGCTCGCAAGCGCCGCCGCGCGATCGGTGCCGCCGCCGTCGCTGGCCCGGCAGGCCGCGCGCTCTGCGTCGCCGCTGCCGCCGTGCGCTGCGGTCTCTGCGGCCGTCTCTGCGTCGCCGCCGAGCCGGCTGCGGATAACCCGCGCCGGATTGCCGCCGACGATGCTGTACGGCGGCACGTCCTTCACGACTACCGCGCCGCCGGCAATGATGCTGTGCGCGCCGATGGTGACGCCGTCGACGATGACCGCGTTCGCGCCGATCCACACGTCGTCGCCTATGCGGATGCCGGCATGTGTGCACGGCTGCTTGAAGATCGGCCTGTCAACCTCGGAAAAGCCGTGGTTGAAGCCGAAAATGCTTGTATGCGTGCCTATTCGCACGCCGTCGCCAAGCGTAACCAAGCCGGCAAGCGCGGCGAACGGATTTAACGTGCAATCGGCGCCCATCTCGATTTGGGGGCCGCGCACCGTAGCGTTCGCCGCAATGTAGCTGCGATCGCCCATTTGCAGCTTATCGGCATAAACATGCGCGTTCGGCGAAACGAAGCAGCCTTTGCCGAAGCAAACGTCACTCTTGGAAGCGAGGAACGACTGCCATTCGGCCTGTTCCGCTTTTTGCTCCTCGGTTATGGACAGCCACGGCATATGGTCGACCCGGTCGTTCAGCCAAGCTTGCTCGCGGTTTTGTTTGATTATCATCTGGTTACCCTCCAATAAAATGATGATCGTCTTTCGATTGCAGAAGAGTCGCAGTACCGTTTTCGGGACAATAGTGCGTACAGGAAATTGTAATTTTCTCGGAAGGATATTGGGGAAAACGAAATTATTCGTTACGGAATCTTTACCTTTACCCGAAGTGTACCACTCCTCCCGCATCCGCATGAATGGCAAAAACGGCATCGTCTTTTGTCAAAAACGCTCCTCGATTTGTTATAATGGGCTTGATCCAAAAAGATCGTTCAAGAGGGGTTGTTGTAAAAAATGATTCCCGCTTTCGATATTTCCGGCCAACAGGGTTATGCGGTCTTTCATCTGCTGTGGGCCGCCGCCAAACCGACGTTTCCCGGCTGGACGGACTGCAGGCGGAACGTCCGGGCGCACAGCTTTTATTACATTCATGAGGGCGAAGGCACATTCGCCGTACAGGACGGCGTCTTCGAGGTGGAAGGCGGGACGGCGGTTTATCTGAAGCCGGGCCTGCAGATGGAGATGGCCGCCTCCGCCGAACGGCCGCTGCAAATGACGATGATTGTCACCGACCTGCTGATCGTCCCGCGCGGCGGCGAAGGCTGGGAAGCGCCAATGCAGGCGGCGGAGCTTGCATTGCCCTTTATGCGCAAATGTTCCATCGACGAGGATCGAAAGCTGGCGCAAATGTTCCGGACGGTCGTGGAGGAATGGGTGCCCGGAGCGAATAGCGGCGGCTTATCCGTGCAGTGGAAAATGCTCGAGCTTGTCGACGCGCTTCATCGCTGCGCCCGCAGCGGGCAGGACAGCGGGGATAGTCCCGCCGCCTTCGACGCCGTCAAAACTTATCTGGAGCGGCATTACCACGAAGACGTCAAGCTGCATGAGCTGGTGCGCCGTTACGGCATTTCCGGCTCGTATCTTCGCAAGCTGTTTGCCGCAAGGCTGGGCGTTACCCCGAAGGGTTATTTGAGCCGCATCCGCAACGAGCACGCCCGCCGCTATTTGCTGCATACGAACGCCTCGATGAAAGAGATTGCGTCGTCGTGCGGCTATCCGGACGAATACCATTTCAGTAAGACGTTCAAGCAGATGAACGGCATGCCGCCAACCGATTTTCGCGCAAAAAGCCGATAAATAGTTCCAAACGACCCGATCCAACGAACCATGCTATAATGGAATGACGAAGATAACTTACACAAGAGGATGAACCCGCGTGAGAAGAACTGCCTTTACGAAGCTGCTGCTGCAGTTGACGGCCGCCGTATTCTTGATAACGCTTTCAACCGGCGTGCTCGTATACCGATATGTCAACCAGACGCTCAAGGAGGAAGTATTTCAAGCGAATACCGAGCTGCTCGGACAAACCAAAAACATGATCGAGCTCTTCCTTCGCGAAACCGAGCAAATGGCGACGTCGCTTGCGATCAACAAAGATGTGCAGCGGGCGATTTGGCTGCCCTGGGATCAGCGGGACAGCTACGATTTTATGCAGAACGTCAACGTGCTGTTCAGGGACAAGCTCGTTTCGTCCAGCTATATTCACTCGATCTATCTGTACAACGTCAAGAACGGCAAAAGCATCTCGAACGGCGGCGTCGACCAGCTGGCCGATTCCCGTTTTGAGCATGAGGTGCAGAGCTTTCTCGAGAACAAGTCGCCTATCGCTTGGCTGGATACGAGAACCGTCGACGGCGTCGCCGGCAACCAGGACAACCTGATCAGCTTCATGATGGGCGTGCCCATTAACGAATATCCGAAGTCGGGCGCGCTGCTGCTGAACATCAAGGAGGACCTGCTGTACGATGCGGTCGTTAATATCAATAACAGCAGGCTCGGCAACGTGGCGATACTGAACAAAGACGGGCAGGTGCTTTCCTATAAGGACAAAAGCATGCTGTTCAACCGTTTCGAGCCGGCAGAGGACCACAGGATGGACGGGAGCAAATCGGGTTATATGATCGCCGATATGGGCGGTGTATCGACGTTCGTCTCCTACATCACGTCCGATTTCAACGGCTGGCGTTATGTGACGCTGAACCCGGCCAGCGAGGTGTTCCAGAAATCGAGCCTTGTGCTCCAAATTACGTTGACCGTATCCGTCATTTGTCTTGTCATCGGCCTCCTCCTGGTCTCGATCGTTTCGGGCCGGCACTATAAGCCGATCCGGCGCATGCTGCGGGCGGTCGAGGGACAGTTCGGCAAGCTTCCGCCGCCGGCGGGACAGCGGGACGAATTCAGCTATATTACCGATTCGTTTCATTACTTGGTCGGACAAAACGAGGAGTTCCAGGAACGCTTCCGGCAAAATGAAATGGTGCTCAAAAACCATTTTCTGCTCAGTTTGCTTATCGGCCAGCAGAAGGATCAGCACGATATCGTGCGCCAGATGCAGTATTACGGCTTAAACGTCGATCCGGAGCGATTCGTCGTCCTTGTGCTGCGGCATAAAGGGCTTGCCTTTGCAGAGACGGCGGCGGCAGAGCTTATCGAAGGCTCCGACGGCGAACGGTATGCCCCCGGCCGGGACGAAGAAAAGGACCGCGAAGAAAACTTGCTCAGCTACGGCATCATGACCCTCTGTGAAGAAATCGTCAACGGGTTAGGCAAAGGCGTCGTCGTCGCCCGCATCCAGCGCTTCGATACGGCCATCGTGCTTAATGTGCCCGAGCGGATCGGAGAGGGTTCCGGTACGGCGATCGGATTCGCCAAAAATGCCGCCGTACGCATTCGCGACGTTTTGGAAGAGAAGCTCGGCCTGCAGGCTACGGTAGGAGTCGGCGGTTATTACGAGCGGGCGCCCGATATTTCCGTCTCGTTCAGCGAGGCGATGGAAATGCTGCTCTTGGAGCGCGTCGCAGGACCGGGCAGCGTCATTTCGTACGAAGACATGATGGGCGGACCATTCAGCCGCAAAAGCTTCCTCGCCTATAAGAGCCAGTCGGACAAGCTGATTCAAGAGCTGAAGGCCGGTTCCCTCGAGAACGCCAAAGCGGTCAAAAATCGGCTGATCGCCGAGCTGCAGGGAGAAGAAGAGCTGAGCTTCCCTTACAAAAATATGGTGCTGACGCAAATCGTGCACAGCCTCGTCACCGTCATCTTGGAAATAAACGGGCAGCTCGAGGATGTGTATGCGCCCGGGTACAACATCTATAATGAATTCGGCAGGCTGAATTCGCTGCAGGTTATGAGCGGCTGGTTCGACGACGTGCTGGAGAAGACGCATCATTACATTCAGAGCAAGCGGGAAAACAAAAACGCCGATCTGGTCCGCAAAATCGTCGAATATGTCCGCGCGCATTTTGCCGAGCCGCTGACGCTGCAGGCGATCGCCGATCATGTTTATATGAACGGCAATTATGTTTCGAAGCTGTTTAAGGAGGAAACCGGCCAAACGTTTCATGAGCTGCTGACCGATATCCGGTTCAAAAGCGCATGCGACATGCTTCGCGGCACCGACAAGGGTATTAACGATATCGCGGAACGGTGCGGCTTCGGCCAGAAGCAAAATTTGATCCGCACGTTCAAGAAGCAGCTGGGCATGACGCCGACGGAATACCGCAACAGCAATGTGATCGACAGGCTGGAGCAATAGGCGCAACAGCCGTTAAGCCGCCGCGAAGCGCTCAAGGGAATCGTTAAACAAGGAAATGATTAAGCTCGTGAAATGTCGTATCTTTCTATATAATGGGAAGAAACGACTTCTCGGGAGGTGGACGGCATGGGCAAAAAATTTCCGGCGCTTCTGCCGGAGCATGAAGCGTTCATCAAAAAGCAGCATATGTTTTTCGTCGGCTCGGCGCCGCTTAAGGCGGACGGCCATGTCAATCTTTCGCCGAAGGGGCATGACGTGTTCCGCATTCTCTCGCCAACGGAGGTCGCCTACCTGGATTTAACCGGCAGCGGGAACGAAACGAGCGCGCATGTCGAGGAGAACGGCAGAATAACATTCATGTTTTGCGCATTCGAAGGGCCGCCGATGATTATGCGGTTGTACGGGACGGGACGCGTCGTGCTTCCGGGCACGCCGGAATGGGAGGAGCGCATCCCGCATTTCGAGCTTCTTCCCGGCGCGCGTCAGCTGTTCGTTGCCGACATCCATACGGTGCAGACGTCATGCGGCTTTGCGGTGCCTTTCCTTTCCTATACCGGCGAACGCGAGACGCTTAAGCGGTGGGCCGTGCAAAAAGGCGAGGACGGCATTCGCGACTATCATCGCGAGAGAAATACGCTTACGCTTGACGGCGACATGACGCCGCTCGGCAGGAGGTTATCGGAAGCCGATTGATCCTCCTTCATCGCAATTTTTCCTTAATAGTGTGCACTGACGCGTACAAAACAAAAAACGGCATCGACAGGATCGCTCCTGTCATGCCGTTTTTTTATGCCGGAAGGGTATACCGTTGAGGCTGCACCAAACCTGCGGTAAAGCTTACGCTTGTTTAGCCGCTTCGATTTCGATCGAAATTTTCACTTCGTCCCCGATCAATACGCCGCCTGTTTCCAGCACAGCGTTGTAAGTGAGTCCGTAGTCGCTCCGTTTGAGGCTGCCTTTCGCGCTGAAGCCGGCTTTCTCGTTGCCCCAAGGATCTTTGCCCGCGCCTTCGAACGAAACCTCGAATGTTTCGGAACGCGTAACGCCATGAAGCGATACGTCGCCGGTTACGTCGTACTCGCCGTCGCCGGTCCGCTCGATGGAAGTTGCGACGAAGGTCAGCTTCGGATATTTTTCGATTTCGAAGAAGTCGGCGGAGCGAAGATGCGCGTCACGGTCGCTGTTTTTCGTATCGATGCTGTTCAGATCAATGTCAAAGCGGATGGAGGCGGACGTCAGGTCGCTTGGATCGGCTTCGATTTGAGCCTCGAATGCGTGGAACGTGCCTTTCACTTTAGCGATCATCATGTGCTTAACGGAAAAATCAAGACTGCTGTGCGAAGCATCGACTGCCCATTTCGTGTTTGCCATTATAAAAAAACCTCCTCATTATTAACTTACTTTAGATAACTAACTAACTTATTCGTATAATACATATTCTATTCGAGTCCCTATTTTTTGTCAATCGTTATTTTTGTAAATGCGGAGAGCGGGAAGAAAGTCGCTGAAAACCGGCATTTTTACCGGATTTGACGCCAATCTGAGAAATTGATACCAGGCCGAAGTGTGAAATTGAAACCGTTTTCCGATTCCGAATCTTGTTGGGATTTTCGGCTGTTCGTATGCTTGAAGCACATTCCGTTTAAGCGGTCCGCTGCTGCCGGGCCTTCCCGCCGCTTGCAACGAAGCGCTTACAAAACGGCGGCGTCCAGACCCGGCAGCATGACGCAACGGGGCAATTTACTAAAGAAAAGGGGGCTTGAGACGATGGCGATCGGCAAGGTTTGGCGGTACGTTTTCACAAACCGTTATCTGTATTTGATGCTGCTGCCTGCGCTCGTTTTTTACGCGGTCTTTCATTATTACCCGATGTACGGGGCGATCATCGCGTTTAAAGACTTCAATATTACAAAAGGAATTTTAGGCAGCCCGTGGGTTGGGACGAAGCATTTTGAGTATCTGTTCGAGCTCGAAAAGTTCAGGACGGTATTCTGGAATACGATCGTGATCAGCTGTTACCGGCTCGTATTCGGATTTCCGGCTCCGATCATCGTAGCGCTGCTGCTGAACGAGATTATGAATCGGGCGTTCAAACGGACGGTGCAGACCGTCATCTATTTGCCGCACTTTATTTCGTGGGTTATTCTCGGGGGCTTGCTCGTCAATCTGCTTTCCACCGACGGCGGCGTCGTCAACAAGGTTATCGAAGCGCTCGGAGGAAGTCCGATCGGGTTTCTGAGCGATGACAGCCATTTCCGCAGCACGCTCGTATGGTCGATGATCTGGAAGGAGTTCGGCTGGAACACGATCATTTATATGGCAGCGCTTGCGGGGGTCAACCCGCAGCTGTACGAAGCTGCCGTCATGGATGGCGCGAACCGGTGGCGCCGCATCTGGCATATTACTATTCCGTGCATCCGCAGCACGATCGTCATCCTTCTTCTGCTTCGGATCGGCAGCATGATGGAGGCGGGCTTCGAGCAAATATTCGTCTTGTATCATACGGGCGTATACAGCGTCTCGGATATTATCGACACTTACGTGTACCGGATCGGCTTGACCGAAGGGCGGTTCAGTCTTGCTGCAGCGGTCGGTTTGTTCAAATCCGTCATCAATTTCGTGCTGCTCATCGTGGCCAATAAATTGGCGCGTATGATGGGCGAGCAGGGCGTTTATTAACAAGCTTAACCTTTAACCTGGCAAAAAAGGGGGATTTATCATGCATAAAACGAGCCTGGGAGGAGCCGTCTTTCAGACGCTGAATTATACGCTGCTTGCGCTTGTCGCCTTGACGACGCTGTATCCGTTCTGGGATTCGCTGATCGTTTCGATCACGCCGCTGCAGGAGAGCATGGCGACGAATATTCACTTGTTTCCCAAAACGATCACGTTCGAAGCTTACGGTCACCTGTTCAAGCTGCCCGAGTTATGGTCTTCGTACCGGGTAAGCATTTTCGTGACGGTCATCGGGACGGCGATCAGCATGTTCATGACGGTATTGGCCGCATATGCGCTGTCGAAGCGCGATCTCAAGGGGACGCGCATCATCATGTTTCTAATCGTGTTCACCATGCTTTTCAACGGGGGCCTTATCCCGACCTATATGGCCGTCAAGCAGGTCGGGCTGATGAACTCGGTCTGGGCTTTGATCATTCCGATGGCGCTTAATACGTACAACCTAATCATCATGCGCAACTTTTTCCTCGGCATGCCGGAGAGCTTGGAGGAAGCGGCCAAAATAGACGGTTGCACCGATGTCGGCATCCTGTTCCGAATCGTTATTCCGCTTTCGATGCCGGCGATCGCGACGATCAGCCTGTTTTATGCGGTGACGCGGTGGAACGAGTTTTTCGCGGCGGTCATGTACATTACGGACAAAGACGCCTGGCCGATCCAGCTGTTTCTGAGGTCGATGCTTGTGGAGAACGCGGCCAGCTATCAGGGGGGCTCGGACAATCCGTTCCTGCTCGGGCAATCGATCAAAATGGCGACGATCATGGTCGCGACGATTCCGGTCGTCCTCATTTATCCGTTCTTTCAACGTTTCTTTTCCCAAGGCGTCATGCTCGGGGCAGTGAAGGAGTAATACCGGTTCGACGGCGCTTTCGTTTTCGAAAACGCGTTGAGATATAATAATCAAAGGGAGGTTTCTCAATTGAACAAAATCAAGAAACCAGCAGCATTACTGTTAAGCGCTACCATGGTGTTTACATTAGCCGCGGCATGCGGCAAGAAGGAGAACGGCGCCTCGCCGGAGCCAGGACAAAGCCAAGCGGCCGAAAAGCCGTCCAAGCTCGTTTTCATGACGACCGGCGACGTAGCGGCAGGCAGTCTGAAAGGGAATGACCGGATTATTGCCGAAATCAACAAGCGGCTGGGCATCGAGCTCGAGCTGAAGATCGTGCCGGAGGCCTCGTACGATAAAATTAATGTCGCCATGGCGACCGGCGATTACCCGGACGTGCTTACGATCAACTATCCGACGAACTCGCTAAGCCAATGGATCAACGAAGGGATCGTCATCCCGATAAACGATTATTTGAACAGCATGCCGACGGTCAAAAGCAAGCTGGAGAGCAGCCTGTCCTGGACGGCCGTGAACGGCAAATATTACGGTTATCCGTTCATCGAGCAGGAGCGTTCGAACGTCAACCTGGTGTACCGCGCCGATTGGCTGGATAAACTGGGCCTCAAGCCGCCGCAAACGCTGGACGAGTTTTACGAAGCGCTTAAAGCGGTCGCGACGAAGGATCCGGACGGCAACGGCAAGAACGACACCTACGGACTAACCTCAGCCAAAAACGGCGCCGTCGTGCCGACGTTCGATTTTATTTTCTACGCGTACGGCTTGCAGAATGGGGACTGGGCGCTGGACGAGAAAGGAAGCGTCATCCCGAAATTCGAGCATCCTTCCTTCAAAAAAGGGATGACTTTCCTGAAGAAGCTGTGGGATGAGAAGCTGATCGAGCCGGAATATATGCTCAACGATACGCAAATGAAAGAGCAGAAGTTTTATCAGAGCAAGGTCGGCTTTATGGACGCATCTTTGTTCCGTCACGTGAATAGGATCGAGACAAGCCTGCAGAAGCTTAATCCGAACGGCAAACTCGGATTCGCAGCTCCGCCGGCCGGACCGGAGGGAACCCGCGGCATGAGCGCGGCGCCGAAAACCGGTTTGTTCACTGCGATTACGAAGGGCTCCAAAAACCCGGAGAAAGCGGCTAAATTCATCGAGTTCATGCTGTCGAAGGAAGGCCGCGACCTGCTTCAGCTAGGTATCGAAGGCGTTCATTACACCAAAGACGGCGACAAAATCGTCTATAATGAGGAAGAACGCGCCAAAGACAGCTTCGCTTCCGGCGGCTGGGCGCATCCGCTTGCATGGGGCAGCGTCGTATGGCCGCTGACCGAAAACTATTTGCCGCAAACCGAGCCGCAAGCCGATCGCGCGAAGGATTCGGTACGTCTCGCATCCGAGAACATGAAGCCGAACCTGGTCAAATTAAGAACGCCGGCGGAGATCGAATTCAGCGGCGTCGTGAACGAGCTGTACTACCAGTACTTTACCAACATGATGATCGGCAAGCTCGACATCGATACGGGCGTAGCCGAGCTCGGCAAAAAATGGCGCGAGCAAGGCGGCAGCAAAATTTTGGAGGAAGTCAATCAGGCGTTCAAGGATAAGAAATAAGGAATGGCACGGTTCGTCCGAGCCTTATGAAATAACGGCTAAATAGCGGGAAATAGAGACGAAATAACGGCTAATTAGCAGGAAATACAAATCCGGAAAATCTCCTTTCAATATCCGTTTCGCGGCTTTTCGGGCCGGCCGGATCTTGGAGGGGGATTTCCGGTTGTTTCATGGACGAACGGACGGCTTATGGGAACGAATCAATGATCAACGGAGGCGATTTTCATGGGAGAAGGACAAACGAAACGGCCGAATATCGTATTTATTTTAACCGATGACCAGGGTGCGTGGGCGATGGGCTGCGCGGGCAACGGCGAAGTGAAGACGCCGAATTTGGATCGGCTGGCGGCAAGCGGCGTCCGGTTCGATAATTTCTTCTGCACGTCGCCGGTATGCTCGCCTGCCCGTGCTTCGCTGTTTACGGGACGCATTCCGTCGCAGCACGGCGTGCATGATTGGATACGCGAAGGCAGCGTCGGCCCGAATGCGATCGAATATTTGGCCGGGCAGCTCGCGTACACGGATGTGCTCGCCGAGAACGGCTACGTTTGCGGCTTGAGCGGCAAATGGCATCTTGGCGACAGCGTGAAGCCGCAGAAAGGGTTCACGCACTGGTTCGTGCACCAAACCGGCGGCAGCCCGTACTATAACGCTCCTATGATCAGAGACGGGCAGCCGTACAACGAGCCGGCTTACGTGACGGACGTCATTACCGACGACGCGCTTGCTTTCCTCGACCGGCAGGCGGAAGAAGGGGAGGGGCAGCCGTTTTATTTGAGCGTCCATTATACCGCGCCGCACAGTCCGTGGCTGAACGGCAACCATCCGCAGGAGTATCTCGATATGTATGCGGACTGTCCGGGCGAATCGACCCCGCTGCATACGCCTAAGCATCCTTGGCTGATCAAAACGGCGCCGGGCGAGGACAATCGTCTCGAAAGCTTGCGGGGTTATTATGCTTCGATTACGGCGATGGACGCGAATGTCGGCCGCATTCTGGATAAGCTGGAGGCGCAAGGCTTGACGGAGGACACGCTGATCGTTTTCATGGGCGACAACGGCTTCAACTTCGGCCATCACGGGGTTTTCGGCAAGGGGAACGGCACGTTTCCGCAAAACATGTACGACACTTCGGTCAAAGTGCCGGCTATTTTCAGTCAGCCGGGACGCATTCCGCAAGGCGTCGTATCGGCTGCAATGGCGAGCGGCTACGATTTTATGCCGACGCTGCTTGAGTATGCCGGCCTGCAAAATCCCGTGGCGGAAGATTTGCCGGGGCGCAGCTTCCTGCCGCAGCTCCTGGGCGAAACGCCGGGCGAGCGGACCGACGTCGTCATTTTCGACGAATACGGTCCCGTGCGGATGATTCGGTACGAGGAATGGAAATACGTCCACAGGTATCCGTACGGCCCGCATGAGCTGTACGATTTGGCGAACGATCCGGACGAGTCCGCGAACCTGATCGACGCGCCGGAGCACCGCGAAACGCGCGAAGCGATGAAGGCGCAGCTCGAGCAGTGGTTCGTCCGTTACGTCGACCCGGCTATCGACGGCGCTCGCGAGCCTGTCAGCGGCTTCGGTCAGCTCGCCGAAGCGGGCGTCCGCGGCAAAGGCAAAAAGGCGTACCATGACCTGGAGTAGCGAAAGGGTGACTCGGAGGTCCGGCTATTGACGGCGTCCGCGATCCGGTCAGCGGCTTCGGCCAGCTCGCCGAAGCGGGTGTTTGCGGCAAAGGCAGAAGGAGTACCATAACCTAGAGTAGCGGAAGGGGCTTCTCGGAGGTCCGGCCGGCCGGTGAAATACGGCAGTATGCGGGCGTTCGCGCCGCAAAGCTAAGAAGCGTGCAAGGCGTTTGCCGAAAGTGAATGTTTACGCGGCACGGTTTACAGACGGGTATCCTGTTAACGATGCTAATTTTGAGTCGACTAGTAGACTTTCAACGCTTAAACTAGGGATTAAGTTTCGTAGCATGGCACCAGTTTACCGGGTAATGTCCGTTATCCGAATCCCTGGTTATGAAAGAAAAACACGGAACTCGTAATGGTTATGCACGAACCGTGCGAATAGTGGAGAAAACCTTATTGTTCATGAGGCTGTCCTCGCTATTCCACCGGTAAAATGCTCGTTCCCGCCTGTTAATGAGGCAAACGTAACTAACAATTTCGTTTGCCTCACTATTCGTTGCGTTTGCCTCATTATGCCACCAGAACACGGGTTTTCGGTTAGAAATAGTGAGGTTTGCCTCACTGATAGTAAACTTTTNCCACCAGAACACGGGTTTTCGGTTAGAAATAGTGAGGTTTGCCTCACTGATAGTAAACTTTTCCTCATTATGATGATCACGATCTGTTGCACGATCAGATGCCTTACATCCCTAAAATCTATAGTATAAGAGTTGAAATGCTCTAGTCATTCATAGAAGCAGCTTGCATGCGAAAAAAGTCAAGCCTCGGAATCGTCCAAACGGTTTCGGGGCTTTTGTCGCGTTTTTGGAGGGTGTATTTGCCAGGAGGACACCTTTTGAGGAATAGCGGAAATCTTACGAGGCTCCCTTCGAACAAGCCGCGAAATCATTCGAAACCGGTGCCGCAGGCTAATCCCCTTAAAGGTTCAGCGGCCGCCGGGAAGTATGCTTTTTCAACCCGCGGACGCCCATAGTATAGTATAATAAAACAGACAATGATTGACATTTGAGGGGTTGGGAGGATTGGATTTGTCTTATGTGAAGGAAACCGCATGGAAGCCGATGGGCATCAGCAGGATGCTGGATTACAGCTTTCAGTTTTTTCGGCGCCATTTTGTAAAGCTATTCTTAATTATGCTAATATTTTACGGCCCTTTTTATTTGCTGCAGCAGCTTCTTCTGCCGAATGTGTTGTCGGGCAACGCTTTTATTCTGCAATCGTTCGTCGAAGGTCTTCGGGACGGCGTCGGCTTGGATTCGGATGTATTCGAGAGCCGAATGCTGGAATACGAAGCGGATGCCACGCTGCTGGTCGGCAAGCTTCTCGTTTTTTTTCTTATTGCCATTCTTTTTCTGATATTTTTCGTTCCGGTTTCCATTACGGCTGTCGTCATGTATGTGCAATCCGTGTTGAGCGGAGAGGGGGAGCCGTTAATCGGCGACGTGCTGAAGCGCTCGTTTCGCCGTTTTTGGCCGGTCGTGGGGAGCAACCTTCTGTTCGGTTTGATCTTGATCGGCATATTTATCGGCATCATGCTGGCCTTCTCGGGTATTTCCGTATTGCTTGCGCTGGTCGTCGGCGCGGCGGCGAACGGACCGGGCGTCGGCGGGGCGATCGTGATGGGCGTTCTTATCGTTGCCGGCATGATCGGCGTTCTGCTGGCGGCAGCTTATTTTATCATTCGCCTTATGTACTTCTTGCCGCTTACGGCTCTCGAGGGGGAATCGATCGGGCTTGGACGAAGCTGGGCGATGACGCGCCAAAGCTTTTGGCGGCTGTTCTGGACGATGCTGGTCATGTATTTGATCATTTATTTTATTACATCCATTCTCGGGATGCTGTTCGGGTTCGTTCTGCTGCTGTTTGCGCCTCCATGGGTGGCTCAAGCCGTGCTTCTGCTGGCGAATACAGTGCTGGCTCCGCTGATGATCGTGCTGTACGCGGTAAGCTTTTTCGATCTGAGGGTGCGCAGCGAAGGCTTAGGACTTGAAGCGCTGATCAGGCAAACGACCGGGCTCGAGCCGGCAGGCGCCTACTATGAGCCGTACGGTCACCAGCCGTATAACGGCTATAATCCGTCCGCTCCGTCGAGTGAAGCAGGCGATACGTTACCGGCGCCGGATGCCAAGAAGGATGAGCGGGAATGAGCGTAGCTGACGATAAAGAGCGTCTCCGCGATATTTTGGAGGGCGGCGAGTATAAGGCTTATTACGATTCCGGCGGCGAGAGCCTTTGGGATATTTTTGGACGATGGCTGAGAAAGCTGTTCGACTTTTTTCCGGCTTTGCATGTTTCCGATGGAACGGGCTCCGTTATTGCATATGGATTGGCTGCGGTCGTATTCTTCATGCTCGTATGGGCGATCTATTGGTTTTCCAAGCAAATTGTCAGACACGGCAGGGTTCGCCCCGGCAAACCGCTGCTTACCGACGAAGAGCTGACGTGGTCGCTCCGCGATTATATGCAGAAGGCGGAGGCGCTTAAAGCCGAAGGGGCTTGGCGCGAGAGCGTGCGATTTTTGTTTTTGGCGCTGCTTTTTTATATGCAGGAGAGAAGCTGGGTGACCGTCGAGAAATGGAAGACGAACTGGGAATACGGCGAGGAGCTTCAGCGCAGCCGTGAAGGGCTTGTGCCGCTTTTTCGGAGCAGCGCGGGGCTGTTCGACCGGGTTTGGTACGGCAAGGAGCCGATTAATGAAGCGGACTTGACGGCATTTTACGAGCAGGTGCGCAGCACCGTCCGGGAAACGGAGGCGAGCCGCGATGCGCAAACGGACTAACGCTTATATCGGATTGGCGGTTTGCGTGCTGCTTTTTGTCGGGCTGGGGTACTTCTTCTATAAGCCGAAGGCGGAAAATATGGCGCCGTATCTGTCGTTTTCGGCCGATCTGGACGGGACGAAGGCGTTCGTCCAACTGCTGGGCGAGAAGGGGCATTCGGTCGAGACCTGGAAGCTTCCGGTCAAAAGACTTCCGGCCGGCGGCGGCGAGGCGCTTTTGCTTGTACAGCCTTCGACGCTCGCGGATGAAGAGCTTAAGGCGCTTGGACGCTGGATCGAGCAGGGCAACGACGTGCTGCTGTTCACTTCGGTCCCGCCCGCGTGGGACGGCTTTCAGCCCGACGAAGCCGGCGAGCCGGAGAGAAAGCAAGCGGAAAGCGGGGCGTCTGCCGGGAATGCCGGCAAAACGGAGGCGAAAGCGGCGGGAGAAAGCGCGGCCGGTACGTCCGTAGATAAGGAAGGCGACAACGGCGGTACAGAAGCAGCCGGGACTTCCGAAAATAAAGGCGGCACAAACGGCGAGGCGATTAAGAAAGCAGCTTATATGGAGCTGCGGCAAATTAGCAGAGCGGGAACAAACGAACCGCTGGAAGCGGTCGTGAAGCCCGAACGGCGACTGGAGGCGGGAGCCGGCGTCGAGCCGCTGCTGACGGACGCGCTCGGCCTAATCGGAGCGAGAAAGCGGATCGGCGGCGGAGAGTTAACGATCGTGCTTGCGCCGAACTGGCTGATGAACGGCGAAGCGCTCAAGCATAAGCATTTTGAGCTGGCGTGGCCATTGTTCGAACGGCGGTGGGAGACGCTACGGATCGACGAATATCATCACGGCATCCAGACGAAGCCGGGGCTGTTCGCCGCTTATCCGGCATGGCTGCTTGTCGCGGGCGCGCAGCTGGCCTTGGCGCTGGCGCTATGGCTTTGGATGCGCGCTAAGCGCATCGGGCCCGTCCACGTTCCACGGGCGTGGACTGCGCGGCGCGGCGACGAGACGCTGCTCGCCGTCGCAGGGTGGTACGAGCGGCGCAAGCTCCGCTCGGAGGCGCTGGCGCACAGCGCGGAGCGGCTGCGCCAGCTGCTCTGGCAGCGCTGGGGCGTTACGCCCGGCGCTGCCCCGCAAGAGGCGGCAAGCGCCGCCCGCATCCATTGGGATGCGGACCGGGCGAGCCGCCTCGAGCGGCTCCTGCACCTGGCGCAGCCGGTGCAGGGGAGCGTCGGCGCGCGCGAGTTTACGGCGCGCGTACGCGAATACGGCGAGTTCATCGCCGAATTGGAGAAGGAGTGATTCGCTTTGCATAATGTGCTGCAATCGATGGAACGGCATTTGCTCGGCCAAGGGCCTAATTTGCGTCTGCTTGTGACGGCGCTGCTGGCCGGAGGCCACGTGCTGCTCGAGGGAGTGCCGGGTCTCGGCAAAACCCGCATGGCCCGGACGCTTGCGGGCTTGGCGGGAGGCGATTTTCGCCGTATCCAGTTTACGCCCGATTTGATGCCGAGCGACATTACAGGCAGCGTGATTTTTCAAATGCGCGACAACGAATTCCAGACGGTGAAGGGTCCCGTCTTTACGAATGTGCTGCTGGCCGACGAAATCAACCGGTCGGGGCCCAAGACGCAAGCAGCGCTGCTTGAAGCCATGGAAGAGCGGCAGGTGACGATCCAGGGCGCGACCTATCCGCTGCCGGATCCGTTTTTCGTCATCGCGACGCAAAACCCCGTCGAATACGAGGGGACCTATCCGCTTCCGGAAGCGCAGCTCGACCGGTTTATGTTCAAGCTGGTGCTGGATTATCCGGACGAGTCGAGCGAGCGGAACATTTTGCGGCAGCATCGGTCGTACATGGAGCAGCGCGAGGAAACGATCGAGCCGCTGCTAACGCCCGACATGCTGCGCGAGCAGCAGCGGCGCTTGGCGGATGTCGTCGTCGAGGACTCGATTCTGGCGTATATAACGGCGATCGTTCGGCGGACGAGGGAATCGCGCAAGGTTCAGCTCGGCGCATCGCCGCGGGCGGGAATTGCCGTCCTGATGGCAAGCAAGGCTTGGGCGCTGCTCGACGGCAGAACGTTCGTGACGCCCGACGATGTGAAGCTGGTGGCGCGCCCCGCTCTTCGGCACCGTATTTTACTGTCGGCGCAGACGGAATTGGAGGGCGGAACAAGTGACGTCATCATCCAAGAAGCGCTTGCCTCTGCGCAAGTTCCTCGCTGACCGGTTCATACACCGGTTTGCGATGCCGACGGCCCGCCTCGTATGGCTTGCGGCGGCGGGAGCTCCGATTGCCGCCGCCGCAAGTCTGCTTGATGCGTCGGTTGGAGGTTATGCATTTCTAATTTGGAACGGGCTTTTGCTGCTTTTCTCGGCGATTGATTTCCTGCTTCTCCCGGGTAGAAGCGTATTCCGCGCAGAGCGGGCGACGCCGGATCAAGCCGACGTCAACAAGCCGTTCGACGTTGCAGTAACGCTGCATACGAATGCCCCGCAAAGGCTCCATATAACGTTCACCGACGATTTGCCGGTCAGCTTCGGGCAGGCGACGGTCCATGCCGAGCTGGACGGCAGCCGCCTGACGCTCGCTTACGCGACGTTTGGCAAGGAACGGGGACGTTACCGGCTTCAGCATGCTTACTTGCTGTATTCCGGAGGCTTCGGTCTCATCCGTAAATTCGCCCGCCTCGATTGTCCGGGAGAGGTCGACATACAGCCGGATTTGTCCCAGGTGCGGGGAATTCTCCAATCCACGCCTTCCATGCTCCTTCTGGAGGGACGCAAAATTTTCAAAAAGCTGGGCAGCGGCTCCGATTTCGATTCGATTCGCGATTACGTGCAGGGAGACGATCCCCGTACCGTCAATTGGCGGGCGACCGCGCGTACGGGCAAGCTGATGACAAGCGTCCTGCGGCCGGAAAAAGGAAAAACCGTCACGCTGCTGATCGATTGCGGACGGATGATGGGGATCGAGCTGGACGGCCAGACGAAGCTGGACCGCACGCTCGAAGCGGCGCTCGCGCTTGCGGCGGTCGCTCTGAAGCAGGGGGACCAGGTCGCGCTGCTTGCTTTTGCCGCGGATCTGAAGGTATACGTTCCGCCGGACAAAGGGATCGCCCATTTAAACCGGCTGGTGGAGGCTTCGTTCGATTTGCAGAGCGAATTCGTGGAATCGAATTACGGTATGGCGCTGTCTTATTTGCTTCGCGTGCAGAAGAAACGCTCTTTCGTGGCGGTATTTTCGGATATGGAAAACTATCTGTACCATCAGGAATTGGCTGCTTATGCGCATAAGCTGAGGAGAAGCCATATGCTGCTACTCTTGTCCCTTCAGGATCCTTTGCTGCACAAATGGGCGCATGCGGAGGCGGCTGACGCCCGGACGGCGTATGCGCAGAGCATGGCGCATAAATTCGGACATGATCGAAGCGGCTACGTACAGGAAATGGCTTTTACGGGCATTCATGTGCTGGATGTGCCGGCCGACCGTTTCACGTTGAGTGCGGTCAACCATTATCTTGACCTGAAGGCAAGGGATGCTTGGTAGCATGGCGGCGTTTGACGGCGGAAATTCATGCTCGCCGTTTTCCGTTATAGCGCAGCTTGCTTACCGTGTGAATTCACCGGCCGCCTTCATCCCGGGCTTTGCCCGACCGGATGCCGTAGGCATAGTAGCAGCCGAGAAGCAGCAGCGTGGCTCCGGCCACGGCATATTTCACTTCGAGTGACAGGACGGAAGGCGTAATGTACCCTTCGATAATGCCGGCGATGACGAAGAGCGGGATCGTGCCGATCAACAGCTGGGCGGATTGCTTGGCGGCCTGCAGAAACTCGTATTTCCGCGAGTATCGGGTAGGAACGATCATGCGATACGCCATATAAAAGCCTGCTCCGCCTGCGATAAAGATCGCGGTCAGCTCGATGACGCCATGGGGCAAAATGTACGCCCAAAATACGTAACTCTTTCCCGAATGCATGAAAACGGCCGCCAGCGCTCCGATAATCAGTCCGTTATACAGCATCAAATAAACGGTGCCGATGCCAAGCGTGATGCCGCTGACGAATGCAAGCACGGCTACGCGAATGTTGTTCGTCATGATTTCCGTCGAGACGACCGGGCTGTGGATGTCCCCGCGCGGCAGCTCGGTTTTTGTAGGATCCACGCTGTCGGCGATTCCGCCGGGCAGGACGGCATAGGCATTGGAAGGATTTTGCCATACCGAGATATAGCCGGACAACCCTCCGATTGCAAACAGTATGAGGGCAAGCAGGATGAACCGGTTCCGCTCGCGGATAAGGCCGATCAAATGACTGCCGAAAAAATGCCGCAGCTGAGCCGAGCTTTTGTTGCTTTCCTGGTACATGATATGATGAGCGCGCGAGACGAGATGGTTCAAATATAACGTCGTTTCGTCCTGCGGAAGGTGCGTATGCATCGCCGCCAAATGAGAGGAAGCGGATTTGTATAATGCGGTTAGCCGGTCCAAATCTTCCGCTGCGATACGGCCCTTCTGTTTGCCGAAACGGATAAGCAAGCTTTCCAGCTCCGTCCAAAGCGGTTTGTTTTGTCTGGTGAATACACCGAGATCCATCGGGAAAGCCTCCTGTTCCATCGTTCGCCGGACTGTCGCACGAGCCTCGAAATACGCCGGGATTACGGCGGGGCAGGCGAATTAGCAAGTATAACACAGTGTATCCCGCCGCAGTCGGACTGCTTTAGCAGTCTCTTTTTGCAAGTCTTGGGAAACCGTTATTCCATTCTGTGCAGTTCCCGGCTAATGCGGCATCGCATGACGACGGCCGACTTGTATCCATTTCCTTATGCTACCATAATTCCGAATCGGTGAGGAGACATTCATGAACGCTCCGTTTGAAAAACAATTTACGGTCGTCACGCCGGAACGGGTGCAGCTTCAGCTGCAAACGGCGGGGATCGGCACGAGGGCGATCGCTCATTTTCTCGATAATGTGCTGCTGGGGATTTGTAATTTCTTGCTGCTGCTGCTTCTCGTCTTCGGGTCCGAATGGATCGGGAGCTCGCTCGACTCGTGGGCGAACGATTATGCTTTGGCATTCTTGATCATATTTTTTGTGGTGCTGAATGTCGGCTATTATGTCGGACTCGAGCATTACAACGGAGGACAAACGCTCGGCAAAAAATGGCTCGGCATCCGCGTCGTCCAGGAAAACGGGCAATCCGCCACGTTTATTTCGGTGCTGATCCGCAACTTTTTCCGGCTGATCGATTTTTTGCCCACCCTGTATTTTCTCGGTACGATGGTGATGATTTTCAGCAAACGAGACAAAAGAATCGGCGATATGGCCGCCGGAACGATCGTCGTGGTCGAGCTGCAGCGCGATCGTTTGAAGCGAAGACGAATCGTCGATAAGGCGCTGGAGCAATGGCGTCCATATGTGCCCGATACGCCTTTGTCCGAAACGGCCAGGCAGCAGGTCGGCCACGAGGATTGGCGTCTTCTTTCGGCATACATGGAGCGTCTGCCCAGCTTGACGGACAATAAAGCCGCGGAGCTTGGCGCTCCGATCGCCCGGCATTTAAAGGCCAAGCTGGAGGCTGTGGAGTCGCTCCGGCCGATGGACGACAGGGCTTTCCTCATTTGGCTTTACGTGCAGCTGCGCGACGAGTGGGAGGTCTAAAAAATTTTCACCGCTTTTGTCACAAATCGGCGGTCTCCTTCGTTATACCTGCGATTGAACGAAAACAGGATAAACGGAGGAGATCGAAAT
Source organism: Paenibacillus contaminans (assembly GCF_003285015.1). Classification (GTDB taxonomy): domain Bacteria; phylum Bacillota; class Bacilli; order Paenibacillales; family NBRC-103111; genus Paenibacillus_V; species Paenibacillus_V contaminans. The sequence continues at coordinate 130,229 of NZ_QMFB01000021.1, read as the reverse complement.
GAAACAAAGAGTCAATTTATATCAGGCAGCGCCCGAGGTATACAAAATCATGAGCCAGTTCGGCGTTTATACGCGGACGATGGGTTTTTCCGACACGCTGATCGAGCTGATCAAAATACGCGCTTCCCAGCTTAACGGCTGCGCTTATTGTCTCGATATGCATACGAAGGACGCTCGTGCTTACGGAGAAACCGAGCAGCGCATTTACTTGCTTTCCGCATGGCGCGAAGCGCCGTTCTACACCGAGGAAGAAAGGGCCGTTCTGGCGCTGACGGAGGCGGTGACGCTTGTATCGGAGAATGGCGTGCCGGATGCGGTGTACGAGGAAGTGCGGAAGCATTTTGACGAAAAGCAATATGTCGATCTTGTAGCGGTCATGGTGGCCATTAATGGCTGGAATCGGTTCTCGATCGCCGTAAACAACATTCCCGGCAGCTACAAGCCCGGTGATTTTAAGTAAGACGCTCAGCGGAAATTGCGACGGTCATCCCGAACGGGGTGGCCGTTTTTTGCGTTTATGCCTGTGAAACAGCCCTAAACCGGCGTTAAACGTCGGCTTCAAACGATGCCGATAGGCGTTCGATTGCAGGACAGCGGACTGGCAAGTTTTGTGAGCATAGGGAAGCGCGTGCCGCCGGGAAATGTAAACGGTCTGTAACCTAACGCGGACCTTTGAGCCGTATAATGGGGACATATCGCATCGGGAGGGAAATTCATGAAAAAATCATTCAAAATATTGTCGCTGACCATTGCGGGCAGTTGTTTATTCGTATCGGGCACGCCGTCGTCTTATGCCGAAGCTCCAGCCCGGACGGACGTTTTACCCTACAATGTAACGGCGAAGCCGATATCCGCCGAAATCGGGCAGGATAATGTGCAGGTTTCGGCCAAAACGGTCAAGGAGCAAACGGACGAGGTGTCGGTCGACGCTAGCATCCCGGTGATCGCCGGATTGAAGGATAAGAAGTACGAAGCCGAGCTGAACGATATCCTCGAACGGCACGCCATGAAGGATATCGAGGGCATCAAGCAGCAGGCAAAAACGGATGCGGCGGAGGCCAGGAAAGCAGGATTCCCGGTGCGCCCGTATGAGCTGAATATCAGCTACGACGTAGCGGCTTCAGGCGGCGCGGCCGATTCCGGCGTGTTCTCGCTTCGCGTAACGACTTATACATACACAGGCGGCGCCAACGGCGTGCCGAGAATCGATACTTACAATGTCGACAACGGCGCGGAGGCCAAACGGATCGAGCTGAGCGGTTTGTTCGGCGACGGATACAAGAAAACGATCGATTACGAAATCGCCAAGGAAATCGCCAAGACGCCCGAAAACTATTTCGAGGACGCTTTTAAAGGAATTGCCGAAACGCAGTCTTTTTATATTGAAAAAGGGAATGCCGTTATCGTCTTCGGCAAGTACGAGATCGCCCCGGGTGCGGCGGGCACGCCCGAGTTCCGCATTCCGATCCCAGGCGCGGGTGCGAATGAAGGAGCCGTCAGCGTGACGGGCAAAGCGGTCAAAGAAGAAACCCCCGAATATATCGCAGACCTGAACATTCCGGTCGTTTCCGGACTGAAGGACAAGCGTTATGAAGCGCAGCTGAACGATATTTTGGAGCGCAATGCGATGAAAGGCCTGGACGAGCTCAAAAAGCAAGCGGCGGAAGATGCGGCTGCGGCCAAGGAGAGCGGCTATGAATTCCGTCCTTACTCGATAACGATCGACTACGAGGTGAAAGCAAGCGGCGGTTCGGCCGACAAGGGGAGATTCTCGCTTGAGGTTAACAGCTATGTCTACACCGGCGGCGCGCATGGAATGCCGGTAATGAGCGCATTCAACGTGAAGAACGATGCGGAGGCTGCGAAAATTACGTTAAGCGATTTGCTCGGCAGCGGCTACAAGACGATAATCGACGAACACGTTAAAGCGGAAATCGCCAAAAATCCGGACGATTATTTTGCAGACGGCTTTACCGGCATCGATGAAACCCAGTCGTTCTATATTGAAAAAGGCGAAGTCGCCGTCGTATTCTCTCCTTACGAAATTGCGCCGTATGCAGCCGGATTCCCGGAATTCCGCCTCCCTATTGCCGGAGAAAGCGCAGGCAGTACCGAAGAGGTATCGCAGCCAACGAAGCTTGTCGTGAATGGAAAAGCGCTGGCTGACGGCGATGCGGCCGTTTATACGCAGGAAGCGGGCAAAGCGCTCGTGCCGCTCCGCATCGTAGCGGAAACGCTCGGCTTCGAGCTGAAGTGGAACGGCGAAGAGCAGTCCGTCGAGCTGGCGAAGGGCGCTCAATGGACGATCGTACGCGTCGGCAAGGACGAGTACGTGTATAACAAAATGGCGCCGATCTCCCTCGGAGCCGGGCCAGTCATTCAGGACGACGGCAGAATGTTCGTGCCGGTTTCCTTTTTCTCGGATATTTTAAAGGCCGATGTAGTAATCGGTACGGATTCCATTTCGATCAAGGGAGCGGCTGCCGCCGAGTAGAAAGCCTCCTCGTTTGACGGTCATGGTTATACAAACGGCAACAAACCTCCATCTTCGTTCCCTTAGGGGCGGAGACGGAGGTTTTTTAGTTTCGCGATAGGGCATGGTTTGTCGAAAACCCGCGTTCTGGAGGCATAATGAGGGGAAAGTTACTATTGGTTAGGCTAACCTCACTGTTTCTCGCCGAAAATCCGTGTTCTGGAGGAATAATGAGGAAAAAGTTACTATTAGTTAGGCGTCCCTCACTGTTTCTCGCCGAAAATCCGTGTTCTGGGGGCATAATGAGGGAAAAGTTACTATTAGTTAGGTTACCCTCACTATTTCTCGCCGAAAACCCAAGTTCTGGTGAGTTAATGAGGCAAACGCAACTAATAGTGAGGCAAACGAAATTGATAGTGTTGTTTGCCTCACTATTCGGCTAGAACGAGCATTTTACCGGTGGAATAGTGCGGACTGGCTCATTATCAATAAGGTTTTCGCAACTAAGCGTATCAAAGTAAGGGTCTGGCGGGGCGTGCCGCATGCAACGGTTCCGCTATTTAATAATCGAAATGCGTTCGGGCAAAATGTCGATGCGGATCCGCTCCGGTCTCGCGAGCTCGCCGTCCATATGCGCGACGTGCGGCTGAGACGATTCGATTTCAACAGACCGTCCGGACAAGAAGGAGACGGCGGGATGTCCGACATGCTTGCCCGAATACACAAGCGGGAAAAGCATGAACAGCTTCAGGCGGCTGATGCCGCTGACGATGCAAATATTTGCTTTGCCGTCGTCGGGACGGGCGGAAGGGCAGATCAGCATCCCTCCTCCGTAATGCGGGATGTTGCAGACCGCGATTAGCCAGACGCGCGACTTCTCAGTCTTCGAGCCGTCGACAAGAAGCTTCATGTCGCACGGGCGGTACGTGAACAAGACGCGCATGAGCGCCAATACATAGGCGAGCTTGCCGAGACGAAGCTTGTTCAGCAGCTTTTTGTAACCGGCTTCATTCGTCTCCAGCGCTACTTGCCCGTCGAGCCCGGTACCGATCGAGTTGGCCGCCACACGGCCGTTCATATGAAGCAGATCGATCGGGCTTCCCGCATGCTCTTTAAAAATAAGCTCCAGCGCTTCGAGAGGATGAAGCGGAATTCCGTGTCCGCGCGCAAAGTCGTTGCCCGAGCCGGCGGGAATGTACGCGAAACGGCAAGCGATATGCGGTGCTTCCTCCGCCGTTTCGGCTGCGGCTGCGGCTTCCCGGCTGCCCGCATACCTCGCGGCGCTCCATAGTCCGTTCACGACCTCGTGAACGGTTCCGTCGCCGCCGACCGCCGCGATGACGGTATACTGCCCGCTGCGCAGCATTTCGCCCGCAAGCGCGACAGCGGTCCCCGGCCCGGTCGTGAACCGCACGGCATGGCTTATTTCCCGCCGCCGCAGCACCCGCTCGATTTCGTTCCACACTTTCCTTCCGCGCCCGTTGCCGGACACGGGATTGACGATAAAAGCAATCATTCGCGCAGCGCTCCCGCTTGTTATAAAGGTTGGTATCATTTACGATTGCGAGCAGCTGGAGGCTGCTTCGACATCATTCGCTTACTAAGATACGGCTATATGTAGTTCGCTTTCGGCGGCCAAAATCCTGCCGATATAATCGGTCGGACAGCAGACGCGCTAGGCACCGCCCGAGATCCGCAACCCTCATTCGCCGAGCATGACCGGCGTGCTGGAGGCACCCTGCAGTCCGCCTTTATTCGCCGGGCAGCAGACGCGCTAGGCACCGCCCGAGGCCGGTAGCCCTTCGCTCGGGCAGATCGGCATGCTGGAAGCACCCCGCAGTCCGCCTTTATTCGCCGGGCAGCAGACGCGCTAGGCATCGCCCGAGGCCGGCAGTCCTCATTCGTCGAGCAGGACCGGCGTGCCGGAGGCACCCCGCAGTCCGCCTTTTTCGTCGGACAGCAGACGCGCTAGGCACCGCCCGAGGTCCGCAGCCCTCGTTCCCCGGGAGGGGAGGAACACTGGCGCCTTGACCTCTGAATCCCCGTCCTTCTCGGCGCCGTCTTTATCCCCGGCATTACATCTCAGGCTCCCACGGCCGCTTGATGCCGAACGTTTCGGCTAGCCGTTTGCTTTCCGACCGGCGCTGGCGGCGCGCTTCCGCACGAGCGGGAGCCGTTTCGTGCAGCAGCTTTTCATCGGGCGTTTCCGGTACCACCTTCGGCACATCGGCCGGCCGCCCGTCTTTCCCGAGCGCCACATAGGTGAGGAAAGAGGTGGCGCATACGGTTCTCTCGCAGGTCAATAAATTTTCGCCGATCACTTTGACGAACACTTCCATCGAGGTTTTATTCGTCCAAGTTACGATCGCTTCAAGGAACACTTCGTGTCCGACCTTGATCGGATGCAAAAAATCGATCGAATCCGTCGATGCGGTTACGATCGGCAATCCCGCATGGCGCATTGCCGCACGGGCGGCTACATCGTCGATATAGGCCATCAGCTTGCCTCCGAACAGCGTTCCGTGATTGTTCGTGTCCGGTGGCAGTACGTAGCTGGAATTGACGGAACGCGATTCGCCGGCTTTTTTGATTGCGGACATGGACGGCACTTCTCCCTTCGAGTTGGAACCTGCGTGAGCCCGCCTCCTATTCGAGCGGTACAATTAGGCAGAGGTTGACTACATCGCAGGATTCGGGCACTATTAAATCAACGTGCTAGAAACGTGAAGCTTCCCGGCATCTTTGCCCTTAGGGCGCTTGCCGGCGAAGGATCAGATAAGGGGGTGATGCGTGTGGCTGCGCATACGGACCAGACGGTACATGAAATATTGCAAAGCATGGTCAAAAAAGGATGGCGCATTACGGAGCAGCGCAGAACGCTCGCCACGCTGTTTGCGCATGCGGAAGGGTACTTGTCCCCGCGGGACGTGTACGACCATATGACCAAAAAATACCCGGGCATGAGCTTCGACACGGTTTACCGCAACTTGCGGCTTTTGTCGGAGATGGGAGTGCTGGAGCAGTTTTATTTGAACGACGGACTTAAATTCAAGGCACGCTGCCAATCCCATCACCATCACCACTTAATTTGCCTTACCTGCGAAAAAACCTATACATTCGAGTTTTGTCCGATGCCTTCCGTACCGGAGCTGCCGGCTTCGTTCGACGTCGTCTCCCACCGGTTCGAAATATTCGGCTATTGCTCCGATTGCAAGCAGAGCCGGAAGCAGGAGAAAGAAGCCGATAAGGAAGACGAATAACGCTGGAATCGTTTGTCCCGGACGTTGTAAAAAAACTTTCGCTATGTAATACTTAGCCTCATTAGAATAACTATAACACAGACAAGCGGCAATCGATTGCCCATACATCCTGGAGGGAGAAAACGATGTCTGAATCAAACGCAAAGCTGTTTACGAATGCGAATATTTATACGCCGGACGGTATTTTTGAAGGAGCGAGTCTGCTTGTTCGCGACGGCTTGATCGAGTCGGTCATACCGGCTGCGCTGGCGGGCACTGCCGATGCGGACGGGGCGGAAATCATCGACGTCGGAGGAGCGATTCTGGTGCCAGGCTTCGTCGACGTACACGTACACGGCGGCGGGGGCTTCGACGTGATGTCCTCGCGTCCCGGCAAGCCGATGCTGGACGGGATGAGCCTGTTCCATGCGAAGCACGGAACGACCTCTTTCCTGGCGACGACGCTGACGGCAAGCAAGGAAGATATCGATGCGGCTCTGCAAAGCCTTGCGAAGGAACTCGAGGAGGGAACGTCCGGTGCGGATGCGGTAGGCATTCATCTGGAAGGGCCTTTCATCAATCCGGTCCGCTGCGGCGCGCAAAATCCCGCTCATATCCGCGAAGCGTCGGTCGAAGAAATGAAAAAATATATGGACTACTCCGGCCATTCGATTCGGCTGATGACGATCGCTCCAGAGTTTGCAGGCAATCTCGAAACGATCGCCTACGCGACGCAGAACGGAGTCACGGCATCGATCGGCCACTCCGACGGCAAAATCGCCGACGTCCGCGAAGCGGTAGCCAAAGGCGCAAGCCATGTCACGCATATGTTCAACGGCATGAGTCCGATGCATCATCGCGAGCCCGGAGTTGCCGGCTCGGCGCTAATCATCGACGATCTGGCGGTTGAGCTGATCGTGGACGGCATCCACATGACACCGGATATCGTGTCGCTTATTTATAAAACGAAGCCTGCCGACAAAATCGTCCTCATCACCGATGCGATCGAGGCAACCGGATGTCCGGACGGGGATTATTTCCTCGGCGAGCTCCCGATTATCGTGAAAGACAACAAAGCGACGCTGCGCGACGGCGGGAGCTTGGCCGGCAGCACGCTGACGATGGACCGCGCGATGCGCAACACGATTGCGTTCACGGGCCTTTCGCTGGAAGAGGTGCTGCCAGGCTTGACGATTAACCCGGCGCGGCAAGTCGGTATCGACGACCGCAAAGGCTCGATCGAAGCCGGCAAAGACGCCGATCTTCTTATTCTCGACGCAGACCTTAACGTACAAGCGACCTATGTGCGGGGGAGAAACGTTTACCAAGCGTAACTCCGTTAGCTGTCGCCTGAGCGGAACGGAAAGCGCACCGGACTGACTGAATGTCCGGTGCGCTTTTTGCCGAGCCTTCCTGTAGACTGTCCGGAGAAAGGAAATTATTGAAAGGCTCCGGACACATGAAACATCCGATTTATCGCCATCTTAACGGTAACCTGTAATTCCAAAACGCCTTCAAGCATATCCTTTTCTTGTCATTCCATTTTCCAGTAAACGGGCGCTCCCAACAGAAGGGACGGCGCAGCGTTTGTGTACGACCGCATCTTAAAAATATAGCTTACACGATAAGGACGAACCGCTGCCGCTTTGGTCAAAGTCTCGAGAAGGCTGTCCATTGCCGATCGTTCGCACGCCCGGCAAAAGCCGCTCGTCTGAAGAAAACGGAAGACATTTGTCCAAATATAAGAATTATGTTTCACATAACAAGCGCTTATATTTCAACGGTAAACGCGCGCGTCCGAGCTTATGCTTACGATGTCGCTTTCTTCGAAAGCGTTTAGGACGGCGAAGCCGTTTATCCTTGTTGTACCACAGGTCTGGGGGCCAATCCATTGAGCAAATTCCTTCTTACATTCACCACATCTGCGCTCGCTCTTTTGGTTGTTTTTGCGTCGTTTCGCTACGACAAGCATCAGTATGACCTGGTCATATACGGCGGCGGTCCGCAAGCCGTTTCCACCGCGCTTGCGGCCAAACGGACCAATAAACAGATGAAAATACTAATGGTCGTCCCCGAGCGCGCGCTCGGATCCATTTTGACGCTCGGCAGGCAAAATCTGTTCGACGTCAATTATTACAAGCCCAAATCGCTGCCCCAAGGCGTTAAACCGAGCTATGAAGGCTCGCAGGCCGGCACGTTTTATTATTTTATGCAGGACGTAACCGCGGTTTTCCCTCCGGAGCTTTTCGAATCCTATTTGGCTCGCAAGCTGAGCGCCCACAAAAACGTTGAAATCTCGTATGAGACCGATATTACGAAGGTTAACCTAAAGGCCGACTCGGACGGAACGAACGCCAAGTCCAAAAAGGCGGTGACGGCTCTTTCCAGCGACATGCGCCCGGCTCCGTCAGCCGCAAGCGCCAAACCGTCGGCGACGGAAACGGATGAAGCGGAAACATTCGAAATCGAATCGATCGTCACGCAATCGCTCGTTAAAAACGAGAAGAGCTACTATCGCTTCGGAGGCGGCGCCGGAGAGCGGAAGGTACGAGCGCCTTTGTTCGTGGACGCTTCGGAGACGGGGAGGCTGGTCGGCACTAGCGGCGCGTTTGTCGGCACCGTAGGACGGGAGGACCAGAATCCGGACGGGGCGCAAATGGCAGCCACGCTTATGTTTAAGCTCAAAGGGCTGGACGCAGCCAAAGCGGTAATCGATCCCAAGCTTCAGGGAAAGGCGCTTACCTACAAAGGCTCTTTCCAGCTGTGGGCCGGTCACGAGATGCGCAGCAACCCTGTCATTGCCGCTTATGACGCGGCTTCGCCTCTTTTCCGTATCAAACCTTACAATGCGGGGGAGGACGGCTATTCCGGCAAGGGCGAAGCGGGATCCAAGGATATGGAATTTTGGATGAACATGCTCCTGATCTACAATGTCGATGCCCGCAAGACGATCCGGGATATGGAAGCCGGCGGCGTCGTTTATCCGGAAAGCGGCGGAATGGCCCCTGAGGCCGCCCGCGAGCTTGCTCTGCAAGAAATAAGCAAGCCGGAGTTTATCCAAATGCTGCGGCATTTGAACGGCTTGGAGAATGCGGAGCTGGTCATGAAGGACGGCGAGCCCGTCGTAGGGGAAACCTTGTACATCCGCGAAAGCATTCATACGGCGAATGTGGCGGATCCTGCGACCCGAACCTACCGTTTCGCCTTAGATAAGGACGGCGTGACGGGGAATGACGAGCGGTATTTCGACCGGCGGATCGGACTCGGCTATTATCATTTTGACTCGAATTCTTATAAAAAAGGGGAGCAGCTTTCCAATCCGCTCGGCAAAGAGCCGTGGTACGTTCCTTACGACGTGCTGCGTTCGCCGAAGCTGACGAATGTGCTGATTCCCGGCTACGCAGCCAATATGGATTCGTTCGCATGGACGGCGATGCGCGTATATCCGAACTTGATTATGCTCGGAGATGCGGCGGGAACGGCCGCTGCGCTTTCCTTGAGCCGTAAATTTTCGGTCGATGAGCCGAGCGAAGCGCAGATCGAATTGCTGCAGCAAAGTCTGAGGGCTCAGCAGGTTATTTTGGATAAATAAGGTCGATGTTCCACTGAGGGGAAATTGCAATAAATAAAGGATGAGAATATTCTTATTGAATTCTTAGAAACCGGCGTAAGCCGTTGATTGATCGCGCTTTCAAGGCGATGTGGTAAATGTGGGCATTTTTTCTCATGGTATAGTGGGTTGTAGGCAAATGGCCTTACTACTGAAACCCAAGGAGGAAATACCACATCATGATCAACATCAAGAAACGCCTTGTGCAAAGTATGGCCACAATCGGCCTAAGCGTCACTCTGGCCGTTACGGGTACGCTTACGCTGGCGCCTCAACAGGCTAGCGCTGCAACTTCAGCTCAAACAATGGGCGACAAAATCATCAGCTACGGCGACAACTACCTCGGCCGGCCTTATCGTTTCGGCGCTTCGACCGCCACGACAGCCGCGTTCGACTGCTCTTCGTTTACGCAGCATGTGTTCAAGCATTTCGGCATCAAGCTGCCGCGCACGTCCAAACAACAAGCGACGGTCGGAAAATATGTTCCAAAAAGTCAGCTGAAAAAAGGCGATCTTGTTTTCTTCTCGACTGCAGGCTCCAAAGGGAAAATCGCTCACGTCGGCATTTACGCGGGCAACGGCAAGTTTTTGAATACGTACGGCAACCCTCAGGGCGTCACGTTCTCGAATATGAACAGCAGCTGGTGGAAGAGCCACTACATCACAGCACGCCGCGTTCTCTAACAGAGGACAAGCTGCATAGGCAAGTGAAGAGGAAGTCCGGCCGAAAGGCTCGGACTTCTTTTTTGCGTTCATGCGAGGAGCGGCCCGTATTGCGAATCTGTTAATATTTTCGCGTATTACGGCCCAAACTAACTTCAAAAAACGTTCCGCAGGGCAGGGCAGCAGGCAAGCATTATGCGGTAACTATTGAAATACGCTGCATAACGGATCAAAATCGGGCGTAAGCGGTAGGGGACGCAGGAGATGAACGAAAACATACTGGTCGTGGATGACGAACAGGAGACGAGATGGCTGCTCGAGCAGGAGCTCTCGCACGACGGGTATGCCGTCGCGAGCGCCGCTACGGGACGTGAAGGGCTCGAAAAGGCTTTGGAGGGCGAATGGGACCTCATTTTGCTCGACGTGATTTTACCGGAGCTGAGCGGAATGGAGGTGCTGCGCAGACTGCGGGCGGCCGGCAAGCGGATGCCGGTTATTATGGTGTCCGGGCGGTCGGCTACGCCGGATAAAGTAGCCGCACTGGATCAGGGCGCGAACGATTACATCACGAAGCCCTTTGCCATTGAAGAGCTGCTTGCGCGCATTCGGGCATGCCTTCGGTACGCGAAGGTTTCTCTGCCGGAAACGTCTTCCCGCCCTGCGCATTTGCTGCATATCGATAAGCTCGAGGTCGATACGAAGGCTCGTACCGTCGTAAGATCGGGCCAGCCGATCGACTTGACGCCCAAGGAATTCGATCTGCTCGTCTATATGCTGGAGCGGACCGGCGAGGTGCTTCGCCGCGAAGAGCTGATTCAGCAGGTTTGGGGTTATGATTTTGTCGGAGATACGAACATAACGGACGTCTACATCGGGTATTTGCGCAAAAAAATCGATCAAAGCTTTCGGCCTCCGCTCATTCATACGGTGCGCGGAGTCGGATACTGTCTCCGGATCGAATCGGAAGACGGGGATGAAGACGATTTGGATAGTTAGCATGGCAAAGCAGCATGGTGCAAAAGATGAAAGGGGAGGCGGCCGTACATGGCTGGCTCGTCTTTTTTTGCAACATTGACATACCCTATGGGGGTATGATAGCATGGAAGGAGAGGTGAGGTGAGGAAGATGAACGAAGCTATTGACGCGCAACACGACGAAACGAACGCCTCCTGCTGCCACACAGACGATGAAGGGCGCAAAAGCCATCACTCCGAACGAACGAAAGCGACGCTTGTCGCCAGGCTTAACAGGATCGAAGGACAAATTCGCGGCGTGAAGGGCATGATCGAGAAAGATACGTATTGCGATGACGTGCTTAACCAAATCAGCGCGATACAAGCCGCCTTGAACGGCGTCGGCAAGCTTCTGCTGGAAGGCCATATGCGGAGCTGCGTAATCGAACGTATCCAGGAAGGCGATAATGCCGTTATCGACGAACTGCTCAAAACGGTAAACAAGCTACTGAAATAATAATGATTTGCATAAACATGATCATATAGCGGTCTGAAGCTCGAATAATCGGCTGTAGGAAGCCTCAAAGGGGCGACAAGAGGGAAGGGAGAATGAAACGATGAAAGAGATCACGTTGAAGGTGGAGGGCATGTCCTGCGGGCATTGCGTAAGCGCCGTCGAGGGGGCCGTCAAGAAGCTCGGTGCGGACGGTAAGGTCGATTTGGCGGGCAAATCGGTAACGGTCAAATATAACGAACAAACCGTTTCGGTTGACGCAATCAAGACGGCCATTGAAGACCAAGGCTACGACGTTGCAAAATAACGCCGGAAAAGCGCGGCATTGCCGTGCTTTTGCGGTTTTTTCGAATGAATAAGATGTGGAGATTCCGAACCGGGGGAGGAAGCCGCAGTGGGGAACCGCCAAGCGACGGTTTCGATTACCGGCATGACTTGTGCGGCTTGTGCCGCCCGCATCGAGAAAAGCTTGAATAAACTTGACGGCGTCGAGGCAGCCGTTAATTTGGCGCTCGACAGAGCGTCCGTTTCCTATGACCCCGCCCGCACGGACTGGCCGCAAATCGAGCAAAGGATCGTGCAGCTGGGATACGGCACGATTAAGGAAAGCGCCGATTTCTTCATTACCGGCATGACTTGCGCCGCATGTGCCGCCCGCATCGAGAAAGGTTTGGCGAAGCTTCCCGGCGTGAGCGGGGTCAACGTTAATCTTGCGCTCGAAACGGCGCATGTCGAATTTGCGGGAGGTTTGGTGACGCCAGAACAGCTTGCGGATAAAGTGAACAAGCTTGGCTATGGAGCGAGACTCAAGCAGGACAGCGGTGCAGATGCGGAAACGGCGAGGCGGAAAGCGGAAATCGAGTGGCAGCGCTTCTCGTTTATGATATCGGCGTTATTAACGCTGCCCCTGCTGTGGGCGATGACCGGCCATTTTGCCTTCACGTCCGGCATTTGGACACCGGGTTTTCTGACGGACCCCGTCTTCCAGATGATTTTGGCTACGCCGGTCCAGTTTCTCGTGGGCGGCCGTTTTTATACCGCGGCGTTCAAAGCGCTCCGAAACGGCAGCGCAAACATGGACGTCCTGGTCGCTCTGGGCACTTCCGCCGCATACGGGTACAGCGTAGCGCAGGTCGTTATTTCCGGCGGTATCGGGCAGCATGGACCGGCGCTTTATTTTGAGACGAGTGCGGTGCTCATTACGCTCATTGCGCTCGGCAAATGGCTGGAGGCGCTGGCTAAGGGCAGGACGACCAATGCGATCAAAAAGCTGATGAATTTGCAGGCGAAGTCGGCGATTGTGGTCAGGGACGGAAAGGAGTCGGTAATTCCCGCCGAGGAAGTCGTTCCGGGCGACATCCTGATCGTGAAGCCGGGTTCGACCGTGCCTGTCGACGGTATAGTCGTCCGGGGGTTTTCATCCGTTGACGAAGCGATGCTGACCGGGGAGAGCATGCCGGTAGAGAAAAGCAAGGGGGACGCCGTAACCGGCGCTACGCTGAACAAGAACGGCGTCTTGACGATTCGGGCGATTAAAGTCGGCAGAGAAACGAGGCTGGCGCAAATTATTCGCGTCGTCGAAGAGGCTCAAGGGTCCAAGGCGCCTATTCAGAGGGTCGCGGACCGCATATCGGGCGTTTTTGTGCCGGCGGTCATCGCCGCTGCGGCGGGCGCTTTCGCCATCTGGTATTGGTGGGCGGCGCCCGGCAATTTTCCCGGGGCGCTTGAGAAGCTGATTGCCGTTCTGGTTATAGCCTGTCCATGCTCGCTCGGCCTGGCGACTCCGACCTCCATCATGGCCGGCTCCGGGCGCGCCGCCGAACTGGGAGTTCTGTTCAAGGGCGGGGAGCAGCTGGAAGCGGCGCATAAGGTCGATGTGGTGCTGCTCGATAAAACCGGCACCGTCACGGAGGGGAAGCCTGCGCTGACGGACGTCGTCGCGGTTATGCAGGACGAAGTGCGGTTTTTGCGGCTTGTCGGAGCCGCGGAGCAAGGCTCCGAGCACCCGCTTGCCGAAGCGATCGTCGCCGGCATTGCAGAGCGGGGCATCGCGATACCCGAAGCCGTATCCTTCGAGGCGATACCGGGCTGCGGGGTACGCGCCGTTGTCGAAGGACAAACGGTCCTCGTAGGGACGAGCCGGCTTATGGACATGCACGGCATTGCCGTGCGTCATGTCGGCGCGCGTATCTCGGAGCTTGAGGAATCCGGCAGAACGGTCGTGCTTGCCGCCGTAAACGGCCGTTTCGCCGGCCTAGTCGCGGTCGCCGATACGATCAAGCGATCGTCCCGTCAAGCGGTAGCCAGACTTCGCAAGCTAGGTTTGCGCGTGATCCTGCTGACAGGCGATAACCGCAGAACCGCGCAAACGATCGCAAGGCAAACCGGTATCGGCGAAGTCGTTGCGGATGCGCTTCCGGAAGGCAAAGCGCAAATAGTCCGCATGCTGCAATCCAAGGGTCATAAAGTGGCGATGGTAGGCGACGGCATCAACGACGCGCCTGCACTGGCCACGGCCGATATCGGCATGGCGCTTGGCACGGGGACCGACGTCGCGATATCGGCCGCCGACATTACGATCATGCGGGGCGATCTGAACGGTATTGCCGACGCCATCGAGATGAGCCGCTTGACGATGGGCAATATCAGGCAAAATTTATTTTGGGCGCTGGCCTATAATTCGCTGGGCATTCCGATAGCGGCAGCGGGTTTGCTCGCTCCATGGATTGCAGGCGCGGCAATGGCGCTGAGCTCCATTTCCGTCGTGCTGAATGCGCTTCGCTTGCAGCGGGCGAACCCGGCTCCGTTAAGAAAATAACCGACCGGTTCCGTTCCGCTTCCACCCGTCTGCATTCCGATAAACGAAGAAAGGATGCCGTACCGACATCTATGCTGAGCCGAATTAATAAATACTTGGTCGTTCTGCTGTATGCCGGCTTCGTCCTGCTTGCCGTCCTTTACAGAGACGAGCTGCGGATATGGATTCAAGAGGGGAGCCGCCCGCCGGTCCTTCTTATGCTGGGGGCCGCGACGCTGGTCGCTATGCTGCCGGTGCCCCTTATTCCTTACGGCGTTATGAGCGGCTTAATGGCCGCCAAATACGGTCTGGCGGCGGGCATCGCGCTCAGCTGGGCCGGCTCGACTCTGGCTGCGATATTCATGCTTGCCATCATTCGAGCCATGGGTGCAAGCAAGGGACGCAAGCTGCTCGCCAAGTACAAGGGACTCGACAAGTTTACAGCATTCATTGAGAGGCATCCTTTCGTATCGATTATGCTGTCGAGAATGATTCCGGTCATTCCTGCCCAAGCTATAAATATATACGCCGCCGTTACCCGCATTCCGTTCCGGACGTTCTCGATCGCAACGGGAATAGGCAAAATACCGCTTATGGCTCTGTACGCGATTGCCGGTTTCGAGCTTCTTGGCAAGACGGCTTGACTTTGTTTACGAAAAATACATAAAATAATCGAGTGTGCAATTTCGACATTTTGCAACGCTCGGGAGGCGTAACGTGACACTTCTTGTCATAATTGTAATTTTAGCCCTGTTGTTCGACTTCATCAACGGATTCCACGATACCGCAAATGCGATTGCGACTTCGGTTTCCACCAAGGCGATGAATCCTAGGTTTGCCGTATTTTATGCGGCGGTTCTCAATTTCGTAGGGGCCGTTACGTTCGAAGGCGTCGCCAAAAACATTGGCGGAAGCATCGCCGATCCTTTTAAGATCGAACATGGACTGGAAATCATCGTCGCAACTCTTATTTCCGCAATACTCTGGAATTTGCTTACTTGGTATTTCGGAATCCCGTCATCCTCTTCCCACACGCTGATCGGGTCCCTTGCGGGAGCGGTTATCGCCGGAGCGGGCTTTAGCGGGCTCAACTGGGCAGGCTTCAATAAAATCATTATTATTTTGATTTTATCGCCGCTTATCGCGTTCGTCGTCGGATTCATTTTCATGAATCTCGTCAAATGGATCGTCAAACTTCTCGGCAACGGCTCTCCGAGCAAGTTCAACCGTACGTTCAGAACGATGCAGATCGTATCGGCGGGCTTGCAGGCTTTCTCTCACGGGACGAACGACGCCCAGAAGGCGATGGGGATTATCGTATTCGCTCTTGTAGCACAGGGACAGCTGACCGAGATGCATGTTCCGCTGTGGGTCAAGCTTTCGGCGGCGACTGCCATGGGCTTAGGAACATCGGTGGGCGGCTGGAAGATCATCAAAACGGTCGGCCGGAAAATTTTCAAAATCGAGCCGATGAACGGCTTCACGTCCGATATCACCGCTTTCTCCGTCTTGCAGACGGCTACGGCGTTCGGGATGCCGCTTTCCACAACTCACGTTATCACGTCTTCGATTATTGGGACAGGCACGGCATTAAGGCCGAAGTCGGTTAACTGGAGCGTCGTCGGACGGATGGTTATGACGTGGGCGATCACGATCCCGATTTCGATGCTGCTTGCTTTCCTTATTTTCAAAGTATTGATTATTTTTATCTAGTAATGGCATGTATATGCCGCAGGGATTTGTTTGCAAACCGCCTTTTGGATGCCTTTGGAGGGGATCGCGGAAAGCGGTTTTTTTGAATTGTCAGAAAGTATATCCTCCGCTGATTGCTCCAATTCCCGGTAAACGCGCTCGTCCTTTAAAGGACGGCGAAGCCGTTTATCCTTGAATTGTCAGAAAGTATATCCTCCGCTGATTGTTCCAATTCCCGGTAAACGCGCTAGTCCTTAAAGGACGGCGAAGCCGTTTATCCTTGAATTCTCAGAAAGTATATCCTCCGCTGATTGTTCCAATTCCCGGTAAACGCGCTCGTCCTTTAAAGGACGGCAAAGCCGTTTATCCTTGGTTTTTTCAGACAGAAATAGCTCCGGAACATTCTGCGTCGGAGCGTTTATGACTTGACGGATCGTTTTGCTGCATAAAAAAGGCTGAGCAGCCCGCTCAGCCTTTTTTATATGAATGTAGTCTTTTAGCCCTATGTCGGACGCCGAGCGAAGCTGCGTCATCCGCCTTCTACTTGAGGATCGAAATCGAGCCTACCAGCGGAAGCGGTTTTACTTGGCCGTTAGCGGCGTTGATGATGCCGATGATCATAAGGATGAAGACGAACAGATTGGCGAACGGCAGCAAAATCCAGCCGATGATCGGAATGATGGTTAAGACCACATTGACGATCAAATAGCCAAGAAAGACGAGCAGTCCTTGATTGGCGTGATACATCGCGAACTTCGAATCCTTGGCCGCCAGCAGTGGAATAAAAAATAAAATATAAGCAAGTATTGCCATCCCTTTGTTGTTCTGTACGTCCGATGGCTCCGGTGATTGTAAATTTGGCTCCAACTTAAACACCTCGCTCGTTTTTTCCATGCGCTTGCTCTTTACTCGTATACTATGTATGCTGTTCACAAATATGACACACATTCTAGCAAATTGTCAATGAGTGGATAGCACTACCTTGGAAAAGCTCCGAGAAATAATTTATTTTCTAATTAAAGGTAATTGTGATACAATATGAAACAACGATTATCGTTCCTATTTGCCATATTTGGGAACCGATTGATAGAGCGTGGTAGAATACATAACAAGCATTAATGACAAGTACTATGCATAGAGATCCGATAAGCGCTTGAGAGGAGTCAGGCCATGAATCGCGCGGCTACGACCGACAAGCCTGATCAATTCGTTTTGCTCCTGCTGCTCGTCCATTTGCTGGCAGGTTGGGCTGTCGTCTCGATTTACGATGGAGTGCGGTACTTGCTACCAGGAACAATCATTGTCATCGCCGGGGCTGTTCTGATGGTTGTTTCAAATAAATGGTGGCGCCAGACGAGCATCTATCATCGGTATTTTCTTTTTTTCGGCCTGCTTAGCTGCGAACCGCAATGGTGGCATATGGATTTTTCGTTCACCGTTCTGATCGTCCACGCGTTGACGATTATTGTCGTGTCCGCGCTATATTTGCAGCCGCTGCTTATTTGGGCGATAGCCGCCTGCTACAGCCTAGGATTCTTGCTGTTCGGCAGAAATGTAATCGCTTTACAACAAGAAACGTCCTCGCTGATGGTACTGCTGTTTCTTGAGCTGTTCATCGTGGCGGGCTTACATATGATCTGTTACATTTACCGCGAAAATATGCTGCTCATCCGCAAGCTGGAGCGCGAGCAAAACTTCGAGCGGCTCGGCCAGCAGCAGCATTTGGCGACGATCGGACAAATCGCGGCTTCTATCGCCCACGATATCCGCAACCCGCTTACCTCCATTCAAGGCTTCGTCCAGCTTATCGAGAAAAATGAGCGCAGAGGCAGCTACCAGGAATATTATCATATTATTCGAACCGAAATTGCGCGTATCGATAAGCTGCTGCGCGAAGTGCTCATGCTTTCCAAATCGCATACGATTGCCGATTCGATACAGGCGGTGCAGCTTGGAGAGCTGCTACAACGGCTTGTCGTTCTGATGCAGCCCGACGCAATCAAGTGGAATATTCAGATCCGGCTGCATCTGCAGAAGGATTTGGTCGTGTCCGGTTCGGAGGAGAAGCTTCAGCAGGTGTTCCTGAATGTGCTGCGCAATGCTTTCGAGGCGGTGCAGGAGAACGGGAATATCGATATTTTGCTGTACGAGGACGAGAATCAGGCGGTTGTCCGCATTCGCGATACGGGGCCGGGCATACCGGAGGATAAGCTGGATAATTTATTTACGCCCTTCTATACGACGAAGGAAGAGGGGACGGGACTCGGGCTTTCCATCTGCCAGTCGATCATTAAAGCGCATGACGGTTCGATATCCGTTCGCAATTTGCCGGAGCACGGGGCCGAGTTTACGATCAACATTCCGCGGGTAACAAGCTTCGACGTTAAAGAATACGCAGCGAGCTCTTGAGGGAGCAAGCTGCGTTTTGTTCGTTACCGCCCGGCAAAAATGTTGTGGAAGCGGTCCTTAATCCCGGTATGAGCCGACAGGAACGCCGTCAATACCCGATCGAGGCTGAAGACACGCCTTATTCGGCTCCGCTCTTCAAACGGCCTTTGACGGACCGGGCATATTCCGTCGGGCTCATGCCGGTCGTTTTTTTGAACGCTTTGGAGAAATAGTGGACGCTGCTGAAGCCGAGCATCCCGGATATTTCCGTCATATTGTACGTCTCGTCGCGAATGAGCTGCTTGGCTTGCTTGATTTTCATGCCTGCGAAATATTCCATAATGGTGCTGCCCGTACTTTTTTTGAACAGGTCCTTAAGGCGGGTTTTGGAAATGTGCAGGGCGTCGCCGATTTCAGCCAGCGAGACGTTCGCGTCCAGCCGCTCCTCCATATAAGCGATCACGCGCTTGATCACTTCGGCGTTGTCATTCTCTCGCGCCGTAGAGGAAAGCGGCTCGCTCGTTTCCGTATGAAAGTCTCTCCGCATCAGCCGGATCAGCAGCATTTCGATGTTAAGCTTGATGAGCTGCTCGCTGCCGAAAGGAGCGTCGTCGCGCCGCGATTCGGACAGGGGATAGCGGAACGGAAAATGGAAGGAAGCCATGCCTTCCTTGACGATTTGCGCGAGCAAATTCCGTTCCTCGTCATTGAGCACGATGACCTGATTTTCGAAATGGCGCATCGCCGGCGATTTGCAGTCGAACGTAAAAACGATCACGTTGGGCGCCTTTCCCTTGTAGGCATAAAAGCTGTGAAATTCGTTCGGCTTGTGAAAAATAATCATGCCCTGCTTGAGCAAATGCCGGGTGGTGTCGGCCATAACTTCGATCTCGCCCTTGTCTACGTACAGCACTTCCCAAAAATCATGCTTCTCGCCGCGAAAAATATAGTGTTTGCCGAATTCGTAGTAGTAAAGCGAAATCAGGTTGTGAATAACGATAGGCCGTTTCAACCGCGTTCGCTGATAGTGATTCTCGTTTGACATTAGCTTCCCCCGACTGTTTTGCTTACCTCCATCATACCTCGCGGCACCTTTTCGGAAAAGATGTCTTCCCGACAAAAAGAACAAAAAATGCGGCTTTCAGGACAAAGAAAACCAAGGATTCTGCTCTTATACTGTAGGTGACTGCGAACGGATTATTTGAGGGAGGCTATCATTTTGAAAATCGGTGTAATCGGGTATGGTGCGCGTATTCGCGGCGTCATTGGAGAGGTGCAGAAACTGTCGCCGGACTGTCAAGTGGCAGCCGTCGTGGACGTAAATCCGGAGAAGAGACAGAAGATCGAGCAGGAAAACGCAGAGGTGCGCACGTTCGAAACGGTGGAGGATATGCTGAACGGCCTGAAGCTGGATGGAATCATGATCGGCACGCGCTGCTCGCAGCATACGCCTATGGCGCTTAAGGCGCTGCCTACCGGGCTTCCGCTTTTCCTGGAAAAGCCGGTGGCTACGAACATGAAAGACGTACGGCGTCTGAAGGAAGGCTATGAAGCGTCCGGCAATCGCAACGTGGTCGTTTCATTCCCGCTGCGGGTCACTTCGCTCGTTCAGATTGTGAAAGAGATTGTCGACTCCGGCAAAATCGGCACGGTGGAGCATGTACAGGCCGTCAACAACGTGCCTTATGGAAGCGTATACTATCAGAACTGGTACCGCGATGAGAGCGAAACGGGCGGATTGTTCCTGCAAAAGGCGACGCATGATTTCGATTATATCAATTACGTGCTGGGCACGAGGCCGGATACCGTCTGCGCCATGATGTCCAAGCAAATTTTCAAAGGGACGAAGCCAGCAGGCCTGAAATGCGTAGACTGCGACGAAAACCGGACTTGTCCCGAAAGCACCGCTTTCCGGACGGACGGGTTGAAGGAAGCTTGGCCGTTCTGCTGTTATGCGGAGGATACGGGCAACGAGGACTCTGGCAGCGCGCTGATCCGCTACGAGTCGGGAATGCACGTTTCGTACTCGCAAAACTTCTTCGCCCGGAATAAAGCGGCTGCCCGCGGAGCCCGGTTCCTCGGCTATAAAGGGACGATCGACTTCGATTTCTACACCGGCCTAGTCAAGGTGTTCATGCACCATTCGACGCGTGTCGAGACGTATGAATTCAGCGGGGACGAAGGACATTTTGGCGGCGATACCGTGCTGGCCAGAAACTTTATCGACTTGATGCAAGGGCAGGCGGAATCCGTTTCGACGCTGGACGACGGATTGCTGAGCGCGCTTCTCTGCTTGAAAGCGAAGGAATCGGCGATTAGCGGAACGTTCCAGCAGATCGATTGGGAATAAAAAGGAAAACGCAGGGATAAGCTAAGTCCATTCCAGCCTGGCGCACGATTCTGCATGCAGCGGACGTGAGCCGGCGCCACAGAAAGGACTCGGTTTGGATGCACTTAGCCCCGATATATTTTCAATTCGCCGAAAGCAGAGCGGCCTATCAGGCGATGGATACGCTGCATGAGCTAGGGTTCCGCGCCAATTGGATCGATCATGCTCATCCGGAGCATAAGCCGACTTTGCAGGTGTATATCGAGAACAACGATTTGACGTCCGCGCTTGAAATTACGCAGTCTTTTGGCGGAACGCTGCTGGAGACGGATGAAGGCGAAAGCGAATCGCAGGCATATACGTCGGCTTACGGACTTAACGGGATCCCGATCCCTGCGCATTTGGTGAACGAGGATTTGCCGGAAGGTTACATGTCCCCGGCGGACGGCGACGGCGGCGCGTTTCGAGGCACGACGTCGGACAACAGCGATGACAAGCCGTTCGATCCTTCGGACGACGACTACAGTCAATTTTCGGCCGGCATTCACATGTAGGTCGAAGCACGCAATGAGGAAGAACGTCCCGCGGCGTTATGGCGGAGGCGTTCTTTTTTTCGTTATGGGGACGGCAATGATTCCATTGAACCACCGGACATGTGGGACTATAATGGGAAGCAAGGCGATTGTGCCGCAAACGGACGGTTTGCTATGACAGGGTACAATATATAGAAAATGCGGCTTTCCCTGAGGAAAGCTACGGGGAGGTGCTGCTAATGGATGAACGCGAACTGCTGGTGCTGGGACTTCTGAAATCGCAAAGGCAGCACGGCTATCAGATTAACGAATTTATCGAGAAAAATCTCGGCCGTGTTTCGGATATGAAAAAAGCGACAGCTTACGCGATTCTGAAACGTTTGAACAAAGCCGGCTATGTCGAGGTGTCGCACGAGCAGGAGGGGAACCGGCCGCCGCGGCAGGTTTATACGATTACTCCGCTTGGCGAGAAGAAGTTCGACGAGCTGCTGCGCTTCTCTCTCGCCAATCACGATCAAGTGACGCCGGCCGGGGACATCGGGCTGATGTTCCTCGATCATTTGCCGAAGGAGGAAGTGACGGCATGCTTGCGGGAACGGCTGCACAAGCTGGAGGAACTGCTGAGCTGGTTCGAAGCTTCTCCGGCGCACGGGCACGGAATCGGCGTCGATTTGTCGAACCGGCACCGCATAGCGCTGCTTCGCTGCGATCGGGATTGGCTGAGTCAGGCGATCAAGGACATTGAGGAAGATCACGGAAACGCGAGCCGGCCGATTTAATTATGAAAAGCGGGTGTTTTGTACGGTAACGGCATACCTGCATATCGGCATACCTGCGTCGGCAAAGCCGAGAAGACCTTTCCATCCATTTTGCGAAAAGGATTTGAATCATGAACCTATTAACGATCGAATCGATTACCAAAAGCTACGGCGAGAAAATATTGTTCGAAAACGCGTCGTTCGGCATCGACGAACACGATAAAATCGGCGTCATCGGTGTGAACGGGACGGGAAAGTCGACTTTTTTGAAGGTGATTGCAGGGCTTGAGCCGCCGGACAGCGGAACCGTGACCAAAGGGAACCGCGTCAGCGTCCGGTATTTGCCGCAAAACCCGCAATTTCTTGAGGGCGCGACCGTATTGGAGCAGCTTTACCAAGGCGATACGCCGGTCATCCGCACGATACGCGCGTACGAGGAAACGATGGCGGCGATCGAGCGCGATCCGTCGGACGCCAAGCTGCAGCAGAGGCTGCTTCAGCTCAGCTCGGAGATGGATGCGCTGGACGCTTGGCAGTTCGAGAGCGATGCCAAAACGATTCTCGGCAAGCTCGGCATCGACCGCTTCGACGCTAAAATCAGCAGCTTGTCCGGCGGTCAGCGGAAGCGGGTGGCGCTGGCGGAAGCGCTTATTCATCCGGCCGACCTGCTCATTCTCGACGAGCCGACGAACCATATCGACAATGAGACGGTCGATTGGCTGGAGCAGTTTCTGAACAAGCGCCGCGGCGCCTTGCTGATGATTACACATGACCGGTACTTTCTGGATCGCGTAGCGAACCGGATGCTGGAGCTCGATCGCGGCAGGCTGTACAGCTATACGGCGAATTACAGCCGGTTTTTGGAGCTGAAGGTAGAGCGGGAAGAGAGCGAGCAAGCTTCGGAGAAAAAGCGGCAAAATCTGCTGCGGACCGAGCTTGCCTGGATACGCCGGGGCGCTAAAGCACGCTCGACCAAGCAAAAGGCGCGGATCGAACGGTTCGAGCAGCTGCAGGATGCGGCACCGGAAGCGCGCGGCGAGCAGCTGGATATTTCGATCGGAGCTACGAGACTGGGCAAAAAGGTGCTCGAAATCGAGCATTTGAACAAAAGCTTCGAGAACCGTGTGCTGCTAGGCGACTTCAGCTATATCGCCCAGCGCGACGACCGGATCGGCATTATCGGGGTGAACGGAAGCGGCAAGTCGACGCTCCTGAATATGATCGCAGGCCGCATAACGCCGGACGGCGGCAAAATCGATATCGGGCAGACGGTAAACATCGGCTATTTTTCGCAGGAAGCGGTCGAAATGAACCCGAATCAGAGGGTGATCGAATATATCAAAGAAGCGGCCGAGGTCGTCCGGACGTCCGAGGGGGAAGCGATATCCGCATCGCAGATGCTGGAGCGGTTTCTGTTTTCCGGCACGATGCAATGGACGCCGATCGGCAAGCTGTCGGGCGGGGAACGGCGCAGGCTGTACCTGCTCCGCGTGCTGATGGGCGCGCCTAACGTGCTGCTGCTCGACGAGCCGACCAACGATCTCGATATTCAGACACTGACCGTTCTGGAAGATTATTTGGATGACTTCCCGGGTGCCGTCATCGTCGTATCCCATGACCGGTATTTTCTTGACCGGACTGTGGAGAAGCTGCTTGTTTTCGAAGGGAACGGCGTTATTTCCCATCATGTCGGCAACTATACGGAATACCGGGAGTTTGCGGGCAAGCAGACAGCCGCGGAGGCGGACAGTGCCGTGAAAAAGCCGCAGCCAGCAGCCAAAAGCGCTGCTCCTGCGGAGCCTCGCAAAGAACGCGCTCTGCGCTTTTCGTACAGCGAGCAGAAGGAGTATGAGCAGATCGACGAACTGATCGCCGGCGCCGAAGCGCGGCTTCAGGAAATCGGCGAGGAGATGAATGCTGCGGCCAGCGATTCTGCGTTATTGCAAAAGCTCGTGACCGAGCAGCAGGAGCAGGAAGCGAAGCTCGATCAGCTGCTTGAGCGCTGGACTTATTTGAACGAGCTGGCCGAACAAATAGCCGGTCAGAAGAAGTAGGCTGCTCGGACGTTTTCCTCTCGGGAAAGCGGGTATCGAACGTAAACGGCAAGGGAGGCGGGTTACCCGCAGGCGTCCCTTCGCCGTTTTTTTTATAAGAAAAAATTGCGTCCGAACCGAACGTTAAGCAAATAGCTTCGTCTTACCTTTCAAGAAGATTAGGAAGGGCGGCGGTCCGCACAATGAATATTTCCATTGAACGATTGACAAAGGCCTATCAGCCGAACATGCTCGCATTGGACGGTATTGACTTGACTATAACGGGCGGCATGTTCGGACTGCTCGGGCCGAACGGAGCGGGCAAAAGCACGCTGATGCAAATTATGGCGACGCTGCTTGCGCCGACGGAAGGAACGATCCGCTTCGGCGATTACCGGCTCGGCAAGGACGATCATGAAATTCGCCGCGCGTTAGGCTACTTGCCCCAATATTTCGGCTTATACCAGAAGCTTACGGGCGAGGAGTTCCTGACGTATATCGCAACGCTCAAGGGTTATACGGCGACGGCCGACCGCCGCAAGCGGGTAACGGAGATGCTGGAGAAGGTCAATTTGGCGGACAAGGCCAAGCGCAAAATAAAGACGTATTCGGGCGGCATGAAGCAGCGTATCGGTATCGCGCAGGCGCTGATCGGCGATCCCCGCGTTATTATCGTCGACGAGCCGACTGCCGGCTTGGATCCGGAGGAGCGCGTCCGTTTTCGCAACCTGCTGGAGGATTTGAGCCTGGAGCGCACCGTCCTGCTATCCACCCATATCGTCGCCGATATCGAAAGCAGCTGCGGAGCAATGGCGGTTATGCGCCAAGGGAAGCTTATATTCAAGGGGGCGCCTGACGAGCTCCTTGCGATGGTTAAAGGCAAAGTATGGACCGGGGCCGTTACGGAACGCGAGCTGCCTCACGTATCGCTGAACGGTAAGGTCGTCAGCCAGCGCAAAACGCGTAATGGCTTCGAGCTGCGCATTCTCGCAGCCGGGCAGCCCTTTGCGGAGGCGGTTCCCGCTATACCGGACCTGGAGGACGGATATATGGCGCTGGCAGGGGTGGATAGCCATGAGTGAGTGGGCGGTGTACTGGCGTACGGAATGGAAGCTGATGCTTCGCGGGCCTTTCCTATGGGTGCTGCTTCTCCTCGGAGCCGGGCACGGATGGCTGGTTTATTCGATAAACGACGATATTTTCGACTACGGCTATTTGATTCACCAATTCGGCTTTTTATACAGCATGCCGATATCGATTCTGACGCTGCTGGCGGGCATTCACGGGGCCAGAAGAGATACGGCTCTGGGGACGAACCGGCTGCTTGGCAGCTTGCCTTACCGGAGCGGTAAGCTGCTCTCTGTCCGTTTTACGGTTACGGCCGTCCCTTTCGTGCTGCTCGGCCTCGTTTCCTCGGGGTTATTGCTCGCGATGTCTGCGTTTCGCTTGGAGGAGAGCGTCGGGCTTGGGCGCAGTTTGCTGGTCATGGCGCCGTTGGCCGCGGGAATGGTATACGCGGTTGCGCTCGGCTGGGCACTGGGCACGCTGGTAAGCGGACGTATCGGATACGTGCTTGGTTTCGCGGTATGGTTCGTCCATGTGTATTTGATGCTGCTGGTCATCGATTCCCGCCTTCCCGCCCCTTTGAACGCTTTATTCAACTTTATGCTTTTCGATCATAAGTCGATGGGCTTCTACAATGACCTGTGGGGATTTCTGAACGACCGCACGTTATGGCTTCATCGTAGTATGTATGCTTTGCTTACATTGCTTGTTTTGTTTATCGTGTGGCTTGCGGAAAAACGCAGGCGCAGAGAGCCGTTCTCCAGGCTCCGCTGCTACGGCCTGCTCGGCGTAACGGCTGTACTCGCTTTATCGGCGCTTGCAGGCTATGCCGCCGTCCGCGGAGAACGAGCAGAGGCATTTCGCGAGCTGGAACGGCAGCAGGAGACGGCTTCCCAACAGATGGAGCAGGCGCCTGCGTTCAGCGTCAGCCGCTACGACTTGAAGCTGACGTATAACGGCTCGGCGGTCGGGATAACGGCCGGGCTGGATGTCGGGCTGCCGCCGAATGAAACGCCTGAGGAGCTAACGTTCACGCTTAGGGATACCTTTAAGATCGAATCGGCGGAAGCGGACGGGAAGGGTGTATCTTTTCGCCGGGAGGGCTCTCTCGTCAGGCTTGACCTTGGGCAGTCCGGCGGCAAGCAAGAGGTCAAGCTGACGCTTACTTATAGCGGCGTTGTCGACGATTGGCGGGTGTTTCATCCGTATGGCAATAACCCCGGGAATATGATCGTTCCGGTTCATATGGTACGGGAGGATCGCGTATTTTTGCCCGGCCAGTATGGCTGGTATCCGCTTCCGGGCAGTCACAGGCTGCTTCGCGTTCAGGATGAAAAGCGCGGCAGCCCCGTCAAGCTGCAGGAGGTTTATCCGGCTGTAGGGCTGTCCGACTATAAGCTGACGGTAGATTTCCCGAATTCGTTGAACTTGTTCAGCAATGCGGAAACGACCGGACGGACGGTTAAGGGAGGAAGGCAAACCGTCACGTTCGAAGGCCGGCAAACCGACGGAATCACGCTGCTCGGCGGGGCGCTGAAAGAGATCGTTGCGGATACGGAGGCACCGAAGCTTAGGGTGATCGTAGGCGGGTTAACCGACGAAAGGGCGGTTAAAGAACTGCTGCCGATTTTGGAGGAGGTCGTCTCGGCGGCCGATGAAGAGCGTAAAATCATGCGGGCGGGTTCGCTCACGATGATGCCGTACGACCTCGTTGACGGTTACGGAGACGGGCGGAACCTTGGCGGGATGATGACGGTCAAAAGCAATCTTTTCCTTTATAGGCATGAAGAAGCCCAATTGAAAGAAATATTCTCCTATGATTACACCTCGTACCTTGATCAGCTTGAAGGAGTAGAGAACGTACGTAAATGACGCCCTGAACTTGCTGTGAACGGCCGGCGCTCCCGGATCAAGGAACTGGGCTAACGAAAGGAGTACGATAATCATGCCGCAGCGAATACGCATCCATTTGAAAATCGTTTGTACGGGCATATCATACGGCGCTCTGCTGTTCGCCCTGCTGCTGTTGACGGCAGCTTGTCTTCTTAAGCCGCTTGGGATTGTGGAGGCCGTTACGCCTTCGCACATTCTGGCGATTTATGAAATCGGATTTCCGCTCGTCGCCGTGTTCTGGTTTTCCCAGCTTGCCGCGGAGGAGTTGGAGGAAGGCGTATTGAAATGGTTGTTTTCATTGCCGGTCCGCGGCTGGCGGCTGCTCGCCGAAAAATGGGCGATCGGTTTGCTGCTGCTGCTTGCCGTCTATTACGTCTCGCTAGCGGCTATCGATTTGGCGGTTGTCGGTCTCGATTGGCGAACCGTTACGTTACAAACGCTGGTTCCCTCGCTCTGGCTCGGCCATTTGACGCTGCTTGCGGCGCTAATCGGCAGAAAAGATGCGGTAGGCATAGCGGCGGGCCTATTTTACTGGGCTACGGAGAGCTTGTCGCGCGGGATGGTGACGCAAAAGCTGTATTTGTTTATGGCGACATTTCCATATGGGGGGGCTGAGGGGGATGTTGTCTGGAACCGCTCGCTGCTTATCTTGATGACGATCGCCGTATGTGCGGCCAGCTTCGCCGTTTTCCGATATAAGCGGCATTTTATGAAATAGCCGGTTTCGGGTCGAAAGGAGGCGCGAAGGTTGCCAGTAAGCGACGAACAATTGCTGCGGGAGCTGCTGAACGGAAATGCGGCGGCTTTGGAAAATATCGTGAACCGGTATCACGTCCCGATTTATACGTATCTGTACCGGATGCTCGGTTCGCCCTCGTTAGCCGAGGATTTGACGCAAGAATGCTTCATCAGGGTAATCGAATACGTTCGCAAAGGGAGGCTGCCGGATTCGTTCCGGCCGTGGATATACAAAATCGCGGCTAATCTTTGCCGGGATTTGTGGCGCAAGCCGTCTTACCGATATGAATGGGTCAACGACGAGGCGCTGCGGGATTTACCGTCCGACCATTCTGTGGCCTCCATCTTCGAGAAGCAGACGGATCGCGAGGCGGTCATTGCGGCAATCGGTCGGCTCGCTCCGGAAAAAAGGAATTTGATCGTGCTGCGCTTTTACCAGGAGCTGAAGCTGGAGGAAATCGCCGGCGTGCTGGACATTCCGCTGGGCACCGTCAAATCGCGGCTGTACCAGTGCTTGTCGGAGCTGCACAGGCTGCTGGCCGACCGGTACGGGGAAGACGCCGGCCAATCGGGCGGGATGAACCGCCAGGCACGGACCAAAGGAAAGGGGGGATATGCATGAATGGAAAAAACGGCAATCCGACCCGTTCGTCCAAGGAGAGGGAGCTATGGGAAGAATTAAACGATGGAAGCGAAGAAAGGCGGGAATCGCTCACGCCGGAGCAAATGAACCGATTAGTCGAAGGGCTTTCCAGATTTACCGTGGAGCCCCCCAAGGCGGACGATACGAAGCGGCTTGCGGCGGCGCTTAGCGCACGGTGGGAAGAAGGGCGTCAGGCTGCAGCGGGACGGAAACGACGCAAGCTGTCCGAAATGGGGCTGCTCGTTCATCTGCTGAGCTGGCTTCGTCCGCAAATTCGATTATTCGCGTGGCCGTTCTGGGTCGTTTCCGCGGCAATTGTGGTGATCGGCGGGTTGCTGGGGGCGTTATTCGGCGAAATAAACGCTGCTCAGCCGCTTGTGTTCGTTGCGCCGCTGCTTGCCGCTTTAAGCGTGTGTTATGTATTCCGTTCGTTCGGAACGCCGATGTTCGAGCTGGAGCTTAGCATGCCCGTTTCGCCTATTCAGCTTGTATTCGGCAGGCTGACGCTGATCGTTGCCTACGATGTCGTACTGACTACGCTTGTATCCTTGCTCGCGAAGCATCCGGCCGATGTCGGCGCCTTTATCGCAAGCTGGCTGATTCCGCTGGGCGTATCCAGTCTTGCCGCGCTTGTCGTCATGTTGTACTACGGCATCCTAAGCGGGCTGCTCATGTCGGTATTCGTCTGGGCCGTTCAGCTTATACTGAACGAACGGCTAGGTATGCTGTATATATTCAGCGGCGAGGCGTACCCGGACTGGCTGGCGAGCAAGCTGATCGGCTTTGGTCTGATTGTCGTCTTGTGCCTGCTTGCCTGGCATAAATCGGCGAAGCTTCGCGTACCGGAAAGGGTGACGGGATGATCATTCGTTTGCGGGGAGCGGTCGTTCGCGACCGTCAAGGAGTTTTGCGGCTGGGTCCCGTCGATTTGCAGCTCGGCAGAGGCTTGACGGGCATTGCGGGGCATAACGGAGCGGGCAAAAGCACGCTGCTCAAGGCGATTTGCCGCATTTATCAGATTCCCGACGCCAATCTTCATATGGAGCTGGAAGGGATTCGGCTTACGCAGCTGGAAGCCCGCATGTCTCTCGGCTACGTGCCGCAGGACATTGCGCTTTACGACGATATGACGCTGCAAGCGTATCTGGCCTATATCGCCGGATTGAAGGGCATTGCGAGGGAACGGACGGACGCGGAGATCGAGCGCGTTTGCGCTGCGTTCGGGATAGAGCGCATGCTGCACCGGAAGCTGAAGCATGAATCGGTGGGTTACCGGCGGACGGCGATGATCGCTCAAGCCTTTCTGGGCGACCCGTCGTTCGTTATGCTCGACGAGCCGTTCGTCGGGCTGGATATGGAGCGGCGAAACGAGCTGCTGGCGTTTCTTTCCGACTATGCGGAGAATGCCGTCGTGGTCGTCGCGAGCCACTTCGTCGAACAGATGGCGACGGGCTTTTATGATCGGATGCTCGTGCTGAAGGAAGGCTTGCTTGCAGGCGATTACGAGGCCGGAGACATCGAGGACGGGATAACGGCTCAATTTGCGAAGCAGTAGAGGGGCAGCTTGCTGATAAAGGCACAGATCGCTAAGGGAGCTTGGCGGTCTGTGCCTTCGAGCCATTCGGAAAGGAATCGCGGCAGCGGCGAGGAGCTTCTCGTCGTACGGATTCCACGACAAGTCGAGCAGCAAACCTTGGAATCAAGCGGTCAATGTACTTGTGAGGAAAACCTCACTGTTAATAAGGCAGAACTCACTATTCAACCGGTAAAAGGTCCATTCTTGCCGACTAATAAGGGAAACGAATAATGAGCTTTTCCTAACTATTCGTTTCGTTTCCCTCACTAACCATCCGGAACAAGCGTCTTAGGCGAGAAACAGTGAGGTTTGCCTCACTGATAGTGAGTTTTTCCTCATTACTTCTCTCCAGAATGCTAGTCATCAATGGGAGGGGTACTCGTCTGAAGCTGCGGCTGGATCGAGACATCCTCCGTCTAATTGACGTAAGCTAGCCGCACCGAGCCGGTGAAAGGCCGTTCTAGGTTACAACCAAGCTTCGGCCTCATAGCCGACAGGAAAACGGCGGAGAAACCGTAAGGCATCGATTAGTGCGTATGCTGCAGCTCCGCAGCGTGCTTGCCCGCCGTGTACCCCGTGACGAACGCCGCCGTAATGTTGTAGCCGCCGGTGTAGCCGTGAATATCGAGTATTTCCCCGCAGAAAAAAAGTCCATCCGTCAGCTTCGACTGCATCGTGCCCGGATCGATTTCCTTCAGATTGACGCCGCCTCCGGTAACGAACGCTTCCTCGATCGAGAGGGTGCCGTTCACATCGACCGGGAAAGCCTTAAGCAGCTTCGAAAGCTCGGCCCAAGGCTGCTTCGGAATGTTGTCGAAGGTAATGTCCGAGTCTATCCCGGCTTTGCTTAGCAGGAGCGGGATAAGCCGTTCCTGCAGCAATCCCTTGAGCACGTTCCGAACCGCTTTTTTCGGCTCGCTTTTGGCAAGGGACAGCGACTCGGCGAACAGCTCGTCGGCGCGCTTGTCCGGAAACAGATCGATCGTCAGCCTCACGGACGGCGCGCCGGATTGCTTCAGCGCCTTCACGACGAACTGGCTGCAGCGCAGCGCCGTCGGTCCCGAAAGGCCGAAGTGGGTGAACAGCAGGTCGCCTTCGTGCTCGATAAGCTTTTTGCCCTTGGCGTTCCATACCGACAGCGTGATGTCACGCAGGCTAAGGCCTTGCAGCTCCTTGCTGCGAATCCACGGCTCACGCGAGGTGAGCGGTACCTCGGTCGGATAAAGCTCCGTGATCGTATGCCCGGCCGCTTCCGCCCAGGCATAGCCGTCGCCCGCCGAGCCTGTGTGCGGCACCGATTTGCCTCCTGTGGCGATAATAACGGCGTCGCAGCCGATCGTCTCGCCCGAGCGCAGGCGGATGCCGGTCACGCGCCCGTCTCCGTAAAGCACTTCGGCCACAGGATGATTGACGCGCGTGCAGACGCCAAGGCTCCTCGCTTTGCCTACCAGCGCGTCCACAACCGTTTTGGCCCGATCGGAAACGGGAAACATGCGGCCGCGGTCTTCTTCCTTCAATCGTATGCCGAGATCCTCGAAAAAACGGATGATATCCCGGTTGCTGAACGTCGCAAAAGCGCTGTGAAGAAACCGGCCGTTACCTGGGATATGCTTAATGAGTTCGTCAATTTCTTTGGCGTTGGTCACGTTGCAGCGGCCGCCGCCGGAAATGCCGAGCTTGCGCCCCAGCTTGTCGCCCTTATCGATCAGCAGCACCTCAGCGCCGTGAGATGCCGCCGCAATACCGGCCATTAACCCGGAGGGGCCGCCCCCGATGACGATTACGTTAGTGTTCAATGTGCGTGCTCCTTACCCGTTACGTTCGTTTACCGCCATTCTAGCGCAACGGCGGAGGGAAGTAAAATATTCTATTGCACCGCAGGAGGGGCGGCGGGCTTGTTATTAAGCAACTGTATACAATTAAAGAAGATCGCCCTCACCTAACCGAGATGGTTTGGTAGAGGGCGATTGTAACGATTAGCGAGTTTGGGATCTCTAAGCAGTCCAAGGTAAAAAGTGATAATCGCTGACAGCGGAAATAAAAACAAGTCATAAATATGATAACGCTTACTTTCTGTCCTTGCTACAATTATATTTAAGAAAGTACAGCACACGAGTGCCAGTGTTTTGTGTATTGCTCGTCCCGACGCAATATGTGAATTGACAGCAACGGCTGTAATTTTTAAGGAGGATTTATGAAAGAGCTGCTCAACATTTCCATCAATGAAAACGGACTTTATTTCGAAGCGGAAGTGACAGAAAGCAGGGAGGTCCGGCTGCTGCATTTCTCACCGTTCCCGTTGGCCGTGCATGAGCTTGAGGCCGAAGAAGTGCGGCGCAAATTTCGCATCGTTGAAATTCAAATGACCGGACTGGATCAGGACGATCATCACGGCTCCAAATATACCGGCACAATGCCGGGCAGTCGCTTGAAATATGTCAAACATAACGACAGGCGCAATTCGCATGGCCGGAAGCTGGAAATCGTCATGGAGGATGAAGGACTTTTTGTAACGGCACACTACCAATTTTTCAGCCAAATTCCGGTCGTGCGCGCCTGGACTGAAATTACGAATCGCTCCGCCGGCTCGGTTGCGCTAGAATATGTATCCTCCTTCGCTTTGACCGGTATCGCCAAGGGAGGGGCTTCGAGCTGGGAGCGTCAAGGCCGCTTGTATGTCGCGCATAATACGTGGCACGGCGAAATGCAGTGGAGAAGCAATACGATGCCGGAGCTCGGTTTGACGCAAGCGAACGCTTCGTCCCTGAAGCGGCTTTCTTACAGCACGTCAGGAACATGGTCGTCTGCCGGCCTGATCCCGATGGGCTGTTTTGAGAACAGCGAACAGGGCACCGCTTTAATCTGGCAAATCGAACACAACGGTTCCTGGCACTGGGAAATCAGCGACGCGGCGAACCACCTTTACTTGCAGGTAAGCGGCCCGACGGAAAATGAAAACCATTGGTGGAAAAAACTTGCCCCGGGCGAATCGTTTCATTCGGTCCCGGTTGGCGTCGGTATCGTCGAAGGAGGCTTCGAACAGGCTGTCGGCGAATTGACCCGTTACCGCCGGGCGATCAGGCGGCCCAACCGGGACAATGAACGGCTGCCCGTTATTTTCAACGATTATATGAACTGCTTGTTTGCCGATCCTACGACGGAGAAAATTATGCCGTTGGTCGATGCTTCCGCGCGCGCGGGATGCGAATATTACTGCATTGATGCAGGCTGGTACGCGGACGAGGGCTGGTGGGATACGGTCGGAGCATGGCAGCCCTCAGAGGTGCGATTCCCCGGCGGTCTGAAGGAAGTGACGGACTATATTCGGAGCAAGGGAATGGTTCCGGGTTTATGGCTGGAGCTTGAAGTGATGGGGGTGCGATGTCCGCTTGCAAGCAAAGTGAGCGACGACTGGTTTTTCGTTCGGCATGGAGAACGGGTGATCGATCATGGCCGCTACCAGCTGGATTACCGCAATCCCGAAGTGGTGAAGTATGCGAATGAAGTGATTGATCGGCTTGTGAAGGAATATGGGATCGGTTATATCAAAATGGACTACAACATTAACGCGGGGATCGGCACCGAGATTAACGCGGACAGCTTCGGGGACGGCCTTCTCCAGCATAATCGCGCCTATCTCCAATGGCTCGACAACGTATTCGAGCGATATCCCAAGCTCGTCATCGAAAACTGCGCAAGCGGGGGAATGCGTATAGATTATGCGCTGCTTAGCCGCCATAGCGTCCAGTCGAGCAGCGATCAGACGGACTACCGCAAATATGCCGCGATTGTTGCGGGAGCTCCGGCGGCGCTAACCCCCGAGCAATGTGCGGTTTGGTCCTATCCGCTGAGGGACGGCTCCGAGGAAGAAGTCATTTTCAACCTCGTCAATTGCATGTTGATGAGAGTGCATCAGAGCGGTCATTTGGCGGAAATTTCAGCGAATCGTTTCGAGCTTATTCGGGAAGGATTGGAATTTTATAAGAAAATTCGAAAGGATTTGGCTGGCGGGTTACCTTTTTGGCCGCTAGGGCTGCCCTCGTATGGAGATTCATGGCTAAGTCTGGGGCTGCGTTGCGAGGATAAAGCGTACTTGGCGGTATGGCGTCTGGAAAGCGATGAGGATACCGTTGAATTGCCGTTGCCGGAGTTTAAACATAGGACAACTGCCATTCGCTGCGGATATCCGCAACGACAAGACTGCGACTGGTACTGGGATCGGGAATGCGGGAAATTGACGATAACCATGCCGTCCATAAATAGCGCCAGGCTCTTTGAATTCGTGATGGAGTAACCTGAAATGCATCGCCTTCCGCTTTGTCTGCACGGCAAATAGGGGGCGATTTTTATATCGAATTCTACATTCAGAAAGGATGGATACGGAATGGAGATCGGATCGTTGTTCCAACCTTTGCTGCTGCAGCAGCATTTCGAGCCTCAAATGATGGGTTATTATTTCAAGCAGTATCAGAACCTGCGGATGAATTTCCATAATCACAACTCAACGGAAATTATGTATGTGATCAGCGGAGAATGCCGCGTCGAGCTTAAGCTGGAGACTGGCATAAAAAGCGTGGCAATGAAAAAAAGCGAGTTCATTTTGCTTGACGGTAATGTCCCGCATCGTCTCATTGTCGATGAAGTCGCCTGCAGAATGTTAAACGTTGAATTTCACTTCAGCGAGCGTCAAGACATTTTTCCTTCGATGAAGGAGCTGGCGGAGAAGGAAGAGGCGCTTGCAGCCCTTATCCGTTTTCCGGATTCCTATTTGGTGCTGGCCGACCCGGATGAACTGTACCATGTGCTTAAGAGTCTCGTGTTTGAACTGGACAATCAACGTTTGGAAACCGGAGTAATGGTCGGACTGCTGTTCATGCAGCTGCTTATCCGAATCTCGCGGCTTTGGGAACAATTCAAGGAGGGACAGCCGCAGACAGACTACTATATCAAGCAATGCATTCAGTTTTTGCAGCATAATTACGACCGTCAAATACGCGTTAAGGAGATCGCCGCGCATGTCAATCTGCATGTGGGCTATCTTCAACGTATTTTTAAATCCATTACCGGTTCGACGATTACGGAATACTTGACTTCCCTGCGAATGGAGAAGGCAAAATTGCTGCTGATGAGAACCGATATTCCGATTATCGATATTTCCGAATATGTCGGAGTAGGCAGCCGGCAGCATTTTCATTCGCTATTTAAACAATATACGGGCCGGACGCCGGTAACATATCGCAATTCTGTTGATAAACAACGTTATAAATATAAATTAAGTGATTATTCATGACAGTGGGAAACTGATCAAGTCAGAATTCTGGTAACGCTTTCTTTACGACGCTTGATACAATTGTAATTGTTAGAATTTATCGGAATTAAGTCCAATATTTAAGAATGTCGAATCGCAATTAGAGAAGGGGGTGGTTGCCGGAATCAGCAGCGAATCGGACGGAAAACCTGGTTCTCTTTGCCTGCGTATTCCGCATCCGGATGGCGGGAAGCCATTCAGCGTAACGGGCGAAGCATACTCTGCCGCTTGTGAAACGGTTACGGTAGAGATGTTTACCGGAAGCGCTGAAATCCAATTGTATTTCTGATTTTACCAACACAAAAGGGACGGGATTAGTATGGGTGTTAGAAAATCGTCTGTTTTATCCATTATTTTTATCCTTATGCTTTCACTTGTAGTATCGGCTTGTTCTTCCAACGGCAAACCCGCATCCACAGCTACAGGAGCGGACGGCGGTACGCAAACACCGGCAACCAACGGCGAAAAAACAAAGATTCGGTTCTCGACCTGGTACGGCCCCGGCGATATAGAAATTTGGAAAAACGTCATTGATCGGTTTCAAACGGACAATCCGAACATTACCGTGGAATTTGAACCGCTTGAATGGGGAGCTTACTGGCAGAAGCTGCAAACCCAGCTTGCTTCGAAATCGGCTGCCGATGTAATAGGCATGCATGTAGGAATCGTTTACGGATACGTAGAGAAAAATCAGCTTGCTCCGCTCGACGATTATTTGAAAACGTATGACCGCAAAGATCAACTTTCCCAATCGCTTCTTGCCGAAGGCCAATGGCCGAAAGATAATCCTAAGCAATTTGCATTGCCATGGCATGTTACGGGGGCAGCTTTGTTCGTTAATATGACGGCTTTTAAGGAAGCCGGTATCGCTTATCCGGAAAACGGCTGGACCGTCGACGAATTCAAGGCCGCAGCGAAGAAGTTGACAACGGATAAAAGGTTTGGCTTTTCCGTCCCTTCATTCTCGATGGCCGCCGGTTTGGCAGGCGCTTTCGGCACCGAACCTACGACAGCGGACAAGCTGCACAGCAACTACAATTCGCCGGAAATGCTGACCTTCAAAACATGGCTGCACGACCTTATTTGGAAAGACAAGGCGGCTCCAAATCCAAAGGATCTCGACAAAAATATCGATCCGTTCGTAGCAGGCAAAGTGGCGATGTCCATGGGCGGCGCTTGGAATTTTCCGGTATATCGCGACATTAAGGATTTTGAATGGGATATTGCGCCGATGCCGAGCAAAGACGGGAAAACAAAAACGTATGCCGGGCCGGATATGCTCAGTATTACGCAAGATAGCAAAAACAAAGAAGCGGCGTGGAAGTTCATGCAATTTGTCACCTACAATCAGAAAGCTCAAGAGCTGCTTCGGGCGACTGGCGTTCCAATGCTTAAAGAAGACTTGCAAAATGCCGCACTGGTTAATGAAATAGCCGCTCAAAAACCTGCGCACTTTAAAGTATTCTTGGAGGGCGTTACCAACAACGGGGTCGGGTACGCCTTTACGAAAAAGTTTTTTGAAATCAGCCAGTTGGAACTTGATGCCGACGTTAAAATTATGGAAAACGCGAGTGCGGATATCAAAAAGGAACTGGAAACGCTCCACGAACAAGTTAATAAAGAATTCGCAAAACAATAATCATCAAGAAAGGGGATAGTGGCAATAAGGCTATCCCCTATTAAGGCGGTGTAACTTTTGCGCGATACACACTCTAGCGTAATTGAAAGAAAGCCGGCGAAGAAGAAGTTTTTGAGTCCGGACGCATTATGGGCATTTATTTTGCTAATCCCGTTATTATTGGGTATTGCTTTAGTTTATTTTTCGGCTTTATTCGGTTTTGCCATGAGTTTTACAAGCTGGGATATTGTGCGCAAAGCGGAATGGGTCGAGATGTCCAATTACCGAACGATGATCGGGGACGAACTGGTTTGGAAAGCGATGCGCAATACGCTGTTTTTCCTGCTCATCACAATACCGGCAAAGCTAGTTATCGGATTTTTTCTTGCGGTATTGTTAAACCAGAAGCTGCGAGGCATCCAATTATTCCGGCTTACTTACTTTTTTCCTACGGCTTGCTCGGTTGTGGCCATCGCCTTGGTATGGGGGTATTTGTATGGCGCAAACGGTTTTCTTAATCAAATTCTGCAGAGTTTCGGGCTCTCTAAAGTCTATTGGATGGATGAGAGTCATGCGATGGGTTCGATCGCTATTATGACATTGTGGAGTGGAATGGGGTACATTGCATTGCTCTTCCTGGCAGGACTGCAAAACGTACCCCCGGACTTCTACGAAGCCAGTCGGGTTGACGGCGCGTCAAAATTTCAGCAGATGTGGAAAATTACGATCCCATTGGTTACTCCGACCACGTTTTTTATCCTTGTTACGCAGATTATTGCGGCATTCCAGATGTTTGGCGAAGTTTATTTGCTGAAGGGGCCGTCCAATTCGACGTTAACTATTGTGCAATACATATTCAAAGAGGCTTTTCAGGGATTCCGAATGGGTTATGCTTCGGCATTGTCCTACATTTTGATCATCATCATCTTAATCATTACGGTGATTCAATTAAGAATTCAGAAGAGATGGGTGCATTACGATCTATAACGCTTTTTGCGTTTCGGTTATGTCTGGGTCATACACCTTCAATACGCCCGGCAGCAATAAAAAATCCCCTGCGAAGGTATTCCAATAACCGGAGGACCTGATGAAGACTACTAATGAGAACATTCCGCTTTCGCTTAAAGTAATCTGCTATGCCATTCTGCTCGGATTGAGCCTGGTCATCGTCTTCCCGTTTTTATGGCTGTTGCTTTCAACGTTTAAAAGCAGCTACGAAATCATTTCCGGCACCAACTTTTTTCCCAAAAAATGGACGTTTGATAACTACGTCACCATTTTAACCGAAATACCTATGCTGTCTTTTTTTAAGAATAGTGTGTTTGTGTCCGTTTTGGCCACGTTAGGCGGCGTCTTCGCCAGCGCTATGTCAGCCTTCGTATTCGCAAAGCTGCAGTTCAAGGGGCGTGAAACGTTATTTGCGATGGTGCTCGTCGTTATGATGATACCTTCGGTTGTGACGATGATTCCCTTATTTATTATTATCAAGACGGTAGGATTGATGGATAGCTTATGGGCGCTTATTTTACCCAGTTGGACAGGCTCTGCATTCGGCGTGTTTTTCCTAAGGCAGCACATGATGGCCGTCCCAGACGCTTTATACGAGTCTGCCAAGCTGGAAGGCTGCAGTCCGTTCCGAATTTTCATCTCGATCTTTCTTCCGCTTGTCAAAGCGGCGTTAGCTACGCTGGTCGTGCTCAATTTTATTGCTCATTGGAACGATTTGATCAGTCCGTTAATTTACTTGAACTCGCCTGAGAAGATGACGATTACCGTAGGGATATCCTATTTCCGAGGACAGTATGTCACCAACTATCCGGTCGTGCTGGCAGGTATTTTTCTCAGCTTGATCCCGACGGCATCGGTGTTTTTGTTCGCTCAAAAATATTTGACCAAAGGCATGCTCATAAGTGGATTGAAGTAATTCCGGCAGTAAAAAAGAGGAGGATCAGAATGCAAAACCGTTTTGTTCGAAAGACATCGCTGTATGTTTGTTTGGCACTCCTACTATCCTTCATTATGTCGGCCGGCTTGCCGCCGCAAATCATTCATGCAGCCGGTGCTGAACCGAAAAGTATGCCGAACGTGATGGGGGAATTCGACGATTCCTATTCCGTTTCCGCAGAACAATTAAATGCTGATGGTTTAGCGCTTGTAGTGGGGGGAGAAAGTCGTGCGGCGATCGTAGTAACGAATGCGCCAACAGCTCTGGAGGAGCAGGCTGCTCAAGAGCTGCAGCACTACTTGAAACAAATATCGGGAGCGGAACTGTCCATAGTAATGGATTCGGCCGCTGCCGAGGGCGTCAAAATCTTTATTGGAAGCGCTGCACCTGACCCGCAATTAGGGCAAATCCAGCAAAACGGCGCCGATTCCGATTCATTTCGTCTGTCCGTCGAAGGTGATCGCATTCAATTAGTCGGACTTTCTGACAGAGGGGTGTTGTTTGCCGCTTTCGAGCTGCTGGAGCAAATAGGCGTTCGTTGGTTCGCTCCAGGGGATATCGGGACGGAGATTCCGTCGCTGCAAACGATTCGCGTACAGGAGCAAAATACGATCCAGCATCCCGGCGTGATTAACCGTTATGTAGGCGGGATCGATTATCTGTTTTCTCAGGAACCGATCGATTACGTCGATCAGTTCGAAGGAAAGAAATGGCTGCAGCATGTGCGGGGGAACAACAGTATCGCGCTTGGCGCGCACGGACTTCCTTGCGATATTAAATCCACCGAGCGGCCGGATTTATATATTCAAGTCAATGGGAAACCGACGAACCAATTGGATGTGACAAAACCGGAAGTGCTGAGCTGTGTCGTCGACGGGGTGTTGGAATACCTTGAGGAAAACCCGGATACCAAATACATCGATATGGGGCCGGATGATGGCGACGATTTTGGCGTAACGGACTGGGACGCCTTAGATTACGATCCTCTGCTGGGCGGTAATTCGATTACGGACCGATATGTAAAATTTTACAACCTGATTCTGGAACGTATTGAGGATCAATATCCGGATGTCGGCATCGCATTTTTTGCCTATTTCCGCTACATGAGGCCTCCCGTTAGTGAAATTCCTAGTCCCAAGCTGTTACCGGTTATCGCCCCGATTACAGTGGATCGCATCCACTCGCTCAGTAACGGTATGTCATGGGAGCGCGCTTATTTAAAGGATCTAAAGGATGGGTGGGAGAAGCGGGGCGTTCCCGTAGCCTTCTACACGTATATGTACAATTTAGCTGATCCCGGACTGCCTTTTTCGATGATAAATCGCATAACGGAGGAAATGAAGTACTTCCATGAAGAGGGAATTAATCAGCTTCGGTTCGAAGGGCTGCCATCTTGGGCCTATCATGGGCCTTCGCTCTATTTAATGGCCAAATTAAGCTGGAACCCGGAGCTTGATGTTCAGGCAACGTTAAGCGACTATTTCTCGAAGTATTACGGACCGGCGGCGGAACCGATGTGGAATCACTTTCGCGAGCTTGAAGATGCGTTTGCTCATGCGGATTATTACACCGGGAACGTTCATGATTTCGCTAGAATACTGACGGCGGATGTGATGGCGACTCTCGAAGATACTTTATCCCAAGCGGAAAGCCTGGCGCCGGCGAATTCCAAATATGCAGAGCGCGTTAAGATGAACCGCACCGCATTAGAGTTTGGCAAATTGTTTTTCGAGATGCGGAATGCTTATGAGCAATTCGATTTTGTGACGGCGAAGCAGGCGTTCGATGAGGCTAACGCGCTTTTAGATGCCGCGGCTCTGCATTCTCCTGTAATCATCCACCCGTGGGCAGGCGGTTATTTAGACACCTTTTGGAAAAATCCGATGGAGCAAGCTTATGAACGTGTGGCAGATGGAAACAAGATGATCGCCGCTCTGCCGGACGAATGGTTGGCAATGCTTGTTCCGGGCGGAAACGGCGCGGATCTGGGGCTGTGGAAACCGGAGGCGGGTACGCAATCCTGGATGAAATTAAAAACCTATTCCGATACTTGGTCCAATCAAGGCTTACGTTACTATAAAGGCGAAATCTGGTACCGTACTTCAGTGGAGGTTGCTGCGGAATATGCAGAGAAACCGATTCGCCTCTGGTTTGGCGATATTGACGAAAGCCCGCGGGTTTGGGTCAACGGTATAGAAATTCAACCCAAATCGAAAGGCGTCCCGACGGTTGTGCCTTGGGAATTTGACATTACAAACGCAGTCAAGGTTGGACAAGATAACGTAATTGTCGTTTCGGTCGTCAACAAGTCAATAGATGAGTTGGGCATTGGGGGTATAACGGGTCCTGCTTTTCTTTGGACAGGGGCTCCGGATCAGGAACAGCCGGTCGATCCGGATGAGCTTATCGTAAACCCCGGGTTTGAAGACGGATTGAACGGATGGACGTACTACAATACCAGTGTTTTCAAAATCGTTAATTCTCCAGTTCATTCAGGTACAAAGTCGCTTAAGATCAGTTCGAGGGCGTTAAACTACACGGGCGTGAAGCAAGATATCACGGATGCTTTAGCAGAAAACGGTCAAGGGCTTTATGGCTTTGGCGCGATGCTGCGGACGGAAACGGATTCGCAAAACATGTATGCGGCTATTGTCGTGTATAACAAAAGCGGCTCGGTCTTTGCCTATGCCGGCTCCACTGAAAACGTCGGAAGCGACAGTTGGACGAGATCGTCCGGTACAGCCAATATTACGTGGACCGGGGAACTGGCCTCTGCAATGATTATTACCGAGTCGTTACCGGAAACGGGTAAAGGGGACTATTACGTAGACGATATCAGTCTCAAAAAACTGAAACCGTACCAAAGCACATTAACGGCAAGTGCAAGCACCGTGCCTTCCGGAACGCAATTTAAAGTAAATTACGGACTCCGCAATGTAGAGAAAGAAATATACGCGCAAGATATTCAGTTGGATTACGATGCCTCCGTCATGGAATTTGAATCTGCCGAATCGTTAATCCAAGGGGTCAATATTGTTGAAACCCAAAATGAACAGGCGGGCAAGCTCCGGCTGATTATTGCGAGCGAAGGCGCGCAACATGCAATCACAGGCAACGCCCAGGTGGCGGAGCTTACGTTCAAAGCAAAATCCTTGCCGCAATCCGCTTCAGGCTTGATTTCGCTTGCAAGCGGCGTGCTAGGAGATAAACAAGGCAATGAAATGGAAGCGGAATTGTCATCGATCTCGATTGCCGTAACGGCTGCCGCGGGCGGCGGTAACGGTAACGGCAATGGCAATGGCGAGGGCAATGGTAACGGTAACGGTAACGGCAATGGCAACGGCGAGGGTAATGGTAATGGCAATGGCAATGGCAATGGCAATGGCAATGGCAATGGCAATGGCAATGGTAATGGTAACGGTAATGGTAACGGTAATGGCACCGGCACCGGCGGCAACAGCAATGGCAACGGCGAAAGTAAAGAAGACATCAATCAAGACGGAAAGGTATCCGTTGGCGACTTATCTTTCGTGGCCCAATATTACGGAGCGATTATCGGCAGTTCCGATCCGGAGCAGCTTAAAAAAGCGGACGTAAATGGCGACGGCAAAATCGATATTCTTGATCTCGTGGCAGTGGCCAGGAAAATACTAGAGTGAAAGGGTGGTAATTTTTGACGCGCAAGCTTGCATTTATTAGTACGCTGATTCTTCTAACCTGCCTGCCGTTTATGGTTCTTAAACCCGCATATGCGGAAACGACACCATCGTTTCATTTAACTGCCAATCAACCTGTCGACGGGAAAATTACGATAACGATGAGCGGTAAAAATATTACGGATTTGTACGGATATGAGGCGAAATTTACTTTTGATCCGAATGATTTGGAGCTGGCGGAAGCGACATCCGATATGGGAGGGTTCTCGGCCGCGCCGATAGTCACAAACAATGAGATTTTAATTGCTCATTCCAAAATCGGCAACAAGCCGGGAGAAAGCGGAGACTTTAAGATCGGAACTTTGAATTTTATTATGAAACGGGACGGAAATTTCAATGTGAAATGGACGTCCATGAGGACGATTACGCACGATTTGTCCGATCGTACCTATTCCGTAAACGACAGCGTCTCCGTTCATTCCCAGAAGAAAAGCTTTGTGGATCTGGAGGGACATTGGGCCAAGGAAGATATAGAGTTATTGGCATCGAAAGGCATTATTAAGGGAATAAGCGAAGATCGCTTTGCGCCGGAAGCGCTTGTAACGCGAGCGGAATTTGCGACGCTGGTATCCCGGGCGCTTGATCTTAAAGCCGCTGACACGACAATGCCTTTTACGGATGTCGCATCTTCTTCCTGGTATAAGGATGCTATTAATCGTTCTTATGCAGCAGGGATTGTTCATGGCATTACAGATACTCGCTTTGCGCCGGACCAAAACATTACAAGAGAAGAAATGGCTGTCATGCTGATCAGAGCGATTAAGCTTTCTCCGGGTGCCGTATCGGAGGGGGGCACGGATAGGGTGTCGTTTGCAGATTCGGATGCGATTAGCGAGTGGGCTAGAGCCGATATCGAAACCGCCGTTCAATTAGGAATCATGACAGGCAGAGCGGAGGAGAAATTCATACCGGACGGTTTGGCGACGCGAGCGGAAGCTGCGACAGTGATCAAGAGACTGATGTCATCATCAGGATTGCTATAAACCGTATAGCGAACCGCTTTCTTATTTCA
Source organism: Paenibacillus contaminans (assembly GCF_003285015.1). Classification (GTDB taxonomy): domain Bacteria; phylum Bacillota; class Bacilli; order Paenibacillales; family NBRC-103111; genus Paenibacillus_V; species Paenibacillus_V contaminans. Next base: position 86,734 of record NZ_QMFB01000021.1, on the reverse strand, counting down.
TGCGAGGAGGCAAGCAAATGAGAATGAAGGCTGCAATCATATCCTTGATGCTGTTAATTATCATGAACATATTCAGCGTTATCGGTGCCTCGGCATCGAGTAATTCTAACGAACGGCTGCAATACTTCGGCTACTATGGTATGGATGGGCCTACCGCCGGCAAGCCGACGGATGAGTATATTCAACTTGTCGGAAAGTGGGGGAATAGCAACGTTGCCGTTATTCACGGTTGGCTTTACGGCGAAACCTTGCGGGATACTATTGAATCGGCTGCCTCGCAAAACATGCAAGTCATTCTCAATGTCTTTGATATTTTCTTTACGGGTGGTTTTGAAAACGGCGGACATTTGGTCGAATCATGGGAAAATAACTGGACAACGCTGAAACAAACATTAACCGGCCTTGAAGACAACGTGCTTGCTTTTTATTTCGATGAGCCTTGGTGGAACGGGGTTAGTGAAGAAAAATTCAGATTTGTTACCAAGCTGATCAGGGAGGATTATCCCGATACAAGAGTAATGCAAGTTAGCGCATTGTACGATTTGGATCCCGGCAATACGGGGGACGGTATAAGAAGTGAATATCTCGAATATGTCACAGACGTCGGCTTCGATTATTACAGCGGTTGGGACCTTGGAGAATATTTACTTTATCATGAAAGATTGAAAGCGCTAGCAAACAAAAACCAGGATATCTGGCTCATCCCGAGGGCATTCAGCGGAGATAACACATCCGACGGCATGCAGCAGGAACTGCTGCGGCATTATGAGCTGGCTTTAAAAGAGCCGCGGGTCGTCGGTATTCTTCCGTTCATTTTCTCATCAGCGGAGTGGTGGGAGGGTTTGAAAGTTTTTCTTGACGAAACGGACCCGCGGTATGATTCCTATTTGAAAAATACGCATATTCAGGTCGGGAAAAGCGTCATCGCAAGCAGCGGGCCTAACGATAATCTATATGGCGCTTCGCTTGATTTCAGTTCCGTACAAGGAACAAGAGGCTGGTCCTATCAACAAGGGGATGGCAGCACCTATACGGATTTGAACTGGAATGCGGGAGAGCTATTGTGGCAGGGAGCGAATCAGTTGACGGTAGGGCCGGATTTTCAACAGCCGGACATCAACGAAGCCGTTCGCAAGTGGGTTGCGCCAAAGTCGGGTACGATACAAATCGCGACTAACGGAAATATTCGTAAAAGCGATGCTTCAGGAGACGGCGTGCGCTTTAAGCTGTTAAAAAACAATATACGAATTTGGCCGGAGGATAGCGAATGGAAGCAGCTTCAAGCTAACGATAAGACCGGTTTTCCCATGAAATCAACAATTGAAGTGCAGGCCGGCGACGTTCTCTATTTCGTTGCGAATCCAAACAGCGATTCGACAGGCGATAAAATATTTTGGAATCCGGTCATTATTTACAAGACAATTACAGAACCATCTACCCGGTTGGACGGTCCGGTTTCAGCCCGGCCAGGCGATGCCGTCGATTTACAAATCGGCATTGCCGGTGACCCGTTGAACTTCACGACCTGGCGCGGCGTAGTGAACTACGATGCGGCAAAGCTGCAGTTTGCCACCAAAACGGTGCCACGCGAAAGCGGTGGAGGCACTTATCAAGCGCTGGCTGAAGAGGCTTATTCGAATTCGCGGGCGGGATTCGAGCTGCTATCCAGCGAGGTAAACGCAGAACAAGGAAAAATATACATCACGATGGCAAGTAACGGCGCAGGCAATGCGGTACGCAATGGGGGGGGTTTGCTGACCCTTTTCGGTTCCGTAAAAGCAGGTGCAGCCAAGGGAAATACGGAAATATCTCTTACCGATCTTAAAGTGTCGATGGAGGAAATGGACACGGATGTTGCGGGCTCTTCATTTACGATGAGCGTATTTAAGGTTGATCCTGATGAGCTTATTGTAAACCCCGGGTTTGAAGAGGGATTGGACGGATGGACGTACTACAATACCAGTGCTTTCGATATCGTTCATTCTCCGGTTCATTCCGGAGCTAACTCGCTTAAAATTAGTGCAAGGGCAATAAACTACACGGGTGTGAAGCAGGATATTACAGCTGCTCTATCGGCGAACGGCCAAGGACTTTATGACTTCGGGGCAATGCTTCGAACGAAGTCGGGTTCGCAAAACATGTATGCCGCTATTGTCGTATATAACACAAGCGGCTCGGTCTTTGCCTATGCCGGCTCCACTGAAAACGTTGGAAGCGACAGCTGGACGAGATCGTCGGGCACAGCCAATATTACGTGGACTGGGGAACTGGCCTCTGCGATGATTATTACCGAGTCGTTACCGGAAACGGGTAAAGGGGACTACTACGTTGACGATGTCAGTCTCAAAAAACAGAAACCGCCTGCTGCCCGGTTGGGCGGTCCGGCATCGGTCCAGCGAGGCGGTGCCGTCGATTTACAAATCGGCATTGCCGGTGACCCGTTAAACTTCACGACATGGCGCGGCGTTGTGAACTACGATGCGGCAAAGCTGCAGTTTGCCACCGAAACGGTGACGCGTGAAAACGATGGAGGCACTTATCAAGCGCTGGCGGAAGAGGCTTATTCGAATTCGCGGACGGGATTCGAGCTGCTATCCAGCGAGGTAAACGCAGAACAAGGGAAAATATACATCACCATGGCAGGCGGTGCGGTACAAAGCGAAGGAGATTTGCTAACCTTGTTCGGTTCCATAAAAGCAGACGCAGCCAAGGGAAATACGGAAGTATCCGTTACCGATATTAGAGTGTCGATGGAGGAAATGGACACGGATGTTGCCGGCTCCTCATTTACGATGGACATACTTGGGGATGATCCGGAAGAGCTTATCGTAAACCCCGGGTTTGAAGATGGGTTGGACGGATGGACGTACTACAATACCGTTACTTTCGATATCGTGAATTCTCCGGTTCATTCAGGCGCTAACTCGCTTAAGATTAGTGATCGGGCAATAAACTACACGGGCGTGAAACAGGATATTACAGATGCTCTAGCGGCAAACGGCCAAGGGCTTTACGACTTTGGAGCGATGCTGCGGACAGAAGCGGATTCGCAAAACATGTATGCGGCTATTGTCGTATATAACACAAGCGGCTCAGCCTTTGCCTATGCCGGTTCTACTGACACCGTCGGAAGCGGCAGTTGGACGAGATCGTCGGGCACAGTCAATATAACCTGGACCGGGGATCTTGCCTCTGCAATGATTATTACCGAGTCATTGCCGGAGACGGGTAAAGGGAATTATTACGTAGACGATATCAGTCTCAAGAAACAGAAATCGAACCAAAGCACGTTAACATCGAGTGCAAGCACGGTGCTTTCGGGATCGCAATTTAAAGTAAATTACGGACTCCGCAATGTGCAACAAGCTGTATACGCACAAGATGTACAGTTGGATTACGATGCTTCCGTTTTGGAATTTGTATCTGCGGAATCGTTAATCCAAGGGGTAAGTATTGTTGATACCCAAAATGAACAGGCGGGCAAGCTTCGGTTGACTATTGCCAGCGAAGATGCGCAGCATGCAATCACAGGCAATGCCCAGGTGGTGGAGCTTACTTTCAGAGCGAAATCCATACCGCAAGCAGCTTCAGGTTTAATTTCGATTAAGAGTGCGGCGCTGAAAGACGAACAAGGAGATGAAGTTCAAGCGGCATTGTCATCCGTAAATGTTGAGGTAACGGCAAGTGAAAACAATATGGACATCAATGCCAATGGAAAAGTATCAATAGGCGATTTGTCCATCGTCGCCGCACATTATGGCAAAGGAAGCGGCAGTCCCGATTGGAATGAAGCGAAAAAAGCGGATGTTAACGGAGACGGTAAAATCGACTTCCTTGATCTCGCGGCGGTTGCCAGGACGATAGTAAGCTAACGTTGAGCGCGTAATCGGCTTCTCTCCTTGCTCGTTTCAGAGCAAGGAGAGAAGTCGAGCGCGGTTGAAGTCACCCTTTCCATTTCAACAAAAGTCCGATCGCGCCAATGATTAATGCGCCGATAACGGTGCGCCATAACCACCGCTGATTGTCCGCAAGCTCGTCGATTCGCTTGTTTGCCGAATTCGCCGACTGCGACGCTTCATTAGCTACCTCCCTTACGTTCCCCATGATGTCGCTCTTCGTCTCCATACGCGTTAAGCGCTGTAAGATCTCGTTCTTGTCGTCGTTCGTCATCCTCCTATCACCCTTTCTTAAAGGATTATTATGAAATGCATGGATCGGAAACCCATTGCCGAGGTCGGATGCCTCCATCGGGAGCTGGCGGCCGGCGGCCGGCGCAGCCGCGCTTCCGTCCTAGGCAATGAACGTTTTCAGTGCCAGGCTCATTATTTTAGTGAAAAAAGCGCTTTTGCGACTTGCCGATAGCCAAAACACTGAATTTATTCTATAATTCAAGAAGGGATGGTTGTCCCGTACGGTTATAATACTGAAAATAATCAGTGATTGCAACTAGTTTGTGGAATTTTTTCAGTTTTGAAGAAAATAATAAGCGAACTTTGTTCACGTATCGGAAAGATTAAAAGCGGCGCGGCAATGCCGGCGTCCGCCGGCAGACGTTTATCCCGCGAGCGTCGGCGGTCGGCGGCAAGTTGTATATCCTTGGGAGGTAGGTCGGTTTGAATACGATAGGGAAGCGAATCAAGCATCTCCGCACGACGAGGGGGATGTCGATGGCGGAGCTCGAGGATGAAATCGGCGCCTCCAGAGGAAGCGTCAACCAATGGGAAAAGGAGCGCAGCATACCCGGCGGCAATTCGATCGTCGCGCTGTCGGAATTTTTTCAGGTGCCGACGGATTGGATTCTGAAGGGGATGGGCGCGGCATTATCCGAAACGGGCTGGCAGACGGGCGAATTTACGGCCGAAGCCGGGCTTGCCGGCGCTCCGATCAGCCTTACGCCGCAATCGCTGCAGGAGCTGGTCAACGAAGCGTTATCGCTGCCGGACGACGAAATCGAGCTTCTGAAGACGATGGCCATGAAGCTGGCGAAGACGCACGCCTACTCGAAATCGGCCGCCTCCCGCAATGACCGGAGGGTGATCCGGGAAAAATCCGCTGCCGCAAAATACGGTGCCGCCGGCCTGACGGAGGCTGTGTCCGACTATTCCGATATGGTGCCGATTTGGGGAGAAGCCGCCGCGGGCGAACCGATCGAAGCGATTCGCATGTTCGAGGGTTATTTGGGCGTCCCGGCCGAGTACAAAAAATGCTTTGCCGTACGCGTCAAAGGCCACAGTATGGTTGGTGCGGGCATAACGGACGAGGGATATGCGATCATCCGCCAGCAGGACATGGTCAACAACAACGAGATAGCGCTCGTTATGGTGGAAAACCGCGCCACGATCAAACGGTTTAAAATGACGAAGGAGCACGCCATCCTCGTTTCGGAGAACGATCAATTCGAGCCGATGGTGTACCATCGCAGCCAGCAGATGCAAATTGTCGGCAAGGTGGCCCATTTTATATCCGGTAACGAAGCCGTTATTGCGGAGCCTTAATCGAATAGCTGTTTATGAAGCTTTGAAAAGCCGTATACGGACCTGCCGGGCCGGCGTTTCGAGGCTTTTTTGCCGTTGCCGCGGGTTATTTGGGTAAACGGGCATGTCATTAGCTTATGCTTACGAAGTCGCTTTCTTCGAAAACGTTTAGGACGGCGAAGCCGTTTATCCTTGATTTATCAGAAAGTATATCGTGGAAGTGGCTCTAAATCTCGGTAAACGCCAGCGTCAAAGACGCCGGTAGGCGTTTATCCTTACCTATCGCCGATAGTTAATATTTATTTAATAGTTGGTTTATGGGCGTTTCATTTTTGGCGTGTACGATGGATTTGTAACGAAATCTTGGTTAACGAGGAGGCAGACTATGAAGAAGAAATGGGTGGCGTTAGGAAGCGCCGTCGGCATCAGCAGTATCGTGATGGTGACGGCGGGGATGTCGGTCATGGCCGGTACGTCCGGGTATGACGCGTATAAATCGGCGCTTAAAACGACGAAGTCGGCGGCAAGCTTCAGCGTACAAGCGGAGGCGGCCGTGAAGGATAACGGCGCCGTGCTGACCAGCGCGAACGGCAGCTTTAAAGCCAGCCGCGATAACGGAACCGGAAGCGGGCGAATCGAAGTGGCGAGCGGCGGGGCCGGCCAGAAGCTGAGCTTCTATAAGCAGGATGACGGCGTGGTATTCAAAACGGACGACAGCGACGTCTATTATGTCAAGCCGGGCGATCCGGAGAAGGAGAAGCGCTCGAAGTCCAATGAGTCAGTTGACCCGGCGATACCGCAGCAGGTAGAAACGGTTATTGACGCGCTCGTCGGCAATTTGAAGGATTACGTCGCCGTCGACGAGAAAGCGGACGGGTCCAAGGAGGTTTCGGTTGAGCTTACGGGCGCGCAAATTCCCGCCGTCGTAAACGCGATCGTGCCGATAGCCGTCAAACGGGCAGCGGATGGGCACGGCGGCTTCGGCGAGCGGGAAAAGGCCGACGGTCAGGGCAAGCTTCCTTTTGACAAAAATTTGCTTGCGAACAAGCCGCAGCTAAGCCAAGACATCAAGATCGACAAAATCGGCTTGAAGGCGGTCATCGACGAATCGAACTTCATTACGCATCAGGAAGCGGCTATTACGATTTCCGGCAAAGATGACGCGGGGACGCCGCATGTGGTTTCTCTGCAATTGAATGCGGATTTCTCCGACTACAACAACACGACGCCGGACCAAGCGGACCTGACGGGCCAAACGATACAAACGATCGAAAACGAGCATAAGTGGAAACGGGGACACGGGCGGTAAGCCTAGATAAGATCGCAAGGGTAGGGCATGGCCTAGCGCCGTCCCCGCAGTGACGCACCGTGCGCCGGGATCCTGGAGCCGCGCGGTGCGGCTGCTCTACCATATATATTTCACAAGGAGAAGGGGGCGAACCCAATGACGGCGGCGATTTTGCAAATGAAGCGGGCAACGAAGCTTTACGCGAACGGCCGGGGCATACGTGACGTCAGTCTCGAGCTTCGCGCAGGGGACGTATACGGGCTGCTCGGACCGAACGGGGCGGGCAAAACGACGATCCTCAAGCTGATGACGGGTTTGATCCGGGCGAAAACCGGCTCCATATCCTTGTTCGGATACGATATAACGGAGCATTTTGAAAAGGCGATGCGGCCTGTGGGCTGTATGATCGAATCGGCGGATTTTCACGATTTCCTGAACGCTTCCCAGTATTTGCGGATGGTCGCTTATTATTACCCTTACATCACGGAGAAGAAAATCGACGAAACGCTGGAGCAGGTCGGCTTGCTCAACGTTCGCAAAGATAAAATCAAACACTACTCGACGGGCATGAAGCAAAAGCTGGCGCTGGCCGCGGCCGTTCTGCCGGACCCGAAGCTCGTTATTTTGGATGAACCTACGAACGGGCTCGATATCGAAGGAACCGTCATTTTTCGCAATGTGGTCAAGCGGCTGGCGGAGGAGAAGGGCACCGCCTTTATCATCTCAAGCCATATGATTCATGAGTTGGAGCAGCTATGCAGCCGGATCGGCATCGTGTTCGAAGGCGCTTTGCGGAAGGAAGGAAACGTTTCGGAGCTGCTGCTGCATAATCAGTCGCTGGAATCGTTCTACATCGACGAGCTGCAAAAAGCGAGAAAGGGGAATGTCCATGCTTAGCTTTCAGGCCGGTTTGAAAAGCGAGCTGCTGCTGATGCTGTACCGCAAAAAGACGATCGCATTCCTGCTTGTTTCCGCGCTGGTCCCGGTACTATTGGCGCTGTCGCTCCATGCCCTTCGTCCGGTATTGGGATTTGCGGCCGACGGCGGGTCGTTCCCTGTGCAAATGCTCGGCTTGTATACGGTGTTCTGGATCCCGCTATTCATCTTTTTGACGGCGGCCGACCTGTTTCCGAACGAAATCGCATCCCGCACCTTGAAGCTCGCTCTGCTGCGTCCGATTACGCGCTTCCGCATCTACGCAGCCAAAATGGCCGCTCTCGTCATCGGAATCGGCGTCCTGCTAGCCGTATTGGGGACGGTTACGGTCGTCTGCGGCTTATTCGCAAGCGCGAACGGTATCGGAGGCGGCTTGTTCGGAACGGTCGTCGCGTATGCGGCCGCATTCGTCGCTATGTCGGCGCTCGCATCGGCGTTCGTTTTTATCGCGCAGTTTTTCAAAAGCGCCGGCAGCGCGATCGTCGGATCGATCATTTTGTATGCGGCCGCAAAGCTGCTTCCGTTTTTCGAGAGCGCGGTTACGGCATTTTCGCCGGCCTCTTACACGGATTGGCATATGCTCTGGCTGAGTCCCGCGGTTGCGGGCGGCAAGCTGGCACTTACCTCGCTGCTGCTCATTTCGAGCTTCGCCTTGTTTTTGTCCCTCGGATATTTTATGTTTGATAAAAAAGAAGCGTAAACGGTGCCCGGCCGAAGCGTTCGCTTACCGGCGGATGCCGGGAACGGCCCGTAAAGAGGAGGCGGCGCGATGTCGATACGGCTGAGACTTATACTATCCTATGCGGCCATGCTCGTCGTGCCGGTCGTACTCATGTTCATAACCGTGCTGCTGCTTGTCGTCGTCTTCCGCGGCGACCTGCAAAATTTGCACGATATGTACGGCGAGGAACGCGGGCAGAGCGCGTTTTGGCGTGACGAGCGCCTGATAGAAGATATCGGCCGCACAGCCGAAACGGATCCGGCGCGTTTGTCGCAAGCGGATTATTTGGCGGAGACGGACCGGAAGCTTGCGCCGAATCAAGCCGGGCTGATCGTTCGGGAAGGAGACCGGCTGACCTATATATCCGAATCCGTCAATTTGCCGGAATTGACCGGGCAATTGTCCGCTTTCAAGCACCCGGGCTATCGAGACGAGCATATTTCCGAGAAGCTCGGCGGCAAAGTGTATTCGGTCGGCCAATACGATTATTTGCTGCCGGATCAGACGCAGGGAAGCGTATTTGTCGTGACGTCGCTAAGTCCTTTCGCCAATTTCGCGCGTAAATTTTTTCCGGTTCTTTTTTTGCTGCTTGTCGTTATTTTGGTGCTGACGCATACGGCGCTGACTTTTTTTATGTCCCGCAGCATCATTCGACCCCTGAACGGGCTGAGGCATGCCGTAAAGCAAATCAAAGAGGGGAATTTGGATTTTCAAGTCGAGGTTTCCGGCAAAGACGAAATCGGCCAGCTCGGCGTCGCCTTCGAGGAAATGCGGGCGCAGCTTAAATCGTCGATCGAAACGCAGCTCCAGTACGAAGAGAACCGCAAGGAACTTGTGACCAACATCTCGCATGATTTGAAAACGCCGATCACCGCGATAAAAGGGTATGTGGAAGGCATTCAGGACGGGATCGCCGATACGCCGGAAAAAATGAAGAAATATATAAACACGATCTATGCGAAATCCGTAGAGATGGACCGCCTGATCGACGAGCTGTTTCTGTATTCGAAGCTGGATTTAAAGCGGCTGCCATTTGCGTTCGAGCGTGTGGATATGGCCGACTTTTTGCAGGATTGCTCCGAGGATTTGCGGTTCGATCTGGAGAAAACGGGCTTCCGCTTCCGTTCCGAAATCGCGCTGCAGCCGGGGACGTGGGTTTCGCTGGACCGGGATAAATTCATTCGGGTCATTCATAATGTGATCCGCAACTGCGTGAACTATATGGATAAAGACGACAAAAGGATCGCGCTTCAAGCGTCCGAAACGGACGGCGCCGTTCTGATCCGGATTTCCGACAACGGGCCGGGGATAGATGCCGCTGCGCTGCCGCATATTTTCGACCGTTTCTACCGGGCGGAGCAATCGCGGAATTCCGAAACCGGGGGAAGCGGACTGGGGTTGGCCATCGTGAAGCAGATTATCGAAGGTCACGGCGGCGAGATTTGGGCGGAGAGCGCGGAAGGTGAAGGCACTACAATATTTATGGCGTTAAAAAAGCTGCCGCCGGCCGGCGGGAAAGAGAGGTGATCCATGATGAAATCCATTCTGGTGATCGAGGACGAGCAGAGCATCGCGGAGCTGGAGCGGGATTATTTGGAGATAAGCGGCTTTCGCGTTGACATTGCGGCCAACGGAGAGCAAGGCTTGCAGATGGGGCTGCACGGGGAATACGACCTGATCATTCTCGATCTGATGCTTCCCAAAATAAACGGCTTCGAGCTGTGCAGGCAAATCCGCGAAAAGCGCGATATTCCCATACTGATGGTCACAGCCAAGAAAGAGGATATCGACATTATTCGCGGTCTCGGCCTCGGAGCAGACGATTACATTACGAAGCCGTTCAGCCCGGGCGCGCTCGTCGCCAGGGTGAAGGCGCATCTGGCCCGTTACGAGCGGCTGGTCGGCAGCAAGCTTCCTTCCACAGAGCTGCGGATTCGGGGACTGTCGATCGATACGGCGACGCGGATGGTTTTCGTGCACGATCAAGAGGTGGTTCTGACGACCAAGGAGTTCGATCTGCTCGTATTTCTCGCTTCGAATCCGAACCGGGTGTTCAGCAAGGATCAGCTTTTCGAGCGGCTATGGGGGATGGACTCGCTCGGCGACACCTCTACGGTCACGGTGCATATCCGGAAGCTGCGGGAAAAAATCGAAATGAACCCGGACAACTCGCAATTCATCGAGACGATATGGGGAGCGGGTTACCGGTTCAGAGCTTAACTTTCCCTTAAGCGTGTGTCAGATGGCCGAAACCTTCATCTTGCAGAAGAGAGAAGGTTTTTTTGCGTTCTCATTATAAGCTGCGGACTTCGGTGAAGCGTGTGAAAAAGAATCCTAAACGATATTTCTCGTCTTCAAAACACTGACACGCTGTTGTCAGTGTTAGCCGTTTATAATCAATCTTACGAATACGATAAAGGGATCATTTGAAGGAGGCTTTCGGTAATCTTATGGCTCAACAAAAAAGCAAGTTAGGTTATGTCATAGCCGGGCTGCTGCTCGGGATATTCGTGGCGGCGATCGATAACACGATCGTAGCGACGGCAATGGGAACGATCGTTTCCGATCTCGGCGGGCTCGACAAATTCGTCTGGGTAACTTCCGCGTACTTGGTGACGGAGATGGCGGCAATGCCGATTTTCGGCAAGCTGTCCGATATGTACGGGCGCAAACGGTTTTTCGTGCTGGGCATCGTCCTGTTTTTAGCGGGATCGATTTTATGCGGTATGGCCGGCAGCATCGTGGAGCTGAGCATTTACCGGGCGATCCAAGGGATCGGCGGCGGCGCTTTGGTGCCGATTGCGTTCACGGTCATGTTCGACGTCATTCCGCCGGAGAAGCGGGGCAGCATGGGAGGTTTGTTCGGAGCCGTCTTCGGGACCTCAAGCCTGTTCGGACCGCTGCTCGGCGCTTATATTACCGACTATATCGATTGGCGCTGGATTTTTTACATCAATCTGCCGATCGGCTTGATCGCTCTGGCGTTTATTATATTTTTCTACCATGAATCGATGGAGCATTCCAAACAGCGGATCGACTGGTGGGGGGCTGCGACGCTCGTCGGCTCGATCGTTTGCCTGATGTTCGCGCTGGAGCTCGGCGGACAGGAATATGCATGGGATTCGACGTTCATTCTCGGTTTGTTCGCGGCGGCGGCCGTTCTGTTGATCGTGTTCCTGATCGTGGAAACGAAAGCGGAGGAGCCGATCATTTCCTACGCGATGTTCAAGAACCGGCTGTTTGCGGCCAGTACGGTCACCGGATTGTTGTACGGTGCGGCTTTTATTACGTTTGCCATGTACATTCCGATTTACATTCAAGGGGTAACGGGAGGAACGGCGACGAATTCGGGGCTTATTCTGCTGCCGATGACGCTCGGCTCCGTGGCGGCCGCTCAAATCGGCGGAACGCTCGCGGCGAAGACCTCCTACCGGAATGTCATGATTTTATCCGCCGTCGTGTTCGTGCTGGGCACGTTCCTGCTGAGCACGATTACGCCGGACACGTCGAAATGGCTGTTGAGCGTTTATATGATCACAGCGGGGTTAGGCGTCGGATTTTCGTTCTCGGTGCTTGGCATGGCGGCTATCCATGGCTTCGATATGCGGCAGAGGGGCTCGGCGAATTCGACGATGGCGTTCGTCCGGTCGCTTGGCATGACGGTGGGGCTGACGGTGTTCGGCATCCTGCAGCGGAACCTGCTGAGCGGCGCTTTCGGCGAAACGGGAGGTACGGCAGGCGGCGTCTCGCTTGGGGATACCCGCGAGCTGCTGTCTCCGGAGAAGCGGGCTGCGATTCCGGCGGAGATTATGGATAAAATCGTCGACGCGCTTTCCTCTTCGATCTCGACGATGTTTCTATGGGCGCTCATCCCTGCGGGTTTATCGTTAATAGCCGTTATGAACATGGGCAATACCCGGCTATTAATCCCGTCGAAAGCGGAGAAGGAACAAGCCGTCCAAACGCGCGTCGAAATGGCGGAGTGAGAGGGAGGCGGGCTCCGGCGCGATCAAACGAAACGTTCAATACAGGGCGGTCCCTGATCCGGAAGAGCAGAACGGAGTGGGCCGGCCTCGCCTTATAAACAAATACGCTTCCGGGACCACCGTTAACGTGGCTGGAAGCGTATTTTGCTGCATTCAGCATGTTTACGTTTTATTCGTCGGTGTCGGCTATTTCGACGAAATAATTGTAAATCTGGTTAAGCAGTACGATAAGCGATCTGCTCTGCTCTTCCCCAAGCCTCTCGACAAGGCCGGTAAAAACAACCGTGAACCGCTCGTACGCTTTCTGAGCGGCGGCTTCTCCTTTTTCCGTCAGCCGCAGCAGGGTAATCCGCTTGTCCCGGGGGTCGTTATAGCGTTCCACATAACCTTCTGCCATTAAACTTTTGACCATTTGAGTGACTGTGGGGGAAGTTACGGAAAGCCTTTTGCTAATATCGGATACGTTGACGCCGTGTTCATTCTCGTTAGCGAGCATCTTCAGGCAAAGCAGAACGCGGACTTCGCTCGATTTAATGCCGGAGACGGATTGTTTGCGCCAATCGGATTTAGCGAACTGATGGAAGGCTTCGGTCACTTCCTTAACAAGAGAGGACATCTCTTCACTCACGGTATATTTCACCTCTACTTCAGTGTACTATTCCTGCTCGAGAATGGACGCTTCGCGGTTTCGGATGATACGTCTAAGCTCGGTAGCGATATCGCGGGTAATGTCGCCTTGCTCGTACAAGCTTTGAACCTCGTCCCGTTCCGCTTGGATCGCAATCCAATGCAAATCTCTTTTCACTTCTTCATTTCCTTCGTTATGATCCCGCAGCATCGGATGAGGCTCCGATAATCGGTCCGCCACGGCATGGTAATGGCTGCAAATGTCCGCCGCTTCATGGCGGTTCGGGCCGGAAGGCAGCTTCTCGAACGCTTCGATAACCGCCTGGCATGTTTGAAGCTTCACGTTACGCAGCGCGGTCCTATCGGAGACGGACAGCTTGTGCGAATGCTGCGATTCTTTCCCGGACAGCAATTGCTTAAGCCCTCTGACCATACCCTTCAGCATAACGGCCCAAAGATGCGTCCACCGCGACAAAGCGAGCTCGAGCTGCTCCAGGCTTCTCATAAATATAGCGGCGTGCTCTTTGCTGATTTTGCCGTTCACAAGTAAGCTCTGTACCGTTTCACGCTCGATTCCGAGCGCTGCGATCCGCAGCTCGGCTTCTTTCTTATTATGAATCCGCAGGCTTCCCTGCCTGCGTCCGTTATCCGGCTTAATCTGCCTGATCCATCGCTCGTAATCTTTGACGACAGCGGCGGTTTCCGTTTCATTATCCGTATTCGTCGCGTGATGTACCGCTTGAATGGCTGCGTTCATCATCTTGAGCTGCCCTTGGCGTTCTTTCCGTACGCGCTCCGCTTCGTTCCCTTCCTCATCGCTCTTGGCCAAAATAGGGAGGAGGATGCTTGCGGCAAGCAGCGAGAGCAGGATGACGAACGTTGCCAGAAAGATGACCAAGCTGCGCTCCGGAAAAGGATCGCCGTTATCGACGAACAGCGGAATGGAGAAGGCACCCGCAAGCGTAACGGCTCCTCGGACGCCGGATATGGACGTCATGGCGAGTATTTTGAAAGAGAGCTTGTCTTTGTTTTTGCCGATGCGGAATAACCTGCCGCCCTTCGAAAAAGCGAAGGTCCACAAAAACCGGAGTACGATCAGCATGACGAATATGACGAAAGCATAACCGACCGCTTCGAAATTGTTAAATTCCGGACTCTCAAATATAGTACTAAAAACATCGGGAATTTGTAAGCCCAGGATGACAAATACAAGTCCGTTCAAGAGGAACAAGATGACCGACCATGTGTTGTCCGAAACCTCGTTCGTACGCGGCATCACTTTCTGGGACCGGTCGCGTTCGACCGCGTGCACGACGCCGCCGGCAACCGCAGCGAGAATGCCCGATACGCCCAGTTCTTCGGCTGTCAGGAAAAGAGCGAACGGTGTCAGCAGGTGGATCAGCATATGCATCGTTTCGTCCTCGAGACCGGATCTGCGCAGCAGGAAACGAAAGCCGGTTATAAGCCAAGCCAAGACCGCCCCCACAACCAGGCCGCCGATTGCGATGATCAGAAAGCTAACGCTCGCCTTCGGCAATGAGAATGCGCCGGTTAGCGCGGCGGCTATTGCGAATTTAAAAGCGACAAGACCGGAAGCGTCGTTCATCAACGCCTCACCTTCGAGCAGATGCATTAAGCTCTTGGGCAGGCGGATTCTCCCTGCAAGCGAACTGACCGCTACCGCATCCGTAGGCGACAGGATCGCGGCGAGTCCGAATGCGACGGGAAGGGGAATGGACGGAATCATCCAGTGAATGGCATAGCCGACGACAAAAACGGTTGCGAAAACAAGCCCGACGGCCAGCAGCAATATCGGCGCGCGAAGCCGCCACAGCTCGCTGCGGGGTGTATGCTTGCCGTCGTTATAGAGGAGCGGAGCGATGAACAGCAGGAAGAAAAGCTCCGGCTCCAGGGCCGGCAGATGAAAACCCGGAATGAAGGTGATGGCGCTGCCGAGCGCGATTTGGATAAGCGGAACGGGGATGGACGGAACTTGGCGATTGATGATGTTGGACACCCCGATAATAGCAAGGAGAACCAAAATCGTTTCGAATAACTCCATCTTCACTCTCCTTTCGGGAAGGGCGTGCCGGAACAAACGGCACGCCTATATTTAGAGTGGATTTCGCGTAGAAGCGCTAGCGAGCCGAATGTTCATAACCGTTTTTGGCCCACCGAGCATGAACGTCTTATTCTCGAATTTAATTTGCAGTAGACTCCTGGAGATTATGCACTTGCTGTTCTTCCTGTTTGCCGGGCATTTTGTTGGAAGTGCGCAGCGGAATTTCCTTAAGGAAGAAGGTGAGTACCAGAGCTAAAGCTACCAAAGCGGCTCCAAGGAAAAAGACGCTGGACAGCGTATCGTGCAGAACGGAACGAAGCATGTCGAGCATCTGCGCGAACAGCGGCTGGATCTGCTCGGGCAGCTTGGTTTGCAGCTCCGCCAGCATAGGCTGATTCATCAGCAGCTTAGGGTCCATCAGCTCCGATAATTTTGCGGCCGTTCCCGAGTCTACCTTGGATAAGTCTACGCCGGCTCCGGAGGACATGGCTTGCTCCATATTGCGTGCCATAGTAGAGTTCATGACCGAGCCGAAAATGGCGATGCCGATCGTTCCGCCAAGGTTCCGGAAAAGCGTGGAAGTCGCGGTGGCGACGCCGAGCTGTGACGGGGGCAGCGCGTTCTGCACGGTCAAAGTAAAGACGGACATGCTTAACCCGAGTCCGATGCCGAAGACCGTCATGCTTAACACGGCCATTGTTACGCTGTTCATGTAAGCCATCATGATCATGCTGACGATCATAATCGCTACGCCGATGAGCGCGAAATGCTTGTATTTCCCCGACTTGGAAATCCAGCGGCCTACCAGTGTGCTGAGAATGATCATCGTAAGCGACATCGGTATGTTTACAAATCCCGATTGCGTTGGCGTCAAGCCTTCCACGCCCTGCACGAAGAAAGGCAAATAAATCATGGCGCCCATCATGCCGGCGTTCATCAGAAAACCGACGGAGTTGGAGATTGTGACAATGCCGTTTTTGAACAAGGATAAGGGCAATACGGGACTTGCCGCTTTCCGTTCGACCAAAATCAAAATAACGATGCCCACGATGCTCGCCGAAAAGAGGCCAAGTATTTCGGGCGAATCCCAAGCGTATTTATTTCCCGCCCAAGAGAAACCTAACAAGAGACAAACGATGGAGGCCGAAAGGGCAATCGAGCCCCAGTAATCGATCGATTCCGAGGAAGAGCGCTCCGCTTTGGGAAACATAAGCCAGATCATAACAAGCGCAACTATGCCGAGCGGCAGGAAGATCCAGAACAGCCACTTCCATGCCATATGATCGATCAAGACGCCGCCGAGCGTAGGGCCGAGAATGCTGGAAAAGCCGAAGATCGCCATCATGACTCCAGTCCATTTGGCTCTCTCGCGCGGAGCGAACAAATCGCCGACGGCCGTAACCGTCGTGGACATCAGAATGCCGGCGCCGACGCCTTGGATGGCTCTGAATGCGATCATTTGAAAGATATCTGCGGATAATCCCGTCAAAAAAGAGCCGATCATAAAAATGATGATGCCGCCGAGCAAAAACGGCTTTCTGCCGTATATATCGGATAATTTACCGACAAGCACGGTAGAAATCGTAGACATCAGCATGAAGATGGTAATGACCCATGAGTAATAGTCCATGCCGCCGAGCATCGCAATAATTCGGGGCATCGCCGAGCTTACGATCGTCTGATTGATGGAAGCGAAAAACATCGCCGCCATCAGAGCGATCATGACCGTCACTTTTTGCTTTTGCGACAAGTGATTCATAGAAACAATCATCTCCCATCGAATAAATTAGCATGAATGTATTAAAACATAAATTAAATAGGTTGGCAACCTATATATTTTGGCGGAGGCGGTAAATCGTAAGTTATGAAGCTGAAACGGTGCGCTTTTTCCGGCACGCATTGCAGCGCTGCATTGCTGTGGTCGGACCGATGTGAACCGTCCATCCGGACGTCCGCTATGATATCGGAGGACGGTTTTGTATAATGGCATATAGGCAAGAGCACAATTCTCTGATCGACATATACTATCCCGATTACTTTTTTCTGGAGGTCATTATGGACAATTTTCATTTTATCGGCATTAAGGGAAGCGGGATGAGCGCAGCAGCGCAACTATTATCCGATCTTGGCAATCAGGTGCAAGGAGAAGATATCGAATCCTTTCTGTTTACGCAAATGCCGCTCGACTCGCGGAATATTCCAATATACGCATTCGGGACCGCACCATTGTCTTCAAATATGAAGGTCATCGCCTCAAACGCATATGACGACAGCCATCCCTCGATCGTCCGCTGCAAGGAGCTTGGGATCCCAGTCTATCGGTATCACCATTTTCTCGGGGAATGGATGAAAGGATATACGAGCATTGCGATCACCGGCGCACACGGCAAAACCACAACTACCGGAATGATGGTACATGCGCTCGACGCGGTCGAACCGGCCAACAGCCTGATTGGAGACGGAACCGGCAAAGGATATCCCGATGCGCGTTTATTCATATTCGAAAGCTGCGAGTATCGACGTCATTTCCTTGCTTATAAGCCTGACATAGCGGTAATTACGAATATCGATTTCGACCATCCGGATTATTTTCGCGATATAGACGATGTCAGAAACGCATTTGAAGAGATGGCTTCCCAAACCGGCAAGCAGCTGGTCGTCTGCGGGGACGATCCGCAAATACGGTTGCTGCGGACGTCTGCCGATATTTTGCATTATGGCTTCGGAGAGAACAATGAGCTTAGAGCATCCAATCTTGAAGCGGGCAGTACCGGACTAACCTTCGACGTTTCCTATAAAAATACCGGTATCGGCCGATTCGCCATTCCCGTCTTCGGCAAACATAATGTTTTGAACGCGATGGCGGTTATCGGAACGGCCTTGGTTCTGGACCTCGATATGGAGACGATTAAAGCGCAGCTGGCTACGTTCTCGGGAGTCAAGCGAAGATTTACGGAGAAAAAATGGGGCTCTAACGTCGTGATCGACGATTACGCCCACCATCCGGCCGAGATCAGGGCGACGCTCGAAGCGGTAAGAAGCAAGTATCCGAGCAAGAAAGTCGTCGGTATTTTTCAACCGCATACATTCAGCCGACTGGAGAAGCTGTTGGACGATTTCGCTCTCTCGCTGAGCGATGCCGATGACGTTTATCTGTGTCAAATATTCGGGTCGGCAAGAGAAGGGAAAGGAAGCGTCTCGATTGACGATCTCAGAACGCGGATTCCCAATGCCCGGCTCGTATCCGAAAACATTACCTCCGACATGTCGCCCTACAACGACTCCATCCTTGTTTTTATGGGAGCGGGAGACATACAGAAGTATCAAGACGTGTTATTTCAATCGTAACGAAGGGGATAGCCCCATAAGAGGCGTTTGATGCAAAAAAACGGTTGAGCGGACTGGAGTCTGCTTAACCGTTTTCTTTTTAGGCTGATGATGCTTTTGGTCACTTGCGACGAGTCCCTCTGCTACCGATATCCGAGCCGACCGCCGCATCGCGATTGTTCGAACGAGTACGAATTTTCGCCCCCGCTAACCCGTGCAGATGTATCGCTACTCCTTGCAAATCATCAATTTGTTGCCATCCGGGTCCTTTACGACGAACCAATGGTCATGCTCGATTTCGGTGACGAGCTCCACGCCGAGCTCTTTCATATAGTCCAGCGAAGCCTGGAGATTATCGGTCATCAGCATAAAGGCAGGGGTCTCGATGGAGGGCGCTCCGCCCGGACGGTCGCCTCCCCACATCGGCATCGTATCAAGAATAATGCCGGTACCATCCATGAGAAGCGGACACAGATGGCCGGAACTTATGGGGCAATCGGCTTCATTCAGCCCGAGAACCCGGCAGTACCAGCTGCGGGACTTCTCGATATCCCGAACCGGGACAAAGATGCTTCCGACTTTGTTTTTGATCGGACTGGCTGTTGCGGAGCCTTCTTGGGTTTGCTGTTGTTCGTTCATTGGATTTCCTCCATTTATGATTTTTAGCGCCTTAGGAATTATAACCGGACGGTAGCCTTCGGGCAGTTTTTTGCGCAGCGGCATTTGGCTCATGAATGATCCTCCGTTTATGTATTCTTGGAAATGACCGGCACGCAGCACTCGACGGTCACCGACCGCTCCCAATCGGCGGCAGCCCGATCCGTCTCCTTGCCGCTTCCGGCCGGCATATAGCTGACATACCAGAAGCGTTCTTCATCCTCCGCATATTCGGAAGATGTGCCGAGCCATCGATAGATCCGCTCCAGTACGCCCGTCATCGAACCGTAAGCTTTGGTCGTCAAAGAGGCATACAATCCGGCTTCCAGCCGGGTAACCCGAAAACTGTCTTCCTCGGATGGAATGAAGTTTTCAGGCAGTGAAAGGTACACGTTATAAAAGCTGCTTTCGCTTTCGCTCTGCGGGAAGCTGCAGCTCATAAATATTCGAAGGCGGCCGTCGCCGGCAAAATCATGGCGGGTCAGCCAGTCGACCGAGGCTTTGTCGGCTTGCGTTACGCAATCGGCGCCTTCGGCTCGAAAGGATATGACCGTCACCGGCGGCCGTTCGCCGATTCCGATCGTCGCCGGCTCTTGGCCGCGCTTTACGGGAAGATACAGCTTCATGCGGGCGATATGGCTGCCGAACGGCTGATACTCTTCCAGAAAATAGCCGTGCTCCCCCAGCTCGAATGTGCTTCGGGGCAGCCATTCGGACAGCAGCCGGTTCCAGGAGGCGACGATGGCGGCGCCGGAGCCTGCTGGCGTTCGCGACACGGCATAGAGGCCGCCGGGCAATTCGATGGGGCGCAGGTCCGGATGCGCCGGCAGGCGTTCGCTGTCGCTCTCAATCTCGCATACAGCCGCCATTTGGTAGCCGTATGGCTTCTCCGATTCCCGGTCGGGCCCGACGTTCCAGCCGAAAATTCGCATGCGGCCCGGAAGATTTTCGCTTGCCGCCAGAAGGGCTCGAAACCGGCTGACAGCCGCAGCCTCCAATCCTTCTTCGTGCTCGGCGGCGTGCAGGCAGCCGATTCCTATGCGGGGATCCAGCCGTATAACCTTCACGTCGGGATAACGCTCGGACACCTCCCGTTCCTCCAAGTAAGATTCGTATTCATTGGTGTCGATTCGCTCGAAGCTGTAAATCAGCCCGGCTCGCCGGTATAAGCCCGGAGTCAGGCCGGTGGTTCGCTTGAACGATTTGGTGAACGTTTGATACGTATCGAAGCCGCAGCGGAACCCGATTTCGATGGCGGGAAGCCCGGTATGACGAAGGAGGCAGGCCGCCTCGCTCGTTCTACGTTTGCGTATGTATTCTTTGATGGGATGGCCCGTTACGGCATAAAACATGCGATACAGATTCGGCACCGACATCGCAGCCGCTTCGGCGATTTGCTCAAGCTCCAAGGGCTCGTCAAGATGTTCCTCGATATAATCGATCGCGCGCTGGACAATAGCTGCCGTGTGCATATCGGCCCTCCTTTGATTCGGCTGCGAAACCCGGGAAATTTACTTATGTTGGAATTATCATAGCAGAATGCTTCGGGCTTGGAGTGTATTTTTTTATCAACATACCGTAAAAGATATCTTTCACGGCATACAAGTTTATGCCTATTAAATATTTTTACTTACTAAATTTGAGAAACGATAAATAAATGAGTAAACTAGAGATATTGAAGGAGGCGAAACAAAATGACGGAGCTGGCAACAAGTATGGAAATAGGAATCAGTACATTTTTGGAGAGCACGCCGGATCCCGTGACAGGGAAGGTCATCAGCCACGCGGAAAGGCTGCGCGACGCGGTTGAGGAGATCGTGCTGGCCGATCAGGTCGGCCTGGACGTATACGGAGTCGGGGAGCATCATAGAGCCGATTATGCGGGCTCCGCACCCGCCGTCGTTCTTGCGGCCGCCGCTGCCATGACCAAGCGGATACGGCTCACGAGCGCCGTTACCGTGCTGTCCTCGGACGACCCGGTTCGCGTGTACCAAGCCTTCTCCACCCTGGACGGCATCTCTAACGGCCGGGCCGAAATTATGGCGGGCCGGGGCTCGTTCATCGAGTCTTTCCCGCTTTTTGGGTACAGTCTGGACGATTACGACGAATTGTTCGAAGAGAAGCTGGAGCTGCTGCTTGCGATCCGGGCCTCGGAGAAGGTGACTTGGCGCGGCGGCCATCGTCCGGCGATCCGCAGCCTGGGCGTTTATCCGCGGTCCGTGCAGAGTCCTCTGCAGGTATGGATCGCAAGCGGGGGCAATGCGCAATCGGCTATACGTGCAGGCATGCTGGGGCTTCCTATCGCATTCGCTATTATCGGCGGAATGCCCGAGAGCTTTGCTCCATTAGTATCGCTTTATAAGGAGGCTGCCGCGCGGGCCGGTCATAATCCGGATACGCTGCAGATCGCGACGCATTCACACGGCTTTGTCGGAGAAACGACCGAGCAGGCTGCCGATACGTTTTTCCCATCGACGCAGGCCCAAATGAACGTCCTTGCGCGCGAGCGCGGCTGGCCCCCGTACACTCGTGCAAGCTTTGACGCCGCACGAACCCTGCGGGGCGCTCTCTACGTCGGCGATCCCGAGTTTGTCGCGGAGAAAATTATTTTGCTGCGCAAAAATCTTGGGGTCACGCGCTTCTTCCTGCACGTAAACGTCGGCACGATGCCGCACCGCGAAGTGCTGCGTGCGATCGAGCTTCTCGGCACCAAGGTCGCGCCGATCGTCCGCAAGGAGCTGGCCCGGGACGGGAAGCAGGGATAGCTGAGTCCGCCGGACGGGAAGCGGCGGCATAGCCGCTAAAAAGCCGGGGTCCCCGTTTGGGGCCCCGGCCGTTTCTTTTTCTCTAACCTTTTTCTATACTGCTTACTCCGCCGCTTGCTCCAGCTTCTCGATTTGTGCTTTATACAGCTTCAAAAGCTCTGCGAGCGATTTCTTGATCGCTTCGGCATCCTTCGATTGAACCGCCTCATGAAGGGCGATCTGTCCTTCGATGAAGGAATCGGCGACAGGGGAAGCCTCTAATGTAACGATCTTGCCTTCCGAGACGGTTTGCAGCGAGGCGTTACCTTTCGGATCGTCTTGCGATACGGCGATAACGGCGGAAACTTGTCCTGCAGAATCGCTTTTTGGAAGAGTGACGTTTCCGCTGCCACCGGCAATCGGCTCCGCCGATTTGGCGGTTAGGCTGAACCGGATGT
Source organism: Paenibacillus contaminans (assembly GCF_003285015.1). Classification (GTDB taxonomy): domain Bacteria; phylum Bacillota; class Bacilli; order Paenibacillales; family NBRC-103111; genus Paenibacillus_V; species Paenibacillus_V contaminans. The sequence continues at coordinate 64,454 of NZ_QMFB01000021.1, read as the reverse complement.
TTCGATTTCCGTCGACTCCTTGTTCAGGGAGCGTTTGAACCGTTTCCGCAGAAGCCAGGATCGACTTTTTAAACTCGATCGGCGCGTCGCCTGCGGGGACAAGCGAAGCTGTGCCCTCTTCCAGCGTTGCGAACGTGAATCCGCGGCCTGCAAGAGCATTGTATTTCTCCAGCGTTTGCTCCCAATCCGTCACTGTGTCAGGAGCGTATTCTTTGGCCAGCTTTAATGGATCGGCCAGTTGAACGGCGGCGACGGACGGTATGGCTTTTAACGTAATTGTAGCCGTGGGCGCCTCCTGGGAAGCCGTTTGGTGATTGGCCTGTTTCGTTCCGCTCTCCGCATTGGCGGCTGCAGGGACGGCGATGGCGGACACCATCAGGGCGGACAAGGCGATGTTTTTGACGAATTGTTTGTGCTTCAAGGCGAGACACTCCTTTAAAGTGGGATTTTGTTTTACAAGTCTCAGTTTATCGCCCAAGTATGGCAGGCCGTTGGTGGAATTGTGGAAAAACGATGGCACAAGCCCATGCGGGTATCCGGATTGCTATAATAGAAGTGGATTTCGGCAGGAGGTTATGGAGAATGAACGATTACGTCATCGCCGTCGTTGACGACGACCAGCATATACGCAATCTCGTTGAGGCCTATTTGATTAAGGAAAATTACCGGACGATCGGGCTGGGAACGGCCGAGGAGGCATGGGAGCTGTGGCGGAACGACCCTCCCGATATGTGGGTGCTGGACATCATGCTTCCGGGCATGGACGGCTTCGAATTGTGCAGACGGATCCGTCAAGAGGCCGAGGTGCCGATCATTATGATTTCCGCCAAGGACAACGAGGTGGATAAAATACTCGGCCTGGAGCTGGGAGGCGACGACTATATGGTCAAGCCGTTCAGCCCGCGCGAGCTCGTCGCCCGCGTGAAGCGGCAGATGCAGAAGTGGTATAAGCTCAGAGGGACGGACGATCAGTCGCCGAATCCGTCAAGCAGAGCGGCCGCGGGCGGACAGCCGGGGATCGGGCTCGGCCCGCTCACGCTTTTGCCCGAGGAGAGGCGCGCTTTCTGGGAGAAGGAAGAGATCGAGCTTACCTTCAAGGAATTCTCGCTGCTGCAAGTATTCGCCGAGCACCCGAACCGCGCTTATACGAGGGATGAGCTGCTTGTTCTCGTCTGGGGAGACGACTATTTCGGAAGCGATCGGGCGGTCGATCATCTTATCAAGCGTCTGCGCAAAAAAATGAACCGTTTGCCGGTCCAGGCGGTATGGGGACACGGCTACCGGTTAAGAATGGACGGAGGGCATCCGCAATGAAGCTGCTTCATCAAATCATTCTTGCATTCGGCCTGCTGCTCGTTCTCGTGCTGGGGATGACGGCGTTATTGATTCACTACGTGCTGCAGGATCATCTTATCGGGACGCAAAAGCAGGAGCTGACCAAGATGGGAGCTACCTTGTCTTCGCAACTGAGCGTAAATGACGCGCAGCCCATTCAGACCACAGGCGCGGCTTCTATAAGTCTTACCGCCGTTCCTGCAGTTTCCGGCGTAGAGGCGATCCTTTCGGACGCGGACGGGAACATCGTGACCGGCCCGGTGCCGGGATTTTCGCTTACGGAGTCGACTTCCGTCCAGCCTTTGGCGACGGCGGAGCCGGTCGCTCTCCAAGCGCTCTGGGAGGGGAAGGATAACCGCTATATATACAGCGTGAATACGTTGCCCGAAGGCACATTGACGCTTCTGACGCCGGTCAGCAAGATCAATGCGATCGAGCGTGCGCTGCTCGGAAAGCTGCTGATCGTACTGGGCGTCGGCGGGACGCTGGTGCTGCTGCTGAGCGCGCTCATCACGCAAAAGCTTATCCGGCCCCTCATGGAGCTGCAGAAAGAGCTGAAAAAGGTGAAGGCGCGCCATTTTGCCGAAGTGAAGCTCGTTAAAGCCGGAGGCGAAATCGGAGCCGTCGCGCAAACCGTGCATGAGCTGGCGGGCGAGCTGGACAGATACAACCGCGTGCAGAAGGAGTTTATCCAGAACGCGTCCCACGAGCTCAAGACGCCGCTTATGTCGATTGCGGGTTATGCGGAGGGAATACGGGACGGTGTGTTCGAGGGCGAAGGTACGCGTAAGGGGCTGGATATCATCTTAAGCGAGAGCGGCCGACTGAAGCGGATCGTCACGGAGATGACGCTGCTCGCCAAGCTGGACAGCGAAGAGGATATTTTTCGGCCGGCTGCGGTCAATATCAAGGAGATGCTGGAGGAGACGGTCGAGCGGATCAACCCGCTTGTCGTCGCCAAAGGGCTGGAGCTCCGCACCGCTTGCCGCGAAGAGGCGCGTAATCCGTTAATGGTGAGCGTCGACCGGGATAAGCTGCTGCAGGCGCTGCTGAACGTCGTATCGAACGCCGCGCGTTACGCGAACCGCTGCATCGCAATCGAAGCCAGGATGGAAGATGGAGGAATCATTATCTCAATCGCCGACGACGGCAAGGGCATACCGGAGCAGCTGCTGCCTCATCTTTTCCACAGGTTCGTCAAAGGCAAGGATGGCGAAACCGGCCTCGGCCTCGCCATCTCCCGGGCGATCGTCGAGCGCTGCGGCGGCCGGATCAAAGCGGGGAACCGGTCGGAAGGCGGCGCAGTCTTCTCGCTGCGCCTTCCGGCGGCAGCTTGACTGCAGGAACGTAATGCGGGGTATCTTATCGCAGGACAAGCCCGGAATCCCGGGCTTTGCTTTTTTAACGATTAACGTGCACTTCCCGATTTATGCTTACGAAGTCGCCTTTCTCGAAAGTATCTAGGATGGCGCAGCCGTTTATCCTTGTAGTTTCAGAAAGTTTACATTCTATAAAGCTATTCGTATACGGGAGGAACCCGCCATAAGTCGATGAGTCGAGATAGTGAAGAAAACCACATTGTTCATGAGGCTAGGCGCACTATTTTCGAAACAACATAGCGTTTTCGGCAAAAGAATGAGGGAAAACTTACTATTCCTTTTTTTCCTAACAAGAGAAGTAGTGAGTTTTTCCTTACTGTACCGCCGAACTCGAGAAATTGGCAAGAAAGAATGAGGCTAGTACGCCGTCAAGTCTAAAACTAGGGATTGATAACCTGGTTATGAAAGCAAAAACACGGATATCGTAATGGTTGTGCACGAACCGTGCGATTAGTGTAGAAAACCTTATTGTTCATGAGGCTGTCCTCACTATTCAACCGGTAAAACACTCCTTTTCGCCAAATAGTGAGGCAAACGTAACTATCAATTTCGTTTGCCTCACTATTCGTTGCGTTTGCCTCATTATGCCACCAGAACACGGGTTTTCGGCTAGAAACAATGAGATTTACCTTACTAATAGTAGCGCTTGCCTCATTACCTCACCAAAACACGGGTTTTCGGTGTGAAATAGTGAAGTTTGCCTCACGAATAGTAAACTTCGCCTTATTATGCCGATCACGATCCGTTGCACGATCAAATGCCTTGTCCCAGTTTATGCATACGAAGCCGCTTTCTTCGAAAGCGATTTGGACGGCGAAGCCGTCTATCTTTGACGCTTGGGCGCCCAAAAAAAGGGTTGACTTTCCATCCATATAATCGCATAATTTAACATACTATTATGTATGAAATGTATATTAAGTTTCGAATTAGGGGCTTATTCAAACATATAGTATTATTGCTTAGTATTTAGGAGGCCTGTATGTCGCAAATGATGAATGACAGCGCAGCGCCGAGCAGCGGCTCGAACCGTCGGAACGTGACGATTGCCTTGATGGTGGCGACGTTCCTGACGGCGATCGAAGGAACGATCGTCAGTACGGCGATGCCGACGATCGTCAGCGAGCTGCACGGCCTGGAGCGTATGAATTGGGTGTTCGCCGTATACTTGCTTACATCGGCCGTAACGACGCCCATATTCGGGAAGCTGGCCGATTTGTTCGGCCGCAAAATTATTTTTACAATCGGCACGGTGCTGTTCCTGATCGGGTCGACGCTGTGCGGGTTCGCGCAAGATATGGATCAGCTGATCTGGTTCCGGGCGCTGCAAGGGATCGGCGCGGGCGCGATTATGCCGGTGACCTTTACGATTATCGGCGATTTGTACCCGATGGAGCAGCGCGCAAGAGTGCAAGGTATCATCGGAATGATCTGGGGCGTGGCTGGCGTCGTCGGTCCGCTTGTAGGCGGTTTTTTTGTCGATGTGCTTACCTGGCACTGGATTTTCTTCATTAACGTGCCATTCGGCTTGCTTTCGATGGTGCTGGTCGCGGCGTCCTTGAAGGAATCGTTCGAACGAAGCCGGAAGAAGATCGACTATGCCGGCGCGGTAACGTTCACGATCGGTATGGTGGCTCTGCTTTATGCGCTGCAGAGAGGCAGCGAAACGCACAGCTGGGCATCGCCGTCGATGCTGCTCCTTTACGCGGCGGCCGTCGTCTTCCTGGCGTTATTCCTTTACGTGCAGACGAAAGCGTCGGAGCCGATGCTTCCGCTTAAGCTGTTCCGCATCCGTGACATCGCCGTCGCAAGCGTGGTCAGCTTCCTGACGAGCATGGTGATGATCGGCATCATGGTGTACATTCCGATGTGGATTCAAGGCGTACTCGGCTATGGCGCGACTTACGCGGGCTTCGCCATCACGCCTATGACGATCACATGGACGGTGGGAGCCTTTTTCAGCGGAAGGCTGCTGGTGCAGAAAGGCTCGCGTTACAGCGCCATTCTCGGGATCATCGTTCTTATTATCGGCTCTTTGTGGCTTGCGCTGCTCGATATTTCGGCGTCGCAGTTTGCGTTTTATGTCATCACCGGCCTGTACGGCATCGGCTTCGGTATCGTGGTGACCGTCTTCACCGTCACCGCCCAATCTGCGGTCGACTGGACGATGCGGGGCGTTTCGACAGCCTCGATTACGCTCTTCCGTACGCTCGGACAAACGTTCGGCGTGGCCGTTTACGGGACTTATTTCAACTCGCGTTTGGCCTCAGAGCTCTCAAGCAAGCAAGCGGAGTCCGGAGGAATGAAGCTGGAGGATATTAATCGGCTCATCAATCCCGAGACGGCGGCGCAGCTGCCGGAGGGAGGGAGGCAGGCGATGCGGGAAGTGCTTGTTTCCGGCATGCACAGCATCTTTTTGCTGCTTGTCGTTTTTTCGGTCGCCGCTTTGGCGATTTCGTTCCTGCTGCCCAAGCGGCAAAGCGGCGCACAGCCGGCGGCCATGCCTGCCAATGCCGGAGGCGCCGAATAAGGAAGCCCGGCCGCTTCGCGGCTATTCGTCGCGGAGCTTATGCATAAAAGTTTTTGGCCTAGGGGAAGCTTGAATTGCTGTTAAGACCCATCATACTTAAAGGAGTGTTTGAACATGTACGACATCGTTATTATCGGAGGAGGACCTGCCGGGTCCAGCGCAGCTATTTTCGCCGCAAAATCGGGTAAGAAGACACTCGTCATCGACAACGACAAAAGCGTCACCAAACGCGCATGGGTTGAAAACCACTACGGCGTAAAGGAGATTACCGGCCCGGATCTCGTCGCGATTGGCAAGGAGCAAGCCGCTAAATTCGGCGCGGAATACGTGGAGGATAAGGCAACCGGCATCGCTAAGAGCGGCGAAGGGCTGACCGTTTCCACGGAGAACGGCTCCTACGAAGCGAAGCATGTTATCGTCGCTACAGGCATGATGGTCGATGTGGCGGAAGCGTCCGGTATCGAGGTAATCCCGGGTACCGAGCCGCGCATCGCAAAAATTTTGAAGGTCGATGCAGCAGGTCGCACGAATGTCGACGGCGTTTGGTCCGCAGGCACCTGCGCAGGCGTCAGCATGCATACGATCGTCACCGCCGGCGACGGCGCGAAGGTCGCAATCAACGTAATCAGCGAGCTGAACGGCGCGCGTTACGTCGATCACGACGTGCTGAAGGCGTAAATCATTTAGCGGTTTATGCTGCCGGGGAATTTCGAGCCCCGGCAGCTTTTCGATTAATCCCCCTTATTTAGCTTAAATAAATCGCTGGGACAAGGGGAGCTAATTTGACTTTTTTTCCATAATGAGCTACAATTTGTTTGCGCTTAATTTCCGATTGTACAAATCGGAAAGCGGGGGAACCACTTTTCTGGGGCGAATCGATTTGAAGGTTGAATCGTAGGGAACCATCTTTCCCGAGTCCGTCAGCTAACCTCGTCAGCAGGGGATGGGTCAAATCCGATCTTTATTATTTGCTGCACGCTTTGACCCGTGAATAGGGTCTTTTTGCATTTTTTCGGACCTCCCGGCTTGCTCAAGCGCAATGTTGTTTTGTTGCGGTTGCTGCAGAGCCGGTTTTTTCATTTTTTGCCGGAATGCGAGGTTCTATCGGGTCGGTTTGGCGTAACGTCGAAGCAAGAATGCTAGGTATGGATGAATCGATCTTGCAGGTCGGATTTCCAACATTCACTGGGAGGGATAGGGCGCTTAGCCCCCATTCGATACGGTCATGGCGTTTATTTATCGGACGCTTTAGGCAATCGGCCGGATCATGGGGATCACATAGATGAAAAAATCCAACACAACCTTAGGAGGAAAATGCCATGCCACAACCAAAGTACATTACCGATATCGAGAAAATTACGTCGATACCCGAGAAGGAAAGGGCCCGGCTTAAGCAAATTACCGAGAAGTTTGTGTTTCGAGTCAACGATTATTACTTGAATCTTATCGATTGGAACGATCCGCAGGACCCGATCCGCAAGCTTGTCATTCCGAATGAAGGCGAGCTGGAGGAATACGGGCGCTGGGATGCGTCGGACGAGGACACCAATTACGTCGTGCCGGGCTGCCAGCATAAGTATCGCACGACCGCGCTGCTGATCGTTTCGGAGGTTTGCGGCTCCTATTGCCGGTATTGCTTCCGCAAGAGACTGTTCCGCAATGACGTTAAGGAAGCGATGTCCGATGTCGAACCGGGCCTTGCTTATATCGCCGCCAATCCGGAAATCAACAACGTTCTGCTTACCGGGGGAGACAGTCTGATTCTGGCGACGCCGAAGCTGCGCATGATTTTGGAACGTTTGCGCGAAATTCCTCATGTCCAAATCATTCGTTTAGGCTCCAAAATTCCGGTCTTTAATCCGATGCGGATTTACGAGGACGAAGAGCTGCTGGAGACGATCCGCGAGTTCTCGACGCCGGAAAAACGCATTTATGTGATGGCGCATATCAATCATCCGCGCGAAATTACGCCGGAAGCTATACAAGGCTTCAAAGCCCTTCATGAGGCAGGCGCGATTGTAGTTAATCAGACACCGGTGCTCAAAGGGATCAACGACGACCCCGAGGTGCTGGGCGAGCTGCTGAACAGGCTTTCTTGGGCCGGCGTAACGCCCTATTACTTTTTCATCAATCGTCCGGTAGCGGGCAATCGCGATTTCGTCCTTCCGCTGAACGAAGTTTACCGGATCGTGGAGGGCGCTAAAGCCAGAACGTCGGGACTCGGCAAAAGAGTGCGGCTTTCGATGAGCCATACGTCCGGCAAAATTGAAATTTTGGCGATCGAAAACGGCAAGGCGTATTTGAAATACCACCAGTCCCGCGACGGCCATTACGGCAAATTTATGACGCTCGATTGCCCCGATGATGCCGCATGGTTCGACGATCTGCCGGGAAATGAGAGACATTGGATCAAACCGGTCAAAAAAACGAACCGCGTCGTTTCCGTAAACGAGCTGCCGGATATGCCGCAAAAAAAGCGCGTAACCACACGTTAAAAATCGTCGTGAGGCGAAGGCTCCAAAAGCGACTCCTCGAATCGAATGTTTTTCTTTTCAACGATGCCCCCATATGCGCGTTCTCATGTGACGCTCCGTAATGTCGTCTATCCGTCGCTCAGAGTGCTCTCAACTTCTCCCGATTCGCAGGTCCGCCATTCGGATGAGAGTGGAAAAAGTTGGGAGCTCTTCAGGGCTTTTTTGAACCAAAAAAGAGGCCGAGACCGTCGTCGAGAAGCTCCTCCGCCAAGGCAGGCAAGAGGATGTGCTCGTCGACGAAGATCCGGCCCCCTGTGAAAGAGGTCGATCGCAGCTATTTCCGTATCGGGCTGGCGCAGTTTTTGACGTGGCTGATATGGAAGTACTGCCATTTTTGATCCGGTGTGACGAATGCCAGTGTATGATTCTCCACTTTTTCCAGAGTTCCCAACCGGTTTGATTTCAGGCCGAAGTCGAGCATGACGACCTTGCCTTCGTATGATCGGATCTGAGCTTCGAACGAATCGGCATACGATTCCGCGGAAGTGTCCGCTGCCGTGAGTCCGGGTTTGCCGCAGGAAAGCAGGCCGCCTTCATACGGGCTGAGCCATTTGATATGGAATACCGGAATCAGCAGCGTTTGATGAACCGGCGAATGGAATACGATATAGTCGTCTCTGAAATGGGCGATATGACCATAAACCGATTGCCGCTCGGCAAGGCAAAGCTCCGTAAGCAACCCTTGCGCCTCTTGTACGATCTTGGCGAAGCTTAGCGAATCGTCACTGCGGGCTTTTTTGTGCGGAGGCTGCGCGTATTCCGAATTTTTCTTGGAGCTGACCTCCATGTGTTGGATATGAGCTGCGGGAATATATAAATATTTGGTATCCTCGTAGATTACGAGCACATCCGGTCCGCAATCGATCAGCATACCGGAGCGTTTGCGTTCGCCGGACAGCTCGACGATGACTTCCTTTCCTAAATACGTTTTCAAAGTCTGCATAAGAAATCCCCCTGCCAAAATAGTAACGGGAACCGTTCATTTTCGTTTCGGCTGCTGCCGACTAGTAAATCCAATCCACCCAAAATGCGAGGCAAACGAGCGTGAAGAGAACCGAAGCCGGAATCGCGATAATCGTAACCTTCACATAGTCCTTCCAACTGATTTTTACGCGATGCTGGCGAAGAATATGAAGCCAGATAAGTGATGCTAACGTACCGATCGGCAAAAGCAAGGAGCCTAAATCGCTGCCGATGACGCTTGCGAGATAAGCGATCTTGAGCGTCAGCGGATCGAGATGCATGCTGGTCAAAGTAAGCGTCCCGACCATTAAGGCCGGATGGTTGTTGAAGAAGATGGACATGATCGACAGCAGGGCGCCCATCGTTAAGCTGGCGTTGAGCAGATCGCCGGCAATCATCGGCTGGATGACGCGAACGAGCCAATCGGTCAACCCGATATTATGCAAGCCGTAAATGATTACATACATGCCGAACGCAAAAACGAGAATATGCCACGGCGTTTTTTTGAGCATATCGACAGGCGTAACCTTCAAATAGTACCAGCGCCATAACAGCAAAACCGCCGAGCCGAAAACGGCGACGATTTCAATCGGTATGTGTAAGTAGGAAGCGACGAACAAGCTCACGCGAATGGAGAAAACGAATAAGAGCAGGTTGCGCATGAAGGTATCCCGATTTTGGGGAAGGAAGAACGATTGGTTCGATTGTGTGCCTAACGGATGTTTTCCCGGACCTTGGTACGGAATGCCCCGGGAAGGCGTCCGAAGCTTTCGCGGCAGCTGTTTATAAAAGCATAGAAACAGAACGAGCACCAAAAATAGAAGGCCGAGCGTTGCCGGAACGAACATCATGAGCGTGTGCATATAGAGGTCCATGCCGACGATTTTAAGCGCGATCAGGTTTACGATGTTGCTGACGCCGATTGGGGCGCTGGATGCTGTTGCGACTAAGGCTCCGGATAATAGATAAGGAATTTTCTCGTGGTTCTTGAGTCCGAGGTTTTTGAGGAGAATGAGCAGGATCGGCGTTGTAATCAGAATGCTGCCGTCATTGTTGAAGAACAGCGTCATCAGAAAACAGATCAGATTGACGTACCAGAAAAGCCGGACTCCGTCGCCCTTCGCTCTGGCGGCAAGCCCTTCGGCGGCCCAGACGAAAAACCCGAAACTTTCCAGGACGATCGCCATGACGATGGTCGCCATTATGGTTATGGCCGCCCCGCCTATCGTTTCCCCGATTGTACCCAAATCCGCTAACGATACGCTTCCGCTTGCAAGCACGATCAGCGCGCCGAAGGTGGCGGGGATCGCTTCATTCATTCCTCTCGGCCGCCATAGGACGAGTACCATTGTAAAAAGAAATGCAAGAACGGTCAGTGAAACCATGGAGGAGGAAATGTTCATCTTGTCACCCTTTTTCCTTTAAGACTCTATTGCCCTTCTCTGAAACCCTCCGGTGCCGATTGAGCGTTTTTGTCGGAGAACGGGAACGGTCGTCTTCGAGCGCTGCTCCGGGCGGCAAGCTGCGGGCTGCGACGGCTGCCGTCCCATGCAAAATACGGTTGAAGCCCATTGTTGCTGCGGCGATGGCCAAGACCATAACGATGCACCCTCCTTTGAATGTTGTGCATGACTATCGACTATCAACGAGCGGCTAGCGAAAGCTCGTCATAAGCGTGTGACTAAACTAGTGATTTTCTTTACCTACCAACTATCATTGATAGATAGTGATACCTTATATATACGTAACCTGCCGGCGGTTTGCTCTCGTGTTAAAGCCTGCCGGGCTGTAAATTCCACGCTAGTTGATAGATAGTAATCTAGCGTTTTGCAAGGCAACGCCCAATATGGTACAAAGGAAAGGAAGAAGCCGGAAACGATGGGGAGGGTAACCGATGCCTGAAAGCATATCGCTTGGGCCTCTGCAGCTGCAGTGGAGCCTGCTCGGCGTGTTGTTGTCCGCTTTGGCGGGATATGCCGTAGTCAGCTTTCGATTAAAACGCGAAGATCGAATCATGTCCCGCCGCCGTACCGAAGGTCTCGCGGACGGCCCGGACGGAACCGAACGGGAAATAGACGCGGATGTTTCCGCTTTAGATGGCGCTCATGAGGAGGTTAAGCCGCAGCCACTCTTACGCAGCACACTGATGAACATTTTTGCGAATGGTTTGTTTGTCGTGCTTCTGGTTTGGAAGCTCGGTTTTCTGCTGAAGACGCCGTCGATCATCTGGGAGCAGCCGCTCGGATTGCTTATCTATTGGAGCTCGCCGGACATGGTGGTGCTTGGTGCCGTCGCCGCTGCCGTGCTTGTCCTGCTCCAGCTGCGCAAAGCGGGCATACCCGTGCAAACGGCGGCCGATGCTGCGGCATTCGGCGTCCTGGCGGCTTATACGGTGCGGCAGGCGGCCATGTGGCAAGGCGGCAGAGTAACGGAACTGCCGTGGGCGATTGCATCGGAATCTTCGCTTTTCGGCGTTCACCCTTTGGGTGCGTACGCGTTGCTGTTGTCTGCGGCGCTCGGCGTTTGGCTGTGGTGCAGGAAAGAGCCTCTTGGCACAGGGGGATACGTTCGAGATTTATGCACGTACGGCGGGCTTGGCTTGCTGGCCGTGTCCTTGTTTAAGGAGCCACCGAAAGAAACGGTTTTTCTGCTGACGGCCGAGCAGTGGGGCTTTGCGGCGCTGGCGCTGCTGGGGAGCAGTGCCGCCCGGTTGTTCGGATTGATACAATTTCCCGAAACGAGGCATACTATGGCGAGCGGTGCGGATATCCAAACTATCGCAAAGGAGCAAGACATGATGGCAGCGAACGATTCCAAGGCCCAAATCAAACAGGCGCAGCAGAACGAGGCGGAACGGCGGCATGCGGACGATACGATACAGACCGATAAAAAACTGAACGGGCCGAACCGCCCGTCAACCTGAGTCGGGAGGCTTGCTTTCGATGACCAGCGAACAAACCGGGAAGCAAACAAATGCGCATGGAAACCAAGAAACGGCTGAAGCGCAGCCGGAAGCCGTTACGAAAGACCGGTCCGATTTGGATCCGTTTGAAATCAATTTTTTACCGGAGTTTCGGCAAGGCCGGGGGCCACAAGAGCCGTTCGTCAACGAGCACGGCGTCTTGATCGGGGATCATGATTACGAGTCTTCGAATTCTCCGCTGGAGCAATGGACCGAAAATACCGATCCTGCCGTAATGTCGGGCGACGAGTGGGTGCATCCCTTCAAGGACGTCGGGTTTCAAACAAGCGAAAACCGCGATTATTTCGAACGGGGGATCACTCCGCAGACGGGGATGTTCATGCATCCGGACAAAAATGCTTCTTACGATCTCGGTTCGGTAAAAGAGCCTGATGACGCGTCCGACGACCCGGCGGAAAACCGGGAGTGAGGATGGGGCCGGCTTCGAACGGCACGTTCGGCATGGAGCCGCTTTGAAGTGCGCGAAAGAGACACGGTATGCTTTGCATTCACTTGCTTGCCATGTATAATGAAGAGGTAAGCAACTTTTCTTAAATGGAAAAAGAGGAGTGAATGAATAATGTCGATGTCTTTTGAATCATATATGCGTGACATGGTTCAGCCCATGCGCGACGACTTGACCCGTATCGGCGTCACCGAGCTTCGCACGCCTGAGGAAGTCGTGGAAAATTTGCCGTATGCCAAAGGAACGGCGCTTCTCGTTATTAACTCCGTATGCGGCTGCGCAGCCGGACAATGCCGTCCGGGCGTTGCAAAAGCGCTGCAGAACGAAGTGAAGCCCGACTTGTTGTTTACGGTATTTGCCGGCCAGGACAAGGAAGCTACAGCGAAGGCGCGCGAATATTTGGCGCCATATCCGCCGTCTTCCCCATCCATCGCCCTGTTTAAGGACGGACAGCTGGTTCACTTTATCCAGCGTCATCAAATCGAAGACCGGTCCGCCGACATGATCGCAGCCGATTTGACCGGGGCTTTCGAGGAGTTCTGCAAGTAAAAGGAAGCAGCGCAAACGCAAGCTTTCGTATAAAAGAAACCAACCTAGCGGTGTTCCGCTAGGTTTTTCTTAATTTATTCAGAAAGGTTATCGTGGAAGCGGCTCTAAATCTCGGCAACCTAATTTGTTCTGATCCACTCCCGGTACGTGTCGGCTTGGTTTGTTGACGAGGCAAAAACAAACCAGAACAATGCCATTGAGAAGCGGAATAGCAGGAGGGGGACGAAGAATTTTGTCGAATCAAGTCGAAATTGTTATTGTAACCGGATAAATAACGATTTATTTAGGGGTACTGGTTTAAATAACATCAGAAGTAAATCACAAAAACGAGAATTATCACATAGACATCACAATCGAAGCATATGTTTTATTACCGACAATTTATAGACATACGAACAAATGTTTCTGTAAGCGGTTCCAATTCAATAATGCCAGCGGTTTCATATTAAATCGATGTAAAAATTCGCCGTTGACATCGCTTCCAATCGACCTATATAATTAAAAAACAAACCAGAAACAAATTAGATTATTCTATGTTATATAGAATTTCACCTGGCGAGACTCAGTTTGAAACCAGAAAGAGGTTGTGCATGATGAGAGCTGTAATTGGCCGCAATGGCGCGGCGGAATTGACCGATATTCCGGTTCCCGGAATGCGTGCTCAATTCGTAAAAGTGAAAACGGATTATTCGGCCGTCAGTGTCGGAACGGAACTCATGATGATCCGCAATAGTGGAAATACTTCACAAGACGCCAGTTTAGGCTATAGCGCAACAGGCATTGTGGAAGAGGTCGGCGAAGGCGTGACGCATGTCGTGCCCGGGCAAAGAGTCGCATGTTACGGCGTTCCCGCTCACCGCGATTACCTCTTGCTGCCGAAGCATCTTGTCGCGCCGGTCCCGGATGGGGTTCGGCCGGAAGAAGCGGCGTTCGTCGGAATCGGCGCCATTGCGATTCACGCGCTGCGTCAAGCCGATCTGCGCTTCGGCGAAACGATTATCGTGGCGGGGCTGGGCATCCTCGGACAGATGATTGCCCGCATCGCTCACGCAGCGTGCTACCGCGTTATCGGCCTTGAGCTGATGGAGGAGCGCTGCCAGATGCTTGAATCGATCGGAGCTATAGCTTGCCGCAACGAGGAAGAGCTGAAGCGCGCGATCGAAGCCGATCCGTCCTGCAACGGGGCCGATGCCGTTCTGCTTTGCGCGAGCAACAGGAAGCACAGCATGATCGATCAAGGGATTCACTGGCTTCGCGACCGCGGACGCGTCGTGATCGTCGGCGATACCGGGACGGAATTCGACCGGGATCTGCTTTTTATGAAAGAAGCGAGCGTTCATATTTCACGGGCCGGAGGGCCGGGCCGTTACGAGCAAACGTACGAGCAGGAAGGCGTCGATTATCCGATCGGTTATGTACGTTGGACGGAAGGCCGGAACATGAACGAGTTTTTGCGGTTGCTCGCCGGAAAACGAATCGATGTTACGCCGCTGATTACGAACGAGTGTCTGCTCGACGGTTTGCCCGCCATGTACAAAAATTTGGCCGAGGCGCCTCAGCAGACGATGGGAATTGTAGTTCGTTACGCTTAGAAATAACCGCCATGCAGACAACTAGGGTGTAACTGAAAAAATTATGGAGGTGAGGGGACGATGCAAGCGAACGGGACGGCGATTTCCGAGCCGCCTGCGGCGAACATTCCAAAGCGCAGCGCCTGGAAGACGTTTCTCCGCTACAAATGGTTGTATCTGCTAATGGTTCCGGGCATTCTGTATTACATCGTTTACCAGTATGTCCCGATGTTCGGATTGGTTATCGCTTTCAAGAAGTACAATCTGATGAAAGGCATGTGGGGGAGCGAATGGGTCGGCTTTGAAAATTTCCGCGTCATATTCAATTCGCCGGATTTCCCTCTATTGATCAAGAATACGGTGTTGATCAGCTTCTACCGTATCGTGTTCAACATGCTGCCGGACGTCATGCTGGCGCTGATCTTGAATGAAATCCGCGCGCAGTGGTTCAAGCGGATCGTCCAAACGATTACGTACGGACCGTATTTCTTGTCCTGGATTATCGTTTACGGTCTCGTCTTCTCGTTCTTCGCGCCGGGCGCGGGACTGATCACCACTTGGTTCCGGGATATGGGTTGGGGACAGATCGACGTATTGACCAACTCGGATTATTTCCGGTCGTTAATCATTACGACGGATATTTGGAAAAGCACCGGATACGGCGCGATCATTTATTTGGCCGCCCTTTCCACGATCAACAATGAGCTTTACGAGGCTGCCGTAGTCGACGGAGCGGGGCGCTGGCGCCAGCTCTGGCATATTACGCTCCCGGGCATTCGCGAAGTGTTCATTCTCCTGTTAATTTTGCGGATCGGACATATTATGGATGCCGGCTTCGAGCAAATCTACATTTTCTTAAACGCCAGGGTTTACGATGTCGGCGATATTCTGGATACATGGATATTCCGAAGAGGTATCGAGCAGATGGAATTCAGCGTACCGGCGGCAATGGGTGTATTCAAATCGGTTATCGGGCTCGTGCTCGTATTAGGCGCAAACAAGTTGTCCAAAAAAGTCGGCGGGTCCGGCATCTGGTAAAGGAGGCATCGTCACATGTCAGTCGTATTGAAAAAAACCAAATCGGACCGCATCGTCGATGCCGTTCTTTATACGGGCCTAACGCTGTTCTGTTTGGCCACCTTGTTTCCGCTTTACTTCGTAATCGTCATGTCGATTACGCCTTATACGGAAGTGCTCAAAAACGGCGGGTTCGTCGTTTGGCCGACCTCCGTAACGCTTGACGCGTTTAAAACGATCTTTTCGAGCAACACGGTGCCGAAGGCGCTGCAGGTTACGATTTTCATCACGGTTGTCGGTACGGCTCTTAATCTCGCGGTAACGACGATGCTTGCGTATCCGCTGTCCAAAAAGTTTTTGCCGGGCCGGAACATTGTCTTGATGGGGATCGTATTCACGATGCTGTTCTCGGGCGGTCTGATTCCGACTTATATGACGGTTAAAGCGACGGGGCTCATGAACACGCTCTGGGCGCTGATTATTCCGGGGCTCGTCTCTTCCTTTAATATGCTGATTATGAAAACCTACTTCGAGGGTCTGCCAAGCGAAGTGGAAGAAGCGGCGAAGGTGGACGGCTGCGGCGATATCGGAACGATGATCCGGATCGTGCTCCCGCTCTCCATGCCGATTATGGCGACGCTCGGTCTGTTCTACGGGGTCAGCCATTGGAATGCTTACTTCGGCGGGATCATGTACTTGAGCGACCGGACGCTTTATCCGCTTCAGGTCGTGCTGCGGAATATGATTCAATCGCCTGCCGTCAGTCAGGAGCTCGCGGTGCCGCAATCGTCGCTGAACGCGCTGCCGCCGGAGACGATCAAGATGGCGACCGTCGTCGTAGCTACCATTCCGGTTCTAGTCGTTTATCCGTTCCTTCAAAAGTATTTCGTCAAAGGCATGCTGCTGGGCGCCATCAAAGGCTAAGCCCGGCGGCGGCTTTGCCGCAAGGCTAAATGCGTTTACTCTTCTTGGGGGTGATGAAGGCCGGACGGGAAGCATCCGGGTCGGCGGTGAACGAAAGTGCAGTTCCGTTTCCTACTTTTGGTCGTAGCTTTCCAAGTGAAGTTGTTGCTATTCTCAATTATGCAAAATCGAATAGGGAGGTCTTTGTTTTGAAAACGTTCTCGAAGGTAACGTCCGTATTGCTTGCTTCGTCTCTCGTGCTCGCCGCTTGCGGCAGCAAAGAAGAAAAACCGTCTACATCGCCGGCTCCGTCGGGCGGCGCAAGCGCATCGCCAGGCGCGGCGAATAATAAAGAAAAGCTGACGCTGAACTGGATGGTCATCGCGGATGCGACGTATCAGCTTCCGGCTGCCGACAAAGATTTCGTGAAAAAAGCGATCGAGTCGAAATTTAACGTCGAGATGAAAATGACTTATATGCCGATGGGCGCCGATTACCAAACGAAGTTGAACACGCTGATCGCTTCCGGCGATATCCCGGACGTGTTCTACTCGCAAGGCGTCGATTCCAACAACTATATCAAAGACGGCGTTGCCCGCGATATGACCGGTATCGTTACGCCGGCCAAAATGCCTAACTATTTTAAATATTGGGTGACCGAAGCGAACCTGAAAACCTATCAAGTTCAAGGCGCCTTCAAACGCGCTCCGGTTCCTTACGAAACCGATTTGTACCG
The DNA here is from genome assembly GCF_003285015.1 of Paenibacillus contaminans. GTDB lineage: Bacteria > Bacillota > Bacilli > Paenibacillales > NBRC-103111 > Paenibacillus_V > Paenibacillus_V contaminans. Next base: position 47,512 of record NZ_QMFB01000021.1, on the reverse strand, counting down.
CACGTTTTACATCCGTCAAGACTGGCTCGACAAGCTCGGACTCAAGATGCCTACCAACTACGACGAGCTCATCGAAGTCATGAAGGCTTTCACGTTTAAAGATCCGGACGGCAACGGCAAAAACGACACTTACGGCTTCACGGCTGCCGGCGCCGGCGCCAACATTTCGATGGACTTCCCTGAGTTCCTCAAAAACGGTTATATCGGCGATACGTATGTGAAAGACGGACAATTCATCGACGTCCGCACCGATATCGGCATGACGAATGTATTAAACGATATTAAGAAAACAATCGATCTCGGCGTAGTCGACCCTGACTGGTTCCTGAATAAATACGGCCAGCATTTCGACAAAGCGGCGCAAGGCAAAGCGGGTATCATCATCGGCCAAGGCAAAGACCTTGCGTTCGACAACAACCCTGCAGGTCTGCAAATGAAATCGAAGCAAGCGGGACAAACGAACGCCAACTGGCAGCCTTTCCACCCTTGGGAAAAAACCGGTACTTGGGTAGAAACGATTCCAGGCAATCCGTTCCTGCTGAGCTCCAAATCGTCCGATGCGAAAGTCCAACGCTCGATCGAAATTCTCGACTGGCTTGCAGGCGAAGAAGGCTTCCTGCTGACTCGTTACGGCCAAGAGGGCGTCGACTACAAAAAAGACGGCAAAAAAATCGAAGTCAACAAAGACAACTACAAAGCGAACGTTTCGGACAACGGCAACTTCCTGGAAATTTACGGCTGGTTCACGCCGCGTAAACCGGAAGTATACGGATTCGACATTATCGATCCGAACATCACCGACCGCGACAAAAAAATCGTCGAAAAAATTCGTTCGTACAAAATCCTTCCTTCCGTCGGCACGGCTCTGACCGTTAAAGAAGGCATGGATATCGGCGCATTGCGTAAACAAATGAGCGTGTTCCATACGCAAATCCTGTTTAAAGAGAAAGACGCTGCCAAATGGCCTGATTACCGTCAAGAGCTTATGAACAAATACGGCGGCAAAGCGATCTTCGAAAACTACGCAGCGATTACAGCGACAGCGCAAGGCAAAACCGTTACGTTCAAATCGGAAAACTAATCGCACGTTTTACCGGGAAATCGAACGATCGACGGAGATATAGGATTTCAAGAAAGGCCAATCGCAGCATTGGCCTTTCTTCCTTAGATATAAGGATTAATAGATTGCTTTGAAATAAAGAGACAAGGTAAGATCGGTAGGAGTGAAAATACTGTCGCGGGAGAACCATCCTGTCAGACTTACATTTGTTCAAATATAAGAGTGGATAGTTTTCCTATATCAATTGCTTATATTTCAACGGTAAACGCGTTCGTCCGAACATAGGCTTGCGAAGCCGCTTTCTTTGAAAGCGTGCAGGACGGCGAAGCCGTTTATCCTTGCGAAATCGTAAGTGTGGCCGTAGCGATGCTTCTTCGCTAATTCAGAACGGAGGCTTGTTAGATGCGTTTGCAAGGAAAAAGGGTGCTGGTTACCGGCAGCGCCAGAGGCATTGGACAAGGGATTGCCGAAAAGTTTGTGATGGAAGGGGCAAGCGTTGTTCTGCTTGATTTTCGGGCGGATCAGCTTGAGGAATCGGCAGCCGCGATACGCAAAGCCGCGCGTGAGCGCGGGATTGACGTCGAGGTGTCGAGCGTGGTTTGCGATTTGAGCGAGCCGGAGCAGGTGGACAAGGCTGCGCAAGCCGCATGGGATTGCTGGGGCGGCATCGATATTTTGATCAACAATGCGGGAATTGCGACACGCGAGTCTTTTGTCGACATTCCGCTTTCGCGCTGGCAAAAAATTATCGACGTCAATCTGAACGCAACGTTCCAGCTTAGCCAGTGGATCGCCAAGCAGATGATCGGAAGCGGCATTCGCGGCTCCATCGTCAACATGGCTTCCAAGAACGGTTTGGCCGGAAGCGCCGTGCTTGCCCACTATAATGCCTCCAAAGGCGGAGTCGTGCTGCTCACGCAATCGATGGCCGTCGATCTGGCCGGCAACGGCATTCGCGTTAATGCGGTTGCGCCGGGCTTTATCGATACGCCGCTCGACCGCGAGCTGAAGGAGAAGTCCGCCGAAACGCTGAAGCTGACCGAGCGTACGCCGATGAGGCGGCTTGGAACGATCGAGGAAGTGGCAAACGCTTTCCTTTTCCTGGCGTCGGAAGAAGCGTCCTACATCACAGGCACGACGATTGTCGTTGACGGCGGTCACATTGCCAATGCAAGCGACTTGTAAACAAGCGTTTAGATACCGTTCGAGGAGGACTTACGAAAATGACGGAACAAGATAAAAAGTCGGGAACAAACGGCGAAGAACAGCTTCGCGGCGAGAAATTTTTTAACGACCCCGGTTTCTGGGGCTTTATCCATCGTTCGTTTACGAAATCGATGGGGTATACGGACGGCGATTTGAGGAAGCCGGTTATCGGCATCGCCAATACGTTCAGCGAGCTGAACAAATGCCACTCCCATTTCCGTGAGCTGACGGAGTACGTCAAGCGCGGCGTTTGGCAGGCGGGCGGCCTTCCGATGGAGTTCCCGACGATTTCGATCGGCGAGCCGTATGTGAAGCCGACTACGATGCTGCTTCGCAACTTAATGGCGATGGATACGGAAGAAATGATCAAGGGCCATCAAATCGATGGCGTCGTCTTGATCGGCGGCTGCGACAAAACGGTACCTGCACAGCTGATGGCTGCGATCAGCGCTAATGTTCCGGCCATCGTCCTGACAGGCGGACCGATGCTGAACGGCAGGCTGAACGGCCAGTCGCTCGGCGCATGTACGGACTGCTATCAATTTACGCTTGAGCATAAAGCCGGCAACATCAGCGACCAGCAGCTGTCCGACGCGGAAAATGCGGTTTGCCGCAGCGACGGCCACTGCCAGGTCATGGGTACGGCAAGCACGATGGCGGCGATCGCCGAAGCGCTCGGTATGGCGCTGCCCGGCTGCGCGGCTATTCCGGCGCCGGATTCCCGCCGCCGTCATATGTCCGAAGCTACGGGCATCCAAATCGTCGAGCTCGTTCGCCGGAACATCCGTCCGCGCGATATCATTACGCCGGAGTCGATCGACAATGCGATTCGCGTAACGATGGCATGCGCCGGCTCGACCAATGCGATCATTCATTTGGTCGCCATCGCGGGACGTTTAGGCTACAAGCTGCCGCTGGAGCGTTTTGACGAAATCAGCGCGGCGACGCCGTTTATTTTAAATGTTCGTCCATCGGGCAAATACCAGATGGAGGAGTTTTTCGAGGCGGGCGGCGTGCCGGCTTTGATGAAGGAATTGGAGCCGAGACTGAACGGCGATTGCTTGACCGTTACCGGCCAAACCGTCGCCGAAAACTTGCGGGACGTCACCATTCCGAACCGCGATGTCGTCGCTCCGCTCGATCAGCCGTTAGGGGCGCAGGGCGGCATCGCCGTACTGCGCGGAAATCTCGCTCCGAACGGAGCGCTGATTAAGCAAACGGCCGTATCGGAGCATCTCAAAAAGCACCGCGGCCGTGCCGTCGTCTTCAACTCGCCTCAGGATTTGATCGACCGCGTCGACGATCCGAATCTGGACGTTGAAGAGAGCAGCGTGCTCGTGCTCAAAAATGCGGGGCCGAAGGGCGCACCTGCGATGCCGGAAATCGGACAAATTCCGATTCCGAAGAAGCTTCTCCTGCAAGGCGTCCGCGATATGGTGCGGATTTCCGATGCGCGGATCAGCGGCACGTCCTACGGCGCGCTGATCGTGCATACCGCTCCGGAAGCGGCGGTCGGCGGACCGCTTGCGCTGGTCGAGGACGGCGACGAAATCGAGCTGGATATTGAGGCGCGCAAGCTGGAGCTGTACGTCGACGACGAGACGCTCCGCCGGCGCAAAGAGAAGTGGCAAGCGCCAGCCCCGGCGTACGACCGCGGGTATGGATTATTGTTTATCGAGCGTGTTCTCCAGGCGGACGAGGGATGCGATTTCGATTTCCTGCAGCCGCCGGAGATTCGCAATAAGAAGTAGAGGTTTATAAACCTTATCCCTATTACGAAGAGGAGCTGTTGTCTATGTTGCATGAAGAGAACAAAGGGAAGCCCGAAGCTGCAGAAGCGAACAAGCAAAACAGTAACGGAGGAGTCACCAGCAAAGAAGGTATCAGCAGAAGAAACGTACTTAAGACTCTAGGAATCGGAGGCGTTATGCTTGCAGGCAGCGCCCTCGCATCCCAGCTGGCTTTGGCAGACAACGCTCAATCGAATAAGGGGCAAGGAAACGACGATAAAGATAAGGATAAAGACAAGGATAAAGACAAAGATAAGGACAAAGATAAGGATAAAGACAAGGATAAAGATAACGATAATGGCAAGGGTACCGTCCTGCAGGTTGCTAATGTAGCGGAGCTGATTGCTCTTCCTCCAGGGCATCTTAAGGACGGAGTCCATGTCTTCGTAGGCGGCTATGCTGCGAACGGGGACGGCGGAGGCAAGCTTGTGCGTTATGCGGCAAGCAGCTCCAAAGCGGACAACGGCGGTACCGTGCATACGCCGGCGAATGGGAACGGCCGCTTCGAGGTCGTGCATAACGGCGTAGCCGACTTCCGCTGGTTCGGCGTTTTCGATGCGGCGAAGAATGCCGACGATGCGCTGAACGCGATGGTCAACGATTTGTCCATTCATCGGGTGGAGGCCCACTCCGACTTGAACTTCGTGAAGCGCAGCGTGTTCCATCGCAGCGATATCGAAGTGGATTTCCATGGGCATATGGTTACGACCGAAGGCATGGAATTGAACAAGATCGACAATCCGTTCGGCGCGGTCATGTTCTTCCAGGGCACGTTGACCGGCGTGACCCAAACGGTAACGTTGGCTGAGGACGTCATCGAGTATTCGGATATTTTCGAAGTAGCCGATTCCTCGATCTTCACGGTGGACAGCTGGTGGCATGCGCAAGTTAAAAACAACCCGGGCGGCGGCCAGCAGAAAGAGCTGGACTACCTGGTCAAGGTAACCGAAATTTTCGATGCTACCCATATCCGCTTGAACTACAAGTCCGGCTGGCTGCTTGCCAAGGGCCGTCAAATTACTTACAAGCAGGTCATTCCCGCTTTCCGCTGCCACGTTCGGAATATGCGCTTTACCGGCATTCCGGTGCCTGTTAACGGAACAAGCCAAAGGCCGTTCGAAACCTGGGATCAAATCGGATCGAACCCTGTGGCGTTCGAATTCGCGGTCGAGTGCGACGCTTCCGGCATCAATGCGACGAAGGTGTTCTGGCCGGTCGTTATGCGCCGTTACTGTACGCATTTCGTAACGGAGAACTGTCAGCTGATGAACCCGGAAGAACGCGATTGGGGCGGCACGGGTTACCTGACGCAGCAGATCAACGTCTTGTACGGACATATCCGGGACTGCAACACGAGCAACGCCCGTCACTTGAACGACTTTACCTGCGCAGCGTTCTGCATGGTCGAGAACTGCCACGGCGACGGCGACGAGTACGGCCCGTTCGTTACTCACGGCCAATTCGAGCACGACATTACGTATATCGGCAACTCCGGTCTGCTGTCGTTTGCGAACAGCGGCACGACATGGGGCGACAGCGCGAAGCGCATCACGGTCAAGAAACATATCGCTTCGCGGATCGTAGCCATGAAGCGGATTACCGACCTGACGCTGGAGGATTGCCATGCAGTCGTGACGTATACGAAGCCGGGTACGAAAATGGCCAACTCGGGATCGATTTGGGTCAATATGGACGGCTTGGTCATGAGAAATTGTACGGCGCAGGAAATGATTACGATCAATAAGGGCTCGTCGCGCGGCAAGAAAGTGAACATGATTGACAGCTGCTCCTTCGGCATGCTGAAGGGTTATGAGCTTGCCCGTCCGATCCGCAACGGCACGACGCAAGTAGGTTATACGCCGAGCAACGGGGAATTGACGATTTTGAACAGCGAATTTTACAACGTAGAAGACGTCAACCTCGGCAGCATCAACAAGCTGACGCTCATCAACACATGGTTTAAAGGCTTGAAGGATGCGGGCGGCACCGTAAAAGTCGGTACGCGCGAAGTCGTCATGCAGGGCGGAGGACTCGTCGATTGCTGCTTCCTGTTCACGGGGGCATGGGATAAAGTCGGCGACGTCAACAATGCGAAGAACAAAATCGATCAATGGATTACGGTCGACGGCGGCGCCTCGTTCAGCGGATCCAATCCGGATAAAGCGTTCCTGAAAAGCGTTGCTGCGGACAACATCATTACTTGGAACCTCGGCAATGTGACCAGTACGGCGGGTTCTTCCGATATGGCGCATTTCCATATCGAAGGCGGCTCCCATAAAGTCAGAGTGCAGGGCTCGCGGTTTGTCGGCGGCAAGTATAACGCTGCGAACGCAGGCTCGGGCAACGGCAATTATTTGTTCCTTACGTCCTGCATCGAAGAGGGCGTCAACCGCTCCGCGCTTCCGGGAGAATCGGAAACCGTTAAGCATAGCGCCGGCAATTTGACGATCGCTTAAGCAGTAAGCTTTATATTCGGCCCACCGGCATCATAACTACTTTATCGTACATGTTAGCAAGAAGCCGAATGCATATTTTATAGAAACGGGTTGTTTGCCAATGCTTCAAAGCAATGAACATGCGAATGATTGTGCAAACAGCTTGCAGCAGGGCGGCCCCCAAGGCCGCCATTTGCTGCAGGCTGCGAACGTGAAGGAGCTGCTCTCGCTCGCGACCGGCCTTCTTCGGGAAGGAACGATCGTACAGGTAGCCGGTTATTTCGAAGCCGGCGACGGCGGAGCCAAGCTTATGCGCTGGGTATCCGGCAGCGCGAAGGCGGATAACGGGGGAACGGTTCATGTCCCTTCCGCAGCTTCGGATGACCGGACTGCCGCAAGCGGCCGATGGGAAGCTCTGCATAACGGCGTCGCGGATTTCCGCTGGTTCGGGATTTTCGGTTCCGGCGTGAATGCGGACGATGCGATGGATGCGATGGCGAACGATCCTTCGATCCGCCGGATCGAGGCGCATACGAATTTGAACTTCATTCGCCGTCATACGTTCCATCGCAGCAACCTGGAATTCGATTTCCACGGCCATACGGTGACGACGGAAGGCATTGCCTTGAATACGAGGGATAATCCGTTCGGAGCCGTAATCTTCTTTCAAGGGATGGAAGCCGGCGTCGCGCAAACGGTGAAGTTAACCGCCGAGCTTGCCGAGCTGACGGACGTCCTGGAGGTCGCCGACTCCTCCGCTTTCCAGGAAGAGGACTGGTGGCTCGCGCGTATCGCCCATCGTCCGGAAGGCAAGGCGCAGCGCGAGCTGGATTATCTTTTGAAGGTAACGGAGATTATCGACGCCACGCATGTCCGGTTCAACTACAAGCTCGGCTGGACGATCGAAGCCGGACGCGAGCTTACGCTCAAAAAAATGAATCCGGTCGTCCGGAGCAACGTGAGGAATATGAAATTTATCGGCGTTCCGGTTCCTCCGAGCACATCGACCAGCATTAGACCTTTTGAAACCTGGGATCAAATCGGCTCGAATCCGGTCGCTTACGAATTCGCGGTAAGCTGCGATGTATCCGGCATCGAAGCGAAGCATGTTTTCTGGCCGGTCATTCAGCGCCGCTATTGCACGTACTTCGTAACGGAGCGCTGCGAGCTGATCAACCCGGTGGAGCGCGATTGGGGCGGAACGGGTTACTTGACCCAGCAGCTTAATGTACTTTATGGGCATATTCGGGATTGCAATGCGAGCAACGCCCGCCATTTAAACGATTTTACCTGTGCAGCGTACTGCATGGTCGAGAATTGCCATAGCGACGGCGACGATTACGGTCCATTCGTGACGCACGGGCAGTTCGAGCATGATTTGACGTTCGTCGGCAATTCCGGTCTGCTGTCGTTCGCCAACAGCGGCACGCATTGGGGCGACAGCGCCAAGCGGATTACGGTCAAGAAACACACGGCGTGCTGGGTTGTCGCGCACAAGAAGCTGACCGATTTGACGCTGGAGGATGTCCACGTTTTTGTTAAGGAAGGCAACCCGTATTCCGGCGCGATTTGGGCGAATGCGGACGGACTGCAGATGAAGGGTTGTACCGCGCAAAAAACGGTCACGCTCTCGCAAAGCTCGGCGCGCTCCGTTCGAAGAAACGTGCTCGACAACTGTACGTTCGGTACCGTAAACGATATCGAAATTGCCCGTCCGGCCGAAAATCAAGATGTCGGCTATCGGCCGGTCGCTTCCGAGGTAGTCATGCAGAACTGCAGATTCCATGGCATTGAGAAGGTTAGCGTGGGCAGCATAGACCGGCTAATTCTGATCAATACGTGGTTCGAAGGCGCTTCTCCGCAGGCGGGAAGCCTGACCGTCAAAAGCAAGGAGATTATCATGCAAGGCGGCGGTCTGCGAAATTGCTGCCTTCTGCTGGAGGGCGCTTGGGATCAAGCTGCTGCCGGCAAACCCGATCAGTCCGTTACCGTCGGCGGCGGGGCGCAATTCAGCGGAACGAATGCGGAAAAAGCGTTCCTGAAGAGCACGGAGCCGGGGAACGCCGTCACATGGAGCTTCGGCGACCTGACGAGCGCCGCATCGGATGCGGACACTGCGCATTTTCACATCGCCGGAGGCGGTCACAAGCTAAAGGCAATCGGATCGCGTTTTATCGGCGGCAGGTACGAAGCTGCGGAGGGCGGATTCGGTGAGGGACGTTATTTGTTCATCCATGCTTGCATCGAGGAAAGTGTCGACCGGTCGTCTCTGCCGGAGGAATCGGCTGGGGTTAAGCATAACGAAGGAAACTTGACGATTTAACGGAAATCGGCGGCCTTTCTCGGTGCCGGCGGAAGTGCATATTTTGACCGTTTAGCGATCTATTGACATTGAATGGTAGACGATTGCTATAATAACAATTAACGACATGCGGAAACTCATAAAGCTCCGGCCTATCGCTTGAAGAATGAGGTTTTTAAAATGGACAAACGGAATAGTCGCAAAACATCCCGGACGCGCCTAGGCGATCTCGTGAACTTGCTTCGGGAAGAGATTTTGATGGGAAAACGAACGGCCGGCGAATATTTGCCTTCCGAAAAAGCGTTCGCAGAGCAGTACAGCTTGAGCAACCAATCGGTGCGCAAAGGGCTGGACGTGCTGGTTTCGGAGGGGCTGATCGAGAAAATTCCCCGGGTCGGAACGAAAGTGGTCGGGCAGCCCGAAGGGTCGTTCGTCACCGTGAAGCTTGGCTTCCACACTTCCGTTACCGGCGAAGCGGACATTTTAAGGCTGTTGTCTTTGTTTCATAAAGAAAATCCGCATATTCGGGTGCAGGCCGTCCCATTGTCGGGATACAGCTACGCGTATATTCATAACTATTTGACAGGCGGCATCCTGGATGTCGTCATGATGAACTATATCAACTTTCAGGAATTTCTTGAAATCGACAACGGCGATTTGCTGGAGCCGCAGCAGCGGAATCCGGAGCTGTATCCTTTTCTTTCGGACGCGTTCACGACGGGGGATAACCGTCTGCTCGTGCAGCCGTTCATTTTTTCGCCGCTTATTTTATGCTATAACCGCAGTCATTTTCAAGAAGCGAACCTGTCCGAGCCGAACAGCAGCTGGCAGTGGCAGGATTTGATCGAGCACTCGAACAAGCTGGCGATTCCTAATGAACGGCTCGGCTTCCACTGCGATCTGTACTCGCCTAACCGGTGGCCGTTGTTGCTGCTTCAAGCGGGAGCCAGATTCGAACGCAGCGCGAACGGCAGGATCAAGCTTTCCGGTACGCCGATGATGGATGCCCTTCGTTACAGCAAGGAAATGAAGCACAGCATTCCGTATTTGTCGGAAGGCGTAACGACCGGTCAATCGGAGAGGCTGCTGGCCAAAGGCAAAGTATCGATGATCATGACGAGTTATTTTTATTTGAACTATTTGCTCGGCGAGGAGCTGCCTTTCGACATTGCGCCGGTTCCGCATCTCGGCACGCCGCTTACGCTGCTGCTGAATACGGGGCTTGCGGTGTATCGGCATTCCCAGGTGAAGGACGCCGCCGTCAAGCTTGTCGAATTTCTGACCTCCTACCAGTCGCAGCTGTTTATCCGGCAGCATACGTACAGCTTGCCGGCGCGCAGGCTGGCGGCGGAATGGGTCGGCGAGGAGCAGCGTTACAGGCCGTCGCGGTTCTCGCTTTTCCGCGAGACGATGCCTTGCTTCCGCTATTTCACGGACCTTGGCATCAACGCGACGGAGCTTGCCGAGCTTAACCAAGAGCTTAAGCTGTATTGGGCCGGCCTCGAGAACGAGGAATCGTTATGCTCTTCGATCGAGGGAAGCGGGCAGTACGCATAAAGCGGCATGAAAAAGACGGGTTCTGATGGATACATCAGATCCGTCTTTTTCTTTGTTGTGGGCGAGGTTTGCGTTTAGAGGGAGGGGGGGCTGTGCTCTCGGTCTGCATCTTAGTTTAATCGTCAGAAGTTCAATACACATGATAGGTATCGCCATTCTTTATTATTGGGGAATTATTTAAGGCTATTATTTTTCTTGCTACATGAGCGGGATCGTGCAACGGATAGTAACCCTCATAATGAGGAAAAGATTATTATTCGTGAGGCAAACCTCACTATTTCAAGCCGAAAACCTGTGTTTTGGTGAGATACTGAGGCAAACGATATTATTAGTGAGCCAAACGAAATTGATAGTTGCGTTTGACTCACTAACGGGCGAGAACTAGCATTATACCAGTGAAATAGTGAGGACAGCCTTATGAATAATAAGGTTTTCTCCACTAATCGCACGGTTCGTGCATAACCGTTGCGATATCCGTGTTTGTTTTCGTAACCAAGTTATCGATCCCTAGTTTTAGACTTGATGACGTACTAATTCTCTGGAGTATATGGTTGTTACGAAAATAATCGGTATATTCAACGCGCTCCATTTCTCCGGATGCAGAAAATCGGAACACAAGTTGTTCATTAATCATTTTGGTTATAAAAGTTGTCCTGGTTGAATCGTGGCTTACTGGCACAAGTTTGAATTTGTAGGGGACGCCGTGCATTTTAGGAACCGTGAGGTAAAGCTCATTGTTTTTTAGCGATATGTCCAAGACTGCGTTCATCTCATTAATTGCCGTATACGTACCTATTACGGATTCTTGATTAGCGAATCGAATAGGCTTGGCAGGCGGCGGTAAAGGCACGTATTCTCCAAATGGAACGCCCCTTTTAAGGCAGCCCCTTTTTTTGAATCTAAAGATTATCTATTAACCGTTCTAAATCGATTTCCGTCATCGACTGTAATCGTATAGTATATCCGTCAAATAGTAAGTTTTTGGTGAGATCATTTGGAACTATAACAGTATGCATGTTTGCTGCCATTGCAGCTTTTGCACCGTTGGGGGAATCTTCAAATGCTATCGCATTTTGAGGAGGAACGCCGAAATAATCCAAAACATTTAAATAAAGCTCGGGGTCCGGCTTCACCTTTTTTACATCATCGTGAGTTCGAATGCAATCAAAATAACCGACAATATGTAATTCTTCTAAATTGGGCATAACCCAATCAAAGGGGGCGCTCGATGCAAGACCTATCTTCAAACCGAGCTTCTTGGCGGATTCTAAATAATGTAGAACGCCTGGACGAGTTTTTTCGTGTTTCATCATGATATCGTATTTTTGTCTTCTTACTAATCTCAATTCCTCGCGATTGATAGGCTTTCCCACACATTCTTGCAGATAGGAATAAGGGTCGAACGCCTTCATATGTCCCCCTATTCTTTTGCAATACAGGTCCAGCGGCAGTTCAACACCGTACTCGCTAAAAACTTCTTGAAAGGAGTAAAACTCGAACGTTTCGGTATCTCTAATTAAACCGTCGAAATCAAATATAACTGCTTCAATTGAATACCCCATTCATCTCGATCCTTTCATACGTTATCACTTTACTTTGTTACCATGATAACGTAATAAAGGGGTCTTGGATATAACTTTCCTGCCCGTTCAGCGCAATGCCTCCCGTAAGTCCTGGCTTTTTTTCTGTACAATTTTAGCGGCAGGACTAGCGAGAAATGCTCTTATGCATGCTGCGGTATTCGCTGGGCGTAACTTTCTTCAGATTTTGAAATACGCGCGAGAAGGTGCGGTACGATTCGAACCCGGTTTCGGCGGCGATGTCGATAATCGACATGTTGGTCGACGTCAGGAGGTTGGATGCGGACTCGATCCGCAGCTGATGCAAGTAGGTGAGGAAGCTTATGCCTAAATATTGTTTGAAAATGCGGCTTATGTAGGAAGCGCTTACATCGAATCGTTCTGACAAACTTTCGAGGGAGACCGCGTCGGTGTAATGAACGTGAATATATTGCAGGATGGGCCAGAACGGCTGCTTCATTGCCGGCTCTCTGGAAATGTCGGCGGAAGGGATGCAGCTTGCGGCGCGAACGAATCGGAGCAGCGCCTCCTTGATCATGGAGCAAATAATGCTGTTTCGGCCGGGAAGCAGTGAGGCGCGGTTGCTTTCTACCAGCAGTTTGTGGAGGATTTCGCTTATCCATTTGGTTTCGTCGGCTGAGAATTCGACATGTGAAGGGTACTGCGAGCCTATTTTATAAAGCAGGCCGCACCATTCGGAATCGTAAGAGCTGTCCAGCAAAATATTGATATCGAACATGCAGCAATATTTACGCACTTGATGGTTAACGTCGCAAGATATTTCATGCATATGGTTAGGCAGCGTTAAGGAGGCCACGCCGGGACGGAGGCGATGCGTTTTGCCGTTGATGGATTCCGTGCCGCTTCCTTCGATGATGAAGGAGAACTCGATATGTTCGTGAAAGTGCAAAGGAGTGGAAATGATTTCGTGTATCCCGATATAAAACGGCAGAGGTCCCTGCTTCGGATTTTCCGACAGATCCATGTGCTCGGGGATGGTGATCATCGCTCGAACCTCCTGCAAGGATAAACGGCTTCGCCGTCCTAAACGCTTTCGAAGAAAACGCTTCGTAAGCATGAGCTAAGGACAGGAGCGTTTACCGATGAAATGTAAGCGCTTGATAGGTGAAACAAATAATTCTTATATTTTAAAAAAATGACCGTTCCGTTCTTCGATTTGACGTGTTTCGCGGATGCGCTCATTTTATCATACAAGACACGGGGAAGAAAACCTTCCCGTCATGCGAACAAACACAAATTTTTAGGAGGTGTACGATGAAATCATTTGGCAGGCGAGGCAAAAAGCTTTTGATGTGCTTTATGATGTTATGTCTCTGCTTATCTTCACTCGGTTCCGCCGTCGGTAAGGCATATGGCGCAGCATCGGATCAGATCGCACCGTCCGCTTCTCTTCCCGCGGCATTTGCCGATATTAAGGATCATTGGGCAGAGAAGCCGCTTTCGGCATGGATTGCAAACGATTACATCGAAGGGTATCCGGACGGTACGTTCAAACCGGATCACGCAGTCAATCGGGGAGAAGCGGTCGCTTTGATCAATCGTTCCTTTGGCTTTCATAATAAGGGCCGAATCGATTTTTCCGATCTGACCGTTGCGGATTGGGAGTACGAAGAGTTGGCGAAGGCGGTTAACGCCGGTTATGCCGGGGGATATCCGGACGGCACAATCGCTGCGAAGAGGGAGATCAGCAGGCAAGAAGCCGCGATGATGATCGCTCGATTGCTGGGTCTGGAAGTTGGCGGGGAGGATACCGCGGCGAACGGCTTTAAAGATGCTGCGCAAATCGCTCAATGGAGCAAAGTGGCGGTTGCGGCGGTTGCCGCAGCTCAAATCATGGAGGGTTATGAGGACGGAAGCTTTAAGCCGGAAGCCTTCCTGACTCGCGCCGAGGCTGTAGCTATTTTGGATCGGGCTTTGGCATCCAAAGCGGCATTCACGTTCGACCGTGCAGGTACATACGGACCTTCGGGAGGTGTTCGGCAGATCAACGGCGATGTCGTTGTCAGTGCTTCGGATGTCATTCTTCAGAATATGAAGATCGAAGGCAATCTGCTTTTGGCCGAAAGCATCGGGGAGGGCGACGTATTTCTACGCAATGTCACCGTTCGGGGGATGACAAACGTTAAAGGCGGAGGGGTGAACAGCATCCATGTAGACAATGGCATGCTGGCTGAAGTGATCGTGGATAGAGCCGCAGGAACGGTGCGTATCGTGGTAACGGGCAAAACGGTCATTGCGGAAACGGTTGTCAAATCCTCCGTCATTTTGGAGGAGTCGGGTGCGGATCCGGATGCGGGATTTCGCTTAGTGAAGCTCAGCGAGGCATTGGCTGATGGCTCGAAGGTAACGATGACCGGTACCTTTGACCGAGTGTATGTCGACGCGGAGAGCATCTCGATTTTACTCGAGAGAGGCATGATCGGGGAGCTGGCGGTAGCTGAAAGCGCATCGGGCGCGAGCATACAAATCGGCAAAGAAGCAAGAGTCGTTTCGATGATTCTGGATGCGATCGTTAAAGTGATTGGGGAAGGAGTAATCGAAAAGGCTGCCGTCAGCGAGAAGGCAAGAGGTACGACCTTCGAGAAGAGGCCATTGCTGGAGGCGGGAGCAGGCGCCCAAGGCAACGGCAACAGTGGCAATAACGGCGGCAACAATGGGAACAACGGCGGTAGTAACGGCAATAACGGCGGCAACAATGGTAACAATGGCGGTAGTAACGGCAATAACGGCGGCAATAATGGGAACAACGGTGGTAGTAACGGAAATAACGGCGGTAACAATGGGAACAACGGTGGTAGTAACGGCAATAACGGCGGTAATAACGGAAACAACGGCGGTAATGAACCGTCAACCTCTGCCGTAATAGCTGCGGTCTACGCGGTAAACGGGTCGATTAGCGTTACATTCGATAAGGTGCCGAATAATGTGCCGGCGATCGGCGATTTTGCTGTGCAGCAATTGATTGGTAACGGCACCCCGGCATCTGCAGCGCCGACCCATCTTGTATGGGACGAAAACGCGAAAACGGCCGTTTTAACGGTGCCTGTCGTTCATGCAAGCGAGAGCGCGCAGTCGGTCGTATATCGGGTCAGCTATAAAGGAGCGGCATCTGTCGATGCGGCGGCATTCGTCGTACCCGGCGGCATCCCGATCGTCATGAACGGGGAGGCCAAGGCGGTCGTCGTCGCACCGGCGAATCCGGATTTGCCGGTCGATCAAATTCCGGGCTGGCATAATTACAACACGTTCCTGAAAGGCAAAGTTAGAGTCGTCGATACGAAGAAGCACAGCGGCGGCAATAGTTTGCACATCAACGACGAGGATGCGATGAACTACACGGTGGAAAGCAATCGCGTCGAGGTTTCGCCCGGAAGCAGCTATACGGCGTCCGCGCAATATTACTTGGAATCCGGCGATCCGTACCCGGCGCTTCTCATTTATTTTTACGACGAGAACGGATCGCTGATCGATTTTTACCCTTATGATATCGGCGATCAAACGGGAGAGTGGGCTGAGCTATCCTGTACGGGTACGGCTCCCGCCCAAGCGAAATATGCGGCAGTCGTGCTTCAATCGGATTCGACCGGCAAGAGGAGCGTATATTTCGACGATGTTGTGTTTAAGGAAACGAGCGGCGGAGAGCTTCCTGTGCAAAATCCCGGTTTTGAAAATAACGCGGGGATAGCAGTCGACACTTTCGTCGAGTATGTCCGAAAAGCCTCGGGGGCGACGCTGCCGATCGTAACGGAGGAGCAGCTGCAGCAAGATGAAAGCATCGATCCCGATCTCATCCGCATCTACGTAGGAGGAAGCACACCGACGGGAGATGCCGACATCGATCAAGCACTGGCTGCTATCAATACCGGCGGCTTTGTCATTCGAACGGAGGACGGCGCGATCCGAATTATCGGCTCGACTTCACAAGGGACGGAATTCGGCGTTTATGAATTTTTGGAGCGTTACCTCGGCGTCCGCTGGTTAATGCCTGGAGATGAAGGGGAGCATGTGCCGAAACGCAGCACGATTATCGTGCCTCAAGAGCGGGTTCGCGAAGAGCCTGCCACGATATCCCGTCATATTTTCTGGATGGAGTCTCCGGCTTCCAATGTCGACTGGCTGCGTTTTAACCGCATGCATGACAATATTCAGTTCCATCATAACCTGGAATATTTGTTCGATCCGGCGGTTTTCGGCGATCATCCCGAATATTATCCCGGCGGCGTTTTGCCTGAACCCGGTACTTGGGAATGGAATCCGTGTCTGAACGACGATACGGCAGCGGCGGCTATTGCACGCATCAAGCAGTATTTTCAGCAAAATCCGCAAGCGTCATCGTTCTCCTTGGGTGTAACGGACAGCAGAAAGCATTGCGAATCCGATCCGAGCCATCCGAATTACCCGGGAGCCGATCATCTCAACTCGATTGGATTATTGAACATCTCCGATCTTTACTATCCGTGGGTGAACCGGATTGCCGAAGGCGTTCTGGAGGAATATCCCGACAAGTATTTCGGATTGCTGGCGTATGCCCAGGTTTACGATCCTCCGATGAATGCGGACGGTACGCCGTTTAAGCTTAATTCGCATGTCATTCCTTACATTACGGACGACCGGGTATCGTGGCTCGATCCGGAAATCGATGCGGAAGCGCAAGCGCATATGGTACGCTGGAAAAAGTCGGCGACGAATTTCGGTTTTTACGAGTATTTATTCGGTTCGCCGTACAGCTTGCCGCGCATGTATTTGCACAAGATGGCCGAGAACTATCGATACGCCAAGGATAACGGCGTCATCGGCCATGTGGCGGAGTGGATGCCGAACTTTGGCGAGGGCCCCAAGCTGTGGATTTCGGCCAAGCTGCAGTGGAATCCGGATCAGGACGTCGAGCAGCTGACGAACGAATGGTATACGACTGCCGTAGGATCGGCTTCAGCGCCGTTTTTGCAGGAGTACTACGAGCATTGGGAGGATTTTTGGACCCGGCGCGTGTTCGAATCCGAATGGTATTTAATGTGGAAGCATTCGGTTCCCAGATCGAATTATTTGAACATCTACACCCATGATTACTTGAAAATGATCACGAAGGAAGAGCTGCAAGCAAGCCGCATCTTGATGCAAAAGGTTGTGGACCTTGCGGAGACGGACGAACAGCGGGCCCGCGCCGAATATTTGATGGGCACCTTCGAGTTTTACGAGGCGTCCGCACTGAGCTATCCGCGTACGCAAGCTGTACCCGTTCCTGCAGACGAAACGTCTGCGCTCGCCATGGTCGCCGATTTCAGGCAAAGCATCGAGATGGCGGCGAAGCGGAAGTTGTATATCGCAGACAACCAAATGAGATACACGCAAATGTGGGATGGCGTTCAGCAGGTTCTGATCAACGCGCTCCTCGCCTATGTGGAGGCTCACGAAGACGAGAACGGCGTCATACGCGGGGAATTGGATCAAATTATGATCGATTTCCCGGGAGTCATCAGGCAGCCGGCGTATGCCGTCAAAACGAACGCAGGCGAAGAGATCATCCTGCAATCTCTTGATTTCAATCAGGGGCCGTGGGTTCACGCCAAGCCGTTCAATCAATTTTTGACGACGCCGGATAAGCAACAGCCTCCTGTTGAAACGAAAGTGCGTCTCCTATGGGACGACACCAATCTGTATGTCGGATACGAAAACTTCGATTCCGATATAGGCGCCATGGTATATAACGATGCCGTTTCCGGCAATTGGTGGGATGGGCCGACTCCGGATTCCGTCGAAACGTTCCTGGGCGATACGAGCACGATGTACAAAGGGTTTTTCAGCAATATGAACGACGTAAAATTCGGCTTTAAAATGGGGATCAATCCTCCGACCGGCCGGCAGGGAAGTCCGGAAACGCAGTGGAAGGTCGGCTCCCGTATTTATGGCGACCGCTGGAACACCGTTCAGGTCATTCCTTTTGCAAGCATCAATATTGATCCTGAGACTGCCGGCTCCTTGATGGGATTTTTCTTAAGGAACTACCACGGGCAGAACCTTTATTTGAGCTGGTACGGCGGAAATACGTGGGCAACGGAGGACTTTAACGTCATTCATCTGGAGGACAATCAGACCGACCCGGAAATATGGGTGACGGCGGTCAACGGATCGATCCAGGTTAAACTGCCCGAAGGCTCCGAAGCGCCGACGGTCGGGGATTTCCAAGTGGAGCAGGCGATTATGCCCGGAGCTCCCGCCGCAATAACGGCAGCGCTCGACTCCTGGAATCCGGATTCGCGTATAGCGGTCTTAACGGTTCCGGCCGTTGCGGCGGGCGAGTCGGATCAGTCGGTGGTGTACGGGGTGAGCTACAAGAACGGACCGCCGGTTGAAGCTGCGGCATTCCTTGTGAAAGGCCAAATTGTCATCGTGGAAGACGGGTTAGCCAAAGCGGTCGTCGTCGTTCCGACGCCGGCGGATCATCGGATACCGGGGTGGAGACTGACTCATCCGATCAGGGAAATGGAAGCCGGCAAGATGAAGATCGTCTCGTCCAAAAGCTACAGCGGCGGCCACAGCGTACACATCGACGACGCCTCCGTCACTCAAGTGCAAGGGCTGGAAAGCAATCTCGTCCCGATAACCGGGGGTGAAGCTTATACGGTCAGCGCGATGACGTACAGCGAGTCAGGCAGCTTGCCGCTACTATTGATTTACTATTACGACCAGGCGGGAACCTTGATCGACGGCGGTTATGTCGAGGGAGGGATAGAGGGACAATGGGCCCCGATATCGATAACGAGAGCGGCTCCCGTCAATGCGGCGTATGCGTCCGCGGTTCTTTTCTCCGATTCGGTCGGCGTCAGAAATATGTATTTTGACGATGTCGTCATGAAAAACGCGAACGGCGACGAGCTGCCGATCGGCAATCCGGGGTTCGAGCTCGTCTCGAACGGCGCGGCTGAAATGTTCGCCGAGTATGTGCTCAAGTCATCGGCCGCCGTTTTGCCGGTCGTAACGGAAGAAGAGCTGTCGGGCGGCGGGGAGAGCTATGACGATTATGTCCGGATTTATGTCGGAGGCGCCGTTCCTACGGGTTATCCGGTGATCGATCAGGCGTTGGAGGGGCTCCAGGACGACGGTTTTGTGATCGATGCGGCAGGCAATAAAATAACGATCATCGGGCCGACGGATACGGGAACCGAACGGGGCGTCAAACATTTTCTGGAGCGTTATCTCGGCGTCCGCTGGGCGGTGCCCGGGGGAGACGACGAAGTTGTGCCCCCAATGAGCACGATTGCGATCCCCCGCAGTTAGCGGACCGAGCCCCGCGCGCCGGAAGTCGCGCGGGGGCGGAAACGCAATCCATGCCGCAGCAGCGCGTTAGGCCGGGTGCCGACGAAAGTGTCGGCACCTTTTTTCGATAGCTTGTGCGAATCGAGATGGAATAGGGAAACACACGAATTGGTGAAGCCTTGAGGAAAAGGTAATTGCTAGCGAGCCAAACGAAATTATTCTTTTACCCAAACTCCTACTCCTTACCGCCGATGCCCTTTTTCCGGAAAAATAATAAGGGAAAGTTAACTACTAGTGGCATTCGTTACTAATCCTCGCCGAAAGCCCATGTGTTTTGGAGGCATAATGAGGCAAAGTGAACTATCAGTGAGGCCAGCCTTACTATTTCTCGCCGAAAACCCGTGTTTAAGCGAGTTAATGAGGCAAACGCAACCAATAGTGAGGCAAACGAAATGAATAATGCCGTTTGCCTCACTAACGGGCAGAACGAGCAGATTACCGGTGGAATAGTGCGGACAGCCTCATTAACAATAAGGTTTTCACAACTACGCGTACAATCCATGCATAACAATTAAATTTCCGTGTTTGCTTTCGTAACCGTTTCTTCAACAATTTGCGTCAGCCCGGCGGCATGGTTGAATGCGGAGGGCAGCTACGGAATAGCCGGACGGTCCTTAGGACGGTCTTAGGTCTTTTGTCTTTTGCTATTACGCATATCGTAGAAGCGGCTCTACACCTACGGTAAACGCCGGTAACAGGACGCCGGCAGCGTTTTGCCTTGAAATTTTTATAAAAAATGGCCGGAGCGTATTAAATTTTGGCATGCATTTTGCAAGCTCTTATTTTACATTGAAGGGTAAGGAAGAAAAGGATGCACAGGTCCTCTTCCTTATACGATAACCGGAAGGGTGGGGTACTAGGATGAGCGAACATCAACCATCGTATGCCCGATTGCATGCAGGTTTCTGCTCCTGTTCATGGTTTTGATAACGGTTATCTTCGAGGAACGGTCATTCATAAATCCAGTCACGACTAGCGCGATATTCGAAAGCGCTTTTCTACGCCATTAAGCGCAATGCAAGCGCAATTATTATAACGATAACGTCATGTCGGGCATATCGAGCTGTTTACGACAGGACATCTCGTTGACCCGGCTTTCGAACAGTGATCATAGAGGATGCTTATAAACGATTACTTATAGTGTCGGAGGAGTGGAGAACGAACATGAAGTTCAGTTTAGGAAAAGTGGATATCACGCCTGACAAGCCTATATTTATGCATGGATTCGGTGACAGATCGCATAAAAGCGAAGGGGTTCTCGAACCGATTTATATGAAAGCCGCCCTGCTTCAAGCGAACCAAACGCTGCTGATCGTAACGATAGACGCTCTGGGCTC
The DNA here is from genome assembly GCF_003285015.1 of Paenibacillus contaminans. Classification (GTDB taxonomy): domain Bacteria; phylum Bacillota; class Bacilli; order Paenibacillales; family NBRC-103111; genus Paenibacillus_V; species Paenibacillus_V contaminans. The sequence continues at coordinate 26,910 of NZ_QMFB01000021.1, read as the reverse complement.
CGACCGCAGCTTTATCGCAGGCATTAAAGAGGCGTTACGGGAGCGCTTCGGATTCGCACCCGATGAAGTGCTGATCAATTTTTCCCATACGCACCACTCCGTTTATTTGACAGGCGTCGATCCCGAGCTGCGCAAGGGCGGGTACAGTATGGGGCAGTCCTATTGGGCGGAGAACGAGCAGGAGCTGGACTATGCGGAAGACGAAGCTTATTTTGCCTTCATTAGGGATGAGCTGCTGCGTACGGTTTCCTCTTGCTTCGATAGCTTATGCGACGGGGAGCTGCAAATCGCACGCGGCACGTCGGATTTCGCGGTGAGCCGGAGACGCCCGACGCCGGAAGGCGGGGTATCCTGGCAGCCTTATTACGAAGCGGACATCGACAAGGATTTGTTCGTATTAAAGCTGACCGACACGGCGGGGAGCCTGAAGGGGATTATTTACAGCTACGGCTGTCATACGACGGCGATGGGCTCGGATAACTATTTGATCTCCAACGATTTTGCCGGAACGACGTCAGCCGTACTCGAGGAGGCTTACCCCGGTTCTATCGCCATGTTCCTGCAGGGCTGCGCCGGCGAGCTGAAGCCGCTGCATAGTGCGGAAGAGGACCGGTTCATCGCATGCGATGCCGTTCGAACGGGGAAGGCGGGCGCCTATTTGGCCAAGGACGTTATAACGGTCATGGAGCAAGGCGAGTTTACGAAAGTGAACTGCCGCTTCCGGACGGAGCTCCGCGATCCTTTGCTTTATACGGAGCAGACACAAGCTTCCTTCTACGAACGGATGGTCGAAGATCCGAAGTACAATGATTTTTACCGCAACGCGGCTTTGCGGACGATCGACGCTATGGCGAACGGTACGATCAAGGAGCGGGTGCCGTTCTATATTTCCGTGTGGCAGCTGGATGAAGAGACTTCCCTGATCGCCATGGAGGGAGAGGTGTCGACGGAATACTCCCTGCTGCTGAAACGAATATTCGGCAATGGCAAAATGATCGTGATCGGCTACACAAACGGTGTATTCAGCTATGTACCAACCCGTAAAATGATCGGCGAAGGCGGCTACGAAGCGGAATGCAATTTTTTCTTCGGGCTCCGCGGTCCTTTCGTTCCGGAAATAGAAGATATCATCGTCGGGCAAGTGGCTCAGGCGCTGCACCGGCGGGCTTGACAAGCCGCCAAGTTTAAACGGTCTCGCCACCCTTTCAGAAGGAAGAGCGCGTTTACCGGGAAATCGGACATTCAGCGGCGTGTTCTATCTAGGATGTTGAGAAAACTTTGTCCCTGGCTTTACGAGTACGGTTCTTTGAAAATAACATATGATGCAAGGAGAGATATGGCATGTTAATCGCGCAATGGTCGTTAAAAGGCAGCGGTCGGGATGGCTGCGGCAAGCATCACGGGCAAATGCACAATGTGGAATTTGTCGAAGGGGTGGACGGGCAGCCCGGCGGTGCGGCGTATTTTAATGGAATCGATAGCTTTATCGAAGTGGAGGATCAAGCCGGCTTGCATTTTGACGACGGCGATTTCACCGTTACGGCATGGGTAAAAGCGCCCAAGCATGCTCACCCTGTCGGCGACGTGCTCAGCAAATTCGATGCGGATGCCCGGCGCGGCTTTCATCTGACGGTCGGCGGCAACAGCTCCGGATACAGCTCGGTCAGCGACAATCGCGTCGTCTTGTTCGGCATGGACAACGCGGTCACCGGGGAGTGGAGGGATTGCGGCAAGCCGCGGGAAGACAATACGCTCATCGCCGGCTTGGTCGTCTACAAGAACAAGCTTTATGCCAGCATGGCGGATGCGCTAACGAACGAAGAGGCCTGCAAGGTGTACAGGTATGAAGGAAACGGCCGCTGGACGGATGTGGGCAGAGTCGGCAAAGACCCGCGTACGCGGTCGGTCCAGGCAATGATCGTTCACGACGGGGAATTGTATGTCGGCACCGGCGTATGGGACTGGACGAAAATGTATGCCAATCTTTGCGGGCCGACCCGTTTGTTCCGTTACGTGAAGGATCACGAGTGGGTGGACTGCGGCGCTTTCGGCAAAGGCCAAACGACGATCAGCCTCGCATCCTATCAAGGCAAAATATATACCGGCGACGACCGCGGCCAATGCTTCAGCTACGACGGCAAAGGCAATTGGGAGTTTTGCGGACAAATCGGAGTCGGCGGACATGACGACCGGCTCGATTCGATGACGGTTTGGAAGGAACGCCTGTACGGGTGCACGCACAGTGACGTGTACATCTACGAAGGCGGCCGCACCTGGAGGCGGATCAGCCAGCAGCCGCTCATGCAGACGCAGCTACACAAAATCCACGTTCACCGCGGCGAGCTGTTGGTCGGCACATGGCCGGACGGCAAAATCATCCGCTACCTCGGCGGGGAAGAGTGGGAGGATCTCGGCGAGACCGGGATCGACTCCAGCTATAAAATTAATGAGGTAAACGATCTGATCGCTTACAATGGCAAGCTTTATGCGGGTGTCATCCCGAAATCGGAGGTTTTCCGCTTCGACGGCTTGCATCAATGGGAGAACATGGCTCAGCTCGTGGACAACGCGGATTGGGACGTGTACGACATCGAAACATGGTGCCGCATCCCTTGCTTTGCGACGTACGGCGGCTTGCTGTATGCCGGAACATCGACCTGCCACGGCAGAGCTTCGGACAATCCGGATGCGAACGTCGGTAAGGTGTTCTCCTATGAAGCGGGCAAATGTGTCTCGTACGACGACGATATCGGAACGGAATGGGCGCATATCGCTGCCGTGCGATCGAACAACTCCTTGCAGCTGTATGTTAACGGCGAGCTGGTGTCCGAAAAATCCGATTTCTCCTCGCAGGATTACGACTTGTCCAACAAGATTTCGTTAAAAATCGGAGCGGGCGAGCATCATTATTTCAAAGGAGCTTTATCGGATTTGCGCATCTATAATAACGCTTTGAGTGCGGATGATATCCGCAAAATTAGAGAAGGTCGGTAAGCCTGCGATACAACCCCCTGTCTGGACGGCAGGGGGTTTTTACGTACGTATGATGAACGAATATCGGATAGCAACGATGCGGACGGACTAGATGTTATACCGCTCAAAACGATTTCGCTCAGCCTCCTCCGGAAGGCGCAGGTTTATTTTCCTTATGCGGCAAAAAGCGGTATAATCGGGGGAGAAACGAAAGACCGCAGAAGAGGTGAAGAAGCGATGAGCTTACAGCAGGACGTGATCAACCGGTTTGGCGTCAACCCGGCAATCGACGTGGATGAGGAAATACGCAAGCGGGTCGACTTTCTTAAGGAGTATACGCTTAAATCGGGCACGAGCGGGCTGCTCATAGCGATTAGCGGGGGGATCGACAGCGCGGTTGCGACCGGTCTTTGCAAGAAAGCGACAGACGAGCTGACTGCCGAAACCGGCAAGGAATATATTACGCTCGGCGTGTTCCAGCCATATGGCGAACAGAGCGATATTTCCGACAGCTACGCGGTAGCGGAAGCGTTCAAGCTGGACAAGAAGGTGGAGACGAACATCGAGGACGGCGTGAACGAAACAGTGCTGGAAACCGAGTTCGCGCTGAAGTCGCTCGGCATTCACAAGCACCTGAGCCGCGGGGGCAAAGGCAATGTCAAAGCCCGCACCCGCATGGTCGTACAGTACGCGCTGGCGTTCGAGATGAACCTGCTGGTCGTCGGTACGGATCATGCGTCGGAGGCGATCACCGGCTTTTTCACGAAATACGGGGACGGGGCCGTCGACATTACGCCGCTCAGCTCGCTCAACAAGCGGCAGGTCCGCCAATTGGCATCGAGTCTCGGCGTTCCGCAAAGCGTCCTTGATAAAGCGCCGACTGCGGGGTTATGGGACGGGCAAACGGACGAGAACGAGCTCGGCATCACTTACGGCGACAACAGCGACTATCTTGAAGGCAAGCAGATCGATCCGGCTGCCCAAGAGAAGCTGGAGAAACAGTATTTGAAAACGGAGCATAAGCGTTCGCCGATTCCCGGCATCTAGTCGTCGCCAAGAAATAGGAGCGGAACAGATAATGCTGCATATAACGAGGAGGAGTTAAGGATGGCACAAACATTCAGCGAAATCGTCGAGAAGCTGATCGCGGATCAATCGATCGTAACGATCGGCTCGGGCGAAAATGAAATTACGGGTTCGATCGCCGCTTTTGACCGGGAAGCGAAGGTGTTTACTTACGTGGAGCGCAATAATCCGTTCACACACCTTATCCCGCTGGCATCGGTGCGCAGTATCGGCGTCGAGCAATCGGGGAACTTGTTGTCTTGCTACTTGGAGCTGTTCAAACGATAAATATTGTAAAAACCGTTCACGGTCTTGTGCCGTCGAACGGTTTTTTATTGAATGTATCCGTATATCGCGGAAGCGGATCTCAGCCTCGATAAACGCGCGAGTATTTAGCTCATGTTTACGAAGTCGCTTTCTTCGAAAGCGTTTAGGACGGCGAATCCGTTTATCCTTACTATGAGAATAAGCCCCCTATGCTGTAGTCCGAAATAGCCCGCTTGGATCAAGGGATCGAGGTTCGCCTTACGATGGAGTCCGATTTTGCCCGCTTAAAGAACGGATTTACCGGTGTGCCGAGCAAAATCCCCGCTGCAAGTAGGCGTTTTCGGACTGCGGACGAGGAAAGAAAGCCGTACTCGATTCCAAGTGGGCAAAATCGGACAACGCATGCAAGCGACGAGTAAGGAGGGGCAAGCAGGTGACGGAGAGCACCGAAGGCGAGCAAGAGGTAATGGGTATGGGGGCCACCAGCAAAGGAGCTTTGCTATCGGCTGCCTTTGAAATCGTGTTTCTACCTCGTAATAAGTTCAAAGACGAACACCACAGACGCACGTCGGCGTTTATTCGCGGATTATGCGTCACAATAAAGCCTGCCGGCGTCAATGACACCGGCAGGCTTTTATTATAGGCCTAAATTTTGCGATCCTCTAACCTTTGGCGAAGATGCATGCAATTGATTACTTTTTCTTTGAGATCCTGTACCGTATAAAAGTAATGATTGCTGGCTTCGAAGCCGATGCGGGAATCGTTCCGCACAATATGGTAAAGCTCCTTGGCCAGTTCGATTTCCTCGTCGATAATAGCAAAGAGCTGCTCCTTCAAACGTTCGGCCTCTTGGTTATCTGCAGCAGCATCCAGCTTATCCCTCAGTCTCACAAACATCGTTTGCAAATGGGAAGTTTTGAGATGGCAGTATGCCGCTTTGGCCACATGCTGCAAATCGACGAATGCGGCCGTCTTCCGGCTGTCCGAGCTGTCGATGAGCGATTCCGCTTCTTTAAGGATATCTAGGCCTTGCTTCCAGCCGTCGGCAACCAACTGAAACTGCTCCTCGAGTACTTCCTCCGGATAGATCGACCGCCAGCGCTTCAGATCGTCATAAGGAATGCCGACCATGGTGGCGCTAAAGCCCGTCGGCTTGTCGTACAGCAAATTGGCCGGTCCTATATTTTGCGGGGCGGTGTACGCAACGCCGATATCGAAAGGAAAGTGCCCGAATGCGCTGCTGAACGCGCTCCACGCTTGCCTGACGACGTCACCGGCCTCGTCGCCGAATACTTTGCCGGCAACAAGCGCGGGTCCCTTAACGCTCGTTTCCTCCGTATCCCAGTAATATTGGGAAGCGAACTCCAAATTCAAGGACGGATAGCCGCCAAGCGTCCAACTAAGCATCAATCCGCTTACGCCCGACTTTTCCAGGTTGTTCAAATGCCGCTCGAGCAAATCCATAGTAGGCAAATAAGGGACGGATGCGCATTCCCAGGTGATATTGAACTGCACCTTGGCTACGGCAGAAAGTCCTCTTTGTTTGGCCTTGCTCCAAATGCGCAAAGACTTCTCGCTGGGGCCCACTTGCGAAATGGAGTAGTCGACTACATGTCCTTCGACGCCGCCGATATTTGTAATAAGGCCTTCTTCGCTGTTGCTCATCACGCTTACGCGGTCGGGCAGCAAGCCGATGGCTTCGTCGATCGACTCGGGAGTCCATCCGAGCCACTTCGTCCATCCCCAAGTCCAGCATAAAATTCTGGCATTAGGCGCCACGCTGTGCGCGGCTTCGGCGATAATCCGGTTAACCTCCGATGCAACCTCATGCGGCGTTCGGCTTGCGCAGCGCGGACAGTTCGTATTGCCGCCGCCCGCCCGGGAAAAACAGTTCGTCAAATTTTCCGACATGGTGATCGTGAAGAGACCTGCGAGCTTCGGAACTTCCGTGAACAGCCGGGCAGTGCTCGTTCGGAGATACGCCTGAACTTCAGGGTGCGAAGTGCAAAGCGTTGCATCCTCTACATCGACATGGCCCTTCCAGTCCGGAAACTCCTCAAAAAACTGCAGAGGCATCGCCCGCGGCTCGTTGTAGTACAAGTAGATCCCGATGCCGTAATCGGCAGCGCGATCGACGAGCCTTCTCAAGCCTTCGATACGCTTCTCCCAGTCTATCGAAAGCTCTGGCGCACGCTCGAAAGGAACCAGCTTGTAAAGAACGGCCTGCAGCCATACGCCGTTAACGCCCAGCTTGGAGAGCTGAAGCAGCAGTTCTTCCGGATACGGATCGATGTCGGCATCCAGCAGCGGATCCCCGTATACGGCGAAGTAGGAATAAACATAACGCAGATCGAAGCGGGTATTGCGCGTAACCGATTTTTGCTCGAGGTAAGGCGCGTTGCGTTCCTCCATCTTTTTTTGCAGCCAGTTCAAGCCTCTTAACAGCCCGACTTCGTCGACGGCCTGGATATCGATACGGTCTGCGGTTACCCGGATTTGATGGCTTTCGGACAATAAGGAAGAATCGGGCTTAACGGAAAGCAAAATAGTTTTCTGTGCGGGAGCCGCCACCTCATCGGCGGAATCGGGGGAGGCGGACAAACGGATTCCCCATGCCGCTTCATGCTCGTCCGCAAAACGGCGCGCAAACTTCTCGGCCCTTTCCAGCCCTTGCGGATAGACGAGCGTCCATTCGTCGCTTAGCAGCACTTCGTCCGGATTTGTCGAAACAACCCACGGCGAAGCGGGTTTGTTACGCTTTGCAAAGGTATTCAAGAAATCAAAGGGCTTGACCGGGCTCTCGTTACGGCTGTCCGGAAAATGAGTATCGATAATACCGCGGATTTCCCGAGTGCGAGTTTCCTCTTCCGGCGTAAGCGGTCTGTACGTAACGGGCTCTACCGAAGGCTTTAAATTACCCAATTTGACCCAAAGGAAATCGTCCTCTTTGAGTGCGTAAGCAAGCATGTCGGCACTCCATCCAAGCAGCTCCAGCAGCTGATCGTAGGGCAGGATATGCCAGTTGGCGCGGATGATCGTAATATAACCGCGGATCAGCCATTGCTCATCGATGCTCGGCGGAACGCGAAGCCCCATGTCGCGGGCGAGCGAAAGCACGTTTTCTTCCGTCGTTCCGAGAATTTTCGCCAATCTGTCCAGCGGAACAAGCTCCCAATTGCGCCATACCACCGTTTGCTGAACGGTTGGGAAATGGGGGAGACTCAGCGGTTTAATCTCTTCTTTCGGTGCATAGCCGGGATACAGCATAGTTACCTCCGCATATGTTTAATATAGCTAACCAAAAGACCCTTCGAATGATTAATTTTATATAATATATAATATTTATTTTAGCAAAGTTAAATTGTTTGAACAATAGGAAACGAAAAAAGACGGTACGGCTGGGGAGCTGTACCGTCAAACTTTTAAGAAAGTATTTCATGATAGCGGCTCAAAAAACTTGCGGTAAACATCAGCGTCAAAAACGGCGGCAGGCTATTGCCTCGGCAAGCAGTGCTTGAACAAATCGCGGTCGTGGCCTACAGACTGTTCGGCTGACATCTCCCTATTGTTTTTTTGGATTTTTTGGAGTGATCGTTACAGATACCGATGCGGTATTGGAGTAATCCTGTCCGTCAAAAGCCTGAAAAGTAAAAGTATCGCTGCCCGTTTTCCCGGGTCTGGGCGTGTAAGTGAAGGAACCTGTCGAAGGGTTCGTTATTACCGCCGTACCTATAGTCCCGTTCTGCACGATTCTGTAAGTCAATTCGTCAGCATCGTCGTCCGCAGCCGTTAACGTGCCGCTTACCGCCGTTTTTTTTACGGTTGTCAACGTCAAGTTCTGCGCGGCAGGCGCTTTATTTGCGGCGGCAGGCGCGATTATCGTTTCGTAAGCCAGCGGAATGCGGAATGCCGCTCCCGGAGCGATGTCATATACATATCCTTTGCTGAAATCATTGTTGTCCACATAACGCCGGATAAGCGTCGTAGTTCCCAAATCGAGCTTGTATTGATTCGTTCCGACTTGCGTGACGCCGTGAATTTTATAGACCGCATTCCGCTCGCCGTCATTGTCGACATAGACGTATTTTCCGACAAGCTCGCCGCTGTCCACACCTTGCAGGTCCAGATTGACCGTGATGTCGTTCGTCATGGACAGATCCTGCGTGAAATCGGCGACGGTGCCTGTTAATTGCGCCGTATCTTCGTCGATAAGCGGAAGCCCGGCCGGTCCGATCAGCGTTCCTTCATTGAGGTAGCTATACACAGGCTCGCCGTTTTGCTCCGAGTAAACCCCGAATGCCCCCTGGAACTGGAATTTCCCATCCACGGTATAAAGCACGGACGGATCAAGCGCGCTGACGATGTAGTCGGTTCTGCCGTTCGTCAAGACGACTTTCACCGCCTTCACGTCATTGCCGGTCTCCGGTGTGCCATACACGGTTACCGTTACCGGCTCGATCGATTGAACGTATCGTTGCGATTCGTACGGCTCGATGATCGAAGTGAACAGCGAATCCAGATTGCTGCCGCCGCGGTGGGCGACTACATAACGGAAGCTTTTCGGATTGTTCACCACTCTTTGCGACGGGCTTCCGTCCGCCAGCGCCACATCGTCGACCTGTCCGAGCATAGTCAAGCGGAGATGAACGTCCCGCGGCGGCTGGTTGAGATTCCATGTATCCGTAATATCCCAGTCCACGCTGAATTGCTCGGCAGGAGCCGTATCCCGATCGACATTTTTCAAATAGTGGAAGCCCGAACCCATATAGTTGGGGCCATCGACGCTGTCGCCTGGCGCCCGTTTTCCATACTCCACATTCTCGCCTGCATAAGAGCCGATATAGTTGCCGCTTCCGTCCTTCTGCGAAACGAGGGTCAAGCCATCCGTCGTCACAGGCCCTTCGGCCGCATGGAAGCTGAAATGATGGTCGTTGCCGCCCTTAATCCGGAAGAAGTCCACCGTGTAAGAATTGGCGTCGTCGACCTTAATCATCGCCGTCGTCCGTTTGTACAGCTCGGTTTGCGGATACGGATCGGGCGCATCCACGTCGATCAGCTTCACTTGCTCGCTATCGTCAAAATGCTGCGGCTCACCGTCCCATTGAATCTGCTGCTTTGCCTTATCGACGACGACCGTATTATGGGAAACCGTATTGCGCACCCACTGATAATTATGAGTATCCGCCGATTCGGTCGATTCGGGATAGCCCAAATCCGGCGTCAGGTCGAGACCGAAGGCGTGCAGCCCGATTTGCAGCGTGTCCCGGTGGCCGTGGAAGCTGTTATTCCCGTAATACATCCAGACATTGCGCAGCGTGTCGCTATTGAAGCCTTCGCCTTTACCGTCCCTCAGCGCCGCGTACCCGGTACCGGTCATATTCGTGCTTTTTAAATTCAAAGGACCGTATTGCGCAATAATAGCTTCAATATCATCGGCAACTTGTTCGGGATTATCGGTGAAAATGTCTCCGTACAAGCCCTCCGTGCTAAACCCGTTCATGAAATGAATCAACTGGGCGTATTCGGGGTCTTGATAGTGCTTGAATGCTTCGATCATCGTCGGCATCGAGAAAAAGATGATCGGTTTTCCCGTACTTCCCGAATCGCCTATTGACGGGGTGAAAACCTCGCTTTGTATCCATTGATATACGCCTGAAAACATGTTTCGGAACTTTACGTTCTGGTAAAGGTCAGCGCTCGGATACAAGTCGTAGCCGTCAAGGATATTCGCCAGCTCGAGATAGTTGGTCAGCCATAACGAGTTATAGAGAGGAGCGGCCTCGTTGCCGTTGCCGTCGCGGTCTACAAGGTCCACCAACGTCGAGCCGATGTTACCCCCGGTAACCCGAAACGGGTTCGTTTGGAAGCCGCCGGACTGGAAGTCGAAATCCAGCCATTCCTTCGTCTCCGGAAATTTGTCGTAGACGACAGCCGCCAGCGCCAGCGCGCTTTGGTGAAATCCGGGATTCCCCCTTATACGGGAGGATTGTATACCGGGATAAATCTGTTTGACAATGCCGTCTTCAATATTGCGGCGAATGCCGCTTGCGTTGAACTTAAGCGGTCCCAGATCATATTCGGCGGATTTTGCACCCAGAAACGAGAGGAGCGCCGAATCGTTCATTGCCGGATAGAAAGCATCGTAAGCATAAAGGAAATGCTTTACGAGCAGACTCTCCCAGATCGACCCCGTAGCTTTGCCCAAACGGGTAAAGCCGTCGGCATTTTGATAGATGCTTCTGTTATAAACCGACGTATCCAAACTTGGATAGATGTCGGCTATGCGATCCAGCAGAACAGTGCCCGCACGGGCATATTTGATGTCCCCCGTATACAGATAGGCATCCCGGAACGTATCCAGCGCATTCGGAATAAACCCTTTCAAGCCTCCGGGACCGTTATCGGCCCAAATCCCCCAGTGGATATAGAAAGCGATGAATGTATAATAGTTGCCGTTTTCGTCCACCCAGCCCGTGCCGTCATCCACTCCCCAAGTCGGGCCTTTTTCCGGATAAAGCGTATTGACGAGCAGGCTGCGGTCCGCTTTATTCGGATCAAAGACGCCATGGTTGTCGAGTCCGCTGCGATAATAAGCGCCGAAATCGTTCGTCGGAAATTTGTAGCCGCTGCTCGGATCGGTAATTTTCCAAGGATCGTTAAGCGGATCGACCTTATACGGATAGGAACCGAATTTATCGATTTCCTTCCCGGTTACCGGGCTTCCGAGCTTTTCGTTTACGCTATAGCCGCGGGGAAGACTTTGCGGCGGCACTAATTCCCAAAGGAAATCAAGCCCTTTCGCCAAAAAGGCGTCCGCTTTGGTGACGGCTTCGTCTCGCAGATCGGCCGCCCAATCGTAGCTGTCGATATTGCTGCGGGCTGCGGCAATCTTATCGGCCGTATAGATCGTGCTGCGGGATTTTCCGTTTGTAATCTCGACAACATGAACCGGCAAAACCGCCGAGCGGCTGACGCCGTTCAAATAAACGTCGGCCGTTACGGTAGCCGTGCCCAATCCGGCAGCGGTCAACATCCCGGTTTGATCGACGACAGCTATGCTCTCGTCGCTGCTTGTAAATTGAATGTACTCCTGTGGGAGCTCGAACGGAACGCCGGCTTGCGTTTTCCCGATAACAGGGAGCTTGGTCTTGGAGCCGACGTAGAGCTCCGGAAGCGTGGAAGCGAACGCTACGCTCTCCAATACAGGCAAGTCCGGCGTATGCTCCAAAATAAATTCGCTTGGTGTCATCCGGTACTGGGCTGATGCCTCTTGCTTGCCAACCGTTTGCAGCGTTAGCGTATGCGTGCCTTCCGTTAAAGCTACGTAGCGGATCGGATTCGTCGGGCCAAATCCGGCGGTCGCGCCGTAAAAGTCATAGGTGCCGATCGCTTTTCCGTCGATTTGCAGCTCCGCGATCGCTCCCGATCCGGCCAGGAAACCTTTGAATTTGATCAAATAGGTTCCGTCTGCGGGGACATCGAACCGGAAATCGCGTGACATGCCGACACCTTCGGTGCCGATCGCCGCTCCGTAATTTTGATAGCCAAGGGTAGGGTACGTAGTCGGCAAGCCTACAAGACTCCAGCCTTCCTGTGTCGGCTGTCCGGGAAAGCCGATATGCGTGAACTTGTAAGTCATCGGCGGAATCAGCACGTTGATTGGCAATACCGCCGAAAAGTGAGCGCCGTTATAATATACGTTTGCCGTAACGGAAGCGGCGCCTATACCCGCAGCGGTCAGCATGCCGCTATTGGTATCGACCAAGGCCACTTCTTCGTTATCGCTGGCATATTGAATTTGCGCTCCGTACAAATCCGTCACAACGCCGTCATTCGTTTGGCCGCTTACGGCTAATTGAACTTGGGAGCCGAGAAAGATGTCCGGCTGTCCGGCAGCAAGCGTCACACCTGCCAATGACGGCATGGCCGAAACCGGCTCCAGTATAAACTCGCTTGGCGTCATTCGGTATTGGGCCGATGCCGCTTGCTTGCCGATCGTTTTGAGCGTCAGCGTGTGCGTGCCTGCCGTTAAAGCGGCATATCGAATCGCGGTCGTCGGGCCATAGCCGGCGGTCGCGCCGTAGAAGTCGTAGGTGCCTATCGCTTTGCCGTCGATTTGCAGCGCTGCGATCGCTCCCGACCCGGCCAGGAAGCCTTTGAACTTGATCAAATACGTTCCATCTTCGGGAACATTAAATTGAAAGTCGCGCGACATCCCCACGTTTTCGGTACCGATCGCCGCTCCGTAAAACTGATAGCCCAGGACAGGATAAGTCGTTGGCAAGCCTACCAGACTCCAGCCTGGCTGTGTAGGCTGGCCGGGGAAGCCGATGTGGGTGAACTTGTATATGATAGGGCTGCTCCCGGAAGCATGGGCGACAGGCGAATTAACACCCGGCATCCCGCTCATAAGCAAACTAAGAAGCAAAAGATAAAGGACAAGGCTGCTTTTCATTACTTTCATTGGTTTTCGCACCCTCTTCGACACTTCCTTTTTTTCATGAGTTTGGTCGCGCCAGAAAGCTTATCTCCGCTGTTCGTTTTTCGTCTCGGTAAACGCTCGGGATTAAAAGGCTCCATGAACGTTTATCCTTGTCTTGTTCTCCTATCCGAAGCGGCACCCAACGCTAGAGCCCCACGATACGAATAATCACCTCCTTACGGACTGGCATAACTTTATCCCTTTACAGCTCCTAATGTAGCGCCTTCGACAATCCAACGCTGGAAGAAGACGAACATAATGACCGAAGGCACCATAGCAATGACGACCCCCGCAAACAGGGTGACCCAGTCGGCCGTATACTGCATCATCTGATTGGCCGCATACATACTTACTCCGATCGTATATTTCTTGGGATCGCCCAAGTATATAAACGGGCCGAGGAAGTTGTTGTACAGTCCGAGGAACTTGAAAATGGCGACCGTCATCACGCCCGGCATCGACAGCGGCACGATAATTTTCCAAAATACTTGAAAGAGGGAGGCACCGTCCATGAAAGCGCTCTCCTCCATCTCCTTGGGCAGCGATTGCATAAAGCCTCCAAGCAGCAGCAAATAAAATACGCTTTCGCCTAGGCTGTCGAGTATGACGAGTCCCGTCAAGCTGTTCGTCAAATGCAGATCCCGCATGAGCACGTATTGGGGGATCAAAGCATTGATACCGGGCAGGAACAAGGAAAGCATGATGACGGCCCAAAGCAGCTTGCGGCCTTTAAATTGCATGCGCGTCAGCGCGTAGGCATTGATTGTCGTCAGGAAGAGGCCGATCAGCAAGCTCGCCCCTACGTAATACAGCGTGTTCAGCATCGAAGCGCCGATCCCGTACTTGGCCCAGGCAAGCGAGTAGTTGGCCCACTTAAGCTTTTCGGGTAACGCCCATATGTCTTGGAAAAATTCGCGGTTTGTTTTTAACGATTCGTACAGCACCCACACCAGCGGGAAAAGAATAGTGATTGACCAGGCAAGCAAAATGATCCACCATATGCCGTCAACCCACGTTCGTTTTTCATTCATGCAAGCTATCTGCCCTTTCACGCTGCCAGTTAGTATTCGACGGACTTGTTCGGAAGCGCTTTGTCCATCAGCAGCTTGGCGGCCACGAGAATAACGAACAGGAACATGCCGACCGCCGAAGCATAACCGTAATTGTGGTAGTCTTTGCCGAAGGCAAGGTTAAACATATACAAGCCGATGACATCCGTCGAGCCCGCGGGCCCTCCGTTGGTTAGAATGAGCACATGCTCGAAGCCCTTTAGCGAACCGAGCACGAGAAACAGTACCCCGACGCGAATGATCGGCATAATTAACGGGATCGTAATGCGTGTGAGGCGAGTTATATGATTGGCCCCTTCCAAAATGGCGGATTCATAGAGCGATTTCGGAATCGTCGCCATGGCGTTGACGAAAATGATCACGTATAAGCCGACTCCTCCCCATACATAAGGCGGAATGACGGCCCAAATCGCCGTGCGGACATCGCCGAGCCAGTAAAAGTTGCCGATCCCGATCCCGATCATTCTCAGAAAAGCGTTAAGAATGCCGATGCTGCCGTCGTAGACGAACGCCCACAGCAAAGCGATGACCACAGTGGACAGAACATTGGGAAAAAAGAACAGCACCTTGAAAAAGGAGGAGCCTCTATATGCTTTGCTTGTCAGGATATACGCCAACAACAGGGAAATAAAAATAACCAGCAGCGGGACGGTAGCCATGTAAAGCAAATTGTGCAGCAGCGCGCGCCAGACGTATTTATCCTGAAGCATCGCCGTATAATTGCTCAGTCCTACGAATTTCGGAGGCGAAATGCCGTCCCAATCGAGCAGCGAGTAGTAAATGGACAGCAGATTTGGATAGAGAGTAAATAGGACATAGCCTCCGAAAGCGGGCACCAGGGCTACAAGTAAAAAGATGCTTTTTTGAGTTTGCGCGAGAGTCAGCTTTTTTTGCAGCCATCCTTGTCGTGCAGGTCTTAGTTCGGCTGCGGCAGGTTCATGCCGGTTCAAAGATAGCGCTCCTTTCAGGTAATGACTGGAGAGGGAGGGAGAGCATCCGGAAACCGGAGGCCCCCTCAGGCGTCCGTCTATTTTGCTTGCGCTTCGATTGCCTTCTTCATCAATTCATCGGCTTCCTTCAGCTTCGGCAGGGGATCCTGCTTGCCGGAGGCGATTTCCGAGGTCGCGTCGCTCATGACCTTCTTCGCTTGGGCTGCAGCGGGGTCGGTCACATTCGTAGCGCGGAATTCGCTTTCGATATGAACCTTATTCCGTTTCATATAGTCCAGCAATGATTTAGGAGCGTCCTGAAGCTTGCCGGCGCGCGTCTGATCGTCGGAATAATCCTTGCGGATCGGCAGTTGTCCGCCCTTCTCCGCAATAGCCTCCTGAATATCCAAGTTCCATAACCACACGCTGAATTCTTTAGCCCATTTCTTGGTTAGCTCCGGTTTGGCCGCCCAGATGAAAAAGCCCTCGCTGGTCGTATTTCTGACCCAGATCGTATCGTCCGGACTATCTCCCATCGGCACCGACATAAAGCCCCATTTGAAATTTTGCGGCGTCGAATCTTTCATTTCGTTCTGTACCCAAACGCCCGTAGAAACCATGGCGGCTTGATGCTGAAGCACCTGCATTTGCGATTGGGTATGGTTCAGAGCGGCAACGCCATCGGGGAAAAATCCCTTCTTGCCAAGCTCGTAAATGCGGCTCCAGAGCTCGACGCTTTCAGGCGACATATATAGCGATTGCGTATAATTTCTGAAGCTGTCCTCGACCTTATTTAAATTCCCTTTCAAGTTGCCGAGCTCGAACAGCTTATAGTCCCCAAAGCCATTCGTAATGTAGCCGGGAAACTTGCCGGGATACGTAATCGGGATGATCCCCTTCGCTTTGATGGCCTCGCATAATTCGACGAATTCCTTCCAGGTTTTCGGGTTTTGATTCCATCCGTGCTGCTCGAACAAGGTTTTGTCGAAGAATAATCCGCCGCCGGAAGAAACGACCGGTACGGCGTACGATTTCCCGAGAAAACGCGGCGCCGAGGCGAATTGACCGTCCAGGGACAATTCCTTCAAGGTTTTCCCGTTGCCGTCGTATGCTTTCCGGTCCCAAACGTCCTCCTGCGGCTCCAGCTTGCCCGCTTTTACGAGCGATAGGGCATCCGTAGCAGTGGAGAAAAGATCGAACATGTCGTTATCGTTATTGGCCGACACTTTGGTTGTAATGATTTTGGTCATCTCCGGCGAATAGGTAACGGCAAAGTCGACGTTAGGAAATTTTTTCTTGAACGTATCTATCGCGTAATCGAAATATTCTCTGCCCATCCCGCCTTCAAAAAAGCCGACCTTAAGCGTTACTTTTTGATCCTTCGGCAGTCCGTTCTCCGGGTAAACCGCGGCTTCCGTTTCGGCCGGGGAGTTTTTCGCCGCAATCGGGCTTGCGGAAGGCGTGTTTTCATTTTTACCGCCGCAGCCTATAAGCGACAGCGAAACGGCCAGACTGACGAGCGATACTCCTGTGCTTTTCCAAGTGATCTTCAATTCTGCCCCTCCTTGAATAGAACAAGCTTCTTTTTTTAGGTTGACGCATTCGTGCCATGTTTTTTACACGGCGGCATGTTCTCCTTTCCTTTTCAAATCAAGACCGGTTTCATGTCATAAGGTAGCATCCCGCGTAACCGGCCGTAAATGACCGTTTTTTTTCTGATGGTCAAAATTTGCGAAAGCCTTATAAAAACAGCCTGAATCGGCTTCGGCAGCGCTTATGGCACGGGCCGAACAGATTCAGGCTGTCGTCATATTTATTCATTTCGGAAGCTTCCGGGAGTGGAGCCTTTGAGCTTTTTGAACACCCGGATGAAGGTCCGGGCATTCGTATAGCCGACAGCGACCGCAACATCCTGGACGGCTTTCTCGGTATTCTGAAGCAGTTCCTCCGCTTTTTCGATTCGGATCCGGGTCACATAATCGACGAAGTTCACGCCGAACGCTTCCTTGAACAGCCTGCTCAAATAGCTGGAGTTCAAGCCGAATTCCTCGCTAAGATGGGACAAGGACAAGTCGGGGTTCATAAAATGCTCGCCGATGTACTGTTTGACACTGTGAATCAGATTGTAGCTGTTTTTGCTTTCACGCAGCTCGCGAATTTGAGCGGAGGCATCTAGCAGCACGCGAAAGAACTCCGCATAAATCTCGGCGGCGGTCTCTTCCCGTTCCAATATAAGCTGCAGCTTGGGATACGCGGCGGTCTCCCAAATCTCGCGGTGTTCCTCAGGCAATTCCAGCATTTCCTTATGCAGATGATAGACCAGATAATTAAGCATGTTAAGCAGGTCCTCATGAGAAAACATGTTGGAATCCAGCGTATTGCAAAGCTCGTGGAATCTGCCTTCCCATTCGCTGTCTCCGGAACGGAAGGATTGGCAAATAGCGCGTATAATATGCAGCTGCATAAAAATCTCGCCCTGCGGCTTGGATACGAGATCGTTAGGCATGATTAGCCGGTTTATGCCGAGAGACGATTTGTAATGAAGCGCGCGGAGAGCGTTTTTGTACGTTTCCGAGGCGTCTTCGATGCGGGAGATTCGATTTCCGATGCCGACGGTGACGGTAAAGGACAAATTTTGTTCTACCCAAGTGCGCAGCTGTTCACATTGTTGTATAGCGTTTTCATCCTGTTCCGCGGCGTCTTTATAGAAATAAAGGACAGCCAGTTGATGCCGGCTTACCCATTCCGGCCAAACGAGAAAAGGACTGCTTTCGCTGATTTCCATAACGACGGCCCTAAGCGCTTGCTTCAGCAAATATTGGTCCCGGCTGTTATAACGTGCGACGAAATCCGCGTAACGGTCTATTTCCACAACTGCGGCAATCAGTCCCGAGTATGTATCGCTAAACCCAAGCTGCTCCAGCTCGGACGCCCAGCCGTCCTTTCGGACGCTCGCAGCGCCCTCGATCATATTACGAAAAACATGAAGCTTGCGATAATCGAGATTTTCCTTATTCTGCTCCTGCAGCAAGCTGGAGCGGTCAAGCAATTGTTCGAACACCGTTTCGATATATTGGAACTCGTCCAATTTCTCCGTATGAGCCGCTTTATCTCCTTGCTGCACGGAGTAATCGGCAA
Source organism: Paenibacillus contaminans (assembly GCF_003285015.1). GTDB lineage: Bacteria > Bacillota > Bacilli > Paenibacillales > NBRC-103111 > Paenibacillus_V > Paenibacillus_V contaminans. The sequence continues at coordinate 8,986 of NZ_QMFB01000021.1, read as the reverse complement.
CCTTATCGGCGAAGTTTCGAATCGGTTTATAGTTGCGTCTGGTAGCGTAGACAAGCCATACGATACAAAGCGCTACGACAAGGAAACCGACGGCAATCCATACGTAAAACAGTGAAGACACCCATTCGGCAATGCTGGCTTGATACGCTCCGCTGCGAAGCGTCCAGCCGGTATAATCCGAGCGTATATTCGACCATTCTTTGCCCGAAGGATGACTTGAGGCAGTTTTCGGGCTGTCCGTCAAATCCCTGGACGCGATCAGGTGTCCCTCCTGATCGACCAGATCGAGGAAATTAATCGATAGGCCCGACATTTCGCGCATAAGTTTGTCCAGGCTGCCGGCTGCCACATTAACGACAATCAGGCTTTTATCCGACAATTTGGCGAATTTGACTAAACTCACTACGTCTGTCGGACGCTCTCCGGCTTCCTTGCGATATTCTCTTCGTACCGTCCACTTAAAAGGAGCGAAGTTGGTAACCTGCTGTCCGATAAATTCCTTGTCGCCGAAATGATCCAATCCGGTAAACGTCGAGGGGGTGATAATGGTATTGTCATCCACCCTGTATACATAGAGCGAATGGATCATCGGATTGTCGGCAGCGAGATCGCTTAGCGCCAAAGAGGCCTGATAGTCGGCATATTGCCTTTGCTGCGCCGGAAGAGGCTCGAATAACTGCCTGATCGGGCCGTTATCCATAATGGCTTTGCTGAGCATCGCATCGATACCGCGCAGCGAAACCTCGACGGATTGCATAATATCCCGCGAAAGCATTTCATTCGCCCGCAGAGCGGATTTTTTGGACATTTCGCTTAAAGTAAGATAAGTCATTAGCAATAAACTGAGACTGACCACGAAAATGATCGGCAGGTAAGAAAGCAGCAGCCGTTGAAACCACTTCTTGTGCATACGACGCCTCCGATACTCATCAAGAAATGTAACGAGTGTGAAAAAATCCGGCCTTGATTTCATCGGGAATAGTTCAAAAAGAGGGGCACTTTGATATTTATCATGGATTTGGCATTTCGACAAGTCCTGTTATAAATCGCGTCCAATTAAACCGATATAGTTACTTGACTAAAGTTAGTCGAAAGGGTAATATACTAACAAATAGTAAGCTTAATAGGAAGGTGATTCGCATGGCTGTACAAAGTTGGATCTATACAATCATGAGAGTGGTAGTCGGCATTATTTTTCTCGCTCATGGAATCGATAAGCTCGACAGCGGCCTGGATAACATAGCCGGGTGGTTCGGCAGCGTCGGTTTGCCGCCGTTCCTGGCATTCCTGGTCGCCTATATCGAAATACTCGGCGGAGCGGCATTGATCATCGGGCTGGGCTCGCGCTGGGCGGCGATTTTATTCGCCGTCATTATGGTAGGTGCCATCGTGACGGTAAAGCTGCCTGCGGGGCTGCTCGGCGACGGCAAAACGGCAGGTTACGAGCTGGATCTCGCTTTATTGGCCGTATCGCTGTTTATCGCCGCCAGTCCGAAGCTGGGCTACGGTGTCGGGCAGTTGTTCGAGAGCGGCGAACGGGCATAAGTTCCACGCGTTCGGCATTCTTTTCCGGAAAGCTGGAAAAGAGGTTAAGTCGATCATCCTCCAGCGAAATAGAATTGGTACACTTTCTTACGGAGCGGCGGACGTTTAATCGGCCAATGGCTGCCTTCCGTGCAAATCGCCTCCGAATCGGGTAAACTGGGGAAAGCGGGACCGAAGAGGCCGGCCCATCCTATACGGGCGTCTTCCCTGGGAACGCGCAGATTATGGATTGGGAATGATCGCATTGATTATCGGAGTAGGAATCGATTTGCTGGATCTCGATCGGGTTCGCAAACTGCTTATGCAGACTGCGGGAGAACGTTTTATAGAGCGGGTGCTGACGCCTGCGGAGCGGGAGCTGCTGGAACGCAGGCTGGGCGCCACGATTGCGGAAACGCTCGCTGCTTTGCGCAATGCAGGTCCATCGGGACAAGCCAGCGGAGCGGCGTCCGGAATACCGCCGAAAATGGCGCGTCTTACGGAATTTGTCTCCGGCAGGTTTTCCGCTAAGGAAGCCGTCGTCAAGGCGCTTGGCTGCGGAGTCGGGAAGGCCGTTGGCTTTCAGGATATCGAGGTGCTGCCGGATCCGATGGGCAAACCGAATGTCCGGCTATCACAAGCTGCTGCAGAACGGTTGTCGTTGGACGCCTCCTTCCGTATCCATCTCAGCATTACGCATAGCCGGGATACGGCGGGCGCTTACGCGGTAGCGGAGCGGATCGTGACGGCGGAGGACTGATTTTGCTTATCAAGCGCCGAGACGGGAATTAGTCATAAAGAGGCGGGCCGCTCCGTAGCCAAAGGCTCGAAGCTCGCGAATCCGGGCGCATAACCGGCTTTAAGGAAGGACATCCTAGGAACGGACTGGAATGTTCAGGATTTCGTTCGTTTGGAGGTGATCTCTCTTGGAGCAATCGGAGCATACCGGCGGTTCGATTCCGCATTTGCCGGATTGGGATTGGTTCTTGGACTGTCTGCGGCAGGAAGGCGATTCGGCGGCTAAGCTGGACGCAGCTACCGAGCCTTTCCATGAGGCAGGCGCCCCGGATTGGATAGCTTATATGTAAAAAAAAGAACACCCGTTATCGCTGTTCGGGCGATATACGGGTGTTCTTTGTTGAAGTATAGTCGATTTCGGAGCTACTTCTTAGCGGCGAGCCATTCGGCGAGCGCGTTGATTTCTTCGTCCTTCAGTTTTCCTTTGAACGCCATCATGCCGCCGCCGCCGTTCGATATTTGATTGGCGATTTTGTCTTTGGACAATTTCGCGCCAACCTTGGCGATATTGGTGTTTCCGCCCATCTTTCCTTCGAGATTATCGCCGTGGCAGCTTATGCAGTTTTGTTTGTATACGGACTGCGCATCCACAGTGCTGGGCGAGCCGCCCGGCGAAGGACTTGCCGTCGTGCCTGCGGTTGCGCCCGGCGAAGGGCTCGTTTTCGGCTCTTCCTTCTTGGTGGCGCAGCCGCCTGACGCGAGCGCGCAAAGGAGCAGCGCGGCAAGCGCGGTTTTCGACATTCTATTCATAGATCGTTCGACCTCCTTGAATGACCGCCCGAGTAAGGAGCGGCTTTATCGGCTTTAAACGGTAACGAATCCGTCTTCATGGTTAGCATAACCATTGCCGCGATGCTCATTCATAGGCTGCGGATGGGGATGGAACGACAAAAAAACCGCCTTTGCAGGCGGCGGTTTCGCTGAAATTATTTTTTGGCGGCAAGCCATTCGGCAAGCGCGCTGATTTCATCGTCCTTCAATCTTCCTTTGAAGCCCGGCATTTTGCTGCTGCCGTTCAAGATTTGTTCGGAAATCTCATCCTTCGACAGGCTGGCACCGATTTTTTGCAGGTTCGGTCCGCTTTTGCCGCTTAAATCCACCCCATGGCAGCCGGTACAGCTTTGCTTGAACAACGCTTGCGCATCCTCGGCGGCTACCGATGTTTTGTCGCCCGCGGGAGAGGCGCCGGCGGAAGGAGCGGAAGACGGTGTCGCGGAAGGCTCTTTGGCTGTAGGCTTTGCGGTTGCGGCATCGCTTGGCTTCGGCTCTGCTGACGGAGAAGCGGTCGCGGCGGTCGCTGCCGGCGGCGAAGCTGGTTTGACGCTTGCCGACGGTTGAACGGATGGCGCAACGCTAGCCGACGGAGACGCCGAAACGGCTGCCGGCGAAGCGGTCGGAGCTTGGCTGCCGGAGGCCGGAGATGCGCTCGAACCGGTCGGAGCCGCCGACGGGGATGGGGATACGGACGGTTTGACGCTCGGGCTTACCGATGCTGTCGTCTCTTTGCCGCCGCATCCGGCGAGCGCTGCGATTAAAGCTGCGTAAACGATTGCAATGGCCATTTTTCTCATTGGATCCGTACCTCCATTTTCTCAAAGGGGACAAGGATAAAACTTACTATTTTGAAAAACAGACGGATATCCTCTAGACAACAGATAGATAATGTATTCTATGCAAATCGGAGAACTCCTTTTTGCGATATCGCGGAAAATAAAACGAGCCGCTCTCATTCTCCTGAAGCGGAAGCATGAGGCAGCCCGTTAGCGTCGTTATTCAGTTGGCGCAGCTGCGGTCCGCGCGATTCGCCCGAGGAGCCAGCCGCAGGCGATAAGGCTGGCTCCGCCGAACAAGCCCAGCACTTCTATGGAAAATCCTATGTAAAACGTTCCGATTATTGCACTCAGGGCAAACAGCCATAAGCCCAAATAAATGAACGATCGTCCGGCAAAAACGCCGAGCTGCACGTAGAAAAAAGACACCAGCAGCGAACGGAACAACTCCCGGAAGTAGGGATCGACCGCATGCAGCCCTTCCAGCAGAAGGACGGTACCCGCAAGCAGGAGCGCCGGCAGCAAAACAATGAAGCCCGAGCCGGAAAAAACGCCGCCGTCCGTTTGTCCGGCCGTTTTGGAGCGCTTGTCCGATGCTCCGGTACTGCGAAGCAAGATAAAGATGCTTACCAACACGGCCAGCCCGAGTAAGGCGACGTTTAGCCAGTCCGGAAATTTCCACTCCCCGATAACCGCGATAAGCGAAACGATCATCCACTCCGCCCCCCAGACGGCGAAAAGAGGGAGCCACGGTTTGGTTTTAACAATATACTCGTGAACGATCGTATTTCGCGTATGTTTCGTATTCGGCATTCCTTCCACCTACTATTCTCCGGGTCTGATCGGGACGACGCGGTATTTTTTGGCGTATTCCCGCGGCGACAGTCCGACTATTTTCTTGAACATGCGGCTGAAATAAAACTCGTCGCTGTAACCGACGCTGCTCGCGATCGATTTGAGCCGGTAATCGGACAGGACAAGCAGCTCCTTGGCGCGGTCGACGCGCAGATGGGTCAAGTAATCGATCGGCGTGTAGCCGATTATTTTTTTGAACAGGCGCGAGTAGTGACTGACGCTTAAGCCGGCCATGCCGGATAGCCCTTCCAGCGTCAGCGGCTCTCTGTAATTGGTCGTCATATAATCTTGAGTCGCTTCGATGGCGGCTGTCGCATCTCCGGCAATTTTTTGGGCGCGGAAATCCTGAACCAGCGCAAGCAGAAACTCATGGAGCAAAATATTGCGCCGCATCGCGGTCATATGGCCTCTGCGCTTCCACAGGACGACCAGCTGCTCCATCATATACATAAGCTGGGGCGGATTTTGCACGGTGTACATGCCGGCCAGCGGGAACGGGCTTTCCGCGGCGCTGCGGGAAATCCACTGTTCCTTCTCCTCGTAAGTTTCCGTATAATGAAAACGAAGCAAATAGTATTCCAGCGGACTTTCCGGATCGGTTCGCCGCTCGACGACCGTGCCTGGCGTGAAGAAGAAAATTTTGCCCGGCTCTGCGGGATAATGGATCCCGTCGATTTCGAACGACCCCTTGCCTTTAATAATAAGCCAGAATGAAGGATGGCGGATCGTGCGCAGCGGCTGGTACCAGTCGGGAGCGCATTTTTGATGGCCGATCAGCAGGATCGAGAACACCAGTTTATTCAGCTTGGCGGCTAGCTCGCCGGGCGTTAGCATGGGGACAAGCCTCCTCCCGCACGATTGCGGGCACTCGGAATACTTACCCATTATAACACAGCCTGGTCGGGCGCGCTCCCGGCCAAAGCTCCTGATAAGGCCGGGACAAAGGGAAGGCATATAACGCGCCCTATCTGTCTTGGGGGTTTTGATGAGCGTATAAAATGACTCTAGAAAGTTCGGACGGAGCTAAACACATTACCGTTAACCGGCAGTGGCTGCGGCGTTCGAAAAAGGAAGAGGAGAAGGGAAAAACATATGGAGCTTCAGGACAGAAAACAATTTTACTCGAGCCGGCTGCTTGCCTGGTATAAAGCGAATAAGCGGGATCTCCCTTGGAGAAGGAGCAGAAACCCGTACCATATATGGGTGTCGGAAGTGATGCTGCAGCAGACGCGTGTAGAAACGGTCATTCCGTATTTTCACCGGTTCCTTGAAAAATTTCCGACGGTCGAAGCGTTGGCCGAAGCGCCGGAGGAGCATGTGCTGAAAGCATGGGAAGGGCTCGGGTACTATTCCCGGGCGCGGAATTTGCAGGCTGCGGTGCGCGAGGTGCACGAGCAGTACGGCGGCATCGTTCCCTCCGGGAAGGAGGACATCACGTCGCTGAAGGGCGTTGGACCGTATACGGCGGGCGCGGTGCTCAGCATCGCTTATAACAAGCCTGAGCCTGCGGTGGACGGCAATGTGATGCGGGTGCTTTCGCGCTTCTTCGTGTTGGAGGACGATATCGCGAAGCCGTCGACGCGGGTGAAAATAGAGCGGCTGGCGCAGGAGCTTATTCCCGAAGGGGAAGCGAGCGATTTCAATCAGGCGCTCATGGAGCTTGGCGCGACCGTCTGCACGCCGCGCTCGCCGCACTGCCTGACCTGCCCGGTAATGGAGCGCTGCGGCGCTCGTCTTGAGGGCAGGGAAGCCGAGCTGCCGCTTAAGACCAAGGCGAAGCCGCCGCGGCCGGAGGCGCGGGCGGTTGCCTTGGTCGAAGGCAGCGGGCCGCACGCGGGCAAGCTGCTCGTGCGGCAGCGTCCCACAGACGGGCTTCTCGCCCGTATGTGGGAGCTGCCGCACGTGGCGCTCGCGCCCGCGCCCGGCGCCGGCGCCGCCGCGAAGAGCCGAGCTGCCGGCGGCGGGAACGCCGGCAGCCCGGCTGCGGCAGGCGCCCATGCCGCGCGCATGGCGGCGCTGCGGGCGGAGCTTGCGGCAAGCGACGGCGTTGACGTCGTCCCGGCGGAATGGCTGCGCGATGCGGAGCATACGTTCAGCCACATCCGCTGGGACATGGACGTCTACCGCTGCCGCTTGAACGGACCGTCCGACGGCTCCGCCGCGCTGCCGCCGAACTACCGCTGGCTCCATCCGGACGAAATGGAGCAGTACGCATTCCCCAACGTTTTTCTGCGAATTCTCGCAGATTGGTGGGAGGCTTGAGAACGGCGTCAGTCCGTGAGTCCCGAGTTTCGGGACTGGTCGAATACGGAACTCGTAATGGTTATGCACGCACCGTGCGATTAGTGGAGAAAACCTTATTGTTCATGAGGCTGTCCTCACTATTCTACCGGTAAAACGCTCCTTTTCGCCAAATAGTGAGGCAAACGTAACTATCAATTTCGTTTTCCTCACTATTCGTTGCGTTTGCCTCATTATGCCACCAGAACACGGGTTTTCGGTTAGAAATAGTCAGGTTTGCCTCACTGATAGTAAACCTTGCCTCATTATGATGATCACGATCTGTTGCACGATCAGATGCCTTACATCCCTAAAATCTTTAGGATAAGAGTTGAAATGCTACTAGTGAGCGAACAATTTTACACTCAGTAATTACTCGTTTTTCGACTGAGAACTTGTACAATTCATAATAGTTGTGCCGGTTGTGTGTTAACCGCCGCGTATTGAGAGAACACAAGGAAACCCCATTGAGGCAGAATGCTTCAATGGGGTATTTGTGCTGGATAAATTGCCGAAATTTGCATCAAACTAAAGTCGCCGACACCGGGAGTTTACTCTGGTAAAGACTACCCCGCAGCGGGGGGCTTGATTAGTCGAACCGTACGTGAGGGTTTCCCTTATACGGCTTTCTGGTGTTCATTATTCACGGGTATGCGGGTTACAAGAGCGTTGCGAAAAAAACAGCAGAGGGACGGGAGGCGAGGACAGTGGGATTGTTCGGATACTTTAGGCGGAAGCTGATGGGAAGAGGCAGACCTGAGGGAACGGACCGACAACCGTCCGAGGAACGGCGCTCCGAAGAAGCGTCTGCCGGCAGCCAACCGTCCAGCCAACCGTCCGAACGCCCGTCTTTGCAGCCCGGAGGAGCGGAATCCGGACGAGCGCCTGATTGCCGCGCTTTACAGCAAATTCGCGAAAAAATGTCCGGCTCGGCGGATTTGGTGTGCCATGAATTTATGGCAGGCGGCAAAGTGCCGTGCATGACCGTCTCCCTCGAGCATATGATCGACGATTTGGCCTATCGCAGCGACATTCTGGAGCCTATGCTCGTTCCGGGGTTTGCCGATTCGGGCGAAGAAATATACGTCCGGGTAGCGGAACGGAGAGAGCTGCCCGTCACCATTACGGTCGAAACGGACATCGATAAGATCATTGACGCCATTCTTGACGGGCAAGTCGCTTTATTCGCCGACGGGGAAGAGCGGGTCTTGCTCTTCCCGATCCGGAGGGTCGAGGTGAGGCAGATTGGCGAAGCGACGAACGAAAGCGTTATCCGCGGTCCGAAGGAAGCGTTCGTCGAGGATATCGCCACCAATCTGACGCTGATCCGCCGCAAGCTCAAAACTCCCGCTCTGCAAGTCGAGCGAATGACGCTCGGGCGGCTGACCAAGTCGTCGGTGATGATCGTTTATATCGATACGGTTTGTAAGCCGAAGCTTATCGAAGAGGTCAAGCTGCGCATGTCGAGGATCGATATCGACGGCGTTCTGAGCAGCCATTATATCGAGGAATTCATAGAAGATAATCCGTATTCCCCGTTTCCTCAGGTAATTTACACGGAAAGGCCCGATACGATGTCGGCTGCGCTGCTGGAAGGCAGGGTCGGCATCATTTGCGACGGCTCGCCGAACCCGATCATCGTTCCGGCGACGATGACGATGATGCTGCAATCCGCCGAGGATTATTATCAGCGCTTCATCGCCTCGACATGGATTCGCTGGATCCGTTTTATGTTTTTGACCATATCGCTGCTGCTGCCTTCACTTTATATTGCGGTTACGACGTTTCATCCCGAAATGATGCCGCCCTCGCTGCTCATTACCGTTGCCGCATCGCGAGATAGCGTTCCGTTCCCCGCCATCGTAGAAGCGTTCGCCATGGAGCTCGCTTTCGAAGGGCTGCGGGAAGCCGGGCTGCGGATACCGAAAACGATCGGTCAAACGATCTCGATTATCGGCGCGCTTATAATCGGACAAGCG
>NZ_QMFB01000020.1 GCF_003285015.1 Paenibacillus contaminans | reverse complement strand
TATACAGAGGGTGCTCGTACTATTCAAAGCCGAAATCTTAGCACCTACAGGAATGCTATTAGTGAGGAAAACGAAATGAGTAGTGTTGTTCTCCTCACTGTTCGTTTAAACACAGGTAAAAAGGTGAAAAATAGTGAGGCTGCCCTCATAAAGAGTGAGGTTATCCTTACTATTCTGAATTGGAGGAAGGTAGAACTAAAAATAGCAGGTGTAATCGAGCGGCCAATGGCCGAAGGAACAAAGTAGTTGGTACTCGAGGGATGGCGGATGTTACTTTGCATAAAGTCAGTTGGCAGACGACGTACGCGGCATATGTACTACGGCATTGGATAAACGGTATATGGTTAGTTGGCGGATGATAGGGCACGGCGTAGGGATAAGCGGCGTACGGTTAGTTGGCGGATTATAGGGCACGGCGTACGGACTACGGCAGTCGGTTCATGGCAAACGGTTAGTCAGCAGACGACATGCACTGCGTACGGTATACGGTAGTCGGTTCATGGCAAATGGTTAGTCGGCAGACAACATGCACGGCTTATGGTATACGGCAGTCGGTTCATGGCAAATGGTTAGTCGGCAGACGACATGCACTGTGTACGGTATAAGGTAGTCGGTTCATGGCGAATGGTTAGTCGGCAGACGACATGCTCAGCTTAGGACTACGGCAGTCGGTTCCCAGCAGACGGGCTGTGGCAGACCGCAGTCGCCAAAGGGCTCTTCACTTAATCGTCAGAATTCCTGACGCTAAGTGAAGAGCCCTGCAGCCTGCGAAGGCTACAGCTCCTCCAGCAGGTCGCCGGCGAGGAGCGATGCCGGCGACGTGCGCTTGAGCGCGGCACGGTCGCCTGCCGCGCCATGCATGTAGACGCCGAGGCAGGCAGCCTGTGCGGCGTCGAACCCTTGCGAGAGCAGGCTGGCGATGATGCCTGCGAGCACGTCGCCCGCGCCGGCGGTCGCCATCCCCGCATTACCGTTTACGTTGACGTAAACGGCTCCATCCGGGGTGGCGACGACGGTGCGCGCGCCCTTCAGCACGAGCGTCACGCCGTGCTGCTCCGCGTAGCGGCGCGCGAGCCCGATGCGGTCGCGCTGCACCTCGCGCGTCGAGACGCCGGCGAGCCGCGCCATTTCGCCCGGATGCGGCGTCAGCACCGTCGCCGCGCGGCGGGGCTGCCAATCGGCGAAGTCGGGCGCTTCCGCGAGCATGTTGAGCGCGTCGGCGTCGAGCACGAGCGGGCAGCCCGCCCCCTCCCAAAGGCCGCGCAGCCACTGGCTGTCTCCTTCGTAGCGGCCCATGCCGGGACCGAGCGCGAGCGCGTCGCAATCCTCGGCAAGCGCGAGGATCGCCTCGGCGTTGACATGCGTCCAGTCGCCGTGGCCGGCGTCCGCCAAGCCTGCGAGCATCGCCTCGGGCACCCGCCCGAGAAGATGTGTCGCAAGGCTGGCTGGCACGGCCCATGTGGCGAGGCCGCAGCCCGCTCTGAGCGCCGCTTTGGCGCACAGCAGCCCGGCTCCGCTCATCCGCTTCGTTCCGGCGGCGATCAGCGTATGGCCGTAGCTGCCCTTGTGGGTATCCGCGCGGCGTTCCCGGCTGACGTCGATGCCGAGCGGACCGTTAAGCGCAGCTTCGTCTAGGATCATCGTTCGTACGCCGAGCGAAGCGGCCAAGCCGGCCGGGATTCCGATCGGCCTGACGACGACGTGTCCGGCCGTTTCCGCGCCCGGATACTGCACCAGTCCACGCTTCAAGAAGGCAAGCGCAACCGTTCGCTCCGCCCGGATGCACGGCTCATGCGTCTCGCCTGTGGCGGCATCGAGTCCGCTCGGGATATCCGCCGCCACGATCGGCAGCGCGCTCGCATTCGCCTCGCGGATCAACGCGGCATAAGGCTCGCGCGGTGCGCCTCGCGTACCTGTGCCGAGCAGCGCGTCGACGACGCCCGTATAGCGGCCCCATGCGATCTTCTGCTCCCAGCAGTGGATCAACTGCAGTCCGAAGCGTACGGCGATGTCGTGCTGCTGTGCCGCTTCCGGGCTCATCCGCTCGGGAGGCTCGGCTAGCGCCACCTCGACGGCAATGCCGGCTTCGCTCAAGTGGCGGGCGGCCACGAAGCCGTCGCCGCCGTTATTGCCTTTGCCGGCAAGGACGAGCCAACGCTCCGCTGCGCTTTTTCGCCCCGCCTCGGCGATCCAGGTTGCAATTTGACGGGCGATTTCGCGCCCGGCATTCTCCATCAGGGCAGCCTGCGGGATGCCGATGGTTTCTATAGTGTGGTTATCCAAGCGGCGCATTTCTTCTGCCGTAACGATATACATGGAGATTCTCCTTTCAGGATCGCGAGCGAAAGCTGACGCGAAAGGCGCCTAGGCCGGCACCGGGATTGAACGTGTTTCGTCTATGCTCGGATTTTCCGATATAAAGGGCGTTCGCCCTTCGTGTTTTGAATATATTTCGTGTACAATGACAGAAACGGCTGCGTGAAGCTGCCAATAGGAAGGAAGATCCGTATGGGCGTCAAATATGCGCGTGAATTTTCAGATATAATCGAAGATTTGACAACAGCGATAGGAAATATCGAGGGCTGCCATGTATTGCTCGAAATGTCCGACGAGGATTGGGGAGGACTCGAAATCGACGAGCGGCGGGACTGCTTGCAAACGCTGGCCGACGATGTATTCTATGGTCTCGGCTCCGACCCCGTCATGAAATTCGAACGCACGATGTTTACTTATGATAAGGGAAGCCATACCATCAGAGTCTCGGACGGCGATAAACTGATCCAAGTCGTCAGGCTCATTTAAGGGCTTTTCCTTTCGGTCAATCCCTGTTTTGGTAGCCGAGTAGCGATCCGTTTCCGCCGCGAATTATCCTTAGGTCTCGGACGGCGATAAACTGATCCAAGTCGTCAGGCTCATTTAAGGGCCTTTCCTTTCGGTCAATCCCGGCTTTGGATAACGAGCAGCAGTCCGGTTTCCGTCGTGACGAAGCCTTCGGCGTCATTCAGCACATTGCTGATGCCGAGCGATTGGCCAAGCCGGAGCGTCGCGCGATGAAGCGGATATTGGAAGCCTTCGAGCGTGATGCCGGTTACTTCAAGGCTGAGCGGGAGCAAAGAAACATGCGTAAAATTGCTCTCGCTCTTGGAGATCCGCAAGGTTTCTCCTTCGCCGGTCAGCGCGATACGGTTATGGTCATCCGCGATTACGGCTTGTACGCCGCAATCCCGCGCCTTGCGCAGCAAATGCATATTGGCCAGAGAATGATCCATACGGGTGCCTAGCGCGCCCAGCAGGAGCAACTCGTCCGGACACTGAGAGAGCGCCCATTCGACGGCCATCTCCGTATCCGTAAAATCCTTGTATACGGGATCGCAGCTGATCAGCTCCTCGCTGACTTCGCCGATCTGCGCCAATTCCTCGCTGCTGACGGAGTCGAAATCCCCGATTGCGAGACGCGGCTTCAAGCCGTTCGCGACGAGAAAGCGGGCTCCGCTGTCGGCGCCTACCAGCCAATCGCCTTCGCTAATGTACGATAGAGCCCACTCGCCTAAACGCCCTCCGGAAAATATAATAATTCGCTTGATAGCCAATCTGCTTTCCTTCTTTCTTCGACCGCGAGCCGGAGCGGGGCATGAGTAACGGCTCACCATCATTCGACAATGATGAAGTTTACTATTATTTTATAAGGATTTCCGCTAGCTTTCCACTACAACAACGATAACTGGACATTGAATATACGGCTTCGGCGGTTGTATAATGAGTTACCGGACGACTTAGGCCGATATCTTTCATCATTATTCTTCCATAGATCGACAAGTTTCGCAAACTGGCCGGATGAGTCCACTCCAATGAAGCGCGATTGATCGGCGGAATACGCAAGCGGTTACATATTATCGGCGGCAACCAACCATAAGCGAGAGGATGAGCAGGGATGATTCGCAAGCTTGAGCATATCGGCATTTGGTGCAAAAATATGGACGAGTCCATACGCTTCTATACGGAGGTCCTGGGCATGAAGCTCGTTGACCGGGTACGGATCGACGCGGATCTGGAGCTCGGCTTTCTGGCGTTTGCCGGCTCCGAGGACGTACAGCTGGAGCTGATCAGCCGCGGCTACGAAGGGCAGCCCGACAACGGAATCGTTCATCATATTGCGTTCACCGTCAACGATATCGAAGCGGAAGTGGAGCGTCTGAAAGAGCTGGGCGTCAAAATGCTCGACCAAACGCCGCGGGTTATTTTGAACGGCGTCAAGATCGCCTTTTTCTTCGGACCCGACGGCGAGCGGCTGGAGTTTTTCCAACCGGTTGCATAAGCGTGACATGCTCGAACAACCCTTTGAAAGCTTTTCAAAGGGTTGTTTTTCATAAATACGGCAAGGTTGATGCTCAACCGCCGAACGATTCGCGGAACGCCTTGCCGAGCGTATCGCGCTCGACATTCCATAATTCGGAGATTTCGGGACAAACATTCTCATCCCACCAGTCGGCAAGCGCTTTGCGGTTGCTGCCGTTTTCATGAATCCACAGCAAGTTGAGCAAGACCTTCTTGGCGTACAATTGCTCGGCTTTCTCAAGCTGCTCCGGCGGTATCCATATTTTCAGCTTTTTGATCGTCCGGTACAGCTCCTTATTGCAGGCACGCCGTATCCCTCTGGCGGTAGGAAGCGCGGGGGCATGTTTTTCGTTCCGTTGATTGTGCATGCGAATTCCACCAGTCCTTTTTGCTATATATGTATGCAGGGAAGGGAAATTGGGCGACAGCGGCGGAAAAAGGGAAAACGGAACATTTATCCAGCAGCTTCTGTTTTACGTCAAAGCGGAAAAGTGTTATAATGGTTGGAAAATGTCGAAAAATATCGTATGAGCCGGTTAGCCGTTAGCGGATGGTCGTGCGACACACTTTAGGAGGATTATCATGAAACACGAAGTCAAGATTTTGGACTGTACGATTCGTGACGGAGGTCTTTGCAACAATTGGGATTTCAGCGTGGAGTTCGTACGTGACTTGTATGAGGGACTTAACGCCGCGGGCGTCGAATACATGGAAATCGGTTATAAAAATTCCCCGAAGCTGCTTAAAGGCAGCGATGCAGGACCATGGCGCTTCCTGGACGAAAAATTCCTGCGTGAAGTGATTCCGAACAAAAAGAATACGAAGCTTTCCGCGCTTGTCGATATCGGCCGCGTCGACGAGAACGACATCCTGCCGCGTTCCGAGAGCATGCTGGATCTGATCCGCGTCGCTTGCTACATCAAAGATTTGGACAAGGCTCTCGAGCTTGTAAACAAATTCCACAGCATGGGCTACGAAACGTCGCTTAACATCATGGCGCTGTCTCATGTAATGGAGCACGAGCTGATGGCCGCTTTTGCAGAAATTGAGGCAAGTCCGGTAGACGTCGTTTACATCGTCGACTCCTACGGCAGCATGCACAGCAAAGACATCGGCGTGCTCGTGGAGAAGTTCAAGACGAACCTGCCGAACAAAATGCTCGGCGTACACATGCACAACAACATGCAGCTGGCGTTCGCCAATACGCTTATGGGTGTAGAGAAGGGCGCCGTATTCCTTGACTCCTCCGTGTACGGCATGGGCCGCGCGGCAGGCAACTGCAATACCGAGCTGCTTGTGGGCAACCTGAAAAATACGCGTTACGAGCTCCGTCCGGTGCTCGGCGTCATCGAGAAGCACATGATCAAGATCCGCGAGAAAACAGAGTGGGGCTACATCATTCCTTACATGGTGGCAGGCGTGCTTAACGAGCATCCGCGTGTAGCTATGGCGCTTCGCGACAGCGACGAGAAGGACAACTTCACCGAGTTCTACGACAGATTGACGACAGTCGAGCCGGCTATGAAGTAATTTGAATAAGGAACGCTCTCCTTGCAATTGGCGGGGAGGGCGTTTTTTTTCAAAATATAAGACTTTATATGTTTCACACATATTTCAAAGGTAAACGCGCGCGTCCAGCTTATGCTTACGATGTCGCTTTCTTCGAAAGCGTTTATCCTTGACCGCAATATACCCAAAAAGGATGAATGGATATGCGAATAGGCTTGGTTCGCCATTATAAAGTAAACAAACAGAATCCGCGGAAGCTGCTTGTCTCGACGGAAGAAGCATTGCAATGGTTTCGAGAGTACGATGAAAGCGATATTGAATCGGGAGAAACGGATTTGGGCGGAATCGATTGGGAGCATTGCTATTCCAGCGACCTGAAACGAGCGATCCATACGGCACAGCGTATCTATGAAGGCACCATAAGCCAAACGGAGGTTTTAAGGGAAATTCCGCTGCCTCCGCTGCGGGTAAGCATAAAATTGCCTTTTATGTTCTGGGTGCTTCTTCTTGGTTTGTCGCGGCATACGAATCGCCAGGCCCGCGCGGTCATGGAAACTACGAAGCTTAACATTAATAGGTTTTTGGACGAACTGACGGCATCAGGCAGACAAAATGTGCTGATCGTCAGTCATGGCGCATTAATGGCCGAATTCAGAAAGGAACTCAAGCGGAGAGGATTCCGCAGTCCGAGGTTTACGTACCCGGAAAACGGGAAGCTGTATATTTTTGAAAGGTAGCCGGGTGAACCGGTTTTGCTTGTTGTCGATCCGTACAAGGATAAACGGGGCTAAGAGGGCCGGTTGGGCTAAAAATTGGAGCTTGCAGTTCCCGTATCAAATGTTTGATGGAAAAATATTGCCATTTTATTCAAGTTTATTCCGGTGCCATGTATTGCCCTTGATTATTGAATTTCACGTATGATCCGTTTGCTGATTCCATACCGATCGCTTCCTTTGTCGGCACATCTTTGATCTTATAAATCCTTGTTCCTGCTATGAAGTGATTTGAGAAATTCTTGGAGTAAACCCCTTCCGTTTTTTCGAATTTATCAACTTGGCCAATGGAATCTTCTACCTCAGCTTTCTCCTCCGATAACTTATAGATATCGCCCTCCCAAACGACGAAGTGAAAAGCCCAGTCTCCACTTGATGCATTCCCCATTTTCGTTTTTTTCGAGCTGCACGCAGAGATCATACATATGAATATCACCCCGACGATCAAAAGCGTAATTTTGCGCATTCAATCCGCCCCCTTTATATAAAGTCCTACCGTTACTAACGACGAATGTTAAAGAGATGTTTCAACAACAAAATCTCCCGTCACGAAGACTGAGTGGAATAGTTTTAAATAAAAACTATTAAAAAAGAGAGATTGTATAGGGAGTTAATGATTAACTCGATATACAATCTCTTTTTAATTTGGTAAAATATTGAATATGTATTTACATCCAGTACAATTTCGCAACCGCTTGATTCGGCTTCTTGTTGTTCTCATCTTGTTTGAAGGAATCTGCAACAGCGCTTTCTTCCATACGGGACAAGCCAAAGGAGCTTAAAGAGGAAGGGCTTGCGGAAGACTTTTTGAGATGCTTAACGGCATTGCGTAGTCCAGCTGAATGAATGACTAACTGCATGATATCACCTTACCTTCCATATTATTCAATAATTATTTTACACCATTAATAATTAGAAAGTAAGGGGGTATTTCCTTGAGAAGTAAAATATTTACTAGATTTAGTTTGTCGGCATTTATCGGCATTCAAATATGGATTATGTATCTCATGTTTAGTTTCCCCGTTTTAGGTATTAACCTACAAAGAGATGGTAATGGTAATTGGGTGATTAACGAGCTTGACACCAGAAATATGGCAGAGCCTTATTTAGGATTGAGAATCGGCGATATCATTACGGAGATCAATGGCCTGGATACGGACGATTACAAAAGCGTCAGGCAGGTTAGAACGATCGATCAAGCTGAAAAGATAGCGTATAAAAGAGACGGGGTCACATACGAGGTAACTACAGAAAATATTCCTAAAATTTCAGCTATTGATCTATTTGCTTTATCTGGAGAAGCTATCACTCTGGTAATTGCTTTCCTTTTGTATAGAAAAACAGCCGACTCTATCTCTGCCCGATACCTTTCATTGGTCTTTTTCAATACCGCTGTCATTTTTATATCGCTATGCGGTTCGATGAGAGGAGACGAGCTCGCGAGAGTGCTGATGGGCGTTTCTATGCAATTGCTGCCTATTGCATTTTTGCATTTTCTAATCATTTTCTTCAAAGAAAAAGGGGGAATTCAGTTACCCGTTAACAATTTTAAGTATTTATATTTGATCAGCGCTCTATGCTTTGCAATAGAATTGAATCTGTATGTTCCCACCGAGGCGACTTATTACATACACAAATACATTACAACATTGACTATGCTGATTTTTATATCGGGGATTACAATTAATTTGTTCATTCTAACCTCAATGTTTATCAAATACCGTAAGGTGAAAAGTTATTTATCTACAATAATTAAAACGGTATGGGCTTCTTTATTTGTGTCGTTTTTACCAATCGCAATGTTCTCGTTTATCCCTAGAATTTTTTATCATATGGATTTGGTAGACCCTTTCTATATGGGCTGGTTCATTCTGTTTTTTCCGATAACCTTCGCCTACCTTATCATGACCAAGCAGCTTTACGACATCGATATCGTCGTGCGGCGCATCGTGTTTTCCGTTGCAATCGCGATTGTTCCGAGTCTTGTCATAACCGGAATTGTGAAGGTTTTGACCTTGGACGATCCCAAATTTACATGGGAACGCTTCCTGTTCTTCTTCATTGCCGCGACAATGATTATGGCGTTCTCGATTTACTCTTTCGAATATTTTACGAATAAGCTGATGCCGGTTCTTTTTCCGCGCAAGCATATGCTGCAAAATTCGATCAAGCAAATCGCCAGAAAGCTCGGGTTTATTTCCAGCTTTCGCGAGATTAAGGATATCGTCCTGGTCGATATCGTCCGGACGCTGGATGTGTACGGCGGAGCCGTCGTTTTTAAATATAGGGAAATGATGGAGGTCATCAGCGAGGGAGAGATCGATACGGACACGGTCGAACGGCTGGTGACGGCGGATACGCTCGAGCATCCCGATTATACCTGCTTTGAAATCGTCCGCAATGACAAGTATTCGTGCTGCCTGATTATGACGAAGAAAAGGACGGGGACGCTGCTGGGGGCGGAGGAGCTGCAGTGGCTGAATATGATTATTTCGTATTTGGCGGTGAGCCTCGAGAACGTCTACCTTATTCGCGAACTGATGATGAAGCTGCAGCAGATGGCTTCGCAAATTCAGGACGAGAAGGTGGCGAAGGAGTTCGCCTGGTTCCGCAAGCTTTCGTTCGAGCTGCAGGAGAAGGAGCGTCAGCGCATTGCGGCCGATCTTCACGACTCGACGCTGCAGGATTTGTTTTTCCTCAAAAGACGGCTCCGCACGTTTATGGACAAGTACGGACTAACCGACGAAGCGGTCAAGCAAATGAACGGCTTCATCGAATATATCGAAACGATCAATATGACGCTGCGGGAAAGCTGCTTCGAGCTGCATCCGTATTTGCTGAAGGAAATCGGACTCGTGCGAACGATCGAGAAGCTTATAGAGCGGGAGAGTTATACTTGCAAAACCGCGCTGCATTTTCAAGCCGAACAGGACGAGCAGATCGAAGAGCTTCCGATGGAAACGAAAAAGCATCTTTTTCGAATCGTCCAAGAGCTCATTACGAACGCCAAAAAGCACGCCGAAGCGGACAACGTCCGCATCCGTCTGTCTGCAAGCGATAAGGGCTTGCTGCTCGTTTACGAGGATGACGGAGTCGGGTTCGACGAATCGCAGGTTAAGGCTAAGGACGTCGGATCCGGCGGAATGGGCGTCGAGCAGATTAAAAGCCGCATTTTCCACCTGAACGGGAGGATGAAGCTTCAAACAAGTCCGGGCAAAGGCGTACGCGTTCGCATCGAGCTGCCGGCAGCAGGCCATAGCTTGGAATCGTTCGAATCGGGGGCATAGCCGCGAATGATGGACGCAAGGGTGCATGTTGGCATGAATCAAGCGCGGTTCGCCGAAATCGAGCCCGGACCGCTAATGAATCGAAACCGTATTCCGCCGTTTTGAGGGAGGGCTTACTTGTGGTAGAATACAGGGAGGGAAGAGCGAGCAAAACGGTAGGAAAGTAGGGTGGAGATGGGCGAGCTGATTCATGAAATACTCATGTTCCTGACCAAGCTTGGCGGTTGGGGCGTGATGCTCGGCTTGATGATCGAGGTCATTCCGAGCGAGATTGTTCTGGCTTACGCAGGCTTTCTCGTGCAGCGCGGCGATTTGAACTTTTTTGAGGCCGTTCTGTTCGGTACGGTGGGCGGCGTAGTCGCGCAAATTTTCGTGTATTGGGTAGGCCGTTATGGCGGAAGGCCCGTGCTGGAACGGTACGGCAAGTACATACTGATCCGGAAGCATCATATCGACGTAGCGGAAAATTGGTTTAACAAATATGGAACAGGCGTTATTTTTACGGCGAGATTTATCCCTGTCGTTCGTCATGCGATTTCCGTCCCGGCAGGTTTGGCGCGGATGCCGCTTAGCCGTTTTACGCTGCTGACGACGCTGGCCGTCATTCCTTGGTCGATTCTCTTCGTTTGGCTCGGCAAAAGCGTCGGCGAAAACTGGGAGCATGTCGACGAGAAAGCCGCACCGTATGTGATGCCGTTTATTTGGGTGTCCGTCGGCTTGACCGTTCTGTATGTCGCTTACAAAGTTTTTATGGCGAAGCGCAGCAAGAAGTCCGGGCAAGGACACGGTTACGTAGGCGAGAAGCATACGGCGGAGAAGCTCCAGACGCTCGGCAGCGAGTATAAGGTGCTGAACGGCAGACATGTCAAAGCCAGAACCGGCGCGCAGGAGATCGACCACTTGATCGTCGGACCGAACGGCATTTTTCATATCGAGACGAAAAACTGGGAAGGCCGCATCCGCTTTACCGATAAGGGAGCCGAGCGCGGTGACGGTCACCAAGAGGACCCGACCGCTTTGCTTTACCGTCACGAGTACGTGCTGAAGGAGCTGCTTCGCGGGAATAAGCTGAACGCCGATGTCGTCGGCATTTTATGCTTCTCCAATCCGCATTGCGAGTTGAACGGCAGCGCTCCGGCTTTCGTAACCGTCAAGCTTGACGGTCTTGTTCAGGCGATACAATCGCATAAGTCTAAGCATGCATTGTCTTCAGAAGAGGTGCGCACCATCGTGAAGCTTCTGCAGGATCACAGCACCCCGAGTCAATCGGCTTAAGGAACGGCGAAGATTCGCCGTTTATGCTTAGCGCAGGCAATCATACAACTACCATTTCAGGAGGTCATTTCGATGGCAAAAGATTTAGCGAGCAAGCTTGGCACCGGCCTCAAGCCGCAGCAATTTATCGATTCGATGGAGAAAAATCAAGAGCAGTTCCTCGACTGGCACAATAAGTTCGAGTGGGAGAATGAGGACGTCAAATACTATTTCGAATCGCTCAAAAACCGCGACGATCTGCGTTGTCTCATTCTTGCCGCCGACTGGTGCGGAGACGTCGTCCGCAACATTCCGGTCGTGTTCCGCGCGCTGGAGAACAGTGGCATTCCGACGGAAGTGCTCGTTATGGAGCAGAATCTGGACGTGATGGATCAATTTCTGACTTACGGCGGGCGTTCGATTCCGGTTGTCATTTTTACGGATACTGGCGGTTATGTGCTCGGTAAATGGGGGCCGCGTCCGAAGCATGTGCAAGCGGTCATGGCGGCTTTCAAGCAGGAGAATCCGGATCGCGAAGCGGCGGATTACAATGACAAGCTGCAAGTAACGCGCGCCGAAATGATGCGCCAATACGGCGAAGGCACCGGCTATCAGAAGGTGATCGTGCAGGAGCTGCGCGAGCTGATCGCATCGTTCTAAAAACAATAAGAGAAACGCCCGCTACGACCGGCTCGCCGATCCTGCGGGCGTTTGCCGCGAAATGAGGGGACAATATGGCGATAACCATCCAATCTTTTGTACTCGGTCCCGTGCAGACGAATGCATACCTGCTGACCAATGAAGAGACCAAGAAGGCGATCATTATCGATCCGGGCATGAACCCGGCTTCGCTTATCCGCAAGCTGGACGGCTTGGAGATCGAGGCGATTTTGCTGACGCACGCTCATTTCGACCATATCGGCGGAGTGGACGAGATTCGCAAGCTGAAGGGCTGTCCGGTTTATCTGCACGATTTGGAGGCCGATTGGCTGACGGATCCGAAACGCAACGGCTCTCTCCGATGGCCGGAGCTGGGCGTGACGATCAGCTCGGATCCTGCGGAATACGCGCTCGACGACAGGATGACGCTTAACTTGATCGGCACGACGTTTAAGGTGATGCATACGCCGGGCCATTCCCCGGGGAGCGTCAGCTTTCTGATGGACAACCATTTGTTCGGGGGCGACGTGCTGTTCCGCCAATCGGTCGGGCGGACCGATCTGCCGGGTGGAAATGCGGACGTTTTGTACGACTCCATCCACGAGAAACTGTTCACGCTGGACGACGGGGTAATCGTCTACCCGGGTCACGGGCCGCGTACGACGATCGGTTACGAACGGGACAATAATCCATACGTATAGGATGAATGCGGATGCTCCGGGGGGAGACGAATACCCCGGAGCATTCGTCCATTAATAGGCGGGCTTTGTCTTGAAGGGCCGAAAAGCCGCGTCACTGCGTGGTCCGGCTGGGCAAAAGACTATTTTTCGGCTTCTGGGTAAACACCGTGTTTGCACCTGATGAAAACCCATAGACTGTTGATGTATTCAAAATGTCTAGGAGGTGCGAACCACTTGGAAAAAGGATATCATCAGAAAATATCTACTCAGCAAATCGTTCAAGGGCCGGCACAGCAGCAAGTGAACGTATACGAGTTCGACCACAACAACGTATTCGAAATGTCGAAGCCTTTTACCGGCGCAATGCCGACCTATCAAGCTCCCGTGGCAATGCCTACCTATCAGGCTCCTATGGCAATGCCGACTTATCAAGCACCGGTCGCAGCTGCTCCAGTGTACGCTAAACCGTATCATCATCACCATCATCACCATTGCCCGCCTAAATCATGCGGCGGAGGGTATACGACGACAGGCGTTATCCTTGTATTGTTCATTCTGCTGGTCATCGTTTCCCGTGCCCGCGGGCTCTGATTTGGCCGACATTTTAATCTCCATACAGTTGAACCGCGATCGCAAGCCCCCGCCTATACCGGAGCGTATAGGCGGGGGTTGTTGCGTTAACGGGCAATTTGATCATTTAGGAAATGAAACGAAGGGATTTCCTTGGTTAAACGGGGAGCAGTTTCCGATTAACCGAGATTAAGATTGAATTCACTTACGCGTACCTTTGTTTAGCGGCACGACGGTGACTGCTAGTAGAATACGTCCTCTTTGTTTTTTTACGTAGAAATTAATAAATCCTAGCTTATATTTACATACATACAGTATGTATGTTAAAATCGGGTTATTATCAAGCAGAGGAGAACACGATATGAAAATTTCAAGTTTCTATCCGGTAATTCTGACTGAGCAGGTGGCTGCAAGCGCTGAGTTTTATCGAAATCATTTTGGATTTGAGACCGTATTCGAAGCCGATTGGTATGTAAGCCTGCGATTGCCGCGTGATGATAAAACGGAATTCGAGCTGGCGATCCTGATGTCGGGACATCCTACCGTTCCTGCGGCCTACCGGCAATCGGTGAACGGACTCATTCTCAACTTTGAGGTGGACGACGTCGACGCGGAGTACGAAAGGCTCATTACCCGGGAGAAACTTCCCCTGCAGCTCGATATCCGGAACGAAGAGTTCGGACAAAGGCATTTTATTACGAGCGACCCAAACGGCGTATTGATCGATGTGATCAAAATCATCCCTCCTTCCGACGCATATAGCGAGCAGTACACGGAGAAGTTATGGACGGAAACGGAAAAGCCGTTAAACTTTTGAAGTTTGTTGCGAAATAACGAAAAACGGGAGCGTTATGCGAGCATGAAAAGAAGCAAGGAAGAAGCGTTTGAAACGATTGTCAAGCTGGTTGAAGTGGCCAGAAAGCACTTTACGGAGCGCGGGTATGCGGAATCGTCGATGGAGGAAATGGTGGCTGAGGCCAAGCTGACGCGAGGCGCTCTCTACCATCATTTCGGCAGCAAGAAGGGGTTGTTTCAAGCTGTGCTGGAGTCCATTCAAACGGAGATCGGGGAACGGGTTGAAGCGGAAGCTGCTCAAAGCGATGATCCATGGGAGCAACTGATTCTAGGATGCCGCGCTTTTGTCGCAGCAGCTGTCGAGCCGCGAATCAGACGGATTCTGCTCATTGACGGTCCGGCTGTGTTGGGTTGGGACGCCTGGCGCAGGATGGATGAGGAGAACTCGATGCGGCATTTACGCGAGCAGTTGCAGTTCATGCAGCGGGAAGGCTGCCTTAAGCCGGTACCTTTAGATGCCATGACCCATTTTCTCTCAGGCGCCCTGAATGAGTCTGCTTTATGGATCGCACAAAGTCCGGATGACGGCCAGTCATTGGAGGAAACGATGACCGTAATCTCTCATTTTCTCAAAGGCTTCGATAACGATAAGGTCCGCAATTCCGAATCGTAGGATCGGGTCATGCGTTCGAAAAGCCGGCCTCCAGACGATAACTTTTCCGAATGTGAATATCCCCTTTAGATACACCTGCTGTCAAACGAAAATGGAATGGTGCAAGAGCTTCTTGCACCATTCTTGATACGATTGCACTAGCGTATCTGTAAGTTTAGTTTCAAAATAATTCGAGGACGTCCAAATTATTACTTACAGTAATTATCTTTTCTGTATATCCACAATTCGCAGTGAAATGGGGAAGCTTTATAAGATTGTACTCTTTATTCCACTCTAAAAGGTTCTTGACACCTTCGTAAGTTTCCCGCTTTTTACTTGGGACAACTCCTGAAATACGTTCTTCGTATCTCTTCCATATTCTCGATTCTTGAACAGACAAGGGGGGCATAAGAACAATAATATTGTTCGCAGCTGAAAAACTGGGTTCTACCCAAGATCTATATACACCCTCTATGATCCATGAATCTTGGCTGACAATTTCTCTAAGTTTTTGATCCCGCTGTTGTTCCGGAGCCTTTACTCCATAAACATCTACTTCATTGTCCCAAAAAATATCGTCTAAATCGTAATGGGGGATCGTAAGCTTTTGACTTAATAGTGCCGCTATGTATGATTTACCACTTCCAGCACCACCAATAATATGTATTCTTATCAAAATCCCTCCTGTTCAGTTGAATTATTTTACCATAATTATACACATAGTGTGGTGACAGCGTAGAAGATTATTCGTATTCTAAGCCGTTTTTTAAGAGCTCTTGTGCTTAATGGAGGTGTTTTTTTGTCTAATGTCCCCAATTATAAAGAATTCTTGGTTCCATTTTTAATACATCTTGCTGATGGAAACTATCATACGATTAATTCTATAATCGATGAACTAGCAGATCATTTTAACCTTTCTGAGACGGATAAAAGTGAACGGGTGAGATGTGGGAGACAATTTAAATATCGAAACCGGATAATATCGGCTAGGACCTGCTTATTAAAAACAGGTTATGTGGAATACATAGCTGACAATAATATTATTATCACTGAAAAAGGAATAACATATTTGAAAATGGCGACAAAATTGAAGAAAACACCACGACGTCAGCCGATAAGTAGGTTCAACTGTTTTTGTTCACCTAACGACACGGAATTGTTAAGTGTTAGGATCACTAGTAATATTGTAGAATACTAGCCATACTTAATACTTAAGTTACAGGGGATTTATTACAAAGAGGGGTAACGTACTATGCATTACGACGTAATTGTAATTGGAGCAGGTTCGATGGGGATGGCGGCAGGTTATTTTTTATCAAAGAGCGGGAAACGAACGTTACTAGTAGATTCCTTTAACCCGCCCCATAACAAAGGGAGTCATCACGGAGAAACGAGAATCATTCGACATGCGTATGGTGAAGGTGAAAAATACGTTCCTTTGGCGCTCAAGGCTCAGGAATTATGGAACGACTTAGAGAAAATGTCAGGAAAACAATTATTTCTCCCAACCGGGGTTTTAAACGTGGGTTACGAAAAAACGGATTTTATCCAGAATATCATCTCAAGTTCAAAAACCTATTCATTACCGCTTGAGATTTTAGATTCAATTGAAGTGAATAAGCGTTGGCCGGGCATCACTTTACCTAACAAGTACATTGGTTGCTTCGAACCGACATCAGGAGTGCTGAAATGTGAGGAATGCATTGAAGCATATCGAGAACTTGCAGAGCGAAACGGAGCTACCATCTTAACGAATAGTAGAGTGAAAGAATTAAAGGTTCATGATAAAAAAGTTTCCATCAAAACCGATGATCATACTTTTCATGCCAATGCATTAGTGGTTTCAGCAGGAGCCTGGTCAGGAAGTCTCCTTTCCATGTTGGATTTACATCTTCCGCTAAAACCAGTAAGAAAAACATTTGCTTGGTTTGATGCCAATGAAGATTTGTATAATCATAAGGATTTTCCTGCCTTTTCGTTTGAGACAACTCAAGGACATTATTATGGTTTTCCAAGCATCGATGGTTCCGGATTAAAAGTAGGCCGACATGATGGAGGAGAAACAATCAATCCAGATGAAGCCATCATGGGTTTTGGTGAACTAGAGAAAGACGCGACGGAGTTAAGACAATTTTTACATCACTATATGCCTTATACACAACAATTGAAGTACGGTAAAACCTGTATGTACACACTGACTCCAGATGAAGATTTCATTATCGATTTGCATCCTACGTATTTAAACGTTGCCATTGCATCAGGCTTCTCAGGACATGGCTTTAAATTTAGCAGTGCAGTTGGACAGATTTTAAGTGAATTGATTATTTTAGGGAAGACTGAACAAAACATCTCCCCTTTTTCAATAGAACGATTTAATTAAACATTCTTTAACGAACGGTCATGATAGCAATAAGAAAACCGGTTCGAGGCAGCCGAGATGAATCGGAAACCTGCTTAGGGAGAGTGGAATTAATGGAAATAAAAGTTGATGATTTGACTGGTACTGAAATAATTGCATTGGTTAGTGAGCACTTACAAAGCATGTTCGAACAATCCCCGGCAGAGAGTGTTCACGCGTTAGATTTAAATGGATTAAGGGGACCGGACATTACCCTCTGGAGTGCCTGGGAACAGGGGGAAATCTTAGGTTGTGGTGCTCTTAAAGACTTGGGTAACCATCACGGTGAACTTAAATCAATGCGGACTTCTACAAAGCATCTGCGAAAGGGCGTGGCATCTAAATTGCTTGCTCATATCATTGAGGAAGCAAGACAGCTAGGCTATCGTCGTTTGAGTCTAGAAACGGGATCTACGGAAGGTTTCGCAGCGGCGAGGAAATTATACGAACAATTCGGGTTTGAATATTGTGGTCCGTTTGCGGATTACCTTGAAGATCCCCACAGTGTTTTTATGACAAAAGAAATTGCAAACTAACTTCAAAACAGGCCAAATCGAGATTTGCTCTTAGTTGCGGTATTGGATTCAACTGTTGTTTATGAATCCGTTCGTGGGCAAGGTTTACAAAGAACCTTTCATGAGTTGAGGGAACAAAGTGCTAAAGTAAATGGGTGTGATAACTTGAAACCAGGCCAGTGTTAATAATCTAGAAGCTACTGGTGTTTCCACGCCCAATTTATAGAGGGAAAATCAGACACTGTTATGTAAAACGACTCTTAGGGCCAGAGGCTAAATAGGTGAAATCAGTGTGCACACATCACGCTAACGGATACAAATGACAACAGGCTGCCGACATGTGAACGGTAGCCTTTTCAGCTAACAGAATTGCTTTTATAACCTAACCTTTTGGAGGGTAAAGGATTGTGGTTCCGATTTATGGATGGGTAAGTAGTGGTGTATTCGTACTCATGGTCATCTCACTATTTATTTTATTCAATAGATATAGAAAAAATGGGAAAAAGCCAAATACATATATAATCGTTACTCTTTGTATAGTATTGGTAACCTCAATTTGTTTCGCATTAAAAGCGAAAGATGAAAAACATCGGAATGAAATAACCAGTAAGATTATTAGTCAGGGAGGTCAGGTAATCTCTATAGTATCAATAAATAAGGAAAATACCCCCTTCGCTAAATTAGATAATAAAATTGCTAAACGAAAAGATGACTATTATATAGTGAAATATACTATAAATGATGAATTTAAAATTGCCTGGTTTAAGGGGGATAATGCATTTTATCGAGATCCTCCAACTCTTGAGTCAGAAAAATGGATATTTGACAAGTAATTATCCCCCCCTGTGAAGACAATGCTTCTTCTAACGAATACGATTGCGAAATAAATAACAGGAGCAGGCGCCAAGGCGACCTGCTCCTGATCGTTGAAGTAACGGACAGGATAGCGTAGTAAAATAAGAGGAAACGTTTGGATTGATGTTTAGAGGAACTGGGGTGGGATTATAGCAATTCTTTATTGGATTAAGCCAGAAATATTCTGGAAAATTAAAGGTCTTCTCCAGTGGAGAATCAAAGATGAAACAGCGTATCAAGAATTAGTTGATCATTTTAATACAGTCAATGGTACAAACTTTGAATATTAAGCTACGGGTACGTAGCTCAATAAATACATGACGGCAGCCGGCCAGTTTATTCGTGAACATTTAATGGGCTACCTTGAGATCTGATGCGGGTAATTTGATATTTACAATGAAACCTTTTCCAGATATTTACGTCCAATCTTATCAAGTGGAGGTGTTTAATTTGCTAAATAATCTGACATGTGTCTTCGCTCACCCAGATGATGAATTTTTGGCGGCTGGATTGCTTGCACGTGCTAAAAGAATTGGTTACAAGACCCATATTATATGTGGTACAAACGGAGAGAGGGGGAGATTAAAGGGTCAAAACTTTTTGGGTGATAAAACTGAGGATTTAGTTACTATACGAAATAGAGAGTTTAAAAAATCAAGCAAACTATTGGAGGTTGATTCACTGAAATACCTTAATTTGCCTGATAATAAGGCCGCGCAATGGAATTTATACGATGCCGTAGGTGAGTTAGAATCAATTTTGCTAAATATCGGCCCTTCTATTATTGTTACTTTTAATAAAAATGGAGGAAACAACCATCCGGACCATATAGGGATACATAACATTACAGTGAAAGCATTTAAAAAAATAGCATCACAGAATTATAAATTGTATTTCGGGACTCTCTTTCCAAAGCAGTATTCACAAGCGAACAACATTTTACAAGTTCCCCCACAAATCATTGATAAAATTACTATCGATGATAATGAAGTTTCAAAAATAATTAAGTTATCAAATGATGAATATAAATTAAAACTCAATGTTATTGATGTATACAGAAGCCAGTTCCCAGATGAACATGGATTATATTATAAAATGCCTTTGAAGTTTCTCGAAATGATGGCTAAGTATGAATGTTACGAAGCGTTTGATATAGAAGAAAATCAAGATATCGAAATTGTAAATATGCTTTAGATTGATATTCATGACTATTTTACCCAGGTTGAATCGATTGACTTTTATAAATAAACCAATCAAAACACAAGATATTTGGTGATAACGGAGTATTGTTTTGGATAAAAGAGATTTAAACTAACGGGTAAAGAAAGTATGGAGCTGCCGCAGGGTAGCTCCACTTTTATACTCATTGATGTAACGGGAGTTATGTGCAAAAAGGAATTTCGGAAGATACGCGGAAGTTTAAGATGTTAGTTAATAATTAAAGTGTGGAGGAAAACAGTATGTGGACGGATCTTATAAAGGAACTTACACAGGATTATAAGTTTTATGTACCAGCCACAGAATCTCAACTGTTAGAAGTGGAAAATTCAATGAATATCGAACTACCAGTTTCTTTGAAAGAATTATTGCAGGAGAGTAACGGAGTAACTGATGAATATGGAACTAGTATTATTTGGACACTTGAACGGATAAAAAAAGACAATCTTGAATTTAGAAGTAATGATGATTTTAAAGAACTCTATATGCCATTTGATCATCTTTTGTTTTTCTCTGATGCTGGAAATGGTGATCAGTTTGCTTTTCCTATCCTAAACGGGAAGATTATAAAAGATGATATCTATGTATGGAACCATGAAGATGATAGTAGAACATGGATCAGTTCTTCTTTATCAAGTTTTATAAAAGGCTGGTTAAATGGGGCAATTAGTGTTTAAAATCATACACGAAATCATTAAGCTAAACGGGTACGTTTGTTCATTAAATGTAATATAATTGAAATCTTACTTTCATCCAGGGTTAATAAATCAAGCCTATAATAAACAATGACCCCCTTTTAAAATATAAACCTTAGACCCGCAGCCCGTTGCTGAGGGTCTCTTTTTTGCTGTTGAATGAGCTTACTGGCAGTTATCTTCAATTAAAGCTTAAAAGTTTTCAAAACAAATTCCGACAGATTTTGCGTCTGCAATCTGATATACTTGTGAATAGTCCCGTCTTGTTGAGGGCATAATGTTTTAAACTTTGGAGGTTATTTACTCATGGAAACAGGTACTGTCAAATGGTTTAATGCTGAAAAAGGGTTTGGCTTTATTCAAAGGGAGAGCGGCGAAGATGTATTCGTTCATTTTTCCGCCATTCAAGGCGAAGGTTACAAATCTTTGGACGAAGGACAACGCGTTGAATTCAATGTTGTTAAAGGCCAGCGTGGACCTCAAGCGGAGAATGTTGTAAAACTGTAATAATGACATCATAGCCTGTTCCCGACGATATGTCTGGAGCAGGCTTTTTATTATCTCTTGCCCATGAAATTACTGAACTAACGGGTAACGTTAGTGTGGAGCTGTCGCAAGGACAGCTCCTATTTGATGTTCATTAAAGTAACGGGCAGTTTTGCTGAATAGATCTTGAAATAAGGAATTTAATTATACATATACCTACTGCATACTAATTTCTTCCACTTGCTGAGTAAGTGGAGCATCTGACCTCTCACGGTTGGGCTGCGGTCAAGAAAGGATAAAAAATCGTCAGGTAAATTTGCCTGGTGGTCCTTCGTTGTGAGGGAAGGAGAAATCCGGCAGATGCGATTGTGATCAAAAACCACCGATGACGCACGTGCGTCATCGGTGGTTTTTGATCATTTTCATAAGTTCAGGAGGGGGCCGTGGTGCAATAGCGATGTTTTAATCACTTCGTTGGACAGAGTATTGCGTGAAATGGCCACCACCACACGGGAACGGCCATTCTTCGTATCCATTTCCGCACCCGACTTACTTGACCGGCCCCATCCAGGTTGTAATCGTCTTCCTCTGGTGCGGCAACGGCGCTTTCAGCTTTCCGTTATCGATCAAATGCTTCAAAATATAAGCGACCAACCGGCCTCCACCGGTATTCCCTCTCACCATGTAAGCAATCTGCGGCTCCAAATGCTTCGGCTGATTTTGCAGGAACAGCTTGAGCATTTGATCGTAGAGCTTGCCGACAGCAGGCGCATACAGGGCGGACAAATCCGGCATTGCCTTGTTCAACCGATCCAGCGTTTGCGGAGAGTCGATCCAAACCGCATTGAACTTGTACCCCTCCTCCGTCTTGCGGATGTACCCCTTCTCCAGCAGGAACGAATATTGCTCGCTGTTCCCTTCGTTGTCGGGCAGTTCCCCTTGTTGGAACGCATGGCAAACCTCGACATTCCGATATTCCAGGAAACGCCAATCCACCTGGCGGTCGCTCCAGTACGTATTGAATTGCCACAAGTATAAGGGACTGTCTTCGACGTAGCGGATGCTCGGACCGAAGGTGACGTAACTACTCAGATCAAAACCCGGATCGGCATTGCGGCTCCGGTTCAACGCCGCATAGGCGATATACTGACCTCCGTCCTTTCGCATCGGCGCGACCGCATCGAAGTTGTCGCCCGCCGGCATGCTCCGCCAGGATTGCTCCTCGACGTTCTTGGGCAGCAAGGTCCAGAGCAGGAAGTTATAGTCGCCGTCCGGAACGTACACTCCGCTATCCTCGACTTGCCGGCGAACTTCAATTAACGCGTCGAAATGAACATCGGCCACTTCGGCGGCGCACTCTTGCCAGAATCGATGACCAGCTACGGCCAACTCGAAGAGGTCCCAGACGATGGTATTGCTTTGATATTTGCCGGGAGAGGTTTGGATGAGAAAATTGTAATCGGCCAGGTGCTGGACTTCGCCTTCCAGCAAAGACGGCGGCATTCCGAGCTCCTCCGCGATTTGATGGACGGTATGCGCCTTGTGATAAGCCGCGTAAACGATATTTTGCGCCAAGGCGCGTCCAAGAAAATCGTTGGTTTCGCCCAGTCTGCCGGCCGAACCGGAATGGCCCATTTCCCCCATGCTGACCGGATTGACACTCAAAGTTCCTGTTGCGCGCATACGTTTCATCCCTTTCCTTAACTCCTTTTTGGCCTCGCTCAGATGCCACTTCACCGTGTTGACAGGAATGTTCAGAGCAATCGCGATATCGCCGATTTTAAGCTCGTCGTAGTAATACATGACCACGATCCGGCGATGGATGTCGGACAGAAACGCGACTTCCCGGCGCAGCTCGCGGTAAGCTTCGGTTACCAGCAGCTGGTCAAGCGGCTCCCGGGAACAGTCGGCCGACAGTTCGGACATGCCGTTGATTTCGATCGTTTGGGGAGCGTGCGCACGCTTTTTCAACCAATTCACCCAAGTGTATCGGGCAACCGTCCAGACGTAAGCCTCCAGGCATCGAATGTCCCTCACCCCGGAGAAGGATTTCAACAATTGCAGCATAATCTCCTGAGCCAGATCCTCCGCCTCCGCCCGCTGCTTGACCCGGTTCAACGCAAAACCGAAAATCGGTTTGACATAGCTCCGAATAGCTTCCGCCGCTTCTTTTCCGTTCTTCCCGATCGAATCCATCTTTCGCCTCCGCAGTTGCATCTGTAATTCCTGACAATCAAATAGTGTGCCAGGCGAAATAAAGGTTGGGATATTTTCAAAAAAATTTGGACGTCCTACCGGATCACACATACATGTACAATTACAAACATCACGGATAGGTCATTTGAATGGTTAAAGAGACGTTATGAACTTTTTGTTGAGTATAATGGAACAAGAATTAAACAAGCTGAAGATTACTTAAGATTTAAGGGTCTCACTTTTAGTATATAAAGATACTTTTTTCCGTTCAACTAAGGTACGTTAGTTCAACAACACAGCCGCAGTCTAATACTTTATTTTCTCGTTCAGAGTTGCCGCCGATGAAAATATTGGGGTCAGTCTAAAACTTATTTTTCAATACCTGATGTTTTTCAAACTCTGAAACAGCGTCAAATAACCCAACCCAGTCTAATACTTTATTTTCTTTGGCCACGAAACGTTAAGCTAACGGAGTACGATAGCACAAAAAAACGAGGCTCCCGGCAGTCTCGTTTTTTTATTAGCAGCACCCCTAGTAGCGCATGTCTTATTAAGCTAGAAAATATAAACGTCCACTAAAAAGCGTTTGCCCCTAGATTACTCTTAGAGTTTTCCTCAATCGCGATCCTTGTAAAAATCCTTATAGATTAAAAAGAACGGTAGCTGCCAATGTAGTTGTCGACGCCGTAAGGCGCTTTAGGAACGACGATGCTTGCGATCAAATAAACGAACACGACAGTTCCGAAACTGATGCATGCCGCAATAATAACGAGCAAACGCACGATCGTTGCGTCCATGCCGAGCCGTTCCGCTAATCCGCCGCATAAGCCGGTAATTTTGTTGTCCGTTCTCGAGCGAAATAATCTATTCATGAATATCCATCTCCTTCAAAGTGGCGCCGCTGCGCTTGTAATATCTTTATTGTAAACGACGCGTGCAGCCATCGAAACGGACCCGGGTCGGTCGGCCGGGCTAGGCATAAGTCCAGTAGTAATTCGTTCGGAGGGTGGGCATAAGAATCGCCGCCGCTAAGCGAGCAGGTGGAAGCCTCAACCTCATTAGTAACGGGAGGTTACCCGCAACATACTCGTTATGATGTGCGTCTATTATTATGGAAATTATTTGTAACCCGGGAGAGGGGGAAGATTAAGCAAGGAACGTATGTCGCATTAGTAAAAATGACCGTTATGTAACGACCATATCCATAATACGAGAGGAACTAGAAATTTGGATAGATTACAGTTAGAAAAAGTCGAAATCCCTAACAATATTATCGAATATATGGAAGAGGGTACGTGGGAATGTCTCGACTATAAACCTTTTGT
Organism: Paenibacillus contaminans; assembly: GCF_003285015.1. GTDB lineage: Bacteria > Bacillota > Bacilli > Paenibacillales > NBRC-103111 > Paenibacillus_V > Paenibacillus_V contaminans. The sequence continues at coordinate 128,677 of NZ_QMFB01000020.1, read as the reverse complement.
GATACATATATCCAGCGTTGTAAATAAGGGAAATGAAACGTTGAGTTATTCACTAGAGTTTTCGCCAACTGATGGTTTTGAAAAACTTAATCGCAAATTAGAGGAAGTGCCGTATATTTCTGACGGATACGGTTGGACCAATTACATCCTTGATAAACTTAAACAAGAAAAAGTTGTTCTTGAAGAAGTCATTGAAAGCGATTCTGAATCTGAAACTTGTGTTTTGACAGCGATTAACGAAAACGATTTTAGAATACTGCTGCAAAAAGTATCTCTTTATGTCAGAGAGCTTTTACTAACGAAAATCAGTGATAACAGGGAAGAAAATACAAAAACCATAACGATCAGCCGATTTTGGAGTCACGAAGATGAAGACGATGGAATATCCAAACCTGAGATCATGTTTAGAAGACCACGTGTGGACTACAGAATTAGCGAATATATATGGTCTTTTCTGGAAAGCAATCTGTTGATTCAAAAAAGGATTTTACAAAAAAACAGTATGGCGATAACTTTGTTTATGGGGCCGATAAAGAAACATCATAAGTTCTTTTATGATTCCGCATATAACACAGAGACCAAGAAGTTCCACCCGGCGATGAGGGGGAGTAAACTGAAGGATATCAGTATATCGTGCAGTTATAATGGTTTTAATGAAAAAATGTCGCCCGCAGAATATGCGGATATTGTTTATGATATGTACTGTTCATTTTTAGTAGACAGCTTTAAAAAAATAACGAAGGAAGAGTGTGATGAGTTAAAAGGGATGCTCGATTTTGATGTCATCCATTCGTTTGAATTTCCTGCAACTTTTGATAATCAGAAGTACAGTGCAGATGGAGGCGGATATGGTGGCAGAACTGTAAATGGAATTGTGGATGAAAAGGCTGTTCCCTATAATTATCGGGAAGCCTACATGAACCAATTTGGATAGTTACAATGCCTTATGATGCTCGTACTTCTTCGCGTTTCACTGAAATCCGGTAAAAAGAACGGAATGCCATTTAGTAGGTTATTATGACTGTAGCCAGAGGTGAAGCTGAATGATTGACATGCAGTATATAAACGATCTTGAGGCAGAGATGGATGTAATGAAGCTTGTAGGTAATTATCAAGAAATAAAATCAATCCTGCAGCAGTACCCTCAGGAACAGTGGTCATATGAAATGATTTTAGCCTATGCAAGGGCACTGAACTACCTGCAAGATTATTCTGACCAGACCAATCCATTTGAGCAAGCATACGGGCTGCTGCAAACTGTTTCTGATCAGGGAATTACGGACGCTGAATGGCATTTAATCATGGCTTCTGTTAGTTTTAATCTACAACTTTACGCTGAGGCAGTAAAACATGCGGAACAAGCAAATACGATCGTAGCTGGCTGTGCTGATGATATGCTTGAGTTGTACTCACAATATGATTAGTAGAACGCTTCTAAAATAACGTTCTTGTTTATCAATCGCTCCAACCCGGAAGTGGTTGTGGAATATGATTAAACCATATGTTATTATGAAAAACAACCGAAGGTGGGATTTATTGGACTATTTTCAAGCTTGAATAATTCGAAAATGAGCCCCACTTAGCGCCGAAAGGGTATAAAAGTCTGCTCAATCGTTCCAGGATATTCGGACGTTTAGTCCAACTACCATTTGATCACTAGGAGGCTTCATATCATGTCAACTGTCAACGAACGGTTCGAACAAGTCAAACAATCGTTAGGATGGAAAGAATCTCCTGCAGTGAAAGACCCCAAGCTCGTATTACCGGTACGTGTAGACGGCCGAATGGCTTACATTTCCGGAAACGTGGCATTCTCGGCAGGAGAACTGATGTACAAGGGACGCATCGGCGCAGATGTGTCCATCGAGGAAGGCAAGCTCTCAGCCGCATACTCGGTGCTGAACTGCCTGATGGCGCTGGACCGGGAAGTGGGGCTCGAGCGGGTAGAGTATGTGGTGAAAGTAACGGGGTATTTGAGCTGTACGGAAGATTTGACCATGCATCCGGAAATTATGAATGCGGGCAGCCAAGTGCTCGTTGACGTATTCGGAGACGCTGGCAAGCACGCCCGGGCCGCTCTCGGCATTCATACGCTGCCGCTAGGCGCTTCCACAGAGGTGGAAATCGTGGTTGCGCTGAAAGCTTAAGGCAGCCAGTTAGTCATTCTGCTATACTCGCAATTGTATACCAAACCTGCAAGGACCGCTGGAAGTGATTTTCTATAGCGCAATGGAAAGAGCCCTGTCGATAAAGACTTGGCTCTTTTTTTTATCCAATCCTGACGCTTGAGCATCCATAACAAGAAAAAATTAGGCTAGTCTAAATGATTTTATTTCGAATCCACACTTGACAATATAGGGTACGGGGGTATACTATATCGATATCGAATATCCGGTAAATTATGGGCACGGATTAACTTCGTTCAAGGACGGCCGTCGCGATTGTTAATCCTTATCTTCTCGATTCAACCGGATGCTTCGCAAAATAAGGAGGGTTTGAATATGTCTTCTCAAGCAAAGTCTCTTTCACAAGCTGACCCAAGACGGTGGAAAGCTCTGGCTTTGTTATGTCTTGCGAACTTTATGGTGATCATGGATACGTCGATTATCGGAGTAGCTTTACCTGCCATCAAAGATTCGCTCGGATATACGCAAGAAAGCTTGCAGTGGGTTTTTAACGCTTATGTCATTTTCTTTGGCGGTTTGCTGCTTTTGGGCGGTCGATTATCCGACCTGTTTGGTCAACGGCGTATGTTTATGTGGGGTTTTTCCATTTTAACACTGGCCTCTTTACTTGCGGGCTTGGCTTGGAGCGAAGAATCACTGAACGTCGGCAGGGCTCTACAAGGATTCGGGTCCGCCTTGATTGCCCCATCGGCACTAACAATCGTCATGATGTTATTTAGCGGCAATCCAAAAGAGCTTGGGAAGGCCTTGGGTTTCTGGGGGGCTTCGGCGGCTGCGGGCGGATCGGCCGGAGTGTTTTTGGGAGGTATTATTACCGAATGGCTTAGCTGGCAATGGACGTTCCTGATTAACGTACCTGTAGGAATTTTTGCCTTGCTCATTTCCACCGGACTTTTGACAAAAGGGATACGCAGAAAAGGCAGCATCGATGTAGTGGGGTCCATCTTCGTTACAGCAGCTTTGGTTTTGATTGTGTACGGAATTGTTACTGCAGAGCACAAAGGATGGGGGGCTCCGTCCACCGTATGGACACTTATTTTTGGGGCTGCATTGTTCATCCTGTTCCTAATTATACAGGCTGTTAAAAAAGAACCGCTTGTACCTCTCCGGATTTTTAAATCGCCGAATCTAGCTGCGGGTAATATCGCTCTCGTTATGCTTTCTGGCGGGTGGATACCGCTATGGTATTTCCTCAACCTCTATTTGCAGCAAGTACTAAAATTTTCAGCCTTCGCCGGCGGGGTCGGCTTGCTTCCGATGACGATACTCATTGCCGTCTTCATGATTTTGATTACAGGAAAGCTAATCGCAAAGTTCGGAGTGAAAGCGAACTTAGTAATCGGAATGATCGCGCTTGGAGGATCGATGCTGCTATTCTCTCAATATACGCCTGTGGACGGAAATTTCGTAATGAATGTGCTCCCGGCTTCGCTATTGGGCGCTCTCGGAATGTCACTTGCCTATATTCCGGCAACTATGGCCGCCATGTCTGGAGTGCGACCGGAGGAAGCCGGACTCGCATCCGGCCTAGCCAATACGAGCTACCAGATTGGGTCGGCAATTAGTTTGGCTATTATGGTTGCGATCGCAGCATCTGCGTCGGCATCCCAAACTGTTGGGGATCCCGCAGCTGTTTTAAACGAGGGGTTTCATCAAGCGTTTTTTTGGTCAGGTATCGTAGCATTTGCAGGTGCAATTTTATCTATATTGTTTGTCCGCTCTCCCAAAAAGGGAGAATCAAGTGGGCCTGTAGCCATGTAATGGAATAGTGCTCCAGCCAAATAACCTTTGGTTGGAGCTCTTTTTATCTAAGGTATATATAGGGAAAAGGAGTGAGGATATGGTAAAATAGCGAGAAAACCAATAAAGAAAAAAGGTGATGGATGTGCTGCATAAAGAGTCAAGCCGGGAAAAAGCTCTGGACTTCGACATCAGAAGAACAATTATTCTTAATTTATATATGAAAGAATGGTCTATGCCGGAATATAGAGTCATCATGACAAAACCGGAGATTGGCGTACATATTGAAGTTTATTATTTCCCATCAATTAATGATAAAACGCCTGCAAGATTCGCAACAGTCGGCCTATCAAATTCCATACGAAAAACTGGAAAACCTACTGAGACTGAATGGATGCTAGCTTTAACCCCCGATTTGGGACAAGAAAGCATTGATCGCATATTCTCCTATTTCTGCGACCTAATTGCCCATAATATTGAAAATATTAAATCTTCGGAAGTACCGCGAGTAATGACCGAGAGCGCACTCGCACCAGAGAACTGGACTACAAAAGCCCTCTTGATTGATGAACTAAGAGGAGAAAGTGAGGGGTTAGAAGAAATGAAAATAGGTGAAGAAGTAATTAGTGTCTTGTGGGTTATTCCGATTACTCATAAAGAAGCACGTATCATTTTACAAGAAGGCATAGATGCTTTTGATGCTTGGATAGAAAAGCAACAGCATTCAATAATAGATCCCGCTCGTCCTTAATCAAGCTCTCAAAAAGGTGATCGGTTATTCACTGGACGCCCCTGTCTACGAACGATTCCACGACGAGCAGACGGGTACAAGAATTGCATAAGTTATCACGAAGGCAGTCGGCCAGAAAGACCGGCTGCCTTTATCAATGGACGAATATGACTATATAATATAATATTGTTAGACCATATATTATACATTATATTTGAAGTAGATATAGAGATCGTGCTAAACCCAATCGTTAAAAATTAGGCGGTGGTAGATTAGGAGTGACCTTCTTGACGCTTCCATACTAGTACATCTATAGTGTGTGTAAGCCAACCGAGGATTTCAGCAGCAGGTATGTAAGGGGGAGTAGTTGTGACGAAAGATATGAAATCGTACATCTACAAAGTATTAATCGTTTTGGCGGTCGTCTCCAGTATTCCACTTCTAATCGTTAGCGCTTACAATATTAATTTGTTCTTGACCAAAACGGTGGAACTGATCAATTCGAAAAACGAAAACGAATTAACGCGAACCGGCGCATTAATGGAGAGAACGCTTCAACAAATTATCGATTTCACGAATTCCATTACAGTAGACAGCCGTTTCGCCAATATTCGGTCGGATTACGAACAATGGAAGGCATTGGGCGATATTAGCAACTTAATTTATGCCAATCCCTATGTCACGGAAATCCTGTATTACAATGCTAATGAGAATATATTGCTTATTTCCAATTTTGGAATCGAACGAGATCCCAGCAACAGTTCGATACCGTGGATAGCCTCCGTTGCATCCGGGATGTCCTTATACGGAATCGAGATCGTAGAGGGCAAGTCCAAGCAAGGGACCCATGTTGCGTCTATTGTTCAACGGCTTCCTTCTTCAAGAGGAGAGCAAAATTTTTTCATTTATAACGTGAATCTTGATAAGATTTATGCTTCCTTTTTGCAAGAATTGAACGTGAACGCCGAGTTGTATAATTATTATCTTACAGACGCCGGCGGTAAAATCATGTTTCATCGCGAGCCGCAAAAATTCGGGATGAACCTTTCCGATATCGAACGGGACCCAAAGACGATCCAAATGAACGACTACAAGCTTAACGCCTTTAACTGGCGATTAATTAGCGAAGTCAATACGAAGCAGTTGTACGGGGATGTCGCGAAATTAAAAAATACGTTGATTATCGTGGTCGCGGCCGTTGTCGTCTTCATGCTGGTTCTGATCCTGATCGGATTCCGCGAGTTATATAAACCATTTCACCGGATTGTCCTGCGAGTTAATGAAAACGAAGAGCTGCTGAGAAAAACGCTTCTGCATCGCCTCTTAATGGGCCAGATCGGCATTAATCCGGACATTGAACGACTAACAAAAACATATGCGAGATCCCATCTTGTGACGATTATCAAAACGTTGCCGTCGCTGGATGAAATCGGCCATGATCCCGCGCATATGAGAAGATCGGTTGTAGAAGGTTTAGACGGAGCATTCCGTTATGAAATGTTTGAAGAGTCGAATGAAACATATATCTTGTTGTTCCAATTGGAGCATGAAGACGTGAACCGTTTTACTACCGATCTTTTGCTCAGCTTCAAAGAAGACCTGCTGGAACGGCTGGAGATCAGCATCGGCGGCATTCATCCGCTCCGTGACTTGCACAAGTCTTATCTCGAAGCCATGTATGCGTACAATGTCGGGCGGATTTTCACGCTGGATTCGAAGCTGTATTGTTATAATAAACTTCCGATGGATTACCATCACACGGCAGTCGAGACTCCGGCCGTTGAAGAGATGGAATTGGCGATTAAGCAGCAAAACGAGAGGATCTTTACGAACGCCTTAAACGCTTTGTTCTCCGAGCAAATTACGGTGGTCGCGTACAATTTGAATTTTTATACGGTCATTTCGCTTTTCCTGCGGATGTACGGGCAGAACAGCTTGGCGTTCCTGGATGAATTGAATAAATTAATTGCGGAAAAGGGCAACATGAACGTAACGGCTGTCAAGCAATTTTTATTTTCCAAGTTCCATAACTTTCGGGAATATGCGGTCGACACGAAGGATTACACCCGCAAGATTGACGATTTCATCGCGGAACGCTACATGGATAATTTCTCCCTCGACGAAATGGCGGACTATATCGGAATCAGCAAGCAGCACTTGATTAATGTTTGCAAAAAAAGTTATAACCGGACACCGATTGAATATCTGAATGAGTATCGAGTCGAAAAGGCCAAACATCTGCTGTCGAATACGAGCACGAAAATTGCAGAGATCGGCTTGAAAACCGGCTTCAACAGCAACAGCTACTTTGCCAGAGTCTTCAAGCAATATACGGGGATCACGCCGTCCGAGTATAAAGAGCTGCGGGTCAACCGCAATACGTAAATCCGTTTGAACGAAACCGACTTTGATGTCGGTTTTTTTGTTGAAGTCTAGGGCGTGTCTGGAAACTCCGAGGGGAACAGATTTTGGCGAATTTTCGTTCCATGCAAGGCGCGTTTGTGAAGGCGTACCGGGGGTACGTCAAGCAAACGGAACGAAGCAGGGGGCGAAAAGGCGGTGAAAGATGCCCCTGAGTGGGTTTTCAGACACGCCCTAGGAACGTATCTCGTGGATGCGGCTCGACTTCCCGGTAAACGAATGGCGTCCAGCTTATGCTTCCGAAGTCCGTTTGCTCCGCAAACGGTTTAGGCCGCCGCATGTTTTTATCCTTGTGAAATCGGGTTTTAATACAATATTAAACACGTTGAACAGGGCGAAAAGCCCGTCGTTTCAACGGTTATAATATATTAGGATTGAATAACGGGCAAGGGCTGTTGTAGGTTGTAGCTATCCCGGGGGGCCGGGAACCCATAAGGAGGAATGAAGCGTGGAACAGAAAAGAAGGGGAAGGCTATGGCTCTCAGTTTTGTTGGTGTCCGTCATGGCAACATCGTCAGCATGCAGCTCGTCAGGCGCAAAGGACCCGAAATCTGCGGGGGAGAAAGCGCCGGCCAGCAGCGCCGCTGCCGGAGCGTCCCAAACTCCTGTTAAAGTCGTAGGGCTGAATTGCAATGCCACATTTGATCGGAAGACGCCGGAAGAGAAGCATGTGCACGATATTATTCAGGAGAAAACAGGCGCCGATGTCAACATTGTCTTCTCGGAGGCCGGCCAATGCGTCACCAAGCGCAATTTGATGCTCTCCTCAGGCGAACAATTGGAATTCGCGGAAATGTCGATTGCGGATGCGATACAAGCTTACAATGACGGCGTCATTCTCTCGCTCAACGACTTGCTGGATAAATACGGACCGAACTTGAAGAAAAATGTGGTGCCTGCCGCTTTTGAAAGAGTGACGTACAAAAATCAAATTCTCGGTATTCCGATTGAGACCCCTGTGATCACGCCAAACGCTTTGCAAATCCGAACCGATTGGCTTGCCAAGTTAAATTTAACGATGCCGAAAACCATTGACGATTATGAAAAGATCCTGGAAGCGTTTAAAACCGGCGACCCGGACGGAAATGGAAAGGCCGATACCTATGCTTTGTCGACGGGATCAGGCGGGAATATTGACATGTTGGAATATGTCTTCGCCCCATTCTTCATGCCGGCAGCTACGGAATGGTGGAAGGATACCGACGGCAAAATTAAACCGCCCGAGCTTCACCCGAGCTATAAAGAGATGATGGCCAAATTCGTAGAGTGGCAGAAAAAAGGGTATATCTGGCCCGACATGCTGCTTTCTACGGCGCCCAAGCAGCAAGAGTTGATCGCACAGAACAAAGCGGGAACCGTGGCAGCCACATTCTCCGGAACGATCATAAACGCGGTAGAGGTGCTTAGGAAAACGGTGCCGGATGTCCAATATGTCCCCGTCGCTTTAGAAGGCAAGGGGATCAATAAATTGCCTGCCTCCCCTGCCGCAACATCGGCTTGGGTTATATTCAAGAAAAACGCCAGTTCCGAAACCGTCATGAAATATTTCGATTACCAGGCAACGCCGGAGGGAAGCGACCTGGTCTACTTCGGGGTTGAAGGCGAGAACTACAATCGGGGAACGAACAATACGGTCGAATTTATCGCTGAAGATAAGTCGGATCTGTCCAAGGCCAAATATTACGCCAAATACAAGACCGTGTTCATCAACTGGCCTGGAAGTCCCGTATGGGCCGCGAATACATGGACACACCAGGAATACAACTTGAAACGGGAGCAAGTGAACAAGCTGCCTCGCTTTGAACCGATTGACGCCAAAGTGCTTTACGACAATTCCAAATGGAAATCATTCTCCAAGCTGACGGATCTGAAAACGTATTGGAAAGAGCAGAAGGTCAAAGTATTCAACGGAGAAATTCCGGTTGAGAACTGGGATAGCATTGTGAAGAAATGGCTGGAGATTGGCGGGCAACAAATGATTGACGACCGAAACGAGCAATTCGCGGCGGCTGCCAAGTAAGTAGATAAACGGGTTCTGCTTCTGTTGTTTCAGCAGAAGCAGAGCCTTCTTATGGAAAGGTGTGAGCCGTTTTGAAATCGATCCCTGTATCTTCATTAAGCAAAGGCAGCCGAACGCAAAATCCGCTGGGAACGAAGAAAACGGGTTTCTTCCACAACCTGTGGAAGTTCAAATTTCTGTATATTTTGCTGCTTCCCGGATTGCTGCATGTGCTGTTATTCCATTATGTGCCGATGTACGGCATTGTGATTGCCTTTCAGAATTTCAGCCCGTTTCGCGGTGTCGAATCGATGTTTATCGATGCCAGATGGGTGGGGATGGACAATTTCGTCCAGTTTTTCAACTCCTATTATTTCGGGCGTATCCTTACGAATACGCTGCTGATCAGCGTCTACAAGATCATCTTCGGTTTTCCGGCGCCGATTGTGTTTGCGCTTCTGTTGAACGAATTAAGAAGCTCCAAGTTCAAGAAAACCGTACAAACGATCAGTTATTTGCCGCATTTTCTGTCTTGGGCGATTATTTCCGCCCTGATTCTATCGTTGTTGTCCCCTACAAGCGGCTTGATCGGCAAGATGGTGGCGGAGTTCAGCGGATCCCAGAGCAATTTGATCTCTGAACCGAATTTTTTTCGCAGCATTCTTGTTTCCAGCGATATTTGGGCGGGACTCGGCTGGGGAAGCATTATTTATTTGGCCGCACTGGCGGGAATCGATCCGGCTCAATACGAGTCCGCTAAAATCGATGGCGCCAACCGGTTTCAACAAATGATTCATATCAGCTTGCCGGGGATGGCCAACATTATTTCCATTCTATTCATATTTGCGGTCGGCGGCATCTTGAATGCCGGGTTCGAACAAGTGCTGCTTTTGTACTCCCCTAATGTATACTCCGTTGGAGATATTATCGATACGTATGTATACCGGGAAGGGTTAGAAAATTCAAGATACTCTTATGCGCAAGCGGTAGGCGTGTTCAAAAACGTCGTAGGGCTCATATTCCTGCTCGGCACGAACTATATCGTGAAACGCCTCGGGAAGGAGGGCATATGGTAAGGCTTAAGCTGTTCGATTATATAAACGCGGTTTTTCTCATCGTGGTATGCTGTTCGATCATCGTCCCTTTCCTGTTCGTCATCAGCCAATCGCTTATGTCCAATGAGGACATCATGCGAAATGGCGTTACCTTTTTTCCTCGGCATGTCGTGTTTGATTCTTATAAGTACTTGCTGACAGGCAGCTCCAGAGTGTATCAGGCTTTCGGCAACAGCTTTTTTATTACGTTTTTCGGCACGCTCTTTAGTTTGCTTTTTACGGGCTCGATTGCCTATGCTTTGTCCAAAAAATACTTGCCTTATCGTAACGTGGTGACGGCGGTTTTGCTGGCTTCGATGTTTTTTGGCGGGGGGTTGATCCCTTCTTACCTCCTTATCACCGCTCTCGGGTTGAAAAATTCATTATGGGCCGTGATGATTCCGTCTTTTCTCAATGTTTGGTATGCCTTTCTATTGCGCAACTTCTTTATGGAGATCCCGCCGGAAGTAGAAGAATCCGCACATATCGACGGGGCGAACGATGTGACCATATTCGCTAGAATCGCATTGCCGATGTCGATGCCGGCGATTGCGACCATCGGATTGTTTTATGCGGTCGGTTATTGGAACAGCTGGTTCTCGGCTTCCATTTACTTGTCCGAACAGAGCAAATGGCCGCTGCAATTGCTGCTGAAGTCCATGCTGCTCGCCTTCGATCCGAACATGAGCGGGGTGGCCGAATCGCTGGGGCTGCTCGCCGCGCTTTCCAAGGATAGCGTCCGTGCCGCGATGATTATGATTACAACGGTGCCGATCCTGCTCGTGTATCCGTTTTTACAGCGCTATTTTGTGAAAGGCATGATCGTCGGATCAGTAAAAGGATAACGAAAGACGAGGGGTTGGAAGCTAATGAACGTCATCACTCCCTATGTTCAACTGCCGGCAACCGCGGGGTACGTGGACCGGGATGAAAATCCGGAAACGACGCCGGTCGGAAATTGGGGTTTTCCATTTGCGCTTACAGCCGATTATATGGGCCGAAGCTTGGGGATTCACCTCGGTGCGGTGACTCAGGCCGATAAGATCGAATTATGGTGCGCCGGTGTGACCGTAATTAATCGGAAAAGCAAGCACGTATAGCGTGTATGCCAGCTTGGACAATAGGTCGTACACAGAGATCGAATCCTTTCAGTTCCGTTAGCGGGCTATCGAAGGTAGAACCGTGGACAGCTTTGCATTATCGGGTGTGCGAGCGCAATTTATTAAAGTTCACATCCTCGCCGAGGAAGGAAAAGGAGTATTTCCGCTTCGCCTGCTGCAGCTCGATGCTAGAGCTTATGCGGTCGATGCGAGCGTTGGTTCTCAATTGCCCGTACTGGTCGGATTTAGAAGCGGAGACATCGTCCCCGAAACAGGAGCTCTTGAGGACTGGGGCAGCACCGCCACATTTGCCATAGATAAAAGGGAATCGATTGGATGGTTGCTCTAATCCGCCAAGCGGGGCTATCGATTGTATCGATTCGTATGCTGCCGATATATCGGGTAACACGCTCACAAATTTAACAGGTAATTCCGGGAGCGTATTTAGGATTAGCGGAAGTTCGTCGGACAAGGTGCAAATGCGACTGCCGGTGATGATACCGTAAACGGCAGCCGAAATGTTTGGGCGACGGCGCCAACTTTCAAATCAAGAATTGGACAAGTAGCGGTAATCTCAAATGCTTTAAAATACTGGAATGGAACTGCATGGACATAAATCGGGCTAAAGTAAAGGAGTCTACCATGATAAACATTTCATCACAACGCGAATGCTTTTTTGACGACTATTTGATTGACAATGCCAAAACGACGGCAGAATTCCGCTTGCATGAACCGACTCGCCGCGAAATCGCAATCAACCATGATGCATCGTGGGAGGGCAACGGTTGCAATTACCACAATATTTTACATGACAATGGTATATACAAGATGTACTATCTTGCCTGGCAGATGTATAGCCCCGACAACAAGGATCACACGACGAACGGTATTCGTGTTTGTTATGCCGAAAGCCGCGACGGAATTACATGGACAAAACCTGCGCTCGGAATCTGCGAATGGGAAGGCTCGCGCGAGAACAATATTATTTTGGACAAAAATACGAATAATTTCGATAACTTTATGGTCTTCCGCGATGATAACCCTGCCGTTCCTGCGTCCGAGAGATATAAAGGCGTTGGAAAATATAATAATCCGGAGTTTGGGCAGCGAATTGAGCTGCGAATGTTCACAAGCCCCGACGGACTTCACTTTACAATGGGCGATATTATCACTACAAAAGGATATATGGATTCTCTCAACGTTGTTTTCTGGGATGAGCTTGCGGGGATCTATCGCGGATATATACGCGGGTTCCACAATATCATAGGTGACGACTGGAACGCCGGAATACGCGATATACGTTACATTTGGTCAGAAGACGGCAAAACATGGAGCGACCCCGAACTGATTTGTTTTGGAGACTCGGAGGATTATCCGCTTTATACAAACTGCGTTTCGCCGTATGTCCGTGCACCGCATATGTATATAGGTTTTCCGTCGAGATATGTAGAACGCCACGAATGGAACGGCAATTTTGAGCAGCTTGGCGGAAAAGAAAAACGTCTTGAACGCATATTGCCCTCGAAGAATCACAAACGATACGGACTTGCGGTTACAGACTGCGTATTTATGGCTTCCCGCGACGGTATAAATTTTACGCGGTATGATGAGGCTTTTATGCGCCCCGGTATGGAGAACGGTTCGAATTGGGTTTACGGCGACTGCTTTCCGGCACGCGGGCTTATCGAAACGCCTCCCCTTGTAAAAGGCGAACCGCACGAGTTGTCGTTATACAGTTTTGACAATCATTGGATGGATGTGCCGGCACAATTGTGGCGCTATACCATACGCTGCGATGGGTTCGTTTCGCTGCACGCCGGTTATGCCGAAAAAGTAATAACCACCAAGCCGTTTACCTTTACAAGCGGTGAGATGAGGATTAACTTTTCGACGTCGGCACGGGGTTATATGTACTTCACTTTGCAGTCGTCCACGGGAGAAACAATTGAAAGCTGCGAGATTTTCGGTGATGCCATTGACCGGGTAATAACCTTCGATAATGGCGAGCTTGCACAATTTGCAGACAAAGAAGTAGTATTAACCGTGCGGATGCGCGACGCGGATTTATATTCGATAAGATTTGCTTGATTTCAGCGCTCAGGTTGCATCCGGGTTATCGGAAGCAGAGATTCGGGCGGTGTAGCCGGCATAACGATTATCAAAAGTGGCTAGAGCCAGCCTCACAACCAAGGCTCGATGAGCTGCCCCTTCGCCCGCTGCGGAGGGGCGGCTTTATTTGATGCGCGGCATTTGCGCGAATCCACACACTTTACTACTACAAAGACCTTAAGTCTTGGTTATTGACACGGATAAAGCTCCCGTGTATTCTATTAAATAAATGTTTAATTAAAACGATCGTTTGATGTTTGTCCTTCTGCAAGCGACAAGAAAGGGATGGGATTGATGAAACAAGCTTTACGGTTATTTTTTAAGCAGCCGACGACGAAGGCGGGTATTGCGGTTGCGCTTATGTTTCAGCTTATTTTTTGCGTAATATGGATGACCGGCTATGACGGCGTTACGGAGAACGCCAAGCAATTGAAGATCGCGATCGTCAACGAGGATGCGGGCATGGGCGGGACGATCGCCGAGAAGCTGCAAAGCGGTCTGCCGTTTCAGACGGAGATGGCGGCGTCCAAGAGCGCTGCCGAGGAGAGCCTGAACGATCGCAGCGTGCAGATGGTAATTGTGATTCCGGCGGCATTTAGCAAGCAGCTGCAGACGCCGGGCGAAACGGCGAGCGTGCAGTTTCTTGTGAACGAGTCGAACCCCGCCACGATCAAAAGCATCATGCAGGGCGTGTCCGCGAACGTAACCGCCATGGTCAACAAAGAGGCTGTGACGGCCGGAGCGCAGGCCATGCTGACGCAGGCTAATGTCCCGGCGCAGCAGGCGCAGGCAATGGCCCAAGGGCTGGGGGAGAAGGTCGTCTCCGATTTCCAGACCGTCAATAAAGTGAAAAATATGTCCAATCAGATGATTCCGATGATGATGGTGCTGTCGTCGTTCGTCGGCTCGATGATTATGGCCATGAACCTGCAGCAGTCGTCGATGGCCATTCAAACGCTAAGCAAATGGCAAAAACTGTGGACGCGCTTCGTTATCCATGCAGGTTCCGCCATTGTCATCTCGGCGATAGGCTCTTCGCTGGTGCTTGCATTCGGTGGCCAATCAGCCCACGGTTTTCTCGCAATGTGGGGATTCCAAGCGGTATTTTTGATGACGTTCATGTTCTTTACGCAAATGTTTGTCGTGCTGTTCGGCGTGGGCGGCATGCTGTTCAACATTATCGGGATGTCGGTTCAACTCGTCACTTCCGGAGCGATGGTGCCGCGCGAGATGCTTTCCCCGTTCTATCTCGAGCTTAGCCGCTATCTTCCGGCCACATATGCGGTTGAAGGAAGCATGAACCTGCTGTTCGGCGGGCCGGGCGTCGGATCTGACGTGAGTGTTTTGCTGGGCATGACCGCAATTGCGGCGGTCGTCGCATTGGCTGCCGTGGCCCTTCGCAAGGAACGCGCCGTGCAGGCTGCGGCGGTATCCGCCTAAGCTGGCATAGGTTGCGCCGGAGCACGTAATCGCGGCATAATAGCTATAAGCGAAGATTACAATTCTAAGGAGCAGCGGATGATGACACAAACGGAACTTGATGCGAAGATGCGGATACTGCTGGCAGCCAAAAAGCTGTTTGCCGCTCAAGGCTTTGACGGCACGAGCGTCAGGCAGATTTGCGATGAGGCCGGGGCGAACGTAGCGCTTGTTTCGTATCATTTCGGCGGGAAAGAAAACGTGTTTGCGGCGCTTTTCGATCAGTTTTTTCCGAGCGAGCGCATTGACGAATTTTTCAAGCAGCAGATGAGTCCGGTGGAAGGCATCAAGCTCATTATTGCGGAGGTCATCCGGTTTCGCAAAACCGACCCGGAGCTGGCGAAGATTACAGACCAGGAAGTGGTGACGAGGTCGCCTCGCACCCACCATTTGAAACGGCGGATTCTCCCCTTGTGGACCAAGCTTCGAGGATTGCTGGAGGAGGGGCGGGAGCGGGGCGATTTTCGCTTCGGATCGCTGGATCAAGGGCTGCTGTTCGTAATGGGATCGGTCCTGTTTCCGAAAAACGCGCATATGGTCGAGTCCATTCTGATGGAGGAGCCGCTTTCGGTAGAACGGCTCATTGAGGAGACGCAAATCTTCGTATTGCGGGGACTTGGTATGGTTGAATCCGACAAGTAGACCGGTAATTCACTGACAAGAGGCTGGCGGAGTCGATCCGTTCGAGCCTCTTTTTTGTGTGCCCGCGTGGCGAACGATGGCATTTTTTCAAAAGCGTTGGTAATATGAGACTATCTGAGAGTTAGCGGAAGCGGCGAGGAGACGGTTGGGATGAGAGCGGCGGCGGTATATGTACTACTATGGATTGTTCTGCTGACTTCATTCGGCTCGCAAGCTCTTCATGCCTCAAGTAAGACGGAGCCCCAAGCTGCGGTGCGCGGAGAACTGGATTTATCCGCTTGGGAGCCGGAGAAGGACGGGATCGTCGACCTGAGCGGCGAATGGGCTTTTTATTGGAAACGTTTGATCGAACCTGGAGACCTTGCAGCCTGGAGTCCTTTATCCGCTACCTCGTCCTCGCAGCTAGTTTCCTATGCGACTGTTCCCCATGTTTGGAAAAAGAAGCTGGATGACGGCATCACGTCGAAAGAAGGCTTTGCTACATATATGCTGCGCATTAAGACAGGAAATCGGCAGCTGGAAAGCAGTCTTTCGCTTTATGTGCCGAGCGTCGCCACCTCGTACAAGCTGTGGGTGAACGGCAAGCTGAAGGCATCGAACGGAACGGTCGGGACGTCGAGGGAGCGGATGACCGCCAAGAACGTACCGAAAACCGTCGCATTGGAAAGCGCGAACGAGTACGTAGTCGTCATGCAAGTATCCAATTTTGTCCAGCGAAAGGGCGGAATGTGGCAATCGTTGCGGCTAGGCGAGGAGCAGCTGATTTATCGCAGCACGGTTCGGCAAATGGCGGCGGAGCTGTTCATCATAGGCAGCTTGACGGTGATGGGGCTGTATCATCTGTGTTTATATGCCGTGCGTCGCAAAGAACGTTCGCCCTTGTTCTTCGGCGTGATGTGCATCATGATCGCCGTCCGTTCCCTTTTTCAGGGTGAAACGATCGCGGTAAAGCTTCTCCCCGGTTTTCCTTGGGAATGGGCGGCGAAGCTCGAATATATGTCAACCGCCTTGGCGGTGCTCATGCTGCTGTTATTTGTCGCTTCGCAATATCCTCTTGAGTCGAGCCGAAGGGCGGGCAGGCTTTACGGTATATGTACCGCAGCGTTTATGGCTTATGTTTTGCTCGCGCCCGCACGTTTCTATACGAAGCTGATGCTGCCGTTTCAGCTTGTTGCGGTGGCGGTATTCCTCTACGTGACGGCAGTTTTTATACTTGCCTTCATTCGAAGACGGCATGGCTCGCTTTATAATTTGATCGGGCTTGCGTTTTTTTTCGCGACGGTCATCAACGATATTTTATTTTATAATCAGGCTTTGGCGATCCGAGAAAATTTGATTCCGTTCGGTCTGCTCGGCTTTTTGTTCGCGCAAACGATCAACTTGGCGTCGATTTTCTCCAAATCGTTCGAACGGGTGGAGGGGCTGACGATCGAGCTGCAGACGGCCAACCGGTCGCTCGAGGATAAAGTGCTGGAGCGTACCGCGACGCTGGAGGAGGCCAAAAGGGAGCTCGAAGAGGCGAACGGCGTATTGTCAAGAATGGAGCAATCGCGAAGAAGGCTGCTGTCGAATATTTCGCATGAGCTCGGAACGCCGCTGACGACCGTGCGCGGTTATATCAAAGCGATGATCGACGGCGTCGTGAAGGTGGGAGATCCGGTTTATTTGCAGCTGATTTACGACAAAACAGTTTTTCTGGACCGGATGATCGGCGATCTGTTCGAGTTGTCCAAGCTGGAAGGACGGCAGGTCCGCTTCGAGTTTCAGGAGATGGAGGCGCAGGCGCTCATTCACCGTCTTTTTGCCAAATTCAAGCTGGATATGCTGGACAAAAAGCTTGCCTACGAGCTCGGCCCCCTTATCGAGCCGCTGCCGGATAGGATTGCGGTTGCCGACGTGGATGCGATCCGAATCGAGCAAGTGCTCGGGAATATGCTGGTCAATGCGCAAAAAAATACGCCGGCAGGCGGGACGGTTCGTATTGAGACGGAGTGGGATACCGGGGACGGCAGGCGAGGGTACGTCGTCATTAAGGTAATCGATAGCGGGAGAGGAATTGCGGAGGACGAGCTTCCTTTCATTTTCGACCGGTTCTACAAGGGACGCCCTGCGCAGAAGCAAGAATCGTACGGTGTCGGCTTGGGGCTTAGCATATCCAAAGAAATCGTTTCCTGCCACCACGGGGAAATCGGAGTCCGCAGCAGGCCCGGGGAAGGAAGCACATTTTATTTCACGCTGCCGGTTCGATATGTTAGCACGGCGGAAGCGCAAGCTGCCAGCGCGAAGGGAGAGCTGTAACGGATGGCGGAGGAGAGCAAAACTGCAAAAATACTAATCGTCGAGGACGAGGCGGAAATACGGCGGCTGATTGTGCTCTACATGCTAAACGCGGGCTTTCAAGCGGTTACGGCGGAAGACGGGAAGCAGGCGCTGGAGCTGCTGGAACGGGAACGGCCCGATTTGATCGTGCTTGATATTTTGCTGCCTGATATCGACGGGCTCGAGCTGTGCGGAATCGTACGCAGAAGCTGGGATATTCCCGTCATTTTCGTATCGTGCAAGCGAGAGTCCGAAGACGTGATCAGCGGTTTGGAGGCTGAGGCCGACGATTATGTGACAAAGCCCTTCGATCCCGCTGTGCTCGTCGCAAGAGTGAAGGCGAATTTGCGGCGCGCTTCGCGCAGGGATAAGAATGATGACGGCGGGGAGTGGAAGGACGAGCGCTTGTACGTCAACCTGCTGAGCTTCGAGGTGCTGATTCATGGGCAGCCTGTGCCGCTTCTGCCGAAGGAACGCCAGCTGCTTCTGCTTCTCCTGAAGCACCCGAATCAAGTGTTCAGTGTCGAGCAGATGTACGAGCGGATTTGGGGCTGGGAGAGCGTCAGCGACGAAAGAACCGTCATGGTTCACATCAGCAATTTGCGCAAAAAGATCGAAGCCGACCCGGCGAGCCCTAAATATATTCATACGGTAAGAGGCTTCGGGTATAAATTCCAGGGCGAAGGGTAAGAGAGTAATAGAGCGTCAGCAGCCGGCCGGGCCGGCATTACGCAAAGGAGGTCGCGGCCATGAGTCAGCCCGTTCAAGGCGATTACGACGAAATCATTCAGGTATGCTTGTTGGCGGGAAAAATCATGCTGCAAAACGGCGGAGAAACGTACCGGGTCGAGGATACGATGACGCGGATTGCGGCTTCGTACGGCATTCCGAATTCGCATAGCTTCGTGACGCCGACCGGAATTCTTTTTGCCGCGGACGGATCGGCTCCCCAGGCGATGCTGACGCGGATTTCGGAGCGTTCGACCGACCTGCGGAAGGTTACGATCGTCAACGATATTTCCCGGAAAATCGCCTTTGGCGAACTGACGGCAGCCGAAGCTTGCAGGCTGCTGCAAGAAGTGGATGCGGATCGCTCCGCTTATCCGGGCTGGTTGAAGATCGGTGCTGCGGCGCTGGCGAGCGGCTGTTTCCTGATCATGTTCAAGGGAGTATGGAGCGATGTGATCCCGGCGGTCGTAACAGGCGGTTTTGGTTATATGGGGCTGATTTATTTTCACCGGTGGGTGACGATCAAATTTTTTTCCGAGTTTCTAGCTTCGCTCGTTATCGGGCTGCTCGCTTTCCTGCTCGTGACTTACGGGGGTGGGCAAGATCTGGATAAAATCATTACAGCCTCCGTCATGCCGCTCGTACCCGGACTTCTGATTACGAATGCGGTGCGGGATCTGATGGCGGGTCACCTCGTATCCGGGCTCTCCAAGGGAGCCGAAGCGTTCTTGACGGCCTTCGCGATCGGCGCGGGCATCGCTTTCGTGCTTTCTTTTTATTAATTTGTCGAGGGGGGAGCCTCATGAATATTGCAGCGCAGCTAGTCACAAGCTATATCGCTTCGGCCGCCTTCGGCATTATTTTTAATGCGCCCAAGCGGACGCTGCTGCAGTGCGGATTTATCGGAATGGCCGGCTGGCTGCTGTATATTCTATGCCAGGAGTTTTCGCTTGACGTGACGGCAGCTGCGCTCATCGCCGCATTTGCGGTAACGGTCGTCAGCCAGCTGTTTGCCAAGGCGTACAAGACGCCGATCATCGTCTTCAACGTGGCCGGCATTATCCCGCTCGTACCGGGGGGACTGGCTTACGATGCGATGAGAAACGCTGTGGAAAATCAGTACGATCAGGCGGTTCAACTGGCGGCCAAAGCGTTCATGATATCCGGCGCCATTGCCATCGGTCTGGTATTTTCGGAGGTTTTAAATCAAATTATTCGTCGGTCGCGGCTGTAACGGGGATGCATACGACTTGCGCAGGATTCGGCAAATAATATCATTTTACGCAAATCGACTAGACAACATATGATTTATTTGGTAATATTAGCCTACTGAATCGAATATAAGTAACGGTTTGCGAAGGACGCAGCCTGGCGGAAGAAGTTCCGCGGGTTGCGTCCTTTTTACGTTCAAAGCGGAGGAGGAGCATTATGTTGAACCGTGGACGCAGCGCGGCGATCAGCTTGATTGCCGGATTGCTCGCTTGCGGACTGATGTATGGCGTTTACAAGCTGCAGCTTAGACAGGTAAGACTGCAGGAAACAGTCGGCGTAGTCGTACCGAAGGATTTCATTCGCTCGGGGACGTTTTTATCGGAAGATATGCTGGAACTGAAGCCTGTTCTGCGCGGCTCCTACAGGGAAGGCATGCTGGCTTCGATCGAAGCGGCCGCAGGCAAGGAGACGCTGCTGCCGCTCGGGCGGGGCGAGCCCGTGCTGGATTGGAAGCTTGACCGTTTTCACCTGATGCCGGGCAGCGGCCAGGCGACGTTTCAGATTCCGAAGGAATACGTATTGTCTTTGTCCAACGGCATACGGGCAGGAGATACCGTCAAATTGTACGTGTCCGGCAAGGAGGGCTCGAGTCTCTTATTCGGGCATGATATCGTCGTCGCTTCGGTTAAATCGTCAGCCAATGTGGAAATCGACGACCCGAAAAATCCGGCTTTATTCTCCCGGGTGAACGGCGATATGGAGAGTATGTATGCGGCCAGAAGGGAAGCGAACGGCGCGATCGACCAGATTAACCTGAATTTGACCGAGCAGGAATGGCTGGCGATCGACGAAGCGTGTCGGGACAAGAAAGCGAAGCTCGTCATCGCTTTCGCTTCATCGTCGATCGTCGAGAAGCCGCCCGTCAAATGAAGAGGAGGGAGGAAATCGCATGCATGTAGGAGTACTTTCGGGCGAGGACAAGCTGGAAGCGGCTTTGCTGGCGCGAACCCGTACGGGGACGGAATGGTCGTTTTACGGCCGGGAGGAGCTATTCCTTGCGGATTGCCTCGAAGGAAGGCATGTCAGGATGATTATTCAAGCGGAACGGCTCGGGCGGGAGAAAGCGGCGGAGCTTATGCACGCGCTGCATAGAGGCGGTAAAGCTTCGCGCGTGCTTCTGATTCCGGACCGGGGGCGGGACGCAGAGGATAATGCCGCGCTGCGGAAGCTTTGCCAACAGCTTGGAGCGGATATAGTACAGCCTGGTCTGTCCCCGGATGCGGCAGCCGATGAAGCGGTTCGCTGGCTGTTCGGCGGTACGTCCCGGGCGGGAGGAGGTAGGCTGGTTGTTTTTGTAGGGACGACGCCGAATATCGGAACGACGCTCGTTTCGTTCGGAACCGCCGTAAGGCTCGCGCTCGACAGCGAAGCATCGGTAGGGTATTTATGCCTTAATCTGAAGAGCTCGAAGCTTCACCGTTATCGCGGGAAAGATAGTGCGGCGGCTACGCTGGACAGCATACGTGCCGAGCTGAAGGCTCAACGTTTGCACGGGGACCGGTTGTTGGGGCTGTGCGAGCCGACTCGCGGCGTGCCGCGCCTGCATGTGCTGTATGGCAACATGCTGAGGGAGCAAGCGGAGTTTTTTCGGCCGGAGGAGATCGAATGCTTGCTGCAGGCGGCCCGGTCCGCTTTCGATTTGTGCATCGTGGAAGTAAACGCCTATTGGGATAACGCCGCGACGGTATGCGCCATGATCCAAGCCGATGCCAGGGTAGCGGTAACGACAGGCGAGCTGTCGCATTTTCAGGAGGATATGCAGCGCTGGCTGAATACGGTGGGACCGATCTTCGGATTGACATCGGACAGCGTAGAGCTGGTCGTCAATCAGCTGGACAAGCGTTCCTTGCTGAACGGGATTCGCGCGAAAGAAGTACGGAAAGAAACGGGCATGCGTTTGGCGGCGGAAATTCCGCGTTTCTCGGATATTGCCGGCTATTTGAACGAAGGGAAAATACTGGAGCTGTTCACGGGCCATCACGGATTTCGGCAGCCCGTGACGCGGATCGCCGACAGGTGGATCCGGCAATGGAGTCTGCCGCGCTCCGCCGGTCCGGCGGAACGTTCCCGGATCAAACGTTGGCTGGCGGGTTGGCGGTCCGAGGGGAGGAAGGTGACGGGCATTGAAGGTAAATAAGTTCTCGCTGCTTGCCTATGCCGGTGAGCGTAACGAATCGGAGAGCTTGCCGGATGCCGGAACCGGGGTGGCGGTCCTGCAAGAGCCGGCCGGCGACGACGCCTTCCTCAAGCTTGCCTCGGAAATTCGCGGAGAGCTTGCAGCGGCCCGAGGCAGAACGGAAGAAGAACGTCAGCAATACGGCGACACGCTGAACAGGGCCGTACTCGGGTACGAAGAAGATCGGCGGACGATGATGGCGATTATTCAGGATTTGCTCGCCAAGCGGCGCATTCACGATTTGCCGTCGAGGGGAAGAACGTATGACAGTATGGCCGAGGCGATTTTCGCCGAAGTGATCGGCATGAACGTGCTGGAGCTAATTCTGAAGAGCAGGGAGGGAATTGAGGAGATTCAGGTAGTCGGCTGCGATATATTCGAGGTTCGCGGCGGCATCCCGATGCGTTCTCCGCATCGGATGCAATCGTTCAAGGATTTGGAGCGCATCCAGCAAAATCTGGTGTTGTTCAATAACGATACGCTGAATCCGCGCAAGCGGTGGGCGGAGGTTATGCTGCGCGACGGCTCGCGGGTTACGATGACCGGCTTCGGCTTTACCGCGCAGCCGACGCTGACGATCCGCTTCTATACGGTTAAGCATTACGAGTTGGCGACGCTTTGCCGGCCGGCGTTCGAAACGATCGACGAGCCGATGCGCGAATTGATCCTATGCGTAATCAGATCGTATTTCAACATGGTGGTCATCGGCCCGACCAACTCGGGCAAAACGAATCTGATCAAGGCGTTCATCGCGGAAATGCCGGGGCATGAACGGATCGTCACTATCGAATCCCGGTATGAGCTTATGCTGAAACGGGATTTTCCGGACAAGAACGTAATCGAATACGAAGTCAACGAAGATGATCCGCCGCATAGCTCGAAGCAGGCGTTCAAGCTCGCGCTGCGCCAGTCGCCGAAGAGGATTTGCCACGCCGAGGTGCGCGATGAGGATGCGAACGTATATGTGCGTGCCTGCACGCGAGGTCATGAGGGGAGCGTCACGACGGTGCACGTCAACGCGCTCGAAGATGTCCCCGATGCGATTACCGATATGTGCATGCTTGACGGCCGCGGTATGAATCCGGGGCGGCTGGTGAAGCGGATTGCGGAATTCGTTACGCAGGTCGGATTTGAGATGGCGCTTGTGGGCGGCAAAAGGAAAATCGTGCGCATCGCCGAATACGGCTGGGAGCAAGGGGAGGTAGCGCTGCGGGACTGGGTACTCTATAACTCGTCCGCCGGCACGTGGTCGTTTCCGATGCGCGTATCGCAGCGGGCGGCGGAGCGGATGCGCCGCTACGATCCTTCCGGCTATCGCCGGCTAACCGAAAGGGGGTGGCTAGGTTGAAGGTGATGATGCCGCTCGCCGAAGCGTCGCTCCTGCTGCTTCTCGCGCTGTTAAGCTTCGTCTGCATTCGCGGGCTGTTGGCAGTCGCGCTCAGCAGACGCACGGTCAGGTGGAGGCTCCTGCACGTCCGGCGGGCTGCCGCAGGCGAGCGAATTGCCGGTTATTTGTCCCGGTTCCGCTTTGTGCACGGTCATTTGGCCGACTTGCTGGAATCGACCCGGTATCGAATTTCGATTCCTGCGTTTATGACCGGTACGGTTGTGCTTCTGCTTCTCGGACTATCGCTCGGCGTGTTCGTCTTCGTTTCGGTAAAAGGGGTCGTCACGGCCAGCCTTATTTTGGCTTCAATGCCTTATTTGGTCCTGCGGCTTCGGCTTATCAATCTGCATATGAAGACAAGGCTGGATTTTTTGCCAGCTATCGAGCTGTTTTACCAGTATTACGTGATGACCCCGTCCAAAAACATCCGAAACGTCGTCCGCGCCTCCATTGCGGAAAACCGGATACGGCATCCGATGAAGCCGATTTTCGAACAGCTGCACCGCAACTTATCGACGGACCGGCCTGTGGACGATTGCATCAGGATATTTACGATGTCGCTCGGCCACGCTTGGGCCGAATATTTCGCAGGCATTATGCGGATCGGGCTTGCGGAAGGGATCGACGTTAGCGAGAATCTGCACGATCTGATCGCCGACATGCGCAAAGCGCAGCTGCTCGAACAGCGAGAACGCAACCGGATGCTGGAAATCCGGATTGCCAGCTTTTCGCCGATCTTTTTCCTTGGCATTTTTCTTTTCGTCAATTTTCAAATCAATTACGAGAATGCTTACCGGTACTATTTAATCGATGCGGGTGGAAGAAATATGCTGCTTGACGCGCTTTTGCTTATATTCGCTTCGCTGTTGTTGGGCATTTATTTATCGATGCGGCGGATGTAGACGAGGAGGCGTGAAGGCTTATAAAGACAAGCTTTCAGGGGCTGTCTGCAAAGTGTTCGGGATACGCAGGTTTAGAGTTTGCAACGAATATCGCAATCATACTTAGATTCATGGAACACTTTGTGGGTTTATAAAGGGGGGAGAGCATTGCTGACTTGGGCGGAGTTGACATGGGCGAGCTGGGCGGCGCATGCGATGATCGGCGTGACCGGTTTTCTTGCAATTTATTACGCGCTTCAGTCTCTTCCGTACCGGAAGCGGCGCTTTCGGTTTCGCTTGGCTAAATGGACAAGTCCCGGCAAACGTATGACGCCGCCTATGGTTCTCATGAGCCTTCTGCTGATCTCGCCGGGGGCGGATGCACGGGAAGAAAAGCAGCAGCTGCTCGATGGAATCGGCTTTCCGCTGCACGTTTTATTGTACGAGGCTGTTCGCCGCATCGGTATTGCTGCCGCTGCGGTCGCGGCGGGCGCTGCCTATATGGGGTTTCGGCAGCCTGCATTTACGCTGTATTTGCCTCCCGCATATGTGCTGGCCGGGGCCGTATCGTTCGGTTTGCTGCTTTTGTTCGATAAGTTTACGTTTGCAGCGCTCAACAAACAAAGATCGGACCGGATCATCAAAGAAATCTATGTGCTTAGCCATCAGCTTCTTTATTACGGAGGTTCCCAAATGAATCTTCACAGCAAGCTGACACGCTGTTTGCCGCATGTGCGCACGATCCGCAGCGAGTTCCATTTACTGCTCAACGAATGGTATTACGACGCGGAGGAGGCCATACAATCGTTCAAGCGCAGAGTCGGCACCGATGAGGCATTTTCCTTCGGCGATACGTTAAGCGCGATCAGGCAGAATGAGAGCGAAGCGTATTACCGGCTGTTAAAGCAGCGCATCCAGGATTACAAAGACAAGCTTGATTTGCTCAAGGAAAGCCGTAAGGAAACGATATCCTACGCGCTGTTTGTGATGGCGGGCATTCCGATATTGAATACGTTCCGCTTGTTCATATATCCGTGGGTACAGGAAGGGCAGCAGATGTTTCAAACGTTGAACTGACTTGGGGCTTCCCGGTACAGACGGGTATGCCGGAGAGTTCATATTGCTTCACAGTCGCGCTTTGGAGGGACTTTACTAATCGTTAACGAGACAAGGGAGGAATTAATAATGAGAAATATTTTGGTAACCGTCATGATGCTGATCGTCGTAGCACTGCTCTTTACAAGCATCGTCAATAACAGCGGCACGGGGTTGAGAGCGAACATTCAATCGAAAGGATCGACGGCGAACTCCGACATTACGGCCTTGCAGCCTTAGCGGAGGATGGGGCAATGCGGGAAATATTGATTACGGTCATGCTGCTGATCGTCGTCATCGCCATTTACAACGTGACGATCGGAGGACCCGAAGGCAGCAAACAGCACGTCCGCGACAGCGGCGGCCGGGTCAATGGGACGATTCAGCGCATTAATCCGTAGCCGTTTTCGGAGG
Organism: Paenibacillus contaminans; assembly: GCF_003285015.1. Taxonomy (GTDB): domain Bacteria; phylum Bacillota; class Bacilli; order Paenibacillales; family NBRC-103111; genus Paenibacillus_V; species Paenibacillus_V contaminans. Next base: position 102,904 of record NZ_QMFB01000020.1, on the reverse strand, counting down.
AGAGGCAGACATGAAGCAGATTTTAATGTTCGTCATGTTCGCAAGCTTGCTGTGTTGGGTCATGTTTGCCCCGATATATAAGCATGTACTGTTGGTCAGACAGGCCGTCTTGCAAAAAGAAGTCGATTATATGCTCGAAATCGGGGCGAACGGTACACATGGCTACGTCGATGCCGCTATGATCGCCGAATCGCGAATACGTTTCACCGAGTGGGGATTTACGCCATCGGAGTTGACCTATACGGTTACGACGACGAACGGGGTGAACGGTATGAATCCGAGCGCTCCCGTACTTAGAGGCAACGGCATACAGCTGGAAATCAGTTATCCGTTCGGCAACGCTTTCCGGATCGACCGGCTCGTAGGCATGACGCTGCCGCCGGAGAACGGAAGACTTTCCGCAGTCGGTCTGAAAATGAGCGAGTACGTTCCGTAGCCGGGTAATCGAGCCGAGGGACGGATATGGCGAGCTGGAATGGCAAGTGCGGGGGAGTGCGGGAGTGATTCGCGGTGTTTGGAGATGTCCCGGGACATAAGCAAAGCCCTACGACTTCCTATTGAGAAGCGGCGAGTCGGGGCGCCAAACTATGTGATGAAGTGAAATTGTTCGGATCAGGTTAATTTGTCGCATGCCATGTAGTTTGTGTCCGGCTATCGACAAGAATGGTGGAGTGAAGCGATGTACAAGCTTGTTTTGTATATGCTCGTGCTTGCTTTCGTCATGCTGCTGCATGCGCTGCAAACGGATGAGGAGGTGGCGATGCAAACTTTGTTTCGAGCGAAGCACGGGGTCAATTATGCGGCGCATGCAGCTGCGCAGCAGCTTGATTCGGAACGCCTTGCCAACGGAGTTGTGGCGCTGGACCCGATTCGTGCCGAGAATACGGCGATGCAGTATTTGCAGCGCAACTTGCGGCTGGGTACGGACAATAGGCCGCTGCCCGGAACATTTTTGCAGGCTCGGGTCGATGTCGTGGCTTTCCGCGTCGTCAACGCAGACGAAATATTTCCGTATACGTATATCCATCCGGCCACCGGTTATTCGGTCGTTTTGAACCGGCCCGGCGTCATTCTGATTATCAGGCTCGAATATCCGCGTACGTTTACCGTCATGGGGCCGATCGTTTGGGATGTAAAAAGTGCGGCGGAGGTTGTATTTTAAAAGTATCGTTCAAGAGTATATCCTGCGGCGGACAACAGTACAGCCGATAGGAACCGGCGCTTTTTCCGTGTATAATCAGGGAAGAAAGGAGTCCGGTACTATGGTCAACTATTTGTCACGCTTGCAAAAGCTTCAGGAGAAAATGCAGAGAAAGCAAATCGACGGCTTCGTCGTAACGCAAAACGTCGATATTTATTATTTTACAGGGACGATGCAAACGGGGTATTTATTTATTCCTGCGGAGGGGGAGGCCGTATTTTACGTCCGCCGCAGCATCGTGAGGGCACAGGAGGAATCGGCCGTTCTTGTTGAAGAGCTCGGCTCCATGCGAAGCTTCGGGGAACGTTTGAAGAAGCAAAGTCCGCAGCTTTTTGAAGACGGGCGAAGCCCGATATTGGCAACCGAATACGATGTTTTGCCTGTGCAGGTATTCGAGAGGCTGCGAACCGCTGTGCCGAATGCGAATTGGACCGACGGCTCGCTTCTTGTCAGGGAAACGCGGATGATCAAGTCGCCGGCGGAAATCGCCAAAATTAAAGAAGCGGCCCACGTCATCGACATTGCCTACGAGAAAGCCGTCAATCATGTAAAAGAGGGAATGCACGAGTTTGAGCTGATGAGCATGATCGAGCTGACGATTCGCCTGAACGGGCATGCCGGCTTGATGCGGATGCGGGGATACAACCAGGAGCTGATTACCGGAATGGTCGGCTCCGGCGCCGCAGCGGCGATGCCGACGTACTTCGACGGACCGGCTGGCGGACAAGGCTTGAGCGCAGCCGCTCCGCAAAGCTCCAGCCGCAAAAAAATCGGGCAAAACGAGCCCGTGCTCGTCGACATCGGCTGCAACATAGACGGATACGTCATCGATCAGACGAGAACGCTCGTAATCGGGGAGCTCAGCGAAGAGCTGACCCGCGCTTACGTTGTGTCCGAACGCATTTTGCGCGAAACCGAGGCGCTGCTGAAGCCGGGAACGATCTGCGAGGAGTTATATGCGAATGCGCTGCGTATTGCCCGCGAGGAAGGACTTGCCGACCATTTCATGGGGTATGGCGCCGATCAGGTGAAATTTCTCGGGCATGGCATCGGTTTGGAGATCGACGAGCTGCCTGTGTTGGCCAAGGGATTTACGTATCCGCTCGAACCGGGCATGGTCATTGCGATCGAGCCGAAGTTTACGTTTCCCGGCGTCGGCGTAGTGGGCATCGAAGACAGCTATGCGATCACCGAATCGGGCTTCGAGAAGCTGACCGTCTCAAGGGACGGCATCACCATCGTAAAACCATAATAAAACCATAATAAAACTAACGAACGGCTGCATCCGCGAATGGGAGGCAGCCGTTTTGTTGTCTATTTCGTGCATACGTGCTGCTGTCGCCGCCAGCTTTTTATGAGCGCCGATCAAGCCGTGAAATAGGCGAACTCTTGCATCCTTATGACGTAATATAATGTACAACAGTCTAGTTGGAGGAGATGTTTGCAAGATGAGTTCGCAGTGGAATCCCTACTCGTATTACTCAACTAGAAACGCCCCGATGCCGCAGGATACGCAGCATCTCATACAAATTGCAATAAGCTTGGACAGTCGTCTGGATAAGCTCATTAAATTGATGGAAGAAAACAATCAATTGCTCCGATCCATCGAGCAGCAGCAAAACCGTGTCGTTACAGCAGGCGGAGGCTCGGTTATTGTACGGATGTAAATGTTAGGCGCGCATACGGAAATGAGCCTTCGCCGTTAAGAGCAAAAACCGCTCGCCTTCTAGCCCGCAGCGGTTTTTGCATCCGGGGCGAAGCTCCCTTGCATGTGAAGCGCCATAGACGAAGGATCGATCTCGTCGTCTTTCCGTTGGATCCGGTATTCCAGCGAAACCCGCAATCGGTCCTCCGTAACGTTATGCAGCGCTTTATGCACGGTCATGCTGTGAAACAGAAGCAAATCTCCCAGTTGGAAGTCTGTCGTTAACCAGCGCAGACCGCTTTGTTCCAGCACATCGTCGGGAATGCCGTTGCCGCCGGTCCCCGACATCCGCACGTGCTGAAGCACGTTGAGGTGATTGGAGCCTTCCAGAACGGCGAGACCGCCAAGCTCGCTTGGGCAAGCGCTCGTGGGGATCCAATTCGTGTAGGTCTCCTGTGTGCCTTTAATATAAAAGAGATCCTGATGCGACGGCGTCGTCTGTGCAAAGCTGCCGGGAAACGTGATGCGGCCGATGCGGCGTCTATGCTCGAGCGTTTCGGCTTGCAGCAGTCCGGAGTACAGCAGACTGAGAATGGGGTTTCGGCCGAAAGCGTTAAAGCTTTCAAGATCCAATATTTCGCGATATAAACGGGAGGTCTCGAAGTTTTTTTTCAATTCCGTCTCCCTGCCGGAAAAAATGCCGTCTAGTAAGGATGTCCCTTCTTTAATAAGGTCGTGCTTTGCAGCCAGACTGAGCATATCGCGGCGAATATTGAGCAAAGCCTCTTTATCCAGCAGCTCGCGGAAAAATAAATAGCCCTTCTCCTTCAAGCGGTTGCGCAGCGCCGGAATGTTGTGCAGCAGCTCGTTCGATACCTCGAATTCCCCATACATAGATTTGTTCATCGTTCGATCCTTCCTTTCCATTTATCTTTTGGAAATTTATAATGTTAGTATAAAACAGCAATCATTACGTGTATTTGGAATTCGTGAATAAGAATTTATCTTATATGAACATTGTTGGGGGCTGTTGTTTTTGAAATGGGACGACTTGCGGCCTGTAGTGGTGTTTGCCAACAGGCTTCCGTGCGCACCGGGATTCAAATTCGGTCCGCGGACGATCAGCGACCATCAATTTATTTATGTGGCGGCCGGGAAAGGAACGGCAATCATTCAAAATCGCCGCTATGAAGCAAGTAGAGGAGGGCTGTTTTACTATGGCCCGGATATCGTGCATACGTTTGAAGCCGACGCGGACGACCCGATGATCGTCTACGGATTGCATTTCAAGGTAGATGGTCAGCTGCCCGAACGGAATCAAATTCTGGCGGGGAAAATTCAGGAGGTAACGGGGGATTATGAAGCGAGCATTCCGAATCGTCTGCAGATAGGAGAGACGGGTTGGGAGCAGTTGGATATTCCCGAACATTTTCAGGCGGGTACGACATGGGCGCTGCATACGTTCGAAAGGTTTACGGAGCTGTATGCGGCTAACGATGCCATTGCGCATGTTCGGAACCGGGTACTGCTGCTGCAATTCATGGTTCAGCTTCACGGACTTGTCATGCAGACGAATGCGAAGGAGACGGAAACGTCCGACTCGGTCATGCAGCTGGTAATGGAGAAGCTGAAAGAAAACGCAGCCCTTCCCTATGAAAGGAAGTGGCTGCGGGAATGGACTTCGTATCACGAAAATCATGCGGCGCGGTTGTTTCAGAAGCGGTTCGGGCTTTCGCCGCATGCTTTTTTTATCGAGCGAAAAATGCATTTGGCCAAACAATGGCTGTCGACGACCGATATGCCCGTTTCGGAAATCGCCGAGAGGCTGCATGTTGGCACGATTCATTATTTTTCGCGGTTGTTCAAAACGCAAACCGGTCAGACGCCGACGGCGTACCGGCAGCTTCGGCATATGATTTAAATGCAGCCGATGTATAAGGGATGTGCAGCCTGACTTCTCTCGGCGTGCGATGCGGTGCTGAAGCGCGTTAGCGAGATAGCTGAAGCTCTCCTTATTGCCGGATAATCTTATCGATCGCTCCGTACGCCAGCGCTTCTTCTGCATTCATGAAGTAGTCGCGATCGGAGTCGCGGTCGATTTTTTCAATCGTTTGGCCGGTGCGTTCGGCCATAATGCCGTTCAGCAGCTTGCGGGTTTTGATGATATGCTCGGCGCGGATTTGAATGTCGGTCGCTTGGCCTTGCGCGCCTCCCCAGGGCTGATGGATCATCACTTCGGCGTTAGGCAGCGCGGAGCGTTTCCCTTTGGCGCCGCCGATGAGCAGGAAGGCTCCGATCGATGCGGCCATCCCGACGCCGATCGTGGCGACATCCGGCTTAATGAATTGCATCGTGTCGTAAATCGCCAGACCTGCGGAAACCGAGCCGCCCGGCGAATTGATGTACAAATGAATGTCCTTCTCCGAATCCTCGGCCGCCAGAAACAGCAGCTGCGCAATAATCGCATTCGAAACCTGATCGTTCACCTCGCTGCCGAGAAAGACGATCCGATCCTTCAGCAGCCTCGAATAAATATCGTAAGAACGCTCTCCTCTGCCGGATTGCTCCACTACCATCGGAATGTAGCTCATGGAAATCCCTCCTCAATAATCAGTAAATAGTAAATATCAGCTCTACATTAAGCGGCCATGCGGATATGTTGCGAACTGCGGCTGCTTGCACTTTGCGGGACGTCCAAATGGCGGATCGTACCGAAGCCTGAGGAAATGACGACGATTTTCGCTGCCGTTCCTGCAACCGTATGAACGACGACATTCGGAATAATTTCCGAACCGGCGGCAGAATCGCGTCTAGGAAAAGCAATGACTTGACCCGGAACGGCTTCCGTCGCAGGGGCTGCAGGCGCTGCGGCTTCTTCCTGCACGGTTGTTTCATTCCCCTTAGCCGAATCATCGTCCGTTTTAGGCGCGATGGGGGCTGTGGTCTCAAGCATTGAGCGTTTTTCGTTCCACGGACCGTGACCGGCGGGAGTTTCAGGCAGGTTAGGCATAGCACTTTCCTCCTGTGCAAATTTTTCATTTTTGCGGACGCCGTCAGCAAGTTGCGGCTTGGACTCGTTCATCGCGCTACTCCTCCTTCATCGGCTCGGGATAAACGGCGGCAAGCAGTTGAAAGGCGATTGCATCGTCCGCAGCCGTCGTTTCATATTTGCGGATCAGCTGCTCGACCAAGGTGACATATTCATTGATAAAAGCTTCGCGCTGAGACTCGTCGGCCAAGCGAACCTTCGAGGCGAGCGAGGCGCTCGGCACCTGCACTTCCTTGTCGGATTGCTCCATCAGCCGCAAAGCGTCGCGCTTCATCCTGTCGGACATGGTGACGAGATGGGCGAGCGAGCCTTGATCGCGCATTTGCTGCGCCGTCGACGGCTGGAAGCCGAGCGAATCGGCAATGACGAACGTTCTTGCCGCGGCCTGATACAGCACTTCTACCAGGTTACGGACTTGGCGGGTGCCGACTCTTCGCGCGAGACCGACCTTCTCCAGCGCCTTCAGATGGTAGTTGATCCGCTGCGCCGTTTCGCCCATCCCGCGGGCGATTTCCGCCGCCGAGGCGGGCTCCGCCATGATCGCAAGCAGCTCCGCGCGAAGCGGATTCAGCAGCGCCATGGCCTGTTCCGCCGACTGTACTACATAAGTCTCGGCAATTTCATGATTATTCAAAGCATATGCTCCTCATACAATTTTTATTTCACGTAAAAATATTTTATTACGTGTGGAGGATGAAGTCAAGTGGGGGGCAAGATTGATGATGATGAGCTTCTTGATTATAGAGTCGGCCTAGCATTCCTGAACAGAGAAACGCGTATTTTGCTCTGGAAAGTGGAGAAGTCATCTTCATTTTTCGTGCGATTACGCTGCAGATTGAGGATAAGTACGGGATTGAGTCAGGCAATCCAGCCAATTTTATTGTATTGAATGTGGAGAATGAGTATGAGGCAGTTCGAAAGCAAGCTGCGTTACTGTACTCTTTCCGTAACGGTAAGATCATTGCCGTTACAAAACTGAACGAGACGAGCGTGCAGCTGGGCAATACGCGCGAGACCATTACATTTCAAAAACAAACGCGAAGGAGGTTTTGGGTCTGCTTCTTGTTTTAGGCTTAATAAATACATATCGGTGACAACCACGTCTGCTCCTGCTTGTGCAGGAAATTAGAGATGCAAAACTAGAGTATAGATAAAGAACGGTTATCCCAGCTAGCTCTTGCGAGCCAAAGCGGGATAACCGTTCCTTGTTAGTGTGAAATTAAATCAAGTTGGATCTCTCAAGCAGACGTTGGATAATTACTGCTACTTCGGCTCTTGTAATAAATGCCTTCGGCGCAAGTTCCGTTCTTGTTCTACCTGTCACTATGCCGGACTGTACACTGTCCGCTATACTGCTTATTGCCCATTCGGAAGCTTTCGCTATATCCTGATATGGATGTAGAGTTGTCTCGATGGATTGAATAGGAAGCCCCGCTTTCAGACTTGTAATGGTCATCGCTTTGGAGATCATCGTCATGGCTTGCTCACGCGTGATGTTGTCATTCGGACCAAAGGAACCATCAGCATATCCATTAATCAGATTATAGGCATATGCTGTGTTAATAAAGCTGCTGAACCAATCCGACGCCTTCACATCCGTGAATACTGAATCTCCACTCTCCAGCTTTAGCCCGAGGCCGCGTACAAGGATTGCCGCAAACTCAGCACGAGTGATGTTACGATCGGGACTAAACTGTCCTTTCCCTGTACCGTCGATCACCATTCGCGATCCCATGTCAATGACAGCCGTCTTCGACCAATGGTTTACCACATCGCCAAATTCAATTGGATGCCACACTAAAGCATACGTACTGTTCGTCAAGCTATTGATGATCGCGTAATATTTGCTGTCTTTCTTCTTTATTTTGGTCGGTACATGACGGACAGTTCCATCTGGGTCTATGACAACGCCTGTTGTGATTTTGCTTGGATCCACCTCGTCAGGAATCGCTATGGTTCGCTCTACGTAAGCATTGAACTTCTCAATCGTAATCGTCCGATCTCCGTACGTACTATTAATTGTAAAGCTGATCGGAGGGGCTACGATTGTAAAGGTTCCCTTCAGAGCTGCATTTTCGACCACGTTCACCATAGCTGCTGTCGGCTCTGCAATTTCAATCTTAACCATAATATCTTGCAGGGCGACTGATTTTCCGACCTGATTGGATATGGCATCGATGTTGATTTGGTTGGTAGGGATCGTGTAGGTTGCCGTTCCCACTTTGATCTCCAGAACGACTTGATTGTTCTCCATATTTTTGACTATTTGCCCGTTTAGCTCGCTAATCACAACGTCTGTATTCGTTGATAATATAAGGGTGACCACTGCACCTTGGCCTTCTGCCTCGATTAATGCCTCAAGGTTCTCCTGGTTAAGCGTTATGGTCGTGACTTGCCGATTATCCACCTTCGTCGTTGTAGCAACGCCTATATTTATCGCCATCCCATTAATAAGCACGTCCACCACGTCCACGCCTGAGCTCGTTGTCGCTGGTTCGCTTGGTGCCGTAGGTCGCGGATTCGCTGTGAATGTCAGTGTTGTAGATGCGCCAGCCGGCGTGCCAGTTGCCGCATCTGCCGCTGCTCGTACGAGCACTGTGCGATTACCGGACAAGTCAGGCGCGTTCGATCCGTCGTACTTTACATAGCTGCCGCCGTCGATCTGAAACTCCATCGTTGTAGTCAGACCCACAATGACGTTAGCCGCATCATCGGCGGTTACATTCGGTGCAGCTGGCGGATTCGCTGTGAACGTCAGCGTTGTATCTGCGCCAGCCGGTGTGCCGGTTGCCGTATCTGCCGCTACTCGTACGAGGACTGTGCGATTACCGGACAAGTCAGGCGAGTTCGTTCCGTCGTACTTTACATAGCTGCCGTTGTCAACTTTGAACTCCATTGTCGTATCTAATCCTACGATGACGTTTGCTGCATCATCGGCTGTCACATTCGGTGCAGCTGGCGGATTCGCTGTGAATGTCAGTGTTGTAGCTGCGCCAGCCGGCGTGCCAGTTGCCGCATCTGCCGCTACTCGTACGAGCACTGTGCGATTACCGGATAAGTCAGGCGCGTTTGTGCCGTCGTACTTTACATAGCTGCCGCCGTCGATCTGAAACTCCAACGTCGTAGTCAGACCCACAATGACGTTAGCCGCATCATCGGCTGTCACATTCGGTGCAGCTGGCGGATTCGCTGTGAATGTCAGTGTTGTAGCTGCGCCAGCCGGCGTGCCAGTTGCCGCATCTGCCGCTACTCGTACGAGCACTGTGCGATTACCGGATAAGTCAGGCGCGTTTGTGCCGTCGTACTTTACATAGCTGCCGCCGTCGATCTGAAACTCCAACGTCGTAGTCAGACCCACAATGACGTTAGCCGCATCATCGGCTGTCACATTCGGTGCAGCTGGCGGATTCGCTGTGAATGTCAGTGTTGTAGATGCGCCAGCCGGCGTGCCAGTTGCCGCATCTGCCGCTACTCGTACGAGCACTGTGCGATTACCGGACAAGTCAGGCGCGTTCGTTCCGTCGTACTTTACATAGCTGCCGCCGTCGATCTGAAACTCCATCGTCGTAGTCAGACCCACAATGACGTTAGCCGCATCATCGGCGGTTACATTCGGAGCTGCCGGCGCTGGCGGATTAGTCACCGTTACTAAACTGGTGGCTGTCTTGCTTCCATCTGCCGTCGTCACCGTAATCGTCGCCGTTCCTGCAGCCACCGGAGTTACGAGTCCGTTATTGTCCACAGTTGCAATAGTCGTATCGCTGCTTTGCCATGTCACACTCTTGTTGGCGGCATTGTTAGGCGAAACCGTTGCCGTAAGCGTGACCGGAGTTCCTCCGATTGCCATGGTCAACGTAGGATTATTCAGAGCGACGCCGCTAACCTGAGCTCCGATTACGATATTTCCAACGTTTACTCCTTGACCTCCATTGACCGCCGCTGTCGCCTCGCCATTCCCGTACCCCGCAGCCGTCACCGTTAGATTTCTGTTGCCCGGTGTAACATTGTTCAATGCAAAACTTCCGAGCGCGTCTGTTGTGGTTGATGATGTTGTCCCGGCTATAGCAACCGTGGCGCCATTGACAGGATTATTGCTTGTATCCAGCACAGTGCCGCTCAGCGTTCCAGGCGTGTATACCATTTTTGTAGCGTTCTCGGCCGCTATGTATAAAATGTCGAAAGCGTCTTTGCTTATGGAGAACACTCTCCCCAATGTGGCGGCATCCGCCGCTCCGCCATCCCCTGTATTTCCGCTTGTTCCATTTCCTGCTACCACATCGATGATTCCGGTGGCAAGATCGATTTTGCGTACAACATAGTTGTCATATTCCGCAAAATACAATTGCCCGTCAGAAATAATCATATTGTGCGGACCCTTCAACTTGGCGTCGCTGGCCTGGCCACCGTTGCCGGTGTACCCGCTAGATGAGGCGGTTCCTGCTATGACGGTAACATTATTGTTATTGCTCGTATCGACTTTTTTGATTACATGAGCCGTATAATCGGCCACGTATACGTTGCCGTTCGAATCCACAGCCATACCCATATTCTGATTAAAGCCGGACGCCAGCACCGTAACATTTCCCGTCGTATCTACCTTTTTAAGCATGGTTAGAGTGTCCGAATAATAGACATTTCCGGAATTATCAATAGCAAGTGCCATGCTCGTCACGTTAGTCGGACCGGAGATTGAAGTGACCGTTCCCTGAGGATCTATTTTTTTCAACCCGGAATTAGCCGCCGCATAAATATTATCGTTAGCATCTGTGACAAGTTGGTAAGTTGTCGATCCCAAAGACGCAAATTCGCTCTCCACTCCTGCAGTAGAAAGTTTATATATTTTACTCCCAACCGACGTTTTTACGTAATATATATTACCTAAAGAATCAGCCGTTATTCCTTGAGTCCCTACATTCTTGATTGTACTGATAATGGGTGTAGACGATGCCGCGGATACCGGGATACTAGAAAACACAAAACCCGGATACAATAACATGGCCATAACCATAATGAAGCAAACTTGTCTCACGAATTTACGAATATACATATTGATCCTCCAACGGATTAGTGATTTCTACCATACTTAACTCGCTTCTATCTGAACATCTTAAGGGAATTTCAGTAGATAATAGTCCTACTAAAGTAGTATGCAGCAAAAAAATAGGCAGAAATCGACTTTTCGAAGTGCCACGGCAGCTTTTTTAGCATTTTCGCCGATAGACTCGTAAAGGTGAACCGTATCACAAGTAACGGCGAAAAATATTGATCCAGATAAAGTTGACATGTCAATTGAAGAAAAGGTAATTTCGCATTTTTGTACCGGATTATTACAAGCTTCATTCTCGGAAATTTTAAATAGTAATATGCTTACTGAGTGGTTGATATTTAGAAATGTTGAACCATCAATCATTTACCGGAACAAATTTTTGTAGTTTCGGCTGGTGAGAACATTGTCCGATTGAACTCCGTAAATCGCAGGTTATTTCAAGCGGAGTTAAAAACGTTGTTGACACGACACCAAATGCTCTCCTACAATAAAAATGTCACCAAATGGTGTCCTATCAAAAAATCGGCAATAAGCTTAGGAGAGGGTGTTGTGAGCGAGAACAACCAGTTGCGGGATGTGTTTGACGCGATTGCAGACCCAACCAGACGCAAACTGATTCGTCTGTTAGCAGAGGCAGAGGAGATACCGCTTCATGAATTAACGGCGCAGTTTCAAATGGGCCGGACGGCGGTATCCAAGCATTTGACAATTCTTAAAGAGGCCGGACTGGTACTTGACCGAAAAGTCGGAAGAGAAACGCGATTTAGGCTAAACGCCTCTCCGCTCAGAGAGATTCAAGATTGGCTGGCTTTCTACAGCAAGTTTTGGAGAACGAATTTATTACGACTGAACCAATTATTAGAAGAGGAAGAAGAATGAGTTTAACATTAACCTTGGACTTTCAGTACACGACATCTACTTAAGCCTGATATTTCACCGGTAAACGCGCCAGTCCTTAGCTTATGCTTACGAAGTCGCTTTCTTCGAGAGCGTTTGGGAGGCGATGCCGTTTATCCTTGTGTATCGAACCGGGCAATCGGGCAAGTTAAAACAAAAAGGGGGTACCTTGATGATAAAAGGCGAAAGGAATCCTAAGATTGATCCTTACTTTAACAAGCTTAAGCAGTGGAAGGAAGAATTCGAGCTGTTGAGAGATATCGTTCTTGACTGCGGGCTGACCGAGGATTTTAAGTGGATGCATCCTTGTTACACGTTCGACAATAAAAACATTGTTCTGATTCATGGTTTTAAGGATTACTGCGCTCTTCTGTTTCACAAAGGCGCATTGTTAAAAGATCCCCATGGGATCCTAATCCAACAAACCGAAAATGTTCAGGCAGCGCGCCAGATTCGGTTCACCGATGCTCAAGCGATAGATGAAATGCAGCTTATCTTGAAAGCATATATCGATGAGGCCGTTGAAGCAGAGAAAGCCGGTTTGCAAGTGAACTATAAGAAGAATACGGAATACATCATACCTGAAGAATTAGAAAATAAATTCGTTGAAATCCCCGACTTAAAAACGGCTTTTGAAGCATTGACGCCGGGACGGCAAAGAGCTTACATCCTGCATTTTTCCGCAGCCAAGCAATCCAAAACTCGTGAGTCAAGGGTTGAAAAATATATCGTGAATATCCTCGATGGAAAGGGATTGGATGATTAGTATATTTTAAGTATGTCAAAGGAATAAAACGTGGATTAACTCCGAGCTAAGCGCGGAGTTTTTGTTTGTGCGGATAGCAACGTACGTATTTGTCGGGGGAGGAGCCCTTGCAAAGGTAGGGGAAAATGCAGACGGGGGGATACTGTGGCTGACTCAAGTAACCATCGTTGATTTCCACTCCCTTTAAATTAGGAGAGATAAAGGGTATTATTTATGTTTTGGGTCACTTTGTCGCCGGGTGCATCCGATAACATTTTTCATTGTAAACAGGAGAGATTAGTTTGAAAAAAAATAATGAATTAAGCATGACTTTCAAATGCAAAAGATCTGCACGCAGGAAGCGTTCAATAAGTCTAATCCTATTGCTTTGCTTTTTAGTCGTTCCCGTTTCTGCGCATGCCGAATCAACCGTTCCTACGGCACCATCGACAAAATCTATCGCCACAAATACGACGTCAGAGGCTGTCCAAATACCGGCGGTCGGTTCACTCCATCTTAAACTCAAATCTGCCGTACTTATCGAACCGTCAACAGGTCAAGTCTTATTATCAACTAACGCCGATACGGCTTACGCTCCTGCAAGCATGACTAAACTGATGACAGGGTACATTGTCGAGGATAAAGTCAAAAATAAACAAATTTCGTGGGACGACGTTGTAACCGTCAAAGAAAATGCTTCTAAAACGATTGGCTCACGCGTTTTCCTTGCTAAAGGGGAAAAGCATACTGTAAAAGAACTATTTACTGCGATGGTCGTACATTCCGCTAATGACGCCGCGGTTGCTCTTGCTGAATACGTATCCGGCACGGAGAAGGACTTCGTTAAACGAATGAACGAGGAAGCGAAACGTATGGGAATGACAAATACTTCCTTTATCAATACAACTGGACTTGACCGTTCGGATATGCCCATTCCATTTCGTCCTGAGGAAAAAGGGGAAAATATGATGTCTGCAATGGACATTGCGAAATTGGTAACCTACATGCTCCAGGATCACCCTGATTTTTTGGAAGTTACTTCGATTCAATCCTATAAGTTCCGTGCATCGGACAAAGAACCGCTTGTAAACACGAATTGGATGCTGGAATCCAATAAACAAAATACAAAATTGAAGCAATACGCTTACGAGGGTCTTGACGGATTAAAGACCGGATTTACCGACAGAGCGGGCTATTGCTTTGCGAGTACTGCAGAACGTGATGGAATGCGATTGATCAGCGTCGTAATGGGTACGGAATCGACGGCCGAACGATTTACAGAGACGAAAAAAGTGTTGGACTTTGGATTTAATCACTTTGAAGTGAGACAAGTGGCAGCCGGCGATAGTGTAGCAAAGGGCGTTGAAAAAGTTCCGGTAGTAAAAGGTAAACAAACAGAGGCTCCGGTAGTGACTGAACAAGCCGTTGATTTTCTTGTTCCTAAAGGGACCGATACATCTCAGCTTTCGTTGAAGACCAGTGTAACGTTAGAAGAGCTCACTGCTCCTTTTGATGCAGGAACGAAGGCGGGGACAATCACTTTCACCTACCAAGGCGAGGGGATGGATAAGGTCCAAGAGAAGACGGTTAACTTGGTCACTGCGGAAAAGATGAAAAAGGCAGGATGGTTCCGCTTGATGTTACGTTCGATACGTGAAGGATTTCGCAGTCTTTTTTGGTGAAACAGAAAGAATGTTTGCGTTCGCGACTCGCGGGCGCTTTTTTGATGCGGCAGCTTGATTCCCATTGCTGACCTTGTGCCTGCATGCAGATTCATAATGTCTGATAGTGTTTTAAAAGATTCTTTATTTTATCTTGGATCGTGTTTTTTAACGATTCAGGCTTCACGGAAACAACGTAATTCCCATACTTCATAAAATAGTCAGCTATAAACGCCTCTTCTCCCGAATTATAAAATCCCGAAATGACGGTTCGATCGCCATTTTCCATTTTCATGGAAGGATAATGTTCTTTATAAAAAATATCTTTTGCTTGTTCTAAAATTTCCACTTCAAAGTCAATACTGCTCTCGGAACGATAAATTTCTAAAGAGCGGCTAAGGAGTTCGTCGATAGAAAGCGGAAATTTCGCGGTTGCTTCCGTTATAGCGGTTATTCGATCGCATCTGAAAACCCTATGTTGATTCGTGTGGAGTTCTATCCCTGCAGCGTACCATTGGCCGAATTTAGCGGAAATTTTGAAAAATTGAACTTGATAGCTTTTTACCTGATTATTTTTCGAATATTGAATGTTACAGCTGCTCTCGGTAAGAATGCTTTTTAAGATTTGATCCAAAAAGCGGCTGGCGTATTGATGCGGGTACATTTCAAATTGCAGAACTTTTTTCATTCTGTGAATGTGCTCGATTTGTTTTTTAGAAAGACAGGTTTCGAACTTTTCATTCAGTTGATTGCCGCTTAAATGGAATGGCGTGGATTGATAAGCTTCCAAAGTCAACATGGCAAAGTACAGCGCATACACTTCATCAATCGTAAACGTAATGGGGGATAACAACCGATTTTTTAAGATCCCATACCGACCGTGTCTGCCATGCTCCGCATAAATAGGCATACCCAATTGTTCCAATGAACGAATATCGCGTAGAGCCGTACTTTTTGAAATCTTATATTTATCCGTCAGGTCATGTAGATTAAAAAATTCCCGACCGTTTAAGTATGTAATCATGTCGTTTAATCGTTCTGATTTCTTCATGTTAACTCTCCTTATAAAGGTGTCATGACTTGATACCTTTAAAAGATATACTAAGCTCAGGATACAAATCAAATGAGCCAAGACGCAAAGGAGACGAATCCCATGAGTACTACGCTGGAAGCGGCAATATTTTTATCCATGAACGGAAAGGCAAAAGAGGCTGTAGATTTTTATAAAAAGCATTTGAACGCAGAGGAACGATTGCTTGTAACCTATGAGGACATGGCAAAACGCGACAGCTCTTTACAGCTTACGGATGAAAATAAGCATTATATTTCCCACTCCGTCTTATCCATCGGAAAAACAAAGGTGATGCTGGCGGAGGATACGATGGACGGCAAAGAAACATATACGGTCGGCAACAACACCTCCTTATGTATTCAAAGTGCGGACTTAGAGGAAATAGAGCATTTTTACAAGAGCTTGACCACGGATGACAGAGTGAGGGTCATCGTTCCTCTATCCGCCAATGTGTTCAGCAAAGCGTATGGAATTATTGAAGACCCGTTCGGTATTCAAATCCAGCTTATGTATGATGAGCGATTGCAATAATATCAAAAACCGCCTTCAAAACTGCTGCAAAGCGGGGATGGAGGCGGTTTTTTTGCGGGGAAACCTTATACCATTAAAATTATAAGTATTCCTAAAATGCGGCCTTATGGTAATCTTGGAGAAAATGGGGGTGGGATTATCCGTACGGGGCTGGGCAAGCTGAAGAGCTCACTGTTGTTCCGCATTGCCATCATTTTGGCTTTGCTGCTGATACCGATTGTCTTGATCGGAAATAACTTCTACGCCGGGGGGCGGGAGTCGCTGCGCCGCGAAATATCCAATTCGATGGAGTCGCGGGTTGAGGCGAATATACGCGCGATGGAGAAGGAAGTCGAACGGATTCAATTGCTGCAGTTCGAGCTGATTAACGACGAGTTCCTGAACAAGCTGGCGGTTATTCCGGACTATATGAACAAATTCGACAAAAGTCAGGCTATCCTGCTGCTGCAGGACAGGCTGTTTGCTCTGAAGAACAGCAGCGTTTATATATCGGATGTGTCCGCTCATATACCTTCCATCGACCGCACGATAACCGCTATGCAGGGGGCGGGCGCGATGGCGCGCGAGCAATTCGACGCTACCCGCGAGCTGGCTCGGAAGAGTCCCGGAAAAGCCATCTATGTACTCGGCGGCATCCCGTACATCGTGCTCGTTCACGAGGTGCGCGATCTGTACGAAGGCGAAAATGCGCTGTATTCCATCATTGTAGAGCTTTCCCCGAACGAGCTGAGCAAGTCGTTATCCGCCTTGGAAAGCAGCGAGAATAGCGGTTCCGTGCTAATCGATCCGAGCGGCGAATTTATCGTTCGCACGCATCATTACGAGAATCCGTTTTTGGAACGGTATATCGACCGGTATAAATCGGGTGTGCCCGGCGGATATGAAAAGATAAGCAGTGTGGGGAAAGGCGACGATCACGTGCTCGTATCCTCTCGCTTCTCGCCATTGCTCGGTTTCTCGCTCATTCATTATATTCCCGAGAAAAGCCTGTTTAACAATTTGTACCGTTACCAGCAGCTGTTCTGGGTATTAATAGCGGTGTTTCTCGTCTTTATTATCGTTCTTTGCTTTTCCCTGTACCGAATGATCCACCGGCCGTTATTGGCGCTTTTGCAGGCGTTCCGAAAGATGGAGAAGGGGGATTTGGACGTGGCGGTCGCCGTGAACAGCCGCAGCGAATTCGGTTATTTGCTTCAAGGCTTTAATAAGATGTCCCGCCATTTGCGGGAGCTGATCGAACAGGTGTATACGCACAAAATATTAGTGCAGCGCGCCGAACTGAAGCAGCTCCAGTCGCAAATTAATCCTCATTTTCTATATAACAGCTATTTCTCCCTGTATAACATGATTGCGGTGGAGGATCATGACAGCGCCAAGCAATTCGCCTCGCAAATGGGCAGCTATTTGCGGTATATTACCCGCAATTCCACGGATGAGGTTCCGCTTTACGAGGAGGCCAAGCATGCGATGATCTACGTGGAAATTCAGGAACGGCGTTTCCGTCTGCGGATGAAGGCGCAGTTCGGCGAAGTGCCCGAGTCCTACCGGGCGGTTTTGGTACCGAGGCTCATTCTTCAGCCGTTAATCGAAAACGCCTTCGAGCATGCGTTCGATCATATCGAGGAAGGCGGTCTTCTAGCCATTTCATTCGAGGAGGCGGACGATTGTTTGCTGATTTTGGTGGAGGACAATGGCCCTAACTTGGATGACGAACGGCTGGAGAAGCTTCAGCGATTGCTGGAGACGGATGACAGCACGATCGAAACGACCGGTCTTCTGAACATTCATCGAAGATTGCGTCTGAAATACGGGGAAAGCAGCGGAATCGGCGTTAGGCGCAGCCGTCTCGGAGGATTGGAAATTCGCTTGGCGATATGGAAGGGGGAGAAGGAACATGCTTCGATTGCTGATCGTTGACGACGAGCCTGATATTGCGGACGGTCTCTATACGCTTCTGGAAGAACGGTTTCCGTTCGAGCTGGAATTGTACAAGGCCTATTCCGGCAAGACGGCGCTCGAATGGATAAGGAGAGGGAAGTTCGACATCGTGCTGACCGATATCCGGATGCCCGTTCTAAGCGGACTGGAGCTGCATAAGCACATTCGCCGTCTGTGGCCGAGATGCAAGGTCGTCTTTCTAACGGGGCATAGCGAATTCGATTACGTGTACGAGGCTATTCAGTATGACAATACAAGCTACCTGCTAAAGACCGAAGGTCATGAAACGATACTGGAGACGATCGGCAAGCTGACGGAGGATATTGCGGGAGAGCGGCAGATCGAGGGACTGATGGCCAAAGCGATGCAGCAAATGGAACAATCGCTGCCGCTGCTGCAGAACGAGCTGTTAAACGAGCTGCTCCACGGCGAAGCCGCCGTTATGCCGGACATAGCCGGACAATTCGAGGAGCTGCGCATGCCGCTTGATCCGCGGCGTCCCGTACTCCTTATGATGGCCAAGCTTATGGCATCGGACCGCGGAGCATGGAAAGCCGGCAAGACGCAGCTTCATGCGGGAATGAAAGCGATCGAGGATCAGTACGGTTATTCCCGTCTGATTATGAGGTACATGTTTGTCGGCAAAGACACGATCGCCTGGTTCGTTCAACCGCCGGCAAGCAACCCGGACGAACAGCCGGAAGAGCCAGCTAGGTGGAGCGATATTCAGCTGGCCGTCCGGGATTATGCGGAGAATGCGGAAGGCGCCTTTCTGCGCTCCTTCGATATTTCGCTGTTCTGTCTCTTGGACCGTTCGCCTTGCGAGTGGGAGGATATCGCCGACCGCTGGGCGATGCTGGAGCATGAATACAATCGTCAAGCCGGCGACCGGAACGGAGTCGTTCAGGTGGAATTCGACGAGACGGAGCTTTACCGGGCGAAAATGCTGCGCAAATCGGATCTGATCGGCGACTATTTGGCCACCGGCCAAGAAGAAGCCTTCGATGCCGAGTGGAAGCATTTCACTGCCGAGCCTATGCGGCTCGAATCGGTTTATGCTGCGCTTTCGCTCGTTTTTCTGCGTCATATACACCGCTTCAATCTGCAGGAACGCCTATCGGCGCATATGGATTTATCGCTTTTGCTGCAGTCTTCCAGCCATCCGCTTGATTCGGCGTCACTGATCGGCTATTATGACCGGCTGGCCCAAACGATTTTCGAGCTGCAGCGGCAGGATCAGACGGAACGCCGGGACCGGACGATCGATCTGTTGAAGGGGTATATCCGCGATCACCTGGGCGATGACCTGTCGCTCATGCGTTTATCCGAGGTTGCGGAGTGGAATCCCTCGTATTTGTCCCGGGCGTTCAAGAAGGCGACGGGCACGAATGTGCTCGCCTACATCCATGAGACGAAGCTGAAGGAAGCCATGCGGCTGCTGCTCCAACCGGATATGAAAATTCATGAAATCAGCGCAACGCTCGGCTTTATTTCACCGCCGCATTTTACACGGTTTTTCAAGAAAGCTTGCGGTTTTACGCCGCAGGATTACCGGGCGCGCGAGGAGCGGCAGTGAATGATCGAGGTAAAAAATAGGTAAGCGAATGTAAAGAAACGGCCTGTTACGAAAGTTTATGTAACGGGCTTATACTTGATTCAAGCAAGTGACAGCGTTTACAGCTCAAGGGGGATGAAACATGCGACATGCAAGTCTAAAGCGTTACCTGCTATTCGCCGCAGCTGCACAGCTTCTTTTCGTAACGGCATGCGGCAGCAGCACGAACGAGGGATCTGGCGGGAACAAGAATGACCAAGGCGCAGAAACTACCGTAAACAAACAAACCGCCGACGAGCCGCTGGGCAAATACGAGTCCAAGATTGAAGTGACTACGGCCAGGTGGCTGCCGCCGTCCCTTAAATTCGAGAAGGGCGACAGTATCGACAACAACATCTGGTACCGCTCCTATGAAGAGGAGCTGGGCATTAAGCTTGTCAATAAGTGGAGCGTTCCGCAAACCCAATGGCAGCAAAAAATGAATGTCACCATTGCCTCGGGCGATATTCCGGATATTTTGACGGTAAACGCCAATGAGCTTAAACGGCTTGTCGACGCCGATATGGTCGAAGACCTGACGGCCATATTCGATAAGTATGCTTCGGATAAAACGAAGAAGGTCATCTCTAATGACGGAGGAAACGGCATCAAAGCTTCCACATTCGGGGGCAAGCTGCTTGCGCTTCCGGGGGTTACGTTTACCGGTACCGGCGCCCAAATGCTCTGGATTCGTCAAGACTGGCTGAAGAAGCTGAATCTGGCGGAGCCGAAAACGATGGATGACGTATACAAAATCGCGGAAGCGTTCGCCAACCAAGACCCCGACGGGAACAACCAGAAGGATACGATAGGCCTCGGCGGCATCAATAAGGATCTGAATTCCATGATGGGCTTCTTCGAAAGCTTCCATGCTTATCCGGGCCGCTGGGTCAAGGACGGATCGGGGCTGGTGTACGGGGACATTCAGCCGGGTCTCAAGCCTGCGCTGCAAAAGCTGCAGGAAATGTTCAAGGCCGGTCTGATCGATCCGGAATTTGCTGTCAAGGATCAGGCCAAGGCGTATGAGCTGATCGCATCCAACAAAACAGGGATGTTTTACTCCGGAGAAGGCGCCGTATGGTGGCCGCTCACCGATCATTACAAGAAGGAAAAGTCTGATTGGAAGCCGTATCCTCTGATCTCCTTTGACGATAAGCCGGCCAGCACCTCGGGCGGCGTTCCGGTCGGAAACTACTACGTCGTTCGCAAAGGGTTCAAACATCCGGAAGCGCTCGTGAAGCTGCTGAATTTTGCGGTAGAGAAGCAATATGGTCCGGAAGGGCGTCTGGACGCATACTGGTACGGAGGCGAAAACAAGGAGATCAACGTATCGGCTTTTGCGGCAGTCATTATAAGCGACCCGCTGGAGCTCATCAATATTCACCGGGGCGTTCAAGCATCCGTAGATGCCGGGAAGTACGTGGATAATCCGATTGCCGACGTGAAGCATCATTATGATCTTTACCAGCTGTGGTTGTCCGGCAAATTCAAAGACGGCAATGAGGAAGGGCAAGCCTGGTCTTCCTATAAGTGGGCGGGCCCAAAAGGCGGCATGAACGTAGTAAGCGACTATGTGAAGGATAACAAGTACCTGGTTGACGAATATTCGGGTCCGAGCACGCCGACGATGACAGCCAAGAAAAGCACGCTGGACAAAATGAAGCAGGAAGTGTTCACGAAGATCATCATGGGCCAAGCGGACATCGGCGAATACGATAAGTTCGTTGCCGACTGGAAGAAGCTGGGCGGAGACGAAATTACAACCGAGGTCAATGACTGGTACAAAGCCAAAAAATAGACGGAGGAACTTGGAGGAGGCAGGGTTTGTCCTTGCTTCCTTCTTAATGAATACACAAAGGAATGATAGCGATGCATGCGGCTGCCGCCAAAAGAAGACTATGGAAGAAGCATCTCCCTCTGCATCTGATGCTGCTGCCCGGAGTTCTGTTGTTAATATTTTTTCATTACATCCCGATGGCCGGAATCGTCATTGCCTTTCAGCAATTCATTCCTTCCAAGGGCTTTTTCGCTTCCAAGTGGGTAGGCTGGGATCAATTCGAATTTATGCTCCAAATGCCCGGAATCGGCCAGGTGCTTTGGAACACGATCTATATCGCTTTTCTGAAAATCATATTCGGCCAAATGGCGCCGATCGTTATGGCTTTACTGCTGAATGAAGTGCGGAAATCCTCGATTAAGCGAACGGTTCAGACGCTCATTTATTTGCCGCATTTTCTCTCGTGGGT
Organism: Paenibacillus contaminans; assembly: GCF_003285015.1. Lineage (GTDB taxonomy): Bacteria > Bacillota > Bacilli > Paenibacillales > NBRC-103111 > Paenibacillus_V > Paenibacillus_V contaminans. The sequence continues at coordinate 81,278 of NZ_QMFB01000020.1, read as the reverse complement.
TATCCTGGGCGGGATTCTGATCGATATTCTCTCGCCTTCGCAGGGGCTGCTTAATGAAGTGACGGGCTGGTTCGGGATGAAGCCGATATTTTTTCTCGGCAACGATAAGTTGTTTCCTTACGTGCTTGTCGTCACGGACGTTTGGAAAGAATTCGGGTTCGGCACGATCGTTTATCTGGCTGCGCTCACGAGCATCAATCCTACCTTGTACGAAGCGGCCGTCATGGATGGTGCGGGCAGATGGAAGCAGACGATCCATGTGACCTTGCCGGGCATGCTGCCGATCATCGTGCTGATGGCGACGCTCAGCCTCGGAGGCGTGCTCAATGCGGGCTTCGACCAAGTGTTCAATCTGTATAACCCGCTCGTCTACCGGACGGGGGATATTCTTGACACATTCGTCTACCGGCTCGGCCTTATCGATGCCCAGTATGCGGTTGCGACAGCTGTCGGGCTGTTCAAATCGGTCGTCTCTTTGATTTTTGTCGGAGCCTCTTACTGGCTGGCTTACCGATTAGCCGGATACCGCATTTTCTAAAGAAAGGAGAGGCATTCATGGACATCAACGACTCGCTGGGACGTAAAATTTTTCTCCTCTGTAACAATGTATTTCTAATTGTCTTGGCTGTGGTTTGCTTGCTTCCGCTCATTAACATCCTTGCGTTGTCCTTCAGCTCCAGCTCGGCGGCAACGGCGGGGGCGGTGAAGCTGTGGCCGGTTGATTTTACACTGAGCTCCTATAAATACGCGCTGTCCAAACCGGAATTTCTGCAGTCGCTGCTGGTTTCCATAAAACGGGTTGTCCTGGGGACGATCATCAGCTTAGCGGTCGTCATTATCTCCGCATATCCGCTGTCGAAGGAGCGGGCGGATTTCCCCATGCGAACCTTTTATGTGTGGTTTTTCTTTGTGACGATCCTGTTTAGCGGGGGACTCATTCCTACTTATATGGTCATTCGCAACTACCATATGCTCGATACGATCTGGGCGCTTGTCCTTCCGGGAGCGGTGGCGGTGTTTAATATCGTGCTGCTGCTCAATTTCTTTCGCGGTACGCCGAAGGAAATCCAGGAGGCCGCATTTGTCGACGGCTGTACCCACTGGCAGCTGCTGTGGAAAATCATGGTTCCGATATCGATGCCTGCGCTGGCGACCATTTTGCTTTTTACATGTGTCGGTCAATGGAATTCCTGGTTCGACGGCCTGATCTATATGAACTCGCCGGCGAATTATCCGCTGCAGACCTACTTGCAGACGCTTGTCGTAAGCACGGAGCTGTTCACCGCAGGAGGAAACTTGACGGCAGAGGATATGAAGGCGCTGGCGGAAGTATCGGACCGTACGACCAAAGCTTCGCAAATCTTTATGGCCGCGATGCCTGTTCTGGTCCTTTACCCTTTTCTGCAAAAATATTTTATGAAAGGCATCGTGCTTGGCAGCGTGAAAGGATAGGGTTGCGGATCGTCACAAGCATTTTTCACCTAAATTTAGCACGATAATCCTTCGGACTAAGGCCTGTGTATTTCTTGAACACATTTGAAAAATACGCGGAGTCGCCGATACCTACCATCATGCCGACTACGTAGGCCTTGGTTTCGCTATTTTGTAAAAGAAGCTTTGCCTGCTGGATTCTGTATCGCGTAATGGCTTCCGTGATGGTTTCACCCGTTTCTTTTTTAAACAGGCGGCTCAAATAGCTGCTATTCAAGTGAACGTGATTGGCCAGCGTCTGCAGATCGATATCGTTGCTGTAATTAGCTTCAATATATGATATTACTTTCTCGATCGATATATTGTCGTTACCTTTGGCGCTGACGATAGAGGTGACGGATTCGATCATCGAGATCTGTAATCCCGTATAAAATTGCTCGGATAACGCTTGTTTGGCTTCTTGATACGCGATATGCAGCTCCAATAGGGAGGTATGCATATTACTGACTCCAACCGAAACGACAGTGTTCATAAAGCTTTCTGAAATTTCGATGAGCTCATTGCAAATTCGGTTGACGTCTCGTATATGAAGGGAATAATCATCTTCCTCGAACGATACAAGCAGGATCACCGTTTCATTACTTGGAATCAAAAGGATCGGGCTGTAGTCTTTAAACGACTGATTCAGGAAATGGATTACAGACGTGATGAGATGTTCCTCTTTATCGGGATTGTACGAATCGGTATCCGCCTTAGTTTTTATATCGAATGCTAATATAAAATAATGCTTTAGGTTTATTCCAAGGCTCTGCGCTTTGGTTTCGACGTCGGCCGGGTGGATGCTGCGGTGGAGAACATCTTGCAAGAAGCTTCGTTTGATCTCCGGTATCGTGTTGGTCATTACTTCTTCTAATTGCCTGATTTTCGAATCCGCTTCCCGCTGCTGGATGATGAAGCTTTTGGCTTTCCGAATAGCTTCCTGTATTTTATCGAGGGGGTTCGTCTTTATAATAAAATCAATCACGCCATACTGAATGGCGGATTGGGCGAATGAAAAGTCCGCAAAACCCGTTAGTAAAATAACCTTTGTTTTCGGGTAATGTTTGGAAACCGCTTCAGACAGCTCGATGCCGTTTAAGCCGGGCATTTTGATGTCCGTGATCACGATGTCGATTTTTTTCGTTTTCAGCTCCTCCAGCGCCTCTAAGCCGTTGCTGGCTTCACTGACGATTTGGCAATCCAGTTCATCCCAGTCTATAAAATTTTTAAGCCCGTTTTTGATTACGTGTTCATCATCGGCAATCATGACCCGAAACAATTTGAGACCCTCCTTTATATGCCGGTATGCGGATCGAAACAGTAGTCCCTTTACCTTGTTCGCTGTGAACGGCAATTTCATACTTATCGCCATACATGAATTTCATTCGCTTGTTTACGTTGACCAATCCAATGTGAGTGTGGTTTTTATCGTATGTTTTGGATGCCGCTTTATGATTTCCTTCGAGGTCCAAAGCGGCGGTATCGAATCCGACTCCATCGTCCGCGATTTCAATGGCGAGCATTCCGCACTTCTCATAGGCGCTGATAAATAAATTGCCTTGAGTTAGTTTATTTTCCAGCCCATGGACGATTGCGTTTTCAACGATCGGCTGAATGCACAGCTTGGGAAGGGAATAGTCCATGACCGACTGATCGATATCCACTTGGATTGTGAATTTATCTCCAAAGCGTTCTTTCTGAAGATAAAGATAAAACTCCACATATTTCATTTCTTCCCTAATCGTAGTCGTCTGGTTTGAATCCGTATAAATGCTGGCTTGCAGCAGCTCGCTCAGTGACGACACCATCTTATAGATGGTGTCGTTTTTTGACATTTTGGCATTCCATCCAATCGAAAGGAGTACATTGAACAAAAAGTGGGGGTTAATCTGCGCCTGCAGCGATTTTAACTCGGCCTCTTTAATGAGAAGCTGGTTATTATATACCTCATTGAACAAATAATCGATGCGGTTGATCATTTTGTTGAAAATATTGCTTAAGCGAATCAATTCGATCTCTTTGTACCCGCCCATGCGGGCATTATAATTGCCTTGCTGTACCTTTTCCATTTTCTCAATAAGATCTTTAATGTGGCGTATAACATGAGAAGAATATAAGATTCCGATAACAACGAAAATGATCACTAATAAGGCAATCATATACAAGTAATTTCGGATACTTTTGTTCAGGTCCAGAAAGACTGACTTTTCAGGCACAACGATTAATGATGTCAGATCGTAGCCTTTGATTTCCTTGGCAGCGATCCAGAACTTCTGATTATCGATTTTTATTTGTTTGCCTGCGCCGGTCATTTTTTTCGTCAGCATCACATCAGGCGCTTTTTTTCCGAGCATGGTTTTATCGGTGGCTGAAACGACAATCCCGTCGTTGTTAAAAATCATCCCTTGGGAGCCTTTATATTGATTGATGCCTTCATACGTTTTTGAGATGATACTTTCATTAATGTCTAAGACGATGGTGCCTTTTAAAGAAGCGTTCTCATCATAGAAATTACGGATGTAAAAAATGGTGGGGTTGACGGCTGTCGGGGGGATGATTTCGAATCGGCTGTTTTGGTTTCGGTATTTACGTACCAGCTCCGAGTAGTTTTCCGTATTGATCAGTTTTAAGGAATCGTATCTCAAATAGAAATAATTCTTTTCGTCGGCATTAAAAATAAATATCGAGTTGATTAGGCCGCTTTCCCACGCATAATTGAAAAACAGATTATGTTGAACCCCTTTTTGCAGCGTATCCCTGATTAATAGTTGATTGGCGGGTTGAACGCTGTCTTTGTTTAAATGGCTTATGTTTTCCGTAATGTCTTTATTGTTGATGAGATTAAAAAATAAATTGCTTGTGCTCTCAAACTGGGAATGGATAAGCTTGTTCGTTTCATTTGTGAAATCGTTCAACTTATTGAGAACCTGATTGCTTAAAATGGAAGAAACGACAGCATAAAAATAGATACCCGTCGTGACCATAGGGATCAAGACGATAACGGCTACGAAAACGATCATACTTCTTTTGATGGAGCGGTTCGTAAAGAGATTGCGCAGCATGTTTAACTCCCTGCCTTCGAATTAACGCAATGATGTACATAAACCATTCGCTAGAAGCGCTTGATTTCCTTTGACAAAGAAAATGATTCGCGAATAAGGTAATGAAATTGATAGAAAGTAAAAAAGATACAACTTTCTTTCGAGGAAGAACGGCAGCCGCTCCGAAATTGAAAATCAAGTAAAAAATACAATACTTGAAGTCATAGGGTTCTATTCTATAGAGTGCCCGATTTTTTTAAGATAAGGAAGGTAAGTAAAATACAAACGAACTAAGGGAGGATCAACGCAATGAGTAAGCGTTTTCGGAATATGGCTTCAGTTGCTTCGCTGGTCATGTTGACGGCAACGGTGTCAGCATGCGGTACGGATAAAGCCGGTGGCGGCGCCTCGACGAATTCGCCTGCCCAAACGGAACCCGTTGAAATTAAGTTTTTGACTTCATGGGTCGGCAATCATCCGTTTGCCGGGTATTTAAAAGAAGAAATCGAAACATTCAACAAGCAAAATGAAAACCGGATTGTCGTTAAAGTGGAGGACGTGCCTGACGATTCCGCGATGAACGAGAAACTGAAAGTGATGATCTCGGGCAGAGATTTTCCGGATATTGCCGTTACGGATAGCGGTTCGATTGCGGATTTGGCAGCTAAAAGCGGTGTAGCGTTGGACCTCAAGCCGTATATTGAGGCTGATCCCGATTGGAAGTCCAACCTTGACGAACGCGGCATGGAGGCATGGAACCACAATACCGGCAAATGGCATGCTGTCACAAGCCATAAAGACGTCGTCGGGTATTTCTATAACAAACAATTATTCAATGATGCCGGTATTCAAGCGCCTGCAACAACCTGGGAGGAATTTTTCAAGCAGTGCGAAATGCTGAAGGCCAAAGGAATTGCTCCGATCGCCGCCAACACGGCGCAAAACGGATGGACCGCCAATCTGTGGTTTATTTCGTTGATCGGCACCAATGGCGAAGCGGGCAACAAACTGGCGAATACCAATCATCCGGAAACGTATGAGACGCCTGAAGTCATCGCCGCCGCGGATAATCTCAAGAAGATTCTGACTCAATATTCCACGAAAGATGCGGTCGGCCTGGATTATGCAGGAGCCATGAACTATTTCCTGCAAGGCAAAGCGGCCATGATTGCCAACGGCATCTGGCTGACGGCCGACGCATACGACGAGCAAAAATCGATTAAAGGTTTAAAGGATAATCTGGGAGTCGCCAAATTCCCAGGGGACGGCATTTTTTCTACACCGGGCTTCACCTTCATGGCAAGCAGCTTGGATAAGAAAAAATACGATGCTGAGGTTGCATTCATTAAATTCCTTACGGACAAGCAAGGCCAAATCGATAAGTTGACCAAGCTGAACCTGGTGCCCGCTTCTAAGAATATCGACGTAGCTCAATACCAGATCGATCCGATGCTGAAAGATCTGATCAACCAAGCGAAAGGCGCCAAGTATACGTACGTTACGCCGTGGGCGATTTATCAAGAAAGCGTCACCAGCAACATCACTCAGAATCTTGCGTCTCTTGCGTTCAAGCAGACCCCTGAACAATTCGCCAAAACGCTAACCAGTCAAATCAAGTAATTATGATTTCCTGGACAAAGCGGCTGTATAACAAGTAAGAACAGGTTATGCAAGGGAGTTAAATGTCATGGTCATCAAACATAAGTTTTGGATCGGCATGTTTATCGCGCCTACGGTCATTATTTTTCTGATGTTCTACGCATACCCGCTGGGAACCGTTATCGTGACCTCCTTTACCGAATGGCATCTTGTCAGTCCGATCGTCTTCAACGGATTCTCAAACTATGCGGCGTTATTCCGCCACGATCCGGCATTTATTGCGAGTTTGTTTAACACGCTGATCTGGCTGGTGCTGCAGTGCACCGTCTTCGTAGGTCTCGGCGTACTTGTGGCGCTAGTTACGATGCGGCGGGACAAGTTTTCAAGATTCGTTAAAGTCGTCTATTTGATTCCCAATATGATTGCCGTAGCGGCGCTTGCGAGATTGTTTTATTCGTTCTTCCAGCCGAGCTACGGCCTCGTCAACCAGTTCATTCAGTGGATAGGGTTTTCCGATTTCGAAATGAACTGGTATATGGATCCGAGAACGGCATTTCTGTCGGTTACGCTGACGTCGATCTTGTTTGCGGGCATCATCACGCTGATCGTCTCTTCTGAAATTGCTGCAATTCCCGCTTCCATCTACGAAGCGGCTACAATCGACGGTGCGACGGGCACCCAAGTCCATCGCTACATCACGCTTCCCATGTTAAGAAATATTATCGCGACCTCGCTCATTTTGGCTTCGACCGGCGCCTTGAAAATGTTTGAGGTGATTTACTTAACGACGAACGGAGGTCCGGGCAACCAGACGATGAACCTCTCGCTTCTCCTGTATAAAACCGCGATGTCAGACAATGATTACGGTTATGCAAACGCAATCGGAACCGTCATATTCGTCCTTGGCATTGGCATCATCTTATTCATTACCAAGTTATCGAAATTAGGACAATCCCATTATCTGGAGTAAGGAGAAAGACCATGAGCATACGCAGAATAACCAAGGAAGGATTGAGATTGATTTTTTTATGCATCATCGCATGCATCTCGATTGTTCCATTCGTTTGGACGTTCATTGCGTCGTTCAAGACGACTCCTGAAATTTTGGAATCCGCTTTTTCTTTGCCCAGCCGATTAAGCTTCGCCAACTATATCAGCGCGTTTCAGAAGGCCCCGCTGCTGCTGTTTTTTTTAAACAGCACTATTGTCACCTTGGTCTCCGTTGTCTTTGTCCTGCTGTTATTCAGTATGGCGGCATATGTGTTTGCAAGACATCCATTCAAAGGCAGCGAATGGATGTTCTCCGTCCTTTCCTTGTCTTTGCTGGTCCCGACAACCGCGATTATTTTTCCGCTGTATTTATTGTTGAAGCAAATCGGTCTTTACGATACGAAGGCGGGGCTTGTGTTCGTATACGTATCGTTGTCCATGCCGATCTCGATCTATATTTTCCGGAGCTTCTTCTTGACGATTCCCAAAGATATGGAGGAGTCCGCCTATATGGAGGGCAGCGGATTCGTAAGGACCTATTTTCAAATTATCGTACCTTTGGCAAAACCGGTATTTGCTACCGCCGCCATATTGGCCTATCTTGCATCATGGAACGACTTCCTGTATTCGCTGCTCATTACATCCGGTCAAGAAAACCGTACGGTCCCGTTAGTGATGAAATATTTCGAAAGCCAGCAGTTCGGGAGCGATCTCGGAGCGGTTTTTGCTGCGGCCGTCATCGTCATTTTGCCGAGTATTGTCGTTTATTTATTGTTGCAAAGACAGATCGTTTCCGGTTTGATCGCAGGGGCCACCAAGGGTTAACACAAAAGAGGGAGTGGGGGAATGGAGTTGAATTCAAGCTCGGCTAATAGGTCCCAACAGGGCGTCGGAACAATCAAAATGACGATTGAAGGAACTTCAGCCGGCTTTGCCGAGCGTTTGCGGGCTATCGTGAAGCGACGCATAGAGGAGCGTTCCGGTGCCAGGCTCCTGGATAGAGGCCAGGAAGGAGAGCTTACGATCGCTTGTTCCATTCAAACGGGCGTCGGCTCCGAAGGATTCCGCATTGACGGCGGGCCAGGTAATGAAATCCGCATTATTGGCAACGACATCAGAGGCTTGCTGTACGGAGCGGGGAAGTTTCTTCACTCGTCGCTATACACGCAGGATGGGCTTGTGCCTTCGACCTGGCGGGGCAGCTCGCAGCCAAGGGGCAGCGTACGGGGGATGTATTTGGCGAGTCATTTTTTTAACTGGTATCAGGTGGCGCCTGAAGCGGAAATTAGGGAGTATTTGGAGGATCTGGCGCTCTGGGGGGTCAATACGATTGCGCTCGTTTTTCCGATTGTGAATCTATATGGCTGGGAGGACGCGGAAACAGACAATGTTTTTGTGCAGCTGCACAAGGCCTACAGGACTGCCAAAGAGCTAGGGCTCGACATCGGCCTGACGGTAGCTCCCAATCAGGATTTCAAGCTGCCGCGCGCGGCGTTCGCAGCGCTTCCCAATCCGGACCCTTTGGGCAGGCGCGGAAATCACGGCAACAACATCTGCCCCAGTATCCCGGGAGCCCAAGAGTATATCCTCGAAAATATGCGGGAAGCATTCCATCGATTGAAGGAAGTCGAACTCGATTATTTATGCGTGTGGCCGTACGATGAAGGCGGATGCGCTTGTCAGGCATGCTCTCCGTGGGGGGCAAACGGATATGTACGAATTTCAAGAGCCGTTATTGAAACGGCTGGCAGCGTTTTTCCCAAGCTGAAAGTCATCTTGTCGACTTGGATGTTCGATACGCCTTATGAAGGCGAGTGGGAAGGACTCGCGGAGGTTCTTCGCGAGCAAAACGGCTGGGCGGATTATATACTCGCCGATGCCCATGAGGATTTCCCTGCATACCCTCTAGAGCAAGAAGTTCCCGGCGGCTTGCCGCTGCTGAATTTTCCGGAGATCAGCATGTGGGGGCTATTTCCGTGGGGGGGTTATGGGGCCACTCCGCTTCCCAAACGGTTTGAAGCGCTGTGGAATCAAGTGAAGCATAAGGTAACCGGCGGAATTCCTTATTCCGAAGGGATTTACGAAGATATCAATAAAGTTGTGATCAGCATGTTTTATTGGGATGCCGATTATACGGCGGAAGAAATACTGGAACAATATATCGCTTATGAGTTCTCGCATGAGGTCGTTAGCGACGTGATGAAACTGATTCGCTTCATCGAGAACAATCAAGTTACGGTCGCATACGGAGGCTGGGCGGCCGTTGAGGATGCGGAAGAAGCCTATCGGCTTGCGAATCGGGTGGATGCGCTGCTGCCGCAGCGGGCCAAGTCCTCTTGGCGCTGGAGGATTTTATATATAAGGGCTTTGCTGGATAAGATCAGGTACGCGGCCGTTCCAGAAGGCAAATGGCCTTGGCCGCAGCAGCAAAATTGGGGGCCGCTGCTGAAGGGAAATCTTCAAGCCGAGGAGGCCATGAAAGAGCTCATTCAAATCTATCATTGCATGATCGAAGACGACGGTACCTATGTGCAGCATAGCTGGGTCAGGCCGCCCGTGTAACCGAAACCGGGAAATAGTTAGGACCAGTTGAAGATTTCATATCCACCGTATCCGTACGATACTCATCATCGCAGCTCAAAAAAACAACGGCATTCTAGGACTTTATCGTCCAAAGTTGCCGTTGTTCTTTTATTGGGATCACTATAGCCGGGGGAGCGCTTTTTTGTATTTGCCGGGACTGCTGCCGTACATCGATTTAAAAAATCGGATGAACGGATACGAATGATCATAGCCGATCCGATTCGCGATTTCCCCCATCGTCAAATCCGTAGTAGCCAACAAATATTGCGCCTTCTTCAATCTCTGGGCTTGGATATATTGCATCGGAGAAACTTGAAAAGCTTGTTTGAATTCCTTATAGAAATGGGAGGTGGACAAGTACATCAGCTCGGCCAGCCGCGCCACTTTTATTTTCTCGGCAAGATGTTCCTCCATGTAGTCGAACACGGGTTGAAACCGTTGAAACTTCCTCATATCCTCGAAGCTGCCGATCCTGTACCGGGAGACGGAAAGGACAATTTCCAGCAGAGCGAACATTCGCTGCTTGACTTGCGCCGTCTTGTACAAGGATGTGCTGGCGTCGATCGGATCGGCGTTCATCAAGGCGGTTATTTCGGCCTGAAGCCGACCGATGTTATTTCCGATGTCTACGGAGGTGACATAAGGCGTTTCTATAAAGTCGAACAGTTGAAAATGGTCAAAAAGCGTGATGTCCAGATTCAGCCAATGCGTGACGAATTGAGGTCCCGGCATATCGATTTCGTATTTGGTATTCGGCGGGATGATCAACCCTTGCCCGGGCTCGACCTTATAACCGGCATTCCCGATCTGAAGAAGCAGCGGACCGTCCGTAATTTGAGAAACAAGCGTGAACGGCTGATCGTACCGATACGATTTCTTCACGTCGAATCGCGTCGTATTGCCCCCGAAGTAAGTAAAATCGAGCGAATTCAGGACGGTGGTCAAAAACCGGGAGTCATTCATACTTCTTTCCGCCTTCTTCGAGTAATTACATTTATTATAGTGCAACGCGCAATCGAATCAAGCACAACAAGAAGGCTTCGAAAAAAAGCGTGTATAAAATCAGACAATTTGTCATTTCTGACTTCATGACCCAGTGAGATAATGGTCCCGTGACAGAAATCATGAGGGAGTTGAGGCGGAAATGAGCGCTAAACTGAAGATCGGCATTTTGGGCGGAGGAGGCATTTTGGCTGCACATGCCCCGGGGTTTACACGTCTCGCGGAGCTTTGCGAAGTCGTTGTAGCCGAGCCTGACGCAAGCCGCCACACGGAGATCCGAAGGCTGCTGGGCGAGGATGTTGCCATTGTAGGAGATTATACCGAGATTTTGGCTGACAAGGACGTGGATGCGGTCGATATTCTTCTTCCTCATTACTTGCACGCGCCTGCCGCAATTGCGGCTGCTGAAGCAGGCAAACATGTGTTGACGGAGAAGGTGATGGCCCGTAATGTGGAGGAGTGCGACCGAATGATCCGGGCTTGCGAGAAAGCCGGCGTATCGCTTACCGTTTGCCATGACCGGCGCTACGACTCCGATTGGCAGGCGCTTAAGAATGTGGTCGATTCCGGCGAACTGGGGGACATTTTATTCTGGAAATTGGAGCACAATCAGAACGTCGTTTTCCCCGAGCGGAGCTGGGTGCGATCGAAGGAAATGCTTGGCGGCGGCGCCATCATGAGCTGTCTCACCCATCAGATCGATTCGCTCAGATGGTATGAAGGCGAAGTGGACCAGGTGACTTGTATGACGAAGACGGAGCGGGATCGCATGGAAGGGGAAAGCATCGGAGCCGTATTGGCCAAAATGCGGTCGGGCGCGCTGGCCCTGCTCTCCATTAACTGGTACACGCAATCGCATCAAGCTCCGGATGGATTATGGTACGAATTCAATCATGTCACCGGTACGAAAGGTGAAGCGTACTTTATGACCGGCAAAGGCACATACGTCAAAATTCATGATGGATCGTCCAAGCTGTTTCACTATGACATGAAAGGCGAAGGAAGCTTCGTCAAGGTTGACGTCAAGAGAGACCTGACCGGCCATCAGCGCTGCATCGAGCAATGGGTGAGAAGCTTGAGAGGCGAACAGGCGGAAATTTTGACCGACGGGACGGACAGCCGAAAAACGGTTGAAGTGGCGGAAGCCGCTTATCGGGCCGAGGAAACGAAGGCGGTAGTCAGCCTTCCCCTGCAGCCTGCACATTGAAAGCGGCAGAGATACGATACGAGGAGGAATGGCCTTGAGGATAGGAATCGACAGTTTTACGCTCCGGGAATTGAACCTGGATCCTTATCAGTGTCTTGATTATGCCAACAAACGCGGATTGGAAGGCGTGCAGTTCGGCGGCATAGGAGAATTAAGCAGCAAGCGAGATGTGGGTGAGATCCTGCATGTAAGGGATTACGCCAATTCGCTCGGGATGTATATAAACGTTTCAGTGGATGCGTGCAACCCGCTCCTGTTCCATCAATCGGAGGATGAAGCGAGAGCCGCAATCATCCGCGATATTCAAATCTTCGCCAAAGCCGGCTGGCATGAGCTGAGGAGTGTAATCAGCCACAATGACGAGCGTTACAAGCATCCCGTTCCATGGAACACTCATTTATCGAGGAGCGCCGATTTCGTACGAAGTCTGAGACCGGCGCTTGAGGAGTGTGGCAGCCGCATCAATCTCGAGAATCACGGCGACTCCACCTTCGATATTTTGCAGGTTGTTGAAGCCGCAGGTGCGGATATATGCGGCGTATGCCTCGACACCGGGAATACGCTCGTGAATGCGGAGGACCCCGTACTGGCGGCAAGGCGGGTCGCTCCCTATACGCACTTGACCCACATCAAGGATGGAATCGTCTTCTTTTCGGCGAATGGGGTCAGCAGGCAAGGAAAAGCGCCCGGCCAAGGGATTGTCGATTTTGCGAGCATCATTGCCGTTCTGGGTGAATACAACCCGGATTTGCCTTTGTCGATCGAGGATCACAAGTGGATTTTTGAGTTCCCGGTTTTCGAGCAGGATTGGTTCACGCCAAACCAGAAGCTGACGACCTATGAGTTCGGACAATATATGAAACTGGTCAGGACGGTAGAGCAGAAGCTTGTCTCAGGAGAGCTGCCGCCAGTCGATTCCTACGAAGCGATCCCTTACTTGGAACAAATGGAAGAAAGGATAACAAGCGGCGCTGAGCATTTGCGGGGGATCTTGGAAAGATTGAATTTACATAGCGGCAAATAAGAGAACTCTTATATTTTTACATGGCCCGGGCGCATTGCGCCCGGGTTTTTATCATGAAAAGCGTATCCGAGCAAAAATGGTGTATCGGTTCGAGCAAAGCATGCGAAAGCCCGCAAAAAGTGGATATTTTCATAGGGGACGGCGGTTGTTATTGTTGGGATCAAGCCGAAACGCAACAGGCGGACCACAGATAGGAAGGAGAAAGAAGCATGCTTGCACAACCAGCCGCAGACGCCGGAAGCCGCAAAAGCGAACGCGTCAAGCAGACGGTTAAACGAAGATCGTTCTGGAGGGACCTGAAGCGCAGACCGTTTCTTTATATGCTGCTCGTCCCGGTTGTCGCTTACTTTATCGTATTTAAATACTTGCCTCTATTCGGAGAAATCATCGCATTCAAAGATTTTCGGCTGGCCGACGGCATTTGGGGAAGCAAATGGGTGGGACTTGAGCATTTTAACCGGCTGATGCACAGCAGCGATCTGCTGAAGATCGTTCGCAATACGCTTCTCTTAAATGTATATGGGCTAGTCATCGGTTTTCCCGTGCCGATCGCGCTCGCCATCGTACTGAATGAAGTACGGGTGGAATGGTATAAGCGGGTCGTGCAGAACTTGCTGTATTTGCCCCATTTTTTGTCCTGGATTATTCTCGGCACGATCGTAATCGGACTTTTGTCTCCGGGCACCGGGTTTGTCAATTATGTTCTGAAGGCGTTCGGATTCGAGCCGATCTATTTTATGGGAAGCAACTTTTGGTGGCCGCTCGTGTATGTGTTCTCCGGCATATGGCGGGACGCCGGCTTCGGCACCATTCTCTTTTTGGCGGCTATGTCCAGCATCGACCCGCATTTGTATGAGGCGGCCAGAATCGACGGCGGCGGGAAGCTGAGGCAAATCTGGCACGTAACGCTGCCCGGAATCCGTAGCACGATCGCGATTGTGCTCGTTCTGCAAATGGGGCATATGATCGACGTCGGCTTCGAGAAAGTATGGGTGCTCACGAATCCGATGGTAACGGGCGTTTCCGACGTTATGAGCACTTACATCTACAGACTGGGCCTCGTCAACCTGCAGTACAGCTACACAACCGCCATCGGGTTGATTCAATCCCTCGTAGGCTTGGTATTGGTGCTTTCCGTGAATCGCATCATACGGGCGATGGGAGAGCGGGCGTTATGGTAGCAAACGGGTGCGGTACGAGGCTATGGAAAGATTCGAGGCTGGATTCAAGTCAAGGTTTACGGAAAGGAGGGACTGCGTATGGCTTTTAGGAAGGGCAGCGTGTCCCGCGGCATTTTATATCTCTTCTTGGCGGCGTGCACGTTCACAACGGTGTTTCCGTTTCTGAACGTGCTGGCGGTTTCCTTCAGCTCGGGCGAAGCGATTCGGGCAGGCAGCGTATCGATATGGCCGAAAGATTTTACATGGGATGCCTATCGCAACTTGATCGATGACGGTCAGCTGTTCGTCGCGATGCGAAATACGGCTTTGATGACGGTCGTGGGCACATCGCTGAACATTTTGGTTACCGTTATGGCGGCTTACCCGCTGTCGAAAGCGGATCTGCGCGGGCGGGGGCCGGTTCTAGGGATGATTGTTTTCACCATGTTGTTCGGCGGCGGGCTCATCCCCCAGTTTCTGCTCATCAAAAGCTTGGGGCTCATGAACTCGTATTGGGCGCTTTGGCTGCCAGGTCTGATCAGCACGTACAATTTGTTCGTTCTGAAGACGTTTTTCGAAGGGCTCCCCAGCGAGCTGGAGGAGTCGGCTTCAATCGATGGAGCCAAAGACTGGACGGTTCTGGTGCGGATCGTCCTGCCGCTGGCGCTTCCCGTGCTCGCTGCGCTGACGCTTTTCTATGCGGTCGGGTGGTGGAATGCCTACTACGGCGTGCTCATCTTTATTAAAAGCTCGACCAAGATGTCGCTCATGGTCAAGCTCTATCAGATGATCGACAACCTCGATCCCGCGCTGCTGATCGGGGATCCGACGAACGTGAGCGACACGCTGCCGCCGGAAGGCGTGCGTGCGGGCGCCGCCATGCTGGCCGCGCTGCCGATTCTGCTCATCTATCCGTTCCTGCAGAAATATTTCGTAAAAGGCGTCCTCATGGGCTCCGTGAAAGGTTAGTTATTCTAGCAAAGTTCCTCTATCGGTTCATAACGGCCTAAGCGCCTTATGATATAATTAAATTTTGTGGGAGGTCATGGTATGAAGAGATCAAAACGATGGGTGCTAGGCTCGACGGTTCTGGCACTGACGCTGGGCTCGGCTTTGGCGGGCTGCGGCAAAACGGATGAAGGGAAGAGCGGTGACAGTCCGGCTCCGTCCGCTACCGGGAAGACGGAAGACAAGTACGACAAGCTGCCGAAGGCGATCAGCGTTTCGATGTATGACAGGGGGGCTGTTGCCGCCGACGAAGGCTCCTACGAACAGAACCGCTGGACCAAGTGGATTCAGGAGGAATCCGGCGTCCAGGTCAAGTATGTCCCGGTTCCTCGCAACCAGGCGCAGGATAAGCTGAATACGCTGATTGCTTCCGGTGAAGCGCCCGATCTCATCTGGGATTATGACCGCAATTATATCGGTACGCTCGTCTCGCAGGGCGTCATTCAACCGATCGATGAGTATATCGAGAAATACAGCACGGTTCTCAAGAAATACATTAGCGAAAATCCGGATTTGAAGCCTTATATGACCTTCGACGGCAAACTATATGGGATTACGACAAAACGTCCGGCGAACGCTTTGGTCAACGCCGGTATGTGGATCCGGCAAGATTGGCTGGACAAGGCGGGGATGAAAGCACCGACGACGGAGGAGGAATTTTTCGCAGTCGTGAAGGCGTTCAAGGACAAAGGTCTTTCCGGAAGCGCGAATGCGCCTGTCGTTTCGATGTATGTCTGGCCTAACGTCATTGGGGGTCTTTATGCTGCACACACCTCGCAATGGTACCTCGAAGGAGGCAAAATGACCAATGCCAACTTCGTCGACCGCAACGTAGGCGCAATCGGATTCGAAAGGAAGCTATATGAGAACGGGTACATCGACAAAGAATACTTGACCGACAAAAACAGCCAGAAGATGATGAGTGATTGGGCGCAAGGCAAAACAGGCATTCTGATCGGCACGGTCGGCAACGGCATCGACAGTTACATGAAAGACTTGATGAAGAACGTTCCTGAAGCCAATCCGGTGCCGCTGGCCGCTTTTTCGACTCAATACGGCAAGTTTGGCTTTTACCAGGAAACGGGCGGCACTTATTACGTCGCGTTCAATAAGGATATGAAAAATCCGAAGGCGGCGATCCAATATCTCGACTGGATGCTCGACAAAGGTTGGTTTACGCTGGTCAACGGCACGGAGAACACGCATTACAAATTGGTTGACGGCGTCGCTCAAGTGATTGATTCGGACAAATTCAAGAAGGAAGTCGCTTACGCCGGCGAGTATGCGATTCTGATGAACAATGCCAAGACGTTCAAGCTGGAGGATTTGATCGTAAGAGCGCCCCAGGATCCGCTTTCGCAGCGCTGGGCGAAGCTCAACGTCGAAGCGATGAAAACGGCGCTTAGCGTACCGTTCCGCCGCGATATTCCGTATGTGCCAAACTCGCCGGATATCAGCAATGTGTTCGCAAGCATCGGTCCGAAGCTGACCGAGATTCGCACGAGGGCGATCGTCAAGGGCGACATCACGCCGGCAGAGGCGCTTGATATGATGCGCAAGGAGTACAAGAATGCCGGCGGGGACAAGGCGGATCAAGTCGCGCAGGAATGGTACGAAAAGAATAAAGCCAGCTTCAAATAATTCGATTGAGAAAATAACGAGCTTCCGAGTGAGTCCGCTATTTTCTCGTTCTTCAAGAACCCGGGGGGCAGCGGCATGATAACGAAGCGGAGCCATTCAAAGCGCGCGATAACGATTGTTTTGCTTTTTTTGAGCATCTGTATTGTTTCGACAGCGGGCTTGTCTTATTTCATCACGACCGATCATCTTCAGGCCGAAGTCGAACGAACGAACATGTCGCTGCTCCATGAGGTTAACGAAAAACTTCTGCTTGTGCTGAAGGCGATCGACGCGGAGCAAATTCAGTTTCTGCGCAGCCGGGATATGTGGGCGTTCATGGAGAACGATTCCGCCGACCAGCAGGAAGCCATCGATATCAATAATAGGATCGTCGATTTATTGCTGAGCAATGACATCATTTTTTCAATCGATTTGTACTCGTATGCCAAAAAGCGTTGGGCGCAGACCAATCCGTTTCAGAATCAGGAGCCGGGGCTCGATTACGGGTGGATCACCGCGTTCGAGGGCTACAAAGGTTTTTATCAGATAATCGGTACGCGGAAGCTGTCCATAGACGAATCCAAAACGATTCAGCATAACGTGATGACGCTAATTCGATCCTACCCTCTCACACATGCGGAGGGATACCGGAAAGGCGCCGTCGCTTTCAACATCGATGAACGCTCCATCTTCAATCTGATCAAAAATGCAATCGATCCATCGACCGGCTACATATTCATTACCGATGCGCAGGGGACGATTATTAGCCATTCGGATAAATCCTTGATCGGATCGCAGGCGAGCGGGGCAGTTTGGTCCAAACAAATGAGCGAGCAAGACGAAGGGCGGTTCAGTACGAGGATCAGCGGCATTGGCAGAACCGTCTTTTATATGAAGAGTCCTTATACGGGCTGGGAAATCATCAGCGTCGTATCAGACTCGGAGCTCAGCAAGCCTTTGGTAAGGGTGCGGAATACGCTGCTCGGCATTTCCGTCGTTCTTCTGCTGCTGGCTGTCGCCATGTCGGCTGCCGTAAACAGCTGGATGTTCCGGCCTGTGAACCGGGTTCTCGCCAATGTATCCAAACAACTGCAGCAGTATCGCGCATATGAACGCAAATCCGAGCATACCGCGGAAGATGAATTCGGCAGCATCGAACGGTCGTTGTCGCATATTTTGGCCGATAGCGACCGGATGTACCGGCAAATGCGCGAAACGCAGCCGGTTATCAAATGGCGGCTTGTGATGGATGCGCTGATCGGCGCACGCAAAAATCCGGGCGAGCTGCTGCCCAGCTTGGAGGCGATCGGCTTCCCGCTTTATGCCGGGCAAATGCTGGCGATGGCAGCAGAGTTCGATCGGAAATCGGAAATTGCCACGCCGCAGGATCTTCATTTGTACTGCTATGCGCTCTGCAATGTGGCGGAGGAGATGATCAACACCGAATGCTTAGGTGTCGCGATCGAAGCAAGGGACGGTCTTGTCGTCATTGTGATCAGCTTTGCCGATTCGGATGGCGAAGCGAATGTCCTGCGGGTATTGGCGGTTGCCGAACTGATCAAGAGTTATGTGGAGGAACAGTTCAAGCGGACGATTTCTATCGGACTAGGACGCATGACGCAAGGGATGGAAACGCTGCAGCAATCGTATCACGACGCTTTGTCGGCGCTGTCGTACAAGATGATTCTCGGCGGCAACACGATTATCTCCAGTGAGGATATCCGGGAGCCGGCGAGCGGAGAATTTATGCGGCTGCTCGGCATGACGGATGCGATCGTCGACTCCTTGCGGCTGACGGACCGCGAGAAGATGGCGAAGCAGACGGAGCGGTGGTTTGGCGAGATGGCGGCCAGCGGGGCCGCGCCCGATATGATTCGGCAGCTTGTCGTACAGTTTATGATGAAAGCGGCCAAAGCCGTAGGGGAGATCGATCCCGCGCTGCTTGAGGAGGCGCCGTCGCACCGGCTCTTCGACTTGCTCAGCCAATATGAAAATATCCGGCAGCTGTCCGATCACGTGATCGATCAGCTAGGCCGGTATGCGGAGCAAATCGGGGAGAAACGGAGCAATCGAGAGCGAAATGACGTTATCGAGCGGATCACCGCATTTATCGACGAACGCTATATGCATAGCGATTTATCGCTCAATTATTTGGCAAGCGAGTTCAAGCTGAGCGTTTCGCATGTGAGCCGCTTGTTCAAAGAACAGACGGAAAGCAATTTTATCGATTATTTGATGGATATTCGGATGAGGAAGGCGAAGGAGCTGCTTGCCGGAACCGATATGTTGGTCCGGGACGTATCCGGTGCGGTCGGCTACACGAACGTTAACAGCTTCGTGCGAATTTTCAAAAAAAGCACCGGCTTTACGCCGGGGGAATATCGGGAACGGGAGCAGGCATCGCAAAAGGATCCCGAATAGGGATGGAAGAAACGGAGGAGACAACCATGCTGACGAGAAGAACGATTAAGGATACAACCACAGGGCTGCCGATTCTCGCAGTCGGATGCGAAGGGCGCGATACGGCGCATCATTATTTTACGGCGATGACATGGTTGTCGGACAGCAGGAACCTGATCGTGCATACGAATATCGACCGGGAGACGATGATAGGACATGTCGTGCGTGTCGATACGGAAACGGGCGATGCTCAAGTGTTGGAGGAAGGAGTCGCTTGGGGACGCGGCGTCGTTTCGTGCGATGACATCCTGTATTTGTTCGACCGGAACGAGCTGTATGCCATCGACGCATGGAGCGGCGAGCGGCGAGCGGTGTGTAAGCTGGAGGAGCATTGCGCGTTCTACGGGCCGCTTTCGATCACGAACGACGGCAGGATGCTGGGCGTTTATTGGAGAGAGTGTTGTCAGGAACAGCCGGAGCAGGGTAATCCGGATTCCGATCATGCTGTACCGGAGGAAGCCCGATGGGTTATCGGAACCGTCGATACGGCAAGCGGGGAGTTACGCGAAGCTGCCCGCCCCCTGTTTGACGAGCCTTATCCGGTGGCGAATCATGCCATGATTAATCCGGTCGATCCGGAACTTGTATTTTACTCCCACGAGGGGGCAACGGAGCATATTCCGGATCGGCTGTGGGTGATCGACACCCGAACGGGGGAATCGCGCAACGTCTTTCCTCAGAAGAAAGATGAGAGCGGGAAGCATGTGGAGTATGTCGGGCATGAAATATGGGCGTTCGACGGCAGCGGGCTGTACTTTGTGAAATATGCGCAAAGTCCGGGTAAACCTACGGGCGTATATTTTGCGGAGAAGCGGGGCGAGCGGCGCGAATTCGTTAACGGAGACTACAAGTACTGGCATGTAGGCGTCAGTCCCGACGGCCGTTACGCGGCGGCGGATACGCAGGAGCCCGGCATCTCGAAGCTCGTGCTGATCGATACGGCGACGAAACGTTCCAAGCTGCTGTGCGAGCTGCCATACAGCGGCACGCATACCTTACACCCGCATCCTTCGTTTAGCCCGGACAGCCGCAAGGTTACCTTCACCTTCGCCGATGAGCGCGATGTGCTTTGGGTAGGCGTTATGGACATTAACGATTGCGCAAATTCTAGTAGCTGACACGACTTGCACCGCATCATTATAGCAAGTACGAAAGAATGAACCGGAAGACCGGCCAGGCGACGTGCACCCGTGAGTGCTAAAGGGATTTAATGAAAACGCTTTCTTTTGTTTTGATTCATCATGTGATAGTCGAGCCCCGGGAAAGCCCGGCGATATGAATATCGAGTGGATGAAAGATGACAAATAAGGGAGTGTATGAAGTTGGTAATGAAAAAGTGGATGGTAAGCTTGATGCTGGTCCTGCTTTTGGCCGCCTGGCCTGCGAACGGACTTCTACCGGGAGGAAACACGACAAAGGCTCTAGCGGCGGAAACGCTGCAAAACGTAACGATCGGTAATTTCGAAAGCGAGGAAGAGGTTTGGAAATTCGGCTTGGGAACCGAGTTTCCCGGCGCTCAAGGCGCGTATGAACGTGATGCGTCGGCTCCGCGATCCGGGACCTTCTCCGGGAAGCTGCACGGCGATTTCAGTGCGGGCGGCAAATATGTGTCCGTCGGTAAAAATTTTCTGCCCTTGGATATGAGCAAGCTGGAGTTTTGGCTCAAATCGTCAGACGCTTCAGCGGTCACGCTTCGGGTGGTGGATTCGACCGGACAGGTGCATCAGCGGAAAATCGCGCTGGCGAACGCCAATTGGCAGAAGATCGAGATCAGCACCTTTAACATCGGCACGAGCTATCTTCATTTCGGCGGCGCCAATGACGGCAAATGGCATGGTCCCGCTATCGGAATCTCCTTTTTGCTGGAAAAGTCCAACTTGCTCGGAGGCAAAACGAGCGGAGACGCGTGGATCGACGACGTGTCGGTAACGGCGCCGCCGCAGGAAAGCGTATGGGAGAACGCAATCGGCAGCTTCGAGAACGGCTTCGACATATGGACGTTGGCCTCGGGAGGCGGGACCAAGGGCGACTATATACGGGATACGGCCGAGGCCAAATCGGGGGCGTACTCAGGCAAAGTGAGCGGGGATTTCAGCACAGGCGGGCTGAATCTTTCGCTCGGGAGAAGCTTTTCTACGCCTATAGATTTGAAGACGCTGGCGTTTTGGGTCAAAACGACTGACTTTTCTACGGTTCTCGTGCTGTTGAAGGACTCGACCGGGCAGGTGCATCAGCAGAAAATCGCCTTGGCGCCTACCGGGGATTGGCAAAAAATCGAAGTATGGACCTTTAACGCCGGCACAAGCTATCTGCATTACAACGGGGCAAACGACGGGGTATGGCATGGCCCGGCTCAGGCAATCGGGCTCTTGGTGGAGAAGCACGGTCTGGTCGGCGGCAAAACAAGCGGGGATATCCGCTTCGACAATGTCGTTGCGACGGGTGCCCTGCCGGATTTGGACGTCCAGCAGTCCCGGATGGGTAATGTATTTCTGGCAAACGAGGCCGCAGCTTTCCCTCTTGCGACAAGAGGAGATACGGTCAGCTGGAGCGTATATGATTATCTGGATCGTCAAGTATTGGCAGGAAGGGATGCCGTGCAGGGCGGGCAATTGAATTTGACGATCCCGCTTCAACAGCTGGGCTATTACAAACTGTCGCTCGCCGCAGAGAAAGACGGTCAGACGATCCGAAGCGCGGACCTTACTTTTGCCCGGCTGTCCGCGGATGACCCGACCATGACGGATAACTCTCCTTTCGGGGTCTCGACCCACCTTGCAAAAACGGACACGGGGTGGTCCCCCGAGTTGAGTACGCTGCTTCGGCGCGGCGGTGCCAAAAATTTTCGTGACGAAATCACTTGGGTGGACGTCGAATATGAAAAAGGGAAATATCGAAAGCCCGCGAACCGCGACGCCTTTATGCGGAGCACGCAGCAAGAAGGCCTGAAGCCGTTCATCACGCTCGACTTTACCAATCCGTTCTACGATCAGGACAGTACTCCCTATACGGACGAGGGGCGCGAAGGCTTTGCCAACTACGGAAAGGCTCTGCTGAATTTGTACGGCAATCGGATGGAATGGGTGGAAGTATACAATGAGTTTAACGGCGGCTTCGGAGACAGAGGGAACGGTCCCGCCGACTCCCGTCCGGACTATTATTTCAAGCTGCTAAAAAAGACCTATGAGACGATAAAAGCCGCCAGACCGGACGTCACGGTTGTCGGCATGGCCTCGAACGTAGACATCCCCTGGATGGAAGAGGTATTCAGGCTTGGCGGGCTCGAGTATATGGATGTTGTCTCCATCCACCCGTATAATCGAACGTCGGACGGCATGCTTCAAGCCGTGCTCGATGCCAAGGACCTGATCCGGCAATATAATCAGGGCCAAGACAAACCGGTTTGGATTACGGAGGTCGGCTGGCCGACAATTACGGGATTGGACGAAAACACGCAAGCGAATAATCTGGTGCGCGCTCATGTGCAAGCTCTCGGGGCAGGCGTCGAAAAAATATTTTGGTACGATTTGATGGACGATGGCTTGCAACCAGACTATGGCGAGCATCATTTCGGTCTCATTCGGCATCAGAACGACGCTCTGGGCCAGTATACGCCGAAACCCGCCTATGCGGCTTATGCTGCGATGACCAGAGAGCTTATCGGCGCGCAATTCGTTGAACAGGAAACGCTCGACACGGGCATTGCGAGCTACAAGTTCAATAAGGACGGCAGGAACGTAAGGATCGTTTGGGCCAATACCCCTATGCAGGCCGCAATCCGGACCGATGTGCCGATTCAGATCGCCGATATGATGGGAAATATCGAAACCTTCACGCCGCTTGACGGCAACGTTTACGTGACGCTAACCGGGGAGCCGATCTACGTCAAAAGCGACATTGACGGAATCGCTGCCGATTCGACGTTTGCCTTGACAGGCGGGGAAACGGTGGCCGGGGAGCTTGTGACGGTGACAGCGGCCGTCAATCGCGCGGGAGCAGGGCCTTTGGCCGCTGCACTCAACGTGGAAGGCACGTCTTATCCTTTGCACGCGGAAGCCGGTCAGAGCATTGCCGTTCCGCTTTCTTTGCCCGGCTTGAACCGGGAAGGGGTCCGCTACGTAGCGGGAAATTTGATCGTGAATGGAAATGTCGTCGGAAAATTAAGAACGGCCGTCAAAACATTCGGCACCGCTTACGGCGTTCGGATCATCCCTGTTATCACCGATGCCGGTACGAAGAGCGAAGCGCTGAAGTTGCAGATCCAAAACCATTCGAGTACGCAGGAGCTTACCGCCCTGAAAGCCGATTGGCAGTTCGGGCCGGGGGCCGGCAGTCAGGGGCTGAACGCGATGATTCCGCCCGGAGCCGAGAGGGTGTTTGAGATTCCGCTGAGCGGTTTTGATTACGGCATCAGCTACCCGGCCAATGTGACCGTTCAATTTGACGGGAAAGCGCCGTTTGTTTATGCAGGGAAGCTCGATTTCAATCCGATCGCTTTCGGCAGCGTGCTGGTTGACGGTGCTATCGATCCTGCGGTTGAGGCCGCACCTCCGCAAATCGAGCTGTCCAAGGGAACGAACAAGCTCAAAAATTATTCAGGACCGGCGGACCTGGATGGCAGCGTGTGGTTGAATTGGGACCGGGATACTTTTTATCTGACGGCGGAAATCACGGACGATATTCATTTTGCTTCCGCAAGCGAAGGAGACATCTGGAAGAACGACAGCGTACAATTTGCCGTGATGGCAGGCATGCCCGGAGAGCCGATGGGATGGTATGAGCTTGGGGTTTCCCAAACGCCGCAGGGGCCGCAAATCTACCGATGGCAGGCTGCCGATTATGGAGACAAGAAGCTGGTTGCGAACGGTTCCTTGCAGATAACACGCGACGAAGAGCGGAAGGTTACGACCTATGAGCTTGCGCTTCCATGGTCCGAGCTGACGCCGACCAAGCCGGTTTTGAACGAAGTTTTCAGCTTTTCGCTGCTGGTTAACGACAATGACGGAGCCGGTCGCAAAGGGTATATCGAGTGGGGCTCGGGGATAGGCGACGGGAAGGATTCCAAAAAATTCAGAACCGTACAGCTGACCAAAAATCCGTCCGCACCGGTCATCGCTGTCGAAGGGATCGCAGACGGGGAAACCTACGCGGATCAAGCTGTTCCAGTCGTAAACGTTGAAGACGAGGACGGCGATCTGCAAAACGTCCGGATCCTGCTGGACGGCGAGAGCTGGACGTCCGGTACGCCTGTAACCGGCAAAGGAAGTCATATTTTGTCCGTGCAAGCTTCGGATCAGACGGGGCATATGACCGAGCAGACGGTTGCGTTCAAGCTGGTTCACAGCACGACGCTTGAGGCGTCGAACGCAGCAGGGCAAGTTAACGACACGGTAACGCTCCGTGCGATGCTCCGGGATAAGAACGGTCAAGCGATTCCCGGGGAAAACGTGTCCTTCTCCGTGAACGGGAATTCGCTCGGAACCGCGGTAACCGGCGCAAACGGGGAAGCGGCGCTGAATTATAACATCCAGCTGGCGGCAAGCGCCGAGCAGGATACGGTTTACCCGGTGCAGGCTTCGTTCGGCCGGAACGATGCGGCGTATTTCCTCGGCAGCGAGGGAAGCGGGGAATTGACGGTTAAGCGTACGTCTCCGCCGAATCCGGCGGAAGCGCCGGGGAAGCCCTATTTGTCGGATGACAACGGGTATGATACGGGGATTATGGACGGGAACTATTCGGTGAAGATGAATATGTGGTGGGGGAATAACGGCAGCACGTATAAGCTGTACGAAAATGACGTCCTGATCGATACCCAAACGCTTATCGCTCATTCGCCGAATGCCCAATCGACCGTCACGTCCGTTACTTATCGGAAGAACGGCACGTACCGCTACTATGCGGAGCTCATCAACGCGTCGGGCACGACGAGAAGTGATATCCACACGGTAAACGTTGCGCAAGCGGCACCGGGTACTCCCGTTCTCTCCCATGACAACTGGGACGGCGACGGAAGCTACAAAGTCTCTATGAACATGTGGTGGGGCACGAACGGTACGACCTACCGATTGTACGAGAACGGTACGCTCATCGATACGCGAACGCTTGCCGATCAAACGCCGGGCTCGCAGTCGGCTGTAACGGTTATCGGCAACAAGCCGGCCGGCACGTATGAATATCAATGCGAGCTCATCAATGACGCAGGAGAAACGGTCAGCGGAAAGATCATTGTGAAAGTAACCAAGCCATAATATCGAAACGCTTGCTCTCCTTGGCGGGGGCAGGCGTTTTTTTTTGAAATTGTCAGAAAGTATATCCTTCGCTGACTATTCCAGTGCCCGGTAAACGCGCCCTCAGAACTCGTTGCGATGCCGGCAAAGCTGCTACGGCATATTCCAGGGCGACTAAAATCGTCCTTACTACCTATGCGCCCATACATGCTCCGCCCTGCGGACATATGCTATCCATGATGTTAGTAACAAAATTTGGAGGTGGCGATCATTCCTCCTATTCGAAAAAAAGCTTTAAGAAAAGGTTCATTTCCGGCCCGCTCGATACGCGCCAGACGAAAAAAACGCGCCGGCCGCTTCCGTAAGCTCAAGTGGAAGCGGCGTCTCGCTCTGTTCAGGCATTGGCACAAAAGGCACAAGCATAAACGGCGGTTCCGGTTTCTCCGCAGGTGGAGACGGGCGAGATACCGCAGACTGCGCGGGCGGAAGGGCAAGCAAGGCGTGCCGGGAACGCAAGGAGCTTCGGGAGCGTCAGGCGCTCCAGGCGCGCAAGGACAGCAGGGTCCTCAAGGCCAGCAAGGGATCGCGGGAGCGACAGGCGAAACCGGACCTGCGGGACCGGCAGGGGGACCGACCGGCCCGCAAGGCGTCACCGGCCCGACGGGGCCGCTTGGACCGCAAGGACCGATTGGTCCTCAGGGCATTGCCGGCGCGCTGGGCCCGACAGGACCGCAGGGCGTTTCCGGTCCGACGGGACCGCTTGGGCCCACCGGAGCCTTAGGGCTGCAAGGCCCGCTTGGCCCCCAAGGCCCGACCGGCCCGCAAGGGCCTGCGGGATTCGGCGGCCCGACCGGCCCGTTAGGTCCCCAAGGGGAAAACGGCCCGCAGGGAGCGGCTGGACCGACCGGCCCGACCGGCCCGACAGGCAGCGGCGGTCCGACCGGTTCGCAGGGCGAAACCGGTCCGGCGGGCCCGACGGGACCGGACGGATCGCTCGGTCCGACAGGACCGCTGGGGACGATCGGCCCGACAGGGGCTACCGGACCGCTCGGTCCGCAAGGGCCCGCCGGCGGCGACGGGGCGACAGGGCCTTTGGGGCCAACGGGACCGCAAGGTAACGACGGCCCGATCGGAGCGCTCGGTCCAACAGGCCCGACGGGGCCTACCGGACCGGACGGACCTGCGGGAACGACGGGCCCTCTCGGGCCAACGGGGCCGCTAGGCGAGACCGGTCCAAGCGGACCTGCGGGGCCGACGGGAGCGTTAGGCCCAACCGGGCCGCTTGGCCCGACTGGGCCTCAGGGAGGCGACGGGCCCACGGGTCCGCAAGGCGCAACCGGTCCGCTCGGACCTACGGGTTCCGGAGGCCCGCAAGGGCCTGCGGGCGGCGACGGGCCGACCGGTCCGCAAGGGCCGGCGGGGGCGGCAGGGCCGACAGGCAGCGATGGCCCGACGGGAGCGCAAGGCCAGCAAGGGCCGACAGGAGCGCTCGGCCCGACCGGCCCGCTTGGCCCTGCGGGTCCGACCGGAGCCGATGGCCCGACCGGCCCGCAAGGCCCGACCGGCGCTACAGGCTCGGATGGGCCAACAGGGCCGCAGGGCGGCACCGGAGCGCTCGGGCCGACAGGTGATAGCGGCCCGGCAGGCCCTACGGGTCCGCAAGGCGCTACGGGACCGCTCGGTCCGACAGGCGCTACAGGCGCCGATGGCCCCACCGGTCCGCAAGGGTTCATCGGTCCGACGGGTCCGACCGGTCCGCTGGGCGCTGTCGGCCCGACGGGACCGCAAGGGCCGATCGGGGCTGACGGCGCCACCGGCGCCACCGGGGCGACCGGGGCGCTCGGCACGACCGGTCCGACTGGCCCGACCGGTACTGCCGGAGCCGACGGGGCTGACGGCGTCACGGGCCCGACCGGGCCGACAGGCGATACCGGCGCGACGGGACCGGCAGGACCCGCCGGCGGGCCAACAGGCCCCACTGGACCTGCGGGGCCTGCCGGAGGACCGACTGGGCCGACTGGGCCGACGGGGGCTACCGGGCAGACGGGCGATACCGGTCCGGCAGGGGCAACCGGGCCGACGGGAGACGCCGGACCGACCGGCGATGCAGGGCAGACAGGACCGCAAGGCGCCATCGGCCCCGCGGGTCCGACGGGCCCGACCGGCCCGACCGGTCCGATCGGCGCAGATGGCCCGACGGGTCCGCAAGGGCAGATCGGTCCTACCGGTCCGACGGGACCTCTGGGGCCAGCGGGTCCGACGGGTCCGCTTGGCCCGACCGGTGACGCCGGTCCTACCGGATCGGCGGGACCGCAGGGCGGTACGGGGCCGCAGGGCGCCACAGGGCCGGACGGTGCAACCGGTCCGACGGGTCCGCAAGGGCCAACCGGCGCTCTCGGCCCGACCGGACCGCAGGGCGTCACCGGCCCGGTCGGAGCGGATGGGGCGACGGGCCCGCAAGGCCCGACCGGGGCGCTCGGTCCGACGGGTCCGACCGGTGCGCAGGGCGACGCCGGCCCTCAGGGAGCGACGGGTCCGACCGGACCTGCCGGGCCGCAAGGCGACGCAGGGGCGACGGGCCCGCAAGGCCCGACCGGAGCGCTCGGTCCTACCGGTCCGCAAGGCGCCACAGGACCGGTAGGGGCGGATGGCGCGACGGGCCCGCAAGGCCCGACAGGTCCGCTCGGTCCGACGGGCCCTCAGGGTCCGCAGGGCGATGCCGGTCCGCAAGGCCCGACTGGGCCGCTTGGTCCCACGGGGCCAATGGGGCCGCTCGGCCCTACGGGAGCCGCCGGTCCGGCGGGTCCGGACGGCGCAACCGGTCCGACCGGGCCGCTTGGCCCGACCGGCCCTCAAGGGTCGACCGGCCCGCAAGGCGACGACGGCCCGACCGGCCCGACCGGCCCGACAGGTCCTCAAGGGGCTGCAGGTCCGGCAGGACCTACAGGGGCCGGCGGCCCGCAAGGCGTCACCGGTCCTGCAGGCGCAACCGGCCCGCAGGGCCCGACAGGTCCCGCCGGCCCGCAAGGCTTGACCGGTCCGCAAGGAGCGATAGGCTCGACGGGTCCGACCGGCGGAACGGGACCGGCCGGCCCAACCGGCCCGCAAGGCCCGCTCGGCCCTACGGGTCCGACCGGACCGACAGGGGCGCAGGGGCCAACAGGCGCTTCCGGTCCGACCGGAGCGCTCGGTCCCACGGGCCCTACCGGCCCGCAGGGCGCAATCGGGTCTGCCGGTCCGACGGGGCCAACCGGCCCGACAGGCCCGACAGGACCTACCGGACCGACAGGCCCGCAAGGGGCGAATGGCGCCACGGGTCCGATCGGCCCGACCGGACCGGCGCCGGCCGTTTCGACGAAGGTTGTGCTTTTCGAAGGGGCGAACGCCGGTTTTCAGCGGGTAGCCGGGTCGCCGGGAGCATTGTCGAACGTCATTCCGTATGTCGTGGCGGGAACGGGAAGCGTCGTCGCTTTTTCGGGCTCGATCAACGTAAATAATCTCTCTGCAGGCGCTTATATTTTTCAAATATGCTCGAATGTAGCGAACAACGCATCCGCCCCCGCTGTAGGGAATATATTGGTTACCGTCACCTTAACTACAACCGCCGCCATTACCGGTACGATCGTCTTTTCGAGTCTGCGAACGGACGTGGGCGCGCAAGCCGTTTTCGTGTTTAATCCGGCTAAAGCGGCCGCGCCGGCCACTGTTTCGTGGACCAGCAACATTGCGGGAACGCCGATCACCCGGAATGACGCGATATCGCTTTATTCCAACCCGAATATAACGCAAAGCGCCATATACTCCGTATTCATGTCAACAAACAGCTGACGTTATATGCAGGCGCTGCGGCAAAACCGGGCGGTTGGCCAGCCGCCCCCACGCATCGCCGCACTGCGCGCTAAAGAGCTGCGCGAGGCGTAAAAGACGAATAGCCGGGCATGACGTGATTATCCCCCGGCTGTTCGGCATGCGGGTATGGGTTAGGTTACCCGACGAAAGATTTTCTGGAGGATCCATGATTACTATAAGCTTGTGCATGATCGTCAAAAACGCGGAGGACACGATCGGCGATTGTCTCGCATCTGTCCGCGGTCTCGTTGACGAAATCGTCGTCTTGGACACCGGCTCGACCGATTCGACCGAGTCGATTGTCCGTTCCTATACGGACCGGATTTACAGATTCGCGTGGATCGACGACTTCGCCGCCGCGCGCAATGAATCGTTCCGTTACGCCTCCTGCTCGCACATCCTTTGGCTGGATGCCGACGACGTGCTGCTGGAGGAGGACCGCGGCAAGCTGCTTGAACTCAAACAAACGCTTTCCCCCGATGTCGATTCCGTCACGATGATTTACCATTATGCCTTCGACGAATACGGCCGCGTGACGGTAAGTCTGAGGCGGAACAGACTGATTAAACGGGAGAACGGCTTTCGGTGGCATGGCGCCGTTCACGAATATTTAGCCGTAAGCGGGAAGATCGAAGACAGCGGCATCGTAGTCACGCATAAGCGCCGCCATCGGCAAGGCGGCCGCAATCTTGCGATTTTCGAGCGGAAGCTGGAAAACGGGGAAACGCTTACCTCCCGCGACCGGTTCTATTACGCCAACGAGCTGACGGATAACCGGCATTACGAGAAAGCGGCCGCGATCTACCGCGAGCTCATCGAGAAAAACGACGGCTGGAGCGAAGATCTTCTGACTTCGTGCGGCAGGCTCGCCGACATTTGCGAAGCTGAGGGAGACGACGAAGAAGCGCTGCGCTGGGCGCTCCATTCGTTTGCTTACGATATTCCGCGAGCGGAGTTTTGCTGCCGGCTCGGTTACCGCTTTTTGCAGGAAAACAGGCTGACGCAAGCCGTTTATTGGTATAAGCTGGCGACGGAGCTTCGCAAGCCGGAGCAAAGCTGGGGATTTTTCAACGACGCTTGCTGGACCTGGCTCCCTCACATCCAGTTGTGCATATGCTACTATCGGCTGGGCGATTACCCCGAAGCGTACCGCCACAATGAAAAAGCGCGGGCTTATCGGCCGGACGATCCCGCCGTCTTATCCAATAAAGCGCTGCTGGAAGGAGCTTTTCCCCATGTCTTCCCTCCTAGTTAGACCGGAAATGCCGAAACGTATCGTTCAAGTCGCGCCGGATTTTTACCCGGTGCCTCCCCGTCTGTACGGCGGCATCGAGCGGATGGTGCACGGATTGACGGAAGAGCTGGCAGCCCGCGGCTTCGACGTTTATTTATATGCCCGGGCGGGCAGCGAAACGAGCGCGAAGCTGGTCCCTTACGAGCACGAAGGCTCCGATCCGCAGGCGATCGCGTCGTTTGTGGAAAGGACGATGCCCGACGGCGTCGATCTGATCCACGATCATACCCATCATTCCGTCATCGGGCGAAAAAAATTACCCATCCCGACCGTCTGCTCGATTCACGACAGCTTGAAAAATCCGGTCGACCATCCGGTTTACTTAAGCCGCAGGGCGTTGGCCGTTATCGGGCGGAACGAGGGACGCTTCGTATATAACGGCATCGATGTGCAAGCCTATCCTTTTCAAGAGAACAAACAATCCTACTTGCTGTTTATGGGCGTACTCAACTGGCATAAAGGAATCGTGCACGCGCTTGACATCGCCGAAAAATCCGGCAAACGGCTCATTATCGCCGGCCCTGTATTCAACAATACTTATTACGAGAAGGAAGTGGCTCCGCGTCTTGCGAAAAATCCGAATGTAAGCTATGTCGGCGAAGTCGGAGGCGAGGAGCGGCTGAGTTTGCTGGCCGACGCCGAGTGCATGCTGTTCCCCACATCGTGGGAGGAGCCGTTCGGACTCGTCATGGTGGAAGCGCTGGCGTGCGGCACGCCCGTGCTTGCGCTGGCAAACGGCGCTGTCCCCGAGGTGCTGGCCGGATTTCCGGAGCTCGTTTGCGGCTCGGCGGAGGAAATGGCCGCCAAAGCTGAGGCAGGCTGTTATCCCGATCCCGGAACGCTTAGGGACTATGTGGCCGGGCAATTTACTACCGCTCTTATGGCGGACCGGTATGTGTCCGTCTACGAAGAGCTTTGGAGCGTCCCGACTTCGGCAGCCGAAGCCGAGCCGACTGCGGCGGATGCCGAACGGCAGCCTAAACTAGAGGAGGAAAACCTCGAGCAAGCTTTGGAGGCTTGCGAGCGGATGCTTCGTTCGTCCGATATCGGCGATGAAATGAAAATAACCGTATGCGAGCGGGCGGCCGACCTTTGCTATCGGAACGGGGACACGGCTCGGGAGCGGGCATACGCTCTGCGTTCTTTCCGGTACGATACGCCGCGGGCCGAATTTTGCTGCCGGCTCGGCTTCCAGCATCTGCAGCTGCAGGAGCTGGACAAAGCGATATTTTGGTACTCGCTCGCCGTCCGCCTGGAAAAGCCCGCTAAGCCGGGGGCTCTCTATTACGAGGCATGCTGGACGTGGCTCCCCTACGTGCAGTTGTGTATCTGTCATTACCGCCAGAACAATTATGAAGAAGCCTACCGTCAAAACGAGCTTGCCCGGCAGTTGGTTCCCGACAACGAGCATGTCATTCATAATAAAAGCCTGCTCAAGCGCCTATTGTCGCCGGCTCCTTCGGCGGCCTCAAGCAGGACGGAAGAAACAGTCGAGCTGACGAACGTCCGCGGCGGCATGTTCCGCATGACGCTCGAATTGCCCGGCTTCCTCGAGGAAACGATCATCCGGGAGGGCGGCTGGGAGCCGCAGCTGGCGCGGATGCTGAGCCGGTTCGTCCAAGTCGGCGGGATCTTCCTGGACGTCGGGGCGAATATCGGTTACCACGCCTTGTACATCGCCGGCTTATATCCCGATGCAACGTGCATATGCTTCGAGCCGCATCCGGACATTTTCCGTCAGCTTGAACGCAACAAATCGTTGAACGGGTTCGAGCGGCTTTTCGTCCGCGAGCTCGCCGTCGGCGATTCGAACGGGCGCGTTTCTTTTCATATGCAGACGGACGATTGCTATAACCGGGGAATGTCCGCGATCGACGCGTACGCCAATCTGGGGCCTTCCTACCGGGTCGCGGAAGTGGAGCTGGCGACACTCGACAGCCAGCTGCCGGAGGCCGACAAGTCGCGCGTCAGCGTCATGAAGATCGATACGCAGGGCAACGAACTCCGCGTGCTTGCCGGCGCCCGGGACATCATCCGCCTTTCGCGGCCGGTCGTCGCGTTCGAGCTGCATGACGACGCCAAGAGGATGCTTCCGGAGCTTCTGGTTTTTCTCGATGGCTACCGCATTTATAAAATCCAGCCGTGGAGCGGCGAAGTCCGGTCATACGACGAGGAAGATCCGCCCGGCTTTTTGCATGATTACATCTGCATTCCGGAAAGCCGCTTTTCGGGATTGTGGGCGCCTAAATTGTAGCGGGGCCGGACGTTGAAAAAACGCTAGTAACATTTCAACTCTAATACTATAGATTTTAAAGATGTAAGCACTTGATCATGCAACGGACAGTGGCCCTCATAATGAGGAAAAGATTGCTATTCGTGAGGCAAACCTCACTATTTCAAATCGAAAACCCGTGTTTTGTTGAGGTAATGAGGCAAATGCAACTATTAGTGAGTCAAACGAAATTGATAGTGGCGTTTGCCTCACTGATGGGCGAGAACGAGCATGTTACCTGCGAAATAGTGAGGACAGCCTCATGAACAATAAGGTTTCCTCCACTAATCGCACGGTTCGTGCATAACCACTACGATATCCATGTTTGCTTTCGTAAGCAGGTCATCACTCCCTAGTTTTAGACTTGATGGCGGACTAGTTGGCGGCAACGGGGGAAGCCCCATTTTCATATTCCGGTGATGTCGGTCGCAGGTTGTGCTTTTGAGGCTGGCGGGCTGCTGCGGGCCCGGCTGTCTGTATACATTCGCCTCCGAAAAAGTACGCTGCGCCGGCACCAATCGGGAACTGGGCGAATAACCTGCTTTTGTTCGGAAGCAAAGGAGGATTCGCAGTGATTCCCATGTACCCGTATTACGGTTACGAGACCCGCTGCCGGCAGGTGCCGGTCACGTTCCCGCCGCAGCATCAGAATGTGCAGCCCGGCTTGGAGTATTTGATGAACCCTTTACCGATATCGGATAATCCGGCATACAAGGGAAGCGGCAAAATGGCCGGGAAAATCGCCATCATCACCGGAGGCGACAGCGGGATCGGCCGTGCGGTCGCGATCGGCTTCGCCAAAGAGGGGGCGGATGTGGCGATCGTTTACTTATACGAACGCGTAGATGCAGAAGCGACCAAGCAGATGGTGGAGCAGTACGGGCGCCGCTGCCTACTGATCGAAGGTGATTTGCGGCATCCCGGTTTTTCCGCCGAAGCGGTAAGAAGAACATTGGCATGTTACGGGAAGCTTGACGTACTCGTTCTAAATCAAGGCGTTCAGTTCCCGCAAGAAAGCATTTTGGATATTTCCGATGAACAGCTCGAGAATACGTATCGGACTAACATTTTTCCGATGTTTTACATGACGAGAGCGGCGCTTCCTTATTTGCGGCCGGGCAGCACCATT
The DNA here is from genome assembly GCF_003285015.1 of Paenibacillus contaminans. GTDB lineage: Bacteria > Bacillota > Bacilli > Paenibacillales > NBRC-103111 > Paenibacillus_V > Paenibacillus_V contaminans. Next base: position 47,343 of record NZ_QMFB01000020.1, on the reverse strand, counting down.
ATATCGACGGCATCGGTAACCGCTTATGCGGGCGCTCCTTTGCTTGTCGACTATTCTTCGACCAAAGGCGCGATCGTATCTTTCACCCGTTCCTTGTCTCTCCAATTGGCGGATAAGGGCATACGGGTCAACGCCGTGGCGCCGGGGCCTATTTGGACCCCGCTTATCGTCTCCAGCTATTCGGCGGAATACGTCAAAACGTTCGGCTTGGAAACGCCGATGAAGCGCGCCGGCCAGCCGTTCGAGCTGGCGCCGGCATACATCTATTTGGCGTCCGAGGATTCATCCTTCGTAACGGGCCAGGTACTTCACGTCAACGGCGGCATCATGACGGAAACCTGAATTTTCATAGCGGAACGTTTCGTGCGGGAGCTGTTGCGCAGCTCCTTTTTGGCGTATACACCGAATGAAATGTCAAGTAGAATTGGTAATATCATGAAATGGTTGTGCTGCTTCGTTCAAAGGAGGAAAATGCGATTCGGACGGAAATCAAGCTTGTCCAGTCAGCCTCCGGCGGGGATGTCGAAGCGTTCGCCGACTTGGTCGACCTATACACGAATGCGGTCTGTGCGGTAGCCTATGGCGTGCTGCGGGACTATCATCTCGCGCAGGATATTGCGCAAGAAGCATTTGTGAAGGCGTTCCGGGCGCTGCCTGATTTGAAGCAGCCCGATAAATTCGGGAGCTGGCTGTATGCGATCGCTACCCGGCTCAGCATCGATTTGAAGCGGAAGCAAAATCGGGATTTGCGGCTGCGTGACAAGCTTATCGCCGATCGTTCCGATGCTTCGATCGAAGAAAGGGTGCTGCAAAGCGAGCTGCGTCTCGATGTTTGGGAAGCGCTGGCCAAACTGGACGATAGGAACAGAACGATCCTGTTATCGTACTACATAAGCGAGATGTCCATGCCCGAAATCGCGCAAGAGCTGCACGTATCCGTCAGCTCGGTGGAAAGCCGGCTTCGCAGAAACCGCAAGCTGCTGAAAGAGAATTATTTGGCGGCATGGGCGGCGCATTTTGGAAACCGCGAAGCTGTGGAGAAGCTGGTCGGCAAAGTTGTCGAGCGCATTATCAAGCAGGCGGGACAATATTACATTCCGGTATCGGATCGGACGAGAGCGACGGACTGGTTCGTCGGTCGTTTCGGTTTGGCTTTGGATCATAACGGGTATCTGCTGCTTCCTTCCGGTCACGTTTTGTTCCTGATTCAGGTGAATCAACCGGTGCTTGCTTCGTTGACAAGCTCAGATTTGCCTGTGCTCATTTTTCAAGCGGAGGATTCTGCGGCTCTTTACGAGGCTCTGAAGGAGCAGGGGATAAGGGTGGAAAAAGGAGAACAAACCGGGAACGCGGGCGAAAGCTTCTGCTTTTACGATTTGGACGGCAACCGGTTCGGTGTCGTATCCGAAAAAAATAATGTTAAGTGACGACGGGGTTCCCCGTATTCGTTCGTCTATATATCGAAATATACTTTAGGAGGTTTTCGTATGAGCGAAATGTCTGCAGAACAGACCCATTCGGCCAAGAAGGAAATGAAGCCGCTATTGAAAGGCGTGCATTGCAATTACATTCCGGTGGCCGATTTAGAACGGGCGAAGGAATGGTATATGCGGGTTTTGGGGCTGAGGGCGTTCAGGCCCGACGGCGGTATTTTGATCATGGGCAGCGGGCAGTGGTTGTTTCTTATCGAATCGAAGGACAGGCCGAACGCCAACTTCACGACCGACTGCTGGGAAGGGGAAAACTTCGAGATGTTTTCCTTAACCTTCGAAACGGAGGATATCGTGGCGCTTCACGAGTCGCTGCGGGAGAACGGAGCGCAGGTCGAGCCGGTTACGGATTACGGGGGCTGTGGGCTGCAGTTCCGTTTTAAAGATCCGGACGGAAACAAATTCAACGTTTGGCAGCGGTAGCGGGTGGGACATGGGTGACAAAACGGGCGATATCGGCAAGTAAAGTCAACTAAATCGATCGAAGGGGTGTCCTATTCATGGATGGCGAAAGCAAAAAGAAAGCGGCATTTTACGACGGCTTACAGGTAAGACTCGTATCGGACCTGGAAAAGTCGCTTGCTTATTATCGCGATGTGCTTGGCTGCGAGACGAGCGGTTGGGGGCACGCCAATAGAGGCGGTATGAAATTGATTCTTCAGCAAGCCCAGAATCCGGGCGATGTCCGGCCGAATGCCGCTTCTGCGAAACGCGATACGTATCCGACCGACTGGAAAGGTCCCGAACTCGGCTGGGATACCTTTGTTCATGTCGACTACAATGAATTTGATTTGCTCGTAGAAGAAATGAGAACGAACGGAGCCAACATTATACTGGGGCCGATCGAGTCGACGCATGACAACGGCATGCATTTTAAAAATTTATATATTCAAGACCCGGACGGTTACATCATTGTGTTCGGTTAATTGGTAAAGGGTAACGCGAATTTATTACATACAACCGGATGCAGCTGCGCCGGTTGTTTTGTTTTTTTGGGGCGTCTCAAACCGAGGCGTGGAGGGCATTTCTTATTGCTCCGAAAAACCGAACATATTTTCCGATTAACAAATCGGCAAGGTGCGCGTACACTCAAAGTTACCGATAACTTCAAGGGGGTTTTGACATGATCAACACGCGCGCCAAGCTTTCGTATACGAAACCAGCCAAGCAGTGGGTACAGGCGCTGCCGGTCGGCAACGGCAGGCTGGGCGGGATGGTCTTCGGCAAGGTTGCCGTGGAACGTATCCAGCTCAACGAAGATTCCGTTTGGTACGGGGGACCGAAAAAACGGGACAATCCCGAAGCGGCCCTGCATCTCGAAGAAGTTCGCCGTCTGTTGTTTGAAGGTAAGCCGAAGGAGGTGGAAAAGCTCGCCCGTTTGACGATGACGTCGGTTCCGCAGCATTTTGCGCCGTATCAGACCTTGGGCGATTTGGAGCTTATGTTTGAAGGACTGGACGGCGAGGTGCGGAATTACGTGCGGGAGCTCGATATGGAAACGGGTGTTGCATCCGTAACGTTCGAAGCTTGCGAAACGCAATACCGCAAGAAGTATTCGTCAGCGCTGCGGATCAAGTGATGACGATCCGGTTGACGGCAGGAACGCCGGGGCGTTTGACGTTTACCGCGAGCTTGGGCAGGCGGCCATTTGACGGCATGATCGAACGGGTTCAGGAAAATACATTGTCTATGGAAGGCCAATGCGGTCCGGACGGGGTCGCTTATTGCGCCGTGCTGAAGGTGGAAGCCGAGGGCGGAAGCGTAAAAGGATACGGCAGCTATATATCCGTGGAGGGCGCAGACACGGTCACGCTTTTTTTGGCTGCGCAAACGACGTTCCGGCACGGGAATCCGAAGCGCAAGTGCCTTGAGCAAGCTGAAGCCGCAGCAGGCAAAGGTTATGCGGTTTTGCTACGGGACCATATCGAGGATCACCGTTCCTTATTCGGGAGAGTCGAGCTGGAGCTGGACGATCCGCGCAGCGGGGAATTGGAGGCGCTTCCGACGGACGAACGGCTTCGGCTTGTACGCGAAGGCGGGCAGGACCGGGGGCTGGAGGCGCTGTTTTTCCAATACGGCCGGTATTTGCTTATGGCGAGCTCAAGACCGGGCGCTCTTCCGGCGAATTTGCAAGGAATTTGGAACGAAAGCCATACCCCGCCGTGGGAGGCGGATTACCATCTCAACATCAATCTGCAGATGAATTATTGGCCTGCGGAGGTCGGCAACCTTGCCGAATGTCACATGCCTTTGTTCGATTATACGGAACGGCTGAGGGACAACGGCAGAATTACGGCCAAGACCGTATACGGCGCACGAGGCTTCGTCGCTCATCACGCCTCCGACCTGTGGGCGGATACGGCGATACAGGGCACCTACATTCCCGCCGTTTTTTGGCCGATGGGAGGGGCGTGGCTCGCCTTGCATCTGTGGGAGCATTATCAATACGGATGCGATCGCGCTTTTTTGGCGGATCGGGCGTATCCGGTGTTGAAGGAGGCTGCGGAGTTTTTCCTCGATTTTATGGTGGAGGACGAGCAAGGCCGCCTCGTGACGGCGCCGTCGCTGTCGCCGGAAAACAGCTACCGGCTGCCGAACGGCAATATCGGCTGGCTGTGCGTCGGCCCTTCGATGGACACGCAAATTTTGTTCGCCCTGTTCGATGCCTGCATCGAAGCTAGCCGGCTGCTGGAGGCCGATGCGGAATTCCGCGCGGAATTGGAGGGAGCGAGAGGAAGGCTTCCAGAGCCGAATATCGGCAGGCATGGCCAGCTGATGGAGTGGTCCGTCGATTACGACGAACCGGAGCCCGGGCATCGCCATATTTCGCATCTGTTCGGCCTTTATCCCGGCGAACAATTTACGCCCGGCGGCACTCCGGCGCTTGCCGAGGCGGCCAGAATCACGCTGGAGCGCAGGCTGCAGCATGGAGGCGGACATACGGGATGGAGCAGAGCCTGGATCATCCTGTTTTGGGCGCGGCTTGCCGACAGCGAGCAGGCATACGACAATCTTTCGGCGCTGCTGCGCCATTCGGTGCATCCGAATTTGTTCGGCGATCATCCGCCTTTTCAGATCGATGCCAATTTCGGAGGAGCGGCGGCTGTCGCCGAGATGCTGCTGCAATCCCACGGCGGAGAAATCCGCTTGCTGCCGGCGCTGCCGAAGGCATGGCCGAGCGGACGTGTTCGCGGTTTGCGGGCGAGAGGCGGCTTCGAGGTCGATATCGAATGGAAAAACCGCCAGCTTGTGCAAGCCTCGATCCTTTCTATAAGCGGCGGAACATGCGTTGTGCGCGGGGAGAAGGTTCTTTTTGCAAGCGAGGAAGGGAACACGGCCAGTGTGACGGAGATTGACAGGGGCTCGGCCATCCGGTTCGGCACGCAGATCGGGAAGCGGTACGCGATACGGTTGAAGTCGTGATGCTGGGTGCAAAGAGGGCGGCTTCTTGAGCCAGCACATTGCCCGGCACATGAACCGGGCATGAGCAAGGGCTTAATGCCGGTATTTGTCGTGAAAGAGCCGGCGTTACCCGTGACATGAAGGAGCCGGCGTTAATCGTGACATGAAGGAGTTGGCGTTATCCGAGACATGAAGGAGTTGGCGTTATCCGAGACATGAAGGAGTTGGCGTTATCCGTGACATGAAAAGAGCCGGCGATAATCGTGACATGGAGGAGCCGGCGTTACCCGTGACATGAAGGAGCCGGCGTTAATCGTGACATGAAGGAGTTGGCGTTATCCGTGACATGAAAAGAGCCGGCGATAATCGTGACATGGAGGAGCCGGCGTTACCCGTGACATGAAGGAGCCGGCGTTAATCGTGACATGAAGGAGTCGGCGTTACCCGAGATATGAAGGAGTCGGCGTTACCCGTGACATGAAAGGGTTGGCGTTATCCGTGACATGAAAAGAGCCGGCGTTAATCGCGACATGAAGGAGTCGGCGGTCAAACTGCGTCATGAGAGAGTCCGCGTCAACCGACTAGTTCGTATAGGTGTAATGGTATCCATACCTTGCATTTTGTCTTAAACTAGGGATTAATGAAGACGCGATTATGAAAGCTAACTCGGATATCCGAATATTTATGCCTGGACCGCCTGGACCGTGCGATTAGTGTAGAAAACCTTATTGTTCATGAGGCTGTCCGCACTATTCCACCGGTAAAATGCTCATTCCCGAGAGATAGTGAGGCAAACACCACTATCAATTTCGTTTGCCTCACTAATAGTTGCGTTAGCCTCATTAACTCGCTAGAACGCGGGTTTTCGGCAAGAAATAGTGAGGTTTGCCTTATGAACAGTAAACTTTTCCTTACTATTTCTACAGGACACAAGTCATCGGCGGCATAGAGTATATATCTGAAGCTCTGAAGTTTCGGATTGCATCCCTTATTCAAATTTATAGTATAAGAGTTGAAAGGCTATTAAGTGCATGATCAATGCATTGTTTGCATGAATTTATTTGCTATAACAAATGTTAACTTCAGCAGCCAAAGTCTTGTACAAGTAACGTAATCGGGAAATTTGTAATCAGAAACTCACCATTGAGGGGGCATGACGATGTCTGATACATTCACGACATGGAAAGAGGATCGGGCTTATTGGGTAGACGTGCTGCACAGAATTGCGAATCCGGTGCTGTCGGCTTTGGCGGAACGGCGGCTGAAGCGGACGATGCCCGTCGAGGGTAAAATCGCGGATCGGCCGCTCTACACGCATTTGGAGGCGCTGGGGAGGCTGCTCGCCGGACTGGCTCCGTGGCTGGAGAAGGGGCCGTCGGACGGGGAGGAGGGGCAGCTGCGCGAACGATATGCACAGCTGGCCAGAGCGGCGATCGATGCCGGAACGGATCCGGAATCGCCGGATTTCATGAACTTTAGCGAAGGGTTCCAGCCGATCGTCGATACGGCTTTCCTGGCTCACGCTCTGCTCCGGGCGCCGAACGAGCTGTGGGAGAAGCTGGACGAGCGGATTAAGCGCAACGTCGCCGCCGCTCTTAAGGCGACCCGTACCCGCAAGCCTTGGTTCAATAACTGGCTGTTGTTCTCCGCTATGATCGAGACGGCGCTTTACCGGATCGGCGAGCCGGATTGGGACGCGATGAGGATCGATTACGCGCTCAAGCAGCATGAGCAATGGTATTTGGGCGACGGCACTTATGGCGACGGTCCTGAATACCATGCCGATTATTACAACAGCTTCGTCATCCATCCGATGCTTATCGATATTACGGAGACTGTGCATGAGCTTTACCCGGAATGGGGACAAATGCGGGAGCGGGTTTTGAAGCGCGCTCAGGGTTACGCGGATATTCAGGAAAGGTCGATATCGCCGGAAGGGACGTTTCCCGTTCATGGCCGCTCGCTGGCCTATCGATTCGGCGCGTTCCAACTGCTCGCTCAAATCGCATACCGGAACGAGCTGCCGGAAGACACTGAACCCGCTCAGGTACGCTGTGCTTTGACGGCGGTTATTCGCCGCATGATCGAAGCCCCCGGCACGTTCGATGCCGAAGGATGGCTGACGATCGGATTTTGCGGCCATCAGCCGAGCATCGGCGAAACGTATATTTCAACGGGAAGCCTGTATTTGTGCTCGACCGTATTTTTGCCGCTCGGACTGCCGGCCGGCGACCCGTTCTGGCAGGGAGAAGCGGAATGGACGTCGAAGAAAGCGTGGTCGGGACTTTCCGTGCCTATCGCATCGGCGTTAAAATAGGTGTTTTGGACCGACCGGTTGAGGAGCGGCCGACTTATGGTCGGCCGCTTTTCTAACATATGAGGAATGATATGTTTCAACCTATCAAGTGCTTAATTCAACGGTAAATGTGTGCGCCCTAAAAGACGGCGAAGGCGTTTATCCTTGCGTTAGCGAGTTAATGTGATCGGTGGAGTATTCCTTATTAATGGCGAAGGGACGGAAACAAATGTGGATACATTAAACAAGCTGGTCCGGCAGCAATTTTCCGAATATCACATTAGCCCCTTAAGCGGGGGCGGTACGAATGCGGTGTATGTGCTGGAGCGTGGAGGGAGCCGCAGCGTTTTGAAAGTAGCCATGGTTTCGAACCGAAATGCTTCCGTTGAGCGGGAATGTTTGCGCATATTAGAAGAAAGCCGGACGGTACCACGCCTGTTTCAGAATTTCATTTTAGCTGAGCGCATTGGGCTGCATATGGAGTTCATTAGCGGAAAAACACTTTTGGAGCACATTCAGGAAAATCTTGAAGCTGCGAATAACGGGGCAATATATGACATATTTTCATCCTTGGGCCGGCTGCTTGCGGAAATACATAGCGCGAATATTGCGGATTGCTCGCAGCTTCGAAAAATCGAGCTGGAGGAACCGCCGTCAAAGCCGTTCATCGACAACCGCTTGCATAAACGGTCGATAGAGCTATTTTCAGAGCTGAGCGGAACCTTCGCTCGGCGTGCATCGCTGCTTCACGGGGACTTTGGGTATCACAATGTGATTAGAGATACTTCCGGAAACGATAGGTTAATTGATTGGGAGCTTGCCGGTATAGGCGACCCCAGAACGGATATGGCGAATGTGTTGTTTTGGACGCATTTGCATTTTCCGGACATTGCTCATGAATGCGGGAGAAGGTTCGTGGAGGCGTACTTGGAGCGAAGAGAAGAGGAGTGTAATCCGGAGATCATACATCGTTTCGTCATTTTTCAAGTTTGGCGAATTATCGAAATGGTCACCGATGACTTCCCTGCTCCGGTAAAAAGCGAATGGAATCGGCGGCTCGCGTGGGCTATTAACCATGATTTCTACTGAGCAGCACAATACAGAATAAGCGGTTATGAAGAAAAGGCATTAGGGTCTACCCCCAAACCCCCTTATTATTAACTATAGGGGGTGTTTACATGTCAACGGTATGGGAAGTGAAAATGATATCCACTTTTCGGGGGATCTTTGAGGTGTTCGTTACAGGAGAGGGCGACCCGATTGGCGTAACCCATTATTATTCGGCTTTTACCAAACGCGGATATTACTTTGCAGACAGGTTTGCCGGGCTGGGAAAAGTCATCCTAATCAATCTAAAGGAGTGCGGGAACTCGGATCGAATCGTGGATGAGTGCGAGCTGGACATGAACGAAACTATCGAGGACCTCGAGGCAATAAGAGCTGCGCTCGGTTATCAAAAGTGGTCTTTTGCCGGACATTCGACCGGGGGCATGCTGGGCCTTATTTATGCGATTCGACATGGGGGCTCTCTCAATAAGCTGATCGCAGCCGGTGCGGCAGCCTCAAACCGTTATATGGAATCCAAGCACAGCATGTATTGCAGGGATAACCCGCAAAACACCCGCCTGCGAGAGATTTTCTCTATTTTACAATCAGACGATACGAGCAATGAGCTAAAAGGGAAAGCGGCCCGCGAATGGACGGAAATGTCGCTCCATCATCCCGAAAGATGGGACGAATATTTCAGCAAGCCGAGCAGCGGGAGAACGGTTCAAAAAAGATTGGACTATTACAATAAAAGCTTATCTTCTTTCGATATTCGCGACTCGTTACCATTCATCGAAACGCCTACTTTGGTACTGTGCGGTAAATATGACGCTCAGTGTCCATTGGCCTCCTCTGAAGAAATCCATCGGCTAATTCCAGGATCAACGCTTCATGTATTTGAAGATAGCAATCATTGCCCGCATCTTGAAGAGCCGGAAACATTCATAGAAACCATAAAGGCATTCTTTATGCTAAAATAAAATAAATCTCAATAAATCCCAATTTCACCGTGGGCTGGAGGGAACTGGAGTGGCACAAAAGCTGACTGGACAATTCGGAATTATGCTTCGCGTACGGGATCTGGAACAAGCAAGCTCCTGGTACTGCTTGCATCTCGGATTTACCCTTGGACCGCATGATTTTCATGACTTTGCCGAGCTGCATATTAACGGGAGAAATGTTCTCCATCTTCTGAAGAGCGACGGAAGTACGCCTATGACGGAGCCTAATTTCGGCCTGTACGTCAACGATGCGGAAAGCTTGCATAAAAGCTTGAAAGAGAGCGGCGTCAAAGTGACGGATATGATTCGCCGTTCCGACCATGCGGAATTTTTTGTTACCGATCCGGATGGGAATACGCTAGGATTGACTCAGTGGTTTTGAGCCGGAGGGCCGGTAAGCTGACGGGCTGACGAGCGGAAAAGTAACTGATTTTAATAGAAATAGGATAAACTAAGGGTATGCGGCTATCTATTCATTTCTAGGAGGTACAATATGCTGGCAAGTCTACAACAAGCCCCGAACGGACATATTGCCCGATTCGAGCGTCATCTGAAGCATTCGGTCGAGAATGTATGGGCCTATTTGACGGAAAATGATAAATTGGCGGAATGGTTTACCGAGCTGCGGGTCGACGACCTCCGGGAAGGAGGCGTTTTCAAGTTCGACATGCAGGACGGCACATTCGAGGAGATGGAGATTATTGAGCTCCGAACGAATGCCGTTTTGGAATACACATGGGGCGAAGACCGCGTTCGCTTCGAGCTTTCTCCGGAGTCCGGCGGAACCCGCCTTATCTTGATCGAAAAGATAACCAAAATTACGGATCATACCCCAAAGGATCTCGCCGGCTGGCATGTATGCCTGGATGTCATTAGCACATTGCTGGACGGAAGGACGCTGGCATTGCGCGAGAACGAGTGGAAAATATGGCATGAGAAATATGTCGAGCTTATCGCGAGCCATACGAACTAAGGAATTACCCGGAACAATCAACCGCTTAGACTGAACTGCACCTCCAACTGTTAGATGATATCTAGCAATGGGGGGCGCTTCATGCGAGGCGGTTTTTATTTTTCGCCGATCTTCCCGGCTCTTATTGATAATGATAATTGTTATCGATTATACTAATTTACATCGGCGCTAACTATTCCCGGATCGTTTCCGGCCTTCAAGCGGAAGGGGATGGGACGATCCGTATCGGCGGCGTCATTTTCTGCCCAGAGGGAGTGCAGCTTGTGGAGCGATTCGATTCTTCCATACTGTGGAATCACGTTTTTATTAAAATATTGGATATTCGTCATGTGAAGCTGGATTTCGGTGAGCATATCCGCGGCTATCGGCTGCCGGCCGATGCTTTTCTTTGCGTATCCCGGGGGTGCGCTAGTTTGCAGCTGGGCGGAGTGTTTAGCGGCGCCAAGCGTTTTGATATTCTGCATGGGGGCAAAGGACTTCATTTGGATATAACGCCTGACGAGTGGTTCGAGTATTATATGATTTTGTACAGAGCGATTTTGCCGCTGCCGGCCCGTCCGGAGCTGGTTCGCCTCATGGAGAACGGCAATCCGTTTCAACTGCCCGGCTGCTTAGCTCCGCCTTACCCGATTTCGCTGCATAAAAAAGTCGAGCACATGCACAACGCTTGGCAGCGGCCGGATGCGTTCGTCAAGCTGCATGTCAAATCGTTGTTTTATCAATTTCTATATGAACTGACTGAGCAAACGCATGGACAGGGAGCGGCGGCAAACAAGCCCGATCTTGTCTCGCAGGCCATCCGCTTGATTGAAGAGGAGTACAAGGAGCAGCTGACGCTGGAATCGATTGCCGACATGCTGGATTGCAGTTCCCGGCAATTGCTCAGGCTGTTCAAAAGTCAGGCGGATACGACCCCCATCGATTATTTGATACGCGTCCGCATGAACAAAGCGATGGAGCTGCTGCTTGATTCGGATACCGGGCTTAAAGAAATCGCGGAAAGCGTAGGTTATGCCGACAGCTATTATTTCAGCAGGCTGTTTAAAAAGGTTGTCGGCATTTCGCCCATCCGCTTTAAAGACGAAGCTTACCGGACGAAGGCTTTGCGGAATAATCCATCCCTGCTGTCGCGATATCCCATTGTTGCAGACCGGCTTCGGAGCTATATTGATAATGATCATGAGAATGATTATCAATATAACGGAGAAGGGGAATTTTCTATGCACAGACGGTCGATCTCTATGGTGGCCGCAACATTGTTGTTTTGCTTCGCATTACTGTTAAGCGCCTGTTCCGGCGGAACAAGTCAAACCTCCCAGGGAGGAACGGCCTCGCCGAGCGAAAATAAGACTGCCGCTCCGACTGCCGCCGCTTCGGCCGCTCCGGAAGCGCCGCGCGTCGTCAAGCATGCGATGGGAGAAGTAACGTTGACGGGCACCCCGAAGCGCGTCGTCATTTTGACGAATGAAGGAACGGAAGCGCTGCTGGCCGTCGGAATCAAGCCGGTAGGAGCCGTGAAATCCTGGATCGGCGATCCGTGGTATAACCACATTAAAGACGATATGAAGGACGTGACGGTCGTCGGCGACGAAATGCAGCCGAACCTGGAGCTGATCGCCTCTCTTAAGCCCGACCTGATCATCGGCAATAAAGTGAGGCAAGAGAAGGTGTACGAGCAGCTGAAGGGGATCGCGCCGACCGTCTTCTCGGAGGATTTGGGCGGAGATTGGAAAACCAATTTCAAGCTGTATATGGAAGCGACCAATAAAAAAGAAGAAGGCGACAAAGCGATGGCCGCTTTCGACAAACGGGTTGCTGAGGTCAAGGCCAAGCTCGGGAGCAAGGCAGCCAATCAAATATCGGTTGCCCGCTTCTCGGCTACGCAGGTGCGTATTTACCAGAAGCAAACCTTCTCGGGCGTTCTGCTGAACCAATTAGGATTCGCTCGTCCCGATTCGCAAAACAAGGACGGCAACATCGAGGTCATGACTAAAGAACGGATTCCGGAATTGGACGGAGATGTTTTGTTCTATTTCGTAACGGAAGCCGCAGGCAAAACCGACGCCTCCAAAGTCGTTCAAGAATGGATGAACGATCCTTTGTTCAAAAACCTGCGCGCCGTGCAAAACGGCAAAGTCAAGCAGGTCGACGAAGCTATTTGGAATTCGGCCGGCGGTTACGAAGCGGCGAATTTGCTCTTGGACGAGCTGGTCACTTATTTTGATATCAAATAAATAGAGGCTGTTCCCCAGTCTCAAATTTTAAACAGGTACGCTTTCCAAAACCGCCGCTAGCGGGGAGGGGGGCGTATTTGTTTTTAAGTAAAAATGAGACCCGTTCGGGCAGCGTTTCCCTGATCTTACTGGAAAAACTACAGCTAATTGACAACATTGCAACACAGCTTCCAATATTGCTGTTGTGTTCCGACGGGCGCTCCCCTATACTTTTCTCCAAAGATAAGTCGGCATGTGCGGCTAATGGGTGACGGAACTATAAAAAAGGGGAGTATGGGACCTATGAAGCTCGGCATAAAAGCGTATCACTATCATATTATATTGATTCTGCTTCTCGTTTCGGTTCCTCCCTTCTTGGTTGCAAGCGTTTACAATATGGACTTGTTTTTGCAGCAATCGACCAGTCTGATCAATGCGAAAAACGAAACCGAGCTCGTCCGAACCGGCGCCTTCATGGAAAAAACGTTGGAGCAAATCAGAAAGGACGTGCTCACGGGGGCGGCGAACGACCAATATACGAGAACACAGCTTACGAACGACAAAACGAATATCATCAAAAGCCTGACCCAGCTCGTATTTAACAAAGAATATTTGGATCAGGCCTCGGTTTATAACGAAGACGAAGGGTATCTGCTCATTTCTAATTACGGCATTCTCAGCGATTTGCGAAATACGCCGTATGAACGGATTGTCGAGGAGCTTGGCTCCATGACCAATTACGAGGTAAAGGGAAGCGGGACTTGGAGCCTCGAGCGGGAAGGAAAGGCACGCTCCGTCGTTTCGCTGTACGCCAAGCTGCCGCTGCGCGAAGCGCAGACGTTTTTGATTTTCAATATCGACATCGAGAAGCTGTACAACGAATTTTTGCGGCAGCTCAACGTGGATGACGAGATTTACAGTTATTATATGACGGACGTTGACGGCATCGTTATTTATCACAAGGACAAAACGAAAATCGGCAAGCCTGCGGAAACCGGGATGCAGCCTGCGGATCGTTACAGCGTCAACAGCTATCCGCTCAAAGGAATGGGCTGGCAGCTGGTCGGCGAGGTGAACGTTTACGAGCTGTATCATGACGTTTATAAGGTGCGCAACAAAATGATCGTTCTGCTGGCCGTCGTCGCTTTGGCGATTAGCGGACTTATTGCGCTCGGGGCGCGGCAGCTCTACAAGCCGGTCGGAACGGTTATGGCGAAGGTGGCCGCCGCTTTTACCGGCAAGCTGTCAAGACAAGGAGAATTCGACTTCCTCAGCTCGGCTTTCGACGATGTGCTGCAGACGAACAGCCATCTGAAGCATCGTCTTAACGAGAGCGAGCAGCTTCTTAAGAGGACGCTGCTGCACAACCTGATGAAGGACCGTTTTAGCGGCAGCCCGGACATCGGCCGCTATTTGTCCGGCTATGGCGCGCATCTCGCCGTTGTCTTGTTTACGCTCCGCGGCAGAGGCGAGTCGATGAACGGAACGAACCCTGTCGCGCAGTTGGAACGCGAATTGGATACGCGGTTCGAGCACGACCTGTTTACGGAGTCGGACCGTGAAGCGGCTGCTCTATTCCGGCTGCGCGACGGCGATCTGAACGCGTTTATTACCGAACTTATCGCCGGTCTGGACGAACAGGTGCTGAACCGGCTTACCGTCAGCATAGGCGGCGTTTATCCGCTCGACAAGATCAACAATTCTTACGTCGAGGCTTTGTACGCCTGCAACATGGGACGCCTCTATTCCCCGCAAACGAACATTTATTGCTACAACAAGCTGCCGGTGGACTACAGCCACAGCCAGATCAAGGACCCGGCGATCGAAGAGCTGGAGCTGGCCGTACGGCAGCGCAACGAGAAGACGTATACGGAGATGCTGCATACGATGTTTTCGGAAAAGCGCAGCCTGATGGAATACAACTTCAACCTTTATATGAACATTTCGCTGCTCATCCGGCTGTACGATCAGGAAAGCGTTGTGTTTCTGAACGAGATCAACGAGCTGATCACGGATAACGGGATTATGAACGCCGATTGCGTCAAGCAGTTTTTCCTCGGCAAGTTCCAAAGCTTCAACGCCGATTACCGGACCGATTTCAAGGATTACGTGCAGAAGGTGGAAAAGTACGTCGAAGAGCATTTTGCGGAAAATTTCTCAATGGATGACGTTGCGGCCTACGCCGGGGTGACGCGGCAATATATAAGCCAGTTGTTCAAGAAGCAATACAATATGACGTTGATCGACTACGTGAGCCAATTCCGGATCGAGCGGGCGAAGAAGCTGCTGGCAGACACGGCAATCAAGGTCACGGATATCGGCAGCAGCACCGGCTTTAACAGTAAAAGCTATTTTACCAAAGTGTTCAAGCAATATACCGGCATTACGCCGACCGAGTACAGAGAGCTGGCATGGAATCGCAATAAGGAAACGGAAAACGAAAGCTTGATCCCATTGAAAGCGGATGGTTGATCGGGCTTTTTCCTTTTGTAAGCCTTTTTCACTCTTTTTACAACCGATTTGACAATTGTGGGATTGAAGAATAGGGGAGAATCCTTCCATAGTGATAATCGTAATGAGCGATTTGCAAAGTTGACGGCAGGGAGAGTGATACCGGAAAGAAGTTTAAGGATCGACGGTTTGCTTAGAGAAAAAATACGGTGGTCGGAGGGCAAGGGAGAGAGCTATATTCTGTAAGCTTTTTAAGTGAACGGAGGAGAAGAATTGAAAAGGACAAGAAGGCTGCTGATTTGCCTGATTACGATGATCTCCATGTTTGCCGGCAGTGCATCGCTGCTCGCCGCGCCGCCGTCGGAGGTGCTGGACGAATTTCCGATCGGGATTTATTATGGTCCATGGCCAGAGGATACAAACGACGGGAGCTATGCGGAAATCCGTGATATGAACGCAAATTTTATTGTCGGCTGGAATGATAAGCATGTGACGCTCGGACGCAACTTATTTTCGCTTGATCTGGCTGAGAAACACGGTTTGAAAGTACTTGTAGATGATTTCGTTACCTACAGTGAATTTAAAATGGAGCTTATTTCGCAAATGTCAACAGATGACGCTTGGAATGTACGCAATGACAAGCCGATCGGTCAAACCTTTACTACACCTGCGGGGCCTATTTGGGACCATGGTATAGTCGGACTCAAATTGAATAATCCCAATTTGCCCTCAGGGACATCTTTTACCCTTAGCATTTACGACAATCCGAATAAAACTTCGCTGATCTTAAGCGATACTGTTACTGCTCCACTCGAAGCGCCGCCATATTTGGAATTCAATCTAGGCCGTGTCAGTTACCAGCTTTCACCGGAAACGCAGTATTACATGGAAGTGACAACAACTAGTACAACTGATCTGGGCTTAGTCGCAGTAAGCACATCGGATGTTTACAATGGCGGGCAGGCATTTTATCAAGGACAACCGCAGAATGGAGATTTATTGTTTTATCTCTATATAGGTTCGACTCTAGCGCCGAACTTTACGGAAGATTCCAGACCTAGCGATGAAGCCCTCAAGCAAGCGGTGAACTTTTATAAAGATCATCCTGCTTACATGGGCATGCACCTTAGAGACGAACCGCCTGGCGAATGGCTTCCCAAGATGAAGGAGATCCAGGACACGGTTAGACAAAACGACCCCAATCATCTCGCTTATTTCAATATGCTGCTGGGAGGCAGCAAATCCGTGCGAACCATTCCGCTCACTTCTGCGCAAACAGTCGGGCAAACGTTTAAAACAAAGCCGAATCAAACTACAATCTCCTACATTCAAGCGGGTATTGATAAGGCCGGATGGGGAGCGAATGAAAGCGTAAAGCTGACGTTATGGGATTCGCCGTCCAAAGCGGCGAAAATAGCGGAGCGTACCCTAACAGGAACACCTGATTCAAGCTATCCGATGTTCAAGCTGAATGCAGCGGTTAATCCGGATACGAGCTATTATATGGAATTCTCGATTGAACCGGTTAATGGCTCCGTATCGGTATATGCTTCACAGAAAGGCGTCGATTGGGATAGCAACGGTACCGCATATCAATCGGGACAACCGGCCGATTTCGATCTCTGGTTCACTGTAGATGCTAATCAGAGTGGCGAAATACAGGGCGATTTTGTTACTTCTTCCAATAGAATCGGACAGACGTTCAAAACCGCTGCTAATCAAACGGCCATCAATTGGATCCAACTGTATATAGACAATGAAACGTGGAGCACCGGTGAGGTATTAACGTTAACGTTATGGGATTCGCCGTCGAAAACTTCGAAAATAGCGGAAAGCTCTATCGATACGCAACCAAGTTCATACTTCCCGAAATTCCGATTGAACGCTGCGGTAACGCCAAATACGACCTATTACATGGAGCTTACCCATAACGGAGGAGGAGACAACCAGGTCGGGTTGGTAATCCGATCGAAGGATGGAGTGAAATGGGTTGAAGGGGCAATGAATATATTAACGGTGTCCCGATCAATGCCGATCTCTGGTTTGCTATCGACGCTGATGTTCGCAGAGCCAGAAAACAAGACCAAGTCGAAGCTTACATCAGGCAATGGTCGAGTTATAACCCCGATGTTATTTCGTATGATGCTTATCCATTTTTTGTAGGCTCATTTGACGGTCAAGATATGTATGAATATTTGGAGCAAACCCGTTCTGCCGCGCTTGATTCAAATAAGGATCTTTGGATGTTTATTCAATCGACAGGTCAGGACGGGGAAATGATAGTTCCGAATGAGGACCAATTAAGATACCAAATTTATCCGGCATTAGCTTACGGATTAAAAGGTTATATGTACTTTACTTACAATACGGTACCGTATCGTGGGTTTCACGATGCTTTAATCCTACCGGACGGTACGAGGAACGATACGTATGAATGGGCTAAACAGATAAACGGAGAGGTGCTTAAGCTCGGACCGACGCTGCTGTCTCTCAAATCTCAGGCCGTATATCACACTGGCAATGAGGTGTTCCGGATACGACTGCGCTGCCGGCAGACTTCTTGTGGCAGGTGACGGATCGCAGCCAGCCGACGATTACCGGATATTTCACCAACGAGGCAGGCAAAAAGTATATTATGGCTGTGAACCGAGATTTTGAGAATAGCCGCACAATTTCATTCTCGCTTCCGGCGAAGCCGGCTTCGGTGAAGGAAGTATCGAAAACGACAGGCTTGGAAACCGCTACGAATTATGATAGCGCTTCCGGGACGTTATCGGCGAACTTTGCCCCTGGTGAAGGCAGGCTTTACGTTCTGGATGAATCGTCCGCGAGCGAAGCAAACGTTACTTCTTTAACGGCCGATGCCGCTTCGGTTTCCGCCGGATCGACGTTTAAGGTGAAATACGGTTTGAGCAGTGTAGCCCAGAATGTTTACGCGCAGGATATTAAGCTCCATTATGATCCTGCGACCGTAGAGTTTGTTTCGGCCAAATCGATCAAACAAGGAGTCAGTCTTCTGCAAACGGCTAACGATCAGGCCGGGAACCTTCAATTGATTTTGGCCAGCGAAGGCCCGGGAAATGAGGTCGCAGGTCAAGCGGATATCGTTGAACTGACGTTCAAAGCTAAATATGTATCCCAGACGGCAGCGAGTGAAATTAAACTGACAAGCGCCCGCCTGGCGGACAGCAACGGCATCGAATATGAGGCGGCTTTGTCTTCGGTTACTATTCAGGTAACTGCCGGCATTTCGGGCGATCTCAACCACGATAATAGAGTGACGATCGGCGATTTGGCCATCATGGCCGCCCACTACGGCAAAAATACGAACAGCCCGGATTGGGAACAAGTGAAACAGGCGGATCTGAATGGAGACGGCAAAATCGATATCGAGGATTTAGCTGCTCTTGCAAGGAAAATTATCGGATAACGGTGCGACAGTGCAGGAGGAGGGAGGAACAAGAGCTTGCCTCCTCCTGTCCGGCATCATACATGTACACACAGAAAACGGAGGAAGGCGGTAAAATTTTGTGTAAACGAGTCCTTTGTTTATTGATCGTTCTAGTTTGTTTGCCCGGGCTGTTCCTTGCGGACGCAAATGCCGAAACGGCTCCGGCATTTGCGATGGACGCCGGCATGCCGGCTGACGGAAAGATTACGATAACCTTGAGCGGGCGGAGCATCGTGGATATGTACGGCTATGAGGCACGTTTTACCTATGATTCCGACAAGCTTGAATGGGTGGAGTTTAAGTCGGGACGAGACGGTTTCTCGGTATCGCCGATCATCAAGGACAATGAAATCATTATCGCACATACCAAAATCGGCAGCGTTCCCGGCGATAGCGGGGATCTGACTATCGGCACCCTGACGTTTAAGCGGAAGAAATACGGGAAAGCCGACGTGAAATGGGAGTCTATGAAAACGGTAGCCGGCAATTTGAAAAGCAAAACGTCGGCTGTCGGAGCAAGCGTTTCGATCGGCAATACGTTCGTGGATTTGGCAGGCCACTGGGCGAAGGAAGATATCGAGCTGCTCGCTTCGCGGGGAATAATCGA
Organism: Paenibacillus contaminans; assembly: GCF_003285015.1. Classification (GTDB taxonomy): domain Bacteria; phylum Bacillota; class Bacilli; order Paenibacillales; family NBRC-103111; genus Paenibacillus_V; species Paenibacillus_V contaminans. Next base: position 28,412 of record NZ_QMFB01000020.1, on the reverse strand, counting down.
CGGCATGGATGACACGCACTTCGTGCCGGAAGGCAAGGTGACGAGGGGCCAATTTGCCGCCATGATAGCGAGAGCGTTCCATCTGAAAGAGACGTCGGCGCAAAGCCCGTTTACCGATGTGCAGCCGGATTCCTGGTATGCGAAGGTCATAAACGAAGCCCACGCTGCGGGGATCGTCCAAGGAATAACGGCAGACCGCTTCGCACCGGAGCAGGATATCTCAAGGGAAGAAATGACGGTCATGCTTGTACGAGCGGGGAAGTTTGTCTCGGAAGGGAAGTTCAAGGGAACGGGAACGGCTTCAAATGCGGCGCCTCAACAGATATTTGCGGATGAGCGGTCGATAAGCGAATGGGCGATCGAGGATGTTGCGCTGGCGGTACGTGCAGGCATCATCAACGGCAGAACGGAGGATACGTTCGTGCCGCAGGGGCAGGCGAGCAGAGCGGAAGCGGGCGTAGTTGTGAAGCGGCTGTTATTCGCTTTGGGGCAGCTATAGGGCTAATTGAAGTATGGATGGCAGGTCGGAGAACAAGCTCCGGCCTGCTTTTTTGGATTTAACGGAGAAAACCGGTGTCAAAGACGGCGGCATTAGAGTATCTCGGCAGGTTTCTTATACACGGTTTCGTTTTTTATGCATTACTTTCCCCTTTTCTACAATCCTTTTTACAATTGTTTGATTGAACGAGCCGGGATCCGACTCTAGGATATGGATGTGCAAGACAAGAAAATTGTGGAGGATGGATGTTATGAAGCCGATTGATTATGGTGTGTCATTTATTACCGGGAAGTGGTCGGAAAATCAAGTTCGTTTGTGGGTCGAATCGCGTATGCGTTTCATTGATGAGAAATCCGGCAGAGTTGAAGACTACTACCAATGCGGCGCTTGCAAAAGCGAGGCGACCTTTGCGGAGAAAGACTTGTTCTATGAGGACAACTTTGATTTTATCCCTGTGTTCGGTCCGGAATACGGGATTATTTTTAACCGCAAAGCCTATCTAAACGTTGACACCTACAAACAGTTTCCGAAGTCGGAAAATATGTGGGGCGGACAGCGTTACAACATTCGCGAACATAAGCAGTGCGAGCTGCTGGACACCAACGACAAGATCCGCGAAGCCACGCATAACGACTTGCTGCTCATCGGGCAAACGGAGCTATTCAATTCCGAGACGGGACTGCGCGCGATCATCGAGTTTCCGATTAAAACGATGAACATCCATGATAAAAGGAACATGTACCAAGTCGATACGGGACCGGTACTGTTGCCGGATCTGTCCAATCGTTATGACAAAGCTGTCGATTCCATCAGCCTGGCTTATGTTGCATTTAACGTCCCCCATTTTGCCGACTTTGTCGTCGAACAGCCTACGGCGATCTTTGAAGGCGGCAAGGAATTGTGCAAAGTGTACCATTATTCGGGTCCGATCAGCCTGACAGCGAGCAATCGATTGTATGCTGTTACCGGTTAAGTCATCCGGCGCACAACGGGGAAGGGCAGGTAAATTCAAGCATTCGCCTGCCTCCCATTAATTAATAAAAAAACGGGACGGAGAGATTAATATGGAACAGGTAGTGGTTAAGGCTGGGGTAACGGTACTGTTTCTTGACATGCTGGAGATCGAGTCGGCTTTAAATGCCAAGCTTACCGTAAACAAGGCCAAGAAGTGTAAAGCAAATCCCGTGCTGCCTCTGGGCGACTACTCCGACTGGGATAGATGGCGGGCTACGGATTGGGCGGGTTCCGTCATTTACGATCAGGACGATAAGGTGTTTAAGATGTGGTATTTCGGTCAAGACGGCCCCTACGGGGAAACATCTACAGGTTATGCGACAAGCCTGGACGGGGTTTGGTGGGAAAAGCCGAGCCTTTCGATCTATAGTGCGAACAGCTCGCGTAATAATATCGTTTTTAGCCATTACGATCATTCGGGCTTGAGGTTTTCCGAACATTTCTGCGTGATCAAGGACTATTCGGAGAAGGATGAACGGAAACGATACAAAGCTTTGGCTAGAAGCCTTGCGAAGGAAACAATAGACGGCAAAACCTTGAGAGATTTTAAGGTTGCCTCTAACGTTGTTTATTCGGCTGACGGTATTCATTGGACAACAAGCCCGCATACCGTAGACGGGGTGGATATGACAAATATCTTGATCGACGATAGCGATCCTAAGAAAAGGTTTAAAGTTTACGGATTTGTCGGGACACCGGAGAGGTGGTCTCATACGATAATGGCCTATGGGCCGGACATGGAAAGCCTTGAACTAAGACCCGACTCCCCGATATTGCCGCCGGAAGAAGAGTCTACGGTTCACCTGTTATGCGGTTTAAAATACAAAGGATATTATCTGGCGTTCTATAACTATAGTCTGTGGACCGATTACTACGGGTATACGGGAGTTCAAGAAAGCAGACGGTTCGATACGCGAGTTCCCAAGGACGTAAGGCCTGGAGAAGGATGGGGAGCTTTTAAGGCTAACACCAGATTGGCGGTAAGCAGAGACGGTGTAAACAATTTCGTCAAAGTAAACCCGTTGGAGGCTATTCTTGACAGGGGAGAAAAAGGTGAATGGGACGATGCTTTCATTGTAACTTCAAATCCCGTTGTGAAGGACGATGAAATCTACGTGTTCTATTCCGGAACTTGCGAGCCTGCTGCGAATGCGCCTCAGCGTTACGACACGTCTCAAGTTAGAAGCGGGGTCGCCAAAATTGAACGGGGAAGGCTAACTTATCTTTCCAGCGCTGATCAGCTTTCTACTGCTGTAATTACGACGGTTCCGATGGAAATTGCAAAGTCTTCTAATGTAGAACTGCGAATAAACGCCGGAGAGCTAATCCCTTACCGCGATTATATCGAGGTGGAAGCGATCGATGCGGAAACGAACGAACCGATAGCCGGATTTGAAAGACGCGACTGTCTGGATTTATATTCGGACGGCTTCGATATTCCCGCCATTTGGAACGGTTCAAGTTCGCTGGACGATTTGCGCGATAGAAATCGGATAAAGCTTCGTTTTTACTTATACGGCAAGGCAAGGCTCTACTCTTTTTCTTTTGCTGAAAGGGCTGTAGGACATGGCAACCAACTTTGACTTGAAAGCAAAAAAAAGATTAATAGAGCAGCTGGCTGATTCTCCTACCGCTTTGATCTGCAATGCCGCCGACCTTCTTGGCATCGAAGTTCCCTACATGGATCAAACCGTCAAGTGCCTTTCGCCCGGGCTGCCTCCTTTGGTCGGAGAAGCGGTGACGATAAAGCTTGACAGTTCAACGCCGGGCAATAAGGCTGATGCGGAGTCGTATTTTAGAATGCTCGATGAAATGAGCGGAAAAGATTTGCCTCAAGTGGTCATTGTGCAAACAGTCGGGGCACATAAAAAAAGGGAATGTGCTGCAGGAGACGGCATGGCGAAAACGATGATTTCGGTTGGTGCGGCAGGTCTTGTAACGGATGGCGGAATCCGGGATCTAAAGGATATTTTGAACCAAGGCTTCAAAGTATTCGGAGCGGGGCAAGTCGTACATCACACGCCTTACGTTTGGAGCGGGCTCTATGAACCCGTGCAAATCGGCGGAATTACGGTCAGGACCGGTGACATCATCCATGGGGATATGGACGGAATGATTGTAGTACCGGAGGAGAGCTGGGACAATATCATTGCGGCATGTCAGGTAACGCTCGATTTTGAGAAGAAAGCTCATTTGGTGCTAAGGCAGAGCGGACTGTCCGTCTCAAGCAAGAAGGATCAGGTGAAGGCGTTATGGGATGCGGCTCTGGCTGATAGGAAAACGAATCAAGAATTGTAGAGGAGGGATACATTGATCATTGACCGATTAGAAAATGCTTCTCTTTATTACGGAGTCAGTGAAAATATTAAAAAGGCTTTGGAGTATTTGGAGCAGACTGATTTCTCGGCAATGGAGCCGGGAAATTACGAAATAGAAGGCGAAAATATGTATGCGATGCTGCAGCATTATGTGAACCGGCCGATCGAGGAAGGGGTTTGGGAAGCGCATCGAAAGTACATCGACGTCCATTATATTTACGAAGGAATGGAACGTATGGGTTATGCGTCCGTTTCGAACTTGAAACTGATTAAGGAATACGATGAAAAAGACGATTACTCCTTCTACGTAGGGAAAGGGAGCTGGAATGTTTTCGATGAAGGGTCGTTCGTCATTTATGGCCTTCAGGACGCCCATATCCCGGCAATAGCCGTAAACGAGCCACAAGCCGTCAAAAAAGTGATAGTGAAGATAAAAGCATAAGGCAGAGAGTTTCTCATAAAGAAGGCTGCGGCAGCTGGCAGAATGGGGACGTAATTGTGATAACATGGATTCCTGTGACGAAAGAACGTTTTACAATCAGCGGACTTCCCTGGTTGCATGAACATGAGAGCCGATTCATCCGTTTTCCGCAAAGAGCACAGGCTTCAATCCCCGAAAACGTGTGGCTGCTTTCGCAAATGCCTAGCGGGGGGCGAATCCGTTTTACAAGCGACACAACCTCGCTCCAAATTCGCGCCGCTCATCATCATGCTCCGCAAATGATCGACATGCCCCCGCTAGGACATAGCGGTATGGATTTATATGCGGGAGAGCCGGGACAAATGAAGTATTGGGGGACCTCGGTCCCTCAAATGACGGGACAACCTTATGAATATATGTTTTTTAAGGATATCGCTTCGAAGGATCGTGAATTCACCTTATATTTGCCCGCCTACAATGATCTTGTGACTCTGGAAATAGGCATCGATAGGAAGGCAAAGCTCGGACAGCCGTCACCCTATGCCGCTAACGCTCCCGTCGTTTTTTATGGAAGTTCGATCACACAGGGGGCTTGTGCGAGCCGTCCAGGCAACGGATACGTTTCCATGATATCGAGAATTCTGCATATCGACATCGTGAATATGGGCTTTAACGGCAGCGGCAGAGGGGAGCTTTCCGTCTGTAAGCTGCTTTCCGAAATCAATTCGGCTTGCTATGTTCTCGATTATCATGTGAATCTTCCCTCAGCCGCCCAGTTGGCCGATGTTTACGCGCCATTTTACCGAAAGCTGCGCGAGACGAAAACCGATACGCCGATTGTAATGATTTCTCCACTATGCTTCAGCAGCGAACGGTACGATTCTGGGAAAGCGGAGCTTTATGGCAACATGCGTAGAACGATTAGGGGTGTCTACGAAGAAGCAGTTTGCTCGGGTGACTCGAACGTGTATTTTGCGGACGGCAGCGAATTGATTGGTTTGGATGAGGAAGGGCTGTACGTGGACGGACTTCACCCCAACGACCGAGGATTCGCTCAAATAGCGGACCGGCTCGCTCCAGTCTTGAAGCAAAATCTTTTCCAAAGTTAAGAACATGTATATGACGGCACAAGGAGAAACGGTTTATGAAGAAGCTTTTTGTACTTGGAGACAGTATTTCTATGGATTATGGCCCGTATTTGCAGCAGATGCTTAGAAACCAATTTCATTACAGCCGAAAGGGGGATGACAGTGGGCTGCTTCCGACCGAACGTGAAATCGAAAATCCCTATCTTATAAATGGCGGAAACAGCACGAAAGTATTACAGTATTTACAGGGGCGCATCGGCAAGCAGTTGTTGGAAATTGACGTTTTGCTGTTGAATTGCGGATTGCATGATTTGGTGACGATAGATAACGTTAAGCAAGTGCACATAGAGAACTATAAAGATAATTTGACGCAAATGTGCGAGCTGCTTTCCAATAGCCGACTCCAAGTCTGTTGGGTTCGAACCACTCCGGTAATGGAAACCATGGCCAATCGTACGGAGAAAGGATTTGCGAGGTACAATATGGATATATCGCTCTATAATCAAGCGGCTGACGCCATTATGGCCTCTTACGGTTTACCGATCGCGGACCTTCATGGCTTCACGCTTTGCCTTGGCGACGGAGCCTATAGGGACGGGGATCACTTCACGGATAAGGCTAGCGAGCTGCAGGCCGCTTTTCTTGCTGGAGTCCTGCAGCAATTTGTGTAAGTCCCATATTTTCTTAACATCCTAAGGAGTGTTTAAAGATGAGCCATAAATATTTTGCGGTCTTCCTGCCGATGTTGGATCCCGAGAAAAGCCGAATGTTCAGGGAGCAGCATCTGGCTTTCTTGGCACAGCAAAGGGAAGCGGGCAGGTTGTTTGCTAATGGCCGGTTTACCGACGGTTCGGGAGGATTGGTCATTTATATAGCCGAATCTATGGATGAAGTCACAAGCTGGGTGCAAACGGATCCTTACATCGTTCAGGGTGCGCGAAATTATGACATTCATGAATGGGAGCTTGTGAAAGGCAATTTGGAGTAAGCGAGGGTCAAGGAGATGAAGACGATAACGACTATAGGATTTATCGGCCTAGGGATTATGGGCAAGCCTATGGCCAAAAATTTGATTCGCGCCGGATACAAATTAAATGTCTGCAGCCGCAGTAAAGCGTCCGTTGAACAAATGGTTTGTCTGGGGGCCACGGCATCTTCGTACCCAAAGGAAGTAGCACAGTTATCGGATATCGTGATTACCATGCTTCCCGATTCTCCGCAGGTGGAAGAAGTTGCTCTGGGCGAAAACGGATTGATCGAAGGGTTTACTCCCGGCAAGATCTATGTCGATATGAGTTCGATTCATCCGATGACAGCTAGAAAAGTAGCAGCCGCTTTGATGAAGCAAGGGGTGTCCATGCTGGATGCCCCCGTAAGCGGCGGGGAAATAGGAGCGATCGAAGCCAAATTGGCAATCATTGTCGGCGGCCCGCAGGAGACGGTGGATCAGGTTACACCGCTTCTGAAAAAAATGGGGTCGACCGTCACGCGTGTCGGAGATATCGGAGCGGGCAATACGGTCAAGCTCATTAACCAAATCATCGTTGCCATTAATATTGCGGCGATATCCGAGGGGCTTGCGTTCGGAAAAAAAGCCGGAATTGATGCGAATACTGCTTTTGAAGCGATTCGCGGCGGGCTGGCGGGAAGCAGAGTATTAGAAACGAAAATAACCAATATAAGCCGCAAACATTTTTCCCCCGGATTTCGAATGAGCTTGCACAAGAAAGATTTGAGCAATGCATTGTCCATGAGCGCGCAGATGGGAATGCCTTTGGAATTCACAACAAGAGTTTATAAAATGTTCGAGCAATTAAGCGAAGAAGGCTATTCGTCGGAGGATCATAGCGCTCTATATAGATGCTTTGATCAGTTGTAGAGAACGAAACAAAGTACGGTATTCAACATCGGACGTAATGTAAACGCTTACTTTCATAAATTATTTGGTGATTCAATCCGCTTGACAATATTTTTATACACAATTACGCTCTGCGGCTGTCATTTTCCCCATTTTTTTAACGTTTCTGACAATTGTGTGATTGAAGCGGCAGTTGTCTCGATTCATGATAAGGATCGTAAAGCAAGAACAGTATGCACGATTGTAAAAAGAGAGGGGGGGACATCGGTAGACTTACGACGATTGCATGGACGAACAACGTATCGATTCGCTTACGGAGTGAACCTAAATTGAAGTTGGAGGCTGTCTTTTATGAATCAACCGATGAAAAAAGGCTTGATCGGATTCTTGATTTGCATACTACTTGTCTCGATCGCCGCCTGCAGTACCAAAACGAACGATCCGAATTCAAGCGCGCCTGCAGGAAGTACTGCTCCATCCGCCAAGGAAGGGGGCAAGGAGGGCGATAAAAAACCTCCTGTGAAGATTGTGGCGATCAATCCCAACGCCAGTTTTGATCGGAAAACGGAAGTTGAAAAGCATGCACATGACATTATTCAGGATAAAACCGGAGTCGATTTGAATATCGTATTCAGCCCGACCAGCGCGGATTTCAGCCAAAAGATGAATTTAATGCTTTCTTCCGGCGAGCAACTGGATATCATTCCTTTTCTTAGCATGGATCAGGCGATTGAATTGTATAAGAATGGAGCCATCATTCCTCTTGATGATCTGATTAATCAACATGGAGCGAACCTAAAGAAAAATTTCAATCCCGAGGTTTGGTCCGAGGTTACAGCCGACGGCAAGATTATCGGTATTCCGAGTCTTGCAACGAATACGAAAGGAACCGTTTTGCAGATTCGTACGGACTGGCTGAAGGAGCTGAAGCTGGAGAAGCCGGTTACCGTCGAGGATTTTGAGAAGGTGATGGAAGCATTTAAGCAAAATAAAAAGGACGCCTATCCGCTTATAGGCGCTTACGACTTCCAATATCTTCAAAACGGTCTCGCTCCTTATTTTTTGCCGCAGGCGTCCGAGTGGTGGCTTAATGAGAAGGGAGAGCTGCTGCCTCCGGAATTACATCCCGGCTACAAGGATTTTATGGCTAAATTGGTTGAGTGGAATAAAAAAGGTTACATCTGGCCGGAGATGATCTTGTCTACAACTCCGAAGCAAGTTGAGCTGATTGCGCAAAACAAGGTCGGGGCGGTGTCCGGTTGGTATTCCTCAACAATTGCCGGAGCAACCGAGGTCTTGGTGAAAACGATTCCGGATGCGAATTACGAACCCATTATTTTGAAAGGAAACGGCATAAATAAAATATCGGAGGCGCCCGACACTCAATTTGTAACTGTCATTACCAAGAAAAGCAAAAACCCTGAAGCTGCAATGAAATTTTTGGATTACCATGCGAGCAGAGAGGGCTACGAGTTGACTTATGTCGGTGTTGAAGGAGAATCCTACACGAAGCTGCCGGACGGCACATTGGAGTACATCGGCGAAGACAAATATGATTCTAACAAAGCAAGCTATTATGCGCTGTACTGGATGTTCAACATGGACTGGAACGATTTCTCGGCATCGCCGATGTCTTCCTGGATGGACCGCAAGTACACGGAAATGATGAAGAAAACGAAAGAGCTTCCAAGCTTCAAGGCGGCAGATCGAACGGTGAAATACGACAAATCGAAATGGAAATCCTATTCGAAGCTGACCGATTTGAATACGTTTATGGAGGAGCAAAAAATTAAAGTCTTTACAGGCGAGCGGCCTTTAAGCGACTGGGATGCGATTATGCAGCAGTGGCTGGATATCGGCGGCAAGCAAATGATTGAAGACCGCAACGCGCAGTTCAAAGCGCAAAAATAAGCTGCGGAAGCCGTCCCTTTTTGTGCAAGCTTCAAGTCGCAAAGGGGCGGCTTTATATAACTGTAAGGTAAACGCCGGTTGTCAAAAGGCGTCCTTGCCAGATCGAGGTGAGTTTCTTGTGCAGAGGATAAGGGTGGGAGCCGCGGCGGGACAGTTTGTACCGAAATCGAGAAAGAAAAGATTTCTCGGCAATATCAACAGGTATAAATTTTTTTATTTGCTTACGCTGCCGGGACTGCTGTATTTTTTGATTTTTCATTATATCCCGATGTATGGCGTCGTGATCGCCTTTCAGGACTTTAAGCCTTTCGGCGGTCTTGAGGCTATGCTCCTGAAGCCGGATTGGGTGGGATTTAAGCATTTTGAAGACTTTTTTAGCTCCTACTATTTCGGCCGGCTGCTTGAAAATACGCTGTTGATCAGCTTTTATAAGCTGTTGTTCGGGTTTCCGCTACCGATTATTTTGGCTCTGATGTTAAATGAGGTGGTTCGTGCCAGATTCAAAAAAATCGTGCAAACGATCTCCTATTTGCCTCACTTTTTGTCCTGGGTCATTATTTCAGGCATGGTGATTGCGCTATTGTCGCCGACAGCGGGGCCCGTCAATATGGTCATTCGCGCGTTAGGAGGCAGTTCCATAGCATTCATGGGAGACCCTGCATACTTTCGTTCTATTGTTGTAGCCAGTGATGTTTGGGCCAGCGTAGGTTGGGGGAGCATCGTTTATTTGGCCGCTCTAGCAGGCATCAATCCTGCGCTTTACGAGAGTGCGAGAATCGACGGAGCGAGTCGCTTCCGCCAGATGCTGCATATCAGTTTGCCGGGCATATCCAATATTATTTCGATTTTGTTCGTCCTATCTGCAGCCAATATTTTGAATGCCGGCTTCGAGCAGGTACTGCTGCTTTATTCTCCAAGCGTTTACAGTTCGGGCGATATTATTGACACCTATGTGTACAGAGAAGGCTTGTTAAAAAATAATTTCTCGTACGCCGCGGCAATTAGTATGTTCAAAAATGTGATCGGTCTGTTGTTTTTAATCATCTCCAATTATGTGGTCAAACGAATGGGAAAAGAAGGAGTCTGGTGATGAAAAGGAGAGTCGATTGGTTCAACCTGATTAACGTAACATTGCTGAGCTTGATGTCTTTGTTGTTCATCATTCCTTTTGTTTTTTTGATCAATCAATCGTTCATGTCCAATGAAGGGATCCTGAAATACGGCTATACCTTGTTTCCGCGGGAGATCGCTTTTTATTCCTATAAATACTTGCTGGTCGATAACGTCTTTATTTATAAAGGGCTGGCAATCAGCGTTCTAGTTACGTTGGCCGGGACCTTCTTTTGTTTACTTTTTACATGCACCTTAGCCTATGGGCTTTCGAAAAAATATTTGCCCTATAGGGGCATTCTTACAGTTGCCGTGCTGGTTACGATGTTTTTCAGCGGCGGGCTTATTCCCTCTTATTTGCTCGTTACGAACATCGGGCTGAGAGATTCGCTGTGGGCGCTCATATTACCTGGTTTAATAAGTCCGTGGTACATGTTTCTGATGCGAAATTTTTTTATGGATATCCCTCAGGAGGTGGAAGAATCGGCGCAAATGGACGGGGCGAACGAGATCGGGATACTGATCAAAATTATTATTCCGATGTCGCTTCCATCCATGGCTACCATAGGCCTTTTCTATGCGGTAGGCCACTGGAATAGCTGGTTCTCTGCCGCCATATTTATCAATACGCAGGATAAATGGCCTTTGCAGTTAATTCTACGCGGGATGCTTGCCAATCTCGATTTGGCTGCGCTGGGGAAAAATCCTGCGATGGCATCGGAATGGATGAAGAACATGCCCAAGGAGGGCGTGAAGGCCGCGGCTACGCTTTTGATCGCGCTGCCGATCGTTTGCGTATATCCGTTTATCCAGAAGTATTTTGTTAAAGGAATGATGGTTGGCTCTGTAAAAGGATAAGCGAGCAAAGGTTGGTAGACAGGAAGTATGGATGTCTTTTCATGTCGTACGAAACTAAAAATGTTTTTACAAGGAGAAAAGTGATGGCGGAGGATGTTATCCCTATCGGAAGCCGGAGGGAACTGCTATGGGACGATTATTTGATAGACAAGGATGCTACAACGGCTGTACTAAAGCTACACCAGCCCCAAAGCAAGGAAGTCGTGATCGATCACAACGAGCCGTGGGAGGGGGACGGCTGCGATTTTCATTGCATTGTGAAGGACGACGGCTTTTACCGTATGTATTATCTTGGCTGGGAAATGCTTAAGCCGGATATGAGCTTAGGACCGCGGCCGATTGTCGTATGTTATGCCGAAAGTCTGAATGGTAAGAACTGGTTTAAGCCGAGACTCGGGATTTGCGATTTTGAAGGCTCAAAGGAAAACAATATCATCCTGGATCATCATACGGCTAAATTCGATAATTTCTCGGTGTTTAAAGATATGAATCCCGCTTGCCCGCCTGAGGAGCTTTATAAGGGCCTCGGTATCGACGGTTTTAATACTTCCGGAGACGCTCATCATCTATGGTGCTTTACGAGTCCCGACGGCATTCGCTTCAAGAAAGCGTGGAAAATGACCGATAAGGGCAAATTCGATACGTTGAACGTTGCTTTTTGGGATAAAGCCGTAAGCCGGTACGTTTGCTATATCCGCGACTTTCACGATATTCCCGGCGACGATCTGAATGCGGGGATCCGGGATATTCGGCGAATGGTATCGAAGGATTTCAAAAGCTGGAGCACGCCCGTTCGGATCGATTTCGGCGAGGGCGAGGATTATCCGCTTTATACGAATGCGGTTCAGCCCTATTATCGAGCAGAGCATATGCTCGTCGGCTTCCCTTCCCGTTATGTGGAGAAGAAAGCTTGGACACCGGCCTTCGATCAGCTCCCGGGAGCGGAAAGGCGCAAGCGGCGAATGAAGTCGCACCCGAGACTGGGGCTGGTCATTACAGACTGTCTGTTTATGTCGTCCCGGGACGGCGAGAGGTGGAATCGCTGGGACGAGGCGTTCATGACGCCTGGACTGGAGAGGGAGTACAACTGGGTATATGGGGATTGTTATCCTGCGCTCGGCATGATCGAGACGGAAAACGACTTGCCTTATGCTCCGAACGAGCTCTCGATGTACGCCTACGACAACCACTGGTCGATGACGCCTGCGAAGCTGCGGCGGTACTCTATACGAATAGACGGTTTCGTGTCTTACAGCGCCACGTATAAACCGTGCCGGCTTGTAACGAAGCCTTTTCAGTTTGAGGGAAATCGTTTGTCCGTCAACTTCGCGACCTCGGCGGCAGGCTATGTCAGGATTAGGCTGATCGGCGAGGACAGAGAGCTGAATGCAGTCGAGCTTTTCGGCGACAGCTTGGACAAGACGGTGACGTTCGAAGGCGGCGATCCGGCCTCTCTCTCCGGCCAGCCGGTAATAATGGAAATTATGATGAGCGACGCTCATTTGTATTCGTTCAAATTCGAAACGGAAGCGTGATGAAAGCACTCATTTATTCGCGGTCTTTCGGCGGAAATAAGGGAGGGGAAGTCACATGGCAGTAAAGTGGGTAGAAGGCTTGCGCGTATCCCAGACGGCACCGGCCGGGTTAGCGGTTTCAGTCAGTCCAGGGGTCATCGAGGCGTACGGCAGGCGAATGGGAGTACCGGGTGTCGAACGGCTGGTTTTGACGCCGCCGCCTTTGCTGCAGCTGCGCAATCATTATTATACGCTCGAGCGCCAAGGCGAAGCATCTCCATGCGGCTGGGATTGGAGCGGGAGGCGCGGCTCGAACTTCAAGCCGTATCAAATGCGGATGCCGGGAACGCTGCGTGTGCGTTCGTCCGAAGGGCTGACCGAGTATGAGCAGGATAAGGATTACGTATTCGACGATTATTGGGGATCGGTAAAAGCTAAGCCCGGCGGACGGTTGAAGGTAGGGGATATCGTACGGCTCGATTATGACGTCTACACGTGCAGATATATACTGATCTGTGTGGATGCCGAAGGGCGATTCCGGGCGGTTGAGGGCGATTGGCGGTATGGCGATGAAACGAACTTGCTGCTGCCTGATCTGCCTGTGCCTCCGCATGATGCGGCAGTTCTCGCTTCCGTATTCGTCCCGTGGGGAGCCGAAGCGGTATATGAGCGCCAGAGTCTCGTGGAATACAAGGAGACGGACGGGCGAGCATGGCAGACGACCAAGGGCTTCGAGTGGGAGTGTCGCCATCTCGACTGGCGGCCGCGCACGTATGAGGTCGAGTCATGTGGCGAAGATAAGGTAGGGTGCAGCAAAGCCGGTTCTTCGGACAGCACAAATGCCGGAGGCGGGAAGGTCGTCGTGCGAACGGCAGATTGCGCTTACGGAAGCGCGGCGGGACGGGGGCTTGTACAGCCTCTAAACGGTAACGGCGAGGTGGATTTGCCCGTGGCGCGCGAAGACGGCCTGCCGGTTTATTGGCGGGTCAGGCTCCCGTGGAGGCGGCTGCTGGCCGACTTCCCGCAGCTGCGGAAGGCGAAGGTCCATACGTTCCCCGCGAATATTATGGATGTACGCGGGCGGGAATTGACCATTGGAGCGGCCGCAAACGAGGTACCGATCGAAGAGAACGATGCGGCAAACGCCGAATGGTGGAAAGCGCTGGCCGGCAAGCGTAATATCCGGCTCTGCTTTCTCGGAGAGAGCACGACGTATGGCGGAGACTGGCCGCTGTTAATCGCGAAGCGGCTTGGCGGGCTTCTGCCCGGCAAACGGATTGAGTACGCCAATGCGGCCGACGGCGGACATTCGTCCGTTCACGGCATTTCCCATGTAAAACGGACCCGTTCGGTCGGAGACCCGTATGACATCGTTTTTATCGAATACATGATCAACGATACCGGCTGTCAAAGCGATGACATCGACGCGGCGATGACCGGCATCATCGATTGGGTGCGCGAGCATAATCCGCTGGCGCTTGTCGTGATCGTCGCCGGAAACGGAGGAAACCCGATGTTCCTGCCGCACTACAGCCCGGCGCAGTTCGAACGTGTTTACGAGCTTCATCGCGAAACGGCGCGGAAGAAGGGCGCCGTGTTTGTTGGGATGTACGACCATTTCTGCGAGCTCGAACGGAGGGGGCTCTATTTTATGACGGAGCTGAAGGAAAATATGATCAATCATCCGTATTTGAATACGGCAATTGACGGTACGCGCTGGGATCAACTACTGGCGGATGTGTTCGTCCGCTGGACGGCGGGTAAGCTTGGGCAGTAGCATAGAAGCGGGATGAAGCCCACTAAGGAAAGAGAAACGGCCGCGCTAGGCCGGTGTTTTTTGGAGGAAGCAATATGTTTCGCACATCATGCTAATTGTTCATTTGTAAACACAGGAAGCCCGATTGGCTTACGAGCTAATGCGGGCTTTTGTTTGCTTAGGAAAGTATACCGCGACCAAGAGGAAGAATCGGCGTTTGACGAGCTTGTAACCAAAACCTTCTCAGGTGAATCGGCGAAAGGGGCCGGTCAAAGCTTTAGAGCCGTAAACTTGCCGTATAGCGCGGAGAACCGTATCGTAAGTAACGGCAAGTTTTGTCTGCAAAGTCTGCTTTTCTCTATCCAAGAACTACGCCAAAGAAGCGGTAGAAGACGGATGGTGGTATTTGGGAAATGACGCTTTTATCCTTTGGCTTGCGTTTGGATGTTTCGGGCGACGCGTTCTCCAAGCTCGGCGGATGCCTGGTACAGGTAGCCGAGCACGATGTTTTGCGTTTCGAGAGATATGCCGGCAAGATCGGCGGCCAGGTTTTCTACCAAGTGTTCTTGCTGCAATGGCGCAAGAGCATGATAATACTGCCCGGCCTGCGCGAAGTCGTCTTGCTTGGGCAAGTCGGACCGCACGAGGCGTCCTTCCACGAATCGTCCGCCGCCGCTTGTCACAACGGAATCGGGCGTCCAGTTCTGCTGATGGTTGATCGGAATTTTGCGGAAATCCGGACCAAGCCGCCGCCGCTGCGAATCCCAATAAATATTGGCGCGTCCCTGCAGCATTTTGTCGTCCGACAGCTCGGCGCCTTCCAGCAGGTTGGTTGGGGAGAAAGCCAGCTTTTCTACCTGCTCCATATAGTTGTCCGGATTGCGGTTTAACACCAATCTCCCGACCGGAAGCAAAGGATATTGCCGTTCATCCCATACCTTAGTGTCGTCCAGCGGGTCATAAGGCAGAAAGGATTCGTCTTGGGGATTCATCAGCTGCACGTAAAGCCCGTATTCAACCGTTTTGCCAGCATTCAGCGTATCGAATAAATCTTTGCCGGCATAATCCGGATTCTCGCAAGCTAGCCGGGCTGATTCCTGACGGTTTATATACTGCACGCCGGCAAGCGGCAGCCAATGATATTTCACGTAAGTGCGGACGCCTTGCGCGTTTTTCCAGACGTATGTATTAACGCTGTGGCCCGGGATGTGGCGAAGGCTTTTGACGGTGCCTGCGTCGGAGTAAAGCCGGACGAGAAAGTTCGTGGCTTCCGGAGCTCGGGCGATAAAGCTCCAAAATCGTTCCGGATCGAGGAGATTGTTGACGGGCGAAGGCAGGAAGGCCTTGATCGACTCGGGAAAGCGGATGGCGTCTCGGACTAGGAACACGGGGATGTGGTTGCAGACAAGATCGAACACGCCTTGATCCGTATAAAACTTGGTGGCGAAGCCGCGCACGTTTCGGGAAGTATCCGGCGTGCCTTTGTTGCTGACGGCTAAGGAGAATCTTACCGCGACGGGGACCTGCTGCCCCGGATTTTGCAAGAAGCAAAGCTGCGTGTAAGCCGTCATGGCATGCACGGTCTGAAAGTAGCCGAATGCGCCATAGCCTTTGACGTGAACGGGTCTTTCCAACAATTTCGCGTGGATGAATGTTTCCAGCGTTTCATGCAGCACGCTGTCCTGCTCCAATACGGGGCCCCGCTCGCCCACGGTCTGCG
Source organism: Paenibacillus contaminans (assembly GCF_003285015.1). GTDB lineage: Bacteria > Bacillota > Bacilli > Paenibacillales > NBRC-103111 > Paenibacillus_V > Paenibacillus_V contaminans. The sequence goes on along the minus strand of NZ_QMFB01000020.1, from coordinate 12,345 downwards.
AATGAAGAGTCGCCGGTGCATCCCCCGACCATTTGTTAGGGCGAGTTCGTTTGTTCTCGTTCATCTCTCTGCCTCCTATGCCAGGCATGTGAATGTTTTGGATATATACAAGGTATGCTGAGCTTTCAGGCGAATATGACAGTGACAGCGCATTGTCCAATAGGGGCCGGTTGGTCTGTCAAACTGCTTCTATGCAAGGCGTTAAACAGCGAAAGTTACCGGATAGACGAACGAAGGCGTTAAGTATGGCTGGGCAGGTCTTTGTCTTTTGCTCCGCTAATGGATAAAAGCAGCTGCCTTAATGGAAAACATACAGCTAATTTTGCATAGAAGGGGTAAAAATTAAGTTTAACTGGAAAAACTGAAGTTAATTTTTTGAAAAGTCCCATTTGGGGCTCAGAAGTCAAAAATTAGATGGAGGTTTTCCATTTAGTAGTGTGAAAATCTGCAAATATGGAAAATTAGATGGATGTTTTCCAGTTAGACCACCGTGGCTCATGGGGCTGACGCGGCACGATCAATAGGATGAAATAATAAGTGCGGCAATTCCATTCCCCGAATCGTAATTGTATACAACAAAAAAGACCTCCCGCAAAGGATGGCCTCTAAAAACAGCATAGTGCGGTTGACTGCCAGCACGTATCGCCCCACCGGGCGATGGGGGCTGCGCGCGGTGCAGAAGGAAAGTCCCCAGTTTACTAGGCAAGGATCGATTGTATATTCAAAACTCCCTTATTAACCGACGTCTCAATATAACCGACGATCTGATTGAAGGTAAATACATTTAGCTTTGCATGTAAGACTTCCTGATCGTACTCCATATCTCCCAATACGGAAGGTATAAAAGCTTCGACGTCTTTGGACTTCACTTCTTCTATGTCGCAGACTGTCGGCGGATTAACGAGCGCTTGTTTCAATTCATCCGTACAATTATAGTATTCCAATAGTTTTCCATTCAGCAGCCGAAAATCATTATGGTATAAAGGATAGAGCTCTTGATCGGCTTCCATTCTGTTTCTCAGCCATGGAATATAAAAACCTTGCAGCCACATATCATCGGCGATTAAATGCGTAAAATATCCCAGTATGTAATGATTTTTCGCTTGCGAGCGATAGGTATCCCAAAATCCTTTATAGTCGATAAATCGGGAGTAGTCTTGATGGTCACCCTTAAAAAAGTGCGACGCGTCTTTAGTCGAAACCGCATCCGGGGCGACGCCGCCAATCAAAAATGCCGCTTTATCTTTAATGGAAAGGCGTTCCGCTATTCGATTAGCGATAATCAAGTGCATGATTCTTGAACCCAAAACCATCCTCACCCTTCGAATGATCTCTATGCCTATTGTGCTCTTTCGATTGAATATTTTCTAGCCTATTTGGTAAATTCTGATAAACCGAGTTTATCAGTTTTATATATATAAGTCACGAATGATAAACGGAAAGAAGGGATAACCGTGACCGGCATGGTGAATGAATACGAACAGTTTCGCAAAGGGATACCTCTCCTATGCGGCAGTTCCAAGCTTGAACGCATACACAAGGGATACTCCAGTGACGCCAAATACATCGTATATGCCAGCGATGGACGTCCCCAATACATTTTAAGAACGTACGGCATCGACCGGGATCCAGCCAAGAGACTGGAGTATAACAGTCTTAAGCATATGGAAAAGCATGACGTGACATGCTCCAGACCCATCGAAATCGGGGTTCTGCCGGAACTGGAGCTCGGCTACATGATCGTCTCTTACCTGGAAGGAAATGAAGCATCGGAAGAGCTGCCTCTCCTAACGGAAGAAGAGCAATTCAACATTGGCGTAGAAGCGGGCCTGGAGCTGCTGAAGATTCATCAGGTCAGCTGTCCCGACGACATGAAGTCTTGGGAGGAAAGAACGGCCGCCAAGCATCGCCGGTACCGGAAGGAGTATGCCGAATGCGGAGTTTCAATACCAAACGACGAGAAGTTTTTGTCCTTTATTGATGACAATTTGCATCTGATGAAGGGGAGACCTAATCTTTATCAACATGACGATTTCCATATCGGAAATCTTATCGTTAAGGACGGGAAGCTTTCAGGCGTCATCGATTTCAACAGGTACGATTGGGGAGATCCGATTCATGAATTCTTGAAAGTCGGCATGTTCAGCGCGGAAGTCAGCGTGCCTTTTGCCGTCGGTCAAATTCAGGGGTATCATAACCGTACAAGTCCCGGCGACGAGTTTTGGCGGCTTTATTCGCTCTATTTAGGCATGACGCTTGTTTCGTCTGTCGTATGGATCTTGAAGGTAAAGCGGGATGAACTGGACGAGATGCTGAGGAAGATCAACAAAGTAATGGATGACCACAGCAATTTCGAGTTAACGGTGCCTAAGTGGTACAGCGAGTATAAACCCGGCTTTTAACCGGGAAAAAGGGCGGACCCGACAGGAGGTCCGCCCCTCATTTATAGGTTTCACGTAACAAGTGCTTACGGCAAACGCGCCAGTCCTTTAGAATATGCTTACGAAGCCGCTTTATCCCCATACCAGGAAGGCTTAAGCTGTTTATCCTGTTCGCGACAATGGTTTATTTTTTCACAATGGGAATCCAAATCTCGCACCGGTAGTCTTCGGCCATCACATCTCCCGGCAAATAAACTTCCATCTCGGGACCGCCGGAATGCTCGTAGCCTGTAGCCGGGAACCATTCCTGATAGATGCGGCAAAATGTGTTCTGAATGGCTGAGGGTGCCGGTCCTACGGAAGTGAAAACCACCCATGTGGAGGCGAGAATCGTGGCGGAGGCGAGCCCCTCTGCAAGGGATGCCGCATCGGCTTCGGTTTGACTCGCGACCATGTACGTAAATTCATCCTTGCCTGTCTGCATATCCAGCGTTATGCCAAGCACATTGTTGTCTTTCCCGATGGAAGCAAGCTTGGCGACGGTGCCGTCTTGATGGCAAGCACCCCATAATACCGGAATGTCCCGGGTTTGCTGATTGTCCTGGCATGTGGTTCGAATCGTCTTCCCGATAACGTTAAACGCTTCTTGCTCTACAATGCGATAATCCATATCTTTGTCTCCCTTCAGCGATAGGTGGAAGGAGATGCGGGGGAAGGCCTTCAGGCTGACTCCAGGACTGCGGGCTTCGGAGGGCGAGATGCCGTGGACTTTGCGAAACGCCTTGGCGAAGGCTTCCGGCGATTCGTAGCCGTATTTAAACGAGACATCGATCACCTTGGAGGACGATAACGCAAGCTCTTGCGCCGCTAACGTTAATTTGCGTTTGCGCATGTACTCGGCGACAGTCATGCCGGTCAGCATTTGGAACATGCGCTGAAAATGAAAGGGGGACGAATACGCCGCCTTCGCGATTTCCTCGATATCCAGCCGGCCCTCCATGTTCCGCTCCATCAAATCCAGCGCATCTTTCATCCGATTGAACCATTCCAATTCGCATCTCCACCTTATGCTTCTCATCCTATCACCCCAATAAAGGGCAGTCCTGTCATTTCGTGCTCTCTGCGAACAGGTCGGCGTTCTGCACGGTCTAAGCGCTTCAGCCGCTTCTTAACTGTACATCGATTTGCCCGCCCGGCTTCCGCTTCGAAGCGATCGACTCCTCTTTGTCACAACGTGCAGCATGTCAGTCTCAAGTTTACTCAAAAAAACACTTTTGAATGAAGAACATCGAGCGCGTGCTCGACTTCCTTCAAATCTTCCTCGGAAAGCTTTGCGATTCGTTCGTCAAATCGGGTTTCTACGCGCCGAAAAGCTTCGTGCATCATCACTTCCCCCGCCGTTGACAGCCGAATATACTGCTTGCGCTTGTCTTTGTCGTCGGCAAGCTTCTCGCATAGCTGCTTGTCGGTCAGCTTTTTCAGCTCGCGGCTCGTATTCGGCATGGACATATGCATGCATTCGCTGATATCGCTAAGCGTCACGGGCGGACTGACCGCTAAGTATTCAAGAATTTTATATTGGAGAGGCGTAATCGCGTCTATTTTGACATCTTTGGTCATCTCATTGGTTATTTGATGCATAGCGGAAGTAAATGCCACGAATTTTTGGAATAATGCGTGTTTGTCCACAAGATCACCCCTACAGTCACCATAACAAAGATATTATCAAAATACAATTATCATTTGACAACTAAAAAAGAGATGTGTTACCTTTTAGTTATCAAATGATAAGTAAGGGGTTTTCAAAATGAATATGCTGGTCATTTATACGCATCCTAATCATCAGAGCTTAAGCTATGCATTTTTGCAGGAAGTTATTTCGGGCGGCAAGGAGAACGGCAATATCGGCGAGATCAAAGTATTGGATTTATACGAGGAGGGCTTCAATCCGGTTCTAGTTTTTAATGAAAAGAAGCGGAGGAGAGATATACATACGGATCCCGATCTTGCTAAATACAGGGAGCAGCTTTTGTGGGCGGACAAAATCGTTTTCGTTTATCCGATCTGGTGGGGCCGTCCTCCGGCGATGCTGCTCGGATATATCGACCAAATGTTTGCCTCGGGATTCGCGTACAAAGATACGGGCAAGCTTTTGCCGGAAGGTTTGTTGAAGGGGAAGTCGGTCGTTTGCGTTTCGACTATGATGGGGCCGGCGTTTTATCCTTTGTTTTGGCTCAATAACGCCCACAAAGTATTAATGCGCAAAGCGCTGTTCAACTACGTAGGCATCAAAAAAGTGAAGTTTTTCGAGTTCGGCAGCATGGAGAGTCCGCGGGGCAAGCATAAAGAAAAGCTGAACAAAATATACAACTATTTTAAAGCGGTCGCCGGTTAAGAGTTGCAGGTAGCTTAATAGAGGAGTAAGGCATGGCGCCGAAGTTCTTTGCGAACGGGCGCTTTTTGTTTGCAGACGAACCTAAGACATGGACTCGTTCCTTGCTTTAATTGTTCTGGCATATTCCGAGGGCGTCATGCCGACCGAATTTTTGAAAGCCCGCGAAAAATAATGGAGGCTGCTGTATCCGAGCAGATCCGATATTTCCGTCAAATTGTACAGTTCCTCGCGGATGTATGTTTTGGCGCGCTCGATTTTTAATCGATTGACGTAAGCGTTGATCCCGACCCCGACCGTACGCTTGAATTGGATGTTCATCTGCGTTTTGCTTATGCTGAATTGTGCGCTCAAGTCGTCCGACGTTATTTTGCCTGACAAATTTCGTTCGATATAGTCGATGATCCGCTTGCTCAGATGCGTGCTTTGATTTTCGGTTGTAGTCGACAACAAAGGGGCTTGCGGCTTGTCCGAAGGACCATTGCGTATGATCAAAATAAGAAGCTGCTCCAAGTAAATTTTGAAAAGCTGCTCTGCGGCGAACGGCGTATTTTCTTTAGGTATGATCGGGTACAGATTCAAGCCGAAGGAACTCTGACTTTCCTTCATTAAGCGCGCCAGCACGGCATGCTCGGCATGTCCGATGCGGAACAGCTTATGCTCGTCAAAAAAGGTCATCGCCTCGTTATCGCAGCGGAAGGTGACTATGAACAAATTCGGCGCTTTTTTACCGGTGCTCTCCAGCTGATGATACTCGTTAGGACTATGGATGAGAATATTGCCCTGATTGAGCCGGTAGTAGCCGGATTGGGTATCCGCGTTCACTTCGCCTTTATCCACGTAGACCAATTCCCAAAAATCATGGCTTTCTCCGTTATAATGCTGACGATTGGACATCTCGAAATAGAAACAGGTGTATATGTCGTTAACGACAAGTTGTTCGCTAAGTCTGTAAGGTATAAAGTCCATCGTCATATCTCCCTTCGATATAAATAAAGTATAAATTATCGGTTCGATAATGCAAATAAAAGTGCAAATTAACGGGTGCATTTGCTAAATCCAACGAATGGACGAAACGATATAGTGTGACTGTCGGCCTGTATTCCTTTGGGCCTGATGTTTCGTTCAACTGCATAATCATAAAATACGCAAGTCGCATAATCGCAAATTATTCGAATGGGAGGCACTTATCATGGATATTGGCGTCATTCATCTGCTTAACGTAAAAACTGAGGGCAACATGTTTCAGGTAGTCAGCGATTATGGCTTGCCTGTGTGTCAGCTTTGCGGGTGGGACCGCGGGAGCTGTACGCCTGAGGTGGCCGAGCGCGTAGTAAAAGAAGCAAAAGAAGCGAATGTTCGCATTTGCGCGGTTTGGGCGGGCGTTCCCGGGCCGGCGGTGTGGAATTTTACGGAGGGACCGGTCACGCTGGGGCTCGTGCCGGAGCAGTATCGCGAGGAACGGATCGCGGCGCTTAAGGGATGGGCGGATTTTGCGGTATGGATCGGCGCGCCTGCAATCATCACCCACTGCGGATTTATTCCCGAGAACATGACCGACCCGGAATATCCGAAGGTTGTCGAGGCTATACGCGAGGTGGCGGAATATTGCGAAAGCAAAGGTATCGGCTTCTGGTTCGAAACCGGGCAAGAAACGCCGATCGTGCTGCTGCGTACCATTCAGCGGGTAGGAACCTCCAATTTGGGCATTAACCTGGACCCTGCGAATCTGATTTTGTACGGCAAAGGCAATCCGATTGACGCGCTTGACACGATCGGTTCCTATGTGCGCAATATTCATGTGAAGGATGGGCTGTATCCGACCGACGGCGACAGGCTGGGCGAAGAGGTGCGGGCAGGTACGGGGAAGGTGAATTTTCCGGCATTCATAACCAAGCTTAAAGAAATAGGCTTCACCGGCGAATACATTATCGAACGTGAAATATCCGGCGAGGAGCAGCGGAAGGATATTTTGCAGACGGTAAGCGATCTGAAGCTTTGGTATGGAGCGTAGGGGAACGAGTTGAGGCTTGCGTTCATATAGTCTCGAAGCGCGGATAGAGGAATATCAAGACTGGAAGAACCGTCAGGATCGCTGACGGTTCTTTTTTTTCAAACTGTAAGAACTTATAAGTGTAAACAACGGGGTCAAATCGTTTGCAGCGAAGTCGGCGACAAATTTATTAACGATGGTTGCAGAATGTCTTAGCGTGCTCAAAAGTACAAAAAAAGCACCTGTTTTTCCATTGAGCCGTTAACGGCAGTTCCTTATAATCAGTGATAGTAATTATCATTATCATTTAAAAAAAGGGGTATCAAAACATGAATTTGATCCGTACTGCTGCTGCAAGAATAAGCCTGCTTTGCATCGTTTTGCTTCTGCTCTCCGCCTGCGGCAGCAAACAGGAAAAAGACGCCTCCGTCCCTACACGTTCCTTCACGCATGATGCGGGGGTCACGGATGTTCCCGTCAAGCCGCTGCGCGTCGCTTCCGATCAGCATATGGGCCATCTTATTAAACTAGGCATCAAACCTATCGCCGTACGCGAGAATATGCTGAAAGAGGAATGGATTCCTTACGCGAAGCTTGATAAGGACATATTGACCGGAATCGAAGACTTGGGAGGTTTTCCGCTTAATTTGGAAAAGCTTGCTTCGCTCGATCCGGATTTGATCATCAGCGCGCTCCCGAACAATCAGGAACAATACAGCAAAATTGCTCCAACGGTCAACATTCCATACTGGTCGAAGAGTTTTACAACACCAATGGATAAATTCCTGAAAATCGCCGAGTTATTCGATAAAACCGCCGAGGCGAACAAGTGGATCGAACAGTTTCAGAAAGCATTAACGAGCGCACGCGACAAAATCTACGCCTCCGGCAAGTTGAAAGAAGGACAAACCGTATCGGTTATGGCGGTGTTCGAAAAAAACGTCTTTGTATTTGGCCCGAATGGCGCATACGGCGGTTATATGATCTATGATGCGTTGAAGCTGAAGCCGACTGACAAAGCAAACGATTTGCGAAATAAAGATATGGGGAGCGCCGAGCTGTCGCTAGAAGCGGTTCCTGAATATATGGGTGACCATGCTTTTATTACGGTTGTTAACGAAGCGAAGGCGAAAGAATTGCTCGAAAGCGACTTCTGGAAAAGCACGCCTGCCGTCAAAAACAATCAGGTTTATTTTTACGACTCCAAAATTTTCGCAATGGACGATCCGTATTCCTTGGAAGCCCAGCTTGACGTGATCGCCAATTTGTTGACAGGAGCCAAGTAATTGGCTAAATCTCATAGATTCGAATGCCCGTTCCCGATCTTGAGGATAACGGGCTTGTTTTTGTATGATAAGAGGAGCAAAAAACGACTCGTGAAAGCAAGTGAGGAAGAAGCGGAAGAAGGGAAAATAGATGGGCGAATGGTCTGAACAGCTTGGGCGCGCACCGCGTTCGATCTCCTTTATGCTTTGCGGCATGCAGCGGCAGCGGTTTCTTGAACAATCCGGCCGCATCGATTTTGTAACGGAGCAGCCGATGCTGATAGCGAATACAAGAGGCAGCCTGACTGTCACGGTGAGTCATGCCGATCGGCAGGAGAACCTGCATTTGCAACAGGGGGAGCTTGTTTCGCTTGCTCCGGAAACCGCAATTGTACTGGCCGGCGCTGAAGAAAGCCTTGCCGAGTGTTATATGCTCTCCTATACCGTGCAAAGCGTCGGTGTTCCGGACGGCAAGAACGATGTGCTGCCGGCGTCGGCGCTGTCGACATGTTTGGAGCTGTTTCCCCATAACACGGTGTGGAAAGTGTCTTCACAGCGATTGTCCCGAAGTCTCGATCAACTGAATCAGAATCGAAACAGCACCGATCCGTTGCAGCAGCTGGCCAATCATATGCATGTTCAGGAATGCATGATGCTGATTTTGTTGGAGCGCGGTTTGCATACCGGCAAAGAGCAGGATCGCAAGAAAGCCGTCGAACGGGCCATTGACTATATGCGTACGGCTTATCATGAGAATATTACGGTCGACAAGCTGGCAAGCGAGGCAAGGATGAGCCGCCGGCAGTTCACCGATCTATTTCGCAAGCTGACGAATAGCAGCGTTACGGATTATTTGACTGAGCTGCGCATTCACCATGCCAAACAACTGCTGCTGACGGGCGGCCATTTATCCGATATATCCAGAATGGTCGGCTACCGGGATGAATTTTATTTTAACCGCCGCTTCAAGCAGACGGTTGGCCAGTCCCCGCGCCAATATGCCCGCAACAAGCACCGCCAGCTGCAAATCGCCACCCTGCATTCGACTCCGGAGCGTATCGTTGCCGATCAGTACATGGGGCAATTGCTGAAGCTCGGCATCATTCCGGTTGGCGTTCGATCGAATATGCTCCAGCCTCATTTTCTTGCGGATACTCAACGCCATAACAGCAAATTAAGCGAAATCACCGATATTGGGGAAGGCTTTCCGATAAGCCTGCCCCTTGTCTCCCAGCTTCAACCGGATCTGATCGTGACGCAAAATGAACGCCAGTACGAACAACTCAAGCAAATTGCACCGACGATACTTATTCCGTACGCCAGCACCGATCCGCTGGAGAAGTACAGCTTGCTCGGCAAGGTGCTTGGAAAATCGGATATGGCCGAGCAATGGATCGAAGATTACAAATGGCGTACCGAGCAAGCGCGGACACAAATTCAGGCTAAGCTTGGCCACGACTATAGCATAACAAATTTGTTATTTTTGGATGGAAAACTGTTTGTTCAAGGCCATTATGCAGGATATGGAAGCTTCAGCATGTACCGTGCCTTGCAGCTCCCCGCCCCTGTATTGCTGCGCAACGAGCTGAACGAAGAAAAGCTCAGTATAGAAATTCCGCTGTCCGCTTTGCCTGCGTATGCCGGCGATTATATTTTTGTATCCATGTATGGCGATTGCTCGGTATTGACCAAGCATGAGTTATGGCAAAGCCTGCCGGCAGTCCGGGAAGGCCGCGCATTTTTTTGCAATCCGTATCGCTTTGCCTTCGAGGACCCTTATTCGCTGGATGATCAGCTCGAGATCATTAAATCGCGTTTGCTTGGCTGAGCAGTTTCAAGAAATTTGAAGGAAGAGGGTATGGTATACTTACTTCATATAGAAATATCTGTTTTTGGAGGCGGCGATATGCAATGGCAAGAGGTTCGTGAGAAATTTTCGAACGAATGGGTTGTTTTCGAGGCTATTAATGCGTATTCCAAGGATGGATTTCGTTGTATGGACTCCTTGATGGAAGAGGGACGAAGACAATGAAGGATAAGGTGATCGAAGCTTACGCTAAATTAGCGAAAGATTACGAGAAGCATGTCGACACGCAGAGCGCGTATAACGCATATTACGAACGGCCGGCGATGATAAGTCTTCTGCCGCAAGACATGAATCGGCTTTCAGTCCTCGATGCGGGCTGCGCCGCCGGATGGTATACGGAGCAATTTATTAGGATGGGCGCTCAAGTTACAGCCATTGATCTGAGCCCCCAAATGGTCGAAGCCTCCAAAAGGCGGGTCGGCGATAAAGCGACGGTATTCGCTTGCGATCTAACGGAACCGCTCCCTTTTGACGACGAGTCGTTCGACCTTATCGTAAGTTCACTAACCCTTCATTATATTGAAGATTGGGCGCCGGTCTTTTGTGAATTCCACCGCGTGATGAAGCCGGAGGGAAGCCTGATTTTTTCCGTGCATCATCCGTTTATGGATTTTAAGAGTTTTGATAGGTCGGACTACTTCGCCCGGGAGTTATTATCTGAAGTTTGGAACAAAAAAGAAGCCGGTCCGGTGGAGGTCACCTTCTATCGAAGGCCGCTGCAAGAAATATTGAATAGAACATCGGAGCGTTTTATTATCGATCGAATCGTCGAGCCGCAGCCAAGCCCGGAATTTAAGGACGAACCCTGGTATGAGCGGATTAATAAGAATCCTCATTTTCTGATCGTGAAGGCTCGGAAATAGTTTTGCCGGTTGAAGGCGAACGAATGCCTTACGGTGTGGCCACTGTTGCAAGAAGGAGTAAGTGCAGTGAATAGTGCCGCGATCGACTGTGTGCTCTGTAATCCGGACTGGATCCTAGGCTGCGTTAATAGAGGAATTGTTCCGCTAGTACGCCATCAAGTCTAAAACTAGGGAGTGATGACCTGGTTACGATAGTAAACACGGATATCGTAATGGTTATGCACGAACCGTGCGATTAGTGGAGAAAATCTTATTGTTCATGAGGCTGTCCTCACTATTTCGCAGGTAAAATGCTCGTTCCCGCCCCTTAGTGAGGCAAACGCAACTATCAATTTCGTTTGACTCACTAATAGTTGCATTTGCCTCATTACCTTACCGAAACACGGGTTTTCGATTTGGAATAGTGAGGTTTGCCTCACGAATAGTAATTTTTTCCTCATTATGATGGCCCTTATCCGTAGTAGTTCTCCCTTAATGATCAAGAATCTGCTGTTCTAAGTTTTAAAACGTCAGATATTGACGAGCTTCATTCGACTTTGAAATACAAGAAGTATGACGTAGGGGAAATCGTAGTATATGGTATGGGAACGAATGGCCCATATCGGGAATTTGGGATAAGAGATCCTGACGGCCATATTATTGAAATAAACAGCTATCCGGACCTAGCTTTACCGCGATTCCGCGGGTACTAGAAGGGGCGGAAGAAATGGACACCATAGTTTGGGTGACAAAGTGATAATCCTTGCTGGCGGGGAACCAGCACGTGTAAGCTTGGTCAGCGGGATTCAAAGCGAGTGCTCTTCTCTAACAGCCGCCACAGCCGCTTTTTCGACATAAAGGGGTGTTTTGAAACTTTAACGGAGGCGAGAGTCGTGGTGATCGAATGGCATCGCTTCACGAAATAAGAGTCAAATGATGGAGGGATGTTGAATGGGAGCGGAAACGTCCGTGTATAAGCAAAAATACCCGAATCTTTTCGGTACATATGATTGGGGGAAAAGTGTTTCGGATTTTGACGTATACGAGGAAATACCGCCCGAACGATTGATAAGCAATGTAAATATCGTACCCTTTATTGAAGACAAGTGCGTCTTAATCAGGCTGGACAACGGCAATTGGGAGATTCCCGGGGGTACGTTGGAAGCGAATGAGAGCTATAAAGCTGCTATCGAGCGTGAGCTTATAGAGGAAGCCGGGGCAAGGCTGGTCGCCCCGATTAAGGTTTTCGGAGCATGGAAATTTATTTCATCAGCCGAAAACCCTTACCGGCCTCATTTGCCTCATCCCGTGTATTATCGGGTCGTCGGATACGGCGATGTGCAGCTTATATCCGCACCGGTAATTCCGGAGGACGGCGAGAAGGTGGCGGCAGTCGAGGCGATGACCTTGCAGGAAGCCAAACAAAATTTTCTCGCGACGGGCAGACCGGATTTAGCGGAACTATACGAGCTGGCAAACGATATTCGTCGAAGGGATGCCGCGGCAGACTAATAATAATAAGAAAGCTGACGGTCAAAATACACTGGTACCCACAGTCTGGACACTTTGAAAAAGTGTCCAGACTGTGGGTACCTTTTTTTTGTA
>NZ_QMFB01000002.1 GCF_003285015.1 Paenibacillus contaminans | reverse complement strand
GTTAAGCCCTCCAGCGCCAATGGTACTTGACCCGCAGGGGTCTGGGAGAGTAGGACGTCGCCAAGCACAAAAAACCGACCACTATAATTAGTGGTCGGTTTTTTGTTGCATGTACAGCTATTGCAGCTTTCTCCGCTTTATAAACCACCAGCGATCTCGAAAAGTATCCGCCTTTCTTGCGATCTAGCATCTGTGAAAAACGGAAAATCTCCAGCAAATAAATAGCTCAACGAATGAAATTTCGGCTTTTTGCCGGCTTTTGTACACTCCCTTGCATTAAGTTCAACAGGTTGAAATGATTTCCGTAACTGAAACATTCGTTTTCCAGGCTTACCTATACGTTTTATAAAAATATGACGAAAGAGTTCGATTGACAGTATGTTCGTTTCTGATTACACTGAACTTAGTCCAGTATATAAAACTTGTATGAAACTTGTATCGACGTTGATAAGACGAAAGGGGAGGGTACGGTGGTTCGGCAAGGTTCATTCGAGGAAAGCATTAGGCAATGGGTGAACGCCAATCGGGAGCGTATTGTCGATCAAGTCGGCGATTTGGTCAAATTCGATACCGTCAATCAGATTACTACGGGCAAAGAAAAGGACAGCCAAGTTCATATTCGCGGTGTATTGGAAGCCCTTCATATGGAAGTCGACTTGTATTCCCCGGAGGATGTTCCCGGCTTTCGCGAGCATCCGGCATACTTTCCCGGCAAGGATTATGCAGATCGGCCGAATGTGATCGGTACGAAGAGGGGCATCGGCGGCGGCAAGTCGCTCGTTTTTTCGAGCCATATCGATACGGCAGTCGTAGCTCCGGGATGGAGCCGCTCGCCTTGGGAGCCTTGGATCGATGGAGACCGACTTTACGGTCTCGGTTCCTTCGATATGAAGGGCGGCCTGGCCGCTTCCATTATGGCCGTACAATGCCTAAACGAGCTGGGCGTCAAGCTGCAGGGAGACGTATTGATCGAATCGGTCGTCGACGAAGAGTTCGGCGGCGCGAACGGGACGCTGGCCGGACGTATTCGCGGGGACAATCCGGATGCGGCCATCGTGCCGGAGCCGACGAATCTCGCCGTTTGTCCCGCTTCCAAAGGCGGCGCGTTATGGCGTATTACGTTTCGCGGGACGACGGGGCTGTCGTTCAGCGGAGAGACGATCGTCAACCCGGTATATGCAGCCAGCAAGTTCATGAGCTTCCTGGAGCGGTTCGAGCAGGCGCGCAGCGAGCAACCGGGACCTGCGCCTTGGTATGAGAACGACCGGTACCTCCCCATTGTGATCACACGCGTGGAGGCGGGAGACATGACGGCGCCCCTGTGCGATGCGGGACCGACCGAATGCCACGTCGACATTTGGATAGAGTGCTACCCGGGGACGGACGAAGAACAGCTGAAGCAGGAGCTGCTGGACGCATTTGCCCGCGATGGAGGCAAGGAGATCGTCTCGGGACCGTATGCGCCGACCTTCAGCAAAATGATCCGTTTTTTGCCGGGCTCGGAAATGACGCCAGGTCACCCGCTTATCGGGATACTCGCGGATGAAGTCGAACGGACGACCGGCGAAACGGCCGCTGTTCAGGGCGCGCCATTTGCTTGCGACGCGTTCATGTTTAATCTTCATAGCCCGACGCCGGCGATTGTTATAGGACCTAAAGGCGCGAATGCACATGCGCCGGACGAGTATGTGGAAATTTCTTCGCTTCTTCAATTAGTGGAAATCTACGCGCAAACGATCGTAAAATGGTGCGGCGCTGCGGAAGAACGTCAATAAATTGTATTTGATTGTAATTGGCGCATGGCCAATTTTAAAGCTGCGGGCGGGACAAAACGTTTCATTGTAGTTGAATACGCACGATTTGGGAATTATCGCTAAATTTTATTTTATACAAAGGAGTGCTGCGGCAATGAGAAAAGCGGTGTTTACGGATGGAGCTTCCAAGGGAGACGGGCCTTACTCGCAGGGAGTCATATCGGGCGGGTTCGTATTCGTGTCGGGGCAAGGACCGCTGGATCCGAAGACCGGCGAGATCCTAGGCGAAACGATCGAGGAGCAGGCAAAGCTGACGATGGACAACATCAAAGGCATTGTGGAAGCTGCGGGCAGCTCCATGGACGATGTCGTAAAAATAACCGTATATTTGGAGCGGATGAGCGATTTTGCGGCATTTAATCGCGTATACAAGACGTATTTCGACGAGCCGTTCCCTGCGCGTACGTGCGTACAGGCGGGATTGGACGATATTTTGGTGGAAATCGATGCAGTTGCCAAAATTCCGGATGAGGCGTAACCGGTCAAAGGGAGGATTCATATGAACAGATTCAGCAATCAAGTAGTGCTTGTAACCGGCGGGAGCCGGGGCATCGGCAGAGCGATCGTGGAGCGTTTTGCCGCGGAAGGAGCGGCGCTGGCCGTTTTGGATTACGACAGAGACGAGCTCGACAAAGTGGGACGGGAATGGAAGGAAGCCGGGTATACATGCATGACGTTCCCGGTTGACGTCAGCAATCAGGAGCAGGTCGATCAGGCGGTTGCGCAAGCCGTAAGCGCTTATGGAAAAATAGACGTTCTTGTGAACAATGCAGGCATCGCCTGGGAAGAGCCGTTTCTTGATATCCAAGCGCAAAACTGGCGTAAAATGCTCGATGTCAATCTGAACGGAATGTTTTATGTTGCGCAGCGCGTGGCCAAAGAAATGTCGGCCGCTGGAAGCGGCTCCATCATTAACATGGCTTCGACGAACGGACTTGTCGGCGAAGCGAAATATGCGCATTACAACGCGTCTAAAGGAGGCATCGTGCTGCTGACCAAAACGATGGCCCTCGAGCTTGGCGCTTTCGGTATCCGCGTTAACGCGGTATGCCCGGGATACATTCAAACGCCGATGTCGGAAGCGATCGACAGTCCGGAATTTATCGAAGAGTATATCCGTACCAAAATTCCTCTCGGACGCGTAGGCAAGCCGAAGGATATTTCCGGCGTATTTGCGTTCCTCGCATCCGAGGATGCAGCATTCATTACGGGCGAAACGATCGTCGTCGACGGCGGACAGCTGGCGTTCTAGAGGCAACGAGCCGGAGAAAACGTTTCGCGATCCTAACGCCGGAAGCGCATGTCACGCCGGCAGCCGGCGGTTAAGGTTATTGCACAAACAGATTAAGCAAGCTGCACGGGGAGGGCGCACAGATGCGCAAACAGGAGCTGGATACGCCATACGTCATTATCGATTTGGATAAAACGGAACAAAATATCGAGGCTATGCAAGCGATCGCCGACAAAGCCGGCATCGGTCTGCGGCCGCACGGCAAGACACATAAGCTGCCGCAGGTCGGCCGCATGCAGGTGGATGCGGGGGCAGTCGGCCTGACGGTCGCCAAGCTGGGCGAAGCGGAAGTGATGGCTGCAGCCGGCATACGCGACATTCTGATCGCTTATCCGATCGTAGGCGAAGCGAAGCTGGCGAGGCTCGTCCGCTTGGCGGAGCAGGCCGACGTGACGGTCGCGCTCGACAGTCTCGATGTTGCGGAGCCGATGTCCCGCGCGGCGGAAGCCGCAGGCGTGAGCTTCGGCGTCGTCGTCGAGCTGGATTGCGGCTTCGGCCGCGTCGGGCTGCCGCCAGGCCAAGCGGTGCTCGAGCTGGCCCAGGCTGTCGCCAAGCTGCCGGGCTTGCGACTGCGCGGCCTGCTGACATTCGCCGGCCAGTCTTACGACGCCGCCGACGAAGCCGCCCGCCGCAGCATCGGGCTCGACGAGGGCCGCGTCGCCGCAGAGACGGCCGCTCAGCTGCGCGAGCTCGGGCTGGAGGTCGACATCGTAAGCGTCGGCTCGACGCCTTCGTCGCGCTATGCGGCGCAGGTTGCCGGCGTGACCGAGATCAGACCGGGCACGTACGTGTTCGGCGACCTGACGCAGGTGAGCCTAGACGCGCACGAGCTGGAGAGCTGCTCGCTGACCGTCAAGGTTACGGTCGTCAGCCGGCCGGCGCCGAACCGGGCGGTCATTGACGCCGGGACGAAAGTGTTCACCATGGACGGCGGCGATTCGCCGATCGGCACCGGCCGCGGTTATGTCGTGGGCCGGCCCGGGATTACGGTCGCCTGGTTTACGGAGGAGCACGGCATGCTGGAGCTTTCGCAAGAGGAGCAAGACATAGGGCTTGCCGTAGGCGACACGCTCGAAATCATTCCTTGTCACTGCTGTGCCGTCATCAGCATGTTTGACGAAGTGGCGGCCGTTCGCGGCGACGAGGTCGAAGCGATTTGGCCTGTCGCGGGCCGCGGCAAAGTGCGGTAAACATGAAATGCAACAGCGGGCGGTGTCTACCGAGCAAGAAATTGCTCGAGGCGCCGCTTTTTTTTAATCGGGATAAATCATAACGGATGCGTGCCGCCGCCAGATTGGTTTGGCGGTTTTTTTCTATATGTTGAACGAATAACAAGGGAGAGGGAATGCAGTGGACTCTCCATTCATTGGCTTAACTTATAGAGTTCGGAAACGGTCTTAATAATAGCCCTTTGTGGGAATCGGGTTGCCTTTAATGGGACGTTTCTCCAATGGGCCTGCACTATAATGGGGGTGTCAAGCAAATCGGTTACCTTCATGGAGGAGAGAATAACGATGAGTAAAACGCCGAAGAAGCTGCCCTACGTTTACGAATTCGATAAAGACGATACTGAGGGGATTTACAAGTGTAACGAGTTGCATGGTTTTGCCGTAGTCAAGGGATTGCTTCCGCAGGATATAGTGGATAAACTGAAGGCAGAAGTTCGCCGGACGCTGGAAGACGAATCCGATTCGACTCCGGGGACGACGCGCTTCGCTACCAGCTTCATCGAGCAATCGCCGACGCTGGCCGATCTGCTGACCTATGAGCCTTATATGAAAATCGCTCGCCGTTTATATGGGAACGAGCCGATTTCGCTCAATCGTTCCGCAGCCATTTACAAGAAGCCGGGAGCTCCGGTCGGCGCTTGGCATACGGACTGGCAGCCGAGGGTTCATCCTTATGGCGTGGACGGTGTGCTGAATACGACGGGAGCCAATTCCAACTGGTTTTATTTGAACGGGACGCATCCTGACAGAGCGGGGATCTCGATTATTCCGGATTCGCATACGGAAGAGTGGGAAGGGCCGAAAGGATTCGAGTTTACAAGCCGCCGCAAGTCATTTTACAGGAAAGGAACCGAACCGGAGGCTTGCGTGGAAATGGACTTCGACGAGGCATTTTCATTGTTTACGGATCCTGGCGATATGATCGTGTTTGCAGAGCGCACGTATCACGGGGTACATGCACACAACGGTACGGAAACAAGACTCAGCTGCGCGCTTTCGTTCCGGACGAAAGGACAGCAATTCGACGAGGTGTGGCCTCTGCCGGAATCGGCGCGGACATTTATCGCGAATTGTCCGGTGGGAGTAAAGCCGCTGGTTGAAGAATATTTAGGAATGGGCAAGTCATGGTCCAGTACGAAGTAATTCGGTAAAGCGGGGCGGCGTGATGGGGATCATCGGCAAGAGCGACGGCGTTAAGATCATTTTCAAGCTGGATAAGGAGGCAGGCGCTCAAATTATCAAGTGGACGCTGGACCGCGTTCAGGAGCCGATTCACTGGCATCCGACGCTGGAGCTCTGTTATTGCTTGTCCGGCCGCGGTACCTTTACATGCATGGAAAAGCAATATCGCGTAGGACCCGGGGACATCATTCTGGTCAATAATACGGAGCGTCATACGAGCCAGTCGGATCCCGGCGACGCCTGCGTTTGCCTTGTCGTATGCCTGGATGTAAGGACGATCCAGGAGTTCAATCCGGATCTGCTTCTGCCGTTTATTTACGATCCGCATACATTCGAGCATCGCATTCCCGCCGAGTCGGCAACCGCACAGCAAGTCGGACGCATGCTGACCGAGATGAAAACGGAGCTTGAGGCTTGCCGCAGCGCCTATCAAAGCATCGTAAAGAGCTTGCTGTTCCATATTTGCGCGCTTCTGCTTCGGCATTACGAGAATGAAAATACGAGCAGGCGGAGGAAGCGGTTTTCCGCGAAATTTATGCTGCTGCAGCCAGCGCTGGCTTACATTCAAGATCACTTTCACGAGCCTGTGCAGCTTGCGGATATTGCCCGCGTCCTATCGCTCAGTCCGTCCCGAACGCGGCATTTGTTTCTGGAAATCGTGGGCGAGCGCTTCAAGTCGTATCTTCTGCAAATTCGCGTTCAGGAAGCGAAGAAGCTTCTGAGCGGAACGAATATGCCGATTACGGATATTTATTTGAGCTGCGGCTTTCAGAGCTCGTCGTCTTTTTACCGGGAGTTCAAAAAGCTCGTGTCGGTTTCTCCGCAAGAGTATCGCGGGCAAGCGCCGCATATCGAGTGAGAACATGTTCGGATCTAGCGCATTGGGGGGAGAATATGTCAGATATGACCGGTCAACCTGGAAGCACCAGAAAAATGACAAAAGCAAGTCTGCTGCAGGATCTCGATAACCTGAAAATCGCTCCGCACGGGACGCTTTTGGTGCATTCATCCATGAAAAGCATCGGCGATGTGGAGGGCGGACCGGATACGGTTCTGGATGCGTTATCGGAATATATGAAAGACGGATTGCTCGTCCTGCCGACGCACACTTGGGCTTCTATCAATCAGGATAACCCTGAGTTTCATGTGAGCGAATCGCCGTCTTGCGTAGGAATCTTGACGGAGGTTTTCCGAAAGCGGCCGGGTATCTGGCGTTCTCTGCACCCGACCCACTCCGTAGCGGCATTGGGAAGCGATGCGGAGGAATTCGTATCCGGCGACGAAAAATTCGATACGCCTTGCGCGCGAGGCTCCGTCTGGGGGAAGCTGCTGGATCGGCGGGCAGTTATTATGCTGATTGGCGTGGACCTGACAAGGAATACATTTATACACGGGATCGAGGAATGGATGAACGTTCCGGGCAGAGTATCCGATGAGCCGAGGCAGCTATACGCCGTTACGCCGGACGGAACGAGAATCCACGCTCCTGTAAGGGGACACACTGCGCCGGTATGGAATCATTATTCCAAGGTGGACGGACTTCTGGAGGCAAAGGGAGCCATGCGCAAAGGGCGGTTCGGCGATGCGGAAGTACGTCTGTGCGACACGGCGAGAACCACGGAGCTGCTCAGCGCTATGCTGAGGATGGAACCTGACCTTTTCTTGGACGATACCCCGATAGATCCGCAAACGTTTCCCGGTTTATTGTGAGGGCCGACGCGAGTGATTGTACGTGACGACCTGTCCTTAAGGGCGGCGAAGCCGTTTATCCTTGTTTGTACAGAGCAGAAATGCAAAGAAGCTGCAGCGACCGTGTAAAGACGGGGCTGCAGCTTTGCTCTTCTAAACAGGCGCGGTCACGAAACGGCAAGCTTCGTTGGCAAAGCTTCGTCGACCGGCACGTAGCCGCTTTTCAAATCGCGAGCGACCGGCTCGTACGTTATATGTCCGTTCGCCGTATTAACTCCGAGCTTGAGCGCCGCATTGTCCTCGATCGCCTGCCGGACGCCTTTGTTGGCGATTTGCAGTGCATAGGGCATCGTGGCGTTCGTCAGTGCGTAAGTCGACGTAACGGGCACGGCGCCGGGCATGTTTGCCACCGCATAATGAACGACTCCGTGTTTGACATAGGTCGGGTTGTCGTGCGTCGTGACGCGGTCGGCCGTTTCGACGATGCCGCCTTGATCGATGGCGACGTCGACGATGACGGAGCCGGGCTTCATCGTTTGCACCATCGCTTCGCTGACAAGCTTGGGCGCTTTGGCCCCCGGGATCAGCACGGCGCTGATGACAAGATCGGAATCGGCTACCGCTTCCGCGATGTTGTGCGGGTTCGATATGAGCGTCTGAATATCGCTGCCGAACCGGTCGTCGAGGACGCGCAGCCGTTCCGGATCGAGATCGATGACCGTGACATCGGCGCCGAGACCGATGGCGATTTTCGCCGCGTTCACGCCTACTACGCCGCCGCCGATGACCGTTACTTTGCCGCGTTTCACGCCGGGGACGCCGGATAGCAGCAAGCCTTTGCCGCCGTGCGGCTTCTCAAGAAACTGGGCCCCGATCTGGGCGGCCATTCGGCCGGCGATTTCGCTCATCGGCACGAGCAGCGGGAGCGTTCTGCCTACGGCGACCGTTTCATAGGCGATGGCGGTCACCTTATTGTCCGTCAGCGCTTTGGCGAGCGCAGGCTCGGCCGCCAGATGCAAATAGGTGAACAAGACGAGGCCTTCGCGGAAATAGCCGTATTCCGAAGCTAAAGGCTCCTTCACCTTCATGATCATTTCCGCGCCGCTCCATACGTCTTCCGCGCGATCCAGAAGCTCGGCACCCGCTGACTTGTAAGCTTCGTCGGTAAAACCGCTGCCAAGCCCGGCGTTCCGCTCAAGCAGAACCCGATGTCCTGCGCGTACGAATGCGCTTGCACCGGCGGGCGTCAAGGCGACGCGGTTTTCATTGTTTTTGATTTCTTTCGGCACTCCGATAATCATAGTAAACCCCTCCATGTCAAAAGCCTCTTCCAAGACTTCGCTTTTCTTAGAATAAAGTCGCCGGCAAGGCGTGTTCTCCTTATAAGAAAAGTATAAAACATGGCGGGGCGGCCATCTTCGTGCGGTTCCATGAATAAATCGGGACCGGTTTGTGATTTTTAACAAACGGGTCAGGCGTTACGATTTAAGCTTGCCGTATTTCTCCGCCTGAAGCTCCAAGTAGACAGAGATCTTCTGATCGGCATCGTTCAAATCGATACCGCCGATTTCCGTAATGCGTTTGAGTCTGTACGTAAGCGTGTTCGTGTGGACGTGCAGGGCGACCGCCGCATCCTTGGCATTGCAATCGCAGGCCAGAAAACGTTCCAGCGTTTCCGTCAGGCAGCTGTTGTTATACCGGTCGTATTCGCGCAGCTTCATCAGCCCGCGATGGCCGTAAGGATGCTTTTCCTTCGACTGCCAGATGGCCGGCAAATGCCGATATAGCCCAAGCTCGTGGTAGACATGAACGTTCTCCAGACGCTCCGCAAAAACAGGCTTGATATCCAGTACCTCAAGCGCTTCCCGGTAGCTGGTTTCCACTAGCGCGTAACTGCTGTAAAATGAACCCGCACCGCCCGTAACCGCCGGCCTCCCCGCCAGCCGCTCGCCGAACTGCGCCGCCATAGCTTCAATAAATTGGCCGACAGCCTTCTCGGGAGATTGTTCGCGTTCGGTGCCGAACAGCAAAATAAGCCGGTTCCGGTCGACCGCACGCAGCACGATACGCGCGCTGGGGCGAAATGCCATCATGTCGTAAAGTTGCTGCTGAATGTCCCCGACATCCTTGCTGAACTGCATCACGATCACATTATAGGAGTCAGGCAGCGTAAGGCCGAGCTTTTTGGCTTTGTCGCGGATCGTTTCGTGGCTGGAGAGGTGTCCGGTAAGCATCTGCCAAAAAAAATCTTGGCGCCCTTCCTCCTCCTGACGCGCCAGCATCCGGTGATGCAGCAGCTTCGTGCGTACCGCCAGCGCCGCTTTGGCCAAATGACCGATCGCTTCCGCATCCAGCTCGCGTTCATTCTCCATGACCCAGATGTAGCCGAGCACATCGTCGTTTTTGCGTACCGCAACCGCTACGCGGCGTCCGAGCCCGACATCCGCGATGGCTTCGATCTTGACGGGCTCAGGGCTTTGCAGCAAACGGTGCATGATCCCGCCCTGCCAGAGCGACTGGACGACATGCTCGGGTACGCGACGTCCCACTATGGTAGCCGTACGCGCCGGGTCGATTTGCCGCTCGTGCGAGCTGTAGGCCAGCAGCCGGTGACCGGCGTCCTCGATCGTAATCGGACATTGCAGCACCTCGCTGATCGCATCCGCAAGCGTTTCCAGGCTGTCGTAATGCCCGTCGAACAACTCTTTTTTTCTATTCATCCGTCTCTCGTCTCCGATCGGTTTGACCGTCCTTCTACCGAAAATTAAAACGCACCGGGGAACGGATTGTCAATCGCTTTTCAATAGATATCTTTTTATCGGCCGAAACCCGGCAAATACAGGGACTTGCTTGCCAAAGCGAGTGATGTGCACTACAATTTAAAGCAGTAAAGGATTTCGCTCTCATAGAGGATGTTTGACTTATCAAATACAGACTCATGCTCGATGTGAACGATCATATTAATTCCGCTCAGGAGGGGTACCATGACTACAGCTAAAGGCAAAATGCGCAGCGACATGATCAAAAAAGGGTTCGACCGCGCGCCTCACCGCAGCTTGCTGCGTGCCGCAGGAGTTAAAGAAGAAGATTTCGGCAAACCGTTCATCGCGGTCTGCAACTCGTACATCGATATCGTACCGGGTCACGTTCACTTGCAGGAATTCGGCAAAATCGTCAAAGAAGCGATTCGCGAAGCGGGCGGCGTACCGTTCGAATTCAACACGATCGGCGTTGACGACGGGATCGCCATGGGCCATATCGGCATGCGCTACTCGCTGCCGAGCCGCGAAATTATCGCGGACTCGCTCGAAACCGTCGTAGCCGCTCACTGGTTCGACGGCATGGTTTGCATTCCGAACTGCGATAAAATTACGCCGGGTATGATGATGGGCGCGCTTCGCGTCAACATCCCGACCGTATTCGTCAGCGGCGGACCGATGAAAGCCGGTAAAGATTCGAACGGCAAATCGATCTCGCTGTCTTCCGTATTCGAGGGCGTAGGCGCATACCAAGCCGGTAAAATTGACGACAAAGGACTTCTGGAGCTTGAGCAGTACGGTTGTCCGACATGCGGCTCTTGTTCCGGCATGTTCACCGCCAACTCGATGAACTGTCTGGCGGAAGGACTTGGCCTTGCGCTTCCTGGCAACGGAACGATTCTCGCGATCTGGGAAGAGCGCAAAGAATTCGTTAAACGCTCCGCGAAGCAGCTGATGGAGCTGATCAAATCCGACCTCAAGCCGCGCGATATCGTGACGATCGACGCGATCGACAACGCGTTCGCGCTTGATATGGCGATGGGCGGATCGACGAACACCGTATTGCATACGCTGGCACTCGCGCACGAAGCGGGTTTCGAATACCCGATCGAACGTATTAACGAAGTAGCCAAACGCGTACCGCATCTGGCCAAAATCGCGCCTGCTTCCGATTACCATATTGAAGACGTGCATATGGCGGGAGGCGTCAGCGCGATCATTAACGAGGTGCTGAAGAAGCCGGGCGCAATGAACGGCGACTGCATCACCGTAACCGGCAAAACGCTCCGCGAGAACGTTGCGGGCTGCGATATTTTGAACAAGGACGTCATTCACGCGATCGACAACCCGCATAGCGCGGAAGGCGGTTTGTCCGTTCTGTTCGGCAACCTGGCGCCTAACGGCTCCATCATTAAAGTCGGCGCGGTTGACAAGTCCGTCGGCGGCCGCCACGTCGGTCCGGCGATCTGCTTCGATTCGCAAGAGGATGCGCTCTCCGGTATCGCGAACGGCAAAGTCAAAGAAGGCCACGTAGTCGTAATCCGCTACGAAGGACCGAAGGGCGGACCGGGTATGCCGGAAATGCTCGCGCCGACTTCGCAAATCGTCGGTATGGGTCTCGGCGCCAAAGTCGGTCTGATCACGGACGGCCGTTTCTCGGGCGCGTCGCGCGGCATCAGCATCGGCCACATTTCGCCGGAAGCGGCTGAAGGCGGTCCGATCGCGTTCGTCGAGGACGGCGACATTATCGAGCTCGACCTCGTGAACCGCAAAATCGAGCTGCAAATCAGCGACGAAGAGATGGAGCGCCGCAGAGCGAACTGGAAAGGGTTCGAGCCGAAGGTCAAAACCGGCTACCTCGCCCGCTACTCGAAGCTCGTCACATCCGCAAGCACAGGCGGCGTAATGAAAGTATAGTATCGCCCTGTTATCATAATATGGACGAAACCTCCCGGTCGCATTAGGCGGCCGGGAGGTTTTTTTGGATGTCTCTGGCGTATATCCTCCGCTGATTGTTCGGCTTCCCGGTACACGCGCCTCCAAAAAGAAATCGTTTATTACGAAAATGCGCGATCGCCGCGTCGAATTTTCATCCTAGCCTGGCCTTGATGGGGCATGAGCGTTTAACCTGGACGGCTCAGGCTGTCAATAAATGCCCGTAAATCCCAGTCTTTTGGCGATTTCAACATAGTGATCGATCGTAATCCCCGGGGCGAATTCCTCCGGCAGATCGTCCAGGTTCGGTATCGGATACCCCTCCGGTGCGCCGAAAACGACTTGAAGAGGCTGGCCGGTATCGGGATTCGTTCCTTTCCATATGCGGTCGATGTCCCGATATTCGGTTTCGCTCCACGTATATAAAATATTATCGAGACCTTGCGCGATATATTTGCGCGAGTAGTCGAAGCGGGAATTGTCGAGGTTCGGAATCGGCAGCATTTTGGCAAGGTTGACGTCCGTGACAATTTCCAGCGCTTTCGCGTAAGCGAGTATATGTACGCCTCCGCGAACGAGCAAATAGCCGATCATCTCCCGTGCCGTCGGGTGATCGGTCATTTCGTATACGCGCATTTTATGGGTGCGGGCGCCGATTTCCAGAAAAAAGTTGTGCAGCAAATCAAGCGTTAAATTGCCGCTGTTGAAGACGTAATCCCCGTTCCAAGACTTGCCCATCGAGTCCCCCGGCAGCGAGGCTTGCGCCGTTGCGATAAAATGGTAGGTGTTGCGTTTGTTCAGGCCGTTTTGCAGAGGGGCGATGTCGGGAGGGCCGGGAAACGTCGTTCCCGTGGTCAGCAGATTAATCGTATTCGACACCAGCTCGACGTGCCCGAATTCTTCGGCGGTGATGCTGGCGACCAGATCGTAGAACGGCTTGAATTTGCTTTTATTTCGAAAATTGAATGATTGGTACATATAGTTGTTGAGCGTGGACATTTCGCCGAAACGGCCGCCGAGCAGCTCTTGAACAGCCGCAGCCGAGTTGGCGTCCCCATGGGCGGGGACGGGAAGATCGATCGGGAGCTTATTCATTCGTTTAATCATCGGCTCTCCTCCGTTCCATAGGCTGTTTACGACCAACGGTCAGCATGGCGATACCCAGACGATTTGAGCGGTTCGCACGAAAAACGGCACGCCGCTCACCTCAACGACGATATGGTCGGATACGACGCTTTTAAGCTTGCCGCGAACGCTGCCGGCCGCAGTTTGAACGACGATCCCGCCGCCGACGGCGCTTTGCAGCGTTTGATAAAGATAAGGCTCGTAAGAGCCTGCAGCAGGTGTCATAGGATTATACAAGCGAAACACGCTCCTTTTCCATGGTATCCCATTGATATATATGCAAAGCCGGGCATGTATCATGATCGCTGGCTTAATACGCTAGGGAGGCACGCTGATAAATGCTTTGTTTTTCCGATTCTTCAGCTGGCGAAACGGATATCGTAACGGTTATGCATGGACCGCATGATTAGTGAAGAAAACCTTATTGTTCATGAGGCTGTCCGCACTATTTCACAGGTAAAATGCTAATTCCAGCGGGATAGTGAGGCAAACGCGACTATCTATTTCGTTTGCCTCACTAATAGTAAACTTCGCCTTATTAACACGTCAGAACACGGGTTTTAGGCGAGAGACAGTGAGGTTCGTCTTATAAACAGTGAACTTTTCCTTATTAGTTCTCCAGGAAGCAAGTCATCAGTAGCATGGAGCACGCATCTAAAGCTCTGAAGTTCTCGAATTTTGCTGAATTGCAAATAATCGAAGGCCAGGGATCCTCCAAAACGAGTAATTTTTAAGGATTTACCTTTGCCGATAAAAATTTTTACGATATTAGTTATGACTAACTTGGGCGGAGTTTTGATATTGGGGACGATCATGACCATATTGGGTTAAAGAGCTGCTTCTTGCTTATGAATCATTAAAATGACCAATAAAAAACAACCCTCCGGCAAATAACAATTGCCGAGGGGCTGTTGAACATATAATCTGAATCCTCGCGAAAATCAGCCGTTAATAAATCCGGCTTTTTGCAAAAGGCGCTTGACCATGACTGCGGTTTCGGCGCGGGTCGCTGGGGCGGCGCCTTCGTAGCGGCCGGCCGATTTGCCTTCCGTGATGCCGGCTTCGACAATGCCGGCCACCGCGTCGCGCGACCATGCAGCCAGCTCGTCGCTGTCTTCGAATGCCGCGAGCAGCTGCTCCGTCGGCTTGCCGCTGCCGGGCTCGCCTGCGAAACGCAGCGCGTTGTTCATCAGCACGGCGAGCTCTTCGCGGGTGATCGGCGCGTTCGGGCGGAATGCGCCGTCTTCGTAGCCGGAGACAAGCTTCGCTTCGGCTGCGGCCGATACTGCGCCGCTAAACCAATCTGCAGCAGTTACATCGCGGAACGGTGCGTCGCCCGATTGCTCTTGTAACCCGAGCGCCCGGACGATAATAGCGGTAAATTGGGCGCGCGTAATATCGGCATCAGGCAGGAAAGCATCGGCGGTTACGCCTTGAACGATCAGCTTGGAGGCGAGCAGCCCAACATCCGCCTTCGCCCAATGCGAGGCCGTATCGCGGAACGACTTGCGGTTCTCGATCACCGTATAGAGGCTGTTGCCCTTGCGCTTCAGCTCTGCCGTCCATTTGTCGTCTTCCTGTTTGAAAACGGAAGGGACGAACTGCAGCCCCCCGTTAGAGTCGACCATGACGCCGGTCGCGGCACTCGGATCGACGCCTTCTGCCAGCGGCAAGGTGCGGCCGACATAAGTGCTGCCGAACTGCGTGACAGGCACGCTTTGCCCATTATAGGCGGCCTCGACGCTGAAATCTACGGCATCTGCGAGCTGTTTCGCGCCGAGCCCGGCGATCGCTCCGGCGATGACCGCGCTTTGCTTGGAATCGGCCTTCGCGAGCTTGATGCGGATCTCGAGCTTGTCGGCCGTCGTCTGAAGCCGGCTAGCCAGGCCTGCGAAATCAAGCGATTGCAGCGGCAGCTCGTAAGAGCCGAACGGCAAAACGATATTCAGCTTGATCGGCTGGCCGCTTTTCAGCAAATCGACCAGCGCTTGTGCGGACACGCTTGCTACCGCCGATTCAGCTGTCTGCGTATCGGCATGCACGGTAATGGTATCTGCATTCTGGGCCAATGCTTTTTGCAAATCCTCCGGCTTGATCGTCAGGCTGGCGACGCTTCTGCCGTCCTGCGCCAGGCTGAAAGCCGGCTTGACGGAGATAACGCCGTCCTTGACGGACGCTTCAGGTGAAGGAGTCGGCGTAGGTGCAGGTGTAGGCTGAGAGCCGCCGCCGGTAGGAGTAGGCTCCGGCGAAACAACGCCGCTTTTAACGGTCAGCGTCAGCGTCGCCACATTCGTCCCCGAGCCGGTTTGCACCGTCCACTTGCCTGCAGCTGCGGCGGACGGCACGACGAATGCGAAGCGGTAGCGGCCTTCAGCGTCGGATTTGACTCCGTCGAATACGACGATCGATTGCGATTCATCCGTCACGCGGAGTGTAATCCAGGAGGAAGCCTCGGCTTTGCCCGACATCTGCACGGTCTCTCCTCTAGCCGCTTCCGTTTTATCCGCCTGAATCGTAATAGGCGCGGCGAATGCCGAAGCCGGGATCCAAATAGCGGCGAGCATCGCCAGCAGGCATAGTATCGTTAACTGTTTACGCATGTTTCAACACCCCGTCAATTCTGTAAAAGGATCGGCAGCTTCGCCGGATTGTTCGTCAGCTCGTCCACGACAAATACTTCGATGACGTCTCCGGTCGCCACGTTAAAGGATGCCTGCGCTTCCATATCCGACAGGTCGAAATCGGCACGGACGGCGGCAAGACCGATTTGTACGCCGCCGCGAAGCTGCTTGAATACAACCGTTTCCTTGCCGTAATGCGCTTCCTCGGAAGTCACTTGCGCCGCAAACGTACGGAAGCCGGCAACGCCTTGCTTAACGGTCATCGTTTGTACGCCATTGACATTGGTGCCGGTTGTGTAGACTGCGGCGTCTTCAACCGGCTTCACCGCAAATTTTCCAGGGACGGAAATTTCATATGCGGCAAGTGTGCCGGATATTTCATTGGCCACCAGCAGCATCGGCTTGCCGTTCGGACTCGCCTCGGCGGGAATGAACTGCAGGCCTTCCGGTCCAAGCTCGTTGTTGCGGAAATCCAACTCCTCAAAATCGCGATGGTTGACATAGGTTACGAAATGAGGCTTCGTAGGCTTCGTCACATTATACACAACGATGCCGCTCATTCTTTCCAGGCCGATGAAGGCGTACGTTTCGCCGCCGACGCGGCCGATTTTGACGTCTTCCGGCTCAGGTCCTTTACCGGAGCTCCGGCTGTCGAATTTGACGCTTTCATGATCCGAATTGAAATATGCGGGCAGCAATTTGGCGGTTATTTGCTCGAAAGCATCGCCGCTGTCGAATACGGGACCGTCTCCGATGTTATCCGCATCCCAAATCGAGAACGAGCGCGCACCGAACCCGTAAAGCGCGTCATAGTAACCGGTGCCGGTTACGCTGTAAACCGCGTTGGAAACTTTCAGCCGGCCGAGCTTTTTGTCATCGGTAAACGTGCCGTCCGTTTTCATTTGATCGAGCTGATCTTGCGTGAAGCCTTTAAGCTTGCCGGCGTCCAGCTGGATTTTGGAGGCGATGTCCTTCACCCGAACCTCTTCCTCATAGACCCCGTCTTCGTTCCAGTCCGCCCGCGCATCGCCTTCGTTGGCTGTAACCAGATACGTTTTGCCTTCGCTTTGGTAAAGCGACATGCCGTCCGGCATATATGCGCCTAGAACCGGCCATGGCTGAATGTTGATTTTGCCGTCTTTGTCCGAAGCGTCGAAGCCGTTGCCCGCCTCGGAAAAATCTTTATAACCCAATGCGTGGATGCGGGTAAACGCTTTGCCCGCGATATCTAGGCTGGCGATCGCATTGTTCTCCTGCAGCGTTACGTATGCGGTGCGGCTGTCCGGAGACACGGCTATATACTCCGGTTCGAAATCGACCTTCCAGCCTTCGGCTACATTCTTACCCTTAGGAAAAATACGAACATTTTCGTCGATATCATCCTTCGTCAGTGCGGAAAAATCGATATCCGACACTTTGGACGGATCGGCCAGCACGCTTTGCACGCCATCCGCGACATCGATGATCGTCACCGAGCCCGGAGGATCCTCCGAATACGTAGGATTCGGCTCGCCCTCATTCGCGACAAGCAGCTTGCCGCCGTCCGGCGTGACGGTAATCATATCCGGATGATAACCTGCCGGAACATGGCCGATGTAATCCCCGTTCTTTTTGAAAAAAACGACATAGCCGCGATTCGGCTTAGCCGCCGGCACCGCCGCCGCGATAAAGTCCTGCGTCGGATGCGCCACTACGCTCGTAACGTCGTCAAAGCCGGCGTACACGCTTGTGATGACGGTTTGCCGCACCGGCTTGATGTCGCCGCTTGCCAGATCGAGTATTTCGATCGCTTTGGAAAATCCGTTGACCAAGAAAGCTTTTTTGCTGCCCGCGTCGTAGCTGACGATTTCCGCTCCGGTTCCTGCGAGCTCGGCGCCGGTGTAGTAGTGCCCGGTTTTTTTTAGCGACAGCTCCTGTGTTCCTGCGTATGACGGCTGAGCATCCGCGGCCGTTACCGCCTGCGGCGCCAGCAAGGCTGCCGTGGAAACGGCAAGAGCCGCAGCGATTTTGTTCCATGATTTCACCCGAAATCCCCCTTTGCATGATCTTCCGTTCTACTTTATCAACCAATTGTTTTCGCTAAATGAGCGGTATGTTAAGAAATGATGAAGGCGCTTTGTCACACCCCATTGCCCCTAATCGTCTTATTAGTGAAAACCGAAAACGGAGGGTGAGCGGGATGAAGCCTTTTGACGTTGCCGTAATCGGCGGGGGACTTGCGGGGTTGATCGCGGCGAATGATTTGGCGGGTGCCGGTAAAAGAGTCGTTTTGCTGGAGAAGGGGAACCGACTCGGGGGGAGGGCCGCTACGAACGAGAAAAACGGCGCTTTCTTTAATCTAGGCGGGCATGCCATCTACAAGCTGGGAGAACTGCATGCAGCTTTGCAGGAATTCGGCATCGGGCTTGAAGGGGGAAGTCCGCCGACAAGCGGCTTCGCGATATGGAAGAACAAGGCATATACGCTGCCGGGCGATCCGATTAAGCTTCTCGCGTCGAAATTATTGTCCTGGTCGGGTAAAATGGAGCTGGGCCGCATTATGCTGACGCTCGGCAAAATCGACACGGCTTCCTTGACGAGCCGCAGCCTGCGGGAATGGGCGGAGAAAGAAATCCGCGATCCGATGGTACGCCATTTTTTCTATGCGCTCGGCAGAACGGGAACGTATACGCACGATCCCGACCACCAGCTGGCGGGGCCGGCGCTTAAGCAAATACAGCGTTCGCTCCAAGGCGGCGTGTTTTACGCGGACGGCGGCTGGCAAACGATTGCCGACCGTCTGAGGGAGCGGGCGGTGCGGCTGGGCGCTGCCGTGCTCAGCGGCACCAAAGCGGAGGAGATCAAGCATGACGGATGCGTTCGGGGGCTTGCGTTGGGCGGCGGAGAGACGCTGCAGGTCGGACATGTGCTTGCTGCGATGTCCCCTGCGGACATATGCCGGTTAGTCCGGGGCGCGGAGCATACGGCTCTCGGGCGATGGCACGATGAGGCGCGTCCGGCCGTCGCGGCGTGTTTGGATCTTTGTTTGAAACGGCTTCCGAGCGCGAACCGGCATTTTGCGATCGGAATCGATCAGCCGGTCTTTTTCACGAATCATTCGCGCGTAGCCAAGCTGACCTCCAACGGTACGATAGTGGTGCATCTGATCAAGTATAACGGCATAGGCGGAACCGATCCGAAAGCGGACGAACGGCTGCTTGAGCAGACGATGGATTTGCTTCATCCCGGATGGCGGGAGGAGACTGTCGCCAGGCAGTACTTGCCGAATATGGCGGTCGTTCACGATTATCCGCATATCGGGCGGACGGATCGGACGCCGGGTCCTGCGGTTCCGGAAATTCGCGGACTTTATGCAGCCGGCGACTGGGCGAGCCACGGCGAGCTTCTGGCGGATGCGGCTGCGGCCAGCGGCAGAAGGGCGGCGGCCCTGATCGTAAAGGACTTGGCGGAGGCGGGACGGAGCGAGCGGCTGGAATCGGTTTTCGCTTAAAAGGGGCGGCACAGATCCGGTAACCGTCTTTTATGGATTCGATCTCAAATCAGGAAGCGAGTGTTAGGTATGGATGATACGATGACGGCAGAAGCGTTATACCGCCAGTACAAACCGCTGCTGTTTTCGCTTGCTTACCGCATGCTTGGAAGCGTAATGGATGCGGAGGACACGGTTCACGAGGCGTTTATCGCCTTGAATCGCGCAGTGCCGGAGCATGTCCGCAGCCAGAAATCATATTTATGCAAAATCGTTGCGAACCGCTGCTTGGACCGTTTGAAATCGGCAAGCAAGCAGCGCGAGATTTACGTAGGACCATGGCTGCCGGAGCCGATCGTGGAGGATCTTGAGGCGGACGCCGATCCGGTACGCAGCTATTTGCGCAAAGAATCGGTTTCCACCGCGTATATGCTGCTGCTTCAGCAGCTTTCCGCCGTCGAACGCGTCGTTTTTCTGCTGCGGGAAGCGCTGCAGTACGAATACGAGGAAATCGGCGAAATTGTAGGCAAAAGCGCGACGAATTGCCGGCAAATTTGTCACCGGGCCAAACGCGGCTTGGAGAGCAAAACCGCCGAAACGGATGTAACGCATTTGCGGGCGCAGTCAGGCGCTCTGGTCGAGCAATTCGTAAAGGCGCTCACCTCGGGCGATATTGCCGCGCTCCTGCAGGTGCTTTCCGCAGATGCCGTCCTTTACTCCGATGGCGGCGGCAAGGTGACGGCGGCGGTTCGACCGATACTAGGCGCAGAACGCATTTCCCAGTTCTTGGCGGGACTTCTGGCGAAGGTGCCGGACGGCTTCTCATTCAAGCTCGCGGAGGTAAACGGCTTGGCGGGTATCGTGACGTATGTGCACGGGCAGCCGTCGAGCGTATTTTCCTTTCATGCCGCGAACGGCTGCATAACGTCGGTTTATATTGTCGTCAATCCCGATAAGCTCGAACATGTTCCGTTAACGACGAACGACGGAAGATAACGTTCAGGCCGTATGCCTCGATGAGCATTAAGACTTGCGAATGCGCATAGTTGTAAAAAAACGCACGAGGTTTGGCGGTCGCCGTATGACCGGAGCCGCACGCCGGGAGTCGTGCCACGGTGCGCAAATGCAGACGCCGGCGTGTATCGGGCCGCTTTGGGCAACTGCGAAAAAACCTCCCGGCGCTGCATCTGCTGCAGAGTCGGGAGGTTTTTGACTGCGTATTGCCGCGGCGATGTCAATCGCCGGCTTCGTCATGCAATTCGTGATCGCCGGGATATTCGCGCGGCAGGCCGGCATGAAATTCGCGGTATTCATACGTAAACGCGCTTTGCTTACGCTGGGTGTCGCGCCAAGGACCGGATTTGCCGAGCGGTCCGCTTACGAGATCCGAGCCGTACGGTCCTTCGGGGAATTCCTCCGGAATCAGGTCGTTGCGCTGGGACTCCACGGTAGCGAGATCCGCCGTGGGCTCTTTGTCTTCGTTAAGAAAACCGGACACCGAACTCCCTCCTTTTCGGGCGGAATGAGGTCCACTGCCATGTCCATGGACCGGCTCGCCGGAGGGCTTCCTAGTTATGGGAATCCTTGCCGGACGAGGGTTACCTCCATTTTTCCCGGCAGGGATATTTTTTATGTACGGCCAGGCGAGCCGCAAGGCTGTTCAAAGGCTGCCTTTCATCAAGAAAGAGCAGCCTTCTCCTGGCCTCTTCAAGCTGTGCTTTAGATATCGGTAAAGTTGACTGTGCCGACTACCTGCTCCAGGAAGGAGGTCAATTCTACGGCTTCCTCTTCCGTAAGCTTAAACACATATTCCAGATAGCCCTCGGCCGCAAGGTCATCGGGTCCGATAATTGCCGTTTTGCCCATTTGAATATCCGTGACCAGCATTTTGCCGTAAAACCGGTTCGAAGAAGTAATGGCCAAATCGAACCGTTTCATGCTATCGCCGATAAAGGAGACGAACCGCGTCTTCGTTTCCTCGCTAGTATCGTACAAAAAATCAAACTCGTTGACGTTCATCGACTTGCTCACATCCATTCCTTCCATGATACCGTTCAGTTTAACATAAAAGCGTAGCGCTTTGGAAACCGTTTCGCAATCGGATCGTACTTTCCGGCAATTGGGCAGGCAGAAAAATCGATTGAAAAAAGAGTGCTTGCCTGTATTTGTATCCTATGATACAATTCAGGTAATATCAGGGAACGGGGGAAGCACCTCTTCTGCTATACAGCAGGAGGGGTGCTTTTTTTTGCGGTTCGGAAAGGATTCGTTTCAAACGGAGTACTTTCCGAAACGCCTTGAGGTTCGGCTTATCCGTGCGGATTACAGCCGTTCGCTTGGTTGCCTGCGAACGCGTCGGGACTAGCAGCCTGCCGCTTGCCACAAACAATTGGCGTTTAAGAGAAAACGCGATGGGGAGGAGCAATTATGAACCTTATTTTCATGAACAGCCTGGAGAAGAAAACGGGCGAAGCCCGCGTCCATACGGCGCAGGTGTCGATCAGCGAGCATCAGGGAAGCTGGATGGTCGTTTGGCACGAACCGAAGGAGGACGGCAGGGGGGCGCAGCAGGTTTGGTATGAAGGAGCCGCTTGGCAAGACATGCTTACGGAGTTCCGGTCCCGGCTGCGGGATCAAATCTCGCAAGGCTTCGTACCGCTGATCGACGACGGACGCGGGTACCGCCGTCAGTCGGCCTCGGCCAAAGCCGCGGCGCTGCTGCACTGCTATAGCGAGCGCAACGCCAATGCGGAGCTGTTCGCCAAGCTGCGGGATTGGCGGCGGGAGCAGGCTGCGAAGGAAGCCAAAGCGCCGTTTATCGTGGCGGGGAACCGCATTCTCTACATGATTGCCTCGTTCTACCCGCATACGGAAGAGGAGCTGCTGCAGCTTCCGGGCTTCGGCGGAAACCGTTTGAAGCTTTACGGAGAAGCCATATTGGCGATAACCCGCACGTTCGAGCAGAATACGGGATTTCCCCTCGATTGGGTCGAGGAAGAGGTCGGTCAAAGGCAATTGAATGAATGGCTGGATCGCCAACAAGAGCTGAAGGATCAGCAAGACGAGCAGAAACGCCAAACCCGCCGCAAGCTGCTTGAAGGTATCGAGCAAGGGACGGGCTTGGACGGGTTGGTCGAGACAACGGCGCTGCCCCGGATGGATGTCGTAGCGGCGATCGAGCAGCTGGATAAGGACGGCTATGACGTCGCAGCCTTCGTGGACAGGGAGCTGGAGCAGATGCCGGAGAACGAGCGGATGGAGGCCGAGCTTCTGTTCGCCGAGCTTGGCGACCGTTTTTTGAAGCCGGTGCTGCAGCGTTTATACACGGCCGAAAGATTGAACGAAGCGGGGACCGGAATCTTGTATGAACGGCTTCGATTCGTACGGCTGAAGCTTCGCAAGGAGAAAGTGGCGGTGCGGGGCTGAGGCCAGGATGTTCGATCCGCGCGAAGCGAAGTAAGTATACCCAGACGTACAGCGCTATGCAGCCGGCCAATGCCTTTCCATCCTGCGATTGGCGGCTTTGGACGGCGCATTCGTCAATCGGCGCAAAAAAGCGTCTCCGGCCTTGCGGCAAGAGACGCTTGCTTTCCAATATTTTTTTGGCGTTACAGCCAATCCTTTTTGCGGAACAAGTAAAACATGGACAGGCCGACGAGGATCATGCCGCCGATCACGATATATTCGGCGCCGGGAAAATTGATCCCAGGCAAATAATCGAAGTTCATTCCATAAATGCCGGTAATGAACGTCAGCGGCATGAATATGGTTGTCAGCGCGGTAAATACGCGCATGATTTCGTTCGCGCGGTTCGACAGGCTCGATTGGTAAGCCTCGCGCAAGTTGCCCATCAAGTCGCGGTAAGTATCGAATGTTTCCGCTATTTTTACGGCGTTCTCATAAATATCGCCGAAATATTTTTGCAGCTGGTTGTTGATTAACCGGAGTTCTTTCTTATGAAGGGTGCCGACAAGGTCCTTTTGCGGACCGAGCATCTTCTTCAGCCACAATATTTCGCTTCGCAGCCCGATTATTTCGTTCAGATGCGATTTCTTCGTATGCATGAGGATGTCTTCCTCGAGCTTCTCGATTTTGTTCTCGATCCGGTCGCCGACATTAATATAATTATCGACGACAAGGTCGACGAGATGATAGAGGAACCGGTCGGGAGAGTTGACTTCCTCGTCCCACAAAATCGGCTTAAGCGTCCGGATTTCATTGATTCGCTGGCGGGTTACGGTAATGATGAAATGTTTTCCGAGAAACATGTTTAATCCCCGCAGGAAAATTTCCTCATCGTCGAATCGAATGCTGTTGATAACGATAAAATAGTGCGAGTCGTACAATTCGATCTTCGGCCGCTGCTCCTCCTCGCTTAAGCAGTCTTCGACAGCCAGATCGTGCAGATGGAATAAAGACTGAAGCAGCTCCAAATCCTCCGCTGACGCATCGATCCAATAAAAACCGTTTTCCGGCGGTATAAGCGTTTCGGCCACATCTTCGACGATCGTGAATTGGCCGTTCTGAACCAATCTTGCCTTCATGTTCTCACTCTCCTTATTGGCGCACAAAGCGACGCTTAAACAAGCGTTCATTGGGCGAATAGTGGCGAGAACAGCCGGCACTTGGCTATGTCAACGAATGTCGACAGATGCCGGGCATCCGACTGCTCTCATGGATTGCCCGTATGAGATTGTTGATGACGCACCCACGGGGTCGGCTCCGTCCATCCGTTCGACACTTCCTTTCTTCCTTAAGCTTGTGATGAATTACTCGAATAGTATACATCTCCAGCTTGTTTCCATCAAGATGGGGCTTGCAATCTTAACATAGCGTATGGCGTGGCCGGGAGAAGGGTTCCGCTGCCGCCGGCTGCCCAAAAATAAACAAGATCGTATCCCACTTGACGATGACGTCGTTTTCCATTACATTATTAGCATAGCTTTATAATTGAATAGTGCAGTTACTCTTATCAAGAGTAGGTTGAGGGACTAGCCCGATGACACCCGGCAACCGACATCCCGCTTTAAGCAGGATGCACGGTGCTAATTCTTGCAGGAGCGTTTACGCTTCCTGACAGATGAGAGAGGACATGTTGCGTTTGCTATGGCCTTTCTCATGCGTGGAGAAAGGCCTTTTTACGTTCCTTTCTCCACGGTTCGCGGCCCTTCGGCCGGATAAACAGCAAGTATAAATCTATTTTCACCAAAGGAGTGTACCTTCATGCCAATCAAAATTCCCGACAATCTGCCCGCCAAAGAAGTGCTGGCAGGCGAGAACATCTTTGTGATGGATGAAAGCGTCGCTTTTCACCAAGACATCCGTCCGCTTCGCATCGCGATCTTGAACCTGATGCCGACCAAGGAAACGACGGAGACGCAAATTTTGCGTTTGCTCGGGAATACGCCCCTGCAAGTCGAGTTCGTACTGCTGCATCCGAAGACGCATACGTCGAAAAACACGTCGGCCGAGCATCTGGAAACGTTCTACAAAACGTTCGACGACGTCAGGAACGAGCGGTTCGACGGCATGATCATTACCGGGGCACCGGTAGAGACGCTTGAGTTCGAGGACGTGAACTACTGGGATGAGCTGAAGCAAATCATGGAATGGAGCAAAACGAACGTTACGTCGACGCTGCATATTTGTTGGGCGGCTCAAGCCGGACTGTTCCACCACTTCGGCGTGCCGAAGTATACGATGGAGGAGAAAATATTCGGCGTTTTCCCGCACACGGTCAATCAAAACAACGTAAAGCTGCTGCGCGGCTTCGACGAAATGTTTTTCGTTCCGCAATCGCGTCACACGGAAGTTCGCCGCGAGGATATCGAGCCGATCGAGGGCGTGGATATTTTGTCCGAATCCGACGAATCCGGCGTTTATCTGGTAGCGACGAAGGACGGCAAACAAATATTCGTTACCGGCCACTCGGAATACGATCCGCTTACGCTGAAGTGGGAATACGACCGCGACGTCAATAAAGGAATGGATATCGCGATTCCGAGAAACTATTTCCCTAAGGATGACCCGACCAAATTGCCGAAATCGCAATGGAGAGCGCATGCGAATTTGCTCTTCTCCAACTGGTTGAATTATTATGTATATCAGGAAACGCCTTTCGACTGGTCTTCGAATTTATAATCGCAAGCTGCAGATAAACGAACAATATCCGCTTGCTTCAAGCAAGCGGATCACTTGTCGACATAAACACCGCTTTCCCGATAGGAATTAACGAACATATTGCGTTTCAGTCCGAAGCGCCTTGGGAGGAGTACTTTTATATGAAAATTGAAAGCCGTTTGGCGCAAATAGGTTCCATTTCCGAGCCTGTAACTGGAGCCGTCAGTTTTCCCGTTTATCAAGCGACTGCATTCCGTCATCCGAAGCTCGGACAAAGCACGGGGTTCGACTATTCGCGGACGAAAAACCCTACCCGCACGATACTGGAGCAAGCGATCGCGGAACTCGAAAGCGGAGACGCCGGATTTGCCTGTAGCTCCGGGATGGCGGCGCTGCAAACGATTTTCGCATTGTTCAGTCAAGGCGATCACCTGCTCGTTTCCCTCGATTTATACGGCGGTACATACCGGCTGCTCGAGAAAATCATGTCCCGTTTCGGCGTAACGGCTACGTATGTGGATACGGACGATCTGGACGCGCTGGAAGCGAACCGTCTCCCGTCTACGAAGGCGGTGCTGATCGAAACGCCGACCAATCCGCTGATGATGATTACGGATATCGAAAAAGTAGCGGCATGGGCCAAAACGCACGGCCTTCTGACGATCGTCGACAACACGCTGCTGACGCCGTTCCTCCAGCGCCCGATCGAGCTTGGTGCCGATGTGATCATTCATAGCGCGACGAAATATTTGGGCGGTCATAACGACGTCCTGGCGGGTTTGATCGTAACGAAGGGCAAAGAGCTTTCCGAGCAAATGGCGTTCCTGCACAACTCGATCGGCGCCGTACTCGGCCCTCAAGATTCCTGGCTGCTTATGAGGGGAATGAAAACGCTGGCGCTTCGTATGGAGCGGCATGAGTACAATGCTACGAAAATTTCCGAGTTTTTGCTCGGACATCCGATGGTGGCGGAAGTATTTTATCCGGCCCTTCCGGATCATCCCGGCTACGGCGTGCAAAACCGGCAATCTTCGGGCAATACGGGCATTTTTTCGTTCAAAATGAAGGATGCCCGGACGATCGAGCCGATTCTTCGCCATATCCAGCTGATCGCTTTCGCGGAAAGCCTCGGCGGCGTCGAATCGCTCATGACGTATCCGGCCGTGCAAACGCATGCGGACATTCCGGAGGAAATCCGCCGCAAGGTCGGCGTGGACGACAGGCTGCTCCGCTTCTCCGTAGGAATCGAGCATGTGGACGACCTGATCGCAGATTTGACGCAAGCCTTCGATGCCGCTAAGGCAGAGCTTGAATAATGATGCTGCCGGTTTTCCGGCAGATCTTGCGCCGCACGCAGCTTCCTGCGCGCGGCTTTTCTTATTTCATCAAGCCGGCCGGTCGACCGCCTGGCAGCCGACGTATGCGGTACTTAAAGTCGAGACAGTCGTGACGTGAGGAGAAAGCGCCGGGAGACCGCTTCCATGTCCTTCCGCTTATTCAGATAATGATTCTCCAAGCCGTTTGTGGTACGATAACGGTATGTGTTGTTAATCGTTGCTTTATGAATTGAAAGTAAGGGAGTGGGTAAGGAATGAAACCGATCGACCGCATTTTAAATAAAGCGCAGTCGGGCCGCCGCATCGACGTGGAGGAATGCGTCACGCTGTTCGAGTCCGATCAGATCGAGAAAATAGGCGACACCGCCAACCAAATCATGAAGAAATGGCATCCGGATCCGATTGCAACGTTCGTCGTCGGACGGAACATCAACTATACGAATATTTGCGACGTCTATTGCCGGTTTTGCGCTTTTTACCGGGCTCCGGGCAATAAAGAGGGCTACGTGCTCGATAATGAAACGATTTTCCGCAAAATTCAGGAAACGATCGACGTCGGCGGTACGGAAATTTTGATGCAGGGCGGCACGAATCCGGATTTGCCCTTTACGTACTACACCGATTTATTGAAGGAAATCAAGAAACGCTTTAAGATTCAAATGCATTCGTTCTCTCCTGCGGAAATTATGAAGATGAAAGAAGTTTCGAACGGACTTTCGCTCGAGGAAGTCGTCCGTCAAATCCATGAAGCGGGATTGGACTCGCTGCCGGGCGGCGGCGGGGAAATTCTCGACGATCGGACGCGCCGTAAAATCAGCCGGCTCAAAGGCTCCTGGCGCGATTGGATGGATGTCATGCAAACCGCGCACAAAATCGGCATGAGCACGACCGCGACGATGGTTATCGGCTTCGGCGAGTCGTTCGAGGAACGCGCGCTGCACTTGCTCCGCGTGCGCGACGCGCAGGACGATGTGAAAATCCACGGCTATAACACGCCGGGCTTCCTTGCCTTCATCCCTTGGACGTTCCAGTCGGAAAATACGAATATGAAGGCGGATCCGGTTCCGCCGGAGGAATATTTGAAGACGCTGGCGATCAGCCGCATTATGCTTGACAACGTCCCGAATTTCCAAGCGTCCTGGGTAACGATGGGACCGGAGGTCGGCAAGCAGACGCTGTCTTACGGCTGCAACGACTTCGGCAGCACGATGATCGAGGAGAACGTCGTCTCGGCCGCAGGCACGACGCACAAGGTCAATATCGAGAGCATCCTGCGCCTCATTCGCGAAGCGGGCAAAATCCCTGCGCAGCGCAATACGCGCTACGAGATTTTGCGTGTGTTCGACGAGGAATCGTCGGTTGAGAAGGATTTTGTGATGCAGAATTAGGTCTTTCAGCGAAACGCTGATTGCTTGAATATGGGCGCATATCTTCTATCGTTATCCTTTTACGGGGATCGGGGGAGGATATGCGTTTTTTGTTATCCTGGAGTGTCGGATTTTGGTGAAATGTGGTATTATATCGCTAGTTTGTTATTTTACTAGAGGAGTGTTCGTATGCCGGTAGAAACGTTTAAAGCAACCGCTCATTTACAGAAAGGGCTTGTTGTAAAGGCGAGTTCCAGAAATTTCGAAATGATGATCGACGAGCCGAAAAGCTTGGGCGGTACGGATACCGCAATGAATCCCGTTGAAGCGGTGCTTTGCGCGCTTGGTTCCTGCCAGTCGATCGTGGCCAGAGCTTATGCCAAAAAATTCAACATCAATCTGGAGGACTTCTGGGTTGAGGTGGAAGGCGACCTCGATACGGACGGCTTCTTCAACAAATCCGACGTGCGCCGCGGTTACTCCGACATCCGGTATACCTTCCATATCAAAACCGATGCTGCTAGAGAGCAAGTCGAGGAATTTATCGAATTCCTGGAGCGGACATGCCCGGTAGGAGACACGATCGCCAATCCGGTAAATCTTAAACTGAACGGCATTATTATCGAAAAATAATCGCTTGAAATCAAACCGCCGGCTTTCGGCGGTTTTTTGTTTTTAGTCCGGACCATTTGACATTGAGATAGATTATCATTACCATAAAATGATTTGGTGGTATTTCCAGTCCAGGGGGAATCAGGAGATGGAAGCGTCTAGACATGTAGAAGGAAATGCGCTGCGGTATACGGACACTACAGAATATAAAATAGACGGCCGCCAAAGCGTGCACATAGAAGCGGACAAGCATGCCTTATTCGGTTATGTCCGCAAGGAGAGCGTGAAGATAACGCTGAAGGACGGCCAAACTCGGCGTACGGGAAATGCGTCTGCGGGAGAACTATTTTTCGTGCCGGCCGGCTGCCTGTGCTCGATTCAGAACCGGGAGGAGCATGCGTCGCGCATCGCGCTGATCCGGTTTCGATGGGAGGGAGGAACTGCTCCCGATCGGGCATCGTCGTATAAGCTGTACGGCTTCGGAATGTATACGTTCAAAATTCCGAACATCCGCAGCTGGGTGCAGGATTTTCTCGATGACGACGGGAAGCGGGAGCCGGCTTTTTACTTTCTTCTTCATGCGCATCTTTACGGTATGGTGCACGCCTTCCTGGTTTCCTTGAGCAAGCCTAAGAGCGTGGACGAAGACAGCCTGACCATGTATGTCGAGCAAATGAAACAAACGATGCTGGCCCGTTACCATACGGCGATGGATATAGAAGAGCTGGCGCGGCTGTCGGGAGCAAGCGTCAGCCGTTTTTACCAAGCCTTTCGCTCGCATACGGGGCTCAGTCCGCATAAATTCATAACGACGGTTCGTTTGAACGAGTCGCTAAGGCTGCTCGCAGGCGCGCCCGCATCGATCATGGAGGTCGCGCATGCCGTCGGTTATCCCGATGAGCTGTATTTCAGCAGATTGTTCAAAAAACATATGGGCATTTCGCCAAGCGAATATGTTACATATGCCCAGATTCGAATTGCGAATTTGACGCCGGTGTTCCAAGGCGATCTGGCCGTCCTAGGCATCGTGCCCGTATTATCGCTCAAGCGGGGATGGATGGACGAGCCCGAGGCTTATATCAAGCAGATCGAGCAAAGCCGGCCCGAGCTGATTTTAACGCCGCCGGTCACGGAAGAAGTATACGGGGCTCTGGCGGAAATCGCTCCCGTTTACATGTTTAAATGGAAAGGCCGCGACTGGAAAGAACGCCTGACGATAATCAGCGAGAGAATCGGCATTCCGACCGTGGCGGACCGATGGCTGGCCTACTACGAAATCAAGGCGGAAAACGCCCGTTATCATATCCGGAAGCAATTAAAGGACGAACCGTATTTATTGGTCGGGTTATTCGGGACGTTGTTCCGCGTTTTCGGCAGGCAGGTTAAAAAAATGAGCGATCTGTTCTATGACGAGCTGCAAATAACGTCGCCGGATGCCGTAAGGGAAATCGGCTTTCTCGATACGTTTTTGCTGAAGGAATTGGCGGAGCTCGATTGCAATCATGTCATTTTTCTGGTGCCGAGTTCCATGCCGGACGAGGAGTGCCGCAAGCTTGAGGAAGATTGGCAGAGCATGGACCTGAACGGGTGTCCGAGGCTGGTCTTGTTCATTCGTTTCGACGAACCGCTTTTGTACAATCCTTCCATTCATGAAAATATGATCGATCAAATCGTCAAGCTGCTTATGCATTGATTCGGCGAGCCGAATAGAAAAGTCCATGCTGAAAAAAAGAATATCCATTCCAGAGTCAGCGAATATGTGTAAAATAGATGTAGTGATAATGATTATCAATCGCGGGTGCGGAGGCTCGTTCATCTTGAAGCCTTATTGCTGGGCATGACAGCCGTTAAGAACCGTTCGCATCGCACTTCTAACACATATGGGGGAAACTGCATGGAACTATCGAAAATCATCATGGAACGCCGCTCAGTGCATGTATTCGAAGATCGCCCGGTATCCGTCGAGCTTGTCAAGGAAATGCTGGATACTGCAGTATGGGTGCCGAATCATAAAATGACGCAGCCTTGGCGCTTCGTGCTCGTGCATGGGGAAGGGCGCAAGCGCATCGCAGAGGTCAGCCGGGCGCTGAACGAAAGACGGGAGCGCGATCCCGAGAAGGCGAAGGAAATCGGCCAGAAGTTTTATAATAAGCTGATGGCCGTGCCGATGTTTTTGCTTGTCGTCATGAAAGAGCATTCCCATCCGGTCGTCCGGGAAGAGGATTACGCGTCCGTCAGCTGCCTCATCCATAACTTCAGCCTGTTGTCCTGGGAGCAAGGCCTGGGCCTTGTGTGGGAAACGTATCCGCTGCTGCATGAGCCTTCATTCCGTGAGGCGCTGGGTATCGGCCAAGGCGAAAAAATCGTCGGCAGCCTGCATGTCGGATATCCGGCGAAGGTTCCGTCAGCGCAGCCGAGAATTCCGGCCGAGCAGCTGCTTACCGTCATCGAGGCGTAAATTTTTTTGTCCTTTCACTGAGAATGATTATCTTTACTATATCCGCCGAACGAATGAGGAAAGCTTTATGAAAAAAAGATATTTGATCGCGGCGCTGATCATCCTTTCCGTCGCTTCCTTGTTTATCGGCGTGAAAAACATTTCGCCGCGCGATATGTTCCATTTGAGCAAAGAGCAAATGGACATTCTGACAATCAGCCGGATTCCCCGCTTGATCAGCATCATTATCGCCGGCGTCAGCATGAGCATTACGGGGCTTA
Source organism: Paenibacillus contaminans (assembly GCF_003285015.1). Taxonomy (GTDB): domain Bacteria; phylum Bacillota; class Bacilli; order Paenibacillales; family NBRC-103111; genus Paenibacillus_V; species Paenibacillus_V contaminans. The sequence continues at coordinate 542,422 of NZ_QMFB01000002.1, read as the reverse complement.
TCATGCAGCAGCTGACGCGGAACAAGTTCGTTTCGCCGTCGACGGCGGGAACGATGGATTCGGCGCGCTTCGGCGTGCTTGTCGCCATGATGCTTTTTACGGCGGCCAGCCCGATGCAAAAAATGATCGTAGCGTTCGTATTCGCGCTAGCCGGCACTTGGCTGTTCATGAAGATACTGGACAAAATCAAATTCAAAGATACGATATTCATCCCGCTGGTCGGACTTATGTTCGGCAACATCATCGGCTCGCTCACGACCTTTTTCGCTTACCGGAAGGATCTGATTCAAAATATTTCGTCTTGGCTGCAAGGCGACTTCTCAATGATTTTGAAGGGCCGGTACGAGCTGTTGTACATCAGCATTCCGCTCATGGTGATCGCTTATTTGTACGCGAACCGGTTCACAATCGCCGGCATGGGAGAAGATTTCTCCGTCAATTTGGGGCTCAAGTACCGGCAGGTCGTCAATATCGGGCTGGTCATCGTGGCGATGGTATCCGCGGTCGTACTGCTTACCGTTGGGATGATCCCGTTCCTCGGACTCATCATTCCGAACATTGTAACGCTTTACCAGGGCGATCATCTGAAAAAGAGTCTGGCACATACGGCGCTGCTCGGCGCGATTTTCGTGCTCGTTTGCGACATTTTCGGCCGCGTCATCATTTTTCCGTATGAAGTTCCGATCGGTCTGACCGTCGGCGTTTTCGGCAGCGCGATCTTTCTTTATTTGCTGATGAGGAGAAAGGCACATGAATCTTAAAGTCAGGCTAAGTCTTCTAGCCGTTCTCGCGCTAGCTTTGATCGCCGCGTTTATGTTCCTTCATGCAGGCGGCAACTGGAGCTACGTTCTTCCGCGAAGAGGGATGAAAATATTGGCGATCGCCGTAACAGGCGCAGCCATCGCCTTCTCGACCGTCGTGTTTCAGACGATTACGAACAACCGCATTTTGACGCCGAGCATTATCGGTTTGGATTCGTTGTATATGCTGCTTCAGACGTTTCTTATTTTCGCCTACGGCTCGATGAACATTGCGATCGTAAACAAAAATTTGAATTTCGTCCTGTCCGTCGGACTGATGATCGTGTTCGCGCTCGTGCTGTTCAAGTGGATGTTCCGCAAGGAAGGGCAAAACATTTATTATTTACTGCTTGTCGGCATCATTTTCGGCTCATTGTTCGGCAGTATGTCCACCTTCATGGAGGTGCTCATCGATCCGACCGATTTTCTCGTCGTGCAGTCCAAAATGTTCGCCAGCTTCAACAATGTGCAAACCGGTCTTCTGACGATATCGATCGTCGGGATGGTTCTCGTCACGCTGTACTGTATGAGATTCATCAAATATTTGAACGTCATTTCGCTTGGAAGGGATCAGGCGATCAACCTCGGCGTTCCGTACGATTATACGGTCAAAAGGCTGCTTGTCGTCGTCGCGGTGCTCATTTCGATCGCTACGGCGCTGGTCGGGCCGATTACGTTCCTGGGGCTGCTCGTCGTGAACGTCGCCTATCAGATGTTTAAAACGTACCGGCACGGCGTACTCATCTTGGGCTCCATCCTAATCGGTATCATAGCGCTTGTCGGCGGGCAATTGCTTGTGGAGAGGGTGTTCGCCTTCTCGACTACGATCAGCGTCATTATCAATTTTATCGGCGGCGTGTACTTTCTGTATCTTCTGCTTAAGGAGAGAAAAGCGTGGTAGAGGTCAAAAACGTTTCCAAAGCATACGGCGGCAAAAGCGTAGTGGATCAAGTAAGCGTGAAGGTCGCCAAAGGAATGATCACCTCCTTCATCGGTCCGAACGGCGCGGGTAAAAGCACGCTGCTCTCGATGATCAGCCGTCTTATCCCGAAGGATAGCGGGGACATCTACATAGACGGCAGCAGCGTCTCCGAAACGAAAAGCCAGGAGCTCGCCAAAAAAATATCGATTCTGAAGCAAACGAATCATATTAACATCCGGCTGTCTGTCCGGGAGCTTGTCAGCTTCGGGCGTTTTCCTTACTCACAGGGGAGGCTGAACGACAAGGACTGGAAGCATGTGGACGAGGCGATCGCTTATATGGATCTGGAATCGATGCAGCACAAGTTTCTGGACCAGCTCAGCGGCGGACAGAGGCAAAGAGCTTACATCGCGATGGTGCTGGCGCAGGATACCGAATATATTCTTCTCGACGAGCCGCTTAACAATCTCGACATGAAGCATTCCGTGCAAATTATGAAGGTACTGCGGCGGATGGTCGACGAGCTGGGCAAAACGATCATTCTCGTGCTGCACGATATCAATTTTGCATCCTGCTATTCGGATCGTATCGTTGCGCTCAAAGACGGCCGGGTGGTGAAGGACGGCCCGACTGCGGAAATTATCGATCCCGCCGTTCTGCTGGATATCTACGATATGGACATCCGGATCGAGACGGTCGAGGAGCATAAAATTTGTATTTATTTCACTTGATGGATAAAAGGAATTTCATATATAACCAAAATATTATGAGGTGATTAGGATGAAGAAGAAACTGATGTTACCCGTATTATCCCTGATTGTAGCGCTTGGCGTATCCGCCTGCGGCGCCGGCAAAACCGAGACGAACAATGCGGCAGGAAGCGCGAGCCCTTCGGCAGCGGCATCGGCATCGCCGTCAGCGGCACCGTCGGCACCGACGGAAGTGACGATCAAGCACAAGCTCGGCGAAACGAAGGTCAAAACGAATCCGAAAAACGTCGTCGTTTTCGATTTCGGCATTCTCGACTCGCTCGACAAGCTGGGTATCGAAGTAACCGGCGTGCCGCAGGCGAACATTCCGCCGTATTTGGCTAAATACAAAGACGCAAAATACAAAAACGTGGGCAGCTTGACCGAGCCCGATTTCGAGAAAATCAACGCGCTCAAGCCTGAGCTGATCATCATTTCCGGCAGACAGCAAACCGGTTACGACGAGCTCAAAAAAATCGCGCCGACCGTTTTCCTTGGCGTCGATACGGCTAAATATATGGACTCCTACACGGAAAATACGAAGACGCTCGGCCTTATTTTCGGCAAGGAGAAGGTGGTCGAGGAAGAACTGGCCAAAGTAACGGCTTCGATCAAAACCGTATCCGATAAAGTCAAAGCGCAAAACAAAAACGCGCTGATCGTGCTCGCCAACGAAGGCAGCTTGAGCGCTTACGGCGCGGGTTCCCGTTTCGGCATCATTCATGACGTAATCGGCTTCAAGCCGGCAGACGAGAACATCAAGGTAACAACCCATGGAGATCCGATTTCGCCCGAATACATTCTCGAGAAAAACCCGGATTATTTGTTCGTCGTCGACCGTACGGCAGCCGTAGGCGGCGAGTCGAGCGCAAAGAAAACCGTCGAGAACGAGCTCGTGAAGAAAACGAATGCGTTCAAAAACGGCACTATCGTTTATCTTGACCCGAACTACTGGTACCTTTCCGGCGGCGGCCTCATCTCCGTAGCGGAAATGGTGAAAGAACTGGATGCTGGCGTGAAGTAAACGATCGGATTCGGCTGCTCGCAGGGGGACGGCGATTCGTCCGGTCGCCTGATTCCCCGCATGCGGGGGATGGCAATGAGCTCGTGAACCGGCTGCGGGCCTCAACGCACGGCCAGCCGGCAGTCAGCCCTCGCGAAGTAGTTCCATGCGCTAGATATGACAGCGCTTGACGGCTGTCGCCTCGTGCGTGACGATAAGCGCGACCCTAATGAAAAAAGCCCTTGTTCTTCCTTATTGAAGGAAGAACAAGGGCTTTTTTGGGGTTCTTTTTAACAGTAGTTGGTTCCAATCCTCAGTAAAAACGTGCGGAGAAGCTGCTCTTACGAGCGCTAACTGGATAACATACAGCTAATTTCGTCTAAAAGGCGGTAAAAAGGCATTTAGATGGAAAAACTCCAGTTAAAATTCTGCATTTTCTCCTATTTAGGGAATTTCAATAATAATAACTGTAGCTTTTCCATTAAGATCTACGAATCAAGGGATATTCCGAAAAATAGCTGGAGGTTTTCCAGTTCGTATGGAGGCAAATTTGCGTGTACGCGAAGTTATGCGCTCCTCACCGTCAAAGCAGCCCCACCATCTGAAGCCCTTTCCAAATCCCGTCCTCGGAGCTCGAGGCGGTTACCATTTTGGCCGCATCCTTCGCTTCGTTGACCGCGTTACCCATGGCAATGCCGATGCCTGCAGAAGCGAGCATTTCAACGTCGTTTAAGCCGTCGCCGAAGGCGAAGCTGTTCTCAGGGCGAATGCCGAGAATGCGGAGCATCTGCTCGATGCCGATCGCTTTCGAGCTGCCCGAGGGAAGGACGTCAACGGCATAGTCATGCCAGCGAACGAAGCGAAGCTGCGGAAATTTTTGATCATACACCGTCTGCTCTTCATTGTCGACAAAGAGATAGCCCTGATACACCGGCTCGTTAAGATGAAAATAAGGGTCGACCGGCGGATGCGGCAATTCGATCGTGGCGAAGCTATTTCGGATATGGGGGTGATTTTCGGCCAGTGCACGGACCTTATCGGAGCTGCAGGTTGCCAGAGCATGGCCGCTCGTTGTCGTCAGCTCGACGAGTTCCTTAAGGATAACGCGATCGATCGGATTGGAATAAATCGTTCGGCCCTCGTGAACGACGTACTGCCCGTTGATGGACACGTAGGAGCTTATGCCAAGCTCTTCTCTGACCCAGTCGAACATGGACGGTATTCTGCCCGTCGCAATGGCCGTCACGATGCCTTTATCTTGAAGGGAACGAACGGCTTTTTTCGTCGAATCCGGAATTTCGTTCCGGTTGTTCAGCAGCGTTCCGTCAATATCGAAAAATACGATCTTTTTCTCCATATAATTCCGTAACCTCCATTGTATCCTTCCGCCCCCGGCAATGATCGTTCGGGAATGTCGTGCAATTCCTGCCGTTCCTAGACTTGCCCCGCTTGTCATTCTCGAACGTCCGATTTCGGCATACGCATCGATCATCGCCTCCAAGCGGATAGTTGGATTTATTATACCATACCATCCGTAACTCGTGCGGTACCGCATACCAGACATCAGCGATCGCAAACATCGTCCGCCTCTCTGATTTTGGCTCCTTTTTCCCAATCGGTTCATTGTATATCTCCTTTTGTTAAACCATATACTTGTAAGGAAACGACTCGCACGACAAATGGCTTTAGCGAGGGGAGTGAGCATATGGACGGGATTACGATAACGGTGATGGCTTCCAAAGAGCATTCGGGAATCGCGCTTCAGGCCCATCTGGAGCGTCTGCTGCAGGCATACGCAGGCAAAATCCGTTTGGAAACGGAGCACTTCGGCGAGTTTGCGCAAATCCGCTGCGAACGGCCGTCGAAAACGGTATGGAAAGAACCGCTGCGCATGATCATCCAAGACAAAATCGGTTCGGCAATTGCCGCTTATATCGTGCAGGAAGAGGAGCTGGAGCTTCTGCGCAGCATCATCATGACGGATTTTGCGTATGAAGATGAGGAAGAAGTCGCCAAGATCGTGCAGTATTGCGGAAGCATGCTGAACACACAGGACGATCCCGAGCTCGCGACCGATCATAGCCGTAAGCGGAGAGAGCAGCTTATCGCACAAGAAGTCGGCGTTTTTCTGAAGGAAAACGTGACGATCAACATTCACGGCCTTCTTCAGTTCCGGCTTCAAGGGTATTTGGAGGAGCTGCGCGAAATCGTCGAGTATGCGGTAGATGAATATTTAATGGATAAGCAATACCAGGAATTTATTTCGCTCTTGAAATATTTCGTCTTTATCCAGGATACGAAAATTCCCGAAGCCCATCTTATGCATAAAGGCGGCAATGAATTCGTCATTTTGAACGAGCAGATGAAGCCGATTACGGCGGAAGACATCGATGAAACGCTATCGGTCGAATGGCTGGACTCGGACTTCAATTTCGAGGATTTGATCGTAAGCACGCTTATTACGGTTGCGCCGCAGCGCATCTATATCCATACGCGCGAGCCGGAGGTGGCGGTCATCCGCACGATCGTGCAAATATTCGAGGAGCGGGCCAAATTATGCCATTACTGCCGCGTCTGCAAGCCGCTGCTGGGCGAACGGAGCAAACAGGATCAGTTGTCCCCTTGACCGGGGATGCCGTCCTGATTATAATAAAACGTAAATTCACAAGTTTAAGCGATTATCGAAGACATGAGTTCGTACGGAACCGGCACAGAGAAGGAAGCCATGGCTGCAAGCTTCTTACGTAAACCGGACGAATTTACCCCTTTGTAGCTTCGGAATGGAACGCTGCGCCGGCTATGCCGCCCGGTCAGTACATCCCGACGGATCATTCCCGATATCGAATGCCTGAGGATTCGTTCCTGATGTTTTCGGCATGAGCCGGCGCAGGACGATCGAAGTAGGGTGGAACCACGAGCTGAACGCACTCGTCCCTTATAGGAGAGATGCGTTTTTTTGCGTTCAAATAAAATTAAACGGAAAGGCTGATCACTAATGGCAGTAAACATTACATTCCCTGACGGCGCGGTACGCGAGTATGCGCAAGGAACCACAATCGAGGATATAGCGGGATCGATCAGCTCGGGGCTGAAAAAAAATGCGGTCGCCGGCAAAGTAAACGGCAAAGTGGTCGACCTGAACACGGCGCTGCAAGAAGACGCGAAAGTGGAAATCGTGACGCTGGACAGCGAAGACGGTCTTGAAGTTTACCGCCACAGTACGGCGCACTTGATGGCGCAAGCCATTAAACGCATTTTCGGCGAAAAAACGGTGAAGCTCGGTATCGGGCCCGTCATTGAGGATGGTTTTTATTATGACATCGATCTGGAGACGCCGCTTTCTTCCGACGACTTAAGCCGCATCGAGAAGGAAATGGAGAAGATTACGCAAGAAAATATCGCGATTTCCCGCCGCGAAGTTAGCCGCGAAGAAGCGGTTCGCATTTTCAGCGAGCTTGAGGATCCGCTTAAGCTTGAGCTTATTCGCGATTTACCTGCGGAATCGGTCATTACCATTTACGATCAGGGCGAGTTTTTCGACCTGTGCCGCGGACCGCATTTGCCGTCGACCGGCCGGATTAAAGCCTTCAAGCTGCTGAGCGTAGCCGGCGCATACTGGCGCGGCGATTCGAAGAACAAGATGCTTCAGCGCATTTACGGTACGGCTTTCCCGAAAAAAGCGCAGCTTGACGAGCATCTGCACCTTCTTGAAGAAGCGAAAAAACGCGACCACCGGAAGCTCGGCAAAGAGCTGAAGACCTTTACCTTCTCCCGCGAAGTCGGGCAAGGGCTTCCGCTTTGGCTGCCGGCCGGCGCCAAAATCCGCCGCACGATGGAGCGTTATATCGTCGATCTCGAGGAAAGACTCGGATATCAGCACGTTTATACGCCGGTGCTTGCGAACGTGGAGCTGTACAAAATTTCCGGTCACTGGGAGCACTATCAAGAGGATATGTTCCCGAAAATGACGCTGGATAACGAAGAGCTCGTGCTTCGTCCGATGAACTGCCCGCATCATATGATGGTGTACAAAAGCGAAATGCGAAGCTACCGCGACCTGCCGGTCCGCATAGCGGAGCTCGGCACCATGCACCGGTACGAAATGTCCGGCGCGTTGACCGGATTGCATCGCGTACGCGCGATGACGTTGAACGACGCGCATATTTTCTGCCGTCTGGACCAAATCAAGGAAGAGTTCGGCCGCGTCGTAAAGCTGATCCGTCAAGTATACGAGGATTTCGGCATCAAGGAATACCGTTTCCGTCTGTCGTACCGCGATCCGAAGGATACGGAAAAATATTTCCAAAACGACGAAATGTGGGAGACCGCGCAGCGCATGCTTCGCGAGGTTGTCGAAGAGCTCGATCTGCCGTTCTACGAGGCGGAAGGCGAGGCGGCGTTCTACGGACCGAAGCTTGACGTTCAAATCAAAACCGCACTGAAAAAAGAAGAAACGCTCTCGACCGCGCAAATCGACTTCCTGCTGCCTGAACGGTTCCAGCTGGAATACGTCGGCGACGACGGCCAGAAGCACCGCCCGGTCGTTATTCACCGCGGCATCATAAGCACGATGGAGCGGATGACCGCCTACTTGCTCGAAAACTTCGCAGGCGCGCTGCCTACTTGGCTGTCGCCCGAGCAAGCCCGCATCATCCCGGTTTCGCCGGCGTTCGAGGCGCAAGCGAACGAGCTGAAGGAGAGGCTGCAGCTTGCGGGTATCCGCGTAGAGGCGGATGTGCGCAATGAGAAGCTCGGCTACAAAATCCGCGAGGCGCAGCTCGAGAAAATTCCTTATATGCTCGTCATCGGCGAGAATGAAGTGAACAACGGCACATTCTCCGTACGTAAGCGCGGACAAGGCGATATCGGCGCGCATAGCGTGGAAGCGACGATCGCGATGATAACGGATGATATCAAAAACAAGTCGCAGGATCAGGAATAAGAGAATATTGAGTAAGTTATGATCAAAGACATGAGTCTGCCAGGGAGCGGCACAGAGAGAGGGGTTCCGGCTGAAAGCCCCTTCCGTCAGCCCGGCGGATTTACCGCTTTGTAGCTTCGATAGGGAACGATGCGTATCAGGATAGTAGAGTCATGCTGCCCCATCCGCGCATTCAGTATCGATCGACGGTTCATCCCCGTTACCGGATGGCTGAGGATTCGCCGCGCAAGCGGCGGATCGAATCAGGGTGGAACCACGGGTTTAAACGCACTCGTCCCTTTTGTGGGACGGCTGCGTTTTTTTTGTTTTCACAAAAATCGAATAAGGAGGAAACGGAAATGAAACCGAATGAGATTCAAGTTATGTTGTCCGACGGAGCTGTAAGAAAGGTGGCGGCAGGCACGACGGCGGCGCAGCTGGCGGAAGCGATCAGCCCGGGGCTGAAGAAAAACGCGGTGGCGGGGAAAGCGGACGGGAAGCTCGTCGATTTGAACGTTCCGCTGCCGGACGGCGCGAAGGTGGAGATCGTTACGCTGGACAGCGACGACGGTTTGAGCGTTTACCGGCATAGCACGGCGCATCTGATGGCGCAGGCTATCAAGCGTTTGTTCGGCGGAAAGTCGGTTAAGCTCGGCATCGGTCCCGTTATCGAAGACGGTTTCTACTATGACATCGATCTGGAGAAGCCGTTGTCCTCGGAAGACTTGGCCGGTATCGAGACTGAAATGGAACGGATCGTCCGGGAGGATTTGTCGATTGCCAGACGAGAGGTGAGCCGCGAGGAGGCGGTTCGAATTTTCAGCGAATTGGAGGATCCGTTCAAGCTGGAGCTGATTCGGGATTTGCCTGAGGACGCCGTCATCAGCATTTATGACCAGGGCGAATTTTTCGATCTTTGCCGGGGACCGCATCTGCCGTCGACAGGCCGGATTAAAGCGTTCAAGCTGCTAAGCGTGGCCGGCGCTTATTGGCGGGGAGACGCGAACAATAAGATGCTGCAGCGCATTTACGGCACGGCTTTCCCGAAAAAAGCGCAGCTCGATGAGTTTCTTCACCGGCTTGAGGAAGCGAAAAAGCGGGATCACCGCAAGCTCGGCAAAGAGCTGGAACTGTTCATGTTTTCGGAAGAGGCGCCGGGTATGCCTTTTTATTTGCCGAAGGGGATGATCGTCCGTAACGAGCTTGAGGCATTCTCGCGCGGAAGAAGCGGAGCGGATTACGAAGAAGTGCGTACGCCGCTTATAATGAACAGAAAGCTTTGGGAGCAGTCGGGCCATTGGGATCATTACAAAGACAATATGTATTTTACGGATGTAGACGAAACGGCGTTTGCGTTAAAGCCCATGAACTGTCCGGGCCATATGCTCATATACAAAAATGCGCTTCATTCCTATCGCGAGCTGCCGATTCGTCTTGCCGAATTCGGCCAGGTGCACAGACATGAGTTTTCCGGGGCGTTGAACGGCATGATGCGCGTGAGAACGTTTTGTCAGGACGATGCCCACCTGTTCGTCCTTCCGGAGCAAATCGAAGCGGAAATCGCGAATATTATCGCGCTGATCGACAGCATGTACCGCGTGTTCGGCTTCGAATACCGCATCGAGCTGTCGACGCGGCCGGAAGATTCGATGGGCTCCGACGAGCTGTGGGAGCGGGCGGAAGCTTCGCTGCGAAGCGTGCTGGAATCGCAAGGGATCGTTTATCGGCTAAACGAGGGAGACGGGGCGTTTTACGGTCCCAAAATCGACTTCCACATCTATGACGCGCTGAAAAGAAGCTGGCAGTGCGGAACGATCCAGCTCGATTTTCAAATGCCGGAAAAATTCGATCTGTCCTATGTCGGCGAAGACGGCCAGAAGCATCGTCCGGTCGTTATCCATCGCGCCGTTTACGGGTCGATCGACCGGTTTATCGGCATCCTGACGGAGCATTATGCCGGCGCTTTTCCGGTTTGGCTGTCGCCGGTGCAAGCCGTCATTATCCCGGTTTCCGATGCGCAAGCGGAATATGCTTTGGAAGCGCGCAAGAAGCTGCTGGAAGCCGGCATTCGCGTCGAAGTTGATCTGAGGAACGAAAAGCTCGGCTATAAAATTCGCGAAGCGCAGCTGCAGAAGGCTCCTTATATGCTTGTCGTAGGTGAGAACGAGAGGAATGCCGGCACTTTCTCCGTAAGGAGACGCGGACAGGGCGATATCGGCGTTCACGGCATCGAGGAAACGGCCGCCATGATCACAAAAGAAATAAGCGGCAGATTGGGCGACCGCTAAGCCCTCCATTCTGACCTTAGCGGCGGTTTGGCGGTTAACAAGCGCGTAGGAGCACAGATGCATAATCGTCCGTTTTTTTGGGTACCTTATTTGTTAATATGCCGTTTTTGGGCTTATTGAGGCATGTTAAACAGGACACCCTCATTGAGGGGGAGGTAGTCAATCAAATGATTTCGAAAGCGTTAAGTCAGTTCAAACGGCTTGGCATTGTAAGCATGTTGGCGGCGATCCTATTCGTCGGAGCGATGGAGCAAGCCGGTGCGGCCGGCCGGACCGCAGCGCAAGCCGGGCATTATCGTCAGGATGCTGCGCCTGCAGCCCATCATATGGTCAAGGTGCCGCTCTTGAAGGAGTTTGCCGCCGGCGCGAACCGCACGGTTGCTTTCGCAGAGCCCGGAACGGCCGAGGAGCCGAACATAGCCGAGATGGAGGAGAGCGACCTTTTTGCTAACTTGGATAAATTGCTTGACCGCTTCGATACGGTAGAGGTTGTTGCGACCGGCTACTCCGCCGGGAAGGAATCGACCGGCAAGACGCCGGGCCATCCGGAATACGGCATTACGTACTCGGGCGTTAAAGTGCGCAAGGATAAATTTTCGACGATCGCGGCCGATCCGAAGGTTTTCCCGCTCGGCACGGTTCTGTACATTCCCGGCTACGGGTTCGGCGTCGTGGCGGATACAGGCAGCAAAATAAAGGGACATAAGATCGACTTGTACTTCAAAACGAAAAATCAGGTTTACCAGCAATGGGGCAAAAAGACGGTGCGCGTCCACGTGCTGATCCGGGGCGACGGCAAAGTGACGGAAGCGATGATGGATAGGCTCAACGCGCTCAAAACGGTTCCCGTCGAGCAGGCGGAAGCCGCTCCGGCTAAATCGCAGTAATAAAGCGGTAAAAGGTTTTTCCAGCAAAAAGGCGCAGATCCTAGTCTAACGGGATCTGCGCCTTTTCCATTACGGCATTTCTATGATTTCGAGTTTCATGTTGTCAAACCACACAGGCGCCCCTGCGTTTTTCAGTATTCTTAAATAGACTTGGAGAATCTTTGCATCCGCTCGGGGAACGAGCTCTAATTCAAAGTATTGCCACTCTGCGATTGAATTGCTGGCTGCGGTAAAATCATATTTCAGCGATGTACCGCCTGTCGCTTGATTCGTTTGACGCAAACCGAATTGGGCTTGGCTGTTCTCGCTGTACACCCATCCGCTCAAACGGTATTTGGCTCCCGGAATAACGGTAACATGGTCGGAGCGGGCTTCTTTGTATGAGTTCGGATCAGGCATCATTTTGAAAGCGTAGCTTCCGTTTTGCTTTTTCTCATTCGATCGCTCTGCTACACTGCCAATTCTGACCCAGTCCTTTGCAAGTAATGGATTCGCCGGATCGGCCTCCTCGAAGCCGGGGTTTTTCAAAAGGTTCGTGTAGTGAGCTACCTTGAGCTTCGTTTGCAGCACAGTTTTTCCACTCAGCTCCAAGCCGATATCCATGAGGTAGTCGCCTTCTTCCAGCGCCTCAGGAACGGTTAAAGTTCCTTCAACTGTTGAAGATTGGTTAGCAGGGACGGTTACCGGATTGTCAAAATTGAGTTGAATCCCGTCAGTTATATTCCCTGACAGCTCGAAAGTAAAAGTTTCAGAACTATTATTTTTGATTGTTACTGGAACTTTGTACGTCCCGGCATGCGTAGTCCGGAACTCCTGGCTTGCGTACTGAAAATCGATTTGTTTTCTGATAAGCGCAAAAGCTTCGTCGGCCAGCGCTTGATAATCGCCTCCACTCAACACATTATTGGATCGAAGCCGCTTCGCTTCTTCTATGAAATCGGCGAGCAAGCTTACATATTGTTTACTCTCATTCTGCTGATATTTTTCTTCCGCTGTTTGGAGCAGCGAAATCATCGGTTGAGCCTGGGCGCCGGCCAGCTTCCCTTCTTCGATATAGCTATTAACTAGCTCAATCAATTCCGCCGTGCCGTATCGGACTTGATAAACCCCGATATCATCCACATAAACCACGGCATCCGACGCATTTTTAATTTGCGTGTTGATTAAAATATTTTGAATATCGCGGCCGTTAATTTGCGCCGGCATTTCTTCCAAGAATGTAAGCTCGGTCCATTGTCCGGCGTGGTCGGCTAAAGTCATCGCCTCGGAATAATAAACGAGTTTGTCCTTGCCGGTATGGAGCTCAATGACGATTTGAATGACGCCTTTGCTGGTTGTCCCTGGCGGCGTGTAAAATTTGACGGAAGAAGCGAGCAATCCGGCATTCACGTTTACATACTTCCATACGCCGGCTTGCGATGCGTTTTTGAAGCGTAAACTGCGTTCTCCGGTGGAGGCGTATTCCTCCGATACTTCGATTAAAGCCGATCCGGCGGGATTCCATTTGTTCCAGGAGGGGACATTTTCCTCCTCGAAGGATGCGTCTTCGGCTAATGACTGTTCAATATCGATGCGATTTAACAAATGAGCGAATTCGCGAAGCTTCGGATTTGCGGCATTTTGTTGAAAGGAACGAATACGCTGCAAGATTGCGTTATTCTGATCCAGCGGTCCGTTATTCTCCAAGTAACGCAGCAGCTGCCAAAATTCATCCGGACTCCAACCGGACCAAGAAGCGCCTCTTGCAATCGGATCGACAGGATATTTTTGCGCAGGGTTCCGGTTAAACTCTTCAATAAGCCCGGGCCGGCGCTTGGCCATGTTCAATCGGACTTCAAGCGTTTGCTCCAGCTCATTCAACATCGCTAATACTTCGCCATCATTATTCAGCGTTTTGATTTGGCGCGGATAAGAAAGCGTTGAGGCTTCATAATATTCGAATTGGCGCAAGAGCTGTTGAGCTCTTGTTTTTTGGGCCGGCGTTTGAGCCTTCGCTACTGCCGATTCGAGCAACGGCCGGCTTTGCATCACTTCTTCGCGGGCATAGGCCAAGTAAGAATAACTGTTCCACGATAAAAAGGTAGCATCCTTGGATGTTTGGAACCAAGACGAATCGGTTGCTTCGGTTTTCCAGAATTGCTCCCACAGCTCGAAGTACTGTTTTAAATACGAAGCCGCTTCAGGGCCGACTGCAGCCTCATACCAATGGTCAAGCAGCGTATCCGCATCCTGCTCCATACTCCAGCCGAGTTTGGCGATGAGCCAAGGCTGCGGGCCGTCTCCGAGCACGGGATGCATATCCCAATGGTGCACCAGCACGTTCTGATCCTGTGCATACGCATACAATTGTTCTACCAGATGCGGATAAACGCGCGGAAGAGGATACACGTAGCTCAGCATGTAATCATACCAGCCCAATTGCTCCGCTTTTTCGCTCCAAGCTTCAAGATGCGCTTTGCCCTGCGCTTCCACTTCAGGATCCACCCAAGCTAAACGATCCTTAGTAATCACAGGAATGACACGCGGATTCAACGGGAACGAAGGAGGGTCCATCACTTGCTGATAAGCGTATAGACCGAACCATTTGTCCGGATAGTCCTGCAGTACCCCTTCGACTACCTCATTTACCCATTTGTAATAGATTTCGGACATGTGCTGTACGCCGACTGAGTTGATCTTGTTCGGATAATCGGGATGCGCGGGGTTTTCTTCGCAATATCCTCCTATATCGTTAGCAGCCAGAGAAAAGGCGATCGCCTTAGGATTATTGTGAAAGTACGCTTTGATATGTTCGATCGCTGCCGTAACCGTAGCCGGGTTGCTGTAACAAGGCTGCCAGCCCGTTTGAACGCCGGGAGCGGGCGGCTTATTATTCGGATAGAAATTGGGATACTTCGCTGTGTCTCCGTATTTCTCAACCGGGAAAATTGTGAAAATATTATGGCCAAGCGTGATTTCGGAAGCGGAAAGGGTCCGATTCTGACGCTGCCATTCGGACCGGATCGTGCCGTAAACAGTCTGGCTGCCCATATTCATCGTGCGCCTTAATGAGAAAGCTGTCGGCTCGTCTTTCCATGCTTCGCTCGGCATAAGCAGCTCATCGCTCTGCGGAACATCTATCCACTCTTCTCCCGGAAACAGCCACGTAACGCCTGCGTATTTCTCAAGAAAAGCGTAAGCCCCGTTGCGTGTTCCGACCGGTGTCGGGCCTGTAATAATCAACTCATGGCCTTCGGGAGCTATGAGGAAGCCGTCGGGATGCAAGGCTGCGACTTCATCTTCCAGCTCCTGATTACCGGTGTAGGAGCCGGCTCCAATCCGTATCGTGATCGTAGAGGGGTCCAAGATGAGACCGTCAAGCTGAGCGACGGTGTATACCGAAAGCGTTACGCCAGTCGCGCGTGCGATGTAGTCGGCAACCGCCGCTGCCGCCTCGTTTATTTCCGAACCGCTCTGCGCCGGCTTGACAATGACAGCGTGGGCTTGTCCTTGCGAGACGATGGCCAAAGGCTGTGAAGTCGGAGTCGATGCAGGCGTTGGCTCAGGCGTTTGCGTCGGTTCAGGAGTCGGCGTAGGCGATTGCGTGGGCTCAGGCGTTTGCGTCGGCGCCGGTGTTTCTGACGGCTCAGGCGTTGAGAGTTTCTTTACTTTTTTCGGAGCCTTTTCAAACGTAGAGCCTTTTGCCCCCTCGTGGACGATGGCTTCATCGATCTTGCCTTGGCCTGTTACATGAGTCAATTCCTGTATTGCGAGGGTATCGATCTTGGATTTTTTATCAAGATGCAAGGTAAGATCTTTGCTTGAAACTGTCATCGTTCCTTTAACATCTACATTTTCCAGGAACACTTCGCCTTCCCTGATCCCATCGGTTAAAAGCAGGTTTCCAAAAATTTTTATATCATGAAGCGTAACCCCGGACACGCTTACGACGACATCATTTCTGACAATATCGACACCTTTGGACGGACCATACGTACCGGGTTCATCATAAGTCGCCGTATATCCTTGCGTATCAGTGCCATTCGAAGCCGTCGTGCTGCTGCGAATGTCAGCCCCTTCTTCTCCATGTGCAACAGCATTCGAATTGAATGCGCTACCAAAAGACAAAAGCATGATAGTTAACATGAGCAACATAAGGAACAGCTTTTTAACAGAAGCAATCGGTTTCATAACAGCCTCCTTAATAACTTTAAAAAAAAATCCCTTTTTAAGCTTTTTAGTAATGCCACAGTTCCTTTCCCTTACAATAGAGTGCTTACATGCGCGTGCTAACGAAACTGAACCGAATTGATACTAATCATCATACCCTCCCTTCTTGCGCCTTCTCGGGCGCGACTAGCACTAATAGTTGGAAATACATAAAGTATAAATTGAAGTAAGTTCAATTTTTAGTTATTGTTTAGTTTTATTTTTTGTTATAATTATTAGGTGAAAGGAGTTGCGAATAAGCGATGGCCCGCTACCGAAAAATTACACTTCGCGATCTGTCCGACCGTCTCGGGATTTCTATTCATACCGTGTCGAGAGCGCTTCGCGGCTTGCCCGGGATGTCGGAAGAAACGCGGCATACCATTCACCAGATGGCCAAACAGCTCGGTTATCGGACGAAGGATCAGAAACTGGGCTTGGCCGCAGAAAATATTCCGCTGTTCTCAGACGAGAGGCGCAGATTTATGCTCATTATCACAAGAGCCAATGGAAGCTCGGATTTGAATCAACTTCTCCTTGCCGGTTTGCAGGACAAACTGTCCGAATTCGGCCATTCGATCGAAACGGTCATAGCTCCCGAAACTTTTGATCAAAGTTACCGGTTTGAAGATTGGGCCGAGAAATACAATCTGCAATATGCGGACGGCATTTTTATCCCGCCCTTAACCGGGCCGGAGCTGGAGAGCAAGCTGCTTGAGCTGCCGATGCCGCGCATTATCCTCAACTTCCCTCCGCCGGCGGCAAAGGCCGACAGTATCGCATGGGACGTCGAAACTTCGATTCATCAAGCGGTACGTTATTTTCGGGAGATGGGGCATACGAATCTGCTGTATATCGGTGCGCGGTGGAATTTCCGCGGTCTTATTTTCCGCTGGAGGGCTTTTACAGAAGCGATGAGGGTGGAAGGCATCGAGGTTGATCCCGACGATCATGTTACAGACCTGGTGAATGACAAAGAGAAATGGATGGAGATCGTCACCGAGCGCCTCCAAAGACGGAAACCGACGGCCATCTTGAACGGACTGGGCAGCAGACTGCCTTGGATTTACTTCGCATGCGGCAAGAACGGTTTGCAGATTCCCGAGGATTGCTCGCTCATCTCGCTCGAACACAGCAAAAGCGAGTTTTTGCCGCAATTGTCAAGACCGCTCATGCTCATTAAAGAATCCGGTGTGCGCGGAGCGGAACGGATGCTTTGGAGATTGGCGAATCCGCATTTGCCCTATGAACACATCCGGCTGCAAGGCGGCTTCTATAAAGGAGAGACGGTCAAGCCGTTGCGTAAACGTTGAGCACTCGCATAAGATAAATGCAGAGCCGTTCACCCATGACTTAAGTACGTACATAAAAAGCTCCCGCCTGCAAAAAATAGAGGTGTGGAGGTGAGCACCAATGGCGAAGAACAAAAAAAATAACAACAACAAGTACAACGCCGAGTTTGCGGAGGAAGTCGTTGAAATGAACAACAAACGTGCTGCGCAAAATTCGCCCGGCGAAAGCGCAAGCAAAAATGCCAAGCGGTAATATCCGAATGTGCTAAAAGAAAGAAAGCGGTGGAGCGCAGCAATTGCGCTGTACCGCTTTTTGACGTTGGTTATTCGCACGCTTGGACGCCGCGACCTGCTTTTACCCGCACTTCAAAATCGCTAAAAAAGACTACTCAATCCTTGAAAGTTGTAGTAAACTGATTTCATGTAATGAATAATAACATACGGAGATAGGTGATCTATCATGGAAGAGGCTTTATCGAATGAAAAGCGGCTCCCCGTAAAGAAGAAAAAATTCGCCGATATTTATACGTTTCTGGAAGCGTACATCGCCAAGCGGGAGCAGCAAATAGCCGAAATCATGCAGGTTGTCGAGCGTTTCGAGAAAAAAAGGCTCGCGGAAGAACGCTCGTATCAATCGGTGTCGCCGCTTCGCCGCATTTTTTCTGCGAAGAAGCCGGATCAACGCGTCGCGCTGGAGTATGTCCATCATGTTAAAAAACCGCTCGAGCAAGTAAAGAGGCTGCGGGCCGAAATCGAGGAAGTGCGCGCTATGCTGCGCAAATCGCAAGCGGGCGAGCCCGTCGAATTGACGGACGATATAGAGCGGGAGCTTTTATGAAAAACCGGTTCGGGCGAATCGGTCTTTTTTTTGCTCGAATTCTAGACCTTGTGTTTGTGTTATGAAATCTAACATAATCGTAACTCCGTTCGCCTCGGTCTCAAGACCGATAGCATGTTCATCCCCTCGCCTCTTTTGATTTCGCCGCTTATTTATTACACTATAAACAGAACGAACAGCGATGGAGGAAATGCCAATGAAATACTCGTTTATGAGCCGTGCAATGATCGGTCTTATGCTGATCGGAATCGGCGTTATGTTCATGCTGGATCAAATGGATTATTTGGAATTCGACTTTGGCTCCCTCTTCTCGACTTTCTGGCCTGTCGCGCTCATTCTTGTCGGGCTGCACGGGGCATTCTCGAGACGGCAGTATTCAGCCGGCGGGGGGGGCGGCGTTTGGAACGCATTTATCGTATTGCTGGGCGCCTTGTTCCTGCTCGACAATTTGGATATTTTCCACTTTACGTTTCAAATGATATGGCCGATAGCGATCATTTTCGCCGGGCTAAGCTTCCTGTTCGGAAGATCCGGCGGCAGACGCGATTGGAAGGAGCAGCCTCCTGCAGCGAAGAACGATCCGTCTTCGACCTATGACGCTCCCCCGCCGCCCGGTTACGATCCGACATTTACGTACGGCTCGTCTTTTGATAAGCAGAAAGAAGCGACTGCGAAAGCGGGGACGGAAATTCCGGCGGCACCATACACCGAAAGCAATCAAAATCAGTCTGCCGGCGGAAATTCGTACGGAAACGGCCATAAGTGGAAGCATAAGCACCACAACAAGCATCACAAACACCATCATCATAACTGGAGCTGGAATTGGAATATGCCGGAGGATTCCATTCAGCGCTCCAATTTTATCGGCGACGTGCATCTTGGAGTGGAGTATTGGGAGCTGAAGCCGACTCAAGTGTCTCATTTTATCGGCGATACGATTATCGATCTGACGAAAGCGAGCATTCCTTACGGCGAAACGAGAATTACGATTTCGGCTTTTATCGGGGACGTGAAAGTGTTCGTGCCGAACGACGCGCAAGTGGAAGTCCGCGTATCGACATCCTCATTCATCGGCGATTTGAATGTTCTCGACCGGTACGAGGGTGGGATGTTCAAGTCGGTGCAGCTGGAGACGCCGTTTTATGCCGAGGCGGACAAAAAAATATTCATTAACGTCAGCTCGTTCATCGGGGACGTTAGCGTGAAGAAGATCGGATGAGGCTATAGCTATGATGGATCGGATCAAGAACGCCAAATGGCGAACGCCCATTTATCATTTTGCGGGGGCTTGCTTGACCTTGGCGCTCGGTTTGCTCGGCTGGCTGTATTTGCCGGTTCAGACGCTGGCGCAAGACAAGCCGATGGTGCTGATGGCGCTTGTGCTCGGTTTGCTGCTGATCGGTCCCACGATCGGATATTGGGCGGCCCGAGGCGTACAGCGCGACGTCGACAAGCTTCATCTTGCGATTAAGCAAGCGGTGAAAGGAAATTTGTCCGAACGGATTCCGCTCTCCGGAAACGGGGGCTTCGATGCGATTTATCAAGATTTCAACGAGATGAGCGAATCGCTGGAGGGCCGCATCAAGCTATTGCGGAAGCTGGGCGAGGAGAACGTCATGCTGCAGGCGCAATCGAACGAGGCGGCTGTGCTGGAGGAGCGGAAGCGGCTTGCGCGGGATTTGCACGATACGGTAAGCCAGCAGCTTTTTGCGATTCATATGTCAGCGTCTTCGCTGGAAAAGCTGCTTGATGCGCGTCCCGAAATGGTGAAAACCGTCGTGGAGCAGCTGGTGACGATGTCGCAGCATGCCCAGAAGCAAATGCGCAGTCTGATTGCGCAGCTCCGGCCCCTCGAGCTTGAAGGCAAAACGCTGCACGGGGCGCTGGACCAATGGTTTCCCGTATATTGCTCGCAGAACGGCTTGCAGGGAAAGCTCGATGTCAGATTGGACGACAGGCTGTCCGATGCGATCGAGCATCAGCTGTTTCTCATCATCCAGGAGGCGATGGCCAATGTCGTCAAACATGCGCGAGCGAATCATGTCATGCTGCTGCTTCACGACGGAGGGCGGCAGATCGTTCTGCAAATCGACGACAACGGCATCGGCTTCGAGCCGGGCGGCGCTCAACGTTCCTCTTACGGCTTGTCCACAATGAAGGAGCGGGCGCAGCGGCTGGGCGGCGACGCCGAAGTGCGCAGTTTGGTCGGAAAGGGCACGACCGTCAAAATTTCGATTCCGAAATTTTCATCATAATAATACTTGTTCAATAAGCCGGCTAACCGCCGGGACCGGGACTGGGAAGGTTCAACCCGACTGAAGAAGGAGGAGCGAATTGGATGAGCGGGGAAATTAAAGTGTTGATCGTCGACGACCACGATATGGTCCGGCTGGGCTTGAAAACTTATTTGCTGCTGGAAGCGGATATTCGCGTAGTAGGGGAGGCGGCGAACGGTAAGGAAGCGGCCGATATGCTCGAACGGAACGAGGTAGAGCTGCCGGACGTTATTTTAATGGATTTGATGATGCCCGTCATGGACGGCGTTGAGGCGACGGAGCGGATTATCGGCAAGCTGCCGCAGATGAAAATCGTTATGCTGACGAGTTTTCTGGAAGAGGAGAAGGTTGTAAAGGCGATAGAAGCCGGGGCTGTCAGCTACGTATTGAAGACGATCTCGTCCGATCAGCTTGTGCATGTCATTCGCGGCGCTCACCAAGGCATGCCTGTCATGAACTCGGAGGTTTCCCAGGCGCTGACCCGCGGCCTGCGGCAGCGTTCGGTCCAGCAGGACGGGGACGAGGGCTTCACGATACGCGAGAAGGAAGTGCTGCTCCTGATTGCGGAAGGCAAATCGAACAAGGAAATCGCGGACGAGCTCCACATCAGCATCAAGACGGTCAAAACGCATGTCAGCAACCTGCTTATGAAATGCGAAATGGAAGACCGCACGCAGCTTGCCATATATGCCCACCGCAAGGGCTTGGCGGCGAAATAATCCGATCGCAGGAAAAGGGAACGGCCCGATATTTCGAGCCGCTCCTTTTTTTATCCTTGTTCCGCAAATGTTACTTGAACAAGTCCTTCACATCGTATTTTTTCACGAATGGCTTCAAGCTATGCTTAAACGTAAACAAAAGCGGCTTGCCGTCCGGCGTAAAGATCAGTAAGTAAGGCTTCGCATCCGGTTTTTCCCAGAAAACGAAAACGACGTTCGCGGTTCCTTTGAACCACTGATTGTCGACTTTGACCGGCGGATCGAGCGGAACCTTCCAAACGACGCCTTGCTGCGGATTGATGACGGCATTCGGCACGGGGCCTTCGATCGATTTCAGCCATTTGGAGGCTTCTTTATGCGTTTTGCGGTCGGACGGAGCCGTCTTGACGACTTTGCCTTCCTTTACATCGAAAAATTCGACGTCGGTCGGCCCCTGCGCATGAACTTGTGCCGGGAAGCTTCCCAAGGCTACGGCGGCGGCGATAAACAGAAGCAGGAACGAATAAATGAAACGATGATTGCGGTTATTTCTTTGATGTCCCAAAAAGGACACCTCCTTTGCTGAATTGGATGGATGTCATATCCCGCGTCACATTTTGGGGAAATGGTTTGGGCCTATAAATAGTCTTCCCTTCGTGCGGCTCGTTAGCATTGCCACATAAAAACATCCCGCTTGGTTCATCCTAGGGGAAAATGGCAAAGTAAGGAGCGATGAGATGATCTCGTTATCTTCCAAATTGGAAAATGTAGAAGAAGCGTTCGTTAATGTGCAAGAATATTTGGGCGATCATAATTTTTCGCTGGGGGGCAATTGGGATTACGACCACGGATATTTTGACCGCAATCTGGATGAGGAGCGCAAGGTATGGCTTCGGCTCCCGTTTCATGTAACGCATGGCACGATGGAAGGGGAGAGCGACCAATCCGATGCGGTGATCAAATTCGGGCAGCCGTTCGTGCTGAAGCATCTATACAATGAAGGCTTGGACAATATGGCGGAGGCGAAGGTGGTCGGCGCGCTTGTCGACCAGTTTCAGAAGCCGGTGGATCCGGATGCGGACGTGGAGCCGTCGTGGGTCGAGCAGGCGGAGGATGTGCTGAGGAAGGTCGAGAAAGGTCTGCTGCAATAATTTTGCGAAAAAGTCGTTAATTTAGCTCCATTTTAACGTTTTTTAAGGTTCATTTAAGGTTGGGCGTGCATGATAGGGACATGAACGATAACCGCTTGCATATACACGGCGAATAAACGGCGGTATGCAAACGGACCTATAGTGAGCCGGTCTTAAAATGGAGGAGGAACCATCATGGATCAAAACAAAAAAGATTACAGCGACTTTTTCAGAAACTCGAACGATCCTCAGGATCGCAATAAAGAGTTTGATACCGATATCGAAGCCAAGCAAGAGAAGCCTTCCTATTACTATTCGTACGGGCCGTACAAATCTTCGATGAACGAAGAGCAGCAGCCGGAACCGACGGCTTCCCAATCGTCGGTTCCCGACAATCAAGTGGAGATGACGCCGCCGCGTCCGATCCGTCCTTTCGGCCTTCAGCAGGATAATAACGCCGCGATGCAGCAGCCTACGGCGTCTTGGACGATCAGCGGTCCGCCGAAGAAAGGCAGCATGTTCAAATCCGGCTTTGCCGCTTTTCTGGCAGGGGCGGTCGTAGTAGGATCGCTAATGTTCGCTTCGGACAAAATGAATCTTTTTACGGGCGACAGCGGCGTATTGGGTTCGAACGGCAGCGGGACGGGCTCGTCGGCGCCGGCTTCATCGAATTCGGGTTCCGGCGGCGGAACGAAAAACGTAGCGCTCGATATGGGGCGACCCGACAATATTTCGTCGATCGTTCAGAACGCCAGCCCGGCGGTCGTCAAAATTGAAACGTTCGTCAAAGCCCAATCGCGTTCCCGCAGCGGCGGCTCGATTATGGACGATCCGTTCTTCCAATACTTCTTCGGGGACGGAGGAAGCCAGCAGCAGCCGAAGTCAAATAACGGCGGCAAAAGCGGCAGCACGGACGGAAAATTGCAGGAAGCCGGAATGGGCTCGGGATTCATTTTCCAGAAGGACGGCTATATCCTGACCAACCAGCACGTGGTTGACGGCGCGGATGAAATTCAAGTGACGGTTCAAGGCTACGATACGCCATTCAAAGCGGAACTGCTCGGCAACAGCTATGATCTCGACTTGGCCGTTCTGAAAATCAAAGGGGACAAAGAGTTCCCGATTCTTCCGATGAGCAAGCAAGAAAGCGATGTTAACGTCGGCGACTGGGTAGTGGCGATCGGCAACCCGTACGGCTTCGATCATACGGTAACGGTCGGCGTGCTGAGCGCCAAGGAACGTCCGATCAGCATTCCGGACAGCAAAGGAACGCGCAATTATCAGCATCTGCTGCAAACGGACGCTTCCATCAACCCGGGCAACTCCGGCGGCCCGCTGCTTAACCTGAACGGCGAAGTGATCGGCATCAACACGGCCGTCAGCTCGCAAGCGCAAGGCATCGGCTTCGCCATTCCTACGAAAACTGTGGAAGAAGTGCTCGACAAATTGATCAAAAACGTTGAAATTCCTAAGCAGCCCGATCCGTATGTCGGCATCACGATGGAACCTATCGACCAATCGTATTTGAAAGAGCTCAAAATCGATTCCACCGACGGCGTTCTCGTGGCGACGGTCGACTTCGGCGGACCGGCGTTCAAAGCGGGAGTTCGCAACTATGACGTCATTCAGTCGATCAACGGTGAGGCGGTTAAAAATCCGACCGAGCTGAAGGCGAAGGTGCAGTCGTTCAAGGTCGGCGATAAAATTACGATGGGTATCGTGCGCGACGGCAAAAAGCTCGATGTCGAAGTCACGATCGGCAACCGCAACGACGTTCAGCAGCAAAATCAACAGCAATAAGCCGGCTGCGATAAGCCGCTAACGAAGAAGCAGTCCGTGCGGCTGCTTCTTTCTTTGGTCTTCTTAGCGGTCATTTGACGAAATTTTTGGTAAAATATATAACAGGACAAGCTCTGCAACCCATAAGAAGGATGTGACCCGATGCGCGAAAAAATATTGGTGGTTGACGACGACGATAAAATAATTTCGATGCTGCGCCGCAGTCTCGCATTTGAAGGATATACCGTATTTACGGCGGATAACGGACAGGAAGGGCTCAGGCAGGTGCTCGAACAGGAGCCGGACTTGATCGTGCTCGACGTTATGATGCCGAAGGTCGACGGCTGGGAGGTCGTGCGGCGGCTTCGCGAGGGCGGCGCCGATACGCCGGTGCTTATGTTAACGGCTAAAGACGAAGTCGGCGATCGCGTAAAAGGGCTCGACCTGGGAGCCGACGATTATCTCGTAAAGCCATTCGCGCTCGAGGAGCTGCTTGCGCGTGTTCGCGTGCTCCTGCGCCGTAAAGCGCAGCGCACCGAGCAGGCTTCGAGCAACCGGGTGTATTACGAGGATGTCGTGATGGATCTCGATACGCGGGAGGTGTTTCGCAGCGAGAAGCGGGTTGATCTGACTACGAAGGAGTTCGAGCTGCTTCATCTGTTTCTGCAAAATCCGAAGCGGGTGTTGTCGCGCGATTTGATTATGGAAAAAATATGGGGCTACGATTACAGCGGAGAGTCTAACGTGCTCGAGGTCTATATAGCGCTCATCAGACAAAAAACGGAAGAGCATGGCGGCAAGCGGCTTATTCAGACGGTCCGCGGCGCGGGTTACGTATTGAGGGGAGAGTAGCGGCATGTCCATCAGGTTGCGCCTGACCCTGTGGTATTCGGGTCTCCTCGCGGTTACGATGCTTGTATTCGGCGTGGTGCTTTACGGGGCGCTTAACGTAATGCTTTACAGCAATCAGAAGAGTCAGATGGAGGAGATCAGCTCTGAGATTCGACAAAAAATAACTGTAACCAGGTGGGTCATTAATGGACAAACGCAGTACGCCGTCAACGGTTTAAACCGGCTCGATCAATTTCGATACCCCGGTTACTTCGTGCAGGTATCCGATCAATCCGGCTCGATTATTAAGAGTACGACGGATTATCCTTTTCCGACCGAAGGCGCTGTAGCGGCGGCAAAAAAAGACAAAAATATGGCTGAACGCTTCAAGGCACAGGGTAAATCTTTCTTTATGTACAATGTGCCGGTTAAGTTTGAAGACAGACAAAACGATGTCGATATATTCGTTGTGTTGCAAGTGGCTGCCATCGTAGACAGCATCGACAATCAAATGAGATTGCTAATGTACGTACTGGTTGTGCTCTTCCTAATCACACTCTTTATTGCAGCTACCTTCGGTTTGTTTCTCGCCCGGAAGGCGCTTAAGCCGATCGACAATATTGTCGCCGCCACAGCGCAGATCGAGAACGGCGCAGACCTTGACAAACGGATCGATTACATCGGCCCGCCGGACGAAATCGGCAAGCTGACTTCGACGATAAACAGCATGCTGGAGCGGATTCAGCTCATGTACGGCGAGCTTGAGGAGTCGAACCGGACGCAGCGCCGTTTCGTTTCCGACGCTTCGCACGAGCTTCGCACCCCGCTTACGACCATTCGCGGCAATGTCGACTTGCTCGAGAAAATGTGGCGTCAGCAGGAGAATGAAAATGAGAATGCACGAGCGCTCGACGATAAGGACAAAATGGAGCTGTCGCTGGAAGCGATGCAGGATATCGCCGGCGAAGCTTCGCGGATGAGCCGTCTCGTCAACGACCTATTGTCGCTGGCGCGGGCTGATACGGGCTTGCAAATTTCCAAAGAAGCGCTGCCAATGCTGCCGATTGTCGAAACGGTCGTCCGCAAAGCGGGCATGCTGCCGAAGTCTGTCGATTTTATCGTCGGCGATTTATCCGCGCTCGAAGGCGCTGTCGTCAGCGGCAGCCGGGATTACTTGCAGCAGCTGCTGTTTATTTTCATAGAAAATGCGTTCAAATATACCGATGAAGGTTATGTGCGGATCGACGCGTTGAAAGGCTCCGATCAGATCGGCGTTCGGATCAGCGATACGGGAATCGGCATGGACAAGGAAGAGGTGCCGCATATTTTCGAGCGCTTCTACCGTGCCGACAAATCCCGCGGACAAACGTCGGGAACCGGGCTCGGACTGTCCATCGCCAAATGGATAATAGACGAGCATGGCGGCTCGATCGAAGTCGCCACACGCAAAGACGAAGGCACGACATTTGTCGTCTGGCTTCCGACAAGCCGCTTCCCCGAGATTATGGAATAAGGTATAATGAGAAAACAGCTCTTATATGATGTATAATGATATAGGAAGCCGGTTTCTTATAAATGATGGGTGGGACAAACTATGGAAGTCATCAAAATATCGCCGCGGGGCTACTGCTATGGGGTAGTCGATGCGATGGCGTTAGCGATGCAGACGGCTAAGAACATAAACCTGCCTCGACCGATATATATTTTGGGCATGATTGTCCATAATGCGCATGTAACGCAGTTTTTCGAGGATGAAGGCATCGTTACGCTCGACGGGGAAAACCGTCTTGAAATTTTGGAACAGGTTGAGAAAGGAACCGTCATTTTTACGGCTCACGGGGTTTCGCCGGAGGTGCGCAAGCGCGCCCGGGACAAGGGCTTGACCGTCGTCGATGCGACTTGTCCGGACGTAACGAGAACGCATGACCTGATTCGCGAGAAGGTAGCGGACGGTTACCGCATCATCTATATCGGGAAGAAAGGGCATCCCGAGCCCGAAGGCGCGCTCGGCATTGCGCCGGATCATGTCCGGCTGATCGAGCGGATCGAGGAGATCGACGCTCTTGAACTCGATACGGAGCGGATCATTATAACGAACCAGACGACGATGAGCCAGTGGGATATCCGCCACATTATGAATGCGCTGATCGCCAAATTTCCGACGGCTGAAATTCATAATGAGATTTGCCTGGCTACGCAGGTGCGTCAGGAAGCGGTAGCGGAGCAGGGCAAGCAGGCGGATCTCGTGCTTGTGGCGGGCGACCCGCGCAGCAACAACTCGAATCGGCTTGCGCAGGTGTCCGAGCAAATTGCCGGCGTTAAGGCGTACAGGATCGGCGACATAAGCGAGCTTCAGCTGGAGTGGCTGCAGGGCGTCCGCAAAGTAGCCGTTACTTCCGGCGCTTCAACGCCAACTCCAATAACGAAAGAATTAATTACATTCTTGGAGCAGTATAACCCCGCAGACGAACAAACTTGGGAGATTAAGCGCACCATCAATATGAAGAAGCTGATCCCTTCCGTCAAAACGAAAAGTTGACCGAAGCCGTCCGTTTTCGCCCTCCCTCGTCGCAAGACGCCCGAAGGCAGACGAGGTATTCCCGTCGACACTACAGGAATGATTTTGCAATGATGCCAGGGGATGGGGTAAGCGACATGGAAAAGCAGGCGAATGATCGTGCCGGATTACCGGCGACGAACAGCGGCGGAGCATTGGTCGAGCCGACAGTGCGCAAGCAAAGAACCCTGCGTGTTCGTATGGCAGGAACTCGCCGCTGGGTGAAATATAAATATTTGATGCTGCTTCGCGCCAAAGGCGGTCCGGCTAAAGTAGCCAAAGGTTTCAGCATCGGCTTGTGGGCTGAGATGTTTACGCTGCCGACCGCGGGACTTGCCGCGTTATTGATTTTACCGGTCGTATATGTAATGCGGGCGAGTCTTCCCGGAGCCTTAATCGGTTTTTTGTTCGGTAAAATCATTTATATTCCGATGTCTTTTATCAATATGAAGGTAGGGAAAATGCTCGTCCCTAAACATTTCGGGGACTATCTGCATTTTCTGCCCGATAAAATAGAGAAGATTGTGAGGGGCGCGTTCCAGCTTATCGTGGGGGGAATGGTCGTCGGTGTCGTTCTTGGAATCGTCACTTACTTCCCGCTCAAATGGCTGCTTGAGGCCTTCGCATCCAAACGTAAAGAAAGACGCAAACGGCGTAAAGCGCAGCTAATGACGCCGGATAACCATTCATAGTGTTGAACGCCGGCCGAATGCAGCCGGCGTTTTTTCGTTCGGCCCCCTCTTGACGGGTCATAACTTTTCTTGTATAGTTGCTTTAACGATTAAAAGCGTATAAGCGTTGAAGCGAACAAGCGTATAAGCGTTGAAGCGTGAAATTACAGAATGGGAGAGATTAATATGATCGTAGTGACATCGAATAAAGTTTCCGAAGAACGGGTAGCGGAGATCGTTAAATATATCGAGAAGCACGGCGTGCAGGCTCACATTTCGCAGGGGGTCGACCGGACGGTAATCGGCATCATCGGCAAGTTCGATCCGACGCTCGCGGAGCATTTGCGCCAAATGAGCGGCGTTGAGCAGGTGCTGAAAATTTCGAAATCTTACAAGCTCGCCAGCCGCGACTTCCATCCGGACAATACGATCATCAAAATCAAAGATGTGGAAATCGGCGGGGATCAGCTGGTTATAATGGGCGGCCCTTGTGCGGTCGAATCTCCCGAGCAAATCGACGAGATCGCGCGTTTAGTCAAAAAAGCCGGCGGCCAAGTGCTTCGCGGCGGCGCCTTCAAACCGCGGACCGGTCCTTACAGCTTCCAAGGCATCGGCGTAGAGGGGCTCGCCATGATGGCGGAGGCCGGCAAAAAGCACGGCTTGCTTACGATTACAGAAGTCATGACGCCGGAATACGTGGATGTTTGCGCGGAGTATGCCGATATCCTGCAGGTCGGAACGCGGAATATGCAAAACTTTGACCTGTTACGCAAGCTCGGCACGATCCAGACGCCGGTGCTGCTCAAGAGAGGCTTTAGCGCGACATACGACGAATTCCTCAATGCGGCGGAGTACATTCTTGCAGGCGGCAACCCGAACGTTATGCTTTGCGAGCGCGGCATTCGCACCTTCGAAACCTACACCCGCAATACGCTGGACTTGGCGGCGATTCCGGTGCTTCAAGGCCTCAGCCACTTGCCGGTCATTTCGGATCCGAGCCATGGCACAGGCCGCCGCGAGCTGGTAGAGTCGATGTGCAAAGCATCCGTCGCTGCGGGAGCGAACGGTTTGATCGTCGAAATGCACACCGATCCCGACAATTCGATGACCGGCGACGGTGTCCAGTCGCTCTTCCCGGATCAGTTCGCAGGCTTGCTGGCCGATCTGGAGAAGCTCGCGCCGCTATGCGGCAAACGGTTCGATACGCCGAAGGAAGTCATCGAGCCGGGCTCCTGGAAGAAGTAAAGGAAAACGGTCGACCGACCGCCGTTATACAGCGAAACCCTTCGCGCCGATATGGTGCGGTAAGACAGCATAAAACCCATCTCCGAATATTCGGATGATGGGTTTTTGCTTTGGCAACTAGGGCACACGCCGGTCATACGACGATGCCATACAGCGGCGGAAAGACACGGGTGAAGGGTTCCGTGTGCCGGCCGCCCCTAGTTTAGACAAGCCATCAGGCCATTCCCTTTATACCTTTCGAGCTTCTTACGGATAAAACGTGCTTGCCGGCGTCGTGGTCGGGCACCAGCGGGAGGAGCGCAAGAAGTCGAGCAGCGCTGCCGATGCTTGCGGCGTACCGATATAGTATAGAGCTTCGGCTGCATGAGCGCGGACGTAACGATTTTCGTCCTCCATCGCCTCGATCAGCTCCGGCAGAGCCGCCTCGGCTTTGGCGCCCAGCTTGCAAAGGGAGAGGCCGGTCATGAAACGCACCTGTACGTCTTCATCCTTCAAGCTTTTGGCCAAGGCGACGACCGAATCGATACCGGGGTCCCCGATCGTGCCGAGCGCTTCCACTACGACTCGGCGAACGGCCTCTGACGAGCCGTTCAGCAGGCGAATGAGCGATGGCAGAGCGGAAGCCGCTTTATCTTGCAGCTCACCCAGAGCGAAGACGGCTAGCGCAACGGTTTCTTCGCGTTCGCTTTGCAGCGCCTCGGTCAAACCGTCCACCGCTTGCTCGCCGGCTGCGGTTAACCCGTAAGCCGCTGAACGGGCGACTTGCTTGCTCTCGTGACGCAGCGCCTGCAGCAGCGCTGAAACGCCGGCATCTCCCAATCGCGCCAAACCGTATGCTGCATTGATGGCCACCGGCTCGAACGGATCCTCGAGCGCTTGGGCCAGCGCAGGCACAGCGCCTGCGGCAGCGGTTTTGCCGCCGAGCAGCGCCAATTGATCGGCGGCGCGCACTCTGCCTTCTTCGCTGGAGCCGCGAAGCTGCTCAAGCAGCGTCACAATATCGCCGTCAGTCTCGGCATATCCCGCATCCTCCGGCGTGGAACGGCCTGACATCCAGTTCCATGTATCGCGCCAAAGCGCTTCATGAGGCAAAATAGGCGTGCTGAAAGCGGCAGGCGTAACCCACTCGGGGTTCCGGTTATCCCATGTCGGTGCGACCGGCGCCTGCGTGCGCATAAATTCGAACTTCAACATATAGCGGTCCAGTCCCGCCGTATTGGCAGTGGAACGATGCCATATATCGTAATGGATAAGAGCGAACGTACCCGCCGCGCCTTTGGCCGTCGCTTCTCCTGCACATTCGTCGGATTCGAACGTACGCGAACCGTAATATTGCGTGCCCGGCATGATGCCGGTCGGGCCGAGCTCGAGCGGCGTATCCTGCGGGAAGTACATGATCATCGCCCACCAAGGCCGGAGGTTGCGCGTGCGGTAATACCCCCAATAGCTGTCTTTATGCCAGCCTCCCGGCTTCGGCGAATTGTTGTAGTGGCCATGGCGATGCGCGTGCAGCATGAAATCGGGACCGAGTACGCTCGTCAGGGCGCCTTTGACTACCGGATGGTCAAACACTTTTTGCAATTCCCGTACTCTTGGGAGCAGGTTGTTGCCCGGATTGCCTTCGTTCTGATACACATGGTTCAGCTTTTCCAGCAGCTGATCGTGAAACGTTTTTGAGAAATCGGTATTAAGAATTAGAAAGCCTTCCGCAATGAACGTCCTCATTTGCTCATCCGTCAATAATCGAAGCGCGTTATCCATCGTAATCCCTCCATGAACTTGTTATAGCTGAGCTCGCTTATACTTCTTAATTATAGGGAGGGGCGGCGAAAGCGAAATGAAGGAAACTAAGGAACGTTTGCACAAAACTAATCTCTTTTTCGCGGCTTATTGATGTTGCCTGGTTGAGTTGATCGTTCGATCGGAGGACTGAATGCGTTGGAGGCCGCTATTTGTATTCCCAAAGGCCGGCTAGATGCATCCGCAGCATGGGATAAAGCTTCTTTTGTGCTCGCTTACAACGCCTATTCAGTTAATATTTTTAACAAAACCCAAATGATGGACATACAATGTTAACATACCTGACACAAGAATAAAAAATACCTGACATAAGTATTGACGCTTAATAACAGCCGAATTATAATAAACACAAGATAAACAAAACTTGAACAATGATCGTCAAGACAGTGGCGAATGTTCGGAATTAGGAGGAATTATCATGTCTGTACAAAACGTTTTGAGCTTAATTAAGGAAAAAAGCATCGAGTGGGTGGATTTCCGTTTTGTCGATTTGCTGGGCAAAGCGCATCATATTTCCGTACCGGCTGTCGAAGTCGACGAAAGCACGTTCGCAAATGGGGTAGCTTTCGACGGTTCATCGATCCAAGGGTTCAAAGGTATTGAAGAATCTGACATGGTAATGATGCCGGACACCGAATCGGCCTACATTGACGCTTTCACGCAGCATCCGACATTGATCATAATGTGCAACATTTTCACGCCGGACGGCGAACGCTACGACCGCGACCCGCGGGGCATCGCTCAGAAAGCGGAAGAGTACATGCAAAATGCAGGCGTAGGCACGGCGGCTTACTTCGCTCCTGAATCCGAGTTTTTCATCTTCGACGAAGTGCGTTACGAAACGGGCATCAACAAATCGTACTTCGAAGTCGATTCCGAAGAAGCGTTCTGGAACACGGGCCGCAAAGAAGAAGGCGGCAACCTCGGTTTCAAAGTCGGGCACAAGGGCGGTTATGTACCGGTTGCTCCGACTGACACGCAGCAAGATATCCGCAGCGAAATGTGCCGTCTTATGATGGAAGCGGGCCTGCGCATCGAGCGTCATCACCACGAAGTGGCGACTGCCGGCCAAGGCGAAATCAACTTCCGTTTCGACACGCTGACCAAAACAGCCGACAACTTGATGAAATATAAATATATCATCCACAACGTAGCTCGCCAGTGGGGCAAAGTGGCAACCTTCATGCCGAAGCCGCTGTTCGGCGACAACGGAAGCGGGATGCACGTTCACCAATCGATCTTTAACGGCGACACGCCTTTGTTCTATGAGAAAGGCGGCTACGCGAACCTGAGCGAAATGGCGCTGCACTACATCGGCGGTATTTTGTACCACGCTCCGGCACTGATCGCGATCACGAACCCGAGCACAAACTCGTTCAAACGTCTCGTACCTGGCTACGAAGCGCCGGTTAACCTTGTATTCTCCAAAGGCAACCGTTCCGCAGCCGTTCGTATTCCGGTTGCAGCGGTTACGCCGAAAGGCTGCCGCATCGAGTTCCGTACGCCGGACTCCACGGCTAACCCTTACCTTGCTTTCGCAGCAATGCTGATGGCAGGACTTGACGGCATCAAGAAACAAATCGATCCGAGCAAATTGGGCTACGGACCGTTCGACAAAAACATTTACGAGCTTTCCTCCGCCGAGCTTTCCGAAATCCGCAGCGTTCCTGCAAGCCTGGACGAGGCGCTTGACGCCCTGCAAGCGGACAGCGAGTTCTTGACTGAAGGCGGCGTATTCTCGCAAGACTTCATCAACAACTACATCGAGCTTAAGCGCTCCGAAGCTAAAGCGGTATCGATCCGTATTCATCCGCACGAGTATTCGCTCTACTTCGACTGTTAATTTGCGCCTCGCATCCAATGACGTATGCGAACCTCCAGGCCTTCCTGGAGGTTTTTTTTGAAACATTATGGCGTTTTCTTCAATAAAAGCGCATTTTTAGGAGAGCGTTTTTCCTCAAATCGCTTTTAGATTGGAATATCGATTCGATAGGTTGCCTGTTACTTGTCCGCACAGATATTTCAACGCGAAACGGATTCCTTAGGAAAGGACGGCTTAGCCGAATCCGGATTGGGAGGAGAAAAATAATGAACAATTGGAGTGAAGCAAGTTTAACGACCGATGAGAATGAGGAGATTACGTCGCAGCTGGCGGCCAAAATCGTAGCGCGCAGGCACGAGCTGGGCCTTACGCAAGCGCAGCTCGCGGAACGGGCGGGACTGAAGCAGGCTGCGATCGCCAGGCTGGAGAGAAGCGGCGTCATTCCGCGGATCGACACGCTGCATACGGTGGCGCAGGCGATGGGGCTCAAGTTAGATCTCGTAACGGATGATCCGACCGCTGCAGCGATGTAAGAAGGGGATTCCGGCCGTTCCGCTTGCAGCACGATAACCGGCTGGCGTTCGCAAAGTTTTCTTTTGTTTAACGGGCTGGAAACGGGTATAATCGTAATAGCTATTCGAAAAACTGTCGATCGGTTCGGCAGTTTTTTGTTGACATGGAAAGCCGGAAAGGAAACTGCCCCGTAATGAAAAGTAAAGTGGTTATCGTCATCATGTTCGTTTTGCTCGGAATCGCCATGATCTCTTATACGATTTCGATTATCCGGAACTACGGCAAAACGGAAAATCCGACTCCGCCGGCAGCTCAGGCTGCCGAATACGCCCTGAATTCCGCTGCGATGCAGCTCTATGTGCCTTTCAAAGGATAACGCTCGACGATTTCGTACATAGGAGACTGCCCCAAATGGCTGACGTACAGAACGCAAGCTTCCGCCTGCCATGAGAGCGGGCTCTTTGTCGTTTCCGTGGAAGGCCGCTCGTCCGATTGCGCTGCCGGAAGCGGCAGCCCGGCGGCTTCCGCATGGGAAGCAAGTGCCTCCCGTGCCAGCGGCTCTGTGCCCTTATAGCGGCGTGCTAGACTGATATGAGGCCTGTACGGCTGCTCTTCAGCCGCGTAGCCCGCTTTGGCCATGGCGCTTTCCACGGCTTGCTGCAAACGATGGAGCGCTGCAAGATCTCCTCGCACGCCGCCCCATAAAATGCGCGGAGCCGCATTGGGGCCGAAAATGCCCAGCGATTCGACGGCGAGCGGAAATCGGCCGACGGTTCGGGCGGCATCTCTCAAAGGCTCCGAAAGCTTGGCCGCCTGCTCCTGTGAAGTGTCGCCTAGAAACTTCAGCGTGATATGAAAGTCTTCGGGATGAACCCATTTTTGAAAAGGGAGCCGCTCCCGAAGCAAGCTGCATTTTTCACTCAAAGCGCTTTTAATCGCCGCCGGCATCGGCAGTGCGACGAAGAGACGAACATCGGACATTGGGCTGCCTCCTCAATTATTCAAGTAAACGATCATAATTTAGCATTCGTGTATGCAGGCTTATCCATTCACGATTGCGTCACACGTTTCTCCGATTTTTAGACAAAAGAGACAAAAAACGCTTTAATCGCTTGAAGCGTCGCAAGAATCTTGCTATCATATCGATATTACATTGAAGCGAAGGTGGATTACGATGACGAAACGAGCATACAATTTCAATGCGGGGCCGGCGGCGCTACCGCTTGAGGTACTGCAGCAGGCGCAGCAGGAATTCGTCGATTTCAAAGGAATCGGCATGTCGATTATGGAAATTTCCCACCGCAGCAAAGAATATGAGCAAGTTAACGGCGAAACGCAGCAGCTGCTGCTGGAGCTGCTCGGACTGCCTTCCGGCTATAAGGTGCTCTTCCTGCAAGGCGGAGCCAGCACGCAATTCGCGATGATTCCGATGAATCTGCTTACGGCGGACAAGGTCGGCGCTTATGTAATGACAGGCAGCTGGGCGGAGAAAGCCTACCAAGAGGCGCAGCTGTTCGGGGAAACGTTCCTTGCAGCCAGCTCGAACGAAAGCGGACCGTTGAACATTCCGGCGCTGAGCGATATCCGCGTACCGGACAATGCCGCATATCTGCACGTAACCTCGAATGAAACGATCGCGGGGACGCAGTTCCACGAATTCCCGGACACGGGCAGCGTGCCGCTGATCGGCGACATGTCGAGCGATATTTTGTCGCGTTCGTTCGACGCTTCGAAATTTGCGATGATTTATGCCGGCGCTCAGAAAAACCTGGGACCGTCCGGCGTAACGGTAGTCGTTGCACGCGAAGACTTCCTGAAGGACTCGCCTAAGCATGTGCCGACAATGCTGCGTTACAGCACGCATATCAAGAACGATTCCTTATACAATACGCCTCCGGCATATTCCGTATATATCGTTAACCTGGTTCTGAAATGGATCAAAGCGAACGGCGGTCTCTCCGTCATGGAGCAGCGCAACATCGAGAAGACCGCTCTCGTGTACGATACGATCGATAACAGCGGCGGCTTCTACGAGGGGCTAGCGACGAAGGACAGCCGCTCGATCATGAACATTACGTTCAAGCTGCAAAGCGAAGAGCTGGAGAAAGCGTTCATCAAGGAATCCGAAGCGAACGGCTTCGTCGGTTTGAAGGGCCACCGCAGCGTAGGACATCTGCGCGCGTCGACCTACAACGCCGTGCCGTACGAAAGCTGCAAAGCGCTCGCCGATTTTATGGCGGATTTTCAAAAACGGAACGGATAATCGAAAATAATCAAAGAGCAGCCGAAGCCGGCTGCTCTTTTGTTTTGAATGGCTAAGGATACAGCTGAATCAGCTTTGATTTTGCCAATATCAGAGCACCGTATATGCCTTCCAAATCGCCGAAAGAATTTTTGTCTATGCTCAGAACCACATTGGCAAATCGGTTGGCGCGCAGACGAACCGTTCGTTTGAGCTCGTCCAGCAATAGAGGCAGGCTGTCGAACAGCTGGCCGCCTAAATAGATGTACTGCGGATTGAATAAATTGACGACGTTGCTCAAGGCTATGCCTATGGCGTTGCCGGCTTCGATGCAAACGTTCAATGCTGCTTTGTTGTTCTGCTTGTAGGCTTCCGCAAGAGGGACGCCGGAGCTGTCCAAATCTTCGAATTTTTCTTCAATCATTTGATAAGGCCCGAACATTTCCAGACAGCCGTAGTTGCCGCACAAGCATTGCCGTCCTTTCTCGTCCACCGTCACATGCCCCAGGAGGCCCCCGACATTGCTGGCTCCTCTAATGATCTGGCCGTTGATCATCATGCCGGCGACGATCCCTTTTCCGATATGAACGACGATGAAATTATCCACGTCTTTCGCTTGCCCGATCAGTTTTTCGGCGAGCGCCATCGTTCGCCCGCCTTCCTCCAGATAGACAGGACAGCCAAAAGCCTGCTGCAGCCCGGAGACTGCCGGAAGGTCATCCCAGCCGGCTACGTTCGGAATGTTCAAAATCCGCGTTTGCTCCGCATTGATAATACCGGTAACGCCGATTCCGATGGCATCCAGCGATTGGGCGTCAACGCCATGCTCCTGCAGGAAATCGTTAAGCCGTCTTATTAAAGCCGCGAGCTTGTCCGGATCATTCTCAAACTCCGTTACGGGTGTGGATGATTGATGCAAAAGGTTCATATTATTGTCGGCTATCGCAAAACGAATCCAGTAGCCGCCGATGTCAATTCCGAGGAAGCGGAAACGGTCGGGATTGGAGTGCAGGAACACTTCCTTGCGGCCGGGGCCGCTGCTGGCTCTTTCTTTGCCTTCCAAGACGTATTTCTGATCGAGTAATTCCTTCGTAATATTCGTAACTGCAGCTTGGGAAAGCCCAGAACGAAAGGCAAGCTCCTTGCGGGATATTTCTCCGTGAAGGTTGATCAATTTTAAGATAGAAAGCTGCGTCTCGGTGAGATTCATAACGGCGTCCCTTCAATAATTGATTATTTTAATTAATTATACAACTTTATGCGGAATAAAGCCATTTATATGCCTAGAAAATCAGGTTTTTAAAAAAGGGTTTACAGAAATGGAGTTTGTTTTTATAATTGATTAAGTAAGAAAATCAATAAAATAATATTTAGTCGATTATTCAGGGGTTATTGTGAAGAATGAGGTATTTATCTTTATTTATACGTGTTAAAAATGCATTATCTAGTGAATCAATTGTTGTGAAAGAATCAATCGATTGCCGGAAAGAAGGGGACTGCTTGCAAAGACATACGGTAGAAATTCGGGACTGGCGTTATCAGATCGATCACGACGATCTGGGCGAGTCGAGAGGCTGGTTTCAGCCGGGCTTCGAGAAGTCGGGGTGGATGGCGGTCGAAGCCCCGAAGGCATGGGATTTGTATGGAGAATCGTTTTGGGGCTACGAAGGGATAGGCTGGTTCGCCGCAGAGATCGGGCCGGAGCTGATCCAATCGGATATTTTGCAGAAAATCGTATTCAACAGCGTAAGCGGCTATTCGAAGGTTTGGGTAAACGGCCGCTTGTTGGGAGACAATTACGGCGCTTATCTGCCGTTCGAGTTTGATCTGACCCCTTACATAAGGGAGGACGGCTGCAATGAAATCGTATTGCGTACGGATAACCGGCATCGGGAAGAGTGGCTTCCGGGCGGACCTGTCGTGGAATGGGTACAATACGGCGGCATCCTGCAGAAAGTAACGCTCGAGTCTCGCGGAAAGCGGCATCTGGCTTCGCTTCGCGTACATACCGCTATGGCATCTGGCGATAAAGCGCTTCTCGTCTGCCAAATGGAAATCGCCAATCGGACAGCCGAACCTTTTCATGGAACAATAATGCTGGAGCTGCCTGCAGAAAACCGGACGATCGCATCGGAGCATGCCGTATCGTGTCCGCCCGATGAGAGCGCGTTTTTCCGCTTTGAGATCGAGGTGGAAGGCGCCAAGCTGTGGAGCTTGGAAAGCCCTTCTCTGTATACGTTAAGAGCCAAGCTTTCGGACGGACTAACAATTCTCGACGAGCTCGGCCAAAGATTCGGCATCCGCACGATCGAGACGTCGGGGAAACGGATTTTGTTGAACGGCAAACCGATCATGCTGAAAGGCTTCAACCGTTACGACGAGTACGCGGGATACGGACCTACCGTTCCGGAAAGCGTCATCCGGGAGGATCTTCTGAACATTAAGCGTACCGGTGCCAACCTGATCCGGGTCCATTATCCGCAATCTCCGGCGCATCTGGATATTATGGACGAAATCGGGCTGCTGTATATGGGGGAAGTTCCCTTGAACTGGTGGCTGACGGAAGGGGCGGGCAGAACGTTCATTCCCGAAGTCGTCGATAAGGCGGAAAAGGTGCTTGAAGGAATGATCCGCCGTGACTGGAATCATCCGTGCATCATTTGCTGGAGCATGTCCAATGAGTCCGGAACGAACTCGGAAGACGGCATCGTCTCCGTGCGCAGGCTGCTGAGAAGGGCGAGGGAGCTGGATCCGAAGCGACTTTTGACCTTTGTAACGATCGGCTCACCGGGACATGCCGCGTTCGAGGAAGCCGATCTGGTCTGCATCAATCTTTACTATGGCTTGTTCCATCAGCAGGCGGCCGTGGATATCTCGGAGCTAGACGAGCTGGTGCGGGCCAAAACCGAAAAACATCTGATCGCAACGTCGGAGGAATATGCAGGAAAGCCTGTTGTCCTGACGGAGTTCGGCGCACCCGGTATTTACGGCATGGAGGGAAACAGCCGTTTTACGGAAACGTATCAGGTCGCCTATTTGGAGCACATATGGAAAGCCGTCGTCAATTCGGGCGTGCAGGGAGCCGTAGTTTGGAGCTGGGCGGACTATTACCACCGCTGGGATTTCATCGGGGCTTGGAAAGCGCCTTACGGTCCGTACGGCGTCGTAACGATCGACCGCAAAGAAAAGAAAGCGCTGCAAGCGATAACGCGTTTTTTTGCAGCCGAGAGCCTGCAAGGGGGCGACGAGAATGAAGTTGTATGATGCGAACGGCATGATCGGCGCTTATGTAAAGGAACGCGTGCCCATTGCGGATGAAGCGCAATTCATACGGCTGGCGGAAAGCGTCGGCATCGAAAAATCGGTCGTCTACCATGCGGATGCGCGTTCGCTTAATCCCGTGTTCGGCAACGAAAAGCTTATCGGCATTTGCCGGGACAATCCGCAAATCGAACCGTGCTTCGTGCTCTCGCCCCACTACAAGTACGAAAAAGGCTGGGCGCATATGGAACGGCTGCTGGCGGATAACGACGTCCGATTCGTCAGGCTGTTTCCAAAGGAACACGGCTATACGCTCGCATCCTTTCATACGGCGGAAATGCTGGAAATTGCCGGCAAGCTGAACCTTAACGTCATGCTGAATTACGGCTCGATTTACTCGGACCTTGGGGAAGATCCTTATTTTGAAGAGCTTTGCCGCAAGTACGGCCATATACGGTTTATTTTGACGGAAGCTCCGCACCTCCGAAACATGATGTGGTACGGCTACCTGGAGCAGCATTCGAACGTGCATATCGAAATGTCGATCAACGACAATTGGTTGACGTATGAACGCACCGTCGGCTTATTCGGCTCCGAACGGCTGCTGTGGGGCAGCAATATGCCGTTCAACCATCCCGGCCCTTCCATTACGATGCTGGCGTATGCCGATATTTCGGAAGCGGATAAAGCGAACATCTCCCATAAAAACTTGCAGCGTCTGATCGAGAGGGATTGAGATGAACATTTTGGATTTGGCGAGAAACGGGCTTCCTTTTGAAAATATTACGCTGATCGACATGCATTGTCATTTCGGCCCGTATAACAGCTGCTACATTCCTTGCTTGGACGAAAGCGAGCAGGCCGTACAATACAAGCGGACGATGGAGCGCATGGGCGTCAATTATTCGGCGGTCTCCATGCTGAGAGGGCTCGCGAGCGGGGAATTGGAGGCCACCCTGGATCTATACGGCTTTATGCAGAAGGATGAA
Organism: Paenibacillus contaminans; assembly: GCF_003285015.1. GTDB lineage: Bacteria > Bacillota > Bacilli > Paenibacillales > NBRC-103111 > Paenibacillus_V > Paenibacillus_V contaminans. The sequence goes on along the minus strand of NZ_QMFB01000002.1, from coordinate 502,720 downwards.
AAGCTCCTGGGCTGGGTGACGTATATTCCTTCTTTGATTCCCGAGAGTCTGGATATGGCGGAGCGCTGCTTCCCTTTGACCAAAAGATTTATCGGCTTCAAGGTGCATCCGGAAATTAACCGTTATCCGATCACGGGCAAGGATTACATCCCGATGTGGGAATATGCCCACGAGAAGGGTTTGCTTGTGCTAGCGCACGCCTGGGGAGTGCATTCGGAGCCGTCCATGTTTCGGGAAATCGCAGCCAAATACCCGAACGCAAAAATTTTGCTGGGCCACTGCGGCGGCAGGGAGCCGGAAATTTCGGTCGCCATCGGGCTGGCTAACGAATTCGGCAACGTTTATCTCGATTTAAACGGCGCCTTCATTTATTCGAGGGTGTGGCTGGAAGCGATCGTACGGAAAGCGGATACCGCCAAAATTCTTTTTTCAAGCGATACGATTTTCAATAATATTTGCTGGGAAATCGGACATGTTGCGTTCGCCGACATTCCCGAATCGGTGAAGCTCGATATTTTGGGGCTGAACGCCAAGCGGCTGCTTGCGGGAATCGTTTGAGCGCGAAGGCTTTGCAAGAGAGACTTGAAAGAACGACTTGCACGATGACTTGCACGATGACTTGCACTATGACTTGCATGAATGACTTGACCGCACGATCGATCTTAAAACGCCAAAAATAATGATTTCAGGGGGAATACATAGATGAGAAATGTAAGCGTTATCTCTTTGTCGTTCATGATGGCTCTTTCGCTGTTGGCCGGATGTACGGATAGCTCCGGGGGAAAAACGGAAAGCTCCGGCTCGCCTGCACCGACAAACAGTGGAGGTACGAAAACCGAAGCGAACGTGTATCCGGAGAACGGACTGCCGAAGGATGAGAAGGTGGTTATCAAGGTCGGCTTCTGGGAAAGCGGGTCCGGTCGCGCATGGATGGATACGGCCGTCAAAAAATTTACCGAAAAATACCCGAACGTGAGCTTCGACATTACGGCTTCGCCTACGCTGTCGACGATACTCGAGCCGAAAATCGCCTCGGGCGACGATAAAGACATGTTCGATATGTTTACCCCGAGCTTCTCGGCGGGTGAACAATACGTCAGATTGACCAAAGCCGGCAAATTCGAGCCGCAGGACGACTTATGGGAGCGCGATGTACCGGGGGAAGCCGGCAAAAAGCTTCGTTCCGTCATTTCGGATGACGCTTACGATGCGGCGCTGTCTTTCGGCTATACGACAAAGGTGCCGCTTGGCGGTTATACGGCCGGCTTGTTCTTCGATCAAAACCTGTTCGATAAAAACGGCTGGAACAAGAGTCCGGCTACCTGGGACGAATTTGTGGCGCTGCTGGATCAAATTAAGGCCGCCGGCGTCATTCCGATTACGTTTCCGGGCGTTTACGCAGGTTATTTGACCGATTATGCGTTCAATATGATTCCGTTCGATTTAGCCAAAGCGAACGGTAAATTCGACGGTTACATCGCCAATTTCCGCGATTTCAAGGGACCGCAGTACACGACGGAAGAGAACAAAGAAGCATGGAAGCGGATGTACGAGTTCGGCAAAAAGGGTTATTTCCCGGAGGGAGTGGCGGCGCTCAACCACACGCAGTCGCAAATGCAGGTGCTGCAGCGTAAAGCCGCGCTCGTAGCTACGGGGGATTGGGTCGGCAACGAGATGAAGGAGCATACGCCGGCCGATTTCAAATGGGGCTATATGGCGATTCCGGCAACGAACGATGCGAACCAGACCGTTTTCATCAATTCGGGCGTGGCCGACGTCGGATTTGCCATCTGGAAGGCTAAACCAGACCTTACTAAAAAATGGGCCAAGGAATTTATTTTAAGCTTATATGATTTCAGTATTCAAGAAACGCTGGCGTCTGAGGCAGGGACATATCCGGGGAGGCTCGACTACGGCAAGGATGCCGCCCGTATCGCCAAGCTTCAGCCCGTACAGGCCGCTGTCATGGAGTATACGACAAAGCATAACGTGCAGTACGTCTCTTCGCGGCGCAACTTCTACCCGACCAGTCCGGAGGCGGGGCAGGCGGGAAAACTGGTCAGCGAGTTGATTACCGCCGTCGCGACCGGCAAGAAGGATCCCGTGCCGGTGCTGGAGGAAGCGGAAAAGCTGCTGCAAAAAGCGATCGAGAAAGACCGGCCGCAATAACGGGGAACAGCTCGCCGCTAGTCCGATGCCGAGTCGCTTAGTTCCGGCGGGTTGCGACGGGATAGGAGCGGTGGTGCGCTGTAGTCCGAAATCGCCCGCTTAGAGAGACGGGATAGGGGCGGTGGTGCGCTGTAGTCCGAAATCGCCCGCTTAGAGAGACGGGATAGGGGCGGTGGTGCGCTGTAGTCCGAAATCGCCCGATTAGAGAGACGGGATAGGGGCGGTGGTGCACTGTAGTCCGAAATCGCCCAATTGGAGAGGCTTTTTTCATGGAGAGTCGGTAAAAACCGCTCTGTAAGCGGGTATTTTCGGACTCGAGAGGCAGAAAAAGGCGCTACTCCTGCTCCAAGTGGGCAAATTCGAATTGCGCGAGCAGCGCAGCCATCCCGCGAGCAATGCTATCATCTGCGAACACCGCTGCTACCTGCACAGGCAGATGCTTTTTGCTTCAACAGCGTCATTCCCGCAACGAGCCGGCAGATCTTCCTGTCTTGCCGGCTCACAGGGAGCGTTCGGCATTGGATGACGGCGGTTAACCGCAAATTCGGGGAGGCCCGTTCCTCCCCTCCATTTTGCAAGTAAGGAGGAGACTCTTTGAACGCAGGCTTGGAAAGAAACGAAGCAGTCGTAAGGAAGCGATCCGGATCAACCAAAGCGAGCAGACAAAAATCCGTATTCCTGTTTATCGCGATCGCTCCGTCGCTGCTAGGCTATTTGTTGTTTACCCTGTATCCGAACCTGCTGTCCGTCTATTACTCGCTGCTTGATTGGGACGGACTGACCGAATCGAAATTTGTCGGGTTCGATAATTTTGTGCATATGGTCGGGGACAGGTTCGTTTGGCGCGCGCTGTATCATAATTTGCTGTTCATGCTTGTCGTTCCGGCATTGATCGTGCTGATTTCTTTGATTCTCGCTTATTTGCTGAACAATAAGTCATACAGGGAAAATCCTTTCTACAAGGTGCTTTACTTTTTTACGAACGTGCTGTCGACAGTCGTTATTGCGCTTTTGTGGGCGTTCATTTATGACGGCAGCTACGGGCTGCTTAACGGGATTTTGGGCATTTTCGGCGCGGACATGAACGGCTTTTACTGGCTTGGCGATTCGAGAACCGCCTTCTGGGCGCTGGTCGTCCCGATGGTTTGGGGCGGTGTCGGCCTATACGTCGTCATTTTCATCAATGCGATGAGCGCGATCCCTAAATCCTTGTACGAAGCGGCCGTTCTGGAGGGAGCCCGTCCGATGACGATGCTGTTCCGCATCACGATTCCGCTGATCAGAAGCGTCATACGCGTCTGCGTGGTGTTTGTCGTGCTCGGCACGATCAAGGGCTTCGAGCTGATTTTGATTTTGACTAACGGGGGGCCTGAAGGCTCGACGGACGTCATCGGCTTGTACATGTTCAATCTCGCCTTCGGCAAGGACTACCACAATTACGGATATGCATCGGCTATCGGCATGTTTTTGTTTGTCATTCTTGTGGCCGCCAAATTCATCATCGACAAATATTATCCGGAGGAAAACGTCGAGTTTTAGCTGGCCGGCTCGTTGTTGGATCAAGAGGGGGAGATGTTATGGAAGAGCGGCGGACGCTTATGGATTGGGTGTGGCGGCTCTTGCTTTTGTTGTGGGCTTTATCGATTATTTTTCCGGTCGTTTGGATTTTATTCCAGTCGCTGCGGACGAATGCGGAGTTTTTTCAGGACATTTGGGCGCTTCCTTCCAAGCTGCATTGGAGCAACTATACGAAAGCATGGATCGGCTATAATGTGGGCCAATCGTTGGTAAACACGTTTTATTACGTGGGAGTCAGCCTTGTTTTGGGGACGCTTTTGACGACGCTGAACGCTTATGCGCTGACGAGGATGCAGTTTCGCGGGAGAACGTTCATTTGGTCGCTCATTATGCTGTCTCTGTTTCTGCCGGGCATTAATGCGCTGGTGCCGCAGTACATTTTGATGAAAACGCTGAATTTAACGAACAGTCTGACAGGGCTGATCATTTTGGACAGCTTTGGGGAGAACGTATTTTTTCTCATGCTGCTCGGCGGGTTTATGTCGTCGCTTCCGAAGGATCTCGAGGAGAGCGGATTTATCGACGGGGCGTCGTTGTTCCAGGTGTTCTGGAGGATTATCGTTCCGTTATCGACGCCGGGCATCGTGACCGTTGCTATTTTTAAGTTTCTGGGGCTATACAACAATTTCTTGGGACCTTTGATTTATTTGAGCGATCCTTCCAAATATACGATCGGGGTCAACATGTATCAGGCGAATATGAAAATGCAGTACACCTCGGACTGGGTGACGATGTTTGCCGGAGTCGTTATCGTGATGGTTCCGTCGATCATTTTCTATATGTTGTTCCAGAAAAGAATTATGGCCGGTGCGACGATGGGCGCGACGAAAGGGTAACGGCTGTTCGGGAAAGCCGAGAGCAGGGCTTTCGGCCGTTTGGGAAAGGAGGGAAGGGATTGGGGAAAAGCTCCGAAAATCCGTCCGATGGGTGAAACGCAAAACAAACGCCCGCTCGTTGTTCAGCCTATTTGACACCGGGAAGTCGAACGAAGGAGAGGAGGAAGAAAAGGATGCCGGAGAACCTGCCGAAGCAAGGCTCTTTGCATCCGCTACTAATGTAAGCGTATTCATTTATTTTTCAAAACGAATTAAGGAGATGACAGCTGCATGAGCAGAAGATTGAAACGCGTTCTTTCTATAGTAATGTCTGTCTGCGTCATCGTTACGACGGTTTTTCAGGCCGGTTCGGCCGCCTACGCGGGGACGGCGGGCGTCGATTCCCGCCTCTCCGATCTTACGGGACACTGGTCCGAGTCCGTCATGAAGAAATGGATCGGGCTGCAACTGGTGGACGGCTATGAAGACGGCATGTATGGGCCGGATACGCTTGCAACCCGAGCGGAATTTGTCGCTTTTCTCGACCGGGTGTTTCATTTTGCCGAGAAGCCGGAGCACCCGTTCCAAGATGTAACCGCGGATTCCTGGTTTGCGGGTTCCGTCGCCGGGGCCTATGCCGCGGGGGTCGTTCAAGGGGTGGATGCTGACAGATTCGAGCCGAATCGGTACATCACCCGCGAAGATGCGGCGGTCATCGTCGCCAGAGCTTTTCAGATCGCCGCAAGCGGACGGGAAGAGGACGGATTTAGCGATGCCGATCAAATAGCGGGTTATGCGGCCGAAGCCGTCGCGGCTTTGCGTTCCGGAAGTTTTATTGAAGGGCGAGAAGGCGGAGCTTTCGTTCCCAAAGGCAATATTACGCGGGCGGAGGTCGTACAGCTGCTCGATAATGTGGCGGGAACGATGGTTCGGGAGAGCGGGACCATGACCGGCGACGTTTCCGGAAACCTGGTCGTTAGCGCATCCGGCGTTCAACTGCATAACCTCGTCGTTCCGGGCAATTTGTTCATTACGCAGGGCGTCGGGGAAGGGGACGTTACGCTCGACGGCGTTACGGTCAAAGGCCATACCTACGTATGGGGAGGCGGCGAGAACAGCATCTACATAAGGAATTCGTCGCTGGAAGGGAAATTATTCGTCCACAAACGGAACTCGAAAATTCGCATAGTGGCTTCCGGATCGACGCAAATACCGCAAACGGAAATGCTTTCCGGAGGAACGCTTGAGGAAGAAGGGCTTTCCGGGGCAGGCGGCGGGTTTACGGATATAGAAGTCAATATGCAGGGCGAAGCTCAAGGAGCTTCCGTAACGCTCAACGGTACCTTCGGGCAAATACGCAATCGTACGCAAGGCGCCGGCTTCAAGCTGGGACCGAACGCTGCGGTACGCACCATGATTTTCGATGCGGCGGCGAACGTTACGGGAGAAGGCGAAATCGAGCTGGCTGTTTTTAACGCAACCGGCGCGGTTTTGAGCAAGCGTCCGAAAAAGGCGTCGTTTGCAAAGCACACTTCCGCGACGATCGAGTCCAGGGCGGTTACTGACGCTGACGAACTGACAACTCCCGATCAGGCATCCGGGCAAACGGAAAGCGGGTCGACGCCGACATCGACACCAACAACGACGCCGGCATCGCCGACGCCTACACCGACAATAACACCGGCCCCGACTTCGACGACAACGCCTGAGCCAACGGCAACACCGACATCGACAATGACACCGGAGCCCACATCGACACCGGCATCGCCGACACCTACGGCAACAACATCGCCGGCTCCAACGCCGACATCGGCGCCGGAGGATCTGGCAATTGTCGAGAACGGCAGCCCAGCAGCCTCCGTTATTGTCTCCGCCGTTGCGGACGATTTGACGAAGAAAGCGGCCCGCAAGCTGATCGAATATGTGAAGAAATCGACGGGGGCGGAGCTGGCTTTGGTTGTGGACGATTCCACATCGGATAAAATAACGGCGGAGAACGGCGTCGTTCATTTTGAGTTTTACATTGAGCCTGCGACAATACCCGCCGCCGCGGATTTTTCCGTTACACCTATCGTAAACGGAGCCGCTGCCGCTGCTGCAATCCCTAGCTCCTTGTCGTGGGATGCAGCGACGAAAACGGCGACGCTTACGGTGCCCGCAGTAGCTGCGGCGGCAGTTCAGCAGAGCGTCTCCTACCGGGTTGCGTACCAAAACGGAGCCTCACTGGAGAGCGTCGACGTAATGATCGGGGCGGATGCCCAAGCGGCGTTGAACTTGAACTCCTCGTTCGAAATCGGATACGCGGGTGAAGAAGACGCCAAGCCGTGGAGGTATTGGTATAACAGCCGTACCTCAAGCACGGTGATGCTGCGAAGCGGCGAGCAGGCGAAAAGCGGCAGCCACAGCTTGAAGGCAAGCGGGATCGATCTGGCTTGGCTTAATCAGGATATTGCGTTGACGAGGCACGGCGATTTCGAATTTACCGGATACTATTATGCGCCGCCGGGTACTCAGACAGATGGTAAGGTTCGATTATACGTGTACGCCCTGGATGCGAACGGAAATTTATTCCCCGACGGGAACGGGTATTATTCGGGCATTTTCAAAAGCGAGTTTACAGACGCAGCTGAAAGCGGCGGCGCATGGAAGCCACTGCTGCTGGAAGGAAATCTCCCGGAAGAAATCAACGGGAAGCCGGTAAGCCGCGTGCAAATCGGATTGGAAATGATGGATTTCGCTCCGGGAGAAATTGTCTATATCGACGATGCGCGGTTTGTGCAGCAAAACGACATGGAGGGCGACGAAAGATCGCCGGTTGCGGGAAGCCTGCCGTCGACAGGGGCTGGGTTTGCGAACGGTTCCGCTTCCGGTCCGCAGACGCAAATCTATGTCGGCAAAGAGTGGCTGACGGAGCAGGAACAGTCGGAGCTGCTGCAGGGGTTGGCCGGGGAGGGCTTCGTCATTCATCGGAACGACAACCGGATTACGATCGCCGGTCCGACCCCACTCGGAACCGAATTCGGCGTCAGCGATTTTTTGGAGCGTTATGTCGGCGTACGCTGGCTGATGCCGGGTGAAGACTGGGAGGACGTGCCGCAGCATGCGGGCTTATACGTACCGGGCGGCGATCAGGTGCGCGACGAACCGGTATTTTATTCGCGAACGTTCGACGGATACATTTCGAATACGCCGGTAAGGGAAGAGTGGCGTAAAAACGCTCGTCTTGGCGACCGCCCCGAAATCAATCATAATATGACGGATTTATTTCCGCCGTCGAAATATAAGGACACCCATCCGGAATTTTATACGGCCGGAGCGAATCTGGACGATCCGCATAATCCGATTAACGGCTGGCAGCCGTGCTTCACGGCGCCGGGCATCGTCGACGAGGCGGTCCGAAACATTAAGGCGTATTTTGCCGCTCATCCTGAAGCAAGCTCTTATTCGCTCAGCATGAACGACACGGCCAACTTCTGCGAGGCAAAACCGTCTCATCCCGATTATCCGAATAAGCTTAACTCCATCGGCATGGTCGATATGTCCAATATTTATTTCAATTGGGTGAATCAAGTGGCGGCGGGCGTATTCGCGGAATATCCGGATAAAAAATTCGGGACGATCGCCTACTTCAATCTTTACGATCCGCCGACAGGTTTGCAGATCGACCCGCGAGTCGTCGTTTATATAACCGATGACCGAATGACCTGGAGCGACCCGGACATGCGCGACGAGGGACAGCAATTAACGGAAGACTGGGTGGCTACGGGAGCGACGATAGCTTTCTACGAGTATCTTTACGGCGGGATTTACATGGTGCCTCGCACGTATTTTCAGAACATGTCCGATGTGTATAAGTTTGCTGCAGAGAGCGGCGTGAAAGCTTTTTACAGCGAGTTCGTCATTAACTTCGCGGAAGGACCGAAGCCTTGGCTTGCCGGCCGGCTGCAGTGGAACCCGAATCAGGATGCCGATGCGCTGCTTGACGAATGGTACGAACGAGCGGTGGGAGCCTCTGCCGCACCGGATTTACGGGCGTATTACGAAATCTGGGAGCGTTTCTGGGAGCAAGACATTTTCCAAAGCGATTGGTACGGCAGATGGAAGGCTTCACAGCCGAGAACGAATTATTTGCCGTTATTCGATGACACATACTTGTCGGCCGTTTCCAAGGACGATATAGAAGAGAGCAGGCGATTGCTTGAATCGGTTGTGGCCAAAGCCCAAACGCAGGTTCAAAAGAAACGGGCGAACGACCTGCTCCTCATGTTCGAATATTACGAAGCGTCAACGCTCAGTTATCCCCGGAATACTGCAGTACCTGAGCCCGGCAATGAGACGGAGGCTTTAGCGCTTATTGATGCGGTAGTGGAGCAAATGACATTGGCGGATAAACGTCTGGAGCTGATTAAGCAATTTTCGGTCGATCCCGTCAAGCAGCATTCTTGGGGGCCGATTGCCTACGGCAATACATTTGGCGGGTTTGGCCGCGTATGGTCGGGCGTAACGAGCGAAGAGACGGATGCGATCGTCGCTTGGCTGAAGCGGGAGGGCGCCGGCGGGTCGGCTCACTTGCGGTTGGAGGATCTGGCCGAGCATGCAACGCTTGCCGATATTCGAAACAAGGCGCGGCTCATGCTAACCCTTGCCGACGGCAATCCGACGGGACCGAATATTATCCAAAACCCGGGGTTTGAAGAGGAGTTGAACGATTGGGACGTCTATTTCGGGAACACGATAGCGGAAGTAACCTACGATGCGTTTAGCGGCGGCAAGGCGCTTCGTGTCAACGTAAGCAGCCGCGAGCAGAATGTGACTTTACAGCCTGGAAAAACGTACGTATTGAAATTTTTCGGAAAAATCGCGGACTCGGCAGGGAAGAAAAATTTGATCGGCATCAATTACTGGGATGTGCCGGGCGTCGGATTAGCCGGCGACTATGTAACGGTCAACTCGACCGAGTACGAGCAATATGTCATTCACACCGTCGTTCCGGCTCAATATTCGCATGCGACGATCGTTATTTATAACGATCTTGGAACCGGCTGGGTATACGTTGACGATTTCGAGCTGAGGGAGCTGGGCTCTCCGCAAGGCGAGACCGCCGTTACAAGCGTGAGTGCAGTGAACGGAACGGTGCATGCGGTACTGAGCGATATTCCGAGCGTGGCGCCCGCCGCAGCAGATTTCAACGTTCGCCTGATCGTGAACGGTATTGCAACCGTCGACGTGCAGCCAAGCGCAGTGACGTGGAACGCTGATACGAAAACTGCGTCGTTAACGGTGCCGTCCATCCCGTCGGCAGCAGCGGAGCAGACCTTCGCTTACCGGATTTCTTACAAAAACCAAGCGCCGACGGACAGCGCCGGCATTATCGTCGCTGCGGATTCCGGCGCTCCCGTCAACACGAATCCGTCGTTCGAAGAGGGCTACGGCGCAGGCGAGCTGGCGTACCCGTGGGTATATACGGCGGAGCCGCAAGCACCGGGTTCGGTTATGGAGCGAAGCGGTGAACGGCATCGGACAGGGAGCTACAGCTTAAAAGCCGTAGGCATGAATCTGGCCTGGCCTCACATTACGGTTGGGCTATCGCAAAACGGACGCTACGAGTTTACAGCTTATATTTTGACGCCGGAGCAATCGCAGACGAACGGAACGGTTAAGCTGTATTTGTACAGCAAGGATGCGAACGGAAATTTAATCCCGGACGGGAACGGCTATTATTCCGGCATATTCTCGAGCGAAGTCGTGAGCGCTTCTACAAGCGGGGGAACGTGGAAACAGATCAAGTGGACTGGAGATATCCCGGAAGCTTATAATGGGACGCCGGTGCGGAATTTGGAGATCGGACTTGAGCTGATCGGTTTTGCGAGCGGAGAAGTCGTCTACATCGACGATGTACAGCTGGTCAAGGTAAACGAAAATTAGACGTTTAGCTCTTGCGCTGCGATTGCAGTGCAAGAGCTTTTTTTTAAATATCAGAATTTATTTGTTTCACAATTGCTTATGCCTGATATTTCACCGGTAAACGCGCCTGTCCTTAAAGGACGGCGAAGCCGTTTATCCTTGTTTTGCTAGGGGATTCCGTAATTTTTCTCTTAGTAAGAACGAGTGTTCTGCATAATGATTGCATACTCAGAACCATGCTTATAAATGCTATAATGAGGGGAGATCGGTAACTCGGGAAAATGTTTGTAGAATCCATCAAAGCAGGGGGCGCATACGGGGATCTTAAGAAAACCGTAACGATTAACATTCTCGATTTTACTTATTTAAACACGGCGCGGTTTCATAGCTCGTTTCATCTATATGAGGATTTTGACAAAACGGTAATGCTTACGGATGTCATAGAAATTCATTTCATTGAATACCCGAAGTTTAGACGCAGCCGGAAAGACTTTCATAATCCGCTGCATCGATGGCTGCTGTTTCTGGACGAAAAACTTCCGGAAAATCAATTGGAGGAGCTGATGAGCATGGATCCAGTCATTAAAAAAGCCGAAGAACGGCTTGAATGGCTTAGCGGCGATGAAGACACGCTGCGTTTGTACGAAGCGCGGGAATTTTCCAGATATGAACGAAACAGCATTATTGCGGATGCCAAGGAAGAAGGGAGAAAGGAAATTGCGCGCAAATTGCTTGCACTCGAGGTAGATCTCCAAAAGATCGCGGAAGCGACCGGATTATCGGAGGAAGAAATCAAAAAGCTTTGACTCCATAAAATCGGTAACGCCATCGCCCGAAAAGGCGGTGGTTTTTTGTGCTTTTTTCTATTGACTAAACGTTCATTCGATAATAAAATTAAAATGAAATTTCAGGAAAAATCGAGGATGGGTAGAGGTGGGCCTATTGATCCTAAGCGATCCTTGACGCGCTCTCACTCTTACGATTTGTAGTTGCCTATTACCGCTTTTACGGAGGAATGAGCTAAATGCCGCGAACAGCTGAAGAAAATGATCGGATTCGCCAGCTTTCCAAAGAAAAAATTTGTGCCGCTGCAATGGCGTTGTTTATTAAACAAGGGTATTATGCCACGTCAATTAACGATATAGCGGCGCAAGCGGGGATTTCGAAAGGACTGCTATACAACTATTACAGCGGGAAAGAAGAACTGCTTTCCGAAATGGTAAACACCCGAATGAAAGAAGTGGTCGAAGTAATGGAAGGAGCAGCTTCATTGGAGCTGCCCGGTCAACAGCTTGAACATATCGTGAAAGGCGCAATCGATAATATCCGTCAAAATCCGGAAGTTCACAGGTTTTATTTGCACCTGCAAACGCAGCCGGAGGCTGATAAAGAGCTGATTAAATACAGCAAGCTGCTTGTTGAAGAAAACGCAAGACTGTTCGAGCTGCAGTGCGAAATATTTGAAAAATTGGGAGTTAAGGAACCAAGGAAACGGTCCTTGTATTTCTCATCTGCGCTTCAAGGCATCATGCTAATGATAGCCACCTACCCTCAGAAGCTTCCGATAGAAGAAATAGAGCGGCAAATTATCGAGGAATTTTGCAAGCAGTGAAAATAAACGGGATTCGATCGGCGAACCCGCCTTAGGAGGCTGAACGGATGGAAACACGGGTAAATCAAATAGAGTTGAATGGACTCCCTTTTCAATACCGCGAGTACGGTGATCCTTCCGCACCGCCGTTGGTTATCCTTCACGCGCTGGGAAAAGATGCGGAATCATGGGATCAAGCGGTTGCCGCAATAGGAGAAAAATACCGCGTTTTGGCTCTGGATCAACGGGGGCATGGCGGAAGCGCCAGAACCGGCACGTACACGTTTGAATTGATGTGCAATGACTTGCTTCATTTTGCGGATGTTATGAATTTGGAACGCTTTACGCTACTCGGCCATTCAATGGGAGGTACGGTATCTTATCTTTTCGCGGAAACATATCCGTCGAGGCTGGAAAGGCTGGTCGTCGTAGACACGCCTCCACCTTTTTCGGGCACGCGGTTTGATTTGCCGCCCGAGCCTGCGGGTCCCTTGCCGTTCGATTGGCTGGCTTTGACTTCGATACTACAACAGCTGAATGAACCGGATCCCGAATGGTGGGCCCGTCTCACCGATATTACCGTACCGACTCTGATTATAGGCGGCGGCTCCAGCGAAATTCCCCAGAACAAATTGATGGAAGTTTCCGAGCTTGTTCCGAATTGCAAAATGGTGACGATAGACGGTGCCGGACATTTTGTGCATGATGATGACTTACCTGCATTCACAGCCGCCGTAAAAAGCTTTCTTTATTCTTGAGTTTACGGTCCTCAAAACAATAAGCGACAGTTATGCCACGCAATGCGTCTATCCGGCGCATTGTTTTTTTATTACCCGGGAATGGTTTCGGGATATATCAATGCCGTGAATTGTTCATTGTCATAAGCTGCGCAGGTTCATTCAGCTTGACCGCAGCCTTTGCCACGCGCCGAGAAAATATTGCGCAGCCGTTCAAATTATGTTTGTGGCCTCCGTTTCGGACGCTCCCTTATGATAGGCAATAGCTGTCCGGCTTCATGGGGAAGCAAGCAGCCATTAAAGATAAGGAGAGTGGGGAGTTTGAATCAGGTACGAGTGGGTGTGATCGGAACGGGTTCCATTTCGGCATGCCATCTGGACGCTTACCGGCAAAACATCCGCACAGTCATTGCGGCGGTCTGCGATTTGAACGAAGAGCGCGCCCGGAAAACCGCGGACAAATACGGAGCGGAGCGCGTATATACCGACTACCGCGAGCTGTTGGCCAATTCCGAGATCGACGCCGTCAGCATCTGCACTTGGAACGATACGCATGCGGAAATCGCGATCGCCGCGCTGCAAGCCGGCAAGCATGTGCTTGTGGAAAAGCCGATGTGCCGGACGGTAGAGGAGGCGCTGCGTTTGGAGGAAGCGGTTCGCAAGTCCGGCAGGCTGCTGCAGATCGGGTACGTGCGGCGGTTCGATCCGAACGCGCGCATGCTTAACGAGTTCGCCAGGAAGGGCGAATTCGGCGATCTCTACTATGCCAAAGCGACCTGCGTTCGCCGCTTGGGTAATCCCGGCGGATGGTTCGCGGACGTCGAGCGGTCCGGCGGCGGCCCGCTGATCGATATCGGCGTTCACATTATCGATTTGAGCTGGTATTTGATGGGCAAGCCCAAAGCGGTATCCGTCAGCGCCAATACGTACCGGAAGCTGGGCAACCGCGCGCATATCCGCAATCTTTCGTTCTATAAAGCTGCGGACTACGATGCCTCGAAGAATACGGTGGAAGATATGGCGAATGCGCTCATCCGGTTTGAGAACGGCGCTTCGCTGATGGTCGACGTCAGCTTCTCGCTCCATGCCAAGCAGGATGAGACGGTATTGAAGCTGTACGGAGACAAGGGGGGCTTGGAAGTCGAGCCCGGCGTCATGATCGTCACCGAGAAGCATGACACGATTTTGAATGTGCTCCCGCAAACCGATCACCCTGGTTTCCAGGGCGAAGCGGCGTTCCAGGGAGAGATCGATCACTTCATTTCCTGCGTAATCACGGGCGAGCAGCCGCTCAGTCCGGTGTCGGACGGTGTGGAAATGATGAAAATATTGTGCGGCATTTACGAATCCGCAACGAAGGGCGAGGAGGTTCGGTTATGAAGCTAGGGGTAAGCACCTACTGTTTCGCGCAAAACATGCAGACCGGAGCGATGAGCATTCTGGATGCGATCGATTGCATCGCGGATATCGGCGGCGAACACGTCGAAATTGTGTCTGGCGTCATCGAGCTGGCGAAGACGCCGGAGCTGATTGCTGCGATCAAGAAGCGGGCGTCCGATCGCGGTCTTCCGCTGTCCAATTATGCGATCGGCGCGCAGTTCGCCGGTCTTGACGACGAAGCGTTCGAGCGGGAAATCGCCCGCGTCAAACGGGAGGTGGACATCGCCGCCGATCTCGGCGTCAAACGGATGAGGCACGACGTCGCCTCTTCGGTGGACCTTTCGGACGGGCAATTCGCCGCCGATCTGCCGCGTCTTATTATCGCCTGCTGTGAGATCGCGGATTATGCGGCGCCGCTTGGCATTACGACGAGCGTAGAAAACCACGGCTACTATATACAGGCCAGCGCGCGCGTGCGCAAGCTTGTTCAGGAGGTCGGCCGGGACAATTTCCGGACGACGCTCGACATCGGCAACTTCGTCTGCGTAGACGAAGAGCCGGTTCAGGGCGTGCGGAACAACATTGCCCTTGCATCTATGGTGCATGTCAAAGACTTCTACCGCCGACCGGCGGACCTCGACCCCGGCGCAGGCTGGTTCCGCTCCGCGAATGGCACTTATTTGCGGGGCGCAATCGTCGGCCAAGGGGATCTCGATATTCGTGCCGCTCTGGCGACCGTAAAACATTCGGGGTATGACGGCGACTTGTCCATCGAGTTCGAGGGGCTGGAGCCTTGCGTGCAGGCAACGAAAATAGCGCTCGACAACGCGAGGCGATTTTGGGCGGAAGCTTGAGCTAACCCGCGTACCGTCAGCCGAACAATGATGCTGCCAAAGGCCCGCCGAAGGCGTAAATCAAGCGTTTACCGCGTGAAATCGCCGTAAATACCGGCGCGAAAATATTGCGAAGCCGAGCAAATTATGTTGCTTGCCCCGCTTTGCAAGGCTCCTATATGATTAGCATGCGGACCGGGCCCGGATAACCGCAATCGCCAAGTGAAAGGGGGAGATCGACATCGCAAGCAGTCAACCGAATAAGCCTTCGCTTTTTCGCTTTCGCGAGAACGTACAGCTTTACTTGATCATGCTTCCTGTTTTGCTGCACATCTTTATTTTTAGTTACATCCCGATGTACGGAGTTGTAATCGCTTTCCAGGATTATTACCCGGGAAAACCTTTTCTCGCATTTGATGGAAGCGTTCACTGGGTTGGCTTCAAGCATTTCGTCGATTTTTTCAACGGTCCGTATTTCGCGAGACTAATGCGCAACACGTTCATCCTAAGCTTCTACTTTTTTGCCTTCGGCTTTTGGGTGCCGATTCTGTTTGCGCTGCTTATGAACGAGCTGAAGAACGGTGTGTTTAAAAAGTTTGTGCAAACGGCAAGCTATTTGCCCCATTTTATATCAAACGTCGTCGTAGCGGGCATGCTGCTGTCCTTCATCAATATGGACGGGGTCGTGAATGCCATTATCGAGCTGTTCGGCGGAACGCCGATTTCGTTCACGACGGAGCCAGGCTATTTTCCGGCGATTTATACGATTACGAGCATATGGAAGTCGTTCGGCTGGAGCAGCATCCTGTATTTATCGGCGATGTCGGCGATCGACCCGAGCTTGTACGAAGCCGCCAAAATGGACGGCGCCAACCGGTTCAAGCAGATGCTCCATGTGACGCTGCCGTCGATTCGGCCGACGATCTTTATTCTTCTGATTTTTGCGGTAGGCAGCTTGCTTTCGACGAATAGCGAATTTATATTGCTGATTTACAATCCCGCGCTTTATGAGACGGCGGACGTCATCGGCACATACTTGTACCGCGACGGCTTGCTCGGCGGCAATTTCAGCTTCGGTACGGCGGTTGGTTTGCTGATCGCGGTAATCAATTTTACGCTGCTGTATATCGCGAACACGCTTAGCCGCAAATACGCCGATTACGCATTGTGGTAAGGAGGAAAAAAATGACCGCCGTGGTCAAAAACCGCATCAGCCAAGGCTCGACCGCAGTCGACGTCATCCTGTATGCGCTTGCGCTCGCGATTTGTATCATCACGCTTTATCCGTTCTATCTGGTTATCATCCTGTCCGTCAGCTCGCCGATGGAAGTGGCGGCTATGAACGTATTTTGGTATCCGAAGGGCTTTTTTCTCGGGTCATACGAGCTGATTGTGCAGGACGCCAAAATGTGGTGGGCATACTCCAATACGTTAATCTACGTAATCGTCGGGATGCTCCTGAATTGCCTGATGGCCGTATTGGGCGCCTATCCGCTTACCGTACGCAAGTTGAAGGGGCGCAAATGGGTGATCGCTTTCCTCTTGATCCCCATGTATTTCGGAGGCGGGTTAATCCCGAGTTACCTGCTTGTCAACAAGCTGGGACTATACAATACGATGCTCGCGATCATTATTCCCGGCGCGGTCAGCATCTGGAACATCATTCTGGTCAGAACCTATTTTACGACGATCCCGGAAGCGATCCGGGAATCGGCCAGCGTGGACGGAGCCTCTCATTGGCAGCTGCTTTTCCGGATCATCGTGCCCATTTCGAAGCCGATTCTTGCGGTTATCGCGATCTATACGGTCGTGGGCATTTGGAACAGCTGGTTTGACGCGCTCGTTTATTTGCCGAACGAGAAGCTGCATCCGCTGCAAATGTACTTGTACCGAGTCGTCGTTCAGCAGACGGTGGATTTAAAGACGGTCGTCACGATGGAAGACGCCAAAAACGCAGCTTACTCCATGCTGACGAACATTCAGTTGAAGTACGCGATCATCGTGTTTACGACGCTGCCGGTTATTTTTACGTATCCGTTCTTCCAGAAATATTTCATTAAGGGAGCGCTTATCGGTTCGTTGAAGGAATAATGCCCCAACTTGAGGAGGAAGTCCCTATGAAACAGTGGAAAAAATCGATTTTGCTCTCGCTCGCGACCGTAGTGCCGCTTGCCGCCGTTACGGCATGCAGCAGCGACAATACGGGCAAAAAAACAGAGCCTAGCGCAAGCGCGGCAGGCTCAAGCTCAAGCGCGCCGTCTCCGACCGTGCAGCCAAGCAAGCTGAAGCTTCTCGGTCCGGCGAACGGCAGAAAATTCATCAAATTCGAAGAACGCGAAAAATATCCGGTGTGGAAAGAGATCGACAAGCTGTTTGGCGGTGCGGGCCTGGCGTTTGATTTCGAGCTGGTTCCGCCTGAGCAGTACGACACGGTGATCAAGACGCGTATGGCTTCGGGCAGCAGCTTGCCCGATATCGTGAACATTTCCGCTCTCGACAATACAACGGTGCTGAATCTGGCCAAGCAGGGCGTTCTGCTCGACCTGAACCCGCTGATCGAGAAGTACAGCAACGGCAATATCAAGGCGATGTACAACAAGGAGTTTGCTTTCGCCAAACAAGCGACGACGACTCCCGACGGCAAAATGTACTGGTTCAGCAATCTCCACAAAAAAACGTATCAGGGAAAAGATCCGGCTCCCGTCGCTTTGACGATGGGGATTCGCAAGGACTGGCTCGACAAGCTGAAGCTGCCGGCGCCGACGACGGCCGAGGAATATTTCCAAACGCTGAAGACGATGCGGGACTCCGACGCGAACGGAAACGGCCAGAAGGACGAAGTGCTGGTTTATAGCCCTGGCGCCTTCAACGGTCCAATTGCCCAATGGTTCGGACTCGGCACGGATATTACGGCTGTCGATGTGGAAAACAATAAAATCGTTTCCCCGTGGTATCAGGAAGGGATTAAAGACTACTTCCGTTATTTGCAGCAGCTCGTGAAGGAAGGCATCCTTGATTCGAGCTTGATCGCCGCGAAGGATGAGCAGGTCCAGCAAAAAATTACGGA
The DNA here is from genome assembly GCF_003285015.1 of Paenibacillus contaminans. Taxonomy (GTDB): domain Bacteria; phylum Bacillota; class Bacilli; order Paenibacillales; family NBRC-103111; genus Paenibacillus_V; species Paenibacillus_V contaminans. The sequence goes on along the minus strand of NZ_QMFB01000002.1, from coordinate 484,646 downwards.
TAACAAAGTAGCCTCCCTGAAGACCTATAATATGTCCGATTATTACGATAAGACGATCAAAAGCGGCGGCGAATTCCTTCCGCTTATGCCGCTTAAGGCCGTGAACGGCATTACCCCTGCCGCCCAATTGGAGCCGCCTTTCCTCGTATGGTCGAAGTACGCGATAACGAAAGACGCCAAAAACGTCGAAGCGGCGATCAAATTTTTTGATGTCGTTTATTCGCAGCAATACTCGGATCTGATGACTTGGGGCATAGAAGGCCAGACGTATAAAACCGAAGCAAACGGCGTGAAAGTAGCCATTAATAACGGCACGGAAGAGGAAATGGCGAAATCGGGGAAAGCGCCGGGAAATGCGCTGCTCGGCGATACGGTTTATCCGCGCGTGCAATTCGCCAACCTGGAGACCGAGATGGCATCCGCAGCGAAGTACAAGACGGACCACGAACTGAGCATGTTGACATATAAGCCGTATTTCGCCAATATGAATTTTATCTATTTGGCCATTCCGGACGAGAAGCAGCTCGAAGCGAAAACGAAAATTTTGACGAACTTGAACACGTATTCCGCTGAGCTTGCCACAAAGCTGGCATTAGGACAAAAATCGCTCGACGACTGGGATCAATACATCGCGGAGCTGAAAAAGCTCGGTCTCGATCAGCTTATCGAAATCGATCAGCAGTTGCTTGACCGTTATAACAGCATTAAGTAACCGGTATCCCGGAATCCCCAAGTGAAGGAAGGTGCGCATTTGCGAAACATAAGCTTCGGAAGCAGAACGTTTCGAAAAACGTTTCTTTCCTACACCGTCATCCTGCTGATCCCGATCATCGTGTTCAGCGTTCTGAACGTGCAGCGGAATGTGATGGAGCAGAAACGGAAGATGGTTGAGAAGTATCATGCGGATGCAAAACGGATTTCGGACATCGTGGACAACAAATTGAATGAGTTAAAAAGCTTGGGCAAAGCGCTCGGCGAAGAAGCGTGGGTAAGCAAGCAGATGTCGAATACGAATGTGTATGATCGGGAATTCGACTTCACCCGCATGCTCGAAATTCGCAAAAGCTTTCAAAATGCGATTGGCGGCGTGAGCATTCTTTCGTTCGGAGCCGTTATGTATCCGGAGAAAAAGCTTGTCTTTACGCCGTGGGGAGAATACGCGGAGGATGCATTTTTTACGTCCGTCGCTTCGTTCGACGAAGAGACGCGGCGGCATTTCGCCGAGGCTTTGCCGCAGTACGCCTACTATTCGGTCATGCGGCCGGTCGACATGAGGCTGTGGGATAATCCGACACGGGTTATCCCCGTCTTCCAAAGCCTTGAGGTCGTCAACAACCCGCGTGCGGTTCTCTTGCTGTTTATCGACATCACGTATTTTGCCGATTATTTGCAGCGCTTCAGCGGCGGCGATTACCGCGAGATCGTCATTTCGGATCGCGATGCGCCCGTTTACCGGTTGAAGCATCCGGCTGCAGGCGGAGTGAACGATCGGGACGATTCCGCCAAGACACTCACGATTTCCGTCCCGTCTCAGGCAAGCAATTGGCAGTACACGGTCACATACCCGGATAATACGGTGCTAGGCATGCAAAATTTGCTCGGCTCCCTGCTCGCCATTCTGATCTCCGTCCCGCTCGGCGCCGTTTCGGCGTTCTGGCTGGCCAAGATCAGTTATCGGCCGCTGGCGGCTTTGCTGCGCAGCCTCTCCGTAGCCGTGCGAAGCGACGATACGGGTTCGGAGTATAAGCTGATCGAGAAATCGTTCGACCGCTTGATGACGGAGAATCATATGCTCCAGCAAGCCGTCCGGGATTACGAAAGCGCTGCCAGATCGAATTTGCTGATGCGCTTGTTGAAGGGTTATTTTACGGATGTGCAGCATGGGAACGGATTGGATAAATTCGAACTTGGATACACGGAAGACATGTATTATTGCTCCATGCTGATCAGCTTTCATGCGCATCGCGACATGAACGATTTGGAAGCGATCCGCAAGATCGAGATCGTCACCATTATGGCCGCAGATAATGCGATGAAGCGCCATCGGCTCCGGCATGAGCTGTTTGAAGTGACGAACGCGGACAAAGCGCTGATTGTCTCGTCCATTCATCCTTTCGGCGACGGCGTCATAGAGCGTATCGTTTCCGAGATTGCCGAACAAATAGCGGAGGCGTGCGGCTTCCGGCCCGACATTTTCCATGGAGCGGTCGAAACGGGGCTGGTCGGCATCAGCAAATCGTATTATGCGGCCAATGAAAGCTTGCAGGTAGCGCTCTTCTCGCGCGGACACCTCCATGCGAGGGAGGAAGAAACGTATATTCCGGACGTGGATTATTATTATCCGACGGATTGGGAAGTGCAGATGATCAATAACCTGAAGATCGGCAATCTGGACACGCTGACGCATATTTTGGACGAAATCGGCGCGGAAAACCGGAGGCGGCAGCTTCCCGAGACGAGTATGGTGAAGCTGATCACCTTGCTTATGGAAACGATGCTGCGGGTGCTGCACGAGCTGAATATCGACGCGGGCATTTATGCCCGGCAGTTCGAGAGCAGGCTCAAAGCCGGAAACGTCGATGCGATGTGGGAATACATGGCCGAAGCGGGGACGCTGATCTGCGAACGGGTTCGTTACTCGAACACACCTTCGACAATGGAGGCCGGCGGCAAGCTGCTGCAATATGTGAACGAGAACTATACAAGCGCGGACGTTTCGCTGAAAAGGCTTGCGGAACTGTTTCACATGTCGGTTTCGGGCGTGTCGAAGTTGTTCAAAGAAGTGACGGGCATCAACTTTTATGACTATTTATGCAGGCTGCGCATGGAAACAGCGAAGGAGCTGCTCCGGGACAAAAACAGCGTCGACGACGTCGCGCGCCGCGTCGGTTACGAAAATGTGTACTCGTTCAAACGGGCTTTCGTCCGCTATGAAGGCATCAAGCCTGACGAGTATGCGCAGTTAGGGCAATAAGCGGTTACTTTTGAGGTTTCTATCGGGAGGGATAAGAGATGATAAGTAAGCGGTTGATGAGACAAGTAACGATGCTGGTGTTGGCATTGCTCATTATGCTTGGCGCTGTTCCTTTATACGCCGGCGCGAATGCGGCCGGAAACGACGCGAACCCCCAGGACTTTAGAGGACATTGGGCTGAACATACGGTGGAACGCTGGATAAATCAAAGTATGCTTGTCGGCTATGAGGACGGTGCGATGAAGCCAAATCGCCCGTTGACGCGCGGGGAGTTCATCGTTTTGTTGAACCGCGCGTTCGGCCTTGAGGAAATGGCTGACATTCATTTTGCGGATGTAACCGAATCAAGCTGGCTGTATAGAGAAGTCGCGATTGCCGTACAGGCAGGATACGTCAACGGCTATGCGAATGGGACAATCGGCGTTAACGATGCGATCACCAGACAAGAAGCCGCCGTGATGATCGCGCGTATAATGGGGCTTTCCGAACAGCCGGAAACGGAAGAGCCTGTTTATCAAGATGCAGGGCTGATTGCGGGCTGGAGCAGGGCGGCGATCGCGAAGCTGGAAAAGCTCGGCATTATGACGGGTTATCCGGACGGCGGCTTTCATCCGCTGCAAACGATGACCCGCGCAGAGGCAATCGTATCGATGGACCGTATGCTTGCTCAGCTTGAACAGGATTATACGATTGACAAACCGGGAGTATACGATTTTTCGGATATTCAGCATGCGCTCAAATGGAACATCATCGTTACGGTTTCGGGAGTGACGCTCAGAAATGTAACGATAGAAGGAAATATTGTTCTGGGCGGCGGGGTAAAGGAGAGCGATGTTACGCTGGAGCATGTCCAGTTTGGCGGTAAAATGATCAGCAAGGACCATACCGGAGCGCCTGAGTCGACGCCGACTTCAACGGCGGCACTTACATCGACACCGACGCCAACATCCACGAAGGAAACGACACCAACGCCGACTTCTACGTCGACACCTGCACCTACACCAACGAACACGCCTGGATCGACGCCGACATCAACGAACGATCCTTCGCCGACACCGACGGCAACAACTATACCGACGCCGACTCCCGGCGGAACCGCTCAGCCCGAGCCATTAATGCCGGTCGTTAACGGGGAAGCCAAAGCGATTGTCGTTACGGAAGCGTCAGCCTCTCAGCAGGTCATCGATGCGGCGAACACGCTGATTGACTATGTGCGCAAATCGACAGGAGCGACACTGCCTCGTATGAGTGCTGCGGAAGCCGAGTCGCAGACCGGCGATGACATTTTGATTTATGTCGGCTATATCGGGGCTTTTTCTGACAGCGCTTCCATTGATCAAGAATTGCTGAATTTGGATGATGACGGTTTCGTTATTTTTCCGGAGAAAGAGGCTAACGTCATTACGATAGCAGGTCCGACAGATTGGGGTACGGAATTTGGCGTTTATGAGTTTCTGGAGCGTTACGTAGGCGTATGGTGGCTTCTGCCGGGGGCCGATGGCGAAGATGTTCCGCTGCAATCCAGCTTATCCGTTAGCGGAGGAACGGTACGCGAAGAGCCTGCCTTCTTCTCGCGCGCATTTGATTCCAGTATCGAAAATACGACGGTAAGAAAAGCTTGGACAAGGCATAATCGCATGCATAAACGAGTGGATCATGATCACAGCTTCTGGAAAATACTTCACCCATCACAGTATCAATCCGTTTATCCTGACTTCTATCCAGCCAATAACGGATTGCTTACTACGAATGGAGGGTGGCAAATTTGCTTTTCCGTCCCGCAAACGGTTGGTGTCGTCAGTCAAATGATATTGGATTATTTTGAGCAAAATCCGCAAGCGACTTCCTTCTCCTTATCGGTCAATGATAACGGCGGCTTCTGCGAACAGAACCCGAACCATCCTTTATATCCGAATAAACTCAACTCGATCGGCTTTCAGGACATGTCCAACATTTATTTCGGATGGCTGAATGAGGTTGCAAACATTGTATTCGCGGAGTTCCCGGATAAATATATCGGTACGATTGCTTACCATGAGGTATATGATCCGCCTACGAATGTTACCTTGCCTCCAAATGTGATCGTGTATATTACCGATGAGCGTTTGTCATGGGGCGATGAGGGGATGGAAGCGGCGGGAAAAACCTTTTCCGAGAACTGGCTGTCAGTCGCTCCGGGAGTGGCCTTCTATGAATATTTGTACGGGTCGATCTATACGGTGCCTCGGACGGATTTGCACCAGATGGCGGACGTGTACAAGTATGCCTACGACGCTGGAGTCTCTGCCCACTTTGCCGAGCTGTATCCGAACTTTGGCGAAGGGCCTAAGCCATGGTTGTCCGCAAGGCTGCAATGGGACGCTGAGGCGGATGTCGATCAGTTGTTATATGAATGGTATGTGCGGGCTGTCGGCGAGGAGGCTGCGCCGTATTTGGCACAGTACTACAGCATATGGGAGAACTTCTGGGAAGCCGATATTTTTGAATCGTCCTGGTATCAATCATGGCAGCAGAAAAATCCAAGACCGAACTTTATGCCGCTTACCGATGCGACCTATTTGAAAGCTGTTTCGTTGGCAGACGTAGAGACAAGCCGGCATTTGATGGAAGCGGTTGTTGCGAACGCGCAGACGCAGCAGCAAAAGAAGCGGGCGGAAATTTTAATGCGCGCGTTCGAATACTATGAGGCGTCTATTCTAAGTTATCCGGGCAGCAAGCCTTATGAGCCGATTACGAATTCGGCGCAAGGGGTATCCGCCTTAAATCAGATGATGGTGAAGCTGAAGAAAGCCGATCAGCGTCTGAAGCTCGTGGACGAATTCGCCGGACATGAAATTCTGCAGCATCCCTTCACGCCTGCCGAGGGAGGTATGGCCTGGTCTGGCGTAAACAGCAACGATGTGATGGCATTGGTTGAGTGGATGAAAGATGAACCTTCGAACGGCGAAGTAAGGTCCTACGCGGTACAGCTAGCGGATGACGCCGAATTGGAGTATGCAAGGAATTATGTCAAGCTCCTGCTGGCATTGGCAGATCAAGCGGAGACATTGAATGAGAATGCTTCGCTGGAAACCGGTCTTGGCGGACAAGTGATGAATGACGCGCCGCCGTGGTGGTACTGGATGGAGTACGGACAAGATGAGAACAACATGCATCGTACGGACACCGTGGCCTATAGCGGCGTTTACAGCCTGGAGACGATCGGCCTCAAGCTTGGCGGCCCTGTTCAGGAGGTTGATGTGCAGCCGGGATATCACGGGATGTCGGTCTACTACTATACGCCGGCGGGAACAGATACGAACGGCAAAATTATCGTCGGCATGAATTTGCTTGATGCTAACAATCAGTGGTTGGGAAGCATGGGGACGGAAACGAAAGCCGTCAGCGACAGCGCCGGGAGATGGTCGATAGTCGAATGGGTCGGGAAGATCCCGCAGCAAATTCACGGCGTACCCGTGAGCAAGGCTCAAATTATCGTGCAAATACGGGATTTCACCGGAACGGAACCGTTATACTTGGACGATATCAATTTTTTCAGACTGGATGATCCTTATACGACAGAGCCGGTTGAAATAAGCGAGCTTAACTATAATACTTCCTTCGAAATCGGAAGCGCGGGCGTGGACGATGCTCAGCCGTGGTCCTACTGGGTGGACGGCGGAATGACGGCGACGAGAACGATGAGCCGGAGCGATACGTTTGCCAAAAGCGGGGATTACAGCTTGAAAATGTCCGAGATCGAATTCGGTTCAGTCGTGCAAAACTTGTCCAATCTCGTGCTGCCGCAGCAGCCGGGGACCTACAAGCTGCAGGCTTATTACTACGTGCCGGAAGGAACGCAAACGAATGAAACGATCAGCATCGGCATCAATTTAAAGGATAAGAATCACATTTACTTGGATGGCGTGACGAGCGCGACGATTAATGTCGGCGCCGATACCGGCAGCTGGCACTTGATCGAATGGGAAGGCGAAATTCCGTCCGAGATCAATGGGACGCCTGTTGAAGTCCTGCAAATTGGCGTGCTTGCCCGGGACTTTGCGGCAGGCGAAGCGATTTACCTCGATGATGTACGCTTGTTCAAGGCGGAATAATACGAGCAAGACAACTATGGGACTCTTGTCATGGCGACAGGAGTCCCATAGTTTATAACGAAGGGGATGGTGAAGGCCGGTGATCGGGTGCGGGATGTCCGATGTTTCACCTATTACGCAAAAAAACGAAAATGAAGGAGAGATTCGGAGAAAGGCTATTTTGACGGGCATCAATTTCTACGATTATTTGTGCCGGCTTGCCGCTCCTTGAACATGAGAGCAGCAGGCGTTTTTTCAATGCCGAAAATACCGCATTGCGCTGGATCATAAGAACTTTTTATCCTAATCTGCGAACGTATGACTGGTATTACAATAATACCGTCAACCGGCGTATGATTAAGTACTTGTCGCCGCCATCAGCTATGTGACATGATAGAGCATAGCAAGATCAATGCCAGAATCATACAAAGGGACGGGAGAGACGCATGGGAGAACAAAAACAGGCGGCAGGCTGCAAGCTTACACAGCATACGATGGAGGGGCATCGCGTGCTGACGCTCGAGAATGATCAAATCCGCGTCGGCATCGATCTGGATCACGGCGCCCATTTATTCGAAATGACGGACAAACGCACGAACATCGACGTCATGTACAAAGATCCGAAAGGGCTGAACTACGATGTCGGCGGCTGGTACGAGTTGTTCCCGAATGCCGGTGCAGGCTGCAGCTACAATGGGACGGACATTCCCGGTCATGGCGATGTGCAGCATTTGCCTTGGACGCTCAGGATCGACCGGGAAACCGAAGAGGAGATCCTCGTGCATCTGCGGACGGAGAGCAAGGTGCTGCCTTTTGCTCTGGAGAAAACCGTCGCCATCCGAAAAGGACAACCGACTTTGCATATCGCCGAAAAAATAACGAATTTGAGCGATGCGGCCGAGCCGTACCTGTGGGGGCATCATGTAACATTCGGAGCGCCGTTCATCGGACCANGCATCATGTAACATTCGGAGCGCCGTTCATCGGACCAAGCTGCCGGATCGATCTTCCCGAGTGCCGCGTTTTCGACCAAATTGATTACCATCCGGATAACAGCAGATTGCTTGCCGGAGGTTCGGGGACGCTCGATCGCCTGCCAGGCAAGCTTGGCGAATCGGTGGACAACACGTATTTTGCGGCTGAGCCTTTCAACGAAATGCTGTTTATCGACGAACTGCGGGAGCACTGGTACAACGTGTATAACGAAAAGGAGGAGCTCGGCTTCGCGCTCGCTTGGGACGGAGTCGTCTTTCCTTATTTATGGCTGTGGCAGGAGCATCACTCCGAGCAAGACGAGCCGTTTAACGGCCAGCTGTACGCCATGGCGCTGGAGCCGCAGGCATCCAACGCGCCGACTCTGCTTAATGCCGTGACGAAAAAGCAAGCGCCGGTTCTGGAAGCGGGCCAAAGCGCCGAAACCTGGCTCACGGTTGTTATACATGCGAACCCGAACCGGGTGAAGTACGTCGCACAAGACGGCGATGTGACCTTCGCGGGATAATGCAGGTGCTCCCGATGCGATGAAGCTTGCATATGGCATGACGGAAATGATAGGATGGAACATATGTTCGCAAATCGGTCGGGGGGATATGCAGATGACGAATAGATGCGGCTGGGTCAATGACGACCCGCTTTATATCGAATATCACGATAAGGAGTGGGGCGTGCCGGTTCATGACGACCGGAAGCTGTTCGAGATGATTACGCTTGAGGGCGCGCAGGCCGGTCTGAGCTGGTATACGGTGCTGAAAAAGCGGGAAACGTACCGGGAGGCGTTCGACGGCTTCGATTATACGAAAGTGGCCGCTTATGACGAGGTCAAAACGGCAGAGCTGCTGGCGAACGAAGGCATCATCCGCAACCGGCTGAAGGTCACCTCGACGATATCGGCAATGCGCAGGCGTTCATCCGCGTCCGAGAGGAATTCGGCAGCTTCGACCGGTACATTTGGGGCTTCGTCGGCGGACAGCCGATTTTGAACCGCTGGAAGGACTTGAAGGAAGTGCCGGCTCGTACGGATATATCCGATGCGATGAGCAAGGATTTGCAGAAGCGCGGCTTCAAGTTCGTCGGCAGCACGATCTGTTATGCGTTCATGCAAGCGGTCGGCATGGTGAACGACCATGTGGAGAGCTGCTTTTGCCATGGAAAATAGCGAGCGATCCGTATAAGTTGGGCGAAAGATGCTGCGAGGCGCACCCCTTTATCGGAAATAAAACCAAGTTGCTTAATCGGGAATTTCACGATATGATAAAAAGGTTAATTTCATAGTATTTGTGGGAACAAGGTGCCGCGAAACGTTTGGTAGCTTCGCAGGCTTAATAGGGAATCCGGTGCGACACCGGAGCGGTCCCGCCACTGTAACAGAGGAGTTTGCAGCCCGAGCGATTGCCACTGGTCGAAGAGACTGGGAAGGCAGGCTGCAAGACGTTGAATCTGGAGCCAGGAGACCTGCCTGTTCTGACGACACAAGAATACCTACGGGAGATAGGTGGTGTTGGAGACGAGTCCGGTAACGTGCAAATCCGAGGCTTCTTTTCCCCATTTCCTTTATTCGGACTGGGGTGGAGAAGCTTTTATTTCGTGGTCCTGTGCCCCCTGACGGCCAACTGCTAGATCGTTTGCGACAGCGAGAGTTGGCGGAAAGGCATGCATCAAACAGGCGGCGAAATAAAAAATCGGAAGAAGATATTCATATGAATAGTCACTTTGTCATCAGCAGTTTAGGGTATCCGCGCATCGGAGAGAACCGCGAGTGGAAAAAGCTGCTCGAATCGTTCTGGGCGGGCAAAACCGAGGAAGAGGGATTCGAAGCCGAAATGAAAAAGCTGCGCCTGCAGCGGCTGCAAAAACAGCGGGAGCTCGGCGTCGAGCTTATTCCGGTCGGCGATTTTACGCTTTACGATCACGTCCTCGATACGTCGGCGATGTTCGGTCTCGTCCCTTCGCGCTACGGCTATGCCGGCGGTCCCGTATCGCTCGCGACGTATTTCGCGATGGCCCGCGGCAGCAAGGAAGCGCCTGCGTGCGAAATGACCAAATGGTTTAATACGAATTATCACTATATCGTGCCCGAGCTTGGCGAAGCGGAGCCTCGGCTAGTCGGGAACAGGCCTCTCGCCGCTTATTTGGAGGCGAAGAACGAGCTTGGGATTGACGGCAAGCCGGTCCTTGTCGGACCGTTTACGTTCGTCAAGCTGGCGAAGGGTTATAAGCAAGAGCGCTTTGCCGAGCTTGTCGAGCAGCTGGTGCCGCTATACGCGCAGGTGCTGCGCGAGCTGGAACAGGCCGGAGCGCGCTGGGTGCAGATCGACGAGCCGTCGCTTGTGACCGACTTGACGGCTGCCGAGCTCGCCGTGCTGAAGAGCGCCTATAAGCAGCTTTCGTCTGCGGCTCCGGGGCTGAACGTCATCCTGCAAACGTATTTTGAAGCGGTATCGGCTTATCAAACCGTGATCGAGCTGCCCGTCAAAGCGATCGGACTCGATTTCGTCCACGGCCGCGAGGGCAATTTGCGCGCGCTGCGCGAGTTCGGCTTCCCTGCCGGCAAGACGCTGGCAGCCGGAATTATCGACGGCCGCAATATTTGGCGCTCCGATCTTGGCGGGAAGCGGCAGCTTCTCGAGGAGCTGGCCGCGATCGTGCCGGGCGAGCGGCTGATCGTGCAGCCGTCGTGCAGCCTGCTGCACGTGCCGGTCAGCCTCGCGCGCGAGGAGAAGCTCGACGCGACGCTTCTCGGCGCGCTCGCTTTCGCCGGCGAGAAGCTCGGCGAGCTGGCCGTGCTTGCGCAAGCGGCTCGCGGCGACGGCGGCGAAGCTGCGGCCGAGGCGATCGCGGCAAGCACGCGCGCGGTTGCCGCGCTGAATGCGTCGCCGGCGCGCAGCGGCGCGGCCGCTGATGTTGCCGCGGCCAAGTCGAGCCGAGCGCTGCCGTTTGCGGAGCGCCAGCAGCTGCAGGAGACGCGCTGGCAGCTTCCTTTGCTGCCGACGACGACGATCGGCAGCTTCCCGCAGACGGCCGAGGTGCGCAAAGCGCGGCAGCTGTGGCGGAAGGGCGAATGGACGGAAGCGCAATACGATGCGTTCGTGCAGGAGCAAATCCGCGTGTGGATCGGCCTGCAGGAGGATATCGGACTTGACGTGCTGGTACATGGCGAGTTCGAGCGTACGGATATGGTCGAATTTTTCGGCGAGAAGCTGGACGGCTTTGCGTTCACGCAAAACGGCTGGGTACAGTCGTACGGCTCGCGCTGCGTCAAGCCGCCGGTCATTTATGGAGACGTCCGCTTCAGCGGTCCGATGACGGTCAAGGAAACCGTATTTGCGCAGTCGCTGACGGCCAAACCGGTGAAGGGCATGCTTACCGGTCCGGTTACGATTCTGAATTGGTCGTTCGTCCGCGACGATATTTCGCGCAAGGATGTAACGTACCAGATTGCGCTTGCTCTCCGCGAGGAGGTCGATTCGCTGGAGGCTGCCGGAATCGGCATGATTCAGGTCGACGAGCCGGCGCTGCGCGAAGGCTTGCCGCTCAAGAACGCCGACCGCCAAACCTATTTGGATTGGGGCGTGGAGTCTTTCCGGCTCGCTACTTCAACCGTGCGGGATACGACGCAAATCCATACGCATATGTGTTATTGCGAATTCCATGACATGATCGACGCGATTTCGGCGCTTGACGCAGACGTCATTTCGATCGAAACGTCGCGCAGCCACGGCGAGCTCATTTCCGCTTTCGAGACGGAAACATACGACAAAGGAATCGGTCTCGGCGTTTACGACATTCACAGCCCGCGCGTGCCGGACAAAAACGAGATGCTCTCGATGATCGGCCGCGCGCTGCGCGTACTGCCCGGGCGACTGTTCTGGATCAATCCGGATTGCGGCCTGAAGACGCGCGGTCAGGCGGAAACCGTCGCGGCGCTGCGGAACATGGTGGCGGCTGCGAGCGAAGCGAGATTGGAATTGCAAAAATAAAAGTTGACAAAATTATTTTGCTAGCAATAAATATTATTTTTTCTAGTTTCATCAAAATAGATCCTCCGCTGCTTGTTCGGCTTCCGGTAAACGCTCCTGTCATTCGGGTATGCTTCCGAAGCCGCTTTCTCCGAAAGCGTTTAGGACGGCGTAGCTTCTATCCTTGGTGTTAGGAAGTACAGCATAGAAGAGGTTTGGCAAACGCCCCGCTTCAAAAACGCCGGCAGCCGTATATGCTTGGTGGACCGTTCAGTTGTCAAGTACGCCCCGTAAAGCCGAGGAGCCCTTCATGGCCTGTTCCCGGAGCTTTGCGGGGTTCCTTTCATTGCTTATTTATTCGGGCTTGCGCTTGACGATACGCGGTTGCCGGATATGCTTTCAGCGCCGCCTTATCATCGATATTCAACGATTGCGATACGGCGCTCCGGCAGAACAAACTCCAAAAAAACCAAGAAGTCAAGCCTTGACTTGTACTACATGTTGATATAAATTTTAATAACGGCATCAAGATGTAGTGGAAAATGTTGTTTCATGGAGTGGAAAAGCGGTTAAGGGGAGATACTCGTGCAAGTAATTAAACGTAACGGACAAGCAGCCGAGATGGAATTCAGCAAGTTCAAAAAAGTTATCGATTTCGCTATAGAAGGCATAGGACTCAACTCGCTTGAGCTCGAGCAGGCGCTTCTGCCGCAGCTGAAGGACGGCATGCGCACGAAGGAAATTCAGCGCATTTTGATACAAACGGCAGTGGAGAAAGTAACGATTCAAGAGCCGAATTGGGATAAGGTCGCAGCGAAGCTCTACATATATGATTTGTACAAGGAAGCGGGCATTAACCGCGACTACAGCAAAAAGAGTTTCGGGTACGGCAGCTTCTACAAGCTGCTCAAGATGTTGACGGACGAAGGGCTTTACGGGGACTATATTTTGAAGGGCTACAAGAAGAAAGAAGTCGACGAGCTGGGCGACTACATCAAACCGGAACGCGATTACCTGCTGACATATGTCGGCGTTAAAACGTTAGCCGAGCGTTATTGCGTGAAAGGCTACAATAAAGAAGTGTACGAGCTGCCTCAGGAAGCTTTCATGGGCGTGGCAATGGCGATTGCGCTGGCCGAAAAGCCGGAGGATCGCGTGCACTGGGCGAAGCAGTTCTACGACGTCATGTCGCTGCTGCAAATGACTGAAGCGACGCCGACGATGTCGAATGCGCGCAAGCCGTTCAATCAGCTGTCCAGCTGTTTCATCGGAACGATGGACGATTCCCTGGAGTCGATCTTCCATATCGTCGATCTGTTCAGCCAAGTGAGCAAGTACGGCGGCGGCATGGGCATCTACATCGGCAAGGTGCGGGCGACGAACTCCGACATCCGCGGCTTTAAAGGAACAAGCGGCGGCGTCATCCCGTGGATCCGGATCATCAACGATACGGCGATCGCGTGCAATCAGCTTGGCGTTCGTAACGGTGCGGTCAGCGTAACGCTCGACATTTGGCACCGCGACATTTGGGAGTTCCTGAACCTGAAGACGAATAACGGCGACGAGCGCCGGAAAGCGCATGACATTTTCCCGGCGGTTTCGATTCCGGACGTATTCATGCGTCAGCTGAAGAAAGAAACGCGCGTCCGCGACGGCAAGTTTTACCTGATGTGTCCGCATGAAATTCGCCGCGTGATGGGCTGGAGCCTGGAGGATTCGTTCGACGAGGCGGAAGGCGAAGAGGGCGAATTTTCGAAGCGCTACTGGGCTTGCGTCGACCATCCGGACATTCCGAAGGAAGAAGTGAACGCGATCGACCTGCTTAAGGCGATCATCAAGTCGGATACGGAAACCGGCACGCCGTTCCAATTTTTCCGCGACACGGTTAACCGGATGAACCCGAACAAACACGCGGGACGCATCTACTCCAGCAACCTGTGCATGGAGATCAACCAGAACATGTCCGTAAGCGGCGAGGTCACGCGCAAAACGATGAAGGACAAGGACGGCAACGAGTACGTCGTGGAAACACGCGAGTCCGGAGATTTCGTCGTCTGCAACCTGGGGTCGCTGAACCTGGGCCGCACGAACACGGAGGAAACGATCGCGCAGGTCGTACCGGTCGTCGTACGGATGCTCGACAATGTCATCACGATCAACAATTTGCCGGTTAAGGAAGCGGAAATCACGAACGCGAAATACCGGGCGATCGGCCTCGGCAGCTTCGGTTACCATCATATGCTCGCGATTAACGGCGTAAAATGGGAATCGGACGAGCACTTGGAAATGGCCGACCGGATTTACGAGCTTGTCAACTATCATGCGATTAAAGCAAGCTGCGAGCTCGCAAAGGAAAAAGGCTCCTACGCTTTCTTCGAAGGCTCGGAGTGGCAGACGGGCGAATATTTCAAGCGCCGCGACTATACGAGCGCCGAGTGGCAGGCATTGGCTGCGGAAGTTTCCGCAAACGGCCTTCGCAACGGTTATCTGATGGCCGTCGCGCCGAACGGCTCGAGCTCGCAGTACGGCGGTTCGACGCAAAGCATCGACCCGATTTACTCGAAGTTCTATATGGACGAGAAGAAAAATCAGGTCATTCCGATCATCGCGCCGGATTTGAATCCTCAGACGTTCTGGCTGTATAAGGAAGCGCACAAAATCGATCAAACGTGGAGCATCAAAGCTTGCGCGGCGCGTCAGCGCCATATCGACCAGTCGCAAAGCTTCAACTTGTACATTACGCCGGAGACGAAAGCGACCGAAATCGCTCAGATGTATATTTTGGCATGGACGCTTGGCGTCAAAACACTGTATTATACGAGAAGCCGGAGCGCCGAAGTAGAAGAGTGCGCAGCTTGCTCGGCGTAACGATCGGTTTGTTGGGGGTGGCGGGAGACGGCGGTGTGATGCAAAACATTTGATCAGCATAAGTTACTGCGCTCCAAGTGTAAAGGTACTCCCCTCCCCCTCAAACATCTTGTTTTGGATTCCTTTCTATTAGAAGCCCTGCGGGGCACGGTAGGAATCCAAAGCCAAAACTCGCCGGGGACCACCTTTACACTTTCCGCTCCGTGCGCAAACTGATCGAAATGCATCACATACACTCCGCCAGTTAACGCCCACCCGCGCAACAAATGAGGTCGAACGCCGGAGCAAGAGAAATAAAGAAGTAAAAAAGCAGGGAAACCTGCTTTTTTGCCGCGTCAAGGACGCGGCGCTGTAAATCGCGGCAACCAAGAGCGTGTCCCTCCCTTTGCCTCGAGCTAAGGGAGGGACGACAAGCGGCTCGCCGCACATAGTCCCATCAAGGAGTCGGCCTTCCGCCACACCGCGTGTTTGCTTGCGGGTGGCCGGAGGGCGGCAGCCCTTCGGGGTCCTCCCCTAGCGCTTCGATACGAAGAATGCATTTTTCGTATCGAAGCGCTGTGGAAGGGGATGATTTAGGTGGGGATCGAAATTATTAATGTCGAAAGAAGGAATTCTAAGTGTCTTCACTAACGCAAAAACCGTTATTTAATCCGACTGCCGATACGAGCTACGAGAAACGGATGCTGATCGGCGGTGAAACGACGAACCTTATGATGCTGAGCAACAACAAGTACAAATGGTCGTACCCGCTTTACAAAACGATGATGCAAAACTTCTGGATCCCTGAAGAAATTTCGCTGGGCCAAGACAAGATGCACTACGAGCGGCTTGAGCACGACGAGCGCGAAACGTTCAACAAAGTCATTTCGTTCCTCGTGTTTCTTGATTCCCTGCAAACGGTCAACCTGCCGAACATCAACGACTATGTAACGCTGCCGGAAGTGAACCTGCTGCTGAACATCCAAACGTACCAAGAGGCGCTTCACTCGCAAAGCTACGGTTACATTTTGGAAAGCATCGTCGGTGCGGAGAAGCAGCAAGAAATTTATGACATCGCCATCAAAGATCCGTTCCTGTTGAAACGGAATAAATATATCGCCGACTGTTACCAGGAGTTCATCGACCACCAAACCGAGGAAGGCTTTGCCAAGGTGATGATGGCGAACTACATTCTGGAAGGCATCTACTTCTACGCCGGCTTCAGCTTCTTCTACAACCTGGCCCGTTTCGGCAAAATGACCGGCGTCGGCACCGAGATCAAATACATTAACCGCGACGAGCTGACGCATCTTGCGCTGTTCCAGAACATGTTCCGCGAGCTGAAAAAAGAGCGTCCGCATATTTTCACCAAAGCGCTTGAAGAAGAGCTCCGCGAAATGATGCGTCAGGCCGTTGAGCACGAAGTGGAATGGGGCGCGTATGCGGTAGGCGATCGGATTCAAGGGCTGAGCGCCAGCTTGATCGACCAGTACATCCGTTACCTGTCGAACTTCCGTCTCGATGCGATCGGACTCGATCCGCTCTATCCGGAAATTACGGAAGATCCGCTTCCGTTCATCAAGCAGTTCACGAACTTCAACCAAACGAAAACCGATTTCTTCGAAGAGAAAGTGATCAACTACGCCAAAGGCGGCTCCGACCTCGATCTCGACGGTTTGGACGATTTGGATCTGTAATCGGATAAGTCTCTCAAGGGGGCTGTCCCAAAGAATAAAAACAAAGCTTCCAAAACCATTGCAAAGTGGGGTTGGAAGCTTATTTGTTCACTCAACTAGTAGAGCATGATAATAAGAAAATGACTTTCGGGACAACTCCGTTCATGCGGATGCCTTGGTCTTGATGGAAAACCTGCAGTTAATTTAGCTTAAAAGCTGAAAAAATGGCATTTATATGGGAAAACTACAGTTGATTTTCTTGTTTTCTTCAATAATGGCCGAATCGAGTAAGATTACCTGCATATTTTCCATCTATTTGCTTCAAAAGCCGTGATTACAGGAAAATAGATGTAGGTTCTCCAGTTACATTACCGCGTGATGAGGAGCCTTTTGGGACGGGCGTTTTTGCGATGTGTTTAAGGAAACGCAGGCATATTGTTTACTACTAGGCAAAGGACATCCGGTATTTTATAGTAGAGTTAGCAGTAGTTGTATTGGATTTTCACGGGCGTTCCAGCCCCGCAATAAATTTGCAATGCTTGGAGGTGGATGAGTTTGCATGATCATCCTTCTAAACGTTTGATCAAATCGCATGGGACAACCTCGCGGATGCAAACGGAGAAAGATGTACAGCAGCGAGGTAACGAACAATCGCTGCAGAGGGCGCTCGGATACGGTCATCCGCTTACTTCCGCACATATCTTGCAGCTTCAGAGAAGTGTCGGGAACGCAGCCGCCGCACAATTGGTGAAATCCCAGCGATCTTACGCCCCGCAGGACAGCGAAGGAGGGGCACTGCAGCGGAAGATCGCCGCCGCAAGCCATGCGGTACCTCCGGTTCAAAGAGCGGAATCCGAAGAGGAGCGGGAAGGCGAGGAAGCGGAGCAAGAGGCTGACTCGATGGCTCCGGGTGGAACGGACGCGATGTCTCCCGAAGAAGCTTACGCTCCGGAAGGAGCGGACTCCCTGACACCGGAAGAAGCGGATACGTTCGAAACGGTCATGAGCGAGCTATCCGACGAAGAGCTTGAAACGGCCCTCGATGCGGAGTTCGCCGAAGGGGAGACGCCGGAAGAAGAAGCTCCAGCGCAGATGAAGCCGGAGTCCGCCGGATCCGCCGTCGTTCAAATGGCCAGAACAACCCTGTCCATATCGTCCGAAAAATCGCCCAATTTGCCGTTTGCAAGCAAACTTGAGAAGAATAAGTCCAAAAAACCGCGTTTGGTTCCTAAAAAACGCTGGCATCAAATTAGGGACAAGCATAAGAAGAGAGGCTTCCGCAAGTATGCGGCCATTCTTCATCAGAACCTGCAGGACGATTTGGGTAAGCAAGATCTCGTTCTGCTGCTCCGCGTCCGCCGCAAAATAAAGATCGGAGACGCCTTGGATTTGCACTACAGCGAGATCGAAAAAAAAGCGGCGAAGAAAAGGCAGACCGCCCAGACGCGGACGGAGCTGCTGGGCGAGGCGGTAACGACGATTCGCATGGAAGGTTATGCGGGCGGCGATTGCGAACTGATCATCGGATATGCTTCCGGGGCGGGGATCGATCAGCTATGGCGCAGTCCCTCCAAAAAAACGTATTACGTTGTAGAAGCCAAAGGGCCGGGTGCCAAGCTGAAGGCGGATCCGTTCGCCGTACGCGGAGCGGCGAACGGCAGTACGCTCGTCCAAATGTCGCAGGAGTGGATCGAAGACAGAATCCCGCGTTTGAAGACGAGTTATCCCACTCAGCTTCAGAAGCTTTTGGACGATTGCGGTCTCAAAGTGAATCAAGGCAAGCTCGAAAAAGACGCGGCCAAGAACGCTACTTACGGCCTCGAAGGACTCGTCATTACGGCCAAATGGGATGAAGCCGGTGCGGATATCGGGTCGGGAATGTCGAAGCGAAATTATACGTTCTAATCCGACTCCTCCTCCATACTATGCATACGGCGATACTCGCCCGGAGGGAAGCCCGTCACTTTTTTGAAGAGACGAATGAAGGAATTGGCGTTTGGAACGCCTACTTGCGTGCCGATATCGAGCATTTTCATATTTGTGCTCAGCAGCAGCTCCTTCGCTTTCGTTATCCTCAGCTCGTTCAAATATTGAACGAAGTTCGTTCCCGTTTTTTCTTTAAAGTAGATGGATAAATAACCGCTCGATAAATTGAATCTGCCCGCTATGGATTCCAGCGAAACCTCTTCGCCGAAGTGCCTGCTCAAATATTCCAGAATGGAGTCTTTGAGCGGGTCTTGCCCCGATTTTTTCTCGTGAATCAGCGCGATCGATTGTTTGAGAAAATCCCCGAAAAATTGAGCGTACTCGTCAACGGTCGCACATTCCTTCAGCTTCTGATAAGGCGATTCCGTTCCCAGCAAGCCGCTGATGTCCGCATTGGCCGCGCTTAGCGTCTTGATCGTCCTCGAAACCGTCTCGCGCGAAAACTGGGTGAACTGATAAACGTTCGCATTGTTTTTGTCCAGCAAAAGCAGCATCCGTTTCATGTGATCCATAACCGTCGATTCATTGCCTGCCTGCAAATGAACGTAAAATTCCTGCTCAAGCGATACGGGGATGAGCGGGTGAAAGCTTTCCGGCATCGGCTTGGTGATGATCTGCGTATCCGCATTCAATTCTCTCTGCTGGAGCATTTCAAGCGTTTCCTCATAAGCGGTAGTAAATTCCGAGGAGCTGCGCAGCACCGGATGAACGGCAATCGTCAAGAAGCAGTATGCCCGGTCGCGGTCAAAAATGGTTCGTAGCTGTTCCAATGCGCCTGTCAGCTTCGTTTGCTGCTGCTCGGTATCGGAGAAAATCAGCGATAAAATCATCTGCTTCTCAATCTGCATCGTGACCGGATCATCGAAGCTTTTTGAAAACTGCAGCTGAATAAACTCCGAAATATAAAGCGAAGCCTTCTTCTGATCGGCATCCGGCAATTGTTGGAATGCCTTCGTGAAGGAAAGCGAAAAAATAATCAGGTAAAACGGCTTGTCCATCTCAAGCAAATCTTCATGCACATCGTGCTGACTTGAATAAATGTTTTTCAGCTTGTTGATATAGCCGTAATTTTTCAGAAGCGAATCCTTCTTGCGCAGGTCGGTGGAAGTATGCTGTGCGGTTTGAATCATGCTGCCGATTGTATCCCCGATGATCGTAAATTCGCGTATGCCCGCCGGTACCGGGTTGTTGGGATTTCGCTTCTGAATGGATTCGACGATTTTACGGATCGGGCTGTTGAATTTTGCGCTAAGCACAATCGAAATGACAATACTGATCAGAACGACGAACCCCAAAATAAGAAGCAGCTCCGTATTCATGCGCCGCACCTGAGCCGTTATGTTTTCATTTGGAATGACGTTGATATAAGTAAGACCGGACTCGCTGCCCTTCTTGTAAAAAAAGTAGTCGTTGTTTTTGCTGCTGTTTCCTTCTCCGGCTGCGGCGAATGCAAGCAGATCCGCGTGCTCCGGCTGCTTTGCGGGATTATTGGCATAAACGGTATTCCCTTGCCCGTCGACGATATAGAAGTTTTCGTTGATCGAATGGTGAAAAGCGGCAAATGCTTTGTCGGCATTCAAAAAAGCGATCAAGTATACCTGATTGTTCACGCTGTTCTTGAAGACGATCGGAAACAGCTTTCCGCGGGGAACGACTTTTTGATCCGTACTGAGCATGCGGAATTCAGCGGCAGGGAAAATACGGTAACGATAGCTTTGGCGAAACTGTTCCTGCCAGAATGCTTGATTATAATCCATGCTGATATAAGCGTTGTTGAAGGTTTCGGCTGCGATGCCTCCGCCGTCTTTATCCACCGTTATCGAGGAATCGTTGAAATAGATCACGATATTTTCCAAATTCAGCATCGGATTGGAGGTCATCCGCAGCAGATCCTGGCTGAACTGATTGACGGACATGAAGTTTTTCGCCGAATTGTCCTTTTGCAGAACCGTCATTTTATCGTCGAAGTACAGACCTACTATCAAATTTTCGATCAGCTGAAATTGCTTCTCGTAGCTTTCCACCGTGTTGTTCAGGTTCAGGCTGTTGTATTTGACGATTTCGTCGCGAATGCCGGTTTTGAAATAGCTGAACGAGAGGAAGTTGAAAGAAACCTGCAAAATGATAATGAGCAGGAAACTCAGCATAAGACGGTGGAACAGTGAATTGTTTTTGAGAAAGGTATAGGGACGCTTCCACATCAGTTAATGTCCTCCCGTGTTGTTGTCGCCGTCTACATTATAATGGATATAACGGTTTAATGTAATTGCGCATATGCAATTTGCGAGTATTCAAATCATCAGATCGTATTCAAATTTTTATGAGCTTTGGATTTGCCACCGTTCTTTAAAATGGAGCCTGTATTTTTTGCGGTACTAACGATACAGTATAGCTAACGCCGAAGACGCCCTGCGGCTTACGGCGAACATAAAGCATAAAGAGTAGGAGCGTTTAACTGGTGAAACGAATGATGGCCATCGTTCTTAGCACAGTGCCGGTATTGTCGATTATGCTGTCGGGCTGCGAGTCTTCGGCGGTAAAGGAAGACGGAAGCGCGAAAACCGGAAATCCTGCACTCGTGCAGTCTCCTTCAGGCAGCAAGCAAACATCCCCCGATAAGTATGATCAGCTTGTCGAGTTGTCGACGGTATCGCTCTTCAATCCGCTGTTGAAGTTCGAGAATGGAGATGATCTAAACAACAACGTATGGACGCGGCATTTTGAGCAAAACTTCAACATCTCCGTCAAACGCTTATGGGCGGCGACCTCGGATGACGAATATATCCAAAGACTGAACTTGCTGATCGCCGCGGGAAATATACCGGATTTTTTTCAGGCTACCCCCGAACAGTTCAAACAGTTGTATTCGGCAGGCTTGATCGAGGACTTGACCGATGTGTATGAGCGAGACGCGCCTCAGGTCGTTAAGCAACTGATGGAGGAAGCCGGCGAGGATGTCAGGAAGGCCGCAACGATCGACGGCAAATTGATGGCGATTCCGTGGACGGGCCTGGAACGCGAAAGCGTTCCGATGGTATGGATCCGCAAAGATTGGATGAACAAGCTGCAGCTGCCCGAGCCCGAGACGTTGGACGATCTGATGCAAATCGCGGTCGCATTCGCCGACCGGGATCCGGACGGCAATGGCAAGAAGGATACGTTCGGCTTCGGAATCGACAGGGATTTGTCTGCAATCAAAGGGTTTATGAACGCCTATCATGCATATTCCAACATCTGGATCGAGAAGGAGCAAGGCAAGCTGGCATTCGGCAGCATCCAGCCGGAGATGAAGCCGGCGCTCGCGAAGCTGCAAGAGCTGTATAAGGAAGGAATCATCGATCCTGATTTCGCGGTCAAAAACATGCAGAAAGTGATGAATTCCGTTGCCGCCAACAAGATAGGCATCCATTTCGGCGATTGGGGCTCGGCGGGATGGCCGCTTGCGACAAGCACGCCCGGTATCGAATGGCAATCGTATCCTTTTCCGTCGAGCGACGATAAACCGGTCAAGCTCCAGCACGATTTGAACATTTACGGCTATGTTTTCGTCGTCAAGAAAGGCATTAAAAATCCGGAGGCCGTGTTTAAGCTGTTGGAGTTCTGGGTCAAGCAGTACTATTTCACACCGTCCGAGGAAGACTACGTCAAGTTCATATGGCCGAAGTCGCAAAATGTTCCTGCGGTGTGGATGCTCGCGCCGATCAAAATGTACCGATCCTTTAACAATTTGGAAAATTACCGGGTGACCAACGAGGTGCTCAAGGGAAAAAAAGAGTTGAGCGAGCTCTCGCCGGAGCAAAGGAATGCGTACAACAACGTAATGAGATACAAAAACGGCGAAAAAATGCTGTGGTGGGCGAACGCGCAAAGCGGCGAAAACGGATCGGGGCGCATTATCGAGAAATACTTGAGCAACGATCAGTTTATGCCGAACCGGTTTACGTCGTCACCGACGGACTCGATGCTTGAAAAGGGCGGCAACTTAGCCTCCGTCCAACAGGAAACGTTCATTAAAATCATAATGGGCTTGGAACCGCTCGGCGCATTCGATAAATTCGTATCGATCTGGAGTTTGCAGGGAGGCAGCCAGATTACGAAGGAAGTTAACGAGTGGTATGCCAAGCAAAAGTAAAGGAGGGTGGATTGTACATGGCCAGATACGCCAAAATCAGCTCGATAGGCTGCGACTACAAGGATGTCGATCCCGGTCTCGGCTTGAGCGATGCCTTACAGGTCGTTAAGGAACATTTGATGGAGAAAATACGTCAGGTGCTACCCGACCGGCCCGATCTTATCGTGCTTCCGGAGGTCTGCGATATGCCGCGGCATTATTCGCTCGAGAGGGCGAAGGAATTTTACGCGTTTCGCGGAGACTCCATTCTGACCATGCTTTCCGAAACGGCCAAGCGGCATAGCTGTTATATCGCTTATCCGCGCATGAGGCTGATGGAGGACGGCTCATGGCGGAATTCGGTCGAGCTGATCGATCGGAGCGGGGAAGTCATCGGGATCTATAACAAAAACCACCCGGTCGACATTGAGATTAGCGAGTACGGCGTATTAGGCGGCAAGGATGCCCCCGTGATGACATGCGACTTCGGCACGGTCGGATTCGTCATTTGCTTCGATCTGAACTTCGAACGGCTGCGGCGGATCTATGAACAGGCCAAACCGGATTTGCTCGTCTTCGTATCGATGTATCACGGAGGCCTCATGCAGCAATATTGGGCCTATTCCTGCGGGGCGCATTTCGTCAGCGCGATTAGCCAATCGTATCCGAGCCAGCTCATTTCTCCGCTTGGTCAGGTGCTTCGCACCAATACGAATTATTTTGACCATTTTACGGAAAAGGTGAACTTGGATTGCGTAGTTTGCCATCTGAACAACCATTGGCAGAAGCTTGCCGATATGAAAGAAAAATACGGGGATCAGGTGAGGATCGTCGATCCGGGTTACGTAGGCGCCGTTCAAATATACAGCGAAACGGAGTCTTTTACGGTACAAGATTTGCTGGAGGAATATGACCTTGTAACTTTTCACGATTACTTACAGCAGTCGCAAGCCTTTCAGTTGATACCGGCCCATATCGAGACGTAGGGAATCGGCTTACGCCGGCATTCTTATAGAAGAATGCTGTCATCAAGTATACAAGTGCTATACATGTACTACATCACGATTAATTAATCGTAATAATTACATTTTGAAAAGGGGGTGATGAAAAAAACGGATTGTCTTGAGTACACGGAAAGTTTACTCTCTGTACTGCGCGAAAGCGGAGTTTCGTCGGAATAGCGAACCTGTGCAGGCAGAGGAAAGAACCGGAGCATTTATCGAATCGGCTGAATACACGGCAAGCTGAACATTTCACCTGAAAAATGGAAGGGGATCGCAAGTATGCGCAAATTGGCTTCATTATCGTTAGTGTCCGTTTTATGCGGTGCGGCTTTGTTAAGCGGGTGCGGAGGGGGCAAAGAGGCGCAAAAGCCTGCAGCCTCCACAAACAACGGCTCCAACCCTGCGGCTAGCTCGACGCCGGATACGGCAAGCAAGAAGGAAGTTCCGATCAAATTATGGGTTTATCCGATGATGAACGGCATTAATGGAGACGGCAAAGGAAATCCCGACGATTGGGCCAAAGAATATGCCAAGAAGTTTAAAGAGCAATATCCGAATGCGAACATTTCCGTCGAATTGCTGGACTGGGCAGGCGGCACCGAAAAAATAGACGTGGCTGTCGCCGCAGGCTCGCCGCCGGATCTCGTCTATACGATCAACAATTTCGGAGGGGTCAGCAAATACGGCAAAATGGGCGCTCTCGAGCCGATCGATTCCTTTCTGAAGCAGGCCGATTGGGACGACTACCCGGATGCGGTCAAAGGGGCCATGAAGTACGGCAATAACACCTATCTGTGGCCGTGGCTGAAAATGGTTTCCGGCGTGGCCGTCAATATGGATATTTTCAAAGAGCGGAATGCCGAAGCGTTGCTGCCGATGGATCGACCGCTGCGAGATTGGACGTTCGATGAGTTCCTTAAGGCTTCGCAGGCTACGACGTTCAGCCGCAGCGGAGGCGGCAAGCCGGACGTATACGGAACCGCCTTGTGGGGCAAGGACGGCCCGTTCTACATGTACCTGTACGGGGTCGCCAACGGCGCCAATATCGTAAACGCCAACTCCGACAAAGTGACGATTACGGATCCGAAGTTTGCCGAAGGGATGCAGTTCATGGCCGACCTGGCCAACAAGCACAAAGTAGTGCCTCCTGGAGGAGCGGGCATTAGCGGAGAAAACGCCATGAGCATGTTTTTGAACCAGCAAATCGCCATGTATCCTGCTACTCCGAATATTTTCGAGGAAGCGAAAAAAGCGCCGAAGCCTTTCAACATCGCTTTCGTAGCGCCTCCTCACGGCCAAGGACATCAAACGGAGGCATGGAATAACGTCGGCGGGTTTATCGTGTTCAAGCAGAAGGAAGAAGAAAAGAAAAAACTCGTCATGGAATTCGCGCGTTTTATTACGAATGCGGAAAATTCGAAAATCGTCAAGCATATCGGCGTGTTCCCCGCGCGCAATTCGAGCGGCAATGTGTACGGCGACGATCCGGTTATGACCTACATGGACCAACTGTCCAAATACGGCAACTCGCTTTACTCCCGCGCCTTCGGACTCGCTTCGGTAGGGGACTGGGAGAAAGAGCTTCAAGCGATTTTAACGGGCGGCAAAACCGTGGAGAGCGCCCTTAAAAACATGGAGCAAGTGTTGAACGACAAAATGAAGTAGCGGGGCACGGAAGCGAGTCCGGCGGGAGGAAACCTTCCGGACGTTCGGCTTCCTAACCTCAGGAGGTGAAGCAATGCATCGTTTGCGCAACGTAATGCCGGCTTATTTGTTTTTGCTGCCGTCTTGCTTGCTGTTTGCGGCGTTCATGTATGCGCCGATCGTCAAAGGGCTGCAGATGAGCTTTCAATCATGGACATTCGACGGGCATGAATGGGTCGGACTGGATAATTTCAGGAAGGTGTTCGGG
Organism: Paenibacillus contaminans; assembly: GCF_003285015.1. Classification (GTDB taxonomy): domain Bacteria; phylum Bacillota; class Bacilli; order Paenibacillales; family NBRC-103111; genus Paenibacillus_V; species Paenibacillus_V contaminans. Next base: position 459,108 of record NZ_QMFB01000002.1, on the reverse strand, counting down.
GATCCGGTTTTTTGGCGTTCGATGAGGGTTACCGTATTGTTTACGGTTGTCACGGTGGCGGCGGGCCTGTTCGTATCGCTGCTTGCGGCGTTCATGATCGATCCTTTTCGGGAAAAGGTGCAAACGTTCTTTAAGGCCGCTCTTTATTTGCCGAGCGTCGCGCCGATCGTCATCGTCTCGATTTTGTGGATATGGATGTACCATCCCGCCTTCGGGCTTTTCAACTATTTGCTGGGAAAGGTCGGCTTAGGCCCCGTCTTGTGGCTGGGCGACCCGGGGGTTGCCCTTGTTTCGATTATGCTGATGACCGTAGCCGTTTCTCAGGGGTCGAACATTCTCATCCTCGTTACCGCGCTCGGCGGCATTCCGAAGGATTATCAGGAGGCCGGAAGAATCGACGGCGCAGGGATATGGCAGGAGATCGTTAGAATCAAGCTGCCGATGCTGAAACCGACGCTGACCTACTTGATCGTCGTTAACACCGTCGCATCGTTCCAAGTATTTGCGCCCGTGTATATGCTGACTTCCGGCGGACCGGACAGGGCGACGACGACGATCGGTTTTCTGATTTACGAGAACGCATTCAAAAACTTCGATTTCGGTGTCGCTTCCGCTCAATCGATCGTTCTGCTAATCGTCGTCATGGCGATTGCGGTCGTTCAGTTCCGTCTCCTTGCGAGCGATCTCGAATATTGACGGGTTGTCAGCAGCACGTATTTACAAGTAAGGAGGGGATTTTCATCTCCAGGATCAAATGGTTTGAGGCGGTCAGCTTTCTTGTACTCGCGGTTGCCGCCGCCGCACTGCTGTTTCCTTTTTACTGGATGGCGCTGCAGGCTTTTAAGCCGCCGACTTCGGCGCTTCAGACGCCTCCGGATTTGACATGGAACAATTTGACGCTCGTTAATTTCGAGAAACTTACGGGCGATCCGCTCGTTTGGTTATGGTCGTGGAACAGTATACTCATTGCGTCAAGCGCGATGATAGGCAACGTACTATTGTGCTCAATGGCTGGCTACGTGTTCGCAAAGAAGAAGTTTCCGGGAAAAAGGATCATTTTCTGGGGGATCGTCAGCATCATGATGACCTCGACTCAAGTCATTATGGTGCCGCTGTTTATCCAGATCCGCGATATGGGGCTGCTGAATACGTATTGGGCGCTCGTTTTGCCGGTTCTCGTCTCGCCGGTTGCCGTGTTCCTGACCAAGCAGTTTATGGAAACGATTCCGAACGAGCTGATTTCAGCCGCCAAAATCGACGGCTGCTCGGAGTGGCGCATTTATTGGAACATTATTTTGCCGGTGTCGATGCCGGTGCTGGCGATTGTCGCCATTTTCAGCTTTATTACGCAGTGGAACGACTTCCTTTGGCCGCTGCTCGCAACGGAATCGCGGGATATGCGCACGCTGCAGGTGGGGCTTGCCTCCCTGCAAATGCAAAATGTCGACTACGGCCTGGTTATGGCCGGTTCGACTTGGGCAATGACGCCGATTGTCGTATTATTCCTGTTCTTTCAGCGGTTTTTCGTCAAGGGGCTTACGATCGGCGCCGTAAAAGGGTAGGGGGAGCTGACGAGGCAGACAAGAGAGACAATCGAAAGGAAAGGATGAATAAATATGCCATTGCTCGACATGCCGCTTGCGGAATTGCGCAAATACGAGGGCAGAAATCCGCGGCCGGACGACTTCGACGCCTATTGGGAAAGAGCGCTTGAAGAGATGCGGGGGACGGAAACGCAGTTGGAGCTTGTGGAGAGCGATTTTCAGGTTCCTTTTGCCGATTGCTACGATTTGTATTTTACAGGAGTTCGGGGAGCCCGTATTCACGCCAAATACGTACGGCCGAAGCACGTTTCGGGACCGCATCCGGCTATCGTGCAGTTTCATGGCTATACGCTGAATTCGGGAGATTGGACGGATAAATTGAGTTATGCTTCGCTGGGATTTACCGTCGTCGCCATGGACTGCCGCGGGCAGGGCGGATTGTCGGAGGATACCGGCGGGGTAAAAGGCACGACGCATAGGGGACATATCGTCCGCGGGCTGGACGATCATCCGGATAACATGCTGTTCCGGCATATTTTTCTGGATACGGCGCAGCTTGCCGGTATTGTGATGGAGCTGCCGGAAGTCGATCCGGATCGGGTCGGAGCCATGGGCGGCTCGCAAGGGGGAGGGCTGACATTCGCTTGTGCGGCATTGGAGCCGCGAATTAAGCGGGTTGCGCCGACAGTTCCTTTTCTGTGCGACTATCAGAGAGTATGGGAAATGGATTTGGCGAAAGATTCCTATGAGGAGCTTAGCCTGTATTTCCGGCGCCATGATCCCGAGCATCTTCGGGAGGAAGAGATCTTCAGGAAGCTCGGTTATGTCGACGTGCAGCATCTGACAAGCCGCATTCGCGGAGAAGTGCTGATGGGTGTCGGCCTTATGGATAACATTTGCCCGCCTTCCACACAATTCGCCGCTTTCAACAAAATTACGGCACCGAAAAGCTTGGCCGTTTATCCGGATTTCGGACATGAGATATTGCCGGGAGTCGCCGACAAAACGGTTCAGTTTATGCTAGGCTTATAGTATGAGACCGCTCTATAGGAGAACGCCGTTCGTACTTCGGTACGGACGGCGTTTTTGCGTATGCCCGGCGTGTACGGAAAGCCGCGAGCGACTTCGAGCGTTTCCCGGGTGCAAACGAAAAGACCCGTCCCGAAGGAAAAAGAGGGTTGGATTGAGAGATTCCTTCGTGTAAGATAGCCTTATGCCGAGTTCAACCGATGGAATACTAGGGCGTGTCTGAACACTCACTCAGGGTCATCTTTCACCGCCTTTTCGCCCTATGCTTCGTTCCGTTTGCTTGACGTACCCCCGGTACGCCTTCACAAACGCGCCTTGCCTACCAGGATAAACGGCTTCCGCCCTTTCTGGGGCGGTGCGTTTACCGTAGCGTAATCAGCTCAAGGTGATGCGTAGCATAATTTTCCTGATGGAGGAACAAAAATTCGGCAAAATCTGCTCCCCTCGGAGTATTCAGACACGCCCTAGGAAAATGAACTCAAGACACCAATACTCGCATCGGCCGGTCGTTGATCCGGCTGTACTGGAAGGAGCTGCTTGATCTGAAGCCGTATAAAATCGTCATGACGGGAAGTTTGTATCCGCAAGCGCTGGCCGCACTGGAAGAGCAATGCGAAATCAAGAAATGGGAGGGGCCGGGCCCGATTCCGCGCGAGCAGCTGCTGGACTGGCTGCAGGATGCCGACGGACTTGTCAGCACGGGGAACGTCAAAGTCGACGGAGAGCTGCTGGCGGCTGCCCCGCAATTACGCGTTATTGCGCAGTCCTCGGTCGGGTACGACAATGTCGACATACAGGCTTGTACGGCCAAAGGGGTTCCGTTCGGCAACACGCCGGGCGTGCTCGTGGAAACCGTAGCGGATTTGACATACGCCTTGCTGCTAGCCGCTGCACGCCGCATTCATGACGGCTGGGAAATGGTCAAAAGCGGGCGGTGGACGCCCGGCGCCGCCGTACCGTTCGGCGTGGACCCATACGGCAAAACGCTCGGTATCGTCGGCATGGGCGATATCGGCAGCGCGGTTGCGCGCAGGGCGCAGGCCAGCGGCATGAATGTCATCTACCATAACCGTTCCCGGCGCGAGGACGATCAAGCGCTCGGCACCCGTTATGTTCAGTTTGACGAGCTTTTGGCGGAGTCCGATTTTATCGTCGTCCTTGTTCCGCTGTCCGCCTCGAGCAAAGGGATGTTCGATCGCGACCAGTTCGCCAAAATGAAACCGTCCGCTTATTTCATCAACGCTTCCCGCGGTTCGATCGTTAACACCGAAGCGCTGTATGAGGCGCTGCGAACGGGCGGTATCGCGTATGCGGCGCTTGACGTTACCGATCCGGAGCCGCTGCCCGTGGATCATCCGCTGATCGCGCTGCCGAATGTTTTGATTACGCCGCATGTCGGCAGCGCCACGCACGAGACGCGCGGCCGGATGTCCGATTTGACGGCGGCCAACTTGCTCGCCGGACTCGCCGGCAAGCCGATGCCCGCTTGCGTGAATTCTTCGGCGCAGCGAATCTAGGTTTCATTGGCGGGGAGCTGCTTCGAAATTATTTTTCGAATGATGTCCGCGCTCCCGTCACGTTCACTTTAAAACGGAAAACCTCCATTCCCGCTTGAATTAGCGAAATGGAGGTTTTTTTTGTTTGTTTAAGCTGACCGTAATCGGGTCAATTTTCCAGAAGGGAATAACAAAAAATAAATTGAACGAAAAATAACGCCATGATATAATCAATAGCGCAATTGACAAATTGAAGTGAATGGTGCATTCAGTTTTATTCCCACTTTAATTGTACATCTGGAACTTTGATTTGTCAATGCTCTTTTTTATCCCAGAAAAAGGAAAAAGGAGTGTGTTAGGGAGAGATGGAAGCGAAGGATTGGCGGCAGGAACAGGAGCGGCTGGAAAAGGTCAAGAGCAAGCTGCAGGCGCGAATCGCCGAACTGGAGCCGGGCATTGCCGGACTGCGCGATCAGGCTGCGGACATCCGCAAGCGGTTTTGGGAAGAAGTCTCGATTAACACCGGCACGTACGAAGATTTCGAAGAGACCTTCTACACGATTAACCAGCAGTCCGCGATATTGGCCGAACGGGAGCGAGGCCACAAGCTGCAAATGCAGCAATGGAAAAGCATGAACCGTTTGCTCCCGTCTCCGTATTTCGGACGAATCGACTTTCAGGAGGATGGTCTGGACCTCAGCGAGCAAATTTATATCGGCGTATCTTCCTTCGTCGACGATGACGGATTGAGCTTTTTGATCTATGACTGGCGTACGCCAATCGCGAGCATGTACTACGACTACTCGCCCGGTCGAGCGTCTTATGTCACGCCTACCGGAACATTCGAAGGGACGATGGAGCTCAAACGGCAGTTTCAAATTCAAAACGGGCAAATCCACAACATGTTTGACGCGAGCGAAACGATCGGAGACGAGCTGCTGCAGCAAGTGCTCGGCAAAGGTGCGGACTCGCAAATGAAGAGTATCGTGGCCACCATTCAGAGGGAACAAAACGCCATCATCCGCAATGACAAAAGCCGGATGCTTATCGTACAAGGGGCGGCCGGCAGCGGTAAAACTTCCGCGGCCTTGCAGCGGGTAGCGTACTTGCTGTACAAACACCGCCAAACGATCAGGGCGGATCAAATCGTTCTTTTCTCGCCGAATCCGATGTTCGCCAGTTACATCTCCACCGTCCTTCCGGAGCTTGGCGAAGAGAACATGCAGCAGACGACTTTTCAGGAATATCTCGACTATTGGCTGGGTTCCTCGTTACGGCCGGAGGATCCCTTTGATCAGATCGAATATGTATTGACCGCACAAGGAGCGCCGGGGTATGAGGCTCGTCTTCAGGGGATGGGATATAAAGCATCCGAAGCTTTCCTGCAAGCTCTGCAGAGCTATGGAATATGGCTGGGACGGGAAGGCATGCGATTCAACGATATTCGATTCCGGGACCGCGATTTGATTGCCGCTGAGCGTTTGAGGGAGATATTTTACGGATTTGACCGCTCCCTGCCGCTGAGCAATCGTGTCGTTCTCTTGCAGGAGTGGCTGCTGAATGAATTGGCCTCGCTGGAACGTATCGAACGGGATGCTGCTTGGGTGCAGGAAGAGTTGAATTATCTCGACGCCGAGCAGTACGCGGAAATTTTCGGAATGCTGCATAAGGAGAAGGAAGTGTTCGACCTAGCCGAACAATTCGCCGCAGTTCGCGAGAAAATAAGCAACAAGCGCCGGGGAGATGAAGGCGACTTTGACTTCGCCCTGAAGGAGGAAGATCTGCTTCGCCAAAGGATCGTGAAAGAAAGCTTTAAACCGCTAAGGAAAAGCGTGAAGAAATTCTCCTTTGTGGATGTCAAAGGCATATATGGCCAATTGTTTGTCGACGAAGCCGCTTATCGGGAGAGAACGAATGGGGCCTTCATCCCGCCGCTATGGCCTGAAATTTGCAGGCAAACCAAGGAAACGCTGCTCCGGAACGAGTTGTTCCACGAGGATGCGACGCCGTATTTATATGTAAAAGAACTGATCGAAGGCGTCCGGACGAACACGGAAATCCGTTATGTCTTCGTTGATGAGGGTCAGGATTATTCGCCGTTTCAATATGAATACTTAAAAAAGCTGTTTCCCCGTGCCCGGATGACGGTGCTCGGCGATTTCGGGCAAGCGATCTTCATGCAGGCGACTAGTTTGGACGCACCCGATTCGCCGCTGGTTCGCCTTTTCGGTGAAGCCGAAACAAGCCTTATCCGCCTGGTACGCAGTTATCGTTCAACCAAAGAGATTGTAGAATTTACGAAATCGATGCTTCCTGACGGGGAAAAAATCGTACCGTTTGAAAGGGGAGGCCGAAAGCCGCTTCTGACGAGAGTGGACGGCGGAGAGAGGCGCGATGCGCAAATAATGGCGGACATCGCGGCGCTTATGGCCGAGGGCTTCGATTCCATCGCCGTCATTACGAAAACCGCCGCCGAAAGCCGTGAGGTCCATGAAGCGTTACGGTCTCACGGAGGCGAAGCTCTGCGGCTCGTTACGAAGGAGACGCTTAACTTTGAAAAGGGAGTGATGGTCATTCCCGTGTATCTCGCCAAAGGTGTCGAGTTCGATGCAGTCTTCGTTTATGATGCTTCGCCCGAAGCTTACGGCCGGGAGAACGAACGCAAGCTGCTATATACGGCGTGTACGCGGGCCATGCACCGGCTTCATCTTTATACGACGGGCGATTGGTCGCCGTTCGTGCAGGTTTTGCCTGCGAATTTGTACGAGAAAGCAACATTTCATCCATACACCGCTCGATGAGCAGAAAGAAGGGACCTATGTCAGCTCCTACGCAAACAAAACCGAAAACAGCCGGCGGGGACGACTTCTCGTTGAAAGCCATTCTCCCGCCGCTCATGGCGATTATTGTCGGCATGATCATGGTTATTCTGGACAGCACCGTCGTTAATAACGCCATTCCGAAGCTCGTTGAATACTTCGACACCGATCTGAAGACGATCCAATGGACCGTCACCGGTTATACGCTGGCCTTATCCGCGGTTATCCCGCTTGCAGGCTGGATGACAGATAAATTCGGCTCCAAGCAAATTTTCATGATTACGATCGCCCTGTTCACGATCGGCTCCGTGCTGTGCGGCATCGCGCAAACGCCGGAGCAGCTGATCATCTTCCGCATCATTCAAGGCTTGGGCGGCGGCATGGTAGCCCCGCTCGGGATGGCCATGGTGTTTAAGCTCGCGCCTCCGGAGCGCCGCGGATCCATCATGGGCGTGCTCGGCATCCCCATGCTGATGGCGCCGGCGTTTGGTCCGGTGTTATCCGGCTATCTGGTCGATTCCGTCAGCTGGCACTGGATTTTCATCATCAATCTGCCGATCGGCATTATCGCCTTCATTCTCGGGTATAAATATTTGCCGAAATCCGACCGCCATGCGGCTCCGCATTTGGACGTCATCGGCATGTGCCTCGCGCCGGTCGCCTTCTCCATGCTGGCGTACGGCGTAAGCGAAGGCGGCACCAGTTGGTCATCCGCTTCGACGATCACGGGCTTGACCGTCGGCGGCATTGCGCTTGTCCTCTTCATCTTCGTGGAGCTGGGACAGAAGCAGCCGCTGCTGGAGCTGAAAGTGTTCAAGTCGTCCGATTTTACGCGCAGCATCATCCTGACGTGGATCGTACAGCTCGCGCTGTTCGGCGCCATGCTGATCGTGCCGCTGTACCTGCAAGGCGTCATGCACTACACTGCGCTTGAAACGGGCTGGATCCTGATGCCGCAGGCGTTATGCGCGGGAATCGGCATGCCGATCAGCGGCCGGCTGTTCGACAAGATAGGCGCGCGTCCGCTCGCCTTCGCCGGTCTTACCGTCATTTCCATTTCCCTGTTCATCTTGTCCGGCATATCGGTGGACACTTCGCTGTGGGTGATCATCCCGTGCATCTGCATAATGGGGCTCGGCATGGGCTTCTCCATGATGCCGCTCAACACGCATGTTCTGAACTCTGCGCCTCGCCGTCTGGTGAGCCGTGTCACACCGCTGACGGCGGCAGCTCAGCAAGTCGTCGTCTCGTTCGCGGTCGCGGGCCTGACGGGTTATCTGACGTCGCAAATCACTTCCCACGCCGCAAGCGCGGGAGCGAATGCGAATCCGCTGAGCGCCGTCGTCGCGGGTTACGGCGACACATTCTTTCTGTCCGCATGCATCGTGACCGCAGGTGTCGCGCTGACGCTCATTTTGCGCAAACCGAAGCAGCAGGAGGAAGAAGGAACCGCGGGCGGGGACAATCCGGACCCGGCAATGATGATGGGGCACTAAACGCGAATCGGCTTCGATTCGCCGGTACTCAAAAAAGCCTTGGCCGTTAGGCGGCCAAGGCTTTTTTCATAACGATATACGGCCAAAAACGAAGTCTATCCGCTTTTGTTAAGAAATTTCGTTTCCGCTGCTAGAATCCCCGCCATAATCAAAAAGCTGCCTGCCGCCAGGCGCAAGGTGAACGCTTCGTGGAGGAAGATAACGGAGAACAAAGTGCCGAACAGCGCTTCGGTCGATAAAATGATGGCTGCCTTCGTTTCCGTCGTATATTTTTGAGCGATCGTTTGCAAAAGAAAGGCTATCGTCGTACTAAATACACCCAAGTACGCTGCGGCGATCAGCCCTCCGGCATCTCCATGGAGCTCCAGCTTTTCTCCCTGTAGGGCAGCCGCGATCAGAGACAGCAAAGCTGCCGTAATCATTTGGACTAAGGTCAGCGCAACCGGGGAATGCTTTTTGACGAATTCGAACGTGAAGAAAATATGAAAAGCAAAACCTACGGCGCAAAGCAGCGTCATTGCATCGCCGATATTCGGGATGAGATTTGCATCGAGGGATAAGACGCCAATCCCCACAACCGTCAAGGCGGCGCCTATCGCCCCATGTTTATCGGGCTTTCTTCGATACAGCAAATATCCGATGAACGGAACGATCACGACGTTAACGGCCGTCAAGAAAGCATTTTTGGAAGGGGTCGTGTATTGCAGCCCGATTGTCTGGAGCGTAAAAGCCAAATACAAAACGACGCCCAGCACGATGCCGGCACGTATTGCGGATAAATTCAACGTACGAAATGTTTTACGAAAAATAATCGACATCAGCAATGCAGCGATCATAAAACGAATGGCCATCACCTGATACGGAGACAAGGATTCCAGCGAGACCGCTCCCGCAACGAACCCGGTACCCCAAATGACGGCGACCAGAAGTAGTCCGATTTCACCTAAATAACGCTTCATCTGTCGCTCCCCGGGTATTCTAGAAGGTTTTTTCTAATGTACGACAATACCCGGAGAATGTAAACGTTGAGCGAAGAGGCATCTGAGACATGGATGGAAGAATACGAATCGGCATGTGAGCGGGGGATGCACCCGGTTTTTCCATTTCAGTCGGCGGATAGCGTATAATGGAAGGATAGCTTGTACAAATCGATCGGCTGCCCGGGCTCTATTTCTCCTGGACCGGCGGGTGCCGTTTCCGCTATGTATTCGAAGAAAGAAGGATTATAACAACGATGAACACCAAACGAACGGATCCGCGCGTCGTAAGGACGCGGCAGCTGCTGCGCAAAGCGTTGATTGAGCTGATGGAGGAACGGGACTACGACAGCATTTCCGTTCAGGATATCGCCGATCGCGCCACTGTCAAACGAGCGACGTTTTACCTTCATTTTGTGGACAAGCCTGCTTTCGTGCAAAAGCTCTCGGATGAGCTGCTGGAGGAGCTTAGCGCGGAAATCATCGTCCCATTTAACGAGGAAGGGGATACGTTCGATTTTTTGAGCGGAGAGCCTCATCCGAGCTTTGTCCGCTTGTTCCATCATATTTCGGAACGGTTCGACCTCTATCGCGCGCTGCTCGTCCGCAACCGCATTCCTTATTTTGCCGACGGCTTGCTGAATGTTATTCATGAATTCGTCGCGCGGGGCATCGACTACGCCGAGCCGGACGACCGCAACTTATCCGCCGCGAGGGAGGTCGCCGTCAAATATGTGGAATCCGCGTTCCTGGAGGTTATCGTTTGGTGGATTCGAAACCTGATGCCGTACTCGGAAGAAGAAATCGCGGGCCAACTGATGCGTCTTTCGATCAGAGGACCTTACCAGGAAATACCGGCCCGCAGGCGAAGCGGCCCGCCGACCACATCTTGAACATGGCTTTTGTTGAAGAAAATAGCCGGGCATAGTTTGATCCCCGCCCACGGTGATATCGAATAACGCCGCGTCTTTAATGTAAATTTGCTGAAGTATAGCCCCTGCGTATAAGCGAGTTTTGCAGCAACGGCCAAAACGAATTTGTTCCGATTGCCTTTCGCCATCAAGCAAATGGAGATGAATACGTAACACGATTCACTGAACCGTATAGCTTCGCCCATGCTTCAGGAAAATGCAGAGCGCAGCAGGGGTCGATCAATTGGGCGATCTTGCAGAATGCAAAGGCATCGTCCCAAATAAGCGGGGCGGGTTTAAAGCTGCTGCCTCCCAAATCTATCCTCAAATACTCTCTCTCTTGAAGATAGCGAAGCTCCTCGGCACCACCATCCGGTCCCGCAATAATGGCAAACGCGAAGTCGACCAAGACGAGACTGCTTAACTGTCCGTTCACATCCGGCAGGACCATCAGATTGGACGGGCGAATATCCCGATGAATGATGCCCCGTTCGTGCAGGATGGCTAGAATGTCGGCCATTTGTTCCAGCAGATTTTCCTTGTGCCGATCGATAACTGCGCTTTCATAGAGAAGCAGATGCTCGAGGGTAACGCCATTCAAAAATTCTATTGCGACAAAAGGATATTTTCCTGCCGTTTCATGGGCGAACAATCTGGGAAAATATCGGGAAGAAGATAGTTTGAGCAGTTCAATCGCGCACGCTTCACGTTCGGAGGTTTCGCCGGAGGCGCCGTCGGTTTTGATGAACACGATTTTTCCGCTCTCCGGATGCAGTCCCGTAAAGTATCGGACATTCAAATAGCGATTGTCCGGTAAATAATGGGCAAGCTTGTCTAATCCATATTTGCCGTTCAAGTAAGCGAAGAACGGTCCGAACCGCTTGCTGGTCATATCAAGCTCCCCCAAAATAAGAAGCGTTAAAATAAACGGATCGATCATGAGGAACTGTGTATTGGTATCCGTTCGTATGCAAATACATATCCATAAAAAACCTGAGGGTATTCACGTCTTTCATGGTTCGGATGCCAAAGCCGGGAATGGTCAGACGTTCTGCCATACCGATAAGTCTTTTCTCATAGTCCGCGCCGATTGATGCCTTATGCACGATAGCGTGATAAAGCAAGCTGTAGAAGTAATGTTCCTCTGACGGCCTGTAAAACCCTTTATCCGATAGGATTCGGCTTGCAAGTATCGATTTCTGCCAGCTGCTGTTATAATAATCGTCTCCGATATGACGAAAATCAAAGGCAACCGGTACTCCTCCGATCATAACCGTATAATGGACGCGATACGGCTCGGCAAAGACCGCTGCGGCGTTCGACAGGTAGTAAATGTCGGCAAGATCTCCTGCCAGCAGATCGATATCCCCATGTTCTTCCGAACAGCTGCAATCCGGCAGAGCTTCGAAATTGCGCAAAACCACGTACTCCGTCCCGCAGTTTAGAGCCTCGAAATACTGCGTAAGGCTCGCCCAGCCGTTCGTCCCCGTCAAGTCTCGGGACAGGTGTTGATTATTGCCGTCCCAAGGCTGATCGAATTGCTTGGCGAACGTTTCGCAATCCATTCCCAGTAGAAGGTAAAGGTCCCGCTCGCATTCGGCACGCGTATTCGTGGCGTGAACTCGGTGCCCTCCGCCGGTCCAGGTCCGGTATAGGCTTTTGGCTTCAAACGTATTGGCATTGACAAGGCTTACTCCCCTTGAGGTGGATTTCTCCATATAGCGGGGACTTTCATCGAGCACGACGAACAAAGTAAAGGCTCCGGTCCCGCAGTGATGCTGCTTATAGCTTCCGTCCGGCAGCGGCTGGCTGTAAAAACGGGATAAATTGAGAGAAAAACGTGCCGGATCCCATGTTATGCGAACCTGCTTTTTAATGGTGAACTTACGCTCAATGTCCGACTTAATATCCTGCAAAGCGTAGTGGGCATGCTCCCAAACGATAAAGAGGTGAAGCTCGGGCACCATATGCGATTCCTCCATTCTAGTATTACTATATGAAGGGTTTCGATAGAGGACTTGATGCATGCGCCCTCGATTTTAATAATTATTGTTTATGTCCCGGCATCGACGCCTTACATAGAATAAGCTATACGACTGCTCTCGGGAAAGGAAACGAGCCGGCAAAACGCTTGATAACGTTATCCCGCCGCATCAAATGCGGAATGACCTCCGGCATGGACAATGAATGGCAACTATACTGGAGCATGGAAATGGGGAGTAGGAGCATCCATGAGGAAAATAATTAGTGATTTCGTTACCGTTTGTGCGGCTTTTCTGCCCTATGACGGCCCGGTGTATGAGTTCGGTTCCTTACAGTTGCCGGGACAATTGGGGGAGGCGGATTTGCGGCCATATTTTCAAGGTATAAAGTATGTCGGCTGCGATATGCGCCCGGGACCGGGCGTAGATGAGCTTATGAATCTGCATCGCATCGATCTCCCCGAAAATACAGCCGGGCTTGTTTTATGCATGGATACGCTTCAACATGTCGAAGAGCCGTCTACAGCCGTAATCGAGATGCATCGCGTCCTTAAACCAAAAGGCATCCTCATAATCAGCACGGTTCTGATCAGCCCAATCTTCCCGTGCCCGGCCGATTATTGGAGATTCACGCCGGAAGCGCTGGAATTGCTTCTCGCTCCGTTCGATCGGGTGATTGTCGATATTGCGGGCGACCCGCATTTTCCCCACACTGTAGTAGGCATCGGTTTCAAAGGCGCGTTTTCGGACAATGAGCTGCAAGCTTTCACGGATTATTTGGTACTTTGGAAGGAGCATGCTTATTTAAATCGTTAAATTGCAGATCGGAGAAGAAGAGCGCCATTGACCTAAAAAGAGAAAAGGCTGAGCAGGTATAACACACTGCTTAGCCTTTTTTTGCTAAACCATCTAAATTCGCTCGAAGGAACGGAACGAACTCTTTCGAGAAAAATGCCCCTTATGGAATAGTCCCTTTTGCATGCCGGTTACAGCGCGGTCCAGCCTCCGTCGATGACGAGCTCGGCTCCTGTCATGAAGCGGGACTCGTCGGAAGCGAGGAACAAGACGCCATATGCGACGTCCTCCGGCTGGCCGAAGTAAGGCAATTGCGTAAACGTTTGGTAATACGGCATTGCATCCTTCATCGACGGCTCCGTCATCGGCGTGACAATGATGCCGGGATGAACGGAGTTGACGCGTATTTGCTGTTTGGCGTACTCCACGGCCGCGGATTTCGAGAGCGCGCGGAGGGCGCCTTTGGCAGCCGTATACGGGCTCGATCCGGCCATGCCGACGATGCCGCCGATCGAGGAAATGTTGATGACCGAGCCTGCGCCGGCTTTTTGCATTTCGGGAATGCAGTATTTCATCCCCAGCACGCAGCCTGTCAAGTTAATGTCCATGACCCGATTCCATTCGGCGATCTCGATATCCGCAATCGTTTTGGTCGAGGAAATCCCTGCGTTGTTCACAAGAATGTCCACCTTGCCGAAGCGGTCGACCGCTTCCTGCACGACATGTTTCCATTCTTCCTCCGACGCTACGTTATGCTTCAAGCCGACGGCTTCGCCGCCTGCCGCATTGATCTCTTCGATAACCTGCCGCAGCGGACCTTCCTGAATGTCCGTTGCGATGACTTTGGCGCCCTCGCCGGCGAACAGCTTCGCTTCAGCCGCCCCCATTCCGAGTGCCGCACCTGTAATAATCGCTACTTTTCCGCTTAGACGTCCCATGTTGGAACCACCTTTCGAACCGTTATGTTGAAAAATATATCGTGTGTTATGCCATATGCATGCATTTGCCGGCCATTGCAAATCCTTTAATAAGGTACCTTGCTTTTAGTATACTACAACTTTGCATATAATGTGAAGTTATATACACTATGTAAAATAAGTATGAAACGAAAAAGGACGGAGGGAGGTCTGAAAGGAAAGCAAAAAGCATCCGCATGCCATTATAACTGGCCGGGATGCTTTTGTTGTCCTTAATCATTTTCCCTTCTTATCCTTAGGAAGAAGCTGGCGAATGTGCTTGGTCCGCGTCTCCGCATCGATCGTTCGGTTCGACCCGACCTGCAGGAGCGAGGAGGAGGATATCGACAGGATATCGACGGTTCCTACTTTGATGAATGGATTCGAGCTGCATATCTCCATCTTGACATCCTCATAGATACTCGGTATTGGAATCGGGCGGGAAAATATAGCGTAGCTGTCCAAATTCCCCTCATTGCCGTAAAAATTGGCAACCTCGCGCTGGATCGCCAACGCTTTGCTTCGCGGCTTTACTTCGACGAGATCGCCGACAAAGAGGGTGGAGCCGAGACCGACTTCGTTGACGGTAATTTGTTTGACAACCGAAATTCTGCTCATGGCGCTTCTATTTCTCTGCGGCTAACGGAACGAGCGGACCGATAATGAGCGATTCGGGCGGCGTATCGAATATCGAGGACAAGGTGATGCATTGCGTATCGCCGATCAAAAATACGGAGGAGCTGGAAACGCCCGCTATTTGCACGGAGCCGACGGTCAACTCTTTGTTTTCGACTTGCATGTTCATGGTTGATCAGCCCTGCTTTCCTTATGTTTTTGGATGTGCCGCTCGATCGCCGTCTGGATGTCGGTTTTGATTTGCTCGAACGCTTGTTGTTCAAAATGACCGATCTGCTCGCTAGTACCATCCTTCGGCATCGACTTCAGGTAATTGTCGATTCGCTTGTCGACCTGACCCCGAACGTCTTGAATAATGACATTACGGTAATCGTGACCGAGGATCATCCGGTATTTTTCCTCCACGCCGCGTATATAGGAAGGGCAATCGGCGGTTAAATATTCGCTTACTTTGTCATGTATGCGGGTGAACGACTCGGTTCGGTAGGAGGTCGGCCCGACTTCTTCGCCGTTTACGGTGAAATCCTCTATCGAT
This sequence comes from Paenibacillus contaminans, assembly GCF_003285015.1. Lineage (GTDB taxonomy): Bacteria > Bacillota > Bacilli > Paenibacillales > NBRC-103111 > Paenibacillus_V > Paenibacillus_V contaminans. Next base: position 443,932 of record NZ_QMFB01000002.1, on the reverse strand, counting down.
TTTTCTACGTTCGGAGAAACCCCGATATGGAGCGTGCCTTCCAATTTTTCTATTTTCAGCTGATCGAATTTATACTCGATTTTATCGATGTTCATCGTACGCTGCTTGCTCAATTGGTCAAAGTCGTTCTGCAGCTTATTCAGCTTTTGCTCGAGCTCGGCCATTTTACAGGATTGCCAATGCAAACAAGCGTTGAGGTGCTGGATGTAAGGGTTTTGAAAATATCCGTTCATGCTCGAACCCCCTGGAACGTCTTTTTCGGCTATGATCTCGGAGTCGGAGAAGGCAGCGGCACCAGCGGAGCGTTAAGGGCGACCTCCGCCTTGCCGATTTCGGGAGCCGGTCCGGTAAAGGCGCCGGTATTGTACAAATTGGACAGCCCTTTAATGACGCCCGCGCTGCCGATCTGCAAGACGGATGAATTCGATACCGCGTCTACCTTTAATTGATGGATGACGATGCTCTGATGAACGATCAGATTCATAAGACAACACCTGTCCCGTCTATGGAAAAAATGTTTTGATCGGCAAGATCGCCGTCGTACGTATTGGTGTTGTTGATCCCGTTGTACGTTCTCACTACGTTTCCAGTATTGAACGAGCCCGCGCCGGCGAACGTTTTGGATACGCTTTGCGGCGCAAGCTGAATCGAATCCCCGATGTGGACGATCGAACTCGGTCCTACGCTTAAAACCTTGATGGCTCCCACTATGGCCGGCATCGCAAACACCCTTATGACTCGTATTAGTTGATATTATGCTTGCTTATCTCCTTGTATGAGCTGAGCTTCAAATCATTTATTACGGCAGACGCACATATAATGTCTTCTAGGTAAGGGAGGGTAGCGCTATGGACGATCCCAAAAAAAAGATATTCAAAGATTTTGACTGGAAAAGCTTTGAACAATTTTTTGGCGGAAAATTGCCTCCGCTACCTTCCGGTGAGATGGATAACTTGAATTGGGTGGAGGATTACGTCCAGCAAGTGATGAAGCAATCCTTCCCGCAATCCGGCGGCAGGGGCGTTATGTCCAGCAAATATGCGACGGAAGTGTTCGAAACGCATAACGGCGTTATCGTCAAAGTATTCATTCCGGATAAGGCGGAAGCCAAAAATATACGCGTGCTGGTTGGAACCGGTCAAGTTAAGTTGGAAGGGCTGCCGGATAACAAAACCCAATCGATCAAGCTGGGTACGGCCGTTCATTCTTCCAAATGCAAAGCCGTTTACCGGAACGGCATTCTTCAATTGCATCTTAGGAAACTATCCGGCGACGGGCGGCAGCATGAAGCGGATATCCGCTTTTTCGACTAAGGACTAAAGGGGATATCCGCCGCGTAACGCGAGTTCATGCGATGTAGGATAGAGGATGCGATTAGTTGTTTAAAGCCGTAGTCGAATCCACGAGATCGGGGTCGATCGTGTTGGTCAGACTGATCAGCGAGAAGGTTTGCGAGAAGTCTCCCGTATTCCCTCCTCCGGAGCCCGAATACGATTTGGATGCGCTTTTCGGAGCGATTTGAAAGACGTCGCCAAAATTGACCTGACCGGACACGCTGCTGATTTTGATCGGGGCCAAAACGATGGAAGGCATGGGAATCTCTCCTTTTGCACTTTTTATTAACCATATGACATCCGGAAATGAAAAATGCTGTGAAGCAACAATGAAAACCTCCAGCCCATGCAGGGCGGAGGTGGTTCATTTTGAATCTGCCGCTTAAGCGAACGATTCTTTCATCACGGGCTCGGCAAGCTTGTAGCCTACGTTGCGGATTGTCATAATATATTCCGGACTGCGGGCATTATTCTCGATCTTATCCCGGAGATGGCTAATGTGGACGTCGACGATACGCGTATCGCCAAGGAAATGGTAATCCCATACGCCATGAAGCAGCTGCTGGCGGCTGAGCACCTTGCCGCGGTGGCGGCACAGGAAAAGAAGCAGCTCGAATTCCTTGGGCGTCAGCTCGACCGGCCTGCCTTGGACGCGTACCTCCCGCTGCGCAGGCAGGATATGCATATGACCGATCTCGATCTCGGCGGCTTCGGCTTCTCCGGGCATAATTTGCGCACGGCGCAATATCGCTTGGATGCGAGAGACAAGCTCCTGCGGACTGAACGGCTTCGTCATATAATCGTCGGCGCCGTTGTCGAGGCCGGCGATTTTATCCGTCAAATCCTGCATCGCAGTCAGCATGACGATCGGGACCATATTGCCTTGACTGCGGAGTTTGCGCGTCACTTGGATGCCGTCCATTTTGGGAAGCATCAAATCAAGCACGATCAGGTCGGGGCGAAACGCGGACAAGGTTTCGAAGACGGCTTCCCCGTCATATACGCAATGGACGTCGAAGCCGACCAGCTTCAGGTTGAACTCTAGCAGCATGGAGATGGAAGGTTCGTCATCAACGACCAAAATTTTTTTTCTCACGGATTTGTCCTCTCCTTTATGAAATCATCGTGTACGTCCTCAGACTCGGCGACAGTGCGGATTTATCGGAATTCCATACACCCATTGTCGCAAATGTCTATCAACCGAATATTAAAGAAAGGTAAAGCGAGTGTTAAATTTCATCTCTTCGCCGCATGTTGTATAATAATCGAAAAAGAAATAAGGAGATCATAAACAACATGGCCTTTCACATCGTGCTTGTCGAGCCGGAAATTCCGGCGAATACAGGCAACATTTCGCGAACATGCGCGGCAACCGGGACTCATCTGCATTTGGTGCGGCCGCTCGGATTTTTGACGGACGACAAAACGCTGAAGCGCGCAGGACTGGATTACTGGCATGCGGTCAAGCTGGAGTATCACGACTCTTTCCAGGAAGTAAGGGACCGCTATCCGGACGGCCGGTTTTTCTTTGCGACGACGAAAGCGACGAAGCTTTATACGGATTACCGCTTTCAAGACGGCGATTTTCTCGTATTCGGTAAAGAAACGAAGGGGTTGCCGGAGTCGATTCTCGAAGCGAATCCGGATTCGCTCATGCGCATGCCGATGACAGGCGACGTCCGCTCGCTCAATTTATCCAACTCGGCGGCTGTCGTACTTTATGAGGCGCTGAGGCAGAACGGTTTTTCCGGCCTGAGCTGATTCGCGGGCTGCCATTTCGACTTATTAAAAGCAGATTAAGGATATTTCGACAAGAAAAGCAGGAAAATAAGCCGAAATATCGAATAATAAAGAGGAACTAAACATAGACCGTTGCTGCATGGGAGATTTCTAATGGCGAGAGGGTGAGATATAATGAAACCGGCGGGGGTTGTTCGCAAAGTGGATCAATTGGGTCGTATCGTACTGCCCAAATCCCTTCGTAAAAGATATCAAATGAACGAAGGCGATCCTGTCGAAATATTGGTGCAAGGCGATCACATTATTCTGGAAAGATATCGGCCGAGATGCGTGTTTTGCGGCTCGATGGAGCAAGTATCCGATTTCCGAGAGAAACATGTGTGCGCTGCGTGTTTGACAGAGCTTAAGCCGCAAACAAGCCAAGACAATATGTAACGATAAACAGGGGATAGCGCCCCTGTTTATTTTTTGTCCATTTGGCCGAATGTCAAAACTAAACGATCAAGAGGCAAGGATATGAATGAAATGAAACCGATTTTGAGTATCGAAAACTTGCATAAGACGCTTCCGGACGAAGGGAATTCTCGTTTATTTTCGGGCATTACAGCACAAATCGATGCTCCGGAGATCATTGCTTTGCTTGGCGCATCGGGGCAAGGAAAAAGCACGCTTCTGCGCATTTTGGCCGCATTGGATATCGCAGACAAGGGGGATATCCGCTTGCACGGCATTCCGCTGAGCGAATGGAAGCCGACGGACTGGAGACAAAAGGTCGGTTACGTTGCTCAGCATGCCGTCATGCTTTCCGGCTCCGTAGAAGATAATTTACGTACGGTCAGCATGCTGCATCGTACGGCATTTGACCGTCCGCTGGCGGAGCGTTTGATGTCGAGCCTCGGACTTGAAGGCGCCTGGGGCAAACGAGCCGGGGAAATGTCCGGCGGCGAGAAGCAGAGGGTTTCGCTTGTCCGTTCCCTTCTTATGCGGCCTGATGTTTTGCTGCTGGACGAAGTGACGGCTTCCCTAGATGCGCACAGCAAGCATGCGGTAGAGAGCCTTCTCGCGGAATGGCGCCGCCAAGAGGGGGCGACGGCAATAATGATTACCCACGATCTCGCGCAAGCCGCGCAAATGAGCGATCGGATCTGGTTCATGAGCGAAGGAACACTGCTTGAGGACGACAAAACGGATTCCTTCTTCCGTCAGCCCAAAACGGATGCGGGCCGCCGTTTTATTCAATTGCCTGCAACTGGAGAGCAGCCATGTCAACTGTAGCGCTAGGGTTCACGCTGCTTTTCGTCCTCATTACCATACTTGTTTCCATTCGGCAAAAGCTTGGCCTCGAGAAGGATATTTTGATCGGGTCGGTGCGCTCAGCCGTACAATTGCTGTTGGTAGGCTACATTCTTCAATATGTATTCGATACGGAAAAGATCGCATTGATTGCCTTGATATTGACGGCAATGATTACGGTAGCTGCCTGGAATGCAGGTAAACGCGCTGCGGGCTTGAACGGCATTCGGCGGAGAATCTTTATGGCCGTCGCCGTGACGGAACTGCTTACGATGGGGCTGCTGGTCGGCCTTAGCATTATTGAAGCGAAAGCCCAATACATCATTCCGATCAGCGGCATCATTATCGGCAATGGCATGCTCGTATCCGGGCTGTTTTTGAACCAGATGCAGAGGGAAGTGCAAACCGCAAGCGGAGAGATTGAGACGCTGCTGGCGCTTGGAGCAAATGCAAAGCAAGCGATTCAGGCTTCTGTAAAGCGGGCATTAAAATCGAGCATGATTCCAACGATCGACGGTATGAAGACGATCGGTCTCGTTCAGCTTCCGGGCATGATGACGGGGATGATCGTGGCGGGCGCAAGCCCGATAGAGGCTGTGCGCTATCAAATTCTAATCGTATTTTCCCTTACTTCATCCGCCGCTATATCTGGCATACTCCTTAGCGTAATGAGCTATAGACTATGGTTTACCGAGGATTTGCGGCTGCGGCGGACGTCGTCCAAGTAACGAAACAGCAAAAGACCGCCCATTCCCGCTGCCGAAGCTGCTGGAACGGACGGTCCCGGACAGGCCGTAAAGCTGTGAGCCCTCAGAGCGTTTGCGATCTCCGTCGTTTGTTTACGAGCTCGTCTTACGCAAAGAGCGTTCAGGTGTTACAGGCCTTTTGTTTTATCGTCATTATAAGATGCTGTCAAGATCGCACCAATGAAAAGCGCAAACACCGTAATCATAATCCAAAATGTCATAGACATGAGCGCACCTCCCCTTATGTATACTATAACCAAGCGTGTGTCAAAAGAAAATGCGAAAATGTGAACATTTCGCAAACAGCCTTTATTTAAAGAACAAGAAATGCGTAGGCAGCGGCCGCATTCTGCCCCCGTCGGACGGTCTGTTGACGACTTTGCCGTCGAATACGAGCGTCGAGGAGCCGCCTCCATCCAAGTTATAAGCATCCTGAATGCCTAGCTGATGCATTTTGTCCTGCAGCTCGGCAAGCGTCGACCCGGAGCCGCCCCGTTCATCGTAGCCGTCGGTTACGATGATCAGAATCTGATCGTTCCGGAAATTGCCGATTACGGTACGCGGCGCGCGGAACGGCGACGATACCCACTGGCTGGGAAGCTCCAGCTTGCTTCCGTCCTTGAGCAGCTGCGGCACGAACGTCGCGCCGAACGTCGGCTTTAGTTTATCCAATTCCGATTGTCTATAAAACTTGCCGCCGATTAATTTACGATCCGCGTTCAGTCCGACGAACGAATAGTTGTCTTCGGAAGGGAAAAAGCCGTATACGTATTTGCTATTGTAAACGGTCGTACCGGTCGGATACCGTCCGGACTTGTCATCCGCAAATCCGCCTGCATTAACGCCGGCGACAGCTCCGTATCGGTTTGCGGCAGACTGGGTCGTTTCGCTGCCGCCGATTTTATCTTTGCCGAGTATCATCTGCATCGCTTTATCCGATTTCAAATCGGCTTTCAGCGCGTAACCTTTGTAATTTTGATCCGAGAACGCATACAGCTTCAGATCGATGTTGTCCGTGTTGACCTGCTTGGTCGGCTTGCCGAAAATCTCGCTGAGCCGGCTGTCGAAAATTTGCGTAGGGCGGCTGACCTGGCTGGTTGCAATTTTGACCATGGCATTCGCTTCGGAGCTGCTTTTATCGTACAGTTCGTAAAATTGCTCGATTGTGCTTTTGAGCGCCGTCGTTTCGGCTGTCGCCACCGTAAGCTTGTCGCCGACGGAAACGGCCTCGTTATGTATCGAAAAATCGGAAGCCGCAGCGGCCGTCGAATCCAGCTTGGGAATGACGACGGACAGTTGGGCGTACAATAACCACATCAGCATGCCGAGGAACGGGGCCGTCATCAACAGAAAAAAACGGTTGACCTGTTGTTTCGGGTTCATTTCAGCACGTCCAGATTTTTCTGAAGCTCCTCGAGCTTTTTCTTAACATCGTTCAATTGCGTGTAAAGCTGGTTGCTGTTGTCGGTCTTGTCGTTCGCGCTGTCCTTCGTAAAGGCGAGCAGCTGATTTAGGGAATCGACCTTGCCCTGAAGGTCGGTCATGTCGGCCGTGATTTTGGTTTGCAAATCGCCGATCTGTTTCTGGTAGTCCAGTTGAATGGCGCTAAGCTGATCTTGCGTTTGCTTGGCGATATCCGCGCTCATATTTTGCTTGAGCTGGTCGGTATACAGGTAGGCGCCGTAAACGCCGCCGGCGATCAAGAGCACCCAAACGCCGAACAGCAGCTTATAGGTATGCTTGCCTTTCGTGCGGGAAGCTTTGGTCGTTTTGGCGGAGCGTGCGGGGTTTTGCTCGGTAATCATTTCTATCGTTTTACTCATGAAACTCACTTCCAATTCAGAGATTACATAATGATACCCGTTTCGACATCTTTTTTCAACAAGCGAAAGGGCGGCCAGGTCCCTTCTATTGTAGCAAACTCCGGTTCTCCGGCGCCACTCTGCGCGATCCTCCCTTTCTCGGCAAGCTTCGCATACTGCCCGGGCGAAAGCCTTTGTGCTACAATGAAGCTGACAAAAAAGCGGGATTTGCCTGCAAACGGAGGATTCGGACGTGGCGCTCATCAGTCATATGCGAACGTATTGGCAAAACAGAGCTCAAGTACCGCCGGAAATGAAGCTTTCGCAGGATGCGAAAATGTCGCTGCTGCTTCACGGCGCTTTCCAATTCGGCGCATCGATGTCCGGACTTTTTCTCAACCTTTATTTGTGGCGCTTGACGGAGAGCCTGTGGGTCAACGGACTGTACAATATTATTTTGTACGCGGTTTCGCCTTTCGGTTTCGCCCTCGGCGGCTGGATCGTCAAGAAGAAAGACCGCATGTACACATACCGGATCGGCGTAATGATGATCGCATTATTCTACCTGGCCGTCGTAATCGCGCAGGAGAATGTGGCGACCTTTTTTTATTTGTTCGCGATATGCAACGGCATTGCCAGCTCCTTCTACTGGAGCGCGTATTTGACGCTCATGTACGACGTTTCAACCGAGAAAAACCGGATCCGCTATTTGGCGTTTAATATGATAGCCTTTACTGCGGCGGGGCTCGTCGGTCCTGCGCTTGCAGGGTTTGTCATCAGCAAAAACGACGGGCTGCAGGGCTACATCATCGTCTTCTCGCTGGCGTTCGTCATGTTCATGCTGACGACGCTGGGCAGCTTCCGGATCAAGTCGATCGCCTCCCGGCACAAGGCCTACTATTTGAAGCTTTCCGGCATTATGATGAAGCGCAACAAAGCGTGGCTGCATTCGTTATTCGCTTTTTTCGTGCTGGGCCTGTTCCAGGGCATAATGCTGTTTCTCCCGAACATTATGTTGTACCAGACGATTCCGCGCGAGGATTGGGTCGGTTATTTCGGCGTGCTTTTCTCATTCGTGACGATCGTGGCGGGATATTTCATTTCGCGGTTCGCCAAGCAGCATCTCGGAAGGCTTTATACATTCATAGCCGCCTGCGGCTTCGTGCTCGGCTCGCTGCTGTTGTTCTGGCAAATATCGCTGCTCACCGTCGTGCTGTTCATGGTCATGTACTCGCTCTGCAATCCGCTGCAAGGAAATTCGTTGACGTCTTACTACTATACGTTGATCGGAAAGCTGCCGCTTAAAGGGAATTTTCGCGTAGAGTCCGTCGTAGCCCGTGAAACGTTTGTGAACGCCGGCAGGATCGTTTCGATTTTCGCGTTCATCTCGCTCGTGCCCGATTTTACCGGATTGTGGCTGCCAAGCGTGCTGCTGGTATGTACGTTGACTCAGTTTATCGTTGCGTATTTGCTGAAGAAGGACGGCTCAGGCGAAACCGAATCATGATAGTAGACGCGGGATACCGCCGATAGGTTGCAGTTTACAGGTGTGCGAGAGATACGGCGTGATTGGGGATGGGGAAGCGGACAAGGCGGGGAGAAGCGAAAGAGGTGAAAAGCCGGCGTCGCGGCATCAATCGTCGAAAGCCGGCTTCATGGATAGATCATCAAAAATCCGGCGACACGGTACGGTCAACAAAGCCGACGCCGCAGCGTAAACGTCTAAATTCCGTGTTACAGCTCGAGCTCGATCAGCCGGTTGCGGTCGCCTTCGCTCCCTTGCGCTTCGGCAGCTTCAATGAAGGCAAAGCCGTTGAACCGGGATCTTAACATCTCCCGCCCTCTCGTCAAATCCCCGTGCACGACCGGAATTTCCCGGATGCTGATATATTCCTCGCCGACCTCGATGATTTTGAACGAAGGATGGCATAAGGCAGCCGCGGACTGCACGAAATGCCAGTGCCCGGACTGCACGATCGAATTGACGTGGTTGTGTCCGTTGAAATAAACGCCTTGACCGTCCTTGGCGGCCAGTACGTAGCGGAGCCTGCTTCCCGGGCGGACGCTAAGCCACTTATCCGTCGAGTGCGTCGTCGTGCCGTAAACCGGATGATGGGCGAATACGAGCAGCGTTTTGGAGCCGCTGTCGGCGATGACGGTTTCCAGCCAGGCAAGCTGTTTCTCGTCGATCTCGCCCTCCCAGTTGTGAGGCGACATTTCCTTAGCCGTGTCCAAAAAAACGAGCGTCGCTTCATCCGTATGCACGACATCGTAGGAAGGAAAGCCGGTCAGCTCGGCGACCCGGGATTTGGCAAGGGTTTGCGCATCGTGGTTGCCTAGCGCCATGCGGTAACGGACGCCTTTTTCCTTCAGCAGCCGGTTCAGCTCTTCAAATTCTTCCTCATGCCCGTTGTGCGTGAAATCCCCGATCGAAATATGCCAATCCGCTTCGTATTCCAGGAAAGCCCGCAAATACGTTTCGAAAAAAAGCCGTCGTCCTTCAGCCAGCTCTTCGGAGTCCGCTTGTCCTTTTTCCAGCCGGAAGTAATGAAGATCTCCCGTCAATGCGATACGCAGCATGATTTCTACACCTCGCTTGTATTATCGTTATGCTCCTCACGATTTTCTCCACGATACTATACATATGTTAGTAGAGTATAAAATAGATGTTAAATAATCCGGAATGCTCAAAAAGATGCAAGACATCGCAATTTTCTGATACTATGGAAGATATTGTAGAAAAAAGGAGATTAAGAGGAGATGGGGAGCAAACCGCAGAAGGGATACCAGCCCAATTCGGTAATTTCGGCAAAAACGGCGGACGGACAGTCCGTGCTTGTATGGCTTGCCTTGGCTGGCATCGCGATTTTCTTGGCAACACAACCTTTCCAGGTGGCATTGTTCAACGGCGGAGCTTGGAATTATGAAGCCCCGATCAACCGGGCGGTCGTCTGGGCGGCTTTCCTGCTTGTCGCCGTATCGGTCCGGATGTTTTCCGCATGGCGTTTTACCGATTCCCGCGATTTGACGGCGGTTGCTATCTGGATCGTTCCGCTATTTTACATGATTTCGATGACGCAAGCCGCTTCGGCGCATTATGCCGGTCAAATGGCGCTGATCAGTACGGTGTACGCCGCTTTTTATACGGCAGGCAACGTGCTGGCCAGGGAAAAAACAGGAGCTGCCGTCTTGCAGCAAGCGATCGTCATATCCGGCTATCTCATCGTCGGCTACGGCTTCGTTTATCTGTTCGGCAACGACTTCTTCCGTGACGCCGTTATGCTCGAGGGCAGCGGGCTGCGTCTAACTTCCGTTTTTCAATATGCCAACGCTTATGTGGCGTTTTTGATGGCCATTCTGGTCGCCTGCTTGTTCCTGACGATCAGCGCGCGCAAGTGGTATTGGATTTCTTTGCACGCGTTTATGCTCGTCCCGATTTTGACCTCGTTCTGGCTGACGCAGTCAAGGGGCGGATATGTGCTGCTGCCGATCATTCTTGTGCTCGTGCTGCCATTCCTGTCTTTTATCAGACAAATCATGCTATGCGTATATTTGGGCGCGGCGGCTTTGCTGTCGATTGCGTTGATGGACCACTTCGTCGCCATCGCCGTTCCGATTTGGGAGAAATTCGTGGCGCAGTACGAGCAAACGCAAAAGAAGCCCACGGAGCTGCTGCTTTCCGTGTTCGATTCGGCTTCTTGGAGCGGATGGAGCAGGCTGCTGATCTTTTCGCTCGTTTTTGCGGCTGCTGTTGCGCTGATTCAGACATTCGTGTATCCGTGGCTCCAAAACAAGCTGCAAAAAATAAGCCAAATCAAGTACGGCAGCCTGTATTTCCCGCTCGCACTTGTCGTGCTTGGCGCTGCGGGCGCCTATATGCTGTTCAGCACATCGTGGATCACGTCGCTGCTGCCGTCCATGCTGAGAACGAGAATCGAAAATATCAATTTTCAGCAGCACAGCGTGCTGGAGCGCGGAACGTTTTATGAAGACGCCTTGAAGGTTATCGGGGATTATCCGCTTCTCGGGAGCGGGGGCGGCGGCTGGATGGCGCTGTGGGAAAAATATCAGAACAACCCTTATATAAGCAGACAGGCGCACAGCTTTTTTCTTCAGTATGCGATCGAGGTCGGCTTGATCGGAGGGGCTTTATTCCTGCTGCTGCTGGGCGTCATTTATTACCGGTACGTACGGAGCTGTGCGGGCAAAAGCGAATCGGAACGCGGCAGCCACCTTGTCTTTTATATCGTATCCATTGCGATTCTGATCCACAGCGCGATCGACTTCGAGATGAGTTATGTGTATATTGCGGCTTTGCTGTTTCTATGTTTGGGCGGACTTACGGCCGGTACGGCTTCGCGGGAATACGCATGGACGCTCAAGCTGCGCGACAGCCGCTGGCGTATGGCAATTCCGGCGGCCGTCTGCCTGATTGCCGTCGTGTCGATCGTCGCCGGCTCGATTAAGCTGCGCGCGGACATGCATTATAGGAACGCGCTGGCGGCGATTAACGAAGAAAAACCTTTCGACCAAATGCTGGCACCTCTGGATGCGGCGCTTTCCCTGCAGCCGGGCCATCCGGCTTATGTGGTGCTGAAAGCCAATCTGCTCGGTCAAGCTTTCCAGCAGCTGAAGGATGAAAGCTATTATGAGGCGGCTTTTGCCATTATCGATAAGGTCAAGCAGAAGGAGCCCTATGACCGTTCGGTTCTCGAGAGCCGTTACAACCAGTACATCATAAAACAGGACTATGCGGCGGCGCTCGAGCATATGAAGCTTTTATTAACGCTATTTCCTTGGGATACGCCTGATGAGAAGCGGAATCCGCGCGTTCCGAGCTTTTATGAACGGGCGATCGACCTCAATGCGTTTTTGGCCGATCAAGCGGGAGAGCAAAATAATCAAGAGCTTCGGAGCAGCTACCAGAAAGAGGCGCTGCGCCTTCTGCAAACCGTCATAGACAAAGCGGAAACGCTCAAGGATTTGCCTAAGGAGCAGTTCTCGGGCAGGCCGTTCGGCGTTACGCCGCAGATGAGAATCACCGTCGGGAAAGTTCAATTCAGCAACGGCAAATACGATGAAGCGGTGCAATTGCTTGGACCGGCGTTAAAGGAAGACTTGAGCCAGCCGCTCGACCGTTCGATCGCGCGTTTTTATTTGGCCGCTTTGCAGCGTCTGAACCAGAACGATCAACCCCTTTACGACCGGCTGATCGCTGCAGACGCGAACGAAAAAACGTTCCTCGAGCAACTGAAAGCAGCGGAGTGAAGGATTCGGGGATAATCCTCTTCAGCGAAAAAAAGATGGCTACAGCGGCGGATATCCATGTTAAAATATGGTGTGACGAGGCGTCTGTCATTTTCGGGGCGCAGCGCCGCCATTCGGAATTCGATATATAGGAAAAGAGGAGAATCAATCATGCCTTTGTTGGACATGCCGTTAGAGAAATTGCTTTCGTACGAAGGACGCAATCCGCGCCCTACCGATTTTGACGAATATTGGGAACGCGCGCTGGCGGAAATGCACTCGGTTGATCCGGCTGTCGAGCTTGTTCCAAGCTCCTTCCAGGTGCCTTACGCAGACTGCTTCGACTTGTACTTCACAGGCGTCCGCGGCGCCCGCATCCATGCGAAATATGTTCGGCCCAAAAACGTAGAAGGCCCGCACCCGGCGATCGTTCAGTTCCACGGTTATTCCGGCAGCTGCGGCGACTGGGCGGATAAGCTCATTTACGCCTCGCTCGGCTACTCGATCGTATCGATGGACGCGCGCGGGCAGGGAGGTTCCTCCGAAGATACGGGCGGCGTGAAAGGGACCACGCTTAACGGTCATATTATCCGCGGGCTTAACGATCACGAGGATAACCTGCTGTTCCGTCACATTTATCTCGATACGGCTCAGCTAGCCGGTATTGTGATGAACCTGCCGGAGGTTGACGAGAATCGCGTAGGTGTAATCGGCGGCTCGCAGGGCGGCGCATTAACGATCGCGTGTGCGGCGCTTGAGCCTCGCGTGAAGCGTCTCGCTCCAATATATCCGTTCCTGTGCGACTACAAGCGCGTTTGGGAGATGGACCAAGCGGCTAACGCCTATGCGGAGCTGAAGACGTTCTTCCGCAATTTCGATCCGCAGCATAAGCGCGAGGACGAAATTTTCACGAGACTGGGCTACATCGATTTGCAATTTTTGGCGAACCGGATTCGCGGCGAAGTGATGATGGGCGTAGGCCTTATGGACGCGGTATGCCCGCCTTCGACCCAGTTCGCGGCATTCAACAAAATGACGTCGCCTAAATCGTACGAAATTTATCCGGATTTCGGCCATGAAGGGCTGCCGGGCTTCTCGGATAAAACGATCGAGTTCATGCTCGGATTGTAGTGGCTCTATACCTCCAAACATGCTTATACCAAGCCGGTTTGGAGGTTTTTTTATGATTTAAAGAACCTGTATGCCGCTTTTGTGGCATCGCTGAATGATGATATAAGCGTTGATTTTCGGGCAGAGCGTATAACGTTTCTACTTACGCTGCCATTAAAGCACCTCTATTTGCTGGAGTCCGAAATCGCCCGCTTGCAGCAAGGAATCGAGGTTCGCCTAACGCTGGAGTCCGATTTTGCCGGCTTGGAGAAGGGATTCACCGGTGTGCCTAGCAAAATACCCGCTGCAAGCAGGCTTTTTCGGACTACAGGCGGGGAATGGAAGCCTCACTCGATTCCAATTGGGCAAAATCGGACTCCAGTGCAAACAAGCGACGAGCGAGGAGGGGCAAGCAGGTAGGAATACCGGAACAAACGTATGTCGAACACCAACAGCTGACGGTATTCTCAGCCGAAGCCGGTGGCGGCGCTTGATCCGGCATAATGCGGTCATTTCGATCAATAACCGGACGAAAAACGGCTCGAGAAGCAAATGTTTATTTCATTTTGGAAACAAGTCAACCCCCACTTTACAACTCGGGTTTCACTCCCTTATAATTCCTATATAAATAATCGGATTTAAAATTCAAAATGAAATCATGTTGATGCAGAACGTCTAGGCCTTTTGCTGAATATGTAGGTTATTGGGGTGGGTGTTTCGGATGGATGTGGGAATAGGTTTGCTTGGGCTTTTCGTCGGGTTATTGGTTGGCGCTACCGGAGTAGGCGGGGCGTCGCTGCTTACTCCGCTTTTAATTATGTTCGGCATCAATCCTTCCATTGCAGTCGGGACGGATTTGCTCTATAACTCGGTTACGAAGCTGTTCGGGGCGGCGCAGCATTTTAAACAGAAAACGATCGATTTGCCGATGGTTAAATATTTCGCTTACGGCAGCATTCCCGGTGCCGTCGTTGCGGTATTGACGCTGCATTTTATGGAATCCTTCTTTAATAATCAGGAGCAGCTGATCAAAAACGCGCTTGGTGTCGTGCTCATTATAACGGCGGTTGCGACGCTATATCGCCAGCTCTTTCAGCATAAGGTGAAAGAAAATCGGATCCAGCTCCTGCCTCTCGAACAAAAACGCGGCATGACGATCGCGATCGGCGCCGTGCTCGGATTTATCGTCGGATTGACGTCGATCGGCTCGGGTTCGCTCTATGCGTTAGCGATGATTTACTTGTACCAGATGAACGCATCCAAGGTCGTCGGTACGGATATCGCCCACGCCTTCCTGCTCGTTACTGCAGCCGGCGCCATGCATGCCGGAATGGGCAATATCGACTACAGCTTAGCGCTAAACCTGATGATCGGCTCCATACCGGGCGTTTTGATCGGAAGCAAGCTGGCGGTCATTTTGCCGTCGCGCCCGCTGCGGACGATTATGGCGACGCTCATTCTGATCAGCGGACTTAAGCTGATATAACCAACGATAGAAAATAAAGCCCGTAAGCCGCTTCATTTGTCGGCCTAGGGCTTTTTTGTATGGGCATCCTTCAACCGAACGTTCCGCGTCCTTCACCCTTCCCTCAGCATCCGATAAACCGTCGGTGACATGCCGGCCGTTTGCTTGAACAGCCGCGAGAAATAGTGCAGCTCCATTCCGGTGGCTTCGGCGATTTCTTTGATACTTAAGTTCGTCGTATGGAGGAGCGTTTTGGCGTGATCGAGCTTGCGCTTGTTGATGTATTGGATCGGCGAGTCGCCGAGATGCGTCTTGAAAAATTTAATGAAATAGTTCGGGTGCAGATGGGCGAGCTTGGCCAATTCTTCTACGGAAACCGCTTCGCCGAGGTGCGAGTCGATATGGCGAAGCACCGCGGTCAGCTTGGCGACGGAATCGGTTGCGGCCAGCCGGATGTTTTCGATCACCGTATGCTCCAGAAAATACGACAGCAGCTCCAGCATCGTCGCTCTCGTACGCAGCATGCCGGCGATGCCGGGATTGCGGAACTCCTGCGCAAGCTTAAGGAATAGCGCCGTTACGAGCTCGGGATCGCGAACCTCGATGAACGAAGGAATTTTGATGATCTGAAAAAGCGGCATATCCCCGATCGTAGCGGCAAAATGGCACCAATGCTTGGCGAACGTATTGTCGCTGATCGTCGAATACGACTGCTTGACCCCCGCAGGCATCAGGAAAAGCTGCCCCGGCTTTGGGTGAAAAGCTTCGCCGTCGATCGTCAGCCTGCCTTCGCCTTCGACGATGTAGTAAAACCGGTTGATGGAAGGCGTGAATTCGGGCGCTTTCCAGTTCACATTCACTTTCGTGTAGTGCGCTTCGGAAACGTCTACCTGCATGTTGGACAAGTAGCTTTGAAGCAGCTTCGTTTTATCCATGGCGAATCACCTGTAGGAAGTTAGTATTGTGCAAATGTAAGTGAATTCCGTGTATCCCCATTATACAGGAACTCGTCGTATGATGGACGCATAGGTTGCAGCTTACTTTAAGAAAACGGGGTGCTGAAGCATGACGAGGGAAGAGCGCACGCGCTGGTTTTTGCATGACCGGTTCGGCATGTTTATTCATTGGGGATTGTATGCGATTCCGGCAAGAGGCGAATGGGTCAAAAGCAATGAACGGATCACGACGGAGGCGTATCAGCCGTATTTCGAGGAATTCAATCCGATCCGTTACAATCCGCGGGAGTGGGCCAAAGCGGCTAAAGAAGCGGGAATGAAATATGCGGTGCTCACGACGAAGCATCACGACGGATTTTGCTTGTTCGACAGCAAGCTGACGGCTTATAAAGCGACGAATACGCCGGCGGGACGCGATTTGGTGCGAGAATACGTCGATGCGTTCCGGGCGGAGGGGCTCGCGGTCGGCTTTTATTATTCGATCATCGACTGGCATCATCCGGACTATCCGGCCGTCGGCAACCATCCGATGCGGGAAAACGAGGAATACCTAGCGAAGCCGGTCAACTTCGACAATTACCTGGATTACATGCACGGCCAAGTCCGGGAGCTGCTGACCGATTACGGCAAAATCGACATTATGTGGTTCGACTACTCGTTCGACGACATGACGGGGGAAAAATGGCGGGCGACCGAGCTGATCAATATGATGCGCGGCATACAGCCGCATATCGTCATCGACAACAGGCTCGGAGGCAACATTAAGAAGCGGGAGCCGGAAGTTTACGCAGGCGATTTTTATTCGCCCGAGCAAATCATTCCGCCGGGCGGCATCGTGAACGAGGCCGGCGAGCAAATTCCGTGGGAAGCGTGCATTACGCTGAACGGACATTGGGGTTATCATGCGACGGACAAGGAGTACAAGTCGCCGAAGCAGGTTGTGCGCGCGCTCGTGGAATGCGTCAGCAAAAACGGCAATTTGCTGCTCAACGTCGGCCCGGATGCGAAAGGCGAAATTCCGCGGGAGTCGCTTGATATTTTGGCCGAGGTCGGTAAGTGGATGCGCCGAAACGGCGACAGCGTTTACGGCTGCGGACTGGCCGACAGGCCGAAGCCGGAGTGGGGGCGCTATACGCAGAACGGCAGCAAGCTGTATGCGCATATTTTGGACCGCGGGATCGGGCCCGTCTATTTCCAAGGCTTGAAGGGCAAAGTGCGGAAAGCGCGGCTGCTCGCCGACGGCGCGGAATTGAAGGTCGAAGTGCCGTGGATGGCCGGCCACTATGGCGATACAGCGACAGGCGCGTTCATCAGCCTCCCGATCACGCTGCCGGACGATGCGGATACCGTAATCGAGCTGGAGCTTGAGGTGGAGTAACAGGCCTTTCTAGTTTATTAAATGAAAAACCGCCGCTGACGGGTTGAACCCTGAGGCGGTTTATTTGTTTTCTTCAATGTGATATTTGACCTACCTGCTTGAGAAGCTGCGGCAGCTGTCGGATCCGTAAGACAAAAAAAGCGCTGGGACGAGTTGCTTCCCCGGTCGCCTTCGCTTCCTTTAACATACCGCGTGATTACTATCACGACGCAATAGCTTTATCCGAGTCCCCGTCAGTTGGCCAGGCGGGGACTATTTTACGCTTACGAACATCCTAAGATTGTTTTTGTTTTTCCTTAAAATAATTCGCCTTCCGTCTTGTCGTTCTATGTACAATGAAAGTGTAATCAAGTAAGGAACATGACGAGGGAGGTTCATTCATGACAAAGAAACGGTGGATCGCGTTGAACATGAGTATCATGCTTGCGGCGGCAATGGTCGCGGGTTGCTCGTCATCGGGGAAGTCGAACGGCAGTAACGGAAGCAGCAGCTCGCCGGCTCCTTCCCAGAAGGAAAGCGGGAACGCGAAGACAGGTGAAGCGACAGACAAACATAAGGAAGTGACGATCGTCACTTGGGACAAACCCGGCCCGACATCTCCGCAATGGCAGGTAGAACTTTACAACAAGCTGATGGACAGCTTCAACAAAAAATATCCGTGGGTCAAAGTCGACGCCAAGACGCTTGCTCCCGGAACCGATTATTTGCAGAAGTACGATCAGGCACTCCTCGCCGGGGATGCGCCTACCGTCTCCGGCATGTTCACCGACGGCAACATCAAATCGCGCGCGAAAGACGGGACGCTTGCCGACATTTCAGAGCTTGTCGAAAACTGGGATTTACGCAAAGAGGGCAAGGTGTTCACCGGTATGGACGACTCTCTCAAAATCAACGGCAAATGGTACGGCGTGCCGAGCTTCCTCGATTTGAACTATGTCGTTTACAATAAGAAGCTGATCAAGGAAGCGGGACTCGATCCGAACAACATACCGACAACGTTCGAGGAGTTTGGCGAGTATGTGGGCAAGATTACCGATCCAAGCAAAAACCGTTTCGGGTTCGGCCTGATGGGGATGGAATGGCTGGCATGGCCTTACACCAACATTGTTTGGAATGCCGGCGGAGAGATGGTGACGGCGAACAGCGACGGTACGGGCAAGCTGACGTTCGCGGAAGATCCGGGTGTAGATGCCGTAATGTTCTGGCATGATATGGTCTGGAAATACAAAGCGACACAGAAGAACGTGCTGGAAAGCTGGCAAGACCTGATGAACGATTTCACCCAGGGCCGCACCGCCATGCAGTGGCTCAATTTGTCCAGCTTTATGAACGATTATGTCAACAAGTACGGCGGGAAGCTGGACGATCTCGACATTTTGACGACTCCGCATGCCAAAGGGAAACCATCTTACAATATGGGCGGCGGCGGCGTGTGGGGCATCAACCCGAAGGCGACCAAGGAGCAAAAGGAAGCCGCTTTCCTGTATATCGTTCACAACTCATACGATCTTGATTCGCTTAAATTGAAAGCGGAAACATCCGCCTCCAACAACGCTCCCGACATCAATCCGTCGCAAAGGCTCGATTTCTCGCCGCTCGATTACGCGAAGGGAATGCCCGAATCGTGGAAAGGGAAGTTGTCCGACATTGCCAAGTCAGCCAAAGTCGTGCCTTCCTTCCTCAATTGGAACGACGTGAAAAACGCTCTTGTTAAGCCGCTGCAGGAAATTATTTTGAAGAAGGACATCACGCATGAAGAAGCGAAAGCGATTCTGCAAAAATGCGCGGACGAGTTATACAAGCAATACCCGAATTCGTTCCATCGTTAATACAAAACCATAAGAAAAAACGAGAGGGATTAACGATTTAATCCCTCCCGTACGTTGAGGTGCGTTTGCATGAAAGCATCACGTTCGTTAGCGATCAAGAACAACATCAACGCCTGGCTGTTTCTCGTTCCAGCGGTATTTGTGTTTGCTCTCTTTAACTATTATTTGATGGCCCAAGGCTTTTTCGTTTCGTTCTTCAAGTTCAGCATCATAAACCCCCCAGGGGAGTTTGTCGGGTTGAAGAACTATATTCGGTTGTTTTCGGATTCCCAGCTGCTCACAGCGTTCAAGAACACGCTCGAATTCGTGTTCATTTCGTTCCTGTTCGGCTTCTGGGGTCCGATCGCGCTGGCCATCCTGATCAATGAAGTTCGCCACTTCAAAACATTTTTTCGCTCGGCTTATTTCATTCCCGCCATTGCTCCAGGCATCGCCTTTCTCGTGCTGTGGAAATATATATGGCAGCCCGATTACGGACTGGCGAATTACCTGATTTCGCTCGTCGGTCTCCCGCAGCAGCTCTGGCTGAATGACGCCGTGCTCGTCAAGTGGGTGATGATGTTTCCGGGTTTGATTATCGTCGGAGGCTTCAATTTCCTGATCTATCTGGCTGCGGTTCAGAGCATCTCGAGCGAGCTTTATGAAGCTGCGGCAATGGATGGCGCGGGCATATGGTCCAAGCTGCGGCATATTCTGCTTCCTGGCATTGGCCCGATCGTTCGCATTATGGTCGTGATGCAGTTTATCGGCGTCATGCAAATTTTCGACCAGCCGTTCGTCATGACGGGCGGCGGACCGGCCGGGGCGAGCGAAACGGTCATTATGTACGCGTTCAACACCGCATATACCGGCAACGATTTCGGCTATGCGATGGCGATTCTGGTCGTTGTGTTCATCCTGCTCATGGTGCTCAGCTACTTGCAGCTCCGCATACAGCGGGAGGATTAATCGGAGCGGATGGATTGGAAGGAGAAAACGAGATGGCTTTAATTACAGATAGCGAATACAGAAAACGCAAAAATAAATTCGTCTATGGAGGGATTGTGGCGGTGCTGGCGCTGGGCATCCCGGTGCAAATCTTTCCGTTTATATGGCTGATTTCTTCGTCGTTGAAGGGTGTGCAGGATATTTTCGAACTGCCGCCGAGACTGATTCCGAAGACGTTCCACTTTGAGAATTTCACCCACGTGCTTGACGTGCTGCCGTTCGGACTTTATGCTGGTAACACCTTTATAATTGCGGCCGCGACGATCGTGCTGCAGATCACGGTCAGCACGCTTGCCGCATTCTCTCTATCGAAGCTTAAACCGAAGTTCGGCAATTTCGTGCTTATGTTTTTTCTCGCTACGATGATGATTCCGGAAGGCGCAACGCTCATTCCGCGCTACTTGATGATGGTTCATTTTCCGCTGACCGGCTGGAATTTGATCAACACGAAATGGTCGGTCATTCTCCCGGGTGCAGCGTGGGCATGGCCGATTTTTTTGTTAAAAGGATTTTTCGACGGGTTGCCGAACGAGCTTTTTGATGCGGCGAAAATAGACGGTGCTTCCAATATGCGCACGCTTCGTTCGATTATCGTCCCGCTGTCGAAGCCGATCTTTGCCGTCGTGACACTGCAAACCTTCCTTGGGGTGTACAACCAGTTCGTCGTGCCGCTGGTGATGATGCCGGATTCGAAGCAGTGGACGATTATGGTGGCGATCTACAACATGCAGAATAGCGGCAATTTCGGCTGGCATTACATTATGGTGCTGTTGGTGTACGCGACGATTCCGCTCTTGATCGCGTTTCTGTTCGCGCAGAAATATTTGGTGCAAGGCATCAGCATGACCGGGTTGAAAGGCTGACGGCAGAAACGGGGGCGCTTCAATGGGGACGAAGATATTCCGGAGCATTCGCGGCAAATTGACGCTTATTCTATTGTTGTTTATCTTTCTCCCTTGGATGCTGCTCGGCATTCTCCTGCTGTTCACCGACTATACCGGCAATCCGCTCGGCGTGTTCCTGGCCAATGGCAGCGTCCCGGAGGCACGCGCGATCATGAACCAGGCTGACGCTAATCCCGATATGAAAGCATACCTGGTCGACAGGGAAGGAAATATCGTATATGGCGCTGAACAGCGATACAGCTTAACGAAGAAGATGGGTTCGATCCTCGATTTCCTCGAAGGCGCGAAGAATGATGCAGGAGCCGATAATGACGAGTTGGTCGTCAGTATCCCCCTGAAGGATTACGGCTGGAAGCTGGTCAGCGTGATCCCGGTTCGCACGGTGCTGAACGAGCTTTCGTTCATTAAGAAAGTCGCGATTGGCATTCTGGCATGCGGTCTCGTATGCTGTATTCTGTTTTATTTTATCGTCAAGCGGATGATGAACCCGATCTTTCTGCTTCGGCGCAAAATGAAGAGGTTCGAGAGCGGCGACATGAACGTCGCCGTCAATATCGGGACGAAAGACGAATTCAGCGAGCTGGGCGACAGCTTCAATCATATGGTCGGGCAAATCAAGCAGCTGATCGACCGGGAATACGCCTCCAAAATCCGCTGGAAAGAGGCGGAATACCGCGCGCTTCAAAGCCAGATCAATCCTCATTTTATCGCGAATACGCTGGAATCGATCTCGATGCACGCGCTGATGAAGGACGATATGGATACGGCCAGGATGATCAATCAGCTTGGTCTTTTTTTCAAAAAGATGGTCTATACGCAAGCGGAATGGATTCGGATCGATGATGAAATGGCGATGATTCGCGACTATTTCCGCCTGTATGAAATCCGCTTTCGAAACCGCTTTCACCTGGATATACAGGTAGACGAGTCGCTGCTCGACCGGAAAATTCCGTCATTCATCCTCCAGCCGCTTGTCGAAAACGCGCTTTTTCATGGAATGGAGAAGAAGGAAGGACCGGGTCGTCTGCATATTTCGTTGACACTCGTTCTCGGCGAGAGGTTGTATATCGTCGTCGAAGACGACGGGGTGGGCATTCCCGAGCAGCGTCTGCGGCAGCTGACCAACGATATCAAACAAACCGATGGTCAAACTCCGCTTCACGAGGAAAATCAGACGCATTCCATTGCGCTGAAAAACATATACCGCCGATTGCTCCTATTATTTGCGGAACGGCTCGAGTATAGGATTGAGAGCAGCGTCGGCGCCGGGACGGCGATCACGCTCGGCTTCCCGCTCCCGACAGAAACCGGAAAGGGTGATTCGTATGTACACCGTGATGATCGCAGATGACGAAGATCATATCCGTACGGGGATGCCGAAGCTGATTTCCGCTCTTGATAATGAATGGGAAGTATGCGGTTCGGCGGCTAACGGCCTGGAACTTCTTGAGCTTCTCGAAGCCAGGGAAGCGGATCTTGTCATTATGGATATTCGTATGCCCCACATGGACGGGTTTGAGCTGCTCAAGCGAATCAGGCAGGAAAATCTGGAAATCCCAGTTATTCTTATCACCGGATTCCAGGACTTCGCATATGCGCAAAAAGCGCTGCGGCTCGGGGCGATGGACATTTTGACGAAGCCGATCGACTGGAACGAGCTGAAGCGTGCCCTGACCAATGTAAAGCAGTGGATTCGCGATAATAGGGACGAAGCCGCCCAGCAAAAGACGAATCAGTATCAGATGGGGCGTGTACAAAAGCAATTGAGGGAAAAGCTGGTAACCGAGCTGATTGAAGGCATCCACATCAATCCGGTATCGATCAAGGAGGAGCTAAAGGAGCTAGGGATTCCCTACGACAAAGATTCGTTTGCCACATACTTGTGCTATATATCCGTATCGCAGCAGTCGGTGGCTCCGAAAGATTTCGCTTATTACAGCCTGTCGTTCAAGATGATCGCCGAAGAGTCGCTGCAGGCAGCGAAATGCCCGTTCGCCGCCATTTGCTTGCGCAGGCCGGATTATTTGATGCTGTTTCTTTACGATGCTGGCGAGGATCGCGTTATTGAGGAGGTTAAAATCCGCTTTTTCATAGAAGAATTGACCGAAAAAGTGAAAGCGCTTCTTCCGCTTCCCTGGGAGTACGGCCTGTCCGGCCTAGTAACTAGCATCGGATATTTGCGGGAAGGGTACACGTCCGCCAAAACGGATTTTTTGCGCAAGCAGTACGTCAGCTGGGCTGCGGCGGAAAATGGGCAAATGCAGGAAGATTTTCGGATGATCGCGGACTACATCGGGAGGCGGCTGGAAAGGAAGGAATGGAATGAGTCGGCCATTCGCGGCGAACTTGCCGGCTGGCAGCAGATGCGGGAACCGCTCGCCTTTCGTTATATCGTCATGTACGGCCTTGTCTGGATGAACGAAATCGCCGATCAAAGAGGGCTCTTTCCCGACGGCGGGAAGGGCATTGTTGCCGATACGAAAAGCATCATGGTTCAGCCAACCGACGAACTGATCACACTGTTCGCGTCGAAACTGAAAGAGCTGAATGAAATGACCGCGCGCCAACAGGATGACGTGCCGGCGATCCATGCGGCGAAACAATATATCCATTCGCATTTGGACGAACAGCTGACGCTGTCTTCTGTAGCCCGGCATGTGTATGTTCATCCGAACTATTTGAGCTATTTGTTCACGAAGGAGACGAACACGTCCTTCATTCAGTACGTCAATTGGGCGAGAATCCAGCAAGCGAAGGAACGGCTGGCGCATACCGACCAAAAAATCATTGAAATTGCCGAATCGCTCGGCTACCGGTCGTCGACTTATTTCTCCAGGGTATTCCAGAAGGAAACCGGGCTTTCACCGAAAGAATACCGACAAGCCCATAAAGGGAACACGGCTCCCGATTATAAATTTGAAAGAAAGCTGGCTCGGGATAAAGTTCTAAAAACAATGGAAGGATTTTAGGAATATTAGAAGCATCGAGTATGTGATGGATTTCCGGAAAATGGATACACTAACCGCTGACGAATGCCGTTCAACAGAAAGGTGGTGTACCTATTGTTATATGACTGCATCATCGTAGGCGGGGGAATCGCGGGCCTGCAGGCCGCCGTCCAGCTCGGCAGATCCGGGCGCAGCGCGCTTGTCATCGACGCCGGGAACGGACGCTCGGCCATGTGCAGACGATATCGCAACGTGCTCGGCTGGCCGGACGGCATTTCCGGACCGGAGCTGCGGAAAATCGGCAGGCAGCAAGCGGAGAGCTACGGCGCCCGATTCGTGGACGATGAAGCGGTGTCGGCAGGCCGAAACGGGGACGCGTTCGAAGTACGCGGAGCCAGCCGGCCGGATGCCGCCTATCGCGGAAGCACGCTGCTGCTTGCCACCGGCCTGCTTGACCGGATGCCCGACCTTCCGGGGCTGGCGCCGTGTCTCGGCTTGACTGTGTACGTTTGCCCGGACTGCGACGGCTACGAGGTTCAAGGCCGGAAGACGATCGTTTTGGGCGCGGGCGACGTCGGCGCCAATATGGCGTTGGCGCTGTCATCGCGTACCCGGGATATCGTATATATCAACCACGAGTACGATCATAAGCCCGTTACGTCCGAGCTTGAGATAAAGCTGAGGGAGCGGGGGATCGAAGCTGTCGCGCAGTCGATCGAAGCCGTGTCGGCGGAGGGCGACGGGCAATTTGCCGGCGTTACGCTTGTTGACGGAGCTATGATTACAGGCGAACGCGGCTTCATCGCTTTCGGCGGCAACGAGGTGAGAACGGATTTAGCCGTTCAGCTTGGCGTCGAGCGGATGGAAAACAAGCATATCGTCACCGATCCGCGCTCCAAAATGACGAACGTTCCGCGCGTATGGGCTGCGGGAGATGCCGGGGTTCACGCGGAACAGGTGACGATTGCGATGGGGGAAGGCGCCCAGGCCGCGATTTGGATAAACAAAACGCTGACGGAGGCCGAGGCGGCAGACCGGTCATAGTCGAAAAGAGAGCTGAGGGGTGTTGGGAACGCGGAAACCCGGCAGGGTTTCAATGCGCGACTCTTAGCCTCGACAAAAAGACCTAGCGGAGATTTTTCGCTAGGTTTTGCTTTGATTAATCGGAAAGTATTTCGTGGAAGCGGCTCTAAACCTGAAGGAACCGCTGACGTTAAAGACGCCGGACGGCGCCTACCCTTTGGTATAAAGCGAATATCGTCAGCAAAGCCGCTATGAACAAGGCGGCGAAGGCAGCGACGAGCCATAACGCGACAGCGGTTTCCGCGTGATCCATCACGTAACCGGTAAGGGCCGGCAGGACGGCGCCCCCGAAGCCGGCGAGTCCGGTTATATAACTCGTCACAAAGCGCTCCGAGCCGGGAAACGTATGGTTGGCGTATACCATCGTGATCGAGTAGACGCCTGCCATCGTAAAGCCAAGCAGCGTGACGAGGGCATAGCCCGCTGCGGCATTTTGCATGACAATAAAGCCGATAAAGCCGGCAAGCGTACCCGCCATGCTCCATAAGAGAAAGCGGCCGTACGACATTTTGCGGATGATCCAGCCTGTCGCCGCCCGTCCGATTACCATCGCCGTCCAGAAAATCCCGATGCTGAGCGATGCGTAGTAAGGAACTTGATCCAAATATCCGATAAAGACAGACGAAAGGAAATTGTTCAAGCTGCCCTCGATGCCGGAATACAAAATAATCATGAATCCGAATAAAGCGAGCAGCTGCCACTTTTTGCGCGCTGTCATCCTATGCGGAGGGGGCGCGCTCGCGTCGAGCGGCTCGCCGACGTCGGCTTTATCTTTGGCAAACGAGACGAAGCGCCAAATGACGGTCATGGCAGCCGCAAGCGCCGCCGTAAAGAGAAACGAGTATTTCCACGCGCCGTTCGCGATCAGAATGCTCGCTATAATCGGCATCAGCAGCGCGCCGAGTCCGAAGGACACTTCCAGATAGCTCATAACGACTGCGCGGCGTCCGACGAAAACCTCCATCATGAGCGTGGCGACGACCGTTTCGAGCGCGGCTACGCCGATGCTGTTGATGAAATTGAATGCCGTTACCAAGCCGAACGAAGGCAGCGTAAACATGCCCAGCTGCGCGACGGCGATAAGAAGGGCTGCGATCGACAATACCGTTTTTTCATTCATTCTCACCATTAGGTAGGAAGAGAGCGGCACGCCGATCAAGAAGCCGACCGAGCCGAGAAAAACAAGCCGGCCGCCTTCCGTATAGGATATTCCGTAGTGGACGAGCAGTTGAGGCATGACGGAGCCGATTGTCGTAATGACAAGGCCCGAGAGAAAATATTGCAGGTAGGAAGTCATGGCAAACGATCTCACTGTGTCATCTCCTGATGCTGGAAAATTAGGATCATACCTACGACATCGTAACACAATTCGATTGCGGCAGAAACTTACGATTTTGTTTGGCGCAGCCGATATTTATAGTGGGGACCATTCGTTCCCCGGAAATACCTCTATGAGATGGCGCTTCGAAATGTTTTCGGCCGGCAGCTATTTCTCGCCGCTTGTCCGATTTCCCAATAAACTCGCTGTTCCCTAGGAAAAAGGATGACAAAGCAAATTATTTTCGGGTGCTCAAATCGGAATACTCGATGAATTCGGACATTTTTCATTGACAATGATGTGAGCAGATGTTATTTATCAGTAGTGCCGCAAGGAAATACATTCATTATATAATTCGAGGTTCCGTTTCGCCGATATCCGTTCATTCGGGAGCTTTCGTCTTACATATGATAAGAAGCACAACGAGTCGCACAGCAAAGGGGAGAGATCATGGACGAAAAAACCTTGAGACGGGCGGTGCAACGCACTCCGTTTGCTTATCCGCTTCTGCAAGGGGCTGCCATCAATCGAAGGTCGACGGATCCGAAATTGCATACGAAATGCTCGTATTTGACGGTGGTGCCGCTGAATCCCGCCGAACAAAAGTTCCGCGAGGTGTTCGTCAAGCCCGATACGATGTTTTTGATAGCGGATGCCGTTTACAATTACGGGCAAAGCGATTTTACCGTGCAGCGCGAAATCGTTCACGATGCGGTTCCGTACGAGAAGCTGGCCGAATACATCGGCGAAGAGAACGTAAAGCTTGTAGATGAACGCATTTATCATTATTTCATAACGGCGTTGTAACCTGTTAAAGGGATAAGCGCTTATTTTGTCGAATTGCTAGATTATGATGAGAATGATAAACAAAACCTCCATTAGATATGCAGCCCTGATGATATTGTTTTTTAGCGTCCTCCTCGGTCTGCGATGGGTGTGGTCCGAAGCTTTTTCAACGTCGGAGCATCCCCGCGCCGTTAATGGCATGATAGATTTGCGCGGTGTGGATTTGGAGAACGCAACCTCCTTTTTTTTGAACGGCCAATGGCAGTTTTACCCTGAAAAATTGCTTTCACATCAGGATATACGGTCCAGTGCAAACGAATCCCGCGACATTCGGGTTCCGGGAGACTGGGGAAGCGCGCTGAATAAGGATTCCGGTACCTCGTACGGGTACGGAACGTATCGGCTGCGTATTTTAATCGATCCGCTTGAACAACCCGTCGCATTTTGGTTTCAAGGCATCCAAGCTTCGTCGGAAATCGAAATAAACGGAAAAGCTTCGGGCGGAATCGGGAAGCCTGCGGCGAGAGCCGAGGACTACATTCCCGATAATGTTTCTTACACGGCTTCCTATGCTGTAGAAGGAACTACGGAGATCGAATTGCTTATTCGTGCCGCCAATTACGACGATCCTTATAACGGCGGGCTGCTGCGCTCCATTCGCTTCGGCGACCAGGCTGTTATCGACTACGTGCGCTGGTACTCGATAGGCTTTCAATTGATCATGTTTTTTCTTTTGCTGCTTATCGGTCTGTTTGCCTGCATCATCTACGTATTTTATCCTCAAGAACGCACTTTGCTGATTTTGGGCCTGTTGATGTTGGCGGTCGCCATAGCCATCTTGATCGGCCACGATAATGTGCTGCTCTTATGGCTGCCGATTAATTATACCTGGGCGATAAAAATAAGGCTGATCTTCCTTTTATGGCAAAACGTATGTCTCGTGCTTATTTACAGGAGATTCGTTTCGGCCGGTCTGCGGAGCGTGTGGCTGCAAACCTATACGGCTGCGCTCGTTTTACTTACGGTATTCCTGCTTGCCGCACCTGCTTCGTTCGTAAACGGCGTGGTCGATTTAAACATATTTATCACCTTCTACTGCATTACGTTCGTTTGGTATATTTATATCGTAGGGACGATGATCTTCAAGAAGCTGGCTGACAAAGACATTATCTACTTGCTGTTAACCGCAGCGGGCATCATCTCCAACTTATCATGGAGCATCGCCGAGTCCGTTAAAGACGTTACGACCGTTTATTATCCGATTGATCTCGCAGTTGCTATTATCGGGTTTTCAACGTATTGGTTCAAAAAATACGTCCGCAATTTCAGGGAAAACGCCAAGCTGAACGAACAACTGATGAGGGCGGACAAGCTGAAGGATCAATTTCTCGCCAATACGTCGCACGAGCTGCGAACGCCGCTGCACGGCATTATGAATATCGCCGAGACCGTCGTAACCAGAGAGAAAGAGAAGATGAACGCAGGAAGCCTTAAGGATATGGAGCTGCTAATCACCATAAGCCGCCGCATGTCGAATATGCTTGGCGATCTTCTCGATGTCGCACGCCTTCAGGAGCACCGCATCGTCCTGCAGCGCGAGCCTTTGATGATTCAATCGCTCGTTCCGGGCGTAATGGCTATGCTTACATTTATGACGGAAGGCAAGCCTATCCGCATGCGGATGGATATCGCCAAATCGATGCCGCCGGTTTTGGCCGACGAGAAAAGGCTTGTGCAAATTTTGTATAACCTTTTGCATAACGCGCTCAAATATACGGAGGAAGGAACGATTTCCGTTTCCGCCGAAGCTCGCGGCGGGCTTGCCGTCATCCATGTTTCCGACACGGGGGTCGGTATGGATGAGGAAACGCAGGCGCGGGTATTTCTCCCCTACGAACAAGGAACTTACGGAATAAGCGACGGACGAGGAATCGGACTCGGCTTAAGCATTTGCAAGCAGCTTGTCGAGCTGCATGGCGGCGTTTTGACCGTTCGCTCCGAGCTTGGCAAAGGCTCCTTATTCAGCTTCGAGCTGCCGCTAGCAAACGAGGAAGGCCACTCGGTGCCTCAAGCGTCTCTTGAGATCGGCCGGATAAGGGGAGCAACGGAAGTCGGAACTGCCGCCGGATTATTGAAATCGGAGGCGCTAGTCGGCGAAGCTGCCGCTTCCGTACTTATCCCGCCGCTTTTGAATGACGGGAGGATGAACATTCTGGCGGTTGATGACGATCCCGTCAACCTGAACGTGCTGGTCGGCATTCTTTCGACGGAGCCGTATAACGTCACGACAGCCAATTCGGCACGCGAGGTGCTGGACTTGCTGGGGACGCAGCAATGGGATTTGCTCATTGCCGATGTCATGATGCCGCAAATGTCGGGCTACGAGTTGACGCAGAAAATAAGGGAGCAGTACTCCGTATCGGAGCTTCCGGTATTGCTGTTGACCGCGCGCAGTCAGCCTGCCGACATCTACACCGGATTCTCGTCGGGGGCCAACGATTATGTGACCAAACCTGTCGACGCGCTGGAGCTCAAGTATCGGATCAGGGCGCTGACCACGCTGAAGCAGTCCGTCAATGAACGTTTACGCATGGAAGCCGCTTACCTGCAAGCGCAAATTCATCCGCATTTTTTATTTAACACGCTCAACTCGATTTTGGCGCTTAGCGATATAGACACGGATAAGATGCGGAATATGGGCGAAGCCTTTGCGTCGTTTTTACGGATCAGCTTTGATTTTCTAAATACGGGCGAGCTGGTCGAGCTTTCCCACGAACTGAAGCTTGCCGAAGCTTATCTCTATATCGAAAAAGAGCGGTTTGAGGAAAGGCTGACTGTTATATGGGAGATTGAGCCCGGCATCAACGTGCTGCTCCCGCCGCTTTCGATACAGCCGCTGATCGAGAATGCCGTCAAGCACGGCCTCCTTAGTCAGAGCCAAGGCGTTACGGTTCACATTCGGATTGCACGCAAAGAAGGCTTTACGCTTATTGAAGTTAAAGATGACGGCAAGGGTATGGAGAAGGATAGGGTCATTCAAGTGCTCAGCCCGACATTGAAGGGCAAAGGCGGCATCGGACTTGCCAATACGAATCGGCGATTGATACAGCTGTACGGTCAAGGCTTGTCGATAGTGAGTACGCCGAATGAAGGAACGACCGTGTCGTTTGCCATTCCGGATCGGATGAAGCGGGGCTGATGCAAGCTGACGATGCAAGCAACCGTATCGGCATAGCGGATTATCGACAAAAGAAAAACCTGACAGAGAGAGTCTGTCAGGTTTTTTGCCATTCGTTTTCTTGGCGCTAGTCCTTGGATTTGTGAAGCGCGGCCGGCCGGTTATCATTTGACAGGCTTCGCGAAGTTTGTGCGGATCATTCGCCCAAAGGAGCGATTCCCCGCATATAATGGAATGTTGGATCGAATCGGAAGTGAATCCCTAACGGATCGGTCGCCTGTATGGGCGGAAGTCAAGGCGCAAGATTCCCGCAAGTTTGCCCGGGGATCGGAGCCGCAACATAGAGGAGTGAAACGGGATGCTGTTTGAATGCGCCATCGTAGGCGGCGGCCCTGCAGGCTTGAGCGCCGCGCTTGTGCTCGGCAGGGCGAGGCGGAATGTCGTGCTGCTCGACGACAACAATCCGCGTAATGCCGTAACCCGCGAATCGCACGGATTCATTACGAGGGACGGCATCGCGCCGGGCGAGCTCAGACGAATCGCCCATGAAGATATAAGCAAGTACGGCTCGGTTCAAGTCAGGCGGGCCTCTGTCAATGCCGTACGCCGCGTTTCCCATTCGTCGTTTCAGCTTGCTACGCAGCAAGGCGAGCTTTATATGGCGCGGAAAATCATTTTGGCCACCGGCTTGAAGGAAATACTCCCGCCCGTAAGCGGTCTGCGCGACTTCTACGGCAAGAGTATTTTCAACTGCCCGTACTGCGACGGCTGGGAGCTGAAGGATAAGCCGCTTGTCATCATTTCGGAAGGCCCGAACGCTTTCCATATGGCCAAAACCTTGTACAACTGGAGCGTGCGTTTGGCGGTTTGCACGAACGGGCACAGAGCTCTGACGGCGCAGCAGCATGAGGCGTTGGGCAGAAGGAACATCAAGGTTTATGAGCATAGGATCGTTCGTTTGATCGGGGAGAACGGAGCGCTTCAAAAAGTAATGTTCGAAGGCGGAGGGGAATACGTCTGCGAAGGCGGATTCGTCACCCCGCAAACGGCGCTGTCATCCTCCATCGGACAGTCGCTTGGCTGCAGGACGAACGCGTTAGGCGGAATCATAACGGATGATTTCGGCAGAACGAATGTCGCAGGCGTGTATGCCGCGGGTGATACGGCGGCGGTTGCGCCGTCCCAGCTTATTATCGCGGCGGGGGCCGGCAGCCGTGCGGCGATCGGCGTCAATTCGGATTTGACGAACGAGGATTTCTGACGGCTACATGCCGTCCGCATTCATTTTGACGATGAATTGCTTCGGCGTGCAGCCGTTAAACCGCTTGAACATCTCGTAGAAATGAGCCATGTTCTCGATGCCGATCGTTTCGGCGATTTCCGTAATCGTCAGACTGCTTGTAAGCAGCAGCTGCTCCGCGCGGAAAATCCGCTTCCGGTTCACGTATTCGGTGAACGTGAGTCCCATCGTTTTTTTGAAAAATTTGGAGAAGTAGAAGTAGCTCATATTGGCCATCTTGCTGACCTCCTCCATATCGATTTTTTGGCTCAAATGCCGCTCCACATATTCTAAAATCGGCCGCAAAATAATCGCGCCCTCCGCATCGTTCGCCTTCAGCAAATCTTTTTTGTCCCCGCGCAGCATTGCCAGCAAAATTTGCCGGATGTAGATGCTTGCCGCAATTTCGTAGCCTTTGTTCTGACCTTCTATTTCGTCATGCACGCGGATCATATAGCCTGCCACTTCCTCGCGCAGACGGTCGTCCTCAGAGAACATATCGTTCAAAATATCGAGCGGATGACTCACCTCGGAAAAATTCGGATAGTACATCATCATCGGCGGATCGAAATAAGGCTGCAAATCGACGTGCAGCACGATATAGACCAGATCTTCGTCGCTGAGCTTGCTGCCGAAGTGAAGCTGGTTGGAGCCGACCACCATAACGTCGCCGGGATTCAGTACATACTTCCGGTTGAGCGTATGAATGCTGTGGACGCCTGAACGCACGTAAAGAAATTCGACTTCTTTATGATAATGCCATAACGGATTATCTCCGGGAGGCTCCATGGCATTGCCGCTTGCCGTAAACTCTTTGACTTTGATATACAGCAGCGGGTTCTGATAATGAATCGGTTCTTCGAAAATGTTCATGGCGGATTCTCCTAAAGCTCGTTCATATAGGAATCATAACACATTCCTCCATACAATTCAGATTATTCGGCCTGCAAAAATGCCGGAGGAACAGAATACGTTTACGCACGGGGAAGCGGAAAAATAATAGTATGGCGGACCGTCGAAAATATCCCGCAAAACGCGCCGGAGCCGCGCTTCCGTGCGATAAGTCGCATACCCGACAGGCAGCCGTTGGGTGCTGAGGGATGAACGAATCGGACCTGCGGGCAAATTTGGATAGTAATACAACAAAACGCGTCATACAAGGTTGAACGGCAGCACGGTATCTTTGTTGATAGAACGATTTCACCAATTAGAGATGAGGGATAGAGATGAAAGTAGCCATTGTCGGCTGCGGAGGACTTGGGAACGTCCATGCGGATAGCTATGCGAACATTCCCGGCGTTACGGTAGTCGGAGTATGCGACATCGTGGAGGAAATGGCACAGCGGACGGCCGATCGAGTCGGCGCCAAAGCATATGTGTCGTTCAGCGACATGCTGGAGCAGTCCGGCTGCGATATCGTTAGCATCACGCTCCCGAGCTATATGCATAAAGAGTTCGCGGTTCAAGCGGCGGAAGCCGGAAAGCATGTCATTAGCGAAAAGCCGATCGCGCTTAATCTGGAAGATGCGAGAGCGATGATCGATGCTTGCAAAAATAACGGCGTACGGTTGTTTGTCGGACATGTCGTTCGTTTCTTTCCCGAATATGTGCAAATCAAGCAGCAGATCGACGGAGGCTCGATCGGAAAGCTCGGCGTTTCGCATGCGAAACGGGTGGGCGGACATCCGGGCGAAGTCCGGAACTGGTATTTTGACGAGAGCAAAAGCGGCGGCGTTGTGCTGGACCTCATGATCCATGACATCGATTTTATGCGTTGGGCGGGCGGCGAGGTTCGTTCGGTATTCGGGCTGCATAAAAATAACGGGCTGCTGGAATACGCTACGGCGACGCTCGTGTTCGAAAGCGGTGCGGTTGCGAACCTGGAGGCGCAGTGGGGGTATCCGGGACCGTTCGTGACGGCGGCCGAGTTCGCGGGAACGGGCGGAGTCGTCCGCTGCGACAGCTCGCGCTCGAAATCGCTGCAAGTACGCAAGTCGGCGGCTGCCACAGGCGGCGGACAATTCGTCGAGGTGCCGCAAAGCCCGGGCTACGAGAGCCCATACGAGCTGGAGCTTCGTCACTTCATCCAGTGCATTCGCGATAACAGCGAGCCGGTCGTAACGGCCGAGGACGCGTATAAAGCGCTGGAAATCGCTTTGGCCGCAGTAGAATCCGCCCGTACAGGGAAGGCAATTTTGATCGGGCAAGACACGCGGGAGGTATCGCCGAGATGAGAAAATTAAAAGTAGGCATGATCAGCTTCGCACACGGGCACGCCCATTCTTATTTGAGCAGCCTCTTGGCGCTGCCGAACGTGGAAATCGTAGGTATTGCCGACGAAGAGAGCGGCAGAGTCGAAGCGGTTGTGAGCAAGCACGGGATTCCTTATTTTGCGGATTATCGCGAATTGCTGAAAACGGATGCCGAAGCGGTCGTTATTTGTTCGGAGAACGTCAATCATGCGCAGCACGTAATCGATTCGGCTCAAGCCGGCAAGCATGTGATGTGCGAAAAGCCGCTCGGCATTTCGGTTGCCGAGATGGAGCGAATGATCGCCGTCTGCGAAACGAACGGCGTTCAGCTGATGACGGCGTTCCCATGCCGTTACCTCGCATCGGTGGCGAATGCTAAGAAGGCCGTCGAAAAAGGGGAGATCGGCGAAATCGTCGCGATTAAGGGGACGAACCGCGGCTCGATGCCGGGCGGCTGGTTTACCGAGCCTAGTCTATCGGGCGGCGGCGCGCTGCTTGATCATACCGTTCACGTCATGGATTTGATGAACTGGTTCATCGGTTCGAAGGTGACGGACGTTTACGCCTACTCCGCGACGCTGTTCCACGAAGGGCTGAAGGTTGACGACGCCGGGATGATTCATGTCAAATTCGCCAATGGTTCGTTCGGCGTATTGGATACAAGCTGGTCGAGACCGAAGTCGTTCCCGACATGGGGCGACGTGACGATGGAAATTATCGGAACGAAGGGCCAACTGTCGGTGGACGGCTTCGCTCAAAGCAATGAGCTATACAGCGACGCGACGGGCAAAGGCGTTTTGAGCTTCTGGGGCGATTCGATGGACCACTATATGGTCGTAGCGTTCGTAGAAGCGATTCTCGAAGGCAAAGCCGTGCCGATTTCGGGAACCGACGGCTTGCGTTCGGCGGAAGTCGCGCTTGCCGGCTATGAGTCCGTGAAGCTGGGACAACCGGTGAGCATATAGGTTATTCATATACGCAGTGAAAAAGCAGAGATCGACAGGCATTATTTGCCCGTCAATCTCTGCTTCCATGTTTTAAACGATTCTTCCCCGTTGACGTATATTCGTTTCAACTGAAATTTATGCTGCGATGAATCGGTGCGCCCTTGCTGGATCGTGAAGGCGAAACGAAAATCGTTCTCCTCCAAGATACGTAATGTATCACCATTATACTCGCCGTAAGGGTAGCAGAAAACGTCCGCCGTTCCTCCCAAATGCTCTTCGATTTGCTTGCGCGCCTCGATTATTTCATTTGCCTGCTCCTCGGCCGACAGTTTCGGCAAATGCGGATGGGTCATGCCGTGCGGCTGTATGTCCCAGCCCGCCTCCTTCATCTCCTTCGCTTGCTCCCAATTGACATACCAGTCTTGCCCGATCGTTCCCGGTGACATGAACATGGTGGCGTGGAAGCCGTATTTCGTCATTATCGGCATCGCGTACTTATAATTATCCGCGTACCCGTCGTCAAACGTCAGAAGAACCGGCTTCTCTGGCGGTTCAAGTCCTCCCTCGAGTATGAGGAAGAAGTCGTCCAGCGTCAGCGGATTGTAACCGTTTTCCGAAAGGAAGGCCATCTGCTCATCGAGCTTCTCCGGGGTAATGACGACGATGTTGCCGGGATCGTAGTCTACGCTGTGATAGTTGAGCACGGGGATGGAAATCTTGCGCCCTTTGTATGTGGCGGCGGTTACGGTGGATGGCTTCTTGACGGCTGCGGCGAGCGCGGCGGAAGAAGCTTTGGCTTCAGCGTCCTGCTCGGAAGCGCCTGTCTGAGACTGCGGCTGTTCCAGCGGAGGAGCTTCTTGCTCCTGAACGGCCGCTGCTTCATCCGAAGGCATTTCGCCGGATGCCGCTGTTCCCTCGCCAGGCGTGCTTGCGCCTTCGCTGTAGCCGGGAGCGGCTGCGGCGTCTACAGCGGAAGCCGCAGCCGAAGCCGCTTCGTCGGGCTCCTCCCGGTAGCTTGCCTCGGGAACGGCTGCATTGGCGCTCTGCTGCGCCGTAAAGTAGACGCCCGTCCCGAATTCGACGGCGATCGGGCTGAGGGCGATTTCGGCTCCTGCGGAGGGAGCTTTGTCGAACGCCGCATGCGAAACGGCAATCATGCCAAGCAGAACAACTGCCAGCACGGAGCCGGCTACGAACTTATCTTTCATCGTCGTCACCCTTATCGTCAGCTTATGCTTACAATTAGCTTGCCCTTGGGAAGCATTCGGGATGTGCAAGTTCGATGATGTTCATGTATTGCCGTTCCGTTCGATAGAATAGACTGACTGAGAATGGTTATCCTTGCGTGGCCGGAGGCGTATCGCCGATGACGTGCGCGAAATCGCCAAGCTCGGCGGCGCCGCGCGCGCTCAGCTTGTACGTTCCGCGTTCGACGCGCTCGAACCAGCCGTAATAATTGTCCTGCAGCATCGTTGTCACCTTCGGGTTGGCGGTATGCTCGCGCAGCCGTTTGGTGCTGAGCGGACCATGCGTATGCAGTAGAGATGCAATTTGCAGCGATTTTTCCCGGTAAGCGGTTACGAGCTTGCGCCTTGTGCTGCCCCCGACGTTATAGTCGCCGCTCCGTTCCTTGAACTCGCGCAGCAGCCTGGCGGTTTTGACCGCGCTTTTGCGCGGAGTATAGGGAGTCGGCTCGCACATCAAGTCGACACGAGGCTTCCGTGATTTGTAGAACCTGACGGTCAGCAAGCCAAGCCCAAGCATGCGGCTAAGCCGGACCAAATCGTTCCAGGCCAGACCGTGAGACGCGCGGCCATGCTCTGGCATTTCCACCGCCATATAAACGTTCGGCGTATGGGCCAGCCTGTCGATCGCTTGAATGAGCAGCGGCAGGTTGAAGGTCTTCTTCAGCTCGACAATAACGGGCTCCTCTTCATCGCGAACGGCTACGAGATCGCAGCTTCTGACCTCGCCCCGCACCGTAAAACCCTGCTGCTCGAAAAATGATTTGACCGGCATATAAAGTTCGGTTTCATGTTGAATCGGCACGGTCGCCGCTCCTTTGTCGTCTACTGTTATAAGCTACCGTTTGAATGACTTCATTATAGCATAACGCGCAGAAAATGAAACATTTTGTATCGAAAAAATCCGACAAGCCTTTGATGAATATTAGTAGTGCGTGTATATTAATGACTGCTTTTCAGAACCGGGAGAGACGACAGAGGGTAACAGTGTAAGCTTTATGCAAAACCCGCTGCCTTTATGTCGCATAGCGATTTTTCCGCGGCATAAAACAATTTTGCGAGCATATAGGCGCGGCTTGCGGCGATTTTGATCCGCCTCCGCTAAAAATTCGTAAACTTATCCTCCGAGCCTGCATAGGTATTTAATACGCTTCTTATTTCGTTCACCTTGGAAGATCATCCAGAGGATGCTTCATGACGCGTAAAGGGGACACGAGCAGATGGGAGGAGGCAACCATGGACATATTCAAACGCATTTCCGAGCATAGGGCGGAAAACGAACGGTTGGCGTGGAGCGGAACGTTCAAGCAGTATATCGAAAAGGTTCGACAGCAGCCGGAGCTCGCGATGACCGCGCATGCACGTGTCTACCGGATGATCGCGTCGAACGGTGTCACGGAGGATAACGGACATGTCACGTATTCGTTTTTCGAGAACGATATATTCGGGCTCGATCGTACGCTGGAGAAGCTGGTAGAGGAATATTTCCATTCCGCCGCGCGCAGACTGGATGTCCGAAAACGCATTTTATTATTGATGGGGCCGGTCAGCGGCGGGAAATCGACGATCGTTACGCTGCTCAAACGGGGCTTGGAGCGGTTTTCGCGGACGGAGGAAGGCGCGGTGTACGCGATCAAAGGCTGCCCGATGCACGAGGAGCCGCTGCATCTTATTCCGCAGGAGCTTCGTGCCGACGTGGAGCGGGACCTAGGCGTCAAGATCGAGGGTTCTCTATGTCCGTCCTGCCAAATGCGGCTGAAAACCGAGTATGGCGGTCAGATCGAGGAGGTAATGGTGGAGCGCGTGATGCTATCGGAGGAAACTCGCACCGGCATCGGGACGTTCAGTCCCTCCGATCCGAAATCGCAGGATATCGCCGATCTGACGGGCAGCATCGACTTTTCGACCATTACGGAATTCGGTTCCGAGTCCGATCCTAGAGCTTACCGCTTTGACGGCGAGCTGAACAAGGCGAACCGGGGCATTATGGAGTTCCAGGAGATGCTCAAGTGCGACGAGAAATTTTTGTGGAATCTGCTCTCGCTTACCCAGGAAGGCAATTTTAAAGCGGGCCGCTTTGCGCTCATTTCAGCCGACGAGCTGATCGTGGCGCATACGAACGAATCCGAGTACAAATCGTTTATCGCCAACAAGAAGAACGAGGCGCTGCAGTCGCGGATGATCGTCATGCCGGTTCCTTACAATCTGAAGGTGTCGCGGGAGGAAAAAATTTACCACAAGCTTATCGGCCAGAGCGACATGAGCCATATCCATATCGCCCCGCATAGCTTGCGTGCGGCGGCCATTTTTTCGGTACTTACGCGGCTGAAGGAAACGAAAAAGCAAGGCATGGACCTTGTCAAGAAAATGCGCATGTACGACGGCGAAGCGATCGAGGGATATAAGGAAGCCGATCTGAAGGAAATGCAGAACGAATTTTTGGAGGAAGGAATGACGGGCATCGACCCGCGCTACGTCATCAACCGGATTTCGAGCGCGCTCATTCGCCATGACGTCAGCTGCATTAATGCGCTGGATGTGCTGCGGGCAATCAAGGACGGCCTCGATCAGCATCCTTCGATTACGAAGGAGGAGCGGGAGCGCTACTTGAACTTCATCTCGACGGCGCGTAAGGAGTACGACGAGCTGGCGAAGAAGGAAATTCAGAAAGCTTTCGTTTACTCGTTCGAGGAGTCGGCCAAAACGCTGTTCGAAAATTATCTCGATAATATCGAGGCGTATTGCAACTGGGGCAAGCTGAAGGACCCGCTGACCGGCGAGACGATGGATCCGGACGAAAGGCTGATGCGTTCGATTGAGGAGCAGATCGGCATTTCCGAAAATGCGAAGAAGGCGTTCCGAGAAGAAATTCTTATCCGGATGTCGACGTATTCGCGCAAGGGCAGAAAATTCGATTATCATACCCATGAACGGCTGCGCGAAGCGATCGAGAAGAAGCTGTTTACGGATTTGAAGGATATCGTCAAAATTACGACCTCGACCAAAACGCCGGACGAAACGCAGCTGAAGCGGATCAATGAGGTAACCGCCAGGCTGATCGATCATAACGGCTACTGTCCGGTATGCGCCAATGAGCTGCTCAAGTATGTCGGAAGCCTGTTGAACCGGTAAACCGGAGGCCGGCCTAAAAAAAGCGGTTAAGCAGGGAAGTCTGCTTAACCGCTTCGTTGCGTTTGATTCCGGCGTCCGCTTGGGCTGACGCAAGGGACGATTCAGCACGAGGTAAACTACCGCTGCGTGCTCTAACGATAACGAAGGACTAGGAGAGCTTTCAGAAGCAACGGAAATTGCTGAAGTATTCATTGACAAGGGTGTACGGAAGAACGGTTGACGGTTATATCCCATCGCCTCTCACGCGTACCGAACGAAATGCTAGGCACGCGAATGAACCGTCCGGTGTCCCGGACGGTTTTTCTAGTAGAATTTATATGTTGTTGGGATATGTTTTTGGTTGAGTGTTCAAATATGCCGGTAAACACGCCAGTTCTTTAAGGATGGAAAAGTCGTTCATCCCTACGCTGCCTATAAGGCTCCTCGGTATGCTGTAGTCCGAAAACGCCCGCTTGGAGCAAGGAATTGAGGTTCGCCTAACGCTGGAGTCCGATTTTGCAGGCTTGGAAAACGGATTCACCGGTGTGTCGAGCAAAATACCCGCTGCATGCAGGCGTTTTCGTTCAGTTCGATTTGCGGCTAGACGTCAGACGGGCCTGTACCGTACGGGCGTAATCGGTCGGCGTCATGTCCGTAGCTTTTTTGAAATCGGTGGAGAAATAATGCACGGTGCTGTAGCCGAGCCGTTCGGCGATTTCCGTTATGTTGTGCGACTCCTCGCGGATGAGCGTTTTCGCCCGTTCGATTTTGAGATGTTTCCAAAAATCGAGACAGCTGCGGCCGGTTTTCTTTTTGAAAAGCGTCTTTAGCTGCGTTTTGCCGATCGAGAACATTTTGCACAGCTCGTCCAGCGTAAGGTTAGCCGCTATATTCTCCTCCATGAAGCGGATGATGCTTTGCGAAAGGTCGGCTTCGGTATTTTCGCGTATGGCGGAGGATGGCTTATGCTCCTCTTGATTATCGCCGCTTTCGTTCCCCCTGCGGATCAAGCGGATCAGGAAGATTTCGAGATAGTTTTTAATCAACTGCTCACAGCCGAACGGGCTGTCCTCGCTTCCGGTTAAATACGGAATGAACCATTTGATGGACGGATCGAACGCCTCCATTCCCTCTTTCACCATCTCCGCGAGAATGAGCCTGTCGCTTTCATCGAGCCGAAACCGCTTGTTTTCGAAAAACGTCATGCACGGCGAGCGGCTATCGAAGGACAAGATGATTAAATTCGTGGCTTCCCGCGAGTTCGCTCCACCCCTGTGGAACAAATTCGGCTTATAGAAAAATACCTCGCCTTGCGTCAGCCGATACTCCCCGAAATCCGTATAAATATGCATTTCGCCTTTATCCACATAGATGAATTCCCAGAAATCGTGTTTCTCGCCCGTCGAGTAAAAGTTGCGGGACAGCTCGAAATAGTGAAACGTATACAGGTTGTCGATTGTGAGGTCGCTGCGAAGCACGTACTTTTTTCTTGCCAACGGATTCAGCTCCTCTCCCGAAATGTGCGTTCAGGAAGTCAAATAATAAAAAACAACCGCCTTTTTCTGTAAAGATTTCTCATTTGAATTGCTTTTATTATATAGAAGAGCCAAACAATAATAAACCGATTGGGGGAATGAGGAATGTCGGATCAGTCATCCAGCGAAAGAGAACACGAGGAGCCGAAAGAAAATGCAGCCCGCGAACAGCCGATCAGCAGAAGGAAACTGCTTGCTTCGTTCGGCGCGGCGGGGGCGGCTTTGGCGGCGGAAGGTTTGTTTCCGGGGACGCTGCTGGGCAAGGGCGCGGGGCCGGGAGGTTCGGTAACGGATGCCGTTTATGCCAACTCGGAAAGCCGGCTGCTGCCGCCGGACTTGCCGGATTTGCAGGAGCTGCTGAAGCTGAATATCGTCGTCACGACGACGATGACGGACTTGCGGGCATTGCGCAAAAATCGCCGCAACGCCGTTTATTTCATCACGGATCCGGGACATGAGGGGCATTTTGTGTA
Source organism: Paenibacillus contaminans (assembly GCF_003285015.1). GTDB lineage: Bacteria > Bacillota > Bacilli > Paenibacillales > NBRC-103111 > Paenibacillus_V > Paenibacillus_V contaminans. The sequence continues at coordinate 402,986 of NZ_QMFB01000002.1, read as the reverse complement.
TGATCCGAGCGATACGGCTGCCGCGGATAACACGGGAACGGTGCTTGTTTCGACTGCGGGCTTTCGCTTTAAGCGGGTGTCTGAAAGCGATTACATCAATGTGAAATGGTTCGGCGCCCGCGGCGACGGGAGCGGAGACGACATTCCGTTCATTCAGAAGGCGATCGATTATGCGGCCGCTTCGTCGATCCGGACGGTTTATTTCCCGGCCGGCACGTATCAGATCGCACCGGCGACGGACAAACGAATCGTGCTGCGCAGCAACCTGCATGTGACCGGCGAACGGGGAGCCGTTCTTAAGGTGAAGCCGGACGCCGGCGATTACGATACGATTTTCGGCGCGGAAACGAATACGGCGTTTATCGAGCATGTCACGATCAGCAGCCTGACGATCGATCAGAACGGCGCCGCCAATACGACCTCCAAGATCAAGGCGGGCGTGTCCGGCATTTCGCAGTATGCGGTTGCGCTCTATTCGTTCCAGGATATCGTCGTCGATAGCGTCAATTTCGATTCGACGAGCGGCATCAACGCGGTCACGCTGAACGGGAAGGACGCCCGCAACGCCGTCGTCCGCAATTGCTATTTCCGCTTCGTACGCACGGCCGGCATCGCGGACGGCAAGACGAACTACGACAACTCGGCCGTCTACTTCAATTGCGAGAACCATGCGGCGTTCGGCAATATGTTTCATTCCGACTTCGCGCAGGGCGGCCGCGGCGCGATGGAATCGCATAACGGACCCGCTGTCATCCACGGCAACGTGTCGGTCGGTTATCAGACCGGCGTCAATATCGTCAGCCGGTCGACGACGTCCGCCGATCGGGGCGTCTCCGATATTACGGTGAGCGGCAATACCTTTTCGAAGGCGTGTCTCGGAATCCGTCTATGGTCGATTACCGGGACGACGGTTCGCAACGTAACGATTTCCGGCAATACGATTTCAATCGCGAACAAGGACCGTCCGGAGGTCGAATGGCAAGGGATCAGCATGGTGTTCGAGAACGGCGCGAATTTGGCGGGCGATTACGATACGATCAACATCGTCGGCAATTCGGTTCTGTTTCAGGTCGATACGGTCGCAAGGACGATCAGCAACTCGACGATATATGCCATCGGTATTTCACCGAAGGGGAATGTGCGCAATGTGACCGTAACGGGCAATGTCGTCACGAATGCGCCTGTCGCCGGCATCAAGATCGGGCTCTTCCAACAGCCGAACAAGTTCGAGAATGTGATCGTAACCGGCAATACGTTCGTCAATCCGGGCATTTATCAGCATGGCGTCCGCGATTATTGCACCGCATTTTTCCTGGTCGGCAATTTGACGAACGTCGTTGTAGAGGATAACACGGTAAGCGATACGTTCGATACGCTGCAGGGCAATCAATCGTATTTTACCGACGGCTCCGGCGAGCTTGTCAACGTTTCCTTGAAAAACAACCGTTTTCTGCCCAAGCAGGGCGGCTACCGCAATTCCAACGCGGCGGCTGCCGTGGATACGGGAACGAAGACGGCGACCCACTACTGCGATACGATGCCTGTTACAGGCAAGCTGTCGGTCAATGTCGGCGACATTATCGTCAATACCGGACCGCTGACGCCGGGAACAAGCTATCACGGGCACCGGGTCGTGAGCGGCGGAACGTTCGGCACGCTTGCCGGTGTTACCGGCACCAGGGAAACGAACGACAAAATCTCGGGCTACAAGCAGATACTCAACCTGAACGACAGTACGGGATTAAAAGTGGGCGACTACATCCGATTGACGGGCATTGCGCGTACGAACCGGATTCTTTACTTGTCGGGCAAAGCCGTTATGGTGGATACGGCGCTTCCGGACGGTTATTCAGGTACGCTGTCGTATGTGGCGCCGGTCGTGCGCCCGTTCGGCAAAATCGAAAACGAATCATAAGGGGAGATCGGGTAGATGAACGCGAGAAGGCATTCCGGAGGGAAATCGAGAAAGGCCGCAGCTTTGCTGCTTTCCGCAGCGATGGTATCGCTGTCCGTACTTTCGGCATGCGGGAAGAGCGAAGAAACGGGCGGGGCGGAAGCCTCCGCGAGTCCGCAGGCCAACTCATCCGCAAGCGCGGAGCCGGCGGCAAACACGATGCCGATCGTCAAAGACGGCTCGGTGACGCTGACGTTCATGGGCAACGAAAATTTTTACGCGGCCAAAAGTTATAAGCAAAACCTGCCGGTATGGCAGGAGATCGAGAAGCGGACGGGCGTTAAAACCATCTGGGACGTCACCCCGTCTTCGCAATATGTGAAGGTTGCGGGCGTACGGGTAGCCGCGGCCAAAGATTTGCCCGACATCATGCTCGTTCCGCAGGATCCCGTCAAAACCGCCGAGGACGGTCTCATCATTCCGCTGGACGGATTGATCGACAAGCATGCGCCGAACATCAAAAAGTTTTTCAAGGAGAATCCGATTCTTCACAACCGGTTGAAGGCGCCGGACGGCAAGCTGTATTTCATTTCTTCGATTACGGACGGGGCCGCGTACACGGATCCGATCGGCCTCTTGCTTCGCAAGGATTGGCTCGAGAAACTTGACCTGCAGGAGCCGCGGACGCTCGACGAATGGTATGCGGTACTCAAAGCGTTCAAAGACCGCGATCCGAACGGAAACGGCAAGCCGGATGAAATTCCGCTTTCCTTCGCCAATCACGGAATGAATGGGCTGACGATGTTCGCCAGCGCGCTGAACCTGCACTTTTTCTACAGCCAAGGCTTCTATCCGGACAAAAACGGCAAAATCCAGTTCGAATGGGCAGACCCGCGCGCCAAAGAGCTGCTTGTATGGCTCAACAAATTGTATTCGGAGGGATTGATCGATCCGGAGTTTTTGACGAAGAAGGATGATGCGCTTGTCGGGAACATCTCGCGCGATATGGTCGGCTCATCGGTCAACTTCCTGAACCAGGCGGATCGTTACAATGCGGCGCAGAAGCAAAGCGGCAGCGATAAAGCGAGCTGGATGCTGGCGCTTCCGCCCACAGGCAAAGATTCTAAGGGCTATTACGAGAAGTACGGTCCGTTCAGCGGCTATTTCGCGATCTCAAGCACGAGCAAGAACCCCGAAGTAGCGATCAAATGGCTCGACTATATCTATGCCAGCGAGGAAGGCAGCCGGCTCGTCCACTTCGGCATTGAGGGCACGAGCTACAACATGGTGAACGGCCAGCCTGAATTTACCGATTTCGTCAAAAAAAATCCGGAAGGCCTCGACGCGGTCAGCGCGCTGCGCTCGATTGGCGCTTATCCGACCGTTCCGTGGATTCGCAGCCAGAAGGGCTTTACGTCGCTGCAGCCGCAGGCGCTGCTTAAGCTGAATCCGGTTTTGGCGGAGCAAGCCAAACGAATCGAGACGTCTTTGGTGGACGCCGTGCCGTTCGGGTTTGCCTCACCCAAGGAAAATGAAGAGGTATCGACGACCGTATCCGCGGACTTCAAAACGTATCTTGACGAAACGCTCGTTAAGTTCGTAACGGGCAAAGAGCCGCTGGACAACTTCGATAAATTTACTGCGAAGCTGCAAAGCATGGGGCTGGCTAAGCTTTTGGAGCTGAAGCAGAAGCAATACGACCGCGCGACGAAAAAATAAACGGAAGACCGCTGAAAGCGGCAAGCGTCATTCCCTCGGATAGGGGATGACGTCTTGGCCCGAGCGGTTTGCATAACCGGAGAACGCAAACCGGTTCGGTTTTACGAATGAAAGGGGGCGATTCCGCATGAAGCCGGTGCCGCAAACGGCCGTCCGGGCGAAGCTTGTCCGGGGCGGGATATGGAGGAAGAACTGGCAGCGGGATAAATATTTGCTGCTAATGATTGCGCCGGTGCTGTTTTACTACATCGTTTTCCACTATGTTCCGATGTACGGCGTCGTGATCGCGTTCAAGAAGTTTCACCCGATCAAGGGGATTTTAGGGAGCGACTGGGTTGGCTTTCTATATTTCAAGCAGTTCTTTCAATCTACTTACTTTGTTAGGCTGATCAAAAATACGCTGCTGCTCAGCATGAATTCGCTGTTTTGGGGCTTTCCCGTGCCGATTATTTTCGCCCTGCTATTGAATGAACTGAAGGACAGCTTATTCAAGAAAACGGTGCAGACAGTCAGCTATCTGCCGCATTTTATTTCGATCGTCGTGATCGTCGGCATGCTTGTCAATTTTTTGTCGCCGCTGGACGGCATCATCAACATATTGCTAACGAAGTTAGGAATGGAGCCCATTAATTTTATGGCGGAGCCGGGATACTTCCGGACGATTTATATCTCATCGGGCATATGGCAGGGCTTTGGCTGGGGTTCGATCATTTATTTGGCGGCGATAGCGGGCATCAACCCGCAGCTGTACGAAGCGGCCGAGGTAGACGGAGCGAGCAGGTGGCAAAGGATGCGGCATATTACGCTGCCGGGGCTTGTGCCGACGATCGTTATTTTGCTCATCCTGAATCTCGGAAACATGATGGATGTCGGGTTCGAGAAAGTATTGCTGATGTACAACCCGCAAATTTATGAAACGGCGGATATTATCGGCACGTTCGTTTACCGGATGGGGATCGAGAATGGCAATTACAGCTTTTCCGCGGCGGTAGGGCTATTTAATAATGTGGTCAACATCGCATTGCTTTTGGCGGCAAATTATTTAAGCAGGAAGTATTCGGAGACTTCCCTGTGGTGAAGAGGTGGATTCGTGGCAAGAGTCAGGAAAACGGCAGGGGAGAGAGTAACGGACGGTGCAATTTGGCTCAGCATGTGGGTAGCGATGGCGGTCACGCTATATCCGTTTCTCTATGTGTTCAGCATGTCGATCAGCGACCCTCAGTATGTCATCAGCCAGGCGGTATGGCTGCTTCCCAAAGGGTTTTCGCTAGGAGCCTACCAACGCATATTCGAAAACGAAGGTGTTTGGGTCGCATACGCGAATACGGTTTTGTATACGGTGGCGGGGACGGCGGTCAACGTCGTCATGACGATGCTGGCCGCGTATCCGTTATCCAGGCGTATGTTTTTCGCACGCAATTGGATCATGATTTTTATTACGTTTACGATGTTTTTCGGCGGCGGACTCATTCCGTCCTTCCTGCTGATTAAAGAGCTGGGGCTGTACGACAGCCGCTGGGTCATGATTATTCCCGGAGCGGTCAGCGCGTTCCTGATCATTATTGCACGCACCTTTCTCCAAAGCATACCGGAGGAGCTGATGGAATCGGCAAAGCTGGACGGGGCGCATGATTTCGTCATATTGGCGAAAATCGTCATCCCGCTGTCCAAACCGATTATCGCGGTGCTGGCGCTGTTTTATGCGGTCGGGCACTGGAACAGCTTCCTGACGGCGATGATTTATTTGCCGAGCGCGGAGCTGCAGCCGCTGCAGCTGTTTTTGATGAAAATGCTCATTCAGGACGCTGACGCTTCGATGCTGCAGGATATGGCCGACGCGCACGAGCGGTCGCTCATCTCGATCCAGATCAAGTACGCAATGATCATAGTGGCGATTTTGCCGATTTTATTCGTCTATCCGTTCCTGCAAAAGCATTTTGCGAAAGGCGTTCTGATCGGGTCGCTGAAGGAGTAGGACGGAAGCAAGGGGCGAAAAGCTTTTACACAAATGACGATTCGGGGGAGAAAAAGATGACGAACAAAATAAGAGCGGCGCTGCTGGGAGCGGGCAACCGGGGAGCGCTTGCATATGCGCCCTACGCACTACGGTATCCGCAGGAGCTGGAAATCGTGGCGGTAGCCGAGCCAATGGCGGAACGGCGCGAAGCATTCGTCCGCGACTACGGTATTCGTTCGGAGGACGCGGTTGCCGATTGGAGAGAGCTGCTGGCGCGGCCGCGGCTGGCCGATGCGGCGATCATCTGCACACAGGATCGGATGCATACGGAGCCGACGTTGTTGGCTCTCAAGCAAGGCTATCATGTGCTGCTGGAAAAACCGATGTCGCCGGAGCCCAGCGAGTGCGTGGCGATGGAGCATGCCGCGCGTGAGGCGGACCGGCTGTTGACGATTTGTCATGTGCTGCGCTACACGCCGTTCTGGGCGGCGGTTAAGCGCGTGCTGGACGATAAACGGATCGGTGATATCATGTCGGTTCAGCTAAGCGAGAACGTCGGTTTTTATCATATCGCGCACAGCTTTGTCCGCGGCAGCTGGAGCAGGAAGGATGATTCGAGTCCGATGATTTTGGCCAAGTCATGCCATGACATGGATATTTTATCGTGGCTGATCGACCGAGAATGTATACGTGCCAGTTCGTTCGGCTCGCTTGGCCATTTCCGTGCGGAGAACGCGCCGGCGGGTTCTGCGGCGAGGTGTATCGATGGCTGTGCGGTTGAGGCGTCATGCGCGTATTCCGCGCTGAAGCAGTATTTGGATCGCCCGGGCTGGGCGCGTTACATCACGAGCGATTCTTCGCGCGAAAGTGTCGTGCAGGCATTGCGGGAAGGACCGTACGGGTGCTGCGTGTATCGCTGCGAGAATGATGTCGTCGACCATCAGGTCGCGAATTTCGAATTTGAAGGCGGCGTGACCGCGACGTTCAGCATGAGCGGGTTCACGCATAATATTTCCCGATCGATTCAGGTGATGGGCACGAAGGGAGAACTGCGGGGGTATATGGAGAAGCGGGCGTTTACCGTGTACGATTTCGTGACGGGGGAACAGCAGGAAATGACGGTGGCGCAGTCTTCTTCCGGACATGGAGGCGGCGACGAAGGCATCGTCCGCAGCTTTCTGCAGGAAGTACGCGGCTATGGAAGCGGCAGAGAAGGGCTTACCTCCGCTTCCGCATCCGTCCGCAGCCATTTCATGGCGTTCGCGGCTGAAGAGTCGCGCCTCAGCGGAGGCAAACCGGTCGATCTGCGCGAACTGCGCAGCCGGCATATGAGTGCTAATGTGAAATCCCCTAGTTAGCCCCCATGCCGCGGGTTCGTGGCACCACAGATGATGGAAATTTGATTTTCCAGGGTACCTGTATATCGCGGATTCTGTCCATCATGCAAGCACCAATTCGCGGCAAGGAAGCTCGACCGTCCGATGACGCCGGAGTTTTACGGAAACAGCAGCTCCGGCTCGTCGAACGTTTCCCGCCAGGCGAGGGAGCCTGCGCCGATTAAATTCGCGTGCTCGCCGAAGCCGGTGAACCGAATGTCCGCGCGAGCGGCGGCCGCCGGCAGGGCGCGACCGAGCAAGCTTTGCCGGACGCGGCTCAGAAGCGGCTCCCCGAGCATCGTCATTTCGCCGTGAATGACGATCAGCTCGGGGTTGAATAAATTGACGATGTTCCCGAGACCGACCGCCAAATAGTCGCCCAGCTCGTTGATCGCCGCTTGAATGACGCGTTTCTCCCGGTTGGTGCCGGCCGCCAGGTTGTTCTCGCTCTCCGGGCTGCCGCGGAAGACTGTTTGGTCAGCGTGGCTCTCCGAGCTGCCGACAAAATCGGCTTGGTCAGCGCGGTTTCCCGCGCTATCGTCTCCTTCGCTATGGCTGGCTTCTGCCTCACGAAGCGCTCCTGTATTGCTGCGCTCCAAAGCTTGAACGATAAGCGCGACCGTCAGCGGCTCGCCGCTCGTTACGCGCGCGTTCAGCCAGTCCGCTTCATGGAGCCGATCACGCACGGTTTCGAGCAACGCGTCGGACGAGGCATACGTTTCCCAGCAGCCGTGGTTGCCGCAGCGGCAGGGGCGGCCGTCCATTTGGACGACCGTATGGCCGATCTCGCCGAAGCTCTCGTCCATGCCGCGGACCATCTGCCCGTCGATCAGGAAGCCTGCGCCGATGCCCCCGTCCGTAAACAGGCTGACGAAATTGCGCTTCTGTCTGCCGAGTCCGAACCATTGCTCGGCCAGCGCCGAGTTGCGGCACTCGTTATCGATCCACACGGGCAGGCCGAACGGCTCCAGCTCGCGGTCGATGCGCAGGCCGTTCACCTCGCTGAAGTTGACGGCGGTCGTCGGCCCTTTATGCCGGTCGACGAGACCGGGAAGACCGACGCCGATGCCGACAACCGGCATGTCCGCACTGCGCGCTAGCTCCAGAACGCGTCCGGCTACCGCCGACAGCGCCCGGCCTACGGCTTGCTGCGTCCGGTGCGGCGGCAGCGGCTCGGACAAGCGGTGATGCAGGCCGCCGAGCAGATCGACGACCGCACCTTCCACTTTGCGCGCGCCGATATGCAATGCGGCTGCGTAGCGGCCCTGCGGATTGAGCGTAATAAGCTTCGGTTTTTTGCCTCCCTGCTCCGTTGACGCGCCGATTCCGCTAATCTGCAAAAAACCTTCGCCGATCAGCTCGTCGACGAGGCTGGAGGAGGTCGGCATACTGATGCCGAGCACCTTCGCCAAGGCAGGCTTCGTCGTTTCCCCGCTATGTCGTACGATCTGTAAAATATTCAGTTTATTCGTTCGCTTCGAATCGTTTTTTTTGAGCAGCATGCCTTGATGTACTCCAGTCTATTAAAGATGTCGCCGTAAAAGGAAGCCGGATGATCGCTTGAACGTCAGAAAGACTTCAGCATAGGGCCCGGATTCGGCCATACATCCTCAGACGTACCGGTAAAGCATTGTTCCGTCAAAAGCCGAGTCCCCGCGAAACACCTCGGGTCATGGGGGCGACAACGGTCGGCCGGACCTTCCGAGCATCAGCTTTTTGCTGCGCCGCACCAAGCGACCATCGTTTGCGCAAACATTTTAACGAGGTTCATAAAATCGTCGATGTCGATGAATTCGTCCGGCGCGTGCGCATTTCCGCCCTTCGGTCCCCAGACGATGGCAGGCGTTTCGCTGTGCAGGTTGAACATGAACGAGTCGCAGGCGAACGCCGCGCCGCGTACCGGCAGTCCCTGCTCATAATAGCGTTTTCCGATCGCAGCGGTCAATGGCAAAATGTCATGTCCGTCCGGTATTCCGCTTCCCGGCAAAAAACGGATCAGCTTTTCGTAACGAACGTCCGTGTTGGACAGCAGCTCGTCGGTTTCGCTAAGTTTTTTCATAAAGCCCACGAATTCATCGAAAAGGTCGTTTTCGCCGGTTTCCGGGTAGCATTGGATCCAGACGTCGATCGAGCATGTGCCAGGCGTCCGGTCTTGAAGCGGCACATGAACCGCGCCGGCGCGCACCCCTTGAATGTACGAAGTCAGTCCGGGATCGTCCGAGAACCAGGCCGAAGCGGGCTTCTTCGACGCGTGCGCCGCTTGATATTCGCGGAACAGCAGCAGAAAGCGCGCGGCCGCGAACACCGGATTGACCGGCTCTTCGCCGCTGAACGAGCGCCCGGGTTTGCCGTGGAACGTGATGCGGTACATGCCGCCGCCTTGATTTTCCGGGCAAATGGTCAAGTTCGACGGCTCCGGAATGATCGCGATATCGGCTTCATACCCGCGCAGTCTTGCGGCAAGCGTTCCATTCGCTCCGCCGTACTCTTCGTCGACGACCGTTTCCACGATCACGTCGCCAGCGAGCCGGATGCCGAGCTCGTCGAGCGCCTGCAGGGCGGCGATCGCAGCGACCATGCCGCCTTTCATGTCAAAAATGCCGAGCCCGTATTGCTTGCCGTCCCGCACTTCCCCGGCAAACGGATCGACGGACCATGGCTCGTCGCCGCGCGGGACCGTGTCCATATGTCCGGAGAACAACAGCGAGCGTCCGCCGCCGGCGCCTTTTTTCCGGCCGACCACATTGAAACGGTTCTCGTAATGGCGTCCGGCCAAATAGGCGGGATGCTCCTTAATTCCCGGAACTTCATCCGGCGTAAAGCGGTCCATCTCGCAGCCAAGCCGTTCGAGATGTCCGTAGACGACCTCTTGCACGCGCGCTTCATCGCCGTACGGCACGCGGTTTTCGCTCGGAACCGAAACAAGCGAGCGGTTCAATTGCAAAATATGTTCCCGTTTTTCTTCAATCCAGCGGTCGATCCGATCATCGAAAGGTATGTTTGGCGTCATCGTTTCCACTCCCTATGGAAAGTATTATTCATGGCATATTTGGCCGCCGTCGACCACAAGCTCCGTACCCGTAATGAACGACGCTTCGTCGGAAGCGAGGAATGCGAACGCATTCGCCACTTCTTCGGTCGATCCGCGCCGCTTCAGCGGGATTTTCGCAAAATATTGCTCCAGCTCCTCTGCAGGCTGGCCGCCTTCCAGCGCCAGGTCCGTTTGAATCGAACCGGGGCATATCGAGTTCACCCGAATGCCGTAGGGCGCGAGCTCGATCGCCATCGTTTTGCCGAGCAGGACGATGCCGGCCTTCGAAGCATTGTAATGCGCCAGCGCTTCTTCGCCGAGAATGCCGTTCGTCGATGCCATGTTGACGATAGCGCCTGACTTTTGCTTGGCCATGACGCGCGCGGCGATTTGCGAGCAGATGAATGTGCCGGTCAAATTGACGGCGAGCGTGTCGTTCCAGTTTTTGTCTTCGATTTCAAGGAAAGGCTCGAATCTGGCGATCCCTGCATTATTCGCGAGAATATCGATTCTTCCGAAAATGCGAACGGTTTCATCGATCATCGCCTGAACGTCTTCACGGTTCGTGACATCAACCGCAAAGGATTGCACCGTCCCGAATGCGGCTAGCCTGCCGGCCGCTTCCTCGACCCGCGCTTTCAGCGCATCGCATATGACGACAGTCGCGCCTTCCTGCAAAAACTTGCGTGCGATCGCTTCGCCGATCCCGCGTCCCGCGCCGGTGACGACGGCTATTTTTCCTTTCAAACGCATAGGTGTTTGTGCCTCCTCATCTTGGGTGCTTCAATAGTTAATTAAATTACTTAACAAACAAGTTCACCACCATTATATGCGACAGGTCGGCTATGGACAACAAGATTTTTTGAAGCGCTGGCAGCGAAGACGGGCAAGTCATAGGCGCCTTTCTTCATTGATAAAAGCATTACGGATAAGATTTGTCAGCGGGTGTAGATCTGGCATGGCACGGGCTGCTTGTCGTATCGGGCTGCCGCGGCATTGTCGTAAACGTAAAGGCGAAGCTGCTCCAGTCGGCCGCCTTGCCTAACGTATTGCATGCCGAGAGCTGCGGACAAGTGCGATGCATGGCGTCAGAAAGGTCAAAAGCCTAAAGCTCCTTTCTTTCAGGGCATGAAGGTATTGTTTAAGGCGGTAGGCGTTTATCCTTGCGCTGGAGTCCGAAATAGTCCACTTGGAGCAAGGAATAGAGGTTCGCTTTACGCGGGAGTCCGATTTTGCCGGCTTGGAGAACGGATTTACCGGTGTACTGAGCAAAATACCTGCTGCAAGCAGGCGTTTTCGGACTACAGGTCGGGAAAGGGAGCCGAACTCGATTCCAAGTGGGCAAAATCGGACTGTAGCGCATGCAGCGCTGAGCGAGGATGGGCAAGCGGATAGGAATGCTGGTTGGAGGAACGGAAAATGTCAAAGACGTGACAGAAAGTACCGAAGGCGAACAAGAGGTACTGGATAGGGGGCCAGCAAAGGAGCTTCGCTATAGGCCGCCTTTGAAATCGTGCTACTGATTCGGAATAAAGAAACACGTTTCAATCAGCGGTTGAAGACCTATCCCCAGTGCCTCCCCACGTACTGACATCATGCAACGCACAAAAAAAGGACCGTCCGGTGAGAACTTCCGGACGGCTTTTCCTTATTTATAATTCCGCAATCTCCGCAACCCGGCTCTCCATCCGCGAACGCTCGGCGGCGAAGCCGATTTGGTGGCCGTAGATGGATTTCTCGAGCGAAGTGGAGGACAAGGAGGGGGTCTCTCCGCGAAGCGCGCGCACGAAATCCGCGACAAGGCGCAAATCGCCTCCGCCGTGCATATCCGCCGAAACGTTAAGCTCGATCGTTTCTTCGGTATATGTTTGGCCTGGGACATCGTTCGGACGGCGGATGACGAAGGATCCTTCCTCCATCGTGCCCGATATTTCGCCCTTCGTCCCGGTAATATGGATCGTGCGGCTAGGCTTAGCCGTCGCGCCCGTCAAGCTGTGCGAAGCGGTGCTGCCGTCCTCGAACTCGACGATGACCGACTGATGGTCGACGACGTCGTTATCGCAGCGCCAGACGCAGCGCCCGTACGGATTGGTCGTGCGAAGCGATTCGAGCTTGCCGTCGATATCGTCCGCGGCGATACCGGTCCGGTCCCAGACATAAGCGCCCCAAAGGTTTTGCTGAATGTACATGCGTTTTGCCGAGTAGGTGCAGGTTTCCTCGAGCGGGCAATCCACCAGGCATCGCGTACCTGCGCCTTCAGGCGCTTTTTCCTTGCGGAATTGGTACAGGCTGCCGAAGCTGCTTACTTTGACAGGCCGTTTTCCACCCTTCAGCCAAGCGATCAAATCAAGATCATGACAACACTTGGCCATCAGCATAGGGGAGCCGCAATTTTCGATGCTGTTCCATTTGCCGCGTACGAAAGCGGTCGACATATGGTGGTAGCTGACGTTCTCCTCCGTCTGGATGGCGATGATGTCCCCGATCACGCCTGTCTCGAGCTGCTGGCGGATATTCGCATAAAAAGGAGCGTAACGCAGAACGTGGCAAATCATTACGGTTCTTCCGTACGATTTCGCTGTATGATGAAGCTCCATCACTTCCTCTTCGCTGATGCCGATCGGTTTCTCCAGAAGAACGTCATAACCCGCTTTCAGCAGCGGCAGCGTCGTCTGTACATGCAATTGATCCATCGTGCCGTTGATGGCGGCGTCGGCAAGTTTAGGAACGGCGGTCAACTGTTCTACCGAAGCGAAGCAGTGCTCCTCGGGAAAGCCGAAGCGCTCCGCGGTCGACTTGCGCTGTTTGGAATCCGGATCGACGACGCCGACGATGCGGAACAACTCGGGATTTTTTTCGGCGTAGGTAGCGTACAGCAAGCTGCGATGCCCGGCACCTACGATAACCGCCGTTATCGGCTGCGAAGAAGAGCGGTTGGAAGCGTTTTGCGTTTCTGAGTTGGTCATGGTTTCCCTCTTTTCTGATATATATTTTCAAGGACAAACGACTGCGCCGTGCGAAACGCTTTCATTTATAGCGGCTTCGGAAGTTTAAGCTAGGGGCGGGAGTCGTTTACCGGAAAAACGAATGACCGACGGAGAACTTTCCGGCGAGATTTTCAAAAAATAATGATATAATCATAATAATAAGGTAATCGATTACTATCTTCAGGGTACAAGGGCGGCGCCCGTAAATCAACAGTAAATCCTTGTGATGGGAGTGGTAAAATATTGTGCGAATTTCATGCGATTTTGACGCCGGCGGCGGAATGATGAAGCATGTGTGCAGATTGGAAGCCGCAGGACGGGGACAGGCCGCGGATGTTTATAACAGTCTGCAAAAAAAGCCGGACACAGGCAGCTTGTTTCTATTCGTGTACTCGCTTTCCGGCAAGGGAAAGTTGGCTTACGGCGGCGGATCGCAATTGCTGCCCGAGCATCACGGCTGCTTTCTGGCAGAACCGGCGGATTTCCGGTTGCTTGCTTCCGGCGGCGATAGGCCGGAAGAGTTGTTATGGCTGCTCGCCTCGGGCGACCCCGTGCGCGGTTTTTGGGAGCGGTTCATTCGCGTTTTCGGACATGTCGTCTCCTTGAAGCGGGACGATGAGCCGATTCGGCTGCTGGCGCGAATGTTCCGCAGCCCGGCAGTCGGCGAAGGCGACGATCGTTACCGCTCCTCCGTTCTGCTGTACGAATGGATGATCGCCGTAGAAAGGCTGGCGGAAGAAAGAAGCGGCTTGCCTCAGCCGTTTCCGGCCGCTCTGCAGCAAGTCGTAAGAGAGATGGAAAACCGGGTCCACGACCCGCTCGATCTGGAGGAAATGGCTGCGAGCGCGGGGCTTTCGAAGCATCATTTTTGCAAGACGTTCAAACGGCATACGGGAGAAACCCCGATTCACTATATGCGGAAAATGAGGGTGGAGGAGGCGGCCAGACTGCTTAGGGAATCCGACATGTCCGTCGCGCGGATAGCCGATATTACGGGCTTCGATAATATAAGCTATTTCGGCAAGGTGTTCCGCAGGCTGACTGGCGAGACGCCGACGGAATTTCGGGATAGAAACTGTCAATGAGACAAGAGTCGGAATTCCGAAATTCTTTTTTTGTATTTTTATTCCTTTGGAACCTTTTCTTTTTGATACGGATATGGTACACTTTCGAAGAAATCGATTTCTGATTATGTTTGAAATGCGGAAACCGCTTACACCACGTCCTGCAAATTTCATCTGCGCCGTTGGAACATACGGTCGCCCTCTTATGCGCTTACCCGATGAGTGTACCCGAATCCATATCGCTAACGCGAGCAAGTAAAGACAATCCGATTACGGAAGAGCGAACGCCGCCGATGCTGCCAATGAAGAAGAGCACTCTGCTTTACAGCGACTGACTATTCTTATACGGCATAGCGGTCTTTTTGCTTTTTCGCTCCTAATGCCCGGTACTTTAAGTAATCGATTACTAACGCCGGCGCTTTATTTGGGTTGTCTTTATGAAAGGAGGGGATATTCGTGTAATCAGCCGCGAGTACGGAGGACTTCAGCCCGTCAGCTTTTTTGCTTTTCAAAAAATGCTTGGGAGGATGAATGTATGATCGTGCAAAGGAAAGCTTGGTTTGCCTTATTTTTATCATTTTGTTTAGTGTTTCAATTAATTGCCGCCGTTAACGCGAAGCCGGCCGCCGCAGCATTGACCGGTAATTTAATCGAAAATCCCGGCTTCGAGGATACGACGGGAAGCGTTCCCGCACAATGGACCGTCATCGGAAACGCATGGAACAATTCGATCAAATCCGTACCGGAAGCGGCGCGAACGGGCAACTACGGCGTTTCCATTCAAACGAGCACAGGAAATAACCCATGGGTGGCCATTCCCGTTCCGGTGGAGGAGGGGGCTACATACGACGTAAAAGCATGGTTCAAATCGATCGGCGTCAGCGGCAACCCGGGTTATAAAATAGAATTTTTCAAAGGCATCGACAAAACGGTCGAAAATTGGGTAAACGGCTATACCTATAAAGCAAAATCAACCGATAACGACGGCCAGTGGCATGAGCTGGAATATGAAATTCAGGCGCCGGCGGAATCGGCCTATATGTACGTGTACTTGCGGCTGTACGGCACCGGAACCGTTTACTTCGACGACGCGTCCGTCGTAAAGACGAAGAACAAGCCGCAGCTTGTCGTCGAATCTGCCCATACGTATTACTATCCTGATGTGACGAACGGAAACATCCTGCTGAAGCTCGCACCGGAGGACGGCAGCATGACGGGTAAAACCGTCGATATCCGCATCGCAGATGAGACTTCCGGCGAGGAGCTGTTTGCGCAGAACGGCGTTGCGGCCGCCGAACATTTGAACATCGGCTTCGATACGTCGAATATGGCGATGGAGCAGCCGTACCGCATCGAAGCGGAGCTGAAGGACGAGGCGGGGCAGCTGATCGAACGCGGCGAGCAGACGATCTACCGCTGGGAACGTCCGGCTTCGATTCCGGAGAACGGTCCGATCCTTGTTGACGGAGAGCCGTTTTTCCCGGTTATCGCTTACCACGCCTATCAGGCCGACTATCCCTTCATGAAGGACATCGGCGTCAACACGGTTCAAGGGACGAACACGACAAGCGAAGCCGCGCTGCAATCGATGCTGGATGCGGCGCATGCGAACGGGCTGAAAATGCTCGTTACGCTTTATTACGATATGAGAGTCAAGGAAAACTTCGAGCTGACGCGGCAGTTCGTTATGAAATTCAAGAACCATCCGGCCGTGCTCGGGTACATGATCATGGACGAACCGGCGACGAACGGCATTCCGCAGTCGGAGTTGATCGACGCCTACAAGCTGATCCGCTCCATCGATCCCGAACATCCGACTTATATGGTCGAGGCCGACCCGACTTACTACCGTGAGACCGGCCAGGCTACGGATATTCTTGTCACCGACGTTTACCCGTACAGTCAGGGCAGCGCGCTTACCATCGGAGCGGTAGGCGACGGCGTGCGCAAAGCGGTCGGGGATGTGGACGACGTGAAGCCGGTTTGGACGGTTTTGCAAACGTTCAAAATTCCAGGCACGGCATGGAATTACTTGCCGACGACCGATCAATTCCGCAATATGGCGTATCAGGCGTTCATCGCGGGCACCAAAGGCTTCGGCTATTATTCGATTAACGATCCGGGCTGGAAGCTGAAGGAATCCGAGCTGTGGCCGGGCATGGTGAAATTCAAGGACGAACTCGCCTTGATCGGCAGTCTGGTTTCCGAAGGCAGCAAGGCGGATGAGCATATCGGCAGCGACGTTCAATGGGCCATTTACAACAAAGGGCAGGAGCAATACGCCATTGCGATCAATTTGACCAAAAATGCGCAAACGGCGACGAT
The DNA here is from genome assembly GCF_003285015.1 of Paenibacillus contaminans. Classification (GTDB taxonomy): domain Bacteria; phylum Bacillota; class Bacilli; order Paenibacillales; family NBRC-103111; genus Paenibacillus_V; species Paenibacillus_V contaminans. Next base: position 386,633 of record NZ_QMFB01000002.1, on the reverse strand, counting down.
CCCGCTCGCGCAAGCCGGCAATCAAGTTGAGCTCTTGTACGGCGCCGAGCCCGAGAAGTCGGGCAGCTGGGAGCAGCAGATCAGCGTGAATCTCGGACCGGAGCAAACGCTCGTTTACCGTATCACGCCTTTTGCGGCGGGGGTCGATCGGGCGATCGGCGAGCTGCAAAGCGCAACCGGCCTCATTGCGAACAATCAGTGGGAGAAGAAAACGGAGAAGCTGATCGAAGAGCTGCTGAAGGTGAAGCAGGAGCTGACTGCAGCACCCGTTGATGCAGGGAAAGTTATGAGCAAGACGGAGAAGGCGCTGGACGACATCGGCAAGCTGAAAAACTGGGTAAGCGGAAAATCCGATACGGTTCTGGAAGGCAAAAGAGAGCAGTTAAACGCCTTACTGGACGATGTGACTGCAAGTATTATGCCGATTGTGCAGTCGATGGCGCGGCTGGATTTGCAGGCGGCAGTATCGTCGCTTGTGCCGGGCGATGAGCTGGCATTAAGCGCAGAGGTCCGGAACGTCGGCGACAAAGCGATCCAAAATGCCCGTCTGCGCATAGAGCTGCCGGAAGCGATGGGGCTCCCGCCGATCGAGACGATGCTAGGCAAAATCAAAAGCGGGGAAAGCGCCGCCCATAGCGTAAATCCGGTTATACCAGCAGCGCTGCAGCCCGGGGACTATGTGGCCAAAGCTACGCTCTCATTCGAATACAAAGGCTCGAACATTCAAGTTGCAGCGGAACGGGAATTTACGGTATCGCAGCTTTTGGCGGCCAAGCTGACGCCGAACAGCTTGGATATCGCCAAGGTGGGAACGTACCCGTTCGCCGTGGAGCTGAAGAACGGCTCCGGCCAGCCGCTCACCGTCGATCTGCAGCGCTCAGCGGCGGATGGTATAACGGCCGATCTCCCGGCTTCGGTGACGCTCGCCGGAAACGAAACGAAGACCGTTCAAGGCAGCATTACCGTTCCCGCTGCGGCTGCGCGGGGCGAGTATGCCGTAACCGTCGAAGCCAAGGCGGCCGGCGTCAGCTACGCTTCGCTGCCGCTTAAGGTATATGTCGATACGAATACCGTATATAACGGCGGGTTCGAGAAGAATGTCGCAACCGCCGCCGGTCCGGAAGGCTGGTACATGCGTGCGGGCGTATGGGATAAAGCGGTCGCCCGCAGCGGCCAGGCGTCCGGTAAGCTGAATCCTGACGCGGGCAATACGTTTAACGTGCTGAATACGGACTCGACCAAAGAATTTCCTCTCGCTCCCGGCGCCAAGTATAAGCTGACGGGCTGGGTCAAAACCGATGCGACGGCCGGATCGGTAGCCCTCGGCATCCGTCAAATCGACGCCGGCGGCGTGTCTGCGGCTTACACGTGGACGGAAGCTGCGAAAACGGGCGATTGGGCGAAGGTGGAAGTCGTTTTTACGACCCACCCGAATGCCAAGAAAGCAGCCGTTTACTTCAAGCTGGATCAAGCGGCAAACGGGGCGGCGTGGGTGGACGATCTGGAGTTGAGCGAAGTCGTGACGGTTGTCGACGCAAAGCTGACGCCGAACAGCATCGACGTCACGCAAGCGGGAACTTATCCGTTCGCTGTCGAGTTGACGAACGGTACCGCTAATTCAATAACGGTCGATTTGCCGCGCACGGTGCCGAACGGCATTACGGTGACGCTCGACGCGTCCGTCACGCTGGCGGCAAGCGAGAAGAAAACGGTGCAGGGCTCCGTTTATGTCCCCGTATCGGTAACCGATGGCGTATACGGCGTAACGGTCGAAGCGAAGGTCGGCAGCGTGAGTTATGCCTCGCTTCCGCTTTCGGTGAACGTTAATACGAATCCGGTTTACAACGGCGGCTTCGAGAAGCCGGCTGCCGCAGGGGGCAGAGCGGATGGTTGGTCGATGCGAGCGGGAGTTTGGGATCAAACGGTCGCGCATAGCGGGCAATATTCCGCCAAGCTGAACCCGGACGCGAATAATACGTTTAATGTTCTCAACACGGATACGCCGAAGGCGATCGCCGTAACGCCGGGCCATCGATACACCCTGTCGGGCTGGGTCAAAAACAACGCGACAGCCGGCTCCGTGGCGCTTGGCGTCAGACAGGTCGACGCGAACGGCGTAACCGTTACGTATACGTGGACGGAAGCGGGCAAGAACAGCGATTGGACGAAGACGGACGTGACGTTTAACGTGCTGCCGCAAACGAAAACGTTATGGGTGTACTTCAAAATGGACCAAGCGGCGGACGGAGCGGCGTGGGTAGACGATTTGGAGCTGCGGGAGGTGCAGTTGTAAAGGAGGGCGGGTAAACGGCGGTCGTATGACCGCGCGCCGAACGGTACCGTGAGCTTGCTTCGTGCACAAGCTCCCGGCGTGGCGTTTCGCGGCGAGACTGCGGCGGCCCGGCGACAAGCTGCTGCAGGGACGGCATTCTTCCGGAAGAACGCGGGCAACGATGCCGAGTATGCCGGCAAGTATCGCAAGGCTGTCCTTCTTTCGGAAGCTAGGGTAACGAAGCGATGCAGGTGATGCCGGGCATGCGTGCGAATACAGCAAGCTGCCCGGCCTAAAAGAAGCCCGGCAGTCCGGTTAAGGACCCGCTGCCGGCCAATAGGAGGTTTACTATGCTCGGAAGCGCTAGTAAAAAGGCGAGCCTCTTCGTATGCTTCATTTTGTTGGCACAGCTGCTGATGTCGGTATCTTTTTCGCCCAAAGCACTTAGCAACGGCACGAATTTGCTGCAAAATCCATCCTTCGAGACAGTGACGAACGGAAATCCGAATTTTTGGTCCGCTTACGGGGGCTGGAGCAATCCGGAGGTCGATTTGTCCGCTTCCGCCGCCCATTCGGGGAATTACGGCATTTCGATCCAGACCCAGCAGACGACGAACCCGTTTACGGTTCAGAACATCGCCATTGATGAGCTTGCGACTTACGAATATTCGGCATGGCTCAAATCGAGCGGCGTAACGGGATCCGGCATCGGGATAAAAGTGGAATATTACTCGGGGCCGCCCAGTGCGGCAACCTGGATCAGCGGCATAAACGGCCCTCGGGTCACCAGTTACACCGGCGGCTGGCAGCAGCTCAGCTTTCAGCTGACGGCGCCGGAAGGCGCGAAGACCGCCAGCGTTTATTTGCGCCTTTACGGCACCGGTCAGGTATCGTTTGACGACGCTTCCGTGATTATGGTGAAGCCGACGCCGAAAATTTCTATTTTTACCGATCAAATTTTTTACTATTCGGACCTTACGCAAGGAAAGGCAAGTATGAAGGTGCGCCTCCCGGCCGCAGAGCTGGCGGGCAAGACGGTCGACGTCGCGATCAAACGGAAAGACACCGGCGCGACATATGCGCAATCGCTTGGCATAACGGCTGCGGCGCAGCTGGAGTATACGTTCGATCCGAGCGGCATGCAGCTGGAAGTGCCGTATGAAGCCTCCGCTGTTCTGAAGGACGGCTCGGGAGCGGAGCTGGAGACGGTAACGGCTGCGGTTTACCGCTGGAACCGGCCGACATCGCTGCCTGCCGACGGGCAGTTGCAGGTGAACGGGACGCCCTTTTTCCCGGTGATCGCCTATCATGTGAATCCTTCCCAATATTCCGATATGCACGATATCGGGGTAAATACGGTTCAAGGCGTTGCGACGAACTCGGCGGCGACGGCGCAAAATTACTTGGACCAGGCGCAAGCGAACGGCTTGAAGCTGCTGTTCCCGCTTTATTACGGGATGAAGGTGAAAGAAAACTATACCCTGATGCAGCAGCAGGTTACGCAGTTCAAAGACCATCCGGCGCTGCTCGGCTGGATGATCATGGACGAACCGAGCACGAACGGCATCTCCGTCGAAGATTTGACGGGCGCCTACCAAATCATTCGCTCGATCGACGACGTGCACCCGGTATACATGACGGAAGCGGATGCCTCGCAGTTTGAAAATTACGGACGAATACCCGATGTGCTCGCTATCGATCCTTATCCGTTAAACCGGAGTCCGATCACGATGGTGGGCGACTATGCAAGAAAGGCGCTTACGGATGTTCATGGCGTGAAGCCGGTGTGGACGATTTTGCAGACGTTCATGATTCCGGGGACGGTTTGGAACTACTTGCCGAACATAACGGAAGTACGGAATATGGCGTATCAGGCGTTTCTTTCCGGTACGAACGGTTTCGGTTACTATTCCATTAACGATCCGGGCTGGTCGCTGCCGAATTCGGTTCTGTGGCCTGGACTTGAAGCGTTCCGCAGCGAGCTGGCGTTGATGGGGCAGCTTGCGACGGCCGTCAAAACGGGCGGGGTCCGGTCGAACGGCACCGATTACGGCGTTTGGACGATGGGCGGGGATACTTATGTTGTCGCGCTCAACGAAACGAACCAGCCGAAAACCGTTACGATTCCGCTGCCGCAATCCGGCATGCATGCCGAGCTCCTGTACGGCGATTCACCGAATTCGTTCGATGTGGCAGGCAATCAATTGACTGCGGGGTTGTCCGCTTATCAGACGAAGGTATACAAGATATCTTGCTGCAACCTTGTGTCCAATCCCGGCTTTGAAAATGCCGCATCCGGCGGCACGGCGCCGCTTAACTGGCTGATGCGGGCGGGTACTTGGGACACGGCAACCTTCCATAACGGTCTGCGTTCCGGAATGCTGTCGCCCGACAGCGCGAACGCGTGGAATGTTCTTAACTCCTTCGAGTTCGCTGTCGTCCCCGGTCAAACCTATGTGCTGAACGGCTGGGTCAAAAACGCCTCGACGGCCGGCTCCGTCGCGCTGGGCATCCGGTCGATCAACGCAGCCGGCGTCAGCATCACGTATACCTGGAAGGAAACGGACCGCAGCTCGGTCTGGACCCGTTACGAGCTTACCTATACGGCGCCTGCAAACGCAGTAACAGCGCAGATTTATTTCAAAGCGGATCAAGCCGCAAACGGAAACGCTTGGCTGGACGACGTCTATATGAGGTAAGCCGATTGATCCGAAATAAAAACCGCTCCCTCGGGAGCGGTTTTTATTTCGGCGGAACATTGCGGGAGTTGTTGCCCTACTCGGAACGCAAATAACGCTTTTCCGTCTTCTTCATGAGGAGCGAGTGGGCTGTTGCTTGGCTAGTGCCCCTCGCTGCAGCGTCGGGCTACATCAACTCCGCGGCCCGGTGCTGACCGAATAGCCCGAAAAAGTCGGGCTAAATCCCCGCCGCGGCCCGGTGCTGACCGAATAGCCCGAAAAAGTCGGGCTAAATCCCCGCAGCGGCCCGGTGCGGGCCGAATAGCCCGAAAAAGTCGGGCTAAATCCCCGCTGTAGCCTGGTGCTGACCGAATAGCCCGAAAAAGTCGGGCTAAATCCCCGCTGTGGCCCGGTGCTGACCGAATAGCCCGAATATGCCGGGCTAAAACACCGTCGCGGTCCGGTGCTGGCCGAATAGCCCGAAAAAGTCGGGCTAAATCCCCGCCGTGGCCCGGTGCTGGCCGAATAGCCCGAAAAAGTCGGGCTAAATCCCCGCCAAGGTCTGGTGCTGGCCGAATAGCCCGAAAAAGTCGGGCTAAATCCCCGCCGCGGCCCGGTGCTGGCCGAATAGCCCGAAAAAGTCGGGCTAAATCCCCGCCAAGGTCTGGTGCTGGCCGAATAGCCCGAAAAAGTCGGGCTAAATCCCCGCCGCGGCCCGGTGCTGGCCGAATAGCCCGAAAAAGTCGGGCTAAATCCCCGCCAAGGTCTGGCGCTGGCCGAATAGCCCGAAAAAGTCGGGCTAAATCCCCGCCGCGGCCCGGTGCTGGCCGAATAGCCCGAAAAAGTCGGGCTAAATCCCCGCCAAGGTCTGGCGCTGGCCGAATAGCCCGAAAAAGTCGGGCTAAATCCCCGCCGCGGCCCGGTGCTGGCCGAATAGCCCGAAAAAGTCGGGCTAAATCCCCGCCAAGGTCTGGCGCTGGCCGAATAGCCCGAAAAAGTCGGGCTAAATCCCCGCCGCGGCCCGGTGCTGGCCGAATAGCCCGAAAAAGTCGGGCTAAATCCCCGCCAAGGTCTGGCGCTGGCCGAATAGCCCGAAAAAGTCGGGCTAAATCCCCGCCGCGGCCCGGTGCTGACCGAATAGCCCGAAAAAGTCGGGCTAAATCCCCGCCAAGGTCTGGCGCTGGCCGAATAGCCCGAAAAAGTCGGGCTAAATCCCCGCCGCGGCCCGGTGCCTTCCAATTGGGCAAAATCGGACTCCAGCGCATGCAAGTGACGAACGGGAAGCGAACGAGACGGAACGCACGTGGACTTTGGGAATCCGAGTATGCGAGGAGTTCATTGAGTTTGTCGGAGTGGCGGATACGGATTTTTGCACCGAGCGCCACCCAGGCGTGCGGTGTTTCGCTGCAAAATGACGGCTGGCGGATCACATGCGTGCCCTGCGCCACATGTCCATACGTTGGTCATGATGGGAGGTACGATTTGCGACGCATATAAAGGGCCTGGAATATGACAAAGGCATAAACGGGGATGAATACCGGCAGGAAAACCGGGTAGAAAAAAGGACGCACCAGAAAGCAGCAAAGGGGGATGGAGGGATGGGATATGGGGTGGAAAAGCGGAGCGGCCGCCTTTGAAATCGTGTTATCCCCGCTAATTACGTTTCCAATAACACGATTTCAACGAGCGGTTGGAATCCCATATCCCGTCGCTCCTAAACGCGCTAACGTTTAGCCATGTACGAAGGAGCGGACGGTTTGATGGTTTTTGACTTCCCGGTAAACATGCCTGCCCTCAGAGGACGGTAGTTGTTACCCTGGCCTTGCCCGTCTTTTGAAATCGCGTTTGAGCCAATCGCCAAAGTACTGTCCTGCACGGCAAACGGCTAAAACCCCTCATCCTACCGTCTACTCCTTCACGCTGCCGACAACGATGCCTTTGATGAAAAACTTTTGCAAAAACGGATAAACCAGCAGGATAGGCAATGCGCCGAGAAAGATTTGCGCCGCGTTGATGGTGCGGTTGGAAAGTGTCTTCATCAGTTCGGCTTCCTCAGGGCTTGCCGCCGAGAACGATTTGTCGATGATGACGGTTTTCAAATAACTCTGCAGCGGGTAATTGTCCGGAAGATTCATATAAATGATGCCGTCAAACCAGGAATTCCAATGTCCGACCATGGAGAATAAAGTCAGCGTCGCGATCGACGGAGCGGATAAAGGAATGTAAATGCTCCATAACGTGCGGAAAGGCGTCGCCCCGTCCATTTGCGCGGATTCCTCCAGCTCCTTCGGCAGCCCGCGGAAAAAATTCAGCATCAGAATGACGCTCGTGACGGGCACGATACCGGGCAAAATGAGCGCCCAGATCGTATCGATCAGCCCGGTCGTTTTGACGGTCATGTACGTCGGGATCAGACCGCCCGAGAACAATATCGTGATCAGGAAATACCAGGCGTAGTAGGTGCGCCACTTAAAGACGGAAGCTTCCTTCGAAAGCGGGTATGCGGTGATGACGACCATGACCATATTAAGAGCGGTTCCGAGGAGTACGCGCTTGACGGATATGCCGAACGATTCCAGGAAAGCCGCTTTGCCGAATACGAACCGATAAGCCGACGTCGTCCACTCGACCGGCCACAGCGTTACCTTTCCCGCAGCCGTAGCTGCACTGGAACTGAAGGAAACGGCCAAAACGTGAATAAGCGGGAACAGGCAAAGAAAAGCCAAGAATGATAAAAAAATATAATTAGCGACAAGGAATGTTTTGCGCCCTATTGACATGCTCTGAATCAATGTGTCGTCCTCCCGCTAAAAAATGCGATATCTTGCGAACCGGTAAGCCAAGTAATAAGAGACCGAAATAAATACGAAGGAAATGATCGATTTCAAAAGCCCGACCGTCGTCGCGTTGCTGTACTGGGCGTTCAAAATGCCCATGCGATATACGTAGGTGTCGATAATGTCCCCGGTCTCGTAGACGAGCGGATTATACAAATTGAATACTTGCTCGAAGCCCGCGTTCAGGATGCCGCTCATGCTCAAGGTTGCCAACAAGACGATAATCGGCCTCATGCCCGGAAGCGTAATATGCCATGTTTGTCTCAGCCGGTTCGCACCGTCCATAACCGCCGCCTCGTAAAGCGCGGGATTGATCGAAGTGAGCGCCGCCAAATAAATAATGGTGCTGAAGCCGAATTCCTTCCATTCGTTCGTGACGACCAGCAAATAAGGGAAAATATCCTTGTTGCCGAGAAAGAAAATCGGTTCAAAGCCTAACCATTGAATAAGCTGGTTCACGATACCGTCCGACGGGGATAAAATATCGATCAGGATGCCGCCAAGCAGCGTCCAGGAAAGAAAATGCGGAAGGTAAACGATCGTTTGGACCCCTCGTTTGAAAACCTGCTTGGATATTTCGTTTAACAGCAGGGAGGTACAAATCGGCGCGATCAGGCCCACGACGATTTTCATCAATGCGATGAATACGGTGTTCCAGAATACGCGGCCCGTTCCGGGCAAGCTGAACGTATAATAAAAATTTTGCAAGCCTACCCATTCCGAACCGAAAAAGCCTTTAGTCGGCACATACTGCTGAAAAGCCATGACCAAACCGAACATGGGAATATATTGATACACGAACACGAAAAGAAATGCCGGTAAAAGCATCAAGTGAAGATAACCGTTATAGGATAAACCTTTCTTCATGAAGCCGTCCCTCCGATTAAGTGGAGAGGAGAGGGAATGAAACGCCCTCTCCAATCGGGTGAAGATTATTTTTGCGTGGCGTACCAGTCGTTCACTTCTTTGGTGATTTCATCGCCGCCGAGTTTTTTCCATGACGCGACGAAGTTGTCGAACTCGCTTACCGGAGCGGTGCCCATAATGATTTTGGTGAACGTTTCCAGCATCATCGCCGTCAAATTCGCTTGCTTGCTGACCATGGCAGTGGTAGGCGTAGTCGTAAATTGATTCGGCATGAACTGATCGTTTTTCAGGTATTGCTCGAGTATCCTTCCGGACCCTTCGGAACTATTTTGGGCGCTTTCCCACCACAAGGATTGGTCGCCGGCTTTATACTTCGTAATCCTATCGTATATGGCACGCTGCTGAGGAGTAATTTCCTCCAGCTTCTTTTTGCCGCTCAGAACCGCATTGACCTGCTGGTAGGAGTCGAGATTGTTTAACGGCCGATACATTTTGGCCGGCGCCAGGAACCAAACCGGATTCGGATCTCCCGGCGGCGCGATAAACGTTTTATAATCTTCATCCGAAGTCGTAAAATAGAACTTGTCCAAAAACACATCCAATATTTTCAAAAGTGCCTCCGGGTTTTTGCTTCCTTTTTTGACAACCCAGTAAAAACCATAAACATTCAAATCATGCTGCAGCTTGACAGGTTTATCGTCGATGGAAGGGACGGGATAAGAATTCCATTCCACGTTCGGCAAGCTCGTCGATGCGGGATATGCGGCTCCGCCTCTGTCGGAGAAGAAAATGCCGACTTTATTCGCGCCGATCGTTTCGATCGCTTTTTCACCGTTTTTCACGGCAAATTCAGGGTCGATATGTCCGGCTTTGAATATTTCCTGCAGCTTGCCGAGCGCGGTTTTCATCTCGGGCTGAATGCTGCTGAACGCCAGCTTGCCGGAGGCATCTTTTGTCCAAATATTGTTGTAAGCATGAAAACCGTTCAACAAGCCGGTCAAATAATAAAGGTCTTTGTCCAGCATGATGCCGAACGTATCTTTTTTATTGTTGCCGTCCGGGTCCTGCTCGACGAATGCCGCGGATATTTTCAGCAGATCGTCCATCGTTTTCGGCTCCGGCAAATTCAGCTTTTTCATCCAATCGCTCCGAATCCATACCACCGGCACGCTTTCCCGCTGCAGTCCCGTCCAAGGGATGGCCAAAAGCTTGCCGTTTATCGTCGCCGATTTCAGCACCTCCGGCCCGGCTTCCTGCATCAGCTGCTTGACGCGCTCCGGCGCGTACTTCTCGTATACTGCGGTCAAATCCTCGATTAATCCGGCCTCGCTAAGCTGTTTGAACTGCAAGGGCTCCGCTGCAAAAAAATCCGGAATATCGCCCGATGCGATCATCAGGTTCGTTTTTTGCTGAAGCTCTTCGCCTGAGGTCGTCGCCCACTTTCTCGTCACTTTAATGCCGAGCGTATCTTGGATGTATCTCGTCCACATATTGTTGTTGATGTCGTCGCCGTTCGCGAACTTGACCAGCGAGGTATAGTTGGATACGGTCGTCACTTCGATCGGCGGATCGTACTTGGCCGAGCTTCCCGGATCGGTTTTCGGCGGCGGGCTGCTCTCGGCTGCTTCAGGTTTTTTGTCGGAGCTGCACGCGGCCAGTACGGTTGATAAAGCGAGCAGTAGCGCCAGCCCCTTGACCGGTTTGCGGGTCAATCGAATACGTCTTCGTTTCATTCTCAATGGGCCCCCTCTTTGATTGGATGTTGCACGTTCACGCCGGGTAAGCTTGCGGCGGCTCGGTGCTGATTCTTAATCTAGCCCAGTATGCAGGCCGATAGTAGATGCAATTTTTCATATCGTAATAAATACCGGCCGGGCATGAAAAATGGAATACAATATGAATTATAAGTGATGTTAAAGCCGTTGAAATCCTGCTATATTGTTCGGACAAACACCATAACCGCTCGGAGGGCCCGATCGCCAATGTGGAACATTCTGCTCTCAACCTTTAGGAAACAGTCCTTGCTGAATCGGCTGATCATGAGCTTCCTGCTCGTCATCGTATGTTTGGCGGCGTTCCAGTTTCTATCTTTCTCCTTCTTCAAGAAGAAGGTTCAGCAAGAGATTGTGAAGTTCAGCAGTCTCAATTTGAAGTATGCCGCGGAAAGCTACGAGAAAAATTTGGAGCTCATCGACACCACCATTGCAACGCTCTATTTCGATGAGAAAATGAGCCTGATTATGAACGACCGGTCGGCCGGCAATTTTAAAATATTGAATCTTTTCGCGTCCCAGCTCCAGCGGCATGTAAGCGGCGGCCAGCTTTACGCGGACGATATCGTCGTTTATTTCGGCGACACGGGAACCGCAATCAGCAAAGAGGGGATACGTAGTATCGGGGATTTGACAAGCATCGAATTAATTAGCGACGCTTACCCCGCCTCATTTTGGGAAGAGCAGGTTTCGAACGCGTATCGCTACAAATGGTTTCCCGCCGCCGAATTTAAACGGAGAACCTTGGACAAGCAGATCGTTTCCAGAGGCGAGCAGTTTCCGATCATTTACAAAAACAGCCTCAATCCTCAAATGTATTTCCTCGTCTTGCTGGATGCCCGCCAAACTTTTAAAGCTTTTTATCGCGGAATCCAGGACGATTTCTATATTGTCAATGAAGAAGGCGATGTTCTGTTCCATACGGATCCGTCGCAATTGCCGGAAAAGAAAGATTTGCAAGCTTTTGCGAGCGCGGATGAGGGGAACTGGAGTCAAGGAAGCAATTTGCATTTTTATACGAAAGGAAAGCATTCGGGTCTGATCTACGTCAGCGTCGTGCCCAACAGTACGATCACCGCCCAGCTTCAGCAAATGAATATCGTGCTGCTGGTTATACTGGGAGCGGCCGTTATCGTCGGCATTGCGATCTCCGTTTTTCTGAGCTGGAGATTTCATCATCCGGTACAGCAAATCATCAAGCTGATCCAAAAGCCGAACGAGGCGCTTCCAACGGGGAGCAGCATTAACGAATTTAATATCATCAGCGGCAAAATCGGCGACATGATGGTGATCAACGAGGAAATCAGCAACGATTTGAGCAGGCAAAACTCGATCATCAAAAAATACAACTACATTAACAAGATGAAACGAATTTATTCGAGCTACGACAAGGTAGAGGAAGATTTGCTCGAGTCGGGCAATCCGTTCTATTTGGTGCTCTACTCCATGACGTTTACGAATAAGCTCCATAAGTTTTCGCCCGAGGATCAAACGAGAGGCATTTACTACATGGATCAATTTATTCAAAGAAGCCTGATGGACGATTTTCCGGACGCCGTAACGATTCAGATTGAGAAGGATCAGATTTTATCGTTGGTTTTCGTGAAAGGACATGAGCAAAAAGACGAGCTGCTGGCAAATCTTCAAGGCTTGAAAACGATTTTCGACCGGGACAAGGATTATTGTCTCGTTACGATCGCGTCCGATCTCGTCTTGCGCGATTCCACCGAATTTACGACGGCCTACGAGGAAACCTTGGAGATGCTGCAGCTGCGTAAAATGGTGCCGGGCACCCAGCTTATCGTGGAGCCGGTACCGAAAAGCGCCCATGTATTGCGCGTTCCTTCGCTCGATCAGGAATTCGCCGCCCATTTGCAGGCGGGGAACGAAACGGCGATCCAAACCGTCGATCGGTTGCTTCGCAAATTAGCCGGCAATGAGGCGAATCTGTATCAGTTTACGCATCTTTCCAGAGAAATCATCGCCGCCGTCATGAAGGCGCTGACTGCCGCCAATATCGATGCGGACGCCATGCCGGGTAAAGAGTCGCCTTACGAGAAGCTGAAAACATGCGCTGTCGCCGAGGACTATTTCGTCTTTTTCCATGAGTTTTTGGAAGCGTCACTGTATTTGATCCGCGAGAAGAAGGCTGTGCAGGAGCCGTTGAAGGATTCGATTCTAAACTATATTCACCGCAATTACCATAAGGATATATCGCTGGAAACGGTAGCGGACAAATTCAATTTGTCCAGCGGCTACCTGTCCCTCTTCTTTAAGGAAAAGACGCAAACGAATTTTCTCTATTATTTGAACGAGCTGAGGGTCAACAAAGCGAAGGAGCTGCTGCTCGAGACGAACATGAAAGTGCATGACATAGGCGAACAGGTCGGCTTCCAAAGCGCGAATTCGTTCATTCGTCTGTTCAAAAAGTTCACGGGTATCCCGCCGGGCGCATTTCGCCGGATGAATCATAAATTGGAATAGGTTTGCGGATACACGATATAAGATTGGGGGAGACAATCGGAAATGCAGCATGTGACTCTAGTTGCAAATGGCCTTAGCAGCGCGTTAATAAACGTATCGTCCTTGGCGGACGGACGGATAAAGGCTGCCGCAGGGCTGCTTGCGGAATACGTCTTTAAAGCGACCGGGGCTGTAATGCCGATTTTGACCGGTGACGAAATGCCGGAGGAACGCGCGAAATACGATGTATGGATTACCGTAGGGGAGGAATCGCCGCTTACCGGCGAACTGCGGCATAGCTTGAAGGAAATGGATGACGAAGGCTTTATGATTCATGCGCTGGACAAGCAGGTGATCATAACCGGCCGTTCATCATGGGGAACGACGCATGGCGTATGCGAATTTCTTGAGCGGTACGTCGGGGTCCGCTGGCTGATGCCGGGCGAAGACGGCGAAGACGTTCCTTTCTGCGGGACGCTTACGATTCCTTGCGAAACCGTCGTACAGCAGCCCGCTTTTATGTCCCGAACCTTCAGTCCGCTCAAAATACCCGACAATATGAACGGGCCGCTTCATTACGAGTGGGCGGTGCGCAACCGGCTGCCGTACCGCTTTCATTCCCATCATAATATGTTCGTTCTTTTTCCGCCGGACAAGTATGGGCATACGCATCCGGAGTTTTACCCGATGCGCGGCGGCAAGCGGTACATTCCGCCGGCTCAAATCAATTACGAATGGCAGCCCGACTTCTCGAATCCGGCAACCGTGCGGCTTGCGATCGATTCGATCGTGAATTATTTCGACGAAAATCCACAGCAAACCTGTTATTCGCTTGGCATCAACGATTCGAGCGGCTACTGCGAAGAGGCTCCGGGTCATCCGAACTTTAGGAGCAAGTTGAATTCCAAAGGCTTCGTCGATATGTCGGATACGTACTACAGCTGGGTGAATCAAGTAGCGGAGGGCGTGCTTAAGGTTCATCCGGATAAATGGTTCGGGCTGCTTGCGTACGAAAACGTCATCGATCCGCCTTCTTTCCCGCTAAATCCGCGCGTAATCCCTGTTATTACGAAAGACAGGATGTCCTGGATCGATCCGGAGGTGGCCGCCGCCGACCGGGAGCTGCTTCAGGATTGGGAGCGGACGGCTTCGTCAACCGGCTGGTACGATTACATTTACGGAAATCCTTATATGGTTCCCCGTATGTATTTGCACCAAGCGGCGGACAACTATCGCTATGCACTTGAACACGGTGTCGCGGTGCAGTATGCAGAGTTGTATCCGAATTGGGGAGAAGGCCCGAAGCCTTGGGTTACCGCCAAGCTGCTCTGGGATCCGCATGCAGATGTCGACGTGCTGCTTGGAGAATGGTGCGAACGTGCGGTCGGACATGAAGCGGCTCCGTATTTGGCGGCCTATTTCGAGCACTGGGAAAAGTTCTGGACCGTGCGCATCCGGGATTCGGCGTGGTTCCGCAAAGGCAAGGAGCTGATCTACCTTTTGTTCAACGATCCGCAGTATTTGGATCTCATAAGCGACGAAGAGATGTCGGCATGCAGAAAGCTGCTGGAGCGTACGGTCGAGCATGCGGCTACGGACAAGCAAAAAAGACGCGCGCAATTGCTGTTAGACGCATTCGGCTATTATGAAGCGAGCGTGCTCAGTTACCCGCGTACCGCACAACCCGTGACGGATGCCCGGACTGCGCTTTCGATGCTGCAAGACGGTAGTATCGTCAAAAGAGTCGAGCGGGCGCAGGAGCGGGTGAAAATTGCCGAGAAGCTGCAAATCGATCCGATTTTGAAGCATCCCATCGATATTTACGGCTGTCTGGCTTACGGACTTCGTATTTGGAGCGGGTGGAATTCCTCGCAGTTTTGGCGTCTGGCGGATTATTTGAGAGAGCGGGAGCAAGCCGGCGGACCGGTTCGCGAACGGGTCAAGGAGCTGGCTGAAGACGAAGCATCCGGCAACATGCAGGAATATGCGCAGCTTCTCCGAAATGCGGCGAGCGGCTCCATACCACTGCTGTCTTTCGGCGAGGAACGTCAAGTGGAGGCAAGCAAGGCGGAGAACGACGCTGCGGATGCAGGCACAGTTTTGGCCGGCGCAGCATTGACGCTTGGCAGGGGGCGAACGATGTCGGCAGACGAAGCAGTGACTCTCGGCAAGGGATTATTTGCGGGACGAGTTGCATGTTATGCGCCTGAAGGGACGACGAAGGGGACGGTTGAGCTCCTATTGCGCGGACTGGATTCGCAAGGCGAAGCCGTATTTGAACTGCGCTCCGCCGTTTTGTCTTTAGCGGCTGCCGCAGGAGGTTGGTCTTCGCTTGATATTCTTGAGGACGCATCCCAGTCCGCAGACTTGGCGAGCGTGACGCAAATGCAGGTCGTCGTGAAAACGGGCAATTTTGCGCCTGGACAATCCATTAAGCTTGGCCGGTTGGAGGTCTATTAGCGGGGAAAGCGGTCGGAAGCGACCGGATGCGGCAGGCCGCCGTCATCCTGCAAAGCGCAGCCGCTGAGAGCTTCGGGCGGTGCAATAATCAGATTCGTTGAGAGGAAGAGATGAAATGCCATTGATCGATATGCCTTTGGAAAGCTTGAAGAAGTATGAAGGAACGAATCCGCGTCCGGACGACTTTGATTCTTATTGGGAACGTGCTTTAGCGGAAATGAAGGCGACGGACGGACAGCTTGAGCTCGTGAAAAGCGAATTTCAGGTTCCTTTTGCCGAATGCTTCGATTTATATTTTACAGGCGTTCGCGGAGCGCGCATCCACGCCAAATATGTCCGGCCTAAGCATGTGGCGGAGCCTCACCCGGCCATCGTGCAGTTTCACGGTTATTCCGTAAATGCCGGGGACTGGTCGGATAAATTGATTTATGCGCTTTTGGGGTTCTCGGTTGTGGCGATGGATTGCAGGGGGCAGGGCGGATTATCCGAGGATACCGGAGGCGTGAAAGGGACAACCCAGAAAGGGCATATTATACGCGGCTTGGACGATCACCCGGATAACCTGTTGTTTCGCCATATTTTCCTGGATACGGCTCAATTGGCCGGTATCGTAATGAATTTGCCGGAGGTGGACCCGGATCGGGTCGGGGCAATGGGCGTGTCGCAAGGCGGCGGGCTGACGCTGGCCTGTGCGGCGCTGGAGCCGAGGATTAAACGGCTTGCGTTAATGGTTCCGTTCCTTAGCGACTATCAAAGAGTGTACGAAATGGATTTGGCGAAGGATGCTTACGAGGAGCTTAAGCTATTCTTCCGGCATCACGATCCTCAACATGCAAGAGAAAAAGAAATTTTCACGAAGCTCGGCTATATCGACGTCCAGCATCTGGCAGGGCGAATACGAGGAGAAACGATGATGGGCGTAGGACTGATGGATACCGTCTGCCCGCCGTCCACGCAATTCGCTCCGTTCAATAAGATTACGGCGCCTAAAACGCTGGAGCTTTACCCGGACTACGGGCATGAGATTTTGCCGGGCTTCGGGGACAAGACGGTGCAGTTTATGCTTGGTTTGTAAGTTGCGGCGTAAAGCCCCTTGCTTCAGCTATGGGGATGTAAGTCGCCATCTGTGAACGACTATCGTTAGATTGCTTCAACTTATAGGCGTTACTCAAAATATCAGCGCATACGTTTCGTCTAACAAGCGATAAACGTGCCTGTCCTTATAGGATGATGTAGACGTTTATCTTTAAATGCTTATATATCAACGGTAAACGCGCGCGTCCCAGCTTATGTTTACGAAGTCGCTTTCTTCGAAAGCGTTTAGGACGGCGAAGCCGTTTATCCTTACGCTGCCATTAAGGCTCCTCGATATGCTGTAGTCCGAAATCTTCTGCTTGGAGGAAGGAATTGATGTTCGCCTCACGCTGGAGTCCGATTTTGCCGACTTGGAGAACGGATTCGCCGGTATGCCAAGCAAAATACCCGCTGCAAGCAGGCGTTTTCGGACTACAGGCGGGGAAAGGAAGCCGTACTCGATTCCAAGTGGGCAAAATCGGACTGCAGCGCATGCAAGCGACGAGTGAGGAGGAGCAAGCGGTATGAATACCGGTTGGAAGACCGGTAAATGTCAAAGTACTAACGTATATCGAACACGAAAGCCGCCGCAAGGCGGTTTTCTCAAAACGCGCGCGTCCCAGTTTATGCTTACGAAGTCGCTTTCTTCGAAAGCGTTCAGGACGGCGAAGCCGTTTATCCTCGTATTCCATTTTTCATGTCATGCAAAATGGAACACGTTATGCAAAATGGCATATGGCGTTCGGTGTCTCCGGTTTCTATGATGAACCCAGGCCGCTTATTCGGCGACAGCCGTCCGGAATGCGGTTCAAAAAACATGGAGGTGAAAGAATGGCAGGTTTCAAACGTCAAAGATTCATACCGCTGCTGCTGATGATCTGCATGCTGTTCAGTACGGCTGCGGGGAATGCCGCCGCTGCAAATCCGGCGAAAACGAACGGAAGCTACGAGGAAATTGCCGGGCATTGGGCGAGCGAGGAGCTGCTTCAAGCGATTGACAATGGGGTCATTCAAGGAGATGGTTCCGGCTCGATTCTGCCTGACCGTACGATTACGAGAGGCGAATTTATGGCAATCGTCAACCGCTCCTTCGGCTTTACGGAAGAAGCGTCCATCGATTTCAAGGATTTGCAAGCGGGCGACTTGGCGTATACGGAAGCGGCCCGAGCTGTCAAGGCTGCCTATATCCGGGGCTATGAAGACCTCACAATCGGTATCGATAAGCAGGTCAGCCGCGAAGAAGCGGCCGTTATGCTGAACCGGATCGTTCAACTGGCTGCACCTTCCGGCGGAGGCGGCGCGAGAAGTTTCAAGGATGCCGGCGAAATCGCTTCGTGGAGCATGGACGGGGTCGACGCGATCGTCGCTGCGAACGTGATGAGCGGGTACGAAGACCGTTCCTTCAGGCCGAAAAACCCGATCAGCCTCGCGGAAGCCGTTGTTATCGCAAACCGCGCTAAAGCTGCCAGGGGACAGGATGTTTACGACAAGCCCGGTACATATGGTCCTGCCGCAGGCATGCAGTCAGTTGGCAAAAATGTGGTTGTAGCCGTGCCGGGCGTCACTTTGCAGAACATGCATATTAACGGCGACTTGCTGCTGGGCGAAGGGATCGGCGAAGGGGACGTGACGTTGAACAACGTTACGGTAAAGGGAAAAACGATCATAGAGGGCGGAGGGGCCAACAGCGTTCATGCAGTCGACTCCATTCTTCTTACCGTGGTTGTGAACAACAAAAACAACACAGTGCGCATCCATGCGTCGGGTACGAGCATGCTGTCCTCCGTTACGCTTCTGACTCCGGCAATATTGGAAGGAAGCGGATTTGCCGAGGTTGTGATCGGCGAGGAGCTGCCTGACGGATCGATCGTGAAGCTGCTCGGCTCTTTCCAAACTGTAAGCGTTTACGCCGGCGGTGTTACCGTCGATTTTATGAAGGGGGCCATTAAGCAGCTTCGTGTATACGAGAGTGCGTTAGGCGTAATCGCCAATATCGGGGAAGGAGCCGTCATCACCCGGCTTGAATTGGAAGCCGCAATTAAGACGACGGGAGCAGGCTCTATTCTTTTTGCCATCTTGGGAACGAAGGCGAAGCAATCTTCGTTCGTGAAGCCGCCGGCTAAGCTTGAGCAGTCGGGTACCGTACAGCTGCCCGTGTCGACAGCATCGCCGGCGTCGGAATCAACGTCGTCGACGCCTACACCGACAGTGACACCAACGACTACACCGACACCGACATCGACGCCGACATCAACACCTACAGCAACACCGACACCTGAGCCGACAACCTATGCGGTTGTAAATGAAGGTACCGGCCAAGCGGTCATCGTGCACGCCGCCAATGCCGATTTGCGTGTTATACAAGCCGCCGCCAAAATTGCCGGCTATGTGGAGCAATCAACCGGAGCGAGGCTGCCGATCATGGATGAGTTCGCATGGATGAGCAGTAACATAAGCGATAAATTGCCTATCTATGTAGGCATCACCGCTCAGTTAAGTGCGAGCTCGCGAAGCGCTTTGCCGTCGATGGACGATGAAGGCTTTATTATCGAAGCTGGTAACGGCGGAATGGCGATTGCCGGGAAAACATCTGCAGGGACGGAACACGGCGTATATGAGTTTATCGAGCGTTACGTCGGGGTACGCTGGCTGCTGCCGGGACCGGATGGAGCGGATGTTCCGCAAAAGTCCTCGATTCTAGTGCCCGGCGGGACAGTAAAACAGGAGCCGGCTTTTATGTCCAGGATCTTAAGTCCGATGACGATGCCTACCAATCAAACAGGTCCCGTTCAGTTTGAATGGGCGCGGGAAAATCGTCTGCCTTGGCGTTTTAACGCCTATCACAATATGTATTTGATGTTTCCGGGAGCGAAATACGGAACGAGCAATCCGGAGTTTTATCCGATCATTAACGGACAAAGGTTCATTCCGTCAGCCCAGGATATTTCCGGATGGCAGCCTTGCTTCTCCGAGCCCGCTACGGTGACGGAAGCCGTGAAGACGATCGTCAAGTTTTTCACGGACAACCCGGATCAAGTCAGCTATTCGCTCGGCGTGAACGATTCGGGCGGCTTCTGCGAAGAGAACCCGAATCACCCGATGTATACGGGGAAAGTCAATTCCAAAGGGTTTCACGACATGTCGGACATTTACTACAACTGGGTTAACCAGGTGGCCGAAGAAGTATTAGAGGTGTTTCCTAACAAATGGTTCGGCGTGCTGGCCTATGAGAATGTCATCGATCCTCCGTCATTCGCGCTGAATCCACGCGTCGTGCCCGTTCTGACGAAAGACCGGATGGCTTGGCTCGATCCGCAGGTGGAAGCGGCTGACGATCAGTTGATGGAACAGTGGAGCGAGGTTGCAACGAGCACGGGATGGTACGATTACATTTATGGAACCCCATATGCCGTACCGCGGATTTATCCTCATCTTATGGCGGACAACTACGCGAAAGCGAAGCAAATGGGCGTATCGGTGCAGTACGCGGAAATTTACCCGAACTGGGGAGAAGGTCCGAAAGCATGGCTGTCCGCCAAGCTGCAATGGAATCCGGATCAGGATGTCGATACGCTCCTGCAGGAATGGTACGAAAGAGCGGTAGGTCCGGAAGCTGCGCCCGATTTGGCCGCATATTATGCGCATTGGGAGGAGTTTTGGACACAACGTATCCCGAACTCGGCATGGTTCCAGAAGTATAAAAATAGCATCTATTTAATGTTCTCCGACCCGATCTATCTCGATTTAGTCACCATGGAGGATATGACGGTCAGCAGGCAGCTGCTGGAGTCGGCGCTGGCCAAGGCCGTGACGGATAAGCAAAAAGCGCGTGCCTCGCTGTTACTGCGGGCATTCGAATACTACGAGGCCTCGGCCGTCAGTTATATGTATTCCAAAGCAAATTCCGGCTCGGGCGGGGATATTAACCTAGCGATCGAGCAGCTATTCAGCGATGAAGATGCCGGAAGCGAGTGGACCGAGAAACGCATACAGCTGCTTGAATCCTTTAAGAACGATCCTGTTCTGCTGCATCCCCTCGACCCGCGCATTTTCGGGCTTACGTGGAGCGGGACCCCGAATCTTGCCGGTCAATTCTGGAATATAGTCGATTACGTAAAACGGCATGAGCCTTCAGGAGGGCCGATTAGCGACAGGCTTCATGGCTATACGGAAAGCGCGGATCCAAGAACGAAGCAAATCGCCCAGACGCTGGAGAAGGTCCTTGCCGGGCCGCCTTCCCTTACCGTGAACGGTTCATTTGAAACGGCAACGAATCAGCTGCCGAATGGTTGGGCGGAATGGCTCACCGTCGCGAAGCAGAGCACCGTTACGGAGCATGTGTATTCCGGTCAAGCCGGTGTAGGCATTCAGCTTGCAGGCGGCGGCAGCATGGGGGGCGTCTTGCAAAATTTGACGACCAAACCCGGGCCGCTCGCGGGAAGGCTTTTCTTTAAAGTACCGGAAAATACAGTGACGGCGAACGGCACGCTCCAATTGATTTTCCACTACCGCCTGAAAAACGAGACGACCGTTTTCTTCGCCTTACGCTCCGAATCCAAGCGTTTGGCGGACTATGCAGGTGAAGGCTGGGAAGCGATTGATCTTTTTGGCGAAATACCGGAGACCGTAAACGGCTTCGAAATTGATTACGCGCAGCTTGTCGTGCTTGTTGAAGGACTGCCTGCGGAAAGCACGATTTATGTTGACGATGTGGAGATATATCAGTACTAGAGGGGATTTAAACCGATCCCTTTATTCGGACTCATCCAACCTTCGCATTTCTTGAAAAGAGTAGTTTTTATTAACACGCGGTATTAAGATGGAAATGGAGGGTGTCCGGCATGGTTGACGAAGGGACGCCCTCCGAGTTTGGGAATGGGACTGAACCGGGAACGTTTCGAAGGAGGAATTTTCATGTCGAGATTTGCGAAAATCAGCTCGATCGGCTGCGACTACAAGGAAATCGACCCGAGTCTGGATATGCGCGAGGCCGTTGAAGCAATGAAGGAGCATTTGCGCGGCAAGCTGAGCCGGGTTTTGCCCGACCGCCCCGATCTGATCGTGCTTCCCGAGGTGTGCGATATGCCGCGCAGTTTCACGGGGGAACGGCTCAAAGCGTTTTACGCATGCCGCGGGGACTCCATTTTGACGATGATGCGCGAAACGGCCAAAAAGCACAGCTGTTACATCGCTTATCCTCGTCTGCGGCAGGTTGAAGACGGAACCTGGCGGAATTCGGTGGAATTGATCGGCAGAGACGGAGAGATCGTCGGGATCTATAACAAGAATCATCCGGTCGATATCGAAATTTCGGTCGATGGGGTATTAGGCGGCAAAGACGCGCCGGTTTTGCAGTGCGATTTCGGAACGGTGGCATTCGTCATTTGCTTCGATCTGAATTTCGACCGTTTGAGGGAAATGTACGTGAAGGCAAAGCCGGATTTGCTCGTTTTCGTCTCCATGTATCATGGCGGGCTGATGCAGCAGTACTGGGCGTATTCATGCGGATCGTTTTTCGTCAGCGCGATCAGCCAGTCCTACCCGAGTCAGCTCATTTCCCCGCTCGGTCAAGTGCTCCGGACGAATACGAACTATTTTGACAGCTTCACGGAAAAGGTCAATTTGGATTACGTGCTCTGCCACCTCAACGGTCATTGGGAAAAACTCACCGCCATGAAAGAGAAGTATGGGGAACAGGTGCGCATTGTCGAGCCGGGTTATGTCGGAGCGGTCCAAATATCGAGCGAATCGGAGTCGCTAACGGTCCAGCAGCTAGTACAGGAATACGAGCTGGAAACCTTCAGCGATTACTTAAAGCGTTCGCTTGAATTTCAATGCTTGCCGGGTAATATCGAGCCTTAAAGCGGTTTGCTTGTTGTCCGGTGAATTTTACTCGCTTGGCGAATGGGAATCGTAGGTCCCCCATTTGCTGCGATCCGTTTATGTTTCGAAGTTTTTATATTAACTCTGATCAAAACGCCCCCCGTTTTGCGCAAGCGCAAAAATGGAGGGCTATTTTCTTGCAGGCTGAATGGGTTAAGGACAACGGCCTTCTATCAGAATAATTCCGCGATTACGGTTACCGCTTGGAAATCGATCTGCGTGACAGCCCCGCCGTTTAAGATTTTGTAGGTATGGATACGTACGTTCGAGGCGGATTGGCTTCTGACGGTAACCAGGCCCGCATTGCCGGAGGCGTCAACATTGTTGGAGAAGGATACAGCATAGCTAGCTGTAGGATAAGCGACCGACCAGTTGATCTGGAAATCGCCCGCACCGATGCGCGTAACGCTCGCAACTCCGCTTCCCCCTTGGATGGTGCCGCCGCTGTTGAACGTGACCCACGCTTTGCTGCGGGCGGTACGGTTAAACGAATCGATTAACCGCCCGTCCGACTCGTTCAAGTATTGAATCCGGTTATTTGTCCCAAGATCGGTAATGGCTCCGTTTGAGGAATAGTATCCGAGCTCTACCCAATTACGTGTAGAATTGCCGCCTAAATAGATCACATGATCCGCCGTTGTAGCCTCAATATATCCGCCTTCTGCCTTAGAGCCATAACCGTCGATGCGATAGCAACAGGTTGCGCTGCTGCTTCCTCTCGCGCGAATGACCGTCTGCACGATATTGTTTTCGAATGTCAGCCCAGCGGTGTAGCGTGATTCCGAGCCGATGCCGAGCTCGCATATTTGCACGTCGCAGTTTTGCACGGTAGTCGCATGGGCCGCTGAAGTCGGCGACAAGGAGGAATCATCGAGAACGATCGCTTTTTTTGCGCCCCATACCGCACAGCGAACGGCCGTATTTACTTCGCCTCCGGCATAAGCGGCTGAGCCGGACGATACATTGCCGAAGACGATGCCGTAACCCTGCGCCATATCCTCCCAGACCCCTTCTGTTTTGCTTACCCCGCCGCGAATGTAGTTCCCGACATAACATTCGAAAAGGGTGCTGCGCGTAATGTTGCGAAAATCGAAGCCGATTTGCACGTAATTGCTTGGCGATGCCGCAGCCGGGTGATTCAGCACGATCGCCAAATGGCCGATAAACAGATCCTGCAAATAGTCGTTCGGTCCGGATGGGTTAAAATCGCGGCGAATGACGCTCCCTCCGGTCGGCTTGGCGGTAAACACCGAAACATCCTCCCCTGCGCCAAGCAGCCATATTCCCTTTTTGAGCACAATGCCGTTGCCTGGAGAAGGATCGACGAGATAGACGCCCTGCGGAATGTACACGACGCCGCCGCCCGCCGAATAAGCGGCAGCTATCGCCTGATTGATCGCATTCGTATCGTCCGTCATACCGTCTCCCGCTGCCCCATAGTCCCTCACGTTGTACACGGTAATCGTGGGAGCGGCTTCAGCCGTTTCCGTTCCGAAGGGGAGCGCTCCGCCGGCGGCCAGAGCAAGTCCGGCTGCTCCGAGAGAAGCAAGCAGCTTCCTGCGGCTAATCGCCCCGCTGTTCTCATCCGGGAGATGCGTTTGCTCCTGCTCGCTGCCTTTGATTGGTCTTTCGTTCTCTGTCCGATGCTTTCGATGAGGATGCGGGTGGTTGTCGTTCATCGCGAATCGCCTCCATGAATTGGGGATTGTCCAACACGCTTATTGTAAAATGAAGGAGAACGACAACATATAGTAGCTTTACCGCTTTCGTAATACTTTGTTGCACCGGGGCCGTTCCGGATCCTCAATTGCGGAAAAGTATTATTCACAGCATCGATTTACTATAGAAATGCGGGGAATCCGCCAGCTATAATCCGAATCAGCAAGCGGCGAAAGGAGGACGGCTTCACATCACAGCGCCGTATCGAGGCAAGGTCGAGCGCCGGGCGTCGATACCCAAAAATACGTTGCTGGGGAAAAGGTAAATGACAACAACGTATTCTATAGGTAAATGAAAGGGTTTACAATAAGAAGACCGAGGGGGAGATAAGCATGTTGAAAAGAAAGTTGGCAACACTTTTAACGGTGCCGCTGCTGGTTACGGCTGCCGCCTGTTCGATTGATCAAGCGACCGATAAACCGAGCGGCGCTCCGTCTGCGCAAACGCCGGACGCGAAGCCCGCAAACACCGATAAGCCGGCTGCGCCGGCGAAAGCGTATATTCTTACCAAAGTGGAGGCGGGCACCGAGCTGCCCGACGATAAAGCCGTTCTGGAAACGATCGTTAAGGAAACGAACGTCGAACCGGTCATGATTAAACCGCCTGCCGGCACCTACGAGGAGAAGCTGAACATTATGCTGGCCTCCAATGAGCAGCTGGATGCGTTTATCGTCAGCGATTGGACGGAGTTTCAGAAAAAAGGGATGATCCGTCCCATCAACGATCTGCTCAAAAACGCGCCGGAGCTTGTCAAAAACTATACGAAGGAAGAATGGGATGCGGTTACCGACAAGAAAACCGGCAACATCTACGCGATTCCTTTTGCCAACACGCCGATCGGCAATGCGCCGCGCATCCGTACGGATTGGCTGGAGGCTTTGGGACTGAAGGAGCCAACTACGCTCGAAGAGTTCGAGGCGGTGCTCGAGGCATTCAAAACGACCGATAAATTCGGCAAGAACGTCATCCCGCTCGTTACCCATCTCAGCTTTCAGCAGATGGACAGGGCGTTTATGGGGCTTTGGACGAAATACGGGGACCACAACTGGATCGACGCCGACGGCTCGGTGAAGCCCGCTATCCTGGACCCTGCTTATAAGAGCTACATTGCCAAAATGGCCGAGTGGTACGCCAAAGGATATATATGGAAGGAAGCGTTTACCCAAGAAATCAATGCGGTCAACGACCTCGTTTCGCAAAACCGGGTGGGCGTGCTCGGGACATGGGTTTCCGTCGGCCTTACGGGCATCGATAAGCTGATGAGCGAAAATCCGAATGCCAACTACAAGTTTATGAAATCGTTCGAAGGTCCAGCCGGCAGCGCGTATTCCCTTCGACTTCCCGTGAGGCAAGGAATCGCGTTCTCGGTAAAAAGCAAAAATGCGGAAGCGGCCATCAAGTTTTTCAACTGGGGCATTTCAAACCGGACCAACCGCAACATCATCGATTTCGGCCTCGAAAACAAACATTGGAAATGGGCGGACAAGGACAAGGGGATCATTGAGCGTACAGCCGGTGCGGAGAAGCAATATTCCGGAATCTACAGTCTCGTTCAAGGAGCCATTACTTTAGGATCATCGGATAAAACGATTTCCGGCCGGATTTGGTCCGATTTCTTCGCCTTCACGGCGGATTCGAGCATTCAGCTGAAGAAGCCTGCCGACTATGGGGCCATTTACGACGAAGCGAAGATCAACGCCACAGTTCCCTCGGCCAGCGACATCGACAAGCTGCGGGACCGGTGGCTGGTCAAATTCATTACCGGCCAGGAGCCGATGAGCAAATGGGATACCTTTTTGACTGAACTCAAGAAGCTTGGGCTCGACAAAATGGCTGAGGAGAGGACCAAGCAGTACAAGGAACAACAAAAATAGCGGAGAGGCAAGAGAGGACCATACTTATGAACGCACTGCGAAAGCACCCGCTTCTTTACGCACTTGTGCTGCCGGGCATCGCCTACTACCTCGTTTTTTATTACGTGCCGATGTTCGGCGTCATTATCGCCTTTAAGGAGTACAGCCCGTTTCAAGGCATAAGCGGCATGTTTACGTCCGAATGGGTCGGGCTGAAACACTTCCAAGATTTTTTTAGCTCGTATTCGTTCAGCCAGGTAATGGGCAATACGTTGCTGCTAAGCTTTTATAACCTTGTGTTCGGGTTTCCGGCGCCGATCGTGCTAGCCTTGCTGTTGAACGAAGTGAGGCACCGGAGGTTCAAAAAAGCGATTCAAACGATTTCGTATTTGCCGCATTTTTTATCGATGGTCGTTGTCGTCGGGATCTTGCAGTTTTTACTGTCGACCGACGGCGGACTATTGAACGAAGCGCTCGGATGGTTCGGCACAGAGCCAATATTATTTATGGGGGAGCAGCGGTATTACCGGATTATCGTCGTTTGCACGCAAATTTGGCAGCAGATCGGTTGGGAAAGCATCATTTTCCTTGCAGCGATGACGACGATTGATCCGCAGCAATACGAGGCGGCCGTAATCGACGGGGCCGGCAAATTCAAACAAATGCTGTACGTTACGCTGCCCGGTATTCTTCCGGTCATCACAATCATGCTGATTTTCCGGCTCGGGAATGTGCTGAACGTCAATTTCGAGCTTATCCTGCTGACCTACTCGCCTTCCACTTACGATGTTTCCGATGTGCTTGATACGTTCGTTTACCGCGAAGGACTGGTCGGCATGAAATATTCTTATACGACGGCTGTCGGCTTATTCAAAGCCGCGTTCTCGGCGGTTATGCTGCTAGGGGCCAATTATTTGGCGAAAAAGTCGGGACAGGAGGGCATATGGTGAAACTGCTGCGAATGAGAGGAAGGAAGGCCGGAAGCACGGCGAGCCGTGATGCGCTCAGCAATCCGGGCCGAACGTTTACCATATTGAACTATTTGCTGCTCGGCTCGCTCAGTCTGGCCTTCTTGCTGCCTTTCGTCATGATTGTATCGACCTCGCTGATGACGCAGGCGGATGTGCTGAAATACGGCACGTTCCGGCTTGTTCCGAACGACATCGACTTATCCGCTTACCGGATGATTTTGAGTAAAGGCTCGATGATTTACTCCGGCTATTTGGTTACAGCCATACGCGTGGTGGTGGGCACGTTTCTCAATCTGGCATTTACGACCGCACTTGCGTATGGTCTCTCCAAAAAAAAGCTGGCTGGGCGAAACGCGTTCATTTCGTTCATCTTTATCACGATGGTGTTCAGCGGAGGGCTGATCCCGACTTATATGGTGGTAAAAGCGCTTGGGCTGACCAATACGATATGGGCGCTTATGATTCCGAATTTGATCAACGCCTACAATTTCATTCTGATGAAAACCTTTTTCACGCAAATGCCCGACAGCCTTGAGGAATCCGCCTGCATAGACGGCGCTAATCCGCTGCAAATTCTACTTCGCATCGTCGTACCGCTGTCTCTGCCGTCGCTTGCGACGATCGGCCTTTTTTATGGAGTGGCGCATTGGAATGCATGGTTCGACGCCGCCATTTTCATAAACGATTACAATAAAATGCCGCTGCAGATCATTCTCCGCGACGCCATCATTCACCTGTCTGGGGATAAGGTCGGGCTTAGTATGACAGTCATCGACACGTCGATCAAAAAACCGCCGACGATCGCGTTCCGATCTGCCATTATCGTCATTTCTACCTTGCCGATTCTGCTCGTGTATCCGTATATCCAGAAATATTTTGTCAAGGGCGTCATGATCGGATCGGTGAAAGGCTGAGCGAAAGCGGGGAAGGAGGAGAACGGATGAGGAAGGCGAAGCGGAGATCTTATTTATTCAACTGGGACGGCTCGGATTGTCTGGCGATGCTGAAGGAACGCCCGACGGAACGGGACCTGCTCGAGCAGGTGTTCGGACCGCTTGAGGGGAGCGGAGTGGACACGATCTGCTATATGCAGGGGGTCGGCAACTTTGCCGAATATCGGAGCGAGGTACTGCCGCTGGCCGGTGAAAACCGGGGGTTCCGGTTTAACGGCGTCAGCTCGTATAAACGGTATGCGAATGTGAAGCATTTTCTCGACAATGGGCTCGATCCGCTGGAAATCGTCACTCGCGGGGCGAGGGAGCGGAAGCTGGACGTGTTTTTCTCGTACCGGCTGAACGATATTCACGACCATTGGCCGGATTGCATCGATTTCATGCCGCGGTTTAAGGCGGAGCATCCGGAGTGGCTGCATCCGAAGGAGCTGTTCCCCGACTTCCATGGAAATACCGCCATTACGACGGCGCTGGATTATACGGTCAAGGACGTTCGCGATTTCAGGCTGAGCATCATCCGGGAGGCGATGGAGAATTACGCTTTCGACGGGCTGGAACTTGATTTCATGCGAAGCCCCTTTTATTTCCACTGGGATAAGGGGCTCGGGAGCGCGTACATGATGACCGACTTTGTGTCCGAGGTGCGCGGCATGCTGGACGAGATTGGCGGGACCCGGGGTGTCTACATCGAGCTGGCCGTTCGCGTATGCACGACTGCGATCGGCTCGCGGATGGCAGGCTTCGATGTGGAAACGTGGGCGAAGCGCGGTCTCATCGATCATGTAATCGCCGGTACCGGCGGTCTCAACATCGATACGAAGGGGTATAAGCAGCTGCTGCATGGAACGGGCGTTTCTTTCTATCCTTGCCTGTACGGCGACTACGAACGTATCGCGTCGAACGATAACGTGATGCGCGGCGTGGCGGAAGCCTTGCTTGCGGAGGAGCCGGACGGCATCTATGCGTTTAATATGTACCCGACGCCGGCCCGTCGCGCGGAGCTGGTCAAACAAATCGGAAGCCTGGAAACGCTGAAGGGGCTCGACAAAACGTATATCGTCGATATGGACTATGATTATATCCTTACCCGCGAAGAATGGCGGTACAACCTTCATCTTCCGATTACGCTGGGAGAGACGGAGCGGGAGCCGCTTCTCATTCCGATAAGGGCGGGTAAGGGGTTGGCGGGCCTGCCGCCGGAAACGAATGTCCGTATACGTTTGAAAATATGGATCAAAGATGTAACGGAAGACGACGATCTGCGGTTCGGCTTTAACGGAATGACGCTTGCCGCTCCGCTCCGGGAGTCCGTGGAGGGCGAGTTTGCGCAGGACTGGCTCGTATGGGAGCTCGACCGATCCCGTATCATACCGGTCAATGAAGTATCGATCCGGCTCGCCAACCGCAACCGGCATTTGAAGGCGTTCGCGCCGGCCATCGTTCAGCGGATCAACCTAGAAGTGAAATTCGGTTGACAACTTCGGAATGTAAACGCTACCATCGAGATGGCTTTCCTGAGAAACGGACGATTTTCAGACGAAGGAAAAGGGGGGCGATGGCGATCGCGATAACGGAGAAACCGAAGCTGAAGGACCGCATGCGGAGGCCGCGAAGGAGCTTCTACCGAACCCTCACCTTTTACATCGCATTGGCGGCGATTTTACCGATTCTCGTGCTCGGCACGTTGTCCTACTATAACGTGAAGAAAGCGCTGGAGAACGAGATGCACGCTTGGAGCCGGCATGTGCTGGACAATTCCAAGGAAGCGTTCGAAATCATCATTAACCAAATCTTTTATCAAGCAAGCTATTTGACGGCCAGCAGCACGACCAAGGACTACGAGGATGTCTTTAATGCCGTTTCTTACGAGAGCATGTCCGTCAATAAGTTCAATCAGGACTTGAACGGTCTGAACGAGTACTTGTTTTTCAAGAAAAACATGATCAAAATGATGTCTTCGCTCCGCATGAACAATAAATACATCGACGATATTTACTATTACGACGACGAGAAAGACATGATCCTGACGTCCGACGGGCTGCAGTACGCCAAGCAGAAGTTTCACGATTTGGCCTGGCTCGAGCCGGTCAAAAACGGGAGCGACATGTTTACGCGTATGGACCTGCGTACCGTGAACGAGGACGGCATGGCCAAAAACGTGGTGACGCTCATTTACCGCACGTTCAACAAAAACAACGCGTTTATCGTCAACGTGAACATCAATGAGCTGTATACGAGCACGATCCGGACGATGTCGGCCGGACGCGACGGCTACTACCTGTTCTCGAAGGACGGCAATGTGATCGTCAGCAGCACGGGGCCGAACCCGAACGTCGACTTGGACGGCGTCGTACGGGTCATACGCGGGGATCCGGGCTCTATCGTGTACGGCGGCAACTCCCTGCTTACCTGGGTCCATTCCGACAAGCTGGGGTGGACGTTCGTAAGCCTGAAAGATTTGCAGGCGTATTACGGCAACGTACAGCGGTCTACGAATCTGATTGGGCTTACTTGCGTGCTGCTTCTGCTCGTTATCGCCGGACTCTCGCCCTATGTTTCCAGGCGCCTTTATTCTCCGGTACGCAAGCTGATCCAAGCGATTAAGCAGAGGTCGGCATTCGCGGAGACGAACAAGGTTTATGACGATATCGGGTTTATCGAGAGCAATTTCGAAACTATGTACAATGAGAAATTCTACCTGCAAAACAAATTCAACGATCACTTGCCGACGCTGCAGACGATGTTCAAGCACGAACTGATCAAATACGGGTTGTACGGCAAAGGGGAAATTGAAACGAAGCTGCGGGATCTCGGTCTGCATATTCCGCAATGCGATCTGGTCCTTGTCTCCGTGCAAGCCGAGAATCCCCAGAAAGCCGGCAGGACGCCATCTTTTAAAGAGAAGCGGGTGCAGAGTCTGTATGTCCAGGACCAGTTGGAAGAAGCGTTTGCCGGCTACCTTGGCTTCAGCACCGAAATCGACGATCGGCTATGCTTCGTCGTTAACGTACAGCGCGCCGGATGGAACGAGTGTCTCGCCAAGCTGCAGGATGCCAAAGAAACGATGACAAGGGAAAGCGGGTTGTCCCTGACGATTGGGGTTGGCAGCTATTGCGAGGATATCGTGAATTTAAATAAAGCTTACAATGAGGCCGTCGAGGCGATCAAATACCGGCTGGCATACGGGAACGACCAAATCATTTTGTTCGACGATTTGCGGATTTCGAGCAAGAACAGCTACAGCTACCCGGTAGAGAAGGAAAAGGCGTTAAACAATTGCATCATTACCGGCGATTACGACTCGGCGGCATCCATTTTGCGGACGATGGTGGGTGAGTTCACGGATCCTAAGCACGCCCTGAGCCATACGAGGCTGCAGCAGACCGTCCAAATGCTGCTCAGCAGCATCATCAAAACGATTGACGTGCTCGGCATCGATACCGACGACATATTCGAGTCGGATACGGATTGGTACGAGAAGCTGCTCCACAAAACGAACAAGGATAGTTTATTCGATACGCTGTCATCGTTGGTCAGCGACATCATTCGCTATGTTTCGGTAGAGAAAACGACCAAGCAAAGCAAGGACGTGCAGAAGATCGTCGCGTTCATCGACGAGCATTACACACGGGACATATCGCTGGTCGACGTGGCCGACTTTGCCGGCTTCAATCCGTCCTATGTCAGCCGCTTGCTCAAGAACGGCATCGGCCGGAGCTTTACCGACTACGTGACGGAGAAAAGGATCGCCCATGCCGAAAGGCTGCTCGTGACGACAGAAATGAAGCTTGACGATATCAGCGAGGCCGTCGGCTATAATAACACTTATTATTTCATAAAAGTGTTTCGCAAATGGTACGGGACGACGCCGAGCAAGTACCGTCAGGCGCAGAGCGAAAGCGGGGAGAAGCGGGCGAAATGACGGAAGGCGGCTTTCGGAAAGCCGCCTTTTCGTTGACTGGAAGGTTCTTCCGTTCCTGCTGCGCCGATTGGAACTGGGAATGTTACCTGGGGGAGCTGGGGAATATTGCCGAATCGCGGGTCATTCCCTTGCTTGCGGGAGGAACGTACACAGGGCTTTTCTGGTTGCCGATACCCGCCGAAAACGTGGTGAAAGCGCAAATTCGCGCAGCGGAAACATCATAAGAGTATTATTCATATCATGACTTTATTATTGCGGCACTGGAGAACGAGTTGCTACTATATTGGTAATACCATATCACCAATGAATGGGGGAGACAGGATGAAACGTATAGACCGATCAACGTTGTACATGAACAATGACAAGACTAACCGCCCCAGCGCCATCGTCGCTTCCGGCGAAACGTTCGTTGTCGAGACGGAGCTCGCGACAGGGGATTGGCTGCACAGCGAACGCGATTTGTGGAGCCCGGAAAAGACGCTTGGGGCGAATCCATGCGTCTGCATCGCCGTGGAAGGCGCAGAGCCGGGCGATACGATTTCGGTGAGAATCGGGAAAATCGTTCCGAATCGCGTCGGGTATATGGCGATTGAGACAGACGAAAGCATTTTTCCGGCTATTTCGAAGCCGATATTCGGCGATATTTTCGCGCATACGGTCAAAATCAGGGAAGACTGGATTGAGCTGTTTCCGGACGTTCGCGTTCCGGTGCAGCCGATGATCGGCACGCTCGGTACAACGCTGGCCGACCGGGTCGAAACGCATATCGAGGGCGGTCATTACGGCGGCAATATGGATGTGCAGGAAGTGACGGAAGGAGCGGTTATCCGGTTTCCAGTGTTCGTCGAAGGCGCGCTGCTGAATGTGGGAGACGTTCATGCCCGCCAGTCCGATGGGGAGGCTTCCGCCGTCGAGGTGCGCAGCGAGGTGACGCTGACGGTGGAGGTGGAGAAAGGGTTCAAGCCGATCGAAGGCCCCCGCATCGAGAACGACGACTATATCATGACCGTAGCGTGCTCGCCGTTCGAAAAGCAAGCGTTTGAGACCGCTTTTCGCCATATGCTGGTCTGGCTCACGGAGGAACACGGCTTTACCGAAAGGGAAGCGTATATTTTGCTAGGCGCGATTGTGGAAGGGCGCTGTACGCGTTACATTGCCCCGAGCTACGCATTTGTGTGCAAGGTAAATAAGCGTTACTTGACGCGAGGGTAGCTTGCGGATGCAAACGGAAAGGAATGAGGGAACAGCATGACAGAACAAAGGAATGCAAGCCTTACGGCGGAGAAGCTGAAGCGTCGGGAAAAGCTGTTCGGCACGATGATATCCTGCATCACATGGACGGGAATCGTCCCGCTGCTGGCCAAACGTAAGCTTGACTTTGCCATTTTTGAGCTGGAGCATAATCATTACGACTGGAGCGAGCTTGAGGCATTGCTCCGTACGGCGAATATGACCGGACTGACGGCCTTCGTGCGGGTTACGGATATCGCGTATCATCAGGTGTCCAAGGTGCTTGATCTGGGTGCCGACGGTGTCTTGATTCCGCGTATTGAACGGCTGGAGCAGCTGGAGCAGGTGATCGACATGGTTCGGCTGCCCCCTCGCGGGAAAAAGGGCGTCGGCGGCTATGATTTCGCAGTGGACGATCTGCAGGAGAAGATTGCCCGCTACAATAAGGAAAAGCAGATTCTCATTCAGGTGGAATCGCCGCAAGCCGCCGAGTCACTGGATAAGATGCTGGAGACTGGGGAAGTGGCGGGCGCGATCGTCGGGCCGTACGATATGTCGGTATCGCTTGGCATTCCCGGGCAGTTCGATCATCCGCGCTTCCGCGAGACCGTTATGGACATTATTCGCATATGCGATCGGCATCGCGTTTCATGCGGCATGTTTATGGGCGGTGAAGCCGATATGCGCCATTGGCGCGCTCAAGGGATGAACATCATTTGGTCCGGCAGCGACCTCGGGTGTCTGCTGGATGGCTACAACCGGCTTTGCGACATGGTCGACAAAGTGGATTGACGAAGATTCAGCCGGATGCTGCGGGCCGTGAAAGCGGTCTGTTGTAATTGCCGGTCGGCAAATCATAAAAAGGGGGAATCCTCATGCTGTACGGCGGCTGCCGAATGACCTTATCCGAAAGGGAACAAGTTCCGCTGCTTACGCTTGAGAACGATACGATTCGCGTCGGCATTTGTGCCGGGAAAGGCGCACATCTATATGAATGGACGGATAAATGGACGGGTACCGAATTTCTGTACCAAGATCCGAAGGGACCTCTGCATTACGATGTCGGCGGTTGGTACGAACTGTTTCCGAATGCGGGAAAAGCATGCCTCTATAACGGGATTTCCGTCCCCAAACATGGGGATGTTCAGCACAGGCCGTGGACGTATGAGATTGCCGTTCATACGCCCGAACGAATTGTCTTGAGGCTGCAAACGGAGAGCGGCGTTCTTCCGTACCGACTGGAAAAGACGGTCGAGATCCGCCGGGATCGACCTTGCCTGTTCATTAGCGAGAAGGTGACGAATATCGGAACGGATCCTCAGCCCTATCTGTGGGGGCATCATGTGACGTTCGGCGGGTCGTTCGTCGACGAACACTGCCGGATCGATCTTCCGTCATGCCGGGTGTACAAACGGCCGGAATACAATCCGGCAGCAAGCAGGCTTATCCCGGAGGCGGCGGGTACGCTGCGTGACATGCCCGGCAAGGACGGAGGGCGGATCGACATGTCGCAATTCCCGGCCGTTCCGTGCAGCGAGATGGTTTTTATCGATCAGCTCGGCGGTCACTGGTACAGCGTGTATAACGAGAAGCGGCAGGTTGGCATCGGCCTGTGCTGGGACGGGGGAGCGTTTCCGTATCTATGGCTCTGGCAAGAAAACTTCGCGGAGAAGACTTCTCCTTTTCATGGAAACGTACGCGGGTTGGCTTTAGAGCCTCAAAGGTCCAACGTCCCGATATTGGAGCAGGCCGTCGCGGCGGGTGAAGCTCCGTTTTTGCAGCCGGGGGAAAGCGCGGAAGCCTGGCTGACGGCTGTCATTCATACCATCGAATCGCCTATTGCGGGCGTGACGCAAGAAGGAGAGCTGCTCCGATGAAAATAAGATGGGGGGTTATCGGCGCAGGCGGCATTGCCGTCAATCGGACGATACCGGGCATGCTGGCGTCGGGCAGCTCAACGGTTGCAGCCGTCATGAGAACCGACGAACGGAAGCTGGCGGAGGTGCAAGCGCGGTTTCCAATGGCGCAGGGGTATGTCTCGGTGAGCGAGATGCTGCGGGACAGCGGAAATCTCGATGCCGTTTATATCGCCTCTCCGGTGAAATTCCATTTGGAGCACGCGCTTGCATGCGCAGCAGCCGGCAAACCGATGCTGATCGAAAAGCCGATCGGGATGAATCTCGGCGAGTTGGAGGCGATTCGGGAAGCCTGTGAAAACGCAGGCGTATTTTTCGATGGGGCGCTCATGATGCGTTACCATGCGCTGCACCGAAAGATGCGCGATGCGGTGAGGGCCGGCGTAATCGGCGACGTCGTGTCGATTCGGATGTCGTTTTGTTTTCGTTATCCGGAAATGGCGGGTGCATGGCGTCAAAGAAAGGAGATCGGTGGCGGCGGCGTCTTTATGGACTTGGGTCCACATTGTCTTGATCTCGTTCAGTTCGTGTCCGGTCGTAAGATTAAGCGAGTCGCGGCATTTATGGACACTATGACGTTTACCTACGAGGTGGAAGATAGCGCATCGGTGCTCGCGGAGCTGGAGGGAGGCGGCCATGCTCTGCTGTCGATGCATTTTAACATACCGGAAGACGTTGCCGAAACTCGTTTCGACGTATACGGCACGGAGGGAGCACTCCTTGCGGGAGGGACGCTCGGACAGGAGGAGCGAGGTACGCTCCGGCTCAAGCGAACCGGGACGGTCGCCGCGGAAGAGATCCAATATGAGGCCGGAAATTTGTATGCCAAAGAAATCGACGGCTTCGCCGAGCTGATGAACAATCGTTGCCGCTGGAGCGAGGCGATGGACGGCCAGCAGGAGCTGCAGCGCACGCTCGACGCCGTTTATGAAGCGGCAAGTCTGCAAGAAACAAATGGTGAAGGCTGATTCCAAATGTCCTTGAAGGGGGATATCATGTAACAATTTCGGTTAGCTGCCGGAGTATCGATCGTATGGGCTCAATGCCGCCTATGCGCGGGGATGTTGAGCATATTTGCAGCATTTCGGCAAATTTCGCTGATCATTGGGGAGCGGGCCAAACTGGAATAAGTTTGCGCTGCGAAGGGGGGCGCTTCGTTTGATCACGGTGCCTTGCAGAGGTGGAAAAATACCGTTCCTATAAGGTATAGTGGTGAGAGACCGTCTGCGGACGGCGACTCGACATGCCATCGATAAGGAGAGCCTGCTTATGCTGTTTATAGACAACCGAGGCATTACCGATCCGGCGCTGAACTTGGCCCTTGAGGAGTACGCGCTTAAACATTTTCCGGCTGACGACGATTATTTGCTTTTCTACATTAATGAGCCGTCGATCATTATCGGCAAAAACCAAAATACGGTGGAGGAAATAAACGCCGCATACGTGAAGGAGAACGGTATCCATGTCGTGCGCCGTTTGTCCGGCGGAGGCGCGGTGTATCATGATCTCGGCAATTTGAATTTCAGCTTCATCACCAATGACGACGGAAAATCGTTCCATAATTACCGCAAGTTCACGGAGCCTGTCGTGAAGGCGCTGCACGAGCTCGGCGTCGAGGCGGAGCTGACCGGGCGCAATGACATACAAGTCGGCGAGCGTAAAATTTCCGGCAATGCGCAGTATTCCACAAGAGGCCGTATGTTCAGCCACGGCACGCTCATGTTTGATTCGGAAATCGAGAACGTAGTGTCTGCACTAAACGTCAATCTCGAGAAGATCAAGTCGAAGGGCGTAAAATCGATCCGCAGCCGGGTGGCGAACATATCAGAGTTTTTACTAGAGCCGCTTACCGTCGCCGAATTCAGGCAAAAGCTGCTGGAATCGATTTTCGGCGGAGCCGGCGTTCCCGAGTACAAGCTGTCGGAAGCGGACTGGGAGGCGGTTCGGAAGCTTGCGGACGAGCGCTACCGAAACTGGGATTGGAATTACGGCAAATCGCCGGCGTTTAACATCAGGCATACGAAGCGTATCGAAGGCGTCGGCACGTTCGATGTCCGGCTTGACGTCAAAAACGGCCAAATCGCGGAAGCGGCCGTATTCGGCGACTTTTTCGGCGCTCTGGACGCCGAGGAGTTTGCAGAGCAGCTAATCGGCTTGAAGTATGACGAAGCCGCCGTGCGCAGCATGCTGGAGGATAACGATTTGACCCTTTATTTTGGGCCGATCACCAAAGAACAATGGCTTGAGCTTATGTTTTGACATGGATTTTGAATAAACGGTTCCCCGGATGTATTGATCCGAGGAACCGTTTTCCTTTATTTTGCCTGGACGGGGCAGGGCGGCGTTTCTCCTTCCGAAACAGGCTGGCTTTACAGCTCCCCAGCTACACAAAATTCCAGCGTGGAAATGGCCCGCAGGAAAGAAATTGGATGCTTCACGACTGACAGCCGCTTTTTCTGATAGAGAGAAATAGGAGTATGCACAGTTTTCAAGCTCCAAACTTATGATGGATTGTAAGAATGTTCCCGTATCGTTCGCCGCGTCACGTGAGTATAATGAAAGTAACACCATGTAGAAAGCGTTTTCATTCTTGTGTTTCGATGTTGGCCGAAGACGATCCTTTCAGCTTTACTTTGAAGAGGAGGGAGATCGCATGACAAAATCGCGGCAAATTATCGATCGGACGTTAGCGCTCGGCGCAAAAAATTACAATCCGCTGCCGATCGTCATTTCCCGGGCCGAAGGGGTCTGGGTGGAGGACCCGGAAGGGAACCGGTACATGGACATGCTCAGCAGTTATTCCGCGCTGAATTTCGGACACCGGCATCCGGCGATCGTGTCGGCGCTTAAAGAACAGGCGGATAAGGTGACGCTGACGTCTCGGGCTTTTCACAATGAACCGCTCGCGGAGTTATATGAGCAGCTGTCTCGGCTTACGTCAAAAAACATGTTCATCCCGATGAATACGGGAGCGGAAGCGGTGGAGACGGCAATCAAAGCGGCCAGACGTTGGGCGTACGATATCAAAAAAGTCCCCGACGGGCAAGCGGAAATCATCGTCTGCGAGGGAAATTTCCACGGGAGAACGGTAACGATTACGTCGTTCTCATCCGAGGAAGCGTATAAAAGAGGCTTCGGACCGTTTACGCCGGGCTTCCGGACGGTTCCTTACGGCGATTTGCACGCGCTGGAGGAAGCGATCACGCCGGAGACGGCGGCGTTTCTCGTCGAGCCGATTCAAGGGGAGGCCGGGATCGTCGTGCCGCCTGACGGTTATTTGCGGGAGGCGGCGGCGATTTGCAAGCGCAGCAATGTCCTGTTGATGGCTGATGAAATCCAGACGGGGCTCGGCCGGACCGGCCGGATATTTTGCAGCGACTGGGAGGATGTCGTTCCCGACGTTTATATTTTGGGGAAGGCGCTCGGCGGCGGCGTATATCCGGTGTCAGCCGTAGCTGCGGACGCCGGAGTACTCGGCGTTTTCGAGCCCGGCTCGCATGGCTCGACGTTCGGCGGCAATCCGCTTGCTTGCGCAGTAGCCTCGGCGGCTTTGCGCGTGCTGGAGGAGGAAGGGCTGGCCGAACGATCGCTTGCGCTAGGCGCATACATGAAAGAGGCGCTGGAGCGGCTGGAAAGTCCGCTCATCCGCGAAATTCGCGGCAAAGGACTGTTTATCGGCATCGAGCTTCACGGCAAGGCGCGGCCCTATTGCGAACGATTGATGCAAGCCGGGCTTTTGTGCAAAGAAACGCACGAGAACACGATACGCCTCGCGCCGCCGCTGACGGTAACGAAGGAACAGCTCGATTGGGCGCTGGAAAGGCTTGAGGGCGTGCTGGCCGGATAACGGATAACGGTAAAGTTCATCGATGAAGAAAATTTTCCTGGTAACAAACGAAATTTTCGAGACCACGAAAAAATAGAAGCAGATTATCTATTCGGCATTCTGTCGGGCGATCGCTTACGAAACGAATTTGGTCATTCAAAGCCGGGGGTATGTGCATTTCGCAGCAAAGGAAGAAGGAGCTTGTGGCGGTTCGCAGACAGACGATAAGACTGACGGGAGGCTGCCGCTATGAAGGAATGGGAAAATAAGGAGTTGTCGCTGATCGGGGTGCCGATGGATCTCGGCGCCGACCGGCGCGGCGTCGATATGGGGCCGAGCAGCATTCGATGCGCGGGCGTGGAGCAGCGGCTCGAGCAGCTCGGATTTGTCGTAGCCGATGAAGGCGATCTGGTGGTCAGGAGGGCGAAGCATCATTCCGATGTGCCGGAATCGAATTTGAAGTATTTGTACGAGATCGTTCGTGTGAACGAGGAATTATGCGAAGCGGTTGCGGGCATCGCAGAGAAAGGGCGGTTTCCGCTTGTGCTCGGCGGCGATCACAGCATCGCGATCGGGACGCTTGCAGGGCTGCGAAGGAAGAAGTCGAACGTCGGCGTCATCTGGTACGACTCCCACGGCGACGTCAATACGGCGGAAACGTCGCCCTCCGGCAACATTCACGGGATGGCGCTTG
The DNA here is from genome assembly GCF_003285015.1 of Paenibacillus contaminans. Taxonomy (GTDB): domain Bacteria; phylum Bacillota; class Bacilli; order Paenibacillales; family NBRC-103111; genus Paenibacillus_V; species Paenibacillus_V contaminans. The sequence continues at coordinate 347,243 of NZ_QMFB01000002.1, read as the reverse complement.
CTGTGGCCATGGGTTACGGGCATCCGCTGCTGACCGGTATCGGGGGAGACCGGCCGAAGGTGAAGCCCGAGCATGTAGCCATTATCGGCGCACGATCGCTGGATCCCGGCGAACGGATTTTTTTGAAGCGGCTGGGCGTGACGGTTTTCACCATGCATGAGGTCGATCGCTTGGGCATATCGGCTGTGACGGAGCGGGCGATCGATATCGTATCCAAAGGCACGGACGGCGTCCATCTCAGCCTTGACCTGGACGGCGTAGATCCGAAGGATGCACCGGGAGTAGGCACTCCCGTTCCGGCGGGAATCACGCTCCGCGAAAGCTTGCTTGCCATGGAGCTGCTTGCCGATGCGGGCATCGTCACAAGCGCGGAGTTCGTCGAGGTGAATCCGACGCTCGATATTCAGAACCAGACGGCGAAGGCGGCGGTCGAGCTGATCGCCTCGCTGATGGGCGAGAAAATCATGTAAGCGCGGAGGGCGGATAGTGAATGTTTTGGACGTAAAAAGACTGCTTCGGTGTTAATGAAGCAGTCTTTTTGCTTACGAAGCCGCTTTCTCCGAACTTGTCAAAGGCTCGACCTCAATCGGAGCGCCCGAGCGAATCGAGACAATTCGAGAAACCTGCTGCCATCTGGGCGCCTCTGTAGGGCAAAATTTGCCTGCATAGTGAATGTTATCGAAGGTTCCGTATGCTGGTAAAGGCCGAATTTATCCATCATGGTGAATGTTATCAAAGGTTCCGTATGCTGGTAAAAGCCGGATTTCCTATCTTGGCGATGCTATCGAAGGCCCGTATGCTTGTAGTCCGAATTTGCATACTTGTAGTAAGGAATCAAGGCGCCTCTTGCATTGTAGTCCGATTTTGCCCGCTTAGCGAATGGATTTACCGGTGTTCCGAGCTAAATTGCCGTTTTAAGCGGTCGTTTTCGGACTGCAGGCTAAGAAAGAGAGCCCGACTCGGTTCCAGATGGGCAAAATCGGACTGCAGCGCATTTCGCCTGCGCTCAGCTCCCGGCGCGAAGGTCCGCTGCATGAAGACGAACTAAGACGAACTGTTGACAACATGCGTCAGTCATATGCGACGTGTGAAAAGCTGATAGCTGGCGGCGTCACAGGGAGATATGGAAAAGACGCTGCGCAGCCGTTAATACGACTGCGCCGAATCTTCAGTCATAGCCAATGATTCGGCGCCCGACGGAAGAGGCATGAAGCATAGCCGTATGACTGCTCTGTCACAAATGGATCCCAGCTAAGCCCCCCAAATCCGCGGCATCGGCATCGGTTCCTTGCCGAGCTCGGCCCATAAAAATTTTAGCATCAGCTCGGCTTTGACCTCGGTGTATGTCTCATCGTCCCAGCGGTTGTTCAGCTCGCCCGGATCCTCCAGCAGGTCGAAAAGCTCGCCGTACGTTTGGTTGTAGTAGACGGTTAGCTTGTAACGGCTGTTTACATAGGTCTTCTGATGAATGGTCGTCGGCTCGTGACGGAATTCGCAGACGGCATGGTCGCGCGCTTGTTCTTGCTCGCCGCGCCATACGCGGCTTTGATCGATTCCGGTCATCGCATGCGGGACCGGGATGCCGCACAAGCTCAGGAACGTCGGCGCCAAGTCGACCAGCGACTGGATCGAAGCGCTGACGCGGCCGGCCGGAACTTGTCCCGGATGGCGGACGATGAACGGGAGCTTGATCAAGTCCTCGTAATGGAAGCCGCCCTTGGCCTGCAGCCCGTGCTGCCCGAAAAAATGGCCGTGATCCGTCGTAAATACGACGACGGTGTCTTCCGCGAGCCCGAGCTCGTCAAGCTTGTCGAGTATGCGGCCGATATATTTGTCCATCAGGCTGATCATGCCGTAATACGTCGCTACGAGCTGCTTGCGTTCTTTTTCGTCGTCGATCAGGTGCGAGTGGTAGCCGTGTATGCCGTTTCCGCTCTCGCGCAGATGAGAGAAATCCGGCTGACGCTCCTGCGTCATCCCGAAATGCGGCGGGTTTTGAGCATGCTCTCCTGGCGTTACAGACGGAATCGTCAGCTTGTCGGGATTGTACATGGCGTCCCAAGGAGCCGGCACCAAATAATCCGGATGCGGATCGAAAAAGCTCGCCCACAAGAAAAACGGTTCGTCGTTTTCTTTATATGTTTCCAGCATGGCGTTCGAACGTTCGGCTATCCATGTATTGTAGTGAAACTCCTCCGGTATGGGCCACGAATGCTTGATCGAACGGTCCATCGTACCGGTAGGAGACAGGAAAAAGTCCCGCCAGTTCGCCAGCCCCTTTTGCTCCATCCAAAGCGCGTAATGCTGGCCGACATGCGCTTCGTTCGTATGGTTGCGCGCCAGCTCGACATGGTCGAAGCCGTAGAACGGACCGTTAAAATCCCGCCAATAATCTAAATCCTGCAAAATCGGATACGATTCCAGCGACGGATATTGTTCCGTCCCCCGCAGCGGCTGAAAATGCGCTTTGCCGACAAGCGCCGTCCGATAACCGGCCTCTCTAAAATTCTCGCCCACCGTATGCCGGTCCTCCAGCAGCTTGGTGCCGAGAGTCCATGCGCCATGCTGACTCGGATATTGCCCGGTAATGATGGAAGCCCGCGTAGGCGTGCAAGTCGGGTTCGGGCAGTATGCGCGCGTATAGGCCGTTCCTTCGCGGACGAGCCGGTCCAGGTTCGGCGTGGATAGCTCCGGATTAAATGCGCCGATCGTATTCCAGTGCTGCTGATCGCTCGTTATTAACAAAATGTTCGTTTTTTTTCTTTTGGAAGTCATGGCTATTCCTCCGTTCTGATATAATAAGTCTTATATTTATCATAGACTAGCGGCTTCGATGACAGAATGGCATTAGGTTCGGTTTCATTGTCATTTTGTTTGAACGTTCGAGGTTTCGGATTAGCTTTGTAATTTGAACGAAAGAAACGACAAGGGAACGTACGGAAAGAGGACGTATGGAGATGACGAACGCTCGAGGTGTCGATGGTGAAAAAGGAAAGCGAAAGAAAGCTGCGTTCGGGGAATCAGAGCGGACGAAGATGAACGAAAAAGCGCTTGCCGATGCCGCCGGATTAACGGAATACGGTCATGAGTATGCGGAGGTGCTGCTTTTTACGCCTGCCGCATGGGAGCGGAAAAGCGGAATATGGCCCGTGCGCGCCGGCACGAACGTGGCCAAGCCGGAATACAAGGTAGGGCCGAAGGTCATCGAATGGTACAGCTTGCACGCCGTCCGCTCAGGGAGGACGCGATTGGCATATGGGGATGCATCCGTCGAGCTGGAGAAAGGGGACATATTTTGCCTGTTCCCGGGGGTAACCTACGATTACCGGATCGTTCATTCGGAATCGCCGCTGCTCCTCGCCTGGCTTGCCTTCGACGGCGAGCAGGCCGGTCATTTGCTTGAAATCGCCGGCTTGACGCCGCGGTGTCCCTATGTCCGTTCGGCTTATAAAGGCGAAGCGGCCGATACGTTTGACGAGCTGATCCGGCATTTTCGGGGCTCCGTGCATCGCGAGGGAAATGGAAACGGGGGCTATTTGAGGCTGGTCTCCCTATTTTACCGCTTATTCGAAAAGCTGGAGGCGGGCAAGCAAACTAAGGAAACGACGCAGAACGAATGGGTTGGCCGTGGCGAAGCTTTTATGCGCATGCATTTTACGGAGGGCATTACAGTGGATGATGCGGCTAAGCACGCCGGTGTGTCCCGTTCTCATTTTTCCGTCGTTTTTACCCGTCAAATGGGGATTGCGCCCGTAAGTTTTTTACAGCGGCTTCGCATGGAGAAAGCGTCCCGGATGCTTCGGGAAACGGGGTTACCCGTAACGGAAATCGCGCTGTCGCTCGGTTATCCCGAGCTGTATTCGTTCACCAGGGCGTTTTCGAATTATTTCGGGCAGTCCCCAACGAAGTTTAGGGAAGAAGGCATAATTGCCTGCGCCATCCCTTAAGGAGCACAGCCAGTGAAGGAATGCTTTCGCCTTATAAAAAAACCGCCGGATCGCTCCGGCGGTTTCGCAAGCGGACCGTTAACGGCCCGCTTAACATTCTTCGTATTATAGAAGCGTAATGATCGTGGCGACCACCGCAATAATGAGACAAACGCCGAACATAACGCCGAAGCCTATGCCTACGTCGATAAGATCATTGCGCGGTTCCTCGTTTACATGCAGCTCCGGATGTTTCGGATCGCTCATGGTATAACCCCCTAATCCGTTTCCTCAATGTTCTAACGTTTAGTATACCCAACTTTTCGCCAAATTGTAAAGCATTCGGGCAGGAGAGTTGTGACAATTCTGAAACAAGACCTCGACTGTAAGCCTTGGAAGCCTTGCTTTTTACTTTCGGCGGGGGCCGATGGCCGTCAGGCATGCTTTACATGTTGATAGCTGCTATTGTAATATAAGGAAGATGACTGTTTGAGAATGAATGGAGGAAGAACCATGGCTATAGTTAGCGTAACCGATCAATCCTTTAAAGGCGAAGTCGAAAGCACCGGTACGGTGTTGGTTGATTTTTGGGCTCCATGGTGCGGTCCGTGCAAAATGCTGGCACCGGTACTTGAAGAGCTGGATAAAGAAGTGGACATTAAAATCGCGAAGGTAAACGTCGACGACAATCAGGAATCCGCAGGCCGTTTCGGCGTGATGAGCATTCCGACGCTGATTTTGTTCAAAGACGGACAGCCTGTCGATAAAGTGGTCGGCTTCAAATCGAAGGACGATCTGAAAAACTTCGTGGCGCGCCACCAATAATTGCAAAAAATGCAAAGAAGCGAACACATGTGCGAAAGCTCTTTTTCTGCTATACTGGAATTTGCCGGACGGCAAATTGCAGTGACCGGTCACAACGCCGGGCGAAGCGGGGGAAGGGCTTTTTCTCTGTCTATCGGACTTTTTCCCTGTCAATCGGAAAATATTTTGGAAGAAGGAAGCGTGATTGTTCGTGGGAGAGCAGCATGTTCAGGAAATCATTCGTCAGAAGCTGGCCCTGCTTCCGGAGAAGCCGGGCTGCTATTTGATGAAAAACGCCGAGGGGACGATTATTTACGTCGGGAAGGCGAAGGTGTTGAAAAATCGCGTCCGCTCCTATTTTACCGGAAGCCATGGCGCGAAGACGCAGCGGCTGGTCGGGGAGATTCGCAATTTCGAATATATTGTAACGGCCAATAACGTGGAAGCGCTCATTCTCGAGTGCAACCTGATCAAGCAGTACCATCCGCGCTATAACGTGCTGCTTAAGGACGACAAGACGTTCCCGTATATCAAAATTACGAACGAGCGTCATCCGCGTTTGGAGGTTACGCGCAAGGTGTACAAGGACAAGGGCAAATATTTCGGCCCTTATCCGAACGCTTTCTCGGCGCAGCAAACGAAGAAGCTGCTGGACCGGCTGTACCCGCTGCGCAAATGCAAAACGCTGCCGGATCGCGTTTGCTTGTACTTCCATCTCGGCCAATGCGTCGCGCCTTGCGAGTATGAGGTCGCCGCCGAGTCGTACGAGCAAATGGTGCAGGAAATCAGCCGTTTTCTGAACGGCGGTCACGATCAGATCAAGCAGGAGCTGGAACGCAAAATGCTTGACGCCGCAGAAGAGCTCAATTTCGAGCGAGCCAAAGAGCTTCGCGACCAGATCATTCATATAGACGCCGTCATGCAGAAGCAGAACATTACGACGTCTGACGTCGTCGACCGCGACGTGTTCGGTTATGCCGTCGACAAGGGCTGGATGTGCGTGCAAATTTTGTACATGCGTCAGGGCAAAATGATCGAACGCCGCGCGACGTTATTCCCGTACTACGGAGAGGCTTACGAGGACTTCATTTCGTTCGTTACCCAATATTACAGCGAAAATCCGGCATTGCCGAAGGAGCTGATCATTCCTTCTCCCGTTCCCGAGGAGTCGGCAGGGACGGCTGCAACGTCCGCAACGACGCAGCGCCCTGAGGCAGCTTTACCCTCGGCGGAGCCGGCTCAAGAAGAGGATGGCGCAGCTGCGTCATCCGGCGGAACGGAGCCGCTCTCGGCGGAAGCCGAGGCGAAGAACGACGAAGCCGAGAAGCATGCGGACGACATGCGGGCCGCACTCGCTTCCTGGCTGAACGTCAAGGTATTGACGCCGCAGCGCGGCTTGAAGAAGCAGATGGTCGGCATGGCGACCGACAATGCGCGCGTCGCCTTGGAGGAGAAATTCCGCCTTATCGAACGTGACGAATCCCGTACGGTCAAAGCGGTCGAAAATTTGGGCGAATGGATCGGGCTCGGTACGATTCGCAGAATCGAAGCGTTCGACAACTCGAACATTCAAGGCACGAATCCCGTTTCCGCGATGGTCGTGTTCGTCGACGGCAAGCCCGATCGTAAAGAATACCGGAAATTCAAAATCCGGACCGTGGAAGGTCCGGACGATTACGAAACGATGCGCGAGGTTGTGCGCCGCCGTTACGAACGCGTGCTGAAGGAAAACTTGCCGATGCCCGACCTTGTTGTCGTGGACGGCGGACGCGGCCAAATGTCGGCTGCCATCGACGTGCTCGAAAACGAGCTTGGCCTGTACATTCCCGTATGCGGCTTGGTGAAGGACGCCAAGCATAAGACGGCGCAGCTTATGATCGGCGATCCGCCCGAGCCGGTAAACCTCCCCCGCGACAGCCAGGAGTTTTATTTGCTGCAGCGCATTCAGGAGGAGGTTCACCGGTTCGCCATTACCTTCCACCGCGAAACGCGCGCCAAAAGCATGGTCGCTTCGAAGCTTGACGAAATTCCGGGAATCGGGGAGAAGCGCCGCAAGCAGCTGATGAAGCATTTCGGCTCCCTCAAAAAAATAAAAGAGGCTCAAATCGAAGATTTTAAGCCTCTCGGAATCGGTGAAAAGCTGGCGCTAACGATCGTTACGTCGCTCCGGGGGGAACAAACTCAGGCTGCGGACGCTTCGGCTTCAGACGGGCATGAAGAAGCATGATCGCGTAACCGACGATCGCCGGCAGCGCCGCGTAAAATAGTCCGACGAGAACGGATTCGGCCGTATTTTCGCTCGCTATGTAGGAGAAAGCCATCAAGATGCTGTCCATCGCCACGTGTGCGTAAATTGCCGTGTACAGCCCGTATTTCAGGAAAACATAGCCGAAAATGAAACCAAGCAAAGTCACTTCGATCAAACGCGTGTAACTCGGATATATCGTATAGCCGGTATGTCCCAATGCCCAGAACACGTTGGGGATCAGAATGGCAAGGAACGTATTTCGCAGCAGCTTTTTGAAAATGATGATGCCGAACAACCGGAACAATATTTCCTCGGAAATGCCCGCGAGCCAAGCCAGCGTCGGAAACAAGCCCGGCCACAGCATGTTGAGCGGCGACTGCATCGGATCGTTTACGCCGAAAGCGTGAAAGCCCTTCTCGGCGGCGAAGAAGACGACCTGCTGAACGCCCATGATGAACAGGCAGATCAAGTAGCCGCGTCCCATCGCGTAGAAAATATGCGCGCCGAAATCGGATTCGCTCCACCGCGGCCAAAGATGCTTGTTCTTTTGGCGCCAAAGCGCGTCTCCGGCCAGCAGCGACATGTATACGGAAGCGGCCGACAATAACACGAAAAGGATCGAAACGGAAAGCAGGATCACCATGACGACCTGGTCCTGATCCGGCGACTGCGTTTGCAAAGCGGGAATCATATTAAACGTTTGGACGATATAAGCGGCCGCGTATACGAGCGTCATGACGATTCCGCGCGAGAACGAAATATGGCGGGCGTACATAATCATGTACACGAGCGCCACGATCCCCATCACAACTGTAAAAACGAGATGCGCCATGGTCATCCAGCTGGCGCTTTTTTGCTGTTTGCCAAGCCAGCTCAAGTAGTCGGACGGAACCGAAAAGGCCGGCTTAAAGGAGACCGTCTCCCCGCTCTGGACGTTAACCTGGAGAAGCAGCTTCGCCTCTCCTATTTTGGCCTGCGTGCTTTCGAACGTATAAAGCGTCGAATCCGGTTTTTCGCCGCGCCCTGTTTTGTCGTTCGCGTTATAGACGAATTCATCCGCTTTATACCCCATGCCGATGACCGACGCTGCGGCGATTTTGGCGCCGTCCTCCGTCGGAGGCGCTTTGCGCGCAGCGGCCGTTTTCCTCCAGCCGGCGATTTCCGGCTTCTCCATTCCTACATAAACCGTATAAACGGTGTCGGAGGTGCGCGTTTTTACGTCTACCTGCCAGTAATCGAGCGGAAACCGCTGGCCGTATGCGCTCTCGTATTCGTCGTAAAGCCCCGATTTCTGCAAATAACCGCTCAGCTCCTGATCGCTCTCATACAGGACTCGGGTGCCGGACGGCGTTACGCCGGGGAACTTCGTTTCGACGAATTTGACGGCTGCATCGGCCGCCGCGGTTTTCGTAACGGCGTGAAGCGCAAAGTCCTCCTCGACGGACGATGAATTGGCAATCATGTTATAGGCCATGACGGACACGTAAAGAACGATGCCGATTACGGCGAGCAGAAGCAGCTGACGGTTCAATTTATGCGGTACCATGGTTCACGCTCCTTAAGGGCTGAGTTGACGGTCGGGTTATGTACGGACTCCTGTGCAGCGGAATAATTAAACGCTTATGTTTGCGGCAAACATCGCGACCGCGGCAGCTGCGAATGAGACGGAGAAATGCTTCGGTTGTATTCAAGTTACCATATCGTGTTAGTCATTTCCAGCGGATTGATTGGGAACGAGAAGACTCACGGCTTATGTTTTTGGACATAGCGCGAGCAATTGACGGCAAATGGATGAAAAGACGCGCGCGCGGTATCCCTTAATGAAAAAAGACGTTCAATTTTCAAGGAAATCCGCCGTTTTCCTCCAAATCCGCCTTTGTGCATCTTCGTAAAGCAGGATATAATCGGAATCGTTGAATCGAATAGCGTAACAAGCCGAATTTCTTTGTGAAAACGGGGGAACCATGTAAGAAAGAGCCAGATGCGCAATATTGCGGGAATTCTGGCTTGGGGTGAATTTTGCTTTCATGAGCGCGTTCCAGAAGTCGACTTAGGCAGTTAGGGACAGGCCGTGAAGAGCAGATAGGGTGACTGGTGCACCCGAATCCGACAGCTAACCTCGTAGGCTTCGCATCCAGGATACCATTAACCGTTAAGGGCATTGGTTTTCCAGTGCCTTTTTTTGTTGTTTAAAAATGGTACCCGGCGGTTCGTCCGAAGCAAGCTTCATCTTTTGCGGAGGAAAAAGAAAGGATGAAGGGCATGAAAAAAAAGTTTCGTCCGCTACAGCTCACACCGCCGCAAATATTGGTGTTGGGCTTTGCCGCAATCATTATGATCGGCGCGTTCCTGCTAACCTTGCCGTTCGCGTCTGCCAGCGGAATGGCGACGCCCTTTATCGACGCTTTGTTTACGGCGACTTCCGCAACCTGCGTGACGGGGCTTGTAGTCGTGGACACCGGAAGCCATTATACGATTTTCGGGCAGCTCGTTATTATCGTGCTCATTCAAGTCGGCGGTCTCGGCTTTATGACGATGGCCACGCTGTTCGCATTCATGCTGAAGAAGCGGATATCGCTCAAGGAAAGGCTTATTTTGCAGGAAGCGCTAAACCAAAGCAGCATGGAAGGTATCGTTAGGCTTATCCGCAAAGTAATCCGTTATGCGCTCACGATCGAGGGGGTTGCGGCCGTCCTGTTCGCAATCCGTTGGTCCGCCGATATGGCGCCGGGCAAAGCGCTTTATTTCGGAGTGTGGCACGCCGTCTCGTTCTTCAACAATGCCGGGTTCGATCTGTTCGGAGGACATACGGGTGTCAAGTTTGTAAGCTTAACGGGTTACGTCGACGATCCGATCGTCAACATCGTCGCCATGATGCTGATCATTTTAGGCGGTCTCGGGTTTATCGTCATTTCGGATTTGCTCGATCTCAAACGGACCCGGAGACTTACGCTTCACTCGAAGGTCGTATTGACGACAACGAGCTTGCTTATCGTCATCGGCGCGATCGTTTTCTTCCTGTTCGAATATTCCAATCCGCTTACGCTGCAGCCGCTCAGCGGGTGGGGCAAGTTCTGGGGCTCCATGTTCCAGTCGGTTACGCCGAGAACGGCCGGAGCGAACACGATCGACATCGCGGCAATGCGCCAAGCTTCGCAATTTTTCATGATCATCCTGATGTTTATCGGCGCGTCCCCGGGATCGACGGGCGGCGGGATCAAGACGACGACGTTTACGATTCTGATCGGGGCGATGATCGCGATGATCAGGGGCAAGGAGGATATCGTATTTTTCCGCAACCGTTTGGCGAAGGATCGTATTTTCAAGGCGATTACGCTTTCGATGATCGCGCTGTTTCTCGTCATTTTCGTGGCAATGGTGCTGTCGACGACGGAGGATCACCACTTTCTGATGATTCTGTTCGAGGTCACGTCGGCGTTCGGAACGGTAGGATTAACGATGGGACTGACGACGCAGTTGACGATAGTCGGGAAGATCATGATCATTTTTATGATGTTTGTCGGGCGATTGGGGCCGATCACGCTGGCCTATGCGCTCGGACCAAAAAAAGAAAAAGAACTATTCCGGTACCCGGAAGGTAAAATCACGATCGGATAAGGAGCAGGGGAAATGAAGGGAAGTCAATACGCTGTCATCGGTTTAGGCCGGTTCGGCTCCAGTGTGGCCAAAGAATTGATCGAGCTCGGCTTTGAGGTGCTGGGAATCGACCGCAACGAAGAGATCGTCGACGAGATGAGCAATGTGCTTACGCATACGGTAGTGGCCGATGCGACGGACGAGGAAGTGCTGAAATCGCTCGGCATCCGCAATTTCGACTGCGCGGTTGTGGCGATAGGCGACGATATTCAAGCAAGCATCATGGCGGCTATTCTGGTGAAGGATCTCGGCGTCAAAAACGTCGTAGCGAAGGCGCTGTCCGAGCTGCACGGCAAAGTGCTCCACAAGATCGGCGTGGACCGCATCATCTATCCGGAGCGCGATATGGGCATACGGGTGGCGCATCAGCTCGTTTCTCCCAACTTGCTCGACTATATCGAGCTTTCCAAGGAATATACGATCGCGGAGCTGTCGGTAACCGGGCGTATTTCGGGAATGACGCTGGAGCAGCTCGATACGCGCAAAAAATACGGCTGCAGCGTCGTCGCCATCAACAAGCGGGGCGGCATCGTCATCGCGCCTACGGCGGAAGACACGGTCGATGAACGGGATATTATGGTCGTCATCGGCACGAACGAACAAATTGAGGATTTTCAGCAAGCGGTATCCGGTTAACGGAGAGGGGGAATGAGCGGTGGAAAGCGAAAGCGCGGTCATGATCCATCATATTTTGTATCTGCTCATTCTCGTATGCGTGCTGGGAATGATCTCGGGAAAAATAGCGAGCCGGCTCCGTTTGCCGGATGTCGCTCTTTTTTTATTCGCGGGGATGCTGGTCGGGCAAGGGCTTCATCTTATCAACGAAAAAAGCACCTCGTTAACGAATCAGCTCATTCTAACGGTCGGCTCCGCGCTTATTTTGTTCGACGGGGGTCGAAATATCCGGCTCGGCGGCTTGCGGAAGGTATGGCTGACGGTTTCGCTGCTCAGCGTTCCCGGCGTGCTCATTACGTGCGCGGCTGTCGCTGCGGCGTCGCACCTGCTGCTGGGACTGCCTTGGACCTATTCGTTTTTGCTGGGCGCCGTCATTTCATCGACGGATCCGGTGACGCTCATCCCGGTATTCAAGCAGGTGAAAATCCGCGAGAAGGTGCGCGAAACCGTGGAAAGCGAATCGGCCTTCAACGATGCGACTGGCGCAATCCTGACCGCGTCGCTGCTGGCGATCGCGCTCGGCACGAAGGAAATTACGCTTGTATCGGGCATACTCGATTTCATGAAATCCGCGCTGGGCGGTATTGCGGTCGGGTGCGTTCTCGGCTTTGCGGTTTCGTATTTGGTCGCGCATGTCAATATCGGCATCCTCCGCGACTACACGACGATCGCGATGGTCGTTACGGCGCTCGGCGCCTACTTGCTCGGCGATCTCCTGCATGTGAGCGGCTTTATGGCGACGTTCGCCGCCGGGCTGATTTGGGGCAACGCCGGAACGTTCAAGCTGAGCATGGCGGATAAACAGCATGAAATCGAACATTTTTCGGAAAACGTAACGGTCATCATGCGGATGCTCATCTTCATTTTGCTGGGCAGCCAGGTCAACTTTGCGGTCATCGGGCACTATTTGTGGCCGAGTCTCGGCATCATTGCCATATTCATGCTTGTTGCGAGGCCGCTGACCGTTCTGGCCTGCACGCTGCCGGACAGAAGAGCCAAATGGACGCGGAACGAAATCGTCTTCATGTTCTGGGTGCGTGAAACAGGCGTCATTCCCGCAGCCCTGTCCGGTATGATCGCCGGGACCGGCATTCCGCATGCCGATGTGATCGCGTCCGTGACCTTCATGGCGGTACTCCTAACCATACTCGTGCAGGCGAGCACGACCGCTCTGGTGGCCCGCAAGCTCGGGCTGGAGACGAAGGCGGCGGGGTAGTGCGGGCCGCGGCGTTTGGGCGGGCGAAAAGCGGCGCGTAACAAAGGTCCGAGCGGGTGCGAAAATGCGGCCTGAGGACCAAGGGAATCATAGACAGCTCGAGTGTGCGGGCAGCAGGGCGGTTCGTGCGCGAGAGAATGTAAGTCTCGGCCGTTTCGGCGCCGATCGTCTTTCCGCTTTATTTATCGGCCGAGCCGGATCGTAGGCTGCCTGCTGCAATCAGAGGCGGCTTTTTGCCGTTTTCCGAATCAAGCGAAACCTAATCAAGCGAAACCTATTCCGGACGGAGACGTAATAACAAGCACGAATGCAGAATTTCCAACAAACTGGAGAAACGGAGGGTTCCTTACATGTCGAACGAATGGCAAGCCCGGCTGGCGGAAGCGAAGGAACGGAAATATCGTCTGCAGAAAGCGGAACGGAAACGCATGGAGTTGCTGGAAAAACGGCGGGAGCAGGAGCGGCTCGTGACGAAGCTGGAGATACGGCTCCAGGAAGAGCAGGAGGATGTCGACAAGCTGACGCGGTTGTCGCTTGCGAACCTGTTCCACACCATTCTGAGGAGCAAGGAGGAGCAGCTCGAAATGGAGCGCCAGCAAGCGCTCGCAGCCGCGCTCAAACTGCAGGAGGCGAGGCAGCTGCTTGCCGGCTTGGAAGACGATATAAGGAAGACAGGCGACGATCTGGGGAATTTCAGCAACGCCGATCGCGAATACGATCGTCTGCTTGCCGAGAAGGAGTCTATTTTGCGCGACACCCCGACGTACTCGGAGGAGCTGGCGGAGCTCGACGATAAAATCGCGGATCAATCCTTTCTCGTAAAAGAATTGGACGAAGCCCATACGGCGGGAAAACGGGTGGTTGCCTCGCTGAACGCCGCATCCGAGAGCTTGGATAAAGCGGAAAATTGGGGGAAGTGGGACATGCTGGGCGGCGGCGCCGTCAGCACGCACATTAAACACAACCATGTCGACGATGCTAAGCAGTCCATTCATAATGCCAATCGCTTAATGATGAGCTTCCGCGACGAGCTGGAAGATTTAAAGCGCAGCGTCGATATTCGGATCGAGATAAGCGGGCTGCTGAAGACGGCCGATTATTGGTTCGACGATCTGATTACGGATTGGGTCGTTCAGGGCCGGATTCAGCGTTCGCAGGAGCAGGTGCTGGGGGCGCTGCAGCAGGTGCGCACGCTCGTTAATCAGCTGCAATCGGAGTATTCGGCTGCGCAAACGAGGCTGGAAGGCTTGAAGCGGGAACGAAGCATGAGGATTGAACAGATCGATATTTGATGGTAATATAGAATTGTAATTCATGAAACTCGGTTTCATTAAATGAAACTTGAGGAGGCGGTTATCGTGTCATACAGCTTTGCCGGGATCGACCATGTTCAGCTGGCTGCTCCGGAAGGGTGCGAGCAGGAAGCGAGGAAGTTCTTCGCAGATTTGCTCGGCTGGACGGAAATTCCGAAGCCTGAAGCGCTCAAGAAACGGGGAGGCGTATGGTTTCAATGCGGCGCTCATCAAGTGCATATCGGCGTGCAGAACGATTTTATGCCTGCGACAAAGGCTCATCCCGCGTTTCAGGTGCATCATATCGGTGAGCTGCGAGAGTACTTGATCGCAAGGAACGTCACTCTTATCGACGACGATGTGCGCAAGGAAGAAGGCGTCAGCCGATTTTATGTGAACGATCCGTTCGGCAACCGTTTGGAATTTCTGGAATGGATCTAACGAAAGATAATCAGGAATGGGAGAGTGGCGCAGGATGGACAGTAAAGAACGGTTTTCCAACCGGGTCGATACGTACGTGAAGTATCGTCCCAGTTATCCGAAGGAAGCGATCGATCATTTGTACGAAGTCGTCGGTCTGGGAGCGGGCAGCGAGATTGCGGATATCGGCGCCGGTACGGGGATTTTCTCCAGGCTGCTGCTGGAGCGGGGAAGCCGGGTAACGGCGGTCGAGCCGAATCAGGCGATGCGGGAAGCCGCGGTAAGCGTTCTGGGGGAAGCCCCCGATTACCGGGCGGTGGAAGGGTCCGCCGAGGCGACGGGATTACCCGGGCATTCCGTAGATTTTATCGTCTGCGCGCAGGCTTTTCATTGGTTTGACCGTTCTGCGTCTCAGGCCGAATTCCGTCGTATTCTGAAGGAAGGCGGGAAGGTTGCGCTGGTCTGGAACTCGCGATTGACGCAAGGAACGCCGTTTCTGGAAGAATACGAGCAGTTGCTCCATCAGTTCGGAACCGATTACGCGGATGTGAATCATACGAATATCACGCAAGACATGCTGGCATCCTTTTTCAAGGAAGGTTGCCTGCAGGAGGCGCGTTTTGCATACGGCCAGTTGTTCGATTTCGACGGACTACAAGGGAGGCTCCAGTCCTCGTCTTACAGTCCCGCACCCGGACATCCGAGCTACGAGCCGATGATGGCCGAGCTGCGCAAGCTGTTCGACCGCTGCCAGCAGGACGGGAAAATATCGTTCGACTATGTGACCCAAGTGTTTTGGGGCGAGGTTTAACAGCGTCATACGTATACGAGAAGCCGGCTTGACAGGGAAGCGGTCGACCGCTATCGTTGACTTGACGTCGAAAGCAAGGAGAAAACCGATGGTAACGAGAGACGATGTGGCGAAACGCGCCGGAGTATCCGTAGCAGTCGTATCCTACGTAATGAACAATAAAAATAACGTGAAGGAAACGACGCGGCAAAAAGTTTTGCAGGCGATCGAAGAACTGGGATACAATCCGAACCAAACGGCGCGAAGCCTCAAAACGAAAAAAACGGGCCAATTCGGCGTTCTTTTTAACAGCCTCGGCAATCCTTTTGAAACGGGCATTTCTCTCGGGCTTGAAGAAAGAGCCAGGCAAACCGGCCAGTCTCTTATTTTTCAAACGTATATCCCGTCCGAAGAGGATAAATTAAGAACGATCTTTATGGGACGTACGGACGGCCTCCTGCTGATGGGGCAGAGCCTGAAGCCGGAAACGCTCGTTTATTTCGGCAAAATAGGCATCCCGGTCTACTCGATTACGACTCCGGCCAAAGCGCATTCTTCCGTTCGTTGCATCGATATCGATTGGCGCGAAGCGATGTTCAAGCTCATTGAGCATCTGAAGAGTCTTGGGCATACCCGGATCGGGTTTATGGCGCATTCGTCGTTGGAGCATCATCTTCACGTCCGTTTTGTGCATTTTTTGAAAGCGATGGAGGCGCATGGACTCGACTTTCATCAAAATGACTTGCTGCACGGGGGTGGGCAGCTGGAGATGGCTTACGCCAACATGACGAAGCTGCTTCAAAAATCCCGAGAGCTCCCGTTTACCGCTATCGTCGGAGCCAATGACCTTATGGGAATCGGCATGCTGTCGGCCTGCAAGGATAGCGGCTTATCGGTGCCCCGGGATTTGTCCGTAGCGGCGTGCGAAAATATTTTGATGGCCTCCCATACGACGCCGGGTTTGACGACCCTTCATTATCCGCGCAGAGAAATCGGTTTTAAAGCTTTCGATATGATCATGCAGGAAGCGGGAAGCGGCGGCAAAGCGGCCGATTATACGATGGGCTGCGAGCTGATCGTCCGGTTATCGACAGGCGAAGCGCGGAAGTAACCGATATGTCAGGGCGTGCCGCGAGGCGCGCCTTTTTTGCGGTATGACGGAGCAAGTTAAACGTTGGCTTGTACGCTTGGAAGAGCGTTTGGAAACGTTCGGTTGAAGGGAGCCGTCTTTCTTACCGCAGCGCTCTGGGCTAATGAAAAGAGCTAACCTTATTCGGTCCTATTTCGTATTCCAAACGAGTCGTTTGAGCTGAGCATACCCGGTAATTTCGTTTGCATGCCAAGGAATAACGACATATCGATCGCCGGAAATTTCACGCACACGTTCGATCCAAGGCAGCTCGCCAAGAGCACGGACATGTAAAATCGGATCTTTTGTTGCAGCCATCGCCATGCTTTGATTGATCAACCACCATTTTGGAGTAATGCCGGCGCGCTGTAAATCATGCACGAGGCGTTCCGCTTCATAGACCGGTGTTGTTTCCGCCAGCGTGACAATAATAATCGCGGTTTCTGCTGGGTTGCGCAGGCGTGGCAGCAAATTTTTGACCGACAATGGAACTTCGCCGGAAGAATGGGCAATCTCTTTGTGATACGCTTCCGTCGCATCAAGCAAGAGCAGCGTATGCCCCGAAGGGGCCGTATCAATAACGACGATTTCCTCGTTAGCACGTTCCACAAGATCGGCGAATGCCCGAAAGACGGCGATTTCTTCGGTACACGGGGAATTCAGCTCCTCCTCGGCATATGCAACGTCTTGTTCATCCATCGTTTCTCGAGCTTTCGTCAGCATTTCCTCCCGATATTTTATCACTTCTGCTTTCGGATCTATCTTACTCATCGAAATGAGCGTTCGAATGGACTCGCCCATAACATGATCGACGTGCGCGGCCGGATCGGTTGTTGTCAGATGTACCTTATGACCGCGCTCCGCCAAGCCGACGGCAATCGCGCTGGCTACCGTCGTTTTCCCGACGCCGCCTTTGCCCATCGTAAAAATGACACGTTGTCCGTTGCGTTCAATATCATCGAGCAGGGTTCCAATCTGTGGGTGGCTCTTGCTTGCGATCTCTCCGGCTGCTTGAGGTACCGCTTTATCACGGACAAGCAACCGTCGCACGTTTTCGACCCCTGTCACATTAAAGGCGGCCAGCTCAACGGCAAAAGTGGGAAGCTCCTGCAGCACGGTCGGTTTTTTGGCAAGCGCAGCCTGCTGTCTTTTGGCGAATGCTTGCGCTGTCGTATCGCCGGAAAGGGGATTGTGCAAGTATCCGTTTACGATCAGCATTTGATTCTGAATACCGATCTCCGCCAGTTCTTGGGAGGCTCGGGCCGCTTCTTTCAACGGCGCTTCATCCGGCCGCGTCACTAGCACGAGTGAAGTAGACGCAGGATCGCCCAATACTTCGACCGTTTGTTTATAAATCTCTTTCCTCTGATCCAAGCCGGCCAGTAAACCCCCGCTCGTAGTTCCTTCTTTACTGTTATGCAGAAATTCATTCCAAGCATTCGGCAATTGAAGTAGACGCAACGTATGCCCGGTCGGAGCGGTATCAAAAACGATGTGATCGAACGAACGGATCAGCTCCTTATCCGTCAGCAGGCGGGAAAACGCATTGAAAGACGCAATTTCAATCGTGCAGGAACCGGAAAGCTGCTCTTCGATTTGATTGACGACTACGTTCGGCAGCTTCCCCCGATACGGCCCCACAACATCCTCCCGATAACGGGCGGCCGCCTCTTCCGGGTCTAGATTGGTCACAAAAAGACGCGGCACTTCGGGAATTGGCTTAACGTTCATGTCCAACTCGGTTTGGAATACATCCTGCAAGTTAGAGGCCGGATCTGTACTGACAAGCAGGACCTTATTTCCCAGATCGGCCAGTGTAATGGCCGCTGCGCAAGCCGTCGAGGTTTTCCCGACGCCTCCTTTACCGGTAAAAAAGAGGAATTGTGTTTCAGGGATATGGTTAACATCAAAGAGGGGGATATTCAGCATGTTCATCACTCCTATTTTTGGTTTTCCAAGCGAATTTCTTGTTTTCCTTCAAGTTGACCCAGGTCAACCTCGGCCCATGCAGCAAGTTCTTCATTCGAGGGCAATCGGTGCATTTGGGCGGCTGCTCCATTGATCAAGGTAATCGGCAAACAGCCGGGATCGCGGGAAAGCAGGTCATTTACGACCGGGTTTTTCTCGAAATAGGAGGTGTCGCTTAATAGGTTGTATCGATATACGTCAAACCCATGTGCGGCCAATTTGGCAATCGCAACCGCAAATCGAATCGAATTTCGTTTTTCTTCGGGATTCGTCACACCGGTCGAGCAACAAGCGCCGCTTCAAAGATTTCAATTTTTTTCATTGATTAAACCTCCTGAATGGTAAGGTATTTGCAAAATGCAAGTATTTTGGATAATTTTCTTGTCCTACAGCGCAATTGTCTAATGCTTTTGAAAAATAAACGTCAGGCCTCACCTCCCGTAATCATTTATTTGCAAATTGCAAGTAAATTCGAAAAAAGTTCACCCGCTTGGGGGTGAGCAGCACGTACCCGATTTCGCCATCGCCTCATTCAATAGCTTGATCGAGCGAAGGACGGTGTCCTTATCGAAATCGTTCATATGCGAGAAGATTTCATTTAAATAGTCGTTCATTTGCCGGTCAATCGAAACGGCAACATCTTTTCCTTCCGTTGTCAGGGAAAGCAGCTGCACTCTCCTGTCGCCGGGATCGGGCGTTTTTTTCACTAATTTCATCTTGATTAACGATTGAACTTGCCGGCTGAACGTGGTTATATCCGTCCCTAATGCCTCTGCCACTTGTTGTATGGAAGGCTTATGCCGGCGATCAATTTCGTAAAGAATATGGCTTTGAATTAAGGAGATGTCGCAGCCGCCGGCAGAGCAGCAATTTTTATTCAGAAAGCCAAAGCGACGAGTCATGATTTGAATTATTTCACGTACATTTTCCACGGTGCCTCACCTCATGAAATATTTATACAATATTTATTTGCAAATTGCAAATATTATTTTGCCGAGATTGGAATTGTTTTGGGCTATTAAATGAAAAAAGAGGTAGAAGTTTGTCATAAAAGAGGTAGACTCTTTTTCTGTGAAAATGTCGAAACGAGGGATATGAATTCGTGAAGCCGTATGTTTAAATGACAAGGTAGTTTTTGGTTGTGTTTCAGGAAATGGTTTTTGAAGGGGGGAATAGTCATGACTGCATGGTCCGGTTGGCAACCAAATAACGGTGATCGACAATTACACGTACGGAGGAGGCGCAGCTCTTAGCCTCACGATCGCAACGGCTCAACTCTCCAGATTGTTGAACGGCGGGAAGACTTTTACCTATAATAACGTATCTGTTATGACGATATTATGGGAGTTTGCGGATGGAACGCCGCCGTCGAACTTGTAGTTACGTTTGCCTCACTATTTGGCGAAAAGGAGCGTTTTCCAGTAGAATAGTGAGGCCAGCCTCATGAACAATAAGGTTTTCTCCACTAATCGCACGGTTTGTGTATAACCATTACGAGTTCCGTGTTTTTGCTTTCGTAACCAGGTTATCAATCTTGATGGGGTACTAGTAATAGAGGCGTAGTATCAATAGTAAGTAAGGGAAATAATTATTGAAAGGAATTATTTACTCGTGTAAAATCAATAAATGAGGAGGGAGTCCGTTCCATCCCCTGCACTATTCTTTAAAATTTACTCGAGTAAATTATGGAGGGATTCAAATGGCTAACAACTTGCAGCTTGACATTCCATCGCTTGTGCAACAATTTCGGCAGGACGGCTATTTGCTGCTTAGAAACATGCTTTCGGAGGCGCACGTACAGGAGCTGAACGGCGCAATCGACCGGATCGTAGGCGAGGAGCCGGAGGCGCTTGCATACAACATTTACAACAGCGTGGAAAGGGACAGCTCCATTTTATCGCTGATCGATCATCCGCAGCTATTGCCGCTCATGGTCAATCTGCTTGGATACAATATCCAGCTGCATATTTCCCATCTGACCGTGCGCAAGCCGAATCCGGACGGCGTCCAAACGAAGACGAACAGCTTTATCGACTGGCATCAGGACGGGCCGAATCCCCAGTTTCCGAAGATCGGCGGTCTTACCGCCGCGTATTATATTAAAATCTGCTACATCTTGAGCGATATGTCCGAGCCGAACCGCGGCAATACGAAAATAATTCCCGGCAGCCACCTTTTGCCGGATTTCAAGCCTGTCCAAACCGACGTTAATGTGCCGCTGGAAGGCGAGCTGCAGATTTGCGGCAAGCCGGGGGACGTTTTCATTTTTCCGCAAAATCTGTGGCATGCCGGTTCGCCGAACCGTTCACCCGGGTTTGAAAGGCGCCAATTGTTCATCGGCTACAGTCCGATTTGGATGCGTCCGATCGATTATCATGCCGCTTCCCCGGCACTATTGGAAGGGGCGGACCCGATCCGGCGCCAGCTGCTCGGCGATATTAGCACAAACTGCTTCAAATATTACGTACCTGAGCCGGACATGGTTCCGCTAAAGCGGTTTTGGCGCGGCGAAACGTCTGATAGCGTCTACCGAACGTAGTACTAACTGATCCCGAATACATCAAAGAATGGTTAGGGAGATTTTAGACAAAAGAAAGTGATTAGCGGTAAAGCGATACGATAGTCCAAGTAACCGTCCTTACATTGGGGGCGGTTTTTCTTTTGGCCAAAAAAATGACGCGATAAACGCTCGTCCCAAGCTTATGCCTGCAAAGCCGTTTTCCTCGATGCCGTTTATTCCTATGAAAATCGGCTCCTCCCTTGCTTCTAAGCTGCTCTGTAGCATGACCCCATCGCATTTCCATTGCAACGCACGCCTTTGTATTTGCGTCATTTCCCGGCCTTTTCGACGGCCGCATGGGCCCGCCGGTAGTCAAGCGGATGCGTGCGGCTGATTGCCTTGAACACGCGGCCGAAATGGCCGATATTTTCGAACCCGACCTGTTCGGCGATGCGCGTCACCTTCCATCCCGTCTCGCGAAGCAATCGCTGCGCTTCCTTGATTCTCACAGTGTTTACGTATTCGACGAAAGAAAAGCCGGTTACCTTTTTGAATGTCCTGCTTAAATAAGAAGGGCTGACAAAATGCGCCTTGGCGACGCTTTCCAGCGAAACCGGCTCGGCGAACACCGTGTTCAGATACGCCACGACCTCGGCCATCTTCTGATGGGACGGGCTCTCGTATTCGAAGGCGCCGGCGTCTTCGTTCTGCATGAGACGCGCGCAAATCACGAGCAGCCTAGACAGCTGCGCCTGCAGCAATAAGCCGCTGCCCGGCTGGCCGGCATTCGCTTCCTGAAGCATGTCGTACAGCAGCGCTTCCATTCGTTCGCGATGCCCTTCGGTAAGCGTGAGGCGGCGCAGCTTCGCTTGAAACGGGCCGGACAGCATCGGCAAATGCGAGCAGTCCAGAAAGCGGTCGTCGAAATTGATCAAAATCCGCTCATGCCCGGGGAGGCCGGCGTCGCCGGTTTTATGCAGCTCGTATTTATCGATGAAGACGATGTCGCCTTTGCCGATGCGGTAAGGGCAATCTTTAATGAAATAGTACCGCTCGCCCTCCAACAAATAGTAAATTTCATACTGGTCGTGAAAATGATTGGTCGCCATCGTATAGTGACTGGTCCGTTTGAAATGATGGATGAAAAAAGGCTCCTTCAACACGCGCTCCCCCTTCGTCCCTGCCGTTCGTTACCATTACTTTACCATGCCGCTCTTCATAAGTGAGCAAGAAATGCGAAGAAATCCGTCAAATATGCAATAAATCGGCAGAATCAAACGATATGTTGCATGTAAAATGTAAGCGTATCAAGGAAAAAGCTGCACGGCGATGTAGGACTTGCGAAAGGCCTCAAGTTCGCCGGGAGAACGAATGATCCGAAGAAGGCAGCTTTCAAAATAGGAAACGAAGCAAAGGAGCGCAAGCCATGAAACGAAAAAAATACGCTCTCGTCGGAACAGGCGGCCGCGCCGAATTTTTTTACGGCGCTTTGGCAAGCGCTTTCCGGGATCAAAGCGAGCTCGTCGCGTTTTGCGATATCAATCGGGTCCGGATGGAGTATGCGAATCGCCTGCTTCAGACCAAATACGAGCATCCGCCTATTGCGGCTTATCCGGCTGACGAGTTCGACGCGATGATCGAGCGGGAAAAGCCGGATACGGTGATCGTTACGTCGATCGACCGGACGCACCATACGTATATCATCAGGGCGATGGAGCTCGGCTGCGACGTCATCAGCGAGAAGCCGATGACGGTCGACGAAGAGAAGTGCAAGCAAATTATCGATGCCGTCAACCGGACCGGCCGCAAGCTGCGGGTCACCTTCAACTACCGTTACGCCCCGCACAATACAAAAATTCGCGAGCTGATTATGGACGGCACGATCGGGGAGGTGAATGCCGTACATTTCGAATGGCTGCTGGATACGCTGCACGGAGCCGACTATTTCCGAAGGTGGCATCGCGACAAGCGCAACAGCGGAGGCTTGCTTGTGCATAAGGCGACGCATCATTTCGACCTCGTCAATTTTTGGCTCGGGACGAAGCCGGAAACGGTTTTCGGGATGGGAGGTCTGAGATTTTACGGCAGGGAGAACGCGGAGCGTAGGGGCGTAACGAATTTTTATCAGCGGGCGCATGGCAGCGAGGCGGCGAAAAACGATCCGTTCGCGCTACATATGGAGACGAACGGGCACCTGAAAGCGCTGTACCTCGATGCGGAGAAGGAGGACGGCTACCAGCGCGATCAAAGCGTGTTCGGCGATGGAATCAGCATAGAAGATACGCTCGGGGTCATGGTCCGGTATGAGGATAAAACGGTTTTGACGTATTCCCTGAACGCCTATATGCCGTGGGAAGGATTTAACGTTGCCTTCAACGGCAGCAAAGGCCGAATCGAACTGAAGGTGGTGGAGCGCGCCTATGTGAATGCCGGAGGAAAAAAGGAGGACGAAGGAGCGACTTCCTACAAGCAACTGACGGTTTACCCGATGTTCGGGCATGCGTACGACGTTCCGATCGAGGAGCGGGCAGGCGGTCACGGCGGCGGGGATCCCATTTTGCTGAACGACCTGTTCGGCGTGCCGGAGCAGGATCGGTTCAACCGTGCGGCATCGCATATCGACGGCGCCGTCTCGATTTTGACCGGCATCGCAGGCAACGTATCGCTCCGGTCGGGCAGGCCGGTACGGATCGACGAGCTCGTAAAGCTCTGATCCGTACCGCTCAGGCGGTTAAGCCGGGTGTTATTGGAACGCGGGCGGAAAGAGGTGCCCTCATTAACGGTAAAAACGCGGCATCAGCACCACACCAACTCCGCATCTTGCAAGACACGACCCCTACTGCAGCAACTCAGTTAACTGCTGAGGCAGCTTAACGTTATTCGATTATTGATAAACGAAAGGGAGGCCATAACGATGAAATATTGGAAGGCTGCAGCTTTACCGATTTTGGCAGCGCTTACGGCAACGGCGTGCGCAACGGGGAATACGGAGAAAAATCCGGCCGCCGGCGGCAGCTCGAGCCCGCAGACCTCACAGAGCCCCCAGGCCACGCAAACGCCGCCGAAGGACGTAACGCTCAAAATCGGGCTGCCCGGCAGCTACGACATTACGAGCAAAAAAATTATCGACGGCTTTCAAACGAAATATCCGCATATCAAGCTGGAAATCGACGAAGCGCCTTGGGGAGATTTTACGAAAAAGATCGTAACCCGGATCGCCGGCAACAACCCGCCCGACATTTGGCTTCAGGAAAATGCCGTCATCCTCGGCTACGGAAATCGGGGCGTCGCGGAAAATCTCGAGCCGTACATCAAGCGGGATTTGAAAACCGACGATTACGTAAGCGCACTGCTCTCCGCGAAGACGCCCGACGGCAAAATATACGGCATTCCGCACGGCATCAACGCCGGGGCGCTCGCCTACAACAAGAAAATATTTCAGGATAACAACGTGCCTTTTCCGACCGACGACTGGACGTTCCAGGATCTGATCGATACGGCAAAAAAGCTGACCAAGGATACGGACGGCGACGGCAAAACGGATATTTACGGCTTCCAGGCGGGGAATAACATTACGCTTGGCTGGCTTCCGTGGATGAAGGCTTTTGGCGGCTCGGCGCTCGATTCCTCGTTGACGAAAGCGGCTTTCACCGATCCGAAATCGATCCAAGGGCTGACGGGCTGGGCGGATACGATCAATAAGCTGAAAATAAGCCCGACCCGCGAAATGGCGGCGACCGGGAAGCTGTTCGAGAACGGCAAAGCGGCGATGCTGTTCTTCCAGTATTCGAGCCAAGTCGCGCTTAACAAAAACAAGCCGGATCTGGACTGGGATACGGTCAAAATGCCGATCGGCATGAACGGCAAGCGGTTTGTGCCGATGGTCGTCAACCAGTGGGTCGTTTATTCCAAGGCGAAGCCGGAAGCGAAGGAAGCGGCTTGGACGTTCCTCCAATATTACTTGAGCGACGAAGCCCAGACGTTCCTATCCGAAAGCGGCGCCAGCATGCCGGTCAAGAAAACCGCGCTTGAGGCGCTGGACAAAATGACGACCAAGCCGCTAAACAAGAAGGCATACACGAAAGGGATCGAGGAAGCGGGCTCCACGCTTGACGAAAATCCGACCTGGAACGAATGGCGCGCGGCGGCGAATCCGATTCTCGACGACATTATGGACGGCAAGCGAACGCCGGAGGACGGGGCCAAAGAAATTCAGCAGAAGGTGCAAGCGATTTTGGACGAAAACAAATAACGGCCCGGCATAAAAGCTGCCGTACAAAAACGCCGACAATTGGGATGACCGCCGCCATGCAGCGCTGCAATGCGCGCCGGGAGAAGCACGCGTTGAGAACTCCGGGCGGACAATGACGTCCGGAGGGGCGGCGGAACCGGCTTCGGCGGGTCGAGCTTTAATGAACGAAACGAGGGGTTTCGATGCGAAAGCAAGGCTGGTGGGGATTTTGCTTCACGCTGCCATTTGTCCTGCAGCTGGTCATTTTTTACTTGTTCCCGTTCGTATTTTCGCTTTATTTGACGTTTACGAAATGGGATCTGTTCAACGCCCCCGACTGGGTCGGTCTCCGGAATTGGACCCAAATCGGCAGCAATAAAGCGTTCTGGTTGTCGCTGCGCAACGTCGGATATTTCTCGCTGCTGTTCGTGCCGCTGCAGACGGGCGCCGCGCTTATTCTCGCCTATTTGCTGAACCGGCAGATCAAGGGGAAATCCTTGTTTCGGATGGTTTATTTCCTGCCCGTCATTACGCCGTGGGTCGCAGGAGGGATGATATGGCTGTGGATTTACCACTATGAATACGGCATTCTCAACTGGATTCTCGAAAGCTTCCGCATCGACCGGATCGATTGGGTGCGCAGCGGCAAATGGTGGCTAGTCATCGGCTCGATCGCGCTTGTGAACGTGTGGAAGGGTGCGGGATACTCCATGGTGCTCATTCTGGCTGGGATGCAGAACATTTCCAAGGAAATGGTCGAGGCCGCGCGGATGGACGGCGCTTCGGGCTGGACGCTGTTCGCCAGAATCACCGTTCCGATCGTATCGCCGATGGTGTATATGGTCATGATTTTGTCGACGATTGCGGCGTTTCATGCGTTCGACGTATTCCTCGTCATGCTCGGAGATATTACGGCCGTTGCCGACCGCAACATGGTGCCGAACATTTTGATTTACCGGGATGCGTTCATGAATTTCAAAATGGGCAGCGCGTCCGCGATGGCATGGGGCTTGTTCCTGATTATTCTGGTCATAACGCTTATGCAAAAGAAGCTGGAGAAAAGGTGGGTCCACTATGAGTAGAACAAAGCCGTCGCTGCAGTGGGCCGTATACGCCATTCTCGGCGCGGGAGCCGTTCTTATGCTCGTGCCGTTTTTCTGGATGCTGTCGACCTCGCTCATGACGGCCGGCGCCGAGCTGTCGCTGCCGCCCAAGCTGCTCCCCGACCCTGTCGAATGGGGCAATTACAAGAAGGTATGGGTAGAGGTCAACTTTCTGAGGTATACGCTGAACAGTCTGTTCGTCACGGTGCTGGAGCTGCTCGGCATGGTCGCCTCCTGCGCGCTTGTCGCTTACGGGCTCGCCTTTTTCGAATTCCGAAGCCGCAATCTGATCTTTCTGGCGATGCTCGGCACGATGATGCTTCCTTCGCAAATTACGATGATTCCGACGTATTTCATCTGGAAATCGGTCGGCGCGCTAGACACGTATTATCCGCTTATTTTACGCAGCTTTCTCGGCGGGGCGTTCGGCATTTTCCTTCTGCACCAGTTTTACAAGACGCTGCCGCGCGAGCTGTACGACGCCGCTTGGGTGGACGGGGCGAATCCTTGGAAAATTTTTCAGTTGATCTATTTGCCGCTGGCGAAGCCGGCCTTGTCCGCGCTCGCGGTGTTCACGTTCATCAGCGCCTGGAACAATACGCTGGAGCCGCTCATTTATTTGCAGAATAAAGATTTGTATACGCTGCCGCTGGGGCTTCTGTTTCTCAAGAACGAAGTGGAGAACCGGATGACGCTCGTCATGGCCGGGGCTGTCATAACGATTGCACCCGTGCTTCTCGTCTTCTTGTTCGCGCAAAAATATTTCGTTCAAGGCATTGCCTCGACCGGGCTGAAGGGGTGATGCAGGGAAACGATGAATAGTCTCGTTTGCTGGAGGAGGTCGCTATAGGCTGCGCTGGTTGGAGGGAGCTTTCGATTCCGCATGACCATTCATTTTGTGCGTTGACGTTCTAGTTCTAGTATTCGAATGATAACGATCGTACGGAGGGATATCGAAATGGCTGAAAAACCGATTAACGGCAGTTCGACTGACAGCTTGGGGGAAACGGAAAATAATGTTGCGGGCGCGAAGCAAATGACGAGAAGAAAGCTCCTAACCGCGCTTGGCGCGGCGGGAGCGGTGCTTGCGGCGGATGGGCTGTTGTCCGGCCGGTCGTCGGGGGTGGCCTACGGCGAGGATTTAGGTGTAACGGGGAGCGTTTACGGGAAACAGGAGGACATTGCCGACAAGCTCAAATGGAAAGATTTACGGAATATCGAGCTGTGTTATGCAGTCACTGTGGAGAAGCTGCGGCAAATGAGCGGGATACGGCCGGACGCGGCTTATTATGTAACGGATGCGGGGAAGGAAGGCTTCTTTCTGTGCGACGAAAATGACACGGCATCTCCCGACAATACGGGTACGGTGCTGGTCGCATCCGACGGCAAACGGTTGAAGCGGGTGCATGACGGGACGCTGATCGCAACCTGGTTCGGGGCTGCGGGCGACGGCACGACGGTCGATACGGCGGCGCTTCAACGCGCGCTGGATGCGGCAGCGGGCGGAAAGCTGCTTATCCCGAGGCAGCGCAGCGGCTTTTATTTGACCGGGCAGCTGTACATACGGAGCGATACGGTTATGGAATTCGAGCCGGGCACGGTCGTGCAGGCGGTCGATACGCTCAGCCGACAAGCGCCTTATGAACGGATGATCCGCATCAAGAACGCGATCAACGTGTTTATCGCCGGCAACGGCGCTACGCTGCAAATGAACAAGGCCGCGTACAATTCGGGCGAGCAGGCGCATATTTTCGATATAAGCGGCTCGTCGAACGTGCTCATCGAGCGGATCAACGCCAACGACAGCGGCGGGGACGGCTTTTATGTGGGGGCGTACGAGGCCAGTCAGTATTCCAAGAACATCATCCTGCGCGAATGCCGGGCTTACAACAACCGGAGGCAAGGATTGTCGGTCATCACCGTTGACGGTCTGCTCGTCGAAAACTGCCGCTTCGACCGGACGGACGGCACTGCGCCTAAAAGCGGTGTCGATATCGAACCGAACAGCGCCCTGGAACGGCTGAAAAACATCCGCTTCGTCGGCTGCAGCGCGGAAGGCAATGTGGGGCGCGGTTTTTTGGTTACGCTGCTGAAGCTGACCGCAGCGAGCGAGCGGGTTGACATCACGTTCGAAAACTGCAGGACCAAAGGCAATTCGTTCGGCTATTCCGTCAATTACGGCGGCGATGGCGCAAATGCGGTCAAGGGCGAGGTGACGTTGATCGGCTGCACGGCGGAAAACGAGCAGTATGCCGGATTTTCGGTGCTGTCGAATTCGGCGGATAGCGTAAAGACGACCTTCGTCCGCTGCCGGGCGGTCAACTGCAATACGGTCAACATGCCGGACGATCCTTACGGCTTCGGAGCCTCGTTCATCGTGACGACCGTTCCGCAGCAGCCGAGGATTGCGATCGGCAACGTGGAGTTTATCGGCTGCGAGTCGGTCGACGAGCGGACTGCGCCGCTGATCGTCCGCGGCTTTGCGGCCAAGAAAAACAAAAACGAGGCGATTCGCGGGGTGAAGCTGACCGACTGCAGCGCAAGGGGCGGAACGCAAAGCTTATACCATGTCGATCCCGTTACGGAAGCGCTGCACGTTTTTCATCCGATTCAGCCGGAGTTGGCGGTTACAGCGTCGGGAGCCGTCAGCTTGAACAAGATCGGCCATAGGATTCATAATGCGGGAGCTTCCGGCGGCATTACGCTTACGCTTCCCGAGGCGAAAACCGGCCGAACGTTCACGTTCGGCATCGAGGCGGCGCATGCCGTCGAGCTCGTACCGTCGCCGGGCGGTGGAATCTTGAAGCCGGCCGGCAGCGGTGCCGATGTCCGTTCCGCGAACAAGGGCGATTCGATTACGCTTGCCGGCAGAGCGGACGGCCAATGGGCGATTGCAGCCGTTGTAGGCAGCTGGTTTTCGTGAAAAGAACCTCCATTTCCACTGTAAAGTGGGGATGGGGGTTATTTCATATAACTAGCCAAGAAACCCGCGATATATGCGGCCTGCTGCGCCCGGGCAGCCTCTGTGTAATGAACGTGGTCGCAGTAAACACCGTCTCCCAGACTCCGGGTAAAACCGTTAAGGTCCAATATCGGAACGCCTGCTTCAAGCATCAGCCGATCGGCTATTCCATTGTATATTTCCACATCTTGATTGTACCGGTGAAATTCGCTGCTCAGGCGGTTATGCCGCTCGTCCTCGACGGGGGTAGTGCGAATCCACAAAAAGGGAATGTTGCACCGGGCTATCAATGCCAATATTTGTTTTAGATTGCTCTCATAGTCGACAGGAGAAACTTGAAGATTTCTCGTATCCGACTTTCGCTTAATATCATGCAAGCCGCAATTCAGGATTAAAGCATCCTCATTCATTACGCCGGCTGCTTCCCGCTGCAAAAGATAATCCAGCACCATCCGGCTGTCGCCGCCGTTGCCTCCAGTGGGATTGTCCAAATTCCTCATTGCTTCATCCGGGTTTTCCTTTTGCACCAGACGATACTTCCCGCCAAGCATCTTCCTAAGATACGGAGAATACTGCAAAGAGATGCTGTCTCCCAGCAGGAACAACGTCGCAGCTCTGTTTGTCACTGTTTCAGATTGTCGATTCAAAGGTTCCACCTATCCTTTATTTCATAATCGAGACTTATTTCTCTCATTATACAATGCACGAAACCAACCATATACAAGAATATTGGTAGGATTTATTTCGTGCTGCTTGAAGGGGAGCTCCGCACTCTTACCGTCTAATGGAATATCATTCATTATCGGGTTAAAAAGGAGAGTAGCGATCATGCACGCATGGTTGATGAACGGGATTGACGATTTGCTCGGTTTATTCGATTTATTCGATCTGGGCGTCCTCCTCGGCGACAGCTCGACAGTCGAAAAAATCGAAGCGTTGTGGCGCATTGCGATGCTTGCCGCGGCGATTTATTTGTACGGCCGCTATTTGCTGAAGCGAACCGCCGCAAGCGCCGCTTCGATGTTTCCCGCGGGGGTTTTGCTCGTTTACGCGTTCCTGATTCGCTGGCTCGACGTGAACGGCTGGGAGCACATCGAAAGGCTGTGGCCCGTATTTCTGCTCGGTCCGGCGCTCGGATTTTTCCAGTGGTACGTATTCGGCGGCCGCTCGCGTTTCGTGCTTGTTCCGGCTGTTCTGGCGGCCGTAACAGGATTGATTTTTACCGGTGCAAATGCCGGCTCCGCCGTCTTTCCGGCTTCGGAATGGTGGCCGGTTTTTCCGCTGCTGCTTGCGCTGTGCATGCATTTGGGCGGCTTGTCGGATTCGCTGCCGGGAAGGCTGCTGCTCATCCCGGGCGGCGCGCTGCTGCTGTACGGCATCCTCTTTCTGACGAATTCGCTGATGGGCGTTCCGTACGGGCAATTATGGCCGCTGTTTCTGTTCGGACCCGCTGTCGGACTTCTGGAGCTGTATGCACTAGGGTATAAAAGATGGTTCGTAACGATACCTTGCGCGGTGTTCGTGCTGCTCGGTGCGGTTTTCGTATCGGTGTTCAATATCAATTGAACACGGAATAGGATGACGAACGGGGCTCCGGAAAAGCGAATCATGTTCGTTACAAAAACTCGCTGAAAAGCAATTGCGGAGCATAAGGTTTAACATCCTTCGTGTGAACGGGCATCGCGTCCGGGAAGCACCGTGCGGTACGTAAAAGCATCAGCGCGGCGGGGCGGTATGGCCGATGACGGCGTTCGCGAGCTGCGTCCGGTTTTTGACGCCATATTTGAGCAGGATGGCGTTGACATGCTTCTTGACGGCGGCTTCGCTTATAAACAGCGCGGCCGCTATTTCTTTGTTCGTATGGCCGCGGACGAGCAGGGCGGCGGCCTCCTTTTCGCGAGGCGTCAGGTCGGGGAGCCATGCAGGCACCTGCGGCTTATCCGTTTGTCCGGCGGACTCGGGCGCGCCGATCATTTTCGCTACGAACGCATGCAGCTTTTCCTTCCTCGTATCCAGAACGTACGTCGGTGTCGGCGTAATCCCGTCGTAATCCCGGTGAAAAACGCCCGGAACGGGCTCGAAGCCGTAGCCCGCATGAGCGTCCTTGTAATAATCGAGCGGAGGAGGAGAGGCGAGAAGAAGCTGGCCGGATAACATTTGCCCGAGCATCAGATGCACGATATCCGATCGCAGCTCTTCGTTCTCCAAATTCTCGACATCGATAGCCAAAATGAAAGAGCCGGCCTGCCCTCCCGGCGCGACGTTTAGCGATTGCAATTGCTTGGCGGCAAGGCTGCGGAAATAAGCGGCGGACAAGGGCGAACGGCTCAAAAAGCCAATCGTCCCCTCATGGATCGGCACGATAGCGGAAAGCCCCGCGACTTCTCCCTCGCGGCTTCGAAGCAGCTTCAAAGCGCCGGCATCCAGCGCGGCCAGCTCCTCGATCTGCCGCAAGCCTGCGAGCCGGTATAAGCTTTCCTCCGCGCTGAGCGAATAACGAAAGAGCGAACCCGTCTCCGCGTCGGAGCAGCGTATGGTCCATTTGCTCGCTTGTTTTTGTCTCCTGAGCAAATATGCTTGTGCTTCGTGCGCATTTTGCGGAGTTACGGCTTCCAAATAATTGTACGAATGTCTGGCATGCCGGAAATGGGCGCGTAAAATCGGGCTTTTGGCATGGCGCAGCAGCTCTGCAATTTCCCAGGAGACGTCCTCTTTCTTTGCAAGCAACTTGACGATTGCGGCATAAAGGTCTTCGGCGGCTTTCCGGTTCAGACGGGCGAAAGCTTCCGGCTTGCGGCGCCGGAACGATTCGCGGAGCGATTCCCGGATCCGTTCGTGCAGATGCCAGCCTCTGGCGCTGCGGCCGACGAAGGAAAGCCGGGTCAGCCGCTCGAACAGCGTACCGGCTAAAGCTTCTCCGGAAAGCGAAGCGAGCGTTTCCTGATTAAACGAACGGGGAATCGAGGCGGTCAGAAGTAAATCGCGCAGCTCGTCGTCAGGCGCTTCCCGCAGCCACTCCGCAAGCAAAGCCTCGAACTCCGGAAGCTCCCGGCCCGCGTTAGCCGCCATTGCCGAACGGACCCCCGCGCCGTTCTCCCAAGCGGAGGCGTATAAGGAAAGCGATAGCGGATGTCCCCATGTTTTTACCCAAATGGCGTCTATGGCGTTCTCGGCGTCGAACCCTTCGCGCTGCAAATAAACTCGCGATTCCTCATAACTGAGCTCGGTTAACGGGAGAGAAACGATCAGTTTGCGCCAGGACGGTGAGATGCGCCAAGGCCCTTCCAGCGGAAAGCGGCCGGCAATAACAAGCAGCACCCCCGCATGCAGCTTTGGGATAAAAGCTTCCCTCAGCCACTGGTCGATGCCGCCTATTTCTTCATAATGGTCAAAAGCGATGACGACGCGCTGCCCCAAGGCTGCCAGATTGATCGCTTCAATGCAGCGGACGTGAAGAGGAGCGCTATCGGTTGCGCTAAGAAGACCGAGCCGTTCGGCGATCGGCGCGACGACGGTTTCGATCGTATGTCCGCAATCGCGAACGTCGACAAGCAGAAACAAGGCGCCTGTTTGCGCCGAGCGCTTCCGAAATTGCTCCAGCAGAAACGTTTTGCCCATGCCGCCCGTTCCGTACAGGTTAAGAATCCGTTCGTGCCGTTCGGATGCATGCGAAAGCAAGGCATCAAAAGCTTGCAGCTCGAAAGCTCTCCCGACAAAGCCGGAATCGGAGAGCCTGTCGATAATTTGTTCCAGCCTATCCGGCGATGCGCCGGCTGAGGGATCGTGCGGGACCATCGTTTCCACCTCATCGCCTTCAATTTTTATCCAAAAGTATACTACCAAAGTAAACGGATGGGTAGTGTCTCCTTCTTGCGAGCATGGTACGTTAGCGATGAGGCTAGCGAATGGAGGGAACAAGTATGAATGATACGGACAAAGGCGCCTTTGATCAGGATGTTTTGGAATTGAAAAAGCCGGACCGCATATCGGGCTCGGACATATTGCTGCGAACGCTCCTGCTCGAAGGCGTGGAATGCGTCTTCGGTTATCCCGGCGGCGCCGTTCTCTATATTTACGACGCCATGCACGGAAACGATAAGTTCCGCCATGTCTTGACGAGACATGAGCAAGGGGCGATCCATGCGGCGGACGGCTACGCCCGCTCGACCGGCAAAACGGGCGTTTGCATCGCTACGTCGGGGCCGGGCGCGACGAATCTCGTTACCGGCATCGCCACGGCGTATATGGATTCGGTTCCGCTCGTCGTCATTACCGGCAATGTGGCGACAACGCTGATCGGCACCGACTCGTTCCAGGAGGCGGACATCGTCGGCATTACGCAGCCGATTACGAAACACAGCAGCGTCGTGCGGCGCGCCGAAGATTTGGCGAGAACGTTGAGGGAGGCGTTCTACATAGCCGGAACGGGAAGAAAGGGGCCTGTGCTCGTCGATATTCCGAAGGACGTTTCGGCGGAGCCTGCCGATTTCGTTTATCCGGAACATGTAGCGGTAAAAGGCTATGAGCCTTATCCGTTAATCGACCAGTCGGAGCTGGACGCGCTCGCGGCGGCGCTTGAGGCGGCGGAGAGGCCGCTGCTGCTGGCGGGCGGCGGCGTCGTGCAAGCGGACGCTTCGGCAGAGCTGTGCCGGTTCGCGGAACGGCAAGGGATCCCCGTCGTTACGACGCTGCTCGGGCTCGGCGGTTTTCCCAGCGGCCACGAGCTGTGGTTCGGCATGCCGGGGATGCACGGATCGTATGCCGCTAATCAGGCGCTGCTGCAGTGCGATCTGCTCCTTTCGGTCGGAGCTCGGTTCGACGATCGCGTTACGATGAAGCTCGACGGATTCGCGCGGCAGGCGGTCATCGCCCATATCGACATCGACGCGGCGGAAATCGGCAAGCTGGTACCGACAGCCTTGCCGGTGACGGGCGACGCTAAGCAGGTGCTGCAGAGGCTGAACGCCATTGCCGCGCCAACTTCGGAGAAGCGAGCCGAATGGCTCGATCGGCTTAAGCAGGCCGATGCGCAATTTCCGCTTCAATATAAAGATGCCGAGGACGAGCTGAAGCCGCAGTACGTAATCGAAATGATGTCCAGGACGACAAACGGCGAAGCGTTCGTGACGACGGACGTCGGGCAGCATCAAATGTGGACGGCGCAGTTTTTCCGCTTTGGCAAGCCGCGTTCGCTGATCACTTCCGGCGGACTCGGTACGATGGGCTTCGGCTTCCCCGCTGCGATCGGCGCGCAGATCGGCAATCCGGACAGCCTGGTCATTTCGATCAACGGCGACGGCGGCATGCAAATGTGCGCTCAAGAGCTGGCGATTTGCGCGATTCGCCGCATTCCGGTCAAAATCGCCGTTATCAACAACCGGACGCTTGGCATGATCAAGCAGTGGCAAGAGCTTATTTACGATGGCCGATTCAGCCATATCGACTTGTCCGGCAGCCCCGATTTCGTAAAGCTGGCGGAGGCCTACGGCGTGAAGGCGTTAAGGGCGCAGACGAAGCGGGAAGCGGAGGAGGCGTGGCAGGAAGCGTTACGGACGCCGGGGCCGGTGCTGATCGATTTTGTCGTCTCGCAGCACGAGTTGGTTTATCCGATGGTCCCGCAAGGGATGGCGCTGAGCGATATGCTGCTGGGGGAGGTTTAGACGATGGCGAAGCATACGATTTCCGTTCTGGCAAGCGATAAACCGGGTGTCCTGCAGCGCGTTTCCGGCTTGTTCGCGAGACGGGGCTGCAACATGGAAAGCTTGACGGTAGGCGCTTCCGAGCAAGAGGGAATGTCCAGAATGATCATAGTTTTGGATGGGGAGGAACGAATGCTCGAGCAGATGTGCAAGCAGCTCCGCAAGCTGATCGATGTCATTAGCGCTGAGCCGCTTGAGCGGCGGCGCATGGTCGCACGGGAGCTGATGCTGGTGAAGCTGCGCGCGGAGCCGGCGGCGCGCCCCGAAATTTTCGGGATGATCGAGGCGTTCCGCTGCTCCGTCGTTGATGTCGGGCTGCGCTCAGTCGTCATCCAAGTCAGCGGCGATACGGACAAGAACGATGCGCTGCTCCAGCTGCTTAGACCTTACGGCATTTTGGAGATTACCCGTACCGGAGAAACCGCAATGAACCGGGGAGAGTGAACAGAGCGTTCAAGCGGAGAGACGGGAGTTTACTCGCCTTCCCGGATGAAATAATCCTTCGCCTTCCATATAAAAGGATTGATCGAAGCTTGTCCGGTAGCGTCCTCCGTATAAATGAGCGAAGTCGTCCGTTTGGTTTGCAGGAGCTCCGGAATGTTGCGAATGTGCAGATCGCCGGTTTCGAGCAAGCTGCTGCGCAAATACGACATCGGCAGCAGTGTGGCGACGTTGCAGGAAGGCACCAGACGAATGATCGCCTCGAACGAGTCGATCTCCATGCGGACGTTCGGAAAAACGGCATAACGATGAAACAGATCGTCGGTCAGGATGCGATACCATGTGCCTTTGGAAAATAAAATCATCGGCAGCTCGTTCATGTCGCTCATGCGCACTTCGGATCGGTCGAGGAAAGGATGGCCCGGCGGAAAAACCAAGCACAGATGATCGTCGAACAAAGGCACGCAGTGGATACCCGGATGGTCGATAACGGATGCGACCAGACCGAGATCCACTTTTTTCTCTTTGACCATCAGGACGATTTCATGCGTCTTTCCCGTCAATGCGAGAATGTCCGTCTGCGGATAGTCTTTCGTAAACAGCGTGATCAGCTCCGGCAGGGTCGATTGCAGCGTCGTCAGGCTCGCGCCGATCGTGATCGAGGGCGGGATGTTCCCGGAGGCGAACGGACTCAGCGCTTGAATCATGTCGAGGTTGATTTTCCGCATTTTCAGCGCATATTCGTAGCAGATTTGGCCCGCGCGCGTCAGCTCGAGCCTTTTGCCTTTGCGGTGAAACAGTTCGACGCCCAGCGTATTCTCCAGTCCGATGATTTTACGGGACAACGCAGGCTGCGAAAGATTGAGGATGGCGGAAGCGCGATTCAGGCTTTGCTGCTCCACGACAGCGGCGAAAATGTCCATATCCGTCACGGCAAGACACTCCTTTATGAACGGTTTTAGAGCGGTTTCAAAAATTCGCGCATATGCATAAAAGTTATAACGATATATAAAAGATCGGCAATTCCATTATAAGCGAAACGGTAGTAACATAATAGCAGTCACGGAACGTTCACATTTCTGTTGTATCGGGTATAAAAGCATGCCGTTTCATGGAAAAATAGGAGTTAGAGAACTGCCGTCGCAATCCGCAGAGGATCGGAATGAAGGCGGCACGGCTATTGGTAAACGCGCACATCCCGGCTTATGCTTACGAAGTCGCTTTCTTCGAAAGCGTTTAGGATGTCGAAGCCGTTTATCCTTGAAGGATTCGAAGGATGCCGATAATGAAGAAGCTCCGATTTGACCATCGTTGACTTTATTCCGGATAAGTAATCGGATAACGGCCCGAATTCGTACTTTTTTCGTGTCGGAATTTGTTGACGCTGCGGTGTGCCAGGGGTACAATGATTAGTGATTTGTTCAAAAAAGGTTCATATTTTATGAGGGAGGAACTGCCTAAGATGACCGGAAATTCGTATTACTTCCGCAAGATTCATTCTTTGCTTGGCGTAATTCCAGTCGGCTTCTTTCTAGTGGAGCACTTGCTGACGAACTACGCGGCATTTAAGGAAGGGCATGCAGGATTTATCGACAACGTGCGCTGGCTCAATAGTCTGCCACTCGTTCTTCTGCTGGAGATCGTCGGGATTTGGCTGCCGCTTCTGTACCACGGCGTTTACGGTCTGTATGTCGCCTACACGGCTCGCAACAATGTGAGCAACTACGGGTACTTCCGTAACGTGATGTTCATGCTGCAGCGGGTAACTGGGGTTATCACGCTTATTTTCGTGGCGTGGCACTTCTTTGAAACGCGCTTCCAAGTGGCGATCGGCAACACGACGCACGATGAGCTTGGCGTAGTCATGCACGGTATCGTTATGTCGCCATGGGCGTTCGCGTTTTATGTAGTCGGCGTCATTTGCGCATCTTTCCACTTTGCCAACGGCATGTGGTCGTTCCTCGTAAGCTGGGGAATCACGATCGGACCTCGCGCGCAACGCGTCTCCTCCATTATCTGGATGGGCGTATTTGTCGTGATGGCGATCATGTTTATTCTGTCGCTGACTGCGTTCGGCGGTGCGGAGTTCCAAGATACGTCAGTGTTGAAAAATGCATAAGGGGTGACAACGAATGGCTAATGCAAAGGTAATAGTAGTCGGCGGAGGTTTGGCCGGGTTGATGGCAACCATCAAGGCCGCCGAAGCGGGCGTACATGTAGACTTATTTTCCTTAGTACCGGTTAAACGTTCTCACTCCGTGTGCGCACAGGGTGGAATTAACGGTGCGGTTAATACGAAGGGCGAGGGCGACTCGCCTTGGGAGCACTTTGACGATACGGTTTACGGCGGAGACTTCCTTGCGAACCAACCGCCGGTAAAAGCGATGTGCGAAGCGGCGCCGGGCATCATTCACTTGATGGACCGGATGGGCGTTATGTTCAGCCGTACGCCGGAAGGACTTCTCGATTTCCGCCGTTTCGGGGGTACGCAGTATCACCGTACGGCGTTTGCGGGCGCAACGACCGGCCAGCAGCTTTTGTACGCGCTGGACGAGCAAGTTCGCCGCTGGGAAGCTGCAGGACTCGTAACGAAATACGAGCACTGGGAGTTCCTGTCCGCGGTCATCGACGATGAGGGCATTTGCCGCGGTATTAGCGCGCAGGATCTGCGCAGCATGGAAGTGACGACGTTCGTTGCCGACGCTACGATTATGGCGAGCGGCGGGCCGGGGATCATTTTCGGCAAAACGACCAACTCGGTCATCAACACGGGAACGGCGGCAAGCGCGGTTTACCAGCAAGGCGTATACTACGGCAACGGGGAGTTCATCCAAATTCACCCAACGGCGATTCCGGGCGACGACAAGCTGCGCTTGATGTCCGAATCGGCTCGCGGCGAAGGCGGACGGATCTGGACGTACAAGGACGGTAAGCCTTGGTACTTCCTCGAGGAAAAATATCCGGCCTACGGAAACCTCGTACCGCGGGATATCGCGACGCGTGAAATTTTCTCCGTTTGCGTCGACCAGAAGCTCGGCATCAACGGCGAGAACATGGTTTATCTCGACCTGTCGCATAAAGATCCGAAGGAGCTCGACGTCAAGCTGGGCGGCATCATCGAAATTTACGAGAAATTCATGGGCGACGACCCGCGTAAAATTCCGATGAAAATTTTCCCTGCGGTTCACTATTCGATGGGCGGCCTGTGGGTCGACTACAACCAAATGACGAACGTTCCGGGCTTGTTCGCTGCCGGCGAATGCGATTACTCCATCCACGGCGCAAACCGTCTGGGCGCAAACTCGCTGCTTTCGGCGATCTACGGCGGCATGGTTGCCGGACCGAAGGCGATCGAGTACATCAAAGGCCTCAAGAAGCATGCGGCCGACGTTTCCTCTTCGGTATTCGAAGCCGAGAAGAAGAAGCGGACCGACCAGTACGAAAGCCTGCTCAAAATGGACGGCACCGAGAATGCTTACGTCATCCACAAAGAGCTTGGCGAAATCATGACGAACAACATGACGGTCGTACGTTACAACAAAACGCTGGAAGAAACGGATAACAAGCTTCAGGAGCTTCGCGAGCGCTACAAAAAAATCAACATGACGGATACTGCGCGCTGGAACAACCAAGGCGTCGCTTTCACGCGTCAGTTGTGGAACATGCTGGAGCTTTCCCGTGCGATGACGATCGGCGCGCTTATGCGTAACGAAAGCCGCGGCGCGCACTACAAGCCGGAGTTCCCTGAGCGCGACGACGAAAACTTCATGAAGACGACGAAAGCGAAATATACGCCGGAGCGTCCGATCATCGAGTACGAAGACATCGACGTATCGCTCGTTGCGCCGCGTAAACGCGACTACTCCGCCGACAAGAAAAAGGGAGGGGCTTAAGCATGGCAGAGACGAACGTGCAGAACAAATCCATTCGTTTGATCGTAACCCGCCAAGACAGCCCGGACGGTAAATCGTATACAGAAGAATTTGAAGTTCCGTACCGCCCGAACATGAACGTCATCAGTGCGCTGATGGAAATTCAGCGTAATCCGAAGACGGCGAACGGTCAAAAAACGACGCCGGTTTGCTGGGAGTCGAACTGTCTCGAGGAAGTATGCGGCGCTTGCTCCATGGTTATCAACGGCAAGCCTCGCCAAGCTTGCTCCGCGCTGGTCGACCAGTTGGAGCAGCCGCTTCGCATTGCGCCGATGAAGACGTTCCCGGTTATGCGCGACCTTGTAATCGACCGCGGACGCATGTTCTCGGCGCTTAAAAAGGTCAAAGCCTGGATCCCAATCGACGGCACATACGATCTCGGACCGGGGCCACGCCTCGCCGAATCGAAGCGCCAATGGGCATACGAGCTTTCCAAGTGCATGACTTGCGGCGTTTGCCTCGAGTCTTGCCCGAACGTAAACGACAAAACGTCGTTTATCGGACCTGCAGCAATCTCGCAAGTGCGTCTGTTCAACACTCACCCGACGGGCGAGATGAACAAGCATGAGCGCCTCGAAGCGCTTATGGAAGACGGCGGCATCGAAGGCTGCGGCAACTCGCAAAACTGCGTGCGTTCGTGCCCGAAAGGCATTCCGCTTACTACGTCGATCGCGGCGATGAACGCCGATACGACGAAGCATTTGTTTAAGCAGTGGCTGGGAGTATAATATAGGAAAATGCAAAAAACTGACCTCGTTCGGGCTCGTTCGGGGTCAGTTTTTTTGCGTTGCTGGAAGTACTGTGAGACGTCACTTGACGCCTGCTCCGGAATAAATAGCTTTACTCCCCTCAAACATCTTGTTTTGGATTCCTCTTATTAGATTGCCCGCAGGGCTACGGTAGGAATCCAAAGCCAAAACTCGCCGTAAAGCCATTTATTCCTCCGCACGCTAACAAGATGACACTCACAGAATCCTACCCCACGCAAAGAAACTTCCCGCCGTCACGGGTCAGTTTTTTGCGTTTATGGGAGCGCCTCGTTGCGAGACGTCACTTGACGCCTGCTCCGGAATTAATAACTTTACTCCCGCTCAGCATCTTGTCGTGGCTTCCCTCCAATAAGAATACCCCGCAGGGCTACGGTAGAAATCCAAAGCCAAAACTCGACGTAAAGCTGACATGAAAATCGATGAAGCAACGAAGATTAACCAGGCCGCATTTGACCGGTTTAACGCGCGGAAGTAATAGGGAATCCCTGATCATCACGGAATCCGGCGGTCTTGCAGTAAAAGACCCCGTTCGAGCGATCGGCTGATTCGCCGGACATGAAAACAAGATCACGGAGTTCTGGCTGAGCAGAACTCCGTGATCTTGTTTTTCTTTTATACCCGAGCCTAAGCCATTTTTTTTGGCCGCCTTATCGATGCCGCAAATCCCTTACTTGCTCTCGATCCTTGACCGTAATATTGAAGTTGTTTATGCTCCCCGAAACGGAGGCGGCATTGTAGTTGTCAGGAAGTTTTCTTTGGAAGGGGACGCTGAACGTTTTTTGTTCCCGCGGGCCGATCGTTAGAAGCTGATTGCCGATGACGTCTAGATCGGCCACAACCGAAGAAGGGGTTGACGGCAGGTCTTTGACCGACACCTTGAAATTTACTTGCTTATTTCCGTAATTTTTGAACGTAAAGGAGCAGGAGCCGCTTACTTCGCCTTGATCCGCGTAATACGTACAACTGTTGCCGTTTCGCAATTCAAGCGTGTAAATGCCTTCCGCAAAAACGGATTGATATCCGGACGCGACGGTTTGCGGAATCATCGGGATGAGAAGCAGGAGGCCAATCGTTATCAGCAGACGGCGCTGCCGCAAGGCTTTGTTCATAAGCACTAAACCTGCAATAAAGATCAAGGTAAACAAGATGCCGGGAAAATATAACCCGGAGGTGTCCTTCGACCACGGCGATAATCCGACAGCCCGAAACGCAAGCTCACCCAGAGGCACGTTATTCGGGTAGGTCCACGCCATTCCCGCCGTTAGGGTGAGCAGAAAGATAGCGATCAACAGCTGTGTTCGCTTTTTCATGGCAGGCGCTCCTTCCGGTAAATGTTAAATTCAGTATACCAATATAAGTATGATATGGAAAGCGAGAGGGGGGTGACAGCCTTTCAAGCTTGCTAAAAAAATCCGTTCCACCGCATAAAAGCTCCGGGTTAAGGTGGCCGCCGGCACCGTTTTCTCTTACCATTTAGGACAGCAAACATCTTAAGATGGGTGTTGCGAAAGGAGAGAATGTGCAAATGGCGCGGCTGCGATTCAGCATTTTTTTCAGCGTTTTTGTCGCGATGGTCGGTTTGATGATTATCGCTCCGGTCATGCCCCCGCTCATTCGCGAGCTCGGGCTGAGCGAAACCCACTCGGGCTTGATCATTTCTTTGGGGTCCGTTGCGATGGCCGTGATGGCGCCGGTTTGGGGAAGCCGAAGCGATGCAATAGGAAGGAAGCCTGTCATTTTGATCGGGTTCTTGGGCATGTTTGCAAGCTATGTCCTTTTTACAGCGACGATGTATGCGGGATTGAAGCAGCTCGTCAGCGGCAGTTTGTTAGTCGTTTTGCTCATAGCGGCGCGAGCGTCGGTCGGCTTGTTCATTCCTGCCGTTCCTTCGTCGGCGCAGGCGTATATGGCGGACGTGACGGATGAAAGAGGGCGTTCTGCTGGGATGGCCTTGATCGGCGCCGCGAATGGACTCGGTCTCGTGCTTGGCCCTGCGATAGCCGGTGCGTTCGCGCTCATCGGTTTGATTTGGCCGCTTTATATCGGCGCGGTGCTGCCGCTCGCCGCATTTTTCGTCGTGCTCCTGCTGATTCCGGCCCAAAAGCCGATTATTCAGGCAAAACCTCCGAAGGTGAACCCGTTTCAGAAGGGGGTCCGATTGTATTTGTTCGCCGGGCTCGCGACGATGCTGAGCATTATCACTTTGCAGGTGGTCGGCGGCTTTTATTTTCAAGATCAATTGTCTTTGACTACGAAGGAAACCGCCCGAATGGTTTCGTTCGGCTTAATGTTTAGCGGGGTCGCGATGATCGTCACGCAGGGATTGCAAATGAAAAAGCCGAAATGGCAGCCCAAAGCGCTTATCGTGGCCGGAGCTTTGCTTATGATGATAAGCATGATGCTCTTTCTGTTCGTCATCGGCTTGATCGGCTTTTACTCGGCTTTTTTCTTGTTCGGCGTAGGAGCGGGGCTGATGATGCCGGGCTTCATGACGGGGGCTTCGCTTGCAGTCAGCCGCGAGCAGCAAGGAGGCGTAGCGGGTCTTGTGGCATCGGTCCAGGGCATATCGGCCGTAATCGCACCGATTCTTAGCACGACGCTGTACCAAGCGGATAAGCATCTTCCCTTCGCGGTTGTGGGGGCTTTCGTTCTGATTATGGCGATAACGCTGCTGACTGTGAAATCTCATGGTGCCGCAAGTACGAAGGCTGCGGAAAAATCGGTATAGTTTACTAGATCGGCTAGAGAGCGGGCGCAAGTCCGCTCTTTTTGGTCTATCGAAAAAATGATATTCGAATCGTTACATGGGCAAAGAAATATATAACATATATCGACATCACTATCAACAATCAAT
This sequence comes from Paenibacillus contaminans, assembly GCF_003285015.1. GTDB lineage: Bacteria > Bacillota > Bacilli > Paenibacillales > NBRC-103111 > Paenibacillus_V > Paenibacillus_V contaminans. The sequence continues at coordinate 304,626 of NZ_QMFB01000002.1, read as the reverse complement.
TGTTGACAATCTAGAAAATACTCGGTTAAAATGACGATGTAGCTCGATGAATCATGCCGTACGAGCCGGCTTCCTACTATTTGGAGAGAGGTGTTATGCCTTGACGGTGACGGACTATTCCTTTGATCCGATCGTTCCTTTCTTATTTATTAAAGACAAGAAAGAAGAAATGATAGACGCCATCAAAAAACTGAACCGCGAAGCGGGCTTAAGGAGATTCATTCTCGTTTTCCCAACGTGGGATGGAGAAGCGAAAGGGCGTTCCGTGCAGCAAGCGTTCGAGAAGTTCGGCGATCTTCTTGGCGAAGTAAGGCAGCGTTTGGCTTCAGACGGGGTTGAAGTGGGATGGTGGTGCGCGCCCAGCTTGTCGATCGAGCCGCTGCTGCCGGAAGGGGAGACTCCCGCACAAAAAATCGTAGGCATCGACGGAGCCGTTTCCAAATGGGCTTATTGCCCGTCGGACGAGCGCTTCGCGGCATCGATGGGGAATTTTTTGCAAACGGTTGTGAGGAGAGGCGGACCGCCTTATATTTTTTTCGAAGACGACTATCAAGTAAGCAATCATGATGTGGTCAGGTTCGGCTGCTTTTGTCCGCTTCATTTGAAGCGTTTTTCCGAGCGCATCGGCAAGGCGGTTACCAGAGAAGAGCTGGAGGCACTCTTCCGTTCCGGCGGGGATCAAGCGGCGGAATACCGCAAAGCGTGGGCGGGCCTCATGAAGGATTCGCTTACCGAGCTGGCCGGCAGCATGCGGAGAGCCGTGGACGAGGTTGCACCGGAAACCCGAATGGCGCTTTGCCAGCCTTTTGTTTGCGATGTTGACGGCGATCTTACGGAATCCGTGGCCAAAGTGCTCGCAGGCGGCACGAAGCCGTTAGTCCGTTTGTTTGGAAGCGACTATAACAGCGACCGCGCGGATCATTTTGCCTCGTTGACCTTCCATATGCTGCACTCCAAGCAGACGCTGGAGGAAGGGATCGAACTGATTCATGAATCCGATCCGTTCCCGCACAGCCGCTTCTTTTTTTCAGCGGCCAAGCTGCGCGCTTTGATCTCTTTGGCATTATTTTACGGGCTGGACGGTTCCTTGTCTTATGTGACCCAATATACGGACAGTCCTGTCGAGGATGAAGGCTATTTCAGGATGATCGCACGAAACCGGGCGTATTTTACCGAGCTGAAACGTTCCGTAGAAGGCTTCCGCATGGCCGGTCCGCGCGTTCTTTATCGGCCTCATGCACATGCACATCGGCCTGTTGCCGGTAACCAAATTCCGGTGCAGGTAACGCCGGCATGGGCTTCCGTCCTCGGCAAGTTGGGGATTCCCTATACCGCTCAAGCCGGGAAAGGTCCGGTTATGATCTGCGGCGAGGATATCCTCGATCTGTCGGATGCGGAGCTGCTTGAGCTGCTCGGATCCGGCGTATTTCTGGACGGGCTTGCCGCCCTGTACGCTTGCCGCAGAGGATACGGGGATTTGCTCGGCGTCGACGTTACGGAGCTTGAAGTGGCGGTTTGCGATACGATTGTCAACGAACGGCTGACAAAGCTGGACGAATGGGCGGAGCCGGGGGCGGGAGCGCGGATGTATTTTGTGAATCTGGCTCTGGCTGTTCAGCAGTATGCCAGCGTTTTCCGTATTACGCCCAAGCATGCGGAGGTTCGAGTGATGTCCGAGCTCTGGAACGATCAAGAAGAAGCCGTCGCTCCTGCCGTCACTCTCCACGAAAACCGTTTGGGCGGCCGGGTTGCCGTGATGGCTTACGATCTGCGGCAAAATGTCTCCGCCTCCATTTTCAACTACAAGCGCAAGGAACAAATAAGGGGGATAACGGAATGGCTGGGCGGCAGCAATCTGCCGGTTTACGCGGTCAAGGACCCGAATGTGTTCGTAAGCGCCCAAGAGCATCCGGAAATGGGCGACAAGCTGATTGCCATTTATAATGTAAGCCTTGACCCGCTGGAGCAGGTAACCCTTGCGATCGATGCAAGCTGGAGCAAACATTACGTTTACCGCTTGCAGGATGACGGATCATGGGAATTGCTGGACCAAGCGGAGAAGACGCCTATGAAGGATAAGGAAATGTTGAAAATTAGCGGAGCTTTCGCCACGCTGCAGCCGCTTGTATTACGGTTGACCGATCGGCCCGTCTAGCGCCAAGCTTCTGATGAAAGCGGAATGAATATATGTTTAGCGACAATTGTACGAAAACCGTCTGAGACTGCAGCCGCAGCTTTCAGGCGGTTTTTTTAATAATCTCAGTAGATATCTGCTGATTGTTCGATTTCCCGGTAAACGTGCCAGCCCTTAAAAGACGGCGTAGCCGTTCATCCTTGTTATAGATGCAGTAAGTTATTCGGAGGCGGGAGCCGCTTTCCGCGATAGAATCATAGAATCCACACAAGCGAAAAAGCGGTATGCATCCGCCTTTTTCCTCGTATGGGGGTATATGTACAGGCGGGTGCAAGCCCCGGTGGATATTGTGATAAAGAGCTTCATCGTGACAAGTGCTGGAGGTGTGGCTAATGAGCAGGGCAATTGCAAGCAAATGGGTCAAACAATCGGTGCTGCAAAAGAACGAAGCGGTTGCCAAACACATTCCGGAAACGTGCTTTTATCGGCAAGCGCAGCTGCAGCAAATGCTTGATAAACACGGCATGGTCGTCTTAAAGCCGGTGATCGGCACCGGCGGAGGCGGTCTTCTGCGGGTTGAAAAAACGGATAATGGGTACTTATGCTCGCATGGCTCGCGCAATGTTTCCTTGAAGAGCTTCGGCGCCGCCGTAGGCTTCGTTAATCGCCACAGAAAAAGAAGAAAGTATTTGATTCAGCAGGGCATCCACCTGGCGACGATTAACGGACGTCCTTTGGATTACCGGGTCAAGCTTGTCAAACTGCCCAAGGGAAGATGGCAAATTCGCGCGATGGTGGGGCGGCTGGCCAGGAAAGGACTGTTCGTAACGAACCTGTGCAAAGGGGGCCAGCAGCTGAAGTTTGCCGCTGCGCTTAGCGGATCGCTGCCCGATGTGCCGATTGCCGAGAAAAAGAGCGAGCTCCGGGCGCTGAGCTACACTTGCGTCAAAATGATGGAGCAATCGTTCCCCGGGATCGGCGAGCTGGGCTTCGATTTCGCGCTCGATACGAACGGGCAGCCGTGGCTGTTGGAAGTGAATACGCGTCCGTTCTGACGGTTCCGAGACAAAGGCGGCATACGCATAATTGCAAAAGCAAGTACATTCATATGGACAACGAATACGAGAAGAGGTGACGGTTTCGATGAAGAGCAACCGGTCTTCCGCTCGCAAGCGTATAAAAGGCAAGTCGAATAAGGTGTTATTGTATCTGCCGCGTGTAACCATTTCCGATGTCCCGCAGCCTGCGGAAGCGGAGGTGTCCCCAGAACAGGAAAATGCGCTGCGGCGGAACGAGAACCCGTTACGTAAGCAGCGTCCCGCAGCAAAGAGCCGGCTGGCGGCGGTAAGGGCTTCGCAGGAAGCGGCGGCTGCCGCCGAATCGCACGGAAGCCGGTCGCCGGAACCGCCTGCATCGATCCGCCAAACGCCTGTCGAGCCGGAGGCGGAAGCCAGGACCAAGCCATCGGGCGAAGCCCCCTCGACAGGTAAGACGGATCGCGAGCCTTCGGCGCAGTCCGGCCGCAGGGCGCCAAAGCGGCCATCCGCCGCCAAAGGCACTCGGAAATCAAGAACCAAAGGCCGCAAAGGAAATGGCTTGCAGAAGCGGCGGTCAACCGTAATACGCCCGCGGGGCGAGCTGCTTGCGACCGTATCGAACCGCAAGCCGGATACGGAGGAGGGGACGTCCGCGTCCATCTCCGGAACGAAAGGCAGCAAGGGAGGAACGAATCGTCCCGTATGGCCGGATCGGCTGGAGCAGCTGATCAAGCAGGTTCAGCATAAGAAGGTAGTTCTCATTCCGCCTACGGCGGATTGGCGCGACCCGGTGCAGCATAGAGCGCATCATTTTGCACATGCGTTCGCCAGAGCGGGTTATTTAACTTTTTTCATGACGCCAAATGAACGTTACGACCGTTACGCGGAAGGATTTCATCAGATTAGCAGCCACCTGTACATTACCAACGTGCCCATGCGTACGTTCCGCCAATTGAAGAAGCCGATCATGCTGTTCAACCATCCGACAGTCGTAAACGGCGTTATGGAGCTCAATAGTCCGGAAGTGATCTACGATTTCCGCGACTATCCGGGAGAAGTAAGATCGGGAAGCAATGTGGACGCCTATACGGAGCACGCGCATCATTTCCTAAATAGCGGGGCGTCGCTCGTTATCGCCTCGGACGATCTTCTGCTCGGAAGCGCGCGGCGTCAAAGACCGGATACCGTATATTGCCCGGACGGAATCGACTATTCCTATTTCGGCTCCATCATTTACCGGCAAGGCCTCGTTCCCGAGGACATATCCGCCATCGTGTTTTCCCGCAAGCCCGTCATCGGCTATTACGGAACGTTTGCCTCCTGGTTCGAATACGAATTGCTGCAGCGCGTGGCGGAAATGCGTCCGGAATATCAGTTCTTGCTGATCGGACCGGATCTTGACGGCAGCTTGCAGGCATCGGGCTTAGCGAAGCTTGCGAACGTAGCTTATTTGGGAGCGAAGCCGTATGAGGATGTCGCCAGCTATTTGCCTTTCATTGATGTGGGCGTCATTCCGTTTAAGGTAAACGAGAGGACGGTTTCGGCTTTTCCGCTGAAAATGTACGAATACATGGCCGCCGGCCGCCCGGTCGTGTCGACCGAGTTGCCGAAATGCGCGCAGCATCCGTACGTGCATACGGCGAGGAACGCCAAGCAATTTTCCGGCCAGCTCGAAGAAGCGCTGCGGTTGAGCGCAGACTCTCGCTTTTGCTCCAAGCTGCGGGAGTATGCCAAAGCGCAATCCTGGGATGCGAGGGTCGCATTCATGCTCGACATGCTTAGACGCTCCGACCGTTTGTCGCTTGTGCGTTAGCCACAATTGCATATAGCTATGCCAATATCCCGCATCCCCAATCATTCGCCCTTATGCTATGATTACAAAAGGTAAACAGCATTTTTTGAGGCGAACGAGGGGGATATGGGATGACGACGTCGGGCAAAATCCGAATCGGGATTATCGGGGCGGGCAATATCGCTAACGTGCACATTAATGACTATTTGAAGCTTCAGGACGAATGTGAAATAACGTCGATTACGGATGTGGCGCTGCCGCTTGCGGAGCAAAGGGCCAAGGAATACGGCATACCGCATGTTTTTCGGACGGCGGAGGAATTGATTGCGAGCGATAATGTCGATGCGGTGATCGTCGCCGTTCCGAATAAATTTCATGCGCCGCTGGCGATCGCAGCTATGGAAGCCGGCAAGCACGTTCTGCTGGAAAAGCCGATGGGGCTTAACGCGGCGGATGCCAAGCAAATCGTACGCGTGCAGCAAAAAACGGGGCGTATCGTCATGGTCGGCCATCAGCGCCGTTTCGAGCACCTTGCGATGAAGATTAAAGAGCAGGTCGTTCGCGGAGAGCTCGGCAGCATCTATACGGCCAAAGCCGGCTGGTACCGCCGCAAAGGAATTCCCGGCTGGGGAACCTGGTTTACGCAAATGGCGGTATCCGGCGGCGGTCCGCTGATCGATATCGGCGTGCATATGCTGGATTTGTCGCTGCATCTCATGGGCAATCCGAAACCGGTTGCCGTATACGGCGCAACGTATGCGGAATTCGGCCCGCAGCGCAAAGGCATCGGCGGCTGGGGCAAGCCGAACTGGGACGGTTACTACGACGTCGAGGATTTGGCGACCGCGCTGATTCGAATGGAGGACGGCAGCACGCTGACGCTGGAGGTGAGCTGGGCGGTGCACATGTCGACCGACAGCGCGCCGTTTATCCATTTGATGGGCTCGGAAGGCGGAGCGTATTTGAGCGGCACGACCGGCAAGTACTTGACCGAGAAGTTCGACCAGGCGCTCGAAGTCGACTTGACGACGCCTGCGGACGACGAAGGCTCGCGCAGCCGGATGTGCAAGCATTTCCTCGAATGCATCCGTACCGGCCGAGAGCCGCTTACGTCGGTCATGACCGGGCTGACCAATAATTTGATTTTGGACGCGATTTATGAATCTTCCCGCACCCGCAGCGAAGTGAAGCTGGACTGGAATTTGTAAGGCTTGGCCGTGAAGCAGGCGAAGGGAGCCGCCATAGCAATAAGAAACCGCAGGAGCGTTACGTTCCGGCGGTTTTTTTTAATTTTCGTACATCTCCAGTTCTAAAATTAAGCTAAACAAATTGGAGGTTTTTACCGAAATAAAACGTATAAGAATTTTATCAAACGAATATTAGAGGAGTGCATCGGCAAATGGGAATAAAAGCATCAAAATGGTTACTTCTTCCGCTAGGACTGAGTCTGCTCTTGCCAAGTACAGTCATCTCTGCGGAAGATACAACCCGCACAGCTTCAAAAACGTCAGCTGACTTTAAAGATTTGGCGGGCGTGGATGCGGCGCTCAAAGCCAAAATCGATGCGTTGCTGGCCAAAGGCGTCTTCGAAGGCGTTAGCGACGACAGCTTTGGAATCGATGGAAATTTGACAAGGGCGCAAATGGCCAAAGTCCTTACTTTAATTTATGGGGTGAATATCGACAATAGTGTTCGGGCCTCGTCATTTACCGACGTAAAAGCCGACTCGGAGGCTAACGGGTGGGCTATTCCTTATATTGAAGCTGCCAAAAAGGCCGGATTGATCGACGGCATCGGAGGCAATGCTTTCGCTCCGAGCGACAATGCGACATTGGGGCAATTTGCTACCGCTTTAGTTAAAGGGCTTGGCAAAAAAGTCGACGTATCCGGATCGCCTTGGTACAGCGATGCCGTCAAACAAGCGATTGAAAATAAAATTTTACCGGAAGGAAGCAGCGGAGACAAACTTGCTACCCGAGCCGATCTTGTTGTAGGCGCGTATGGCGGGCAGCAAGTATACGAAGAGATTAAGCAATCGACGCCAACACCGACACCGACACCAACGTCAACACCGACACCAACATCGACGCCAACACCGACGCCAACATCGACGCCAACACCAATGCCAACATCGACATCGACGCCTGGACCGTCTTCAGGGGACACGACCGCACCGAGCATCACTGCAGCTACCGTTAACGGACAGAACGTAGCGGTAACGGGCGGCGCAAACGGTACGATCAGTCTAACGGGCATCGATTATCTGGAGACAGGAACGATCAGCGTAAGCGAAGCGTCCACCTTGACTGTAACAGCCATTCAAGGCATCGATTTGGCGGACTATCCGTCCTTGTCGTTTGCTCAAACCTTAACTGCAGGATCGAACACGCTCGATTTAATCGGTAAGCTTGGATCGCTGGATTCCCAAGGCGACGGCTTGTCCGTCAATTATTTGAAGATGCTCAGCAACAGTTCGAATCAATTGGTCATATCGGGCACATTGAAGGACATCGCAGGAAATTCACGCGCAGTCACGTTTACGTTCGATTGGGGCGAACAATAGAAAGTATTGCATTGCGCGTATAAAAACCGTCCGGCGTTTATGAAGTTACCCCAGTCAAGTAGACATTTAAGATGAACCGCCATTAGGCAGCCTTAGTCCGAAATTCAACTGGACTAAGGTTGTTTAATTTCTTCTGAAAGCGTTCATTGTTATAAAAGTGTATGTACTGTTCTATGGCTTGAATAAGTTGTTCCTCCGATTCAAAGGTGTAGAGATGAAAGCACTCAGCTTTGAAGTGACCAAAGAAACTTTCTATGCAAGCATTATCCCAACAGTTCCCTTTACGCGACATGCTCACAACCATTTTCTTTTGTTTTAGAAGGCGATTGTAAGCCTTGTGCGTGTATTGAAATCCTTGATCGCTATGAAGAAGGGTTTTCTTTGCTTTACGCTTGTAGGTGGCCTTCTGTACAGTTTCCAACACAAGATCAAGATCATTACGTTTGCCAATACGATAGGCAATAATTTCATTGTTATAGATGTCGAGCACGGCGGATAAATAAAGGTTCTTTTGGTTATAGGGCAGAAATGTAATATCGGTAACCCACTTTTGATTCGGATTTGAAGCATTAAACTCACGGTTTAATACATTGTCCGACTTTACTATAGCCTCTTTGGAACCGAAATAGGGCTTCTTACGTCTTATGGTTGAACGTATCCCTAGCACCTTCATTAAGCGATATACCCGCTTGTGATTTACGTTTAGACCGTAGGTTCTTTGCAACCACACACGAACTCGCAAATAGCCGTAGATGCCTTTTAATCGGCTATGGCACTCCATTATCTTCTGCTTAAGTGCCTCATCATCTAGCTTCTTAGCAGAGGGGTTTTGCTTATTGCTGAGCCATTTGTAATAGCTGCTTCGACATACATTTGCAATGGCACATAGCATTGAAATTGGATACTTACCAGCTAATTGCTCGATCGTAATATAGTTGTATTCTAATTTCGGCTTTTCCCCCTTTGCAGTTCCCATAACTTTTTTAAGTATTCGTTCTCCGCACGTAGCTTAACCAGTTCTTCTTCTATACTGAGTGGATCTTTTCGTTTACGTCCTTTATGCAACCCCTTAGCCTTGCCCCTCTTCTCCTCAAGCCCTTCTAAGCCCTCTCGTTCATATAGGGTTACCCAGTGTCTTATATTCGTTCGGGGAATATTAAGTTTCCTCGCTATTTCGCTAAAGGGTAGCCCATCCCGGTTATATAACTCCACGGCAATTCGTTTTTCTTCTACTGAGTATGTTTTCTTTATTTCGGCCATGAAAAATCCCCCCTAAGTAGACTTTAGTGTCGATTCTTAACACTGTCTACTTAAAGGGGATAATATCATTATTCCCGGACGGTTTTTCCATTTTATCGGGAAAGTATATCGTAGGAGCGGCTCAACAACTCGCTAAACGCGCAGTCTTTATTGGACGGCGAAGCCGTTTATCATTAAGCTGCCATTGTTTCTCGATTTGCTGTAGTCCGAAATAGCCTGCTTGGAGCAAGGAATCGAGGTTCGCTTAACGCTGGAGTCCGATTTTGCCGGCTTGGAGAACGGATTCACCGGTGTGCCGAGCAAAATACCCGCTGCAAGCAGGCGTTTTCGGACTACAGGCGGAGAAAGGTAGCCGTATTCGATTCCAAGTGGGCAAAATCGGACTGCGGCGCATACAAGCGACGAGCGAGGATGGGCAAGCGGGTAGGAATACCGGTTCGAGGACCGCGGTATATGTCAAAGACGTGGAAGAAAGCACCGAAGGCGAACAACAGGTTATAGGCATGAGGGCTCGCTAAAGAGCTTCGCCATCGGCCGCCTTTGAAACCGTGTTTCTGCCTCGTAATCATTCAAAGAAACACGATTTCAAGAGCGTTTGAAAACCTAACCCGATTGCCTCGCCAACGAACAAACGTATATCGATCACCAAAGCCGCCGCAAGGCGGTTTTCTCAAAATCTCGGATTCCATAAAGGCGTAGCCGTTTATCCTTATAGAGTCACTCCTTGACTGCGCCGATGACGATGCCTTTGACGAAATACCTCTGTAGGAACGGGTATACAAGCAAGATGGGCAAAGCGCCGATAAAAATTTGCGAAGCCCGGATCGTTCGCTGGGACAAATTCGCGAGCATTTCGGGATCGAACTTCGTCATATCCTTTTGGACGATGATCGTCTGCATGAAGCTGGCAAGCGGGAGCCGCGCGGATTCTTTAATATAAATCAAGCCGTCGAAATAAGCGTTCCAATGCCCGACCATCGTAAACAAAGAAATCGTGGCGAGCGCAGGCAGGGAGATCGGCAGGTAAATCATGATGAAGGTCCGGAAATGACCGGCGCCGTCCATAAAGGCAGCCTCCTCGAGATCCTTGGGCACAGTGCGGAAGAAGTTAAGAAGCAGAATGATGTTATAAACGGCGACCATTCCCGGCAAAATAAGCGCCATCAGCGTATTCATCAGGCCGAGCTTCAGAATAAGGATGTAGTTCGGAATCAGGCCGCCGCTGAACAGCATCGTCACGACAAAATACCATAAATACGGGCCGCGGGCGCGAAAGGCGCGGGCCTCTTTGGAGAGCGCGTAAGCGGCGAGCGCATTTACGCACATGGCGAGCGCCGTGCCGATGACCGTACGCTGAACGGAAACCCCCAAGGATGAAAGAAAATTGGCGTTGTTGAACGTTTTGGCATACGCCTCGAACGTAAAGCCAATCGGCCAGAACGTCACCAAGCCGGCATTGGCGGGAGCGGACGAGCTTAAGGATACCATCAGCAGGTGGTACATCGGCAGCAGGCAAAGTATGGACAGAGTAATCAGCAGCGTGTTGTTGAATATGGTGAAGATGCGGTAAGACAGCGTTTTATGGTACATCCAAAGCCCTCCTTGCTTGCTAGAAGATTCGATATCCGGCGAATTTATAGGCGAGACGGTACGAGATGACGATCAAGATTAAGCTGATCACCGATTTGAAAAATCCGACGGCCGTAGCGAAGCTGAATTGGCCGCTTAGCAAGCCTTCCCGGTATACGAACGTGTCGATAATGTCGCCCTGCTGATAAATCAGAGGACTGTACAAGTTGAAAATTTGGTCGAAGTTCGCATTCAGCACGTTGCCCAGCGCCAAAGTCGCCACGACGATTGCGATCGGTACGAGCGAGGGCATGGTGATATGCAGCGTTTGCTTGAAGCGGCTCGCCCCGTCGACCTCGGCCGCTTCGTATAAAGCCGGGTTAATGCCCGCAAGCGCGGCCAGGAAAATAATCGTATTAAAGCCGAACTCTTTCCATACGTCGCTGGCGATAATCGTGAACCGGAACCAGCTGCCGTCGCCCAGAAAGAAAATCGGCTTGATGCCGAACATATAGGTGAGAAACTGGTTGACGAGGCCGGTTTGGGCGAGCAGATCGATCAAAATCCCTGCCAGCGTGACCCAGGATAGGAAGTGGGGGAGATAAACGAACGTTTGGATCGATCGTTTAAGCCCCATGTTTCTTACCTCGTTCAGCAGTAAGGCGAATCCGAACGGAATGATCAAGTTCATGACGATTTTGGAGCAGGCGAAGAACAGCGTATTCCACGTTATTTTCAGAAAATATTCGTTCTCGAACATATAGCGAAAATGCTTCAAGCCGACCCAAGGCGAGCCCGTTATGCCGAGCGCGGCCTTATAATCTTGAAATGCCATGACGATTCCCGTCATCGGAAGATAAGAAAAAACGAACACCAGAACGACGGCCGGCAAAACCATGAGATGAAGGATCCATGGCTGCTTGCGGCTGTTTTTTCTTGTTTCGCTCCGGGCGGCCTTGGCGGGCACTTGTTGTACAGTTTTGGCGTCCATAGCTCTCTCCCCGTTCCATAAAAACTCATTTGTGTATTTTGAGAAACCCTGATATATATAGTATCAACATGCTCCGGCGTCGAACTATAGGACGTTGTTAGGATCGATAGGGTTTTGTTAGTTTGTCGGAAAGAGCATATCGAGGAAGCGGCTCAAACCTGCGGTAAACGGCGGCGTGAAAGATGCCGGTAGGCGTTTATCCTTGGTTTATCGGAAAGCATATCGAGGAAGCGGCTCAAACCTGCGGTAAACGGCGGCGTGAAAGACGCCGGTAGGCGTTTATCCTTGGTTTATCCTACTCGGGGGATAATTTGGCGGAGGGATCGGATATGGAGCTTAGAAGAGGCATCGCGTTAGTCGAGGGAAGAATAAGTTCCCGCTTTAGTCTGTTCGCCAAAATGAACGGCTTGATCGTCATTTTGTTCATCCCGATCATCATCTTGTTTACGTATTCGAATGGAACCGCCTTCAACGTAATAAGCAAGGAGCTGCAAAAGTCGAATATCAAGCAGCTTTCCTTCCTCTCCAGTCAAATCGACTCGAGAATCAATCAGATGATGGATTTCGTCATTACGTTCTCGCGGGATCCGAATGTCCAGAAATTCAACGGCTTGAACATATGGGAGGATCGTTACGACCGGATGCAAACACGCTACGTGGTGCAGGAAAAAATGATGCTGCAATCCGGAATCACGAACATTTGGCCGGTCAAATATACGGTATATTCCCAGCAAAACAAAGAAGCGATATCCAATTCGAATAAATCGGTAACGTACAGCGAGGACTATCTCGAGCGGAATATGAGCGGCAAATGGACCTACGGCAACGGGGAAGAAGCCGCATCGGGTCAACCGAAAGCGTTTTATTGGTTTTATACCGATTCCTTCGGCCAGCAAGGCGTGCTCGGAGGGAGCAATCTGGTCGTCGAAGCGAGCTTCGGTCACGAAAATATTCAAAACATGCTGGATACGTATAAAGCGGGCGGTCAAGGAGATCCCTTGTTTTACCATAAGGGAGAGGCGCCCATTTTGAACCGCAGCGCCTCACAGCCCTTGTCGGAAGCGGTGATCCGTTATTTGGACGGGCAAGCTTTTGGGGATACGCTGCAGCGGGTCGTTCAACTGGACAACAAAAGCTATTTGGTCAGCGCCGTGAAATCCCCGCAGCTGAACTGGTACCTGGTTGACATCGTGCCGCACGGGCAAATTTTGGGACCGATTTCGTTCAGCCGCAATCTTTTTTATTTGTCGATGGTGCTGCTGTTCGCAGTCGGCATCTCCGCATCCGTCCTGCTTTACCGAAACGTGCAGCGGCCGATCCGCAAGCTGATCCGCGGTTTTCAGAGCGTGCAGCGGGGCGATTTTGCGGCAAGGATCAACGCCAATGTCCATAATGAATTTTCGTTCCTGCTTCATCGTTTTAACGATATGTCGCAGCAAATCCAAGGCTTGATCGAGAACGTGCTTAACGAAAAGCTCCGGGCGCGGGAAGCGACGCTGAAGCAGCTGCAGGCTCAAATCAATCCTCATTTTCTTTATAATTGCCTCGGCTATATTATCAACATGGCGCAGATGAAGGACGAGGAGGCCGTCGTTTCGATGGCGTATAATTTAAGCACCTACTACCGGTATACGACCCGGATCGAGCGGCAAACGGCTACGCTGGACGAAGAAATAAAGCTGATCGTGAACTATTTGGATATTCAGAAGCTCCGCAACGGGAGAATTCATTACCGGATCGATATTCCGGAGGAGATGCAGAGCCAGCATGTTCCGCGTTTGCTGCTGCAGCCGATCGTGGAAAATGCCGTCATGCACGGGATTGGCAAAAGCTACGCCTCGGGCGAAATACGGATAAGCGGCGAGATGTCGGACGGCTTATGCAAAATTTATATCGATGACGACGGTCCGGGAATGGAAGCGGGCCTTCAGGAGGCGCTGAACCGCAAAATGAAGGAGCCTTTGCAGGAGGATATGGGCTGCGGCCTTTGGAATACGAACCAGCGGCTTATTCATAAATTCGGAGAGCGTTCCTCGCTTTTTTTCACAAAATCGGAGCTTGGCGGATTCCGGACGGAGATCGTTTGGGAGGCCGCCTCCGCCGAAGAGCCGGGCCGTCAGACGGCCAAAGAAGGAGCTGAGCAGCATGCAGATGATCATCGTTGACGACGAAGCCCACTGGGTGGACAATCTTTCCACGACCAAGCCGTGGCATACGCTCGGGATCGAGCAGGTTCATAAGGCTTATTCCGCGCACGAGGCGCTGCAAATTTTGGAGTCGCATCCGATCGATATCGTCATCTCGGATATTCTTATGCCCGAAATGACGGGGATCGAGCTGATCGAACGCATTCGTTTGCGCGATAAAAAAATAAAATGCATTATTTTATCCGGCCATTCGGATTTCGAATTTACGAAAGAGGCCGTCCGGCATCAGGCTGTCGATTATTTGCTCAAGCCGCCGACGGACAATGAGCTGCTTGGGGCCGTCAAAGCGGCGATCGACCAGTTGAATAAAGAATGGGAAAGCATAAGCTCCCATGAGCGCACCCAGTTTACGCTCCGCGAGAACTTGCCGCTGCTGCGCGGTCAATTGCTGCTTGACGCTTTACGGGGACAGCGGCTGCCGGAGGACGAATGGAGCCGGAGGCTGGACAATTACGGCTTGCCGTTCCGCTTCGGCGACTGCGCCCTGCTGCTCGTCCGGATGGAGGAGGAGTTCGGCCGGTATAAGAACAACGGTCAGCAGCTGATGGAATATGCGATCATGAACATGGCCGAGGAAATCATCGGGGAGTATGCGGAGGTATGGGGCGTCAAGGAGGAGCACGGATATTTGGCGTTTCTGCTTCAGCTGAAGGCGGATTGCTCCGATACGACCATACTGGAGAAGCTTTCCATGCAGCTGCAGTCCAAAGTCAAGCAGTTTCTGAAAGGCTCCCTGTCCGTAGTCATTACGGAGCGGTTCCGGTTTCCCGAGCAGCTTCCCGAACGGTACCGGCAGGCTTCGGCCTATTTCCGGCAAATTGTCGGGGACGAGCGGGAATTCGTCATGCGTGTCGGCGAATTCGAGCAAAATACGAAGCAGGGAACCTTGAATGCGATCCATATGCCGCCCGCGTTTCTGAACCTGCTGGAGGCAGGGCGCTGGGACGCGGCGGAGGAGAAGCTTGCTGCCGTGTTCGCGGAGCTGGAGGAGAAATGGTCCGAATCGTGGGAGCACTGTATGGAGGCCGGTTTTATCATCGCCTCTTCGTTCACGCATCTCGCGCACCGGAACGGTTATACGCTGGCCAAATTGCTAGGTCCGGATATGGAGCCGCTGCAGAGCGGAGAAACATTCGCCTCGATCGGCAAGCTGCGCAAATGGTCCCTCGGCGTGCTCGGCAAGCTGAAGGAGGAAACGTCCGACGATATCAAAAATATACGCGCCCAGTATGTGAAAAAAGTGCAGAGCTTTGCGGAGAAAAACCTGCATCTCGACGTTTCGCTGCGCGCGCTGGCCGACCATGTGAATTTGCATCCGACGCATCTGTCGAAAATTTATAAGATCGAAACCGGCGAAGGAATCAGCGATTACGTGGCCTCGCTCCGCATGGAACGGGCATGCCGCCTGCTTGGCACGACCGACAAAAAAGTGTATGAAATCAGCACAGAGGTCGGTTATTTGGATCCGGCTTATTTTATCAAAGTGTTCAAACGGCAGTTCGGTGTGACGCCTCAGGAATATCGGGACGGGAATGCAACCCCCTAACAGAGTACTACGAAAACTAACATAATCCTATAGATACCTTCCCCGGCAAGTTGGTAGAGTAAAACACAAGAAGTCGATCTTACACCATAGGGGGAAAAACAAATGGGTACATTTCGAAAGTCATGGCTGCTGCTTGCCGGCAGCGCGATTGTCGCCGTCACGGGCTGCAGCAGCGCCAATAACGCCGGAACCGGAAATTCGGCCGATACCGGCTCGAAGAGCGCAGCTTCAACCATACCGGCTCCCGCGCCCGGATTCGAGAAAGGAAAGTACGATCCGCCGATCGAGATCAGCACCGTTCTCATGCCGAAGAAGTACTCCAAGGGCGATACGAAGGAAAACAACGTCCACGACCGCTGGATGCTGGAGCAATTCGGCATCAAGCATAAAGATACCTGGTACCCGGCCGGCGACGACCAGTATAAACAGAAGCTCCAGCTGACGATCGCATCTGGCGAGAAGCTGCCCGATTTTGTAGCGGTACCGACTAACCCGGTATTGACCAACCAGCTGATCGATTCCGGCCAGTTTATCGCGATCGACGAGCTGTTCGAGAAGTACGCCAACAGCATCTGGAAAGACCATGCCAAGCAGCATCCGGAATTATGGTATCCTTTCACGAGAGACGGCAAAAAATATAACCTGCCGATTCTCGAATATACCGATAACGACGATACGATCCTGTGGCTTCGCGAGGATTGGATGGAGAAGCTGCAGCTCAAGGCTCCGCAGACGATAGCGGAATTGGAAATCGTGCTCGACAAATTCAAAAACCAGAATCCGGACGGACTCGCTCCGAAGGACGTTTTCCCGCTTGCGGTTTCCATGAAGAACAATACGAACACGTGGATGGGGTCGCTCGATTGGCTGTTCGGCGCATACGGCACGGTCGAGGAGCAGTGGAACAAGGATGGGAACGGCAACTTGGAATACGGCTCCATCAATCCGGGGGCGAAGAAAGCGCTCGCGAAGCTTCAAGAATGGATGAACAAAGGTTATATCCACCCCGATGCCGCTCTGTGGGATGAAGGGAAGTCCGCCGAAATTTGGACCAAAGGAAATGCGGGCGTTCTGCCAGGGGCGAACTGGGTTCCGGATTGGCCGGCTCCGGATTTGCTCAAGAACGTCAGCGGATCGAAGTATAAAGCGTACCCGGTTCCTGCCGGTCCGGACGGACAGTTGGGCACCAAGTGGCAAAATTCCGGCGTAAACAGCAGCATCATGATCAATAAAGACGCCAAGCATCCGGAAGCGATCTTCCTGTACTACAACTATATGCTGGACAACATGGCCAATCCGGCTGCAGGCAGCAAATACGAATACGGCTTCGCCCAAGGCTACGATTGGGATATCGTAGACGGTCAGCCGACAAGCAATAAAGACAAGATCAAAGATTTCAACAACAGCTTCCCGTTCCTGACCGGTCCCGCCCGTATTCCGGACCTTTACATGAAAACATTGGTTAAGCTTGCGGACGGCAAAAAGCCGGAAACCCCTTACGAAAAGCAGCTCGCCGAGTTCCGGAAGCCGGAAAACTGGTATGCCGCCAAAGTCGTTATGTCGCAAATGAACATCCGCAAGCAAAATTACTTTACCGGCGCGGCGACGCCGACGATGATTTCCAAATGGAATTTGCTGCGCCAGTCCGAAATGGAGACGTTCAACAAAATCATCTACGGCAAATTGCCGGTCGACGCGTTCGACGAATTCGTAGCCAACTGGAAGGCGAACGGCGGCGACCAAATTACGAAGGAAGTCAACGAGTGGTTCAAGTCGGTGTCGAAAAAGTAATTTTTTCTCGCTGCTTGGCGTAGACTGCTGCAGAAAGTGAAGGGCTGTCCCAAAAGGTCTAAAAGACCTGGGGGCAGTCCTTTTTTAAAATCTCAGAAAGTATATCTCCGGAGATTGTTCGATTTCCCGGTAAACGCGCACGCCCTTAACGGGCGGCGAAGCCGTTTATCCTTGTATCCTCTCTGATTATTCGATTTCTCAGTAAACGCGAACCTGTTCAAGGGGATTGGCAGTCTGTTATTGTTGTACGAAGTACATCGGATTTTCATAAAATGAAATCGTAGACACATTGTTCGTTTTATACTATGATAATGTTATAAACAAACATTAATTGTTTGAAAATATCATAGCGGAGTTGAGAATATGCGCACAAAAGTGAGATTGAACCGGATGTTCAGCGCCCAAGGCAAATGCTTCGATGTTGCAATCGATCATGGTTTTTTCAATGAGCACTCATTTTTATCCGGAATCGAGAATATGAAACATGCGATCGAGACGATTGTCAAAGCGGGGCCGGATTGCGTGCAATTGAGCGTAGGGCAGGCGGGGCTGCTCCAGGAAATTCCCGGCAAGCAAAAGCCCGGTCTCGTTCTGCGTACGGATGCGGCGAATATTTACGGCAGCGCGCTTCCGAGATTTCTGTTCAGCGAACTGATCGATCGGGCGATCGAACATGCCGTCCGTTTGGACGCCGTCGCCGTTTGCGTCAATTTGCTGCTGCTGCCGGATCAGCCGGAGCTGCACCATCAATGCGTGCGCAACGTTACGCTCTTGAAATCGGAATGCGAGAAATACGGCATGCCGCTAATGGTCGAGCCGCTTGTCATGCTCCCGAACGAAGCGAAGGGCGGGTACATGGTGGACGGCGATATCCGCAAAATCATGCCGCTCGTCCGTCAAGCGGCCGAGCTCGGCGCCGACGTGATCAAAGCGGACCCGTGCGACGATGTGACGGAATACCATAGAGTGATCGAGATCGCATCGGGTGTGCCCGTACTCGTGCGCGGCGGAGGCCGGGCAAGCGACGAAGAGATCGTGGAACGGACGGTCGAGCTGATGAAGCAAGGCGCTTCCGGGATCGTTTACGGGCGCAATGTCATCCAGCATCCGAATCCGGCCGGCATGACGTCGGCTTTGATGGCGATCGTTCATGACGGAGCCTCGGCGGCCGATGCGCTTATGATTTTGAAAGGGGAGCGGGTCTGATGGGCAAGCGGATTATTCGTTTCGGCGTCATCGGCTGCGGCTTGATGGGCAAAGAATTTGCCAGCGCGGCGGCGCGCTGGTGCCATTTGACGGACATCGATGCCGAGCCGCGCATCGTGGCGGTTTGCGATCCGAATCCGGATGCCGCCGAGTGGTTTCGGAAGCAAGTGCCCGGCATCGAACGTACATACACCGATTATCGCGAGCTTCTGGCCGATCCGTCCATCGAAGCGATTTACTGCGCGGTTCCGCATAATCTGCATGAACGGTTATATGCGGATATCGTAAGAGCGGGCAAGCATTTGCTCGGCGAGAAGCCGTTCGGCATCGACAAGGAAGCGAATGCGGAGATACAGGCGGCGCTTGCGGAGCGGCCCGATGTTCTTGTCCGCTGCTCGTCGGAGTTCCCTTTTTATCCCGGAGCGCAGCAAATCGTCAAGTGGGTGGAGGAAGGAAGGTTCGGCCGCATTATCGAAGTCGAGGCGGGCTTCTGGCATTCGAGCGATCTCGATCCGACGAAGCCGATCAACTGGAAGCGGCGCATCGCGACGAACGGGGAGTACGGCTGCATGGGCGATTTGGGGATGCACGTCCTGCATCTTCCGCTGCGGTTCGGCTGGAAGCCGGCAAGCGTACGGGCGCTGCTTTCCAAAATTATTCCCGAACGTCCGGACGGCAATGACGGCATGGCTCCATGCGAAACATGGGATAACTCGATTCTCGCATGCGATGTGAAGACGGATGACCAGCAATTCCCTATGCTGCTGTCGATGAAACGGATCGCCCCGGGACATGCGAACACTTGGTTTATCCGCATTCAAGGCACGGAGCTTTCGGCGGAGTTTACGACCAAAAATCCGAAGCAAGTCGCATCGCTTCCTTACACGCCCGGCGGCCAGCAAGCCTGGCATACGGTAGACGCCCCGTACAAATCGGCTTACGGCACGATAACGGGCGGTATTTTCGAATTCGGCTTTTCCGATTCGATCCTGCAGATGTGGGCGGCATTCTGCGACGAGCTGGCTAACCGCGACCGGATGCGGCAGACGTTCCGCTGCGCCACGCCGGAAGAGGCGGCGGGCAGTCATCGCGTGTTTACGGCTGCCCTGCAATCGCAGCGCAGCGGCGAAACGGTCTCCATCGACTGGGGGAATTAACGGTGAACGGACAATCGGCGGATATTGTGGTGGCCGGGCATATTTGCCTGGATGTCATACCGGCCGTTCCCGGGCATAGCGGCGGGGTAGGCGCCATGCTGGTGCCGGGCAAGCTGACGGAAATCGGCCCCGCGCTGCTCTCCGTCGGCGGGGCGGTCGCCAATACGGGGCTCGCTTTGCACCGGCTCGGGTTTTCGGTTCGGTTAATGGGCAAGGTAGGCGACGATCGGTTCGGCCAAACGATTTTGGAAGAGCTTTCCGGTTACGCAGGCAGGCTCACCGAGACGATGATCGTGGCACAAGGCGAGCACAGCTCGTATACGATCGTGATCAGCCCGCCCGGTGTGGACCGCATTTTCCTGCATGCCACGGGGGCGAACGATACGTTTTGCGCTGCGGATGTAAGGCTGGAGACGCTCGAAGGAGCACGGCTGTTCCATTTCGGTTATCCTCCCCTGATGCGAGGCATGTATGAACGGGACGGAGAGGAGCTTGTCCGCTTGCTGGCCGGCGTAAAGTCGAAAGGGTTGACCGTATCGCTTGATCTGGCGAAGCCCGATCCGGACTCGGCTGCCGGCCGTGCGGATTGGCAAGCGATATTGGCCCGCTCGCTTCCGAATGTGGACGTGTTTTTGCCGAGCTTTGAAGAAATTTTATATATGCTGCGGCCCGGCCTTTATGATCGGCTTATGCGCCAGCACGGAGCGGAAAACATGCTTGCCGTCGCGGACGGTCCGCTGCTTTCGTCGCTTGCCGAGGAGCTGCTGGGAATGGGCGCCGCCGTTGTCGGACTCAAGCTCGGCGAATACGGTTTGTACGTACGCTCGACCTCCGATGGGAAAAGGCTTGCCGCGATGGGAGCTTGCGCTCCGGCGGCGGCGGATTGGGCAGGGCGCGAGCTGCTAGTTCCCTGCTTCAAGGTGAAGGCCGTCGGTACGACAGGCGCCGGAGACTGTACGATCGCCGGTTTTATCGGCGGTCTAACGCAGGGGCTTTCCATCGAGCAAACGCTGCTTGGCGCCGTCGGCGTAGGGGCGTGCAACGTAGAGCAGGCCGATGCGGTAAGCGGCGTGCCGGGCTGGAACGACGTGCTCGAACGGATGGCGGCGGGATGGGAACAAAGCGGGGCGGCTTTATCGCTGCCCGGCTGGAGCGTTACGGATGGTAACGGCAGCCGGATTTATCGAAACGACGGAAGGGGATAGAATGTTGACGCTCAAACGCAGCGAAGTTAAGCGCGCACAAGCCAGAGCTGCCCAAATCCTTGAACAGGCGGGCATCGCGCTAAGCGCCCAAGAGAAGGAACAGATCGAAATCGCCGGTTTCGGGCTCGGCAATTTGGAAAGCCAAGGGCTGGAGCTGATAACGTACGCCAATACGGATCGTTACTGCGCCAAGGAGCTTGTGCTTTTTGCGGAGCAGACGTGTCCGGAGCATCTTCATCCCCCGATCGGCGGCGAGGAAGGCAAAATGGAAACGTTCCGCTGCCGCTGGGGGCGGGTGCTGCTGTATGTGGAGGGCGAGGTGACGCCGGACATACAAGCGGTTTTGCCTGCGGGCAGCGAAGCTTGCTACACGGTGTTCCACGAAATCGTGCTCGATCCGGGACAGCAATACACGATTCCGCCGGGTACAAAGCATTGGTTTCAAGGAGGAGCGGACGGAGCGATCGTATCCGAGTTTTCCAGCACCAGCCGTGACGAGTTCGACATATTCACCGATCCTGCTATCGTAAGGGTTGCGGCTATAGAAGAAGACGAAGCGGAGTAAAGGAGAGCGTGCCGGCATGCAGCTATTCGGACAAAACTGGACGCGCAGGGAGCTGGAAGCGCGCATCGGCCATCTCGGCCAGATCGGCGGCATCAGGCGGGTGACGCTGAAGGAGGGAAAGGAAGCGGGGACGGAGCTTATCCAGGTCAGAACCGGAGCCGGGCTTTCCTTCGATGTCGTTCCGGCCAAAGGACTCGACATTTCGCTCGCGGAGCTGTGGGGAGCTCCGTTGTCGTGGCAGTCGCCGAACGGCAACGTTCATCCCATGTACTACGAACCGTCGGGAACGGACTGGCTGCGCACCGCTTCTGGAGGGCTGCTTATGACTTGCGGCTTCTCCCATGCCGGTTCGCCCTCGGCGGATGGAGGCTTCGGGCTGCATGGCAGGGCTCACCATACGCCGGCGAAGCATGTCAGCTTGCGCGAGGAATGGGCGGGCGACGAGCTCGAATGGAGCATCTCCGGGGTCATGGAGGAAACGGCGATATTCGGCAGCAAGCTAAGATTGACGCGGATTTTTTCCGGCAGGCTTGGAGACAACCGCATCACGCTTTGCGACCGTCTGGAAAACGTCGGTTTCCAGCCCGCTCCGTACATGATGCTGTACCATTTCAACTTTGGATTCCCGCTGCTGGGGGAGCGGACGACGATCGGTCTGCCTTCCGCGGACAGCGAGGCCCGCGGCGAAGATGCGGAGCTCGCCGCGTGCGGGCGATGGAATGCGCCGAACGCCGCCGTGAACGAAGCCGTTTATTATCATGATCTTCGCCGCGACGCCGCTGATGGCGCTGGAATGGCACATGCGGACATTTGCAATCCTGTATTTCCCGCCGGCGGCAGTTTTCGTCCCGTTAAGGTAACCCTCAGCTGGTCGATGGATACGCTGCCGATTCTTGTCCAATGGCGAATGCCGGGCGCAGGCGAGCACGTGCTCGGTCTCGAGCCGGCCAATTGCAGGGTGGAAGGCCGGGAAGCGGAAGCGAAGCGCGGCGGGCCGCAGCTATTGGCTCCGGGAGCGTCCGTTTTTTTCAAGTTGGGGTTGAACATCGCTTGACGGAAGGCGATAATAGAACCATTATTTTCACGAACAGATAGCGGGAGGCAGCAAGCGGATGTTGAACGGAACGGGCAGCGGATTAAACGGGAGACAGCAGCAAATATTGGACCTGATTTCTCTGGAAGGGGAAGTGCGCATTGCCGAGCTGAAAGAAGCGTTTCCGGTAACGGAGATGACGATCCGCCGCGATTTGGAAAAGCTCGAGGATACGGGGGCCATCAAACGGACGTTTGGCGGAGCTATCTTTGTAGGCAAAGATATTGCGCTGCAGGAACGTTCGGGTATGCTGACGGAAGAGAAAATCCGTATCGGCCGCAAAGCGGCGGCTCTCATACAGCCGGGCGAATCCGTCTTTATTGACGGGGGCACGACGACGCTGCAGGTCGCTCGTTTTTTGCCGCCGGACAGGAACGTCACGGTCGTGACGAATGCGCTGAATGTGGCGGCCGAGCTAACGGCCAAACATATTCCGACGATGCTCATAGGCGGGGTGCTCGTGGAAGCGACGAATTCGCTCGTCGGTCCGATAGCTGCCTCCAATGTGGCCGGCATGGCTTTCGATCGGGTTTTTCTTGGAGCGACGGGCGTAAACATCGAACATGGATTCAGCAACTCGAACATGTATGAAGCGGAAATCAAGCGGCTCGCGATCCGTCAGGCAGCGGAAACCAATATCGTGCTCGATCATTCCAAATTCGGAAACCGGGTGCTCGTTTCGTTCGCTCCCTTGGACGGCGTACATCGGATCGTGACCGATCGGCTGCCGGATGACGAGCTTCAACGCGCATGCAGAGAAGCGGGCGTTCGGTTGGATGTGGCAGGTCCTTAGACTACGGAAACGATCCGCTCGGTCGGTGGGCATATAGAACGGAAAAGTTTTCCTTTTGCGTGAAAAAACAGGGCTTTCCCAAGGTCTTTATGGACCTTTCGGATAGCCCTTTTTAATTGTGCGAGCGTTAGTGAAGTCCCGCCATATTCCGGTGGCGCAGAAATTCTTTGCCGTATTCGCCATGCGGGTTGATGCCGGCATGCTCGATCTGGATCGTCGTATGCTCGATTCCGTATTTGTTTTTCAGCGTTTCGTTGATTGCGAGAATGACGCAGAACGGCTGGATATGCTCATTAACGAAAACATGCGCCGTCAGCGAATAATGATCGGTCGTTACGGACCACAAATGCATCTCGTGAACGTCTTCTACGCCTTCCACCTTTGCAATCTCGCTGCGGATTTCGTCGAGATCGAATATTTCGGGTACGGTTTCCATCATGATCAAATACGACGCGCGGACGATTTTGGCGCCGCCGGTAAAGATGATCGCGCCGATCACCATGCTGATGAGCGGATCGAAGAAACGAAGACCGGTGAAATAAATGAGCACCGCCGAAACGATAACGCCGATCGAGCTCAGCAGGTCGCCGATAAAATGCCATAACGCGCTTTGCACGTTCAAGTTGTCTTCTTCCTTCATGCTGCGGCTGAGGATAATCGTCAGCACGATGTTGACGACGAGTCCGATCGATGCGATGACGATCATCGTCTGGAAATGGATATCCTGCGGCGTAATCATCCGTTTGATGCCTTCGATGAAAATGCCGATCGCGATAATGGCGAGAGCCAATCCGTTTAGCAGCGACGCGATAATTTCGAAGCGCAAATACCCGAACGTAAAGCGGGCGTTCGGCTGCCTGGTCGCCATGTAAATGGCCACCATACTGAGGCCCAGCGCGAATACGTCGGAAATCATATGGGCGGAATCCGATAGCAATGCAAGCGAATTGGAGGCAATACCGCCGATAATTTCGACGATCGTAAAAAACAAAGTTAATACGAGCGTAATCCAGAGCGTCTTTTTGGAGGTAGACTGCTCTTTCACGTGGCGTAAATGATGGAAGTCGTACACGGTAGCTCACCGCCTTTTCCTAGATTAGAATTATTCTAAATAAGCTCTTGTTTGCATTATACGCCAATCCGTGACCCGCTGTAAATGCGTTAGCGCACATTTTTTGATATACTTGAAATATTTGTTACTGCCGTTCGAAAGATTGTAATCATGCGGGCTAACCCGCGGTTGTTCGAATCCCGGTAAACGCGAAGCGAGCGTGAGCGTGCGAAGCGGCTTAACGATGAAGGGGAGGATGGAAACGATGATACGCACGTTAGCCGTTACCTTAGACGGCCGGATCGTTCACGACAGTCCGCTTGAGCGGCTGCGGGACGCGGACGTGAAATGGTATTGGGTCGATTTCGATAACCCGGATGAGCAGGAGACGGCGCTGCTGGACAGCTTTTTCCATTTTCATCCGCTGGCGATCGAGGATTGCATGCATTTTCTGCAGCGGCCGAAGCTGGATCATTATGATGAAGAGCATTTTTTCGTGCTGCACACGCTTAATCAGAAGACGCTGCTCGCCGATGAGGTCGATCTGTTCGTCGGCTCCAATTTCGTAGTCTCGTTTCATTTGAGGCCGCTTATGGAGATGGAAGAAGTATGGAAGAAAATAAAAGCAATGCCTTCGATCCATAAGAAAGACCATATTTATGTCGTTTATTTGATCATGGACAAGCTGGTCGATTATTATTTTCCCAGCCTGATGCGGATCGAGGACGATCTGCTGCAGCTGGAAACGAATCCGGACGGGCAGCTGATCGGCGATAGAATGAACGAGGTTTATGAAATCAGGGCGCAGCTCGGAAAGCTTCGGCGTACGGTGTTCCCGATGCGGGACTTGCTGTACCGCATTATTTATACGGAGAAAATTCAGGGGCTCAAAGGGCATATCGAATATTTTACCGATATTCACGACCATCTGCTGAAGCTTTCCGAAATGATCGAGTCGAACCGCGAGATGACTTCGGATTTGCGGGACAGCTACATGTCGATCAACGCAAACCGGATGAACGCCATCATGAAAACGCTCACCGTCATCACGACGATTTTTATGCCGCTTACGTTCATCGCCGGTATTTACGGGATGAATTTCGAACATATGCCGGAGCTCGCATGGTCTGCCGGTTACCCGCTCGTGCTGGCCGTCATGCTGGCGATCGGAATCGGGATGTTTCTGTGGTTTCTTCGCAAAGGCTGGTTTAAATAGCATACGCTTATCATTATAGGGGGGATGGACCGGGTTCGCCTGTCGTTCGTTCGGGTCGAGGGCTTGCCGGGATGGGTATATTACATGTTGAGCAAACTGAAAAAAATGGATATCCCGATTATGGGAATATTGATCTGTTTTATGGTGATGAGTACGTTCATTATTTATAGCGTCACTTGGGATACCAAGTACAGCGGATTGCATACGAACAACTGGGTGACGTTCGCCGTGCTGTTCGTTGCGATGATCGGCCTTTCTTTGGTCGATTACCGGATATGGGTCAGGCAGCTGCCATATGTTTTGTATGGCGTCGGCATCGTCCTGCTTGTTATCGTCAAGTTCAAAGGACTGACCATCAACGGATCGACGCGCTGGATCGACTTGGGTGTCATGCAGTTTCAGCCGTCGGAGCTGATGAAGCTTTTCGTCATTTTGGTTGCGGCGAAGCTGCTGGCCGAGCGGAATGGCGAGCCGCTCCGGTTTGTGCGGGATATCGTGCCGATCGGCATCGTCGTAATCATACCCTTTGCGATGGTTATGCTTCAGCCGGATATGGGGACGTCGATCGTTTTCCTTGCGATCTTTCTTGGCATGCTCTGGGTGGGGAATATCCGTAAAAAGCATGCGCTGCTGGGCGCGGCATCGATTGCGGCCGTTATCGTTATATTGGTCGGCTTGTATCATTATCAATTCGACTTGTTCTCGAAAATCATTAAGCCGCATCAGTTGAACCGTATCGAGACGTTTCTCGATCCGGCAAGCGACCCGGACCAAAGCTGGCATGTGCTGAATTCGAAGATCGCGATCGCTACGGGCCAGCTTTACGGCGACGGCTTCAGGAACGGGCATTATGTCCAGAACGGCTATATTCCTTACGGTTATGCGGATTCCATCTTCGTCGTGATCGGGGAGGAATTCGGCTTCGCCGGCGCTGCGGTGCTGCTGTTTCTATACTTTTTGCTTATTTACCGGATGGTGCTGATCTCGCTCGCATGCAAAGATTTGGCGGGCTGTTATTTGATCATCGGAGTCGTTTCGATGCTGACGCTGCAAATTTTCGAAAATATCGCCATGCACATCGGACTTATGCCCCTTAGCGGGATTGCACTGCCGTTTATCAGCTACGGCGGGAGCTCGCTCCTGACCAATATGATCGCGATGGGTTTCGTGATGAGCGTAAAGCTGCATCCGGGATCATTCAGCTTCGGGGATGAACGGCTGTCGTAGCGGAAGTGCTTGTAAGGTTCACGTTGAAACGATTAGTAAGAAAGCCTGCGGAGTGCGGAACCGCGGGCTTTTGACGTTCGGCGGCATCTTGGGGAAGCGACTCTAAACCGGACAAGCGGCGCAATTAAAAAGGCAATAAAAAGATTTTTCGAACAACACAAAAACGCGTAGACCGTATACAGCGGCACTACGCGTTAGTAAGCTATTCCAGCTCAATGCTCTACGGTTTCCTATCATCGAACCATGCAGATGCTTCGAATTCCGGATTCATGAATTAGGAGTCATCGGCTAATCTACTTTTTTCAACACCACATCATCAAAATATGCCGTACCCGGACCAAATACACGTAAGTAAATAACGGCTATATTTGCATTCTCAGGTACTTTAAACTGCATCTTCGCTTCTTGCCACTCCGCAACATTATAATACGGCTGACTATTGAATTCGCTGACGTAACCGGCTGCCCCAAGAACATTCTTGTAAAGCTCCACTTTCATTTGCGTTTTACCTGGTGAGATAACTTCACTCTTTAACCATGCTGAGAGATCATAGATTTCTCCGCCGATCACACTAACTTGCTGTTTAACCAGCGTATTTCCGCTAGCTTTTGTTAACTTTAATGCGTTGTTGCCTAAATGAGATTTGTCTGAAGTAACGGCGACTTCACCTGTCGTCCATGTCCCTTGCCAACCCGTAGCGATCAAATTCGTCACTTGCTCGAACCCGGGATTGAGCAGTAAGTTTTTACTGTAAAGGATCTCAATGGGGGTGCTTAATACATCTTGCCCCGCTATTTGCATCTTCACATCGATAACATAATGATCTTCCGCTAACGAATTGGGAATCGTCAATGTTCCTTCTACTCTAACCGATTGATTAGCAGGCACGGTTACAGGATTCTCAAAGACAAGCGCCAATCCATTCGCTGCAGCACTTGTTAAATCGACAGATAAGGCATACGGTTTGTTGTTCGTGATGGTGACAGGGACTTTTAAAGTACCGGGATGCGTTGCTCGGATTACCTTGTCGAATGAACCGAATGAAAGGTGACGATGAATGAGGGCATACGCCTCCGTCTCCAACTTGTCATAATCAACTTTCGTCATTGCGCCATCAAGGAGAAGTCTTTTCGCTTCGGCAATAAATTGAGCTAACGAGCTTAGATAGGACTCGATTTTATTTGCGTTAAAATCATTCTCGGCCTCTTCCAGAAAATGTATCATGGCTCCAGCTTGGGCGGATGTTAATTTCCCTTCAGTAATATAGTTATACACCACATTCTTCAAGTCGCCCACACCATACTCTACTTGATATACGCCAATATCGTCCAAATAAACGGTCGCATCCGTTGCATTTTTAATTTGCGTATTAATTAAAATGTTCTTGATGTCGTTTCCATCAATCTGGGCAGGCAATTCGTCGAAAAAGGGAATCTCTGTCCATTTCCCTGCATGATCAGCTAAAGTAAATGCTTTGGAGAAATAAGTACTCTTCCCTTTTCCTGTATGGAGCTCAATAACAATTTGTACAGTACCTTGACTAGTTGTACCGGCAGGTGTGAAAAATTTAACAGAGCTTGCCAACAATCCTGGCTTGACATCAATATATTTCCAAACACCCGCTTGTTTGGCATTCGTGTAAACTAAACTTTTGGACCCGCTGCTTGCGTTTTGATCCGCGACCTCTATATTTGCTGTACCGTCAGGCTTCCATAAATTCCATGTGGCTGTACCGTCTTCAAAAGAGGCATTATCTGCCAACGAATGCCCAATATCGATGCGATTCAATAATTTTGCAAATTCACGAAGATTCGGACGAGAAATATCTTGGCGAAATTGCTGCAGCTTTTTCATGATTTCACTATTTTCATTACATGTTACACAGGCATCCAGAAAGCTCTTCGTATACCAGAATTCGTTAGAGTTCCATCCCGTCCATACCTCGTTATAGGTTACAGGATTAACTGGATATTTGAGCGTTGGATTTTTGCTGAATTCTTGAATAAACTCCGCTCTGCGTTTGGAAGCAGACAATCGACTTTCCAGTGTGTTATCTAACTCATTCAATATCGCTAAAGCCTCGGCTTCGTTGCCAGGTCTGTTGATTTGACGCTGACTTTGATAAGAATAAGCAGATGCTTCATAATATTCAAACTGAAGTAACAGCTGTTCAGCCCTTAGCTTTTGCTCGGGTGTCTCCGCTTTTGCTAACACAGATTCAAGTAGGGTCCGACCTTGTACAAATTCATCTTTAGCGAGCAATAAATAAGAACTATTCCTCATCGTCAGATAGACATCATCCTTAGACGATTGAAACCAGGAGGAGTCTCTTGCGTCCGTTCTCCAAAATTTCTCCCACATCTCGAAGTATGCCTTTAAATCAGCAGCTGCCTTCGAACCAACAGCTGCTTGATACCAATGATCGAGCAATACGTCCACGTCTTGCTTCTCGTTCCAGCCCAGTTTGGCAATAATCCATGGCTGAGGCCCATCCCCTAATACAGGATGCATGTCCCAATGATGCAATTTCACATCATGATCGACAGCGTAATCATATAAGTCTTTCACCAGATGCGGATAAACGCGTGGAGCGTGGTAGGCAAAGCTCTCCATATAATCATACCAGCCCAGCGTTGCCGCCTTCTCTTTCCAAGCATCAAAATGTGCCTTTCCCTGTTGTTCGACTTCCTCATCCACCCAGGCTAGCCGGTCTTTCGTAACAACCGGAATGACCTGCGGATGTAAAGCAAACGAAGGCGGGTCTATAACTGCTTCATAGGCATATACCGCAAACCATTTATTGGCGTACTGAGGGTCCGCTACTACTCCGCTAACGACATCATTGACCCATTTATAATAAATTTCGGACATATGCGGCAGACCAACTGAGTTTTTTGTAGGGTTTGCAGGATAACCGGGATGGGCGGGATTCATCTCACAAAATCCATTAGAATCATTCACAACAAGAGAGAAGGAAATGTCATCGGGATTGTTACGGAAATATTCCTTAATATTTTCAATCGCTACTTGAACTGTTGCAGGATTGCTAAAGCACGGCTGCCAACCTGTGTACGCGCCGGGAGCAGGCGGTCGATTATTCGGATAGAAGTTCGGATAAGCTGTCGTATCCCCATATTTGGCAACCGGGAAAAGGGTAAACATATTATGACCAAGTTTGATTTCCGACGCAGATAGCGTACGATTTTCACGTTGCCACTTATAACGAACATCGCCATAATTGCCATCGCTCATATTCATGGATCGCCGCAATGAAAAGGCGGTCGGCTCATCCTTCCAGCGTTCCGCCGGCATCACAAGTTCATCCAAATGCGGTACATCTGTCCACTCATCACTTGGGAATAGCCATGTAACGCCTGCGTATTTCTCCAAAAAGGCATATACGCCGTTACGTGTTCCGACCGATGTCGGGCTCGTAATGATTAATTGCGTCTCAGATGGAGCGACGATGAAGCCATCCGCATGCACGGCTGCCACTTCTGAAGTAAGCGCTTGATCCTCGGGATAGGAGCCTTCCCCGATCCGCAGCGTGATTGTCGATGGCTCCAGATTTAGAATCCCAAGCTGACCAACGGTATAGATCGGGAGTTTAGCTCCTGTAGCGCGCTCAATGTAATCCGACATCGCGTTCGCTGCTTCATTGATCTCTGCGCCGCTTTGTTCAGGTTTTACAATAACCGCATTCGCTTGACTGTCACGGACGATGTATAGCGGCGGATTCGAAGTCGGCTCCTCTCCTTCCAATACTGCTGTAACCGCTTTCTTCAGCTGGGTTTTTGCGGCTTCGGTTATATTTTTCTGCATGCCCTTGTTGGTAAGATGCTTCAGGAAATCTTCCATCTTTTTGCGTACCTGCTCAATCGAGCCTTTCTCTAACTGATGCTTGGCTTGTTGCAATGCGTTATCGAGCTGCTTGGACAGCGGGTGCTGAACATCCCCTGATTCGATCAACGAATTCAGCAACGTTTGTACCTGATTGATTTGGCTCAGCGTCAGACTGTCCGGCTCTTGCGCAGCGGTATTGTTGGTCAAGCCGGCCATTGAAGTGAAGACTAAGACTAAAACCAACGTCCACAACATCCACTTGTGTTTCAACATGTTTTTCCTCCTCGTAGATAAGAAATCGATTTCTTCGAATATAGTAAGTTCTCCATCCACTTGTCTGATGCGAATCCTCTGCTCGAACTTACCTATAAAGTTACCATTGAGGGTTAAAGAAAATCTACGAGCCATCTTGCTTTCTTTTTGTATATTCTTGCTGTTTAAGATCGGCTTTACAAAAAATAGAGTATAATGAATAGCATCTGATGAAGCGCTTACAAAAGGGGGTATCAAATGACAACCCAACGACAGATTATAGATTACAACCAACGATTCCCATTCAAAATAACACGAGTAAAGCAGCTGAATAACAACTATCTCGTCCTTCCGCACTGGCACGAACAACTGGAAGTCATTCAAGTTGTTTCAGGCTCCGTTCAAGTTAAAGTCGACGAACAAACTTACATCGGTGAAGAAGGCGATATTTTCTTTTTCAACAGTCGGCAGGTTCATTCTGTGATGAATAAAGACGAAAAGGTCGATCCTATGATCCATGGTATGCTTTTCGATCGAGTTTTGCTGTACCGTGCAATTGCAAACCAGGAAACAGAACTATGGATTTCATCATTGCTAGGACATCGAAAAATCCGTAACCAATATACACCTACCCATAAGCTTTGGCCTAAGTTAAATGAAGGGTTAAAAATGTTAAGTGAAGAAAATACATCAAAGCTTATTGGATATGAATTGTTAATTATTTCGGAGATCTATTCATTCATCGTATCCATTTTACGCATGTACGCTATTGAAATTAGTTTAGATTTAAGTCCAATCCGCTATATTGAACAATATGCGAAGTTGAAACCTGCAGTGGATTACATTGAAAAACAGTATGCTAATAAAATGAATTTGGAGGAAATTAGCAGTCAGTCCAATATGAGTTCATTTCATTTTTCACGCGAGTTTAAGAAGCTGTTTGGGATGACTCCTATGCAAATGGTTACAGATGTTCGCTTACACCGAGCAAAACAACTGCTATTGGATTCAAATATTAGCATTACGGAAGTTGCCGGTTTAATAGGATTTTACGATGTAGGGCATTTCAGTAAAGTTTTTAAACAAAAAAATGGATACACACCATTACAATTTCGTAAAGGATTTGATCTATAGTCCTAAAACAAATATTCCTGCGAACGCATCAACCGTTCGCAGGAATTCTTTATTTACAGCCCTAGTAAGCTGAACTATAATAAATGTGTAAATATAAGATACAGTGTATCATAATAAGAGACAATGAAGTTAATATCTGATGAAACGGAGTGATCGTTTCGTGACTGAAGCGACAGCTGCACAAGGTTCCGGAGCCACGGGATGTCCGCTCGTGAAGCGCGACGTCATACGGCTTGCGATGCTCGGTATGGTGGACGGGAACGGGCATCCGTATTCGTGGAGCGCCATGTTTAACGGGTACGAGCCGGAGGAAATGAAGGATTGTCCGTATGCGGGAATTCCGGCTTACTTGGATAAGGAGCCGAAGGAAACGCTTCGGATCGAAGGGGCGGTCGTCACGCACATTTGGACCGACGATCCTGCGGATGCGGAACGCGTATCGCGCGCGTCGCTTATCCCCCATATCGCCGAACGTCCGGAGGACGTGATCGGACAGGTGGATGCGGTTATCGTCGCCACGGATAAGGGACATGAGCATGTCGAGCGCTGCCGTCCGTTCGTGGAGGCGGGAATTCCGGTTTTTGTGGATAAACCGCTGGTCGACAATGAGGCCGATTTGGGCGTCTTCGTGGAATGGGTGAAGCAGGGCAAAGCGATCTTATCCTCCAGCTGCATGCGTTACAGCAAGGAATTCGCGCCATACCGACTCTCCACGAACAATTTGGGAGCGCTTCGCTTCGCTTCCATTACGACGGCCAAATCATGGGAGCGCTACGGCATCCATGCTCTGGAAGGAATGTACCCGATACTTGGGCCGGGCTTTATCAGTGTTCGCAATACGGGGACGCCGGAGCGGAATGTCGTTCATTTGAAGCATACTTGCGGTGCCGATATCGTGGCGGTCGCCAATGCGGATATGTACGGCGGCTTCGGTTTGCTGCAGCTCGTCGGCACGGCCGGGCATGCGTTTGTGCCGTTCCAAGATACCTTCTATTCGTTCAAGGCTCAGCTTCAAGCCTTTGTCGATTATTTGAGGACGGGAGTACGGCCGTTTCCTTTCGATGAAACGACGGAATTGATGAAATTGGTCATCGCCGGTTTAATGAGCCGCGAACAGAATGGCCGCGAAGTGTTTTTGACGGAGATCGCCCCCAATTAAAGCGGCGCCCTACTATAAGGAGGAAGAGAAATGTCGGAGATTACTTATGGAATGCGCCCCAGCCGGGTGCTGCAAAAGCTTAGAGCGGGAGAGGTCGCCTACTGCACGAAGCTGAATTTGGCCGACTCGAGAGCGGCGGAAATCGCGGCGATGAGCGGCTTCGATTGCATTTGGACGGATATGGAGCATGTTCCGAACGACTGGTCCGTCGTCGAAAAGCAAATTCTCGCGGCCAAGGTTTACGGCGTCGACGCGATCGTCAGGGTATCCCGGGGCAGCTACAGCGATTATATACGCCCGCTTGAAATGGATGCCGCCGGAATCATGGTTCCGCACATTATGAGTCTTGCGGATGCGAAAGAGGTCGTCCGCTGCACGAAGTTTCATCCGCTCGGCCTGAGGCCGGTTGACGGCGGCAATGCCGACGGCGGCTTTTGCAATATCGAGTTTATGGACTATTTGAAGCAGGCGAATGAGGAACGGTTCAACATTTTGCAGATCGAAGACGTGGAGCCGCTTGAAGAACTCGAAGAGATTATCGCTCTGCCGGGGCTCGACATGATTTTCTTCGGTCCCGGAGACTTCAGCCAGTCGATCGGCGCGCCGGGGCAGATGGATCACCCGCTGCTGCTGGAGACGCGCAAACGGATCGCAGAGCTCGCCGCCAAGCACGGCAAATTCGCGGGCACGGTCGGTTCCACCGGCAACGCCGAAGCGCTCGTCGAGATGGGCTACCGCTTTATAAGCGTAGGAGCGGACGTAGTGGCGTTATCGCAATATTACCGGAATCTGATCGGCGAGCTGCACAAACAGGACAGCGGCCGGGTCAAGAGCATTTATTCGGATAAAGGAACCGGGGAGGCATCGTCATGAACGTGATGCAATCGTTTTCGCTTGAAGGGAAGGTCGCGCTCGTTACCGGCGGCGCAGGCATGTACGGCAGGCAAATCGCTTTGGCGCTGGCGCAAGCGGGGGCCGTGACGAATATGACCTCTCGAGACAGCAGCCGGCTGCCCGAATTGGAGGAAGGCTTCGCAAAGGACGGCGCTACGGTTCATGCCCACTGCCTGGATCAGGAGCAGGAGTCGTCGATTCTGGAGCTTCGCGACAAAATACTCGCCGAGCACGGCCGGATCGACATTCTCGTCAATAATGCCGTCGCTCGTACGATGGGATCGTGGGACGACCCGCTGGAAGCGTTCGAACGGAGCATGCGGATCAACGCTTCGGGTCTGTTCGCGGTTACGCGCGCTTTCGGCGACAAAATGGCGGAGCAGGGCTCCGGCTCGATCATCAATATCGGCTCCATTCAAGGGAGTGTCGGCCCGGACAGCTCGCTTTACAAGGGCCTCGGTTTTCACGGTCTCGTTCCCGACTATTTCTTCCATAAGGGCGGTATGCTTAATTTTACCCGTTTTGTCGCGAGCTATTACGGTCCGCGCAACGTACGCTGCAATTGCCTGAGCCCGGGCGGACTCGCTTCGCACCGTACGCCGGAAACGTTCATCGAACGCTACAGCGAGCGAACGCTGCTGGGCAGAATGGCGGGCGACACGGATCTGATGGGGAGCATCGTTTTCCTGGCATCCGACGCTTCGACATACGTGACGGGTGCAAATCTGCCTGTCGACGGCGGATATACGGCGAAATAATATAATTTCGGCACAAATAAACAGGAGACTTAGTGAAACGGAGCAAGGAACATACATGGCAGGCCCATACAATCCAGGAAACGCAAAACAAGATGTTTGAAGCAGGCCATGTATGTCCTTGTGCAGTGGAACGGGCCTTCTCTGTCTTTGGGGCCAAATTTAATAGGGGGAAGCGCAGCATGTACGAATCGTTGTTTTCATTGGAAGGCAAAACCGCGGTAATAACCGGCGGAAACGGCTACTTGGGCAGCGCGTTATCGCGCGCGTTAGCCGATTTCGGCGCCAATGTCGTCGTGGCGGACTTGACAGAGCGCGATACGGGCGACGATCGCCTCGCCTTCATCGCTTGCGACGTGTCGGACACGGAATCGATACGCCGTTTGTTCGTCAAGACGGAGGAGCGGTTCGGCCGTATCGACGTGCTGGTCAACGGCGCGACGTATGGAGCAGGGTACGGGCCGGACGGCAAGGTGGAGCGCATGAGCGACGAGGATTGGCAGAAAGGGTTGGACGGCGCTGCGGGTACGGTTTTCCGCTGCACGCGCGAGGTCATCCCCTACATGGAGAAAAACGGCGGAGGCAGCATCGTCAACTTCGCTTCGATGTACGGCATGGTTTCGCCGGACCCTTCGATCTACGGGGACAGCGGAGCGAACAATCCGGTTAATTACGGCGCGGGCAAAGCGGCGGTCCTGCAATTTACCCGCTACTGCGCGGCGCACTTGGCTTCCAAGGGCATTCGCGTCAACAGTGTGACGCCGGGGCCTTTTCCGAATCCGCAAACGCAGCAAAACAAGCCGTTTCTGGAGCAGCTTAACAAGAAAACGATGCTTGGCCGCGCCGGCAGCGCGGAGGAAATGATCGGTGCGGTGCTGCTGCTTGCTTCGGGCGCATCCAGTTACATGACGGGATCGAATATAGTCGTCGACGGCGGTTGGACGGCTTGGTAGGGAGGAGCGGCAATAATGGCAATCGATAACACGGGAATTGTTCCGTCCAAGCTGACTTTGGGCACGGTACAGCTGGGCATGCCGTACGGCATTCATAACAGGAACGGCATGCCGTCGGAGGAAAGCAGCTTCGAGCTGCTGCGGGAAGCGTGGGACGGGGGCGTCTTATCTTACGATACGGCCTCGGCTTACGGACAGTCGGAGACGCTGCTGGGGCGTTTTTTTGAAGACAAACGTCCGCTGATCATCACGAAGATTTCCATGCATCCGGAGGCCGGCGCGACCCCGGAATGGATCGAGCGGGATATGAGGGAGAAGATCGAAAGCTCTTTGGAGCGTTTGCGTGTATCATCACTGCCGGTGCTTATGCTTCATAATACGGACGTCATGGAGCATTACGGCGAGCCGATCACGGCAGCGTTCCGGACGATGGTGCGGGAAGGCTTGATCGGTAAAGCAGGTATTTCCATTTCACATAATACGCAGGAAGAGTACGCGATGATGTGGAATTACTTAAAGGACGAAACCTATGAAGCGATCCAAATTCCGATGAATGTGCTGGATCACCGGCCGATTCGGAACGGCTGCCTCGGTATGCTGAGCGAAGCCGGGAAGACGGTTTTCGTCCGCAGCGTGTTTCTGCAAGGGCTTATCTATATGAATGCGGAAGATTTGCCTGACAACCTGCTGGAAGCCCGCGGCCCGATTGCCGCTTTGCGCGAATTGTCCGAGCGTTATGCGTTCCCGCTTGCTCAATTGGCCGTATCGTTCATACGCGATATGCCAGGCGTGCACAGCCTCATTGTCGGCGCCGAAACGAAAGAACAGGTTCGCGAAAATATGGCGCTGATCGGCGGACCGCCGATCCCGGATCGGCTGAGAGCGGAAATTATGGAGCTGTTCCGCGACGTGCCGGAGCGGGTCATTACGCCGAATCGTTGGAAGTAGCGTTACCGGGCGGCTGAAGGTGCTGCGGGTTCGGGCAATGAAAGATAAAGAGGGGGGTCCATATGTCCGTTTATCAGAAGGCCGGTCGCGGAAGCGGCTCTAAACCTACGGTAAACGCAGGCGTCAAAGACGCTGAAAGGCGTTTATCCTTGTTCCGCCGAGCAATCGGCCGGTTTCATGACATGACGCTGGCGAAAAAAATGTGGTTGTCCGTCGCTTTCGTTTCGCTGCTTGCGCTGGCCACATTCGCCGCTCTGTCGTCTACGCAGATCAAAAAGATGATCACCGACCGCGAAGGCAAAGTGATGGTGCAGCAGATCGAATCCTACTCAAGCAGCATCAATCATTATTTTCAGAACATCCAAAAGTCGGCGCAGGTGCTCTTATACAGCTCGACCATCCAGGAACGGTTCAGCAGCAACATGTCGAAGCTGACCGGCACGGAACGGATACGCGCTTATAACGAGATTTACGATCATTTGCACCGGATGTGGGATAATCTGTACGGCATCGACGCGATTTATTTGATCGACCGATACCAGAACGTATTCAATATCAGCGTGGAAGACGCGAATATGCCGACTTTTCTGACCGGAGAGGAATTTGCCAAGCAGGGCTGGTACGACAGACTCGGCAAATCGGACGGCTCTTCTTATTGGTCGTTCGTCAGATGGAACGAATCGAAAGCGTCCATTATGATGTTCAACGCGGTGTACAATAAATCGGATTTGTCGCTGATCGGACATCTTGTCATTTCCGTTTCCCCGCAAGTGTTCGACGGTTTCTTGTCGGCTTCCAACCTGGGAGAGGGAACGAACAGCATTATCGACTCCGCCGGAATCGCTTACACGTCAGGCAGAGGGATCGGCGGCTCTACGGTCGACGTTTCGGCGCTGCCTGAAGAAGAAGGTTACACGTCAATCAGCCAGAACGACGAATCCTACATGGTCGCTTACGCGAAAAACCGGCTCACGGGCTGGACGTTCGTCCATTCGATCCCGCAGCGCATCGTGCTGAAGGATTTGAAGGATGTCAACTCGCTGTGGCTGTTATTCCTGCTCGTTTCGATTCTGCTGATGACGATCGCATCCGCTTTCCTTCTTCGTACGATCACGATGCCGTTGCGCAAAATGGTCAAGCTCGTACGGGAAGTCGAGCGGGGAAGCTTGAGCGGGCGTTTCAACGTTCAGCATAAAGACGAGCTTGGGAAGCTCGGGCTTGCGTTCAATCATATGCTTGATAAACTGCAAGACGGCATCCCGCTCATCCGCGAGAAGTTTATCCGCTCGCTGCTGGAACGCAATATGACGGAAGAAGAGCTGCGCGAGTTCGAGCGAAGGCTCGGCTTCCGCTTCGAAGGCGAATGGTATCAGGTCGTACTTGTATACATGCGCGATCCGAAGGATGAAAGCGCATTGATGACGGCGGAGGCCGCTATTCGGGATTTGGAGCTGCGCTGCAGAATGATTTCGGATACGCTGGCGGCCAACCAATACTGTCTTATTTTCAACTGCCCCGAGGATGAAGTGTTGGCGCAGCTGGAGAAGCTGATCGGTCATTTGTGCAATGAATTGGGCTTGCAGCCGTATGCTTTCGTCGGTCATGCATACAATGATTTGAACCTAGTGAAAACCTCCTTCGAGGAAGCGAAAACGCAGCTCAAATACCGCATCAGCGAGCATATGGATGAGGAGACGGCTATATTTTTCCCGGGCGACGCTTTCGATCATCAATATCCCGAATCGTTCGAAAACCGGCTGCTGCACTATATGAACGAAGGCGACTTCGATATGTGCACGAACGTCATGGAGGAGCTTATCGCGCACACGCGGGCTAACCGAATCGCGCCGCCGATTATAAACGCCATGCTGGTCGCGCTTTACAATCAGCTGTATAAGCAATTGATCAAATTCGGCAACGAAGACAGCCTTCCGGATGCGGATTGGCTCGGGAAGCTGAATACCCGGCTTTCGCTGGAGCCTTTTGAGAAAAACGGCCGCGATTTTATCGCCTTGCTCCGCGACCGCCTGGGACCGCTTATGCAAAAGCAGGTGCGCTACAGCCCGAATGTCGCCAAAGCGCTGCAGCTGATCCAGGAAAGATTCAACGATCCGGACTTAAGCGTCGATTATGCGGCGCGCACGCTCGGCTTCAACACGAATTATTTCAGTCAGCTGTTCAAGAAAGAAGCGGGAGTGGGATTTGCGGAGTATGTAAGCGGTTTAAGATTGCAGCATGCCCAGCGCCTGCTTCAGGAAACCGGCCATAAAATCAAAGAGGTGGCGGAACAAACCGGATTTGCCGATCCGCATTACTTCGGCGTCTGGTTTAAGGACAATACCGGGCTTTCTCCATCTCAGTACCGGAAAAGCGTTCATGCGGGCAATGAAATTGTCGTCCCCGCAGGCGCTCCCTCCGACACTAACGGCGGTAAAATCGCAAATCGGGCGCAATAAAGGGCTTCAGCTAATAAAATTGCCCGATACCTGACGAATTTCACCTGTAATCCCTGCTTCCTGCTGTGGTAGTTTAAGAACGTAGCGAATGATTGCCGCGCTTCGCAAACTACTATCGGAGAAGGGGGAGCATCATATGGAAAGAATATGGAATCTGAAGCTTCGGCGTGAAATCAGCGGTTGGCTGTTCGTATTGCCGATGCTTCTTTTTTTTATCGCGTTTGTCGTGTATCCGATCATTTCTTCCTTTAAGGGAAGCTTATATTCGTTCGATTATGCGGAGTATACTTACGCAGGCTTTGACAATTACAAGCAATTGTTAGGGGACTCGCTGTTCTGGAAAGCGGTATGGAACACGCTGGTCTTCGTCGTTTATATCGTTCCTTCGGTTACGATCGTCGCCCTGCTGATGGCAGCGATCATACACGCCTACCCCAAAAAAATGCAGACGTTCTTCAAGGCGGCCTTTTATGTACCGGGGGTTACGTCCGTCGTCAGCTTGGCCATGGTGTGGGAGTATATGTACAACAATCAATTCGGTCTAGCGAACTATCTGCTGAAGGTGCTGGGAATGCCGCCGATTAATTTTCTCGGTTCCGGTTATGCGTACAGTTCCCTATCGCTTATTCTGATTACGATCACGATTGGAAGCGCTATCGTCGTATTCAGCGCGGCGCTGAACGGCATCCCGCGTGACTTATACGAATCGGCTTCGCTTGACGGAGCCACGCAAGTCCGCTCTTTTTTCAGTATTACGCTGCCTATGCTGAAGCCTTCCATCTTATATGTGGTAGTCACTTCGACGATCGGCGCATTCCAGGTTTTCGCGATTATTTTGCTTATGACGGGAGGCGGTCCGGCCTATAAGACAACCACGATTCTAATGCTGATCTACCGCGAGGCGTTCATCAATATGAACTTCGGCCTTGCCAATGCCATGGGAATCATGCTCTGTCTCCTCATCTGTCTGATCGCGTTCCTTCAGTTCAAGCTGCTGAAATCGGATGTCGAATATTAAGAGGGGAGCGGATGCGAAAATGACTAGAAAATTACCCGCCGCTGCGGGACATATCGTGCTTTGGGCGCTTGTGCTTCTGTTTCTGTGGCCCTTCTACTGGATGATTGCAGGTTCCTTCAAACAGTTGAAGGTCGCTCTGCAAATTCCGCCGGAATGGTTTCCTTTGCAGCCGACCATGGAAAATTTCCGGATTCTTGCGACGGATTTTCCGCTGTTTCGCTGGCTGTACAACAGTATGTTTATTTCGGTCGTAGCGACCGTGCTCGTCATAACCGTAAGCGCGCTATCCGCATATGCGTTTGCGAAGGTGCCTTTCAAAGGCTCCAAGCTGCTGTTCGGGGCGATGATCGCCTCGATGGCGATTCCGCATACGGTGCTGCTTATCCCGCTTTTTCAGATGATGAACGACCTGGAGCTGACCAATTCCTTATGGGGCGTGCTGCTGCCGATCGTCGGCTGGCCGTTCGGCGTGTTCCTGCTCAAGCAATTCATGTCGACGCTGCCGGGGGCGCTGATCGAGTCCGCCAAAATCGACGGCTGCAACGAATGGCAGACGTTTACGAAGGTCATGCTGCCTTTGGCTAAACCGGGAATTGCGGTGCTTGGCATTTTTACGTTCGTCAATTCGTGGAACGATTACGTCTGGCAGATGATCATGCTGAAAGATAAGATGATGTATACGCTTCCTGTCGGCGTGAAAATCGCGAGGCAGGTACAGGAGGTCGACATCAACTACGGTGTCGCAATGGCCGGGGCTCTTTGTGCGACCTTGCCGGTGCTGCTCGTGTTCCTCTTCTTCCAGCGTTATTTCACCCAAGGGATCACGGCCGGCGCTTTGAAAGGCTAGCACAAAACGCTCCGTCATCTTATGATCAGAATATCGGAAGGCAGCTCGGGTGCCGAATCGATAGAGGAGTCAGCGGCATTTCCGCCGCCGATATTCGAGGATACATGAGTACTGGAGGAGATTATGGTGGAGAACCGAACGAAGGCTATTATTAACGGCAAGCTTGTTACCCCTGCGGAGCTGATCGAGGACGGCGTCGTCCTGATCGAGGGAGGCAAAATCGCGGCATGCGGACCGAAAGGATCCGTCGCAATTCCCGAGAATGCCGAAATGATAGACGCGGAACAGCAGTATGTCGGCCCCGGATTTATCGACATTCACTGCCATGGCGGCGGGGGTTACTGGTCTTGGGAGGAGCCGTATTTATTCGCGCTTTCCCATCTGAAGCACGGGACGACCGGCATTTTGCCGACGCTTGTGTATAACCAGAGCAGAGAAGAGATGGTTGAAGGCGTAAGGAACATTTTGGCGGTCGGCGATCGGCCGTACAGCTCGGCCATATTGGGCATTCATATGGAAGGACCATTCATCAATAAAAAATACGGTGCGATTACGTCGCCGATTCGGCCTGTGGATCCGGAGGAGTACAACGAACTGCTCGACATCGCCGGGGACCGGATCAAAGTGTGGACGCTCGCTCCCGAGCTGGAAGGGCAAGCGGCGTTCGCCGAGGCTGCCTCGAAGTACGGTATCGCGCTGTCGGTCGGACATTCGGAAGCGGATGCGGAAACGATTTTCTCCTTCGTCGACCATGGGCTCAAGATCGGCTGCCACTGCATGAACGCGTCGGGGATAACGCCGTCTCCCTCCAGATACGGCGGGACGCGGGAAGTCGGCGTTGACGAAGCGGTGCTCGTTCACGACGACATCTACGCGGAAGTCATACCCGATGCGAAGGGGCTTCACGTCCGGCCGCTTATGTGTAAATTGATTCATAAGACCAAAGGGACCGATCGGGTCATCATTATTACGGATGCTATAGACGAAGCGGGCCTGGAGGGCGAAGAGCCGGGCGGCGAGTACGAGGACGTGCGCTTTATCGAAGGCGTCGGCCTGTCGGGCAGCAAGCTGACGATGGACCGGGCGGTGCGGAACATGATGAGCCATACGGGCGTGAGCATCGTTGACGCCTTTATCATGAGCTCGCTGAATCCGGCGAAGGTGCTGAAGGTCGACCATCTGACGGGCAGCCTGGAAGTTGGGAAGCAGGCCGATCTGGTTATCGTGTCGGCGTCCATCGAGGTGCGGAAAGTGCTGCTGCAAGGCGAGATTGTGGAATGAGGCGGCTAGGTTGCCGGTTGTAATGAGCGACCGGAAGGGAACAGGAATGGTTAGCGAGATGAGGAACAGAAGCGGTAAGTAGGACGAAAAGCAGGATATAGAAACAGAATGAGTAACAGAGAAAGAGTAACAGAATGAGTAACAGAGAAAGAGTAACAGAATGAGTAACAAATGTGAGTAGCAGAAGCGGTATGAGAAATAAGTAACAAGATAAATAACGGGAATGAGTGCTGTAACGATCATGAAGAAAAGAGCTGAACGCTGCGTCCCGACGGACTGGTACAGCTCTTTTTTTGACGCAGTCTCCTCGCCGCTGAAATGGCGCCATGAATAAAAATTCGCTACGCCACCGCTTCTTCCCAGCTAATTTCAGGGTAGTATTTATTCGACTCTGAAGCTGCAGATTGACCAAGCTGTCTGTGTACGAGGCGTCTTAGAGCGAAATGGAAACAAAACCTACAGTTATTTTTTTGAATTTTTGCTGATTTATCGATCTTAATGGAAAATGTACATCTAATCTTTTCGGAAATGCACAAATAACCGAAAGTGCTAAAAATTAGCTGTAGTTTTTCCAGTAAATCGCTTTTTTCTCGCCTTTTAACCGAAATTAGATGTATGTTTTCCAGTTAGACCCCTATCCTGTTAACACACTGCACCATCAGCGGGATGAAAATGGATTTGTGATCTACCATTAGATCAGTTTAGTATTCCATGCTGCTGAAAGTGGATATTTTGTCCTTAACTTGCATGTATTCGGAAGGCGGGAAGCCCGTTTTTTTCTTGAAAATGCGGCTAAATATCTTTCATCCCGATACGCGGCTTGTTTGGCGAGTTCAGAAATATGGAAAACAAAGGAGCGAAACAATCATGATTCAGGCCGCGATAATCGGTTTGGGGAAAATCGGGCTTTTGTTCGACATCCCCTTGAAGGCAGTTCCGCAAAGTCATGCTCTGGCTTATCATTTGCATCCGGAAATCGACTTGATCCCGCCGTCGGCGTTCGACCGGAGCAAGGGGTCAACCTGGCGACCGTCGCCCCTGAGACCCGATTTTACTTGGACGTAAGGGAGATGCTGGCTCATCATTCGCCCGATGTGATCAGTATTTGCACGCCGCAGCATGTTCGTTACCAGTTGATCCGGACGATTTTCGAGCATGCTTCGCCGAAGCTGCTTTTTATCGAGAAGCCCGTTGCAACCAGCATCGAAGAAGCGCTGAAGATTGGCGCACTCGCTGCGCGGCATCACTGCAGCATACTGGTTAATCATTCCAGGAGATGGTCGAAGGGCGCGGAACGCATCCGGCAAAAGATCAGAGCGAACGAATACGGGAGGCTCACGTCTATGCATTTGCGCTATTCCCGGGGCATATACAATTCCGGCTCCCATCTTTTCGATCTGGTTCGTTTCATGGCGGGCGCGATTTCCGAGGTAAAGGTCATAGAGCAGGTGCCGACGAGTTTGGACGACAAGCAGGACTGGTCATATTCGTTTTTATTCAAAATGAAGGATCAATCGGCCGGCGGATATGCGCAAGCTTACGATGACAGAAATTACAATATTTTTGAGTTGGAGCTGTATTTTGAGAAAGGGAAAATCGAATACCTTCACGCCGGCGATGAAATCCGTTTCTATTCCGTTCGCGAGCATCCCGTTCAAAAAGGGCTGAATATGTTAAAGCAAGACGAAGTTCTGGAAGGACTCGCCGGCAAAGCGAGTAGCATCGTCCTAGCGGTCGAGCATGTGAAGAACATCGTTGAATCCGCCGCAGCTCCCATCTGCACCCTTGAGGACGGCATATACCCGCTCTGTGTGGCGAATGCTCTGATCGAGTCCCATCAAAAAAACGGCTCTTGGGAGACGATAGAAATTCCGGGTCTTTAATCTTCGACCGGTACGCCGTAAACGGTTTGTGGGAATCCGTTCGGGACCAAAAACGGCCGTTAAAGTGGTCGAAAACGACATGTTTCGGGTTTTATGCTCAGAAAATGCGGTATAATGATGAAATCAAACCTTTCCTAATGAATTTCACCTATAGCCTTCGGCCGATGTATGCTACTCTGTCGTCAGTCCGGTGACGCGATCAGCAACAGCTCGGGCCGATATCGACGCATCATAAGAAAAAAAGGAGGGGTATACGATGAACAATTGGTTTACCGCAAGCAAGCATATTACGAAGCGTGGTCTCGCGCTGCCGATCGTCATGT
Source organism: Paenibacillus contaminans (assembly GCF_003285015.1). Lineage (GTDB taxonomy): Bacteria > Bacillota > Bacilli > Paenibacillales > NBRC-103111 > Paenibacillus_V > Paenibacillus_V contaminans. Next base: position 260,477 of record NZ_QMFB01000002.1, on the reverse strand, counting down.
CGTTGGCGGTCTTCATGTTCGGATGCAGCTCGGGCAATTCCGGGAGCGATTCGAAGGGGGCCCAGGAATCCGCGAAGCCGTCCGCGGCGGTTAATGAACAGGATGAGAAAACGGAAATTACGGTTTGGATGACACAGGTCGGTTCGCTTAAGTCCGGACAAAAGCCCGGCGAATGGGTGAAGGAAGATTTGGTGCCGGAATGGAACAAATTGTACCCGAACATTAAAGTGAACGTAGAAATGATCCCGTTCGACGGCATCAATGAAAAGATCACGACCGCGATCGCATCGAATACCGCGCCGAACGTATTGCTGGATACCCCGGTTCGTACGCTGGCATATGCGCAAATGGGCGCGCTGGCTCCGCTTGACGACGTCATTCCGGCAGCCGATCTGGAGCAGATCAAGAAAAATCCGGATGTTATGAAAATGGTTTCGGTCAAAGACAAAATCGTCACGATGCCGTACTCGGCTACGATATCCGGCCTGATTTTGAACAAATCGCTTTGGAAGGAAGCAGGAGCCGAAAACTTGCTGCCGCAGGACGAATACCGCACTTGGACGCCCGATCAATTTAAAGCAGCTTTGAAAGCGGTTGCGAATAAAGATAAAGGCGTATACGGCATGACGCTGTTCGCGCTGAACGAACAAGGCGACCAACTGTACAATAATACGATGGTCGGTTTCGGCGCAAAGCTGTTCAATGACGACTACTCCAAATATATCGCTGCGGAAAACCCGGCGTCGGAGCAAGCGCTACAATTTTTCAAATCGCTGACGGACGAAGGGCTCGTTCATCAGCATCCGGAGACGCTTTCTGCTGTTAATGCGCTTGACTTTTGGAAGCAGCGGAAGACCGGCATGATCGTTGCGGGAACCTCGCACGCGGATTTGGTCAAGAACGGTCTGAAAGACGGTTCGGTTACGGGGCCTCATGAATACATGTATGTCAACTACCCGTCTCTTACGCCCGGCAAAGCCGCGCTGAAGATGGAGTTCGGCTTCGGCGTCGTCTTCAAAAACAAAGACCAGCTGAAAGAAAAATGGGCGAAAAAATTCTTGTACTGGTCGCAAACGGGGAACGAGATTTATACAACTGCGTCTAAAGCGTTCAATCCGTTCGGAGAGGCTCCTGCCTGGACGAAGGACGATCCGGAGCTTCAGTTCCTGTACAAGCTGACGACAAAGGCGAAGGAATGGCCGGTCGTAGATCCGGGCTGGGGCATCAAAGGCTATCCGGAAATGCGCGCAGCGATGTTCCCGGAAATGCAGCGGATGTTCATCAACGACGCTACGCCTAAGCAAACGCTCGATGCCATCTCCAAAAAATTCAACGAAGTCATCACCAAGTACAATAAATAACAAGAAGTCCTCCGGTCCGATGCGGCCGGGGGATTTTTTTGAAATACAAGCGTACAAATTATTTGTTTCACCTATCAACGGTAAACGCGCGCGTCCCAGCTTATTCTTACGAATCCGTTCAATCCCAAGGATGCTTTAATCTGCTTCAACCTCCAAACGCATCTGAACTAATGAGTTTAGGGGCATTAGGAGTACCTTTTGTTCACTATTTTGCATTCGATGCTGATCGGAGGACGAAGGAGGGGGATATCGCTGCCAAAGCGGCCTTCTCTTTTTTGTTGGGCGACTATTTGATATAATATAACGTATCGCGATAAGAGACAACGGAGTCCTATGTGAGTGATGAGTAAGGGAGCCTGCGTTTTAAAATAATCCTTTCCGAGGAGAATGCAATGATGGAAGAAACGAAAAAAGCGGGCAAAGATGCTCCCTATTATATGATTCAATCGGTAGACAGGACTTTGTCGATCCAGCAGTGTTTTATCGATGAACGGCGTCCGCTCGGCGTCAGCGAGGTTGCGCGTAAGCTGGGCTTGAACAAAAGCGTCGTACATCGGCTCATGCTGACGCTGCTGTCGCACGGCTATTTGCAGCAGGTCAAAAACACGGACAAATATATGGTCGGTCCGAAGGCATTCGAGTTCGGCTCGGTGTTCACCAACTCTACCAGCCTGGCTGACGAAGGAAAGAAGATTCTGATCGAATTGGTCGACCGGATCGGATTTACGGCGCATCTGGCCATACTGGAAAAAGATTCAGTCCTGTATTTGGTCAATGTGGAGCCGGATCATATGAAATATTTGTTCGGCGCGGTCGGGCAGCGGCGGCCGATTTACAACACGGCGCTCGGCAAATGCTTGACGGCATGGCTACCCGAGGAGCAAACGGTAAAAATCATGGAAGGCTGCATGTTCGAGAAAATGACCGATCACACGATCACGTCCCTGGAGGCGTTTCTGAAGGAGCTGGAGCGGGTGCGCCAGCTCGGCTTCGCCGTCGACAACGAGGAGTCCAACTATGGCGTGCGCTGCTTTGCCGCGCCGGTTCTGAATCAGGACGGCGACGTCATCGCCGCCATCAGTACGAGCGGGTACGGCGTTGCCGAGGATAAAATCAACGACATGGGCATTACGGTCAAAAGCTTAGCGTCCCAGCTGTCGCGGCGGATCGGATATTTTGCCAATCCGTGAGGTCGGGCGGAATATTGTTAACATCCCAATCGGCAGATCCTTGTATTAGCTTCATCTGCCGGGCAAGGTCTTAACACCAACCATAAGAGAAGCCGGGTGCGAGCCATCCGGCTTTTTTCGGTTTATCGCAAGTTTATCATGGAGGGGTCACTAAACCTCGTTAAACGCGCTCTTCATTAGGAAAGGACGGCAAAGCCGTTCATCCAAACGCTGCCATTAAGGCTCCTCCATATGCTGTAGTCCGAAATAACCCACATGGAGCAAGGAATCGAGGTTCGCCATATGCTGGAGTCCGATTTTGCCGGCTCGGTGAACGGATTCACCGGTGTATTGTGAAAAATGGCCGCTCCAAGCGGGCGTTTTCGGACTATAGGCGGGGAAGGGAAGCCGTACTCGATTCCAAGTGGGCAAAATCGGACTGCAGCGCACGAGCGAGGATAAGCGAGAAGGTAAGAATACCGGTTGGAGGACCGGTAAATGTCAAAGACGAGACAGAAAGCATCGAAGGCGAACAAGAGGTAACGGGTGGCAGCTTTCACCCCCTAACATACATCTATCTTGTGCAGGCAGAGCTCGCTAGACAGGCAGGATCGTTGAACAAGTAGACAGATGATTCAAAAGTAAAGAAGTGATTCTAGGAATAAGACAGAGGCCGTCTTATACTTGAGAACAGATTTCCTTTATAGTAAGCGCTATCATTTGTTCTTCCGTTCCGATTGCGGGAGGACGAGAAGCGGCATGCAACCGGATCGATTGCGAAAGGACACGATGCAGGATGCAATAGGAAGAACATAGGAGGTGTTCGTACTATCTCACTGCCATAGGCAAGCAGCTTGGACATGGAAACGCTTCTTGTCAGTCCCAAATGCAAGGACAATCGATAATGGAGGGAATGTCATGAAAAAAGGCAGGCTGAAGGCATTTTTATTGGCTCTAATCGTTATTGCACTGATGGTTCCGTTCTCGGCGGCTCATGCGGAGGTTCGGCATACGACAATTCCGGATAAGGTGATCGTGGAAGCGCAAGGCGCTTATAGAGGCTATTTTCCAAGCGTGGCTGCAGCGGCAAACGGCGATCTCGTGCTCGTTTATTATTGGTCCGATTCGCATGCTGGCGGCAATGGCAGCATTATGATGAAACGCAGCACGGATGGGGGATTGACCTGGAGCGGAGCTGCGCTGGTCGTCGATACCGGCATTGACGACCGCGATCCTTCGATTACTGCGTTAAGCGACGGGACGCTGCTGGTTTCCTGGTTTACGTATCAAAATCAAAGCCCTGTCGATGTCAAAGTGATCCGAAGCGCAGACAATGGAACCACATGGGGCGGCATGGCGACTGTCGGCACGAATATGTCATGGGCGGCGACGTCTTCGTCCATTATCGAGCTGTCGAACGGAGATTTATCGATTATCCTGTACGGTCCCAGCCCGACCCAATATCAACAAAGCACCGCGGTGAGGAGTACGGACAAAGGCTTAAGCTGGCCCGCATCGTCGGAAAAGGTCGTTGGTTACATCGACGGCATTCATCTGGTGGAACCGGCCTTCGCCGAACTGGAGCCGGGGCATCTGAAAGCGCTGCTTCGCGCTTCCTCCGACGATAATTTAGCTTATGAAGCGCATTCCTACGATTACGGCATGACGTGGGGAGTGCCCGTAAAACTCGGGGAGAAGATGCACGCACCTGAATTATTCCGCATACCAGGTACGAACAAGGTATTCCATGCCTGGAGCGATTTTCAAAATGCCGGCGGAGGCCGCCCGGTTGTCGTGCGTATGGGCTATCTGGACCGTCCGTGGAGCTTTGCCGAAACGCGCGTCCTGTATGCTAACAAAGAAACGTCGGATATGGGCTATTCGTCTACGGTCATGCTGGATTCGGAGCGTTTGTTTACCGTCTATTACGATGCCAAAAAACAGATCATCGGCGGGACGTACTCAAAGCTAGGCAACTGGGAGGCCGATTACGGGGCTAAAATAGATCTTCTCGGCATGTACGCCGAAGGGGCGCTGACCGTAAGCTCCGACATGAACTATATCGATCCCAATAACGCCGCGACAGGACTGCGCGGTCCGCTCGACGGCAGTATAGGGTACGGCAACGCCGCGTTTAAGAGTTCGGCAGCCCCCGCCTACTATACGATCGATCTGAAAAGGAATGTAACGGTCGGCGCAATCGGCGTTTTGTTGAAGGCCGGATATGCGGAGTCCGCCGTCGTTCAGGTTTCGTCCGACGGGATCAATTGGCAGGATGTGCAATCCTATCAGATGGCGGTTATGAACCAAATCGATTATACGTATTTTGACGAGGGACGGGAATTGCGATACGTCAAAGTAAACGTTACGGAATCGTCGGGCTGGGCCGGTCTGAACGAAATTCAATTGTTCGAATACCGCCCGTACGGCAAACATAAGCTTCCATTGCTGAGCATGCTGCAAAACAATCAAATTTCCGTGTCTGCGGATACGTATTGGCTTAATTCCGGCCATCCGGAAACAGGCATTAACGGACCGTTGGACGGGAGTACCGATTATTGGCATTCCGCCTTCAAGGACGGCGGCTCTCCGGCGCACTATATCGTCGATCTGAAACAGGATATGCCCATCTCGACGATCGGCGTATCGCTCGTTCCCGGATATATAACATCCGCCCAGCTATCGCTGTCGACGGACGGCATACAGTGGGGCAAGCCGATAAACACGTACACATGGAAAGACGCCAACGGTTTGCGTTACAACCATTTGGCCCCGGGAACGAAGGCGAGATATGTAAAGGTTGAAATAGCCGTATCGTCTGGGCTCGCCGGATTGAATGAGCTTGAGCTTTACACCGATAGCGTGCCTCAGCAGGCGGAGGAAGCTTCGATTAGCGCGATGCTGGAACGTCTTGACATGTACGAAGCGTCGGAAAACATAAAAGCAACCTTTGCCTCCGAATTAAGATACAGGCTGACGATCATCCAACTGCTGCTGGATCAAGGAGCGAAGCAGCAGGCTATCGCGTATATGCAGGATTTCTTGCTCCACATGAACGATTTATCCGTGCTTGCCCAAAACCTGATTTCCGAAGCTGCTGCGGGTACGCTCAGCTCGGACGCGAATTCGCTTATAACGAAGTGGAGCATTTCCGAGGACTAGGCTTTAACTCGGACCGATACAAGTCGAAGAAGCCTTCCATAATCGCGGCGGAAGGCTTCTTCTTCTCATCATCATGCCGAATGGAGGCATAAGGAGGCTTCTTTTACATGCAAATCAAACCGCTGAAGCATATCGTCATCTTCGAGGATGAACAGTATAATACATTTCCTAGCCTGGTTGTAAACCGGAACGGGATCGTCGTGGCCGGCTTCCGCCAAGCGCCCGATCGTCTGCGCACCCACGGACTCGAGCATATCGATCCCTCCTCCAAAGCGGTGGTCGTCACTTCTGAAGACGGCGAAAATTGGTGCTCGAAGGTCCGGATCCTGTATGACGATTATTTCTATGGCGTCCAGGACCCTTGCCTGAACGTTCTTAGGGACGGCACGATTTTGTCCACTATCTTTATGTGGAAGGTTGCGGAACGGGAAGATGTCGAGGACAATCCCGACTATCATCACGGCATATTTCACCACTGGGCGGCCAAACCCGTCGGTTCCTACACCATTCGTTCGTCCGACGGCGGCCAAACCTGGGATGAGCCCATCCCCACCGGCATCGAGCATACTTATATCCGCGGCAATTGCGCCGAACTGGACGACGGATCGATCCTTGCCCCCTTATACGGCTACGAGGAGGGCACTTGCCATGTTATTGTCGCCAAAACGGAAAACAAGGGCCGTACTTGGGTAAAATATGCAATCATTCCTGCTGAGGACGGGTACGATTTTTATGAGCCGAATTTTTACCGGACGCGGTCGGGAAAGCTTGTAGCATTTATCCGCAGCACCAAAAAACATATCGAGCCCGGGGAAGCGTATACCGCATGTCCGCTTTTTACGTCCGAATCGGCCGATAACGGATTGACATGGAGCCGGCTGGTCAAGCATCCCTATTATTCGCCGAGCCCTTTTCATGTTCTTGAACTGGAAAGCGGTCATGTGCTGCTGACTTACGGTTACCGGTACAAGCCTTACGGCATCAGGGCGATTCTGCTGGACCCGGAATGCGGCAATTTGGCGGATGCCAAGGAAACGGTCATTCGCGAGGACGGACACGGCTCCGATATCGGGTATACAAGCGCCGTGCAGCTGAAAAACGGTACGATTTTAGTCGCTTATTATTATTCGATCGCAGGAGAAGAACACCGCTACATTGCCGGAACCTTATGCGAACTAGCAGCGGGCGCAAGCGCGGAAGGGGACGCTTTCTAGCAAGTATTCGGCAGTTGTCATGCAGTAGACTCCATATATAATGAAAGAGTCCGGTGCAGAACGCAAGGCAGATCGGCTGCGGTTATGCACCGGAATAAACTTTCCGTATCCGTTAAGGGAAGGAAAACGCGGGAATTGCAGGTGAAAGAATGATCCCCAGGCTGCTGTTTTGGAAAAGATCCATTTTTGTCCGCCTTTTGCTTATCTTCGTCATTATCATGATCCCGATCTACTTGATCGGTCTCGGCATGTACAAATGGTGGATCGGTACCTTGCAGGAGGAAATATTGAAATCGAAATTTTCCCAAATCTCGTTCTACATGACGAGACTGGAACGTGAGATTCAGGGAATCAAGCTGCTTCAATCGGATGTCGTTATGGGAGACGATATCAATCGTTTGGCGAACGGCGAGGCGTATATGGACGACTATGAAAAAGGTTTTTATATGCTGAAGCTGCAGCAGAGGCTTGCTGCAATCAAGAGCAGCAGCGCGTACATAGCCGGCGTTAAAGCGTTCATTCCGTCGATCCGCAGAACGATCCCCGAGTGGGGAAGCATCGAGGAGCTGACGGAGCATGAAAAAAGCGAGATGGGGATGCACGAAAACTCCACTTTTGCTCAGCTGATATACGACAAGGAAGATATCGTGCTGAATTCCTTTTTTCCGTTGAACTACGTTTCGAAATCCGTCTCGCCCTTGTACGCACTTCAGATCCGGTTGTCCTCGGACGAATTGCGCAATGCGATCGGACAGTTCGATGTAAACTCGGGCAGCGGCTCCATGATGATCGATACCCAAAACCGCTTTATGGTGAATACGGGCGACAATCCGGTGGTTACGGATCAAATCCGCAGCGCGCTGGAAGGCTTACTGCAGCAATCCGGCGACGGGAAAAGCTCGATCGCGATTAACGGAAGCCGCTACCTTGTCATTTACAAAACCTCATCCTATTTGGGCATGACCCTTTGCAATTACATTCCCGAAGACCAATTGTACTCACCGGTCCGGAAATACCGGGTTTGGGTTTGGGGGCTGTCGGCCGCGTCCGTCGCGCTGGCAGGCATTTTTGCTTACTCGATTTACCGGATTATACGGCGTCCGTTGAAGCATTTGATTCAAGCGTTCAAGCGAATCGAGACCGGCAATATGAAGGTGCCGATTCGGTACCGTTACGACGATGAATTCGGATTTTTGTACAATCGGTTCAATACGATGACGGAGCGGCTGAATACATTGATCGATCAATCGTACAAGCAGACGATTTTGATCCAGCGTGCGGAGCTTAAGCAGCTGCAAGCACAAATCAATCCGCATTTTCTTTATAACAGCTTTTTTATTTTATACACGATGACCAAACGCGAAGATTACGATCAGCTCATGAAATTTCAGTTGCAGCTCGGCGAATATTTCCAGTTTCTTACGCGAAACACCTCGGACGATGTCCCGCTCGAAGCGGAAACCGATCATGCCAGAACGTATTGCGACATCCAAGCCATTCGGTTCCAAAAACGGATTCGAATCCGGTTCGGCGACGTGCCCGCGAAGTTCGCGGGGATGAACGTGCCCCGATTGATTTTACAGCCGATTATCGAGAACGCTTTTGAACACGGTCTTGAAAGCAAAGAGGAGAGCGGCCTTCTGCAAATCCAATTTCACGCCTCGTCGGAAGCGCTTTCAGTTACGATCGACGACAATGGGGAGCTGCTGAGCGACGAGCAGATCGTCAAGCTGCAAACCTGCTTGGACAGCGGCGAGAACGTGAGCGAAATAACGGGGATCGTGAATATTCATCGGCGCATTCGTCTTTACTTCGGGGAAAGCAGCGGCATCGCGGTTGCAAGAAGCGAGCTTGGCGGCTTGGCCGTCCGCTTGACTATGGTTGTTGCGGAAAGCGAATTCCGCGGCGAGGGGGAGTGAGAGGACATGCTCAGAATGGTCATTGTAGACGACGAGCCGATTATTGCGGATGGGCTCTATGAAGAGTTTCTTGGCATCGCCGACCTGGAGTTGGACGTTTATAGGGTTTACTCCGGAAAAGCTGTCGTCGATATGCTGCAGCGAACAAGAATCGATATCGTCGTTTCCGATATCCGGATGCCGGGCTTGGACGGGATGGTGCTGCTCGATATCATTCACGACAATTGGCCGGAATGCAAAGTGATATTTTTGACCGGTTTCAAGGAGTTTGACCATGCCTATCGGGCCATACGATCAGGCGCGGTCAACTTCGTGCTGAAAACGGAAGGATACGATAAGGTGGTCGATGCCGTCAGGCAGGCTGTCGCTGCCATCGAAGCGAGCCTCAAGGTCAGGGATCTGCTCGACAGTCATCGCCAGGACCGGGAAACGATGTCGCTGCTGCTTCGCAAGGACTTTTTGCTGTCGTTGCTGCGGGGAAATAGCGTTCTCGGTATCGAGCCGCGGAAGGAACTGGATCAGCTTGGGATTTCGCTGTTAGCCGACAGACCGCTGCTCTTGTTTATGGGGAAAATGGACCGTTCGCCCGGAGCATTGACATACATCGAAAAAAGTAAATGCTTTTACTCGGTCAGTCTCATTGCCGAGCAGCAATTATCAGCCAAATTATGCTGCTTCCAGATCGTCGACGATCGCGATAATATGGTTTGGTTTGCCCAGCCCCATTCGGCGATTTCGATGGACGAAGACGACATCTCAGCCGAGGATTTCAAATGGCGCGCGAGCGCGTTATTTCTGAAAGGAACGCTCGAGACGATTCAGCGCATATGCAAGGAGTCGCTGGGGACGACCGTATCGTTCGCGGTTTGGACGGAGCCGACGCCATGGAGGCAAATCGCGGACAGACATGCTGAGCTGAGGCATTTGATGGAATATCGGATCGGCAGCGGAACGGAGCGGCTGGTTACGGACGAAAACTTGGACGCATCGGAATCCGTTCCGCCGCAGCCGGACGCAAGACGGTTCGCCGGGTTTGCGTCAAGCAAGCTTCACGTGCTGGAATCGCATTTGGAGAAAGGGGAGCGTGAGCTCTTTTTCGCCCGTTTGGCCGAGCTTACGAAGGATTTGACGCAGGAACTGGGCAGCCGTTATGCGCCGGCGCAGGAGCTGTATTTTTCCATTGCGATGATTCTGTTCTCCTCGATAAACCGTTGGAAGCTGGCTGACCATGATCTCCTAAAGGCGGGTTACCGCAAATTGCTGAAGCCGGAGGAGCATGAGAATTGGGCGGCGGGCGCGCTCTTCCTCAAGCAAACGGCAATGCAGCTGTTCGAGCTTCGGTCGAATGAAGAACAGCAGCGGGCGACGGATACGATCACATTTCTGCAAGGTTATATCGATGAGCATATTTTTGAGGATTTGTCGCTTGTCCGATTATCGGAGCTTGTATTTTTTAACCCCGCTTATTTGTCCCGCCTGTTCAAGCAAGAAACGGGCATCAATTTGTCCGACTACATCCAGGAACGAAAAATTCATAAAGCGAAGCAGCTTCTGGAGCGGAACGAATGCAAAATTAACGATATCGCCGAAGCGCTCGGATACGGCTACGGAGCGAATTTCGCCCGTTCCTTCAAGAAAATGACGAACCAAAGCCCAAAGGAATACAGGGAATCGCTCAACAAGTAAAACAATGATTCGAAAGTAGAGAAGTGATTCTAGGATTGGGTTACCCGTTCTCCTATACTTAAACCAAGAGGCCTCCCATCAATCAAAATGGAAAATGAAAGGGGTACCACAATGAGCTTTCGCCAGCTGAAAACATATATAAGCGCGGCGGCTATCGCATCCATGGCTCTTACAGTCGCAGCCTGCGGTAAGGATGAGGGCGGATCCGGCAAGCCGTCCCCCAGCGCTCCGGCCGATACGGGGAAACCGAAAGCGGAAGCGGGTCCGCCCGCAAAATTCGATCCGCCGATAACCGTATCTACGGTTAAAGCGCTTTCCGACTCGATGCAAAAAGGGATCACCCTTCAATCCGATGTGTTGACGAACAATATTTGGAGCAGGGGCTACGAGAGCGAGCTCGGGATCAAAGTGAACTACTTGTGGACCGTGCCGAGCACGCAGATGCAGCAAAAGATGAATATGGCGATTTCGTCGAACGATCTTCCGGACATTATTCCGGTAAGCGCCCAGCAATTAAAAATGCTCGTCGATACGGGAGTGGCGCTTGATCTGACCGAGCTTTTCGATAAGTATGCGACGCCGTTCACGAAGCAGATGTGGGAGGAGGACCAGAACATCGGGCGCAGCCAAGCGACGGTGGACGGCAAGCTGATGGCGCTGCCGAACATTGCCGGCTCGATCGACGGCTCCCAAATGATTTGGATCCGCGCCGATTGGCTCAAGAAGCTCGGCTTGCAGCCGCCGAAGACGATGGAGGATGTCGCAAAGATCGCCGAAGCTTTTACCAAAAAGGATCCCGACGGCAACGGCAAGGACGATACGTACGGCTTAGGTTTGGATAAAAGCTTGAACGGCTTGAACGGCTTCTTCCAGGGTTATCATGCGTACGTCAACGGCTGGGTGAAGGATGCTTCCGGCAAGATGGTTAACGGTACGATTCAACCGCAGACGAAGACGGCGCTTTCCAAGCTTGCGGAAATGTACAAGAACGGGTATATCGACAAGGAATTTGCGGTTAAGGACGCTTCCAAGGCTTCAGAGCTGGTTGTCGGCGGCAAGGTGGGGATGTTCTTCGGTTCGCATTCGTACCCGTTCGTCAATCTGCAGGACAGCAAGAACAAGAACCCGGAAGCGGATTGGCGGGCGTATCCTCTCGCATCCGTCGACGACCAGCCGGCTAAGCCGCTTATTAATGGTTCGGCGACCTCTTTTTATGCCGTCAACAAAAAAATGAAAAACCCGGAAGCGGCCATTATGCTGTACAACTATTATTACGAGAAGGACCCGGCGATCAGCAAAGGCTTCGACCCGAAATTCCACGGCATCAATGGCGAGCAAGAAACGAAGCCGGATCAGCAATATATTTGGGCGGCGTTGCAAACCTTCTATCCGAAGCAAAATATGTTTATTCACGAAAACGTGAAGAGATATATCGAAACGAAAGACAAAGCGCTGCTCGACAACTATTGGGTCAAAGACAATGCCGAACAAATCGAGAAGTATTTGGCCGGAGACAACAAGCTTTGGAGCAGCTATGCATGGTCCGGTCCCGAAGACAGCGCGATCAGCGTCATCAGCTACTACAACAAAAACAATTTGTTCCAGGTCAACGGATATATAAAGGGCAGTACGGACACGATGGCGCAAAAAGGCTCTACACTGACGCAAATCAAGGACGAAACGTTTACGAAAATCATCATGGGCACCGCGCCGATCGACGAATTCGATTCCTTCGCGGACAAGTGGAAGAAGCTGGGCGGCGACGAAATTACGAAAGAAATCAACGAGATGAAGTAACTAATAAAAAGGTTTACGGCGAAGGAAGGGCGACCTTCCTTTTGCATTATTAAAATAAGATTCGGGCTCCGGCAATGCGGTCTGCGGCAGCTTCGGTTGCTGGTTGACGCTTTGCCGGGGTGTACGGAGAAAAGGAGGTTACTGTGCTAAGATCGATGCCGGCAGGCAGGAAAGAGAAATTCAAACAGCAGCTGCCGTTGTATTTGATGCTGCTGCCATGTGTACTTTTTGTCGCGGTTTTTCAATATTATCCGATGGTCGGGATTTTGATTGCCTTTGAAAATTATAATCCGATGAAAGGTTTTTTTAACTCGGAGTTCGTCGGGCTTGAAAATTTCCGGTACGTCTACGATATGCCGGATACGCTTCAGGTTCTGTGGAATACGATCTTTATCGCATTTATGAAAATCGTCAGCGGGCTTGTCGTGCCGATCGTGTTCGCCATAATGCTGGATTTGGTTCGGAGAAGCTTCTTTAAGAGGACGATCCAGACGACCGTTTATGTGACCCATTTCTTATCCTGGGTTATTTTATCGGGCATTCTGATCGATATTTTATCGCCGTCGGGCGGGATGGTCAATCAAGTGTTGGGCTTTTTCGGAATCGAGCCGATTTTTTTCTTAGCCAATGAGCGCATGTTTCCTTATTTGCTTGTTGCCACCCATACGTGGAAAGAGTTCGGCTACGGCACGATTATTTACTTGGCTGCCATTACCTCGATCGATACCTCGCTCTATGAAGCGGCGGTGATGGACGGCGCCAACCGGTTTCGGCAAGCTTGTCATATTACGCTTCCCGGACTTGCTCCGATCATTATTTTGATGGCGACGCTCAGTCTCGGCAGCGTGCTGAACGCCGGATTCGATCAAGTATTCAATCTGTATAGCCCGGTCGTTTATAAAACAGGCGATATTTTGGATACGTTCGTGTACCGGATCGGACTTTTGAACAATCAATACGGGGTTGCGACGGCAGTCGGTTTGTTTAAATCGGTCGTGTCCTTCCTCTTTATCGTGACCGGCTATCGGCTTGCATACAAGTTTTCGGGATACCGGGTATTTTGATACGGACTTTACGAGGGCAGAGGGACCATTATGAAAATCAAACCGACTCTAGGCGGAAGGTTGTTCGACGGCTTTAATTATGCGTTTCTGCTGGCAAGCGCAATTGTTTGCATTTTTCCGATTATTCATGTGTTGGCCGTATCGCTCAGTTCAAGCACCGCGGCTGCAGCCGGCCTTGTGAAGTTTTGGCCTGTCGACTTCACGCTGAAATCGTATCAATATGCCTTGTCCAAGCCGCAGATGATCAATTCCTTCTTCGTCACACTGAAACGGGTAGGCTTAGGCTTGTTGCTGGATATGATTTTGACGGTGCTTGCCGCGTATCCTTTATCCAAGGAACGGAAGGATCTTTTCGGCAGAAATATGTTCGCCTGGTATTTCTTTATGACGATGATATTCAGCGGCGGATTGATTCCTTGGTATATGACGATCAAGCAGCTTGGCTTGACGAATACGATATGGGCGTTAGTTTTGCCCGGCGCCGTTCCCATATTCAATGTGATTATTCTGCTTAACTTTTTCCGCCAATTGCCGAAAGAAATAAGCGAGTCCGCGATTGTGGACGGGGCGGGCCACTGGACGATTCTGTGGAAAATTTTTATTCCATTGTCCAAACCGGCTTTGGCTACCTTGACGCTGTTCGTATGCGTAGGTCATTGGAACGCATGGTTCGACGGCATGATTCTGATGAGCTCGCCCGACAACTATCCGCTCCAGACGTATTTGCAATCGATAATCGTCACGACGGACCCGTCCTATTTGTTGAGCGCAACCAAGGAAGAGCTCCAGGATCTGGCGGCGATTTCGGACAGGACGCTGAAGGCTTCGCAAATTTTCATAGCGGCGGCTCCGATTTTGTGCATTTATCCGTTTTTGCAAAAGTATTTTATGAAAGGGCTTGTCATGGGAAGCGTAAAAGGCTGAGCTTGACCGGCGCAGCATGATTGTATTACGGAGAGGATTCGGCAATGGGTGCATTCGGAAGGGGGACGATCCCGGCGAATGCAGCTTGAGACAGCGAAAAGGAGAGGCCCTATCATGTATAGGTTCGATAAGAAAAGCTCGTTCATCCGCTTTGAAGGAGAACCGTCCGTCGAGCTGCGGGATATCGCCGTAAAGGCCGTTGTGGCCGGCGAAGGCGAGGTCGCGTTGACGTTAAAGGCGGCGGAGACAACCGGAGCGGATAACGGCGGCCTGCAAGCCGAATACCGGCTGCGGTATGAAGACGGGAACGGCAGCATTTACGCAGAGCTGCTGCTCTCGGGCAGCGGCCGCTTTTTGACCGTACGGATTGATGCCGGAATCCGCAATGAAACGGCATATCACGCACAAAGGACGTTCGCTCCGGAGGGCGGCATCCGGATCTTCATCGGAAGCCTTCCCGGATTGAACGGATTGATGGCGGTATCCCGGCATAAGGAATGGTGGACCCGTCCTCATTTTGAGACGGATTTGCATAAGCTTCCGCCTCGGACTCAGGCGCTGTTGTGGAAAGTGGACGCAGGCTACGGCTATCTTCTTCCCGTTTGCGATACGTTGTATCGGACCGATCTGGCAGGTGCGGAGGAAGGCATGGCCGTAAACGTATCCGCGCTTGAAGCGGGACATGAGCGGATAAGTACTTGCGCCTTTGTGCTCGGCGCGGATAGCGATCCGTACCGGTTGGCTGCGGCTGCCGTTCGCGAAGGCTTCGCTTCGCGGGCGATCGGGGGGAAACCAAGGGAGAGCAAAGCATACCCGGACATTTTGAACTATCTCGGCTGGTGCTCGTGGGACGCCTTTTATTTGGAGGTTAGCGAGGAGGGCCTGATGCGTAAAGCCGCCGAGTTTACGGAGTCGGGCTTGCCCGTGCGCTGGGTGATGATCGACGACGGCTGGTCGGCTGTGCGGGACCGGAAGCTGGCTGCGTTTAGCGCCGATGCGACGAAGTTTCCGGGCGGACTGGGTCATGCCGTCCGGCGTCTAAAAAACGAGCATGGGATACGCTGGGTAGGCGCTTGGCATAATATCGCCGGCTACTGGAGCGGCGTCGATCCGCAAGGCGACGTGTTTGCCGGGATGAAGGAATATTTGTACCGGACAAGGAGCGGGAAATGGATTCCGCATCCGGAGCCCGCGAAGAGCTTCGGTTTTTGGCGGGAATGGCATTCGAGCCTGCAGCGCGAAGGCATCGATTTCGTCAAAGTGGATAACCAAAGCTCTTTGAATCAATATATGGGAGGGGAACGATCGGTTGCAGGAACGGCTCACGATATTCAAGCAGGCTTGGAAGCGTCGGTCGCCTTGCACTTCGGCGGGTGCATGATCAATTGCATGGGCATGGCTTCGGAAAATGTGTGGCATCGCCCCCTGTCGTCCGTATCGCGAAGCAGTAATGACTTTCTGCCGAAAATCGCAAACGGCTTCGGGGAGCATGCGCTTCAGAATGCTTATAATTCGGTATATCACGGCCCGTTTTATTGGGGCGATTGGGACATGTTCTGGACGAGCCATCATGACGCCGTTCCGCATATGGTGCTGCGCGCCGTTAGCGGAGGTCCGGTCTATTTCAGCGATGCGCCGGGCCGAACGAATCCGGATCGGATATGGCCGCTCATTTACAGCGACGGCCGTATCATCCGCTGCGACGGTATCGGCCAACCGACCGAAGAGTGGCTGACCGTCGATCCGCAACGAACGGCTGCCCCGCTGAAGGTATGGAATACGGCGGGCGGAGCCGGTATATTGGCTGCCTTCCATGTCTACGACGGAGACGATATCCTTGAAGGGGATATTGGTCCGGGCGATATACCGGGGCTGGCCGGCGACTCGTTCATCGTCTTCGACGCCATTCGCCGGATCGCGCACCGGCTGCAAGCAGGCGAACGGGTTCCCATAAAGGTGGCGCCTCTAGAGGCGGAATTGTTCGTAGTCGTGCCGATAAGCGGTTCCTTCACCGCCATAGGGCTTGCCTACAAATTAGCCGCTTCCGATGCGGTAATGGATATTTGCGGCGAAATCGATTCGGTGAAGGTACGGCTTAAGGACGGAGGGATGTTCATGTTCGTATCGGAACGGAAGCCGGTGCAGGCTTACGTCAATGGAAAACCGGCAAAGGTGGAGGCGGCGGATGAACCTATGGGCGTGTATCTCATTGACTGTTCGGGCTGTACCGGCGAAACGCTGGCGGACATTCGGTTTGCTTGAAGCAGCCTTCCACGGGAAGCGAGCCTGGCTGCTGCATGCAGGGGGAAATAAATCGTAAATTGTCATTCCGCTCGAAATTTGTAACATAAATGAAATATTTCTGTGATGTTCCCATAACATCGCCCAGGTAATATAATAACCAAGACCCCCTTTTAATGATATATATTTTGCAGAGCTTGCCCCGTTGGCAGGCTCTCTTTTTTTTGCATCGGTGCGGCATAACTGCGGACCATCAAAGATTTAGCATTCGTTCGGCAAAAAGAATATCTTTAGTTTGCATAAAAATACCGCTTTCGATTCGGGATTCGTAAATCCTGTCTCTAAAGCGGTATTTGTTTCGTTATGGGCCCGCAGGATCAAACTGCAAGGGGTTTAGCTGAGACAGCGTGCAAAGCGAGCCTTACACGCTATATCGGCTAGTTGTTGTGGACGAATTGTCCGGATATAAAGAGGGATGAGTACGAAGAATGCCGTTATGATTAAACGACGCCGTGAGCGAGCATGCCGTCCGCAACTTTCAAGAAGCCGGCAATGTTGGCGCCTACAACGAGGTTGCCTGGATGACCGTATTCTTCAGCGGCTTTGACGGAGTTTTTATAAATGTTTTTCATGATTTCATGGAGTTTGTCGTCTACTTCGTGGAATCTCCAGGAGTAGCGCATGCTGTTTTGGGACATTTCGAGTGCGGAAACCGCTACGCCGCCCGCATTAGCCGCTTTAGCCGGTCCGAAGAGCACGTTCGCTTGCAGGAATACGTCGA
Organism: Paenibacillus contaminans; assembly: GCF_003285015.1. Taxonomy (GTDB): domain Bacteria; phylum Bacillota; class Bacilli; order Paenibacillales; family NBRC-103111; genus Paenibacillus_V; species Paenibacillus_V contaminans. The sequence goes on along the minus strand of NZ_QMFB01000002.1, from coordinate 243,159 downwards.
TCGCTCCCAAGGTGGATGGCATGTTCGCGCCTTCTCCGACAGCTTGGACACCGTTTGCAACCAAAATTTTCGCCGATTCTTCGTCGATTTCGTTCTGGGTAGCGCAAGGCAAAGCGATGTCGCACGGAATTGTCCAAATGTTGTTGCAGCCTTCGGTGTAAACCGCATTAGGATGCTCTTTGACGTATTCGCTGATGCGCTTTCTTTCGACTTCCTTCAAGCGGTGCACGGTATCGAGGTTAATGCCGTCTTTATCGTAAATGTAACCGTTCGAGTCGCTGCATGCGACGACTTTCGCGCCGAGGCGGATAGCCTTCTGCATAGCGTAAATCGCTACGTTGCCCGAGCCGGATACGACGACCGTGCTTCCATCGAAGCTTAAACCTTTCGATTCGAGCATTTCATTAACGAAGTATACGCAGCCGTAGCCGGTAGCTTCCGTACGCGCCAAGCTGCCGCCGTACCCGATGCCTTTACCGGTCAACACGCCTGCTTCATGGCCGCCGTGGATTCTTTTGTATTGGCCGAACATAAATCCGATTTCTCTGGCTCCAACACCGATGTCTCCCGCAGGAACGTCCGTGTCTTGGCCGATATATTTGTACAGCTCGGTCATGAAGCTTTGAGTAAAGCGCATGATTTCTCCGTCCGATTTTCCTTTGGGCTCGAAGTCGGATCCGCCTTTACCGCCACCGATCGGCTGGCCTGTAAGCGAGTTCTTAAACGTTTGCTCGAAGCCGAGAAACTTGATGATGCTGGCATTTACGGAAGGGTGGAATCTTAATCCGCCTTTGTAAGGTCCGATCGTGCTGTTGAACTGTACCCGAAAGCCGCGGTTTACTTGAACATTCCCGTTATCGTCCACCCAAGGCACCCGGAATGTGATTAAGCGTTCCGGCTCGACGATTCTTTCAAGAATGCCCGCCTTCATATACTTGGGATGTCTTTCGATAACCGGGACGAGCGAGTCGAGGATTTCTTTAACCGCTTGATGAAACTCGACTTCTTGAGGATTGCGCTTAACTACAGTTTCGTACACGTTCTGAACGTACGTTTTTGCGCTTACTTCTTCCTGATTGATGGTTTGCTGACTGCTCATTTTAACCGTTCACCTGCCTGATTCTTCGATATAGTTTGGTTATAACAAAAACGGGATAACTTTAACTATAATATCAGATGATTATTAGATCAAGTTTTATATAATAAACCCATTAATTTCAACTCTCCCGGTCTCCATAATATCTTAACGTGAAGATAATTCTCCGCTTACAAAACTGGTTTAACGTAGAGCTGTACTATGGACGCAAAGCTATCGTTCTAGCGGAAAAACGGCTGGTTCATAGGGGAAGGAGCGGATGCGTCGAGAGCAGCGTGCCAATTTGAATAAAGGAGCTATTAATGACGGCGGTTGTAGTTACATTTGTGTTTGGGGAAACGGTTCATCCATAGATTTTCCGGGAGAGGAATGTGAGGAATGAAACGCGGTAAAAAAACATTGTCATCATTGCTTGCTGCCGCTATGCTGGCAGGCTTGTTTCCGGCATTGGCGGATAAAGCGGAGGCTGCGGAAGCGCGAAAGGAGCTGCCGATCCGCCAGACGTTGTCCGAGCCGATCATCGACGGCAAGCTGGACGAGTCCGTATGGGCGTTGAACGAGAGCCTTCAGACCGTTTTGAGCGCGGAAGGCGCCGACTCGTTAAGCTCCAAGTTCGGCATGGTGTGGGACAGCAAGTATTTATATATCGGCGTAGCGACCGAAGATCCGAATTTGTCCGACAGCCCGAACGTCGACAAGGATCCGACGAATACGGATGGCGATTACTACTGGGATCATCCCAACGTGACGATTTTCCTGGATCCGCAGCTTCACCAATCTACCCCCTATCAAGGCAAGGACGTGCAGCTCGGCTTCGTGTACAAGCCGGGTACGAGTACGCCGTATTTCAGCTTCGGCGCGGCGACTACGAACAAGGACCGTGACGAGAAGCAAATTTTGCGGGCAATCAGCAAAACCGATAAAGGCTGGAATCTAGAAACGGCCATTCCGTGGACATTCCTCGATTTCGACCCGCAGCTGATGAAGCAGCTCGGGATGGAAATGACGGTCGGTTCGAGCTTTCCGGACGGCGAAGGGAAAATTGTGAAGCCGGGCAAAGCGTGGAGCGCTTATGAAAGGCAATCGTTCTGGAACGATACGTACGGCTTCGGCGTCGTCAAGCTGGATGGATCGAATCCGGTGTCGAGCTCTGTAAGCGACGTTTTGCTGGAAGAAAACTTCGACGGTTATGCGAATGGGCAAATTCCGTCCGGGTGGATTTCGAACGTGAACGCCGGCAGCAGTCCTTTCGGAGTGGTGAATGACGTGTACGGCGACGGCCGCCTCGTATTCGACGGCAATGCATCCGGCAAGCAAGCGCGTATTTTCGCTCCCGTGCAGTGGGACAACTACACCGTGGAAGCGGATCTGCAGTTCCAAGGGGCGCTGAATACAGGACGTTGGGCATCTCTTATGTTCCGTGCTCCATCCGCCGGCTTGCATCCGTACAACCAAATGGCGATGAGGCAAAACGGCACGTACGAGATCGCTTTCCGGAATGCGGACAATGGCTGGAACGTACCGGTTAGCGGCAGCTGGGGAAAAGCTTTGGATTTGAACAAGGATTATTCGTTCAAGGTGCGGGCGTTCGATCAGAACGTCAAGCTTTATATTAAAGAAGCGAATAGTTCGACGTACGATCTGCTGACCGATAAATGGATGAGCAGTCTCTTGCTCGAGAGAGGCAAGGTCGGCTTCCAAGCGGATCAAAGCAAAGTATCGGTCAAAAATCTGAAGGTGACGCGGGTGCGTGTAGAAAGCATGGATCTAACGCTTCCTGCTGAAGTTGAGGCGCTGACAGGTCCGATTTCCGCGGCGAACGAAGTGCTTTTCTCCGATGGCGTGAAGGAAGCGGTTCCTGCGGACCGGATCAAGTGGTATTCGTCCGATTCGGAGATTGTCCGGGTTGTGAACAATCAGCTTGTTCCTTTAAAAGCAGGGACGGCGGAAGTGACGGCCGTATTCGACAACGCCATGGTCAAGCGTCAAATAAAAGTAACGCCGTCGTTGAACGGCAAACAAGTGACATCGCTTCGTCATGATACCGGCTATTTGCTCGCGAACGTCGATCAAGGGGGCGATTTGAACGCGATCGAATTCCAAGCCGACTTCAACGATTTTACGACCGGAACGGTAAAAGGCGGCGAGCTTACCTGGACCGCTGCCGGCAGCAACCTCGTCATTAATGGCGGGACGTTGAACGCCAAGCAAAAAGGCTTGCACAAGGTGCGCGCGACGATCGGTACGGCTGCCGTAGATTTGCTCGTGGCGGCGAAGCCGGCTGCGGAAAGCGAATATGTGCTGTACGAGAGCGATTTTGCCAATATGGCGGATGGGACTTTGCCGGAAGGCTGGAAGATCATCGAGCAGCCGAACGGTACGGCTGCCGGCGTCAAGAACGGCGTTTTCGAGGTCGACGCGACCGTCCCGGGATCGGCGGTGCGCGTTCTGCTGCCGGACGAGCTGAAGGTATTCGGCAACTATAAGATCGAAGCAGAAGCGACGCATGCGAAGGCGAATGATTCGAGCCGCTGGCATTCGGTTATGTACCGCGTGCAGAATGACAACTATCCTTATTATCAAATGGCTGTCAGGCAAAATGCCACGGCTTCGAACGGCGTGGAATTCGCCGAACGGACGCCGGCAAACGGCTGGAATGTTATGGAAGCCAAGTCGTATAAGGAAGCGATTCAGGCGGATAAATTTTACCGGTATACGATTAAGGCGCATGGCGAGCGCGTTCAGCAATTCATCAACGACGAGCTGATCGTGAATACCGGCATGGCGCATGCCTATGCGAAGGGCGGTATCGGTCTGCAGGCGAACGGCAGCTTGATGAAAGTGGCCCGCATAAAAGTGACTTTACAGACGGAAGCATTGCCGAAGCTGCCGGACAGCAATTTTGCGAACGTTATGGAGCCGAGCACGCAAATCTCGCTGGCGCCGAGCATAGTAGGAGCGGTCGAAAGCGCTGCGCAAAGCCTTCCGATGAATCCGGACAAGCTTCCGGCCACCGTTATTTTGCATGTGAACGAAAGCTTGCAGGTAACGGGCGTAAACCGGAGCGAGGTTTTGAGCCCGCTTAAGGACGCTTTGCAGAAGCTTGACGGTAAAACGATTCCCGCTTTTTATGTGTACGATTCCGCTACGGTAACGAAGCTGGTCGACTATTTAAAAACGGAAGGGATCGCCGACGCGTTCATCGTCTCCGATCAACCGGCGCTCGTTAAACAGGCGCGTACCGCCTATCCGATCATTCGCGGTATCATCGACTTCCCGCAGGCCGCCGCGAATTTAACGCATGAGCAGCTGATGGATATCCGGAGAACGACAAACGCCAATCTGGCGAAAATCGCGCTTATGCCCGAGCAAGCGGCTTCCCAAGACAATGTGGAGTATTTGCAGGAAAGACTCATTACTGTCTGGGCCAAACAAACGGGTGAGGCATCGCTGCCGAATGCAGTTTCGCATCATAAGCTGATTACGTCGGGCGTAAACGGCATCGTTACTCTTGCTCCGGAAACGCTGTTCGACGCGCTAGGAATGTATAACAAAAACACGACGCTCGTACGCAAGCCATGGGTTATCGGGCATCGCGGCATCCCTGGGCTGGCTCCGGAAAATACGCTTGAAAGCGCCGTGCTCGCTTACGAGAAGGGCGCGGACATCGTAGAGAACGACATTTATATAACGAAGGACGATCAAGTCGTCATTATGCACGATACGACGCTGGACCGGACGACGAACGGCACGGGCAACATCGAAGACTACACGCTCGCGGAATTGAAGCAGCTGCTTGCGAACAAGCAGTTTCCGAATGAGTATCCTAATGCCCGCATTCCAACGCTGGAAGAGTATTTCCAGGAATTCAAAGGAAAAGACCTGCTTCATTTTATTGAAATCAAGACTTACAATCCGAAAGTCATCGATCCGATGATCGCTTTGATCAAGCAATACGATGTGGAAGACCAGGTTGTCATGATTTCGTTTATCGGCGATCAAATCAAGCGCGTGAACGAGAAAATGCCGGGCATGTCGCAAGGCCTCCTGACCGGCGGACAAGCGAACGACGTCGACATTTCCCGTTCGCTCTACCGTGTTCTCGATGCCATTCAGCCGTTGAACACGACATTTAATACGAGCTATCCGGGCTTCGGCAAAAAGTTTCTCGAAGCGTCCAAGCATCGCGGCATTACGATTTGGCCGTGGACTTACCGGGATATCAACGAGTATAAGAACGCTTTTGCGATGGGCGTTTACGGCTTGACTACCGATTACAGCCATTGGTCCTCCGACTGGGCCGACCGGATTCGTCCGTCTCAGCAAAAAGTCGAGCTGACGGTAGGCGCGCAGGCCGAGCTGAAGGCGGATGTGCGCACGTATGGCGGTACAACTTCGAGCGTAACGCCGGAAGTCGTCGTATTAAGCGGTCACGAGATGATCGAGGTTAACGGAGGCACCGTGACGGCCAAAGCAAACGGCACCGCCTACGTAACGCTTCGTTATACGAACACGGCGGGCAATTCGCCGGTTTACGATATTTACACACAGCCCGTAGCGATCGAAGTAAAGAGCGGTTCGCAGCCGGAATCGGTCGAAATCGAACCGAAAACGGCAAGTATCAAGGTGGGCGAGACCTTGGCTTTGAAAGCGACGGTATTGCCTGAGCAAGCGAACGATAAGAGCGTAACCTGGTCGGTATACAGCTCGACAGCGGATCAAGTAGTCAGCGTCGCAGCGGATGGCTTGGTAACGGCACATAACGAAGGGACGGCTGTCATTCGGGCAACAAGCGTGCTCGAAAACATTTATGCGGACAGCGTCATTACGGTAACGGGTTCGACGCCGACACCGACGCCGACACCGACGACAACGTCGACACCGACGACAACGCCGGAACCGACGCCGACGCCGACGACAACGCCGGAACCGACACCGACACCGACGACAACGCCGGAACCGACGCCGACATCGACGACAACGCCGGAACCGACGCCGACACCGACGACAACGCCGGAACCGACACCGACACCGACGACAACGCCGGAACCGACGCCGACGACAACGCCGACGTCGACACCGACGTCATCACCGACGACAAAGCCGGAACCGACACCGACATCACCATCGACGCCGACACCAACACCGACACCAACACCGACGTCATCACCGACGCCGTCGCCAACTCCTGCAAACGGCGAGATTAGCGTCGACGCGAAGCCGGATGCAGCGGCATCGACTGCAATTGCGGAAATCGGCGCGGAACATTTCGCAGCAGCGCTGAAAGAAGCCAAAGACGGCGATGACGGCGTCAAAAAGGTTCATGTCGAAGTCAAAGGCAGCGACGGAGCGAAAAATATCGAGGTTACGCTGCCGACAGCCGCACTCACCGATACAAGCGTTAAGCATCAAATCGAAATTGTGACCGAGCACGGCGTCGTAACGCTGCCGTCCGATTTTCTGAACGATGGCGGCGCCAAGCCGGGAGCAACCATCACGCTCGTTATCAGCAAAGTCGATACAGCGCTCTTGTCTCCGGAACGTCAGCAGCAAATCGGAAACCGGCCGGTCATCGAGCTGCACGTGATGGAGAACGGTCAAATTCGTCCGTGGAGCCACGCGGAATCGTCTGTGTTTGTATCGCTTCCTTATACGCCGAGCGACGAGGAAATGAACAAACCAAGCGGCATCGTCGTATGGTACATCGATGCTGCGGGCAAGGCGACCGCTGTACCTAGCGGCAAGTACGATCCGGCAACGAAATCCGTCCGTTTTGAAACGAACCATTTCAGCAGGTATGCCGTGACGTTCGTCGACAAAACGTTCAAGGACATCTCCGCTTATCCGTGGGCGAAGCCTGCGGTTGAGGCACTTGCGGCCAGAGATGTCATTCAAGGAATCGCAGCCGACAGCTATGGGCCGGCCTTGAATATTACGAGAGCGGATTTCGTGACGCTTCTCGTCAGAGCATTAGGCTTGCAAGCGAACGTTAGTGATAATTTCATCGATGTCCATGCTGACGATTATTATTACGAAGCGCTCGGGATCGCCAGAAAGCTTGGCCTTATAGAAGGTGAAGGCGACAACCGTTTTCATCCGGCGAGCCAAATATCCCGTCAGGATATGTTCACGATCGTGCACAGAGCGCTTGAGAAAACGGGCAAGCTCTCGTTAAAAGGCGGCGACAGCGTGCTGTCGGGTTATGCGGACGGCTCTCAAGTGTCCGGGTATGCGAAGGATAGCGTATCCGGATTGATCGCAGCGGGCCTGGTCGAAGGCTCCGGCAGTATGCTCAATCCATTAGGACATGCAACAAGAGCGGAAACCGCGGTATTGCTGAACCGTATCTTGAACAAGATCTACGAGTAACGCTTGCAAACAAGTCACCTTGCAGAAAATGCAGTCTTCTTATGAAAGGAGACTTGAACAACCGTACCAATGAAAAGATTCGGAGGGGCTGTTCCATGGCCCCTCTTCTCCCATCAAGTGGTACGGTAACTGCCGGTGCCTGGCATGGAGGGGACTGTCCCGCAGGTTATTCCCCACTTCCTTGCCACGCTGCCAAAGCTTCTAATAACGTGCTGAATTTGCAAACAAATAAGCTTCCAAAACCACTGCTAAAGTGGGAATGGAAGCTTTTTTGTTTATAATTCGAGTCATTCCCTTTGCATGAACGATAACGGGCGGTTCACAGGAAATGCTCCGTTTCATAATCAGGAATTCGGTGTAAGTGAAACCGACGCAACCTCATTTCGGCTTGGTGCACAGTCGGGCAGGCATCGCAAACGGCTCCATCTCCGCTCCGGCAGCGGTATTTTGACTGAAATCGCATATTCGGGCAGAAGTGGCCTATTTACGATGTGGGAATGGGTCACTTATTCTTAATGGCACGGAAAGGGCTTTCAAGGCTGCTATGGCCGCTTTCGATCGCAATATGGAGCTTTCTCATTTCCTTACCGCCGAGAAGATTTCCGCAAGCTCGAATTATGCCCTGCCGACTCGCGGAAGATATGTGTCGTTGCGATAGATAACCGGGAGGCCTGAGCTTTTCATAACCTAACGAAATCATAGAGGATGTGCTGCTGTAATGAACCGCATGACTGACCGAAAACCGAATATTTTATTTGTTTTTCCCGACCAATGGCGCAAGCAGGCGGTCGGCTTTCTCGGCGAGGATCCTGTGATGACGCCGAATATCGATCGTTTTGCCAAGGAAAGCATGTTTCTGGACAACGCGATCAGTTGCTTTCCCTTATGCTCGCCGAACCGCTCGTCGATGCTGACCGGTCGGTATCCGCTATCGACCGGTGTGACGACAAACTGCAAGCTCGGTCTCGATATCGCCTTGAATGCGGATGAGAAAACGATCGGCAATATGCTCAAGGATGCCGGATATGCGACGGGGTATATCGGCAAATGGCATCTCGATCTTCCCGAGCAAAACCGCGAGCCCGAGCCCGCTTCCGGAGCGAGGCATTGGGACGCCTATACGCCGCCCGGCGAAAAGCGGTACGGCTTCGATTTCTGGTATGCCTACAACGCGTACGATCGTCATTTGGCGCCGCACTATTGGAAGGATACCCCGGAAATGATCGAGGTCGACGAATGGTCGCTGCAGCACGAAACGGATGTCGCCGCATCGTTTATCCGTAACCGGGACAAGGAGAAGCCTTTCGCCTTGTTCGTCTCGTGGAATCCGCCACACCAGCCGTTCGGCGAAGTGCCTGACCGCTACAAGGCGATGTATGCGGACATGGAGCTTGAATTCCGGCCTAATGTCCTGGAGGGAGAAGCGAAAAGGCAGGCGGTCGAGCATCTCCGCGATTATTATGCCGCCGTTACCGGGATGGACGAACAGTTCGGCAGACTGCTCGGCCTGCTGCGGGAAGAAGGCATCGAGGACGATACGATCGTAGTACTGACATCCGATCACGGAGAGCTGATGGGCGCGCATGACTGGACGGAGCATAAGAACATTTGGTACGAGGAAGCGATCGTCGTGCCTTGCATGTTCCGCTGGCCCGGCAAGGTAAAGAGCGGCCGTGACGGCACGATGTTTAACAGCGTCGATCTGGTGCCGACGCTGCTCGGACTCGCGGATTTGCCCGTGCCGGATCGCGTGCAGGGCACCGATTTGTCGGCGGTCATGCGGGAAGGAGTGCTTGAGCCGCCAAGGCGGGCCAACCCTTCGTCAGCTTTTATTTGTCATTACCCCGGTGCGCTGTCCGAGCATCGAGAAGCGGCTGAATCCGGGCGGAATATCAACGCGTTCGGATGGCGCGGAGTCAGAACCGCGCAACATACGTATGTGGTCAAAAGACCCTTCGGATCGAGCGCGACGGAACGGCTGCTTTACGATAACATGGCCGATCCTTATCAGCTGTCGCCGAAACGGATCGATGATTTGCCGGCCGATGCGGCGGCAGGGAAGCTGGAGGGGGAGCTCCGGCATTGGCTGGAACGTATCGGCGATCCTTTTATGCTTGATTAGTGGAGAGCTTTCGACGCGTGCGGAGGCGGAACTATTGGTTTATATACTGCTAAGGATGAGGAATCGATCCATTACCCCGCAGTGCGCTTGTTTTGCCGCGTGCTGCGTTGCTTGAGCTAGGCGGCAGGCGGAGTCGAATCGCATACCTTTATTCTCCAGCCCTCCGGCGTTTAGCGCCGGGGGGTGTTTCCGCTTCGGCTTTAACAGCGCTTGGCGGCAGACGCGGGTTTCTTTGCTGCCGATTATGGTATGCTAAGATGTATACCGCTTTTTAACAAAACCGGGATTTGCGGAATCGTTCATTTACCGGTGAACGTGTCTGTCGGATACCGCTCATAAAGCGGCATTCCCAATATCCTGTAGATAGGTTAAAATGGGAAAATAAGTGAATCAAACAGCAATGGATAAAGAAGAGGTGCAGCAGCGTGATTTTCTCAAAATCTAAGAACGTATATCTCCGGGGATTGTTCGATTTCCCGGTAAACGCGCACGCCCTTAACGGGCGGCGAAGCCGTTTATCCTTGTACAAAAGCATGCCGCGTATCGTCGCGGCGATCGCGGCGATCGGCTTGCTCCTGTCCGCAGCAGTCCCTTCGCTGGCGCAGAAGGAGCCGGCGCCGCTTATCGCCATCGATCCCGGTCATCAGCGGAAGGCCAATACGGAGCTGGAGCCGGTAGGACCAGGCGCAAGCGAGAAAAAGCTGAAGGTCGCGGGAGGAGCGACGGGCGTCGCGACCAAAAAGCCGGAGTACATATTAACGCTCGAAGTATCGATGCTCGTCAAAGAGAAGCTTGCCGGACTCGGGTACCGGGTGCTGATGACCCGCGAAAAGCATGATGTCGATATAAGCAACAAGGAGCGGGCCGATCTTGCCAACGATGCGGGAGCGAGCCTGTTCGTGCGCGTTCATGCGGACGGCGACCGCTCGGCTGCTTCGAACGGCATTTCCGTCCTGTATCCTTCGGCTTCGAGCCGGTATACCGCTTCGATCAGCGAGGACAGCATGCAGGCCGCGAAGGCGGTGCTCGATTCGATGGTCAAGGAAACGGGAGCGCGATCAAGGGGGGCTGTCTCCCGCGACGATTTATCCGGCTTTAATTGGTCGAAGATACCGACTGTGCTTGTAGAAATGGGCTTCATGTCCAATCCGGACGAAGATAAGCGAATGTCCGAGCCCGCCTATCAGGACATGCTGGCGGAAGGGATGGTTGCCGGCATCGTCGAGTATTTGGCAGCGAAGGGCAAGGCTTTGTCGCCCGAGACTGTCGATGAAACGATGACCCTGCTGACTCAAACGGGACTTTATACGAAGGAAGGCGTGCGGTTTGCAGAGACAGACGTTTCCTTGTCCCCGCAGCAGGTGCGGATCTTCGAGAAGCTCGGCCGATGGGGACATATCCGGACATGGCTGGGAGACCGCTGGGTGCCGCTCGATCGCGCATTGGCGGGCGAAGTCGTACCCGAGGAAGGGAGCCACGCTTTAACGGCAAAGACCCCGTTCTACGCGGTGCCGGGCGATTCCGTCCCGCTTGGCGAGCTTGCGCCGCAGACGCTTGAGAAAGTTGCCTCATGGCAGCAGGGCTGGCTTTGCGTACGTACATGGCTGGGGGATTCGTGGATTTTGACGGAATGAAGAACTTTAAAGAAAGAATGGGGGGAAACGGGTGCATGACATCGATTTTCAGCTGTTCAGATCGAACATACACCGGCTTGACGTAGAGATTCAGCGCCGGTTGTTTTTCTCCTTTCGCGAGCTCGTGTACCGGGATCTCTTCATCATATTGAACGATCACGCTTTAGCGGAGGATGTCATTCAGGAATCGTTTATGAAAGCGGTCCGCAGCGGCCCGAAAACGCGCGACGGCTCCAATATGAAGGCCTGGCTCAGGCTGCTTTGCCGGAACACGGCATACGATTTGCTTCGCAAAAATAAAAAATACCGTCAGATTTGCGGCGTAGGACTCGTTAATACTGATGAAGAGGATAACTTTGCCGATCCGCATTCCGAGGGGGTCGAGCAGCTGGTCGAACGCCATATCCGCAACGAAACGTTAATCGAGGCGCTGCGGGAGCTGAAATACGAATACCGGATCGTTATATATTTGCATTATATTATGGATCTTAGCTATGCCGAAATCGGGAAGGAATTAGACGTTACGGAGCAGGTTCTCACGCAGCGATTGGCGAGAGCGCGCAAAAAGCTGGCAGGTTACTTTAGCGAGAAATGGGGGGATGCGCGATGACGCAACAGCCGCAAAAACCGCAAGAGCGGGATGAGACGGATGCGGCATTGGCCGAGGCGCTGCGCAGCGCGTTCGACAGCATTCCCGTTCCCGACCATGAAGAGGCCTGGCAGAGCATGCAAAAACGTTTGGAAGAGAAGCGCCGCCGCCGCAATTGGCGCAGGATCGGCAGATTGGGGACAGCCGCAGCATCGATGGTTGTTTTCATATGCATTGCCGCAGGCACGATTAATCCGGTTTTTGCTGTGACAAGTCTTTATTCCCTTGTGGTGAATAAAACGAAGGACGGCGTCGTGAACATTACGTTCAAACGGAATGACCGGGACGAATCGAAAGCTTTGACGGCGCCGCCTCCGGAAGAAGACCGATACGGTTCCGTCAGCTCGGGATCATCCGACGGCGCGCCGCCGCCGATCCCGAATCCGCCTCTGTCGCCAAATCCGTCGGAAGGGGGCGAGATCGAGTACAAACCCGTCAAAACGACGATCGAGCAAGCACGCAAGGAACTCGATTTTCCATTCTTGGCGCCTACAGAGCTGCCTGAGGGCTTTGAGCTTACATCCGTCGAGATATACAATATGCCGGATAAGAAGCCGGATATGGCTATGCTGAACTACCGAAGCAGAGAAACCGACGCTGCCGGCTTCATCATGATCAGGGAGTCGAAAATAGTGGGCGAGAGGGCGACCACTTTCGGTTCGTTCAGCGGAGAACAGCCTGAGGTGAAGGACGTGAAAGTATTCGGCAGCAAGGGCGTATTGATCGTGACCAAACGTACCGTTCGTTTGGAGTGGAGCACCCATGAGGCATATTACGAGATTACGTCATCCGTCGGGGAAGAAGCGACGATGAAGCTTGTCAATTCGATGAAATAAAAAAAGTTTTTTTAAAAGCGTAAGGAAATGCCGCAAACCTTCGTTAATACTATCGAAGGGAAACGGGGGTGGCTGAGCGTGGGCGAGGAGCGGGAGAAAAACCGCCTGTTGGCGGAGATGGAAAGAACGGCGCTGGAGGAAGCGGAGATTACCTGTTACAGGGTAGCATACTATTTGCTTCATATAGAGGATGCGGCAGTTCGGGCAGCCCGCTGCGCCCTGCTTGAGCTGGCTCGAGACGACCGGTTTTTCGACGGGCCGGAAAGTCAAAGGCATAAGCTTGTCAAAGCGGCTGCCATTAAGGCGTCGATTAGCGAGAAGCAGCAGCTGCTGCTTCGCAAGCAGGCACGCGCGGGTGCGGCGGAAGCTGCCGCTACAGAGAGCGATGCCGCCCGTTTCCCCTTGAGACAGACCGCCCGTTAACGGAAATACGGCAATTCAGCTTAATTACTATGGATGCAATCGAATATCGGCTTTATGAGCAATATTAGGGAAGAGCGGTCTCCTTCGGGGGAACGCTCGTTTTTTTTGACCGAAATAAACGTCACACTATGTGATGTTTTTCGGCGCCAGACAGGAGTTGCCGACTGGTAAGAAGAATTAATGATGCATGACATTCTTTTGGGAAGGTGAACGCATGCCGCAGGGCAAATACTTCAGAGTCGGGTATGGTATCGCACTTATTCTTCTCATCGTATTTTTGGCATCAAAGGTAGATTTCTTGTTCCGCCCGCTTGGGATCGTCTTCAGAACGCTGTTTTTTCCGATTTTCGTCTCGGGAATCCTATACTATATTCTTCGCCCGGTCGTGAAAGGCCTCACGCGTCTTAAGGCGCCCAAAGCGCTGTCGATTCTGCTCGTTTATCTCGCCGGTTTAGGATTCATTGCGTTGCTCTTCGTATTGGCGGGTCCGACGATTGCGAATCAGTTCCGTTCCCTCATCGCGAATGCGCCTAATTTGATCGAATCCGTTCAGAATCAAGTCAACAATCTGGAAAAAAATGAATGGATCGCCCGGTATTTGCAGCAAAACCAGCCTGACTGGACTTCAAACATCGGCGATTACTTAAATCGTGCGATGGCATCCGCGCTTAATTCGGTCCAAAGCATCATCGCGTTTCTGACCAATATTTTTATTATTTTGACAACCGTGCCTTTCATCCTTTACTACATGCTTAGCGAAGGGGAAAAAGTGCCTGGCGTTCTTCTTCGTCTTCTTCCGAATGATCGGGACGAAGACGGCATAGCACTGCTACGGGAGATGGACAATGTACTCAGCGCTTATTTGCAAGGCAAGGTTCTGGTGAGTTTTTGCCTGGGCGTCCTTCTTGCCGTCGGCTATTCGATCATCGGCATGGAATATACGTTTATTCTCGCCATCTGCGCCATGGTGCTGAATTTGATCCCGTATGTGGGGTTGTTCATCGGTATCATACCGTCCATTATCGTGGCCTTTATCGACTCTCCGTCGATGCTCGTACAGATGCTCATTGTCGTAATAATCGCTCAACAAATCGAAAGCAACATCCTATCTCCGCAAATAATGGGTAAAAAATTAAATATTCACCCGCTAACCATCATTTTGCTTCTGCTCGTTGCGGGAAGCTTCGGCGGACTGCTAGGCATGTTTCTGGCCGTGCCCACATTTGCGATCGTCAAAGTAATAGCCGAATACCTGTACAGGCTGTATCTGCTTCGGGCGAAACGGATCGGCAGCGGAGAGGAATGACCGGGTGAGTCGTTCCCTCGTCAGTGCGGTTCGACAGGCATTTTGTATATCACCGATACGATGTAAAAAAAGAGGGTGTCCCAAAAGGGAGTCAAGTGAGCGCACCCTCAAATGATGCAAAAAAACCTTCAAACCACTAGGCAAGTGGAGATGAAGGTTCTTTGTGTTAAACGAATTCACGTAGGAAGCGTGGACCGAAAATTTCGAAAGGGACTATTGGGACAGCCCCATACATGTATTGGACGATTATAGCTTGACCCAAGCGGTAAGGCCGTCCGGCTGATCCGGGTTGAAGCCTTTACGCGCCGCGCTCACCAAAGCAACGATTTGCGGGATGAAAATGAACGGTATGCCTTGAGCGGCAATGTCCAGCTCCGTATCCGTCACAACCGCGAGATCGACGTCCTCTACGGGCACGCCTGCCGCACGGTCGCCGAAGGCGATAATTTTCGCGCCGCGGCCGCGGATGTCCTGCATCAGCTTGCGCTGATGTCCTGCGCCGTCTTCCGTCAGCACGGCGATCACGAGCGAATCCGGTCCTACGGTTACCATCGGTCCGTGGCGGACGTCCAACAGATGGTGCGAGTGCGCTTGAACTTTAGCGATTTCGGTCAGCGCGATCGCGCCTTCCGCAGCAAGCCCTTGCAGCTCGCCATCCGCGAGTACGACGGCGTGGGACCATTCGAAATCGGCCGTTTCACGAATCGATTGCTCCACGCGGGCCATATACGCTTCGCCTTGGGAGATCGCTTTGCCGATGTCGGTGATCAACGCCTCGTCGTTTCCAAGGAATGCCGCAATCAGCAGGTTGGCCACGTAGAGATTGGTAACCGTCCGCGTTTGGCAAACGCTGTGGTCGAACGCCCAAGGAAGCTCTAGAGCGAAATCGGCTTTTTTGGAAAGAGGCGAGTCGGTAACGCAGGAAAGCGCCAGAACCGGCACATGTTTATCTTCTTGAATGAGACGTACGGCTTCCACGACTTCGCTGGTGCTTCCCGAACGGGAAGGCGCTACAAGCAGCGTGTTCTCAAGCAGAGGGCGATAACGCTTGGGATTCAGCATCAGATCGCCGCCGGCAAGCGCGATGGCGGAAAGACCTGCGCGCAGGCGAACGGAGAAAGCGGCGGACTCGCTCAGGGTGTAGCTGGAGCCGCAGCCGACGAATGCAATGGATGTCGCGGATTGCGCGCGGGCGAAATCGCTAATCGCCGATCTTTTGGACAGCATATAATCGTACGTTTGCTGCAATGCAGCATACTGCTGCTTAATTTCACTATAGGTTAAGCTCATGAATGGGGGCCTCCTCATCATTCAAATGTCGTGTAGTAAAGGTATTGCAATGTAATAATGCAATTTTAAATCATTTATTTGATTTTTTCAATCATAATTGTGATTACATCGATAAAATGCTAAACGGCGTCAATATCCGATTGACGCAGCCATTCGCTTAAGATATAGTTCAATTATTAAATAGTTCACATGTAGAACAGTTCAATCATGAAACGGTATCCGGATTCAACTATTCATGGATCGAACGGTTCTGAAGGTGAGCGCTCCGCATACAATTTGTAAAATCGGGCGAGAAGGAGGAGAAATGCGCTTGAAGGCCGATAAGCTGCAGCAATGGATAGAGCGATACATGGAAGCCTCATTCACCGTCAATAAACGGATCAATGCGACAATTCGGGAAAATATCGGCAGCGACTTAACGATCGAGCAGCTGTCCATTTTGCATTACATTCATAATCATGCTTCATGCACCTCTACCGAGCTTGCCGATATTTTTTGCGTAGGCAAAAGCGCCATAACGGCAATCATTACGCGCTTGGAAAGCAAAGGCTTGCTTGTGCGTGATCGGGACAGCAAGGATCGGCGGCTTGTCTACTTGCGGTTGACCGAAGAAGGCAAAGTGCTTCAAAAGGCGAGTGACGCAGGAATCAATGACGTGCTCGCTCCATACTTGGGGCATTTTACGGAAGAGGAAATCGAAACGTTCATCTCCAGCTACGAGAAGCTGGCGGAGATTTTACTGAAGGACGGAGGGAAGGCATAACCGATGAAATGGATTTTGAAATCGCGGTGGTTTTTATTGGTCGCCTGGATCGCCTTGGCGGCGGGACTGATGTTCACGGCTCCGAATATGGCCGATTTGGTAAGGGATAAAGGTCAAATCAGTATTCCGGACGGCTATTCGTCCACGCTGGCGAATCAAATTTTGCACGAGGCGAATCAGCAGGGGGAAGAAAAAAGCTCCGGCGGGGATACGGTGCTCGTGTTTCACGACGAAAACGGTCTCGATGCATCCAAGCTTGCGGAAATAAAGCAAGGGCTGGAGAAGCTTGAGGCCGAGAAAGAAAAATATGCGGTAACGTCCGTTATGTCGCATTTTAATCAGAAGGAGCTGGAGAAGCAGCTCGTTTCCGAAGACGGCAAAACCGTGATCGCGCTGCTCGGCGTCGACTGGTCCGTCGCCATGCCCGCTGAAATTAGCGAGCAGCTTTACAAAGCGGTGGAGAACATTAAAGTCGAGCACTACTTCACGGGCAGCGTCTTGATCGATGAAGACGTGATGACGAGCTCGCAGGAAGGCTTGAAAAAAACCGAGCTTATTACCGTCGCGTTTATTTTGACGATATTATTCGTCGTTTTCCGTTCGGCGGTCGCGCCGCTTGTGCCGCTGCTTGCCGTAGGCATCAGCTATTTGTCCGCGCAGTCGATCGTGGCGTTTCTCGTTGACCGGTTCGATTTTCCGCTGTCCACTTTCACGCAAATTTTTATGGTGGCGATTATGTTCGGGATCGGAACCGATTATTGCATCTTGCTGATCAGCCGTTTCAAGGAAGAGCTGTCGCATCGCGGCGACGTTTGGGCATCGATCGGCGCAACTTACCGGACGGCTGGTAAAACGGTGTTTTTCTCCGGTCTCGCCGTTATGGTCGGCTTCGCGTCCATCGGATTTTCGACCTTTATTTTGTATCAGTCGGCTGCAGCTGTTGCGGTAGGCGTCGGGGTGCTGCTGATCGCGCTTTTTACGCTGGTGCCGTTCTTCATGGCGGTGCTGGGCACGAAGCTGTTCTGGCCGTCCAAGGGCTCGCTGGAGCATAGCGAAAGCAAAATTTGGGGATTAGCCGGGCGGTTCTCTTGGAAAAGACCGGTCGTAGCGCTGCTGATCGTGGCGGCTATCGTCTCCCCGCTCTTATTTTCTTACGACGGCAAGCTTTCATATAACTCGCTGGACGAAATCGGCGACAGCTACAATTCCGTCAAAGGGTTCAATATTATTTCCGAAAGCTTCGGCCCAGGTCAATCGCTTCCGGCTAAAATCGTCATAAAAGGCGATAAGCCGATGGATAACGCCGAGTCGCTGGCGCTTATCGAGAAAATAAGCCGCGAAGTCGGCAAAGTCGAAGGCATCGAAGCCGTGCGGAGCGCGACGCGTCCTGTCGGCGAAGAGCTTAAGGATATGCTCGTTACCGAGCAAGTCAAGCAGCTGGACGACGGGCTCGGCAAAGGCACGGACGGCTTGAATCAGATCCGCGACGGGCTGGCGGAGGCGAGCAAAGGGCTGACGGACTCGGCGCCTGAGCTGACCAAAGCGGCCGATGGGGCCGGAGAGCTTGTTAAGGGCACGAATGCGCTGAAATCGGGTGTAACCGAGCTGTCCGGCGGCTTGAAGCAAATTGAAAAGGGCTTGCGTGACGGTACGGCCGGCGCCGGCGAATTGAAGCAGGGGCTGGAGCAGGCGAAGGCATCCGCCGAGCAGCTTGCCGCAGCAAGCAAAGAGCTGCTCGGCGGCTACTCGCAGATCGAAGCCGGACTTGAAACGTTCGGCGCGAAATACGCGGAAATCGAAAAAGGGCTGGCCGATTTGCCGCAGGCGCTAAGCGGAGCTTCGCGCAATATGGATAATCTTGCCGCCAAATATCCGGAGCTTGCGAAGGATGCGGATTTCCTGGCCGCACAAGCAACCGTGAGCCAAGTCGGGCAGGGAATCGCGCAGCTGTCCGGCGGTTTGCAGCAGCTGAACGCCGAGCTTGCGAAGCTCGGGCCTTCCCTGCAGCAGGCGAACGGCGGTCTGGCACAGGCGGCGGACGGTCAAACGCAGCTTGCGGGCGGACTCGGCCAAATTGTAGAGGGCTTGGATAAACTGCAGCAGGGCATCGGTCAGGCTGCGGCAGGCCAAGGGCAAATCGTCGCGCAAATTCCGTCGGTGATCGACGGCTTGCAGCAGCTGGCCGGCGGCCAGGAGGAAATTCAACAAGGCTTCACGAAGCTGGACAGCCAGCTGTCGCAGCTCACCAAAGGACTTAACGACAGCGTAGGCGGCTTATCGGAGGTATCCGGCGGATTGAAATCGGCTCAAGATTATTTGGGCGGTCTCGCCGCTTCGCCCGACGATAAGATGGCGGGCTGGTTCATTCCGGAAGAGGCGCTCCAAAACGCCGACTTCCAGCAAGTATTCGATACGTATATGTCCCAAGACCGGAAGGTCGTCACCTTCGACGTCATATTCGCAGGCAACCCGTATTCGACCGAATCGCTGGCGAAAATCGACGAGATCAAGGCTGCGGTCGAGCGAGGAACGAAAGGGTCTCCGCTCGAGAAGGCAGAGTTCGGCATCAACGGTGTAACCGGCATGTACTCCGATCTGGGGAAAATTTCCGATTCAGACTATTCCCGGACGGTCTTGCTCATGCTGATCGGCATCGCGATCATTCTGGTCGTGCTGCTGCGCTCGATCATTATGCCGGCTTACCTCATTTTGTCGCTTATTTTGACCTACTATACGTCTATGGCGATAGCCGAGCTTATTTTCGTGAATATGCTGGGGTATTCCGGCATCAGCTGGGCCGTGCCGTTCTTCGCCTTCGTCATTCTCGTGGCGCTCGGCGTAGACTACAGTATTTTCTTGATGGACCGGTTCAATGAATACAAGCACTTGTCCGTCGGCGAAGCGATTGTCGCTTCCATGAAAAATATGGGGACCGTTATTTTGTCCGCTGCGGTCATTCTGGGCGGAACGTTCGCGGCGATGCTGCCATCCGGCGTCATGTCGCTTCTGCAAATCGCCACCATCGTCATTTCGGGATTGTTCTTGTATGCGGTCGTCTTCCTGCCGCTGTTCATCCCGGTTATGGTGCGCACCTTCGGCTCAGCCAACTGGTGGCCTTTCCGGACGGGCGAAGGCGAACAAGCAAAGCGCCAAGAGCCGCATGGCATATCGGTTACCGTGACCGAGTAAGGCGAGTATAAAAAAAGCCGGCTTGCGGATCGAACGCATAGCCGGTTTTTTGCCGTCGCTTGAATTTGCTTCCTTTTTCCTATATAATGTAACCTAATTTCATTAAGGGGATGTTTGGATGTCTGCGTGGGTTCTTAACTAATTAATTTTATACGGCCAATTTCAAATGTTTCGTGAAGAAAATCCATGATCCGAATGGTTTATTCGTTCATGCGCGATTGAGATTGCCGATTAGTTAAGAACAACGGGCATCCGCCATATCTCTGGTTGACTGCGGGAAGCCGTGCTCTTATGCACGGTTTTTGTTATTTTGCGCTTCTTTTTTTCGGGAATTTCGCGTCTATTTTGACGTTTCTGGAATTCCATAGAGGCCGCTCGCAAGTCAATAACCCGAAAGGGAAGAAGATGGACGCTATGTTCATTTTCTTCCCTTTTTTTTGTGCAGAAAAAAACGGACAGGTGGGAGTAACGTGAAAAATGTTATCGAGGAAGCAAACGCGCGAGTACGTATTCAAGAGGGGACTCGGGTGATCGAGCAGCTTTTGTTAGAGTGTTATTTCAAACCGGGGATTTCTACAAAGGAGCTGGCGCGAAAAACGCTTTTGCCCGTTCCCGTTGCCGCGGCGATCAAGAAGGAATTGATTAAAGAGGGCGTGCTGGAACAGGAACGCGGCGTCCGCTGTACGGCCGAAGGAAATGCGTATATCGAGAACGACTGGGGATATAAGGGGCTGGACAAGACTTTGTACCAAAAGCTGGCGGCGAAGGAAACGGATTGGCGTAGCGAGCTGCCGGACGTGTTATCGTCGCTTCGGGACTTATTCCAAGCACGTCCCCAAGTCAATGTGCAAATCGATCAATCGAAGTGCACGCCGGAAACCAGTCTGGCTCGCGCCATCCTATGTTTACGGGACCACTCGCTGATCGGTAAAAAAGTGTTATGCGTCGGCGACGACGATTTTGTCAGCGTATCGCTCGGCTTTCTGCTGAAACGGTTGTTCCCGGACATAAACGAGCCTAAAGCCACGATACATGTCGCAGATATCGACGAGAGATTTTTAAGCTATATTCGAGAAATCGCCGGGCGCGAAGGGCTGCCGGTTACGTGCCATCGCTTGGATTTGCGGCAGCCGCTTCCGGAAGAGCTGCAAGGGCGATACGACTGCTTTTTCACCGATCCGCCTTATACGCTGCAGGGGCTGAATCTCTTTATTTCCAGAGGGATCAGCGGCCTCAAGAAGGCGAAGGGCCTGCCGATTTTCTTGTCGTTCGCCCATAAAGCCCCCGATGTTTTGCTGGCCATACAGCGGGAGTTTGTACGCATGGGGCTGGTGGCGAAGGAGGTCATTCCCCATTTTAACGAGTACGAAGGTGCGGAAATGATCGGAAACAGAAGCCAGATGATCGTCCTCAAGACGACGGAGCAGACGGCTCCGGATATCGGCGGGGCTTTCGAAGATGCGCTGTATACCGGCGAAGTCAAACGAACCGTCAGGACTTACCGCTGCAAGCAGTGCGGCCATTCCGCCGTCGTCGGCTTCCAGGAAGACATCGTGACGGTAGAACAACTGAAGAACGAAGGCTGCCGCGTTTGCGCGAACGATACGTTCGATCTGATCGGTAAGAAGACGGCGGAGCGTTCGGACGACCTCAGTCCGTAATGGAATCGGGGTATGGCTCAAGTAACGTAAATCCGGAGCATCGATCGTAAAAATGAGCCATACCTTCAGGTACTGGGGTCGGGACGCGATTGTCGCGGTACGTCCAGGGCAGTATTTTCATGACTTCGCGCAACCAAACCTTCAATTCCACAGTATAAGAGTGGGTTGAAGGTTTTTGCTTGTTGGCCGATGAAGGAGATGGGGAAGCCTGTATCGAATTTTGGAGAAGGCTGCTTATGTCATTTCTAACGGTGCGTATTCGTCGCTCGCAGGAGAATGTGGTAAGCTGAAACGAACAGGCTTATCGATCGTGAGCTTCTGCTTTGCAGCGATGCGAACCGTAGGATGGCCGTCGAGATTTGTCGCCCATTGCGGAGGTGTAGGAACATGATGAGAGCCATTCTTGTGGATGACGAGCGTTTGGCGCTCGATAGCTTGGAAAAACTGCTTTGCGAGCAAAGCGAAGTAGAGGTAATAGGCAAATACCGCGACCCGCTGCTGGCTCTTGAAGCGGCGCGCAAAGAGCAGCCCGACGTTGTTTTTTTTGACATCAACATGCCTGTCCTGACCGGTATCGAGGCCGCAGAGCAGCTTAATAACGATGTGCCCAGCGCGGATATCGTCTTTGTGACCGCCTACGACGAATATGCGGTCAAGGCTTTTGAAGTAAACGCGCTTGATTATGTGCTAAAGCCCGTCAAGCGCGACCGTTTGGTTAAGACGCTGCAGCGGCTGATCGACGTTCGCAAGCAGCGCCCGCAGGTGAACGAATTTTCCGCCAGCCCTGTTTTCATTCGCTGCTTCCAAACGCTGCAAATCGAGGTCGATCGCGGCGAGCCGCAATCGCTGCGCTGGCGGACGGCCAAGGCTCAGGAGCTGTTCGCCTACTTGCTCTACAGGTGCGGTCAGCCTGTCCGCAAAGGGACGCTGATGGACTTGCTCTGGCCCGATGCGGATTGGAAGAAGGGGCTTACCCAGCTGTATACGACCGTCTACCAAATGCGAAAAGCGCTAGAAGCGATCGGGGTAACGATCCGAATCGATAACCGCGACGAAGGGTATTTGCTGGATTTGAACGGTGCGGAGCTGGACGTGCTCGTTTGGGAACGAAGCATTCGCGAAGCGCCGGCTCTATCGGAAAATACGCTGCCGGTTCATCTGAAATTGCTGGAGCTTTACCGCGGCGACTTCTTGGCCGAGTACGATTATTTGTGGGCCGAGAGCGAACGGGAACGTTTGCGGATTATTTGCTTAAAGCATGCCGAGCAGGTTTCCGAGCAGCTTGCGGCGAGCCGCCGCTTCGTCGAAGCGATTGCGCTTCAAGAACGGATGCAGCAGCTAAGCCCTCATGCGGAAAACAGCTATTTTTCGCTAATGCGGCTTTATGATGCCATCGGCGATCGCCACGGCGTGGAACGGCAGGTTGCGCTGCTTACGGACATGCTGCTTAAGGAGTATGGCGTTCCCCTTAAGGGCGAAGTATTGAATTGGTATCGGATTTGGCAAGAGAAACGGCAGTAACGGAACGGAAAAGATCCGCAATCGGAGCAAGCCTGACGGCCGGCGCCGATTGTTTTTTATATCTGAATCAAGATTTCGGCCAGATCGTTCCCCTCAGAAGGCAGCAAAGCCGTTTTTACGAAAAATGCTCGATCGCCGCGCCTAATTTTCATCCTAGCCTGTGCCTTGATGGGGCATGATCGTTCATCCTTGATAGATGTGTTCAGAATTTGTTCATTGGCTTATTGTACAATTTTTCCTAATGTCAATGAATTTTGGATACGGCTAAGCGAGGGATGGACATGCATACGGTCATGATTGTGGATGACGCGGCGTTTATGAGGCAAATATTGCGCGGTATTTTTGAAACGATGGATTTTAAAGTAGTGGCGGAAGCGGGAAACGGCGAAGATGCGGTAAAGCATTACGGGCTGCTGCGCCCCGATCTCGTGACGATGGACATTTCGATGCCGGATATGGACGGATTTACGGCTGCCAAAAAAATGATCGCGCTCGACCGTCGCGCCAATATTATTATGTGCTCGGCGATCGGGAGGAAGGAAATGGTCATGCACGCCATCGCGATCGGGGCTAAAGATTTTATCGTAAAGCCGCTGATCAAGGAACGTCTGGAGCTTGCCGTACGTCATCTGCTGCCGGTTGAGAACGGATAAATACAGGGCTTTCCGCATTGCAGAGCGACGCTGTTCGTCCGGTTGCCGGATAGAGGCGTTTTTTTGTATGTCCGGGTAACCCGTTACAATTTTTGCAGAATACCGGCTTCGGTCATGCGCTAAATCTGGTATACTGGAAGGCGGACTTAACGTTCGGCAGAAATTGCGATAGGGAGCGTCAACATGGATTTTTCGGTACAGTTTCTTTCATTTATCGTCATACAGACGGAGGGCCAGGACGCCCAATCCGCCAAGAACTACAAGCACTATCAGACGCTGGACAGGGAATCTTACTACGAAAGCGAGATCAAGGAGTTTCTCGACGGCGAATTCGCCCGCATCTGCAAGCGCAAAGTGGAAAAAAATCCGAATACGGAAAATGCGCCGACCAAAATCGGAAGGTTTATCGTCGAGCCCGGGCACGAGCTGACAAGCAATCCGAATTATAATTTGCTTCAGCGGCTCCGCATAGCGGAATCGAAAGAGCAGTTTCATACGTGCAGCGACGATTTGGTGCGCGCTTATATGGAAACGAGCTCGGTTCGCGGCGGCGCGTTCGTCGTGGCTTCGGCCAAGCTGAACAAATATTTCGACGAGCCGTTCGTTTTCGTCATGAAATGCGACTTCGAGCCCAAAATCGCCTCGATTTCAGACGAGCACAGCCTCATTAAGAGCGTGCAGATGGCGATTAACGCGAGAAACATTAAATCGATCCAATACCCGCATATGCCGGAGGAAGGCACGCTGGAGGAATGGGAGCTGAAAATACATCAGGCGTCCCATGCCAAATATTTCGAAGATTTTCTCAAATTTATCGATTACGAAAAAGCGATTCCCGTCATCGTGAACGAGCAGGTCATGACGATGGTTCAGGAATATATGGAAGATAAGTGGCAGGGCGCGCAGAGCGAGGAACGCGAGCAAGAGGAGCAGAGCCTCGAGTTTTGGGCGGCCAGCGAGAAGCGCGAGCTGCAGGAAAAATGGACGCACGATACGGTAGTCGAAGCGACGCAGCGCATCATCGAACATAAGCCCGATATTGAAATGGCCTTCAAGCTGGACGGCGTCGCGATCAAAGGGCAGATGGCGCAGTTCGGCGAAAATGTGTTCATCGCGCGGCTGAACGGCCGCTATGCGGCGATCGTCGTCGGCGATTCGCTGCAATTCGATAAGGGCGTATCGCCGATCGAGCTGCTGCACCCCGAAGATTTGGAAGATGTCGTCAGCCGCATCAAGAAGCGGGACGATCAAGCGGCCGTCAACCGTTACGAGAGCGGCGACGGCGGCGGTACGGACGATAGCCCGCCTTGGTAGGGCTTGCCCTCAAACGCTTGATTAAGCTTTCAGCGCGTCGCTTCCGAGGGTGGAATGCGGCGCGTCTTGCGTCGTTCTGATCAGCGGCCAACTCCTTTTCTAGTTCCATTTTCGGTCTTCCGGAGGATTTACAAATACTTGATCCTCGTGGTAAAAAGAGGAAAACGGTGCATGTTAGGGTGGATGGTTTCTTGAAAGCCGAACAATTGATATCCACAAAGCTTTATACCCCGAATAACCCGCCGAATTTCATTGCGAGACCGCGCCTGCTGGCCAAGATGTCCCGTACGCTGCAATGCAGGCTGACTACCGTTACGGCTCCCCCCGGATACGGCAAAACGACGCTTGTCGGCGATTGGATTCGCCGTTTGTCCTGTCCTTCCGGCTGGATATCCCTCGACAAGGGGGAGAACGATTTGCAGCGTTTCTGGAGCTACGTAATCGCTGCTTGCAGGGGCGGAGGACTTGGCGTCGGCCAAAAAGCGCTGTCGCTGCTGCAATCGCCGGCAGCGCTTTCGGTCGAGCAGCTGATCGCGATTTTCGTTAACGATCTGGCCGCCGTTCAAGAGCCGATGGTGCTGGTTCTGGACGATTACCATCTGGTGGAAGCCGACGAAATACACCGCTCACTCCGTTATTTCCTTGAGAGTCTGCCCGTATCGATCCATGTTTGCATCATCAGCCGGAGAACACCGCCGATCCCGGTCGCCATGCTGCGTGCAAAAGGACAGCTAAACGAAATCGGCATCGGAGAATTGAAGTTCAGTCCGGATGAGATCGGCTCCTTCTGGACCGGGTATATGGGCGAGTCGCCTTCCGGCGAAGAGTTAGGCCTGATTGCGTCAAGCACGGAAGGCTGGATCGCAAGCATCCAGCTCGCCGCTCTTGCCCGACAGAACGGACACGGCTGGGCGTTGAACCAGTTTAACGGAAATCACAGATATCTCGTCGATTACTTGATGGAGGAAGTGATCGAGCAGCTGCCGGAGGCGGTCCGTTATTTCTTGATCAGGACGTCGGTTCTGGGGCGAATGAATGCCGATTTATGCGCAGCGGTTACGGAGACGGACGCGGCGGCAGAACTGCTCGGGCACATCGAACAGGCCAATTTATTCGTCATTCCGCTTGACGGCGAGCGGTATTGGTTCCGATACCATCATCTTTTCGGCGATTTTTTGCGCAGTAGATTGAAGCAGGAAGCCGCAGATGAGATCATCCGTTTGCATGCAAAAGCAAGCGACTGGTTTGACCGGAACGGCTGCCTCGAGGAGGCGATCGATCACGCACTGCTGGCAGGCGATTTCGAACGCGCCGGTGACCTGCTCCCCGAATGCGCAGTAAAGCTCCTGAAGCGAAGGGAGTTTGCGACGCTTTACCGCTGGCTTCGCCAGCTGCCTTCTGCGGTTGCGGAGAAGCCGCTGCCGCTGCTGATCCATGCTTGGGCCGATTTGCTGACAGGCAAGTTCGAGCGGACGAAGCTGAATCTGGCAAAGCTGGCCAAGGCGCAGGAGAGGCTCAGGGATAGCGGCGATAAACGGCTGATCGCGAAGGTTCGTGAGGATGCGATTATTTTTGCCAATATGAGCACGCTTATGGAAGGCAACTTTGAAGGCACCTACGAGCTGTTGCAGCGGCTTAACGAACGAGAGGCGCATTATATTTTGGATGAATCCGAAATCATGTTCGGCTTTATCGAAATGAATGAAGGCGTCGTTCCTTTGATCGGGGGGCTTTACGGGTTTTGCGGCAGGCTCGGGCATACGGAGGCCTATCACCGGCTGTATGGGGAATTTCTCGCCAAAAACGGCATGCAGGATTCCAGCTACAGCGCCTATCATCTTGCGGCGGTATGCGAGCTGCATTACGAGATGAACGATCTCGAACGGGCTGCCGCTTGCGCAACAGCCGCAATGGAAACGGCGGAGAAGCGCGGCTGTCTCGGCGCATATGTCCCCGCTACAGTAACGATGGCGCGCTTGAAGATGGCGGAAGCGGATATAGAGAGCGCAATCCGCATTGTGCGCGACGCAATGGGGAAGCTGCTTGGAATGGGGAAAGATGCGTCCCATTGGTACGGTTTGCTGGACGCTTTCTTGGTCCGCTGCTTGGCGGCGAAAGGGGACGCAGAAGGCGTCGATCGCTGGCTGTCGCGCCGGCCCCTTAACGAGCATACGCAAATCCCCGTTCATGAGCAATTCGAAACGCTGTCGCGGATCCGCATGCTGCTGTGGAGAGGGCGATTCGCGGAAGCGCTCGGAACCGCCGAACGTCTCCTCCGGTCGTCGACGGCTGCAGGACGGACGCTGGGGATCGTGGAAAGCAAGCTGCTTCTTGCGATTTGCCGTTATCGGGAGCGGGCAAGCATCGAGCGGGACGGCTTAAAGGAGCTGCACGAGGCGCTTACGCTAGGCGAGACGGAGCAATATTTGCGCACATTTGCCGATGAAGGCGCTCTGCTCCTGCCGATGCTTCGCAGCTACGCGGAGCTTCGCCGAAAAGGGGAGATGCCGGGGAATGAGGAAGGTGTTTCGCTCGATTACGTGAGTAAGGTGCTATCGGCCGCAGGTGAGCCGAGCCGTGATACGGATGAACCATCACGCGGGATGCGGGCCGGCGTTCACACGCTGACGGAACGGGAGACGGAGGTGCTGAGACAGCTTTCCTTAGGCTTATCCAACAAGGAGATCGCGGCCAAGCTAGTTTTGACGGAGGGAACGGTAAAGCTGCATTTGCACCGCATCTACGCGAAGCTTCAGGCTAAGGGGCGCGTTCAAGCACTGCGGGCCGCGAAGCAGGCTGGAATCATACGATGAACATACGGAAACGGATCGCTGACTAAGGCGGTTCGTTTTTTTTGATTTTTGGAATGATAAGCATTTATTTTTTCATCTATAAAGTACTTGCGCAAAAGATATATCCTCCAGTTATATCTTTCGATAGACTTCGGCTTCTCCCCCGCTTGATACAATCGGTTCAAGGGTTCGGTCCGATGGCGGAGGAATACTCCGGGCTTTGAGATACTTACCTAATGGGAGGGCGATAGTAATGAACGATACGTATGACGTTATTATTGTAGGAGCAAGGCTTGCGGGTTCAACACTTGCTTACGAGCTGTCCAAGCGAGGCTTCGGCGTGCTGCTTCTGGATCGTGCGGAGTTTCCCAGCGATACGTTATCCACCCATAATTTCTTCAACAATTCGCTGCTAATGCTGAAGGATATGGGGGTTCTCGACAAGCTGCTGGAGACGAATACGCCGGTATACCGGCGGGCCAAAATCGAGTTCGAGGACGCCGTCATCGACGGGCGCTTCCCTGAGGTAGACGGCGAGACGCGATGCCTTTGCATCCGCAGAACGCATTTGGACGGCATTTTGCTTGAGCATGCCCGTTCCCAGGCGGGGGTAACCGTCATGGAAGGTTTTAAAGTGTCGCAGCTGGTGATGGAGGGCGATACCGTGGCAGGCGTTATCGGGCAGAATCGGAGCGGGAATCGGCAGGAATACCGCGCCAAGCTTGTCGTTGGCGCCGACGGCCGGCTATCGGCGGTACGCCGGTTGGCGAACAGCGAGAGGCTGATCGGCGTTCCGACCGGATATGCTTCTTATGTGTGCTATCTCTCGAACTACAAGCAGGAAGGGGAAATCGGTCTCGAATTTTACAGGAAAAATGGAAATTACGCGATCGTATTTCCGACTAGCGATAACTTATATGTATTCGGGACCATGTTTCCGATGGATGACAAGAGGACGCTGGAGCGGTTTCAAACCGATGCGGAAGCCGGCATACGCGAGCTGATCGACCGCGATTTTGCCGGAACGACGCTGCAGCAGGGATTGGCTCACTCGAAAGTGGCGGAGCATGTCAAAGGCCTGCACGGCTATGACAATCATTGGTACCGGGGAATGGGCAAAGGCTGGGCGCTCGTCGGCGATGCGATTTGCTTTAAGGATCCGACGATCGGGCAAGGGATGCATGACGCATTGTTCGGCGCCCGGCTGTTGGCCGAAATACTCGCCGGCAAAGACGATTGGAACGGCAGCTGGGACGAATTGGCCGTAACGTACCAGCAGGAAATGGAGCGCAAGCTGATGTCCCGATTCCATCTGGGCTGCCAATTTTCCGTGAATGTGCCGTTTACGGAAGAGCAAATGGCGGTTTACCGTTTGGTAGAGGCCAATCCGGATTTAATTCCGCCTTTCTTCGGCATCTACAATTACGCTTTCGAGCTGGAGGATTTTCAGGCATTGGCGATGAAGAAGCTGTCTTAGCAGGCCGGTAACGGCGTAATTCCGG
This sequence comes from Paenibacillus contaminans, assembly GCF_003285015.1. Taxonomy (GTDB): domain Bacteria; phylum Bacillota; class Bacilli; order Paenibacillales; family NBRC-103111; genus Paenibacillus_V; species Paenibacillus_V contaminans. The sequence continues at coordinate 214,039 of NZ_QMFB01000002.1, read as the reverse complement.
TATTGAGCGGGATTTGTTCCAGATACCGAGCCGGATTCGTCAATGGTCAATTCCGCCGGGAATGAGGCGCATAATGCGAGGCTTGTTCCAATTAGCTAGGCTGTCTTGAGTACATGCTCCGGGCAGCCATTTTACTGTACGGTCTAGGAAATGATGCGAAGCGATTTTGTGACGAAACAAGCCCCCCTAATGTTGCCAGGGTAGCCGCCCCGCATCTCCGTCGTCCGTCGCGGCTTTTTTCCCTTTTCCGATCCCAACATGCGGCTTCATGTTCTCTCTTGCTGCATCTGTGCGGCCATGATGAACCGGCACTTCCTTTACTTCTCTCCGCTTTCGAAAGTGCCACTCCCGCAATTCGATTTTGCCCAATTGGAGCAGGAGAATGGCCCTTGACTACCTCTCCAGTCCGACAACACCTGCTTACAGAGCGGTTTTACAATCTCAACGTGAAAAACCTCACTCCAAGTAGGTAAAATCGAACTCCAGCACTGCACCGCGCGTTCTTCTTCTCTTCAAGTGGGCAAATTCGGACTCCAGCAGTCCCTTGCCTATTGGCACGTGGTTTCGAGCGAGCGGCAAATAAAGCCGAACAAACGAAGCGAGCTGCAGTCGCTTAACCTGACAATGATGCCCCTCACCACCAGTCGGAATTAGAAGGAAACTTTCATTTTTGGGGACATTGTTTCGCGTACCGGAGAACGTTTTGAAGGCCTAGTATCGTAGACAATGGTAGGCATACCTTTTTTGAATGATAGCCATCTCTTTTCAGGCCCCTAAAAATTCACATAATAACGCAATAAATAAGAACGTATGTTTGATATAATGTGCTATATGCTCCGAAAATGTTATAATGAACGGGAGTATCACCAAGGAAGCATAAGCGTTTTAAGCCACCAAACGATTTTATTTTCAAACGGCTTTTTGGAGAAGCGGAAACGAAAGAACTGCTTATTCATTTGCCGAACAGAAGCATATGGACCGGGCTTTTTTTAACGAATGGGGTGAGTGTTTTGCTAGCAAAGCTGCTTTTGGAATCAAGCTCCACAGTCATTTTCTCCGGCGCAGGGATGTCCACTGAAAGCGGACTGCAAGACTTTCGTTCTGCCGACAGAGGAATGTGGAATAACCGAAATCCTATTGAGCTTGCCGACATCGAAGCCATCGATTCGAACCGATCGGAATTCGTTCGTTTCTATCAGTGGCGTATTCAAGAGATGAACTCGCATCTGCCTAACGATGGGCACCATATACTCGCAGGCTGGGAGAAAAAAGGATGGATCAGCGGCGTAATCACGCAGAATGTGGAAAATTATCATGAGCAAGCGGGCACTGCCCGAATTGCAAAACTGCACGGAGATCTTGGAACGCTGCGTTGTATGAATTGTAATAAGCAGTATGAATCTCAGATGTATTTAAAGCCCCGTGAGATGACTTCGTGCAGTTGCGAAGGGTTTATAAGACCGAATGTCGTACTTTTCGGCGAGATGCTTCCGGAAGCTTCGTTTCGTCTAGCCGATAGCCTTATGGAAGGTGTCGAGCTTTTTATCGTACTTGGCTATTCCTTACAGGTAAGTCCCGCTAACCAGTTCCCCAGGCTGGCCAAAAACCGCGGCGCAAAGCTGGTCATTATCAACCACGACCCGACCCCTGCCGATCGATATGCGGATTTGGTCATCAATCGTTCCATAGGTGAAACTTTGCGGGAAGCGGATGAAGAAATAAGGAGTGTACGAGGAAACTCGAGATAATTTAATACATTGTTAGTTCCGATAAATCAAGTACTACGTTTGCCGCCACAAGTAAATCTAATCCGAGAAGTCCATTAATCTCAAGCATCTCGTGCAAAGTGCCAACATCGAGATTAAAGTCCTTAATCTGGAAGTCTCCTAAAGTAACAGCATCAAACGACTTTCTAAAACAACTTTCCTCGCCGCCGATGCCGAAGGCACTAACGATTTTGTCTCCGGTTTCAAAATATACACCAATATCAGCTACAACATCGGCGGATAGCAGGGTGTGGGAAGCACCGGTATCTATGACTAGTTTGTCAATGGTCAAGGCCTGTCCTTTGTAATTAATGATAATCGAGGTTTGCAGCAGTCCATCTACGAGATCAATTTTCATATCGGACGACTCCCCGTAAGCCTCTAAGTGTACGGAGTTCAATGTTTAGCTCTTCATTCGAGGTGTGGGATACGATGATACCGTCCTTTGAACGAAGCAATTCCCGGGTTGCCTCTTGGGGATCTTGGATCGCTTTAATTAAGGCAACCTCATCCACATATTTAATATTTCCTTCAGTATGGGATGCGAGGATTTGCAGCTTTACATATTGATCGGGATAAATTTTGCGAACTTCTTCCCATTGCATGGCTGACACCTCCGCTTCGTATACATACACTTTTTTCTATTATATCAGATATCATGCAATCATTGATCTCCTCTCAACAATACTTCATAAGTTTGCAGGCAGCCCTTTAACGATAACCGAAGCCGAGATCAGACTCATTTTAAAAGAGTTGCATCAACAGGCTGGTTGACGATTCGTTCGGAACGGAAAGCTAAGAAGTTTAGTCGCCTCAGGTTGAGCAGAAAAAAGTCCCGAATCACGTGAATCGTGACGCGGGACTTTATACGTTCACAAAAACTTCCGATTATGCTTCTTCCCGTCGAAGCTGAACAATACCGGCTTATCCTCGACAACGGATTGAAGGTAGACCGTCTTGCGCCACAGCTTCTGCACGAAAGGCAGCGTTTTTTCGACGTATTTCAAATCCAGCTCGATGCCCTCGTAGTGATGCTTCAGATAAAGCTCGCCGTTGCCGTCATAGTCGCCGTTCTCGACGACGATATACGGGAAGCCGCCGTTGACGCGCGAGTAAACCAATTGATCGCGGATCGATTCCCATGTTTTATCGGTTATTTTCCACTCCGCGCCTTTCTTCTCGAATACATACAAATCCAAATCCTCGACCAGCTTCTTCGTCAGATAGCTGCGGACGAAGGAGGTGTCCGAATCGAATTCGCGGACCTCGAATATTTTTTTGCGGCCATCTCCGCTTACTCGCCCGTGGCGGTCTTTCTCCTCCTGCGTCGGCTCATCCCAGCGCTTCTCGATGTCTTCGAATATTTTCAGACCGAGGTAGTAGGGATTCAAGCTATGGCGTGACGGCTGCACGACTCCGGAATTCAGCTTCGAAAATTCGATCGTTTCCTCGGTCGTCAGATCGAGCTCCCGCATGATGCGAATATGCCAGTACGAAGCCCAGCCTTCGTTCATGATTTTTGTTTCCATCTGCGGCCAGAAATACAGCATTTCGTCGCGCAGCATGGTTAAAATATCCCGCTGCCATTCCTCCAGATGAGGGGAATATTCCTCGATAAACCAAAGCAGATCCTTTTCCGGCTTCGGAGGGAACCGTTTGACCTCCTCATCGTCGTCGGCCCCCCCATGCACGTCGAGATCCCATAAATCCTCGTAGCCGGTCAATGGCTTGCCGTTCCGGTTCGTATCTGTCCCGTCATCAGGCCGTTTTTTTCTTTCCGCATAGCGGTACGGCTTGAACATGCTCGGGTCGACATGTTCTTGAATGGCGAGTACGGCGTCAAGGAATGTCTCTACTTGCTCCGTACCGTATTGGATTTCGTACTGGCGAATGCGCTCGGCCGTTGCGGACATGCTTTCCACCATATTGCGGTTCGTGCGCGAGAAGCGGGCGTTGTTCTTGAAAAAATCGCAATGCGCAAGGACGTGCGCGACGATCAGTTTGTTTTGGATCAGCGAGTTGCCGTCAAGCAGAAAGGCGTAGCAGGGATCCGAGTTGATGACCAGCTCGTATATTTTGCTTAGGCCGAAGTCGTATTGGGTCTTCATTTTATTGAACGTTTTGCCGAAGCTCCAATGGCTGAAGCGGGTAGGCATGCCGTACGCGCCGAACGTATAAATGATGTCCGACGGACATATCTCGTAACGCATCGGATAAAAATCGAGCCCGAAGCCCGTAGCGATTTCCGTTATTTCCGCTATTGCTTTTTCCAGTTCTTTGATCTCGTGCGGATACATGCGGCCACCTCAATTCGCTTCCGTTTTGATGAAAAACGTCCGGAGCGCTTTATAAACTTCGCCCTTCTCGCGGATGATGCAGTATTGAAACTTTGGATTGTGAATGCTGCGGTAAGCGGACATGAGCGTGCTGCTGCGGTTGTATTGGTTCACTTCTCCGTAGCCGAACATGTTGCTGGATTCGAGCAGCCGGTCGATCAGCTTGACGCAGCGCTCGTTATCCGAGGTCAAATTGTCGCCGTCCGAAAAATGAAACGGATAAACGTTATAGTTCAGCGGATTATAACGCGTTTCGATGATATCAAGCGCTTTCTGATAAGCAGACGAGCAAATCGTGCCGCCGCTTTCGCCTCTCGTGAAAAATTCTTCCTCCGTCACTTCCTTCGCCTCGGTATGATGCGCGATAAAGACGATGTCGACATGCTCGTATTTGGTGCGCAGGAAACGGGTCATCCAGAAAAAAAAGCTGCGGGCGATATATTTTTCGAAGCTTCCCATCGAGCCCGATGTGTCCATCATGGCGAGAATAACGGCATTGGAATGCGGCTTCTGAACTTCCTCCCATGTTTTGAAGCGCAGATCCTCGGGGGTGATGCCGTGTATGCCCGGATGACCGGAAAACGCGTTGCGGCGCAGGTTTTCGATGATCGTACGCTTTTTATCGATGTTGGACATAATCCCCTTCTTGCGGATGTCGTTGAAGACGATGTCCGACGTTTGCATCTTTTCCTTCTGTTTCTGCTGCAGTCGCGGCAGCTCCAGCTCTTCGAACAGCATCGTTTGCAGCTCTTCCATGCTGATTTCGGTTTCGTAGTAGTCTTCCCCCGGCTGATCGCCGGCTCCTTCCCCTTTGCCGGCCCCGGGCGCAGGCTGCGGATCGACGCCTAACACATCGCCGACTTGACTTTCGCCATCCCCCTGACCGACGTGCTTCGCTTTGTTGTAATTGTAACGAAACCGGTATTCGTCCAGGCTTTTGATCGGGACCTTGACGATTTGTTTGCCGTCGGACATGATGATGCTTTCGTCGGAAACGAGGTCGGGCAAGTTTTGTTTGATGGCCTCGCGCACTTTTTGCTGATGGCGCGTTTGGTCCTGATAGCCTTTGCGATGAAGCGACCAATCTTCACGGGAAACGATAAACAATGGATTCGTCATGCGAGACACCTCCTGAAGTGTTTCTGGAAGAAACGCAGCTTCGTAAGCGGCAAGTCGCAGACTTGCTGCTTGGTTTGTGCAAACAAAACGACTTCGAAAGCATACGCCGGCATTTGCTGAAGGAGTTCGGCTTAGTAGCGGCAAGCTGTGATGTGCGAGCTTGCGTGCACGTTTTGGGTAGGCACCAGCGCTATGACAAGTAATTTTAAGGTCAATGGTAGGGGTGGTCGGGACAACGAAAAAAAAGTGCTTGTTATCAAATATATTCACCGGGGACGGGGATATGTGACTGGAACGGGTGCCTATTTTGCGAAGTTGCCGTCCGGAGCGGGTTTCCGGCATGTTATTTGCCGCCTACATGGCGTTTTTCGTAATGGTAGGAAGGGGCGGCAGAAACTGTTTTACTCGCTGATTCGATAAAAGCGCAGCCGCAGGAAGCGGCGTATACCGCGATAGCAGTGAACCATAGGAATGATTAGCGAGCTTACCGCCATTCGTTTTCACCGAAGACAAGTTTTAATATTTATTCCTATAATAGAAAAATCAGGTATGGCCAATCCGGCTCCGAAGGCAGGACTTGCGCGTCTTGAGCACGAATTAATAAGGGCGTGTCTGGAAACTCCGAGGAGACAGATTTTGCCGAATTTTCGTTCCATGCAAGGCGCGTTTGTGAAGGCGTACCGGGGGTACGTCAAGCAAACGGAACGAAGCAGGGGGCGAAAAGGCGGTGAAAGATGCCCCAGAGTGGGTTTTCAGACACGCCCTAGCAAGGAATTGCTTTACGGAAGGGGAAAAAGGTTGCAATGAAGTTCATCCATACCGCCGATTGGCATTTAGGAAAGCTGGTGCAGGGCGTCTATATGACGGAGGATCAGCGATATGTACTGCAGCAATTGATTGAAGCCGTTGCGGAGGAGCGGCCGGATGCCGTCGTCATCGCAGGAGATTTGTACGACCGGGCGGTGCCGCCGACGGAGGCGGTCGATCTGCTGGACGAGCTGTTCGAGCGGATCGTCATCGATTTGAATACGCCGGTTTTGGCGATATCCGGTAATCATGACAGCCCGGACCGGCTTGATTTCGGAACGAAAATTATGGAGGGACGGGGGCTGCACCTCGCCGGACAGCTGAGGCCGGAGCTGAAGCCGGTCGTGCTGCGGGATACCTTCGGCGACGTGCATTTTCATCTTGTGCCTTATGCGGATCCCGCCCAGGTAAGATACGCGCTCGGCGACGAAACGATCCGTTCGCACGACGATGCGATGCGTTTTATCGTTTCGCGTATTGAAGCGGAGATGGATCCTGAGGCGCGCCACGTGTTCGTCGGGCATGCGTTCGTGACGCCGGCGGGAGAGCCGCAGGAGAATACGAGCGATGCGGAGCGGCCGCTGTCGATAGGCGGAGCGGAATATGTTCGCGCCGACTATTTCCGAAAATTCCGCTATACGGCGCTAGGGCATCTGCATCAGGCCCATTACGTGCTCCAGGACAATATCCGCTACGCCGGGTCGCCGCTTAAATATTCGGCTTCCGAAGTAAGCCACGACAAAGGCTTTTATATCGTTGACATAGATGGCGACGGGGATGTGCGCCTCGAGAAACGCAGCTTTCAGCCTCTCAGGGACATGCGCCGGATCGAAGGGACGATCGAGGAGATCGAAACGCATCCCGTTTGCGAAGATTACGTGTTTGTCACGCTGCTCAATGAAAATCCGGTTTTGTTCCCGATGGAAAAGGTGCGTGCCGTTTATCCGAATGCGCTTCACGTCGAGCGGAGAACGGCGAAGTCGGCTGCGGGGGAAAGCCCGGACGCCGCAGAGGACAAGGGAAGCCGCAGCCGGACGGAGCCGGTCGCGTTGTTTGCCGCTTTTTATCAGGAAGTGAAGGGGATCCCGCTCGATGAAACGAAGAAACGGCTGTTTGCCGATACATATGCGGATGTGCTGCGTGAGGAAGGAGGTGCCGTATGAGACCTCTGAAGCTTAAGATGATTGCGTTCGGCCCGTACCGGGACGAAGAAACGATCGATTTCAGTCAGCTGGAGGACCGCCGGTTGTTCGTCATTTCGGGCAATACGGGAGCGGGAAAAACGTCGATCTTCGATGCGATTTGCTTCGCCTTATACGGCTTCGCAAGCGGAGAGGATCGTGCCGAGCCGAGGATGCTCCGCAGCCAATTTGCCGATGACGATACGCATACGTCGGTGGAATTTACGTTCGCCGTCGGCCGGCGGACGTTTCGCGCGCTTCGCCAGATGGCGCACAGAAAAGGAACGAACAAGAGCGAAACCGGCGGGAAAGCGGAGCTGTACGAGACGATTGACGGACAGGATGTGCCGAGCGTCGACCGGTTTATGGTATCCGACGTGAACGCGAAGATCGAGCGTTTGATCGGGCTGACCAAAGAGCAGTTCAGCCAAATCGTCATGCTTCCGCAAGGCGAGTTCCGGAAGCTGCTGACATCGGATACGGATAATAAAGAGGAAATTTTGCGGCGTATTTTCCGAACGGAATTGTATCGGAAACTGGAAGACAGGTTTCAGCAAAAAAGCCGCGAGCTTAAAGATACGCTGAAATCCGCTCAATTCGAGCTCGACGTTTATATGAAGCAGGCCCAATCGGCTTTGCCCGAGCGGGAGGAGAGCTCGCTGCGCCGCACGCTGCAGCAGGAGTCGTATAATGCGCTGCAGATGGCGGAAGGTTTGGCGCAGGAAGCCGGCCATTATCGCGAGCTTGCAGGCGCTGGAGAGGCGCGGAAAGCCGGCTTGGCCGTCAGGCGCGACGAGAAGGAGGCGCAGCTTCGCGATGCGGCCGCACTCCATGCCCGCTTTGCGGAGCTTGGCCGGCGGCAGGAGCAGCGAAGCGAGATGGAGCGGCAGCAAGCCGTAACGGCCGAGCGGGAGCGCCGGTTGGAGCTCGCGGAGCGGGCTGCGCGGCTTGCGCCGTACGAGGAGCAGGCGGGCAAGGCCGCCCAAGCCGAGGCGCTGAAGCGGCAGCAGCACGACGCGAAGCGGCGCGAAGCCGAAGCGGCGGAGCTGGCATTTGCGGACGCGGAGCGCCGTCACGGCGAAGAGGCAGCCCGCGAGGCGGAGCGCGGTGAAGCGGAGCGCGAGCTGCGGCGGCTCGAGGAGCTTGAGCCGATCGTGCGGACGATGGGCGCGCAGCGGCAGGAGCTCGAGAGGCTGCAGGCCGAGGAAGCTACCGGCGCAGCGCAGCTGAAGGTTGCGGAGGCGAAGCTGGTCGCCGAGCGAGAGGCCAAGCAGGCCCGCGGCGAGCGGATCAAGGTGCTGGAGGCCGGAACAGCCGAGCTGCCGGAGAAGAAGGAAGCGCTCCTCCACATCGAGCGCCAAGGCAAGCTGATCAAGGAGCTGTTGGAGCTGGAGGCGCAGCTTGGCGGCTTGGCGAAGCAGGAAGAAGCGCGGGAGAAGGCGCTGCTCGGCGTGCAAGCCGAGCACGAGCGTCTGGAGACGAGCTGGATTGAAGGGCAAGCCGGTCTACTTGCGGCTCATCTGCATGACGGCAAGCCGTGTCCCGTTTGCGGAGGGACGGAGCATCCGCATAGGGCGGAGGTAACGGAGGCTTTGCCTTCGCGTGAAAAGCTGCAGCAGGTCAAGGAAGAGCTGCGGCATTATGAGCGGGAGCTGAACGAGGCGAAAATTCAAGCGGCTGCGGCCCGGTCCGGAATGGAAGGGAAAGCCGCCGATTTGGCCGACTATGGCGTTCCGTCCGAAGGATTATCGGAGCGGCAGACGCAGCTGCGCGCGGAGTGGAAGCGGCTGAAGGAGCAAGCGGATCAGCTCGAGAAGGACCGCGGCACGCTGCAGAAGCTTAAGCTGGAAGCGGAGGAGGCGGAGCGGCATGCGGAAAAGCTGATGCTGGAGAAGGATCAGCTATCCGGGAAGCTGCAGGAGCTGACCGTGAAGCGTCACGCAAAGCAGGAGCTGCTTGCCAAGGAGCTGGAGCGGATCGCCGAAGATTTGCGCTCACCGGAGCTTTTGGCGCGCCGCTTGAACGAGCAGCGGTCGCTTGTCGAGCGTCTGAACGCGGCTTGGAAGCAGGCGCAGGAACAACTGCAGCGCATGCAGACCAAGCTCGCAGAAGAAAAGGCGCATGCGACGCAAACCGGGAAACAGCTCGAGGAGGCCGAAGAGCTTTTGCGGCAGGAGAACGAGCGATTTGACCGGGAGTTGGCTAAGGCGGGCTTCCATGAAGCGCGCGATTACCGGGAAGCGAAGATGGAAGAGACGTCGCGACAGAAAGAAAGAGCCGAGCTCGAAGCGTTCAAAACGGCTTTTGCCGCCCTGCTGCAGCAGATCGCCGGGCTGGAGCTCGAGCTTGCCGGAAAGACGCCTGCCGATTTGGCGATGCTGGACGGGGAGCTGACGCTCATCCGGCAGCAGCTCGAGGAAGCCGCAGAGGAACAGCGGCAGGCGGTTCGCCTCATGCAGGAAGCGGAGCGGCTGCAGACTGCCGTCGCTGCCGCTCACGAGCAGGTCAAGGAGCGGGAGGCCGGGCTTGAGCAAATGCTCGATGTATATCATATGCTGAAGGGCGACAATGCGCTTAAAATATCGTTCGAGCGCTATATTTTGATCGAGTTTCTGGAACAAATTTTGCACGCAGCCAACGAACGGCTCCGCGATTTGTCGAACGGCCAATTCGTTCTTCAGCGCAGCGAGCGGCTCGAATTGCGCGGAAAGCAAAGCGGGCTCGGCCTCGATGTTTACGACGCGTATACCGGACAAAACCGCGACGTCAAAACGCTGTCCGGAGGGGAAAAATTCAATGCCTCGCTCAGTCTCGCGCTGGGCATGACCGACGTTATTCAAGCGCATCAGGGCGGCGTTTCGATCGAGATGATGTTTATCGACGAAGGGTTCGGCTCGCTGGACGAGGACGCGCTCGGCAAAGCGATCGGGGCGCTGATCGATCTGCAGCGATCCGGCCGGATGATCGGCGTTATTTCACATGTGCAGGAGCTGAAGCAGGCATTTCCGGCCGTTCTTGAGGTGCGGAAAACGAAGGAAGGATACAGCCGGACGAGCATTTTGTTAAAATAGCCGGCTAGTGTTGGCAGACATTAAAGTTGGTAACTGTACAATAAAGTTAGTAGCTGGTTCGTAAGCTTTAAACGCCGCGCTCCTTCTTTCGAGGGGGCGCGGCTATTTTGATTAATATGACTACAAGAGCATTAAGCTAACAGGCAGCATCGTTTAACTTCAACAAAACTTTCTACTGTAAGAAAATTATATTTGGTATAATTTAGGGGTATCTAATGGGTGATTATCATAATATTTCGCTGCATCACAGGTAATTTGTTTTAATACCAGATGATACCGACTATACTAAGCCTTTTTAATTCGGTAATAGATAAGAAGGTCTTAGATGCCGGTATTTGTTGAAGTAACTGGCTGTTATCTTCGATTGAAGAGATAACAAATAATTAAGACACATGACTGATTACATAAAGTTATGGGGGGACAAATGAATACTGAGCAGAGGTTATATCAAACAGCTATCGACTTAATTAAAAGTAGGTACCCTACTGGATGGGGCGGTGCAGCAGCAATATGTACTGAAAACGGTCAAATTTTGACAAGCGTTGCTCCAGAGGTAATAAACGCTTCTACGGAGCTATGTATTGAGACAGGTGCGATTCTGGAAGCACATAAATTAAATACAAAAATAACACATTCTCTTTGCGTTGTTAGAGATAAAGAAAATGCCGAATTTAAAATATTAACACCATGTGGTGTTTGTCAAGAAAGATTGTTTTACTGGGGATCAAATGTAAAAGCGGCAATATATACGCCCGACAACAGCCTTTGTTTTAAAACCTTGTCAGAAATTCAACCGTATCACTGGTACAAAGCCTACAAAAAATAAGTAACTTCGTTTGCTCTACCGGGTACGTTTGCTTAATAAACATCATCAAAGGCTGCCGGCAGATCGGCAGCCTTCTCTAACCTTAACGGGCAGGTTGACGTGATTGCGAATACGTAAATCGCCCTTAAAAAATTGCAGCACCGTCCGGATGCGCAAAGATTGCTGCAGCCATTAGTATCAACCTTTGGAGAACCGGATCACCAAAGGCCTTAACGTGGAGCATGACTTGGGGATCGTCAAGCGATAGTGCCCATCATCGTCTTCCTTCCAGACAGCGTTGCCAACCTCTAGCCACACGCCGTGATCGTCAAGGAACTCGATGTTCTGCGAATACCAGGCTCGATCGGTCACAAGCTGGATGCCTGCGGCTTCGTCGAGACTCAAGTTAAATAGGACAGCCATACGTTTTCCGTTGTCGGGATGCTCCAGCGCCGAGACGAACAGGCTTGGTTGTACCGCATAGATCGGCAGAGATTGGCGTCCCAGCCACTCGAGGATGCCTCTGAACTGCTCCTTTCGTTTGTAGTTCAGAACGGACTCGTTGCGATTGGCCTGCAAATTGAAGGCCAAGACGGCGATGCGCCCCTGCAGCCGATTGGTGTACGACACAACCGAAGGCGAAACGACTTCCCGGTTTTCGCTCACAAACTGCGACAGAACCACCGCATCGGCTAGCGGCTTCAGCCTGTAGGCGCCCGAATCTTCCCTGTCGCCGGCTTGATCTGAAAAATACATGCGCGTGCCTTCCGTATTTTCGCGCCATACATTCGCCGGCGTAATCCGCTCGTGGCCGATATGCCGCAGCTCATCGGGGCCCAGCTCGGTTACTTCGGCACCGATCAGCTCCCCGTACCCCATCCGGCATAAATGGTAAGCCGCAAGTCCGTCCAGGAACACGCTCCCGCTCAACATGGACGTAATTTCGTCCGGCGAAAGCTCCAGTACGTTTTCGCCGTTTACGAGCATGGGAAGGGAGCCCGCAGCGTCGGAAGAAGTATACGGCGCGCAAGGAATGCCGAATTTCCCCAGTACCTGCGCCCAAGCGGGCGTCGTGCGATAGCTGGCTCGGCCATGCTTGATGTGCCCATGCACATGCGCAAGCGGCCGATAAAGCACCCGCGGGCCGGCCAGGCGGAACCCCTCGACGGAACGCCGCAAGGAAGTGAAGAAATCGCGGCTGTCCTTCATCATGGCCGTGTACCCCTTCTCCTCAAGCGGACCGTCCGTATATTGGGTAATATACGACAAAGAGCCGTCGAATCCGTAAAACATCGACAGTGCAATCAATGCCCGCAGCTTAGTCGCGGAGAAGAAGAAGCGCGAATGGGGGTAAGAATCCGACTCGTGGATGATTTCGAAATCGTCGGGCAAGGCAAGCTTCGAGTAAAGCATGTGGAACGTAATTTCCGGTAAGGTGTCCGCATGGTCGAATCGGTACGACGTTCCCCAGAGGCGTACGAGCGGCTTCGTCGTTCCGGCGAAAGCACGGGCGACAGGACCGGTCATGTCGCCGTCGAAATCGGACATGCCGGGCTGGCAGAGCGCCATGCGCGTATCGGGAGCGACTTCGTTAACCGTCGAACGCAAGCGGGCCGCCAGTTCGACCAGGGAATCCCGCATCAGCTCGGCCCATAGCCTGCGGTATTCCACAGCCTGTTCGCCGCCAGCGGCGAACAGCGCCGCGAGTTCCTCTCGTGAGGCTAGTCTCCCAATCTTAGCCGAGAAGCGATCCAGATGCCGCGGGCAGAAGCAGCCGTATGCGACCCCGTAATTGTGGCTCAGCCGGTAATCGTCCTCGAACAAGATGATCGCAGGACGAGCCCGCTCTGCGATTGTCCGGACGTAGGAGCTGAATAAGTGCTGGTAGTTCGGATCGATCGGGCAGCAACCCGAATGGGAAACGGTTCCGTCCAGGCCGACGATATGCTGGAGGCGGGGGGAATTCGCTTCCATTCGGTCTGCGTCCGGTCCCAGCGTTAACGTAGGCGCGCACCACCAGCCAATCTCCATGCCGTCGTTTGCCAGTTGTTGTTTGACTTCAAGCAGTAGGTCGCCAAATTTTTCGTATGCCTGATAAGCCTTTGGCCCCTTAGTCTCTCCATTCCATACCGGAAACACAAGCAGCGCTCTTCTGATTCCGGTTTCATGCCGCAATTTACGCAGCGCCGCCAGCATGTTCTCCTTTTCCTCCTCGATAAACAAGAAGGGGACAATCGGGTCAAACTCGAAGCCCGTCTGTGTGACGTCCATTTTTTCGCTTCCTTTCTGGATAGTGGAAACTTGCTAACGTCCCCATCGTACCGAGGCACCGTCGGGAAGTAAATGCTCATTATTTATGGCAGTTGGCTTTTCTTGACGTCTATCCCGTGTCCGTTTATTGTGTAACTATCTGCCGAAGCCGCTAATGGGACATCCGGCGCATGTCAAAAAAAGCAAAGTGCGCAAAAATGAATGCGTTTACAGATGCCGACAGCTCTCCTTATCATGAAGAAGTCACTCGATGCAATCAAATTTAGGGGAGGAATGTGCAAGATGAGCAGTAAAGCTAGATGGTACACGGGGTTGGTCGCAACGGCAGTGGGGTTGGCAGCGATAACGGGTTGCGTCTCCAACTCCAAAAATGAGGGGAAAGACGCCGCCCCCACGAATACGGGGACAGCAAAGCCTTCTTCAGCGAGTCCTAATGTAACCGATTCCAATCTGAATCCAAGCGGTTTTCCAATCGTGAACAACAAAATCAACGTCAAGATGGTAGGGTTGCAAGGCGCAGGAAACCCTCCGCTGGACCAAATGCCGGTCTATAAAGAATACGAAAAAATGACCAACATTCATATCGACTGGACGTCCATCCCATCGGAGAATGCGGCAGAGAAGAAATCGCTTATTTTTGCGTCCAACAACCTTCCGGATGCGTTCACAGCGGGTCTGAATGACCAGGAGGTGATGGCGAACGGAAGCAACGGGACCTTGATCCCCCTGGAAGGCTTGATCGACAAATACGCGCCCAATTTAAAGAAACTGTTCGAAGCGCATCCCGAATACCGCAAGCAGTTGGTGACTCCGGAAGGGCATATTTACGCCTTGCCCCACATCAACGAATTTTCGAGCGCGGAAACGGTGCTGATGTGGATCAATCAAACATGGCTGGATAAACTTCATCTGCAAGTGCCGCAAAACAAAGATGAGCTGTACAAGGTGCTGAAAGCGTTCAAGGAAGGCGATCCGAACGGAAACGGCAAGCCCGACGAAATTCCCTTCTCCTTTACGAAAGATGACCTGAATTTGTTTATTGCCAACGTATTCGGGTTGTTGAACTATAAAAATATTGTCGTCGGGGACGACGGTAAAATTATACCAACGGCGATGGACCCCCGGTACAAGGAAGCCCTGCAATATCTGAACAAGCTGCACGCGGAAAAACTGCTCGATCCCGAAATGTTCAGCTTGACCTCGGAGCAGCAAAATGCCAAAGGGGCCAACGAGCAATTAGGTGCGTATTTCCACTGGAGCATCATTACGGCGGGGGCCAAATTGGAAAACCAATACGTCGCTTTCGCCCCGATGGAGTACAACGGCAAGCGGGCGACCTACTTGAATTCCCCGCTAGGCCGCGGGCAATTCGCGATAACGAAAGCGGCCAAATCGCCGGAAGCGCTAATTCGTTGGGCCGATTATTTCTTCTCGCCGGAAGGGACCAAAATGGCGGAATACGGTCCTAAAGGAACCGGATATGTCGACAACGCGGACGGCACCTGGGAGCAAGCGCCCATACCGCAAGGGATGACTTCGGTGCAGTTCCGCCTGTCCATGACGCCGTCCGCCGGGGGCTCGATGCCTTATTACTATTCGAGCAGCCTACTGGATGCAACCAAGCTGGGTGATTATGACAAGAAGGTTCTTTCGTCGGCGACGAAACATAACATGCCTTACGCGAAGATGGCGTTCCCGAATACGTACATGACGGAAGACGAGCAGAAGAAAGTGGCTTCGATTCAGACCGATATCGCCAATTATGTGACGCAGATGGAAGTCAAATTTATTATGGGTGACACTTCCTTCGACCAATGGGATAAATTTATGGATACGTTGAAGAAAATGCAAATTGATGAAATCGTGAACGTGTACCAGAAAGTGTACGATCGTTACCAAAGCCAATAAGAGTTGCCTTACCCGCGCTACGGCTGTTTTCTGGTGCTGTAGCGCGGAATATAATCATCGATCAGACGGAAGAATCGGGGGGTAAGCGGATTGAAGGAGCTGTTGATCAGAAACAAAACCTTCTTCAAATATCTTTTATCTTACTTGCTCCTGCTCATTTTGCCGCTGGCGGTTATGTCTTATTTGATCTTTAAAAATATCGTGGTGGAAATGGAACGGCAAATTGTAACGTCCAATATGCAGATGCTTACTCAGGTCCGCAATACGCTGGATAAGAAGCTGGCGAATTTGGACAGAATCGCGGTGGAGCTTTCGTTAAACCCGCAATTGACGCCCTATCAGGTATCCCAATCCAGCTACAGCCAATATCAGGCTTACCTGGAACTGAAGAAATACGCCAATAGCGACGGGTTTATTTATCAATTATTTCTAAGCATGTCCAAAGACCCTGTCATTTTCTCGTCTGCCGGCAACTACTCGAGGGATGAATTTCTGAACCAGGCGTTTACATTTTCGCGTTCGGTTCAGAATCAGCTTGCGGAGGCGCTTCAATCTCCCGCAGGCCGTTGGGTGACTCCCGCGCCGAACGTGATGATCAATGGAACGATGAACGGCACGAATGCCGCCAAAAATTTTATCCTGATCGCCTATCCGCTTCCTCCGGACAAAAATTATGTTTACGGTACCGCGCTGTTTTTTGTCGCCGAGTCGGAAATAAAGGCGATGATCTTCGATATACTGGCCGATTACGGCGGCACGACTGTTATTCTGAATCAACAGGGAGAATTGATTGCTTCATCGAGGGAGATCGACGGAGACGATCTGGCTTCCATCCGAAATTTGTCCGTTATGCAGCCGGATCATGCGGGCAATACGGCCAACTTGGTATATGACAACAAGGCGTATATCGCCAATATTGTCCATTCCGGTTTCAACGATTGGTCCTATCTTACCCTCGTGCCGAAGGACAAGTATCTGCAAGAAGTGCTTAGTATCAAACGCTCGGTCTATGAGGGCATTGCGATCGTTATGGTGGCCGGAATTTTGGCTGCCATCTCGTTTCTGCTGTTAAACTATGTGCCTATCCGCAAATTAAGGAATATTTTGGAGAGCAATGAGGCTTCGCCCTCTTACGGTTACAAAGACGACGTTTCGTTTATTCGCCATGCGATTCTAAATGTCGCCCAATCCAATCAAGAGCTTGTGGACCGGATCGGGCAGCATAAGCAGTACGTTCGAAGCCATCTGCTCCTCATGCTGCTGCGGGGGCATATCGCGGATGAACATGAATGGAGATTTCTTCTTAAGGAAAGCGATTTGCATTTCACGCTTCCTTATTTTCTCGTCGTCATTATCGCTGCCGATCCCTCCAAAAAAGCGCTGATGGAAGTGCCGGATCCCGAGATAAAATGGAACCGGCCCGGAAAACTCGACATCTACCGCGTTGAGGGCCTTGACGACCGCAAAGTGGTCTATATTTTGAATATCGTTTCGGACACGAGCCACAAGTCGTTCATTGAATCGGGCATAGCGGAGATCAAGTCGTATATGGAAGCGCAATCGGGGTTGAAACTGAGCGCCGGCGTTGGGAACGTATATGACAGCTGGCATGATATTTCCAAATCGATGGTCGAAGCTTCCTCGGCATTGGACTACCGGCTGCTGCGGGGAGGCGGGCGAATGATTCACTATGCGGATATCGCCGAATCGACGCCGTCGAACTGGCAGCCTTACGAGAAACTCCAGATGATGAGCGTCAGCATCGAATCCGGAAATGTTCAGCAAATGGAAGCTATCCTAACGGAAATTACCGAAACATTGAGCCGGCAAAATATCCCGCTCTATATGGCGCGTTATTATTGCTTCGAGATCATAAACACCTTGATGAAAGTCGTGCGCGATTTGAATATCAGATGGGAGCATTTGCCCGGGGGAATACCCGATTTAACCAAGCTCGCCCAGTTCGAGACCGTGGAGCAATTGAAAGCGAATGTTTACGAAATCGGCATCAACATTTGCCAGTACACGAGCAGGACGATCGGAAATGCGGACAGGGACTTGCTGGAAGAAATCAAGGCGCATATCGATTCCAAATTCCGAGACCAAAATTTCAATTTTAGCGACATGGCGGAAGCGATCGGGATGTCCTCGTCCTATTTGAGCAGGTATTTCCGGGATAAAACCGGACTGACGATGATGGATTATTTGACGGAGCTGCGGATGAAGGAAGTCTGCGAGCAGTTGGCGCATAGCGACAAGCTGATCAAGGATGTCATTCATGATGCGGGGTATTTTGATATTGCCAGCTTTAATAAAAAATTCAAGAAACTATTCGGCACTTCTCCTAGCAACTACAGAAAATTAAGGAGAATAATCAGGCATGAATCATGACCGCCGAGCAGGAGGGGATTCACTTGAAAATGGCTAAAACGGAATTTACCGCTCCTCCCTTGTTGTGGATGCACAAATTATGGCGCAACATGCGAGAGCATTACCAATTATATATGTTGATAGCACCGGCGCTGATTTATTATGTTATTTTCCATTATATACCTATGTACGGCATACAGATTGCGTTTAAAGATTTCGTGCCTTCTATGGGGATTTGGGGAAGCGAGTGGGTAGGGTTCGAGCACATCAAGCAGTTTTTCGATTCCTATCAATTTTGGAACGTGATCAAGAATACGCTGGGGATTAGTTTATACGGGCTTGTCGTCTCGTTTCCGATTCCGATTCTGTTGGCTTTAATGCTCAACGAGGTGCGACATAAGAAATTTAAAGCGTTCGTGCAAACCTTGACGTATGCGCCGCATTTTATTTCGATGGTCGTGATGGTCGGTATGATGTTTATCCTGTTTTCTCCATCAACAGGAGTTTTTAACCAGATTATCGTTTCATTGGGCGGAAGCCCGGTCTATTTCATGGGGAGCGCAGGGCTGTTTAAGACCGTATACGTATTGTCAGGCGTGTGGCAAGGTATGGGCTGGGGGTCGATCATTTATTTGGCCGCTTTGTCTGCCGTCGATCCTCATTTATATGAAGCGGCTTATATGGACGGCGCCTCGAAGCTGAAAAAAATCATTCACATCGATTTGCCCGCTATCGTGCCGACGGCAGTCATTCTGCTTATCCTGAACGTCGGGAGTATTATGTCCGTCGGGTTCGAGAAAGTATTTCTCATGCAAAATCCGCTTAATTTAAGCACGTCTGAGGTTATTTCCACTTATGTCTACAAAATCGGCTTACTGCAAAACAACTACAGCTACGGAGCGGCTATCGGCGTGTTCAATTCGGTCATTAATTTCATCCTTCTGATTTCTGTGAATACGATCGCCAAGCGCACGAGCGGGTCCAGCTTATGGTAGGAAAAAGGACGGGGGGCTGCCATCATGTTCAAACGACAATCGCTCCACGATAAATGGTTCGATGTGTTCAATTACGCCGGTCTCATCGGCATTGCCATCGTTGTGATGTATCCGCTCATCTTCATCGTCAGCGCATCGTTCAGCAGTCCGGAAGCGGTCAACCAAGGTCTCGTATGGTTATGGCCGAAGGGGTTTTCACTAAAAGGCTACGAACGGATTTTTGCCAGCGAGGCCATATGGCGCGGCTACGGCAATACGATATTGTACACGGCTGTCGGGGTTACGATCAATTTGTTTATGACGATCACGGCGGCTTATGCACTGTCTCGCAAGCATTTTATGATAAGGAGATTCGTGTCCGTTCTTTTCGTGTTTACGATGTTTTTTGGCGGCGGGCTTATTCCGACTTATTTGCTTGTGAAAAACTTGGGCATGCTCGACTCCATCTGGGCGCTGGTCATTCCGAATGCGGTCAGCATGTTTCAAATTATCATTACGCGCACGTTCTTTGAAACGAGCATTCCGGACGAACTTCGGGAGTCCGCGATGATCGACGGCTGCAGCGATATAAAATATTTGCTCCGGATCGTCGTTCCGCTATCGATGCCGATTATTGCCGTACTGGCGATCTTTTACGGCGTAGATCATTGGAACTCTTATTTCAGTGCTTTGATTTATATGAGCGAACAATCGACCTATCCGCTGCAATTGGTATTACGCCAGATTTTGATTCAAAATCAGATTTCCGGCGAGATTATGGGGCTGGATGACGTTTATTTGGCGGCTGAAAAGCAGCAGATTGCAGATTTGATGAAGTTTGGCATCATCATTGTGTCCAGTTTGCCGATCATTATGGTTTATCCGTTTTTGCAAAGGTACTTCGTTAAAGGGATGATGATTGGGGCCATCAAAGGGTAATCGCTTATGTAAGACTATCATAGGACGGTTAAAAGCATCGCTTTGCATTGATTTCATTGCTGTCTGGTAGCGGACAAATGCCGGCGGCGTCTTTGACGTCATGGCGTTTATCAAGAGTCGAGCCACATCCGCGTATACGTTCTGAGACGTTTAACAAAAAAAGAGACGCATAACGAGATAAAGCCTTACTCGTTATGCGTCTCTTTTTCGTTGCTAGCCGAGTCCGCTTTGGCGGGGGCTTCATTGAAAAACGCTCCGCTCCGCAACGTGTCAACAAACTGCTGCAGCCACTCGTAATACTTCTTCGCATGTCTAAACTTGTGCAGATCCTGAAGCGCAAGCTTCCTTTCCTCGTCGGTAATATGCTCCTCAAGAATGATCTCAGTTAACTCGGGAAGCGCTTGAGCAATGGCCTCCGTCATAACATCGACTTCATGCTGAAGCTTATGCGAAAAGAAATGCTGAAACGCACGAAAAAAATCGGTCTCTGCGGCGTACAGTTCTTTTCGATCCTGTTTTTCGTTCAGTTTGTTGACCATCCGGGATTCTACGAGCGCTCTTACAGCGTAGCTCATGTTGCTTTTGCTCATATTCATCTGCGTTTTCATCTCGTCGAGCGTCATCGGTCGGTTCTCAAAAAACATGATGCCGTACAACTGGCCTGACGAATAAGTGGCTCCGTATAAATCCATCGTTTCCGCTATGGCTTCGATCATTTTTTTTCTGATGTGCAGCCGTCGTTCCGTACTTTCCTCGCTTTGAGACACCGGACTGTTCGCTCCCCATAACCGTATATAGGACTCTTAGTATTAAATTCATTTTTTTTTGAACGGATTCTTCTATTATAGCAAAAAAATCGCCATGCAGGTGAGAGCAAAAATGAATGAGGCTTTAACATAATCTTAAACTCCAGTTAACAGTCATTTGACACAAAAGAGACAAAATAAACGTACAATAAAAATTGAACAAAGAGGGAAACCAGATTGAAAAAGCGTGGATATTCAAGTGGATTTAATATTTTTTGAACAAAGTTAAAGAAAATAATAATCGCATCATGTATAGGAGAGATAGAAATGCCGGATTTGATCGTCAACAAGATGCATTATCCCATAAAAGGAATTTTATTTGACAAAGATGGTACGCTGCTGGATTTTATCGGTTTATGGGGGAAATGGAGCGAATCGATGTACCGTCATTATGAGAGTCTTCTTCCCGAAGGAAAAATCGGCTCCCTCTCGGAGCTGTGGGGGACGCTTCACGATGAAACGGGCCGTATCGTCGATTATAGCCGAACGGGGCCGCTTGCGATGGGATCGATCGGCGACCTGCTGGCGATATTTGCCTGGCAAGGCTATCGTCTCGGTCTCCCGTGGGGAGAATCGATGCGACTGGCCAGAGAAAGCAAGCGTCTGGCCGATGAGGAGATGGAGCGGGTTCGGCCCGTCTTTCCTATGCCCGGAATCGTCCCGTTTCTAAAGCAGTGCAGCGAGCAAGGTCTCTCGATCGGCATCGTAACGGCAGATGAGACGCCGGAAGCGGTAAAGCATATGGAATGGATGGGGATTCGTCCTTATTTCAAGACCATTATCGGCAACGACCGGGTGGAGCGGGGCAAGCCTTACCCCGATATGGTCGAGAAGGCCTGTCTGGAATTGGGTTTGGCGCCGTCTGAGGTGGCGGTGATCGGCGACACGAACGGCGATATGCAGATGGGCAATGCCGCCGGGGCTGTCGTGACGATAGGAATCATCAGCGAGAAAGCGGCGTTTGCCGGCAATGGTGTGCTGAAAGATGCGAAGGAGACGGTTTTTTCCTATGATCAGCTTCGCCTGGAGGCGTCGCGGCATGAGGAATGAAAGCAGTTGGGGATGGATACTGCTTATGCTTGCCATCCTGTTCGAGTTATCCGGCACCACGTCCATGAAGCTGTCTGCCGGCTTCACCAAGCTATGGCCGTCCATCCTGATGTTTGTCTTGTACGGCTGCAGCTTTACGCTGCTTACCTTTGCGCTGTCTTACATGAATGTCGGCGTCGCTTATGCGATTTGGTCAGGCGTCGGCATCGTTCTGATTACGCTGGTCGGTGCGGTCCTGTTTAAGGAATCGATCAACCTGAATCAGGTGCTCTGGATATCGCTCATCGTGATCGGTGTTATCGGTCTCAAGATGAGCAGCGATGTTCGTTAAGAGCAGGTTGTGGTCATGGCTGTCACGGTTTTACTCGACCACTCGAGCCATAGGGCGTGTCTGAACACTCGCTCAGGGTCATCTTTCACCGCCTTTTCGCCCTATGCATCGTTCCGTTTGCGCAGGCCGACCCCCGGTACGCCTTCCCAAACGCGCCTTGCCTACCAGGATAAACGCCTTCCGCCCTTTCTGGGGCGGTGCGTTTACCGTAGCGTAATCAGCTCAAGGTGATGCTTAGCATTATTTTCCTGATGGAGGAACGAAAATTCGGCAAAATTGCTCCCTCGGAGTGTCCAGACACACCCTAGCAGGCTCTTCAAATACATATTTTAACCTATGGAGGTTTTCTATGATGAAAAGAATTTCATCTTTTACCCTCGCGTTAACGATGATATTCATGTTGTTGTCGACCGCCGTACACGCCGCTATCCCGCAGTCCCTTATGCCCGAGAACGCAGCAGGAAATGATAATCCTCTGATTGCATCGATCTCATTCGATAATCAGTTACACAATGATGCCGATCCGGAGAATCCGTTGAAAGCAACGGGGACGTACAGTTATGTAGACGGAATCATGCCCGGGACCAAAGCTCTGCATCTGGAAAGCGGAAGCGGCAATTATGTCGGTACGACGAAAAGCTTGCCGTTTGGCGAGGACAGCTTTACCGTATCTTTCTGGTATAAGGGCGACACGAATCAGAACAGCGTCCTTTTATCGAACAAGGATTTCAGCAACGGCTCTAACGCAGGCTGGGCCATTTACACATCGGCGAGATCGGTCAAAATGAATTTGGGATTCCCGAACGCATCCGTAAAAAACATTTCCTTCGGGCGCAACACGTTCGATGCTTCCGATTGGCGTTACGTGACCTTTGTTGTGGACAGAGATAAATTGCTCGCTTCGTTGTATATTGACGGGTACAAAATGGACGATACCCCGATCAGGCGCGGAGCGTTAGATACATCGAACCCGTTAAATATCGGCTGCGACGGACTGGGCAATCGCTGCGGCAATTCATTCGATATAGCGGATCTGAAGATTTGGAAAGGTGCCGTCAGCAGCGATGTCATTCAAGCTAACTATAATAGTTACGGCGGAAATAACGTAGATTTGCAGGCACTTACCGGCAAACTTGCGGAAGCTGATGCAATAATCGCAGGCGGTCTCGGCAACGGCTTCAGCGAAACCGATTTTGATTCGTTGAAAAAGGTTGCGGCTATGGCCAATACGGTCGCGACAACGCAACAACAAAAGTTTTATACGCAGGAAACGATCAATTATTACGAGCGTGAACTGGACAATGCCATCTTCATCTATCAAAAAAGCAATAAAACGTTGACTCCCGCCGACTTGAATATGACGGTGAACAGCGACCCGGAAATCAGCAGCAATCCTGCTGCAATCGAGCGCGTTGAATCCGATATGAGAAAGGCCATGAGCGTATTCCCGCAGGCTGACGTCATGGTGATGCCCGGCGACATTACCGGCGGCAACAATGCCAATGAGTACGTATGGATGGGGCTCATGACGGACGTATACAATAAACTGAAAAATGAGGGCTTATTTGACACGACGAAGTTATATATGGTCAAAGGCAATCATGATATGAACGGCTCCGAAAACTTGATACCTGTCGGTACGGCGGGCGCGTGGAACGAATCGACGAATACGTATGATAACGATTTCTACAACAGTGCCTACAGAGTTAAGATTAAAGGTTATAATCTGATCGGCTTTGACGCTAATATTAACAGCGAGAGTACGGTTGGGAAAGCGAAAAATTACCTCAATCAAATTAAAAGCGAACCGGATTATGATCCGACCAAACCGATATTTGTCATGTCTCACTACCCGATAAGCGGAACGGTGTGGGGATCGGCATGGAGCAGCGCCGCAAGCAATAATTTCGGTCAATTTCTTTCCGGGAACGATTTTTCGCAGGTGTTCTATATGTCAGGCCATACGCAATACGACCCGACCGACGAACGTTCGCTCTATCAAGGCGCGGCTACGTTTCTCGATTCAGGCGCGACATCCTATTCCAGTTATATTGATGGCGGTCCGTACGGCGGCTATATAGAAGGCGCATATATCAATTATAAAACGACGCCTCGCATCTTGAATTTCCTGGAGGTTTACGGTCCGAAACTGATCATTAAACAGTATAACGTCAGTACCAATGAATTTGTCGGCACACCTCGTGTCGTACGCGTTGGCGAAGGCAAAGACGCTTTTACGTATAGCAAAAACAATATTAAAGAACTCATTGCTCCGAAATTCGACGAGGGGATTACGGTCGATTCCCTGACAAGCAACGAAGTGACGTTTACGATCAAGCAAGCAACTGACAATGTGCGCGGTTTGGAATATAACGTTCAACTGATCAACAGGCAAACCGGGGAAGTGGACAAATCGTTCAACAGCCTTTCGCTGCCGCTGGACAAACCCTACGATGAGTACAGGCAATACAAGATTACAGGGTTAATGCCGACAACATCCTATTTACTCCGAATATTCGCTGCAGACGACATGTATAACCGTTCGTACCAGGACGTGGACATTACAACCCCGGGGGCGAAATTAACCGGTATCACAGCGCCTCCAGCGGTATCTGCGAACAACGGGACGGCCAAGACGGCGGCAGCTCTCGGCTTGCCTGCGAATGTAACGATTGTAACCGACGGAGGAAATATTAACGCAAGCGTAAATTGGGATTTAAGCGGTGTCAGCTACGATCCGGCTATCAAGACGGTGCAGACTTTCGCGGTGCCAGGAACCGTAACGCTTCCTTTCGGAGTGGAAAACCCGAACAACGTATCCATGACGACAAGCATTAATGTAACGGTTCAGGCTGCCGGCGTACCTGCCGGTCTATTAACGCTGGACAAGTCCCAGTACCTCCAGGGGGAAGCCATTTCCATGTCTTATTCCGGAGCGGCGGCTCATGGGAAAGATTGGGTCGGTATTTATAAAGCCGGAGCTGTTCCTCCAGGCGCCGGTGTATCGATAACATGGGGTTATTTAAAGGGCGGATCCGGAAAAGTCAGTTTAACGAACGGGCTGGCTCCCGGTATGTATGATGTACTCTATATGCTCAATGACGGGTATGAGATCGTGGCTCGCAAGACATTTGAGGTCGTTCAACGCGTGACGTTAAAAAGCATAACAGCGCCTGCAGCCATCCAGGGAGCGGCGAACGGAACGGTAAAGACGGCAGAAGCCCTTGGCTTGCCTTCCACAGTAGAACTGGTTACCGATAAAGGAAACAAAAATGCCGAAGTGTCATGGGATGTACCTGCGGCCAATTATGATCCTTCTCTTACGATCGAGCAGACCTTCACGGTAAATGGAACGGTTACTTTGCCTGTTGGCGTGCAAAATCCGGATAATGTAGTTTTGACAACAAGCGTCAGCGTGACGGTGCTGCCGGCGTTAACGATGCCTCAATCTACATTGACAGGTTTGCAGCAGGCGGCCGTAGGCCAAACCTTCGAAATCACGATGGGATTGGCCGGCGTTACGCAAAGCGTATACCAGTCGGTATATGCGCAAGATGTGACGCTGCATTTTGATCCGGCGTTTGTGCAGTTCGATTTGGCTGCATCGCTGAACGATGGATTCCAAGTCATCGAGCAGGAGGAGACGGCGCCGGGTCAAATCCGGATTATGGCTGCCAGCTTTGGCGTGGACGTGCCTGCACAAGGCGATTTGCTCGTTTTCAAATTTACGGCCAAGACGGCAACGCAAGCGAGTCACACGACGACAATTTCCGTAGATCAAGTTGTCATTGCGAACGGACAAGGGAATGAGCAGAAGGTCACTGGAGCTTCTCATGAAATCCAGATCATGAATCCCGCAGATAAGTCGCTCTTGAATGCGTTGATCGCAAACGCTCAGACGATGTACAATGCTGCAGCGGAAGGAAACGGAGACGGCTTGTACGTGACTGGCGCCAAAGTGCAATTGCAGTCGGCCATTGAGGCGGCGAGCGCGATAGCGAACGATCCGACTGTCGATCAGCAGCAGGTGGATCAAGCGAAATCCGCATTGGAAGCGGCAGTTCAAGCGTTCAACGCCAAGAAAATAACCGCAGATATCAATGGCGGCGGTGTTACGATCGGTGACTTGGCTATCGTTGCAGCGGTTTACGGCAAGGAGTCCGGTCAGGCGGGCTGGAACGCGAGAGCGGATGTGAATCACGACGGAAAGGTAAACTTGATCGACCTCGTCATTGTCGCTAAAGCGATCTTGAAATAAAAGCTTAAGGAGGGGGGGATGTCTATTCTCCCCCTGATTATTTCGTGTATTTGCGACACAGGTAAACGAGGGGGGGCTAGTGAAACGGAACAAGGAACATACATGGCAGGCGAGTTTTGGCTTTGCGTTTCGACAATCCGAAGGCTCATACCATCCAGGAAACGCAAAACAAGATGCTTGAAGCAGGCCATGTATGTCCTTGTGCAGTGGAACCGGCCTTCCCATCTTGTGTGCCGAATATTTATTGAAAGGACGGAATGTTACGATGCTAAAACAACGATTCTCGCTTAGCCTCGCGTTGCTTTTGACCATACTCGTTTTCCCGCAGGTTGTTGTTCATGCCAAAGCAGCCCCGGCCCCGACTTTTTCTCTTTCGATCTCGGACAAAAACGTTTCCGCAGGCGACGACTTTCAAGTCACGGTGACGGGAAAACAAGTTACCGATTTGTACGCCTATGAAGTGAATGTAACCTATGATTCCAGCCGCTTGAAGTTTGTGAAAAGCATTAGCGGAAGCAACGGCGGCTTTACCGTGGAGCCTGTTGTCAAAGGGAATGCCATTCAACTTGCGCATACGCAATTAGGCAATACGCCCGGCCGGGACGGAGAGGTAAAACTGGCTACGCTGATATTTCACGCAGATAGTCAGGGAAAGGCCGATATTGTACTGGACAGCGTGAAATTGGTGAATTCGAAAATAGAGTCTGCTGTCGTATCAGGCAATAGCTCGGTGTCTGTGAATATAAAAGCATCGAATGGCGGCAGCAATGGCGGTAACAATGGCAACAACGGTAACAGCGGCAACAATGGCAACAATGGGAATGGCGGCAACAATGAAAACACCGGCGGAAACGGGAGTCATGTCATTACAATCGTACCCCAGATGAAGGTCGACCCGGCAACAAACACCGTGACGTCAACCATTGACGCAGCGGTATGGAAAGAGGCCGAAAACAAAGCGAAATCGGATCCGAGCGGTAAGAAAACGATCAGCATTGACGTACAGGAAGCAAGCGGAGCCATTGCCTATGTACAGCAGCTGCCTTCACCTTCCATTTCAACAGGAAAGAAACAATATCAAATTGAAATCAAAACCTCCATTGCCTCTATCTTGATTCCGAGCAACATGTTCAGGGAAAACGAGCTTACCGATAGCGAAGTCGGGCTTCGTATTGCCAGGGCGGATATCGGCAAGTTAGACGAACGTGTACAAAAAAAGGTCGGGGCTCATCCGGTGATTGAGCTTAGCATTCAAGCAGGAGACAAAGTGATCGCCTTCAATAACCCGAAAACGCCTGTAACCGTAAGCATCCCTTATTCTCCTACAGCCGAGGAACGAAAAGATCCGGAGCACATCGTCGTTTGGTATATTGACGGCAAGGGAGATATCCATTCCGTTCCGAACGGAAAGTATAATCCGGCTACCGGCCAAGTGACGTTCACGACGACACATTTCAGCACGTACGCCATTTCGTTCGTACAAAAGACATTTGACGATATCGCTTCTGTGGACTGGGCTAAAAAGCAGATTGAGGTTTTGGCATCCAAAGGCATTATTAACGGCATCGCAGACAATCAATTCGGTCCGGCAAAGCAAGTCACCCGTGCCGATTTTCTTGTGCTTCTGGTACGAACGCTCGATCTGCAAGGACCGGTTGGCGATCGTTTCGCCGATGTTGAAGCGGGCTCCTATTATGACGAAGCTTCCAGGATTGCCAGAGGCATGGGGATTACGGACGGCAGCGGGGATAACGTATTCAATCCGCATGCTTCGATCACGAGAGAGGATATGATGGTGCTGACGGAAAGGGCGCTCAGAATGACGGAAAAATTGACAATCGACGCTTCGCAGACTGAACTCGTTTCCTTCACCGATGCTTCGGAAATTTCCGGTTATGCAGCGAATAGCGTTGCCGCTCTTGTTCAATCGGGGCTGGTCGACGGTTACGGCGGCGGGATTCATCCGAAGGAAACGACAACCCGGGCGGAAGCGGCCAAATTGATGTACAGCATTTATCAATTATAAAAAGAGGTTTAGCAGCTATGAATGTACAAAGGTTCCTCTCCTTGTTCATCCTCTTATTCTTTTTTGGGATTGCTACAACGTCATATGCGCATACCGCAAGCATGGGGTACTCGGTGTTAACCGTCAAAGGGAATCAGATTGACTATGAACTTTTTCTTGATCAAAGAGACTTGCTTCCACAATTCGATGTCAACAAGGATAATAATCTGGAGAATGATGAACTATCTTCGCAAAAAGAAGGGATCGAATCGTTTATAAAAAAAGGACTCCGTATAGAGGTTGATTCGAAGCCCTTGACGATTACGTTACTTTCAATGAAAGTGGAGGAAAAGGGGTCTACTAAAGGCGTCGTGCTTCAACTGCGGTTAATCGCCGATGAAGCGATCGAACAACTGGATCTTCATTATAATCTGGCGTTTGAAGATGCGCTCGTTCATATGAGTGCACTAACTGTTCGTTCAGGGGACTTTTTCTATCAGGATATTCTGGATGTCAATACACAAGGTGTTCAGGTCACTTTACCTCAGTCCGAGAATGACTCCGTTTCTTCCGGGATTGGCTCCGTTTTGTGGAAATATTTTGTGCTTGGAATCGAACATATTTTAATCGGTTATGATCATTTGCTGTTTTTGTTATCCTTAGTATTAATCGCTGCTCGCTTCAAAGATGCAATCAAGATTGTGACTGCATTTACGATTGCCCACAGCATTACCCTGTTCCTGGTGGCGACGGGTCGCCTTCATGTCATCCCGTCCTGGGTTGAAGCCTTGATTGCCTTGTCGATCTGTTATGTGGCGGTGGAAAATCTGTTTGTTCAAAAAGCGAAGTGGCGGTGGATATTGACTGCCGTATTCGGCTTGATTCACGGCATGGGCTTCGCCGGAGCTTTGGCCGAAACGGGACTTCCTAAGAGCAACTTGCTTGGCTCGCTCTTGACGTTTAATTTAGGCGTGGAAGCAGGCCAGCTCATGATCCTGTGTCTGTTGCTCCCTCTCTTGATATGGCTGCGAACGTTCCCCTGGTATCGTAAAATGATGATCTCAACGTCCTGCCTTATTTTTGTACTGGCATTTTACTGGTTGATTGAAAGATTGAAATGAGGGCTGATCGCTTGTGATTGCTAGGCCCAACTAATGGGACGCAAGAGTTGAATACACGTACTACTCGGAGCTGCCCCTTCCGGCTGTTGATCAAAGATCAGCAGTCTTTTTGCTTGCATATTTATCCAAAGAGTTGGGCAATATTTCATGGAAAGGTGGGATGTTCCATGAGGCCTAAGGTGCTTGAGCAAATTCAGGCAAGACTGTTTTATACGGAAGATTTGATCATCCGGGATTTTGATCTATATGGCAAGCCGGCTGTATTAGTGTATATCGAGACGTTATGCGATACGGATAAACTGGAAAGCAGCTTGTTCAAGCAATGGTTCCGTACGAAATCGGATTCTTTCCATAACCTTACAATCGACGAGCTCATTACATCTGCTGTCGTATTTCCATGTACGAATCCGGAAGAGGCCGTTAAAGCGGTACTGGATGGAAAAGCGCTGGTCCATTGCGAGGAAACATGGTACTCCTTAAATGCCGAGCAGAATAATGTCCGTTCGATTCATGAGCCCAACAATGAAAACTCGATTATCGGTGAACGATCCGGCTTTATTGAAAATCTGAATGTGAATATTAATCTTATTCGAAACCGGGCATCCTCCTCACAATTGAAGGTTCGATATCTGAACGTGGGTAAATATTCAGCTCATAAAGTAGCTATATTGTGGCAGGACGGAGTGGCGGATGCACAAATCGTTCAAAAGGTTACAGAACGTGTAAAAGGCCTTAACACTGGAATGGAAGTACATCCAGGCCGTCTACAGAAGGAATTATTAAAAGAGGAGAAGCGATCGCTGTTTCCCCAAGTATTTGGAACAGAGAGAATTGATATGGCAACCAATCTGATTATGAGGGGACGTATTGCCGTATTATGCGAGCAGAGCTCCACATGTCTGATCGTTCCGGTTTCTTTTTATACCTTTCTACGCAGTATCGATTCCGTTCTAATGGAGGATAAAGCAGCAATTGTTTTACAAACGTTAAGAGCAACAGGCCTTATACTGAGCCTTTACATATGCAGCCTGTATATTGCGGTTGTCAGCTTCCATCATGAAATACTTCCTTCGCAAATGGCGATCAGCATTAAAGCTTCATTGGAGAATGTTCCTTACTCGCCGATCGTGGAGGCGGTTCTGATGATCGTTATCTTTCAGCTGATTGCGGAAGCGACGATTCGCCTTCCCTCACAAATCGCGCAAATGGTAGGTGTAGCCGGCGGGATCATTATTAGTGAAGCTCTTGTCAAAATCGGCTTTGTCTCTAATGTTTACATCGTCATCGTAGCTTTATCGGTTATCGGTACTTTTCTTATTCCCACCTATCAGGTGCGTATATTGACGCTAATTCTGCAGCTGTTATTTGTTTTTGCCGCATGGATAGTAGGATTTTATGGGATTACCCTGCTTACTGCTGCTTGTATGGTCCATTTCTTCTCTTTGGAGCCATTTGGTGTTCCATATTATTCACCGATAAGGAGCAAAGCCAAATGAAAACAAAACTGGGGTTGTTTCAGCTTTATTGCATCGTCTTGCAGGCGCAATTTGGCTCGGCTATCATTTCGATCGCCCATGCGGTGAGCGAGAAATCGGGTGCCGGCGGGTGGTTATCCTGCTTGTTAGGCGGTGCTGCTAACAGCCTTTATATTTTTATGTTATGGAAGCTGATGGTGTCAGCCGGAGAACGGAATGTGTTTCAACTAGTGATGCAGCGGCTGGGGGGATTTGGAGGCAGGATCCTCCTGACAATCAATTCTTTGTTCTATTCGTTAATTTTGTTCATCATTTTATCCAATTGGTTGTATACGACGGAACTATGGGCTTACCCGCGAACACCCGAATGGTTTTTAATGCTCACAATATTTGGCGTATGTATTTATCTCGCGCTGCAGCCGATAAGAGTGTACGCTCGTTTTGCGGTATTTTGTACGATGTTTATTCCTCTTTTTATCTTTTTGTCTGGGTATATGCTGAAGGATTGGAATCCCTATCATCTCCTGCCATTATTCGAAGCGGGACCATTATCCTTTCTGGATGGGGCATTTATTGCGTTATGGGGATTAGCGGGAGCGGAAATTATGCTTTTGCTGCCAGGTTATTACACGCATGCAGACAAGGTGAAGGTTCTTCGAGCCGCCTTATTCGCCAATTTGTCAACAACGTTTTTTTATGCGTTCTGTGTATTTTCCTCTATGGCGCTGTTCGGGAAGGAAATGATCGCGTTTATTCGGGAACCTTTGCTGTATCAAATGAAAGCCATTTCCTTAAATGTAATCGAAAGATTTGATTTAATCATTATTTCAATATGGATCCTGTTTATTCTAACGTCATTTTATTCGTATTTCATGCTGATTGTCTCCTCTTTGTCGGCCATGCTTGGAAATCAACAGGAAGCCCCTAAATCCATTACGTACGTCTGCGGTACCGTTTTATTCGCCATTTGCCTTTTCCAGTTAACGGCCGAACAGCTGGATCAAGTACAAACGATGACAAACCGATTTGCGCCTCTTATTTCGTTTGGGTTAATTGCATGCATGCTGCTGTTTGTTTGGCTGACCGGTCTCAAGAACAAACGTGGGGGAAGACGATCACAATTATGAGATTACGACAAACTATGGTTTTATTCTCGTTAACCTTGCTGCTAAGCGGGTGCTGGGATCAAAGACAGCTCAAAAATATCCGGATGGTGCAAACCATTGGCGTTGATTTGTTGGGAGAACAAAAAGTTCGATTATCCATATCCATTCCAACGATGAAGACAGCCATTGAAAGCCAAGGCAGGGTCGTTACGCCTAAAGTAAGCGGAGAAGGACATTCCGTACAGGAAGCAAGTAGCCAGCTCGAGAAAATGGTTTCTCAGCACATGGATCTAAGAGAGACACGGGTTCTGCTTGTCAACAAAGCCTTTGCGGAAAAAAGTCTCTATGAAACACTGGATTATTTTTATCGTGAAGCTCAATTTCCGATAAGCATCTATGTAGCCATTACAGAAAGCTCCGCTAAAGAGATTGTTAATCTGGAGGTTGAGGATCGATCGCTCATAAGCGAGTATTTGTACGATCTGATCGAGAGCAACGAGGAAGAGGGATTAATACCAAAAGAGTCGACTTTTCTGATTTCTTCCATCATGATTTCTCAAGGCTTTGACAACGTGCTTCCTCTCATTGATGTTGTGAGTCAGCAGGAGCGTGCAAAAATCAACGGTTTGGCTTTATTTCACGGAAAACAGATGACCGGAAGCCTTGATTCCAAGCATGCCAGAAGCTTTGTCATGATGTCCAGACATATGTCTTTTGGAACGATGACGGAACAAATTGGTCCGAAGCAAAGCTATTTGACCTTTATCTATAAACGGGCAAAGCATAAAGTAAAAATAACAATGAAGGATCCGATTACAGTCGATATTTACCTTACTCTCAACTGCTTTATGGCTGATAATCCGACCGGTACGCCGTTGAACAAAGCCTTGATCGAGGATATTTCCCGCAAGTTGGAAAAAGTACTGAGCGCCCGTGCGGAGGAAACGATCCGCCAGCTGCAGCAAGCGAATTGTGATGGGCTTGGAATTGGATTGCAAATAAAAGCTTTGCATAATAAGGAATGGAAGACACTGGACTGGAATAAAGAATATCCGAGAATTCAAATCAAGCCTCATGTTCAAGTGAAGATTAAAAATCACGGGCTGCTGAATTAATCAATATGATATCACGGACGGTCGCCCAATCGCAGCGGACCTCATCCGGCGTTTTCAGCAGCTTCAGTGCGGCGTTTATGAACCATCAGCATATGAATATTAACGCTGAGACATAACCGTTGACGACTTCTCCTCATCGTTGTACCATATTCCCATATTGTACTCGAGTACAATCGAGAGGAGCGTATGGTCTTGTCTACAAAAAAACCAAACATTTTGTTTGCCATTGCCGATGATGCCTCGCATATGAGCGCGTACGGCCACCGTTTTGTCTGTACGCCAAACTTTGACCTTGTCGCCAAGGAAGGCGTATTGTTTAACTGCGCATATACGACGAATCCCAAGTGCGCCCCTTCCCGTGCAAGCATAGTGACAGGTATGCATACTTGGCAGTTGGAAGAAGCCTGCAACCATTTCAACGTTTTCCCTTCCAAGTTTGCCCTATATCCGGACTTATTGGAGGAAGCGGGGTATTTAGTCGGCTTCACCGGTAAAGGGTGGAGTCCTGGGGATTGGAAGCGAAACGGTCTGAAACGAAATCCGGCCGGGACCGAATATAACAATATGTGGCTTGATCCGCCAGCGGAGACGAGGATCACCAAAAACGATTACGCTGCCAATTTCGAGGAATTTTTGAGTCACCGGAATGAGGAGCAGCCGTTCTGCTTCTGGTATGGAGGACGCGAACCGCATCGTCCATACATATCCGGAGAAGGGATTCGAGCGGGAAAGAAGCTCGAGGATGTCGATGTGCCGCCATACTTGCCCGATAACGATATCGTCAGAAGCGATCTGCTGGATTACGCGTACGAAATTGAATGGTTTGACAAGCATCTCGGTCTCATGATGGCCAAATTGGATGAGATTGGCGAGTTGGACAATACGCTCATCATCGTTACCTCAGACAATGGGATGCCGTTCCCGCGGGTAAAGGGGCAAATGGTAGATCCGGACTTCCGGTTGCCGTTCGCAGCTTGTTGGAAAGGCGCAGTACCCGGCGGACGCATATCCGATGACCTGATAAGCTTTATCGATATTGCCCCCACCTTCCTTGAAGCGGCAGGCTTGTCGATACACCCTCAAATGAAGGGGAAAAGCTTGGTCGGTCTGTTGAAATCCGGAAAGTTTGGCGTAATCGATAAGGAGCGCAATCGTGTGTACATGGGCCGCGAGCGTCATGACTTGGGTTATGAAAACGATTGGGCTTATCCGGTACGATGCGTTCGAATGGAGCGTTATTTGTACATTCGCAATTTTAAACCTGACATGTGGCCGGCAGGCAATCCGGAGACAGGCTTTACGAATGTAGACAGCTCTCCAACGAAGGATCTCATCCTGCAGCAGCATGAAGAGGGAAAAGATCATTATTACAATTTGGCGTTCGGGAAAAATCCCTCGGAGCAAATGTACGATATTAAGGAGGACCCGTACTGTCTGGACAACTTGGCTGATAAACCGGAATACTTGAAGCTGAAACAATTTCTGTGGGACGATTTAAGCGGTTTGCTGCGGGACACTTGCGATCCGCGATTTTTGGGGGACGGCGATATTTTCGACCGGTATGAATATGTGGGAGATGCCGATCATTCATGGAAGGCGCTTCAAGAGGGGCGCTGGAAAAAACAAAACTATTGACCTATGTATGCCCTCAAGAGGGCCGCAGTCATCCTGCACTCCGGCAGATCTTTGCGGCCCGCAAACGTTTTTGGCAAGTCTGCCCATTCTAGGCGACTTTCAAGATGAGAATGGATGCATTCTGAATCTCTGTACCGCTGATCGTAGTATTTAATACCACATTGCCAGTGGCGTCAAGCTTGGTTAACGAGAGCGTCCCGCCTGCGGATAAGTTTGCAAGTACTTGACCTTGGTAAGGCCGGGTTCCATTGCTTGTGCCATAGTTGCTGAAAGGAACAAGGGCGGCGGGATCGGGTCCGGCGGGGTCAAAAAACAAACCGAACACATTCGCTGTTGTGTCGGGGAATAGCTCCCAACTAATACTGTACACCCCCGTCTCAAGGATATTGAGCGACGTCGCGGAGGTGAACGAAAATGCACTCCCCTGAATAACCGAGTGGTTGAATCGGACGGATTCCCCTTGGGCAATGTTCTGCTCTACCGTGCTGGACACGTAGGCGGCCGAAGCGATGCCGCTCATTCCAGGCGGCCCCGGCGGTCCTTGCGGTGCAATGACATTCACGCTCGGCCTGACGTTTACTCTTGGGCGGGGGCAAGTCACTTTGACGATTTTTTTGCGGATGATGATCTTTTTTTTGCGTTTCTTCTTTTTGCAGCTTTTTTTGCACTTCTTCTTTCGCGGGACGCAGTCGGTAATTATTTCTTCTTTGCAATTCTCATCTATATCGGGACAACTCAAACCAAGCACCTCCCTGCACATGTGCTATATCATACGAGCAGGTTAACGATGTGAGTGGACGTCTAACCAACCGCCGCTAGATTCCAACCTAGTTTAAGAGAAAATGGTCGTTTGTACAATGACAGTCCTCGTTCATATCAGCGGTTGAAAACCCCAACCCACTACCTCCCACACGCGCAAAAGTATAGCCATGCACCTAAGGACCGTCCGTGATTTCGGGACGGTTTTTCTTATTTGATAGCTGCCCACTCAAAGGCATTGCTAGATTCATATAATAACGAGGACGACTCAAACGTAAAGCCTCCGGCAGCCTAAGGGCAGCTGGCGGTTTCTTTTTTTGAGTCGAGCCGATAGGAACGAAATTCAACTTGGAACTGGAGCAGGAAAATCGACGTTCCAACATAAGATTGACATTGTCCTATATTTTGTTGATTATTGTTTTGTAAATCTATATCACGGCGTACCACAAAAGGGCGGAAAACGATGATCACACGCAAGGATGTAGCCAAGAAAGCAGGGGTATCGACGGCCACTGTCTCACGGGTCATGAGCGGATATGCGCATATATCGAAAGAAGTCCGCGATCGCGTACTTCAAGCGGCCGAGGAGCTGCACTATACGCCGAATTTAGCTGCCAGAAGCTTGAAGCTGCGCAAGACGCAAACGTTGGCATGCATCGTTCCCGATATGACGAACCCGTATTTCGTTGAAATCTTCAAAGGGGTACATCTCCGGGCGAAGGAGCGCGGATATCATGCCATTATGGAGGAAACCGATTTTATGAAAGAAAGCTCCGACACCTTAACTGAAAGAAGGGTTGACGGAGCCATCCTGTGCGGCTTTGTCCCGGACGAGACAATTGCTTTTTTGGCCGAGCGGCTTCCGCTCGTATCGCTGCAGTCAAACATTCCCTACTCTCATTGCGGGTCGATTACGGAGGATTTGAAGCAAGCCGCTTCTCGCGCCGTGTGTTATTTGGCCGAGCAAGGACATCGCCGAATCGGCATCATCACAAGGGACAACAGTGCAGGCTTCAGCGGCAATCCGCGTCTGGAAGGGTATTTGGAGGCGCTTAAGGAATGCGGTCTATCGTACAGCGAATCGGATATCGTTTATTATAGAGCGGGCACTTACAGCCAAAAGCTCGGGTATGAAGCGATGAAGGCTTGGATTGCAAGGGGGCTTAACGTATCCGCAGCGCTAGCGAACAACGATTTGGTCGCGATCGGAGCGATTGCCGCAGCGAGCGAAGCGGGTATTCTCGTTCCCGAGGATTTGTCGTTAATCGGTTTCGACGATACGGCAGCAGCCGCTTTCAGCAACCCTCCGTTGACCTCCGTTAAATTGGAAAAGCAGAACAAAGGCATGATGGCGGTTGATATGCTTCTCGATTCCATGGACGGAAAACATGGCAGCTCGATACGCTTGGAGACGGAGCTGATCATCAGAAAATCCGTGAGGAACCTGAACGGCGGGTTTGCCTGACATCCGGGACATAGCGATGGTACGGTTGACGTCATTTGTCGGCCATAGTACCATTATGGAGTATTTTGTACTCGAGTACAATCGAAGAGATAGCGTCGTGCCCAATAAGGACGTCCGCTGGAGGGAAAGCCGTTCAACTAGTAGCCATGTTTAGACAAAGGGTTATATAGGGTGTACAAGGAACGGCAGCGCGAGATCGATCGGAAGACTTGAGGATACCACTCAGGAAAGCGGGACGAAGCATATGAAGATTATTCCCATTTCGCTGCGCATGAATAAACGATCCGTTCGATTCTACAAAATTTTCCTCTCTTATTTGCTACTGGTAGTGTTCTCCCTCTTTGCGATCGGCAGCGTCGTTTATGTCAATATTATCAGCGCATTGCAAAAAGAAGTGGAGCAAGTCCAATTATCCAATGCAACCCAGGTTCGCGATACGCTCGATACCCGTTTTCGGGAACTGCAGCGTATCGCCTTGTTGATTTCGTCCAACCCGCTGCTTTCGCCCTATCAGCTTTCCCAATACGGCTATGATTCCTATCAGGCTGTCGAAGAGTTGAAGAAGTACCACTCCAGCAATTCCTTTATTCATAACGTTATTCTGAACTACGCCGCATCCAGCGCTCCCGCCCAGCGATTGTTTTCAGCAACGGGCGTTTTTGAGGAGGCCGAATTTTTTCGTCATATTTACCGTTATGCGGGCTGGGGACATGTCCCCATGAGGGAGGTCATCCGTTCGTTGAACGGTCCCGTCATCAGACCGGTAGAAACGGTGCTTACATCCAACGGCACGCAAGAGTCGCAGTATGCGACTTACTTGTATCCGCTGCCTGCCTATTCCGGAAAGCCGTACGGCGTGGTCATGTTCATGCTGGATGCCGGCATGCTGCAATCGCTGACCGAACAACTGGTAAGCCGTCCGGGAGCGGCCTTCTATTTGCTTGACGAGCGGGGGAACACGATCTTTGCAACCAGCCGGGAGCAAGCCGGCCGAGGGCTGCCGGAAGCCGACCCCGGCAGCATCCGCTTGTTAACCGATTCCGCAGGCACGGATTCCGCTTCCGTCCATTCGCTTAAAGGAATAAAGTATTCTGTCATAAGACAAGAGCTCACATATAACGGCTGGAGACTGGTTACGCTTGTGCCTGCCTCGCAGCTGCTGGAGAAGGTGGAACAAAGCCGCCGTTTGTTCGGAGGCATCATGCTGGCCGTGCTTGCGGCGGGAGCGGCCACCTCGTTTGTATTGGCCAACAGCAATTACAAGAAGCTGCGGCAGCTTGTGCAATTGTTTTCGGATAAAAAAGAAAACGGTACGCCGAAGGAGGACGGAACGACGGACGAGCTTGTCTATCTGTCCAAAGCGATTCGCCAGTTATCCGGTCAGGAAAGCATGATGTTCAAGCTGAACAGCAAGAAGGGACTGATTCGTGAAAACGTGTTGTTATCTTTGTTTAAGAATAAGACTCAAGCGGCGGAGGAACTGGAGCATTCTTTGGAGCTGGCGGAAGTGAAGTGGGAATACGGCCACTTTATAAGCGTTCTGCTTGTTATAGACGACTACGCTTCTTTTCAAGCGGCGTATTCGGGCTCTATGCA
This sequence comes from Paenibacillus contaminans, assembly GCF_003285015.1. Taxonomy (GTDB): domain Bacteria; phylum Bacillota; class Bacilli; order Paenibacillales; family NBRC-103111; genus Paenibacillus_V; species Paenibacillus_V contaminans. The sequence continues at coordinate 175,770 of NZ_QMFB01000002.1, read as the reverse complement.
AGAACTGTTCAAATTTTGCATGTTGAATGCTGCGGAAGAGCTTTCCATGGAAATGGGCAGGGGCTACGGCGTCAGCATGCTGGATGACCGCGGCATCGCGCTTGTTCTCAATATACGGCATAGCGGCGATTACAAAAAGCAATTGCAGACTTTTGCGGAAAATCTGCAAGCTTTCTTTCACACGTATTATAAATTTACGCTAAGCGCAGGCATCGGTCGGCTTTACGAGGAGCTCGGAGCCGTAGGGGATTCTTACGAGGAAGCGCGCAAAGCGCTGCATTACCGGTTTATTACGGGCAATCAGGCCGTATTGTTCTATGAAGATGTGCAATCCCGCATGAACGAACAATCCGCGAGATATCCGCATGAAATGGAGGACCGTCTGCTGAAAAGCATCCGGCAAGGAAATATGGAGGAGGCCGAAAACGCGGTTCGCCTAATCCTCTTATGGATCCGCTCGCAGGCGGCCGCGCCGGAAGCGGCGCAGCTGGCAACTATCGGGCTGCTGCACTTGTTGATCAAGCTTTCGGAAGAGATTCTGCCTTTCTCTCCCGATGAACTGTACCCGGATTCGTTATCGCTTAGTCCGCATCATATGGAGACCATCGATATGCTGGAAAAACGGATGATCGGCATCTGCAGAAGAATGTGCGAGCACGTATCCGGGCGGAAGGAAAGCCGCAACGTCAAATTGAGGGACGACATTTTGGTGTTTTTGCAGGAGCGGTATGCCGACAGCTCTTTGACGCTCGAATCGATCGCCGATCATTTCGAGATGTCGGCCTCGTACATAACCCGGTTCGTCAAGGACCAGACCGGCTATTCGCTAATTCGTTATTTGGACCTGCTTCGTATGGACAAGGCCAAGCAGCTTCTTTTGTCGGGCAGTTTGAATTTATCGGAAATCACAAGAGAAGTCGGCTACGTCGATGTGTCCAATTTCATTAGAAAGTTCAAAAAAGCGGAAGGGGTTACTCCCGAGCAGTACAGAAAATTACGGGAAAAGGACTGAAATCGCACGAAAATCCGCGAATGTAAAGAATGGAGGATCGCGGAAATTGCATCGTAAAGGACTGCGTGCGGCAAACCGGTATTGCCGATAGTTTTTCCGGGCGGCGTTTTGTACGCTGAATACAAATATAACGGAAAGGAGGGAGAACCCATGGCTTTTACACCGCCTGCAGATTTCTCCGGACGGCCTTCATCCAAGCGTGAAGTCCGGTCTGCCCGCAGCCGGAGCCTTCGCACGATGGCCGCAAACTGGCAGCTCTATGTAATGATCGCTCCGGTGGTGGCTTATTTTATTATCTTTCACTATTTCCCGATGTATGGCGTACAGATCGCATTCAAGGATTTTATCGCGACGAAAGGAATAACCGGCAGCAGCTGGGTCGGCTTGAAGCATTTCGACCAGTTTTTTCAATCGTATTATGCGGCGCGCATCATCTTGAATACGCTTGGCATCAGCCTGATGCAGCTGGTTATCGGATTCCCGATACCGATTTTGCTTGCCATTATGCTCAATGAAGTAAGAAGCAGCAAGTTCAAGCGAACCGTGCAGACCGTCACTTACGCGCCTCATTTTTTGTCGTCCGTTGTTCTCGTCGGGATGATGGTGACCTTTCTGTCGCCGCGCAATGGAATCGTCAATCTGATTATTGAGCTGTTTGGCGGGGAACGCGTAAATTTTTTCACCGAACCCGGATGGTTTAAGTCGTTGTATGTATTTTCCGACGTTTGGCAGAACATGGGGTGGGCTTCGATCATTTATCTTGCCGCCTTGGCGGGAATTGATCCTCAGCAGTACGAGGCCGCCACGATTGATGGAGCAAGCAAGCTGAAAAAAATTATGTACATTACGATTCCGGGACTAATGCCTACCGCGATTATTTTGCTGATTTTAAACGTGGGCACCTTAATGAGCGTCGGATTCGAGAAGGTGTTTCTGATGCAGAACGACCTGAATCTCGATTCTTCGGAGATCATTTCGACCTATGTGTACAGAAAAGGGCTGATCGGCGCCCAATACAGCTTCAGCGCAGCCGTAGGCTTGTTCAACTCGGTTATCAATTTCATATTGTTGATTTCGGTAAACAGCCTGTCCAGGAGGGTCAGCAAGACCAGCTTATGGTAAATAAATTAGCTTGTAAAACGGTTTTCGCCGGCCGGGAAAAATACAAAAAGCTAGCTAAGTGTGATTGAGGAGGAACCCGTATGGCCAAGAGAGGGATCCCTCTAAGCAGAGGTGACCGCATATTTGATTTTGTCAATATTGCTTTGCTGACCGTGATCTTGATTATCGTGCTCTACCCGCTCTATTTCGTGTTGATTGCATCCGTCAGCGATCCGGTTCTCGTACTGCAGGGGAAGGTATGGTTTATGCCTGAAACCTTTAGCTTCGAGCCCTATATGCGCGTATTTCAAAATGCGGATATTGTAACCGGTTACCGGAACGTCATTCTATATACGGTTGTCGGGACTTTGGTGAATCTAATCTTAACCGTCGCCGGAGCGTATCCGTTATCCAGAAAGGATTTTGCCGGAAGGAATGCGATTATGCTGCTCATTACGTTCACCATGTTTTTCAGCGGCGGCATTATCCCGACTTATATGGTTGTCCGCGATCTCGGTCTTGTCAATTCGTTCTGGGCACTGATTTTGCCGGGGGCGGTTTCGGTATGGAATTTGATCATCATGCGCACGTTTTTCCAAAATACGATCCCGACGGAGCTGCAGGAGTCGGCCTTTATGGACGGCTGCTCCAATTTCAGGCTGCTGATCAGCATCATTTTGCCGCTTTCGATGCCGGTCGTCGCTGTCGTTACGTTGTATTACGCGGTCGGACACTGGAATTCTTATTTCCAGGCGCTGATATATTTGTCGGACCGAAGCCGGTACCCGCTGCAAATGTTTTTGCGCGAGCTGCTGATCCAGAACCAAATGCAAAATATGATGGAAACCGACTCGGAGTCGATGGCTAAGCAGGCCCTGATGGCGGAAGGCCTAAAATACGCGGTAATCGTGGTATCCAGTTTGCCGGTATTATGCTTGTACCCTTTCCTTCAGCGGTATTTCGCCAAGGGCGTCATGATCGGAGCCGTGAAAGGATAGGCAAGAAGGTGTAGTCAAACAAAGGAGAGATAAACGGTGAATAATCGGCATAAACCATTTTGGCTTGGAACGGCTTCGATGTTCTTGTTCGTCGCTTCGGCCTGCTCGACGGGCGGAGGAACGGGCGATACGCCGTCAGCTTCGGAAAAACCGCCGGCTTCGGGTAAAGAAATCAATGTAGACGGGTTTCCGATCGTGAGCGCTCCGATCACAATTACCGCGATGGGAGCCAAATTCGCCACTCACGGCGAATGGAAAGACATGAAGGTGCTTACCGAATATGCGAAGAAAACGAATATTACGGTCGACTGGCAAACGGTGCCGGACAACGCTTTTGTGGAAAAGCGCAATATTGCGCTAGCGGGAGGCGAGCTTCCCGACATGTTCTACAGAGCCCGTCTATCCTCTTATGATGAGGTCAACTATGGCTCGCAAGGCGTACTCATACCGCTTAATAAGCTGATCGATCAATACGCTCCGAATTTGAAAGCGTTGTTCGAGAAATATCCCGAGGTGAAGAAAAGCATTACGGCCCCGGACGGAAACATATACTCGCTGCCGCAGATCACCGATTATTTGGCGCCCCGGATCGGAGCCAAGCCTTTTATTAATAAAAAGTGGCTGGATCAATTAATGCTGCCTATACCGGCTACGACCGAGGAATTGTACCAAACCTTGAAAGCATTCAAGGAAAAGGACCCGAATGGCAACGGCAAAGCGGATGAGCTCGGCTGGTCGGGAGACAAAGGGTTTCTGTTGTTCGACGGTTTGCGCGGAGCTTGGGGACTCGGAAACGCCGGAGGAAAAAATGCCAATATCGATATCGGACCGGACGGCAAAATCCGCTTTTATACGATGGACGTCAAATACAAAGACCTGCTCGAATATATGAATCGCTTGTACAAGGAAGGCTTGATCGACAAAGAGGTATTTACTCAAGAAGCTCCGCAGTTTTTGGCAAAAGCGGCGGAAGGGACAGTCGGCATGATGCATCCGTCGAATCCGAGCGTAGCGGGACCAAGCTACCAGGAGGATTATGTGTCTTTGCCTGCCCTGAAGGGTCCGGACGGCGATCATCTGTACTCGCAGGTCAGTCCGTTGACGGCGAGTACGGGGACCTTCGCAATCACGAAAGCGAATAAGCATCCCGAAGCGACGATCCGCTGGGTCGACTATTTCTACGGAGCGGAAGGCTCCAAGTTTTTCCGGATGGGCATCGAAGGAGAGACGTATGAAACGCTGTCTGACGGCAGCGTGAAATATTTGGACGTCATCTCCAAAAACCCGAAGGGCTTGAATCTCGATCAGGCGATCGGCCAGTATTCTCCATGGCCCGGGGGCGGGCTTCCCCAGCTGATTACCGAAAAATTCGACAAAACCGGGAACAGCCATCCGGCCGCGATTGCTTCCGCCAAGCTGCTGGAGCCCGACATTCCGAAAGTGATTTTGCCGAGTTTCATGTTTACGAATGAGGAGCAGGACCGGTTAAATGCGTTATCCGGCGACATTACCAAATATGTTACCGAATCGAGAGTCAAATTCGTTACGGGCGCGATGCCGTTGTCCGCTTACGATAGCTATGTCGGCACCTTGAAGAAGATGGGTGTGGACGAATATATAAAAATATACCAGCAGGCGTATGACCGTTATATGAAAAATTAGGTTGTATGCCTTCATGAGGCGGATACGATGAACATTGTCTATTTTCATACCCATGATACGGGGCGTTATATTCAGCCTTACGGCTATGCCGTTCCGGCTCCTCATTTGCAGCGGCTGGCGGAAGAAGGATATGTATTCCGCCAGGCGTTTTGCGCCGGTCCCACCTGCTCGCCGAGCCGGACGGGGCTGCTGAGCGGTATGGCTCCCCATTCCGCCGGCATGCTCGGACTTGCCCATCGGGGGTTCCGAATGAACGACTATTCCCGTCATCTCGCTTCTTTCTTGAGCCGTTCCGGCTATGAAACCGTTTTGAGCGGGGTACAGCACGAGGTTTCTGCAGATCAGATCGAGCTGCTGGGTTATACGCGCAACTTGAACGCGCTGAATACGGAGAAATCCCGCGAAGCAAGAGACTTAAAATCTGCCGGACTGGCAGCGGATTTCATCCGGGGGCCTCATGACAAGCCGTTCTTCGCTTCGGTCGGCCTGTTCAACACGCATCGGACGGAAGCGGACTTTCCGGAGACGAGCCACCCGGTAGATCCTCGTTATGTGATGCCGCCGCATCCGATGTACGACTCTCCGCAAAATCGAGACGATATGGCCGGATTTATCGCTTCGGCGGCCGTCGTCGACCGGTGCGCAGGCATCGTTTTGCAGGCATTGGAGGAGTCCGGGCTTAAGGACGATACGATTTTTATTTATACAACCGACCATGGCATCGCATTCCCGCGAATGAAATGCAATCTGTACGACACGGGAATCGGGGTATCGCTGATTATGCGGGTGCCGGGCAGAGAGCGGGGGCTTGTCGTCGATTCCCTCGTGTCGCAGCTTGACTTGTTTCCGACGTTATGCGAGCTGTTGGGCTTGAAGAAGCCGGTTTGGCTGCAAGGGCGTTCGCTGGTCCCTCTTCTTGACGGCACTTCGGCGGAAATCCGCAGCGAGGTGTTCGCCGAAGTGACCTATCACGCCGCGTACGAGCCGATGCGCTGCATCCGGACCAAGCAATATAAGCTGATCCGTTTCTATGACGATCACGATGAATTTGTCATGCCGAATATCGACGATGGCTACAGCAAGCGTTTTCTGGTGGAGCATGGGTTCCGCGAACGCAGAAGAGCGAAGGAAATGTTATTCGACCTGTACCTGGATCCGGTGGAGCGCGAGAATGTCATCGATGACCCGGCTTACGGGGAAATAGCCAAAGACTTGTCCGGCCGGCTGCAGAATTGGATGGAGCGTACGGGCGATCCGCTGCTGGCAGGCAATCCGGTGCCGCTTCCTGAGGGAGCTTGGGCGAACAGCCGCGAGGAGCTGAACCCGTCGTAAGCGGAAGCTGCGCGGTTGTGACCTCGGATAGCGGCATGCCGTTTCCGCAGGTGAAGGGACAAATGTACGAGCACGATTTCAAGCTGCCGCTAGCCGTTCGCTGGGGCGATTCAGTTCCGGCCGGCCTGACGGACGCCGACGAAAGAACAGATCCTGAGCAACAAGGCTGCAGAGGAAACGATCTGCAGCCTTGTTAAGCTAAACGGGTAGTTTAAAGCTATAAGTCGAACCAAAGAAACATTGCGGAAGGCAAAATGAAATGGACTTCCATCCAAGCGGATCAAAACGGTTATGGTCAGTATGTTATGATGTTGTCTGTGCGATTCGAATTTTTCGGTAGTCTTTAGGTGTAAGAACACGATGCTTTTTAAAGGACTGGATAAAGTGATTGACGTGATTGAAGCCCACTCTTCGGGCTATTTCGGTTATCGTATACTCCGTCGTTTCTAACAACTCGCAGCTCTTTTTAATCCGATACTTAATCAAGTAATCGTAAGGAGTCATCCGGATGCTTTTTTTGAAGCTGCGAGTGCACTCCGAAACGCTCAAATGGGCTACGTCGGCAATTTCGTTCAAAGTAATAGGAAGCGTATAGTTTTGGTGGATAAAGCTAAGCATCAATTGCAATCTCTCTTGTTGGAGTCTGTTGTATTTATAAGATTCCTCCGAAGATAACGATATATTGGAGATTAGAATCAGCCATAGCTGGACCGTATGGATTGCGATCTCATATTGCCATCCCCATGATTCTTTCCTTTCAAATTTCTTCTTCATCTCCCAAAGGATTTGTAGGATTTGTTCTTGCCACTCCGTTTCTCCTCTGATTTCCAATGATAATAAGTATGAATTGGTGTAAGGAAGGACATGGTTCCTTTCCATAGTGCTATCCGAATAAAAGGCGAGCAGCTTCTCCGGAAAATTAAAGCTCACATATTCACCGTCATGACTTAGGTGGGTAACCATGTGCAGAACGCTTTTATTGATAAAAATGGCTTGACCTGTTCGTAAGCTGTAATCTAAACCGTTAATTCGTATCGTAAGATTCCCTTTGGTCACTAAGGTCATTTGTAATTCTTCGTGCCAATGAAGATCGTTTACTCCCCTGCCTGCCGGAATGGAGCCCTTGTTCGAATGAGTGTACATGATGTAAGGGAAGGCCTCGTCAGGATATCGAATGGCTTCATGCAGTTGTTTTTTCAAGAGGCACGCTCCTTATATTGACGATATATCGATATTAAATAGAGATATTATTACACAATTCAAACATCCGTGATGATATTATTATATTCAGCTTCGACATCTCTTTACAACTCTGTGCACAGGTTACGTCGTCGAACAACCGGGAGGAACCGTGGTCAAGTTAAATGTAAAAAAGGCTTCTTTGTCGTCTCATCCGTTTCTATTGTTGTTTATCAGCATCTTGTCCGTTTCCATCTCTTCGATCTTGATCAAGCTATCGGATACGCCCACTTCCGTAGCAGGGATGTATAGATTGTATATCTCCGCCATTATCATGCTCGCTTTTGTCTCTTGGAGAACGCTCCGCAACTTAAACATGAACATAAAAGATTGGGCCATCGTCGTGATAGCAGGTCTTTTTCTTGGGATGCACTTTTTATTCTGGATGGAATCCTTGGTCCATACTTCGGTGGCCAGCTCCATGGTCATCTTGTCGTTGCAGCCTTTGTTCGTGATGATCGGATCCTACTTTTTGTTTAAGGAACAGGTTAACGTGCTGACCGTTTCTTGCTTGATAACTGCTTTCCTTGGTTCGCTTTTGATTGCATGGGGAGACATAGGAATTTCGAAAGAAGCGCTAATTGGAGACGGCTTATCGTTAATCGGAACGCTCTTCGTTTCAGCCTATTTGCTTGCAGGGCAGAGAGTCAGCCGCAAAATCGACACTCATGTATACAGTATTGCTGTATTTTTTATCGGCGGCACCGTCATGCTCCTCTATAATTTGTGGAATCGCTACTCTTTAACGGAATACAGCTCAGCTGATTGGACTTATTTTTTGCTGCTTGCGATTATCCCGACTATTCTTGGACAATATATTTTTAATTTATTGCTGAAAACGATCGGGGCGACTACTGTCTCGGTAGGCATTATCGGAGAACCTGTTCTCGCTATTATGCTTGCTTACCTATTTTTAGGGGAAACCATTTCTTTATTTCAGTTCATAGGAGGCCTGCTGACGTTATTCGGCATGGGCATATATTTTTGGTCAAAAACATTGACTGGAAGGAAGAGAGTCGGCAGCCATGGATGATTTATTAATACTCAATTTTCGTGTCGGAACGATAAAAGATAGTCTCGTTAAACATGGAGCAATGCTCCCTAGTTAGTTCCTCAAAGAGTAATATCCACCGATTGCGGACAGATTTACGCTCGAAAGGGTCCTTGCGACAATAAATAAAAGCATACGAATCGGCTTGAGGATTCGCATGCTTTATTTTTTAGAGTAAGCCATGGCATTCGAGGCTCAGACTCGGGAAAGGCCCGTTCGGCTTGCTTGCATGATATTAATAATGTCTTGCAGTTGACCCATTCTGGAAATAGGGTCCTCCCTCAGCCAATCTTCGGAGAGCAAGTAGACCTGGTTGTTTCTGACTGCAGGAAGCTCGTTCCAAGTCTGATCTAGGCGCCACTGTTGAAAAAGATGCTGCGCTCTTCGTCCGCGTGAAATAACAATAAACATATGATCGCCTGCATAGCTTCTAAGCTCGCTGACTGGAATGTCGTTCTTGAACGGATGGCTTATTGCTTGAACATGCCTAACAGCTTCCGGTGCGGTTAAGCCCAAGTCATCATATAAAAGCTCCATATCGTAATAGACTTGAAAGGATCGGGGGAGCCCTCTAGCCCAGAAAAAAGAGACAGTCTGCCCGGGCTTTACATATTCGGACAACTTGACTCGAACCGACTCTGCTTTTTCCCGGTAGTCAAGCAGCCAAGCTTCCGCTTCTTTCAACTTTCCAAGACGATCTGCTAGAAGGCGAAAACGATCAAAAGCCGGCTTAGACCACGACACGTCCAGAGTCGGAGCGATTTTCGCATATTGGCTGTAATGATGGCCGTCAAAGGTTAAAATGGCATCCGGCTTCAGCTCAGTCAATTTATCCATATACGGCATGACGACGGACATGCCCGTTTCCTTAATTCCTTCGGCCAGACCGCGAAAATAACCCCCGGCCAGCAGCAGTTTCGGGGCTCCTACAGGCTTGATGCCGAGCGCGAGCATCTCACCCAGATACTGATATGTCACTAAGCGGCTTCGTTCTTTCCGCAAATTGACGTACAACCTGGGGGAAATTCCCCGCTGGCGCTTGAAGCTCCGGCTAAAATGGAAAGGGTCGTGAAATCCGCTCATGCCAGCGATGTCCTGAATCGAATTACCGGAGACGAGAAGCAGCTTTTCCGCTTCGTCAATCCGCTTACCAATTAAATAGTCGATCGGGCTTTGATCGGTAAGCTGACGAAAAATTCGCGAATAGTGACGAAGCGACAAGCCAGCCAGTTCGGCTAACCGGGTGTGCGTAATCTCCGTCGCGAAGTGATTATTAATATACGCGATGGTTTTACTTACCGCTTGTACCGCTTCATCCTCCGCGTCTGCTTTGTTCTCTTCAACAGCCTTGAGCAGCATACTTATCAGTTCCTGGAACCTCGCATGAACTAGATAACGGTCTGCTAGGCTGTCTTCCTCTGTCCGAGATTGCAGGTGAATCTCCTCCGCAAGCTTCAACAACCGGTAGAACGGAGAGACGCGCAAAGCCACAGGGCGTGAGGGGGCTAACGGATCGATTAATGTTTCATCGCCGTTTTGCAATCGGAGGATACTTTCGAATTCAATAAGAAAAGCGCTCCAGGGAAGCCCTGGAGCGTTATGAACTTCAATCGGAGTCGCAGTAGGGAGGAGGTAAGCGACATTGGCCGTTTCCTTAATGTCCCACTCGGCGAATCTTAATCGGCACTGGCCTTTGAATGGAATGAAGAGCGAATATCCCGCCTGTGTAGTATAGCTGCTGTTGTTTGAAGCTTCTGCTGTTAACATGATGGATTGCGACCATACATAAATCCTTGACAAGCGCATCGCTCATTCATCCTCTCGTTTAGGAGAACTACTTGGCCAACAGCTTAACCGCATCATCGAGCTGTTGATCGAATGACATAACGTCCAATGAGAACCACAGGCTGTCGTTTACGACGTATACTTTATTGTTCTTGACCGCAGGGAGATTGTTCCACAAACTGCTGTTCTCAACCTGTTTGAGGAAATCTGGGTCATTGTCGAATTTAACGACAAACAGCCTGTCTGCCGAAGCGTATTCAGGCAGCTTTTCAAGCGATATTTTCATGCCTAAATCGTGGCCGCCCTTGCTCCATTCCTTCTTGACCGTATCGGTCATCGGGAATTGCAGCGATTTAAACAGCGTGAAGCCGACGTTACTGTCGCCGTATACGCGCAGCTGCCCCTTCTCATAACCTCCGATTACTACAGTTCCGAACGTCTCGCCAGGTTTTACATAAGCAGCGAGCTTAGCTCTGACTTCCTCGCTTTTCTTATTGTACGCCGCAATCCATTGGTCCGCCTTATCCGACAAGCCGAGAACGGCCGCGACATCTTTCAAATGCTGAAACGGATCGCTGCCGCTCCACTTGACGACGACAGTTGGGGCAATTTTGCTCAACTTATCGATCAGCTCCTGATTGCCTTCCATTGCGATTATCAAATCGGGATTCAACGAGACCGTTTTCTCTACATTCAGTTCGTTAACCGCACCCAAATCCTCGATGCCGCCGATTAAGCTTTTGACGGAATCAAAATTAGTGAGCAAATGCGTGGGCGCGCCAATCGGTTTAACGCCTAGCGCAAGCATATCCGGCAAATATTGCGTAGTCACGATTCGCTTAGGCTTAGCGGGAATGACGACTTCGCGGCCGAGACCGTCTTTATACGTTCGTGTTTCGGCATTGACCGCAGGGGAAGCTGAAGGCGTACTCGCAGCAGGAGAGACTTGCGGCTTCCCGCTATTGGAAGCATCAAGCGTACCTTCGCCTGATTTGCCGCATGCCGTCATTAAGAGAAATATAAGTATCAAGAGCACTGGTATTGCCGTACGCCGCTGTTTCATTGTTAAACTCCCTTTCTCAATTATATCATATGATTATCATTCTCACCCGACTTATTATAGCAGACCGATTTATGCATGAACATGTTGGAATCGGCCATAATGCCTGAATGATTCGGACAAGATCACTGTACAGTTGATAGGCAAATAAGATAAAGCATTGCCCTATAAAAAGGAAAAGACAACCATCATTCGAATAGTTATCTTTTCCCTTTTATTAATGTTGAAATTTAGTTGGATCAAAACCAAGTCGGAATACTTCTTCATTTATGCACGAGTTATCCATGAAATGGGCGGCGGAATATGCTGGAAGGTCTATTTTGCTGTTACTGGCGCGACAATCGAAATAGACATAACCAAATAAGGACAAAGCCGATAAACTGCGCGATCGTCATGCTTTGATGGAAGACCAGCCAATTGAGCAGGACGCCAATCGTCGGAAAAGACAGCTCTGCGAGCGTGGCGACCGAAGCTTTCGTATTCGACAGGCCACGGTAGTATAACAGCAAACTGAAAAGTCCGGGAAGGAACGCCTGCAGCAGCAGGCTTAAGGATACGCCGGCCCACTCCATTGATAGATGGGGCAGTTGCCATGGAGAACCTTCCGACCAAGTAGCAGCAATAAGAAGCGGCAGCGCGAGTGTGAAACGAAGCGCGGTGACCGTTTCGAATCGCATCCGGTCTACGAGGAGGCGACCCATGACGGTGGAGCCTCCCCATAAGGCGGCTGCGCCGATGGACAGCAGTGCGCCCGTATCGGCAAAGTCGCCCCAATGCCCGATCGGGGCGGACCAGCCGAATGTTAGCAGATATGTGCCGGCAAGTGCCAAAGCGAGCAGGGGAAGGAACCGACCGGGCAATGTTTCCTTCAATATGAGGCGCGCAGCGATAATGGCGAACAAGGGCTGCAATTTTTGCAGCAAAAGTACGGCATTCGGATTGCCTTGGGCGAATGCGTTCGTAAACAGAATCGTTGCAATCGCCGATCCTCCCCAAGAAATAAATAGGAGAGCTGCAACAGTGCTAGGCGTCAGCCCACGAAGCTCGGCTCTGTGAAACCACAGGACCGGGACTGCAAAAATCAAAAGTAAAAGGTGCTCAATCAGTACGATTTGAGCCGAAGTGAAATAGTTCAGCAGCAAAATGCGAAAAAGCGGATCGATGCCCCACAAAGCCGCCCCCAGTGCGATGAACCACACGCCGCTGCGCGTCTGACTGCCGGCGCGTTCCCCCTTCGTTAATGAAATCCAAGTAGTCTTCTCCATATTCAATAACCTCCTACGGTTTTTTGAATAGGACCCTTCGATAAGAAGAATGCCCCGTCATCTGAAATCGATAACGGGGCATATTCAAACAAGCTTGGAGAGGAACCGTTTTTTGAAGAAACGATTCTTGCCCCAAGCCGTTTGCGACCTTCTCCCATCCGGACTGTACCGTCGGCCTTGGAATCGCACCAAGTCAGTCGCCATGCGCCATACGGCGTTTAGCGAGTCGCGGGCTTAGGTTCACAGGAACCATCACCGCCGGTCGGGAATTTCACCCTGCCCCGAAGGTCCACATTCAATTAGATAAAATTTAGCACAGAGGCTTCATAATCGGCAAGGCGTTTTTTGCAATTGTTATTTTGCTGAATTAATTAGCTGTTCCGCTTTCCAGTGCAATTCCAGTAGCTCTCACCTAGTTCCTCGTCGGCGTCATCTGTTATTCCAGATGTATGGGTTCTTGGTATTTAACTTCAGAAAATGATGATCCGTTAAGCTAACCAGTATAACGAAACAATATGTATAAATAATTTTTACCTTTTTTTGAGAGAGTGCGCGGTTATATCATAAAAGAAACACAACAATAAGGGGTAACCTGATGTATACTCAACCGATTGCCTTGCGTTCGGTTTTAGATCCAAAATATTTGGAATATTGTTTGAACAAACAATACAATATTGGAGAGTGGAAGGAATGCTTATATTGGTTGAGAGGGTTAAACGATACCTACAGGGTGCGAACTACTAGCGGTTTTTTCATACTTCGTGTTTACCGCCTTGCAGTTACTGAAAGTGATGTAACGTATGAGTTATCCGTGCTAACTCAATTAAAAAGTATCCTTAGCACGACGAACACAAAAGTCTCGGAACCAATAGCTAAAACTGACAGCAGTTTATATACCGTTCTGGATGCTCCAGAAGGGAAAAGGGTTGCTGTAATCTTTCGATATATCGACGGCACGGAAAATGTACTGCATGATGAGGAATCATGCATTGCCTTTGGTAAATCTGCCGCCGAATTGCACTTAGCGATGGATCAAGTTATTTTAAATCAACCTCGACACGACTTGGATACTAATTTTCTTATCAGTCAACCATTTGAACGTATTGTGAACTATATTGGTGAAAAAAATCAGGCAGTACCATTTCTAAACCAGTTCGTGAATGCGTTGAAGGAACGCATCGACGCTATTGCTAGACAAGATTTGGATTGGGGTTTATGTCATGGAGATATGCATGGAAACAATAATGCCTTCCAAGAAGGCATCCATTTCACGCATTATGACTTTGAATGGTCGGCGAGAGGATGGCGTGCCTATGACTTGGCACAAGTTCGGGGTAGAAAACGCCAGTTAGAGGATAGAAAAGAGCATCTGTGGCATGCGCTAATCTCTGGTTATAGATCCGTCAGAGGCTTCTCCGCGCAAGATGAATCTGCGATTGAATTGTTTATGATAGTTCGTCGATTATGGGTGATGGGTCTTGAAGTCACTTTTATCCATAATGATTTTGGAGTGCTTGATTATTCAGAGGAGTGGCTTGTGGGCTTTATTAATGAATTTCGTTCGTATAAATTAGTTTGATTTAAGTAGAATTGTCGAGCGTCTCGCAAAAATTGGAAAATTAGGCTATGATAAGGGTAATTGAAAACTTCTCTTATCCAGAGTTCAGCGGAGGGACTGGCCCTATGAAGCTGCGGCAACCGACTGTAACAGCACGGTGCAAATTCCTACGAAGGTTATTACGCCTTCGAAAGATGAGGGGGCACGGTAGCCATTTTAAAATAACTGTCCTACCCCCTTTCATTGGAAAGGGGGTTTTCATTTTAGAAATAAAATAAACAGGAAAAGGAGTTGGGATGGTTGTCAATCAGAGTAAGAGCAGCTTGTCTTTGTATCAGGGATAGTAAGGTTGTATTAATGAAAAAGATAATTCCGACTTATTTTAATTTTAATAATTTGACACCCCCTGGAGGCGGAGTGGAGCTCCATGAAACACTAGAAAGTGCTTGCATACGTGAGATAAATGAGGAAACTGGATTAATAATAAGAAGCCCTAAGATGATTGGAGTAGTATCCTATATCTCTCATACAAACGACTCGCATGCTGTAACATTCTTTTTTATGACTACTGACGTCTCAGGGAACCTGACAACAAAGGAACCGGAAAAGCATATTCCTGTATGGGTCGAGTTGTCGAGTATTCGTTCGAATGAAGCTGTACCAGAGTATTATAAAAAAATTATTGATAAATCCATATACGATAATGATTTTTTTAATGCACGTTTTGAATGGATAAAACCGGATGGTAAATTTATCTGGTCTTTTGAAGAGTAGTATCAACTTATTCGAGGCTGCCGGCGGATTGGCGGCCTGTTATGCTATTGGGCGGAATAGTTTAGTTATAGTTGATATTTCTATTGCGATAGTACAATAAGGTATGTAAAATTTTGGATGTGTTGAATGATTAGTGGCTCGGATAACGCGTATACAATAAGAAAAAGGACAGTCATTCAGGTGGTGCATGCGTGGATCCTAGCGCTGTTTAAAGTAGTAACTAAAGGGGAGGTATTATGACTTATAATGAGGTTGTTAAAATCGCTGATGCATATTTACTTCTATTAATATCAGAGTTGTACGGGTTGGAAGGCTATGAAACCAAGCCGGTTAAGGCACATACCGGAGGGCGTAATGTCGTTTATACCTGTGAGAAAGAGGACGCCGACGCAAAAATACTCAGAATCGCCTTCTTAAATGACAGAAGCCGGGAAGATTTTCAAGGCGAAGTTGAGTATATCAGGTATTTATTCGAGCATGGCGGAAGTGTCTCGGATGTACTCAGCTCCCGGAATGGGAATCTGCTGGAAGAGATCACTCATAATCATCATACCTTTTTTATCTGCTTGTTTCAAAAGGCAAAGGGTCGAATGCTTTCGGAAAATCATTATCGGTACCGGGAAGGAGCTCCGATTACCGAATATTATTATAATTGCGGTAGAGTCTTGGGGAAGCTGCACCAAATATCGAAAGGATATACGCCTGTTCATCGCCGGCATAGTTTTTTTGACAAATACAATGCGGAATACCTCGAAAAACGAATACCCGGTTCGTTACCTCTGCTGAAGGAGAAGCTATTAGAGCTCCTTAAAACCATAGAAGGATTGGACAGGAACCGTGAGTCTTTCGGTATGATCCATTTTGATTATAACGATGGGAATTATTCGATAGATTTTGATACCGGGCAAATAACCGTATATGATTTCGATAATTCATGTTTCGGTTGGTATATGTTTGACCTAGCGTCTCTCTGGACAAACGGAATGGGCTGGATACAATTTGAACCAGACGCCGGTAAACGCCAAAAGTTCATGGATGACTATTTTGAAACAGTCCTCGCTGGATACAAATCCGAGACCCGGATCGAAAATTCGATGTTGGATAAGTTGCCCTTATTAATCCAGGTAAACCTCATGGAAAATATTGTTGATGCATTCGAGGTAATGCGGAACAACGGCGAAGAGCCGGTTTGTGATGAGGAGTTGTCATATCGCATAAAATGTCTGGAAGACGATATCCCATATATGGGATTTTTCCATTCCATATACTCGTGTGAAGAACCCTTTGCGTATGAAAAACGAAATATTTAGTTTGCGCCACTCCGCATTGAACGCATTTTTGAGCATGTTGCGGTGAAATATCGCAGCAAACTATGCCCAATTTGAAAGGGGATATGCCGATGGGAAATCTGATCATTGAACCCTATATACCCGAAAGAGATAAAGCTTCAATCATAGCCATGTTGTGTGAAAACGAACGGGTTAACGTGTTTCAACAGAGTGACAAAATGCTTTCCGACGCTATATTTGTTGCTCGTTACAACGACGTAACGGTAGCTTTTCTCTCATTCGATGGTTTTAGGAGAAGAGCTATGACCACGATATTTGTTAGCAAGGAATATAGAAGAATGGGCATCGGTGCCGCACTTATGGCAAAGGCGGATGGCATGCTTTCCAAAAACGCGGCAGTAGAACGTTCGATAGGTGTCTGTAAAGATGGCGATCGTTGTTCTCTGCAATTTTTATACAAGCATGGTTATTACACAAGTTATTCCTCCTTTATCATGGAGCGTGAAGGTGTACCTCTTCCTGAAAGTAATATTTCTGTCAGGCAGTACGAAGATGATGATTATGTAATATGTCATAACATTTGGGAAATCGCTTTTTACCAGATGCATGAACGTGTGGGTATTCTGCCGTCTTACTACTATCCTCCTAACGAAACGGAGCGGAAGAGATTTGCGGAAGACAGAAACAATAGATTCGTGATGCTTATCGACGATAAAATAGCGGCAGTTGGCATTATTGACGGCAGTGAGCTAAGTCATGTATCCGTTCGCCCAGACCTTCAATCACGAGGATACGGCAGAGCCTTTGTTTCATTTCTTATAAATGAAATTATCCGAAGAGGCGGGGAAATTGTGACGCTAGGGGTTGTAAAAGGCAATCCTGCGATAAATTTGTATAAGAGTCTTGGTTTCAAAGAAAAGTCATTAAACCATTTGGTAACAAAATATTACAAGCCGGACACCCGACTAAGCAGACCACCAAGCGACTTGTTGACGGGGACGATTCAATAAAGACAGAGTCAGCCGCTACGACGATCGGCTGTATACTGTAACATTTTGACGCGAATGGGACACGCTCCATATAATGAAAGAGATCGAGAGTGACAGGAGGAAATCGAATGGGAGCATGGGGAATCAAAGCGATGGAAAGTGATGAAGGGCTGGATCTATTAGGAGTGATCAAGGAACTTCTCCCCTGTGAAACGGTTGATTTGTCTGAGTTGATGGCGAAGCTCAGAGCGGACGATTTCCTCTATGACGAAACAGTGTTGGGCCTCGCGGAGCTGTATCTCGAATTTCAGGAGAATGGCGGTTGGGATTACGATTATGAGGAGGAAGAACGCTCCTTGAAGCAAGTACGAGCGTTCACGGCTGATCGTGCCGCGCTTGAAGCTCTGCTGCAGCATCTGAAGGATATTTGGAATGACATTGAGGAAGGCAGCGGCGAGCGGGATCTGGTGGAGCTGTGGCAGGAATCGTCAAGCTGGGACGAATGGCGGGCGCATGTGCAGCAGTTGATGGAGAAATTGGACGCACGACTTGTGCAAGAACGGTAGAAGGAAGAGTGAACGAGAAATAAGGGTTGACCCAAAGTCAGTATTTCTATTTTTACGCCCGGCTTAATGTGCTAAAATGAGCAAACAAATAAGCTTCCACTACCACTATCAGGGGTAGTTTTGGAAGCTTATTTGTTTAAAGATGGGGCTGGTTCATTCCGCGCTACCCTATTGGGATAGCCCCTGCTTAGAATTTATTTATTTTCTAGCGTTGAAGCCGATAAAAGCTTTTGTGTTGAAATCGAACACGGCTGTCAAAGGTCCAAGCAGCTCGTCTTGGTCCGTGTTATATGTAACCGTCACAAAGTTGCCGTTCGCAGCTTGAACGTCTGCGAGCAATTTCTTCTGCTCAGCTGTGAGTGCTAATACGCCAACCTCGTTAGAGGAGACAATGTGAACGGCTGCTTCGTCTTGCTTCGTCGTAATATGGGACGCTTGTTCGCTTACTTGCGCCCATGCCAAGTTGCGGTATTCCTGCGCTGTCTCCGGCGACATTTTCAATTCGCCTGTAACAGGCGCTTGAGCCTGAACAACTAGGAGGAAAACAGGGCTTTGAGGAGGAAGGCTTTTAGTCTCGAATGGACCGTAGTAGGCTTTTACTTTCATACCGGCCTTCAGGTCCTCCCAATTCACGGACTCGCCTTGGGACGTCATGACACGCGTTTCCTTACCTGCGTTCAGCACCAAAGCGTCGCCTAATTGAACTTGCCAGCCGTCATCCGTATGTTTCACGGCTTTAATCGTATCTTCTTTAACCGCGCGATCTGCGTGAACGTTAATACTTACGGCTTGTGCTTGGCCAGGGTAGCTCATCGCCATGGCTGGTCCGAATTCCGCATCGATTTGTGTGCCGGCTTTTAGATCGGCAGGGAAGAGCGTTTTGCCGTCTAGATTTTTAATAGCTGTCGATTTGTCCACAGTCAAAATAACCCACGTGCTGCCGAGCAGCTCGATACGGTAGTTTCCGTCTTTATTAGCCTGTACGCTTACGATCACACCGGATGCACGAATCAGGTCAGCCTCTTCGTCGAGTTCGATTTCATTGTTCACTTCATCGTAATGTACCGTATATCCAAGCTTAGCCGCTGCATCGCGCACCGGGATATACGCTTTTCCATCGATATAAACAGGCGTAAGCGTGCTGTCTTGTCCGTTAACAAGAACCTTTACATCTTTTTGTAAGTACCCTGTAACCTTTTCTACCAAATCTTGAGCTCCGACTGCGGCCGTTGTGCCGACGATCCCAGCCAAAGTTAATAATACCGTTAGTTTCTTTTTCATATCATAGAGCTCCTTCCGAATCTGAGTTGTACGTTTATTATGTTGACAATCCATCAGACGGAAATCGGTTCGAATAGGTTGCAGATGGTCAGAATTTGATCTGAAATACTTTAGTTGAATAATCTCATTCACTACTTGTAAGATGGGATTAATGAAGAGGGGGCATGTTAAAATGAATAACTTTGCAATAAAGTCTAATGCTCCATACTCGCTAAACTACTTAGTCTATATCCAGAATGCATTTCTGAATGATAAACGAAAAAACAGCAAATTCCCATCTTTCAATATTGCTCATTGGGGACTTCTTGAAGAGCGGCTTTTTTGTGATGCTTTTAAATATGTATGGGCAGAAATGACGCGAAGGATATCACAGAGCTTTTTGGCTGATCATAACGGGATTCTGGAAACGGAACAAAAGCTATTCCAAAGGTTATTTAAACCAGATAATCAAGGGATAGAGGGGTTTGGGGAAAGCAGGAAATCGTTCTATGCTTGGTTTTCCAGCCTGGCGGGACAAATAACGATTGAAAGAGCTGCGGATCATATAATGTACTATGAAATGGATATCTATTGTAAACTTTCTAATATGATCAGCCTTAATGATGAACATAGCCAGGAATTACTCATAAGCCTAATATATGATGAGTGTTTACTTGGGGACAGCGATTATTATTCGTGGCATGCCATCGTTTCACTCCGAGATCTTTATTTCCAACCAGAAAAAAAGGAGCTAGTCTCAAAAATTGCAGATCGTTGGAATAATATAAGATAACAAAATCAATCTGCAGCATCATTATTCCAAGAGCAATGCACATTGCTTAAAGGTATAAAAAAAGTCCATCCTCCTTGCAGGAATGGACTTTCGTTGCTGCTGCTCTTATTCTTTTTTAGCCCAAGTTGCGATATACCAATGGTTTCCGAAGGGATCCTCGACACCGCCCGAGCGCTCGCCGTAGTCATGATCCTGCGGGGGGTACAAGGACCGTGCTCCCGCATTCAGCGCTCGAACGTACGTCGCATCTGCGTCCTCTACGTAGACGTGGAGCGCATTTCGCATTGGCGAAAACTTCTCGTTGGAACCTCCGCTCAACTCCACTATGGAATCTCCAAGCCTGCATGACGCGTGGCGAACATCGCCATTCGCATCAACGTGACGGTCAACCAATTCCGCGTCGAACACTTCCTTAAGAAATTCGATCAGCCGGTCAGCCCCATTGACGATCAGATACGGGGTGACGCTGCGATAACCTTCCGGCTTCCATGTTGCATTCATGACAAATCCCTCCATTTGGCTTAGAATTAGTACTATCATACGATTGTTCGTCCTATAAGTATTGTAAAAAATTGAAGTTATTTTGTATTCTAGCCGGGAAGAGGGATGCTCATGCAGCTGCACCTGTGTAAGCCGTCGCCGGCTTTGCGGACATGGATCGATCGATATTGGATATGCGAAGACTTATCATCCCGTGCATGAACTGGAATATAAGCTGCCCGATGTCCATATGAGCTGGATTTTTAATTTGAGCCATGACCGCCTTCGTATTTACGGGCAAGGAACGTCCGATCGTTATGAGCATATGCCGGGAGCGGTCGTAGCAGGGCCGAAGACGTCGCGTTATTGGTTGAATACGGCGTGTCAGAACGCTTGTCTGGGCATAGAATTCAAGCCGGGCGGAGCTTACCCGTTCTTGGGCGGTTGGATGTCGGTGCTGCAGGACAGCGATATTCCATTGCAAGAAGCGATAGGGCATCCGGACACAGTCAACTTGCGCTGCGAACTTTCCGAACTCTCGGCACCGGCGGAACGATTTCAGCGCGTAGAGAAATTCCTTTTCGGTTATCTGGCCAGACAGATCGAAATTCCTAGAGGCCATTCTGCAGTCACCGCTGGACTTCTAGCATTGGCCGGAAATCCCGCTGCCCCCTTGGTTCGGGATATAGCGGAGAAAGCAAACCTCAGCACGGAACGGTTCATTCAGCTGTTCAAGCGGGAAACCGGCTTGACGCCGAAGCAATATGCCGGAGTCGTTCGATTCCAACGGGCGGTGGAGCATCTTCGCAGCAAACCGGAGGTAGACGCTTTGGAGTTGGCACTGGCTTGCGGATACTATGACCAGTCGCATTTCAACCGGGATTTTCGATTACGTTCCGGCATGACCCCGACGGATATGTTACGTCGCCAAGATATCGTATTCAATCACGTCCCGGTTTAAAGGTAAACTTCTCGATCATGGGAACTATAGTTTGAATCTGTTCATACAAAAGCTTAAACAACATAGCCTCCTGACTGCCGCCACACTAGATGGAAGCATATTCTAAACATTTTTGGAGGGATGGACATGAACCGAAACAATGAAACACAAGTAGGCGATCGTGAGATTGTGATCACCCGTGTATTTGATGCTCCACGCGATATTGTGTTTGATGCTTGGACGAAAGAGGAGCATCTGTCGAAGTGGTGGGGACCACGAGGTTTTACGACGACTTTTCAGAAGTTTGAAATGAAACCGGGCGGCACATGGGAGTTTATCATGCATGGTCCTGATGGCGTTGATTTTCCCAACACCAATGTTTTTGTCGAGGTCGTGAAACCCGAACGAATCGTCATTAAACATGCGGTGTTTCCTCATTTTCTGGCAACAGCAAGCTTTGTGGATCTGGATGGTATGACGAAACTCACATATAGCACGGTTTTTGAAGAAAATGCCGCTGTATTCGATAAGGTGAAAACATATGCCGTCCCAGGTGCCGAACAAACGATGGATCGACTTGAGGAGCATCTGGCAAGTATGTCTTGACGCTAAGCGGGCTGCAGGTATTTTCGGCAGTCAGTTCAACGCTGCAACCTCTCCAGAATGCCGGATCTGGGCGAAACCGGATATTGCATCACTATGTGTCGAAGAAGAGAAGTAGCAGACTTCTTCGTTGAAAGGAGCCATTGCTGCATGATTGTGATCCCTGATATGTTTGTAGAGAGAATGCACGAACTCCACGGTGAGCAAGGCGCCGCATGGTCGGAGGCGTTGCCTGGGTTGATCACCGATTGTGCAAGCCGTTTCAACTTTACCCCTGAAGCTCCATTTTTGAATTTATCCTATAATTTCGTGCTTCGAGCAAAACGCTGTGACGGGAAACCGGTCGTCCTTAAACTATCTTTCCTGAAGGATGAGCTTTCTAGGGAAGTTAGTGTGCTTCGCGCTTATGAGGGACGGGGGGCGATTCATGTGCTTGATGCAGATGAGAAGTGGGGCGTGGCACTGCTGGAGGGTGCCGACCCTGGCACGCCATTGTCGGTAATTGAGGATGACACCCTTGCGACGGCTATCTTTTGCGATGTATTTCGCCGTCTACACCTTCCGGTACCAACCGGAAGTCAGTACCCGTCCATAAAACAGCACTTCGCGGCAATCGAGCGATACCGCGGGCGATTCGACGATTTGAATATTTCCGCTCCACTACCTGAGAGCTGGTTGGAAAATGCCGAAGAATGTCTAGCATATCTCCTCGCTACCACGAGTGAGAATTTCCTATTACATGGCGATTTGCATCATGAAAACATTCTCCGACAAGGCGAAGAGCAATGGGCTGTCATTGACCCAAAAGGCATCATCGGCGACATCCATTTTGATACGATCCAGTATCTGCTTAACTATGAGGATCGAGGCGGTGACTGCGAGCAGGTGCTGCGGAGCCGGATTGCGATTATAAGTGATCGCCTCGGCCTGGACCCGCGCCGAATCGCGATGTGGGGCGTAGTGCGAGGCGTGCTTGAGGCCTGCTGGACGATTGAAGCCGGAGGAATGGATTGGCATAGAGGCATACAAATAACGGAGCGTTTCGCCAAATGCCTGGATTAAGGTATATCCCCAAAAGGACACGAGTTGATGAAGCAAAGTTGCAAACTCTATCGACTTGGATCGACTGTCTGCCATCAGTTGGATCAGAAGCGGTATTTGGATATCATGCAATAAGCTTACGACATCAGCAAAAATAACGCTGTACATCTTATGAAGCCTCCGGCCGTTCTCTATCGGTTCGGAGGTTTTTTGGTGACAACATTTTCGTAAAAAGGTATTCTCTTGAAATGAACCTATTTGCATTCGGCGTTGTTAATATATGTGACCGCTATAAAAAGGGGGGAGAGTCTTGAGCGAAAAAGCGTTGTTCGAAATGTACCGGAAAGACGTGTATAAAACGTGCTACTTCATGCTGCATAACGCTGCCGATGCGGAGGATATGTGTCAGGAAGTATTCGTAACCGTGTTCCGGCATGACTGGCGGAAGGTGGAGCACTTGAAGACTTGGCTGCTGCGGGTGACCGTCAACCATTGTTTGAATCAGCTGAAGAAAAGCAAGCGCGCCAAAACAAGAGAGAAAGTTTTTCATCTCTCCTCTGCACGGATGACGGAAAAAGGAGCGGATACCGTTGCCGAAGAGCGCGAATCGGCGATGGAATGCCTACAAATGCTGCAGCAGCTGCCGATCATACTGAAAACCGTCGTATCTCTTCGTTTTATGAGCGATTGCAGCTTGAAGGAAATTTCCGATATTTTGTGCATTCCGGTAGGAACGGTGAAATCTAGATTAAACAAAGGAATCAAGCTGCTGCAGAGGATGACGGATACGGCAGGGACTACTCGAGGAAAGGATGGTGGAATACATGGGCAAAAAGGATCAAACGTTTATTCCGCTGCAGAACGCTGAGGAGCATATGCAATATCCGGATTTCGACGCCATGTGGAACCGTCTGGAAACGCAACTGCCGGGTCCGGAAGCCAACTTGCTCCCTGTCGACCAGAACGCTCAAAAACGGCTGCGCGCTCGCAGAGTGGCGATGATTGCGGCCTTAACGGCTACGCTTGCGGCGACACCTGTAATTGCGGCTTTATCGTACAACTGGGACAGCCTTGTTCCTTACAGCGCAGGTATTCGATCCGCACTCCAGCAGGGGTTAGGGCAGTCGATCGAAAAATCGGTGACACAAGACGGCGTTACGCTCACCATCCATACCGCTGTGGTGGACGATTATCGGACGGTGCTGCTGTACAGCTTGCGTATGAAAGGGAAAGCCGCGACGGGAGAACTGCAATTTGCCAAAATGGAGCTGACGGACAGTCAAGGCCGAATCATCGGCGGACAGCAAAAAACGGTTTTCAACAAGGAGCGAAACGAATGGAGCGGCTACTTTGAAGCGGATTGGGCGCCGGAGGATCTGGAAACGGATGTGAAGTTTTCTATTCGGAATGTGCGGGCCCTTTCCATGGCGGAGCGCGAGTTCTCGTTAAATCCATTCGAAGGCAAGCAGGAATACGCCATCGGACAGGACGGCATCGAGAAATTGTCCATTAAACCTGTTCCGGAAGGAGATAACGTCCTTCTTTCCACTGCCGTCACGTTCAGTCAGCCTGAGGTAAAAAGCTGGGCGCGCCCTGAGATCGGCGTTTATAAAGACGGTGTGAAGCTTGAGGAGTCTCTCCCCGGCGTAGTCGGCAAGCCCGGCGAGAACGGAGAATATACCGGCGTCCTTCATTACCGGAAAAGCGACCTTCAGGACAATAACGTCAAATACAAGCTGCTTTACAATCGGCAGGAATGGCAAATCGATAAGGATTGGACATTTGACCTGCATTTGGACAAACAAAAAATGTTAAGCGGCACCGTGAAAAAGGAGCTCCATATTCCGATGGAGCATGCGGGTACGACATACATGCTTGAACAAATGACCGCGACGCCGACGCAAATCCGAATCACGGTTAAACGTGAACCGTATGCGAGGTTCCCGTTGTTGAAAAATTTTTTGGATATAGATGGGACGCTGCTGCGAGGAAGCGAGGTGCCTAAAGTCGGGGATAAACCGGAAGAACTGCGTTATGTGTTTGAGCTCAGGCCTGGGGTGCAAGTGACCGCAGAAACCCCGGTAACGTTTGTGGCCAAGCATGAAATGATCGAGCACAGAGACGCGAAAGATCCGATCCGGCTGACCGGCATCAGCGAAGAGAAGAAGACGATAACGACGCTGGTCGGCGGTTATTCCGTCAAATGGACGTATTTTAAACAGGACGGCAATCTATACTTGCAGAGCGAGTGCGACGATCCGGCCTTTGGAAAAGTCAACCAGACGTATATGGGCACGGGGGCAAAAAGTATAGAAGGAAAGCAGGTGTCCGTCAATCTTTCCGGAGAAGGCATCAATTCGGTGACTAAAGAATATACGAACTTCAGCGGGACTGAGGCTGACATATATATTTTTTGGTACTATACGGAAAATCCGGATAAGGAGCTAAGGATCAAGTTGAACGGGTAAAAATGAAAGGAGCAGCCGCGCGCTGCTCCTTTCATTTTTACAGATAAAAGTAATAGACTGGCATCGTACGTTAAGATCGGTCAGTGTATCGCGATAATGTATCCGAGCCATTTGCGAGTAATATTGCGACACCCTTAGGATGATTTCGACGAGCTAGCGGATCGTCTTTTTTTAATCTTCCCGAACGGTTTATAATAAGTAATGAACACCATGAGCAGCAGGCATAACAAATTGAAACCGGACGTTGTAACCATGTTCAACCATGTCGACTGGAACCCCTCATTTTGCAAGCTTGCAGATCCCATATCCTCTACCATATCCGCCAGAGAGGCTGTCCATTTATTCAAAAATAAGATTCCGATCATAATTGTGATCATGGTGGTCGCTAGTTTAATAGTGACCCAGTAATGCTTCACAAGTCCCCAATGCGTCCATATGGAGAGCAGGATACCTGTCAGTAACGTCAGCAGTGCCGGGTACTTGAGTAAATTCTCGTCAATGATTTCCATGCTGGCTAGTGTATAAGTAAGTTGTTCTGCATGATCGGCTTTATGCAAATACATGCCTAGCAGCAGCATGCCCAATGTTCCGCCAATCCATGACGCTACCGAAATAACGTGGATAGCGACCAAAAAGTTTTTGTTTTTCTGACTAAGTCTATAAGCCATAAAATGATCCATCCTCTATCTAATATATTGATGCTGATGATCTCTTCTCTTGGTGTTCCGGTTACTTGTTACTTTACCAATAGAATGTTGTGAACTTATGACGAACCTTTGCGATTCGTGTGAAATTTTCGGATGCAAGGATCATTAAGAAAAACAAAACGGCAGGATAGTTTGACTAAAAGAGAATTCTACATGTTGAGGGCTGTTGAAAATATGTAGACTGGTATTGATACAAAATCCATGCGAAAGTATGGTGATCCGTGGAATATAGCGAAGATGGAAGAGACATTTGGAAAACGATTGTTAGGAAGCTTCGTGCCGCCGGTTGTGTGTTTGCTGAGGATGAGGCCCGGTTACTTATTTCTTCTTCACAAAATGATACCGAACTAGAACAACTGGTGGATCAAAGAGCAGCCGGTTTCCCCCTTGAACATATTATCGGATGGGCGGATTTCTGCGGTTTGCGGATTGAGCTGGATCCCGGAGTTTTCGTCCCCCGGCAGCGAACCGAGTTTTTAGTTCGGCAGGCTGTGACTCTTACTCAACCAGGAGACGTTGTCGTTGACCTGTGCTGCGGCTCCGGAGCTTTAGGCGCGGCTTTAATCGCTTCGGTGGAGCGTATAGCATTGCATGCTGTTGATATCGATCCCGCTGCAGTACAATGCGCTCGTCGTAATATTCGCTTAGATAAGGGGAAAGTGTATGAAGGGGATCTATACGATCCGCTGCCCGTTCATCTTTATAATCGTGTCAATGTTATCGTAGCCAATGCCCCATATGTACCTACAGACGCAATAAAATTCATGCCGGCGGAAGCCCGCGTTCACGAGGCAAGGATTGCGCTTGATGGAGGCGCCGATGGACTTGACGTCCAGCGGAGAATAGTAGCTGAAGCACCTCGCTGGCTTGCAGTAGGGGGCTTCTTATTATTCGAAACTAGCGAGAAGCAGGCGCCGTTGACTGCCGAGCTCTTTACGCAATACGGGTTGCTTCCAAAATGGGTTCGTTCCGAAGAACAGGACGCTAACGTAATCATCGGAATCCGGACAGATCATTCAAGATGAAGATAAGAAGAATATTGGGATATCGAGACGCGGGGTGTTTGATGAAGTTACTTGAAAAACTGAAATTCGAAAAGGAACTAGAGTTAAGAGATCAGCTAATACGATATCAAGTCTAAAACTAGGGATTGATGACCTGGTTACGAAAGCAAACACGGATATCGTAATGATCATGTACGAACCGTGCGATTAGTGGAGAAAACCTTATTGTTCATGAGGCTGTCCTCACTATTACACAAGTAAAATGCGCGTTCTCGCCCGTTAGTGAGCCAAACATAACTATTCATTTCGTTTGCCTCACTAATAATTGCGTTTACCTCATTACCTCACCAAAACACGGGTTTTCGGTTTGAAATAGTGAGGTTTTCCTTACGAATAGTAAACGTTGCCTCATTATGAGGATCACTACCCGTTGCACGATCAAATGCTTACATCTTTAAAATCTATAGTATAAGCATTGAAAGTCTGCTAGTTTATTTTTTCTTGAGTAGAGAACGATGGGGAAAATAGTACTCATTTTTGTGCGCAGGCTATCAGTGCTAAAAGCGAATTTGTGAATGAGATGCTGAAACTTGCCGGGTGGAAATGATGTATCGTTTTCTGCTTTGCAAGCCAATAAAACAGCGACAGACTAAGGTTGAATCACCATGTCCGTCGCTGTTTCATTTACTGGGGCCGTCTAGATTCGGCCCGTTATTGCAGGTGTCACCACAAATTCCCGTTTGCATCAAACGGCATTTCTTGCAGATCGCCGACTATTTCCAAATTCGCGTGTTTGGAAGCCTCATCCATAAGCGCTTCGGAAATGTAAATATACTCCATATGAAGGGAATCCGATATACGAATCACTCTCGGCTTCCGGATATCGATTTCATTGCTGGCCCGGATGCACGCGGCGATTGCGTCGCGATCGCTTTTTAGGATCATGGGGATCCGCACAACGTCAAATACCGTCGATGTTAGAGCATTAATATAAGAAGCCTCCAGATCGGCTTTGTCAAACAATCTTTGGGTGGTTGCATGGGCCATTCCGGCTCCTATGATGACACCATGGCTTTCATCCGTAACGTCTAGCACGGCCACCTTCTGCCACTTCAATCCGCCGCTGGCATAAGGCGTAGCGAAGGTTCCCGTAATATTGGGATCCATTCCGTCGCCGCTAATGTTTTTGCCGATTTTATCGACGACCAGCACGTCCGTATCTTCAATCCATATACGCGCCATTAGCTGTTTGGCTTGATCCAGCAGCTCGGGTTCTCTTTCGGCAATCCGGTCTTTCGGAATCGCTTCCAGGATGCAGGTTTCATCAAAAGCGTTTTCGACGATGGCTACGGCAAAAAGGATCTTGGCATGTTTGATAATGGTGTTCCCGAAAAGCGGAATTAAACGGCGCATATGCTTCCAGCCTGCCGCGTGGCAGGCATTCGCTCCTTCGCGTTTGCCCAAACCGATCGTCATCATTTTCATGATGCCGCTCTCGTATTCCCCCCGGAATGCCGTATGGGGCTTCACGCGTCCCACAACGACGATACCGTCGGCCTCCGCAGCATACCGGTCAATGACGACGGAATGACCTTCGGGCGTCTTGCCGATCTCCACCGTATCCATCGTCGATTTGATCGGGCAGCCGCAGTACGCTTCCGTGACGCCAAAATCCTCGATGATTTTTTGCTGGTTTTCCGCGATTCCTCCGCCATGGCTGCCCATAGCGGGAATGATGAAGGGAAGGGCTCCCTTTTCTTTGAGAACCCTGACGATTTCACGCGTAATGAAAGCAATATTCCGGATGCCCCTGCTTCCGACGGTGATGGCGATACGTTTGCCGGGTTGAATGGTGTCCGAGATATCGTCTAATCCCAGTATGTCGTCGATCGTCTGCGGAATATCGTCAAGAGGAATCGAAGGACGCTGGAATTTTTGCCGTACCTTGACCATTTTGGGCATGGGCACTTCTTTTAACAAATCATAAAAAACGCTCACCGGCCTGTCACTCCCTTCGGTGCTTCACTCCGCTACAAATGAATGATTTGACCCGTTTCCACGCTTTGATGGACCGCTTCACACATTTGTGTAGAAATCAAGGCTTCCTCTCCGTTAGGATAAGCGCCTTCCAGTTGTTCCAGTTTCATGCCGTTCTTCATCAAGCCGATCAATTTCGTAAAATAAAGCATCGATTCGAACGTATACCCTTGCGGAGCGTTGCCGTAAAACGGTCTTTCGACTTCAAGCGCCGCAAAAGGGTTCGATACGGCGGATGCGGTTTCGTCCTCGAAGGCGCTCAGCATGCCGCGGTCTTGACTGTCCACCTCCGTCATCCCGTCCGAGCCGATTACGCGAATCCCTTGATTCACGATGGACGGAAAACCGTTAGGAATAATCCACGAGGAGTCCATCGAGAATTGGGCGCCGTTCTCGAATTCGAATTTAGCCTGAATCGAATCATACGTATCGATGCCCATTCCGGCCAGCTTATTCTTGATTGCAGTGGCGTACACTTTCTTGGGCTTCGATTCCAGCAGCCAGTAAAGCAAATCATAGAAGTGAATGCCAAGAAACCAAGCGGGAGAACTGTGCTGCGCCCAATTTTTAAACCAGACGGAAGGCACTACGATTTTATCTTCCATATAAGCATAGCCATATTGAATTTTGCCAAGCTTTCCGTTTTTGATATCGTTTTTGAGCTGCATATGCGCAGGATCGAATCGTTTGTGGAAATCGACGAACAGCATGATATTATGTTCACGCGCAGCATCGATCATATCTTGGCCGCCTTGGCTGCTCGTATCCAGCGGCTTTTGGACGAGAACATGCACGCCGTGTTTGGCCGCTTCCAGCGTAACTTCCCGATGCAAGAAGTCGGGGGTAACGATCGCAACCGCATCGAGGTTTTCTTTGTGGAGCATTTCTTTATAGTCAAGATACCCTTTTATGTTAAACGCTTTGGCTTGTTGATCGACGACCTCTTGCTTCAGATCGGCCAAGGCGACAAGCTCGATGTCTCCCATTTTGGCGGCAAAAGAGAAGGCCTTTAATATTTTCGTCCCGTAAATCCCTGCACCGATGACTCCAACTCGCGCTTTCATCTATGATTCCTCCCTAAATTGTCTTCTGCGGACTTTCGACGGATCGTTACCCTTTCAAGCCTGTAGTCGCAATGCCTTCCACAAAATATTTTTGCGAAAAGAAGAACAACACGATGCTGGGAACGATCGTTACAATCGCCATCGCCATGATCTGATCCCAGTTTACAGCCGCTTGCGCGTCCAAAGACATGCGAAGGCCGAGCATCAGGGTGTACTTTTTAATGCTGTTGATAAAGATCAAGGAGTTGAAAAAATCGTTCCATGTCCAAATAAATTGGAACAGCGCCACGGAGAATACCGCCGGCTTGCATAAAGGCAGCAATATTTTGGTCAGGATTTTAAAGGAATTGCAGCCGTCCAGATGAGCGGACTCATCCAGATCTTTGGGCAGTCCCCTGAAAAACTGTACCATCAAAAATACGAAAAACGGGTAGCAGGCGAATATTGCCGGAACAATGAAAGGATAATAGCTGTCCAGCCAGCCCAATTTTTTGAACAGAATATATCTTGGAATGATAATAACCGCATTCGGAAGCATGAGCGTCGAGATCATGATGGCAAACAATATGTTTTTGAAAGGGAACTTAAATCTCGCGAAGCCATACCCGACCAGAATACTGGAGGCGACGGTAAACAGAACCGTAGGAATAACCAGCTTGAACGTATTGATAAAAAAGTCGCCGTAAGTAAACTGGCCGCTCCCTTTCCACCCGTCTATATAGGCCCTCCATGAAAAATTCGCAGGCAGGAAGCTGTTCGCCACGCCGAATATTTCCTCATTGGTTTTGAACGAGGCTAGAAATAGCCAAATCAGCGGATAAACGATAATGATTCCGAACAGGATTAAAAAAATGTATTGGATATAGCGGTTTACCTTGATTTTCACGGTTAATGGCCTCCGTCTTCATAGTGCACCCAGCTTTTGGATGATCGGAATATAAAGAAGGTGATAATCAGAATAAGGACAAACAGGACCCATGAAAGTGCGGATGCATAGCCCATTTTAAAATTGGAGAAGGCTTCTTCGTACAATTTCATCCCGTATAAATAAGTCCCTTTCATCGGCGCGCCGTTCGTTACGACAAAAGCGGAAGTGAACTCCTGCAAGGCCGTGATCATCTGCATGACCAGGTTAAAAAATACGATCGGAGTTAACATCGGCAAAGTGATAGTGAAAAACATCCTTAATTTGGATGCGCCATCCATGGTTCCAGCCTCATACAGCTCCTGCGGAATCTGTTTTAAGCCCGCCAGAAAGAGCACCATGGAAGAGCCGAACTGCCAAACGGTCAGCAAACTCAAGGTGAACAGCGCTATATAGGTGCTTCCGAACCACTCCACCGGCGGAATATGCAGATAAGCGAGCACATGGTTTACCAATCCGTCTTTTAAGAACATGGCTCTCCATAAAATGGCGATGGCGACGCTTCCTCCGAGAATGGAGGGGATATAATAGACGGTCCGGAAGAAATTGACGAATTTGAGTTTGAGATTCAAAACAACGGCGACGATGAGCGCGAAAATCAGCTTTAACGGCACGGCCATCAAGACATACACGATTGTGACCTTTAACGAGAGAAGGAAGTTCGGATCGATCGTAAACATGTCAACATAGTTTTTGAATCCGATGAATTTCGGATCTCTGGCCATCGAATAATCGGTGAAAGAATAGTAGAGAGACGCAAAAATCGGATAAAACTGAAAAACTAGAAAACCGATAATCCATGGCGAAATATACAGCAAACCCGTATAATTCTTTAATTTCATGCTATCAGCCAGCTTTCGCATAAATGTAGGGAGAAGGTGCCCGGAAATCATTCGGGCAGGCTGCCGGGGAATTCGCATTTCGCTTCCGCCGGCGTTCTGCCCGGAATTTCCGCCTTCTATTCGTTCAGTAACCTATTTAGCCGCAGCTTTTAATTCGGTCAGCTTGGACTGGAACTGCTTGATCATTTCGTCAGCCGCGGCTTCCGGCGTCGATTTGCCGAACCCGATTTTTTCAACCGCATCCATCATAATATTTTGCAGCTGGATATTAAGAGAGATCACATTGTCCGCCATACCCTGTTTTGAAGTCGACGAATCGATCGCTTTTAGGATCAATGGATCGATCAGGTTTGCATCGGCACTTACTTTTCTGCCGATTTCGGTCGGAGGCACCGAACGGGTATCCTTCAAGATGGCTAGGGCTTCTTTATCATTGAAGAAGAAGTTCAGGAATTTGGCCGCCTCTTCTTTGTTGGCCGACTTGCTGTTAATACTGAGCATCTGGGCGGGTCTTACGATAACCCCCGTATCCTTGGCATCCTTGGCGATAGGAGGGAGGACGACATCCGCCGAGTCTTTGAACGGTTCCTTTCTCGGACCGATGGCCGCAATCCATTCGATCGTCGATCCTGCCTGTTTGTTGGCCCAGACGGGATTCTCGAAGTACTTGGCCTTGAACATATATTGTTGAGCGGCCGGCTCTACGACTTTCGTATCGAACAGCTTCTTGAGATAGGTGAAAGCGTCGACAAGATCGGCCTTCGTAAACCCAATCGTATAGTCGTCATTGACGATTTGCTTGCCGGTTTTTTGCTTCAAATATGGCGGCAAAATTTGTACCACTGTTGCGAATTGGTCGGTTACCAGGAAGTGGGATTTTGGATCCGCTTGGTTCACTTTCGGCCCTTCGGACAGGATCGTATCCCAATCCCATACGGTGTCGGGGTTAATGCCGGATTTCGTCAAAACATCCTTGTTGATTAGCATCGTAATCCCGCTGATTCCGGTAGGAAGACCGACGAGTTTGCCGTCGACGACGCCGTAGCTTTTCACGAACGCTTCGTCAAAACCTTTGATATCGAGGTCTTGCTGCTTGTTTAAATCTTCAAAGGAATTGAATTGCTTCGTGAAATCCGCGAGCCATGGCGGGTCGATCTGCATGATGTCGGGCGCAGAGCCTCCTGCCAGCTGCGTCATCAGCTTCTCTTTGTAGCCGTCCGCCCCCATGTATTCGCCTTCAATTTTTACATTGGGATTTTTCGATTGGTACAGGGCGATGACGTCCAGCGTAGCTTTATGACGCGGATCCGATCCCCACCAGGAAAACCTCAATGTTACGTTTTTGCCGCCGGAAGCCTTTGTGGCGTCAGGAGATGAAGACGAATCTTTACCGCCGCATCCGGCAACAGCCAAAGCCAACAGAGGAACCATGCATACTGCGCTTACTACCTTAGAAAGCCCTTTCATATTTGACCTCCTTATGTGTCGAAATCGGTTATCCTTCAACCTTGTGCTTAAGTATAACAGCTTGCTTCCGTTTCAATAACGCACCGCAGTTCACTTAAGGTATCGTTAATTAGCCGGTTACCGAGCCGTTTTTTCGAAAAAGGTATCATGAATTGGTATTATCGCCTCATGAACGGATATTATCCAATCCAAAAGGGGAAAAAACGCTGCATAAAGCGCTTTCATGCGAAGGGGGAGGTTGCAATTTCCACTTTTTCAAAATATCGGCCATTGTATGTTTCACATTACAATGGCCTGATATTTCACCGGTAAACGAGCCTGTCCTTAGCTTATGCTTACGAAGCCGCTTTCTTCGAAAGCGTTTAGGACAGCGAAGCCGTTTATCCTTGACCCTAAAATTAACTTGACGTTCGGCATACGGATGGATACCATGAAAAGCACATGATGAAACCGCGAGGGGGAGTTACCTTGTACAAACTTCTTTTAGTGGATGACGAATATGAAATAAGAACGGGGCTTTGCAATTTTTTTCCGTGGGATGAGATAGGCTTTGAGGTTGCGGGGCAGGCGGAGCATGGCAAGCAGGCGCTGGATTTCGTGCAAAATCATGCCGTCGATGTCATTCTATGCGATATTAAAATGCCTGTGATGACCGGTATCGAACTGGCCGAAGAGCTGCAAAAACAAAAATCCAAAATCAAAATTATATTTTTCAGCGGTCACAGAGATTTTGAATACGCACAAAAAGCTTTGTCCTTCGGAGTAAAAAGCTATGTCGTCAAATCGACGAAATTTAGCGAGCTTGTTAATGTGTTTAAAAAGGTCAAGGACGAGCTCGATCAGGAAGCGCATACAGCCGAACCGTCCGCCAAAGAAATTCCGGAAGAGGCCGAAGAAGCCCAAAACTTTTACGATCGGGTTATCCTTACGATAAAGAACCATATTAAAGAGCATTATAAAGATGTAGAGCTCGACGATGTAGCCAAGCTTGTTCACATGCATCCGAATTATGTAAGCAAGCTGTTCAAGAAACAAACCGGACAAAATTTTTCCGATTACCTCCTGTCGGTCAGAATGGAAAAAGCGGTGGAACTTTTAAAAGATATCAGATACAGGACGTTTGATGTAAGCGCTATACTAGGTTATAGTAACGTGAAAAACTTCACGAGAACGTTCAAAAGCTATTACGGCAAAAGTCCGAGAGCGTTTAGAACGAACGAAAACCTCGATCGGGTGGAGTAATACGGAATGGCGGGACAGCCTATGAAAAAACGATTTTTCTTAAAAAATCTTACCCTTTTCCTGATCCTCTTGTTGATTCCGTTAATCATTTTCGGAGCCTCGTCCATCGCGCTTACACAAAACGAGCTGAAAAACAATATCAATACAAACAACGCCAGTTTATTAAAACAAACGAAGGAAAACGTCGAGCTTGTTTTAAATGAAATCGATCAATTGAGCCTGGTTTACGATACGAATGCCGATATCGGTTTTGAAATGGATGCCATTCTTCAAAGCAGCTCGGCCACATACGAAATAAATGCCGTAACGAAAATCATTAAAGGGTTTATGAATGCCGATCCGAGCGCAAGACCGTATATCTACTCCATTTATGTTTATTATGACAGCGCGGGCAGCCGGTTTTTCTCATCCAGCGAGGGCGTCGCCGGCTTGGCTAATGTGTCGGATAAAGCCTGGTATGAAAGCTACCGCAATCAAGAGCGGAATAAGACGTTCTGGACGGAAGCAAGAGAAATCAAACGGACTTCATTCGATGAAAATCCCTTGCAGATTATGTCGATCTATCATCGTATGTCTTCGCGCAACGGAGTCATTGTTTTGAATATACTGCCGCAGTATATCGAGAACATTCTTACAAGCGTTACGCCGCTTCCCGACCAAAGCATACTCATTATGAATGCGGACAAGCAGATCCTTTTTAAAAATTCGACTACCGCACTGCTGCAAGATATCGATCTGAAGCAAATAAGCGAATCGCCGCAGGACTTTTTCACAATGAAATTTGCGAGCGGTACCTATATCATTTCCAAGCATCAGTCGGAAAGATACGGCTGGCAATACTTGTCCATCGTTCCTCAGCATACGCTTTACGAATTCCCCTCCGAGCTGAGCGGGTTCATGCTGATGCTGCTTTTGGCGGCATTCGTGATCGGCCTCGGGCTGGCTTATTTTATTACGAAACGGAATTACGGACAAATCTCCAAAATCGTCCATATTCTCGACTCGGCGGAAAGCGGGAATCCCCTCCCTCCGATGTCCGATCGTATTAAAGACGAATACAGCTACATTATCAACAATATTCTTAAAACGTTTATCGAGCATAGCTTCTTGAAA
This sequence comes from Paenibacillus contaminans, assembly GCF_003285015.1. Lineage (GTDB taxonomy): Bacteria > Bacillota > Bacilli > Paenibacillales > NBRC-103111 > Paenibacillus_V > Paenibacillus_V contaminans. The sequence goes on along the minus strand of NZ_QMFB01000002.1, from coordinate 140,103 downwards.
ATCGCATTGTCCGAGAAAAAGTTCAGAATGAAGGCAATGGAGCTTACCGCTTTACAAGCGCAGATTAACCCTCATTTTTTGTTTAATACTTTAAAGACGATATATTGGAAATCGTATGCGCTTTCGGGAAACCAGAACGAAGTAAGCCATATGATCGAAAATCTTTCCGATCTTCTGGACTATTCTCTTAGCAAGCCCGAGGAACTCGTCACGCTGGAAGAGGAAATACGGAGAACCTTGAGTTATACGGAAATTCAACAAGTACGCTATAAAGATAAGTTTGAAATGATATGGGATGTTGATGAAGAAGTGAGTCGATATACGGTGATCAAGCTCATTTTGCAGCCCATTATTGAAAACAGCATTTATCACGGGATTCGAGAAAAAGAGGGGAAAAGCAAGATCAAAGTAAAAGCGTTCGCGTTGAAAGGCTTTCTGCGCCTCTCCATTATTGACAATGGCGCAGGCATAAACCCGGAAACGATGAAGAAAATCAAGGAAAAGCTCAAAGATTCGGAGGATTATTCCGATCATATCGGGTTATTCAATACCGACAAGCGTTTGAAGCTTACCTATGGTGAGGAATACGGAGTGCAGCTAAAAAGCAAGCACGGATTTGGGACGGTGGTTTCCATGTGCATTCCCACTCTGCCTGAAGGAATTGTCCCGTCTACTCTTGACCGTCCGTCTGATGATTAAGGATGGGAGGTTCCCCTCGTTCCTTTAATGATTGGCGAACCGACAATTTGACCGCTGCACGTTTATAGATAAAATTTCATCGTATTGAATAAGCAGAACTCCCTTCTTGAGTCGGGTCGTTGTACCGGCAATTCGAGAACCGGCGGGTTCTCTTTTTTTATTAATTGATCGTTCGAATGTTATAAAATGACCGGCTTTTTTTCTGTTTTGGCACGTTTATTTTTTGTTTCTGCCCTATTATACATAGTTAGAAGACAACAACATGGCGGGCTGCATTTCATCAAAATAACAAATAAACGGTAAAGGGAGGAACATTGGTATGACACAGCTGCTGAAAATAGGAATGATCGGCTTGGATACGTCGCATTGCGAGCTGTTCGCCGATCTGTTGAACAATCCGGAGCATCCGTTTCATGTGCCGGGGGGCCGGCTTACGATCGCGTATCCGGGCGGATCGGACGATTTCGAGCTAAGCCGCTCGCGCGTGGGTACGTATACGAAACAGCTTCGTGACAACTTCGGCGTGCAGATTGCGGAAAGCATGGAGCGCGTGGCGGAAGAGGCGGACGCCATCCTGCTTACCTCCGTTGACGGACGCGTTCACCAGGAGCAGTTTGCGCGCATCGCTCCGTACCGGAAGCCCGTATTTATCGACAAGCCTTTTGCCGTTAGTACGGAGGAGGCGCGAGCCATTACGGAGACAGCCGCAAAATGGCAAGTGCCGATGTTCAGCTGCTCGTCGCTGCGGTATACGGAGCCGCTTGTTCAAGCGCTGAAGGAGACGGGCGGCGGCGCTATCATCGGTGCGGATTGCTCCGGTCCGATGCCGGTCGAGCCGCCGCTGCCGCCTTTGTTCTGGTACGGCATCCATACGGTTGAAGCCTTGTACGCGATCATGGGCAAAGGCTGCGTCAGCGTATCGGTCCGGATGAACGAAGATCACGAAGTGATCGTCGGCGAATGGCGCGACGGACGAATCGGAACCGCGCGCGGCAACCGCAAGGGCAGCTGGGCGTTCGGCGGACTCATCCATCGTGAAACGGCGGCGCAGTTTGTCGATCTGTATGCGAGTCCGAAGCCTTCCTTGGCCGGACTGCTGGAGGCGGCGATGCATATGTTTCGCACGGGCGAGCAGCCGGTCGGGACGGAGGAAATGCTCGAAATCGTCCGTTTTCTCGAAGCGGCCAATGAAAGCAGACGAACGGGCGAAACCGTCTTTTTATAAAAGGGCTGAAGCTAAATATTTTAAAACAGGGAGCGGCATTCGGATGTTGGATCGTTTGGGAATTATTACGGATGAGGTTTCGCCCAGCCTGGAAGAAGCGTTGAGCTGGATACGGGAGCATGGCCTTCGGCACGTGGAAATCCGCATGGTGGACGGAAAAAATGTGATGATGCTGACGGCTGAAGAAGTCATGCACGTACGCAAACGTGTCGAAGCGCACGGACTTTTTGTTTCCGCAATCGCTTCGCCTGTTTTTAAATGTCCGCTTGATCGAAACCGCAAGGTTGCGGGAGGCGATACGTTCGGACAGTCGGCGGAGGAGGATGTGGACAGTCATTTTCTAATGCTTGAGAAAGCGCTGGATTATGCCGATTTGCTGGGTACTTCGCGAATTCGAATTTTTTCGTTTTGGCGGGAGCAATCACCGGAACAATATGACGACATCATTGTGAAATACTTGAAGCGGGCAGCTGAGACCGCGGAAAAAAGGGGGAAGCTGCTGCTGCTGGAAAATGAGCCTTCCTGCAACGGCGGCTGCGCGGAAGAAGTGGGACGGTTAGCGGACCTTACGGCTTCCCCGGCTCTTAAAGTATTATGGGATCCGGGCAACGAAGCTTATTTGGGCCTTAAGGCATTTCCTGACGGGTATGAGGCCGTGAAGCATGTTTTGGCTCACGTACATCTGAAAGACTCTCTCTTCCGTGAAGGCGGCGATGCCGCATGCGTTCCGATCGGCCGGGGGGATGTGGACTACATCGGACAGCTGCAGGCGCTGGAGCGGGACGGCTACGAAGGATTGTTCAGCATCGAGACCCACTATGTGCCTCAAGGCGGCGTACCTGCGGACGGTTCGGCATTAAGCTTGGCGGGTTTGCGGCAGCTGCTCGGCAGAGGGTTGCTTAACGGTGTGGAGGCGGAAAATGAGTGAGTATTTCGGCGGGGACACTGCCCGAGAAGGCGCGATCGACGGCCTGTTATCCGTCAGCGGCGGGGAAGCGGGAAGTGCGGGCAATGGCGGTAATACTGGTGATGCGGGTAATGGCGGGAATGCGGACAATACTGGTGATGCCTGCATTGCAGGGAATGCCTTCAATTCCGTTACTTCCGTCATAGGCAAACATTACGCAAGCGGTCTTGTCGTGCGGATTCATATGCGAAACGGCGTTATCGCCGAGGTCGAGCCATTGCCGGAGTATCGGGCCTGCGGTGAAGAACTGCCCTTCGTCGGGCCGGGCCTGGTTGATTTGCATATCAACGGGTATGCGGGAATGGATGTGAATGAAGAGCAGCCGCAGACCGAAACGCTGAAAAGGATGTCGCGAGCCGTATGGAAAGAAGGGGTTACCGCCTTTTGTCCTACGATCGTTACCAATAGCGACGTCCAATACCGGCTCATGCTGCAAAATATAACGCAAGCTTGCCGGGAGGATCCGGCTGCAAATGCTGCCATGCCCGGCATCCATGTCGAAGGGCCGTTTATTTCGCCGGAGGACGGAGCACGCGGCGCGCATCCGCTGCAGCATGTGACTGCTCCGGATTGGACGATGTTTCAGCGCTGGCAGGAAGCTGCCGAAGGGAGAATCAAGCTGATCACGCTTTCGCCGGAATGGCCGGAATCCCTTTCGTTCATCGAGCGCTGCGTCAAGAGCGGCGTCATCGTGTCGATCGGTCATACGTCGGCAAGCCCGCGGCAGATTGCCGATGCGATAGCAGCAGGGGCGACTTTGTCCACGCATTTGGGCAACGGAGCGCATCTCACGCTCCCCCGGCACCCCAATTACATTTGGGAGCAGCTGTCAAGCGATTCGCTTCATGCCTGTGTAATCGCGGACGGTTTTCATGTTCCGGCGTCTTTCCTAAACGTAGCGAGAAAAACGAAGCGGGAAAAGCTCATTCTGGTCAGCGACGCTGTAAAGTACAGCGGAATGGAGCCCGGAGAATATGATAATCCGCTTATCGGGGAGGTCGTGCTGACGTCGGAAGGCCGGCTGCATTTGAAGCGGAATGCGCAGCTGCTGGCCGGCTCGGCTCAGATGCTGCCCCACTGCATCGCGCATATGGTGAAGCATCGCATATGCGGACTTGCCGAAGCATGGGAAAGCGCGTCGGTTGTGCCCTCCGGCTTGATGGGCTGGAGCGCTTCGCAAGGATTGTCCGCCGGCGCTCCAGCCGATCTCGTATTGTTTCGCTGGGACGGGGAGAGGCTGGACATTGAAGCTACTTTCAAGAACGGAATAAACGTTTTTACAAGGAAATAATGGGACTAAGACCTTTCTTAAGGAAGGTCTTTATTTAATATGTCGAGGTATTTCTTGTTTGTCTCATCAGAAATTATGTCTTTGGTTAATCGTTCAAATTTTCCGATAAACACGCCAGTCCTTAAAAGGACGCCAATGCCGTTTTTTCGAAAAATGCCGATTCGGTGCCTATTTTCATCATAGCCTGTGATCCTTGGATATAAAGAAAGATTCTTAAGGCGTCCCTGTAAGGCTGATTGGACGATTTACTTCAATCGCGAAAGGAATGATCGAGCGAACGGAGTTGAAAATTCGAAACGAGCTTGCTATTGCGCCTCTCTCTACACGCTGCAGTCCGAAAACGCCCACTTGGAGCAAGGAATCGAGGTTCGTCTTACGCAGTAGTCCGATTTCGCCTGCTTGGAGAACGGATTTACCGGTGTACCGAGCAAAATACCCGCTGCAAGCAGGCGTTTTCGGACTACAGGTGGGGAAAGGAAGCCGTTACCCGCTGCAAGCAGGCGTTTTCGGACTACAGGTGGGGAAAGGAAGCCGTTACCCGCTGCAAGCAGGCGTTTTCGGACTACAGGTGGGGAAAGGAAGCCGTTCCCCGTTGCAAGCAGGCGATTTCGGACTACAAGTGGAGAAAGGAAGCCGTTACCCGCTGCAAGCTAGGTGATTTCGGACTACAGGTGGGGAAAGGAAGCCGTTCCCCGCTGCAAGCAGGCGTTTTCGATCTGCAGCGCATGCAAGCAACGGGCGACGGGGAGAGGAGAGGGCAGTTGGAAAAAGCAGCGTATTGCCTTTTCGTGAGGGGATTAGCCGTATTCGCGCATCTCGCGCTTTTTCGATATGACTTTACATCCGCATGTCATTCCAATACGATGAGAGAGTACATAAAAGCAATCTCACTAAGATTATTGGCTTTGTTTGTCATTAGTCGGCTTCCGACAATTTACGTTTGCCGGCAATAGAAAGGAATCGTGGATCATGCAGCCTCTTATTTCCGTCGTTATTCCGACGTACAACAGGCTCGGCGAGCTCGGCGAGCTGCTCGAGTCGCTGAGCCGCCAAACGTATCGCAATTTGCAAATCATCATTGTCAATGATAACGGCGTATCCGTAGATGCGCTTTGCTCTTGCTATCGGGAGCTTTCTATCCGCGTTATCGATATGGAAGCAAACGGCAAACACGTTCGCGCCCGCAACAGGGGAGTCGAGGAAGCCGAAGGCGAGTTCATTCTTTTGTGCGACGACGACGATTTGCTTGTGCCGGAGCATATCGAGAATATGCATCGCGGAATCGAGGACTCCGATCTTGTCTATTCCGACGTGGAAATCGTGGAATTCAACTGGAGCGGAGGGGTTCGCCTGCCGGTAAGCCGAAGGACGTTCGCTTATGAGCATGATTTGGAAGCGATGCGCAGGTTTTCCACATTTGTGCCGTCCGGATGCTTATATCGCCGGTCGATTCACGAAACGATCGGATTTTTCGATACCGAGGTTTATCATTATTGGGATTGGGATTTTTTCCTGCGGGTGTCGGAATCGTTTCGGGTCCGAAGGGTGCCGGCGGCGGGTGTGCTATATGCGTTCGCTCTAGGCGGGGACAATTTGTCGGGCCAGCTTGAGGACATGCGGCCGTATTTGGACAAGCTTTCCCGCAAGCACGGGCTGGGCGAGCTGCCGACCAAAAACTTTTTCCTTCTCCTGGAGGAGGAAGATGTGAAAAGCAGGGAGGCCGAAACGAGTCTGCTGTGGGACGGAACGCCGTTCCGGTACCGCTGCATGAACACCAAAAACAGCGAAGGCGAATAACCTGTCGCTGTTTTTTTCTGTTTTTGTCGAGTAGGAAAACTGACTTGCTTCCAACCGGTTTTTCGCCGAAAAAACGATCAAGCAAACGGTTCGAATAGCTTCGGCTGTTTATCCGGCCGGAGATCGGCATATCGTTCTTCAATTAAAGCCTTGAACTCGGAAATATAGGTCAAGCTCGCGATGACATAGACGTGGTTATCGCTCTCGGCCGCGGCTTCGGCGAGCGATATGGGCTCGAACGGTCCGCGCTGCCTGGTGGAAGGCGAAGCGGCCGGGTCAATTACGCCGCGGACGCGTATGCCGTGAAGCTGCGCTTCCCGGATAAGCATATCGGCGACGGGGCCAGTACCGAACAAATGCACCGTACGGATGCCGGCTTCCGCCAGACGGTTCATGACATGGAACAGCAGCATTCTGCCGCCGAATGCATCGGCCTGCCTCGCGAACCGTCCGTACAAATAAAAAGGCGCGTACCGCGTCGCGGTGCCTTGCGGCCAATAAACGTTGAGCGTTTTGGGCCCGAAGTTGCTCATATCGATAAAAAATTCGCTCCCTCGTTCCAGCCATTGCTCCGGAATCGGCCCGCAAATCGGCTCGGCGCTGACTCCGCCAAAGTTGTCCTGATGGGTCAGACTGCCCAAGCCGGCGGCTTCCTCCGGCGTCGGCATATCGATCGCGCGGTGCAGGATTAAGCTCCATTCGCGCGCGCCAAGGGTACCGAGTAACTTCGGCTTTTGTTGCCGCAAATAATCGTAATAACGCTGAAACGCGAATACGCCTTCGTGGCATGCTTCTTTGCAGCGGAATTCCTCCGGCGGATGAACGAGCTCGGCGAGAACCGGCGCGATTCGGCCGTCGGCTTGCCGTTCGTAGCGAAGCGTGGAGCCGAAGTCTCCCATCATCAGCTCCTCGGTGAAGCCGGGGCTGCGCGCGAATCTTTTGGCAAGCTCGCTATGCTCCCCGCCGCCCCCGATAAAGCAGCGAATGTCCAGCCCCCGCAGCAGCCATTCCGCCGTTTTATCCGTGCCGACCGCCATCAGGTGGATCGTGTCATGGGCTGCGGCCTCGTTGTCGAGCGCGGCCTGCAGCGCCGATTGAATCGTGCCGTTGAAGCCGATATCGACCGTAATCAGCTTGTCCGGCTCACCAATGCATTGCTGCCGGATATGCCCGATAAGCAGGCTTCTCTGCTCCGCGATCTTATGCCTGATTCGTTCCAGCGTATCTTCTTGGAGCAGGCACCTTCGTAAAGCGTCGAACACGCTCTCGCCATTGGCCGAAGGAGAAGAAGCTTCGGCAAAGCGGATGTTTCGGCTCTCGGGAACGGTCAACTTCATATATGCTGCAAATGAGGAGGCGTTTAACGCTTCGCTCTTCAATTGGGCGGCGGAATAAGCGGAATGAACGGGTTGCCCGTTATCCTCCTCGAGCCCAAGCAGCCTGAACAGTTCATTCAGCGTAATGCCGCCGAGCGCCAACACTTTATCAAGCTCCTTGCCGCCAAAATCGCTCATTGCCGCGAGCAGCGTCGCTTGCCGCGATATGTAAAGCGGTGCGACCTTAATCGGCAGTCCGCGCATGGCAGCGCAACGTTCCAGCATCGGTCCGAGCAGATGCGCTTCCCGCATGAACGGATGAACGGCGGTCCGGCCGGACTTCTCGCAAATATCGAGAATCCAGTCGCAAAAGCCTTGCAGGAAAGGCCCTAATACGGCTGCGCCGAAGCGGTAAAAAAATTTTTCTTTCTCCCCCAACTTATCCGGCGCAGCGGCGGAGGCCAGCTTGCGAATCGAGCGGACGGCGGGCGCGACATCCCCATGCCGAATCGATTCCCAATGCAGAGGACTTTGGAGCGTTTCCGGTATGACAGGGTAATGTATCGAACGAATGTCTCTGCTTGCTGCTCCGTCCACATCGGCCGCAACATTGTCGCCGATGTGAAGGACGTCGCCGGGTCTTATGCCCGGAAAGGCTTCGAGCAGCACGTCGAAAAGCTTGCCCGACGACTTGCCGCCGCCGTCTACGGAGGAGACGAGAATCGCATCCACCCTGAACGGATCGAAACCGTTCGCCTTAAGAATCGAGGAAAGCTGGTTCGGCGACATATACATGTCGCTGACGAGCGCCACATCAATGCGGCGTTGCTGGCAGAAGCGGATGAGCGAGGCCATATGCGGATTCAAATAGCAGAGCTCGCGTTCCGCTTCCAGCTCGAGCTCCTTCACGCGGGAAGCATCGCATACGCCGGCAGGCAATTGGGCGTAAATATGCTCCAGCGTAATTTCGCCACAGCCTAACGGATCCAGCGCGCGCGCTTGCCGCTCCGCGGTTATCCGCAAGGTACGAAACGTTTCGGGGGTTACGCCTTCCGCGAGCAGCCCGTTTTGCTTCGCTTGTCGTCCCGCCTGCAAGAACACGTCGGCCGGTTGCGAGCAGCAGCGGAACAGCAGCGTGTCGAATACGTCTACGCTGAGCAGGCGCAGCGTTTCGATTTTGCCTTCAATCGGTTTTAAAAAATTGTCAGTTTTCCACAGCTCCGTATCGGTTGACGTCACAGGAGTAATCTCCGGCATGAATTGCGGCCCTCCTAGCATGGTATTTATTTATATTGTATATTTATTAGTCTAGTTTTACGAGGGGCATAAGCAAGCTACTCGGCAAAGAACCATGAGGTTGGAGCCGTTTTTTGGCGCTGAAATTACGTAACGCAAAGTGAGTGGCTGCATGACGCGCTAAGCGTGTAGGATACAAAGTGTATGTCTGGGCGATGTACGAGACGGAGCATTACGCCAAGCTGTACACGTCTCTCGTTGTGAGCCTGGCCGAAGCGCTGATTATTGGGAAGCTTCGCCCTCGCGGTACCTTTTGGCCGACCGCAGCTCGAATGCAAGCTTCCGCACCGCGTGCGGTTCCAGCGAATGATGTTTTGCTGTCCTTTTGGCCATATGCGCCGCAAAAAAAGATCGTCCGCTTCCGGACGATCCCTTTTTTAAAATATAAGACTTTATATGTTTCACAAAACAAGCGCTTATCTTTCAACGGTAAACGCGCGCGTCCCAAGCCTATGCTTACGAAGTCGCTTTCTTCGAAAGCGTTTATCCTTGCCGAGTTAGCCCCCTGCAGCCGCAAGGCCGATCAGCATGATCAGACCGATGACGCCGACGAACAATCCGCTGAACACGGTACCGAGAATAGCGAACACTTTGCCGCGTTCCTTTTGCGCCAGTCCGATAATGCCAAGTACGAGCGCGATCAGCTGTCCGACGGCCGCCGCCATAAAGCCGAGGCCGATGAGGGCGAACGAAGGCGTTTTTTCCAGAAGCGCTTCAACGCCGGCCGTATCGATGGCGCCTGTCGTCGGATCGATGAGGTCGGTAACCGTCGCGACTGCGCCGATCAGGAGCAGGATACATAAAACATACATCGTGAGCGAGACGATAAACGAAGCGATCCCGGGTCCCGAATGCTTGCGGCGAACGGGCGCTTCAAACTGCGAGCCCTGCGGGGGAGGCATAAAAAACTGCTGTTGGCCGGAATTGTAAGGAGCATGCCTTTTTTCCGTTTCGGCGCCGCCCGGTTCGGGTTGTCTGTTTTCATGGTCTCGATTATTTTCCATTCTTTCACACCTCATTAACTTGTTTGGACTACATACGGATTATATCCCCTTATGGTTCCTTCCATATTCCCACACGTTATTCGACATAAGCAAGAAATATTCCTTCCCGAACGCGGCATGTAACGGAATCGCCAATAAAATTGTGACCATGCTCCTGCTTTTTTAGACAAAATATGATATTATTTTTACAGGAACATACAAAATTCGGCAATTTTCTCGAAATATAAGGATTTATAGGTTTCCTATCCTAGGTACTTGTATTTCGGCGGTAACCGCAAGGCCTCATAAGACGCGCAAGGCGTTTATCCTTGCAGAGCAGATCATTCGGAGGAGGGAATTTATGAGATTCACCTTATGTCAGACGGTAAAAATTGTGGACATGAACGACGAGATTATTCACGAGGTGTTGTTCGAGCACGGGGAAGTGGAGCTGCCGGTTCCGTCAATCGGCGCCTCCGTCATCAATCATCCGCTTGGCTTAAGGCAGTTCGAGGTCGTATACGACAAGCGGGCCGGGCAGACGAAGCGCTCCAAAATCATCGACATCGAAATCGATCTTTTGGGTGACGGAACGACTGTACGGGTATTTTTGGAGCCGGTCACTCTCATTGTTGGACAGCATGATGTGGGTATGTTCGAATGAAAAAGCTGATGATTGCGGGAGCGGTCAACGGGATGTTGGCCGTCGCATTGGGGGCTTTCGGCGCTCACGGCCTCAAGGAGAAGCTGTCGCCGGAGATGCTGGACGTTTTTAAGACCGGCGTTCAATATCATATGTATCATGCATTGGCCTTGCTGCTCGTAGCGCTGGCCGCATCCAAACTGGGCGACGATGGCGTCAAATGGCCGGGAAGGCTGTTTATGACGGGAATCGTGCTGTTCTCGGGAAGCTTGTACGTACTTAGCATATCGGACGTGAAATGGCTTGGCGCGATTACTCCTTTCGGCGGGGTATGCTTTATCGCAGGCTGGCTCTTGTTTGCGCATGCCGCATACAAAAAACTTTAGTTTGCCGTTTTCCCGCTATTCGGCAGTACGATCGGCACAGCCGGCCCGGCCGATGGCGGAAACAACAGGGCGATCGACGGCCTATCGGCTTACACACCGTCTTATCTTGAAAGGAAGTAATGCCCTTGGACAGCCAAAAGCCGTTCGGGAATCATCGCAGACCTTATACCTCTGCCGAGCATAAACGGATCGAGAAGCGGCTGCGGGATACCGAGCAACTATTACATTCCCTGTTTGCCCATAATCCGAATGCGATCGGCGTGTTTACCGCTGGCGGGAACCTGGTCCGCTCCAATTCTACCGCCGCATTGTTGACCGGTTACAGCGAGCAGGAGCTGCTCGGCAAGTCGTTCGCCTCGTTCCTTGCACCCGATCAAATATCGCTCGGCGTATATTATTTTACACGTGCGGCAAACGGGTCACCGAGAACGTTCGAAACGGTGCTGCTGCATAAGAACGGGTACCGCATAGAGGTAAATGCGACATCCGTACCGATTACGGACGGGCGGAGAATCAACGGATTTGTCGTGATCTGCCAGGATATATCCGAACGCAAGCGAAACGAAAACCGGATTCGGCATATGGCTTACTACGATGATATGACGGGATTGCCTAACCGGCGCTATTTTATAGAAAAGCTGTCGGAGGCCTTAACTTCGGCACGGAAGGATAAGGTCGCCGTCTTCTACACGGATATCGACCGGTTCAAGCTGGTTAACGACAGCTTCGGACACGACTACGGGAATATGCTGATGCTGCAATTGGCGGAGCGGTTTACCCACTGCATCGCTCCAAGCGATTTGCTCGCCCGTACCGAGGGAGACAAGTTTGCAATCGCTTATTTGGACATTTCCGGAGCGGAGGAGCTCAGGCCCCGTGCCGAAATGATCGCAAAGATGCTTGAGCAGCCGTTCGTCGTAGGCGGCGATTCGATCCATTTGTCGGTTAGCATAGGTATCTCCTTGTATTCGGGCACGGAAGAGGAAGATGCGGAAACGTTGATGAAATATGCGGAAATCGCGCTGTCGCGTTCGAAGGAAAGCGGGAAGAACAATTATCAAGTGTTCAACCAGGCGATGAAGACGGGCTCCCTCCAAAAGCTCAAGATGGAAAGCGAGCTGCGGAGAGCGCTGCAAAACGGGGAATTCGAGCTGTATTACCAGCCGCAAATGGAAGTAAGCAGCGGGAAAATCGTCGGCATGGAGGCGCTGATTCGTTGGATGCATCCGACCCGGGGCATCGTGCCGCCGCGTGAATTTATTCCTGTCGCGGAAGAAAGCGGTCTGATCGTGCCGATCGGCGAATGGGTCATCATGGAGGCATGCCGGCAAAACAAGAAGTGGCAGGATGAGCAGCTTCTTCACGTGCCGGTATCGGTCAATTTGTCGGTGCGTCAGTTTCTTCAGCCTAGCTTGAAGGAGAAAATCGCGAACATGCTGGAGATAACCGGACTCGCTCCGGAATATCTCGATTTGGAAATAACCGAAAGCATGACGATGGACGTGGATTTTGCCACCACGAACTTGCTCGAGCTCAAAAATCTCGGCGTTCAAATCAGCATCGACGATTTCGGGACGGGGTACAGCTCGCTCAGTTATTTAAAGAAGTTTCCGATCGATAAGCTGAAGATCGATTATTCGTTCGTTCGCGATATTATGAGCGATCCGAACGATGCGGCGATCGTAGCGACGATTATTTCCATGGCGCATCATCTTCATCTGGAGGTTATCGCCGAGGGGGTAGAAACGAAGGAACAGCTTACCTTCCTGGACCGCAACCGCTGCAACCATATCCAGGGCTACTGGTTCAGTCCGCCGGTTAATTCGGTGCAGATCGAAGAATTGCTGCATAGCAGGAGGAGCGAGGTTTCATGATTGCGGCGATTTCGTCACCGCGTCATGCGGCATAAAAGGAAACAGAGCATGCAATATACATAGGCAAAACGAAAACGAGCCGATATCGGCTCGTTTTTTTGCTTCGATTACGCGTCAGTTCGCGTGAAAATCTTCAATTTCGTTCAGATGAAATTGATATACCTTTTTCTCATCCACATGGTAGACGGTAATAAGCTGGGATTCGGCATCGAAGCTTAATATGCGGCAAGGCAGGCTGATCCGGACGCCTTTGCCCTTCAGCGCGGACAAACGAACGAGCGTATTGGTTTGCTGGTAATCCTTCAGCAGGTTCACGGCGTAATTCGGTTCGGGAACGGAGGCTTTAGACGAATGGCTCTGTGCTGTGCGCGATTCGGCAGGCTTCGGCGTTTTCTCTGCGGCAGAGGGCGCCCTGTTTTCTTTTATGGGAGACTTCTTGATGCTGACAGCTTGCTGATTATGGGGTTCCGCTAAAGAGGCGTCGATTATTTTGCCGAGCTCGATTCCTTCGTTAATTTGGTAATCCAATACTTTGCCGGTGTTTAACATATGCAGCAGCGCTTCAAGCGCAATGCCGTTGTTATAACCTTCGACCAAAATGCTGACGTTGAAAACGTATCCTTTTTTGGTTTGTGCGATTTTCGCTTCACTCATGATTTCATGCCTCCGACTAAACTAGTCCATTTTCACTATACCATGAATGAATACCTAAAAGTAGACCCGAATAGTAAAGAATTGGTGGTTCAAAAGAAATATATATTAATGCTATTTACTGTATAAAATTTGGAAATATTCGCTTTCGATATGAAAAAGTAGTGTAAGTATGTCCTAAGTACCTGCCGCACATGCAAAATGCGTTTAACCTCCGCGAAGTCCAAACCAACAGCCGATTTCTTTCATATACTGTAAGACAGCGGATTTGCTTGGCAACGAAAGGAGATGCATAGTCTTGATGCAGCTAAAACCGGTGGAAATCGGGGGCCGGGTGGCGCTTGCCGTCGAAGTGCTGCTCCCCAAAACGACGTTGCTGGTAGTAACAACGGACAAAGGATATATCATGTGCGGAGCGCTGGATATTCAACTGCTCAACGATCGGCTGAAGGATAGACGAATCATTGCAGGAAGAGCCGTGGGCGTCAAGACGATCGAGCAGCTGCTGGAGGCCCCCCTTGAATCCGTAACGAACGAAGCGGAAGCGCTGGGCATCCATCCCGGTATGAAAGGCAGCGAAGCGATTCTGCGCATGATGTAATTGTTGTAAGCGTCATCTTAAAAAGGCGTTTTGACATATCATGCAACACAAAAACAACTGCTTATTGTGAAATAAGTTGTTTTTGTGTTGTTTTTCTGTTGACATATCGATTGGCGGGGCGTAGGATATAAACATTAACTTTAGAAGGGCGGTCTGAGACGCATGGCTGCAGCGGTTGTGCTTGTCCTTTGTTCAGGCTTGACGCATGCCGTTTGGAATTTGTTTACGAAAACCTGTATGAACAAAAGCGTTTTTTTATGGTTGATTCATGGGGTTTCGCTTGTTATTTTTTGGCCTTTTCTATTGAAGGATTTGCTGCATAACGATATTCCCCCGGTGGGATACTTGTTCATGTTATTGTCTTTTTCGCTGCAGGCTTGCTACGGTTTGCTACTCGCGAAGGTTTATTCGTACGGCGATTTATCGCAAATGTATCCGATTATGCGCGGAACGGGTGCTTTTCTGGTCCCGATAGTCAGCGTGGCCGTTTTCGGCGAGTCGTTGTCGGTTGTCGGCTGGACGGCTCTGATCGTCATTGTCGGCGGTATGTTTATGATCAGCGGTTTGGGGATGAAGCGTCCGGCGAACATGGATGCTCCGATGTTTCGGAAGGCGATCGGTTATGCGCTGCTTGTCGGGCTTTGCATCACCAGTTACGTTATTGTGGATAAGCAGACGTTAACGTACTTATCGCCGCTGGGGCTTATCGAGCTTACCAACCTCGGGGTCGTAGCTGCGCTCACGAAAATATCGCTGCAAAAAGGTCTCGTGAAACGCGAATGGCAGGTCAATTGGCGTAAAGTGCTGATAGGGGCGATTTGTGCGCCTGGTTCTTATTTATTGTTCTTGTATGCGATGGAGCTTTCCCCGCTTTCCCACATCTCGCCGATTCGTGAAATCGGAACCGTGTTCGGAACCGTGCTCGGCATTCTCGTTCTGAAGGAAAGCCAAGGCACGAGACGGATCGTCATGTCTACGATTATCGCAGGCGGAATCATCTCTCTCGGGGTTTGGGGATAGAGATCGATTTTACATAAGGCTTCGTGTCCATTACGTTTGGAAAATGCCGCTCTCCGCTTTTATTTTGCTGGGGTTGCGGGTGCGGCGGCAAGGTTTGAAGTGACATCGTCTATAATGCCATGCATTGCGTTTCGGAGCGGATGAACCGTTCCGGAACGCTTTTTTTATTTTTTCTACTAAACTCATCGAACTAAAATTCAAAAAGAAAAAAAGATGATTGAAACAGGGTTGAAAATAGAGCGGTTTACTCGGAATTATTAGGCGAAAGCCTAAAATTTGTAGGTGAAATAGGCGAAAACGAAAAATGATGAAAATGTTTATTCCAAAATGGAATAAACTCTAGTATAATGAGTGTACATAAGAAAGAAATCATCCAAGAATGGAGCTAGCAGGGGGGAGAAAAATGGGGAAGCAAACCGTTTCGGCGAATTGGCGGCTGTTGGCCGATATTTTTTGGTCGTTTTTCAAAATAGCACCGGTCACGTTCGGCGGCGGCTACGCGATGATACCCGTAATCGAACGGGAGGTAGTGGAGAAACGAGGCTGGATCACCGAAGAGGAAATGGTCGATGCGTTATCCATTGCAGGCTCTGCCCCGGGAGGCGTCGGCGTTAATGCCGCTACGTTTATCGGATTCCGTACGGGCGGCATTAAAGGGGCGATCGCCGCGGTAATCGGCATTACGCTCCCGACTTTTCTGATCGTGTTAGCGCTCAGCTTCGTTTTTATATGGCTTGACGGAAACGCCAAAATGACCGCCGCGTTCGAAGGAATCAAATCCGCGGTAGTGGCGATGATCGCTTATGCCGCATATCGTATCGGCCGCAGCGCCGTATTCGATAAAGCGACGCTCGCAACCGTCATCGGGGCGGTTGCCGTTCTGCTCTTCGTGAAGATGAACCCTATCATCGTTATGGCATTAGGGGCGCTGCTCGGAATCGGATTGGTCAAATTGAAAGAAAAACTCGGAATGGCGGTACGCTTGGAGAAGAACGAGCAATCCGGCGATGAAGCGGGTCAAGATAAAGGAAAACCGTTTTACCGGTATGACGACTATTATATCGGCGAAGGCATCTAATACGTCAGGGAGAATTGCAGAACGTTCCGGTTCGACGGCATAAGGCTTCATACAGACAAGAGTGGGGGTGAGCGGATGCTGCTGCAATTATTTTGGACATTTTTCAAGGTAGGGCTCGTCTCGTTCGGGGGCGGATATGCGATGATCCCGATCATAGAAAACGAGGTAGCCGCTCACGGGTGGCTTAGCCCCGAGAGATTCGCGGAAGTGACGACGCTGGCAGGCATGTCGCCGGGGCCGATCGCGATGAACAGCGCGATATATGTAGGCTTCCAAACGGCCGGACTGGCCGGGGCGACGGCAGCGGCGCTCGGCATCGTATTGCCGTCGCTAATCATCGTCGTAGCGGCAGCGGCGTTTTTCTATAAGGCGCATCAGAACAGGCTCGTCAAATCCGCATTTTACGGACTTCGTCCGATCGTTACCGGCCTGATCGTGTACGCGGCGATTCGGTTCGCCAGCGTGAACGGCGTTTTTGGCGGATTGACGCTTCATACTGCTTTTGCGTTGGGCATTTTCGCATTCGCGTTGTTTGCCATGGCAAAGCTGAAGATGCATCCGGTTTATGTTATTCTACTATCCGGCATAGCAGGCGCTGCGGTTTTCGGTTAACCTGCCGCGAGCCGCTCCATATATGAAAGGACCGAAGCCGGTCAAAGGCGATTGCTTTTGACCGGCTTCGGTCTTTTTTTGAAGACTCAGATCCGTATATCCTTGTTGGGCAAAATCTCCATGTTCCTGTATAATAAATGCGAAGGAAATAGAGCCGGGAGGGCGGAGCCATGACGTTATCGGATCGGATAACAAGCCGCAAGGCCAAACAAATTTATGCGCTGATCCGCCGGCAGGGAACGGTGTCGAAGCTCGATTTGCTCAATCAAAGCGAACTGACCGTCAGCACGCTTACGCGTATTTTGGAGGAATTGGCATCCCAGAAGCTGATCGTCGAGGTCGGCTTCGGGGAATCGACGGGCGGCAGAAGGCCGATTTTATACGAGACGAACGCTGCGTACCGTTATGTGTTCGGACTTGATATTTCGCGGTTTTACTCGCGGATCGTGCTGTGCGATATGCACTTGAACAAGCTGGATTCGCGAAGCTGGAGCATGACGGCGAAGATGACCCCGCAGGTGGCGGTCGAGCTTTTCGTCCGGGCCGTTGCCGACCTTATGGGCCGTCACGGCATAACGCGCGAAGCCGTGCTCGGCATCGGCATCGGAGCGGTCGGTCCGGTCGACCGGCATCATGGAGTCATTATGGAGCCGCTTTATTTTCCGGCGCCGGGCTGGAGCAACGTGGATATTTGCCGCATCATGGAGGAGCAGCTCGGCATTCCGGCGACGCTCGACAACGGCGCGAATGCCGCTATTTTAGGCGAATACTGGGCGGACGACGGGCATTCTTATGACCATCTGCTTTACGTTCATGCCGGTATCGGGCTCCGCTCTGCGATGATGACCGGCGGCCAGCTCGTTTACGGGGCTTTCGACATGGAAGGCTCGGTCGGACAAATGATTATTGAGACGGACGGGGTCAAGCATCGCGAGAAGGGCGGCAATTACGGCTGCCTGGAGTCGTACGCTTCGATTTATGCGCTTGAGCAAGCCGCCCAGTCGAGGTTGAAGCAAAGACGCGATTCCCGGATGCTGGAGCTGGCGGGGACGCTTGAGCAGGTCGGATTTCCGCATCTGCTGCAGGCGCTGCAGGAGGGCGATCCGCTTGCGGTCGAGCTGTTTACGCAGACGGCTACTTATTTTGGCATCGGATTGTCCAATTTGCTGAACGTGCTGCACCCGCAGAAGGTTGTGCTCGGCGGCCCGCTCGTGAGCAGCCATGAGCTGTTTTTCCGCGTGGCGACCGAGGTGGCTTTGAAGAACGCGTATCACTATCCTTCCTATCAAGTCGTATTCAGCAAGGGCAAGCTCGGCGAGGACGCGTTAGCGGCCGGTGCTGCGGCGCTTGTCATCAACAAGCTGACGGAATGAAACGGGACCAAAAACGATGCTTACAAACGCTGGGAATATGATATAGTCGAGATTAGTGACATCTAAGAGACAGGGGTTGTTGGGATGTACGGAGCTCCGTTATCCATTCATGCGAAAAAAATGATGCTGCTCGGATCGGGCGAGCTGGGGAAAGAAGTCATTATCGAAGCCCAGCGTCTCGGCGTCGAAACGATTGCCGTCGACCGTTATGAGAACGCGCCTGCCATGCAGGTCGCTCATCGGCATTATGTGATCAACATGCTGGATCCGCAGCAGCTGAGGGAAGTAATCGAGCGCGAAAAACCGGATGTAATCGTGCCCGAAATCGAGGCGATCGCGACAAGCGAGCTGGTAGAGCTGGAGAAAGAAGGCTATCGGGTTATCCCGACTGCGAACGCATCGCGTCTGACGATGGACCGTGAAGGCATCCGCAGGCTTGCGGCCGAAACGCTGCAGGTGCCGACGGCAAAATACGCGTTCGCCGACAGCTTGGACGAGCTGAAGCAGGCGGTGGCCGAGATCGGGCTGCCTTGCGTCATTAAACCGATCATGAGCTCATCGGGCAAAGGCCAAAGCGTTTGCCGGTCCGAAGCGGACATCGAGACGAGCTGGAGCTGCGCGATGGAAGGCGGCCGCGCCAAGAAAACGCGGGTCATCGTCGAGGAATTCATCCGCTTCGAGTCGGAAATTACGCTGCTTACGGTTCGTTCGGTTTCGGGCACCTCGTTCTGTCAGCCTATCGGTCACGTGCAGAAGGACGGCGATTATATCGAGTCATGGCAGCCGCACAGGATGAGTGCCGAGCAGCTCGAAGAATCCCAGCGCATCGCCAAGAAGGTAACCGACGAGCTGGGCGGCTACGGGATTTACGGCGTTGAGCTGTTTCTCGGGCAGGACAAGGTGTATTTCAGCGAGGTGTCGCCGCGCCCTCACGATACGGGACTCGTTACGCTCGTCAGTCAGGATTTGTCCGAGTTTGCGCTGCACGTCCGCGCCATTCTCGGATTTCCGATTCCGACGATTCGTTTATTGACGCCGGGCGCTACACACACGCTTAAAGCAGCGGAGGAAAGAATCGATTACCGGATCGAAGGGATTGCCGAAGCGCTTGCCGTCCCGAATACGCAGGTGCGCGTTTTCGGCAAGCCGGAAACGAAAATCGGACGCCGGATGGCCGTCGCATTGAGCTCTGCGGACGATGTCGGCAAGGCTCGGGAGCGAGCGCTTGAAGCGGCCGGCGCACTGCGGATCGTGTATCCGGGCGTCGAGGAGTAAGCAGGGGAAAATACGAATAACCGGGAGGTAACGCATTCATGGGAGCATGGTTGACGAAAGGCGATATCGTATTGTTTCAAGGGGACAGCATCACGGATGCAGGACGCAACAGGGAGAACGGAGCGGATCTGGGGAGAGGTTACGCTTGGATGACGTCGGCGTTGTACGGCTCCGCATTTCCGGAAAATCAAGTGAGGTTTCTGAATCGCGGAATTAGCGGCAACCGGGTAGTCGATTTGCAGGGACGCTGGCAGGAGGACTGCCTCGATTTGAAGCCTACCGTCGTTTCGATCTATATCGGCATTAACGATACATGGCGCAAATACGACAGAAACGACCCGACTTCGGCGGAAGCCTACGAAGCGGGATATCGCGAATTGTTGGTGCGCACGAAAGAAGAGCTTGGCGCCAAAATCGTCATGATCGAACCGTTTGTTCTGCCCGTGCCGGAGGACCGCCGGACATGGCGCGAGGATCTGGACCCGAAGATTACGGTAGTACGCGAGCTTGCGCGCGAATTGTGCGCCCGTTTCGTCCCGCTCGACGGCTTGTTCGCTCAGGCGTCGATGCAGGCCGAGCCTGCGTTTTGGGCGCCTGACGGCGTTCACCCGTCGCCGGCCGGCCATGCGCTGATCGCGAAAGCTTGGCTGCAGGCGGTCGGAGTCAACCTGTAAATTTCAAATAAACCGCTGCATCCTGCGGCGGTTTATTTGCTGTCAATCAGAAAGGTTATCGAAGAAGCGTCATGGGACCTATGGCAAACGCTAGCATGAAAAACGTCGGCAGCCGTTTCTTCGATAACAAGGTTCATGAGAAAAGGGGGAACGACGATGCCGGACACGATCACACATGTAAACGCTTTACCTGGGGTTACGATTCAGAACGGGCCCCGCGATTGGACCATCCTGCAAAGAAATGCAGGCGGTACTGCCGATATCGCCATATCGGGCACATGGCTGACTACGGAGAGCGAATTTTCCGTACAGGCCAGAATCGTCGAAGAAGCGACGCAAGCGCCGGTTTCGGCCGAGCATGATTGGCAGGATGCGGAGCTGGACATGGAAGCCGGTACCTTCAGTATGGTATTACGAAACATTCCCCAAGGCGGGCTGTACCGGATCGAAACGAGAATACGCCGCCAATACGCAAGCGACCGAAGAGCGACGCGGGGCGACTGCATCCATCATCTCGGCGTGGGAGACATCTACGTAATCGCCGGTCAAAGCAACGCTTCCGGCACCGGAAAAGGGACGGTGAACGACGGGCCGCAGCTCGGCGTTCATTTGTACGGCAACGACGAGCGCTGGCGGCTTGCCACGCATCCGCTGGAAGATGCGACGAACACGCTGCATCCGGTTACGGTGCATGGCGTTTTTCACGGGCACAGTCCTTGGCTCGCGTACGGGAAGACGATTTATGCGCGAACGGGCATTCCTGTCGGTCTCATTCCGGCTGCTCTCGGCGGGAGCGCCGTTGACAGGTGGACGGGACCGGGCAAAGATTTATTCGACAATATGGCGGATATGATTGCGAAGGCGGGCGGCAGCATCGCCGGAATTTTATGGTACCAGGGCGAAAGCGATACGTTTCAGCGCGGGAAGGTTGATGTTTATGCGGAGCAATTCCGCTCGTTCGTTGCGTCTGCGAGAACGCTTATCGGCAGAGAGGCTTTGCCGGTGCTGACGGCCCAGTTGAACAGATGCAAGGGCGTAGTGGGGGAGGAGCACCGCAACTGGAGCGCGATAAGGGAGATCCAACGGCAGCTTGCTGCGGATATTGCCGGTCTGCACTTGATCGTTACGATCGATTATCCGCTGTCCGACGAAATCCACAACAGCTCGGCGTCGAATGTAGCGGTCGGCGAACGGTACGCCGATGTGGCGCTGCAGCATATATACCGGCGGCCTGCCGACTGCCGGTATCCGACGCCTGTCTCGGTTGCGGCCGCAGGCGAAGATCGAAGCCGAATTCGGGTTAGCTTCGCTTCGCTTTCAGGCGATTGGACGCCGAATCATCCGATCGCCGATTTCGCCGTCGAGGACGAAAGCGGTTTTGTGAAGCTGAAATCGGTTGTCATTGAACCGAACAACGATATCGTGCTCGAGCTTGAGCGGCCCCCGGCCGGTGAAGTGACGCTTCACGCCCTGTACGGAGCCGATCCCGAGGTCACCCTGCGGGACGATCAGGGACGATGCATGGTGCCGTTTTCTATACGCGTTACGGAGAGCATCGAGTAAGACCGCCATGCAACGAAAAAAAAGGCTGTCACGGCATTTTACATTAGTGCCGTAACAGCCTTTTTAGGCTGGGAAGATCCCTGGAGCGGCGTGGCTACTGCCGGCTTAACAGCCGCCGGCAGTAGCCACGCCGCTCTGAACCGAGCATTATTCAAACAGCTTGCGCAGACCTTCCTCGTAAGGGGCTCTGACGATGCCCTTCTCGGTGATGATCGCCGTTACATACTCGTTCGGGGTGACGTCAAACGCCGGATTGAATACTTTGACTCCCTTAGGCGCCGTACGCTTGCCGAAGCCTTGCGTAATCTCGTCTTCGTGCCGCTCTTCGATCGGAATCTCATCGCCCGTCGGGGTGTTCAGATCGATCGTCGACAGCGGACAGGCTACGTAAACCGGGATGCCGTGCGCCTTGGCTAGTACCGCTACGCTGTACGTGCCGATCTTGTTGGCGACGTCGCCGTTCGCCGCGACGCGGTCGGTGCCGACGATGACCGCTTGCACCCAGCCTTTGGACATGACCATGCCGGCCATGTTATCGCAAATCAGCGTGACGTCGACGCCCGCCTGCTGAAGCTCGAACGCGGTCAGACGCGCTCCTTGCAGCACCGGACGCGTTTCGTCCGCGAACACCTTCAGCTTCATGCCGCGCTCTTGCGCCAAATACATCGGCGCGAGCGCCGTTCCGTATTTGGCGGTGGCGAGTCCGCCAGCATTGCAGTGCGTCAGCACGCCCATGCCGTCCGTAAACAGCGTCAGCGCATGCTCGCCGATCATCCGGCACGTTTCCTCGTCCTCCGCTTGAATTTGCTTCGCTTCCTCAAGCAGCGCTTCTTTCATTTCCGCAACTTCGCCGGATTCGGCAGCCAATTCGCCTGCGCGGCGTTTCATCCGATCAAGCGCCCAGAACAGGTTGACGGCGGTCGGACGCGAGGTTGCCAAATAGTCGGCAATCTTGACGACCTCTGTCGCGAGAGACGCGCGGTCGCCCCCAGCGGAGCCGCGGATGCCCAAATATACGCCGAATGCGGCGGAGATGCCGATCGCAGGGGCTCCCCGTACGGTCAAGTTGCGGATCGCTTCCCATACTTGCTCGGCTGTAGTCAGGTCAAGGAACTCGATAACTTCCGGCAGCAGCCGTTGATCGAGCATTTCGACGTGATCCGCGTTCCAGCTTACGGATACAAGTCCGCCTGTTGCCGGGGAATTGTTCGCGGAGGCTTCGTTATTATTTATACTCATATCATTTCCACTCCTGTTGTCGGTACTTTTTCTGTGTAACCATATCTTACGAACGGCAGGGACGGCTAAACTTGCCTGCTTGCGATTGCCAGCACTTCGTCGATCGATTCGGCCTTCCGATTCAGCTTGATAAGCGACGTACCGATCGCCAGCGCGATTCGTTCCGCACGGGCGCGCGTTTCGCCGTCGGAGATTTTTTCGATATCCGCGACGTGCGCGAGACCGACGATGCGCCGAACCATTTTACAGCCGGCATAGCCGATCGTATCCTGCAGCAGACGTTTCATATACGATTCCTTATATCCTGGGGTATGCGCGATCCGGTCGACGAGATGCTGATCCCACAGCGCCCCGAATTTTGCTTCGAACTGTTCCCAAACGTCCTTGACCGTGTCCAGCAAGTACGCTCGGTAATCCGCACGGCCGGCCTCGTCCTTGATCCAGCCTTCCTGTCCGGCATAGTTAAGGAGCAGATTCGCAATTACCGCGCCGATATCGAAGCCCATTGGCCCGTAGTAGGCAAATTCCGGATCGATGACCTTCGTCGATTCGGTTGTAATAAAGATGCTTCCCGTATGCAAATCGCCGTGCAGCAAAGCCTGTCCTTGCGTCAGAAACTTCTCGCGAAGCAGCGCAACTTCAAGCTTCAGCTCCGTATCCGTCGTAAGCGCGGCTGCATCTGCGCGGATAAGCTCGTGAATATTGTTGTTCGGCGAATCGGTGTACGGATCGTCAAAAATGAGATCTTCCGTTATTTTGCACAGTTCCGGGTTGATAAACTGGCCGACGCGGAGCTTTTTTTGCTGCTGATTCATGCCGAGATCGGATGTGAAGAACAGCGTATTCGCCATAAACTCCGAAATATGGCCGGCGAATAGCGGGTATTTATTGCCTTCGATCAAGCCGCGGCGCATGATGACATGATCGCTCAAGTCTTCCATGACGGTAAGCGCCAATTCGGCGTCGTATTTGTAGACGTGAGGAACAAGGCCCGGAGCCAGCGACTCCTCGATTATAAGCGCTTCGCTCTCGATGCGGGCGCGATCCAGCGTAAGCGGCCACGATTCCCCGACGACTTTGGCGTATGGCAGCGCCTGCTTCATAATGATGCTCTTACCGCTAGCCGGATCGGATATGTGAAAAACGAGATTCAAGTTGCCGTCGCCGATCTCGCGGCTTTGCAGCTCGGCATTCGCAGCGAAAACATTTTCCAGACCGCGGGCATATGCGATCGCTTGCTCTTCGGTTAACGGATGGTAGGACATCGGCTTGCCTCCTTAAAAGGAATAAAAATGATGATGAACCCGGCAAAATCCGGAATTCTTATGCGGATTGTCAGGTTTAAGTCCTTACGGCTGCACAATCTTTGCTTCCCCTAGTATATGATACTTTTTCTTCACATGGAATAGCAGCGAAAAAGGGAGGCCGGATTACCGTATAATACGATGCGGGGAGCGGGCCGCTAAACAAAAAAGATGCCGGTGCAGGCATCCTTTTCGTTCAAATATTACATGAATATGTCCCGCATACTTAAGTCTGGTTAACGTGCGCTTCCTTCCGAAAAGCCGGCGAAGTCGTCTTTTACGAAAATGTGCGATCACCTGGCCGAGTTTTCATCCAGCCTGTGGACCGAGGGGCATGGACGTTCATCCTTACGTTGCCATTAAGGCTCCTCGATATGCTGCAGTCCGAAAACGCCCGCTTGGAGCAAGGAATCGAGCTTCGCTTAACGCCGGAGTCCGATTTTGCCGGCTTGGAGAACGGATTCACCGGTATGCCGAGCAAAATACCCGCTGCAAGCAGGCGTTTTCGGACTCGAAGCGGGGAAAAGGAGCCGTACCCGATTCGAAGCGGGCAAAGTCGGACTGCAGCGCATGTAAGCGACGAGCGAGGAGTGAAAGCAGTTAGGAATACCGGTTGAAAGCCTGTATCCAATACCTCGCCAAAGAACAAACGTATATCCAACACCAAAGCCGCCGAAAGGCGGCTTTCTCAAAATATCGGCAATTTATATGTTTCACAATAACTTAAGCCTGATATTTCATCGGTAAACGCGCCTGTCCCAGCTTATGCTTACGGAGCCGCTTTCTTCGAAAGAGCGTTTAGGACGGCGAAGCCGTTTATCCTTGAAGACTCAGGATGAGGCTCGACTTCTCGGTAAACGCGTGGCGTCCAAAGGACGCCGCAAGCGTTTATGCTTGCGGGATTTACATGATGCGTCAGGCATCGGCCGACGCCTTATTTTGAAGCTTTTGGCGGTATACTAGCTTCGAAATCGACACGCTGATCTCATATAACGCGAACAACGGGATAATGACGAGAATGTCCGAAATAATATCGGGAGGCGTAATCGTAACGGCGACGATGCTGAGTACGAAATAGGCCGGTTTCCGCGCTTTGGCCAGACGTGCCGGATTGACGATCCCGAGCTTGCTTAGAAACAAAGTCACCGCCGGCATCTCGAACAAAAAACCGAACGGAACGGTCATATGGATCATAAAACGGAAATATTTTTCCGCGGTATAGACGGTTTCAAAATCATGCGCCATTCCGTTCAGAAACCCGAGCACCATCGGATAGATGATAAAATAGCCGAAGGAAATGCCGGCGACGAACAACAGCGACATGACGGGGATGTAGATGACGGTGGCTTTCTGCTCCCGTTCCCGCAGAGCCGGCTTGACGAACAGCCAAGCTTGGCTGGCGGCTACCGGAATCGTCAGCGCGATTGCGCCGACGCCGGCGATCATGAAATAAACCCAGACGATGTCGGAAGGGCCGAGAATGGCCAGTTTCTGATCCAAGTCGCGCACAAGCCAGCGGTAAATATCCTTCACGAAAATAAAAGAAAAGCAAAAAGCGAGCAGGAAGGCGAACAGCGTCAGCATGATCCGCTTCCTGAGTTCCGCAAGATGGCCGACGAAATCCTGGTTGTCTTTAGTCATAGGCATGTGCTCCGGTTAAGCTTGTTTATTGTCGGCTGCCGGAAGCTTGTCCGCATCTTCTTTATCCTCTTTGCCGCCGCCGACAAGCTCTCTCGTTGCGGCCTTGAACTCGGTGAGCGTGCGGCCGAACGCGCGGCCCAGCTCTGGAAGCTTGGACGGTCCGAAAATGACGAGTGCGATAATCAGGATCAGCACCAAGCCGCCGATGCCGATATTTCCGAATGGCATGCGAATGTCTCCTTTATTTCGGTAATGAACCGGGCGGAAGTAAGGATTTCCTTTGGGTTCCGCCCGGTTTTACGGTTTGAAGCTTACATCATGAACGTAAATCCTGTTATGGCGACGACGGCCGGACGCGGCATCGTATCTCCGCTTCTGTGCGGCCACATGCTGGTCGGCTTGGAAGCGTCCGTCGTGTTCTCGCCCGGGTGCTGGACGGCAAGGAACAAAGTCCGCTCGTCAGGCGTAAACCATGGACCCGTCATTTCCGCATCGAGCGGGGCGGAGGCGAATTGCATGGCTTCACCCTTGTTCGGCCCGACAGTAGGAATGACGAACATTCCGTTATTCATAAATTCGGTGAAAACGCCTTTGTTCATGCTACTTGAGGACATATCGGTTACGGTCCACAGGTTGCCGTTGGAATCAAACGTCAGGTTGTCGGGCGCGCTGAAGCCGCTTTGTCTGCCGCCTGCCGCGAAAATTTCGAAGTCGAACTCCATGGCGCCGAGATCGCTGTTCTTCTCAAAGAAACGCGTGATATGTCCGTGAATGTTGCCGTGGCTGTCATTGTTCGTATGTGCGACCCAGAAAGTGTTGTCGAACGGGCTGATTTCGATGTCCTCGGGACGGTCCGTCGGCGTGCCGCCGAGCAGCATAGCCGCCTCGTGCGTGTTGACGAGCACGTCCGCCTGCGTTTGGAACATGGCGGTCAGCTTTTCTTTCGTATGCCCCATAACCGATAGGACGGCAGGCACTTTGAATTTGGCGTCTTCGACGACCTTTTTCACTGCATCGATCGTCAGCGCGATCCATTTGCCCTTCTTCATGTCGGCCACATACAGGGTGCCTTCCTCAAGCAGCTTCGTATTTGCCTTGCCTACCGCCGGATTCGGGTCGTATTTGCCGTTGCTGATATATTTGTAGACGCCTGCATCCTTCTTGTCATCGCCCATATAGACGACGACGCGTCCGTCTTTGGAGAGCCCCATCGCGGTGTTTTCGTGATTGAAGCGGCCAAGCGCAGTGTGCTTGCGGTCGGTAAAGTTGGGATCGAACGGATCGACCTCGATTACCCAGCCGTAATGCGTCGGCTCGAGCCCGGCGTCAGCCGATGTGCCCTCGAAATTTTCTTCGCAGGAAAGCACCGTATTCCACAGTGTCATGCCTCCGGAGCAGTTGGCGAACGTGCCTTGAACGGTCGTCGCGTTTTTGACGGCTGCCGTGCCTTTGGCCGGACCTCTAAGCTCGAACGGCGTTTTGCCGGTAATGCGCCGGTTGAAGGAAGAGTCTTTCTTCAGCTTCCAGACGCCGTCCGTATCGCGGTACACTTCAATGACCGACCCGCCTTGCACGTACAGCATTTTGTCGATTTGCTCCGGCGTATATTTCCCGTCTTTTTTGGCGCCTTGAACGAAAATATCGCTCGAGTATTCATGGTTGACCCACAACAAGCCGTTCTCGTTGGAGCCGTTGATCGGAAAATATACCGTGAAGTCGTTGTTAAAGCCGAACGTATCGCCTTTGCTGTTGATGACGTCCCCGTAGGCGGCAACAATATCGTATTTGTAACCTTTCGGAAGAATGAGCTTGTCTTCTTTGGAAGGATCGATGGCGTCGAAATAGCCGGAAACTTTGTTCGTTTTGAAGCCGAATAGGTGATCGGCCGTTTTGGCGCTGGCCGTTCCGTCAAGCGTTCCGAGTCCTGCCGATGCGGCGGCGAGCGCGGCCGCTCCGGAGCCGAGATACGTTAAGAAGGTGCGTCGGTTGATTGTTTTGGACATGAACGATATTCCTCCCCAGGAAAAGTTCTCTTCTTCATTGTAGAAACGTACTATTAACGCAGGATCAGGGGCATGTGGAGAATTTGTTAAGACGTCCGGCGCTTCTTCGGATCATTTGATGTATAATGGAATGTATTGCGTTAAATGTATGGTGGCAATAATGGATGGGGAGGGACGTTTATGGGCAAGCCGGTTGCGCTAAAAGAATGGGCGGTTGCCGTCAAGGCGCTGCTGGAGGGGAAGCAGATCTTCATCATGCGAAAGGGCGGAATAGCGGAAGAAACGCGCGATTTTCAGCTGCAAAGCAAAGCGTTTTATCTATTTCCGACTTACGAGCATCAGAAAAAACATTTGATGAAAGACGAATATGCAGGTTCGCTTGACGAAACGCTTGCGGAGTGGCGGCTTGGGCAGGAAACGGTTCCGATCTCATGTTACGCCGAAGCGGTGGAGGGTTTCGAGGTATACGACCAGGAAGAGCTGGACAAGCTGGGGGATCTGCACATTTGGACGGATCGTTTTGCCGAAGAACGGCTGAAATGGAAACGCAAAAATCCTCTGCATGTGATTGCGCTTCGCGTTTATGCGCTGGACGAGCCGCAAATCATCGCCAACCTGGCGGGTTACGCGGGCTGCATGTCGTGGATCGAGCTGGAAGAACCGATCGATGCGAAACGCGATGCCGGATCGGAAGCCCGCGTTTTAAAGCCGGTGCTGGATGATGAAGCGTTCGCACGCCGGCTGGCGGCGTTGAAGGCGGCGTTAGGCCGTTAGAAGGGGCTTGCAGCCCTTTTCCGGAACCGATAATCGCTTCGCGTATATAGTCCGATAACCAGCACGAATGTCGAGAGAAGCCGAGGGACCTGCGGGGAAAGCGGTTGTTTTTTGCGTGCAGCTTCATTTAAAGGCGAAAACCGGACTATCTTGCTTTTGCATTGTCGGTTATAATAAAGTATAGTGAGAATCAGTTGATAATCATTCTAAAATGATTACAAATAAGAAAGTCTTCTAAATATCAACATGTTGGAGGTAAAGGACAAGATGGCTAATTCACCAAAATTCGTCATAGACGGCTTGCGGGCATCCATTGAGGACAAAGAAATATTGAAGGGTCTCAGCCTAAAGATTAACGGCGGCGAAGTGCATGCGATCATGGGACCGAACGGGACGGGTAAAAGTACGCTGGCATCGGCCCTGATGGGACATCCGAAGTATGAAGTTACGGACGGCTCCGTAACGCTGGACGGCGAGGATGTTTTGGAAATGGCAGTGGACGAGCGCGCGCGGGCAGGCCTGTTTTTGGCCATGCAGTATCCAAGCGAAATTGCCGGCGTAACGAACTCCGATTTTCTGCGCAGCGCGATCAACGCGCGCCGCGGCGAAGGCAACGAAATCTCGCTGATCAAATTCATCCGCCAAATGGAAGGCAAGATGAAGGATCTCGAGATGAACACCGAGTTCGCTCACCGTTATTTGAACGAAGGCTTCTCCGGCGGGGAGAAGAAACGGAACGAAATTTTGCAAATGATGATGCTGGAGCCTCGCCTTGTCATTCTTGACGAAATCGACTCCGGTCTCGACATCGATGCGCTTCGCATCGTAGCGGACGGCGTAAACGCCATTCGCAGCGAAGAGCGCGGATTCCTGATCATTACGCACTATCAGCGTTTGCTCAACTATATTAAACCGGACTACGTTCACGTCATGATGCAAGGCCGCATCGTCAAATCGGGCGGACCTGAATTGGCTGAACGTCTGGAAGCGGAAGGTTACGACTGGATTAAGGAAGAGCTCGGAATCGTCGACGAAACGGTTGGTCAAGGCGCGTAATGCGGCAATCCGGCGTTTGCCGGACGTTGCCGGAACGAAAGCATAACATTACTATTTCGTGAACTGCGCGTTCACGGTTGGTCAGGAGGAACCAAGGATGAGTACACCTACGATTCTTCCAATCGACCGCAATTCCGTCGCCGAGCTTTCCCGCACCAGACAGGAGCCGGAATGGATGACAAGCCTGCGTCTGAAAGGGCTGGAATTGGCGGAGACGTTGGAACTGCCGAAATTGGAAAAAACGAGAATCGACCGTTGGGACTTAAGCGCCCACGGTTCCTATGTAAAGCCGGAGCCGATCGCTTCGATCGGCGATTTGCCGGAAACGGCTAAGTCGCTGCTGAACGAGGAGCAAACGGATAATTTGATCATTCAGCGCAATTCGGGCGCGGTTT
The DNA here is from genome assembly GCF_003285015.1 of Paenibacillus contaminans. Classification (GTDB taxonomy): domain Bacteria; phylum Bacillota; class Bacilli; order Paenibacillales; family NBRC-103111; genus Paenibacillus_V; species Paenibacillus_V contaminans. Next base: position 110,367 of record NZ_QMFB01000002.1, on the reverse strand, counting down.
ACGCCAAGCTGTCCGAAGAGCTGGCGGCGAAAGGCGTCATTTTCACGGATTTGGAAACTGCGCTTACGAAGCATGCCGACCTGATCAAGCCTTACTTTATGGAGCTCGTCAAGCAGGACGAGAACAAGCTGACGGCGCTTCATTCCGCCGTTTGGAACGGCGGGGCTTTCCTGTATGTACCTAAGAACGTACAAGTCGACGTGCCGTTGCAAGCTCTGTATGTAACGGATGACGCGAGCGCATCGTTTACTCCGCACGTGCTGATCGTCGCGGAAGCGAACAGCTCGGTTGGTTACGTGGAGAATCTGGTGTCGTCGGGAAGCGGATCGATCGTCGTTAACGGAGTGGTTGAGGTTTTCGTGAAGGCGAACGCAAGCGTACGTTTTGCGACCGTGCACAATCTCGGCGAGGCCGTTACCGATATTTCTTACCGCCGCGCAAACGTGGATAAGGATGCGCGCGTCGAGTGGATCGTCGGAGAAATGAACTACGGAAACGCGATGTCCGATACGACTTCGATCCTGAAGGGCAGCGGCTCGTTCTCCGATACGAAGGCGATTGCCGTCGGTACGGCCGAGCAAAAGCTTAACTATACGACGCGCGCCGTTCACTTCGGCAAGCATTCGTCGAGCGATATGATCACGCGTGCGGTTATGCGCGACTCGGCTTCAGCCATCATTAACGGCATCACGAAGATCGAGAAAGGCGCAACCGGCACGAACGGCCAGCAAACGGAAAAAGTGCTGATGCTCAGCCCTAAAGCGCGCGGCGACGCAAATCCGATTTTGCTGATCGACGAGGATGACGTTAAAGCGGGTCACGCGGCGAGCGTTGGCCAAGTGAATCAGGAGCAGGTCTATTACTTAATGTCTCGCGGCATTTCCCGCGCCGAGGCGGAGCGGCTGATCATTTACGGCTTCCTGGCGCCTGTCGTTTCGGAAATTCCGATCGAGCAAATTCAAGGACAGCTTCAGCAGCTGGTAGAAAGGAAGCTGGGACAATGAACGTGTCCGTCATTCGCGAGCAGTTTCCGATCCTACATCAAGAGGTAAACGGGCATCCGCTCGTTTACTTCGACAGTGCCGCATCATCGCAAAAGCCGGCCTCGGTAATCGAGGCCGTCAAGCGTTATTACGAGCATGACAATGCGAACGTCCACCGCGGTGTGCACACGCTCGGCTCGCGGGCGACGGACGCTTACGAAGGCGCACGGGAGAAAGTGAAACGGTTCATCAATGCGGGCTCGTCCGAGGAAATCATTTTTACTCGCGGGACGACGACTGCGATCAATCTGGTAGCCTCAAGCTATGCCCGCTCGATTTGCAAAGAAGGCGACGAAATCGTCATCACGCAAATGGAGCACCACAGTAACTTGATTCCTTGGCAGCAAGTCGCGAAAGCGACGGGCGCCGCGCTTAAATATATTCCGCTCCAGCCGGACGGCACGATTCGCGTCGAGGATGCGGAAGCGACCATTACGAGCCGCACGAAAATAGTAGCCATGGCCTATGTCTCCAACGTGCTCGGCGTGGTCAACCCGGTTAAACAAATCGCCGAAATTGCCCATCGGAACGGCGCCAAGCTGCTGATCGACGGTGCGCAAAGCGCTCCCCACATGAAAGTTGACGTCCAAGACTTGGATTGCGACTTTTATGCGTTCTCCGGCCACAAAATGTGTGCGCCGACCGGAATTGGGGTATTGTATGGGAAGAAGGCGATTTTGGAAAACATGGAACCGATCGAGTTCGGCGGCGAAATGATCGATTTCGTCGATCTGTACGAGTCGACCTGGAAGGACCTTCCCTACCGGTTTGAAGGCGGAACGCCGATTATAGCCGGCGCTGTAGGACTTGGCGCAGCGATCGATTTTCTGGAGAGCGTCGGGCTTGACAACATTCACGAGCATGAGAAGCGGATTACGGCTTACGCCATGTCGAGGATGAAGGAGATCGAAGGCATTACGATCTACGGTCCGCAAGGAGAACGCGCGGGACTTATCACATTTAACCTGGATGACGTACACCCGCATGACTTGGCGACGGTGCTCGATGCCGAAGGCGTCGCGATCCGCGCCGGCCATCATTGCGCGCAGCCGCTTATGCGCTGGCTGAACGCGTCTTCGACGGCACGCGCCAGCTTTTATTTGTATAATACCGAGGATGAAGTCGACCGTTTCATAGCCGCCTTACTAAAAACAAAGGAGTATTTCGGCCATGCAATTGGATGATTTGTACCGCAGAGTCATAATGGATCATTACAAAAGTCCGCGCAATAAAGGCAAATTCGAGGACGGCGGCGTTTCGATCGACCTGAATAACCCGACTTGCGGCGACCGGATCACCTTGCAGATGAAGGTGGAGGACGGAGTCGTGAAGGACGCCCGTTTTGTCGGGGAAGGCTGCTCGATCAGCATGTCGTCGGCCTCCATGATGACGGACGCGATCAAGGGCAAAACGCTCGACGAAGCGCTTCAGATGGCGGAAAACTTTTCCGGGCTGATGAAAGGCGAAGCCGTCGAGTTCGAGTACGAGGACATTGAGGCGCTGTCCGGAGTCAATAAATTTCCGGCGCGCATCAAATGCGCCACGCTCGCCTGGAATGCGCTGCGCAAAGGCGTCGAGCAGGCGAAGCAGTAATCGAGCAAGCAAGGTGCGAGATTATGGGCATGAAGCTGAAGGTCAGAAGCTGAAGGTCAGAAGCTGAAGGTCAGAAGCTGAAGGTCAGAAGCTGAAGGTCAGAAGCTGAAGGTCAGAAGCTGAAGGTCAGAAGCTGAAGGTCAGAAGCTGAAGGTCAGAAGCTGAAGGTCAGAAGCTGAAGGTCAGAAGCTGAAGGTCAGAAGCTGAAGGTCAGAAGCTGAAGGTCAGAAGCTGAAGGTCAGAAGCTGAAGGTCAGAAGCTGAAGGTCAGAAGCTGAAGGTCAGAAGCTGAAGGTCAGAAGCTGAAGGTCAGAAGCTGAAGGTCAGAAGCTGAAGGTCAGAAGCTGAAGGTCAGAAGCTGAAGGTCAGAAGCTGAAGGTCAGAAGCTGAAGGTCAGAAGCTGAAGGTCAGAAGCTGAAGGTCAGAAGCTGAAGGTCAGAAGCTGAAGGTCAGAAGCTGAAGGTCAGAAGCTGAAGGTCAGAAGCTGAAGGTCAGAAGCTGAAGGTCAGAAGCTGAAGGTCAGAAGCTGAAGGTCAGAAGCTGAAGGTCAGAAGCTGAAGGTCAGAAGCTGAAGGTCAGAAGCTGAAGGTCAGAAGCTGAAGGTCAGAAGCTGAAGGTCAGAAGCTGAAGGTCAGAAGCTGAAGGTCAGAAGCTGAAGGTCAGAAGCTGAAGGTCAGAAGCTGAAGGTCAGAAGCTGAAGGTCAGAAGCTGAAGGTCAGAAGCTCAAGGCTGAAAGCTGAAGGTCAGAAGCTGAAGGCTGGAAGCTGAAGGTCAGAAGCTGGAGGTCAGAAGCTGAAGGTCAGAAGCTGGAGGTCAGAAGCTGAAGACCTAAAGCTGGAAGTCTAAAGCTGAAGGCTTAAAGCTGGAAGTCTGAAGATGCAAAGCTAAAGGTCTAATGCGTAAAGGTCCAAAGCTGAAGGTCAGAAGCTGGAAGGCCCAAAGCTGAGGGTCCAAAGCCGAAGGTCTGAAGCTGAAAGTCTAAAGCTCAAGTACCATGCTCAAAGCCCAATGCAGCGAGATTCACTCCCTGATCGAGTTAGTGAGGCAACCGTCACTAATAGTGAGGCAAACTTCACTATTTTGTGATGAATTGGCGGTTTCGGGACCCTTAGTGAAGATAACTTCACTAATAGTGAGCTTTTCGTTACTAATAGTGCAGATTTCCTCACTAGTGTCGGAATGCCACCTTTTTACCTTGAAAATAGTGAAGTTAGGGTTATTGTTAATGAGTTTTGCCTCACTATTGCGTATAATGGAAGTAGTAAGGTCGGCGAACGGCGGATTGCTTTGCAGCTTCAATAATTGGTTTTACCTGCGGAGGCGTTTGAGCCCCAACGAAACGACCGGTAATTCACTTTTACTTGCTTCACTAGGGGAAGGTATTGAAAGATCCCCGCAAAGTAACGGCAATGCAATATGCTTCAACGCCTCACTTCATTTTGTGGGGAATACTCTTGAGGAGGGATTAGGATGGCCAAGAAAATGCCTGAGATGGAAGAGTATAAGTATGGCTTCCGCGACGAGCATAAAGCGATTTTCCAGTCCGGTAAAGGGCTGACGCCGGAAATCGTTACCGAAATTTCTCGGATGAAAAACGAGCCGCAGTGGATGCTCGACTTTCGTCTGAAATCACTGGAGCAATTTTTCAAAATGCCGCTTCCAAGATGGGGCGGAGATCTCGACGATCTCGACTTTAACGACATTCAATACTACGTTAAACCTTCCGAGAAGCAAGGCAAAACGTGGGAGGAAGTTCCTGCGGAAATCAAGGAAACGTTCGACAAGCTAGGAATTCCGGAAGCGGAGCAAAAATTCCTTGCAGGCGTATCCGCGCAGTATGAATCCGAGGTTGTTTACCATAGCATGCAGAAAGATCTCGAGGATCAAGGCGTTATTTTTACCGATACGGACAGCGCCCTTCGCGATCATCCCGAGATTTTTAAAAAGTTTTTCGGAACGATCGTTCCGCCGGCTGACAACAAGTTTGCCGCGCTGAACAGCGCCGTTTGGTCCGGAGGCAGCTTCATCTACGTGCCGAAAGGCGTGAAATGTGAAGTTCCGCTGCAAGCTTATTTCCGGATCAACTCGGAAAACATGGGTCAATTCGAGCGTACGCTCATCATTGCCGACGAAGACAGCTTCGTGCATTACGTAGAGGGCTGTACTGCGCCGGTATACAGCACGAACTCGCTTCACAGCGCGGTGGTTGAGATCATCTGCTTGAAGAACGCGCGCGTTCGTTATACGACGATTCAAAACTGGGCGCCAAACATTTACAACCTCGTTACGAAACGTGCCGTTGCCGAAGAAAATGCGACGATGGAATGGGTCGACGGCAACATCGGCTCCAAGCTGACGATGAAATATCCTGCTGTAGTCCTCAAGGGCCGCGGCGCTAAAGGCATGGTGCTTTCGATCGCGGTTGCGGGCAAAGGCCAGCACCAAGACGCAGGCGCTAAAATGCTTCACTTGGCTCCGGATACGACATCGACGATCGTTTCGAAGTCGATTTCCAAGCACGGCGGCAAAGTAACGTATCGCGGTCTCGCTTCGTTCGGACGCAATTCCGAAGGCTCGAAGGCGAACATCAAATGCGATACGCTGATCATGGATAACGAGTCGACGTCGGATACGATTCCATACAATGAAATTATGAACGACAACATTACGCTCGAGCATGAAGCGACGGTATCCAAAGTGTCCGAGGATCAGCTCTTCTATCTGATGAGCCGCGGCCTTTCCGAAGCGGAAGCGACGCAAATGATCGTTATGGGCTTCATCGAGCCGTTCACGAAGGAACTGCCGATGGAATACGCGGTCGAGATGAATAGATTGATCAAATTCGAGATGGAGGGCTCCATCGGTTAATCTTTGCTCAGCAGGGATAACTTCTGGGACCTACACAAATACGTGTCCGAGCAATCGGACACGTATTTTATTTTTAATGGCAGATTCGGACAGAACGCAAAGTCGAGGGCATTCCCAAAAGTCAGAATGTTTACGTCCGCTTAAAAGTGATCAAATAGCAAAAAAAGCTTCCTCTACCGCTTTAGAAGTGGCTTTGGAAGCTTTTTTTTGTTTACATATTGGGACTGCTTCATCCCGCATTATCCTTTTGGGACAGCCCGGGCTAACCTTTTATGTCTAGATTTTTTCCTAGGTTGGGATGAATGTTTTGGCTCAATAGCTGGACAACATTTTGCGACTGCTGCTCCGCAGTGTTTTTGGCCAATGCCATAACGCGGATGCTCACGGCCTGAGCTAATGAAGCTTGGCTCATTGATGACGATAATGCTGCGATATCCATGATCACACCTCCCTTTTTATCATATCGGCTATAATGACGAAAATCTTTATTTATTAATCTTTCTGGGCAAAGCGTCACGGACCGGTGCCGAAGTCGGTAACCAAATATCCAAGCACGGACTTACGTACATAAAAGCAGCAGTAGTGATAATTCGAAACGTTATAAAGCTGATTGCCATTTTCGTAAATATTGCCTGTCTTAATTTGTACGGTGAATGCCTTCACTGGGTTACCTCGCAGGAATATAATCCTTCGAATAGAGAGATCAGGTGAAAGGGACGGAAACAATAAAGCAACAACGAGTAGAATGACGAGTATGATCATTTTTTTCTTCATATCGATCACTCCAGTTATAAAAGGATTTTAGGGTAAGGACTATTGAAAGGTTTACCGTCGTCGTTCATTGGATTTTATATAAAATATGTAAAATATAAATATATCAGGAAGTTCAATGCGGAGCAACAATAATTTGTTCTTGAGCAGGGTGGAACGTAACAAATTAATATGTGCAGCGCGTCCAAGTTTTGGTAGAATAGCGGCATGTACGTTTCGAAAGGCAGCCACGTTGAATTAGAGAGGATGAGAGTTAACCATGAAAAGCTTACTTTGGCCGAATGGGGCGCCCTTCGCGCAAGGAAGCGAGGCGGAAGATTGCCCGGCTATTACACCTTATTTGGTAAAATCGTCAGAGCCTGCCCCGGCGATTGCGGTATTTCCGGGAGGCGGTTATGGAGGAAGGGCGTATGGGGAAGGGGAACCCGTTGCCTTGTGGTTGAATACGATCGGCATTTCCGCATTCGTTGTCGATTACCGCGTATCCCCTTATCGGCATCCTTGTCCGCTGCTCGATGCCAAACGGGCGATCCGCACGATACGAAGCAGGGCCAAGGAATGGAATATCGACACGAACAGAGTCGGGGCGCTGGGCTTCTCGGCCGGCGGCCATCTTGTCTCGACGCTGGGCACTCACTATGACTCCGGCAAAGAAGAAGCGGCCGATCCGATCGAGCGCGAAAGCAGCAGGCCGGATTTGCTAATCCTATGTTATCCCGTCATTTCCTTCGGCGAGAAGGGCCATCGGGGTTCGATGCATAGTTTGCTTGGCGCGCAGCCGGATGAACTGCTAGTCAAAGCGTTGTCAAACGAAAATAACGTAACGAGGGAAACGCCTAAGACGTTTCTGTGGCATACCGCGAACGATGAAGCCGTACCTGTCGAAAACAGCCTGCTGTTTGCGCAAGCGCTTTCGGATAATGGCGTGCCGTTTGCGCTGCATGTTTATCCCTACGGCGTACATGGTCTCAAATTGGCGGAGGAGTATCCGCAACCCCGTCTTTGGTTGAAGGAATGCGAGCTGTGGCTTCGGGACGAAGGCTTTTAGCCGGGGAGCTTTCGGTTTATCAAGGAGCCGCCGGATATGGTATGGTTGCAGGTGATTCGATGCCTCGCAGATATGCTGTTGTCCGTAAGGAGAGAATCGATAGAACAATCTCCCAAAATAAATGATCGACAAACTTCCAATTCACTGAAACAGTGGTTGGAAGTTTTTTTATGTTTATTCACATAACGATCGGGGATTCGGTGCTACTATGTTAGCGGTTAGATCACGTTTGAACGGCTGAAACGGACATTCCTGTCGAGCGTCGAAGTGGCGCTTCCGCTTGTATTCGCCGTCAGGATTTCCCTTGATTTGTATATTTTTCGTATAGGATCGGATGGTAGTATTTCTATTGAAATGTAAAAACTTGTCGGAAGTTGTAGGCCGGCGGGGAAATTTGACGGTTGGGAGGAGAGAAATCGTGTTCTTGTAGTGGCAAAATGACCCGCATAAATCGGTCAAGGAAACAGGAGGATGGAGAGAATGGTACTGAGAGGTATGAAACGGAGTTGGAAAAGAAAGTTCTCCGCGATGCTGGCCCTGACGATGGCAGTGGGCGGCTTTTCCAACATGGCGGCACCGCATAAAGCGGCTGCAGACCCGAGCGTTCCCCTGCCTGCGTGGAAAAACGACGCCGAGTTTTGGCTTAAGGCAGACGAAGGTGTCACTACCGCGACGTATGCGGCGGGCTCTGGCGTCGAGAAATGGGACAACCAGGCGGGAACGGTTCGTTTTGATGTATACGGAGGCCCTGGTTATAAAGCGGCGGGAGCTAATTTCAATCCGGTCGTGACGTTTAGTAATACGGGAAATACGCTCAATGATCTGAGACAATACTTGCGCGGCAATGAGCAGATCGATTTTACGGATGCGTATGCGGTGTTTAAAGCCGACTCCGGAAACGGAGGGGCGCTCGTCGGTTCCACCACGCGGAATGGCGGGCATGGGGCCGCTTTATTTGCAGTAGACACTAGAGGACTTTATTTGGGCAATATCAATGGAAGCTATAAAAACATCAATTTTCCCGATACGGAGTCATCCCGTTACCAATTGGTCGAATACGATACTAGCGGGACGACCGATACAGCAACGGTGACCGGGGAACAAAGAAGTTTTCCCGCTCCCGACTATTCGACGTTCTCGTTTACGCCAATGATCGGCGGGACGAAAGAAGGATCGAGCGGCAGAAATTACTACAACTATAACGGAGAACTGGCGGAAGTTATCGTCTTTTCCGGAACCACCGCCCCCTATCGGAACCAAATCCAAAGCTACTTGGCGTTGAAGTACGGTTTGACCTTGAATAAAGGCGAAACGGACTACGTGAACAGCCAAGGAACGTCGATTTGGTCCGCAGCCGCGAATACCGGTTACAAAAACCGTATCACTGGCATCGGCCGAGATTCGGGAAGCTCACTGAACCAAGGGCAGTCCAAGTCTCAGGATGCGGGAGCGCTTGTAACAATTGCTGCGGGCAACGACATGAAAGCATCCAACCAAGAAATTGCAGGAGGCAGTATTGCCGACGGCGATTTTCTGATCTTCGGCGACAATGGCGACAGCAAAAGCCCTGCTTACCAAACGCTCGCAGACAGTACGAATCTCAAACGTATGGACCGGGAGTTCAAGGTCAGCAAGACAGGCAGTTGGATAGGCAAATCGGTTACTTTGAAGCTTGATACCTTAGCTGCACCGGGAGCGACTCATTTGCTGGTCAGCAGCAATGGCATTTTTGACGGTTCCAGTGCCCAATACCCGCTTTCTCCCGAGGGTCAAGTTACGATTAACGGCAGCGACCTGGGTGTAACCAGCTACTTTACGTTTGCTAAGGAAGAAGAACTGAAAGGGCCGGGCGGCGTAACCAATGGGCTTCAACTGTGGCTTCATCCAGGCGAAGGTATTGCCGTCGGTAACAATCAGCCGGTGAACAAGTGGGAGGACCAAAGTCTAAGCGGCAACGATGCGACCGTGTCGTCAACCGGCAAAAAGCCTATGTATAAGGACAACTCGGCGAACAACGTGAACTTCAACCCGGTTGTTGAATTCGACGGCGAAACTTATCTGGATCTCCAACTAGCAAAACTTCCGACAGGTACGGGCCCTAGGACTATTATAGGCATAGGTCAGCCTAATGACATTGCAGGAAATCGTTATATCGTTTCATGGGGCTCCCCAGCGAACGGTGCCGGGATGGGCATTGCCAGCTTATCTGGAAAAGGTGCGTTTGTCGGATGGAACAACAATGACCTTTATACGGATAATAATTTCTGGAAAGTGGGAATACCGGACGAGATTTTTGTCACCTACGACGCAAGCCGCATGGCGACTTTATACAGCAAGATGAAAACAATAGAAGGCCCCGTCAGTAAAAACTGGAATACAGGCTCTACAGCGGCGAAGCTCGGAAGCAGCTTGGCGGGCGGGGAGTTCTGGAATGGAACGATTGGAGACGTTATTGTTTATGATCGCGCTCTTACCGATCAAGAGCGTCTGAAGGTCAGCTCCTACTTGGCTATCAAGTATGGTTATTCGTTGGACAGCAATTATGTGAATTCGGCGAATGACGTCGTTTGGGCTAAAGATACGGCGTATGCCGACAATATTGCCGGTATTGCCTATGATAAGAAAGGCTTGCTGACTCAAAAGCAGAGCCAGAGCCGCAGCAAAAACGACGGCAAACAGATTTCGGTAGGGTTGGGTGCAATTAAACAAACCAACTCTGCCAATACGACAGCGTTCACAAGCGTCAATAGTCAGTATCTGATATGGGGCGACAACGGTAAAGAATTGACGACATTCGGCTCCCCGGTCAGTATCGCCGACAACACTTCCTGGAAACCGGCAGAGCGCATCTGGAAGGTGCAGAACACGAACAATGTCGGCGCGGTACAGCTTAGCATCCCGAAAAGCGCTTTTGCAGCGGGGACGCAGGCAAGCGATATCAAGCTGCTCGTCGGCAGCGATTCGGTCTTTGCAACCGCTACGACAATAACGGTTCAAGAGAGCGGAAATGTTTTTGTAGTCGACAACGCTATGCTGCCAACCGGCTACTTTACGTTCGCTGTTAAAGAACAAGCGCCTGCTAAAGCTCCAGGCGGCGTAAACGGAGCGTCCTTGTGGCTGAAGGCCGATAAAGACGCGGCGGCGGATGCAGCAAAACAGCTTACCGGCTGGAACGATCAAACGGGTACGAATCAATTTACGGTTAACGGAGCGCCGGTCTATAAGGCGGACGTTGCCAACTTCAACCCGGCCGTAACGTTCGAGAATACGACAAAACCGAATCAAAATCCGAACCAGTACCTTATTGGCGACAAGCCGATTACGTACCAAGACGGATATGCCGTGTTCAAGCAAAAAGACGGGACGATCATCGGCTCGGCAGCCCCCCGCGCGGGCGGGTACGGAGTCGGCATTTTTTCGAAGTGGGGCAAATTGTATGTGGGTAACGGAGCGCCTGGCACGTATCGCGGATTCTCTTTCAACGACGCATCCCGATACTATTTGGCCGCTTTCGATGCAGCCGCCGCGATACAGTCTCAAGGCCGATTGAATGGAACGCCTCAAACGGTTGCGGGAAATAATTCTTTCAACAAAATCGACTTTACTCCGGTAATCGGAGGCACGTTCGGCGGAGGAAATTCGAACAACTGGTCCCATTTCAAAGGAGATCTTGCCGAGGTTGTCCTCTATCCGTCAAGTAATACCGAGCTGGAAAAACAGCAGATCGAAAGTTATTTGGCTTTGAAATACGGTTTGACGCTGAATAGCGGTAAAACGGATTATATTGCCGGCAACGGCAGCGACAAGATGTGGACGGCAAGCAACAATGTCGGCTACGGCAAGCGGATTACCGGTGTAGGCCGGGATGACGGCAGCGATTTGCTGCAAAAGCAATCAAAATCGCAAGATGCAGGCGCATTGGTAACGATCGCCCTGGGCAGTGCCGTTCAGATGACCAATTCGGGCAACGCGAATACCATAAATACCGATTCATCGTTCCTCGTCTTCAGCGACAACGACGCGACAGCCAAGTATGAAACAAGCGTTGAGGAAGCTCTGGGACATACGCTGAAGCAATTGACCCGGGTGTTCAAGGTGGAGAAGACGAATTGGCAGGACCGGAACATCACCTTGAAGCTGGATAAGACGGCGGAAAATCCGGCTGTGCTATACTATCTCATTATCGATGGAGCGAATTCGGGCATTACGCTGGATGCGGCAGGTCAAGCTACTTTCGACAGCGGCAAGCTGGCGACCGGTTCCACTTTCACCTTTGCGAAAGTGTACAAAAACGATTTGCAATCGAGCATTTCCGGAGCCAAAAGCTTAACGGCAGCCAGCTATACGCCGGACAGCTGGGGGACGCTGCAAAGCGCGCTGGCTAACGCCGAAGCGGTGTTGAACGATCCAAGCTCCACACAGGAGCAAGTCGATGCCGCACTAGCCGCTTTGGAAGCTGCACGGGCGGGCTTGAGCACCGGAGCTGACAAAGTGAAAGACAAGGCTGACGAAATTCAAAACGAAATTACGCTTGGCAGCTTGAAGCCAGGCGATTATACGACGGGCAGCTGGCAAGCTTTGACCGGGGCGCTGGATGAGGCAAAAGCTCTGTTGGATCGCTCGCCTCAAGCAACTGCGGTGGAGCTAGGAAAAGCGTTGTCCAAGCTTGAAGCGGCAAGAGGCACATTGGTAGACTTGAGCCAATTGCGTGCCAAAGAAGCGGAAATAGCCGCCGAGCAATTGCAAGCGACAAATTATACGGCAGACAGCTGGCAGGCGATGCAGCGAGCGCTGACTGCCGCACATGCGGTTTTAGCCGACCCGAATGCGACCCAAACGGAGGTTGATGCGGCGAAGGATGCACTGTCGGCGGCAAGAGCGGCATTGGTGCCGGCAGCAGATAAAACTGCGCTGCAAACGAAGGTGACTGAGGCCGAATCATTGACGGAAGAAAGCTATACGCCGGATAGCTGGGCAGCGCTGCAAAAGGCTTTGGCTAATGCAGATACGGTGCTGAACGATCCGAACGCCACGCAGGAGGAAATCGATACGGCGAAGGACGCTTTGGAGGCTGCTAAAGCGGGCTTAAACAGCACGGCCGTCCAGCTTCAAACTAAAGTTGCCGCCATTCAAGGCGAAATCCAAATCGGCGATTTGAAGCCGGACGATTATACAGCAAACAGCTGGAAAGCTTTGACCGACGCATTGGATGAAGCCCAAGCATTGCTGAATCGTACACCGTCGGCTTCTGAGGATGAGCTGGGACAAACATTGTCCAAGGTGCAAATAGCAAGAGGCACATTGGTGGACTTGAGCCAACTGCGTGCTAAAGAAACCGAAGCTTCAAGCGTGACTGGAGCCGTCTATACACCAGAAAGCTGGCAGGCGCTGCAAATCGCGTTGAAGGATGCACGGGCGATATTGAGTAAGCCAGAAGCAACACAAGCCGAAGTCGATGCGGCGAAAGCTGCACTTGAGGCGGCAAGAGCGGCATTGGAGCTGGCGGTAATAGATAAATCGGCATTGCAAGCCAAGCAAAACGAAATCGCAGCGAAAAACCTGGCGTCGGGCAACTTTACGCAGACGAGCTGGCAAGCGCTGCAAGCGGCAATCACAGCAGCTAATGCAGTATTAAATAACCCGATTGCGACACAGACGGAAGTAAATGCCGCGCTGTATACGCTGAAGGCGGCATACGCCGGACTGATTCTTGTCAATACAGGAGGATCAGGCGACGGCGGCAATGGCGGAGGCAGCGGTTCGACGCCGGCTCCGAACAAGGATGAGCTTACTGTCGATGTTATTATCGGCGGCGACAAAAAAGCCGGTTTTTCCAAATTAAAGATCGAGCGTACGAAGCATAACGACGGCCGCATCACCGATCAGGTCATCTTCGACGCGAAAACGGCCAAGGAAGTAGCCGATAAAGCTGTCAACGCCAAGGAGCATGTGGCCCGGATCGTCATTCTTGACGAGAAGGACGAAGTAAGCGAAATGAATGTCAGCGTGCCGCTTGATTCGCTGAAGATTCTTGAAGACAATCATATCGATTTGGAAATCTATAGCGAGAACGCATCGATTCATGTACCAAATGCTTCGTTGAAAGGGTTGAAGGATCCTCTCTACTTCCGCTTCGTACCTGTGAAGGATCAGGTTCTTCGCAGCAAAGTTGAAGAAGAAGCGCGTACGGATAAAGCCGTTCGCCGTCTTGCAGGCAATCATCCGGTTGAAACGGTGGGCCGTCCGATGACGATCGAGACGAATTTGCCGGAGCGCCCGGTAACGTTGACGCTCCCGATAAGCGAGGATGCATTGCCGAAAGATGCGAAGGAGCGTCAGGCATACTTGAACGATCTGGCCGTATTCATCAAGACTACCGACGGCGAGAAAGCGATTGTGATCGGCGAGCTCGTCACGCAAGCTTCCGGAGAATTGTGGCTTCGATTCAGCAGCAACAAATTCGGCACGTTTACGATTTTGCATGTGGAAGGCCTGGCCGATAAAAAATCCGGCGTTTACCACAAAAAATATATCGACGGATATCCGGACGGCAGCTTCGGACCGGATCGCAGCGTAACACGCGCGGAAATGGCCGCGATGCTTGTGAAGTCCGAGCTTGCTGAAGCTGAAGCGGCAGGACAAGCGGGATATACCGACGTACCGGCGCAGCATTGGGCTGCAAGCTATGTCAAGGAAGCGTCGTCTGCCGGTCTCATGAGCGGCTATCAGGATGGAACCTTTAAGCTTGAGGGGACCATTACGCGTGCGGAAATGGCGACAATCATTTATAATTATTTGAAGCTTGATTCCAAAGAAGATGCGAAAACGTACACGGATACGGCTGGACACTGGGCCGAAGGAATAATTGCCGCAGTATACGAAACGGGCATCATGACGGGATATCCGACAGGAGAATTCCGTCCGGATCAATCGTTAACCCGTTCCGAGGCGGTTATTATCGTCAACATGCTGCTCGGCAGAGGACCGCTGTTCGACACGCCCGGCTCAAGCTGGCAGGATGTCGATACGAGCCACTGGGCATATGGGCACATCGAGGAAGCATCCCAAAATCACAGCTTCAAAACAGGCGAAGAAGGCGAAGAGATTTGGTTGGCTCATTAATTCCCGGCTTCTGATTAATTAACAAATCGAGTCTCCCTTGTTCAAAATGGGGGAGACTCGATTTTGTTAAAATATGAGAATTTATAGGTTTCCTAGTTAGTAAGAGTGTAAGAGCTGATATTTCACAGGTAAACTCTAGGCGCCCAAATGACGCCATCGTGTTTATCCTTGTTGAAGGAGTTATCCATGAGAGCGCTATTAATTGACGACGAGCGTCTGGCCTTGAAGCAGCTTCAAACGATGCTGGAATCCGAAATCGGCGGCGTGGAAGTGGTCGGAACATGTACAGATTCGTTGCGTGCTATGGGGTTGGCGACGGAACTTAAGCCGGATGTCATTTTTCTGGATATTACGATGCCGGTGGTTAATGGTTTGGAGGTAGGCGAACAGCTTTCAACGACCGTTCCGGAGGCGAAGATCGTATTTGTAACCGCTCACAGAAATTATGCAGTCGAAGCATTCGAGCTTGAAGCGTTGGATTATATCATGAAGCCCATCTTTCCGAACCGGCTGCGGAAAACGGTGGAGCGCGTGCGGGAAAGCTTGTCCAAGACCGAAGATGTTCGTCCCGACTCCGACTGGCCGACCGTTTGCTGTTTCAACCAGTTGATGGTGGAGATGCCTCTCAAAGATCGGCAGGTGATGAAATGGCGAACGGGTAAAGCGGAAGAATTATTTGCCTTTTTGCTGCATCATCGCAACCGTCTGGTCGAGATGGAAGTCATCATCGAGTTATTGTGGCCGGGCATTCCTATATCTAAAGCGCTGCAGCAGCTCTATACCACGATTTATCATATTCG
Organism: Paenibacillus contaminans; assembly: GCF_003285015.1. GTDB lineage: Bacteria > Bacillota > Bacilli > Paenibacillales > NBRC-103111 > Paenibacillus_V > Paenibacillus_V contaminans. The sequence continues at coordinate 95,123 of NZ_QMFB01000002.1, read as the reverse complement.
CCAAACGTTAACGAACGCGGGACTCCATGCGATTACAATCAACAGCAAAAGAGGAGAGAGCGGCGGAAACGGCTACGTTCTTACACTAGAGGAGACACGGATCGACGTTGTCGATTGGGAGGACCGGATCAAGCAGCTGCGAAAGCCAGATATTTCTCAAATTCACGAGCACGAGCGTGTTTTGGATATGTACAAGGGCGACTACCTTGGCGATTATCCCTTTTTGTGGGCTGAGCACGAAAGGGAAAGGCTTCGCCGCATATGGCTGAGCCATATGCACTTAGTCAGTCAGTTTCTTATCGAGCAGGGGGAGCTTAACCGCGCAGTGCTGATGAATTTGCAAATGCAGCAGCGGTATCCTTTTGACGAAGACAGCTATTTTACGTTGATGAAGCTTTATGACGCTATGGGAAAACGGTATGAGGTCGAAACGCAGTTTAACCTTCTGACTGTCAGATGGGAGGAAGGGCTGGGCGCTGCCGTTGATGAGCATATTACGGAATGGTACTTGAACTGGAGTGGGGGGAAATGATGCTCGGAGTGGAACATCATTGGTTTCCGGCATAATTATTGCGTTTTTGAGCTCAATATCTAGCCGCCGCTTTCCTTTCATGGAATGGATTGGCTTGGGCAGAAAAAGGACCTGGCGGTTTCGCCAGGTCCTTCGTTTACATGCCGATGTAGCGGCTGTATAAGCTTTTGGCGGCGGTCGGGTCGTCCGTTCCCTGGACGATTACGCGTCCATCGGGAAAAAGCACGAGCGTATGCTCGGCATCCGGACGGAATTTGAGCAGGAACGGATTCACTTCCGTTTCGCCGATAACGCTGAACTTGTCCGCCCATTCGGCAAGCTCGAGCTTGCGAGGGACGATCGGGTGAATTTGCACCGAATTTCGTCCGCACATCGACTGGATCGTTTCGCCTTCATACTCGGCGTCCAAATATTCGAAATGGCCGTGGCCGCATGCCGGACAGTCCGTTTTGCGGGCCTTGGAGACGTCTACGGCCGCGTGCTGATTATGCCACAGGTCGAAATGGACCATGCGTTTATTCAGGCTTTCGCGGTCGCCGACGAGCAGCTTAAGCGCTTCAGTGGCTTGGTGCGAAGCGACGACATGGATGATCGGTCCGATGACGCCTGCGGTATCGCATGTTTCCGTCGTTCCTTGCGCCGGCGCTTCGCCGAACATGCAGCGGAGACAAGGCGTTTCGCCGGGAATGACCGTCATGCTGACGCCTCGCGAGCTGACCGCGCCGCCATAAATCCATGGAATGCCTTTCTTGATGCTGAAATCATTGACCAGAAAACGAACGGCGAAATTGTCCGAGCCGTCAAGAATGAGATCGACGCCGCTTAACAGCGTCTCCGCATTGGTCGGATTCAGATCCGTTACGTGAGGCTCGATCTCTACGAGTCCGTTCGTCCGGCTCAGACGTTTGGCTGCGGCCGTAGCCTTGGGTGCGGATGTGCGGGCATCTTCTTCGTCATACAGCATCTGCCTCTGCAGATTGCTCATCTCGACGAAATCGCGGTCGATCAGCCGCACGTAGCCGACTCCTGCCCGCACCATATGATTGGCCAGCACGGTGCCCAAAGCCCCCATACCGACGATGGCGACCCGGGATTGCATAAGCTTCCGCTGTCCCTGCGAACCGATTGGCCGGAACAGCGTTTGTCTGGAGTATCGGGAGCCGGCCATCTCGTTTTCGGATGCCTCATTGTTATTGTCAGCTGACAAGTGGCCTGGAGCTTCGTTTGATGTCATGATGAAGAATCCTCCTTGCGTACGCTCTCTCTATTTAGTGGCGTTTCGTTTATATTCGCAGATCCGTTCGCGGAATCGGCGGACCGTTCGTCCGCCGACAGCGGGTTCCACGGTCCTTGCTGGTGGCCTTTCCATTCGGAGCCGTTTTCCCACACTTCCTTCTTCCAGATCGGAACGATCTGTTTGAGTCTCTCGATCGCATAACGGCTTGCTTCGTAGCATGAGGCGCGGTGGGGCGAAGAAACGGCGATAACGACGCTGATCTCCTTAATATCGACGACGCCGAGCCTGTGCGTTATGGCGCATTTGGTCCCCGGCCAGCGTTCGAATATTTCCTCTCCGATTTGCTTGAGCGTAGCAATCGCCATCGGCGCATACGCTTCATACTCCAGGCGGACGGTGCGAACGCCGGCAGTTATTTCCCGCGTCGTGCCGATGAAGGTGATGGCCGCCCCGTGATTGGGATCCAGCACCTTGGACGTTACCTCTTCTACGGAGACGGGAGCATTCGTCAAGCAATAGAGCTCCATGGCAGAGCCGCTCCGTTCCTGCTCGTCTTGTACCGTGTCCTGACCTCCGGAAACGGGCGGAATAAGTGCGATCTCATCCGTCTCCGAAATCGGAACATCGTCTGCCGAGTAGGCTTGGTTGACGGCTATAAAGCTTATCGCTATAAGGTCGGATGCATGGGGATGGACGCGTGCGAGCGCTTCTTTCAGCATGCCGGTCCGCAGCGTCCGGCCGTTCGGCTGCGGCTCGAGCTCGAGCGTTACGCGCGAAGCGCCGATCGCGTCCGCGAGTCCGGCAAACAAATGTATGGTAATCGGCATGATCGATCCGGCTCCTTTGACTATTATGAAAGTGACTGGCGTTCATTCATCCATCATAGCATTCCTTTTTACCGGATGAAATGCCTTTGCGGGTATATTTTGCGGGGGAGGTTCCGCCATTATATAATGGATAAATGAGTCAGTTAAGACCGGAGCGAATATCGGGCTCCGAATGGATAACCGGGAGGGAAAGCGGTGAACGTTGTCGTCGTAACGGAAGGAAATCGTATGGAGCAGTACGGTGCGCCGCAAATGGCCGAAATGGCCGGGGAGCGGTTTGACATTGCCGAGCGCGTACCCGAAGCCGAAGGAACCGCATTCGATTTCCATGCTTGGTTTGAAGCGTGGAGGAAGGCCGGGAACGAGAGTGGGAGCGGGATGCCCAGCCATCTGAAAGTTGAAGCTGCCGACGAGTTTGCGGCCACGATTCCGTGGTATGAGCTTGGAAAGGCCGCTTTTGTGTATGAGTCGAATGGCAAGCCGCTGTCCAAGGGATTCCCGCTGCGGCTTTACGTCCCGGACGGCAGCAGCAAATGCCTGAATGTTAAGAGCGTCGTGCGGATTGCGCTGCTTCACGAACCGGGAGCCGGCGACGCCGCTTACGGCTTTATGAACCGGGTAAGTCCGGACGAAATGCGTATAAAAAGGTAAACCATGCTCCCTAACAATATTGCGTCGGGAGGTGTATCGATTTGACCGATAAACTGCTAAAAGTAACGCTGCTTCATACGAACGATATCCACAGTCATTTCGAAGAAATGCCGAAAATCGTCTCCCTTATGCAAAGGCTTAAATCGGAGCTGGACGAACGATATGTGTGTACGGTCGATGTAGGCGACCATATGGACAGAATGCGGAGCGAAACGGAAGGCACGGACGGAATCGCCAATATCGCCGTCATGAATCAAACCGGCTATGAAGTGACGGTCCCAGGCAATAACGAAGGGCTGACGTTCACGAAGGAATCGCTCGCGGAAGCGTACGGCGAGCACGCGCATTTTCCCGTCGTGTGCAGCAATTTGTTCGAGTCGGATACGGGGCTCCCGCCCGTTTGGCTGCATCCGTTCAGCCTGCTGCGCAAAGGGGAGCTGACAATCGGCTTCATCGGGTTGACCGCGCGGTATACCGAGTTTTACAGTCTGCTCGGCTGGCATATAACCGATCCGTTCGCGGCGGCGGAGGAGACGGTGAAGCTGCTGCAAGAGAAGGCCGATATCATCGTCGCACTCTCCCATCTCGGCTATGCGAACGATCAGCGCTTGGCTGCGGAGGTGCCGGGAATTCATGTCATATTGGGAGCTCACACGCATCATCTTTTGCCGGAGCCGGTGCGGATCGGCGACGCTTATGTTTGCGCCGCAGGGAAGTTCGGCCAATATGTAGGCGAAGTCGATATCTGGTTCGATTTGCAAAGGCGCTCCGTCCGCAGCGTAACAGGCCGCTGCCACTCTGTCCGGGATGAAGTGCCTGATTCCGGCATGGAGCGTTTGATAGGCAGCTATCGGCTTCAAGGGGAACGGTCGCTTAACCGGGTAGTCGCCGCCCTTGATGAACCGTTAGCGATCGATTGGGAGAAGGAGTCCGGGTTAGGCAATCTGCTTGCTTCCGGGGTAAGGCGGTGGACCGGAAGCGAAATTGGTCTCGTCAATGCCGGACAGCTGCTCGGCAGCTTATGCGCCGGAGCGGTGACAAGAGGGGACTTGCTGCATATTTGCCCGTCTCCGATCAATCCGTGCCGGATGCTGCTGACGGGACGGCAAATCGTGCAGGCTCTGGAAGAAGCGCTGCTGCCCGAATTTATCGATAAGCCGCTGATGGGCTTCGGCTTTCGGGGCAAACGTCTCGGAACGCTTTGCTTGGACGGCATTGCCGTCAGGTATGTTGCGGACGCCGAGCCTTACCGCAAGATCAGGCAAGTTACCGTGAACGGCGTTCCGATGATCGAGGAGCAGGAATATGCGGTCGGCACGCTGGATATGTTTACGTTCCGGATCGGCTATTTGTCCTTAAGCGAAGGGCGGGAGGTCAGCTATTACCTGCCGGAATTTATCCGGGACGTCCTTGAAGAGCAGCTTCATAACCGGGAGGCTTTACTCGGCTGCAAGGAACAACGATGGCTGCCGGTGTAGTTCAAGCTTGTTTGACGGCGCAATGCAGGTTAGAATGAAAAAGGTTGTACCGCATAAAATGGTATAAGCTTACTAACCTGTATGCGAGCTTTTCTCATTACTTTCTGGGAATTAGTAGGGAGGATATTCATTTGTTAGAGTTGTGGAAGTCGATTATTATCGGAATCGTAGAGGGCTTAACCGAGTTTCTGCCAGTATCCTCAACGGGACATATGATTTTGGCCGGTCATATGATCGGCTTTACCGGGCCAAAGGCGGATACGTTCGAGGTTGTCATTCAGCTAGGCGCCATTCTGGCCGTCGTTGTGCTGTACTGGCGCCGTTTGCTCCGGCTATTCGGCATTCAGGATGCCGCGACGAAAGCGAAGCCGGGACCGAAAATGAATTTGATACATATTTTGATCGGTATTTTGCCGGCGGGTTTATTCGGATTTCTTCTGCACGATTATGTCAAATTGCTGTTTATGCCCGAGACGGTATTAATCGGCCTGGTCGTAGGCGGTATCTTCATGATGGTGGCGGAAAAAATCCAGCCGAAGGTCGTAGCCGAGGACATGGACGCGATTACCTACAAGCAAAGCTTATTTATCGGGATTGCCCAGCTGTTGTCGTTATGGCCAGGCTTTTCCCGTTCGGGATCGACGATCGCCGCAGGCATGCTCGCCGGAACCAGCAGGGTGGCGGCTGCCGACTTCACGTTCATTATGGCCATCCCGATCATGGTCGGAGCGAGCGGCATCGATATGCTCAAAAATTATAAATTGCTGACGTCCGACGATTTACTGTTTTTTGTTGTCGGCTTTATCGTTTCGTTTATCGTCGCGCTGCTTGCAGTCGCCACTTTCATCAAGCTTGTCGGCAAACTGAAGCTTACTTATTTTTCTTATTACCGTTTCGCGCTGGCTGCAGTCATGCTTATTTATATTTGGATGGGCTTGTAATCGAATATCGGACTCGCGGTCTTCATAGGCCGCTTGTTCGCATAAGCTCCGACGGCATTTGAAGTTTGCGGAAAATGTCGATATTCGGAGTTTTTTGTTGTAAAATGACGTAAAAGGCAGCGGATAGTGTTGCTCTTTTATGCATAATCCATTAGAGTAAAAGTGAATGAGCTTTACATACAGATACAGATTGCGAGGCATATTATGCGTTTGTTACCGATCGGAATGTGCCAGCCGGGGATGCGTCTCGGCAAATCCATTTATAACGAAGAGGGCATCGTGCTGCTCGGCCGTCATGTCGAATTGACGCAACCGCTGTTGGAACGATTGGGGCGGTACGGCATCGATTTTTTATACATAGACGATCCTCGGACGGAGGATGTTGAAGTCAGCGACCTGCTTAGCGACGAGACGCGGCTGCAGGCGATGCGAACGATTCGCGGCAATTTCCGTAAGGTAGTGGAGGAAACGACGAAGCGCTCCTCGTTTCAATCGTTCCTCGGCAAAGAGTTCGGCAAGCTGATCAGCATGCTGATCGACGACTTGAGTTCAAGTAAAGCGGCTATGATCATGCTGACAAATATGCAGCTGCGCGATCATTATTTATATCAGCACTCGCTGAACGTATGCATATATTCGACCATGCTGGGCTTGTACCACGGGTACTCCCGAGACGAATTGGCCGTGCTCGGGCTAGGCGCCATCCTTCACGACGTAGGGAAGGTTCATGTTCCGCTCGATATATTGCGCAAGCCCGGCAAGCTGACGGACGACGAATTCGATTCGATGAAGCAGCATACGGATATCGGCTTCAAACTGCTAAAGGACGAGCCGAATATCCCGCTGCAAGCCGCACATTGCGCTTATCAGCATCATGAACGGATCAACGGAAGCGGATATCCGCGCGGACTGAAAGGGGAGGACATTCACGAATACGCCCGGTGGATCGGTATAGCGGACTCTTATGACGCCATGACGACCAGCCGCGTCTACCGCCAAGCGATGCTGCCCCACCAGGCTCTCGAAAGGCTGTATGCCGGATCGGACAGTTTGTACGATCAAGATAAAGTGGAAATTTTCCGCGACAAAATCGCCATCTACCCGATCGGCGTAACGGTTAAGCTGAATACGGGGGAGAGCGGCGTCGTCGTCGATTTGAACTCGACGTTCCCGCAGCGGCCGATCGTACGTATTCTCCAGAACGAGACGGGCGAAGAACTGACGTCTCCCTACGAAATCGATTTATCCAAAAAGCTGAATTTGGTCGTCACTTCGGTGTTCGATTCGAAGGTTCAGATCGAACAATAGTAGGTGCCATAACGACAGTCAGCCGCAACCGGGCTGGCTGTTTTCCTATCCTCCGGACCGCTTTCGAATTTGCGGCGCAGCAGGAAAAATGGGACAATAAGGATACTGCATAAAGACAGACAGAGACGGGAAGTGGTGGCTGCACATGAGAATGTCTTCGGATTCCGGTATTTTTTGGAAGTGGGGAAAAGCGATATACCGATATCGCAAATGGGTCGTTGCGCTGTGGATCATCTTGTTTGCATCGCTTGTATTGTTCGCCCAGAAAGCGCCCGAGCTGTTTACGGACAACGGCTTTACGCCCAAGGGAAGCCGCTCCGATAAAGGCATGATCGAGCTGCAGGATAAGCTTGGCTATCCCGCTGCGAACTTATCTATCGTGTACGTCAGCGAGCAGAGCAAGCTGACCGATCCCGAAGCGCAGGAGCGGATTTTGGCTTCATTGAACGAGCTGCGCGAGCTTCCGTACGTCGCGGATATAAAGCCGCTTGCGGCCCCGCGCCTAGATGCCGAAGGCGGGGAAAACGTTATGGCGATCGGGGTCACGTTCCATTTGACGACGGATGAAGCGCTTGTCCGCTATCCCGAAGTAAAGAAGCTGATCCGGGCGCCTGACGGCATGCAAGTTTATGTTACCGGCGGCACCGCAATCATGTACGACATGCAGCAGGCGAGCAAGAAGGATATCGTCAAATCGGAAATCATCGGCTTGCCGATTGCGCTGATCGTCCTGCTGATCATTTTCGGAACGGTCGTCGGCGCCATGCTTCCGTTAATCGTAGGCGTCACAAGCGTTACGGTGACGCTCGGGATTACATACTTCATCGCGAAGGAAGTTTCGCTTTCCAATTTTTTGCCGAATATGGTGACGATGCTCGGTCTCGCGGTCGGCATCGATTATGCGCTGTTTCTGGTCAGCCGCTTTCGCGAGGAGCTCAAAAAAAGAAGCGATGTCGAAGAGGCCGTAGCGATGACGGCCCAAACGGCCGGCCAGTCGATCTTCTTCTCCGGCGTGGCCGTGCTGATCGGTTTATTCGGTATGCTGTTCATCGATTTATCCATCTTCCGAGCGCTTTGTCTCGGCGGAGTCATCGTCGTGACGGTATCGGTGGCGGTAGGGAATACGCTGCTGCTCGCGCTGCTAGGCATCTTCGGACATTCGATCAACAAATGGCGCGTGATTCCTAAGCGATTCGTTAAAACAGGCGGTTCGCGGCTTTGGGAAAAAATCGCCTACGCGGTCATGAAACGCCCGATCGCGCTCGTGCTGGTTACTAGCGCCGCACTTATATGGCTGATGCTGCCGCTTGGCGGGATGAAGCTCGGCGTACCGGGCGCGGACGTGCTTCCGCCAAGCTACGAGTCGCGTTACGGTTCGGATCTCATCGATAAAGGTTACGATTCCCGCGAGCTGAGCCCGATCCAAATTGCGGTTCAGACGGAGCTAGAGGTTTGGGAGGAAGGGTCGATAGCTGCGATAGACGCCTATACGGCAAAGCTGAAGCAGCTTCCCGGCGTCAGGGACGTCAGGAGCTTTCAGAGCGTGTTAGGCAATCTCCCTGCCGATCAGACGGCTGCACTCGTTAAGCAGGAATCCGTCCGAACGCAGCTGGAGGAGCAGAGGCTGGCCAAAGGCCGTCATGCCGTTATCGCCGTTATTCCGGAGCGGGGGCCGCGAACCGAGGAAACGGAGGAGCTGTTGCGCGATATCCGCGGATTGGACGCCGGACCGCTGCAAACGCTGGAAACGGGCGAGACCGCGTACCGTATCGATATTTTGGACAGAATTACCGGCGGTTTGCCTTACGTAGTCGGATTTGTCATGGTGGTAACCTATTTCGTGCTGCTGGCGGCGTTTCGTTCCGTTCTGCTGCCGCTTAAGGCGGTGCTGATGAACGTACTCAGCCTTGGGGCAAGCCTCGGCATCGTCGTTACCGTATTTCAGCACGGATTCCTGGCCGATTTGCTGCAAATTACGTCGACCGGTTATGTGACGAATACGCTGCCGGTCATTATTTTCTGCGTCGTATTCGGGATATCGATGGACTACGAGGTGTTTCTCCTTTCGCGTATCGCGGAAGAATACGAGCAGACCGGGGATAACGAGCAAAGCACGGCTGCAGGGCTTAAGCTGACGGGCAGTCTCATTACGAGCGCGGCGTTTATTTTGGTCGTCGTCGTCGGGGCGTTTATTTTTACGGATATCGAAATTATTAAGGCGCTTGGTCTCGGGCTGTCGTTAGCCGTGCTGATCGATGCGACGATCATCCGCATTTTGGTCGTGCCGGCGCTTATGAAGCTGCTGGGAAGGGCCAATTGGTGGGCGCCGTCTTGGCTGAAACGATAAGCCGCTCGTTTTCTTTTGGGCGCAGTTACGTTACAATTGAATATATCTCCGCTGAGCGGCATGACGCTTCGCTTGAACGTCTGCCGCAGCGAGGGCCCGGGCCCGGTCATCCATTAAGGGACGGGGAAATCAGACAGTCAGGTGTGAGCAATAATGACGAATGAACAACCGAATCGCATAGCCTTACAAACATTGGATACTTTAATACCATTAAGTCCGTCTTACGACCCGTGGGATCCGCTGCTTTCTCTTCGCAAATACGGCCGCCATGTGCTGACCAGCGTAGAAATGACGGTTACGAATTTGTGCAACATGCGCTGCGAGCATTGTGCGGTGGGCGATGCCCTCGTGATGACGGAGGGGCCGAAGCTGCCGCTCAGCCTGATGCTGAAGCGACTGGACGAGGTCGAGCATCTGGAAACGATCAGCATTACCGGCGGAGAGCCTTCCTACCAGGAAAAAACGGTGAAGGAATATATTATCCCTCTGCTGAAATATGCCCGCGACCGCGGCGTCCGTTCGCAAATCAACTCGAATATTACGCTCGATTTAGCCAGATACGAGCTACTGCTGCCGTATTTGGACGTGATGCATATTTCTTTTAACTATTTGACTGCCGACGACTTTCATCAAGTCGGCTTTGCCAATGCGGGCCGTCCCGTCGGACGGGAATCCGCCGCCAAGCTGTACGAACGGATGATGAACAACGCCGTCGAATTAAGCAAAGCAGGCATGTTCGTTTCCGCCGAATCGATGATCAATACCCGGACGCACGAGAAGATCGTGGACATTCATAAGCTGATCGATGAAATGGGTTGCAAGCGTCACGAGGTTCATCCGATGTATCCGAGCGCATTTGCCGCACATTTGCCGATGGTATCGCTTGAAGAGCTCCGCGCTTCCATTCACCGCTTGCTGGACGGCCGCAATCGCGACATGTGGATGCTGTTCGGTACGCTGCCGTTTTTCAGCTGCAGCCCGGCAGAGGCGGATCGGGAATTGATCGCCAGACTTCGCCGCGAGCCGAACGTGACCGTGCGCAACGATCCGGACGGCCGCAACCGGCTGAACGTCAATCTGTTTAGCGGGGACGTTTATGTAACCGACTTTGCCGATTTGCCGGCGCTCGGCTCCGTCCATCGCGACAGGCTGGAGGGCGTATTCGGCCGATGGCTCGACCATCCGCTCAACGATACCGTCAATTGTTATTGTCCGGCTGCCGATTGCTGCGGACCGAACCTGCTGGTCGCTCATTCCTATTACAAGGACGTCAATTTCAAACAACGGAAAGCGCTGCTGTAACCCTTTCGACTACATTTGCGCTTCTGTAAAGGAGAGTACCCATTGAACGCGCCACATTTTGATATCGCCGCCATCATATGGAACGTACTGCTCGTTGTCGTGCTTGTGTTTTGTAACGGCTTCTTCGTTGCGGCGGAGTTTGCGCTCGTGAAAGTGAGGCAGACCCGGCTGCAGGAGATGCATAACGAAGGAAATAACCGCGCCAAATATGCGCTCAAGGTGACACGCCAGCTGGATGCGTATTTATCGGCGACTCAGCTCGGCATTACGCTTGCATCGCTTGGACTCGGCTGGGTCGGGGAGCCTGCGATATCCAAGCTGATCGTCGAACCGATCTTCGAAAGCTTCGACTGGCACAATACGGCGATCAGCGAGCCGGTTTCGTTCCTGATCGCTTTCTCCGCCATTACTTTCATGCATATCGTGCTTGGGGAGCTTGCTCCCAAGTCGCTCGCGATTCAGAAGCCGGACGCGACCTCGCTCTGGCTTTCGCAGCCGCTGCTTTATTTCTATAAGCTGTTCAAGCCAGCGATTTGGGTGCTGAACGGCGCGGCCAACCGCCTGCTCCGCATGATCGGCATCCAGCCGGCAAGCGAGCACGAAGCGGCGCATACGGAGGAAGAAATCCGCATCCTGATGAATCAAAGTGCGCGGAGCGGGATCATCGACAAGGACGAAATGGCGTTGTTCGATAATATTTTCGAATTTTCCGATCGTCTCGCCCGCGAGATTATGCTGCCGCGCACCGATATGACATGCCTGTACGCGAATTTAACGTATGCGGATAATATGAAGCTGGTATACGCGACCAAGCATACGCGTTACCCGGTTGCGGAACGGGATAAAGACCAGATTATCGGCTTCGTACATATAACCGATCTGCTGACGGCGGATCCCGATGAAGAGCACGAGCTTGCCCAGTTTATTCGGCCCATTCTGACGGTTCCGGAATCGATGGAGATCAGCCGCGTCCTGAAGCTTATGCAGCGCAAAAGATCCCAGCTTGTCATCGTGATCGACGAATACGGCGGGACGGCAGGCTTGCTGACGGCCGAAGATATATTGGAGGAGATCGTCGGGGAAATTCAAGACGAGTTCGACGATGAACGGCCGATGGTGGAGGTCAAGGGCAGCACGACGTCCGTCGACGGCCGCGTCCTGATCGAAGAGCTTAACGATATGCTGGATATTGATGTGGAAGACGACGAGGTCGATACGATCGGCGGCTGGCTGTTCAAGAAGCTGGAAGGGATGCCGGTCAACGGGAAGAAGATCGAATCCGGCGGCTTCATTTTTGAGGTAGCCGAGGTCGAAAGGCTGCGCATCGTGCGCATCCATATTTATAAAACGGATAAACAGGTGAACGGCTGAGCCGGCCGCCGATCGCCTGGTCGACCCGCAGCGTGAAAAGCCGGTACGGGGGAGGAAGCTTGCATGTCGCTCAAGACAGTCCTCATCATGGTGCTCAGCTTGGCTTTTTTGTACGCTTTATTTACCGTGGGTGCGCCTTTTCTGCTTGCGATCGTCATTGCGATTTTTCTCGAGCCTGCCATTTCGCTGCTGATGGCTAAAGGGCGAATGAACCGTCTGGCGGCTTCGACAATCATCTGCTCGTTATTTACGCTCGTGATGCTGGGCTTATCGTATTGGCTCGGCGTGAAGGTCATTTCGGAAACGATCGACTTTATGAAAAACGCGCCGGCGTATTTCAACGAAGCCAACGCCTACGTGCAGCAGACGATGGAGCGGACGCAGCTGTTCTACAACTCTATGCCGCCGGAGCTCGCGGAGCAGGCGCAGACGTGGCTGGAAACGATGCTGAAAACGCTAACCGATACGCTGAACAGTATCGTGCGCTCGATTTCGGGTTATTTTTTCAACATTGCGGTTAAGATTCCGAACCTGTTTATATTTTTCACCGTATTTTTCGTCTCGATTTATTTGTTTTCGATGAATTTGACCCGGCTCAAAGCGTCGTTCCTTTCGCTCTTTCACGAGCAGTCCGTCGAGAAGGTGGAAAAGGTGCTCGTCAACCTGCGCAAGGCGATTTTCGGGTTTATTTTCTCGCAGGCGATAATGAGTGCGCTTACTTATGTGCTCGTGTTTTGCGGCTTTGCCCTGCTGGGCGTTTCATTTCCGCTCGCCTTGTCGCTTCTGGTCGTAGCCGTCGATATTTTGCCGGTGCTCGGCGTGGGCTCGGTGCTCATACCGTGGGCGATTTACAGCTATATCGTAGGTGATTCCTATCTCGGCACGGGGCTGGTCATTATGTTTCTCGTCATTCTGGTCGTGCGCAGAGTGGTGGAGCCGAAGGTGCTCGGCAATGCGGTCGGCATCAGCGCGCTATCGGCGCTCGTCAGCCTGTACGTCGGCTACAAAATCGTAGGCGTCGTCGGACTGTTTCTCGGGCCGATCGTCGTTATCGTCTACGAGGCGATGCGCAAGGTAGGCTTGCTGAGCATCAAGATCAAGCTGGAGGATTAGCAACGTTGCTCTAAGGCAGCGGGCGGAACCCCATACCAGATTCCCTCGCCAACGTGCAATCGTTGTTCCTAGCACCAAAAAACCGTCCGTGGTTGTTTACGGACGGTTTTTCTTTGAAGATGAATAATTTATATGATGTTGGGAGATGGCTTACTTATCTCAACAGAAAACATTTCTTTCGTTGATTTTCAAATTTTTCAGTAAACACGCCAGTCCCTTACAGGACGGCAAAGCCGTTCAACCCTACGCTGCAATTAAGGCCGAACTATATGTTGTAGTCCGAAATAGCCCACTTGGAGCAAGGAATCGAGGTTCGCCTAACGCTGGAATCCGATTTTGCCGGCTTGGAGAACGGATTCACCGGTGTGCCAAGCAAAATACACCCTGCAAGTAGGTGTTTTCGGACTACAGGCGGGGAAAGGAAGCCGTACTCGATTCCAAGTGGGCAAAATCGAAATGCAGCACATACAAGCGACGAGCAAAGATGGGCAAGAGGGTATGAATACCGGTTAGAGGAGCGGTAAATGTCAAAGACGTGGCAGGAAGCACCGAAGACGAACAAGAGGTAATGGGTATGGGGGCCGGCAAAGGAGCTTCGCTATGGGCCGCCTTTGAAATCGTGTTTCTACCTGGTAATAAGTTCAAAGAAACACGATTTCAAGAGCGGCTGAAAGCCTGTACCCATTGCCTCGCCAACGAACAAACGTTTATCAAGCACCAAAGCCGCCGCAAGGCGGTTTTCTCACGGAGGAAACAGTCCGCAACGGAGTATTATTTCGTATAGTTATCGAAATAACCTTGAATAAATACGACAGGCGTTCCTTTATCGCCGCTGCCGGACGTCAAGTCGGACAATGAACCGATCAAGTCGGTCAATTGGCGGGGAGTCGTTCCTTGCGATTCCATCGCCCCGACCAGATTGTCGTTTTTGTTGCGGATATAGTCCGATATCGCCTTTTTCAACTCGTCGCCGCGCAAGTCCGCAAAATTATTGTCCGCCAAGTATTTCAGCTTGACTTCGTTTGGCGTGCCGGCAAGGCCGGAGGTAAAGGCGGGAGAAACGACTGGATCGGCAAGCTCCCAAATCTTTCCGACAGGGTCTTTGAAAGCGCCGTCGCCGTAGATCATGACTTCAACGTGCTTGCCCGTTTTTTCAAGCATCATCCGTTGAATGTTATCCACAACCGGCTGGCAATTGCGAGGGAACAGCTTGACGCTCTCTTCCGTCGATTTGTTGGAGCCAAGCAAGCCGTACTTCTCATTGTAGCCGCTGCCGTCAACGGAAGCCGACAAAACTTCATCCAAGCTGTAGACGTTCTCGGCGCCGTTTGCTTTCAAAATCCGCTTCGTGCGGAAACGCGTATGCACATCGCAAGCGAGTACGTTTTTCGTATAGCTTAGTATGCTTTTCGGATGGTTGGAAAAGATGATTTCGCATTCGATTCCGAATTGCTCCACAAGCGATTTGTAATACGCGATATAGTCGACGCCCGTGAACGTATGCATCGGCGATCCGAAGTGCGAGCGGAATTGCTCTTCCGTCAAGACGTCCGTCCAAGGATTGATTCCCTTCTCGTCCAGCGCTTCGAGATCCACCAGCTCGTTCCCGACTTCGTCGGACGGATAGCTGAGCATCAGGACGATTTTTTTCGCGCCTTTGGCGATGCCGCGCAGGCAGTTGGCAAACCGGTTGCGGCTCAAAATGGGAAATAACACGCCAATTGTGCCTTCTCCAAATTTAGCGCGTATGTCGGCGGCAATATGGTCAATGGTGGCATAGTTCCCTTGCGCGCGTGCGACTACGGATTCCGTCACCGTTACAATATCCTGGTCGCGAACGGCAAAGCCTTCGATTTCGGCGGCTTTTAGAACGCTTTCTACAATAATATCCTCAATGCGGTCCCCTTTATTGATGATCGGGCAGCGGATGCCGCGAACAACCGTTCCAACAACTCTTTCCAATTCTGTCCCTCCTCAGTGACTACAACCTGGATAGGTAAACCAGTTCATTCAGTACTATAACGTAAATGTATACAATAAGTAAAATGAATGTATTTTATGTCCGCTATTAGCTGTGTTGATAGGCTCAAGGCGGAAGAGGCGGGTTCGGATTCGGCATGTAGGTAAGTCCTACAGCTCCGACTTAGGAATCATTTTACTTGCAAAACTTGCATGAACGGTGCAGCGATCTCTATAGTAAGGGGGAACGACTTACGAACGGAGGGGCGCAGGATGGAGAACGGGCGCGTGCTTAAGCAAGATTTAGACGAAAAAAGCGAGTTTCAACGATTATTTCAAATGGTTCTGCTGTTTGAGGAAAAAGCAAACCGGCCGGATGCAGAAACCATTCGGAAAGCTCTTGAATCCCAATGTGGTAAAACGGATACCGTATCGGCAGATGACGCATTGTCCTCGTTTGCTGTTGAGGCATATAAAGTAGCCTACCAAGAAGGGGAGCTGCCGGCTCAAGTGATGATGGCGGACTTTACTCCTTTTCAGCCGGAGACGATCACCGACTTGGAGCGCACCCAGTTTTGGACGATGCCGGATGCGGAAGACGTCCTGGATAAATGCCGCTATAAATTGCTGATCAGCGATTTTATGGCAGCGGGGCTGGACTATAAATCGCGCAGCGCCTTGCTGGCGGATTGGCTGGAAGTCGCCGTAAGCTTGTTCCCGGCGTGCAAAGCGATCTGGATTCCTTCCAGCGGAAAATTGCTGCACACGGCCGAAATCGCGGAAAATCCGTATGAAGGTGCCAGCCGATTTTTGCAGTTCGGCATCAATATACGTTACTTTACCATTCATGGAACCGAAGACAGCTTGATCGATTCGCTCGGCCTTTTTGCGCTCGGGCTGCCGGATGTCCAGTACCACTTTCATACATTGGACCCGAATGACGTGTCACGGCATGCATTTAATGTCGCGGCCTACTTGTTTGAAGCGGATGTGCCTGTTAGCGACGGCGAGACGATCGCCGGCTTGCTGAACGGGGAGATGGCGCCGGACGTGCACTGGCCGTGCCGGTTCGAAATGGCGCTGATCCAGCCCTCAAGAGAATTGATGGATGTTTGTCCGGGCGAATATGCCGCAGGAGACCGATCGTAAAATCGCCGTGGCAGCGATTGAGTCAACATTTACACCCATGCCTACAACTAAAAGCGGAATGAAAAAGGAGCCGGCGTTTATCTTTCGCCGGCTCTTTTTCGTTATTTCCCCGGAAATGGTTTGCCGACCGTGCGCCTATTCGTGCGGCGACCGACAGCCGTATTTGGAAGCTTCCGCATCCGTTCAGATGCTCGGAATGAATCGGTTATTCGACATGAATCGTAACGTTCTCGATGCGAATGTCTTCGACCGGGCTGCTCATTTCACCTGTTCCTTTATTGGCTTCAACAGGCGATACGGCAATCTTCTGAACGATATCCATACCTTCCACGACTTTACCGAATATGGTGTAGTTCGGGTAATTGTTCAAATTTTTGCTGTCCTCGCCTGTGCAAATGAAAAACTGGCTGCCGTTCGTATTCGGGCCCGAATTCGCCATGGCGACGATACCCGGCTCGTACTTGAACCCGGTTTTCAATTCATCGGCGAACCGATAGCCCGGTCCGCCGGTTCCCGTTCCGGTCGGGTCGCCGGTTTGGATGACGAAGCTTTGCAAAATCCGATGAAAGATCACATCGTCGTAGAAGCCCTCTTCCGCAAGGAAAACAAAGTTATTGACGGTTACGGGCGCTTTTTCGGCAAACAGCTCGATCGTTATCGTTCCTTTGGTCGTTTCGAGGACGGCGCGGTACGTTTTATTTTGATCGATGCTCATTTTGGGCGCTTTGTTGTAGCGGTTGCCCACCCAAATCGTTTGCCGCTTGTCGTCATATTGCACGAACTTGCCGAGCGATTCGCTCATAAAGCGCAGCGGTACGTAGGTTGTCCCTTCGTAAATAAAGGATGTGCCTTCCGTCACCTTTTTTTCAGTTCCGTCGAACATGAAGCGGAGCTCCTTGAAATAGACCTCGATCTGACTTCCCGCCGCTGCATATGCCGCAATGGAGGTGGACAGCAATGCACCGATTATGATCCCCAGTGATAAATATTTGATTTTTTGCTTCATGACTTCCTCCCATAATCGCCGTATTGGCGTAATCTGCCATTCTACGTCATTATAAACGACGCGGGATACGAGGAACATAGGGGACCATATAAAAATACCTTTTTACCGGATTGCTTCGATAGAGCGGGTTTCATGTACGTTATTGCATGTTTGCGCAAAGTCGTGAAGATTATTTTCGCCTTTAGTTAAACTCTCCATTGTATCTGACAATCCTTGGAGGTTATGGTGGTAAAAAAGGAAATGGAGGTACCGATACTTGATTCGATTAAAGGAAGTGGATTGCAGCGACTGGTATGCATGCATCAAGCTGGAGGTGACGGAGGAACAGAATGGGATCTCTCCGGCTCCGGTCGTTTATTGGCTTGAGGAGGCGAGGCTGGATAGGCGGTTGGTTCCGATGGCCATTTATTCGGATACTTCGCTAGTCGGTTTTGCTGCATATGCGGGGGAGGCGGACGAACAGGGCAGGCACTGGATTATGGCGCTGATGATCGGCCGCGGCTATCAGCGGCAAGGGTACGGCAAAGCTGCGCTTGCCGAGCTTGTACGTTTGCTGGTCACGAAGCACGGAGCAAGGACGATTGCCGTCGGCCACAGGACGGACGATACGGGCGCGGGAACGCTTTTCGAATCTTCAGGCTTCCAAGAGGCCGGCGGCAGCGGGGACGGGGAGATCGTCCGCAGCTGCGAAGCGCCCGTAACGACGGTAGGGATCGTCCGCAGCTGCGAAGCGCCCGTAACGACGGTAGGATCTCACGCGTGATAATGCGGCTTGCAGGAATAACCCAAGAGCCCCTCAAGTCCGTAATCCTTACATTAGCCGCATTCGGGTTCAAGAAAATTCCGGCGAATCGCCGATTCGATACAGCGTTTTGGAAAATCGTCCAAAATCAAAAGATGAGCATTGACGCGGAAAACGTGCAAATGATAATTTTACCGAAGAAAACAGAAACCCGCTGCGCGGCCGCAACGGGTTTATCTTTTTGGAAGAAAGGAAACGGCTTCCTCGTTGATTCGTTCAAATAGAAGGATTTAGCATGGCCAGATTTAAGCTACTCGTCTCCGGAAGGGTGGCTAAGCTCTTTATTCTTATCGTAGCCAAGCTGTCTGGAAATAAACAGAGCGCTGTCCTGCAGCTTGCTTCCGATCGCTTGGAAGGCAACGCTAGGCAGTTCGTTGCGCAGGGCGGTTACGCTGAGTGCGGCTGCAATACGGCCGTGGCTGTCGAAAATGGGTGCGGCGATACATCGGATCCCGAGCTCGCCTTCCTCGTCTTCGATGGCGTAGCCGGAATCGCGCACATTCGTCAGGAAGGCCTGAAAGGCTTCCGGCGTCGTAATCGTGTTCGCCGTCGTCGCGGGCATGCCGTTCTGCCGCAAGAAGAGCTCGAGCGATTCCTCCGGCAGGAAAGCGGCAAGCGCTTTGCCGACGCCTGAATTATGAAGATGCAGCGTCTGACCGATCTCGGTGGAAAATTGGACGAAGCCGGGTCCCTTCACCTTCTCGATATAAATCGCTTTGCCATTCTCCAGCATGGCCAGGTGAACGGTGAAGCGCAAGTCGACGGCGAGCTTCTCCATGATCGGGCGGGCGATGCCTCGAATATCCAGCTTGGTCAGCGTCTCCATGCCGGTGTTATAAAGCTTAAGCGTCAGCCTATATTTGCCGTCCTCAACCTTCTGTACGTAGTTCAAGCTTTCGAGCGTCGTTAAAATCATAAAAATGGTTGATTTCGGAATTTTGCTCAAGTCGTAAAGATCGGTTACGCCGAGCGGAAGCTCAGCGCGAGCCAAAAGCTCGATAATCGCGAGTCCTTTCTCGAGAGCTGGAACGGTATATCTGCTTTTTTTCATAGCTGTTTTTCTCCTTTTGGTATTACGAAAAAGGATTTGGAGATGCGTTTTCATTTAAACACAGTTATAGCGAAATATCAAGAAAATACAGCGTGTTTATGCTAGTTTTTGCCCTTTCCTCCGTGTTGACTGGGGTGGGGGGGAGTGATATATTTGTTAAGTATTTGGTATACCGAAAATTCAGTTAATATACCGCAAGAGAGTGGCGGCAGCAAAGCAAACTCCCATTTTACTCAGGCGGTCAGCAGCTTATCGCTCCAATCATCGCGGCACGAGCACTTCCAACTAGAATGACTTACACAAGAAGAAGGGATGATTCCAATGATTTTCGATTGCCATACGCATTTATTCGGACACGGTCAAGTGAAAGGACCGACGCAAGCAGCCGTAAAACGTTCCTGGGGCCCCGACCATGAAATGATTGCGACGCCCGAGCAGCATGAAGAGGCTTTTGCCGATTCGGACGGCGCTATCGTTCTGGCATTCGACGCGCCCGCTACCGGCATTGAAGTGCCCAACGAATATGTGGCTGAGTACGTCGCAAAGCATAACGGTAAATTTATCGGCTTCGCCAGCGTCGACCCGAATCGCGCCAATGCGCCGAGATTGCTGGAAGAGGCAATTAAAGGGCTGGGCTTGAAGGGCTTGAAGCTTGGGCCGATTTATCAAAACTTTTATCCGGACGCGAAGGAGCATTTCGATCTCTATAAGAAGGCGGACGAGCTGAATATTCCGATTCTTATCCATCAAGGAACTTCGTTCGTGCCGGAAGGCTTTCTGGATGCTTCGCGACCGGCTGCACTCGATCCGATTGCGCGGGCGTTCCCTAACCTGAAAATACTGGTCGCCCATATGGGACATCCGTGGGTAGACGAGTGCATTTCCGTCGTGCGCAAGAACACGAACATGTACATGGACGTTTCGGCGCTGGGCAGCCGTTCTTGGCAGTACTACAATGCGCTTGTGTCCGCATGCGAATACGGCGTAACGCATAAAATTTTGTTCGGATCGGACTTCCCGTTTTTTACGACGCAAAAAATGATCGACGCGACGCGCAACATCAACCATTTGGTGGAAGGCACGAACCTGCCGCGTGTACCGGAGCAAGTCATTGAAGATATTATTCACCGCAATACGCCGGAAATTTTGGGATTGGTTTAAAAGAACCGGTTCCGGAGCGCGCGCCCTTGGACTCTCCCGGGAAGGGATGAATCCGAGGGCGGGAACGCACCCGGCAAGGCGTCAGCATTCAAGCAGGACGGATAACTCCGTTTCCATATTTCAATGGTAAACGCAGGGCGTCAAATGACGCTGTCTGACGTTTATCCTTGCGGGAGGGTTTGATCTTGAAACTTCGCAGCACCATATATACCTCCGACAAGGTCGCTGCAGCCAGGCGCAACGTGCAACAATACGATTGGGCGCGCAAGCTGAAGGACGATGCGGTAGGCAAGGCGGAGCGATATGTCGGGCTAGGCCATGAATTTCTTTGGCGGCTTGTGCCTCCCCAGACGCTGCCGAGAAGCTACGGGGTTAATCAGAAGCTGGGCAGTCCGGTGACGGGGAAAGACATCGACCGCTTCGGCAATTATCCATATACCGGCGATCCGGCCTCGGCGCCTTGGAAAATCGTCGATCCGAGCAACGGAATGACATTCCCGACGAACGATTTCGGGGCCTATTACGAAAGCGGACTGGATGAGCAAGCGATTTTTCGGCCGGAGCTGGCGGACAGATCTCTGCTTGTAAACGAGCTTTATCCCGAGAAGGGTCCATACTGGGGCGTCGATGACGGCTTCGGATGGGTAGATGAACACGGCAGCCGGTACACGTTTGTTGCTTATTACGTGCACTGGTTTTTATGGCACGGAAATAATACCGGTATGATACAAGAATCGGTAAATAGTTTACGTGACGCTTATATATTAACCGGCGATATTCGATATGCACGGGCGGGGACGGTACTATTGGACCGGATCGCGGACGTTTACCCTGCGCTCGACGTTTCCGTTTACGATAAAGCTGTTTTTCTGAACTCGCACGGCGGGGAGAGCGGACGGGGCAAAGCGGTCGGCTCGATATGGGAAACGGCGCTAGTTAAAGATTTTCTCAGCGCTTATGATGCGTTTTTTCCGGCTATGGACGATGAAGAAACGATTGTCTTCCTCGCGCGGAAGGCTGCGGCATGCAAGCTTGCTGCGGCCAAAAACAGCGGAAACGCCATTCGCCGTAATATAGAGGAAGGCATCGTCAAGCAAGTGTTTCCCGCTGTGAAGGAAGCCGCTATTTTCGGCAATATGGGCTTTCATCAGAGCGCCTTGACGCTGGCCGCCGTCGTTTACGATACGCTGCCGGAGACGCGCGAATGGCTTGATTTTACGCTGCGTCCGGGAAGGCGGGAGAGCAAGCCCGATTGGCATGTTACCGGAGGAGGACTTGCCGCCGCATTGGTCAACGACGTCGACCGGGACGGGCACGGCGACGAAGCGGCACCGCACTATAACAGGCTGTGGCTGTCGACTTTTCAGACGGTGGCGGATATCTTGCAGGGCTACGATCTTTGTCCGGAGTTCGATTTATACCGGCATGTCAAATATAAAAAAATGTATGCGGCGATGTACCCGCTTCTGCTAAACGGCAAATTTACGGCGCAGATCGGCGATTCCGGCAAAACGGGCAATCCGGAGCCGCCGGCCCTCATTCGGGAGGCGGTCAAAGCATTCGAGGCGTACGGCGATCCCATCTATGCGCAAATGGCCTTCTACTTGAACGGAAACCGGCTGGACGGCATTCATGGCGACATTTATTCCGCCGACCCGGAAAGTTTCGTCAAGCGGATCAAGCAAGCGATCGCCGAGCACGGCACGCTTAGCCTCGGCAGCGTCAATTTGACGGGTTACGGATTTGCCGCTCTTCGCGACGGCGAAGCGGGCGTTCAACACGACGGAAAGCCGTGCTGCGGGACGATGCGGGATTTGTGGCTGTATTACGGAAGAAGCGCCGGACACGGCCATCGCGATGCGCTTAATCTTGGCCTTCATGCCTTCGGCATGGATTTGGCGCCCGATCTCGGCTATCCCGAATATGCCGACACGAAGGACCGGCACCGCTTCGAGTGGGTGCAGCATACGATCAGCCATAATACGGTGACGGTGGACAACGGCAAGCAGAAGACGCAGTGGTGCGGGCGGCCGCGATATTTTGACGACGGAGCTTTCGTTAAGCTGATCGATGTCGAAGCGCCGGAGGCTTATCCGCAAACGGAGCTGTACAGACGTACGGCGGCGATCGTTCGCATCGATGAAGGGCATTCGTATATGGTCGATCTTTTCCGGGTCAAAGGGGGAACTGAGCATCATTACAGCTTCCACGGCCCCGAAGGCGATACGGCTGTAGAAGGGCTTGAGCTTGTTTCGCAGCCTACGGGCACGTATGCCGGGCCTGAGTCGGAATACGGCGATCGGCAGGATAGCGTGGAAGGCCCGGGCTACGAAGGCAGCGGCTTTCATTACTTGAAAAATGTGCACCACGACGTTTCTCCGGGTGATCGGTTCTCCGTCGATTGGAATGCGGTCGATACGTGGGGCTTGCTGGAGCGGCCGGGGCCCGTCCATTTGCGTTTGACTATGCTTGGCGCATATGATCGCGTTTCGCTGGCGGAGGGCGTTCCGCCGCGCAACAAACCGGGCAATCCGTCCAGCTTGACCTATGCGATCGTGCGGCGCAGCTCGGAAGACGGCTTGCCGCTTGAAAGCATGTTCTCGTCGATCATCGAACCGTACCGGGAAACGTCCCAAGTCCGCGCAGTCCGCTCGCTGCCGGTGCGCGACGAGGTTAGCGGATCGACGCCTTCCGACTTCGAAGTCAAAGCGATTTGCGTAACGCTCGAAGACGGCCGCACGGATACCATCGTCAGCGCGCTGAATACCGGAAGCAAGTACCGGATCGGCGAAGGCTTGCTTTTTTGCGGGAGCTTCGGCGTGATCAGCGAACGGGGCGGTCAAATCGAGCAGGCATACGTTCTCGGCGGCACGCTGCTCGGTTATGCGTCCACTCCCGTTATTGACGAACGGAGCGGTCGCCTTGAAGGAACGATAGCCGATTTTACGAAGGAGCTGTCCGAATCGAACGAGATCATCGTACGGATGAACATGCAAGGTATCGAACCCGAGCGGCTCGCCGGCAAAATGATCTACGTCGAAAACGACGGGGAACGCAATGCGGTTTATTCAATCAAGTCTGCGGAGCTGCTGAATGCCGAAGGGATGGCTTCCGCCGAAGGTGTCTGCCAAACCGTCCGTCTCAACATCGGCGACATCACGCTGATTCGCAGGTACGCGGACAGCGGCGACACGAGCAAGGGCTACCGCTACGATATTGCGGAAGGCTCGGCTTTTAGCATCCCGCTTTCGTACGAACGGTTTTTGAGCTAACATGGAACGTGACAATTTAAGTTTCACCATATAAGATGATTGTACGAGCCCGACGCCGATGCGGTATCGGGTTTTTCTTTTTTTGGGGCGTTATTTCTTGTATCGTATTATCGACATCCTGGGGGGCATACTTGTGCGCAAACGGCTGACATCGCTTACGTTCAAACAAAAGCTGATCATATTTTCGGTTATTATCAGCACGCTGCCGATCCTCATTTTAGGACTGTCGTCTTCCTACATTGTTCGCAAGAGCATCCAGGAGGAGGTCGATACGAATCACCAGACCGTGCTCAAGCAAATTCAATTCCAGCTGGACAATTTCGTGAAAAACCTGCAAATTTCCGCGCTGTCCATTGCCTCCGACAAGACGATCGAGAAAGCGATGCTGCTCCCGCCTCCCTCGGATAACGTATCCCAGTCGCTGGAGCTGACCGATATTTTGATCAAGCATCAAAGCTTTTCGTCGATTCGTTTTACGGCATCCCTCATTTATAAAAAATACGACTTCGCCTTTTCCAACAAGTCGCCGCTTTTTTTCTATGAAATCATGGATAAAGTACAGCCGAAATTTAACGCCACGTTCGTCGTTACGCCCAATACGTACGCGAATCAGGACGAGCTGCTGCTATTTTCGCCGGTTCCGCGGCATACGTATTATTCCGACGGCATTCTGGCGCTTCATGTGACGATTCAGGAGCTGACCAATTTCCTTGAAAAGCTGACCTTCGGCCATCGCAGCAAAGTATTTATCGTGGACGAAACCGGCAGGGTCATCGTTAGCCAAAATAAAGACGAAATCGGGACAAAGCTCGCCGATACGAATGATTTATATCACTTCTGGAAGGATCCGGACGGCTTCGAGGGATCGTTCGTATTAAAAGGCGAACAATATAAACTGACGGCTCAAACGTCGTCGCTAAACAACTGGACGTATATCGCGATGACGCCGATCCGGGAATTTACGGAGAAATCGGATAAAATCCAGCGTTTGACCTGGCTTTTATTCGCGGCGATTGCACTCGTTTGGACGGTTATCGCGTTTATCGGCTCGAGCCGGCTGTATGTGCCGGTCGAACGGATGCTGCGCCGGTTTACGGATGAGCACAAGCTGGACCGCACCGGGAAAGAAGGGCTGGAAGCGATCGATTCGATGATGAAGCAGATGGCGTCCGCCAACATCGAGATGCAAAAAAAGCTGAGCGAGCACATGCCATACTTGCGGGAAAGCTTATTTCATCACCTGCTGCGCGGCGAAATGACGGAAAAAGAGTTTTTGCAAAAGTCGGAGCAGCTCGAGCTGCCGTTCGCAGGTCCAGTGTTCGCCGTGTGCATGGCGACCGTCGACGATTTCAATTTGTTCATTCAGACTTATTCGCAGAAGGACCGCCCGTTGATTCATTTTGCGCTGCGGAAAATATTTGAGGAAACATGCGAGAACGAGCTGGCTTGCCTGACGTTCAGCTTTCAGCCGGGCCAGGTGACAGCCGTGTTCGGCTTCGAGAAGGAAAGCGCGGAGATCGAAGGGAAGCTAGCCGTGCTGATGGACCGCTTCAGGGAGCATGTGCGGGAATATTTCCGATTTACGGTCAGCGTAGCGATCAGCCGTCCCCGCCAAGGCTTCGGGGGAACGCAGGATTGCTTCCAGGAAGCCGTCGGGCTGCTGGGCCACCGGCTGCTTCTCGGTCCGAATGTCACGATTACGGAGCAAAAAATCGCCCCTTCGATGAAGCAATCGGGACGCGCGCTTGTGCAAGGCATGAAGGATATCGCACACAGCCTGATTCAAGGCAAAACCGGCGAAGCGGTCGAGCAGCTCGATGCGCTCATTGCAACGGTCGCCAAGGGCGCCTACAGCTCGGAAATGGCGACGGGCCTATTCTCGTATTTGCTCGGCGAGCTCGATTATTTTATGAATGAACTCGATTGCAGTCTGGAAGACTTTTTTCAAGAGGATTTATACAAGCGGCTGTCTTCGCTTCACACGCTTAAGGAAGTGCGCGATTGGCTGGCGGATACGGTCTTTCCGGAGGTCGTCAGCAAGCTTGAAAGCTATAACGTTTCGAAACAAAAGCGGCTCATTCAGCAGGTACTGCTCGACATCCATGAACATTTCGAAACGGATGTGTCGCTGCAGCAGACCGCGGATCACTTCGGCATTCATCCTTCTCAGCTGAGCCGCATGTTTAAAGAAGTGACCGGCATGAACTTTATCGATTACCTGATTCAATTCCGGATGAGAAAAGCGGCGGATTGGCTGGCTCAAACCCAGCTTCCGATCAAAGATATCGCGGAACGTCTGCGTTATTCCTCCGTGCAAAACTTCAGCAGAGTATTCAAGCAAGTAATCGGCGTTCCGCCCGGCGAATACCGGAAGCAGCATAACGCTTCGGCCGAGTGAAGCTGCCTGTCCTTAGCTTAAGCTTACGAAGTCGCTTTCTTCAAAAGCGTTTATCCTTGTCACGTCCGCCGCAGTCCGTCAGTTTTTGCATAAGCAAGCAAACAAATGCCGCCGCTGCGCGGTTTTTGCTTTTTCATCGTATGACAAATCTTTATCATCGTTTGAATGCGCCGTAAAAAACGGAACATTGCGCATATAAAAACGCTTTCAATATAGTTAGGGCAGATAAGTCGATCAGCCTTATCGCAAACGAGAACGAGAGGGGTTACGTCATGAAATCGATCAACAAAAAAATGATGCTCGTATCGCTAAGCACGGCGCTTGCAGCAGGAACGCTGCTTGCAGCTTGCGGAGGCAAAGAGTCGGGAACGAACGGCGCAGGCAGCAGTCCAAGCGGAAGCGCAAGCAATTCTCCTTCGACGGCGCCGGCCAATAAGAACATCAGTATCCTGTTGTCCAATGCAGGAGCCAAGTATCCGCAAGAGATGAAAGAGGACGACAAATACGTTAAAGAATTGTCGAAGCAATCCGGCTATAATTTGAAGTTCGATTTTCTCAACCATCCCGAATACAAGCAGCAGCTGACCGTCCGTTTCGCTTCCGGCGATTTGCCGGACCTGATCCGTACTAACGGCATTACGGATTCGGCGCATCCCGGCGCTGTGGAGCAAGGCGTATTCAAGGAATTGGGACCGCTGATCGACAAATACGGACCGAATCTCAAGAAAAAAATTCCGCAGCAGGCATGGGACAGCCCGAACGTCTCGAAGGACGGCAAAATATACGGGATTCCGGCGCTTGCGCAATTTATGTCCAACCGCGTCATGTATATTCGGCAGGATTGGCTGGATAAGCTCGGGATGAAGCAGCCGAATACGCTCGA
Organism: Paenibacillus contaminans; assembly: GCF_003285015.1. Taxonomy (GTDB): domain Bacteria; phylum Bacillota; class Bacilli; order Paenibacillales; family NBRC-103111; genus Paenibacillus_V; species Paenibacillus_V contaminans. The sequence goes on along the minus strand of NZ_QMFB01000002.1, from coordinate 68,335 downwards.
CGAATGGGTGAAATATTTTGAGGCGATCAAGGGCAAAGACTTGAACGGCGACGGCGACCCGAACAACGAATACGGCTTCTACGTACGTGAGAACATGATTTACGGCGACGTCTTCTTCGCGGAGTTCGGCGCGCATCCGGGCATGTGGTATAACGTCAACGGAACGATGACGCCGGGCATGATCATGCCGGAAATGAAGGAAGCGATCAAGTTCTGGAAAATGATGTACGACAAGGGTTATGTCAACCCGAACCTGTTTACGAACAAAGGCGCGGATTGGGTTGCAGGCATTAAGAAAGGGCAAGCCGGCTCCTGGAAATACGACATTACAAGTTATCCGACAACATGGACGCCAAGCAATTTCGTCAACCAGCCGAACGCCAAGATCGATGTGGTCGGTTCTCCGCAAGGTCCGAAAGGCGGCGGCCTCGAAATCGAAAATCCGCAAGTCAACTTCGTTTGGGTTATCCCTAGCAAGTCGAAGCAAGCGGAGGAAGTCATCAAGTTTTTGAACTGGGCTTGGTCGGACGAAGCGGAATCGTTCTTCTCCTTCGGCATCAAAGGTCACAATTACACCGAAGAAGGCGGCAAAATCAATTGGGATCCGAAAGCGGAAGCGAACAACGAATCCGGTCCCGCGGGCTCGTCGACCTTCTATCAATTGATCATCAACCCGCGCGGCGACGGACGGATGACCCAGAAGCTTGTCGATATCAACGCCGAAGCCGAAATGCTCAAAAAAGGCATCAAGATCGCCTCGGAGAACATCATGAAGCATGACGGTTTGTATATGCCTTCGCTTCAGGCGCTGGCGACCAAACCGGAGCTGGCGATCGGCTTTAATGCGGGCAACCTGTTCCTCGATATGTTTGCCAAGGCAGTCACGGGTAAAGAAGATGTCGATAAAGCGTTCGACGCGTTCGTAGCTGAGTGGAAAAAACGCGGCGGCGATGCGGCCATGAAGGAAGCGACCGACTGGTATAACAGCAAAACCAAAAAGTAATGTTTCAGCGCCCGGAAAGCCGGCCCGGTCCGCGGGCCGGCTTTTTCCGTCTGCGTCGGTTTTAGGTCACAAGTAAAACTACGAAGCACTACGTCACTTTGTGGGGTGAAATTGGGGCCCCCGGCAAAGTACCCGGAATCAACTACGAAGCACTGCGTCACTTTGTGGGGATCAGTAATGAAGGAGGAAACATCATGCAACGGAAATTCCAGCTAGGCGACAAAGTGATGCTTTTGCTAATTGCCCTGCCGGGCATTCTTCACTTTATCATCTTCCGCTATATTCCTCTCGGGGGAAATATTATCGCGTTCCAGGACTATAACATGTTTCAAGGCTTTCTCGGAAGTCCGTTTGTCGGGTTCAAGCATTTTGTGACGATGTTCACCTATGACGAGTTTTTTCAAATATTGAAAAATTCGATTTTGCTCAGCCTATATTCGATCATTTTCGGCTTCCCGGCGCCGCTTATCCTTGCGCTGCTGTTGAACGAGGTGCGCAGCATGTGGTTCAAGCGGCCGGTGCAGACGTTGCTATATATGCCGCATTTTTTATCGTGGGTAATCGTAGGCGGCATTTTCATCAACTTGCTCGCGACCAAAGGCTTCGTCAATCAGTTCCTCGGCTTGTTCGGAATGGGGCCGTACGATTTCGTCACGATGCCGGAGTTTTTCCGGCCGATCGTCATTTCGGTTTCGATCTGGAAAGAAATCGGATGGGGGACCATTCTTTATTTGGCCGCGCTTACCGCGATCAATCCGAGCTTGTACGAAGCCGCGATGGTGGACGGAGCGAACCGCTGGCGGCGGATGTGGCATATTACGCTTCCGTCCCTGCTGCCTACGATTATGGTTCTTTTTCTGCTTAGAATCGGCAGCGTATTGGAAGCGAACGTCGAGCAGGTGCTTATTTTTCAAAACCCGCTTAATCGGTCCGTTGCGGAAATTATCGATACTTACGTGTATCGGGTCGGTCTGCTTAGCGCGCAATTCAGCTTTTCCACGGCAATCGGCATGTTCCAGGCGCTCGTCGGCTTTATTCTGATCATGCTGCTCAATCAAGTGAGCAAACGGACGACCGGCGAAAGCATTTACTAGCCGATGGCTTGAGGAGGGAAAAACTACATGATCACCTATAAATCGGATCGGTTCTTTCAATTTATTAACGGATTATTTTTGGCGGTAATCAGCGTGTCCATGGTAGCGCCGCTCGTTCATTTGCTGGCGGTATCGCTAAGTTCGCCCAAATACGCGGATGCCAAGCTCGTCGGCTTTTGGCCGAAGGAAATGCATTTCGGCGTTTACCGCGAAATTTTTCAGCTTGAATCGCTTTGGCGGGCGCTCGGCGTCAGCGTTTATATTTGCGTGGTAGGCACGCTTTTGTTTCTCTTGTTTACGACCAGCTTCGGGTATGCGCTGTCCCGCTCGATTATGCCGGGAAGGAAAATCGTCCTTCGACTCGTGCTCGTTACGCTCGTTTTTTCGGCCGGTTTGATTCCGAACTATATGGTCATCAAAGCGATCGGCTTCGAGAACACGCTGTGGGCGCTTATGGTCCCTTCGGCGCTTAGCGCATTCTACGTTATTATTATGAAAACCTTTTTCCAAGGCATTTCATCCGAGCTATTCGATTCGGCCAAAATCGACGGCGCCGGGGAATTCCGGATTTATTCTCAAATATCGATTCCGCTATCGGTGCCGATCTTGGCCACCCTTAGCTTATACAATGTCGTTTCGTTGTGGAATTCCTATTTCAACGCCCTGATTTTTATTCGCGACAAAAAGCTGTTTCCGCTCCAGGTCGTGCTGCGGAGCCTCATCGTCAGCGACGATACGCAAGCTTACGGCAGCAACGCCGCCGATATCGCCATGGTCGCGACGCCGGAAATGATGAAGGCGGGCATTATTTTGTTCGCTACGGTACCGATCCTGCTCGTTTACCCGTTCATTCAAAAATATTTCGTACAGGGCACGATGCTCGGGTCTTTGAAGGAGTAGCCGGAATAGCAGGATAACTAATTCACTGTCGATTAAAAAAGCTTCTGTTGTGTGCCCTTATTGTGGCGCTCGGCGGAAGCTTTTTCAGTAGTATGGAATCAGTGACTGGATTCGCAAAAGTCATGCCCATCTCTGCGATCCGTTCGGAGACAGATTCCTCATTGGTAATATTTTCTAGGCTAATGCCTAAAACACCAATCATAGGCGTTTGTCATAAGGTAGTGCATAGGCTTTTACCGTTTGGCCCATTAAAGGAGGAGCTTGCTTTGTTCGAAAATCAGGTCAAAATGTGGTACCCGTTCATCGGACCCTACGATCCGTGCCCGCCGATCTACGTAAAGACGTATTCGACGCCGCCCCAACTGTTCATTCCGTTTCAGCCGACAGGACTCCCGCAATTCCCGCCGTACGAGGCGCTGCAAAAAGGGACGCTTTGGCCGGCTTTATTCAGCCCGTATGATGGCCGCCGCAGCGCGGAATAAAAACGAGGAGGAGAGGAGAACGTCATGCAACAGCAACATACGCTTAGCGACGATTATTACCGCTGCCTGCTCGAGCTGCAAACCGTCGACTTTGTGCTGGTAGAGCTGACGCTGTACCTGGATACGCATCCCGGCGACGAGCAAGCGGTCCGGCAGTTTAATGAAAATGCCAAGCGAAGAGCGCAGTTGGCCTATCAGTTCGAGTCGAAGTTCGGGCCGCTCATGCAATTCGGGCACAGCTTTTCCGGTTTCCCGTGGAATTGGCCGCAAACGCCGTGGCCTTGGCAGGTATAAGCGAAGGGAGAGCAGGGATTCATGTGGATTTATGAGAAAAAGCTGCAATATCCTGTGCGCGTCAGCAAATGCGATCCGCGTATGGCCAAATACTTGATCGAACAGTACGGTGGGGCGGACGGGGAGCTGGCTGCGGCGCTGCGTTACTTGAATCAGCGGTATACGATCCCCGATAAGGTAATCGGATTGTTGACGGATATCGGGACGGAGGAATCAGTACACTATAGTTATCGATGATAATACTTTCTTTCGATGAAGGATATTTTCTATACGCGGCGAATACTTCAAAAAAAGTGTAAAACATTTCCTAAGGGACGGATAATTGCATGAGCAGAAAACAGTTTATTTTATTCTTTCTTTTGTTCAGTTTCATAGTCATATACTTTCTACTGATGTCGAATGTTGACAAACCAGAAGGGTTTGAAGGACTAGTTATTCCGCTTAGTATAGGAGCTTTTATTGTTGGTGGCATAATTTCTTTATTCTCAATTTTGAAATTAAAGAATCCGTTCCCGTTACTTGCTCTTAGTCTCATTTTTTTCTTTGTCGCAAGCATACCTATAGTAGTTGATTTAAAAAATCAATTGCGACAGAATGCGTACCTTTCTCTAAACAAAAACTACATCAAGAAGCTGGAACAGCAATATAATATTAGTCTTTCTGCAAAAACTATGAACGGTAGCTGCGTTAATATAAGTAATGGGTACTTGATTAAAGTGGAAAAATGTGATTTGAATGATAAATCATTACTACAACAACAGTTGATCACTGTGCACAAAGAAGGCGGAACAGTTGTAGATCAGAAAAAAATTGAAGATATAGTGAACGAAATAAAGAATAAAAATAATTTTAATGACAATATTGTCTTATTTTATGTTCAGGTAGTATCTCCGTACTTTGATACAAATGGAGAACTGAATGATAATAATAACTTTATTAGATTAGCCCTGACAGATAAAAGTGCAACTCAGACTATTCAATATGGATTCAGAATCAGGGCTGATCTAACAGGTAAAATAATTTTTTGAAATTTACTAATTTTCCTTTGGTAGCTTCGGATATAGGACGAGTGTAAATTTATCCATTCCCCCGTTCCAACGGCCACCTGTATCTTTTCGGTAAGTAACCTTTTCAAGGATTGATTTAAGCAATTCATTTTTCACTGCTGCATTCTCGGTTCGATGGTAGACATCAAGGACGTGTTCGATTTTGGGGATTGTTTCGACCTTTGCTGTTTGACGTTTAAATTCGGTTTGGAGTTCGTCTTCAGTTTGTTGGATGGCATCAGTCGTTTCTTTAATTTCTTGTGCGATAATCTGGGAACGCTCTAAAAAAATCTCTGTAGTGTAGACTTTCCTTTCAACGAGATTAAAGGCTTCCTTCTTCTGTTCATTTAGTTCATGTAGCTTATTCTGTAATCTTTTTAGCATGTCTTGATGAAGCTTTAATTTTAAATCATCGTTCTTCATCGTTTTGGGGCGTTTCCCCATCCATTGTGCTTTATAAGTAGACAACCACTCCTTGAGACTTTCCAAGAGGCGCTCTTCGACAAGATGGTAGTATGAACTTACATTCTTACAATATTGGGTTGAACACATAAGCGTTGATGGAGTCGTTTTGTTTTTGCCGCGATATGGTCTAAGGACAACTGCCGCACCGCATATTCCACATTTCACGATACTGGCGAGCGGATTCGATATTTTGCCGGCTGGAGCAGGCGGGTGACCGTTTTCGTTCATATATTGCTGAGCTAAATTGTACTGAGCTTCGTCGATGATAGGAGGATGCATACCCATCACTTCTAGCCATTGCTCACGAGGCTTACGGGGCCTACTTTTACTGTCTCTACGTTTCTGCAGCGGACGCGATCCCCATCTTACTCGTCCGATATAGACAGGGTTTCGAAGGATCCCGTTTACTGTCGCTACAGTCCAGCTGCTATTCCGTTGAGTAACGATCTGTTTATCATTCAGGTATGCAGCTAGCCTTGCTGTTCCAAGTCTTTTCTCTGGATCCTGATCAGTATACAGACTATAGATGAGCTGTACGATGGGGGCTTGATCCGGATGCGGCTCCAGTGTGTATCCTTTGCCAGGAAGTTTAACCCGTGAGTAGCCGTAAGGTGGCTTATTGCCTAAGTATCTGCCTTCCTTGACTCCATCAATGCGCCCCCCTTGCAGACGGCGTGTGATCGTCTTAAACTCCCGCCGGCTCATAAAGAGGCCGAATTCAAAGTATTCTTCATCATCGGGGTTATTGGGATTATATACGCGCATTGGTGTGACAATAGTGGTTTCTGAATACTTAAATGCTTGGGCTACAATACCTTGGTCCTTGGTGTCGCCACGAGCCAGACGCTCAACTTCAACCACAAGGACACCCTTCCAATGCTGATCTTCAACATCTTCTAGTAGCTTCATCATTTCTGGACGTTCGTCTATTTTCTCACCTGAAACCGGCTTTTCCCGATAAATCTTTGTAAGGTTTATCCCGTAACGTTTAGCAAGGTCAAGTAAAATTCGTTCGTGCCGAGCATATGTATCTTCTTCGCCCCGAGCTTCCGCCTCGATATCGACCCGAGATTTACGTAAATACCCGCTATACTCACCTTCAGGTAATTTATAATTCATGCCCCGTCACCTCGTTTATTCAAACTTGTTGTATCTATAGAAAAAGCCCCTAAGGGCTAGATGGTGAACGTACAATTTAATTTTAAATAATACCCACCATTAATGTAAACAGCTTCTTCAGTATGTTTCTCAACAATTCCGCCTTGCTCGATAATCTGACCGTTTAGCCAGACGGTTACTGGCTTTTTAAATAACATGGCATTATTAAAGTCGACAGTGTGTATGAGCGTGGTTTTCATATTCATCGTAGAGACCCCCTGGCTATCACAATATTTTTACAGCATTCGACAAATGAGTAGGGAAATCCTTCCTTATGTAGAATTGTTTTGGTGGGAGGGATGACAATGTCGTTACATGAGCAATTGAAGGAGAAGAAGAAGCGGGGAGAACTGAGTGCAGCAGATCTTACTGAGGAAGTTCTTAAGACATTGTTTTGGGATGAGGAACTTATAACAAAACAAATCGGTGATTTATTTGATTTGAAGCACACTCAAGTAAGATCATTGATAGCCAAATACGACTTACAACTTTACAACAAAAGAAGCTTGGATCTTGCCAGTATGTTTTCCAAAGTAGCTGCTGCCTCAGAATTGAAAGGCAGGATGGAAAGCAGGCTCGAGCAGAACGTCTCAATGGTCAACGTAATCATTTCTTGTGCGCGATGCGGACATGCTGTTGTATTAAATGAAGATGAAGGAAAAAAATCATTCGTAGGCAGCAAGTTAAATGATGATGGTAACTTCAGCTTATTCATTGCGACAGAAGAAAGCATCGATCCCGAAGTAACGGAGGAGTTTGTTGAAAGTCTCAGCTCAGCCAAGGATACAAACGAATTAAAAGAGATTCTTGAGAAGGATATTCCGGATAATGTTGACTTTGATTCTCGCCTTGATCAGATCATGATCAAATGTACCGGTTGCGGCGACTATTTGGATTTAGTGGGGTTTTATGAATAAAGGCAAAGATCCACATTGCAGGTATCATCCATAATGTGCTAGGATATAAATAAATAAGGAGCCGGTGCCAGCCGACTCCTCTGTACAGACTTGGGTGGTATACCCTCCAAGAGTTGAGCTGGAAAGTAACCCACTAGGCGACCAACCTGAGGTGGGTTACTTTCGTTTATCGATGTATGTCAACAGCGCTACAAGGAAAGTCCCGAACGCGAGGAAAGACATGATCGTTTGGAAAGTATCCATAGGCTACACCTCCTTTCTGGAGGGAGCCTACACCACAAGTCGAGCTGTACGAGTTAAATTATACCATGAACACTCTCTTAATCGAGGGTGTTTTTTTATTACGGGGGGTATCCACAATTTTGTGGAATGAAAGGAAATTTGACAAATTTCGCGAATATGTAGGATGGAAGGATTTGAGAGATCGAAACATAAGATTATCAAAAATATTTAGATGGATTACTAAAATTCTTCGTTGATACTGCTTCAAGACCAGGAATGTCTGGTTCACCGGTAATTATAAAGTCAAAAAGAGCTATAGGAATATTGGATGAAGGGGGACTCAATGGAAGTTGGTATTTTACAAAGTTGGTAGGGATATATTCTGGCCAAATCGGTGCAGATGATGATTTAAAGTTCAATTAGGTATAGTTTGGAAAGCAAGGGTTATCGACGAAATAATACTTACAAATCAAATTTGATTATTCAAAAACGACACAAAAATTATAATTTCTGAATCATTTTATAGAAACACTATCTTCTCCGGGTGGAACAGTTCATTATAAGTATAATACAAATCATCAAAGTAGGTGAATACTATACACAGCATGATACACGTTAGTCCTGAAATAAAAAAGTTTATTACTGAGAATAAATTTGAAATGGCTATGTTAATGGAGTTTTCATTGCCGTATTATCTTATATTAAACTCCGGATTTTATAGTTTTGATGCTCCAAGTGATTTCGTATTACCTGAGATAAATAAGAAAAGAAAAGTTGCTTTTGAACTAACCAGCTATTGTCATCGAGAGCAGGAAGTTCCTCTAAGAGAATCGACATTCACAGTACATCCAAGGTCACTCTCAACGGTTGATTACAGATACGATGTGTTTAATACATCAATATGTATTGTTTTAGAGAGCTTTTTGGATGAAAAGGAGTATATTGCTGAGCAATTAAAGGAACGAAGTGCTCATTATATTATTGATATAATGCAGCCATGTCTAGAGTTTATTCTATATAAATACAATGAATCAGCAGGTGGACTACACACAATAAGCCCTTCAGTTTTTGACTGCAGTCATTTGTCATATTATACTTTTTATTCTAATTTTCTTTTAGATCAATTTAGGATAACTCCTAATGTTAATACCATTACGCAATTAGGAAGTGATTCTGATTTTCGTTTAGCTTTGCAACATGATGTATCTGTATGGAAGGCATTCTTTAATGAATCAAAGTATGCTTACCGAACCTATGATTTTAGAAAGTCTATAATTTATTCTGCGATTGCTCTGGAATCTTATATTTCTAACATTATAGCTGGAACATTGAATCCCGAAGCTTACCAAAGAAATGGTGGAAATCATCTAAGTATTTATAAAAAAGTAAAATTTCTCATCAGAGATGGCTATATTAAATCAACACTAAGTGAAAACCAGATAGATGTTTTGCTGAAAAAAATTACTGATCCTCGTAATGACATGATGCATGGAAAAGTTACGAATTTTAAGAATCTTAATAAGCAGGCAAAAGATTCAGTAGATGCTCTAGAGGATTTATTTAACGGATGGAGATAATACTTTATCAGTTTTGGCGGTTGGGGATACAGATTAATATGATTTAACTAAGATCTTTTTTTATTTAGCTCTTCATCGGCGTATCGTTAGACTTACTCGGTTGCGAAAATATAAAGCAAAACAAAGAGTTGGAGAACAAACTTGAGCAAAATTAGACTGTATCATGATATATTTCAAAGGTATTTTTGGTTTGTTTGGACGATACTATTCTCGTTAGGTGGAATAATTGGTTTTTTTCAATATTTGTTCAGCAGGGAATATGTCTTAGCGATTGCGACGCTTATTATATTTCCATTTTTCGCTTTAGCCAGTTATTTCATTAGCAAGCATCACAAAAAGAGAATCACTAATAGAGAAAATAATTTAACGAAATAAATTCACTAAATTACCAAACTAGCAGGAATGTTAGTCATGTAACCGCCTCGTAGATGAGGCGGTTTTTCATTATGTTTAAAGCAAAAACTCAACAAACGCTGGGCTTCGAAGCATGCCGTTACGTGTCCAATTCCTTATTTTGACTCGAGCTTTAATTTTCGGCTCGACGTAAACGGTATCACGGTCCTCGCCGGTTATTAACGTTTGGGCTACACTATTAAACGCCATCCTGTGCCGTGCGGTTACACCGAGTTCTATGATACCAGCTGGCCGTAAGCGTCCGTTCTTACCGGGCACAGCCGCCAGCCATCCAAAGTCGCCTTTCCGATACCCCGTTATATAAACGTCCTCATATCGCCAGTTTATGATCTTCTGCCATGCACTTGATCTGTTGCTGACGTAAATCGAATTCTTTCGCTTCGCTACGATTCCTTCCATTTGTCGCGTCCGAATTTGTTCGTATAGAGCCTCGCCTTCATCTTCAATAAACGGTATTTTTCCGATAAACGGGCAGCATGACAGATCGGCAGCTGACAGGATTTCTTTACGATCCATAAGCGACCAGCCGCGTAGATCAACACCTCTATAGCGCAAGATATCGAATGCCAAGAAATTGACTGGCAGAGCTGCAGAAAGCTTTAGAACCTTATCGGTCTTCTTTGCAGAAAATCGCTCCATGACCAATTCGAAGTCAATTGAGCCTGTTTGCGGATCGGTACATGCAACCTCGCCGTCCAGGATTATATCCCCGTCAAATGTAAAGCCGGCCAGCTCGGGGTATTGCCGAGTACAGTCGTTATTGTGTCGTGTATACAGGCGTGTCTGACCGTTTATGTGTGAAAGGATCAAACGATGTCCGTCAATTTTTGGTTCATAGATGTAATTATCATCCGAAAAAGGAGCTTGAGCGGTTTCGAGTAACATTGGAGAAATGAACATAAAAACACCTCTACATCAATTATAGCGCTTGGCTATACGATGCAGAGGCGGGAAGTGCTGGAAGGTTATAATAAGAGCCCCAGCGATGCGGCCCTTTTTAGTGAACACTAATTTTCTGGTATGTATTCGTCGATATCAAAGGTAATGATCTTGTCGAAGATAATGTTGTCTTTGCGTGATTTGAAAGGTCCTTTTGCATGTGGATCGTCAAGTGTGTAACGCGCTGGTCCAGTGCCGTCCGCTTTTGCATCATACCAAGCGGTAAATGCGTTTACTTCAGTCATCGACAGGTCGTATTCGCGTTCGATTCCATTGACTAGCGTGATCGTCAGGATTGCTCGACCAGTTGGCTCCGGGTTCACAGGAGCATTCGGCGTTGCAGATGCTTCGTTGGAATTCGCGCTTTCTCCACCGGCGTTGACGGCTGTGATGACGTAGTAGTAAGTTGTGCCGTTCGTTACGGCCGTATCAGTGTATGTCGTGCCGGTTACGCCTGTTGCGATCGTTGTGTATGGGCCACCGGCTGTTGTTGAACGTTTAACGTTATAACCAGTCGAGCCGGTTACTGCAGACCATGAGAGATCGACTTTTACATTGCCGCCTGTTGCTGCTAAATTGATAGGTGCAGTTGGTTGGGATGGAAGAGGAGGGGAATATACCTCTACATTATTTAAATAAACTGAATTTCCGCTATGTCCTCCAATTGCATAAATATGTCCATTAAGACTTACAGCTGTAAGGTATGCACGAGCAGTTATCATATTAGTCCTCGGAGCCCACGAGTCTGTACTCGGGTCATACTCGAATAGTTCATTATAATACCTTGAAAGAGAGTAGCCTCCAAGCAAGTAAATCTTCCCATTCAAAGAAGTTAACGCTGATCCCAATACATTAACTGGTGGACTTGCTTTTGAGGTCCATGTATCTGTAGTGGGATCATACATCATGTTATCATTGCCGATTGTATATATTTTCCCGTTAATAACTGTTGCTTTATAATACTCTCTCGGTGAAGGAATGTCTGATTTTGTCAACCACGAATCAGTAACCGGGTCATAGACTAGTACTTTCTTAGGGGAATACGTCCCTCCTAAAATATAAACCTTCCCATTAACTTCAGCTATCCCAAAATGCCCCTGTGCATAAGGCATTGGTGACTTTATTGTCCAAGTATTAGTTATTGGATCGTATGCTTCAACTTTATTGATAGCAGGACCTCCGTTGACGAGACCACCAAATACGTAGATCTTTCCATTAATAGCTACAGCACCTGCTGATTCTCTAGCTGTTGGCATGTCTGCTTTACTAGTCCAAGTATCTGTAGTTGGATCATACTCCTCAACAGTAGCGATCGGTGTTGAGGCACTAGCAGTTCTACCACCAAAGACATATATCTTTCCATTTAATTCAGCTGAAGTAATGTATGACTTAGCTGTTAGAATAGGAGCTTTCGTCGTCCATGTATCCTCTGCCGCTAAACTTGGTACGGCCAAAACAGAGGACAACATCATTATTGCCAAGCATAAACTTAATAAAAACTTTGAAACACTTTTCACTCTTCACTACCACCTTTTCTATAATTTCTCTCAACAAGCGATATCATACAGATAAAGTCATATTATGTCTAAACATAAATAACCTTATATTAGAATATATGGATAATTAATTCATTTATTTGTTCGAGTAGCAGTGAGGATCCCCTTATAGGGGATTTTTTTCTTGTTGCACGTTCGCATATTTGTTCGTATACTAGTCAATAACAAGAACAAATGTTCGCATCTAAGGGGCGGACAAAATGAAGAACAGAAAGAATTACGCAAATGAGCTGCGAGAAATTGCCGGCGGACACGAAGGATTACGCTCGGCTATTGAGGCGTATGAACGGGAGCCTGAGCTGCTGCAGGAAATCGATCAGCTGCGAGCAAGTATATCGGCCGTTGTTAAAGCAGTCGCGGGAGGTGCTGGCGAACATGGCACAACTTAGTCCGACCTTACCGACTGAAGATGAAATCATCGCGGTCAAAAACGCAATCCTCTTGCCACTCATGATGGAAATGTGTGACCGAAGCTGTAAGGAGCTTGAGCAAGGAAAAGGTATCTTCAATACGCTTCATTTAGCTGCAGCTCGGTCTTTAATTGATGCAATCCATGACGATCTTGTCGCATCGAAAAAGTTCTTGTTCTCCAGGAAAATAAAAATGTACCCGGATCCCGAGAACAAACTTAGATGTGAGTACCGGTTTAGAGGATATGTCGGCGAAATGGCTCTGCTGAGGGATGTGGCAAAGGCAGAAATAGCAGTACGGTTAGGGGAGTATATCAAAGACATCGGGGCGAAATTGGAGGGCTGAAAAATGAAACTCGATCATGGCAGATATGAGAAATACATCGGTAAGGATATCGAAATTATATACCTGGATCGACACAACCGAATCACGAAACGATTTATTGAGGTTCGTGACGTTAAAGATGGGATGATTAAAGCGTATTGTTTGGAGGCAAAAGGGCCGAGGGTTTTTAGAATTGAAAACATAATGGCAGTTGGAGCAGTCCGGAGAGATCGCCGTCATGGGTAGGAACAGGTATATTCGAACAAATATTTAGATTAATTATCCATAATATCTATAATAAGGTTATTTATGTTTAGACATAATATGACTTTATCTGTATGATATCGCTTGTCGAGAGAAATTATAGAAAAGGTGGTAGTGAAGAGTGAAAAGTGTTTCAAAGTTTTTATTAAGTTTATGCTTGTCTATAATTATGTTTACTTCTGTTTTGGCCATACCAAGTTTAGCGGCAGAGAATACGTGGACGACGAAAGCTCCCATGCTTTCTGCAAGGGGTAATAACTTTGGTGTAGCAGAGTACAATGGGAAAATCTATGTATTTGGTGGTAGAAATTCTAGTTCAGTTTCAATTGCTAAAGTTGAAGAGTATAACCCAATCACAAATACATGGACTAATAAACAAGACATGCCGACCGCAAGAGAGCCAGTAGGTGCAGCAACTATTAATGGGAAAATATATGTATTCGGTGGACATGTAAACGGAGGTTATTATCAAACTGCAGTAGAAGTTTACGATCCTGCTACAGATACTTGGTCAACAAAAACAAGTATTCCTAACCCAGAGTATTTTTATTCCTTAGTCGAAGTTGATGGGAAGGTATATCTCTTTGGAGGAAGTTCCAAAAAAGTACTGGTATATGATTCTGTAACTGATACATGGTCCGAAAAAGCACAGCAACCTGCAGGCAGAGAGACTTTTGATGCCGTCAACATAAATGGAAAAATATATACAATTGGAATGGACAATGTATTGTATGATCCTACTACGGACACATGGACACCTAAAGCCAACCCCCCCGTATCTGCAGGGTCAACAGCTTTAACTTATGCGAATGGGAAACTTTACTTATTAGGTGGCTATAAAAGCTCGGGTAACCAGTATTTAAATAATTTATATGAGTATGATCCGAATACAGATACGTGGACTGCAAGAGCTAATATGTTAACAGCTCGCTCGTCCCATGAGGCTATTAATGTAAATGGTTCTATATATGCAATTGGAGGGTACAATGCTTCTTTTCTCAAAACTGTTGAAATGTACTCCCCTCCAACACCAGAGCAGCCAGCTGCGCCTATCAATTTAACAGCAACTGGCGGCAATGCAAAAGTAGATCTTTCATGGTCCGCAGTAGCCGGTGCGACTGGTTATAACGTTAAACGTTCCACCACCGAGGGTGGGCCGTACACAACAATTGCTACTGGCGTCGCCGGCACTACATATACGGATACAGCCGTAACGAACGGTACAACTTACTATTACGTCGTTACAGCGGTCAATGCAGGAGGAGAAAGCGCAAATTCGAACGAAGCTTCTGCAACACCACAAGCGCCAGCTTCGACGGGCAGAGCAATCTTAACCATCACGCTTATGAACGGCATTGAAAAAGAATATGACCTGTCGATGGCCGAAGTAAATGCATTTACCTCATGGTACGATGCGAAAGCAGACGGAACCGGTCCAGCACGATATACATTGGACGATCCACACGCTAAGGGACCATTCAAAGCTCGTAAAGACAACATTATCTTCGACAAGATCATTACCTTTGATATCGACGAATACACGCCAGAAAATTAGCGTAAAGAGTGGGCCGCAGCGATGCGGCTCTTTTTATTGTCTTTATAGGATCCGAGACTGTATTTAGAGTTTTTTCTATGAAATTTCCAAGGATGCGACAAAATTCGCCATTAATGGTTCTTGAGTTGGGGTATAATTCACTCAGTATGTTGACTAGGGGGAGTAAGATGAAGAAGAAAGTAATAGCGTTAGCGTGTACAGTCGGATTATTGTTTAGTGGTGTTGTAGGGGCATCGAGCATCAATGGAGAGTTTAATGGGAATCCAATTGTCAAAGTAAAATCGAACGGACAAGTTTTGCCTGTAGAAGATACGCCGGCTGTTATTTATGAAGGTCGTACATTAGTTCCGATCTATATGTTGAGGCAATTAGGGGCCGAGGTCAATTGGGACCAAGATACATACAGCGTGGATGTGAAATTGCCTAGTACAAATACAAGTAGCAGTAATCAAAACGACATCAAATTACTTAAGCTATATAGCAAGATAGTTGATCAATATAAGTCACTTACTGTACTTGGTGATATGTTGTCCGATATAGGTCAGGCATTTAGCAATACTTATGATGCAATCAGCAATAATTATAAGGTAAGTGAATCGTTTACAGAAGCTAATAATCATTTAAATACAGTAATAGAAACTTACAATGCTATGATTCCGGTTGTCGAGAATATCATAAATGAATCAAATAGTAAGAATCTAAACGTATATGATATGCGAACAATATTAAATGATTATAATAAATCAATAGACTACTATAAAGAATCATATAAAGGACTCGAGAAATATAATACTACAAAGCGTGAAGCGGATTTTTATGACTACTTAAATAACAGCAAGAAAGCATTTGATAGTATGGTAGTGTCAAGAACAAACACAATTTCAAAATACTACGAATATTTTAATAAAATTCAGGATTTCTGAAGTATCGGGGATATTATCCATGACCGATAAAAAATAAGCCACGGTATCCGCCGTGGCTTTGTTGTTCAATCCGGTATCGGATCATAAACGGGTTCGATCGAGAACGCCTATATTAGGCACTAAGCAAGATTTAAAATGTGGAGACCTCTCGATAAGTAATCAGTCAATGGGCTTTTCTCAAGCATATGCAGTATGATGACTTCTTTATCCTTCTCGCCCTTCAGAAAGCGTATATAATCAAACACCATTTTTTGAGGACTTACTTCTTCCTTCTCCTCGCGAAACTCATATTCTCCATAATCGCTTCCATCGTCTTCATCGTCTAAATTTTCATCGCGTCCAATGTACATAATGGCTTGAATAATGACGAGATCACTGTGTGGTAATTGCATTAGGTAATCCTTAAAAGCTTTTTGACTTTCAATTATCCCCTCATCTTGAAGAGATGCAATATATGCCTCGACTGAATCAGGATCACCTTCATAATTACGATCAAATAGCTGCAAAATGTGATTGTATGTATGGGCCAGTCGAATTGTTTCATGAACATGAGGCACCAGTGATTTCATTTTTGCCAGAAGAACACTCATCGTTTCATCTCCTTAATTGGCGTAATATGGAATCCATTTTCCTACATGTTTCAATTTGTTTCAATAGAAAAAAGTCACGGAATATTCCGTGACCTTTTGTTATTAAATCGCATTACTCTACATCGAACTCTACTCTGATAACTTTCCCAAGCAGTTTTACATCGTCTTTTGGTACTGATTCTGATGTAAAGTTACGATTTGATGTTTGAAGGAAAAGTAACTCCCCATAATCAAATATGCGTCTAACTATTGGATCGCCATTACGTATTCGAATGACATGAAGTTTACCATTTTCTATAAACAATTTACTTGTTGTAATAACTCTTGAACCTTTGGTTATGCCATCCATAACCATTGAGTCATCTAGTATCAGGTAACTTGGTTGTTCTCGACTATATTGTATGCCCCACCAGTCAGATTCAGTTTGATCAGCAACAAAATAAATTTTATTGATTCTTGGAAGATTGTCCAGAATATACGAATCTGGGTTAATGAGTAATACATTATTACGAGCAGTATCCCATACAGGGCTATTTTCTTCAGGTAAGTAGACACTGGGAGTATAGTCAAGAAAGTGATCCAACTTTGTTTGTGAGAGATGTATATTTAAGGCTTCCGGATTTATTTCATATAAGTTTGTAATAAAATATGACTTTTCTTCGACGGACCACTCTCTAGTGTTTTTTTCAAATTCTGTGATTATATTGATAATTTTGTTTTTAAGTTTTTCATCATGGGGGTAAATGTCAATTATTTGTTTGATTATTTCTTCCGGTTCCTCCGTACATTTAGTTACAAATTCTTCAAACAAACAGTGAATCAATGCTTCTGGTTCAGTTCTCTCGAGTGTACCAAGTAAGTATATATCTGCATGATCCATTAATTTATTAATAACTTCCTCGATGTCGAAAGCCATTTGATCATCGTTTCTTTTTTGATCACCGTTAATGAGTATTTCTACGATCTTTGAATTAATCAAAAATTTCTTTTCTATTTTTTTTCTCTCAAGTAATTGATATATGGTAATATCCTTTTCGTTAATTTTCTCCTGTTTTATACTATTATAAATCATTCTTTTTCCATCATCAGTAATCTCAGAAATAATTTTTGCTTTTAAGTAAGGCGATAATTTTTTTAAAATGTCTTGTTTGTTTTTATTTTTAAAAAAACTTGAAATGTCTTCAAAGTCCAAACCTTCTTTTCTTGCTATTCTTTTTAGAGTTATTTGGTTAGAAGGGCGTTCAAGATTCGTCACAAAATCATCAAGGATCTCATTGAAAAATTTATTCAATGAAGAGTCGTTATTTTCAATACCCACTCTTATTTCGGAAGGGAATTTACTATAGACTTCAGCACGAATAAATTCTTCAGCATCACCTCCAACAATCTGTGCAAGAGCTCTAATTATATCTTCATGAACAGGTGTTTCGCCATTAAAAACACTTTTCAAATAATATTTATCTATCAGCCGGCCTCTTTTTGAAAGCCCCATTTCATTCAATTGTTTAACAAGATCCTCGATGGTCTGCTCATCCAGATCAATATATTTCTTAAGAAATGTACCGAATGTATAACTATTCTCCCTTTTTATATCGTCAGTTCTACCTAGAAGATAATCAGTGCTTGTATCAAGTGCGTCTGCTAGTTTTTGTAATGTTTCCATATCGGGGGTCCTGGTTCCATTTTCGTAACTAGATATTGAAACCTTTGTTACACCGATTTTGCGACCAAGGACTTCTTGAGTTAATTTTTTTTCTTTTCTCAAGTTCTTTAGTTGAGAAGGGAAATCCATAAGTATCTCCTTATAAACAAAATTATCGACATTATTATTATATTGTTAGCAGATAGTAAACGCAAAAAGTAAACTAAATGAAAACTTCTTCTTTACATTTACTATTTGGTAAGGTATCATGTAATTAGTTAGCATTTAGTTTACTTTTTGAAAGGGCTGAGGTATTTGATTAGAAAACGACTAAAAGAAATTCGTGAAGAAAAAAAGAAATCGTTCAAACAAGTTGCAGAAGCAGTGGGAGTAAGTAAGCCATATTATTGGCAAATTGAGAACGGTAAGCGTGGGCTTTCCTATGAACTTGCTGTTAAAATCGCATCTTATTTTGAATCTAAACCAGATCAAATTTTTTTGCCAGAGGAGTTAACTAAATGCTTACAAGGTGAGCAGGCAGTTTGAAAAAAATGAAAACACCCTATGCAAACTTGGCGGGATGCAGGGTGTCCTCATTAAGTATGGGCAAACGCCCACTATTCTAAACATCATTATACATAAACTCCACGAATAATCCCACAAAAATATGATGTTGGCGTTTGCCCTCCGATGGAAACACTGGTTATGAACCTAATCCAAGGAGGAGTTTAAATGAATAACCTAGCAAGTTGGACCGAGCTTGAAAAGCAGAAAAGATGCGATCAAGTCCTTGCAGCTGCAGAAAGTGATGCAGTAATTGACGGTAAGTTCTGGGATTTCGACCGGTGTTTGAGTGAAGCCGTTAAGGAACTGACAAACGAACAAGCTTCGAATGTTAGAGACCTTGAGTCCTACTTGAATGAGATCTTCGTACTTGCTATCGATTTCGCTTATCGTAAAGGCTTCAATGACGGCATGGAGTTAGGCAAAGACATCGCTATGATGGTCAGCAATACCAAGCCCGAACTGCTCTATAAAGGCATCGTAAGAGCCAGAAAGGCGGTGCGGGTATGATCATCAACGAACTGATGTCAGATGAAGAACAAACCGCTGAAAATATCCTTCGTATCCTGAGAAGCAAGAGCCTGCGCGAGTTGCAAGAGGATTTAGACCATGCGAAACAGCTTCCTCAAGATAAAGGTACGGAGCTCCTGATTGAGTTCATTCAGGTGTTTATCGACCGAGCGACATACTTGTTCGCAAGAGCAGCAGCCAGAAAGCAAATGCTATCCGATCAGTCTTTCGTTCCATTCAATGCAGATGAAATCTCCTGCGGAATGGAGGTCGGTGCGGTATGACGATGGAAAGGTTCCTTGAAGTAGCAACCATTAATCAAATTATTGAACTCGAAAACCGTCTGAAGGAAACGAATGACCCTAGTTTCACTGGGATAATCGATTGCTTGGGTGAAATTATAACAGTTAGATTGCCTTCACCGTATCAAATCCCTGAGCTCCCGAACGGGGCTTTTGAAATAGCAATGGTTTAACGGATATGGTGCGACGTCGCACCATTTATATCAAAAACATTCGCGAGGGAGATGGGGAAATGAACGAGTTGAAGTTGATCAACAACAATGGACAATTCTTGGCAGATAGCAGAGATGTTGCGGAAATGACCGGAAAACGTCATGACCACTTGCTACGTGATATTGATGGGTATGTTGAAATCTTAGGGAAATCAACCTCCCCAAGTTTGGGGACGTTAATGAACGAAGAATTCCGTTCGTCCGATTTCTTTATCCCAGGCACCTATTCGGACGGTAAAGGCGAGACTCGAAGGAATTACCTGATCACCCGGAAGGGCTGTGACATGGTAGCAAATAAGCTGACTGGTGAGAAAGGTGTACTGTTCACAGCAGCTTACGTTACCAAATTCGACGAAATGGAACAACAAAGGATCGATATTGCTCGTCTTTCACCCGAATTACAGCTTTTCAATTCCATGTTCCAGGCTGTCGCCAAGACACAACTTGATCTTGCCGAAGTGAAAACCACTGTTCAGGTGATCCAAGAAACCTTCCTGCAGCGTGACGAGGACTGGCGGAAGCATGTGAACGGGCTTCTGACAAAAGCGGCTTTTCGAATGGGCGGGAAATATCAAGATTTATGGAATGAAAGTTACAGACAATTGGAAGAGCGAGGCCGCTGTAATCTGAATGTCAGACTTAACAAGCTGCTAACGCGTCTTGCAGAGAGCGGAGCCACTAAAACGAAGATCGCTCAAACGTCTCGAATGGATGTCATCGAAGCGGATCCGAAGCTCAAGGAAATTTACACGACAATCGTGAAGGAGCTATCAATTGGCTCGAACCTGAAACTGGTTAGTGGAGGCTCGCAATCATGAAAAAATCTCTCCAATGGACCTATTATAACCAGGTTACTGAGCTACTAGATAAGGTGCAAAAGCTGCTGGAACAGTATCATAATTTCTATTTTTCGGCCTGGGATGAAGCACATCAATACAACAAGCGTATATTGCAATCATTCATTACTGCCAATATTCGGAACGGGAAGACCTTTGATGGAGATTTAAGGGCTAAGTATGAAGAGCAATTTGACCTTGATGCAATTGAAAAGATTCCAGTTTACGGACTATATAACCCTTTTGTATCCATTCGCATTTATCACCGGAAAATTAAAGCTTTGAATCGGAAGAACTGGGATTATCACAAGCAGCTGCGTGAGCTGATGAAAGCCATTAAGAAGCTGGACAAAGAGATGGAACCATACGGATATGAGGAAATGATCGCCGGCTTTATCTTTCACCTTCACGAAGCACGGGACAGGATCAAAAGATCAATGGACTACGAGATCAATATTATGGCTTTGGCTGATTTGATTCGATTTTACTTCGTAGAAAACAACTGGATGATGGACAAGCATAGTTTCCTTCAAATCATAACCGTATCCAAGGACAAGCGACGATGGGACGGAACTAGGACGGTACCATATGCCGAAATCATCAAGGATATACCTGACCTGATCGATTACAACACATTTGAACGATTGATCTTTATGGAAAATCTCGAAGACGATAAAGATGACTATTTGCACGACATCTTTATGGATCAAGTGATGGACGTTATGAAGAAGCACCGGGAACAAACCGGCGTTAGTGCATTTGAGGTCTTCCAGGAGGCTCTTGGGAAGCCGCTACAGACGTTTACACTCGAGACAGATGCTTATGGCGATGTCGTGAATGTAACGCCTAATAAGCCGAGTATAAAGCTTGTACGGTAAGGAAGTCATGTGGACAAGGAGGGAAAGAATCAATGGCTGTCCTGCCGTTTAAGCAGCATAGACATATCTGGAGAGGTGATCCGGATATGGAGAAAAACTATGCCAAGACGTATACAATCGGCAATTCAACAATCCATATTGTAGCGCCACCCCCAATGACTGAGGAACAAAAAGAACGGATATTGGATGATTATCACGCTGCCGGCTGGAAGATCATTGACGAACTGGTAGAGCGCGGAGAGGCCGTCTAAGCCTCTTTCTGATAGACAAGCTACAAGGGACGAGAGGAGTGACGATCTAGTGCAAATCAATGAACTCATCGATCAAATAACCAAGCGGAAATTTAACGGGACGCAGCTTAAAATCCTCTTGTTTATATGGCGTCATACTTTCGGTGTTGAAAGGAAAAGCAATCATTTGTCGTTATCTCTCATTTGTAAAGATACAGGAATTCATAAAGATCAAGTTAAGTATGAAATGAACAGGCTAGTTAACCTCAACGTTCTTCAAGTTATATCAGAAGCATCCTTTAGCCAGGCACGAGAGATCGGAATAAATGATGAAATTGAACAGTGGAAAGCTCTCGTTTGCAGCGAAATGGACAACCTACAGGGGGTTAAAATACCACCTGTGGAGGAGGAAATTAACCCAGAGGGGGTCAATTCACCCCCTGGGTGTGAAAAGGCACAGAGGGAGGGGGCTAATTCACCCCCTGTGAATCAAGAAAATAATATTGCACAGGGGGTTAAAAGCCCCCCTCCTGCGGAAGCTGAAAATCGTGTTTCTTCAATGAGTTCTTTAAAAGATATTAATTCTTTAAGATCTTTAAAAGATTTTAAAGATTTAAAAAATACTACTACTACCGAGGCCACATTTTTCGTTCAGAAAGAGTACGCCAGTTTACACGGCAAGTTTCCGGAGCATGTCAGGCAAAAAGAGGTCATGGCGATAAAAGAACTTCTTGAGTCGGGAGTGTCGGCTGAATTTATCATCACATCCATGAAGCAGATTCACAAAGAGAAGCTGGAGAAGGACGAGCCTGTCACATCCTTCCTGTACTATCCCGAAGCAATCAAGCGAATGTGGAAGGAGCATACCTCTCCAAATGTGCTGCAATTCTCCAGTACTGGCGGCAAAAAGTCAGGTTCCGTCGATTGGGATAAAGTCAAACGACAACTGGAGGAGGCTGCTCGTGGACAACAATCAGGTGCTTGATATATTACGGTTTATCAAAGGGGCGTATCACCGATTCGAAATCAACGAGGATATGCCGAGAGTCTGGATGTCGATCCTGCAGAAAGAAGATTACGACGTCGTCATGCAGCGATTGGAACGGCATATTCGAACTTCGAGGTATGAGCCGACCATCCATGATTTGATCACACATTCGGGTGAAGAACTGGAGAGGCTCCGACAGCAGCGGGAAGAAGAGATAAATGCGAATCCGCTGCAGGCGATGTAGGTGGAGCCATGATAGACATCCATACAGAACAGATCGTTTTAGGGGCAATGGCTTGTGATTCCGAATGTTACGACATCGCAAGTAGTGAGCTGAAAGAGGAGTTTTTTACAGAGGTCGAGCATCGGAAACTGTTTGATGTGATGTTGCGAATGTCAGGACTAGCCAAACTAACGCCGGCCATGATCAAGACAGAGTGTGCTGGAGATACGGGGATGAAGATTGCGCTGGATAGTGCTGTCGCTTCGTTCACGAATCGGGAAGAGTTCGAATATCACCTCAAAAGGCTGAAGGAGCTATATGCCAAACGTCAGTTTCTGAACATCGGGGAACGGCTAGTCAGAATGGCGAGGAATGAACAAACCACTGTCGATGAACTGTCCGGTGTATACGAAAGCGTGATTACCGAGTCGTACTCAACCGAGGATAAGGACGCCATTATCGAGATTAAAGACATTTTGGTCCAAGTGTTCGAACAGCTCGAGCAGCGCGTAATGAATAAGGGCAAAGCGGAGAACGGATTGAGGCTAACCTACACGACAGCACAAGGTAAGACGATGGGGCTGCCAGGGCTTGATGATACATTCATGGGACTGCGCGGCGGGGACCTGATCATGATATGTGCGGAAAGCGGTCACGGTAAAACGGCATTAGCTCTAAACATCGCACGGATCATAGCGGTCCATAAGAAAAAGCGCGTTTACTACGAGAATACCGAAATGTCCAAGGAAGAACTGGTGATGAGGGTACAGTCCGCAATGACAGGTATCCCGCTAAAGGACCTGTTCGAAGGGATCATAGAGGGGGAACAGTGGGAAGCTATCACAATGGCAATAGGCATGCTTTCAGAGGCTCCCCTTACAGTCTCACGCATCCCTTATCTTACACCGCTTAAAGCCAAAAGCTTGGCAAAACGAGTGAAGGCGAAGCACAAAGAACTGGATCTGGTTATCATCGATTACATTGGCCGGATGGAGCTTGAACAGCAAAAAGGTATGCAAGAGTACCAAATCCTTTATCGGATCAGTGAGTACTGCAAATCGATGGCGGTTGAACTGGATGTACCGGTAATTATTCTCGCGCAGCTCACTGAAGACGGAAAACTGGAAGGCGCGAGGAAGATGAAAAATGCCTGTGATGGCCTGCTGTTCTTCAAACCATTGGATGATAAGGATTATGAAAAGTGTCCAAGACAGGCGAATTATAAGCTTGTAAAGGCCAAGGTAAGGCGGAACAGTACGGATAAGCCCATCTATCTGCATTTTCATAAGCCAACGCAGCTGATAACCGAGGTGGTGTAATGCAAGAGTATATATACGTCGATGTTGCGAAGGATGGACCACAGAACCGCAACAGGATATGCAGGTTCGATGCGCTGGATACCTGGGGGAAAGAACTGAAAGACACCTACTGCACCTATTTCCGCTATACAGCGGACATGAAGAGGCATGTTGAGCTGAACGGAACGGTAAGAGGGTACGAAGGGCCGGCATATAGTCCATTCATACCTTTCGACATTGACGCGGATATGCTGCATATCTCGCTGGACCGGACAAAGGACTTGCTGAACAAACTTATCGGTTACGGAGTGGACCTAAATACGTGCAAGGTATATTTTAGTGGATCCAAAGGGTTTCACGTATTGTTGCCATCCGAAACGGTCGAAGTCGAGCCATCAGAGCACATTCACAGAGCGTTCAGGCATTTTGTTAAACGATTGGATGTCCCTTATGTGGATATGACTATATACGACAAGGTAAGGCTCTTCCGGATGCCGAACACGATCAACACCAAGAGCAACAAGTACAAAATCCCGATGCATCACCTTGAGGTGTTCGGAGCCACAGCGGCTAAGATCATGAACGACGCCATGAAGCCACGGGAAGATTGGGCGGCAGAAAGAGCAAGTCCAAACGAACAGTTAACGACCCTGTACGTAGGCCAGAAGGAAGAACAACAGCAGCAGCCAAGGGCAGACCTTCATGCGGGAACAATCCAACGAAAGATATGCCTGCAGCGCATGATGGAGGGCGTAGGAGCCGGCGAGCGGGATAACGTCGGGTTGAGGGTTGCGGTCCACCTGAAACAATCAGGACTCAACAAGGACATGATCTGGCAGTCGCTCAGGGTTTGGAACAACAGCAATAAGCCGCCGATCGAGGATGGAGATTTAGAGCGTATTTACAGACAAGGGCTGGAGCAGTCATACGATTTCGGGTGCCGGGACGATGTTCTGAGCCGGTACTGTGACCATAAATGCCAATTTTATAAAGCCGGGAGGAATTAGGATGCAGCAGATTATTTCGAGATTGAACGTTACTCAAGAGTGGGAGAAGGAAAGTCTTTTGTTCGCCAAACATATTCGTGAGGATTACGAGAACTTGTGGCAGACCTATTCCTTCTGCAAAAAGTTCATGTATCTACGGGAGCTGGAAAGGAATAGCTTCGTTCGAAAATCGTACGAAGACAAACTGAAAGACGTCTGTAAATACGTAGGGGTAACGCCGAATGAAGCGGTTAGAGAAGGTGTACTGGAGTTTCACGAGGCGTTTAAGCCGGATAGTATCCCATGGTTCTTCGAGGAGACTAGAGTTTGGGAAGGTGATTTTAGCGCATAACAGCGGCTATTAATCATAATGTCACTGTGATATACTGGTTTTATATACTGAAAATTCGGAATATTTCGATAATTGGAGGGTGAACATGAAATCATTAGAAAACTATAAAGCTGATTTGGCCTACTGGGAACAACATAATCCGGATAACAAAAACAAGATCGATGCGATTAAGGCTGAAATCTACCGGTTAGTACAAGAACAGCAGCTGAAGGATGAACAACAGGAACGTGAACAGCGGTTCGTAGAGAATGTAGGCGGACTCATGGATAAAATGATTCAATCCGGGCTGTATGAGAAAGTATACGGTGACAAGCCAGCTGAAGGTGAACGGATTTACGAGTACGAGGACAACCGAAAAAACTTCTATATGGCCGTTATTTCACTGCTTGAGGAAGATAAAGAAGCCGATCGGCAGTATTACGAGGACTTGCTTAACGCACGTGACGAAAAGGTTCGCCGGCTAACGCAACAAGGCATCGAAAACGAGAACCACCTGGCAGCTGAACTCGATAAAGTTACAGAGCTTAACGAAACGATTAACGCATTGAATGCCGAAGTCGCTGAATGCGAAGCACTCCTGCAAAAAGCCAATGCTGAACGTGATGCGGCTATCGAACAGCTGGAACGAGAGAAATCCAAACATAGCATTACACTGGATCAGTTCAACCGGCTTGGGACAGTTTGCGAAGAAAAGAATGAGCGAATTGCGAAGCTTGAAGCGGACTTGGAAGAAGCGAAGAGGCCTAAGGCAAGTGCGACATCAGATACCACGAAGGATCTAATCGCAAACCTCAAGCCGGCTACCAAGTGGGCAGATAAGGCAAAATCAAGTTATGAAATGTTCCTTGAACGTAACAAAGATTTACAACTAATTGAACCTCCGGCCATAGAGCCGGTGAACGGCGGTGACTCGTTTCGCACAGAAGATACTGCGACTGAGTCTGCAGACGATCAACTTCATTTTGCCAAAGCGTCTGAGACAGTAACAGAGGAACAGTTTCGAAGCGGCAATAGCAATCATCCAGAAGCGCCAATGGTGGGAACCGACGCCGGAACTGCGACAGGCACATCGAATTCGGAAACGATGGATACAGCAGCGAATGAAGATGCAGGGTTTACAATAGAGCAACGTGTAGCAGCACTAGAAGCTCATGTATTCGGATATGTGAAGGTAGCATAGAGGGAGGTAACGCTCTCCCTCTCAGGAGGTGAAGCTATGAACCGCGACAAAGTAACGGAACTGTTAAGGAACTACCGGTATTACAAGATGGCAATAAGGGATTACGAAACGCCGGAGATGAAACCGAATTACACATTCGGACCGGAGAGATTCTTCACAGCAGCTCCTTGTAGGACAACATCATACTCGGATATGCCGATGGGAACGGGAAGCGGATCGAGAGCGCCAACCTTAACAGGCGATTGGACTCTTGAGGACCACATCGAATATGAAAAATACCGATATGCAGCAAAGCGCGTTGAGATGGCACTGGAGCTATTGAGCGATGAAGAACGTTCAGTCATTTCGCTCAAATGGATGGACGGCCTGACGCTTGATCAGATCGGAAAGAGGAAGAAGTACAGTCGCGAGTGGGTAAAGAAAATGCATCGCAGAGCGCTTGAAAAATTGACGATATGCTTACGATTTGACGAAGTTCCAAGCATCGAACCAAACGTTCCGGTTGCTTAAAGTGTACCCCCTACTGTACCCCTAATCTGATATATAGTTATAGTATCGAAGGATAGCCGATATCGTATCGATAGCTAATTGCGCAGTCATACGGTACCTATCCTTTGTCCATACAATTACGGCGATTACGTATAAACGTGGTCGCTTTTTATTTTGAACTAGGAGAAGGTGATGACAATGGCAGAACTGACCGAAAAGCAAAAGCGATTCGCTGACTACTATATCGAGTCAGGGAACGCCACAGAAGCAGCAATTAAAGCTGAATACAGTGAGAAGACAGCTCGGTTTATAGGGGCTGAAAACTTAACAAAACCTAACATACGCGCGTATATAGACGAAAAGATCAAAGGAAAAGATAATGATCGCATTGCTAGCCAGGATGAAGTGCTTGCGTTTCTTACCAATGTCATGCGAGGCAAGGTAACCGAAAAAGTGCCGATTCTCATTGGCAATGGTATGCAAGAACTCGTAGAGAATGTCCCAGCTGTTCAGGTTCGAGAGAAGGCTGCTGAACTCCTAGGAAAACGTTACATGCTTTGGACAGATAAGCAATTGATCGAAGGGAGTTTAGTTGTATTCAAGGGAGAGAGCGAACTTGAGGACTGAAATCAATCTTCCTAGCGTCATCGGTCGGGGATATGCATCGTTTTGGAAAACGAAGAAACGTTATAGAGTTGTGAAGGGTGGTCGTGGATCTAAGAAGTCAACGACAGCCGCAATGTGGTTTATTTACAACATCATGAAGCATCCGAAAGCTAATGCTCTTGTCGTGAGGAAAACGTATAACACACATAAGGACAGCACATATGCCCAGCTAAAGTGGGCTGCAAGTAACCTTGGTGTGTCTGAGTATTGGCGGTTCACATTAAGCCCGTTAGAAGCCATATACACGCCAACCGGTCAGAAGATAATATTTCGTGGGTTTGACGATCCGCTAAAGCTAACCTCCATGACCGTTAATGTCGGAAAGTTATGTTGGGTATGGCTAGAGGAAGCATATGAAATCGAAAATGAATCTGATTTCGATACGCTGGATGAATCTATACGTGGCGAGATGCCCTCAGGACTATGGAAGCAAATAACGATCACTTTCAATCCATGGGTGAATTCCCATTGGACGAAGAGTAGATTTTTTGATAAAGAGTTCCCGGATTCGTTTACGTTGACCACGACATACAAGTGTAATGAGTGGCTTGACCAAGGAGACCGCAAACGAATCGAGGATTTAGAGTTCACCAACCCCGATCGGTTTAAGGTTGTTGGTTTAGGAGAATACGGAATACCTGGGGGGACATTCTTTGATGAGTTCCGTACAGACGTACATGTAATCGAGCCATTTCCGATCCCTTCACATTGGCAGAGATACCGAGTATTGGATTACGGGTTGGATATGTTGGCTCATTATTGGGTGGCTATCGACACAAAAGGGTACGCCTATTTCTACAAAGAACTATACGAATCAGATCTAATCATAAGTGAAGCAGCAAAAAGAATAGCTGGAATGACAATCGAGAGCATTCGGATCACCTATGCGCCACCTGATTTGTGGAATAGGCGACAAGAAACAGGGAAAAGCGCGAGGGACTTGTTTCTAGAGAATGGTGTTTTGCTATCAAAAGCATCTAATGACCGTGTTCAGGGATGGTTAAACGTCAAGGAGTGGCTTAAACCATTCAAGACGAGGGATGAACACACTGGCGAGGAAATAACTACTGCACGTCTCAAAATATTTAAAAACTGTATCAACTTGATACGAACAATACCTCAACTTCAAAGGGACGAGAAAGATCCGAATGACGTAGCTACTGAGCCGCACGAGATAACGCATGCACCAGATGCTGTGAGGTATTTCTGTAGTATGCGTACAGTACCGACGAGAGTGGAAAAGAAAGCGCTCGATGGTTTCTATACAGATGCAGAACTTGAAGACTTGGGGTACAAGCAAAAAGAAATCAAGAAGGTGAAATGATGAAATGTCCATACTGTGATTCAACCCAGTTCAAAGAGGCGCGTAATGACCTCGGACTGGGTTTCTTTAAGTCTGACGGCATGAAGCCGGTACGTATGAAGCCTAAGCGCTGCGAAGGATGCGGTCATGTGGCGATATTCGCCCCGAAGGAGGATTAGTGATGGAATATGCCTTACTCGTATTTGTGAGCCTCGTTACCGGTTATGCACTGTGTTATGTGTCAATGCGTAAGGAACAGAGCGAACCGGCTGTTAAGGAATCACATGATCCGAAAGAGGTAATGGTCAAACGCGTTCGATCAAGTATGCGCAGCCCGTTGAAAACTACAAAGACCGAATACGACAAGTACAAGACAAACGGTAGCGAGTTGTACAGTCCGGTTAAGCCGGCCAATAAACAAAAAGACGAAGTGGAATTAGGGCGCTGATGAGCGTCTTTTTTAGTTGGAGGTGAGAACGTGGACAGTTTACCGAAAGAGTTGCAAACGAATAACGATTATGGCGCCAGACGGCGCGACGTAATGAGTGATGTGGATATCGAATTAGCTGAACGGTATTTAGATTATTTTCGCAGCTCATACATGGATAAAGACAATCGCGGCCTGTTCGATAAATGGGAAATGATCGATCTGTACTGGGAAGGTGAAGCGCATCCTCCAGAAAGCGACAATGATCCAGGTAGCAATACCAATATCGTCAATCCGAACGTAGAGGGACAAGTTGCATACCTTGTTGATCAGAATATTTCGATTTCAACAAAGGGACGCGGCCCGAGCGATGTTCCATTTTCCAATACAGCTCGTACATTGTTGGAGTTCGTTAAGGAAAAGAACAAGCTTAAACGTAAGCTGGACGTACATGAACGCCGGCGCGAAAAGTTCGGGACTGGTATTTTTCGTGTACTCTTTGATCCGGATATGCTGGACGGAATGGGTTTGCCGGTAATCGAACCATGTAATCCTGCGTACGTCTTCACGGATCCCAACATCACGGACATTTACAAAGTGCAAGAAGGCCGATTCGCGATCGAAATCATGAATAAATCTCTGTCGTGGGCAAAAGAGAACTACGACGAAGATTTAGTCGCAGCGATAGAACCGGGATACGAGCCGATGGAAACGAATTATATCTTCGGCGAAGAAGACGGCGAATCGGACGAGATCAGCAAAGACCATTACATGCATATGCTTGTTTTCACAAGACATAAAGGGGAAATACGACTCGTTGAAATGTCCGGTTGTGGTGTCATCCTGCGAGATACAGCGAAGAAGAAAAAGCCTGAGAAGGAAGACAAGGAAGAAGCTGTGAAGGATACGGAAGACGGCGACGAACTTCCGGACGACGATGCGACCAATGAGATTTATTTTCCTGACAGCAGGTATCCATACTTTTTAACACCTGATATGTATCGCGAGGGGACTGTATGGGCTAAGGGAACCGCTGAGTTGCTGGTTAATACGCAGGACCTGATTGATGATTTGGACGATCAGATTCGCATTAATGCACGTTTGACAGGTAATCCGCAGCGTGAAGTTCATGTAAACAGCGGCGTTGATCCAGATAAGCTGACGAATGAACCAGGATTAGCTATTCCAGTTAATGAATCGGGTGGATTGAAGTTCCTTGAGCCTCCGACAATGCCGCAATATATAATGGATCGTCGTAATCAGGCGTTAGGGATGGAACGCCAAATCGTCAGCCGGTTCGGTGATCAGCAAGTCGGCGTTAAACAACAAGGCGTAGACACCGCTACAGAATCGTTGAGCCTACAACAGGGAGCAAATTCGGGTATCAATCACAAGAAGGCTTTGCTGGAGGAAACGTTATCCGAGGTATTCGAGTACTGCCTGGACTTGATTCAAGAGTATTGGACAGAGGAAGAAGCGTTTCGGATCACGGAAAAGGAAGATGACTTCTTATTCTTCCGTCCGTCGAGCTTGCGCGAGATTCCAAAGCTTATCCCAGCGACCGATTCATATAAAACGCGCTTTATGGAGAATTTCCCTGATGCTGAAAATACGCCGAAATATATGCAACTCATGAATGGTTCAGAGCCGGTTACTAAACAAGCAGCTTTCGACGTTACTGTTTCAGTAGGGGCAGGGCTTCCGAACAATCCTGCATTCGTATATAACCTCATCAAAGAGGCTCACAAGGATCAGGCAATCAACCAAACGGAATATCGCAGGATGCTTGCAGATTACACCGGATTGCCTATTGAGAGCGAAATGCAGCCTGATATGAGTCAGATACAGCAAATGATCCAGCAGATGGCACAGCAAGCCATTCAAAGCGCTATGATGGGTGTCGCGCCGGCTGTAGGGGCGGATATAGCGCAGAATGGATTGCCTCAGCAGAATCCTAATGTTATGGGAATGAGCCCTGGTGGAAGTCCAGCATTAAGTGTTGTTCAAGGTGGTGGAATGTAATGATTAACCGTATGGGAGTAGCAGAATACAAACGTCATGCAGGATCACATCACTGGATTGCGAACAATGGTGGTGCTGACAAACATATCGAGCATCCGATCTGCCCGAGGTGCGAAAAGATTGCGCTACGCGGCAATGGACGCAAAGGAAGTTGGGAAAAGGACCGTATCGCATGTTGTCCTTCCTGCGGATGGCATGGAAAGACAACAACACGATTGAACGAATATCTACAAAATCAGATGTACAGGAGTTGATCGAATGCATTTAAACACGACACAATGCTGCAATCATACATTTACCGGAAGTGATATCAAAGGTCGATTGCTCAATCAGATAAATTTGTTTGGCACAGACGACAAGCACCTATACGGTGGTAACGTTAAACGCTTCGCTGAAACCTCGTGCCCCGAATGTGGTAAGGAATATTATCTCTGGTTGAAGCAGAAAGGCCAAACATGGCGAGTTCTGACAATCAGCGATAAGAATCCTCCAGTTCAAGAAGAGCAAACACAACCGAAGAGACGCGGTAGACAACCAAACCAATCCTAGTCGCCTAGAAGCGGCTTTTTCTTTTGCCTAGTGACGGCATAGAGTCACGTTTCGGTCAGCATAGACCGTCCAAAAAAGCCATGTTATCTGTTCATGCGAAAAACAGTATAACGAGGTGGCCGCGATAAAGCCAAGGAGGACATTTTATGAAACAACCGATTAATATGAATCTTCAACTTTTCGCAGGTGAAACGTCCGTGGAAATGGGCGGTGTTACATTCGAGATCGATCCAAGTGAATTACAAGATAGACCAGAGCCGCGAATGGGTGACGATGGATCCATTGAGATTGACGAGGAAAGAGAAGGCGATGAGGATGAAAGGTTCGATGAAGACGAAGAAGAACTGCACCGTGAATCCGGGAGTTATCAGCTCAGCGGTGAAGAACATGAAGATCGGCGGCGGGAAGAGGAAGTAAAGCCGGAGAAAGACAACAGCGCAGCGAAAGCAGCTATAGCCGAACGAAAGAAATGGCAGGCGAAGCTAGAGGAAGAAAAGAAGAAATCAGCTGCTACAGAAAAGCTGATGAAGCTTGTCGGCGTTACTAGCCTTGATGATTTGCAGGCCAAGCTTGATGCAGTTCAAGCTCAGCGAATCGCACAGGAAAGCGGAATTACACCGCAACAAGCACAGGTTCAAGTGCAGCAACAGCGAGAGCTCGAAGAAATGCGCAGGGATATTCGCAATCAGAAGTTTGAAGCAGAAGCAACTCGCCTTAAAACTGATCCATTCTTTGCAGACATCGATCATTACCGCGAAGAGTACCAGGAGATTGCTGAACGAACCGGTCAGTCGCTTGAGGATGTTTATTGGGCCAAGCGTGGACGCGAACGTATGAAGGAACGTGAGCGTGAGATTGAACAAACGCTTCAGGCTAATCGTTCAAAGAAACAAGCGGCAAAGGTGGATACGTCTGTGAGTGGTGGAACTAAACAAAAACCGAAAAGCACGTTGACTCCTGATCAGATGGCTATCGCAAAATTGGCAGGAATGAAGCCGGAAGAGTATGCAAAATACATTAAAAAGTGAGGTAATCATACATGGCAAGACGACTCGTTTTGAAGGGCTCTCTGAATGGCACAGATCAGATTCTAAGAGAGTTCCCAGTTGGAGATAGCCAGAATATCAAGCGCGGCGATATCGTCGTTCTAACGTCAAATAAAGCAGTAATTGCAGCGGACGCCGCAGCTGCCGGAACTGTGCTAGGTGTTTCCGATACGGATATTGTGACGACAACCGCGACGGCTGCAGATGTTATCAAGGTCGATATCAATCCAGCATCGATTTATCGCGCGGCTTACATTGGCGCTGCTACGCCTGCTATCGGCAATAAGTATGATATGGGCGGCGCAGCATATCAATTCGACGCTGACGATACAACCGGCGGATGGATTCAAGTGGTTGGTAACGTTGATACAGCAGCAAAAGAAGCAGACATTATCCTGACTAACCGTGTATTCGGTATTGCCTAAGAGGGGGAACTAATCCATGAAACTTACTCGTGATAATTTCCAAGAACTATTGACGCCGATCCATAAAAAGATAATTGCCGATGAATATGCAATGATTCCAGAACAATACCCGACGATTTTCAAGGTTGGTACGATGGATAAGAAAGATCAAACGTATCCGCACATGGGGGCGTTTGGTAGATGGTCGCAAAATACTGAGGGCAACACAATCAACGAAGATGAAATGAGCGAAGGAGAAGTTGCAAGCTTCGAAGCTCAACGGCGTGACAAAGGATACACAGTCACGTGGGAGCTTACGAAAGATGACCTGTACGGTGTTCTTGGTGGTCGTGGTGTAGGTGGATCCGCCAAACAATTAGCACGTGGTCTTCGTAATACTTTGGAGCGTGATGCAGCAAACGTTCTGAATAACGGTTTTGCAAACACAGGATACGATGGAGCGGCATTATTCTCCAATTCTCATCCACTGGTTGATTCGTCTAGTGTAGGCGATAACTTGACTACGGGCGCCCTTACGCCTGGTAATTTGAAGCTCGGACAGACACTCATGCGCAATCAGGTAAACCAAGCCGGAATCAAAATTCAAGCTCGTGCTAAACGTCTTATCACAGGGCCAGATTTGGAATTCACTGCGCTGGAGATTACAAAATCGACAAATCAGGCGTTTGAAATGTCCAATACGAAAAACGTCATTGAGGGGCTTCTCCCTATCGTTATGGATGAAATCGACGGTGATTCGTGGTTCCTGCAGGATCCTAACATCGATAACCTGCTGTTCCTTTTCCGTGAACGGCCTTGGTACGATAGCCAGAAGCTGCAGAAGTCGGTAGACTTCTTCATGTTCGGATTCACCCGTTATGATGTCGGCTACTGTGACTACCTCGGCCTTGTAGGTAGCCAAGGAGCATAAGGGGGGATATCCAGTGGCTAACACGAAAATCGTCTTAAATGACGGTCTAACGCTGTTTAAAGAGGTCGTCGCCAACACAACAGCAACAATCGATCCTGCATCGATGGCGACAGTTACCGGTTCGCTTTCGAGTGGACTCACTGTAACCGGAGCAGCATTCGGTGATCATGTCATTTTAACGGCTCCGTACGATTTGCAAGGAGTCATTGCCAGCGGATTCGTATCAGCGGCCAATACAGTGAAGGTATCATTCTTCAACCCGACAGGAGGTACGATCGATCTTGCAAGCGGATCGTATAAAATCCTTGTTGTACGTTTCTAAAGTTAGCGGAGGGGCTTTTGCCTCTCCTTTTTTTATATCTGGAGGTGGCTTATGGGTGCGTACCATAACGAGATATTGACTGTATTGCCAAGCGCAGCAAGAACGACAGCGCAATCAAGTCAAGACTTCGAGAACTTTCATAATCGCGGTGTTAAGGTTGTTGTCGATATTACTGCCGTAACGGGATCACCGATTCTGACGGTTAAAATACAAGGCAAAGATCATACGAGTGGAAAATACTATGACATTCTCACGAGTGCAGCATTGACGGCACAAGGAACAACTGTACTGACAGTTTATCCTGGTGTAACTCCTGTAACAAACGTAACGATCGACAATGTTATTCCCCGTTTCTGGAGAGTCAGCGTTACGGTAGGGAATTCAGATAGTGCCACATATTCCATTGGCGCTTGTACGATTCGATAAGGCGGTGATGATATGCCTACAGTAAGTGAATTGATGGCCGCGAATATATCTAATGCTCAGACAAACGTCCAAGCTTGGGGAGATATCATCATCAATGTCAAGTCATATGGAGCCAAAGGTGATGGAATATCCGATGATACAGTGGCAATTCAGAAGGCAATAAACGCAGCTAATAAAGTTGGAAAACACGAAATCGAGTTCCCAGCGGGAACGTACAAATATACGACACTAACGAACACTGCAGGCATCGTTTTTGTCGGCGATGGTGTAACGCTGATCGGCAGCACGCCGATGCCACTTACTTCGCTTGCTGCGCTTTCGGCGGATGTTGCGCAGCGCGCGATCAATATTATGTCAGCACCATTCAATGCAAAAGGAGATGGCGTGACAGATGATACGGCGGCGATTAGAGCAGCCATACGGGAAGCAATTGATAGTAAAAATCAAGTATTTATCCCCGCTGGAACATTCCTTGTGACAAGTAATATCTTATCAGTCGAAAGGGACAATGCCTCCAGGGTTTCTGGATTATCAATTATGGGAGTTGGAAACATTGGTTCTGTTTTAAAATTCGTCCCCACCTCAAATGATGCAGTCCTCTTTGATTTAACGAACGTATGGCATAGTATATTTCAAGATTTTAAAGTTGAAGGTGTTGGTGAAAAGGGAATAGGTATGCGCTTGGGTGATCCAACAATACGAACGGTTGACTCAGCAACTTATAATTGCGATTTCACCAATCTGTACTTTAGAAATTTAGATTTTGGAATAAGAACCTATTATGGCTGGGGTAATTCTTTTATCAATTTGAAAACAAGATACTGCAATAAAGGAATGGTTGCATACGGTGGATCAAACTCATTCACTGCTTACAATGCTGAAGCTTGCTACGAATACGGAATAAAAATTATTGGTGAACTCGTCGGTAATGGTTCTGATACAACAGTTTCATTTAACGGTTTTATCATCGAAAGCAATCCAATTGGAATGATCATCGATAGCGGAAATGTAGTCATTAATAACGGATATTTTGAATCAAACCCAACTGCTAATATACAAGCAGGAGTAAATGGAACGTCTGTTGCTAGTATAGTAATAAACGGGATGCACAATGGTAGCTATGGTAAGTTCATTTTTAATGACGTTAATACACTTTCCATAAACGGTGTTAGCGGATATACAGTATATAACCAATTCCGAATATCGAATAAGGTAAAATCATTGAGTATTTCAGAGTCAAGCCAAATGGTTACTTATCCTTTAGCTACTTATATACAAACAATTAACTCAACAATGAAAAAGGCTACCCCAATAATCTCAAATGATTTACAAAATATAAACGCGTTTGCAAGCCCATTGCCCTTGGACTTTTCTGGAGCCGTGCAGATGAGGCCAGCTTTAACGACAGGAAGTTTGGTTACGTTTAACGGTAAGAAAGCGATAAAGTATGTCGCTACTAGTGGCACGTTTAATGGCATGTACATGTTTCTAGATTTTACAAACCGATATTTGAAGTTATATAAAAAAATAAAGGTGAAAACTAGGTTATACATTGACACTACTACTTTTTCTAGTATTTCTAACAGTAGAATGTATTCTAAGGTGCAAATAAACTATTTGGATAATATGTCTGCAGCTAAATCTAAAGCGTTTTACGAACCAAATCCTGATGATCCAACTAATACAACTTACAACATAAGGGACAATCATATTTCACATGTCGTAAGATTAGACTTGGATGAAATGATAGCTACGATACCAGATTACGGTTCGTTACAAAATATATACATCTATTATTATCCAATTGTAACGGCAGCTGGAGGAGAAACTTTTTATTTCGAAGGGGTTGAAATCTACCCAAACACTGAAGTTAAGGACGTTTTGCTGGATAGTGTAAATGTAAATCCGTTTAACTTGCCTGTAATAATATCACCGAATGGGACAAGGTACCAGTTGACCGTTACGGACGCCGGTGTATTGACAGCATCCGCAATTACCTAACTGTTCTTCAGGACCAAACTGTGCAATAGAGAAGAGGTGTTTCGATGTCGACTGTTCAACAAATTCTAACTAACGTAAAGTTGTACAGGAGTACATTCAAAGATTCACAAATTATTCAGTGGATAGACACGACTCAACGGCAAATATTCCAAGACGTACCTCACGAGGCTCCTCCATATGTTTTCACAACCATAGTCGGATTTGCATTCTACGCACTTCCTGTTGACTGCGACCCACTTGGAGTTAAGCAAATTACAATCGAGACAAAAGCCGGCAGCGAACGATACATTGAATTAAAGTTTTTGTCTATCGAATCAACGCAACAAATAAGCGCGCTTGATAAGTTTTATACGATTCAAGGAAACGAAAATATTTTTCTGAATCCAATGCCTGATGCTGCTTCAGCAGGAAAAAAGGTATATGTCGTTTACAACAAGCGTCCTGCGAGCTTAACGGACGTATCTCAAATACCTGAGCTTGAAGAAGACTTTCACGAATTGCTGGATCTTGGGGCGAAAGCAAGAGTAGCAAGGGAACGCGGCGAGATTATTGACCATAATAACTTCATGACCGACTTCAACATGCTGTTCCTGAAGTACGAGAAGCGTTACAAGCAATCATTGCCTGAATACTATTCAGTCCGAGATACCATGCCAAGAAAGCGAAGAGGTACAGTATACACGAGGTTCGGAGGCACTAATCGATATTCTCTCGTTCCCGATGATCTGAGGTGATGTAATGGGCGTAATGTACCAAGAAGGCAATAACCGAAAGCTAAGAGGAGAGAATACATTTGAGGGAGGGCTGAATCAAGGTGCCTCCCTTTTTGCTGTGAATGATAACGAAACGACTGAGG
This sequence comes from Paenibacillus contaminans, assembly GCF_003285015.1. Taxonomy (GTDB): domain Bacteria; phylum Bacillota; class Bacilli; order Paenibacillales; family NBRC-103111; genus Paenibacillus_V; species Paenibacillus_V contaminans. The sequence continues at coordinate 30,558 of NZ_QMFB01000002.1, read as the reverse complement.
AATATGGTTTCGATACCGATAATTACCCTGCTCTGACGGTCAGAAAGGGCCGTACAACCTACGGATCGAGCGGAATCGCTGTTACCTATCTGCTGACGAACTATGGCAATACGCACCTTGTACGCGCCGTAGGAACGACATTGCAGTATTGGAATGGATCGGCGTGGACACCAATCATCGGAACGTTTACAGCGGTGGATTGGGATGCGACAAACTTCAATGGAAAGCTCATTCTGACAAACGGGACCGACAATGTGAAATCGTGGAACGGCACGACGTTGAGCGATTTGAACGTGTCAGATGCGCCGAAAGGGAAGTATATAGCGAACAATACACTGCGGGTGTTCATGGCGAAGGACAGCACGATTTACTTTTCAAAATACCTGGATGAAACGAACTGGTCTGATCCTGATTCAGCCGGCTTCTTTGAGTACTATACGCCGAATGGTGGGAATGTAACGGCCTTAAAGCTGTTTACCAACACCATCATCGCCTTCAAGAAAGACGCTATGGCCGAGATTGTTGGTACTGGTGAGACAACCCAAAAGCACCGGCTACTTGAGATATCGAGTTCGATCGGATGCGTGAGTTTCAAAACCATCCAGCTTATAAACGAGCAGATGTACTTTCTCGGCGAACGCGACGTTTATATCTATAATGGCGGACGTCCTTCCCCGATTGGTCAGAAGATTCGCGCGTACCTGAATAGCATCAATCCGGCTCATGTGTCAAAATGCTGCGCTTTTACAGACGGTCTAAAGTATTACCTCTGCCTCGTCACAGGAAGCGCCACAGAGCCTAATATACGCCTTGTATTCGATCCAAGATACGGCATATGGCGTGTATGTGCATTGGACGAAAACTATCGCTATGGCGCGTTTCTGAACGGCTTTCCATACGTGGGTGATAGCAGCGGACAAGCCTTCAAAGAACTGGACGGTACGACAAACGCAGGCAGTCCAATCGCATGGAGTGTTACAACGAAACCGTTCGATGAAGGTATGCCGGAAGCAGAGAAGACTTATCTCGACCTTCACATACAAGGATTGTTCCAAACTGGGACAACTCTTACGTCCAGTGTGTCAACTCAGGATCGCGGCAGTTCGTTTCAAACGATCAACTTCGACCCTACTGCGTTCGCTGATTACGCACAAAGCTTTAATTGCGTAATACCGCTTGATACGGTGCCCCTAACCTTCAAGACGAGGTTTAGACTTACTGGAACGGGGCCGGTTCAAATCGAGCGATTACAGCGCTATTACAGAGTGCAAAGAGTACAGAGATAGGAGAGGTTTTATATGCCGGTACCATCATTCTCGAATGTAGGTGAAAACTTAACGGTCCAGCAGCTGACGGATTTTGTTTACGGACATATACGTAAATTGAATGATTTCCTTGCACATCTTGATACGTTGAATGTCGACGAATTGAATGCAAACGTGATTATTGCCGGTTCAATTTCTACGGATAAACTGGCTGCTGAATCGATAACAACTGAAAAAATAGCAGCAGGTGCCGTGACTGCTGAAAAAATTACTGTAAACGAATTGTCGGCTATTACTGCGAACTTGGGCACTATTACAGCAGGCAGCATAACAACAAATGCTCAGATTGACGTCGGTACAAATGCCACTATTGGCGATAACCTCTACATGAATGAAACGTCTCCAACCTCTAAAGGAATTATTTTTAATAACCAAGGTGGCGGATATTCGGCCCGAATATCTGTGCTTAGTGGAGATATGGGTTTAAATGTGGATGGTCATATAACTATGACGATCGGAAGCTCGCAAGGTTTAGTTGTAAACCAAAAAGTAACGGCTTCTGGATTTGAAGCATTATCAGGAGTAGTGCAAGCGAATTACATCAATGCTATTGGAACATTGTCGGCCGGAAATGGTGCATCAGGAACTTTTTACGTAGCTTCTTCACTTGGAGGACCGATAGATACGGAAGTGACAGTATCGAGTGGAATTATAACTTCAATCACATAATTGGTGGTGGTTATGACAATGATGAAAGTTCTTTTATATATTATATTGTCCATTATTTTTATGGACGGTGATGATAGTAATGTTCGAGAGTCAGATATTAAGCCCAAAATTGCAAAAGAAATGATAGGAAACGCCGTCTACTGTGAACGACAAGTCATTGATGGTCCGTGTGTTGCGAGGATAAGAGAATAATTCAATGAGGCGCCGTTTAATTGACGGCATCTTTTTATTTCCCTGGGGGTGAAAGCATGGCAGACGAAATGTACAACGTAGGAGTGCGTAAATCACTGAATGACTGGGGTGTAACGGATGAACGTATCGGCTACGATCCAAACACAGGAAGTGTTTCCATTGATGGTAAAAACGTGTTTAAGCCGCAAGCGAATCGTGGTGGCAGCACATTTACAGATCAATCCACGCTAAATAGCATTCGAGGCAATGTAAACCAATTAAATAACGCTTATAACGTGCAGCAGAGCGTATTGAATCCACAGCAGACTGTAAACCCTTATGATCAACAGTTCAATGACCTGCTTACTCAAATCAGGAATCAAGTTACGAATCCCACAGCGATCGATCGTAACTCAATCTACCAATCGCCTGATTACGCAGCACAACAAGCACAGGTTCAGAAACAAGCAGGACAGGCCATTAGATCCGGTCAAGAGGCGTTAGGTACTTCTGGTATGGCAAGATCAAGCGACCTCGCTAGACTTGCTCAGAATGCGCAGAATGATGCGAATACGTACCTTGAAACGCAGGTTGTGCCGCAACTAATCGCAGCAGAGCAAGCGAAGCAACAGCAGCAACTAGGGAATCTTATGAGCCTTATCGGTGTCCTCGGGCAGCAACAGGGACTATATGATACTCGCGGTCAGAATCAATTTAGGAATCAGTTTGATGTGCTTGATTTCATGACGAATCAAGGGAATCGCGCTGAAGATGTTGCATATAGGAATCAGACTCGTGCAGAAGACGTGGCATATCGTGATAAACGTGATGAAATTGGGGATCAAAGGTACGATCAGGAGACGGCCTACAAGAAAGAGCGTGATGCTGTTGCGGATCAACAATTGGCTGAAGAAAAAGCATACCGAGCTCAGCGGGATAGCGAAGAGGATCGCCGTTGGTGGACGAATTACGAACGAGAAGGACAACAATTCGCAGCTCAGCAAGGCTTACAGTGGGCGCAGCTTAATCAACGCCAAAAAGAGTTTGTTGCTGATCAGGCATATAAGGAAAAGGCTCTTGCTGCTCAAAATGATCCTGATAATATCGATAACCGATACAAGGAAGCCCAGCTTAAAAAAATGTCTCTAGAGAATGAACAAAACTCCACTCCTGCGATTGATGAGTACGATTTGATTGCCGTTGAAGGTATGGCAAAAGATTCCGGTTTAAATATCAACAAGGCTAAACCAGAGGAAATCAAAACGTTTGTTGCCGGCCTGAAAAGCAAGTACGGATGGGATACGTCCGAAGCAAATGCGGTCAATAGCTATCTGTTGAGTAAGAGTGGCGGATTATCACAACAACCATCAGAAAGTTTCTTAGAATCACTCATACCATCCGTTGAAGGAACACGTAAATCAGTTCAATCAAACGTTGATGCCGTAAAGGGGATTCCACAAGGTATTCAAAACTATGGTCAATTCTGGGCTGACTATTTTAAGGATGTAAACTTAAACCCGTTAAAGCTTTTCCAATGAAAGTAGGTGCAGCAAATGGGGTTGTTTGATAAGAATGTTAGACGTTCAGGTAGAGGGCTTTTTTCATCTACTGAGGACAACAAGTATGACATTGAAAAAGTAAACAAACAAATCGAAAACGCCCGCACTCGAATAGAGGATGCGGGCTATACACAGAAAGATGCTGACAGGCGTAACTGGTTCGAGAAGGCGACAAACCTTCCTCAAGGCCAGAACGCTTTTTTTGATGTCCTAGAACTGCTTGGTCGCCCCGGTAGTGCTGTGGTAAATGCGGTTAATACAGGGATAAAAGGCGGTGACGCACTACAAGGAGCTTGGCGCGGATTCTCCGGTCAGGATCGAACACGTGGCGCTGACCTGGCTGAGACACTTGGCGTAGAAAACAAGTTCGGAAAGTTTGCTCTCGGTACTGGATTGGATATCGCACTAGATCCAACAACATATATTCCTGGTGCTGTGTTTGCAAAAGGCGCTTCATTGGCAGGTAAAGGCATTGCAGGAACAGGAAGAGCGGCTTTAGGTGCTGCGGAAAGAGTTGCGCCAGAGTTTACCCAGAATGCGATTAGACCGGCCTTAGAAGGCACAAGAGACGCATTAGGACGCATGTTTGTTCCTGATTATAAGTTAGGAGAAACATTGACTGGCGAGGCAGACGATACGATCAAAAACTTAAAACAAAAAACCGAGAACGACATACGATTCCAAACGGAAGAAAGTATGAAGCGAATAGCCGATACTGCAACATTGGCCGGCGGAATCGATAAAGGTACAGATGTCGGAAGAATACTCGAGAAGGATTTGCGTCAGTTTGAAGACGCGAAAGGCTACGAATTCCCTGATGGCGTAAGGAGAACAACAGAGAAACAAGAATTGCTTGATGAAATACTTGCTAATCGCAACACGATCAAGGAGCTCGGGAAAGAACTTCAAACATTTAAACGGGAATCTCCAGCACCAGCAACTAAACAAGCAGACCAACAAGCCGCGAAGAATGTTGAAGAAACTTCTGTTCCTAAGGTAAATGAAGCTGATGCGTTAAGCGATGATGAACTAAAGAAGATTCTCAAGCAATCGGGATCTACTGATGCTGAAATTGAAAAGCTGTTCAAACCAAAACAACCTGCATCAGCGGCTGATAACATCCCTGTTGAGGATATATCTCGCGCTTTAACACGAACAGCTCAAGGGGAGTATAAGCAACTAATCAGCCAGACGGTCCAAGAGTTAGAAAAGACCGATAAGGTCATTAGGAAGCAATATTTTTCACGTGAGAACGCAGCATTAAGGCAATTAAATGCAAGGAAGAATAAACCGCTTGATATCGATGAGCTTGCGCAAAGCAAAGCGTTCGGACAAGTATCCGTGAGTCCGGCGTTTAATTACCTCTTGAAGCAGAGAGACGAGTTGAAAACAAGGCTTGATACTCTACGGCTTGAGGAAAAGCAAGCTAAATCTTCAACCATCGATCAAATAAAGCAATTGAAAACAAGAAATGACGAGTTGAAAGAATCCCTCCGCAATCCCGTTATGATGCAGAAGGAAGCTGTGCGTACGGAAAGGGAGATTTCTACAGACCCCGCCGTTCAACAAGCTGCACAAAGTTTGATGGAATCTAACAATGAGATCCGTCAGATGGCTGCTGATAACGGCATTGGCATCAAAGAGCTTGAAGGATATATGACTCATGTGTTGTCGGCCGAAGAACGTAAGCGCCGTAAGAACGTCAAAGCTGTTCCTATGGATCGTGGCAACTCAGGACTTGGACAACCGAACAAAAATGTTGTAAAAGGCCGCGAGCTAATGGGTAGCGTTGAAGATATCAACGAACGCATTGGCCGTAACTTTTTCGAGCCGAATGCTTTTTTCGCTACGGCAATTGGTCAGAAAAAGCTGATTGATTATGCCAATGCAGCAAATTTTCGCCGGCAGGTTTTATCGAATACCAATTTTGCGCGTAAGTTTGAATCGGGAATGGATGTGTCGAAGAATGCGGTAGTCATTGACACGAACAACTATAAATTCATCAACGATGAAGCCGCCAAGGAACTAGGATTAGCAGAGGAAATAGGCGGTCAGTATCTCGTTACAAAGTCCGTCAAACAGGCTCTAGACCGCTATCAGAAGCTTACTTCAGATGAAGGAGTAAATGCCTTCCTGAAGGCTTTCGACACGGCACAGAGTGGATGGAAGCGTCTAGCGCTGTTCTCGGTTCCTTACCACCTAAGAAATGATGTAGGTGCTAAATTCAATAACTGGGTTGGCGGAATGAGCATCCCAAACATTGCAAAGTACACGGCACAAGCGGATAAGGACGTATACAATGCAGTGATTAAAGGTCAAGAAGTTCCTATGTTCAAAGAGTTTCGAGAACAAGGACTTGGATCGACCGGACTATCCGCTGTTGAATATGCAAAACGTGGCGAAGAACCAGAGGAAGCTATACGCCGGACCATTGAAAAGCGTAGTCAATTTGATGGAACACTAGGCGGTCGATTAAAGGCAGAAGCAAAGAGTCTGAAAAATCCGCTTAATGCATTCGAAACGTCTCGAGACTTTGGGGATTTCATCGATCAAACGAACCGATTCGCTCTCTATAAGTGGGCACGTGATAAAGGAATGAACCCAGAGCAAGCAGCTAAAAAGGTTAGAGAGGTTCAATTTGATTACTCCCGCACAACACCTTTTGAAAGCGAAGTAGCCGCACGGATCGCACCATTTTATCGCTGGGTGAGAAACAACATACCGTTCCAACTCAAGCAGTTTGTCAATGATCCAAGAAAGTACGCAAATATCAACAAACTTCGTACAAACGCTCAGGAAGCTGTTGGTATCAATGAAGAAAACGTTCCGGACTGGATGAAGGAAAGTTTCGCAATTCCGGTAACTGGGGAGGATGGAAAAGGTAAATTTCTCGGTTTAGGATTGCCTATTGGAGATCTAACAAAGGTATCTGATCCGCTAAAGATGCTGATTGATAGCACTTCTTCGCTCGTGAAACTGCCGGCTGAATTATCGCTTAACCGTAACTTTTTCTATGACAAGCCGATTGAGAAATTCGAAGGCCAAGAGAAGCAATTTCAAGTACCGTTCGGTGGTCCTGATTTCGGTGTTGACGCAAAGACTGCCTATGTATTGGAGCAATTGCTTGGTCAACCAGGACGCGGTTTATCGGGATACCTGCAGAAGCCGGAAGAAGTGGATCAAGATACAAAGTTCAGAATGCCGACAATGGGCATTTCCAGTATGTTGAAGCCGTTCGACGCTGAACAATCACAATATTATCAGCAGCGAGATGAACTGCAAAATCTTCTTGATTTAATCAGCTATATTGAGCAACAAACCGGCGAACGTCCGAGATCAGTCCAAGAAATTCAGAAAGGAGTCGCTAGATGATCACACACGCCGAAGAAACGATAATAAACGCCGCGGGCCAGCCTGAGAAAGTGCTGGTCCCTTTGCGCTATGAGGATGCAATGAAAGGCTCAGACGAGTTGGTAGAGGTTATAAACATCATAACCAATGGTCACAGACCGGGAGGGAAGATTGCATGAAGTGGACGATGCCCAGCTTTTTAATATCACTCATTACGATGATTGCTGTCGCCTTGAATAACAAATTCCTGTGGAACCTTGATCCGCAGCAGATTATCGCATCCGTCACACTGGCAATCAATTTTGTCGGCGTGACGATCATTGGCGATATTGCAAAACTACGGCGCGGCGAGAATCCGAATTGGAACAGTACGAAGCTATTCACGCTGCTGTTTGCCTGTATCATGATCGGTTTCAGTGAATATGTAGGGATCGAGCTTGATGACGAATCGATATGGTGGATTGCCGGTACAGCTGCGGCATTTATAACCGGTAAGGGGTTCAAGGATATTATTCAAACGAAAGGGGATTTAAAACATGAGCCTACGCAAAATAACATTGGTGGAGGGCCTGCCGTTTAAGGTTCCGCCAATTGAAGATATAACGGATACGCTACCTAAAAAGCAATCGTGGGAGACACTTCCTAACAAGAAGAACATCGTCAAAGGAGTATGGGACAAGACTTATCATACTGGACTGCGTAAGCCGGAAGATATCGATACTATCGTAGTCCATCACTCAGGTTCACCAGAAGGCACGCTACAGGCTCATGCAGGCTCACACAGCCGTAATTGGGGCGCCGGCATAGGATACCATATATCCATTGATAATGGGCGTATATATCAGGTTAACGACCTCCTGACGTTCTCGTTCCACGTAGGCGACCATAATACGTATACGGTTGGAATAGAGGTTAACCGTGACCTCAGTAAAGGGGATCTGACTTCGCAAGAAAGGGAACTGCTTTATGCCGCTATTCTGACGGTAAAAAGCTTGTTGCCGATTAAAGAGATACTCGGACATAATGAGTTGAATAAAACGGCCTGCCCGTGCACGAGTATGAACAGGATTCGTGATGACATCCAACTTCTTGAAAATAAAATGAAGCAGCAAGACACCTGGGAAGCGAAGAAAACCAAGGTCGGAGAGATTGCAAACCAGTATAACTATATGTTCAACCTGATTAATCTAGGTGAGACAGACGGGGATGCTCATTGGGCGATGAATCAGTTGCTTGCGGTTCGTGAAGTATTGAAAGAACGAAAATTGTTAGACTAATACATCAGCCCCGGCACGTTCAATCGCTCGGGGCTTTTTCTTTTGAGTCTAACCAAGCTTGAACTTCTTTGAATAATTCTACAGCTTTATTATGTAATTCAGGAGGCAAAATAAATTTGTCTTCTACTATATATGTCTTCTCGTTCGCAGCAGCGTAGATTGAACTTGTACGTGTTCTATATTTTCCGGTAACTTTCACTTCTGCGATAGCCTCAGCATAAACACTCCCGCGCATGTCCTCCGTACGAATGACCACCTGTTTAGTACTGATATCCATCATCCATATTCCTCTTCTCCCAGTATTTGTTGATTATATTATATGACATTGCTTAAACAACCTCCATTACATATACTATAACCAAACGTACGTTCGTGATAATGAGAAAGAGGATAAATGGTATGATCAATGACACAGAACGAAAAATCCTGTGTATTTTATTAAATTTATACGGGACTGGTTGGGCGTCGTTAAACATAAAACAAATTTGTCGTTACGCTCAACGGACACCGTTTCAAGTCAAGTCAGCAATAAAAAGTTTGCATACAAACAGTTATATTGAAATAGAAGATGGTAAAATGCGAGTTATTCGACCGCGGGCGCTTCCGAATAAAAAACTCGTCCCTAAGTGGCGACCAATTGATTTTTAATTACAGTAATTTCACCTACAACTATAGTGTACTGAAGAATTCGCCCATCTTGAAATGATTGCCACGATGGTTTACAAGCTTACGAAGGATGCCTCTGTCGAGCAGTTAAAGGAAGCAGGGCTAGGCGACCATTACGCAAGCCATGACCGGGCTTTGTTTTACCAGAACGCGTCGGGCGTACCGTGGACGGCAGCTTATATAGCCGCTAAGGGCGATCCTATAGCCGATCTTTATGAAGATATCGCAGCTGAAGAGAAGGCTCGCGCAACCTATCAGTGGTTGATCGACATGACGGATGACGTTGATCTTCAAGACAGCTTGAAGTTTTTACGCGAGCGGGAGATCGTTCACTCGCTGCGTTTCCGAGAAGCCGTGGAAATATTGAAAAGCGAGCGGGATGCGCAGAAAATATTTTAAAAAGAGACCTCTTATAAAAGTCCGGGACGCTACTTCCTGCCCTGGCGGTAACTAGCCTGGACATCCTCACATAAAGGAAGCTTTATACGTGGATACAGTGGGGAGAAACAAGAAAGTCATGGAAGCATTCATTCGCGTTGACGAGCGGATGGAAACTATAAAGCTCCAGGTTCCCGAGGAACTTTTGGAGATAACTCGGATAAATAATACGGTAAATGGTGGTAGCAAATTAAAATGTCACGGATACTAAAAGAAATAGGGAGTTTCGAATAAAAGGCAAGAACGACATTGCAGGTATCATCTACAATGTGCTCGGATATAAAGAAATAAGGAGCCGGTTGCACCCGACTCCTGCAACAAGGCTGTGAATTCCACGGCGCGCATATGAGATTCGAAAACCACCGTAGGCCTCTAACCTTTAAACGGTGGTTTTCTCATTGTCCGTCTACGTATCCATCTAGATAACTTACGCAAGCTGAAGCAAAGGCTCAGTAAAGTGGCAAGTTCCTTGATGAACATGTAAAGCGTACCGAGTGTAATCGTGGCGATCACCTCCTTTACAAGAGGCTGCGCCGCGATCATCCACCGCTATAGTTGCTATACGACGAACACTCTCAATCGAGAGTGTTTTTTTATTACGGGGGTATCTTGGAATGAAAGGGTATTTTACAAATGTTTCTAATAACTAGAGTGGGAATATTAGTATGGAAGCAAAAATATTCATAGCAGTCTTTTTAGCCCTCCTAATATATTTAGGAATTAGGTTCGTTAAATATCCAAAATCTTCATGGAAAAGGTCGTTTCTATCAACAAAAGAACGTGAACCGGAAGAAGCGGATTTAATCATGACCAGGATCTGGGGAGTGGTGTTGATAATTTCTTCATTGATAGGTGTTGTTGTGTTTGTAGTAAAGATAATTTGATGGGTCTTTCCCACCTTAATTATTTGCCTCATCACCCACAATTCTACCTCCCATCAAACATATGTTAATTGAGAGGCTAGAAAGGGGGCTGTCAAGATGTCATCCTATTACTACGAGAGATGCAGAGAGTACCTTAACCGAGATGTTGAAATAACGACCAGGCATGGGAAATACCGCGGCAGGATCGTAAAGGTCGACCGGGATACCGTTTATATCAAATCTCTGCCAAGAAGCGGAGACCGGTATAAAGCTAGAACATCGTTTTTCTTTTTTCCGATAATCCCGCTTGTGTTGTTCGATCTTCTGGCCATCGCTTTAATTAGCGGAGGAGGCTGCGGTTGCGGCTGCGGCTGCGGAAGACGCGGCTGTAACAGATGCTGCGATCGGTGCCGCAATCGGTTTTTTTAACGCATTTCGTGTTCTAGGGGCTGGTTCAAATGCGTTCATATCGTACGGGAACAGCCCGGAAAGAGCAGAAGGACCTCATCATCCGCAACCAAGCGGGGGATGAGGTCTTTTTTTTACGATTGAGTCCATTAAGTCTGATCGGACGATCAATTTCCATCGCGATACGAATGCCCGAGCGAATTAAGCTAAAATCGCGAAACGAGCTTGCCGTTGAGGCCCCGCTGTTGGCTGTAGTCCGAAAATGCCCGCTTGAAGCAAGGAATTGGGGGTCCCTTACCGCTTTAGTTCGAATTCGCCTGCTTGGAGAACGGATTTATCGGTGTGCCGAGCTAAATAGCCGCTCCAGGTGGGCAAATTCGGACTGCAGGCGAGAAAAGAAGGCCAGACGCGTTTCCAAGTGGGCAAATTCGGACTGCAGCGAAGGGAAGTGACGAGCGCAGGAAGAAGGCGTATTAGTCGAAAAAGATGTAACGCCTACGAACCGATGTAACTCAACGGCCCAAGGGATTCATCGCAAGGACCGGCAATACGGATGAATGGAATACACGGTCGAACCAGCGCATGCGGAGTCAGCCTCTTTTCATGAACCTCCGCCTATGGTATATTAGGCAATACCTAATATTTTTAGGCTTAGCCTAATATCGACGGGGAGTGAGCGAATGCTTGTATGGATGCTGCGTGAGATGATGGCCAAAAGAGGAATATGGACGGGGGCTGCGCTTGCCCGATTGCTGCTCGAGAAGGCGGGATACAAGCTTTCCGCTCCTTCGATTCATGCCTTGCTTACGGAACAGCCGAAGCAAATGAAAGCGGAAACGCTTGATGCGCTGTGCACGGCTTTGGAATGCGTGCCGGGCGATTTATGGGTGCATACGCCAACGCGCGTGAAGGGAGCGTGAGAAAAATGTCGGTAAAAACGATCGTGCCGTTCGGCGATCCGATCCTTCGCAAGAAGGCGAAGCCGGTTACGGAGCTGAACGAAAAGATGTTCAAGCTGCTTGACGATATGGCCGAAACGCTTTATGCAGCTGAGGGCAGGGCCGGACTGGCCGCACCGCAGGTCGGTACGCTCCGAAGAGTCGTCGTGATGGATTGCGGCGACGGATTGATCGAGCTCATCAATCCGGAAATCGTCGAGCGTTCGGGCGAGCAGCTGGGGCTGGAAGCTTGCTTGTCGTTTCCGGGTTATTTCGGCGAGGTGAAGCGGGCGAGCGAGGTTACGGTGAGCACCTTAAACCGCAAAGGCGAGACGGTTACGCTTAAAGGGAAGGATTTTCTGGCGCGCTGCTTGCAGCATGAGATCGATCATCTGGACGGCATTTTATACATCGATCATGTACAGGATAATTATCTTTATCAGGAAGAAACGAATAAACGGCTGCCGCTTATCGACGTTCTTCGGCTGGCGAACAAAAACTGAGAACGGCGGCTGCCGATCCTGACGAAAGCTCGTCCATATCTATTGGCATCGTTTTCATGAAAGGGCATAAACATGTAGTATTACGGCTCGAAGGGAGCGGATGCACATGGTTATTGCCTTTCTTCTCATTTGCGGAGTTCTTCTGTTTATCGGCATCGTCTGCTGGCTGGTGGCCATTATGGTGCGCGTCGATACGATCGATTACGACATGGCCTTTCTTTGGGAGCATTACGGCATCGACCGCAAGAAAATCCATTACAAATAACCGCTTTGTACCTTCGTTCTGAAAAAGCATGCTTGCCCCGGCGCGCAGTCCGCTCCTAAACCAAGGTCGGCAGCCGAACGCCGCCATGCCGAACGTTTACGCAGAAAAAACGCCGGTCCGTGAAAGGGCGGCGCTTAATGCGGAACGGGACTGCATATGCGTACCGTTCCGCACCGCCGACCCGGGCGGTTTTTTTCGGCAGCCGATACTTGTTAAACAGGTAATGACGATCAGCGGCGAAGGGACGCCAGCTTTGCCGTTTTGGCTTTTGCCCGCTGCTTCAGCATCCATTCCGCATATTCCAGCGGTCTGACGATAGCTTTCTCGTACGTTTCCGTCTCTTTAATACGTTGAAACACTTCGCGGGCCGGCTTCGGATTCATTTCCAGCAGCCAGACGCCGCCATTCGGATCGACCGCGATATCGAGTGCGATTTCGCATAACGGACGGAATTGTTTTTCACAATGATGGGCCACGTCAAAAGCGAGCTGTTCCATCGACGCCTTAACCTGAGCCGTACGTTCTTTGTCCTTGGAACGGAGCTGCAGCAGCTTCTCCATCGGCACGGCGCTGCCTCCGCCATGAAGATTCGAGGTGATGCTGCGCTCGGGGCCGATGCGCCCCGCACAACCGGTTACTTCCCATTTCCCCTGGCCGTTCTTCTGTATGAGCAGCCGATAATCGTGAACGCGCCCGTCCTTGAGCGTTATCGGAATGCCTTGCTGGATCAGGTACTGTCCGCTTAGCTTCCAATTCGTCAGCCTGCCGGCGATCTCGCTCCTTTTCGCCCGGAACGGTGTCAGTATTCGCCGCTGTCTGTCGCGCCCTTGAACCAAATATTCGTCCTCGCCGACACGTTCGATTCGGATGATGCCTCTTCCACCGGTGCCGTCGGACGGCTTCATGTAAACGAGATCGAATCTGCGGAGAAATTTAGGAATGTCGCTCGCTTGATTGTATTTGACCGTAACCGGCAAGTATTTGCGGATGGCTGCGCTTTTGACGAGCTGCTCGAACATTCCCCACTTGTGCGGCATCGGGTAATTCAGGAACGGGATGTTCCTATAACGGACGCGAAACTGTTTCAGCCGCTCGAACCGATCGGATTTCTGGTATCGACCGCGGTCGTAAATGATTTCGGGGAAGCTGCTCCATCTGCGCTCCCATTTTTGTTTCTCCGTATCGTAGAAGAGACCGTTTATCATCTTGCGCTGCGAGCTGACATCGTCGGGCGTAAAGATCATAACCTCAAGTCCCCGTTTTTCCCCTTGCGTACAAAGCTTTTTGAAGAAGTCGAGCTCCTCCAAATGTTTGTTGCTATCGTAATAAACGGCCAGAACGCCGACCTTTGGTCGGGACATCGATTCCACCACCCCGTGTAAATGCGGTTCCTTGGCTGCTGCGCGTTACTTTTTCTTTCGCGATTTGACTAGAAACTGGCTGTATTGGATAATGCGCTCGAGCGATTTTTTACGGATATCCGGCTCGTCGAATTTCATCGGACGGGAGTTTGCTTCAAAAAACCAGATTTGCCCCGCACCGTCAATTCCGAGGTCCATCGACATTTCGCCGAGAATATGCCCGGAAGCTTTCTCGATCTGCCGGGCGATGGCGAACGCCGCCGTTTTTACGCGCACGAAAATGCTCTTGGTCAGCTCGGGACCGAAAACCGCATTCAGCAGCTTCTCCGGCTCGTCGATCCGCCCGCCGCGCGGTACGTGGGTCGTGATGCTCTGCTTACCGGCGACTCGCGCGCCGATACCGGTAAGGCTCCATTGGCCGAGATGGTTTTTCTGCACCAGCACGCGAAGGTCGAACGGCCGTTTGTTAAAGCTTGCAAGCGAAATGCCTTGCTGCACGATGTATTCCTCGCTGGTCATCATCGTTTTTAATTTGTTCCAAAGATGCCCCAAATGCGGATGGCGTGTAACGACGCTCGCTTTATCGTTCTGCATGGTGAGCAAGTAAGGAAGCTTCGTTCGCGCACCGATCCGTTCTACCTTCATAATGCCTTTTCCCGCTTTCCCCCGCACGGGCTTCAAGTAGACGATCGGGTGCTGCTGCAGCAGCGAATCGAGCTCCACCGACTGGGAAAGCCGTTTCGTCGCCGGAATGAATTTTTTGGTCGTCTTCGCTTTGCTGAGCCATTCGAACAACGTCCACTTGTTGAAAAAAGAAGGATTAAACAACCGGACTTGCGAGCTTCGCAGGCAAGCCTCGATTGTTTGCTGCACGTCAGACTGAAGCTCGTCGGTGCGCGTCGGAATCCGGTTGTAGACGACATTGGGCAGCGGCAGCATCTGATGCGTCCAGTTTTTCGTCTCCTCGTCATACGTATAGCCCGGTACCCGTTTGCCGCTCATTCTCATGTCTTTTACGGTAACGACATACACGAACGTACCGAGCTCTTTGCCCTTGGCAATCAGATCGATGAAATTCAAATGATTGCCCTTGAACGGTCTATCCTCGTCATGCGTGGTCAGGATGGCTAACGTGTGTTCCGGAGCTTCCTGCAGGGAAAGGTAGGGCGTTCCGTTGACTGTGTGAACCGAATGATTCGTTTTGGGTCCGGCTGCATTCACTTACCCCTCCCTCCTCACCCGAAACCGGCTCAGGTATAAGCAGTGATCGACCAGATTCGAGATGGAAGCCTTTCCTTGGGCTTTCAAGGAAGGATGCTTGAATATCGAACGTCCCGGTTTGGCGTTCGCTTCAAACATCCAAACGCTCTCGTTCAAATCGATCCCGATATCGAAGCCGAGCTCCCCGAGCGGATGCGGATAACGGCGTTCGATCGCCTCCGCGAGCTGAATGGCTACCTCCTTTGCATGCTCCAGCACTTGATCTGCGCGATGGCCGAATAACTGGTTCAGTACATGCTCGGGCGTCAGCAGCTGTCCGCCTGTTCTGACATGGGTCGTTACGCTGCCGCGTCCGGCTTTTTTCGCGCCGATTCCGGTGGGTACCCACTCATTCATTCCGTTCTTGGTCATATGAAAACGGAAGTCGATCGGACAGCTGTCGATTTCGATCAAGCGGATTCCTTGCTGCAGAACATAGCTTTGCAGCCTTATATTGTGCCGATACAGCATCTTCATCAAGCCTTCAAAGCGGGGAAACCGGATCAGCGTATTGCTGCCGTTCTTGCGGAACCGGGCGAAGTAGCCTTTGTCGGGATTGTAAGTCAGCCGGTAAATGCCGATTCCGAGACTGCCGTTCGTCGGCTTCAGAAAAACGAAGCGGTGCTTCTCCATCATCTTCTTGATCTCTTCGGGCGTAGGATCGATGATCGATTCGGGTACATACTTGGAGGCGTCCTCGCCCTCGAGCAGCCGGTAGACATCCCATTTATCGAAGAAACTCCAGTTGAAGAGCGGGATTTTACGGCGTACGAATTTATCCTTGAAGCTCTCCATGCTGATGGTCTTCTCCGCTTTGCGGCTCGATAATCGGTTGTAGACGACGTCGGGAAGCGGCAGCGTTTTGCGCTTCCAGCCTCCTTCTTCATCGGGAATAAGCCCGGTTACGACTCCCTCGCTCCAATTGACCTGCTGCGGCGAGAAGGCGTAGTAGAAAGCTTTGTTCGTTCCCGCCCTCATGAAATCGCGGACGAACGGGGTTAGAGAGCCGAATGGCTGCTGCATATCGCTTGTGTTGGATGCAAGGACGCCGACAAGCGGTCCCAGTTGAATGTCGTCGCCGTTCGTAGAGCGGATTTGGCAAGATCCCGTCCACGGCAGCTTGAGCATCGAGGCGACCGATTGAGGCAGGGAGCATACGCTGCCCTTGCGATTCATAATTTTGAGCGGTACGGTTACCGATTTGGATCCCAATCTGACCGTGATCGTCTTAGTCGGGCTTATCTTGAGCGTTTTGGCCAGTTCGCGCGAGAGCGTGACCGTGTTGACAAATTGCTGGGAAACGAGCACGGTGCATGTTGTCGAACTCATCAGGTGACCCTCCTATATTGTCAAGGCTTTCGGGAAGCCTGTGGCTTTAGCATCGGCCAATGCGGTCTGATTAGCGTGGCGGAATCAAGCAAAAATCGGGCATAGGCAATCGGATTGCTTACGGCAGAAACCGCCGCCCGTTCATTGGCCATTTGGGTAAACACCGTCCTGCCTGGCTTGGAATTGACCTCGATAATCCACACGTTCCCGCTGCGGTCGATGCCAAGATCGATGCCGAGCTCGGCTAGCCTGCCATAGTGTCCTTCAAGCGTTTGCGGAATGCGTAAAGAAAGATCGTTAAGCTTGAGCGCGAGCGATTGCGCGGTCCGATAACCGAACTCCGCTTGCAGGAAGGGGAGCGGCTCTTCGGCAACCCCTCCGCCGTGAATGTTGGAGGTGACGCTGCCGGGCTGACCGCGTCTAACCGCCATGCCGGTCAGCTGCCAGCGGCCGGTGCCGTCCTTCTGCACGAGGGAACGAATGTCGAAAGCTTCGCCGCTCTGTGAAGCCAGCGTCAAATATTGCTGAAGTAAATATTGCCGTCCTTTCGTCCGGCGGTTGACGTTATCGAGGAGTGCCGTCAGGCTGTCGAAGCGCTCGTTGACGACCCGGTTGTCGCGATCCCTTCCGTTCATGCGGTAGAGTCCTTCTTCGCAACGGTAAACATGAAGCACGCCTTTTCCTTGCGTGCCTGCATCCGGCTTCAAGAACGCTTCGCCTCGATCGTTTAGCCATTCCTCGAGCTGCCGGATCGATCTTAGCTTTTCCGTTACCGGCAAATAAGGCTTCAGCAAAGGATCTGCGGATAACGAGCGCTGCACTTCCCATTTTCCGGAGAGCGCCCGCCCGAGCAGTCTGACCGGCGACAATCGCTGCATCTCGTGAACGGCCGTCCGATGGGAAACATAGCGGCTGTTGTCGGGATAGAAGGAACGGTCGTATATAAGCTTCGGCATCGTCCGTTTTCGCCGTACCCATGTTTGCTCGGTACAGTCGAACGAATATCCGATGACCGTGCGGCTTGCCGGATCGAACCGGCCGGGCGAGAAAACGAATACGCGCACGTCAAGAGCTTCGCCTGCCGCGCACAGCTTGGCGTAGAAGCTTTTGTCCGCGAACGGGGGCTCGCCTTCCGTCTCGCATACCATGATGCCAATCGACCGTTCCATTGCGATCCACCTCTTCTTGTTGCCGTTAGCGAAACTTCGCCAGATGCTGCGAGTAGCGGACGATTTGCCTGACGGAAGGACGTATTTTGGTCGTGGCGTTGAGCGGCGAGTTATCGTCCTTAGACGGCTTGGAATTAACCTCCAGCAGCCAAACCTTGCCGTGAGGATCGACGGCTAAGTCGATCCCGAGCTCGGCGAAATGCGCGTCGATCTGCGTTTCGATGCCTTTGGCGATATCGAGCGCGGCTTTGTTGATGCGCTGCGGCACCGCCGATTTCTGGGTCGAAATCAGCTTCGATTTCATGATGGCGTCCTGGACGGGGCTTAACGTACCGCCTCTGGCCAGGTTGGAGACGAAGGTTTCATTTCCCGCTATACGCGCTACCGTCGATGTGATTTCCCAGTTTCCTGTTTTGCCTCTTTGCACCAGCGCGCGAAAGTCGACGGGCCGGTCGCTTACTTCCAGCAGCTTCAGACCTTGTTGAATTTGGTAGCGGCGCGTCTTCATCTTACCGGAAATGCTGTTGTAGAGCGGCGTGAGCTTCGGGAACGATTGACTGCGTATGCCGCCCAATCCCGTGTAATGACACTGGTAGGTGCTGTTCGCCAGCTTCGTAATCCGGATGATGCCTTTGCCGAGACTTCCGGTAACCGGCTTGAGAAACACCGTTCCGTATTTGCCGCACATTTTTTTGAGGGTCAGGTAGTTTTTGAACAGATGCGATTCCGGTAAATAAGACTGCAGCGCCTCGTCTTTCTGAAGCGCCTGGAACACCTCCGTTTTGTTCAGGTACTTTTCGTTGAAGATCGTTGTGGCGAATCGAGATTTGACGTCCCGCATAAACTGCTGTACGCCGGCGCTGTTCTCCAGCTTGCGAGTCGTCAGCCGGTTGTAGACGATATCGGGAATCGGGAACGTTTGGCGGCTCCATCTGTCCGTAAACGTCCAGCCTTGTATCGAGTTCGCCGACGTCGTGATATCCTCAGGCGTAAAAAAATAGACGAGTCCGCCGTAAGCTTCACAGGCACTCGTCAATTCCCTGCAGAAGGAGGAAATGGGCCCGAACGGCTTTTCAGGATCGCTGGAGGTGCGGCTGACCAGAACACCTACAAGCGGTCCGACACGAAGCGTTCTCGCTTCGGGTGAATAGCTGATGCAAAGCTTGCTGCCGTGATGAATGCCGAGATGGCTGGCTAACGCTTCGTGCAGCCGCATGGAAGTGATTTTAGCGGCAGAAACGACGGACACCGCTTTGCGCTGCGAACCGAATTGCAGTCCGATTTCACTGTCCGCCGGAATCTTCCACCGTTTCATGAGCGTGGCGCTCAACACGACGGTACGTTCATTCGGAAGAAGGCTTCCGTTTTGCACATGAATGACGATTTTTGTTGCAGCCATCGGGATCTCCTTCCCTGCATCAACAGTTGCCTTTCTTTGTCATCCAATGACTACTCCATCATATGAGGACATATATCCCTTGGTGATTGCAAAATGCGCGCCCATTATGGAAAAAAGCGAAGCGCCGCGTGTCCTGCGGCCCGGGCTTGTATGCGGTTTGGCGGGCGGGGGTGAAGCATGCGGAACGCAACAAAACAAAGCGGCCGTTTCAAAACCGGCGATATATGTAAAAGCACCCCGAACCGAGCGGCTCGGTTCGGGATGCTTTCGCGTTGGAGCTCAGCGCTTCAGGCCGCTAGCCTAGCAGGTGAAGAAGCTTACCATTTTCTGCTGCGGTCGCTTTTTTCGCATTTGCATTTGCGGAAGCTTTTCTCGCATTTGCACTTGCGGAAGCTTTTGTGGTCGGATTTGCACTCCTTGTGGCTTTTTTCGCATTTGCATTCGCGATGGCTTTTTTCGCATTTGCATTTGTCGAAGCTTTTCTCGGATTTGCACTCCTTGTGGCTTTTCTCGGATTTGCACTCTTTGTGGCTTTTCTCGCATTTGCACTCGCGGAAGCTCTTTTCACATGTGCATTTTTCGAAGCTTTTCTCGCATTTGCACTTACGGAAACTTTTTTCACATTTTTTCTCTTCACGTTTTTTACAAGGATCGAAGGAATTATGATGGCTTTTCTTTCTGTTTTTAGACATTCTATCAATCTCCTTTCTGAGTGGCATAATACAGAGTATGACCTGAATGAGAGATTGATATAGATTCTTAACATACTAGAAATGCCTTATTTTTCTAACCGCTCTGTTAATCTGTACCGGATCTGAGGCGTTTGCCCGACCCGGAGCTTCGAGCTGCGGCCGCATTCAATTTTGGTAGTAAAGGTCCCATGTCCATAAGAAGCGGCTGATATCGTCTTTTGGCGGACGCGGCTTTTTCTTGCGCGTATTGTCACGCGAGCTTTTATGGCTTTTGTGATCGCGCTGCCGCTTCTCTTTCTCGGTTCTTCTTTTGTTTCCTTGATCGCGCCGGTCAGTCTCGTTCCCGGCTTTTCTTTTGTTTCCTAGATCGTTTTTCAGCTCCTCGAACTCTTTGTTGTGCTTGCTTTTTTGAACCCGCTGGACGTCCTCGAGCCCCGTGTTGCGCTTGCTTTTTTGAACCCGCTGGACGTCCTCGAGCCCCGTGTTGCGCTTGCTTTTTTGAACCCGCTGGACGTCCTCGAGCCCCGTGTTGCGCTTGCTTTTTTGAACCCGCTGGACGTCCTCGAGCCCCGTGTTGCGCTTGCTTTTTTGAACCCGCTGGACGTCCTCGAGCCCCGTGTTGCGCTTGCTTTTTTGAACCCGCTGGACGTCCTCGAGCCCCGTGTTGCGCTTGCTTTTTTGAACCCGCTGGACGTCCTCGAGCCCCGTGTTGCGCTTGCTTTTTTGAACCCGCTGGACGTCCTCGAGCCCCGTGTTGCGCTTGCTTTTTTGAACCCGCTGGACGTCCTCGAGCCCCGTGTTGCGCTTGCTTTTTTGAACCCGCTGGACGTCCTCGAGCCCCGTGTTGCGCTTGCTTTTTTGAACCCGCTGGACGTCCTCGAGCCCCGTGTTGCGCTTGCTTTTTTGAACCCGCTGGACGTCCTCGAGCCCCGTGTTGCGCTTGCTTTTTTGAACCCGCTGGACGTCCTCGAGCCCCGTGTTGCGCTTGCTTTTTTGAACCCGCTGGACGTCCTCGAGCCCCGTGTTGCGCTTGCTTTTTTGAACCCGCTGGACGTCCTCGAGCCCCGTGTTGCGCTTGCTTTTTTGAACCCGCTGGACGTCCTCGAGCCCCGTGTTGCGCTTGCTTTTTTGAACCCGCTGGACGTCCTCGAGCCCCGTGTTGCGTTTGCTTTTTTGAACGCGCTGGAGGTTTTCTTGGCCCGTGTTGCGCTTGCTTTTTTGAATGTGCTGGAGGTTTTCGAGTCCTGTGTTGCGTTTGCTTTTTTGGAAGGGCTGAAAGTCTTCGAGACCTTGATCAAAATCGATTTCCTTCCTTCTCCTGCTGCGTCTCGCATCCCACGGCCATAGAAACTGGTTGATGTCGTTGCCGTAGCCGGTAACTCTGTATATGGTTTCCCGGCGGTTTTGCTGTCTATTGCGTGTGTTGTCGGACATCTATCATTCTCCTTGCTGATTGGTCATGCTAAAGGATATGAATGAAGTCGGACAATTGACATTCATGCGTTGGAAGAGCCTAATGAACTGGCATAAACAAGCCTTCAGGGGCATATCTTGTACTACATTTGCTATTAAAAGGAGTTGACTGCCGATGAAAGGCTTTAAACACGTCATCTATATGAGCGTCGCGCTGGGCATGCTCATTTTTGCGGTGCCTCAGCTGCAGGTAGGCGGGGGGCTTACGCTTCCGACCGTATTTTCCATCGTCTGGATCTGCTTCGCCATTCTGATCGTGGCTGCCAATCTGCATGAAATACTTGGCGTGGATGAAGAAACGCGTGCCGAGCTCGTCAAAGTAAAAAGGATGAAACGCTGGCAGATGCAGCAGAAGCTGACAGGACGCACGCGGCGGGTGAATTAAGGGAGCGGGCGGCGGAATGCGGCAGGTTTGACGAATGCCAGACAAGCCTGGCGGCCTGGAGGCCGCTTTTTGGCGTGTTTTGGGGAGATTACCCTTACGCTTAGTGCAGTTCTTCTATTCGCTTGAGCGGATCATCTCAAACATTTTTGGGTTTATTGCGGTTAGAGAGCTGGCGGATGAACGATCGATTGTACTATAATAGTTGTTACAGAGTAGTACAGATTGTTTGAGAGGAAAGGTTGCTCCGATGGATACGATTACGAACCATGAATCGCTTACGAAGCATGAACAAATATTGAAGCATATCGAAGGGCTGCAGGTCGGCAGCAAAATATCCGTCCGCAAAATCGCGAAAGAGATGGAAGTCAGCGAAGGAACGGCTTACCGGGCGATCAAAGAGGCGGAAAATCAGGGGCTTGTCAGCACGAAGGAACGGATCGGAACCGTGCGCGTCGAGAAAAAACAGCGGAACAACATCGATAAGCTGACGTTCGCCGAGGTCGTCAATATTGTGGACGGCCATGTGCTGGGAGGCTCGGACGGACTGTCCAAAACGCTCAATAAATTCGTCATCGGCGCGATGGAGCAGGAAGCGATGCTGCGCTATATTGACGCGGGCAGCCTGCTGATCGTCGGTAACCGCGAAAAAGCCCATATTTGCGCGCTTGAGCAAGGCGCGGCGGTGCTGATTACCGGGGGATTCGATGCCAGCGGCGACGTCAAAGCGCTGGCAAACGAGCTCGGCCTGCCGATTATATCGAGCAGTTATGATACGTTTACCGTCGCCTCGATGATCAACCGCGCGATCTACGACCGGCTGATCAAGAAAAAGATTATGCTCGTCGAGGATATTTTATCGACGCAATCGGCCGTTCATGCGCTGAAAGGCACGCAGACGGTGCAGGAATGGAGGACGCTGGCGCAGGAAATCGGGATCAGCCGGTTTCCCGTCGTGGATGAATGGAACAGGGTCATCGGCATGATAACATCGAAGGATGTCGTCGGCGCGTTGCCTGAGCAAACGATCGACAAGCTGATGACGCGCAATCCGATTACGGTGCATGCGCATACGTCAGTAGCCTCGGCCGCGCATTTGATGGTGTGGGAAGGGATCGAGCTGCTCCCGATCGTCGACAACAACCGCAAAATCGTCGGCGTCATCAGCCGGAACGACGTGCTTAAAGTGATGCAGTATATTCAGCGTCAGCCGCAGATCGGGGAGACGTTCGAGGATTTGATATGGGCCGGCTTCGAGGAGGAGACGGACGAGCAGGGCAAACGCATTTTCCGCGGTCAAATTACGCCGCAAATGACCAACCACCTGGGATCGGTATCGCCGGGCGTGCTGATGACGCTCATGACGCAAGCCGCATACAGCGTCGTTCAGGGATATAAAAAAAGCGACATGAACCTCGTGATGGACAACATGTCCACTTATTTCCTGCGTCCGGTGCAGCTGGAGCGGGAAGTCGAGATTCGTGCCGACATTATCGAAATCAGCCGCAAATACGGCAAAATCGACGTTGAAATTTATCATGACAGCGCGCTTGTCGCCAAGGCTATGATGACAGCGCAGGTTTTCGACCAGTCCTAGCCGGTTCGTTAGGGTGACGCGTGCTGATGCTGGAATCGTAGGTATTTCAAGAGTTGCTCGTTAGCGCAAGTATGCAAAGGCTCTTGGCTGAGTCGACCGTTTTTACGCTGCTGCTAAATTGCGCTATCTCTGCTGGAAACGGAAACGGCTGTGGTTGCGCAGGCCGGCGAACAGGTTGAACAACCCGAGCAGAAGCAGCAGCGCTCCGATGACAAGCCTGACGGTATTCATTTCGAACTGGAACAACTGCACGAGCGACAGCAAAATAAGCAGCATACCCATCGATATGTTCATCCGAGCTGCATAAAGACCTCTTGCTTGCGGTTCTTTGTGCAGCCGGTAGCGGAAGCTGTAAAATACCGAGAAGCCAAGCGAGGCTACGATTAAGACCGTTAATGCATATTGATACCATGCCATGAAGCCGATCATCCTTTGCTATTTTTCTCTAACTGTACCGATTTTCCCGTCGAAAATCAATTTCGAATCGGTTCTTTGGCGGTTATATAAAAAATCAGCTCGGATTGGATGACCACTACGGACTTTACGTTAACAACGTAGTCCCTGTCGAAAATATCGACGTACACCTTGTTGTCGATCAATTTTCGGAAAAGCTGCAGGTCTTCCTTGACGCGGGCCACCGGCTTTCCGCGCAGCGCCTCGAGATCGGTTTTCACGGCTTTGACGATTTCGCTTTCCGATTTAGGATCGATCGGATGTTTGGAGTCTGTTTCCAAATCGACGCTGATTAATGAAATATATGCTTGCCGGTTTTTGACGGTATTCATTTTGGACAAATCTTCCTTTAGATTCTTGTTCTCGTTCTTGAGCCGCTCCTTCTCCTCATGCACGATGCTGTAGCTGTGCTGATGCATGCTCATGTATACGGCGCTGCCGATGACCATGCCTGACAAGAACAAGCCGAAGCCGGCCAGTCCTCTGCGGTAACGGTTGAATGCCGGAATTCTCACGAGTCCGCCCCGCCTTTGCATATCCATTCGATGATCGAAAATCCGGCGTGGGCGCCGATAAACGCGCTGATAAAATACAATATTTGTTTGACGGCGGGCGACATGTAGCCTTCCGCAATATTGCTTTCAATAACCCGAAGCGGGTCGATCGTACCGCCTACCGCGGCGACCATCGCCCATATTTTAATGCTGCCGGCAATACGCATCATCCATACCTCCGGCGACTGCAGAATAAGCACCGCGCCGATTCCGCCCAGCATGCTGCCGCCGAGCACGATCCCGAAGGCGATGAAGAAATCCATCGTCATTTTCTCTAAAAAATCGGCTATATTCCCCATTTTCCCCGCTCCTCGCAAAGGTTTGTCCTTTTCCTTACATCTATATGTAAGAGGGAGAGTTGATAGAAGCGATAGGCGTTTTTTTTATGCGAGTTTAGAAGAAAACACAACTACGATTAGAGTGGATAGCCTTAATCCATCCGGCCAACTGTACATTTTCCCGCTGACTTTGTCGCCATATTAAAAAAAGAAGCTTCCAACCCCACGGCAAAAGTGGAAATGAAAGCTTCTGTGCAATCTCGTTAGGCGGGTCGTATACAAGCAGAGCAGGAATACAATAATGGCAATATATTAGGCGGAGCTCCATTTATAAGATGCCGCTTCATTATTTGGCCTGAGCGTGAGCGGTCTGCAAGGGGGCTTGAGCCTGCATTCTCCGGTTGGAAACGGCAACCCCGATCAAAATCAATGCGCCTCCGGCCAGCTGCGAAAGCGTAATGGAGTCGCCGAGAACGAAATAAGCGACGATGATGGCCACGAATGGCGGAATATTCATGAACATGGAGCTCGTAGACGCTCCGACCGCCGAGATGCCCTGATTCCACCAGAAGCCGGCCAACCCTTGACCGAATATCGCTACGCAAGCGAGAATGAGCCAAGTGGAAAGATGAAGGCTCATATGCAGATGCCCTTGGCTCGCTTCCCAGACCGCCGCCGGCGTCATCAGCACCGTCCCGATCACCGTAGCCAATATCGTAATGTCGTAGGAAGGCATCGTCACCGTAAGCTTGCGGATGAACAAAAGGCTGACGGACAAGGCCAGCATGGCCGCAAGCAGCAGGAGATCTCCTTTCGAGACGCCAAGCGACTTTCCGCTGAACAGCACGATCAAAACGACGCCGAACAAGGCGATTCCGGCGCCCGACAGCTTTTGAACCGTAAGCGATTCGCCGAGAAACATGCGGGCGAGGAACGTCGTCGCGACAGGCGACAGCGCGATAATAAGCGAGGCGTTGCCCGCCGTGGAATATTGCAGTCCGATAAAATAAAAGAATTGATTGAAAAGCGTGCCGAACAGACCGGCGAACAGCAGGATATACCATTCTTGCTTGGTGGGCCGTCTCATTTTCCGGCTGATCATCGCTATGGAAAGCAAAAATACCGATGTTAGCACCAGACGCGAATACGACAAAAAAATTGGAGAGAAATCTCTCAATAAATAAGCGCTCGCTACATAGTTGCATCCCCATAACAGGGAAACCTCGAGCAAGCGCAGCATGACTATGCGGTTAGACAAATCGATCGATTCCTTTCGCCTCAGGTGCAGAGCTTTACCCATTATATGCAGGGATAAGCAAAGCCGTAAAGCGAAGGATCGGTGGAAAAAAGGGTGTATTTCACCTTCTGAACCGAATTCGGCTGCGTACGACATGCCGTTCTCACAATCGCTCCGCGCAGCTAATCGATTTCGAAACTGGCTTCCGGGATCCAGCTGCCATGCCGGAAATCGCGCCCCCGAATGAGCACGCTGTGGTCGTATACTTCCACAAACAAACCTTCGCTGGCATCGGGCGTTAGCTCAAGCTCTCCGCCGCTGCCGTTATCCGTAAGCGGAGCGGCTACGGAGGAGGAACCGACCATGGCGAACTTGTCGCGGACGAAGGCTGCGGGAAGCTTCAGCTCCCGGTGCGTATGACCGGTGAACAAGACGGCCTGCGGATATTGCGCAAGCATGTTTTTCAGCCGTTCGTGCTGTATGGCGGCACGCTCGGGGATGCAGCAAGCCGCCGTACCCGACAAGGTGTTCGGCAGCGGCTGATGGAGAAATACGAAAATGCGTTTGTTATTCTTATTCTTAAGCAAGGATGTATGCAGCCAATCAAGCTGCTGCGGCGTCAAATAAGCGCCTTCGCCGTTCGTCGGATCCGACTGCCGGTACCGCTCCGAGCCGAGAAACAAAAAAGGAAAGCCGTTGACCGTTTTCTCGTAATAGACTTGTCGTTCTCCGGTCAGCGCCAGAAAACGAGCGATCGAATCGGCTTCCGTTTCGCCATGCGGAAAACCGCCGCGATCGAAGGCGCCTTTCCAGTCAAACCATGCTTTGTAATATTCATGATTGCCGATCGAGAAAAAGAGATTGCGGGGATGCGGAGCATCCGCAAACAATTTGTTCAGGACGGCGTAATCGGCAGGCTGTCCGTTCGTCATGTCGCCGTTTACGACAAGCGCGTCCGCTCGCGGTTTTATGCCGTTCAAATCGTTCAGCGCGTTGAGCAGCTTTTGGTGGGAGGGCATGTGCCAGGATTGGATGTGAATATCGCTTATAACGGCGAATGCCAGAAGCGGCTTTTCCGGCGCGCCGGGCGTTTCGTTTCCGATCGTTAACCGGGAGGCCGACGGCTCTTCATTTCCGGAAAAAGAATAAATGAACATAACGGCAAGCGCAATAAGCGAAACGAGCTGTCGCAGCTTCATCGTTCATCCTCCTTGTTTTCGAGATCATGGCATCGTTGTCCGCAGCGGAATATGATCCCGAACGTGGCAATAGTCAAGCGGTAAACCGATGTGTCGTTATTTTGGCATTTATAAGCAAAAACGATACGAAAAAAGGCGGCCGAGCCCGCAGGGACGCATGCCGGAAAGAAAATGACCGGCTTCTTGCGGAATACGAATGTGAGTTCGCCTTGTGCGTTCCGGTGTGATATAATGAGGGGAAACGAACGGGGCGGAGCGAGCCGCCCGAGACGAAGGAAGAAGAGCGGGGGGAAACGGGCATGAGCGAATATGTGCATCTGCATGTACACAGCGAATACAGCTTGCTGGACGGCGCGGCGCGCATTGAGGATATGGTGAGGCGTGCGGCGGAGCTTGGCATGAAGTCGCTGGCTCTAACGGATCACGGCGTCATGTACGGGGCCATCCCGTTTTATAAAGCTTGCGTGAAGAACGGCATCCGGCCGATCATCGGGTGCGAAATGTATTTCACGAGCGGTTCTCTGCACGTTAAGGGGTCGCGGCAGGATCAGCCGATCTACCATCTCATCCTTCTGGCGAAGAATGAGACCGGTTACCGCAATCTGATGAAGCTTTGCTCGATCGCTCATTTGGAAGGCTTTCATTATAAACCGCGAATCGACCGTGAGCATCTGGCGCGGTACGCGGAGGGGCTCGTTTGCTTGAGCTCCTGTCTCGGAAGCGAAATATCCCAGCATCTGCTGCATGACCGCAAGGAAGAGGCGAAGAAGGCGGCGCTGGCCAATAAGGAAATTTTCGGCGAAGACTTTTATCTGGAGCTTCAGGATCACGGATTGATCGAGCAGAAGAAAGTCAATCTTGCGATGCTCGAGCTGAGCCGCGAAACCGGTATACCGCTCGCCGTCACGAACGACGTTCACTACGTGCATAGCGAAGACCATGCGGTTCAGGACATATTGCTTTGCATCGGCACAGGCAAAACGGTCGAAGACGAGGAAAGGCTGAAATTCGGCTCGACGCAGCTTTATCTGAAGAGCGGGGAAGAGATGGCCCGCTTGTTTGCGCATGTGCCGGAGGCGATCGCTAATACCGCGCTTATCGCCGAACGATGCCGTTTGGAATTAACCTTCGGCAAGTCGGTCCTGCCGCAGTTTCAACCGATCCCGGACGGCATGACGGCCGGTTCCTATCTAGAGGATTTATGCCTTCGGGGGCTTAAGGCCCGTTACGAGGGGCAGCCGGAATGGCCGGATCCGGCGTATCGCGAGCTATTGGAGAGCCGGCTAAAGTATGAGCTAAGCGTCATCGGGAATATGGGCTTCTCCGATTATTTTCTGATCGTCTGGGATTTTATCCGGTTTGCGCATGAGAACGGCATTGCAACCGGCCCGGGACGCGGTTCGTCCGCAGGCAGCCTGGTCGCTTACGTGCTGAGGATTACAGACGTCGATCCGATTCGGTACAACCTGCTTTTCGAACGGTTCTTGAACCCTGAGCGGGTGACCATGCCGGATATCGACATCGATTTCAGCGACGAACGCCGTGACGAAGTGATCGATTACGTCGTGCGCAAATACGGCAAGGAGCATGTTGCGCAGATCATCACGTTCGGAACGATGGCGGCCAAAGCGGCGATCCGCGACGTAGGAAGAGTGCTTAACATGCCTTACAACGAGGTGGACCGGGCGGCCAAAATGATCCCGAACCATCTCCATATCACGATCGCTGAAGCGAAAGCGATGAATCCCGATCTGCAGGCGCTTTGCGACAAGCAGCCTAAAACCGCCGAGCTCCTCGCCATGTCGGAAAAGGTCGAAGGCATGCCGCGGCACGCTTCGACGCATGCCGCAGGCATCGTCATTTCGCGGGAGCCGTTGACGGAGTACGTCCCGCTGCAGGAAGGCGCCGAGCAATCGGCGCTGACCCAGTATACGATGGAGCATTTGGAATCGATCGGTCTGCTCAAAATGGACTTTCTCGGCTTGCGCACCTTGTCCATCATCGAGCGAACGCTGCGATGGATTCGCGAGCAGTTGGGAACGCCGGTCGATTTCCAGGCAATCCCGTTTAACGATCCGCGAACGTACGAGCTGATGTGCCGAGGCGATACGACGGGCATCTTCCAATTGGAATCGGCGGGCGTGCGCCGCGTGCTGAAGGAGCTGCGGCCGTCCCAATTCGAAGATGTCATATCCGTCCTTGCGCTTTACCGGCCGGGTCCCATGGAGTTTATCCCGAAGTACATTCAAGGCAAACACGGCCAGATCGCCGTCGAATATCCGCATATGGCGCTGGAGCCGATTTTGCAGGATACGTACGGCATAATCGTTTATCAGGAGCAGATCATGCAGATCGCATCGAAGATGGCGGGATTTTCGCTAGGCGAAGCGGATCTATTGCGGCGCGCGGTCAGCAAGAAGAAGCGCGAGGTGCTGGACGAGGAGCGGGCGCATTTTGTTCGCGGCAGCATCAAGGAAGGATATGCGGAGGAGGAAGCGAACCGGGTGTACGACATGATCGTCAGGTTCGCCGATTACGGATTCCCGCGCGCGCATGCCACCGCATATGGGGTGCTCGCGTTCCAAACCGCATTCCTGAAGACGCATTATCCCGAACAATTCATGGCAGCGATGCTGACAGCGGTTATGGGAAATCACCGGAAAGTTGCGGAATATGTCGACGAGTGCCGCCGCATGAACATCCCGGTGCTGCCGCCGGATGTGAACGAAAGCGGCGTCACGTTTACGCCGATTGCCAAAGGACGAATGGGCGGAGGCGGCAATGGAGCCTCTGCCGGCCAAGATGCGGGAACCGGTTTGCCCGCTTCAATTGAAGCGGCTGCTGCCGGCAGCGGCTTGAGCCAAGACGAGGACGCGCAAGCCGGAAGCGCGGACGGCAGGTTTTTGGCGGCGGAGCGTGCCGAGCCTTACCATGCCGACGCTGGTTCTTCGGCTATCCGCTTCGGACTCGGGGCGATCAAAAATGTCGGAACGCAGGCGATCGACTCGATTATTCGCGAAAGACAGGAGCGTCCCTTCGACAATTTGCTCGATTTTTGCAGGCGTGTCGATTTACGCGTTTGCAACAAGCGCGTTATCGAATCGCTTATTCAGGGCGGGGCGATGGACGCTTTTCCGGGTCATCGCGCCCAGCTTCTTGCGATGCTCGACGAGACGGTCGAAGCGGCGCTCAAGTGGAAGAAGGAGCGCGAGGAGCTGCAGCTGCATTTGTTCGGCTTCGACGAGGAAGTGAACTGGACGATCGAATATCCCGACATCCGGCCGTTTTCGCCGATGCAGCAGCTGGAGCTGGAGCGGGAGCTGCTCGGCATGTTTTTGTCGGGCCATCCGCTGGACGCCTATGAGGAGCTGCTTGCGGAAGCCGAGGTGGACGGCATTCACGAGCTTGCCGAAATGGCCGATGAAAGCGACGTCGTCGTCGCCGGCATGGTCGTTTCCTGCAAGACGATCGTCACGAAGAAAGGCCAGCCGATGGCTTTCATCGAACTGGAGGACCGGATCGAACGGGTCGAGGTAGTTTTGTTCCCCGAGGTATGGCGCAAGTTCGGGGAGCTGGTCGACAAGGGCAAGCTGCTTGCCGTTGCGGCCAAGCTGCAGCAGCAGGATGACGCGGCGAAGCTGCTCGCCGAGCAGGCGGTGCCGCTCGACGCCGCGCTGGCGCCGCAGCACCTGCGCGGGCTGCGCCGCCGCACGCGCAGCGCCGCGCCTGCGGCCCGCGGCCC
>NZ_QMFB01000019.1 GCF_003285015.1 Paenibacillus contaminans | reverse complement strand
TGTCGCATTTTTTGTACCCGCTACTGGAACTCACTGAAAAATCATTAGTTTGTCAGTGGCCTCCTATCGGGTGGAGATGGAAGCTTCTTTATATGCTGATTTACTCGCTAGGCGGTGGTAAACCATGCAGAACTGTAAATCATACAAAATCGTAAACCATGCAGAACCGGCTTCTGTTCTGCTATGCAGCATGCAACCCCTGTTTCGATCCCGTTACAAAGCCGCTTTCTCCAGCTCTTTCTGTTGCTGCTCCATCGCTTCCGTCCGTGCCCGATCACGCTCAAGAATCGGCTTCAAATACTTCCCAGTATACGAACCTTCCACTCGTACGACTTGCTCCGGAGTTCCCGTAGCGATAATCGAGCCGCCGCGACTGCCTCCCTCAGGTCCCAAATCGATCAAATAATCAGCCGTCTTGATGACATCGAGATTATGCTCGATGACGAGCACAGTCTCGCCGTTATCCACGAGTCTGTGAAGCACCCGGAGCAGCCGATCGATATCGTCGATGTGCAGCCCTGTCGTCGGCTCGTCGAGAATATAAATCGACTTGCCGGTGCTGCGCCGGTACAACTCGGCCGCAAGCTTCACGCGCTGCGCTTCGCCTCCCGAAAGCGTCGTCGCCGGTTGGCCGATTTTCATATAGCCGAGTCCGACATCGAACAGCGATTGCAGCTTGCGGTGTACGCGAGGAATGTTCTTGAAAAATTCGCATGCATCCTCGATCGTTAGTTCGAGCACTTCGGCGATATTTTTGCTTTTGTACTTCACTTCAAGCGTTTCGCGGTTATAACGTTTGCCCTTGCACACCTCGCATGGAACGTAAACGTCCGGCAAGAAATGCATTTCGATCCGAATGATGCCGTCGCCGCGGCAAGCTTCGCATCTTCCGCCCTTCACGTTAAAGCTGAAGCGTCCCTTCTTATAACCGCGCACTTTGGCTTCGGTCGTCGTTGCGAACACATCGCGAATATCGTCGAACACGCCAGTATATGTCGCCGGGTTGGAACGCGGCGTACGGCCGATCGGCGATTGATCGATATCGATTACCTTCTCGACATGCTCCAATCCCAGCATTTGCTTGTACTCGCCGGGACGCGTCTTCGCACCGTTCAACTCGCGCGCCAATGTTTTATACAAAATCTCGTTGATCAGCGTACTCTTGCCGGATCCGGAAACGCCCGTCACGCAGGAGAACACGCCAAGCGGCACCTTCAGGTTAACGTTGCGCAGGTTGTTCTCCTTAGCTCCTTTAACCTCCAGCCATTTGCCGTTCGTCTTGCGTCGCTCGGCAGCGACCGGAATGAACTTCCGTCCGCTCAAATATTGTCCGGTCAGCGAATTTTCATCGGCCATCACTTCTTGAGGCGTTCCTTGAGCGATGATCTGACCGCCGTGTATGCCGGCGCCCGGTCCGATGTCGATAATGTAATCGGCCGCAAGCATCGTATCCTCGTCATGCTCGACGACAATAAGCGTATTGCCCAGATCGCGCATATGCTCAAGCGTACGGATAAGCCTGTCGTTATCGCGCTGGTGCAATCCGATGCTCGGCTCGTCCAAAATATACAGGACGCCCATCAAGCTCGAGCCGACCTGCGTAGCAAGCCGGATCCGCTGCGCTTCCCCGCCGGACAGCGTTCCCGCTGCGCGGCTTAGCGACAAGTAATCCAAGCCTACGTTTACGAGGAAGCCGAGCCTCGACTTGATTTCCCTCAAGATTAAATGGCCGATCGCCAATTCTTTCTCATTCAAGGACAATCCTTCGAAAAACTGCTGCGCGTCCCCAATCGACAGATCGGTCGCATACGCAATGTTCCGGCTGTTGATCGTAACGGCAAGACTTTCCGGTTTCAAGCGCTGTCCTTTGCAGCGACCGCATGGCTTCGCGCTCATGTACGCCTCAATATACTCCCGAATGCCGTCCGAACCGGTATCCCGATAACGGCGCTCCAAATTTCTGACGATGCCCTCAAACGGCACTAGCGCTTCTTTCGATTGTCCGAAATCGTTCTCGTAGCGAAAACGCACTTTTTCGCCGCCGGTACCGTACATCAATATCTTCATCTGCTCGGCCGTAAACTCCTTGACCGGCACATCGCGCGGAATTTGATAATGCGCGCAGACGGATGCAAGAAACTGCGGGTAGTAGTTCGAAGTGCTTCCGGCCCAAGCCTCGAAGGCGCCTTCCTCGATCGTCTGCTCCGGATTCGGCACGAGCAGATCGGGATCGACGATCATTTTGACGCCCAAACCGTCGCAGTCCGGACATGCACCGAACGGGCTGTTAAACGAGAACATCCGCGGAGCCAGCTCGTCGATGCTGAAGCCGCATTCCGGACACGCGAGGTTTTGGCTGAACAAAAGCTCTTCGTGATCCATTACGTCAACGATGACGCGTCCGTTCGCGAGCTTCAACGCCGTCTCAAGCGAATCGGCGAGACGCGCGTGCACGTCGTCTTTCACGACGATGCGGTCGACAACCACCTCGATCGAATGTTTCTTGTTTTTCTCGAGTTCGATTTTATCGGACAGGTCGTGGATTTCTCCGTTCACGCGCACCCGTACGAAGCCCTGCTTGTGAACATCGGCAAGCAGCTTGCTATGCTCGCCCTTGCGCCCGGAAACAAGCGGCGCCAAAATTTGCAGCTTCGTCCGCTCCGGGTATTCCATAATACGGTCGACCATCTGCTCGACCGTTTGCGATGTGATTTCGATGCCGTGATCCGGACAATGCGGCCGTCCTATACGCGCGAACAACAGCCGCAAGTAATCGTATATTTCGGTTACGGTACCGACAGTCGAACGCGGGTTGCGGCTTGTCGTCTTCTGGTCGATCGAAATGGCCGGCGATAAGCCGTCGATCGAATCGACATCCGGCTTATCCATTTGGCCCAAAAACTGCCGCGCATACGCCGACAGAGATTCTACATACCGGCGCTGTCCTTCCGCATAGATCGTATCGAACGCCAGCGAGGATTTGCCTGAACCGCTAAGCCCGGTCAGCACGACGAAACGGTCCCGCGGGATCGTCACGTCGATATTTTTAAGATTGTGAGCCCTAGCTCCCTTGATGACGATGCTTTCGGTTGCCACTTGCGTTTCCCCATCCTTTCGGTGTTCCCACATGTAAATCTTATAAATAGCGCCCGTTAATCCTGCGCTTTCAACTCCATAATGGCGTCACGCAGCTCGGCTGCACGCTCGAACTGCAAATTTTTCGCGGCTTCCTTCATCTCCGACTGCAAACGCTCGATCAGGGAAGCCCGATCCTTCTTCGACATCTTGCCTTGCTTGACATCCGTCAAATAGTCCGCCTTCTGCTCGGCCACTTTGGTCGCCTCAATCACGTCGCGAACCTTCTTCTGAATCGTTGTCGGCGTAATGCCGTGCTGTTCGTTGAAGCCTTCCTGGATCGTTCGGCGGCGGCGCGTTTCGGATATCGCTTTGTCCATCGAATCGGTTACTTTGTCGGCGTACATGATTACGCGTCCATCCGCATTCCGCGCCGCGCGCCCAATCGTTTGAATAAGCGAGCGCTCCGCCCGCAGAAAGCCTTCCTTATCGG
This sequence comes from Paenibacillus contaminans, assembly GCF_003285015.1. Lineage (GTDB taxonomy): Bacteria > Bacillota > Bacilli > Paenibacillales > NBRC-103111 > Paenibacillus_V > Paenibacillus_V contaminans. The sequence continues at coordinate 179,745 of NZ_QMFB01000019.1, read as the reverse complement.
CATCGAGAATAGCGACAAGCGACACCTCCGGCAAATCGAGCCCTTCTCTCAGGAGGTTGATCCCGACGAGCACATGGAATACGCCTAGCCGCAAATCGCGTAAAATTTGCAAACGCTCGAGCGTCTTTATGTCAGAGTGCAAATAACGCACTTTAATTCCGACTTCCTTCAAATAGTCCGTTAAATCCTCGGCCATCTTCTTGGTCAGCGTCGTAACGAGGACGCGCTCGTCTTTCGCGATGCGGTCGTTGATTTCGCCGAGCAAATCATCGATCTGCCCCTTCGTCGGACGCACCTCGATAATCGGATCGAGCAAGCCGGTCGGCCGGATGATCTGCTCCACCATTTCCGGACAATGCTCCAGCTCATACGGTCCCGGGGTCGCCGATACGTAAATCGCTTGGGTCATCTTCTCTTCGAATTCCTCGAATCGAAGCGGACGGTTATCCAGCGCGGAGGGCAGCCGGAAGCCATGCTCGACAAGCATTTCTTTGCGTGCCCTGTCGCCCTTATACATCGCGCGGACCTGCGGAAGCGACACGTGCGATTCGTCTACGACATACAGCATATCGTCCGGGAAGTAATCCAGAAGCGTATAAGGCGTTGCGCCCCGTTCGCGGAAGGTAAGCGGACCCGAATAATTCTCGATGCCCGAGCAGAAGCCCATCTCCAGCATCATCTCGATGTCGTACCGGGTACGCTGCTCCAGCCGCTGCGCCTCCAGAAGCTTATTCGCCTCGCGCAGCTCAACGAGACGTTCTTCGAGCTCACGCTCGATATTGACGATCGCCCGTTTCATCGTCTCCTCCCGGGTGACGAAGTGAGAAGCCGGGAAGATCGCGACATGCTCGCGTTCGCCGATAATTTCGCCGGTCAGCACGTTGATTTCCGTCATGCGCTCGATCTCGTCGCCGAACAGCTCGACCCGGATCGCGTGCTCGCTGCCCGATGCAGGAAAGATTTCTACAACATCGCCCCGCACGCGGAACGTCCCCCGTACGAAATTTATATCGTTCCGCTGGTATTGGATATCCACGAGACGGTGCAGAAGCTCGTTCCGCGACCGCTCCATGCCGACGCGCAGAGAAAGGACGAGCTCGCCGTATTCTTTAGGAGAACCGAGGCCGTAAATGCACGAAACGCTCGCTACGATGATGACGTCGCGGCGCTCGAACAACGAGCTGGTCGCCGAGTGGCGGAGCTTGTCGATCTCGTCGTTGATGCTGGAATCCTTCTCAATGTAAGTGTCGGTGGATGGAATGTATGCTTCCGGCTGGAAGTAGTCGTAGTAACTGACGAAGTATTCGACGGCGTTGTTCGGAAAAAATTCTTTGAATTCGCTGTGCAGCTGCGCCGCCAGCGTCTTGTTGTGGGCCATTACAAGCGTCGGCCGGTTCAGCTGCGCGATAACGTTGGCAATCGTGTACGTTTTGCCGGTGCCGGTCGCTCCGAGAAGCGCCTGATGCATGCTGCCGCTTTGAACGCGGCGGACTAGCTCTTCGATCGCCTTCGGCTGATCGCCCTGAGGCGCAAAATTGGAAACCAGCTCAAATTTTCTGCGGTTAAGCTCAATATCGCTCATGCATCCCCCACCCATTAACTATTGTAGACCCCATTCAAAAACCTCTTGAATTCAGAGGCTGATTTATTTATGCATGCCATAGACGGACATGGAAATCATTGTTCGCCACCGGACACGTTCGTATACCCTGACACCCTGTGTTCGATACGATACAAGCACGAATCGCCTTATCGACGGCCCCGTATACAACCGTTCGCAAGGAAACGCTCTAAACTTTCCCTATGCACGTTCCGATATAAAGTTATATGAAATCAGCAGCATGATCGCGACAAGAATAAACGGACCAACCGTCCCAAACGCTTTCGCAATAACATAAATCCTTGAACGAGTCGCGTTTGCCGGGAAACGGAGCAATCAGTTTCCGACGTTTCAAAAAAAACGTCAGCCGCTCCCGCTTATTTCCGAGTTCCATGCAGTACTGAAAACCATTAAATGACAACGGATAGGAATGTCTGTTCCCGTTTTCATTATACCGCGTTTGCAACCTTCTTGCAAACGAAGTTGGCTTCCTTTCTTCTCCAGTAAAGATATTTTTTTATGACGAATCAGGGGTGGAATGACGTGGACATTACAACACTATTAGGCATTATTTTCGGCCTTGCCGCTTTAATAGGCGGCTACATATGGGACGGCGGACATTTGAGCGCCCTGTTCGTTCCCAGCGCCATGCTGATCGTATTCGGCGGGACGTTCGGCGCTGTCGCCGTATCCTTTCCGCTGTCGCGTCTCAAAGAGCTGCCGAAAGCGTTCGCTATGGCCTTCAAGGAATCCAAACGCAATCCGAACCAAATTATCGATGAAATTGTAGATATGGCGACGATAGCGAGACGCGAAGGCGTGCTTGCGCTGGAGCAAAGGGCGCAGGAGCACCCGAACGCTTTTCTGAAGGAAGGCCTGATGATGGTCGTCGACGGCACCGATCCGGAGTTGACCCGTCAAATCTTGGAGCTGGAGATGGATGCGTTAGAGCACCATCATGAAGGCTATGCCAAAGTGTTCGAATCGGCAGGCGCTTATGCTCCGACAATGGGTATTATCGGTACCGTTATGGGTCTCATTCACGTTCTCGGCAACCTGGCAGATCCCGAAGCGCTCGGCCCGGCGATCGCAGTTGCGTTCTCGGCTACGCTTTACGGCGTCAGCAGTGCGAACGTTCTTTATTTGCCGATCGCGAGCAAAATCAAAATCCGCAGCAAAGAGCAAATTTCCGAAATGGAATTGATGCTGGAAGGCATTCTGGCGCTGCAAGCAGGCGAAAATCCACAGCTGATCAAGAAAAAGCTGACCTCCTTCCTCCATCAGGACAAGACGAAGAATAACAATGCTCCGGAAGCAGGTGGAGATAATGGCGAGGAGAAATAAAGGAAAGCACGCCGAGCACGAAAACCATGAGCGCTGGCTGATCACCTATGCCGACTTGATTACCCTGCTGCTCATCTTCTTCGTCATCATGTACGCGATGAGCAAAGTCGATAAAGCGAAATTCGACGTTCTGGCGCAGACGCTCCAGTTCCAGTTTAAAAATTCGGACGCGATGCTGCCAAGCGGATCAGGCGTCATCGGAAGCGTCGACATCGGACGGGGAACGAACGGAAGCGAACCGAATAAGAGCGACTCGACGGAAGAAACCGAAGAACAGAAGCAAAAGCGCGAGGAACAAGAGAAGAAGGAGCAGGAGCTTCAGGACCTGCTGCAAAAGATCAATCAATACGTCAACGAAAACCAGCTGCAAAACCAGGTATTCGTTGCCGATACGCAGCGGGGCATAGCCGTTACGCTTAACGATTTATTTCTGTTCGATCTGGGTAAAGCGGATCTAAAAGCCGGCGCTTTCCCTATCCTGGACAAGTTGTCCAGCTTGTTCCTGACGCTGGAAGCCAAAATCAGCATCGAAGGACACACGGATAATCTCCCGCTGGCCACAGGCTCGGCTTTCAAGGATAATCTCGGTTTATCCTTCGAACGATCGGCATCCGTTTCGCGGTACTTTACCGATAAATCCAAGCTGCCTGCCGACATGTTCATTTCCGCTGCTTTTGCGGATACGAGGCCCGTAGCCCCCAACGATACCGCCGAGAACCGGCAGAAAAACCGCCGCGTCGAAATCGTCGTGCTCCGGGAAACTCCGCAAGGATAAACGGCTTCGCCGTCCTTTAAGGGCAGCAAGCCCCATGAACTGCCGGAAGGCAAATTCATGGGGCTTTTCTTTATTCTAGCTGTTACATAGACTCCGTCTGATCGTTTTTGCGCAGTCCTTTCCACCGTGACAGGAAGAAGGCGGCAACCGTCAGCTCCCGCTGCTTCTCGCCTACATAATATCTGGCATCGCTATCCGGACACAGAATGAGACCGAGCTGATGGTGATCGCCCGCATACAACGCCCGGCTCACGAACTTGTTCTGCCCGGCCCCGTTGACCACCTCAAGCCGGCAAAATGCCGAGCTTAAACGCATCGCTTGATGCAGCTGCTCCTTCGTCTGCACTTTCTCGCCGTTCACTTTATAAATCGTCTCGCCCGGCTCCAAGCCCATGACGGCGGCAGGGCTGTTCGGCAGAACGGCTAATATTTTCAATCCGTTCCGCTCATGAACGAACAGCGGCCGATGGTTGGATTCCTCTCGTCTGCTGACCCAAATCAGCGCCTCATGCAGCACGATCCCGAGGATAGCGGCAACTGGAACAAGCAGGGGCACATATTCGCTCGCGACCGCGAGCAGGAGAATAATGGTACCGTAAATATACAATCTTCCGCTTGTTCTCTCCGTTTTATGCTTGGGCAGGAATGCGACGGTTCTCTCCGTAAAACCGATCAAAGCGGGCATAGCCATCAACGTCCAGCCGGCAGCCGCCGCATCGCCGTAGAAGAACGGCGTCCATGGCAGCGTCAGCCCCCCGGGAGCAGGAATAAGCAAGAAGAGCGGTACCGGCCAGAAGCCATGCAGATGATAACCTCCGATCAGCTTGCCCCGCTTGCCCTCGAAGAACAGCGGGCTGGACAATCGCTGCCCCTGCCAGCGGACAAGCATACCTTCAAGCAGGTGCAATACGGCCACGAGCGCAAAAAGCGAAGGCATATCCGCTTCCACGACCGCTGTCTTCAGCCATCCCATACCGTTTATGTCGCGAAGCGACGGAATAAGCTCGTATAATCCCTGAAGCAGCCCTAATGCCCCGACTGCGTATGCCAAGCAGGCAAGCCGAGCTCTTACCAGCATAAGTACAGCGGTTATCCCCCACAGCAGCAGTACCGTCTCCGGCTGCAATCTCGCCCCGATCACAGCCATGACGAGGGAAGCCGCGATACCCGCCAGCCAGCCGGACAGTACCGCACGCCACGTTTCCCCAAGCATCCCATGCAGCTTGACGTGAAAAAGTTTTCGTTCGAGCGCCATCTGCCTGCGATACTGCAGCAAAATCAGCAGCAAGCCGATATAATAAAGCGGATTCAGCAGCAGCTGAAGCAAAGCTTCGGCCAACTGTTTAAGCCAATCCATGCTTAAATTCATCCATCCGCCTCCTCACAAGCATGAAAAATAAAAGAAGAAGGCCCGACTTCCGCAGCCTTCTTCTTCTATTTCGACGCGCCTGCAGCAATATCCTGCCGGGGAATCGCGCTTTCCAGCGTTCCCCTTACTTTTTGTTCCAATAGCCGTATGCCTCGTTCGCCTGAGCTTCCGCTATTTGCCCGACAGCTTATCCTGCATATGCTTCACGGCCGCGCTAAGCTGCAAATCGTGCTTCCCTTCTTTGATGAAGGCGATCGTTTCCTGCTCCAGCTTATCCATCGTCTTCTCGTCGACTTCGCCGGTTGCCGTCAGGCCGTGCTGTTGTTGGAACGATTTGACCGCACGCATCGTTTTGTCGCTAAAGTAACCGTCCGTCCGGTCTGCCGGAAAACCAAGCGCCGCCAGCATCGTCTGCAGCGTCTTGACATCTTCGCCGGTCGTATCGAACTTCAGCGTCGTCTTCCTCGAGAATGGCGCCACAGTGTAAATCGCAGGCTGCTCCACCTTCATATCCGGCTCGACGCCCTTCTTATTGATCCAATTGCCGTTCGGCGTCAGCCATTTGTAAACGGTCATTTTGATGTTGCTGCCGTCGCCCATCTCTTTGGAGAACGTGACCTGCACGGTCCCTTTGCCGTACGACGTCTCGCCGATAATTTTGCTGCCGGGAACGACTTCCTTGAAAACGCCCGCCAAAATTTCCGACGCGCTGGCACTGCCGTTATTGATAAGCACGGCGACCGGATATTTTTTCGGCGGATTCGGATTTTCGGACACCTTCGTATCCTTCTGTCCGATTTTATTCTCAACTTGTATAAGCGGCTTGCCTTTCTCGACGAAAGGCTGGACGATATCGAGCACGACGTCGAGCAAACCGCCCGGGTCGTTCCGCACGTCGATGACAAGCCCCTTCATCCCTTGGTTCTCCAGCTTTTCTAGCTCCTCTTTAAACCGCGTGCCGGTATTGAGAGAGAACTGGCGGATCTCGATCTTGCCGATGCCGTCACTCATCATCTCCGCGTACACGGTCTCCACGGAAATCGCATCGCGCACCACGATAACCTCGATCGGCTCTGCCGCCCCGGAACGAACGACGCCAAGCTTCGCTTGCGTCCCTTTTTGCCCGCGGATTTTCATGACCGCCTGGTTAAGCGTAAGTCCGTCCAGCTTTTCGCTGTTGACGGTTACAATAACGTCTCCCGTGCGCAGCCCCGCCTTCTCGGCAGGCGATCCTTTGATCGGCGACATGATCGTCACCTTGCCGTCAACCATCGAAACCTCCGCGCCGACTCCCTCAAAGGAAGAGGAGATCGATTCGTCGAATTGCTTCGCTTCCTTCTGATCCATGTAGCTCGTATACGGGTCGTCCAACACGGCCAGCATGCCGTTGATTGCGCCGTTCACCACTTTATCGTGCTCGACCTCGGAGACGTAATTTTTCTGGATCAGATCGAATGTTTTGGAAATCTTCTTCACATCGGCATCCGACAACCCGGCGCCCGCTTTCGACCCCGCCGTTCCCGACGGCGCTCCCGCCGACCCAGAGATTTCCTGAGAAAACGCCGGAGACTTCACAATCGTCAAAGTCAGAATGCTGCTGGCAAACATCGATAGCAAAATAAATGCAAGTACAGTCCGTCCCTTAAACGCCAAAACGCTTCCACCACCTTTACCGGCTTGCCCACGCAATAGTATATGACAAGCCCGTATGGTTTATTATTGTCGAAAAGCCGAATTATTTCAAATATGGCATCGGGTCGGTCGCTTCCTGATTCAGCCGCACCTCAAAATGCAGATGGTTTCCGGTAGAATCCCCCGTCGAGCCTACTTCGGCGATTTTTTGCCCGCGTTTGACGTGATCCCCAACTTTTACGTTAATGCCGCCTTCCCGGATGTGACCGTACCATGTCCACATGCCGTTGCCGTGATTGATCACAACCGTATTGCCGTAACCCGACGTCCAATCGGCAATCAGCACGTCGCCTTCCTCCGCCGCAATAATCGATGTTCCTCTTGGCGCAGCGATATCGACGCCCTTGTGCAGCTTGCGGATTTTTTTGATCGGATCGATCCGGTAACCGAAGTTGTCGGAGATCGTGCCGCCGCCGCCCTGAATCGGCCAGCCCAGCTTGCCGCCCGAATATTTCGGAGCCGGCGTCGCCGGTTTTTTATTCAGCTTCTCTTGCTCCTTGCGCTTCTCGTCGATAATTTTCTGCTGGCGAAGCGCGAGCTCCTTGACCGCCTGCTCCTGCTCCTCGCTGATTTCTTCCGCAGCCTCTTCCTGCTTGGCCAGCGAAGCGATCATGACCTGCTTCTGCTTCTCCTGCGTCAGCAGCTTCTGCTTCACCGCTTCTTCCTCGGCCTCGAGCGCAGTCACTTGCGCCAGCTGGACTTTCTGCTGCTCCTCTTTGGCCGCAATAATCTGCCGGTCGGCTTTGTTTGCCTCCAGGATCGTTTTGTCCTGGCCGACGACGTTCTGGAGCGCATAAAACCGGTCAAGAAAGTCCGAAAAGCTCGTCGCGCTAAGGATGACGTCCAAATACGAAACCGAGCCGTTCATATACATGAGACGAACGCGCGATTTGAGCAGCCTGTCCCGCTCCGCCACCCGGTCGTCCGCTTGCTGCAGCTCCACGGCGGTCCGGTCGAGATCCTCTATGGCCGTCAACTTCTGCATTTTGATTTCGTTCAGCTTTTTGGCATGATCGTCGATATCTTTGCGAACTTCTTCAAGGTTTTTCGTTTCCGCAGCCTTCTGGGTTTTCAGACTATCCGCGGCACGCTCGGCTTCCTGAATTTTCTTCTTGGCCTCAGCCGTTTTTTTCTCGATCGCCTTCAGCTCGTTGTTCAAGTCTTGAAGCCTGTCCGCATAACCGATCACCGGCGCCAAAGCGGCGCCGAGCAGCGTTACTCCAACAATCAGCGACAATACACGTTTATTCAAATCGGATCCTCCTATTGGCAAATACTTTCGAAGTGCGCTTCCTCAGAACCGCTTTAGCATAATCCCCCTGCCGATAACGGACTTTCTGCCTCTCTACACCTTCAAATACTTGCGAACGGAAATCGTGCTTCCCCAAACGCCGATCACGATGCCGATCCCGATAAGCAGTCCGGCAATCGGATAGCTGATCTCCTCAAACGGCTTCAGCTGCATCATGAACGAGCTCATTTCAAACTTGCCGTTGTTCAGCAGCTCCCAGTAACCGTAAGTCATTATACCGGCTGGAATAACCGACCCGATCAAGCCCAGCAGCACGCCTTCAATGAAAAAAGGCCAGCGGATAAAGCTGTTGGTCGCACCGACCAGCTTCATGATCCGAATTTCGCGGTTGCGCGCCATGATCGTCAGCTTGATCGTGTTCGAAATAAGGAACATCGCGGTGAGTGCCAAGCAGCCGACAAGCACAAGTCCTACGTTCCGGATAGCCGACGTAATCTTGAACATCGTTTCGACCGTCCCTTGGCCGTAGCTGACTTTGACGATCGGCTTCACCGATTTGCCGTCGTTCAACTCCGAAATGTTGGCGGCTACCTGCGCTACGGTCCGCGGCTCGGCAACCTCGATGGTGAACGAATCGTTGAGCGGGTTGTTATCCCCGTCGAGCCCTTCCAAGTACGCTTTGCCGGTCTCCCCCATCCGCTCCCGCATCAGGACGAGCCCTTCCGCTTTGGATACGAAGGTCACTTTGCTGACTTCCGGCATGGCGCCGATACTGCTATTGATTTCCGCAACCGTTTCCTCCGGCGTATTGACATCGAGGAACACGCGAATTTCCACTTGCTTCTCGATTTGCTGCGCCAAGTAGTTTACGTTTAAGGCCAATATAAGGAAAACACCGAGAATAAACAGCGATATTGCGATGGAGCTGATCGACGCGAAAGACATCCAGCCGTTGCGGATTACATTTTTACCGCCTTCGCGAAAGTGACGGCCCAACGTGCTAATCTTCATAGCCGTACTCTCCTTTAGCCTCGTCGCGCGCGATTTGCCCTTTCTCGATGGCGAGTACCCGCTTGCGTATCGTGTTGACGATTTCTTTGTTGTGCGTGGCCATGATGATCGTCGTCCCCCGGTAGTTGATTTCTTCGAGCAGCTTCATAATGCCCCAAGACGTTTCGGGGTCAAGGTTACCGGTCGGCTCGTCCGCGATAATGACCGCCGGATTGTTGACGATCGCTCTCGCGATCGCTACCCGCTGTTGTTCGCCGCCCGAAAGCTGGGTTGGAAGCGATTCCGCTTTGGACGACAGCTTGACCAGCTCCAGAACCTCCATCGTGCGTTTCTTGATCAGTTTTTTGGGCGATTCGATAACTTCCATGGCGAATGCGATATTTTCAAAAACCGTCAGCTTGGGCAGCAGCCTGAAGTCTTGGAAAATAACGCCGATATTGCGACGTACGAACGGAATTTTCCGCTGCTTCAGCTTGCCGAGGTTAAACCCGTTGACGAAAATTTGCCCTTTGGTCGGCTTTTCTTCCCGGTATATCATTTTCATGAACGTCGATTTGCCGGCGCCCGACGGTCCGACCACATAAAGGAACTCGTTGCGGTCGACTTTCAGGTTCATTCCACGGATCGCATGCGTCCCGTCGGCATACGTCTTCCATACATCCTGCATTTCTATCATTCAATCACATCCCAGTTTATTGACACACCGGCCTCAGCCGGATCAGCGTCTATTTTTATGTACGGCGTCCGATAGTCCGTTCGTTCGATCGACTCCCTAAGGATCCGTCGAGTTTTGCTTTCTGCACGCAAGTTTTCCATTCCGTCCCGAGCTCCCGCCAGCCCGCCTCTGCCTGTGTCCGATGTCGAAAAATGGGCCGTCCGGTCGTACCTTATACACTTCGACACGAACGGTCAAATTCCTTTACGTACCCGACAAATTGCCACAAAATCGAAACATTCTGCGACGATCCGGACAAGCCTCGAAATTACGCGATTTAGCGGCTGAAACAATAACCTTTGCGTCGTTCCGGAAAGACGAGCATGAATCCGCATGTCCCCGTCATACATTTGTAGTACAGGCTGACCACGAAGGAAGGGGATGGCGTTATTGAAACGATTGCTTATCGGAGGTATCGTGCTTGGCGTGTTGGCAGCGGCCGGCGGCGCTGCGTCCTTGGCGGTCTATGCCACCCGCCAGACGGTACCGGCCGGCGTCATCGTGTCCGGCTGGCATGCGGAGGGCGTGTCTCTCCAAGGCTTTCGCGCCAAGCTGGAGGATGCCGTTTTGCTTCTCGCACGGCAGCAAGTCCGGCTGAAGGCCGAGCCGGCAGGCGGAGTGGCAACTTCGCTTACTCTGGAACAGCTGGGCCTGCGAAGCAATGCCGACGAAATCATCGCGCAGATGGAAGCGCTGAAGTCAGGCTCGCTTTGGCAGCGCGCGCAATTGCGCAAGAAACTAACGAACCGCGCGCTGGGATTGCAAATTACTTTCGATAAAGAGGTGCTGCAGCGAACGGTGGACCAGACATGGATCGCGCTGCAAAAAAGCGAGCCGGTCAACGCGTTGCGTATCATATCTCCGCAAGATGAAGTACGGATCGATCCCGGCAGGAACGGATACCGGATCGATACGGAGGAGCTGCTGCGGCAGCTGGACGGGCGTTTTCCTCCGAAGGATTGGATGCTCGGGATACTGCAGGCGCCGATTCCGCTTACGCTTCCGCTTCTTGCAATCAAACCCGCCGTCACCGAAGAGACGCTGAAAGCGCAAGGCATCACGCGGAAAATAGCGGAGTTTTCCACCGTTTTTCCGGCAAGCGGGGAGGGGCGCATCCACAACGTTTCCTCCGCAGCCCAAACGGTTCACGATATGCTGCTTCCGCCGGACGGTATTTTCGATTACAGCAAGATCATCCAGGAAACCGAAAAAAAGTTCGGCTTTCAAGAAGCGCCGGTCATTCTGAACGGGAAGCTCGTCCCGGGCGTAGGCGGGGGCATCTGCCAAGTATCTTCGACACTGTATAACGCGGTGCTGCTGGGCGGACTACAGATCGTCGAACGGCGCAACCATTCGCTTCCCGTAAGCTACGTCACGCCGGGACTCGACGCCACCTATGCCGACGGTTACATCAACTTCAAATTCAAAAACAATACGGGCCATCACCTGCTCATCCGCACCTCGATGGACAACGGCCGCCTTACCGTCAAGCTGTTCGGCCAAACGCCGAGCGACATCACGTACGAGGTCGTGACCAAGACGATCCGCGAGCTTCCGGCGCCGAACAAATATGTCCAGAACCCGACGCTGCGCAAAGGCAAAAAGGTGACGCTCCAGCAAGGAAAGCCCGGGCTCATCGTGGAAACGTACCGCGTCAAAAAGCAAAACGGAAACGTCGTCTCTACCGACCTCGTCTCCCGCGATGCCTATGCGCCGCAGCCTACGCTGATCGCCGTGAACGGCGACGAATCGAAGCTGGGCGACGACACGGCGCCCGCCCCCTCCGTTATCGAGGACGGTGTACGCGGGCCGAATTTCCGCTAAGCGAGCGCTGTCGATTTCACATTTGACTTCACGCCGACGCGCACCGGTTACCCTTGCAGCCTTAAACGCCTCCGCCTCCCGCGGGGGTTTTTGGCAGTCTCAGGAGACATACTCTTCACTGATTGTTCGACTTCCCGGTAAACGTGCCTTCGTAAGCATATGCTTACGAAGGCGCTTTCTTTGAAAGCGTTTAGGACGATGAAGCCGTTTTACGAAAATGCGCGATTGTGCGCCGAGTTTTCATCATAATCTGTGACCCGAAGGGTCATGAACGTTTATTCTTGCATGTGCCGGTACCGGCCGAAGTCACATGACCGCAGTTACTTGGTCACTATGACCGTTTTCATGTATGGTTGTAGCAACAAGAACAAAAGAAGGGATTTCCAAATGAACAAAGACGATTTCTTACGAGGTCTCGAGCTGCGGTTAAGAGGGCTGCCGGAAGACGAGCAGCGCCGTATTCAATATGTTTATGAGGAGCTGTTCCGGCAAGCCGAGGCGAACGGCAAAAGCGAGCGGGAAATCATCGAGTGGCTCAGCCAGCCGAACCGCGGTCCGGAGTGGATGACCTCTCAGGCGCCGCCGATGTACGAAAGCTATCCGACGCCGCCGCAAGACAACACGGCTAAATCGATGCTGATCAGCGTGGCGCTGGGTTTCTTCAATTTGATATTCGTGCTGGCGCCTTTCTTGGCAATATGCGGGGTGTTATTCTCTTTCTCGCTCGTTTCGCTCATCTTGATTGCCAGTCCCATTTTCATAATGATTGGTACCGGCTTTGAGCAAACGAACACGATTTTGCTGGTCGAGCTGTTCGGTTCCCTTGTGCTGGTCGGACTCGGTTTGCTTTTCGGATCGGCTATGCTGGCCATTGTGCCGCGCTTTTCCCGCTTGGTCCGCACCTATATTCGAGCCAACAAACGGCTCATTAAGGGAGAATAGAACGTATGCGCTTTCCACTCAAAACTTTCACTTTTATCGGCATCGCGTTCATAGCGATTGGGACGGTCGGTCTCGCCTGGCTGTACCAGGAAACGGACGGTTTCGCCCAGGAGAGAAGCGAGTTCAAACATGAAAAAACGATCGATGCTGCCGCCATTCAACATATATCTGTAAAAGCCGACTACGCGGAAGTCGTCCTCCTGCCCGGCAAGGACAGCGATATACACGTTTCGTTCCAAGGCAGCGCGCTCAACTCGATGGAAAAGCAAGTCAGCTTTAAGGCCGAAACGCAGCCGTCCGATACGGCAGTCATCGAAGCGCTGATCCACAAAAAGTTTCAGACCGGAATCGATATTCCGCAAATATTCGATTTGATAAACGGCAATCTCCGCCCCAAGCTCGAAATAACGGTACCCGACAAAATGTACCGGTCGCTTCAAGTCAAAGGCGACATCGGAAGCGTTCGAATCGAAGGGCTGCAGGCACAAACAGCGAAACTCAGCACGGATGTCGGCACGCTTTCGGTAGACGGCTTCAAGAGCGATTCGTTCAAAGCCTCGACGGATACGGGCGCTATGAACATCAAGGACGTCAGCGGCGCTGTCGAGCTTGAAAGCGGGATTGGAGCGATCCATTTATCACTGAGCGAATTTAACCAGGATGCCGTCGTTTACAGCGATATCGGCGGGATCAGCGTAAAGCTGCCGCGGACCGACGCGATGCGGGTGGATATTAAGAGCGAAATCGGCGCATCCACCGTCAATCTTCCCGATATGGTGTTTACGAGCAACGACAATCACAATATCCAAGGCACGATCGGCGACAAAAACAAAGGACCGCTGCTCAAAATACGCTCGGATATCGGCGGCGTCTCGGTAGGTCTTCGGTAGAATTAGGAACTGCATTTGCGGGGGCTATCCATTTAGCTTCTCCTACAGGCTGCATAACGGACGACTCCCGCCTGTTCCAATCCACCGGTTAAAGCAGGCTTAACGAGGACAAGAGCCTTTTTATGACTACAGCCGCTTCGGCCCGGGTTGCCTTGTCTTTAGGAACAAACCGATTCTCCTCTCTGCCGTTGATGATGCCTAAGTGAACGGCTGCGCGAATGTCTGCTCTGGCCCACTCGCTTGCTTCCTCCATATCCGCAAAGATCGGCAAATCGCCTTCAAGGCTTTGCCCTGTTGCAGCCCCCGCCACATAGGCGCTCGCCCTCGCCATCATCACGGCCATGTCTTCCCTTGCGATCTTTTGCTCCGGAGCGAAGCTCGTTTCCGTCACGCCCTGAATAACGCCTGCAGCAAAGGCGCTGCGGACCGCTTCGTTATACCAGGAACCGGGAGAAACATCGGTGAACGGATTCTGCTTCGCGTCCGTTTGGATATGCAGCGCTCTCGCGAGCAACGCAGTAAACTGCGCTCTGGTTACATGTGCTTCCGGCACAAAATGATCTTCGTCCATTCCTTCTATAACGCCCTTCGCAGCGAGTAATTCGATATCTTCTCTGGCCCAATGCCCCTCCAAATCCACAAATTTCCTGGCAGCAACCACGGAAACGCTCTCGTCTATGGCGTAGGTTTGCGCGGCCAAGCGGGAGTCGATCGTTTTGAAAGCTTTCCATGTGACAGTAGAAGCCCCGTATTTCCTGATCTTAAATGTTAGCGTACCAATGAGAAGATCTCCGTTTTCTCCGGCTACGTTGCCGATTTTGGTATGAGCGAGGACGATCTCGTTGCCCTTGACAACAGGCGAAACGGAAAACCCCTCCAGCCCGGATTTGGCTTCCACAAGCTCCAGCATACCGGAATCGAAAGCCAGGCTCGCCTCATAACCGTATAAATCGTTCATATTGTTGCCGCTCATGGTTATCGTCACTTTTCCATCAACCGGGTTGGCTGCGGTCAACAGAATAGACGGGGCTGACTGCGCATAAGCGCTAATCGGAAGCAACATCAGGAAACAAACCAGCAGAAGCAGCTGAGAAATGATTACTCTGCGATTCATAACAACATCCTTTCCTTATACTTTCGGTCAAGGATAAACGGCTTCGCTGTCCTGAACGCTTTCGAAGAAAGCGACTTCGTAAGCATAAGCTCGGACAAGCGCGTTTACCGTTGAAATATAAGCACTTGTTATGTGAAACATATACAGTCTTATATTTAAAAAAAAGGAAGGGGGCCTCCCCCTTCCCTCTTCACATTCCGCTATTCAAGGATCTTCTTGGCAACCGCCGCGAGGTCCAGAATATCGATTCTGCCGTCTCCGTTAATATCCGCTTTCTTCACTTGTGCCCAATCCGGACTGCTTCTGTCTTTGCCGTAATTCGCAGCCACGAACGCCAAATCGCCTATGCTCACTTTACCGTCCTGATTGATATCCGGATTTCTTCCGCCAGCGCCGTCTGCCGTTACCGTAATTGTGACGGACGATGCCTTTGCTTGAACTTCGTTTGTTTGCTCATCGCTCAACAAGGCGCTTGTAATCGAAATGACGCTTGAAGCCGTTTGCAAAACATCCTTCGCCCGGAATGTAAGCTCGATCACTTGCGCATTGCCGGTAACGACGTGCTGCGGACCTTGACTGGCTACAATCAAACGAAGCTTGCCGGCAGGCTCCTTGACGGTCTCGACAATCGCGACCCCTTCGATTAGCGATCTTGCGGATACAAGCTCGATGACGCCTGGGTCGTATTCCAGGTTGATGTCTTGACCGTAAACGGCCCGACTTACATCGCTGACTCCGTAGCTAACCTTGAATTCCGTTTCGGCTGAAACGGTACTGACAGGGGCAGTCAGTGTGCTTTTCTCCGTAAGGTCCGAAACCTTCATTCTATACAGCTTATGCGTATCAGAAGAATAGCCTGTAAAGTATATGTTTCCGTCCGATGCTATCGTATGGTAAGTCATCGTTATCGAGGTCTTGTCGTATTCCAATGTAAAAGGATTAATGATGGTGAAGTAACCGTTTACATTGGTATAAAGCATGCCGTCCTCTCCAAAAATAAGATGGGCTACGGTAGGCAGCGTTTTGGTACTGGAAACCCTGTCAACGACGATTGCTTTCACGGTTTCGAGCGTTACCGGGTCCAAAGCGAAAACGACGCCTGATGAGATGCCCCACAAATTCCCGTCCGGCCCAAACTCAATATCCCCTATAAAGGTAAGCGGAACATCCACGCCTGCCATTTTGGGCGCAACCTCTTTAACGACTTGCCTTGAAGCCATATCAAAGATAAATACTTTCGCCTCCGTTTGAGTAGGATTCGCGCCTCCATATATGCTGGTGGCTCCATATACCTTGCCATCCTTATAGGCCAATCCTTCTACGCTCTGATCGGGAATTACATTTTTGTAGAGTTGGCTTTCGCCTGTTGCAGGATCATATATGGCAAGTCCCCCTCCTAGAAAACCTGCCCGAGGAAAGGTCCCCATTACAATCTTGCCGTCCGCGTCTTCAATATCAAAAATTCTATCCTGAAGCTCCGTTCCGAAGGAAGTCAGTTGCTTTGGATTCGCGGGTCCGATCGGTTGTTCCAAATCTAATTGACTTAATACCGCTTGCGTATACAAACCTAAGTAGATTTTGTTTCCTATTCGCTTGATTGTCTCCGTTTGTGTAGTTGCAAACTCCTGCTTGCTCTCGGTTTCCGTGTCGTAGATGATACCTTTGTCAAGCATATATCCGCCCATAATAAGCTTGTTGCCAGGTCCCGCTTCAAGATCCTGTATGTGGATTCCATTAGCAGGAAAGTTCGATTCCTGCAGGAACTCTGCTTTTTGGGCCGCCAGGTTAAACGCCAACACTTTTCCTTGCTGAACCGTTACAAGAGATTTACCCGGTAAATCCGGCCTGTTTTGAAGCTCTACCCATCCGCCCCCTGTATAGTTTCCATAATACCGTATTCCTGTATCTTCCGTTTCGAACGTTGTCAGATCAACCGAATATAATGCATTTGTCGTTCCGTCACTCGGGAGACCGCCCAGCAAGTAAACCTTTCCATCGAGCTTTGGAGACACATAATGTCCGAAGGATCTGTAAAACGCTTTCACCCATTTGCCCTGGTTAAGATCATATACACACATGTAATACATACCGTTTGATGCTTTTATCTGAGCGAAAACAAGATGGTCCACTTTACTCATCATGTAGTAGGAAATAGGTGTGAAGCCTGCCGGAAGCTCCGGAAGCTCCGAAGCGTTCGGATTGGGGATCGGCGTCTTCTCGCCTGTTTCGACATTTATTTTGACAAACATACTGTTCTGATCCTGCCCGCCTGCATAAAGGAATCCCTCATGGTATACCATGGACATGACGTACTTTTGTCCGGGAAAGATCGTTCCGAAATCCGTCATTTCATCTGTAACAGGATTGTATTTGATTACTTTGGCGCTGGGGAAAGTTCCGAAATACACATTGTCATTCTCATCAATGTTTAAGCCGTATGTAGCGGTTTCTCCTGGAACGAGCCCGCTTTGCTTTATTTGCTTGGTGACTGGCGAATACTGATAGACCCTTACATAGCCATGAGGGAGCATGTAAACATTCCCCTTGCTGTCTATTTTATGGCTCCATGAGTTCTTTACACCTGGAAGCTCGAATGTACGCTCTGCGGTATGGGTATCCAGATTATACACAATGAACTTGGCATCAGGCTTTCCGCTCATAGTCGTATAGAGCATGTTATGTCCGTCTTCCGTTCCAAGCGCCGTATTGAGCAGAAGTGTCTGTGTAAGAGGTTCACCCAGGAATTCGGGTCCGTCTATTATTTTACTATTCGGCGATCCCGGCCCATCTGCCCAAGCAGGTGTTAGCGTTCCAAATACGATCATCAGAAAAGCCATCATCGAGATTGCCCATCTCCACGCTCGTCTTCTCATATTTGTTTTCCTCCTGGTACGGGTTCGTTTGTATTCGAAACGTCGATTCTATACAACCGGGAGTAGTCCGTATAATACAGGTTTCCGTCCTTGCCTATTTCAAAGTGCGTTGCCCTTCCCCCAATAATCTTGTAATCGAGACTATGGATATCAAACACGGCCATGGTGTCGTTCGCATTGATATACATAAGCCCGTCATGCCCCCAACGGATACATATAGGAACCAATCTTATTCCTTCCACCGTCCAATCATACCCATTGATATTACGATATTTCATAATTTCCAGCGTCTCGGGGTCCATAGCAAAAACAAATCCTTTCGATACCGCCCATAACAGACCGTCAGGCCCAAAAGAAATATCTCCTATATGCATCAGGTGATCCTGGAAATCAGGAAACTTCGGCGTTACTTCCGCTACTTTTTGACTTTTGGCAAGATCAAAAACGAATATTTTGGCATCTCTCTCGATAGGATCAATACCGAGCCCGCCCCATATACAGGTCGATGCATATATTTTCCCATCACGGTACGCAAGTGAAATGACACTATGGTTTGGAACAATATTTCGATATACCGCCCAGGTATCGCCGACCGGATCGAATATCGTCAATGCTCCTCCAAGTTCGCCATAAGTTGGAACAGACGATATGACAACCTTGCCTTCCGCTTCAATGACCTTAAAAGGTCTGTCTTGTTTTTCCCCGATTTTCCTCAAAAACCTGGGGTTATTGCCCGTATCGATAGGCAGCTTGGGATCAAACTCATGTACTTGGGCTTGTGTATAAATACCGAAATACACTTTGTCGCCGCAAGTCCCCATTCCTTCGATCTGTCCGATCGGGAATATTCGGTAGTCCCCTGTTGCAACATCAAAAACGGCGCCATGCGTCCCCATATAACCCCCGAAGATGATATGTCCATCCGGGTCCGTGCCCATAGCCCTTATTTCAATCGGCTGATCTGTAAAGTCGGCATTTTCCAGCACGGTTACTTCTTTCTTTTGCAAATTGAGCAGAACAGGCTTCCCCAGGTCGTAATTTACAGTTACATACGTATTGCCCGGGTACTTCTCCTGATCCTTCATCCGGACCCAGTTTCCGCCCATGATGTAATTTGCATAATCCATACCCGTCTCTTCAATTTCACATGTAGCAAGATCAAATGACTTTACCCTTTTCTCCAGGATCAAGTAAACCTTGCCGTCGAGCTTGGGTGATACATGATGTCCAAATGCCTTATCCAGAACAAAGTCTAACCATCGTCCTTGCTCCAAATCATATACCAGCATGACATAGGTACCGTCAAACAGCTTCGTATGGGCAAAAAGATAGTGCTCAACGAGAGTCATCATATAATAGCAGCGAACCTGGGTTTCATCAAACACACCTGAAATACTTGGGTTTTTAAGCCGCTCCTTCTCTCCCGACTTTACATTCACTTTATAAAAGCTTGTACTTGCAGAGTTGCCTCCGACGTAAAGGAAACCCTTGTAATAGACCATGGACATGGCATATTTTTCACCCTCAATGACTGTGCCAAGGTCATAAAAGCGCTTTTCCTTTACATCGTATTTGACAATTTTGGCGTTTGGAAATGTTCCCACATATACGTTGCGTTCCTCATCAAAACAAATGTGGTAGAGTGCAGACTCACCCAGCACATACCCCAGGCTTTCCACTTCCTTGGATATTGGCGAATACCTATAGAGCCTGCCTGTTGCCTGCGTGGCAAAGTATACATTGCCCTCGGCGTCAATTTTATGTGTCCAGCAAGTATGGGTATCTTCTGAAAGCGGGAAGGAACGTACAACACGACATGCATCGATGTCAAATACGTTAAAAACCGGCGGTCTCCCCGTCTGTAAGGTATACAGCATATTTTGACCATCCTCTATACCTACAGCACAATTTAATAGAAAGGTCTCTTTCAGCGGATACCCCATAAATTCGGGAGCCCCATACCGAGAATGATTAATCATTTGGTCAACCTCCTGCATAATGAATAATGTCGAATCCGGTTTCGCTCAAAAACTAGCTGTTTTTGCCTTTCAGCCATCTGTCATAAATAGCTTGCTTAATGGCGGTAAGTTCATCGAGTTTCATTTTCTTCAAGCTTTCCACATATTTATCGAAATTTTGAATCGGTTCATCGCCGGTAATAAACTTTGTCATCATCTGTTCCACATACGTATTAATATCCGTTTCTATTATGGTAGCCTTTTCGCCCTCTTCCTTCGTATACCTTGCTGTTGTAGGGAAATACGACTTCATATAAGGCTCCTGGCGTTTTTGAACTCCCTTGACCTTCATCTCCATGAGTGGGGAACCGGAAGGATACGGCATAAATTCCAAATAGCTAGGCATATACGAACTTACGGAAACTTTCTTATTGATATCCTGAAAACTCGTAACAGGACTCTTGAATTTGTAGGTCTTCTTTTCCGGATCCGCATATTCCCAATGCTCGTTCTCCATTCCGACAAATAAAGCGGTTCCGCTCAGACCCTGTACCGCTTCGTCACTCTTGGCATACCACGTATCAATCCAGCGCATTGTAGCTTCCGGATATTTATTCTTGTCTGTAATGGCCGCTCTGCCTGTATAAATGGGGCTGTAAGCTCTCGCAACCTTTTTGCTGTTAAATGGAGACGTAATAGGCTCGAGAGAATCCTGCAATTCGGTGGTTTCCGGCGGAAGTACGGTTGGCGATGTATTATATACGCCCACTATGCCGCTTTTCACTTTGGCGAGATGCTGTTGAGCAGTCTGGGTGAGAAATTCATGGTCGATCAGATTTTCCTTATAGAGCTTGTTCATATAGGCAAGATATTCTTTGAACTCTGGAAGGATTGGCGTAAAAACAACCTTATCGTCCTTAACATCGAATACAGGTCCGCCGGAAAGTCCTGTAAACGCCGGTAAAATGAACTGATTCATGGCTTCAAAGCGATAGCTGGACCATGGAATTTCATCTGCTTTGCCATTTTGGTTCGGGTCTTTCTCTTTGAAGGCTTTCAGCAACAAGTATAAATCATCCGTATTCTGCGGCATGGTCATGCCTACTCGGTTCATCCACTCGGCATTAAAAAAGCTCACATGCGGATTCAACGTACTGGTCTGAACATAATAAGGCAAGGCATAGATGTTTCCATCCGTTGCCGTTATCGCTGCCTTTAACTCTTTATTTTCCTCCATACGCTTTTTTAAGTTGGGCGCATATTTATCGATCAAAGGTTTCAGGTTAATGAACGTGCCTTGCTTCCCGTAAACCTCCTCGTCATTTACAGATATGCTACGGAAGAAGACATCCGGATACTCTCCGCTGGCAAGGGCAAGGTTCTTTTTCTCCTCATAAGTCGACTGCTCAGCCAGTTGAAAATCAAAATGAATATTCGTCAGCTCTTCCGCCTTCTTGAACAGCTCCAGGTCGTTCCATTCCGTTCCCCCCGGATCCTTTAACCCCATCGCCTTAATCGTGATTTTGTCCTTCGCAATCGGAAATCCTGTTGCGTTCATATAGCTGGCAGCCTTATCTTCCTTTTCGGCAGGCTTCTCAGCTTCTTTCGCCGGTTCGCTGCTGCATGCAGCAATAATTGACATCGTGCTTCCGAGCGCCATTAGCAGGGCAACTTTCTTTTTCATTCCAATACTCCTCTTCTTTATTAGAGATTAACCTTTCAATGAGCCTACCATTACGCCTTTTACAAAATACTTTTGAATAAACGGATACGCCAGCATAACCGGTAAAGTGGAGACGATGATTAACGCATATTTGGTTTGTTCTGCGATCCGTAGTTCTTTACCAAGCGCCTCCGAATCGCTGGAACCGATCAGAAGCATTTGAGCATTGAATTCACTCTTCACAAGAATTTCCCGCAGTATAAGCTGGAGCGGAAACAACTCCTTGTCTGAGAGGTATACTAAAGCTGAAAAGTAGTTGTTCCAATGACTCACTCCGAAGAACAAGGCCATGACGGCTATAATGGCCGAGGATAGAGGAAGCACGATGGAAAAAAACAATCTAAAGTCGGTACACCCATCAATGACAGCCGCTTCTCTTAATTCATCCGGGATGTTCGTCTGGAAATACGTTCTGCATATCACGATATACCATATTGATGTTGCTCCAGGCAGCAGCATGGACCAAATCGTGTTAAGGATACCTATATCTTTCATCAACAGATAGGTTGGAATAAGCCCTCCGCTGAAAAACATAGTAGCCATAAAAATAATGATGATGACCTTTTTGCCGACAAAATCCTTTCTTGACAGAGAGTACGCTGCAGGTATGGTCACTGCAAGGTTTATTAATGTCCCTGCCAGCGTATAGAAAATTGTCATTTTATAACCCGTCCATATACGTGAATCTTTAAACACATTGGCGTACCCTTCAAAAGAGATTCCTTTAGGCAATAAAATCATCCTGCCGGAATTGACCAAATCGGGATCACTGATCGAAGCGCTTATAACAAACACCAGCGGATATAAAGTGGCTATTAGTATGCCCGACAGTAGAACCGTATTGATCGCTACAAAAATTTGATCCAGCTTTGTTTCCCTCATCGCATTCATAATTGTCTCCCACGCTTATCACCAAAGACTGGTTTTGCTTACGACTCTTGAGATTTTATTGACTAACAGCATAAGCGATAAATTAATCAGGGTATTGAATAAACCTATCGCCGCTGAAAAACTGTACTGTGCCTTAAGGAGTCCTACTTTATAAACATAGGTAGATATGACTTCCGACGCCTCCAGGTTCAAGGGATTTTGCAGCAGATAAACCTTTTCAAAC
Organism: Paenibacillus contaminans; assembly: GCF_003285015.1. Classification (GTDB taxonomy): domain Bacteria; phylum Bacillota; class Bacilli; order Paenibacillales; family NBRC-103111; genus Paenibacillus_V; species Paenibacillus_V contaminans. The sequence goes on along the minus strand of NZ_QMFB01000019.1, from coordinate 157,549 downwards.
CCTACATTCATGATTCCGCCGGCATCAAGTATAAGGATAATAACCATGGTTGGAATCAGGCTGGGAATGTTAATGTAAATAATCCTTTGCATTCTGGTAGCGCCATCTACGATTGCCGCTTCATGCAGTTGAGGATCAATCCCGGCCAAAGCTGCAAGATAAATAATGGATCCCCAGCCTACATTTTGCCATATCCCGGAAAACACATAAATATCATTGAAATAGCTGGCCTTCTCAAGAAACGGAATTTTTGCGATACCCGCATGTTCAAATAATTGATTGACTATACCATTAGGACTTAAGTACATGATAATCATGCCTGCCATTACAACCATAGATATAAAATGGGGAGCGTAGGTTACATTTTGTACAAGTTTTTTAAAGAACTTTCCTTTTACTTCGTTCAGCATCAATGCCAGTATGACAGGAGCAGGAAATCCTGCAATCAGCGTGTATAACGATATGGAAACCGTATTTTTAATAACAGTATCGAACGCGTGTGAACCAAAAAACATGCTGAAGTGTTTAAGGCCTACCCATGGACTCCCCCATATCCCTTTGGCCGGAATAAAATCCTTGAACGCAATCTGTACTCCATACATCGGGCCATAACAGAAAATAATAAAATAAAGAAATGCCGGTAGAATAAAGACATAAAGCCTCCACCCCCTGATCATCCCCTTTATAGATCGGTTGTTCCAAATCGCTCTGCCGATACTTTGTCTATAAAGGGGCATTCTGCTCAACATTTAATCACTCCTCTCGCTTTATTTACGCGCAGCCATAAAAAACTGCCGTATGTCTGCAGTAACAATACGTCAAAGGATATATCCGAATAAACACCCAAGACTAAATCTCGACTTCCATTTCTTAATCTTTGCCAATGAAAAAGACGCATACCGATCTCTGCGATGAAGAGATCGCTTGCGCCGATCGAATTATTCGGTACCTATGCTTTTCCTATAGCTTCCCGGGGTTATCCCTTCGCATTTTTTAAACAGCCTTATGACCCCCTTCTCATCCGCATAACCCAGCAATTCAGCGATTTGAGATGTGGTCAAACTACTGTCTGCAAGATATTCCTTTGCCTTCTCCAACCTGATTTGGGAAATAAAATCCTTAATATTCTCAGATGTATGTTTTTTGAACAGTGTAGAGACATATTGAGGAGTAATATTGAATCGTTCCGCTATGGATTTAAGGCTTAAGGAATTATCGCTAAAATTATCCCGAATATACGCAATCACTTCATTTACCAGCTTCTCGCCGGGAGTCCCCTGATTTTTCTTGACCAGTTTGCATATACTGTCGGCTATCTCCTTCATCTTCATGCTCATCTCTGCAATCGTGCTGGAACCGAGTACGTTCTTTACCATATCATCCATAGGGATCGTACTCTCGCCTGATTTCGCCAGAATAACGTTCATAACCTTCATGTATGTGCTGATCATTTCAATGATTAAGCATTTACCGGTCTCATAACTAATACGTCTTGACTTGAAGTTTACTTCAATAATCATATCCACCATTTGAATCGCATTCTCATAGTCACCCGAGCGCAAAAAATTTATCATTTGAATTTCAATGTCGATCGGATAGTAATAATAGCTGTCTCCCCGGCTCAGTTCTTCAAAGTAAATAATACCGCCTTTACCTTTAACCGTACTGTATTCCAATGCTTTCATAGCCTCATCGTAGCATTCTCTTAACTGAATCATGCCCGTATGTTGATTGCTCACCCCACAAGTAATGGATAACCCCCACTTTTTCTCAATCACTTCATTGTAAATCGTATAGATTTGTTCAAATTCATTTTTTTGATTTATTCCGTCGCGATCTTGCTGCAGATTCAAAATAAACGCTACACGGCAATGATCAATCTCAACAAAGTAGCATCTGTACTCGTTATTAAATAATTCCTCGCCTACATTCATGAGGATAAAACGCCCTAACATCCACTCTTCCTCTGTATGATCTTTGAAAAAACCGCATCGGTCGCTAATTTCGGTGATGATCACCATAAATCCGTCCGATTGCAATTCAATTCCCAGAAATCCTAAAGAATCCTTCTCATTCCCGGTACTGCACGGATACCCTTTCATAAGTTTAGTGAAATAGCTTGAGCGCATGATTGGAGCCTGTACATTGATTATGTCTTTAAGCTCTTTTTTCTTTTCAAGAGTTTGAATAATGAAAGATCTGATATGCTCAAATTCGTTATTGGATTGTATATTGCTGTTGTCTTCATGACCGATGATGTTGCTGATTTCCTTTATGGGACGATAATTTTTATAAGTGTAAATGTATGCTAATACGCTTCCGATCAGGGTACATATGATGAGAATGATATACCCGTTTACTTTAATCCGGTTGATTTGCGAAAAAAACTTTGATTTCGGAGTAACCATAATATATTTCCAACCGGTGTCATCGGAGATTTGGAAGGACACGATAACATTCTCGGAGTTTTGTTCATGATCAACCACTCCGCTCGTGGTATTCATAGCATGTTTTATATCATCGGATATGACCGGAGCATTTTTGGAGGTGAGAATGGTTTCAGAGTCTTTATTAAGGACATAGATATGCGCTCCGCTTGCCCAGTTCATTTTATCGATAACTGCTTTGATCTTGCTTTCATCAATAAGAATGATCGCTTGTGCCATGGTGCTGCTTCTGTGAATCGGTATCGTCTGCATAAAGGTAATAACGCTTTGTGTTTGGGAGCCATAAGCGTTTAGTCGGGTTGCGGACATATATTTCCTGAAATGATATTCATGCAGCATGGAATACCACTTTTCATACTGAACATCTTCATAATTGTAAACGTTATCATAGAAATGCTTAGGATCTATTTTGATAGTAGAAGTTACAATTTCATCACTATTTGCAAAATAAACATAGTAGTCATAAATAAAATCGCTTTTTGTAAAGCCCATCATATCTTTCATTAAGTCCTCATATGTATATACCGTTTGATTATCTCTAACCAACATATCCATCTTTTGATTGAACACTAAACTGTTACTGAGTTTATTTACATATTCAATCTTGTTATCCATGTCTATTTTCAACTGCTCCAACATAGTCATGCTTGTGCGTTTGGCGCTATCAAGCATATTCGACTCCACCCGTTGGTAATAAATGATGCTGCTGATCATAGCCACCAATAAAAGTGAAATGTACGAGGCTAGTAATAATAGAAAAACCTTTCTTAGGGATTTTCTTCTTGAATGGAGTTCTTTCCCGGATTTATTCAAATTTCACACCCCTTTTTAAGTGATTAAGCGAGAGCTAATTTCATTGGGAAGGGATTTATTGAAATAACCATGAACAGGAAAAAATGTTATAAGATTAATCATACGTCTGAGACATATTGGAGTAAACATCCAAGAGTAAATATGGACACCCATTTTTATAAATAACTTGCCGCTCAAGAAGGGAGATAGACCGCATTTCCCTTATTACGTAAGAAAAGAAAGACGCAGAAAAAAATGGACGGTGACAAGTCACCGTCCATTTCACTTTATCTAGCACTTATGCAATTCATTATTTGCTTTTCTCGACGTACGCTTGCACCCAGTCGTTCGTTTCCTCGAGCTGCTTCTGTGCGCGTTCGATTGCTTCCGATACTTGGTTGGAAGCCGTACCGCCGTATACATTACGTGCGTTGACGACGTTCTCCGGCTGCAGCACATCGTAAATATTCGTGTCGAACAGCTTGGAGAACTGATGAAACTCCTCGATTTTGAGATCGAGCAAATATTTTTTGTTCTGAATGCAGTACAGCACGGTTTTCCCGATCACTTCATGCGCCTGGCGGAACGGCAGCCCCTTGTTCACCAAATAATCGGCGATATCGGTGGCGTTCGAGAAGTCCTGGTTGACGGCTTGGCGCATCCGCTCGCGGTTGACCTTCATCGTCGCGATCATCGGCGCGAACAGTTGCAGCGCGCCCTGCAGCGTTTTGACCGTATCGAACATGCCTTCTTTGTCTTCCTGCATGTCTTTGTTGTAGGCAAGCGGCAATGCTTTCAGCACCGTCAAAAGACCGAACAGGTTACCGTAAACGCGCCCCGTCTTGCCGCGGACAAGCTCAGGTACGTCCGGATTTTTCTTCTGCGGCATAATGCTGCTGCCCGTACAGAACGCATCGTCAAGCTCGACGAAAGCGAATTCCGTGCTCGACCAGAGGACGAGCTCCTCGCACAAACGCGACAAGTGCGTCATAACAAGCGCGGCGTTCGCCAGAAACTCGACGATAAAATCGCGGTCGCTGACAGCGTCGAGGCTGTTTTCGTACACGCGGTCGAATTTGAGCTGCTGCGCCACGAAATGACGGTCGATCGCGAACGTCGTTCCGGCCAGCGCACCGGCGCCCAGCGGCAGCGAATTAATCCGCTTGTAGCTGTCCTGCATGCGCTCGATGTCGCGCTGGAACATGGACACATACGCCATCATATGATGAGCGAACAAAATCGGCTGAGCCCGTTGAAGATGCGTATAGCCCGGCACAATCGTGTCGAGGTTGGCGAGCGATTGCCCGATCAGCGCCTCGTTCAGCTTGTTCAGCAGGCCGACGAACTCGACGACCCGTTTACGCAGGTACAAGTGCATATCCGTCGCGACTTGGTCGTTCCGGCTGCGGCCCGTATGCAGCTTGCCGCCGACCGGCCCGATTTCGTCGATCAGCGTTTTCTCGATATTCATGTGAATATCTTCGTCGCCTACGGTAAACTCGACTTCCCCGCGGCGAATCATGCCTTGTACCTTCAAGAGACCGTCCTTGATTTTCTCCACATCGTCAGCCGGCAAAATGCCGCATTTGCCCAGCATCGTGACATGCGCAAGACTGCCTTGAATGTCTTCCTCGGCCAGCGCCTTATCGAACATGATCGAAGCCGTATATTCTTCTACCAATTGATCCGTTTGCTTCGTGAAACGTCCACCCCAAAGTTTGGACACGTACGTAACTCCCCTTCCTTAACCTTCGCCGTCCTTGGAGCAAGGATGCTCGCCGTACCCGCAACTATCGGTCAACAGCCGAAAAGATGCGAATCGCGAATTGCGTTCTGATTTTTGGCGCAAAGCAGACCGCTTTACGCGCTCCAGCTCTGAAAAGATTTGCCTCTCCCGAGCGATGCGTCATACGAAATACAGTATATAAGACCGTCAAAGGGGACGAGCATTCGCTCGACCCTTCGGCTTGTACTATCGGTAATTTGTCCTTCGGTTATTTGTTCCATTTTCCGGCCGCCCGGAGCGACTTGTCCTTCAAGCTTGCGAAGCCGCATTCTCCAATGACGGGAGCCATTACGAGGCTTCCTTATTTTTTCGCGTTCTGCTCGACGCCGGAGCCTACTTTCAAGCGCAAAGCGTTCAGGCGGATGAAGCCTGTCGCATCGTTCTGATTGTACGCTTTCGTCGGGTCCGCTTCCATTGTCGCGATATCCGGATTGTAAAGGCTGACCGGGCTCTTCACGCCCGCTCCGATCACGTTCCCTTTGTAAAGCTTGATGCGGACCGTACCGGTTACGTTCTTCTGGCTCTCGTTTACGAGCGCCTGCAGAGCGAGCCGCTCCGGCGCGAACCAGAAGCCGTTATACACGAGCGAACTGTATTTCGAGATCAGCGAGTCGCGCAAGTGCATGACGTCGCGGTCCATCGTCAGCGATTCCATTTTGCGGTGGGCCGTAAAGAGGATCGTGCCGCCCGGCGTCTCGTATACGCCGCGGCTTTTCATGCCGACGAAGCGGTTCTCGACCATATCGACGCGGCCGATGCCGTGCTTGCCGCCGAGATCGTTAAGCTTCTCCATGACTTCCAACGGGGACAGGCTTTCGCCGTTAACCGCCACGCAATCGCCTTTGTCGAACTCCAGCTCCACGTATTCCGCTTGATCAGGAGCGCGCTCCGGCGAAACGCTAAGCACGTACATGTCTTCATTCGACTCCGCGCTCGGATCGAACCAAGGATCCTCCAGCATGCCGCTCTCGAAGCTGATGTGAAGCAGATTGCGGTCAGTCGAGTACGGCTTCGCCGCGCTCGCTTGCACCGGAATGCCATGCTTCTCGGCATAAGCGATCATCTCCGCGCGTCCCGGGAACTGCTCGCGGAACTCGTCAAGACGCCAAGGGGCGATTACGCCAAGCTCCGGCGCCAAAGCGGCAGCCGTCAGCTCGAAACGAACCTGATCGTTTCCTTTGCCTGTCGCGCCGTGTGCGATCGCCGTAGCGCCTTCGGCGCGTGCGATTTCGACCATGCGTTTCGCAATCAGCGGACGCGCGATCGACGTGCCGAGCAAATATTGCCCTTCATACAAAGCGCCCGATTGGAACATCGGGTAAATGAAGTCGCGGGCAAATTCTTCGCGCAGATCGTCAATATATACTTTCGACGCGCCGGTTTGCAGCGCCTTCGCTTCGAGGCCGTCCAGCTCGTCCTTTTGTCCGATATCCGCCGTGAATGCGATAATTTCCGCGTCGTATGTTTCTTTCAGCCATTTCAGAATGACCGACGTATCCAGCCCGCCCGAATAGGCAAGCACGATTTTTTCCTTCGCCATATGCTTGTGACACGCTCCTTATTTTCGTCGACAGGGTTCGAGGCGGCCCGCGCCTTGCCCGATCGGCCTGCAGCCGGCGCCGCCCCAAAGTCCCGTCTTGCTTCATTCCATTTATAAAACCCGTCTTAACGGACTTGCCTTTTTTACATAATCGAGGCCATGATCGCTTTCTGCGCATGCAGGCGGTTTTCCGCCTGGTCGAAAATGATCGAGTTCGGGCCGTCCGTTACGCCCTCGCTCACTTCTTCGCCGCGGTGTGCCGGCAGGCAGTGCATGAACAGGTAATCCTTCTTAGCATGCTTCACCAACTCTTCGTTCACTTGATAGTTCGCGAAGGCAATTTCCCGCTGCTTCTGCTCTTCCTCAAAGCCCATGCTCGCCCATACGTCCGTATAAATAACGTCGGCGTTCAATACGGCTTCCTTCGGATCACGGCATACCGTCACGCTTCCGCCGGTCGTCGCCGCCACTTCCTTGGAAACCTCCGTAATTTCCTTCTCCGGCTCGTAGCCTTCCGGAGTCGCAACGGCAATATGCATGCCGAGCTTCGCCGCACCGATCATCAGCGAGTGGGCCATATTGTTACCGTCGCCGATATAGGCGATTTTCAAGCCCTTCAGCGAGCCCTTGTGCTCGTAGATCGTTTGGTAGTCGGCCAGCGCCTGGCACGGATGCGAGAAATCCGTAAGCCCGTTGATGACGGGAACGGTCGCCGCGCGGGCAAGCTCGATTACGTTGCGGTGTGCGAACGTACGGATCATGATGCCGTCCACATAACGCGAAAGCACCTGCGCCGTATCGGAAATCGGCTCGCCGCGACCCATTTGGATATCGTTGCGGCTCAAGAACAGCGCTTGACCGCCGAGCTGGTACATGCCGACCTCGAACGAAACGCGCGTGCGCGTCGAAGATTTTTCGAATACCATCGCCAACGTCTTGCCTTTAAGCGGATGGTACTCCTCGCCGGCCTTCTGTTTGCGCTTCAGCTCGACCGCCAAGTCGATCAAATATTGAATTTCTTCAGGGGTGTAATCGACCAAACCGAGAAAATCCCGCCCCTTCAGATTTACGTCTAGCTTTAATTCCGCCAACGCTATCTCTCCTTTCACAAACCCTTAACAAATTCCCCCAAAAATGAAGGTTTCCTTCGAAGCGTATTCCCGGTACTTTCGGGGGAGCCCCCGTTTATCCATGAGGAATCGCTTTGCATACTTCCCTATACAATTTATTGCACGGCTGCAGCCGAGCGTTTGGCCAGAACGGAACAAATGACGTCCAGCCCGCGTCCCAGCTCTTCTTCCGAAATAAGCAGGCTAGGCAGCAAACGGATCACGTTAGGCCCTGCCGTAATGGCCAGCACGCCCTCTTGGTGAATATCCGAAATGACGCCGGCAACCGGCTCCGCGCATTCGATCCCGATAATCAATCCTTTGCCGCGAATCTCCTTCACGAACGGATTGCCGTTCAGACTTTCGCTCAGCTTGCGAACCGCGAAAGCCCCGAGCTCAGCAGCACGCTGAGGCAACTGCTCGCCGACGATCGTCTCCAGCGTAGCGATCCCGGCCGCTGTCGCAATCGGCGTTCCGCCGAACGTGGAGCCGTGGCTGCCCGGTCCGAAGGCTTCGCGCAGATGCGCTTTGCCGAGCATAGCGCCCATCGGAAACCCGCTCGCAATCCCTTTGGCAAGCGTGAAAATATCCGGCTCGATCCCAAACTGTTCGTAGGCGAACAATGTTCCCGTACGACCCATACCGGTCTGAATCTCGTCGACGATCAGCTGTAGATTATGCTCCTTGCACAAACGCACGACTTCTTTCAAGAAATCAGGGTCCGCCAAAATAATGCCGCCTTCGGCTTGTACGAGCTCGAGCATGATCGCGCATGTTTTATCGTTGACGTATCCCTTCAAGGCTTCCGCATCGTTATACGGCGCATACACAAAACCCTCCGGCAGCGGCAGGAAGCCTTCCTGCACCTTCGCTTGGCCGGTAGCCGTAAGCGTCGCCAGCGTCCGTCCGTGGAACGACTGCTTGAACGTCACGATTTCGTAGCGCTCGTTGCCGAGCACCTTCTGGTTGTAACGGCGCGCCAGCTTGATCGCCGCTTCGTTCGCTTCCGCACCGCTGTTGCAGAAGAAAACCGCATCGGCACAGCTGTTATCGGTCAGCAGCTTCGCGAGCTTCTCTTGGTTCGGGATTCCGAACAAATTGCTGATATGCCACAGCTGATCGAGCTGCTCGACGAGCTTTTCCTTGATCTGCTTCGGCGCATGACCCAAATTCGTAACCGCGATCCCGGTCATCAAATCCAAATACTCTTTGCCTGTGTCGTCCCACAGACGGCTGCCTTCCCCTTTCACGATCGTAATCGGAAATCTTCCGTACGTCGGGAATAGCGAGCTTTTGTTCTCCTCACCCATGCCACTCACTCCTCTTGTAAAATGTCGACCCCCTACGTGCACGCACATTCCGGCTTATGCCGCTCATGACTGTCATCGCAAAATGCGCGTACCGACATTGCCTTCCTTAAGCACTTTGCTGAGCACTTCCGGTACCGAGCCGTCAACGATGACGACCTCGCTCACATTCCCCTGTATGCACTGCAGCGCCGCCCGAACCTTCGGGATCATGCCGCCGTATATTTCTCCGCTCGCGATCATTTCGTCGATGTCCGCCTTCGTGACCGACGGCAGCACGACCTTCTCGCCGTTTACCGTCCGCATGATGCCCGGCACGTCGGTGACGACGATCATCCGCTCCACGCCGAGATGCGAGGCAACCGCCCCTGCCGCCGTATCCGCATTGATATTGTAGCGCTGTCCGCCATCCTCGCCGAGACCGATAGGCGCGATAACCGGCATGTAGCCCATATTCACTACACCTTCGATCAGCGCCGCGTTAACGCCGACAACGTCGCCGACAAGTCCGACCTCATGCGCGTTCTCAACCGGCTGCGCCAGCATCAAGTGTCCGTCGACTCCGCACATGCCCAGCGCCTTAGCGCCGGATTTTTGAATTTTGCGCACGATTTCTTTGTTGATTTGCCCGGCAAGCACCATTTCGACGACATCGAGCACCGCTTCGCTCGTTTTCCTCAAGCCGCCGACAAATTCGCTTTCGATGCCGAGCTTTCCGAGCGTCTCGTTGATCGCCGGTCCGCCGCCATGCACGATAACCGGGATCAGCCCGTCTTCCTGCAGCCGTTTCAGATCGGCAAAGAACGATTCAGGCAGCGCTGCAAGCGTACTGCCGCCGCATTTCATTACAAAACAATTGTTCACGCTTCGTCTCTCCCTTGCAGGCTCCGAACGTTAGCTAGATCTGATCATCGGCCCAAAATCCGCCCTCCCCGGTTCTCGTCGAAGAACGCTGTGGCAAATCTTTTGCCGTTATATCGCTTCGCTTCTATTAAGTCCGATACGCCGCATTAATACGAACATATTCATAGGTCAGGTCGCAGCCCCATGCCGTTGCCCGCCCGTTCCCCATATTCAAGTTCACATAGATTTCGACAAGCTCGCCCTTCAAATATTCCGCAGCCCGCTCTTCATCGAACTTCACCGGACGCGATTGCTCCAGCACGCTGATGTCGCCGAGGCGAATGTCGACGGTTTCGGTATTGACCGGCTGTCCTGCCCGGCCTACGGCCGCGATGATGCGTCCCCAGTTCGCGTCGGCGCCGAAGCATGCCGATTTGACCAGGCTGGAGCCGATGACCGTTTTGGCGATCGCACGCGCCGCCGCTTCCGAATCCGCGCCCACCACATTAACCTCGATCAGCTTCGTTGCGCCTTCGCCGTCGCGGGCGATCATTTTGGCGAGATATTCGCCCACATGGCGGAAGCCCGCCGCGAATGCCGGCCAGTCCGGATGCTGCGGATTCAGCTTGCCGCCTCCGCCGAGACCGCTCGCCATGGCAATAACCATATCGTTCGTGCTCGTATCGCCATCCACCGTTATCATGTTAAACGTCGAATCGGTCGATTCGTTCAAGAGCTTTTGCAGATCGGCGCTGTCGATATCCGCATCCGTCGTCAGGAAGCCGAGCATCGTCGCCATGTTCGGATGAATCATGCCCGAACCTTTGGCAGCGCCGGCAATATGGATCGTTTCGCCGCCGATGTTGACGCGGACGCAAATCATTTTTTTGACCAAATCCGTCGTCAAAATCGCTTGGCAGAAATCGTCGCCGCCATCCGCTTTTAATTGCCCCGGCAGCTGCTCGATGCCCGCAGACACTTTCCCCATCGGCAGCAGCTCGCCGATTACGCCGGTCGACGTCACGCCTACCAGATGCTCAGCCAAGCCGAGCCCTTTGGCCAGCTCCGCGCGCATCGTCCGCGCATCGTCTTCGCCTTGCTTGCCCGTACAGGCGTTCGCATTGCCGCTGTTGACCAGCATCGCCTGCAGCTTGCCTTCTACCGCAACGCTCTCTTGCGTCACTTTAAGAGGCGCCGCTTGGAACGCGTTAAGCGTGTATACGCCCGCAGCCGCGGCCGGCACGTCGCAAACGATTGCGCCGAGGTCGAACCGCGTCGTTTTTTTCAATCCGCAATGCAAGCCGCCTGCCCGAAACCCCTTAGGCGACGTAACGCTGCCGTCCGGCACTACCGTAAATAACTCCTTCATCCCCATCTACCTTCCTTAGCGGTTGTCCAATAGCTTCTCTTCGCCTTCATTCACAATCCCGATCCCGCCGTAAGGGGTTAGGGGATTCACTTCTTATGGATACACCGGCGTAAATTCAAGCCCGGCCCATTCGTCCCAACCCATCATCAGGTTCAGGTTTTGGATCGCTTGCCCTGCGGCGCCCTTCACCAGATTGTCAATGACGGAAATGATCGTGACCCGTCCGGTGCGCTCGTCTACGGAGAAACCGATATCGCAATAGTTGGAGCCCCAAACTTCCTTCGTCGCCGGCCATTTGCCCTTGTTGCGAATGCGCACGAACCGCCGTCCTTTGTAATATGCGCGGTACATCTCGATAAAATCTTCATCCGTCCGTTTATCCGTCAAGGTAGCGTACGCCGTGCACAGAATGCCGCGCGTCATCGGAACCAGATGCGTGGTGAACGTCGTCACGACCGGCTTGCCGGCGATCCGCGACAGCGTCTGCTCGATTTCCGGCACATGCTGATGTTTATTTACTTTGTAAGCCAGGAAATTTTCATTGATTTCCGAGTAATGAACCAATTGGCTGAGCCCCCTGCCCGCGCCTGACACGCCGGACTTCGCGTCCACGATAATCGTCGCAGGATCGATCCAGCCCGCCGCTACTGCCGGAGCGAGCCCCAGCACGGTGCAAGTCGGATAGCAGCCCGGGTTTGAAATGAACTCCGCGCCCTTGCTATCGTCGCCAAACACTTCCGCCAAGCCGTAAACGGCCTTTTGCAAATACGCGGGATCCGCCGGTTGATGCTTATACCATTTCTCGTAAAGCTCCCCCGACTGCAGACGAAAATCCCCCGACAAATCGACGACCTTAAGCCCTGCATCGAGCAGCTTCGGACATAATGCCGAGCTGACGCCATGCGGTGTCGCCGTAAATACGACATCCGCCTTGCTTTTAATCAGATCGACATCGACCGCGTCCAGCTCATCCACGATAATTTCCGTCAGATGCGGAAATCCGTCCGATAGAAGCGTCCCTGCATGCGACGACGAAATGACCGAGGTCACTTGAACATTCGGATGCCCAAGCAAAAAACGAATCAGCTCCACCCCGCCATAGCCGGTAGATCCTACAACCGCCGCTCTCAAAGTTGTCTGTGTCATTGCCAATTCCTCCTCACCCTATTCCATGACCGTTCCCAAACGATATGAATCATTATACATTCGTATGTATAAAAATTCAACGGTTTCTTGCACATAAATAATGCCGGTATACGATGCTATACGATAGCCGCTGCTATCCGTCAGACGCTGCCGTTGCTTCCGCAACTAGCTTCCTTCCCGCCGGCAGCGTCGACATCCGCGCTGGTCCAAATCCTTTTTTATTTTACCTTTTTATGCTTGCAGTTTAAAGCCTTCTCCCAAAACTTCTGTCGTGTCGCTTATGATGACGAACGCTGTCGGATCGACCGTTTGCACGATCGTTTTCAGCTTGCTGATTTCCGTCTGTCCGACGACCACCATCAGCACAACCCTTTCGTCACCTGTATAGCCGCCTGCGCCGTTCAGCTTCGTCAGGCCCCTATCCAGCACGTGAAGAATCGCCTCCGACAGCTCGTCCGTTTTATGGCTAATAATGAAAGCCACCTTCGAATAACCGAAGCCCATTTGCACGATATCGATCGTTTTGGTCGTTACATACAGTCCGATGAGTGCATACAGCGCCTTTTCCGCAGAAAATACGAACCCCGCCGACAAAATGACCAGGCCGTCCATCAGCGCAATCGACAGCGCAAGACTCAAGCCCGTATATTTATGTACGAGCTGTGCCGCAACCGACAGTCCGCCGGTCGACCCACGCCCCCGGAAAACAATGCCGATCCCGAGACCCACGCCGATTCCTCCATAAATGGCGGCAAGCAGCACATTATCGGTAGGGGAAGGCAAATGCTGCGTGAACAGCACAAAAAGCGGCAGTACCACAGATCCGACTGCCGTTTTTAATCCGTACGATTTGCCCAGCAGCAGCACCCCCGCCACAAAAAGCGGAATGTTAAGCAGCCACTGCCCGACAGCGGGCTCCAAACCGATCGTATGCTCGAGTATGGTGGAAATACCCGAAGCGCCGCCGGAAGCCACTTGATTCGGGTTCAGAAACAGGTTGAAACTTAGCGCGATGATAAGGGAGCCGACCAGCAGCATCGCATACTCGATCGTATGATGAAGCGGCGTTCCCATTCGGATGAGCGGTACTTTTCTGCGCATACGTCCTCCTCGTGCAACAACCTCTAAACACAAGGATAAACGCCTACCGGCGTTTTTAACGCTGGCGTTTACCGTAGGTGTAGAGCCGCTTCCACGATATACTTTCTGGAAAACTTAAAAACCTACCTGTCCGGATGCGGCCGCCTCATCGGCAAACCGCAAACCGTCAAGTAGGAATGACTACGTAGGTTTGTTATCCAAACACGCCGCGAGAAACGCTGACGCTTATTGGTTTTCGTTATCCTTGGACTGATTGATTTGCTTCCGCAAATACGCATCGATCAGAAAATCGAGATCGCCGTCCATAACAGCGCCCACGTTGCCGGTTTCCGTCTGCGTCCTATGATCCTTCACCATGCTGTACGGATGAAAAACATAGGAGCGAATTTGACTTCCCCAAGCAATGTCGGACTGCTCGCCGCGAATTTCCGCAAGCTGCTTCTGCTGTTCTTCGATCTTCTTCTCGTAGAGCTTAGAGCGAAGAACCTTCATCGCGCGCTCGCGGTTTTTGATTTGCGAACGTTCCGTTTGACACGTAACGACGACGCCTGTCGGAATATGCGTAATCCGAACCGCGGAATCGGTCGTATTAATATGCTGACCGCCTGCGCCGCTCGCCCGGTACGTATCGATTTTCAAATCCTCCGTCCGGATATCGATCTCCACATCGTCGTCGATCTCCGGCACGACATCACATGAAACGAAGGAAGTATGCCGACGGCCCGATGCGTCGAACGGCGAAATCCGAACGAGCCGGTGAACGCCTTTCTCCGCCTTCAAATAGCCGTATGCGTTAAACCCTTTAATAAGAAGCGTGACGCTTTTCACTCCGGCTTCGTCGCCAGGCAAGTAATCGAGCAGCTCGACCTTGAAATCGCGCTTCTCCGCCCAACGGCGGTACATACGAAGCAGCATTTCCGCCCAGTCCTGCGACTCGGTGCCGCCGGCGCCGGGATGCAGCTCGAGAATGGCATTGAGCCGATCGTACGGCTGATTAAGCAGCAGTTGGAGCTCGTAATCCTCGAACTTCCGGTTGAGCGCAGCCACGCCTTGGGTCAGCTCTGCGGCCATATCGGCGTCATTCTCTTCATCGGCAAGCTGCATCAGCACTTCCAGATCTTCGTATTCGCCCGACAGCCCCAAATACTGATCGATCACCGTCTTGACGCCATTCATATCCGCGATCAGCTTCTGCGCGCGCTCATTGTCGTCCCAAAAATCGGGAGCCGCCATCTTTTCTTCGTAATCCGCAATCTGTTCTTGCTTCAGATCGAAGTCAAAGTGACCCCCTAAGTTGTAGGAGTCGTTCTGCCATTTCCTTCATTCCATGTTTAACTTGCGCATCGATCATCGTTTTTACACCTCTTGCAAAATGTTATAAGCAACAAAGCTTACGCTCCGTGGCATTGTTTATACTTCTTGCCGCTGCCGCATGGGCACAGGTCGTTCCGGCCGATACGATCTTCGTCACGAGTAACCGGCTTCTTCGGCGCCGCTTCGCCGCTCGGATCGACGGCCTGGCCTTGAGCTACCGCTTGACGCTCCAGATTCGTCTCTACATGCGCCTTCATGACGTACATAGCTACTTCCTCTTGGATGCTTTCGATCATTTCCTGGAACATTTCGAAGCCTTCGAACTGATACTCACGAAGCGGATCCGTACCGCCGTATGCACGAAGGTGAATCCCTTGACGAAGCTGATCCATCGCGTCGATATGATCCATCCATTTGCTGTCTACCGCACGCAGCACGACAACCTTCTCGAACTCGCGCATGCTCTCTTCGCCGATTTGCTCCTCACGCTCGTTGTAGAGATTGAAGACGCGCTCTTTCAGGTATTCGACAATCTCTTCGTTTTCTTTACCCCACAGGTCGTTTTTGTCGAGCTCGCCCTCCGGAAGCAAGTTTCCGTGAACGTAATCGACAACCGCCTGCAGATCCCACTCTTCCGGGATTTGCTCGCTCGGACAGTGTACGGCAACGATGCGTTCGACCGGCGGCGCAATCATGCCGTGAACGATCTCTTTAATATTTGCAGACTCGAGCACTTCTTTACGCTGCTTGTAAATAATGTTCCGCTGTTGGTTCATCACGTCGTCGTATTGGAGAACGACTTTACGCATATCGAAGTTGTTGCCCTCTACGCGCTTCTGAGCGGACTCGATCGCCTTCGTAATCAGACGGCTTTCGATCGGCTGGTCTTCCTCGAACCCAAGGCGGTCCATCATACCCATGATGTTCTCGGCGCCGAACCGGCGCATCAGCTCATCTTCCAGCGACAAATAAAATTGCGACGAACCCGGGTCGCCTTGACGTCCGGCACGGCCGCGCAGCTGGTTATCGATACGCCGGCTTTCATGCCTCTCCGTACCTACTATATGCAAACCGCCAAGCTCGGGAACGCCGTCTCCCAGCAAAATGTCCGTACCGCGTCCCGCCATGTTCGTAGCGATCGTCACGGCTCCCGGTTGACCGGCACGCGAAACGATTGCCGCTTCCTCGGCATGATATTTGGCGTTCAACACTTGGTGCTTGATGCCTTTACGTTTAAGCATTTCCGACAACCGTTCGGAGTTCTCGATCGAAATCGTACCGACCAGTACCGGCTGGTTGTTCTGATGGCGAGTTGCAATTTCCTCGACGACCGCGCGGAATTTGCTGCCGACCGATTTATAAACGACGTCCGGCGTATCTTTACGAATCATCGGACGGTTGGTAGGCACGACGACGACGTCGAGACCGTAAATTTTCTTGAACTCTTCTTCTTCCGTCTTCGCCGTACCGGTCATGCCGGCAAGCTTCTGGTACATCCGGAAGTAGTTCTGGAATGTAATCGTCGCGAGCGTCATGCTCTCGTTCTGAACGCGCATGTTTTCCTTCGCTTCGATCGCCTGGTGAAGTCCGTCGCTGTAGCGACGTCCCGTCATCAAACGGCCTGTAAATTCGTCGACGATGACGACTTCGTCTTCCTGCACGACGTAATCGACATCGCGTTTCATAATGACATGCGCCTTCAGCGCTTGCGTAATATGATGGTTGAGCGTCACATTCTGATGATCGAACAAGTTCTCGATGCCGAAAGCCCGCTCCGCCTTCGACACGCCCGCTTCCGTCATCGTTACCGTACGCAGCTTCACGTCGACCGTATAATCTTCCTCCACCTTCAACCGGCTGACAAAACGGTCCGCCACCGTATACAGCTCCGTCGACTTGGCAGCTTGTCCGGAAATAATAAGCGGCGTCCGCGCTTCGTCGACCAGGATGGAGTCAACCTCATCCACGATTGCATAGTACAGCGGGCGCTGAACCATTTGTTCCTTGTACAGCACCATGTTATCGCGAAGGTAGTCGAAGCCGTATTCGTTATTCGTTCCGTATGTGATATCGCAGGCATATGCCGCTTGCTTTTCCGCATGATCCAGCGAGTTCAAGTTCAATCCGACAGTCATTCCGAGAAAATTATAGATTCTGCCCATTTCATCCCGGCCGACCGTCGCCAAATAATCGTTGACCGTGACAAGATGCACGCCTTTGCCCGCAAGTGCGTTCAAATAAACCGAAAGCGTACCGGTGAGCGTTTTACCTTCGCCCGTTTTCATCTCGGCGATTTTGCCCTCATGAAGCACGATGCCCCCGATCATTTGAACGTCAAAATGACGCTTGCCGAGCGTACGCTTCGATGCTTCGCGCACCGTCGCAAAAGCTTCCGGCAGCAAATCGTCCAGCGTTTCGCCTTTTTCCAAACGTTCTCTGAACTCTATCGTTTTGGCGCTTAATTGCTCGTCCGTCAGCGCCTCCATCGAAGGTTCGAGGGAATTGATGTATTCGACAGCTTTCGTGATTCGCTTAATTTCCCGTTCGTTGGCATCGCCAAATATTTTCTTTACGAGTCCCAGCATGGGCTTGCCCCTTTCAAAGACGGTTTGCCTAAATTGTAACAGTTTAACAGGGCTGTAGCAAGGAATCGACGTCCATTTGGATAGGTAATATCCGTCAGATTCTCCAGTCTGCCGGCGCTGACCTCCGCCCTGCTGTTTCCTTAGTACGGCGCGCCGCAAGTTAAGTTTCAATATAGAAAAGCCCGATCCCGTCGGATCAGGCTTATACAGCTTCTCAGTTATGGGTCATTCGCCTACTGTCTTAATGTAAAGACGGTTCGATCAAGCCGTACTTGCCGTCATTGCGTTTATACACGACGTTCACTTGTTCGGTGTCCGAATTGGCGAATACGAAGAAGTTATGCCCAACCATGTTCATTTGCAGAATCGCTTCTTCCACATCCATCGGCTTGAGCGTGAAGCTCTTCGTACGTACGAGTTCGAGATCGTCCTCGTCATCCAGCAAATGCGCCGGGATTCCTTCGACTTTGAAAAATGCCTTATGTCCGGTTTCTTGCCGTATCTTGCGATTGACTTTCGTTTTATGTTTGCGTATTTGTCTTTCGAGCTTATCCACCACTAGATCGATGGAGGCATACATGTCGCTGGCGCGTTCCTCGGCACGCAGCAACACACCTGTGAGGGGAATCGTCACTTCGATGTTATTCATTTCGCGAACCACGCTCAAGGTTACATGTACTTCAGAGGTTAGGGGAGCTTCAAAATACCTTTCCAGCCTGCTCAGCTTTCGTTCAACGTAATCCCTCAAAGCTGCTGTCACTTCAATGTTCTCACCGCGGATGTTGAATTTCATGGTATAACTCCTCCCTTCTATCTGTATTATACTATATTCGCCCGCCCGCTTCAAAAAAACTTAACATGAACGTTATTGCCGGATTTGGATGACTAAGACAGCGCCTGCTGACGCCTATACGCTGCCGTTTTTACATTACTTTTCCGCTGATATGATAAAAATCTCCGTAACAGAGAGCGTGGGGCCACCGTCATATCCTCCACACCTCGCACGGCGGGAAAACCGAAAAAACACCCC
This sequence comes from Paenibacillus contaminans, assembly GCF_003285015.1. Classification (GTDB taxonomy): domain Bacteria; phylum Bacillota; class Bacilli; order Paenibacillales; family NBRC-103111; genus Paenibacillus_V; species Paenibacillus_V contaminans. The sequence continues at coordinate 139,180 of NZ_QMFB01000019.1, read as the reverse complement.
GGCATCTGCCGAGGTGTAACATTAGCGTATCGGATAATAGCCATCTATATAGAGTTTGCCCAAATAAGCCGAAGCCCCCTGAACACGCACTATTCCGATCGGCCGATTGGCCGGATAATTACAATTTGATTACGTTAGCCGCTTGAGGTCCGCGTCCGCCTTCGACGATGTCGAATTCTACAGCTTGGCCTTCTTCAAGTGTTTTGAATCCTTCGGATTGGATTGCGGAGAAGTGAACGAATACATCCCCACCGTCTTCACGCTCGATGAAACCATAGCCTTTCTCTGCGTTAAACCATTTCACTTTACCTTGCATGCGACACATTCCCTTCGTCTTCAAATAGCTAGATAGCTGCAGGCGCTTTCACCCACATTTTGACTATAACACCCGTTGGAAGCGATGTCAATTGAAATGAAAGCGCCTAACCAATAAAGCCGCATTTTTCTGAAAATTTCGCTATTAACAAAATCTAAACATATGAAAGAACCGCTGAAAGCTTGTTTTCATTGGTTATCAACAGAGTTATGCACATTATCCACAGGTGGGGATAATGGTTTGTGTGGAAAAGTGGGTATATTGCGGCATTATTCCTTAAAGAAACGCACAGAGGCCACTAAGCATTCCAAAAGTCAGCTTGTTTTTGCACTAGATTAAACAAATCAAACGTTTGGTCAATCAACTAAAATAAAAAAACCTCTTCACGCAGCGCAATCATGCCGGAAGAGGTTTATCATTTTTATTTTTTGCTATCAAAAAATAAACTTTCATTATAGCTGTAGCTGTCTCCTACTTCATAAGCGCTTCGCTGCATACGGGCATTGTTGAACTTGCTCAGACCTTGAGCCGCCTCATCCCGCAGAGCATTCATCCGTTCGATAATAACCGGATCATGGCTCAAAACTTCCTTAATGCAGTTGGAAGCTTGGCGATATGCGTCTCCAGTAAGATTGAGCCCTGAAAGTCGTTCCACCAACAGGCCGCGTTCCGATATAAACGATTCAATATCGTCTACAGTAGCTTGAGGGAGATCGCGTACCAAATTGGCCGTAAGCTCTTGCAAGCGTTCAATAGCTTCATGCATGTTGAACACCTGCGCCGGCAGAGCCGGAGGCAGCTAGTTTATTTGCCTGAATCCAGGTTTCTTTAAGCTCGAGCAAGTATTGCAGCACTTCCTCGACAGGCTCAGCCGATTTCTTGATATTTGCTTGGATAAGAAGATGGCCGAAATATTCATAAAGCTTTAGCAAACTTTCGGACACAGGGGCGCTTCGGTCCAACGTAATAATAAGCTCGCTGACAATGTCCTGGGCTTTGATCAAATTCACATTTGCGTCTTTCACGTTATTATTGCGTATAGCCTCGATCCCCGCCCTGCAGAAACGAATAGCGCCATCATATAGCATAATAAGTAATTGTGCCGGGGATGCCGTCTGAATCGTCGTCTCCAAGTATTTATTCCGTTGTGCTGAAATCATCGTAAAGCCCCCTTGGTCGTACTGTGTGCCTATGTAAGCTATCATATTCGGCGAATCATAGAACTGTCAACTTTATGCAGCTTATTGCCCGCCGAACTGTTGAGACAGCCAACTACTTTGCGCATTCATTTGGTTTAGATACTTTTCCATAGCTGTGAATTGCTTGTAATAACGGGATTCGAGAGTTTCCATTTTGAGCGTCAATGCGTCGATTCGCTTGTTCAACTCTTTCATTTGTTTCCCCATGGTGAAGCTTGTCTCGACACTATCGGTTGTCCCCGCTTTGGACGTGATCTGTTTGAAAAGCCCTTCAAGCCTTTCATTTAGCCGCGTTGCAATACCGTCAGCGCTATCCGTATCTTTATTGCCATCGTCCTTAACGAACAAATTCATGACTTGTTCCGGTTTTTCCGAGATAGCCTTTTTGAGCTTGGCTTCATCAATATACAACTTCCCGTTCTCCAGATAACTGCCCGATACAAGTGGTCCAGATACCAGCGCTGTGCCGATTCCAATCTCGGACAGTTTGTCCAGATCCCCTCCAGCTAAGCCGCCGACTTGTTGAGTAAAGGAGCCTCTCAATTTATATAACGCATTTGAAAATAACGAGTCATTGCGGAGCATGCCGCTCTTCGCCTTTTCTTCCCACCGTTTAATATCGTCTTCCTTCATATCTTTCTTCTGCTCATCGGTAAGTGGCGCAAAATCCCGGTATTTTTTCGCCGATAGCTCTTTATTGACGGAGTCTATAAATTCATTATATTTGTCCACAAACGATTTTATCGTATTGAAGGTGCTGTCAACATCCTGAGTAACGGTAACATTAACCGCTGGGCTACCTTCTTTTTTTGCTGTGACTGACATCCCGTTTACCGTAAAGGTATTTGTCTTGTAATTAGCAGTAACACCATTAAATTCGATGATCGCGTCTTGACCGGATATTGTATATTGCGAAGTATCGATATCGTTCGTGACGCTCTGCCCGCCGATAAAACCGAGCTTTGTCAACAGACCAGTTCCGTCAGCGGTAGTATCGGTGAAAGATAGCGTCTTGGAATCGTCTGGATTGTAAAAAGCCAGATTTCCCGAGTTGTCCATATATGCAGATATACCCGACTTCCCAAGATCGGAGCTGTTAATTTTATCGATCAATTGGCCGACAGTTGTAGTATTGGAAATCTTGAATTCGTAAGGAGTAGCAACCCCGCTCACATTAATTTTCAAGGTCTGCTCCGATGTCAGCGTTTTGTCTATTAAAGTTCCGACCCCATCTGGGTTAAAATTTACCGAACCGGTTACTAATTGTCCTTTATCAGCGATCGCTGTAGAACCAGACAACTTAAGTACTGAGCTGAGTAAATTTTGACCGGCACCTTCCGTTGTGCTTCTCATACTTAACTGCACTTTGGAGGTTGTACCTGTGCTCCCGGACACAAAGAAAAGTCGGTTCATTGTTTCATCGTAAGAAACCTTAACTCCAGTTGCATTCGACTTTCCGTTCACTTCGGCCACAAGTTCAGCCACCGTGTTGGTTGGCTTCAATTTGACGGTAGCGCTTCCCTTCTCGCCGCTTATAGTCAACGTTGTCTCGGCGCTGAGACCTAATGTGCTAAGCGGATCGGTATCTTTAGATACACCGGTCAATTGACCGGAAGTAACCGAGGCGGATTTAGCCAACTGATTTACCTTTATAGAATATAACCCTTCACTGCTGCTATTTCCAGGTGCAACACTTACGATGCTTTCATCGGAAACCGCCGCTTTCCGAGCACTGAAGGCAGACTGCAGTTTCAGATTGAACGCGGCATTTTTTAAATCAAGCACTTTCATGTTTAACGTCCGGTAACTGTCACGCTGCCATTCCATGAGCTGCTTTTTCTGATTCAGTTGTTCCAATGGCATACGGCTTGCCTTCATAAGTTTGCTGACCATATCGTCAATATCCATACCCGAAGCAAGACCGCTAATACGCATGTTGTTCATAGCATACACCTTCTTACTGAATAATTTTGATTATCTGCGTTCGTCGACAAGAATTCCCGCCATCTCCCATAACTTAGCAACAAAATCCAGATTCTTCTCCGGAGGAATTTCACGAATGACTTGACCCGTATCCGAATTAAGTACTTTGACCATGATTTGCTTCGTCTTCTCATGCACAGAGAATTGCAATTGTGTGCTGGCTCCTTGCATCGCTTTGACCGCGCGTTCAATGGCTCTCACCAATTGTTCGTCACTGATGGTTACATGCTCGCCTTTGAGCCCTGCTAATTTTAAATCTTTAACCGTTTGAGCGCTTTGCAATATAGCTGCCGATGCTTGAATTTCTGACTTTGCCGAACTATCGACTGCAGACCGTTCAATTGACAAAGGAGCAATCGACTGTCCTATTGACATGTCATTTGAACTCATGTTTTTTCCTCCATTTAGAAGATTCTATTAATGTATTTATCGGCATAGTAAAATGGTTTTGTTAGCAAATTTAGTTATTATCGATTCAGTTTGATATATGAAAGAGCGGCTATCCGCGAAAGATAGCCGCTCTTTATGAAGCCAAATCTTAACGAAGCAATTGCAGAACGCCTTGTGGCTGTTGATTTGCTTGAGCCAACATTGCTTGTGCCGCTTGGGAAAGAATGTTGTTCTTCGTGAAGTCCATCATTTCTTTCGCCATGTCTACGTCGCGAATACGGGATTCCGCTGCAGATAGGTTCTCGGAAGCGGTTTGCAAATTGTTGATTGTGTGCTCCAGACGATTTTGAACAGCACCCATTTTGGAACGTTCGGCAGATACGGATTTAATCGCTTTATCCATTGTGTCCAACGCCAGAGATGCTCCCGACTTAGTGCTGATATCAACATTCGCAATACCCAGAGCTGCAGAACGCATATCACCAATTCCAAAACTAATCGTTTGACCACGGTTAGCCCCAATTTGGAAAGTCATGCCGCCATTTCCTGCAGCGTCAGTTTGAGCTTGTGTCAAACCAAGGTTCTTAACGAGAGTCGAGCCCTCTCTTTCGTTAAAAGTTATAGCGCCGCTTGTGCTGGACACAACAAATCTTCCATCTTTAGCCTCGACAAAGATTGCATCTTTATCGATAAAGCCTTCCATACCTTTAGTTAAACCAGCGTCAGTATTATAAGAATCAACTGCTGCGCGTATCTTGGTTTGGATATCGGTTGCCACAGTTGTTGCGTTACTTGAAGCAGCTGCAGTAGCCAATGTTGCAGTTTGAAGTTTTACACCGTTGATTTCAAAAGAAAGAGTCTCCGCAGGAACTGCAACTGCTACTTGATCTTGTCCGGAATTGCTTTGAGTCGCGGCATCAAGGTATACATCCAGAACACCAGCTGATGCACCAAAATCGATCTGAGAGTCTTGCCCAACTTTTCCACTTTCCATTACGAGCTTCCCAGCTGCTTCGTAGATCTTAACATTTGAAACACTCGCTCCATTTGCAGCATTATAGGCATCGATCGCCTCGTTTACCACACGATTCAGAGCATTTTTGATATCATTTTTTTGCGTGTCAGTCATTGCGGTGGTGCTATAGTCGCCTTGGATTAAAGCCTTTTCCGAGTCAGTCAGACCTTTATCCCAGTCAATGCTAATTTCTGCTTTATCAATCTTAATAGTATCTTTCGTTGTAATGGTTATGCCGCTTCCATCTATTGAATCAAAATCTGTTGCGGAAGTTAACTTCGCGGCTGTTTGATTCAAAACTTTGGCACCATTGGTCGAGTTAGTACCAACTGATACACCTGAGGATTGTAACGCGCCATTTAATAGTTTTTGGGTATTGAATTCAGTAGTGTTACCAATACGATCGATCTCTTCTTTTAATTGTTTAACTTCGTTTTGAAGCGCTTTACGATCATCATCTGTGTTTGTTCCGTTAGCGGATTGGTCAGCCAATTCACGAACACGTTGCAAGATGGAGTGAGTTTCGTTCAACGCACCTTCAGCCGTTTGGATCAGGGAGATGCCGTCTTGCGAGTTCTTAGCAGCCATATCCAGACCGCGGATTTGCGCGCGCATTTTTTCGGAGATCGCAAGACCTGCTGCGTCGTCGCCTGCACGGTTAATACGGAAGCCGGAAGACAATTTCTCCAGGGATTTGCTTGCTGCTGATGTGTTGCCCGTCAATTGACGGTGAGTGTTTGCTGCTGCAATGTTGTGATTAATTCTCATGTTATTCTTCCTCCTTGAAGGTTCTTATTCCACATCCGTGTGGAATTCATATGTAGCAGATCTATAGGTCGGCCGCCCCATAAATTGCCGCTACTATTATTATCGAATGCATTCGACAGTTTTTTTAGAGCAAAATCAAAAAACTTATCAGTTTTTTTTGAACAATTTGCTAATTCGCATCGGATCGATCCTATTATTTGAAGCTGCGGCTACGTTCTGTTCTTGGATAGCTTGGAAAAGCTCCTTCCGATAAACCTCGACATCTTTAGGTGCTTTGATTCCCAAACGGACATTATCGCCTTCCGTCCCCAGTACAACTAATTCAATATTCCCGGCAATGACGATGGACTCTCCTTTTTTCCTAGATAACACTAGCATACGGAGTCCTCCTCTTTCATCTCGTCATTTGCGCTAAGAATACGATGTCTAACCGGATAGGAAGTGTCATGCAAAATCGCTTGTTTGCCTATTCTATGTTTCGAATTTAACAGAATCGGCGCCATCAGGTTAATTGAAGCCTCGGTAAACGTATCGTTAACGGTCGCAATCGACCATACGGCAATATCCGACAGTTCTTCGATACGCAGTTCTTCAATAAGATGCTCGCGTATCTCAAAATCATAATCCGGCACGAAAACGAAAGGGTCCGCCAGTATAAAGCTTAGGCTCGGCGCCTCCGCCGATTGCAAATATACGAACGGTTCATCCGGGTGCTGTTTGATCAACGCAAATCGATTCGCATTCTCAAATCCCGGCACACCACCCGGAAACGTATAAACATCCTCTTCAGCGACTTCCACATCACCAAAAAGCGCAGTTGTAATAATCATCCTATTCACGCTCCTTACCCATAAAAAAGAGGCTTTACGTCATACGTTAGCCTCTTTATACGGTATAGTCAATGCTCGGCGGGGTAATCTCCACCTTCGGGTATTGCATCAAGTAAATATCGAGCTTGCCGCGGTGATAATCGATTTGTGGCCGGTTCGCCTGGGCATTAATATTCACTCTTCCGTCCGTTACGTTTATCTCAGCCTTATTCGCCGTGTACCATATATCTACATTGTCGAACTCTGTTGGCGGCACAACATCGAACTGTCCGAACTCGAGACGAATGTTCTGGGCGAGCTCGGCTATCGCGTCGGACTTAATATGGATTTTGGCCATACGATTGCCGTCCTCCACAATGCGGGCGATCGCCTGCAGCGCAATTTCCGGCGCGTTGGAATAAATTCGGCTCATCGTCTGCAAAACGCCGCCGACGCCAAGCGCGTCCCACGCCCGGGACTGATCGATCTCCAAGTCCCCCCGCGGCTGTCTTATATCCTGCTGAGGGCGCTCCGTGGTCATCTCAAGCGTCGCTCTGGGTTGAACGATGTCTTGCGTGCCCAAATCGGCGTCTATGCCAAGCAAAGCGGGCGTTTGTCTGATTTGAATTTGCGGCGCGATAACCACGGTGTCACCTCCTCCATAAGCAAGAAAATCGCTCTATCTCAGGAAATCCACCAAGCTCGGCTGAATTAATCGCGATCCTGCCGATAAAGAAGCCTGATATACGTTTTCATCCATTTTAATATTAGTAATCACTTTAGCGATATCGGCATCTTCCGTCTTGGACAGCAAGCTGGTCACATTGACGTCAATATCCTGCAATCGGTCCGCCGCCAGTTGGATACGATTGGCTTTGGCTCCAACGTCCGAACGTACGCCAAGAAATGAATCCATGCGCTGGTCAAGCTTACCCAAAGCTGTAGATACGCCGTCATAATTCTGATCGCCCAGCGCTTTGGAAAGGTCTTTGAACACTTGAAAGATGTTAGTTTCCGCACCCGGTTCACCGAATACTTGATCAGCCGTCTTGTTGACAGCCATTCGGACGCCTAAACCGATTTCGAATTGAATCTCGCGCGTATCCGTTATGGCATTCATAGCGTCCTCTTCATCGGGAAAAGGCTTAAGGTCGGTCATTTGCCCGCTAAATACATATTTGCCGTTGAACTGACTGTTTCCTATATTGACCATTTGTCCGTACATTTGGTCGACTTCGATCCGCATAGCTTCCAGCGATTCCTTGGAATTCGTCCCGTTCGCCCCTTCGACGGCCAGTTCCCTTACGCGATGTATTACTTTTCCCATCTGATCGAGCATCGTGTCAGTATAGTCCATCCATGACTGCGATGCAGACACATTACTCTCATATTGTTCATTAACATTAAGCTCGCTGCGGTAACGCATGGAGAAGCTGATACCGACGGGGTCGTCGGAAGGCTTGTTGATTTTCCGGCCGGTGGAAAGCTGATCCTGCAGCGTTTGCATACGGTTCATGTTTGTGTTGATGTTTCGCAGCATCTGCGAGTTCAACATGCTCTGGGTAACACGAGTTCCCATCGATTGCTCACCTCAATACTAGTTATCTGCCTACGACGCCCATGCCGTTGATAATCTTATCCAGCACCTCGTCGGCCGCCGTCAGTGCTCTTGCCGCCGCGTTATATGCGTGTTGAAATTTGATCATATTGGCCATCTCTTCATCCAATGATACTCCACTAACCGCTTGTCTTCTGGCATCGATCTGCTCGACAAGAATCTGCTGGTTGTTCGCCTGACGATTCGCTTCCTGCGTCTGAACGCCGATCTCTCCTACGACCGCACGTAAAAACTCGTCGAACGTTCCGCCGTTCAATATGATTTTATCGATTCCGGAGGTGTCGAAGTTAAACTTCTGATTGCGAATACCTGCGATTTGCAGAGCAAGCTCATTGTTGCCCCTAACCACCTTCAAAACGCCATTCGCATCCGTATAGGTCGCTTTCGAAGCCGCGATGTTCTCGACATTGTTGGTAATGACGGTGTTAACCCGCATTCTCTCCGATAGACTGGTGGGCGGCGTCGTTTGCGGCACGAAAACGAAGAAATCCTGACCGAGCTCGGTCGGTTCTTTAAGCGTATATCCTTGCTTATGAACGCTATTGATGCCGTTTGCCATAGTCGATACAAGAGAATCCAACTGATTCTGATACTCGACGACAAGTTTATTCTTCGAATACATCAATCCGAACAGCTCACCGCTGTTTAAATTGCCCGTTCCGTCCACAACATAGTTGGCGTTTACCATGTTGAGATCAAATGGGACCGCCGTATCGCCGTTAACCAGCTCCACATTGCCCATTCTGACCGTATAGCCTTGCTCTTCTTCAACCGATGTAATATTGATGATTTTGGATAAGTCGTCCAGCAAAACATCACGTTGGTCACGAAGATCATTCGCATTGTTCCCTAAGGTCTCGATCCGGTAAATCTCATGATTCAAACTTTTGATTTGACCAAGCAGCGAGTTAACCTCGCTTGTTTTGACATCAATGTTATCCGTAAGGTCGGCGGACAAATCCTTAAGCTGTCTGGCTGCATGGTTGAAAGCGTCGGTCAACGCCAATGCGCTTTCTTTAACTACCGCACGCGCCTCCAAATTATCCGGCTGTTTGCTCAGTTCCTGCCAAGCATTCCAAAACCCGTCCAATACTTTCCGTATCCCGGTTTCCGACGGCTCGTTGATAATCGCTTCCAGCTTCTCAAGCGTGTCTCTGCGTACCGACCATTCGCCGAAGCCTTTACTTTCGTTGTAGAACTGCTTGTCCAAAAACTGCTCGCGAACCCGCGTAATCGCGTCGAACTCAACGCTTTGACCCATTTGTCCAGGTACGTCGCTTCTCATTAAACCGGGCGCTTCGATCGGCCGGGCCGCCACCATGTGGACGACCTGACGGGAAAACCCCCGCGTATTGGCATTCGCAATATTATGTCCTGTCGTTTGTAGAGCGGCCTGCTGGGTAAAGAGGCTTCGCTTGGATATTTCAATATTCGTAAAAGTCGATCTCATGCTTGCACCTCCTTAAGCTCTTGTATCGAACAAGCCGCTTCTTTTCGTTCCTGCGTATTGATTGGCCGGATGCTGATAGGTGGCCTCGTCATCGGGCGGGCCGACAATCAGATCCAAGGAATACTCGATATAGGTAAGCGATTGCTCGATCAACTGCTGATTTTGTCCGTTGACTTCCTTCAGCCGCTCGATCGTATTCAGAAGCTTGCGCTGCGCCTCTTGAATCGCTTGCTTTTCTTCCATTTTGACTATCAATTTGACGATGTCGCTTACCGTAATATACGGATGGGGCCGATAACCCTTAGCAGTCAAATATTGACCTACCGCCGATACCCGCTGCTGATCGAGGGAGGCGATATGCGCAGTCAGCCTGGATTCCTTCCCAACGATTCTGTTCAGTTCTTCTACGTTGTTGCGTACTATGACTTCGGTCTTCTGCTCGCTCAAGGCAAGCAGCTGCTCGTGTGCTTCAATCAGTTGGGACATCACGTCCATAATCGGCCCGATCGCCACGCAAAATCACCTCTTTCTCCCCTAAACGATTACTTCAAGTATGGCAGTATTTTCTCGGCTATCTGACGGGCATCGCGATGATAGGTTCCGGCATCGATGGACTGCTTAAGCTCATTGAGCTTCTTGTTGCGAACCTCTTGATCCTGCGTGCTGACCCGCTGCGTGCCAAGCAGTTCTTGCGCCTCCGCCGATATTTGCACCTCGTCCCTGCGTTTCCCCTTCTTGCCCGTTATGCTGTGGTTCGCAAGATTGTTGTTCTTATAAGGGTTAACGGCGTTGATCCGCTGCGTTTCGTTGATCTTCAATGTACTCACCTCTTTATGCTACGGTAAACAAAATAGACCGATAATCGTTATACATATTATCGGTCTGCTAACAGCAAAACTTTATATAAATCACGTGATTTTCCTTTCTACTTAAAATCCCGTCCAAGTTCCATATCCGCCGGAGCTTGAACGGCGCAAGCCCTCGCCAGCGCGTCTCTCCGATATTCCCCTGGCGTAAATCCGCTAATCCGCTTGAACATGCGAATGAACGAGTTGACATTCTGATAACCGACCTGCAGTGCGATTTCCTGGATGCGCATATCCGTCTGGCTCAAAATTTCTTTGGCACGGCTGATGCGCACCTCATTCAAATAATCGATGAACTTCTTCCCGGTCTTCTCATGGAAATACGCAGACAAGTAGCCGCGGGACAGCTGCAATTGGTCGGCCAGCTGCTCGAGTGAGATGTCCTCGCCGTAACGTTTGCTCAAATAGTCCAGAACGTAATCCTTGATTGGATCCTTCTCCGCGTTTCTGTCCTGAACCGGCTGCATCGCTCCGTTAATAAACTGTTGGAAACACAGCTTGTATTCATCCAGCGTCACGCATTCCTCCATCAAAATGGAAGGGTGATGCCCGTTGAACAAGGGGCCGATATCAAGTTTAAAAGACGTCAGCGTTTGCATCACTTTGAGGACGACTTCCTTGCCAAATTCGGCAAACTGCTGCGCATTGGCCTTATTCTTCTCCATATAATCCAAAAATCGATGGATCTGGTCCGTCGCCCTATCCGCGTGACCGCCTTGCAGAGCGGCAAGCAGCTCCTGCTCCTGCGAAACCGACAGCCAGAACGTACGTCGATCAGGCTCTAAATCCGTTATGAGTTGGGTCTCCCGATTCAACATACGCCTTGCAATCATTTCACGTGATTCTTCGTATGCTGCGGCAAGCTCCTCAGGATGACGCCTTACCGGACGGAAGGCTAACGTAATCGAACAATATTCCTTGTCGGCGCCAAGCATCCCCTTGATTTGGTGCAGCGCGTCAAGCACTGCATCGGCGCTCTCTTCCTCGAAGATCAAGGATAGAATCACTTCCTTCTCAAGCTGCAGCGTTACATAATCATGGAAACTTCCGCTCATATGCAGGTGGATAAATTCCTTGATGTAATAGGAGGCCTTCTCTTGATCATCCGGCATCAGACTGCGGAAATGCTTCGTAAACGCAAGTTGGAAAGCGACGAGATAGAACGGTTTGTTCATTTCGATCAGCTTGCGCAATCCATCCCACTGATAAATGTTTTTGATCTGATTGATGTACCCGTAATTTTTCAGCAAATCGTTCTTCATCTCAATATCATGATGGAACGATTGGTTGGTCCGGATCATGTCGGCGATATTGTCGCTGATCAGATCGAATTCATGAATTTTACTGGGCCGTTTGTCGGAATGCCCGCCTCGCTCTACAAGCTGCACGATCCGTTGAATCGGGCTGTTCAGCTTCATGCTGAGCAGGATGGAAATGATCACGCTGAGCACGAGCGATACGGCAAGAATAACGATCAATACCATATTCAAATGCGCAACCTGCGACGCTATTCTTACATTGGGGATGGCATAAACGTAGGTAAGCCCGGAATGGGCGCCTTTCTTGTACATGTAGTAGTAATTGTCGATGTTCATATAGCCGGTTGTCTGGGAAGCGGTGAAACGATCGGGCAGACCGCCGCGGGAACCGCTATCGTTCGCCGGCGCCCTACGGTCGTTCTCGCTGTGAAAAAGCATGCGCTGAGAGGCGTCGAGAATAAAGAAGCTGTCATCGCCTCCATGCCCGAACGCTTGAAACATCCGGTCGGCGTCCAGCAGCGCAGCGACGATATAACGGCTGTTGAATTGATTCTTGATCACAAACGGGACCAAATCGCCCTTACTGACCACATGCTTGTCGAAACTAATCTCATTGAAAGCAGCCGCGGGAAAAATGCTCAGCGAATAGCTGTCTGTAAACTGCTGCTTCCAGAACAAGGCATTATAAGGTTCGCTGGAGTAGCTTTTGCTGAAAAAATCAGCCGTGCCGCTCAGGCCTTGCTTATCCAGGACAATCGAATTATCGCGAAACAGCACCAGCATGTTTTCCAAAAGAAGCAGGTCGTCGCTTACCAAAGCGCTGATTTCCTTGGTGATGATCTGATGTGCCGTATAGTAATCCAACATATTGTCTTTCTGCAAAATGGAATAAAAGCGGTCATTGAAATAAAGCTTCATGACAGCGCTTTCCACAATCTTGAACTGTTTTTCGTATCGATCGACTGTATTGCTCAAATTAAGCGTGCTGTTATCGATGATTTCCCGTTCGATATTGTTTTTGAAGAAAGCGAAGGAAAGCGCATTGAAGGAAATCAGCAGCACAATGACGATGAGAAAGCCGGTCAGCAGCTTCACAAACAAAGAATTCCGGCGGATGGGGATGAATCTTGGCCGAACCATAACATTGCCTCCTTCTCACGAATATTCGTATCCCGCCACGTGTGAGAAGCGCACTGCAAGTTGGCCGGATCGGGTCCAGCCGTACCGAGTAGTCTGTTTTATATGGCTGCACCGGCAAGGTAGGATCATTATAACAACCCCATCTTCAATAATCAATATTGCGGCAAACCGCTTCAGACAGCGGTAAATATGCTGTTCGTCAGGTAATATTCAATTTGTCAGAAGCGGCTCTGAACGCATACATCTTGACAAATAGAATGTATGCCAGCGCCTTCATTTCCTGTACGATGCAAGAGAAACGGAACCTGACGAGAGGAGGAAAACACATGGCTCGGGTACAGCCCGAACTCTACACGCAGACGCCAAAACGATCGAATCTCCGCCGGAAGTTTCGTGAAAGCAAGTATTTGCTGCTGCTGGCGCTGCCTTGCGTTCTATATTTCTTTATTTTTCACTACATTCCCATGTTCGGCATCCTGATTTCATTTCAGAAATACAATTTGTTTCGCGGGGTTTGGCATAGCGAGTGGGTCGGGTTTAAATATTATGAAATGTTTTTCCAAAACCCGGATTTCTTCAAGCTGCTCCGAAATACGTTCCTGCTTAGCTTCTACTCGATTCTGTTCGGATTTCCGGCGCCGATTCTATTGGCTTTGCTGCTGAATGAGCTGAGGCATGCCATCTTTAAGCGATTTGTGCAGTCGGTCAGCTATTTGCCCCATTTCATCTCGAATGTGGTCGTGGTTAGCATGATCACGGTCTTTCTCTCGCCTTCCGGGGGGATCGTCAACCGAGTCATCGAATCGCTCGGCTTCTCTGCCGTCAATTGGTTGATCTTGCCGGAGTGGTTTCGTACGATCTATGTCGCTTCCGGCATCTGGCAGGGCATCGGCTGGTCCTCGATTCTGTATTTGGCGGCGCTTACGGCGATCGACCCCCATCTGTACGAAGCGGCCGAGATGGATGGCGCGGGGCGCTTCCGAAGGATGTGGCATATTTCGCTCCCCGGCATTTTACCGGTGGTGATCATGCTGCTGATTCTTGATATCGGGCACATGCTAGAGGTCGGGTTCGAGAAAGTATTTTTGCTCTATAACCCCGCCACATATGAAACCGCCGACATTATCAGCACTTACGTTTACCGAATCGGGCTTCTGCAAGGAAATTACAGTTATGCGACCGCCATCGGGCTGTTTACCGGCATCGTGAACCTGCTCCTGCTTGTAAGCGCCAATGCATTCAGCCGTAAAATTGCCAAGGAATCAAGCTTATGGTAAATGGAGGGCATCCGTGAGATGAGAAAATTCAGTTGGTTCGACGCCATCAACATCAGCATCATGCTGCTCCTGCTGGCAGTCGTCTTGTATCCCTTTCTGTACATGCTCAATGTGTCGCTTAGCGGCTCCGTATACGTGATGAAAGGGCAAGTGTCCTTATGGCCGAAAGGATTCAATTTGCAAATGTACGCCATTGCCCTCAATGACCAGCGTCTCTGGACCGGTTTTCGGAATTCGGTGCTGTATACGGCATCGGGCACGGCAATATCACTGCTTTGTACGGCTATGGGGGCGTACTCGCTATCCAAAAAAAAGATGCTGTTCCAGAAGCAGCTTCTGATGGCCATCGTCGTCACGATGTTCTTCGGCGGAGGAATGGTGCCTACCTTTCTCGTCGTCAAAAGCTTGGGGCTCGTCGATACGTTCTGGGCGATGATTATTCCCGGAGCGATCAGTGCCTGGTATTTGCTTATTATGAAAACATTTTTCGCCGGCATCCCGCAGGAGCTCGAAGAGGCGGGCAAAATAGACGGATTGACCGACATCGGTATGTTTTACCGCATTGCGCTGCCGCTCTCCAAAGCGTCTTTGGCGACAATCGGACTCTTCTATGCAGTCGGGATCTGGAACAATTTTTCTACGCCGCTGCTTTATTTGCGCAATGCCGACCTCGTCCCGCTGCAGGTTGTTTTGCGAGAAATCGTGTTGTCGGGACAAACGAATCTTCAGGGTAATTTCTCGCTCGGGCGCGATCAGCAAATTGTTGAAGAATCGTTGAAGTACGCCACCATTCTGATCGGAACGTTTCCGATCCTTCTAGCCTATCCATTCCTGCAAAAATATTTCGTGAAAGGGGTGACGCTCGGTTCCTTAAAAGGGTAAGGCAACTACTAATTTGCTGAGGGGAGGAAAGGCGCATTGGCTTCTGTGCAAGCCTGCGCCGCTATAATGAAAAAGGTAACAACGATCTCGCTTGCCCTATTGCTCGGTCTCGCCGCTGGAGGCTGCAGCACCTCATCCGACAACGAAGGGGCTTCCGGCACGGCAAGCCCGGGCAGCAGCGCAAGTCCGAGTAAAGGAACGCCGCCCGCCAAGCCTGCAGAGAAGGTCTCGCTCAATATGCTCGTCCCTTCTCAATCGAACTGGACTTACAGCAAAGACAAGCCGATCTGGAAGGCGATCGAGGAGAAGACGGGGTATTCGATCGAGGGTCAAGTCCCCCCCGGAAATGATTATGATGGCGCTGTCAATTTAACGATTGCCTCGGGGAACATGCCAGACCTTATTTTCATGAGCAGCTTTACCAAGGCAAATAAATATGGACAGCAAGGCGCGCTGGTCAACATTCTGGATTACCTGGACCAAGCGCCGAATCTGAAGAAATGGCTGGGGGCCCATCCCGATATTCTGCAGCGGTTCTCGTCCGTGGACGGAAAGCTTTACGAGTTCCCGAATGACCAGAACTTTGGTCTGGGCGATCGGATTATTTGGATGTACCGCGACGATGTCTTCAAGAAAAACGGCTTGAATGTCCCGCAGACCTATGATGAGCTGTATGACGTTCTTAAGAAATTGAAGCAGATGTACCCGGACAGCTATCCGTTCAGCACGCGAGCCGGGTTCGACACCCTTTCGCGGATGGCGCCGCAGTTCAATACCTTCAATGATACGTACTACGACTTTGACAGGAAAGAATGGCGTTACGGACCGATCGAAGACAACTATAAGAAGATGATTGCGTTCATGAACAAACTATACAAGGAAGGTCTCATAGCCCCGGATTGGCTGACGTTTAACTCCAAGAAGTGGGAAGACAGCCTTTCGAACGATAAGGCCTTTGTCTTTCTGGATTACGTCGTAATGGACTATTACAATGTGCCGCTGCGCAAAGACCGTCCTGACTTCACCATGCTGTTCATGCCGCCTCCTGCAGGATTTGAGGGAGCGAGCCGCGTTAACATTAACCAGACGGCGCTCGATATCGGAATGACGATAGCCTCGACATCGAAGAAAATTAAAGAAGCCATGAAATATATGGATTTCTTCTATAGCGATGAAGGCGAGCAATTGTCGACATGGGGCGTTGAAGGGGTCACGTACGAAATGGCGGACGGGAAAAAGCAATATTTGAAATCGTTCAAAACGCTATCGGAGTTGCGCGAGAAACCCGGTTTGTTTAATTTGGGCACCTATACGCGGATGGATTTTATGGCCACACTGACATTCATGGGAACGGAGTCGCAAGACGCATTCAAACAAGCGGCCAACTACGATTCCAAGCTGCAGCCGAGCCCTCCGTTCACCGACCAGCAGATCGATGTGCTCAATACGGTCGGAGAAGCCGTCAAGAAGTACCAACAGGAAAATGCTACGAAATTTATTCTCGGCAACCGCAGTCTGGATGAATGGGATCAATATGTGGGCGAAGTGCAAAAACTTGGCCTGGATCAACTGGTCAAAACGTATAAGGATGCGTATGATCATGTTCAGAACCGGAAATAGCCGCTGTTTCTCGACAGCGGAATAGTGCAATCGCTTTGATCATCGCGCCGGATCAAGCTCCATTAGATGACCGGCAACGTTTACGAGTTTATTGCCGTGACAGATCCCTGATATCGAAAATACCGTTTCGGTATCAGGGATTCGCATACGATCCGTTATCTTTTGTTTTTCAAACGATCTTCAATTTTAAAGGCGATATGCGCTTCCTGTTTACGGTTTTCCTCCGCACGCAGCGCGTCCTCCCGAGCGTTGGAAACGTCCTTCGCCAGCCGCTGACGGCAGCTTCCGCACATCGCGTTCTCGCGGATCATGGTGCCGCACACTTCGCACGGATACCCCATGTTCGGCAAACTCGCAATCGAAATACGGCCTTCCCGAATAAACTTCGTGATCTGCTTAACCGATACCTCGGTCGCTTCACTCAGCTCGATAATGGTAGCTTTACGGGATTCCCGCAAATACTTCACGCATTTCTCATATTGCTGCTCCAAATCTTTTATGCAGGACGGACATGCATCACGAAAATTCTTCACATAGATTTTGCCGCAGCGAGGACAATTATCAACATTCATTCCCATAAAAAAAAGCCCCCCGATCGATCCAAACGGTCATTCTTATCCACCAGTTTACATGACCGACGCAACATTTGTATAGCTAATTCTCTAATATTTTACAATTCCGTCACCTGGCCCAAGTAATACCGTAAAAAGTTGCGGGCACATGCCGCGCCAAAATCGAAGAACAGTGCTGCAGCGTCGTGCCGGTCGTATACACATCATCTACGATTGCGATGTGCAGATGGTTTCGTTCGCGCAGCATGGGAGCCAGCTTGCCGACATGCTCGCCGTCTATATCGAAAGCGCCCTCGAGATTGCCGAGACGCTCCGCGCGCTTTTGAAAGCTCTGCTTGGGCGTATGACGCAGGCGGGTCAGCAGAGGCATAACCGGCACCTTGGTTTTTTGACCAAGCCGAAGGGCCAACTGCTCCGCCTGATTGAATCCTCTTTCCAGCAAACGCTGCTCGCTAAGCGGGACGTAAGTAAGCAGATCGAATCCGTGCTTGGGCAGGTCGGCCAGCTCGCCATGTTTTCGATACGCAAGCAGCAGCATGTCGGCGAATAAATTCAGCAGCCTTTCGTCGCCGCGGTACTTGAACAACGCCAGCCACTCCTTCATCACCGCATTATAGCGGACAGCACTCCTGTTCTGACGAAAGGCGGGCTCGCTTCGCCGCCGGCAATCGGGACATGCTTCGTACCGGCCGCAGATTTCGCAAATAATCTCGGTAATCCAAGGAACCTTGGCAAAACAAGACGCGCAAAGCCCGAACGGGTTGGAAGCCGCGTTCGCTGCCGCCCGGCAAACCGGACAATCCCGCTGGAAGCCGCCCAGCAACCCGCCGATTTTATGCCCCATGCCGCGCCATAAACCCGCAAATGGCCTACGAGGCTCGCCGATCATCGCTGCACCTCCCCGCTGTCCTGGGATGCGTGCTTCTGCTGCTGCGGTCCCTCATCAAGAAGATACCCTTTCTCCTTCGCCAGCCGGTTCATGCGCTCGATCTGCCGAATAGCCGCCCGCTGCGCTTGCGTACGTTCGTAGGCAATAAAGTATACATAACCAAACGGGTCATCCTTCGATCGCCCAGCCCGTCCTGCCATCTGTACCAAAGCCGCTTCGTTAAACAACCCCGAGTCCGCACCCAAAATAAACACGTCCGTCTTCGGCACCGTTACGCCCCGCTCGAGAATAGTCGTCGTTACGAGCATATCGGTTCGTTTCTCGCGAAAACCGATCACTTTCTCAGCCCTGTCCTCGTCTTTAGACGATGTCCCCTGCACGTTCAGTTCAGGAAACGTTCGGCGCAGCAGCGCAACAAGCGGCTCGACCAACACGATTGCGGGTACGAAAATAAACAGCTGCGCTCCCCTCGCAACCGATGCTTTCATCGCAAGCAGCACGCCTTTCGGAACGGCGTTCAGCTTGATCCAGCTCCTGAGCGGCTTTGACGTAAGCAATACCGGCCCTGGAAGCGGATGCCGATGGTAGCGCACAGGCACCTTCACATGCGGCAGTTTTCCGCTGGATGAGGCCTCCTGCAGAGCCGTGGGAGGCGTAGCCGACAGCAGAATATAGCGCCCATCCTCTTTGCAGGCTTTGATCGCCGCAAACTCAAGCACAGGATTGCCGTGGAACGGAAAGGCATCCAGCTCGTCGATCACGACCAGATCAAACCGCCGCCAAAAACGCATCAACTGATGCGTCGTAGATAGCGTAACGCTGCCCTGCTCCCAGCGCTGCTTGCTGCCGCCGTACAGCGTTACGATTTTCTCGCCCGGGAATGCTTTAGCAAGTCGAGGCATCAGCTCGAGAACGACATCCCGCCTCGGCGTCGCGATCAGCACGTTCCGTCCTGCGGCCAGCTCATGCGAGACCAAGGGGTAAATCATCTCCGTCTTGCCCGCACCCGTGACAGCCCAAATAAGGAAAGACGGCCGATCCTCTTTCACGTTCGCATTCGGATGTATAGAAGCGTTCCCTGACAAAGCTTGGCGGCCATGGGAGCTTGCCGAACCCTTTTTCGCCCGTACATCTTCATTCGACTTCATACCCGCAGCCGTTTCCTTAAGAAAAAGCAGCGCCTTGCCCGACGCCTCCGTTTGCGCCGGACTGAGACCCCAGGGCCGCAAATGGGCCGCCAGCCCGTCCATTTCTTGAGCAGCAGCGGCGCCTTTCGCACCTAGCGCAGCTCCTGCCTGATACGATCTTGCATGACGGACCATATGCCGCTCCTCAAGCAACCGGCCACCAGTTGCACTAACTACGGAGTCACGTTCCTCACCGGTCACACTTCCTTCGCCCAAAATCAGAAGCGTACAAAACCGCGAACGCCCCATCGTCAAGCACTCTTCGCAGTAGGGGCAATCCGTCCCGCAAAATAAACAGCGGCTCCAATACATTCGTTTATCGCCGCTTCCGCAGCGACGGCATGAATAGCTTCGTACGCGCCGCCAAAACCAGCCGTTTTCCCGGCAGCGAACCGCATTCGTCAAAGTCACATGGCCCTCCAATGCGGCCAGTTGGACATATGGAAGCCAACTATCCACTACATGGCCAAGCCCATGCGCAGTCAATAAGCTGTGGAGCTCCTCCGGAAGCAGAGAGCGGCCTTGGAGCAGCTTCGCAATTTTCTCTGCCGTCGAGCGATCCGTCCCCGAGAAATCATGAACGCTTTCCCCTGAAAGCGGTCGCTCCTTAAATTTCACGTTCCGGAGCAGCTGGGAACCGTCACCCGATTCCCGTAACCTTTTCGTCAATTCCCTCCTGACATGTTGATGTTGGCTAGGCTGAAGCCTTCGCAAATTAAGCGTATCCCGTATCCATACGGCTTGTCCCCACGATAAGGCAGGCTCGAGCGATACGATGTCCCTTGGTCCATCATATTGCCGAAGCCAGTAAGCAAGATCGATGCGAAAATCCGGCGTCGCGCGCCAGCTCCACTCGCCCCCGCTCTTAACGGCATATAAGGTTGCCTTCATGCATCGGCTCCTCTTCGAAAATTCCAAGTCTCGCCGTGTTGTTCATCCTCATTCGTCTTCCATCATTCGCTCTAGTCCGGACGCGTCTCTTCAGCACCTTTTCAACAGCTGAAAGCGTTTACCACTGAAGAACGGCTAATCGCCTGTAAGGGGTTAGCAAATGCAGCCTGAGTACAATCAATCGCTCCCCCTGCCAGTCGTCCATATAGTTGTCTATATCGTCAACACGCTCGTAGATGTCTATATAATCCCGTTTGCGCCCATATTGCCGGGCAATATGCAGCGTATCGTCGGTCGATCCGTCATCAAAAACCGCAATGGCCACATGACAACCGCGCCATCTTGAAAAAAACCGAAGCGATCGCAAATACCACTCCATATGCTGTTCATTATTGCGGGTAATCAAAATAAATCGGATGGTGCGTCTTCTTTTCTTGTTCTGATCCAAAGCATACCAAACATGAACGAGTACCGCACTCAAGCCGTACAAGCCGAAAAACAACAGCAACCCTACGATCATCGCGGCTCCCTCCCTTACGGATAGTATATGCCGCAATGCTTGGCGGAGTTCCTGTTACTTTCGACTCGCCATACTATTCTATTGCAGTACTAAGCGCAGCGCCTATGTACTAAAGCGTGACCCATCCATTTTTGATGGCGATGATTACCGCTTGCGTCCGGTCATCCACTTCCATTTTCTGCAAAATGCTGCTAACGTGGTTTTTCACCGTTTTCTCGCTTATAAAAAGGAATTCGCCGATCCCTTTATTGCTTTTGCCTTCAGCCATCAGTCGAAGCACTTCCGCTTCGCGGCGAGTGAGCGGGTTATTCGAGGAATGAACGAATTTGACGCCCGCTTCCTTCACGGCCGTTCCGCTTGCGGCTACGCCGACTTCATCCAAATAGGTCATCCTGCGAAGCTGATTGATCAGCTTGCCTGTTACCTTCGGGTGAATATAAGCATGGCCGGCAACAACCGAATGAATGGCATTGATAAGCGACTCCGCTTCCATATCCTTCAGTAAATAGCCCGATGCGCCTTTGCGAAGCGTTTCGAACACATAGCTTTCATCGTCATGGATAGAAAGAATGATAACCTTTGTTTCCGGGAAAAATTCCTTCAGCTTCTCCGTCGCGACAACGCCATTCTCCACCGGCATGTTGATGTCCATCAACACGATATCCGGCTTCAGCTCGTTGCAGAGCTCGATGACTTGGATGCCGTCTCCGCATTCGCCTACCACTTCAAGACCTTGCTCCATATTGATAATTCGTTTGACGCCTTCGCGAAACAATTGGTGGTCGTCGGCTAAGACCAGTTTAATGTTTCGTTTTGCGCTAGTCATTTTGTCCATCCGTTATATTCCTCCTCTGTTCGGAACCGATCGGAATCAGCATTGATATTTTTGAACCGGCATTCGGGCTGGACTCGATATCCATCCTTCCTTCCAGCAGTTCGACTCGTTCACGCATGCCCATCAATCCAAAATGGCTTCCTTTAGCGATCTTCGCCTCGATCATCCCTACATCGAAGCCGACCCCATTGTCTTTGACGGCGATCTTCACCATCTGGGCTTGGAAAGTCAACTCCAGCGAGATATAAGAAGCGTTCGCATGCTTGAGCACGTTCGAAAACGTCTCTTGGACCAATCGGAAGACGGCCACCTCCATACCCGAAGGCAGCCGCATCTCCCTTCCAATCAGTTCTATCGAGGCATGTATTTTCGTGCGTTCCTCAAAATCCTGCACAAATCGCCGCAGCGTAGGAACAAGTCCCAAATCATCAAGCGTCATCGGCCGCAGGTTGAAAATGATTTTCCGAACTTCCTCAAGACCGCTGCGCACCTGCCCTTTGAGCTCGATCAGTTCGTCTTTTACGGCTTCCTGTTGCCCTTTGGCGAGCATACGTTCGGATATTTCGGCACGCAGTACGACGTTCGCCATGGTTTGCGCCAGCCCATCGTGGATCTCCCTGGCAATGCGCTTACGCTCCTCCTCTTGGGCGAGCGTAATTTTCAAGCCGATCATCTGTCTGTTCTTCGCCGATTCCAAAATACGCGTGACCTGGTTCAAGTCGCCCGACAAATATTCGAGAACTACGCCCACTTGGGAAACGATCATTTCTGCGCGTTCGATCTGCTTGTCCACGTTTTTGATCCGCTTCTGCAAATCATCGCGGCGCTGCCTCAGGTGCGCTTCCTTCTCCCTAAAAACCGTGAGCTGCAGCTGCAGCTGAGTAGCGGCGTCATAGGCGATCTTTATATCTTCTTCCTTGAAACGCCGGAAATCCCGGCTCACCTCCGTGAGCCGGATTCTCGACTTTTTGTATGCGAGCTCGAGCTTATCGACCTGATCGATCGCACTGCCTGCTTCTTCCATGACCTGCTGCAGCTCTTTGTTAAGCGTATCCCGTTCCGCACGGGCACTTTCACAAATTTCAAAAATCTGATATTTGCTGCTCTCCATTACGGATATCGCATTTTTTATGACACGATCAATTGCATCGACTTGCTGCAAGCTGCCCAAACTCCTTTATACCCATCTAAAAACCAAGGATAAACGGCTGCGCCGTCTTTTCCGAAGGAAGAGCGCGTTTACCGGGAAATCGAACAATCAGCAGATACACTTTCTGAGATTTCAAGATACAGACGCCACAGGACGATTAGTCTTTTTCCAAATTCCGCAAAAGGCGTTTGGTATAATAGTATCATATTTGCCGATGTTTGAAAGTGCTATGGAAGTACTATTTTACTCCAGCGTTACCGTCTTCGTTTCTTGATCCCAGCTTACTTTCCATCCTAAATTCTCAGATAGAATACGAAGCGGCACCATCGTAAACTCGTTCATAAGCACAGGCGGCACTTCGGCTGTCACCAATTTCCCATTAATATTCAATTCCTTGTTATCCAACCAAAGTTCTACCATTTGAGAACCGCGATAAATTGTAACCTTGCGTTCCTCGTTCGTCCAGAGAACCTCGCCCTTCAACGCCTCGACTACGAATCGGCCCGGAACCAGCGTGTTTCCTTCTACAATTACCGGCGCTTGCTCGATATCTACCGGGTTACCGTTCACTTGTACCGTTTTTTTGTCGACCGTCAGTTTAATCTGATTTCTTGGAAGCTGTTGAGCCTCCGTTTGGTAATGGAAGGTCAGATCGTCAAAAACGATGGAGCCCTTCAATTCCCGTTCGTCTTGCCCTTGCTCAGGATTGGCCACGTATATTTTGCTCAATTTGATCGGATAGGTCATCGAATAGCTTGCCAGGTTGGCCGTGACCGTTTTCCAATCTCCCCAGTTGATCGATTTCGTGAATTCCACAAAAAACTTTTTACCGGTGGCGTCGAAAATCTCAGCCCGCAGCCAGTTTCGGCTGTTGTCGCCTTTCACGTTCATGCTAAGCGACTTCGGCTCGCCCTCGATGGCGATTCCGCCTTCGCTAAACACGGCATAAGCGGCCTTCGTCCCAGTCCCTGCCGTCATGTCGTAGCCTAAATACACGGCGTTGTTGACACTGCCTGCAGCATTGCCAAAGCCCGGTACGCGCTTCACTTCGCCTTTGACATCGGCCGATGAACCCGCGAAGGTCGTTGCAAAATTCGCTTTGTCAAAATCCGCCCACAGCTTTTTGTAGCCGATCCCAAGCGATGTGATGCTGCTGAATCCGTCGTAACGCGCTATAAGCTCGACCGATTTCACATCGGTTATCGATTCCAATTGAAGCGTATCGCCGGTTATTTGACCCTTGGCGCCTTTAATTTCCCATTGGAACAAATCGCCGGGGAGCTGTTTCTCGGCACCTGATTTGGTTTTGACGCGAACGCTAAGTTTGATTGGCTCGTTGCTGTCCGTTATGACGCCTACGGAAGGCTCTATGACCATGCTGGCGATATCTTCCCTGCCGACAACCTGAACGTCGTAGGTTTGTTTAATATTGCCCGAAACGGCCGTAAACGTCGTTTTCCCTTTTTGCGTGGCCGTAAACGTATTGCCGTCCCAAGTGCCGACCGGTTTGCTTGAAGACCAGTCTGCGGTTATTTGACCCGCTTGGAACGGATTATAGTACTCATCGTAACCGGATACGTTGTAATTAGCCTTCTCGCCTACGAGAAGCGAAGTAGGACCGGTTACTTTCATGCTGAGCGCTTTGGTGCCTTTAGGCGCCGTCGAAAATACGCCCAGACCGTTGACTACCGGACGTTCATAACCACCCGGATCGTTTACTAGCTGTACATTGTTCTCGCCAAGCGGACGGGAGACCATTTGCGTCGATCCGCCGCCGTCGAGGTTCATTCCCTTCCAGACGCCAACCTTGATCATCACTTTTTGGAGCTCCGCAAGAGTCAAGCCGTCGCTTTCGCTGCTTTTATCCGCTGCAATCATATACACATAACGGCCGTCCTGGGAATAACCGACGCTAGTACGGGCGACCGGAGACGAACCGCTGACGCTTGAGGACGGGCGTGAAAACTCGGCCGGTTTCCCCCCATCGACAAGGATCGTATGACCGCCAATCATCATTTTGAACGTTTTGGCGTCATAGCTTAATGTCGGGTCCTGCGCATACACCTCATAGTTGGCCTCGATTTTATCGCCTACTTTGATGTGATCCATCACGAACTGCGCTGCTTTGCCTTCCGTTCTAAGTATGTATCCGTCTTCCGGAGCTATCATAGGAATTTTGCCGTAACGGACGATCTCTTTCACTATATCATTCTGAACCAGGACCTCCGTTAAGTCCGTATTCCGGTCGTTTGCGCGATCATCCTGTCCCCATGTGCTAGTATAAATAAACATGGAATCGATGTGGCTGTGCTCGCCGTTCGGTTCGTACCAGTAATACAGCTTATTGATGCCGCCCAATGGAAACTCCGCACCATCTTTTGCTTTTACCGAGCCTTTGAACGTAAACATTTCGATGACCGGCTTATTGTCCTTCGTCAGCCCGAACGAATACCACCCCGGTAAGAATGGAGGCGTCGATTCAAGCTTTCCGTTCGAAACCTCCGGTCCGATCGGTACGCCAACCGCCTGCGTGTTGAAAAAATCGCCATTCACGCCGGCTACAGCCCCTGTTTCAGTCGCCATGTTGCGTACGGACTGCTTTTTGGTAAACTGGCTGTCCTTGCCTGTCATGACGTCAAGTTTCACGTTGGGGTTCTGAAGATCTACTTGGATGACATTGGCTCCTACTTTAATCGCCTTGCTGCCTCGTGTCGACGTCCACTCATACTTTTTGAGAATAGCGCCTGACGTGATCGCTTCCTCGCTAATCAGTCTGATCGAGTCCTCCGCCGCCGCTGCTATAACGGGCTTCCAGCTCAACGTAACGGGCGTGGCAAGAAGCGCAGCCGTCAGTAACAGCGTCCCCGTTTTTCTTAAGACGATCACCATGCTTTTCTTTCCGTGTTGCCGATTCATTGCCTTTCTCCTCTCCAATACCTATTCCTCTCTATCTCTACCTAATTTAGACTCCTACTTTCGACAAAAAGTTGCGCATGAAAAAAGAACCAATTGCCTATTGCAGACAAATGGTTCTTCCATTATCTATAATTTGAAAATATTTGTCTCTTATTGGAAAGCTTCGGCTTTCAGCTTATCCGCTTTATCCAGGCGTTCCCAAGGAACGTCGAGATCGGTACGGCCAAAATGTCCATAAGCTGCCGTTTGACGGTAAATTGGACGACGAAGATCCAGCTCTTTGATGATGCCGGCAGGACGCAGGTCGAAGTTATTGCGAATCAGTTCGACGATTTTTTCTTCGCTTACTTTACCGGTGCCGAACGTGTCCACATTGATGGAAACCGGACGCGCTACGCCAATCGCGTAAGCAAGTTGGATTTCACATTTATCTGCAAGACCGGCTGCTACCACATTTTTCGCTACATAACGTGCGGCATAAGCTGCGGAACGGTCGACTTTTGTCGGATCCTTGCCGGAAAATGCGCCGCCGCCATGGCGTGCATAACCGCCATAAGTATCAACGATAATTTTACGTCCGGTAAGACCTGCATCCCCTTGCGGTCCGCCAATTACGAAACGGCCGGTCGGATTGATGAAATATTTCGTTTCAGCATCCAGGAACTCGGCAGGAACAACAGGCGCAATAACATGCTCATGAATGTCTTTTTTGATTTGCTCAAGCGTAATTTCTTCTGCATGCTGTGTCGAAACGACAATCGTGTCAACACGTACAGGTTTATCGCCTTCGTACTCGACGGAAACTTGCGTTTTGCCGTCTGGACGCAGATAAGCAAGAGTACCGTTCTTTCTTACTTCAGCAAGACGACGGGACAAACGGTGAGCCAAAGCGATCGGCATCGGCATATATTCCGGCGTTTCGTTTACGGCAAAACCAAACATAAGCCCCTGATCGCCTGCGCCAAGCGCTTCGATCTCGGCATCCGACATTTGTCCTTCTCTTGCTTCAAGCGCCTTGTCTACACCTTGTGCAATGTCGGCAGATTGCTCGTTAAGCGAAGTCAATACTGCGCACGTATTGGAATCAAAGCCAAATTTCGCACGCGTATAACCGATTTCTTTAATAGTTTGACGTGCAATCGCAGAAATATCCACGAACTCCGCACGGCTGCTAATTTCCCCAATAACCAAAACCAAACCTGTCGCTACCGATACTTCGCAAGCAACACGCGCATTCGGATCTTCCTTAAGAAAAGCATCCAAAACTGCATCGGAAATTTGGTCGCATATTTTATCCGGATGTCCTTCCGTTACGGATTCCGATGTAAACAAGCGTCTTTTGCTTGAAGTCGCCATTTGAACTCGACCTCCCAATGATTTTTGAAAAGGCTGCACAAAAAATCAACCTTCTCCAAGAATCAGTGGAGGAGGTTGTTATTCACGACCTTCAATAGTTTATACTAATCGATTTGTCGAGTACTGTCAATAAACCAAGTATAAAAATAGGCTTTAAGGGAACACTTTACATTAGGAATTTCTAATTTTAAGACAAAGAGAAAAGGGCTTCTTCCGCTTTCTGTATGAGACGTTTGGTAATCGTTCCGCCTACGGCTCCTGCATCACGGGAAGCGATATGCCCCCAGTAATCTTCTTTCATGGACCCTGCAGAAATGGAGCCTAGCTCAGTCGCAAATTCGACATCCGCTCCCATTGCGCTCATTGCTTGTTTACCGACCGGTAAACCAAGCTCTGCGGCAATTTCGTACTTCATCATGTCGAGGGCTTGTTTGCTGGCTTGTACTACTTTTTGTTTGGCCATCTCGGTCACCTCCTTGTTGGTGTACCTATAGTATGACCGCCGGCGTTTTCGTCAGCCGGATAACATTCTGTCATTTTGGGTAAATTTATGGCGATACTTTCGTACCGTCCGCATTTTGCAGTATGTAATTTCCTTTGACCATCACGAATATGGCATCCTTGTTTTTCGGATCCGGTTTAATACCGCGTCCCTCTCTAGGGAAAATAAGCAAATGGTTTGTTTCAATCGCTCCGTTAGGTGCGATATCTTTACCCGATGTTATGTCCGGAACGCCATTGTCGTCACTGCTGACGATTAACGTCTTTCCAGTACGCACAATAAACTCTGCGCCTGCCGCGCCATATAGTGTTTGTCCGGCCTTCAGCTCGATAACGGTTACGCCTTCCGACGACGTGCCAGGTGTTGTTACAGGAGTAGGAGTAGGCGTCGGTGTAGATGTAGGCGCCGTTATGCCGCCTTTAATCTTGGCTACTTCCTCCGCAACCTTTTTCTGGACAAGCTCATCTACATAGCTTTTCGTCACAAGCGGATCGTTAGCTGTACCAGGTTGGGATGGGGCGTCGGCGTTGGTTGGTAATTGGAAAGCCAGCCATGAAGCAACGACTAGCGATGCTGCTATCACAACTATTTTCTTTGTTTTGCTCAAATTTGAAATCCTCCTTGTTGAGTGAATTAGATGTGCATAAAAGAAAAGAAGCCTCTGCCCAGAGGCTAGAGGCTTCTTTTAAGCCGAACTTAGCGAGTACCGAAGGATACCGAGTCAGTCAGGGAAACTTGACCGTTAATATCTTTCAGTGCAGTAGCTCCTGCAGCAGTAATTGCTACAGTACCCGTTCCAGCTGCTGCAAACGACTCGTTAGCAACAAACTTGACCGTTTTAGAATCAATTGCAACAACAGAGCCAGTTAATGGTGCGCCGCCGTTGATCGCGATTGTAAAGTACGTATCGCTCAGAGTATCACCAGCTGCCAGTTTTACACCAGGAGCTTTATAAATATCTTCGCTGAACGTGAGCTTAATCTCTTTCTTTGCGCTGCTAGCGTCAACTGCAACTACAATCGGTTGTGCATTAGTCGCATTCGATGCGCCCAACTGTACTTTGTTTGCATCAGTTGTTGTGTCATATGCTTTTCCTTGCTTGTCAATAATCGAACCCGTTGCTGTTACATACGTTACCGTATATGCGCGGCCGCCCACAAGTCCTGCAGGAGCAGCATCTTTGTTCAGCGATACGGTCAATCTTGTTTTGTCAGAGGAAGCTGTATAAACTGCGTTTGTTACAGCTACAACGCTGGAATCAGTATTGTCAGTGATGATGTACTGCACACCAGCAGCACCAGCATTCAATACTGGCTCGCTAAAGATGATGTCGAAGTTGTATTTGTCAATAACAGCTGTCGAGACCATTTTAGGAGCTGCGTTAGCAAGGTCAATACCACCAAGCGTTACAACATAGTCGGAACCAATTTGCAATTGGTTTCCAGCCGGGTCAGTAATACCAGCATCAAACGTTACTTTATAAGTGCGTCCGCCTTTTAGTGGCTTCGAATCGCCAAAATTCAGTATGGCAGTTGTAACATTATCAAGATTGCCCGACCCATCTGCATCTTGAATTCCAGTGACATCAATCACGTAAGAGGAATCAGCAGCGTCGACGATGTGAATCCGGGATGCATGCAAACCCTTAACTACTTTGTCGAATACAATTTTCGCCGATGTGCTGTTAACCGGAGAAGCTGTCAAAGCCTTCGGCCGAGCGCTGGCTACCGGAGTACCGCCGAAAGTTTTGGTGTTTTTCGACACATCGCTTGGGAGACTAGCAGCGCCGGAAACTACAGCAGTGTATGCTTTCCCTTGCGTAAATACGCCGTCTGTGCTTGTGTAATAGAATCTTACAACCTTGGAGTTGTCAGGACGTTTGCCCTGGCTAACAAGCACAAGTGCCTTAGGAGTTCCCGATGCAGAAGATCCATCGTATACAGTCAATGTTACGGATTGGGCATCCGCATCAGATGGCGTTGCATCAAAGTAAACATCCAGCGTATTGTTGTCAACTGCTTGAATCGTTTGCAGATTCAATGTAGTAGTGCTCGTATTAACACCGGAGAAGCCTTTCTTCGAATTTGCAGAAATTACATTGCCGGAAAGGTCTTTCAGGTTGTTGATTGTTACCGTGTAAAGCTTGCCGGACGTCTGACTTGCAGTAGTCAGAGTAACGATTCCTACACCAGTCGATTCGTCATAAACAGCTTTAGTTGGATATTTCAAGTCACCATCAACGGAATAGTTAGTAGGATCTTGTGCCAGATCTTTATTCAACTTCTCATTGAACTTAATAACAACTTGGTTGTTAGTAACTGGATCTGTCGTTGCAGATACAATCGTCGGTCCTGCCGTATCTACCATACCGCTGAAGAATTTGTCGGCAGCATCCATTACGTTTCCGGACTTATCAGCAACATTTTTAACTGTCATTTTGTAGAGCTGACCTACTACTGGAACAGTAGTTTTCAATGTTACGGTTTTAAGATCATCCGCGTTAAGCGAAGCACTAGTTACCGTAAGATTGTTGTCAATGACGTAGTTCGCTACATTTTCCGCTTGCTCTTTGTTCACCTTCTCGTTGAAGATAACAGTAATGCTGGAATCTTGGTTAGCGGTGAACGTAGCAATTTGAGGCTTCGTAGTATCAACGATGCCGCTGAAGAATTTGTCAACAGCATCGATTACATTGCCCGAAATGTCTGCAACATTCTTAACAGTCATTTTGTAAAGCTGACCATTCGTTTGTGCAGAAGTAGTCAGTGTTACAACATCATTGTCGCTGTTAATTGTTGCACTTGTTGCCGTAAGGCTATTGTCAAACACGTAGTTCTGTACGCTAGTAGCAAGTGTTGCATCAACTTTTTCGGTGAATTTAACTTCGACAGTACCATCAGTGTTAACAGTTACTGTCGAAATTTGCGGTTTATTCGTATCAACAACACCGCTGAAGTACAGACCCGATTTCGAATCCATTGTATTTCCAGCAAGATCCGTTACGTTGGATACTGTCAGTTGATATAATTGGCCAGATGTTTGTGCTTCAGTCACAATTGTAACTTTGTTGGTGGCCGAATCAAGAGTAGCTGTTTTTGCCTTCAAGTTGTTATCGAAAGTGTAGTTAGCAACATTAGTTGCAGTTGCTGCATCAACTTTTTCGTTAAATGCAACTGTCAGCACACCTTTGTAATCTACCGAGACAGTTCCAACTACCGAAGGTTTCGTCGTGTCAACTGGAAGACCTACAAAGTTTTTCGTTACGCCGTCAGCAGTCAAAGAATATGCTGCGTATGCAGTTTGTGTTGCAGTTGTTACTGTAACGGTTTTGCCATCAGCAGACAGAGAAGCGTCTTTCACTTCCAATGCAGAGCCGTCGAAGTTTTTGATCGAGATCTTCGTTTTGTCAACTGCAGTTACAGCCTCGGAAAGAGTAATGGAAACCTTGCTGTTAGTCAAAGCAGTTACGCCACTAACTTTCAAAGCCGTTACCGGTTTTTCCGAATCGATTTTCTCGATAGCCGTCCAAGCGGATTCTACGAGGTCGCTACGCTTTGCAGCAACAGTGTAGTCAGCTTGAGCCTTGATCAGACCAGCTTTAACAGCTGCAGCTACATAACCTTTAGCCCAATCGGATACTTCGCCTTCAACTTCTGCAGTTGCAGGGTGCTCCAGTTTGAACGCTTTAACGAGGATCGTTGCGATTTGCTCGTGAGTTACGTTGCTAGTTGGGTCGAATACGCCTTCCCATACGCCATCCATCAGGCCGGCTTTAGTAACTGCGCCAACGAATCCAAGGGACCAGCTGTATTCAGGAGTTTTGAAAGCTTCGTCATTGTAAACAGATGCGCCGGAAGCATTTTCAGACAGTTCAAACGCTTTAGCGATGATTTTCGCGATTTGCGCGCGGTCTGTCAAACCTTCAAGGTTTGCACCTGTGCTGTCGCCTTCAAAAACGCCAGCAGCTTTCAAAGCTTCGTATTTCTCTAGTGTAGTCATTTCTTTTGTTGCGCTTACGGATGTATTAGTCGTTTCTGGTGTCGAAGTCGTCTCAGCTGCGAAAGCCGCTGTTGCGAACATCGAAGAGATCAGAGCGATCGAAACGACAGAAGATAAAGTTTTTTTCATAACCTTTTTTTCTCCTCCTCGAATATGTTTCTGAGAGTACTCTCTAGATAAATTTGAGCTCGATTCACTCATTTGCCGATTCACCTCCTTCCCAGAGTTGAGCATGTATCATCAAATATGAAAGTCTGCGAACAGTGGTGCCCACAGAAACTAGTAAACAACTTAAAAAAACATAGAGAGTCCTAGGCCACTTTAAACATTATACAATGGACCCCTGTCAGCGTAAAGAGATAATTTTGTGAAAATTAACCATCGGAATGTACCGTCTTATGTATCCCGCTGAATGTTTTCACAGTAATTAAACGCTCCAGCTTTGAAAAAGTTGCGGATTCAGAAAAAAGTTTTAATTTATTTTTCGAAGGCCGCAAAATCCCTCTCTTATGTAGTCTGCAGCGTGTATATTTCCGATATATCATCCGCTACGAGATTTAGTATACATGCAATGCTATACAAAAGTCATCGCGAAACATTTTCCAACAAGGATAAATGCCTACCGGCGTGTTTGACGCTGGCATTTACCGTAGGTCTAGAGCCGCTTCCACGATGTGCTTTCTGATAAACGAAGAATAAACGGCTGCGGCACGTTTACCGGAAGTGGGACGTTCAGCGAAGAATATACCTTTTGAAACTTTAACAAGTGGCCGTTCCAGTAGACTGAAACGGCCACTCCATATAAGTTAATTCAGATTTTTAGGGAAGATCTTGGTGTACTTCTGAAGCAAGCGTACGGAAATTTCCCCGACTTCGGCTCGAGTTAGATTAGCTTGCGGATCGAAAAGAAGCGTCTTGCTCTTCGGATCCTCCAGATTGCTCGGACGGCCGACCATAATGCCCGCATTGTTCACCGCATCGATGAACGGCTTGGCGTAATAAGACATCGCCGCTACATCCTCGAAAGACTTTTCCAGCTTGGCGTTCAGTTTGCTGTCATTAATAGAAACTTTGAGATCAAGCGCCCTCGCGATCATAGTCGCCGCTTGCTCCCTGGTCAGCCGCTGGTTCACGCCGAACCATCGGTTATCCATGCCGGTAATGATGCCCGCCCTTGCCGCCGTCTCAATATGTGCATAATCCCAAGTAACAGCTTTGCTTCCAGGCACGACATCGACGAAAGTGTTGTTATTGTCGACTTTAAGCGGGATGTTCAACGACTTGACGATCATCGCTGCGAATTCGCCGCGAGTAGTAAAATCGTCCGTTCCGAAGTCTTCATAACGGATGTTTTTCATGAAGCCTTTGGCGAACAATGCCTCCAGAACGTTACGCGCCCACGGATGGATGGTAATGTCCGCAAATCCTTCGCGAAGCTTCATGACCACATAGTATCCGTAATCGTCAAACGGCACTGTGATCGTATTTTTACCGGTATCGACTACGCCGCCGATGTTATTCCATTCACCTTTATCGTTAAAATGGAAAACCGTAACCTGCGAGCCGGCGATATCGACTACGGACTTGTCAAACTGCAGCGTCAATGTTCCGCGTTCCGTCGGCACGACCTTGCGTTCAGGCAAGAAGGTCGTAAATGTACCTTCAACGTCGTACGGATCAAGACCGTTGGTAGCAGGCTTATAGTTTGCGGAGCCTTTTACGTTCTCCTCGCCAACGCCTCCGGAGATCCAGTAATACGGAGATACGGCAGTAAAGTGCTGTCTTGTCGACGGACTAGTAAATTGCTGGGCCAGCCAGTCCAAAATAGGAATTGCGTACTGCCCGTTAGGCGTTCTGGCATCGGTTCTTAAGTCAATGTCGAGGCCTTTCCGGTTGCCGTAGTCGTTCATTTTCTCGACCATACCGTTAGAAGGATCGGCGATCCCGAACATCAACTGCGTTTGATCGTAAAATTTCGTGACTTGATTTTGGGAGAAGGAAGGGTCCGCCGTTTTCATAACCGTACCTTTAGGGAACGACAGCTGCAAATCTCCCCCAAAAACGCTATGTTTGGAACCGATCTTCTCCATAAATTGAGAGCCGATCTCGACAGTGTTCGTATAGAACACCTTCACCGAACTGTTCAACGTCCCACCCGAACGTACGATCGCAACCTTGATTGTCGTTTCTTTGCCCGGCTTCAGTCCGGAAAAGTCATAAATAAATCTGTCGTTAAAATCCGGCCGCTTTGTCGCCGGTTTCCCGTCGATCAAAACTTGTGTCGCGCCTTCCGCCTCAACATCGAAGCGAACAAAGTTCTTGTTTACTACGATTCTATCGCCTACAGTCGGCTGCGGCGAAAGAATACGGTATGGAGCTACCTCGCGTTGAATTTCCAAACGCTGCTGGATGGGAGCACCCGTCGCATTTTTCAATTCGAGCGTGTAGACATGACTGCCTGGCGCATCGAACGTAAGATTTCTGATTCGGAACAAGAAATTGTCCGACGTTCCGTTAAAATCGGAAGTCTGAAACAGCGCACTGCCTAGTTGGCTATCCGGTTCGATTGATGCCGTGTTGCCGGATATTTTAGAATGAAGCACCATTTCGCCGCCGCGCATCAGCTTGATTTCTGTGGCACCGTTTCCTTGGAAAGCCAGGTCGTAGCTTTTCACGCTAGTAACGAACTTCTCGTTTTTGTAGATGAATTGCGTCAATGCGCTCGTAAAAATGTTCGCATCCAAAACAGGACGCGTTCCCGATGTCGGGATTTCAAGCGGCTGGAACTTAAACAGGTTTGGCATGTTCTCATCTACGATGTAGATTTTTACAACCTTGCGAATCGATTGAATCGTTCCGCCGGAAGTATCGTCCCCGCTGATTACAATCGTATTCTCGCCAAAATAAAGTCGGCCTTCGGATACGCTATTGTCAAACTTCAATTCATAGCTGAAATTATACGGTTTTACCGTTGGAATAGTAAGATCCGTTACTTTCTTGCCGTTTATCGCCAATTCTACATTCTGTAATTCGTCAAACCCTACAAATTGTCCGGAAATCGGAATCTTAGGATAACTGTTCGGCAGACTCGGCGAGAAGTTTTTCGAATTCACCTTCACCGTTTGCCCGTCGTTGATGCCTTCAAGATAAATGTAACGTTTGGATACGTAATTAACGGTCGCATCGAAGCCTGTTTGAGATCCTTCATATTGCAAACGCAGCTTCTGCGAGCCGTTAGGCAGACCCGTTACCTCATAAATATATTCGTTTGCACCAGTCCCCGCCGCCTTGTAGGCCACGCCTAAATTCGACGTACCAAGCGGAAGCAGCATGGCTTGCAGCTTATTAACATCTGCAGGCGCTTTATTCGTCTTCACCTTGATGAAGAAGTTTGGCTGCGTCACTTCGCTGTTGTTGAGCGGCGCAATATTGGCACCTGTGGCGTCGACAAGCGCAGCTTCCGTTATAACAACATCGCCCGGATAATAATCGTACTTCAAATTGCCCATTTGATTAGTAAATGTACCGTAAGCGATTTGCAAATCGAGCGTCTTGGTTTCCTTGTCCGTCGGATTCGGAATATTGTAGCCATTCAGCGTAAACGTGATCAGTTTATATGCCGGATCTCCGTCATCTCCCGGAATGACCGTTTCTGTAATCGGCTGGAGCGCCGCGCCGCTAAAAGCCTGCGGAGTTCCGGTATATACATGTGCCGTTACCGTTGCAACGTCTTTAAAGTCGTCTTTGCGATTCGTAGCGCTGTACGGCGTAATGATCGTACCTACGATTTTCGCCGCCGTCGTCGTATCCGTCAGCTTCGGCCTGCCCGTAAGCAGCGATTCCAAAGGATTTTCCACTGCGGTTGAGCTGTCTTGCTTGATGCCGAGCTCCACATATGGCTTCAACGGATCGTAGTAGTAGATCGTCCGCTTCGCCACCACGCGGTTCGTGTCATTCTCGACGACGATTTCGACTTCATTCTTCCCTGGCACGAGCGTGATCGGCGGAGCGAAAAAGACGCCGTCCTCCGTAGGTGTAGTTACGTTGCCGTTCACGGAAATTTTGGTGGCATTGTCGGCTTGCCCTTGCAAATAAACCGTCATCCGATAGTTCGGATCGGTAATCGTAGTCGGCTTCGGAATAACGCGGCTGACGCCTTCATTCAGATCGACCGGTTCCGAATTCCCTGTGCCGACTTTAAGAGATTTCAAATAGGGAATATCGTCATACAACACGTAAAGAACGTCAAATCTCTCTTGGCCATTCTGCTTGCCGAGAAAGGTCACTTTATTATAGCCTGCGAAAAACTGAATACGCGAAGCCTCGAACCGATTGTTCGGCAGCGCATTAATGCCTTTCGTAAAACTGCGCTGCGGATCCGTCGTCCATTTGCCCAAGGAATCCTTCACCATCTGTTCGACTTTGATGACCATGGAATCCGAGGCGACCGAGTGATACGTTCCCTTAATATCGATTGTTTTGGAGTTTGCCACGTAAGCGACATTACGATCAAGCGATACAACGCCGTTAGTAAATGTTGGATTCGCTTTCTGCGACATCCCGGTATCGTCCGGATAAAAAATAGTCGAGGCAGCCGAGGCCTGCTTCGGAAAGACCGGAAGAAGCGTCAGCACCAGCGCAATCGCTACGATCACGCTTGTCCAGCTGCGAAACAATTTGATTTTCAAAACGGTTTCCTCCTTATATGAAAAAGACTTTAAATTACCCGTATCGACCAACAATAATTCTCGCGACTTCGCCCCTTTCCAAATTTCCCCTTCCTTAGACTCCGTTTGCTTCCAAAAAGTTGCGGTTACTTGTTGTTATCGGCAAAAACAGGTCGAATCTTTAGATTTGATGCCGATTTTCATAAAGTCGTGATTTTTCGGCAGCGATCAAGTGTGGCCTGGTCCGCGAATAAATAACGGCCTTACAGCATCTCTAGCGGTTACCTTAAGTAACGCAGAAAAGACAAAAAAGCCCCTGTCTACTTGAGACAGAGGCTTGCTATTCGGAACCTTATCCTTTGCTCCGCTGACCGGACAACCTTTGCAGCAGCTGGATAACAGGCTTGCGTTTCTTGCTTAGAATGCCGAGCGCTTCAACCCCGACTTCCATGCCGAGCAAAAATATCGCCAACAGCACGATCGTCCACCATTGGGTAGGCTGCGACAACAGCACGGCGCAAAGACCGAACAAGATCGAAATTCCGTATATGATCAGCACCGTTTTCTTCGTGCTGAACCCGAGGCTCATCAGGCTGTGGTGCAAATGGCCTTTATCGGGAGCCGAAATCGGCTTGTTGTTCAGCTTCCGGCGTATGATGGCGAGCAGCGTATCGGAAATCGGGACGCCCAGAATAAGAATCGGCACGATAAAAGAGACGAATGCCGCCTGCTTATAACCGACGATGGACAATGTAGCCAATGTAAAGCCGAGAAACAGCGCACCCGTATCGCCCATAAATATTTTGGCGGGGTTAAAGTTGAAGAAGAGAAATCCCACGATGCTTCCCAAAAGAACTGCGCAAAGCAGCGCAATCGGATATTCTTGCTGCGGCATCATCAAAGCCATGACCATGATCGTAGCGGTTGCGATGCCCGAAACGCCGGCGGACAAACCGTCCAAACCGTCGATCAGGTTTACCGCGTTCGTAACGCCGATGATCCAAACGATCGTAATAACGATCGCCAGCCAGGTTGGAGGCGTCCATGACCAGTCCGTAAACGGAATATTGATGACGTCGATCTGCAAGCCGAAGGAAACGACCACGATCGCCGCAATCACTTGGCCGAGCAGCTTTACTTTCGGAGAAAGCGCCAACCGGTCGTCAAACGCGCCGACGATTACGATGATCGTACCGCCGATCAGCAGCGCCATAGTGATTTCCGTTGTATAATGTCGAGCGATAAGTGAAACGACAGTATATACGATAGCAAATGCCAAAAAGATCGCGAGCCCGCCCATTTGCGGCATAATTTTGGTATGCACGCTGCGATGGTTCGGAACGGATACGGCACCGACGCGAAACGCGAGCTTTTTGACCAGCGGTGTCAGCAGAACGGCTAACGAACAAGAAGCAATGAAGCCGATCACATACATCCATGCGCTCATTATATTTACACACAACCCCTCAGGTTTCTTTCACAGAGCATACGGGACTCATTATACTCTGTTTGTGAAATAAAGGCGAATCTGCTATTTATCCGAAAATGGACGAATTACGGTCGTTTTCATGGGCATTTTCAACTTTTTTGCACGTTCTCTTTTTCGCGAATGACTTTCCATGCAAATTTCGGCAATACAAGCATTCTTTTATACCGCCAAGGCTCCTGCATAAGACGATAAAACCACTCTAACTTGAACTTGATCCAGAAATTCGGAGCTCTCTTCAGTTTGCCCGAAATGACGTCAAAGCTTCCTCCGACGCCCATAATAATGGGTACATTCAGATCTTCTTTATAACGGTCGATCCATGGCTCCTGTTTATCCGCCGAACGGCCGACCAACAAAATGTCCGGTTTCGCCTCCCGGATTTCCTGAATGACGTCCCGATCCTGATTTTCCCCGAAAAATCCGTCCCGATACCCAATCAGCTGCAGACGCGGGTACTTTTCTTTCAATTTTTCGGCTGCCGCCGCAATAACCTCGCCGGATGCGCCTACCAAATACATGCGCCACCCCGTATGCTCGGCCATTTTGGCAAGCTCGTGAACAAGCTCGATGCCGGCGACCTTCTCCTTGACCGGATTGCCGACGTAGCCCGAAGCCCAAACGACGCCTGCGCCGTCAGGCACAATAATTTCCGCCCGTTTCATCATGGCCATATAAGAAGGCTGCTCCAACGCCATCATGACCATAATCGGATTCGCCGTAATGATCTGATGCGGACGGCCGCTTTCGACGGCTTCAGCCAGCATTTGCACCGTTTCGCTCATCCCCAGCTTAGAAATCGGAACGCCGAATATGGATACTTTCGGAATACTCATTCGTTATTCACCCTTTTTGACGTAAAAATGCCGCAACTTGTTGCGCCGGCTTGTTCGCTTCCGCCTTGAGGCGCTGGATCGCATCGCGCTTCTCGAGCTGCCATGCTTCCCGGGCGTCGAGCAAGCGAAGCGTTTCCGCCGCGACAGCCGTCGAATCGAAGCGTTCGGTCGTCGCCGAAGACCGTATATCGAGCCGATGCAAAAATTGATCGATTTTCGGATCGTAAGAAATGCCGATCATCGGAACGTGCTGAGAAGCCGCGTAGATAAGCGAGTGCAGGCGCATGCCGATGATCGCATCGCAAGCGCTGACTTCCGCAAGCATGTCCTGCGGGTGCGTAACGTCGCGTACGCTCACGCTGGCGGCGCGAGCGGCATCGCTCAATCGCTCTATAACGTCTTCCGACGCTTTTACATCTGACGGCAAATGGAACGGCAAAAATCGAATTTCTACGTCCCGATCGGCTGCAATGCCGTTCAAGCTGTCCGCAAGCGCCGCAAGCTCGCTTCTGTTCTCGTTCCAGTAGCGTACCGATACGCCGATAACCGGTTTCGACCCGGCATTCGCCGCAGGTTTTTGCCGCACGCCCGTTTCCCGAAGGGGAAGTCCCATAACGGGATCGGGAACGACTTCTATTTTAGTTTGCCCTAAATGCATCGACTTGAGAAGCTCGGCCGACTCCTGATCGCGAACCGAAACGTAAGCGGAATGCTTGAATGCGCTGCGGATTAACGGGTAAAATCCCTTGCTGTTAACCGGCCCGATGCCTTGCGAATAAATAAAAGTCGGCTTGCGGAGCCATTGGGCGAGCTTGATGACACCGATGTAATATGGGATCGTCATCTTTCCGGTAGCATCCTGAAGCAGGCTGCCGCCGCCGCTGATCAAGCCGTCGCTTTGGCGTATAGCCGATAGAAGCGCGCCCGCCTTCATCCGGTGAACCGCCTTGACGCCGTACGTTCGGGCAGTCCATTCCGGATCTCCGGACAAAACAACCGGCTCGATCGAAATCCCCTGTTGATGGCCTTCGTCTTGAAGCGCAAGCAAAATCGATTGGAGCACCGCCTCGTCTCCGCTATTGCGGAAGCCGTAATAGCCGGAAATTACAATTTGTTTAGCGGGCCCACCCATTTATGCCAACTCCTTGCGCAAAGTTCCCAAGCTGCAATCAACAAAAGTCCGATTACGCTGCCGAAAAGCAGGCCGTAAATAACCCGGATCATCGATATATCGAGCGGGGTATGCAAATGCGTGAACGTACCGACGATATCCGCTTGCGCGATCGCTCCGATCAACACCGCATAAAGCCCCCATGCCTTGCGCTTCAAGCACAAGTAGACGCCGAGCAGGAATATCGGATGTCCGATCAAAAATTCCTTCGTACGCGGCCTTACCCCGAGTGTATTTTCGAGGAATGACCTGAAAATAAGCTCCAGTGAGGATGCTTGTCCCTCATTGCCGGTCCGCGATAAATAATAGTAGCCGGCGCCGAGAACGACTGCCCCCGCCACAATCGAAATTACGCTTATATGCGAGAACAAGATTCGCTTCGCTTTGCCGAAAATGCCGGCCGCCGAAAGTCCTTCGCTGAAGAAAATCAAATAAATCGCTGCAAGCACGACCGGCAAGTACGCAAGCATTTTGACGCCGGTAAATTGGGCGAGCTGCAGATTAAACGTAATGTGGCTCATCAGCGCCACGACGAAAACTGCGCCGCAGCCGGAAATGATTGTCGCCTGCAGCAGAAGCGCGAACATCGTACCGAACGTTGAGCGAACCGGCCGATTCGATATGCTTCGCAGCTTGCTGATAACCGTCATAATCGCCAGCGTCGATGCGCTGACGGTTACGCCCAATGCAAGCAGCTTGATCAATAGACTATGTTTGACGACAAATAGTCCGGCTGCGCCTACAGTACCGATTATCCAGATCGGCAGCGTCAGCCTAGGAACGAATCTGGACAGCATAAGCGCGATAACCGCGACGCTGCCGAGGACCGACAACAGCTGCAGCGCCTTCTGCATAGGCGGCTCATAAACGGTGAAGGAATGCGCCGTTCCCGGCGTGTACCCGGATTTCTCGATTCGCTCGAGTGCCCCGTCCTTGCCATTGACCGTATCGTAAACCGCTTGAAGAGGATCCACGTATTGTCCGCGAATCAGATTTTTGGATGCCCGGGCATTCAGGAAAATCATCCGAATGTTGCGATCCTTGACGGCCAGCACAAACCGGTCGGCGATCGCCTGAACCCGCCCCTCGAGCTCTTCCGGTGTCAAGTTTTCCGTCAGCTTGTCCGCCTCCGCCTCGGAGAACGAATGCAGACGGATGATATTGTAATCAAGCTCCTTAGCCAGCGTGCTCATCCCTTTGGGAGGCACCTTCAAGCTGACGGGTTCTACCCCCGCAAGCGCAAGCTGATGCTTGTTCATCAGCTCGGCCATCGCTTCGATGTCTTCCACCTTCGATTTCCCGCCCGCCCCGTTGGAGTAGCCGGGAACCGAATCGCCGTCGGTAAGAATCGTTTTTACGCCCAATTGCGCGAGTTGACCCAAGAGCTTGTCCATATCCTCTGCGTTGAACGCGCGACGATTGGACAGGCGGCTCACGATTTGAAACCCTTGGTCCTTCAACGCTTTGAGCGTAATCGGATCCGGGTCGAGCGATTTGATCGACGCTTCGTCGAGCGGCATTTCAATAATCATGCCTTCTTGATTTTTGAAGCTCCAAGGGCGCATTTTCACATTCAGCCGGTTAAAAGCCCGCTCAATTAAATCTTTCGTAACCGCCTGCGATTCTTTGTCCGAGAACAGCACATAAGCAAAATTTTCATGCGCGACGATCGGCGTCTGCATGATGATGGAAGCGTCCCGCGACGAATACAGCTCGACTCTGCGGCTCAGCTTCAGCTCATTAAGCGTGCTTTCGTAAACGGCCAACGAGTGAATGCCGTTCTTCTTCAATTCCTTTAGCTGCGTGTTAACGAATTCCTGGGGGTTCGTTTTCGTATCGGAAATTTCCAAAAGGTCGCGGTAGTCGAATACGAACTCCACCTTCTTCGAGGAGCCCTCCGTACGCAGACGTTCATAAGTAAAAGGAAGGGAGGCCAGCAGGCCAAGAATGACCAGCCCCCACAACAACTTCATTATCGTGCGATTCCATTGGACAGTCCGTCCAGCCAAACGCCTCACCTCAATTTCGAGAATCCGCCATCATGGCCGGATTTCGCTATTTGCCGTCGATTCCGGCCATGACTTCTTCTCTTAACGCTTGCAGCCGATCCGCCGCTTGTTTAGGCGCTTCGCCGCAAACGGCGAAATACAATTTGATTTTCGGCTCCGTACCGGACGGGCGCAAGCAGAACCACGACTTGTCGGCAAGCACATATTTGAGCACGTTCTCAGGCGGCAGGCCATCCCGGCCCTGCGAATAATCAAGCACCTCGGCAACGGGAATGCCGGTCACCTGGACAGGCGGACTGCTCCGCCAATCGCTCATGATTTGCCCGATTTGGGCCAAGCCGTCCTTGCCCTTCATCGTCCGCGATTCGAGCGCTTCGAGGAAAAAGCCGTGCCGTTCATAAAGCTCCTGAAGTACGTCGTACAACGTTTTCCCCTGCTGCTTGTAATAAGCAGCCGCTTCCGCAAGCAGCATGGCGGCGACGACAGCATCCTTGTCGCGCGCATAATTGCCGGCCAAATAGCCGTAGCTTTCTTCATATCCGAATAAAAAACTACGCTCGCCCGTCGTTTCAAACTGCGTCATTTTCTCTCCGATATATTTGAAGCCGGTCAGCGTATTGATCGTTTCCACGCCGTAATGCTTGGCGATGACAGCTCCCATCTCGCTTGTCACGATCGTTTTGATAACCGTACCGTTTGCAGGCAGCTCGCCGCGCCGCTTCAAGCTGCCCAGCAAATAATCGACCATGATCGCACCCGACTGGTTTCCGGACAATACGACATATTCGCCTTGCGCATCCTTGACGACGGCACCCATCCGGTCGCAATCCGGATCCGTTCCGATAATAAGGTCCGCATCGCTCTGCTTCGCCATCTCGATAGCCAGCGCGAATGCTTCCCGTTCCTCCGGATTCGGCGACTTAACGGTCGAAAATTGCGAATCCGGCAGCTCCTGGGCGGCAACCACTTCGACCCGTTCAAAACCGATATTCTTCAATGCGCCTCGTACAAGAAGATTGCCTGCACCATGCAGCGGCGTATAAATGATACGCATTTGGTCGCTCATCGCCTTAACCGCATCCGGGTTCTGGCTGATTGCAGTCACCTGCTGGAGATAAGCTGCGTCAATCGCTTCGCCAATCCAGTGCAGTAGTCCCTTGGCCTCCGCTTGTTCCCGGGACGCGCGGCGAACTTCCGTAAACGATTCGATGGATCGAATACTGGCGATTACCCGCTCCGCTTGCTCCGGAACGAGCTGGCAGCCATCGGCGTTATATGCTTTGTATCCGTTATATTCAGGCGGATTGTGACTGGCCGTCACGACAATACCCGCAGAGGCTTTCAAATGACGAACCGCAAACGATAGCTCCGGCGTCGGGCGAAGAGATTCGAACACGTATGACGCAATGCCGTTCCCCGCAAGCACCAATGCCGCCTCCAAAGCGAATTCGGGCGACTGGTTGCGTGAATCGTACGCGATAACAACCGACTGGGGATCCTTCTCGTGCTCCAGTAAATATTGCGCCAAGCCTTGGGTAGCCCGGCCTACGGTATACCGGTTCATCCGGTTCGTTCCGGCGCCGATAACGCCGCGCAAACCGCCTGTCCCGAATTCCAGCTCTTTGTAAAAGCGATCTTCGATTTCGCCTTGCTGCCCCTCTATAGAGAGCAGCTCCTGTTTCGTCGAGTCGTCA
The DNA here is from genome assembly GCF_003285015.1 of Paenibacillus contaminans. Classification (GTDB taxonomy): domain Bacteria; phylum Bacillota; class Bacilli; order Paenibacillales; family NBRC-103111; genus Paenibacillus_V; species Paenibacillus_V contaminans. The sequence continues at coordinate 95,908 of NZ_QMFB01000019.1, read as the reverse complement.
ATCGCCGGGTCGTTTAACCAGCGACGGTATTCGTCCTGTACATTTGCGTTCATTCTCCATACCCCTCCATGTCCGGAACATGCTTAACTTGCCTTCCCATGAATATGCACGGTGTGTTCTTTTTATCCCTGTACGAGTCAGGCATTGCAATTGAAGATCAACGGCCGGCCATTGCGAACATCAATTCGCCTTCCACCGCTACTTCATCGCCGACGCGGGCTACACCGCGGCCCTTGACGATCGTTCCCTTTAACCGCGTGACGGTAAATTCCAGCGTCAGCGTATCGCCGGGAACGACTTGACGTCGAATTCTTAAACCGTCGATACCTGCAAACAGTCCTATTTTGCCTTTATTTTCTTCCATCTTCAGCAGGGCCACGCCGCCGACCTGCGCCAGCGCTTCCACGATCAGAACGCCCGGCATGACCGGGAACCCGGGAAAGTGCCCTTGAAAAAACGGTTCATTAATCGTTACGTTTTTGATTCCTACCGCCCTAACCCCTTCTTCGACCTCCAAAATACGATCGACAAACAGAAACGGATAGCGGTGAGGAATAATGTCTTGAATTTCAGTTACGTTCAGCATACGAAAACCTGCCTTTCCTGAGCTCGGAATAATTTTGCTGCATTCAACTTACAATACAATTGTCCCTCATAATCTGCAGGTTCTGAGGGTTCAGATAAGGGAGCGTATTTCCGGATCCGACTAGTATCGGGAAATATGCTCTTTCCTTTCCTCTGCCTCCTGCGCGCCTTGGCCTCGGTTAAGCGTTTTGAATTTGAATATATAAATGAAGGAAGTAAGAAAAGAGAACGTAATGACGAACCACAAGTATGTAATGGCATAGGGAACCTCGAATACGATCAGCCATATCGCAATATAGTAAAGAACCGTTGTCAGCTTACCCATCGTATTTGCAGGAACCGTCTTTTTACCTCGAAAATGGAAAAACGCAGAACCCGCGATCATCCCCGCATCCCGAATCAGCATGGCGATTGCAGCCGACCATGGAATCATTTCGGATATAAGCAGAGATGCCATTACGGCTAACATCATGCACTTGTCCGCAAGCGGATCCAGCATGCTGCCGATCTCCGTAATCTGTTTTCTTTTGCGCGCCAAATACCCGTCAAGCACATCCGTTATGCCCGCGATCAATAATACGACGAAAGCGAGCTTGACGTACCCTTCAAAAAATACGCTCAAATAAATCGGTATTAATACAAACCGGACCCCGGTCAACAGATTTGGCAAGTTCAAATCCGTGCCCCTCCTATACGTTCTGCTTCAACAAAACGGCTTAATAAGCATCTCTCTGTTTCCCCTTGATGGAAGCGCGCGCAAACGTAAACCGCCCACATCCTTACATTATAACGTTAGAATGGGCAAAAAGAAAACTCCCCTCAGGGAGTCCACCGTCGTTCTATTTTATCCGTTCATTGCCGGACTGCGATTGGAAATCAAGAAACCCAACCTAGGTATTTGCAAAAACGAGGTCGATCAAATGCTTCCAGGTTTCCAGCTTCCACACGTCGGCGAAAGGTTGTCCGCCCAGCTTCACGTAGCCTATGCTCAGGCCGGCCAGCAACGCGATGCAGCAAAGAATAGGGACGAGCAAGTGGCGAAGTATGCGCAGCGTGATGGCAAGTCCGCGCGGAAGACTTTTGCGGGCAGCTTTCGGTTTCGTCTGTTTAGCCGTCATGACGTTCGTCTCCATACCGTCATCCGCGCAGGTTGTTCGCAAGGTTCATCATCGTATCCGAGGACGTCACCGCACGCGAACTGAGCTGAAACGCCCGCTGCACCATCATCAGTTCAGTAATTTCATCGGCCATGTTGACGTTGGATTGCTCCAGCGCGCCTTGGCGGACCGCGATAGTGCTCTCAAGCCCGGAGCCGCCTCCATCGTTCGCCACTCTGGTGATTTGTCCCTGCCCATTAACCGCCCCTTGCGGCAAGACGAACAAATTATCGCCGACTTGCTGCAAATATTGCGGGCGAACGGCGCGGATCAGCTTGATCCTCTGTCCGGTCAAAAACGAATTGCTCGGATTTCCTTCGTCAAATACCCGGATATCGCCATTAGGATCGACACCCATAGTAAAACCGACAGGAACGGTAACCGGCTGATCGTTCGTATCCCTTACATGGTAACCTTCCTTGGTCGCCAAATAGCGATTGTCGGGATCCGCGGGCTGCACGATCAAATCGAATGCGCCTTCACGCTTATACAAAACCTCAGGCACCGCATTGCCGTTAGCGTCCAGCGTATTTCGGGTGACCTCGAATAAACCGTTATCTCCCTCGATGGCGAGGTCGGTTTTGGTGCCGGTTTCCTTAATCGTGCCCTGGCTCATGCTCATCTGCACTTGGCTGAGCTTGGCTCCCCAGCCTTGGTTAAAGCCCAGCGGAGACAAGCGCCCTTCCTTCTGGAACCCTTGCGGCTGTTCTTTGATATTGTTCAAAATATCTTCGAAAGTCGCCTCGCGCCGCTTATAGCCGACCGTATTAAGATTGGCCATATTGTTCGAAACGATATCCAGCTTCTGCTGAAGGGCGTGGAGCGTCACCATCGAATTAATCAACGAGTTGTTCATCGGAACCTCCTAAACCTTTCCCTATTCCGTCCTAGACTCTGCCGACTTCATTGACGGCCTTTTCCATGCTTTTATCATAAAATTGTACCATTTTCTGATTCGTTTCATACGCGCGCAAGGCAGACGTCATATCGATCATCGATTGGGTCGGGTCGACATTCGAGCGTTCGATATAACCTTGCTCAACTTGAACCTGCTCGTTCATATTGACGATCGGAACCACTTGCGCCGCATCTTCCTCATTCAGACGATAAACGCCGTTCCCTTCGCGAATCAAACGATTCGGGTTGTCAACCCGGGATATAAGCAGCGAGATCGGATTGCCGTTCGCATCGTTCAGGGGCTGGCCGTTCACCACGTCCAAAAACTGGCCTTGCGGGCCGATCGTCGCATCCGACAGCAGCACGGGATTGGCCGGATCCGTATTGTCCGTCAGCACGATCGGCTGGCCGTCCTGCCCGAGCACGCGATAGCCTTCCGGCGTAATCAACTGGCCATCCGAGTCGACGGTAAATCGCCCGTTCCGGGAGTAGCGGTTTTCGCCGTTCGTATCCTGTACCGTAAAGAAAGCTTGCGGCTGATAAATACGTTCCCCATCGGGCGTTATGTATTTGCCCGCACCGTCGAACGCTATGCCGGGAACCTGAATATTCGAAATAAGAGCCAAATCAAACGGGTTTTTCGTTTCTTGCAAGTCGCCTTGCAAATAAATCGATAACTCTTCCTCCGCCATCACGCCGGTATTGATTCTGCCGATCGGCGACGAGATAGGGCTGTCCTGACCACCGACAGACATGGCGATCAGCATCTCCGGAAAAGAACGGCTTACCGCGTTGCCTTGCTTAAACCCGGGCGTATTAATATTGGCGATATTATTCGTGATCGTATCGTGCTTCCGCTGCTGGGAAATCATCCCGGCCGCAGCCGTATATAATCCTCTTAACATTGAGGCTCCTCCTCCCGCAGGGCGAGACACGCTTATTCTTGGAAAAGGCCGGTCCCAGAACCGGCCTTCTTCTTTTACATATTGTATATATCGTCAACGGCGTGTCCGTTTTTTAGTTCCCGGCATGCATATCGCGAAAACGGTTCTAGAGCTGCGGTAACCGCCAGCGTCAAAGACGCCGCAGGTATTGACCAGCGTATGTACGTTAAATGCGTCTCTTGACCTTGTCAAGGTTGTCCAGCATGACGCCGGTTCCTTTGACCACGCAGTGCATCGGATCCTCGGCCACGATGACCGGAACCTTGAGCTCCTCCGACAGCAAGAGATCGAGCCCGTGCAGCAAAGCGCCGCCGCCGGTCAGAATGACGCCGCGGTCGATGATATCCGCCGAAAGCTCCGGAGGCGTGCGCTCCAGCACCGTTTTGGCCGATTGCACGATCGCGGACACCGATTCCCACAAAGCATCCTTGATTTCCTTCGAGTTAATCGTAACGGTAAGCGGAAGCCCCGAAACCATGTCTCTACCGCGAATGTCCATTTCGTCGTATCGGCCGTCCCCGTACACGGTTGCGATTTTCACCTTGATGTCCTCGCTGGTCCGCTCGCCGATCAACAGCTTGTACTTTGTTTTAATATATTTCATGATTGCGGAGTCAAATTTGTCCCCCGCAATCTTAATAGAAGAGGAGGTGACGATATCGCCCATCGATAAGACGGCAACGTCGGTCGTCCCTCCGCCAATGTCCACTACCATGTTACCGCTCGGCTGGAAAATATCCATTCCCGCGCCGATCGCCGCCACTTTCGGCTCTTCTTCCAAAAAGACCTCTCTTGCGCCGCTTCGTTCCGCAGCTTCGCGAATAGCCTTCTGCTCGACCGAAGTAATATTTGTGGGACAGCAAATAAGAATCCGGGGGTGGCTGTACCATTTTCTCCCGCCGACTTTATCGATAAAATATTTGAGCATCATCTCGGTTATTTCAAAATCCGCGATAACGCCGTCCTTCAACGGGCGAATGGCGATAATATTGCCGGGTGTCCGGCCTACCATCCGCCGCGCTTCTTCCCCAACGGCAAGGACACGCTTCGTTTCGCTTTCGATCGCTACGACCGAAGGTTCATCCAGAACGACGCCGCGTCCCTTCACGTGTATGAGTACGTTTGCTGTTCCCAAATCTATTCCGATATCTTTGCTTAACATACGAACTAAAATCCTCCCTGAACCGACCGTTCCTGCCATCATTTGGGGTGTTCCAAGTGGAAACGGCTACACCGTCTTAGGTAAGACAGTGCCGTTTCCCGAGGTGAATTCAGAGTCACGTATAAGCGTGAAGCTTATACATGCTGAATCACTTCAAAAGCCGAGAAAACCGCCTGCAACAATCATTCGCCATAAAAAGCTAAAATCCTCTTTTTTTCGAACATTTTTGCATCGGCGGCAACTACGATTTCGCGCTTACGAGCTGATCGGCTCCTTTGTAGTGACGGTTTTTTTTGTATTTGATTTTCGTGGCCTCGCCTCCCCGCAAATGACGGATCGATTTGTGGTATTCCAAAATCGTTTTCACTTGATTCGCCAGATCGGGGTTGATTTCAGGCAGCCGTTCCGTTAAGTCCTTGTGCACAGTGCTCTTGGAGACTCCAAATTCCTTGGCAATCGTTCGAACCGTATTTCGCGTTTCAACAAGACAGCGACCGATTTTGACGGTTCGCTCTTTGATGTAATCGTGCACTCCGCCCGCCTCCCTACTTCGAGATAGTTTGGTACATTATATGAGGAGCGAGCCTATATATTCTGATTGAGCGTTTGTCCTACAAAAAAAAGCAGAGAAGGATTGTCCCCCTCTGCTTATGGCCGCCTGCCTAAGCTTTGCTTAGCGAGACGCTTTACTTGTCGCTGATTGCCGTTTCCGGATTGAGCGCCGTGCCGTTCTGCCCTTGGCGCACTTCGAAGTGAAGATGAACGCCGAGATCCTTGCCGAGCTCGCTGCGTCCTGCTTTGGCGATCAGATCGCCTTTTTTCACTTCCGCGTCCTTGGCTACCTTCACGTCGGACAAGCTCTGGTATACGGTAACAAGCCCGTTCGGATGTGTGATTTCCACGGTTTGCCCGGCTACCGGATGATCCTGCACGTTCGTGACTTTGCCGCTTGCCGCAGCAAGTACGTCAAAAGCTTCATTGTCCTGTCTTGCCAGATCGACTCCCGCATTCGGGATCAGCGTATCGCCGTATTCGATCATCGCAGCTTGCTTCACGTCATTCGGGGCGTCTTTGTCGAAGAAAGGCATCACAACCGGTTGCTCGTTACGATCGTTCACCGGCCAGCGCATCGTTTCCGTGTTCGCCGCCACCTCTACCGAATCTCCCGTTTTGCCGTTTGCGTCGGTCACCGTCGTTCCGGCCTTACCGGTTTCGAGTCCTAGCTCTTTACCGGTTAAGGTTGTTGTGCCGGAACTTTGGTAGACCCACATTAACGTTAAAATAATAGCAGCGGCTACCATGTACAGCGCAGGAAAGGCCCACTTCTTCGACATTAGCCTTTTCCAAGACGATGACGGGTTTACCGCCGGAGCTGCTTCTGTGGATTGAGCAGCTTCTGGTTTGCTCTGAATCTCTTTGTTTTGATCACTCATTGCTATCACCTCATTAAGCATTGTTGCCAGATCAAGATGTTTTATACGCGAGATGATAGATTTTTTTGGAGATTCATATTGATAATCTTCTTCATGCTTTACGAGGCTGTCCACTTGAAAGATTGCAGGCCGTATCTCCTAAAACTCCGCTTTGGAAGCCCGCTCCAGAAAAGAAGCGTCCTTCTCTATTTTTATACCGGTATAATAGTAGGTAACGATTTCTTCTGCCGTTTTTCCTTCCTTCGCCATCCCGTTGGCGCCCCACTGGCTCATGCCCACGCCATGACCGAAGCCCGTTGTCGTGATCTCCACGTTTTTCCCTTTCAGCTTGAGCTGAAACTGCGACGAATTAATCCCGAGCTTCTCGCGCACCTGGCGGCCGCTAAACAGCTTGCCGCCGATCTTAATCTGCTTGATGCGATGGCCCTCGCTCACTTCGATCGTTTTGCTGCCCGAAACCGCCGAGCTTGCGGACACGGAGCCGCTTATTCCCAGCTTGCGGGCGAAGTCGCTGTAAGGCATCGTGACCGTTTCTTTAAAACGGGGGGATAGCTTGCTGTCCCACGGACTTTTGACGCTGCGCAAATAGGGAATATAATCCGACCAGTAATCTTCGGCGTTTTCGGTATACCCATTGCTGGTAGAGAAAAAGGTTGCCGTTATCGGCTTGCCTTCGTAAGTCAGAATCATGCCCTTCGTCTCCTCTACGGCACGGCTGATTTTGGCGGCGTTCGTTCGGTAAGCCTCCGCTCCCCACTGTGCCTCCAACTGGCTGTCCGTCAAGTAAGCCTGATGCGCTACGGTGTCGGTTACCCAAGCTCCCTTAACAGGCACGCTGCTCGTATCGTTCTCCAATATACGCCGCACGATATAAGTCCGGGCTGCAAGAGCCTGTGCTTTCAACGCTTCGACTTCGAACTCGACCGGCATTTCGGCGGCTACGACGCCCCGAACATATGATTCTATCGGAATCCGATCGATTCGCTGTTCCTTCGTTAAATAAACGGGAACCAAAAAAGATAGGCCGGCTTCCGCAGCGGCCGACGATTCGGCCGTGCCTTGCGCTGCTAGAGCCGAGCCGTCCGGCTGCGAGGGAGAGGGCGAACGGTCGACAAGCAGCAACGGGATGGCGACAGTAATAACGAGAACGATAGACAACCACAGCGCCGCCCAGATTGCAGCCTGTTTTTTGCGTTGCGCGGCCAGTTTGATCATGAGGGCCTCCTCTAGCGAGTTGATTTCCGTTCACAGGAACGAAGGGGCAAGCTAGCATCATTCGCTAGGCTTGTTATCCATCATATGACTATGAAACCTCTGCTAGAACAAGCTTTGACAGACTTGCGGCATTCGTAAACAGGGGTTGGATAAGTTGAAATAGAATAAGGTTACGCCAAGGATAAACGCCTACCGGCGTCTTTGACGCTGGCGTTTACCGAGGTTGAGAGCCGCTTCCGCGATATGCTTGCTGATAAACCAAAAAAACCGACACCCAAGCTTTCTCAGCTTGAATGTCGGTTTTCCGATTCTTATTGTATGAGCCGGGTGACCGGCTTTTCGGTTTATGTATCTGCGAAGCGCTATTATGCCCAAGTAGGCTGAATGGCGAATAATCCGACCTCGCTCATTTCCTCTTCCACTTGTTCCAGCTCGACTTCCACTCTGCGAATATCCGCCCCGAGCTCCTGAAGCCGCGATACAATCCCGACATATCCGCGGTCTATATGATGAATGCCCGTAATTTCCGTTTCTCCGTCAGCCGCCAAACCGGCCAATATAAGCGCCGCTCCGGCACGAAGATCGGTTGCGCATACTTTGGCGCCCTTCAGCCTGTTATTGCCGCCGACAACCGCAGTACGCCCTTCAACCTTGATCTGCGCATTCATCGCAAGAAACGCATCGACGTGCATAAACCGGTTCTCGAACACGGTTTCGGTTACGATACTCGTTCCGTCCGCCTTAAGCAGCAACGCCATCATCTGGGATTGCATGTCGGTCGGAAAGCCCGGATACGGCAAGGTTTTGACATCGACCGCTTTAAGAGGATCCGGCGCGCTTACATGCAAGCCGTTCTCGTCTTCGTTAATGACAACGCCCATTTCTTGAAGCTTGGAAATGACCGGCATCATATGATCCGCAAGCGCTCCTTCAATATATAAGCTGCTGCCTGTAATCGCAGCCGCTACCATATAGGTGCCCGCTTCAATGCGGTCCGGAATAACCGTATGCGTAACGCTATGCAGCTCTTCCACGCCTTCGATTCGAATAACGCCCGTACCTGCGCCGCGTATGCGTGCGCCCATGGCATTCAAATAATTGGCCAGGTCGACGATCTCCGGTTCCTTCGCCGCATTCTCGATTATGGTGGTCCCGTCGGCAAGCGCCGCAGCCATCATGATATTTTCGGTTGCGCCGACGCTGGCGACGTCCAAATATACCTTGGAGCCGCGCAGCCGTCCGTCCACTTTCGCCTCAATGTAGCCCTGTCCGAGCTCGATCGTAGCCCCCATTGCTTCAAAGCCTTTGAGATGCTGATCGATCGGGCGCGTTCCGATTGCACAGCCGCCGGGCAGCGCAATTTTGGCTCGGCCCATTCTGGCCAGCAGCGGACCGACAATAAGGAACGAAGCGCGCATTCTGCGTACCAGGTCGTAGGTACCCTCGCAAGACACGATTTTCGTCGCATCAACCCGCATCGTTTCACGATCGTAGACGATATTCGCGCCCAACTGACGAAGCACTTGCATCATGGTCATCACATCGTCCAGATGCGGCACGTCATGAATGACGCTTTCGCCGTCGCTGCTTAACAGCGATGCGGCGATAATAGGAAGAACGGCGTTCTTCGCGCCGCTCACTTTAACTTTACCAGATAATCGTTTGCCCCCGCGGACGATTATTTTGCTCATCTTGGTCCCTCCGCGCCTGTTTGATGTCAGCATTATTTCTGCTGGCCCGCTGCAGCCCGCGCATGCGCAAACAATATGTTTCGCGCAGGCCATTCAGTCGTTAAACGGACGTTCTTCATAACGTTCGTAAGCGTTACGCTTTTTTGGGCGGTGCAGTTGAAATATTATGCAAGGGTAACATTTTTCTTCGTTATTATCCATTGTTGACAAGTAGGCTGCATGTTATTCGGCAAAATCTCTTTCTGCAGCAGCCGGAAACCGCGGAGCGGCTTTAGAACAACCCTTTCAGCAAAGCCGACCAGTTGAAGTAATCGATCAAAAAACGCGATACTTCATACCCGAGCGCAATCGATAAAAAGATCTGCAATACTTTCACCTGAGCGCTCTTCGGATTTTTCACGAAAAGATCAAGGCGAACCTGCTGAAGCGCCCACCAAGACAACCCGATCGCGCAAAGCGTCAAAATAATATAGCCGAGGCTGCTCATCGCAAACGAATAATTAAGCGGATCCGAACCGTCCATATTGTTCCTCCCGATTCTCTTCAATTATATTTGCTCAGCTACCCCGTCCTCGCAAGCAGCGCTGCGAGCTGGGCCCGAGTAGCCGGTGATCCCGGCAGGAAACGCCCGTCTTCGAATCCCTGTACCCAGCCTTCCGCTTTCATCGTCCGCAAAATGCCGCTGCCCCAATACGAATCGTCAATATCGGTATATGGCGCAGGGCCGTTTCTAGGCGTAAAGCCAAGCGCATGAGCCAGCATCGCCGTCAGCTCCATTCGCGATAACGGCGAATCGGGTCTGAACTTGCCGTCTTCGTAGCCGCTGACGATTCCCATTCTGGTAGCCGCCGCTATCGCATCCTTGGCCCAGTGCGTATTCGGCACATCGCTGTAAGTCGCTTGTCCGCCTTTAAGGCCGAATGCACGGACAAACATGGCGACGGCCTCGGCTCGTGTCAGCGTGCGGTCGGGTCCGAACCGATACGGAGCGAAGCCGTTAACGATCTGCCGTCCCGTCAGCTTCGTAATAGCTTCCTCCGCCCAGTGGCCGCCAATATCGGTAAAACCGGCGACAAGCGGCTCGGCATCGACAGTCAGCGTATACAGCTGGGTATCGAAGCTGCGGTTTGCCGTCAGCTTCACGTAATACGTGCCTGCCGCCAGCTTGGCTTCAAGCTGTGTAGATGTCGGCGTCGTTTCGACCCTCTCCGTTTGCTGCGCAGCAAGCGACGCATCCGTCACTCCGATCGAAATGATACGGTCGGCCGGAATGTCCGTAAGCCTGAAATGAACAAGGCTTTCGGCATCTATTTTAAATTTAAACCAGTCCACGTCGGAATCCGTGTCCAGCACGCCCTGATAACCGGTTCCCAGTTCCATCAGAGAGGCTTGGTACGGCTTATCGTTCGGTTCGTTCGGGTCCTCATAACGTGTGGAGAAGTCGATATCGAGCATATATTCCCCGACGACCGGGTAAGCATAGTCGGTAATATTGCTTACTCGGAAATAATAGGTTCCCGGCGTGACATCGATCGGCATGGACGTCTCCGTTTCGCCGTCGGAACGCTCGTCGATTATGATTTCCTTGCCGCCTTTACGCTGAATGAGCAGCACCGGATCGATTCTCGCCGTATCCACGGAAAGCTTTAGTTTAAGCGTTCCCGGCTGATCGATCGTCATGGCAAACCAGTCGACGTCCTGATAAGCGTGGAACGTCCCCACAACAACCTGGCTCCTGTCGGGCAGCACATAGGCTTTATACTGACGGTCGTTGTCTTCATAAACATCCGGATTCATGCTGAAATTCGTTTTTAGATGGTATATGCCTTGTCCCTTAGGCGCGCCCTGCGATTGAAGCTTTAAATAGCTCTTCCCTTTAGTAACGGGGATGTCTATGCCGCTCTCGAGCCCGTCTGGGTACGAAACGCCGTTCGAGACCGGATCGGCATAATAAACCAGCCGCCCCTTCAAGCCGGCCTCCTCGCCGGTCAATTGGACGCGAAGCACTCCGTCATAGGGCGCGTCCACCACAAACCAGTCGATATCCTCGGCGCCGGCAAACGATGCATCCACCACACTGTTGATCGACAGCGGCTTCGCGCTCTGTGACGTATCGTTCGGTTCGAATAAATCGTCTTTATACTCGAGCGAGAGCGCACGATCGGCGCGCAGCAGCCCGAATCCGGTGACGGGGTCCCATCCCGGAGCTCCGAGATCCTCCGCGCTTTGGCGAATGGCATTGCGAATTTGATACGGCTTCCAATCCGGATGAATCGACCAGAGCAGCGCACTTACAGCCGCTACTTGCGGAGCGGCGAGCGACGTTCCGTTTTTCTCGGTATATGTTCCCCGCATCGCGGTAGTGAAAACGTCCCAGGGCGCCACTATGTCAATCTCCGGCCCGGAGTTGGATAACGGCTCCGCTTTATTATCCTTCCCAACGCCGCCGACTGCAAGCACAGTCGGGTAAGCGGCAGGGTAGCGGACCGCATTGCCTTCATTGCCGACCGCTGCTACAAGCAGAACACCGCGTTCTTCGGCATAATCCACAATTGTGCTCATATAAGAAGAATACTTGTTTAAGCCGAGAGAGAGCACAACGATCTTGGCGCCATGATCGACAGCGTAACGAATGCCTTCGCCCAGCTTCTCTTCGTCGCCGGTACCGTCCGATTCCAGGGCCTTGATCGGCATGATCTTGGCGTTCCAAAGCAAACCCGCAATGCCTTTATCGTTATCGGCTGCCGCCGCCAAAACGCCGGCAACATTCGTTCCATGCCCTTTATCGTCCATTGGAGGCTTGCCGGGCTGAACTAAATTCGCGCCGGGAACTAAATTATCCTTTAAATCGGGGTGCTCCAAATCGACCCCTGTATCTACGACAGCGATGATAATGTCCGTATTGGATTTTGCAATATCCCAAGCTTCGTAAGCATGTATTTGCTGCAAATAAGACTGGTTGCTTATAAGCGGATCGTTAGGTGCAGCGGCCCAAGCCGTAGTGGAACCGGCAGCGAACAATAGTGCCGTAAGGAGCAGCGTTTTTTTTGTCATATTAATGCATCCTTTAGCGAATGTTGTCGACGAATTTGCCTGTTTATCTAATTCGCCAGAGACAGCCCTTTCCCTGCTAATTTACGTAAACGCGCTTTCATGTTTGCGTGATCGTGCAAAACAGGGCTCTCGTTAATCCCCGGCCGCTCCGAGGACATTTCTATCAACGCGCGCTACGCCAGCTATGGGATTATGCGCCGATGCGAAGTATCCGCAGGTTCGGCCCGTCCATATAAAGCTACTTCAATCATATCATTTTTCAAGTCTTTATTTCATGCCAAATGTGCCGATTTCGGTTCATTTTGACCAATTTTGAGAGATTAGCAGCTTCGTCGTATACAACCCTTATGAAAAACCCCCATTTTCTCCGTATATCGGCTTCAAATTTGGCCAGCACGCCCACCAGGGACAAGCGTTATAGGAAATAGAACAATCGGCGAAAGATAGTACCGGGCAATTTTTTACGAATCTCTCCACGCAAAAAAGGGAGCTTCGAATTCGAAACTCCCTCGTTGATTCAGGCTGCTCCTATTTAACCGATAAACAAATCGCGCGTCAGCTTGAACATGTCCTGAATCCAGCCGAGCACGCCTTGCGGATAAGCGCCCATCGCCACCGTGCCGATCGTACAAATCCAGATCGTAATCCCTAACGTCGGCGTCGTACGAATCGGAGACGACTCGTCGCTGCGCATGAACATTTGACGGATAATACTGAAATAGAAGTAGTACGAAACGACGCTCGTCGCAAGCATAATCGCAGCGAGCCAGTACGTTTGGTTTTGCAGGGTGCCCATTAGAATGAACAGCTTTCCGAAAAAGCCGCCCGTCACCGGAATACCCGCGAGCGACAAGATAAGCAGCACCATCGCGGCGGCCGTCCATGGCGCCCGGTAATACAAACCGGCATATCCTCTAATTTCGGAAGAGCCCGTTGAACGCTCGATAATCAGAAGCACAGCGAAGGCGCCGATGTTCATAAGCGCGTACGCCAGCAAATAATATGCAAATTCCGAGAAGTTCGTGTAATGGACGAGCGAGAATTGCGTCGCAATCGGGACCAGCAAGTAACCTGCGTTTGCGATCCCTGAGTAGGCAAGCAGCCTCTTCGCATTTTTTTGCCGCAGCGCCGTCACATTACCGATAATCATCGCGATCGCGGCCAGTACGCTGAGCGAGAAGAATGCGTCTTCTCCAATCGGATGCTCCGGCGTTCCGGAATTTCCGTAAAATACGCCGTACATCACGCGGAACAAGATGGCAAAACCCGCAGCCTTCGAAACGACCGCCAAAAATGCCGTAACCGGCGTCGGAGCGCCCTGATAGACGTCCGGAGCCCAGTTGTGGAACGGAGCGGCCGCTATTTTGAAGCCGAAGCCCGCAAGGAGCAGAAAGAACGATACGTAGATAAGCGCCGAGAAAGAAGGATCCGCCTGCTGAAGCGCCGCATTGATAGCCATCAGATTGGTAGAGCCGGACATGCCGTACAGGAACGACATCCCGTACAAAATGGTAGCCGACGAAACCGCACCGAGTATAGCGTATTTAAACGCGCCTTCGTTCGACTTATGATCCTTTTTGCGCATACCCACCATAATATAGGATGTAATGCTGAGCAGCTCCAACCCCACGAAAAGCGTGATCAAATCCCCTGAGGAAGCGGTAATCATCGCGCCCAGCACGGCCGGCAGGAAGAAGTAATAGAACTCCCCTTTATGCGGGATGTCCTCTTCTTTGACCGAGCCGATGCTCATCAGGATGATCAGCCCCGTCGATCCGAGCAAAATCAGCTTCAACAGGTTGGCAAAGTTGTCTACCCGGTAACTTCCGCCCAGCAGGTTAAGGAGTTCGCCGGACTCGGGGTTAGCCGGGTCAATTAGCGAAGTGGGTCCGATCTGCAAAGAAACGAAAACGCCCGAAACGATAATGCTTGCAAGCGTCAGCCAGCCGAGCAGGCTTCGGTTGACTTGCTTCGGTATGAATAAATCGATCAACGAGATGACGATGGCGGCTATGACCAACGTCAACTCCGGCGCTAACGTGTACAAATCGCTTAGCTGAAGCCCTTGTTGCTCCATCGGTCTAACCTCCCGTCTTCATCGATGTGACTTGTTGAATAAACTGATCGAAGCCGTTTACCGTCTGCTGCAGATGCTGGCTTACGATCGCCGGATATACGCCAAGCAAAATGATGAACGCTACAAGCGTGATCATCGGAATCGCTTCAATGAGCCTCGCATCGCGGATCGAGCGGTGAGCTTCGTTGATCGGTCCGTACGTAATGCGGAGCACGGCGCGAAGCACGTAGACTGCTGCCAAAATAATACCGAGCGCGCTGACGACCGTTACGACCTTCATCGAACCGAACAAGCCGAGGAAGGCAAGGAATTCGCCGACGAATCCGGACAAGCCCGGAAGACCCAGCGAAGCCATTCCCGCTACAAGCAGGATGCCGCTCATGAACGGTACGGAGCCGGCCAACCCGCCGAGTTTATCGAGCTGCGTCGTTTGCGTACGTTCGTAAATGCTGCCGACAAGCAAGAACATAAGCGCCGAGATGAGACCATGCGATACCATCTGGAAAACTGCGCCTTCCATTCCGATTTGATTGAACGCTGCGATCCCAAGCAGAACGACGCCCATGTGGCTGATACTGGAGTAAGCCAGCACAAGCTTGAAATCCTTCTGGACGAATGCCAGAATCGCCCCGTACACAATGTTGATCAAGCCGAGCAGCGCGAGTACGAACGCCCATTCCTTCGCTTCCGCCGGGAACAGCAGAATGCCGAAACGGATCAAGCCGTAAGCGCCCATTTTAAGCAAAATGCCGGAGTGAATCATAACGATGGAAGGCGGCGCTTCCATATGGACTTTCAACATCCATGTATGGAACGGCAGGATCGGCAGTTTGATGCCGAAAGCGATTAACAGCAGTATGAATACCGCCCATTTCAAGTTCCCGCTCATATAAAACGGATTGCCTTCCCCTCCGGCGTTAACCGCAGAATCGGGCGTGAACAGGTTCGTTACGATGTCGCCGAGGTTCCCGCTGAAATAAATCGAAGAACTCGCCTGATCCTGCACCTGCGAGAAGCCGGCCGTTACGACCAAAATGAGAAAAGCCAGCAGCATGACGGCCGAACCCAGCCCGTTGTATAACAAAAACTTGTTCGCCGCCTTCTCCTTGTTCATATACCCCCAGATACCGACAAGGAAGAACGTCGGGATCAGCGTGGCTTCGAAGAAAACGAAGAACAGGAACAAATCTTGCGACATAAACACGCCGAACATACCCACTTCAAGCAGCAAGAACAAAATGAAGTACAGCTTCCAGCGTTTCTTGATGTATACGGAGGCGAGCGCCGCCATCGTTGCGATCAGCGCCGTCAGGAACACCATCGGCAGCGACAAGCCGTCCACCGCCAGACTATAGCTGAATTTCAAGTAATACGAGGTAAATCCGTACTGCTCGAGATTCGGCACGTCTTTGTTGAGCGGTACGTTGATCCAGTCATAATGCTCGCCGTACTGCAAATTGTTGCTTTGCTGATTGAAATCGATATACAGCCATGTCGCAAGCACAAGCGGAATCAGCGTCGTCGCGATGCCGATCACTTTGATCCAGCGGCCTTGCGACTTTGGCATGAACAGGAGCACTAGCACACCGAGCAGCGGAGAGAAGGCGATCATGCTGAGTATCGGGATGTTAGCCAACATGGATGAACCTCCTTCCGACGAGAGCGACAGCCAAAATGATAAGTCCGAGCAGCGTAATCAAACCGTACGTTTGAACCTGGCCGTTTTGCAGCCTCGTGCCGAGCCTTCCGAGCGATACGACGCCGGTCGCCGTCAAACGGACGATGCCGTCGATAATGAAGTCGTCTACCGCATTAAGCGCAAAACCGATCGCGCGAAGCGGCTTGACGATAATCGTTTGATAAATTTCATCGATGTAATACTTGCGGTTCAGCAGCGTGACGAGCCATGGCATCGGCTTCGATACGAGCTCTCGAGAGATCGAGCCTTTGGCAAATATCGCCCAGCCGAGCAAAATGCCTAGAATGGCCGCAGCGTTGGAAAGAATGACGACAACCCAATTGATATGCTCTTCTGCCGCTTTGCCGTCGGTGAGCCATTCGCCCAGCCAAGGGTTCAGCTCCGGCATGAACACGAAACCTGCGCCGACAGCGAGCACCGCGAGTATGATAAGCGGAAGCGTCATGGAAGCCGGCGATTCATGCGGCTCGTAATCCGATCTTTTCTTTCCGGTGAAGACCAGGAAGAACAGGCGCGACATGTAGAAAGCCGTAAAGAACGCCGCAATCAAGCCGATCCAGAATAAAAGCTGGTTCGAGTGGTACGCTTCCGCCAAAATCGCATCCTTCGACCAGAAGCCGGAGAACGGGAAAATGCCGGATAAAGCAAGCGTTCCGATTGCGAACGTGATCGTCGTAATTTTCATCTTTTTGGACAGTCCGCCCATCAGCTGGATATCCTGCGTATGCACCGCGTGAATGACGCTGCCTGCCCCGAGGAACAGAAGCGCTTTGAAAAACGCGTGCGTAAACAGGTGGAAAATACCCGCCGAGTATGCAACCCACGACCCGAGACCGAGCGCCATCATCATGTAGCCCAGCTGACTGACGGTCGAGTATGCGAGAATGCGCTTGATGTCGTTCTGAGCCGTACCGATCGTAGCGGCGAAAATCGCCGTAAAGCCGCCGACTAGCGCCACGACCAGCAATGCGGTTTCGGATGCGAGAAAAATGTCGTACGTCCGCGCAACCAGATATACGCCGGCAGCTACCATCGTCGCCGCGTGAATCAGTGCGCTTATCGGGGTCGGACCTTCCATCGCATCGGGCAGCCACGTATGCAGCGGGAATTGACCCGATTTCCCGACAGCCCCTACGAAGATCAGAATCGCGATCAGGGTAACGATGCCTGGCTCGATCGCCTTATCTTGAATGGCATTATGGATCGAGCTGAAATCAAGCTGGTGGCCGGGCATGTACCAGTACAACAGCAGAATCGCGATGAACAGCCCGACATCGCCGATCCGGGTAACGATAAATGCCTTCTTCGCCGCAGCCTTCGCTTCGGGCTTGAAGTACCAGAACCCGACGAGCAGGAAAGAGCAGACGCCTACAAGCTCCCAGAAGATATAGAGCTCCACGATATTAACGGAGATGACGAGCCCAAGCATCGAGAATGTAAACAGCGACACGTAAGCAAAGAAGGTAGAGATTCGTTCGTCCCCGTGCATATACCCTTTGGAGTAAATGTTCACGAGTAAGCTTACCAGCGTGACAATGACAAGCATCAGCGCATTCAGGTTCGTTACTTCAAACCCCATATTCAGCGTGAAGTCGCCGACTTTAATCCATTGCAGGTCGTTCCACGTATAATCCTCCATCTGCCCGCCGGCACGCTCGAAAAAAATGAGCAGCGACAGCGCGAATGAAGCGAAAGCGGCAACAATGCCGACGAATACGCCGCCCTCTCTCAGCTGGCGGCCAAAGGCGGTCAGCAGGAGAAACGCCGCAAGCGGGAACAGCGGAACGATCCACGCGTATTGTGAGTAGTCGGATACCATGTAATTTGGGAACCTCCTAAAAGTTTGCGTGAGCAAACTCGCATCGTAAGGTTAAGCTTGCTTTCCGTAAGGAAAGCACATCGTAAGCAGCCGCTAAGTTTGCGGTAGCAAACTCGCATCGTAAGGTTAAAGCTCGCTTTCCGTAAGAAAGCACATCGTAAGGTTTGCTTGCACAAACTCGCTAAGTTTGCTTGCTTCAAGCTCTTATCGTAATGAAAGCGCATCGTAAGGCCGGCTTTCGTAGAGCTGGTTCGCAAGCCAGATTGCTTGAAGCGCCAGGCTAATGCTTCATCGAATCCATTTCGTTAACGTCAACCGTTCCTTTGTTGCGGAAGAGCGAAATTAAAAGCGCGATGCCGACGGCAACTTCAGCGGCGGCCACCGTGATCGTGAAGAGCGAGAAAATCTGTCCGGTCAGCGACGGATTGACGCCAAGCTTGGAGAAAGCGACTAAATTCAAGTTGACGGCATTCAGCATCAGCTCGACGGACAAGAGCACGATAACCGCGTTCTTTTTGGAGAGCGCCCCATAGAGACCGATACAGAATAGAATCGCGCCCAGTGTCAAATAAGGAGCAATGGAACCGCTCATTGGCTACTCCTCCTCCCTCTTGGCGATCACGATCGCACCGATAAATGCGACGGTCAAAAGCACCGACATCAGCTCGAAAGGTATGACATGGACATTAAACAGCAGCTTGCCGATTTCAAGCGTATTGTCTTCGCCCGGTTCAAAGCCGCCGGCGGTCGGAAAGGTGGCCTGCTGAATCGCATAGAACAAAATCCCGAAAAGCGCCAAAGCGCCTACGGCTGTCAGTATGGAATGCAGCGGCCGACGCGGTTCTTCTTCCTCGCCTTGATGCTTCGTCATCATAATGCCGAAAATCATCAGGATCGAAATCGCCCCCGCATAGATGAGCACTTGCACGAAAGCGACGAATTCCGCCTCAAGCAGTACGTAAAGACCGGCCAGGCTAAGGAAAGTCAGCGCCAACGCCAGAACCATGTGAATGACCCGCGTAAAGCTTAGCATAAAAATCGCGCCGCCGATCGCGAGGATCGCGAAGAAGAAAAAGACGAGATTGCTGCCGCTGGAGAAGAAGTCGGCGAGATTATTCAGCATCTTTTTTCGCTCCTCCTTTCGGCATAGCGGAGTTGTTTTCTTGGCGAATATGCTGGTTATTGTCGTTCAGCCAATTCAAGTTTTTGAACAACTCGTCCCGGCTGTAAGTGGCAAGCTCGAAATTGTTCGTCATGACGATCGCTTCCGTCGGACATACCTCCGTACATAAATCGCACAAAATACATATTTCAAAATTAATATCGTACGTGTCGATAACCTTGCCCTTTTTCTCGGGGTCGGGATTCGCCTTCCCGGTCAGCGTGATGCAATCGGTCGGGCATACCCGCGCGCAAGCGTTACATACAATGCACTTCTCCGGATCAAAATGCTGGATCCCGCGGAAGCGGTCAGGCATGATCAACGGCACATCGGGATAGGCGTACGTTATTTTTTTGCGCGTCATGTTTTTGAACGTAAAGCCTAGACCTTTCATTATCCCTTTCATTCTCGACTCACCCCTCCACCTTTTATTTAGTCAGCTCGATCACGACAGCCGTAATGATCACGTTGACGAGAGACAGCGGCAGCAGCACCTTCCAGCCAAGACTCATCAGTTGGTCGATACGTACACGCGGTAGCGTGCCGCGAAGCCAGATGAGGAAGAAGACGACGAGCGTAAATTTCAGCAGATACCAGATAATGCCCGGTATGAAATCCAGGAACGGCAGCGGCGCATGCCAGCCTCCAAGAAAGAGAACCGTAGTCAGGCAAGCGATCGCGAACGTGTATACGTATTCGCCCAGCATGTAGAAGGCGAAGCGAAAACCGCTATATTCTACGTGGTAACCCGCTACAAGCTCCGACTCCGCCTCAGGCAAGTCGAACGGAGTCCGGTTCAGCTCGGAAACCGCCGCGATGATAAATACAATAAAGCCTACAATTTGGGGCAGAAAGTTCCAATGCCAGAACGCCCCTTCTTGTGCGGCTACGATCGTACGCATATTGAGGCTTCCGGACATCATGATGACGCCTGTGACGGAAATAACGAGCGGAACTTCATAGCTGATCATCTGTGCAGCGGAGCGCATGCCCCCGAGAAGCGCATACTTGTTGTTCGAAGCCCATCCGCCTAACACGACGCCTATCGTCGAAATACCGGAGAGCGCCGCATAGTACAACATGCCGACGTTCAGGTCAGCGAAAAACCAGCTGCTCGTATACGGAATCGTCGCGAGCACGACGAACGATGGAATGAACATAATGATCGGCGCAAGCTTGAACAAGGTCTGTTCAGCCTTCCGCGGAATCGTATCTTCTTTAATGAGAAGCTTCGCGACGTCCGCAACGGTTTGAAGCAAGCCTAGCGGGCCGGTCCGCGTGGGACCGTGCCGCAGCTGCATCCATCCCAGGATCTTGCGCTCGAAATAGATTGCGTAGGTAACGTAGCCCAGCACGATGACGAGCAGAACGACTGCCCAGAAAGAAAAAACGCCGAAATTCCACCATGACAGCTGCTCATTCAGCAGATTTTCCATTAGCCGTCGACCTCCCCTACGACAATATCGATGCCGCCCAGAATGGTGATCATATTGGTCATCGTTTCGCCTACCAGCAGCTTGGGCAATATCTGCAAGTTCACGAAGGACGGCCTTCTGAATTTCAACCGGTACGGTTTGTCTTTTCCTTTCGAAACGATATGGCAGCCGATCTCGCCTCGAGGAGATTCGATAGCCGCATAGACTTCACCCTCAGGTACGCGCAGCACGCGCGGCACTTTACCCATGATGTCGCCTTCCGCCGGGAACTGCTCCACCGCCTGCTCCAGAATGCGAAGAGACTGGCGTATTTCCTCCATACGGATCAAATACCGGTCATAGCAGTCTCCGCCGCTGCGTACCGGCACATCGAATTCAAATCGGTCGTAAATGCAGTAAGGCTGCTTTTTACGAATATCCCAGTCAATTCCCGTACAGCGAAGATTGGCTCCGCTAAGCCCATAATCGATCGCGGTTTGCGCGTCATATTTGCCGATCCCTTTGATCCGGGACAGGAATATTTCGTTTCCGGAAACTAATGTGTTATACTCTTCCATTTTATCGCGCATGTACGGAACGAGATCGCGCACCTTGTCAATCCAGCCCTCGGGAGCGTCCCATTTGACCCCGCCGATCCGCATGTAATTGTAGGTCAAGCGTGCGCCGCACAGCTCGTTAAACAGATCGATAATTTTTTCGCGGTCGCGGAATGCAAACAAAAACGGGCTCATCGCCCCGATATCAAGCAAATAAGTTCCCCACCATACCAAATGGCTGGCGACCCGCTGAAGCTCCATAACGATCAGCCGCAAAAACTCGGCGCGTTCCGGTATTTCGACTTGCATCAGCTTCTCGACGGCATTAACGAGCACATAGTTGTTCGTCATCGCCGAAACGTAATCCAGCCTGTCGGTATAGGGAATGATCTGGGTGTAAGTAAGATTTTCAGCCAGTTTTTCGGTGCCCCGATGCAAGTATCCCATGACCGGGATCGCCTCGGTGATCACTTCGCCGTCCAGTTTGACAACAATACGAAATACGCCATGCGTACTCGGATGCTGAGGTCCGACGTTAAGCAGCAACTCTTCTGTCCGTATCACGTTCGGTTACACCTCCGGGTCGAGCGGTTCATAATCTTTGCGCAGCGGATGTCCGACCCATTCGTCCGACATCATAATTCGTCTAAGGTCAGGGTGTCCCGGAAAATCGATACCGAACAAGTCGTACACCTCACGCTCGTTCCAGTTCGCGGTCGACCAAATCGGCGTCACCGACGGAACAGTCGGCTCGTCACGATTCGTCTTCACCTTCACCGTATATTCTTCCTTGCTGTTCAGGCTGATAAGATGATAAACGACCTCCAGATGCGTTTCCATATCGACGCCCGACAAATTGCGCAGATAGTTGAGGTCGAGCTCCGGGCTCGATTTCAGCAACTCAGCCGCAGCCGGCCAATGATCGCCTTTCACGACGATCGTCGGACGGTGTCCGCCGCGTTCGTTAATGGAAGCCTCTTCGACAGCATCCTCCGCTACGTGGTCTTTAAGCAGCTGTACGAGGCGATCGAGAACAGGCTGCTTCGGCGACGGCTCCTTTGGGGCTGCCGGCGCTGCATCCGCGCCTTCGCCTGTTTTGGCGGCGCGTTCTCGCGCTCTGGCCGCTCTTGCTTCCGCCGCGGCTTTCACTTTCGCTTCTTTCTCGGCGTCTGCATCTCCGCCCGACGCTGCGGGTGGGGCCGCTTCGGCCCCGCCTTCTCCGGCTTCTGCCGCTCTAGCCGCTCTTTCTCTCGCACGCGCCTCTCTTGCTTCCGCCGCGGCTTTTATTTTGGCTTCCTTCTCTGCGTCCGCATCTCCGCCCGATGCTGCGGGTGCGGCCGCTTCGGCTCCGCCTTCTCCAGCTTCAGCCGCTTTAGCCGCTCTTTCCCTCGCACGCGCTTCTCTTGCTTCCGCCGCGGCTTTTATTTTGGCTTCCTTCTCCGCATCAGCGCTTGAAGCTGCAGGAGCCGCATCTCCATCGGGCTTGGCCGAATCGCTGTTTGCGGGCTTCGCAGCCGCTGCAGGAGCTTCATCTCCGCTTGCAGGAGATTGTACGTTTTCCGCTTCAGAAGCCCCTGTGGAGGCCTCCGAAGGCGCCGTGGAAGACGGCTTGTCAGGCGATTGCTTTTGAGCGTCATCTCGGCTAATGGCAGCAGATGAATCCGCTTCCTTTTTCTCGTCGGCGGACGGGATCTCGTTTGTTTTCGCGGCTTCCTCCGGCTTTAATTCGGAATCCTTCTTTTCCTCGCTCATTGGTTCGTCACCTGCTTCCCTGTCTTCGCCTCATAACGGATCTTCTCTTGAAGCTTGTTGATTCCGTATATCAAGGCAGCCGGATTCGGGGGACAACCAGGAATATATATATCTACGGGAACCACCTGATCGACCCCTTTAACGACAGCGTAGGACTTGACGTACGGTCCGCCGGCAGTTGCGCAGGATCCCATTGCGATAACCCATTTCGGTTCAGGCATTTGCTCGTAAAGACGGCGAAGGAGCGGAGCCATTTTCTTCGTTACGGTTCCGGCTACGATCATGACGTCCGATTGGCGCGGAGAAGTCCGGAATATGACGCCGAAACGGTCGAGGTCATAGTGGGAGCCGCCGGTTCCCATCATTTCGATTGCACAGCAAGCAAGCCCGAACGTTAGCGGCCAAAGCGAATTGCTTCTCGCCCATGCTTTCAACTGCTCAAGTGTAGTCATAAATACATTGCGCTCAAGCTCTTTTCTTTCTTCCGGAGAAATTGACTCTAAAGAGAAGTCCACTGAAGCACCTTCTTTCTCCAAGCATAAATCAGGCCTACAACCAGCAGCGAAACGAAGATCAGCATTTCGACCAGCGCGAACAAGCCCAGCTGCTTATATGCCACTGCCCAAGGGTATAAAAAAACCGTCTCCACGTCGAAGATGACGAACATCAACGCAAACAAATAATAGCGGATATTGAAGCGAACTTGTCCTACACCGACAGGCTCGTTACCGCTTTCATAAGTGGTCAATTTTTCATAAACCGGCTTGCTTGGTCGCAGTATTCTGCCGATGGTCAGTGCGGCTACAGGCAGGAAGATGCCGAGTCCGATGAAAATCGCCACAATGACATAATTATTCATGTACATGCTGCCGTATCCCTCCGTAGATTTGGATTAAATTCCGTCCCAATTATAACAAAAGCCATCAGTAGTGTCTAACTGATTTTTCCTTTAACGTCCTTTATCATGATGCGTTATTACGATATTTTTCATTCGCATTTCCCCAAAATATTGCCAAATGCTGCGTTTGACGGATATTCCAACATAACGCACAACATTTCCCTTCACTTCTATAATATGTATCGACCTAAGAATTAACGACTGCGCCTTCTTTTCTAAAAGAAGAGTGCGCTTACATAAAAATCGAACAATCGGCGATGACTTTCCTTTCCGATACACTGAGAAAAGGCGCAAAGGTTACCCTTTGCGCCTTCATGCTCAAACCGTTATTTCTTACCGGCCACATCGATCCGGGTCAAAGCACGCTGAAGAGCGAGCTCCGCACGGCGGAAGTCGACCTCATCCTGCTTGGAGCCCAGACGTTTCTCGGCACGTTCTTTAGCCGCCTTCGCACGCTCCACGTCGATATCCCCGGGAAGCTCTGCGCTTTCCGCGAGAATGACGACCTTGTCCTTACGGACTTCCATAAAGCCGCCGTTTACGGCAATTTGCTCGTTTTTACCGTCTTTCTTAATGGTAATCGGCGCCACTTTCAGCGGAGTAACGAGAGGGATGTGGTTCGGCAAAATGCCGAGTTCCCCGGCAACTCCCTTCACGATAATCATATTCGCATGATCCGCGTATACTTTGCGCTCGGGAGTGACAATTTCCAGTAAAAAATTGCTCACTCTGAACCCTCCCAAGAGTTTTTTGCCGTCAACTCTCCGGCTTTCGCCGAAATTTGCGTTAAAAACTCTTTTTCGTCAAAACTTACAGCTTTTGAGCCTTCTCGACCGCATTTTCAATCGTACCTACGTTGAAGAATGCCGCTTCCGGAAGATCGTCATATTTACCTTCCAACAGTTCTTTAAAGCTGCGAACCGTTTCTTTAACCGGTACGTAGATACCAGGCGTACCTGTGAAAGGCTCGGCAACGTGCAGCGGCTGCGACAAGAAACGCTCTACGCGGCGCGCGCGGCCTACGGTTATTTTATCTTCGTCGCTGAGCTCGTCCATACCGAGGATCGCGATGATGTCTTGAAGTTCTTTGTAGCGCTGCAAAATCCGTTTTACGCCTTGAGCCACTTCGTAGTGCTCGGCGCCAACGACTAGCGGCGACAGAATACGCGAGCTCGATGCAAGCGGGTCAACCGCTGGGAAGATCCCTTTTGCCGCGATACCGCGCTCCAGGTTCGTCGTTGCGTCCAAGTGGGCGAACGCCGTAGCAGGAGCCGGGTCGGTATAGTCATCCGCAGGAACGTAGATCGCTTGGATCGACGTAACGGAGCCGGTTTTGGTCGTTGTAATCCGTTCTTGCAGTTGGCCCATTTCGGTTGCCAGCGTCGGTTGGTAACCAACCGCAGAAGGCATACGGCCGAGCAATGCGGAAACTTCGGAACCCGCTTGAGTAAAGCGGAAAATGTTATCGACGAACAGAAGAACGTCACGGCCTTCCGCATCACGGAAATACTCGGCCATTGTCAAGCCGGACAATGCTACGCGAAGACGCGCGCCTGGCGGCTCGTTCATTTGTCCGAATACCATCGCCGTTTTGGAAATAACGCCGGAATCCTTCATCTCGTGGTAAAGGTCGTTACCTTCACGCGTTCTTTCGCCTACGCCGGCAAATACGGAAATACCGCCGTGCTCGGAAGCGATGTTGTGGATCAGCTCTTGCATCGTTACGGTTTTACCTACGCCCGCACCGCCGAAGAGACCGATTTTACCGCCCTTCATGTAAGGAGCCAGAAGGTCGATAACTTTGATGCCCGTTTCCAGCATTTCCGCTTGCGTCGTCAATTCGTCGAATTTCGGAGCTTCGCGGTGGATCGGGTGAGCGATCGAACGATCAACATCACCATTGTTATCGATCGGGTCGCCAAGAACGTTAAATACACGGCCCAGTGTCGCCGGTCCTACAGGTACGCTGATTGGAGCGCCCGTGTCAACCGCATCAACTCCGCGAACGAGTCCGTCCGTGGAGGACATCGCAACGCAGCGAACCATGTTGTCCCCAAGGTGAACAGCCGCTTCAACCGTAAGGTTGATGTCTTGCTCGTTCGCCGATTGGGCTTTTTGTTGAATTTTGATCGCATTCAAGATCTCTGGCAGTTGTCCGCGCTCGAACTCGATATCGACAACCGGACCCAGGACCTGAACAACGCGTCCTTTACTCATTGTTTTCCCTCCTAAACGATTTGCGTTAGCAAACCGACATCGAAAGCATAAGCTGCATTTTGCGTCTGCAAAACAGCATCGAAATCATCTTAGTCAGTTCTTTTCCGTTCAAACGACCATTAGCCTACAGCGCGTTCGCTCCGGCAACGATCTCGGAAATTTCCTGGGTAATTGCCGCTTGACGTGCACGGTTGTATTGAAGCGTAAGTCCGTTGATCATCTTCGTCGCATTTTTCGTCGCGCTGCCCATTGCGGTCATACGCGCGCCGAACTCGCTCGCCTTGCTTTCAAGCACAGCGCTGTAAATAAGCGTTTCCGCATACTTCGGCAGCAGCACCTCAAGCACGGCTTCCGGCGACGGCTCATATTCATAATCCGTAGTCGGACCGCTGGTTTTCATATCATCAAGAGGGAGCAGTCTTTTCTCCACAGGCGTTTGCGAAATCGCGTTGATAAACTGGTTATACACCAGGTACAACTGGTCGTATTCGCCTTTCTCAAAGCCTCTTACGGCAGCAGCCGCAACCGCTTTGATGTCCGCGAACGAAGGCGCGTCGGGAAGTCCCGTCACTTCTTCGTGGATGGCGATATTCCGTCTCTTGAAGAAGTCTCTGCCCTTGCGTCCGACGACGAAAATAGCGAACTCGTCGTTCGATTTATGCCGCTCGTGAATCGTGTTAATCACTTTACGCAATACGTTGGCATTGTAGCCGCCTGCAAGACCGCGGTCGGACGTGATGACCAAATATCCGGTCTTCTTAATCTCGCGCGATTGCAGCATCGGATGCTTAATGCCCTTCGTACCTGCAGCGATGCTTCCGATTACTTCCTTGATCTTGTCCGCGTAAGGACGTGCCGCTTCGGCGCTGTTTTGCGCTTTCTTCAGCTTGGAGGCCGCAACCATTTCCATCGCTTTCGTGATTTGACGCATGTTTTGTTTACTCTTGATTTGGCGCTTAATTTCGCGAATCCCTTTTGCCATGCTTTCACCACCTTCAAACTTGCATAAGCAAGTTACTTCGTAAAGAATAGCCAAGCTTGCATCGGCAAGCCGCTCTAGAAAGGGCGCTCCGAGCTATTCCGAAGCGTCGGAGCTTATATCGATTGCGTTCGTGCCGCCGCCATATCCGAACAGCCCTAGGCACAAGCTAAGCTTTCCTTACGGAAAGCCAGCTTGGTTTGGACCTTCCGGGCGTCGGGACAAAATCCTTGACGACTAAGCAGATGGCGCAAAGCTTCTTTTAAATTTATTGATCGCGTCAACGAGCGCTTTCTCGTTGTCGGCAACCAGATCCTTCGTATCGCGAATCGAAGCGAGAATTTCCGAATGGCTCGAATCAAGGAACGCCAGAAGCTCTTTCTCGAAGCGGATAACGTCTTGAACCGGAGTTTCGTCCAGATGGCCTTTCATAACCGTGTAGAGAGCAACGACTTGCTTCTCGACAGGCAATGGCTCGTTAACGCCTTGTTTCAGAACTTCCATCGTACGAGCGCCGCGGTTCAGAATCGATTGCGTCGATTTGTCGAGGTCGGAACCGAACTGCGCGAACGCAGCCAGCTCGCGGTATTGCTGGAGCTCAAGCTTCAGCGTACCGGCAACCTTCTTCATCGCTTTGATTTGTGCGGAGCCGCCGACACGGGATACCGAGATACCGACGTTGATCGCCGGACGTTGGCCGGAATAGAACAGGTCGGATTCCAGGAAGATTTGACCGTCCGTGATCGAGATCACGTTCGTAGGGATATAGGCGGATACGTCGGACGCTTGCGTTTCGATAAACGGCAAAGCAGTCAGGGAACCTGCGCCCAGTTCGTCGTTCAGCTTAGCTGCACGCTCGAGCAAACGGGAGTGAAGATAGAATACGTCACCAGGGTAAGCTTCCCGGCCCGGTGGACGTCTCAGGAGCAAGGAGAGCTCACGGTATGCGGCAGCTTGTTTGGACAAGTCGTCATAGATAACGAGCACGTGCTCGCCTTTATACATGAAGTACTCGCCCATCGCGCATCCCGAGTACGGCGCCAAGAACAAGAGCGGAGCCGGTTCGGATGCACTTGCCGTAACAACGATCGTGTAGTCCATCGCGCCGTTGCGGCGGAGGGTTTCTACGACGTTCGCTACCGTGGATTGCTTTTGGCCGATCGCGACATAAATACATTTCATGCCGGAGCCTTTTTGGTTGATGATCGTATCGATCGCAATCGTCGTTTTACCGGTTTGACGGTCGCCGATGATAAGCTCACGTTGACCGCGGCCGATCGGAACCATCGAGTCGATCGCTTTGATACCGGTTTGCATCGGCTCATGAACGGATTTACGCGCCATTACGCCTGGTGCCGGAGATTCTACGGGACGGAATTGCGTCGTGTTGATCGGACCTTTGCCGTCAACCGGCTGACCGAGCGAGTTAACGACACGGCCGAGCAATTCTTCGCCTACGGGAACTTCCATGATACGGCCGGTGCGTTTTACTTGGTCGCCTTCGCGGATATCTTTGTAAGGCCCCAAGATAACGATACCGACATTGCTTTCTTCGAGGTTCAAGGCCATACCCACAACGCCGTTCGAGAACTCGAGCAGCTCGCCGGCCATAACGCTATCTAGACCGTGTGCACGGGCAATACCGTCACCTACCTGAATAACCGTACCGACTTCAACGACTTGAATCTCGGATTTATAATTTTCGATTTGCTTTTTAATCAGCGTGCTGATTTCTTCAGGTCTGATACTCAACGAACCTCACCCCTAACTATTGTGCTTTTGAGAACGAATTTTGCAGCCTAGTCAGCTTGCCGGACAAACTGCCATCGAACAAACGATCGCCGATTTGCACTTGTACGCCGCCGATCAAGCTTGCGTCTATAACATTTTCAATTCGGATTTTTTTGCCGACCAGCTTGCCGAATTGTGCTGTAATTTCTTCTTTTTCCTTGTCGGAAAGCGCCGTAGGCGAAGTCACGACAGCATTCGCTTGACCGAGCGCTTCATTCGCGATTGCGACAAAAGCGTCGAGCACGTAAGAAAGCGCGTCTTCACGCCGTCTTTCCAACAAAAGGCACAATGTGTTAAAGACGGTTTCGGACAATTGATCGCCGAACACCTCTTTGACCATTTCGACCTTCGCTGCGGATGCGATATTCGGATGCTGCAACAGCTGGCCGAAATCGGGATTGTCCCGAATAACCGCTAGCACCGAACGCAGCTCTTCCTCCACCTGTGCAACCAGGTTCTGCTCGCGCGCCACTTCAAACAGCGCTCTAGCATACCTTTTTGCTACGATCGTACCGCCGCTCATAGCTTGCCTCCTACCTCTTTCAGGTATTTGTCAATGAGCTCTTCTTGCGACTTTTCATCCACTTGCTTCTCGATAATTTTCGATGCTACCATAACGGCCATCGCACTGACTTGACCGCGCAATGCAGCAACGGCTTTGTTCTTCTCGCTCTCGATATCCTTAAGCGCATCTTCTTTGATGCGGTTGGATTCCGCTTTTGCGTTCTGAATCAGCTCGTCCGCTTGTTTGCTGCTCATCGTACGGGACTGCTCGATAATCGCGTAAGCCTCTTTGCGGGCTTCCTCGATGACTTTTTTCTGTTCTGCCAGAAGTTTATCCGCTTGATCGCGATTGTCGCTGGCCGATTTCATTTGTTGAGCGATCATTTCACGACGCTTCTCCATCATGCCGAAAAGCGGCCCGAAAGCGTATCTGTTCAACAGCCAGTACAAAATTGCAAAGGCTAAAATCGCGAATGCAAACGACTCCCATTTCCACGCCATTCCTGTCACTCCCTTCCAATCATTCGAAAGAATCGCTCTTTAATACCTGTTATTCACAAGCACTCTCGTTTTTAAGAACCCAAGACCGGCGAAACCATGTATGTCTTCACCTGTTGTAAACGCCGTGCAGTCTTAGGCAAAAATGAAGGCGCGGATGGCTTAGGCCTTCCCCGCCAACAAACGGGCTGTGAATTACGCTTGGAAGAACATCAAGAATGCAAGAACGACGCCGATGATTGGAACTACCTCGACGATACCGACACCGATAAACATAGTCGTTTGAAGCGTACCGCGAAGCTCAGGCTGACGGGAAATGCCTTCTACCGTTTTACTTACGATCATACCGTTACCAATACCTGCGCCAAGTGCACCCAAACCGATAGCGATTGCTGCTGCCAATAATTCCATTTGTAAACATCCTCCTCATAGTGGTGAATCTAAAATATACGGGTTGTTACCCGAGAGGCTTTGCCTCTTAAATGAGCGCGACAACTTCTAATGATCTTCTTCATTGTGGATAGCTGCCGAGCCAATGTACACCATTGTCAAAATCGTAAACAAGAAGGCTTGTACGCCGCCTACGAAAAGACTGAAGCCCTGCCAAGCGGCAAGAAGCGGAGTTCCCCAGATGCCGGCCATAAGAATGGTCGAAATCAGTACCTCACCCGCAAAAATGTTTGCGAACAAACGAAGGCTGAGCGTCAGCGGCTTCGAAAGCTCTTTGAGCACGTTCAATGGGAAGAAGAAAGGAAACGGCTCGAAATAGTGTTTGAGATAATGCTTCGTATTGCGCGTCAAACCAAGGAAATGCGTCAAGAAAAAGACGATAGCTGCAAGACCGAACGTAACGGATACGTCTGCGGTAGGCGATTTCCACCAAGCCACTTCTGCACCGTGATGGCCTTTATCGATTCCTTTTTGAATCATTTCATTGGAAATTAGCGTATGCCCGAAAAGTTTAACTTCTTCGGTGTGCTCGGTAACAATCCCGAACGGCAAGCCGAGCAGGTTGGAAACGAAAATAAAAAGAATCAGCGTCATGCCAAGAGAAAGATACGTTTTCACCTTGCTAAGAGGCATAGTGCTGGCAATCAGGTTGTGTACGAACTCGACGACCCACTCCATGAAGTTTTGAATCTTGGAAGGGTTTTCGACTGACAGGTTGCTTACTGCAACGCGAGCCAGCACGAATACGACTACACAGGAAACGATAATCGCCAAAAAAGTAGAAACGTCAATATTCAAACCACCAATTTGCCATGTAGGAAAATCATGCATTAGTCCATTTTCACCCCTTTCCTATGGGTTGTATTGCTACTTACGTTTAAAAATGGTTACCATACCTAACAGGAGTGTAACCATTTGGGCAAAAAATAATCCAACGATAGTCGCGGCCAAATCGACGCCGGGCTGCTTGATCGCCACCATAACGGCAATAAGCGCCACGCTGATCCTGGCCACAAATCCCAAACCGACTCGTTTTTGCGTTTTTTCGGCAATCTGCTGCCCCAACATCTCAATCTTGTAACGCAGCAAATGCGCATTGACGAGACTGCCTACCGCGCCCAGCATAATGCCGGCCGCATAGGGACGAACCGAAGGAACCAACGCCCAACCAACAAGTCCAACAGCCATAAGAAAAAGAGTTGCGCGCAGCAAAGTTCGTAGATGGCTTGATAAGTCAATCATGGTCGTCCTCCATAAATTTTCTTATGATCAGCACGACCGTTGCGATGCCGACGAAAAAACCGAACAGCACGCCTCCGATAACCCATCCTTTTCCTCCGCCGAAAATGCTTTCCGCATAACGTCCGCCGAAATACCCGAGTACCGTACAGGCCGCAACATCCAGACCAATCGCCCCAAGTAATCCAGCAGCCCGCCATGGACTCTGGTTGGAAGAATCCGAATTCTTCATGGCACAACCCCTAACAATCCTCATTTATTGTATCGGAGCAAGGTGGCAATGTCAATTCACCAAAAATCAAACATTTCGTGAACATTTCACGACAAACCCTTATAATTCAAGGCTTCCCGGTTTTGGAAACCGAACAGTGCCACTGTACGGTGCGGAGTTTTCGGCATGTGTTAAAGCTTGTCTCAATATCGGCCGAATATAGCTGCCTGACCCCTCATTAAAAACACCATTATTTACTAGGGGAAAAAGGTTCCGGACGTTCCGACGCCAAGCCGAAATGATGCAAAATCGCCTTAACGATTCTCGTCGATACTTGCCCGTCTCCGTAAGGATTGGACGATTTGCTCATTTTATCGTAAAGCGATTTGTCCGTAAGAAGCGCTTTAGCCCTGTTATAGACCGTTTCTTCGTCGGTGCCGACCAGCTCCAGTACGCCGGCGCCGACGCCTTCCGGACGTTCTGTCGTATCGCGGAGCACCAGTGCCGGTATGCCGAACGACGGCGCCTCTTCTTGAATCCCGCCCGAATCCGTCAAAATCAGATGCGTATGCGGGTAGAAGTTGTACAATTCGAAAACATCCAACGGTTTAATCAGCTGAATGCGCGGATGACCGCCTAAAATTTCGTGAGCGGGTTCCAGGACGGCAGGGTTCAGATGAACCGGATACACAATGCGTACATCCTCGAACTCGTCGGCGATTCGTCTCACCGCCCGGAAAATTTGCCGATGCGGTTCGCCTTGCGACTCGCTGCGGTGCGCTGTCATTAGAATAAGCTTTCCGTCCTTGGCCCAATCGAGCATAGGATGCGCGAAATCTTCTTTAACCAAGTATTGCAGCACGTCGGTAATCGTATTGCCGGTTACGTATATCGCATCCTCGGCTTTGCTTTCGTTCCTCAGATTGCCCGCCGACCAGTCGGTTGGAGCAAAATGAAGATCGGACAGCACGCCTGTGAGCTGGCGATTCATTTCTTCCGGATACGGTGAAAGCTTGTTCCATGTACGCAGTCCCGCTTCCACATGACCGACTTTAATACGCTGCAAGAAAGCTGCGTAGCTGGCGAGGAATGTCGTCGACGTATCGCCGTGAACCAGCACGATATCCGGCTTCGCTTCCTTCAAAATCGGATCAAGCCCTTGCAGGACGCGGACCGTAAGCTCGTTAAGCGACTGGCGGTCTTTCATGACGTCGAGATCGTAATCCGGTTTCACGTGAAACAATTCGAGCACCTGATCTAACATTTGCCGGTGCTGGGCGGTCACGCAAACGACCGAATCGATTTGCTCCGGATATTTCTGCAATTCGAGAACGAGCGGAACCATCTTGATCGCTTCGGGGCGCGTCCCGAAGATGGTCATGACTTTTATGCGCTTCATCGGATTGTTTCCCCCTATCGTTAAGGCGCCAAGCAAGCAGTACCGTTAAACGGCTTGCAGCGGCTGCGGGCTAAGCCCATGCGCTCCAAAAAAGCGGGGTCGCAATGTCGCAGACCGCCGCCCGCTTGCTCGTCGCACAAGATTAATTCGTCCCGTATAACCTGTCGCCGGCATCTCCAAGACCCGGTACGATATAACCGTGATCGTTCAAATACTCATCCACTGCAGCGACGTAAATATCAATGTCAGGATGCGCCTTCTGAACGGCGGCCACGCCTTCCGGCGCAGCAATCAAACACATCAGCTTGATGCGGGTGCACTGCCGCTTCTTGAGAAGATCGATTGCGGCGATCGCCGAGCCGCCTGTCGCCAGCATCGGATCGATGACGATCAGCTCGCGCTGCGTCGGATCCGTAGGCAGCTTTACATAATATTCGACCGGCTGCAACGTCTGAGGATCGCGGTACAGTCCGATATGGCCGACTTCTGCGGTAGGCATCAGCTTCAGCATGCCGTCGACCATGCCGAGTCCGGCACGTAAAATCGGTATAAGACCAAGTTTGTTGCTCCCCGAAACGATGTGGCAAGTCGTCTTGGTAACCGGCGTCTCCACCTCGACTTGCTCGAGTGCGACATTGCGCGTAATTTCGTACGCCATGAGCGAGGATACCTCGTCCACCAGTTCCCGGAAGTCCTTCGTCTTCGTATTTTTATCGCGTATGTACGTTAATTTATGCTGGATCAGAGGGTGATCGCAAACAAACACCTTACCCATGTTGTCCTCCCGATTGTCTGCTTACAGGCCAGGCTCCGACGATCGCATCCGGATTTCGGTGCAACATGTTTTCGCCTGATGTCAACAGGAATTTACAGAAACCTTGCTTATTATACCACAATCGTTAAACATGCAGTATCGGATTTAACGTTTTTGTAAATCGTATTTGAAAATCGCTGAAAAAAAGTATTACAAGGAAAAAACGGGCCGCAAGCGACCCGTTCCGTTTATTATAAGGAAAGTTTCATTATGCCTGCCCGTAGTTCAGGCTAGGATACATCGGATATTGTGCCGTCAAATCGGCGACCATGCCGCGAACTTTATCGTGAACGGCTGCGTCGTTCGGATTTTTCAGCGTAAGTGCGATCATTTGGGCGATCGATTTCATAGCCGCTTGGTCAAATCCGCGGGAAGTCGCAGCAGGCGTACCGATCCGAATGCCGCTAGTAACGAACGGACTCGTAGGATCGAATGGAATCGCATTTTTGTTTACCGTGATGCCTACTTCGTCAAGCAGGTGCTGAGCGACTTTACCGGTCAGATTGATGCCGCGCAGATCGACCAACAGCAAGTGGTTGTCCGTACCGCCCGAGACGATGTTAAGGCCTTGAGCAAGCAATTCTTCAGCCATGGCTTGCGCATTGTCTATTACTTTCTGTGCGTACGTTTTGAACGAAGGCTGCAGCGCCTCGCCGAACGAAACCGCTTTGGCTGCGATAACGTGCATGAGCGGACCGCCTTGCGTGCCCGGGAATACGGCTTTATCGATTTCTTTCGCCCATGCTTCGCGGCACAGGATCATCCCGCCGCGCGGACCGCGAAGCGTTTTGTGCGTCGTCGTCGTTACGAAATGAGCGTGCGGCACCGGATTCGGGTGAAGTCCCGTCGCAACGAGGCCGGCGATATGCGCCATATCAACCATGAACAGGGCGCCTACGTCGTTGGCGATTTGCGCGAAAGCTTCGAAATCGATCGTTCTCGGATACGCGCTCGCACCCGCTACGATCACTCTAGGTTTATGCTTGAATGCAGCTTTGCGGACTTCGTCGTAATCGATGCGGAACGTTTGCTCGTTAACGCCGTAAGCTACGAAATTGTACAATAAGCCGGATGCGTTAGCCGGGTTTCCGTGAGTCAAGTGACCGCCATGAGCCAGGTTCATCCCGAGGATAGTGTCGCCAGGCTTTACCGTTGCCAGATATACGGCCAAGTTCGCTTGTGCGCCGGAGTGCGGCTGTACGTTCGCGTGCTCCGCGCCAAACAGTTCCTTCGCCCGATCCCGAGCGATATCTTCCACTACGTCAACATACTCGCAGCCGCCGTAGAAACGTTTGCCCGGATAACCTTCCGCATATTTGTTCGTCAGAACCGATCCCATCGCTTCCATTACAGCCGGGCTGACAAAGTTCTCCGAAGCAATCAGCTCGATTTTGTCACGCTGTCTACCTAACTCCAAATTCATCGCTTCCAATACTTTCGGGTCCGCTTTACGCAAAAAATCCATGTTCGATTCCTCCTGAGTCGTTATGTTTTTGGTCATCCATTATGAATAAAAATAGATACAAGGATAAACGATCATATGCATCTTCCGTCGGGCGACAGGTCGCACGCTATGCTGAAAACCCAGCGTAAACGCGCATTTTCGTAAAAAACACTGCGACTCCCCTTACGAAGGAAGCTGCGCGTTAACCGGGACGACTTTTTGTTGTCGCCGCCCCTTTTGAAAGAAAGCATCGGCACTTCATCACGGTCCTACGAACAGCTTCCGTTCGCCTCGTTAGCCGCTTCCTCGGAGTAGACGGCACGAACGCCGCCGATCAGCTTCGGACGCGTGTACGCCATCTGCACCGGCGCGTGGCCGATAAAGCGAATCGACGGCCGCAAAGGAACCGCGACGCGTCGCAAATGCATGCCGATCAGCGTACCGCCGATGTCGATGCCTGCATGTGCGGCGATCTCTTCCACCACGACAGGCTGCTGAAAATGCCGGTATGCATATGCGGCCATAGAGCCGCCCGCCTTTGGTACGGGAATAACCGATACCGGTTCGAGCGCCGGATACCGGGCCAGCAGCTCCCGTTCGATAACAAGCGCACGATTTAGATGCTCGCAGCATTGAAAGGCGAGGGAAAAGCCTGTTTTCGCTCTCACTCGCATGATGCCGCGATACAGCCGCTCCGCCACCTCGATTGTGCCCGATGTGCCGATATGGCGGCCTAGCACCTCACTGGTGCTTGTCCCGACGACGACAATTTGTCCCGCTTCCACTCGCCCCACTTCAACCAACTCGCTTAGCACCGTCTCAACGTCGGCTTCGATCTTGTCCAGCTCCACTTGCCGCCGGTCGTCCGATTCCGTACCGCCCACCTCGGATATTTCGTCAGCTGGCCGCATTGCGGCATCCCCTTTCCTGCAGCGCCGTTTGATGCGGACAGCTTAGCAAAGCTGCCTGTCGCGGCGGCTTTTTCAACTTTGCTTACGGATGGATCGAATATTTGTCTTCCAGCGCTTTGATTTTACCTACGCGCGTTTCGTGGCGTTGTCCGTGCGAGAACGGCGTCTCGACCCATATCCGGACGATTTCCGCAGCAAGACCGGGACCGATGACGCGCTCGCCCAGCGCCAGAACGTTGGAGTCGTTATGATCGCGCGTCGCCTTCGCCGAGAACGTATCATGCACAAGCGCACAGCGTATTCCCGGAATTTTGTTCGCAGCGATCGACATGCCGATTCCCGTCCCGCAAATGAGAATGCCGCGGTCGGCTTCGCCTGATACTACCTGTTCGCATACAGGCAGCGCGTAATCCGGGTAGTCTACGGAATCGGTGCAATCGCAGCCCACATCGACAACCTCGTGGCCCATTTCGAGAATGAGCGCTTTAATGCCGTCTTTCAACGCAAACCCGCCGTGATCGGAACCTATAACAATTTTCATGAGGACACCTCCCGTTATCATACCCTTAGTATAACCTATCCGTACCGTAAAACAGAAAAAGAGCACACGCGTGCTTCCACGTCGTTGCTCTTTGCCCAGGCGACCGGCCGTTACCCTCAATGCTCCATTGTGGTTATTCCCACTTGTCGCCAGTTACATTGAGTCCTATTTACTTGCTACTATCATAGCTCATTCTCTTCACGCTGTAAAGACTGCACCTTTCCTGTCGTACGCGGAAAAAAGCAGCCGCTTCTTCATTCATAGGATGTGCTAACCCAGTATTCCTTGGTGAATCTTGTAAGCCGCGATAAGCAAAGACGGACAGCTGTTTAATGAACCGTTATTAAACTGTGATCAGAGCGCGCTGGAAGCTTATCCTTGACTGCTTAACCGATCCAGCAATTTGCGCAAACTTCGTTCGATTTCCGCGGCGCTTATCTCGTAACTCGACCGGGACCCGCCGAACGGATCGGCGATGTCGTAATCCGGCAACCGGTCGACAAGCTCCAACAGCCGCGCCCGTTCGCTCGTGCCGATCTGCCGGCCGAGCGCTTGCTTCAATTGAAGCTCCGCACTAAGCGCTTCATGTTCGCGTACCGCCTCAAGAATGTGCGAATCATTTTCGGCATATTCTTTAAGCGCGTACGTTTTATCGACGGAATCGGGAAACTGCTGAATGACCGCCCGTTTATGATTAACCGTCATCGTCAAAATCAAATCGGCCCAACCGACAAGATTGCCGTCAAGGGGCTTGGAAGTAATCGATCCTTTATAGCCTTTTTCCCGCAAAATGGACGCCGAATGCGCCGACATGGAACAGCCCTCGATTGCGGCTACGCCGGCGGACTTGACCTCGACAGAAAGCCCTTGTTGCTCGGCCAGCAAGCTTAGAAGCCCTTCGGCCAGCGGACTGCGGCATGTATTTCCCGTGCAGACGAACAAAATGCGATGTGCCATATCGATTCGCCCCCTTCTCTCGCGAGCGCGTTATAGTAGTAGTATAGATCCATTGTAGCAAAAAGTGCGCTACATCAAAAATTTAATGCCAAAAACAAGCAAAATAATACCGCCGAACGCTTCTCCGTATTCGCCCACCCAATGTCCCGCTCTTCGTCCAAGCCATAAACCGGTAACGGACATGATTCCGCCGAAGGTTCCGAATAAGAGAACGGTGAGCAGCAAATCCGAGTCGAACATGCCGAAAGAGACGCCGACCGAGAACGAATCGATGCTGACCGTTAAGGCAAGCAGCAAAATCCCCCATAAGGTGCCGTGATCGAAAGACGGGGCGCTCTCTCCCTTCATTGCGCTGTACAGCATATGTCCTCCCAAGAGGAGCAGCAACCCGCCTCCTGCGGCGGTCGCCACATTCCCGAGAAGCGTACCTACATAATATCCGGTAAACATTCCGCACAACGGCATCAGCACATGGAACAAAGCGGTGATCAACCCGATCTGCAAAATGTGAATGAGCCGTATTCCTTTCATGCCGATCCCGATGCCGAGCGAAAATGCGTCCAAGCCTAGCGCAAACGCCATCACCAGCAGCGTAGCAAGCTGTCCCCATACCGCCACCGCCGTATCCATAGCCTTCCCCCCGATCCGCCTGTCCTACCTTCAACATATGCGGACAACTTGGGAAACATGCTAGGTTAGCCGTTTCGGAAAAAGCCTTGCAAGACAAGCTGACGAGCGATTATTCGCACTGTGCGCATTATCCTGGTGAACGGCTCAGCGGCGCGGGACGGCAGTGTATGACAGCGGCACACTTGGAGTGGCGATGACTGTCGTTTGTAGAAGCGTTCCACGTGCCGGTTAAACCTCTATCACTCGATCAGCCGCCGCTTTTCGCATACGGTTCATAACGGCCGCTCCGATCCCCTTCTCCTCCGGCGTCTCCGCCAAAATAAACGTTGCCCCCGCATCGTCAAAACGGCGAAGCGCCGCATACAACCCGCGTGCTACCGAATCCGGATCCGCCAGGCTGCCGCACGGCACGACTAAATCGGCGTCATATAATCGGGCGCGTTCGGCGAATGTCAAAACGCCCGTGACTTCCCCTCGCGCACGCGCAGCCTCAAGCTCCTGCCGGATGCGTGCTGCGACGCGCTCGGCCGATAAGCCCCGCACGAGCGTCAGACGGCCCTTGGGCGCGTAATGCGCGTACTTCATGCCGGGCGACTTCGGGGCCAGAGGCGTACTTGCACTGGCATCGGCCTTGGCCGCGACAGAAGCGCCTGCTGCAGCACCGTGCGCTTCCGCCCGGGTTACGACGGCGCCGTAAGCCTCGGCTCCCGCGCCATCGTCATGCGCCGAAACGACGGCCGCATCCGGCAAAAGCTGCGCGAGCCGTTCCGCGCTAACGCCGCCCGGGCGCAGCACGTGCACGCGGCCGTCCGCCGCAACCTCGACGACGGTCGACTCGACGCCGACGCCGGTCGGCCCGCCATCGACGATTCCGTCGATAAGGCCGTCCAGGTCGTCGAGCACGTGTCGCGCTTCCGTCGGGCTCGGGCGGCCGGAGCGGTTCGCGCTTGGCGCGGCAACCGGGCAGCCGGCGGCGCGGATCAGCGCTAGCGCGAGCGGGTGCGCCGGCATGCGCACGGCGACGGTCGCGAGGCCCGCGGTGACGCGCGGCGAGACGGCGCCGGGCTTGGCCGGCAGCACGAGCGTGAGCGGCCCCGGCCAGCATGCGTCCATAAGACGGCAAGAAGTCTCATCGACACGATCGACCAGATCGTGAAGCTGAGACTTGTCCGCGATATGGACGATCAGCGGATTGTCGGACGGACGGCCTTTGGCCCGGAATATGCCCTCCACCGCCTCGGTGCTGCGTGCGTCCGCCCCTAAGCCGTATACCGTTTCCGTCGGAAAAGCGACCAGCTTCCCTTCCCGGAGGCAATCGGCCGCTTCTTGTATTTCGGACTGCCGTACCGTTGCATCAAGCGCCGTGCCGACAGTCCATATTTTCGTCTTCATTAGAATTACCCTCTGCGTTTTTGTTGTTCATTATACATCCCGAGACAGCCGCTGTCACGGTATCAAGCGAACCAGCTTTTGATGGACGAGAATACCGATTTCGTTTTTTCCCAGAGGAAAAATTTCATTGCCGGACGTTCGCCGAGCTGCGTCGTTTCAATCGTTTTTTGCTTGCCCATATCGGAAACTGCGATGCTTGTATGTTTGGCAATCGTTTCGGCTTTCGCATCCTTTGCCTTCGCGGACAAGGATTTCGTTCCGACCGATTCCGCACTGCCGCGTTTGTCGTCCTCTTTCGGCGCTTTAGCGGAAAGCGGGACGGCTTTAGGCGAATCCGCCTTTTTGCGGGAATCCGTTTTCTCTTCGGCTACCGCCTCGCCGGAGGCCGCATCCACGAAGCACAATGGAGGGAACAGCACGCACCACCAGTTTTGTCCTTCACCTTTGCCGAGCGTCACCCGAAGCGCTTCATAATTTCCTGCAGGGTAGATCCGGTTTCCGTACATTTTCGTCGGGAAAGGCACGATGCCAAGCTCCACGCTGTACCCATATGTATAACCGTGCTCCGCCAGCTGCTTTCCAACCAGCTCGCCGAGCTCCGGCAAATGATCGCGGACGGTTTGCCGAGCCTGGTCGATCCCTTGCGGCTCGCTTACCCATTTGTCCATTTCGGCGATGATCGCATCGCGGATGACCCGCTTGATCGCCTGATCCTGAACGGCGTCGGAATTGGCCAGTATGCGCAGACGGATCGCTTCCGACGGAATGTCGGAGCCGACAACCGCCGCATTCGATTTATTCGTTTCCCAGCAAGCGATCATAACCAGCATCGCGAATATTACGTAAGCATATTGCCGAAACGAAACCCGTTTAACCATCTCGCACAACCCCTTCCTGTTCCATACTCCAAGTATGGACAGAGGGGTCTTTCTTTAAACCTATCAATCTAGTAAAAGTTTTCTAGCTTTCCTCATTCTCATAAAATGTGATCCGGTTGCCGAACGGGTCGGATATGCGAACCTCCCGCGTCCCCCAAGGCGTATTTTCGATCCCCGGGCGCGCATACTTATATGCCTTCCCGAGCAAAGCGGCGTGGTACGCTTCGAGCGCATCGACTTCGATCCGGATCGACGAGCCCGGCGTACAGTCTCCATAGTGCTCCGACAAATGAATGAGGCATGCGCCTCGGGATATCTGCATATAAAGAGGGAAGCCGTCCTCAAACCGATGCTCCCAGTCCACGGCGAACTCCAAAAAGCCGATATAAAACTCCTTCGCTTTCTCTTCATCAAATATGCGCAAAATAGGCGTTACCGGCTTCATCCCGATTTCTTGACTTTTCATGATAAAACCTCCTTGAGTTTAATCGACCTTCTCTTGCGGGCTGGTTTGCTGCATTCCCAAGCAACAGGATGCTTTTGGAAAACCTTCTTCCTCAACTGTCTCGCATATGATTCCGGCAGTCAATCAATAATTTACAATAATGCCCCGCCTTGCTATGATCGAAGTATCATTATCAGCAAGGATAAACGCCTACCGGCGTCTTTGGCGCTGGCGTTTACCGAGATTTAGAGCCGCTTCCACGATATACTTTGCTGATAAATCAAAGAAACGCGTGAAACCGTACCTTCTTCTGAAGGCCGCAAGCAAAAGGAGGTCGCCCGGTATGCCGGATTGGTCTTATCAGACGCTGTTCCGCCCGCTGCTTTTCAAATTGCCTGCCCGAACAGCCCGGGATTTGACGCTCGGCGCCATGGGCGCCTTAAGCCGTCTGCCGGGCGGCGCGCTTGTTATCCGTACGCTGGGCCACGCTGAACTGCCACCGATTTTGCAGACCCCGTTAGCGGGTATTCCGCTGCAAAGCCCCGTCGGCTTAAGCGGCGAGTTGGACGTTCACGGAACCGGCCGCAAAGCGCTTTCCCAGTTCGGAATCGGCCATATCGAGATCGGCCCCGTCACCGCCCAGGCGATAGAAGACGATAGACCGATTATTCGCGACGAAGCCGCGGAGACGATCCTTTATCCGAACCTCTATGTCAATGACGGGCTTGACGCCATCATCGGGCGTTTGGATAAAGAGCATGCGCACCTTCCTGATTCGAGCAGCGAAGAAGCCGGAGCTCCGCAAATAGGCAAATCCGCCAAACGGCTTCCTTACCTGTTCCGGCTTGCGCACATGCCCGGTTTGAATCCCGAGGACGCCCTGGCGGAGCAGAAAACGACAATAACGAAGCTCGCGCCTTATGCGCGCGGCTTTATCATAGACGCGACCGTCGAGCGGGACTGGACATCGGAGCAAACTGCAAGCTTTCTCGCTCAAATAAGGGAAGCCGCCCGTCTAGCGGCTCCGGAGCGGCCTGTTCTTCTCTATGTCCCGCTAGATTGTCCCTTCGGTAAACTCAAAGAGCTGCTCCGAATCGTTCGGGATGAACGCTTCGACGGCATTTCCGTCGGCGACTTCATCCGCACCGAAGTCGGGGATATCATCGGTCTGACCGGAAAACAACGGTGCATCGAACTGCTTCGCACTATTAGCGGGACAATCGGCTCCAGCGTCCCTATACTTGCGTCGGCCGGCGTTCACGAACCTCAAGACGCCATGGACTTGCTGGAAGCCGGAGCGGCTGCCGTCCAATTGCACAGCGGCTTCGTCTATAGCGGCCCCGGGCTCGCAAAGCGAATTAATGAAGCGATCGTTTATGATCGCGTTCGTTCGAAGCCCGCTCCGGCAGCACATTCGTTCTGGCGGGACTGGGGCTGGATGTGCCTGCTTGGCTTGGGTATGGTAATCGGCGGGATTTTGGCATGGTGGATTGCCGCCACCTCCGTTATCCTCCCCTACGACGCAGCTTATTTAAATATGAACCAAACGATGCTCGCACAGTTGAACAGACGCCTGCTTCCCTTTATGTCCCATGACAGGGTGACGCTGGCGGGAACGATGATGTCGATCGGCATCCTGTACGGACTTTTCGGATGGTTCGGCCTGCGCAACCGGCTTCATTGGGCCAAAACCGCTCTATTCACCTCAGGAGCCGTAGGGTTCTCAAGCTTTTTCCTGTTTCTCGGATACGGCTACTTCGATCCGCTGCATGCGCTGGTTGCCGTTATTTTGCTTCCGATGTTTCTTATGTCGATGCGAACCCGCGCGGATCAGCCCTCCCGCAAACCGCCCAATCGATTTAACGATCCACGGTGGCGGCGGGCTCAATGGGGACAGCTGCTGCTCGTTACGCTCGGATTTTCGCTTGCGACCGGAGGCATCGTAATCGCTTGGATCGGGATGAACGACGTGTTTGTGCCGCAAGACTTAGCCTTCCTATGCACAACCCCGGAAATGCTAACGCAGCTCAACGTGCGGCTTGTACCGCTTATCGCTCATGATCGCGCTGGCTTCGGCGGGGCGCTGTTTTCGAATGCAATCGCCATTCTGGCTGCGGCATTATGGGGGATCAACCAAGGCGAACGCTGGTTGTGGTGGACGCTGCTGATCGGGGGCCTGCCGGGGTTCGCAGCCGGCTTCGGCGTACATCTCGCGATCGGCTATACCGATTTGCTTCACTTGTCGCCGGCCATTTTCGCGTTTGCTCTGTACGTAGGAGGACTGGCGCTGCTGTACCCTTATATGGTGAAACGAAAGCCGGTCGCTGAACCCCTGTCGCCTACACTCCGTTAAGACCGACTAGATTTTATAGGGGATGCACAGCATTTGTTTGTGTAACGGATAAGTTATCGACATCAATCCCCCAAAACTCCAGAGCTTAAGATGCATGCTCCATGCCACTGATCACTTGTGCTCTGTAGAAATAGTAAGGAAAAGTTTACTGTTCATTAGGCAAATCTCACTATCTCTCGCCAAAAAACCGTGTTCTGGCGAGCTAATGAGGCAAATGCAACTATTCGTGAGGCAAACGAAATGAATAGTTGCGTTTGCCTCACAAACAGGCGAGAACGAGCATTTTACAGGTGAAATAGTACGGATAGCCTCATAAATAATAATATTTTCTACACTAGCGAACTGTCCAGGCACCCGTGTTTGCTTCTCGTGTCTTCTTCAGTTCCTAGTTTTAGACTTGATCTCGTACTAAAAGGCCGAGGAAGCAGCCGCCTACACGGCTTCGTGCAGTATGCAAACTAAAAGAAAAACCTAGCGGCAGATTGGACATCAGCGCTAGGTTTTTTTTCGAGCTTTTCGTTTATGCGCGGCTGGCTATACCATATAGCTGCTTTCGCCGGACCGTTTTTCTCGACTATCTTACCGCCACGACATGACGTTCGATGCCGGCTAAATCCTTCACTAGATCGATCGCCGTCCAATCAGCCGCTGAACCCAACATACGCGCTACCTCTCGGGCTTGTCCTTGTCCGACTTCGAACCCGATAACGCGCGGGCAAGCAGGAAGTTCCGCGAGCTGCGTTATCATTCTGCGGTACAGATCAAGTCCTTCCGGGCCGCCGTCCAGCGCGCTATGCGGCTCGTAATCCCTCACCTCGGGCTGCAAGCCGGCCATATCCCCGGTTGAAATATACGGCGGATTAGACACGAGCAAGTCGATGGCGGTACCTTGTTCGATATAAGGCAGCAATAAATCGCCTTGAACGAACTTCACCCGCTCGCCTACGCCGTTGCGCTCGGCATTTCCCCTAGCCGTCTCCAGCGCTCCCGCCGATATGTCGGAGCTCATGACCCGCCACGCAGGGCAATGTACCGCAATGGAAACCGGAATCGCCCCGCTTCCCGTGCCTACATCCGCGAGCAGGGGACTGCCCCCGGGCCATAGCCGGTTTCCTTCCGCGATCATCCGCTCGACGAGCAATTCCGTCTCCGGACGCGGAATAAGGACGTTCCGGTTTACCGTAAACGGCAGCCCGTAAAACTCCTGCTCGCCGATGATGTACTGGGCCGGCTCTCCCGCCGCTTTGCGCTCCAGCAATCGCAGCCAGTCCGTTTCCCGCTCTGCTGGGAACGGTTCCGACCAGCGCAGCAGAAGCGACGTGCGGTCCAGTCCGAGGGCGTGCTGAAGCAGCAGCTCGGCATTAGCGGAGCTGTCCGCTACGCCCTTGTCGCGTAAAAAAGAAGAAGCCTTTAAATAGGCTTCACGTATGGTTTCCGCATGCATCGGCATGACGTCTTAT
This sequence comes from Paenibacillus contaminans, assembly GCF_003285015.1. GTDB lineage: Bacteria > Bacillota > Bacilli > Paenibacillales > NBRC-103111 > Paenibacillus_V > Paenibacillus_V contaminans. The sequence goes on along the minus strand of NZ_QMFB01000019.1, from coordinate 51,278 downwards.
TCTCCTTTATCGTCCAGCTGATCCGCTTGCGCAGCCACTGTCAACGCCGAAACGATTTCTTCCAAATCGCCGTTCAAGACAGTCTCCAAACGGTGCAGAGTCAGGCCGATCCGGTGATCGGTCACACGGCTTTGCGGGAAATTGTACGTACGGATCCGTTCGCTGCGGTCGCCGGTACCGACTTTGCTTTTGCGCTCATCGGCATATTTGGCTTGCTCTTCCTGCAGAAACTTATCGTTAATCCGCGCACGCAGTACCTGCAGCGCTTTTTCTTTGTTGGAGTTTTGCGATTTGCCGTCTTGGCAGGTGGCCACGATGCCTGTCGGGACGTGGGTTACCCGCACGGCCGATTTCGTCGTGTTGACCGACTGCCCGCCCGCTCCGCTCGAACAGAACGTATCGACGCGAATGTCGCTTTCTTTGATTTCGATATCGAAATCCTCAACCTCCGGCATAACGCCGACCGTTGATGTGGACGTATGGATCCGTCCGCCCGACTCAGTAACCGGAATGCGCTGCACCCGGTGAGCGCCGCTCTCGTATTTCATTTTGCTGTACGCGCCTTTGCCGGTAATCATGAAAATGACCTCTTTGAACCCGCCGAGATCGTTCAGATTCGTATCCAGCACTTCCACTCGCCAGCCCTGGGTATCCGCATAACGCGTATACATCCGATACAGATCGGCTGCGAACAAAGCCGCCTCGTCGCCCCCCGCCGCTCCGCGAATTTCCACAATAACGTTCTTGTCGTCGTTCGGGTCTTTCGGCAGCATCAAAATTTTGATCTGCTCTTCCAAGCGGGTTTTGTTTTCGACGAGCTCGTCGATTTCCATTTTGACCATCTCGCGCATCTCGTCATCGAGCTTCTCGTTCTGCATCACTTTCGCTTGCTCGAGCTGCTCCATGACCGATTTGTACTCCATGTAAGCCGTATACGATTCCTGCAAATCGGACTGCTCTTTGGAATACTCGCGCAGCTTCTTCGGATCGTTCGCAACGTCCGGATCGCAAAGCAGCTCGCTTAATTTATCATACCTATCCGCTAATGATTGAAGCCGGTCCAACATGTTCGTTCACCCCTTGCTTTCTAAAAACCTTTATTAGAATGGATTGCCGCCGTCAAGGCATCCGCTAAACATTAAAGCGGAAATGCATAACATCGCCGTCGTTCACGACATACTCCTTGCCTTCCAGCCGGAGCTGCCCTTTATCCTTCGCGGCGTTCATCGAACCCGCTGCAACCAAATCCTCGTAAGATACGACCTCGGCACGAATAAATCCGCGTTCGAAGTCCGTATGAATAACGCCTGCCGCTTGAGGCGCTTTAAGTCCTTTGCGGATCGTCCACGCACGCACTTCCTGCACGCCCGCCGTAAAGTACGTGTACAGTCCGAGCAATTTATAGGCGGCGCGAATCAAACGGTTGAGGCCGGATTCCGTCAAACCTAATTCTTGCAAGAACATTTCCTTGTCTTCTCCGTCCAGCTCCGCGATTTCCGCCTCCACCTTGGCGCTGATCGGCACGACTTCCGCGCCTTCCTTCGCTGCGAACTCGCGAACCTTCTGCACGTAAGGATTGTCGTCGGCATTCGCTACTTCCGCTTCGCTTACGTTAGCCGCATACAGCATCTTTTTCATCGTCAGCAGGTGCAGATCGCGAATCAGAACCGCCTCTTCATCGCTAACCTCGACGCTTCTCGCCGGCAGGTCATTGTACAGCGCCTCTTTGATCCGTTCCAGGCACTCGACTTCGGCCGCGTACTTCTTGTCGCCGCCCTTCATATTTTTGCGGGAGCGGTCGATCCGCTTCTCCACCGACTCGAGATCGGCAAGAATCAGCTCAAGGTTGATCGTCTCGATATCGCTGATCGGGTCGACTTTGCCGGATACGTGCGTAATGTTCTCATCCTGGAAGCAGCGGACGACATGAACGATCGCATCCACTTCGCGGATATGCGCCAAAAATTTATTGCCGAGCCCTTCGCCTTTGCTTGCGCCTTTCACGATGCCGGCGATGTCGATAAATTCGAACGCCGTAGGCACGATCCGGTTAGGGTTGACGATGTCGGCCAGCTTCTGCAGCCGCTCGTCCGGCACTTCTACAACCCCTACGTTCGGGTCGATGGTACAGAACGGGTAGTTCGCGGATTCCGCCCCCGCTTGTGTGATCGCATTAAATAAAGTCGATTTGCCCACGTTCGGCAAGCCGACGATTCCAGCCTTCAAAGCCATTACGACAACTCCTTAATTTTCTGTAAATGGTCATTATTTAATTATATCGCAGACGTGATGCAAAGTCATCCTGTAAACCGCTGGCGATGCTTCGAAAATACCCAAACAGGCTATCGCCAGACAGAGGCCTGACAATAGCCTGATTCGGATAAAGAGCCGAACCTCTGTTCATCCTATTCTCATCTTTCGAACCCGAAAATAAAACTAAATTTGCACGCCGTTTTTGCGCGCGAACAGGATCGTATTCAACCACGTCAGCTCCGATTGCGTCAGCGTCTGCTTATATGCCTTCTCCACCCAGCTGTTGTCGGTAATAAGCCCTTGCTTATAAAGCCCGTCGAGCGCGTCGCCGAGCATGTTCCATTGCCAATCATGCTCCAATTTCATCGGCATTCTCTCCTCCGCTTCCGTATCGTAGCTTAGCAATTGATGGGTAGCGATCAAGCTTTGCAGCTTTCCCGGGTACGCCGGATCGGTCGCATATCCGCAAGCCTGCAGCATGACGGTCTGTTCCTGCGGCGTTGCCGAAACACGTACCCGGTCATAGCGCGGCTTCAGAAAAAGCAGATCCTGATCGCGGAAGCAGTCGGCGATCGTATCGTACGCACGCCAATCCGCGGCCACGCCATCCACCCGGACGCCGTCGTAGACCTCCCAAGTCGTCCTGCTTACGCTGCGGCCGCGCCAATACGGCGTTAGCCCGCCATCGCCCACTTTATATCCAACCAGGTTGTTCCATGGATGCAGGGTGCTGCCTGTTTCGAGCAAAGCCTGCGCAATTCGGACGGACGGGAATATCGAGGAGCCTTCGGTACGCAGCAAAACGGCGATCGGCGCTACGGCATCGATAAATTGCCGCTGTGACACCTTCATACGGCATACCTCCTTGTCCTTATTAGAAGGATGCGTCATCCTCTGTTTATCTTACGTAAAAACAGTAGAGTTGGTCACAGCGCCAAGCAAGGACGGTTAGTTAACCACATCGGATTTTACGATTCGACCGCTGTTGTGCAGCATGGAACTCTGAAAATACGGCATGTTTGCGGGTCAAGGAGGAATATAAATCTTTCCGTTCATTTTTCGTTCAGATGCGGACTATATGATTAAATAGGGAAACTTCATCCCTATACTAATTCTAAAAAAAACAGAGGCGAATGATGAAAAAAAACATAAATACCTTATCCTTGTTCTGCTTTGTCGCCGGTATCCTGCTGCTATTATGGCCACAAGCCAAAGACATTTATTACGATTGGCGGCAAACGAAGCTGCTGGAGCAAACGGAACAAAGCTTCTCCGTTTCGGGCGAGCACGAGGTCGACCCCCGGGCTGCGGCCGAATACGAGCAGCTTTCCCAATTGTTTATGCAAGTCAATGAGTCTCCTGCGGCCGAAGAGGAGGAGGTGCCGGAAGCGAGCCCCGCTCCGCAAGCGGAACCTGAGCCGAAGCAAGACAAACAGGCTGTTGCGCTTCTCTCCATCGACAAAATTAACCTGAAATTGCCGGTGTTGGAGGGAGCTACCGAGGAGAACATGAAATACGCAGCCGCCCATATGACGGAGACGGCCGCGCTCGGCGAAGTCGGCAACGCTGCGATAGCCGCTCACCGGGTACGAAATAAAGGAAAGCTCTTCAACCGCCTGAACGAGATGGAAGTGGGCGACAAAATTGAGCTGAAAATAAAGGACAAAAAAATCGTCTATACCGTTTATAACGTCGTTGTTGTTAAACCCACGGATACTTGGGTGCTGAAAAGCAACAAGAAAGATCAAGTACTCACCCTCATTACATGCGATCCGATCGTCAACGCGACTCATCGGCTTATTGTGCAAGCCAAACCAAACCCTGATTACTAGTAGTCGAGTCACGCCTGATCTATAGGTAGGTCCGCCGATTCCCCAAACCTTTAAAATTTTACGCCAGTCTTCACCTCGTGAAGGCAGGCGTTTTTTATGTTCGCGCTTTTAAGCCAGCGCCCGGACACAATTGCTAAATCACCATCATGAAAAAGCCAATCGCGGTAAATGTGTGACGGACTGTATCGGCGAAAAATTATGCTGCAGCCACACAGCAAAACGCCTGCCGGCGTCAATGACGCAAGCAGGCGTTTTATCCTTTAACGATGAATTATTTGTTTCTGGAGAATCTGCTTCTCAGAAGCACCGCCCCCAAGAGCAACATGACAAGACCGGCCATTTCAAAATAATAATGCCTTTCTTCGCCTGTCTTCGGCAGCTCTTTTACTGGAGGCGTTATGCCAAGCGGAACATCCTCGACATCAATGTCAATGAAATATTCCTCTTCGGCTCCGTCCTTATCCTTGACCACGATTGTAAAATGATCTTTTCCGATATATCCGGAGTCCGGTTTATAAACCCAGCGGCCATCCGGATCTACATCTACCGTGCCATTTTTCGGTTTTTGTCCGACTGACGGTTTTCCTCCGAGCGGAACTTCAACTTCGCCCTCTAACAAAGTGTCTTTGTCCGTCTTCTTCTGTTCGGTTACCGGCTCCTTAGTCGGTACCGGCGTCGGCGATGGCGACGCAGTCTCTACCGGCGTCGTTGCTGTCGGTGTCGGCGTCGGTGCTACTGAAGTCGTCGGCGTTGGTGTCGCAGGCGTTGCCGATGGCGTCGGTGTTGGTGTTGGTGTTGGCGTTGCCGGTGTCGGCGACGGCGTTTCTACCGATGTTGTCGGCGTCGGTGTTGCCGGTGTTGGCGACGGCGTTGCCGGCGTCGATGTCGGTGTCACTGTCGGCGTTACCGTAGGTGTCGGTGTCGGCGTCGGTGTCACTGTTGGTGTAGACGTCGGCGTTACCGTAGGTGTCGGCGTCGGTGTCGCCACTTTTTTGTTTTTAATTGTCTTGTTAATCGGTGTCGTAGAATTAATCGTTACCTGGTGATCCTTCGAATCCAAAACGTATCCTGCCGGAGCTGTAATTTCGTTCAAAATGTAGTCTCCTGCCAGGAGCTTTTTAAATTCAATCTTCCCGTCGTTACCCGTCGTAAGGGTATTGACCAGGATACGATCCGAGCCAGATACGCGGAATAGACTGAATGTCGCGCCGCTGAGCAGCTTAGTACCATCGAGCTCATCCTTTTTCTCAACGGTCAGCGCGCCTCTAATCCCGCTTCCTGTACCGGATCCCGATGAGAATTTGACGATGATCTCTTTTGTTGACGGCGTTATTGTTGTTTGTACGTTATTGCCGCTAAACTCCACCTTATTGGTTACCTTATCATTGTTGGCGGCAACAATTAACGATTGATATTCCAAAATATAAGCCGTCTTGATTTCATGTAAAAATTCAAGCTCGAATGTCTGATTGCCGCTATTATCCGTTTTGATTTCCAGTTTATAATCAACATTTACCGTTAGTTCCGAGACAGGTTGCGCTTTTTTCACATTCCCTGCACTATCGACGGTCGTCTCAAACAAATGGAACGTTCCCGGCTTAAAGATTTGATTGTCGCTTGGGATATCCTTGATTTTCGCTCCTTGAACGGTCGACTGTCCGCGATTGATGGCGATAGACCAATTAATCACGTCGCCGTCCTGCTGGCCGTCCTTGTAAACATACTCCCCGCCTTGCTTGATGTCTACGGTAGCGGAGTATTTCACGACCGGATCGGAATTATAGGTTACCGAAGCTTCATTTTTAACATTTGCGCCTACAATTTGATTGTCGATGCTCGTTTCGAATGTAATCAAGAACGGATCGCTAAAAGGAGCATTCAAAGGATCGCTAAATTTCACGACCACTTTATTCGGATCGTTCTTGACGATCTGGTAACGATCAGCCGGCACTTGGGCAGCTTTTGCCGTAGTATCTTCCTTTTTGCCGCCTGTCGTAATATCCATGTAGTATACTTTGATCGAATCGGGATCCAGCTTTTGGCCTGCAGGTACAGCATCCGTTACATCAATCGATGTAAGCGGCTTTCCGTTATAGTTGACCCCGATATTCCAAGTAACTTTCTTCGTAGCGGCATTGTAAGATCCGTACTTAAAGCCGTTCGCCTTCGTCTCAGGGTTAGGATCGAAATCTTCATCCACTTTTATGGATTTCCCCGGGTACTGATCCCAAGTAACTTCAGCAGTGTTCAAAAATTTCGTTTTTCCGGTAAGCAGCTCATAGTACATGAATTTCGTTTCGTAGCTAATCGTGTACGGAACGTTAATAGGAGCTTTGAATTGAACATTAAATCCGTCTTTTACCGCTGGCGGATTCGGTAGTATTTCATAAACCACTGCCGTTACGCCGCTATTTTTTGGAGCCACTTTAATCGAATCCGGAATGAGCTCCAAGCCCTTGTTTGTAAAGGTGTCCTTGATAAGCGCGTTCGTCATCAGCTTGGAGTCGCCATTAACCGTGATGGTCCATTTCACCGTCTTATTCTTGTAATCTACCGCTCCAAATGACTTCTTCAGGATCGCTTGGGTAACATCCCGTTCAGCATTGACGCTCCCGTAGGTCACCGTGCTGACCGTATTTTTGATCGTCTTGGTGCTTGTGATACGGTCTGCTGCAAGATCGGTCGCTTCAGTCTGATATTCGATTTTATACGCCGCGGACACAGGTTGTGCGAACACAAGTTCAAAGCCAGTTTTGCCGGTGTCGCTCTTAGGGTTCACTGTGTAACCGGCAGGAGTGTTCAGCAAGGTCTTTTGCCCTTCGCTTCCGTCGGCATTCAGCTTAACGGATTGGACCTTCAGCGAACCGGCAACCAATCTCTGAGAATCATCAAAAAGGTCGGTTACGGTTTGATCCGCATTTTTTCTTTCATCGTAGTTGTATTGGATGGTCCAAGAAATAACTCCTTTACTGGAATCGTAGCTCGAGCTCTTTGTTAAGTGCTTGCCTTGATTCACGGTAACTGTTTCGTCAGCAGAAACTCCTTCGAAAGTGGCTTGGTTTTTAAACGTCGTTATACTAGCGTCAGTAATTGCCGTCGTATATTTAATTTTGTATGCTTTTTTGATTTCTCCGTGGAACTGAACAGTCAAAGGTGCGCCGTTTGTGTATGTATACTTTGAAGGATCAACAAGCGTCTCCTTGATTACCCCGCCCCCAGCATTGATGTCAAGCTCATAGACGGCCACCGTAACCGGTGCAGCCAAGCCTGTAGGGATCGTATCGGTAACGACTCCGTTCTGTACCGTATTCAAGCCTTTATTGACGATGATTTCCCAGTCTATGGATTTGGCATTAAAGCCTGCAGGAGTTCCTTTTTTTTCTATTTCCTTTGCGCCGGTCGGCTTAAAGAACACACTTATCTCATAGCCGCCATTGACCGGGAACGAGATTTTCTGCTCAGTAGAATCCGTCACTTGAAGCTTTTTAAAAACGGATTTAAACGTTAACGTTCCCGCGACGAAGTCGTTTTCGATATCATTGAATGTCATGAGTACTTTGTGATCGGATTTCGTAGCCTTAAACGTCCCTACAGAACCTTCATCGGTTACAAGATCACCCGTAATATCGTTGTACAGTTCGAAATTGCTCGGAAGCGTGAACGTATACTTGCTTCCATTCTCGTACTTGCCGTTCGGAAGCTCCCATGTAAAATCGAGTTTAACTTCCGATTCTTGGTCGTATACGTTGCCGGTTACAGGTTGCCCGTTTTTATCATAAACCGTCATCGTTACGCTGGTTAAAATATTTTCGGTAATGGTGCTCCCGGCAGCATTCGCAACAAATATGCCGCCGCCATAAACGGTTTGCATAAGAAGCAAAAACGCGATAAGCATCATGCTGATTTTTTTCTTAAATGCGGGAGCTGTTAATGTCCTCGTTACCATTTCATTACTCCTTTTCTACAGTTTGGTGAAAAATAAAATCGCTCTCCTCCTCCGCCTCCTAAAATCTGGTCGCTATCTTCTCTCTTTTTGGCAGCTTTTGCTTGTCTCGTTGATGGAATCATGATATCTCGGACAGTATAATCCACCGATCTGAACAATATTTGAACAACGCAAAGAACCGGGATTTCCCCCGAGGGGACATCCCGTTCTCTATAGCGCTTTAGGTATAGTCAAAGTACCGCTCAACCATTCCTCAACAAGCGTTATCGTCTATGAAGTTTTAATAAAATTTAGCAACCGTATAATCAGCCGCATCCTTAATCATTTCCGCAGCTTCTCCATTCTGGACCGCGGCGGCATCATAAGTGGTGTCGATCGTTACCCACTCATCGGTTTCCTCCAGGTAAACCTCATTCCATGCATGGTAGGTGTCCGGATCATCCATTTGATAACCCATTACCAGCTTGGTTGGAAGGCCGACGCTTCTCGCCATCGCCGCGAAGGTAGCCGCATAATCGTAGCATATACCCTTCTCCGCTTCGAACACTTCATCCAGATTCGGGATGTAGCCCGGCTCAACCGTTGCTGCCAATTCATAATCGTATTCTATGGTTTCGGTAATATATTGATAGATCGCCGCAAGCTTTTCCTCGTCGGTTTCGAGATCCTCGGTCAGTTCAGCAGCTTTCACGACTGCCAGCGTCTCCTCATTCCAATCGATCGGCGGTATGGTTTGCAAAAATACGGCATTCGCATCTTCCATCTCCAGAACGACTTCTTCCTGGGCAACTACTTTATATTTAGTACCGCCTACCGCTTCAGCAATAAGAATCGTATACTTGCCGTCGCCAAGCTGCAGCGGGTATTGTGCGCCTTCAACCAGATTATAATCGTAGTGCACTTTCCCTTTTACCACTCGAACAATCGCTTTGGCGTTCTTGCCAATAGCATAATCAACCGTAACAATTCCTTGATCCAACAAGTCTTTATCAACCGCCGCTTTAGCCGGCGCCGCGAAGGCGGCATTCGGCAGAGCAAGCAGGAATATTGCCAAAACTATTAGAATAATACGTCTTTTCGGGAACATAAAAAAGCCTCCATTTCGGCAGCTGGCTGTCTTTTTAGTACGAGTACTAAGGAAGACCCTATAGTTTTGCGTCTTTAGCTTTCGCTAAATTTGCCTTTATCGGCGGAAAGCACCGAAAAAAATATTTATTTATCAGGTAAAGTATACCATATACCTTGTCCTTTTGTATATTCAATATTTTCCATGTCTAGCTCTGCGTTTTTCCTCACCGCCAGCAGCTCCCCGTGCTACATGAAGGCGGCCCGACTTGATGAAGTCATTCTACCATTTCTGTATGATCATGGCCTTGAGATTCATAGATTCCTATCCACAAGACATCCACATCATGGAACATATATTCACATGGTATGAAGTCGGGAATCCTTCATTCTTCGCGCAAATAAATTCCCGTTTTTACAAGCAATTCGCCGACTTGCCCTAACGTCCCGCCCGACGTACAATGAGGATACCGCTTGCTTTGTCCACATTACGAACAATGTTATCCACAAAGTTATGCACAGCATGTGGATAATCATAAAATTCGTCATAACCGTCCACAGTGGATATATCGAGCCGGCCTTTCGGTTATCCTCTTGGGGATAGCTGCTATCACTTTATTATGCAAATAAGCGGCACTGCAAACTATGCCTATACCCTTAAATGGAACGTTATGAACGTAAAGAGGTGTACCCTTGGAAGAAGAACATATGTTATGGATGCGCATGGCGATGGAGGAAGCGGAGAAAGCCGCAGCTATCGGCGAGGTGCCGATCGGCGCCGTCATCGTTCGCAACGGGGAAGTCGTCGGACGCGGCTATAATTTACGTGAAACGTCCCTTGATCCTACCGCTCATGCGGAGATGATCGCCATTCGCGAAGCCAGCCGGAATCTCGGCGCCTGGAGGCTGCTGGATTGCAAGCTGTACGTCACGCTGGAGCCTTGTCCGATGTGCGCGGGCGCCATCGTTCAAGCCAGAATCCCTCATGTCATCTTCGGCACGAGCGATCCTAAAGCCGGATGTGCGGGAACGCTCATGAACTTGCTTCAGGAGGAGCGTTTCAATCACCGCGTTGAGCTTACGCAAGGCGTGCTGCAGGAAGCATGCAGCGAACGGCTGTCGCGTTTTTTCCGCGAGCTTAGGGAGTTGCGCAAGCAGCAATCGTCCCCGTCCGTTGAACAAGGCTAAACGGCGGCGCCTTATTTTATGAGGGCCGTTCGCGTTTACCGGAAATGAACAATCAACGGAGGAGGATACAACCTTGTTCGCCGTACTCTACAAGCTTCGCTGGTTTTATAAAATGCACTGGATTCGTTACTCCATCGCCGTGACGCTCCTCGTTATTGTCGGCGTGCTCGAGCTCGTGCCGCCGCGCATGATCGGCAGCGCGATCGACCGGATTCAGCAGGGAACGCTGACCAAGTCGGAGCTAACGGCTTTCCTGCTTCAATTTACCGCCGTCATGGCCGTCATTTATGTCGTTTCTTACTACTGGATGTATCAGTTGTTCGGCGGGGCGTTCCTGATCGAACGTATGCTCCGCTCCCGTTTCATGCGCCATCTCCTACGCATGACGCCGACCTTCTTCGAGCGCAACCGGACCGGCGATCTGATGGCTCGCGCGACGAACGACCTGCGGGCGATTTCCGCGACCGCCGGTTTCGGCATCCTTACGCTAGTCGATTCCAGCGGCTTTATGCTGGTCATTTTATTTGCGATGGGCTACCTCATCAGCTGGAAGCTGACCCTTGCTGCGCTTATTCCATTGCCCTTAATCGCCCTTGTGATGAGCCTGTACGGCAAAAAAATTCACGAACGCTTCCGCTCGTCACAAGAATCGTTCGGCCAATTGAACGACCATGTGCTTGAAGCAGCGGCCGGCGTTCGCGTTATTCGCGCTTATGTTCAGGAAACGGCGGATCAGGCGAAATTTGCGAAGCTAACCGATGACGTATATGAGCGAAATACCGACGTTACCCGGATCGACGCCCTGTTCGAGCCGACAGTGAAGCTGCTTGTAGGCGCCAGCTATTTAATCGGGCTCGGTTACGGCGCTTATCTTGTATTCCGCAACGAAATCACACTCGGCGAGCTCGTTACGTTTAACGTTTACCTCGGAATGATGGTTTGGCCCATGTTTGCGATCGGCGAGCTCATCAATATTATGCAGCGCGGCAACGCATCCCTCGACAGGGTTAACGAGACGCTCGCTTACAAGCCGGATGTGGCCGACAGCGATGAGCCGAAGCCCCCGTCCGGAACGAAAACATTGCGCTTCGAGCGTGTTACATTCCGTTATCCTTCCTCCGAAACGGACAATTTAACGGATATTTCATTCAGGCTGGAGCCTGGTCAGACGCTCGGCATCGTCGGCAGGACCGGCAGCGGCAAAACGACGCTGATTCGTCAGCTTCTTCGCGACTATCCGAGCGGCAAGGGCATCGTCTCGCTTGCCGGCGTTCCGATCGAGCAAATATCGCTTGAAAGCTTGCACGGGGCAATCGGTTATGTGCCACAGGAACAAATGCTGTTCTCGAAAACGGTCCGCGAAAATATCCGGTTCGGCAAACCAGATGCAACCGAAGAGGATATCGCAAAGTCGCTTGAAGCGGCCTATTTCCTGCGCGATATTCCGCTTCTAGCAAACGGCCTCGACACGCTTGTCGGTGAGAAAGGCGTAGCGCTTTCCGGCGGACAAAAGCAGCGGGTCGCGATTGCGCGCGCTCTCATAGCCGAGCCGGAGATGCTCATTCTCGATGATTCCCTGTCCGCCGTCGACGCCAAGACGGAGGCGGCAATTATTGCGAACGTACGCCGTCTCCGCACCGATAAAACGACGATGATCGCTACCCATCGGCTTTCCGCCGTACAACACGCCGATCTAATTATCGTATTGGAGGGCGGCCATATCGTCGAGCAGGGCACGCACGAGCAGCTGCTGCAAGCAGGCGGCTGGTATCGCGAACAATACGAGCGCCAGCAGGTCGAAGCCAACTTATCCGAAGAAGAAGGCGGTGAATCGAAGTGAGCGCCGGAGGAACGATAAATAACAGCCCAAAAACCGCCGGTGCCGGAAGCCGCTTGCTTCGGTACGCGCTTCAGTATAAACGCCGTTTCACCGTCGGTCTCGCGATGCTTGCCGTCGCCGTATTCGCAGAGCTGTGCGGTCCCTTTATCGCGAAGACGATGATCGATACGCATATTCTCGGCATCGAAAAGCCCTGGTATGAAATAACGGCACCTACAGGTGTCGGCGATGCCGGCAATACGATTGATCCCGACGATATTGTCGGCTATCGGGACAAGCAATACGTCCGCAGCGACAAACTGCCGAAAGGTGCGGAAGCCGGCCGGGAGGTACGCGTCATCCAGACGGGGAAGCATTTTGTGTTCGTCAATGAGCCGCTGCGTTTCGACGGCGAACGTTCCCTAACGGACGGCAGTCTTGTCGTACGCAAAGACGGCAAAGTCGCTTCCTATGCCGTCCAGACGTTATCGCCCGGCGAATTGTTCGCGTTCTATAAACCGGAGGTACGCGGACTGATCGAGCTGGCCGGCCTATATCTGCTGCTTCTCGCCGTCGCATCGGCATTCCATTACGGGCAAAAATACTTTCTCCAAACGGCGGCCAACCGCATCGTGCAAAAGCTTCGTTTGGACCTGTATAAACAAATCCAAAGGCTTCCTATTAATTATTTCGACAACATGCCGGCCGGGAAGGTCGTCTCCCGCGTAACGAATGATACGGAAGCGGTCAAAGATTTATTCGTTTCGGTGCTGACTCAGTTTTTCTCCGGCGCGATCAACATGATCGGCATTTATGCCGCATTGTTTCTGCTCAGCCCGAGGCTTGCCGCGATTTGTCTCGTTATTATACCGCTTCTGGTCGCCTGGATCTGGCTGTACCGCAAGTACGCCGGCCGCTACAACCAGATTATCCGCGCGCGAATCAGCGATTTGAACGGCATCATCAACGAGTCCATACAAGGTATGACGGTCATTCGCGCGTTCCGCCGGCAGAAGCAAACGATGGATGAATTCGAAGCGCTCAATACCGAATATTTCGTCTACCAAAACAAAATGCAGCACCTTAACGCGCTTACCTCGTTCAATCTTGTCAACGTGCTGAAAAATTTCGCATTCGCCGGCGTCGTCTGGTACTTTGGCGGCGGTTCGTTTACGTTCGGGGGCGCCATCACCTTCGGCGTGCTGTATGCCTTCATCGACTATCTCGGCAGGCTCTTCCAGCCGCTTAACGGGATGGTGAACCAGCTTGGCATGCTGGAACAAGCCCGTATCGCCGCCCAGCGCGTATTCGAGCTGATCGACGAGCAGGGAACGGATGTCGCGCAAGGACAGCTTCCCCGCTACCAGGGCAACGTCCGGTTCGACAACGTCTGGTTCGCTTACAAAGACGATTACGTGCTGCGCGGCATTTCGTTCGAAGCCAAGCAAGGCCAGACGGTCGCGCTTGTCGGTCATACCGGTTCCGGCAAAAGCTCCATTATGAACCTGCTATTCCGTTTTTACGACCCGCAGCGCGGGACGATCACGATCGACGGCCAGGATACGTCGGCCATCCCCAAGCAGCCTTTGCGCGAGCATATGGGCATTGTGCTGCAGGACCCGTATTTGTTCACCGGCACCGTAGCGTCGAATGTCAGTCTGAACGATCCGGCCATTAGCCGGGCGCAAGTCGCGCAGGCGCTGAACGACGTCGGCGGAGCGCAAATATTGGCCGGACTGCCCAAAGGTTATGACGAGCCTGTACTGGAGAAAGGGGCCACCCTGTCGGCCGGGCAGCGGCAGTTGATTTCGTTCGCGCGGGCGCTCGCATTTAATCCTGCGATTCTCATTCTTGACGAAGCCACCTCCAGCATCGATACGGAGACGGAGGCGGTCATCCAAAACGCGCTTGAGGTGCTAAAAAAGGGCCGGACCACCTTCATCATCGCGCACCGGCTGTCGACCATCCGCAGCGCCGATCTTATTCTCGTGCTGCACCGCGGCGAAATCGTTGAACGGGGCACGCATGAATCGCTTCTTGGCCTGCAGGGACGTTACGCTCAAATGTACCGGCTGCAGCAAGGCGCAAGCTGACAGCGCTCGAAGAGCCTTTTCGAGTTAAGCCGTCCACCAATGGCTTTTCAGCTGATATACGCAAAAACCCGCTAGTCTGCACCTTCGTGCGGACGCGGGCTTTTTTTATATCCGTTTCATTGGCTGAATCCAATTTCCTGATTGCTTGCGCCTCGAAGCTCGACGGGGATATCCTGAGGCAGGACGACCGTCACCGCCGCATAAGGATATTCATCCGTTAACCCCCGCTTCCGCGGCAATTCTTTAACGGATACGTACATGGTCGTACCGACCGTTTGCACCGTCGCGACCTCGTCCGGCTTTAACGCCTCGATATTCCGTTCCGAAGAGGTCCGGACCCGGTAATTTCCGAATAAGGAGACGGAACGATCCGCCGTTTTATCGATTTTCGGCTGCCGGCCTCCGAACTGTACGACGATCCGATTCACATCCGCCGGCACGTTCTCCGACACCTTCGGCAGATCCAGCGAACGTTCGGTCGAGCCTACCGCATATCTGACTTCGTTAAGCAGCCCGGTTGATGCCAGCATCGCATAGCCGAGGCACAAACATCCGATCAAACCCACGAACAGTACGCTGAACACGTCGTACTTCACGATCCGATTTTCCGTTTTGGACAATACGGCGAACAGCAATATTTCAATTCCGATCATAACGAACACGACCGGCCACCACGCAATCAACGTATCGAACGCGGAAAGCCCTTGCCACGACGAGATCAATAACGTAACCCCCGCCATAATAAGCGAGATCCCCATCGAAAAGGTTCCTACGCGCCATTGCTTCATTGTCCGTCCCCTTCTTTCTTAACGGAGCTGCCCAGCAGCAGCCTCAGCCCGCCCCCGATCAGCAGCGTGGAGATGACGAACAGTTGAAAGTATTGATGAAAGTATCCCGAGATATGAAGTTCCGGAAATTTCCGCTCCAATAGCTGCAGCACGACTCTATCCAGCAAGTAATAACCTCCGAATGCGATAAAGGCGATGCCAAGCCATTTTTGATGGTTCAGGAGCCAGCCTACGAGCGGAATATCCTGCAGCTCCTCGCGATCGTGTTTGGAAACGAGCTGGAGCGCATCGAATAAACTGAAAAACCAAATGATCGGGATCAAAAACATGAAAATCGACAGCCGCAGCACATCCATGATGTAAATGCTGAACAGAAAACCGGCCATCAGCTGCAAGCCGCGGCGCTGCAAGCCGAGGTACATATGCCCGGCTCCGGGAAATATCGATAGGAACATGGCGACAAGCTTGCTTTTACGCCCGTCCTGACGGTTTAGATCAAGCTCCTCGATGATGCTCCGGTCTACGAGCGTCTCTCCCCTATGCTTGCGGTTCAGCTGCTGGATGGCGTCGAATATGCAGTAAAACACGATGACCGGCAAACCGAGCAGGAATACGAAGAAGCCGTCTTCCCGCGTCATATACGAAACAAAGGCGATCATGGCAAACAATCCGAAAAAGCTGATGAGAAACGTCAAGCCGCGCTGCATCAGGCCTAGCTGGAAATGGCCGAGTCCCGGGATAAACGACAGCAAAATCGTTTTGAAGCGCTCGTCCTGCTGCTGAGCCGCTTCCGCCGGCGACCAGTGCGGAGAAGACATCCGTGCCTGATCCTGTCCGTATTGTCCGTAAGGAAGATTGCCGCCCATCGTACCGTCGGGTGTTCCTCCTCCCGCTTCGCCGGCGCTTGCTGGGCTTCCATAGAAGCCGCCTGCAGAACCTGCGGAATACGTTTTCGTTCCGTCGCCCGTCCAGCTCCTGTTCATGCCGGCGCCACCGTGCGGAGTGCCATTTCCCCTTGCCAACAGCGTAATAATCATATCAAGCATATTGATGGCCGCCGCCACAAGCGCAAAGCCTATCATCAGCATCGCAAAATCTGCCGGTATCGAACCGCCGCTGCCGAAATCCATTAGAATCAATAGGAAAATCGGGCCGAACGAAGCGCCTCCGTACAGCACACCGCGGACGTACCGGCCTAAATAGAGGTGCCCCAGCCCAGGGATAAACGACAGCAAAAATGCGGCGATCGGATTTTTATTCATGTTTTTCCCCTCCTCTTTGTGCCTGCATCGCTTCCAGCATCGAAACCGTTTTTTCCATCAGCCGTTCGGAAATCGGCTCCCGCTGTTCGCCGGACTGCGTTTCCAAATGCTCGACCCGTGACGAAATGTTATGGAACATCCCGGTCGACATCAATATCAGCGTAATAACAGCCGCCACCGCATAATGGAACAACGGTCTGCGGAATAACGGCACTTGGCTGACGACAGCCTTCCCGCTGCCTTTCGCATCAACGCCGCCGTCTGCAGCAACTCCTGCGCCAGATTCTTCTGGAACGGGTAAAGCCGTGCCCCCCAGCTCTTTTAAAGCCGCCATGACGCGATCCGTAAAGTCCTTTCCGGGCATATCCCTTTCCCATGCGTCCGAAGAAGACACCTCTTGCGACTTTCCCGAATCATTTAGCCCTTCCAGCAGTTCAACATATTGATTCATGCAGATGTCGCACTCATACAAATGTTTCTCGAAAGCATCCCTGTCGCGATCGTCAATGCGGCCTTCCGCATACATTTGCCATTCTTCTTTACTATAATGGTTCGCGCTCATCGCAAGTCTTCCTCCTTCCAGTGCTTCTTCATCCAGGTTCTTGCCCGAAACAGCTTTGACGCCACCGTCTTAATTTCAATGCCTTGTTCATCGGCGATTTGTTGATACGACTTCTCTTCCAGGTAAAAAGCGACGACGACCTCCCGATAGTTCGCAGGCAGATCGTTCACATATTTGGCGATCAGCTCGCCGCGTTCTTTACGAACGACTTCGAGCTCCGCAGCGTTCTCGGAAACCGGCATCGCGTGTTCTTCATGCGTATCGGTCAGATACTCTCTGCGGTTGGAGCGCTTGCGTCTATAATCAATCGCCGTATTGACGGCGATGCGCGTAATCCATGTTTTGAAGCCTTGGTGCTGGTAACGGGGGAGAGAAACGAAAATTTTGACGAACGCTTCCTGAAGCACGTCTTCCGCGTCCTTCTGATCGTTTAAGATCGGATATACGGCTCTGTACAAATAAGCCTGATACGTTTCGATAATCGCACGGAACGCATCCGTTTCCCCCGCCAACACGCTTTCGATGACGGCATGCTCTTGAATGCGGCTCTCCCCCTTTCCCGTTCATTCCATGACTAATAGACGAAGCCTTTTACGAAACTACTGCACTGCCGCCAAAAATATTTTTCCCAACCGCAACAGCGTTCAGTAATTCGATTATCGGGCATCCGACGGGCAAATGTATATCAAGCAGCGAAAGAGACCTTCCAGCTCCTAAGTCAAGGATAAACGGCTTCGCCGCCCTTTAAGGGCAGGCGCTTTTATCGGGAAATCGAACAAGCCCCGGAGATATACTTTCTGCCCTGATATTTCAAAATAAACAAAGCCCCCTCCCCGCCGATGCGGGAATGAGAGCTTTGTACATGCGACGATGCCAAATGATTACGATGCCGTTTCTACTGCGATGATGATGACCGCCGCAATAACCAACGGCCCGAGCAAGATAACCCAAGCCAGCGGGCGGGCAAAATTGACGGTCCACCCGATGCCGACCCTTTTTTCCAAAAAAAGCGTCGGATCGTCCGGATTATAATAAATCATGCCGAGCTTCCAGTGTTTATCGTCGTTGATCGGCTCCACCGCTTCCGGGGACGGGGTGCCCTCGACGGCAAGATTGCTGCCGCCCTGCCCGGTACGGATCGACAGCAGCACAACGCCTACGACCATGGCCAGCGGGACGAGCAAGTTCACGGCAAGCACTAGATTGCCATCGAAGGAAAACAACAGGCTGTATTGGTCGAAAACGAACATAAGCACCATCGCCAATCCCATTGCGAACAGAAATTGCGACCAGCTGCGGCGAAAGCGGGTATTTTGGCCGATCGATTTTTGCAGGTTATTCGCATCGATCTGCTGCTTGCTCTTCTTGATGGCGACATTAATGGACGAGAACAAGCCGACGATAACGATTTGGATAATCGACATCATAAACACGTTTCCAAACGATTTCGGTTCCGTACGGGTAACGTTGCCCTCAAAATCGTAATGCATGTTCAACACGTCCGGAATTTTGTCGTAATTGAGCGCAAGCACCAAAGCATTTACTGCGACTACGCCGATTTGCAGCCAGTACCAGGATGTCGAAATGACCAGCTTTTTACGAAACGACGTATCGACCGCTACAATACGCAGGCCATGTCCGATCCAGCCTTTCTCCGCCTTCAGCTTTTTCATTTTATTATGATAATAATAGTACATGAACGTCGATACGAGCCCGACTACGATAACATTAGCCGTTATCACGATGGCGATACGATCAGGGCCGACGGCAGCGGCTATGGCGGAACATACGACGAGCAGCAATAATCCGAAGCTTCCCATCCATCCGGCATAACGTCTCCGCATCGACCTCAGCAGCGGGGTATGAAATTCAGCTTCCGGTATGGAACAGCCGAATTGCACCGTCTTCCTCGTCCAATAAGGGGTAAAAGCAATAATACCGATCGTAATGGCGTTCATTAACAACAAATACGAGTACATAATCAACAATTCCATACTCATACCTCCCCATGACTTTATGGCTCACGGCTAGCTTTGGCGAATCCGGTTGACCGCAGCGGTCAGACTCGACCCAATCCGCGGTACATAGCCGCCACCGCTTCCGTCAAATCCTGCATCGTCATACCCCGGCATTTGGCTTCGGCTATGATCGGCTTCAGCTCGCTTTGCAGCTTCTCCGTATACGCGCTGGTCATTCCCGGCATCGTATCCGGCTGGACGACTACGCCTTTCTGCCGGTGAATTTGAATAAATCCCTCTTGCTTAAGCAGCGTATAGGCTTTATTTACGGTATGTAAATTAATGCCTACATCCGACGCCAAGCTTCGTACGGAAGGAAGCGGATCGCCGGGTTTAAGCTCTCCCGCTGCAATCCCTTCGATTATTTGATTCATAAGCTGCTCATAAATCGGCGTTTCCGACTGCAGATCGATTTGGATGATCACAACCAGCCACTCCCCGTGTATATCTGTTATATTATATATATAACAGATAGATTGCAAAGTAAACCCTAAATACATAAATTAAGGGATGTTCTTTAAATCGTTTGTTCGCGCTTCCTGATCTCATTATTTTATGATATAATCATTTTTACTGCGTCCCCGTAGCTCAATAGGATAGAGCAGTCCTCTCCTAAAGGACAGATGGCGGTTCGATTCCGTCCGGGGACGCCATAATTTTTTTCCGTTCCAAGGCTTGTATTTCTCGTTTACTTATGCTATTATGTTCTTCGTGACGATTGAGGTTGTCACCATAATTACCATCGGGACGTAGCTCAGCTTGGTAGAGCACCTGGTTTGGGACCAGGGGGTCGCATGTTCAAATCGTGTCGTCCCGACCATACTTATAACATCGAATCGCAGCTTCCGGGCTGCGGTTTTTTTGTGCGTTAAAATCGTCAAATGAAGCTTTCCGTTTCGCTCCCTGATCTCTGCAAAACATTCACGCCAGCCTTCATAAAACGGTAAACAGAAGACCGAAATGTAAAGACATTCTTGTAGTTGCCCATTTTCGGCAAATTTATAATGGAAGAGCAAACCACTTTATTTACTCGGGGTGATGGGATGAACTGTACGAACGGGTGAGGCTGCCTCGCACGTGATGCTTGGAAAACCATTTATAAGGAGGCTATCGACCATGAAATCAGAAGACGTTAAAGAACATGATTTGCCGATCGAGGACACTTCCGCCAAATCCGATCATTCGCCTATGGTGAGCCGTAGAAATGTATTGTCCAAGCTGGGAATGGCAGGTGTAGCGGCAGCTGCAAGCGGTTTGGGCTTGCTCGGAGCTGCAGGGACGGCAGGAGCCAAACCGAAAAACGCCGATTGCAATTGCGACCACGAACTTCTGAGCAATCGTGACAGCGCCAATTCCCATCCTTCAACGGCAATAAGCTATTTAGCTCCGGATGGGTCGCCTAAGACGGTCCAAGACTTATCCGATGCAGCCAATCCCGCAAATGGGGCTGTGTTGGTCGGAAGAAGCGCCGTCTCCGTTTCATCCGTCGTCGATTTGTTTACCGTGACAACGACCGGTAATCACCATATCAGCGTCCGCGGTTATTATGCCGGAAGCGCTGCAGGCGGGGGGCTATTCTATTGGGACGCCGGCTGTGCCAAGAACCGGCATAACGGCGGGACCATTATCAGCCCGACCGTCCCCTGGAACGGTCAGTACGGCACCCTCGCGTCATTCCTTGCCGGTACCGGAGAGACGCAGCCAACCGGCGCCGGCTGCTGGGTACGAATCGTCGGGGAGTCGATCTCTGCCTCCGACTTCGGAGCCGCGGAGGATCAGGATATTACGCTCCCTATGCAAGCCGCCAGCCATGCAGCCTCGGAGCTGTCGGTCCGGATGGTGGGAGGCGTATCGGGAAGCATCACCGGCGACTTGATGCTCCCTAAAGTATTTGACGGCGCCGGCGCCCGGTACTCGGGCGGCCGTCTGATCGTCAGAACCACGAAATACCCCGACATTCACAACTTCTACTGCGATACCCTTATGGCGCAAGCGGTCTGGCACTCCAATATTCGTTCCATAGAGTGCGACACCTTCATTGTCGACGGATACAGTCTCGATTGGGGAGCGTTTTGGAACAAATTCGAGAATATCCGGGCCGGACAAATCATCCTGGACTGCCAGGCACAGGCGGTCAATGCGAATGAATTTCTGAAGTGCAACGGCAACAAACCTGACGTTTATGGTCTTCTCATTACCGATAACGGTACCCCCGGCGCAACCTCGGAAGCGCATGCCAACAACTTCATCGGCTGCGATTTCTCAGTCTCGCTCGGCGCACGAAACGCGACAAGGGTACATCAGCAAAACATATTAACGAACTGCTACATGGAACGAGGGGCACGAATCAACGGAAACTTCCTCATATTCGGTATGAATCACGACTCCAATTCACCTCCGGCGGTATCTCCTTACTCGCATGTCATCGGCATGACGCAGCACAGCCCGGCATCGCGAGGGGATATGTTCTCCATGTCCCTTCAGAACTCCGCAATCGGCGGGGACTGGTCCGTTAGGGACTCGAATGACAAGCCGCCGGCATTCGCGGCGACCTTTACTGCCTCCGTAATGCCGCTGACCGTCAACACGCCCTATGGTTACAAAGCGGTATATGGCGGATCGGGAACCGGCGCTTTCCAATTTATCGAAATCAACTTCGAAGTTGATACATTTGAATTTTCATCGACAATTTGGCTTTACAGTCCGGATGGAAAAATGCCGGCCGCCATCATGGTTATCGACGTTGCCTCGGGCGCTGAGAGTTACCGGGACGTCAACCTCTACGACTTCGGAAACGGCTTCCACCTGCTGCGTATATCCGGGAAGCTGTCAGGTCCGGCGGGAAAAATCCGACTGTTGGCTACAGCCGGAACCTCATCCGCATTTACGATGTACCTCGGGAGCGTATTCATTTCCGCTTACAAAGGCGCCCCGCTGCCTTACCATACCACCTCCGCATCGCCGGTAGAAACCATCGTGTGCGGTGCCTCCGAGATGAAGCGCGGCATTAAGAACGTTCCTTACTCCACCGGTACCTATGTCGACGTTACGGTAACTTTCGCAGCCAAGTTTTCTACATTGCCCGCATTCACCTACTCGCTGCTTCCTGCAAGCGCTTTCTATGGGAATCATACGAAATCCGAGCTGATCGGCGTCGATACGCAATCGGCGACCGTGCGTATCTACTATGCACCCGACTGGGCTGGCGATTTGCACTGGCAGGCGGTCTAACTCGATAAAGGGCGGCTCAAATCCCGGGATGATGTCGCGAAGACAATCATCCTTAGCGATTTGAGCTTTTTTGTTTGCCGGTAAATCGGCTAATGAAATTTCAAAAAAAAGAAAGCTTGATGATCTCAAGCTTTCCCATAATCACTAGAAATGAATGGCGGTCCGTTCTAACGAAGACCGGTTAGCCGCAAGCGTAACGGCGAGTGTCCTTGCCCCGTCTGCATAGCTGCTCAAGATCGGTGCTTGTGTATGATGCGTTACGGCCTCGACGAACGCTTTGCATTGTTCGAAGTATGGATCCATGGCAGACGTAATGGTTTCATTTTGCCCGCCGTCAATGATTGCCAACACTGCACCGTTCTGACTAAGATAGACAAAGAAGTCGTGTCCGAACAATTTAAGGTCGGAAGCGGTATGAAACGGAGATAAACACGATTCGGTGATGCTGCCGACCGTTCCCTGTTCCATGGAGAACGCAATGGATCCGGCATCGTATATCGACCCTTTCGACTGAAGGCTGTCAAAGGATACGCGGCCGAGCTTCGCTTCGACCTCGTTGAACTCGCCGGCTACATAGCGAATCATGTCAATCTGATGGGTAACCGCATCTACCAGATGCCCGCCGGACATGTCCAGCCTGTGCCACCATTCCGCCGGATGGGAACCGCCGAACCGATAGGCTTGAATCAAATGCGCCTGACGTCCGGTCAAATACGCCTTCGCTTGCTGAACCGTATCGAGGTAGCGGAGACAATAACCGACGGAATGGATGATGCCCGATTCCAGAATGACCTGCTCCTTCCTGCGAACCTCCTCCATATCCAAGCCCAGCGGCTTCTCCACAAACAAATGAATGCCGCGGAGCGCCGCCAGCTCCTCCAAATTTCCCCTTGCAAACTGAGGCGTGCAAATATACACGGCATCGATCCGGGCCGGATCGAGTACTTGCTCCGCGCTATCCATGACCTGTGCCCCAGTGCTTTCCGCGGCTTTGACCGCATTTTCCTTGTTCACGTCGTACACCGAAACGATCTCTGTGCCGTCAATCCGCAACAGACTCTGGATATGGAGAGAGGCAATGCCCCCTACTCCGATAAAGCCGATTTTTAAACGCATGTCAGTCGATCCGTCCTCTCCGACTTAAGCTTCTATTCGTTTCGCACAAACGGTACATTGACGCTCGCCCCGCTTTCCATCGACTCGTCGAGCACTAGGCAACCTCCATCCGGTTGAAGAGCGTCGAAGAAATCGCAGCGCGTATTCGCGTTATCCTTCAAACCTCGTTCCAGATACGCATGGCATTGTGGAATGCATGTTCCGTCCCGCTCCTGCACGCCTCCATTCCTTCGAACTCAATGGAAATCGGACCGTCGTAACCGCTTGTCTTGATCACGCGAAGCACTTCCCACATATCGATGTCCCCTTGTCCGACGATGGCGCCGCGCAAGTAATTTCCCGAAACCGTCGTAAACCAGCCCGTACCCGGATTTCGGTAAGAAGGCCTCACATAGAAGTCTTTCAAATGAATCATTGCGGCCATACCGATCGTACGCTTGACTCCGGCCACGGCCTCTTCATCCGTACACATGAAATTGCCTATATCAAGTGTCATTCGGAAATTGGGACGATTGACCGCCGCGATCAAGCGCTGCACCCTCTCGCTCCCCTGCACATGGTAGCCGTGATTTTCGACGCTGGTTATTATCCCGTACCGCGCCGCATAGTCCGCGATTCTCGCGCACGCTTCCGCCAATTTGGGAAGGTCCCGTTCGAATTCTTCGGTCGTCGCTTCCTCCGCGGGGCGCCACGCCACATCATGACGCATCAGGTTGACGCCCATGCGGCTTGCCACATCAACCTCCCTCATGACTCGGTGTACCTCTTCCTCGAAGCCTTCATCACCCGCGGTAAAATCGGCGCCAATTAAGTAATTCGAAATTTCCAATCCCAATCCCTGAGCATATTCCCTTATTTTCTCGGCCAGTTCCGTGTCGATGGTTAACGGGCCTCCGGCAACGATTTCCACATGCTGCCCGCCTTGAGCCGCTACCCATTCCATCACGTCGAAGATCGTCATTTTCCCCTCTCGCACCAGCTGGGACAAGCAATACGAGCTTATACCTAGCCTCATGGCAGCACCCCTATTTCAGATCAGACCCAAGATATACCAACTGTACGCGTTTCTCATTAAGCGGTACCGGACATTCCTTGTTCTCACCAAGTTCTGTTGCCCCGCTCGCATATGGCTTCGGCACGTACATCCATGGCTGTTTTTACAGGTTGGCCTGCATGCATCAGATCATTATCCGATAAATGAATGTCTCTCGTTTCCGTCCCCTCTACCTGCAAAAATACTTTTGTACCAGGTAAAGCTCGTGTCCGGGTAATCCAAGCTTCCTTGACGTTCGCAAAGTGAAGGGCCGGCATCTCGGAGTCCTCTCCGGCATGTATGCCGCTGAAGCCGTCGATATCGATCCGCTCGATTTCGCGGCACTTCAATGCGCTCCAGCTCTCCTGGAGCTCCGTATCCAGCCAATGGACAGCAACCTGGTGCAGCCGGATTCGTCCCGCGTAACGGAAATACAGATTGTACGGAACAAAATGATGATACGCATAGCCTTGAATATCGTCCGGAATATCGATTCCGAATGCCTTTCTCTTTGCGGCAACGTCAAACAAAATATTCGAAAGTACGATATCGTCGATACTGTCGCCCGGTTGACCGATTATGACGCATGTACCGTTCGATTTGGCCGTCATGTTGCTCACGATAACATGACGAACCGTACCTTTATTCGTCATGATAAAGATCGGCGTGCCTTCCTGCTCCATCGTCAACGTAACATTTGATACCGTTATGCCTTCGATTAAACCGTTATCTGCAGTCACATTCAGAAATCCTGCGGCATTGGACACGGAGCAATTGCTGATCGAGATATTTCGCACTTCATTATAGCTGCCGACCGTAAACCACGGATCCAGACCGGTAAAAATACGGAAGCAATTAACGGAAGTGTTAAACGTACAATTGGTTATCGTGTAATTCTCGGCCTTGCTTATGCCATCGGCATCGATGGCAATAGAATCGTCCCCGGTCAAAAAATGACAGTCGGCAATATGAACGTCCCGGCACGAGCTGAAGTGAAAGCCATCCGTATTGGGACCATGAAAATCGTTCAAAATTTGCAATCCCCGCAATTGGATGCGTTGACAATCGATTAGCCACCCGGAGTAAAGCGGCGAGCTGCGAATCGTGACGGCCTCGATATGAACATTGCTGCAGCCTTCCAGCATGATGCCCATAGGCCGCCATTCTTTTGGCCAATAATAAATGGGGACCGAGTTCCAGCTTTCGCCTACCGTTTCTTTTCGAGTCCAAAACGCCTTGTCAGCGCCATCGATTTCTCCGTTTCCGGTAATCCTGAAGTTGCTAATATCTTTCCCATACAAGTTTCCCGTTTGTACCGTCGTATTGACGCATTGCTCGTATACGGTAACAAACCGATATTCGTCCTTATCCGTACTGGCTATGAGAACAGAACCCTGTTCAAGATGCAGCGTCAGGTTGCTTCTTAAGCATACCGTGCCGATCAAATACCGTCCTGGCGGCACATATACGGTACCTCCCCCCGCTGCCGCACAAGCGTCGATTGCCGCTTGAACCGCTGCCGTATCGGAATTCGTTCCATTGCCTGCCGCTCCGTAATCCATCACATTAAATTGATACACGCTGCTCAACTCCAACCTGTTATTCCTTTACACTGCCAAGGACGATGCCCTTCACGAAATATTTCTGAAGAAATGGATAAACCAACAAAATCGGTATCGTACCGACGAAAATTTGGGCCGCTTTAGCGGTGCGGTCGTTGACCGACGCCAATGTCAGCACGTCCTGCCCCGTGACCTTCGTCAAATCCACACCTCGGATGACGGTTTGCAAGTAACTGGCAAGCGGATAATTGCTCGGAGAGTTCATCAGAATCAGCCCGTCAAACCAGGAATTCCAATGCCCCACGATGGTGAATAGTCCTACGGTCGCGAGTGCGGGCATCGATAAAGGCACGTATATTTTCCACAGCACCTTCCAGTAACCGGCGCCGTCAATAAGCGCTGATTCCTCAAGCTCGCTCGGTAAGTTGCGAAAAAAGTTGAGCAGCAGGATTACGTTATATACCGGTAGAGCCGACGGCAAAATCAATCCCCATACGCTGTCGAGCAATCCCAAATATTTGATCGTCATATACCAAGGAATCAGTCCGCCGCCGAACAACATCGTAAAGACGAAGAACCAGGCATAGCCGGTGCGGAATTTTAACGCCCGCGTATCTTTGGATAGCGGATACGCCGACAGCACGGTCAGCAGCATGCTAAGCGTCGTGCCGATAACGACACGGATCAACGTAATGTTAACCGACCGGAGAAACTCCGGCTTTTTCAATATAAACTCATAGGAATGTAACGTGAAACCGACCGGCCACAGCTTGACGGCTCCTGCGGCAGCTGCGCTGCTGTTACTGAACGAAACGGCAAGAATATGAACTAACGGCAGCAGGCAGAGCAAAGCAACGGCAACTAAAAAGAAGATATTCAATAGATGAAACGCACGATTGCCGAATGATTCTCCGGTTACCATTGAAGCGAGCCCTCCTTAGAAAATACGGTAATTCACCAATTTGTAGGCCGCCCAATAGGACACCGATATGAAAATCAGGGAAACGACCGATTTGAACATCCCGATCGCCGTGGCCAGGCCATATTGAAAATCAAGCATCCCTATCCGATAGACAAACGTGTCGAGAATATCTCCTCTCTCGTATACGGCGGGATTATATAAATTAAATACCTGATCAAATCCGGCATTTAACACATTCCCCAAGCTAAGCGTCATAAGCAGCACGATAACCGGCCGCATACCGGGCAATGTCACATGCCACATCTGTCTGATCCGGCTTGCTCCATCGATCACGGCCGCTTCATAAATGGACGGGTTGATGCCCGTGATAGCCGCCAAATAAACAATGGTACTGAAGCCGAACTCCTTCCACACGTCAGATACGACCAGTACGTAGGGAAACCAATTGTTACGGCTTAGAAAGGAAATCGGATCGATGCCGAACGTACCCAGCAGTTGATTGACAATGCCTTCGGAAGACAGAATATCGGTCAGAATGCCGCCAAGGATGACCCACGACAAAAAGTGGGGCAAGTAAATCAGCGTCTGGATGCCCCGCTTAAGGACATGGATCCGCAATTCATTCAACAAAAGCGAGATAATGACGGGGACCGCCAACCCGGCGACGATCTTCATAAGGGCGATATAAACCGTATTCCCCAGCACCTTCGTAAAATCGGGAAGTTCGAATGCGTAGGTGAAATTGTCCAATCCGATCCACTGCGAACCGAACAGTCCGTTGACCGGCAAAAACTGTTGAAATGCAATAACAATACCTACCATCGGTACATAGCTGAACACGATTGCAAATACGATGCCGGGCAGCAGCATGAGATGCAGGGGCAGCTGTCTGATCGTCTTACGGTTCATCCCGCTCCTCCTCGTTCAAGAGAATAGGGGAGGGTGAGCTCCCCTATGTTCGTTATAAATTGCTGGCCCATGCTTCGACTTCTTTTGCGATGTCATCGCCGCCCAGTTTGTGCCAATTCTCAACGAATTTATCGAATTCCTCGATTGGCGCTTCGTTCATAATGATTTTGGTGAACGTCTCGAGTTCAAGCTTGGTCAAAACTCCGCCCTTTTGAGACATCGTTTTCGTAACGGCACCGAAGAAATCGGGAGCTTGCAGCAGCCCCTGGTCGACTTTCTCTTTCACCCCGGACCATGCACTGATTCCGCCGTAAGTTGCCTCCTGGAACCATAACTTGTTGTCGCCGTTCCGGTAACCGATAATTCTATCGTAATAGCTTTTTTCCTCCGCATTAAGCTTGGCAGGGTCTTTCGTTTCCAGCGCCTTCATGATGTTGACATGAATGGTCAAGTTGCCGTTGACCGGCGACGCGAATAGCAAAGGATAGGCATTGAGTGAAATCCCGTCGGTTGGGACAAAATATTTCTCGATTTCTCTCAATTCATAGGCATACTTGACCATTAAATTTAGCATTTTTATGGCCGCTTCCGGATTTTTGGCGCCTTTCTTGACCACGACATATTGAGCAACCGGGAAATCTACCTGCAGCTTAGCCGGTTTATCGTCTGCCGAAGGGATGCCGTACGCTTTCCAGTCCGCATCCGGATTCTGATTTTTGTTCGTCTGCAGCGGACCGCCAGGAATCCACCAGGGGCCGTAGTTGATGCCGACTTTGCCGCCCGCCATCTGCTCCACCAATTTGTCATCGCCTTTAATGGCAAACTCTTTATCGATGAGGCCCGCTTTATACATTTCACTTAGCTTTGCAAGCGCATTCCTCGTCTCCGGCTGCACGCCTCCATAAACAAATTTACCGGATTTGTCTTTATACCAGCTATTTGGATAAGCGTGATAGCCGTTGAAAAATCCCCGTAAGCTTGTATACGTTCCGTTCATCCCGGAGCCGACAGCCAATCCGTACGTGTCCGCCTTGCCGTTGCCGTCCGGGTCACGGTTGACGAAAGCTTCCGCAATTTTGACGACGTCGTCCAGCGTCTTCGGCTCGGGTAACTGCAGCCGGTCCAGCCAATCTTTACGAATCCACAACACCTGGGAAAAGTCCGTAGCCGAACCCGCTTTCGGTATCGCCATCAACTTTCCCTTGAAAGTTGCGGATTTCAATTGATTCGGATCCTCTTTGACAATTTTTTTCGTGAGATCGGACGCATATGCTTCAAATAGGTCCGTCATATCTTCTAACTGGCCGGAATCGACCAGTTGCTTGAGCTGCGTAGCGTTTACCGGGAAAATATCCGGCAGCTCTCCGGAAGCGATCGATACATTCAATTTCTGATCGTAATCGCCTAATGTGGTCCATGCGTATTTGACCTTGATTCCCAGCTCTTCCTCATACGCCTTGCTCCAAATGTTGTTCTCGATGGATTCCCCCGGCCGGAATGTCACACCCGACAAATCACGCGCGGCGGTTACCTCGATCTTCGAGTCGTATTTGCCGAGCGGGCTAGGCTTGGTTGCGGCAGACTCCTGCTTCTCCGTACCTGTCTGATTGCCGGGTGATTGTTCGCTTACCGGCTTCTCTTGCTTTTCGGAACAAGCCGTCACGACAACCATAATGCCTGCCAATGCCGTTGCCAGAAACACGCTGGAACGCCTTCTGTTCATTGCATTTCCCCCTATAAAATCCAGAATATCTTGACAACTAAATTATAGATTCCCCCGCAGAAGCCCAACAATCAGAATGTCTTTACAATTGAGTCTTCCATTTACGGCTTTATAACAACTCCCGAAACTCCGTCGGCGTCATGCCCGTTTGTTTTTTGAAAAAGCGCGCGAAATAGGCAGGCGAGTCGAAGCCGAGCGATTCTGCGATATCATGAATGCGCATATGCTGCTTCGCAAGCAGCGCCTTGGCAAGCTGAAGCCGTTCGGCAACGATATAATCCGATAACCCTTCTCCGGTCATCTGCTTGTACAACCGGGACAAATAAGATGGATTGAACCCGACCACCTCTCCGATTCGGGTTAACGATAAATCGCCCCCCAAGTTCGCGCTGATATATTGCTTAACTTTACGAATGACCTCCCGCTCCCGATCGATCAGCTCGTTATTTTGCCGCTCGAATATCGCTTCCGCCATTTGCCACAATCGCTCGGCCGTCTCCCCCCAGGTTCGGTTCGTTCCGCTAGCCATCACCTGATCGTAACCGAACATGTCCGTCATGCCGGACTGATGAAGGTGCGTAAAATACACCGACAAGATCGAATGATAGATATGGAACCCCAATCCGTCCCATTGCTGGCGATTGGCCGGAATAAGCTTCACCAGCTCCCGGAACAGCTCCTGGAAGTGCTGCATATCCCCCTTCTCCAAGCAGGACTGCAAAAGCGCCCATTTATTGGGCCGAAGCTCGAATATTCCTGCGCGGGTAACCCGGTTGTCTGGGTTTTCAGGCAAATGACTTTCCGAAAGCAGCAGCTCCTGCTGCATGCCGTAATGGACATGGAGCATCATTTTTAGCAGATTATATTTTTCCGCGCATTCATACCAATCCACCGCGTCGTTAGCTGCAAGGAATGACACCGGAATATGCAAGTATTGTCTGCTGGCATTTTGAATGTTCTCCATGGCCCCGTTAACAAAGAGGTTCCTTTGCTCCCCTTGCCTATAATCGCCCTCATTCTCCTCCGCGTGCGAATCCTCCTTGAATTGAATGAACCACACAAGTCTGGCCTGCTCGTAAAAAATGGAGTAATGATAAGCGAAGGCGGATAAATACTCATTTGCAATATTTTGCAGCGCATACACGAGCAGCATCCGGTCGGAGGGCGATGAAATGCCGTTCCAGCCGTCGATCCTGCCCAGCACAAGAAACACCGGACGGTCCGAGCGCAGCGGCAAGTTTAATTCATCGAATTGTTGAGCGACCGCGGCCTGCGATACGTCTCCATTCAAAATGTCCCATAGCAGTTCCTTTTGCATAACCGGTAATGCCGTCTGCAATCTTTTTTTGGCATCTGCGATCAACTTTTCCGACTCGAACCTGTGCTGCAGCTCATAGACCGCCTTTTCAACCGCTCTGACGATGACGTCATCGTGCTCCGTCTTCAGAATGTAATCGATGCTTTCGTTCCGCATGGCCGACTGAATATAGTCAAAGTCGTTATATCCGGTCAGAAAGATAACCTTGCATTGCGGCCATAGCCGAATGATTTCCTCATGAAGCTCCAGCCCGTTCATGCCCGGCATGCGGATATCGGTAAGGACGATATCGATTTTCGCCCGTTTCAGCCACTCAAGCGCCTCGCCCGAAGAATAAGCACGGTAGTATTCCATTGAAGCCGGGAAGCGTTCCTCGAATAAGTCGATTAACCCATCCACGATAAAATCCTCGTCATCCACCACTAACAGTCGGTACATCGCCGTTCTCCTCCTCTTGAGCCGGTATTGTCATTTCTACGCGCAAGCCGCCGATCGAAGCACGCGATACTTGCAAGCCGAAGCGAGATCCGAATTTCAGTTGAATTCGTTTATGGACGTTGAGAATGCCCGTCGTTTCCGTCCAATCGTCATACTGCTTCAGCTTTTGTTGCATAAGCCGGATTTGCTCGCTTGATAATTCGTCTCCGTTATCTTCGATAACGATCGTGAGGCTCCGTTCCCGATACAGGAATTGAACGGTCACCAGTCCGCCCGAAGCTTTATTGGTCAACCCGTGCTCATAAGCATTTTCCATGACGGGCTGCAACAGCAGCCGGGGCACTTTGATTTCACGGCATGCTTCGGGAATCTCGTCATATCGGGTCTGCATGCGCTTGCGGTAGCGAATCATTTGGATTTCGATATAGGCCAGCGTATGCTTCCACTCTTCGCTTAACGGTACTTCATCGTTCGAGCTGCGTGTAATAAAGCGAAAATAATCGCCAAGATGCTGCGCTAGCCGAATCACATTGTCGATATCATGAAGCCGTGCTATTCGGTACAAAACAAAATAGCTATTGTACAAAAAATGCGGATTAATCTGGGACTGCAGCTGCTTCAGCTCGGCCCGCTGCGCACGTATTTGCTGTTCGTATACTTCATGAATGAGAACGTTCAGCCTTTTGGTCATGGCGTTGAACTGATTGTACATATAGCCGAATTCATCCTTGAACCGGTAGTGGATGACGATGCCGGTTCTTCCCGCTTCGACGTTGCGAAGAGCTTGAACCATCGTGCGAATAGGCCGGCGGATGAGCCGATGAATCCAAACCGAGAACAAGACGGATATCGTGACCGAAACGATCGAAAGTGTCCAAAGCCAGATCCGGTTTTTCTTCAGCGGCCCCAATATTTCATCTTCCGGAATATAGACCAACAAAGCGGTATTGAGCTTGGGCGATCGTTCATAAAAGACAAAATAGTCCTTTCCGTTGCTTCTCATCAGCTGACTTGCTTCGTTCGCCCCGCTCTTCGCCATCTCTTGCGCGTATGGAAGAACTTGAGGCAGGAAGGGCTTCTCTGATTCGCTATGAATCGACCAGCTTAGATCGGATCCGAATAAGATGGCCCCTCCCTTCAAATTGTGATTAATATCGGAGAGCGATTGCATGATTTTTTCTTCTGACAACGTTATTTTCACGTAATAGAGCGGCGCCGTGTCTTGAGGGAGAGCGAGGGGATAGGAACCGGCGATGTAATATTGATTGTCCGCTTGCAGTATCGAAGCATCCAGCGCCCCGTTCATATTTTTCTTTGGGGAGAGCTCCGTATTCTCGAGCGAATCCGAATACGTTTTGGTGGATATCGTCCGATTCAGTGACGGTACGCTCACCTTAACGTCCCGAACGTAAAGACTGGACGATTTCAATACGTTTAAACGATCGATAATTCGGCTAACCGACTGGGTATATTGATAATCGGACATGATCGGACTCAGCAAGCTTATATCTTGCAAATCTTTATCGGACACATACTCGTTTCTTAGCTGGACGATCCGCATCATTTCGCTGTCGAATGTGCTTAAATAGAAATGTACTTTGGAACCGAGAGATCGCCGAAGCTCCTCCTTTACCATCTCCGAGCCGTTTTGATTGGAAATGAGAGCGATTACATACAAGGGTAGGACGACAAAAAGAAAAGAAATCAGCAGCTTCGCATATATCGAAAAGCCCCGTTCTCGCAACAAACGCATAACATTCCTCTCCAATCCCCATGGATTTCGATATGGTGGCATTATAACAGCGTTGTTCATTGTCGACAATCGGAATATTAACAAAGTAGACCGACATATAACAAAACAGTCATCCAAGTCGGCATCTGCATCGATCATTTCTTTACGATCAAGGAAGGGGGCGATACCCGCTTCAAACAAGGAAGTACTGCGGAACAACGCGGGGACTCGTTACTTATCGGTCGAAACCCTGCACGCCTACCGGCAATGCTTTGACGATGGCGTTTATCCCAAAGGGTACAAAAAAAACGGAACGAACCGAGCCAAAGTGCCCGGAGCGTCCCGCTTCTTTACCATTTCCTATATGCCTGGCGCTTACTTCGATACTGTCAGCTCGGCACGATACAGCTCCTGGTTCCACTGCACCTTCGCGCCCAGCGTTTCCGCCACAAACCGCAGCGGAATATACATATGGCCGTCGACGATCGTGGCCGGTTCCTCAAGCTTGACCGTTTGGCCGTCCACCAATGCAGTCGCCTCGTCAGGCCTTAATACAATCTGCTTGCCGTCTCTCTGGACGCTTAAGGTACGCTCGTCATTGTTCCACGTGAAAAAGGCATCTATCGCCTCGAATATTCCTCTGAAAGGCGCCATCGTCGTATTATTGCGTATAAAACCGCGATATTCCGTAATAAACTTCCCATTGACGACCACCTGCACCTGAGGCTCATCATAACGCTTAACAACGAGCGCATTGCTTAGCAGCCGGCCCGGGGTCCGCTTCAACGCCCCTTCGTAGAAAAGCCCGGAGCTTGCGCCACCGTCCAAATTCATGGCATCCGTCAAACCAAGCTCAGCGAGCACATTCGCCATTTGGGAGATAGTCGAAGACGATACCGTTCCCAATACGAGCCTCTTCTGCTCGTCAATGCCGACGAAACTCCGCACGTTTGACGAACTCGTAATCTTGGGATCGTCGAAGCCGTCTCTTGCAAAATCGACATCGACTGCGCCGTTCGTCACAAGCTTCGGTCCGACGCCGATCGCCGCATCCCAGCCGCCGGCCAAGCCTGTATCCCCGCTATCCTTATTTTCAACCTTCGCCTCCACAAACACCTCATCGCCGACGTGCAGCTTGGAGAGCATGTACTTTTTGTTCCCGTCCGTATGACCGATAAAACAAACCTGGCCGTCCTCCGGTATCGTCGCCTCGCCATCCGTTATTTCCGTAATGATGCCGTTCGATACGACAACCTTCGTCCCCCCTGGGAACGACACCTTCTCCCCGAAGTCCCGCGTATACCAGATAACCTGGTCATAGGCTTCCGCACCGTAATATGTATTGACGCCCCATGGGCTGAAGCTGTAGGCGTCTCCGTTATGCTTCACCGTTACGGTCATCCCGAGCTTAAGCTTGTTGATGATCGGCACCTTATCGACGCTTACGGCGAAAGTCTGGTTTTCCCCGCTCCTCATTATTTCTCCTGCCCTCAGCATGAGTCCATTCGGATATTTTTGCGTTTCATCCGCTGCATAGGCATCAAAAAACGTACCGTTTACCGCAGCAGCCGCTTCCGTTCGTTCCGTCATGGAGGACAAACTCTCCACATGTCCGATCCCTCCGGAGGCGATAACCGGCTCAACACGCAAGAAAGGGTTTTTCAGATCGACGGTCACCATCTGCACCGTGAAGTTTTTCCCTGCATAACCGATCGTAGCGGTCTCGTAATCGACTCCGCCGTTTGCGGAAGCCGTATGTGTCCATGCTCCCCCATCCAGGGCGATACCGGTTGTTACAGCTAGCGATAAAGCCAAAGCCAGCCTCCTCCGGCGCATTCGCTGTTTGAATCCGTATCCGGTCATTCCTCCAGCTCCATTTCGATGTAAAATGCCGGTCATACCGCATGCAAATTAAAGAATTCCGGCTTATTTTTATATCGACATAAAAGAAGCAGGTTGTAAAGTGGTAAAATTAACCTTACAATGCGAAAAGGACCCTTTTTATGGGGTCCTCTTCATTGACGGTGAAAATTTTTAGATAATCCTCTCTCACCGTATATCTGGTTGGAGAGGTGCGTCCTGTTCAAAACTGTCATTTCAGAGTATTTCGGCAAGCTTTACAGCGATAAAATCAGCCTGCAATTTCCTTATCGAATCATTGAAATGCACATGGTCGCAATACAAGTTGCCCCCTAACGACGCAGTATAGCCGTTCAAATCAATAATCGCTACATCATTTTCCCTCATTATTTTTTCTGCTGCATGGTTATAGGCAATAACATCTGCATGATAACGGGTTATTCCACCGTTTTCTTTAAGGAAGGAAAAATGGATTTCATCGTCTACCGGCGTGGTGTTTATAAAAATCGGCATCACCCGATGAACACGCGCCAGTTTGAGTATTTCTCTCAAATTAGCTTCATAGGCAGAAAGCTCAACTTGTATTTCCATGGTTTCATATATGCGCTTAATGTCATGTAGTCCGCTGTTAAATAACAAAACATCATAATTGAGCCTTTCTTCATCCTCCTGAGCTTTAAGAAAACCCAGCACCCTGGCGCTATCCCCGCCGTTACCGCCAATCGGCATATTGATATTCTGCAAGGCTTCTTTTATACCCTCGCGTGGAATGAGCTCATAACATTCCTTAATTAACGCTGATAAATAATCACCGTAGTGTACGCTTATGCTGTCGCCAATTAAAAAAATCTTTTTCATGTTTATAGACATTCCTTTCGCTTCGAGCACGATGGAGGGTAAAGAAATCTAACGGAGCTATTTTCCCGAAATAGTTATAAATAGCACCGTTAGAATCTGTGGGGTCAGCAGATGCGGCTCATGACCGCTATGGTGAAACGACTCTTATCTTTACTTCCCATTCGCAACATACAGCTCATTCATTTCTTTAATCAAGTCTTCGCCGCCGCTCTTCAGCCACAGCTCGTTCGCCGCCTTCAAGCCCGCTTCGTCAATTTGACCGACAATGAATTTGGTTCTGGCGTCATTTGCAATATTATCCAATTGCGCGCCTTTCTGCGTATACACGGTCGATACGAGAGGAGAAGTCGGATCTGGAACGACGAACGCTTCGTTATCCTTCTGTACCTTGGTCAATTTCGCCCGCAGCGGCGTTACCACAGCCTGAAGCGCCTTATTTTCCGGAATATTTGTTAAAACTTGGGATATATCAACCTTTTCCACAAGCAGCGCTTTGTCCGTCGTCGCCTCAATCCCATTCGCCGTTTTCGTATAGTGTCTGCCTTCAATTCCGTTGTACAGCAAGTTTTGCATATCGGCATCGCTCAGCTTGTCCAGGAACGTCAATACGCGTTTCAGTTCCGCTTCTGTTTTTACTGTGGATTTAGAAATGTGGACCAAACCTGCATAGCCCGTTGTCGGCAAGTTTCGGATTCCCTTAGGTCCGGCAACATCACCGAAAATATCGAGGTATTGCCGCTCTGGCTTGTTCAGCTTCTTCATCGCTTCCTCAACCCGGTTCTCAAAAGGCACGACACCGTCCGCCTCGCCAAGCACAACACCAGCCTGATTGCCGGCAAGCGGTTCTACCCATTTCGCCGAATCCATGACGGCAAAATCCTGATTGATCAGCTTCTCGTCATACAGCTTTTTGAAAAAGCGAAGCGCATCCATATATTCGGACGTAAAATGAACCGGCGTCAGCTTGCCATTCGCATCCATTCCCCATTTATTCGGAGCCCCAAACCAGGTTTGCATCATCTCCCACGGGAGATTGTATTTGGTAATGACCATGCCGTACGTATCCGCCTTCCCGTTCTTATCCGGGTCTTGAGCGGCAAATGCTTTAAGCACATTGTAAAAGTCATCAATCGTTTTGGGCGGCTGCAAGCCGACATTTTCGAGCCAGTCTTGGCGAATCATCATCCCGTTTCTGCCGAGCGGACGAGTACGATAAAGACCATATACCTTACCGTCGACGGAAGAGTTTTTCAAAGTAATCGGGTTCGCTTTGCTTAAGTTCGGATAATCCTTCAAGTATGGTCCAAGCTCCCAGAAAGCTCCCGATCTGGCTGCATTCACGAAGCTGGCCGTCTTGCTCTGCACGACCATGATCGCGGGCATTTTGCCGGACGCCAACGTAATGTTGTACTTGTCCCCATAGGACGAATTGGGCGCCCATTCAAAATGGAGTTTGGTGTTTGTCGCCTTTTCGAGCGCTTGAATGACCGGACTGTCCTCCTTCGGGCTCTCGGTTCCAAAGGAAGGAAGCATAATATCGAGATTGAGCGGCGGCTGCGTAGTTGGCGATGCGCTATTCGCGGCAGGTGACGTACTGTTCCCGGCCGGCTCCTTGCTATTCCCCCCGTTTGAGCATCCGATCATCCCTGTGAGCCCTACTGCTGAAACAAGTGCCAGGGTAATCCCCCGTTGTAGCGATTTCTTGTTCGTCGCCATCAATGATTCATTCCTCTCCTCATTTTATACAATCTTTGACGATTATCCTTTGACGGAACCAAGCAGTACCCCTTTGGCAAAATGCTTTTGCAGGAACGGGTACACGAGCAGAATCGGAACGGTGCCCACCACGATCGCGGCCATTTTCACCGCTTGCTCAGGAGGCTGCTCGAACAGATGATCCATTTGCGTCGAATCCCCCAAGCTCCCCTGCGACAGCAAAACGATTTGGCGCAGCAATACCTGCAACGGCCATTTTTCGGGACTGTTCACATAAAGCAGCGCAGTGAAGAAATTGTTCCAGTGCCCGACCGCGTAAAACATGCCGAATGTAGCCAACACCGGTTTGGACAATGGCAGCACAATTTTCCACAATACGCCTACTTCCGTACAGCCGTCTATTCTCGCCGACTCCTCCAACCCCGGGGGCAGCTCCTGGAAAAAATTTTTCACGATGATCAAATTAAATGCGCTTATCGCGCCCGGCAGCATCAAAGCCCAATAAGTGTCGAGCAGACCCAGGCTTTTTACGATCAAGAAGGTAGGAATGAGCCCGCCGCTAAACAGCATGGAGAAGACAACCAGGTTGAGGATGGTATTCCTGCCATGCAATGTTCTGCGCGCCAACGGGTAGGCCATCGTGACGGTAAAGAACAGATTGACCACGGTACCTACTGCCGTCACATAGATCGAAACCATGATGCTGCGGATCAACGTATTCGATGTGAAAATATACTTATACGCATTCAAGGAGTACTCTGTTGGAATCAGAAAAAATCCTCTCGTGCTTAATTCCGCCTCCGTAGCGAAAGAACCGCCAATAATATAAAGAAAGGGGACGATGGAGCAAAGGGCGAACAACACCAGCAAGAGGTAGTTGAACCCGTCGAATATCCTTGCGGATACGGTGTTAGACCATTTTCCCATAACGATTATCCTCCATCAATCAATCAATCAATCAGTCAATCAATAAATGCCCGTTTGCCCGAATCTCTTTGCCAGGTAATTGCTGGACAATACGAGAATGACGCCTACAATCGATTTAAACAAGCCGACTGCCGTACTGTAGCTGAATGCTCCCCCTCTGATCCCGGTATCATACACATACGTGTCGAATACATCGGCCACATCACGATTGAGCGCATTCATCATCAAATAAATGTGCTCGAATCCGTTATCGAGAACATACCCCATCCTGAGAATGAGCAGTATGACGATTGTGCTTCGGATTGCCGGCAGCGTAATATGCCACAGTTGGCGCCATCTTCCCGCTCCGTCGACGATCGCGGCTTCATACTGCTCCAGACTGACGCCCGACAGCGCAGCCAGAATAATAATCGTCCCCCACCCGGCTTCTTTCCATATCGTTTGCAGAATGATCAACGGTCGAAACCAATCGGGGTCGGACAAGAAAGCGATCTTCGTGCCCGTATACTGCTGCAACAGCTCGTTGACGATCCCGCCCTCGGTCGTTAAGAACACGTAGGTAATGCTGACCACGATGACCATCGAGATGAAGTGCGGGACGTAAATCAGCGTCTGAATCGTTCGCTTGACGATCGCAATTCTAACTTCGTTGAGCATAAGCGCGATAAAGATAGGGGCAGGGAAATAAAAGATAATATTGTAAAATGACAGCAATAGCGTATTGCGAAGCAGTTTGATGAAATCGGGATTTTGAAAAAAGATGGTGAAGTGTTCCATTCCGATCCACTTGCTCTGCCAAAACCCTAAAAACGGCTGGTAATTCTGAAACGCAATGAGCACTCCCCACATCGGGATGTACTTGAAAACAAGGAAATACAGAACCCCCGGTAACAGCAGCACATACAACCACTTGTCTTTCTTCACATGACGAAGCCAATTCGTCTCCGATCGGCCTGCCGGTTTCGCGCTCGACAACATTTTATCCATCGGTATCTCCTTTCGGATGTTCCTCCTTTCTGCATGAAGTGTATTCGCAACTGAATCATAGGGCAGGATCATTTTGCAGGCAATTATACATTTTGGATGGAGGAGCAACGGCCGCGACAGAGCTAGTTTTGCACTTTTTTACCCGTATTGGACTTTCTCGCCGCATGCCAAAAAAGCCCTCAAAACGCCTAAATAACAGACGTTCAGGGCAACAATGCTGATGCTCATACGGTTGCATCACGGCTTTTATCCCGATACTGGCTTGGCGTAATGCCCTCCTGCTTTTTAAAAATACGGTTGAAATACGTCTGCTGGTACCCGACTGATTCCGCGATGTCATTCATCTTCATATCCGTTTCCCGCAGCAGCTCCTTCGCCTTGTTCAATCGCAAGTCCGTCACATAATCAATAAAATTGATTCCCGTTACTTGCTTGAACGATTTGCTCAAGGTAAACGGATTCGTCCCTAATTGATCCGCGCAGCTATCCAGCGAAATATCCTTCGTATAATTCGTTTCCAAATAGCGAATCGCTTGTTCTATAATCTTCTGCACCTGGGTATTCGTTCGCTCTGCCATCGCCTCGATAAACGGATTGGCCACTTTCGTGCAGATGAGCTGTATGATCTGCTCCCGCTCCCGGGTTTGCAGCAGGCTGTCGAATACGTTAGCGCCCTCTAACGGCGTTCTCAACCGAATCCCCGATAACATAATCATATGCTGCATACTTCCGACCAGAAGAAGCAGGCTTTGCTTCACAACCGCTTCTTTGTTCCCTCCGTCCGCCACTTCGTTCAGAAACTGCTCGAGCAGACGCTCGACATCGTTCTGCTGCCCCATTCGCATCGCTTGTACGATGTCCCGTTCCAGCGCGAACGGGTATTGGAATGCGCCGAGGTCAAGCGCAGCATCAGGCTGCTCCATGTCGATGATCTGATTGGCGTCTTTCATTATGCGAGCCCACGAAACCTGGCTGGCCTCTTCGAATATAGCCGGGATATTCCGCACCAAATCCGTCGGCTTGCCAATCGTAATCGTCACGCGGACGTATAGGATCTGATTGATCGTTTGCGTCAGCTCTTTACTCATCGCAAGAAGTTCCATTCTCGCTGAAGCCGCATCGGAGGCGAATACGAGCAGGCCGATCGACGAATCGTGAAAATTAATGACGCTGAATTCCTTCAAGCGCGATGCCGCCAGCTCCTGGATGATATTGGCCGCCGCGAACGTGGCAAGTCCTCTGTCATCATGAGTAAATCGCCCATCCGATTGCGAAAATCCGGTTAATTGCACATTCGTTACGATAAATTGCCGGCCGTCGGTTTCCCAACCGTACTGCTTCATGCGATTCTTGAGCTCCTGCTCGGAATAACGATTCAAGTATTGGTGAAACAGCTGCAGCAGAAAACCCTCTCTAATATGAGGCAGTTGTTCCTGAAGCTTGCTCTGTAGGAGACTGCTTTCCCGCGATAAATGCCCCCATTGTTTCTCAAGAAGCTGGAATTCGTCGAGGTTTCGGCTCCATCCCCCGGCCTTTCCTCCGGCAAGCACATTCATCAGCCGCTTTACCGGCGAATAGATGCGATTGGAGGCGAACCACGACAGCGCCAATGCCAAAGCAAAACCGGAAATACTGAAGAGGAGTATCAATTCGGATACGAAAATAATCGGCGAGGTGATGGCCGAGATGGGAGTGGCAGAGACATAAGTCCACTCCGTATCGATTCGCGGCAGCTTGCCGACTGAAACCGAATAATCGTCACCGTTCCATTTGAACGAGAAAGCCCTCTCGTCGTCTCTCACTTGCATGACGGCTTCCTTAATGGCCGCTTCAAACTCGTTCGGTGAAGAAGCTCCACTCTGGACGGCTGCGAAAATTTCATTTTGCCTATTCATCAGAAAGGAGGCGCCTTTATCATAGGGATTCAGCACCTTCAACATGTTCTCGACTTTCTCGCGATTCAGCGTGGCGACCAGGACACCGAACGGGTTTTGGTTCATATCCATGATCTTGTGAACCAACAAGGCGTCATTAGAAGCGGATGGTTTGGCGACTTGGGACGAATTCGTCCAGTAAGCCGTGCCCCCTCTGCTCAGCAATTGCTTGAAATACGTAATCTGGCTCTGGTCGTTGGGTGGATTGTATTCCGGGTTGAACCGCACAGGCGACGGCCTGTCAATAAACAGCTCCACCCCTTTGATGAGCGGATGAGAGCCCTGCATCACGAGCAGCGTCTTGTAGATGTCCCTTGTTTCCGCAAAATGATAGACAAAATCAAGCGTTTGCAAGCTTTCGCCAAAACGCGGCTCGAAGGCCCAATGACTCAAGGTCAATTCCAAATAGTTTAACTGCTCGTCCATATTTCGGGACTGCTCCAAAATTTGTTTCTGATGCGATTCAATCAACGCGGACTCGATTTTAGCGGATACGATCCAGTAAACGCTTCCACCGATGACAAGCCCGGGGATGCTCGCGCTGAGCAGAATGAGAACGAGACTTTTTCTATAGAAGTTTCCCTTGGCATGTCGAAAGAATCGGTATAATCTATTCAATACCTTCGTCGCTCCCGTTGTTCATCATATTCTTATCCTTTGGTCTCAGCAGTACTAGTATAGTATACCCTATAGCTGTTTTTCTTGGAAACGAGTACGAATAAATTCATACACTTGCCGGTAGTAGGACGAGTAGCCTGGGTGACTAATACGGCGGAACATAAATTACCCTGACAATGCGAAAAGGACCCTTTTTATGGGGTCCTCTTCATTGACGGTGAAAATTTTTTAGATCATTTCTTTATTCCTCGCTTATAGTACCTTCGATCCGGTTGTCGTAGACAACTTTCTTTGTTGCCTCTAACACTTACGTGTCTTTGGCACATCCCTCCAGTTTCTATAATAAGGCTGAAAGATCGTTAGTGGCTAGTTTCCCTCGAAATTGTTCAATGGAACCACACCTCGCTCTCACCGTCGATAATAGTATGTCCGGGCGTTCGATAACTATGCGCTTCTCGAAAATAAAAATTTCATAAAAAAACCGCCTATTCGGCATTTGCACGAAAGGCGGATTTTTTTCTTAACGTGGAGCCAAACTATCCCCCGGATCCGCTGCCTTCGCTCGGGCTCTTGTGGGAATGGTTGCGGTTCTTCACCGTTTTGGAGCCGGAAAGCGGCTCTTGGGGCTGTACGGATTCATGCTGATTCGTTTGCCCGCTTGGCGGATTAACGACTTGCGTCTTATTTTTCGGCATGTGCGTATTCCTCCCTATCCTTCGTGATTTAACGAGTCCTTATGGCGGCGATCGTTCGTTTGCTGCTGAATTTGCTGGGCATCGTGGCTGTTGACCGGCGTTTTATCGAAGTCCTTTACCACGTTCTGCAAATTTTTATCGGTTGCTCGATTCTTCGTCATCGTGTATCGCCTCCGTTGTTAAGCATGCGTCTCGGCATGCAGTACCTGCGCGCATTCATGGATGTGGCGAATATAATCCTCCACCATCTGCTGAATTCGTTCGCCCCGCTCGTCGACCGTTACTTCATCGCGCTCCGCGTCGACCAATTGAACCTTCACTTCCCGATCGTCCACGTACCTGCATGTAAAATCAAATTCATAACCGGAGCGGCCTTCCGCTAAAATCGTAATCCGAATCGCTTGCGGATCGGCTTCGTCGGCATAGACCGAAACTTTGTCGGACGCGTTCAGCACGGTCGGCAGCGTGCGCTTCCAAGCGGCTACGAGCTGCTCTTGATCGATTGCCGGACTTTCTTTTTTCCTCATCTGTTACCACCTCCACAGTGTTAACGTATGGAGACGGACAGCCTTTTATACAAGCTCTCGGTTCCACTTGAAGAAACTAAATTATCCAAGTACGGCTGAAGGGATCGTCGCTTGTTGCATGCGCTTGGATTTCGATTCCGCCCAATCGGAATCGACACTGTAAGGCGGATAAACATTGTGAATATAAAAAAGCCACCCGGACGATAATCGTCCAAATGGCTGTAAGTTTCATGATTAGCTTAGTGGCGGAGAGGGTGGGATTCGAACCCACGGAAGAGTTACCCCTTCGCTGGTTTTCAAGACCAGAGCCTTAAACCACTCGACCACCTCTCCAAGTGGAATTTCCTAACGTTTAGGAAATTTCCAGATGCACATTGAATTTTAACATAAATGTGAAAACAATATCAACCTCTATTTTCTGCCGATCACCTTAAGGCCATTCATATAAGGTTGAAGAACTTCAGGCACTAACACGGTGCCGTCTTCCTGCTGATAATTTTCCAAAATCGCAGCCACCGTACGCCCAAGCGCAAGCCCGGAACCGTTCAGCGTATGGATGAACTCCGGCTTCGCTTTCGAATCGCGACGGAAGCGGATGTTGGCGCGGCGCGCCTGGAAGTCCTCGAAGTTGCTGCAGGACGAAATCTCGCGGTACGTGCCGCTGCTAGGCAGCCAAACCTCAAGATCGTACGTCTTGGCCGACGCAAAGCCCATATCGCCCGTACAGAGGCTCATACAGCGGTATGGCAGCTTCAGCAGCTCCAATACCGTCTCGGCTTCATTCGTCAGCTTCTCCAGCTCGTCATAAGAGTCCTCCGGCTT
This sequence comes from Paenibacillus contaminans, assembly GCF_003285015.1. Taxonomy (GTDB): domain Bacteria; phylum Bacillota; class Bacilli; order Paenibacillales; family NBRC-103111; genus Paenibacillus_V; species Paenibacillus_V contaminans. The sequence goes on along the minus strand of NZ_QMFB01000019.1, from coordinate 7,524 downwards.
GACCATCTTAACCAGCTCGACCTTGTTGAACTGATGCTGTCTAATTAACCCGCGTGTATCCCGGCCTGCCGCTCCGGCTTCGGAACGGAAGCAAGCGCTGAATGCTACGAAATATTTCGGCAAAGCCTCGACAGGCAGAATGTCGTCGCGATGATAGTTAGTTACCGGAACTTCCGCTGTCGGTACCAAGAAATAATCCGTATCTTGAATTTTAAACACATCTTCCTCGAACTTCGGAAGCTGGCCTGTTCCGGTCATGCTGTCCCGATTCACGATGTAAGGAGGAAGCATTTCCTCGTACCCGTGCCGGTCGGCGTGAAGGTCCATCATGAAGTTCATGAGTGCCCGTTCCAATCTCGCTCCAAGCCCCTTATAGAACACAAAACGGGAGCCTGTCACTTTGCCCGCATTTTCAAAATCCAGAATATCCAGATCATGAGCAATTTCCCAATGCGCTTTCGGAGCAAAAGCGAAAGAGGTTTGTTCGCCGATCCGTCTAACCTCAACGTTATTATCCTCGGATTTGCCGACCGGCACCGATTCATGCGGCACGTTCGGAATCGCAAGCAAAATATCGTTCAGCTCGGACTCGAGGATACGAATTTCGTCGTCCAGCACTTTAATCCGGTCGCCGACGATTTTCATTTCTTCGATAAGATCATCTGCATTTTCTTTAGCGCGTTTCTTTACGGCGACTTCCTGAGAAACGACATTCCGCCGGTTCTTGAGCTGTTCCACTTCCTGCAGCAATTCCCTGCGTTTCGAGTCCACGCCTGGAAAACGATCGACTTCTTCGAGCTGCTTTCCGCGATTGCTCATCGCCTGCTGAACGCGTTCGAATTCATTTCTTAACAGCTTGGCATCAAACAAAATAACCCCTCCAGAAAGGGAAGTAGTTTACCCGCGTTGTTTAACCATCTCGAGAAAATATCCATGCATCCGGTAATCGTTGGTCAGCTCCGGATGGAACGACGCAACAAGCAGATGCTTTTGGCGGGCGGCCACGATTTGTCCGTTATAGGTGGACAGAATCTCGACACCTTCCCCTACTTTCTCGATCAGCGGCGCACGAATGAATACCGCTCTTACTTTCTCGCTGATTCCGTGTACGTCCAGATCCGTCTCGAAGCTTTCTCTTTGCCGTCCGAAAGCGTTACGGGCAACGGTAATATTCATAAGCTCGAGATGAGCTTCCGGCTGACCCGAAATTTCCTTGGCCATCACGATGAGACCTGCGCAAGTGCCGAAAATCGGCTTGCCTTCCGCTGAAAACTGCCTCAGCGCATCGATAAAGCCGTATGTGCGCATCAGCTTGCCGATTGTCGTGCTCTCTCCGCCGGGAATGACAATACCGCCGATTTCCGATAGCTGCTCGGTCCGTTTAACAACGACTCCTTCAGCGCCGGCCAATTCCAGCATTCGGATATGCTCGGCAACCGCGCCTTGCAGCGCAAGTACCCCTATTTTCATGTCCGTTCCTTCTTTCCAACTCGCTATAGCTGTAAAAATGCGGACAGATGATGCGGTAACCGGGCAATAGGAGCCGGTCCGCACATCTGCCGCATCGAATATGCCTAACTATTTAAGCTTGATTACCAGCCGCGATCCTGCATACGCTCGGAGGCATTCAGCTTGGAGATTTCAATGCCTTTCATCGGCGTGCCGAGGTTTTTCGAAAGGTTTGCAATCAAAGCGTAATCCGTGTAGTGCGTAGTCGCCTCAACGATCGCTTTTGCAAACTTCTCAGGGCTGTCGGATTTGAAAATACCCGATCCGACAAATACGCCGTCAGCGCCGAGATGCATCATCAATGCCGCATCCGCAGGAGTAGCTACGCCGCCAGCCGCAAAGTTAACGACCGGAAGCTTGCCGTTCTCGTGAACGAAAGCAAGCAATTCGTATGGAGCGCCCAAGTTTTTTGCTTCCGCCATCAGCTCGTCCTTCGCCAGGCTTTGCACTTTCCGGATTTGCGACCAGATCATGCGCATATGACGAACGGCTTCAACGATATTTCCAGTTCCCGGCTCGCCCTTCGTACGAATCATCGAAGCGCCTTCGCCGATCCGACGGAGCGCCTCGCCGAGGTCGCGCGCGCCGCACACGAAAGGTACCGTGAACTCTTTTTTGTTAATATGGAATACTTCGTCAGCCGGTGTCAGTACTTCGCTCTCGTCGAGATAATCGACGCCGAGGGATTCAAGCACTTTCGCTTCGACAAAATGACCGATACGCGCTTTCGCCATTACCGGAATCGAAACAACCTTCATAACTTCCTCGACGATTGTCGGATCCGCCATACGGGCTACGCCGCCTGCCGCACGAATGTCTGCCGGTACCCGCTCAAGCGCCATAACGGCGGATGCTCCAGCCGCTTCGGCAACTTTAGCTTGTTCAGCGTTCATGACGTCCATGATGACGCCGCCTTTTTGCATTTCGGCCATACCTTTTTTAACGCGAGACGTTCCTGTTTCCATTGCGAATTGACCTCCCAAATGGCATAAGAGCTGATTTTATTTTGAACCGAATTTGACAAACTCCTAACAAATTATTTTACAGCATGGGTCGACATTATACAACCTTATCGCCCATATTTCTCACCTTGTTCAGGTGTCAACATTTTGTCTAGAACATGTTCTTGATGCCGCTGAACAGATCGACGAAGAAGTTTTTGATGGCCCGGAACAAAAGGCGAATCCAGCTTCCCTTATCGACATCCTCGGATGCCACCAAATTAACCGATTGATCCTTCCCGTTGTACGTGACTTTAACGGTGCCCAGTACATCTCCTTGCTTGATAGGAGCGACCCGCTTGCTTTCCTCGATCGGTTCGGCCGTCTTCACGATTTGATCTTCGGTCGTTCCTTTTTTGACAACCATCGAAAGCGCGCTTTCCGTCACGACAGGAACGGAAGTTTTCACGCCTTTTTTCAGCTCGACGGTTTTCATGGTATCGATTTCGGCTTTCGCGGCGATGATATCCTTCTTCTCGAAGTTATTGAAGCCGTAATCCAGAAGCTTACGCGTCTCCTCAAAACGCTTCGGCTCGGAATCCGTTCCCATAACGACGCTGATTAAGCGCATACCATTGCGAACCGCAGTTCCCGTAAAGCAGTAACCCGCCTCGTCGGTCGATCCTGTTTTTAGCCCGTCCAACCCCTGATAAGCGTATTTCTTGAAGTTCGTTACGCTTTGATTTCCTTCCAGCATCCAGTTCCAGTTGATCATCGGGGACTTGTCCCTTTCACGGAGCTTAAGAGAAGGGATTTTCGTAAACTCAAGCACTTCCGGGTGATCATTAATAATCCGAAAAGCGAGCATCGCAGCATCTTTAGCGGACATTAACGTCTCGCCTTCCAGGTTGATCGGAGGGAAGGCTTTAAGATCATTTTTGCTAAGGCCTGTTGACGTTACAAAGTGGGCAGTCGGCAGACCGAGCTCCTTTGCCTTATCATTCATCATTTTGGCGAAATTTTCTTCCGAACCTGCAATCCGTTCAGCCAATGCTACGGAAGCGTCATTGCCCGAATAGATCGACATCGCTTGAAACATGCTTTTGACAGAAAGCTTCTCGCCATTAGCCAACAAGTCGCCGGAACCCGGTACGTCAGCAGCATATTTGCTCGTCGTAACCAGCTCGTCCCAAGTAAGTTTCCCAGACTTGATGTTTTCCATAACAAGATATTCGGTCATCATCTTTGCCATACTGGCGGGAGGCAGCGCCGTATCGGCGTTCAATTCGTATAAAATCTGCCCGGTCGCAGCATCCATCAAGATCGCCGACTTCACTTCCAGCTTCAAATCTACCGTATCCGCGGCCAACGCGCTCTCCGGTTTTATCATTAGCAACTGCAGCCCTAGAAGAGCCACTACCAACATCGCGACGTATCGTTTCATCTTTGTGAACCGTTTCAATTCCCACACTCACTCCCATATATGATGTGATTTATTTTTACATTGTACCATATGGGAACACGTAAATTCACCTTGCAAAGGGGTAGGTCTTTAGACGCAACAAGGATAAACGGCTTCGACGTCCTAAAGGGCAGGCGCGTTTACCGGGAAATCGAACAATTCGCGGATAAATTCTTTCTTGCCGATTAATAAAAAAGAAACAGCGTTATGATAACCGCTGCTTCCCTTCAAGCCGTCACTCCGCTTATAGCGAGTAGTTTGGCGCTTCTTTCGTAATATGAACATCATGCGGATGGCTTTCGCGCAAGCCTGCTCCGGTAATTCTGACGAACTGCGTATCGTTAATAAGCGCTTGAAGGTTTTGCGTACCGCAATAACCCATACCCGAGCGTAAACCGCCTACCAGTTGGAAAATCGTATCGGCAACAGGTCCTTTATAAGGAATCCGGCCTTCGATGCCTTCCGGTACAAGTTTGCTTTCGTTTTCTTGGAAATAACGGTCCTTGCTTCCCTCTTTCATCGCGCCTAACGAACCCATTCCGCGGTATACCTTGAAACGTCTGCCTTGATAAATCTCAGATTCACCGGGACTTTCTTCCGTACCTGCGAATAAGCTTCCTAACATAACCGCACTGGCGCCGGCGGCAATCGCTTTGACGACGTCCCCGGAGTATTTGATCCCGCCGTCTGCAATGATCGGCACGCCGTGCTTTCTGGCTTCTTCCGCGCAATCATAGATTGCCGTGATTTGCGGAACGCCGATACCGGCGATGATACGGGTTGTACAAATCGAACCCGGCCCGATTCCGACCTTAACGATGCTGGCCCCTGCTTCAATCAGATCGCGGGTGCCTTCCGCCGTAGCCACGTTGCCTGCCACGATCGGAAGCTCCGGATATTGTCCGCGCAGCTTTCTTACCGTATCGGCGATGTTGATGTGGTGCCCGTGTGCGGAGTCAACCACGATCAAGTCGACGCCAACTTCTACAAGCGCCGCAGCGCGCTCCATAACGTCCTTAGAAACGCCCAGAGCACCGCCCACGAGCAGTCTGCCGTATTGATCCTTGGCAGCGTTCGGGAACTGGATCGCTTTCTCGATATCTTTTATTGTAATAAGACCCTTTAACACATTATGATCGTCAACAAGCGGCAGCTTCTCGATTTTATGCTTCTGAAGAATGCCCTCCGCCTCTTGGAGCGTAGTGCCGACAGGTGCGGTGACAAGCCCTTCCGTCGTCATCACGTCTTTGATTTTAATCGAATAGTCGTGTACGAAACGCAAATCGCGATTCGTCAAAATACCGACCAGCTTGTTGTTTCCGTCAACGATAGGCACCCCGGAAATGCGGTACTTCGCCATCAACTCTTCCGCGTCATAAACATGATGTTCCGGCGTAAGTGAAAAAGGATTCGTAATAACGCCGCTCTCCGACCGCTTGACGCGATCAACCTCGTTAGCCTGCAGGTCGATCGACATATTTTTGTGAATGATGCCGATGCCGCCTTCCCTCGCAATCGCGATCGCCATCGCCGACTCCGTTACCGTATCCATTGCGGAACTGATAAAAGGAATATTTAGCTTCAGCGTAGAACCCAGCACCGTCGATACGTCGATTTCCTTCCCGAATACGGCTGATTTTCTCGGTACGAGCAGCACGTCATCGAACGTTAACCCTTCCTTCGCAAACTTCGTCTCCCACACGAATGGAGCGCCTCCTTACATGAGTATATTATTGCAATATTATCAATGCTCTATTTTCATGTCAAGAAAATGTCCTCTCCATTTTCAAGGAACTCATTTATGTATTTCCTTTTTTTCAAAAACTCTTCACCGATCGCCGTCTTTCCGCACGAACAGAAGGCTTATCAAAACGAAAAATTTTATTCGTACGCGTATTTGCAGGCCGGATTCCATAGCATAAATTGCTCCAAGCCCAGCTCTTTAGCTGCAAGTATTTGCTCCTTGATCGCAGCCGCTCCATATCTTTGATGGGAAGGGAGCCATGTTGCCGTGAAAGCCTGAAACCATGGCCGTATGGCAGGAGATTTGCCGTTAAGACGGAATACTTCATCGTTCTTGGCCAGTGCATCGCTCACCGCCTGCCTAACCGTCAGATAGGGCTCCTGATCGGGATTCGCGATCCCATAGACGCCTTTACCGTAATGGGAAGGGTAAATCATCGGACTAATCACATCGACGTGCTTGGCGATTTTAGACCATTCCTGGCCGATTCCCATATCTGTGGAGCTCGATGTCGTAAGTCCAAAAACATCCGCCGACACGAATACATCCGTTCCTTTCAACCCCTCCTTCACTTTGCTCAAAAACGCCTCTATCGCTTTCGCCTTGCTCCATCCATGCGGATTTTGATACTGGACCTCCCTGTCCACCTTCTGACCGTTCTCCGGAAAACGAACGTAATCGAATTGAATTTCGTCAAAACCAATTCTCGCCGCTTCCTTAGCGATCGCAATATTATAATCCCATACTTCTTCATTGTACGGATCAATCCATAAAACGCCTCTTGCATCTTGCCAAGCGTTCCCGTCTTTCGTACGCATAGCGAAATCCGGTCTCTGTACAGCCAAGTAAGGATCCTTAAAAGCGACAATTCTTGCTATCGAATATATATTCCTCGCTTTGAGGCGCTGCATCCAAGCTTCCGGAGACGGTATCATCGGACTCTCGGTCGCCCCGATCTGTTCGGCTAAAGGTATGCTGCTAGGAAAAATAAATTGTCCCGAATCGTTCTTCATATCAATAACCATCGCATTTAGATCCGTACGGTCCACCAAATCGAGCAATTGTTGAAAAGAGCCGCTCGCAGCCATACGCCCGGAAACGTATATGCCCTTGGCTTTTACTTCTTCCTTCGATTGATTTCCGCCCGAGGGAATAGGAACGGCCGGTGACGACGGCTCGTTCCCGGTACGCCGTTCATTTCCCGACTTTATGTCGGTATCCGCAGGGGCCTTATCTTCCTTCGTGAAATCCGAACGATTCTGCTCTTGCACTGGCACATGGTCAGTTCCTTCAGGTGCTTTCGCCTTCGCCTCATCGGAGGTGTATCCGTCAATATGTCTGGACGACACATTTTGCGAACAAGCCGTTCCCAAGAGCACGATACAACAGATCAATAACCCGTAAAATAACGTACAAATCCGTTCCCCATTCATTTGTATCTCCTCCTTAGCTGGTAGTATGGCTCAAGGAAGACATGCATAATTCTTCAATTAACAAGAGTTTATTGGAAAATCGTCCAGCTAAATTAACCTCTACCGCCTGCAGCAATTTGACGCTGACCTATGTCCTGTACTTTAAAGCCTTCTCCGCAAAGAAACATTAGAAAACACAAAAAGCCCCTTTACCGGTTAACCAGTAAAGAGGCTTTCATTNAAAAAGCCCCTTTACCGGTTAACCAGTAAAGAGGCTTTCATTTGCTTGGCAACGTCCTACTCTCCCAGACCCCTGCGGGTCAAGTACCATTGGCGCTGGAGGGCTTAACGGTCGTGTTCGAGATGGGTACGCGTGGTTCCCCTCCGCTATCGTCACCAAACATGTTGCCCATATACAGGGTGTTTACTCCCTGAAAACTAGATGCGAAGTGTTTG
>NZ_QMFB01000018.1 GCF_003285015.1 Paenibacillus contaminans | reverse complement strand
TTATTATATCATATTAACGCGCTGCCGTGGTAAAATAAGGACTTTCTAAACAGTCTGAGTTTTTCCATCTATTTTGCGAAAAGAGGCCGTAAGCGGAAATTTTACTGTAGTTTTTCCACTTAGTCTCAGAAACGGCCTATTGCTTAACCTGATAACATTGGGGCGGACTGCCTGATACTCTTTTGATGATAGGGTAGATTGGTATCGTATTTTTAGGGAGGCGTGGTCATGGTAAGAAAAATCGTTATGCTCGCTTTCGCTATTTTGCTTGCCTCGGGCGGAGAGATGGGATCAACTACGGCTCGCGCGGCTGAGGCTGAGAACGGACTTGTCTACTATGTCGATGCTGCGCTTGGAAGCGATGCGAACACCGGTGCGCTGGAACAGCCGTTTCGGACGATCGAACGGGCAAGAGACGCTTTGAGGGAGCTGAAAACACAAGGCGGCGGGCTTTCCGGTCCGGCTACGGTTTACATAAGGGGAGGCACTTATACGCTCGCGGAGCCGCTCTTGTTTACGGCGGACGATTCGGGAACGGCGTCGGCTCCGATCACCTATGCGGCTTACCCTGGGGAGAAGCCGGTTATCAGCGGCGGAAAAAAGATAAGCGGCTTCACGGAAGCCGGGAACGGCATGTGGATGGCCGAAGTGCCTGAAGCTGCCTCAGGGGAATTGTATTTCGAGCAGCTGTGGGTCAACGGCAAATGGGCGGTCAGGGCCAAAACGCCGAATGCGGGCTATCATTACGTGGACGAAAATGCCGGCTTGCGTAAGGATCCGGCTACGGGGGAGACGATCGATTTTTCGCAAACGGCGTTTATTCCGAACGACCCGCAGGACGCCGAGTCGCTATCCGGTCTTTCGCAGCAGGAATTGAACGATGTTTCCGTTCATGTCTATTCCAACTGGCTGACGGCTACCCGAAGAGTCGATTGGGTAAACCCGGCGGACAGCATAATCGGACTCAGCGGCGATACGTATTTCATGCCGGCGCCGATTCCGCCTTTTACCCGGTATACGATGGAGAACTTTATGGGAGCGCTCGATGTAGGCGGCGAATGGTTCTTGAAGAGAACCGGGCAGCTGTATTATATGCCGCGCGCAGGGGAAACGATGGTGACTGCGGAAGTCGTCGCCCCTATACTCGACAAGCTAATGATCGTGCAAGGGGATCCGGCGGCCGGAAACTATGCGGAGCATCTTTCATTCAAGGGGCTGGCTTTTGCTCATACAAAACATGTGACGCCGGAAGACGGCTACAAATACGGCCAAGCGGCTTCATCGATCGGTACGCCGCTGCCGGCGGTTATTCAATTTAAAGGCGCTCGCAGTGTAACTTTCGAAGGCAACGAAGTATTCAACATCGCGAATTACGGGCTCAGCGTGGAAAAGGGCTCAAGCGATGTGGACATTGTCGGCAACTACATGCATGATCTTGGCGCGGGGGGCGTTCGCGTAGGCGAGACGGTAAATCCCGCTCCTCCCGAACCGAACAAGGTGCATCACATCACGGTGGACAACAACATTATTCGGGCCGGCGGCCGTCTGCATCCGGAAGGGGTCGGCATTCTGATCGGCCAAGCGAGTGACAGTACCGTCTCGCATAACGATATTTCAGATCTGTATTACAGCGGCATTTCCGCCGGCTGGTCGTGGGTATCGAATGAGACGGACACGCTGCGCAACGTAATCGAATGGAATCATATCCATCATATCGGACAGATGGTTATGGACGATCTCGGCGGCATTTATGCGGTAGGAGACGGAACGGGCTCGATCATCCGCAATAACGTGATCCACGATATTACCAGGTACGATCATACCGCGGCAGGCTTGTACAATGACAATGCGACGACGGGGTATACGCTGGAAAACAATCTTGTCTACGACGTTCAAGATTACGGTTATTTGAACGGGTATGCTCGAAACATCATGCTGCGCAACAACATTTTTGCCTATACAGGCACCTACGGGATTAACAATCTGGCCGATTCGTTCAACGATCCGATTCTAGGCGCCAATATTCGCAGCAGCTTTACGATCGAGCGCAATTTGATTCATTTTGCGGAAGGAAAACCGTTTTCCGCTATTCTAACGGAACCCTATACGCATACGCTTAGTGGCAACGCTTATATCAACGAAACGGGCAATCCCAATGCGTTCGACCAGTCGTCGCTTAATCAGCTGAAGCAGCGATACGGCGACACGACATCGGTATTGCTTGAGGAATCTCCGTTTACGGATGCCGCAGGCAGAAATTTCACGCTGAAGAATGGGGAGACATTCCCTGCCGTGACAGGCTTCGTTCCGTTCGATGTTTCGACTGCGGGCGTTTACGGAGACAGCGAATGGATCGATTTGGCATCCGACTATTCGTATCAGGTACCGGTTAGAGCTCCGCTTCCGCAGAAAAGGCCGCAGCTGTTCACGGACGATTTCGAATCGACTCCAGCGGACGGTCCGATGCAGCGCATGACTTCCTATTGGACAAACGGCGCTTCGTTCATTAAGGTCATATCGGGGGAGCAGGCCAAGAGCGGCAGTCAAAGTCTGAAAATTCAGGAATTTTCAGACGCCGTCGGCTATAATTTCTGGCCGATGATTACGCTGGCACCTTATCATTATGACGGCATCAGCACGATGGAAATGGACTTGATGATCGATGCCGGAACCGGCCTCGAACTCGAGTTCGGCGACCGGTCGGAGACGGGCAATCAGCATCATACGATGGGCTTGCAGATCGTGGGCGGCGAGTTGTTCGGCGGAGACATTTATACGCCTTCGAAGCGAACCAAGCTGATGGATTTGCCGGTCGGACAGTGGATTCATCTCAAAGTGTCGATCGGCGTGGGGGCGGATTATACGCAGCAATATGAAGTCGCCGTGACGCTCGATGGGGAGCAGACGCCGCATGTTTTCACCGGCTTGCCTTCCTATGCCGACGTTTTCCCGATCTTCAGCTACTTCGGCATGTACTCCATTGCAGACGGAGTTGACACGTCGACGTACATCGACAACTTCTCGATGAGCAATGAGTCTTCCGAGGCACCGAAGCTGATGCTTGCGGCACCCGCATCCGTCAAGAGCGGGCAAAGCTTTGCCGTCACGACGCAACTGCAGCCGGGATCGCAGCAGGCAACTGCGCTCGATATAACTTTCGAATACGATCTGGACACGGTTGCTTTCGTATCAGCCGAGTCGCTTATTCCCGGCGTAGCGCTTGTGGAGACGAAAACCGGCGAAGCGGGCAAAGTCCGCGTCATCATGGCTAGCGAAGGTTTGACGCATGCGATAACGGAAGCCGCGGACGTACTGAAGTTGAATTTTAAGGCGAAGAAGCGGACGGATGGTGCAGGCACGACCGTTCAGTCGACGAAAGCCGTTGTTTCCAATGAACGCGGTACGGAGAAAAACGTACAGACAGCTTCGGTTGCGATCCAAATCCAGCAAGGTAACGGTAATGGCAGCGGTAATGGCCATGGAAACGGTAACGGTAATGGCAATGGAAACGGCCATGGTAACGGTAACGGCAATGGCAGTGGAAACGGCCATGGTAACGGTAACGGCAATGGCAATGGAAACGGCCATGGTAACGGTAACGGCAATGGTAATAGTAACGGCAATGGTTATGGTAACGGTAACGGCAATGGAAATGGAAATGGCCACGGCAATGGCAAATAGGGAGACGGGGGTGAGAAGGATGATCCGAAAAGTCATGGCGATCGCGGTATCATTCGCAGTTGTGCTTGGACCGGTCGTTTCAGGCGCCGCATACGCGGAGGAGTCGGGAATAATCGTGATTGACGACGGCTTCGAGACGACGGAGCTTGGCAATCCGATGGCGAACAGTACCGTGTACGGCACTGGAATCGAGGTAAGCGACGAGCAGGCGAAGGACGGCGGCAAAAGCTTGCGTATCCGAGAGGTGACGGGAGATTCGTGGCTGCCGGCAATGATTTTGTCATTGAACCATACGAGCGGGAAAAGCAAGCTTTCGATGGATATGCGCGTCGACGCCGATACAAGTCTGGAATTTGAGCTCGGCGACCGCACGGCCGGTCAGCCGAATCAGCATGCGGCAGGTTTGCTGATCAAGGAAGGAGCCCTGTTCGGAGGACCGGTATACGGAACGCCGGTCAAGCTCACGGATCTGCCGTTAAACCAATGGTTCCATCTGGAGGTCGTAATTAAAGTCGGCCCCGACTTCGTCAAGAAATATGATGTCACCGTCACCGTGGAAGGGCAGGCGCCGGTTACCGGCCAGTTCAATTCCTATGCGCAAATTTTCCCGGCCTTTACTTACATCGGCATTTATTCAAACGCAACGCAATCGGGCGCGACCGCCTACATCGATAATTTTCGCGCGGTCAACGAACCTATCGCCGAGCCTGCGCCGGTTACGAAGCTATCGGGCGAGGCCTCCATCCGTATCGAGAAGCCGTTCACGGTTATGTACGGGCTGGAGCAAGTGACGACGGGGATCGCCGAACAAGAAATTACGTTCGAATTTAATCCGCAGCAGCTGGAATTCGTATCGGCCGCTTCGCTTCACGAAGGGATCGCGCTCGCCGAACCGGTCATGGATGCGCCGGGCAAAGTTCGAATCGGAATGACCAGTACCGATACGGTGCAAGGGATCGGCAGCGATCCGAAAATCGCGGCCCTCACATTCAGGGCGAAGAGTTTAACGCAGTCCGCTTTTGCGAAGGTGTCGGTTTCCAAGGCCGATATGACGGATATCGCAGGAACCGCCAAGAGCGGGGAGCGGTCTTCCTATAATATCGAGATTATCGCCGAAGCCCCTGCGGATGTAAACCGGGACGGGAAAGTATCGATCGCCGATTTGGGAACGTTGACCGCTCACTTCGGCAAAAACAGCTCAAGCGCGGATTGGCACAGAGTAAAGCTGTATGACATTAACGAAGACGGCGGCATTGACATCGCCGATTATCGAGCGGTTGCGAGCGCTATGTAGTCAATGAAGCAATGGCAGACTTCCTAAGGTGAGGGAACCGTATGATTCGGTATTATGCTGATGCTGCGCATGGCGAGGACTGGAATAACGCATGGAAAATGCTCCGTTCAAACGATGACGAAAGCCGGGGAGGCGCTTGAAATGTCGCAATGCAGGGAAATGCTGTCGCCGGAACAAGTCTGGGAAGGTTATGACCCGAGAGCGGAGCCGCTGGAAATCGAGCTTTTGAAGCAGTGGACGGAAAGCGGGATTTCCTTTAAAGAAATGTATTTTACGGGGAAAGCGGCCGGCTCAACCAAAACCCGGATTTATGCTGTTTACAGCGCTCCGGAAGGAGGGAAACTGCTGCCTGGCATCCTGCACGTTCATGGAGGAGGGCAAACGGCCAACCTTGATATCCTGCGATATTGGAATGAACGCGGTTATGCGGCTTTATCCTTTAATTGGGGTGGCAGACGGCCAGACGGCCAGCCCTACACGTTATGGGGCGAGGAGCTCGCGCACGCGAACCAAATGGAATCGGCCGTAGGCGATCGGATGATGGCAACGTTTCCGAACGTACGCGCATCCTCTTGGTACGAATGGGCCGTGGCCGGCCGGCGGGCGTTGACCTTGCTGGAAGCGCAGCCGGAGGTCGATCCCGGAAAGCTGGGCGCGTTCGGCGTATCGATGGGCGGAACGCTGCTGTGGACGCTGGCCGCGACGGATACGCGCATACACGCAAGCTGCGCGATCTATGGGCTCGGCTGGCACACGTTCAAAGAGGAGTTCCGTTTGGCGACGGGGGTGCAGCCGGATTATTCCGATGACGACGTTCGCATCTGGCGGGCCGGCATGGAGCCGGAAGTTTATGCGCCGTTTATTCGCACCCCTATGCTGTTTGTGAGCGCGTCGAACGATTTCTACGGCAAAATGGACCGCGCGTTCGATATCCTTTCCGCTTTGCCGGAGCGGACGCCGCGAAGCGCGGCTTTCACACCGGGCTTTAACCATTATGTTCACTCGGAACAAGCGGAAAATGTTGCAATATGGATGGATACGTGGCTAAAGGGAGGAGAGCGATGGCCCAGGATGCCTGAAGTATCTATACGGCACGATGCGGCGGAGGGGAATGTCGAGCTCGTCATTCGTCCCGATCCCGGATGCACGCAGCCCGTAACCCGGGTTGAGGCGTATTGCTCTCTTGGCAATCCGCATGCGGTATCCCGGCATTGGCGGCCGCTTGTCCCGACCGAGCTCGGTTCGGAGTGGAGGGCGTCCCTTCAAGACGCTGCGGGTTACGGCGGAACGGTGTATGCATATGCGAATGTGTTCTATGCATCCGGCATTTGTTTATCCAGCAAATTGCTGACAACGTCGCAGGAGGCTGATCGTGCCGGTATCGGCACAGGAGCCGCGAATGAGGATACGGATGCTGTTGAGGGTAATGATTTGAGCGGCGCGGATGAATTCGGTTGTTCGTCGATCCGTCGATCCGGTCTCATTTATGACGGCAGGGACGGTTTAGACGGCTGGGTGACGAACAGCCCGAATGCCGATCCGTTCCCTCACCGCTACAGCCCGATAACGGCTGCCGTGAGCGAAGACGGCGTGAAAGGGTTCCGGCCGGCCCCTATGCTTTCTCCCCTTACGTATCGGTTGGGAGACCCTGCCTACAGGGGAAGGACAGGCGAGATGCTTCGCTTTCAGCTGCTGAGCCGAAAAGCCGCCGATTTTACGGTTATTGTCCAGCAGCTTCATTTTCCGTCGCATAGCCGCAATTATGAATGTTCTGTCTCTATTGACGGCAGGGGAGAGTGGCAAATCTTTTCCCTTACGCCGGAATCCTTCCGGCATGAGGAGAGCGGCGAAACGCTCACGGGATGGGCGGACGTCAACTATTTGGAGCTTCGCATGCCGGAGGACGGCTGGCCGGACGAAGCCTTATTGTTTGCGAATTTTGAATGGGTACGAATTTAAGCGATATTTCAAAAGGAGAGAAACATAAGATGAATAAAATCAGAATGGGTATTATCGGCTGCGGAGGAATCGCCAATTCGGGCCATGCCAAAGGACTCGTCATGTTAAATGATATTATGACCGTCAGCGTCACCTGCGACCGCAATCTGGAGCGGGCGGAGCATATGGCAGGGCTTGTACATGCGGAGAAAGCGGTGACGGACTACCGCGATATGTGGGACGACGTGGATGCCGTGCTGATCGCATTGCCCCACGATTTGCACTACGAAATTGGGCTGGCGTGTTTAAAAGCCGGCAAGCACGTGCTGATGGAGAAGCCGCTCGCGAATACGGAAGAGGAGTGCGAGGAGCTGATCCGTACGGCGGAAGCGGTGGATCGCGTGCTAATGACGGCATATCCGGTTCCGTTCTGGCCGGTCATCGAGAAAATGAAGGAGTTGATCGACAGCAAGGCGTACGGCGACATTTTCCAAATGTCGATTTGGACCGAGCAATTGACGTTTCTGGAGCCGGGGAATTGGGGCAGCACGGCGAAACGGTTGGGCGGCGGCCAGTTTTTCAGCCATGGCTGTCATTACGTCGATTTGATGCTGCGTTTTCTCGGGAACCCAGTCAAGGGCGTGCACATGGGGACGAACCTGGGGACCCCGTGGATGGAGATGGAAGGAACGAGCAACGTAACGATCGAGTTCGAAAACGGCGTGATGGGATACCACTTCGGCACATGGGGCGCGCGCGGCTCCCGTCTCGGTTACAGCATCCATGCCCACTGTACGGAAGGAATGCTGGAAATGCATCTGGGCGAAGGCAAGCTGTACGCGCATTCGAACATGAAGCGGGAGCAAGGCGATCTGGAGACAGGTTCGAACTGCGAGGTGCTGATGGAAATCGAAGAGCCTGGCAAAATGACGCAGCATGAGACGCGGCATTTCCTCGAGTGCATTACGAGCGGCAAACGTCCGATCGTCGACGGGCCCCGGAGCATTCAGGGCTTGCGGGTTATATGGCGGTTGTACGAAGCCGAGCAAAATAATACGATCGCCGATTTGCGCGGTCTCGGCTTGGACGAAGAATGGGACAATCCGGCGCTTCGGACGAATTTCCAGATCGTTTAGGCAGCGGGTGCGGTTGCCGAATCCGAACGGATATGCGTAAAAACCTTCGAAAATGCCCATGTTCTGCCGAGCGCAACTCCAATATAAAAAAACAGCAGGGGGATTTTCGCGAAATCGATAAGAAAGGAAGCTGTTGCTGCATATGAAATCGGCATATCGGAGCGTTAAAGAAGAAGGTTATCTCATCATTCCCGAGATATTCAGAGGAAATGAACTGACGCGGCTGAAGAGCGCCTGCGACGGCGTATTGGAGCGGTTTACGGAGGAGCATGACCGGGAAAAGCCGCAAACGGACTTTATGGCCGTGCGAAATATTCACGATCCGAAGTGGTTTGACGAAGGCAACCGCGAACAGAAGAATGCGATTTTGGAGTTGATTGCCGATCCCCGCTGCGTAGGCACGGTTGAGCAGATTCTTGGCGGACCGTCGCTGTTTCGCAGTATTAGCTACATGGTCAATCCGCGGTACAGCTCCGAGGACGGCAATTGGCACCGCGATACGCAGTTTATGGTTAAGGACGATGAGGAAGAGCGGGCGATGATCCGTAAATTCCGCAGCGCCGAACATGTCTCCGGCGTCCATCTTCAAATTGCGCTGGTCGATAACGACGACATCGAGTATGTCCCGTTTTCGGCCAATCGTTACGACTCTCCCGACGAAGCTTATATTCGCCTGGACGATAATAAGAGCCACTGCCGCGAAGACGGGATGCCGAATGCGCTGCGCATTGCGCTGAAAGCGGGAGACGGATTGATTTTCGATCCGGTCGGGCATCACCGCGGCCGCTACCATAAAGAGATTCCTAGGCGAACGCTGCATATCACTTACTCTTCGGTCAACTATCCGCTGCACGACGAGTTCGCCGTGCAGCCGTGGTTCGACGAACCGGATTACTTGTCGGGGCTTTCGCAGAGAACGGCGGGGTATTACCGGCACTACGCGGATGTCTATCGCAGGAACTGGTCTTAAAGGGTATCCCGTCTCCGCTTCGGAAGCTTACTATCGTTTTTAAGTCATATATTTGCGAGGAGAACTTTGCATGAGAACCATCAAACGAGCCGTACACATCGATTTTCATACGATGCCGGACATTCCCGACTTTGCGGCCAATTTCGATGCGAAGGCATTCGCCAAGACGCTCAAGGATGCGCGCGTGGAGTATGTGAACGTTTTTGCCAAGTGTAATATCGGCTTCGCCTACTATCCGACGGACATCGGCGTTATGCATCCGCATCTTGACTTCGATATGTTCGGACAAACCGTGGAGGAGTGCCGCAAAGCCGGAATCGGCGTAACCGCCTATTTCAACATCGGCCTTGACCATGAGATGGCCCGCAAACATCGGGAATGGACAATCGTGAACAAGGAAGGCCAGATCATTTACGATGACAGGACCGCGAACTTTTTTCGCAATATGTGCTTTCATTCCGGCTACCGGGACTATGCGCTCGGCATGATCCGCGAGGTGGCGGAGCGGTATCCGGTGGAAGGTTTTTTCCTGGATTGCATGGTCATTAATCCGTGTCACGGCAACGAGTGTTTGGAAGCCGTACGCGATAGAGGAAGGGATCCGCTCAATGACGAGCATGTATTGGCGTTCGCTAAAGAAGCGCTGCTCGATTTCTCCAGGGAAGTGAAGAAGATCGTCGGCCCCGACAAGTTTCTTTATTTGAACGGCTTGGAGCCGGCGGATACGGAAGGCTTGCGCACGCACATTGAAATCGAATGCTTGCCAAGCGGGTGGAGCTACGATTTTTTCCCGGCTCAAGTCGCGTATGCGCGGAATTTGGGGCAGCAAGTGTTCTATATGACAGGAAGATTTAATGTTAATTGGGGCGACTTCGGCGGCTTGAAAAGCAAAGCGTCGCTGCTTAACGACTGCTGGGACGCGCTTAGCAACGGCGTGCCTACGTCTATCGGCGATCACATGCATCCGCGCGACGGCTTGGATCCGGCGGTGTACAAAGTGATCGGCGAAATTTACGAGGAGCTTGAGCGCTGCGAGCCATGGACGGACGGCGTTCGCGCGGTTGCGGATATCGGCATTTTAACGCTGGCGGGCGGCAAGCTGGACGAATGTCATAACGGCGCGGTGCGTATGCTGGGCGAGCTTAAGATGACCTATGACATCATAAACGAGAGCCACGATCTATCCAAGTACAAAGTGATCATCCTGCCGGACAATGTGCGGATTACGCCCGTACTGGGTCCGAAGCTGAAGGCATACATCGCCGCAGGCGGAGGCGTAATCAGCTCGGGGCATTCCGGCTTGAATCCGGAAGGCACGGACTTCGCGCTTCCTGAATGGAACATGGCTTACGAGGGCGAAGATCCGTGGAACAGCTCGTACTTCCGCATGCTGGAGGATACCGGGGGAGAAATGCCGGAGATGTTGTGCGGGATTTATAAACAGGGGATTTTGCTTCAGGCGAAAGAAGGCATGAAAGAGGTTGCGGAGTACTGGCAGCCCTACTTCAACCGGGAATGGAACGGCTTCCACGGTTCGTTCTACACGCCCCCGGATCAATATGCGGGACGTCCTGCAGTGGCGAGGTCGGGCAATATCATCCAATTTTGCTTCCCGGTTTTCGGAGCCTACATGCAGTATGCCGCGAATGTCCACAAGTACATGGTAGGCTACAGCCTGAAGCAGCTGCTGCCGGACCCGCTGATCAAGTGCGAGGAGATTCCGACGACGGCGCGCGTGACGGTGACGGCGAAAGAAGATAAACGCATGGTTCATATCAAGCTGACCCATCCGGAGCCGAGAGGCAGGTATAATGTGATCGAAGACGTTCAGACGCTGGACGGCGGAGTCGTGTATTTGAAAGGCGAGAAGCCTGCAAACGTCTATATGGTACCGGGAAAAGAGCCTCTGGAATATGAGATGGCGAACGGTTATATCCGCATTCCTCTGCCAAAAGTAAAAGGATATGCCATGGTTGCCGTAGAGAAGTAAAGGCGAGGCTCCGAAGCCGATTTGTTCTAACGACATGTCGTTTGTTGTGCAGACTAGAAAATAAGGGCTGTCCTGAAGGTCTTCCGAACCTTTAAGACAGCCCTTACTTATGCTAGTTCAAATCGAAAATGATTGCCATTACTGCAATTTCCAGTCCTCGGTTCCGTCCTCGAATATCTCATAGGCATGCGGTACGGATGCTTCCATGATCGCGTCGTAATCCCAATGCGTTTCCGGAATGTCCGTCCACTTCTGCGGCACTTTGATTTTCCAAGGATGACGATCCAGAAGCAGATTGAAAATGTGGACGGCTTCATCCCGCCGAATGGCTTGATCAGGCCGGAAAGTTCCGTCCGGGTATCCGTCGAGAACGCCCTGTTTCTCTGCGGCTGCAATGGCTGTCTCCGCCCAATGCCCTTTTACGTCTTGGAAAGAACTATTCGCGGCGGGCCCCCATTTTTTCACAATGAACAGAATTTGCGCCAACTCGGCTCGGGTTACGAATTTCTCCGGTTGGAAATCCCCTTGTTCGTAGCCAAGCATCCATTTTTGCTGCGCGGCATTCATGATTTCATTATAAGCCCAATGCGATTGATCGACGTCCGTGTAGATCTTGTCCGTTGTCATACCGCTTGCAAACGGCATTGTACGGAAAAGAATCGCTGCGATTTCCGCTCTGGAAATCCCCCGCTCAGGCCGGAAGGAGCCATCGGGATATCCGTAAATGTACAATTTGTGCTCGCCGGATTCGACAACCTTCGGCTGAAGGGCGATGTCGAAACGTACAATCGATTGGCCGACGTGGATGATTCCATTCCGGATGTAGCTATCTTCGCCGTGCGTCTCATCGCGCATATCTTTTCGGCTATCGAAAGCGACATATCCGTCTTTCTCGCCCAAGATGTAGTAATCGCCTTCCGGGAATACCATCCAGGCATAATCGCCGTTCGCATCGCTTAACTGCGGGTTATGGTTCTGATTCGGCGCAAAATCCGGCAGGTTCGGCAATGCGACTTCGGTGTTAGGCTTTCTGCCCTTGGCCCGGTTAAGTTCGGTATCCGCCCAGTAAAGCGTTACTTTTACATCTTTAACTTCTTTGCCGGTAACGTTATCGGTGATCTTTCCAAAAGGATCGATGAGATCGGCAACAAGGGTCGCATTGCCGTTTTTGTCGATAATCAACTTGGCTGTGTTACCGATTAATTTTTCACCCGTCGGTGCGACGACGTTCAATAACAGCTTGTATTCTCCAGCCGGGACGCTTGGCATCGAGAAGCTTCCGTCGGACTTCATGTCGATCGTCGGTAATTGAAGATCTTTACCGTCAGCTGTAAATAATTTTCCTGTCAAGCGCAGTTGTTCGCCTACGAGCTTTGTAATTTTATCCTTGACTTCAACTCCGCCATGAGACGGATCCGTGATGATTATCGTAAAGTTCTTTGTCGGTACATAGTCAATCATCGGCGGCGAAACTGGTGCAGGTGTTTCCGGAACCGGCACAGTCGTTGTAGNGGCGAAACTGGTGCAGGTGTTTCCGGAACCGGCACAGTCGTTGTAGGAATCGATGTCCATTTCGCGTAAAGCGTAACCGGAGCCGTGATCGGCGTATTGAAATCGAAAGCTGTTGTTGGATCCAGGTTAACGCTTGTGAACCAGCCGTCAAAGGTGAAGCCGGTTTTTGCAGGTGCTGCCGGCTGCGTTGCTTTGTCGTTCTCATTCACTGTTTGCGTCGGCACAGCCGAACCGCCGTTGCTTTCGAAGGTGACGGTATGGACAATCGCTGTCCACTTCGCATAAAGCGTAACCGGAGCCGTGATCGGCGTATTGAAATCGAAAGCTGTAGCCGGATCCAGGTTGTCGTTCGCATACCAGCCGTCAAAAATGAACCCGGTTTTTGCAGGAGCCGCAGGCTGAGCAGCTTTGTCGTTCTCGTTCACAATTTGTGCCGGTACAGGCGAGCCGCCGTTGCTATTGAATATGACGGCATGAGTATTAGGCGCAATCTCCGTCCACTTGGCATAAAGCGTAACCGGAGCGGTGATCGGCGTGTTGAAATCGAAAGCTGTAGCCGGATCCAGGTTATCGTTCGTATACCAGCCGTCAAAAATGAAACCGGCTTTTGTAGGAACCGAAGGCTCCGAAGCTTTGTCGTTCTCGATTACAATCTGCGTCGGCACAGCCGAACCGCCGTAAGTGTTAAATGTAACGGTATGGGTAACCGCGGTCCATTTTGCATAAAGCGTAACCGGAGCGGTGATCGGCGTGTTGAAATCGAAAGCTGTAGCCGGATCCAGGTTATCGTTCGTATACCAGCCGTCAAAAATGAAACCGGCTTTTGTAGGAACCGAAGGCTCCGAAGCTTTGTCGTTCTCGATTACAATCTGCGTCGGCACAGCCGAACCGCCGTAAGTGTTAAATGTAACGGTATGGGTAACCGCGGTCCATTTTGCATAAAGCGTAACCGGAGCGGTGATCGGTGTGTTGAAATTGAAAGCTGTAGCCGGATCCAAGTTGCTATTTGTGAACCAGTTATCAAAAGTAAAACCGGCTTTTGTAGGAGCCGAAGGCTCAGAAGCTTTGTCGTTCTCGTTTACAATCTGCGTCGGCACAGCCGAACCGCCGTATGTGTTAAATGTAACGGTATGGGTGATCGCCGTCCATTTTGCGTAAAGCGTAACCGGAGCGGTGATCGGCGTGTTGAAATTGAAAGCAGTAGTCGGATCATTGCTGTCCGTAAGCCAGCCGTCGAAAGTGAAGCCGCTTTTCGTAGGTACCGTAGGCTCAGTAGCCTTGTCGTTCTCGTTTACCGTTTGCGTCGGAACAGCGGAACCGCCGTTGCTGACAAATGTTACGGTATGGGTAACCGGCGTCCATTTTGCGTAAAGCGTAATCGGAGCCGTGATCGATGTGTTGAAATCGAAAGCCGTTAGCGGATCCAGATTGCTGTTCGTAAACCAGCCATCGAATGTGAAGCCGCCTTTCGTAGGTACCGTAGGCTCAGAAGCTTTGTCGTTCTTGTTAACCGTTTGTACAGGTACAGCGGAACCGCCGTTGCTGACAAATGTTACGGTATGGGTAACCGGCGTCCATTTTGCGTAAAGCGTAATCGGAGCCGTGATCGGCGTGTTGAAATTGAAAGCAGTTGTCGGATCAAAGTTGCTGTCCGTAAACCAGCCGTCGAAGGTGAAGCCGGCTTTTGTAGGAGCCGTAGGCTCAGAAGCTTTGTCGTTCTCGTTCACGGTTTGCACAGGTACAGCGGAACCGCCGTTGCTGTCGAATGTAACGGTATGGGTGATCGCCGTCCATTTCGCGTAAAGCGTAATCGGAGCGGTGATCGGCGTGTTGAAATCGAAAGCTGTTGCTGGATCAAAGTTGCTGTCCGTAAACCAACCATTGAAAGTGAAGCCGCTTTTTGTAGGAGCCGTAGGCTCAGTAGCTTTGTCGTTCTCGTTCACGGTTTGCGCAGGTACAGCGGAACCGCTGTTGCTGTTGAAGGTAACGGTGTAACTATTTGTTACAGATATAGGAAGGCTGCTGCTGTTGTTAGTCAGATCGCTATCTTTCTCTGTTGAGGAGATAACAGCTTGATTCGTAATGGATGCCGGTACGCCGGCATCGGAATTAATTCTCACCGTAATGTTCATAGTAACGGATTGACCGCTACTCAATGTTCCTATTGTCCAAATTCCGGTGCTCGCATCATAATCTCCGCTCGAATCGTCGCTTACATACGTAAGCCCTGCCGGGAGCGCATCGTTAACAACTACACGGGTTGCAGGGACATTGCTCACGTTCGAAGCATTCAGGGTGTAAGTAAAAGTGGAGCCTTTGATATAAGGTCCGCTGCTCGCCGTTACAGTAATTTTCAGATCGGTCTCTAAATAGTAGCCTACATTCTGTAAAATGACAGAGCTTGCGCTTAACGTTCCAGTCTGTGTCCCGTTTCCTGTTTGCAGCGTGTATCCTGTGGGAGCAGTGGCTTTAAACGTATAGTTCCCTTGCGGGATCCCGACGATATAATAGCCGGTTGCATCCGTGGTAGTCGTATGGTCCGTGCCGTTTTTATCCTTTACGGTAACCGTAATTCCGTTCAGTCCGGGTTCGCCGGAGGAGAACTTTGTGTCTTTATTCATATCGTTAAAAATATATCCGCTCAAAGAGCCGTACTTTGTCGCGGAAACGGGCTCCACATTAAAATCTATGGTGATGGAGGTGCCGTCCGTAAAATAGGTCCAAGTGTCGATTCCGCGTTTATCGCCATAATTATTGGACCATTTATGTGCGCCATTGGCGCTGTCAACGCCTGCGGATGCGTCGACCGGATTGATTGCGTAACTGGAGCTTGATGCATTAAGGTTAATGGATGTGCCGCTCGCCGTTTTATAGTTGGATTCGTCATAGTAGATCGTAGTATGCGAATTTCCATCCGGTGCGTTAAGGAGCTCGACTTTGATGCCGTATGTATTATGCTCCGCATCCAGTAGCGGAAAGTGCACTTCTCCGGATCTTAAAATCAGCTCTGCGGTATACACTTGATCAGGCAATACATTGCCTGCAGAATCCTTTCCATCCCATAAAACTTTATTCGTCCCGGCGATGGCTACGTTTTTAATAACGCGTTTGGTGACCGGTACCGCATCTTTGGTTTTAATGGTCAGTTCATAGCTGGAAGGCTTGTCGGCTACGAAAGTAAAGGTGCCGCCATCCGCCAGATTGGTTTTGCCGGCTATCCCTGAAGCGCCTTGAAAAGCAAGTGCCGTAGGTTTGGCCGGAACCGGCGCCGTCGCTCCCGGATACAAGCTTACAGGCAAGTCGGGACTAGGCGGATTGAAAAATACATAATGGGAAATATCCGTATTCGTATCGGCTACATTGGGAAGCTGGGCCCCGACGTTTCCGGAAATAACGGATAAATTGTCGTCATTGCCGTCAGCTGTATGATACAAAGTCATATTATTTGTCAGGTCGATGAACCCCCGGTTTGCCGAGAAAAAAATAAATCCGTTAGGGTCCAGGCCGTTCATATCCGTTTTATACAAGTAGCCGTCTTTGGTGACGACATAAAATACGGAATTAAGCACTTTTTGATTAGGCTTATTTCCTCCCATATACATGGCAACATAAGATGTGAACACTCGGCCTGGTTTTTTATCTCCGTTCGCGTCAACGATCGTAATATCCCAAGCTCCAATCGTACCACCTTGATTTTGTCTAAATGAAGTGTCTGTAGTTAGAGTAGTGGAAGGCGCAGCAGTTCCGCCTTCAAACTCTACCTGATAAATACCTGTCTGTGCAATGGACACGATGTAAGGAACATAGCCGCCGTCGTCGGTTGTCAGACTAGGGCCCTTGGTTTCCTTAGCAAGGGTATCGATATAGCCGACACCGTTTTGGTCTACTTGGTAGCTGGTTTTCACTCCATTCGGGTCGGTGAAAATAATATTTTTCCCTTTCTGGCTGGAGCCCAGGTAAATCTTTTCCCCGGCTTGAGCGTACACCTTTAAATAGGTTTTCCTTTCAATTCCGGCTGTTTTATCCGTAGTGGCCCAAATAAATGGCCGATAGCCGCCGTTCGCCACCATTTCTTTGCTGCCCTCGGCCTTGGCGATGTCCGGCGGCCCTAAGATTCCGAATAAGACGGCCCCGATGACGATCATGAAGGACAGTAACCATTTTCTGCCGATCAAAGTTGACACCTTCCCCTAAAATAATAGATTTTTTAAGACCATAGTGCTCCGTGCTTAACCCGTCCTATCGGACTTTTAGCACACGAGGGTAATTATATCGACATAATCTGAACAATTTTTGGACATTTCGACACGGAAGAGTAGGACAAATGTAATGATTTTGTAAAGGTATTCCACTTTCGGTATTTATATGTCGAATTCTACTGTAGCTTCGTACATTTTGTAATAAAATAGAAGCCATATAGGTTCATCGCGAAAACGCCCCACCGTAATAGCTGAGCCCGTTTTCCGATGGCTGTTTTGCGGCATTTGATTTTTCTGCTAGATTAGCGGCAATAAAATCGGCCTACAGCGACAGTCGCGATCAATCACATGAAAAAGAAGGCATGATCAAATTGAACGTTCCATACTATTTAGACAAAATTACGGCTTTATTCAAAGAAGAGCTTAAGGAAAATCTGATAGGCGTTTACTTGCACGGTTCATTGGCGATGGAATGTTTTCATCCAGGCAGGAGCGACATCGATTTGCTGATCATTGTGAGAAGGAAGCTGATAGCTTCCGAGCATAAGCGGGTTGCCCAAACGGCTTTGCTCCTGCATGACGAGCTGCCCAATAAGGGCGGGCTCGAATTCAGCGTATTATTAGAAGATTGCCTGAAGCCTTTCGTTCACCCTACGCCAGTCGAGTTTCATTACTCGGATTACCATCGCGAGAAATACCGAAGCGACGGGAACTATTTGTGCGGAGGTTATGAGGACCGGGACTTGGCGTCGCAGTATGCTGTTGCCTATCACCGGGGAATTGCTCTATATGGCAGACCGCTGACGGAGATGTACGAGCCTGTCGACAAACCGTTTTACTTGGATTCCATTCTTTATGACGTAGAAGGCGCCTCGACGGATATCGTCCGTAATCCAATGTATTTCGCTTTGAATTTGTGTAGAGTTCTATACTTTCTGAAAGAAGGTGCGATAGCGTCGAAAAAAGAAGGCGGCGAATGGGGCGTTCAAGCGCTACCTGCCGAATACCGGGAGCTTGTCCAAACATGCTTGTCCTACTACACAGGTGCTTCGGATAAAATGGAGTTGGATCACAGCCTGCTCTTAAGCTTTGCAGACTACATGCTGCGTGAAATCAAGCAGTTATCATAAAAAGAGATGAGAGGGCCGCGCATGGAAAACGATTGGCGTACGGAAGGTCCTCTTCACGAGCAGCCGGATGAGGAGCTGGTCCGCAAGGCGCAAGCAGGCGATCGGGACGCTTACAATGAGCTGTTTATTCGACACCGCGACCAGGCGCTCGGGTATGCCCGACGCTTGTCCAACGATCCTCATATGGCCGAGGACATCGTTCAGGAGGCTCTGATCAAAGCCTTCCTTCATTTGGGCAGCCTTTCGCACAGCGGCTTTATTCCGTGGCTGCAAACGATCGTCCGCAATCAGGCTCTGATGAGGCTGCGACGCGGCGGACCATTTGCCAAAGAACGTCCGTTTTCCGGCCTTGCTATTACGGGGGACGACCGGGCAAACGTCGATTTTTCCAATGTCGACAACGTTCTGGATTATGTCGGCAAGCGGCTGGGGGCTGCTCGAAGTCAGGAAGAAGAACCGCAAGGCATCTTACTCCGCAAAGAGATGTGGGAGTCCGTTCGAGGGCTCGTTCGGGTATTAAGCAAAAGGGAACGCAGCGTCTTCGAGGCGTTTTTTTTCGGCCAATTGTCGCCGGAGGAAATAGCGCGATTGTTTGATTTGAACAGCGCAAACGTTTATAAAATCATTTCCCGTTCCCGCCAAAAAGTCGTGCAAGAGCATTATGAGTTCAACCTTCGCGATAGTCTCCGTCACAAGCTGGAGCAGGTGGGGAGGCGGAAATGCGAGCTTGCGAAGCCGTCCATCGAAGGCTCGGATTATCCGCACCCCGATCTTACGTTTATGAACGCGTTTTCCTATTGTCTTCCGTATTGCGGTTTGACTATGACCAAGCACGAATTGGCCGGCTGGAGCCATTACGCCTTCAAGATCAGCGTATGGGACAAACGGATCGGTCCCCTTAGCATGCATGATTGGAGCACATACAAAACGAATGCCCTCCTCAATCTGGGATTCCACAGCCGGATCATGGATATTTATAATTTCGGCGTGGAAGCAACCTCCAATAAAGGGGAACTGGCATGGAAGGCCGTTCGGATGATCCGCGATTCGGTAGACGGAGGAGTGCCGGCCCTCGTATATGACGCCCTGCGCCCGGAATTTGCGCTTGTATACGGATATGACGACGAAAAGCAGCGATTTCTGGCGGCGGATACGCGGGGACACGGGGATTTGCCCTATTCGCTGATCGGGCATCGGAGAACGAACAGCATTTTTATTGCGGCGATCGACGGGCGGTTTGATTTAAGTCCTTGCGCCGGACTGGTGCGGCTTCTTCGGCTAATCGTACGTCATGCAGAAGGGAAGGAGCCGATTTTTTATTCCCAAGTGAACGGGATGCGGGCTTACGACGCTTGGGTGGAAGGGCTTCGCAGCCATACGGCCGATCCGCTCGGACATGCTTCGAACGTAAATATCCTCGCGGATGCGCGGGAATCGGCGGCGTTTTTTCTAGCGGAGCTGGGGCGGCAATGGAACGGTTGTTCAATGGATGAGGAAAATCTTAAGGTTAGAAAAAAAATCGCGGAGGCGGCCCATTGTTATGAGGAAGTGTCCGGGCTGTTTGGACAGCTTCGGGATCGGTTTCCGTTAACCGGTGCGGCAGAGCTGGATGAGGCGGGGCGGGCTTTCGCAATCCGGCTGCTGAATGAAGCGAAACAAGCCGAGGAACGCGGCGTTGCGATTATCGAAGCATTGCTCGCGGAGCTGAGCGGCGGCGATTGTCCGCAAACGGTGCCGGCCGTCGTGGAGCCGAGTCCGTTCTTTTTATTTTGAGCCTGGAGGTAGCTTGTGTCACCAAAATGCTTGTTCGAAGCCGAAGGCTTGTTTTTTCACTCAGATGCGCTGCGGCAAGCGGTTTATGCCTATAGCGAGCTTTTCGATTTCCCCGTTATTCCAGGGCTGTGCGACGGACCGATCTATGTGCTGGATCTTGCGGGCGGATTAAAACTGATCCTCGACGATTATCGGTTCGATACGCATCATTTTGACCCGAAGCCTGCTTACGTGCTGACCAGCCCGGATTTGGAGGAAGCGCTGTTTGCGGTTAAGCGCTGCAAGTTCGAAATTACGCTTCCGATCGTGAAGGGAACCGGCATGAATTTTTTCTTGTTTCGGGGGGAAGACGAGCATGTATTTGCCGTATGCGATCGCCGGCTGCCTTACCGGACTGCTGCGGATCCGTCAGGCGGGGAACGTCACGTTTTGAAGGATATTTACCTTCCCGTGCGTCACGTTGCAAAAGCCTATGAAAAATACGCCTCTATCATGCAGGGACTGGTATGCAGATATGACGAGCAGGACCCTATTCGGGCGGCTTCCTCGATACGGCTGAAGCTTGTCCCCCGCACCTTGCGTCCGCAGTGGCCGCGGTGCCGGATTCAAACGGCGGAATTGCCGCATATGCAGACCCGGCTGCGTCAAAATCCGCATTTTCGCTTAGGCGCTGCCGATGAACGCATGCTGGAAGTGTGGGATTCCGAAGGCAACGGACTGGTTTTCGAAGAGAGGCGGCATTCTTGAGTCAATAACATCGGACGATCGATTTTTGTTTTGAGAAAGTTGAGTTATTAATGTCAGATTCCGTATCTTCGCGGCATTGTACATAGTGAACCCCAAAATAGGAGGCGTGTAAAAATGACAATAGCCAAAGAGAACGTAAAAATGACCGGGCCTGCCATGGTGCTCAATGTGGCCGATTTGCCGAAAGCAGTTGAATTTTACGAGCGGGTGTTAGGCTTTGAGCGGGAGGAGGCTGGAGGGCATGTTCATATGAGCCGCGGGACGGCGGTTTTTATTTTGCATCCGGTTCCCAACCCTTCGGACGTCAGACCGAATTCTTCGGCGGAAGGCGGGCTGTATTTCGATGCTTATTGCTACACGGACGATGTGCGCTCGTTATTCGAGGAGCTTAAGGGCAGGGGAGCCGATATCGTCAGAGGCGTCGATCCGCTGGACTGGAACGAGCAATGGATCGAGTTCACGATTAAAGATCTCAATGGATATTGCATAACGTTCGGCGGTTAGCACGATCGAATGTAGAATCGATTTCCATTAAAGGAGATGTTCGAATTGGCGGATCATGCGTCACAGGAGCAAATAACAGGAAAAGCCGGCGCCCGGATCGGAAATGCGCTTCAGGTAAGATTAGTAATGGATCTGTCGCAGGCAAAAGAGTATTATCAAAATAAACTTGGTTTTTCCGTTGACGGGTGGGGACACGCGGAACGTGAAGGAGTGGGGTTTCTGCTTCAGCAAGCCGATCGTCAGGAAGACGTTCGGCCTAACGCCAAAGCGGCCGGGAGGGAGTACCCCAATAACTGGCATGGGCCGGTGTCGGGCTGGGACACCTATGCGTATTCCGATTATGACGGCGTTCAGCAGTTGTATGAGGAATTTGCCGCTAAGGGAGCCATTATCGCTTATGAGCCGCAAATCGAAGACATGGGAGCGATGAAGTGGAAGGAATTTGCGGTTAAAGATTTGGACGGCTATGTCATCGTATTTGGCGGAGGCGCGCGGTCGGGAGATTGAGAGGCGGGGATTGCTATGGATCGAATGATTTACTGGATCGGCGGCTCCGCTTGTTCCGGTAAAAGCACATTAGCCAACATGTATGCAGAAAAGCATGGGCTGGCGCTTTACTCTTGCGATGAGCATTTCGATAACCATTTGCGGAATATTTCAATTGTCGAACATCACGCGATGAATAAAGTTCGAACGATGGATCCCAATGAAGCGTTTTATACTAGAGACGTTCAAGAACAATTAAGTGTGTATATCCGATGCTTCATTGAGGATTTTGCGTTTGTCTTAAAGGACATTGCCGATGGCCCCGCCACGCCCTTGGTTGTAGAAGGCAATCAATTATTGCCGTCTTTAGTCGCTCCCCATCTTAAGCAGCATCATAAAGCGATATGGATAATCCCTGCTGAACGTTTCCAAAGGGAGCATTACAGCAAAAGGGCCTGGATTCAAGAAGTATTGCAAAAAACGGAAAATCCGGCTGCGGCCTTTCACAACTGGATGTTGCGGGATGCTCGATTTGCCGGCTTTGTCGCCCAAGAAGCGGCCGATTTAAACTTACAAGTTCTACATGTGGACGGCAGTAAAAGCTTGCTGGAAAACTATGCGTTCCTTGAAAAGCATTTTGATTCTAAATGATGGCCGTACTCCAAATTGCATCCTCGATCTTCGGCGTTTGATTCCAAGAACCGTTCAGTCCTACGGCTGAACGGTTTTTTAGTTAACTTTATGTTTGATGAAACATTTGCATCATTCGATCAGTCCATTAAAGTAGCAAATAGATAAAGGGGGAAGCGTAATGCGCAGAGCTCCGATTGTAACAAGTTTAGTAGTCCTGCTTCTGCTGTCCTCAGCTTGCCAAAATAATCAGGAAGCCGCGCCGGCGGCGGATATACCGGTGGACACGACGACGGTTCTCGCCAAATCGGACATCGATTACGACCGCAATGGCAGTAAGGAAAAGCTTACTGTCCGCATGATGTCGGGAGGATTGAAGGAAGAGAAGGAGCCCGGACCGTATACTGGCGTCTACTGGGAGGGGAAATTCCAGCTGGAGCTGGCTGCTGAGGATGGAACGCTGCTTCATACGTTGGACTTGAATTCGACATTCGGGGAAGATTCGCTCATTTTCGCTAAGAATCGCGCCTTCAACATCGCCTTCGCCGACTACAATAACGACGGTTATCCGGATTTTTCGATCGGCCAATATTTTTCTTCCAACGGTTTTACGTATAATCTGTTCTCGCTTAAGCCCGAGGGTATTGCAGTCATACATCGTGCTTTATTTACGGCCGACACCAATTATTCCATCCTCTACGAAAAAGCGGGCAACACTTCGTTCAAGAATCGTTACTATGACATGGACAAAGGGCAAATGGCGGAGACGCTGTTTACATGGCAAAACGACCGGTTCGTCCGGACGGAGTGCGAGGGCTGCGGGATGCTTCAGCCGGTCTCTACGGAGCAATGGTCGTTTTCTTCGAAAGAAATGGAGGAACGGTACGACCGGTTTGCGGAGAAAAAAGATGACGAGCTGCTTCGCGGGCTCTCGCCGCTCGACGTTTTCAAGTTCTACGTGAAGGCTTCGGAAGCGGGAGATTACGACACGCAATATGCGCTCTACATCAAGGATCCCGGTCACGAGGTACCCTCCTATAAAACGTATATCAACGATATTTCGCGCGACCAGGAAGCGCTGAACCGCTCCAAGCAAATGTGGGCGGAGCTTAAACTAAGCTATGGGCTTGCGGAAGAGATAGACGGGGACCGGGCGCTCATTCGCATTTCCAAAGGAAACGGCAATCAAGAAGAAGAGAAAGGCTTTCAGCTCGTCAAGAACAAGGACGGGATATGGAAAGCGGCATGGATGCCGATGCAGTGATTACCAGCCAACAGAGTACTTACTCAGCTTAATTTCAATTCGACTAAACTTTTGTCTGCAAAATCATGATCAAAAAGTGTTTCTATCCCCCCTTCGCCCGTTAACAAAAACGAGGCTTCCGAATGCGGAAGCCTTGTTAGGTTTTTATCGGCAGCAGCTCATCATGTAACTCAGAAGCAACCAACATTAAAACGATTGCCGTCCGGATCGTAGAAATGGAACTTTACATATCCTCTCTGAACGAAGCCGCCGAAATCGCCGGTCTGAATGCCGTTTTCGCGGAGGAACCGGTGATAAGCAAAGAAAGCGTCTCTGTTCTGAATATAGCAGCGAGGCCGGATCGGGCTATTTACATTTCCCTGGAAATAATCGGGGGAGAGCTGTTCGAGAATCCACGTGTGCGTTTTTCCCGGTTTATGATTTACGCCTAATTGCAGAAGCGCATATCCTTTGTCGAGGTGCACCACCTGGGTGCTCATTCCCACGAAGCGCCGGTACCACTCTACCGCGGCTTCCAGATTTCTTACGCCAATGCGGATCAATGAATCGTGAAAACCGCTCGCAAGCAGCGTGCGATCCTCGTGAACGGTTAATCTCGCCCCTTCGGATGTGCACCATAGGTCGAAATAAAGCTCTCCGTCAGGGCCGTTACTAATTTCAGATGTGCGTATTCCGTTCTGACGCAGCTTGGAATGGGCATGTTGGATATCTTGGGTTTTCCAGCACCATCTGACGGAGGAATTAACCGTACCCCGTTCGGCATAATGATAGGGCAACCGCTCGTCCGTAATGACCGACTCCAGCCAAACTCCGTTTCCCATATGCGTCATTTTACCGTGCAAAGCGCGCGGGTCGGGCTTCCAGTTTTCTTTTTGCTCCACTTGCCAGCCCATATGGTCCTCATACCATCGAATCGCTTCCTCATGACCGTCCCATAAAACATCGATATCCGCGCCGTCGTATAAAATAGCGGGTACTACCTGATCGATTCTTATTTCGTATGAAGCATTTTCTTGCTTAGCGGTTGCTTTTTGCATAGATCCCTGTCCTTTCAATGAATAGTAGCCGACCCGACAAATAGCTTTACGTGAAAAATCGTCCTAAGGATGCTGATTGATGAATGTAATAGTTTTCTATATCTTCCACGTCATCCCGTTTTTCTCCTGCTTATGAATCCTTAGATTTGGTCAAAGAAGACGACATCGTTTCCATTGCTATATAATGTTAATTATGTTGCGAATTCGAATTCATATGGAAAGGATGAGGCTTATGCTTCCGAGCGGCACAACGTTACCGGATCGCGTCCGTCAATGGATTGTCGATACGGTTCAACCCGAAGCAACGATTCTCTCGGTTCGGCAGCTTAAAGGAGGGGTTTCTTCTCCCGTACATGAAGTCATGCTGGAACTAAATGGAGAGGAAAAGGCCGTCGTGCTGCGCCGGTTCGACGATGCCGATTGGCTGCGGAGCCAGCCCGATCTGGCTTTGCGCGAAGCGGAAAGCTTGCGCCGGGCTTCCCGCGCCATAGGTGTGCAGACGCCGAAGCTTATTGCGTTCGAAGAAACCGAAAGCCGGTGCGGTACGCCTGCCATGCTCATGACTGGGCTGAAGGGCGAGGTCGTACTAGAGCCGCCGGATATGTCGCGGTGGCTGAACGGGATGGCAAAAGCGCTTGTGGGTATTCATGCGGTTGAGGCGGAGGATTTTCCTTGGACGTTCGAACCGTACTGCGATGCCTCCACTATGGATACGTCGTCTTGGTCGAGGTTTCCCGACGAATGGCAAACGGCAGCCGGCATCGTTACGGGGAACCGCCCGTCTTTTGCGAAACGGTTCATCCACCGCGACTATCATCCGGCAAACATCTTGTGGAGCGGCGGAGAGGTAAGCGGCGTTGTCGATTGGGTCAACGGGTGCATCGGCCCCGCAGGCATCGATGTCGGTCATTGCCGCGTCAACTTGGCGCAATTGTACGATGCAGCGATCGCTGACGAGTTTTTGGCCGCTTATCGGCACTATGCCGGGGCATCTTTTACATACGATCCTTATTGGGATCTGGTTACCCTAATCGACTTTGCCTACTGGCCGCCGGAAGTTTACGGAGGATGGACGGCCTTGGGCGTGACCGGACTAACGGATGAGATAATAGGCGAGCGGCTGGATAGCTATCTGATTAGCTTGCTGAAGCGTTTTTCCTGAGGAGCTGAACCGGTTCGGGCAAAGTTGGCTGGAATGCGCTGCATATCCGAAAACATTCCTTTATGATCGCTATCGAACGGCGGCGAGCCGCTTATATTCCAAGCCTATAGCCGATTTGTAACGTAGAGATTGGTAAATGAAGCTGAGGTGTATGTTTTGATTAAGTTATTTCACTATAATTGGACGGTCAGGGACGAATGGTTTGAATGGTGCAAGCAGATTTCAAGCGAAGAACTGACGCGCAGCCGGATTGGCGGGGCGGGCAGTATTTTGTATACGTTATTTCATATTTTGGATGTGGAATACAGCTGGATTCGGGGGATTCAAGGCAAACCGGATATCCAAGTGCCCTACGAAAACTACAAAACCCTCGGGCAAGTGCGTGAGCTCTCGGATCATTGGAGGGCCGAATTGGTACCGTTCCTTAAGGCTTGGGTAAATGATTCCGAGCACGAAATCGTTACCGTGGAATGGACGGAGGAGCGTTACACGAAGGGTGAAATTTTACGGCATGTGGTAACTCACGAGATTCATCATATGGGGCAGCTGTCTATATGGGCGAGAGAGCTTGGGCTTCAGCCTGTTTCGGCGAACGTTATCGGACGAGGGTTGTTTGCATGATAAAATCGGGGCAGGAAAGCTTAGGAAACAACTGGTATAATAAATGGGCAAAAGTAAAAACTAACAGGGCATCACGTGCCGGTATGGGTGATAACCAACATATTATGATGCCTACGGGCTTTTTTCTATCAATAGGAAGCAAAAGGAAAAGGAGATACGAATGATAGATAACAAAGCGGAAACCGAAGCAGGGTGGAATTTCGACAACAGTTATGCCCGACTGCCGGAAACCTTTTTCAGCAGAGTTAACCCGACCCTCGTACGATCGCCAAAGCTTGTCATTGTGAATAATTCGTTAGCGGCATCGCTAGGGCTGAACGTTCATGCGCTGCAAAGCAGCGATGGAATAGCGGCATTTGCCGGAAACCGGATTCCCGAAGGCGCTTTACCTTTGGCTCAAGCATATGCAGGACATCAATTCGGGCATTTTACGATGCTGGGGGATGGCCGGGCTATACTGCTGGGGGAACAGATCACGCCCCAAGGGGAGCGGGTCGACATTCAGCTTAAAGGTCCGGGAAGAACGCCGTACTCCCGCCGGGGCGACGGACGAGCGGCGCTTGGGCCGATGCTGCGCGAGTACATCATCAGTGAAGCGATGCATGGGCTTGGTATTCCTACAACCCGCAGCCTTGCGGTAGTGACGACCGGCGAACCGGTATTTCGCGAAACCGAGCTGCCTGGCGCCGTTTTGACCCGCGTTGCCTCCAGTCATTTGCGTGTCGGGACGTTTCAATTCGCTGCACAGTGGGGGAGTGTCGAGGAACTTCGGGCATTGGCCGATTATACCTTGCAAAGACACTATCCTGAAGTCGATGCTGAGGGGAACCGCTACCTTTCCTTGCTTCGGGGAGTGATCAATTGTCAGGCCGCGCTTATAGCCAAGTGGCAGCTCGTCGGTTTTATTCACGGAGTGATGAATACCGACAACATGGCCCTTAGCGGAGAAACCATCGATTATGGTCCTTGCGCCTTCATGGATGCCTATGACCCGGCTACGGTTTTCAGCTCCATCGACACTTACGGCCGCTATGCTTATAGCAATCAGCCGCGTATTGCCGCGTGGAATCTCGCGAGATTTGCCGAAGCGTTATTGCCGCTGCTGCATACCGACGAGGAGGAGGCCGTCAAACTGGCCGAACAAGAGATTTCGGCCTTCGTCGGGCTGAATTATCGGAACTGGCTCACGGGAATGAGGGCGAAGCTGGGCATTCTGAACGAAGAGCCGGAGGATGAAGCGCTAGTCGAAGACCTCCTCGGGATGATGCAGAAGCATCGTGCGGACTACACCAATACGTTTCGCGCATTAACTTTCGATAAACCGGAGGAAACGGCCATGTTCGGCAGCGGGGATTTTGCCCGGTGGCAGGAGCGATGGCAGGCAAGACTCGGCAGACAGCAGGAGACGAAGGACGATTCTCGCCGGCTGATGCGGAACAGCAACCCGGCGGTTATTCCCCGCAATCACCGGGTGGAGGAAGCACTGGAAGCGGCGGTTGACGATGGAGACTACAGCGTGATGGAGCGGCTGCTCGATGCGCTTGCGAACCCCTACGCGCACACGGAGAAACAAGCGGATTACTCCGCACCGCCTGAGCCGTCGGATTGTCAGTACCGAACTTATTGCGGTACGTGAATATGGAACGAGAGAAAGGCTGCCGGCAGGATCGGCGGTCTTTTTTTTATTGGCAAAGAACTGTTAGGGGTTCCTTGCTTTGCTCGAACGGTACGCTTACTCAGCAATCCGAATTTGCCTGTTTGGAGCAAGGAATCGCAGTTCCCTATGTACTGCAGTCCGAATTTGCCTGTATGGAGCAAGGAGTTGAGGTTCCTCTTATGCTGCAATCCGAATTTGCCTGCTTGGAGAGCGGATTTACCGGTACGTCAAGTCAAATAGCCGCGATAAGTGGGCATTTTCGGACTACAAATGGGAGCAGGTGCCTGTACGCAACTCCAAATGGGCAAAATCGGACTACGCGCAGACGAACGGCGGCCTCCTTTTTCTGTAGGCAGGATAACTCAGCCTTTTACCGAATTCTATAAAATGGATGAAATAGCCTAAAGGTGGAGGGGGGATTATTTTGCAGATGCTTCAGGCGGTTTTTGTAGATCGTGATGGAACGATAGGCGGGACCGGTCATTTTATTCATCCTCGAGACTTTGAGCTGTATCCTTCATCATTAGAAGCGCTGAACTTGCTGAAAGAACACGGTATAAAACGATTTGCCCTCACCAATCAACACAATATCGCCAAAGGTCTTGCAACTGAAGAAGAGTTTAGCCGACAATTTGCTTCCTATGGCTTCGACGCTTCATACATATGTCCCCATGAGCCGGAGGATGGCTGCGAGTGCCATAAACCTCGGCCCGGTATGCTTCTGAAAGCCGCGGAAGAACACGGATTGGATCTCACCCGCTGTGTTGTAATCGGGGATGTAGGCTCGACGGATATGCTGGCGGCAGCCGCTGTCGGTGCCAAAAGAATTCTTGTAGAGACCGGCTGGGGCAAAAAGTCGTTGGAAGCCTACCGTCACAAGTGGTACGATCAAGCACCGCCGGATTATATTGCAAAGGATCTTTTGGATGCGGCGAGATGGCTGATAAGGAAAAGTGAGCAAGAGTAATAGACCGATATAGAAAAACACGAGGCTGCCGCGCAACAGGCAGTCTCCTTGCAATATAGAGATTCGTGGCTGATTGATGAGAGTAAGAAAAGGAGACAAGAAGGATGAAAAGACTATATCGGCCTGTGGGGCTTTATGAAATGAAGTTACTATTGGATCTGGAACTTAAGGCTTTTCCTCCACGATTGCCGGAACAGCCTATTTTCTATCCTGTTTTGAACAAAGCTTATGCCGACCAAATCGCTTCGGAATGGAATACGAAAGATAAATTTTCCGGCTATGCAGGGTTTGTAACCGAGTTTGACGTGAGAAGTCCGTTCATTGATAGATATGAAGAACAAATTGTAGGTGCCCGCAACCATAAAGAATTGTGGATTCCTGCAGAACAATTGCAAGAGATGAATGAAAACATTCAAGGCAAAATTCGGTTGGTTGATGTATTTTATGGCGGCAATTATACCGGTTTAACACCGGAATTGATTGCATTTGAAGATAAGAATATTACTGATCAATTTAAAGTCTGGCAGGAGATTTCCGATAACGACCCTGCGGAATTTTCCCGTCGCATAAGAGAACAATGGAAACCTATTTTTGTGAACTTCAAGTATTGGGCGGATGCAAGTCATGAGCGGTTCGGGATCGGTAAAAAGTCCAAAGATGAAACGTTAGGCAGGATGAAAAAGGTATGGCATGAACATTTTCCTGACCTACCGTTATTTGGAGGTAATTGAGCGTATTGCGTAACTACGGGGCGACGGAAACGATCAATCGCTCTCTTGCGGCTCGCAGCGTTCATTATTGATTGTCTTATGCCATCCGTAAACGGAAGAGGTAACAACGATCCAACTTAAACAGTTAAATTAACAGGTAAAAGTATGAATGAAGAAAGGTTGTGAGCAGATGTTTTTCGTTAATTCCCGTGCGACTATAGAGCGATCTCTGAATAGAACAATTGAAATTGTAGTTCAGACACGCAACAAACCCGATGAGCCGCAAAAGATTGAGCTTCCGGGCGGGAGAATTGAGCCGTTTGAATCCTTGATTAAAGCGCTTATTAGGGAAGTAAAGGAAGAGACGGGATTGGATGTAACAGAGAAATATTATTTTACTTAAAAAACTTTGAAACAAAAAGATAAAAGTGTAAGGTTTGTTGCGAAAGGATGTGTAGTGAAATCTTAGTTTGCATATACTCAGGCACTTGCGATATATTACTTTAATAAGGTAATACATCACATCAATAAAGTGAGGTGCGGTATTTGTTTATAAGATATCACGGAAACTACTCCAGTCCTTATACGAAGCAGCCGTATGGCATTTTTGCCGTAATATCTCACTTGCAGCGTGACGGTAAGTTATCTAAAGCGGATAGCGATCTTTATGATAAAACCGCAAACTGGTTCGAGGAGAACTTGCCGAATCCGCCGTTTTATGACGATCGGAACGCGATCAGAGCGGTGACCTGGTTTAAAGTATATGATGAGGCAAGACATATGATTGAAAGGCTGGCGCCCTATTTTGAGATAGCGCAAAAATATGAGGTGGAAATTATAAAATCCGTCCGTTATGAAGCTCCCGGCAAGATTGTGTATGAAGATGAATACCAAGTCGGTGTGGTTGATCATTCGGGGACACTTTTGGATGAAGGGGAGTTTTCCGGTAACGGAAATCGAAGAGGTCGCTCGCTCGGGATAGGCAATAAATGGCTCAGCTGCGACTAACTACAGAACAGGAGAGGGTAACAGGATGGAAGTCAGTGTTGATCCTCGTTTGAGCGAGGTTGAAATCGCCAGAGCTGGAACCGATGATTTGGAAACGGTATTAAAGCTTTGGTTAGAAGCGGCTAATTGGCTGGAATCAAAGGGGATTAGTCAGTGGAAGCCAAATTCGTTCACTATCGAATCGGTCAAAGAGCACGCTGCCAAGACGGAACTATTCGTCGCTAGATTAAATAAAGAAATAGTCGCGACCTTCTCCTTACAATGGAGCGATGCGTTTATTTGGCGGGAGCTGAACAGCGAAGATTGCGGCTATCTACATAGACTGGTCGTTGCAAGAAGTTATAAGAGCCATAACTTGGGACGATTGCTGCTGTCTTGGGCGGAGAAATACATTGCAGATAATGGAAAAAGCAAATTGAGACTTGATTGCATGGCAGACAATGAGAAATTAAACGAATATTATCGTGGATCGGGTTTTGACTTTGTCGGAAGGATCGACAGAACGTATTTCAGTGCGAGCTTATACGAAAAGGTTATCAAATAGTAAGGAAAAGTTTACTGTTCATAAGGCAAACCTCACTATCTCTCGCCGAAAACCCGCTTTCAGGAGAGCTAATGAGGCAAACGCAATTATTAGTGAGGTAAACGAAATGGATAGTGGTGTTTGCCTCATTATCAGGCAAGAAGGAGCATTTTACCTGCGAAATAGTGCGATCAGCCTCATGAACAATGAGGTTTTCGCAACTACGCGCGCGGTCCGTGCATAACCATTACGATATCCGTATTTGCTTTCGTAACCAGATCTTCTAATGGATTGGAGGCGTTCTAATGAAAAAAACATTTATCGGCGGAATTCTGATGTTTACCGGGGCGTTAATTTCTTTAGCCATTTTAATTACCGCCGCTTTATATGTCCCGCAAATTACGGCTTGGCGGGGCTCTAAGCTTTGGTACGCCATATTCGGCGCAGAGCAGTTCGGCAATGAGGCAGCACAGAGCTTGTCTTTAGGCTTCCCGTTCGTTTTGGGCGTGATCTTGTTCGTTCTAGGTTTGGTTGTGCTGATTTTGGAATATTTCAAAAAAGAGTAACCCGGTTTTACGCTCCGCATGCCGCGGCTTACTGTCATAAAACCAACGCCCATTGTCACCATTTCTCCCGAAACGGTGTGCGTGCAATCACATAGGTAACCTCCCGGCTCTGATAAGCTAATTGTAGGAAGTGAACAAAGCGAATCATGGAACGGAGGATGCATGATGTTTTGTTACCAATGCGAGCAAACGCCGAACGGCGGCTGCAAGGTGATCGGGGTGTGCGGCAAGGACGAGACGATCGCGAGCCTGCAGGATACGATTATTTTTGCGCTGAAAGGAATCGCCGCATATGCGACGCACGCCAGACAGCTTGGCTACAGCGACCCGGAAGTAGATAAAATAACGCACGAAGCGCTTTATTTGACATTGACCAACTCCAATTTCAATCTTCAGGAGCACCTGGATATGGCCATGAAGGTCGGCAACGCCGCAGTGCGGATCATGGATGTGCTCGACCGCGCGCATACGACGCATTTCGGGATTCCGCAGCCGGTTACGGTGCCGCAAAATAAGATCGAAGGCAAATGCATCGTCGTGACGGGACACAACCTGTATGCGCTGGAAGAGCTGCTGAAGCAGACGGAAGGCAAAGGCATCAACATTTATACCCACTCCGAAATGCTGCCTGCCCACGGCTATCCGAAGCTGAAGCAATATGCACACCTTAAAGGAAACATCGGGAAAGCCTGGTACGATCAGCGCCGGCTGTTCGAGCAGTTCCCGGGCGCGATTCTGGCGACGACAAACTGTGTGATGCCGATCAAAGGCACGTATGCGGACCGCTTTTTCTCTTACGAGGTTGCGGGGCTTGAGAATGTGACGAAAATCGCGGGCGAGGATTTCTCGCCGCTCATCGAGCGGGCGCTCGAGCTGCCGGAGGCGAATATCGGCTCGGAGCAGGTGCTGACGACCGGCTACCACCACGAAACCGTCATCGGGCTTGCGCCGGAAATCATTCAAGCGGTCAAAGACGGACAAATCAAGCGTTTCTTCGTCATCGCCGGCTGCGACGCCCCGGGCAAAGGCGGCGAGTATTACCGCGAGCTGGCGACGTCGCTTCCGAACGACACCGTCATCCTGACGACATCCTGCGGCAAGTTCCGCTTTAACGATGTGGATTACGGTACAGTGCCGGGCACCGGAATCCCGCGGTATATCGATTTGGGTCAATGCAACAACTCCGGGTCCACGGTCAAAATCGCGCTTGCGCTCGCCGACGCCTTCGGCTGCAGCGTCAACGAACTGCCGGTGAGCATCGTGTTATCTTGGTTCGAGCAAAAAGCCGTCGCCATCCTGTTAGGTTTGTTCAGCCTCGGCATCCAGGATATCCGCATCGGCCCGAAAGCGCCGGAGTTTATCAACGAAGGCGTCATGAACGTGCTCGTCGAGAAATTCGGCCTCAAGCTGATCGGCGATGCGCAAGAAGACATGGCGGCCATGCTTGCCCTGCACTGATCAATAGGCCGATCGCTGCCTGCGGCACCGCTAAGCTGCATAAAAGGTAAGCATAAAAGATACTGCACTTACGATATCCCCTGTTCCGGCTTTATGCTGGAATGGGGGATTTTATTCTTTGTGCGGTTTCCATTTGATAAAGATTCTCAATGTTGATTTCTTGCGCTATACTAGTACACATAACGAAGCGATTTGGAAGACTCGCCATGAGGGGAATCGAATGGAATGAAGCGGATTTTGTTCATTGAAGACGAGCAGCATCTTTCGCGGTTCGTCGAGATGGAGCTGCGGCGCGAAGCGTTTGACGTGGTTTTGGCTTATGACGGAGTGACGGGGCTGCAGCTTGCGCTTGCCGAAGAGTGGGATATTATTTTGCTTGATCTGATGCTGCCGAAGCTGGACGGAATGGAAGTATGCCGCCGGATCCGCTCGGTCAAAAAAACGCCCGTCATCATGCTGACGGCCAGAGACAGCATTACGGACCGCGTATCGGGTCTCGATTGCGGCGCCGACGACTATATACCGAAGCCTTTTGCCGTTGAAGAGCTTCAAGCCCGCATGCGGGTTATTTTCAGAAGGCAAGCGGACATCGCCGAACCGACGCAAGCGGTTCTTACGTTCCGGGATTTGTCCGTTAATATGGACTTAAGGGTCGTCAAGAGAGGAGATACGGAAATCGGGCTGACCAAGCGCGAATTCGATCTACTCACGGCGCTTATGGAGAACGTCAATCGGGTGATGAACCGGGAGACGCTCCTCGATAAAGTATGGGGCTTCGAAGCGGCGGTCGATACGAATGTCGTTGACGTGTATATCCGGTATTTGCGCAACAAAATAGACGAGCCGGGAAAAGACAGCTACATTCAAACCCAGCGCG
The DNA here is from genome assembly GCF_003285015.1 of Paenibacillus contaminans. Taxonomy (GTDB): domain Bacteria; phylum Bacillota; class Bacilli; order Paenibacillales; family NBRC-103111; genus Paenibacillus_V; species Paenibacillus_V contaminans. The sequence goes on along the minus strand of NZ_QMFB01000018.1, from coordinate 153,086 downwards.
GTGTCGGCTACGTGATGAAACCATGACGCCACAATCCGTGAAGCGGGCGTTGTCGCGCATGCCCATTAGATGGAAGCTAACCTTGTGGTCGGCTTTCCTCATTTTTGTGCTGTTCATCGCTTATAATACCGTACAGTATGTGTTTGTCGAGAAATGGATGATCGGCCAAGAGAAGACGCAGACAAGGCAAAAAATGAACGACATCCTAAACTCGCTGCTGGAAAAGGAAACCGGTTTTACGGAGGACGAGCTGCCGCAAATCCGCACCTTATTGGATAAGAAAAATGCGAACGATCAACTGATCCGCATCATCGGCCAGGACGGGACGCGGGTGATCGCGGTCTCCGACGGCATCCCGGAGGAGTGGGTTGCCCCGGCGCCAACGGCGAAAACGGAAATCGTCATCGCCGGCCATTCCGGCCACTCCTTGCTTGTGATGAGAAGTCCGATCACGATTCATTCGTTTAACGGGACCGTCGAGATTGTGAAGAGCCTGGATCAATTCAAAAGGCTGACGGAAGCGATTTTGCGGGTGTTCGTCCTGTCCGGGCTGGGTGCCGTCGTCCTAAGCGGTCTTGCCGGCGGATTGCTTGCACGGCAATTCCTGAAGCCGCTTCAGTCGATGGCGCAGACGATGCGTAACGTCGAACGCAAAGGGCTGCAGGAACGGATGAAAATCCCGGACCACGAGGATGAGATCGCCACCTTGATGAAAATGTTCAACGGCATGATGGATCAAGTCGAGCGTTCTTTTCACCAGCAAAGCCAATTCGTCGAAGACGCCTCGCATGAATTGCGGACGCCGATTGCGATCATGGACGGGCACTTATCCTTGCTGCTTCGCTGGGGCAAGCACGATCCCGCGGCTCTGGAAGAATCCTTGAACATCTCTTACCATGAGCTCGCTCGGTTGAAAGCGCTCGTTCAGGATCTGCTCGTTCTTACAAGGGCGGATAAGGAAGGGGAGATTGCCGATAACGGCACGTTACGTGCGGATCGGACGATCCTGAATGTGGTCGGGCAAATGGAGCAGCTGCATCCCGGTTTTACGTTCGAAACGGCCTTCATAGGCTTCGAGGACCGCGAGGTGGCGGTATCCGAAAGGCATTTGGAGCAGATAACGACGATACTGCTGGATAATGCGGTGAAATATTCCGAAGCCGGGTCCGCTGTTCGTGTTAAAGGCTCCGTAAACGGCGATGAGGCGTTTTTCGAGGTGTCCGACTGCGGGATCGGCATTCCGGAGAAGGATTTGCCGTATGTGACGGACCGTTTCTACCGGGTGGATAAGGCGAGAAGCCGGAAGCAGGGCGGAACGGGCCTCGGTTTGGCCATTGCCAAGCGGCTTGTCGAGCGCTACAACGGCCGAATGATCATCCGAAGCAAGGAAGCGGACGGGACGACCGTGACGATTACGTTTGCCTGTCGACTTCAAACTGATAAGCGGGAGGTAGATTCCAATGATAAAGCGGGTTAAAAGCGGAGTATTGTTAGCCGCTGCGGCTGTTCTTTTCGTATCGGGCTGCTCGTCAGGCGGCTTGACGCGACAGGAGAAGCCGCAAGGCAAGCGGCAGGTCGTCAACGTGTTTACGGCAAGACATTATGAGGTGGACAACGCGCTTTACCTAGAATTTGCGAAGCGGACGGGCATTCAGGTCAATGAAGTGAAGGGGACGGCGGAGGAGCTTGTCGAGCGCATGAAGCGGGAGGGAGAGGCCTCGACTGCGGATTTGTTCGTCGCTGTTGACGGCGGCGCCCTTGATTTCGCGAAGCAAAGCGGCGTTCTACAGCCGCTATCGTCCGAAGCGCTGCAGCGGAATGTGCCGGCGGAGTGGCGCGACCCGGACGGCTACTGGGCGGGAATCGCGACCCGTTCCCGGGTGATCGTGTATGCCAAAGACCGCGTAAACCCTGAGGAGCTGTCCACCTATGAAGATTTGACGAGCGAGAGGTGGAAGGGAAGGGTGCTGGTGCGATCCGCGTCAAGCCTGTACAATCAGTCCCTGCTGGCATCGTTTATCGAGCTGTACGGGGAGCGGGAAGCGGAGAAATGGGCGGAGGGCATCGTCCGTAATCTTGCCCGCGAGCCGGAAGGAGGAGACCGCGCCCAAGCCAAGGCGATAGCGGCCAAGGTCGGCGATGTGGCGATCATGAATACGTACTACATCGGTCAAATGTCGGCATCGAAGGATCCGGAGGAGCTGGAAATCGCGGAGAAGCTCGGTGTTTTCTTCCCGAATCAGACGACGACGGGCACGCATGTAAATATTAGCGGGATCGGCTTGGCCAAGCATGCCCCGAATAAGGACAATGCGCTTAAGCTTGCCGAATTTTTGACGGGCAAAGAAGGGCAGACCTTGCTGGCACAAGGCAGCTACGAGTTTCCGGTGAATGGGGAAGCCGATATGCCGGGACTGCTGAGAAGCTGGCAAAAGTTTCAGCGGCAGCCGGTCGATGTTGCGGGGCTGGGGCGGTTTCACAAGCGGGCGGCGGAAATATTCGAAAGAGCCGGCTGGAAGTAGAGGGTTTGTGTCATCAAACTGAATTTTTTTTCTTTCACATCATTTTCTCATTTTCGGTTGCTACAATGTTCAATAGACAGCAGCGATAATAATGATTCTCATTTGCAAAGGACCGAAGCAAGTACCGTTTTTTGAGTCAATCAGCAAGGATTTCGCGGATGCGGATCTTGACCTACGGTAACCGCCGGCGTTAAAGACGCTGGTAAGGGCTTATCCTCGATTTTTAATGAGAATGAATATTATCATCAACTGCAACCGATGTGGGGAGGATTACAGAAAGATGTTAAGAAAAAGCAGATCTATCTTTTTAACCGTTTCGTTTATGCTCGTTATCGCGCTACTGGCTGGATGCGGCGCAGGCAATTCGGGACAAAGCAATGCCGGCGGTGCTTCGCCAACCAAAACGGCGGAACCGGCGAAATCGGCTAGTCCGGAGCCTGCCAAAACGGGCGGCGAAGTGAATATTTATACGGCTCGTCACTATGATGTGGACAAAGAGCTGTACGACATGTTTACGAAGCAAACGGGCATCAAAGTGAACGTGGTGGAAGGCAAAGCGCCAGAGCTGATCGAACGCATAAAACGCGAGGGCGCGAGCACGCCGGCCGACCTGTTCATTACGGTTGACGGCGGCATTCTGAATACGGCGAAAGCGGAGCAAGTTTTGCAGCCTGTCGTATCGGCGGTCGTGGACAAACAAGTTCCGGCAGACCTGCGCGACAAGGATAGTCATTGGATCGGCTTATCCACTCGGGCGCGCGTAATCGTATATGCTAAGGATCGTGTAAATCCAAGCCAGCTTTCTACATACGAAGACTTGGCTACGGATAAATGGAAGGGCAAGGTTGTCGTAAGATCGTCGACTAACTTGTATAACCAATCCATGCTGGCGGCATTCATCGCCATTATGGGCGAGAAAGAAACGGAAGCTTGGGCAAAGGGCATCGCGGCGAACCTTGCGCGTCAGCCTGAGGGCGGCGACCGTGATCAAGCGAAAGCGATCGTAGCCGGCGTAGGCGATGTCGCGATCATGAACACGTATTATGTCGGGCAGCTGACGGCTTCCAAGGATGCAGAAGAAGTGAAGGTTGCCGAGAAAGTCGGCGTATTTTTCCCGAATCAGCAAACGACCGGTACGCATATCAACATAAGCGGTGCAGGCCTCGTCAAGAACAGCAAGAACAAAGACAATGCCGTCAAGCTGCTGGAGTTTTTGACGGCGCCTGAAGCACAAACGAAAATTTCGCAGGCCAATTTCGAATTCCCGGTCAACAGCCAAGCGACGATGCCTGAGCTGCTCAAAAGCTGGGGAACGTTCAAGCACCAAAACATCGATTTTGCGAAATACGGCGAATTTAATCCGAAAGCCATCGAGATCGCCAATAAGGTCGGCTGGAAATAAGCGATGAAAACAACGCTGCTTCCAAGATCGGCCGGGAGGCACATCAATGGATGGACGATCACAAGCGTAATCGGGGCGGCAGTCGTACTGCTGCCCATCCTTTATGTGCTGACCGGTTTGTTCCGTTCGCCCAATGAGAACTGGGACAAGGTCAAACAATTTTTGATTGCGGATTATGTGCTCGGGTCGGCAAAGCTGGTGCTTTTTACCGGCTTTTTTGCCGCATTTATTGGCGTCGTGCTCGCATGGCTTGTCGTGGGGTATACGTTTCCGATGAGAAACTTTTACAAGTGGGCGCTCGTACTGCCGCTTGCGGTTCCGCCGTATATCGCGGCCTATACGTACAGCTCGATGACCGGTTATACGGGCGTTATTCAAGCGACGCTGCGCAATCGGTTCGACATCGCGGTGCCGCCGGGTACGATCGAGGTGATGTCGGCTCGCGGAGCCGTTTTCGTATTGACGCTGTTTCTATTTCCGTACGTTTTCATGATGACTCGCGTCTTTCTGGAACGTCAGAGTGCATCTTTCGTTGAAAATGCGAGGCTTCTCGGCCATAAGCCGCTTTCCGTTTTTGTGAGGGTGGTGCTGCCGCTTGCCCGTCCGGCCATTATGGCAGGCGTCATGCTCGTCGTTTTCGAGGTGCTCAGCGATTACGGGGTAGCCAATTTTTTCGGCGTGCAAACGGTATCGACGGCTATTTTTCAAACCTGGTTCGGCATGTACGATGTGCAGTCGGCGATGAAGCTGGCGGCGTGGCTTATGCTCGCCGTAATCGGTCTCTTCATGTTCGAGCGTTTGCTTCGGCGAAGCAGGCGGTATGCGGGCGCTGCGAACCGGAGCAATCCGCTCAAGCCTCAGCAGCTGAAGGGGATCGCTGCGTGGGGGGCGGCCGCGTTTTGCACCGTAGTGTTTCTGCTTGCCTTCCTTGCTCCGATCGCCCAGCTGGCGGCGTGGTCGATTCAGCACGGCGGTACGGTATGGCGTTCCGACTTTGCCGATTTGACCGTGAATACGATAAAAGGAGCGGGAATCGGAACGGCGATCATTCTTCTGATCGCGCTTCTTTCCTCCAGGGCGGCGCGTATGTTCGACTCGCCGTTCATGCAGGCTTTGACGCGTCTGCTGTCTGCAGGATACTCCGTGCCGGGGGCGATTATTGCGATCGGCGTGCTGGCTGTGTTTATCGCGCTGGATGAGCAGTTGTCCCCGCTTTATGCGGCAATGGGCAAACCGGAAGGCTCGCTTGTGCTCAGCTTGTCGCTGTCGATGCTTATTGCCGGTTACGTAATCCGTTTTATGGCAACGGGATACGGCGCCTTGGAGGCCGGGTACGAGAAAATGCCGCGCGCTTATTCGGAAGCATCGCGGACGCTCGGACGAAGCAGCTTGGCGACCTTCTTCCGCGTTGAGCTTCCGCTCCTCAGAGGCTCGCTGCTGAGCGGCTTCGTGCTGACCTTCGTGGAGATCGTCAAGGAGCTGCCGCTTACTTTGCTGCTTAGGCCATTCAATTACGACACCTTGTCGACCCGCGCTTATCAGTATGCGACGGACGAACGCGTTTTTGACGCCGCGCTGCCCTCGCTGCTGCTCGTGTTGATCGGACTGGTTTCCGTACTATTCATCCTTAAACCGGAAAGGAGCTGAGTTCATGTCTTATGTCGCGGTAAAAGACGTGACGTTCCGTTTTGCCGGCGGGCAGTCCGCCGTTATCGACGAGCTGTCGTTCACGATGTCACGGGGGGAAATCGTCGGGATTCTGGGGGCGAGCGGCAGCGGGAAGAGCACGCTCCTCAGGCTGATCGCAGGACTCGAAACGCCTGAAAGCGGAAGCATATCCATCGACGGACGCTTAATCGTGGACGGGCGCACCTTCGTTGAGCCAGAAAAACGCGGCGTGGGTATGGTTTTTCAGGATTACGCGTTATTCCCGAACATGACCGTCGCCGATAATATCATATTTGGGCTGCACAAGCTGAACCGTGCGGCTCGCCGCATGCGGCTGGAGCAAATGCTGGAGCTTGTGCAAATGAAGGAATACGCGTTGCGGTATCCGCATGAGCTGAGCGGCGGGCAGCAGCAGCGGGTCGCCCTCGCAAGAGCGCTTGCTCCGCAGCCCTCGGTGCTGCTGATGGATGAGCCGTTCAGCAGCCTCGACGCCCACTTGAAAGCTGCGATCCGCACCGAGCTTCGGCTGATTTTGCAGAAGGCGAACATCACCTGCCTGCTCGTTTCGCACGATCAAGCGGACATCGATGCGATATGCGACCGCGTCCAACACGTCAAGGAGAATCGTCGTGAGGCGGTGGAAGGGGCTAGAACGCCTGGTTGTCTAGTACACGAGAGCTGAGTTAACAAATCGTAAATTCGAAAGAGTGGCTGGACACAGAAAGCATGAACCGCCCATCGTTTCACCATTTCGGTGAACGGTGGGCTTATTGTCGTTTAGTGCCTTCATTCCATTTGTATTTTAAGTTATAGTAGAAAAAAACTGGAATTTAATATTAAATAATAGAGTGGAGGTGAGCACGATATTACCCAAGTTGTTTAAGGCAAACAACATGAGGCTTTGGAAGAAGATTATTCTGATTTATTTGATTGTCATTCTTATTCCGATACTCGTTCTGGATTACTTTCTCTCGAAGAGCATCGGAGCGATATCCTTCAGAAGCTCCCTGGAGCTGTCGAAAGTTTCCCTTGATCAGCTTGGGGAGAATATTACGAATAAATTGGGCGTTTATTACGATGTAATCGACGGGCTGTCCAATGATTTGCAATTCAATTCCTATATGAATACCGTCTATACAACCGATTACGATGCTCTTCATGATTACAGGGCCTACATACAACCGCTTTTTGAAAGGCTAAACTACAAAATTTCCGATGTGGTTATTCGGGTATACACCCAAAACGCTTCCATCGGCTTTTCCGGGATCTTGAATAATTCTATGGAAGATTTGAAGAGGGAAGGGTGGGCAGATCTTTCAAACCCGACAGGAGGAGTAATCCGGTGGGCCGGCGCCGGAAATTCGATCAAATTGTCCAATAAGGAGTATCTGGGCGGCTACAGGTTCCTGCTCAACAGTAGAAAGGACTATAATCTGGATAGCGTGCTTGCCGTATTTTTTCGCAAGGATGAGCTGTACTCGCTTATTTCAAAGGAAAATGAAGGCGGGAAAAAAATATTTTTCTATAACGAAGAAGGAAATATTCTCGTTTCTACCGAAAGCGAGAGCGAATACAGGAATATTCAAGACGTGAAGTTTGACAATCCGTCTTCCGAGAAAAGTAAGGGATATTTTTTGGCGAAATATAAAGGAAGCGATTACATCGTCCTCAACAAAAAGATAGACCAGTCCGCTTACAACATAAACAATTGGAGCATTACCTATATGATTCCTACGGGGACCATATATGCAAGCATTCATAGTATCAGGGTTACAAGTATTGTCCTTAGCTTGCTTTGCATCGTGTTTTCTCTTATTTTAACGCATTACCTATCGCGGAATATTACAGGGAGAATCAAGAAAATTTTAGTGAAAATAGGTAAGGTCAAAAGGGGAAACTATACGATTTCGGATGAGATATCAGGCACGGATGAAATAGGCATACTCAATACGAGCTTTAACGAAATGGTCGATAAAATCAATACATTGATCCACGAGGTCTATGAAGCCGAAATCCGCGTCGTGAACGAAAAGCTGAAAAGCAGCGTAATCGAAACCAGGGTAAAAGAGGCTAAAATCATCACGCTTCAGAGTCAGATCAACCCGCATTATTTGTTTAACACGCTGGAATCCATTCGGATGAGACTGCTCATTAAGGGAGACAGGGAAACCTCGGATATTATCGGTATGTTCGGCGAAACATTCAGACTGTCACTAAGCAGTAATCATGAATGGTATAAGCTTGCGGATGAAATACGCTTTGTCGACTCTTTTTTCCTGATCCAGAAATACCGTTACGGCGATAGGGTCAACTATGAAAAGCATGTGCCGGCGGAGCTGCTGAATTTCTATATCCCGAAGCTGATTTTGCAGCCATTGATTGAAAATTCGATTTATCATGGAATCGAGATGAAATCTGCCGGGGGGATGGTAACGGTTCGCGCTTTTATTGAAGAGGGGGAGCTTGTGCTGACGGTTGCCGATAATGGCGCGGGGATGGAGGAGGACGAATTGCAGGCGGTGCGGGAAGATATCAGGAATAGCGCGGAATCGGTCGCAAGCCTGGGTCACACGCGGATCGCACTGAAAAATATTCATACCAGGCTCAAGCTTATGTTCGGCGATCAATACGGCTTGACAATTAACAGCAGGAAAGGCTTCGGTACTGAGGTGAGGGTTACGCTGCCTGTATTGGACGACAGCGGGGAAGGAGGAATGAAGCGTGTATAAGATATTGTTTGTTGATGATGAACCGAACATTTGCGAAGGGCTTAAGCTGATTGTCGATTGGGAACGGGAAGGATTCGGCATAGCAGGCGCGGTATTTAACGGTTCGGAGGCTCTCGCGCAATTGGATCAAACGGCCGCCGATGTCATCATTACGGATGTAAGAATGCCCGAAATGTCCGGTATTGAATTGATCAAAAAGCTATACGAAAAAAAATATCCGGCAAAGATCATCGTCATTAGCGGGTATATGGAGTTTGAATATGCCAGGGAAGCCTTAACCTATGGGGTCAAAAATTATATTCTGAAACCGATAAACCGGGAGGAATTGGAGAATACGGTTCGATTGCTTAAAAAAGAGCTGGATCACGAGACGACCAACGAGCTTTTGCAGAGGAAGAGAGAGGAATTTGTCAGAGAGAAGCTTTTTTGGGAGCTTGTGAAAACCGGTGTATGGAAAAAGACGGATTACGAAATCGGCGATTGGGGTAGAAGGCTGGAAGAGTATAGCTACAGTGTCCTTGTGGTACAGTTTGAGCAAAACGAATCGGCAGGACAGGATGATCCGAATGAATGGAAAGACGGGATCCCCAAGCAGATGATCAAAGCGGCCATTCGCGATACGATTGAAAAGTATGAATGCGGATACCTGTTTGAACCGGATGAGCAGAATATGCTCGGCGCCTTGCTTTATAGCAGGGAGCAAAACATGAATGTTCTCAAAGAAACGGTTATGCCTGAGCTGTTTAAAACTATCAGTCGCGCAGCAAATGGAATGATGATTATAGCGCTCGGGAATGAGGCGAAGAGTGTTGCAGGCATTCCCGAATCTTTTCGAAATAGCTGCAGAGCGATCAAATGGCAGAGGTTGATGCAAGGCTCCGGGATGACGTTTTATGACGACATTGAGCATGTTTTTCACGCGGAGTGCAACTGGGACCATACCGTCCTTCTGAGCAAGGTTCAGGAATGCGATGAGGCCGGTATTTTGCATGAGCTGGAACGCCTCTCGCAAGAAGCGGAAACGCTAATTCAGTCCGATAAAGCGCTTTATTCCATCATGATCCATACTTTTATTGAACTTGCGTCTATGATCAGCGAAAGCGGCGGGAATGCTAAGTCAATCATCGATATTGGAAGCGATGCCGACTATGTTTATGCCGATAACAGCGATCAGCAGCTTATCGAATATATCAAGGCTGCGTGCATCCAGACCGCTTGCTATATCAAGAAGAAGCGAGGCAATTTTGACCATGCGGTGTTAAACGACATCGTTCAGTATGTGAACGGCAATTATAATAAAGACATCAGTTTGACGACACTCTCGCAAAAGTTTTTTCTCAACCAGGGATACATCGGCAAGCTGTTTAAAAAGCATACAGGCATGGGGTTTGTCGATTTTTTAAACAAAACGAGAATTGAGAAAGCGGCGAAAATGCTGGAAGAAGGCTATTTGAAAAATTACGAAATCAGCGAGGAGGTGGGCTACCGGGATTTGAATTATTTTTATCAGATATTCAAAAAAATAAAAGGAATGTCTCCTGTGGAGTACAAGAAAAATATACGAACCCATAAATGATCATTGATGTTTTTCGCTCACGGCCGTTATCCGTATCGCATGCTTCAAAGCAGTACGGGGAACGGCCGTTTTTGAGTTTTCGCCAAAAGTTGTGCGCAATTGCCCTGCTACAATGACGGTTTTGTCATGTTATGAAAGCGCTGCATTTCTATTAAGATTAGTTTAGTAAGCAGGAGGGAGGTTCCATTTCCAAGTCAAGTCGAAAACTATGTTTTGAGGGGAGATCGCGTATGCATAATCGGACAAAGAAAGCTATTTCGCTCGTATGGATTGTGATGTTCGTTTTTTTAGCCGCGTGTTCGAAACAGGGAAGCGGCACCGCTGAGACTGCAAGGCCGCCGGCGACTAGCGATAACGCTGCCAATAGCAATGATAGCCCATCGCCGGGCAAAGAAGAACGTCCTTTATACACGATCAAATACATGTATCCGGGCGGTACTTCAAAATTCAAGAAAAGCGATGAAACGACAGTCGGCAAGATCATCAAAGAAAAGTTTAATATTGTCTTCGAGATGGTGCCTTATGCGGGAGATTGGGGCGAGAAAGTGAACCTGATGCTGGCCGCCGGAGATTATCCCGAAATTTTACCTATCCAATTCAACGAGAATGTTAGCAAATATATACAAGCAGGCGCGGCGATTGCCCTGGACGACTACATGGCTAAATCGCCGAACTTTACAGAAAGGTACAAAAGTCAAATTCCATACTGGAGAGCGCTGGCGGCGGAAAATAAGCTGTATAAGTGGGAAACCAGCCAATCGGATTTAAACACGAATATAAAAGGGCTTGACGTTGCCGTTCGGATTGATGCGCTCGAGAAGCAAGGCTGGCCGAAGCTCATATCCGAAGATGACTATGTGAAATTCCTGAAGCAAGCGATGATTGATTTCCCGGAAACGGACGGCAAGAAGACGATCGGCATGTCGAGCCTGTTCGGGGAGTCCTATGGAATGGCCGGAATTGCCGGCATCATGTACGAGAAGGGCGGAAGATATACCGGAGTTGCCGGCAACGGCGGCGTCATCTGGAACCATGCGGAACAAAAGTTCGAAGACTATTTGAAAAATGAATACGTGCTGGAGTCGTTCAAATTTCTCAACAGGCTGTACAGAGAAGGGATTCTGGATAAGGAAAGTTTCACCGACCGGGCGGCGCAGGTTCAGGAGAAGGCGAACAGCGGCCGTGCCCTGAGCATGTGGTACAGCGTTTGGCTGGTGGATTCGGCCAATAAAACGTTGGAGAAGGCCGGGCATCCGGAACGGCAGTATATCACGCTCCCTATCCGCAGCAATACACAGATAGAGCGCAATGAAAAAAGACTGATTATGGAGCTGGACCTGGCGCCGTTCAATTCGGTCGTGATTACGACAAAAGCGAAGGACCCTAAGCGAATTATGGAATTGGTGAACTGGGCAACGTCGGAAGAAGGACAATTGCTGCTGCAGGAAGGGATTGAAGGCAAGCATTATACCGTTGAGAACGGGAAGCGGGTACCGACGGATTTGTTAATCAAGCATATGGATAATCCGGCGGAATCGATGGAAGGGATCGGGGCGTTCGGCTTCCTGGGAAGCGACACGAGAGCGGCCAAGAACGGCCAACCGTATCCCCTTGAAGTGGACCCGGACTTAAGAGACAAGCTGTCCTTGACCGAGAAGACAAAGGAAGCTTATACGAAATTAGGGTGGAAAAACTCGGTTGACTACTGGCAGCAAACAAGTGTGGGTGCTCCTTCCGGCATCGTCCCTTCGATTCAGATCGATCCGAGCAGCGATTTGGGTCAGCTGCAGCAGAAGCTGGTCGAACACCGGGTGAAAAATACAGCAAAGCTGATTATGGCGAAAGACGATGCGGATTTCCAGCGCATATGGGAAAGCATGCTGAAAGAATATGAGAATATGAATCCGCAAAGCGTCGTAGACAAATACAACCAGATGTACAAAGAGATGATCGATAAAGTGAAGAAATAAAAGAGTGCGCGACAGGCAATGGTTGTTCGCGAAACCGGTCGGCTGATCGGCGATCGGTTCTCGCATCCGCCTGCGAAATCGCACGGAAAGCTGGTTGAACATTGTTGATTGCCAAAATCCTGAGACAGCGCTATTTATTGCTCATGCTGCTGCCGGCGTTACTGCTGGTGTTCGTATTTTCATATGTTCCTCTGGCCGGCTGGATGATCGCATTCAAGAAATATCAGGTTGGACTTAGCGTGTGGGATGCCAAGTGGAGCGGGTTCGCCCAATTCAAGAACTTTTTTATGCAAAGCAGCGACTATGTATATTTGCTCCGAAATACGTTGGCCATGAATATGATGGTGATCGTCGCCAATTTATCGTTTGGCCTGCTGTTTGCCTTACTATTGAATGAAATTCGCTCCAGGGCGTTCGTCAAAGTGATTCAAACGGTTTCTTTCTTTCCTTTCTTCATATCCTGGGTGATCGTTTACTCGTTAACGCACGCCTTGTTTGCACCCACAACGGGAATTGTCAATGATCTGCTTGTGGGATGGGGCATTCTGGACGAAGGCTTAAACATTCTGGGTGATAAAAAGTATGCCTGGGCATTGATTGTCGGGCTGGAGGCATGGAAATCCGTAGGGTATATAAGCATCATCTTTATCGCGGCGATTTCAGCCATTCCGACCGATCAATACGAAGCTGCATCAATCGACGGCGCCTCGAGGTACGCCAAGATCTGGCATATTACCATTCCAAATTTGCTGCCGACGCTGGTCGTGCTGCTAATATTGAACAGTGGTTGGATTCTGAATTCAAATTTTGAGCAGTATTTCATGTTTACAAACCCCACTAACTGGGAAAAAATGGAAGTTTTCGATATGTACATTTACAAGTTTGGATTAAAGCAGCTTAACTTTCCCTATTCAACCGCAGTCGGGATTGTGAAGTCGGTCGTAAGTATTTTTATTATCCTCGCGGTAAACGCCTTCTCCAGAAGGGTAACGGGCAAGGGAATCTTCTAAGTAAGGAAGGAGCTCGCATGATAAAACGAACGCTGGGAGATCGGCTTTTTGACGGCGCCAACTATGCGGCTATGCTGATCATCTTCGTCATTATGGTTTATCCGTTTCTGTATATCATCAATTACTCGTTAAGCGATCCGGCGCTAATTAGCGGAAGCGCATTGCTGCTTCCCCAAAACCCGAATATCGACGCTTATGTGCTGGCTTTCAGCGATTCGAGCATTGTGAACGGCATCTTTATTTCCGTCGCGCGGACGATATCCGGGTCGGCGTTAATGATTTTCTTTACTTCGATGGCCGGCTATGTGCTGACACGGGACGATTTGATCGCCATCCGCTTTTTTCGCAGATTTTTCGTGTTGACCATGTATTTTTCGAGCGGCATCATACCCGCTTACATTCTGATGAATGAATTGCATCTTGCGGGGACGTTCCTCGTTTATATTCTTCCGTCCGCGGTGGCCGTATTTAACCTGATCCTGATTAAAACGTACATCGAGGGCTTGCCCAAAAGCCTGGAGGAATCGGCGCTTATCGATGGCGCGAACGATTTCCAGTTATTCTTCAGGATCATCTTTCCGATCAGCAAACCGGTTATTGCGGCAGTTGTCTTATTCGCATGCATCGCGCAATGGAACGCATTCATCGACACTCAATTTTACAATGCGATGAACACCGATTTATATCCGCTCCAATATGTCTTGTATAACGCTTTGCAATCCATTTCTTCCATCGAACAAATTACGATAGGGAGAAGGGTGCAGCATGTCACGCCGGAAAGCCTGAAAATGGCCATTACCGTTATTACGGTGCTTCCGATTATGCTCGTTTACCCGATTCTGCAAAAATATTTCATTAAAGGCTTGTTGATCGGCTCGATCAAAGGCTAATTCAATCGGATCAGGAGAATGAGACTATGAACAGAAAGCAAGTCAGACTGGGCGTGCTCGGTCTTGGACCTCGAGGAAGAGGGATCGCGAAGCTGTATGCACAGCATCCGAATTGCCGGATCGTGGCATTATGCGATCGGATAGCGTCCATGAACGAATTGGCGGCGGCGGAAATCGGCGATCCCGATGTGAAATGTTATACCGATTACGAGCAGATGCTCGCTTCGGAACCGATGGATGCCTTGTTCATCGCCGCCCCGCCCGACATCCAGGTTGAGATGGCTTGTTATGCGATGGAGCGGGGCATTCATGTCACGACGGAAGTGCCGGCGGCTTATACGCTGCAGCAATGCTGGGATCTCGTGCGTACGGTGGAAAAGACGGGAGTCAAATACCAGTTATCCGAACAAACGAGGTATTGGGGCTTTATCCGGCAATGGAAGGAGATGGCCGCGCGAGGCGATTTGGGCAAAATCCTGTTTGCAGAAGGAGAGTATCTGCATTTTGCGGACTGGGATTACTTTCTTGATCCTCAAACAGGCGAAAGGTTCAACGGCAGCGCCGCTCCGCCGGAGGGGCGTGAGGTAGAACGGACATGGCGCCAGAGACGCTATATCCATCCGATTTATTATCTCCCGCATACGCTTAGCCCGTTGTTAAGCATTACCGGGGGACGGGTGACACGAGTATCCTGCATGGGCACGCGGCCGGAAAGCTATTATGTGGATAACCTGGCTACCAGAGATATCGAAGTCGCGCTTATGCATACCGATAACGATGTGGTTTACAGAGTGGCGGTCGGCTTTACTTCCCCGCACGGCATGCGCAAGGAAACAGGATACCATTGGTATCAGGTGAAGGGAACGAACGGCTCGGTGGAATGGAACAGGACGGACTGCGATAAACCGAAGATGTGGACGGCGCACGACGGTCAATGGCGGGACATGGAGTGGAGCACGGACGTAGAAGGGGCAAGCGATTATATGAAGCAGAGCGGGCATGGCGGTTCTGACGGATGGCCAATCGAGAACTTCCTGCAAGCGATACTCGAAGACACGCCTATCGAGATGGACGTGTACAAGGCTGCGGAATGCGCCGCTCCGGCCATCTTGGCTGCCGAATCTTCCCATGAAGGCGGGACGTTGAAGGACGTTCCGGATTTCAGAAAGCGAGGGTAATGTCGTGAATATCGTGACTACATCTTTGACGGGGTACCTATATGATGATGCATTGTGCAGAGAGGCGAACGATAACGGACAAAATTATTGGTATGCCTATATAGCGGAAATGCTGGACGAAATCGGCCTGAGAGCGAGGAAGCTTTCGCAGCCGAATCTGGCCAGCGCCGAGGAGCTTGCCGGTCTGAAAGTTATATTCGTCGGCGATTGCAGCCTGTCGGACGAAGCTAAGCGGACACTGACTGAGTGGGTATCTGCCGGTGGGACGCTGATCGGATTTTCAACGAAAGAGGCGGATGAATTGTTCGGTGTGCGTCGAACCGGCTTAATCAAGCAGCCTGACGATGACTATACCGTATCCGCATACTACAAATTCAATGCTATCGGCGAAGCGGATGCCGATCCGTCATACAGCTTCCGGGGAGCGATGCTGCCGATCATGTCCGATGTGGAACTGGTAGAGTCCGCGGAGGAGAGCAGGCTGGGAACGCTGTTCAACGCCGGCAAGGGGAACACAGGCTGTGACGCAATCGTCAAAAGGAATTTCGGAGAAGGCACGACTTATTATTTCGCCTTCCATTTGCCGCAGACGATTTGGGTCATGCATCAGGGGAGACCTGTCGTCCGCGATATTGACGGCGATGGCTATTACCGGGTAGGCGATTCGATCGCTTTCGGCCGGTTGACGGATTTGAAGCTGCCCTATGCGGATTATTGGCTGCAGGCTCTCGAGCATATGATATCCGGCGTTCCGCAGCCGTTCATCCATCAGCTCCCGCCATTTGCGGATGGGACGCTGCCCGACCTCATGCTTCATTGCGCCGGGGATGACGAATGTACGCCTGGTATCCAAGTGAAAGCCTCGCATTACATGAAAAACAAAGGGCTTGCCTACCAACAAAACATTATGCCTTCACGCGAAGGCAAATTTGCCGTCGATCTCGATGAGTTCAACCAAATAAAAGCGAATGGGCACGACATATCCCTGCATTTCGATTTTGCCAAGCCGCATTATCATTTCACCGAAGCGGATATTAAGGAACAATTGGACCAATACCTGGCTGCTTTTGATGAGCTTCCTGTAGCTACCGTCAATCACTGTACGACGTTCACCGGATGGGCCGAACAGGCAAGATGGGCTTCGTCCTATGGCATAAAGGGGGATAATTCCAGAATTCACTCTTTTACGCCGCCATACAATCCGATCAATCAGCTGGGCTTCGGCTTCGGAACGGTGTATCCGCATTTCGTTTATGACGATTTTAAGCACGGCAATGCCAGAATCCCGTATGCCTATATCCCGATCGGTCTATATGAACCGAGAATTTATGAGGAAACCCGTGAATCGGACATAGGCACCATTCATAGCGCCATCGATCGGGCTACTTTCTTCGGTTGGACATTGAATGTCTTCCTGCATCCCATCTATATTGCGGATGATGACTGGAACAAAGAGTGCTTGCCGGCCATCGAGGAAATCGTCCGTTATATTGGAGAGAAGCGGTATCGTGCAATGCATTACTCTACGAGCCAACTATGTACATGGTGGTTTGAGCGCTCCGGGACGGACATCGAATATGGAGAATGGGGGAAAGCGGAGGACGGCCGGACGGTTTCGGCAAGCTTCAAGGTGACGACGGCAAGCCCGAGCGGTGTGTTTGTCAAGCTCCCGATTCCGGAAGGGAACTCGGTGACGGTAGGGAGTTCCGGAGCCGTAACCTACTTGCTGGATGGGGAATCGCGAGAGGGTACGATTCAGAGGCAGAACGGCATAGACAGGGCATTTTGCTACATTCCATGCGGTGAACATAGGGTTGAAGTTTTGTTCAATTTATCACCTCAAAAAATGGAGGAACTATGCGACTGAAACGATGGAACAAACAGTTGTTTTCAATGCTGCTAATTGTCTGTTTAGTCTTTTCGACGTTCGGTACGCTGTACGCGGCTGCGAATAATTCGGCGATTTCAGCAGCAAGCGCTTCCACCACCTCGGAACGTACGATCCCTTCAGACGTGATAGGCCACTGGGCGGAGAAGGAAATGCTCGAATGGTTGATCAAAGGACTGATTCACGGATACGAAGACCATACGTTCAAGCCGGACAATGAGGTTACACGAGGTGAGTTTTTGGCGCTTGTCAACCGATCCTTCGGCTTTACCGAGGAAGCCGCCGTAACTTTCGACGATGTGAAGAGTTCGGACTGGGAATACCAAGACGTCGCCAAAGCCGTCAAAGCCGGTTATATCCAAGGCTACGCGGACGGCACGATCGGTGCGGGGCGACAGATTAGCCGCGAGGAAGCTGCCGTCATCATCGCAAGGCTGCTCCATTTAAGCCAGACGGACGATCCTTCGGCCGTCAATGGGTTTAAGGACGCCGCACGTATTTCGGGATGGAGCAGGATGGCGGTCGGAGCGCTCCAATTGAAGGACATCATGAAGGGTTATGAAGACGGCAGCTTCCGTCCGGAAGCGTCCATCACCCGGGCCGAAGCGGTCGTCTCCCTCGATCGTGCCCTGAAACAGCCGGAATCGAACGTCCTCGATACGGCGGGCTTATACGGTCCGGCGGAAGGCATGCAGACGATAACCGGCGATGTAATCGTCAGAGCAGCCGGAGTGAAACTGCGGAATATGACCATCACCGGCAATCTGCTGCTCGCCGAAGGAATCGGCGAAGGAGACGTCTACTTGCAAGGCGTCACGGTGAAAGGAAAGACGACCGTCCAGGGCGGCGGCCGCAACAGCATTCATTTTGAAGACAGTGTGCTCGTCACCGTCATTGTCGACAAAAAAGACGGAACGGTCCGCATCGTTGCGGAAGGAACGACCGTGATCACCGAAGTCGTCCTGCTGTCCCCAGCCATCCTGGAAGAATCCGGGGCGACCGGCGAAGGGTTCACGACCGTCACCCTGACCAGCTCGCTTCCGGACCACTCGAAGGTGACGCTGCTCGGAACGTTCGAAAACGTTGATGTCGCAGCCGACTATATAACCGTCGAGCTTCCGAAAGGGACGATCGGTCGGCTGAACGTATCCGATTTGGCTGCCGGCTTCATTCTGAACATCGGAAGCGAAGGAAACGTGCTTTCGCTCATTCTGGATGCGGTCATTCAAGCGATTGGCCAAGGAAAGATCGTCAGCGCAACGATCAGCGAAAAAGCGAGAGCGTCGACATTCGAAAAACAGCCGGACAAAAAGGACGGCGCGGGAGCTTCCTCGACCCCGACCCCGGTTCCTGATTCCAGTCCGGGCGGAAATTCAACGCCTGAGCCTACCCCGATAGAGAGTAAGCTTACGGCGGCAAGCGCAGTGAACGGGATGATCACCGTTTCGTTCAACAACGCTCCGGCAGCCTCCCCGGCGATCGAACAGTTCACCGTATTGCGGTCGATCGACGAAGCGAGCGCCGTTACGGTCGTACCGACCGCGGTCGAGTGGGTTGCCGCCAGCAAAACGGCAAAATTGACTGTCCCTTTGGTACCGAATGGCGAATCGGCGCAAGCGGTTAGCTACTCCGTCGCTTATAACCAGACGGCTGCTTTGCATACGGCGCCGTTTCACGTTGCCGCTGCTGCCGGCAGCATATCGGGCATTGTGAAGGGGGCGGATCTCGCTCCTCTCGGCGGCGTAACCGTCGTGCTTGCCGGCCGGACGTCCGGAACGACGGTGACCGATGAGAATGGCAAGTATACGTTTGCCGATGTGCTTGCCGGTACCGATTACAGCGTGCAGGCATCTAAGGAAGGATACAAAACCGGCTCGCTGACCGGCATTGCCGTGTCGCACGCGGAGGACACCGTTCTTGCGGTTATCGCGCTGACGCTCTTCGTACCGGCTCCGCAAAGCGGCACCGTTACCGGCATTGTTTATGGGACGAATATGGGCGTGTTGTCCGGAGCATCCGTGACCGTAACCGGTTCGGTGTACTCGGGCCTAACGGATGACAGAGGCATATATATCATTCAGAACGTACCGATTGGAGAGCATACGATCACCGTATCGAAAACGGGTTATGCCGACGGCGTCTCTTCCCCGTTCCTTGTCGCTGACGGCGGCACGACGGTCGTAGACGTCACGCTTATCGAAGCCGCTCCTCCTCTGCTGCTCGTATCGAACGGCGAAGCCTTGTCGCTGGTCGTCGTTGCCGACGGGGCGCCTGAACAAACGGTCCAGGCAGCGCATACATTGGCCGATTATGTGAGGAAATCGACCGGGGTCCTATTGCCGGTTATGTCGGAAGCGGAGGTTGCTGCAGCGGGCGATGCGTTCTCCGGCAAGGTTCGTATTTACGTCGGCACGACTTCTCCGGAGGGCGATCCGCACATCACCGCGCAACTGGAAGCGCTTCTCGGTGACGGATACGTCATTCACCCGCACGGGCAAACATTGACGATCATCGGGCCGAAGGCGATCGGAACGGAATACGGCGTTTATGAGTTTCTGGAGCGCTATGTCGGCGTACGCTGGCTGCTTCCGGGAGAATACGGAGAGGATGTTCCGCAGCACGCCGAGCTGGCGATTCCCCTGAACGATGTGCGTGACCAGCCGGCGTACCTTTCGCGGGTGATGTATCCGCTCCAGTATGTGGACGTCGCCGGCAACAACCCGATCCGGTACGAATGGGGCGTACGCAATCGGCTGCGCAACCAGAACAATGGCTGGGACCATAACGTTTGGAGCTTTATCCACCCGGACTTGTACAAGGAGACACACCCCGAATTTTTCCCGCAGAAGGATGGAAAGCCTTACATTCCGGCGCTCCGCGGGGGGTGGCAGCCATGTTTTAGCAATGCGGCGACGATTCAGATCGCCGTCGACTGGATAATCGATTACTTCAGCAAAAATCCGGATGAGGAGTCCATGTCGCTAGCTGTAAACGACAGCGGCAATTTCTGCGAGGCGGACCCGTCTCACCCGAAGTATACAGGCAAGCTTAACTCGCTCGGAAGGCCTGATATGTCGGATATTTATTACGAGTGGGTGAACCAAGTCGCCGAAAAAGTACTGGAAGTGTTTCCGGACAAATGGTTCGGTGTGCTCGCCTATCAGGAAGTGTACGACCCGCCTTCATTCAAGCTGAATGACCGAGTTGTGCCGTATTTGACGAAAGACCGGATGGCTTGGAGCGATGCTGCGGTTCGCGCCGAAGATCAGCAGATTGTCGATAAATGGAACGAGAAAGCAGCCTATATCGGCTTCTACGATTACATTTACGCCAATCCGTATACGCTGCCGCGCGTGTACAATCAGTTAATGGCCGACAACTTGAAATACGGCAAGAACAACAATGCGATCGCCTTCTTCGGCGAGCTGAATCCGAACTGGGGTGAAGGGCCGAAGACGTGGCTGATTTCCAAACTGCTGTGGAATCCCGATCAAGATGCCGACGATTTGCTGAACGAATGGTATGAACGGGCGGTTGGGACGGAATCGGCGCCGTATTTGAAACTGTATTTCGACCACTGGAGCGATTTCTGGGAAAACCGGATTCAACAGACCGATTGGTTCCAAAGCCGCAAACGGATCGTCTACTTCATGTATGATTCGGCTGCATACCTATCGATCGTCACCGCCGAAGAAATTGCCCAAAGCCGGGTTTGGCTGGAAACCGCGCTTGACAAGGCGTTGACGACCGAGCAGAAGGCACGGGCGCAAATGCTGCTGGACGCATTCGGCTACTTCGAAGCCTCGGCGCTCAGCTACCCGAAGCCTGCTGCCCCTCTTACCAATACGCAGGACGCGCTGGAGCTTCTCGAACAATCGGTCGATTTCAAACAGGCGATGGATTATGCGGATAAACGGATTGAACTGGTCGAGCAGTTCAAGGACGATCCGGTGCTTTACCACTCGGTGGACCCGCAGTCGATCAATCTGGTCTGGTCGGGATTGAACGCAACCGCGTTCTGGAGGCTCGTCGATTATTTGAAAGATTATGAGGCGACGGGCGGTCCGGTGAAGGTGAGAGCGGCTGAGCTGGCGGCAAACGGAACATCCGAAGGAGTCCGCGTCTATGCCGGGCTGCTGATGAGTGCGGTCGACGAAGGACCAGCCAACCGGAACGCTTCTTTTGAAGAGGCTGGAGATTTGAGCAATGAACGGGTAACAGCCAAATACTGGGATGCGAACATCTTTAGTTATGGCAAGTTCGAGCGCAAGGAAGGATTTGCTTATACCGGCGATGCGAGCATTTACGTCCATAATTTCTACTCCGGTGACATCAATCAGACGGTCGACGCCCAGCCGGGACTGATCATTTCCCGCCTCAAATATTTCGTTTCTGCGGATACGAGGTCAGTCGGCACCATTTGGCTGGAACTGAATCTGCTCGATGAGAACGGTATTAAGCTGGCGACGATTCGAACCGACCAGCAGGCGTTCGCCAACTCGTTGGGCCGCTGGGAAACGATTCAGATTTTGGATAGAGTGCCGGCAAGAGTAAACGGCATTCCGGTCAAGAAGGTGCAGATGGCGGCTATTGTGAACGGCTTCTTCGAAGGCGGTACGCTCTATATCGACGACTTCGAGCTTTATATGGCGAACGAACCGAGCCAAGTGCCGTATCTTGCTTCGGCAACGGCGGAAAACGGCAAAATAACCGTTGTGTTCAACAAAACGCCCGAGCAGTCTCCGACAGCAGCAGACTTTACAGTGACGCATTTCGCAGGCGTTGAGCCGGTAACGCTGACGCCAGAGGTCGTGTGGGATGCAGCCTCCAAAACCGCAGTGCTGACTATACCGGAAGCCGAATTAAAGCCGTGGGAACAGAACATCAAGTATGAAGTGGCGTACAGTGGTGTCGATACGATCTCGACAAATGCCGTAGCGCTTCCGAGATTGAGCGGGTACACATCGGTCATGACGAACACGTCTTTCGAGCAGTGGACCGACGGAAGTCCAGACGGCTGGTGGCTCTGGGGCGAAGGCTTTTACCGTGCCGATACCATCAAACGGAGCGGTCAATACAGCCTGGCCATCGACGGGGTATATCCTGCCCAGAATGCGGCTGGAGGCGCAGCGCCCATTCAGGAATTATCCGAAATTGCCCCGGGTCATTATTATGGCGTCTTCCACTTTATGACCTTGGCAGAAACGGAAGGTACCTTAAGTCTCAACGTTTGGTTAAGGGATAGTGCCGGGAATTGGATTAACGGAGCAGTTGCAAGTTCGTCACTTGTTCAGGCCGCCACGTCCAACGGCAAGTGGAGGACCGTCTCCTTCGAGTTCGATGTGCTGCCCGAATATGACGGCAAGCAGGCAGCCGCCGCCCAGGTGCTTCTGCACATGCTCGATTTCAAAAAGGGAGAGAGGATCTACTTTGACGATGTGGAGCTGATCCGTCAAGAAGATGTGCCGTATCTCGCTTCCGCATCGGCGGAGAACGGCGAAATAACCGTTCTGTTCAACAAAATACCCGAGCAACCTCCGACAGCTGCAGATTTTGCCGTGACGCAGTTCGCAGAAGGCGAGTCTCTGACACTAACACCGGAGGTGGCGTGGGACGCAGCCTCCAAAACCGCAGTGTTGACTATGCCGGGAGTCGAGTTAAAGCCGTGGGAACAAAGTGCCAGCTATGAAGTGACGTACAGTGGTGTCGATACGATTTCGACAAATACTGTAGCGCTCCCGAGATTGAGCGGGTACACATCGGTCATGACGAATACATCTTTCGAGCAGTGGACCGACGGAAATCCAGACGGCTGGTGGCTCTTGGGAGAAGGCTTCTACCGTACCGACACCGTCAAACGGAGCGGTCAATACAGCCTGGCTATCGACGGGGTGTATCCTGCCCAGAATGCGGCTGGAGGCGCAGCGCCCATTCAGGAATTATCCGAAATTGCCCCGGGTCATTATTATGGCGTTTTCCACTTTATGACCTCGGCAGAAACGGAAGGTACCTTAAGTCTCAACGTTTGGATAAGGGATAGTGCCGGGAATTGGATTAACGGAGCACTTGCAAGTTCGCCACTTGTTCGGGCCGTCACGTCCAACGGCAAGTGGAGGACCGTCTTCTTCGAGTTCGATGTACTGCCCGATTATGACGGCAAGCAGGCAGCCACCGCCCAGGTGTTTCTGCACATGCTCGATTTCAAACGGGGGGAGACGATCAGCTTTGATGATGTGGAGCTGATCCGTCAGGACGCGGGGCTTTGAAACCATAAGTAAAACGGCAATGCCTCTCTGCGATTCGGGGAGGTATTGCCGCCATAACAACAAAGGAGCCATCTATGAAAATTGCATCCGTTGAGGTTGTTCCTGTTCGTCTACCTCATTATAAAGCGGCGAGCGACAGCTTGGGTACGTACTCATTTTCCAATCATGGCATTGTTATCATTCGGACTGAATCCGGCCTTTATGGCGCCGGTGAAATTGCCCTTGCATGGTTTGGGGGAGCACATTCCATATGCCGGGAAGTAAATGAATTTTGGGCGGATCAGTTGATCGGGCAAGAAGTGACCGACATTGCGGCGATTAGCAAAAAGCTGGATGAATTGTCGGACTTCTCTAAACGCCACCTGCTGGCGAAAGCGGGCATTGAAACGGCTTTGTACGATTTAATAGGAAAAATGACGCAGCTTCCCGTGTACCAACTGCTCGGGGGAAAATCAAGGACACGTATTCCAATCACAGGAGCGATCCATATCGATTCGCTTGACATGATGGTGGAAACGGCGAAACAAAGGGTTTCCGAAGGATTCAAGGAGCTAAAAATTAAAGTTGGCCTGGACGACGAGAAGGATCTTAAGGCCATTCGGCAAATCCGCAACGCGATTCCCGACCCGGTTCTGCTGCGTGTAGATGCAAATATGGCTTGGCGCACTAAAAAACAGGCTAAAAAGCTCATCGATGAAATGTTCGCCTTTGGGGTGCACATCGTCGAACAACCGTTAAGGGACGATTGTCTGGATGAGTTATCCTGGCTGCGGGACAACACGGAGGCTCTCATCTTGCTTGACGAAAGCGTATGGGATATTTGTGATGCTAAACGATGTCTGGAGAAAGGAGCCGCGGATTTGCTTCATGTCTATGTCTCGGAAGCCGGCGGACTGAACGGAGCCCGGAAAATATTCGAGCTTGCAGAGCTGTATAACATCGATTGCACCCTGGGTTCCATGCCGGAAGCCCGCATCGGCTCTTCTGCATCGGCGCAGCTGGGTATAGCGATGGGCAATTTGTCGGCATTCGCTTCCGACGTTCGAGGGTTTACTGCTTATCGCGAAGATGTTGTACATGAAGAGTTGATCATTGCAGACGGATATTTAACGATTCCAGACACACCAGGTCTTGGCGTCACAATCGATTTTGAAAAGCTTAAGAAACTGGCCGTTCAGTAATGAAGCTTCTCTTATTGTTCAGAGCATGATGGCCAAGTGTGGAATGGCCGTTAAAGAGATTGGGGCCCGCCAGGAGGAGAGAAGATGGTTTTTGATTGTCATACCCATTTAGCCGAGAGGCATCATATATCGGGTTCATTTTTAAGGGCTGCCCAGCGGGCATGGGGGGAAGATTTTCGTCTGGCTTGTACGCCTGCCGAGCATAGAGAGGCCATGAAGCAGTGCAGTGGCGCCATTGTGCTGGCATTCGATGCTCCGGCTGTAGGCTTCGAGGTGCCAAATGAGTACGTGGCTCACTATGTAAGCGAAAACCCGACCCGATTATTCGGATTTGCGAGTGTAGACCCCAACCGGGCAGGCGCCCCGGCAATACTGGAAACCTGCATCAAGGATATGAATTTGAAGGGATTAAAGCTAGGCCCCATCTATCAAAATTTTCACCCGCTGGATAACTATTGTTTTCCCCTCTATGCGAAGGCGCAGGAATTGAAGGTGCCCATTTTGTGGCATCAGGGCACATCATTTGTACCGGAAGGACCTTTGGAAAAATCAAGGCCGGCCGATCTGGACCCTGTAGCGAGAGCTTTTCCTCATTTGAAAATGATTATTGCCCATCTCGGGCATCCCTGGACCGGGGAAGCGATCAGTGTTGTCAGGAAGCATCCGAACTTGTTCACCGATATTTCCGCACTGGCCGGCCGCCCGTGGCAAGCCTACAATGCTCTGATTGAAGCTGTTGAGTATGGTATTGAAGATAAACTGTTATTTGGAACGGACTTTCCGTTTTTTGATACTAACCATACGCTTAAGACGTTATATGCCTTGAATGATATGGTGGCAGGGACTAATTTGCCGCGAATTCCCGATAGAGTGATCGATAATATGGTGAACAGAAATACGATCGAATTATTGGGGTTAGCCTGACGGGGGAGGAAGAAAAAAGATGAATAGCACCAAAAAGTTTATGCTGGAGCGCGGGTTTCCCGAAGGCGATCTCCATCATCTGCCCAGCTCGACCAAAACGTTTCCGGATGGTGCTCAGTACCGTATCGAAATCCCTTCCGTGGAAGGACCGAAAGCGCTGCTGTCTGTGATAGAGGCTGCCAAGGAATACGAAGTTGTCGTCCACCGTATTTCGCAAGGTAGCGGCATTATGCTGCTGACGGATGACGAAATTCAGGAGATGGCGCGCATTGGCAAAGCAAATCATATGGAAATCAGCCTGTTTGTCGGCCCTCGCGCAACCTATGACATTTATGCGCAGACGCTGACTCCGGGCGGAAAGAGCATCGGGCTTCGTTCGTCCGGGATGGACCAGGTCATTTATGCCATTGAAGATGTGAAACGAGCGTGCGCGTTAGGCATACGCGGCGTGCTTGTCGCCGATGAAGGTGTGTTATGGGCGGTGAATGAATGCAAGAAAGCCGGGGAGCTTCCAAGCGATCTAGTGGTTAAGGTGTCCGTGTCGATGGGGGCCTGTAACCCGATTTCGATTAAGCTGATGGAGGGTTACGGGGCGGACACGTATAACGTGCCTACCGATTTGACGTTGGCTAAGTTAGCCGCAATTCGACAGGCTGTCGATATCCCTATCGATCTTTATGTGGAAGTGCCGGATGATTTCGGCGGCTATATCCGTTACTACGAAATTGTTGAAATCATTCGTGTGGCTGCTCCAGTGTATATTAAGTTTGGTCTGCGAAATTCCCCTAATATTTACCCTTCAGGCACTCATCTGGAGGAAACGGCCGTAAGGCTTTCACGCGAACGGGTGCGCCGGGCTAAAATAGGTTGCGACTTTATCAAGCGTTATCATCCCGAACTGAAAATGTCAGATCCTCAGGCCGTGGACCTGGGACTTCCTTGCAGCTGACGGCTTTCTTATTGAAGTGGGAGGCCTGCTGCTAGAGACTGCGTTATAAGGAAGGATAGAGTCTAATGAACGAATCGCTTCGCATTGGCGTTATCGGCTGCGGCGATATTGCCGCCACCCGGCATATTCCCGCGTTATCGGCTTGTTCGGATGTACGATTAGCAGCGCTCTGCGACGCGGATCTTCAGCGGGCAAGGCATCTGGCAGAGCAATATCAGGTACCGATTGCGACTGCCGATTATCGGGAGCTGCTGCAAAACGAATCATTGGATGCGGTTGTCATTTGCACGCCTCCGTGGGTGACGCCTCATTTGACCATGGAGAGTCTGCAGGCGGGCAAACATGTTTTGTGCGAAAAACCGATGGCTGTAGATGTAAACACAGCCGAAAAGGTGCGGGAAACAGAGCGTGCAACAGGATACAAGGTTCAAGTCGGATTTACATACAGACATGGCCCGCTTCTTGAAACCTTGAGAGAGTGGATTAAGCAAGGGAAGCTCGGATCGCCGCTTGTCTATCGATTGGGTATTTTTGATGAAAGTTGGGACCCGACGGGCAATCCGGAGCATTATGATCGAATCTATCGAACCATGCAGCATGGATCGCCCTCGATTCACGATGGTGCTCATGTTGCCGATTTTCTACAGTTTCTTGCGGAATCTCCGGTGACGGCAGTAGAGTCTTTCGGTATTCGTACACGTACAGAGTTCCCAACGACGAATTACGATCTTTCGGTTATCCGTTTTGAGAATGGGGATATTGCCAAAGTAGAGATTGGCTGGTTTCTCCCGAAATTCCCTAAAGGAGAATTCGAGATCGTGGGCCCCAAAGGCATCGCCATTTTTGACCGCTTCGACCAATATGTACAGTTGAAGACGGGCGAGATTACAGAAACCGTCAAGCTGGAGGAAGACTGGGCGGCTTCCTGCTTCAGCATTCAATTGGGTAAATTTATCGCGAGTATTCGTACAAATACTCCGTGTGTTCCTGGGGTTGATGAGGGAATCGGAAGCCTCGCGCTCACGAAAGCCATAGAGAAGAGCCTTAGAGAACGATAAAACCATTCAAGAAGGAGACCGGACTATGATAGATCAACCCGATCTTGAACAAGAGAAGCTACCGACAACCTATCTTAATTATATAGACGGCGTCTGGCAGGCATCCGGGACAGGGCGGTTGCTTCGGAATGTAAACCCTGCCGATACCCGGGAGACTGTCGGGTTTGTTCAAGAGTCCGACGCGGAAGATGTGAATGCGGCGGTGCGTGCTGCGAAGCAAACATTCGGCGCGTGGAAGCGGCTATCCGGTATGCAGCGGGCCGCTTATTTGATCAAAGCGGCGGACCTGCTTGATGAACGAAAAGCAGACATCGCGCAGACGATGACCCGTGAGATGGGTAAAACGTATGCCGAGGCATTCGCGGAAACGGCGCGGGGGACCGCGATACTGCGGTATTATGCCGGAGAAGGATTGCGCAAAACCGGCGATGTGATTCCTTCGGGGGAGAGCACAAACCTGTTATTTACCACTCGCGTGCCGTTAGGCGTCGTGGGCGTCATCACGCCGTGGAATTTTCCGGTTGCGATTCCGCTATGGAAGCTGGTGCCGGCCCTTGTCTACGGAAATACCGTTGTCCTGAAGCCTGCCGCCGAAACGGGAATTACGGCCGCCAAAATCGTTGAAGCATTTGCGGATGCAGGCTTTCCTCCGGGCGTTATCAATATGGTAACAGGAAGCGGAACTGGGGTTGGACAGGCGCTTGTGGAGCACCCCGATGTACAGGCCATTACATTTACGGGATCGAATAACGTCGGAAAGCGCATCGGGATATCGGCACTTTCCCGAGGGGCGAAGGTCCAGCTTGAAATGGGCGGCAAAAATCCGGTTATCGTAACGGAGCATGCCGATCTCGATCAAGCTGCGGAACTGACGATCGCCGGCGCCATGCGCTCAACCGGACAAAAATGCACGGCAACCAGCAGAGTAATCGTACTAAGCCGTATTTATGAGCCGTTCCTTGAACGATTGGTGGAAAGGATCAAGCGGATCAAGATTGGAAACGGTATGGACGCGGATACATGGATGGGGCCGCTAGCCGGCAAAGCTCAATTAGAGAGAGTGCTTGGATTTATTCAGAAGGGTAAAGAGGAAGGAGCCCGTCTTCTTATCGGGGGCGGGCAGCCCCAGGGCGAATGCTTTGCAAACGGGTATTTCGTCGAGCCTACCTTGTTCGATGAAGTGCGATCGGAGATGACAATCGCCCAGGAGGAAATTTTTGGCCCTGTATTGGTGCTGATGAAGGCGGACACGTTGAAAGAGGCGATTCAACTGGCCAATGATGTTCGCTTTGGGCTTAGCGCTTCGCTGTTCAGCAAGAACCTGTCGGAAACGATGATATTTATTCAGGAGATTGAAGCAGGACTTGTCCGCATCAATGGAGAAAGTGCCGGCGTTGAGCTGCAAGCGCCCTTTGGCGGCATGAAGCAGTCAAGCTCGCATTCCCGTGAACAGGGCCAGGCAGCCATTGAGTTTTTTACGGCCGTAAAGACAGTTACAATGAGCGGCTAGTCGTTATCGCGATCGCCGACCATCTAAGAATTCGCCTGCATCTATTTTCTCACTTGGGAAGAGGAGGATGGAGCATGGAAGAGCGTAATGGGCAAATGATTCAAGGGAATACGGAGGGCCCGACTGAAGCGTCCGGCAGGTTGAGCAGGAGAAGCTTGTTAGCCTATATTGGCGTTGCCGGAGCTGCGGCTGTAACCAGCGGCTGGCCTGCAGCAAGAACGGCGTTCGGGCAATCGCCACCGGTTACGGATTATAGCAACCCCATGAGCGGCAGTAGCGAAATGACGCTCGCTTGCAGCAGCATCTGCGTGACTACAATTGCCGAACTCCGCGTCTTAACGGCCCCAGATCCGGACATTGTCTACTATGTTAAGGACACGGGACAGGAAGGCCATTTTACTTTCGATGCCGCTGATACCGTATCGGCGGATAATATGGGCACGATACTCGTTTCAACTTCCGGAGACAGGTTCAAACGATCGTTTGTCGCTGGGGTCGTCCATGTGAAATGGTTCGGCGCCAAGGGTGACGGAACGACAGACGATACAGCCTCCATTCAAGCGGCAATGGACAGCATTCCGCATGGAGGGACCGTCTTTTTCGCTGAGGGTACTTATCGGACGACTTCGCGGCTTATTGTACGCTGCTCCAATATTACATTATCGGGGAACGGCAACCGAAATATCCAGACTCCGATCACCCTATTCGACTCCAAGGTGCCTGCAACCCTGCACGCCGATCATACGGGCGACTGCGTGTGGCTTTCCCACACAAATCCGATAAACGGATTTAAAGCTAGCGGCCTTACGTTCGCAACCGGCGGTTCCGGACGATTGAAGGCCAAGCGATGCTTCGGATTCGACCTTGGGGGTAGCGGTCAATTTAGCAGGGACATTCTTTGCGAGAAAATATCCGTGCAAGGATTCGAAACGGCTTTCGATCTCTACGCCAGCTCGGCCAGTTCGGGAAGCGAAGCGTCGATGGGGGTCATTCGGATCATCCAATCCTCGACCATGCATAATAATTGGATTGCCAAAACCTCATTCGGCCACTGGAACAGCTTTATTTATGAGTTGAATGAAGGGGGGCAGAACGGTTATAGCGAGCCCGGTCAGGGAGGCATTCATATTGAGGGGCATAATGTTTCGATTTGTCACAATGTGCTGGAAGGACAACGGGATCCGATCAAAGTTTCGAACTCGTATCGCGGCCTCGTGATCAAAAACAATTATTTCGAAGCGAATGTTGGCAACGCGTGCATCGAAGTATGGGGTTCAAGAGGGCCGTTCGATATCGGCGAGAACTTTTACTACGGGACCATGACATCACATCGCGTCTATTTGTTTGCGACCGCTCCCGGGCGATGCTCGGATCCTTATTGGCCGCAGCACACGAATAAGATGGACTTTACGACCGGAATGGTGATGTCCGAACGGCTGCTCAACAATAGCGTCTCGATAACGTATTCACGATCCGATTGTTTGCAGCCCGCTTTTATCGATCCGCCGGCTTATCAGTCGGTATCCGCTACGGTTTCCTATAATCATGCAAGCCGAACGCCGGTACACGAAACGGGGTTGCTTTCGAGAACCGGGGTTACGAGCGGAACGGGAATCGTGACCGACTTGCGGAACATCCAGATCGATGCAGGAAAATGGGTAGTCGTATGCTGGACGCTTAAGCAAAACAGCACGCCAGCCGAACCGTATCTAAATATCAGATTAAACGATAACGGAATGTCCGCGCAACAGATCGAGGATTTTAATGTATACGGCTACGGCGACGCTTTCCGCAATGGCCAGTGGGCGACCATAACGGCTGCCATCAAGGCGGGACAGTCGGCGAGCAATGCGATGCTTTATTACTATCCGTTCGGAATATCCCCCGCGAGCGGCTTAGAATTCGAGTACTTCTCTCCAGTAGTGTATACGGTAGATGATGTGAACGATATTCGGCCGTATTTTCCTCTTCAAACCTATCGGACTTTGACCTCGGCTCCCGAATATGGGGTTTGGCGCACGGGGGAACAAATCTTGAATCGTTCACCGGCTGGGGGAGGTTATGTCGGGTGGGTTTGTACGGAAGGCGGCAAAGCGCATACAGCTTCAATAGGAACCTTAACGCTCGGTAGCAATCAAATAACGGGCCTAACCAATATATCAGCTTGGATGGTTGGTGACGAGATTAAAGGACAGGGAATACCGGCAGCTGCGAAAATAACGGCTGTAAATCCCGGACTAGGGGCGCTTTCAATCGATGCCGCCGCAACGGCGTCAGGTTCTATCTCATTATTCGATGCCATGTTTAAGCCTTTCGGGGGTGTGACGAACTAGCTCACCGGCTGCAGCGCGCGAACCGCGCGGACGTATGCAGGATGGCGCCGAGTGAAACGACGGCCCAAGTGTGGCGATACAAGGTTCGAGCGCAAGGTCTAATTTTATACTAAAGCGAGGTTGATGAAACATGCTCTCCTGCGGAATGGCGGAAATGGATATTACGCCGGCGCTGCAAAGCTCCATGCCCGGTTACTTCAATGATCGCAAATCGACCGGCGTGATGGACGCTCTGTTCGCGAAGGCGCTCATTGCCGAAACGGAGAAAGGGATTGCGGCATGGGTCGCCCTGGATTGCATCGACTTGCCGCGTCGCGTCGTGCTCGGCATTCGGGAGCGAATACATAAAGAAACGGGCATACCGGAGTCTTCCATCATGGTGTCCGCAACGCATACGCATACCGGTCCGCCGGTCGTGACCTATTCGTTTATATCAGCTGACGAGGCATATTTGAAGCTGCTGACGGAGAAGGGAGCGGATGCGGCCATCGTCGCCTACCGGACCAGAAAACAGGCGCGGATCGGCTTCGCTTCCGGTACGGAGGCGGACATTGCCTTTAATCGGCGGTTCTGGATGAAGGACGGCAAAGTCAAGATGAATCCGGGCGTCGGCAATCCCGACATTGAACGGCCGGAGGGGCCGATCGATCCGCAAGTGCTGGTCGTACGGATCGACGATGCGGACGGCAACCCGATCGGGGTTGTGACGAATTACGCCTGCCATACCGATACGGTCGGCGGCACGCTGTACAGCGCCGATTACCCGGGAGAGCTGAGCGCGTCGCTGAAACAGGTGCTCGGCGCGCAGGTCGTCAGTCTTTTCTGGATGGGCGCCAGCGGCAATATCAATCATATCGACGTCAGCGGCAAGTGGCCCATACACCAGGAGCATCATCGGGTGATGGGACGTGTCCTCGCCGGAGAAGTGCTGAAGACGAGGGAGAAGGCTTTGTTAACGGACGACGTAGAAATCGGCGTAGGGCAGGTAGGTTTTCAAATCGCCTGCCGGTTTCCGAGCGAATCGGAGGTAGAGCAGGCGCGGCAGCGCCTCGTCTCGGATACGGAAAGCCAGGTAAGGAAGACGTTCGCCGCCGAAGTGTTGTTGGCTTATGAGCATGGCGAGCAGATTGCGGATATTGAGCTTCAAGCGATCAAGCTTGGGCCTTTTGCCGTAGTCGGCTGCCCGGGAGAGCTTTTTGTCGAACTGGGACTGGCGATCAAAGCGGCGTCTCCGTTCCCTTACACGGCGGTCAATGAGTTGAGCAACGGCTCCGCTTTCGGTTACATCTGCACGCGCGAAGCGTTTGCTAACGGCGGCTACGAGCCTCGGTTGACGTCCAACAACCGGCTGCCTTCGGGAACAGGCGAGTTGTTCGTCGAGCGGGCGATCGAGCTTTTAAACAAGATCAGCGGATAATTTATTTAAACAGAGGTATCCTCTATGGACAACGAAACGGTTCGGTTCGGGCGTTTGAACACTTGTACGTTTGACGAGGCCTTGTCGCTTTGGAATCGCGGCTTCTCCGGCTATTATTCGGACATGACGAGGAGTTTGGAACAGCTGCTGGCCAGCTTCGCAGGCAGCTCGATCAAGCCGTCGTTGTCGGTTGTAGCGTTTGTTGGCGATGATCCTGCCGGGTTCCTATTTCTCGCGACCAAGACGGTTGACGGCGCAAAATGGGCCTGGAACGGGGGCACCGGAGTGGCGCCGGAGTATCGCGGGATAGGAATCGCCAAGGCGCTCATGCGGGAGGCGCAGCAGGTGATCGCGGCGGAAGACGTAGCTGGAGGGAACGTTGATCGCATTCGCCGCGAGCTGCATCATTATTCGGAACTGAGCTTTCAGGAATTTCGCACGCGAGCAGAGTAACGGAGGAGCTGCGCAAGCTGGGCCTCGAGGTGCGGTGCAATGCAGAGTGGCTTTAAGCAATGAATGTTTATTTCAATCTTTGACTGATATCGGTAGCGACTGGGGGATACAGCTATGACTGAAATCCATATGCATCATTTAACACGGGAAGATATTTCACAGAGGGCGAAGGCCGGGTGTGCCGTTGTGGTCCCGCTTGCCGCGACAGAGCAGCACGGTCCGCACTTGCCTGTGTATACGGACAGCCTGATTTGCGAGCATGTGGTTTCCGGCGCCGTTCGTCAAGCGGCTGATATGGCAGATATTCTGATGGCACCGGTCCTGACAATCGGCTGTTCGGAGCATCACCTTTCCTTCGGCGGCACGCTCTCCTTTACTTCGGCAACCTATTTGCAGGTACTGCGGGATGTCGGGGAAAGCTTGGTGACGGACGGCTTCCAAAAAATTATTTTTGTGAACGCGCACGGCGGCAACGCTCCGATGATGCTTCAGACGATAAATGATCTGGTTGTCAAGCACCGGATATGGGGAGCATGCGCCTCTTACTGGAGCGTGTCCGGCTCTGTGCTGGATACGCTGCAAGCGTCCGATACAGGGCTGGTTCCCGGACATGCGGGCGGCTTTGAAACCTCGGCCATTTTGGCGCTTCGGCCAGAACTGGTAAGAACCGACCGTTTGGAAACGGACCATCCGATCCGGGAATGGATTCACGGTGGGACCCCCGGCACGTTTATAGGGAAGCACGGAGAGCTGACCGGCCTGGACGGATATACCGATGCTCCATACCGGGCGACAGCAGCGGCGGGCCGTATCTATTTGGATGCGATCACGAAGTGTGTTGCGGAGTGGCTGGTAACAACCGTGCAGACGATGGATGAACATGGAAGCTTTGCATCAAGGGCGAAGAGTGGAAACACCAGAGCTTATGCTTGATTAGTAGTAACGAAGAAATGAAAGAGAAAGGAGGAACGGTTTCATTGAAAGATCAAACCGTGTTTACCGAATTGCCGGCATCCCGCTCGTTCGAAACGGATGGCTGTATCTATGTGTCCGGCCAAGGAGGTCTGGATGCTTCGACGGGGGAGATTGTCGGACCCGACATAGAAACCCAAACCATAGCGACGATGGAGAACATCCGGGCTATTTTGGCGGAAAGCGGACTGGACCTGGATTCCATTGTGAAAGTGAACGTATATTTATCCGATCGCGGTCTGTATCAGAAGTTTAATGAGGTATACGGGACGTTTTTTTCAGCGCCATACCCGGCGCGAACGACGATTTATTGCGACTTGAATTATGAGCTTCTTGTTGAAATCGATGCGTTTGCCGTTCGCAGGCAGGGATGAGAGGAAAAGGCTTGAAAATCGCTGTCGCCGTATAGAATGGGGGAATCCAAATTTGAGCGAGACGATGAATGCATTCGTAAGTTCCTTCATGAGCAAGCACGTCATTCCGGGAATGGCGCTGGCTGTGGCCGAGCATGGGCAGATGGTTCATGCCCGAGGTTACGGTTGCCGGAATCGGGAGGATAAATTGCCAGTCAGCATGGACACCGTATTCGGCATCGCTTCCCTTACCAAATCGTTTACTTGCGCGGCAGTGATGAAGCTGCAGGAACAGGGGAAATTGTCTGTCGACGATCCGGTCAACCGTTATTTGCCGGAATTCGCAACCCCGAATCAGGCCTGGACGGAGCAAATTCGCATTCATCATTTTATGACGCATTCGACGGGGATCCCGCCGCTGCCTACTTTATTTTACGCGATGAAACGCTCCCTGGATGCGGACCCATCCACGAAGGATTATTCGTATACGGCTGCTGCACCCCTATTGAAGCATGGCCCGATCGATTCGTATGAGCAGCTCATGGCGTTTATGGCTGACTGCGATTATGAATTGCTCGGGCCGCCGGGCACGCAGTTCAGTTATTGCAACGATTGCTATGGCCTGCTGGGGGCGATTGTGGAACGGGTTAGCGGCGTGCAGTTTGCGGAGTATGTGGGGCGGGAGATTTTGCAGCCGGCGGAGATGGAAGCAACCTCGTTCGACCTGGATAAGCTGCCGGCCTGGCAATTGACGATGCCCTATGCTGCTCGCAAAGCGGAAGACGGACATAAGACCACCTACCCTGCGCCCGGTTGGTGGGAGGCGCCGGCGCTGCTGGGAACCGGATTTTTGCGCTCTACCGCCAGAGATATGATGAAGTACCTGGAGATTTATCGAAATTACGGCAGGGTAGGCAATCGCCTGGTGCTGCAAGAAAATAGCGTGCGGCAGATGCTGACGCCGCACATTCAAATCGCTCCCGGCAAATTTTATGGCTATGGATTTCATATTACGAAAGGCGACCGAGGGCCGACGTTGATCGAACACGGGGGGGGATTAAAGGCCGTTTCATCACGAATGTGTTTCATTCCGGAGAAAGGGATAACGGGCATTGTGCTCTCCAATCTGGCGGAGGTTCCGATTTCGGCCGTACTGTATCGGGCATTGAATCTTGCTCAAGGTCTTTCGCCCGATGCCCGAATCATCCGCAGAGCGGGCTACGAGATGAAGAGGGACGATCTTAATGGCTATACAGGCCGCTACTCGTCTTATGAAGGCCAAAATATCGTCTTTGCGGCGATGGAGGGGAAGCTGGTCTTGGTCTGCCAGGGGCAAAACGTGATATTGCAGCCGGTGACGGAACGGGATTTGTTCCTGCTTGCGCTGGATGACGAAGAAGCGTTATTCCGATTTATCCGGAACGCGCAGGGGGAAGTGGTTCGGGTGTGGATGTCCAACAGCTCCCGGCAGCTTATGAAGGTGGAGTAAATGAAGCTACACAGGCATTTCGGGAAGTGAAAATATTAATAGGTGGATGTTGAGGGACGTCCGCCGAATCGCTCGCGGAACTGAAGGACTGGTTCCGGAGCGAATTTTTCCCGACGCTGCGCGGGCATCTCGGGCAATTGGAAGGTTCGCAGAAGCACGGCTTGATCCGTCAGGCGATCGAGTACATTTACGAGAACTACGAAACCGACCTGTCGACGCAGCAGGCGGCCGCCCAGCTCCGGCTGTCCCCGTATCAGCTCAGCCGCTTCTTCAAGGAAGAGACCGGCATGACCTTCGTCGATTATGTCATTGATTAGCGGATTTCGAAGGCGAAGGAATGGCTCCTCGACAGTTCCGAAATGTCGATCAAGGAAATTACCGAGCGGCTGCGTTATGCCAGCATGCAAAATTTTACGCGCGTGTTCAAGCAAATGACAGGGGTTCCTCCCGGCAAATACCGCAGCGACTGGCGGCAAAGCGGCGGGTAGTGCCCTTGAGGGAGCCGGGCCAAATACCCCCAAACAATCAGCCCTTCTGCTGGCGATACTCCAACGGAGCGAGACCGCAATATTTTTTGAACACCTGCGAGAAATACGAGAAGTTGGAGTAGCCGACCTTGGAAGCGATCAGATGGACGGGGATGCTCGTGTTCGTCAGCAGCGACTTGGCGATTTCCATCTTCTGCATCGCGATATAGTCGTTAAGAGAGACGCCTTTGACTTTCTTGAACAGCCGAGACAAATATTCCGGGTTGATATAGATGGCTTCGGCGATTTCAGCCCGGCTGCAGTTTTTCTCAATGTTCTGGTTGATATAGGCGATGGCGCGCGCGACGGAATCCTGGACTTGATGCGCGCCTGCGGCGTTTTCTTCCGCGTAATTCAACACGAAATCGACCAGATCGAGCATCTTGTCAAGCGAAGTATAAGCCTGAATATAGTCGGCGTAGCCGTATCGTTCGAAGAAAATTTCGCTGGCGTTCAGCTCCAGCTGTTTGGTCGCCGTCATGAACACCTGGATGAAGTCCTGGTGAAAACGGGCAAGAAATTCGGCGGTCATCACGCCGAGCTGCTTCTGCTGCTGCAGGTAACGGTGAATTTCGTTACGCACGGTTTTGCTGCTGCCATGGGCGATGAGTATGGCCCAATTTTGCATATCCGGAATCGAGTATGCGCTTTCCTTCAGCTGATTCATATGCTGCATCGTGAACACTTTGCTGTATAAAGCCACATTGTGCTGGCGCATCCGGCAGAGCGCTTGATAATGCTGCTTCAGCATAGGGGCTTGTCCGATGTCCGACACGTAGCAAGCGATCAAACAGGCAAGCTTATTCTGAACGGCAGCCATCAGCTGATTCATGATACGCTCTACGGGAGCGCCGAACGTGCTCTCCGTGTACAAAAGCGCCAAATAATTGAAGCCGTCAAGCTGGACCAACAGCGATTGCAATCGGTACGGCGCTGTAAAATGCGCCAATTCCTGCTTCAATTCCTCTTTGCCTGCTTGATCGCTTGGCTTCGTCAGCTGAATGAGCACGGAGCGAAACCAGGTATGCGGCGTTACGCGGATGTCCAGATTGTTCAAGTCCCGCAGCAATTGCTCATGATGCTGCCCGGAATCGGCGAGGAAGCTGCGGATGCAGTTTTCCAGCAGATAATCTTTGTTCTCCCGCCAATACGCTCCGTATTCGGAGAGCTGCCGCATCTGGGCGTTAGCATGGATTTTGTGGATGGCGCGCTCAATCGACGCCTGGATCGCCTCGTAGCTGGCCGGTTGCAAAATGTAGTCGAAGCAGCCGAGCTGCAGCGCTTCCTGGGCGTACTCGAATTCGGAGTGGGCGGACAGGAAGATGCACTGCAAGGCCGGGTAAGCCTCCCGCACCCATTTGAACAATTCCAGCCCGGTTTCCATCGGCATCTCGATGTCGCACAGCAGAATATGAATGTCTTTCTCCCCAAGCAGCATTCTCGCTTCGTCCGCGCTGTAGGCGTGATAGACACTCTCGATCCGCAGCGCCTGCCAGTCTACGCCGGCTTTCACGCCCTGCACCACATCATATTGATCGTCCACGACCAGAACGTTCATTCGTTTTCCTCCCCCTTCAGCTTTGAAGAAATCGGCAAAATGATTTCCGCGACCGCCCCTTCATCATTATTAAAAAAAGCTAGCCAAGCCTTCTCTCCATACAGCATAAACAACCGGTGACGCACATTGCTCAAGCCGACATGAATATCGGTGTAGATCGTGGAATCGCCGCAGTTCAGCTCCTCCAAGATCGAAGGGTCGAACCCGCTGCCGTTATCCTGAATCGTAATATCCGCATAGCTCCCGTCATCGCTTTCCAACAAAGCGGCTTTGATCCGGATCAGCAGCTGCTCTTGCGGCTTCGTCGCATATTTGACGCTGTTCTCCACGAAGGTTTGGATCGACAGCGGCGGCAGGGCGAAGTCCATCAGCGCCGGGTCGACCTGCCATTCGCATAGAGGCGGGATATGATGAGCGATATGCTGGATGCGCATATAGTTTTGAACGTGGTCCATTTCCTGGCGAAACGAGACAAGCTGCAAATTATCCTTGAAATTGTAGCGCAGATGATTGGAGATGGCGAGAATCATTTGCTGAATACGCTCGAAGCTTTGCTGCTGCGCCATTCCGTATAAGCTCTTCAAGCAGTTCAGAAAAAAATGCGGGCGAATTTGCAGCTGCAAATGCTGCAGCTCCGCTTTTTGCCGCCTGATCTCTTGCTCGTAAGCGACGATTTTCAGCTGATTGATTTCATTCGACATTTGGGTAAAAGCCGCATCCACCCGCTTAAACTCTTCGATCCGATATTCCTCGAGCTGCTGCGGCTCGGAGCCTCTGCCGATTCGGAGAACCAGGCGCTGCCACGGCGACAGCACGGAACGGTTCAACAGGACGAGACGGATCAGAACGAGCAGGACGGTCAGCAGGGAGAGGGTGAATAAAATGGCGAATCCGCCTTTGAAAACACCGGGCTTAGGCACGGCAAACATCAGTTGAATTTCGCTGTTGGCAATCGGAGCGCCGACGACCGTATAGTGATCGTTGGTCCACAAGTTGTTTTCCTCGACAAATTGCCGGTTCGTCAGCGCAACCCGATCTTGCGTGGCATAGATGACCTCGACGCCTTCGTGCACCAGGTCGAGCGTATACATTTGCGCGAAGTCGACCATGACTGCCGCGTACGTGCCATTTTTGCCGAGCAGCCGGAATAAGTAATATTTGCCTTGCACCTCGTACGTCATCCAGCCGCTGTAGTAAAAATTTTCGCGCGTTTCCGCCAGTTGGCGCACTTGATTCCGGATCGCTTCTTTCCACTCATAGGAATACCCTTCCTTAAAAATATCGCGGTACGTATTATTGATCGTGCTGTATACAAAAAAAGCGTCAGCCGCTTTGTAGGAGTTCAGCGCCGCACTGAGCTGGATCATCATTTCGTGCGAAGCGACATGCGCCTGCAACGGGTCGACCGGGTTGTTCAGCAGATGGAAGTTATCATTATTCAAGGCGATATGCGCCAGAAGCGTATCCAGCGCATTCAAGTCGATCTGCATATTCCGCGCGTACAACGCAAGAGACTGCTGATTGGATTCCACGAACTTGGCGTTAAACGTGTAGTAGGAATAGATGTTATAGGCGGACAGCAAGCCGATCAGCGGAAGCGTGATCAACAGC
The DNA here is from genome assembly GCF_003285015.1 of Paenibacillus contaminans. GTDB lineage: Bacteria > Bacillota > Bacilli > Paenibacillales > NBRC-103111 > Paenibacillus_V > Paenibacillus_V contaminans. The sequence goes on along the minus strand of NZ_QMFB01000018.1, from coordinate 113,652 downwards.
AGGTTGCGGAATACGTTCATTTTGAAGGAGACGCTGACTTTTCTTTTCATGTTGTCGATCACCTGCGCTGCAAATAATTGGCAACCGCTATAGCAAAAGGCCACCACGGAGAGCTTCTCCATGCTGGCATTTATGCTTACCCTTTTACTGCTCCAACGGTAATGCCTTTCACAAAATATTTCTGGAAAAAAGGATAGACGATCAAGACCGGCAAGGCGCCGATAACCGCAATCGCCATTTTGATGCCCACGCTTGGCATAGTGGCCGCGATTTCGCTGGCATTGCTGCCGGCTGCGCCGCTGGCTAGGAAGCGGACGTCCTGAAGCATCGTGTTGAGCATGTTCTGAACGCTGAACAAGCTGGGGTCCGTCAAGTAATAAAGCCCGTTCCTCCAGTCATTCCAGTAGTTCAAGCCGATCAGTAAGGACAGGGTGGCGACCATCGGCAGCGACATCGGGAGAACGACGCTGAACAGGATGCGCAATTCGCCCGCACCGTCTATTCGTCCGGCCTCGATCACTTCGTCCGGGATGCTAGTCATAAAGTACGTACGCATCATTATGACATAGAATGCATTCAGCAGCAATGCCGGCACGATGAGCGCCCAGATTGTATTATCGATGTTCAGATACCGGGTCCACATAATGTAAGTGGGGACCAGACCGCCGTTGAACAGCATCGTGAAGAAGACGAAAAAAGCGAATGTCCCCCGATGCGGTAAATCTCTTCTGGACAAGGGATAAGCAAGCAGGACCGTCAGGATCATGCTGCTCAGCGTACCGACCACCGATACGAAAACCGTAACGGAGTAGGCTCGCGCGATCGTTTCCATTTTCTTAAACATGTAAGCATAACTGTCCGTGCCGAATTTCTCCGGGAACAGCGAGTAGCCATTGCGAATGAGCGTGCCCTCGTCCGTAAAGGAGGAAACGACAAGCAGCGCAAACGGGAACAAGCAGAAGATCATCAAAGCGAACATGATGGCGTTCGCCATAATCGGAAACGCTTTACCATTCTCGACCATTGCCGACTCTCCTTTCCTTAGAATAGGGCGTTCTCTTTACTGAACTTGATCACAATCCGGTTGGCGATAAACACCAGGATAAAGCCGACTAAAGATTGGTAAACGCCTGCGGCAGAGGACATGCCTACATCGTTCAGCTTGATCAGGCCGCGATATACATAGGTGTCAATCGTGTTGGTTACATCGTACAGCGGACCGGAATCCATCGGAACCTGATAGAACAAGCCGAAGTCGGAATAGAAGATCGTGCCGATGGCAAGCAAGACGAGCGTGATCATCGTGGCCTTGAGTCCCGGCAGCGTAATGTGAATGATCTGCTGCCAGCGGTTCGCGCCGTCAATGACGGCCGCTTCGTAATAACCGCGGTCAATGCCGACCAGCGTCGCATAGTAGATGATACAGCTGTATCCGAACGTTTTCCAAATATGCACGGCGGTCAAAATATACGGCCAATATTTCGGCTCGGTATACCAAGTCACATCGCCCAGTCCCAGCGGTTTGAGAATGCTGTGATTGACAAATCCGTATTCAGAGCTGAACATGGCGAACACCAAATAGCTCACAATGACCATAGAGATCAAATACGGCAGCAGGATAATCGTTTGGTAGATCTTCTTCCAAAACTTCGAGCGAATTTCATTCAGGAGGATGGCCACTGCGACTGCAATGACCGTCCCCAGAATGATAAAGACCACGTTATAAGCAATCGTGTTGCGGGTGATAATCCATGCTTCCTTCGTCTTGAACAGGTACTCGAAATTGCTCAAGCCTGCGAATGGGCTGTCGATAATGCCTTTGTTCCAGTTCACGTGCTTGAAGGCGATGATAATCCCGCCCATAGGCACGTAGTTGTTGATCAGCAAATAGAGCAGACCCGGAAGCATCATCAGGTACAAAGGGATAAAGCGTTTATAGTTATGTTTGTGCTTAGATCTGTTCGCCTTTAACGCGACGCTCATTGACGTTCACCTTCCCCATGATGCAAGGTCGCATCCGATTACTTCTTATGCGTCGCAGCCCACTTGTCAAGGTCTGACTGCTTGGCGGCGATAATGTCGTCGATACCCGCAGCCTTCAGTTCCTTCTGGAACACCGGCAGCGTCGTTTCCGGATCAAGCATGCCGTTCATCAGCGCTTTATGGTATTTTGCTACAACGTTCGTCGTTGCCGTCATTTGGTTGCGCACACGGCTAGAATCGAATGTAAAGCCGTATGCGGCCGAAGGACGGGCGGTTTTATTAAACTCGGTTTGCACTTCCCAATAGTTGGCCGGGTTGCCGTTCCATACATGACCGATCGTTTGGTTCGGCCACAGCCAGCCGCTGCTAGGTCTGTAACCGGTGTTGTTGCCGTCGAGCCCTTTCGGATAGTCGATGATCTTCTGTCCGTTAGCGGCGTCGCCTGTTTCCACATAGTGCTTGTCCTTGATGCCGTAGATCATCAGGTTGACCAATTCCGGGTCCGTGTACATGAGATTCAGCAGTTTCATCGCTGCGTCCGGATTTTTGGTGCCGTTGCTGATCGCCCAGGTCGCCATTTGCACGTCGGACGTCGTTTTATAAGCCGGAACGATTTCCGAAGTGACGATTTCGATGCCGTTGTTTCTTGTTTCCTGAACGTCGAAGCCTGGCTTCAGGTTGACGAATCCGCCGAATGCCTTGCCCGCTTTCATCATCTGGCCGGCATTTTCGGTATTGTTGATCGCATCCTTCATGATCAGCCCGTTCTTATACCATTTGTTCATGCGCGTGATGAATGCTTTGTAAAATTCCGTTTCGTACAAGTTGACGACTTTCAGTTCCTTGCCGAAATCCATCAGGACGCCGAGGTTCGTGATGTCGTCGCCCAGCGTATCCCAGCCCCAGTTGCGCACAAGCTCGCCGTTGGAAGGAACGACCGGGATGATGTTCGGCTCGTTCTTGTGAATAGTCGTAAGCGCTTCTTCCAGTTGATCGAGCGTTTTGATGTTCTTATAGTCGATATTGTATTTGTCCGCGAGGTCCTTTCTCATTTCAAAGCCATAGGCTTTGGCCAGATCGCGGCCTGTCGTAATGCCGTAAATATCGTCGCCGATGCGACCGCTTTCAATATACTCAGGGCCAATTGCTTTCACAAGGTCTTTGCCGTACTTGTCCAACAGTTTCGTAAGCGGGAGAATTTGCCCGTTGTTCGCCATCGTAGCAAGCGGTGTCATATAGACGGGCAGCAGGTCAACGCCTTTGCCGGAAGACAGCATCATCGTCGTTTGTTGAACGTAGTTGCCGTAAGCGATGAACGTCAGATTCACTTCAACGTTCAGCTTTTTTCTCGTGATTTCGTTAATCGCTTTCGTAACTTCTTCTTTGTCGTCTTTATTCGTGCTCATCATCGCGACATCAAGTTTGACAAGCTCTTTCTCTCTCAAGTCTCCGGAAGCGGTTTCAGTTCCCGCTGGAGTCGGACTGTTGCTCGCCCCTTTATTATCCGAGCTTCCGCAGCCCGTAACCAGCACGCCGCCCATTGCTGCAACCAGTAAGCCTGACAACACTTTTTTCATGTATAGTGACCCTCCTCAAATTGATCTGGACCTATCTTAGCAAATTAGGCGAACTGATTTCTGTAAAAATAATGTCTTATCCCATCAGAAAAATGACTTGTTATCGTTTTGGACCGCCTTTCGAGGTTCGTAGGCGATTGGATTATGCTATGATATGTGCTGCACTTCAGGTTAAACCATACATCAAAGAATGAGGCGATAACACATGACGAATTTAAAAGTAGCCTTACAACTGTATACGCTGCGCGACTACGATAAGGAAGATTTCGCAGCGAAGCTGCGGAAGGTGCGCGAGGCCGGGTACGACGGCGTCGAGTTTGCAGGCTTTGCGAATATGTCCGCCGCAGATTTGAAAGCGACGCTGGACAGCCTGCAGCTGACCGCAATGGGCAGCCATACGCGGATCGAGGAGCTGCTCGGCGATTTGGATAACGTGATTGCGTACAACCAAGTCATCGGTTCTTCCTATATCGTCATTCCTTATTATGAGATGAAATCGGAAGAACATGTGCAAACGTTGATCGGAATCGCGAAGGAGATCGGACCGAAGATTAAAGCAGCCGGCATGGATCTGTTGTACCACAACCATTACCACGAGTTTATCAACGACTTCGGAGACAAGCCGATTCTGGAGACGCTGAGAGAGTCGACAACCGAAGGGGAATTGAATTTCGAGATCGACATGTTCTGGACGACGCATGCCGGACGCGAGCCGGTTCGTATCATGGACGACTTCGGCACGCGCTGCAAGACGGTACATCTGAAGGATATGGTGAATAAAGAAGAGAAGGAAATGACCGAGCTGGGGACGGGCATCCTCGATCTGGCCGGCATTGTAGCGAAGGCTAAGGCTGCGGGTTATGAATGGGTTGTTGTCGAGCAGGATCGGATTAAGATCGACGGCTACGAAAGCGTGAAGCTGTCGCTCGACAATGTGAAGGCGCTGCTGTAGACGCAGGGCGGCAAGGGGAAGCGGTGGACTGCCTCAGTTTGCAAGCGGAGTTTTCCAGACTAATGATTGACGGATCGTCAACCCCAATGTTGTTAGGCTAGCTACGGAATCCGTGCATCCCGCTAGCGTAAGTTCGTTTACCTGCAGCATACAAAATAAATCTATGCGGGGAGAACGACGCGAACGAGCGTTAACTGGAAAACATGCAACTATTTTCGGTTAAAAGGCGAGAAAAAGACATTTAACTGGAAAAGTTCCAGGTAATTTTCTGCATTTCTTCGTATTTGGGAGATTCCGTTAGAATTAGCTGCAGATTTTCCATTAAGATCTGCGAATCAAGCAATATTACGAAAAATAGCTGGAGGTTTTCCATTTCGCATTTTGAATCTCCCACATAGATACGAACATTGCATGAAAAAGACGCTTCCATCCCCACTATTACCTATTACAGTGGTTTTGGAGGCGTCTTTGCACATCTTTTGGAATGACTCACTTTGAACGAGGCGTTTGAGATAGCCCCTTCGTGGACTTGCAATCCGACCGCCGACGTGTGACCGAGCACCGCGTGCCGCGATGGCACCGCGCGCCGGGAGGCGCGCGCGGTGCGGACGTTGCGCTTGCCCCCCCGCTACGCTGCGTCCAGCGGGGAGGGGCGGGGCGAGTAATCCGTTCATTTTCCGGGATGAAGGACGGACGTTTTATTCCATTCGGGCAAGCTCGTAATCGAACCAGGAGCGGGTTTCGCCGGCGGTCCAGTTCTCGATCGTGTTGTTGGCATGCTGGATATAGATCGTTCTGTTCTTATCCAAATAAAATTCCCCATTCGCATAATCGGAAAGGCGGACGGCTTCGAGCTTCGTGTTCAGCTTATAGAGTCCGGCGCTGTCTTGTTCCGAGAAATCCTTTTTACGGCCGAGAAACACGGCGTAGAGACTGCCGTCTTCCGCCGCCGGATTTGGTAATGCGGGATTGGTCAGCCCCAATGCCAATACATCCGCTTCGTCAAGCTGTTCATTAACCGTGCGAATATTGCCTTCCCGGTCGATCAGGCCGAGAATGGCGGTTCCCGGGATGTACATATTGCGGCCCGGCAGTCTGGCGGCAGCGATCCACACGGTGCCGTCGGGATTCGGAATGACCCGGTCCAGCTTGTTGCGGAAATCTTTCAGTATGGTCGCTTTGCCGTCTTTGACCCATATGTTATAGGTTGATCCGTAATTCGGCCCGATTACCGGCAAAGGCAGCCGCAGGTTGATCGAAATGATTACCCCTTGATCGCCCGCACTATACTCGGTGTAGGTGTGAACAGGCGGTCCGAAATCGGCGGCTTCCCACACGTCGGAATCCGTTAACGTGTATATTTTGAGGTCGCCGTAGTACAAATCCCGGTCCTTGCGCTGAAGCTCCACCGGTTTTCCGCCTAACGGAGGGGGTGTCGTAGACTCGGACCGACTGCCAAGCAGCTTATCCAGATCTTCACGGCCCTTCCATTCAAGCGCATAGGAAGACTTGTTCATCTTGATCACCGACTTGGCCGGGTCCGCCGACAGCATGGAGTAGAAGTATAAGGACTGATCGTCATCGCCGAGCAGGGAACCGAAGACGTTCTGGCCGCCGATCAGATGCAAGCCGTCCTTCTCGCTCCAGCGGATGTCGATCTGCAAAATATCATGGACGAACCGCCAGGTCAGCGGCATATAAGTAACGTCCTGGTAGGACAAAAACGGATACGGCTCGGATGCGTTTTTTATCGAGATCGCGTTCATCGTGATCGGTCCGTCGGATAGCAGGGCGGAAAACGTACCGGATTTGCGCTTGGCATCCGTCAGATCCTGCTCGGGCGGCGTTTCGCGGATAGGCACGGGATAATTCCGGTTCGCCCAAATGATCAGCCCTTCCGCTTCGCTCCATTGAGACTCAATGCCGAGTGCTTGGAGATTGTTCCAGGTCAGCGGCAGGTAAGTAATGTCCTTATAGAACAAAAACGGGTACTTGCTGTGAAGCAGATCCATTTCCTGGCCGTTGATTTTTAAGGGAAACGGAGGGATCGTCGCTTTGACGGAGCTGCTTGCCGCAGCCTGCATCGGCACGACGGATACCAGCAGGAAGAAAAGCAAAGTCATTGCGAGCGTCCACTTTTTGGCGGAAAAACTCAAAGTCATCACCTGATTTCCGAAAAATGATTTCGGTACAATAGACGCACCCCGTAGGAGAATGTTTCGCAATCTAGAAAATAATGGCCGGAAAATAAGCGATAAGAAGCGGGTTATTTCACGATTTTATGAACGGGTATTTGCCAGATCACTTTGCCGATGATTTTGTCTTTCTCAACGAATGGGGTTACCCATAAATGGGAGTCGAAGCTTTCGTTCCTGTTATCGCCTAGAAAAAAGTACTTGTCCCGAGGGACCGTGACCGGACCGAAGTCGTACCGCATCGGTTCTTTCGTATAACGCTCGGTTATCTTTTCCCCGTTTCTGTAAAGCGTCCCTTCCCGGATTTGGATCGTGTCTCCCGGCAATCCGATCAGCCTTTTGACATACCGTTTATGTTCAACACTAGGGTCAGGGGGATAAAAGACAACGATGTCCTCGACTTTCAGACTTTCGGATCCCGTTATTTTTTCAACAATAATTCGGTCATGCACATGGATCGTCGGAACCATCGATTCGGTAGGTACGGCCATCGCTTCTGCGACATACGCCTTAAGAAACAAAGAAACGACTACCGCGATCAGCAAGCTAGGCAACCATTCGCGCAATATTTTTTTCAAAATATGCCTCCTGTTCATAAAAAATATCCGATTAGAGTTGTATACGCTCCGTAAAAGGAAAAGGTTGCGCATGTCTTTCAGTATGGAACGAGAGTCGTCAGATGTTGGAAGAAAAGAGCGGCCAAGCAGGCAGAGGTGTTGGGGGCAGTTGTTTTGGCGTGTGTTAGCAGAAGGATTATGATCCGGTTGTCATAATATTCCACTATTTGGGATCGAATTGTTGTATAATCTACCAAAATAGGAATGAAGGGAGGGGTGGAAGATGGCTATCCTAACGAATGGTAGAGGTCATATTTTTCTCGAATTTATTGAGATCGACGAGGCGGAGATAGCCGATATGGTATTGGAGGCACCCCTGACGCACGCTTTGCTCGTGATACGATACGAAGGTAAGTACCTTTTGATGTTTAATAAGTGGAAAAAACACTGGGAGCTGCCCGGCGGCATTATCGATGAAGGCGAAACGCCGCGAGAATGTGCAGTTCGGGAGCTGTTGGAGGAAACGAATCAGTCCGTACAGCTGCTAGAGTTCAAGGGACTCATGAAGTTTCAACTGAAGCCTGATGACAGAATCGAATACGGAGCCTTGTTTAGCGGCAGTCTTCAAGCGATTTCGCCGTTTCAAGCTAATGATGAGGCTGAGCAAATCGTATTTTGGGATACGGTCGAGGATATCGGGCATATTGATGAGATTGATAAAAAACTATTGGAGTTTTATTAGAGCGATAGCCGACTTGGGATAGGGGAGAGAGACGTTTGAATACAAGCTATGGGCAATTTATAGACGGAATTGTTTTTACAGGGGAGCTGCCAAAAGACATCGAGCGTTTCTTGACCTATCATCATGAGCATGAAACTTACGAGCACACCGTCTCGGTTGCCGATGAAGCGGTACGAATAGCGCGTTTGTTCGATGTTGATCCGGAGCTCGCAAGGACGGCTGCGTTACTCCATGACGTTAGCAACGTTATTCCGAAAACCATGATGATGACTCTTGCCGAAAATCAATCGATAACCGTCATGGAAGAAGAATTTCGCTATCCTCGCATTCTTCATCAGAAGCTTTCAAAAGATATGGCGAATAAAGTATTCGGCTGTTCGAATTTAGCTGTTTTAAGCGCAATTGAGTGCCATACGACCCTCAAAGCTAGGGCAAGCCGATTGGATAAAGTATTATTTGCCGCCGACAAAATATCGTGGAACCTCCCCGGCGAGCATCCGTTTCAAGAGGAGATGAAAGCAAGACTCGAACGGCTTGATTTGGACGGAGCTGTATTGGTTTACTTGAATCATGTTTGGGAGCAAAGAGATAAATTGAAGCTGGTGCATCCGTGGCTTATTGAGGCGAGAGAAGAATTGCTTGCGAATTGTTGAACCGAATATATCCCGGTAATACGGCCGATTTTCAGAGGAGTTTGCTATCACAGCAGCTCCTTTTTCTTTTGATCGCCATACATTGCCAATTGATTTAAGTTCATGTTAAAATTATATTGCAGCATATTGAATAAAGTAACTTAATTCAAAAAAACGAGAGTGATTTCATGACCAAAAACAATCTTAAACTCGGGGTTCCTGATCAAGAAGGACAGTTGTCTATTATGTTTTCACGGGGAGGACCACGTCAAGGCGCCGGACGAAAAGGTATCGGGCAAACAAAAAAGGTTTCGCTAACCCTTACGGAAGAAATATGGGACGAGCTTGAAATGCGCTGCACCGAATCAGGCCGCTCCAGGTCAGAAATCATACGTGACATGATAGAATCATTTATGGCAAAAAAGTAGCCGGGACGGGTGAGATCATTGTTGGTTAAGTTGAAGCGGCAGGTCTTAGTTAGCGCCATGCAGCATATAGCTGCCGGTTTATCGGCCAAACCCGTAATCCCCGTTCTTTCGGGGGTAAACGTGCAAGCCGGCGAAACGGAACTAACGCTGACGGCAAGTAATATTGCGATGACACTACAGTATAAAGCAGCTGCCGATGGAGATAATCTAGCAATTGAAAAGACCGGAAATATTGTTGTTCCCGCTCGCTATTTTATGGATATCGTCCGTATTATACCAGATGAGTTTGTAACTATCGAAGAGATCGGAAATCGACAAATTTGCATAAGATCAGGAAGAACCGTTTATCGGCTTTCCGCAATGAATGCTGAAGAGTTTCCGGAAACGGGTGCTATCGAGAACAAAGCCGGAATTCATATCGATAGCGATTGTTTCAAGAGAATGGTGAAGCAAGTATCTTTTGCCGCTTCTTCTTCGGAGTCCCGATTAATGCTAACGGGCGTTTTGTTCCAAACGGACGGCCCCAATCTCAAACTTGCGGCAACCGACGGTATCTGTTTGGCCTCACGTACGCGGAACGTTAACGCCTCGCAAACGGCAATATTCCCGCCGACAGTTATTCCTGCAAAGCATTTATATGATTACTCAAAAATGATTTCTGACGGATCAGGGGTTACGGAGGTTGCACTGGGGGATAACGGGATACGATTTACGACGGACAACTTCACTATGCACTCTTCATTGATTAGAGGGACGTATCCTTCCATCGACAAATTGACTCCAAATCGTTTCCATTCAGAAATAACTTTAGACACGCCTCAATTCCTTCATGCTGTTGAACGGGTCTCATTACTGTCCGGAGAAGCAAACGTTGTCGGCCTCCGAATATCATTGACAGGTATCGAATTGTTTGCCCGATCCGAAGATATCGGCGATGTTACGGAATTTATTCCTTTTGAAGAAACACTATTAGAGCCTATGACAGTATCTTTCAATGGCAAGTATATGAGAGAAATAATGCGAGCTATAGACAGCAAGTATACGCAGCTCAAATTCACAGGCAAAGATAAACCCATCATCATTCAGCCGTTTGACAGACAGAACGATTTATATATCATTACGCCAATTAGGACTGTTTCTTCCTGAAAATCTACTATCTATTTTTATGTGGGATTGTTAATACGAGCATTGTGTAACTCTTTATCGTGCGCCGGGAGACGCGACAATCGAAAGACAACATTTTGGCACGAATATAAAATGAGGAGGCAGTCGTTCAATTGAGCGGCTGTCTCCTTCTGTGTTAACGAATCGGCACGATTTATTTGTAACAAAACCCCAATTACTTACGTTTGTTTCTTGGGAGGTGTTTTTTTGATAAAAGCAATTATTATATTCCTTACCTTGCTTGTCGTAGTAGCATGTAGTCAATCATCACAATCCGAAGAACAAAAACCTTTAAATCCCCCTGTTCCTCCCGATCAGCCGGTTAACGCAGCCGTTCCTGCTCGCCCCAATGAACTTTTTACAGCAAGTATATCTGTCCCTAGTCAACTAAAATCCAAAGAAGAGTTCACTGTTGAGGCGACTCTTAAAAACTTATCCGATACTGACATCCGCGTACTGCATGGGGGTGGTGTCTTTTTTTTCGCAATTAAAGACAGCGACGGCAAGGGCGTTAATACATTTAGTATGGATGATGTAGGGATATTTCGTACGTTTCAAGGAAATGGAGCGATTACAGAACAGTACGTGTATAAACTTGAGAAGCCGGGTTTCTATGAAGTTTCGGCAGTTGCGAGAATCAAAGTGTATGAAGGGGAAGCCGAAAAACATATTGAAGTCGAAACAAACAAGGCAAAATTTGAGCTAGTACGCTGATCTATGAGCGGACGATAGCAGAACAATTTTATTAGGAACGGTGGAGGTATACATGCAACTCCTGATCGTTGTCTTACTGTTAATCATCATTGTCATGCTTCTTAGGATTAACTCAAAGCTACCTAGGCGTGATTTAGTCAAAGAAGCGCTAGACAGATACCATAAAGAAAAAGCAGCGGAAACTGATTCATTACGCGGTCCTTCTTAAGCTGCCGACATTACCAACCGACTAATCGGTTTTACAGGATACTTCAATTTCTAATCGTTCTATCTCAGGTAAAGTCTCGCCGATTCGGGTAAAATAAAAAAGTAGTAGGCTATCGACGATTAGGAGGCTTCAATGAAATGAAACAGAACAAATATGACGATCCCGGCTTTTTCGAAAAATATAGCGAAATGCCCCGTTCGGTCAATGGGCTGCAGGCTGCGGGGGAATGGCCGGCTTTTCGCGCATTGTTTCCGGAGCTGAACGGTAAAAAGGTACTGGATCTCGGCTGCGGCTTCGGCTGGCACTGCCGTTATGCGCGAGAGCAGCAAGCACGCTCGGTGGTCGGCATAGATCTTTCCGAAAATATGCTGGCACGCGCAAGAGCGAACACCGACGATCCCGCGATCGAATACCGCCGGCTTGCTATCGAAGACATCGACTATCCGGAAGGGGAGTTCGACGTAGTCATAAGCTCGCTGGCTCTTCACTATGTCGAGCGTTTCGACGACGTTTGCAGAAAAATCCATCATTGCCTCGTGCCGGGAGGAGCCTTCGTGTTTTCGGTCGAGCATCCGATTTTTACAGCGCTTGCCGCTCAAGACTGGTATTACGGACCGCAAGGCGAAAGGCTGCATTGGCCGGTCGACGACTACCAAAATGAAGGTCCGCGCCATACGAAATTTCTCGTGAACGATGTCACCAAATATCATCGAACGATGGCTACCCATGTAAATTCGCTTATCGAGTCGGGCTTCACGATTACGAATCTCGTCGAGCCTAAGCCGACACAAGAAATGCTCGAGCAAATTCCCGAAATGAAAGACGAGCCCCGCCGTCCGATTTTTCTGCTGATCGCAGCGGTCAAAAACGTATAAAGGGTGAGCAGCCATTAGAACGGAAAAAGAAATGTTCGATTTAATGCTTGGTTTGGCCGAGAGGGATGAACAAACCCGGGCGGTTTATATGAACGGCTCGAGGACTCGAAAGCGTCAGGAAATTACCTAAGGATGAGAAGGAAATATTTTGAAATCTATCGGTGTGAATGGTAATATTACGAATAGAAGGCTGCCGTATCGGATCGGCGGCCTTTTGTGTTAAAGACAGGATGTAAGATCATGGGAGGTGCAACTATGGCCATTCGGACGGCGGCAAGAGCAGTGATCATTAAGGACGAGTGGTTACTCGTACTGAGGAGGACTGGAGTCCAAGGCGAATTTTACGTTCTCCCCGGCGGCGGGCAAAATCATGGTGAAAGCATCCGGCAAGCGCTTGTAAGAGAAGTATTCGAGGAAGTAAGCTTGGAAGTGGAAATCAAGGAATTGCTATTTATTAATGAGTATATAGCTGTGAGAGATTCGATGTTTCCTGAAGTAGAGCAGGACGTGCATCAAATTGATTTCACATTTTTGTGCGGCATGATCACAGACAGCGAAGCTAAGGTTGGGTCGACCCCGGATGTGCATCAAATCGGAATCGCCTGGATTCCTCTGCATGAAATAACGGATTACGACTTGCATCCGGAAAATGACATTCACTTTATAATGGGCGCTCCGACAAGGAATGTTTTGGCGCAGTGGCTCGATAGTAAAGGAAGCCTGATAACGCCGATTCTCATTGAAGGATAATCGCGCTGCTGCGTGTGCTGAAGTACATTTCATGGAGGTTCAAGGATGAAGCGAAAACCGCGAGTGATCTCTATTGCAGCTGTTTCCGGAGGCGGAAAGACCACGGTAACGAACGAGTTGATCGGCAAGTTAAATAACGCGAAGGCTCTGTATTTTGATGACTATGAATTACCGGGGTGTCCGGACGACATATGTGAATGGGTTGAGAAAGGAGCGGATTACAATGAATGGAATCTGGCTCCGATTATTAAAGACATTCAGTTCCACCTAAATGACCGAAATGAATGTTTTGACTATATTTTGCTTGATTATCCTTTTGCTTATTTGAACAATGGTATGCGAGGGTATATCGATTTTGCCGTATATTTGGATACCCCTCTGGATATCGCAATGGGGAGGCGAATACTTAGGGGAGATACTAATTCGTTCGACGATTTGCGGAGTGATTTAAATAACTATTTATCCCGAGGAAGGGCGGCGTACTTGGAGATGGAAAGGACGGTCAAGCCGAATTCGGATATGATTATTGACGGTTCATTGCCTGCTGCATTTATTGCCGATAGGATAACAGAAGAGATAAGAAATAGAGGCTTGTGATAGTTTCAGGCGGCCCTTATATCGAAGCGCAAATTTGGAATCATAGGCTTCTTCATTCCATTCCCCATCAACCCCTCTGATCTGTCCGTATACAAAAATTTGTTACATAGGCATTCATCATTTTTGTCACATATAGGAAAATCAGTCACATATATGAAAAATATCGTTGACTATCCCAAGGCGCGCGGATAGACTCATCTTAACGTTAAGCTTTCCATGACGGACTTGCTGCGAGAGGAGAGATAGGCGCCATATGGTTGAAAAGAATGCTGCGTACCGCGAGCCGGAAACCGAACGCAGTGCAAAAGCGAAGCGGGTGGCCGTGATCGTCACGGAATACCGCTTCAATTCCCACGCCGACGTTATATTGGGTCGGCTGCTTGGTGATTTTCAATACCGGCCCTCGGTCGAGGTCGTATCCATTTTCACGGATCAGGTGCCGGCGAACGATATGAGCAGGGAAGCGGCGGCGCGGCACGGCATAACCATTAGTCCGACGATCGGCGATGCGATACGTGCCGCGCATGCCGGCGGACCTGTCGACGGGGTTATCATCATAGGCGAACACGGGGATTACCCGACGAATGAAAAGGGGCAGATCGAATACCCGCGAAGACGTTTTCTCGCGGAAACGATTTCGGCGCTCGACGAGCTCGGTTTGGCTGTACCGATTTTTTCGGACAAACATTTGGCTCATGGTTTCGACGACGCCTTATGGATGTACGAGCAAATGAAGATCCGCGGCATTCCTTTTATGGGCGGCTCGTCGATCCCGCATTGCGACCATGTGCCGGCCTTCGATCCTAGGCATTTGACATCGCTTCGGGACGTTCTCGTCATCAGCTCCGGAGGACTCGAAAGCTACGGGTTTCATGCAATGGAAGTGCTCCAGTCGCTGGCCGAGCGAAGAGATGGCGGCGAAACCGGGATACGCAGCGTACAACTGATCGACGGCGCGGGAGGGGAAGCGTGGGCCGTTATGGATCGCGGAGTGTGGCCGGAGGATTTGCTGCTCCATGCCATGGCCGCTTTCCCCGGTCTGCCTGCCGCTCATCCGAGAGTGCTGGAGCCGGATCCGGCGCTGTTTGTCCTCGAATACGCGGACGGTACGAAAGGTTTTATCCTCCAATTCAAAAGGCTAGTCGAGCAATGGGGCTTCGCATTCCGCTGTAAGGACGGCAAGGTGATCGCCGCCCGCTGCGACAGCGATTTGGAGCGGCCGTTCGCGCACTTCGAACGATTGACGCGTTTGATCGAAGCGTTCATCATAACGGGCAAACCGCCGTTTCCGATGGAGCGCACGCTTTTGACTACCGGGATGATCTGCGCCGCGATGGATTCTTTATTTCATGGCCAAAAGCTCGATACGCCCGCTCTTCAAATCCGATACGACTGCACGGAGGGATAAAGATGGAACACAATTTATCAGCGGGTATTCCGGAACGGCACACCCGTTTCACGCAGCTTCCGAACGGGGGAGGGCATAATGCGGTGTGGGATTTCGTGCGCTCGCCCGACGACCGCTTCTATATCAGCGTGTGCGGCGAGAACGAAAAGCCGTTAACGGCGCTGCTGTACGAATATGATCCGAAAACCGGCGGTTTGCGGCTTATGTTCGATGTGGCCGACATTTGGATCGTTGACCCGCAGCAAATGCCGCCGAGTAAAATCCATACGAGCATCGACTTTTTGCCCGATGGACGGCTTATTATGGCGACGCACAACACGGCCCCCGCACCGGGTCATAAGCAATGGATGTTCGAGCAGCACTACGAGGATATTTGGGAAGGGTATCCCGGTTCGATCTTGATGATCGTGAACCCGGATACGAACGACGTTCAAGTCAAAGGCATTCCCGTACCGAGAGAAAGTATTTATGGCGGCATGCTGGGGAACGACCCGCGTTATTATTACTTCCTCGGTTATATGAAGGGGCATTTTTACCGTCTCGACCTGGAGACGAACGAGGTAAAGGATTACGGCAAAGTGTCCGAATTTTCTTCCTGCAGGCTGGTTAAGGACGATAAGGGCCGTCTTTACGGAAGCTCCTATACGGGAGGATTGTGGAGATACGACCCCGACCGCGACGAGATCGAGGACTTGAAAGCGAGTTTCGACTCGCCGAACGGCACGAAGCATAGGAGGCAATTTATTTTCGCGCTTCATTCGCCGCGGGGGACTTTATTCATGGTCGATAATATGGACGGGGAAATGATCGAGCTGCATCCGGAAACGCTGGAAATAACGAGGCACGGTCCGATCTATCTTCGTCATCAAATACCGGGAAATCCGTACGGCATCGGGGGGCTCGCGGCGGATGAAAACTTCGTGCTCTATTACGGGCTGAAAACGTACGACGACTATTACCCGATCCGGCTTGTGCGATGGGATATTTTGAACGGGGGAGAGCCGGAAAATCTCGGAGTCGTCGCGCCGCAAGGGAAAGATTCGCAGTATATTTGCGAAATGATTTTCGACCGCGACGGCTGGCTTCATATGGTCGACGTATGCGGCGAGTTTTCTCCGTACGTACTGGCTGTCGAAACGAAAAAGCTGCAGCCTCCGGGTCCGGAAGCGCCGCCCGTTCCGCTCAGACCGTACACCGAACCGGATTGGAACGGAGTCGGCAGTCCCGCGTTCATGCATATTCGCGCGAAAACGGTTCGTACGCTGCCGCTGCATCGGTATATGGATTGGCGCGACACGGCGGTTAAACACGTCTGCGCCGGCAATGGCCGCGTATACGCCATCGGCGGCAAAGATCGCGTGTACTTGATCGCATCCGATTATTCGGAGGAACAACCGCGCGACATCGCGGTCATCTATGAAACGGCTGCCGCCGTATCATGCATGGACGCAGATGCAGGGAAGATCGCGGTCCTGGCGGCCGACGGCGCTATCCTGCTCGTCGACCCCCTGTTGGGATCAAGCGGCGTTCGGATAGCGGTTCCTGCGGGCAGCGGGCTTGCGAGACTGCACTTCCCTCTCGAAGGGAACGAGTTGATCGCAAGCGATCGCAACGGATGCGTATACGTTTGCGATGCCGTTAACGGCGGCTTGCGCCTGCTGCCCGATATTCATGTCGGAGGAAACGGGGCGGAATTGGTCAAGCTGGACAACAATCGGATACTGCTGTCCGGCAATAACGACGAAATGTTCGTATACGACATCGCCGCGCAACGCGCCGAAACGCTGTCGGTCCGGGCTGCTTCCATCAGGGGGAGAGCGTTCAAGGCAACCGTGACGGGAGGCGCCGTTCTCGGGGACGGAACCGTCGTGGCCGGGACGGCGGACGGCATGCTGTTTACGATAACGTCCGATCTGAAAAGGACTATCGCATACGGAAGGCTGCATTCAAGCGGACAACTGCGGAATTTTATCAAGCGCAGCGAGGATGAAGTGCTTGGCATATACGGCGGAGTTCGGGATGCCGGCCATCTGTTCCATTTCGCGCGCGAAAGCGGCTTTGTCGATTTGGGCCGTCCGCGTGTCATTAAAGACAATATCGAGCTGCGCGATGCCGATACGGAGTGGGCTTGTATCCATTATATTTCCCATTTGGCTTACGATCGCGCGGAAGATTGCCTGAGCGTGGCGTCGGGAGAAAGCTACGGCTGCGTTATCCGCTACAAAGGCGTGGAGTGTCCATGACGGCGCCTTCCGTGCGGATTTGCAGCCGGCATGCGGGGGGCAACATTCGGGTATTGTCCGTAGAAGAAGACTGCGTCACACTGGAGCAAGAGCTGCGGGACACGTCGGGCTGGTGGTTTTACTGGAATTTTTCCGCCGCCGCCGCAAGCGGGAAGACGATACGCTTCGAATTCGCCAATGGGGAAGTGATCGGGCGACGCGGGCCTGCCGTGAGCGAAGACGGGATCGACTGGCGATGGCTGGGTGAAGAGTCGCGCTTGTCAGTGACGGCGTTTTCGTACACGTTTCGCGAGGGAACCGAGGCTGACGGGGGCGAGAACGTATATTTTTGTTTTTGCATGCCTTATCAATTGCATCATTTCGAGCGTTTTTATTCCCGCATAGCGGAGCGTAAAAATGTTAGGCGCGGCTTGCTGACCCATTCCGAGCAGCTGCAGGCTGTTCCCCTCTTGACGGTAGGAAATGCCGCCGCGGATCGGCATATTTTTTTCACGGCAAGACATCACGCATGCGAATCCGCTCCTTCCTATATGCTGGAGGGATTGCTGGAGAGTTTGCTTGACGCTAGCTCCGCGGCCGGCTCGTCCTCTGTATTGGAACGGTTTATGATCCATTATGTCCCGTTCATGGACATCGACGGAGTGGAGAACGGCGACCAGGGCAAATCTCGCCTTCCTCATGACCATAACCGCGATTACACCGATGCACCGATTTACCGCTCGACTTCCGCGCTCATGCATTATGCGAAAGGACTGCGGACCGTTGTCGCCATCGATTTCCATGCCCCGTTTAAATGGGGGGATCGTAACGATACGCCTTTTTTCGTGAAGCGCGATTCTCCTGTGAAGGAGCAAATCGAAGCGTTGAGCGGCCTGGTGGAGCAGACGACCGGCGAGCGCCGGGATCGGGATGTTATCCGGCATCGATCCGTCCATGATCTGGCCATGGGAGAAGATTGGAACATGCCGGGCAGCCGTACATGCGCCAATTTTTTCGCTGAATTGGGTGTGCCTCTGGCATGCAGCTACGAATTTCCATACTGCGGAGATGCCGGAACGCCGATCACGGCGGAAAACGCGAGGCGGTTCGGACAAGATTTTGCCCGTGCGCTTGAGCTGTACCTGGGGGCTATTTAACGTACAATATATGATTTGCCTATAAACAGTTTGTCGGCCGAATCGGCGGTGGCAGAGGCGCAGGGGTATCCCCTGGGACCTCTGCCTTTTTGGTAGTTGCAGCACGATAGCGTTTTTCTTGTTTATCTGTGCCCGTCGGGAGGGCCGGATGAAACGAAAGTACGTAATTTTGTTATGCCAAAATCAAAACAATGTGAATGATATCCGTTCGGACAAAGTGATACAGTTAATTCGTAAAACGAAACGTTAACCCCATACATACGGAAAGGAGCGGTTTTAAAGGAAGAGAAATGTAAGCGTTTGCCAATCGTGAGTTGTCAAATGGACATTATGGATCGATGGGAGTGATAGTTATGCTAAAACGTTCTATGATCGGAACGACGCTGCTGGGCGTCATGCTCATGGCGGTTTCCCCTGCTATGGCAAGTGCGGGGAATGGGAAGCCGGGCGAAGTCGGAGCAAATACCGCGGCTATCGTCGCCGGCGAAGCTGCCTCAAAGAAAACGGCCTCCGTCGACATCGTCTCAGCCCCCAATAACGCCTCGGCCGCCCCGGCATCGGCAGAAGCGCTGGCCGCGCAAGTCGCAAAGCTCGGGGCATCGATCGGCTCGGCGGCACGCCCCCGTTTGAAGCAGTTCCTCGAAAACGTGCGCGATCAAGCAAACGCTTCGATCGGAGCGCCGAATTTTTCATCCGAAGACGCCTTGAACGTGAGCAAGTCGCTGCAATACGCGATCAAGCTGGCGAAGGACGCCGAAGCAGCTAACGACGAAACGCTTTGGAACGATACGCCGTTTATCGCCTATGCGGTGCCGCCGCTCAGTCCGGAGCTGCGGAAACCGGACACGCTTCCGGAGGACGGCGAGGTCGGCGATCGGCTTTCGATAATAGCCGCACAGGGAGAAGTTGAAGCCGCTTCTTTTATTCTCGCCCCGCTAGAGAACGTCGGCTCGGTCACGTTTGCAACTTATGACTTGAGCGGGGAAGGCGGCACGATTCCCGCGAGCGCTATCGATTTGCGCGTAGTGAAGAACTGGTACCAGGGCGGAACCGCATGGTACAGCTATTTCGGCGACAGCTCCAAAAGCGTGCTTGTCCCTGAGCTGCTGCTGCATGACGAAACGCTGATCCGCGTCGATGATGAACGGCAAGGGAATTCGCTGCGCGTCGACTACCCGGAAGGTTCGCAATATATCGACATTTCCAGTGTATCGACCGCCAAATTCGATTATTATTCCGCACCGGTCGAAGACAGCCCGTCCTTGCTTCCGATCGGGCTGAAGCAAGGAGCCGCCAAGCAAATGTGGCTGACCTTTAAGGTGCCGGCCGGGACGGCTGCCGGCGTGTACAACGGAACGATCGGCATAACCGCCGACGGAGCCCCGGCAGGCCGGATCAAGCTGCAAATCCGCGTGCTTCCGTTCGAGCTTCCCGCGCCGAAGACGTATTACGACCTGAACAAGGACTTCTACGTCATGCTGTACCATGGAAGCCGTCTGAAGGAAGGATTGGCGGCGACGAAAGGGAATACGGCATTGGTCGAAACGAGACTGCTGAACGAATATCGCAATATGGCCGAGCACAACGTGTTGAACATACCCGGCCCGCTGTATTCGGCTGCGGATAAAAACACATTTCTTAGACAGCTGCAGCTTATGCAGCAGGCCGGACTCGACTTGGACCCGCTCTTCGGGGTCAAGCAGACTTATCCGACTTACAGCTTTTATACCCAATACATCAATTACATGAAGGCCAAGCAAACGTACGAAGCGAATCCGACCGAGGCCAACAAGCAGGAGATGGATAAGTTTTATACCAACTGGCGCAAAGGGATCAACGATTACTTGCCTACGCTGGACGATGCGATCAATGTCGCAAGCCAATTTCTCGGACATAATCGCCTTTATTTCGACGGTTGGGATGAAGCCGGCTGGGACATGCTCCAGTTTCAACAGGAGATTTGGAGCTACTTGCAGGACAAAGGCTACAAGGTTTTTGCAACGGGCAATCAATCCCATTTGAATTTGAACGTCAAAGAAAACTATTTGAACTGGGTCGGGGAGCCGACGCGAGAAAGAGCCGCGCAGTGGCATGCTTTCGGCGACGATAAAATGATTACAAACTACGCGTTCCCGCACACCGGACCGGAAAACCCGGATTTGATGAGGCAGCGGCATGGGTTATGGGTGTACAAAGCGAACTACGACGCTACTTATAATTACGAATATTACGGGAGCCCGAACAATATTTGGAACGACAACTCGTTCAACGTATTCCGCTCCTTCAGTCTCGTTTATCCGACGAAAACGGATGTAATCGACACGATTGCTTGGGAAGGCGTTCGCGAGGGGATCGACGATATCCGCTATGCTACGAAGCTCAAGCAGGTTGCGGCCGATGCGCTCGCATCCGGCCGGCAGGATCGGATCGCCGCCGCCAATCAGGCGCTCGCTTGGCTGGAAGACGCCGACGAGCGTTCCACTAATCAAGACTTGCTGCGACTGGAAATGATTCGTCATATCCTGCACATGCTGGACTTGGAGCATGCGCAATAAAGGAGGGGAAAACGGATGAAATCAAGTGTAAACGCGAAAACCGGCATGCAGTCAATCGAGCGCGCAGAGACCAAACCGGCAGTCCATTCAAAGCTACTAAAGCTTCTTATCGCGCTGCTCCTCGTGCTCGCCTGGAACGTCTCAAGTCCGGGACAAGCGCAAAAGGCGGATGCCGCGGACAAGAAGGTGTACGAGGTTACGTGGGCGACGGAAGATTTGGCGACTCCGATGAACTGGGTGCAGAGCCGGTATTTCAATAATCCGCAATATAAGGAAACGCGTTTCGAAAATTATGGCGGTACCACTCCGATCCCTCCGGGAGGCGTGCGCGAGACGTCGTTTTACATGGTATACAAGGAAGACGGGCTGTATATGTTTATGCAGTCCAATGAAGAGGAAAGCGATGCCGACGGCAAGCTGAAGCCGAGCTCGCTTGAATTTTACGTGCAGACGGGCGAGGGGGACTTGCCGTACCATCAAGTCATCGTGCCGACCGACGGCGAGAATCTCGAGTATTACGAATGGCAGACCGAATATCGGCATAACCGGCCGTTCCAAGGGAACATTCGCGTGAATTCCGCCCAAATACCGAGCGGTTGGGGTACCGTTGTCGTCATCCCTTGGGAGGCCGTTTACGATTCGATTCCGCTGAACGGAGAAAACTGGGGGTTCAACATGATTCGCTGGTCTCCTACGGTTTCTCCGACATGGGGAGGCAATGTGCATCAGCCGGGCCGATTCAATCAGCTGCACTTTCAGCCGACGGCGGCGGAGCAGCGAATGGAGATTCAGAAGCATGTGTTGACCGAAGCCTGGGACTCGTTCCAAGCGAAATCCGCGGAGCTTGGCGGCTATTGGCTGACAAATGCGGCGACGCGGGAGCCGGCTTTTTATAACCGCTACGTTTTGCCGCTGATCGTGGACGGTACTGCGAACGGAGCCTGGATGAACAGGCTGGAAAGCCTGAATGCGACGGAGCTCGATAAGCTATACGGCCATGTGGACGAATGGATGGAGCTAAGATACGACGTGGATGATCGGCGCAGGCAGTATGTGAAGAGGCTGCTGCTTGGCCAAGAGGTTATGAGCGCAGGTGCGCCGGGCAAGCCGGTGCTGTCCGGCGACAATGGACACGATACGGGGCTTCTTGACGGAAATTTCAATATCCGCATGGATATGTGGTGGGGAAATAACGGCACCGTCTACAAGCTTTACGAAAATGATGCCCTTATCGACACCCGCGTGCTCGCCGACCATTCGCCCAATGCGCAATCGACGGTAACGGCGGTTACTTATAAACCGAACGGCGTTTACCGTTACTACGCCGAGCTCGTTAATGATGCCGGCACGACGAGAAGCGACGTTCTGACCGTAAATGTAACGCAAGCCGCTCCGGGCAAACCGGTCTTGTCGCATAATAATTGGGATGGGGATGGGAGCTTCGCCATAACGATGAACATGTGGTGGGGTGTGAACGGAGCGGAGTACCGTCTGTATGAGAACGGCGTGCTGATCGATACGCAAGCGCTGACGCAAGCGACGCCGCAGGCGCAGTCGGCCGTTACGACGATCGTTCAAAAGCCTGTAGGCACGTACGAGTATATCGCCGAGCTTGTCAACTATGCAGGCGCCGTTTCCAGCACGAAGATAACGGTGGCCGTAACGCGGCCATAAAATCACGATGATCGCGGCGGAGGCCGGCCTCCGCCGCGTATCCGTGACTCTGGGCTGCGCTTTACCTTGTTTAACTCGGGCTTGCGTTCCGCCGCGCCCATAAGCCGCTTCCCCGCGAGGGGACGGCTTTTCCCGCATGATTGCCGGTATCGGGCGAAGTTGTTACTATTAAGTATCGGAAATGACCTCGGACAGAAATAGGTGAGAAGAATGACTGCCGTAAAGTACGCCATTAACCGGATCATGCCTGCCAAGCTGAAGTATCGTTTCTTCTATGCCTTTATCCTGTTCGTGCTCGTTCCGCTTGCCGGCATTCAGATCTACCAGTTCCAAAAAATCGAAAATATGATCAAATACCGGATCAGCCAATTGAACCATAATCAACTGGAGCAAATCGCGCAATCGTTCGACGAAATGAAAACGACGATGATCAAAGCGATGCTCACTTTGGAAAACGACGGCAACGTGCTGTCCGTTCTGCAAAATCCCGGTCAATACGGGCAAGCGGAACGGGAAGGCATGCTGGAGGAACGTTTCAAATCGCTGCAAAGCGTGGAACACGGCTCGTATATGCAATATGCATTAAACGATGTCCATAACAACCGGTACCGGTCTTACGCGTCGGAAGAAAACGGAGGCCCGATCATTCCGGACAAGGGCTTCGACAGTTTATTGAACGGCAGTTCTTCCTATCGGCTGCTGCTCAGCGAAGCGGAAAGCGCCGAATTGTGGGACCGTGCGCCCCTGTTTACGCTGTACTCCGTAGTACGAAGTCCCAACATGGAACCGATCGGGACGCTGCGGATTCGCGTCGATTACCAGGAATGGTTCAAGTCGGTCGCCAAAGAAATGTCCACGGGGCAGAGTTACTTTATTGCGGACAGTACGGGGGCGGTCATCGCCCGGACGAAAAACGGGCTGCCTTTGCAATCCGGCATCGTTCGCGAGCTTATGGCTCAGACGGTCGACGGCGGCCCCGCTTATCATTTTGACAAAACGACCAATGCCCTGATCAATGTCCGCTATCTTCCATCTATGGAGTGGTATATTTTCAACCAGTTTCCGATCGATTTGTTTCTGGGAGATTTGAAGGAGATGCAGCGTCAGGTGCTGGTTACTTTATATATCATGCTCGGCGTGTTCTCGGCCATCACCTTGCTGATTTCCGCTTCGGTTACCCGGCCGCTCGCGCAGCTGCAAAAAAAGATGTCGCAAATGGTGAAAAAAAATTTGAATATCCATCTCCCGGAAGAGCATTACAAAGGGGAAGTGCTGGCTCTCAATCAATCGTTCAACCGGATGGTCGCGGATATTCATCATTTGGTGGAGCAGTTGAAGATCGAGGAACGGCAAAAGGAAGCGATCCATTCCCAAATGCTGCTTAATCAGATCAACCCCCACTTTCTGTTGAACACGCTGAATTCGATCAAATGGATTGCGGTCGACCAAAAAAACGACGAAATCGCCGATATATGCGTGGCCTTGGGAAAGCTGCTGGAATCCGGGCTGAACTCGGAGCTTGAGCTGATCTATTTGAAGGATGAGATCGATTTGGTCAAGGCTTATGTGTATATTCAAAAATACCGCTACGACCAATTGTTCGACATCGCGTACGAAGTCGATCCTGCTCTGGACTATGCGCTCGTGCCGAAGCTGGGGCTGCAAACCCTTGTCGAAAACGCTATTAATCACGGATTCTCGCAGATGGAATCGGGAGGGTGGATCGTTATTCGCGCATTTGCGGAACGGAAGAAGCTGCATATGGAAGTGGAGGATAACGGGATCGGTCTCGAACGGTCGAAGCAATCGATCATCAAACGGAATCGAAGGGGCATCGGGCTGGCCAACCTGCGCGAACGGTATCGCCTCCTGTTCAAAAACGAGGCCGAGGTACGGCTTATTTCGCTATCCCAGGGCACGAAGGTAATCCTGTCGTTTCCGCTGCTTGTTTCCATTCCTTACAGCTTGGAGGGTGCCGGTCATGTGGACGATTCTGATCGTTGAAGACGAGGCTCATGTCAGAAAATCATTAAGAAAAAACGGCTGTTGGGAAGAAAGCGGGTTTACCGTAATCGGCGAGGCGAGCAACGGAGAGACGGCGCTCGCTTTTATCAAGGAGCACAGACCGGATCTTGTCATTTGCGATATTGTCATGCCGATTATGAACGGAATCGATCTGCTCAAGAAAACAAAGGAATCGGACATGACCGGTTTGTTTGTGATGCTGACGTGCATGAACGAATTCGAATACGCCCGGCTCGCGCTGCAGAACGGAGCCTTCGATTACATGCTGAAGCTGTCGATGAATACCGAGGCGCTGCGGAATATGTTGGGGAAAGTCGATGCCGAATTGCGGCGGTTGGCCGGACAGACCTCGCTGCGCACGCTCGTCGAGGTTCAGCCGTTGTATGCGGCTATGTGGGAGAGGCTGACGGATGTCAAGCAAGAGCCGGCAGCCGAACCGTACGGCAAGTATATGGAGGCGATGCCGCCGTATGTAACGGTTTGTTCCGCGTTGAACGGAAACGAGCCTTTTACGGTTAACGAGTTTTCGGCATTGCAGTTGACGGAGCGGGACACCCATGCCATCGTCCACCGGTTTTCCGCGATGGGCATAACGACTTTATTTTACTGGAGCCGGACCGAACCGAAAGCAAGGCCGCTTCAAGGCCGGACGTCGTCGTTTCCGCTTGTTATCTGCGTATCCGTTCCGAGGGAGCGCTTATTCGAAGCTTGGAAAAGCGTGCTTTGGAAATTGGACGAATGCTGGTACAACGGGGAAAAACAGGTGTACTACGTCGATCGCGGGCTGCGAGACTGCGGAAGCGAGCATATGTTGTCATGGAAAATCGAGCGCACTTTGATCCAATATTTCGAGCAGGCGAAGCTTAAGGAATGCGAGGCTTTGCTGGAAGAAATCTGGAATCGTATGGAGCAGGACGCATTTCCGATATATAGAGTCAAACATGCGGCGAATCAGTTCGATAAGCTGCTGTTCCGGATATCCCCTTACGCGACCGCCGTCCCCTGCGATCTTTCCATGTGCACCAGTCACCAAGAGCTTAAGAATAAGCTGCTTGCCAGATTGAGGAGCGGAATGGGCGGCGGCAAAAGAGGAAAGGATTCGTTTACCGATCACGGCGAAATCAACAAAATATTGGACTATATTCACGAGCAATACGGCGAGCCGATTACTTTGAAATCGATGGCCCGCTTCGTGGCGCTGGAGGAGCATTATTTAAGCAGCCTTTTTAAGAAAAAAACGGGCTGGAATTTCATCGATTACTTGCATGGCGTAAGAATCGAGAAAGCCAAACATTTTTTGGACCATTCGGGAATGACCGTCCATGAGGTCGGCAAACGCGTCGGCTTCGTCAACGACAATTACTTTATCAAAATATTCAAGCGATTCGCCGACATGACGCCGAACATGTACCGGCAGGCCAAAGGGAACGACAGCGGAAGCGGAAGTACATGATTTTGTTCTATAAAGATCAAACCGATGTGAATCAAATACGCTTCGCCTCCGTGCTACACTTTACTTGTAAGCAATCGGACAACAGGAGGTGAAGACGTGCAAGGCCATGCAATGGCAAGAAGCGCAAAAAAAGTTTGGCGTCATCGGGTGTTTTATTTCATGCTATTGCCGGGGCTGTTGTGGTTTGCGGTTTATAGGTATGCTCCGATGTATGGGGCTGTAATCGCTTTCAAGGATTTCGATTTGTTTGGGGGGATATGGGCAAGTCCGTGGGCCGATCCATGGTATAAGCATTTTAAACTGTTTTACGATTCCCCTTATTTTTCCGAACTGCTGCTCAATACGTTTTTGATCAGCTTTTATAAGCTGATTTTCGGCACACTGCCGCCGATCGTGATGGCGCTGATGCTCAACGAATGCCGCTCGACATGGTTTCGGAACTTGATCCAGACGCTCAGCTACATGCCCCATTTTCTTTCGTGGGTCATTATTTACGGCATATTGCTCGCTTTTCTTTCTCAGTCGACGGGGCTTTTGAATCGCTTGCTTGTCGATTGGGGAGGGAATTCGGTCCCGTTCCTGCAGTCGACGGATTGGTTTCGCAGCATACTCGTCGGCTCGGACATTTGGCAAAATGCCGGATGGGGCGCAATCATTTATTTGGCGGCGATGACGGGAGTCGATCCGACGCTTTACGAGGCGGCCCGGGTAGACGGGGCGAGCAGGCTGCGCATGATTTGGCATATTACGATCCCCGGCATCCGCAACGTAATCGTGCTGCTGTTGATCTTGAGACTCGGCCATATGCTCGATGCCGGCTTCGATCAAATTTATATCCTGTACAATATCCAGGTGTATCCGGTGGCCGATATTATCGATACCTGGGTGTTCCGCACCGGTCTGCAACAGATGAATTTCAGCTTGGCGTCGGCGGTCGGGTTGTTTAAATCGGTGATCGGCCTCATCCTCATTCTCGGCGCGAACCGGATTGCGAAGAAATGGGGGGAAGGCATTTGGTAAAAGGGATCGAAGACAAAATATTCGATGCCGTCGTGTACTCGATTTTGGTGCTCGTCGGATTGGCGGTTTTATTCCCGCTTTTCTTCGTCCTCTCCGTATCCGTCACGCCGATGAGCGAAGTGTTGAAAAATGGGGGCTTTATCGTCTTTCCGAAGAACGTTACGTTCGTCGCCTACAGGGAGCTGCTGGGAGACCAAGCGATTCCACGCGCGTTTTTGGTCACGGTGTTTATTACGGTTATCGGAACGGCCGTCAACATGGCCCTCACCACCCTCATGGCGTATCCGCTTAGCCGGAAAACGCTGCCGGGACGCAGTTTTTTCCTGCTGATCATTCTCATAACCCTGCTCTTCAGCGGCGGCCTGATTCCGCTCTATTTAACGGTGAAAGCGACGGGGCTGCTGAATTCGGTGTGGGCGATGATTATTCCGGGGGCGGTCGGGGCGTTTAATATTTTGATCATGAAGAGCTTTTTCGAAAATTTGCCGGAAGAATTGTTCGATTCCGTACGGATCGACGGTGCGAAGGAATTGCGGATTTTGCTGCAAATCGTGCTGCCTCTGTCGGTGCCGGTTATGCTGACGATCGGACTTTTTTACGCCGTGGGACATTGGAACGAATTTTTTCAAGCGATCATGTTCATCACGAACCGGGAGCTTTACCCGATTCAAGTCATCGTGCGCGACTTCCTGACCATGGCCCAAAATCCGATTGAAAACGTGGACACGCCGGTTCCTTCCGAGTCCGTCCAAATGGCTGCGGTTATCGTGGCGTGCGCGCCGATTATCGTCGTTTATCCGTTCATACAGAAGCATTTTACAAAGGGTATGCTTATTGGCTCTATCAAAGGCTGAAGGGGAGATCGTCCATGATCAAGAAGAAAGCGGCTTCATCTTTATTAATCGCAGTATTATCGATCGGCACCGTATTGGCCGGCTGTGGAGGCAGCGGAGGCGGCTCGGGTGCCAGCGGCGGCAGCGTGCAGCCGTCTGCCGGCAGCGCGAGCCCGGTGAAGCCGGCGGAGAAGGTCAAGCTGGAGATTATGACCGACGGAGCCGGCTCGAAGCTTCCGGAAGGCGCCAATGATCGGATCAAATTAAAGCTAGACGAGAAATTGAATACGGATATCCAGCTGACGCTGTATAGCGGGGACGCAGCCAACCAGTTAAACCTTCGCATGGCCGGCGGCGATTACCCGGACTTGATCAACATCGGCCGCGTGCAGATGCAGGAATATGCCCGGAAAGGGCTTCTGCTCGATTTGACGCCGTATATGGGCAAGCTGGAGCAAGCGAGGAAGTTTATCGGCGAAGACGCCTTGAAGAAAGGCACCGTTGACGGAAAAATATATGCGCTGCCGAAGAAAGCGTCCATTCCTTACTTTAATGTGTGGATTCGCAAGGATTGGCTGGACAAATTGAAGTTGAGCATGCCTACGACGCCGGAGGAATTTTTCAATGTGGCCAAAGCGTTTACGGAAGGCGATCCGGACGGCAACGGCAAGAAAGATACGTACGGATTTACGGGAACCGGCCTCAACTCCTTGTCCCCGATTTTCAGCGCATTCGGCGTGGGGGATCTCGACACCTTCTATATGAAAAACGGCAAGCTGACGAATTCGTTCCACGATCCCGCCATGAAAGACGCTTTGCAGTTCGTCAACGACATGATCAAGGCCGGCGTGATCGATCCGGATCTTCTGTCCAATACGGGCACCCAGCATGAGAAAAAAGCGTTCCAAGGGAAAGCCGGCATGATCTGGAACGGCTTTCCGCGCATGACGCTGAAAGCGTCCGTCGACGAATACAAGGCGGTCAACCCGGATGCCGAGTGGGTGCAGATGCCAGCTTTGAAGGGAGCGGGAGGACAATTTGCCGGCGTGTGGGATGTCGGCATAGCTCCGGGCTTGCATGCGATTCCGAAAGCGATCGAGAAAGATCCGGTCAAGCTGCAGCGCTTGTTCGATCTGCTGAATTACGTCGCCAGCCCGGAAGGGAACTCGCTTGTCGCCCATGGCGAAGAAGGGCGGCACTGGAACAGGGAGAACGGCAAAATCGTCCGGACCGAACTGCGGGCGAAAGAGGTCGTGTTCATGTATCAGCTGCTGGGCAGGGAAGAAATGGAATACTTAGCATCCGGCTATCCGAAAGAAGCCATCGAGTTTTCCGCCAAAACGCCCCGCATTGAAGTATATAACGGATTCCTGGATCTTCCGGACGGATACAACCCGGCGGACTCCTATCGCTTCATGGAAGAGGAAATGGCGAAATTCGCGTACGGCAAGCGTCCGCTCGGAGAATACGGCGATTTCCTGAAAAGACTGGACGAAACGTTTAAGTACAAGTTGATGACGGACTCGGCGGAAAAGCAGTTGAAGGAATTGGGGATTGTAAAATAAGATCGGAGGCAAGGCCGGGATGGGCATAACGCCGCATTCCGGTCTTTTTCGAAATGTCAGAAAGTATATCCTCCGCTGATTGTTCCATTCCCCGGTAAACGCGCCTTGTCCTTAAAGGACGGCGAAGCCGTTTATCCTTGCTTCGTCTAAACTTCATCCTATCCTGTCCGCCGCAGAAGCAGGCTTGGAGCCGCTTGCTCTGACAATGCCTTTCCGTCTTTTGGCAAACGCTATTCCGACTACCCCCGCAATGACCATAGACGCTCCGATCAGATGGTAGTAAGCCAGCTGCTCGTTCAAGAAAATAACGCCGCCGAATATCGTAACGATCGTCCCTACATTGTTGAAAATGCTCATTCTTGAAGCTTCGATTTGCGATAGGGCGTAATTGGACAGCAACGAGGTGCCGAGGGACGAAAAGATGCCAAGATACACCATCGCCCAAATAAACGCCGGAGAAGCAAAAGGGTCAAAATAGTGCATCAGCGTTCCTTGAGCCGTGTGACGAGCGATGGATATAAGATTAAACGATACAAAGCCGATCAAAGACATCATGAAGGTGATATCCAGCAGATGATGCTTTTGCGTTAATTTGCGGGCGAGTACGCTATAAGCGGCCGAAGACAGCGCCGATAACAGAATAAGCACAATGCCGACCATACTCGATCCATTCCATTGAACGCCTTTCAGGACGAAGATGATCACGACGCCGGCAACCGTCAGCAATGTGAACAGCTTCTGGAGCAAGGTCGAATGTTCGTTCAAGAAGAAGGACGCCATCAGCATAGTAAAAATCGGGACTAGAGCGTGAATAATGCCTGCCTCTGCGGATGTCGTATACACAAGTCCGAAGGTTTGCAGGGTGAAGAACAGAAACGGGTAAAATAAAGCCAGCGGTACGATCGACAGCAGTCCTTTCCTGTCAAAGCGAATACGGCGGCGGGCGATCACAAGCGCGACGGCAGCGGCGCCAAGCGAAATCGTAAAGCGATGCGCCAGCGTATCGAGCGGGTGGGAAACCTCGAGCGCCAGCTTCACAAACATAAATGAGAACCCGATTATGAAAGCATACGAAATTGCGGCCGTATATGCGCGTCCCGTTTGCCGGTTATTCATAAAAAAACCTCCTCTATTTTCTTGCTTCAGCCTGTATCGTCGACGATTTCCCCTAATAGTAAGGGCTGGACGGCTATGCTACAATATCTAAAAAAGCGAACTATACCGGTACAGATGATTTGAGGAGTGGTTTTTTTGCATAAATATATGCACCTGTTTAACGAACTGGAGGCCGGCATACAAAACAGCACGTTTAAGCAAGGAAGCAAGCTTCCTTCGATCCGTGAATTAGCGGAACGATATCGTTACAGCAAAAGCACGGTGCTTGCGGCTTTGGAAGAATTGGAAAGACGGCATATGATATATTCCGTTCCCAAAAGCGGCTACTATGTAGTTCAGACGGCTGACAAACGGGAGGTGCAGGGACGCTGTTCCATTGATTTTGCCGCGTCGTCGCCTGATCCGGAGCTGTTCCCGTATTTGGATTTCCAGCATTGTATCAACAAGGCCATCGATATGTATAAAAACGATCTTTTCATTTACGGCACGACGAAGGGGCTGCCTTCCCTGCTGAGCGTCATACGCAAGGAGCTTGCTTACTCCCAAGTGTTCGCCCAGGAGAGGAATATCGTCATAACCTCGGGTGTGCAGCTGGCGCTGGCGCTCCTGACGTCGATGCCTTTTCCGAACGGCAAGAAAACCGTATTGATCGAGCAACCGGGCTATCATTTATTCATCGATCATCTGTTGCTCCACCAAGTGCCGGTCGAGGGTATTTACCGGACAGCCGACGGGGTGGATATGGATCGTTTGGAGCATCTTTTTAAAACGAAAGACATTAAATTTTTTTATACGATTCCCCGGTTCCATCCTCCTTTAGGCACTTCTTATACGGAACGGCAAAAAAAAGAAATGGTAGAGCTTGCCCGCAAATACGACGTGTATTTGGTCGAGGACGACTATATGGCCGATTGGGAGCAGAACAGTAAAGCCGACCCTTTGTACGCCTATGACCTTGATTCCCGTGTTATTTATTTGAAAAGCTATTCCAAAATCGTTTTTCCGGGGCTTCGCATAGGTGCAGCCGTTCTGCCGGAAGCAATGGTGGAGATGTTTACCCGCTATAAACGTTCGATCGATATCGACAGCTCTATGCTCTCGCAAGGAGCGCTGGAAATTTATATAAAAAGCGGCATGTTTGCGCGGCATAAAGAAAAGCTGCAGGAGTCCTACGCCCGCAGAGCCAGGAAGCTGGACGACGTGCTGAAACAAGAAGCGCTGAACAGCGGCGGGGCGTTCACGTATCGCTCCATCAAAAATCCGAGCATACATACTCACTTAGTGCTGGATGAGCGTGTATCGATTCCCGGTGTAATCAGCCGGTTAAAAAAGCAAAAGATATGGCTTGAGCCGATGGACAGGCATTATTTGCCCGGGTATATGCAGAACCATCTGCTAAAGTTAAATGCCAGCAAAGTTAAGGAAACCGATATCGAATCAGGCATTATTCAGTTGGGGGAGGCACTGCGTAAGGAGCTGTCCAAAATGAAAGCCAAGTGATGAACCGGTTGTTAAAAATATGATTGCAAATTACGAACGCATGTTCTAGAATAGTGGTAGCAAATGGAATTGTCTAGGAGATTCCTTGTCGAGATTGTCGAAATAGGATGCAAACAAAGAGCGATACGTGAAGCGGCTCCTTTTCCCAATCATAGGACCAGCAACAATAAGGGGATTACGCAGATGAATAAGAAGAAAAAAATGATGAAAATAGAAACCCCGAGAATTCCAAGCGAGCTGCCTGTAACGATGCGGCAAGACATTCAATCCAATGATTTTTTGGAAATGGAAATGATTCAGGACTGTGAGATCGAAAATAGTAAGGCGAATAAAGTTATTTTCGATAAAATCATTTTCAGAAATGTAACGTTTACGGAAACGGCATTTACAAGCGCCGAACTAACGGATGTGATATTCGAAAAATGCGATCTGTCGAATGTAGATTTTAGCGACGCCGTTATCCATAGAACGGAATTCAAAGATTGCAAAATGATCGGCATTAATTTATCCGGTACAACGCTAAGAAATATTTTATTTGATAATTGTTTAGCCGATTATGCGGCATTCAGATTTGCCAACACAAAGCAAGTTATCATTCAGGACAGCTTTCTTAGCAAAGCGGATTTCTCCTACTGCAAATTGCAAAAATTTGAGTTCTCCCGCTGTACGATCGATCAGGTCCAGTTCTCAGGCACGGAGCTGAACGGAATTGATTTAAGCGATTGCTCATTCAATGGACTAGGCGTATTTGTGGAAAATTTAAAGGGCTGCATCATATCCCGCGAGCAAGCTTATATATTCGCCAATTTGTTCGGGCTTATTATTAACGAGTAATCGGAGGGGGAGCGGCTTCGGTATACATAGATTTGCTAATGCTGAGCAGATGACGTAATGCAATATTTTAATTAGGGAGGATGCCCATGGAAGCGAGAGTTGTTTTCAAAGAATCGTTTACGGTTGTTGGAATGAAAGTGGACACCCGAATGATCGAGGATCGGATCCCTCAGCTATGGGAACGATTTATACCGCGGTTGAATGAAATCAAGCACAGAACCAGTCGCCATGATACATATGGAATCAGCGAATACAGCGACAATTATGTCGAGGAGTTTTTCTCTTACTGGGCATGTACGCCTGTAGACCATGCAGAAGAAGTGCCCGAAGGCATGGTTGTCCGAACGGTTCCGGCCGCTCATTACGCAGTCGTAACGCATAAAGGAAAGCTGGAATCGATGGGCGGCGTATTCGACTATATTCATACCGTTTGGCTGCCGAATTCAGGTTATGAGCTCGACAAGAAAGACGGATTCGAAGTGTATGGCGAAAGGTTCCTCGGAGCGGATAACGACCAGTCCGAAACCGATGTTTATGTTGCGGTGAAGAAGATTGCCGGGTAACGCTTATTTCTGTGCGGAGGAAAAAATGAAATTTTATGTCGCATCCAGTTTTAGGAATATGCAAACGGTAAGAGATGTCAGCGAAAAGTTAATAAATAGAGGATTTCAGCTTACTTATGATTGGACCCGTAATGAAGGGGTATCTACAATCGAGCAATTGGGGGAAATCGGCCGGCAGGAGATACAGGCTGTAACCGAAGCCGATTTTGTTGTCGTTATACTGCCGGCAGGCAAAGGCAGTCACGTCGAACTGGGCATTGCGCTTGGCCGAGGCAAAAAAGTTTATCTTTATTCGCCGAATGAAGAGGTAAACGATGTTGAAACGACAAGCACGTTTTATCATGTGCCTGAAGTCAGAAAGTGCTTCGGGACGATCGACGAGTTAGTCGAGACTGTAGTAGAGGCCGGTTCTTTTAACGGCTAGCAGTTATGTATTAGGGAGGATTTCAACGTGTGGTGAGTCCTCTTTTGGCGGAGGCGGTAATATTGGCGAATATTGAAATTATCGAGCGTTCCCCGACTGTGGAGGAACATAAGACTTTATGGGAAGCGGTGGGCTGGGGCAGTATCGATACGGGAATGTCCGAACAATCGCTTACCCGTTCCGTTTATGCCGTAGTAGCGGTTTCGGAGGGGGAAGTTGTCGGAATGGGACGGATCGTCGGCGATGGAGTCATGTATTTCTACATCCAGGATGTCGCCGTTCTGCCGGAGCACCAGAAAAAAGGGATAGGCGCTATGATGATGGAGCGTCTGCTTGCTTATATCCAAAAGTGCAGGTCTGCGAACGGCATTGCTTTCGTAGGCTTATTTGCATCGCAAGGAAACGACAAGTTCTATGAACGGTTCGGGTTTAAAAATTATGCGCCGGAAATGACAGGGATGTTTAGGGTCATTGAGGGACAACGATAATTTCGCACAGATTTCGCGGTTCAAATACATGCATACAACCAACGGTTGTATACGGATCAACTTTGCTTCCATTGCGACTCGCCGGCTCCTATGCCATGATTTACTTATACGAATGAGAAGGCGGTGAGCGGCTTTGCCGGAAGCGATTAATCTTAATGAACGACTGAGAGGGCTCCGACTCGAACGGGGGCTCACACAGCAGGAAGTGGGCGATTTACTGGGCGTGACGGCTCAAGCCGTATCCAAATGGGAAACCGGGCTGGCGACCCCTGACATTACCTTGCTGCCCAAAATATCGACGTTGTTTACATGTTCCATCGACTCTCTATTTTTTGGCACGAAAACAGCCGACTCACAAGACCATAAGCAAACGATAGTTAGAGCCGACTTCTCGGAAGCGAAGATTGAAAGCTCCGATTTGAAAGGTATCGTCATGCGCGACGTCATTCTTGATGGCGCCGAAATATTCGATAGCCGCTTAAACCGCATGAGCATTCATCATGGAGGAATGGCTCATGTATCCTTGAAGCATCTCGATCTTGACGGCCTTACGATCGGTTTTAGCCAAATGAACGGAGCGGTCATTCACGATCTTGGGGGACATACGGAACCTATTCGGTTCTCGGAAAACGATTTTAAGCGGAGCCTAATCGATCGCTGCGATCTGGAAGGGGCCGAGATCATAAATTGCAATTTATCCGGGGTACGTATTAAAGGCTCCGCACTTAAAAATAGCTGGCTGCTGCAGCCGGAAACGTATAATCCTCTTTGCCTGGAGGATGTGAATCTGCGAGGCGGCAGGATCAAAAATTGCGACTTGTCGGGCGTCATTCTGGAAGATTGCCAGGTCGACGGATTAGTCATTAATGGAGTCTTGATTAAGTCTTTATTATAGAAATCCGTTCCAACTTTACCGGTCCGCGAATTATAATAGTAGATGAATTACCAGACAAACCTAAGGGGTGGACTCGGGATGCATGTCTACATACTGACCGATATGGAAGGCGTTAGCCTCGTAACCAAATGGGAACAGGTTCAGCAAGGTCATCCTTTCTACGCAAAATATCAGCCGGTGCTTACTGCAGAGGTGAATGCCGCCATCGAAGGAGCCTTCGCGGCGGGTGCGACACGGGTAGTCGTCAACGATGGACATGGTAGCGCGGATTACAATCTGCTATGGGATCGTTTGGACCCGCGGGCGGAGCTCGAGCGTCCGGACTCAGCGAGCAATATTTTCCCCGGAATGGATGAAACGTTCCATGCCATGCTTATGATCGGGTATCATTCGATGGAAGGTACGCCTAATGCGGTAATGCCGCACACCCAGAGTCATACGAATGTATTATATTACGAGATCAACGGACGGAAAATCGGAGAAATCGGGCAAATGGCGCTTATTGCCGGCGGCTACGGCGTTCCGGTCGCTTATGTAAGCGGCGATGCGGCGGCTGTAGCGGAAGCGAGACAATTTCTCGGCGAAGATTTGCCGGCGACGATCGTCAAGCAGGGACATGCCAACGGCGGTGCGACCTCCCTGCATCCTAACGAAGCCGCCAAACGTATTCGCCGCGATGTAGAGGCAGCATTGGCTTTGTCCCGCCGTGACTCGTTCGTCATCCCGGGTCCTTATGAAGTCAAATGCGCGTTCAAATCCAAGGCGCTGGCCGACGAGCGTGCCGGACAGCCGGGCGTGGAGCGCATCGATGAGCTGACAACCTCGCGGACGGTAACGTCTGTGAAAGCCATTCTTACATAATCGATCACTTTCTGCCCCATCACACGTGCGAAACGAAATAAAGGACCCTTCCGATGGGGTCCTTTGTTTCGTCCGCTTCAGCTCGGCGTAACGGAAAACGTCCCGCCGTTCGTTCGGTTGCCTGCTCCGAAAACGGTCGCTGTGTTCGAATCCTTGATCCCGTTCGCGGTTCCGCCTTGGTAGCAGTCGTTGTTCGTTACAAAGTTGGCACTGCCGGCTCCGCTTAGGAAAATGCCGTTTGCCGGCTTGTTCGTCAGATCCCCCCTGCGGCAAATGTTGTTCGATACGGATGAATTCGTACAGGCGTTCAGCGCGATATTGCTGTAAGTCGCGTTCGTAAGCTGCCCGTTGGCCGTACAGTAATTGCCGGCCGCCGAGTAGTTGGCGCCGCCGTTGATATAAATGCCGTCCTTGTTGTTCCGTTCGACGATATTCCCTATAATCGCATTGTCGCTGGAGCCGTCGGATACGACAATTCCCGTCCCGTTAAGGCTTACCTTATTATCCGACACCCTCGTATGCGTGGCTGCGTATATGTAGAGCCCCACGCCCGTATTATTATGGACATGATTGCCCGACACTTGATTGTAGGAAGAGGCGACGATCATTCCCCATGTCGTATTCGACTCTACCGTATTATTGACTATCGTATTGTGATCGCCGCTTCTGATCGACAGGTGGGGAGCGGAAACGCCGACGTAAATCCCTACACTATTACCGGTACAAGTATTTTCGGAAACGGTCATATAATTGCAATTCAATACCATGATTGCATTATTTGCAGTATGGCCGGTAAACGTGTTGCCGATAATCGAACCGTATGCGTTCAGGAAGGCGGAAACGCCTCTGCCGCCATTGCTGACGAACGTGCAGCCGCTAAAAATAAAATGCGATGCCGCATTGTTCAACTGGATGCCGTCGCCCGCATTGTTTACAAATTCGCAGCCGACAATTTTAATGTTTTTGTTCTTCATGTCGAGCTCGGCTTCAAAATCGATCCCGGATTGCGGCGGCGTTCCGTTCGTATTCCGAAAGCTGCTTCCCCCCACGTACAGTCCGTCTACCGCGAGACAGCTCATCCCTTGCCGGCGGTTGTTGTCGCTTGTTAGGCCGACGATTTTGATATTCGATGATGGGGAAGTAGATGTGACGCTTCGGCTAATAAACACGCCGTCTCCCCAACAATTTTTGACAATGATATTTTCGATCGTTACGTTTTTCGCTCCGTTCAGGCAAATCCCGTAGCCCCATTCTCCGCCCGAGCCCGTATGCGTAGCGCGGTCTCCTTCGATCGTACCGCCGCTTATTCTCACGTTGCTGCGGTCTTGCACGCGCAAGATCGTATAGGAATCCGAAGAGTTGGTCACGATCCGGATGACGGCCTTCGGCGATAACTGCAGGTGCGTGTTGTCCGGAATGTCCAGACCGCGGTTGGGGGTGTCGCGATTGGCCCACGAAACGACTCCGTCGACGATATAGGTTCCGTCAGGAACAAACACCGTCCCTGCGCCTGCGTACAGGGCTGCCTGCATTGCTGCGGTATCGTCCGCAATGCCGTCGCCTTTGGCATCGAACCACTTTACATTGACGAATTCCCCGTCCGTCATCCGTTTGAAACGCGCTCCGGAGGTCGATACGACGACCGTTCCCGTATTATCCGCCGAGGACGTGTCCGAAGAATCGTAGCGAAAATATCCTTCTTTTCCGCTATCCGTAACGAAATAGACGGCCAGCGGGTCCGGTGCGGACGTCAGTCTTAAATCCGCAAGCGTCAACGTTTCCACGCTGCCTGCCGCCGCATGCGCGACGCCCGTCATCCCTTGAATAGGCAGCAAGCTGCCGACGGATAATGCTGCACCCGCCGCGCCTAGGGAGAATAACAGTTTTCGCCTGCTTATCGATTCCTCTTGTTGCGGTAGAACGCTTTCATTTCCGTTTGCAGCATCGGCTTTTGCTTTGTCCATTTCTCGTGCCTCCTCAATGAGTTGCAATATAGAGGTGCCCGCCCGGTATCGGTTAGTAGGGGAGGGCTTGCGCACTTGTTTACACTCGTCCAAACAATCACTTGGCTGCTCATCTATTAACGAAGACTATGTTCATCCTCATCATAGATAAATAGAACCGATGCGGCAATTGGCAAAAACACCGACTTTTTGTCCTTTTGTAGCCTTATGCGCTTGTCCATTTTAATGCTTCGGCCGAAATTGAATCGGGGAAACGCCCGTCCATCTTCTAAACTGTCTAGAGAAATGGCTGACGGAAGCGAAGCCCAGTTCCTCGGAAATCGTTTCTACCGTCAGCTCGCTGCTCAGAAGAAATTTTTTGGCCTGATTCAGTTTGAGCTCGCTCAAATATTGGCGCGGCGACATGCCGTAAACTTGCGTGAAAATTTTGGAGCACTGGCTGCGGCTTAGATTTTGCTCCTTAGCAATATCGGCAATGACCGCCTTGGAGAAAATCATGCTTTGGAGCCTCGATTCGATTGCGTGAGCGACGTTGACTTGAAGGGCGTAGGTTTGAGGTGAGCTCTTCTCGGCTTCATGGCCGGAAGCGCCGAGGAGCGTAACAAACTCTTTAAGAATCAAGAGAATATAGCTTTGCAGAATGAGTTTATGCGTTGCTTGTAAGGGAAGGAAGCCTTGATTGCCGATCCATTGATAGTTGTGCGGATCGATCAGCTCTTTTTGCATCAGCGCTTCAATCTCCTTGATATAACCGGGAATTCGGGATTGTCGGATGATCGTTTGCGGCAAAAACTTATAAGAAGAAGAGGTTAGCAGACTTCGGAGCTCCATGTCGTCCGTATTGAAATGAACATTGAAGTAAGTGTAGGTATCCGCGGTATTATTCCTAGTTCCGTGCCTCACGCCCGGCTTTAGCACCATTAAATCCCCGGCGGCAAAAGCGATCTCTTTCTCTTCCACCGTTTGCATCGCTTCTCCGTCCCAACAGTAAAGAAGCTCGAACAAATAATGATGATGCCTCGGATACGACCAGCCTTCCGGCTTCGCTCCAAAATGACAGCCTACGATCTGCAGCGTATGGACTATATTCGAAAAATGAATTTCGGTATCCATAGTGCGCTTCCCTCCTCCAATTTTTTGGATGAAGTATATTTTCTGAACGGGACTACGGAACGGCAAAATCGGGCATTTTAATTTTTTCATCAAACATGTACTAATTTTCACATCATATTCTAAAATTTCTTCTGAAAATAGCGACGAATATCGCG
This sequence comes from Paenibacillus contaminans, assembly GCF_003285015.1. Taxonomy (GTDB): domain Bacteria; phylum Bacillota; class Bacilli; order Paenibacillales; family NBRC-103111; genus Paenibacillus_V; species Paenibacillus_V contaminans. Next base: position 74,453 of record NZ_QMFB01000018.1, on the reverse strand, counting down.
AATATATGGATTATTTTCACGAAAGATATGCCGGAAATTGCAAGGCGTGCAGCTTTATTTTATCTCGTTTGCCGCAAATGAAAAAGAGCCAGAACCATGCTCAATCGGAGGGGGGCTCTTCGACCTGGAATAATAGGACAGCAGACTGCAATTTTTGAATGATTCGGACTGCTGTAACGGCTTTGCAAATTAGGAGGTTTGAGCTTGGGGGAGCTTCGGGCAGAGAAAACAAATCGATAAGCATGCGACAAAAGGACAACTATTGGGAAGTTTCGCCAATTGTCCGGAGAAATTTTATTTTTTATGATGGAAGGGAATTCCGGCTGATCTTCAAAAGGAACGTTTTCCAAAAGCGAAGAGGGCCCTCAGCTTTTGGTTGATGCAGGCTGCCGACTTTTCTTTCAGCGTAATGAAGGGGAGAAAGTCGAACGCATCTGTCCTGATAAGAAAGCCGTACCGATGCAGCCTACTGCCAATGACGGGAGAATTAAATCATTTCGCATGGGTTCCAATGGAGCCTCGAAGGGATGCACCCCGAACCGGCTGTGGCGCGATTGACAAGAATGGGAACGCTTACTGAAATCTTTTCCAACAGCCAACAAGGAGGAAAATCGATTTATGAGGCTATTTCGCCGTTCAACTAAGATAACCGCATTCATGATGAGTTTGCTATTAATGCTATCGGTGTTAAATCCCGTATTCGGCGCCGCTGAATCTAAGGCGGAGGGAGAGGCGGCCGGGACGGGTGTCCCTGCCGATATAGAGGGTCACTGGGCGAAGGCGCTGTTGACCGAATGGCTTGCGGACGGGAAAATACAAGGTTATCCCGACGGTACATTCAAGCCGGACAAGAGCGTTACGCGCGGAGAATTTGCGGCGCTCGTCAATCGCTCCTTCGGATTCCGCGAGAAGGCGGAAATTGCGTTCAACGATTTGAAGCCTTCCGACTGGGCGTTCGGGGACATTGCCATAGCGGTCAAAGCCGGATACCTGGAAGGTTATGACGACGGCACAGTGGGGAGCGACCAATCGATCACTCGGCAGGAAGCGGCTGTGATCGCGGCCCGACTGCTCGGACTCGATACCGCAGGAAGCGCGTCCGGCTTCGAAGCGTTTGGCGATGCCGGCCAAATGGCTGCTTGGAGCCGCGGTTCCATTGCGGCAGTAGCGGCAATCGGCGTGATGGAAGGTTATGAAACCGGACGCTTCGAGCCGGAAGCGGAAATTACGCGCGCCGAGGCTGTCGTCACGCTTGACCGGGCTTCCTCCGCCGAAAGAAAGGGGACGACGGTATATGACAAATCCGGCACGTATGGCCCTGCTGACGAGCCCATAACGGTAAAAGGCGACGTCATGATCGCCGTCGAGGGCGTTACGCTGCGGAATATGATCATCACCGGCGATCTGCTGCTGGCGGAAGGGATTGGGGAAGGCGATGCCTTCCTGACGAATGTTACCGTCAAAGGAACGACGACGATCAAGGCCGGCGGCGCCAACAGCGTTCACCTTGAAGATTCCACGTTCGTTACGGTCGTTATCGATAAGGCAGCGGGCACTGTGCGCGTCGTAGCGGAAGGAGCGACGACCATTGCCGAGGTTGTGCTGAACTCCTCCGCCATCGTGGATACGACAGGCCTTACGGGAGAGGGATTGCTTAGGGCGCTCCTCTCCGAGAACATGCCGAAAGATGCACGCGTAAAGCTGTCGGGGGGCTTCGAGCATGTAACGATTGCCGCGGCAAGCGTATCCGTGGAAGTCGTGCAAGGAAAAATCAAGGAGCTGACCATTTCCCGGCAGGCTGCAGGCGTTACGCTCCAATTAAGTAAGGAAGCCGCGATCGTTTCGCTTATTGTAGACGCCGTCGCCAGCATTACCGGACAGGGCGGCATCGAAACCGCGACGATCAGCGAGTATGCGAAGGGGACGAGGTTCGAACGCCAGCCGGACAAAATGAAAGGAGCGGGCGCTCCGACTTCCAGTCCGGCAGCGACGACTGATCCGGGGGTTACGACGCCTACGCCGGCACCAACGGCAACAGCGACGCCTACGCCGGCACCGACGGCAACAGCGACGCCTACGCCGGCACCGACGGCAACAGCGACGCCTACGCCGGCACCGACGGCAACAGCGACGCCTACGCCGGCACCAACGGCAACAGCGACGCCTTCACCGACGCCCACGGCAACCACAGAGCCGACGCCGACTCAAAAGCCGGCCGCTCTGCTTGTCAAGAACGGGGTGCCCAACGCGGATATACTCATCGGCTCCTCCGCCGGCGGTTTGGAGCAGTATGCAGCAACTGAGCTGCAAAGCGTGATCTCGATGATAAGCGGGGCCGAGCTGCCGATCGTAAGAGGCGATATCGGCAGTGAGACGGTGAGCGCAGCACTGTCGAACAGCGCAATGAACATCGGCAAGAGCGGCAGCTATTCGTTCCGAATCGATCTAGTCAACAACAGCGGAAAGAAAGCGCAAGTGAATTTCACGCAGCTAGGCGGCGATCCGCTCACTATCGATCCTCTGAACGAAATCGAATTGGCGGTTGACGAAGCCGCCGGTGTGAACGGAACGCTTCATGTGCCTTGGAATGCAGCAGACGGTACGCACAATGTCATCATTCAGGCGACTGTTGATGGAATCGCGCTTGATCCGCTGACCTTGACCGTACAGCTTGACCGCAATGTAATTTATAACCCGGACTTTGAAGCCGCGAATTTGGACGGCTGGTGGGCGCCGGCGGGAGTAGGCGTTTGGGACGGCGGCGTGTCGCATGGCGGCGGTCATTCTATGCGAATGGATATGGTCGCTGCAGGCTACACGTATTCCCGAACGGATCGCGAGCTTCATCTGGAGCCAGGTCAGGAGTATGTACTGCAGGCTTGGATGAAAGGTGAGAAGGCCGGCAAAGCGACGGTGGAATTCCGCGAGCTGAAAAACGGCGTCGGTGACATACCGGGCGGCTCTGCCAAGCATACGGTTGCCGTAGGCGAAGATTGGACGCTTGTGGAAGTGCGTTATACCCGCAATCCGGAGCACGACTTCGATTTCAACTGGATCAACTTCTGGAGCTTTTCCCAGTCCGGCGAGGGAACCGGCAAGCTGTGGATCGACGACGTCACGCTTCGTGCGGTCGAGAAAGCGCCATTGAGTGCAAAATTGCTGGACAGTATGCTTAACGTGAAACGGAGCGGGGACTATCCGTTCCGGATCGATGTGGCGAATAACCGTGAGCAGCCTGTAAACGTAAGCTTCGCACAGACGGACAGCGGTCCGCTGTTCGTGCAGCCGATCGCCGGAATTGAGCTCGCCGGCAATGAATCTAGAACAGTGACGGGAACGCTCCGCGTACCGGCATCAGTGACGGATGGCACTTATACGGCAACCCTCCTGGCGAGTGCGGACGGAATCGCGCTTGATCCGCTGACTTTGTCCGTACAGCTTGACCGCAATGTAATCTACAACCCGGACTTTGAAGCCGCGAATTTGGACGGCTGGTGGGCGCCGGCGGGAGTCGGCGTTTGGGACAGCAGCGTGTCGCATGGCGGAGGTCATTCTATGCGAATGGATATGGTCGCTGCAGGCTACACGTATTCCCGAACGGATCGCGAGCTTCATCTGGAGCCAGGTCAGGAGTATGTATTGCAGGCTTGGATGAAAGGCGAGAAAGCCGGCAAAGCGACGGTGGAATTCCGCGAGCTGAAAAACGGCGTCGGCGACATACCGGGCGGCTCTGCCAAGCATACGGTTGCCGTAGGCGAAGATTGGACGCTTGTGGAAGTGCGTTATACCCGCAATCCGGACCACGACTTCGATTTCAACTGGATCAACTTCTGGAGCTTTTCCCAGGCTGCCGAGGGGACGGGTAAGCTATGGATCGACGACGTCACGCTTCGTGCGGTCGAGGAGGAGGAGCAGGAGGCTTCCGCCGAATCGAAAAAGGTTTCCGTTTTGAGCAACGAAGCGGAGAGCGGCGAAGAACGTATTCGCATCATTTTAGCTACCCCGGAATCATATGCCGGTTTATCGGACCGTTATGCAGACGATCTTGCCTTTTTGCAGGGATCCGACGGTTTTGCCGTAAGAAAATCCGGAAACCGGATTTACATCATCGGTTCCGAGCCGCGGGGCGTTCTCAACGGTATATATGACTTCTTGGAGAAAAATACGGGCATCCTATGGACCCGCTCGACGGACGTCGGTTCGATTTACGAGCCGGCATCGACGATCAAGGCCGATAAAACGGATTACAGGGAGAAATCACCGTTCCAAGTGCGAGGGTGGCACACGACAGGCACCGGCGTCACGGGCGTGCCGAAATACGATTTCGGTACGATGGAGATGCTTACTCGCAACAAGCTGAATGCCAAGTTTGCCGAATTCGAGAATCTATCGTATTGGGGCGAGCATGAAAGCATGGGCATCAAAGCGGTCAATCTCGGACATAATCTGGGCTTCTGGCTGCCGAACGAGGAGTTTTTCGCGTCCCATCCGGAATATTACAACTGGGAAAACGGAGGTTATGTACCTGTTTCCCACAAAACGCAAATCAACTTCTACAATCCTGACGTTCCCGGAGTGATCGCCGAGAAGGTCAAGCAGTTCCATAGCGTACATGGCACCCAATATATCGGCATCGGGATCAATGACAATCATAGCTTCACGCAAAGCGAAGAGAGCCGGCAGCCTTTCACGACGCCTGACGGCGTAGTCGTACAACCGGATGATCCGGCTTACAAATCGACGGTGTTCTTCACCTTCCTGAACAAAGTGGCCGCCGAGGTGAAAAAGACTTATCCCGACGTCAGGATCGTAAGTTATGCGTATTTCTTTACCGAAACGCCGCCGAAGGTGGAACTGGAGGACAACATTCTCATCGTAATGGCGCCTGCGTCGGAAGACGAGCGGATTCCGCTGAATACGAGCGATACCGAAAGCAACAATTATGGCTATAAGGTCTTGCTGGAGCAGTGGGCGCAAAAAACGAAAAACGTCGTCATGTACAACTACTATGGCTGCTGCTACCCGGCTTCTTACGAAAGGCCGATCGCGGAGAAGGTACAGGCGGATATGCAGTTTTATCGCGATTTGGGCATCATGGGCGTTCTTCCGGAAGGCGTGCTCGACGCCGGCGATCAAGCTTGGGGAGTCAACGCGCTGCAATTTTGGCTTTTCCATAAGCTGTTCTGGAACCCGGACGCCGATCTGGAAGCTTTGAAAAATGAGTTTATTCAAAAAGCTTACGGAGCAGCGGCCGAGCCGATGAAGCGGTATTACGAGCTGATCGAGCAAGGCTGGAACTTCGATCGGCAGCCCATCAACTGGTATTCCAACGAAAGTCAGCTAATCGGCCAATATATCATAGCAGCAGGCATCAAAGACGAAGCCCGAAGCGCGCTTGACGAAGCTTGGGGGTTGGCTGAAGGGCAAGCGAAGGCGAGAATAGAGCCTATTCGTTCCACGTTTAACCAGATGGTGTTTTTGTATGGCGAGCTGCCCAATCTTTCGGCAAATGCAGTGAAAACGACGGCAACCAAGGAAGAAATTTTGCAATCGCTCGATTTCAGCACGGGACCATGGGTGAACGCGGAGCCGGTTACGACGTTTTTGGTCATGAAAAGCATGAAGCCGGTTCCGGTGGAGACGAAAGTATACTTGCTCTGGGACGACGAAAATCTATATGTCGGATACGAGAGTTTCGATGACGACCAAGAGGGCATGATCGTGAGCGACGCGCCTAACGGATGGTGGAGCAGCGGTGCGGACGATTCGGTCGAAACCCATTTGTCAGGCGGCCAGGGAAGTACGACTTACGCCTTCTTTACGAATCCGGATGCAGTCAAGTTCGTTTACAAAACCGGTCCGACGTTTTCCCCGACTACCCAGTTTGAAGTAAGCGCTCAGAGAAAAAGCGACCGCTGGAATGTCATTCAAGCCATTCCGTTCGCGAGCTTCGGCTTCGATCCGAAGGCGTCGAGCACCTTCGAAGCGCTGTTCTTCCGTAACTATCACGGCAATAAAGGTTTATTCGGCTGGGGAGGCGGCACGGTATGGAGCCCTGCCGACCAAAGCCCCGTACATTTGATCGAGTAGAATAGTTGTTACACAGTCGGGAGTTTATTCGACAGGTGTAGTTGAAACGAAGAGGAGCTTTGCCGCCGAAGTATGGCGGCAAAGCTCCTCTTCGTTCTTAATGGATTTACGCCGCTTCTGACTGCCCTTTCGTCCGGAGAAAATCGTCTTGCTGGTTTCAGGCGGCGTCTGCTATATGGTAGGCGCTGTGTATCTATGCGCGAGTCAATCCCGGGTGCCGCGTTTATTTTGTCATATGACAAGAATGATGACAACTGACACTACTGTGGATTCGACAAAATCTATATAGTATCTCTGAGTTGTAGTCGAATCAAGTAGAATCGGAGGGATCAAGACGTGAAATACAGCAAATCGTTGCTTGTATGTATGGTGTTTATGTTATTGGCTTCTGTCGGACTTCCTGTGGGGGAAAGAGTTGAAGCAATGCCAGATGGAAATAAATTTGCTATAGGTACCCCGGTGTCTGGTTTAACCGGTAATCCGAGCGCGGTGGTTGCGGACAGCCAGGGAAACCTCTATATTGCAGAGCCTAATAATCATCGGGTTCTGAAAGTAAATGAAGCGGATGGGGCAATCACCACCGTCGCGGGTACAGGAACCGCGGGGAATGGCGAGATTGCGGAAGGTACATTGGGGACAGAAACAGCTTTGAGAACGCCTACGGGCTTAGCGCTTGACAGCTTAGGGAACCTCTACATATCAGACAGAGACAATTGGCGTGTTCTGAAGCTTGATTCTTCCGGTATCATTCATCAAGTAGCACATCTGGGGTTGCATTCGCCTGAAGCGTTAAAGTTTGACGATAGGACGGGAAATCTCTACATCGTGAATCAAGGCGATAAACGCATTAAGATGGTGGATGCATCAGGCAATCTAACAACAGTGGCGGGCAACGGCGGCACTGGAAATTACGGCGAAGGTCAACCGGCAACGTCCGTTCCGCTGTACAACCCTGTAGATGTGGCGATTGACAGCCAGGGAAATCTCTATATCTCAGACCAACACCGGATTCGGAAGGTTGACACCGCAGGTAAAGCATGGAGTTATGCAGGTGGACAAGAGGGCACAAATAGTAACCAAAAGCTGAGTCAGTTGCAATTCAGGAATATAGGCGGCTTGGCGATTGACAGCGCCGGCAACATGTATGTCGCAGACAGCGGGAATCATCGGATCATAGTGATTGATCTTGTTACTACATCAGAGTATAACAACATGAATTTCGCCGGGACAACCGGGCAAAAAGGCACATGGGATGCCCCCCTGACATTAACTACCCTAGACACGCCGAAGTTGATCTCGGTGGATCACAAGGGCGACTTGTACATTCCTGACCCACAGAATCAGCTGATTCGTTCGATTCAGACGGGATACATGCTTACATATGATATAAACGGCGGTTCGGGGACCGCGCCAAGAACAGTTTTTCTTAAGTATATTAAAAATACTAATCACACGGTCCTAGGAAATAGCCAATTCTCAAAGACAGGTTTTACGTTCGTCGGGTGGAATACGCAGGCAGACGGGTTTGGCACAGATTATGCGGTTGGTTCTGCGCTCAAGATGCCAGCCCATGATGTGAAGTTATTTGCGAAGTGGGAGACTACCAAGTATACGCTGAGCTACAGTGCAGGAGCCGGTGGAACCGTAGAAGGCACAGCACCGCAAACCGTATTGCACGGCGGGAGCGGCAGCCCGGTTACGGCCGTGCCGGGTACAGGCTACCGGTTTGTGAAGTGGAGCGACGGGTATACGGGCGCCGTGCGTACGGATACAAACGTCTCGGGGAATATCAACGTTACGGCGCAATTTGAAGTTATTCGCAACAAGGTGAGCTTCGAGAGCAACGGAGGCAGTTCGGTACAGGAGCAGACCATATTTTACAACGATTATGCGTTTGTGCCTTATCCACCTAATCGGCAAGGTTACACGTTCACTGGCTGGTACAGTGACAGCGCACTAAACGAAAAGTTTAATTTCTTGACTACGCCGATCATTGCACCTAAGACATTGTACGCGGGTTGGGAGATTGCTAGTTACAAGGTGAGCTTCGAGAGCAATGGAGGCAGCGCGGTAACGGAGCAGAACGTAATCTACAATCAATTGGCGTCTGAGCCGGCCGCTCAGCCCGTTCGAGAGGGACACACGTTTGAGGGTTGGTATACGGACCAATGGTTATGGGAACCGTTTGATTTTGCGACAAGAGTGATCACCGGAAATACGACCGTGTATGCGAAATGGGAGATCAATCGTTATGATTTGAACTATGCGGCCGGTGAGAATGGATACCTTCAAGGGCAGACGGCACAGAGCGTAACGCACGGAGCAAACGGAATTACGGTCTACGCGCAGCCGCACTATGGTTACGTCTTCACGCAATGGAGCGATGGAAATACAAATGCGCAACGCACGGATACAAACGTAAAAGCCGATATTAACGTAACGGCGAGCTTTGACGCCATCCGCTACAAGGTTCGCTTTGAGAGCAATGGAGGCAGCGCGGTACAAGAGCAGAGCATCGCTTACAATGAACTGGCGACAAAGCCGATCGAACCGCCCGTTCGCGAGGGATATACGTTTGACGGCTGGTATGCGAACCAGTGGGACATGTATCCGTTTAATTTCGAGGCGCAGGCGATCTTCCAAGACACGATCCTATCCGCGAAATGGACGATCAAACGTTACGTTCTGGATTATACAGCCGGAGCGAATGGAAGCATTCAATGGTACACGCCACAGAGCGTGGCGCACGGCGCTGACGGGACTACCGTTACAGCGGTGCCGAACGAAGGCTACGTCTTCGTACAATGGAGTGATGGCAATACCAGCGCAGTACGGACGGATACAAATGTAAAAGCCGATCTTCAGGTAACGGCGAGCTTTGACATCATCCGCTACAAGGTAAACTTCGAGAGCAATGGAGGCAGCCAGGTACCGGAGCAGACCATTGATCACAACGGTTATGCGGCAGCACCGGCAGATCAAGCTCGCGAGGGATACACGTTTGGCGGCTGGTACAGTGACAGTGGTCTGAACTTTCCTTTTTATTTTGAATGGATGCCGATTACGGGAGATACGACGGTATACGCAAAGTGGACGATCAACCGTTACGATCTGTATTATGCAGCCGGAGTGAATGGAAGCATTGAAGGGCAACCGGTACAGAGCGTAGAACACGGCGCTGACGGGACTACGGTTACAGCGGTGCCGAACGAGGGCTACGTCTTCGTACAATGGAGCGACGGCAATACCAGCGCAGTACGGCAGGATACAAATGTAAAAGCCGATCTTCAGGTAACGGCGAGCTTTGACATCATCCGCTACAAGGTAAGCTTCGAGAGCAATGGAGGCGGCGCGGTACCGGAGCAGAACATCGCTTACAACGGTTATGCGACAGAACCGGCGGATCAGGTTCGAGAGGGTTACACGTTTGGCGGCTGGTACAGTGACAGTGGTCTGAACACACCGTTTATTTTTGGAGCGACACCGATTACCCAACAGACGACTGTGTATGCGAAGTGGACGATCGATTCCTATGATCTGAGTTACACAGCCGCAGCGAATGGAAGCATTGAAGGGCAACCGGTACAGAGCGTAGAGCACGGCGCTGACGGGGCTACGGTTACAGCGGTGCCGAACGAGGGTTACGTTTTCGTACAATGGAGCGACGGCAATACCAGCGCAGTACGGCAGGATACAAATGTAAAAGCCGGTATTCAGGTAACGGCAAGCTTTGACATCATCCGCTACAAGGTAAGCTTCGAGGGCAATGGAGGCAGCGCGGTACCGGAACAGGATATTGCTTACAACGGTTATGCGACAGAACCGGCGGATCAGGTTCGAGAGGGTTACACATTTGGCGGCTGGTACAGTGACAGCGATCTGAACACACCGTTTATTTTTGGAGCGACACCGATTACCCAACAGACGACTGTGTATGCGAAGTGGACGATCGATTCCTATGATCTGAGTTACACAGCCGCAGCGAATGGAAGCATTGAAGGGCAACCGGTACAGAGCGTAGAGCACGGCGCTGACGGGGCTACGGTTACAGCGGTGCCGAACGAGGGTTACGTTTTCGTACAATGGAGCGACGGCAATACCAGCGCAGTACGGCAGGATACAAATGTAAAAGCCGGTATTCAGGTAACGGCAAGCTTTGACATCATCCGCTACAAGGTAAGCTTCGAGGGCAATGGAGGCAGCGCGGTACCGGAACAGGATATTGCTTACAACGGTTATGCGACAGAACCGGCGGATCAGGTTCGAGAGGGTTACACATTTGGCGGCTGGTACAGTGACAGCGATCTGAACACACCGTTTATTTTTGGAGCGACACCGATTACCCAACAGACGACTGTGTATGCGAAGTGGACGATCAATTCCTATGATCTGAGTTACACAGCCGGAGCGAATGGAAGTATCGTTGGTGAAGCTGTTCAGAGCGTAGAGCACGGCGCTGACGGGGCTACGGTTACAGCGGTGCCGAATGATGGCTACGTTTTCGTACAATGGAGCGACGGCAATACCAGCGCAGTACGGACGGATACAAACGTAAAAGCCGATCTTCAGGTAACGGCGAGCTTTGACGTCATCCGCTACAAGGTAAGCTTCGAGAGCAATGGAGGCAGCGCGGTAGCGGAGCAGAATATTGCTTACAACGGTTATGCGACAGAACCAGATTCGCCGATGCTGGCGGGCTACAGCTTAGCTGGCTGGTACAGTGATAGCGAATTGCAGAAGCCGTTTCATTTCGAAACGACGCTGATTACGGGAGATACGACGGTATACGCGAAGTGGATCCTGAATCCGCCTGGTGCACCCGCCATCCAATCGGCTGTTGCGGGAGATTCCACGGCCACGATTTATTGGAGCGCAGTTGACGGAGCAAAGGGCTATCAAGTTTTCCAGGGTATATCGTCGGGAGTATTCGGTGATCCAGTTACAGTAGGTGAATCCGTCTACAGCTACCAGGCAACGGATTTGACGAACGGAACACGATATTATTTTGTAGTAGGGGCCATCAATGAGGGAGGAGTCAGCATAGCTTCCAATGAAGTGAGCGCCACTCCGAAAACGACCCCTGCAGCGCCGACTAACGTCATTGCTGTAGCTGGAGATGGTCAAGCGACTATTAGCTTTACCGTACCGACCAGCGATGGCGGAAGCATAATCACGGGATACAAGGTGATTTCTTCTCCGGACGGCAAGACGATTACAGCTGCAGCAAGCCCGATTACGTTGACGGGTTTAACGAATGGTACGATCTATACATTTACTGTCCAGGCTATCAATAGCGCAGGCAGCAGTGCGGCTTCGGCTGCCTCCAATGCCGTGACGCCTACTGCTTCGTCAACTGGCGGCGGAACTGGTGGCGGAATTGGCGGCAGTGAATCGACTGGAGGAACGCCGGGCGGTAGCACGCCTCCTGCGACAACATCCACGACCGACGGCAAGCTTACTTTACCAGCGAGCAGTGCTGGCGAGACGAAGCTGGGTGACGAAATCCAGGTTACGATCCCAGCCGGGGCATCCGACAGTGAGCTGAAGCTTACTGTAGAGAAAGTGCTGGATACGGTTCAACTGAATTCGAACGGGCAAGTATTTGCCAGTGATGTATTCGAACTGCTGAAGAACTTTTCTGAGAACTTTAAGCAGGCTGTCACGTTGACATTCAAGTTCGACACTTCCAAAGTAGGAGATAACCAACGCGCGGCCATCTTCTTCTACGATGAAGTTAATAAAGAGTGGGTGGAGATTGGCGGTCGCGTAGAAGGCGACACCATTATGGCGAAGGTTGACCACTTCACGAAGTTTGCCGTGCTGATCGTAGATGAGAAAAAGGTTGTTCCAGTGAAGGTATCTTTCTCGGATACGGCTGGGCACTGGGCAGAGGCTACGATCCAACAAGCGGTGCAGCAGGGTGTGGTTGACGGTTATCCGGATGGCACATTTAAGCCGGATGCAACAATCTCGCGCGCCGAGTTCGCGATGTTATTGATGAACGCGCTAAAGCCATCCGGCGCTGGCGCCGAACTGAGCTTCACGGATGAGCGGGATATCGCCTCATGGGCGAAGAAAGCTATCGCGCAAGCCGTGCAGGCGGGAATCGTCAGCGGCTACGACGACGGCAGCTTCCGTCCGGCAGCGAGCATCTCGCGTGCAGAGCTGGCGGTTATGATCGCAAGAGCTGCCGGCGCAAATCTTTCGGCAAATGAGGCAAGCGGCTTTGCGGATGAAAATGAAATCCCGGACTGGGCGAAGGGCGCAGTAGCTGCAGTCAAGCAGCTGGGAGTCATCAGCGGACGTGATGGCAACTTGTTCGCGCCTAACGATACGGCGACAAGAGCCGAGGCTGTAACGATCCTGATGAAGCTGCTGCAAAGGGATAATTAATTCGATAAGTGTAGTTGAGCGAAAAGGAGCTTTGCCGCCGAAGTATGGCGGCAAGCTCCTTTTTCATTACTTTACGCCGTCCGGTCACAGCCAATCTGCTTCTCGCCTCCGTGCCGGTCAAGCTTGGTTTATTTTCAATCAAGACCTACTTCGCTTCCCCCGGCGTCATGTACAACCGACTCATTGATGCCGGTTTCGGTGGGGTTGCTTGAAGTTGGTTAGTGGAATTGTTGCGGGTTTCGATGGGGGGCTTGAATTTAGTTAGTGGTACTGTTGGTTGTGTTATGGCGCGGCGTGGCGGAAGTCTGGGCGTCGACAGCAGGTTGAGGCGATTGCCGGGCCGAACGTTTAGCTTTCGGCCCGGCAGGGTACCTGGCATTCCTAGAACAATATGCTCAGCATTTTGGCGATTTCCGCGCGGGTGACTTTGCCTTGCGGGTCGAATTCGTTGTTTCCTTTGCCGTCGATTAAGCCTAATTTAAGGGCCTTGTCGATGTACGGCTTTGCCCATTCGGACGCTTCGTCCATGTCGGAGAATGACGCTGCGTCAGCTGCTGCCGGCGAAGCAGGCAGCTTCAAGTAATCGTAAAGCCGCAGCAAGACGGCGACGGCTTCTTCCCGGGTCAGCGAATCCTCCGGACGGAAGCGCCCTTTGTCGCCTTCCGCAAGACCCAGCTCGGCCGCCTTCGAAACGAATCCGGCGTAGTACGCAGCTTGCGCCACGTCGGAGAAGGATGCGCCTGCGGCCGGATTGCCGTAGCCGAGTCTGCGAATCGCCATCGTGATGGAATCGGCTCTTGTGACGGACAACTCGGGAGCGTACCGGTCGTCGCCCACGCCTTGGACGATATGCTTCGCGGCAAGCTTTTTGACATAGGCGCTCGCCCAATGATCGGACATATCGGCAAAATCCTTTTCAAACTCCAGTACGGCAAACGCCGAGAAGTGATCGGTGTCGAAACGCACCAGCCCGCCCGCAAATTCGCCGCCCATGTATTCGATCCGGCTGCCGTCGACATAATAGACGCCGGCTAAGTCTTTTTGGATGCCGCTCATTTTTGTCGGAGGAAGCGTCAGTTCAATGGTGAGAGGCGCCTCGAATTGATGAACGGAATTCCGAACGCCTCCCTTAATCGCGACCAGCTCCAAAGTCACTGTGATTCCGCTTGCCTTATAGGCGCCGTCCAGCCGCACGGCTCCTGCAACGAGGGACTCCGCTTCAGTTCCAGCCGCAGCAATCTTCAACTCCACCGTTTCAGCGTCTGACGGAAGGCCGGACAACGCATCTGCGGGAATGAATATCCGTATTCCCGGCGCTGCGATTCGGAGCGCCATTTCGCCTTCGGCCGCCGTTTTCAGCCCTTGGGCTCCGAGCTGTAACAGCACCGGTTCGCCGTTCTCGCCAGGGACTTCGATCTCGACAATCCCGGAAGCCGCTTGGGAAACGGCGGTTTGCAGATTGCCGTTCGTAACGGTCCAGCCGCCGCCGGAAGATGTGCCAAGCCGTATTTTTCCTTCCCTCACTTGAGCGGAAGATGGTGTACCGGCATCATTGCCCGTGTTGTTTCCATTGCCGTTATTATTGCTTCCGCCATTTCCATTGCCGCCATCATTGCCTCCGCTGTTACCATCTCCACCATTATTGCCGCAGCTAGTTCCGCTGCAGCTCTCGCCCGGAGGAACCGTCCTCGCAACGACGGTGACCGATTGCTCGGCGCTAAGTTCGCCGTAAACCGCTCTTACGACGGTCGAGCCCGCTTTTTTGGCGGTGATGAGGCCGGACGCGTCGATTTCCGCGACAGCAGGATTGGTGCTGCTGAAGGAAACGCCGTTTTCCAGAACGATGCGATTGCCGTCATCGTACACGGCTTTCACGACAGTTTGCTTGGTTTCATTTTCGTAGAGCGTGTAAGAAGGGCTTGTAAACTCGATTTTATCGATGATAGCCGATGGCGCAGGCGGCGCGCTGACCGTTAAAACAAAAGATGCCTCCTTACCCAAATAGCTTGCTGTAATGAGTGCCTCACCTGCCGCTTTTGCGGTAATCAAGCCGTTCGCCGCGATGTCCGCCACATTCGTATCGCTGCTTTCATAAACGACATTTTTGCTGACCGAGCTGCTAGAGCCGTTAGCGTACATGGCCTTCAGGCCGGTCTGATAGGATTCCCCAACAGACAACGGCACGCTTGGGGCAGCCGTAAATTGAATGTCCGTTAATTCGTCGAAGCGCATCAACTCGCTGCGGTATTTGAAATAGAAGCTGCCGCGATCGTCCTGTGCCAGCTTCTCGACGTTGCCCTCCATCAAAATTGTCATTTCCTTCGATGTCTCATCGATTTTAAACATTTTGCCGGTATAGGTTCTTTCGGCGACAAAGCCGGTAAAGATCGATCCGTACACGTTTCCGTCCATGCCGATCATAAGGCGCGGGTTCGTATGCGCATAGTCCGCCGCCGGGAATTTGTCTTCATGGTAGACGATCTCGTTGCTGTCGGGATTGTAAATGAACAGCTCCCCGAGCGCCATCCCCCAAATGTTGCCGTCCGGTCCCCAAATAAGCGACGTAACGGCTTTTTTACCTGCTGCGGGGATCATTTCCCGGTCGATCGTTCCCGTTGCAATATCGTACACGGCCAGCTTTCCGCCGCCGGCTCCCGTCATATCGCTTGTTCCCATGTACAGCTTGCCATTGCGGTAAAGGAGCGAGTTGACGGAATGACCCATCACGATATTGCGCTTCACGGTGAACGTTTTCGTCATGCCGTCGTATATCGTCAATGCGCCGCCGGTTTTGCCTGCAATCGGGTACGTGCCGATGAACAGCTTATTCAGCTCGTCGACGCCGACCATAGAGAGCGGGCGGTCCTGTTCGTTTCCGAGTTGGCCGATGCGGAGCGGGTTGTTTGGCAGACTCGGATCCGTGCGGTTCCATGGCTGCGACGGATCGTATTCGAAAATGCTTGCGTTCGGGTACACGCCAAAATACATTTTTCCGTTAAGCGCCCCGTAACCTTCCACCTGGCCGAGCGAAGGCTTCAGCTCCGTTTGACCCGTAGCGGGATCGTAAATGCCGAGTCCGCCGCCGGAAATAAAGCCGGAGGACAGCATTTTGCCGTCCAAGCTCTTACCGATGTTGAAAAGCTCGACGAACTGCGGAGGCAAATCGAGCTCCGGCGTTTCGACATGTCCGGTTCGAAGGTTATAGGAGAAAGCTCTGCCGTTGTTCCCGATCAGCCCGACAAGAGTCTCGTCCGGAGTTCCTTTGTTTATGTAGCCAAAAGAGACGCCGACGCCCTTGACTTCCACGCCGAGCGAGCCGTAGGCGCCGGTTTCGACGTTGTAGGCATGAAGCGACCATTGCTGTTTGCCGTCAGGCAGCGTTTCCAGAAAGGTATAAAACACCCGGTTATCCGAAGATACCGGCGAGAAGCCACGCGTATTATAGGCGGTGTTATTTTTGACTAGCCAAGCGTTTGCCGCCGGATCGTATACGAACATAACCGGACCCGGATCTATGCGAACGAACAATTTGCCCGCCGTATATTGGAGATCGTAGACGCTGGTTTTCCCGCTAAATTCGGGGATCGTAAGCTCCGTCTTCTTCTGGGTGGCCAGATCGTACCTATACAGCTTGGCGACATCGGCGCCGCCGACATAAATCGCGTTCCGATCGGGATCGTAGGCGAGACTGCGAATATGCTGATCCTTGGATACCGTCTTGAAGCTTGCCAGCACCTTCGTCTTGTCGGTTGCCGGATCGTATTCGAACAGGCTTTGCGAATAGCCCGTTCCCCCGAATACTTTGCCGTCCGGTCCCGGAACGAGCGTCCAGATTACGGTGTCGGACTCGACGGGCTTACCGATCGTGCGCACCGTCTCCGTTGCCGGATCGAACTGGAAAAGCGTGCCGTTCGGGGTGCTACCGGCATAGGCTTTGCCGTCCGATGCGACGGTGATACCCCAAGCTGCGGATACATTGCTGCCGTCCTTGGCGACGAGCGGATATTGCCCCTTCACTTCCTTGGTCGCTGCATCCATCACGACCAATTGGGCCGGATCCCCTTGAACGACCGTGTACATGACGTCGCGTCCGTTTTTGTCTTTCCCGTAAGCACCGGTCATAACGGTAAGGGCCATCGATTGCCTGCCGAGATTCGTGATCGTACCGGGGGCATCGGTTATGGCTAGGCGAACGTCATCGACATACAGCTCTCCCGTCTTCTCATTGGGAAAATAGAAAGCCGCTTTCACCGAAACGCCTTCCTTCGGCGAGGAGGCTGCAACCCGGGCATCCTTCCAAACGCCGGTCTCCCCTTCGGCAAATCCGCTTACAATGGACAACAGCTTGCCGTCCTCGTCGTAGAAGCGAAGATCGATTTTGGCGCCGTCGCCTTTCACGGATCTGATCTTGGCTGTCAGCACGACGTTGTCAAAAGGGGATAGCGCAACCGGCTCGCTAACCGCGCCGTACGATTCCTTGTCGGAATTGTCGAACAAGAGGAGGCTCCGCTGACCGTCCGCATAAACTTGCTCGGAAACAGTCACTGCAGTCGCCGTCCCGTCAGGCAGCCAACCGGTTACACCATTATTGGTAACGCTTTCAAAACTTCCATTTTGAAGTCCCTGGGACCGTACGCTTTCAGCTTCGGCCGACAATGACGGCAGCGTGCCGAACAGCAGGCAAAGCGCCATGCCAAGCGCAAGCTTCCTTTTTCTCCTCGTTTGCATCTTACGCATCTCTCCTTATTCGAAGTTGATGAAATCGTTTCGCCAACCTGCAGGGGTGACCAATAAAGCGGAGGCGATTACGAGCATATCCTAACATCGCACTCAAGATACAGTCAAGTAGGCAACCGGTCTGTATCTGTGTTTTTCGTGTTGACACCTTGTGACATTGAGGGTATATTACTTATAAACCTGTTGGCAACCGGTATTTATGTTGTTTGAGCTGTAAAGGGAGGTCACGGTCATACATAGCAGCTAATGGTGATCTTCACAAGATATTCAACTGGGGAGGCATATGTCGAAAATGAAGGATTCGCTCGTTATGGGGCAAGAAATGAAAACGGTTCCGGGGCGATGGGATAGATTAAAACGGAGAATGTGGCGCGAACGCTTCATCTATCTTTTGCTGCTTCCCGGGGTGCTTTATTTCATCGTATACAGATATATCCCGATGGCCGGACTTGTCATTGCGTTTCAGGATTTCAATCCGTTCAACGAGAGCATTTGGGCGAACGAATGGGTCGGACTCAAGTATTTCACAAGAATTTTTGAAGATTCGGAAGTCGTCAAGGTAATTTGGAATACGCTGCAAATCGCATTCCTGCAAATCTTTATGGCCTTTCCGATTTCGATCGTACTGGCGCTTATGCTTAACGAAGTAAGGAACGGCACGTATAAGCGGATCGTGCAATCGATGGTTTACTTGCCGCATTTCCTATCGTGGGTCGTCGTCGCCGGTATTTTCGTCGTATTTTTGCGTGGAGAAGGCTTAATCAACACGTTCCTGGTCAAGGAGCTCAAATGGGATGCCATTCCATTCCTGACCGATCCGGTTTTGTTCAAGCCGGTCATTATTTTGCAAATTATTTGGAAGGAGTCGGGCTGGAGCACGATCATCTTCCTGGCGGCGCTCGCGGGCGTTAATCCCTCTCTGTACGAGGCGGCGGTCATCGACGGGGCGAACCGTTGGCGTCAGCTCTGGCACGTTACGCTGCCTGCAATTCGGAGCGTCATTGTCATCCTGTTTATTCTTCGGCTCGGCAATGTCCTGGATACCGGCTTCGAGCAGATTTTCCTCATGCTGAATCCTTTCAATATGGAATCCGGGAACGTGCTGGATACCTACGTGTACTATAAGGGCATTCAACAGGGAGACGTAAGCTTCGCAACCGCAGTCGGCATGTTTAAAGGACTGGTCGGGCTGGTGCTAGTCGTCATTGCCAACCGCATCGCCAAACGGTTCGGTGAAGACGGTTTATATTAGGACAGAAGAGGTGTGACTCTACAAGGATGAATAATAGAACCATTTCCGAAAAAATAACCGACGGCATAAACGTTGTGCTGCTTTTCGTAATCGCGGCTTCGATGATCTTTCCGTTTATCCATATTTTTGCCGTATCCTTCTCTTCCCTGAAGGACGTCTTGGAAAGAGATCTTATTATGTGGCCGCGGGAGTGGGTAACGGATGCGTATTATACGATATTGTCTTCCAAAAATTTCACCCGTTCCTTAGGCGTTACGGCGTTTATTACGGTTGTCGGCACGCTTGTCAATCTGTTTTTTACGGCGACGATGGCTTACGGGCTTACCCGTAACGTACTCGGTCAGCGCACCATTCTGATGCTTGTCGTATTTACGATTCTATTCTCGGCCGGGATGATCCCGACCTATCTGGTCGTCAAAGAAACCGGACTAATCAACTCGATTTGGGCGCTGATCATTCCCGGTGCGATCAGTTCCTTCAATCTTATCGTCATCCGGCAGTTTTTCCTGAGCATCCCGAACGAATTGAACGAAGCGGCTTTGATTGACGGAGCCAACGAATTGCGGACGTTTTTTTCAATCATTTTGCCGCTCTCCAAGCCTTCGCTCGCCGCGTTCAGTCTGTTCTATGCGGTCGGGCACTGGAATACGTACTTTGCCGGCATCCTTTATTTGAGCGATCCCGCCAAATGGCCGATCCAGGTTATTTTAAGGCAGATCGTCATTGTCAACGAGCCTACAGCCGCGCTCGGCCAGGAGGTCATGCTGCTGATGGAGGAGCCGCCGCCGCCGATTACGATTCAGATGGCCGCGATTTTGCTCGCAACGCTTCCGATCCTGATCGTTTATCCGTTTCTGCAAAAGCATTTTGCCAAGGGGGTGATGCTGGGCTCGGTCAAAGGATAGCGAACGTTTCGATGGGCATAACGGATCGTGCTGAGGTAGGAAAAACATTGCGCTTGGTTACGAACAATTATGAAGGGGTGTCGTTATGAATCGTACAAAAGTCGGTATTGTGCTTGTTGCCGCGTCCATGGCGCTGGCGGCTTGCAGCTCGGGAGGCAAAGAAGAGCCGAAAAATTCGCCGGCGGCGGGAGGCAGCGCGTCCCCTGCTCAAAGCCCGGCGGCTACGAGCAACAAGAATCATGAAATTAAAGGGATTACATATGTATTCGGCAATCCCGCTCCTTTGAACGGGGCCGGTCAGAAGGCGTTAAACGATAAATTCAACGTCGATTACAAGGTGGAGAAGGTTCCGCAGGAAAACTTCGTGGAGAAGCTGACTGCAGTCGTAGCCGGGGGTGAGACGCCGGATATGATCGGCTTCCGTCCGAACGATTTGACCTTGTTCCAGAAATGGGCGAAGCAAGGCGCGTTCCTGCCGATCGACGATGCCATCATCAATAAATATCCGTCCCTCAAAGCCGTTCCGCAGGAAGTTTGGGACCAGTTCAAAGTAAACGGCAAAATTTACGGCATTCCTTCATGGGCGCCGATCGAAGGCAACTCGTTCATGATTCGTAAAGATTGGCTGGATAACCTCGGACTGAAGGTGCCGACAAGCTACGAAGAGCTGAAGCAGGTCGCCATCGCCTTCACGAAGAACGACCCGGACAAGAACGGAAAGCAAGATACTTACGGCCTCGCCATGGGGCAGAACATCAATCCCGATTTTGCGATGGGGCCTTACTGGCAGGCGGGAACATGGTATCATAAGGATAAAGACGGCAATTTCATCCCGGGCATTATGTCCCAAGGCCGCAAGGAGCTCGTTCAGTTTTTTGCCGATCTGAACAAGGAGAAAGCGATTACTCCGGACTTCGCCGTATTGAACTGGGCCGACACGAACGCACAGTTCTACTCCGGCAAAGCCGGCGTCTTCCTCGTGGCGCCGCGCGGCATGTCGCAGGCGTATATGGAAGGCTTGCTGAAGCTGAACCCGGGCGCGGAGTTCGCCGTATTGGCTCCTTTTAAACAGCCGGACGGCAACCAGGGCTTCACTGCAGGAACGGGCTATGCGCGCTTCAACGCCTTGAACGCGAAGCTGGCCAAAGATCCGGAGAAGCTCGCCAAGGTGCTTGAAATGCACGACTTCTCTAGGAACTTCTATCCGGCCGCACAGCAGAACGCAGCGAATAAGGACTTCGATTTCTTCTACGGCGGCGAGGGAACCGGCTATAAGATGGAGAACGGCAAACGCGTAATGCTGAAGCCTCAAGAAGGCCTTGATCCGTCCGTATATTTCCAAGATAATACTAGCTGGGTACCTGCGGGAACCGATCCGGAATTCGACAAGGCTTATACCGAGCCGAAGCTGATTCAGGTCACTAAGGATTTGATGGCGCTTAACGGTCAAATGAAGCACTTCTACCCGCCGAATTACGGCGTCATCTCCGAAACCGAAACGACGAAGGGCGCCGAGCTCCAAACCTTCATGATGAACGAGCAAACGAAAATGATCGTCGGCCAGCGCCCGATCTCCGATTGGGGCGCGCTCGTAGAAGAATATTTGAAGCGCGGCGGAGCGCAGATTATCAAAGAAATGAACGAAGGAATCAAGGAACGCGGCTATAAAGATTTGGTTTGGAAATAAATGTGCAGGTTTTGTAACGGTTCGGGCTAACATAATAGCCCGAACCTCTTCTCTTTAGGAAGAGCGGGGGGATATCATGATAAACAGCGGAGTGGCAAACCGTTTCCATTGCATCGGGGTTCCCGTGCGCGCGGATGAAACAAGATCGGCGGCGGTTTGTACGGATGAGAGCGGCCGCGAACGGGTCGTCATTGTTGCGCGGGGTTATGCGCTTATTGTCGATCCTGTGTCCGGAGCTGGCC
Source organism: Paenibacillus contaminans (assembly GCF_003285015.1). GTDB lineage: Bacteria > Bacillota > Bacilli > Paenibacillales > NBRC-103111 > Paenibacillus_V > Paenibacillus_V contaminans. The sequence goes on along the minus strand of NZ_QMFB01000018.1, from coordinate 53,147 downwards.
GGCAGCTCGAATTCGAGGAGGGGAAGCGGGATTACCCGTATGCGGCGATGTCCGGACGTTCCGGGTTGTTCTATACAGGCGCGGGGCCGCTATTGGCCGTACTGGACCCGTTCCGGGAAACGTTCGTATGGCGGCTTGAACCGGCTCCCGGCGAAGAAATTTCCGGTTTTGCCTTCGCGGAGGACGAAGACGGGTTCGTCTACGCCACGACATTCCCGAATATGAAGCTGCTGCGTCTGGATCCGCGTTCGGGCGAATGCGTGTCCTTAGCGCAGCTTGATGCCGAGCAGAAATACGCAATGTCGCTGGCTGCGGGAAATGACGGATGGGTTTATGCGGGAATCGGAACGTCAGCGGCGGGAATCGTCGCGTACCGCCTATCGGACGGGACAATTCGAACGTTATGCGGCGAGCTTCATAAAACTCGAGGAAGCGGACACGTGCATGCAGGCGAGGACGGGGCTGTCTACGGCAGTCTTCCTGCAGCCGATGCGGATATCGGCGGGGCGGCGGGAGCATCCGACGTCGGGTGGTTCCGGCTTCGCGGAGGAGAAGCGGAGCCGGTGGAAGCGGCGGCCGTTTCTCCTTCGGCGTATAAAGGCGGCGGTTACCGGAAGCTGCACAAGGAATTAAGCGGCGGCAGACGAATAACCGGGTATGAGCTTGCGGACGGAGAGCTCGTGATCGAGGAGCGGGACGGCACGCATACCGTATTAAAGCTGGACTATCGCGGCGGTGAGACTACGCTCTCGCCGATCGCGCTTGGACCCGACGAACTTGTATACGGGACATCGAATCATCCGCTTCATCTATTCCGCTGCAATCCCGTAACCGGCGGATTGCAAAACTTCGGCGGCAAAATGATCGAACGCGGAGGCGGCGGCAATATTTGTGCTTATGCCGTTCAAGGACCGTACTTGGCCGGCGCCGCTTATGCGGGCGGAACGCTCCATTTGCTGGACACGCGTCTCCCGCTGAGCGACGAGCCGGGACCGGCCCGCAATCCGAAGCTGGTGTACGCGGACGAACGCATCCACAGGCCGCGGAGCGCTATGCCGCATCCGGACGGCGAACACGTCGTCTACGGCGGCTTTCCCGGCTACGGCTTTGTCGGAGGCGCTCTCGGCATATGGCACATTCCCTCTCAGACGGTAAGGATGTACGAGCACGCGGAGATCGCTCCCTATCAGAGCACGCTCGGTTTAGCGGCGCTGACGAACGGCGACGTCATCGGCGGAACGAGCATCGAAACGCCGGGAGGAGCCAAGCCATTGGCTGAAGAAGCGGTGTTGTACCGGTTCGCTTGGGCGGACGGCCGCGTCACGGAGCGATGGACGCCGGTGCCGGGCGCCAGGGAAATTTCGCTGCTCGCGGAGGATGCGAACGACCGGATATACGGAATCACATCGAATTCGACGTTATTCGTTTTTGATCCGCAGACAGGAAACGTCCTGCTTCGGAAGGATTTGTCCGCCTGGGGGGTCATTGTCAGGCACGGCCTTATTCGAACGGTTTACAAGGGAAAAACGGTCATCCTGGGTCTGTTAAGCAGGACCTTGTATACGGTCGATCCGGATACGCTCGAGGTGAGCATGCTTGCCGGGCTGCCAAAGGAAGCAAGCAGCGGTATCGCCATATATAAAGGAAGCGTATTTTTCGGCTGCGGCTCCGAGCTCTGGAAATATGAATGGGAAGAAGGCGAATCGCAATGAGCTACTCACTGTCGAAAATAAATGCGGAAAGCATCCCCGAGCTGTTAAGCGGGATCGAAACGAGGGAAGCTTGGGAAGCGAAGCGTGAACGGATTCGGGCGGACTGGGAGCGGTTGCTCGGCAAACCTCCTGTCGAGGCGATGCATCGGCCGACGGGCAACAAAGGGAGCTTCGAGGTGCTGTCGGAGGCTGCCGAAGAGGATCACCGCAGGCTGACGATCGAGTACGAAGGCTTGGACGGCGACCGCATCGCCGCATTTCTGCTTATTCCTAACCGCGCGGGCTCAGATTTGCCAGGATGTCCCGCCGTGCTTGCGCTCCATCCGACTTCCCCGGAGGGAAAGGCCGACGTGTCGCTAAGCTCCGGCCGGGATAACCGCAGATACGGATTGGAGCTGGTGTCCCGCGGTTACGTGGTGCTCGCGCCCGATTCCATTACGGCCGGCGAACGCGTTTATGCCGGGGCGGAGCCTTACCAGACGGCGCCGTTTTATGTGCAGCATCCGGCATGGACCGCCGTCGGAAAAATGCTTGCCGACCACATACGGGCCGTCGATATTTTGGCGTCGCTTCCGGAGGTGGACGGCGATCGGATCGGCGCGATCGGCCATTCGCTCGGCGGTTATAACGGCTGGTTTCTTGCCGGCTTCGACCCGCGGGTTCGAGCCGTCGTGTCGAGCTGCGGCTTCAGCGTGTTCGCGGGCGATCCGGATCCGAACCGGTGGGGGCAGCGCGATTGGTTTTCGCATTTTCCGGAAATATCGGCAATGCTGCAGGAGGACCGTATTCCGTTCGAATGGCATGAAGTCGCGGCGCTGTCGGCGCCAACGCCGATGTTTATGTGGAGCGGGATCAACGACCGCATTTTCCCGAACTGGTCCTCGATCGCGGCGAGTATGACGGATTTGGATAAGCTATACCGTTTTATGGGGGCGGAGGACCGTTTCGAATTTTGGATGGGACCTGCGGGGCATGATTTTCCTCCTCAGGTACGGAGAATGGCTTACGAATTCCTGGACAGGCATTTATTGACAAACCCCTCCTAGTCCGCTGGAAAATATGGTATACTAAACAATTATGTATCCTTGGGAGCGGTTTTTAGTGTTAAAAAAACGCACTGAATTCGACGATCGTTATCAGCGGTTTCGCCGCGAGATCCGGAACCAAATCATCAGCTCGACGCTGAAGCCGGGGGATTTCCTCCTTTCGGAGGTCAACCTTAGCAAATTGTACAATTTAAGCCGGGATTCCGTGCGCAAAGTGTTGGCGGAGCTGGAGCAGAGCGGGTTAATCGAGAAAATACCCGGCAAAGGCAATATCGTCAGAGAATCGGAGCAGTGGAAAGAAGAAACCGTGCTCAGGCTTGTTTGCTTCGACGATTCTTACGAGATTCCGACGCTGCTGCAGCTGATTTCCGAATTCGAGCAGGAAAATCCGAGAGTGCGCATCGAGTTTTCCACCGTCTCCGAGAACGGCTACGGCGAGTACCTTTCCGATAAGCTCAGGGATAATGAAGCCCATGACATGATGGTCATTTCGGATTTGCACTTCCGGAAATTCGCGGATGAAGGGCTGCTGGACAAGCTGCATGCCAGCCATCCGTACGAATGGGCGCGCGAAGAGGACGTATACGGGGAAGCGGTTCGTTTGTTTCAGGACGGGAACCAGCTGAAGGCCGTACCGTTCGTTTTTTCTCCTGTCGTGTACGTAGTGAATAAGAATCTCGTCCCGGAAGCCGATCGGCTGACGATCGACGATTGGTCGGATTTGACCGACTTTGCCGTCGCTCATACGGTCAAGGACGAACAAGGCACTGTGCAGCATTACGGCTTCGGGTTTACCATAACCAATAACCGCTGGCCGCAGTTCCTTCTGCAGAACGGAGGAGGAATATTCGACGCCGAGCATCGGTCTATTTTCGGCAGCGGCGAAACGGTGGAAGCATTTCGTTATTGCCTGGATCTCATGTTCAATCGCGAGGTTTCTCCGGCCTCGATTTACGGGGGAACGCGAATCGTTGAAGACCTGTTCATGAAACAAAAGGTAGCCATGATCATCGGCACCTATCATTATATGAATGAATTCGGCAATCATTTTATGGAGTGGGACGTCGTTCCGGTCGTGCCGAGGAATAGTAAGAAGGCTACCCTTCTTCTCGGGGGCGCGCTGGCCATTAACGCAAGCAGTCCGCATGTTACGGCTGCCAAGCGGTTCGCCCAGTTCCTCGTTCGTTACGACTCGCAGAAGCAATTCAAAATGAACGGCTGCACCATTCCGGTTTTACGAAAGGTTGCCGAGGATCAAACGCTTTTCAATCCGGCGATCCATCCCCGAAATTATCATTGCTTCGTCGATATGCTGCCCTATGCGCATTCTATCCAGAGTTTAGGCATCGGCCAGCGCGACCTGGATCAGATCCAGAAGGAGCTTGTCCTCATGTGGATGAAGATGGAGGACCCGGAAGATTCGGTCAAGCGCATCGAAGAGCAAATGTTTCACCATGAAGGAAACGGCACGGATAACAACAGAGGCTATCTCAAGGTCTGAAGAGACCTGGGGGTGGCTTCTTTTTTTAAAATATTCACATAACAAGTGCTTATATTTCAACGGTAAACGCGCGCGTCCTTAGTCTAAAACTAGGGATTGATGACCTGGTGACGAAAGCAAAAACGGATGTCGTAATGGTTATGCAACGAATCATGCGCTTCTTAGTGTAGAAAACCTCATTGTTTATGAGGCTGTCCTCACTATTCCAAAGGTAAAATGCTCGTTTTCGCCCGTTAGTGAGGCAAACGAAACTATTCATTTCGTTTGTCTCACTAATAATTGCGTTTGCCTCATTACCTCAAGAAAATACGGATTTTCGGTTTGGAATAGTGATGTTTGCCTCACGAATAGTAACTTTTTCCTCATTATGAGGATCACTATCTCTTGCACGAACAAATGGCTTGCACCCTTAAAATTTATAGGATAAGCGTTGAAATAATATTAGTGTGTTGACCGCATGAAATGCAAGATTTGGGTGCTCGAGGCCTTATACGAACCCGCCCTTTCCACTGAGGATTCTCTCATGAAAAGCGCGGGCAGAAAACCTTAGATCAAATGCGGTCAAGGTACTAGTCTTACATCAAACGCGGTTTTCGGCGAGCGGAATATCGTTGACAACATTTTCTGCTCGGCATATACTGCAGTTATACGAGATGTGTAAACGATAACATACGAGAAGAAGGATGTTCACTTGCGGAAGCTAACGATCAAAGAAGTCGCACAGGAAGCGGGCGTGTCGACGGCTACCATTTCGCGCGTACTGAATAATAACGGTTATGTGAATGAGGATGTCAAGAAGCGCGTCCTGCAGGTCATCGACGAATTGAACTACAAGCCGAATGCGATCGCACGCAGCTTGAAGCAGGAGAAATCGCGGAGCATCGGGATCGTGCTGCCCGACATGACAAACCCGTATTTTATGAGAATGGCGCGTTCCATACAGAGCCGCTGCGTAGCCGAAGGGTATCATCTGCTGTTTGTCGATACGGAAGAAAGTGCGCGCAAGGAAGAGGAAGCTATCCATTTTCTTACGGAGAAAAGGATAGAGTCGCTCATCCTGGCCGGTACGGGCGAGAATCTGGAGCTTATCCGAAGCGTAAGCCGCTCGGTTCATGTCGTGCTGGTGGACCGCCGCCTGCCGGCTCTCAAGCTGGATACCGTGGCCGAGGATAACGCTCAAGCGTCAAAGACGGCAATCGAAGCTTTGATCGCGAACGGGCATGCAAGAATCGGCGTAGTCAAAGGGCCGGAGTCGATCAGCACAGCTTGCGAACGGCTCGAGGGCGTACTGCAGGGACTGGCGGAAGCGGGGCGGACGCTCGAACCGGAGCTTGCATTCGGCGGCGACTACTCGAGGGAGTCGGGGATCGGGGCCGCAAGGCATTTTATGGAAATGGCAGAGCCGCCGACAGCAGTTTTCTCATTGAACAATGAGATGACCTTCGGCTTGTACTTGGGATTGCAACAGCTGGGAATTCCATTGGATCGGCTTGAAGTCGTTTCATTCGGCGATTTGGAGTTCTCCTCCTTGTTCCGGCATCGCTTGTCGGTCATTACACAAGATCCGCAGCTGGTGGGAGAAGAGGTTGCCGATCTGGTCGTCAAGAAGCTCGGGATGAACGGCGGTGCGGTACAAAACCGGATTATTCTGCCCGGATGGTCGCCTTATCGAAAGGATACGAACTAACGCGAGACTAGAGCAACGCACACGCTGCGCGAAGCTTGAGTTGCGTGCAGTTCCCTGATTGAGCAACTTCCGTTACGCGAAGCTCGGTACTTGAGGACTCTACTCGCATATCTTCCGCTGTTCGAAGCTTGCATTGCATGCAGCTCCCTACTTGAGTAACTCCCATTACGCGAAGCTCGGCACTCGCAGGACTCTACTCGCATATAGCTTCCGCTGTTCGAAGCTTGCATTGCGTGCAATTCCCTACTTGAGCAATTTCCGTTACGCGAAGCTCGGCACTCGCAGGACTCTACTCGCATATAGCTTCCGCTGTTCGAGGCTTGCGCCGCGTGCAGTTCCCTACTTGAGCAATTTCCGTTACGCTAAGCTCGGTACTCGCAGGACTCTACTCCCGCACAGCTTCCGCTGCGCCAAGCTCGCGCCGCACGCAGTTCCCGCCGCATGCAGCTCCCGCTGCGCCGGCTCAATAAGCTGCTCCAATCGCGCACAGTTCCCACCATGCGCCGCACTCGCCGCGCTGTGCGGAGCTGCACGAATTTGCTGAGCTGCGATCTATATGTAAACGATAACACATATTTATTTATTTTCATGAAATAAGTGGAAGCCAGTATGATTACAAGAACTATAAAAAGCTTGTACCAATGGCGTGTAGTTATCCCACAGCTTGTTATCAAGCATGTGTAAACGATAACATATTAAGGAGGGTTTCATTTATGTTTATTTTGGATGTTATTAAGGAAAGTTTGCGTAACGAGGCAAATGCGCTTGGACGTTTGGCCGGCGAAGTCGGAGAAGAATATGTCAGTGCGGTCCAAATTATTTTGAATTGCAAGGGGAAAGTCGTTATTTCCGGAATCGGAAAATCGGGTCATGTCGGCAAAAAAATTGCCGCATCGTTATCCAGCACGGGGACGCCTTCGTTTTTTGTGCATGCTGCGGAGGCCGTGCATGGGGATAGCGGCATGATCGAGAAACGCGATGTCGTCATCCTTATATCCAACAGCGGGGAAACGGCCGAGGTGCTGAGCATGCTCGATGTCGTCAAACGAATCGGTTCGCAGTGTATCGCGATTACGAAAAACAGCGGCTCTACTCTGGCTGCCGGCAGCGAAGTCGCTTTGACTTACAGCTATGAGAAAGAAGCGGATCATCTGGACTTGGCTCCGACGACCAGCGCCATGCTGCAGCTGGCGATCGGCGACGCGCTTGCGGTCACGATTTCCAGGTTGAAAGCATTCGGGAAAGATGAATTTTATTTGTATCATCCCGGGGGAAGCCTCGGCAAAAAGCTGTCGGACCATAAGAACGAATCGAAATCGGGGTGAACGGGATGAGCATAGTGGTCATTGGCAGCTTTATGATGGATCTGGTAGTGCGCACGTTCCGAGCGCCTGCGGCCGGGGAAACGATTGTCGGGAGCGGCTTTTCCCGGTTTCCGGGCGGCAAGGGAGCGAATCAGGCGGTTGCGGCGGCGCGTCTCGGCGGGAACGTGACGATGGTCGGCATGCTTGGCCGGGACGAGTTCGGGGCGGAGATGCTGAGCGTCATGCAGCGGGAAAACATCGCGACGGAATGCATCAGGCGGCACGAAGCGCCTACCGGCGTCGGCTCGATCGTTTTGGAGGAATCGGGCGAGAATCGGATTATCGTCGTTCCCGGCGCGAATCTTGAATATTCGGCGAGCGATTTGGCGGAAATCGAGGATATCATTAAGGAAGCGAGCATGCTGGTCATGCAGCTGGAGATGGATCTGTCAATGACGGAGCTTGCAATCGCGACGGCAAGCAAGCATCATGTTCCGGTTCTTTTAAATCCGGCGCCGGCCGTGCCGCTTCATGACGGGCTTCTGCGCAATGTTGCCTATTTGACGCCTAACGAGACGGAAGCGGGAATTTTAACGGGGCAAACGGTGCGTACAATCGCCGATGCGGAAAAGGCCGCACAGGAATTGCGCAGCAGAGGAGCGGGATGCGTCATCGTTACTTTGGCTGCGAACGGCGCCCTTATTGTGGATGAGAACGGTACGAAACACGTCCCCGGCTACCGGGTCCATCCGATCGACACTGTGGCGGCGGGCGATTCGTTCAACGGCGCTTTAGCCGTGCAGCTCGTTTCCGGGACGCCCGTCGGGGAAGCGGTGCGGTTTGCCAATGCGGTAGGCGCCTTGACGGTTACGAGGGAAGGGGCGATACCGTCGCTGCCCTATTTTGCGGAGGTCGAACGTTTTCTAACAAGGCAGGAAAGCAAATCGTCTTAGATAACGGCTGCACCGCTGCCGCTGCTTATAAGCCCTGCTAATCCCCATCGTCCCCCTTTAGAAAAAGTCTGTAAGCCAAATGCGGCCTACGGGCTTTTTGCCGTCTCCGAATGACGCCAAAAAAATTTTTTCAATCCCACTGAACGATTCCCGAGCGGCCGTCGTATAATCAATGCATTCGAAATAAACAATGGATAAAAGGGTATTCTGTGCACGGAAGAGAGGGGGAGGCGAACATTTGGAAGCGGAAGAACGGGCCCTGATCAAACAGGCACAGCAGGGAGACCAAAAAGCGCTGGCCGCGCTGCTGCATAAGCACTACTCCTTCCTGGTGCACGTGCTGATTAAAATTACGCTGCAGCCGCATCTTGCCGAAGACCTCGCGCAGGACACAATGCTGAAGTGCATGGAGAAAATAAAGCTGTACAACGGGCAATCCAAGTTTTCCACATGGCTTGTTACGATCGCTACGCGTTTATATATCGATTCCTTGCGCAAAAAGAAGCGGGAGCAGGCGCTGCTGGCCGAAGAGCAGTCGCTGCGCAAGCTTAAATGGCAAATGCAGGGGCGCGGAGACGACTGGCCGGAGGTGCTTGACGCGCTGAGCGCACTGCCGAACGATATTCGCATGCCGATCATTCTCAAGCATTATTACGGGTACACGTATGACGAAATCGGGGGAATGCTGGACGTTCCGCCGGGCACGGTCAAATCCCGAATCCATAACGGCATTCAAACCTTGCGAAAGGAGCTGGTTACCCATGAAGCCGAACTATCCGAAATCCGTTAAACATAACGAAGAACGGCAGCAGCCGAGTGCCGCAGATGAAGCTTTCGAGCCGGAGGAAAGCGAGTTTATCGAAGGGATGAACCGCGGGCTGGAACTGCTGGAGCGAAGCGTTCCCGTGTTTCCTCCGAACGTCGAGCTGCTGGAACGGCAGCTGGCCGAGCATCGCCAGACTATACGCAGACGGCTGCAGAGGGATCTTGCTATTTTCCTGCTCGTCGCAATCGGCGTGCTGACCGGTACGATTGCCGTCTTGTCGAGCGCGCCCGTCGTATGGGTGGGCGTTCAAATTGCGGCCATGTTGGCGGTACCCGTGGTCATCGCGCTTCATCGCAGAAGGCGAGTGGAGGACGTATGACCAATCCGGAGCTTAACGGAGAGACGCTGTACATTTTGATCGCCGCATGTGTCGTTTTACTTATACAAGGAAGCTGGCTTTTTGTCGATGCGCGAAAAAGAGGGGCTTCTCCATGGCTTTGGGGACTATGGGGACTGATTCAATGCCCTATGCCGCTAATCGTGTACTGGTTTGTCGTGCGCAGACCGAGGCGTAAATCGAAAGACGAATGGAACGATTGACATATCGGCGTAGGAAGATTACATGGGAGGGATCAAAGATGGATTCGATCAATTGGGGATTAATCGCTCCGCTGCTTGTCATCCAGTTCATATTGATGGTAACCGCGCTTGTCAGCTGCGTCAGAGCGGAACGGACGAACGGGCCGAAATGGATGTGGGCGCTTATCATCTTGTTTATCAGCTTGATCGGTCCCGTGCTGTATTTTACGGTCGGAAGGAGGAACGATTGATGGCGCTTCTTCAGGTAAAAGGACTAGTGAAACGGTTCGGCGAAACGACGGCCGTTCAAAACGTGAGCTTCGATATTACGGAGGGGCATTGCGTAGCGCTGCTTGGGCCGAACGGCGCCGGGAAAACGACGACGCTGCAAATGCTGGCGGGCCTGCTGACGCCTACCGACGGAAGCATCGCGTTTCCGGGCATCGCCGCAAGGGATTTGCGGCAGCATATCGGCTATTTGCCGCAGTACCCGGCATTCTACAATTGGATGAAGGGCCGCGAGTTTCTCGAGTATGTCGGCAAGCTGGCATTCGTGCCTGCGGCGCAATTGAAGGAGCGGACAAACGAGCTGCTGGAGCTCGTCGGGCTGGGCGCGGCCGGTAACCGCAAAATCGGCGGTTATTCGGGCGGCATGCGGCAGCGGCTCGGCATCGCGCAAGCGCTCATCCATAGGCCGAAGCTGCTTATGCTCGACGAGCCGGTCTCCGCGCTCGATCCGATCGGCCGGCGCGAGGTGCTCGATATGATGCGGCTGATCCGGAAGGAGACAACCATCCTCTTCTCGACCCACGTGCTGCACGATGCCGAAGCGATTTGCGACGACGTGCTGATTATGCATCGCGGAGAGATAGCCGCGGCAGGAAGCCTGCAGGAAATCAGGGAATCGAACAGGCAGCCGATCGTAACGATCGAGTCGGAGGAGGAGCTGCCCCTGCATAACTGGGCGGCAGCGGTCAGCTCGCAGAACTATGTCAAGGAAGTGGAACTGAGCGGCAGAACGGCCCGTATTTATGTAACCGACATCCGGGCGGCCAAACAGCCGCTGCTGGAGCATTTGGCGGCCGGACGGGTACCGGTCTTGAAATTCGAAGTGGCGCAAGCGTCGCTCGAGGATTTATTTATGAAGGCGGTGAAAGCGTGAGCCAGTGGATGACTTTATTCGGCAAAGAGATGATGGAGATGAAGCGCAATGCCAAATGGCTGTGGGTGCCGCTCGTCTTTCTTGCGCTCGGCATCATGCAGCCGGTGACGACCTACTATATGGCGCAAATTCTTGAGAACATGGGCGGCTTGCCGGAAGGGACCGTCATCGAAATGCCGGTGCCAGCGCCGGAGCAAGTGCTCGTGCAGACGCTCTCTCAATTCAGCTCGGTCGGCGTCCTCATCATCGTGCTTGCTTCGATGACGGTCGTATCCGGCGAACGGGCAAGCGGAGTGGCCGGGATGATTATGCTGAAGCCGGTCCCCCACGTTTCTTACATTACGGCCAAATGGGCGGGGCTGCTGTCGCTTACGTTCGTATCGTTCGCGGCAGGCTACGGCGGCGCCTGGTATTATACGAATCTATTGTTCGGCTACGTGGATATGGGCCGCGTCGGGTTAAGCTTTCTCGTATACGGCTTGTGGCTTGCGTTCATCGTGACGCTCACGGTGCTGCTGAGCAGCAGTCTGAAGGGCAGCGGCGGAATCGCCTTCATGGCGATTGCCGCGGCGATGGGGTTGTCGATCGCCGGAGGCTTGTTCGCCAAATATATGCGGTGGAGTCCTTCAAAGCTTGCCGATCATGCGGGTCTTTTGTTGACGCAAGGCAAGGGAGGCGCGGGCTTCGCCCTTTGCCTGATCGTTTCGTTCGCGCTGATTGCGGCGCTGATCGTGTGCTCGGTGCGTATTTTCAAAAGCAAGTCGTTATTTGCGTAAAGCCTGTAGCTGCATAGACAAAGGAGTAAGCGGCAATACATCCGACTCCCCCCTCCGCGGAAAGCCGTTTTCTTCTTCCATTATCGTAAAAAACAGAAACGCATAGGGTCTACGACAGCCGATAATAGATTATAATAGACAGTAACGAACCATGATGTCCGATACCGATCGTCAGTCCCAAATAGCGCTTAAACCGTCGAACTCGCCGCTATGTCGGACAGCCCGACGGAAAAAAGCATTTTTTTTCGCCGGATAGGCCTTGGGTATTGGACACCTCTTCATTTTTTTAGTACGATATTCACAACTGCTAGTTTGCTAGAAGTCTTCGCAGAAGGAAGCACGGAGGGGGAAAACCCATGCTGCGTTTGGGTTCCAAAATCGTAATCATTGCCGACACATTCGAGCAAAATTTGCCTATCGGGGAATACGGGTACATTATTGCGCATGATCGCAATGTCGACAACGTTTTTGAATACGTAGTGAGAGTTCCGAAGGTAAATAAGCACTTTTTTGTTGTGGGGAACGATATCGAGTCGGAGGAGCTGCTGCTTCAGCAGGAGGCCGACCGGATCGAACGCGAGGCACTGATCGATTATGCGCTTGCCACGAAGAATGAACCGTTGTTCCGCTTTCTGATGAACGGGGAGTCGGCGGAGGCCGTGCAGGAGACGAACAGCGAAGTCGCCAGTACGGAGGATTTTATCAAGCAAGTGAATTTGCGGGCTTGGATCTGATAGCGCGCATACGTAAAGTCGGCCTGGCAGCGTGAGAGGTTGCTCTCTTGTTGCGCAGGCCACAATAACGATTGGAGGAATTTCTTTCATGAATCGCGATAAGCTTGAATCTTTGAAAGCGCTCTACGGCTTTAAGCCCTCTCCGGCCGCGCCTCCCGAACGTCCGTTCATCGGCGTGAAAGTGAACGGCACGATTGCATATGTTTCGGGCCACTTGCCTTTCACTGGCGGCGAGCAGCTCTACAAAGGACGTATCGGCGATAACGTGACGATCGAAGAAGGTCAGAAATCGGCAGCCCTGTCCACGCTTAATTGCCTGGATGCGCTCGATCAAGCAGTAGGTCTTGAGAATGTCGCCGAAATCGTGAAGGTAACCGGTTATCTTTGCTGCACGGAGGCGATTACGGAGCATCCGTCGATCATGAACGCCGGCAGCCAAGTGCTGGTGGAAGTGTTCGGCGAAGCCGGCAAACACGCGCGCGCCGCGCTTGGGATTCACACGCTGCCGCTCGGCGCTTCGACGGAAGTAGAGATGATCGTAAGCTTGAAAGCGTAAGTGAATAATCCGGATCGGCGGAGCGCCGGTCCGGTTATTTTTGTTTCTCAGAAAGTATATCGTGGAAGCAGCTCTCAACCTCGGTAAACGCGCCTGTCCTTAAGCGTATGCTTACGAAGTCGCTTTCTTCGAAAGCGTTTAGGACGGCGAAGCCGTTTATCCTTGTTGCGGCTGTACGGAAAGGAATGCCAATCAGAGTTGTCGAATACGTTAAGCAAAACGGGATGGGCTCGACAAGAGGTGAGAAACCGTTGCTGGAAGCGGTCGGAAAGTTATTGGCAAGCAAGCGCTTCGATGAAGCGATATTTCAACTGGAATGCTTGTCGGCAAACGGGACGTTCGTGCCCGCACAGCTGCTGGCCCAAATTCCGAGCAAGCTGCTCGTTAAATCCCCGGTACTGCTGCATGCCTATGCGGAGCACTTAACCGGACAAGGGAAGCTCGCGTTAGCCAAAACGTATGCGCTGCTTGCCGTAAAAACGTTTCTTGAGCAAGGCTTGAGCGCCTCGTTTCAAGCATCTTGCGCTCTGCTGGCAACGATTCACGCCAGGCTGGGGGAACTAAGCGAAGCGGAGGTCGTGCTGCTCCAGCTGCACGACGAAAACCTTCGCGCCGACGAAGGGCAGTCCGGTTCGGTGCTCTTGGCGCTTGCGGAGCTTGGACATCTGATCGGACTGGAGGAAAGCCGCAGCGCCGAACGCTACTGCCAAGCGATTCTCCTGTTCGAGCGGGAAGGACAGCCGCGCCTTGCTTGTACGGCGGCATTTTGCAGGCTGTTCGCCGGCGTTTATACGATGGACTGCGGAGTGTGGGAAGACGGGCTGTCCGATTTGCGCAGAAAGCTGAACGGCAGCGGCCTTGCCGGTGAATTCGATAGCCGCTTGCTGCTCCTCGAATGCGCATATGCAAGCAGAAGCGGGAACTGGGATTACCTGCTTGAACTTGAACGGGGGCGGGCGACGGCCGATGTGAAGGAGCTCGACTACTACCACGCCGCATACCTGCAGCTTTTGGTATTGCGGGCAAAGCTTCGTACGGGGAAGCTTGCCGATACGCAGACAATCGATGAATGGGAGCATGAAGCAAGCGATGTGCGGATGCTTTGGCTTTACTCGTGCGCCAAGCTGGAAGTAAGCTTAGCCGCGAAGGACGACCGGCAGACGAAGCGATGGAAGGAACGGCTTTCCAGCCTGCGCGCAAATGGCGGTGCGCCTCCGCCGATCGAGCGGCTTGCCTTGTCGTTGGAACGGGATGCGGAGCGGAATATCATGCAAACGGACGATCATTCTGCTGCCGTCCGAACGTCTATTCCGTGGAAAGTGCGATGCTTCGGCGGCTTTGGCTTTTTCCGGGAAGGACAGGAGGTGCAGCGACTCGTTTGGAAACGAAAAAAAGCGTTCGAGCTGTTCCTCTTTTTGCTGCTTCAGCCGGGCTACGCCGCTCCGAAGGACCAAGTGGCCTCCCTTCTTTTTAACGGGGACGAGAACGAAGGCAATAAAGTATCCAATCAAATATACGTTTGCGTTCATCAGATCAGGCAGACGGCGGAACGTTTTCTCGGACTGGAGCAGGCGGTTGTCGTCAAGGACGGTATCGTCCGCTTGAGCGAAGCCGGATTCGATTATGTGGATGTGGAGAAATACCGGACGCTCGTCAAGGTCGGGGAAAACCTGTGGGGCTCGGGAGAACGGGAGCTTGCGCTAGAGCTGATGGAGGAGGCGTCCCAGTTGTACGGGGAACTGCTTCCGGCTTCGTTGAACGCGGATTGGCTGGAGCTTGTCCGAGAACAGTTATCGGATTATCAGGAAGGGCTGCTGCACAAATTATGGGATGCGGCTTACGGCGCACGGCAATACGATCGGGCGGAGACGGTTGCGAAAGCATGGATACGTCTCGTACCCTTCAAGGAGCAGGCTTATCATGCGATGATCCGCTCCGTATATGAGCTCGGACGCAAGAACGAGGCGAAGGAATGGTACGGCCGTTTGGAAGCGATGTGCCGGGACGAGTACGGCGTTATGCCGGACCCGGGGCTGCGAACGAAGCTTTTCGGTTAAACGCTTCGGTTATCGATGTCGAAGAGGGCGTTCGCAGCTTTGCCCAGCCTACGAATAGCCGGTTAATTGACGGCGGCTGCCGGACCGCGATCTTCGCATAGAGGCAGGGAGGCAGCGCCTTCCTAACGGATTGGAGAGGCGAGAATGGAATGGGATGTTTCCCGGCAAGCGGAATGGCAAATGAAAAGCATATTCGGCCTGGAGAAGACGATCGCCGGGCAGCTTCGGGAAGCCGTCCGTCAATTGGATGAAGCGGAGACGCGCTTGGACGATATGGCGACCGCCGTGACGGAAGCGTGCCTTAACGCAGTCGAGCATGCGCATGCATGCGACCCGGAAAAGCTCGTACGCGTTACGATGGGCGTGTCCGGCGATAAAATCGTCTTTCGCATATACGACGAAGGGCACGGAATCGGCCTCCATGTCGGAAAGCTCGGGGGTTCGGCTCCATGGGAAGCGGAAAATCCCCGGGGCTGGGGGCTGTTTTTGATTGCATCGCTGGCAGACGATTACCGTTTCGGCTCCGAAGGCAGTTTGTCTTTTATCGAAATTCAATTTCAACGTGGCGTGAGAGGGGATCGTGATGGAAACGTCGTTTGAAGCGGAAATCCGCAGTGCGGGCAGCGCGCTGATAGTAGATATGAAGGGAGACTTGACGAAGCAGGCGGAGGAAATGCTGATGAATCTTCATGCGTGGGACCAGCCGCTTGGCGAAGGGCGAACGAGCCTGATTTTGAACTTCTCCGGCGTGCCTTATATAAACAGCGCAGGAATCGCCCTTCTGATCCGAATCGTCCGCGGCGGGGCGAAGGCGGGCCGTCAAACGTACGCGTACGGCATGAACGCCCATTACCAGAAGCTGTTTAGGATCGTCGGATTGACGACCCATATGCTAATATACCCCGATGAGTATGCGATAAAAACGAAGCTGGGACTTATGTAAAAAAAGGCCGCTATGGCATAACGCCGATTGTTTTTGTCATGCGGCCGGTATCGCTGACGGCGTACAGGCTAAGCTGTCGTTCGTCCGGTTATGCTTTCAGCTTGACGGCGTAGTCCCGCACCATCTGCTCGGTGACCGTTTGGCGCGTCGGAACGATGCCTTGCCGTGCCAGCTCGTTGATCGCCGCCGTTGCTTCATTAATTGCCGCGACCGAGAACGCTTCCCCGCGCAAGCATTTGGCTACGGCTTCCTCGATATGCCGCTCGCGCAATTCGTCCAGCCGGTTAAAGTTTTCGATCCGAGCGGCCTGGCGGCGCGAATGTTCGGAAATGGCGTAATGTACGCTCATGTCGTGATGTCCCCTCTTCTAATAAATAATTTTCATTCCCTACAGAATAGCATAAAAAAATGCCGCTGCGCTACAGCCGGCATATTTCTTTCGGGCAGTTGTCGCAGTGGCATATGTTTTTTAAATAATCGATATTTTTGATCGTAATGTAGCCGTTCGCATAATCGATAACATCCGCTTTGCGCATATCGGCGAGCATCCGGTTTACGCTTTCGCGGGCGGCTCCGATATATTCGGCAAGATCCGTATTGGTCAGCTTCTCGGATATGAAAATGTCGTTCGCATTCGAGACGCCGAACGTATTGGCCATACGGATCAGCGTCGAGCAGAGCGCCCCGGGTTTGCCGTAAAGCATGATGTCGCGGAATTTCGTCTGCGTCATGCGATGCATGAGCCCCATCCACTTCATAAACTCCACCGCCAGCTCTCCTTGCTGCCAAAGCAGCGACTCCAAATCGGATTTCGGAATCGTCCCGATCCAGCTGTCGTCGACGGCGAATGCATTGAAGCCTTGCTTGGAATCGAAGTAAGGGTCAAGCTGCCCGAGAAAATCCCCTTCCTGGAACATATACATCAGAAATTGTTTGCCTTCGCTGTTGGACTTCGTCATTTTGACCCGTCCCGACCGGATATACAAAAGCTTATCCGCCGCATCGCCCTCCCAGTACAAATAAGTACCCGCCGGCACCTTCGCCATCGTCATCGCATCGATCAGCTTCTGAAAATTTTCCTGCGAGAAACAGTGTGAATTGCGGATCGGACAGTCTGCACGCGCAGTCGGTACGTTCGTCTCCATTTCGAATCCCTCCCGGCTTTACCCCTAGTATACCGAACCTCGGCAGCTCTTTTTTGTGATGGATGTCACAGTTTGCGGCGCGTTTGACGAATATCGTACGGCGGCCGTTTCCGGTCACAAATGTTTAACATTTACTGTGACCGTTGTCACAGAGCGGCATTCGGGCGCACCGTACAATGTAGCTATCACCGGTCCCGCCTCGTTCGAAGGCCGAGGCCGAAATCGCGAACGGAAAGGAAGGCAGCGCTATGAGCAAACGCAAGGATAAGCACGATGATCACGATTTGAGAGGGACGTTCGCATCGGTTATGCTGCTGGGTGCATTCCTGGTCATAACCTGGGTGGCGGTATTTTTCTTGTTTATCGCACGTTCGTAGCGAGAACAAAGCTTTTTTATACCAATATAAAACGCAAGGGAGGAAGTAAAGGTCTCCGGGAACGGCCGGCTCATTACCGCAACGAACGGCTCCCGCGTCGTTTCCGCACTTGACTGGAGTCAAGGGCGTCCTTTACGCAAACCATGAACATCCACCGTCTAGAAAAAATGTGGCTGACATTCGGCCTCGTCATGCTCGGCGTATTTCTGCTCGTGCTCGGCATCGGCACGTTCGCAAGAGGGATGGCGCCGCCAACCTCGGAGCATCATCATTCGATCGACCCCGAGAAAGTGATGGAGACGCCGCCGTTCGACAAACCGGGACTCGAGAAGATCGGCGACAACGAATATAACGCCTATATGGTCGCCCTCGCGTTCGGCTTCAACCCGGAGAAGATGGAGGTTCCGGCAGGAGCGACGATCCATTTTCAAGTGACGAGTCCCGACGTGGTGCACGGCTTTCAAATTCCCGGAACGAACGTCAACATGATGGTCGTGCCCGGTCAGGTCAACCATTTATCGTATACGTTCAAAAAGCCGGGCGAATATTTGATTATTTGCAATGAGTACTGCGGCGTCGGTCATCAATTCATGGCGACGACGATCATTGTGAAATAGAGAGGATGATAAACGATGATCTTGCGCGAACCATACATGCCTGTTGAGACCAAATCGCTCGCAGATACCGTATTTACGAAGGATTTGACTTTTGAGAGAACCGATGCGGCGTTATCGCTCGCTCATATCTTTTTCGCTTTTGCGGCTTTGCTGCTTGGCGGCGTTGCCGGCGTACTTCAGGGACTCGTGCGCGGCGGAATGATCGAGCTGCCGCTAAGCATCGGCTACTACCAGCTGCTTACCGCCCACGGGGTGCTGATGGCGCTCGTCTTCACGACCTTTTTCATCATCGGCTTTATGTATTCGGGCATAACCAAAACGCTCGGGGGCAAGCTGCTGCCGCTCTCCCGCAAGCTGGGATGGTCGGGCTTTGTCTTGATGGCCGCGGGTACGGTTATTGCGACCGTGTGCATTTTGCTCAATCAGGCGACTGTCCTATACACATTTTATGCGCCGATGAAGGCGTCGCCGTACTTCTACATCGCCCTGGCGCTTCTCGTCGTCGGCAGCTGGCTGAGCGGCTTCGGGATGTTCTACAGCTATAAGCAATGGAGAAAAACGAACCCGTCCAAGCTGTCCCCGCTGTTCGCTTTTATGGCCGTCGTTACGATGCTGATGTGGCTGATCGCGACGCTGGGCGTAGCGGCAACGGTGCTCGTGCAGTTTATTCCGTGGTCGTTCGGGTGGGTCGAAACGATCGATGTCATGGTGTCGCGTACGCTGTTCTGGTATTTCGGCCATCCGCTCGTTTATTTTTGGCTGCTGCCGGCTTATATTTGCTGGTACGTCATCATTCCGAAAATTATCGGCGGCAAAATTTTCAGCGATTCGCTGGCCCGCCTCTCGTTCCTCCTGCTGCTGCTGTTCTCGATTCCGGTCGGCTTTCACCATCAGCTGATGGAACCGGGGATCCCGTCGGTTTGGAAATATATTCAGGTCGTACTGACGTTTATGGTTGTCGTTCCGTCGCTGATGACGGCGTTCTCGCTGTTCGCTTCCTTCGAAACGTTCGGCCGCTCCAAAGGAGCCAAAGGCCTGTTCGGCTGGGTTAAGTTTTTGCCTTGGAAGGACGTTCGTTTCTTCGCTCCGTTCATGGGCATGCTGATTTTTATCCCTGCGGGAGCGGGCGGCATTATCAATGCGAGTAATCAAATGAACGGAGTCGTGCATAATACGCTCTGGGTAACGGGCCACTTCCATCTGACGGTGGCGACAAGCGTGGCGATGACGTTTTTCGGCATCACGTACTGGCTCATTCCGGCGATGACCGGCCGCGTGTTGACGCCTCGCATGAATCGTCTCGGCATTATTCAATCGATCATTTGGCTGGTCGGGATGTTCTTCATGTCGGGTCCGATGCATGCCGTCGGCCTGCTCGGCTCTCCGCGGCGCACGGCGTATACGACGTACTCGGACAATGCGGATGCGGTCGGCTGGATGCCGTATCATGTGGCTATGGCGGTCGGCGGCATGATCCTGTTCGTCGGCGTAGTCCTGATGATTTACAACATCGTCGCTATGCTGAACATGCCGAAGGGGCATACGGAATATCCGATCGGAGAGACGGCCGAGGCGCCGGAAAATACGCCGAAGCTGTTCGAACGGTGGAGCGTGTGGATCGGACTTGTTATCGTGCTCATCTTGATCGCGTACGCGATTCCGTTCGCCGATATGCTGCAAAACCCTGCGCCCGGCTCGAAGCCGTTCGTGACCTGGTAAATCCGGCGAACGGCGCCCGATGTGCGGTGAAGAGAATAAGAAATCCTGCCCGAAGCGATGCTTTGCGGCAGGGTTTTTTTGATGGTAAGCGTCGATCCGGCATCTAGTGAAGAAAACCTCACTAGCTCTCCGGAATACGGGTTTTCGGCGGGAATCAGTAACGTTAGCCTCATTAGTAATTACGTTTGCCTCACTGAATTGTATCATGGGGGACATGCGCCCTCACGATTTGTCCGTATACCCAATACTATATTGAATATTGGGGAGGGATGATGATGGACATCTTAGAAAGATACCACGCCTGCAACAGCTGTATGAACCGCAGAGTCTCGTTGCTCACGGCGGACGGTAAGCGCCATGAAGGCGTAATCGTCGGAGTTGATGAACAAAACGTGTATCTTGATACGTCCGGGACACCCGGCTACCAGGCGGAAACGTTATCGACCAAACGCAAGAAAGCCAGAACATCGGGTTTCGGGTACGGCTACGGGTACGATAACGGCTACGGTTACGGCAATGGGTTTGGGTTTGGAGGAGGCGGGATTCTGACGCTTGCGCTGTTCTCTTTATTGGCGATCGCGCTTATATAGACGATTGAAGGCTCCCTGCGGGGAGCCTTTTAGCATGCCGCGAAATCAACCGTTCCGTGAACGAATCCAGCCGAACCGATCCCAATGCCGTCTGCATGGATGCAAGCTTCGATTTGAGTTATTGCCAAGCATCTCGATTCGGCATCGGCTTCGTCGCTTTGGCCGGCATCCGTATATGTGTAATTCAACTGCCGCTTCTCCGGAGAAGGCTGTCCGGCTGGTATGTTCCGCCCGCAATCGGACAAGCTTGTAGGGAGGTGATTGCGAATGGGTGTGCTTATGACGGCGGCCGTTATCGTCCTGCCGCTTTTGTTGATTGCGCTGCAGTGGATGCTCGGCAGATGGAGCTTTCTGGTCGACGCCGCCGCGCTCGTATGTGCGGTTGCGGCAGGGGTCATAACGTCTTTGGCCGTGTATGAAATACGCCGCGACGGAACCGTTTTTATGACGGATATTCATAAGTTGTTTACGAATAGCGTCTTTTTGCTTGCGTCCGGTTTTCTCGGCATTTACGGAATAGCCAAGCTGGGCATGCACATGTTCAAACGTTATAGGATGCAGTAGAGCGCAAGCCGACAGATCGATCTGCCGGCTTGTTCCCTGCGGACGGTCGGTTTTTCCGTCGAGATCTCGGGGATTTCGCCGTATGTTGCTTGTTTTTGTCCGAGCATAACCGATATAATAGATAAAGCGTTTTTCGCGTTGAATACTAGAAAGAGGTGCCTTCCATGAGCATTACGATCAAGGATGTCGAGCATGTCGCCAACCTGGCGCGGCTTGAGCTGACGGAAGAAGAAAAACAGATGTTTAACGAGCAGCTTAACGCTATTTTGAAATATGCCGAGCAGCTCAACGAGCTCGATACCGAGGGAGTCGAACCGACAAGCCACGCGATGCTGCTGTCGAACGTTATGCGCGAAGACGAGGTGCGCGCGTCGCTTGCGATCGAGCAAGTCATGCTTAATGCGCCGGACGAAGAGGACGGACAGATCAAAGTGCCGGCGGTATTGGAATAGTTTTTAAGAGGATGTTCAAAAAGTCACCTTATGATCACGAAGAATATCCAGAAGCGGATTCGACATCGAATCTTGCATTCAGCTTCGAAGTGCGGTGCTCATTTAGGTTTTGCCTAAACTCCGCTCCTCCTTCTTCAGCTTCATACAACCTTCTCGGTGCTGATAAGCCGACTTTTTGAACTCGAACTGTAATCGTATAGGAGGGTGCTGACATTGTCTTTGTTTGATTTGAAACTAATGGAGCTGCAAAACCGGCTGGCCCGGAAGGAGCTGTCCGTTTCCGAGCTGGTCGACCAGTCGTACCGCCGTATCCATGAGGTGGACGGCAAAGTGCGGGCGTTTCTGTCGCTGGACGAAGAGAACGCCAAAAACGCCGCCAAACAAATGGACGAGCAGCTGCAGCAAGGCGGCGAGCGCGGACTGTTGTTCGGTCTGCCGGCGGGCATTAAGGATAATATCGCGACCGAGGGGACGCTCACGACGTGCGCGAGCCAATTTCTTTCCAATTATAAAGCGATTTACGACGCTACGGTTATCAAAAAACTGAAGTCGGCGCAGTCCGTTACGGTCGGCAAGCTGAACATGGACGAGTTTGCGATGGGCGGCTCGAACGAAAACTCGAGCTTCCATCCGACGCATAACCCGTGGAATGTAGAGTATGTGCCGGGCGGCTCCAGCGGCGGCTCCGCAGCTGCGGTCGCAGCCGGCGAAGTTTACTTCGCGCTAGGCTCCGATACGGGCGGCTCGATTCGTCAGCCTGCCTCTTACTGCGGTATCGTCGGCATGAAGCCGACGTACGGTCTCGTTTCGCGCTTCGGCCTTGTCGCGTTCGCTTCGTCGCTCGATCAGATCGGGCCGCTTACGAAAAACGTCGAAGACGCAGCGTTCGTGCTGCAGTCGATCGCCGGCCACGATCCGATGGACTCCACTTCGGCGAACGTGGAAATCCCGGACTACATCAGCGCGCTTTCCGGCGATGTCAAAGGTCTTCGCATCGCCGTGCCGAAGGAGTATATCGGCAAGGGCGTCGATCCGCGCGTGAAGGAATCCGTCATGTCCGCGCTTAAGGTGCTTGAAGGCTTGGGCGCCACATGGGAGGAAGTATCGCTCCCGCATACCGAGTATGCGGTTGCCGCGTACTACCTGCTGGCTTCCTCCGAAGCCTCCTCGAACCTGGCGCGCTTCGACGGCGTGCGTTACGGCGTTCGTACCCCGAACGCGAACAATTTGATCGAGCTGTACCGCAAATCGCGCAGCGAAGGCTTCGGCGCGGAAGTGAAGCGCCGCATCATGCTTGGCACGTATGCGCTCAGCTCGGGCTACTATGACGCTTACTACTTGAAAGCGCAAAAAGTACGCACCTTGATCAAACAAGATTTCGATCAAGTATTTGCGAACTATGACGTCATTATCGGGCCTACGGCTCCGACGCCGGCTTTCAAAATCGGCGAGCAGGTGGACAACCCGCTGACGATGTACTTGAACGATATTTTGACGATACCCGTAAACTTGGCGGGCATCCCGGCAATCAGCGTGCCGTGCGGCCTGGTCGACGGCTTGCCGGTGGGACTGCAAATTATCGGCAAAGCGCTTGGCGAAGCAACCGTTCTGCGTACGGCTCACGCGTTCGAGCAGAACACCGAATTCCATAAGCTTCGGCCGCAATTGTAGGGGAGGTGGCAGCGGATCATGACAGAAACGAAACGTAAATACGAAACCGTCGTCGGGCTCGAGGTACACGTCGAGCTGCACACGAAATCCAAAATCTTTTGCGGCTGCTCCACCGAATTCGGGGCGCCGCCTAATACACATACATGCCCGGTATGCCTCGGTCATCCCGGAGTACTGCCTGTGCTTAACAGACAGGCCGTCGAATACGCGATGAAAGCCGCGACCGCGCTGAACTGCCAAGTCGCGACGCATACGAAGTTCGATCGCAAAAACTATTTCTATCCGGATTCGCCTAAGGCGTATCAGATTTCACAGTACGACAAGCCGGTCGGCGAGCATGGCTGGATCGATATCGAAGTGAACGGCGAAACGAAAAGAATCGGCATTACCCGCCTTCATCTCGAGGAAGATGCCGGGAAGCTTACGCACGTGGACGGCGGCTACGCTTCGCTGGTCGACTTCAACCGCGTCGGAACGCCGCTCATCGAAATCGTATCGGAGCCGGACATCCGGACGCCGGAGGAAGCGAAGGCGTATCTGGAGAAGCTGAAGGCGATTATGGAATACTGCGACGTGTCCGACGTGAAGATGGAGCAAGGCTCGCTTCGCTGCGACGCGAACATCAGCATTCGTCCTTGGGACCAGAAAGAGTTCGGCACGAGAGCCGAGCTCAAAAACATGAACTCGTTCCGCGGCGTTCAGCGCGGGCTCGAATATGAAGAGGAGCGTCAAGCCGAAGTGCTCGACGGCGGCGGGCAAGTCGTACAGGAAACGCGCCGCTGGGACGAGGCGCAGGGCAAGACGATTTCGATGCGCGGCAAGGAAGAAGCGCATGATTACCGCTACTTCCCGGACCCGGACCTGGTATCGGTCATTATCGACGATGAGTGGAAGGCACGCATTCAAGCATCGATTCCGGAGCTGCCGGATGCGCGCCGTGCGCGCTATATGAGCGAGTACGGACTTCCCGAGTACGATGCGGGCGTTCTGACCTCGTCGAAGAAAATAGCCGATCTGTTCGAAGAAGCGCTTCAATCTACGAAGGATGCGAAAGCGGCTTCGAACTGGATCATGGGCGATCTGCTCGGTTACCTGAACCAGAACGGCCTGGAGTTCGCCGACGTGAAGTTGACCGGCCAAGGCTTGGGCGAAATGATCGCGCTCATCGAGAAAGGGACGATTAGCGGTAAGATCGCTAAGACCGTCTTCAAAGCGATGATCGAAACCGGCAAAGCGCCGCAGAAGATCGTCGAGGAGCAAGGGCTCGTCCAAATTAGCGACGAAGGCGCGATTATGACGGTCATCGAGCAGGTTATCGCCAATAACCCGCAGTCCGTAGCCGACTTCAAGGCCGGCAAAGAGAAAGCCGTCGGCTTCCTTGTCGGACAAGTCATGAAAGAAATGAAAGGCAAAGCGAATCCGGGACTGGCCAACAAGCTGATCCTCGAGTGCTTGAACCGTTAAGCTATCGATATAGGCTGTTCCGGAAGGAACAGCGAGGCTTGGCTAAGAAGCCGCCAAAACCACTTGCACGTGGGGATGGCGGCTTTTTTGCGCCCAGGAAAGACGCTGCAGCTATTCACAGTAGAAAGAATTTCTCGCTTGCATGGCGGAGAAAACCATTGATGGCAATACGCCCCTCTAAGGATTTTGTATGCTCAATAAGAAATTGTATGTTTACGAATGCAGCCTGCTGCAATCTATAATGTAGCCAGCCCGCTTGAACATGTTAGAGCTAGACATGGACGATTTCATGTTCAGCGGAGCTATCAAAATTCATAATGGAATAATTACAGGGAGGAAGCAGTAGCATGGCAAGTATTATGCATCTCCGGTTGCGAGAGATGAGAAGCGCAGTTATCGACAAAATTACGGACAGACCGGAACCATGCTTTAGTTAAAGGGCATTTAAAGAGCTATGAAATCCATTAGTTTGCTTTTTGTATGCTCGCAACAAAATGATTTGTTTACGCTTTCTTTAGAATCGAAATACCATAGAGCTTAGGAAAAGGGGGAGCGGTAGTGGACTTGCAATTGACAAGAAGAAAGAACCGCACAATCCAGAGGTTGAACAATAATAAATATTTATTGATGATGCTGTTGCCCGTACTGTTGTACTTCGTCATTTTTAGCTATGTCCCCATGTATGGCGTAATCATCGCTTTCCAGGATTATTTGCCAGGCAAGAGCTTTTTTAGCAGCCAATGGGTTGGGTTTAAGCATTTTCGGGACTTTTTTGAATCGATCTATTTTTTCCGGACCATAAAAAATACGTTTTTATTAAGTATTTATTCGATGATATGGGGGTTTTGGGTTCCGATTGCGTTCGCGTTGTTTTTAAACGAGCTTAAGGACGGGCGTATTAAAAGATTTATCCAAACAGTCAGCTACTTGCCGCATTTTATCTCGCTCGTCGTTGTCATTGGCATGATGAAGATGTTTCTTGATCCGAGCAATGGCGTCATTAACGTACTGATCGGCGCTTTTGGAGGAGGAAGAATCGATTTTTTCAGCTCGTCCGAATGGTTCCGAACCTTATATATTGCCTCTGATATTTGGCAGTCGTTCGGATGGAGCTCTATCATTTACCTGGCGGCGTTGTCCGGCGTGGATCCCACACTTTACGAATCTGCAGATATCGACGGGGCCAGCCGCCTTCAAAAGATGTTTAATATCACACTTCCGTCATTGCTGCCAGTTACGATCCTGCTGCTTATCTTATCGCTCGGCAATTTGATGGGCGTAGGATTTGAGAAAGTGATCTTGATGTACAATCCTGCTGTGTATGATGTGTCGGATATCATTTCCACCTATACGTACCGCAAGGGCATTCTTGAAGCTAATTACAGTTACGGAACAGCGATGGGGTTATTCAACTCGGTAATCGGTATGGCGTTGTTAGTCTTTTTCAACTGGCTAAGCCGGAAAACAATGCAGCAATCGATCTGGTAGGAGGGAAGCAAGCATAATGATCACCTCACAAGGCAAATGGAGGCAGCAAAGCGGAGCGGACAAGTTCCTGCTCTTTATCGTATATATGGTGATGGCACTTGCAGTGGTTGTAACCCTGTACCCCTTTATTTATGTCACCAGCATGTCGCTTAGCAGTCTGGAAGCGGTTGCTTCACAAAAAGTGAAGCTGCTGCCGGTTGGCTTCTCGCTTCTTTCTTACAAGCTTGTGTTCAGCAATCCGGATGTGCTGAGAAGCTTTTATAACACACTATGGTATACAGTTGTCGGAAGCTCGCTTAGTGTAGCGGCTACGATTCTTGGCGCCTATCCGCTTTCCAGGAAGGAATTGATCTGGCGCAAACCCTTTATGCTAATCATCATTGTTACGATGTATTTTGGCGGGGGCTTGATTCCGAATTTTTTACTTGTCAAAAATCTTGGATTGCTCGACACGCGCTGGGCCATCGTTTTGCCGCCGCTTGTTAGCGCTTTTAATCTCATTGTATGCAAAACATTTTTTCAACAAACAAATGAAAGTGTGATAGAATCAGCTAAAATTGACGGATGTAATGATTTTGTCATCTTTCTGCGCATTATCATTCCGATTTCGATGCCGATCATTGCCGTTATGGCTTTGTTTTACGCCGTTGGCCACTGGAACAGTTATTTTTCGGCCCTTATATTTTTAAGGGACTCCAAGCTGTATCCGCTGCAAATCTATCTGCTCAACACAATCGTTCAGAATAACGATTCATCGGCATTAGCCCCTGTAGAGAACACGGTAGACCGGGCAATGATATCGATGCAGATTAAATATGCACTTATTATGGTAACCACCTTGCCGATTTTGTTCATCTACCCGTTCGCGCAAAAGTATTTCGTGAAGGGGGTGATGCTTGGCTCGGTGAAGGAATAGAGCATGCCCAAGTTTGTCCGGCAGGCTAGTAAATAGGCTGCTGCGTAGAGAACGGATCAAAAAGAGGAGGGACTTGCAAACATGAAAAAATGGATCATTATGCCTATGTGTATTCTTTTATCGATGACGCTTATCCTTGCAGGCTGCTCGAAAGGGGAGAATGAAGCCGGCGGAAGCTCAACAACTCCATCTGCAACCCAGGGAAGCGGGACGGAGAATAAAGAGATCGAGCCCAAACCGGGGGGACTGCCTTTGTCCAAGGAATTGGCGGAGTTGAAAATTGCTACGGTGGAT
Source organism: Paenibacillus contaminans (assembly GCF_003285015.1). Taxonomy (GTDB): domain Bacteria; phylum Bacillota; class Bacilli; order Paenibacillales; family NBRC-103111; genus Paenibacillus_V; species Paenibacillus_V contaminans. The sequence goes on along the minus strand of NZ_QMFB01000018.1, from coordinate 26,074 downwards.
AACTACTACTCGCCAAAAAGCTATACGCAAAATCTGCCTGTTTGGCAGGAAATTACTAAGAGGACGAATGTAAAGGTGGCTTGGAACGTTTTTCCGGCGGCCCAGACTCAGACGGTTCTGGACACGATGTTTGCGGCGGGAAGCAATTTGCCTGATATCGCCTTCCCTGTAAACGATCAGTATAAATTATATAAAGCTGGTCTTATTCACGATCTGAAGCCATTTATCGAACAATTTGCACCCAATATAAAGAAGTATTTCAAAGAAATGCCTGTCGTTGAGGCTCTAATCACGGAACCTACGGGAGAAATTTTGCAGCTCCCTCAAGTGGCGATGACGGGCGACTATCTCCCGACTTATTTAATCCGGGAAGATTGGTTGACCAAAGTCGGTAAAACATATCCAAAGACAATCGTTGAATTGATTGATGTACTTAAAACATTTCGTGATGAAGATCCGAATGGAAATGGAGTAAAGGATGAAATTCCTATGGCGCTTGCTCCTGGATTTATCAATTTACTGGCAAGCTCATTCGATGTACATCCTAACTACAGCTTTTATCCGAATGCGCAAGGAAAAATCGAATATGTACCCATTACGGATAAGTACAAAGTCTTTTTGGATTTTCTTAACATGTTGTATCGGGAAAAGCTGCTCGATCCTTCCTTTGCCAGCCAGACCAATGATAAATTCGTATCTATGATCAACGGCGACCTTGCAGGCGTAACCGTGCACTACATTGCCAATATGAGAAATTGGGGCATTGATAAATGGAGCGGGTTTGTATACCCCAAGGGACCTGAGGGTACGCAGTATGTGGAGCGGATTCCTCCGATATCCGGTTCGGCAGTCATTACGAAACAGAGCAAAAATCCTCAACTAGCGATGAAATTCCTCGATTACATTATGGCTTCGGAGGATGGGAAGCTTCTTGCGAATTATGGATTGGAAGGCGTTACGTATAAGCTCGAGAACAATAAGCCGGTGATTTTGGACAGCGTGCTAAAGCCTTCTTCAGACAACCCGGATCCTTTTAGAGCAATAGGAAGCGGTTGGAATTTGCCAAGGATCCAATTGAAGGAAACGGTCGATGCAGCCGTCCCGGAGAAGGTAAAGAAATTGAACGATGAAATGAATAAATATTTGGTGGATTCTTATCCCGCGACTGAAATTCCAGTGACTGAAGAAGAGAGAGAGCTATTTAATAAAGGTTGGTCCGATATGCAAACCTACCAATCTGAAATGATGATCAAGTTCATTATGGGTAAGGCAGATTTGAAAAAGGACTGGGATGATTACGTAAAAAAACTAAAGGATCTTGGAATCGAGAAGAAAGTGCAAATCGAGCAGACCAAGTACGAACGCTTTAATGATATTATACAGAAAAACAAGTAATTCGTTTCATGAGCTCGCATAGATCACATCTGGGGGATGCAGGTTATGGACATTTTTAAAAGTAAAGTTTTTCGGAAAATGCTTCTGACCTGCATCCTGATGCCGGTGGTGCCTGTGCTGCTGCTGGGCGGGTTCAATTATTACCAATCGACTAAAATTGCCAACCAGCAGATCGATACTATGAACATGGCGATGGTAGACCGGATTGCGGAGCATTATGATAAGATATTCCGGGATTTCACGGATATAGCATCGCTGGTCAAGGATTTGCCTTGGCTCACGAAGATTGTGCAGATGGAAACGGTTGATTACGATCGCATCGATATCAACGATTTGATGAATATTGCCGTTCAACTGCGGATCTACAAATTAAATAACGAAGTGATCAAAAATATTACCGTCGTGTTCCGAGATAGCGATCTTGTCATCGATACGGATACGTTTTATGACAAGTCTCATTACTTTTCAAACAAATATAGCATTCATAGTGACGGGTTTCAAAAAGGAAGTATAGATTGGGAAGCGCTTAATACCCCTCAGTTCATCAACAACTTTCAGATGGAGTATTACGGAAATCCCGTCGATCCAACGATGCTGTTTGTGAAACCGCTTCACCCGCCAGGAAGCAGAGCTGAGGCATTAACGCTGATCCAGATCGATGAAGCCAAGCTGAAGGAAGCGCTCACTCAGTTTAAAATGGGGGAGAAAACCACACTATACATCCTCCAAAGTAATCTTGAGTATTTCTTTTCAGGCAATGAAGGCGCTAAGCTTCCATCTAAAGAAACGCTTCAGTCACAGAGCGGAAGTGGTGTACTGCCGATCGGTAAGGAACGGTTCAACTATTATTTTGCCACCTCTCGTTTTAACGGCTTTAAGTACATTGCAGTCGCAGATTCCAAATCGGTCATGGCGCAAGTGGAGTATATCAAAAAGATGACCTATGCACTGGTGATTTGTTCGGTCATTGCCGGTTTTATGATCTCGTATTTGGTTGCTTTGAATAATTATCGTCCGATTCGCCGATTGGTACACAACATCTCATTTCCGTCGTTGAAGCGGACTCATCGTAACGAATTCGACCTGATCGAACGGGAAATCCGCACTTTAGAGGAATCAAGACCGATCATCAAAAATAATTTCCTGCTCAAATTGATCAAAGGGGTTGGCATTGAAGAGACCAACCAGCGGAGCATGGAGGTCAGTGGTCTCGAATTTCCCGGAACTTCATTCGTAGTCGCTGTTATGGAAGTGGAAGCGATGGATAATATGAAATCGCAGGAGAAGCTTACGGACAGTGAACTGAGCATTCTGACCATCAGGGAGATTGAAGAGTATTTCGAGAGGCACTCGATTCAATGTTTTGCCTTGGAGACGGATCCGTCTGAATATGCGATGATTCTTAACTTTTTTGATTTGACGAAGAAACAGCTTAACGATTTGCTCGTGCATTTATTAGAACATTTGCAGGAAAAGAATGCGGGGCGTCTGGAGCTGGGATTAGCGTGTGGCGTCGGCGGAGTCTACAGCGAGCTGAACAATATTTGCACTTCCTACCGGGAAGGGCGCAAAGCGCTGGAATACAAATATTCGCCGGAGCCGGCCTCCGTAACCGCCTATGCGGATATCGCCGATCAATTGGCGCAGACGGTTCATTTTACTGTCGAGAACGAAATTCAACTCATTCAAGTGGCAAAAACCGGCGACTTCGCAAAAACGGAGAAGCTGCTGGATGAACTGCTGCAGCAAAATTTTGCGGCTCGAAGATTGGACAGCCGTCACGGTATGTATGTATTTACCCGGATGATGACTGCTGCAATTGCGGTATATGGCAGCACGCGAGGAGAGCCGTCAGATCTGCTGGGTGGGTACGAGACGCTGCAAAAACTGAAAAATTATCATGACACTGTGGATTATATAAAGAAAGTGTACATGGCGGTCTGTCAGTCGATTAACGAGAACAAGCAAAAAGTGAATGAGAATCTAACAAAAGCGATCGTGGCATTTATCGATGAGCGATGCTTTCAGCCGGATATATCCTTAACCCTGCTATCTGAACAGTTTTCTTATTCAAGCGTGTATATTTCCCGATTAATCAAAGACTATGTCGGCTGCAATTTTGTTGATTACGTCAACAGAAAACGTGTCGAACGTGCGAAGCAGCTTCTTGGGGATACTGAGCTTCTGGTCAAGGATATCGCGCTTACTGTCGGCTTCGAGAATGATATCACGTTCCGCCGAATCTTCAAAAAATATGAAATGATTACTCCTGGGGAGTATCGGGATGGACTCTAGCAGATGATCTGTCATTTCTCCCCATTACCCAATTCAGACAAATTTTGAAAGCGTTATCTATCTGATCGAAAGGTTTGGTGAGCGGTGAAGCTTAGAACAATTTCTGTACTACGTCAGATATGCGTAGGAATGATCGTCGCCGTATTACTTACTGCCGGACTGCCTGTTTCGCAAGCGGAAGCTTCAGCTTCCTCCTCGAATGCGGCAGCGGGAAGAGGCCCCCATGCGGTAGCTGTTAATCCGGATACGAACAGGATTTATGTGGCCAATGTGGATAGCGACAACGTGAGTGTATTGCAAGACAGCGATGGAGGTATTGTCACCGTGGCAACCGTTGAGGTTGGAACGACACCGTATGCGCTAGCTTTGAATCCGGTGACGAATAAGATCTACGTGGCCAATGCGGATAGTGATACCGTGACGGTGATCGACGGCGTTACAAACAACGCCGTAGAGGTAGAGGTAGGGATCCAGCCGTTTGCTGTAGCGGTGAATCCGGTGACCGACAAGATTTATGTAGCCAACATAGGCGACGATACGATAACCGTGATCGACGGAGCAACGAATCATACGACCAGTATCGATACGGGGAAGAGTCCGTTTGCCGTGGCGGTTAATGAGGCGACCAATACTATTTATGTCGCTAATATAGACAGTGACACGGTGACGGTCATTGACGGCTTGAGCCATGCAACTCTTACCGTTCCGACAGGTGCGGGTCCGAACGATTTGGCGGTGAACCCGTTAAACGGAAACGTTTATGTAACGAATTTTTATGACAATACCGTGACGGTGATCGATGGTGTAACGAACGGCACTTCAACCCTGATTACAGGTACAACACCAACTGCGGTTAAGGTCAATGAGACAACCGGTAAGATTTATGTGGCCAATGATAGCAGTAACAATGTGACGGTCATTAATGGCGGCGATCATAGCATCTCTACGGTATCCGTTGGAGCAGGCCCAAATGCTCTGGCCATTAATGCGGATACGAACAAGATATATGTAGCGAATTATGACAGCAACAGCGTGACGGTGATCGATGGAGCGAGTCTTTTGACGTCTACCGTATCTGCAGGAACAAATCCGATTGCCGCTGCGGTCAATGAGGCGATGAACAAAGTCTATGCGGCCAATTTCAATAGCGACGAAATCACCGTCATCTCGGAAGAGCGGGTCACGGCTGCAGATTTGAGCACCTTGGCCGTAAGCACCGGATCGCTCAGCCCGACTTTTGATCCCAGCATTACTAGCTATACGGTCCATGTGGGCAACGAAGTTACCGGTGTAACCGTTACAGCGGAGACGTACGATTCATCCGCAAGAATCTCGGTAACGGAAGAAGTGTATGCAAATAGTGCGGAGATACCAGTCAGCCTGCATGTAGGTGCGAATGTGCTGCCAATTGTCGTGCATGCGGCAGACGAGTTGACGAGCAAGACGTACACGGTGACGATTTATCGGGCGGGTGTTACTGAGCCGAATGCTGATTTAAGCGGCTTGAACGTTAGCGCGGGGACTTTGCAGCCCTCGTTTACCCCCGAGGTTTCTGCCTACTCGCTGAATGTCGGATATGAAGTAAACAGTCTAAGTGTAATAGCGGTTACGTATGACCCGGCGACTACGATGAAGATCAACGGCATTCCTCATGGCAGTGGGGTCCCCCTATCAATGAGACTGCAGACTGGGGCCAATCAAGCGGTGATTGTCACTACGGCTGAAGATGGCTTAACCAGTAAGACGTATACCTTAACCGTAAATCGGGCCGAGGCCCAGATCAGTCCGAAGCCTTCCGATACAAGCACAACAAACACGCCAAAGCCAAAGCCGACGGACGACGATGTGAAAAAGAGTTCAGATGGCGTGATACTTGGCAGCGGTGCGGCAACGTTAACTGTAACGGCAGCCGCGGGAACGAACGGGAAAGCGACGTCCACGTCGATGCTCCATGCCGACTCGCTAACGAAAGCATTTAGCTTGCTGAAAGAGGAAGCATCACTAGCACGAACGATTACATTTGAAATGTCAGGTACGGAAGCGATTCGTAAGGTGGGTATTCCTGCTAAAGTGCTTGTTGCTGCTGCGAGTGAAAATCCCGATGCGGCCATTAAGCTTAAGGCAGGAAATGTCGGTTACACATTGCCGATAAACTTTCCGACACTTACCTCGTTCTTAAAGCAGCTCGGAAGCAAAATGGAAAATGCCATCGTCTACATTACGATGGAAACGATCGACGATCCAACTAAGGAACGGTTGGTTGAGCAAGCGAGAGCGGCAGGTATCGGCCTTATAGGCGACATCATCGATTTCTCGCTTGCCGTAGAGGCGGATGGCAGTAAACAAGTTTTTGCCGACTTCGGACGGACTTATGTGAACAGAAGCATCGCGCTTACAGGAACTGCAGGCTCAACAGGGGCGACCGGAACGGGAGCGATGGATATTACGCAGGCAACGGCAGTCAGGATCGATCCGATAACGGGTGATGTATTCTTCGTCCCTTCTGTCCTTATAACCTCGAACGGAATGACAGAAGCGCGTATCTTCAGACCTGGAAACAGCCTGTACGCGATTGCTCAAACGAAGAGGTCATTCACCGATCTACAGGGCCACTGGTCCCAAAACGACGTAGAACTGCTCGCCTCTAAGCTAATCGTTAACGGGCGGACAGAAACGGGCTTTGTTCCCGAAGGCAACGTCACTCGTGCGGAGTTCGTCAGCCTAATAGTTCGTGCATTAGGGGTAGAGGAAGATTCGATGACTACACAGATGAGCATTCAGCCGAATACCCATTCGTTTACGGATGTCGGGCAGTCCGACTGGTTCGCGGGTGTAGTTGGGGCAGCGACGAAAGCGCACATCGTCAGTGGATTTGAGGACGGGACTTTCCGGCCTAACGATACGATAACGAGAGAGCAAATGGCCGTGATTCTTTCGAATGCGCTATCGTTTGCTGATAAACCGGTTGCTGTCGCAGGAAAGCTGAATCCTTTGTTGGATGTTTACCAAGATAAGGCTGCGATGAGCTCTTGGGCACGGGTTGCTGCAGCACAAATGCTTGAATCCGGTGTGATGACAGGCATTACAGATCGTTTATTTGCTCCTCAAGATATAGCCACTCGCGCTCAAGCCGTTGTCGTTATCAAAAGGCTGTTGCAGGCTGCAGGATTTATTAATCTATAGTCAATTTCAAAAACAGGAGGAATATGCCATGTTAGATGAAAAGGAATTGCCGATCGCTCCTAGTTCGGAGAAAGAAAAGATGAACAGTGTGATCAGCAGAAGGAAATTGCTCTCTTCTTTAGGGATAGCAGGCGCAGCGCTCGCTTCATCGGGGCTGATTGGCGGATCTTTGACCAAGGCCTACGCCGATCCGGTCGCTAACCGTACCAAAATAAAAGATTTAATGACTATGAATCTAGAAACGAGCGGCCTTGTAGCTACCACAATTGCTGAGCTTCGAAGCATGTCCGATCCAACTGCTGATTCTATTTATTATGTAAAAGATGTAGGACAAGAGGGACTCTTTCACTACGATCCTAGCGATACGACGTCCGTTGACAATACGGGTACCCTATTGGTATCTGCTTCCGGAAAAAGATTCAAGCGTGTTATCGAAACGGCATGTATTGACGTCAAGTGGTTCGGAGCCAAGGGAGACGGTGCGACTGACGATTCAGCAGCTATTCAGGCGGCCAACAGCTACGCGGCTTCTGTGCATAAAACCCTAAGCTTCCCTTACGGAACCTTTATGGGGCATGGACTCACCCCCTCAACTTCTTGGTATTCCTGCGAGAATGCAGTTATTCAAAGCAATGCTGCGGTGCCTCTATCCACATTTAATGGCAATTTTGTCAAGGTCGAGGGGAAAAGCAAGCTGACTTTCGAAGGTTTAACTTTTGACGGCAGCGTAACTGCGGATCCTTCCTCGTGGAACAGCGGCAACTATAATGCCTTTTCCGGATCGGTCGGTCTCTTTCTATTGAATTCTAGTGAAATTCTTATCCGCAATTGTTTTTTTCAAAACAGCTTTTTTTCTACCATTCGGCTAACGGGCTGCAATGCCGTTAACCTGGAAAATTGCACGATGCGCAAAGCCCGGGGAAACTTTGGTGATGCTGTGTATGTGGAAACGTCCCACCATGTGAGATTCGACAGATGCTTGTCTGAAGACTACACCAGGATTGGATATGTAACGGAAGAGGGAACGCATAATGTATCCTTCTCCCAATGTTACGCCCGAAATGGGCATCATGGCTCGCTAAATTACGGAGGGGCCGAATCCAATTCCGGCTATTGGTCGGAGATGTCTGAAAGTATCAGCTTCTCTCAATGTGTAGCAGAGAATAATGAGCATCGAGGATTTACTTGTGTCTCTGGTCCAAGAGCTCCCAAGAAGACTCCGGTTGCATCATTCATGCTGGATTCTTGCTTATCGATCGATAATCGTGACTATGCTTTTGTAATGCTTGGCTGGTCGACACCGATTTCCGTTGCATGCAGTGGATGTTATGCCCAAGGATCCTATATGGGTTTTCATCTGACTGGGACAAATGATCGGGATACTTTTCATTTCACAGATTGTTTTGCACATTTGTCATTTGCGGACGATTCCAAAGAATACGCTAACTTTCTCATCAATAATGAAGCAGCCCCGACTAAAACGCCGGGTGTGACTATACTCAATTGCGGATCGATCCTTGGAGACGGCAATTATTCGGGTCTCGTTGCGACAGGGAGTTTATCAGGGGATATTGTGATGTACGACGGGGGTAAGGCGGTCATTATCGTGGATCAATTCACAAATGTAAATCTGCCTGGGCAAGTAGTCATTAAAAGCTTAGCGAGTTCACCCACGCTTCGGGTTCGAAATTGTAATGTCACGGTTCCAGTTATTAATGATTTTACGGAATTGCTCTTTGATTCTTGTACATTCAGTACTTTGTCGCATGTTATGGGAAAAAGCGCCTCCCAGGGAACGATACGATTTAAGGATTGTGAAGTATACGGTCCGGTGACCTTGCGAACGAAAGGGCGTATTATTGTAACCGATACTACAATGAAATTGTCAGGTGATGCCGTTATGAACATCATTCGCGGAACGAGCAGCAAAGATATCCTGACAGAATTCCATCAATGCAGGTTCGAAAAAGATATCGCCACAAGCGATTATATTCTCAGTATTAATGAAAGTGGAGCGTTGAAGCCCCAGTCCGTTTTTAATAACTGTATCTTTTATCAGACGAACGATTCGGCAACAACGACGAAATCATTCATTTGGCTGGTAAATGCAGGGACGACTTCGTTATTCGCAGCCTGTTATTCCGATGATACCGTGACATCGCTTATAAAAACAGGCTCGGTGCTAAGTGCGCCCAGCGGGGTTGCTTTGATCGATTTACACTAACCCCTTAAAGGATCAGAGGGTAAAGAACGAGATAAGACGCCGATGTCTGACATGCCCCCCTTTAAGTAGACAGGTTTAATAAATAAACCACCTACTTAAAGGGAGAGCACGGCAAGGTTGCCTTTCAGCGGCAAAGCCGCCAAAACCACTTTCAGGTGGGGATGGTGGCTTTTTTGGCGTTGAAAGCGTCGGAGAGCGCAGCCTCCGCCCGGCTATCCGAGTTGAAACACTGAGGTTTTCTTCATACTATCATTTCCAATAGAAGGAATTCCCGGCTCCGACGGCGAAAACGGTCTACGGCAATACAATGCGAGAGTGGGGATGTTATGAGAAGCCGTTTCATAAAATGGGCCGCAGGAACGCTGCTGGCGGCAAGTTTGCTGCTGACGGGCGGTTCCCCGTACGCTTGGGCGGAAGAAGCGAAGCCGGCGTCGGCGGAGGCCGCCGTTACGATCACCATTGACGGCAAGCTGCAAACGTACAGCCAGCCGGCCGTTATTGTCGGACAAACGACGATGGTGCCCATGCGAGCCATATTCCAGGCGCTTGGCGCGAAGATCGAATGGGACAACGATACGCGCACGGTTACGGCGGTTAAAGCATACACGAAAATCAAACTGGCGATCGGTTTATCCGCAGCCGTCGTCAGCGGGGAGCCTGTCGTGCTGGAGGAGGCTCCGCTGCTTGTGAACGACAATACGATGGTGCCGGTTCGCTTTATCGGCGAAGCGCTCGGCGCAACCGTCACTTGGGACAATGCGACACGAACCGTTAAAATCGCTACCGCACCGCCGATATCCCGGCCGAAGCCCCAAAAGCCGCTCGATGTCCGCGCAGCGGCAGCGTCGCCGACAGCGGAGCTGCCGGTCGAGCCGCAGCCGAGCTGGAAGCCGGTCAAAGCGGTGAAGCCGCCGGTCGATGCGCCGGAGGCGGGAGCCAAGGAGTGGAGAACGTTCGCGACATCGCACTACCAGGTTTACTACACGGAACAGGAAGAGACTGTGTTTGCGATCGCCAAGCATCTGGATGCGATATACCTCCACGCGTCGGAGACGCTCGATCATGCGCTTTCCTACAAAATACCGCTTGCGCTGCTCAATAAAGAGGATTACGAGAAGGCCGTCAAGCTGTCCTGGTCCGAAGGGGAATGGAATGTAAAGGACCGCAAAATGATGATCAAGCTGGACGAGCCTTCGCTCGATCGCTTGCTGATAACGGCGCTGCACGAAACGGTACACGCGATAACCTTGTCCGCTGACGCGTCCAAAAGCAAAACATACCCTTTTTGGTTTATGGAAGGGGCGGCCACCTATCATGAGCTTGACGCGCCTTTCTATGCGGCGATGAGGGATTTGAAGGTTTACGAAGCGCTTGCCGCGAATAAACTGATGACATGGGACGAACTCGCCGAATCGTCGGACAAGTGGGAGAACGTCGAGCTTGGATATGCATTATCGCAGTCGATCTATGCGTTCTTGGCGGAGCGGTATGGCGAGCCTGCGATCGCCTCCATATTTTTTACGCGCGGTTTGTTCAACGACCAGCTGCAGTTGATTTCGAATCAGACGGTGAAGGAGCTGGAGCGGCAGTGGATTGCGGATTTGAAACGAAAGACGGCGGCGAATAAATCGTATCCGGGTATTTATTACGGGAAGGATTGGAAGTACGTAGGCGAATTGCTGCAAGGCCGGTTTCATGGCTTTGGCCGTTATTACGAGAACGGCAAGCTGGTCTATGAAGGAGATTTCAAGGACGGCGAAGTGGAAGGGCAAGGAACGTTATATTACGAAAGCGGCGCTCGGTATGTCGGATCGCTGCGCGGCGGCAAGCCTGACGGTCAGGGCACGGCTTACGACGAACACGGCAATGTCCGGTTTAGCGGCGAGTTTCGCGATAATACGTACATTCAGTAAGTATTGCGATAGTGGAAAATCATGCTACAATAAGGACATTTACTTGTCTAAAATGCGAAGGGGGGACGTCCATGAGTCCATGGGAAATCGATCCGCTGCACCTGACGCTCCGGCTCGTTCTTGCCCTGGTGCTTGGCGGGTTGATCGGCTTCGAACGGGAACGGCACAGCCATGCGGCCGGTTTTCGTACGAATATTTTGGTCTGCTTGGGTTCCACGCTTATTATGTTATTGTCCATGTATGGATTTTCCGCGTTCGTCGACGAGTACAACGTCCGGATGGATCCGGCTCGCTTGGCCGCGCAGGTGCTTCCGGGGATCGGCTTTCTCGGGGCGGGCGTCATTTTGCGCAACGGCTTGAGCGTTACCGGACTGACCACCTCGGCAACGCTGCTTGTCGTAGCGGCGATCGGCTTGTCGGTGGGAGCGGGATTTTATTATGCGGCCGTATTATCGACATTTATGGTGCTGCTCAGCCTATGGGTGCTCAATATCGTCGAGAAAAAATATTTTCGCGACAAGCGCGTGTATGCGATTAAGATCCGTACGCTGAATCAGCCCGGCACGCTTGGCCGCATCTCCGGCTTGCTTGACGAGAAAGGCGTCGATGTTCGCAAGCTGTCAATGGAGGAAGAACAGAAGGAGGACGGCAGCAATATCGTTTACGTCACGCTCTCGGTCAAAATTCCGAAGCCGAGCGTTTTGGTCCCGCTTATTGAAGGAATCGAGCGTCTTCACGGCATTACCGGCGTATCGGTTGAATAGGGTTTAGCTGCAATTATTTATTTGATCATATCGACGTTTGCCGGCCTTCTCTTTGCATCCGCGAAGAGGAGGCTTTTGAAATCGAACGGAAGGGGCACGTTAAGCATGATTATCAAAAAAAGGGCGCAGGCGATTCTTATCGAGAACGGCCGTCTGCTTATGGTCCGGCATTTCGATACGACGATCGGACAGCATTACTGGTGTTTGCCCGGCGGCGGGATTGAACAAGGCGAAATGCCGGAGCAGGCTGTCGTCCGCGAGCTGCAGGAGGAAACGGGATTAACCGTGCGCATAACGGATCATTTGGGGGAGCAGTATTTTGCCGGGGTCAGCCACGGCTATGCGGCAACCGTTACCTTTGCGGCTGTAGCGGTTGCCGGCACGCTGGCGCTTGGCTACGACCCGGAGCACGCGGACTGGGACGTCAAGTTTTTGCAGGAGGTCGCTTGGCGTCCGATAGACGGACTGTTGATGGACAAGCTCGAACGGTATTTTTTCCGAAAAAGAAAGATTATCCTTCGTTGATCGTTACATTCCCTGAAGTGCGCCCACCCTTAGTTTATGCTTATGAACTCGCTTGCTTGAAAGCGTTTCGGACGGCGCAGCCATAATAATTTTATAAAATCGAAATTTTTTTTCCGGAATTGAAGGGTTCCTATAAAAACTAACGTCTAATGGTGTATCTTGTGAAAATCAATCGAAGCATAACGGGCGAACAGGTGGTGAAGGGATGGAGCATTTGACGGATGAGGAACTGGCGGAAGAGGTCCGTCAAGGCCGTCAGGACGCTTACCGTATGCTCGTGAAAAGGCATCAAACGTATGTGTATACCCTTATTTTGAGGATGGTCGAACATCCGGAGACGGCGGAGGATTTATCTCAGGAAGTGTTCCTGAAGCTGTACCGGACGCTCGTTCAGTATCGCGGCGAATCCAAATTTACGACTTGGCTGTACCGGCTCACCGTTAATCTCGTACAGGATTACCGGCGGTCGCAGCGCCGCAAGCCGCTCGAAGCCATGTTGGACAAAGTGCGGAATTGGTTCGGCGACCGGTCTGCGGAGCCCGAGCAGCAAGTCGTCAGGCAAGAGGAGCAGTCCGATATGCAAGCGCTGCTTGCCTCGCTTCCCGATAAATACCGGATCATTATGTATCTGTATCACTACAAGCAGCTGTCGTATCAGGAAATCGCAGACATTATGCAGCTCCCTCTCAAAACGGTTGAAACTCGTTTATACAGGGGCAAAACGATGCTAAAGCAAAAATGGATCGAGGTGAACGGGAATGAATCGGAAGCACCCGAACGGGCGCGAGCTTCAGCAGTTCGCAAACCGTAGCTGCAGCGAGCTTATGGCGCGGCGCATTCAAGAGCATGCGGAAACATGCGGGATTTGCCGTCATAAGGCGGAGGCGTACATGGAGCTGAACAGGCAGTTGAATGCGATGACGGATGCGCAGCCTTCCCCTGAATTCGCAGACAGGATCATGGAGCGGCTTGCCGACGAGCCTTCGCTGCAGGTACGGGAACAAGGAAGCGGAGCTCAAGGGGGTCGAACGCCTGTTCGCCGTTCGTTTTGGCGTCCCGAGCTGACGAATTTGCTCGCTGCCGCGGTTGCGACCTATTTATTCATTCACGCGGGTATTTTGCAGCAGGTCATTACCCTTGACGCTGGGGTGCTTGAAAGCGGGCTGCGCGGCAAAGTGGATTTCGTTATCGGTTTTGTCGACAAAGTAACCAATCATATTCGGTATTAGAGCGTTAAACGTTGAGAGGAGGAAAATCCGAATGGAAGGCAATCAAAATTTTCAGAACGATAATAAGCGGCAGGACGATTTTTTCGAGGAGCGTATGAGGCAGTTTCAGACACCTCCTTTTCCGAATGTTCCATTCTCCGCGCCGCCGCGCAAGAGCAAGGCGTTGACAGGGCTTTTCTCTTTTCTGTTTCCGGGCATCGGGCATTTCTATCTGGGACTCATGCAGAAAGGGCTCGTCGTCATGCTGCTGTTCATTCTCAATATCGCCGCTATCCCTACGGTCGTTATCAGCATGGAAGGGGATAACTTTATTCCTCTGGTTGTTCTGATCAGCTGCTTGCTGCCGGTCGTTTACTTTTACAACATTTTCGACGCCCTGCAGCTGGCCGACAAGGTGAATGCGCGCGCAAGAATGATACAGACCGGAGAGCTGCCACCTGAGGCTTGGGGAACGGATCCGCTTGGGGGCGCAGACCGGCCGAACCGGATCGGGCTTGTGCTGATCGGAGCGGGAATCGTCTTCTTTTTGCTCTTCAACAGGCCGGCGTGGTTCAATGAGCTGTTTCATATGAACGGCTCCTATATCGGCGCCGCTATTTTGATCGGAGCGGGGATCGTTCTGTTCGTAATGGAATCGCGCAAAAAATAAAGCGAAGGAGAATCGCTATGTTGAAGGTTGGGAGATATACGGCCGCTGCTCTTATGGTGCTGGTGGGTGCGCTTCTGCTGATCGATCAGTCGACGGGCAGCTCGTATTTGGCCAAAGCCGTCGAGTGGTGGCCGGCCGTATTGATCGCGTTAGGCGTCGAATACATGCTGTTCAGCTTCATTTACCATAAAGGCGAGCGTCAGCTCAAGCTTGATTTGGGAGGCGTCATGATTGCCGTTATTATCGCGGCGATCGTCGTTGGCACGACGCAGGCCGGCAAAATTTCCTTCGATTGGTTCAACGTTGTTTCCGGAAACGGGGGCCAGAAGTTCGAGAAGGAGGCTACGACGGTTCCGCTGGCCTCGGGTACGGAGCAAATCGAGCTGGACAACACGAACGGACCTATTTATATTAAATCGGGTGCTGTAACCGGCATTCTAATTGAAGCTACGGTTTACGTCGACATGTCCGACACCGCCGAAGCCGAGAAAATCGCCGATCTTTCGAAAATCGAATATAAAGAAGGCAGCAAGCTGCATATCGAAGCCAAGGGCGAGCCGTACAGCGGAAAGCTCGGCATCAGAAGAACGCCAAGAATGGATCTCGTCGTAACGGTTCCGGAAACGAGCGGTTATGATTTCGATTTCGAGACGCGCAACGGCAAAATCGAAGTCGACCGCATTGCCGCCAAAAGCCGCCTGAAGCTGCAAACGACGAACGGGTCGCTTACTTTGACCGACATTAACGGAAATACCGAAGCCCGGACGACGAACGGCTCGATCAACGCAGCCAATATCAAGGGCGATGCGGAGCTTAAGACGACGAACGGTTCGGTCGATATTTCGCAAGTCGAAGGCAAGGTGAAGGTAGAGTCCACGAACGGCAAAATTATCCTGGATCAAGCAGGCCGCGAAGTCATCGCGATTACGTCGAACGGTAAAATCGAAGCCAGAAGCAATACGATCGGCGGCGACTGGGAGCTGCGTACGACGAATTCGAAGGTGGAAACGGAGCTTCCGTCCACCGGGAATTTCACGGTCGACGGAGCGACGACGAACAGCTCGGTCGATACCGATCTGCCTCTATCCAAGGACAAAAACAGCATCGAAGGCAAGATCGGCACGGGGGAACATAAGGTGCTGATCCGTTCCAGCAACGGGCATATTTCGGTCAACAAGAGCGATTGATTGACGATAGGGCTTGCCGCCGAATGCGGGTTTTCGTTTCAAAAGCCGGAAAGCATGTCCTTCGCCGAGTGTTCCATTTCTCGGTAAACGCCGGCCTGCAGGACGCCGGTAGGCGTTATCCTTGATTGACAAAACGAACGATTCGAACGTACAATGAGAATAACTCGCAATATCAAGCCGAAAAGGCGAGCATAAGAATGATGGTGGTGAGTACCGTGGGAGCCCGATTTGAACAAGCGCTGGATAAGCTGAAGTCGACAGGAGTGCGTATGACTCCGCAGCGACATGCCATACTTTCATACTTGTTGGACACGATTTCGCATCCGACCGCTGACGAGATTTACCGGGCGTTGGAGGGACGCTTCCCTAGCATGAGCGTAGCGACCGTGTACAACAACCTGAAGGTATTTATCGAATCCGGACTTGTGCGTGAGCTTACTTATGGCGACAGCTCCAGCCGGTTCGATGCGGATATGTCCGAGCATTATCATGCCCAGTGTGAGAATTGCGGCAAAATCGTCGATTTCAACTATCCGAAATTGCATGATGTAGAGCATATAGCGGCATCGGAAACAGGCTTTGTCGTTCGCGGCCACCGGCTCGAGGTATACGGGCTTTGCCGGGAATGCGCAAGTACGATCAAACATTAAGAATATACTTTCCAGAATCGAGCAGCAGCATACTTTGCGAGATTTGTCGTAAAATATAGTATAATAGGACGTACCGGCTTGCATGTTTATGCGGCGGGATACGTCCTTTTGTTTTATTCGGCAAGTGCGATAATGCCGCCGACGGACGGTTTATCTTGTTGACCATTGTCGATTTTTCGGTTAATCGGCAAAAACATATTGCAGAGGCAGCTATAAATCTGCAGGAAACGACAGCGTTAACGGCGCAATAGTCGTTTTTCTCGGTTATTTCCCGGGAAAAGTGGAACATTTTAGCGTTTTTGATCGTTTATTATATAAAAGGAAGTGAGTTATGGAACCGGCAGCAATGAATGCCGAGCCTAGACGCCGCAAGTCGGGAAGGCTCGTCCCGCTTATTTTCATCTTGTTTATGATTGTCATACTCGGCGGTGCCGGTTACGGTTATTGGCACTTTTACTGGCCGAATTCTACGCACCAGACGCCCGATTTCGACGGCTCGAAGAAACCGATCTTTTATCGCGGAGCGATGCTGAAGCTGCCGGCGGCAGGGGAGAAGGAAGCGCTGAAGCTGCCGATCGACGTCTATAAAGATTTGATCGATCCGAACATCCGCTATGAGGAACAGAGCCAGTCGGTCATTATTACGACGCAGGACAAGGTTGTCCGGCTCAAAACGAGCCAGCTAACCGGACTCGTCAACGAGAAGCCGTTCACGCTTCGTTTTCCTGTCGAGAAGATCGACGATAATACGTATTTGCCCGTCGAGCCATTATTAAACTACTATAATATCGAAACGAGAGAGTCCGACGAAACGGGAGCGGTAATTCTTCATAAAGAAGGCGACGTTATTCAATGGGGGAAAGTTACCGCATCCGCCGATAAGCCGGATAAACTGCGCGCCATGCGTACCGAGCCTACGGTGAAAGCGCCGATCGCGGCCGACGTGAAGCAAGGCGATTCCGTTATGCTGCTTGAGGGAGAGAACGACTGGTACAAAGTTCAGCTACCGAACGGTTATATCGGCTATATGAAGAAAAGCGAAGTATCGCTGGACCGCACCGAGACGATTCCGATTCAGGAGCGCAAGGAGCCGAAAGCTCCTTGGAAGCCGCTTGGCGGCAAAATCAATTTGACCTGGCAGCAGGTTTACAACAAAAATCCCGATACGTCCAAAATCGGCGCCATGCCGGGCTTGAACGTGATCAGTCCGCAATGGTTTCATCTTGCCGACGGCGAAGGCAACTTGAAAAACACCGGCGACATCGCTTTTACCAAATGGGCGCATGCGCAGGGATACCAGCTATGGGCGCTGTTCTCCAACGGCTTCGAGCCGAAGCAGACATCCGAGGCGCTTGCAACATACGACAAGCGGATCAAGATGATCAAGCAGCTTGTCTCTTATGCCCAGATGTATCAAATCGACGGCATTAATATCGACTTCGAGAACGTGTATTTGAAGGATAAAGAGAATGTCGTACAGTTTGTGCGCGAGCTAACGCCATTTTTGCATGAGCAGGGGCTTGTCGTATCGATCGACGTTACCGTGAAGGACGGCTCCGAAGTGTACTCGCTCTTCATGGACCGCCGTGCCGTCGGCGAAGTCGTGGACTATATGATGGTTATGACGTACGACGAGCATTGGGGATCCAGTCCGAAAGCGGGTCCGGTTGCTTCTTTGCCTTGGGTGGAGAAGGGGCTTACGCAAATCATGGAAGAGGATGATGTTCCCGCCTCCAAGCTGGTGCTCGGCGTTCCGTTCTATACGCGCTTATGGACCGAGGAAATGAAGGACGGCAAAACGAAGGTTAGCTCGAAGGCCGTAGGGATGGACGTCGTGCAGAAAACGATCCAGGAGAAAAAGCTTACGCCGACCTATGACAAAGCATCAGGCAACAATTATGTGGAGTACAAGGAAGGCGACAAAACGATCAAAATATGGATCGAAGACGCCGTTTCCATGAAAAGCAGAACCGAGCTCGTCAAAAAATACGATCTTGCGGGCATCGCTTCGTGGAGCCGCTCGTTCGAGACGCCGGATATTTGGAACGTCATTAAAGATACGCTCGAGAAGCGACCGTAACGGTCGGCAGTAAACGAAAAAGCACCTGCAAGCGTGACGAACGCTTACGGGTGCTTTTTGGCGCTTGAAAGCTCATGGCTGCAGTGCGCGTTTGCGAGATCGCGTATGTATCGTGCGATTCCGGCGGTTTCGTTATTGCGGCGTATGCTGCTGCGTTGCCGGCTCCGTTTCCTTCGGAGCGTGTGTCGGATCGAGTGTCAAAATCGTTTTGCAGAACATGCAGCGGTCGGTTTTGCCGAGAATCTTCGTCGTTTTGCCGCACTCCGGACATTCCAGTACGACTGCGCTTGTCGAAAGCATGCCTGCCCAGAAATAAACGGCCATGCTTGCAAAGACGCTGATTAACCCGAGAACAAGAAAAACGGCTGCGATGACCCGGCCGACCGTACCCCACTCGAATACGATGCCGGCCATGCCCAGCACCATGATCAGCAGGCCGAACATTGTCAGCAGCAGGCCCCATAGGCGAAATTCATTAACTTTACTAGACTTGAATAACATCGGTTTCCTCTTCTTCCATCAGAAAATGTGACTTTTCTCCCATGCGGCAGGAAAGTGCTGTTTGGTGTAGAAGTCTACAGTATACAGAAATTCAAGCAACGGACGGAGGCAAGCATGGACCGATTCAAAACCGAGCTCTTCGAAAGATTAAAAAAGGAAGAACACGTTATAAGTGCGCTGTTGGTCGAGCAAGAGTCGCCGCATGCGCTTTTGAGCGATCAATTCCACCGGCTTGTGTTGATCGTATACGAACGGAGCGAAAGCGCCGATAATCTCCTTCATTATATAAAAGACGGAAGCCGTATACAAGAACGATGGCTTCAAATAGGCGATTTGGAACGTTTGATCCGCCATGCGGAGAAGAGCAGTGTCAAACAGTGGATCGTGCGAGGTGAAATCGTGTTGGACCGCAGAGGGGAATTGGAACGGTTGCGGCACCGGCTGCTGGAATTTCCGGATCGGCAGCGCGAGCGGAAAATGATGACGGAGTTTGCGGCATTTTTGCGTACATCCTCGCTGGCAAAGGACTATTTGCGCGAGCAGCACGTTATGGATGCCTACAGCTGCGTTATGGCGGCGCTTCATCATTGGGCGCGCATCGTCATTATCGAACATGGAAGCCATCCGGAAATGACGGTATGGGAGCAGGTATACCGAATTAATCCGGGCGTTTACAAGCTGTATGAGGAGCTTACCTCGAGCAGTGAAACGCTCAAGCAGCGCGTCGAGCTTGTGCTGCTGGCCTGCGAGTTTTCCGTCATGTCCAAGATGGAACGCTGCTGCATGCCGTTACTGCAAATGCTGGAAAGCCGGGAAGAGCCTTGGAGCTCCGCGGAACTGCTCGAGACGGCGGAAATCGGCGATATGCAGGAGCTGTCGCTGCTGCTGAACAAGCTTGTCAAAAAATCGTTAGTCAATGAAGTCGCCGTATCGCTAACGGACGATTTTGGCGAGCTTGAAATCCGTTATACCAAATAGAACGGACTTTGTGCTATACTAAGGCTTATTGAATAATTTTTCACCACTAGGGGAGCCTGAATTGCCAGGCTGAGAGCAGACGGCGTCTGAAACCCTTGGAACCTGAAAAGGCGCATAACGGTTAACGTTATGTTCGCCGCCTGGATTATACCAGCGTAGGGAAGTGGTTATGCGTTTTTTGACGTGTATCCACAAAGCCAACCCTTGCGGTTGGCTTTTTTTTGAATCCCGCAGACTGTTCGATATCCCGGTAAACGCGCCTGTTCGTAAGCACATGCTTACGAAGCTGCTTTCTCCGAAAGCGATTTGGATGGCGAAGCCGTTTACCTTGTGGAGCGCAGTTTGCGAGGGGTTGTAAAATGCACTCCGCGAGTATTCGGAAAACGACGAATCGTTGATGCGGGGATGAGCGGAGGAGGAGAGAAGATGCGGCTTACCGTTAACGGCGAGCTTCGGGATGTGCCGGATGTCGGCACGGTCAGCGAGCTGCTTACTGCATTCAAGCTGGAGAATAAGATTTTGGTCGTCGAGCTGAATCGCGCGATTATCGATCGTAACAGCTATGGCGATACGAAGCTTCAAGACGGCGATCAAGTGGAAATCGTGCATTTTGTCGGGGGCGGTTGACCGCTTAGGTTAGGCTCTTAACAAGAGGTTTTGCTGCGACTCATCCATCATTTATTACGAAGGAGCGTTCAATATGAAAGATTTGCTGAAAATCGGACCTTATGAATTTCAGTCCCGTCTGCTGCTCGGAACGGGCAAATTTTCATCTCTCGATATCCAAGGCAAAGCGGTCGAAGCTTCCAAAACGGATGTGCTGACCTTTGCGATACGGCGGCTTCCGATCGATACGCCGGATGCGCCCAATTTTCTCGAGACGCTCGATTTGAAGCAGTACACGCTGCTGCCGAATACGGCCGGCGCATACACCGTTGAGGAAGCGGTCCGTATTGCGCGCTTGGCCAAAGCGAGCGGATTGTGCGACATGATCAAAGTCGAGGTCATCGGCGATCCGAAGACGCTGCTCCCCGATCCGGTAGGTACGCTTGAGGCGACTAAAATTTTGGTCGACGAAGGCTTTATCGTGCTGCCGTACACGTCGGACGATCCGATATTGGCGCGCAAGCTGCAGGAAGCGGGAGCTGCCGCCGTCATGCCGGGAGCGTCTCCGATCGGCTCCGGCCAAGGCATCGTTAATCCGAACAACCTTCGTTTCATCATCGAAGAAGCGAAGGTTCCGATTATCGTGGACGCCGGAATCGGCGGACCGGCCGATGCTGCGCTTGCCATGGAGCTCGGAGCCGACGGCGTGCTGCTCAATACGGCGGTATCGCTCGCCCAAGATCCCGCTTTAATGGCGGAAGCGTTCAAGCTCGCAGTCGAAGCGGGGCGCAAAGGATTTTTGGCCGGACGCATCCCTAAGAAACGTTATGCATCGGCTAGCAGTCCTGCTGAAGGTATGATCGAATAAGGCAAATGCTCAAAAAAGCTGTTTGATTCGCGCTCGCCGCGGATACAAACAGCTTTTTTTCGTTACTGACAGCAAGCGACGGCTCTAAAGCGAGCGGCAAGCGGAGGCGCCATAGTCGCCGTTCATCTTTGCGATAGTCCCGGGAAATTAAACGTTATATCGAGCACACGGCTCAACCTTCCGCCGGCAGGGAATAACCGAGCCGCTGCGAAATGCTGAGAGCGGTTTGGTTCACAAGCGCGCCAAGCAGCGGAATTTGCTGAATCGGCATATCGGTCCGCAGACCGGTAATACTTATTGCCGCTTTCAATTGGCCCCGATGATCGAATATGGCGGAGCCGATGCAACGAATGCCCGATTCTCCTTCCTCGTCCTCGATGGAGTAACCTTGGCTGCGTATGTCGCTAAGCGCTTTTTTGAATTCAGCGGCGTTCGTAATCGTATTTTCCGTTTTCTCGGGCATGCCGCGCGTTTCAAGGATGAGATCGAGCTCAGCGTCAGGGATATAGGCAGCCATCGCCTTGCCGACGCCCGATGCGTGAAGCGGCAGGCGCTGCCCCACATAAGTGGAAAACTTGACGAACTTCCCGTTCTCCACTTTCTCCAAGTACATAGCCTCCCCATTATCCAATACGGCGAGATGAACGGTGAAGCCCGTATCATGCAGCAGCTTGTTCATGAAAGGCTTGGCCAGCTCCCGAATTTCGATTTTGCTCAGCAGCGTCAGGCCGATATTCAGAAATTTCGTGCCGAGCTTATATTTGCCGTCTTCCGTTTTCGTGATGTATTCATGCTGATCCAGCGTATTCAGAATAAAAAACACGCTTGTTTTCGGAATATCGACCATTTTGCACAACTCGCTGACCCCGATCGCTTCATCGTGCTTAAATAACGTTTCAATAATGGCAATCGCTTTTTCCAATGCGGGGACATTATATTTTTTGGATGAGTCCATACTTTCACCTCGAATATCGCTTCGCTGTCGCCGCTATGCGGGTATCCGGCGCGGTGACAACGTTTTCAACATCTTTCAGTATAGCATCTTGTGGTTTACTTCTCAAAAAAATAAACACCAGTTATCAGATTAAACGAAGTTTCGATATTGGGTTGCTTTATTTGCTGATTTTTAAGGGAAATTATGTGGGTGAATCTGCTCGATAGGCATGCTATTTTATAAACGATGTTTTAAAAATGCGGAAAACATGCATTTCCAGCTGTGTAATTAGGCGATTTCACAAATGATAGCACAAACTATAGGGATTTGAAAACGCTTTATTGACAAAAAGGCATGCGGTATATATAGTTATCATTAAACATTGTTTAATATGCAAAACGAAATGGCGCATTCTTTGATGAAAGGGATTTCATAAGGGTTAGGTGACGCCACGACTTTCGCATCCTGCTCCAAAAAAAGAAAAGAAGAATCATTCAACTGGGAGGTTCAACACTATGAAACAAAGCAAAACGTTAAAAGTGTCGGCAGCAGCATTGACGGTCGCGGCTCTTCTCGCCGGCTGCGGCAGCAAGGACAACTCGTCCGGCGGCTCGTCCGAATCATCCGATTCCGTAACGCTTTCGATGACGTTCGCCGAATCGCTGTTTGCCGGGGTGCATGAGGATTTGATCAAGGAGTTTCAGTCCAAGCATCCTACTATTAAAGTAAAAGCGGAAACGCTTCCAGACGGAGTCATTTACGATTCGCTCCGGACGAAAATTTCAACCGGTGAAATGCCCGATCTGTATCAAATCAACATCGGTCATGTAACAACGGATATGGCGAACAAAGGCGGCTATATTTATGACTTGAGCTCTCTGGAATCGAGCAAAAACTACGCAGACTCCATTCGCAAGGCTACGACGCTTGACGGCAAGACGGCTTTATTTTCGCTAGGGGTAGGGGTAATGGGTTTTGCCTACGATAAGAAAGCGTTCGCAGAAGCCGGGTACGCAGCGCCTCCCAAAACATGGGACGAGCTTCTCGACCTCGGTAAAAAGCTGAAGGCCAAAGGAAAGGATCTTCTCGTGTATTCATCCAAGTGGGAGACGGGGATCGCCAACGTATTCCACTGGACGTTCGGTGCCAAAGCTGCCGCCGATGATGCTTTCAAAAAAGCGTACTTGTCCAACAGCCTGGATTTCAGCAAGCCGGAAAACCGCGCGTTAGTGGAAGAAGGCTTTAAACGCTTTAAAGAGCTGAATCAATACGTGCGTACAGGCAGCTTTACGAATGAGTACTCGGTGGCGCAGCAAGCGTTCGCTAACGGCGACGCGGCCATGCTTATGGGCGGAACATGGGAGGCAGGCGCGCTTCGCAAGCTTGCGCCGAACATGGATTTGGGCTTCATGAACCTGCCGTATTCGGCCGAGGACAAAAACCCGTATATTTTCGTTCCTGAGGACGGAATCGCCATCAATGCAAAAAGCAAAAATGTCGAAGCGGCCAAAACCTTCCTGAACTGGCTCTTCAGCAAGGACACATACGCCAAGATCCAGGAAACGAAAGGGACGTTCTCCGCCCAAACCGGCGTAGGCAAGCTCGATGAGTCGTATGCCGAAGTGCCGAAATGGCTGGAAACGAACCGTGTCGTATCGTTCGCGAACACCGGCCCTATTCCGAGTGCGACATGGGTGGCGCTTGGAAACGCCGCTCAGGAATATACCTTTAAGGACGACTTGAACAAGGCCGTCGATAAATTTATAGCCGAATACGATAAAACGAAACAAAAATAATAAAGCGGCGATGCCCGTCAAGCGGCAGGCGGCATGACGAAGCGGGGGTGGCGGAAGGCCGCCGCCTCTTCGTTTGGCTTTTAACATTTACTTGCAGAAACGTTTTATTGCATGCGTGGGATCAATAAGTCGAAGCGATAAAGGGGCTAGGCTATGCAGAAGAAGATGTTCATGACAGGCGTGATCTTTATCCTTCCGATAACGGTCATATTGGGCGTGTTTTTATTTTTTCCGATTTTCCAATCGATTTATTACAGCTTTACGGACTGGAAGGGCGTAGGCGCTTATAAGTTTATCGGCCTGGACAATTATATCGACATTTTTAAAAGCGATGATTTTACGAAAGCGCTGAACAGAACGTTGTTCATTGGAGTTGCGACTGCCTGCTTGGCTAACGTGTTCGGTTTGCTGCTTGCCATTCTGCTAGATCAGAAGCTGAAGACCAAAACGCTTCTTCGTTCTTTGTTTTATATTCCGAATATTATTCCGATTGTCGTAGCCGCATTTGTTTGGCGCTATATGCTGGATGCGAATACGGGTCTGGTTAACGTTACGCTCAGCAAAATTTTCGGAGAGAAGCAAACGATACCGTGGATCGATTCACCGGATTATGTCGTGTATTCGCTTATTTTCATTACGGTGTGGCAAATGATGGGGCCGATCATTATCGTATACCTTGCTGCTCTGCAAGGCGTTCCCCATGAAATAAAGGAAGCGGCGATGATTGACGGCTCTTCCAGATGGAGACAATTCTTTTCTATTACATTGCCGATGATCGCTCCGGGCATAACGGTCAGCGTACTGATCGGGCTTGCGAACGGGATTCGGATTTTCGATCTTCCATTTGCGTTGACCGGCGGCGGTCCCGCCTATTCAAGCGAAACGCTTGCGATACGGATTTACCGCTATGCCTTTCAGTCGACCGAGTTTGCGCACGGAATGGCCGCTTCCTTCGTATTAACCGCCGTCGCGCTGATCATTACGATCTTTTTCGTTTCGCTTTCCCGCAAATATGAGGAGGGAGCTCATTCATGAAGAAACTTCGCTACGGTGCGTTCGAGCTGTTCTCCATATTGCTGGCGCTGGTCGTTTCCATTCCGCTTTACGTCATTATCATCAATACGTTCAAAACGCATCAGCAAATCGCCACGAAACCGCTGGCGTTTCCGGATTTTAGCGTCGGCTTCGGCAATATCGTCTCGGCGTTCGAGAAAATGGATATCGTACGCTCTTACGGCGTCACATTCCTGATCGGAGCGATTACGCTTTTTTTCGCCGTGAGTCTTTCCGCGCTCGCCGCCTATGCGGTGGCCAGAGTCAAGCATCCGCTGTTTAATGCGATGTATTGGGTGTTTTTGTCGGGGATTTTGATTCCGGTGCAATCCGCGCTGATTCCAATCGTATTCTTATTGAAGGATCTGCATCTTCACAACAATCTAATCGGCATTTCGCTCGTTTACATGGCGGTGCTTTCGCCTTTTTGCATTTTTACTTACAGCGGCTTTATGCGATCGCTGCCTTTCGAATTGGAAGAATCGGCTTATATAGACGGCAGCTCGCCGTTTCGGACGTTCTTTCAGATTATTTTCCCGCTGCTCAAACCGGTTACCGCTACATTGATCATTATGCAATTCATCTATATATGGAATGACCTGCTGCTTCCGCTCGTTATTTTGAATTCGAAGGATTATCCGACGATCAGCATCAATCTTTATAAGTTTTTTGCGGGCAGAGGGATGGGAGACTACAGTCTGCTCTTCGGCGGCATCAGCTTAACGCTGCTTCCGATCCTCGTTATTTTCGTCAGCTTTCAACGTTATTTCGTCAAAGGCTTGTCGGCCGGCGCGGTTAAGGGATGATCGCACTTTATGGCGTTCGTACGATGCTTCAAGCTTGGAAAAGCGCGGAGCCGTGCGGGCGCCTTCTATGTTTGCGGGCTTGAAATCAGGCGTGCCGGCCAGGAAAAGGAGGGAATCATATCGCGTTTGAGGAGGCTTTGCGAGGGCGATTATTTGATAGTGAAAAAAATGTTGAGAAAAGTGCTTGACTTAATGTCGAATCCTGTGATAAATTAGATTTCGCCGCTTCGGAAGGCAGCTCGGTAACAAACGAGCAGCGAAATGCAAGAAAAAAGAATTTAAAAAAAGTTCTTGCATTATAAACTGAAGATGTGGTAAGATAAAAAAGTCGCTGAAAAACAAAGCGACATAAATGAAACAAAAAAGCAACAAAGAATTGTCCTTTGAAAACTGAACAATGAGCGAAATAAAGCCAGCAAAAACAAGCAACAAATCGCA
>NZ_QMFB01000017.1 GCF_003285015.1 Paenibacillus contaminans | reverse complement strand
GTCCGCATTGCTCGACTTCGCTCTCGTCACTGTGATCGTGTACGTCTTAGTCGTGGTGCCGTCTTGCGCCGTTACTACAACCGTGATGGTATTCGCACCCACGTTCAGCGTTACGTTCTTTGCATTGCCTGAAGTGATGGTGTCATTGTTCACTTTCACTGTAGCCGTCGAATCCGCTACCGTCGGCGTTACATCGATGCTTGTAATCGCGTTGCCGACGCTCGCCGTGTAGCTTTCCGTTCCGGCTGCGAAGACCGGATCCAGCGTTCCATCGCTTAACGTCAGCGCGCTCAAATCCGCATTGCTCGACTTCGCTCGCGTCACCGTAATCGTGTACGTTTTCGTCGTGCCGTCCTGCGCTGTTACAACAACCGTGACGGTGTTCGTACCCGCGTTCAGCGTTACATTCTTCGGACTGCCTGAATTGATAGTGTCATTGTTCACTGTCACTGTAGCCGTCGAGTCCGCAACCGTCGGCGTCACGTCGATGCTCGTAACTGCGTTGCCGACGCTCGCCGTGTAGCTTTCCGTTCCGGATGCGAAGACCGGATCCAGCGTTCCTGCACTTAGCGTCAGTGCGTTCAGATCCGCATTGCTCGACTTCGCTCGCGTCACCGTGATCGTGTACGTCTTCGTTGTCGTGCCGTCCTGCGCTGTCACAATAACCGTGACGGTGTTCGTACCCACGCCCAGCGTTACGTTCTTCGCGCTGCCCGAATTGATGGTGTCATTGTTCACTTTCACTGTAGCCGTCGAGTCCGCCACGGTTGGCGTCACGTCGATGCTCGTAACCGCGTTCCCGACGCTCGCCGTGTAGCTTTCCGTTCCGGATGCGAAGACCGGATCTAACGTTCCCGCGCTGAGTGTCAGCGCACTAAGATCCGCATTGCTCGACTTCGCTCGCGTCACCGTGATCGTGTACGTCTTCGTTGTAGTGCCGTCCTGCGCCGTCACAACAACCGTGATGGTATTCGTACCCACATTCAACGTTACATTCTTCGGACTGCCCGAATTGATAGTGTCATTGTTCACCGTCACTGTAGCCGTCGAGTCCGCCACGGTCGGCGTCACGTCGATGCTCGTAACCGCATTGCCGACGCTTGCCGTGTAGCTTTCCGTTCCGGCTGCGAAGACCGGATCCAGCGTTCCCGCGCTTAGCGCCAGCGCGCCCAAGTCCGCATTGCTCGACTTCGCCCGCGTCACCGTGATCGTGTACGTCTTCTTCGTCGTACCATCTTCCGCCGTTACAACAACGGAGATTGCATTGTCCCCCACATTCAAGTTAACCGGATCACTTGCTGGATTTCCGTTTACCGTAACCGTTGCCTGCGGATATTCCACCGTAGGCGTAACCGTAAGCGAATCGATTTCATGATCCACGTTTGCCGTATAACTTAACGTATTCGCCGAAAATGCTTCATTCAACGTTACGCCGCCGCTTACCGTCAAATCGCTCAAATTCGCATTCGTAGACTTAGGCGCACGGTTTACCGTTATCGTATACGTCGTAGTCGTTATGCCGTCCTCGGCTGTAACCAAAACCGGAATAGCATTATCGCCAACCGTAAGATCTATCAAACCGCTTGGTTGGCCGCTCGTTACCGCAGCGCCCTTCACTTTCACCGTAGCATGCGACTCATGAACGGCAGGCGTAATCGCCAGTTTATCCACGACATAGCCGACATTCACCGTATAGGCAAGCGTACCTGACGCGAAGAGAGGCTCCAAAGTACCTTTTGAAGTCAAAAGATTGCTTAAGCTCGAATCGCGGCTCAGAATTGTAGTCTCATGAATACCCGTATCATTGTCTATGTCGAGTTCATTGCCTCCGGAAACCTTCGCCGAACTTGTCACCGTGCGCGGCGCATCTTGCGCCACATTCACCGTTAAGTCGATAACCGGATAGCCGCTCTCGCCGGTCAGCGCATCCGAACGCGTACAGGTCAATGTCCCGGTCGAGCATGTCCATCCGTTCCCGGCCATGCTTGTAGCCGTAAGCCCCGTCGGCAGCGTAACCGTAACGCTGACATTTCCGCCGGATTTGACTTTGCCGGTATTCTTCACCGTAACCAAATAGTGAGCGCCCGTTTTGCCTTGTGAAAAAATGCCGCCCGGCGCGGCTGCCGGAGCGATCGTTACTTCCATGTCCGTTCCTTCCGGATTGACGTCCACGTCATTCGGAGTATTTCCGTAAATGGAAGAGCTCGTCATATCGGGCGCCTTATAAGCATTGATGTACATTCCGCCGCCTCGCTGTGCGGTGTTGGCATTGATCGTTACGTTATTCAGCCCGACCGAGCCGGTAAAAAAATCAAGCACCAGGCCGCCGCCGTCCCCGCCGGCAGTATTGTTCGCAAACTGCGTGCCCGTTATAACCGCAGGAGACCCCAGATACAATCCTCCGGCGCGCCCTTCCGTATCGGGTCCGGCCGTTTTACTGATTGCGGTGTTGCCTGTAAACGAGCTATCCGTAATCGAAACATTTCTTAAAGATGCCGTCTCCGATACGATCGCCATTCCTCCTCCAAGCCCATAGGAGGTGTTGCTTTGCACAGCGACGTCCGTTAGCTCCAAACCCATATCGCCTTCAAAATAAACGCCGCCGCCCCTCGACCTGTAGCCGGTTAAGCTTGCTTCTCCCGCTTTATTGCCGCTTACGGTTACATCCGTCATCCGAACCTTGCCGGCTGCGGCTCCGGATAGATAGATGCCGCCCCCATAACCGTTGCCGGAAGCCAAGTTGCCGGAAATAACGGAATGACTGATCGTTGTCGTGCTTACGCCGACGTCTCCGCCGATCCCGCCGCCACCGTAGCCGCTAACAGCGGGCGCTTTGCCGTTCCGGATTGTCAGTCCTTCAATCGTGACGTTATATCCGGCAGCATTCAAATCCGGATTTATTTCCAGTACCCGGTGAGTGGCCGAAACGGCGTTTGTCGACGCCTGAATAATCGTGCTCCCGGGATTGCTCGAATTACCCGTCAGCTTGACGTGATCGCGAATTTCCAATTGCTGACCCGTCGTTAACGTATACGTTCCCGCCGGAATGACAATCTCGTCCTCCCCCGCAAGTATATTCGTCTCCATTAAAGCCGCCCGAAGCGAGCATTGCCCTGAGATGTCGCGGCACTCGCCATTGCCGGGGGCAATATCGGTCGTATCCGAATACGTCGTTACCGTGAACGATGCCGCGTGAGCCGCCCCAGCGAAGCCAAACCAAACCGCAATGGCAAAAAACAGCCACAACAAAGTAAATAATAATTTCCTGCCTACCAAAATCTGTTTGGGTCCAGCATGCCGATCTTCCACTTCCCAAACTCCTCTCCGAATCCCTTGCTTCCGCCAAATCTTTTGCCGATAAATTCAAAAAAAACCGCTAACTGCGCTGGACATTATCCACGCGGCGGAAATATACCTTGCAAAGCGATAATAAAATTAACCGTCAAATACGGCTGCATATTATTATGAGGGACACTTCCGCCGACTTCGGCAACCGCTTGCGCTCCCATGGCCGTCAAGTTTGCAGGACTCGTATAGGCGGACGGGCTGCGCCTGCCTGCCGTAGCATCTTTCCAAATTTGGCCCGCGGGATTCTCTTGCGCTCCGGGGGAAATTCCATATTCCAGCGTATGAGAATGCGAAGGCATCTCTGACATCAGCAGCGTAACCGTCTCCGAGCCTCCGTTCTGGCCAATGTCATAAAGCGATAACCCCTGACCCTGCCCGGCATGAAGCGGTACGCGCCCTTCCAGATCCGGCAGCGCGAAGGTGCTTTTCCCGTCCCCTCCGTAATACGTCCCCAGAAGGGAAAACAAAGCCGTGTTTTGCGAAATAGGCAGCAATTGCCCGTCACAAAACGCCCAACCCTTTGGAGCGAAGTTTCCCGTAAACATGCGGATTTCCCCGACAAATGCGTCCATAATGAATCTCCTTTAATTTTGACTAGGAAAAATGCCGACCGTTGCGATAATGGCATTCAAGCATAAAAAAGGCTGCATATTGAGATGGGCTTGGCTTCCGCCTACGCTTGTCATGGCCGGCAAAGTCGCATTGTCAGGCACATAAGCGTAAGAGCTCGTTGAGGTAACGCCAAAAATATTATTTTTCGCCACTTTGAGATCGGCGGGGTTTCTGCTGGCTGAAAGAGCGTGGGAGTGCTGCGGCATTTCGGCAATCGATAACGTGTGCGCCTGTTCCCCGCCTCGCTCTCCAAGCGTATGTCCGCTTCCTACATGAATGGGCGCTCTCCCACGCAAATCCGGCAAAGCGAAATTTACGCGCCCGTCTCCGCCGTAAGTCGTCCCCAGGATAGAGAATAATCCTTGGTTTACGTTGATCGGCAGGAGCTGACCGTTGCACAATGCCCATCCTCCCGGAGCAAAGTTGAACGCCACCCAGCGCATTTCCCCCATATAAGGTTCCTGTCCGCCTCCACTGCCTTGAGAAGGAAAAACCCCGTACAAACTAATAATGAAATGTATCGCCAAATAAGGCTGCAGGTTAGTGTGCGGCTGGCTTCCTCCCGTCGGATTTATCGTAGCCGCATTCCCCATCGGATTTGCTTTCGATACCGAATCGTCCGTAAATTGATTCAGAGTCGATCTTGCCGGTACGGTACCCTCCGGACTGTTCGTGCTGCCGAATTTGGACGACACGCTCACTGCGTGCGCATGGTTCGGTATTTGATTAACTGTAAGCGTAATTTCTTCCGCCCCGCCGGTCTCCGCCAAATTAAAACCGTTGCCCGTATGAAGCGGAATTCTGCTCTGCAAATTCGGCAAAGCGAACGTTTCTTGCCCGTCCCCTCCGTAAGTGGTGCCGAT
Organism: Paenibacillus contaminans; assembly: GCF_003285015.1. GTDB lineage: Bacteria > Bacillota > Bacilli > Paenibacillales > NBRC-103111 > Paenibacillus_V > Paenibacillus_V contaminans. Next base: position 208,045 of record NZ_QMFB01000017.1, on the reverse strand, counting down.
CAAATTAAACAACGTATCGTTCTCACTGATCGGGAGCAGCTGCCCGTCGCAAAACGCCCAACCCGCCGGAGCAAAATTGCCGGCAAACATACGGATCTCGCCAATAAACGGCATCTGTCATTTACCTCCCTTTTCCATAACGTTTCCTATTATCTATAGTAGTCTTTCTGATACGCTCTTCTAAGTGCTTATAGTATTAATTCTAGCAAATATGCTAGTAAAAATCATTCATAGATTCTGAATTTATGGTATCTTTATTTTAACTGATACTTACACGTTCGGAGGAAATCGGGATGGAATCGAAAAGAACGATATCGCGTCGCCATTTTTTAAAATATTTGGGGGCCGGGGCCGCTTCTTTGGCAGCCGCATATACGGGGTTGACTGCTTTTAGCCGCAAAGCCGACGCTTCCCCGCAAAACGTAAACGCCTACGAGCAGCTGCCGGAAACGTTTAATCCCACCCTGCATACGGCAGCCGATGCGGACGAGCTGCTGCTCGCCGGAGGCTTTTCTTATCACGTCCTGGCTGCATACGGCGACACGATCAACAAATCCGGCGATACGTTCGGTTTTAACAGCAGTTATACGTCCTTCTTTCCACTGCCGGGCTCCGGCTCGGAAGCGCTGCTGTGGGTCAATCACGAATCGGTGCAGTATTCTTGGATGTCGGACCGCTCGCAGCCGATCGTTTGGGAACTGCAAAAACAAATGCTTTACGAGCAAGGCGGTTCCTTCCTTCATTTGAGAAAAGACGCACTCGGCTCTTGGAAGCTTGTCCCGGATTCTGCGCTTGCCCTCCGTATTACCGGTTTAACGCCGATCGAGCTGACAGGTCCGGTCAGAGGAACGAAGGCCGTTAACGGCGCTACGCTCATCCAAGGCACTTTCGCGAACCGGGGCGGTGCGCAAACGTTATGGAACACCCAGCTCACCTGCGAAAACCGTTTCGAATCGACATGCCGCGATACGGGGTTGCCGCTTTCCCATTACGGTTGGGTCATCGAAATCGATCCCTTCGATGCGTCGAAAAAGCCGGTCAAGCACACCGCTTTGGGGCGGTTCCATCATGGCAGCGCAGCGATGAGCTTAAACGCGGACAATCAGGTCGTTGTATATATGGGCGAAGATTCACCGGACGGGTTTATCTATAAATACATAAGCTCAGGAAAATGGGCTGCAGGGGACGTAAACGCGCAGATTCTGGCAGACGGCTCCTTGTACGCCGCCGACTTGACCCAAGGCAGCTGGATCGAGCTTTCCGTCGAAAACGTGCGCAATCAGCTGAACCGGCTTACCTATCAAGTGCCTGAAGCGCTGTATAAATCCAGGGAGCAGCTGCTCGAGCAGTTTCAGTCCCAGAGCGACGTCCTTGCGTTTGCAAACGAAGCGGCCCTTATCGTCGGAGCGACCCCTTGCGACCGGCCTGTCGAGCTTACGATCCATCCGTCGAATAAGGCCTTATTTATTGCCTGCACCCGGAACGATAAACGAGGTAATCTTCACGGCCATATCCTGCGGCTGAAGGAGGGCAGCGGCTCCTCCTTCGAGTTCGAAACGTTCCTTGCCGGCGGACGGCAGAGCGGCTTCAGTTCTCCGGGCAGCTTGGCCTTCGACAAGAACGGCAATCTTTGGGTAGGCTCCGATATCCCGGCCGATAAGCTGAACAGCGGAGCCTGGGCGGAGTTTAAAAACAACGGCATGTATTTGGTCCATCCTTCGGGAGAGGCCCGGAGAACGAAGCAATATGCCTCCGCACCGGCAGAAGCCGCTATTGGCGGACTTGCCTTCTCCGGCAATCAGGATACCGTTTTTATGGCCGTTAACCATCCCGGAGCTTCAGGCGCCGGAACCGACAAGCCGACAAGCAAATGGCAGCGCCGGCAAGGGGAAATGCAGCCTCGTTCCGCAGTTGTAGCTATTACTGGGACCCTATAAACTAGTTCTCTGTTTACCTTTTCAGTCCCGTTTTCGTGTCTAATACGACTATTGTCTGTCCCATATCCCTCCTTCGATCAATGGAAGCGGCCTGGCAAACCTGCCCTGTTCTTAACCTCTAGTTCGAAGGAGATATTTCTTACGTTCTTCCCTCCCCCCACTGGGGGTTTTCGTATATTCAGCTAAGCCTACCGAGCATCTTGGCAAGCTATTATTTGCAGCAGCAAGGCGCCCGTAGGAAAGCAGCATTTCATTCTGGAGGCGCAATGAGGCAAAGGTTATTATTAGTGAGTCAAACCTCGTTATTTCTAACCGAAAATCCATGTTCTGGCGAGATAATGAGGCAAACGCAACTATTAGTAAGGCAAACGAAATTGATAGTGGTGTTTGCCTCACTAGCGGGCGAGAACGAGCATTTTACGTTGGAATAGTGAGGGCAGCCTCATAAACAATAAGGTTTTCCCTACTAATCGCACGGTTCGAGTATAAAGCCTTTCTTTCCGCTCGCTAGTCCTTCCATGAAAAGAACCGCCGGAAAATAGTTCCGGCGGTTCTTTTTGCTCATTCACTCGTCCATGCTTGACCTGAATAGTGGAGTTGCGCTCCTTTGAGCTCCAAACGAAAACGGAAAAAAAGATTTACAGGGAGTCTCCCAAAATAAAGCAACGTATGCGCGATTCCGGGAAAAGGCAGCGTCATTCTCGATATGGGGCATCTTGAGGTGAAGGCGACTATATTTCATTTGTATTGGATTTCGCCTTCCAACGAATATTCGATGATTCACCAGCTTGTCGAACGCTTCAACAAAGAGCGCCGGCACACTCTACTTCAGCGAGATCCCAAAATGCTCGCGCAGCGCATCAAGGTATTCTTCCTCCGACTGAGGGGTAAAAGCGCGCACGCCGTCAGCCGTAAAGATGCGGAACTCTTCGCCGGCGATCGTATTGCGGCCCTCGCGGGTGCGGATCGCCACCATTTTCATCTTCTTGAAAATAGAATCCGGCGCATGCTCGCACCAGAAGGAGGCCATGAGATAATCCTTCGGCAGCTGCGGCTCTTCGGTGAACGAATAGATGCGGCTCCACTCGCCGCGCTTCAGCTCGCAAAGCATCCAGCCGAAGTAATCGTCGCGTTCCAGGCGATAGCACTCGTCGCCCTGCTGGTTTTCGGCAAGCTCAACCAACTGCAGCGGCCTGCGCGGCACGATACCGCCGACGCCGACGTCGCACAAGTACGAGGCGCCTTCGGCTTCGACCTTCAGCACTTGATGGCGGCGCTTTGGGGGCGCGTTCGGCTCGTCGCGCCAGAAGCGGGCGAACAGGTCCGTCACCGGGTAACCGAGCTCGCGCAAAAGCAAGCCGAACAGCGCGTTCAGCTCGAAGCAGTAGCCGCCGCGCCCGCGCACGACGATTTTATCGTACAGCGCCGGAATTTCAAGCGACAGCGGGACGCCGTTCAGAATGTCCAGATTTTCGTAAGGCACCGCATGAAGATGGCATTCCTGCAGCTCGGCAAGAGCCGCTGCGCTTCCATCTAACGGACCGTCATAACCGATGCGCTCCAAATAGGCGCGCACTTCGGCTTTTTGCTCTTTATGGCGTTCGTTCATCGTATCGTCTCCTTTAGCTGCAAGCTCTTGCCTCGTCCCCCAAGGCCTGCACTCTTTAAGGAAGAGTTCGCTGCCGGATCGAAAATTCCTTCTCCCTCGAACGCTGAAGATAGCTGCCAAGCGAATGTAGACGACAAAAAGCCGGGGATCTCCCCGGGCTTTCCGTCCCCCCCTTTTCCGGGAGTGCTTTATTTATTCAACAGCTTATCCGCCTTTTCGCCCGCTCCCGCGATAGCCTTCTCCGCCGTTACGGAAGAATCGACGACGGCGCGCGATATTTCATCCTTGAGGTTTTTGGCGATTTCGGGATATGCCTTCAGCATCGGACGCGGTCTCGCATACTCCAGCTGATCCACCGCCACCTTAAACAAAGGCTTTTCCGCATACAGCTTCTTCATATCTTCGCTGTTTACGGCCGAAATCCGGCTCGGCAAATAACCGGTAAAGGTGCTTGCATAGATCGTTTGCTCCGTGGATGTCATCCATTTGATGAATTTCCACGCGGCTTCCTGCTTCTCTTTCGGCAATTTGGCCGACATGACCAGATTGGCCCCGCCGGTCGGCACGCCGTAGCTTTTATTCGCCGGCATAAACGTCGTCCCCAGCTCGAAGCCCGATTCTTTGGCCACCAGCATCTGCTTGGTCAAGTCCGCCGTAGAAGAAAACAGCATGCCCGAGCGCTGATTTTGAAAATCGATTTTGGCCTGATTGCCGGCATCGTCCGTAGTCGGAATTTTCATGACGCCTTCCTCTTTAAGCTTCAGCCAAAACTTCAACGCTTCTATGCCGGGTTCCGCGCTGAATTCGGCTTTTTTGCCGTCGTCGCTGATCATTTTCCCGCCGCTTTGCGCAATGAACGCCTCATAGAACCAGATATCTACCGGCAGCGTGATGCCGACGCGTTTATCCTTAACGGTCAGCTTGCGGGCGTATTCCTCGAACTCCGTCCAGTTTTTAGGACCGGCCGGGTCGAGACCCGCTTCCTTCAGCATCGTCTTGTTCAAATAAAGCAGCGGCGTGCTGCGCAAATAGGGAAGCCCGTACAGCTTGTCGTCGACATAAGAGTTGCCCATCAATCCGGGAATAAAATCGTTCATATCGACGTTATCTCTCTTGACGAACGGAGTCAGATCCTCAGTCATGCCGGCTTTGGCGAATACGCCTACGGATGCGATTTCGTTCTGCCACACTTCCGGTGCGTTACCTGCGGCGAATGCGGCTTGGGCTTTGGAATGCTGCTCGTCGTAAGTGCCTTGAAAATGAGCTTTCACGACGACCTCGTCCTGCGACTCGTTAAACTTTTTGACGAGATTTTCGTTGTTTTCGCCGATTTTATCTCCCCAGGAATACCAATAGTTGATTTCGACCTTTTTCTTTTCGCCGCCTGCGGCGGTTTTCGGATCGGCGGACGGCGAAGGGGAAGAAGAAGGCGAAGAAGAAGCGACATCGGCTTGCTTGGGACCTGCACCGCAAGCGGTAAGCGAGACAGCGACGGATGCGGCCAGAACGGATAACACGGATTTTTTCATGATGAAACCCTCCAATTGGATTGTTATTTCACTCCGGAATAAACGAATGCTTTAATGATCTGGCGCTGCGCAATAAAAAACACGATCAAAATCGGAATGACCAGAATCAGATTGCCGGCCATCAAAATATGCCACGCGCTCCCTCCGTCCACCTCACGGATTTTGGCGATCCCGATCGGCAGTGTCCGCGCGGCGTCGGTGGTCGTCATGACAAGCGGCCAGAAATAATCGTTCCAGTGAGCGATAAAGCTGAACAAAGCAAAGGTTACCAGTGTAGGCCGGGCCATCGGCACCATGATTTTGCGGATGATCGTCCATTCGCCGGCATCGTCCAGTCTCGCCGCTTCAAGCAATTCCTCCTGAACCTGCTTGAACGTTTGTCTCAATAAGAAAATACCGAACGCGCTTGACGAGAAAGGAAGAATCAAAGCCCAAAGCGTGTTGAGCAGCCCCCACTTGCTCAGCAGCAAGTAAACCGGGAGGAAAATCAGCTGGCCGGGAATCATCAAGGTGACCATCGTCACGCCGAACAAAAAGCGGTCCCCCTTGAAACGGTATCTGGCGAACGCATAAGCCGCGAAAATAATCGTCGAAAACTGCATGACGAGAATGCCGACGGAAACGAGGACGCTGTTGATGAAATATTTCAGGAAAGGGCCGGAATTCCAGGCTTTCGCGAAATTTTCCCACTGAATGGCGTCAGGAATCCACTTCGGCGGAAAAAGAACCGTCTCGGTATACGATTTAAGCGAGGTGGAAATCATCCACACGAAAGGAATCGCGAACACGGCGACCAAGACGATCAGCCCCAATATGTTCAAGGCTTTTATAACGGGTTTAGCGATTGGCATGCTGCGCGCTCCTAACCGTTTCGCTTTGCGAAACTGACTTCGTAAATCCCGCCGCGTTGCGCTCCGGCGCGCGGTAAGGCATTAACTTAACGGCGGCCGGCTAAGTCAGCAGCGGCGTTTTCCTAGCGGTAATGAATTTTCCTGCTCAGCAATTTGAAATAGATCAGCGTAAGCAATCCGACAACCGCCAGAAGCACGACACCCGCGGCTGAGGCATAACCGATTTTGAAAAATTTGAAGCCGTATTGGTAAATGTAAAATACGAGCGTATTCGTCGAGTTGACCGGCCCGCCTTGCGTCATGATGGCGATGGTCTCGAACACTTGGAACGATCCGATCATGTTGATAATGACAAGGAAAAACAAGGTCGGAGACAGCATAGGCAGCGTGATTTTATACAGTGTTCTCCATCTGCCGGATTCGTCCAGTTCCGCAGCCTCGTACACATCCTTCGGAATGCTTTGCAGTCCGGCGATGAATACAAGCGCATTAAACCCGATTCCTTTCCATACGGCCACGAGCACAAGCGACATCAGCGAGCTTTTCGGATTGCTCAGCCATTCCAGCTTCGGCATGCCAAGCAGCTCCAGAATCCAATTCAACAAACCGAATTGCGGATCCATCAGCCACATCCATACGAGCGATACCGAAACCAAAGAAATGATATGCGGACTGAAGATCGCGCCCTGAACAAATCCGTAAAACAATCCTTTGCGATTCAGCCACAAGGCAAGCAGAAGGGAAACGGCGATCGTCAGCGATACCGTCAGCAGCGTGTAGTTAAGCGAATTGCCGAGCACCTGCAAAAACTCCCGGTTGCCGAACAGCTCCGCAAAGTTGCCGAAGCCGACAAACTCCTTAACCGGACTAATAAAGTCCCATTCATGCAGGCTCAAATAAATCATGTAAAAGATCGGATAGATAAAGAAGATCGAAAAGATAACCGTCGCGGGCGCAACCATAACATACGGGCGAAGCCGGTACCACAGAGGCATCAGGATAAACCTCCCGCAACCAAGCCGAGCACTCTTTCGCCTTCCGCTTCCCGCCTTCTGGCCCCGCTGCGGTCAAAGTAATACAAGTCGGAATACGGCACCGATATATGGACGTCCGCCGTATGCTCGAGAGGTTTGAGAAAGCTTTTGACATAAAGCGGGCCTGCTTTGGACTCCAGCCGATAAATGATTTCCGCGCCCAGCGTTTCCCTAGTAACGATTCTAGCGGGAATATGGAGACAGTCCGGCTTCGCCTCTTGGGCGATAACCGCCTTTTCCGGTCTGAAGCCGGCATAAAACCGTTCGTCGCTTACTCTGCTGCCCGGCATTCCTTCCAAATCGGCGTATTTGACAATATTCATAGCGGGCGTACCGATAAATTGGGCGGTAAACACATTGGCCGGATCGTTGTAAATGTTCATCGGACTGTCCGCCTGCAACACCCGGCCTTTATCCATAATGATGATCTGATCGCCCATGGACATCGCCTCTACTTGATCGTGAGTGACGAAAATAAAGGTCGCTCCCAGACGTTTATGCAGCTGAATCAGCTCGGTTCTCATCTGATTTCTCAGCTTCGCGTCGAGATTGGATAACGGCTCATCCATCAGAAATACAGCCGGACTTTTGACCATCGCTCTGGCGAGCGCCACGCGCTGCCTTTGTCCGCCGGATAACGCCTGCGGCTTCTTATTCAGATAGTCCGAGAGTCCGACGATTTCCGTGATTTCGGCGATCAGGCGCTCACGTTCCGGCTTCGGTACTTTGCGGTTTTTCAGTCCGAATTCGATGTTTTCCTTGACCGTCATCATCGGATACAGCGCATAGTTTTGGAACACCATGGCCACGCCGCGTTTACCGGGCACCACATTGTTCACGCAGCGGTCGCCGATCCAAATTTCTCCGCCCGTTTGTTGCTCCAGGCCGGCAATCATTCGTAAAGTCGTCGACTTGCCGCAGCCCGAAGGGCCGACCAGGACGGTAAACGAGCCGTCTTTGATCGTCAAATTCAAATCCTTTACGACGCTTTCCTGACCGTAGCTTTTCTCGATATGCTTCAAATTGATTTGCGCCAACGATCTCACCTCGGCTTTCGGTTTACTGAAGCTTATTTGACGGATTCCATCATATCGGCAAACAAATTTCGATCCGAGTCTTCTCCATGCGCCTCCGGTGTAGGTGCGAAACCCGGCATCTTCGTATGGAACAACGCGATATGCTCGGCAAGATCCGCTTCCTCGAGCAAAACGAGGCCGATTTTCACCTTGCCGTTCTCCAGCTCCACCGTACGATAAGCGGGAATATCCAAACATGCGGCTGTCTGCACGTAATGCCAATTTTCCTGGCGGACGATCGAATTCACATGATTATGGCCGCAGAAGAAAAAGCCGGGACCTTTCTTACGATGCAAAACTGCCTTCATATCGATGTCCGGATGAATCGAAAGCTTCTCCATCGTCGAACGCGCGGTGGTGCCGTAAACCGGATGATGAGCGAAAACGAACGCCGGTTTTTCGCCGGACTGGTCGAGCTGAATTTGCAGCCATTCCAGCTGTTCGGCATCCATCTCGCCGCCCCAGTCTTCCCGGTTCATTTCCTTGGTCGTATCGAGAAAAATCAGCGACGCCTCGTCCGTATGGATCGCCCGGTAGCGCTGCTGGCCGGTGATTGCCAAAATTTCGGCTTTTGGAATCGAATAGGCGTCATGATTGCCAAGCACGTGGATAAAGCTGCGCCCGCCGGCCCCGATCTTTTGGAAGACGCTGCCGAGTTCTTCGGGATATCCTTCGTGCGTAAGGTCTCCCAGGGAAATATGATAATCCGCATCCATATTCAAAAATGCATCGAGCATTACGGTATACGCGTTATCTCTCGCATCAAGCATCTCCTCGGTGCCGTTCTCCATCCGCGAATAATGAAAATCTCCCATTAGAACGAATCGCATAATCGCAAACCTCCCGTTTTTTGGTTTTCATTTTGGCATCGTCCGACTTTTCAAAAATGGTTCCGCAAACCGGTTCGCTTTTTATTTGCCGCTAACGGCGCGATCACGCTCCCATAATTCCCGATAAATTTCGCCCAGCGTGGCGATTACGAAATCGGGGGTGATAGTATCCCTGCCGATGTCATCGGCGGAAGCGATGCCGGTCAGTACCAATGCGGTTCTCATGCCGCTGTTTAAGCCGAGAAGGATGTCCGTTTCCAACCGGTCACCGACCATTAAGCACTTTTCGCTCGGAATCCCCAGACTTTGGAGCGCTTTTTGGGCATAATAGGAGGACGGCTTTCCGATCACCATATACGCTTCGGATTGGCCGGCCGTCTCAAGCGCTTTGACCAGCGACCACGTGTCGGGAATGACGCCGTCCGTTGCGGGACAAACCGGATCCGGATTCGCTGCGACCAGCTTCGCGCCCCGGCGAATCGCCTTCATGCCGAGATTGAGCTTGTCATAAGAAAAGTTCCGGTCCATCCCGACCAGCACATGCGTGGCCGCCAGCGGCTCCTCCGTAATCCGGACGCCGAACTGCCGCAATTCCTCCTCCATAGCCGGCTCGCCGAGCAAATAAACTGCGGCATCGGGAGCGTTCTCGCGAAAATACATGCCGGAAACGTAAATGGCCGTCATGATTTCCTCCAATTCGCACGGAAGCCCCAGCCGTTCCAGCCGTTTTTGGCAGTCAAGGCGCGTCTGTACCGACGTATTCGTCAGGAACATAATTTTTTTACGCCTGCTGCGCAGCTCCGCGATCGTCTCTTGAACGCCCGGCAGAAGCGTATCGCCCACAAATATGGTTCCGTCCAAATCAAAGCAGTAAGCGTCAAACGATGTTAAATCCGTCATGTGCGTTCTCCCTGGTCATTGATGGCTAAGCGGCTAAATACGGCAAAACGTTTCCATGCAGCACAAAAAAACCAGCAGCAGAAATCACTCCTTTTCCCTCAAAGAATGTTGATTACTGACCGCCGGGTTTTCTCATCGTCTCCACCCAAAGGATCTATATTTAATTAAGTGCGTTTACCAAAACCTCACATCGCCTATCGAAACGTAATCCGCGCCGCTTGCGAGCGCCTGTTTGATTTCCTCGTCATGCCTGATCAACCCGCCGACAATGAGAGGCTGTTTGATTTTCTCCTTCATCTCTTGAATGATCCTCGGCATCAGTCCGGGCATAAGCTCCACTTCGTCGGGATTGCATGTCTTGATCATGCGGATGGCCGTATCCACAGCGGCGGAATCGATCGCAAAAATGCGCTGAATGCTCGCCAGCCCCGCCTGTTTGGCGGCCGCGACGGCATTGCTTTTGGTCGTCACAATTCCGTCGACTTTAAAAACCTCAGCCAAATATTGAATGGCCGATGCATCTCTTCCGATTCCGCCCACCATTTCGATGTGAACGTACACTTTCTTCCCGGCATCATGCAGCTGCCCGATAATTTGCTTCAAATTGGTGATCGTCCCGGTCATCAAATTGACCCTCTGTACGCCGCTCGTAAGCGCCTTGGCGATCTGATCGTCATCCGTAATGGAGGCAATAACAGGATATCGGTTCAATGCGCAACCCCTCTTCCAGTTGAATTACCTCTTTTAGAGTAGGGGATATTTATTAACGCAGTATCAAACGCATGTGAAGGTTTTATAAAGTGCCATGAGCTTTAACTTATTCCCTTACCGGATTTCGAAAACTTGCGCGCCGCCATCGCCGGACAATTCCGGACGCCGCCATCCACAGACTCACCTCCTATCTGGAGGGACACGGATACCGATCGTCCCGCTGCTCCCTTAACACGCTTCCACGTTATACTTTCTGATAAACTCAAAAAGCCTCCAAAGAGCCGCATAAAGCTGGCTCGGAGGCTAGGCAAAATGTCAATTATTTGGCGTAGCTTATGACGCATAAAGCGTACGTCTCCAGCTTCGGCACCTCGAACTTGATGCAGTCGCCGTCGACCGTAAAAGTCAAAGGCTGCTGGGGCGAAGCAAGCTTTACTCCGGAAGGAACGCGGCCGTTCATTCTCACTTTGACGGGGGTCCGGTATACGGGAATGTTCGGCAGCTCCTTCTGAAAGTTCAAAAGATGGAGCAAATACCGCTCCTCATCCGCATCGTGGAACAGCGTCAGCTCGACGGACTTGGGCGCTTCGGCTTCGAAGGAGAACGGCCGGGCTGCCAGAGAACGAATAAGCCCGGCGAAGACGGCTCGGTGCTCGCCTGAATCGACGGCTTCCAGATTGCCTGCGGCGTATAGGCATTTCCCGGCGCCGTACTCATTTTCGACGATGGAAGGATGCCCGGTCTCCTTTCCTGGCGGGTTGCTGATCGCGGAGGCGCACTTGGACGCATCGTCAGGACGCGTGTACGGCAAAACGAGCTGCGCAATAACGGAGCTGCCGGGCCGCGCTTCCGTTTTCAGCTGCGTACCAAGCAGCGTCAGCGGCGTCAGCGCGGAATACCGCAGAAATCGTGCATCCCCTTCGCTAACAGGAGCCGCGTAAGTGACGGTTTCCCCGGTTTCGCTAAACGCATCCGCTCCGAAAACGTCCGCCAGCATAAAATTTGTGCGGCGATTGCCTTCTTTATCGATGAGCGAGCTGCCTTTGCTGGCGTACAGGCTGCCGCCTGCGCGAACAAACTGCCGGATCGCCTCCGCTTCCTCTTCATCCATCATTGCCAGGTTTGGGAGCACGAGCACCTGATACCGCGACAGCTCGCCGAGATTTTTACGCGTTATTACCCCGTACGGAATATGATGCTCGATTAGTCCTTTGGCGGCGTTCATAGCGTTTTTCATAAACGATTTCTCGATTTGCGTTTCCATAACGGACTTGCCGTTGTCCGCGAGCTCGATTTCCGACTCGAAGTTCATATAGATGGCTACGTCCTGGCATGACTCGGCATCCGGACGGAAATACGGGGCGTAAGGCTCAAGCTCGCGGTAGACGCCGCCGATCGCCTCGTACACGCTCGGGTCCATCGTACCCGCCGGATCGATCGCATCGATAACGAGAAATGCGCTATGGTTGGAAAGCGCCGCGTAGGCGTGCGCCCGCAGCAGCTCCGGCGATTTCATCGTCGTATGATGCGTCAGGTCCGGACTGCGCGACGTCATGAACTCGAACGGCTTGTTTTCGGTCAAGTGATACAAAGCCTTGCAGGTGAACGACTGAAAAAGCGCATCGCCGTAAAAATCGCCGCTCGTATAATCCGTTTGCCGGAAAAAGGCGTTCGTCAGCCCGTTCTGCCACCCGACCGTCCAGGAGGCGCATTGATGGCCGACCGACATGTCCGGGCGAATGGTTTTGACCGCGGCCGTAATGGCTTCGGCGAATTCCGCGATCCACCGCTCCCGGGCGCGCTGCAGCCGGATCCAATCCGGATCATGCCAATCGACCCGCCGCGGCAGCTCTTGACCCGACTCCTCGAGATACCGCTTGCGGCAATAGCCGCAGTAGCAAACAGAGTAAGGCCAATGGATCATGTCGATCCATACGCCCTGCGCGTCGTACCTGGAGACCAAATCCTCCACCTGCCGGATGAGAAAATCGCGGTACGGCGAGTTCAGACAGCACACGCCGTACCGCCCGGGCTGCCATAAATAATCGGCGGTGCCTTCCCCTTTGGCGGAGACGAACCGCCACTCCGGATGCGTATCGTACGCCCATTTGGACCAAAAATTATAGTAGAGAATGACGTTGATATCTTTTTCCCGGCAGCGCTCGGTCATTTCACCGATGAAATCCCGTCCCTGCAGTCCGTCATGCATATGGCCGTAAGGCGTAGGCCAATAGCAAATGCCGAGGCACGATCCGGTATATACCATGGCCGTGTCGACCCTCGCCTGCTCGAGCAGCTCCACATACCGCTCGGCATCAAGCTTGGCGAGGAAATCCGGATGCCAGTCGGGAATATGCATATCGAGCAGATGACGTCGAAAGCTTGTTTTGTACCAAGGCTTCGCAGGTTTAATAGGCTTAATTGGCTTTAAGTCCTGATCTTCCCTCATTGACGCCTTTCCTCCTTCTTACGGACGCGTGTCGTCAGCTTAACCGCTCCCCCCGCATCTTCCTCACCTATCGCGACTCCTTGCCGATCTCTTGGGGCGTTTTCGCGACATGCCGCTTCCCCGCGATATGTTACCCTTACTGCTCCTATGCCGCCATGATGAACCGGCACATCCCATTCTTCTCCCCGCCTTCGAACGAGCCGCTCCTGCTATTCGATTTTGCCCAATTGGAGCAGTCGCATCACCCTTATCTGCCTCTCCAGTCCGAAAAAAACCACTTACAGAGCGGTTTTTAACATCCCCCCGTGAAAAACCTCTCTCCAAGCGGGTAAAATCGGACTCCAACGCAACACCGCGCTTTCTCCATATCTCCAAGCGGGTAAAATCGGACTCCAGCTCAACACAGCATTGTCTCCAGCTCTCCAAGCGGGCAAAATCGGACTCCAGCTCAACCTCCCGGCTTTCTCGGCAACCCTCACGATCAAAATCGCCGAAAACCCATCTTCTGGAGGAAAAATGAGGCAAAGGTTACTATCAGTGAGGCAAACTTCACTATTTCACACCGAAAACTCGGTTTTTGATGAGATAATGAGGCAAACGAAACGAATAGTGAGGCAAAGGAAATTGATAGTGGTGTTTGCCTCATTAAAGGGCGAGAACGAGCATTTTACCGGTGGAATAGTGAGGACAGCCTCATAAACAATAACGTTTTCTCCACTAAGCGCACGGTTCGTGCATAACCATTACGATATCCGCGTCTGCTTTCGTAACCAGGTTATCAATCCCTAGTTTAAACTTGATGGGGTAATAGTAGACTTTCAACGCTTAAACTAGGGATTACGTTTCGTAGCATGGCACCAGTTTACCAGCTAATGTCAGTTATCCGAATCCCTAGTTCTAAACTTGATGGCGTACTCGGTTGAATGACTCCCTATCCTCAGCTCAGACGCCCGAAGACGGAGGCAGCGCGGTCAGCAGCCGCTCGAGGTCCTCGCTGTCATTGAACAGGTGAATCGATACTCGTAAACGGCCGTCTCCGCCCCATACATAAATGCTTTGCTTGCGAAGCTCGTTCGCCAGCTCGTCTCCGCGCTCCGATACGATGCAGATGTTGCCCGCCCGGCGCTCCGGCTCGTCGGGTGTCATCGTTTCGTAGCCAAGGTGCCGCAGCCCTTCGATAAGCTTGCCGCCCAGCTCGAGAACATGCTCTGCAATCCTGTCCGTTCCTATGCCCAAGATCACCTTGGTAGAAGCCTCAAGCGCATAAAGCGTCGGGTAGCTCGGATAACCCGTTTCGAAGCGTCTTGCGTCCGGCAGGAAGTCGAACGACTCGAAACGGTTCTGGCCGAACATATCCTGCACTCCCCGCCAGCCTAGCGACCTCGGCATAAAATCCGCCATCCGCCGCGGATTGACGGCCAGTATCCCGGCACCGTGCGTAGCCAGCAGCCATTTGTAGGAGCTGCAAACGACGATGTCGGCCTCATTCATATCGACGGGTACGACGCCGAGCGATTGCGTCGCATCGAGCAGCAGAAGAGTACCGGTCTGCTTGAGCCTGTCATACAAGCTCCGGTAATCAAGACGGGCGCCGGAAAAATAACTGACATGGCTCGTCATCACGAGCCGGGTACGGCCGTCCACCTCCGCCAGCACATCTTCTGGCGTTACCTCCCACCGGTTATGGCGCACGATACGCACCGACACACCCCTGTCCTTGAGCAGCAGCCAAGGAAGCACGCCTGCAGGAAACTCCAGCGTATGAATCACGACATTGTCGCCAGGCCGGAAGTCGACCGCTCCGGCAATCATCGAGATCATTTCCGAGCTGTTGGATAAAAATGCGATATTTTCAGGGCTTCCGCCGAGCAAAGCGGCGACGTTCTTCTTGCAATCCGCCTCAATCAAGGCATTATGCTCCCTGCCTCCCGGTCCCAGCGCGCGAAACTCCAGATACCTCTGCACGGCGTCCGCGCTCTCCTTCAACACCGGCGTTTCCGCTCCGCTGTAAAACCAGGCGCAGTCGTTCAATCCGATGAAAGCTTGCTTTCCGATGAGCGATCGCATGGCTATTCACTCCTTCGTCCCGGAATTCGTTTACGGAGAATGATGCGTCAGCCCATCTGCCAGAAAGCATCCCCGTGCGGTCCATACAACATGCCGCCATTCCCTTCCGCGCCATCCCTCATTCCCAGCTCCTGTTTGCCCCTCAGCACCATCGGCCGTCCTCCGTCCCATTCCCCCGACTCCTCCCGCCGAGCCTTGCACCCGCTACTCTCGCCGTGCCGTCCGCCTTCCCTCATTCCGGCTCCTTCCGCCATGCCGCGACATCGGCCGTCCACCATCCCTCATTCCCAGCTCGTGTTCGCCCCTCAGCGCCATCGGCCGTCCGCCATCCCTCATTCCCAGCTCCTGTTCGCCCCTCAGCGCCATCGGCCGTCCGTCATCCCTCACCCCGGGCTCCTCCTGCCACACCCTGCACCCGCTACTCCTTCACGCTGCCGAGCACAATGCCTTTCATGAAATATTTTTGCAGGAACGGATAAACGACAAGCACGGGCAGCGCGCCCAAAATAATTTCCGCCGCTTTGATCGTCCGGTCCGAAATCACCTTCAGGCTCTTCAGCTCCTCTTCGCCGAGCGCCGTAAAATCCTTCTGGATCACGACCGTCTGCAAATAGCTTTGCAGCGGATAATGCGCGGGCGAGTTCATCAGGATGAGGCCGTCGAACCAAGCGTTCCAATGGCCGACGACGGTAAACAGCATGATCGTGGCAAGCGCCGGCACGGACAGCGGAACGATGATTCTGACGAGCGTCGAGAGATGGCCGGCCCCGTCGATAAACGCCGCTTCCTCCAGCTCCTTCGGGATGCCGCGAAAAAAATTTAAGAGCAGAATGACGCTGAACACCGGCACTGCGCCGGGAAGGACAAGCGCCCATATCGTATCCAGCAGGCCTGTCGCGCGAATGATCATGTACCAGGGGATAAGCCCCCCGCCGAACAAAATTGTCAGAACGAAAAACCAGGCGTACCACGTCCTTGGACGGAACCTGCTAGTCTCCTTCGCCAAAGGATAGGCGGTCAGAATCGTAAGCAGCATGTTGACGAAGGTGCCTAGCAGCACCCTTTTGACGGAAATAAGGAATGCGTCGGTAAATTTGCCTGTGCTCAGCACGAACTCGTACGATTTGGTATTAAAATCGACCGGCCACAGCTTCACCACTCCCGCCGTCGCCGCCGAGTTGGAGCTGAACGAAATCGCCAGAACGTGTATGAGCGGCAGCACGCAGGCGACGGAAAGCAATATCAACAGCGTATAGTTAAATACGTTAAACCATTTTCGCGAAAAGGAAGCGGCATGAATCACCGTTCTCCCCCCTCTCCCTAGTTATCCTCAAAAGATCCGGTAATTCGCCAAACGGTACGCCAAAAAGTATGCCGTAGAAATAAAGAACAGCGAAACGACCGATTTCAGCAGCCCGATTGCCGTCGCCGGGCCGTATTGGGCGGCAATCAGCCCCATCCGGTATACGTACGTGTCGATAATGTCGCCGCTTTCGTAAACCTGCGGGCTGTATAAATTAAACACCTGCTCGAAGCCGGCGTTGAGAATGCTCCCCAGACTGAGCGTAGCCATCAGCACGATGATCGGTCGCATGCCGGGAAGCGTAATGTGCCATGTTTGCCGCAGCCGTCCCGCCCCATCCACGACCGCCGCCTCGTACAACGTAGGATTGATGCCCGTCAGCGCAGCCAAATAAACGATCGTGCTGAAGCCGAATTCCTTCCATTCGTTCGATCCGACCAACACGTATGGAAACCAGTTGTTATCCCCTAAGAAATAAATCGGCTTTATGCCGAACCACCCCAGGAAAGCGTTGAAAATACCCTGCGAAGGCGACAAAATATCGATCAGCACGCCGCCGAGAATAACCCAGGATAAAAAATGCGGCAAATAAATTAGCGTCTGCACGCCTCTTCTAATGAAGGTTTTGCTTACTTCGTTCAGCAGCAAGGCGATCAGCACCGGCACCGTAAGGCCTGCGACGATTTTCATCGATGCGATAAACACCGTATTCCAAAGCACCTCAAGCGTATCGGGCAAGCCGAAGACGTATTTGAAGTTTTTCAGTCCGACCCATTGCGAATCGAAAAAGCCTTTGACCGGCACATATTTCTGAAACGCGATTACGATCCCGAACATCGGACCGTAGCTGTAGATCAACACGATGATGACCGCCGGCAGCAGCATCAAATGCAGCGGGAGATTCGCCACCGCTCTCCTTCTCACAAGGAACACCCCTTCCGTAAAACGGTTGATCCGGAGGATTCAGCCGCCACTTTGGAAGAAGGGGAAAAGCAGCGCTTCTCCCCTCCATCCAAAGTCGTCATTTGTTTTTGGCGTACCAGTCGTTTACTTCCTTCGTGATTTCATCGCCGCCGTTTTTCTTCCAGTCCTCGACGAACTTGTCGAATTGGTCGATCGACGCCGTGCCGAGTATAATTTTGGTGAACAGCTCGTTTTTCATCTTGTCGAGCGCCGGTCCCTTCTCGACCTGCGCGGGCAGCGGAGACGTAATAAACTCGTTGGCAATGTACTGGTTGTTTTGCCGGTACTGATCGGTCACGCCCATCGAGCCGTCCTTGCCGAAGATCGAGTTCCAGCCCCATGAGCTGTTATCCCCGCCCAGAAATTTCTGGATGTTGTTATAAACGCCCTTGTCGTCGCCGGTCAAGTTGGACGTATCTTTCGTTTCCAGTGCCTTGGTCACCTTGATCTTCTGATCGGCGTTTTTGAACGCCTTGTAGACGGCGATTGCGTTCATCTGCCAAATTTCCACGTTGCCGTCGTTCACGTATTTTTTGTAAATATCGTCTTCTTTGTTGTCGTAGAACGTTTTGATCCAGAAGTCGATCATTTTGAACAGCGCTTCCGGCTGCTTGACGCCTTTCTTCACGACCCAATAACCGACGACGCCCAGATCGGTTTGGTTTTTCGGCTGCTGGCCGTCCGCAGAGACGACCGGGAACGCCTTCCATTCCATCGCCGGATCATTATCCTTGCCCGATTGCAGCGGATACAGGCCGCTGTAAGGCGAGTTGTACATGAGTCCGATTTTGCCGTTTACGATCGACTCCGCGACCTTCGCGAACGCCTTCGTCCCGAATTCGGGATCGATTTGACCCTGCTTCGTCATATCCTGCAGCTTCTGCAGCGCCGTCTTCATGGCGGGCTGGATCGTGCTGTACACAAGCTTGCCGGAGGCGTCCTTCAGCCAAATATCCCGGTAAGCGCCATAGCCGTTGAAGAAGCCGGTCAGCGTGACAAAATCTTTGTCGAGCGCTAACCCGAACGTATCGTTCTTGCCGTTGCCGTCAGGATCCTGGGCTGTGAACGCGGCGCTTATTTTCAGCACGTCGTCCATCGTTTTCGGCTCGGGCAGGTTCAGCTTTTTCAGCCAATCCATGCGCACCCAGATCATTTGCGAGCCTTCCCTAGGCACTCCCGTCCACGGAATCGCCATCAGCTTGCCGTCGACGGTAGCGGATTTGAGCGGTTGGTCGCCGCCCTCCGTGAGCACCTTCTTCACGCTGTCCGGTGCCTTGGCATAGGCTTCCGTCATATCCGCCAGCAGGCCGGCCTCCACCAGCTGCTTGAACTGAACGCCGTTAGCCAGGAAGAAATCCGGAATGTCGCCCGAAGCGATCATTAGGTTCGTTTTCTGCTCCCACTGCGTCGGATCGACGGTCCACAAATATTTCAGCTTGATGCCGAACTCGCTTTCATATGCGCGCGTCCACGGGTTATTGTCGGCCGAATCGCCTGCCGCATATTTGACTGTCGGCAGCACTTTGCCCACTGTCGTGAGCGTAATCGGCGGGTTATATTTGTTCGTATTGGCGGGCGCGGCCGATGCGGAAGCGGCGGGACTTGCGCTTGCCTTCGGCTCCTGCGAAGCCGATGCGGAAGGGCTTGCGCTCGTTTTCGGCTCCTCGGCGGTTTTGCTGCAGGCGGACAGCACCGGAAGCAGCACAAGCACGAAGGCGATCATGATCATCCATCCACGTTTCATGATAAACAACTCCTCCTCAATTCCGAATGAAGATGCAGAGTCGAATCGGTAAAACCTGACCTTCCGATCGTTATTCCCCCTTTGCCTCTTTCCTTGGATATAGTCAAACCCCGCCGCTGCAAAATGCCGCTTCCCGCGCCCCCCTTACGGCGCCGTGCAACGAAAATCCGCACCGTCCGCTGCGCACTCCGCTTTCCGGGATCAGCCTATCGCCGCCCGCTTGACTTCCTCCTCCATAATTGCGATTTTGGCGTCGATCATGCGTAAACTCGAAGGGTATTTGCCGTCGACTCTAAGGGCCAGATCGAGCCAAGGCGATTCGACGAACAGCCGCCTCGCGTTTTTGGCGTTATCCAGCTCGGACTCGGCGATTTCGAGCATCCGCGCCGTATTGCCGTTTTCCTTAGCGGACAAAAACGTAAAGGTGTTCACCGTCGACTGAAACGTCCGATAAATAAGCTCGCAAAGCTGCTGCTCCTCGGCCAGCGCGGTACGGAGTGTCTCGTCGGACGGTTCCGGCAGAGCCGCCAAAATATCCATCGCTTCCTTCGCCGCAGCAAGCGCCCGCTCGAACTCGCTCATGAACACCGTGAAATACGCCTCTTCGTCGTCCGCTTTCAAAATGCCGCGTATCCGGCTGTACGGGATTTGTTCCATCACTAGCGAGTGCTTAATCTCGCTGACCGTACGGGAGAAGGTCTCCTCGTTCTCCTGGAGGAAATACAGGAGCGCCTGAAATTCGTCCCGCTTCTCCGGCTCATCGCCGAAAAACAGCGGATGCGCCGGGCCGATAAACTCCGGTCCCGTAAAATACGTTGGAATATAGGGAAAACGGGAGGCGGCTTCGCTGAATCGTTCCCACACGCGGATCATCGCCGGGCCAAGCTCGCCGAAATCGCGCGACGCCATAGCGGCTATCGCTTCTTCCGCCGGCTTCTCCGGATGCCACGAAGCCCACCAGCCGAGCTCCTCCGCCCGCGAGCCGAACATGCCGTAAAACATCCACGACTGCAGCACGCCCGACGGCTTCATCGATGCGACATTGCGCCATTTGTCCGCCAGCCTCTGCAGGCTCGGAAAGTAAGGATACTGAATGCATTCCAGGCCCAGCGCGGTTTCCGTTTTGACAAACAGCTTCATGCCCCGGCGGTTTAAGATATCGGACTGCTTCAGCAAATTGTCGGCAGGCCCCGTGTAATCGATGCTGTAATCCCAAATCAGCTTGCGGTAGCCTTCCTTCTGCGCCCATTGATCCTTGTCGATCGTGTTCAGCAGCGATACCTGCTCATCCATCCGCTCCAGCAGTCCGAGCTGCGCGGGATCTTCCGACCAGATAAAGGCGCTGTACGGCCATGCCATGACCGGAACGTCAGGCCGCTCCCGGTGAACCGCCTCCGCAGTCGCCTTCAGCAGGCCGTTGACCGTGTCCTCCGCCGTAAATGCCGCGCATCGCGGACAATTCGTTTTCTGCCCGGCCGGAAGGCCGCTTTTGTCCGGCCGCATGTAGCAGTGATAATACGATTCGCCGCCGATAATGAGCCCGAGACCGCCGAGCTGCGGCACTTCCTTGAATAAATTCGCCAGAACTTCGCCGTGAAACGCCAGCGTTTCGTCATGCGACGAGCACAGATTATGGATCGGTTTGGCGTCTTTTTTCAGACCGGGATGAATTTTCGCCCCTCTAGCCTCCGGCACCCTTCGGAAGAGCGGATGGTCATTAGCCAGCTTCGGACTGACGGGTACGTAAAACAGCTGAACGCCGTATTTTATCGCCCGCTCTGCCGCATCCCTCAATACCGCGATATTATGATCGTAATCCGGGCAGTTCAGCTCCGGATACGTTTCGCTTTTTACGTAAAGCAGCCAATCTCCGTAAATGGTCATCCCGTTCACGCCGTAATGGGCCAGCAAACGAAACGCGTCGTCGGATAAATATTCCTGCGAGAGGTCGGGCACCAGGTAATTCGAGCCGAACGGCGCTTGGCTGATTTGCATCCGCCAGGACGGCTGTCTGACAAGATCGCCTACGGGCAGCACAGGCTCCCCTCTTACGGCAAGCTCCCGCTCGGTGTATACGACGCCCGCCCAAATGCCGCGCATATCGGCCGCCGACAGCTGAACGCCGCTTGCGCCGACCGACCGGTGGAAGCTTCCTGCCGGCAGTGAGCCATCGATCCGCAGCGTTATCCGTCCGGACGCCGAGTCGCTCGCACGGTCCCCGCTTATCCGTCTGGACGCCGGTTCGCTCTCCCGGTCCCAGCTTAACTCCCCGGACGCCGGATTGCTTATGCGATCGCCGCTTTGCAGACCGGGTACTGGGTCGCTTGTGCCGATTCCGCTTAGCCGCAAAAATTCGAGCAGATCGTCGGCGGCTTCCCGCAATCCAGGGAAAACGCTTTCAACACTGACGCTCCAGCTGCCCGAAAGCTTCAGCTCTTCATCGCTTGCTTCGGCCTCGCCGTTCAGCTTGCGGATGAACCGGTGAGGATTTCTCCTGCTTTTGTGCAGCTCGTTGTTGTTCGTTTGCAGCAGCCGCTCCCGAATCAAGAGCGAATTGTGCATCATTACGGCTCACTCTCCTTTAAACAAGGTAGTCAAGAATAAACGGCTTCGCCGTCCTTTAAGGACAGGCGCGTATACCGTGAATCGAACAATCCGCGGAGATATACTTTCTGAGATTTTCAAAAAGCCCCTTTTGGATAACGATTGAAAAGCGGCGTTTTTAAACATGTACGTATACGAGATTGTTTCATGAAGCCATCTTATGTACCGATTGTTTTACGATGGTGCAGGATACGCTAGGCGGTGTCTTCTAGCCATGCATTCAACTCTACCATTTACAGCCAAGTGCCTTCCTTGAACTCTGAGCTGTCCACCGCCTTCAGTTCGGCAAATTCCAGATAGGAACGGTGAATATGTCTGCGCATCACCCGCTCCGCTTCGTCCGCATCGCGGCCCACAAGCGCCTCGATCAGCTCGCCATGCTGCTCTACCTCCTTCGCTTTGGTCGATTTTTTGCCCAAAATCCGATTGACGAGCACAATCTGGAACGAAATCGATTTGTACATGGACGTCAATCGCTCATGCTGGGACAGCTTGATAATCGTCTGATGAATATATTGCGATTCCTGAAGCAGAGATGTGATCGAATCGTCATCCAGCTTCGCCTTCATTTCTTGGTGGAACGCCTGCAGATGTCCGATATCTTCTTCCGTGGCGTTGAATGTCGCCAGCCGGATCGCAAACCCTTCCAATACGGCGCGCAGCGAATAAATTTCGAATACGTCCTGCATGCGGAAGTCGCGCACCATCGGCCCTTTGTTCGTGACGATCGTAATGATGCCCTCGCCTGAAAGCTGACGGATCGCTTCGCGTACGGGCGTCTGGCTAATCCCCAGCTCCTTGGCCAGCTTCGTCTCCACGATCCGGTTGCCCGGGTTGAGCTCGCCGTTCAAAATCTGCTGCTTGATCAGCTCGACGATCTCTTCGCTAATATTTTTGTTGCCGATAATCGATTGTTTCGT
Source organism: Paenibacillus contaminans (assembly GCF_003285015.1). GTDB lineage: Bacteria > Bacillota > Bacilli > Paenibacillales > NBRC-103111 > Paenibacillus_V > Paenibacillus_V contaminans. The sequence goes on along the minus strand of NZ_QMFB01000017.1, from coordinate 185,518 downwards.
CACCGTGTCCTTCTTCATGCAAAGACCTCATTCCATGAATAATGTTAGATGATTGGCGTGTCGCTTACCCATGCTTCATCCTATGCACTCTATATAATCGATATTCCATTATCCATTATATGCCAATGGCAGCACATCTCCGTACCGTCACTTACTTGATTCTTGCAATACTAATCGTGGATAAACGCAGCTATTGAAAAGCTTCGCCGAAACCGCAAACAGAAGAAGGACATCACCTTGGATCCAGAAATTGTTGGTTACCACACCACAATATCCGAATTAAGGAGATGCCCTTGACACTGAAAAATAAATCTCGTTACTGCGCTTGTCGTCTGTGACGGCCAATCCTATGCCTTGAATTTCAAGAGGGCAGCATCAAGAGGCTTTTTTGAGCGGCCTCTCCCTGCCTGCTTATTCTACGTCCCTACTCCCAGCCTATCTTCGATCCGATACTCAAAGCCATGTATCCCCTTGTAATATTCCGGATACATTTCATTTCCGCAAGCCCCGCATATAAAGTGCAGCGGCACTTCAGGATCGCCGGCATCCATGTCGTCGAAATCTCTCACTACGCTCAGTGGGATTCTCTCATTCTTCCTGCAGCCGATACAAACAAAGTTCACCATTTCCTGGTCCGGCCGCTGCTTGCACTCGCTTTGATTTTTGATCGGTTTTCTTATCCTCCATATCGGTGAGATTGCACATCCTCCTCTCCTGCGATTGCACCTTTGCTCCCCTTATAATCGACTGACGCTAAACGTACCTTCCCTTTCTCTCACCTCCCTTTCACCTTATACCGCCAATGAAGAGGCAGGATGGTGAACATCGCACAATATGGGATTGCCGAAGAAAAAAAAGAAAACCATACACGAGGGGAAGTCGCATATGGTTGGTTAGTTCCTGTCCTTTAATTATCCGCCAAGGACAACCCGGACGGTACGCCGTACACGTTCACATCGTCGATGTAGATCGTTTCCCCGGGAGCGAACTCCCTTTGCTCCACCGACAGCTGGACGATCTTTAAGCGCGCCTTGATGTTATCGGGTATCGCTTCCGCAAGCTGAAACGGCAGCCATTCCCCCTTCAAGTCCGCTACGTTTACGAAGGGCGACGCCAGATAGCCGATTTCCGTCCAGCTCTCGTCGAACAATCTCATCGTAAATCGCACCTTGCCGTTGGTATTGCCCGGTTCTGCATAATAATAACCGCCGGCAAAGATGGAATCGATCGGACCGGTTAAGTATACTTCATGGAGAATCGAGCCGAGCGAAATGCCCTTGGCGGCTATGCTGACCGCGCCTGTTCTCGACTTCGTATCCGTCCGGTAAGCAGCCTCATCCGGCGTACGATTATCGTTGTTGTACCAATAGCCCCAATGCTCGGTGCCGATCGGGCTCGCCGCCAAAGCATCCTCGAAGGACGTGTTTCTGCCCAACGGCGTTGCGGATGACGGCAAAACCGTAAACGGCGCCGCATTTGCCGCTGCGGAATTGCGATATTTGACCGTGTAAACGACCGATTGCGCCGTTTCCGTCGCCGGTATTACAGGTAATGTCAGCGTCGCGGTCAAATTAGCCGCATTCCAGCTTACGGATGACGGAACGACGGACAGGGCCTCGCCGTTTCCAATCTTCTGCGTTATCGTAAAGTCGCTCACGCCAGGCGTCTGATTCGGCTCATCGCTTAACAGCGCGACGATCGAGCCGTTTTCCGCCGATGCTTTCACAGCCGAGATTTGCCCGCTCGTCACCCCTTTCAGAACGACATCGTCGACATAGACGGTTTCTCCTGCGGCGAAGCCCCTATGCTCGATAAGCAGTTGAATGATTTTCAACCGGTCCTTGGCGCTTTCCGGAACCGCTTCGACGAGCCGGATAGGCGACCATTGTCCCTCCGTTCCGGACACGATTTTATCGTTGGAAGCGATCGAACCGATAAAGTTCCAACTCTCATCAAACAAGTTCATCGTAATGCGGAGCCTTCCGCTGCTGTTCGAACCCGGCGGCGTATAGTAATAGGCAGTGGCGGCAAGGAAGTCCATCGGCTCCTGCACGCGGATCTCCTGCGTAATCGAACCAAGCGTAATGCCCTTCGCCGCAATGCTGTAGCTACCTGTTCTTGCAACCGAATCCGTACGGGCGGCTACTTCGTCCGGAGGACGATTTTCGTTGCCGTACCAGAAGCCGTAGCTTTTCGATTGAATCGGACTGGAGCCGTCAAACTCCTCGAACGATACGTTGGTGTTCAGCGGCTTCATTTTGCCCGGGTACTGGAGTAAAAATTCGGCATACAACCCGACAGGCGAATTTCCTTCCGAGTCCGCGATTTGGCGCAAATGCCCGCGAATCGGACTGTTTGCCGGCTCGCCGGCGATCCACTGCAGCAGGAATGCCGTGTTGCCTTGCCCCGACCACGTCATACCCTGATCGACCGCTCCCCTTATCGGATGCACAAGTATCGGATCCGTTTCGAATTCGTCGATGAGCTGCTGCCGTTTCTCCGCCAAAGCGGCCGGATTTTTGGCTTCCCTGCGGATCAACTCGTCCATCAGCTGCAGCGCTTCCGCCGTATCCGCAGGCACTTCCATCTCCCGGGCGATCGGATAGCTCAATGCGGACGCTTCATAATATTCGAAGCTTCGCAGCAGCAGCTGCGCGCGTGCGAGCTGCTCCGGCGTTCCGGCCTTTTGCACGACGGATTCCAGAAGCTGACGGCTCGTTTCGATATCGTCCACCGTTACGTCGGTCAAATAGGCGGCACTGTTAAACGGCATAAAGTTATATCTCGGGTTGGAGTTATACCATGTGGAGTACCAATCCGTCTGAAAGCTTCGCGTCATCCAAAACTGCTCCCAATGGTCGTAATACTGCTTCAAATCGGCGGCGGCTTCCTCACCGACTGCACGTTCGTACCATTCTTGCGCAAGCGCCTCCTCATCCTGGTCCGGATTCCATAGCAGCTTCATCGTCAGCCACGGCTTCGGTCCTTCCCCGAAATTCGGGTACAGCTCGGCAAAATAACCGATGACCCCCTTCTCCTTCGCATACCGCAAATAGTCCGCCATTTGATGATTGAAAATGCGCGGTACCACATACGGGGAACCCCAAATGTAGTCGTACCAAGCGACCTGTTCCGCGGATTGCATCCACTTATCCATCAACTGCTTGCCTTCCTGCTCCCGCCGCGGATCCGCCCACGAGAAACGCTCGTCGGTAATGTTCGGAATAACGCGAGGATTCAGCTTGAAGGAAGGCGGATCGAAAACCTCGGCATACGCGAGCAAGCCGAAATATTTATCCGGGTACACCTGAAGCACGCCTTCCGCCACTTTGTTCACCCAGTCGTAATAAATGTCCGACATATCGGGCACGCCGAGCGAATTGATCTTGTCGGTCGTTTCGCAGAAACCGCCGCCATTGGCATCTCCGTCGATAACGCCGAGCGAATACGATATTTTATCGGGGTTCTCGTCAAAGTACGCGATAATGTTCGCTACCGCCTCTTCGACGATTCCGGGAGCGGTGAAGCAAGGCTGCCAGCCCATATTCAGAGCCGGAATGCGCGGCTGTCCGTCTTTATGCGGGAAAAACTCGGGATGCGTCGTTAAATATTCGGATGGCGGAAACAGTCTATACAAGTTATGGTGAAAATTAATCGCCGAATTGTTGCGGTTTTTCTTCGCCCAATCGAGCTGGATGCTGCTGATCGTTTCGTCCGCAGTTCGCGTATGGTAACCCATAAACCCGACGACGTCGCGGGAAATCATCGCCGGCTGCTCCCTTACCACGGTTGAAGGTATCGACAGCGAGGAAAGTGCCGGCACGTCTTCACCCGCTTCGCCGGGCATCAGCCACCGCACGCCGACGTAACGCTCCAGAAAATCATACACGCCGAACTCTGTGCCAAGGGGACTGGGCCCGGCAATCGTAATGCTGCCGCCGTACGGGCTGATGACGAACCCGTCCTTGGACAGGCCTGTCAGCCGGTCGGCGAACGCCGGGTCGCTGTCCGTTCCCGCTGCGCCGACATAAAGCTTCACAGCTGCGGCAGCCGAACCGCTTACAGCAAGCTCATCTTCCGTCATGATCGGCAAAATGGCCCCTGTCGACTTACGAACATAGTCGACCAGCGTTTCTGCGATGCCGCGAAGCTCGCCGTTATCGCCGGAGGGGACCAGCACGACCGCATCCGCCTGGCCATTTTCGACGATCGTCAGCGGACCGGCGGACGGCGTCGGGCTCGGCGACGACGTGCCGCCGTTCGTCGGACTCGGTGTCGGCGTCCCTCCGCTCGTCGGGCTCGGCGACGATGAACCGCCCGGCGAGCCCGCTTCGGACTTGCTTTTCGGCTGCTTCTCGAACGTCGAGTCCTTCGCTTTCCCGCTTAACGCCGCCGACTCGATCGTTCCTTGGCCGAGCACTTTTATGACGGCGTCGGCAATCAGCGAGAGGATGGCCGATGTATCGCCGATATTCAGTTCGACGCCTGTCGCCCCGGCGGACACATTCATCTGCTTTACCGTTCCTTTTGCCAATTCGGCCTTTATGCCGCCGGCTAAAACATCCACCGTACCGATCGTTCCTTGCAGAACGATTCGGGCTCCGGAAGGGAGCGCTTCGTTCAGCTCCACCTTTTCGAATCCGCCGCCTTCCTCCCCGGCATGCTCCAGGATGACGGAAGATTTGACGATAACCGAGGCTACAACAGTCGAGCCTTCGGCTGCAATCCGAACGGTACCGGAAGCTTTATCGACAACTAAGCTGAAAATAACGCTGTTGTCGAAGTGAACGCTGTTCTCCCCTCCGCCTCGTACGGTGGTCGTACCTGCGACTTTCACATTTTTCAGCCGAACGTCGCCTTCTCCGATCGCTTCATCCAATAGCATCGCTCCGCTAACGCTCATATTGCGAAGCGTAACGCCCGGCGCGCGAACGGCTACGTTGCCGGAAACCGCCAGAGTCCCCGTTTCCGGTCCGTATGTACCTGCCCGATCGTAAACGAGAGGAGCGCCCGACTTCAGCGCACGGTCGATCGTCACGATCGCTTCCGCGCGCGAAATGAAAGCATCCGCCCGGAAGCTGCCATCGCCGTAGCCCTCCATCCATCGACTGCCGACGACATCCGCAACCGCCGTTCGGCTCCATTCCGCAATAAGGCCGGCATCGGTAAACGGTTCCGCGTTTTCGCCAGCTTCCGCCTGATTCGGCTTAAACAGACGGGCTATGATAACCGCCGCCTCCTGACGGCTGATCTGCCGATCCGCACCAATCGTGCCATTGCCATAGCCTTCCATATATCCCGCGCGTAAAGCTTTGGACGCTTCCGCGTAGGTCCAATCCCCCTGCTTCACATCGGTGAATTCGAGCGGCATCGTTTCCCCGTACCCGAACAACCGGTTGACGAGTGCCATAAATTCGCCTCGCGAGATCGATTCGTCAGGCTTCACCTTACCGTCCGGATACCCTGTCAGCAGTCCGCCACCCCACCACTCGGCCAACTGTTTTTCCGCCCAATGACCGGTGACATCGCCCGGAAGTACCTTTTCCCCAGGCAGGTCGGCACTCGGCGCTCCCGCCTGCAGAACGGCCTCATTCCCGGCTTCCCCCTGTTCGCCGTGCGATAAAACAGGGAATGTAAATAGAAGAGATCCTGTTAACGCCAATGAAATAAACTTCCGCAACCATCGTTTCTTGTTCATGGCTTTGCTCCTCCTAAAGCATGACGTATGCATTACTTCGCATAATGTAAGCGCTTTCTTTAATGCAAACAGCGATTCATTCGTTCGTCTCCTCCTTCAGCCGCTCGCCCGTTAATACCGGCAATCCTTTCGCATCGAGCGCCTTCGCGCCGCTCGCAGCTCCCGGCGCGCGGCGTTTCGCTGCATGACGCCGGTCAGTCGGCCAGTCGTCGCTTAGACTTCATGAATTCACTGCTACAAGTTCAGGTTACATCCGATAGCGGGAATTGGAAATATGGTGAAATGAAACCGAATAGGAAAAAAAGAAACCGGGCGAGCCCCTAAGCCAAAGGAGGGCTGCCATGATGCAGCAATTTGAACTGCTCGGGCGTGATCCCTTCCAATTTTCGAAATGTTGCGACAAAGTGGCTGGCATCGTAAAACCCGACGTTTTCGGCCACTTGCTTCACCGCTATGTGCGGATCGGAAGCGAGCATGTTTTTGGCTTTCGAAATACGGAGCTGAATCAGATAGGCGTACGGACTCGTACCATGCAGGGTTCGAAACAACGTGTTCATATATTGCGGACTGACGGCAATACGGCTCGCCATTTGTTCCAAGCCGATAGAGGAGTCCTGGTAATGATCGTTCAGCCATTCGAGCAGCGGCTGCATTTTCGTATTATGAGTAAACTGCGAAGATTTGCTTTCATTTTGCGAGAACGCTTTCAGATAGGTGAGAAACCGATACAGCTGGGTCGATCCGTCCAGTCCCGGCGTTGTCTCGTTAGCGAACATTCGTGTCATCCGTATCATCCATTTATCCAAAGGGGCGCCCGGCTGCCACGTATAAGCGGACGGAGAAGCCAAGCCGAAGGAGGCGAGAAGCGCCTGCGCCTGCGATCCGCCGAACGTTACCCATGCGGTACGCCATTTAGGCGTAACCGCCTCATATTGACGCGGTACGTTAGGCGGTAAAAGAACGCCGGTATGCGGAGGCATGCGGAAGCTTTGGCCGGCCGCTTGAAATCTGCCTTCCCCCTCCGTCGTTTGCAGCCAATGGTAGAACGGGTAGCCGTTGGGCCAATTGACGTTTTCCTGCTCGTGGAATCCGATACTGTCTATGTATAGCGGAAGCATTTTTTCGTGCTTCAGTACAATGAAATAACGGAGCATGTCCATATGCAACCCATTCCTTTGCCCGGCGGTAATTTCCTTTCATTATACACCAACATCTTTATCCCATTGCAGATTTGCGCCTCTACCGCAATAAATGCTAAACGTCTTTGACGATTTCAAAAAAAAGATGCCGCCGGAAGCTTAGCTAACGGTGACATCCTTTTTATTCACTCCCTTATATGTGTCCCTAGTGCACCGGTACCTTGCGCATCTGCGGAACGAACTGGTCGAGGTTAACCGGAGTCATAAGCGATTGCACGCGATCCTTGTCGTTAAACGACGGATCGAGCCATTTTTCCACATCGCTCTCCCGAAGCACGACCGGCATCCGGTTGCCCGACGAATCCCTGCGATCCGGATAGGTCAGCATGGTGCAAGCGCGGAATTCTTCGCCCGACGGGCTTACCCATACTTCATACAGGCCGGCCAAGCCGAAAGCCTTGCCTTCTTCCTTCGTAAAGCAGGGCTCCTCTCTGACTTTGGCCTTACTCTCGGCTTCCTTCGATTTACCGAAAAATCCGCTGCAAGGAATGACGCACCGCTGCTTACGGATCATCCGGTCGTAGACCGGCTTCTCGCCGATCGAATCGCCGTCCGCGCAAATCGCGTCGGACGCCCAGAAGGGCATCAATCCCCAGCGAAACTCGTCCAGCAGCCGTTCGCGATCCTTGGAAACAATCGCAAAAACCGTATTAACCGGCGTCATGTCCTCCCGCTTCCGGTAGGAAAGCACCTTGTCAATCCGAAATTGCTCGACCAGCTCGTCCACTTCGGTATCAAGAGTAAATCGCTCGCACATGAATTAGGACCATCCTTTGCATACTTTTTTGCTTACAGTATTTGCAAAGGGATAAATTTCATGCATGGCCGAAAACGCATAATAAAAGGCCGCCCACTCTCATCTGAGGGACAGCCGCTGAACGAAGCTGATATAGGTTGTTCAAATCATATGGAGCCGAAACGCCGACTTTTTTTGAACACCGCTAATTGGGAAAATCCGTTTTCACTCCGAACCGTTACGGCTGTTCTGGAGACACCGAGCTTGCCGCTCCGTGCAGATGACCAAATCTATCGTAGGCCGCAAAAACTCTTGCACCCTGCTACTTGTTCACAATCGCGTAGAAAACAATGCCGATCGCAAGCGCAACAACACAAACCGTGGCGCATGCCGACACCACTTTGAAAAACGTGCTGTACTTATCCGGACCGCCCGGAGCATGGCCGTTCCCTTCTCCCGGAGGCGACTTGTACGTATTCATGTTCTCAACCTCCTTCAGTGACGCATATTCATGCCGCTATTTGCCCTTTTCGCCCGTTCGGTAAACGATCAGGATCGTGCTTCTTTGATGCTCGGTCTTCATCGGAGTTCCTTTCACGACGGAGCCGTAACAAACGTTGATCACCTGATCCTCGCCAAGCCCCGCCAAAAACTCGTTCGCCTTATTCTCCGCAAAGGAAGTGTCCGTATCGACAAACTCTTTCACCTGGATCATATAATCTCTCCTCTAGAAATGGTTTAGTCTTGCAGCTAACCGACTCTTACTCGATACTACGAAACAACCCTCCCTCAGGTAACAGCCCTAAATGTAACATTAAATGTCAAAAGTTATTAAAAATAGAGCAAGGCACCCCGCTTTTATTTAAGCGGAATGCCTATTTACAGTTACCATATCATTGAAAGCGGAAAGTGTCAAATCGCTTCGTTTTTCCCTACCCAAAAACGCCCGATTCGAGGAATAACAGCTGCTGTCGGGCTCTATAAGCGCTCCAGAAAAAAATTGGATATCCTCTTATAAAATCGGCGATAGGCCCACCAAAACGGTCATGATACGATACACATCGAACCGGTTCTCTTAACCGTCAATCAAACATGCAGGGGAGGCTTAGCAATGTCAAGTTAAATGAGCTCCGAATTGAAACCGGTTACAGCGTCCGCCAATGATCTGCAAACATCCTTTGCCTTGCAGCCAGGATACGTAAAAAGACGTCACCACACCATTTTCTGGAGGAGATCAAAAATGAGCCAGAATTTCCGCGAAAACGAATCGTTTAGTAACGAGAAACCGGACGTGTCCATCAGCAGGAGAAAATTGCTCTCTACCCTTGGGGTTGCCGGAGCCGCACTTGCTGCAGGCGGGATTTTGGGAGGAGGCTCCATGCGTACCGCCTTTGGAGAAGGAGCAACCGTCACGGAAGCGGTTTACGGGAACGGGAACGACGCATGCACCACAGCCCCTTGTGTCATAGCGGTCACCCTGTCTGAAATGAGAACGTCGCTGACACCTGATCCGGCATGTACGTATTACGTCAAAGACTCCGGCCAGGAAGGCTTTTTCCTCTATGACCCGGCCGACACCGCAACACAGGACGACAACGGGCTGACGATCGTATCGTCGGCGGGAGCGAGGTACAAACGGACTGCCGTGGCGGATCTTAACTTGAAATGGTTCGGCGCCAAAGGGGACAATGCCGCGGACGATACGCAGGCAGTGCAAGCTGCTGTAGCAGCTGCGCAGCAACTGGGCATGGCCGTATACGCGCCCGCCGGTACATACTTGATCTCCGCGCCGATTGTCCTGGACTCCGCCGCGAAGCCGATCCGCATTTCGGGAGACGGCGTTTATACGACGTTTTTCAAACCTCATCCGGATTTTACAGAGGCGAACCCGCTCGAGGCGATTTTCAAATTCAACGATACACTCGTCGCTAACCGGTACGAATTTGCGGAATTCGGCATCGTCAGCGGACAACTGCTCGACCCGAAGCGGATGCGTTACGGCATCTACTCCACGAAGCTTTCGCATACGGCTTTCCGCAGGCTCTGCATTCAGGGCACGCAAACGGCGGCGCTCGGGATCGGCTACGGGTGGTGCAACGATATCGATTCCTGCGAATTTTCGTTCAACAGCGGCGACGGCCTATTGTTCACGGCTGGTCAACTGAATGCACTCAACGTGGTGAACACGAAAATTTTCGCAAATGCCGGCATCGGGATCAATATGGCCTACGAGGGGCTTGAGGTGCGAATCCAGGGCTGTACAATCGAGAAAAACGCCGCTTGCGGCATTTATGTCAAGAAAGGTAGCTTTAACCTGAGCATCTATAGCTGCTATTTCGAAGGCAACGCCGAAACGGGCTTGACGTTTACGAATCCGGCGATGATCGTGAAAGCCTCGATTATCCTTAACGGAAACGTATCCGCGACAGAACCCCAAGCCATTCAAAACCGCTACCCGTCGCAAAATGTTACCATCACGGATAATTTCGTCTCGGTGGGGAGCGAAGATTATTTTGTTGCGGGCTACGCAGTAGAAATCGGCCTGGAAATCCGGAAAAATACATTCCTTCACTCCGGTACAGTTCGAGAATACACCTTGCTGCGGACAGGGACGAATAAAACCGGCCTCGGCGCGATGGCCAAAGGCATTATCATCCGCGACAACGACGTGCCATCCAACTACAAGCCGTATTTGAACTTAAAGACGTTAGCGATCGACAATGTCCCGCTATCGGACAATACCGGCTTCCATACTTCCAAGATCCGCCATATTCCGCGCGTCAATTACAGCCCGGCTTTGAGCTCCTTCGTGAAAATACGCGATTTCGGCAGACCCGGCGTATTCGGAAGCGCAGCCCAGCAGTACCGTCAAAAAGAGGTTTATTCCTTCACGGGTGAGGCCGTGCCCGATCAATGGGGCTTTTCCATCGATCTCGCTCAATATCCGGAGCTTGCCGGCGTTTATATGTACTTCGGGCTATACGTCAAACAGTCCGCGGCAAATATGAATACGCAGCTTTTCATAACCGGCACCGGAGCGAATACGCAAGGCTACGGATCCAATACGGCTTGGAGAATCACTTCCAGCATCGTGAAAATGCCCGATACCGGAATCGTAAACTTCTGCGTGGGCATGATCGCGGACAGCGCGGCCAAAACGCTCTATATCGCCCATCCGGTCCTAAGCGAGATAGGCGTGCCTTACGATTATTACTTCTAAATTACTTCTAAAGAAATGCGGACAACCCGATCCCGCACAGGTAAGGTGGGATCGGGTTGTTGTTGCGACCTATCGTCGTCGCTTGCATAAGATGCAAGTTCGATTTGCCCAATTAAAATCGAGTCCGGATTCCTCGCCTCGCTTGCAGTCCGAAAAAAACCGCTTGCAGCGGGTATTCGACAAGACGTGCCTATAAATCCATTCTCCAAGCAGGCGAATTCGGACTACAGCGTAAAAAAGGACCTGCATACCTTGTTCTAAGCGGGCAAACTCGGATTACAGCAAAGTTTTCTTTCGGAATAGTAGCCTTTCAACGCTTAAACTAGGGATTAACGTTTCGTAGCATGGCACCATTTTACCAGGTAATGTCCGTTTGTCCGAATCCCTAGTTTTAGACTTGATGGCGTATTAGTACGCCATCAAGTCTAAAACTAGGGATTGATAACCTGGTTACGAAAGCAAACTCGGATATCGTAATGGTTATGCACGAACCGTGCGATTAGTGGGGAAAACCTTATTGTTCATGAGGCTGTCCTCACTATTCTACCGGTAAAACGCTCCTTTTCGCCAAATAGTGAGGCAAACGTAACTATCAATTTCGTTTGCCTCACTATTCGTTGCGTTTGCCTCATTATACCACCAGAACACGAGTTTTCGGTTAGAAATAGTGAGGTTTGCCTCACTGATAGTAAACCTTGCCTCATTATGATGATCACGATCTGTTGCACGATCAGATGCCTTACATCCCTAAAATCTTTAGGATAAGAGTTGAAATGTTACTAGAAGTTACCGTTTTCGTTTTCGGTCTCGAAATGAGCTCGATTTCAGCTTTTACCGTTCATTCTCCGCATTGACGTACGCGATGACGTATTCCGAATTCGGCGTGTCCAGCGGCAGCTCATAGCGATTCTGCCCGAGCTCCCGGAAAGCGGCGGACGGACAGGACGGCTCGGTCGAGCTCGTCAAGCGAAGCAGGCCGGGGCTTGCGCCGGTTCGAACGGTAATTTTCCTTTCATCCATATAGACATGAATATCGTCCTTGTTGGCCGGCACCGTCCCTTCAAACCAGGTCAGTCCGCCCAGCTTCGGCTCGATGACGAAACGCGCATAACCGGCTTCCAGCGGTTTGATGCCCATGTAATATTTGCCGAGCAAAAAGACCGGTCCGGCTCCCCAGGCGTGGCACAAGCTTTTGGCGAACGGACGGCCGGACATCGCATACTGCGCGTTCCCTTTTACCTCGGGATCGTAAACCTCCCAGAAGCTAGTCGCCCCCAAATCGAGCATGCCGCCCCAGTAGCTTTCCATTTCGGACAAAACATGCGCTTGCTCCCCGATTTCGCATAATGCGGCAAGCTCGTAAAACCGCATGTACGGCGTCGTTATTTTTTGCACGCGGTCATTCATCAGAACCTTCCGTGCTACCGATTGCCGCTGCGCATCGTCCAAAAAGCCAAGCAGCAGCGCGAACATACTGGCATACTTGGTCATATGCAGCTGAACTTGGCCGTTCACCCGGTTGTGCACAAACCCTCCCTGCTCATCATCCCAAAACGTGTCGAACATCAGCCCCCTCAGTGCAGCAGCCTCACGCTCCAATTGCTCGGCACGCTCAGCGTCCTCGAACATGCGGGCAAAGCCTGCTGCAACGATCAGGCTTCTGCAGAACAGCACCTGCTGGAAGCTGAGCTCTCCTTCCTTGCTTATATCCGCCCAGTCGACGAACACCCAATCTCCCGGCTTGCCCTCCACCATGCCGTTCCCGTTCGCCCGCGCGCGGCAAAAATCGAGCAGACCCAGCATTTTCGGATAGATGAAACGGATGAACTCCAGATCTCCGGTATACTCATAATGGTCGTACAAACCGATAATCCAGTAGAACGAATAGTCGAGAATCGTGTTCAGATGCGTATCGATCGGATCCTTGCCGCGCAGCGCGATCATTGTCCTGCGATTGACATCCTCATCGAAAAAGAGGTAGTAATTGATCAAATAGCTTTGATACGCGTCGCCCGACCATACCCAGCGGTCGCGTTTGATGCCGTCCAGGAAAAACTCTCGCGTAGTCAAATGCATCGTGTAAGCGGCAACCTCATAAATCCGGTTGATCCGTTCGTTTGAGCAGCGGAATCGGCCGCGGTATTCGACGGGCAAGTATTCGTACAGCATCGAGACGCCGCCGACCGCCACGCCCTGTTCCGGTACGATATTCACATAGCGGAACGCCTTCGATTTGTCGTGGGTATAATCCGGCGAGGCTCCGGCCGCTATCGCTATGCGATCGAACGTTTCGCAATGCGACTCGGATAACGCTTCTTCCAGCGATTCCCCATAATAAAGCGTGACCTGCCCTTCTCCCTCCAGTCCATGAAGCTGCATGTAGCCGAACGTTTCCTTCCCGAAATCGGCAAGCAGCGAGCCGTCGTTTTTTTGCGTAATTTCGGCCGCTTCTTCCCGCATTGTGGAAAGCCGGTATAACGACGGCCCCTCCTCCGCCGAATGAAACTTCCACGAACCGGGCTTTACCCAGCTCCAGTTTCCGCTCGCCACATTCCAACTCCGGTCGGTTGCGATCGTGCTTCCCTGCACGAACAAGGCCGGGAGGCCGGACTCGTTGACGACCGATACGATGAACGTATGCGTTCCTTCGGGCAGCAGCAGCTTGCCGGTGTCGGACGGAACCATTCTGCCGTCGATCATGACATTGTATCTGCCTTGCGCGGCGATCGTCACCTCTTCTGCCTCAGCTATGGTATAGATGTGTTGAAATTTAAGAGAGACATAGGGCGAATCCAAACGATAAAACGGAGGATAGACGTTTCCTCTCTCTTCCCTGCGAAGGCAAACCTCGCGGTGCAGCCAAACCTCGAAATCGCCGGGATACCAAATCCAGGTCGCTTGTTTACGTTCGTTATTTGTCATGATGAAAGTCTCCTTACTGGAATTCGATGATCGCAACGCGCTAAAAAAAAACAAGGGGCGTTTGTGAATACACGCCCCCAGGTGCTATGCCCGTATACGTAGAATTTAGTATTAGAACATTGATATACGCCGGTATTCGATCCACTTACTTAAAGCGAGACTCTATCATTGATATATATTGACATCGTCAAGATAGATCGGGACCGTCCCCTCGAGCCCGGTAATAATAACGACAAATTGAACGCGCCCCACTTCCAGATTGTTGATCGCTTGCGGAATCCAGAACGCGTAATCGATCGACGCCCAATCCCCGTTCGACGCGGAAAGCGGCTTAACATTCGAACGAACGACACCGGCGCTCTTTCCGTCGGCTGTGTTCATATTAAAGCCCAACTGGATTGTCCCCGCAGTCGTCTTCCCTTGAGGAATCTTAAAAAATACTTTGGCAGCGGCGGGACCGGTATTAAACGTAAAATATTGATTCAATATTTTTTGCGTTGCCGTTCCGGATACGACGATGCCAGCGCTTCCCGAATGGCTGTAGACCGCGTCGGTAACCCGATTCATCGTGCCTGCTCCATTGGCTAGGAATAACGACCATGGAGCTGTTCCGGCTTCGAACGACGGATTATCGTTGACCGGCTGCGTGCCACTCAACGTATTCGCCAGCAGCTTGGCATACTCGCGTCCCTCCGAATATTCCGGGCTGGCGGCCAGCGCCTCAACATAAAGCCGCTTAGGACCGCCGTTCGGTTCCTGTTGATTAATGGAATCATAGAGGCTCCAAAACGTATCTTTGGTAACGAGATTCGGATCTAGACTTCCTCTTTTTTGGAATACTTCCACATCGTCCACATATAAGCCGGAGCCTTCCGCGAACCCATTAATCAGCACGACCACTTGGATTTTCTTCACTTCCTTGCCGCCGATGGCAGCCGGTACTTCTTCCAAGATGCCTATGGAGGTCCATTCGCCTGCCGTATCGGCAATTGCCTTTTCTTCGGATCGAAGGACGGTCAAATTATTCCCCTGCGCATCCTTCACGTTATATAGCAATTGGATCGTTCCATTATGGTGTGTCCCTGCAGGCGTGTAAAAATAGGCTCGCGCCGCTATAAGTCCCGGATTAATGGAGAAGAGCTGGGCAGGACCTCCGCGGGCAAGCTTATCTACAACCAGACTCGCATTCCCCGTACGGGACATTCCCTCCGTCCTTTTGATCGTACCCGTCGAGCTGACCCACAGCTCCCACGGACTTGCCGTTGTAGTCCCATTTTCAAACGAAGCGTTTGCCGTTACGGACCCCCAGCCGAAAAGCACTTCCTCAAGCAGTTCTGCGAAGCTTCGTATCTTGGAAGGCTGCTCGCTGCTTGCCAGCTCCCTGACTTTTTGTGTGACGGGACCTCCTGCCGCTTCATTCTCCCGAATATATTCGATCAGATTCCAAAAATCGTATTTGTTCCAACCCGACCAATCTATTCTTAAGGAAGCAGGATTAACGAGCAGCGGATCGTTCTTAAATTCCTCGAGCAGCCGCAGACGATCCTGCGCATACGCAAGCTTTCCTGCGATCGTTTCCGCGATGTGGTCCAGCAGCTGCAGCGCTTCGGCTTCGCTGGCCGGCGGATCGTTTTTCTTAGGATAGCTGAGCGCAGAAGCTTCATAATATTCGAATGCACGCAGAAGCACATTCGCACGCGCCTTCTGCTTAGGCGTTCCGGCTTTGGCTACCGCAGCTTCAAGCAGCGCTCTGCTCTGTGTTACCATGTCATCGGTCACCAGGTTCAGATAAGAAAGATCGTTAAAAGCCAAGTAAGTCATGTTCTTGCCGATCTGGAACCAGTCGGAGGCTTGGATCTGCTCCGTCCAGTAATGCTCCCACAATGCGTAGTATGCCGCCAGATCGGCAGCCGCCGCCGGTCCTACCGCGCGTTCATACCATTCCTCCAGCAAGGCGTCGACGTCCTGATTCGGATCCCACTGCAGCTTAGCCGACAGCCAGGCTTTCGGACCGTCTCCCGCATTGCCGTATAATTCTGCATAGTGGGCAATTACATGATTGTCCTTGGCATAACGATAGTTTTCCGCCATGACATGTGGGTAGATGCGCGGAATCGTATAGAGAGTACCGTACAAGTAGTCGTACCAGCCGACGTTCTCGGCCACTTGCTCCCACTGTTCGATCATCCCGTGTTCGACATCCTTAACTTCCGGGTCCGTCCAAGACAACCGGTCTTTCGTCACGAATGGCACCACTCTGGGGTTCAGCGGGAATGCAGGAGGATCGTTCACTTCTTCATAAGCAAGCAAGCCGAACCATTTGTCCGGGTAAACCTCTAAAACTTGCTCCACGACATCATTGACCCACTTGTAATAGATTTCGGACATATGAATGCGGCCGACCGAGTTAATCCGATCCGGGTACAGAGGGTGATTCGAATCCGTTTCGCAGTAGTTGCCTGAATCGTTGACGCCGAGCGAAAACGACGAGGCATCCGGATTCGCCGCAAAATATTGGAGAATCCCGTAAACCGCAGCCTCGACACTACCGTCAGCGCTGAAGCAAGGCTGCCAGCTTGCCGCCGCTCCCGGATTCGGCGGAATGCTTTTCGGATAAAAATCGGGGCGCGTCGAGCCATACCATTCTACTGGAAATAAGGAGTACAAGTTATGATGAAACCCGACCGGCATATTGTATTTTCCCTGCAGGCGATTACGTTGCGCCCATTCGTTCTGCGATTGCAAAGGATGTGCTTCATCGGGAGAAGTTACCATCGGACTAACGACCCTTTGTATGAAGGCCGGATTTTCCAAAATATCCGATCTTTCGATCGTCAAATCCGTTGTCTGCGGCACATCTTCGCCGTCCGGACCCGGCATGAGCCAACGAACACCTACATACCGTTCCAAAAAGTCGAACACGCCGTTTTTCGTTCCCCATACGGAAGAACCGGCTATGACGATCTCATTCTCATGAAAGTGAATGACGTACCCGTCCCCATCCGCATCCACAGCCTGAAGCAGTTCGTCAAGATGAGGGTCCTGCTGCGAGCCGTTCGCGCCGATATGAATCCGTACTTGGTCCTGAAGCTGTCCATTATCGCCGGACAGTTGATCTTCCGTTATAACGGGCAATTGCGCTCCGGTGGATTTCAGTACGTACTCCGCTAGCGTATCGGCAGCTGCTTGCGTTTGCTCATCCGCATCCGGCGCGACGACGATCATAGCGTTCGCTTGACCCTTGTGCACGATGTCCAGCGGGGGCCATGCGGAAATCGCAAACGCTGGAGCCGAAACGAAAGCGGCACCTTTAAAGGAAACGCTGTAAACGACCTCAAGCCCCAAGCTTCCGGAAGCAAGTGACGGTACGGCAAACGTCGCGATCTTGGCGGAAGGCCCCCACGTATACGAAGTTGGAATAATAACTTCGGCCGCCCCACCGTTCACCTGCCGTTGAATCGTGAAATCGCTTGCTTTCGGCTTTCCGCCGGGCGGTTGTTTGTTGAACTTGGCGTTAACCGTACCGGTGTCCGCACTTACCGAGACAATATTCCCTTGGTTGTTTCCTTGGTCACCTCCTACTCCTCTTGCAGCCGCACCGTCATCGGCCATCTGCGCAGCACCAAACGAAATTCCTGGAAATGCAAACAGCAGACATACAACAAGTAAAACGGATACAAAAGATTTCGTTTTCCTCATACTCGCCACATCTCCTCCTAAATTTTAAACCTTCCAGGTACTTGTCATCGTTTTCTGATGAGCTTACATCACGCAGCCTACAACGAAACGATCCTGCCTTCCTCCCGCGACCGGTCCGCCCCGAAGCCGATCCGATGGCCGTAGACGGATTTCTCCAAGGAAGTGGAGGATAACGACGGCGTACCGCCGCGAAGCGCGTTCACAAAATCGGCCACCAGCCTGAGATCGCCTCCGCCATGCATATCCATGGACACGTTCAGCTCCACTTTGCGCTCCGAATACTCGCTGCCTTGACGCGGATCGGGGTGCCTGACGACGAAATAGCCGTCCTCCAACACGCCTTGAATCTCGCCTTTCTCGCCGACGATATGCATCGAGCGGCACGGCCTGGACGTCGCCCCGTTCAAATTATGGGAGGCCGTGCTGCCGTCCTCGAATTCCACGATGACGGCCTGATGATCCACGACATCGTTATCGCAATGCCACACGCAGCGCCCGTACGGATTATCCGTCCGCAGCGACTCCAAAATCTGCTCCTGCGTTTGCTTCACCCCGAGATGCTCGTTGTAGGAAACGTACGGCACCCACAACCCTTGCTCGACATAGTGCTTACGCGCGGAATACATGCAGGATTCCTCGATTTGACAATCGGCGAGGCAGCGGGTGCCCGCCCCTTCCGGCGCCCTCTCGGGACGGAACTGCAGCAAGCCGCCGAAGCTGCTGACGCTCACCGGTTTTGCGCCGCCTTTCATCCAGGCGATCAAATCGAGATCGTGGCAGCATTTGGCCATCAGCATGGAGGAGCCGCCCGTATCTTTGCGGTTCCATTTTCCGCGCACATATCCCATCGCCATGTGGTGGTAGCTGACATTTTCCGAGGTCTGGATGTTGACGATGCCCCCGATTTCGCCGTCCTCGATGATTTGCCGGATTGCGGCATAGAAGGGCGCGTATCTCAATACATGGCACACCATCACCAGACGCTCGCAGCGTTCGGCCGTTTGCAGAAGCTCCAGCGTTTCTTCCTCGGAAATGCCGATCGGTTTTTCCAGCAAAATATGATAGCCCGCTTTCAGCAAAGGCAAAGAGGTTTGGACATGGACCGAATCCATCGTCCCGTTGATCGCGGCATCCGCCAGCCGGGGTCTTGCGATCAGCTGCTCCACCGTTTCGAAGCACATGTCGTCCGCCAGCTTATATTGGTCCGCCACGAGCTGCCTGCGAACGGGATCGGGATCGACTACCGCGACGATGCTCAGCTCCTCCGGATGTTCCTCCGCATAGGAGGCGTATACGAGACTGCGATGCCCGGCGCCTACGATCACCGCGGTTACGGGACGATTGGCCGAAATGAAACCTTCTGATCTATTCATGGAGTCAAACTTCCTTTCATGCGATCGGAAACGAATTCCGACAAATTATTATTGATACACATTAGCGTCATCGATATAAACACGGGCTTCATTCTCCAAATTGCTCACGTTGATCGTGAATTGAATCCTCCCGACGACAAGCCCGTTAAATTCGGAAGGAATATAGGCGGCAAGATTGATCGACGACCATCCGTTTGGCGAGCCGGTAATCGGCCTGATCTCGGAGCGCATGACCGTTATACCCTTCCCGTCGGCCGTGTTCAAATTAAAGCCGATCTGGATCGTGCCGGCAGTCGTCGCGCCTTCGGGAAGCTTATAATACACTTTAGCGGCAGCCGGCCCGACTTTCGGGATGAAATATTGATAAGGTACCGCAGAAGGTTTCGCGCCGGTAATCGCAATACTGGAGCTGCCCTGATGCGAGGTATCCGAAACCCGTGTAACCGTGCCCTGGCTCTGCACATAGAAAGCCCACGGAGGTGCCGAAGTTGTCGTTCCTTGCTCGAAGGAAGCATTGGCCGTTACAGGAGCGGCGCCTTGCAGAACGTTCAGCAGAAGCTGAGCGAACTCCCGTTCCTGCCCGGAAGCCGAGCTGCCGATGAGCGCTTCTACCCGATTCGTCAAGATACCGCCGCTCGGCTCATGCTCTTGAATATAATCGGCGAATTTCCAGAACGTTTGCGCGTTCAGCCATTCCTTGCTTCCCTGGTAGATGACGAAATCGTCCAAATAAAGCTTTGTTTCCGGCTCCACCTGATTCAGAAGAACGATCATTTGCACGCTTTTAACACCTTCCGGAATGTCCGTCAAGAAGTCGACGGATGACCATGTTCCCGCCGTCGCGCCTACCTTCTTGGTTCCCGAAACGAGCGTGCCGATCTGCTTATTGCTAGCGTCCCGAAGATTGAAGGTGATTTGGATCGTTGCGTTCGTCTGCGTCCCTTCAGGCGTAAAATAGTGGACACGCGAAGCCATCATCCCCGGATTCACATTGACGACTTGATGCGGTCCTCCCCGGCGCAGCGTGCTGATCATCATACTGGAGGTTCCGGAATGGCTGTAATCCGTCGAACGTTTATAAACCGTATTGCTTTCATACCAAGGGGACCACGACTGCGGAACATCCCCGCCAAGCTCAAACGACGAATTATTATTCAGCGCAAAAAGGTCCAAGTTTACATTTTGCAGCAGGTCGGCATACTCGCGCAGCTTTTCGTTCTCCGCATGCTGAGCGATACCGTAAACTTGTTGGCTCACCGTTCCGCCGTTCGGCTCGAACGCCTTCATGTAGTCCGCGATCGCCCAGAATGCCTCGGAATCCAAGCCGTTCCAATGCAGGAGCGGATAGTAGATTCCCGTCGGCGAAGGCTTGATGAAATGCATCAGCACAGGGTCCTGCGCAAATTCGTCCAGCAGCTCGTAGCGTTCCGCAGCTTTTTCCATTTTCCGCTCCAGGGCGGCGGGATTGAGCAGGGCAAGCGCTTCTTGCTCGTTCAAGGACGTAAACTTCGGCGTATAGCTCAGCGCCGATGCCTCGTAGTATTCGAACGCGCGCAGCAGCATGGCCGCCCTCGCTTTTTGCTGCGCCGTACCCGCCTTGTCGACGACCGACTCCAGCAAGCTCCGGCTTTCCGCGATTTCCTGCTCCGTAACCAATGCTAAATAGCTGGGATCGCCGAATTCCAGATAGGTCGTCCGTTTTCGGGATTCAAACCATAACGAGCCTTGTATGCGCTCCGTCCAGAACTGTTCCCAATGATCGTAATAGGCGCGGAGATCCGCTGCAGCCTCTTCGCCGACCGCCCGGGCGTACCATTCGTCCAAGAGCGCCTCGACATCCTGATCGGGATCCCATTGCAGCTTGGCGGCGATCCATGGCTTCGGTCCTTCGCCCCAGTTCGGATACAGCTCCGAGTAATGCGCCAGCACGCCGTGTTCAGCGGCATAGGCATAATTGTCAGCCATTCGTTCCGTATACATGCGAGGCAATAAGTAAGGATTTCCGTACATGTAATCGTACCAAGCAATGTTATCGGCGACCTGATTCCACTCTTCCAGCTTTTGCTTCGATTGGCTTTCGATTTCGGCGTCTATCCACGCCATACGATCTTGTGTAATGAAAGGCACCACGCGGGAATTCAGCTTGAAGGAAGGCGGGTCCATAACGCTGTCGTAAGCGAGCAGCCCGAACCATTTGTCGGGGTAAACCGCCAAAACCCCTTCCACCACCTGATTAACCCAGTTATAGTAGATGTCCGACATGTCCAGAACGCCTACGGAATTCAGTTCCCCTGTGTACAGCGGATGATCCGGTTCCGTCTCGCAATAACCCTTGCCGTCGTTTACCCCAAGCGAGAAGGAGTCGGCATCCGGATTATTATCAAAAAACGCTATGATCTTGCTTATCGCCACGTCCACCGTTCCCGGCTCCGAAAAGCACGGCTGCCACGAGTTCGTCAAGGTTGCCGACGGAATGTATTGTACGCCGTTGCGCACCGGGTAAAATTCCGGATGACTCTGACCGAACTCGCCGGGCGGAAAGAGCGAATACACGTTGTGGTGGAACGAGATCCGGCTGTGCATGCGGTTTTTGCGCGCCCACTCCGCTTGAACCGGATAGTTCTGTCCGTTAAGCGGACTGAAGACGCGGGAAATAAAGGCCGGCTCCTCTTTCACCATTTCGCGGGAGACGGACAGCGTCGCATGCTGCGGAACGTCTTCACCGTCCGGCCCCGGCATGAGCCATCCAACGCCCACATATTTTTCCAAAAACGCGTATACGCCATATTCGATTCCCCAGGACGTCGGGCCGCCGATCGTAATCCGCCCGTCTTCGGGAAGGATGACATAACCGTCCCCGTCCATGCCTTGCATCAGCGCTCCAAGTCGCGGTTCCGCCTGGGCATCGCCGACATAAATGCGAATCGGGCCGTCCGGCTCCCCGTTATGACTTCCCGCCTGTCCCTCCGTCATCACCGGCAAAAGCGCGCCTGTCGACTTCTGCACGTATTCCGCCAATGTAGCCGCGGCTGCTTGCGTACGTCCGTCCGCACCGGCTGCAACGATGATCATCGCGTTCGCTTGCCCGTTGCGCACCACGTCCAGCGGCGGTAAGGCGGTAATTGCAAACGTTGCAGCCGGCACGAAAGCGGCGCCTTTGAAGGAAACGCTGTAAACGACCTCACGCCCCGCGATTCCGGGAGCAAGCGGCGGTACGGCAAACGTCGCGATCTTGGTTGAGGTCCCCCAGGCATACGAACTCGGAACAACAACTTCGGCCGCCCCGCCGTTCACCTGCCGTTGAATCGTAAAATCGCTTGCATCCGGCTTTCCGCCGGGCGGTTGCTTGTTGAACTTGGCGGTAATCGTACCATTGTCCGCATGTACCAAGACAATGACCCCTTGACTGTTCCCTCTCTCGTTCCCTTGCCCTCCTCTTGCAGCCGCACCGTCATCTGCCGTCTGCGCGGCGCCAAATGATATTCCCGGAAATGCAAACAGCAGGCACATAACAAGTAAAACGGATACGTAATATTGCGTTTTCCTCATGCTCGCCACATCTCCTTCTGTACGAATGCTGCCTTTGCGGCAGCATAAGCTAACCTTTGACCGCCCCGAGCGTAGCCCCTTCCATAATCCATCTCTGGAAGAAGACGAACATGAACACGGACGGAATCATCGCGATCAGCACGCCGGCGAACAAGGTCACCCAATCCGACGTATACTGCATCATTTGATTGGCTTGATACATATTGACGCCGATCGTATATTTTTTCTGGTCGCTCAAATAGATGAACGGCCCCAGAAAGTTGTTGTACAAGCTAAGAAACTTGAAAATCGCCACCGTTACGATCCCCGGCGCCGAAAGCGGCACGATAATCCGCAGGAACACCTGAAACAAGGAGGCTCCGTCCATAAATGCGCTCTCCTCCAGCTCCTTCGGCAGCGCCTGCATGAAACCGCCCAGCAGCAGCAGGAAAAACACGCTTTCCCCGAAGCTGTCCAGAATGACCAGCCCTGTGATGCTGTTCGTCAGGTTAAGATCCCGCATAAGCACATATTGCGGTATCAGCGCATTGATGCCCGGCAGAAACAAAGAAAGCATGATCGTGCCCCAAATCAGCTTCCTGCCTTTAAATTCGAGCCGCGTTAGCGCGTAAGCGTTCACGGTAGTCAGGAATGTGCCGATGATCAGGCTCGCGCCGACATAGTACAAGGTGTTCAGCAGGGCGGAGCCGATATTGTACTTCACCCAAGCCGTCTTGTAATTGAGCCATTTCAGCGTCTCCGGCAACGTCCACACGCTCTGGAAAAACTCCCGGTTCGTCTTCAGCGACTGGTAGAAAATCCATACGAGCGGGAACAGGACCGTCAAAGCGCAGACCACGAGCACCGTCCACCAAAATACGTCGATAACCGAACGCCTTTCTGTCACAATCGTTCATCCTTTCAGCAATCAATACTCCACGGACCGGTTCGTCATATATTTGTCCGTTATGAATTTCGCGATAACCAGCACGACGAACAGGAACATGCCCACTGCGGAAGCGTAGCCGTAGTTATGATACTCGGCGCCGAACGCCAGGTTGAACATGTACAGCCCGATTACATCCGTCGAACCCGCGGGCCCTCCGTTGGTCAAAATCAGCACATGCTCGAAGCCCTTCAAGGAGCCTAGCACAAGAAATAGTGCGCCTACCCGAATAATCGGCATTATGAGTGGAATCGTTATCTTAAACAACCGGGTCATGGGGGTTGCTCCGTCCAAAATGGCGGACTCGTAAAGCGACTTCGGAATCGTAACCATCGCGTTCATGAAAATAACGACATAAAAACCGACACCCGCCCAAACATAAGGAGGAATAATCGCCCACAACGCGGTCCTGATGTCGCCCAGCCAATAAAATTCCCCGATGTTGACGCCGACAAGGCGAAGCAGCGAGTTGAGCAGGCCGAAGCTGCCGTCATACACGAAAGCCCACAAAAGCGCGACTACAACGCTCGAAAGCACGTTCGGGAAGAAGAAAAGCACTTTAAAAATCGGCGTTCCTTTATAGCTTTTATTCGTTAACAGATAGGCAAGCAGCAAGGAAATCATAATCACGAGCGCAGGAACGAAAATCATGTAGATCAAGTTATGGTACAGCGCCCGCCATACGTATTTGTCCTGGAACAGGGTCACGTAGTTTTGCAATCCGACGAATTGCGGTTCGGAAATGCCATTCCAGTTTAGCAGGGAATAATAAACGGACATTAAATTCGGGTACAGTGTGAACAAAAGATAGCCGCCGAATGCCGGCGTAATCGCAAGAAACAGGAAAATCCGCTTCTGGCTCCGCGACTTTTGCATCCACCCTTTTTTGGGCGCCGGCAAGGCTGGGTTTGTCAATCGGTTCGTCTCGCTCAAAGTATTGCGGCTCCTTTCTTGTGCAAAGAATGGGAGGAAGCCGCCTTCCTCCCCCGTCAAGCTATTTTTTCTGGGCCGCAATCGCTTTGTCGATCAACTGCTGCGCCTCTTGCAGCTTCGGAAGCGGATCCTGCTTGCCGGTAGCGATCTGGCTTATGGCTTCGTTGATCAGCTTAATTGATTGCGCATAAGCTGGATCGCTCAGCGTTAGGTTGCGGAAGCCGCTTTCCGTTTGGACATTATTGTTCTTGATGTATTCGGCTACCGCTTTCGAAACCTCCTGGATTTTGTCCGCCCGAGCCGGATCGTCCGCAAAGTCTTTGCGCACCGACAGCTGCCCGCCTTTATCCGCGATAACCGTCTGCACGTCCAGGTTCCACATCCAAACAAGGAATTCTTTCGCCCACTTCTTGTTCAGATCGGGCTTCGCCGCCCAGATGAACATGCCGTTGCTGAAGGAACCGCGAATATATTTCACGCTGTCCGGCTTGTCGCCCATCGGCACCGCCATAAAGCCCCACTTGAAATCCGCGGGCGTCGAATCCTTCATCTCGTTCTGAACCCAAGCGCCGGTGGAAGCCATGGCCGCTTTGCCTTGCAGCACCTGCATTTGGGACTGCGTATGATTTAACGCGGCCATGCCTTCAGGGAAAAAGCCTTTCTTACCGAGGTCATAGACGCGGTTCCACCGCTCTACGCTTTCCTTGCCGGTATATTCATTGCGGAAGTTGCGGAAATCGTCTTCGAACGCTTTCAGATTGCCGTTTATTTCCGCCAGCTCGAACAGCTTCCACGGGCCGAACGAATAATTGAGATAATCCGGGTACATGCCTGGCGTCGTAATCGGCGTGATGCCCGCCGCCTTGATCGTTTCGCACAGCTTGACGAACTCGTCCCATGTTTTCGGGTTTTGATTCCAGCCGTTCTTCTCAAACAAATTTTTGTTAAAGAAGAGGCCGGTCGTCGTTCCCGCTGTCGGAAGCGCATACGTCTTGCCGAGAATTCTCGACGCTCCTTCAAACTGACCCGCTATCGCAAGGTCTTTGACCGTCTTGCCGTTTCCGTCATAAACCTTATGGTCCCAGAGATCCTCCTGCGACTCCACTTTGCCGCTCTCGACCAGCGGAATTTGCGCGGCGTTCCCTCCGGGCAGCACAGTCGAAAAAATGTCGAACATATCGCTGTCATTGTTAGCGGATATTTTGGTGCCGATAACATCCGCGATTTTCGGTGAATAGGTGACTTCGAAGCTGACGTTCGGAAACTTCTTCTTAAAGCTGTCCATCGCGTAATCGAACCATTCCCGGCCCATGCCCGCCTCGTGAAAGCCGATCTTAAGCGTCACTTTCTTGTCCTTCGAAAGCCCGTTCTCCGGATAAACGTTCGCTTCCTTCGTCTGAGTGGCCGCCGGACTTCCCGCGGGACTTGCGGAAGATGCGGGGCTTTTATCCGCTTCCTTCGCGCAGCCAAGCGCCGTTAAAGAAAGCATCAAGCAAGCGGATACTGCTGCAACCGATTTCATTCTGAGCTTCAAGGTGAACCCTCCCGTTAATTTGTCTCTCGGCATTTCATTTGCCGCTCGGTAGTAAAGTAACACGGACATCAGCCGTCCGAATATCGCCGATTTTATCACGGCATAAACAATTCTTTATCCGCATGCATGCAAAAAGCCCGAAATGCCCGTCCACGCTTGCTGTCACGGAACGGCCGGTTCAAGCTCCCTGTCGTCCGTAGACGATTTTTTACGCAGTATACAAATTTCGATTGGCTGCCGCAAACCGCGCTGCGCGCGGTTTGACAGCCGATGTGTGTCCGAGCACCGGCACGAAACTCCCAATCGACGTTCGCGACGTTTCGATGCGGTCGGTTGAGCATCGTTGCGTTATGTCGATGACGTCGAATGATCGAGTTGCTCGACATTGCATTGCGCCGCATGGCGGCGAGCGGTCGATCACGCCCAATTCTGCCGGTTACGCCATATCCTTGCGGTAGTTCCCCGGCGTGTTGCCCATCAGCTTTTTGAATACGCGGATAAACGTCAGCGTATGCGTGTAGCCGACGGCTGCAGCGATGTCGTTGACCGTTTCCTCCGTCTCTCTCAGCAGCTCGACCGCCTTTTCCACTCGGACCTGTGCTACATAATCGTTGAACTTCTCGCCGAATTGCTCCTTAAACAAACGGCTTAAATAGCTGGCGTTAACGCCGAATTCATCGCTCAGATGGGCCAGCGACAAATCCGGATTGGCATAATTTTCGCCGATGTATTTTTTAACGTGATGAATCAACTGGTTATGGTGCCGGTTTTCCCGGACATCCCGCATTTGCCCGGAGGCCTCCTCCAAAATCCCGCGAAACTCTGCGAAGATTTCGTCGACGTTCTCTTTCTGCTCTGCAATCTCATGCAGCCGGTCGTGAAAGCCTTTGTTCCAAATGTCCTGCAGCTCGGCGGGCAGCTCCATCACTTCCTTATGCAGATGGTGGATCAAATAACTGAGCAGGCTGACGAGATCGTCGCGCGAGAACAACTGGCTTCGCACCATGCCGTGCAGGTCATGAAACAGCTTCTCCCACTCCTTGTCGCCGGAGCGGAACGATTGGCAAAGCGCACGTATAAGATGAAGCTGCTTGAACATCTCCCCTTGCGGCATCGTGGTCAAATCCGACGATCCGATCAGCCGGTTCGTCCCGAGCGACGACTTGTAGTTGAGCGCATCAGCCGCCCGCCTGTACGACTCCGGGACATGCTCGATATCTTTTTGCAGGGTACCGATCCCGATCGTAATCGTAAAGGTCAGGTTCTCTTCAACCCATGCCCTTAATTTCTCGCTGACGGGTGCAGGCTCCCAGCCAGTGGCGGCAGCGCAGTCTTCCAACATATAAACTACCGCGAGACGATACGGATTGACCCACTCCGACCATGCTTGCACGGGCTCGCTGTCCGCTAACTCCTGATTCCCTTTGCTGAGCACATGCTTGAGCAAAAACTGATCCCGCCTGCTGAATTGAGCGGCAAACTCGGCGTAACGGTCCATCTCGATCAGTACGACAAAATAGCCGCCGAACGAACCGTCCAGCCCGAGCTTGTTCATTTCGCCCTTCCATTTATCCCCTTGGGCGGAAGCCCCCCCTTCGAGCATCGCAAGGAACACATGCCGTTTTCGGTAAGCGAGATTTTCCTTGTTCTCTTCCTGAAGCAGGCTCGATTGATCCAGCAAATCCTCGATTGCCGTTTCGATATATTTGAACTCATCCGCCTTGTCTTCCCGCTTTAAGCTTTGCTGCTTCTGTTTGGCGTAATCCTCAATCCGGTCGGTTATGCTGCGGATCGGCTTATAGTTGCGGCGCGTCACGTAAACAAGCCATACAATGCCGAGAATAATGACAAGGAAGCCTAGCGAGATCCATAGATAGAACATGGAGGATACCCAATCCACGATATTCTCTCTGTACATACCGCTGCGAACGGTCCATCCCGTATAAGACGACTGTACGGAGGAAAGCGGTTTGCCACCGCTTTGAAGCTTGTCTGTCGGCTCCGTTGCATCTTCCCGCGCATCCTTCGAGGCAAGCAGCTCCCCGTTCGCTTCCACCAGCTCTACGAAATTCAAATTCGAATCGGACATTTTTCGGATAAGCTCGCTTATTTTGTCCGTTCTGACATTAACGACCATCATACTCTTGTCCGAAAGGTTCGCGAACTTCACCAGACTGATCACGCTGACCGGCTGTCCGTTCGGCTGCTCCCGGTACAATCTCGTTCCCAGC
Source organism: Paenibacillus contaminans (assembly GCF_003285015.1). Classification (GTDB taxonomy): domain Bacteria; phylum Bacillota; class Bacilli; order Paenibacillales; family NBRC-103111; genus Paenibacillus_V; species Paenibacillus_V contaminans. The sequence continues at coordinate 157,499 of NZ_QMFB01000017.1, read as the reverse complement.
CAGCGGTGAGGAGTCAAGCTTGTGAGCTGCCTGCCGACAAACTCCTTGTCGCCGAAATCATCGATTCCGGTAAAGGTCGACGGCGTAAGCACCATCCGACCGGTAACTCGATACAAATAAACCGAATCGATAAACCGGTTCTCCTCCATCATTCCCCTTAGAACCGCAACCGTCTGGTAATCGTCATACCGATTGTCCTCCGGACGGTCGTCATGAAAAAACGACTTCAGCTTGTCGTTCCCCAATATTTCCCTGATCATCATTTCATCGATGCTCATCAGCGCATCGTCGATTTTTTGCACGATGCTTTGCGAAAGCAGCTCGTTGGCGCGGACGGCCGATCTTTTGGCCATCTCGCTTAACGTTAAATAAGTCATGAGCAGCAAGCTTAGGCTGACCACAAACAAGACGGGCAAATATGACAAGAGCAGCCGGTTGAACCAATTTTTCCGCATGTGCCAGCCTCCAGAGTTATGTCTATCTTGAATGGTACTTGCCGCATCCGTTCTTGTAAACCGCTTGGCATATGCAAAAGCTGCCGCTTCATCTTCGATAAATACATAAAGGGAGCCCGAGGGGCCCCCATTCATTGTGTATTCCAGTCTGCCTCTTATACTCATATATACGGCACGTGAGGCCACCTGTAAATCATCGATTTTATTACCGGATAAACAATTTTTTATCGGCTGCGCAGCGGGTAGCCCTGAATTTGTAAATCGCGTTAACTCTTTTTGTCCAAGAACCTGACTTCTCTCAGTTGGCCAACCTTTTCCTCTGACAGCCCGGTTGCGGCCACAATCACTTGAGTGTCCATTTCCATCCCGATCATTCTTCGCGCTATGTCTTCCTTCTCCATGAGCCTTCCTATTTCGAAATTTTGTTTGAAAGTTTCGATTCCTTGTTTATATCCATCTTCAAACGCTTTTTTCCAGATTGCCTTCAGGTTTTCTTCCAGACTCATGATGGCTGCTCCCTTCTTCCTTCAATCGGAAGGAACTGCTAAGGATAAACGGCCCGCCGCCCGTTAAGGGGCAGATGCGTTTAGCGGGAAATCGAACAATCCCCCGAGAGTTACTTTCTGAGATTTTTAATGAACCTGCTTCCGCAGCCGCTCAATTAACACCTCTTCGCCGGCTAACAGCTTCCTGAATCTGCGTTTTGCCGTCCAAGGACGGCTTCCGTTATACAGCACGATCGGGACAATGGCCGGCAAGGAAAATGTTTTTCTACCGTCTGCTTTTTCCCTGTTCCGCGTAAGCGCCACATTTCAACCTGATACAGCAAGAGCCTGTAGGGCATTTCCATATCGACCTTGGATTGAAACTCCATCAGTAAAAAAAAATGATATCCCGCCCGTTCAGGCGCACCTTATACACCAGATCTGCTTCTTTGCGTTTAAAATCCGGCAGTACGAACGTTTGGTTAATGGTTTCGATATTTGCTTCATCTACCTGCTTGACCCATCCTCGGTGGACGAACGAGCGAAGAAGCTCGATAAACAGTTTTTTGCTCGATAATAAAAATCGGTAAGTGCTGTCATGCGGCTGGTGTACATCCGGTTGAGTCTCGCTGGAATCCATCGGCTTCCCCCCATTAAGCTAACATGGCGTTTCTTTCCGATATCTCCGCTTTAGGGTCTATAAATTTTGCCCTCTCGAGATATGATTACCTTCATTATATCGCGGTTTCTTTGGCGAAGGAATGCTTCGAATACCGAAGCTCACAAATGCCGCTGAGTTAAGCATACTGTTACGAAATATTGTAGCACACCGCGCCACCAAGTCCTCAACCGAGGATAAACGGCTTCGCCGTCCTTTAAAGGACGAGCACGTTTACCGGGAATTGGAACAATCAGCCGAGGATATATTTTCTGACAATTCGAAAAAAAAGAGCCTGCCGCACGGCTTCAGCCGGGGCAAACTCTCTATTCATCGCTGCAGTTAAACCTTCAACCGGTAAATCGCCTTGTTCTCAAGTCCCCGGATCATCGGCGTCCACTCTTCCGTCGCCGCCGTGGTGTCGAGGGCATCCTCGACCATTTGCAGCTTCGCGTCGATCGCGTCGATATGATGCAGCGCCACCGCTTCAGCCGTCTGCGGCTGGACGGGACTGCCCCATTCGCCGAGGTTATGATGGGACAGCACCATATGCTGCAGCCCGAGCACCTTCGGGGAATCGAGATCGATTCCGCTGCGGATCGCCGCTTCCATGATCCAATTCGAAGCCATCGCGATATGCCCGACCAGCTTGCCTTGCACGCTGTAATCGGCAACGATGCCGAGCTGCGAGATCATTTCCTCCGGCTTCGCGATATCATGCAGAATAATACCCGCCTTCACCATGTCCGCATTGAGAAAAGGCCGCTGCTTGCACACGAACTCCCCAAGCTCCAGCATCCGCACAATATGGTAGGCCAGCCCCGCAAAATACGCATGATGATGCGTCTTCGCTGCCGGAACATGCATCAGCTTGTCGTCGACCTTCTTCACGCAGTACTCGACGATCGTCTTGATCTCCGGATCCGAAATGCTCTCCATCGCCTGCTTGATCGTATAAACGAGATCGACCGGCTGAAGCGGAGCCGACCGGACAAAGTCGGTGATGGTGACCCCGTCGGCAGCCGTCGCTTTGCGCAGCCGCGTGATTTTGACCTGCAGCTTTTCCCTGTATAATTGAACGACCCCTTGAACTTTCACTAGGTCGAGCGGAAAAAACGTCTCTTTATCGGTCGCCGATACGTCCCAGTATTTGGCTGAAATTTGCCCGCTGGCATCTCCCAGTACAATATCGAAATAATCTTTAGGCGGCGTATTGTTGGTCAGCTTAACCGCCAACTCCTTAAGGATATAAAATCCCACAAAATCATCGTCTTGCTGCAATTGTTTAATTAGCGTCATACCAGATCCTCCAAAAGTAGTTAGGAACATTATACTACGAAAAGCCGGATAGGGGGGCGGATTACGCAATTCCGTCAAGCAATCCCATTTATCTGCTTTATCGTCTTCCCTTTTGGACAAGGATGAACGGCTATGGCGTCTTTGGACGCATTACGCTTCCTGCAAGTTCCGTCTTCACAACATACTTATCCCGATTACGAAGAAACGCCTCTTCGCAGCCCCCGACGCCTGCAGCTTAATCCTCAATCGCTATCGACCCGATCAAGCCCTTCAGCTTATCGGCGGAGCGCTGCAGAAGCTCCTTCTCTTCCGCGGACAGGTCCAGCTTCAGCACCTCTCTCACGCCCTGACGGTCAACGATGCAAGGCACGCCGAGGAAAACGTCGGAGATGCCGTGATAATCGTCAAGCAGCGTGGATACGTTCAGTACCGCGCCTTCGTCGCGCAAAATCGCCGTGCAAATCCGGTCGAGCGCAAGCGCGATCGCATAATAGGTGGCGCCCTTGGCGCTTATGATTTGATAGGCGGCATCGCGCGTATTCGCAAAAATGTCCGCCTTGGCTTCTTCGGCGATATCCAGCTCCGTTCCGGCTACGTTGGCCAGGCTCCACACCGGCAGCTCGGAGTCTCCGTGTTCTCCGACGATGTGGGCATGCACGCTGCGAGGATCGATGTTTAAATGTTTGCCGATCAAATAACGGAATCTCGCGCTGTCCAGCAGCGTTCCGGAGCCGATGACGCGCTGGACCGGCCAATCCGACTTTTTCCATGTAAAATAGCTCATGATATCTACGGGATTGGAGGCGATGAGCAGGATGCCGTGCTCGTTATGCTTCAACACCTCGCTGACGATATCGTCCAGTATGGAAACGTTCCGCTTCAGCAGATCGATTCGGGATTCCCCTTCCTTCTGAGCGGCCCCCGCTGCGATAACGATAATATCGGCTTCCTTACAGTCCTCGTACGTGCCCGCCCAAAGCTTGCCGCCCCCGATAAAAGGCATCCCGTGATTCATATCCAGCGCGTCTCCGACGGCTTTTTGATGGTTGGCGTCGATCAGTACAAGCTCGTCAGCACGGTTCCTAAGCAGCAACGTATACGCGGTAGTTGATCCGACCGCTCCGGCTCCGATAACGACGATTCTCGTTTTTTTCATGTCCTCGTCCCCCTTGTCATATCTCTTTCATAAAAGGCTTATTCACATAATAATACATAAAGCCCATCAAAACACTTCCGCCAATCAGATTGCCCAGCGTAACCGGAACAAGATTATGCATGACGCCGTCGAAAGAAATCGTCCCGGGATGGTGCAGCACCAGCGCGATCGCGAATGTGCACATGTTTGCAATACTATGCTCGTAACCGGAGATGAAGAAGCAGAAGACGAACAGCATCATGGCGAACATTTTGGCCCCGTCTTCCTTGAAGGACATCGGCACGAAAAACGCGAGGCAAACGAGCCAGTTACAAAGAATTCCCCTGAAAAATAATTCCGATGCCGGCGTATGCATTTTCTTCTCCACGACGCTGAGCAGAAAACCGTTTACGGACGAATCGTCGAACAGTCCCGTCGTATAGATAAGCAGAGCGAATACCGCAGCCCCCAGTATGTTTCCCGCATAGCTCATTCCCCAAAGCTTTGCCGTGTCGATCCAGCTCATCTTCTTGCGCAGCGAGGCAAAGCTGTAATAAAACGTATTCCCCGTAAAAAGGTCGCCGCCTCCGTAGGAGATCAGAATGATCGCCGCTCCGAACGTGATTGCCGCCATCGGATACGTCAGGGGCGACTGCTCCAAATAAAAATAATTGCCCGTCTTAAACGCGACGATCACGCCGAAACCGATAAACATGCTGGCGAGCATCGACCGGGATAAATACCTCAAGCGGCTTTGCTTGAAAATGGCGTGCTTTTTCAGGGCAAGCTGTTCGACCTTCAACAGAGGCTGATCTTCCATGGCCGCTCCCCCCAGTTGTCATGATCATTTTTCTTCCCCCTACACTAGCATAAGACCCCTCAAGCGAGTGTGAGATTTGTCACATGCGAGCGGTGAAAGAAAAACCCGTCGGGAACACCCGACAGGCTCGTTAATCAACTTTTATTTGAATAGCAATCTCTTCATCATCACAGCCGCTTCCGCTCTGGTCGCCTGATCCTGTGGTGCGAATGTATTGGCGGTTCTGCCGTTGACGATTCCTGCTCGAACGGCAGCTATAATATCCTTAACCGCCCAATCGCTGATCGAGCTTGCATCTGCAAAAGAGAGCGAATCCTCTGAGCCCGTTTCCTTTATACTTCCTTCCGAAGCATACTTACCCGCCCGCATAATCATGACAGTCATTTGTTCCCGCGTAATCTCTTTATCCGGTGCGAAGCTGCTTTCCGTCACCCCCTTGACCAGTCCCGCAGCGTAAGCGCTGCTTATGACATCCCGATACCAAGATCCCAACGGCACATCGGTAAACGGAGTTTGCACGGAGGTTTCATTCAGATTCAATGCCCGTACTACCATAGCAGCGAATTGCGCTCTCGTTACCATAGCATCCGGCACGAAAAAATCTTCATCCATCCCGTCGATTATCCCCTCGAATACAAGCATTTCAATATCTTCTCTAGCCCAGTGTCCGGCCAAATCCGCAAAGCCTTTACCCGCAGACGCGCTTACTCCTACTGTAATCGTCTTACTCTGCAATTGATCGGTGACCACTTTCATCGCTTCCCACTTCATCGAAGCTTTCCCGTGTTTCTTGAGCTTGAATGTCAACGTACCGATCGTGATATCTCCACTTTCTCCAGGCACTTCGCCTATTTTCGTATGAGCGATGACGATTTCGTTCTTCTTCACGATCGGGGGTACGAAGAAACCGTCCAGACCGGGTTCGGCGCCTATCAGTTCAAGCCTCTCGGCATCATAGGACAGCTTGGCCTCGTAGCCGTATATATTATGAATATTTGCCGCGCTTAGGGTCATGACGACTTTTCCATCAGCCGGTTTGCTTGCATCCAACCGGAAAGCCGGAGCATCACCTGCGTTAGCCGTTGCAGTATACCGCCCCGATAAACAAAGTATTACGAGCAGAAATAAAATGATCGATCTACGCACGATCCTCCCGCTCCCCCTTCTTCGATACTTACCCGCCTGTATTTACAGGAGGAGAAGCGGCCTCCTCCTGTTCGGCTGCCTTTATGTTACCTTTTGAATTTCCTGGCTACTATCGCCAAATCCTCAATGTCGATTTTGCCGTCGCCGTTCAAATCCGCATGCTTCACTTGCTCCCAGTCCGGACTACTCGTATCTTTGCCGTAATTCGCGGCCACAATCGCCAAATCGCCGACAGTTACTTTATTATCCTGGTTGATATCACCCGGAAGATTCGCGTTAACCTGAATGGTTAGCGAGGACAACTCGGCAGCATATTCAATCCCATGACCGTTAGCCAATGTAGCGTCTGTGATATTGATCCGGCTTGCCGTCGTCTGCGACACCCGCTTCCCTTTAAAGATGAGTTCGACAATGTCTCCTTGCCCCGTAATCTCGTTGCCCGGTCCCACGCTGGCCAAAATCAATTGAACGGTTCCGTTCGGATTTACCGAGGTTTCAAGCAAACTGACTCCGGCCTTGACCGATGCCGCCGAAACAAATTCCATCGATCCCGGATCGTAGGTCACGGTAACATCCTGAGCATACACCTGCGCGGCGACGCTGCTTAATCCGTATCTGACCTTAACCGTTTCTCCGTACTGGATCGAGCTTGCGGTTGCCGTCAAGGAAGTTACATGTTCACTGCCGATCGGCGGTAAAGTAGTCGCAGTTGCAATCAAGCCTGGCATACTTTCGTTCCCCGCTGCGTCATAAGCCGTTAGTTTGAACGAATATGCCGTAGCAGATGACAACCCATTCACGATTTGCTCGTACACCGCACCGTTGACGGTTTTAACCTTGTTTTCACCGACGTAGATATGATAACCTTCTACGCCTTCGTTATCTTCTGCACTCGGCCACTGAAGCTTTACGCTTGTTTGTGTCACGTCCGATATGCTAAGCCCGCTGCCATTGGGCCATACCGGTGCGGCTGTATCGGGTGTCGGGCCGTTAGGAACGTAAGTACCTTGCCTGTAAACGCCCAGGTCCCAAACCGTTCCTCTGGATAGTCCATCATAATCGGCCGAAATATCAATCGTTTGCCCGGCCTTCAGGACAAATCCCGGGATTGCCTTGCCTGCGCCAATGGCAGGACTGCCTTCTTTCAGATGCCAATCGCCTTCGCTCAAGCTCGCTATATATGGATCGGCATATACGCCATGAAGCTCACCGCTACCATTCATCCCGGCGTTTCCATCATATAAATTGTAATCATGCGCCAAATTGATCGGCATCTTCGATCCGGCCAGCTTTACCGCTTCTTTGGACGAATTCAAGATTATGTTATTCATGAAAACAGGGTTCACGTTATCCGGGTTCCAATCCCAATCAACATTCGGAATCGTGTTTACCGGCGCTTCAAGATAAACGCCATAATTGGCTCCCGATATGATGTTGTTATAGGCTGCACTGTCTTTGCTGCCCATAAAAATAATGCCTTTATCTATCGTCGAAGCGCCATTGACTTCTTCGGCAATGATAATATTGTTATAAGCCGCCAAGTTCCACGCTTCATATCCATTGACACTGGAATCAAGCGTCGATACGGAATCGGTCTGTCCGCCCAAATAAATGGCTCCGAGAAACATATTCACCGTGCGATTGCGAATCGTGTTGTTGTATATTTGGATATCGCTGGATCCGCCTTTAGCGAGCAAGCCTACGCGTCCTATCTCGGAAATGTCATTGTTGCGGATTGTGCTGGAATGGACATTGACGAAATCGACTGCTTCATGCGTCATATCAGAGATGATATTGCCTTCGACCAGAAGATCATGGACAAGGTAACCTTTAACGCCTTCTTCGAATGCCTTGCTGAATTTGTTGCCGATAATTTGAACGTGATCCGCGCCTTCTCTCACGCTTACTAATATGTCGCCTGTATTGATTCCGCGTGTATTTTGAGTAATGTCAAAGTCTTGCAGCGTAATGTAGGGCGTCCCTCTGATCATGAGCTTCGTTGTCGGCAAATTGTTAAACTGAATGGTCGCCTGATGTTTATTGCGCGCTTTAAACACAATCCGCTCATTCTCGGTTCCGCCTCTGGCAAATACAACCGGTCTCGTTTCTTGATAAACGCCGTCTTCAAAAATAACGGTGTCTCCCCGTTGGACCGTCTCGGCCGCCTTAGCCATCGTCTTCCACGGCCGGGACTCGGAACCCGGATTCAGGTCGGATCCTGAAGGAGAAACATAATAGGTGCTTCCCGGCTCGTTCCCCTCGCCGGGATTGCTTGGTCCTCCGCCCGCAGGATTCGTAATTTCCGTTACCTTGACGTCATCGATATAGGTATTCGATTGGTATATCGCTGCAGCAATCGCACCGTGTGTAAGCTCATAATCCGTTCCGCTAAGCACAAGCTGGCCATCGACATAAAATTTAATATCAGTACCGTCGACCAGCAATTGCATATCCATCCACTGTCCGATAGAAGGAAACCATCCGATCTTCTCCTGGAGGGGAAGGACCAAGCCGTTTACCTTTTTCTTTAGTCCGATATAACCCTGATTAGGGCTGCCTTGGATTTCCACCAGATAATAATTGTTAGCATCCAAATATCTGGCATATAGAGTTAACCAGGCCGTTGAACGATAGAAATGATCAAACTTTACTTTCGCATCATACCGGTAACTCTCCCAATCCATCGAACCCGCATAAGATCTTGCTACTCCACTGGCAGAAGAGGCATCGGGTTGCGTAAGGACGTGATTTCCGGAACCCTCCTCGATGACAGATAAATTCCCCATGACGGGACTCCAGGTACTTGCCTCATTTTCAAAGTCGTCAAAAAATAGAACTTCAGGTGCGGCATCGGCATAAATGCCCAGATGCGCCGGATTGGATCTCAATTTCCCATCATAGTCCAGCGATACGTCGATCGTCTCACCGTAAAACCCAGTGATATTCAGCACGGTTCCCCGACCGAGAGCAGGGCTGTCCGCTTGCAAGCGCCAATCGTTCAAGTGATCGATAAATTTCGGATCGCCATTGCTTCCATTCGGCTCGATCGGGACATTCGCACAGTTGTTATATAGATTGTAGTCACTCACATTTCCGACAGGTGCGTTGGTCAAAGACTGCGCATTCCCTGTACACCCGGTGAAAATGTTATTGAACAGCTTCGTTGACGTAGGCTTTGGCACCCACCCGCCGCTGCCGCCATTCAAGAATCGAACGCCATTCTTCGCATCGACGACTACGTTATGGTAGAAACCGCTGTCCGTGCTTCCGGAGAATACAAGCGCATACTCTATTAATCCAGGCGTTTCGGCAACCACAATATTATTCCATGCCGAGGCATAATAGGCTTCAAATCCATTCGGATCATAGGCCACCGAAGAGGGATAGTTGCCTCCCAGTACGATTCCATGAGTCATCGGGGCATTAACGGCATGGATGTAGTTATTGTAAATTTGAGCGCTTCGGGTACCCGCCGCTACCAGTATCGCATTATTGGTTTCACTGATTTCATTATTGGCGATGACCGGCCGATCCATGTTTGCCAAGACAACGGCAGTAGCGGTCGTGTTATAAATCGTATTATCGATAACCTTGAGATTATCGCCTTTCAATCCTTGTACTGCTTTCCCACTCGCATTGTGGATGGAATTTCCACTGATGATGCAGTTGCCGCAATCTTTGATGTCGATGAAGATATCCGCACTCGTTGTTCCTTTGACAGGCTGGGTAATTTCAAAATCCTGTATCGCAATGTACTGTTTATTGGTCAACACGATTTTACTTTGTGCAAGCAAACCGGTAAACGACAGTTTGGCCATATGTTTGTTCTTGGCTTTGATCGTAATTGGCTCTCCTGCTGCTCCATTGTTGGCGAATGTAATCGTAGTGTTGCTGATATATTCCCCGTCATCGAATATTGCCGTATCGCCGGCCTGCAGCATGGCAGCCGTTTTCTTAAGCGTTTTCCATGGGGCGCTTTCGGTCCCTGCATTCGCGTCATTCCCGCTCGGCGAGACGTAGTACGTGTTTCCATTCGCTTTAACCTTTTGAACATTGCCGACGCCAACATTTGCAATGATGCCCAGAATCAGTGCAACTAAGGTTAGAATGCCAATTCTCTTCCCAAGAAGCTTGTTCAAAATAATAACCTCCCATAAAATGATAGTTCGCATCAACTTCGTACCTCTACCCCGAAATGTATACGTTTACATTTCATCCCAAAAGTTTCGATTAACAGCTCCAAAGACCGGCTAACACGGAACCATAATCGCCCGCTGGCGCAGCGGTTCCTGTTGTCCCACCAGGTAGAACCGCTGACCAAGGACGGAGTGATGAGGTACGTCCAACACCCTTTGCGCCTAGGGCGTCTCTATTCTTTGACAGCCCCGATCATGACGCCTTTCACAAAAAATCGCTGCAGAAACGGGTAAATAAAAATGATTGGCAAAATCGCTACAATAATCGCAGCATACTTGATTTGCGCGCCTACCAGCGCTCTCTCGAAGTGGTCATTCATCCCCTCCATCAGCGACGCCTCCTGCTTAACCAAAATTTTGTACAAATATAGCTGGAGCGGCTGCAATTTGGCATCCGAAAGATAAATTAAAGCTGCAAAATAGCTGTTCCAGTAGCCTACCGCATAAAACAGCACAAGGACGGCAAGGATTGGCTTGGATAGCGGGAGCATGATCGAGACCAAAATTCTCATCTCGTTCGCTCCGTCAATTTTCGCCGACTCCTGCAGGCTTTCCGGAATGCCCTCGAAAAAAGTACGCGCCATAATGATATAGAAAGCGCCCACGGCCCCCGGCAAAACTATGGCCCAACGCGTATCGTATAACCCCAGCCCGTTCACGATCAGGAAGATTGGAATCAGACCCCCGCTGAAAAACATCGTGAAGGCGATAAAGAACATAATCGGCGTTCTCGCGAAAAAGCCTTTCCGTGATAGGACGTAGCCGGCTGCCGCTGTCAGCACGACACTAATCGTCGTCCCGACAACCGTATACCAGACCGTATTGTAGTAGGACTTCCATATGTCCGGATTTTCAAATACGATTTTGTACGCTTCTGTGGAGAAGCCTTTGGGAAACAGGAAAACCTCCTGCCGCATCGCATAAACCGGATCGCTGATCGACATGCTGACGACGTAAAGGAACGGATACAAGGTGACGGCAACAACCAGAAGATTGAAGATAACGATTGCCGCATCCGATAACTTCTCGCCGAATGACCGCTGTAACTTCATAAGCTATTTCTCCTTACCATAAAGCGATGCCCGATGTTTTTCTGCTGATGCGGTTCACCGTAACGAGCAACGCGAAATTGACTGCCGAGTTGAACAATCCTACAGCGGAGGCGAAGCCGTATTCCGCTCCTTCAAGTCCTCTTCGGTAGACGAAGGTCGAAATGACGTCCGAAACGACATAAGTGGAAGGATTGTAGAGCAAGATGATTTTTTCGAAACCGACGTTCATGATATGCCCCATATTCATGATGAGCAGGATAATGATCGTCGAGCGTATGCCCGGCAACGTAATATACCAAATTTGCTGCCATCGCTTGGCGCCGTCCATTTTGGCCGCCTCATAGAGCGACGGATCGATCGAAGTGATTGCAGCCAGGTAAATGATCGAATTCCAGCCGAAGCTCTGCCACACGTCGGAGCCGATATAGATCGTCCTGAACCAGTCCGGTATACTCAAAAAATTGATCGGAGCGAAGCCGAGCTTCGCCAGAAGGATGTTGACGACACCTTCGACAGGCGACAGGAAGCTGATAATCATCCCGCCGATGACGACAACCGAAATGAAATGAGGGAGATAGCTCGTCGTCTGCACAACCCTCTTGAAGATTCCGTTCTTCAATTCATTCAGCAGCAGGGCGAACAGAATCGGGATGGGAAATCCCCACAGCAGCCCGTAAACGCTAAGCAGCACCGTGTTTTTGATCACGCGGGCGGCGTAAATCGAATTGAAAAACTGCTCGAACCATTGGAGTCCGACCCACGGGCTTCCCAATATCCCTTTGACCGGCGAATAATCCTTGAAGGCGATGATGACTCCGTACATGGGCAAATAGTGAAAAATGATATAGTAAACCAGAACCGGCGAGATCAGCAGCAGCAGAAACATATCACGCTTCATGTGCATGCTCAGCCGTCGAAGCCGTCCCTTCTTGCCGTCCGCCTCAATCAGCGCCGCATATTGTGCTTTGGCTGTCACAACGCTCACTCCCGTTGGAATGGGGAGCCTGTGCCCGAATCGGAACAGACCCATAAACTCCCCGTCTTGTTAGTCATTGTTTTTTGTACCTGTCGTATTGCTGCTGTCTGATCTTCACGATCTCGTCGACGCCCAGGTCTTTCAGTTCCTTGGTAAATGTATCCCAGTTCTTCTCAATATCGTCGCTGCCGACAATAAACTTGGCGAGTCCTTCGTCCAGCTTCGACTGGTAATCCGCGTTAAGCGGCTTGAATTTCGAAGCTTCCTCCGGCGTCATCGAAATATACTCGAATGGAATCGGGTCGATGATCGTCGGCAAAATTTGCTCGGCCGCCTTCTGCAGCTTCGGCTCGAGGGCAATCGTTTGCGGCGGCTGTTTGGACAACGGCCCCTTGTCGTGGCGTATCCACGGCAGCCGCGGCGCAGCTCCCAGCGTGCGCAATGCATTCATCGAGTTTAAGCCGTCCGGATTTTTGAGAATGTAGTCGGTAAACTTGGGCTCCCCGTTCTCCATGACATAACTCTTGCCTTCGATGCCGAACGTCGTAAAGCGGTTGCCTTCCTCGCTCGCATACACGTAATCCAGCCACTTGATCGCCGTTTCCTTATTTTTGGACTGTGCGCTCATGCCGAAGTATCCGCTGATCGGTCCGTATTTCTCCGTATGGCCTTTGTAGCCGTTAGGACCTTGCGGCGGCTTGACCGCAATCCAGTTGACGCCACTTACGCCTGCCGCCTGGACGTTCTTGTCGTATTGCACGATCCGGTTGACGAACGCGCGGGTTGAGCCGACGACATTCTTGGTGATCTTGGTCGTAAGCTGATCGTCGGACGAAGTCAGGAAGTCGGGGTCCAGCAAGCCTTCTTTGTACAGCTTGTTCAGCCATGCGACCATTTCTTTGGCTCTTGGGTCCAGCCACTCGCTCTGAATTTTTCCTTTGTCGTCCGGCCAGAATCCGCTGCTGAACACAAGATGCAGTCCCCATGCGTCACCAAAAAATTGGGCTACGGCTTTAAGCGGAAGCACCAGCGGAATCTCGTCCTTCTTGCCGTTTCCGTTCGGATCTCCGTCCTTGATCGCTTTCAGCACGGAATACCACTCGTCGATCGTTTTCGGCTCCTGCAAATTCAGCTTGTCGAGCCAGTCTTTCCTGATCATAAAACCGCCGGGATCGGACAAGTTCGTTCCGGTTACAACGCTGGAGACATAGTAGACGTGGCCGTCCGGCGCTTTCAGCAAATTGTAGATGTCCGGGTTCTCTGCGAAAAACTTCCGCATATTCGGCGCATGCTCTTCAATCAGCTTCTCAAGCGGCTCGAGTACGCCGTCCGTCCCGAATTTGACCGGATCGCCCGGAACGACGAGCAAATCCGGCACGTTAGACATCGAAGCGAGCCGCACATTCATCGTTTGGACGTATTGCGCAACGGGCACGACATCCCACTTGATTTTGACGCCCGTTTTTTCTTCAATCGCTTTCCAGATGGGCAGGTTCTGGGTGTAGCTTGCCGGCGTGTAGCCGTTATCTTCCGAGCCGATCGTCAGCGTCACCGAGCCGTCCGTAACGAGCGGAAGCGTGTAATCTTTCGTCTGGCTTCCTGTTGACGGGCTGGACGACGTCTTGCCTGACTCCGGAGCCGCGCTCGATTGCTGTCCCTGATTGCTTTGGCTTTGGCAGCCCGCGATCAAAAGCGCCATCGCTGCCGCTGCGCATATCCCCCTGCTAAAACGCTTTCTATACATATGAACCCTCCTACTATGCCTTAGTCGCTTCCAAACGATTGGCTTTACTTTGTCTCTGCTGTAGCCCTGCGTTTGGAATTGATCCTACCTCCACTATGCCGCCGCAGGGTGTGCCCAATCAACGCTCAAGATCGGGATGAGGCATCCCTTTTTTTACATTGGAGAACGTTCATTTTTTTCAAGCAGACGCACTCCTTGTACACCCCTTATTAATGATGCATATCCGAGCCGCCGACCGCGATATACAATTTTTTCGAGGCAGATCACCTTTTTACATGTCGCCTCTCGCGCGCTGCAGCTACTTCCTCCGGCATAGGTTTTGTGTTATGATCACGCCTGAAGCTCTTGAATGCCTGCAAAATATAAGAGAGCCACGAAGAGCCGTGCCGGTTTCCTTCTTCAGTCCGACCAGGCTGTACCTCCGAATGAAAGGAGATATCTTTTTGCTAAAGCTTCCCTCGCTGCCTGGAATCAAAAGCTCCGTCTTTACCAAATTCCTTATGTCCTACGTCATTGTGTTTACGGTTCCTTTCATGATTCTAGGCGTCATCATTTACGCTTTGACATTCGACATCGTCAAGACGCAGACGGAGAAAACTTACTTAAACGCCGTACATGACGCAGCCAAAAATGTCGACGCCAAAATGGAATCCCTGCATGTTCTGTCCGCGCACATTTCCGAGCTGCAGTGGGTTCAGAAAATCATGTATATGCGAGGGAATACGGTTGACTATAACGCTATCAATCCTTTCGCATTCAATTATTATATGAACGATTTAATCACGCTCAAGGGCATCAACGGATTCGTAACCGATATGGCCATCTTTTTCCGCGAGAAGGATCTGGTCCTCTCAAGCCAAGGCAAGCATTCCCTATCTTCGTTCTTTGACGACGCATTCTATTATGACGGGTTAACGGCAGATTACTGGAGCGTTCTTCTTGCCGAGCGTAATTTCGCCGCCATGAAATATCCGGCCCAGGTTCTTACGTACAAGCAGCCGCGGAAACTGCTCGCATATATGCAATCTCTTCCCATGGTAGATAAAGATTTCAAGGCTACATTCCTTGCTTTTATCGATGAAAATACGCTGAAGGACAGCTTGAATATCAGTACGATTTCGGACAGCGGCAGCTTGTACGTCATCGACCGGGACGGCCGATACGTTACGGGAATCAATGCGGATGACGAGATGAAGAAGCTGTTGACCGTGCAAAATGCAAAGCAACCCTCTCTCCTGGAGGGGAGTATCGCGAATCTGAAGTCGCCGAACGGGGACGATCATATTGCGATCCGGTCGGACTCGACGGTTAACGATTGGTCTTTTATCGCTACGATCCCGCTAAGCACGGCTATGGCCAAAGTCAACCGCATCAAAACGCTTACCTTATGGATCACGGTGCTGTCGGTGGTGACCGGGCTGATCGTGTCCTATATTTTGGCGCTTAGAAATTATACGCCGCTTGCCAACATCGTAAAAGATATAAGTCCGAGAATGCTGAACATGCCCGGCGCAAGCAAGCGTCCGAACGAATTCAACTTTTTGCAAAAAGCGCTTCATTCCATGCTGGATTACGAAGACAGGACCAAGGAAGACATCGAAATCTATAAGCCTCTCGTGCGCAATTCACTTTTTATTCAGCTGTTAGAGGGCAAACCTGCTCCATCCAGCTCCAAGCTGCTTGAGATTATGGAGATTACCTATAATAACAGCTTTTTTACATGCGCATCCGTTGTCCTTGACTCCGATCGTGCGATTCCCGAGGACGTGCAGAACGATGTCATCGCGCAGCTGTCCAAGCGGAAGAACGCCGTCTATTTTGTCGATATCGGCGGGAAGCATAAAGTCATCGTGATCAACTCCGCTTATAAAGAACAGATTGAACCAAGCATCGAAGAAATTGTATGCGCATTCAAAAATGCCGGTATTACCTACAAGGCAATAGGGGTCGGCAAAACCTGCAAAGGCTTGGACGAGCTGTGCAGCTCGTATCGCGAAGCGAACGCGGCGCTGGACTACAGATTCATAAGAGGGAACAGCTCCGTGATTTTCTATGAGGAGATCGAGGACGCTTTTACGCTGCCGGCTTATTATTATCGTACGGAGAAGGAAGACCATTTGGTCAACTTTATCCGGTTCGGCAATTACGATGAGGCGATCAAGTTGTTCCACGAAATCGTGGACAACCATATTACGAATGCCGCACTTCCTCCCGCGGTTGCCCGGAATTTATTCTACAACATGGCGGCTTGCGCGCTTAAAGCTCTCGAGGACTTGAACATCGATATTCAGCAAGCGTTTCATATGGACGAATTTCTTCATATGGAAACGTATAGCGAGATGACGGGCTACATTGAAGAGCTGTTCCGACATGTATGCGAGATCATCATCCGCAAGAAGGAGAGTAAAAACACGGTCCTGCGAGACGAGGTGCTGTCCTATATTCATGAGCATCTGACCGACCGCAACTTGACGCTGACCAGTCTGGCCGATCAGTTCGGCAGCTCCCTCTCCTACCTGAGCAGATTTATTAAAAATCAGACCGGCACCAATTTCGTGGACTATTTGAATAAACGGAGAATCGAGCTGTCCAAAACGCTGTTGGCGCGGGAGCTCACGATTCGCGAGGTGGCGCTGCAAGTAGGCTTCGATAACGACCTTACGTTCCGGCGCTTGTTCAAAAAATACGAGGGCATCAACCCGGGGGAATTCAAGAGCATAGCTGGCGGGGAAAAAAAGTAGCGGAAAAACCGAGGAATACTTTCACATTCCGTATGTTCCTTCTTCGGTTTCCCTTCTTTGTTAGTGGGCAAAAATGTGCAGGCGCTTAGGTGAAACCCACTTCTTGCCTTAACGCCTGTGATGTGCCCGGATTCTAGCAACTTGCAGGAGTTCAAATATAGAACCGAGGCATCTGGTAAGGATATGTTCCAAGGCTCCTTTTATCAGAAAAACCCTACTACCCAGCACAATGCTTGGGAAAGTAGGGTTCAATTTCAGTGACTAGTTAAATAAATTATCGCATAGCTCAAACATTCCCGCCGATATTACCATAAGGCTGCCATGTTCCTGGAGTACCCGCCTGCGTACAAATATAGCCAAGCGGCGAGCCTGCTTGGGGAGGGAGCATAACCTCATCTCCCACCTCGTAATTGGTGTAATAAACACCCGCTCTTGGTGCCTCCAAAGCCTTATCCCATTTCATTTTGCCGTCAATGATCCGATGCAGTTCCTTATAATCGCCGGATTTACCTTCTTTGCCGGGAACGAAACGTATTTCATGTAAAGTAACCGTTGAAATATCTATGGAATTCGTAGAGTATTGACTTCCGTTCCTAATTCTTATTTTGACTTTCTTCGTATTGGCCGGCGGCGTGAGAACAATGCCTTCTGTATTAAAAACAGTCGTTGTATCGCGTGGACCCCGATTGAGCGCGCACTCTATCGAAGATATTTCTCCATCCGCAGCATTCAAGTAAAAGACTTCAATATGCCTTCCGGTCCAGCCTTGGTTTGCTCCCCCATGAACCGCTCGTGAAGTGCAAAAAAGCACGAGTTTTTTGGCCTCACCGATATCAAAGGCCTTTTCATTTTTTACCAATACGACTCCGTTGGTATGAGTTGGATTTAGACGCAGCATCCTTCCATATGTTGTGTCGTTGATTCTCGTATACGAATGATCTAAAGGAACTGTCGAATATTCCAAATTCCAATAGGCATTAACATTACTATAACTCAAACTGAATAGATGCGGGTCAGGGATCAAATTCTTGCCAATGGACACGCAATCGCGAAAATCGACACATCCCATGTTAACTACGGACACCGGTTGTTCCTCTATGTTATTAATCACGCAGTTGCTGAACTCAACCGTCGCCCCATCGTAAATAAGCGTATCAATAATACAATTTTCAACTTTTACCGCATTACAGCTGATTCCCAGCATATCGTCTTCAAGCAAGTCGATGATATGATACTTACCCCCGGAAATTAAGACGTTCCTGACGGGCGTAGCATCATTGGGCTCCATATCCAGATGCAAGGCACTCCCGCTTGCGTTAATGATCCTCAGATTTTCATTGTCTTGAGTAATTGCGATATCGGATTGCGTGTTGTTCTCGAAAGAACAATTCTCGATCAGGATATTTCTGCATCCCACCAAGTGAATTCCCCAGGCATTGGCAAATGCCGGCGGTCTATTGTGTCTGAAACCCTCGAAATGGCAGTTTTTGAGAGTTACGTCCGTTCGGTTTCTGATATCCGTACGATTCCATTCCAAATCGTCATGTAAACTATAAAACTTGATATTTTCAATGTACGTATGACTCCCAATATCCAGGTATGGGAATTGTGTTCCAAACAAATCTATTTTCACATTACGGCCTATACCTATCAGAGTCTTGTTATCCGGGATAAACCATTGTCTTGACCGGTAGGAGACTTTCGGTTCGGGAAATACAATCGTATTGTGCGCAGTAACTGCATTTTGAATAGCGTCGGTATCGTCCGTTGCCCCGTCCCCCTTTGCACCAAACCAGCTAACATGAACGCCCCCGTCAAAAATTCTCTTGAAACGAGCGCCTGAGACGGAAACGAGAATCGTTCCTAAGTTATCGGCTGAGCTGGTATCCAACCTATCCACCTGGAACATCCCTTCTTGACCCGAGTCCGTCACATAGTACAAGGTATTCGGATCTGGGTGATTCAGCGCACGCAATTCTGCAATGGTGGTCGATACGACCAAATTCATCTGCATCAAATCTTTTACTTTTGTCCGACTATCTGCAGAATCGGCGAAAGCCCTCGATATCGTACCGTTTACGACACCCATCGAGGCCAATGCTGCCCCCGCCATCCCCAATGACGCCAGCATCTTCCTTCTGCTGAGTATGCTGCTTCCCTGTCCTTGATGTTGCGGATCTGCCTTTTCTTTCTCTTCCGACATGCTTCATTCCTCCATTTTGAGTTCAATTGAAATTCCAATGTTCGCTAATTGATAAATTCAACAGCTTGCAGCAGCCGTTTCACTACAACAGCCGCTTCTGCGCGGGTTGCTGCTTGCCCAGGAACAAAATGGTTGTCCGTTACCCCCGTCATGATACCGGCTTGAACGACTTGTGCAGCTGGCACCTTCGCCCAGGCGTTAATTTCGGCTTTATCCTCGAAAGCGGCCAGCAGCGAATGTTGCTTGCCGACAACATCAGCTGACCCCCCTGCAAAAGACAGCGCTCCTGCAACGATGACTGCCATTTGCTCTCTTGTTATCTTTTCATTAGGCCGGAAAGAACCGTCATCAAACCCGCTAATCAGTTGCGCCTGTAACGCAGCGCCAACCGCACCTGCGAACCAGTCGGATGGAGCGATATCGTTGAGCGGCTTCGAATCGGCCTTGTTTTCCTTAAGGCCAAGTGCACGAATAATAAGGCTCACGAACTCGGCACGCGTGACATCATGTTCAGGCGCAAAGCTTGTTTCGGTTTTGCCGTTCACAATGAGCTTTGATGCAAGCAGCTCCACATCCGATTTTGCCCAATGCTCATGCACATCGGCAAATGACTTCCGGGATTGGACCACAGCATACAGGCCGTTTCCCGGGTGTAGGATGGTAACGAAAGTTTCGCCGCCTGCAGTTGTGATGAAGAAGGAAGGTACAAATGCCATGCTGCCCGAATGGTAATCAACCATAACCGCCGTCGCTTGCGCCGGATCTATCGTTTCGGCAATCCGAATGCTTCTTGTTACATAAGTATGACCAAAGCCGGAAATCGTTTGATTGCGTTCCTTCGCCTCTACAGTCAGGGTGAAATCGATCCTATCACCGATTAACCGCACACCGGCCTTTTTCGCTTGTTCTGTTATTTGCCCCGCAGTATCGCCTGTTACGGTTTCCATGGTCACATATACGGCAGCATGTTCCAGCTCGTCGCCAAGTTGTTCCAGGATGGCGGTAAGAGTAGGCAAATTTATCGGCAGGTTATAACTGGCGTTGCCTGTCTTGATGGACAGAACGGCATTCGGGGTTGTACCCGCCGCTGCCTTGAGCGCTTGGGCCGGAATTCCTACCCTCCGAATCGCATCCGTACCCGTCACGGCAAACGAAATGGTTTGTGCACTCGTCGCTTTCCCTGCCAGCTTTCCGAATGCTTTCGTTAGCGCGTCGGCATGCAGCATCACAGTGACCATCGGTTTCCCGGTCTCCGACTTCCCGGTCGTTACCGTTGCCGCCCCGCTGCCCAAGGTCACGCCGTTCGAGCCTTCCGCTACATCGTCCGAATCCGGCTTAGACACGATTGGCGTGCTGCTTGCATCAGGATTATACGGCGAGCCAATCCCTTCGCGGTTTACAGTCAAGGTGTACGTTCGTTTGGACACACCGTCTTCAGCGGTCGTAGCAATCGACACTAGGCTCGATCCTGTCTGCAGGCTAATCAGAAACGGTATACCGCTGCCGTGTTGTTGACCGTTGATCCGCATCGTGGCAGCCGTGTCATAGGTGACTGCAGTGACACTGACGCTCGAGACCGCATTGCCGACATCCATCGTATAGGCGGATGTACCCGGAGCAAATGCCGGCTGGAAGGTCCCCGTACTCACCATCAATTGACTCAATTCGGCGTTGGAAGATCGCACAGGCTGCTCGGGATTATCGGCATCGGCGCGATAAATCGTGATCGTATACGTCTTGCTCGCTGTTCCCCCCGCTTCCTGCACGACAATCGGCAGCACATTCGCCCCGATCTGAAGATCCACTGGAAGTGACATACTGCTTCCGTATACCTGTCCAGTTACGGATAGGCTCGCAGCCGGATCGTAGGTTGACGCTGTGACCGTCATTTGTGAAATCGCATGCTCTACATGAACGGTGTAACTGGTCATATTCGGAGCAAACGCCGGACTAAGACTTCCCGCACTCAGGGCTAAGGTGCCCAAATCCGCATTCGTTGCCTGATGCTCTCCCTCTACCTCGATAATCGTCATATCATCACTATTGAAATTGGCCACATAAATCTTATTCGTCCCCGAATTGAACGCCAAGGCAATCGGATTCGTTCCAACCGCAATCGTTGAGGTCATATGATCGACTCCGTCAATCACCGTCACATCATGACTGTCATAATTAGCCACGTAGATTTTGTTCGCAGCCGAATGAACAGCAAGTGCATTAGGAGCCATACCTGTGGATACGGTCGAGGTGCTAAGATTCAAACCGTCAATCACCGTCACATTGTTGCTGCTGTCGTTCGCAACGTAGATTTTTCCTGTTGCCTCATTAACCGCTACTGCATTCGGGGTTATACCTGTCGGTATCGTAGAGGTGTCTCCCGTTGTTCCGTCAATTGCAGTGACGTTGTTGCCGTAAAAGTTTGCCACGTAAATCGTGCCTGTTAACGGGTTTACGGCCAGCGCATTTGGCCCCGCTCCTGCGGGAACCGTAACGGTCATGTGGCTTGCTCCATCAATCACCGTTACATTATCGCTATCTACGTTGGCAATATAAATTTTGTTCGTCAATGAGTTTACGGCCACAGCAAACGGACTTTCGCCGGCAGCGATCGTTATAGTTTCGTTCGTATCCCCATCAATCACCGTTACATTATTACTGCCGATGTTCGCTATGTAGATTTTGTTCGTCACCGGATTGACCGCTATCGCAAATGGCTTTGTTCCTGCCGGCACCGTGGCGGTACTGTTGGTCGCTCCGTCGATGATCGTGACATTGTCGCTATCCACATTGGCCACGTAGATTTTATTAGTAAGCGGATTGACTGCCACAGCATATGGAGTTGATCCCACAGCCACCGTAGCCAGAGTAACGACACCGTTCTCGTTGTCTTCCATAAAGGTTACATTGTCACTGTCTACATTGGCTACGTAGTACCTATCGGTCAGCGGATTCAGGGCCATACTATGAGGACCTTTTCCCACAGATGCTGTCTTGCTTATGAAGGAGGGGGCAGCCTCAATTCGGGATGAATTTGACGTTCCAAAGGAAAAGAATGCGCTTACACAAACGATGATCACAAAAACTTTAAGGAACAATGTTGTTTGAACTTTCATACATCACCACTTCCTTCTACAAATTCGGATACCATGTACCCTTCCATTTCTTCCGTAGACCATGCCGAGCAAAGTAGACAGTCCATTTACTTTGCTTGATCACCTCCCCTCATACAAAATATGATTAGATTTGTTGATCTGTAAACCGCAGTACCAAAGGATGCAAGGTCGAACATGAACGTGAAATTTCAGCCTTGAACTTGTTCGATTCTAATGTCCATTTGATATCTAAGGATATCCACTCCCCGTCATCATCCAAGCAATAAGCATATTTTTTCTTCCATAAAGCATCGATCATGAGGGTCAACTGCGGCATAGGATCCAAACTCATGTTAAAGACAGCAACCATTTTATCGCCTGATTCTTGATGCTCCTGAGCACTGACAAAAACATTCGGGTCCTTATCTGCATAAACAGGCAATTTCTTGTCCGCCAGCCATTCGATGATGCCCCTGAACTGCTCTTTCCGCTTGTAATTATAAATAGATGCGGAGCTGTTAAGATGCAGGTTATAGGCATTAATCGCCACGCGGCCCCCCAGCCGGTTCGTAAAGAGAACGGTCGATGGCGCAACCGCTTGGTCAAACTCATCTACAAACTCAGACAATACCTGAGCTGATTCGTTCAGATCCCCGATCCTAAATACAAGGGAGTCTTGATGAACAGTAACGGCCAAGTTCGTATAATACATCCTTTCCCCTTCCGTATGCTCCCTCCATGGTGTAAGCTCTGTCAGCCGCTCATAGCCAATACTGTCGCTAAACGTGCCTTCCGGATTCGTCACCTCAGCCCCGATTAAATCGCCATACCCGTTCTTGCAAAGATAGAAAGCCGCCAAACCGTCAAGGAAAACCCCGCCTTTGAATAGCTCCATCAGCTCATCCTTGGATAGATCCAGAATGTCCTCCCCGCAGACCATGACAGGCCCTGCCTCCGATTTTATCGAATAAGGGATCCCGAACCTTCCCAGAACAGAAGCCCAGGCGGGCGCTACAACATTAGGAGCCCGGTTGCCGACGATCGGACGATAAGCATGCGCAAACGGGCGGTATAAAATCCGTGGACCTGCCATATGGAAATCGGCAACCGAACGCCTCAGCCCGGAGAAGAACGCTCTGCTTTGGCCTACCATCGTGAAGTATCCTTCTTCCTCCAGAGGTCCGTCCGTATATTGCGTCACATACGTTTGCGATCCGTCAAAGCCGTAAAACATAGCCAATGTGATTAATGATCGCAGCTTTGCCGCCGAGAAAAAGAAGCGGGAATGCGGATAGGGATCCGATTCATGGATCAGCTCCAGATCGTTACTTAACGTCTGCTTGGAATGCAGGAAATGAAAGCTCAGGCCGGGGAAATTATTCGCCGCATCGCTATTGTAATCACTGCCAAATAAACGAACGAGCGGTCTCGTGCTCCCAGCAAAAGCCCTGGCAACTGCTTCCGTTATATCTCCATCGAAGTCGCAGGTGCCGGGCTGACATAGCGCCATCCTTGTTTGCGGTGCAACCTCATCGACAGCTGCCCGCACTTCATCGGCAAGCTCCACTAACGAGTCTTTCATCAGCCTCGCCCACGTTTTGCGATAATCCGCGGACAGCTCGTCGCCACGACGAAAAATAGCTTCTAATTCTTCTCTGGATAAGGGCTTGCCAAGACCTATTTGTTCCGAAAAACGCTTCAGGTGTAAAGGACAGAAGCAGCCAAACTTCACCACATCATGGTTGCTGATTTCATAATCGTCTTCAAAAAACACAAAAGGAGGGCGGCCCCTTTTCACTACCGTTTGGACATAGCCGCTTAAAAGCTCTATATATTTCTTATCCAATGGACAATTCGCTGTTCTTGAAGCAGCACCGTCAATACCGATTATTTTTTGGAAGGGATGCTTCTGTTCATTCAAAGGCTGGGGTCCTACGGATAAGCTGGGCGAACACCACCATCCCACTTCGATGCCATCCTCGGCCAGATGCTCCCGCACTTCCAGCATCAGATCGCCGAATTTCTCAAAAGCGCGGATGGCTGTCGGCAGCTTCGACTCCCCGTTCCACTGAGGAAAAACGAGGATGAATTTTTTAATACCCGCTTCCCGCTTTAATCTTCGCATGGCAGCAAGCATTTCTTTCTTCTTATTTACAACAAATAAAAAAGGTACGATAGGATCAAATTGAAACTCAGCACTCGACATAGTATACGTCCTTTCACTGAACAGCTTTCTTAGTAGGTGAACTGTCTTTCATCGCCGCTTATTCCTTCACGCTTCCCAGTACAATCCCTTTTACGAAAAAACGCTGCAAAAACGGATACACAATCAGAATCGGAAATGCTGCAACGAAAATTTGTGCGGCCCGGCTCGTGCGGTCGGATAGCAGCGCCTGTATTTCCGCCTCTTGCGAGCTAAGAAACTGGGGATCCAACTGAATGACTATCGTCTGCAGAAAGCTTTGCAGCGGATAATGCTCCGGCTTATTCATCAGAATAAGTCCGTCAAACCAGCTGTTCCAATGACCGACCATGGAGAAAAGCAGCACGGTCGCCAGCGAAGGAAGCGATAAGGGAACCATGATCCGCATCATGATCGTGAAGTGACCCGCTCCGTCTATCTTCGCCGACTCCTCCAGCTCCTTCGGCAGTCCACGGAAGAAATTGAGCATCAGAATCACATTGAACACAGGTACCGCCGAAGGGATAACGAGTGCCCAAATCGTATCCAGCAAGCCAACCTCCTTGATTACCATATACCAAGGAATCAACCCTCCGCTGAAGAGGATCGTAAAAACGAAAAACCAGGCGTAAAAAGTTCTCCAGCGAAACTGATGCGCTTCCTTAGAAAGCGGATAAGCAAGCAGCACAGTCAGCGCCATGTTAAGAAGGGTGCCCAGTACAATCCGTTTGCCGGAAACCGCAAATGCTGTCAAGTACTCTTTCTTGCCGAATACATTCTCATAAGCGACAGCCGTGAAATCGACCGGCCACAATTTCACCTCTCCGGCAGCGACTGCCGAGGCAGAGCTAAAGGAGACCGCTAAAATATGAATGAGCGGAAACATGCAGAGAAAAGCCAAACCGGCTAAAAAAATCGTGTTCAGCACGGTAAACATCCGGTATCCTGCAGTCATGCGATGAAGCATGCCTATCCCCCCTTTGCTCTAAAAAATTCTGTAATTGGCTAATCGGTAGGCGAGATAATAGGAAACCGATATAAAAACCAGAGATACAACCGATTTAAACAGCCCCACAGCTGAAGCAATGCCATACTGTGCCTGCTGAAGTCCCAAGCGATATACGAACGTGTCGATGATGTCGCCTGTTTCGTAAACCTGCGGGTTATACAAATTGAAAATCTGGTCAAATCCCGCATTCAGCACATTGCCGAGACTAAGCGTAGTAAGCAGCACGATGATCGGAATCATCCCCGGAAGCGTTACATGCCAGGTTTGACGCCAGCGGTTCGCCCCATCCATTTCGGCTGCTTCGTACAAAACAGGATTGATTGCAGTTAGTGCAGCCAAATAGACAATGGTGCTAAAGCCGAACTCCTTCCACTCATTAGAGACGATAAGCGTGAAGCGAAACCATTGATTCTCCCCCAAGAAAAAAATGGGGTCCAACCCGAAAAAGACAAGAATTTGGTTTACAATCCCTGATGAAGGCGACAAAATATCAACCAGAATGCCTCCGAGAATGATCCATGACAAAAAATGCGGCAAGTAGATAAGCGTTTGCACGGCTCGCTTGAAAAATACCTTGCGGACTTCATTCAACAGCAGGGAAATGAAGATGGGAACCGCCACACCTGCAACCATCTTTAATAATGCGATGATGATCGTATTAAAAATGATTTGTGAAATATCCGGCATCAGCCAAACATATTTAAAATTATCCAAACCGACCCACGGGGAGCCGAAAATCCCTTTCGAAGGGAGAAATTTCTTGAAAGCAATTATAATGCCGACCATCGGACCATAATTGAACACAAGCACCAACAAAAAACCAGGCACAATCATAAGATGAAGCGGCCAATTCTGCTTCCAATCCCTTAGCACCGCCGGTCACCTCTTCCATTCTTCTAGTGAGTGAAGGAGAGAGAGGCAGTCCGTTCCTCTCTCCCAAGAGCACATCATCCGTTTATTTCAAAGATTTATACCATTCGTTGACTTCTTGGGTAATTTTATCGCCGCCAAGCTTCTTCCATTCCGCAACAAAAGAGTCAAAAGCATCGATCGATTCCTTGCCAAGAATGATTTTCGTAACCATTTCGCTTTCTTTCGTATCCAGCACAGCCTTACGCTCTGACATAGAAGGGGTAGAAGCGCCGTAAAATTCATTGAAATAGAACTTGTCATTTTTGTAAGCCTCATTCATTTGCGCCATCGTGCCGCCTTCCTTGGCAATCATCCACTGGAACCACATCTTGTCATCCCCGGCTAAATAATCCTGAACATTGTTATACCTGGCATTCCGGTCGATATCTTTGCCGAGACTTGCGGGGTTCTTATCCTTAATCGCCTTAGGCAGCAATTCGCCCGATATTACATTTCCATCCATTAAAAAAGCAAGAATCGGATTGATCTGGTAGAAAAATTGTCCTTTAGCTTTACGATCCTTACCAAAAAGCAATATGGCATTGGACTCATCCGGCTTCACCTGATTTTCGATCCACTTATTTAGAATACGAATCGCCGCTTCCGGATTTTTGGCTTTTTTATTCACAACATAATAAGTGGGAACACTTGCGGAGGTTTGCATCAAAGCAGGCTTTGCATCCACGGAAGGGATCGGATAAGCTGCCCACTCTTGTGTCATTTTGCCATCCTTTAATACCGCTTGTTGAATACTTAAACTGTGGGCAAAGTTGCCGTAAACCATACCAAGCTGACCGGTAGCAAAAAATTCTTCCATTTTCGTTGCATCCTTAACGCCAAACTCAGGATCAATTTGTCCGGCTTTAAACATATCCTGAAGCTGCTTTAAAGCCACTTTCATTTCCGGTTGAATACTGCCATACACCAAATTTCCCGAGGCATCCTTGACCCATGATTGCGGGTAAGCATGGTAACCATTATAAAATCCTGTAATTTCCCCCAGTTGTTTGCTTAGTCCAAGCCCATAAGCCTTGCCTTTACCTGCAGTGTCGCGTTTAGAGAAGGCTTCCGATATGACCAGTAAATCCTGCATCGTTTTGGGCTCCGGCAAATTCAGCTCAGTCAGCCAATCCTTCCGCACCCACACGTATTGCGCCGAATTGTAGGGACTGTTGATTTGCGGAATAGCCATTAGCTTTCCATCGTAGGTGGCGGTTTTCATTTGTCTGCCGCCATCCTTGGTGAACTCCTTCTTCGTATCTTCAGAAGCGTTATCCTTCCATAGCTGTGTCAAGTCCGCAATCATGTCGGAATCGATCAACTGCTGCAAATCTCCGGCTTGAACCATGTAGAAATCCGGTAAATTGTTGGAGGCAATGCTGATCTTTATTTTCTGGTTGTACTCCTTGAAGGAGACGGCCCAATCATTTTTGATTTTAATGCCCAACTGCTCTTCGTAATAATCATAAATCGCATTTTTATCGATGTTCTCGCCCTCATCAAAATATTGATCAGGCGGCATAGAACGAACGGTAGAAACGGTAATCGGAGGGTCGTATTTTCCAGTCGGACCCGGCTTATTACCTTGAGGATCCGACGGCGCAGACGTTCCGGCAGGACTTGCTGTTTCCTTACCCTGATCCTTATCTTTTGGTGAGCTGCTGCAAGCTGTTACCAGAACAAACATGAGTGCCAGACATACAAGCAGCAATCTTTGTCCAACTCGCGCCTTCATTTTTGCCTTCATTCCTTTTCCCCCTTGTATGGATAGATAGCTATCGGATCCGATGTGCTTTCAGTATATAAATTTAATAAAAAGGTAACCAGATTCATCTCATAACATTAGGTTACATCTCATAACCTATTTTCTAGAGGTCGCGGTAATCCTGTGGCGTCAAAGATATCTGAGTTTTGAAAATACCGATCAAGGGTCACAATCACGCCCGTTTCTCGCATGGCATTGTGCTCAAAAAAAATATGCATGCCAAATTGGCCGCACATAAATTTCTTGAGGAGCTTATCCCCAAGCGAAACATTTCATAGCTCGCATTTTTATCGATGCTCTCCCCCTCATCGTAATATTGATCGGGCGTCGTAACATCTCATAACCAATTTCCTATAGGTCGCGGTACTCCTGCGGCGTCATAGACATTTGCGTTTTGAAAAAGCGGATGAAGGATAATCTCGAGTCGTAACCGATCATCCCGGCAATCTCATAAATTTTGTATGGAGAAGCTTTGAGCAGCTCCTTCGCTTTCTCCAGCCGGCAGCGATTAATCATGTCGGTTAAGGACACCCCCGTTACCTGCTTGTATAAGCGGGATAGGTAGACTGGATGAAGATGGGCTTGTTCGGCCAGATGCGTCAGGGATAAATCGTCCGCTAAATGCTTGCGGATATAGTCGTTCATCCATGATACGACATCGTGTTCGCTCTGTACGGGCATCTCTGCGCGATAGGCAAAAATAAGACGAGCCAGCATGGCGAAGTATTGCTCCATCTCTCCCCAGGTTACCGATGTTTCGACATGAGTCAGCCGATTCTTATCGATTTGAGCAAGCACAGCGCTTGCGGCCGGATGAAGGTTGAAATAGGATAAAAATACCGAAACCAGCGAATGATACATCTCCAGTCTCATAAAGCCCGAATAGGTCTCCCCGCCGGTATCCATAATCTCCATATAGAGCTGGTTAAACTCCGCTTCGGTTCCATTCTCCAAATAATGTCTGAGCAAGTCGATTTTCTTCCTCTTACTTCCCAGAAGCCGCGATTTTTCGGAATCTCCCGTCCCCCCGGCGTTCCCGAACATGTCATCCGTAAGCCGCAGCTCGGTTCCGGCTCCCGGTTCGCCCAAGAGAATCGTTCGCATGGCATCGAACTTGTCCGCCAGCTGATTCCACGGCAAAGGCACCTCGCTCATAACGAAGGATATAGGAAGCTTAAGGATGTCCCGGCAGGCCCGTTGGATCGACTCCAGCATGGCAAAGCAAAATGTAAAGGCATATGGCCAAGCTTCCCCATTCGTGTGTGCTTCCCCGGTTACCTGCTGCTCTTCTTGCGGCTGCAGCAGCCAAAACGGATTCAACTCCTCATATACGCTCGATACGAGCTTCGTGCCCGGACGCAAATATTCATCGGCGATATTCTGCACCGCATACAGCATCAGCTTGCGATCCGAAGCATCCGCTTTATCCGCCCAGCTGTCGATCCTGCCCACCAGCAGCATGATCGGGATATCGCCGGAAAGGGGAATGTCCATGTGCTGCAGCTGCTCGCTTAGCTTCTCCGGCGAAGGACTGCTTTCCCTGTTGATCAATCCGTACAGATACTGCTGCTGCAGCAGGGGAATAGCTTGCTTCTTGGCCATCTGAGCCTGATGCAGCCGCTTCTTCTCTTCGTAATCGCTCTCCAGCTTAGCGATCGCTTTGGTAACGGCCGCCTGGATCGCGCCGCTGGTTTCGGTTTTCAGCAAATAGTCGAAGCCGCCTCCCGAAATCGCATTTTTGGCATATTGGAAATCATCGTAGCTTGTTAGAAATATGACTTTACACGCCGGCCAATATTTGCGCACTTCGTGCAGCAGCTCGATCCCTTCCATACCCGGCATTTTAATATCGGACAGCACGATATCGATCTTCTCCCGTTTCAGCACTTCCAAAGCTTCATAAGCCGAATAAGCGGGAAAAAGAGTCAGCCTCTCGTCCCTGCTGAATAAATCCATTAACCCCTCAACGATAATAGGCAGATCGTCTACGATAATCATCCGGTACATGGAACCATCCCTCTCTTTGCCTTTTCCGTCATCTGCTCTTCTTCAAGCTTTAAGCGAATCGTCACGCACA
The DNA here is from genome assembly GCF_003285015.1 of Paenibacillus contaminans. Lineage (GTDB taxonomy): Bacteria > Bacillota > Bacilli > Paenibacillales > NBRC-103111 > Paenibacillus_V > Paenibacillus_V contaminans. The sequence goes on along the minus strand of NZ_QMFB01000017.1, from coordinate 127,552 downwards.
GCCCTCCGAGCTGCGATCTGGAAACGGCAAGTCCGTAGTCCGCTCCATACGTCAGCTGGATTCTGCGATGCACGTTTACAAGCCCCGTCGTTTCCATCATATCGGTGCCCCGAGCCGATACAAGCCGCCGCTGTATCTCCGCAATCCGATCGTCGCTCAAGTCTTCCCCGTTATCCTCTACGAGGATATCCAAATATCCGTTTTCGGTTCGGGTATGGACCCATAATTCTCCCCTTGTGACAAGGTTGCCGATCGCGTACTTAAAGGCATTCTCAATAATCGGCTGGACGATCAGTCTGGGCACGGCCAGATCGCATAACGATTCGTCAGGCGCTTCATACTCCACATCGATTTTATGGCCATAGCAGAGCGCTTGGATGTCGACATACGTTTTGGCGTGATGCATTTCGGTATCCAACGTGATTTGGTCTTCGGCATTTCTCGTGATAAAGCGGAAGTAATCGCCCAAATAAATGGCAAGCCGCGATGCCTTCTCCGAATCGGAGCCTCGAATCAACCAGCTGAGAATAAAGAAGCAGTTGTACAAAAAATGCGGATTGATCTGCGATTGCAGCCGTTTCAGCTCCGACCTTTGATTGCGCAGCTCCTTCTCGTACACTTCATGAATAAGCACATTCAGCCTGGAGACCATGTGATTGAAACGCTCGTACAAGTAACGGAATTCATCGCTTCTCCGGTCTGTCTCCAAGGGCTGAAGCCTCCCCTCCTCGACTTTGCGGAAGGCGATAACCAGCTTGCGCAGCGGATAATGAATAATTCGGTATAACGAATAGGCAAAAATGAAAATGAACACGATAGAAACGGCAAGCAGACTCCATGTCCAATTCCGGTATCCGTGGAGTGCTCCGAAAACCTTCTCTTCCGATACGTATACAAGCAGCGTCGCTTCGATATTGGGAATTTTTTTGTAAGAGACGATATATTTCGCCCCTTCCAGTTCGATGGACTCGACTCCGGATACGACCTTCTGATCTTTCTTCGTCCTCAAGAACGTTCTCATTTTTTGTAGGATCGCTTCATTCTCCCCCTTGGAGACGATCCATTCCTCATTCGGGTTCATAATTGCCGCAGCTCCGTGATCCGGACTTACAACGTTGCGCAAGCTGTTTGCAATCGCACTCTTGGACAGCTGAACCGCGATAATAAATACAGGCGTTCGATCGAAAGCGGTATTCATAGGGTAGCGCAAACTCATAAATAATTTACCCCCCACGTCCACGATACGCATAGCATCAAGGTTGTTCGCAAGCGCAGCGTATTCATCCTGAGGAATAGCGGAATCGAAATCAATCGTATAGAAGGTTCTTTCCAGCAAAGGAAGGAACACTTTGACCTCTTCGATAATGGTGCTCGAGGATTTAACCATGGAAAGCCGTTTTTGCAGAGCAATCGCTTTCTCCGTACGATCGTAGTAATCGATGTCGCTTCCTGATAGGGCAAGCTCCATCAGATCTATATCCACAACAAAATCGAATAAAAGCTGCGAAATTCGCTTGAGCTCCTGCTCCAGCGACTGCGTGTAAAATTCATCGCGGCTTTTGATCGATTTCGTGATCTCCTCGTCTATAACCTCCGCACCCTTCTGATTTAGAAATAGCGTCATCGTATAAAATGGAATCAATACGGCCAGGAAACTCAAAACAAGCTTCACAAAAATAGATACGCCCTTCCTCCTTAGTATCATTTGCCGCCCCCCTTTATTTCCTATCAGCTTATTTGGAATTCATTATAGCAAGGAATAGCTCGAACCGTGATAGATTCTGTCAAGGGATACAGCGCCTGTTATGTACACAAAAATAAAAGACCGCGACACATAGTGTCCGGTCCTTTGCGCTCGATTGTAAATACTGATTACATATGCTGCTTGATCGTCGCTTCGAGCTCCGCCAGCGGACGGGCTCCGACAAGCGTCGTAACGTCGACGCCGTCCTTGAACAGCTTCAGCGTCGGAATGCTCATGATGCCGTATTGGCCGGCCGTTTCCGGATTATCGTCCACGTTTACTTTCGCAATCGTGACGGCATCGCCCATTTTGCCGCTCAGCTCTTCCAGGATGGGAGCGATCATTTTGCATGGTCCGCACCAGGGAGCCCAGAAATCGACAAGCACCAAACCGTCTTTTACCGTATCTTGAAATTGCGCGTCCGTCGTATTGATAATAGCCATTAGAATCTCTCCTTTAATGTAGTGTTTATTTTATTCCGCTATTCTATACAGCCGGGACTGGTAAGGGGTAAAACGGTAACGTTTCTCCTCATCCTGTTCCGCTGCCGCTTGTGGAGCAGCCAGCCTGGCAGACAGTTCATCGAACCATTCCTTATCATGCGTCGCCAGCGACAGTTCTATAAGATCCTTCAGCTCCTCGGGGGCGGATGGCGTATAGTCGGGCAGCTTTCTCACTTTGGCGAGAGCCGCTTCCACCGATGTCCCTACCGCATCTTCCCGGTCGCATTGCGTGACCCGAACCTTCAAGCCGCCGCTCCGGTTCATCGATTCGACATACCCGATAAACTTCTCATCCAGCTGGGATGTTCCGCTTACCCAATCTCCCTCATAAATCAACGCAGTCGTACTCATTTCCGTTCACCCTCCCTTTCAGTTTGCTGTACGCATAACTGTTTACATTTTCGTGATAGTTTAAGCACACAAAGATCATGGCTTCGCAGCTTTCTGGCGGCGGGTTTTCCGGACAACAGCGGATGATAACCTTTTTGAATCGTCAAGGGTAGCGTATTCGCCTCCTCTCGGGCGGCGCGTACTGAAGTCGAACAACTCAGCTCGAGACTTTTCAAATGCTACCTCTGCTGCTGTGAGCTCCGTACCCGTTCCAGCACATTGCTTATCGTCGTGCGCTGCAGATAGACCAGCATATGTTGCTCCGCTTCGCAAAAAATATGATCCATCACCTCCGCCATGTTGCAGGCGACCACGCACTTGTCGTCTCCTTTGCCCGAACACCAGCCCGGCTTCATGGATCCGATGGAAGTGGCGCTGTAAATCTGGGCCAGCGTAACCTGATCGGGGTTGCAATTCAGAATGTAGCCCCCGCCGATGCCTTCCTTCGTTACGATAAAGCCTTGTTTTCGCAAGCAGCTCATCACCTTGCGCAAACGTGACGGATGGGTGTTCACATTGTGGGCAATCACATCGCTCGTAGCCATACGATCCGGTCTATAGGCCAGAAAAACAAGACTGTGCACCGCAATCGTAAATTCGCTGTTCACCCTTTATGCTCCCCCTTCCCGTCTGCTTACTGTTATTATAATTGTTACAGTTAGAAGTGTCAACCGCCATGATGCCTAAAAACTCGACCGGGAAATAAGCCGATCGAGCTTTCGGTCAACCGTCCGCCGTCATGCAGCGAACACACCACACGCAGAATGCTGCGCGCGGTGCGATTGTTTCGTCATCGTTAAATTATTTAACTTCGGATTCCCTTCTGGCTTGGTCCAGCATGGACTTCCAATCCGCAAACTTCGTCTCCCTTTGCACATGGCGATCGAAGAGCTCGTCAGGGATATTCGAAATATCGTCAAGCGACGTTACTTGAAAATTACCCTTCTCCAGAAACGCCTCAAAGCTTTTCGAGCCTGAATATTTGCTCATGAACGAATCATGAAACAAGTTGCTTAAAGAATGCGGGTCCTCCTGAACCGTTTTCTGGCCTTGCAAATCTTTAAGCAGGTCGTCAAGGGACATCGGCTTTTGATGCTTTCTCAGAATACCACTCCTAAATAGGTTTTATACTTCATAATAACACACTACATACCGGTTTCTTGCACAAAAATAACCGGAATCGTTATTTCATACGATTAAACGAGGATGGTTTAGCATATTCTGCGCTTTTTACCTTGTCGACAAAGACGCCCATTTATTTTCAAGCCATTGGTCAAAGTCGGCGCCCTTCTCCCCTTCGTACGTGTCGTAAACGTCAAGCCTCATTTTTTGCAGCTTCTCTTTGAACGCCTCATAGGTATGGTCCTTGGGCAGGCTTTTCTTGATGCGTATCAATATTTTCGTGACGTCTTTGATCAAGAAGTCGTTATTTTCCCTGACAGGCAGCTGCGCCTCTTCGCCAAGCTCCTTCAGCTTCCGGAAAGCAGCTTCCCTTACCTGCGACACCGCATCAGCATTCATTCTATGCGTCAGCACGTCGATAACCTTTTGATTTTTCCACTGCCCCAGCTCTTCGACAGCCGCAAGCCGTTCTCTCCAATTCGATGCCCGATTGGCCGACGATTTCAATTGCTCATAGTTTGGCGGCAATTCGTTTTTCAGTTCTTGAATCTCCATAAAACCATTCATCTCCTTATTAATTACTGCGCTTAATTACCGGGCTTGTCGCTTTTACGGCTATCTGTGCCCGCTGCGCCGTCATCTTTCTTGAGTCCCTTGCTCTTATACGGCTTCGGTTTGCTCCTCGCTCGGTTGGCTGCGGCTTGCCATCGGTTCCAGCCCTTCTTGTCCGTGCCTCTGCCTGTTCCGCCCTTGCCTTTGCTTTTGCTCACAATGATTCACTCCATTGATATTTCGTATATAAAACTACCCGCTGACGGCAGTCGTTCCCACTCGCTTGATTAATTGAACCCGGCATGTTGAACTATACAACAACCTGTACCATAAGTACACAAAAAGCTCAAGCAGAAGCGGTTGTCATTGGCTAGATCACAGCGATCGTATAGCTGAAGCGCGAGCATCGCGTTTTAACTGCTAATAACGAAAAGTGGCGAGTGTTCGAGAAAAAAGCCGTCCCTTCAGGCTCTCAAGCCTTTCGGGACAGCCCATTACAGTGTCAACACGATATGATGTGCCTCACGATCGTCTTTAAGGTCGACATAAGGTCCGTCCGCGTCCGAAAATATTTTCGGATCGGCTTCCTGCCCGTTGATCGTGAACGAGGTTAGGCCGCCGGATTTATGCGACGGATTTTGCACGACGATCCGGTACTCCGTGCCCGCATACCGGTAGGTGACGGAAAACCCCGGCCAGTCTGTCGGGATGCAAGGGCGAATAAACAGCCGATCGCCACGGCGGCAAATACCGAGAATCGATTCGATGCCCGCTTGGTACATCCAGCCGGACGCGCCTGTATACCAAGTCCATCCGGCATGCCCTTTATGCGGTTCCTCCGTATAAATATCGGCCGCCATCACATACGGCTCGCCGTAATATTTCCGGACCTCCGCCGGCGTCCTCGCATGCATGATCGGGTTGAGCATATGGAACAGCTCGAACGCCTTGTCCCCGTTGCCAAGCCCGCACCAAGCGACGATGCTCCAGATGACGCCGTGCGTGTACTGGCCTCCGTTCTCCCGGATGCCGGGCGGATACCCTTGAATGTACCCGGGGCTCGGGTCCGTCCGGTCGAACGCCGGCGTTAAAATATGCGCGACCGACAAGCTGCGGTCCACAAGCTCGCGATCGAACGATTGCATGGCTTGTTGCGCTCTGTCCGGCGGCGCCATGCCGGAGATGACCGACCATGACTGGGCGATCGAGTCGATCCGGCATTCCGCATTGTGGACGGAGCCGAGCCATTGCCCGCCGTCGGTGAAAGCCCGCCGGTACCATTGCCCGTCCCAGCCGCTTTCGTTGAGCGAAGCCGTCAGCTTGCTGCGGGCGCTCCGGTAACGCTCGGCCAAATCCCCGCTTCCGCGGCGCTCGCATAAATCGGCGAACCCTCTAAGAATATCGCCAAGGAACCAGCCGAGCCAGACGCTTTCCCCCCGGCCCTCGGCGCCGACATGGCTCATCCCGTCGTTCCAGTCGCCGATGCCGATCAGCGGCAGCCCATGCTCTCCGAACCGCAGACCGCGGTCCAGCGCACGCAGACAATGCTCGAAAATCGTACCGCTCTGCTCGGACAAGACGGTCGGCTCGTAACGTTCATGCTCCTCATCGCCTAACGTATCGCTGCGAAGGAAAGGAACCGTTTCGTCCAGCACGCTTTCGTCCCCGGTATGCTCCAGGTAGCGGACTACCGCATAAGGGAGCCACAGCAAATCGTCCGAAAAACGGGTGCGGATACCGCGATGCGTCTCCTCATGCCACCAATGCTGCACATCCCCTTCTTCGTATTGATGGGAGGCGTGAAGCAAAATTTGCGCCCGCGTCAGCTCCGGAAGACTGTGAAGCAAGGCAAGCGAGTCCTGCAGCTGATCGCGGAAGCCGTACGCGCCGCCTGCCTGGTAGAACGCGGTACGCGCCCACATCCGGCAGGCAAGCGTTTGATACAGCAGCCAGTTGTTCAGCATGACATCCATCTCCGGGGATGGCGTCGAGACCGTGATCGTGCCGAGCACGCCGTCCCAAAATTGCGTCACGGCTTCCAAGGCCTGCTCGCAAGCATACCCTTCGCGGTATTTATCGGCAAGCTTTGCAGCCGCTTCGCGCGAATCGTCGCAGCCGAGCAAAATGTAAACGGTCCGCTCCGCGTTCGGCTCGATCGCAATCTTGGCTTGCACCGCTCCGCAGCTGTCGTATGTTGCACCGACAGCACCGGACAGCCGCTTGCGCTGCATGGCGGCGGGGGCTTCGGTGGTCCCGTTTCTCCCGAGAAACTCGAGGCGATCGCCCGTCCAAGTCCGTTCGCCATTCGCTTCCGATCGGTCCGCCGCAGCCCCTTTCGGATTGACGGTCAAGAAAGCAGTCGCCGCTCGGAACGTGTCCTGATAAACGTTGCGCGCCAGAAGAATCCCGTTCCGTTCATCCCAATCCGTGACAAGGAACGAAGCGTTTCCTTCGCGGTGTACGCCCAGCACCCATTCCGCATAATACGTGACGGAAAGCTTGCGCTGCTCGGACGTCGTATTTTTCAACCGGAGCCGAATGATTTTGACGGGATCGTCCAGCGGAACGAAAACGGTCATTTGATGCCGGACACCATTACTTTCATGCTCGTAATGCGTATATCCCCGGCCGTACGATACGTTATAGACGGAGGTCATTTGCCCCCGCTCCGGCACCGTCTGCCAATATTCGCCGCTCTCTTCGTCCCGCAAGTAGCAGACTTCCCCCGGCGGATCGAGCGAAGGATCGTTCGACCACGGCGTCAGCTTGCATTCCCGGCTGTTTTGCCGCCACGTATAACCCGTATAAAGCTCGGATGTCAGGCAGCCGAAGCTGCGGTTGGCCATCACGTTAATCCATGGCGCCGGCAAGTAGCTGCCGTTTTTCAGTACGATACGGTACTCCCTGCCGTCCGGCGAGAAACCTCCCCATCCGTTGTCAAAAAGATATTCCCCGCCTTCAACCGCCTTGACCGAAGCGAAGCGTTCCGGTAGTGCCATGGCCGTAAACGATTCGCCATATGCGGCAAGACCGCGGTCCGCCGCTTTAAGCTGCGCCTTCAAGCTGGGGCCGTCAGCACGAAGAATGACACGGGAAACCGCAAGCAGCAGAAACATGTCCGCCTCCGGCATCGAAGCGGCAGGCAGAACGTGCACCCCGCCTTGTCCCGGCTCCCCCCGTCCGGCAATATGCTCCATCGTTCGGCGGAGCGCTTCCTGCAAATCCTGCTGATACCCGCCTGCCGACTCGTTCAAGAGGACAAGATCGGTAAACAGCCCGTTATGGCGCAAATATTCATAACCTTCCAGAAGCTTAACGACAAAAGGAAGCGTCCCCGTATCCGAAATCCGGACCAGTATAATAGGCCGATCGCCGGAAATGCCGTACGCCCATAAATCCTGCTGGCTTTTGACGTTTGCGGCAATGCCGTTTTTTCGCTCCTCCCTCAGAGGCGCTCCATACAGCGCGCGTCCCGCCAGCGTTTGGAAAACAGCCAGATCGGCGGGGGTCATATGCATATGCCGCAGCTCGATTTGGCTCCGCGTCCAAGCCAGCTGAAACGCCCGTTCGGCTTGCTCGGTTTGCGTCAGCTGCCGGACGATATCGAGCGATTGCTCCTTCGTCTTCGCCACGCCGGTAACGGCGACGAGCGTAACGCTCGCTCCGGGCTCGACACTCAACCGCTGCCGCATAACGAAAGCGGGATCGGCCACCGAGCCGACCGTACCGGCTAACCGCGACTCGAGCCCTCGCGGTCTCGCCATCGTATGCCCTCTGCCGATAAAACGGGCGCGGTCCGTTTCAAATTCCGCCGGGCCCAGCGCCCGGCCGTCTGCTGCGGATAACGCATGGAACGCCCAAATCGCTTTTTCGCCCTGATTACGCGGACGTTTGCGGGCAAGCAAGCATCGCTCGTCCGTCTCGTACGCCGTCTCGATGAAGAGCTTGGTGAACGCCGGATGGGCCCTATCCGCATCATGAGGCGCCATGGAGAGCTCCATGAACGTCGTGACCTCGAGGATCCGCGCCTCGCTGCCGCCGTTGGACATGGTCAGCCGGCGCACCTCGGCGTTCGACTCCGGCGACACCGTAATGTCAAGCGTCGTACCGATGTCCCCGTCATCCCGCCGGAACGTGGTGCGCGCTTGCGAGAACTGCACGCGCTGGCTTTCGGACGGCACCCGGCAGGGCAGGTAAGCCGGCGACCATACGCGATCCGCCGCTACATCGCGGATATACATATAGCTCCCCCAAGGATCCGCAACCGGATCCGCCCTCCAGCGCGTGACGGACAAGCCTTCGCAGCGGATGAATCCGCTGCCGCTGTTGGTCGTCACCGTCGTAAACGCCCCGTTCGAGTGCACGTTCACCTCGGGCAAAGGCGTATCCGCCGAAGCATACTCCCGCAGCGGGGCATGCCGGGACGGCGCCGTACGCGGCATGCGCACCTTGCCCGATAACTCCCGCTTCAGAATGGAGTCCCGTGGCGGAATGCGCTCGATCAGCAGCTGCTCCGCCGCCTGCACGCGCTTATCGCGATGAAAGTGATCGTACATCTTCACCGGCAGCAGCATGTTGGCGATCGTCAGCAAGCTCATCCCCTGATGATGAGCCATAAAGCTGCGGATGACCTTGCAGGTTTCGCCTTCCGGCATTCTGGCCTCGGTAAAATCGATCGCCTCATAAAATCAGAACCGGTCGCGCGCGCCGAGCTCCTCCATCCGTTTTAAATCGTGCAGCCCCTCTTTTACGGCGAACGGGAGGGCCATGATCGTCGCATAAGGCGTAAGCACAAGATCCTGCTCAAGCCCGCGCTTGAAGCCGAGGCCCGGCACGCCGAACGCTTGATACTGATAATTCATGCGGTAATCGAACGCGTAATAGCCGGACTCCGAAATGCCGAACGGCACGCCGCGCTCGCGGGCATATTCGATCTGCCTTCGGACGACGCCCCGGTACGTGCTTTCCCATATCGTGTTCCGATAAGTGCGCATAATCAGCCAAGGCATCATATATTCGAACATCGTTCCCGACCACGAGACAAGCGTCATGTGAACGCCCTGCTTTTTGACGGTTCTGCCGAGCGCCAGCCAATGGGACACAGATATTTGCCCCAGCGCGATGGCGACGAAGCTTGTCTGTCTCGCCTCCGACGCGAGCAAATCGTACAAAATACTGTCGCGCACGCCGCTTGCCGCATTGTAACCGAGCGCGAACAGCTTCGCTTTATGATCGTAAAGCGGCCGGAAATCGGTCGATACGATCAAACGCTCAAGCCGGGCGAGCAGCTCGTAGCCGCGCATTAGCGGAGAATCGAACCCTGCGGGCTTTCGTTTACCCGTAACCTTCCCGGCTTCGGGCAGCTCGCCGGGTTTCGTTTTCTCAAGCTCCACGGCAAACTCTACATCGAGCCGCCCGTTTATGCCCGCCGCCGCAAGAGCCGCCTTCCCGTTCAGCGCGAAATCGGTCTCGAGCCAGCGCGCCAGCCCCTGCTTGACCGTCATCAGGCTTGCCACGAAATTGCCCGAGTCGACCGTAGAAACGTATGCCGGCGGCAGCGTTTGAAGCGTAGTGGTGTCATACCAGTTGTACAGATGACCGTTCCATTTATCCAACCGCTCGACGGTGGCGACGGTGCGCTCCAGGCGCTCCACCAGCCCCGGCGTATCGATAAAGCCGAAGTCGCGGGCAGCCAAAGCAGCCGTCAGCAAAAAACCGATATTCGTCGGCGACGTACGGTGGGCGACCCCGTTCGGAGGCTCGAATTGAACGTTGTCCGGCGGCAAATAGTTGTCTTCCGGTCCTGCATACTCTTCATAAAACGACCAAATTTGCCGCGCCAAAACATGCAGCTGCTCCTCCTCCGACGCAGTGAGCGTCTGCTCGTGCCGAGTCACCGGCTTGTCCAACCAGCGGACCGCAAGCGGGGCCAGCGCCCAAAACAAGCCAAGCGCAAATCCCCACCATCTTGCCGAAGGCTGAGGCTGCAGCGCCGCGGCTAGCACAAAGAGCACGATCAGTGCGTATCCGGCGCCTGTGCCGAGGATGGCCGGCTGCCGATCCCCGTTCGTTTGCCGCTCGACATGCGAGGAGCTAGTCCATTCGAGAAGGCGCCGCTTGCTGACATACAGCCGATGCAGCGTTCTCGCGACCGCATCGAGCAGGACAGCGCTCTGAAAAGGCAGCGTCCAAACAGCGAGCAGCGCTTGCCCGATTGCAGACAGCAAGCTGCGGGGATGCCGGCTGATATGCCGCAGTACGAAAAGCTGGCGGATTACAGGCAGCAGCAGCGTGACGAGCACGACGGCAAACCAGCGTCCCGGGGAGCCGGGCAGAACAGACGCCGCAAGCAGCAGCACCGCGAAGCAGGCCGGCGGAAGCAGGCTGCGCCGCAAATTGTCGATGATCTGCCAGCGGGTGAGCATCGACAAATCGACAGGCCTCAGCGCGCCCCGGCGGTCGCACACTTTGGAGAAAAGCCAGCAAAGCAGCTGCCAATCTCCACGCACCCACCTATGCATGCGTTTCTGATAGGCCATAAAGGTGGACGGATGATCGTCGATAAGCTCGACGTCCGACAGCAAAGCGACACGCATAAAGCCGCCCTCCAGCAGATCGTGGCTAAGCACCGTGTTATCCGGAATGCGCTCGCACAACAGCTCGGCGAACACGTCGACGTCGAAAATGCCTTTTCCCGTAAAAATCCCCTGCGACAACGCATCCTGATACGGATCGGAAGCCGCGAACGCATACGGATCGGAGCCCGGATTCGACCAAAAATAGGCCAGGCGCGATTTCATCGCCGACTCGTGGCTGATTCCGATCCGCGGCTGGAGCACGCCGTACCCTTCTACGACCCGGGTTCGCGCGTCGTTCAGACGGGGCCGGTTATAAGGCAGATGCAGCGTCGCGATCATCCGGCCGGCGCTCCCCATCGGCATGCGGGTATCCGCATCCAGCGTAATGATGTAGCGTATGTTCGGCAGCACGCGCGTATCGCCCAGCTTGAAATCGTAGCTCGTCCCTTCGCCGCCTCTCAGCAGCTCGACGAATTCGACAAGCTTGCCGCGTTTGCGCTCCCAGCCCATGAATACGCCCTCGCTGCCGTTCCACTGCCTGCGGCGCTGATAGAAATGAAAAGTCGTGCCGCTGCCCCCGTACATCCGGTTAAGCGACTCGATTTTTTGTTTGGCATGCGCCAGGAGCGTTTCGTCCTCCGGAAGGCTCTCATCCGCAGCATCGGTATAATCGCCCAGCAGGGCGTAATGAATATTCGGATCGCGATTGGCCAGGTAGTGGAGTTCCAATCGGTCCGCAAGTTCTTCCACTTCTTCGGCCGAGGACCAGATCGCAGGAATGACGACCATCGTCGCCGCTTCCGGCGGGACCCCGTCCGAGAAATCGTAGCGCAGCAGCAGCCGCGGGCGGCAAAGACGCTCGATGCCGAAATGATGCCAAGTCACGACCCATTCGCTTACCGGAAAAGCGAGCGCAAGCACGATCGCAGCCCACCCGAGCGGCGATACGCCGCGTCCTGCGCCGATCCACAGAGCGGCTGCGGTTAACACAAGTGCAAACAAGAGGGCCAGCGAAACAAAATAGGTGCCGGAAGCCCGCCGCGAAAAACCGCTCTCCGGCAAATTCCGCGGCCGGCTGCATTGCCGTAGCGACTGCACCAACATGCGAACGCCTGCCGGCTCAAACACATAATACGCGGCAAAAGCCGACCGGGGCGGTTCCCCCTTAAAAGCTTCTCCCCCGGAAGCGGAAGACAGCCTTTCCTGTTCGGCCTTCGCCAAATCGACCGCTTGTCCGGCGACCAAGTTTTCGGATACGCGCATCCGGCGGGCCAATTCCTCAATCCGATGAAGAATCTCATTGCGGCTGCGGACATCCAGCAGCGGATAAAGCCCTTTGACTTCCTGACGGAGCGTGCGGTCCAGCAAGCTGATCCGCTCGAACAGCCCGTCCCAGTCCCACCGCTCGTTTGCGCGCAGGCTCGTTATCGCATTTCCGGCTTTCACTTGATAGGCAGCCTGAAGCTGATGCTCGTAGGCTACGATGCGATCGAGATCCTCCGTGCCGTTGGCGAACTTGCACGCCAGCCATTCCCGCACCGATGCCGAATCGTCGGCCCATTCCCGCAGCTGGCGGATCAAATGCACGATCCACGGCCCGGATAACGGAGCCGTCTGCCCCGCCGCCTCCAATTCCGCATCGATCGCTTCTTGGGTTAATCCCGACGGCTCCAGCCGTGAAAGCAGACGCTCCACTTCCAGGCAAACATCGCGGCGCTCTCGAACGAGAGCCATAGTTTCCGAGAAATGTCCGACCAGCACAACCCTCAGAACAAGCGGGAGAAACCAGGTCTCCGCAAGCGTTAAAGCCGACACTTCCTGATAAGCGTTCATATAGGAAACGAACGATTCCTCCTGCAGCACGCCGTCGGTCTGCACCAAGTAATCCTCGCATAACGCTTGAACGCGCAAAATACCGTTCTCCCGAAGCCGCGGCAAATGAGCAAACGAGCGGTCCGCCAGCTGCTCCCTCACCTCTAGCGCTTGCTCCTCAATAAATTCGGCATTATCCAGCAGCCATTCCTCGGCAGGCTGCAAGCACCCCGCCGAACGGTCCTGAAGCGAGCCGACAAACGCCCTTATGCTTTCCACATCTGCGCCGAATCGTTCATGTATGTATGCGGGCCGCTTCCGCGCCTTGGCGAGGGTATGCTGCAAGGCGAGCTCACGCGCTTTTTGACAAAGGTTTTCCGTATGATATGCCATTGGTCCCTCCGAAGAATCAGTTGTCGTATGCTCCAGCAATACTGTTCGTCCGGCCTAACCAAACAATTCCGGGACAATCAAATTATCACCACTTCTGTGCATTTTCATCCTTGTTTAGGGGAAATGAGGGAATTCGCGTGCGTTTTTCGGGATGGCAATCATCATGGCGACTCGCTTGTCGCTTGTCGAGCTGCAGTCCGATTTAGCCCAATTAAAATCGAGTTTCGTTCCTTTTTATTGCCTCCAGTCCGAAAATAACCGCTTGCAGCGGCTTTGGGGCGCGGCACACCGGTGAATCCCTTCTCCAAACGGGTAAATTCGGACTACAACGTAAGGGAAACCCGAATTCCTTGTTCCAAGCGGGCAAATTCGGACTGCAGCGTACACAGGGGTCTCTATCGCAGCCGGTTTCCGAATTTCCTCTACTGTCAGCTGAAATCCCTCATTTTCAGAAACACAAACAAGCCCTCACCGTTGACTTTAGGCTAATCCGTTTGCCGCAGAAAAAAAGAAGCTTTCAGCTCCACTTTGGCGGTGGATTTGAAAACTTCTTTTTGGATATTCGCAGACCGGTGCGCGCACCGATCTGAATTTCAGGATATTATGAGAATGCCGTATGTGGTTCAACCTGCACCAATTCTGGGCTACAGCGAAATCATCACGCCATCTTCTCCTTTTCTCGGCCAAAGTCCCTTGACCGCAGAGACGGCCCATCCCATCCCGCAATGCCTTATTTATCGAGCAGCGCCAAATCGTAAACCGTATAATCGCAGCGGTAGACGAACAAATATTTGCCGTCGATAATAAAACCCGTGCTTTTATCGATGTCGGTGGTGAAATACGAAACGTCCTTGCCGGCGAAAGTAGCGAGCGGTTTGCCGGTTTGAGAGCGGATGAGGATGAGCAGCTTCTGGCCGGTCGTCAGGTTTTTCACGCCGTTAACCATTCGGTTGACGAAAGGAACGGAGCGGTCATGACTCGTAATGTCGTTCGTTTTGGCGTATTCCTCGAACACGTTCGTAAGTCCTTTTTCCGCGAGAATGAGCGAGCTGCCTACGTGCATCATCGTTTTGCCGCCGACCGTCAGGCTCATGACACCCGATTTGGATACCGTTTCGCCCGAGCTGTCCTTGATCTCGAAGCTCTTATTGGCGCCGATATCGATCGATTTCCCCTCGATCCGGTCGATAATATTGCTGTCCTCGTCATAGGTCTGGATAATGGCCTCTCTGCCTTTCAGCGCGCTCTTGAATTTTCCGGCTTCGTTGGAAAACCAGTTGCAGCCCGAAAGCGTAAGAGCGACCGTAACGCATACAATCGCAATCATGATTTTCTTCATAAGAGCATTCCCCCTACTCTTCTTACGTGCGCTGCCAGATTCAAGTTGCAAATTTCGACAGTACACGTTCATTATACATCACGCCGCAGCCGGCAGACTGTGCATACGACCCCTTTTTGCATGGAAAAAGCTTACTCCCGTCCATCATATGAACGCCCCGCCCGGACGAATTCTCTCCCTACTATTGACATTAAAAATTAGGAATGGTATATAAAAAGTAAATTAGCACTCTAGCGTTTTGAGTGCCAACAGCATGAGCAAAGCCGCCCTCATCATTTTTTGAAATCGAAAGGAGCCCCACATGTCCAAGAAACAGTTCCAGGCCGAATCGAAACGACTGCTCGAAATGATGATCAACTCGATTTATACGCAGAGAGAAATATTTCTGAGAGAGCTCATATCGAATGCCAGCGATGCCATCGACAAAATCTACTACAGAGCGCTGTCCGACGACCAGCTGGTGTTTGACAAAGATAATTACTACGTGAAATTGACGGCCGACAAGGAAAGCCGCACGTTGACCATCTCCGATACGGGGATCGGGATGACCGAGGAGGATTTGGAAAATAACCTCGGCATCATTGCCAAAAGCGGCTCCCTCGCCTTCAAGAAAGAGAATGAAGCTCAAGACGGCCACAACATCATCGGCCAATTCGGAGTCGGGTTCTACTCCGCTTTCATGGTCGCGGATACCGTTACGGTTATAAGCAAGCCGCTAGGCAGCGATCAAGCTTTCAAATGGGTGTCCGAAGGCGCCGACGGCTACACGATCGTGCCATGCGAGAAGGCTGAAGTGGGTACCGATATTATTTTGCAAATTAAAGAGAACACCGAGGACGACCGCTACGACGAGTATTTGGAAGAGTATCGCTTGAAGGCGATCATCAAGAAATATTCCGATTTCATCCGCTACCCGATCAAGATGGATGTCAAAAGCCAACGGCCGAAGGAAGACAGCGAAGGCGAGTTCGAGGAATTCGTCGAAGAACAAACGATCAACAGCATGGTTCCGATCTGGCGCAAAAACAAGAACGAGCTTACGCAAGAAGACTACGAGAACTTCTATGCCGAGAAACGCTACGGCTTCGACAAGCCGCTGAAGCATATTCATATCAACGCAGAGGGCTCGATCGTTTACCGCGCTATTTTGTATATTCCGGAAAATACGCCGTTCGACTACTATACGAAGGAATACGAAAAAGGCCTGGAGCTTTACTCCAACGGCGTGCTGATCATGGACAAGTGCGCGGACTTGCTTCCGGACTATTTCAGCTTCGTCAAAGGGATGGTCGACTCGGAGGATTTGTCGCTCAACATTTCCAGAGAGCTGCTGCAGCATGACCGCCAGCTGAAGCTGATCGCCAAAAACATCAAAAACTCGATCAAAAACAATTTGCAAACCTTGCTCAAAAACGAAAGAGAGAAGTACGAAACGTTCTTCAAAGCGTTCGGCAGACAGCTGAAGTTCGGCGTATACAGCGACTACGGAACGAATAAAGAAACGCTGCAGGACCTCTTGCTGTTCACTTCCTCCAAAGAGAAGAAGCTTGTCACGCTGGAGGAATACGTTTCGAGAATGCCGGAAGACCAGAAGTACATCTACTACGCTTCCGGAGAATCGATCGAACGGATCGAGAAGCTTCCGCAGACGGAGATCGTAGCCGATAAAGGGTATGAAATCCTCTACTTCACCGACGATATCGACGAATTCGCGATCAAAATGATCATGGCGTACAAGGAGAAGGAATTCAAATCCGTCTCGAGCGGCGATCTCGGTATCGAACCGGATGCAGACGACAAGCAAGACTCCGCGGAAGAGAACGACAACAAGGATCTGTTCGAGTCGATGAAAGGCCTTTTGTCCGATAAAGTAACGGCGGTCAAAGCGTCCAAGCGGCTGAAATCCCATCCGGTCTGCTTGTCCACCGAAGGAGAAGTCACCATCGAGATGGAAAAAATCCTGAAAGCCATGCCGGGCAACCAAGACGTCAAAGCTTCCAAGGTGCTGGAAATCAACGTCAATCATGCGGTTTTCCAGTCCTTGAAGGATGCTCATGCCAACGACAAAGAGAAGCTCGCGCTTTACACGAGCCTGCTGTACAGCCAAGCTCTTCTGATCGAAGGCCTGCCGCTCCAGGATCCTGTCGAATTCACCAATGATTTGTGCAAAATCATGGTTTAACATTTAGGGGTGGTCACCCGACCACCCCTTTTGGTGAAGCACCGCGCCAGCATAATTGCGAGCGGTGCCAAGTCTCGCTTGCAGCAGCCCGACCCGGTATGTGCCAGGTCGGGTTTGTTTGCTGTCGGCGGCCTTGTTTTTTCGACATTTTTCCACCATAATTTCTATAAACCATTAGATCTGGAGGGCTGACATCAGATGGGCAATTTAGAAGGTGCATTGGAAGAATGGCGAAGGCTGTATGAAGCTGCAATTGCGTTTAAGCGGCTTAAAAGCTGGGAGTGGATGTCGAACGACGATTATTTTGCCATTACGAATCCCGAAACCGGTGAGATCGGCTATTGTGTGATAATGGGCTCGGGCGGAATCGAATTTGGTCTTAATGTTTATCTCGGACCGAAGGCAGCCTCTTATCTTAAGGAGATCGTAGACTTTCCGGCCGGTCAGTTGGGCGATGACAATGAAGAGCTTCTGTTTAGCGCGAAAGTCGTCTCGCTAACCTTCGAAGATCGTCAGGCGCTGGATAAAAAAGACCTAAGCATAATCCGCGAGCTTGGCTATAAATTTCGCGGTGCCGGCGAATGGCCGATGTTCCGCAGCTACGAACCGGGGCTTTCGACCTGGACCTTGAACGGTCCGCAGGTAAGGTTCCTGACCGTAGCGCTGGAGCAAACGATCCAGGTTGCGGAGCGTTTTCGCCAAAATCATAACCTTTATTTCGAGCACGACGAAGCCGATGATGAGACCGGAGCGAAACGTTTGCACCGCGTCCATCAAGTTGGGGAGAACGGGACAGGTTGGCATGATGAGTGGCTCCCCTGGCATGTGGAAGGAAACTTTATTGAGCCGTATACATACCCGGACGAGCTCCGGCTTAAGCAATTGAAGAAACGGTTGAAGCCGCTGCAAGACATTTGGGAATCCGACTTCGATTATGCCCCTTTGCCGATCGGCGAAAGAGGAGAACGCGCCGTTTTTCCGCGTCTTTGTCTGTGGGTAAGCGAGGAGACGTCCATGATTATGGATGTCAAGCTAACGGAAGAATCGGACTGCAGGGAACAATATGTAGCGCAATTGCTCGAATTTCTCGAGCAGACCGGCCGTAAGCCTGCACGGATTGCGGTGGGTTCGAAGAAGGCATACCTCGCCCTTAAAAATAGCGCCGATAAAATCGGTATTCCGGTTAGCGTCAATCCGCATCTGCCGGCTTTACTGGAGGCCAAAGAAGCCATTACAAGCAGTTTATAGGTCTTTCTTACATGCTGGTACCTTGACCGCGTTTGGTCTAAGGTTTGCTGCCCGCACTTTTCATGAGAGAATCCGCAGTGGAAAGGGACGGTTCGTATAAGGCCACGAGCACCCAAACCTTGCATTTGATGCGGTCAAGGTACTCGTACGGGTCAAGTTTAATCTAAGGGATTGATGTGTTACGCGGACGTGCGATTAGTGGAGAAAACCTTATTGTTCATGAGGCTGTCCTCACTATTTCGCAGGTAAAATGCTCGTTCTTGCCCACTAGTGAGGCAAACGCAACTATCAATTTCGTTTGCCTCACTAATAGTTACGTTTGCCTCACTAACTCGTCCGAACACGGGTTTTCGGTTAGAAATAGTGAGGCTAGCCCCACTAATAGTAACCTTTTCCTCATTATGCCTCCAGAACATGGGTTTTCGGCGAGCGTATAGCGAGGCTTGCCCCGTCAATAGTAACCTCTGCCTCATTATCCCCCAGTCCATGGGTGTTCTGTGGGAGATATCGCGGCTGGCCTTACTAGCAGCAGCCTTTTCCATACTAGTTTTCAAGGACGCAAGTCATCGGCGACATGAAGAAGCATCTATAGCTCTGAAGGATGAAGGACGAAGACTAACTCTTACACTATCATATGTATTATACAGCTGTTTAATTTTCTGCAAACATGATCAGCCCCTCTTAAAGACATCCAACTGCTGCAGAGGAACTACCGGATATAACCGCCGCTCTCTATGCCGCTGCTCTACTCTGTTCAACACCCTTTTCTCACCTTGTACCTGAAAATAGCCGCATGTTTTCCAGTTCGTTCGCTTCTCCACGTCCTCGTTCTTCCGCAGGGGAACGTCGGGAGATAACACGAACTTTGCTAGACTCCCATTTTTCATCTTCTCCCTGTGTTTACTTTCCTTCCGTCTCTCTTCAGATAGCTGTCGAACAACGTTTCCAGCAGCTCGTACTCCGGCGAGCTCTTATACTTGCCTACTAGCAATCCTTTCAAGCCCTCGTCGAGCAGATGCACCTGAAACTCAAGCTGCCCTCTGTCCCGCACTTGATTGGCGTTATGATTGTTAATCGTATTAACGAGGCTTTTTCTCCTCTCGGTCAATTCGAAAGTCAAACTGGCGATATCCTCTTGCGACCAGCTTGGAAATCTGGCAAAAATCTGTTTGATTTTCCGCTTGGTGACGATGGTAGTCATCCCCCTACTCTCTATTAAAATTCCCTTCCAAACATCTTGGAAGTAGGAATCGGCAATGTTCTAGGCCACTTTAAACACCCGTATTATACTATTGTTTAATGCAATATGCAAAATAAGCCCCCATCCCCGCTTACATAGCGGTTTTGGAGGCTTTTGCTCATCGTTTCGGAATTCTATCATCCTATTCGTTCAATCTCTATAGCCATTACATTCTGCTATTGCTAGAAGTCCATTACCTCTTCGTTACAACCACAACGATTTTCCCGCTGACCGTTGCTCCGGCATAATTGACGAGCTCACATTGATACTCATACGTACCTATCGGTTTGTTGGCGATAGCCGTTACTGCCGACTGCGCGCCCGGCGTTCGATCGCTAAGCGTTTGCGTATCGATCAGCATGCCGTTCTCGTACAAACGGTACGTCGTACCGTTCGTGCCCCACCACATATTCATGGAGACCTTGTAGTTTCCGTCGCCGTCCCAATTATCCTGGGAAAGAACGGGAACGGCCGGCGCCGCTTGCGTGACCGTTACCGTATGAACGTCGCTTCTCGTCGTGCCCGATGGGTTGACGAGCTCCGCATAGTAGCGGTACGTACCGTTCTTCCGATACGTTACGGACGTGACGGTTGATTGGGCATTCGGCGAATGAGCGGTAAGCGTTTGGGTATCGATCAGGACGTCATTTTCGTACAGCTTATAGGTGCTGCCGTTGTTCCCCCACCACATATTCATCTTCACCGAATAGCTCCCATCCATAATCCCCGTATCATGCCCGTTGTCATCCGACAAGTACGGTTTGCCGGGAGCTTCCGCCGGATTCGGCGGAGGCGTACGCTTGACCGTCAATTCTCCGCTAACCTCGCTGCCAAGCAAATACGCGTCATCGTTTCGGCCGAACGATGCTTGCAACGGGTAAACCGTATCCTGATCGGCGTTCGCCGCCAGTTGGATGGTATAGTCCAGCGTCGCCGCCCCGTTCGCGTCGGTTACCGCATTTCCGACGGCATTCCCGTTTACGGCAAAGGACACGCTTTCTCCCGCAATCGCTTGGCCGTTCTTATCCTGCAGCGACGCTCGCAGCGTTACCGTGTCATTAAGCTTCCCCTCTGCGTTCGACGCTGCCAACATCGTGCTGTGATAAAGCTTGAACGAAACCGTTTGCTCGGTTTTGTTTCCTGCCTGATCGGAAGCTTGCACGGACAAAATATGACTCCCCTTCCCGGTTACAGGCGTACCGGACGTCCAGCTTTCGCCGTTCAGCAAGATCCGGACGGTTTGCAGATCGCCGTCTTCATCTTCAGCCTTCACGACCGGAACAACCGCATCCGTGTAGCTCTCCCCGTTCAAAACCCCTTCGACGGTTATGACAGGGGCGGACAGGTTTTTGATCCACTGAATAGTTCTGTACTTTTTGGGATCCTTCGCCTCCCCGATTCCGGAACCCCATTCGATCCAGCCTTTCCTGCCGTTACCGTCGTTGTCGTTGACAAGCAGCGAGAAGCCGATGACTCCATCCTTGCCGGGTTTTATCGGCGCAAGCTCCGACCAGGGGAGCGCCAGCTCGTAAACCGTCACTTTCCGTTCTTCGTCCCGCGCGATTTGCAAGGATCCGTTCGCAACAAGTCCCTTGTTGGTAGAATCGGGCGTCATCCATCGATAAATTTGCGGCCCTTGCGGCGTTTGGGATATTCCGTATTCGTACCACCCTAGGTTCTCTCCGGGGATACCGGCTATCGCGGCAAATTGGATGCTGTCGTTTTTCCAAATTTCTTCTCCGCCGGCGGGAGCGAAATGGATATCGTCTTTGATGGCCGCTGTCAAATACAATTGATCCTGGTCCCAGTTCAACCAGACGCTGCCGTCCAAGTCTGAAGAACCCGTATAATTTTGCAGCTTTTTGGTTCCCTTGGATAGCTCGATGAGCGGCGGCGACGCTATGGTGACAGGATCAGCCGTTCCATCAACCTGCACGGTTCCTGGAAGAACCGGGTTGAAATCGAACTTCCCTTCATAAACGAAAGGCTCTTTTCCGTCAAAATGAACCGTCACATTGGTCTGGTAAGTGACGCCGTAATCAAAGCCCGCAAGCGGTATATCGAATGTCCGCTCTGCGCCCGGCGGAATGACCGCCGCCGTCAGCTCCTGGCTGCCGGTTATGGTCCCGAGCTGCCAATCGGCTTTCCTGACGGTTAACTCTTGTACGTTCGAATGGTTGCGTATCTGCACCTTCAGCGCTTCGCTCTTCGTATTTACATCGTTTATAACCGGAATGATGCGGACTCCGTATGATGGAAGCGTCTGGACAGCCTGCTTCAGCCTTCCGACTTTCCCCCCGTTTACAGTCAAATCTCCGGTTACATACCGGACACCTTCCCGATCCAAGCCCGGCAGGGCGAACGGCTGCAATGCCGTCTGACCGGCTTCCGCGTACAAGGAGAAGGACGCCCCTTCCACGTCGAACGAAACGGCGAGAGGCGCAGCTTCGGCATTGTTCATCTCCACCTTCAGCGCGACGGGTTCCCCCGTTACCGCCTCGTCCCCGGTAAGAGCAAACGTCGAATCGGCCGAAATGCCGTCAATGTCGCTTTTGATGTAGACCGGCTCTCCGGTAAGCGTTACATACACTTTGCCGTCTAGCGGCGTAAACGTTTCGGTATTCCCCATCATATCCGCTACTTGAATCGCCGAATCCGTATGAATCGCTGCCTGGACGGGGGCATTGGCCCAGACGATCCTTATGCTCCGGCCGTCTTTAGCGAATTTGTAGCTGGAAATACCGGCAGCGATGTTTTCCGTTTCTACGAATTGAGCGCCGATCAATTCTCTCGTCATCGCCGCATATGCCGCATAAGAAGGCTTCGGCGTAAACTGTCCTTGCGGGTCGTTCGCATTCCGAAGGAGACCGAAGTTTTCTTCGTGATAGTCGGCTTTCATGCCGTCGTTCATCAAGTCGTACCAGAATACTTTTTCGACGCCCTCTCCCAGCGCCTGGACATGCGTGCGTACCACATAATCGGCTTGCGTATTTTCGGTAATGCCTATGCCTCCGTTATACGTCGGCCAACCGATCTCCGTAAACCACAGCGGCTTGAGCTGCCCTTGATTGTATTGACGGATCAAGCTTTGCACATTACGCGCGGCGTCTACGATACCGTCCGGCGGTCTTTGGCTCTGGTAAGGATGGATCGATACGGCGTCCATATATTGAAGCCCGCCGAGCTTGAACACTTCCTCCATCCAGCCTAGCGGCGTTCCGGCCGTTGCCATCCCGACAACCGTAACATCCGGTCTGGCGGCTTTTATCGTCTCATAGGTTTTCTTCAGCAGCTTGTAATAATAATCGGGACGGGAGTCCGCGGGACCGTTGCCTCTGTCTCCGAAGCCGCCGTTGAATTCATTGTAAACTTCCACCCATTCGATCCGATTTCCGTACAGATCCAGCAAGGCCTTCCCGTAATCGGCGTATCCCTGACGTCCCGCATCCGTATAAGGCGTACTGTTCTGATCGTAGAACGGATTCGTATAGTCCAAAATGATGAACGGCTTCAAGCCGTCCTGCTGCGTCCGCTGCATATAGGCGTCGCGGTTCGCGGGCTTCCGGTATTGCCCTTTTTCGTACTCGACCGCTTCCCATGGAATTTCATCGCGAAAGTTTTTAGCCCCAGCCCTGCGCAGCAGCTCGCTTAACTCAGGAGTCCATCCTTGAGGGTTTTCCCATGCGAGATGCGTCGATATACCGAACGGGGAGCTCGCTGCCGCGGTCGGATCTGTATCGGTTAAACGGGCAAACGAAACGTCCGCGGTTTTGATCGTCCGGCCGTCTTTCTCCGCAGCAAGCGTTAGTTTAAAATAACCGAGCCGCTGCAGCGGAATCGTCAAATTCAGAAGCCCGCCTTGGACGCCGTCCCTTCCTTCCGCTACCTTATGATTCAAATGATCATATACGCTCCAGCTAACCGTATCCCCCTTGGTTGCGAGTTGGAAGGCCACGGGCTCGTTTTCCAAGAAAATATTGCCCATACGAACCTGCTGGACGGATAAATCAGGCAGGGAAGCCGTCATGACAACGTTATCCAGCCGGATTTCTCCGCTAGATTTGCCGCCGGTCAAACCGGACTTCTCTAGCAAAAATTCGATTTGCTGGGCGGGACCATGCCATTTGCCATCGTTTGCCCCGCTGAAATATAGATAGCCGGTGCCGCCGTCAAACTTATAGATCTCTATCTTCTGCCAGTTTGAAGTAGCCGCTAAAGATATTTTCTGCTGATGCACCTGTCCGGTCGCATCCTTCACGCGCAGTGAGATCGAGGCGGCATCCGCTGTCTGGAGCCAAAATTCAAGCTTCTGCATATCGATAGGCGCAAAGCTTCTGCCCAGCGTGATATATTTGCCGCCGCCGCTGAAATCGCCCCGCAGCTTGCCGGAATAGGCTCCCGCCTTGAACGTGGACGCATCCCGCACATATTCGCCTTTGGCTCCCGGGAAGTCGGTGCCGAGGCCTAGCTTCCATATATCAAAAGCATTCTCGAAGCTCCCGATCGGGGCTTCCCATAAGGGCGCCTGCTGCGGAACCGCCGCCGTTATATCGTCGAACTGCACATCGCCGCTTGATTTACCGCCGTTCAAGCCGGACTTTTCCAGCAAAAACTCCAGCTCCTGAGCGGGCCCGTGCCATTTGCCGTCATTCGCGCCGCTGAAATAGAGATAGCCTAACCCGCCGTTAAATTTGGTTATCTCGACCTTCTGCCAATTCGCGGTTGATGCCAAGGTAATCCTCTGCTGGTGCACCTGCCCGCTCGAATCCTTGATCCGCAGCGTGATCCAAGCGGCGTCCGCCGTTTTCACCCAAAACGTCAGCTTCTGCATGTCCAGGGGCAGAAATTTTTTACGGATCGTCACATATTTGCCGCCTGCGCTGAAATCGCCGTGAAGCTTCCCGGAAAACGTCCCGGAGCTCGAAACGGACGCATCCCGCACATACTCGCCTTTCGCTCCAGGTGCCTCAGTGCCCAGGCCTAAGCTCCAAACCTCGTCATCCGTCTCGAAGCCGCCGACGATTACGTTTTGCAGCGCTTCATCCGCCGCATAAACCGTCTCATTCCCTCTCGCCAGGAATCCGTTCACAGGCAAAATCGTCACAAGGAAAACAAGTACGCAGCTTACCATCCACTTTTTCAATATCAACATGTTCACTCCCTTATCTATCGTCTTCCAGCCTGTCGCTATTCGAAACGCACCGCGCGTTGCTCCCATTACTGCGATAAGGCGCTGCATGACGGCGATCGACCGTTTGTTCCGGCCTGCCGGAGAGCGGCGGCCATTCCTGCACATCAAAGTAAGCGCTTGCACGAAATCGTCTAGGATAAACGTTCCTGCCCCTTCATGTTCCCCCTTGCTGCTCCTGCGGCGCCATGATGAACCGGTACATCCTTTTCATCTCCCCGCCTTCGAATGAGCGAATCCCGCAAATCGATTTTGCCCCCTTGGAGCAGGGGCATCGCCCTTGTCTGCCTCTCCAGTCCGATAACACCCGCTTACAGAGCGGTTTTTACCATCTCGCTGCGAAAACCCTCTCTGCAATTGGGCAAAATCGGGCTCCAGCACGCCAATCCGCTTTTTCTCTCACGCCAATTGTGCAAAATCGGACTCCAACGCAATACCTCGCTTTCTCTTTCACGCCAATTGGGTAAAATCGGACTCCAGCACACCAATCCGCTTTCTCTCTCACCCCAATTGACAAAATCGGACTCCAGCACACTATTTCGCTTTCTCTCTCACGCCAATTGTGCAAAATCGGACTCCAGCGCAACACCTCGCTTTCTCCTTCTCTCCAAGTGGGTAAATGCCTACTCCAGCAGCTCCCCCGACTATTGGCACGTGGTTTCGAACGCTCAGTGGTGAGCCAAACGGAGGGGACTGCAGTTGCCTAACCTGACAACATTGAGCCTATCCCCCCTTTCCGCCAAGCTCTTTCCAATCGCCGATGTCCATCATACCGACCCAAAGCGTATCTTGCTCATCCGAGAAGGTAAAAGTGACCTTGCGGCTGTCGGGACTAAACGACGGATGCGGGTGACCGGGATGAACGCCGCGGCACGGCAGCTCGCAAAGCAGCTTAGACTGTTTCGTCGCCGTATCGATCAGCACGATTCGGGATCTTCCCGGCTCCTGCGTATCCGCAGCCGCGTAACGGCCGTCCGGGCTGACGCCGACATGCCAGTACCTGTAATCGCCGTTCAGGAATGCATGCCGCTCGCCCCGCTTATCCGTGAAATAAACGCCAGTCGGTTTATCCGGACTATGCGCATATTTCACGAAATAGAGCCCGCTTCCGTCGATCGCCCATATTTCGTGCCCTACATACTCCAAAAGCCGCCCGCTTTCATCCCTTTTCTGCGGAAAAACGCTGCTAGATTCGCCTGTTCGAATATCGGCCACCCATAGCCGATCCGCTACATGCTCCGTCGCGCCTTCATGGCAATAAAACACAAGCTCCGGGTCAACCGGATTGACCATCGCATGATTCGCCACCGGATAAGGCTCGTCGAACTTAGGGCGGGCCGCTTCGCGTACCTCACCGCTCACCGTATCGACGGTACCGATCACCCACTCGACCACCCTCGACTCCGCTGCCTCAGATAGCCAGCTTCCCGGCGACTCTTGCTCCTCATTCCGCTCGCTCCAACTTCCCTGCGATTCTCGCCCCTCATTGCGTTCGCTCCAATAAACGCCGAGCGTCCTGCCGTCGTTCGTGATCGAAAGCGGCCCGTCGAAGGAGCAATGCTCCGGCAGCCTGCAAACCGTGCGCCGTTCACCGCTCCACGCATCGATAACGTACAGCTCGTTCCGGTCGAACAAATAGAGCATGTCGTCACACGAAACGACACCGCGCCCCCATTCACCGCCCTCCTCAAGCACCTGCGACTCTCCCGTTTCCGTATCGAAGCGCACGACGCTTCCCGTCCGTGTTGCCCGCTCGATATTCGAGTGCACGATCAAGTGCCGGCTGTCCGACAGCCACGTCATTGCCGTCATATAATGATGCGCCGTATCGCTTCCTTCGCACCCGACCGCAAGTATCGGCAGCCCGGTGATCGTATCCGCAAACCGTCTTCGTGTCAGCATGCTGCCGCCTCCTGTTCCTGCCTTTTCTCTCCCCGCCACACCCTCCAGCCAGCGGAATACGGGTTTCAAGCCGCGCTTCTCAAGTACCCGCGGCTGCGCTGTATGGCGCGGTTGGGGCAGCATAAGGTACTTATTGGCGCTGTATGGCGCGTTTGCGCAGCGTACGACACTCATTGCCGCGCTACATAGCGCGATTGCCGCAGCATACGGCACCCGCCGCCGTGCTGCACACCGCGCGATTGCGGCTGCGTATGACGCCTATTTCGCATCGCGCGCAGCTCCCGTGCACGATGTTCCGCTGCAAGACAGCGATCGGTCGGCCACATGCTGCGCTGCATCGCCGCGGTCAAAACGCATGCGGAAAGAGGAGGATCCCTTAAGGAATCCTCTTTCAAACCGCGCATTGCCTGAAGAAAACCGGCCGTAAACTCTACTGTACCGTCACCTTGGAGAGCACTTCCTCGTCGAACTTCTTCGCCGCGGCGTCAAGCAGTGCTTTGACGTCCGCATTTTTATTGGTCAGCACCTCTTGCAGAACATTCGTCAAAGCCGCATACGTATCTTGGCCGTTATACGACGGCTCCGGAACGCCCTTCATCAGCTTGGCGACTTGCGGATCGAACCGGTAGACGTTATCCGGATATTGATCGACGAGCGCCGCGATTTTTTTGCCGTGCTCGGAATCCGCTTTGTAATAAGCCGGAGCCCCGTACAGGTACACCTGGCCTTTGGTTTTCCGTTCGTCCAGAACCCGTTTCAGCTCCGTGACCTCGCTGTCGTTAAACAAATCGAACGTCATATAATCGAATGCCGCTTGCTGCACGTCAGGCGTTTCCTGCGGATTGACGACGTCATAGTTGCCGCCCAGCACGCCCGTATGATCGCCGCCCTTCGCCATCGACGGTATCGGCAGGATCATCAGATCTTCTTTTTTCATGCCGCCGTTGTTGACCGAGTCCTCGATCTTCTCGCCCAATACCATTGCCGCCCGGCCCTGCTTGAACAAATTGTAGACATCGCCGTAGTTCAACGCCCAGTTCTGCGGGAGCGCATCGCCTTCCCATCTTAATTTCTTCACAAACTCCATCGCTTTGACGCCGGCATCGGAGTTGAAGGCGGACGTTACTTTGCCGCCGGCTACATTTTGCGCGGTACCGCCGGCCGCGTACAAGAAATTCGTCCAGTTCCAGCCGCCTTCATTGCCTTTGGCCATCATGGCGAACCCGGCTATCCCTTTGCCTGGATCGGCAGTCGCTTTAGCCGCCGCGTAGAAATCGTCCCATGTCCAGTCAGGCGTCGGCAGCGGAACGTTTTTGGCTTCGAACAGCTTTTTGTTGACCATGACGGACATGATATAGCCGTTGGCCGGTACCGCATACATTTTGCCGTCAATCTTGAACGGGCCTGTCAGTTTTTCGTTAAAATCATTGGCATGCGCATACTTCGCCAGGAACGGCGTCAAATCCGTCAGCCACTTGCGTTCGAGCAGCGTCTTGCCTTCGGTAGCCGGCGTACGGAACCAGGAAGGCGCTTGATGAGCGGCCATCTTGATGCCGATTTCATTCGGTGAATACTGCCAGTCGTTCTTCTTCAGGGTCACGTTCGGATATTTGTCTCCAAAACGCTTCATCTTGCTGTTCACCATATCGATTGCCGCAAGATTGTCGGACTTCGGAAACTGAACGGTCATCGTGACCTGCGGCGGTGCCTTGGTTGCCGCGCTAGGGCTAGGGCTCGATGCCGGTTCCTTCGTCGGCGCACTTCCATTGCTGCCGGAATTTCCGTTATTGCCGCCGCCTCCGCAGGCGGATACGACCATCGACAGCGCGAGGATCGACATGATGCCGATAGATTTCTTTTTCAATTTGTGGTTCCCCTTCCTATTTATGAGTAATGGATGACAAATTCATCATACTTGGGCGTAAAATCGAAATCGATGACGGATCCAAGGATTGTAATGACGAATCCACCTGGACTATCCTTTGATCCCGGAAAGGTTAAGCCCGTGCATAATGTTGCGCTGGAAGATCAGAAAGAATACGAGCGGCGGCGCCATGACGACGGTCAGCACGCTGAATTTGACGTTCCAGGACAAATTGAGCGACTGGACGATATTGCGGTACACGACGGAAGCGATCGGATACTTTTCAGGCGTCGTCAACACTAGAGACGGCCAATACCAGTCGTTCCAGGTCGAGGTGAACGAAAAAATAAGCAGCGTCGAAAAAACGGGTACCGACATCGGCACGGCAAGCTTGTAAAAACAGCGCAATTCCGACGCTCCATCGAGCCGCGCCGCTTCGAATAATTCCTTGTTGATGCCGTCGAAAAAGCTTTTGAGCAGCATGATATTGAAGGCATTGGCGCCTGCAGGCAGCCAGAACGCCCAGTAGGAATCGATCAGTCCGAGGCTCTGCAAATTCAGAAAGCTTGGAATCATATAGGTGGCGCTCGGGATCATAAGCGTGCTCATAAAAAATAGCGTAATGCCCTTACGTACCGGCAGCTTCATTTGGGATAGACTGAAGGCGGCAAGTCCTACAATAATCAAAGGAATAATCGCATTTCCCGCAAAAAGGACCAGCGTATTCCATGAGGCCCGAATCAAATCCACGTACAGAAAACCTTCCGAGTAATTGCTCCATTCCAGCTGCTTCGGGAAAAAGCTCGGCGGAAACGTGAAGATTTCCTGCTTCGTTTTGAATGATGAGAGGATCGTCGTTCCGAACGGATACAGCATCGTCACGGCAAGCGCGAGCAGGGCAAGCAGCATGACCGAGTAGCCGGCGCGAACCGAATTTTTTTTGAAATCATAAGAAGACATGATACTGCGTTCCCGGTTGCTCATGCTTGTTTGCTCCTTCCTTGGAGGTAATAAAGGACGATCGATAACGAAGTGAGTACCAGAAACATGAGAACGCCCATCGCGGAAGCTCTTCCGTAATTTAAGTTCGTAAAGGCCTCATTAATAATCTGATACATATACGTCAGCGTCGCATGGTTCGGCCCTCCGCCCGTCAGCGCCATATGGGTCATGAAGCCCTGCGAGGTGCTGATCAGCTGCAAAATGAACAGAAGCATATAGAGGTGGCGGATGCCGGGAATCGTAATGTAACGAATGCGCTGCAGAACGCCTGCACCGTCAATTTCGGCAGCCTCGTATAAATCCTTGGGAATGCCTACGATGCCCGCCAAATAGATGAGCGTCGCCCCGCCGAAGCCCTGCCACGTTTCGGCGAGAACGATCGAGAGCATGGCCATGCTTTTATCCGTCAGCCACATGAACGGATGAGCGCCGAACCAGGACAGGATCTGATTCGCCGGTCCGAGCGGATCGTACAGCCATTGCCACATCCCGTAAAGCACGACCGCCGGCACGATATGCGGCAGATACACGATTAAACGCATCGCTCCTTGAAACCACCGAAGCTCGGATATTGCAATCGACACGATACTGGGAACCCAGAAGCCGATCAGCACGCATAAAAGCATATAATTGATCGTGTTCCAGACGGAAGTACTCAGTACGCTGTTCGATAACACCTCGCGGTAATTGGTCAGCCCGATGAACGTGCTGCCGCTTACGAAATCGACGTTCATGAAGCTGTACACGACCCCTTTGGCGATCGGCGTCCAGAGAAACAAACAAAATACGATAATTGCCGGCATCAGGAAGAGAATGCCCCATAAGTAATCCCTGCATTTTTTCATGAACGGGTTACCCGTCTGTTTTTCCTGTATCCTTGCGGCCTGTGCGGACACCTCCCCACATCCTTTCTGCGATTGTATACGTCTTATTGTAAAGACAACCGCTCGGCGATCCCATGACGGCTCCTCCGCACTTTATGATCGATTCTCTGCAGATAAGGATAAACGCCTTCCGGCGTCGTTGACGCCGGCGTTTACCGTAGGTTTAGAGCTGCTTCCACGAATTGCTTCTGATAGACACAAATAAACCTACCGGAAAAATCGCCGCTAGGTCCTAATTGTGCGCGCGTGGGTGGGGGTCAACGTTTGCGCAGGGATAGAGGCCGGATTATTACCCCGTATATGCCGCTATTTCATCTTCCGCACGGTTGACGGGAAGTCGGATTATAACCTTCGTCCCGCCTTCGTCCCGTACCGAGTACGTCAGTCCATACGCGTCTCCGAACCGTAATTGGATCCGTTTATGCACATTCCGGATGCCAAAGCCCTTATCGGGATCGGCCGTTCCCGACAAGAGCGCGTGAATCTTCTCCAAATCCAGCGGCCTGAAGCCGTTGTCCTCCACGGTTATGAGGAGATTGCCGTCCGACACGCGAATGCCGATCCATAATTCGCCTTCCCCGTCCATTTTCCCGATACCGTGAAGAATGCTGTTCTCCACGAGGGGCTGAATGATAACCTTCGGCAGCAAGCAGCCTTCTATCCCCTCTTCGACATGAATGTGAAAGTGAAAGGAATGGTTATACCGTTTCTCCTGCAGATGCAGGTACGCTTCGACGTGATTCAATTCTTCGCGGATCGTAATGATTTCTTTGCCGCGGCTTAACCCGATCCGCAGCATCGTCGATAAATCCCGGACCATATCGGATACTTCCGGTACGCCTCCCCGGATTCCATACCAATATACCGAGTCTAGCGTGTTATAGAGCAAGTGCGGCGTGATTTGAGAGTGCATCAAAATCAGCTCGGATTCCTTCTGCTTGATTTCCATAACGTATTTCTCTTTGACCAACTGATTCAGCCGTTCCGTCATCATATAGAAATAGCGGTATGAAATGCCGATTTCATCTTTTCTGCCCTCTTCGGGAGCCCTAGCCATTTCTTTGCCCGGCACATAAGAACGGGTGAGGCTTGCCAGTTTCACCATCGGTCTCAAGACAGATTTGCTCAAATAAAACAAGAAGAATAAAATAACGACGAAATAGCAAATTGCGCTAATCTGGATAATTTCCTGAACGTCATTATAGGAGCCTAGCAAGGAACTGAGCGGAATCTCATAAACAAGCCGATTCTCGTACGAAGGGCTGTCATGATAAACATACATATGGCTGTTCGTGACCCACACGTTCGGCAGCAGTTCTTCGCCGCTCTCCGGCATGGAGAAGGATAATTCGCCCGGGTCGGATCCTACCAGCACCGCTCCTCCGGAATCGGTTAGAAATACTCTTGTCCGCTCCGGCAGCTCGATAGATTTCATTTCCGCAAGCAATAGATTTTCAATCTCCGTCGCGGCAAGTATGCTGATCGTTTCTCCCCTGTCGGACAGATTCGTGACGGCTCTTAAATAGGCGATCGTTTTCTGTGAATTCGGATTAAAGCCGAACTTCTCGATAAAGGCTACCAAGCCCCGCCCGTCTGCCTCCGCCGCTTGCTGCTGCCATGCCTTACCCTCCATATCTTGAACGAAAAAAACGCCCGAGCCCGATACATCGGTAGAAGGGGCAAAGTAATAATCAGCCGGCTGTTTCGTCAATACGAACAAGGAGTATTTCACGCTTGAGGAATAGTTGGCGAGCACCTTTTCCGTTGCGATATACTTTTGTACGCGCTGTTCCGTATTTATCGCGTTATCGTCTTTCCATTGCTGCATAAGCTCCGAGCTCATGATCGTCACAAGCTTCTGGTCTACGGCATCCATGACCCTGTCCATCGTCGCATGATTTTGCTTGTTTAATTCGGATAAAGCCTTCCCCACCTGCAACTTGATGGCAAGGGATGCCCGGCCGGAAGCAAACCAGAAAATAATCAGCATCGGAATGAGGATGAACACGATGACGAACAGCAAAGCCTTCTTGGTTAATCGCTGCGATTGCGCTCTTCTGAACAATAGCGTCCCCCCGTTACACGCATACTTCTAGGTGCCTTTTTAAGCCGGTTACGACCCTCGGACCGTATTGGGACTTTCCCCGTAATACCGTTTAAACACGCGGCTAAAATGCTCCGGCGATTCGTATCCGACCTCGTCCGCTATTTCATAACGCTTCTTGTACGTGTTCATAAGCAGCTGCCTGGACTCCTCCATCCGCAGCTTCGTGACGAACTCCCAGACCGTTTCGGCTGTTATTTGCTTAAATAAATAACTCAAATAGTTGGGGCTTAAATGCACATGGTCCGCCACATCCTGTATTTTCAGTCCTTTGTTCCGGAAATTGAGGCGAATATAAGCGATGGATTGCTGTATAACCGCTTGATCGTGATCGCTCATGGAGCTATGAACGAGTTCCGCCGCCTCCGATAAAAATACGGCCAGACGCTTCTTTAGTTCGTCCCCCGTAAGCGGAAATTGAAAAAAGAGGATCGGTTCGAGCGCCTTATGCCGATCCCCCACCGTCTCTTTCATCTCCAGCAAGCTCGCATATACCCGATAGGCGATACTCAGCGGAATGCCGGCAGTGGAATCGTCGCTCTCCAGGACGGGAGCTATATCTGCGATAAACCTGCGTACCGTTTCCCCCGCTTCCTCCGGCTTTTTCCCGGTCTTGACAGATTCGATGAACCGGTCGGTTTTTTCCTGCCAATTGACCTGTACCGACGCTTCCTTCAAAGAGAAGTCCTCGGCATAGAAGACATTGTGATTGGCGTAAAGCGCATGCCATTTAACTGCTTTGGCAGCATCGCGATAACCCTCGGGGAGTGCTTGCAGCCCCAGCCGCAAAGGACTGATCCCGACAACCGCCTCCATATGAAGGTAGCCTTGAATGTTTGCTGCGAGCGTTTTCCCGATCAAATTCAGCTTCGATATATGTTCCGCCCTGCCCGGAGCGTATTCGGACTCATGAAACTGGACAATCGTTGCAATTTGATTGCCTTGACCGTAGAAGGCTACCGCGTTCCATTCCGCCAGCGTCTCTTCAATAATATTGACGGCCGCATACTTCAGCAAATTCCGGTCGCGCAGCGATTGGATCGCACCGCCGCCAATCCCCGCACGTTCCCATGAAAGCTCAATAACAAGCGTCGCAAAATAAGGCCCTTCGAGCTTTAACCCGATCTGTTCGAATATAAACAAATAATCGTCCGTATCCTCCAGCGAACCCGTTACGATTTCGTTTAAAATGTAGGATCGCATGGACGATATGCCCGTCATCGAAAATTTAAGCTTGAGCGAGTCTTCCAAAAGCCGCTTATATTTCTCATGCCTTTCCGAAAGCTCCCGGCCGACGACCTGAACCAATTGAGGCAGCAAAACGGGTTTAATCAAGTAATCCCTTGCCCCCAGCCGAATGCATTTCTGCGCATATTCGAATTCATCGTGCGCGGATATGACCACGACCGGAATATCCGGCTTTTCGGACAAAATCGACTCCATCAGCTCGATGCCGTTCATGCCATCCATCTGGATGTCCGTCAGGACTAAATCGATGGTTTCCATACGCAAATAATCCAAGGCCTCATAACCGTTCCACGCCGTAAATACTTGCGAAATGTTTAGATCGGACATCTCCAGGAATTCCTTGATGCCTTGACATACAATCGCTTCATCGTCTACTACAAGCACTGTGTACATGGATGCACTCCCTCGTTCCGATGAAAACTGCTGATCGGCTTGATTCTAGCTGCAACAGACCGTTATTTTTCATTATGTAACCGGCCAACGGCCTTTGTCGATGACCGATCCTTCGACATTGATGACGTTTCCTTCGCGAACAAGCGATTTCCCGCTTATCGCGCTTGATCATTTGCGGCTTGTTTGACTATAATCAAAGTCATGACGATTTACTTGATAAAAGATAACTCTCATGAAACTTCCAGAGGTTGGGGGGACTATTAAGTATTGGGAGGATTCCGATGAATCAGAAGCAGGACGATTCGAAGCGCAGAATTTTGGATGCGGCCAAAGCTTGTTTTGCCAATAGCGGTTACGATCAAACGTCCATCCGCAAAATATGCGAAACGGCCGATGCGAACCTTGCGCTCGTTGCCTACTATTTCGGCTCCAAGGAGAAGTTGTATTATACCGTTATCGAGCAATTGCATATCGAAACGAACAAGCTGTTTGACGACAAAGCTCCCGAGCAAAATCCGCGGGAAGCGCTTCACCATTTTATCGACACCTTCACCCGCATGCGTACGAGCAACAAGCAGTTCCACATGCTGCTGAGACATGAGCTGTCTTCGCAAAATCCGCGAGGCGAGCATATTCGCCGCATTATTTCCCCTTACTTCGACCATCTCAAGAAGATCGTCATTGCCGGGAAAGAGCAGGGCGTTTTTGTCTATGAATCGCTGGAGCTGACTTTGACTTTCATCGCGTCGATTCTTGTGTACCCCGCGTACGATTCCTATCTTGTCGTTGCTCCACCGGCACCGGATGCATCGGCGAAAGCCGAAGCGGAGCAAACGGCCGCTTTTATTTTTGCGGGCTTGCATTGCAAAGCAATGTGAACGCCGGCTATCCGGGCATAATCTTGCCATACCCCCTCAAAAAAATGGAGAGCACCGGAATATATAGTAAAATAGCAAAACAGGAAAGCCTCAATTCGGGGCTCTCCTGTTGTATTACTTTTCATTGTTCTATGCGGTACTCCGCTTTGGTCAGCATATCTTTAAAAAGAATATGATTTCGAATCTTCGCCTTAATGCTCGTTACATTAAAAGGCTT
Organism: Paenibacillus contaminans; assembly: GCF_003285015.1. Taxonomy (GTDB): domain Bacteria; phylum Bacillota; class Bacilli; order Paenibacillales; family NBRC-103111; genus Paenibacillus_V; species Paenibacillus_V contaminans. Next base: position 92,769 of record NZ_QMFB01000017.1, on the reverse strand, counting down.
GGCGATATAATCGATCGCGCCCGCTTCCAGCCCTTTCTCTTCATCCTCCTCATGATCCAGAACGGATATGAAGATGACGGGAATGGCTTTCGTCGACGGATGCTTTTTCAACCGCCTGCACACCTCGTAGCCGTCCAAATCCGGCATCATGACATCCAGAAGAATAAGATCAGGCAGATGGCGCAGGGCAGCTTCATAACCTTCCAGCCCTTTGGTAGCAAACAAAATCTCGTATTGGTCCCCGATAATGGCGTGAAAAAGCTCGATATTCGTGTACGTATCGTCGATTATCAAGATCGATTTTTTGCTTTCCATGCTAAGTCGCCTCCTCGGTGTCAAGTCGCCTGGTTATTTCGGCAAGAGCCAGTCTCGCCTCTTTATAATTCAACTTCGCCATGAGCCGTTCCATCCGGTCCAGCTCTTTCTTGAAAGCCGGCTTATGCCCGAGCATGCCCGAAATTTGCGCGAAAACGCCTAACGCCGACATCTTGTTGTCGCATAACAGATTGTCCAATTCATCAATCAGAGCCGGCAGATTCCCACTCGTTGAGCCGGTAAACGCCGTACTCGTTTGACGCCCGATCTTCTCCGCATCCATCGCGGCTTGCTGAAGCACCAGGTTCATCACGGCGGCCAGCTTGTCCATCGCTTGAGCGATCTCCGCCTGCTGTCCTTTCATTATAGAAGCTTCCGCCTGTTGCGCGCAACGGAATAGAGCGTCCATGGCAAGATTGGCGGCAACGCCTTTGACATTATGAATACGGCGCTTTACGCCTTGCTCGTTACCGGAGCTCAAATCGTCTCGAATTTGCGAAACGAAATCTTCATGCTCCCCGATAAAGGTACGAAGTACGCGGCAAACAAGGTCGCCGTTTCCGTTAAGACGATGATACAGCGCATCCAAATCGATGAAAGACGCCATATCCCCCGACCTCCTCCTGATTTGCTTGGCAATTGCGGCTATAAGCTCCCCCGGATCGATAGGCTTCGATATAAAATCGTTCATGCCCGCTTCCAATGCCTTCTCCTTCTCCGACATAAGCGCGAAGGCACTTATCGCAATAATCGGAGTATCCCGCTCAATCCGGCGTATATGACCGGTTGCTTCGTAGCCGTCCATTGGCGACATTTGCAGATCCATCAGAATCATATCGAAAAACTCGGACGGAGCATGAGCGATCGTATCCACCGCTTCTTTCCCGTCGCCTACCGTATACACGCTTGCATCATAAGCCTCTATCATCCCTCGAAGAATCAACCGATTGACCTCGTTGTCTTCGACGACAAGAATGCGCGCATCCTGAAGCCGCTTGAACTCGTCCTGCGAAAGGGTGGCCGGTGCCTGTTCTCCCGAGCTGTTCCGTTCCTCGCTGGAAGACTTCCGTTCTTCCGGTACCAGCGCCTTGAGAACCTCGGCCAGCAGCTTGACATGGTCGATCGGTTTTTCCAGCATGCCCAGAGGAGGATATGGCCTGGAGCTTGAAGCGGCTTCTTCATGCTGAAAATAATGATGCATCAAAATATAAGGGATTCCCGCCAGAGAAGGGACTTCGCTCATGTCCTGCAAGAGCTGCAGGCTGCCGGCTTGCTTCGCATCCCAGTCAAGCAAGATAAGGTCGCAATCCGACTTCCCCTCCGTCGCAGAAGCCTTCAACTCCATAACGGCCCCGGATATGTCTCCGGCTGCCGCCACCCTTAAGCCGGTTGCCGCCAGCGATTCCGCCATCAGCTCCCGCGAAGCCCGATGCCGCCCGACAACCAGCACCTTGAACCGGCCAAGCCCGTCGGGCCAGACGGGTGAATCCTGCTCCCCCTGCAATCCGAACACGGCCGTAAAGGTAAAGCTGCTGCCTTCTCCCGCTTTGCTCTCGACCTGAAAATGTCCGCCCATCAAACCGACAATTTCGCTGCTGATCGCCAAACCGAGGCCGGTTCCTCCGAACTTCCGGGTAGTAGAGCCGTCCGCCTGGGAGAAAGGCTGGAACAGCTTGGGCGCCAGCTCGCCGTCAAAGCCTATCCCTGTATCCTCGACCGAAAACTGCAGCGTCGCGCTCGTTTCACTTCGAGAAAGAAGTCCGACGCGAATGACGATCTCGCCGCGTTCCGTAAATTTCACCGCATTGTTCGCCAGATTCAGCAATACCTGCTTCAGCCTCAGCGAGTCCCCTATAAGCTGCCCCGGCACATCCCAGGCGGTGAAAAAAACAAGCTCCAAGCCCTTATCCGCAGCGCCTAACGAAATCACATCCGATACGTCAAGCAAAACGCGGTTCAGATCGAAAGGGGCTTCCTCCAGCTCCATCCTGCCGGCTTCAATCTTGGACAAATCGAGGATATCGTCGATCAGCCCGGATAAAGAGCGGGACGCCGTCTGAATGCGATTGACGTATTCCCTTTGCTTTTCCGGAAGCTCCGTCGTCAGCACCAGCCGGCTCAGCCCGACGATCGCGTTCATCGGCGTACGAATTTCGTGGCTCATATTCGCCAGAAATTCATTCTTCGCATAGGTCGCCTTGAGCAGCTGCATCTCCAGCTGTTTGCGCTCCGTAATGTCCTGCAGATAGCCGAACATACGAACCGGTTTGCCGCTACTATATTCGGAGCGGATGTCCCCGTAATAATAGCGGATCGTTCCGTCCTCGAGCAGCGTCCGGAATTCAAACGAATCCTCCCCCACCTGCGTGAAAACGTCGTCCAACCGCCGCTTGATCGACTGTTGTTCGTCGGGATGAACGCTTTGCACGGATAGTTCTAGCGCCGTCTTCAGATCCGGCGGATTCATGCCGAGAAACCGGCACATCTCCGCCGAAACAATCAGCGTATCCGATTCGATATCCCAATCCCAGCTGGCGATTCCGGCGATATGCTGCGCTTCCTCCAGATTGGCTTCGCTTTTGACAAGCGCTCGCTCCGCTTTTCGCTGCTCGGTCATATTTTTGGAAATCGTATAAATATCCGTTATGGCTCCTTGCACGATAAGCGGTACCATAGTCGTATTTAAATGTAAGAAACATCCTTTGCGATGGCGCAAGGAAAACTCCAGCATTTGCGATTTTCCCTCCGCTACAAGCCGGAAGCCGTCCTTCACCCTCTCTTGATCGCCGGGAGCGACAAGCTCGAGGATCGGCGTGCTGAGCAGCACCTCTTCCGGATAACCCGTTATTTCAACGGCCGCCGGATTGACCCGCAGCAGCCGTCCCTTCGTATCGAAGAGACAAACGATATCCGGATTGCGCTCGAAAATAAAATTATAGCGGCCCTCGTTCAATTCAGCCAAACCGACGGCAAACTTCCGCTCCAGATACAAGCTGAATATAATGAGCAGCAAAATGAATATAGCAGCAGCCCCGATTAAATAGGCCAAAGTAAAACTGTTAACCGCCGGCAGAGCGAACATTTCGCTTGGCTTGTTGTCGAGCATCTCGAACTTCGCCGCGTACATCCCCGTATAATGCATGCATGCTATCGCGATGCCGAATAAAAATCCTCCGGCTATTTTGACGCGATGAGGAGAAGCTGCCGATTTTTGGCGAAACCGGAACGTAAGCAATAACGCGAAGAACGATGCCGCCACAGCGATAAGCAGAGACAGCATAACCACATAAGGATTATAAATAATTCGCGCCGGAATAATCATAGCCGCCATTCCGGTATAATGCATGCCTGTGATGGCCGTCGCCATAAACAATCCGCTCGCAATAAACGCAGATGTCGTAATATTCTCCCTCGTACTTAGCCACAGCGCTGCGAAAGCGGCACAGATCGACAGCAGCATGGATACGACGACCAAGAAGGAATCGTATATCACGTTAAACGAAAGATGAAAAGCCAGCATGCCGATAAAGTGCATGGACCAAATGCCCATCCCCATTACGCATGACCCGACTATAATCCAAAGCGTCCGGGAACTTCCCCTGTGAAACACAACCCTTTCCGCAATGTTGAAGGCGGAGTAGGAAGTGAAGATGGAAACGACGATCGATATGGCAACAAGGGGAATATTATACGTTCCGTGGACGTGACTTTCCAAGCCGGGACCACCCCATATCGTGAATGAATATCGGTATAAAGTAGTAAAGTCGAATAACGAATAAGTCGGTACAAAGAAGTAAGTCGAATAACGAATAGATCGGTACAAAGTAGTAGCGTCGAAAATGGCAAGTCATTAATTGGCGATGCGGACCATGTAATGGAAATACGGCATTCTACTACCACTTTATCGCGTCCATCCTCTATGCGGAAGGGACTTAAAGCTCACTTCGGGCTTGCACGGAGAAGCAATGCTCCTCCTTTCCCAAGGTATACGGACCCACGCTTTTCGGGCGGATTCCATGAATGCGAGCACCGCCATTCTCTTTCATATAAAGGCATTCGCCAAAATGCGTCGTATTTTGGCGAGCGACAGACATGCCCCGCTTCCGCAGGCGCATAAGGGTATACGGACCCATAGTTGGGGGCGGGGGGAGAAAAACAATTCGTCAGGTTAAGCAGCTACTGTCCCCTTCGTTTGTTGCTAGACACCAATGCCAATAGACAGCGGGAGCCGACATTTGCCCATTTGGAGAGGAAGAACGCGGGGTGGTGTGCTGGAGTCCGATTTTACCCACTTGGAGAGATGGGGAACGCGGACTGGGACACTGGAATCCGATTTTGCCCACTTGCAGAGAGAGGGGACGCGGATTGGGACACTGGAATCGATTTTGACCACTTGCAGCGAGGGGAGACGCGGATTGGGACGCTGGAATCCGATTTTGCCCACTTGCAGTGAGGGGAGACGCGGATTGGGACGCTGGAATCCGATTTTGCCCACTTGCAGTGAGGGGGGACGCGGATTGGGGCGCTGGAGTCCGATTTTGCCCACTTGCAGTAAGGATTTTCGCAGGGAGATGGTAAAAACCGCTCTGTAAGTGGGTTTTATCGGATTGGAGGGGCAGATAAGGGCGATACCTCTGCTCCAATTGGGCAAAATCGAATTGCGAGGGCAGCTCGTTCAAGGATAGGGAGAAGAAAACGATGTCCCAGTGAATTAAAGCGGCACAGGAGCAGCAAGGGAAAACGTAGTGAAGGTTGATGTGAATTGAATCCATCCGATGGTGTATGCTGGGCCGAATCGTACATGTTCTGCAATTAAGTACGTGACCGGAAGCTTTGCTTTGATCAGTTCGACTGCTAACGCCTCCTTCTCCATAGCGAATATATGCCTATGAGGAGCGCATCTACAATAATCACCGACAAAACATAATGGAAACCATTCGTCCGGCTCAACGTCTCGTTTATCTTATATGTTGCTCTGTAAGGCAGAGGCGGCTCCCATGAACTTTGACACATCCTCCTGATCAGGGTTTCAACTCCACTCGCCCCAAGCGCCACTTTTTCAACCGTTCACGCAGCTGCTCGCTCGGCGATTTTCGAACGCATCCTAGAGTGACAGTTTTATTTTGACATTTATGCTAGCTTTTGATCATAGAAAACCCGCAAAGATTCCTTTGCGGGTTTTTAGAACATATTTATCCTTCACCGAGAATTTCATACTGGCGACATTATTTATCCTAATAAACATCACTTAAGTTTCGATTCTCTATATAGTTTTAATGAAGCTCTCGTAGTTCTTCGGCATAATTGTAACTAATTGGTTGTTTTTCATCTGTTTCTAACCATCCCTTTTCATTATGTGCATACTCACTAATTTTCCGAGAACCATAATCTCTAAAATACGCATCAATTTCTTGCATGGTCTCTAATTCATCTTCAGTAAAAATAGTTGAATCAAAGGGCTCGGAAGCTTTAATTATCATCATAGTCCAGCCTTCCTCATTCGTACGTTCATCAACTTCAATCACATTCATATGTTGTAAATGCGCTAAAGTCAGTTCATGATCTTTTGGTACCGGACCATATGGATATTTAACATAAGTTGCACTCGTTATTGATACCGTTTGTCTTTTAAAATATAGAAAATCACTATACCACAATAATTTCATAAGTTTTGTTTTCAAAACCCCATTTGTCGTGAAATATAAAATCATATTAATGAATTTTTCTAAGGAAAAATCACCATAACCAGACAAATCTGTTTCCTTATAAGGTTTATAAATAGACTCAATAATTTGTTCGTCTGTTTGAAATGAATGTTCTGATATTTTCCAAGCATTAAGTGCTGTATCGACCATTTTTAATTCTCTGCTGGATAGCGAACTTTTATTTCTGTCGTAAAATTCTAATATAACATGCGGATGTTGCTTGAGCCGCTTATAAAGTTCTAAATGGCTCGCTTGTGGCAAACTTCCCGATTCGTATCTAGTCACACTTGCAGGTCCAATGTTCAATAACTTAGCAAAGGGCCGCACACCCAATTTATATCGCTGTCTAATATTCTGAATTTCAAATGAAGTCATACCGTACTTTTCGGAATAAATTCGCGCTACATTAGATGTTGTTTCGTTTTCCAACTCTTCTACATCAATAAGTGAATGACAATTGTTACAATAAGCTACTCTTCGGTCAATCTCAATTTCCTGTCCTCTAAATCTAAATGCCTTACGTTCTTTTTTTATGGTATAAGTATGCTCTGAGCGACAAGTTTCACAATAATTTATTATGTTCATTATTATTTCCTCCTAATTAGGATCGGAATTTATTTAAAGTAGGGGACGAGGTATATAGCCCCGTCATCCCTATGTATTAATTTTGAGTGTATCCTTCTGGATGAAAAGAGATGCATATACACAGATTTTGATCGATGGTCAACTTAATGTAAGCGATTTGTCCGTTAAGTTCTTTCCTAAAGAACCAAACCAACTCCTCGGACCCTCTTCGATCCAGTTCAGGCGGCTTGTATTGGTCGGTAGGCTTCAACCTCATGATTTCTCGCCAAGCTCCTCTTCTGTCTTCAATACCTAAATCAAAAAGAGCTTGAATGGTATCATAGTCGTTTCGCTTGGAAAAATAAGTGCGTCCGCTTGAAATGAGCGCTTTTGCTTGTCGTAGAAATTCCGCCGTCGTCATTTATATTGTTCACCCCCTAGGATTAGAATATACCATTCGCGCCAAAAAAGTGCAATCAATTGATTGCACTTACGCCTTGGCAACTACTATCTAGAAAACGAAACCAATCCCCAGCCGCTGAAATCTCCCCTAAGCAATAAACTCAGACATGATTTTACCAATATCAAACGGCGTAACTCCTTCATTCACCGAAAACACCGTCTGAGCCGCGTCAGCACGTTCCACCAAATGCCCTCTGGCAGCGGCATGCAGCATGAACAAATCATAAAGGTTAGGCTTCGTTAACGAGGTCATCGCTTGGCCCATCAGCACCATACCTTTTTGATTTCCTTCTACATTGTTGTTGTAGTTCGGATGTCTTTGCAGCGCCAAGTCGCACCAAATCACCGTTCGTTCCGCCAAGTCCAAAATGACCGGAATCGCGATCTGGGTATCCGCAGCAAGATCTAATCTGTCCACCACCGTCGAGGGCTCGAAAACTTCCCCGGAAGCGGCATGCTTCCTCATCATCCAACCGGCAAAGCATTCAGGCAGATCACAATACGCTTGCCCGGTAAACGAATGCAGCGCAGCTACAATGTATCGCCCGCCGTAGCGTACGATGGAAGGAATATCGATGTCGATAAACTCGCAAGCCCCATGGGGCGCCGACGTGATATCCCCGCTGTGAGCGGATTTATATTTCGCTGAACGCAAATTCGTGTACGAAATATGCTCGACGTACCGCCAGTTCTTATCGTACATAACGGCTGACAGGTCTATATCGACTCTTCCCGTATGCTGGCCGTTTACAGTCCCTTCTTTCCACCATAAGAAAAAACGAATCGTCTCCCCTTCCGGCAACTCGAGCCTGCTGCCTCGGACGACCGTACGCAGCGCTTTGCTCGCAGACCTTTGTGAAAATGGCGTCACATACTGCCTTAATCGCTCGTCGATGTACACATCCCCCAGCGCAGGCAGCTCCGAGAATCGGTTAATCAATACACTCCGGCACGTTTGAACGATCGCTTCGCAAGCTTCGGCGTCAAGATCGGGCAGCGTATTTGCAATGGCGACCGCTTTCGCTACATTCCCTTTTGGAAAAAACGTCCGCAACGCCTGCTTCTCGTTTCGATGACGAAAATGAGTCATTACCTGCAGCAGCACTGGAGTCGATACCTGATCCGCAACCTCGCCGAACTTAGCAACAACTTGCGAGGAGTTTTCCTCCATTCGAAGCAAATGGTCCAACCGACGAGCAAACTCGCCTGCACGATTTTTCAATAGGTCCGCAGCAAGGCTCGCATCCTTATGGCGAAGCGCAGCTTCGACTTTTCCGCCGAACGTTTCATAAGGTTTATTGTTTCTGAGGATGTCAAACGCTTCCTTGCAGTTGTAAAAACGGTTCGGATACTCGGCAGGGTGCAAAATCTCCCCGAGACGAATCCAGCGATGCTTATAGCGAAGCATATCCTCGACGATGCTCCCGCATTGCTCAAGCAGCCTCAGAAGCAGCCGCCTTTCGGCGCGTTTGAACTTTCGGAACCTCGTGTTCGCAGCGAGACTTACATCCCCGTCCGACAACGCAACCGCCAAGCGCAGCACATCCGTCGCCGTTTTGATATATTTTTCGATGAGCTTTAGATTGGCCTTTTCATATTTGAGCAGCGTGCCGACTACAAAACCAACATTCTCCTTCAAAGGAATCTCGTCAGGCAGCACGGTCTCCGGATCGTCGCAAGTGGCGAGCATCCATTCGATATCTTCCTTGTCGGAGTCGGAAATCGACACTTTCGCTTGGATGAGGCTGCGAATGCTTTGATGAAAATCGTCCACACTGCCTAAATCGATGATTTTCAGATCGACCTGATCCAATAAGGGGAGTCTCTCCAGAGCCTCATACTCGGGCAGCTCCAACGTTATATAGTGAAGAATCGCGTTTATGTAGAGCTCCGCTTCGCTTGCCAGCATCACTTGTCGGGGGAAGCCCGGGTACATCGGCTTGAAGCTGACATTCGCTCCTACTAGCGATTTCAAATCCGCCACAAGCTGCTCATACAAAGCTGTAAACTGCTCAACGGATAACGTCTTTAAGACGCCCATTAGCGGTTCGGAAAAAGTAAATCCCAGGTACTCGATATTTTTCATAGCCGTAGCTATGTATTTGGGAGGAAGAAGATGCTGCCCGGGTTCCACAATGAGCTTCCTGCTTCTCCTTAGATATATAACATTTCTCATAAAAAGACTCTAGAGCGGGAATCACGTAGTGAAAAGATAGCGCCCCAGATGCCTCCTCTCTTGGCTAATGATACCGGGAAATTCGCATCTCTAGAGGAATAATGGACTTAGAAGGAAGAGATGCGATAGCCAGGTAGTTGGACACTTCAGGAAAGCTGCCACCCTAATCGCCAATTTGTTTAGAAGGAAGGATGGCAATAGCCTGAAGCGTTCGAGGAAAATCTTTTGGAGGATATCCGCTGTTGTCGATGCTAGCGGCCTCTTGAGTGCTATCATCCTATATTTTGGAGCGCGCGAACAGGGCGGAAGTATTACGAGGGGGGAAGTTTTAGCTTGATTATCATCATCGGGAGCGAGGCTATCGAGGCTAAGCCAATGAAAGCTCCAAAAAGAAAACCTTGAAAGGCATCGAGCCAATCAAGGTTAGTATGAACTTCAATGTGCCTTATCGGGTAATACAATTGGTTGGTAACTTAAAGCCTCGTCAACAACTTCTTCCGCTGATAACTCTTGATCATTCCAAAAAATCAAGTTGCTTACTTCCGGGTGGGGTACATTTTTCCCCAGTACATCCAGTAACTCATCCAGTTCTTCTTCCGTACCCTCGGCCTGCATGATTTTTTCAACGATGGATATAAGCTCTGACCTACTTAACGCCAATGTTCATCCTCCTTCCAGTGCGCTGCCGTTTTGGCGAGATGATTCGTTTTATAGCATATCATTGATCCATCCATTTTTTTGAACCAATTCTTCAAATAACCGACGGTCGCTTTCCTTCTTGAAATTTAGGTGCACCCTTTTCAATTTTTTCAGTTTTTCTAGCTTGGTTACTTCTTCAAAGGATATTTCGGCGCATTCGGTAATCGCCAAACTTTCCAGATTTTCAAATGGAAGCTTGCCTCCAATATCACTGAACCTAGGAGTATTGATCAAAGTAATGCTTTAATGCTTTGGGGATGCGCAACCTGCGGAAGATTTATCAATTTCGCTGTATAGCCGATTGAAAGCTCTTCTAAATGGTTTATCGTTGATATAGTTTATTTCATTCATCATTTATCGCAAGGATATTTTTTTAGCGAGGCCCGTCTGTCCGTCCGCAGGACCGCAAAATTTCGGGTTCCGCAGCCGATCGCTCATCAGCGCGGCGTCGACCGTATCTGCCATTTCGAGGTTGACGCCAAGCAATGTCGCGGGCAGGCGCAACCGGCCCGGCGTCCCCCATCAAGCGAATACACACAAATTCGTCATACTGAACACTCTCTGCTTGTATTAAACCTATACGTTTTAATCCAATTGCTGCGCGCCGTCAGCCCGGCTTAGTCCTTCGCGATATTCGCCGGGCGTGATCTCCTCGTATTTTTTGAAAATACGACGAAATGTGATGTCATGATCGTAGCCGACGGCAAATGCAATGTCTTTCACAAGCATGTCCGTGCTTAAAAGCAGCGCTTTCGCTTTCTCAATCCGCTTGAGATTGACGTATTCGACAAAGTTGCAGCCGGCATACTCCTTGATGAGCCGCGAGACATACACGCCGGAGCAGGAAAATCGTTCCGAAAGCAGCGTCAGCGATATGTCCTCGCTCGCAAAATGCTCGTCGATATAGCCGACAACCAGTTTGGCCTGCTTCTCATTGACATACCGTTTCTCTCCTTCGACGCATTGGCAGAGCGTCCTATAGACGGATTTGATATAGGCGACGGCTTCTTCGTAGCTGCGCTGACGATGCAGATCGGCGTAGCTAAGCGTATCCGTCCAAGGCATTCCAAGCTCTTCACTTGCTTGGACAGCCGCCGACAACAGCTTCGTCAATACATACATCGCCGTCTCGCGGTTCAGCGGCTGTCCGTCTGTATGAATACGCAGCAGCTCATCGATATAAACCTCGGTTTTGATAAAATCGCCTGTCTTCGCCGCCTGGACAAGCCGCAGCTCATGTTCCGCCGAAAATGCGACATTATGCTTCGACTGATCGGCAATGTCCTCATACATGGTGACATCCGCTTGCGTTTGCCGGAATTTGTATGCCAAAGCTTCAAGCGCTTCTTTGTAAGAGCGGTGAATATCGCCGGCATCATGCACGACTGAGCCGATTCCACAGGCGAAGCCAAGCTCCAGCCTGCTGCTCAGCCTGACTCGCATTTGCTCGATCCAATCGGTGACAGCTTTCTTCAAGATGCCTGTTCCTGCAAACCCGTCGTAGCAAATGGCTGCGTACGTCGAGGACTCGAACTCTACGACATCGCAGTAAATTCCAATATCCGCCAAATACGATTGCAGCCCCTTGACGATGGCGACATCCAACTCGTTTTCGGTGAACGGCTCCGTCGAACGCATATTGTCCATCGCTTCGGATTCGATCACGGCTACGCAGAACATACTGCTGTCCCACATGATGCCGAACTTCGTCAAGCCTTGCTCCAATTCGTCGCCATGCTCGATGCCTTTGACGATCCTCAGCAGCGTGTTATTTCTTACAATCGGCAGATGCTCCTCCAAATTGCGGTTCAGCATCTCCCGCTCGGAATCCAACTGACGGATGCCCTGCTCGATCCGGTCGAACTCGTTATGGTCGGAACCGGCCAGCCACGGAATTTTGATTCGTTCGGTCAGCCGTCTGATCGGACGGTAATTGCTTGCGGCGGCAGCGTATGACAGCGCAAAGCCGGCGAGAACGGAGCAGACGGCCAGCAGCGCCGTCGTCCGTTTGATCGCGTCGACCTGAACCATGACCGACTTCGTATCCGCAACGGCCGCATAGCGGAGCCCATTGTAAGCCGAGACCGTGAAATAATAATGGAACCGTTCGCTGCCGAGCGCCGCCTGGCCGCTTCCCGAATCACCATTCTGAATATGGAGTCCGGCGATCGGACTGGAGGCGACCGTATCCTCGGAGAAAAAATCGCTGCCGTCCGGCTTCATCGCGTACACCATCGTGTTCTCGCCGATGCTGTAATCGTCAAGCGCTTCTTTCATCTTGCTTTCATCCAGATGTACAAGAATCAGCGCGGCCGGCTCGCCGCCGGTTGCCCCGGTTGCGCTGACAGGCCGCGCGTACAGCATCGAATAATCAGTCGTATTGCCGTAGTAATGGATCGTCAGCTTGTTGATAAACGTCGCCGACAGGCTGCTCCAGTCAAGTTGCCTGCCGGAAAAGCGCGAATCGTCAAACGTATATTTTACATTCCAATAATGCGCTTTATCATAGGTCGTGTCGCAATCGATTACTAGATCGCCTTTACGCAGGACGACCGTAATATTACGGATATAGGGGCTGCTGAACTTGTGAACGCGCAGCTGCTTTACGATATTGGTCATATCGTTCACATCGATCCGGTCGAAATCGATCGAGGACATCTGCGTTATGCGCGTGAGCCAAGGCAAATCGCCGATCATCGTCGTCATGTCGTGCAAATCGCGAAACATGCGGTCATAAGAATCGCGCACCCTGTCGACCGTCGCCATATTCATTTTGAGCAGCTGCCCGTTTACGATTTGCGACGTGTTGTAATAATTGACGCCGCCCAGCACCACAACCGGGAAGACGAGAATCAGAACGCAGGAAATGAACATTTTGAGAAACACTCTGCTTTTGAAGATGGCCATGCTGTCAATCCCCCGTCTTCCCAATCTCTCGCCTCCGCTGTGATGGCTTACCGTTCATTGTACAACAAGATGGCCGTTTTCGCCGCCATGCAAACCGCTAGTGCATCGAAATGACCGTACTCCCTGCAGGCGCGCTCAGAGTGCCGGCAATCTGCAATGCGTTCGGCACGGTATCGTCGGAATAGCGCCTCGACTGCGCTGATTCAACCTGTTCCGCTCAACAGGCTGTAGCGGAGCCGAATGATCGTCAGCGGCGGCAAAGTTACGTGACCACGCACAGTAGGAGCCTCAGCGTGTCTTAAAGGGGACTTGTAATCGGCGGCGGTCATCATCAGAGCTTCATCCGGTATTTCCGGAAAACCGCCAAACGATACGACCGATTCCGCTTCCGGCGAACGGTTTGCCGCATACAGCCACAACGAATCGTCTGTGCGTAGAGCTATCGCATCAACCGAGGCGATGCCTTCCCCCATTTCCGGTGAACGCAGCTCGATCGGCACAACTTCGCCAGGGAATGCCGGACGATACAGGCGGTACAAGTCAGCCATTGACGTCTCCGACAAGCTCCCCCCATCATTGCGAATCATCCCCATCACGTTCAGAAGATGGTAGAAATTTGCTACCTCCATTGCAGGCGCCAGCCGCGCGAGCGCATGGATCATCCCTGAATAAAACAGGCCGTGCTGCACGTCGTCTGGCTCGGCAAATCTTCCGCCGTCCCAGTGCGAAGCTTGCATCCAATAATTCCACTCTGTAAGCGCTACGCCCGCGTTCGATCCGGACCGGCGGATATCCTCGACAAGCTCCGTCAAATCGCGGGCGATTTTGGCGACACTATCGACTACATTGCACATCTGATCGGCAGGTTCTGCGTACCACTGGCCTTTGTATCGATTTATCGAAAGCACATCGAATAACGCCTTCGCCTCCTCCAGCACCGTCTGGCGAAGCGGCGAGGCCGGGTAACCCGCCACCCCCGAGCAGAACGGCTCGCCGAGTGCGACAATTCGCGCCCTTGGATAGCCGCTTCTCACAGCAGGCACATATACCCGCAGCGCTTCCACGTACATGCTTGCATCCATATGCGACGATTCCCAGGAGCCATATTGCTCATTCCCCATATGGAAGTAAATCTCGGGCAACGGCAAATTCCGCTCACCGAACCATTCCGCGCAATATGCCGCCCATTCCCCCGCTTCCTGCGGCGTGCCGCTGCCGATATTGATCGTGATAAATGGCTGTATACTCTGTTCGTGACACATCGCCAAATATTCGTCCGTACCAAAATCATATTCAGCCCGTTTCCGATTGATCGGGTCCGGTAAAGACGGACGAAGATGTACGGGACCCGTCCCCAGCTTCCAGCGGTAATTGGTGGAAGCGCAGCCGCCTGGAAAACGCAACCCGGTCAGCTGCAGCGAACGAATGCTCGCCTGAACGTCCGGATGCACGATTGGCGCTCCGACCGGGCGGAGATGAATTTGATCCAACAGCAGAACACCAGCTCCGGTCAGTGTGATCGAGAATACAGCCGTATTGTCCTCGCATGGCGAATGGAGCCGAACGGTATACCGTTTCCAATACGACGCATCGATCACAACCGCCGCCCTGCTGTATTCCGGTTGGCGTACGGCCAGCGGCCCCAGCGCTATTTCGATCGGGACCGGATGGTGCCGCACTTTGGCCCACAACTCGACCTCGTAATGCTCATCTTGCTTGACAACACGTCCCGTTTGCAAAATCGTGTTATGAGCGCCCACATAATTATGCACCAACTGGGAGGCGTTGCCTGACAAGCTCATCCCTTCGATCAGCTCGCAGTGCATCGCTTGGTGATTGCCACGCATCAACCATCCATCGGCGAGACCGGTCCGGGGATCTGCAGGACCGCAAAATTTCGGGTTGTCCAGTCGGTCCGACAAAAGAGCTGTATGGGTTTCCGTAACGATCTCCAGATTCGTGCCAAGTATAGCCGCCGGCGCAACAGGACCGCTTCCTTCGAGGAGATCGACACTCGCCGTGTTAGTTAACTGACTCAAGTAAAGCAACTCCTTTCGTGACTCTCGCGAAACCAAGACCGAGCACCGCGCGCTTTCCGGCGCGCGGCGCTCGGTCTTGGATACCAGCGATAGTCCCTTTCCTTTATCGGGTTTAGTCGTTTTCTTTTACATACAGATCGTCGAGCCAGGCATTGCCGTTCGCCTGTTGGTCCATCCAGAAGTAGATCATCAATTGCCGCGTATTGGACTTAAGAGTGAGCGTCGTCGATTCAAGCGTCCAATCCGTTTGTTTCGGAATGACTTTCCACGTTTGCGCGACAAAGGCTCCATTTGCATCTTCCTCCCGCAGCATAATGCTGACCGTCCCGTTCGTAGAAGCGTTTTTGACCCAACCCGAAATGGTGTACGTCTTGGCGGGATCGACTTGAATTTTTTTGGAAGCATTCGTGCTGATCGTATTGAAATTGTTCGTCGGGTCCGGATTTAACCGAATGGAACGGGTACCGCTATGGTACACGGAATCATCCCAGCTCGCTTTGCGCAGATCCCATCCGTCAGATGTCTCCACAGTCGGGTGCTTCCGTTCAAAGCCCGGATTGTAGGCCAAGTTCCGGTCGACGTTCACGGTTAGCGATAGCGGGGCATAATGGCCACCTCCGACTTGCGGCTGCAGCACGATGTTATAGACACCATCCGTTACAGACGAAGCAGCGGTTAGCTGTCCTTGTACGATAATATGTTCGTTCGGTGCAAGCTGGATCGTCGACGGGAACGAGAGCGCGAATCCCGCAGGAACGACCGCATACACGTTAACGGTGACGCTTTCGGAAGCGTTGTTTTGCAGTTCGCCGCTAAACGAAACCGTTCCAGGTTTCTTGAACGTCAGTTGCTCCGGCACAAGACGAAAGTCGGTTTTTCTCAGCAGTGTCGCCGCTTTTTCGAGTTCGGTGGTATACGTCCGTCCCTTGTACTCGAAAGAGCCCTTCAGCACCGATTCGTAGCTGCCCGGCGTTATGTCGAACGGGACAATGAAGCTTGCATGGCTCTGAACGTTGTTTCCGCTGGCTAAATCACCCACAGAAGTTTCGACCGGAGCAATGCCAAACGACGTCGGAAATAATACTTGGAGATGAACATTTCGCAGCTTGACTTCACCGATATTGGCCGCTTGCATCGTCAAACCGGCATTCGTATCGGCGACGATTCGTTCATTGTCTATTTGCAGCTTGATCTGCAGAAGCGCTTGCACGATCGGCAGCAGCTTCAGCTTGACCTGCTCCAATGCAGCAAGATGATCGCTACGTTTGTAATCGAGCTGTGTATCGTTTTTTTTCTCGACCCATTTCTGCAGCGAGTCAACATCTTCCAGTAATTCGGCTGCACCGCCTGCGATTGCTTCCGTATCCGGAGCGAGGGCAAACACGCCGGCGTAGTCATCTAAATCGTCGGCAAGCTTATTAGCCTTCGTCCGCCAAGCGGCAACTCCCGTCTCTGCAGCGGCGCGAAGCACTGTACGTGCAGCGTCTACCCGCTCGGAGAACGGATTGATCCGATACACGAGCGCCTGCTTCGCATCAAGCGTGACGGTGAGCTCGCGGTTGTAACTGGCGAAGCTCGCCGGTTCTGCTCCGTAAAGCAGCTCGGCTTCATAACCGTTGCTTCCGAGTGGAACAGACACTTGCTGGGCGCTATCCGTCAAACTCACGATTACGGCGTATCGCTCCGCCCCCTGTTGCCACAGGCCCCACTGCACTTGCTCGTTTCTCGCGCTATCGATCTTCTGTCCGCTGTTTATCAGATCGGCCATCTGTCCGTATTCCTTGGAAAAATCGACCATCCCAGGCCATAAAACGGATGTTTTCAAGAGCCAGCCCGGATCTTTGAACGAATAGTATCCGATTCCTTGCGCTCCCGTGACGATCCCCTGATAAATCATGTTACGAAGCTCACCGATCGTCGGCAAATAAGGCCAATTCGGGTTGTTCAGCAATTGGAAAGCTTGTGCGATAAACCATACCGGTTTGGCCGGCTCAACGCTCGCGCGGGCCATCTCCATCTGCTCGCTAACCGCCGAGATCGGCTCCTTGTTCAAAGGGTAGATGTCTGCTGCCAAAATATCCGTTATTTTTCCGGTAGCGGAATAGGCTTCCTTCCTGTCCTCCACGATGTAAATCGGATGTGCAGGGTCGATCGAGTGAATGAGCTTATAAGCGTCGATAAGCTCCTGCGGGTAGATGCCGTTGCCTGTCGGCTCGTCCATGACATACCACGCAAGAACCGCAGGATGATTTTTGAATTGGGTGACCGCTTGCTGCATGTAGTCGAAGTTTTCTTTGACAAGCATTTCCGTGTAGAGCGGAACGAGCATCTTCAACCCGTTCGCCTGTGCTGTATCAAGCTGCTGCTGAAGTGTAGCAAGGGAATAGGCCCAGCTCCCTTGCACAGTGTTAACGCCGATTTGCTGCATGTCAGGGTAATCTTCCGTGTTCACATGGTACATCACAACCGGAAAAAACGGCTGACCGTTCACCAGCATCTTGCCATCAGGCGCAAGCATGGTCGGTCGCTCCCACCGATATACTTCTGACGTCTCCGTTTCGATAACAGTGCCGGAGGAATCTTTTAGAAGGGCCGAAACCGTGTACGTTTCGTGCATATCCATCAGGCCAGGATCGAACGTCGCAGTGATCGGGTCTGTCGAGCCGGCTATGTCCGAAATACGAAACAATTCGATGCCGGTAGACGCTTTATATACGCTGAAATCAACTGTTTTGTCCGCATAGGAGCCGCCGGGAATATCGAGCTTGGCCTGAATCGTTCCGCTTGTTGCCTCTGGATCGTAAAAAATGCGGTCCGTTTCCAGCCGGAGCATCGGCTTCGCCTTAATCGCCCGAACTTCTGCATCATCGAAATAAACCGTGCCGGTGCCATAGAAACGAAGATATACGACCATCGTCGTCGCTCCGGGCGGAGCGGTGATCCGATAAGTGGCCTGCTGCCAGCTGCCGGTCAGGCTAGTCGACTTCAATCTGTAGGCGCGGTCCCCTCCGACTGAAGTCGCACCCGAGATGACGTCTGAATTGTAAAATTCGATTTTGAAGCCAGGACTTCCAGTCGTGTTACCAACCTTTTTCACCCAAGTTGAAATTTCGTAGGTAACGCCTTCTTCCACATTACTTGTCATTTTTTGATGGATCCACGGGTTGTTGCTGGTCGTTGTCGTAATGGATACACCATATGTCCCGCTATGCGCAGCCGCTGTATCCCATTTGGCAATCGTCCCCCACGTCCCCCCGATCGGGTTCCAATTGGCTGGAGCGCCGCTCTGAACGGTTTCGAAGTCGCCATTCGACAAAAGATTGGTGCCAAGCGGGACGGCCTCCGCCGATTTGGCGGCAGCGAATAACGTGATCAAGCTGAACCACATCAAGAACATCATGCAAACCAATGGCCGATTTCTTCTCACTGTCATGCACCTCCGAAATTCAAGTTTCCAAGCTGCCTCGGCTTCGTCCTTCACGATATTCGCCGGGTGTGATCTCCTCGTTTTTTTTGAACATACGCCGAAACGTGATGTCATGATCGTAGCCGACGGCAAACTGCAATACTCTGCAAGTTGCTAGTGCATAGGAATGACCGTATCCCCCGCAGGCGCGCTCAGCGTGCCGGCAATCTGCAATGCGTTCGGCACGGTATCGTCGGAATAGCAACCGGAGAAATAAGGCGCGATCACGGTGCTATTGCTGCAATCGACATAAGCGGCCGTTGCGGCGGTCGTATTTACGGTGTTATAGAACAAACAATCGTGGAAAAAAAAGCGGGACTTCGCAGCGAGCGTCGAATCGATTTGCACAATCGCGCCTGCGGTCGTCATATTCTTCTCAAACCGGCAATCGGAAAACTGCGTGAATTCGACGCCTGAACGAACGAGGGACAATGCCTTGCCCGCCGCGACGCGGAACAAGGTATTGCGGAATGTCATCCGCCCTTTCGTCGTGATTCGGAGTCCGCCCTGCAATTCGCTATCGATTAACGTCACATTCCCCAGCGAAGCGGCATTCCCCAGCTCGTGATCGAGCGTTGTCAGCACGCAATTCGTCAGCCGCACTTCTTTAAAATCCTGGATAATAGGAATCGTGACATAGCTGTTGTTAATACGGAAAGTCGGGTCACCTTTGCGGCATTTGATGATAACGGAATTCGCCTGCTTTGCATTCACAAAATTGTCGATCGTGATGACCGCCTTCCCGCCGCCGCTCGATCTGTAGGGTACAGGCGACGTCAAGCAAGCGAAGTCGGCCATATCCGATGTTTGTGACTGCAGTTTTGTATAGTCCAACAAACCAAAATCCGAGACGCAATCGATGATATTGATTTTGGCCGTTACCGTTGATCCCGTCCCCATCTCGTAATTTTGCAACGCGTACGCGACGGAATCCACACCTGCAACATTAGGAATGTACGCGTAGCAATTTGTAAGCGTGATCACATCGCGATGGTCGAATATGGTCATCAGGAACCCTTTCTCCGAACGGAGCGAATAACACTCGTCACAGACGATGTTCACGGGATGGTTCGTCCAGGTGCCGAGAAGAAAGCCGGTTTCCTTGTTATCCAGCGAAACGCAGGCCTTCAGGTAAAAATTGGTTGTCGGAGCAAGACTAGGCGTGGACGGCCCAGTACACGCAATAAAGCCGCGATGCCGGTTATTTTCCGCTACGCATTGCGAGAACGTAACGTTCTGGCTGTTCTCCGCCCAGAAGCCTCCGGTATACTCTCCGCCGCCATACAGGATTGAGCCGTCATGCCCGTTGCGCGCCCAGCATTGGGAAAACGTAATGTTCGTACAGCCGTGCTCGGCGACAAAACCGATGCGCGTATAATCTTCGGCGAAGCATTTGACGATTTGTACGTTATGGCAATTGTCCATATACAAACCGTCGCCGAAGTTGCCCCGGCCTCTCCGCATGAGACAGTTGTCAACGGCTATGTCTGCGGATTCCTGGAGGCGCAAGGGTGACATGTAGCTATTCTGAAACACGCAGTTGCGGATCGTGATCCGGCTGGAATTTTGAACAGCGCAAGCGATGGAGCCCGTAAATGAATCATAATTGCCGCTACTCCATGATGCCGGGTCCGCCGCCACATTTCCGTCGAAGGTCAATCCATCCAGTACAATGTCTTTGGCGGAGGCAACATAAACAAAAAGCCAGCGATCCAGGGCAGTCGTGCAATCGTCCCGGCGATTGCGGATAACGGCATTGCCGTCCGCCAGCCACGAAGCGGTCGGCCGCAAATTGTACGCCTTGTACGTACCTACAGGAAAGTACACTTCGTATTTTCGCGCAGCGGCGTAATCGTTCGCCTGCTGGATCCCCGCCGAATCATCGGCAGCCCCGTCGCCCTTTGCCCCGAACCATTTGACATTAATCCGGCTACCCGTCAAGATGCGCTTGTATCTGGCGCCGGTTGCGGTAACGACCACCATAGCGGCGTCATCGGCAGCCGCCGTATCCGCCGGATCGTAGGCAAACATCCCTTCTTTCCCGGAATCGGTAACATAATAAAGGGTGGGCGGAGGCGTACAGGACATAACTTGAAGACCCGCGATGGTCGCCGACAATACGCCTTCCCCGCAAAAACCAGCTCCGCCGCTCTCATCATACACGGCGCTCGTCACGCTTTCTCCATCAATCCCGGCAAAGCCGATCGGCCCGCGACTAAGCAATCCTTCCGCCGCAAATGCGGCGCCCGCCATTCCGATTGAAGCAAGCAGCTTCCTTCTGCTGATTCCTTTATCCCCTTCGTTGTGTCCCGTCATCCGATTCGCCTCCCCTTAAGATGAAATCGATCTTTTATCCTGCCACACAAAGTTAATTGCCTTTCATAATCTTGCTATAACGCTCGTATTTGCCTTGCTCGATTTTAATCTTGCCTTCAATGCCGAGCTGCTTCATTTTGCTTACATACGTATCCCAGTCTTTGTCGAAATTCGCTTTACCCATAATAAATTTGGTGACCATCTCGCTCTTGTAGGTTTCCATATCCGCCCAGCCTTCGTTTAAGGACGCCTTCTCTTCCTTCGTCATCGGAATTTGGGAGGCCGGATACGCGTCAACCATTATCTTCTTTAATTCGTCGTTCAGCTTCGATACTTTTTCGCCGTTGAGGATTTTGGCCGTGTCCAGAGCTTGCACGCGCGGCAAGTTCCAGTTTCCGCCAAGCGCCCGCAGCGGGTCCGGAATTTCCTTGTTGTTCAACATGTAGTCGGTGAAGGAAAGCTTGCCGTTCTCGTTCTTGTAGCTCGTGCCTTCCATTCCCCAGTTGGCAAAACGCTTGCCGTCCTCGGTAGCCATGATGTAATCAATGAACTCGACAGCAAGCTGCGGGTTTTTGCTCTGCTTTGTAATGACCGCTCCGCCCGAAATCGGCGCTACACGCTCTGCGTACGCTTTGCCGCTTGGCCCTTTCGGAAAGACGAACCCTGTCCACTGGCCTTTGCTCGAGGTTTCGAACGGAACCAGATTGCCCATATATTGAATGGCTACGCCCGTTACGCTCCCGCTGATCATCGCGTTGAATTTGTCGTTCGTCGAGGTGGCGAAGGACGGGTCCATCAGTTTTTCCGTATAGAGCATATTGAGAAACTTGATGTATTCCTTGTACTTGTCGGTGATCGGAACATATTCGATGCGGCCGTTCGCGTCCGGATAGAAATTGCCCCGCGGATGCGTATCAAACGAGCTTGCAATGAAATCCATGAAGCCTGGAGGAAAAGCAAGCGGTATTTCATCCTTCTGCCCGTTGCCGTTCGGATCGTTGTCGCGGAACGCTTTAAGCACATCCACCAGCTCGTCGATCGTCGTCGGCACCTTCTTCCCGACCTTATCCAGCCAATCCTGGCGAATCAGATAAGTCGGCCTGAAGTCTTCGCTAAGGGCAACGATCGGGATGCTTAGAATGGCACCGTTCGGGTCCGTCGTCAGCGCGCGAACCATCGGCATTTCCTTGTACAGCTTCTGAATATTCGGCGCAAATTTCTCGATGAACGGCTTCAGGTCGTGAATTTGTCCGCCTTCGTTCAGCTTTGCGATGTCGTTGGCGCCGAACACGATGTCAGGCAAATTGCTGCCCGCCGCGAACATCGTATCAATCACGGTTTGCGCCTGCGCGGCCGGGAATACTTCCCATTTGATTTTTACGTTCGTCCGCTTCTCGATTTCCTGGAAAACCGGAAGGTTTTGCGCATAGCTCTTGGGCGTATAGAGGTTGTCATACGTAGCGATACGCAGCTCCGCCTGCTCATTCGTCAGCGGCAGATCTCCCGGCTTGCGGGCGGCCGACTGCGGGCTTGCAGATGTGGACGGCTGGGCGCTTTGCCCTCCCGACGGCTTCGGCGTTTCTCCTTCTTTCGTCGAACATCCTGCTGCGACAGTTGCAGCCGCCAGCATGGCCGTCATCGATGCAATTGCCATTTTCTTCATGTTTGATTTCCCCTTAGTCCCGATTTGAAATGACCTGCTTTTTGCCGGTTGCCAGCCTGCGCGCTTCAACCGTTGCTCCGTCTCCCTTATTCTTTGACAGAACCGAGCATCACTCCTTTCACGAAATATTTTTGCACGAACGGATAAACGAACAGGATCGGCAGCGTGGACACAATGATCAGCGCATATTTGATCTGGGCGGCCATCATCGCGCGTTTCGCAGCGTCCTCGACCGTCTGCATCGCCGACGAATCGTTATCCTGGATCAGCGTGTTCATCAAATAAATTTGCAGCGGATACAGCTTGCTGTCCCGCAAATACAGCAGCGCCGAGAAATAACTGTTCCACCGGTCGACCGCGTAAAACAGCGCCATCACCGCGACGATCGGCATCGAAACCGGCAGCACGATTCTCCATAAAATCCCGATGTCATTGCAGCCGTCCAGCTTCGCCGACTCGATGACACTCTCGTTCGTGCTTTCGAAAAACGTCTTGCACACGATCATATTAAACGCGCTGACAAGCGGCGGAATGACGATCGCCCAGCGGGTGTCGAGCAGCCCCAAATTTTTGACCAGCAGAAAGCCCGGGATCATCCCGCCGCTGAAATACATCGTCACGATAATCGCCAGCATAAACGGCTTTCGCCAAATCAACTCACGGCGGGACAACGGATAGGCGCCCAAAATTGTTACGGCGACGCTCAGCGCTGTGCCGACGACCGTATACCAAATCGTGTTGTAGTAGCTGCGCAGCAAGTCAGGGTTGCTGAACACGAGCTTATAGGAATCGAGCGAAAAACCAACCGGCAGCAGTTTCACTTTCTGGGCGGCCACCGCTTCCAGACTGCTCAGCGACATGCTGATTACATAAACGAACGGATACAGCGTCACAGCTACCGCAAGCGCCAATACGATCCAAACCAGAATCAGGAACGGCATATCGCTTGTCGCGTTTCTTCTCATTTCTCTCACTCCTTTCAGACACGCCCTACTACCAGATCGAATGCTTGGTCGCCTTGCGGCTGAGCCAGTTGCAAACAATGAGCAGCGTCATATTGATAACCGAATTGAATAAACCGATGGCCGTGCCGAAGCTGTAGTTTTTCTCCAAAATGCCTTTGCGGTACGTATACGTAGAAATAATGTCGGACACATCGTAAGTAGCCGGGCTGTACATCAGGATGACCTTCTCGAAGCCGACGCTCATCATATTGCCCAGCGAAAGAATGAGCAGCAGGAACGTTACGGGGTAGAGCGACGGCAGCGTGATATAGAACATCTTCTGCAATCGGCTCGCCCCGTCGATGTCCGCCGATTCGTACAGAGTCGGGTCGACTCCTGCAAGCGCCGCCAAATAAATGATCGAGCTCCAGCCGAACGACTGCCAAATGCCTGACGACACATACAGCGTGCGGAACCATTCCGACGATCCGAAAAAGTCGATTTTGTCGAAGCCGAGGGCGGCGATCATTCCGTTAATGACGCCGCTCATAGGGTCGAGAAACATTTTCATCATTCCGACTACGACGACCAGCGAAATAAAATGCGGCAAATAGCTGACGGTTTGAATGAATCGCTTAACCGCCCTGCCCTTCAGCTCGTTCAGGAATAACGCGAATACAAGCGGAATCCAGAACCCCCAAACGAGCGAGTAGACGCTAAGTAATATGGTGTTCATGAACGTGCGGGCAAAAAAGATCGATTTGAAAAAATCGCGAAAATGCTTCAAGCCTACCCACGGGCTTTCGAGCATGCCTTTGCCGAGCAAATAATCCTGAAAGGCAATGACAACCCCGTACATCGGCACATAGCTGAAAATAAGAAAATACAGCAGCACCGGAAGCAGCATCACAAGCAAATATTTGTTTGCCGTTATTCGTTTCCATGCGCCACGTTTGATCGATTGGCCGTTTCTCTGTCCGTTTATCGCGGCTCCGGCTCGACTCACATCCATCGGCTTTCTCCCTCCTCTATGGCATCATTGAACCAGAATGCGCTTTCATCCGTAAACAAACAAATTATCCGAGACGGCAAACAAAAACAAACTACTTGCTATAAACTGCATAACGGCGCGATTCTACGGTGTGTAAGCGCAAATAAAACAACTTGAATGTGCATCAATGGCCGGCCAATGATTTCGGCGACAGGACAGCCCTACTCCGACTACGTCCCTCCAGAAATTGGACATTGAAACCTTAATGACTAGATGAAATCGACAGTCTCTAATAATGAACATCATCCTCTACCTCATTTAATACCGGCATTTAATTGGACATAAAAAAGCGGAACACCTGCTTTCTAGGCAGATGCTCCACTTCACGATTAAAAAAGAGGAATCAATAATTTTCAAATCGACCTAATCCAGGGTCTGGCCGGTCAGCCGCGAGTGCTCGGCGGCGAAAGCGATCAGGTGGTTCCGCGCCGAGACGCGGCCCGACTTCCGGCCTACCGAATCTCCGGCTTCCAATTGCCGGACGAAATTTTGCATAATCATCGTATCCGCACCGGCATGTCCGCCTTCCACTGTCGGCAACCGGCAAATTTCATTCACTCGTTCGATGCAGGCGTCCGAAAGCCAATCGCTGCTTGCCTGACCAACCGCTTCTTTATTCAAGTCCGAGACTCAAGCTTACGCCGGTGCGAACAGCGCCGGCTTGATCGTCCACGTCTGAAGCTTGGACATCTCGATAATATTCGGCACTTGAAAATTTTCGGGGAAAATGACCCAGTACTTCGTCCACTCCGCCGTATCCGATGCATGCTCATCAGCCGTCAGCCTGCCCCGTACCAATGGAATGCGCTTCTCCGCATCGTTCGCGCCAGGGACCGCCCCGCTCCTAATTAACGCCGCCAGCGTACAAGTCAGATCCACCGGGTTCACCCAGGCATCGCCAACACGGAACCGATCCGGCAGCTGCGGGAACCCTTCAATCAGCGGCAGCGGCTCTTGTATGGCGGCCAGCAGATCCGCGACACACACGGAAGCAACCTCGTCGCTGGGCATTTCTCGTTCCGGTCCGTAGAGCAGCTCCGGCAGTGGTTCCTCTCCCAGCAGCCTACTGCGGAATACGGCAAACAGCTCGCCGGCCGATAAACACCTGCTCCCCTCGGATAAATAGCCGAGACGATCTCCCACCCGATCGGCAAACCGCAGCACCTCTTCCTCGCTCAGCGCTGCCGAATTCGAAATCTCCAAACGCACAAATTCCTCCGTGCCTATGTAGGCGACGTCTGAACGGCTCAGCGTGTAGTCGACAAAATCGCCCACCCTATCAATATACCGCTGCATATCTCCGGCCGGGCGCATGAAAGGCTTCACCCATTCCGAGCTCGGCGGATTGCTGCCTTTAGAGAAATTCACAGCGTCCCAGAACTCCAAGAAGACGAACTCAGTCGGATGGTAGTAAATGCTGATGATGCCGAACGGATCTTCCTGCTGAAGGTCGCAAAGCTCGTCGAAGCGCTGCTTGGCCCGTTCCAGAGCCCCGTCGACCAGCGGCATCTTCATCAAGCCGACTGGCGAGGTCAAATTAAGCAGACCGCCGTACCAGAACGGTTTCCCGCCGAACGTTATCTGATCGTGGTTATCGATATACGTCTGCACTCCCCACTTGCGCAGTGCGGGATACGCCTGCGGAGCCCACGCTGCGCCAGGCTGCCCGTAGCAGACTACCGGCTTGCCCGTGATACGGCCCAGATCGCGGTAGCCTTGCCCTTCTCGCCGGTCGAATTCGGCGGTGCCTTCGCGGAAGCCAAGCGGCTCGAGGTATTCGGTTACGACCGGGTGAATGCTGTGGAGATCGGTGTGGTAGCCGATCTCATGGCGGCTGAGCTTCTCCAGGATATCCGTGCGCCCGTTCTGCTCCAGCTTTCTCGCCTTTTCGCCGACGAGCTTGAAAATACCTTTCACACCCCTTGCATCCAGCGTGTTCAGCAGCGCGAGCAGCGCCTCCTCCGACTCGTCGTTGATGAAGTCCTCCACATCGAACCAAAACAATACTTTAACAGGAGCCATCCCGCTTCCCCCTCATGTTAGATTGCATTGCTTGTACGCCCGTCGTCATTCCATCACGCGCTTGCACCCGATCGGCGATCGCTCGATCCATCTGCCGCCGCTTATCCGGAAGCAGCTCGGCATCCGCGGATACAAGAAAGTTCCAGCAGCACCAGGCAGCCAGCGGATGAAGCATTTTTTCATCACCGCCTCTAGTATATGATCGCTCACCCGGAAATCTTCCATTCTGTATGTATTCCACTATAGCATCAGCTCGCCAGGCGACCTACACCGCACCCCAGACGCCGCTTCTCCCACTATTCCCACAGCTGCTCGTCCGTTTCCAACTAATAAAAACATCCATTTGAGAATCACCTATAATTTGGTATATTTTATAATATATTAATTACAACTTCAATAATCATTTTTAAATTATCAGGAGGTGTTTTTTCATGAAAAGAAAACTATTATATCTATTAGTATTACTAACTTTAATCAGTACTGTTTCAATCGCAAATGCTTCAGACATCATAAATGCCAACCTATTTAAAGGTTCGATGATTATTAATAACGCAGAATTCCGAAAAGCAAACGACCCTTTAAACGATCTAGTTTACTATAAAGAACGTACATATGTACCGGTCAGAGAGTTTGTAGAAAGAACGAACGGGAGAATTTCATACGATGGGGATAAGAATCAAATAAGTATTGAGCAAGGCAATGATTTTGAGTTCACTCCGGAAATAAGCAATGAAAATAAAGACAATGATTTTGCGCTGTCGATCCATTCTCAGAAAGAAACCTATCCTGCGCACGAGCCAATAAAAATCTTTGCAGCATTAAGATATCTAAACGATGAAAGTCTTCAGATACAGCACGGTCAACCAGTAATTAAATTTACGATTAAGGATGAAAGTGGATTCACGGTTTCTTCAAGTGTGCAAGACGTTTTGTCGACTACCAAAGTAAATCCGTTTTATCAAACGTTTCGCGCTTTACCTTACACGGATCTTGAAAACTATAATTACTTTCGTTTTGGGGAAGAAAACTATTTAAAGATGGAACAGCCTTGGCTATTGCCAAAAGGAACGTACACAATCGAAGCCGCTACCGAATATACTACCGGTGAAAGTGACCGTCATTCTATTAAAACTACTTTTGCTATTTTGGTCGATTGAAAGAAAATTGAACAGGCAAAAAGCGGGTTTTGAAATAGGTTCAAAATCCGCTTTTTTTTTCAATTTAGACAATCCACCCGTTTTAACCTGCAAATCCCCCGCACTCCCTCACGAGATCGGTTTACTTCATCGAGTAACTCTTTTCCTCTTTCAGGAGATAAAGTCCCCGCCGTTTCAAGGATATCATCAATGGAGTAATCCTCAACCTGCACTTCTACAGTCTGCATTTCGAAATCAATCAGCACACGTCCATAATGGATATTTTGTTTTTGAAGCAGCGATTTAATTGCACTTGCTGTTTGATGATCAATTCTTTTGGAGATCATGATATCCCTCCATCGTCCAAAGAGTATACTAGCTCCTTATTATACCATTGAAAAATCTCGCATATTGATAAGTCCACACACCTTGTCCACCTGACAGAATCGGCATCTCCTGCTTCTCCCACGCCTCAATCGTGAACCTCACGAACAGTCGGTGTTGAACTCTACTCCTTTTCCTCACTCCCTCTTTTGGAATATTCGGAATTTTAATGCAACTTATACATAAATTGCGTTAAAAATGCAGGTTAAAATGTCGATAAAGATATTAAAATTCAAAAGAGGTTGATTTTTAAACTATGACTGATCAGAATATTCAATGGGTTTTTAGTGGCATTGGTGCTACTGCGATTGCAATTGGCATCCCAATAATAACTGCGGCTATCAGCTTTATGCTCAAAAATCTTAGGTTTTTTATGTCAGAAGAAGAAAAATTACATACAAATGGTACAACAAGAGCATTTAGAATACTTACTCTCTCTATTTTCTCAGTGTTATTTACCGGGCTGTATTTTTGCATTCTTACAAACAATGATATTCAAAGTTTTTCATTATTCCCCTATATAGAAATCTTTTTTAAATCAAGTATTTCTCTACCATTTGGAGTAAGCATTTTTATCGTAGTATTAATCGTAGCGTTTGTTCCACGTATAAAAAACAGAATCGCAATAATTGATGAAAGATCAAGTTCAAAAAATCAATCCCTTTTGACTTCCTTATTTCTCCTGATGGTACTCTATATTTTATTTTTCTCATTAGCTTTTGGATATTTCATAAATGCAATACTATCTGATGCAAATCTAAGGTTTTCAATTAATCAGGAGAATTCTTTGTTAGTTTTATTACAATTATCTAAAATTCCAATTAGTTACAAATTCATTTTATTTTCACTATCTTTAATTTATTTAATGTTATTTCTCCCTTTGAGAAAGTTCTGGTATTTCTT
The DNA here is from genome assembly GCF_003285015.1 of Paenibacillus contaminans. Lineage (GTDB taxonomy): Bacteria > Bacillota > Bacilli > Paenibacillales > NBRC-103111 > Paenibacillus_V > Paenibacillus_V contaminans. The sequence goes on along the minus strand of NZ_QMFB01000017.1, from coordinate 64,017 downwards.
AAGTCATTCAAAAGTACAAGTAAATATTCTTCTAATGGATGGGACACTATACTCTAGTAAGTATCTACTAAATTCTGATTTGGACAATTGTATATTAATTGGTGATAGTGACAATTTATTCACCCCAGACAAAATTCTTATTCCGAAAAACAACATAAAACAAACTTCTTTCAACTCTGTACATTACAGATTTGGAAGAAGAATTCCGATTTCTACAAATATCACTTTGCCAGAACAGTTTAATAGTGATGAGAAAAGAATTCTTAAAGCTATAAAAGAGAATAATAGAGTATTTCTCCTCTCGAAAAAGTAACTTCGAGAGGTTTTTCTATGAAATTAAATGTTGTTGTCCCCTTCACTTGAGCTTAATAAGACACTTCAAATAAACGTATTCTTAAACATTGAGGGACAAAGTTCCCCCCTACTCCACCCTCATCCCAATCACCCGCTTCGCCTCATCCACATGCTCATGATCTAACTCGACCTTCACGCGCCCTAGGCGCCGCTTCTCCCGCCATTCCCGCAGCTGCTCGTCCGTCTCCAGCTTCAGCTCGGCGATTTCGAGCGCCCGGTCGAACATATACTTCGTCGCATACAGACAAGTGTGCACGCCTTGCCCGCCCGACAGGATCGGCGTCTTCCGCGTTTCCCACGACTCGATCGTGAACTTCACGAACAGCCGATTCTCCGTCCCCGCCTTCGCCGGCCGCTCCGTAATTTGCCCACGCCGCAGCACCTGCCAATCCGCGATTCTGCCGTACAAGAACACGCCCTGCTGCCCGGCCTCGAATAAATTTTTCGACTGGTAGATCGCGATGTACTCCAGCTGCGTCAGCACCTTGTGATCTGTAATATTCTCCAGAGGCATATGGTAGAAAAGATGCCGCTTCGCCAGCTCCAACTGCGACCGCTCCCGGAGCGAGCCGATCAGCACATTTTTGCCGCCGAGCTTGTTCACGTAGTAATCGCCCGTCCCGCTAGGCCGCGTCGACCGCTCGAACGCCTTCTCCGGACTATCCAAAATCAGCTCATCCAAAAACTTCTCCATCAGCCCCGTCGCATTCGGCAAAAAAGGAAACGCCCCGATATTGATCAGCTCGATGCTCTTATAGAACCGATGCTGCTTATACCGCTCCTCATCCCCATACGGAAAAAGCACATACGCCCCGAACATGCTCCGCTCATACTCGTTCGTCTGCTCCGCCTGGTACACGATCGCGTCCCGATACCGGTGCATCGTGTTGATGTCGTCCTCCTCCGGTCCCGGCAGCCCGTCATACTTCTCGTGATACGCCGTCCCTTCATACGCAGGATTGAGCCGATACTTCGCGTCAAAAACATACTTATACACCCGCTGCTGCTGATTCGCATCCTGCTTGCGCAGCGTCAGCACATTGTCCGGCCGCTGGGACAGCGTGGGCGAATTCCTCAGAAGCGCGTTGTAGTAAAGCGTGAACCGCTCGCCGTTTTGCGGGTTTTCGTACACCATCTTCGCCTTCTGCGACGATTTATCCAACGTGACAAAAAGCCCGCCCCGATCCACCCGAATCACATCCTGCTTGACCAGCTTGTACTTCCGGCTCAGCAGATGATGGATCTTCAGGAAACACCAATACTCGTAGAGCTGCGCCAAATCCTTCATCGATAGCTGATACAGATCGCTTTGAATCGCCAGCCCCTTCAGCAGCATCAAATACGTCCGGTACACATCCCGATAGCCCGGCGCCATCTGCAAAACGAGCGATACCGACATCTGCCGCATCGCTCCCACCTCCCGCACAAAATCCATCTGCAGCAAACGGCGAAGCTGTGCCTGCATTTTTGTAATCTTCTCAACGAGCTGCGGGTCCAGCCTCCGTTCCTTTTTCGCCAGATGCGCCAGAACCTGCTTCAGCTTCCCGTCCACCCGTTCCAGCATCCAGCGGACAAAACGATTCTCCCCCGTGTCATAATCCAGCTTCCGCTTCGTCTCGATCAGCTTCGTCGGCCGGTAGCGCTCCTCCCCCACCTGCACGACCCCATGCTTCGCATCCCGAACCAAAACATGCGGATTCCGCGCCAGGAAAGCCACATTTTCCTTCCCCGCCCGCTTCACCTTGGCACTGTCCATCACGCGCTGCTCCTTATAGAGCCGATGATGCGGCGTTTGCTGAATCCGTTCGACCGCCCCAATCATCTGCCGAAACACATGCTGCAGGATCGCAAAAAACTCCGTCAAACTCTGATTCTGCGTCTCCTTGAGCCCGGTCAAATGATACGTTTTGCGCAGAAAATCGAACGACAAATTGTAAATCTGCTCATTCACATCCGCCAAAATCGCCTCATAATCCCGCTTATAATCCAGCTTCGACGGAAAAATCTCCAGCCGCACCCGCAGCCCGGTCTCTCCGTTCACCAGCACATCCAGGTCGGTATACCCGACCTCATTCTGAAAATTCAACATCCCCGACAAAATGCGCCCGCCTGCCAGCGGCTTAATCGCCTGACGCAAATAGACATTATCGTGATGAAACGCCAGCTTGCCGTCCTGCTTGCTATCAATGACCAACTGGTACGTCTGCGTTTCGTAAAAGCACGGCAGCACCTTTTCCGCCCGCGCGTCAATCATCTTCCCTTGCTCGGGCGAGTACACCTGCACCGATTCGATCGTCAACAGCGGCGAGTGCGAAACCACATCCAGCGTCGCTTCCACCCAGTCCTGCGCATCATTCCGATGCAGCTGCAGCGTCTCTACAGTCGGATGAAACGGCTTGCCTTGCACATACAGGTCAAAAAGATTCGTCTCCACACGCAGCAGCTCGACGCTCGAATTAAGAGATCCAGAACGAGGTGAATCCATCATCCTCCAACCTCCGAAGCATATAGGCTATTTTGCGGGCGCTTTGCGGGTAGACCGCCTGTGGCGCATCCGCGTACCGCCGCCATGGCTTGTACAGGTCCGACGCGTCGTTGACCAGCTCCTCGACATTTTTCTTCTGGCCCAAGCACATCAGCATCAACTCCACCAACACCCGCTTCACCGACTGGCTGCTCCCTTGGATGCGCGGCAAAATCTTTTGCAGCAGCTGCAGGTCAAACGCCCGCTCCTCCGGCATCAAACCGAACCGCTGGTTGTAGATGATGTAGAAACAAACCGCGTCCCGAACGCGGAAGCCGATGTGGGAGTGGGGGAGGAGGGAGGCAGGAAAAGCATACTACCGTGAAAACTGACCTGCTAGTTAACGTCTTGCCTCTCATTCTTCTGTTCTTCGTGTTTATTAGTCGATTTGGAGGCGGTTCGATTCTTGCCAAGAAGTTCTTTTTCGGCCCTATCTCTAGACCGTACCTCCAGAAAGCAAAACAATATAAATCCAAGAACCATGACTACTGCTATTATCCATGAATAATCCGGGTTCATTTCCAGCACTCCTTTATGTATAAGAAGGACTAAAATAGTCAATACTATTTCAATAACCACTTTAACATATATTTTAATATTAATAAACGTTATTGCGCCGTTCAACTATTGATTGGGTTTACTTACTCTGGAAATGGGGTGATTCCATTGTCGGAGTTCATAACTTTACTCGGGAACCGGATCAGACAACTTAGAAAAGAAAAAGGCCTAACTCAGGCCGAGTTAGGCGAGAAAATGCAAATTTCCCAAGGTTACATTGGAGAAATTGAACGAGGATTGGTTAATGTCTCTATGGAGACGTTAGATAAAATCGTGAAAGCTCTTGGGATCACGCTTTATGAGTTATTTGATTTCAGAGATATTGATATAGATGAGCAGCATTTGGAGAAGGAAACGATTATTGAAGTGCATAAGAAGATGTTGCTTGAACGAAGTCTTAGTGAAGTTAAAATGATTCATAATATTACGAAAGAAATAGTACACACAATTGATAATAACAAGTAAAGAGGTTCACTCTATCAGAACGATAAGATTTTAATTGGAGGCTATACATAAGAGTAAAGACTCTTATGTATAGCCCTTTTTTATATGTACTGTATGCGGGAACATGTGGGAGTTGTTTGGATTCTGTGTTAATTGGATAAAACCTTTAATATATAAGGGTTTTATCCATAGTGTATTGTTCGTTTTGTTTTTGTTTTTATGATTGTTGACGATATTCGTCAACAAGTCGTCAACAATAGATGGTCACGGTTTGTATCCACAAAATAACGGAAATATTAACTTTACAATGTATCTTTCAAGTTTATTTTAATTAAACAGCTTTCTAGCTTCGTCTATTACCTTTATCTCAAGTTGCTCTCTTATGTTGTTAATAATGCGCTCACTTTCAGCAACCCCCTTTAATGCCTCAACCAACATAATAATCTTTTCATTACTATCCAATCGTTCTACTAATCTTTTCGCCAAAACGTGTGATATTGACTCAATTAAATGGTACCATTTTTCATCTAAAATAATCTCGTTTCTTGAAGCAGTTAAATTTACAGTCATGTCTTTCGTTAATTCAATATCAAAATGTATCGGAAAAGGTAACTGTATTTTCGATAAAATATCTCCAGCTATACTAATGCCCTCCATTGTCAAGTAACCAAAGTTTTTTACAAGGGCCCTATTAGTATTTTCAATAAATTCCGTTTCTTGAATAATTGCTCCTGGTTGCAACACTAACTTACTCTTATATGTTAGATCGCTACCGTTAGAAGTAAATTGTTGTACTGGTTGCTCGACATAGTTAACTATATTTTCTCCATCGGATAGGAAAATGCATTTAACAAGTCCATTTAAACCATCAAACTCACCATTTAAATAAAAGTCAAATGTAAGAATGTTCTCAATTTGTCCTACACCAAATTCAACATCAAAATCAGTAGGTTGCAATTCAACTCTAAAATTATCCGTTTCTATTAGTATAGGAATATCAAGATGGCGAACGATACCTCTTATTGAGTTCAGTAGAGTGGAGCTTTCCTCAATATCATTTGTATTTCCTAAAGGATGATTTTCCTTAAGAATCATCTTCACATGTGTTCCCGGTTGATCTAACTCGATATTTTTTATATGAAAAAATCCAGTAGCCTCCTGTATGCTAATTAACATTCCATTATCAGCTGATTTATAGGCTTTATACAAGCGATTTGTTTTTATCTCTACAGAATCAGCTATCATAAATGACGATAGGAATCCAATTCCAAACTTTGATATTGGTGAAAATTCCTCGGATAGTTCCGCCATATCCTCCAAGAACTCAAATGAACGGTAATATGAGGTTCCAACTTGCGAGAAATATTTAATTAAGATATCCTTGTCCATTCCCATTCCGTTATCTTCTATTTCTAGAACATCAACACCATTTTCCTTATAAAACTTCACAGTAATCAGAGGAGAATATGGCACTTGCCAATGTCTTTGCTTAACTATCCTGAGTCTACAAGTGTCTACAGCATTTTGAATCAATTCCCTTAATGCATACATAGAGTTACCGTATAGATTGGTTCCCATAAGAAGCTCAATAATTTTGTACTGATTCAGACTGAATGTAATGTCTTCATAGTCATACAGAGGTTTACCATCTCTATAGGCGGGTCTGATCTGGGATGTATCTACGTTATTAGCCGCATTAACATGATATAACCTTTTTCGTTCCTCCATGCCAGAAAGATACGTGAGTTTTTCGAGCACTTTATTACAAGTATTTAATTCTTGCTCTATGTACGTGCAAAAGTCTCTTATTGATTTTTCAATTGCAGGATGGGTACAAGAAGCAGAGAATAGTATCTTATGCTTGTTAATCACCCATGCCTCAATTGCACGATGTTTCTTCCACTCTTGTAAGCTTATTGGATCTCTTACACCCAAATGCTCAAACAAGACTTTTGGTGCACGTTTAGCATCAAAATCGAGAACATCTGCCAACCGCAAAATAATAGCTATATAAGCACAATTGACAAATTCATCACTTCCAACAAGCAAGCAAGTATTTAGAACTTCTTGTTTTTGAAGAATATATATATTATTTTCATTATGGCTTTGACAGATTATTGCTAATACTTCTGCAAAATTAGTATCTTTGTACACAAGCTTGTCTGTCATAGCTCTAACAACTTGTGCTGCTCTCGTTGCGTGAGTGGTTCGTATCCATTCTGATAGGCGATAACCTTCCAAAACTTGTGATTGGGCATCTTTACCGATTGATTTCAAATAATTAATTTTTTGATGCAGACTTGGTTTCGCGGCACAAAATCTTACATAATCTTTTTTCAACTTTAACTGTTCCGGTTTTAATTCTTTTTCGTCAATCGCCCCAACCCATATCAACACATCATTTTCATCTGGAGCCATACCAATATCATGGTAAAAGGCACTTAAGATAAATAAAGCTAATTCAAGTGGGGTGAGCTTTAGAAACAACTCCTCAGGTACCAATATTTCCATTAGACGTAACACATTAAACAGATGATCCCCATCATGTAGAGTATACTCTTTCATGTATTTAATAATTGACTTTGTTCTTTGATATGCATCTAAGCAACTTTCCTCAACTAAAGAAAGAAGCTGAGTCACCGCGTGATTTTTAGAACTTATCTCTGACAATCTATTATAAAATTTTGATTCCGACAGAGCTAGTGAAAAACTATCTCTAGGTTCTACGACTACCATTATTAGCATCTCCATCTTGACTTTATATGTTATTAACTGGAATTTTAGCATATAATATATTATGTGGATACTATAAGATTAAAGAAAAATATGATTGGGGTTTAGAAAATGGTAATTAATTTAGATGGTGTAAACGTCAAGCATTGTTCTAAATTTATTGAAATAGATACAGGATCAGAAGATGCGGCAAAATCAGTATTAAAAACTGCAAAGGAAATTATGATAAAGGCCCCAGAGCCTAGTAATGAAGAGGGAAAAAGTTTTGGTCTTCTCTATGGATTGATTCAGAGTGGTAAAACAAATATTATTAATATGTGTATAGCAATAGCAGCTGATAACGGATACAAACTTTTCATTGTATTAACAGATAATAATACCGTACTACAAAATCAAACACTTGAGCGAGCTGACGATTCATATGAAGGTATATTAACTAAAGACATTTCTACAATTAATAATGAGAGTCCCTTATTTATAAAAGAGGTATTAAAAAACGAGGGTGTTCTTTTGGTCTGCAAAAAGCATCCTAGTGACTTGAATAAACTATTAGAGTTCATACAAGACTATGATGTACATAATTTACCAACCATAGTCGTAGACGATGAGGCTGATGCAATTGGATTAAACACCAATCAGCGGTTAGAAAATAGTCCTCCCAGCAGCATAAATAAACAATTGTTAGAACTTAGTAAAAAGTTGAGGCTCTATCTTTATTTACAGGTAACCGCTACTCCCCAAGCAATAATTTTACAGGATAGAGATAGTGGCCTTTCACCTGAATTTATTGTGATGCCAGAAGATAGTGATGGCTATATAGGGATCGATACTTTTTTTTCTACGCATCGGAAACAAATAGTTAGGCCTGTAAATATTACCGAGATTGAGCACCTAATTCATTCTGATGAAACGGAAAATGGGCTAATTATACCTAAAGGGATGCTCAAGTCACTTTGTTCTTTTATGGTGGCAGCAACAATAAAAATCATTGAAGACAACGAACTTAAGCAAGATCCTTCAAAAATGCATTACTCGTACCTTTATCATATAAGCCCATTTCAAAAAATACATGAGAAGATAAAAAAATTAGTTGATATATTCAAAACAGAACTGTATCTATCTATTCAAGAAGATAGCTCAAGAGATTCAAAAGCTTACCTTGATGTGTTATTTGAGTGCTACAAAGATATAAAAACTACGTACCCAAATAACTGTCCTAACTTTGATGTAGTTATAACAACCCTGCGTAGAAATATAACTAGCTTTAACGTTATGATAATTAATTCGTCTTCCCATAGTGAGATTAAATCCTCTAAAAAATATAATATACTAATAGGCGGAAACAAATTAGGACGAGGGCTCACCATCCCTAGATTATTGACCACTTATTATGGTAGAAACTCATCCTCACCGCAAGTGGACACGCTGCTTCAACACGCTAGAATGTGTGGTTACAGATCAAATGATTTAGATGTTACGAGGATTTTTATACCTGATGAGTTGGCTGAACTTTTTGAGGAAATTAGCATTCATGATCAAACACAAAGGGAAATAATCAATGCGAAACAGGAAAAAGACACTTTATATCTAGACTTAAATGTTATAAAACCTACACGCCCAAACGTAATACCTACTTCAGTAGGAGCATATAAAGCGGGATCTACTTATTTCCCTAAACAACCTGAATATCGTAAAAACCATATAGAAAATGTAACAAGGCACATTAACCAATTAATACTTAATAAATGTAAAGATCCCAAAAAAGTGTATACAGTGGAAACGTCATTCGCAACAGAATTAATTAACAACGTACCAATACTATCATCAGGAGGATGGCGCTCGAAGATAATCATTCAATATATTTCATGGTATGAAAGAAATTCGTCGGACAAAGTTCAATTTTTATATATTTTGGACAGCAATATTGGCAAGAGCAAACATAAAGAAGGAATCGGTGCAGTCTTATCAGGTAACAACAGTAATGTTTCTGAAATAATAGAAAATAATGTTGACAAGAACAAACCATTGTTGATAATGGTTCGAATTACAGGGGCCAAGTGGGAAAAAGAACCATTTTGGATTCCCTTATTTAAATTTCCTGATAACTCTAAAAATATCTTGTTTAATCTAGCTAACATCTAGTACGAGTATGTTAGCTAAAAATGAACTGACTGTAAGAAATGATTAATAATCCAAAGATAACAACTTATTATTCCTAAAAATGTGTTGGCCGAAATTTGCCAGCACTTTTTGTTTTATTGGTCAGAAAGCAAGGCCTATAGACAAAAGATATTTATATAATTCCCTCAATGTGTCATATACAAGAACCAATCGACATTGTTTTGTGAAGATAGTTGTTATACGTTCTCGCTTAGCGTAATAAAATCAAGACAGTACTTTGATAATGGGCATATTGTTAAATGTGGATTTTTAGCGGTACAAATCAATCCTGCAAAATCGAGCACTGCTAAATTAGCGTCTCTTGTACAATCCATCCCCTTAAAGTGAGCTCTAATTTGGGATGCTAACTCTTTGTCCATTCGAGGTCTAGGATTCTTTGATGTATAACCGAAATATCTCGTAAAGAGCCGAATAACATTCGTATCGATTGGAACAACCGGCTTGTCAAAAGCATAGCACAGTACAGCATTTGCAATATAATCACCGATTCCAGGTAACTTTCTTAGCTCGTTATACTCATTTGGTACGTTACCGTAATGCTGACTGCAGATTATCTCAGCTGTTTTTATTAGTCTTTCTGCACGATATCTTAGCCCAATAGGAGCAATGATTTCTTCCACTGTTTCAATATTAGCCCTTGCTAGTTCACTTATGTTAGGATATTTAAGTAGCAGCTGTTTATACACTTCCTCAACTTTACGTACGTGGGTTTGCTGAAGCAGAAACTCTGCTAATAATATTCGATAAGGATCTTTCGTATTTCGCCAAGGAAAGTGATGACGGCCATTCTCAGAATACCATGCCAGCAGCTCCTTCCAAAAGAAAGAATCTTCACTCATTTTTATCACCATTTTTTATGTTATCGTATTATGATCTATTCTTACCCATATTAGCGAGATACATAATTTTCGAATAAAAATTAAATCATTAAAAATCCTTAATAATTAACAAAACACTCAATACCAGATCATTGCCTGGTACTGAGTGTTTTATTGCTTCAGAATCAGATGATATTACTCAGCTGTTTCGTATACTCATCCTTGAACTGCACCCAGCATGCTTCCTGTTTAGCCCATTGGGTTACGTTTCTATCGCCCGCAGAGTCACGAAGGAAGTATAATGCCTTGTTAGCAATAATCCTAATCGCTTCATCCCATTTATCAGATAATGCTTGTCGATTCCATACATCAATTAAATCTATATTGTTTCCATATATATGATGAAGCATAGCCACTGTATAATATATTACATTTGCTCTATACCCCTGCAATCTCATGGATTCCACAATATTAGTCACATGGAAATTAATAATCGTCCTTGCTATAAGTTGTTGATAGACTTCAAGGGTGACTTCACTCAGTGGAATGACTTCATCATTATCATCCTTATCGTATTTCCAATACTGTTTGTTTTGCTCCATAAACCGCTTAAAGGCTTCTTCTCCACCTTTACTTGAAACGTGAGGAAAACCTTCACATGACATGAAATATTTAGCTAAGTCAACTTTGATGATGGCCTTTTCACTTGGGTAATGCTTTTTAAATTCATTCTGTTCCTTACCACGTTTTCGTCTATTTAAATCTACTGCATATTGACCTCTCGCACGTTCAAAATACCACTTACTCTCAGATTTTCTACCATCATTTGATGGAATCCATGTATTTCTCGACAACTTTTCTAGTTCGGACATAAATCTAGAATTGGCCAACAAGTCAGACTTGTTAATTTTATTCTGAGTATTGGCATACTCCGAAATACTTGATACCATTTCATCTTCAAGGAGCTGCTGGTCCTTTTCTTGGTTTGCTTCAACATGCAGAATAGTCAATTTAGCCTGAACATACACATCCGTTAGATCTACATCACTCTTATAGGCCTGGTGAATGGATGCAGTCGTCTGTCCACCATTCACGATTTGCCACCCAGTCAACCCTTTGATACGATAAAGGTTAACATTTCCATTTATTCTCTCGATGTCACCTGATCGGGCCACACTAGAGATTCCATTATTATAACTGACAAACATTCGCCGTTCTTTCGGGTCCTTTAGAGTTTTCAGTATCCCCTTATTAGTTCCACCTTTAGCTTGCAGAAAAGATCGTACATTTCGCTCGACGAGTTTGGAACCCCATTGGTCGTAAGCTTTTGCCAATAAGCCTGCAGGTATAAATCCTACATAACATGTAAAATAATTCTGTTCGCCTTCATTTTGAGAACCCGGGATAAACATCATCTCAAACGACTGTCCCAAATCTCGCTCAAAATCAATATGGATCGTTTGGACTCCTTGTTCAGCCAAAATGATTTGAAGTATGCGATCTATGTCCCACACCTGAACATTTACCGTTTCTACTCCAGGGATCGATAGCTCAATTGGTTTATTGGCATTATAGAACATATTGGTCAGTACAAATATATTCACTTCATCGATAGCATTGATATTTTCTGATATCAGTACGGCCAATTCTCTAGCTTGCAGAGATTGATCAATAGTGTGAGCTAATGTTTTAGCGTTCGTAATAAAACGTTTAGCTTGATTGGCTAATTCCGTCAGCATCGTCATATTTATTGAAAGTAAATCTCGCTCATTTTGTTCAAAGTTATAATCAGCTACATATAGATCAAGAACGTGCTGACTTTCGTCATATGAGTAGGCATTCAGAGCAATTTTTTTTGAGGTATCTATATATGGAGGAATTAATATATCAGGATCATCATCCCTTTCCATATACTGAAGCATCTTTTCAAGAAAAGGGACTCGATATACCCCTGTTTTTGCCGCTTTTTCTTCTACTTCTTCAAGAAACTCCTTCAGGAATTCACTTCTCTGTCTATTCTCTAACATTTAATGATCCCCCATTACAAATCAAATACCTCATCAACATCTCTTTCGAATTCCATACAATGTGTAAGATCTATGCTGTAACTAACATGAGAAATCCCTTTTGGCAAATCCTCCTGCAAAATCCTTGGGAAGTTTGTCGCGGCTTCGTATACCTCTACTTTATCTACAAAAAAGAAATCATCCGTATAATCTTCTTCTTTAAATCTTAAATCCTCTAACAGGTCATTAAACTTTAATAGCATTCGGTCGGAACGACTTGCAATTTGGTTTCGAACCTCGTTTACAAGTGCATGTAAAGAAACACCATGAGTCTTACTTGGTTCTATAAAGCATACATAGAGATAGATACTCGATACTGCATTTGTAAGCCTTAACTGATTTTCATTTGAAATTTTAATTGTTTTGGTTAACTTATTTATTGCCGTCTTAATCTCTACGCCGCGATTAGAATGCTTAAAATCAATTCGCCCACTGGTTGGTCCTTCCCACTGTTCTATAATAAGTGGGGGAGCCGTTGGAAAACGATTAAGCCAGTCTTGTATATACCACAATTCGCCGAAAAGTCCCCGTTGCTGTTCCTCAGTTAGTTTACGATAACCACCTTTTTGAAAAAATACGCGCCATCTGTCTAGTACCTTGTATACTACTGTAAATACTGATTCATTCTGATCCCTGGTGATCAAATGATCCACAACATTCTGCAGCACAACCTCAAAGATATCTGTACCATGTTCTGACTCTTGTCGTAAAACTAGATAGTGATGCCCTTTAAGTAATGCCAGTTTTTCATAATACTCAATTTTGATAGATAAACCTCGCCATTTTGGAAGTGCCTTAAGCTGGTCCGGCTCCCAAGGTTCAAATCCTAAATCGATATACAGCTGCCTATTCATATTTACAGTATCTATACCTGCAAAAAGTATGGGACTTTCCGCCGTAAGAACCCTCAGTTTATAAACTTCTTGCTGAGACTGGCTATTTAATTCTTTAATCATTTGCTCGAATTCTAATTTTAGATTCAACATATATTCCTCACTCTATTAGAACACTTATTTTATTGTTTTGTTCACTTCATAAATTTTGAAATCATCTAACTCTGAGTCAGGGAATGAGATCGCAATACCGATAGGGACCATCTTATCGCTAAAGGTAAAACTAAGGGATTCGAACACTTTTACTTTAGGATGAAGCGGATAGATTAGAAGCATGCCTTTTTTTTTTGGCCGCAGCTTTCGAATCTCCTGTTTGTCCTTTATATCCTTTATTTCAGATTGATTGAAATCAATAAATTCTTGTCGTGAAGCAACTATGGCGCGTATATCAATTTTATCCTGCCCTTGGTTGTTATAATCTTCTGCATTAACCCCACGTACCACTGCAGAGTCAATCTTAAATGTCCCAAATTGAACCGGGAACTTCTGAAGGCCACTTTTGTCTCTTGGATCTCCTTCTACCACAGCTACTGTCCAATACATGAGCTCATCTTTTTCATTAACCTGCCGAATATAATTCACAATTTTACTGCTATCAACCTTGTCAGCACCTTGGCTGGTCTTGTATTCAGAAAGATAATTCAATACTTTATCTACTTCTACTTCCCGAGCTATATAGTATCCAGTTTTACCCGATCCAATATGTGTTTTCTTAAATTGAGAGGATATTTTATTTATAAAATTCTCAGTCACTATCATGTTGTGAGAAAAAAAAGCTTCCTTATTCTCATATATGCGGGTTTGTTGAAGGGTTAACCGATACATAACATTTGTTATAGTAGAATTTTTCATTTTTAATGGACTTGTTAAGGTCATAGTTGGATGACTCAACATTTTCACTGCATATTCCAGTGGTGTTTTCTCCAATAGTGCAAGCCTGTCGAATTCTCTACGTAGTTCAATCATAGCGATAGCTAAATGTTCAAAGTTCGAAGCAATTTCTCCGGGTGTGTATATCCGGCATAAGTCCATATAGCCTTTCCGATAACCAAACCAGCGTCCCATCTGCATTAAAGTGTCGTACATCAACGTATTTCTAAAATAATAAGTTATACTAAGTCCCTCAAGTGTGAGTCCTCGTGACAACTTATCTCCACCTACTGCAATTACGTTTAGACCATCTTCTTTATATTGATGATAGTCTAATGCATCTTTACTATTTCCATTAATTTCAAAAACCTGAACCTTTCTAGAACTCTCTCTTAATTCCTGATAAACTTCTTCCCAGCTGAATTCCTGAATATCCCCAGGCCATGCTCTGCTGGTCGGAATAATATCTTCTTCATAAATCCCTTTAATCGCCTCTACAATTTCACTATTTTCGTTATATTGAATTTGCTTTGTAATTTCCTTAAATACTTTATCAACACCGTCTTTCACACTTGACTGAACATCTTTAAAACGAGAGGTATGGATAAGCATCGAATTATGTTTGTTCCTCTGGCCTCGAAGATTTCTTACAGCAATAGTTAAAAGAAATGCCAAGATTGACTCTTGCATCTGCGGGGGGACCTCTTCAAATTTATCCGCATCGCCTTTTGTTTTAATTCCAGTAAAGACTTGTATATCTGGATCTCTCAGAGGACGAATCAAACTTGGGCGTGGATCGTCCGCCTCCTCTTCAACATTAAAGAATTCTTCCGGACCACAATATTCTTTAGGCTTGGGAAGGCCGACAAGAAAATCTTTAGGGTACAGGTCTTTACCTTCCTCTTCCGTTTTAGCTTCTGTACTAATTAGTAAATTTGCAAATGGGGTTGCAGTATAGCCTACATAACATCTTCTATTAAATACCTCTAAAATTTGACGTATTAACTTATTAATTGTCTTTGGATCTTCATCCTTAGAGGTATCAACAGATGCCTGATCTGCTTCATCATCAACTATTAAAACGGGAATATCTAAATTAAATAAATTCTTCTGATACTCGAGTTGATTCTTCAGTGATTCCAAAACAATACTATTCTTTTTAACAACCATAAGAGTTCTTTGATTTAAGTTAAACATTCCGCTTGGTTCGGAAGAGATATCACGTTCCACTGTAGTCCAAGTTGAAATAATATGATTAGGTGTATTAGCATAGATTTGGGCGACACCAACTGGTTTACCCTCCCTATCCACTCTGCTTCCAATAACTTCTTCATCTAATCTAAGCTGTGTCTGCGCTCTCAGATCATTATGTACACCAGATAATACAATTACTAACTTATATCCAACATCGTAAGCTTTATTAATTAAACCTGTGAAGTTAGCAGTCTTCCCGGACTGCACATACCCTAATACAAGTCCTCGTTTGTCAAAAGGGTGTACTTCCTTTGGATTTCCCAAAGACCGCATAATTTCATTTGTTGAATCATCAATGGAGACAACAGCCTCTTGGTCCCAATGCTTAAGTCTTGTTAAATAGTCTCTGTATCGGGTCCAAAAAAACGCTCCCAAAAGTAATTTAGGACTGTACCAATCGCTCACTTCTTCTAGACGTAATACTGGAGTCTTTATAATGTCAAAATTAACATTATATTTCATATACATTTCTAACGACCACTGCTCGATCAAAATCGCTTCTACTTTCTGCCCCTGTATTACGAGCTTTGCTAGATCTAGTGCTTGTTCAGCTGCTTTTTCTTGGCTGGGCAAGAATGACTTTAAGTTCATATAATTAGTTGCAAATGTTTGTTCAAATAACCCTCTTGCCTCATTCATAGCTGATATTCGCCTCTTCCAAAATTGATTTCAACGTTATGCGATTTAGACCATCAAAGGCAGGTTGAGTAATAAGTGCATCTAGTAGCTGTTGTTGATTTTGAACAACATGAAGCTTAGTTAAGGTGGAAGAGAATTGGATAACTAACTCTCTCATAGTGTCAGTGACCATTTGAATGACTTCTTCCACCACTTTAGGCGAATCAATGATATTACTGGGTGATCCTAACTGAACAAACTTTAAATATATATTAAGCAGTTTTGAGGTCTCGTCATCTATTCTCTTCTGAATTTCTGATAAAACAGGATGATTTCTATTTAAAATAAATTGTTGCCCTTCATCACTACCCGACAACTCCCATGTATTGAGACTCCCTTTAAAGGTTTGGTTAGAATGGGATCCTTGAGTCCTAAAGTAAAAGATATCTCGGGAAATTTTGCGAACAAATTTTGATATTGATTCAAGCCTTGTTTTTGCGTTATCCGGTGGAATCACAGCTGATTTTTTTATATCTACCTGCCAATCATCATCTGCCGTATTTGGTAGGTCTATGCGAATTCTCGCCAACTGGGATGAAGTATCCTTTTGAAACATTCCCAACCAATCACCGTAGTGTAGCAGTCTGTTCTCACGATATATATAAAAACCTTGATGGTCTCGCCACCCTCTATGGCCTCCGGCTCTTTTATATTCTTGTTCATTTAAAAATGAGGCATGAGGCAGAACATAATATTTAACTTTTATTCTGTTTCCATTGATGTTTAAAACCTGTGTTTCTCCTTCCAGGGTAGAAGGATGTTTAATCATAAAAGGATCCCAAGGATCAAGAACATTTCCGTTTAAGTTAATCTGGACTTTACCAAATTCAATGATTGAGTGAAAAACAAACTCTAAATGATTATGTATCCGCCGAACTTTTGTGAAAAAACTGCTTTCATGTATTGTATTTGCAGTCCCTGCTCCCATAAAACGATCCAGTTTATCTATACAAATAACTGTACCACTCTCTCCCTCAATCTCGATCATTAACTCCCTAACTTCGTCTGGGATTTCCGTGAATAGCTGCCACTCATTACATTGGGACACATGATCTAGATCCCAGCACCGTTGGGCATAGACTCCCTTATGCTTAGTAAGAACACTTAACCGCTTACCAAGAGAAAATGAGGCAGTTTTGAGGCCCATTCCAAATCTACCAAGTTCCCTTGGTTGTCTATTTGCACGCGGGTCTTTCGAGCCTATATTCATAGCTATTTGAAGCATATCCTCATTCATGCCAGAACCATTATCAACAATTATTATTGTCCCATCGTTTCCTAAACACTTAAATTCAAGCGTAATTTTAGTTGCTTTAGCATCAATGCTATTATCTACTAAATCTGCGATTGCAGTTCCTGCGTTATATCCTAACGAACGAAGTGCTTGGATAACAGGTGTAGCCGAAGGCTGAGTTACAACTATATTCATAACAGGTACTCCTATTTTTGAAATATTATAAAGAATTTATTTTAAATAAATAAGCAGTTGCCTGTGACAACTACTTTGTTAGCACTAAAAAAAATTAATTGTATTAGGAAGCGGGACTTTCCATTTATTATATACTGCATTATTCGACACAGAAGACCTATATCCTCTATACAACAAGTTCATCCCTTTTTTCAAAATAAAAGAGCCTCCTACTCAAAAAGAGCAGAGACTCGTAACTTAAATTATTGTAACAGTTTCCTGTGGCACTACTATATTTTTCAATGTATCTTTTACAGGCATTCCTAGATATTTTAATACCTGTTCAGCCACTGCCCTACCTAAAAGAGGAGGTACCGCATTACCAATCTGCTGGTATTGTGAGTTTTTAGAACCCTCAAAAACAAAGTCATCAGGGAAAGTTTGAAGCCGTGCAGCCTCTCTAATACTTATTGCTCGATTTTTAAGGGGATGTATCCACATTGACTTTCTAACGTTCAAAACAGTTCCGGAAGGAGTATTGTAATTAAGCCTTAAGTATACAGTATTTTGAGTTCTCCCAGGATCTGAATATGTTCCTTTATATGACTCATCTAAATGATGAAAATTCTGACCTGGTTCTAGTACCTTGAATCTATCCAGAGCCGTCTGTGTTGTTTCGGTCATAACGTGATTTTCAACTTTTTCAACATTTCCACTAAGATACTGAAGAAGTGGGTTTTTGTTGTTCTTAGATAATGGTTTAGTAATTGGATGATCAGCTTCCATTAATGTGAATGGTTCAAGATCCTCAAGATCTTTGATAGCATGTTCTACTGTAAAAAACTGACTTGGATCTTTAAAGATCGATTCTGGTAGTACTACAGGGTTGTCCCCAACGAACTCTTTCTTTACTCCAATAAGAATGAGGCGTTCTCGAAGCTGAGGTGCACCAAAATGTGCTGCATTTAAGATATGCTCTTCATTAATGGTATAACCAAGTCTCTTAAATTTTGAAGTTAGGTAATCCAAAACACCATAAGTCTTTACTTCAATATACACATTCTTATGATCATGTCCAATATCAGTAATCTCAATGTTATTTGCTATGATTTCATTCATTCTCATTAAAACCTTTTGAATCTCAATAATTTCATTTAAACTTTTAAATAGAATTTCTTTTGATGATTCGGTATGATCCTTCATTTTTATCAGATCGCCGAACCTTATCCATTGCTCTTGATAACCTTTACCCCAATAAGCTTCATGCTGCTCCCTCCAAGTAGAAAGATATTTTTGCAGAGCTTTCTCAGCTTTTACAAGGTATACATGAGCTTCTTTTTCTTTTCTACTGATATGACTTATTTTCGAAAATAAGTTTTTATCATTTATTGTATATGTGGAAAGCCTAGCATATTGAAGTGATTCTCTTAGAAAACCAATTAATTCATCTGTTAGTCCAGTTGTTTTTCCAATTATGATTTTCTCAGGTAAAAGATTAAGTCCTAGTTCTTTGACCACTTCTTGATGATCCTTGAATGAATAGAAGAATTTATGTTTAGACGATTTCATAGCTTTGACATTTTCCATTACAAAAGCATTTGGATTTAATTCCTCAATTGCTCTTACATACTCTTTAACCAACTGGTTATTTGTTGAAATAAGTTCTGTCTTTTGCCGGTTTGCATTTGAAAAACCTTGACACGGCGGTCCTCCAAAAACTAGATCTATTTTCTGGAAGTCATTAAGTATTTGCTCCTTATAGTCAAGTTCTCTAATGTCATTAAAATATTTGATTTTATGAAAGCTATCTCTTTTATAAAGTTCATGATTCCTTCTATAGGTTCTTTGAGCAGACTCGTTATTTTCTACTGCGGCTGCAATTTCTACTTGCCCGGTTTGTAAAAATCCTAAACTTAATCCTCCAGCTCCGGAAAACAAATCCACTGCTAAAAGTTTTTTATTGCTCATTATTACCCACCTCTTCCACACGAACATTCGTTCCTTATATATGAACTTTAACATCCCTTAATATTATATTCAAGCACTAATTCGTAATTTATTATAATATTGCATATCATCAGTACATACTATAGAAAAATAATAATCCCACCCATTTTAGCATGAGCGGGATTATTATCAAGCAAACATTTCGATCTTTTCCCTAACAAGCCCTTCCAGATCTTCTCGATCCAAGGTATCTAATATCGTTACCCCTCCTAGCTGATTAATATACATCATTAGATTCCTGAAATTTTCACGATCTATTAAGGAAGAATCTTGTTCTTTTTGCTTTAATACTGAGAGGACTGCTTTCGTTATATCAGGATTTCTGGAAAAACTTCGTTCAAGAAGGCTCTGAGCGATGTCCAGTTTTGAAAGGAGAACCTTGGTAAGTTCAAAGGGATCTTCTCTATTTTCATCATAAGAAACGTAGCCGTACCACCATAACCGTGCTATACCGTTACGGATTAAAGCTCTATCCCGATTGGCCATAAAGAAATAACGTTCTTTTATTGCATCTACCGGTTTTTCTTTTTCTAAATACGACTCCACAGGCCACCTTTTTCGCATATAATTCCAGAAGGTAGTGTGAGTTAAGTAAGTCCACAATCTCTCATCCGTTGCTTGTATTATTGAAAGCCTCTTAAGGGAAGTATATATTTTTTTTGTGTTCTCGAAATCAAAATGAAGTGTACTACTCTGAGGCATATGTAAATCTATGTTCTCTATTCTTATTTTCGATGTAAAACTCCATGCTGTTCCTCTAAAATACTGATCAAGCCAAACCTCATCTGATTTATACTTTTCAAGATTGCTAAAAATATTAACTTTTAACTCATCAAGTGAACTATCACTAATATAATTTAGTTCCACAACCTTACACCTCAGTCTTCGTCTTCAAAATTTACAAGAGCTAAAAGCGAAATATTTAGTGGGTCCCCGATAAGTTTTTGAGCAAGTACTATAGTAGAGTCGGAAAATGTGTTTCTATTCTCAACATCAACTCCTAGCTCTTTTAATCTGCTTTTTATTACTTGGTACCATCTGCATTCTTCAGGATCAAAATCTTGATCTTCCGCAGTTTTGATCATTTCCAATATAGATACTAACGCAGGCATTATTATTAATGAAGATAATAAAGGCTGCAAATTTTGATTTAATGAAATCGTCTTATAGTGATCAAAATTTTCTTCGGAGAGCTTAATAATAATTTTATGACCTGATGAATCCATATCAAAGGGCAACGCATTCTCACTGCGGTTGGGCTGAACAGAAAAAATAGAAGGTATCCTTTTTAATGGATCAATCTCTTTTTCAGCAAAAAATGTTCTTTCCGCATCTATGGCCAGCACATCACCTTTTTTTATAATAAAAGAGTGCCCTTCATAGTCTGGGTGAAACTCAGGTAATGAGTAATTATATATATTTTCTGCAGCCAAAATAAAAGAGCATATCTGCACTTTTCCGTCTATAGAATCAGCAGGCAGCTGAAAAGTAAAATCAGTTTCAAAAGATGCAAAGACTTTACGAAAGCGAGTAGTCGAACATTCAAAATGAAAAGCGAAGTAGGCTTTTTTTTCTGCTATAAGCTGATTAACCCCGTCACAGCTAGTTACACAGTAGGCCTCAAAAATATAGGTATTTTGAGTTTTGCTGCTTCTAAGAGAGGCCTGGAAATCACTATCAATGACATCATCAGCAAAATAAGATAGTACTGGATGTGGATACTGACGATAGTTAATTTGCATGAATGGCCACCTCCAAAGCACATCGCAGCGAATCATTCAATGTAACTATTAAGTCACATTTTTTATCTTTATAAAAAGATATCGGTCCGATCTTTCCATTCTTTCCGAGACATACACTTTCCCCGGTTTGCTGAACAACAACGGACTGAACAGAAGCCGCTTCTCCACCTACTTCACCAATAATTTTAATCCCGATATATCCCTCACCATCAGCATCTGCTTGCACAGATACTTTGTAAGTTCCAGAAGTAGGATTAATACAAAATATTCGCGAGCGTATCATACGTAAGTTTTTGCTTGGTGTAGAAGTAGTATTTTTACCTTCAGACGAACTTCCTTCCCCAAAACTCTTTTGATCATTGTTATCATTTTTGCCTGGTGTTCCATTGCCTTCTCCGCCAGATCCTTTGTTGGTCCCTTCAGCCCCGCTGTCTTCGTTTACTTGTGAAAACTCCTCATCGTCTAATCCTGCAGCAGTTTCATAATAAGTGGCCGCCCCTT
This sequence comes from Paenibacillus contaminans, assembly GCF_003285015.1. Lineage (GTDB taxonomy): Bacteria > Bacillota > Bacilli > Paenibacillales > NBRC-103111 > Paenibacillus_V > Paenibacillus_V contaminans. Next base: position 42,986 of record NZ_QMFB01000017.1, on the reverse strand, counting down.
CATTGATTCCAACAAATGTCGTTTGCTTCCTTCTTCGATGATTAGTTTCTATCTCAACATCTTTAGGAGCTGTCATTTCTCCCTCGATACCATTTTGAGCAGGTGGTTTGGAGTCGACTTCTACCGAAGCATCAAAATTATCGGGTAAATATTGACTCAGTCCATCTACATCCAATTCCTCTACACTATCAGTAATTGAAATCGAACGAACTTGTTCATTAATCCAAGCATAGAGTTTTCTTATTGTTCCCTTAGCGTACTCGGGGTCCTCATGCCGATCCGGTTCCCACGCGCTATGCGTAGGAGGTTCAATTTTCCTTAAAAAATCGTTTAGCTTTTCACCCCTAGCTATCATTACGCCTGCAAATTTAAAAGGCGTACGGAAACTGCCCTTATCATAAATCTTCATGCCAGTTCCTCTCACCATAGCTATACGTTTCGGAAGGTCTTTTCCCGGAAGTACAAATAAGTCAACCTCCCCAAGATTCATGAAGTTATTTTGAAGAAAGTGGTGTCTACTAGAGAGGGTATAAGCTTCATAATAATGATACGATAGGCAATCTGGATCATTCTTTGTGTATTTCTCAATCAGACCTGATAACGAATTAGCATTAATTGTTGTTTCTCCTACTTTGACAACCAACTTTTCATTTAATATAGCAATAAAGAAATTTTCAAGAACAGATTTTATTACTTTTTCTTCCCAACCACTATTCTCATTAAAACCTGCAATAAAAATATCTGTTCCAACATCCGATCTTCTGAATACCTCATATACATCGTCAGATGTTATAATCGGTTTGTTCTTTTCAACTTCACCGAAATACCCAGTCCCCTGCGTGGGTTCCCCAAGTTCAGTAAGATGAGTTACCAGTTTAGCCACACCTTGAAATGCCTCTTCACTACTTCCCGCCTCTTTTGTTCCGTAAAATACTGTTCTTAGGTCAGAACATACAAAAGGGGCATGCTTACCGATTCCAAAGGACCCGCCAGATTGTGAATCCTTATCTGATGAACCAACTGATTTAATAAGATTATGCCACCCGCCTCTATGTCCATCGCTTGCACCCGTTAATCCAGTCGTATTATAATCGCTAATTTTTAAAAAGGGAATTTGATCTAATTCCATAATCGAAAGCGCATTATCAAAAAAACGAGCAGTTTTGATATTATCCTTCCAGTATTCTCGACAAGATTTAAGTATGCTTATAAACTCAGCTTTTTTCGGAAAATGGATTGAAGGAATATTAAGTAGACTAAAGTGGACCTCAACCGGTCCAGGATTATTATTATCCTTGGCATCGCATGAATTTTGGTTAATTTCTCTTGCCAATGAATCTAAAGGATTTCCACGAAAGGTTTCTATTCCCGCATCATTTAAGCCTGTTATTTGTCCATAATTATTAGATGGAAAATTCCAATTGATCATAATACTCTCCTCATTTTTTTAAGCTGTCTAATTTCCTCAGACATTCTGCTGCTAGCTTTTGTACAAGATCAACCGTAACTGCATTGCCAATCTGCTTATACTGTTTCGCTTTTGGCATCCCTTCAGGAAATGAAAATTGATGATCTTTAAACCCTTGGAGACGAACACATTCTCTAGGTGTTAGTTTTCTTATCCCCCAATCATCCTGTATGACAGGAACGTTGTGGCCACCTTCACCCATGTTTGCTGTAAGCGTAAAAGTACAATCACTTTTATTCTCTCTGACGTATGCCCTTCTTAATAAATATACAGAATCCTTATTTCCTTCTGCCATTTTATCTGCAAACATCTTACCGTACTTAGAATTTACATCGAAATAAAGATCTGGATCTGCTTCGAAATCCAAATCTAATAACTCCCTGACATCCTTTAATCCTAATTCAGTGTCTGGGAACTTAAAGTTATTTATTTTGAAAAAATCCTGTGAAAAGGCAACCATATACAGGCGTTCTCGGTTTTGAGGGATGTCCGTATGTTCCCTAGTATTAAGTATCACTGCATTGCTTTTATCTGATATCAGATTTCCTTTATTGTCCAAAGGGATCCTGAACCAATAACCAGCCCTCTTTATTTCCTCTTCAATTTTGTTAATCGTCTGCTTGTTATTGTGATAAATTAAGTTTTTTACATTTTCAAGAACAAGTATTTTAGGCCTATTTTTCCCGAACTCTTTTAGCAATCTTATTATTTCAAAAAAAAGTTTACCTCTCGGGTCTTCAAAACCCAGTTTATTTCCTGCAAGAGAAAAGGATTGGCAAGGAAACCCAGCAGTAAGAACATCTACTGGTTCTAACCTATCACTTTTAACCGATAATTCTTCAATAGATTTCTCATAAAGCTTCGTTTCAGGATAATTATGCTTATATGTCAGACATGCAAAAGGATCTAATTCATTTGCCCATTTCACATTAAAACCTTGGTTTTTAAAGGCTCTGCAAAATCCTCCAATACCCGCAAATAAACTTCCTACTGTATATATATGCCGATTAGCACCTACTGCCACGTTCTCCAACTCCATAAATAATTATATAAAAACATCATTAGAACTCGTACAAAAAACTAAAGACCCTTAGCAAAATTCGACGAAAACAGACTCATTTCCTTCACATCTCATTAAATTCGAGTTTACGTCAACTACCTTGAAGCTAAAATACAAAAAAAGCCCGAAAGCATCCTTCCCCTAAAATGGATGGATGCCTGTCTCGGCTTCTGAAACTAGATTTATATTATATTTCATCCTACACAATCATCATAAAACTTTTTTACAATTTCAGATATTTTCGTTTCAATCAAAGAATCATTAATAACCACGTGTTTACTTCTAATTCCAAATTCTTTTAAATTAATTGTTTCGAGATTTTTCTGAAATTCAACCCAGTAAGTATATCCTTCATATGACCATGCACAATCTTCAACATAATATGCAGTTGATCCTCCAGCCTCTTTGACTAGAATTATTGCGGAGTATGCACAATCCGTACTTGAGAATGCCTTTATTTCTTTTTCTAAAGTTATCACTCCAGCGACATCATTGAAAGAAGCTTTTAAAATATGTATGAGCTTTCTAAAGCCTTTTGTATTACGATATTCAAGCTTTCTAACAAATTCCACTTCCCTTGGAGGTATTTTCGTATTATAAACTGATCTTGTTAAAATATCTGGTTTAAGTACATCATCAATATGAGTTTTATTATGTAATATATCAATCGCTTTTTCCCATCTATCTGGGCTTTCTTCATATAAAAAATATTTTTTTTCTGATAAACCAGCATAGCCAAATGATATAAAATAAGTAGTCCCAGTACACTTTTCAGATAGGATAGATAGAAATATATTTATATAGACTTGGAATAATTGATTATTTTCATGTAACATAAAATGCTGTTTTGCATATTCAAAAGGAGCTTTTTTTAATACAACAATATGTTCAAAAAAGTTAGTACAACAATCTATAAGAAAATCTAAGAAGAGATTAGGTATCTCCTTTATTCTTTTATCTTCTAACAAATCAATTAGTAAATTAGCCTTTTCCAGCTCTAAAGAATCCTTATATGTATAAGAGTATTTATAGTGTCCTACTAATGCTAATCTATATAACCCCCTAGACTTTATATAAAGTATCTTTACATCTTCCAAGTACTTCATATCTAATTTACGATAACATAGAGATAAAAATGACAACCAGCTCATTGAGCCTAGATAATAGGATTCTAAAAAATATTGAGAATACCCTTCTATCGATCTACTTCCAGGTGAAAAAATATCAAAATAGGACATTGAACCCATAACAAAAATAAAAATAGCCCCACTATCTAAAAATAATTCTTTATATTTATTAAACAAAGAAATTATATATGATGTGTCCTTTTTATCGAGTTCGTCAATAATAAAAACAATTTTTTTCTTGGATATAGCTTCTAATAATTCTAAGAGTTTTGAAAGTAAAAATTCCTCATCATAGAATTTTTTTATATCAACTTGAGCTTTATCTTCCATAAGTTCAAGTTCCTTAGTATTTAATGTATTTTCTAATTTTTTATATGAAGAGAGCTTTAACAAAGATAAATTCAATTTTAAATCAAAATCACCGTTAAACTGATTTTTAAGGTTAGATTCCTCCGAAACGCTATCCTTTTTCATATATGAGTATGTTTCGTTAACTGTAACGTATGTTAATTCATTTAATTGATGTAACAGAGCAGTCTGATATTCATCAAGAATGTCAAATATTTTCGAGTTATTTAGGCTTCTTATAAGGACAGTAGATAAGCTTAAATCTGATTTTGAAATATTGATAAATATTGGAAAGTGAGAGTCTTTATAACTTCTTAAACAAAACCGTATAAATGTAGTTTTCCCAGATCCTCGCTGACCGCCGATGGCAATACAACCATGTAAATTTACTTCAATTAACTTTTTTAATGCTCTTACTTGATCATTCAGTTTATCATCGGTATGAAAAAGGTACATCTCCTCATCAGCAAGAGGTTTGATGGCTGATCGTCTATTTTTAAACACTTTGATCCCCCTATCATATTTCTGTGATATGTTTATATCAGGCATCTTCTACATCAATAAGGAAGATTCGTTCCTTAAACCCTCCTCGCTTCTCCGCTTTATTGGCCCGAATCGCTTCGAGTTGTTCGACGTTCGAGCCGTGCACGGCTGTCAATGCCTGAAGCAGTTCCAATATGTCTGCTAGTTCTTCCATTGCACCAGTATCGTTAGCCGCTTCCAAATATTCATGTAGCTCTTCGGCCAGCTTTTTCCGCAGCTCCGCTCTATATTCCGATTCATCAAGAATCCGGGTACTGCAAGTTTTGCCGTTACCTGCAATAATTTCCGGTATTCGATCACGGACTAATTTGTTATAGGTAGGCATAATGTCACAATCACCCTCCTTGATATGGTAAAAATAACGTGATTCTCCCGATTGGATAGCGTTTTCTGAACATTACATAGGAATAATATACCACAAAAAGTGACAATGGATGACAATTCTTATCGATATTAGGGGAGAACGACAATGATTTACGCTTTTACAAGAAACCTATTCTTATCGGCAGCGTCTATATATACAGAAACCAACAAACTTGAGATGAGGTGAAACATGAAGAAATTAGATGGCCTCTAGCTTCCCCCTAAGGAGGTTAGAGTGCCAATGAGCAGAAGTGTTAAAAAGTCCCCTGTTTGGACGGAACGCTATACCCCCGGTACCCGCTGGAACAAACGTCAAGCTAGCAAAGCAGTACGCCGCTTTACAGATGATGTTCAGAACGGCAAATGGTATCGGAAATTATTCTGTTCCTGGAATATTTGCGATTACCGTTTTTTCAAAACCAAACATCAAGCCATTCACGAATGGCAAACATCCCGATGGCTGCGCGATCGATTATTAACTCAGGCGGAAGTTATGGAAGACTGGGAAAAGTTCTATAGAAGAAAATAAACACAAGCACCGGCTAGGGAAGCCCGGTGCTTGTGCTTTTATATCCCGCCCACTACAACCGCGGATCAATCCCCTTCTCCTGCGCGACCTCGAACAACAGATTGGCCGCGATCTCTTTATAGGCCTCATGTTCGGGCGCGATCTCGTCAAACGGCACCGCCAGCATCCGCATCCCAAGCTGATATTCGCTTAACGAGGTGCGAAGCTTTTGGTTGACGTTTTTTTGCTTGAGCAGCTTGCGGTATTTATGCGGGAACTTGTAGTCATACCCATAGATGATGGATAAGTAGTCCGCGTTTCGCACCTTCATATACGGGACCGTTTTTCCGTTCCAGAGCTCCGGCTTGATCACGACGCCTTCCATATGGTTCTCCAGCGTAAGCTTCGAGAAGTAACGCTCGGCTTTCTCCAAGCAGTCCAGCTCGGACAGATCCAGCGTAAGCGCCTCGTCCTCCGAAAGAAAACCGTACATCTCGGAGGTTTTCCATTCCGGGATTTCTTCCTGCCCGTCCTCAAAAACAATTTTCAGCACGGCAAAAGGCTTATACGACATGGCCTCGTCTTCCGCATACAGCTCCAGCTGTCTTTTGTACGTTTGATAGGCTGCCATGTGTTCGGATAACGGGACATAGGTTTCCCGAATGTCATGGACATATTTATAGCTTTGGTACACGCTCGGGCCGTACTTGTCACTTAGAACGGACTTCGCAATATGATGCTGGTCTTTCTCGAACCCGCTCGCTTCGTATTCGGCGATTAGCTTGTTATACGCTTCTTCAAAACCGTTTTGCTGCAGGAACGCAAGCTCCGTCTCCAGCGCTTTCTCGATAGGCTTGAACTGCCGTTCGATTAGCCCTTCCCCCATCGCTTTCCATGGAAGAAGCTCGCCATCCAGAATCAGCATCGTAATCTTCCGCTCTTCCATATAGCCGCCGAACTTGAGCAGTAGCTCGCCGTAAATCTCCGACAGGTCCACATAATTGATTTTGTAGCCGTTGCGGCTGACAGCAAAGCATTGCTCCGGATCCTTATGCAAATAAATGTTGCATCGCGAACCCATATATTTCGGCTGCAGGACAACCTGCTGGACGCCGCGTTCCCTGAAATAATCGAGGCCGCGTTTTAAAGACTCGAGCTCATTCGTCTCGTCGTTTTTGTCCGCCGGGGACATGGTACCCGAGATGAAATTGATTTTGTTACGCGAGCAGTAGTGCAGTCTGCGAATGTCATCTTCCTCAAGCTCCCGCAGCGACACCTTTCGCTCTTCCTTGAAGAGCGTTTGCAGCTCCTCCGCAATCACCGCTTGCTGGGACTTCCGGGACTTCATAAACGGTTTAAATGTGATGCTGACGGATGTCAGCAGGTTGCCGTGTACGCTGCCCGTATCGATGTGGAGCTTGTTGCCGATCCGGAAGGAATTTTTGGCGGCGACGTGTCCGAACACGTGGTACGGATGATTTCGGACCGCTTCCTCCCGCAGGAAAGCAAGCTGCCCTTCCAGCGGCGCTTCCCGGTCGATCCGGAAATTTCGCTGGTGACGAACGGAGCTCGGATCGAGCTTACCGATGTATTTATTCCGGCATGGGGCATGCGTGACATAGAAGGACGGCCCCCTCGCCCCCGCATACCGATAAAACGGCTTCGAAATCGAGACCAAATGCTGAAATTTCTCCCGAAGCTCCGGATCGTTCAATAAAACCTGCGTGGAATCAAAATACGTATGAAGCAGCTCTTGATCGACGCCGTTAATTTCACCCTTCAAGTACTTGTCGACGAAGTTCTCATGGTTCCCAAGCACGAAGTAAACATGCTCCCGGTTATCATACATGAATTGAATGATTTCCTGTGTTTGTTTGCCTTTGTCGATCCAATCCCCGACCAAAATGATTTTGGTTTGCTTCAGCTTATCCGGCACAACCAGCTGGCCTGCATCGATTTTATACCCGTGGTCGAGCAGCAGCCCCTTCAAATCGTCCACACATTCGTGAACGTCGCCAACGATGATATACTGTTGATCCTGTGGGAGATGGACAGCCAAGTAAGCATCCAAATCTTCGATGACGACTTTGTACTCGGAGTTCGCCTTTCCTTCTTCGGGCACATAAAAATCCTTCGCCCGCACCTTATGGATCTTGCCGTATCCCTCACGGGCCAGCGAGCCGAGGACGTCCTTTTTCAGCCGGTTGATGTGGTTCGTGATCAGCTTCTTCGAACGCTCCGATGCATAGTAGTCGGCCCGCTTCCGGTAATCGAAAAGGATAACCTCAAGGTTGTAGTTGTTCCGAAACGCGATCTCCTTCACCTTGGCCCGAAAATCCTCGGACAACCCGGTCGTATCGACGACCACAAACTCCGCATTGATCGGAAAAGTCGTCGCCGCCTTCAGTCTTTCAAACAGGATATGAAAAGCTTGCTCGCTAGCCTCAAGCATCACTTGATCGTACTTATCGTACTCGTAGCCAAGAATCTCTTGACGGATCTGGTCGGAGGACAAATATTGAACGTTAGCCCTCACATTCCGCCCGGCATCCTCAAAACGCAGCCCCGGAATCAGCACTTCCTTGGCGAACGTCGTTTTGCCGCATTCCGTAGACCCGATCAGCATGAAAACCGTGTGAATCTTCGTTTGAATGTCCATGCGTCAGGCCCCCCTTTTCTTCAAAATAACGCCCTGCGTCGTCTTCATATTGTTAACGCCGTCTCCGACCGCTACGAATTCGGCGTGCAGCTTCGTTTCCCGGATCACATCGCGCATCCACTGCTGAAAAGCTTCCTCGCCCATCTCCCACTTGTGGTCGTCATGCCGGAAATCGTCTAGCTCGTAATAGCGGTTAAAATCGGCGTTGGGCGTCGTAATGATGAAGTTGTCGAAATCGACATGCGTGCAGATTTGATGGATCAGCAGCTTGGCCTCATCCTGGCTCATATGTTCAATGACCTCCGTCAAAATCACATCGACCTGCTCCCCGTTGTAGCTTTCCAGGAACTGATCGATCGAGCCGAACGTGACGAGGTTGTCGAGCTCTTTGGCCTCCGCTTTGCGTTTGACCTTCTCCAGCAGCTCCTCGTTGATATCGATCGCGTAGTAGCTGCCCTCAATTTTCCCGGCAAAAGGAATCGCATAAAACCCTTCCCCGCAGCCCACATCCAAAATCGACTTGTCAAAAGCGAGCGCACTTCCGATATAATTCCTCCGCTGCAGCCCCGTCCCCCCGTAGGCGAACTGGATGTTGTAGCGATCCGTTTTCTCCAGCTCCGCCTTGTACCTCTGAAACCGGTCCCTGGAGGACAGAAAGTTCCGCACAAACAGGCTGCGAATATAAAACGGCGCGTCGATGACATTCACACTTTTGATGTACTTATCCAGAATGCTGTCCGAAATATCGATATATTCTTTGCCGAACATGGAGAGAAATAAGCATAGCACGCTTGCGGCATGGAGGAGCTGATACAAGCTTTTGTTCGTCGTCACGGTTAGCGAGTAGCTTTTATGGGCTTGATGGGCAATCTCGAACGTAAAGTCCTTCAAATGCTTCTCAAAAAACTCGATATACCGGACATGCTCGATGTGAATCAAATTGACGAAAAACGTATGCTCGTAGCCCTCCGTGTCCCGTGTATCCTGAGCCTTAAGCGGCGCGGAGAAAAATTCGTTAATCGCATTAAGCGGAAAAATGGGTGTATTGTACCTCGATACGTTCAAATACTCGAAGTTGTCCTGCTCATTCTGCTTATAGGAAATTTCATTATCTGCATCTTTAAAATACACGTTGTACTTCTGCTCATCGGTGTACCAGCCGTACGCCATGCCTCTGCGAATTGAGCGGAGCATCATGCCGGAATTCGGATTTTTCTTGATCAGAAACGAAAACTGCGGATTCGTGGATCCGACTTGGACGATTGCCATTGCGATCTACTCCTAACTTGCTGAATGTGAACCGTGCGAAGTACCTTGGCGGCACCTCGCTATGTACTTAATGAGCAAAGACCACCGAAGAAAAAGGTCGGATAGGTACAGACTGCTCTACCGCTGAGCTATTCCGCTTTTTGCAGCGGAAGTTGGATTCGAACCAACGACATGTCGCTTAACAGGCGAAGTAACCCATCCATGCGCCTCGATGATCTTTGTAACTAATCGTATTTTCGCTTAGATATATGGAAATGAACAGGGTGGAAGTATTACGAGGTCGTTATGCTTGGTTACTTGAGTCTTGCAAATTTCGGCACAAGGTGCCTCAAAGGGCAAACCTGTAGCGTGAACAGTGAAGCAGCCGTTTAGGCTGGGGGCTGTGGTAACCAACAATTTCTCGATCCAATGGCGATGCCCTACTTCTGTCTGTTGTTTCGACGAAGCTTTTTCAATAGCTGCCTTTATCCACGATTTTCGACGGAGATATTTTTGCAAGACTATTTAAAGCCTTATTCCGTTCTTTATTACATGGATTGCTGCAGCTTTATTTATTGTTTTGTCATAAATCGAGAGTAGGTCAATTACTTGAGCCATTAGTTCTTTACTTCTTTCAGAATCTTTAGGTAGTTTTATAAACCAAGATTTCAAAAACTCCTCAGTATCTGTCCCTGTTTTTCTAGATCCCCTATCATATTTTTCGGTGTTCATCTCTTTATATCCAATATATTTGCTTGGCCCAAACAAATTAACGACCGGAATATAATACCAATGCTTGAACTGTGATAACTGTGAAACGATATCCGTCATATTTTGTAGATCTTCATTAAACTGTTTTACATTTTGGACAACTTCTTCAATTCTGGTTACCAATTCATCCACTTTTTATTCCCTCCACATTATTCTACATCAATAAGGAAGATTCGATCTTTAAATCCTCCGCGTTTCTCCGCTTTATTGGCCCGAATCGATTCGAGTTGTTCGACGGTCGAGCCGTGCACGGCTGTTAGAGCGTGAAGAAGCTCGAGTATATCCGCCAGTTCTTCCATTGCATCAGTATCGTTAGCCGCTTCCAAATATTCATTTAGCTCTTCGGCCAGCTTTGTCCGCAGCTCCGCTTTATATTCCGATTCATCAAGAATCCGGGTACTGCAAGCTTTGCCGTTACCTGCAATAATTTCCGGTATTCGATCGCGGACTAGCTTGTTGTATGTTGGCATGGTGTCATCTCCTTTTCCTGTTGAAACAAGTCGAATCTTCTGATAGGATCGCGATTTCATTTGGTTATATAGGCATAATATACCATAAAAGAACGACTTTGCCGCAGTGCATGCAATTCATCTTTGATCCTCCTTCGTCTGATCGTCTATTATCCTCGGCGAACGGCCGAGCAAAGTCAACCGCCATTCCAAGAACTGCTCATCACCGGCCTCTAATCGGTATTTTTCTTCTATAGCATGCATGGCTTCAACATAAGCGTCGCGAGAAACCCATAAGTCGGATGGCTGACGCGCCACAGAGCCGAACAGCAGAACCAGAAATTCTCTATAGGCCAGACTAATCCGTTCCGCCGTGGTGTCGCCCATCATAATCCGAATGATTTCTTGTACGGCTTGTTTTGCAGCTTTACGCTGCCCGATCGTCGAGTATGAGCCTTCGTAAGTATCCGCATGGACAGGTAGAAAGGTCATGATCTTTCGATAAAATTGTCCGATTACGGTGCCGCGATAACGGAACGTAATGATTCTCTCATAGTGATCTGCGATTATTTCAATATTCCTTTTGCAGTATCGATCCTCCATAATGGCAAGCAGCACTTGTTTAGAGCGCAGCTTCCGAAAGCGGTTAATGGGCAGCCGTTTCGCTCCAAACGAAGGCAAATCCCAAAATGTCATAACCTTCCCCCAACGCGGATCATTGACTGGAACGGATAGTAAGTACGCGTGAGGATTTGCCTCCGCTTCGATTTCCTGCTCTATCACTCGTTGTTCATCCATGTTCTTTTCTCCTCTCATTTTCGATATGCAGCTTCCATCATTATCAACATACACAGGCAACTCGCAGAAATCTTAAAACATCCTCGTTTCGGCACAACACAAAAAGAGCGCAAAAAAAGACATACGGATCCCGTATGGCTTATTGCGCTCCATTGGTCAAGCCTTTATTAATTACACTGTAAAACGACTCCTCCCCAATTGAAAATAATATCGTTCCTATCCGACTCCCTTTTTGTGACTTGGGTTAAGATTTGACAGCTCCTGATGTCAGCCCCTCGATGAAATACTTCATGCCAAACGTGTACAAGAGCAGTAACGGAATCGAAGCTACGGCATAGCCCGAGGTGATAATACCAAGATCGGGACGGGACATTTGACCGATCGCATTCCCCGCACTTGGAGCATAATTCGCTAGAGCCATAGAGATCGTCTGCAGCCCAGGGCTGCTGATTATTAACGTTGGCCATACCAAGTCATTATAAATGGAGAGAAAATTCATAATACCGATCGTAATCAGAATGGGCACGGCCAAAGGAATTGCAATCGACCGCACGCAACGGAATTCCGAAGCTCCCTCGATTCTGGCCGCTTCAAACATTTCCTCAGGCTGGGATTGGAAAAAGGCGCTCAGCAGAAAAATCGCGAACAATTGCCCGCTTCCGATATAAAAAAACGCTAATCCCTCCAGACTGTTTTTCATATGCAAAAAATCTGCCAAAATAAAGTTGGGCGTCAGCAGCATCATGCCTGGAATCGTCATCATCGTAATCACTAGGAAAAAGAGGAGCCTCCTCCCCAGAAAAGCGAGACGTGCAAATGCATAACCGCTTAACGTCGCGAACAATATAATCCCCGCTATAGAAATGATGCAAAGATACATAGTGCGTAAAATGGGAACGAAGAGATCCGTCAAGGCGAAAGTATAATTCCCCCATTTAGGCGGCCATGGCATTCCCCAGAAATCGCCATATATCGATAAACTGTCACGAAAAGACATCGAAATCATCATAAATATTGGTACAAAAGAAAGCAGCAACAATACAAAAAGAGTCAAATAACTGATAAGCGTTCTTGTTGCAACCTTAGGTCCCCGTCTTCTGCCCGAATTCTGACTTGAGCTCCCCACCAATGCTGTCACTCCCTTACCTGCTTCGAATATTGCGCATTAAAAATAGTGCCAACCAACACCAAAATCGCCAATACAACGCCAATAGCCGAAGCATACCCAAAGCTGGCGCTGGAAATTTGATTGTACATGTGCAAGCCGGGAACATAGGTTGAAGTCCCTGGACCTCCGCGCGTGAATATTAAAATGTTGGCAAAGCCCTGTATGCTGCCGATGAACGTAAAAAATAATACAACCCGGATCTGGGGGAGAATCATTGGAAGATCAATCTTCAAGAACCGGCTCCAAGGGCGAACGCCGTCAATTTCGGATGAATCATAAATCTCTCTGCTGATCCCGATTAATCCGCCAAAATAAATGAGAAAAGAGAACACGCCAATAAATGGAAATCCCGCTCCGATAACGCTCCATATTGCCAGCTTTTCATTCCCGAGCCATGCTTGCTGCAAGTTTTGCAGGCCTAGCACGCCAAAAAACTGGTTGATAAATCCGATTTCCGGCTCATACATCATTTTCCACAATAAAATAACTACGACACCCGGCACGATACTTGGAACAACGAAGGCCGTCCGGAAAAAGTACTTCCATCTGCTGTTCTTCAACCAGAAAATCAGCTCTGCCGCGAGTAAAGGCATGGTGAGTTCTTTAATAATGGAAGTAACAATAACGAGGATCATATTCCATATCCCGATCCAAAACAACGGATCCGATTTGATTTTTACAAAATTGGCCCAACCGATAAACTTCAAAGGCTCTTTAAGACTGAAGTTCGTAAAAGAATAGAACACGGCCATTATAGCGGGAACCACATTAAACACAATAATGAGTACAATAGAAGGAAGGATCAGCATATACGCTGTTTTCGATCGCTTTAGTTTCCGCCCCACTAGTAAGGCAGCCCTGCGCCATGACGGCACTGTTGCCATACTCCCGCCTATAATTCCCAACAATAAAACAACATCCAGGGCAATCAAGACCATCAATTTAGATTTACGTTTCGTATCACTTAACGCCGAATCGACATGAATAATGAATTCCTGCCCCGATTCCGTCAACACGACAAGTTCATTCTCGTTATAATGAATCAAACTATTAAGAGCACCTTGGTTCAAATTTTTGTTATAGAGCAATTCACCCCGCTGATTAAGAATGAATACATTTCCGTCTTTATCTCCAGCAATCGAATAATTAGCTGGTTGCATCTCAAGCATTGTAATCGGATACTCGGATAGATGAAGACTCCATATTTTCTCCCCTTTAACGGAAAGAAGGGTTACGTTCCCTCTTTCATCTCCGGCGAGCAATTGCTGATTAGCACTCAAGCTTAAACGTGTAATAGGCTGTATTAAGGTTGTTCGCCATAGTTCCTTTCCTTGAGCGGACAATAAGCCCACCTTAGAATCAGCCGTACCAAAATAGGTACCGTTCTGGGCTGCTAACGTCGAAGTCAAATCCATACCAATTCTAGTCTCGTACGCGCTATTCCCTTCATCATCGAATTGCCCGACCCAAAACTTGCTCGTATATTGACCAATCCCATAGGCAATTGCAACGCCTCCATTTGTCAGCGTATCTAATGCAATTACTTTCCCGTTAACCGGGAAGCTGGAGACTTCGTTTAATTCTGAATCCAGTACATAGACTCTCCGGTCATTCGTGCCAATATAAATGCTGGAGCGATCCTCTGTAAAAGCGAAGTCGGTAACAATTCCCTCTATTTCCTTTGCTGCCTCTATTTCCGTTCCATTAAGCAGTAGCAATTTACTGTCGGTCGTAATCGCAATCGACTTGTTATCCTTCCATTTCGCGGCTTTCATTATTTTCGCTCCGGTTATGGAACCACCCGGTTCATAAGAGCTATTCGTCGAGAAAATCAGGTAAAGATAAACCGAATTAATCAACAGGCCCAAAATCATCAATCCAAACCAAAACTGTCGGCGGCCTTTCCATAGAGTCGACATTTCTTCCCCCTCGCATCATTCCGATCCCAAGCTGCATGCTTGATAACCAGGCCATTCATCAAATGGCCCGGTTCATCAAGTAATGGCATACAATCGCTTATTTCCCTGGCGCTCTTGCCGGATTCTCGATATTGTCAGCGGTTAATCCGGCTTGATTAATAATTTTATTAAGGTTATCAGTCCATGTTTTCTGTAACTTTTTACCGAACTCTTCCGGTGTTATTTTTCCTTCTAACGCTTCTTTAAATAGATTGAAGTTCCCGGTATCCAAGTCGGCTACTCTTGTTAGCAACAGATTGTTCATGACAATTTCTGCATTGCCCAGCATTTTCACATTATCGAACTGTGCTTTAATATCTGCCGGAACCTTTACCCCTTTTACCATAATCGGGCCACCCGGAGTAAATTTATTGGCTTTAACCTGACCGTCTATCCAGGCTTGATAACCGGGTTTGGAGAGCCAGAACATGACAAAATCCAACACCATGTCCGATTGTTCCTGGTTCTTATCAATAATGCTGATATATTCCCCGGTAGCGGACTCGACGCTGCGCACAGGACCTTGCACAAGAGAACCTTCCATCGCCGGATTCTCGAATGTGCCCCATTCGAATGACTGCAACGAACCCGAAGCCTTAATTTGCAACTCTTCTAACCGCTTAGGATCATTAAGGTTTGCCATATCCTTCGTTAATGTCGGCAATGTCCATGTTCCATCAATAATCATGGCAGCTTTCTGTTGAAGGAACAATTGATACTCGTCGCTGGCGACGAAGAAGTCTTTCTGAGCATATTTGGGGAAGAGCATCGCCATATTTTTGACAAGTTCTGCAACCTCGGGTGTATCAAAACGAATCGTTCCATCTTTGATCCCTTTATAGAATCGAGCCTGATTAAAATTATATTTCGAGTTCAAGTATGGATCTTTAGGGTCGGCCACAAATTTACCGTCTATCTCATCGTCAAAGTTATAATCACCCGGTTGTGCTCTGACGATATCGTGCCATTTACGAGTAAATTGATCCATATAGATTTCATTCATCCACAGCGGGACTTTATAACCATAACTGGATGCGATCGGTATAATGCCTGCTTCGTTGATCTTTTTCGCTACCTGCACCATTTCGCTCCAAGTCGTCGGAGGTACGAGGCCCAGTTTATTAAAGATATCTTTGTTATAAAACCACATGATATGAACCGACTGAGTAGCGAGTACGCTCCTCGCCCCTCCCGCATTTTTGCCAACCCAGAAATTCCAATCCAGATCCTCGTCCCATGGGTTGCCCGTATACGGATTTGTCTGATAACGATATCTATCGAAATTAAGATATTTATTGTACGTAGGCATATAAGCTCCGGCTACGATATCTGGTCTAGGTGTACCAGAAGCTAGCATCGTGCCTAATATGCTCGTATAATCAACGCCTGGTCCCCCTTTCGGTTCCCAGATCAACTTCACATCCGGCTGAACCTTCTTGTAAGCTTCCTGCAGGGATTCAAAGCCTTCAATACTAGCGTTGTCCAGGGAAATGACGATTTCGCCTTTATATTGTTTGCTCGCAGGCGGCACATCCGGACTCGCCAACTCTTCCTTTACAGGAGTCTCTGAGGTTCCTGAAGAAGGCTGAGCGGAATCTGGCGTTTCTTTACTGCAAGCTCCCAGAATTACGCTGAATACGAGCAATAATGCAATTACAACTAAACTCATTTTTTTCATAGTTAAAGGCCCCTTCAATAATTTTTAAGTTACCTTTCTCCCAGACACTTTTGAAGTAAATTGCGGGTAATTTGCTGAACTCTCGGGTCAGGCCCTTGCGAACATCCGAGATCGCCTTTGGCGGGAATATGTCCAGGAGGATTGCTCAAGCCTTCCGCCCACCAAATGGTGCCAGCGTTAAAGACCCAGTTCTGACGTTTCCCCGGATACATGACGGCAGCATGTTTAATCCTGCGCTTCTCTACATGTTTGTTACCTTCACTAGCAGCATCGGCAGCAAATCCAAACAGATCGCTTTCAGCTACGATTTCCAACCCCTCTATATCAGGAAAAGGTGCTCCGTGATATTCCCAGCCGACTAGACCCGGAATGGAATCGCCTTTCTTCATTCCGGTTCCGGAAAATACCCAGTGATCCGGTTTGACTACCGTCCAGTCTCCGTATCCTGAACCGTATGAACTGGCTCCCATCAATTGATGTTCATCCTTTATCCGGTGTTTCCGGGCAAAGGAACGAAATGGATTACCGTTTACCTGATCATGATACGGGATAATCTCGTGATACATCGTATTGCCTGAAAGAAAGAGCAGACTGACTCCTGCCTCAAGGGCATCTGCGGTATTCCGATACATTTGGCTAGTCCAATATTCGTCATGTCCTGCCGAGATGAAGACCTTGCAGTTATGGATTAACTCCGGATCATTGTGCAAATCGAGGTTGGAACAATAGGCTACCTCGTACCCCTCGGACTCGAGCCAGTAGGACAGGGGGAATTCCCATAACAGGAATTCTCCGGAGCCGCATGAATGCGGCGAGTCCACAATCTGGCAGTACTTGCTGTACGGACGGTCAAAACTTACCCGCACATTAGGCCCCTCATACCAAAGATAAGGAGATCCGTCGTCATAGATCGAATTTACGCCTGGCCATTTGTTGTAAGCCTGCCAAGTTAGGTCGCTTACCTGGACAAGAATATCGCTCTTCTCTTTCTGTTTGACTACAAAAATAATATAACTTTGAAATGGAACGTCAGCTTCCAGGGAGAGCTTTGCTAAATAGACGCCGCTTACCCAGTCAAGTGGAATCTGCAAACTCACAGACGGTTGCCATTGGCATTCCCGCAGCCTTTCCATACTTTCCATAGGAACCGGCTGTGCCTTTCCGTCGAAAGGTCCCAGCCGCCTCATATGCCTTCCTCCGGTCCCCCCATAATGACCCAGCCGGTAAATGTCTGCCACAAACCCGCAGGCCGGGTCTGTACTAACCATCAGGTCTATCGTTTGACCCGGGTAAACGCTTGTACGGGAAGCATATCCCTCAATCACTTTGGAGCGAAGCCCTCGAATCAGCGGAGAACCCTGCTGGCTTTCCGGATACTCGAACTGAAACGCTTTGATTTGCCAATCTAATGTTCCTTGATGCATGTTTTCTTCTTTTGTCCTATTTCCCATATCCATCTGCCCTTTATACCGATAAATTATTTTTACTATTAATCCAATGAATACTTGCTAGGCGAGCTTGGAGAACGATGAACCCACTTTCCGCATGTAAAGTCCGGGAAATTGACGGGATGTCCTCCCAGCGCTATGGATTGTTCGGAAAGAACCGTCACGGCCATCCAGGCGGCCATATCATAAACATCGATTGGGGGCTCCGTTTGTAACTTTATACTTTCTACAAAAGCGCTTAAACAGAGGTAGTCCATGCCTCCATGCCCGCCTTGCACGCCATTAAGAATGAATTCCTTCCACAAAGGATGCTCGTATTTGCTCCGGTATTTATCGAAAGGTTCCCATGCATGGTCGACGCTTTCCCCTTCGATATAAATAGACTTGTTGTCCTCCATCCAGATTCCCTTTGTCCCTTGAACCCTTCCATTCCTGGAATAGGGACGTGGCAGCATCGTATCGTGTACGAGCAAAATGGTTTCGCCATTCGCGCATTTAATCATTGTCGTGACGATATCGCCTTGTGCAATTTCAGCCCCCCGCATAGGATGCTTTACATCCAAATGGTGTTGCGACCATTCACGGAGTCCGCGGGATTTCGATGCGATAGAGGCCAATGTAACGAAACGATTGCCTCTGTTTATTCCTAAATACTTGGCCACCGGGCCGAGTCCATGGGTCGGATACGTGTCTCCGTTTCGTTTCACGTAATGATCCAAGCAGCCGTTCCTGTTTTCCCGTCCGTAGGCTATCGCTTCTCGAATATCGTGTCCATAGCCGCCCTGGCAATGAATCAATTCCCCGAATATGCCTTGCTTAACCATATTGTGCAGAGCCATTTCCTCTCGTCCATAACAGCAATTCTCAAGCAGCATGCAGGGCACGCCCGATGACTCCGATGTTTGCACCAAGGCGAAACATTCCTCCAGAGCAGTCGCTCCGCTAACCTCCAAACCGACACGTTTACCTGCTCTCATCGCTGCGAGCGCAATATCCACGTGACTGCTCCAACTCGTGGCAATAATAACCCCATCTATATCATCTCTAGCCAATATCGCTTTATAGTCCCGATAAGCTTCCGGTCTCTCCTGTCCGGCTGCTTCCACGATCTCCACTGCCATTTGTAATCTGTCTTCATAAACATCGCTGACTGCCGCTATGATGACATCATCCATCATCATAAGGTTACTTAATAACCCCCGGCCTCGCTCGCCATTTCCGATAATCCCCAAGCGTACCTTACTATCAGTGCCTATTAAATCCATGTATGATCATCTTCCCTATCCATTTATTTATTACTCTTCACCGTTCATGGCTACTACGACCATCATATAACCGTCTATAGCGGGAAGAGGTATTCGAGTATATTCGCCAACCGTTTCATAGGCTAACGCTTCTCCAACAGGCGCGATATAAACCCGCTCCACATTCAAGCCCCTTAAAGATACGAATGCTCCCGTCACTATTTGGCTGTCCTCCACGACGTTATATTTACCTCGCGGTTCCGGGTGCGTGATCTTAATGTGTATCATCCGTTCTCTACCTTTTTTTGTTACCGTTATTCGTGCGGTAGAGGGCATATTTTCATACTTGATTAGCGGATCCGGCAGCAGCTCCTGCAAGCAATACTTGACCATATTCTTGTGAATGGCCATAGCAAACTGATTGTAAGCCGTGAAAATCTTGAAGCTGAATTGAAAAATATTGCCTGACCTAGCTAGTGCGGGACGACCGTTGCTTTTTTCGGGCGGTGTATAAAAATAACCGTGAAACCCGTCCCAATGACGATTAAAATACGGCTGAATATATTCGGCTGTCATATGCGCGCCTTCTTTTACCTGCATCAAAATCCCCGGTTTATACGCGGCGCATATCATATCCGGAATATCGCCATCTGTTGCTTCAAGCATTTTGAAGTAAGGGCTAGTCCACGGGTCCGGACCGTCATAATCCAAATTCCATGCTTGAACGGCAAATTGCGTTTTCTCCGGATTAAGACCTCCATATCCAGAGCTCACTATCCCTTTCCCCTCTTTCAAATGTTTCTCCAGCTTTGCTTGGAGTACCGATGAAACCGTCATCTCATCCGGCAGTATGAGGAGTTGATATGGTGTCAGGTCCATGCGCTCATCCACAAGATCGTACGTATATTTGAGTTCGCCCAATATTCTCACTGCGCCATAATGGCACTGTATAATCTCGCTGCTGGCAGGAATCAAGACCGCAATCTCCGCCACAGCTTTCGCATAATCCGTCCAAGGCTCGTATTGCTCGATCTCCGCGTACACTTCTCCAATCATTCGAAACACGGCAGGGTCTAACCCGTCTCGGGGATGCATGTGGTCTCCGACTGAAGTGGAAACCGCATTGCTAATCGCATCCCAACAATCGTTTCGCAATGAGGTTTTCGTTTTCAATCCGCCGAAATCGCCCCAGCTTGCTTGGAATCTTCCCGACATATACAGCGTTGGCTGGTTGAGATTCCGGGCATAAGCGGCATGAGATGGAAAGAAATCATATCCCCATAATCCCGGCAAGCATTCAATTTCCGAGTGAGTACTTAATCCCTCCGACTCGGCATACAGCAAACCGTTCAGATATAGCAGCTTGTCAGGCCCGACCAGTTCTTTGACTTTGCGACAATACTCCACCGTTTGCGCTCTTGAGAATGCATAAACCTGCTCATCGTTCAACACATCCATGCCTCGCCTGCGCATCTCTTCGCCGCACTCATTTCCGTAACAGGGATAAGGGTGCATATTGATACAATCAAGGAACACTCCCTCGACCGGATACCGGTCGAGGACTTCCTTCACCATGGCCAACATATAATCGCCATACCCCGTATTCAAGCACATATTTCTGAAAAAATGCTCTGTCCGGTCCCCATAGATGACCTGCCCATCCTTATTGACGATACACCACTCTCTATGTTTCCGGGCCATCTCATGATCCAGTCCCAAGTTAAAATAGGCGACTACGCCAATCCCCAGCTTGTGGCATTCCTCGACAATTTGACCGAACATATCAAAGTTCAAGTAAGGGTGCATCACACCGACTTCCGTTGGGTAATAAGCAAAACCTATGTTGCATTTGGCGAACATATTAATAAGTTCAACCTTAGCCTCTTTCAGTGTGCGCGCAAATTGTATCGCATCAAAATTAGCGCCTAAATCAGGTATATCGGGAAGTGTATGAAAGTCAATATGCACTGCTCTTTTGATTAATCTCACTGGTGAACTCCCTTCATCCATTCGATGGAGAATCGTTTAATTTGCGCAAGGAAACATCATCGATATACAGCTTCTCTCCGGCTTCGAAATCCCAAATATAGGCGCCGAAGTTAAACCAGGTCGCATTCTCTTCCGGCGTCACCTCAAAGGTGGTACGAAGCTCAGTCCAATCGCCATTGCTCGAAGCTGCCGCTACCTGTTCCGTATTCACCAGTGGCTTTATTAGTACAATATCTTTATCTCTCAAATCCGCCCACCAACTTATCTTGCCTTCTGTTACGGAATTGGCGGATGTTCTGAAATAAAGAACAGCTTCATAGGTGCCAGGTTCAAATGGAACCAACTGCATTAACCCGCCTTGAGGGGATATCCCCGTGAAGACCATACTATATTCGTCTGTCCGAGCGAACTCCTTCGTTCGGATGCCGGTCCCCACCGAAGATGTATAGGCCAGCCATGGGGGAATGACGCTCATATCTGCGGTGTTGCCATTTTCAAATGAAGCGTTCTTAATCAGATTCCACGCATCACTGCCGGCATGCACCGTAAAGGGCGCAGTCTCAATAGTCTCAATAGCCCCCGAGCCCTTGTAAGCGACGTTCACAACAACCGATTTATCGCTCGCTCCTGCTGAAATATAAGGAATTGTTAATGAAACCGTCCTGACATCTGCATCCCACGATAGGGAAGTTGGATTTACCAATATCGCAGCGCCTCCGTCTACTTTCATTTGTACGGCAAAATCTTCGATTGATAGGCTCTCAGTTGGCTCCTGGTTAAACACCGCTTCCAATCTGCCATTCGCTGCTTGCGCCGATATGATCTTCGTTGGATCCGTTAATTTTCGTAAGGAAACATCATCGACATACAGCTCCTCCCCGGCTTCGAAATCCCATATATTGAAGCCGAAGTTAAACCAGGTCGCATTCGCTTCCGGCGTCACCATGAAGGTGGTACGAAGCTCAGTCCAATCGCCATTGCTCGAAGCTGCCGATACCCTTTCCGTATCCAGTAGTGGTTTTATATAATTAAGGTCTTTATCTCTTAAATCCGTATACCAACTTATCGTGCCTTTTGTTAAGGAATTGGCGGGTGTTCTGAAATAAAGAACAGCTTCATAGGTGCCAGGTTCAAATGGAACCAACTGCAATAACGCGCCGCCGGCAGAGGATACCCCCGTGGAGACCAGACTATATTCGTCTGTCCGAGCGAACGCCTTCGTTCGGCTGACGGTCCCCTTATCATTTATAAGGGGCACCCATGAAGGAATGTCGCTCATGTTTGCGGTGCTGCCCTTTTCAAACGAAGGGTTTTGAAGCAAATTCAACGCATAGACGTTCGCCGCTACGATATAAGGTGCAGAATCTACAGCCTTCATCCCTTTATAGGAGACGCTGACCTCGACAGTCTTGTCGTGTGCCCCGGACGGAATACGAGGAACTTCAATCGTTGCCGTTCTCGTTGTCCGATCCCACGACAGGGAGGTCGGCGTTACGGATTGTTTCACCCACCCGTCAATGCTCACTTGAATGCTAAAATCCGTTATTGTTGGATTCGCCGCTGGCTCAGGTTCAATAACCGCCTGAATCTGTCCATTGTCCGCTGCGACCTTCGTAATTTTCGTCGGGTCGCTCAATTTGTATAACGAGATATCGTCAACATACAGTGTTTCTCCCGGCGAAAAACCTAACAGCTTAACGCCCATCTGCAAGTCTCCGGCTTTCTTCCCGAAAGCGGACTCCGTTACATCGAAAATATAAGTAGCTGCCACCCAGCGACCTTTTGTCGCATTCGGTGAATACATCGTGCCTTCCAGATTGGCAATCACGCCACCCTGTTCGCCGAGTATATTATGAAACCATGTGATCATACCTGTTGCCTCTGTGTCCGCGGGCATATAATAGTGATAAACGACCGCGTATTTGCCCAGCGAAAGTTTAATATCGTCCAGTACGACACCGCCAGGAGCGAGGCCTGTCATCTTGATGCTGTGGCTGCCGGTACGCGCAACCAAATCCGTCCGGTACGTCTCTCCTCCATTTTGCAATCCCCAATACCACCACGGCGTTGCGGCTTGCGGATCCCCAGCAACATCCGTTTCAAATGAAGAATTCGGAAACAAGTTGGTCTCACCGTTAGCGACTGCCAGAAGCAGGTTCGCATTGTCGCGGACGATTGACATCGGGCTGGATACTGCAAGCTGCGCAAGCTGCTCTCTCACGGCGCCCCCCTCCGGCTCATTGACGACCCAATCCAACAAGGCAGTTAAAACGCTATTACTTAACCCGGACCAATCCGCCCCTTTATATCCGACAGGAGGTGGCATCAACACAGGATCGGTTTTAAACGCTTCGAACAATTCGATTCTCCGCTGCGCCATTTCCATACTTGTAACGCTGTCAGCCAGCAGTGCAAGCGCCTGCTCGGAGTTTTGCAGAGCGGTTACGCCTTCCTCTCGAGGGAAGCTTAGCGCCGATGCTTCGTAATACTCGAAGGCATGCATCAGAATTTCAGCGCGAGCCTTCTGTTTATCCGTCTGAGCATTTGCAACAACCTGTTCCATCAAATACCGGCTGTCTGCGATTTCTTCCTTGGTCACGCTGGTTAAGAAACTGGAATCGTAAAAAGGAAGATAAGGAGGCATATCACTGGACGCCGTCCACTGTTTATACCAGTTTGTAGTAAACATGCGAGTCGTCCAGAACTCTTCCCAATGTTCATAATACTGCTGCAAATAAGGGGCGGACTCAGGCCCTACTGCTCGCACATACCATTCATTTAACAGCACATCAACATTTTGATCCGGATCCCATTGCAGCTTGGCCGAAAGCCATGTCTTTGGCCCTTCTCCGAAGTTAGGCGCGAGTTCCGCCACATGACCGATGACGCCATGATCTCTAGCATATTTGTAATTTTCCGCCATTTCGTGCGGATACACACGTGGAAGAGTGTAGGGCCATCCAAACAAATATTCATACCATCCCAGGCTGTTCGCAGCCGGTTGCCACATCGTCATATGCTGTTTGCCGTCATTGCCATAAATCGGATCGATCCAGGTCAAACGGTCATACGTGATATAAGGAGTGACACGAGGATGAAGCGGGAATGAAGGCGGATCGTACACATTCAAATACGCCAGCACCCCAAAGTAAATGTCCGGATGCTTCTCCAACACGCCTTCCACCACTTGATTCACCCAATTGTAGTAAATATCCGACATATCCAGCTTACCCATAGAGTTCAATTTACCGGGATAATTGGGATGATTCGGATTGCTTTCGCAATAATTTTCACTATCGTTTATCCCTAGCGGAAATGATACTTCGTTCGGATTCATATCGAAGTATTCATTAATTCTGGCAATGGCTGCTGTAACCGTATCCGGATTAGAGAAGCATGGCTGCCAGTCATAGGGATGCGTAGGTACAGTGTGATTCGGATAGAAATCAGGGTGATCTGCATAAATTGCCGGATCAAACAAAATGTCCATATTATGATGAAAACGAATGTTCGAACGCAGTCGGTTGTGCCTTGCCCAATCGATATATGAACTTTGTATTTCGGTTCCGAAAAATTGGCGGGATATCGCTGCCGGATTGTTTCGAACGATTTCCTGAGGAACGGCTATTTCAAGATGCTGCGGTACATCCTCTCCATCAGGACCAGGCATCAGCCAACTAATGCCTACGTAACGTTCAAGAAAATCATAAACACCATATTCCGTACCCCATGTTGAAGCTCCGATTATCGTAATCCGATCTTCTTGCGAATCGATGATAAACCCATCGCCGTCCATATCCTCTAACATAGCTTGATGATCCGCCATGTCATCATCGGGGCTAAAGCCGATATAAATCTTCACCGCTTCATTAGAGGTTGGCTCCAGTCCAGTCAACTCTGCTGCCGTTTTCGTTAACAGATCTGCTCCAGTAGATTTCTGCACGTATTTTTTCAATGTTTGGGCAGCTCCAACGATTTGCTGATCAGCGTCTGTCGGAATCACGAGTATTGCCCGTGCATCCCCATTTTCTGCAATGACAGTACCGCCAGCCACGATCATTTCCGTCGATTCCACAGGCTGCGCATTTTTATAACGCACTTCATATTTGACGGACTGCGCTATCCCGGTCGTCGTCACCGATGGAACGATTATTGAAGCTGTCTTAGCTGCAGCATCCCACTCCACCGCAATGGCTTTCACCGATAGCGGAACTGATTGATTAATAGATTGTTTAATTGAAAAATCGTTGACTGTCGGTTCAGAATCAGGCGCTCGGTTAAATACAACTCGTATTGCCCCGTTGCTTGCCGATACCGAGGTAATGCTTACAGGGACGTTAGGTACGCTTGAATCGCCGCCACTATTGCCATTTCCCGACTGAGCATCGGGATATTCCGTCTTTATTGGCTGTGTCTCAAATGTCGACCCTTTCGCATTTCCGCGCAGAGACGCTTTTTCAATCACGCCGGAACCGGTTACATTCGATAAAGTATTTAGTATTAATAAGATGATCTTGGCCTCTTTGCCCATATTCATCTTCGTATTTGCAGCTTGTTCGAAAACGGAGAATTGATTGATCAATCCTCGCAAAAAGTCGATAACAATTTCTTTGCCGGCAACTTCGACTTTGTCGAAGCGACCAATCATTGTTACGATGGATCCACTAGGGAGTGCATCTGTCAGCTTGACCAAGCTGAAAGGAGCATCGCTGCCGGAATCGGTCTGCTCTAAAATAACGGGAGACTTTACGATCACTTCCGATACTTTTGTTTGAGCATTTACAGCTACCCTCACGGATCCTGCTGCTTTATCCACGATTACTACAGCCAAAGTACTATTATCAATGTGAACGCTGCTCGTTCCCCCGCCTTGAATGGTTGTTGTTCCGGCGACTGTCACGTTCTTAAGCCACACATTGCCTTCCTTGACGCTCTCGGCAATTATTAGATCCCCGGAGATCTTCATGTTCTGCAAAATCACGTCCGATGAACGCACAACGACATTCTTTTGAATGAGCTGTTTTCCATCCGATGGCCCATATGTGCCCGGCCTGATGTATTCGGCAATTGATAATGTGCCTAGTGCACGTTCCAACATAACTACAAATTCTGAACGTGTAATAGAGGCTGTCGGCCGAAAAGTGCCATCATTGTAGCCCTGCATGATATTCGCTGCAGCCGCTGCCCCTATAGCTCCTTGGCTCCATAGCGGAATCAACGCAGCATCCGTAAAATTACTAATACTGCTAGTATTCTGACTTGTATCGGAATTAAGCAATCGGGTTATCATGATCGCTGCTTCTTGCCTGGAAAGCTCCTTCTGCACACCCACAGTACCATCCGAGAAACCTTGCAAGTATCCTGCCTTTACCGCTTTGGAAATATCCCCGTACGCCCAATTTGAATCAGTAAGGTCAGAAAAATGAATTTGCGCTTCTTCACTGAATCCGAAGGATCGATTGACAAGCGCTGCAGCTTCTCCGCGACTAATCGTGCGATCCGGTCTCAGGGTACCGTCTGAATACCCTTTAAGGAGCCCTTCTTTCGCCCACGCTGTCATTATTTCTTCTGCCCAGTGCCCCCCCAGATCAGAGAATGACGGTGGGTTAGCCGATGGCGGAACAACTGAATCGGATGCTGCACCGTATGCCGTATCTGTTAGATAACGGTAAGGTGAAAAGATAAAACAAACGATGAGAGAAAGCACAATAATGAGTTGGCTGTTATTTTTCGAAATCACGGGACACCTCCATCGCAGCGTGTACTATTTGTTCGCTAATATCTCGCCTTTCGTAAGTCCCTTGCACATTTTACTGATATACTCCTTTCATCCCTAGTCCTGAAAGCGCTTAAGCCGATTATATAGTGATATTAAGTTTAAAGATTTGCATCGTCAGCCGATTTATTTGCATTCATATTTCAGCCAAACCGTGTAATAAATAATCCTGAATAGGATGGCGGAGACTAAGCGAGAATAGAAATGTTCCGGGGAATTGGAAGCGTATACATAACGTGGGATATATATATCGAGATATCGACAACGCACTCTTGATTTGCTATACTATCACTAATTTTGCAGGCCTAAGAACGGAAACCACCTTTAATATAAAGGAGGAATGACTAGTGGCCTACCTTAAATCCCCCCTCCAGCAATCGGTAGTTATCTCGGATATTTACACTTTTTATTATCATGAACTATCCAAAACTTTTAGCTTTCCAGGAGAAAGCCACAACTTTTGGGAAATGTTGTATGTTGATGCGGGCCGGATTGAAATCTTTGCTTACGACACCAGCTTTATTATGAATCAGGGAGATTTTCTTTTACTTAAGCCAGACGTCTTCCATATGTCTAGAACTGCTGATCAGTTGGCACCTAACTCAGTCAACATTTCCTTTGAATGCGACTCTGAGGCGATTAAATTATTTGAAAACCGGGTTATTAGCTTGAATGACCAAGAGAGGAATCTTCTTGCAGAAATAGTTAAAGAGGGATTTTCCACCTTTCAACCACGGATAGACACGTGTCCCGAGAGCCAAAGCGGTGTACTTAGGAGAATCGATGCTCCGTTCGGATCAGAGCAAATGATTAAGACAGGTCTAGAACGGTTACTTATTCAGTTGGTCAGGAGAATCGCTAATCCTCAGAATAATAAGCTTTCATTCCCCTCTAAAGAACATAAGGAAAACGATCTGATCGAACAAATCAAAACCTTCATGAAAGAAAATATTAATCTTTCCTTCTCGCTAGATCAACTTTGCAGTTCCGTAAATATTGGAAAATCGCAAATAAAAGATATTTTTCTGCGGCGCACAGGCATCGGTCTCCAGCAATACTACCTCGAATTAAAGATCATTGAAGCAAAATCCTTAATTCGCGAAGAACAATATAACTTTACCGAGATTGCCGAGAAACTTGGCTATGGCAGTGTTCATTATTTTTCCCGCCGGTTCAAGCAAGAAACAGGCATGACACCTTCTGAATATGCAAAGTCCATAAAATCCAGATTTTAGGATATATTTATGCCATTTTCACTTTGAAGCCCCCCCTTCGTGAAGCATTGCGCTGCTTCTGCTTCCGCTATCGCGCCAGTGAAACTCGGTTTTCCATTATCCCTCTCTTTATTGGCGAGATTTGGAACGGAGTCGGGGGTCTTATCGAATGACACAAGCACTTGGTTAGTAGCGAAATTACCTCGTTTCGCCGATGAATACGAAGAGCGGGTTCGACGAACCCGCCCCGAAGTTTTCAAATTTATTGTGCCGATGCTTTTAACGGCTGCCCCTTCCCTCATGGCTTCATTTAATTATAATCGGTACTGTAAAAAAGTGAGTCTTATTGTTCGAGGATACAAATAACGTCACCTGCTCATCCTCTTGAGTAATTCCATCAATAACATAATAAACAGGAGTCAAGTGTTTAGCCTGTTCAGGCATAAGCTTCCTTTCTTCCTCGCTAAGTAACCTGTAAGCGACAGAGTTGATTTTTTTAAGCCCCGCGCTTTCATATCCTACTAATTTCGCTTGATCTTCATTAACGAGCGGAGCGCCAATAATCTTATCCATTTTATAGATTTCGATTACCTGTTTTTCATCATTGTATTGAACATGCGCATTAAGATTCTCTGCTACAAAGCGTACGGGCAGGTACGCATATCCTTTGTAATTTAACACCAGGTAATCGTCATCCAGCTTCTTTTCAACGCCTTCAAACGCTACCTTTACAGGAAATAAATAAACCTCCAGCTTATCGGAAGCATAGGCAATACTTGAAAATGCAAGTAATAGTCCAGCAGATAGACCTAATAATAGTTTCTTCTTCATGGCTGAATTACCTCCAATTCTGGCTCGCCGGAATCCCATATCGATTGATAAAAATGCTGTCCGCATGGCTTGGCAGTCCGGAGACCTGCCCATCTCCAATCTCAATAATCGCCCATTCTCCGCTTGCGGTTTTGGCAATGTCCATCGTAAAAAAATGGCTCGCTATACCCTTGGATAACTCCGTAAACGAATCAAGGTTAGGAATCCTTTGTTGATAGACCGCCTCATCCCAATACTCCGTACATTCAATCAGCTTGTGATGAAGAAAAAACAGGCGGTACTCATTCGATAAAGGCATACCGCTTTTCGGATGCTTGGTTAGCTGCTCGAGTTGAATGTATTCACGAATAACAATGCCGCCATTAAGCTCCGGGCCTTGACGATCAATGAAGTTTCGAATAACCGTTTGAACCCTTTGCTTATCGGACGCATCAGGGATATAGCAGGCTTCTTCCCACTCATGTTTTCTGGATTTTACGTAATCCTTGATCATGACCGGTTTGTTGCCGAATATGCGCATTTTTTCAAAAAGAACATCGAATCCATTTGAAAGTTCTTTTATGTCGAGCCAAATACTTTGTGGAGTTGCCTTCCTAATTGCCTCATAAGAATAAGGAAAATAGTGTCCATTTCTATATGCCGATGGAGAATTGATCAAGATGGCGTTTTTCTGCTTCAGTGCGTGATACAACTGTTCGTAATCGTGCGGTTTTAACATCCATCCCCTGTAGATGAATGTTTCGGGTGCTTCGAATGTCGGAATCCGCTTAACTGCCTTCGTTGCCTCCCCGTCCAAAACGGACTCCAGCGAGATCAAATGAGCTTCCATTCCCAGCTTCCTGGCACAGTTGTATTCTTGTTCGTAATCCTGATCTACTTCCTTGTTATTCAAAGGATCAGAGCAAAATAAGATTTTCATCCGGTATCCTCCACACAACATAATAACGATATCCAAATCGTACCATATTTTAATGATTGTAAGGGGTGAAAAAATTTCTTTACAAGAACTTTTCCATCTTAATTTTCCAATATAATGAAACCTATTTTTCATCGGCAGCGTCAATATATGCAGAAACTAACAAATATTTGAAGAGGTGAAATATGAAGAAATTAGATGGCCTCTAGCTTCCCGTAAGGAGGGTTAGAGGGCCAATGAGCAGAAGTGTTAAAAAAACTCCCGTATGGACAGACCACGATACTCCCAGTACCCGCTGGAGCAAGCGACAAGCCAGCAAAGCGGTGCGCCGCTTCACAGGCAACGTCCAAAACGGCAAATGGTACCGGAAGTTATTCTGTTCCTGGATGATTTGCGATATCCGTTTTTTCAAAACCAAACAACAAGCTATACACGAATGGCAGACATCGCGATGGCTGCGGTATCGATTCTTAACGCAGGCGGAAGTTATGAAACGCTGGGAAAAGTCCTACAGAAGAAAATAAGCTCACGCGTCGGCTAGGGAAGCCCGGCGCATGAGCTTAATATTTGGTTTAATCCTCTATCCGTACCAGCCTCACTAAATCAGACTTAGGCAAACCTAAATCCTTCGTCTTTACTCTGCAATAACAGCAGGAACAATGCACTTTACCTTTTGCAAACCTTCTACTTTGTTGTTCATACTAATTCCTCAAGATCAAGTGAAAGTATTACGAACCAGCCTCCCAAAGAGATCCCCCGACACGTTGACCATCCTCCGTTTTGCAAACCGCCAGTTTCCAAACATCAGGCGTCATATTGTTGCCCGCAATGACCCACAATGCCTGGTCATGGACGGCTACGCTCGCAGCATGGCGCGGCTTCCAAGGCGTGTTTGGCAGCTCATACCATTCGATCCCGTCGGCGGAATACCATACATCATTGCGATTGCCGTTTCGGTCACGTTGCCGAGCAAGTAGAGCTTCATTCGCTTCCTCCGAGTGCACGCCGTCGTAACCCTCCATGACCCACAGTTTGCCGTCGAAGGCGGCAATTTCATGATACTGACGGGCTGCCCACGGACAAAGCTCGGCATGACATTCCCAGTTCACGCCATCTGCAGTACTCCATACATCATTGAAGTACTTACGCTGCGGAAACTCCGGGGTGTCGTAGGTACCTCCCCCCATGATCCACAAACGGCCGTTCAAAACCGCCGAGCCGCCGATCATCCCGCGCGGTTCCCATGCCGCATGCTCAACTGCCCGTTCCCAATGGACGCCGTCCTCCGAACACCAAACGTCGTTATACACGATCGACCTTGGCTCAGACGGAGCGAATAGGGGCATCGTCTGCCCGCCCATTACCCAAATCTTCCCCGCGAAAGCCGCTGTATGATGAAGCGCCCGCTGCCCCCACGGTACATGATCGTGAACGAGCGTCCAGTTGATCCCGTCTTCCGAATTCCATACATCGGGCTGATAATGGCCTTGATTGCAATCTCCGCCGACGATCCACATTTTCCCGTCATGAACGACATACCCTGCGGTGTGCCTGCCCTCCCAGGGCGCCTGCTTCGTGACAAGCGTCCAGCCGATTCCATCAGCCGATGACCATACCTCGCTGTTACATGCATGAGGAAAATTGCGCTTATCGGCAGGGTTCCAACCTCCCAGCAGCCATAACCGCCCTTTATAGGAAAGCAGTCCTGCGCCGTCGCGCGCTGCAAATGGAGCGTTCAGATTAATCGCTTGCCAGCTCCTCCACTCCTCCGCCTGCGAATCTGCCGAACTCTTATTCACCATGATCCCCTCCCGGTATCTCCGTCCCCTCCATAAGCAACCGTCAATCGACAGAGGGCGGCACAGTTATTTTAACGTTATCCAAATCGTACCATATTTTGATGATTGTAAGGGGTGAAAAAATTTCTATACAAGAACGATTCCGTCTCATATTTCCAACTTAAAGGGTGGACAGTTCACCATCAAGGTCACTATCGACAAATGTTTCTGATACGCCAAAATCCCTTCCCGGCATCAAAAGATCATGCTAGGAAGGGATGATTAGTTTTACTTTTATTGCTTAGGGGATATTTCTGCTTAAATCAAGTCTGACCTTTGCAAAAGTCTTTGAACGATGGCCGCAACCTCAGCCCTGGTGATGGACGCCTTCGGCGCAAGCTCGGCGGCGGTTCGCCCGGAGACAAGGCCGGCTTGCACGTTGTCTGCAACGCTGCTGAGTGCCCAGCCGGATACGTCTGACGCATCTTCAAACGGAAGAAGTGCTGCATCCTCGGATTGAGCGGTCAGCTTTGCCTTCAGACCGGTAATCGTCATCGCTCTTGAGAGAATCATCATGGCCTGTTCTCTAGTAATCTTGTCGTTCGGGCGGAACGTGCCGTCCTCAAAACCTTTAATCAGTTGATACGCATATGCCGTGTCGATCGCGCTGCTGAACCAATCCGACGTTTTCACGTCAGAGAACGCCGTTGGCCCATTTTCCAATCTCAGTCCCAATCCGCGTACAAGAATGGCGGCAAACTCGGCTCGGGTGATATCGCGATCGGGACTAAACAGACTACCTCCCGTACCGTCAATGACCATACGCGATCCCATGTCGTTAACGGAGTCTTTCGCCCAATGATTCGCGGCATCAAGGAATTCGAGCGGATGCCAGACGACGGAATAAGTGCTGTTGGTTAAGCTGTTGATCTGAGCGTAATACTTGCCTTCGATGATAACGATCTTAGTCGGTACGTGGCGAACCGTTCCATCCGGCTCAACAACGACGCCTGTCGTAATCTTGTTCTGGTCAACTCCGTCCGGTATGGCGATCGTTCTTTCCACATAGGCGTGGAACTTCGATACGTCAACGGTTGTATCTCCGTATGTGGCTCTGATCGTAAAATCAAGCGGCGGAACCATAATCGTGAACGTACCGTTCTCTGCCGCGTCCTCTACAACCTTCACCGTGTCCTCTGTAGGCGCGGCGATTTCGATTTGCACCTTAATGTCTTGCAGGGCGATTGACTTGCCCAGTTTATCCGCTATATCGCCGATTTGGATTTGTTGTGCGGGGATCGTATACGTCGCTTGATCCGTCTTGATCGCAACAACCGCTTGCTTGCTTTCCATGCTTTTAACCATCTGACCGTTAAGCTCGCCAATCACGACATCCGACTTCCCGCTGACCGGAATCGTAACAACGGCTCCTTGCCCTTCAGCCGCGAGTTTATCCTCCAGCTTCTTCTGATCGACGAAAACCGTCCTGACGCTCTGGTCGTTCCGCTTGCTTGTTGTGGCCGTTCCCGCATTTTCCACTTTCCCGTTAACCAGTATGTCAACACTGCTATCGGCTTTCTCCGGTGTCGTGGTGGCAGGGGTCTCAGGAGTGCCGCTCTCTCCGCTCGATGACGATCTCGGCACGACGGAATTGGACTCAGCAGAGGATATGCTTATTCCGGCTGCATTAATCGCCTTTACCGTAAAGGTGTAGCTCGTCCCGTTACTTAAACCTGTAACGACAATCGGGCTTGACGATCCGGTTACGACCACATTTCCTGGAGCTACCGTCACCTCATATCCCGTAATCGGACTTCCGCCGTCGTCAGTTGAAGCTGTAAAGGTAACGGTAGCTTGTCCGTCCCCCGCAGTTGCCGTCAAATTCGTCGGCGCTGCCGGAACGGTTGCCGGAGTCGTGCCAGCCTCGTTCGACATTGCGCTCAAACCGCCTTCGTTGCCGGCCTTCACCACAAAATAATAGGTCGTACCGTTTATCAGGTTCTGAACGCTGTAGGTAGAAGAAGTGACAGTCACAACTCCATCCTCGGTAAATTGGCCTGGAGACGTCGCTATATAAATGTTGTAATACGTCGCTCCCGTTACCGTATTCCAATTTAGAGTAACCTGACGATCGCCTCCGACAGCGACCAGACCTTGCGGATTGGCAGGAGCATTCGGCAAGTTTACGGATTGCGTGACGGTAAAGGTT
This sequence comes from Paenibacillus contaminans, assembly GCF_003285015.1. GTDB lineage: Bacteria > Bacillota > Bacilli > Paenibacillales > NBRC-103111 > Paenibacillus_V > Paenibacillus_V contaminans. Next base: position 9,435 of record NZ_QMFB01000017.1, on the reverse strand, counting down.
ACAGCTGTCATCTGATCCGCCGATACTGTGACCGTTACCGTGTAGGTGCCTGCTGACAAGCCATCTTTCGCTTGAATCGTAAAGCTTGTCGATTCACTGCTGTTTAAATCGGAAGCCGGCTGCGTGATCACAAAATCGTTAGCATTTGCGCCGCTAATCGATACCGACAGGTTCGTCAAATCGCCAGTGCCAATATTCGTGACGGGAATCGTTTTGGCGTCTTGGGTGCCAGATACGTACCCCTGAATAAGTGCCGTTAACGTTTGGTTCGTTAAAGCAGCAATTGTGTAGGTAGGCGCTGCGGTAACCGTAATCGTCACCGTCACCGTCTTACTGCTATCCGCCGTTGAGGTAGCTGTAATTGTGTAAGTACCCGGCTCGGCGTCCGCTGCGACGGTCACGTTTCCTGTGCTGTCCACCGCCACTTTGTTGCTGGCGTCACTGCTCGTCCACGTGACCGTCGTCGCCGCGCCGCCCACTGCATCCACTGTGGCTGTGAGCTGACGGCTTTCTCCTTGCATGACGTTTGCGCTGTCCGGGGTGACCGTTACGCTGTTGACGGCAGGCGCATAGGTAACGGTGATGATCGCCGTCCCCGTCTTGCTATGATTCGCCGTCGAGGTGGCGGTAATCGTGTACGGACCCGGCGACGCATCCGCTGCGACCGTCACGTTCCCTGTGCTGCTTACCGCCACCTTGTTGCTGGCATCGCTGCTGCTCCATGTCACCGTCGTCGCCGCACCGCCCACTACGTCAACTGCCGCTGTGAGTTGGTGGCTTTCTCCTTGCATGACGTTTGCGCTGTCTGGGGTAACCGTTACGCCGTTAACAGCCGGCGCATAGGTAACGGTGATGATCGCCATCCCCGTCTTGTTATGATTCGCCGTCGAAGTCGCGGTAATCGTGTACGGCCCCGGCGACGCATCCGCTGCGACCGTCACGTTCCCTGTGTTGCTCACCGCCACCTTGTTGCTGGCGTCGCTGCTGCTCCACGTCACCGTCGTTGCCGCGCCGCCCACTGCGTCCACTGCCGCTGTGAGTTGGCGGCTTTCTCCTTGCATAATGCTTGCGCTGTCCGGAGTGACGGTTACGTCGTTGACCGCCGGCGCATAGGTGACCGTAATCGTCGATGTACCCGTCTTGTTGTTATCCGCCGTCGAGGTGGCGGTAATCGTGTAGGGGCCCGGCGACGCGTCCGCTGCGATCGTCACGTTCCCTGTGCTGCTCACCGCCACCTTGTTGCTGGCGTCGCTGCTGCTCCACGTCACCGTCGTTGCCGCGCCGCCCACTGCATCCACTGCCGCTGTGAGTTGGCGGCTTTCTCCTTGCATGACGTTTGCGCTGTCCGGGGTGACCGTTACGCTGTTGACGGCCGGCGCATAGGTAACGGTGATCGTTGCCGTACCCGTCTTGCTATGATTCGCCGTCGAGGTGGCGGTAATCGTGTACGGACCCGGCGACGCATCCGCTGCGACCGTCACGTTCCCTGTGCTGCTCACCGCCACCTTGTTGCTGGCATCGCTGCTGCTCCACGTCACCGTCGTCGCCGCACCGCCCACTACGTCCACTGCCGCTGTGAGTTGACGGCTTTCTCCTTGCATGACGTTTGCGCTTTCCGGGGTGACCGTTACGCTGTTGACGGCCGGCGCATAGGTGACCGTAATCGTCGACGTCCCCTTCTTGTTGTTATCCGCCGTCGAAGTCGCGGTAATCGTGTAGGGACCCGGCGACGCATCCGCTGCTACCGTCACGTTCCCTGTGCTGCTCACCGCCACCTTGTTGCTGGCGTCGCTGCTGCTCCATGTTACCGTCGTTGCTGCGCCGCCCACTGCATCCACTGAAGCTGTGAGCTGACGGCTTTCTCCTTGCATGACGTTTGCGCTGCCCGGGGTGACCGTTACGCCGTTGACGGCCGGCGCATAGGTGACCGTGATCGTCGATGTACCCGTCTTGTTGTTATCCGCCGTCGAAGTAGCGGTAATCGTGTACGGGCCCGGCGACGCGTCCGCTGCGACCGTCACGTTCCCTGTGCTGCTCACCGCCACCTTGTTGCTGGCGTCGCTGCTGCCCCACGTTACCGTCGTTGCTGCGCCGCCCACTGAGTCCACTGCCGCTGTGAGCTGGCGGCTTTCTCCTTGCATGACGCTTGCGCTACCCGGGGTGACCGTTACGCCGTTGACGGCCGGCGCGTAGGTAACGGTGATCGCTGCCGTACCCGTCTTGCTGCGATTCGCCGTCGAGGTGGCGGTAATCGTGTACGGACCCGGCGACGCGTCCGCTGCGACCGTCACGTTCCCCGTGCTGTCCACCGCTACCTTGTTGCTAGCGTCGCTGCTGCTCCATGTTACCGTCGTTGCTGCGCCGCCCACCGCATCCACTGCAGCTGTGAGCTGACGGCTTTCTCCTTGCATGACGTTTGCGCTGCCCGGGGTGACCGTTACGTTGTTGACTGCCGGCGCGTAGGTAACGGTGATCGTTGCCGTACCCGTCTTGCTGCGATTCGCCGTCGAGGTGGCGGTAATCGTGTAGGGGCCCGGTGACGCATCCGCTGCGACCGTCACTTTCCCTGTGCTGCTCACCGCCACCTTGTTGCTGGCGTCGCTGCTGCTCCATGTTACTGTCGTCGCTGCACCGCCCACCGCATCCACTGCAGCAGTGAGTTGTCGGCTTTCTCCTTGCATGACGTTTGCGCTGTCCGGAGTGACCGTTACGCCGTTTACGGCCGGCGCTTCGGTAACGGTGATCGTCGCCGTGCCCGACTTGCTGTTATCCGCCGTTGAGGTGGCCGTAATCGTGTAGGGGCCTAGCGCCGCGTCCGACGATACGGTAACTTTGCCCGTGCTGCTCACCGCCACCTTGTCGGCGTCGTTGCTGCTCCATGTCACCGTCGTTCCCGCGCCGCCAACCGCATCGACTGCAGCCGTAAGCTGCTTGCTGGCTCCCCGCGCGATGGTAGCGGTGCTCGGAATAACGCTGACACTGTTGACGGCAGGCGGAGGCGGAGGCAAATATCTGGCCACTCGCACTTGTTCCTCCACACTGTTCCACTCGCCCCACGCTACATATAAAGCGCCGTCCAGCTCAGTCGCCGCAGGATTAGTAGCCTGTCTGTCGCCGCTCACATTCAAGCCGTTTTTACCTTCTTCGGCGCTCGTCCACTTCTTACCGTCATATTTCTTCACGCGTATTTTAAAAACGTACTGACGGTTTACATAAACTCCCGTATTTTCAGACCATACCGCATACAACTCGTTATCGATTGCTGCCAGCCCAACCTCCCAGGCGCGAAAACCGGGATTCACGTTTATGCCCTGTTCACCGCCGCCATCAATGCTCGACCAGGTGCTGCCATCAAATTTTTTGACTCTTATTTGATCATCCGTGCTGTAGAGACCGCCAGTAGGTTCGCCCCACGCCACATACAAGGCATTGTTGATGACGGTTAAGGATGCGTTGTATGCGCTGCACCAGCTGCGAATATTCAAGCCGCTTCCGCCGTCAATCACTGTCCAGTCTTTGCCGTCATACTTTTTCACCCGGAGTTGAGAAGCAGTGTTGTACGGCGCTTCAGACCACACCGCATACAAGGCATCGCCCATGACCGCCATAGCGGGGGCTCCTGCGCCATTATTCGGGTTCACATTCAAACCGTTTGGACCGCCGCCGTCGATGCTTGTCCACTTGTCGCCGTCATACTTCTTGACTCGAATTTGAGTTGCTTCAGCCCAAATCGCATACAGCTCATCTTTGTATACAGTCAACGCGGCAAGCATGGCATTCTTGGAAGGATCCACATTGATTCCGACCGTGCTGTCGCCTTCGGCGCTCGTCCAGTTTAAGCCGTCATATTTCTTGACCCGAATTTGGCCAACGGACGACGTCGACATTTCCGTCCATGCGATATATAATGCATCGTCGTACACGGCCATAGTAGGCTGGGAAGCCACTTTGGAGGAATCCGCATTCAATCCGTACGGCCCGTTTCCGTCGACGCTCACCCATCCGGTTCCGTTATATTTCTTGACCCTGATTTGGTATTTGCTATTCGCATCCGCAGTGATTCTTTCTTGCCATGCCACGTAGACCTCGCCGTTCCATTCGGCTATGGCGGTATTTTGCGCTTTGTAATTCGGGTTAACGTTAATCCCGTCCGCTCGGTTGCCGTCTATATTCGACCAGCCGGACGCCGCCGCCGACGCCGTGCCGCCAACCAATAAGAGCGGAATGAAGAGAATAACGGCAAATAATAAACATACTATTTTTCGAACACTGTCGTATTTCTTGCTTGCTCTCATTGCCGGAACCACTATGCATCCTTCCTCTCCGTGTAATCGTTCAGTCGTTGTGTCCGCGCATTCCAGCCCAGCATAACCGACGGCACCTTAAAAAAACCTTAAAAACCGACATGTTTCGCCACAAGGATAAACGGCTTCGCGGTCCTAAACGCTTTCGAAGAAAGCGACTTCGTAAGCATAAGCTTGGGACGCGCGCGTTTACCGTTGAATATAAGCACTTGATACGTGAAACAAAAAGGCCTCATCGTCGAACGATAAGACCTTTCACGCATAGGGCGTGGTACTTCAGAGTCGGGAGACAGGAATGCGAATGGCGACTTCGGTTCCGCATCCCGGCTCGCTCGCAATCTCCAGCGACGTTCCGTATTCGTATTTCAGCCGTTTGTTGATATTCTGCAAGCCGACTCCTTGCTGCCCCTCTCCGTCGCTTCGTTCTAGCAACGTCTTCAAGCGTTCGGGCGAAATCCCGACGCCGTCGTCGGCCACGATGAAAACCCACCGCCCGTCCGACTTCTTCACCGTCATCCTCACCGTTCCGCCTTCGATACGATCGCCGACGCCGTGACGAATGGCGTTTTCGACCAGCGGCTGCAGCAGCAGCGGCGGGATTCGCAGGCTATAAGCTGCCTCTTCGATCTCATATTCGAAGCGAATGCGATCCCTGAATCGGGCCCGTTCGATCTCCACATACGTTTGAATAAGGCTGAATTCCTCGGCGAGCCCGATACGATCCTCCGCATTGCTGAAGCGGAAACTTCCCCGCAAGTAATCCGCGAGCGCTGCAATCATTTTCCGCGCGCGATCTGCGTCCGTATAGCTGGAGGCCACAATACTGTTCAGCACATTGTACAAAAAATGGGGTTTAATCTGCGATTGCAGAAACGCCACCTCCATATGAACCGCGCGGCCCAACGATTCCTTCATGGCGAGCAAGCTGCCGATTCTGGCCTTCAGTTCCTCCAGATCAAAAGGCTTCGGCAAGTAATCATTGGCGCCCGCCTGGAATGCCGCAACCTTATCCTGCGGTTGAATAGCCGCCGTCACCATCAAAACGGGCAGCTCCAGCAGCGAATAGCGCCTGCGAATCTCCTGGCACACTTCGTACCCCGACATACCCGGCATCATCAAATCCAGAATGACGAGGTCAATCCTGCCCGACTGGTCGATCTGCTCCAGCGCCTCATACCCGTTTTTGACCGCGATAACGCGATAATCCAACGTCTGTAGCGCATCCAATAAAACCTTCAGATTCACATACTGGTCGTCGACGATTAGTACCGTACGCTTGCCGTCGGCATTCGACACATATGGCGTTGCAAAGGAATATTCATTTTGGGGGGACGCAGAGTGAGAGACTGTCGAATAGGACAAGGACATGGACGCTTCTCTCCGTTCCTCGGCAACGGGAAGCATGAACGTAAAGCAGGTACCGGCACCGGGCGTGGAGCTTACCGATAGAGTGCCTCCTTGCAGCTCGACCAGCTGCTTCGCGATCGACAGCCCCAGTCCGAAGCTGTGCTGCGCCCCCTCCGTCGATTTGAACGGCTCAAAAATATGCGGCAAATCCTCCGGCTTTATTCCCGCACCTGTGTCCCGTACCTTAATCTCGAGTATGCCTCCGCGTTCTTTCCCGGCAATGGCAATTGTGCCGTTATCCGTATGTTTGATGGCGTTGTCCAGCAAATTCCCGATGATTTGACCCAGCCGAATTTCATCGGCATATGCATAAGGCAGTCCCGCAGGCACCTGATTAATCAGTTGAATATCTTTTTCCGTACAGAGGTAGGAATAGAAGCGCACCTGAATCTCCGCAACCGCACGAACGTCGATCGGCGCCGGCACGATTCTAAGCTCGCCTTGCTTCAGCTTGGACAAGTCCAGAATGTCGTAGACAAGCTGCGACAGCTTCCTCGTAATATCGGTCACGAGCCGCAGCTTCTCCCGTTGCCCGGCTGTCGGCGGATTCGCGGCATCGTCCAGCATGGATTGGGATATATTCATGACGCCATGCAGGGGCGTCTTGAATTCATGCGAGGTGCGGGCCAGAAAGTCATCCTTCAGCTTGTCCGCCTGCAGCAATTTTCCGGATAGCTCCTCGATTTTCTGGAATGCGTTCGAAAACCGCAGGGACATCAAAAGCGCCAGCATCAGCAGCACGAGAAAAGGCTCGATCGGCGCCAGCGAATAGATCGGCACGCCGAAATACACGTTCATATTCTGGTTCAGCACCAGCGCATTCAAAGCCAGAGCCGCCACGGCCAAATACCAGCTGCCCGCCACTTTGTGCAGTACCGCGTAGACAAACACATACGTAGCGTACAGCAATGCAAATGTCACGTATAGCGACGTCAAAAGACGAAACGGACCCGTCGTAATCTGGGAGGCGAAACCGAAATGCAGCGCGAGCAAAGCGGCACCCGCGATCAGACCGCCTTGCGTGAACCATTTGAAGGTATAGGGCCGGAAAGCGGTGTATACATACAGGAAAAACCCCGCGCCTACGCCGACCGTCAGCACCATCTGGATACGAAAATAAAGCCAGAACGGAAACTCGCCGACCGCATCGAACAGAACCCTTTCGCCGCTGACGCTTGTAAACGCTGCGATAAATACGCAGACAAGGCCGAAGACAACCAGGGAATGATCATTTCTGCGCTGGGAAAACAACCCGATAAAATACAGCCCCATAATCAGGAAGGCGGTTAGCGTGATCCAGTCATGGGCCGCCGCCCGGTCGCGCAGCTTGGCAATTTGCTCGGCCTTGCCGAAGTGAAGCGATTCGCCAATTCCGCTGTTAACCCGAAATTCATAGTTGGCCGCTTCGATGAGAATTTCGTTCCGGCCCGGCTTCAGCGTGAAGTAGCTGACATACGGCTTGTTAAGCGCTCGGTAATGCTCCTTCTCGTCCGGACTGCCGCTGGAGCCCACGACCTGGCCATTGACGATAAGCCGGTTGGAGATGAGAATCGCAGCCGTCTTCAGGCCATATACCGCACTTGCGTCGTCGATCAGGAGCTGCAGCCGGTAGGTCGCCATGCCCAGCGTCTCCATTTGTTTGGTCCATGACCCGGGAACCTGAATCATTTCGGGCGCTGCTTCCTCTGCGCCGTCGGATGCGGGAGAGGACTGCCGGGAGAGCAGCCGATGGGGATAAAACGCCCATTGCCCGTCCAGCCGAACGACACCTTCCTCTTGAAATGCCCATCCGGTCAAATCTATAACTCCGTTTTTGGCAACAGGCATGGGTTTCTTGTGATGGGAGAAGTAAGTCAGAAGCAACCCGTAGGTTGCGAACAACAAAGCTATAGTGATGAACAACGCCGCCAATTTCCGACTCATTGGGACGTCCGCTCCGACTTCTCCATCGTTTGCCGGAACAGTTGCTTCGTCTCTTCCTCCAGCTCCGCGCCCAATTGAACGCGCACCGCCTGCTCCAATTGCAGACAGACGCGATACGCCTCATTGCGATTGCCTAGCTCCAGGTGGAGACGGATCAACTCGCGACCGTCAAGCTCGGAATCGGGAGCCAGCGACAGCAGCTTCTGCAGGCTGTCGATTGCAAGCGCCGGCCTGCTCCGGCTTCGAAAATGCGCGTACCATCGGCGAAGCGCCCGGACATACGAAGCTTTCAGCTCCAGCTGCCTGGAGGTAGTCCAGCCGAAATCGCACGCTTCCATATACTCGCCTTTGTACAAGCCGTTCATCTTATCGTAAATATAGTCGTCCATCATGCCTTCAGCCAAAACATCGCCCAGCAGCCGCTCGAATTCGAATACATCAACGGCAAGCCCGTCCAATTCGGCGGCAAAGCCTTGATCCGTTTTCTGGATTCGGATCGGGACCCCTCCCTCTGCCAAGCTTTTTCGCAGATAGGACAGGCAGGTATACAAATACGTCTTGGCCTTGTTCAAATCGTAGCCCGGCCATAACGCCTCGATAATCGTTGCGGCATTTACCGGCCTGCCTTCGCAATGTATCAGGAGCGCGCAAAGCTCTCTTTCCTTTTTCGTTTTCCATGTCAGCGTCTTGCCCGTTTCGCCGGACAATTCAATATGGAAGCCTCCCAAACAAAGAACCTTCGGGGCAAGGCTTGCGCTCGGAGATGATGGGGCGGCGGGTTCAAGCAGCGATTTTTGGATGCGCGCCATCGTGTTCTGCAGCCGTTCCATCGTAAACGGTTTCAGCAGATAGTCGGTCGATTGAATTTCGAACGCTTCAACCGCATATTGCACATAAGCCGTTGTAAAGATGATCGGCAGTTGAGGAGAAATCGTTCTTATTTGCCGAGCCGCTTCCGTTCCCTTCAGTCCCGGCATCTCGATATCCAGGAACACGGCATCCGCCGCTGTACGGCTCAGCGCTTCTAACGCTTGAAACGGATTGATGTATCTTCCTGCTATCTGAACGTTCCCGATTTGACCAAGCAAAATCTCCAACAAATCCAGCGCATCTTCTTCATCGTCAATCAGCATGACACGAATCATCAGCTTTCGTCTCCTTTACGCTTCAAGCTGCCATCCCGTGGCAAAAGCGCGGGGCAAATATTTTGAGCAAATTACGAGTTATTGGGCAGCTAGCGAATTAGGGCGTGTCTGAAACCCCACACAGGGGCATCTATCACCGCCTTTTCGCCCCCTTCTTCGTTCCGTTTGCTTGACGTACCCCCGGTACGCCTTCACAAACGCGCCTTGCATGCAAGGATAAACGGCTTCCGCCCTCTCTTGGGCGGTACGTTTACCGTAGCGGAATCCGCACAAGGTTATGCGTAGCTTAACCTTTCGGATGGAGGAACGAAAAATCGGCAATATCTGCTCCCTTCGGAGTTCTCAGTCACGCCCTAGCCATTGATAGTCTTGTCTGCAAATCGACAATGCGCTCAACAAATACGGCCTCATCCCGAATTTGATACAGCGCCGAATAATAGCCTTATTATATCTGCTTCATGCTATGCTCACAATTTGTCTCAGCCTTATAGCCGACCTTATCTATCGAAGCTCTAGTAAAACGGATTCACCCGGCACCGGAGCCTACGGGCTCTTAGAGCAACAGAAGTAACTTCGGGCGCTACAAAGGCGAATTGTTGTACGCGGTACAACATATAATCCGTCTTCGGGCGCTGCGAAGGCGAATTGTTGTACGC
>NZ_QMFB01000016.1 GCF_003285015.1 Paenibacillus contaminans | reverse complement strand
AGTGTCGCATTTTTTGTACCCGCTACTGGAACTCACTGAAAAATCATTAGTTTGTCAGTGGCCTCCTCCTAAAGTGGTTTTGGAAGCTTCTTTTGTTTTGCTAATATTTAGGTCCCGAATGCTGTAATTCGAATTCCCCCGCTTGGAGCAAGGAATCGAGGCTTCCTATAAGTTGTAGACCGAAACTGCCTGTTTGTAGCATGGATTTACGGGTGTGACGAGCCAAACAGCTTCTGCAAGCGCGCGTTTTGGGACTGTAGCGAAGGTAAGGGACCTAAGCTCGATCCAAGTGGGCAAAATCGGACTGCAGCGCATTTCGAATCGCAAGCAGCTCCCCGATGCAAGATGTTTCGCTACATAAAGCGGTCGGTCGATTGGCTGGCGTCCTCTGCAAGATGCGAAACGCTTGCAAGCCGTGGGCGGCGTCATAGGCTGCGCTGACGAAGACAAGATCGCGGGGCTGGCGTTTACAAGATAGCGGAGACTCGACGTTCGGCGGAAGGGTCACGAGCGTTCGTCATTGACTTGATAAACCCGAATATTCGTACGTTATTCGTCAATAAATGTTCTTTATGCTGCTGATAAGGTATGCTATAATGTGAAAATGTTAACAGACTCCTATGGAAATTAGGATAAGATGTAGGGAGTGAACGAGCTGTGTCTTTAATCGTTATGAAATTTGGCGGCAGCTCCGTCGGCGATGCCGAACGGATGAAACGCGTAGCCAAACGAATCGTCGAACGCAAACGCGCAGGCAACCGCTGCGTGGTCGTCGTTTCCGCAATGGGCGATACGACGGACGATTTGATCGACTTGTCTAAACAAATATATCCCGGTAAGCCTCCGGCGCGCGAGATGGATATGCTGCTCTCGACAGGCGAGCAAGTGTCGGTAGCGCTGTTGGCGATGGCGATTTCTGCCGAAGGAGAACAAGCCATTTCCTTTACGGGCTGGCAAGCGGGATTTTCCACGGAGCCGGTACACGGCAACGCGCGTATTTCGGATATCGATCCGAAGCGCGTAATAGGCGCCCTCGATGAAGAGAAGGTGGTCATCGTCGCAGGGTTCCAAGGCTTGTCCGAGGAGGGCGATATCACGACGCTCGGACGGGGCGGCTCGGATACGACGGCGGTAGCGCTCGCTGCAGCGATTAAGGCCGATCTGTGCGAGATCTACACCGATGTGGACGGCGTTTATTCGACCGATCCGCGTGTCGTCAAGGTGGCGCGCAAGCTGAAGGAAATATCGTACGACGAAATGCTCGAATTGGCACATCTTGGAGCTGCCGTCCTGCATCCGCGTGCCGTTGAATACGCTAAGCATTATCAAGTGCAGCTGGTCGTCAGATCCAGCTTTACCCATAACGAAGGAACACACGTCAAGGAGGAAGCGGTCATGGAGCAGGGTGTTGTCGTTCGCGGCATCGCTTTTGATAAAAATGTAGCAAGAATCAGCATTTTAGGAGTCCCGCATAAGCCGGGCCAGTTGGCAAAAGTGTTCTCTGCTCTTGCGGAACAAAATATCGACGTCGATATCATCGTGCAAAGCGGCATCGGGGAGCAAGTGGCGGACGTTTCGTTCACGATTTCGACCGCTTCGGATCATGTAGGCAAAGCGACCGGCGTTCTCGAAAGCATTAAAGACGAGATCGGCTACCGGGATCTCTCGCATGAGGACGATCTTGTGAAAGTATCCATCGTCGGAGCGGGCATGGTCAGCAATCCGGGAGTCGCAGCCAGAATGTTCGAGGTCATTTCCTCGCGCGGCGTCAATATTAAAATGGTCAGCACGTCCGAGATTAAAGTGTCGTGCGTTATCGAGAAGCCGCAGCTTAACGAAGTGGTTCAAGCGCTGCATACGGCTTACGGCCTGGACACGACCGAGCAAGCGTTCGTCGGCGGACCGTCCGACCGCAGATAGTTTATCCCAGCTAAGCGACGGATGCCTTAGAAGCGAAATAAGCGAACTTTGCTGGGGCTCCGCCATCTGCGATCAAACGAATTTATTCCAAATAAACTGCACGATTTTCATCAGCAGGGCTGTTATTCCCGCAGCCATCAGCGGCCCGACCGGGATTCCCCGCATGAATATGATGCCGAAAATCGAACCGATGACAAGACCCACAACCAATTGTGGGTCTATTTTTAATAGCTCCAGGCCTTTCCCGTTCATATACGTGGCGATGGCGCCTCCCGCCAGTGCGATAATGCCGGGCCATGACGTGAATACGGACGTTACGTCGCGCAAGGAAATGCGTTCGGTTGCGAACGGGACAAGCACGCCGAGCGTCAAAAAGAGAAGACCGAATTCCAGTCCTCTCCGTTCAAGCGCAGGTAAATAACGATCAAGACTTACAAGCTTAATAACGAGCAGAATGCATGCGGCTGTCGTAATAATATTGGAGCGTCCGATCAGGCCGATCAGGATGAGAATGACGAGAATTACATTTCCGTTCATAGCCGGTCCCCCTTGTCCTTATCTATTTTATGAAAGGGGGATTCGTTTAGAACGAGCTATCTGTATGTCGGCGCCGGTACGAGGGGAACGAGAACGCCCTCCTTCAGCACTGGAACAAGCTCGAATATATTCAATCGCGAGCAAAAGCCGACATCGTTGGAGTAGCCGAGCTTCGCCAGTCTTTTGCCCGTTGCGGTTTGCTGCAGCGTCTCCTGAAGCATGTCGCCGAATTGCAAAAAGCAGCTTTCCATCGCAATGCCGAAATCGTTCACTTGCGGCTCGGTTTTGGCGAGTCCTCTTATTTCCTTCACAACCGCACCCGCTCCGAGTCCGTCCTCCAGTGCGAACTGATCCTGGGTTCCCGCGCAGACGACGATGATATCCCTTCCTAAATCAAGAGCCGCCTTGGCGCACGCCCGCGCATTCAGCAGCGAGCAGGCGAGGACATGCTGCGCCTTTTGCGATTTTTGCACCGCTCTCGTCCCGTTGGTCGTCGTCATGACGATTCGTTTTCCGTCGACCGCATCGCGGGTGTATTCCAAAGGCGAGTTGCCGAGGTGAAAGCCGGGTATCTTATTGCAGGATCGTTCCCCGCCGAGCAGATCGCCCGCCGCGTGTATTTGTTTGGCCTGCTGAACGGTCTCGACTGGCACGAAAGCCCGGCATCCTGCGCTCAGACCCGTTACCATATTGCTCGTTGCCCGCAAAACATCGATAACCAGCGCCGTTTTGCCGACAAAATCATCGGAACGGGCTTCGCTCACACAGGAAATGACATCGATTTGCATGCTGATCCTCCTTGGCGCCCGCAAGAGAAAGCGCGGCGTGTTTGGGCCACTCGCGCGGACTATTGCACTACCGTAATATGGTTCGATGAAACCTACCTTTATTTATATTTCGAAAGTCAGCTCATAGACCAAACCGGCGCGGGATTTATGGTCCAGGATGAAATCGAACGTATCCGACCGCAGCCCCCTGCGAAGCGCCTCCAATGACAAAATGTCCTGCGGTGCGACATTGCCGATGTTGATATCCGGTCCGAGCATGTTCAACAGATGTACCTGCTGCGACTTTTGCGGCGCCTCCCAAAGCAGCTGCTCCGGCTTCTCGATGCGATCGAGCACGGCTTGAATTTTATCGTCCCTGCATGCGCCGTCCGCATCGAATATTCCTACTCCGGCTCCCGACTCCCGCCCCTCGATCGTTACGAGCTCGGCGCCCAAACGAATATCGGTGCGCACGGTGCGGATCAAATCTTCTATTTCGATTGTGGAGCCCCAGCATTTTTTGCCGTACTCGGTAAATACGGTGAGTCCGGCCTCCTTTCCCTGCGCAATGAGCCTGCTCCTTGCGTCCCTCGGCAATTCAATCGTACCGTCCGATACCTCCACGCCGTCGAAGCCCAGCGCCGTTATGCCTTTAAAATACAAATCGGTCACATCTTTCGTTACGGCTACCTCGAGGAAAGTGCCCCCGGGAAAGATACGGATGCCGTACCGTTTGGCAAGCTCGATTTTGCGTTCGAGCAGCTTTCGCGGATATAGAGGCGAGGTGCCGAAACCGACTTTGATCATATCGATGTGAGCCGCCGCCGTTTCCAATAAATCCTCGAGCGCATTGATCCCGAGACCTTTGTCGATGACCATCGTTTTGCCGCTAAAGCGCGGTTTTGCCTGACGCATACCGGACGGATCCGCGAGTTTCGGGTGCCAAGAACGGGATGTTCCTTCCATGTCGTGATCTCCTCACCATACGAAAAATTGTTCTTTTCTTGAGCATAATATGCGCGGGCTAAGGGGATGTGCCCATGAATCGGGCTTTCATTCGGCTAAACATATGCTTCTATCGATAGACAAGCATGCATAAGGTAGTGGTAGGACAAGATTGCTATTTTTGGAGGGAGGTGCTGCGATGCTGAATAAGTTCGTGCTTAGTATGGCGATGCTCCGGATGTTTTCCGGAAGTCTTGAGATTATTGCCGCTCTTGTCATGCTGCGGATCAATCAGGTCGATAAAGCGCTGATCGTCAACTCTTCGCTCGCGTTTGTCGGACCGATCGTTCTGCTTGCGACAACGACGATCGGGCTTGTCGGAATGGCCGATAAGCTGTCGTTCGGGAAAATCGTCTGGATTTTCGCCGGCTTGACCTGTATTTTCATCGGCATATTGAAAAAATGAACGCGTTCCTTGCAAGAAGACAAGTCATATTCTATAGGGTCAAGCATATAGATAATGATAGACTGGACAACTTACTTGGAGGCGCGACATGCTTGAGACGATATGGGCCGCCATGCCCCCTGCGCTGATGCGGATACTGAAGCGAATGCCGGATGCGATGCTGCACGAGCTGGAAGAAATACGGGTCCGGGAAAATCGGCCGCTCGAAATCGTGAGCAGAGGCCACTATGCATTCTTGACCGAGCAGAGCCAGCCGACCTTGGATGCTTCCAAAGGCTTTCGTCCCAATCGCGAGATTTGCGCTACGCTTCTCGATTTGCTGACGAATCATTCTCTTTACACCTTCGAGGAGGAGCTGAAGCGCGGGTTTATTACGATTGCGGGGGGACACCGCGTCGGGTTGGCGGGCAAAACGGTACTCGAGCACGGAAGCGTTAAATTGATTCGCGACATTACGGGCTTTAACATTCGCGTGGCAAGGGAAATCGTCGGCTGCGGGCTGCAAGTGCTGCCGTGCTTGACGGACGATACGGGGTTCGGCCGCTCGGTGCATCATACGCTGATCGTTTCCCCTCCCCAGCACGGCAAAACGACGCTGATTCGCGATTTGGCAAGACTGCTGAGCGCAGGGGTGTGGCCCGACGGACGAACAGGCGGCCTCAAGGTCGGGATCGTCGACGAACGGTCGGAGCTGGCGGCTTGCGTGCGGGGCGTGCCGCGCTTCGAGGTCGGACCGCGCACCGATGTGTTGGATGGTTGTCCGAAAGCGGAAGGAATGATGATGATGATCCGCTCCATGTCGCCTGACGTGCTTGTTGTGGACGAGATCGGCAGACAGGAAGACGCCTCCGCTGTACGAGAAGCGCTTCATGCGGGAATTCGGGTCATAGCGAGCGCGCACGGCTTCGATTACGACGATGTGCGAATGCGGCCGGTGCTGCGGGAGCTGCTTGCCGACCGGCTGTTCGGCAGAGTCGTATGTTTGGCCAAAAGAGACGGCATTCCCGCAATAGCTTCGATCTATGACGGCGCGGGCAAAAAAATAGCGGGCTCCGCTTTCCCGAAGCTTGCGAGGGGGGATGAGGCTTGCTCAAGCTGATCGGCGCGGCTTGCATCTTGTTTGCCGCTACAATGCTCGGATTTTATCAGGCAGGTCTGTTTGCCAGACGGCCGAAGCAGATCCGTCAGCTCGTACAGGCGCTCAAACGATTGGAAACGGAAATCGGCTACGGCTTCACGCCGCTGCCGGACGCGCTGGGAATCATCGCGAAGCCCGTTTCTCCGCCGCTAGCTTCTATGTTTACGCTTGCCGCCGACAGGATGCGGGATGCCGATGGACGTCCTGCGGCGGAAAGCTGGAAAGAGGCGATAACGGAAGGATGGAGACACACGGCGATGAAAGCCGGCGAGCAGGAAGTGATGCAGCAGTTGGGCAGCACGCTTGGCGTATCGGATCGCGAAGACCAGATCAAACATCTCCGTCTGGCAATCAGCCATTTGCAGGCGGAGGAAGAGACGGCTCGCGAGGAGCAGAAGCGTTACGAAACGATGTGGAAAAGTCTCGGCGTGTTGGTCGGAGCGCTGCTGGTCATCTTGATGTATTGAAGCAGGGGGGCCGAAGACGGCGGCCGATCGTTTTCCTCTAACCGCTAGTTGTGAGGTGCCGGCATGAATGTTGATGTGAACGCAATATTTCAAATAGCAGGTATTGGCATTATTATCGCGATGATTCACTCGGTGTTGAAGCAGATGGGCAAGGAAGATATGGCGCACTGGGTAACCGTCATCGGATTTGTCGTCGTGCTCTTTATGGTCGTAAGCATGCTGAACGAGCTATTCCGCGAAATCAAGACGATCTTCTTATTCCAGTAGCGATTACAGCTGCGGTCGATTCGCTTTTTCTCGCGCAAACCGGCTTGAACATTCGGAGTCGATCGGTTTACGCAAAGCAGACATATGCTTCCGAAGGCGTTTTGCCCCGGCAAAACGTGGAGGGAATGTTCAATGGACATCATCCAAATCGTGGGACTCGGACTGCTGGCGACCGTACTGGCGCTAGTCCTTAAAGAACAAAAGCCGATGTTCGCGTTTCTGCTGACCGCTTTTACGGGCGCCATCATCCTGTTGTTTTTATTGGGCAAGATCGGGGCCGTCATACGCGTGCTGGAGGAACTTGCGATCAAGTCGCATATCGATATGGTATTTCTCAAGACGATTTTGAAAATAATCGGTATCGCCTATATAGCCGAATACGGCGCTCAAATCGTAAGAGATGCGGGACAAGAAGCGATCGCATCCAAGATCGAGCTGTCAGGCAAAATTTTAATCATGGTCATGGCAATTCCCATTATAAAAATCATTGTCGAAACGGTCGTAAAGCTGATGCCCGCCTAGATGCCCCAGAAGTCGTACCAGAGGAGTTGAATCCCGCATGCTGCAGCCGAATAATCAGCCCTCCGTGTTTGCAAGAATCAGAGGCCCGTCTTTTGGATTCAGGCTTTCCTTACGAGCTTCCGTCGTTTTGACGGTGCTGGCCGTTATGCTCGTTGGCTTTGGAGTAGGCGTTTATGCCGCAGGGCCGATCGATGCGATGGTCGGCGAACAAGCGCAGCGGCTTCCTACCGAGCAGGTCGAAGATTATTGGAACAAGCTGGTTGTCGATTACGGGGGATTTTTTCCGTCCGGCACGGTCCCTTCCTTCAAAGAAATGCTTACGCCGGGCGGCGGCTTCGGCATCAAATCGATCGCAAGCGGACTGATGAAATATTTATTTTACGAGGTGCTCGCCAACGGGAAGCTGCTCGGCACCATCATCCTGCTGACCGTGTTCAGCATGATTCTGGAAACCGTTCAAAGCGCATTCGAGAAAAAAGCGGTCAGCAAAGTAGCTTACGCAATCATTTACATGGTGCTGATCGTTCTCGCGATCAACAGCTTTACGATAGCGATCGGGTACGCCAAGTCGGCCATCGGGGGCATGATCCAATTCATGGTGGCGGTCGTGCCGCTGCTGCTGACGATGCTGGCTTCCATGGGCAATATGACGACCGTGGCCGTTATGCATCCGCTGATCGTTTTTATGGTCCATATGGTCGGCACATTGATTTATACCGTCGTATTCCCGCTGCTTTTCTTCTCGACGGTTCTGCATATCGTCAGCTCGCTTTCCGAAAAGTACAAGGTTACCCGACTGGCGAACATGCTGCGTACTTTGGGGGTCGGACTTCTCGGCTTTTGCGTCATGGTTTTTCTCGGCGTCATTTCCGTGCAAGGGACGACCGGAGCCGTCACGGACGGCGTGGCGATCCGGACCGCCAAATATGTGGCGGGAAATTTCGTGCCGGTCGTCGGGCGAATGTTCTCGGACGCATCGGAAACGGTTGTGGGAGCATCCCTTCTCGTTAAAAATGCGGTCGGTCTTGCAGGCGTCGTCGTCATCATTCTGCTCTGCGCTTTCCCGGCGCTCAAAATATTGTCGCTCGCGCTTATTTACAACTTGTCGGCGGCGGTCTTGCAGCCGCTTGGCGACAGCCCGATCGGAGGATGTCTGCAAACGATCGGCAAAAACATGATGTATGTGTTTGCTTCGCTTGCTGCAGTAGGATTTATGTTTTTTCTCGCCATTACGATCATGATTACGGTCGGAAACGTATCGGTCATGATGCGGTGACATCGTGCCGGTGCCGCAAGTGCAGCAATAGCGGCGGAGCTGCGCCGGGGGAGGTGGAGTGCGGTGGATTGGTTGGGAGGATGGCTGAAGGAGCTTATTCTGATCATCATGCTGGCTGCGTTCGCCGAACTTTTGCTTCCGAACAACAATATGCAGCGTTACGCGCGGACCGTTATCGGATTATTCCTTCTGCTGACCATTCTTTCGCCGATTCTTGAACTGTTCCAGCGCGGGATGGATGCGGGCAAGCTGTTGTCCGCAGCGGATTCCTGGCAGCTGGAGTCGGGTTCGGCCGCATCGGCGGCAGGGACGGACAAGATGAAGCCGGTAGACGCGGTAATGAAGGATGGGACGAAGCTGCAGAACGCGAATCTAGAGCAAGCCAAAAAGCTCGTCGAGACGCAGCTGGCCGCAGGCATCAAGGAAGGCATCGAGCGGGATGAAGGAATGGCCGTCGAATCGGTTCAGGCGATCGTGAAAGTGGATGATCGCGGCAAGGCTTCGCTCGATTCGGTACGCGTCACGTTAGGGAAGCCTTCGAAAAAAGTCGAGAGTGGCGGCGGATCGCCTATAGAGCCGGTCAAGCCGGTCGAAGTAAGGATTGAGCCGAGCGGACGAACGGTTCCGGCTCAAGCGCAGGAGCAGCCCGCAGCCGGGATGAACGAGACGGCTAAGCGTGCCGTCAGCCGGTATGTTCAGACGAATTGGCAGCTCGCTCCCGAACGTATAACCGTTGTGGACGGGGCTGCCGCAAAATAGCCCGGTTAATGGGGATTTCTTTCAAAGAATTGAAGCAGCGATCGATGGGATGTCGCATTGCGGCAGGATCAACGATGTCGGGAGGGGAAGCCGGTGGCGAAATGGATGACGCAGCTGGAGGAATGGCTGGGCGGCGGTCCAGGCGGTACGAAGCGGGTAAAGACGTTTCGGTGGCTGCTGCTGATCGGGCTGATCGGCGCGGCGCTAATGCTGTTCAGCTCATTTGCCATGAAGGAGGTGGACTCTCTCGGAGCGGGAAGAGCATCGCCGCCGCCTAACGATACGCTGCCTGCGATGGCGAACGGCATGAGCAAGGAAGGCGCCGCCTTCAAGGAGTACGAGCAGGCATACGAGACGCAGCTTAGAGATATTTTGCAGAAAATCGTCGGCGTGGGGGATGTGGAAGTGCTGGTTACCGTCGATTCGACGGAAGAGGTCGCAGTCGAGAAAAACATGAGGGATACGCAGCAGGTCACAAGCGAGAAAGACGTGAACGGCGCCACGCGCAACATTACGGATGTCACACGAAGCGGAGATACCGTCATGTATTCCAACTCGGGCAGCCAATCTCCGCTCGTCCAGAAATATATCAAACCGAAAATAAGGGGGGTTCTCATCGTCGCTAAAGGGGCTGAAAACTTAACCGTCAAGAAGCTGATCTCCGATGCAGTCGAGCGGGGGCTTGACGTTCCGCCGCACCGCATTTCAATCGTACCGCGCAAGCAGTAAACCGAATGATTTCCCAATATAAGGAGGAATTGTACAATGAATTCGAAACGTCAAACGATTTGGTTGGTCTCGATGCTGAGCTTGATGGTCGTCCTATCCGCATACTACTTGTTTACCGATGATCCCAATAAGAAGGAAACCGCAGCGGGCGATTTGAACACGCAGGACATCATCGTCGGGCTGAACGAGCTGACGCCGGAAGATGCCGCTAAAGCAGCCGATAAAACGGCTCCCGCCGCTGCCGGCGGTACGGACGCTGCCAAATCTGCCGGTACTAACGGTACCAAAACGAACGATTCGAAAGCTTCGGATTCCAAATCGGTCGATGCCAAATCGGAGTCTGAAACGAAAACGGGCACAAAGGAAACGACGACGGCCAAAACCGACGAGCAGGTCATTCAACAAATTCAATCGCAAGGAAAATCCGGCCAGGAGTACATCATTACGGAGCAAATGAAACGAAATGAGGAATTCAAACTTAGCATGGAAAACCTGATCAGCATCATGACGGATCCGAAGAAAAGCCAAGAAGAAGCGGTCAAAGCGACGAACGAATACAATGCGATCGAACAGCGCGAGCTGAAGCTGACCGGCATTGAAGAAACGCTCGGCAAAAACTACGATAACGTCGTGGTCCTGCAGGAAAACGAAAAGTGGAAGGTCGTCGTTCAAGCGGCCAAGCTTGAGAAAAGCGAAGGCGCAAGCATCGTAACGCTCGTTATGAACGAGTTGAACGTAGGGCCGGAGAAAGTCGTCGTGCAATCGATCGCCCAATAAAGGACAACACGCAAAATCGGTGCAGAAAGAGTCCGGATAATCTGGACTCTTTCCATTTCTTTGGTTTGTGATATAATATCTAACGTCGCCGTGGTGCCGTTGTCGTGGACAAGCACCCGTCCGGCATGCTTCACAAACCGAGAAGGAGTGAACCTACTCATGTTCAAATTGAGCGAAATCAAAGAGTTGATCAAGCTAGTGGATCAATCTTCCTTACAAGAAGTGGAAATCGAAAGCGAAGGCGCCCGCCTGATGATTCGTAAGCCGAAGCCGAGTAAAGCCGAGCCCGTTATCGTAGCATCGGCGCCAATGCAACATACATATGCTCCAGTAATGCCGCAAACCGCCGTGCTGCCGCATAACGTGCCTGCCGCTCCGGCCGAACCTCCGGCTGCCGTGGCGATCGACAGCAATCTTCACAAAATCGTTTCGCCGATGGTCGGCACTTTCTATCAAGCGCCGTCTCCCGATGCGCCTCCGTTCGTATCCGTCGGCAGCGCCGTGAACGAGAAAACGGTCGTTTGCATCGTCGAAGCGATGAAGCTGATGAATCCGCTTGAAGCGGAAATCAAAGGCGAAATCGTCGAGGTGCTGGTCGAGAACGGACAACTGGTCGAGTACGGCCAGCCTTTATTCCTCGTTCGCGTGTAGCTTGTATTCGCTGCCCGGCAGTATAGTGTTTAGGAGGAAATCAACTTGAAGTTTCAAAAAATATTGATCGCAAACCGCGGCGAAATCGCCGTGCGTATCATAAGAGCTTGCCGCGAAATGGGGATCTATTCGGTGGCGGTTTATTCGGAAGCCGACCGCGACGCTCTTCATGTGAAGCTGGCCGATGAAGCCTACTGCATCGGGCCGACTCTATCCAAGGACAGCTACTTGAACCTGACGAACCTGATGAGCGTGGCGACGCTTACGGAAGCGGACGCCATACATCCTGGTTATGGATTTCTCGCGGAAAACGCCGATTTCGCGGAGATCTGCGAACGCTGCAACATTACGTTCATCGGACCTTCTCCGGAAGCAATCAGCAAAATGGGTGACAAATCCGTAGCAAAGCAGACGATGAAGGATGCCGACGTACCGGTCATTCCGGGCTCGGACGGACTAGTCGAAGATATGGAGGATGCCGTTCGCATCGCGCGTCAAATCGGTTATCCGGTCATCATCAAGGCGACGGCTGGCGGCGGCGGTAGAGGCATTCGCATCGCCGAGAACGAAGAGGAGCTCATTCAGCAAATTACGACCGCGCAGCAGGAAGCGGAGAAAGCTTTCGGCAATGCCGGCGTTTATCTTGAAAAATATTTGACCGGCATGAAGCACGTGGAAATCCAAATCATCGCCGACAAGCACGGCAATGTGGCTCATCTTGGCGAGCGCGACTGCTCCGTGCAGCGCAGACGCCAGAAGCTTGTCGAGGAAGCGCCGTGTCCGGTGCTGACGCCGGAAATCCGCAGCCGGATGGGTGCGGCGGCAGTCCGCGCTGCCAAAGCCGTTCAATATTCTGGGGCAGGGACTTTAGAGTTTCTTTTAGGTCAGGACGGCGAGTTTTACTTTATGGAAATGAACACGCGGATTCAGGTCGAGCACCCGGTTACGGAAATGATTACCGGCGTCGACTTGATCAGAGAAATGATTAACGTAGCTCAAGGCGAGCCGCTTTCTTTCAAGCAAGAAGACGTTAAAATCAACGGCTGGTCGATCGAATGCCGCATCAACGCGGAAGATTCGAACCGCAACTTTATGCCTTCTCCGGGACAAATTCAATTTTATTTACCGCCCGGCGGCTTGGGCGTACGCGTAGACAGCGCGGCTTACCCGGGATACACGATTCCGCCGCATTACGACTCCATGATCGCGAAGCTGATCGTATGGGGGAGCACGCGCGACGAAGCGATTTCGCGCATGAAGCGCGCGCTGAACGAGTTTGCCGTCGAAGGCGTGCATACGACGATTCCGTTTCATCTGAAGCTGATGGATCATAATAAATTTCTGAGCGGCGATTTCGATATCAAATTTCTTGAAGAGCATGATATTAACGATCCGGACTCTTAAGGTGCGGATTGAGCGGTTTCATTGTCATATTTTCAGGGGAATGGTATAGTTATGAATTAAGAAGGATGCAAACAAGCTCATACGTTGCAGTAGGTTTTACAAATCGTCAGGAGGTGCTTTCATGGGTTCGATTGCAGCGGATTACGTAAAAACCGACATGGGCAATATTCAAATTGCTCCGGAAGTGATCGAGGTTATTGCAGGTCTTGCCGCTATTGAAGTGGAAGGCGTTGCCGGGATGAGCGGAGGCTTTGCCGGCGGCATTGCGGAATTGCTCGGCCGCAAAAATTTATCCAAAGGCGTGAAAGTCGAAGTCGGTCAGCGGGAAGCCGCAGTGGACGTTTCGATCATCGTGGAATATGGTCACCGTATACCGGAAGTTGCGAGCGCCATTCAGCGCAACGTCAAGCAAGCGATCGAATCGATGACAGGACTCGGTGTTGTCGAAGTGAACGTCCATATTCATGACGTTCATTTTAAAGCTGCGGAGAAAGTTGTAGACGAAGAGAACGCCGTACATCGCGTGAGATAGATGAGTTGAATAAGCAAGGCGAGAACCCCCCGCTTTATGCTATGGGGGGTTTCTCGTTAAATAACCAATTTGTTTCAAGGGGACGACAACTGTGGCTAAAATTATCGACAGATTTCTATTGTTTGTTTTCAGCCTCGCCGCCATTGTGGCCGTTTGCTTTTTGCTGCTGTCGGCGTTTGCCATCGTTCCTTACGATTGGACAACCCGGTTCTGGCGAGACGTCTATTTCGAGATCGATACGGCTGTCGTCTTTATTACGGTTTGTATCGTCGTTTTGCTGATCGGCATCCGTTTATTCTACATTTCCGTACGTACCGGACAAGCTCAAGCGCCGTCAATCGATCAGCGCTCGGATTACGGCGATATCCGCATCTCGATGGAAACGGTCGAGAATCTTGCCCTTCGGGCGGCTTCGCGGACTCGCGGGGTGAAAGATTTACGGGCGCGCGTTCGCGTTAGCGGCGCCGGGCTGGAGATAACGATCCGTACGATCGTGGACGGGGAAGCTTCCATACCTGCCATTACGGAAGAAATGCAAAGCGCAGTCAAGTCCCACGTCGAAGAGATCACCGGCATTCCGGTAGCTTCGGTTTCCGTGTTCGTTGCGAACGTTTCCCAGACGACGCCAACCTTCAAAAGCAGAGTCGAGTAGAGGGGGGCTTTCGCAATGTGGAACGAGCTTTGGGAGAAGCACAGAGGCAAGTGCATCGGAGCCGCGTGCGGCATTTTTTTCGGCCTGGTATACTTGTTTTTCGGTTTTTGGGACATGCTGATCTTTGCATTCATCGTGTTTATCGGGTATTATTTGGGGAACAAGCTTGACCGCGGTGAACGGCTGCTCGGCATAGAGGAACTATGGCGGTGGCTTACGGAACGGTGGAGAATGTTCAGATAATCCTGTGAAAGGCAACGCACTCACAAAGCGCTACACTTTCGGGGCGAATTTTACTCCGGGTCGCTTGCGGAGGGTTGCCGCTCATAGGATTTTTTTAAGGGCGAAGGCGTTACATATTCGCTTAAACATAATGTTGAGGTGGTTGCGGTGAGGCGAAGGCTAGCCAGAGAAATAGCGCTTCAGAGTCTTTATCAAATGCAGATGAACGACGTTTCTTCAAAGGATGCGATCGCGATGGCGATCTTTGAAGCGGAGAACGACAATGAGGCGGAGCTTGAAACCGGAGACGATAAAATATCTCCGCAGTACGTGCAGGAACTGGTCGAAGGGGCGGAAGATAACAAAGAAACGATCGACGAGCTCCTTGCCGAATATTTAAAAGGCTGGAAAATCGACCGTCTATCCAAGGTCGACCGAGAAGTATTGCGTCTTGCCGCTTACGAAATGATTTATCGCAATGACGTGCCTCCGAAGGTTGTCGTCAACGAGGCGATCGAGCTCGCCAAGCATTTCGGAACGGAGGAATCGGGCAAATTCGTCAACGGCGTGCTGGGTAAAATGATCAAGGAGCTCGATTCGATCAAAGCTAAGCAAGTATAGTGCAGCGCCATACGCAACAGAAACCATAATGATACGTTATCGTCAATAGCGGGAGGCATCCATTTATGTCGGCAACAATTATTAACGGGAAAGAAATCGTTGGTTCCGTACGCGAACAAATCAAAGCGGAAGTCGGCGCTTTGAAGGAGAACGGCATTCAGCCCGGCCTGGCGGTCGTACTTGTCGGCGACGATCCGGCATCTGCCGTATATGTAAGAAATAAAGCGAAATCTTGCGATGAAGTAGGCATTTATTCCGAGGTATACCGCTTGCCTGCCGAAACGCCGCAGGACGAGCTTCTTGAGCTGATCGGCAAATTGAACGCAGATCCGAAAATTAACGGCATTCTCGTGCAGCTGCCGCTGCCGAAGCATATCGACGAAGATACGGTTATCGATGCGATTAACGTGAACAAGGACGTCGACTGTTTCCATCCGATCAACGTAGGCAACCTGATGATCGGCAAAAACAGCTTTTTGCCATGCACGCCCGCCGGCGTTATTGAGGTACTGAAGCGCACCGGAACGGAAATCGCCGGTAAGCATGCGGTAGTCATCGGGCGCAGCAATATTGTGGGCAAGCCGATGGCGATGCTGCTGCTTCGCGAGAACGCAACCGTCACGGTATGTCACTCGAGAACGGCGAACATGGAGGAAGTGGCGAAGCAGGCGGATATTCTGGTTGTAGCGATCGGCCGAGGCAAAATGATCAACCGGAATTATGTGAAGCCGGGCGCGGTCGTGATCGATGTCGGCATGAACCGGATGCCTGACGGCAAGCTCGCGGGCGACGTGGACTTCGACGATGTGCTGGAAGTGGCCGGTGCCGTTACGCCCGTTCCGGGCTGCGTCGGTCCGATGACCATTACGATGCTGCTGCAGAACACGCTGGAAGCGGCGCGCCGCGCAAACGCCGGACAAACCTCGGCTCAGCATGCGTCTCATTAATCGCGGAGGCGGATCGATGAATCAGCCGCGCATTATTTCGATCAAAGATTTAAACCGGTATATCAAAGGTTTGCTTGAAGATGACGATGTGCTTGCGGATGTATGGGTGCGCGGGGAAATCTCGAATTTTACCCATCATTCAAGCGGACATATGTATTTCACGCTTAAAGATAAGGACAGCCGGGTTAAATGCATCATGTTCGCATCCTATAACCAGCGGCTTCCGTTTATGCCCAAGGAAGGGACGCGCGTAATCGCCCGCGGCAATATTTCGGTTTACGAGCGGGACGGCCAGTATCAGTTTTACGTGACGCAAATGCAGCCCGACGGCGTAGGAAGCTTGTATCTTGCTTATGAGCAGCTGAAAAAAAAGCTCGAAGCGGAAGGCCTGTTCTCTCCGCTTGCCAAAAAGACGATTCCGCGCTTTCCAGGCGCGATCGGCGTCATCACTTCGCCTACCGGAGCGGCCGTACGGGATATCGTGACGACGCTTCAACGGCGTTACCCGTCCGTGCCTATTTTGCTGTATCCGGTTCTTGTGCAAGGAAGCCAAGCGGCTCCGTCGATCGTTCGGGCGATTCAGACGATGAACGAGCGGCGAGAGGTCGATGTGCTCATTGTCGGACGGGGCGGCGGCTCCCTAGAGGAGCTTTGGGCGTTTAACGAGGAAATCGTAGCGCGCAGCATTTATCAGTCCGAAATTCCCGTTATTTCCGCGGTCGGTCATGAGACGGATTTTACGATAGCGGATTTCGTCGCGGATTTGCGGGCGGCTACCCCGACTGCGGCAGCCGAGCTGGCCGTTCCGCATCATCTGGAGCTGAAGCAGGAGCTGCATCATTATATGCAGCGTCTGCAGGGCGGCTTGATGAAACGGCTCCAGTCCGGCCGCGACCGTCTGGCCAGACTGAACCGATCTCCAGCTCTTCAACAGCCGCATAAGCAGCTTAGACAGCCTGCGGAACGGCTGGATCGGCTGAAAGAACAGCTGCATTACCGGATGAGCGCCAAGCTTTCCCAAGCCGAACACAAGCAGATGCGGCTTAATCAGCGATTGACCGGCTTTAATCCGGCCAATCAGATCGTGGCCGCGCGGGACAAAGAAACGGCGGCGCGCCGCAGGCTGCAACTGGCCATGCAAAGCGTGCTCAAGGATGCAAAGGCGCGTTTTGGCGGGCAGCTTAAGCAGCTCGACGCATTGAGCCCGCTCAAGGTCATGCAGCGCGGCTACAGCCTCGTTTACGACGAGAAAGAGACGCGGCTGATTCGTTCCGTCAGTCAGCTGCAGCCGGGGGATGTCGTTAAAATTAGGCTTTCGGACGGACAAGTCGATTGCCAGGTTTGGTCCATGGAGGAGAAAAAGGGATGAATCAAGAAGAAGCGAAGCTGACGTTCGAGGAAGCGATGGAGAAGCTGGAAGAGATCGTTTTGCGGCTGGAGAACGGGGACGTGCCTCTGGAGCAGGCGATCGGCCTTTTTCAGGACGGCATGGCGCTTTCTCAGCTGTGCGGCCAAAAGCTCGAGCAGGTCGAGCGCAAAATCGAAATGCTCGTCGAGGAAAACGGCGCGCTTAAGAAAAAGCCTTTTCTTGCGGAAGGCGCAACTCAGGAATCATAGTCATACTCATATGCCGTATCGCCTTGCGGGCGATGCGGCATTTTTACGTTGGCTGCGGTTCTCTTCCGCATGCTGCGAATACGCTGAAGGAGGGTGCCGGCATCGGGCGTTATATTGATGTTAGCCGGAAATGAGGAATTGCTGTATAATAGAAACGTTTGTATGACTGCCGGGGTTGAACCGGTTAAACAGTCAAGGACTAAGTGTTATTGTCATGTATGATCGTAACGGGATTGGATATGATCATGAAGGGGCGGCATCAGGAAGGAGAAATCGATGACAGGCTGGTTTGAACAAGCAACGCATGATTTAGCGAATCTCGATATGGCTCAAATCGAACAATGGCTGTTGGACTACGCGTCGTTAGGGCCGCTGCCGGGCATTATTTTGCCTTTATCCGAAGCAGTGCTGTCGTTTCTGCCTTTATTCGTCATCGTAATCGGCAATGCGTCGGCGTACGGATTATGGCTTGGCTTCTTATATTCATGGATCGGAACGAGTCTTGGCGCGCTGCTAGTGTTCTGGCTTGCTCGCAAGTTCGGCAGAAGATTCGGCAAAGTCATCGTCAAAAAATTTCCCAAAACGGAAAAGCTATTCAAATGGTCGGAACGCAAAGGATTTACCCCGCTTTTTCTGTTGTATTGCTTTCCGTTCGTGCCGTCTCTGCTTGTCAATATCGCTTCGGGCATGAGCGCCGTATCGTTCAAAACCTTTCTAGCCGCCCTGTTGATGGGCAAAGCGGTCATGGTATTTGTCATTTCTTTCGTCGGACACGACTGGCAGGGGTTTGTTTCCCAGCCTTGGCGCATCGCGGCATTGGTCGTTATGTTATTCCTGTTATGGTACTTCGGCAAAAGGCTGGAAAAACGGTTTCAGCTTGAGGCGTAACGGATATCCAGTTCGATTCCGTTAAACAGCGTTATGAAGGGGGATGGTACATCATGATTCGACAGGCTGTTAAAGCGGATGCCGAGCAAATCATGCCTTTGCTTCACAGCGCGATCGGTTCGATCGCCAGCTCGCTTGCGGGAACGGAGAACGAGCAAGAAGCGCTTGAAATATTGAAGGATTTTTATTTATCCTCGGGCAACCGGATCAGCTTCGAGAATATCATTGTTGATGAACGTGAAGGACGAATCGCAGGGATGCTTGTCGCTTATCACGGCAGCGAAGCGGAAGCGCTGGACCGCCCTTTCTTGGAGCGGATCAGCCGCGTGCAAGGCATCCGGGACTACAAGATTGAACGGGAAGCCGGAGAGGACGAGTATTATTTGGATGCGGTTGCGGTTCATGAGGATTTCCAAGGCAGAGGAATCGCCAAGGCTTTGATGTCGGCTTTTGAGAGCAAAGCCAGAGCGCTTGGGCACCCTACGGTTTCCTTGATCGTCGAAGAGAACAACGAACGAGCCCATTCCATTTACGTCAAGCAAGGCTACGATCATACCGGCGAATTAACGGTTTACGGCCATCGTTATCTGCGAATGACCAAATTGGTCTTGAACATAGACTAGCTTCAAGCCAGTGGTTTTGACATTGCGCTATTCGCTGATTTATACTAACCGTGACAGTACAGAAATCGACAAACATGAGTCTGTTTTCGATATCGTCCGTTTTCGGGGCGATTTTTGGAACCGCATAACTATGTCATATGCGCCCGCTCATACAGCGGGACAGCGACGAACGGAAGGCGAAAGGTGAGCGTATTGAAAGAAACGATAACGATTCAGCAGATTGTTGCGGATAAGGCGAAGCAAGTGGAGGCTGCGCTGGACAAGGCATTGCCTATGCATTGGGATGTCCCCGCAAAGCTGAGAGAATCGATGCAATATTCCTTGATGGCGGGAGGCAAAAGACTGCGTCCCGTCTTTGTGCTGCTTGCGGCGGAAGCGCTGGGCGGCACCGAGCGGGCTGCTATGCCGGCCGCATGCGCGATCGAAATGATTCATACGTATTCTTTGGTTCACGACGATTTGCCGGCAATGGACAATGACGATTATCGGCGCGGTAAGCCGACCAATCATAAAATTTATGGCGAAGCGATGGCGATACTGGCCGGTGACGGACTGTTGACGCACGCTTTTCACGTTGTCTCGGATGCGGGGCGGCAAGGCCTGCTCTCGCCCGAAAGCGCGATCGCGATCGTGGCGGAGCTTTCGCAGCTTGCCGGAGCGTCGGGTATGGTAGGCGGGCAAGCGGCCGACGTGCTTGGCGAGCAGGGAATTACCAGCCGGGAAGAGCTTGATTATATACACCGTCATAAAACAGGCGATTTAATCGTGTTCTCCTTGCGGGCGGGAGGATGGGCGGCCGGTGCGACGGAAGCGCAGCTTGAGGCGCTTACCCGGTTCGGCTATGCGATCGGATTGGCGTTTCAAATCCAGGACGACATCCTCGACGTCGAAGGCGACGAGCAGAAGCTGGGCAAGGCGGTTAACAGCGACGAGAAGCAGCAAAAAGTGACTTATCCGTTCTTAATCGGCATGGCTGCATCCAAGCAAAAGGTTCGCGATTTGACGGAGGATGCCAAAGCGGCGATTGCCGGAGGAGTGATTCCGCATCCGGAAAGCTTAATGGCGCTTGCCGATTATTTAGTGAAAAGAGACCATTAATTTCCAATATTCAGCAATTTCGTTGAGTCGCCTTCGCATCCTGTGATATAATGGAGGGGCGAATGAGCGAGTGGCGCAGTATTCTAGTCAGGCTACCATTCTGAAGGCGGGCCTAAAAATTCGCCAAAGGGCACATCGATGAAGTTCCTGGTGTTGGCTTTCGACGCCCAGTCGGGGGCTGATGCTGGGAGTTAAGGTTGAAGGGCGATCCACAATGGCATGTGGGCGTTGACCCTGCTTCCGCGGAGGCCCAAGTTCGTGGCTTTTGTGCCACCGTGCACCCGGCTACGGCTTGGGGTATGAACCTGCAAAGGCGAGTCTCACCTGTATGGAGGACTACTTATATCGTCCATTATGCTAAAACGACTTGTGTGCAGCGTAGCCTGCCTTGAGTGAGTCAGAGGGGATTATAGATGGTAGGCACCCGTTTTTTCGGCCAAAGAGACCGGTGCTGGATGCTATATGAAATCTGGCTTGCAAAAGAGGCTAAGGGATGGTTTAAGGGCTGTCAGAGGAAAACTCCTAGACTGTTCACGATGTGAGGCTTCCTGGGGATTATAGTGTGGACTAAGTGGTAATCCAGTCTGATGTCCGGAGACGGCATCAAGATGAGCGTAAAGGGAAACCGCCCTTCCGGCGACGCTAGGGTGTCTTGTCTGGGAAAACCTACTGGACCTAAGCCACAGCGTTTACTCAGGAAGCTGCCACTCCAAATTTGTATGAAGCGGGTGAAGGGATGCTGGAATGCCGTTTCTTACCGCCTCATGGGGAGCGAATAAGCGACAAATGAAATTTTCAATCCGAAACTCCATTCGATGGAGTATTTTTATATCGATCGTTACATTCATACTCGCGTGTATTTTTACCGTAGCGTCAACGACGCTGCTTGAAGGGGTTACGTGGGCAATCGGCATGCTGGTCGTCATCGTACTCGTATTTATCGGCATTTTCTTCGATATTATGGGTCTGGCTGCGGCTGCTGCGAATGAAGTTCCCTTTCACGGGATGGCATCGGAGAAAGTATCGGGTTCCCGGCACGCTATTTTTATCGTCCGTAATGCCGACCGATTCTCCAACTTTTGCAACGATGTCGTGGGTGACGTGGCCAGCGTCATTAGCGGTGCGGCCAGCGCCGCAGTCGTTATTAAATTGATGAGTTCGTTCGGCGATGGGAATGAGGTCATGCGGACCGTCGTAAGCGTCGTATTTACGGCTGTCGTATCGGCTCTGACGGTTGGCGGCAAAGCGATGGGCAAATCGTTTGCGATCCATTACTCTACGGATATAGTGCTTTTTATCGGCAAATTGTTTTATGTGCTGGAACATAGGCTGAAGATCAGGATTTTCACGCCCAAGCGCAAACAGAAAACAAACACGAAGCGAGGGAACAAGCGTGCTAGAACGAATCAATCAGCCTGAAGATATCAAGCAGTTATCGGTGGATGAGCTTCTTGTGCTGGCGGAAGACATTCGTCGTTTTATGATCGAAAAATTGTCGGCGACCGGCGGTCATCTCTCCTCCAATCTTGGAGTTGTCGAGCTGACTCTGGTGCTGCATTACTTATACAATAGTCCGAAGGATAAATTTATTTTCGATGTCGGCCATCAGTCTTATGTACATAAGATTTTGACAGGCCGCAAGCATATGTTCGATACGCTGCGGAAGTACAAAGGCATGTGCGGCTTTATCAAGAAATCCGAAAGCGAGCACGATGTGTGGGAAGCCGGACATAGCAGCACTTCCCTGTCGGCTGCAATGGGGATGGCGATGGCGCGCGACTTCAAAGGCGAAAGCAACAAAGTGATCGCCTTGATCGGCGACGGCTCGCTGACCGGCGGGATGGCGCTTGAAGCGCTTAATCATATCGGACATGAGAAACGCAAACTGACCGTCGTGCTTAATGATAACGAGATGTCGATCGCACCGAACGTCGGAGCGCTTCATAACTATTTGTCCAAAATCCGCTCGGATAAGCATTATAAGAAAGTGAAAGAAGAAGTCGAGCATCTGCTCAAAAAAATTCCGGCTATCGGCGGCACTCTCGCCAAGACGGCGGAGCGGGTAAAGGACAGCATGAAGTATTTGCTCGTATCGGGCATGCTGTTCGAGGAGTTCGGCCTGACCTATTTCGGACCGGTTGACGGGCATAATATTCCGCTTCTGCTCGATACGTTCCGGCAAGCGGATAATGTGGAAGGTCCCGTACTGATCCATGTCGTTACGACGAAGGGCAAGGGCTACACCCCGGCGGAAGCGGACTCTTTCGCATGGCACGGAGCAAGCCCGTACAAAATCGAATCCGGTCAAATGGTAAAGTCTTCGGGTCTGCCGCAATATACGGATATTTTCGGCAATACGCTTATTGAATTGGCTAAGCGGGATTCGCGTATCGTCGCCGTTACGCCGGCAATGCCGGGCGGTTCCGGATTACTTACATTCGCCAAAGAATTTCCGGGCAGAATGATCGATGTCGGCATTGCCGAGCAGCACGCCGCTACGTTATGCGGAGCGCTCGCCGGCGAAGGCATGAAGCCTGTTTTTGCCGTGTATTCCACTTTCCTGCAACGCGCATACGATCAAGTGGTACATGATATTTGCCGGCAAAATTTGAACGTCGCTTTCGCGATCGACCGCGCCGGCTTTGTCGGCGCCGACGGCGAAACGCATCAAGGCGTTTACGATATCGCCTTCCTTCGCAGCTTGCCGAACATCGTGGTGATGATGCCTAAGGACGAGAACGAGATGCGCAATATGATGAAAACGGCGCTTGAATACAATAACGGCCCGATCGCCGTCCGATATCCGCGCATTGCGGTAAGAGGAGTCGAGCCGGAGAAGGAAATGAGATCGATTCCGATCGGCTCTTGGGAAACGGTCCGCGAAGGGGAAAGCGTCGCTTTGCTCGCGATCGGTCCGATGGTCGAGCTGGCTGAGCAGGCGGCCGACGTCTTGAGTATGCAAGGCGTTAAGGCCGAGGTTATTAATGCGCGCTTCGTCAAGCCGCTCGATGCAGAAATGCTGAAGCGTCTCGCTAAGCAAAATACAAGTCTTGTCGTGATCGAAGAAGGCG
Source organism: Paenibacillus contaminans (assembly GCF_003285015.1). Classification (GTDB taxonomy): domain Bacteria; phylum Bacillota; class Bacilli; order Paenibacillales; family NBRC-103111; genus Paenibacillus_V; species Paenibacillus_V contaminans. The sequence continues at coordinate 195,507 of NZ_QMFB01000016.1, read as the reverse complement.
CGGTACTTGGCGGATTGGGAAGTGCGATTCTAGAGTTTTATGCGATGAACGAAATCGACGGCATGCAAATTCGCATTATGGGCGTACCGGACTACTTCGTGGAGCATGGCAGCGTGAAGGAGCAGCGTGCGGAAGTCGGCTTGACAGTCGAAAGTATTGCCGCGCAAGCGATGTCGCTCATGCCGCGGAAACGTCAGCGGGCTTAGTTATTGCCCGCAAAGGGATTAGAAAAGGAGCACGTATGGCAACGGATAAAGAGCGTATTGATATATTGCTCGTTGAGCAAGGTTATTTTGAAAGCAGGGAAAAGGCGAGGGCTGCGATTATGGCAGGCCTTGTTTTTGTTGCCGGGGAACGGACGGAGAAAGCGGGTACGAAAGTCGCCAGAGACTCGCAGCTTACCGTCAAGGGGGCGGTTCACCCATATGTCAGCCGCGGAGGACTGAAGCTCGAGAAAGCGCTTCGTGAATTCGTCATTCCGATGGAAGGCCGAATCATGATGGATATCGGCGCTTCGACGGGAGGGTTTACGGATTGCGCGCTGCAGAACGGCGCAGCGCTCGTTTATGCGATCGACGTCGGCTATAATCAGCTCGATTGGTCGCTGCGAAGCGACTCTCGGGTTCATGTCATGGAACGGACGAACTTCCGTTATATGGAGCCGAAGGACCTGAACGGCCCACGTCCGGATTTTGCCACGATCGACGTTTCGTTTATTTCGCTTAAGCTTATTTTGCCGCCGCTTGCAGCCATCCTTGCCGGAAACGGAAGCGTAATGGCGCTTATAAAGCCGCAATTCGAAGCGGGACGCGAGAAAGTGGGGAAAACCGGCGTTGTCAGAGATTCCGCCGTACATCGTGAAGTGCTCGAAAACGTGCTGACATTTGCGGCATCCGCCGGCTTTCGGCTGGAAGGTCTTACTTTCTCTCCCATAACAGGCGGAGAAGGCAATATCGAATTCCTCGCGTATTGGCACGCACAAGCGATAGCTGGGGAAGAGACAACAGACGAGGACGGTGTCCGGGCAGCGCTTCAGCAGCGTATAAACGCTGTGGTCAAGGAAGCTTCGGCTCGATTTGCAGCCGGCGTTTCTTCGAACGAATAAAAGGGAAGTAAGCAACTCACCCGGACAATGAAGCCGTTAAGCTGTCGAATGGCAGCCGGACGAGCTCAACGCCTGGGTGTTTTTTTATCGATATACAAACATTGCGAACTTATTTCCACGGTCAAGTTGAAAGATAACGAAAATGTAATCGCATTGCGTAATTTTATAGCTTCGACAGGAATTTCAAGGAATCGTCGCGAAGTCATATTTCAGCAGTCTTTTCGTCGTGTCGGTTGCGCCGTAAATATACAGGAAATGCTGCGGCTTAAGTTTATCTTGCGTTTCCGTAGGAGACGATGGGAGGTAGGAGCAGTCATGCAGCAAGGGGATACTTTCGTTCTGATTCTTGTCGTAATCATATTGGTCGTTTGGCTGTGGATCGCCTTCCGCAGATGGCTTCGGCTTCCCTCGAGAACGACGATGGCGGAATGGCATATCGAGCCGGAGGATGAAATTCCGGTAACCGAGGCGGTGGAGCTTCTGGAGCATTCCGGTTATGAAGTGCTGACTCAAAAGCGCAGAGTGCCGATCCGGATTGTCGTAAACGATTCCGAAGAATATTCGACCCGGTTTACGATCGACCATTTCGTTCGGGACGAGGAAGGCATTTATGCGGTCAAAGTAATGAAAGAGGACAAACAGCTTGAATGGAGCGGCAGCGGACTGCGAGACGAGCTGCTTTCGTATCATTTGCTATATCCGGAAGCGGTAGGCGTCATCGTAGTGGATCTGGAAGAGCAGTCGATTCATCGAATACAATTTCACATGTTGGGAGAATCCGAATGAAGGGCCAGCGACATATCAAAATACGCGAAATATTGACGACGCAGGAAATCGAAACGCAGGACGATCTTGTAGATGCGTTAAAATCGGCGGGCTTCCAGGTCACGCAAGCGACAGTCTCGCGCGACATTAAGGAGCTTCATCTGATCAAAACGCCTCTGGATGACGGCCGTTATAAGTATGCGCTTCCGCCGGAACAGCGATATAATCCGGTGCAGCGTTTAAAGAGGGCGCTTAGCGATCATTTTATAAGCATCGATTTTACCGATAACCTGGTAGTCATGAAATGCATGCCGGGGACGGCGAATGCCATCGGCGCGCTTCTGGACAATCTGGATTGGCCGGAGCTGATGGGAACCATTTGCGGCGATGATACGATTTTGCTGATTTGCAGGGGCAAAGAGCAAAGCGGTCGCGTAGTGGGCCAAATTACCGGGATGATATCGTAACGTACATTATGGGATAAATGAGGAGGGGAACGGATGTTAACGGCACTTTCGATTCGTAATTTGGCTGTCATTGAATCGGTCCAGCTAACCTTTCGCCAGGGCTTTCATGTATTAACCGGGGAAACCGGAGCGGGCAAATCGATTATTATCGATGCGCTGAGCTTAATTGCAGGCGGCCGCGGTTCTTCGGAGCTTGTTCGTTACGGCTGCGATAAAGCGGAAATTGAAGCGTTATTTTCCATTGCCGCCGACCATCCCGTTTGGGAAGTGCTCGATAAACTGGGCGTGGAAGCATCGCCCGACGAGGATATGATCGTCCGCAGAGAAATAACCGTTCAAGGCAAAAGCTCCAGCCGAATTAACGGCCAGCTCGTTAATTTGGCGATGCTTCGCGAGGTTGGCCAGCGCTTAGTCAATATTCACGGCCAGCATGAGCATCAATCGCTGCTGCAGGCGGACGAGCATATCGTATGGCTCGATTTATTCGGCGGACGTGAAATTGCCGATGCCAAGGAGCGCTATGAAGCATCGTACGAACGGCATGCCGGAATCGTTCGTCAGCTTCGCGATCTCCAGGAAACGAGCAAGCAAGCGCTGCAAATGCTCGATTTGTACCGATTCCAAGCCGAAGAAATCAGCGCGGCCAAATTAAAAATCGGCGAAGATGAATCATTATTAGAAGAAAAGCGCAAGCTATCTAATGCGGAAAAATTGTACCAGAACGCTTCCGATGCTTATGAAGCCGTTTACGGAGCGGGCAAAGGGCTCGATACCATTCGCAAGGCGTTCCAGCGTGTGCAAGATATCGCTGCGCTGGATGCGTCGCTCACGCCGCTTGCCGAGCAAATGCAGTCGGCGTTTTATCAGCTTGAGGATGCTGCTTATCAACTGCGGGATTATCGGGACGATGTCGAATTTAATCCGGGCAGACTCGATCAAATCGAACACAGGCTCGATTTGATTTCCTCTCTGCGCCGCAAATACGGAGATAATGTAGGCGAGATGCTCGCTTACTTGGATAAAATTAATAATGAGCTTGCCCTTATAGAAAATAAAGACGAATCTCTTCATCGTTTGGAGAAGGAAGCCGAAGAGGAACGGGTCAAGCTTGTCGAGCTGGCTTTAGCGTTGTCGAACCTGCGCAAGCAAGCCGCATCACAGCTTACGTCGCAAATCGAATCCGAGCTTCGTCAGCTTCATATGGAAAGAACGCGAATGGGCGTGCAAATCGAGCGTGTTCCCGATGCGTCGGGTATCGACATCGACGGCACGCGCGTTCGTTTGACACGGCAGGGCTGCGATAACGTAGAATTTCTTATTTCCCCGAATCCGGGTGAGCCATTGCGGGGCCTGGGGAAAATAGCTTCAGGCGGCGAGCTTTCGCGTATCATGCTCGCGATGAAGGCGATATTCGCAAGAATGGATCGCATACCGGTGCTCGTATTCGACGAGGTGGATACGGGAGTTAGCGGACGTGCGGCTCAAGCGATCGCCGAGAAGCTTTCCGTTCTTTCGATGAGCTGCCAAGTGTTCTCGATTACCCACTTGCCGCAGGTCGCATGTATGTCGGACGTTCATTTTCTGATCCAAAAATCGGTCGAGGGCGAGCGTACATATACGAGGGTCCACGACCTTAGCGAGGAGCGCCGGGTAGAAGAGCTTGCGCGCATGCTCGGGGGTGTTGAAGTTACCGAAACAACACTTCATCATGCACAAGAAATGATCAAGCTGGCGGACGGCAAAAAAGCGCAATTCGTCTGAAACGTTTGTTCGGCTGCCTGTGAATGACACGCAGGAAAGCAAGAATTGCGCTGTCGTGGCAGGTTTTATACAGTTATAAAAGCATGGGGGCGGGGTTACCTTAAAGGTACGCAATTGGCGATCACCTTTATCGTCAGCAGTGAAGGCAGAAGGAGCGTGAACCCGCTTGACATCCAGAAACCGTAAAAGATGGATTGGACTTTTGCTCGTCTTCTTTGTCGGCATGATTACGATATCCGCCCCTTTTCAAAGCTATGCTTCATTTCCACACGAGCTGCGTTTTTTTACCGGTCAGGACAAACAATTGCATTTATCGATGCCGGTCAGTGCGAAGGTTATCGTCAAGGACCCGAATATCGTACGGGTCAATGGCTCGGCCGATCACTCGTTTCAAGTGAATTTGAAACACCCGATAAATCTGCAAAGCCAACAGTCGGGGCAAACGGAAATGCAGCTGAAGCTGTTCGGAGCGATCCCGCTCAAAAACGTGAAAGTAAAAGTGTTGCCGGATCTCAAGGTAGTTCCCGGCGGGCAAACGATCGGTGTCAAGTTGAAGTCGGCAGGGATTTTAGTTGTCGGTCATCATCTGGTTACGACGAAGGAAGAACGAAAAATATCGCCGGGCGAGGAAGCGAAAGTGCTGGTCGGCGATATGATTATGAAAATGAACGGCGTGACGGTCAACGATGTGACGAAGGTTTCCGATCATGTCAACAAAGCGGGTGAGAGCGGCAAACCGCTGGAGCTGGATATCGTTCGCGGCGGCGAGGCGATGAAGATCACGTTGCAGCCTGCGTACGACGTATCGGATAAAGCGTACCGGTTAGGCTTGTATATCCGTGATTCGGCTGCCGGCGTCGGTACATTGACCTTTTATGCGCCGGATCAAGGGGTTTATGGAGCGCTTGGGCATGTGATATCCGATATCGATACGCAAACGCCGATTGTCGTCGGCAGCGGAGAAATCGTACATTCCAACGTAACCTCGATAAGCAAAAGCCATAACGGCGAGCCCGGCGAGAAACGCGCGCATTTCGCCAATGAGAAGAAGGTGCTCGGCAGCATCGAGAAAAATACGCCGTTCGGCATTTTCGGCAAAATGATTCACCAGCCGGATCATAGCGTGACGAATGAAATGATTCCCGTAGGACTTGCAGAGGAAGTAAAAGAAGGACCGGCGCAAATTTATACGGTGGTAAGCGGACAGAAAGTCGAAAAATTCGATATTGAAGTGGTGCATATCGCGAAGCAGGATTTTCCCGCTACCAAAGGACTTGTCATCAAAATAACCGATTCGCGTCTGCTTGATAAAACCGGGGGCATCGTGCAAGGAATGAGCGGCAGTCCGATTATCCAGAACGGCAAGCTCATCGGAGCCGTAACGCATGTATTCGTCAATGACCCGACAAGCGGATACGGATGTTTCATCGAATGGATGCTGCAGGACGCGGGCATTATGCTCAAAAAAGAGCAGAACGAACAACTGAAGGCTTCTTAGCTTTCAGTTGTTTTTTTACGAAAACACCGGTTAAAGCAGCCTATAGCCATAAATTCTTGGTATTTGTCGAAAAGTGTTGTATTATAGACAAAAAAATTATTATAATGGATTTTCCAAAAAAAATAAAGAAAAATAATTTTCGACAGAAGGAATTTCATTCCGGTTGTCGAAATTGTTTAGAGTGAATGTAAATAATCGTAAAAAAAGGGAGGCAAGCCGAAATTGCAAAAGATTGAAGTACTGCTTGCGGATGATAATCGCGAATTTATCAATTTACTTTCGGAGTATATCGATGAACAGGACGATATGATGGTTGCCGGAGTCGCTTATAACGGCAATGAAGTGCTGCGTTTTATCGAGCAGCAGCGCAAAGCGCCCGATGTTTTGATTCTGGATATTATTATGCCTCACCTTGACGGGCTTGGCGTCCTGGAGAAGCTGCGCGAGGTCAATATGTCGCCGCAACCTAAAATCATTATGCTGACGGCTTTCGGTCAAGAGAACATCACGCAAAAAGCGGTGCAGCTCGGCGCATCTTATTACATATTGAAACCGTTCGATATGGAAGTGCTTACGAATCGCATTCGTCAGCTTGTAACCGGCAATCAATCGATTACATCGGTAAGCAGCCCGACCACGCATCATAAAGCCAACGTCGTGCCGCTCTCCAAAGGCCGCAACCTGGATGCGAATATTACGAGCATCATTCACGAAATCGGCGTACCTGCCCATATCAAGGGCTACCAATACTTACGCGAAGCCATAACGATGGTGTACAACAATATCGAAATTCTCGGCGCGATTACCAAAACCTTGTATCCGGCGATCGCCGAACGTTACAAAACGACGCCAAGTCGCGTCGAACGCGCGATTCGTCACGCGATCGAGGTCGCCTGGACGCGCGGCAATATCGACAGCATCAGCCATCTTTTCGGCTACACGATTAATATCTCGAAAGCGAAACCGACGAATAGCGAATTCATCGCGATGGTGGCGGATAAGCTTCGGATTGAGCATAAGGTTTCCTGAAAGGATTAGGGAATACGCATGGCGCATAACTTGCTCTCCATGCCAACTAATACCGTTATTTATTGGATTTACGGATCCAATGAAGGACGGTATTTTTTGTTTGCAAGCTTTCGTGCGAATGTAGAGGATACCAAAAAGAGCCGCAGGTTGCGACTCTTTTTGGTGCTTTATGATAGCATAAGCTCAGGGTATCCGATGCAGGCCGTTTCCCCCATAATTTAGATTTCGCCGTAATTCATATAGCTGATGCCTTCAATTTTTACATGGATGACGCCGGACGGCGTTTCAATCGAATATTGTTCGTCCGGAGCACCCATCAGCAGTCGGCTCCCGATCGGCGACAGGAAGGAGATGCGATTAAGGTTCGGATCCGCGTTGGACGGAAAAACGATTGTGTAGTCGTCTTCTTCGTTGTCTTCCAAGTATCGGACTTTGACTTTACTGCCGATCAAAGCTTTCGAATGCAGCGTATCTTCATTGAATTCATTCAGTATCCGGTTCAAAGATGACGTATATTTCAACAGCTGCTGCTCCGTTTTGCTTCGTTCGTTGTTATTGACAGGCGTATAGAGATCGAGAAAATGACTCATCTCCTCATCGAAGTAGACAAGCTGCTTGACCAGCTGCGTTTTGGCGCCGACTAAACTATGGTTCATAGAAGATTTCACCTTCCAATCTCAAATCCATCACTATGACTTCAGTATTCCAGCCTTGTTCCATACACTTTCCTCCCAATGAACAAATAAGGCCCCGGAAGGAGCCTCTCACACTTATAGTAACAGAAAAACACAGAAAGTCTATCCTGGAGCTTTACAATGACGGATTCGTTATTATTTCTTAATCGAGTCGAGCACCGTATGCAGCGTACTGGCAGGAATCGCGAAGCCGATGCCCTGCGCTTCCGCATTAACCGCCGTATTGACGCCGATCACTTCGCCCCGCAAATTCAGGAGAGGACCGCCCGAGTTTCCGGGATTGATAGCGGTGTCCGTCTGCAGCAAATGCTCGTAGCTGCGGGTTCCTTGTTCGTCAGGAATGCTGATTTGACGCTCAGTCGCGCTAAGCACGCCGGTCGTTAGCGAAAAATCCAGATCGTAGGGGTTGCCGATCGCAATGACGGAAGCGCCGATTTGCGTCTGATCGGAGTCGGCGACGGATAAAAACGGGAACGGTTGATCGCCCGTAATTTTCAAGACGGCGAGATCCAAATCGTAGCGGCTTTCCACAACCTCCGCTTGAAAAGGCAAATCGTAGCCTTGAACCGAAACCTCGATCCGATCCGCTCCGTCGATAACATGTTCGTTCGTTACGATATATCCCGATGCGTCATAAAGAAAACCCGAACCCGTGCCGCTCGTTTGCAGCTCTCCTTGCTGCCGGTATGACTGCTGCCGCGAAACGCCGCCGCCCGATTGCACTTTGGATTCGATTTTGACTACGGCAGGTCCGGCGGATGAAGCAATCGCGTGATATCCGCCTGTGCCGGACAAGTCAAGAGAGGCGTTCGTAACGCCGCTTGAGGCGGTATCGCCTGATGCGGTTTGAAACGAGTCCGAGGGACTAGAGGTTCCGCCGAAAAAGCGGAGCTTGTCCGCAGCAAGCATTAAACTGCTTATGAACAGCGCGCCTGCCAAAAAAGCCGGCAGCATAACCGCCATTTTTCCGCGCGGGCGAACATCGATCGTCTTTTTTTCCTTCATGTCGAAAACCTCCTTAGTAGTAACTGACACTATTGATTATGCAGGCCTAACCTTAAAAGAATATGATATCCCGCTGAACGTGCGCTGAACGATTCCTTAAATTCCATGCGGTTTTTATTCAGGTGCGATTTTTATACATGCTGCAACAAGCAAAAACCCCCCTCGGCTGCGAGCTGCAGTTTGAAGGGGGGTTATATATAGGGTCGGAAGCCGGACTATTTATCCGTCATCTCGGAGAGTTCTTTCAGCGATTTGACTTTGCCGTGCGGATGCGGCGTTTGCTTGCGGATTTTATCTTCATTCTCGCGGCGTCTTTTGGATTGGCTCATGATCGGCTCCTTCGTCTCGGTAATGGAAGATCCGTTATAAATGCTGAATATCTTGGTGGGCGTCTTCGAGATGCTCCTCAAGCTGCTGAACCTGCTGCTCGTCTTGGTTGGAGGCTTCTCCGTGGAGGCGGGCCTGCGCTTTCTCGGCGGACAATTCGATTTGTTCGGCTTGTGCGCGCACTGTCGCGATCTTTTTCGGGTCGGCGGTTTTCACCGCTTGCTCGTACGCTTCTTGAGCTACATACGTCTTTTTGATCGCTTCATTCGCGCTTTCCATGGCACGTACGATTTCGGCCTGATGCATGTCCTGCTTGGTCATCGTTTTTCGGCACTCCCTTCCTTAACGCTGGATGCTAATGAATACGGCATTTGCTGCGGATGAAATGAATTTGGTTCTGAAGCCTGTTTATATGTTCCTGCTCCTCCTGATCATGCGTCGACTTGGCTTCAAGCGATGCCAGCTGCTCGATCAATTGATGCAAATCCTCTCCGGCATTGGCGCAGTCATAGTCGCTTTCCAAATGATTCAGCATTCGGTTATCTCCTTTACGAATAATGTCAATTGGGCTTTATACCGTTAGGCGAATCGATGCCGCTGCGCGCGAATACGGCTAACGGCACTAGCGGCAAAAGGGACGCTTCGAGCGGAAACTCGCCGTCGCCGCGCCGTTCCTCTTCCGCTTTGATTTCCGCTGCTTCCCCCTCGGTAAGATGCCTCTCATTGTTCGTATATTTGGGTTCAAGCGCTCTGATTTCTTCGCGATCCAATCGGCTTCCTCCTTTCTGCAGGAGCTTCGGTTCATTTTGATCATTTGATTATGCAGGGTACCTTTAAGATTCCCGGTTTTGCGTTTTTTACGACAAGGGCAGGCTTTCGGATATCGCCCATTTTCAGGCGGTCATGGTATGAAATCGCTGGCAGCTCGGGAAAATAGCATATAAACGGAACGAAGTCGAACCCTTAAACAAAAAGGAGCTGCGATACGCCATGGCTGTTTTGAATCGCCTAAGGTCGACTTTCCCGCTAAGCGGGGTCGTGCGGGCAGGCAAGCTTACGAAGGAGCTTCTTCGCAGATGCTCGGCGAATGAAGTGCTCGTCATTTCCCATCGCGATTTGGACGAATCTGCAGCTACCCAGCTAATGGATGTTAGGCCTGCAGCGATTATCAATACGGAGCCGTCGATTAGCGGCGCTTATCCGGTAAAGGGAGCATTGCAGCTTCTGCAAGCGGGCATCCCTTTACTGGAAACGTCCGCGAACGATTTTGAGAAGTTCCTCGAAGGCGAGGAGGCGATTATCGAATCGCAAGCGATCCGATCGGGAGGGTACGTGATTCCATGCTCAGTTGTGACGCTGGAACGCTGCTCAAGAGTTTACGAACGGGCAGTCGGTCAAATGGACAAGCTGCTGCTCGGTTTTATCGCTAACACGCTTACTTATGCGGAGATTGAAATAGCGGAGGTTGTGAGAGCCCATGAATGTCCTCCCTTGAATGTAACCATAGCGAATCGGCCGGTTGTCGTCGTTTCCCGCGGAAACGGGGCGTTAAACGATTTGCTTGTGATTGCGGAATTCATCCGTGAGCGCAAACCGGTATTAATCGGCGTCGATGGGGGGGCGGATATACTGCGAAAAGCGGGTTTTTCGCCCGATTTGATCGTAGGCGATATGGACAGCGTATCCGACGCGGCGCTTAGGGGCGGTGCCGAGCTTGTCGTCCACGCTTACGGCAGCGGTAACGCTCCAGGCCTTGATCGTTTAGTCCGGCTCGGATTATATGCGCAAGCGATGAGAACGCCGGGTACGAGCGAAGATATGGCGCTGCTGCTTGCCTACGGAGCGGAAGCGGAATTGATCGTTACCGTAGGCATGCATACGCATATGGTCGAGTACTTGGAGAAGGGCCGGTGCGGGATGGGCAGCACTTTGCTGGTTCGCATGCTGCTGGGCGGCAGGCTGGTCGATGCCAAAGGCTTAAGCAAGCTATTTAAGCCCAAAAGGAGAGAGGCGATATGCGAACTGCCGTTTCCGTAATTATTCCAGCCTGGAACGAAGCCGAACGGATAGGGGAAACGCTTTTTGCGCTCCAGGCTCAGCCGTTGGGTGGCGATGAGAAACGTTTGCCGTTTTGGGACGAGCTCATCGTAGTGGACGACGGGAGCACGGACGATACGCTGCGGATAGCCCGCTCCTTTACCGATCGGCTCATTCGGCATCCGCGCAATGAAGGAAAGGGAGCGGCAATGGAGAGCGGCTTCCGGCTCGCGAAAGGGGATGTCATTCTGTTTCTCGACGCCGATCTCGGACATTCCGCAACGCATGCATGTAAACTGCTTCAGCCCGTTTTATCCGATCTTGCGGATATGACGATCGCCGTATTTCCCAAACCGGTCAATCGCAGCGGATTAGGTCTTGTGAAACGATTAGCCCAGATCGGAGTCCGTCGGCTCGGCGGCTGCAACGTGAGGGCGAGCTTATCCGGACAACGTGCGATGAAACGAGAGGTGCTGGAACGAATCGTCCGCTTCGAAAGGGGGTTCGGGGTGGAGGTGGGCCTTACGATCGACGCGGCGAGACAAGGCTTCCGCATCATTGAAATCGAGCTGCCTTTTGTCCATCGGTATACGGGCAACGATCTGGCAGGATGGCTGCATCGGGGGAAGCAGCTGTGCAGCGTAGCAGGCGCTTTTTGGCGAAAAAGACGGGTAAGCTTCTTTCAGCGGCGCTAATCAAGATGAAATTTTAACGTAGACAACGAGAATTTTGGTGGGAATATCGGGAGTGGACTGAATGACGGCATTCATGTTAGGAGCAGGTACTATAATCGCAAACGTTTCTTTATTTGCAATCGTATCCATCCTTTATATTTTGGCGGGTTCCGTGATGCTTCGTTATGTCGTAAAGCGGCATAGGAGAAAAGGTTTCGTATGCAGCAACTATCGCGGCGAAAATATTCCGACGGGATTGGGCGTTTTTTTGTGGATGATGCTGTTGGCGGGTTTCGTTTTTTATTTGCCGATAGGTTGGGGCGCTTTGGCATCGAAGACTGCTCCGGAAGGCGCGGCATCGGAGTTGTTGATTGCTTATTTGTGCTGTCTAAGCGGCGTTTTTGCGGCGGGATGGGTGGATGACCGGTTCGGCGACCGCAAGATTAAAGGATTGCTCGGACATATTCGTCAGCTTCTGATGCATGGAAAAGTGACGACGGGATTGTGGAAAGCCTTTATCGGTATTATGCTTGCCGCATTATTTGCCTATACGGTCGATCGCGGTTGGGGCGAACGGCTGTTTCATATGTCGCTGATCGCGATGTCGATGAATGCGGTCAATTTATTCGATCTGCGTCCGGGACGGGCGCTTAAGCTTTTTGCTGCAGGTTCCGGTTTGCTATTCGTTTTCGCTTTAGGCGGAAGAAAGCTCGAGCTTTGGCTATCGCTTTTATATCCGTTATCCGTTGCCTCGGTTATCATACTGCCCTCCGACCTGCGCGCCAGAACGATGCTTGGCGATTGCGGGGCGAATTTGCTCGGCTTTGCGCTCGGCTGCGGGCTCGTGCTGTTGACCGGCTTTCCGTGGCAGCTGACCGCTGCCGGAGCGCTCGTTTTTATGCATATCGCTGCGGAACGCATATCGTTTACCGCCGTAATCGAACGGAATGTCTGGATGAACTGGCTCGATCGGCTCGGCCGAACGGAAAAATAATCGATTCGCCGGGAACTTTCAACGCTCTGCGTTGTCTAATGGTTGAGGTGATCGGATGGAGTTCGATTATTTGAAGGTTTTGACGTCCAGCGATGACCCCGAAACGATTTTGCAGCAGTTGATGGAAGCGTACGGGCAGGACGTTTGGCAATATGCATATACGATCGTAAAGCGTTCGGAGGCGGCGGACGATATCGCGCAGGATGTTTTTCTGAAGGCTTACCGTCAGCTGTATGCGTTTCGCGGGGATTCCTCCGTGAAAACATGGCTGCTTTCCATAACCCGAAATACGTCGCTGAATTATTTGAAATCCGCTTTTATCCGCAAGGTGACGCTTTTCGGCTTCCGGGAGCCGCGAACGACTCAAAGATCGGCTGAACAGGAAGCGCTTGACAAGCTTAGCGTCGATGAAATATGGCGTACCGTGCTGGCTCTGCCCGGCAAATACCGCGAGGTCATTATCCTCGACGCCCATTACCGGCTTTCCATCCGGGAAATCGCGTCGATGCTGAACGTTTCGGAAGGAACCGTCAAATCGCGGCTGCATAGGGCGCGGGCGAAGGCGGAACGCTTGCTGCAAGGAGGAGAGCGGATATGAACGAGAATGACCTGAAGGCCAAAGGGGCGGAAGAGCCGGATTGGTATGCCGGCTTACGGCAAAGACCGGAGCTTGGAAAAGGCTTTTCGGCGGAGCTGATGCGGAATATCCGCAAACGGGCGGTTCAATCCGAGCGGCGGCATGGCGCAAGGTTTCGTACGAAAGCGGTTGTCGGAGCGGGACTGGCATGTCTTGTAGCGGCCGCCATATGGCTGGGTGGTTCGAACGGCTGGCCTGCGTTTTTGCCGGGAATCGGTTCGGAGAAAAGCATCAATAGCGGGAAGGCCGATTCCGGCTGGCGCGAATATTGGAGCGGCGGCAAAAAGCTGCTCGAATCGGTTGCAGGCGGCGATTTCGCGGCAGGTCAGCAAAACGGTATCTGGTGGAACTTCTACACGCCGTTCGAGCAGATCAAAGACAGCCGCATTCGGATCGATGCGATCCATCAATCCGGATGGAAGCAGACGGAGCTTACGGAAACCGTTTTTTCGGAGCGGGGGATGGAATATGTGTGGAAGGAAGGCTCCAAGGAAAACTTTTCGCGTATAAGCTCCAGGTTTGCGCTGCCGCTCGCAGGACAGTGGCGCTTCGATATTTATATCGACGGCAATCTGTGGGGAGATGTCGAATACGATGTGCCGGATGCGGTGTGGGCGGAAAGTCCGACTTTTCCTTCCGGAGCATACATGCTTAGAGGAGTCGAGGGCAGAGTCGGTATCATCGATCCGGGCTTTATAGCAGGCAAAGGCAATAAAGCGATGTGGCATTTTTGGGGGAACGACAAGGAGATTCAAGGAGCGGTTTCCATTTACGGCGTTCAGAAGGGATCTTCCGTCCCCTTACTGTTATTTGAATCTTCGGAAACGGGAGGGCCTAATAACGGGGCGGATGCACATATGCCGTCATTAATGACGATGCCTACGCCGGGTTTATGGAGGCTCATGGCCTATATTGACGGGACGTTGTTCGGCAGCGTAGTCGTTAATGTGAAATAATGCCGTATGCAAAGATAAATGCTTTAGAAGATAGCGGCTTCGATAAGCATACGCATAAGGACAGGCGCGCTTACCGGTGAACGATCAGGCTTAAGTTATTGTGAAACCTATAAATGCTGATATTAATAAAAAACCGTCCGGAACATCACGTCCCGGGCGGTTTTTGTGTGCTTGTAAGAGCCCGCTAAGCTTTCCGCTTGCGGCGGTTGGCTCTGAAACGGGGAGCGACATAGTTGCGTTTGCGGTCGCGGAAAAAAATCCAGCCGGCGATAAACGCCACGCCGATGGCGAACAATACGAGACCAAGCAGAAACTTTCCCCATAGGAAATGAGGGTTCGTTTCGGGCGGGCCGAATTGGGCGAAAATCGCATCCTTCATCGCCAAAAAACCGTAGGTGGCGGAAACGCCGGGTATGACCAAAATAATGGCTGCTATAAATCGGCCAAGAGTATCCTTCATCGTTATATCCTCTTTCTATTGCGGGTTTTCAGTGAATAAACGGGATCATTATTATGATACTAGGGTTGGCCGGTTCTGTCGAATCGAAATGAACGGATAACGGCGAATATCCCGCAAGCTTGCATCTTGTTCACATTTTGTACTATATTTTCGGTGTGAACTAAGGGTAAAATAGGGGAATAATCGTTTACGGAAAAGAGGAGACCGAATATGTCCAAAAAATATGATGTTGTAATATTAGGGGGCGGCACCGGGGGATACGTTGCTGCGATACGAGCTGCTCAGCTGGGGAAATCCGTAGCGATCGTCGAGCGGGACAAGCTGGGCGGAACATGCTTGCATAGAGGGTGTATTCCCAGCAAAGCGCTTTTGCGGAGCGCGGAAGTGTATTCGCATGTGAAACGCGGCGACGAATACGGCATTACGGTCGGCGGCGCGGCGATCGACTTTACGAAGGTGCAATCGCGTAAGGAGAACGTCGTGGAGCAGCTGTATAAAGGCGTTCAATTTCTGATGAAAAAAAATAAAATCGACGTATTCAACGGCGTAGGCCGCATTATTTCACCGTCGATCTTTTCGCCTCAAACCGGTCAAATCAGCGTCGAGCTTGCGGATGGCGAGCTTGAGCTGCTTATTCCGGACAATCTTGTCATCGCGACGGGCTCCAGGCCGCGCCCCCTGTCGGGACTTGAGTTTGACGGGAAGCGCATCCTGTCAAGCGACGATGCGCTGTTGATGGAGGAGCTGCCGGCATCGATTCTTATTGTCGGAGGCGGCGTTATCGGTGTGGAATGGGCTTCGATGCTGAACGATTTCGGCGTACAGGTCACGATAATCGAGTATGACGAGCGTTTAGTTCCCAAAGAAGACGAGGACGTTTCGCGCGAGCTGGAGCGGCTTCTCAAGAAGCGCGGCGTCAAGGTAATGACGAAAGCTAAGCTGCTTGCCGACACTGCAGCAACCGGCGAGCATGGCGTAACCGTGCAAGTAGACCACAAAGGCAATGTTGTCGATCTGCAGGCCGAAAAAATGCTTGTTTGCGTAGGCAGACAGGCGAATGTCGAGCGGATTGGCCTCGACACGACCGATGTGCTTATCGAGAACGGCTTTATTAAAGTGAATGATCATATGCAAACGGCGGAATCGCATATTTATGCGATCGGCGACGTGACGGGCGGTCTGCAGCTTGCACATGAGGCTTCCCATGAAGGAATTACGGCGATTGAGCATCTCGCAGGCTTGAGTCCGCACCCGCTGCAGCGGCATTTGATAGCGCGCTGCGTCTATACGCGTCCCGAGACGGCAAGCGTAGGCTGGACCGAGAAGCAGGCGAAAGAGCAAGGCTTCGATGTCAAGACGGGCAAAATTTCGTTCAAGGCAATCGGCAAAGCGCTTGTATACGGTGAAGCGGACGGTTTCGTCAAAGTAATTGCGGACAGCAAAACGAACGATATTTTGGGCGTGCATATGATCGGGCCGCATGTAACCGACTATATTACCGAAGCGGCACTTGCCCAGCTGTTGAACGCAACGCCATGGGAAGTCGGCAGTCTGATTCACCCTCACCCGACCTTATCGGAGGCGCTCGGCGAAGCGATGCTGGCAGTCGACGGGAAGGCGATCGGCGTCTGATAACAGGAAAATGAGGTCTCGACTTGCGTACAATTGTATTCATATCGAAAAGCGCTTATAATATAAATATAAGGGTAAGTCTTAAGACCAGGTAATAAATTTTCCCATTCATAAGGAGGTTGATCTAATGACGATCGGCCAATTGACGAAGCATCAGACACTCGGACTTTCCGACCAGCAAGTTGTGGATATGTACATCAATATGCAGCGTGCCCGTAAATTCGACGAACGCTGCTTCGTGCTCCAGCGCTCCGGCAAGATTGCCTTTCACGTATCGGGAATCGGCCAAGAAGTCGCGCAAGTCAGCGCGGCGTTCGCGCTGGAGCAGCGTAAGGACTACTTCTTTCCGTATTACCGCGATTACGGATTAGTTTTATCGGTAGGCATGACTATGCGCGATCTGATGCTGTCGGTATTCGCCAAGGCGGAAGACCCGAACAGCGGGGGCAGGCAAATGCCAGGTCATTTTAGCCATAAGAAGCATCATATCGTTACGGGATCCAGCCCGGTAACGACGCAAGTGCCGCATGCTGTGGGCATTGCCCTCGCCGGTAAAATGAAGAAGCAGAGCTTCGCCACTTTCGTTACATTCGGCGAAGGCTCGAGCAACCAGGGCGATTTTCACGAAGGCTGCAATTTTGCCGGCGTTCATAAGCTCCCGGTCATTCTGATGTGTGAAAACAATCAATATGCCATTTCGGTTCCGATTGCGAAGCAGGTTTCCGGCAACATCTACGAACGGGCGATCGGATACGGCTTCGCCGGCGTCCGCGTCGACGGGAACGATGCGCTGGAGGTGTACCGGGTGGTCAAGGAAGCTCGCGAACGGGCGCTTGCGGGACAAGGGCCGACGCTGATCGAAGCCGTGATGTACCGGATATCGCCGCACTCCACGTCCGACGACGACATGTTGTACCGGACGAAGGAAGAGGTTGAAGCGAACAAAGAGAAGGACGGAATTCCGAAGTTCAAAGCTTACTTGATCGAATGCGGATTGTGGAGCGAAGAACAGGAGCAAGACATGAATGAGCGGATTAAGCAAGAAATCGTCGATGCCACGCAATATGCCGACGATGCGCCGTTCCCGAAACCGGAGGATACGCTGCTTCATGTTTACGGAACGAACGGGGAGGGTGCATAACGAATGGCGGTTATCAGCTACTTGGAAGCGATTCGCTCGTCTATGAAGGAAGAGATGGAGCGGGACGAGAACGTATTTGTATTGGGCGAGGATGTCGGCAAAGGCGGCGTGTTTAAAGCGACCGTAGGCTTGAGGGATCAGTTCGGAGAAGAGCGCGTGCTGGACACTCCGCTCGCCGAGTCGTCGATCGCAGGGGTTGCGATCGGCGCCGCGATGTACGGCATGAGGCCGGTAGCCGAAATGCAGTTTGCGGATTTTATTTTTCCGGCGACGAACCAGATCATCAGCGAAGCGGCCAAAATCCGTTACCGCTCCAATAACGACTGGAATTGCCCGATCGTCATCCGCGTTCCTTACGGGGCTACGGGCGGCGGCGCGTTGTATCACTCGCAATGCCCGGAGTCGGTATTTTTCGGAACGCCGGGATTGAAGATTGTCGCGCCTTCGACGCCTTACGATGCCAAAGGACTGATGAAAGCGGCGATTCGCGATGAAGATCCCGTGTTGTATTTCGAGCATCGCAAATGTTATTTCATGGTAAACGATGAAGTGCCCGACGAAGATTACATTGTACCGATCGGCAAAGCGGAAGTGAAACGGGAAGGCACCGACATAACCGTCATCACGTATGGCGTTACGGTCCATTATGCGTTGAAAGCCGCAGCCGAGCTTGAAAAAGAGGGTATCAGCGTTCATGTGCTTGATCTGCGCACGATTCAGCCTCTCGACAAGGAAGCGATTCTCGAAGCGGCCAAGCGCACGGGCAAAGTGCTGATCGTTCACGAGGACAATAAGACGGGCGGCGTCGGCGGCGAAATATCAGCGATTATTTCCGAAGAGATGTTTTATGAACTGGATGCGCCGATAATGCGGCTGGCTGCGCCGGATGTGCCTCCTGTCGGGATGAATCCGCCGATGGAACGCTTTTATCTGCTTAGCCCGGAGAAGCTGAAGAACGCCATGCGGAAGCTGGCTGAAATATAAATCGAATGACAGCGAGCCGCAATGCTGCCGGTTCTAGCTGCGTTCGCTGACTTTCGTTAAACGGCGTGAGGTTCCCCGCATCGTTTCCGGAATGATCGGAGCGGTTTGCGGGGAATGCTTTGCAAGGAACCAAGCGGGAGGTAGAACATGAATAACGTGCATGGAACGGAAGTGCCCGTGCCGCATTTGGCGGAGAGCCTTGTTTCCGCTACGGTAGCGAAATGGCTGAGAAAGCCGGGCGATTATATCGAGCAGTATGATGTCATATGCGAGCTTGTGACGGAGAAAGTAACCGTCGAAATGCCTTGTCCGATCGAGGGCGTATTGAAGGCGATTCTTGTTCAAGAAGGCGAAACCGCCGATGTGGGCGCGCCGATCTGTTTAATTGAAGAGCCTGGCAAAGCGGCAGGCTTGGAAGCGTCGGCGCCCGCCGCTAAACAAGAACCTGCGATTCCGGCTGTCGCCGCTGCTGCGAATAATCGCGAAGCGATACATACGGCACCTGCAGCAAGAAAAGATGGCGCTCCCGCGGCTCAATCCGAAGAAGGCTCAATGCGCCAGAGGTACTCTCCGGCAGTACTGAAACTGGCCGAAGAGCATGGCATCGGACTCGAGCATGTGTTGGGAACGGGCCTTGGGGGACGCATTACGCGCAAAGATATTTTGCAGTATGTGGAAGAGGGTAAGCCGGTTCGTACGCAAGCCCCAGTTGCGATCCCTGAGCCGGCTCGGGCGCCGGTGCGGTCGACGGGCATGCATTTATCGGAAAATCCGCCGACGCCGAGAATCGAAACGGTTGGCCAGACGGTTGAGGGGCGCGGCGAGTATTTTATCGATGTCACCCCGATTCGCAGTACGATCGCCAGAAACACGCGCCAGAGCGTCACGGAGATTCCGCATGCCTGGACGATGATCGAAGTGGACGTTACGAATTTGGTCGTACTTCGGAACAAGTGGAAGGATGAATTCATCCGCAAGGAAGGCTTCAACCTGACATACTTGGCATTCGTTCTGAAGGCTGTCGTTAATGCCATTAAAGATTATCCGATCATGAATTCGGTGTGGGCGGTAGATAAAATTATCGTCAAGAAGGATATCAACCTGTCGCTGCTTGTTGGCACGGAGGATTCGGTGCTTGCCCCGGTCATCAAGAAAGCCGACCAGAAGAACATTGCGGGCCTTGCCCAGGAAATCGACGATCTGACGAAAAGAGGGCGCGCCGGCAAGCTCAGCTTAAGCGAGATGACCGGCGGCACGTTCACCGTTAACAATACCGGGTCGTTCGGTTCGATTTTGTCGTATCCGATCATCAATTATCCGCAAGCGGCGATCGTGACCTTCGAATCGATCGTGAAAAAGCCCGTCGTCATCCAGGATATGATTGCGGTTCGCTCGATCGCGAATATGTGCTTGTCGCTGGACCATCGGATTTTGGACGGCGTCATTTGCGGTCGTTTTCTGCAGCGGGTCAAAGAAAATCTCGAAAGCTACAACCTGGATACGAAGCTGTTCTGACGGATATATAGCGCAGAGCGCGATTAGCCGGTTAGCGCCGATCCCAATAAAAAAAGCGAGCCGTTGCGGCAGTTGCCGGAACACTCGCTTTTTTCGGTCTAGCGGATATCGACTATCATGGAAGCGTCCGTAGACCTTCGGGAAATGCCAACGTTATACGCCGGAAGGCGTTCATCTTTGACTAGCCATGGCATGTCCGATTCTCCTTATCGGCTGAAGCACGGTTTGCGTCCATCGATAACGGTAACGCTAAGCCTGACTACATGGTAACGGCAGACGTTATCGCCAGAATAAGACTGGACAATACCATCGTAATGAGAATAACGTAAATGATGACGCGAAACCATAGTTTGTTGCGGCGTGACATGCGATCGACTCCTTATCTATGATTGCTTGTTGGCGTGTTTCGAATATGGTTATACTGGAACCATAGCTTCTAGGCATAAACGCAAATGCGCAGTCTAAGAAGCCAGACAGTCCCTTATATTGTAACCTATTTTACGGAGCGGAGGGAAGTCCGATGATTCGGCAGGAACGTTTAATGGAAGAGTTTTTCGAGCTGGTCCGCGTGGACAGCGAAACGAAGCACGAGCAGGAGATAAGCAAAGTGCTGAAGGAAAAGTTCGCTTCGCTCGGGATGAAGGTGGAAGAGGACGATGCCGCGGCGAAAACAGGGCATGGCGCAGGCAATTTGATTTGCACGCTGCCGGCGACCGCGGGAGGTGCGGAAGCGCCGCCGATTTTCTTTACGTCGCACATGGATACGGTCGTACCGGGCAAAGGGATCAAGCCGCGGTTGGACGATGACGGCTACATAAGAGGAGACGGCACGACGATTCTCGGAAGCGACGATAAAGCGGGCCTTGCGGCTATGCTGGAAGCGGTTCGCGTTCTGGAGGAAAACAAGATCGATCATGGTCAAGTGCAGTTCGTCATTACGGTCGGAGAAGAATCCGGCCTTATGGGGGCTCGCGCCATGGATTCGAAACGGCTGGACGCGGAGTTCGGCTTTGCGCTGGACTCGAACGGCAAAGTCGGCGAGATCGCCGTGGCTGCGCCGTCGCAAGCGAAAATATCGATCGTTTTCGGCGGCAAGTCGGCGCACGCCGGCGTAAATCCGGAGGATGGCGTCAGCGCGATCACCGTGGCGAGCAAAGCGGTTTCCCGCATGCCGCTCGGCCGGATCGACAAAGAGACGACCGCCAATATCGGCAGCTTCATGGGCGGCGGAGCGACCAATATCGTTTGCGATTCGGTTACGCTGCAGGCCGAAGCGCGCAGTATCGTCGGCGAGAAGCTCGATAAGCAGATCGAAGCCATGCGCTCGGCCAGCGAATCGGCGGCGCAAGAAATGGGCGGTACGGTAGAGTTCAAGCATGAGCTGATATATCCGTCCTTCATGTTCGACGAATCGTCGGAAGTCGTGAAACTTACCAGCGGAGCACTGCGGAAAATCGGCAAAAATCCGACGACGTTTCATTCCGGCGGCGGCAGCGACGCCAATATTTTCAACGGTATGGGCGTGCCGACGGTCAACCTGGCCGTAGGGTATGAGCACATCCATACGACGAAGGAACAAATCCCGCTCAGCGAGCTTGTCGACACCGCAAAAGCGGTTCTGGCGATCATTGAGGAAGCCGCAGCAATGAAACGCGCGTAGGCGGAAGGGGCAGCTCGGCCACCCGCGGGAATTGGAGATCCGCAGCGTTGCGGCTCCATGCCTGCGGTGCTCGGTGAGATAGTGGCAGTCAAACCTCTTGTGCGCCGGCCCGGGAGCCGAAACCGGCACCAGGCCGCCGTCAACATCGGCAACCCGGTAATTCCGATTGCTGACGAATCATTGAAATCACAAATACGCCCAGAAAAGCCTCAATCGGCCGATGCCGATTGAGGCTTTTTCTTGCCGCACGAGGTATAACGGCCGATGTGTGACCGAGCACCGCGCGACGTGAGTCGTACGCGGTACGGAAAAGAAGAAGTAAATTCGATTAGAGGCAATGGATAGAGCGATTAGCTTTTTGCGTCTTTCATCGTTTTTTTCAGCCGTTCTATTTCCGTACGAATGTTTCTAGCATCCTGCAGCAGCTGCTCATTTTGTTCCGGATCGTCCCCGGTATTTTTGACCATAAGCGTGGAAAAGTCCAGCTCCAACCGCTGTAGCTCGTTTAAAAGCGACTGCTCCTCCGCTGTAACCGCGCCTTTTGCGGAATTACGCTCCGTAAACTCGCGGTAAGTGCCGGCGTATTGCGTGACCGCGCCGCCGTCGATCAGCACGATGCGTGTAGCCAGCTTATCGATCAAGTACCGGTCATGCGATACGATGACGATCGTGCCGGGAAAACGCTGGAACGCTTCCTCCATCCGCTCGCGGGTGTCGATATCGAGGTAGTTGGTCGGTTCGTCCAGCACGAGAAGGTTAGCCCCGCTGAAATAAAGCTTGATAAAGGCAAGCCGGCATTTTTCGCCCATGCTCATCTCTTCCGGCTTCTTGAAAGCGTCGTCGCGGGAGAAAAGAAAACAACCGAGTATCGTTCGCGCCTGCGACTGTGTCATATCGGGCAAACCGAGCAGCTGGTCGAGTGCGGATTCGCCGTTTTCCAGCTGCTCGAGCTCCTGCGAGAAATATCCCGCTTTCACTTGCGGATTGCAAGTCACGCTTCCTGCCGTCGGCTGCAAATGGCCAAGCAGAAGCTTGAGCAGCGTCGTTTTGCCCGCACCGTTCGGGCCGATGACGGCGATGCGCTCATTCCGCTCAATAGAAAGCGAGACATCGCGGAATAGCGTGCTCCGATCGTTATAGCCGAAAGTCATGCGCTCCGTCTTCAGAAGCGTATTTGCGGCGATCGCGTCATGCCCGAACCGGACGTGGACGCTTGGAGCCTGCTTCGGCATGTCGACGCGGTTTTGCTCCAGCCGCTCGAGCGCCTTCTCCTTGGCATGAAAGCGAGAGACGTTTTTGCCTGCTCTTGCCTGCCAGAAGCCCTTCGTCACAGGGTCTTCGACCTTGGCCGCATCGCGGTGAGCGACCTGGAACCATTGCTTATAACGCTGTATGCAAGCCAGCAGCGCCTCCCGTTCCTGTTCCTGCTTGCGATACATCGTTTGCTGCGTTTGCAGCTCGATTTGCTTTTGCTTGCGGTATTCCGAGTATCCGCCTGCATACCGTTTGCATCCGGCAGAAGACAGTTCGTAAATCGCGTCCGCAACGCTGTCGAGAAATGCCCGGTCATGCGAAACGAACAGGATAGTGCCGTCATATGACTGAAGCCAGCGCTCCAGCCACTCGAGCGACTCCCGGTCCAGATGGTTGGTCGGTTCGTCCAGCACGATCAGCTTCGGCTCGGCAGCGATTTGCCTGGCGATTTGCGCCTTCGTTTTTTGTCCGCCGCTCAGCTTCGCGAACGGTTCGTGCCAGAGCTGCGGTTCGAGCTTGAGCTGGAGCAAACTTCTCTCCGCTTTTCTTTCCCATTCGTAGCCGTCAAGCGAAAGGAAGCTTTCATATGCTTGCGTGTAACGTTCCATCCAGAAGGAATATTCCTCCTCCTTCATCGCGGAATCATGCAGCGCGGCTTGTGCCTCCAGCATTTCTTTTCTCGTACGATCCAGCGGCGGATTGCCTGCGAATACGAATTCAAGCGCCGTTTGCTCAAGGCCTGCAGTTATATGCTGGTTCAGCCATCCCCAAGATTCCAGAGGCAGCCGACGTTCGATGGTACCGCCATCCGCCTCGATTTTGCCGAGAAGAGTTAGCAGCAGTGTCGTTTTGCCGATTCCGTTTGGACCGAAGAAAGCGATCCGCTCGCCGGCGGTTATGTCAAGATCGATATTTTGAAAGAGGGGCTTTCCGTTCCATTCCTTGGAAAGGCCTTTTGTTTTAATAATCGTCATACAGGTTCACTCCCGATCATTCGATTCCGATAAGGGATAATCGTTTCTTTTTTAGTCGACAAAAAAACCGCCAGGCTATGCCTGCGGCTGTGGACGTGTACGAAAATATCGGGTTCAAGAGGGGCCGTATCGGCGTAAACGGCAACACGAGAATAAGCCCGCATGAAACAGGCATCCCGGCCGAAAAACCGAAAATACGCATAAAAATACCCGCAAGTCCTGAACAAGACATAAAAATCCCGTACGCGCCGCCGATAGGCAGTTCGTTGAACGTTCGCCATTCAAACTCGTTCGGAAAATTCATGAATTAGTTGTTCATCGGACTCGTGGGTACCTCCGGTCTGTAAGATAGTGTCATTATATCGGCGATCGTTTCGGAAAGCAAGAGTGAATTGATTTTTGTGTTATTGGTTGTTTTGTGTTATTTTTTCTTGACACTTTGGGCGGATTCGATAAGATTAGGTTAAGTTACCTATCAACCATGACAGAGAAAGGATGATGATTGTGAGCAGGACGATTAACCGGGTGTTTGTGCTTGGTATCGACGGCGCGGGACAATTCATCCGAAATACCGACACGCCGAATATTCTCAAGCTGCTGGAGGCAGGCGCGCTCACTTACGAAGCGCAAACGGTTTTCCCATCGATCAGCGCCGAATGCTGGGGAGCGATGTTTCACGGAGTCGATCCGGAGAAGCACGAGCTGACGAATGAAAAAGCAGCGACACTGCCGTATCCTGAAAACTCGCCGTACCCGTCATTCCTGAAGCTTGCCCGTCAGGCATGGCCGGATTGCAAGCTGGCCGCTTTCAGCGAATGGTCGCCGATTAACGACGGAATTATAGAACAATCTTGCGGGCTGCACGCCGTTTCGCTTCCTTCGCCCGATCTTGCGGAAGCGGCTGCGGATTACATCCGCGCCAATCCGGACGTCAAAATCTTGTATATGCAATTCGACCAGGTCGACGCAGCAGGGCATAAGCACGGCTACGGCAATGAGGGACATTTGCAGTCGATAACCGATTGCGACGGTTATATCGGAACGGTGCTCGCCGCGATCGAAGATGCGGGATTGATGAAGGATAGCCTCGTTATCATTACGACCGACCACGGCGGCGGAGGCGACGGCAAGCCGAAATCGCACGGTAGCGCAGACCCGCTTGATATGACGATTTTCTGGGGCTGTTACGGGCCCGGCATTAAACCGGGAACGAAGCTGGCGGCCGACTTGTCGATCAAGGACACTGCCGCTGTTGTAGCTTATGCACTTGGCTTGAGCGCGCCGCAGACTTGGGAAGGTAAAGTTCCCGGCGATTTATTCAATTAGATGAACGCATTATGAAATGTGTCCGATTCCGAATCAACTGACAACCCTTGTCAGTGCATATGAACTATAATAAAGTTTAATTAAGCGCAAGAATGTATAAGGAGTTAGAAGGAGGAAGGAACTTGGCCGGTGCGATATTTAGAAATGCTTTGCATGAACATACGGGTAAAACATGGGAGCGATGGGTGGTAGAGCTGCAGCAAATCGCTGAGCCGGATTGGACGCATGAGGAAATCGTCGACTATTTGACGGCTGACGGCGGTATGAATCCGCAGTGGAGTGAAATAACAGCCGTTATGTATGAATGGCTGCTTGGACGGAAGCCCGTAGGTCTTACGGCGGATGTTGGATTTCAGATCGGAGTCAGAAGGACGTTACCCCTCTCGTTGGAGGAGGCATGGGACTTGCTGATTTCGAAAGAAGGCGTCGGTTTATGGCTGGGCGAGACGGCTTCTTACCGTCTGCAAGCCGGACTAAGCTTGTTGGCCGAGGACGGGACATCCGCTCAGCTCCGCTTGTTCAAACCGGTTAGCCATATGCGCATGTCTTGGCAGCGCAAGGAGTGGGACGATTCGTCCGCGCTCCAGATTCGAGTCTTACCGGCAAGCGGGGGAAAGACGACAATCAGCTTTCATCAGGAGAAACTGGAAGATCCGTATATACGCGAAATTATGCTGCGGCATTGGGAACATGTGACGGATCGCTTGAACCTGTTAGCAGACTTGCGTCAAGAAAAGGAGCGTTCGCGTTAGCGAATGCTCCTTTTCAAATTGCCGGCAAGTATATCGCGGAAGACAGCTCAAATCCGCGGAAAGGACGGGAGATTGTAGGTGAAGTACGCCCATTGTAAGCAAAGCAGAGCATGTCTGGAAAGGATGATTGACGATCTCAACGGTATACAAAAAACGAAAGCCAGGAAAGAAAAAGAAGCCGCAGTTACCAAGCCGAAGCAAGTTTCTAGAGGAGAAATAGACGGTCAGGTATGTTTGTTTGAGCTGCCGTCAGGAGGAGGAAATTCCGCTGAGCGTAGTAGGTGACTTAGATGTTATGGACGATGGAGATCCGGAGGTACCACCGCAGTTTGCGTGCGAGAAGTGCGGATGGGAAATGTATCCGGAGTATTACAAAGGATTGCATGGTTATGAATACCGGCTGAAAGACTGGTTAGGAACAAGGACGTAGAGAGAAGCAGCGAAGGAGAGAAGAGGTAGTGGGTTGGGGCTGCAAAGTTTACGGGCCGCCTTTGAAATCGTGTGATACCCGCAAATCCAATTCTAGATCACACGATTTCAAGAGCGGTTGAAAGCCCCAATCCATTACCTCGCACACGTGCAAACGTAAAGCCGAGCACAAAGGACCGTCCGTGATATTCGGACGGTTTTCCTTGTAAGTTTGCATTATGATTCCTCGTCCATTTTTCGAAGAAGCTCCCGCACTTTGTTTTCATCGAACTGGCCTTCTTCTTTAAATGCGCGCAGCATATCCTGAAGCTTTCGTCCGGTCTGCTCGTAATGATCGAAATCCTCGACGAACGACGGATCGTACCAGACGTAGGAATCGTCGTCGGAGCTGTTACGCAAGTAAGGCTTCAGCCAGTGTTCCGGATATTTGAAGGCTTGATCTCCGAAAATGGTTGCCAGTACGTCGTCCGATTCCAGCGGCATCAAATGGTAATACGTTTCCTTGTGGCCGCCTTCCGCGACCGCGATATGAATGTAATAGTAGAGCAAGTAATGTTCTCCGGTGATCCGGTCTTTGACGATCTCATACGTTTCAATATCATTTTGTTCCAGCGGCTTTACCGATTCCAGCCTTTCCGAAAGCAATTTATGGGAAACGCGTTGTTTGCCGGTTAGCGACTCGTTCATGCTGCTGCCTCCTGTTAGGGCTTGCACCCTCTCTTCATAATGGGCTCCGTATGGCGTATTATAACACATTCGCCGCAGGGCTCACGCATAAAGAAGAAAATGTTCTCCCTTTTCCGCATATAGATCAATGATGAAACTGCGGATAAGGGGGGACGGACATGATCGATTGGGCCAAAGGCAGAGTTGTCCAATGCAAGCAGCTGGAAAACAGGCCTGTTCAAGAGCTGCGCGTTGCGTTGGAAGGTGCGGCTGCGGAGATGTCGTTAGCTTACCATTATACGGACGTATTGCCTCCGGTGAAGGTCGGGGATCGCGTCATGCTGAACCGGACGGCGGTCAAGCTGAAGCTCGGCACCGGCGGAATCGACTTCGTTTGCGCATTGTTGAACGATGGCGATAGTCGCGATGACGGCATGATCGGATTGAACGATAATGACGGGGATGGTTCGCAAGCAGGGCGGTCTGCAGGAAAAATGATGAAGCTGCGTTATACGCCGGTTCAGCGCGCGGTGCATGCCGTTGAGGAGGATGGCGGCGGCCATCATGCGAAATTTCGCGGCAAGCTTTCGCTGGAAGGGATGCCGGTGCTGATCGGAGGCTTGCACAGTATGCTTCCTGTTGCGCTGTGCTGGCTTCGCTTCCGCATCGGACAATCGGATGGCGGGAAAGGCACTTCTGTGGCATACGTGATGACGGATGGAGGAGCGCTGCCGCTTGCCGTGAGCCAGCATGCAGCGGCGCTGCGCGGTTTAGGCTGGCTGTGCGGAACGGTTACGGCGGGCCACGCCTATGGCGGCGATCTTGAGGCGATGAATAAATATAGCGCGCTTCTCGCCGCGCGGCATTCGCTGCATGCCGGCATTGCGATTGCGTGCATGGGCCCCGGCAGCGCGGGCACGGGTACGCGGCTCGGCCATACGGCCATCGAGGTGGCGGAGCTTGTCCATGCCGTAAGCGCGCTGGGCGGCATTCCGATCGTCATGCCGCGATTAAGCTTCGCCGACCCGCGCGAGCGTCATTACGGCTTGAGCCATCATATCGTATCCGCCCTGAGCGATATCGCGTTGACGCCGGCAATTGTTCCTCTCCCCGCCTCGCTCGAGCAAGCGAGACGCTTATTCGTGGAACGGCAGCTTGAGCGGAGCGGATGCGGAGCCAAGCATCAATGCATATGGGTGGACGGCGTATCGGTTGCGGAAACCGTACGGGCGATGAAGCCATACCCGCATTCGATTACGACAATGGGAAGGGGATTACGCGACGATCCGTCGTATTTTCTCGGCGTGTGTGCTGCTGCTGAGCATGCATTTCGGCTTTTGCCTTCACAAGCTGACGGCGTTCCAGCAGCTCCGTCAGCGGAGCATGGCGATCCTTTGCCTGGCTGACGAGCACCCGCAATAAATGGCGTACCTCCCAAGCTTTGCCGATCAATCTCATTTGGTTCGGAGTAAATGTGCTTTTCATCGTTTCGTCCTCATTTCGTCCCGTCCGGGCGGTGCCGATGATCGTTGCTCGAAAAGTCGCGCACCGCCGGGGATTTGGGCTTATTTGTACAAACTTTATGCGGAAGACGGACGAGTTATGCATGTCCGGGCCCTAGATTATTGTTCTATTTGGGATAGGCCGACCCGAACATGGTATAATGGGGCTTGTTCTACATTTAGCATTAGTCGTCATTTTCTAGGGAATACAGGCAAAGGGCACCGATAAGCGCTCGAAATTAACGAGGAGGCATCATAACGATGAGCGGACAGGATCAGCACAAAAAATTCGAAGAAAAGACGATAAGCAGCGAACCGATTTTTCAAGGAAAAATAATTTCCCTTCAGGTGGATACCGTCACCCTGCCGAACGGCGGGACGGCGACGCGAGAAATCGTAAAACATCCCGGGGCGGTCGGGGTGCTTGCGCTCCTCGGCGATAAAATGATCGTGGTCGAGCAATACCGCAAGCCGCTTGAGAAAAGCCAAGTCGAAATTCCCGCGGGCAAGCTGGATCCGGGCGAAGATCCGTTGCAAGCGGCAATTCGCGAGCTGGAGGAAGAAACCGGCTATCGCAGCTCATCGCTGAAGCATGTATGCTCGTTTTATACGTCGCCTGGCTTTGCCGACGAGATTTTGCACCTGTACGTTGCTGAGGAGCTGACGAAGGGCGAGGCGAATCCGGACGATGACGAGTTTCTGGACATCGAGGCGATCACGCTGGAAGAGGCGCAGCGTTATATTTCGGATCAAAAAATAAGCGACGCCAAAACGATACTGGCCGTGTACGCATGGCAGCTTTACCGGCTGACCGGCCAAATCGGGCACTCGTGAGCGGGCAGCTTCGCTCCTTGTATGCCGATCTTCACATTCATATCGGAAGAACGGCCAAAGGAGCTCCGGTCAAAATCAGCGCCGCCAACAATCTAACGTTCGCGAACATCGCAAGGGAAGCCTCGGACCGTAAAGGAATCGACATCGTCGGCATCATCGACTGCCAATCGCCGGCCGTGCAGGAAGAAATAGACACTCTGCTTGAAAGCGGCGAAATGACGGAGCTTGCAGGCGGAGGAATCCGGTACAAAAAAACGACGCTGCTGCTGGGCAGCGAAATCGAAGTGCGCGATCCCGGCATGGGGCCTGCCCATTTGCTCGTCTATTTGCCTTCGCTCGCCGATATGCGCGATTTTACGGAGTGGATGCGCAAATTTATGAAAAATGTGACGCTCAGCTCCCAGCGCATCTATGTCACAGCACGCGAGCTTCAGCAGGAGGCGATCGATCGCGGCGGCATCATGGTGCCTGCGCATATTTTTACGCCTCACAAGAGCGTGTACGGCAGCTGTTCGCAGCAAATGTCCGATCTGCTTGATTTGGACCGTCTTGCAGCCGTCGAGCTCGGTTTGAGCGCCGATACCGAAATGGCAGGGTATTTGTCGGAGCTGGACCGGTTTACGCTGCTGACGAATTCTGATGCGCATTCGCTCGGAAAAATCGGACGCGAGTACAATAAACTGACTTTGGCGGAGCCGACCTTCGCCGAGCTCGTCAAGGCGCTTGCCGGCGCGGACGGAAGAGGCGTGGAAGCCAACTTCGGCTTGAATCCGCGGCTCGGCAAATACCACCGTACGTATTGCGGGCTTTGCGAATCGATCATCGACGAGAGCGAGACGACGGTCGACCGCTGCGTATACTGCGGCAGCGCCAAGCTTGTTCGCGGCGTATTGGACAGGATTAAGGCTATTGCGGACCGCGAAACGCCGCAGCCGCCGGCGTCGCGCCCGCCATACCGGTATCAAGTGCCGCTGGAGTTCATACCGGGCCTCGGGCCAAAGCTGCTGAACCGGCTGCTCGAAGCGTTCGGCACCGAGATGAATATTTTGCACAGGGTATCGGAAAGCTCGCTGGCGGAAATAGCAGGGGAAAGCGTGGCAGGCATGATTGTTCAAGCCAGGGGCGGCTTGCTTGAGGTGGAGGTCGGCGGCGGCGGCCGATACGGTAAAGTGAGCCGAACCTGATTTTGCGGCAAATGAGTCTATGAACCGATATAGCTGCCAATAATGGCAGAACAGGCTGCATATTTTGCAGGACAAGCCAGTCATAAGCCGTTTCCGTTTCTCATAGGATTAGTAGAGGTTGTTCATCGAAGCCGCCTTACGATCCGTGAAAGGGGAACGCCTGCAATGACGAGTCTAAGCAGAACGATGCAGAACTATACGAAGGAACATTTGTCGCTTTATGTATTTATCGCCGTTATCCTGATTACGGGCGTCGTATTTGGCGCGGTGATGGTCAATGCGCTGACGCTTGAGCAGAAGCAGGAAATCGGCCGTCATTTGGGGAGTTTTTTGCAATCGGTCGACCAAGGGCTAAGCGAAGGAAATCGCGATACGTTTTTCGCGGGGCTGCTCATGCACTGGAAATGGGTGCTGCTCATCTGGATTTTCGGACTGTCGGTCATCGGGCTTCCGCTTATTTTGGTGCTCGATTTTCTTAAAGGCGTTCTGATCGGCTTCACGGTAGGCTACATGATCGGTCAATATTCGTGGAAAGGCATGTTGTTCGCGCTTGCCGGCGTCGTGCCGCAAAATATGATCGTGCTGCCCGTCATCGTCGTGTGCAGCGTCACCGCCATGTCTTTCTCGCTGGATATGATCAAGCAGCGGTTTTGGCAGAGAAGCGGGACCGTCGTACCGCCGTTTATGCGGTATTCATTGACTACGGCCGTTATGGCCATGCTGTTGATCGCAGCCTCGATTTATGAAGCGTTTCTGTCTCCGGCGGTCTTGAAATGGGTTTCTCCGATGCTTACGGTCGCACAAGCCGGATAGTCTCCGACGTAAAAGGTTTGACTTTATTTGCAAACACCCCCTATAATGAAAGCAAGTTTGCACGTCAACGGATGGCCGTTTGAGGGGGAAGAGCTATGGAATCCAGCATGGAAGCCAAAATTGATAAAATAAAACAGCAGCTGCAGTCGCAGGGCTATAAATTAACCCCTCAGCGGGAAGCGACGGTCCGCGTCCTTCTGGAAAACGAGGAAGACCACCTTAGTGCGGAAGACGTTTTCATGTTAGTGAAGGAGAAGGCTCCTGAAATCGGTCTTGCGACCGTATATCGTACGCTTGAACTGCTGAGTGATTTGCATGTGCTTGAGAAAATGAATTTCGGCGACGGCGTCGCCAGGTATGACTTGAGGAATGACAGCTCCCATCACCATCATCATCATTTGATCTGCGTCCAATGCGGCGCCGTCGATGAGATCATGGAGGATTGGCTGCTGCCGCTGGAGGAACGGTTGGAACAGCAATATAATTTCAAGGTGCTGGATCACCGTCTCGATTTTCAAGGGATATGCCACCGCTGCAACGACAAAGCCAAGAACGAAAAGAACGACAAGAACGAGTAAGCAAACGAACACCTTCCAAGACGACGGAACGATATTCCTCGTCTGGAAGGTGTTTTTTGTATTTCCGGACAAACTAAGTAATCTGGATGAGACCGGCACCTTGGGCATCCGTGCCGGAGCCGGAAAGCCGGCGTGCGGTTTGCTTTAATCGCGATTTCAATTGAGACGGCGTAATGCCCGGGTGCAGGATCAATAATAAGGCCGCCGCTCCGCTTACATGCGGCACGGCCATCGACGTTCCGCTCAGCAGCGAGTATTTGGAGCCCGGTATCGTCGAGCAGATCCCGACGCCGGGGGCGGCGAGCGTAATTCCGCTGCCGCGGCTGCTGAAGCCGGCGATCTGATTGTCACGGTTCGTCGCGGCTACGGCAATCGTTTCCGAGTATTTGGCGGGATAATCGATATGATCGGCCATAATCCCTTCATTGCCGCATGAAGCTACGAGCACGATCCCGCGATTATGGGCTCTGCGGATCGATTCCAGCAAGGTGGCGCTTCCTTCGGCCATGCCGAAGCTCATATTGATGACGTGCATCCGGTTGCGCACGCACCAGTCGATGCTTTCGATAATGTCCGAAACGAAGCCGGTGCCGGTGGAGTCGAATGCTTTGACCGCATACAAACGGATGCCGGGCGCAGCGCCGATAACGCCGAATTTATTGTTCAGACCCGCCAGCGTGCCGGCTACGTGGGTGCCGTGTCCGTTATCGTCCCTCGCGGACCGGCCGTTGTCGATAGCGTTAAAGGAGCCGGATATGTTCAAGTCCGGATGGGGGCTGACCCCGGTGTCGATGACGGCGACCTTCACATTTCTCCCGTATGCGGCTCTTTCCCAATAACGCGGCGCGCGAATCCGGTTTATTCCCCATGGAATGACCTGGCTCTTATTGACGGAAGCGCATGCGGAATCGGCGGCTCCCGTCCGTTCTCCCGGCAGTACATGCAGCGTCAGCTTGCGGTCTACCTCGATGCGTCTGACAAGCGCATGCTTGCTAAGCGATTGCCAATCGGTCGTCGGGTTAAAATGGCAGATAACGGCTTTGTGAGATTTTATTTTTTTATCGGGCGAAAGGCCGACCGATTTCATCGTGCGCAAAAATGCGTCATAACAAGCATTATTTTTAAGTACGATCAATCTGCGTATTTGCGTGCGCCTCGATCTCGAAGCGATTTCGGCTTTATGCCCGGGGGAAAGCGCTGATTTCAGCAATTCGGCTAGTCGGTTCATCTTCATCCCTCCTGCAAACATAGCAATCTCTATTTCAAAATATGATAGAGAAGAGTTGCCCGTGAGCGGGACATGACATTTGGTTTGCCGGATCGACTCCATGCAGGCGAAGGCGACTAAGGAAAGCGGGTTCCGGTTACATTAAGCCAATGCATACCAATTACGTGGAAGGCGGGATGAATGGATGACAGTTTGCACCGTCGGCATTCCGAAGGAGATTAAAAATAACGAATACCGGGTGGCGATAACGCCCTCGGGAGCTCATATGCTGCATCAGGCGGGACATCGCGTACTGATCGAGCGCGGCGCCGGTGCGGGCAGCGGTTTTCCGGACGAGGATTATGCGGGAGCCGGCGCGGTTATCGTGCCGGAGGCGCCGGAGGTTTGGGCGCGGGCCGACATGATCATGAAGGTAAAGGAGCCGCTTCCGGAGGAATTCGGATTTTTTCGTGAAAATCTTACTTTGTTTACCTACCTGCATTTAGCTGCCGCCGGTGCGCTCACCGAGCAATTGATCGAAAAGAAAGTTACCGGAATCGCTTACGAGACGATTCAGCTCGCTAACGGGAGCCTGCCGCTTCTGACGCCGATGAGCGAGGTCGCCGGCCGGATGTCGGTTCAAGTGGGGGCGCATTTCTTGGAGCGTTTTTACGGCGGACGCGGAGTTTTGCTTGGCGGCGTGCCGGGAGTGCCTCCTGCCGATGTCGTTATTATGGGCGGCGGTATCGTCGGCACGAATGCAGCCAAAATGGCGCTCGGACTCGGCGCAAGCGTCGTCATCATCGAGCGCAGCGCGGACCGTATGCGTTACTTGGATGATGTGTTCGGCGGCCGTCTGCGCACATTGATGTCCACGCCGTACAATATTGCCAGCGCGGTGCGGAAAGCCGATTTGCTGATCGGCGCCGTGCTGATTCCCGGCGCCCGGGCGCCGAAGCTCGTGACCGAGGAAATGGTCGAGCAGATGAAGCCGGGCGCTGTAATCGTCGACGTTGCCGTGGATCAAGGAGGCTCGATCGAAACCATCGACCGGGTAACGACGCACAGCGAGCCGACGTACGAGAAGCACGGCGTCATTCATTATGCCGTCGCGAACATGCCGGGCGCCGTACCGCGCACCTCGACGCTGGCGCTTACGAATGCGACGATGCCTTACGCTTTGGAATTGGCAGGTAAGGGCAATGGGCCCGAACAGGCTCTTAGAAACAGCCTGCCGCTTCGTCAGGGCGTCAATACGTTTCGGGGGCATATTACTCATGCGGCTGTTGCGGAGTCCGTAGGCAAGCCGTATGTGCGTCTCGACAGCCTGCTGCAAGCCGAGCAAACATAGGCGGAACGCCGCGCCGTTAACTGCTGCGTTTCGTCATATCCGGGATGGACAAAACATACGTTACGGTAAGGGGATTTACGCTGGTACCGTTTTGTTCAGCCATCACGAAGCGGCGTTTGGGCGAAGGAGGCGCGGCGAATGATTTTCTCGCTCCGTAAAGGGCTGCAGCTGTTCAAATATTTGCTGATGTTCATCGTATTGACGTTTTTTTTGTATCATATTATGACCATCGTAAGCGGCTGGATGGAGCCCACGCATAAGTATAAGCAGCCTGCCGGGCGATCGGTCAAAGTATTCGGAAATGAAGGCGTCGACGACGCTCACATACCGATGAAGGACCGGCTCATGCTGTTTTACTGGTACGGCGAGTAAGGGAAGCCGAAAAACCGGACAGGCGCGGATTGCTTTATCCCGCATGGGCTCGGTTTTTCTGTTTATTGGGAAAACCGCATGTTTCGAAGCTGCGATTCTCACGAACTTTGACAGTTCATGTGAGTTTTTTGGCCGCGGGAGAAGGAAATCGTTTTGCCGGTGTGGAATCATTGATTAGAGAACCGTCTTCCGCTGTAGTTGCGAAGGCGGTGCGGAAAGTCATGTTATTCAAGCGGAGGAAACAATGAAAGACCAGATGCAATCGTATTTGAGCTTCTTAGCCGTCGAACGAGGGTTGTCGGCGAATACGCTCAACGCTTACGAAAGAGACATATCGCAATATATCGATTATTTGCAGGAAAGCGGCATCGGCGCGGCTAGGGAGACGTCGAAAGTGCATGTTCTGCAATATTTGCAAAAACTCAAAAAGCTTGGCCGGGCAGCCGCCTCGGTCTCCCGCTGCTTGGTGTCGATTCGCTCTTTCCACCGTTATTTGCTTAGAGAGCGTTTAGCGGAAACCGATCCGACGGCAAACCTGGAGTCGCCGAAGCTGGACAAGCGTCCCCCCAGCGTGCTGACCGTCGCGGAGGTGGAACAGCTGCTGGAAGCGCCCGATTTGACGACGCCGCACGGCATCCGCGACAAGGCGATGCTGGAGGTGCTGTATGCAACCGGGATCCGCGTTTCGGAGCTCATATCGCTCGATATCGACAGCGCGAATACGACGATGGGTTTTATGCGGTGCATGGGCAAGGGAGCCAAGGAGCGGATCATTCCTTTGGGGCGCGTAGCTGCCCGCTGGCTGGAGCCTTATATGCAGGACATCAGATCGCAGCTCATACGCAAGCGTGAGAACGAGCAGGCACTATTCATCAACCATCTGGGCACCAGATTATCCAGGCAGGGCTTCTGGAAAATCATCAAGAAATATGCGCGTGATATTCGGATAACGAAGGAAATAACGCCGCATACGCTGCGTCATTCGTTTGCGACGCATCTGCTGGAGAACGGGGCCGACTTGCGCGCCGTCCAGGAAATGCTCGGGCATGCGGATATTTCGACAACGCAAATTTATACGCAGGTTACCAAAGTCAAGATGAAGGACGTATACGACCGCGCGCATCCGAGAGCGCACTTGTAAAGTCGGCCGGTCTTAAAACGGGCGGGGTAGTCCGCCGGACTGTAACAACATAAGTTGAACGGAAGAAGCCGGCAAGGAGTACGGATGAAATGGACTCCCTATTCATGGGTTCAGCTTATTTAGATAACACGGAGGGACTGCTATGAGCTACAAAAGAATATGCCTGATCGTACTGGACAGCGTAGGAATCGGCGAGCTGCCCGATGCGGCAACCTTCGGGGATGCAGGCTCACATACGCTCGGCCATATTGCGGAGCGTGTGCCCGGTTTTGCCGTTCCGAACCTGCAGAGGCTGGGACTGGGAAATATCGCGGCGCTCGCTGGTGTAGAAGCCTCGGCAAATCCGGAGGCGGTTTACGGCAAAATGGCGGAGGTTTCCGTAGGCAAGGATACGATGACCGGTCATTGGGAGCTGATGGGATTAAGGGTTGAAATTCCGTTTCAAACTTACCCGGAAGGCTTTCCGGAAGAGCTGATTCGCCGGTTCGAGGAGGAAACGGGCCGCAAAACGATCGGCAACAAGCCTGCTTCCGGAACGGAAATACTCGTCGAGCTGGGCGAGGAGCAGATGCGGACAGGCGCTTGGATCGTCTACACATCCGCAGACAGCGTGTTTCAGCTTGCCGCTCACGAAGAGATTATTCCTCTTGATGAGCTGTACCGCGCTTGCGAAGCTGCCCGCCGACTGACCATGGATCCGAAGTTCGCGGTCGGACGCGTCATTGCGCGGCCGTATACCGGCAAGCCTGGCGCTTTCGCAAGAACGCCGAACCGGCATGATTATGCGGTCAAGCCTCCGGCCCCCACAGTGATGAACGCACTGAAGGATGGCGGGTACGATTGCATTGCGATCGGTAAAATCAACGATATTTATTCGGGCGAAGGCGTAACCTCGGCTTTGTCTACCAAAAGCAACGAAGACGGCATCGATAAAACGATTGAAGCTTTGGAAAAACCGTTCCGCGGCCTTTTGTTCACGAACCTCGTCGATTTCGACTCGCTTTACGGTCATCGACGCGATCCGCAAGGATATGCGAACGCTTTGATGGAGTTCGACGGGCGGCTTCCCGAGATCATGAAGCGGCTCGAGCCGTCCGATTTGCTCGTCTTAACCGCCGATCACGGCAATGATCCATTCCATGCCGGGACGGACCATACGCGCGAGTATGTCCCGCTGCTTGCCTGGAGCCCTTCGTTCAGCGATCCGGCCGGCTCCGGCGGGGAACGGTCGATCGGGGTGCGAAGCACTTTCGCCGACTTGGGCGCGACTATCGCCGAAAATTTCGGCCTCAAGCAGCCCGCCCATGGCGAAAGCTTTCTTAGCAAGCTGCCGAAGCCGAACGGTGCAGAGGAGGGGCGTTAATGAACAGCTCGAATCTAAGCGGATCGCTGGACCAAATCCCGCAAGGACAGTTGGTCCGTGAGGCAGCAGACTACTTGAGGCCGAAATTGCAGAACCCGAAGATCGGGTTAATACTTGGCTCCGGGCTGGGCGTACTGGCCGATCTGATCGAAGAGGCGACGGTTTTCCCATATGGCGACGTGCCGCATTTTCCCGTATCGACTGTAGAAGGACATGCCGGCGAGCTGGTCGCGGGTACGGTCCAAGGCAAAGGCGTGCTGATGATGAAAGGCCGTTTTCATCTATACGAAGGTTATGAAGGCGGCTCCGTTACATTCCCGGTGCGCGTCATGAAAGCGCTCGGCGTCGAGACGCTTATCGTGACGAATGCGGCAGGCGGTGTAAATACCGGCTTCCGGGTCGGGGATTTGATGCTGATATCCGATCACATCAATCTGATGAACCGGAGCCCGCTGATCGGTCCGAACGATCCGTCCTTCGGCGTTCGTTTTCCGGACATGTCGGAGGCGTACGCCAAAAGGCTCCGGGCGCTGGCGCATGAAGCCGCAGCCGAGCAAGGTATCGCGCTTCAAGAAGGCGTATATGCGGGCTTGCTCGGTCCGACCTACGAGACGCCTGCGGAAATTCGCATGGTCCGTACGCTCGGCGGCGATGCGGTAGGCATGTCGACGGTGCCGGAGGTTATCGCAGCGAGGCATGCGGGAATCGAGGTGCTCGGCATTTCCTGCATCACGAATATGGCGGCGGGCATACTGGAGCAAAAGCTTTCGCATGCAGAAGTGATCGAAACGACGGAGCGCGTCAAGCAAACGTTCCTCAGCTTGGTGCTGGGGATTATCGCCAAGCTGTAACTCGCTTAAGAAAATGCGGACAGGAGGAGTATCACGATGACGGTGACGGTGGGCGGGCTCACGTATTTGGAGCAAATTCGCGAAGCGGTTTCTTATATTCAAAGCAGATTGGGCGGTTCAAGCCCGAAGCTCGGGCTTATTCTCGGGTCGGGTTTGGGCGATTTGGCGGAGCGGGTCGCCGATCCGGTTACGATTCCTTATTCCGAGGTGCCGCATTTTCCGGTATCGACGGTGGAAGGCCACGCCGGTCAATTCGTGGCCGGTACGCTTGAAGGCAAAAGCGTAATCGTGATGCAGGGACGGTTTCATTATTATGAAGGGTATGCGATGCGCAAGGTCGTGTTTCCCGTTTATGTGTTGAAGGAGCTGGGCGTCGAGTGCCTGGTCATTACGAATGCTGCCGGAGGCATGAACCGTGTTTTTCAGGCGGGCGATTTGATGCTGATCGCCGATCACATTAATATGACGGGCGACAATCCGCTGATCGGACCCAATCATTCGGAGCTGGGGGTTCGTTTTCCGGATATGTCCGAAGCGTACAGCAAATTGTACAGGGAGCTGGCGCACCGGCTTGCCGGCGAGCTGGAGGCCGGAGACGGTCGGAAGCTGCAGGAGGGCGTGTACTGCGGGATCAGCGGTCCGGCGTACATGACGCCTTCGGAGCTTACGATGCTGGCCCGCCTCGGCGGCGATGCCGTCGGCATGTCGACCGTCGGCGAAGTGATTGCCGCCCGTCACTGCGGACTGAGTGTGCTTGGCATTTCCTGTATTACCGATATGGCGGTGGGAGAAGAGCTTGAGCCCCTCACGCATGAGCAGGTCGTAGCCGTCGCGAACCGGACGAAGCCGAAGTTCATTGAGCTCGTAAAGGCGTTCGTTCGCGAGGTAGAGGTTTCATAAACGGAAAATGAAAGACCGTCCGGCTTTAATGCCGGACGGTCTTTCATTTTTATGGAATCGCAGCAGGAACTATGTTACCCTTCGATCTTGTTCAACCATAACGGGCCCTTAGTCATCAGCACTCTGTAAAGAATGACGTTCAGCACTACAAATATGACCATGATGCCGGTGAATGCAACCGGCAAGGACAATTGAAAATAGAAGCCGAGAAACACGACGGCGGCAGCCAAAGCTACGCTGATCAAGGTGCTGAATAAAACGTTTATATTTTGCTTGACGGCCTTCTGTTCGTTCTCCCAATGAAGCTTTGGAAAGTTGATATCGATCAAGATGCCGAAAAACGTGACAAGCAGCATGCCAGGAATGCCGACGAGAGCCAGCAGCACTACCAGAAGCGGCGACAGATGCAGCACGGCGGCGCCTACCCCAAGCAATAAAACCATCGTAATCATACAAAGGACGAATCCTGACAGCGTTTTGGCCAATATCATCGTCCCGTAAGGCACAGGTAAGTATTTATTGACGAACATGGACGCTCCTTCGCGAGAGATCGCTGTGGGAGACGTATTGTTGGCTCCGGCAACAAAAAGGAATAATGCGAAGCCTACGCATAGCACGGCACCGGACGAATCGCTGTTGGTGATGAACTCGCCAAGCGATTCCAGAGCGCCCCTACCGCCGGATTGCGCCATGACCGGAAGCAGAAGAAGAACCGGCCATAAGAAACACATTAACACGCAATTTAGGAAGTAAGCGGGCGTCCGGATCAAAATGCGCATTTCTTTGATCAGGTATGCCGTCAGCGCCGAATTTTGCTTCGTTTCCTTGGCGAATTCGCTGCTGCTGAGCGCTTTTCTTTTGGAGCCGGATTCGGACATTCCCATGACGCCGCGGAAGTATAGCCACTCGCCGAGAAGCATAAAAACTACGGTGACGAGAGCGGACAAGGCGACGAACAGCACAAGTCCGGCTAAGCCTTTCCATGCCAGCTCGTTGAGTAGAGCGGTCGCCGCAAATTTGACTGTCGGGAACATTTGCACGGCCGTATCCAAAAACGAATTGTTGCCGGACTGCAGCATGTCCTGCAGCTCTTGGGGGTTTAGCGAAGCGCGCGTGTACCTCTGGAACAGCATGTTCGCGCCCAAGCCGACGATGATGGCCGCCGCTCCGCCGATCATCCGGTAACGATCCTTATGCTTCGCGACATTCGTAAACCGCATTACGATCATCGCGATGATCGAAGCAATGACGAGCGGAATGACGGGCAGCGCCGCGAAGACAATTGCGCCGTAAACATAAAATAAGAGCCCGGCACCGCTTTTCAAGCCGAATGCAATAAGCAGCGGAACCATCAAAAACATCTCGGTTACATACTGATAAACGAGCGTAACCATAAATTTCGCCGCTAATATTTGCGACGGCTTCACCGGAAGCGGAAGTAAATGCTCGACATCTTGGGAAAAATAATAAACGTTGATGACGTAAAAGATGCCGAACACGAAAATGACAATGCTGGAAGCGGCAAGCCCGAAGCCGAGAAGAGAGCCTTCCTGACCGATTGGCGCCAGCACGTCGTACAGTTTGGCGATGAACGTGCCGAGCGTAAAAGCAAGCGGCAAAAACGCGACGAAAAGGAGGGCGGTCAGCAAATACGATTTGACCCGGCTGCCGGATTTACCGATGCTTTTGCCGAAAAGTCCGCTGCCGTTCTTCCATAACATTCGTGTGAGCGCAAAGGTTTTATTCATGGCCGGTCATCTCCAAGAACATGCTTTCCAGGGAGGCGTTCGTCTTCGAATGCTCCTGAAGCTCGCGGAACGTGCCGCAAAATTGGATGACACCCCGATTGATGATCGCGACGCGGTCGCAGAGCTTTTCCGCGACCTCTAGAACGTGTGTGGAGAAGAAGACGGCTTTTCCGCTGTCCGCATGTTCCCGCATCATCTCCTTGAGCGTAAATGAAGATTTCGGATCGAGACCGGTGAGCGGTTCGTCGAGAATCCATACGGGAGGATTATGGACCAGCACGCCCATGATGATGATTTTTTGCCGCATGCCGTGGGAATAGCTTTGGATCGGATCGGACAGGACGCGCTGCATATCGAATCGGGCGGCAAATCCGTCGATGCGAGACTGGCGGACGTCTCGGGGCACATCGTACATGTCCGCCATGAAGTTCAAATATTCGATTCCTTTCAGCCTCAGGAACATGTCGGGGCTGTCCGGAACGTAGCCGAACTGTTTTTTGGCTTCCAGCGGATTGCTCCCCATGTCGACGCCGTTAATGCGGATCGTGCCGTGGTCGATGCGATGAATGCCTGTCATCATTTTTATCGTCGTTGTTTTGCCTGCGCCGTTCGGGCCGAGAAATCCGAATATTTCCCCTTTCGGCACGGAAAGACTCAAATTGTCGACGGCTTTAACCGTCCCGTTGTACGTTTTGGAAACAGCGTTTAATTCGATCATATCCCTATCGCTCCCCTTTCGAAACGAACCTGCCGTTCGTTCCCGATTATCTTTTTTTGCTGCATTTCATTGCTCTTGGGGCTTCTTTATCGTATCATGCCCAAGTTGGCAAATAAAGCCATGGTTGCTTACGCTTGCGTTCGCCAATTATACGAATGGGATTCGAAAAACGTTCACTTCGTCCGATTTGTCACAAAAGTTTCACGACTTTGTCATGAAAATCATAAGGAATTGTGCCGGTTTTTTTGTACAATGGGGTGGTGACGATTTTTTGGAATGCGTACAAATGACAGAAGGAAAGAGGGGAATCATCGATGTATAAATGGAGTATGTTCGGGCTTGTCATAATCGCAGTCGTCGTTGGTTTATCCGGGCTGTTTAGCGAAGTGAACAAACATGCCAAAGAAAATGCCTCCGAAGAGGGAGCGGGCAAATCGCTTAAACTCGTAGCCACCAACTTCAAGTTCGATCAACCCGAGTATAAAGTGGCGAAAGGCGAAACGCTCAACGTCGTTTTCCAATCGAAGGAAGGCATTCACGAAGTGGAAATCAAAGGACTTGACGTGACGCTGACGAAAGCGAACTCGATTAAAGAGGTTACTTTCGATAAGCCGGGCGAATACGAAATTCATTGTGTCCTGCCTTGCGGTACAGGTCATTTGGACATGATTTCCAAGTTGATTGTCGAGTAATCGGACAACAGCGATACTGCATTGACGAAACACATACACCAGCCAAAAAGGGCGGGTTGCCGATCGACGGCAGTCCGTTCTTTTTTAATTTCTTAGAAAGTATATCGTGGAACCTTGGTAAACGCCCCGGTCCCAGCTTATGCTTACGAAGTCGCTTTTGAATTTCGGAAAGCGGATTATCGCTCCGTCAAAAAAGACGCCGATGAGATTTATCGTTGTCGCCTATTATAAGGTATAATGAAACGTGCATGGCAATTTACATATATCGTCGCGGCAGGGAGGCAATAACGTTGAGAACGGTTGATTTGATTCGGAAAAAACGGGAAGGCGGCGAAATGACCGCCGAGGAAATCGCTTTTCTGATCGACGGTTATTGTAACGGCGAGATACCCGATTATCAAATGTCGGCCTGGGCGATGGCGGTATGCTTCCGCGGCATGACGGCCCGCGAGACAGCCGATTTGACGCTTGCGATGGCACGCTCCGGCGAACAAATGGACTTGAGCGCGATTCGCGGCGTAAAGGTGGATAAGCACAGTACTGGCGGAGTCGGTGACAAAACAACGCTGATCGTGGCGCCTCTCGTTGCGGCTGCAGGCGTTCCCGTAGCCAAAATGTCG
The DNA here is from genome assembly GCF_003285015.1 of Paenibacillus contaminans. Lineage (GTDB taxonomy): Bacteria > Bacillota > Bacilli > Paenibacillales > NBRC-103111 > Paenibacillus_V > Paenibacillus_V contaminans. The sequence goes on along the minus strand of NZ_QMFB01000016.1, from coordinate 152,890 downwards.
GGCCGCGGACTCGGTCATACGGGCGGAACGATCGATAAGCTCGAAGCGATTCCGGGGTTTAACGTGGAACGAAGCCGCGGGCAATTCATCGAGCAGGTAAATAAGCACGGGCTTGCGCTTGTCAGCCAATCCGGCAATTTAACGCCGGCCGACAAAAAACTGTACGGGTTGCGCGACGTGACGGCAACGGTCGAGTCCATCCCGTTGATTGCAAGCTCCATTATGAGCAAGAAAATCGCTTCGGGCGCGGATGCAATCGTGCTGGACGTGAAAACCGGCGGCGGCGCTTTTATGAAGACGCTGGAGGGTTCGATCGAGCTTGCTCAGGCGATGGTGGCGATAGGCGAGCAGGTCGGCCGCGAAACGGTCGCGCTGATTACCAATATGGACGAGCCGCTTGGTTTTGCGATCGGCAACGCGCTCGAGGTTAAAGAATCGATCGAGACGCTGCGCGGGAACGGGCCGGCCGACTTGCAGGAGCTTTGCATCGCGTTAGGCGCGCACATGCTCGTGCTCGGCAAGCGGGCTGCGGATTTCGAAGAAGCGCAGTCGCTGCTGCGCGAAGCGATCGGCAGCGGCGCCGCGATAGCGAAGCTGCGGGAGCTGATAGATGCGCAAGGAGGCGACATTGCGGTCGTCGACGATACCGGGAAGCTGCCCGGCGCCGCCAAGGTCGTACCGGTGATCGCGGAATCAAAAGGTTTCGTCGCGCATATCGACGCGGAGTCGATCGGCATTGCGGCGATGCTGCTCGGAGCCGGGCGGGCGACGAAAGATGCGGCGATCGATTACGGAGTCGGCATCGTCTTGCGCAAGAAGGTTGGCGATCCGATTGCCGAAGGGGACACGATCGCCGACCTGTACGCACAGCAAGCGGACGAGAAGATGCTGCAGGAGATTGCCGTCCGGGTACAGGCGGCTTATCGCGTCGAATGGGAAGCACCCGCCCGTAAGCCGCTCGTTTATGCAGTCGTAACAAAAGACGGCGTGCGCAGGTTGGATGTATAACAATTCCACACTACTTTTAGAGGTGACGATTTATGACTTACGAATTTGACCGGATTTTGGATCGACGCAATACGAATTCTTATAAATGGGATCAATCCGAACGTTTGTTCGGAAACGAGGACGTGCTGCCGCTGTGGGTGGCGGACATGGATTTCGAAAGTCCTCCGGCCGTCGTCGAAGCGCTAGTAAAGCGGGCTTCGCAGGGAACATACGGGTATACGGTTCGTTCGGAGGGGTATGTGAACGCCATTACCGGCTGGTTTGCTAGAAGGCACGGGTGGGCGATCGATCCGAAATGGCTGACAGATACGCCGGGAATCGTGCCTGCGTTAAGCCTTGCGGTCGAGTTGTTCAGCGAGCCTGGGGGACAAGTTATTTTGCAATCGCCGGTTTATTATCCGTTCTACGACGTGATCAAGATGAACGGACGCGAAGTCGCCAAAAATCCGCTTGTCATCAACAACGGACGATATGAAATGGATTACGCGCATTTGGAGCAATTGATGCAGGGCGGAGCGAAGCTTATGCTGTTGTGCAGCCCGCACAATCCGGGAGGACGCGTCTGGGAACGCGGGGAATTGGAAAAGCTAGCCGAGCTTTGTTTGAAATACGGCGTTATCGTCGTGTCCGACGAAATTCACTGCGATCTTGCGCTGCCGGGACATAAGCATATTCCGTTCGCATCGCTGTCGGATGAAATCGCACAACTTACGCTGACCACCCTGGCCCCGACGAAAACCTTCAACTTGCCCGGGTTGCAATCTTCGTTCGTAGCGATACCGAATCCGGAGCTAAAGCGGAAGTTCGATTACCGGCTTAAGACGTTAAGCTTGCATATGATGCATTTTTTTAATGTGGACGCCGTAGCGGCTGCTTATAACGAAGGGGAAGCGTGGCTTGACGAGCTGAAGGTTTATTTGCAAGGAAACGTCGATTACGCGATCGACTATTTGAACGAGCAATTACCTGAAGTGAAGCCGATGCGTCCCGAGGGCACCTATTTGCTGTGGATCGACTGCCGCGGACTAGGTCTAGATGTTCCAGGCTTGAAGGATCTGATGTTCAAGAAGGCGAAGGTCGCTTTTAGCGAAGGCTCCGTATTCGGAACGGAAGCGGAAGGATATTTGCGCATCAATCTTGCTTGTCCGCGTGCGATTTTGCAGGAAGCGCTCGAGCGCTTTTGCGGTGCCGCCAAGAAACAAACGTAATATAACGGCTGCCCCAGACGTGTTCGCATCTGACGGAAACAATAGGCGGGGCTTTCCAAAAGGGCCCCTTCTTCTCTTGTGAAAGTCTGAGGTAACTGGAAAATCATTTCTACATCTATATCCATCAAGGGCGGGGGGTTTTGGCATAAACGGAGGCATCCTGAAAGTCAATTCCCCTTTTCCTTGCTCCTTAACGAGCTGTTTAGCAATCAAATAAGCTTTCATCCCTCACTTTAGCTGTGGTTTGGAAGCTTTTTTGTTTATATTTTTAGAAGGCCCCTTTCATTAGCGGGCCAATGCCAAATGTCCATTGAAGACGTTTGGCGCTCCTTCCTGATCCGTACACGCCTAACGAACCGATGTCATTAGTCCGTCATCAAGTCTAAAGCTGGTTACGAAAGCAAACACGGAACTCGTAGNAAAGCTGGTTACGAAAGCAAACACGGAACTCGTAGTGGTTATGCACGAACCGTGCGATTAGTGGAGAAAACCTTATTGTTCATGAGGCTGTCCTCACTATTCCACCGGTGAAATGATCGTTTTCGCCAAACAGTGAGGCAAACGCAACTATCAATTTCATTTGCCTCACTACTAGTTGCGTTTGCCTTATTACCTCACCGAAACACGGGTTTCCGGCGAGAAATAGTGAGGTTTTCCTCACGAATAGTAAGCTTTGCCTCATGATGAGGGTCACTATCCGTTGCACAATCAAATGCCTTACATCCTTGAAATCTATAGGATAAGACTTGAAAGACTATTATTCGTACCTGAATTTTTGTCATATCAATGACTTCTCGATGGCTGGATATTGTTTTCTTCACGGCCCGGCATGTAAAATGGGAGATTGAATCCGCTAAGGGAAAGGAAGAGTTTCATTATGCAGCAAAATCCGTGGCCGCAGGGCTTTCATATACTCGATTCAACGGAAGTGCAGCCGGCTTTCGACATCATGTTTCCGTTCGCGTGGGATGAGCTTGCATGCAGGCGCGTAGGGGCGGGTGCGAAACCGATCGTTCACCTATGGCGTCATCCGGGTGCGATGGTTGTCGGACTGCGGGACAGGCGGCTGCCAAACGCAGAAGACGCGATGACACGGCTGCGGCTGGCGGGCTTGGAAACGGTCGTGCGCAATTCCGGCGGGGCTGCGGTTCCGCTGGATCTTGGAGTCGTCAATTTGTCGATCATATTGCCGAATCCCGATAATAACATTCATTTCCGCGAAGATTTTAAAATCATGGTCGAATTGATTCGCGAAAGTTTAGCGCCATGGACGGAGATGGGGGCGGTGGCCGACGGGGAAATCTCAGGCGCCTACTGCCCGGGCGACTACGACCTGAGTATCGGAGGCCGCAAATTTTGCGGGATCGCCCAGCGCAGGCAGACGAAAGCTTATGTCGTGCAAGCTTTCATCGTAGTGGAAGCCAGCGGCGAGGAGAGGGCGGCGCTTGCCCGCCGATTTTACGACGAGGCAGCCGGCGGAACGAACGCTGCCGGATATCCGCTAGTAAGGCCGGGGAGCATGGCGAGCCTACAGGAGCTGGCGGGCGTTCCTTCCGCGGAAGCGTTCGCCGGCTCAGTAAGACGCGTATTAGAAGCGAAATCCGGCGTTATAGTTGATTTTGAAACGGCAGGAGTTACGCGGGAAGAAGTCTCAGAGATGTCGCACAAACTCCGCCAGCGGTATGACAAATGATCAGCCGAGAAACAAGCGAAGCGCGGACGGCAGCTCGTTTTGCCAAAAACCCCATAAATGCTTGCCGTCTTTCTCCTCATAGCTTACTTTTGCGCCGCGTTCGGTTAATAACCGCGCGGCGTTTCGATTTGCCTGCAGGAAATCGTAGACGCCTCTGCTTACCTCGACCGCTTGCTCCTGCAGCCCAACAGCCATAAACAGCTCCAGAAATGACAGATCGGTCTCTTCTTGAAGCCGCAATTGCGTCGCTTCATAGAACGCTCCCGACAAGGCGATGACTTTACGGAATAACTGCGGGGCATCGAGCGCAAGATGCAGGCTTACCGTGCCGCCGAGCGAATCGCCTGCCAAAATACGTTCGTCCGCCGAACGTCTGACGGGAAAGCGCGACTCCACCCCCGGCAGCAGTTCGTTTATGAAAAAATCGCGATACGCCTCGAATCGCGCGCCTGTCGGATCGTATTCCTCCGATCGCAGCGCTTTGTCAACCTCCACGCCTACGATAATGGGCGGCTCCACATTTTCTTCCATGATCATGTAATTCGTTTGGGTAGCGATGCGGCCGAAATTAAAAAATTCCAACCCGTCCTGACAATAAATGACCGGGTATGACAGCAGTTCATTGTATCCCGGCGGTAAATAAACGGTAAGAGGGCGCTCTTTGCCAAGCGCGGATGAGCGGATGTTTTCTTTAACGATCGTTCGGGCGTAATGCCGGCTATCGAACATTTCGGATGAAGCCTCCTTGATTTCTAAAGTGGCGGCCGCTGAACTTTTTATGGACTAAACGGAAACAAACGGCCGATCATGGGTAACAATAGAAGAGATCGCTTTTTGAGAAGACGTCATACTTGCAGGTTTTGCGGCTGAAGACTTTCATGGAAAAACATGAAAACCGCTGTTTGACGGTTGTTTTCGCATAACTGTTATAGTAAAGTTGTTGCTCTGTTTTGCAACAGTTATGGTCGAATATATTCATTTTACAATATTGTTGTGGAAATGTTAACGAAACAGTAATATAATATTTGTATAACAGAGCTTAGTGATCAAACAATTTACAGGTGAGGTGCACGCAATGAGCAATGCAGTCAAAGATCTTCAGAAGCAAACGGATTCGCATGTTGTGAAGGTCGAGCCGGTTACTCCGTTATCTATTCTTTCTCCGGATGGGGATGTAATAAACGAAAGCGCGATGCCGGATTTGAGCAACGACCAGCTGCGCGAGCTGATGAGACGCATGGTGTTTACCCGCACTTGGGACGAACGTGCCGTCAATTTGGGCCGTCAAGGACGCCTTGGCTTCTACGCGCCGGTTTCCGGACAAGAAGCTTCGATGATCGGCAGCGAATTTGCGCTTAACAAGGAAGATTTCATTTGCCCGGGCTATCGCGATATGCCGCAGATCGTTTGGCATGGTCTTCCGATGTACCAAGCTTTCTTATATTCCCGCGGTCATCAGCACGGCGGACAAATTCCTGAAGGTGTCAACGTACTGATGCCGCAAATTATTATCGGCGCGCAAATTTTGCATGCCACGGGCGTTGCAATGGCATTCAAGAAACGCGGCGAGAAGCGCGTTGCCATTACGTATACGGGCGACGGCGGATCCTCTGAAGGGGACTTCTACGAAGGACTGAATTTCGCAGGCTCGTTCAAGCTGCCTGTCGTATATGTGGTTCAGAACAATGGCTATGCGATCACTACGCCATTTGCCAAGCAAACAGCGGCTATGTCGGTAGCTCATAAAGCGGTAGCGGCCGGTATTCAAGGCGTGCAAGTAGACGGCATGGACGTTCTGGCCGTATACAAAGCGGTTAGCGACGCTGCGGAACGCGGGCGCAACGGCGAAGGAGCGACGCTGATCGAAGCGTTGACATACCGTTTCAAGCCGCACTCCATGGCGGACGATACTACAAAGTATCGCACGAAGGAAGAAGAAGGCGAGTGGGAGCCGAAGGATCCTTTGAATCGCTTCCGCAAGTTCCTTACGAAGAAGGGGCTTTGGAACGAAGAGGAAGAAGCGCGCGTGAAAGAAGAAGCGAAGGCTGCCGTAGCCGAGGCGATCAAGAAAGCCGAAGAAACGGAAAAAATGACCGTTGCCGGACTCATCGATTCGATGTTCGAGACGACGCCACAATATTTGGAAGAGCAAAAATCGCAATTCGCGTAACGATATCTTTGTTCCGGCGCCGCTCGCGGCGGTGCCGGACGGCTTGCTTTTACAAGAGGAGGAAAGTGGAACAATGGCACAGATGACAATGATTCAAGCGATAAAAGACGCAATGCGCGTCGAGCTTCAGCGCGATCCGAACGTACTCGTTTTCGGGGAAGACGTGGGCAAGGTCGGAGGCGTATTCCGTGCAACCGAAGGATTGCAAGGAGAGTTCGGCGAGGAGCGCGTTTTCGATACGCCGCTGGCCGAATCGGCAATCGGCGGCTTGGCGGTCGGGATGGGGATTCAAGGCTTCCGTCCGATCGCGGAGATTCAATTTGTGGGCTTTATTTATGAAGCGCTTGACCAAATTTGCGTACAAGCCGCTCGCATGCGCTACCGTTCCGGCGGCCGTTATAATAGCCCGATCACGTTCCGTACGCCTTTCGGCGGCGGAGTAAAAGCGGCCGAGCTTCATACGGACTCGCTCGAAGGTTTGCTCGTGCAGACGCCTGGTATCAAGGTTGTCGTACCTTCAAATCCTTACGATGCCAAAGGCTTGCTCATCTCGGCTATCCGCGACAACGATCCCGTTTTCTTCATGGAGCATCTGAATCTGTACCGTGCATTCCGCGCCGAAGTGCCTGAAGGCGAATATACGGTTCCGATCGGCAAAGCCAATGTGGTCCGCGAAGGCTCGGACGTGACGATCCTGACTTATGGCATGATGGTTCACACTTCCCTTAAAGCGGCGGAAGAGATCGAGAAAACGCGGGGCGCCAAAGTGGAAGTTATCGACCTGCGCACGCTGATGCCGCTCGATATCGATACGATCGTCGAATCGATCAAGAAAACGAACCGCGCTATCGTCGTTCAGGAAGCGCAAAAAACGTCCGGCGTAGCAGCCGAAGTTATCGCTCAAGTCAACGAGAAAGCGATTCTTCACTTGGAAGCGCCTGTGCTTCGCGTGGCTGGACCGGATACCGTGTATCCTTTCGCCCAAATCGAAGACGCTTGGCTGCCTACACCTGCGCGTATCGTAGCGGCGATTAACCAAACGCTCGATTTCTAGAAACGATTTTACGGATATCACAATGAATAAGAGATGACCGATACAGCCCCAAAAGCCTTTAACCGGCCAATGGGGCTACTTAAACGCAAATTGAGGGAGGACACCTGGGTGGCCATTTTTGAATATACGTTCCCGGAGCTTGGCGAAGGCATTCACGAAGGCGAAATCGTCAAGCTGCACATTAAGCCAGGCGACAAGATTACGGACGAAGACATTATTATGGACGTGCAGAACGATAAGGCGACTGTTGAGGTTCCTTGTCCGGTTAACGGCACGATCGTTGAAGTGCGCGTGACGGAAGGACAAATTTGCAATATCGGCGAAGTTGTCGCGACGATCGAAGTCGCCGGCGAAGTACCGGCTTCGCAAAGCGCAGCGGGGGCACATGCGCCTGCACCAGCAGCGGCGGCCGACACTCAGCCTGCAGCGGCTGCACCGGCTCCTTCGGCAACTCCTGCAGCTCCAGCTGCGGCAGCGCCTGCCGCACCCGCTCAACCGGCTGCGGCAAGCGGCGACTCTAAGCTCGTGCTGGCAACGCCAAGCGTGCGGAAGCTCGCTCGCGAGCAAGGCGTAACGATCGCTCAAGTGCCGGCGACCGGCAAGAACGGACGTATCACGCGCGAAGACGTGCTCGCCTTCGCCGGCGGCGGCGCATCTGCAGCTCCGGCCGAAGCGGCGCAAGTTTCGGAAGAAGCTCAGGCGCCGGCGGCAGCCGTAAACGCACCTGCTTCGCAGCCGGTCGGCGATCGCACCGAAGAGCGCGTTCCTTTCAAAGGAATCCGCAAGATCATTGCGAATGCAATGGTCAAATCCGTATATACGGCTCCGCACGTTACGCTGATGGATGAAGTAGACGTAACGCAGCTTGTCGCGCTCCGCCAGAAAGCGAAGCCGCTCGCCGAGAAGAAGGGCGTTAAGCTGACTTACTTGCCGTTTATCGTCAAAGCGCTCGTTGCGGCATGCCGCCAATTCCCGGTTATGAACGCCATGATCGACGAAGCGGCCAACGAGATCGTATACAAAAAGTACTACAACATCGGTATCGCAACGGATACGGACAATGGTTTGATCGTTCCCGTTATTTTCGATGCCGACCGTAAAAACGTCTGGTCCGTCGCTGCGGAGATCAAAGATTTGGCGACCCGCGGACGTGAGGGCAAGCTTGGCGCGAACGAGCTGAAGGGCAGCACGATTTCGATTACGAACATCGGCTCTGCCGGCGGCATGTTCTTTACGCCTGTCATCAACTTCCCGGAATCGGCCATCCTTGGGACAGGCCGCATCACCGAGAAGCCGGTCGTCAAAAACGGCGAGATCGTCATCGCTCCTGTGATGGCGCTGTCCCTAAGCTTCGACCACCGGATCGTCGACGGCGCAACCGCGCAAAACTTCTTGAACTATATCAAGCAGCTTCTGGCCGATCCCGAGCTGCTCGTGATGGAGGTATAATCCGATGGTAGTAGGAGACGCATCTCTAGATATTGACGTTCTAGTCATCGGTGCAGGCCCCGGCGGTTATGTTGCCGCTATACGTGCCGCACAGCTGGGCAAGAGCGTACTCATCGTCGATAAATCCGAATTAGGCGGCGTGTGCTTAAATCGCGGCTGCATACCGTCCAAAGCACTCATTTCGGCTGCTCACCAATACGAAGCGGCGAAGCATGGCGAAGCTATCGGCATCAAAGCGGAAAACGTATCGGTCGATTTTACGAAGGTGCAGGAATGGAAATCGTCCATCGTCAAAAAACAGATCGGCGGCGTGTCGACTCTGTTGAAGGGCAACAAGATCCAAACGTTCCAAGGCGAGGTCATGTTCATCAATGAATCGGAAGCGCGCGTATTCAACGATCAAGAAGCGCCTCGCTACCGTTTTCAGCACTGTATCATTGCAACGGGATCGCGCCCGATCGAGCTGAAGGCATTCCCGTACGGCGGCCGTATTTTATCTTCGACCGAAGCGCTTGAGCTTAAGGAAATTCCGAAAAGTTTGATCGTCATCGGCGGCGGATATATCGGGATCGAGCTTGGCCAAACGTTCGCGAAATTCGGCACGAAGGTTACCGTTCTGGAAGGCTCGGATACGGTTCTCCCCGGCTTCGAGAAGGAATTCTCGCAGCTTGTCGCGCGCAACCTGAAAAAGCTCGATGTCGATGTGCATACGGAGGCGCTCGCGCAAAGCCATGAGAAAACCGAGAACGACGTTACCGTAACGTTCACGGTTAAAGGCGAAGAGAAAAAGGCAACGGCCGAATATGTACTCGTAACCGTAGGGCGCCGCCCGAATACGGACGGAGATCTCGGACTGGATTTGCTAAACATGAAGGTGACGGATCGCGGCTTGATCGAAATCGACGAAAAATGTCAAACGAGCGTACCGAACATTTATGCGATCGGCGATATCGTGGCAGGCCCAGCGCTTGCGCACAAAGCATCTTACGAAGGAAAGGTGGCTGCGGAAGCGATCGCAGGACTTTCCAGCGTGATCGATTATAAAGCCATACCGGCAGTCGTGTTCTCGGATCCGGAAATCGGCAGCGTCGGACTAAGCGAAACCGAAGCGAAGGCGCAAGGTTATACCGTTTCCGTCGGGAAGTTCCCGTTCGCGGCCAACGGACGCGCGCAGTCGCTTAATGCGACCGAAGGTTTCGTGAAGCTCGTAGCCGATAAAGAAACGCAAATCCTGCTTGGCGGACAAGTTGTCGGACCGGAAGCATCGAATCTGATCGCAGAAATCGGTCTTGCCATCGAAATGGGCGCGACCCTGGAAGATATCGCGCTGACGATCCATGCGCATCCTACGCTTGGCGAGATCGTGATGGAAGCATCCGAGATCGCGCTTGGCCACCCGATCCATATGCTCGGCAAGCAATAAAAGATAATTGAACATGGCTGTCGCATGCTTTTTCAGAAAAAGAACAGCCTTTGATTCCAACAAAAAACAACCTCCATCCGCTTCCAATCGAAGCGGGATGGAGGTTGTTTGCGTTGGACCGATTTACCGGCTGCCGCCGGTCGAACGCATCCATTTCCGTATAAGGCGGTATACGACATACAAGATAACGGCCCAAAAAACGATGCCGATCAACGAGAAGCCTCCGAAGCCGGCGCCGTATCCGCCGAAGCCGAACGGGTTTAAAATCGATCCGAGCAGCGTTCCTGCGGCCAGCCCGCCGAAGAAGCCGAACCGGCCGGTCGCAGGCGCAGCAGGCGTCTGTCCGGTCGGTTCGTTTACGCGCGTATTTCTGCCCGTTCGGTCGGTACCGGTTGTAGGGGCTCGATACCCGCCTGTAGGCGATCTATAGCTTCCTCTTCCCGCACGGGCGGCTTGGGATTCGATTGTTTCGTCCGCCTCGGGACTCGTTTGTTCGACGACAGGCGACGGAAGCGGAAGGACAATCTCCGCATGTACGGAGGGCACGACAGGCAGCATAAGCAAGAAAACAACGATAACCGAACTTAGTATAACCTTCATGCATACAACCCCGTTTCATGGTTTTAAAACGATCAAACGTTCACACGACTGTACGCTTCTATTTTTAGCAATCGATTTCCCCTCTATGCGGCATTAGAATCACCGCTCTGTCCGAATATTTTCCAGACAATTGGTCAACAATGGATAAGAAGCAGCAGAAAGCTAGGAAAAACATGCTCGGAGGGGTAGAGAATATGCTGAAAAGAACGATTGCAACCTTACTTTGTCTGCACATCGCCGTTTTCGGAGTGCTGACGCCAGCAGCGTTTGCCGAACCGAAGGCGGACGCTGCCAAGCCGGCCGGAGAAGCAAAGGCGGCGGAGCCCAAAGCTATCGATTTGACGCCGAATGCGCGGTCGGCCGTTCTGATGGATGTCGATACCGGAACGATAATGGCGCAAAAAAATATGGACGAAAAGCTGCCTCCCGCGAGCATCACGAAAATCATGACGATGCTGTTGATTATGGAGTCGCTTGATCAAGGCAAAATCAAGATGGACGATAAAGTCCGGACAAGCGAATATGCGGCTTCCATGGGCGGCTCGCAAATTTTCCTCGAGCCGGGCGAAGAAATGACCGTGCAGGATATGCTGAAAGGGATAGCGATGGCGTCCGGCAACGACGCTTCGGTGGCTATGGCGGAGAAAATCGCCGGCTCCGAAGAAGCTTTCGTCCAAATGATGAACGAGCGGGCGCAGCAGCTTGGCATGAAAAACACGCATTTCGTCAACTGCAACGGCCTTCCGGCGGATAATCATTACACGACTGCGCAAGATATTGCGATCATGTCCCGCGAGCTGCTGAAGCATGAGGAAATCACGAAGTTTACTAGCGTATATCAAGATTACCTTCGCAAAGATTCCGAGAAGCCTTTCTGGCTCGTGAATACGAACAAGCTCGTGCGCTTTTATCAAGGCGCAGACGGCTTGAAAACGGGTTATACGAGCGAAGCGAAGTTCTGTTTGTCCGCTACGGCCAAACGCGATAATTTGCGTATCGTTGCAGTCGTCCTGGGCGAGCCTGACACCAAAACACGCAACGCCGAGGTCACAAAGCTGTTCGACTATGCGTTCTCCCAATATACAAATTACTCGATTTTCAAAACGGGCGAAGAAATCGGCACGTTTAAAGTGCGCAAAGGCGTGCTGGAAAACGTTCCGCTTACCGCGAAGCATCAGTATAGCGTTCTGATGAAGAAGGGCGATGCCGGCCAAGGCATCCGCCACGAGCTGGTGCTCGATACGACACTCAAAGCTCCAATCGTCGTAGGCCAAAAAATCGGCAAGCTGGTCGTTTATAAAGACGACAAGCAGCTCGCGGAATTCGATATCGAATCTCCGGTGGAAGTGAGAAAAGCCGGATGGTGGCTGCTGTTCAAACGGACGGCGTCCCATATGTTTTTCAAAGGGTAAGCTTGCATCGGTTTCGTTCCGATCCATAGGCTCTTTTGACGAGTTATGACGCATTTCTTCTAGTTTTGTCGAGGGGCAGGAATCTCCTGTCCGATTGTAGAAATCAATGTTCATGCGTGTTGACGACTCCTATCGGCTTACAAGCCGCTAGGGGTTGCAACAGGAAGGAGTGAACATGGATGAGTCTGCAGATTGAACTGGAACACGTCCGCAAAGCGCTGATCGTCAGACTGCGGGGCGAGCTTGACCACCATACGGCCGAGACGGTTCGCGTCAAAATGGAAGAAGCGATCGAGAAGGGATCGGCGGCACATGTCATCCTTAGCTTAAAAGAGCTGAACTTTATGGACAGTTCAGGGTTGGGCGTTATACTTGGCCGTTACAAGCAAGTTACGGCAAAGGGCGGGAAGATGGTCGTATGCGACGTCAGTCCTGCGGTTTACCGGCTTTTTGAAATGTCGGGCTTCTTCAAAATATTGGCGTTTCAGGAAAACGAACGGCTGGCCGTTTCGAGTCTGGAGGTCGTATCATGAGTAGTCCGAATTTCATGAAGCTGCAATTCGCAAGCCGTTCCGAGAACGAATCGTTCGCCCGCGTAGCCGTCGCCGCTTTCGTCTCGCAGCTCGATCCGACGTTAAACGAGCTGACCGACGTGAAAACCGTCGTTTCCGAAGCGGTAACGAATGCGATTATTCACGGCTATGAAAACCGCACTGACGGCACAATTACGATTTCTTGCGAAATAGATGACGACACGGTTTCCATCGCCGTAGAAGACCAGGGCATCGGTATCGCCGATATCGAGCAAGCCCGGCAGCCGCTCTTTACGTCGAAGCCCGAGCTGGAACGATCGGGAATGGGCTTCACGATTATGGAAAACTTTATGGATCGGATCGAAATAGTTACGACACCCGGCAAAGGCACCTTGGTAAGAATGACGAAGCGCATCGAAACGAAAAAAGCTCTCGTTAACTAGGGGTAATCAATTATGGATGTCGATTTGAAGAACGCCTCACACAGTTACCTTGATGATGCCGAAGTCAAACGGCTCATTGCCCTCAGTCAATCCGGCGATAACGTGGCCAGAGACACGCTGGTCAACTGCAACATCCGGCTCGTCTGGTCGGTCGTGCAGCGTTTTCTTAACCGGGGCTACGAAGCGGAAGACTTGTTCCAGATCGGCTGTATCGGTCTGCTCAAGTCTGTCGACAAATTCGATCTATCCTATGAGGTCAAGTTTTCGACGTATGCCGTTCCGATGATAATCGGAGAAATACAGCGGTTTCTGCGCGACGACGGTACGCTTAAGGTAAGCCGTTCGCTCAAAGAGCTCGCCAATAAGGTTCGCAAGACGAAGGACGAGCTTTCCAAAAGGCTCGGCCGTCTGCCGACAGTCGGCGAAGTGGCCGAAGAGCTGGGGATTACTCCGGAGGAAGTCGTGTTTGCGCAGGAGGCGAACAAGCCGCCGACCTCCATTCACGAAACCGTCTTCGAGAATGACGGCGATCCAATCACGCTGATGGATCAAATAGCCGACGAATCCCAAGACAAGTGGTTCGACAAGCTTGCGCTGAATGAAGCGATCGGAGCGCTGAACGAAAGGGAAAGGCTGATCGTTTATCTCCGGTACTTCCGGGATCAGACGCAGTCCGAGGTGGCGAGCCGGCTGGGCATTTCGCAAGTGCAGGTGTCCCGGCTCGAGAAAAAAATATTGCAATCGATAAAAAACCAGATCGCTCAATGATCTGGTTTTTTTTCCAATTGTCAGAAAGTATATCCTCCGCTGATTGTTCCAATTTCCGGTAAACGCGCTCGTCCTTTAAAGGACGAGCGCGTTTATCCTTGTCTTGCTTTTTATTGCTTTACCGACCTCATCTGCACGCGGCGCAATTCGGTAAGTGCGAAGATGACGGTCAGAAGGAGAAATAATATGTAGCAGCCGACGGATACGATGCCGTAAAAGCCTCGGATATGACCGAAGAAGTTTCCGAATATGATCGCCGCGAAGCATCCTGCGAGCCCCAGCCACAATGCGTGTCCAATCGGCGTGTTCGTCTCGCGAAGCTCATGCTTGCCGCGGCGCCGCAGCCACAATACGGCGAAGAGAACGCCAAAATACAGAAGCTGTACGGCAAAGGTGAACGGGAATATGCCGTAGTTGTTGAAGGTGACGACTTCCATCACATTTTTGAAACAAACTGTCGACAGCATGATGAGGAACAGCCCGGTCATCATATTCAGCTGTTTGTAGCTGTTGTCTTTCGTATAGGTCGCAAGGCCGGTCAAAATCGAAAGATACAGAATCATCATTTTGACCAGGAACAGCGGAAGCCAGGTCGAGAAGACGACCAGATCGACGCGGTCAAGGAAATCGGTAATATGAATCTGTTGAACCAGAATCCAGCCGATGTAAATGATTCGCGAAGCCGTAGTCGGACTGATCACCGTAATGATAAGCAGGGTCCACATCGTCATGATGCCGGCGGACAAAATGATGCCGCTGCGCAGCGAAACGTAAAGCGCCCGCGGATCTTTGACGTTGTTCATAAATGCGCCGAGCAAAATGATGTCTCCGAAGGCGCCCATCCCCAGTATGCCGCTTTCGTACGGCTTGCTCCAGCTTCCGGCGAGCGATGGCTGCAGCTGAGTCAAATCGATTTCATTAAGAAACAGTAAAGGGGCCAGGATAAAGAATAGGAGCAAATATAAAGGAACAAACATATCGTTGGTCCGCACCAGATCCTCGATCGACCCTGCTCCGAAATAGGCAAGCAGCATGACGGTGACCAGAATGATAAACTCCACCGGCGTCCGCAGCAATATCGACGAATTGAAAAAATCGGCGTGAAGCCGGAGCAGCCCGGCCAAATCGTACAATAAGTAGAGGATCAGCAGCCCGTTCAGCAGTCCTCCGATCCATTTGCCGCACAAATGTCTGGAAATTTCGAAAATATTTTTGCCGGGCACCTTTTCCGCGAGTTTATACAGGAGGAAAGCGATGCCTATGCAATACAGGCAAGCGAAGAAAAACGAGTACAGCGAATCCTGCAGGGATAGCTCGGTCAGCGACATGGGCAGGCTTATCATATTCGCGACGGCCAATACGGTGCATACCATTCCCGCAAGCTGTAAACTGCCGATGTAACGCTTATGGCTCATATACGGTTACCCCTTTGTAAATTTCGTGAAAACAGGTATAGTCCGGTCGACCAACCAGCCCGGAAACGAAGGAGGCTTCAGGCCGAACGCATATGCGGTCAACAAATATAAAGTCAAACCCGTCAAACAGATGTAAGCGGCTCTGCTGCCTCTCGAAGCCAAAATTTTGCGGTTGGCGAATACCGTTCGTATTAGCAAAATGCAAAATACCGCAACGAACATCCCATGGTTCCACATGCAAGCAGTCACTCCCTCTGCGCTAAATTCTCGCGAAGCATCCCAATTCTATGTATGCCGGCTTCCACGGAAACATGGAAGTTGCACGTTGGGAAAATATCGTACCAGTTATTTTTCCAGGAACGGTTCCATTGTCCGGGGTAGGAGCGGTACAACAGCTGGCCAAAGCCGGCGGAGTCGCTTCTTTTGTCCTGCAGCTCCTTGATGACACGGCTTATTTCGTTTTGGATTTTGGATGCGACCGCATTCTCTAGCAGCTTCGTTTCATCGGGGTTTTCATAGTTCGGCGAATCGAATGCTTCCGTGATGTAACCCGTCACATCGAACCTCAAATCGTAATGGATGTTGTTTCCGACCAAATATGGCTTTATGATACTGGAATTTTTGCCGATCTGAACCGAATAACGCCCCTTCTCCGTTTGAAAGTTATCCATGTAAGGCTTGAATTTTTGACGAAGCCAGCGAAAGCCGAGGGCGTCTTCATTTTTGATCAGGCCGACCATTTTGCCTTTGCTCGTAATGGCAAAGCCGGATATTTGTATTTCGTTGGACGGATTTTTGTCCTTGATCGGCGCAAACTCCAAATAAGGAAAACGGGCGTCGTCCCCTACGGAATTCATTTGACCGATGACATCTTTAACCCGGATCGGTATCGAAATATCGGATTGGAGCATTTCCCTGATCGCTTCCGTTACGAATCGTTCGATATTTGACTTTGCGGACAAATAATCGGCGGCTTTCCCGCTTGTGACCGCAATCAGTGTCGTAAGTCTGTTGTCCGGTGTCCGGGTCGAACCGTCCATAATTTCGATAAGACCGTCCTTCAATACGTCCTCGCCGTACAGAAGCACTCTCCGATGAGCGAAGTAGAGCTGGCGGGAAAGTCTGTTTTGCAGCTTCTTGGTCGCTTCGCTGGGCGTCCGGCCGAATTCGGAATCGATGGCAAAAGGCTTTTGACCGCCGCTTCCGCCCCCGCCCCCTGATGGGCCGCCCATATTGCCGGGCAGCGGGACGAGCACGCTGACTCTGTAACCGTCCTTCTCTTTATCGACGGCCGATGCCATAATAAACGCCAAATCGTTGATTTCCCGGCGGTCCCAGCACCCGGACAAAAGCGCCGCGCAAGCGGCCGCAACGATGGCCAGCAAGCCGATACGCAACAGCGGCCGGCTATTTTCGGTCGGATTCGTCATTGTCTCCAGCTCCCGTCTCGTTTTGTTGCGAGCCGCTTTTGTCGGCCGTCGATTCGCTCATCCGCGAACGATCGGTCGCGCCGAGGAAATCCGGCCGTTTATCCATGTTCCACCACGGAACGCGGATGACGACATCCTTCAAATCCGTGACGGAAAGCGGTCCGACCGGCGACAAATATGGGATGCCGAAGGAACGGAGCCTCGCCATATGACCCACGATCATCATGACTCCGATAACGATTCCGAGCAGCCCGAAGATGGAAGCCATGATCATTAAAGGGAATCGAAGCGTTCGGATCGAGATGGCGGCGTTGTAGCGGGGCAGCGTAAAGGAAGCGATCCCCGTTACGGATACGACGATAACCATCGCCGCCGATACGATGCCTGCTTGCACGGCCGCTTGTCCTACGACGAGAGCGCCGAGTATGCTGACCGCTTGACCGATCGTCCGCGGCAGGCGTATGCCGGCTTCCCGCAGCGCCTCGAAGGCGATTTCCATTATGAGCGCCTCGATTACGGCGGGGAAAGGTATCGGCTCCCTCGACGCGGCTATGCTGAGCAGCAGATTCGTCGGTATCATTTCCTGATGAAAGGTGGTGACTGCGATATAAATGGCCGGAGCCAGCAGAGCCACAAATAAAAAAACGAGCCGAAGCATGCGAAGCAAGGTCGCCGTCATGAATCGTTCGTAGTAGTCCTCGCTCGCTTGCAGCCAATGGAAGAAGACGGTAGGCGCAATCAGCACGAAGGGAGTGCCGTCGACGAGGATGGCGATTCTGCCTTCCAGCAATGCGGCCGACACGGTGTCCGGACGTTCCGAGTACTGCACTTGAGGGAACGGGGAATAACCGTTGTCTTGAATCAATTCCTCGATATAACCCGATTCGAAAATGCCGTCGATATCGATTTTTTGAATACGGCTGACAATTTCTTCGACAAGCTGCGGATCGACTAGGCCGTGGATATAGGAAACGACGACGTTTGTGTTCGTTTCGCGTCCGACGACGAGCGGCTGCATTTTCAGATTGGGCGATTTGATTTTTCTGCGAATGAGCGAGGTGTTCGTCCGCAGGTTTTCCGTGAAGCCTTCCCTCGGGCCCCGGATGACCGATTCCGTTTCCGGCTCGGATACCGACCGGTGCTCCGAGCCGCGCAGCCCCAGGGCGATGGCCAGTCGGCTGCCGTTGACAAGCAGCACGCTGTCGCCGGACAAAACATGCGAAAGCATATCGCCGTAATTATCCGTATCCGCGAGCTGCGTAACGGGGAGAATCGAGCTTTTGATCCGCTTCATCTGTTCTTCTATCGATTGATGGTGATCCAGAAACATGAGCGTTTTCATTGCAAGATCGACGGAATCGGTTTTGGCGAGCCCGTCAATATAAATGAGAAGGGCGTCCGTGCGGTCATCGAGCTGGAAGTCTCTGATGACGAAATCGGAGCTGTCTTTAAAGATGTCGTTGAGAAACGTCTTGTTCTCTTCCGCCGAGTCGCTGATCGTGCATTTCTTGAGCGCTTCGAGAAACAGCCTGTCGTCTACATGCTGTTGCTGCTGTTTTTCCCGATGCCTTTGCCTTCTTATTCCCATGGCGGCTCCATCCTCGCTTCCGCTCCAAGATTATTGGTAGTATGACCACGGATTTCCGCTTTATACAGCCATGTCCTGCGCAAAGCCGGGATGACGGCAAGTGATTTTCCGACATTAGCAAGACGGTACCGGCGGCCCGGTTCTTTTTACCGGAACTTACCGCGACTACGAGGACTTCCTCCATTGCAAAATAAAGGATATCGCAGCCTGCCGAAACGATCCCAGAAAGGAGCGTGCCAAACGATGGATGCTTCCTTAAACGCGCCGGTGCTGTATGTACGCTTTCGCAAACGCGTGACGATTCCGAAGGGGAAGTCGGTTTTATTCTCGGAGATTGCCCAACTGATCGCCGAACCGGAGCTGGAAGAACGCCTTCGCAAGCTTATCGTATACGAGCCGAGGCCGCAGGACGGGAATCTGCTTGTCATCGATATGATGATGGTCATCCGCAAAGTAAAGCAAATAGCGCCGAATCTGAACATAGAACTGATCGGAGAGCCGCATGCGCTGGTTGAGGTGGTAAGCGGAGGTCGAAAGCCGCATGTCGTGCTGATCGTCCTCGTCTGGCTGCTGCTTTTTATCGGCTCGGGGCTTGCCATCATGAACTTCCATGCCGATGTCAGCATGCTAAAGGTGCATCAGCGAATTTACGAAATGATGACGGGGAAAGAGACGGAGAAGCCGTACTTTTTGCAAATTCCGTATTCGATCGGCATCGGAGCGGGTATGGTGCTATTTTTCAATCATCTGTTCAAGAAGAAGTTTAATGAGGAGCCGAGTCCGCTGGAGGTGGAAATGTTCATGTACCAGGAAAATGTGAACCATTACGTCATCACGAACGAATACAGCAAGCTTCAAGAGAAACAAGGCGGAGCGGAGTTGTCTGATGAACGTTCTAATTGACGTCGTCCAAATCTTTATCGGCTTTGCCGGAGGTTTGGCTGTCGGGAGCGGAATGGTCGCATTTCTTGTGGTGCTGGACATTATCCCGCGTCTCGTGCAGCTGACGAAATCGATCGGCATGATCCATTGGTACGAAAATGCGGTCGTCTTCGGCTCGGTTTTTTTCAGTTTGGCCGATTTTTATAGCTTTCAAGCTTCTTTCTCGCCTATCAGTACGGCATTCGTCGGGCTGCTGTGTGGCGTGTTCGTCGGCTTGCTCGCCGCCGCATTAACGGAAGTGATCAACGTGCTGCCGGTCCTCGCCAACCGGATGGGGATGGGCAGTTATATCATTTGGCTGCTGATGGCGATGATTTTCGGCAAAGTATTCGGGTCTTTGTTCGAATGGTTGTTTTATTAACGATGTGAAGGAGTGAACGTGTTATGGCGAATTCGGATAATCAGGTGCAGCAGCCCGGAACCGAAGGAGGGATGCCGCCGGAAAGCTTGCTGCAGTATGGCGGAATGGCAGGGGAGCCGGACAATATGCAGGAGCAGGCGCTTGACGAAACCGAACGGAAGCGGAGGAAGGATCAGGAGGAGCTGACGGACGAAGAGAAGCGGCTGATGCATACGAAGCGGATTCCCGACAGCATTGCCAGCGTCAAAAGGGTGCTTGAGGAGACGGTCGGACTCGGGCGCAGCTTCGACGTCGTGCTTCGCGAGATGGTTTTCGGCAAGCAGCGCACCGGTATTTTTTACTTGAACGGACTCGTTAAAGACAGCGTGCTGACGGAGGTTTTGGCGCGCATGTCGTACTTAAGCGAGGACGAGGTCGATTCCCGGACGCTGACGATGTTTATGGAGAAGTACATTCCCCACATCCAGGTGGAAAAAGTCGAGACGATGACTGATACGATCAACAAAGTGCTTGCGGGCGGCACTGCGGTATTCATCGAAAACGAAACGGCCGCAATTGTGATCGACGCCAAAAGCTTTCCCGTACGCTCCAGCGAAGAGCCCAGCCTCGAAAGGGTGGTCAGGGGTTCTCGCGACGGCTTTGTCGAGACGCTGCTGACGAACGTGACGCTTGTACGGCGGCGGCTGCGCGATCCTCGGTTGAAGCTGGAGATGATGCAAGTAGGCGAGCGGACGAAAACGGACGTATGCGTCGCCTACATTAACGACATCGCTGATCAGAAGCTTGTGGAGTCGATCCGCGACAAAATACGGAAGCTGGAAACGGACGGTTTGCCGCTCGCCGAGAAGCAGCTGGAGGAAGCGCTGCTCGATAAAAAATGGAATCCGTATCCGGTCGTGCGATATTCGGAAAGACCGGATGTCATTTCGTCGCATCTGCTCGAAGGGCATGTGGCGCTGTTCGTCGACACTTCGCCGTCGGTCATCATTTTGCCGTCGACGTTTTTCCATCTCGTGCAGCATGCCGAGGAATATAGGCAGACTCCTTTTATCGGCACGTATTTGCGCTGGGTGCGTTATTTCGGCATTTTTTCGTCGCTGTTTCTGCTGCCGCTCTGGTTCCTGATGGTCGCCCACCCGGAATTCAAGCCCGCCGGCATGGGGTGGCTGGGACCGCAGGAAAGCGGGCATTTGCCGCTGCTTGTACAGTTCGTCATCGCCGAGGTCGGCATCGATCTGATGCGCATGGCGGCCGTTCATACACCGACGCCGCTTGCGACCGCAATGGGCTTGATCGCCGCTATCCTGATCGGGGATATCGCCATCAAGACGGGCGTTTTCGTGCCGGAGGTCATCTTGTACCTCTCGGTGGCGACAATCGGCATTTTTGCGACGCCGAGCTACGAGCTGGGGCTTGCCAACCGCGTTACGCGGCTTATTTTGTTGATCGTTACGGCCGCTTTTTCCGTTCCCGGTCTCGTCGTCGGCACGACGCTTTGGGTGCTGCTGCTGGCGTTTCAACGCTCGTTTAATTCGCCGTTTCTATGGCCGTTCATTCCGTTTAATGCCAAAGCGCTCTACAACATCATCGTACGCGCTCCATTCTCGCAGGAGAAAAGCAGGCTCAGCTTGACGAAGCCGAACGACAGCTCGCGGCAGCCGACATAACTTCAGCCCATTCGGCGCCGCTATTTGCAGATGAATGCGAGCTTAGCAGTGACATAACCGAACGGCAGCTCGCGGCAGCCATGCCGGCGCCCCGTATCGCAGATAACATGCTGCGGCCGGGGCTTTTTGTTGTCCGGAGACATGAAAACGACTATACTCAACAATATGCTCCATGACCGAAAGAGAATCGAAGTACGAAGGGGAGGCGGCCCATGCTCCAGGGCTCGAGCACGCTTTTAACGATTTCAAGCATTTATAATTCGCTAACGAAGACGGAACGGAAAATCGCCGACGCGATCACGCAAAACCCGGAGAACGTCGTATACAGCACGCTTACGGATCTTGCGGAAAAAGCGGGGGTAGGCGAGACGTCGGTGCTGCGCTTGTGCCGCAAGCTGAAATTTCGCGGTTATCACGAGTTCAAGCTGGCCATTGCGCAGGATTTGGTGACGCCGATTCAAAGCGAGCACAGCGAAATCGAGGACATCGACGACTTGGCGACGATTGCGCGAAAAATTACGAACGAAAACAGCGCAGCTTTGGAAAACACGCTTGCGCTGCTGGATATCCGCGAGACGGACAAAGCGATTGAGGCGATGATGCGGGCGCGGAAAATATTCTTTTTCGGCATCGGTTCATCCGCTTATACGGCAGCCGACGCCAAATACCGTTTTATGCGGCTCGGTTTCGAGGTGGAGGCGGTGACGGATTCTCATCTGATGGCGATGTCTGCCGCGCTAATGACAAACGCTGACGTTATTTTCGCCGTTTCGACGTCCGGGAGCACCAAGGACATCGTCGATGCGATACGGGCAGCGAAGCCAAAAGGCGTTTTTGTCATTTGCTTGACGAATCATGCCCGCTCTCCGCTTACGCAGCATGCCGATGCCGTATTGTTGACGAAATCACGCGAAGTCCCGTTTCAGGGAGGGGCTTTTAACGCCAAAATCGCGCAAATCCATGTGCTCGATATTTTATCGACGGCTGCGGCGCTGCGATGCAAGGACCGCTCGCTCGAGGCTATTCGCAAAACGGCGAATTCCGTGCTGGATATGTTATATTGACGCTATAGAGGGCGATAAGGGAATATTGACGGTTGCCTGCAGGGACCGGTGCTGATAGTGATGGAATCGTCGGCTTCCGCCATTATGGTCTTTACAGACCGCTTTGGCCGCATGTATAATTGGAGGAAAACTCCGCCTTATATTATATAATTGGAGGAAAACTCCGCGATCATGAAGGGCGAGTAAACGCCTTTAATGAAAAAAAAGGCGTCAAAGGAGCGTATTCGTAATGACACAAGCAAACGTAACGATACAGCCGAAGGGACTTATCGTCTCCTGCCAGGCGCTGGAGCACGAACCGCTGCACGGCGGCGATACGATGGCCAAAATGGCGGTCGCCGCAAAATCGGTCGGCGCAGTCGCAATTCGCACGAATGGCGTAAACGATATTCGCCGAATCCGCGAAGCCGTCGACCTGCCCATTATCGGCTTGATCAAGCGCGATATGCCGGGCTCCGCCGTATTCATCACGCCGACGGTTGATGAGGTAACGGCAATCGTTGAAGCGGGAGCGGGCATCGTCGCGATGGATGTGACCGACCGCGAAGGAAGGCTCGATACGGTGCGTGAGCTGATCGATTGTGCTCATCGGCTCGGGGCGGCGGTTATGGCGGATGTGTCAACATTCGAGGAAGGCGTAGCGGCGGAGAAGCTTGGAGCGGACTATGTCGGTACGACGTTGTCCGGCTACACGCCTTATAGCCCGCAGCAGGAAGAGCCGGACTTCGAGCTTGTGCGCAAGCTGAAGGCGGCTTTGCAAGTGCCCGTAGTCGCCGAAGGGCGCATATGGACGCCGCAGCAGGCGGCAGAGGCGCTTGAAGCGGGGGCCGACGTCGTAGTTGTAGGTAGCGCCATTACAAGGCCTCAGCTGATCGCTGAGCGTTTCGCCAAGGCGGTAGCGGCGGCGGCCGGGAAAGAGGAGAAGCAATGAGCCGGCTACCGTTCGATCCGCAGGCGGATGCGGCAATCGGCGTCGATGTCGGCGGCACGAAGACGAACGTCGGCATCATGAACCGGAACGGGGATGTACTTGCGTCCGTGCGCGTTGCCACGCAGCTACCGGGCCGCACGGTCGTCGACCAAGTGAAGGCGGGAATCGATGAGGTAATGGAACGCTTTGCGGTCCTACAGCCGGGCGGAACGCTTCGCGGTATCGGCGTCGGTACGGCCGGACAGGTCGATTGCGCCTCCGGAAGCATCCGTTTCGCTTCCGAGCTTATCCCCGGCTACACCGGCACGCCGGTTAAGAAATTGCTCGAAGAGGCGTACGGCCTTCCTGTATACGTCGATAATGATGTAAACGTACTCGCGCTGACCGAGAAATATATCGGCGCCGCCAAAAATGCGAAGCATGTTATTTGCATTGCGCTCGGCACAGGCGTCGGCGGCGCCGTCATGACGGACGGCAAAGTCGTACACGGTGCGTGGGGAGGCGCCGGAGAAATCGGTCATATGACGGTCGATTTTAACGGACCCGTCTGCATATGCGGCAATCGCGGCTGCTTGGAGCAATACGTATCCGGCACGTCGATCGGCAGACGCATGCAGGAGCTGTTAGTCGCCGAAGGCAGACCGGACGAAGCCGTCAGCGCTCGCGACGTCGTCGAACGGTGGCTGGCTGGCGACGCCGGAGCAACCGCCATTATGAATGAGACGGTAGCCGCGCTGGGCGGGGCGATCGCCAGCCTCATTCATATATTCAACCCCGAGGTCGTCGTAATCGGCGGCGGCGTCGCGGAAGCGGGCGAGCCTTTGTTCGCGAAGCTTCGCGAGGAGGTCGCAAGCAGAGCGATGAGCTCGCAGCTCGAAAGTGCAACGATCGTTCCGGCGTATCAAGGAAATTTGAGCGGAATGCTCGGCGCCGGATTGCAGATGTGGGAAGACTGACCTTTTTTACGCGAATGGTTTGAAACGCGAAATAGGACTGAAACAAGCAATTAAGTCCCGCTAAGATTGCAAAGACGCCTCCAAAACCACATTGTTTGTGGGAATGGATGCGTCTTTTTCGAATTACCGGTAATCGCATCGTGGGAGGGGCTCTAAACCTCGCTTGACGCGCCTTAATGGACGGCGAAGCCTTTAAACATGCAACTGCTAAGTGACGCCACTTTATGCTGCAATCCGATATATCCCACTTGGAACAAGAAATCGAGGCTGCTCTTACGTTGTAGTCCGAAGTAGCCTGCTTGGAAAACGATTTCATCGATGTATTAGGCCAAAAAGCTGCTGCAAGTGGGCGTTTCCGTACTACAAGTGAGGAATGGAAGCTTTACTCTATTCCAAGAGGGCAAAACCGGACTACAGCACATGCGAGCGATTGAGCGGGGAGGGCAATCGGTATAAATACCGTTTAGAGATCGGATTTACTGCTTTAGTGTGTCAATTAAGCTGCAAGCAGGGATTTTCGGAGTATTGGCTGGTCAAGGAAGCCGGTCTCCATTTCAATGGGCCGAATCGGACTGCTGATCACTCAATTGATGGAGATGGGATTTCACCTTCAATTTATTTGATACAGTACGAATCTATGCAGCTCGAATGACTTCTTGATCAATGTGACAATTGAAACGTGCATACGTTTCGCGGCAAAAAATGAAAAATGGAAGCTGATCCCATTGCACATTTTATGCTTTTTTGCTTATACTGCTATTCTGGGACGATTTGCTGATTAGCCTCGTGCGGAGGCTTGATGCACTTTCTTCCGAACTTTTGCATTCCGCGTATGACGTTATTGAGTTATGAAAACCGATATGATACCTTAAATATAGTCGTTACGACAGGATTTGCGGACGAAAACGTACAAATTGAACATGCCAGGGAGAGGTGTATGATCAATGTATTTACATGGGACAAGTCGAATAAATGATCAAGGCAATTTGGAAATCGGCGGCGTTGACGCGACGGAGCTCGCAGCCAAATTCGGCACGCCGCTTTATGTAGTGGATGAAGCGCTCGTTCGTCAGAAAGCGCGCCAATTCGTTGAAGCATTTCAAGCATCGGGCTTGAAATTTCAGGTTGCATACGCCAGCAAAGCGTTCTGCGTTATGGCCATGTGCCGCATCGCGGAAGAAGAGGGATTGTCGCTTGACGTCGTATCGGACGGCGAGCTGTATACGGCGCTGCAAGCAGGCTTTCCAGCTGGACGCATTCACTTCCACGGCAACAACAAGTCGCCGCAGGAAATCGAAATGGCGATCGACGCTCAGATCGGCTGTTTCGTCGTAGACAACTTTATCGAGCTCCATATGCTCAATGCCATTGCGGCTGAGAAGGATGCCAAAGTAAAAGTGCTTTTCCGCATTACGCCAGGCGTTTCCGCGCATACGCATGAATACATTTCAACCGGACAACAGGACTCCAAATTCGGCTTCGACCTCGGGAACGGCGCGGCTTATCGCGTAATCCAAGAAGCGAAGGAGCTGTCCAATATCGAAATTTTGGGCGTGCATTCGCATATCGGCTCGCAAATTTTCGAAACGGAAGGCTTCCGTATGGCGATGGAAAAAACGATCGGCTTCGCGACGAAGGTACGCGACGAGCTGGGCGTTACGTTCAAAGTCGTCAACCTCGGCGGCGGCTTCGGCATCCGTTACGTGGAAGGCGATACGCCATTGCCTGTAGCGGAATATGTGAAGGCGATCACGGACGGTATTCAAACGCACTTCTCGAGCCACAATTATCCGATTCCGGAAATTTGGATCGAGCCGGGCCGCAGTATCGTCGGCGATGCCGGAACGACGCTGTACACGGTCGGAACGTCGAAGGATATTCCGGGCATCCGCAAATACGTTGCGGTTGACGGCGGCATGACCGATAACCCGCGTCCTGCGCTTTACGAGTCGAAATACGAAGCTATGCTTGCAAACCGCGCCAATGAAGCGAACGAGGAAGTCGTTTCGATCGCCGGCAAATGCTGCGAGAGCGGCGATATGCTGATTTGGGACGTAAACCTGCCGAAGGTAGAAAGCGGCGACATCTTGGCCGTAGCGTGCACGGGAGCGTACAACTACGCCATGTCAAGCAACTACAACCGGATTCGTAAGCCGGCAGTCGTGTTCGTGAAGGACGGTCAGGCGGACATCGCAGTCAAACGCGAGTCGCTGGACACAATCGTCGGACTTGACGTGATTCCGGAGCGCCTGCAAAAAGCGGTAGTTTCCAAGTAATCAAGCGACAGCGTTAAAATGGGCGCCGGGGTGAAAGCTCCGGTGCTTTTTGCGTGCCTTGTTATAGCCGGACAAGTGTAATACTTCGGGTCAAATCAATCCCGGAGATTCCTATTGAGCGTGGAAGGGCTTCGAAACGACGTATAAATAGGGTTTGCGGTTGCAACCGGAATATTTTTACGGTATGATCCTAACGTATACGAGCTACTACTATTCGCATGAAGGAGTGTGCCTCATCAATGGCAAAGCAAGCGCAAATCAAAATGGCAAACGGCGACGAAGTCGTAATCGAGCTCTTCGAGAAAGATGCTCCGAACACGGTTGCAAACTTTGAAAAATTGGCGAACGAGGGCTTTTATAACGGATTGACGTTTCACCGTGTTATCCCAGGCTTCGTAGCGCAAGGCGGTTGTCCGCACGGCACGGGAACAGGCGGCCCGGGCTACCAAATCAACTGCGAGATCAACCCGAACAAACATGAGCGCGGCGCGCTCGCAATGGCGCATGCCGGACGCAACACGGGAGGCAGCCAATTTTATATCGTTTACCAGCCGCAGCCGCATCTTGACGGCCAGCATACGGTATTCGGCAAAGTGGTTTCGGGCATGGAGCATGTAGATAAGTTCCAAGGCCGCGACAAAATGGAAACCGTCAAAGTTGTAGAAGCATAGGCTTCTTCATCATAATGGGAAAGTGAAACCGACATGTACGCCGGAAGCGGCCGAACGTCGGTTTTAGTTTGCACGAAATAATTCCGATTGAAACAATATGAAAAATCGGAATGAAAAATGTTGCTTTTTTTACGATGCAGTGGTACTATTTCAATCAAAGTAAGGCGTTCTACAAAAGAAAGCAACCATAACATAATACGATCCTTCGGGGCCGGGTGAAATTCCCGACCGGCGGTGATCCGGCGAACAGACGTTTGCCGGTCAGTCCGTGACCCGCGTTGAATGAATTGCGCCCGATCGGTGATAAGGATGGCAGCCGCCATTCCCGGCGAGAGCGTGCATTCAACCGGTGGACTCGGTGCAACTCCGAGACCGACAGTATAGTCTGGATGGGAGAAGGAGCATAACTTTTTCGTTTCAACGGCGCTTTTATGTACTTTTTTTCACATGGGTTTCTTGCGTCCATTTCCGTAATATCGCTTAACGCGATTTCGGATTATTCGGGTTAGCCGTTAGCGGCTGGCATTACGGCGGGCGGTCTGCCTTTTATTTGGCTGTATCCGTCTAGTCCGACTCGACTGGAACAAGGGGGATTTGTATCATTCGCCATTGGAAAAGTATGTAAATCGGTGCGGACTTCGTCATGCGCGTCCCAAGCCGGCGGAACGGAATTATCCATATTGCGGGGACCTTGCCGAATCATTCGGTACGGTCGGCTTGTGCTCTTTTCTTCGCCCCAACCGTTCGTTGAGGGTGTTTTTGGCGTTCCCGAAGAGGCGAGGAGAGTGATGGAAACGGAAACGATGGATGCATCATTTTATATGCGATTGGCTTTGCAAATGGCCGAAGCGGCACGCGGGCAAACCGGCGTCAATCCGGTAGTCGGATGCGTCGTCGTTAAGCAAGGACGAATCGTCGGCATAGGGACGCATCTGAAACGCGGCACCGAGCATGCGGAGGTTCACGCGATAAGGATGGCCGGCGGCGAAGCGGAAGGAAGCACGGTTTATGTGACACTGGAGCCTTGCAGCTATTACGGCCGAACGCCGCCATGCGCGGATCTGCTTATACAATCGAAGGTGGCCAAGGTCGTAGTCGCTTGTTTGGATCCGAATCCGCAAGTGGCGGGCAAGGGCATCGAAAAGCTCCGTTCCCGGGGCATCGAGGTGGAAACAGGGGTGTTGCAGGAAGAAGCTGCGGCACTAAACGAGCCGTTCAACAAATATATCGTCAGCGGATTGCCGTTCGTAACTTTGAAAACAGCCTGTACGTTGGACGGTAAAATCGCAAGCCGCACAGGCGACAGCAAGTGGATAACGAACGAGAAATCCCGCGCTTTCGTTCACGTGCTTCGCCATCGGCATCAAGCGATTATGGTCGGCTCCGGCACCGTGCTTGCCGACGATCCGAGCCTTACGACAAGGCTGGAAGTGGAGGCGCTGCAGCCGATTCGAATTGTGGTCGATTCCATGCTTCGATCACCCGAAAATGCGAAAATATTCGACGGACAGTCGCGGACGATCGTGCTGACGACTGACGAAGCGCCTCGCGATAAAGCCGAACGGCTGACCGGCAAAGGTGTGGAAGTGGTCGCAACGGGACAAGGTCCGCACGTTGACTTGAGGATGGCGATGAAATTGCTCGGCGAGCGGGAGATCGGTTCTATCCTGCTGGAAGGCGGCGGCCGATTGAACGGAGCGATGCTGGAAAACAGGCTAGTCGACGTCTGCCGTCTTTTCTTCGCTCCGAAAATTATCGGAGGCCGCGAGGCTCCGGGCAGCTTCGCATTTGAAGGCTTTGAACGGATGAGCGACGCCTTGAAGCTGGAACGCATTCGTGTGGAATCGTTCGGAGACGATGTTTGCATAACCGGATACCCGGTTTATGGACCTTACTAAATCTGGGGGGAGGAGCGCTCATGTTTACAGGACTCATCGAAGAAGTGGGTATTATGCAGCGGATTGGCAAGCAGGGGCAAGCGATGGTTTTGTCGATTGCGGCAAAGCACATTATGGACGATGTCCAGCTTGGCGACAGCATCGCAATTAACGGAGTCTGCTTGACCGTAATCGCATTCGATAGCGGCAGCTTTACGGTAGACGTAACGCCGGAAACGTTTCGGCATACGAATTTGTCGCTATTACATGCCGGCGACCGCGTCAATCTGGAACGGGCCATGTCTGCGCAGGGCCGGTTCGGCGGCCATATCGTACAAGGACATGTCGATACGACCGGGCGGATTACAAGCAGAAGGCCGGAGGAAAATGCGGTTTATTTCACCGTAGAGATCGCAAACCGGGAAGTGATGAAATATATCGTACCGCGCGGCTCGATTACGATTGACGGCGTCAGCCTCACCGTAGTCGGGGTGGATGAAAGCTCGTTCTCGGTATCGATCATCCCGCACACGCTCGCTCAGACGATTTTGCTTCACAAGCAGCCCGGCTCGTCCGTCAACATCGAGAGCGACCTGCTCGGCAAATATATCGAGAGATTGCTTTTTTATCGGGACCGCGAGATGCCGGACGAGGCGGCGCGCGGAGGAGGAACGAATGCCGGGTCTTCAAGGCTTACCGCGGAATTTCTCGCCGAGAACGGGTTTTTGTAAGACCTAAATGAAGAATAAGAGGTGATCGTTTTGACAAACATCCGGTTTCACACGATAGAAGAAGCGATTTACGACCTGATACAAGGCAAGGCGATAATCGTCGTAGATGACGAAGACCGCGAAAATGAAGGAGATTTTATTGCGCTGGCCGAGAAAGCGACGCCGGAAATGATCAACTTTATGATTAAAGAAGGCAGAGGGCTCGTGTGCGCTCCGATTTCGGAGGAACGCGCCACCCAGCTGGAGCTTCCTCCGATGGTTGCGCGGAATACCGATTTTCACGGAACGGCGTTTACCGTATCCGTTGACCATACGGACACGTCGACAGGCATTTCCGCTTCCGAAAGATCCCGTACCGTCAAGGCTCTGATCGATCCGAACACGAAAGCGGAAGATTTCCGCAGACCGGGTCACGTTTTTCCGCTGATCGCCAAGAAGGGCGGCGTCTTGCGCCGTGCAGGCCATACGGAAGCGGCCGTCGATCTGGCGAAGATGTGCGGTTCTTATCCGGCCGCCGTTATTTGCGAGGTGATCAAGGAAGACGGCGAGATGGCCCGCGTACCGGAGCTTATGGAAATAGCCGAGAAGTTTGGCTTGAAAATCATTACGATTCGCGATTTGATTCATTACCGCAATGAGAAAGAAAAGCTGGTCACCCGGGAAGCCGAAGTCAGAATGCCGACGGATTTCGGCGTGTTCTCGATGATCGCATACTCCAACGAGGTGGATCGCAAGGAACATGTCGCGCTGATCAAAGGCAAAATCGATCCAAGCCGCCCGACGCTGGTGCGTGTGCACTCCGAATGCTTGACCGGCGATATTTTTCACTCGCATCGCTGCGATTGCGGTCCTCAGCTGGAAGCCGCCTTGCGTACGATCGAGGAAGCGGGCGAAGGCGTGCTGCTTTATATGCGCCAGGAAGGCCGCGGCATCGGACTCATTAACAAGCTTCGAGCTTACGGTTTGCAAGAGCAGGGACTCGATACGGTCGACGCAAATTTGAAGCTGGGCTTCGCTCCCGATCTAAGGGATTACGGCATCGGCGCGCAAATATTGAAGGATCTCGGCGTGCGTCAAATCCGTCTGCTTACGAATAACCCCAAAAAGATCCGCGGACTCGAAGGCTACGGTCTTGAAGTCGTCGAGCGGGTGCCGATCCAAATGAAGGAAAATGAAAATAATAGCAACTATTTGCATACGAAGCAGGAAAAGCTGGGTCACATGTTGAAATTTACGGATGCCGGCGAAACCGGCGCGGAAAACAAATAGTTGAACTAGAGTTCGCGGATTTCACAAATAAGCCTATTGACGCTTGTCAAACCTATAACAGTTATGGTTCACTCAGAGAGGATGGTATTCAACATGACGAAAATGTACGAAGGTCAATTAGTATCGCAGCAAGCCAGATATGGGGTCGTTGTCGGCCGCTTTAACGAATTTATTACGGGCAAGCTCTTGTCCGGCGCTCTGGACGCGCTGAAACGCCATGGCGCCGCCGAGGACGACGTGGAAATCGCATGGGTTCCCGGCGCCTTCGAAATTCCGCTGATCGCCCAAAAAATGGCCGAGAGCGGCAAATACGACGCCGTCATCACGCTGGGTGCTGTCATCCGCGGATCGACGCCGCATTTCGACTACGTCTGCAGCGAGGTTTCCAAAGGCGTAGCCGCAATTAATTTGAAAACCGGCGTTCCGACAATCTTCGGCGTGCTGACGACCGATTCGATCGAGCAGGCAATCGAACGCGCCGGTACGAAGGCGGGCAACAAAGGCTGGGAAGCAGCGGCGACAGCCATCGAAATGGTTAACCTGGTTAAGCAGCTGAAGGCATAACCGAAACCAATCGTTTTTAAGCTATAACAAGGATTAATGTTTGGGGGGACTAAGGCATTGAAGGTTACATTTAAGCTGGATACGTTTGAAGGCCCCCTTGATTTGCTGCTTCATCTTATCGATCAAGCGGAAGTGGACATTTATAACATTCCAATCAAAGAAATTACGGACCAGTACCTCGAATACTTGTCGCAAATGCAGGAGATGGAGCTCGATGTGACCAGCGAATTTCTGGTTATGGCTGCGACGCTTCTATCCATCAAAAGCAAAATGCTGCTGCCGAAGCCTCCGGTTATCGAGATGGACGATATGATGTTCGAGATGGAAGAGGAAGATCCGAGATCCGAGCTTGTACAGAAGCTGATCGAATATCGGAAGTACAAAGGAATCGCCGAAGAACTGAGAGAGAAGGAAATCGAACGGAGCTTGATTTTTTCGAGGGAGCCGGCGGATTTGTCTCCGTATGTGCCGGTCGTTCAGGAAAATCCGGTGCAAGGACTGCATGTGGCGGATTTGCTCCTCGCTTTTCAGAAGGCGCTTCGCAAGATGGCAAGCCGCAACGTCGTCACGAAAATTAGACGGGACGAGGTTTCGGTCAAAGACCGAATGTTCCAAGTCGTCTCCGTTCTGGAGCAGCAAGGCGGCAAAATGATGTTCACCAGGCTGCTGTCGGACGACTTTACAAGAGAAGACGTCGTCGTAACGTTTTTGGCTCTTCTTGAATTGATGAAGGTCAAAAAAATCGTCTGCTTTCAGCACCGGCTGTTTGACGACATAGTCATAGAGGCTAGAGAAGAGGTGCTGCTCGATGGATTACCGGAAGATGAAATCAATTATTGAAGGTTTGTTATTCGTCTCGGGCGACGAAGGCATCGACGGCAGACAATTGGCGGATGTTCTAGAGCTTCCGAAGGATGTTGCCGTCGAGCTTGTGCTCGAGCTGCAAGAAGATTACGTGCGCGACGAAAGAGGGCTGCAGATCGTCGAAATTGCGGGCTCGTTTCAAATGGCGAGTATTCCGGCGCATGCTCCTTACTTCGAGCGGCTGGCCCATACGCCTTCCCGCACGAATCTTTCGCAAGCAGCGCTGGAAACGTTATCGATTATCGCTTACAAACAACCGATTACAAGAGTCGAGATCGAGGAAATTCGCGGTGTTAAGTCGGACAGGGCGCTCCATACGCTGGTTGCGAAAGAGCTGATTGAAGAAACGGGACGCGCCGAAGCGATCGGCAGGCCGATCCTTTACGGGACGACGAAGCAGTTTATGGATTATTTCGGTCTTGGCAGCCTGAAGGATTTGCCTGATTCCTCGACATTCGAAGCGGACCTGAGTCTTGAAGACGAGCGCATGCTGTTCACCAAGCTCGACCGCCAGTTAACGATCGACGATATCGACGGCAAACGCGGCGAGCTTCCGGATGAAGACGAAAGCTTCGAACCGGAGGAGGAACAATTCGCGGAAGTTATGAAAGAAAATCCGGAGCCGGCCGATATGGAAATCGAGCTTCCCGACTTTCTTAAGGACGATTCCGAGCGCTAGCCGCCGCATGGTTTCCAATGGTTACGGTCATACTAACTCCGTGCTCAACAGCTTCGAAGCCGCATTCGGCGGCTTGCGAAGCGGCGTTATTATACGCTGGCGGCAGAACGGAGTTTTTTGGCGTTGCCGGAAGTGGAGGCTCGAATGATGGGTTGGTTATGGGCTGCTGCGGTCGCAGCTGCGGCGGTTGCTGCTTTGCTCGCAAGCCGCGTGCGAATCAAGCTTTATTTTTCTCGTGTGGGCTCAGACGATCATTTGCTTGTCGAGTTTCGCGCCCTTTACGGAATCGTACGTTATAAATATGATGTGCCGCTAATCCGATTTCATGGACTGATCCATCTTTTCGATGTGAAAACGGAGCGTGTCGACCGCAAAAAAGATGTGTTGTTGGATGAAAAAGACAGCGATATTTCCATTGAAAACATTCAAGACTTTTATCGGCAAGCCAAGCTGTTTACGAAACGTATCGAGGATTTTTCCGGATGGATGAAATGGACGGTTGCCAAAGTCCGCTGCACCCAGCTTCAGTGGGCCACTTATATAGGGATCGGCGATGCTGCAGAGACGGCGATTGCAACCGGCATCATTTGGGGTCTCAAAACATCGCTGCTCGGCTTTGTATTTCGCTATTTAAAATTGGATGCTCGTCCGGAGCTGCTTGTACAGCCGCAATATAACCGCAAACAGTTTTCAGTGAAGCTTCGCTGCATGATTCATATCCGGTTTGGCCTTGTACTGCTTGCAGCGATGCTTCTAGCTGTTCGTTTTATGCGGGCGAACCGCGATTACAAAAAAACGAAAACCAAATTGGAAAGCAATCCGGCAGGGTGACTCGGTTGTACATAAACTAATTCTGCGATGGGGACTCTATAGACGAGTCATCATGAACTTCAGACAGGAGGATTAGTGGACAATGGCAGAGCATCCTATTCAAGGTTTAATGAAAACCGCGATGGAAAATATTAAGGATATGGTCGATGTGAATACGATCGTCGGGGATGCGGTAGAAACGCCCGACGGCAGCGTAATCATTCCGATTTCTAAAGTAGGTTTCGGCTTCGCTGCAGGTGGCAGCGAATTCGGCGGCGAATTCGAAGAGCAGCACGGAACGTCCAAGAACGATTCGCATAACGCTTCGGTCGCTATGCCTTTCGGCGGCGGCAGCGGCGGCGGCGTTTCGATTCAGCCGATCGCTTTCCTGGTTGTGGGCAAGGAAGGCGTTAAAGTCGTGCCTCTGGACAATACGACGCATTTATACGAACGGTTGATCGATTCCGCGCCTCATGTTTTCGACCGCATTCAATCGATGATGAAAAACGCGCGCACGACGACAACGACGACTTCCTCGACGTCCGTTGGACAGGCGGAGCAAGCTGGAAAAACCGACCGGAACTCGCCGAATTATATCGTTTAACCGACCGCCTTACAGCGGAGAAAAGAAAAGCGCAAGCTGCCTCTATTAAGAGGCGGCTTGTTTGCCGTCGTTCGGACATGATCTTTCCGGGACGGGCATATACATGTACAAGTATGGAAGTTTTAAGGATGCGGATGAACCTTGATAAGGCTATGGAACAGAAGCCGTTTCCGATGTTCCGATGTTCTGGGAGGAATGCCATGAAAAAGATTTTATTGTGTTTGTTCATTTGGGCCGTTATATTAACTGCCGTACCTGCTAAGCCCTCTGTCGTAGCCGCTCCTGCCATCAGTACGAATGCGGAAACGGCCGCGCTGATCGATGTAGCCTCCGGACGTATTCTGTACAGCCAAAAGGGAGACAAGCAGGTAAGAATCGCCAGCTTGACTAAAATTATGACGGCCATTGTCGCGATCGAGAACGGCAAGCTTTCCGATTTGGTGAAGGTGAGCGGAAGGGCGTTCGGGAAAGAGGGCTCGTCCATTTATTTGAAGCTGGGGGAAGAAATGAGCCTGCATAATATGCTTTACGGATTAATGCTGCGCTCCGGCAACGATGCCGCCACTGCCATAGCCGAGCACGTCGGGGGCTCCGAGGAAGGCTTCGTTTACTTGATGAACCAGAAAGCCGAACAGCTGGGACTCGTAAACTCGCATTTTATGAATCCGCATGGATTGGATGTCGAAGGTCATTACTCGTCGGCGAACGATTTGGCCAAATTGACGGCTTATGCTTTGAAAAATCCCGTGTTCAAGGAAATTGTCAAGACCGAAACCAAGAAAGCGCCGAATCCTAACGAGTCTTGGGATTACACTTGGTTCAACAAAAATAAGATGCTCGGTTTATACGAGGGGGCGGACGGCGTAAAGACGGGGTATACGAAGCTCGCCAAACGATGTCTCGTCTCATCTGCGACACGTGGAGGCCAGCAGCTTGCCGCCGTTACGATCAACGACGGGCAGGATTGGGCGGATCATACGAAGCTGCTCAATTACGGTTTCGCCAAATACAGGCTGCAGATGCTGGTCGAGAAAGGCGAGTCGGTCGGTCAAGGCTTAGTGGCCGGAAACACGGTTTCTTATCCGATGGATGGCGCCGAGTCGGAGCAGATTACGCGCAAAATCGAGCTGGAAGAGGCCGGTACCTTAAATTATCGGCTGGGCATAGTCGGCAAGCTGAAAATTACCGTTGCCGGCGAAGAAGCGGGAGTCGTTCCGCTATATGCGGACGGGGACGTCAGACTTGGAAGCGAAAATAAAAGCGCTTGGGGCTTCCGAACGGGCGAGAGCGGGATGAAAACGGCGAATAAATATCTCGACACGCTGCGGGACGTGTTCCGAACATTGGTTACGGGCAAAGCGAGGTGAGTTTGAATGGTTAATTTCATATGGCTTTTTTTCATCCTTGCAGGCTTTGTGGTTGCGGCGATAAACGGCAATATCGAAGCGGTTACGCAAGCGGTATTCGACGGCGCGAAGACGGGCGTGACGGTGTGCTTCGGATTGATCAGCATTCTCGTCTTTTGGCTGGGCATTATGCGGATCGCCGAAGACGCCGGGCTGCTGGAGAAGCTGGCAAAGCTGCTCAGGCCTGTCGTGCGCTTTTTATTTCCAAGCATACCGGACAATCATCCGGCGCTTGGTTACATCATGTCTAATATGAGCGCCAATATTTTGGGACTCGGCAACGCCGCTACACCGATGGGCATCAAGGCTATGCAGGAGCTGCAAAAGCTCAACGGCAACAAGGAGCTGGCCAGTCCGGCGATGTGTACGCTGCTTGCGTTGAATACATCCAGCATCACGCTCGTTCCGACTACCCTGATCGCGATCCGAATGAGCTTTCAGTCTCTCAATCCGGCGGAAATCGTCGGAACGACGCTTATTGCCACCGTCATCTCGACGACGGCGGCGATCGTCGCCGACCGGTGGTACCGGCGCCGTTATTGGCGCAGCCGGCATTGATTTTTATCGAGAGGAGGAAGTAACCGATGTATGGGCTGATTTCCCTCATATCCGCTTGGGCCATACCCGTCATTATCGTTTTTATTCCGCTGTTCGCCGCCTATAAAAAAATACCTACATACGAATCGTTCGTCGAAGGCGCGAAGGACGGATTTGATACCGCGATTAAAATCATTCCCCATCTAGTCGGGATGATGGTCGCGATCACGGTTTTCCGCGCTTCGGGCGCGATGGATCTTCTGATCGGCGTATTCCGGCCGCTGCTCGATAAAGTGGGCATACCCGGCGAGGTGCTTCCTCTTGCCGTATTGCGGCCGATAACCGGAGCGGGCTCGCTTGCGTTCACTACGGATCTGATCCGGGAATTCGGACCGGATTCGATGATCGGCCGTATCGCATCGACAATTCAAGGGAGCACCGATACGACCCTGTATGTGCTGACCGTTTATTTCGGTGCCGTCGGCATCCGTAAAGCGGGATATGCGCTAAAGGTTGGTCTCATATCCGATGCCGTCGGTTTTATCGCCGCCATCGCCATCTGTTTTCTCGTCTTCGCTTGAACCGGTCACACAGGTCTGAATAACTTTTAGAACATTCGCCCGGGCGCCGTCATATATTGCTAGCAGCAATTATGCGCCGGAGGTGAACGGCATGCAGACTGAAGGCATTATCATTCACGATTCCGCTTGCTCCTCCATAAACGGCAAGGGGTACGATTTCTATATCGCGAAGAACGGCTCGATCGTTCCGGCGTCCTCCAGGACGGACAAGGCTTATATTCATATATGCTTGGAGGGCGATTTCGCCCGTTCGTTTTCCGGTTCTGTTCCTGAGGTAAAGGAACAGATTTTTTTGTTGTCAAAGCTTATTTTACGCGTCTCCCGGCTATACGATTTCTCTTATGAGCGCATATTTCCTCATTCCCGTCATTGTCCGGGGAAGTATTTTCCGTGGGCGGAACTTGTGATTTGGGACAATGATCGTTATCATTAGCATAAAGTCCATGCGAGCGCCAATGTCCAAACATGTTTCTTTTGACTCGGATGCCGATACGGCACCGTGCGAGCGGATGCCGGACAAGCCTATGCGGTTAATGAACTGCGGAGGGACAATCGCCGTTTTGCTATAATATGGATTAATTTGTCGTAACGATCACGAAGGGTGGCACACAAGAAATGGAACGGTTGCAAAAAGTATTGGCACAGGCAGGAATAGCCTCCAGGCGCAAATGCGAGGAATACATAACGGCAGGAAGAGTAATGGTCAACGACGTCACGGTCAAGGAGCTCGGAGCGAAGGTCGATCCGGCCAAAGACCGGATTAAAGTCGACGGAAAGCCGATCAAAGCGGAAAAGAAATTGTACATCATCATGAACAAACCTAAAGGGGTTATTACAAGCGTCGAGGATCCCGGCGGACGCAAGGTGGTTACCGATTTTTTACACGGCATCACCGAGCGTTTGTTTCCTGTCGGAAGGCTTGATTACGATACGGAAGGACTCCTCATACTGACGAACGACGGCGAGTTTGCGAACCTTCTCACACATCCCAAGCATCATGTACCCAAGACATACCATGCGAAAGTCAAAGGCGTGCCGCACGGATCGCTTCTGGAAAAGCTAGCCAAAGGCGTCAAGCTCGAAGACGGGATGACCGCGCCGGCGGAGGTCGATTATGTCGATGTCGATCCGGCCGCGAACGAATCGGTTATTTCCATTACGATTTACGAAGGGCGGAACCGTCAGGTGCGCCGAATGTTCGACGCCATAAAGTTCCCGGTAGAGAAGCTGAAGCGCGTCAAATTCGGGCCGATTCCTCTCGGAGGATTAACGCGCGGCAAGTTCCGCCACCTGACCCCGGACGAAATCAAAAGCTTGACTGATGCGGCTAAACAGAGGGAGAAAGCGGACACATAAAATTCAAATTCATTAATCTTCCGATTCGTGAAAGTTCGCTATAATGAGTGTAGCTTTGTCAAACTACAATGAAGCGGTTGAAGGTGAATGATGTGGGAAAAAATAGAAAGTGGATTCAAATTTCCATCCTGCTGATCGCTGTTCTGATCGGCGTCTGGACGATCGCCGGCAACCTGTTCAATGAGGACAAAGTTCCGAAGGTGGGTGACGCGGCCCCGGAATTTAAATTGGCCGGGTTGGACGGCGAGACGCATAAGCTTTCCGAGTACGAGGGTAAAGGTCTGATCGTCAATTTCTGGGGCTCTTATTGCGAGCCTTGCCGCAACGAAATGCCGGCGCTTCAGCGGCAATCGGAGAAGTGGGCATCATCGGGGCTTACCGTTCTCGGCTTGAATGTGGCTGAGAACAAAATTACCGCGCAGGCCTATGTGAACCAAGTGAAGGTGAATTTCCCGATTTTGCTCGATCAGTCGGAAGAAGTGCGGAGAAGATACGGCGTCATCCAATACCCGACGACCTTTTTTATCCGGCCTGACGGCAAGGTTCATACGATTAAGGTAGGCGAGATGACGGAGTCGTACATCGAGCAGACGCTTATCGCGATGCTTGGAAAGTGACGGGGAGGGTACACCATTGTTTCAGAACACCAAATGCGAATGCGGCCATCAGAACCCGGTCGGTACCGTGCTTTGCGAATCGTGCGGAAAGCCGCTTTTCGAGGATAAATCGGAAGAGCCTCTTGAAATGCGGTATGACGGGATGGCGCGGCGTTCGCAGAAGCAAAATCCGAATGTGATCGATAAGGTGTGGAACTTTTTTTCCTCCGTCAAGATCGCGGTATATTTGATTATCATTACCTTGATCGGCTCTGCCGTCGGCACGATTTATCCGCAGGAGAATACGTTTATCAATACCGATTTCTCCGTTTACTACAAAGATAATTACGGAACGGCCGGGCATATTTATTACCTGCTGGGGTTCTCGCATACGTTCGAATCCTGGTGGTTCGTCACTTTGCTGCTTATGATCGGCACTTCGCTGGTCATCTGTAGCTTGGATCGCGTGCTCCCTCTATACAAGGCGTTGAACAAGCAGCAAATCCGCAAGCATCTCAGCTTTATTTTGCGGCAGAAGGTTTCCTATGAATCCGATTTGACGGGAATGACCGAGGCGGAGCAAGCAGCTTGGGTCGAGCAAATGTCGAAGAAGCTGCAGAAGCGGCGGTACCGCGTACATACGGACGGAACTGCGCTGCTTGCCGAGAAGAACAGGTTCAGCCGCTGGGGTCCTTATATTAACCATATCGGGCTTATCGTCTTTTTGCTTGCGGTGCTTGCGCGTAGCATACCGGGCTGGCATATGGATCAGTACATGGGCTTTCTTGAAGGCAGAGTCGTCAAAATACCCGAAACGCCTTATTATTTGAAGAACGATCTTTTTACCGTCGATTACTACACCGAAGAGGAAATGTCGGAAGAGTTTAAGAGGCGCGACACATCGGTTCCGAAAATTTATGAAACGCAAGCGATTTTGTATACTTGCTCGGCAAACTGCGACGATCCAAGCCAAAAGCCGGAGCTCGAAGAGGTCCATAGGCAAAACATTGTCGTCAACAAACCTTTGGATTATAAAGGCTTGCTGGCTTTTCAGTTCGACTATAAAGAAACGCCGATGCTGCTGGCTGCGACGCCTAAGCTTAAAAACAAGCGTACAGGGGAAGTATACGGCGAATTCGAACTGGACATGTTCAACCCGCTTCCTTCTTATCAAGCAGGTGAGTATAAGCTGGAAGTAAAAGGTTATTTCCCGGACTTTGGAATGGACGACAAGGGATTGCCGATGACCAAAACGAAAGATCCGAACGCGCCGGCCTTCATATTCTCGATTACCGGTCCTGACCTATCCAAGGAAGGCGAAATTTTCATGTACTTCCCTCGGCAGATCGATAAAGAGACGTTCCGGCAAAATGATATTAACGGTGCGCTAGGCACTAAACTGGATATCGCGGTCGGATCGATGGACGATGTGAAAATTGCGGCTTACACAAGCTTCCTGAACATCAGGATCGACAAGGCAATGCCTTACATTTGGATCGGCGCGGCAATATCGATGATCGGGCTCTTAATGGGAACATACTGGCAGCATCGCCGCATCT
Organism: Paenibacillus contaminans; assembly: GCF_003285015.1. Classification (GTDB taxonomy): domain Bacteria; phylum Bacillota; class Bacilli; order Paenibacillales; family NBRC-103111; genus Paenibacillus_V; species Paenibacillus_V contaminans. Next base: position 112,395 of record NZ_QMFB01000016.1, on the reverse strand, counting down.
GGCTTCGTATCGATAACGGCCGGCTGTCGCTCGGCGCGCATACGAATAAAAACTGGTTCGGGATCCGCAAGGAAGTGGCCGACAGCTTGAAGCAAACGGGAATCGCCGTTGATATGAAGGAGCTAGCCGAAAAAGGAGGAAATGTGTCTTGACGGTATGGAACGATGTGATGGATGCCGTAAGCAAGTATAACGATACGTTTTTTACGCTTACGTTCGTCTTGTATTGCCTGGGCTTTATGTTATTTGTAATTGCCGTAACGGGGAAAAAATGGGGCGGCACGAATCCGGAGGCGCATATGAAGCGCTGGGGAAAAATCGCGTTCGGCACGACGTTGCTCGGCTTCGTCAGCCATTTGCTTTTTTTCTTTACGAGATGGTATATGGCAGGGCATATTCCGACGAGTAACATGTTCGAATTTATGACCTTCCTCGCCATGATGATTATTTTCGCCTATATCGTCGTTTATCTGATCTATCGCACGCTAGTGATCGGGATTTTCGCCCTTCCGATCGGCGTTATCATTCTTGCCTACGCTGCAGTATTCCCGCAGGACGTTCAGCCGCTGATTCCGGCGCTGCAAAGCTACTGGCTGAAAATTCACGTTACGACCGCCGCTGCCGGTGAAGCCTTCTTCGCAGTGGGTTTTGCTGCCGGTCTTATGCACTTGCTAAGAACGATCGATTTCACGGGGACGTCGAAATCGTCCAGAAGAGAGCAGCGCGGCGTGGAGTTCACGATCTTCTTCATGGTGATGATTATTGCGTTCGTCGGCTCTGTGTTCACATTTAACGGCTTGGGTTATAAAGCGAAGTTTGTCGCCGATGTGGCGCAAGCGGACAAATCCGGCGTCGAGCAGACGATACAACGGGAAACCGTTTACGTCCTTCCGCCGTTCGTTCAGCCGCATAATTCGAAGATTGAAGAAATGAAACCGTTTCTTGGCATGGAAAAGCCGCTGTTCGAGGCGCCGTCATGGCTTGCCGCACGGAAAACGAACACGGTTATTTGGACGCTGATCTCAGGCTTCCTGCTGTACGGACTGTTACGTCTCGTTGTGCGTAAGCCGCTTAGCCGGGCCATCAGCCCTGTACTAAACGGCATCGATGCCGAGGATCTTGATGAAATCAGCTATCGCGCAATCGTAATCGGTTATCCGATCTTTACGCTAGGGGCGCTTATCTTCGCCATGATTTGGGCGCATGAGGCTTGGGGCCGATTCTGGGGCTGGGATCCGAAGGAAGTATGGGCTCTTATTACTTGGCTTTTCTACGCCGCTTATCTCCATCTTCGTCTTTCTAAAGGCTGGATGGGCAAGCGCTCGTCTTGGATGTCGGTTCTGGGCTTCCTCGTCGTCATGTTTACGCTGATCGGGGTTAATCTTGTCATTGCCGGATTACATTCTTACGCCGGCGTCTAAACATATTTGCAGGAAATGTCGAATAATTGTCGAAAATGTAAATAAGCATGGAGCGCAAGCCTGCGCGGTAAAGGGCAGCGAGCAGCCGGCCTAACCGGCAGGCTTGCGCATACTAAACGTAAGATCACGACTAAACGGAGGCTGCATACAATGACGGAACTGAAATCAACCATTCTAATTGTCGACGACGAGGAACGGATTCGGCGGCTGCTTAGAATGTACCTGGAGAAGGAAGGCTTCTTGATCGACGAGGCGGAGGACGGGGAAACCGCGCTGAAGAAAGCGGTGGAATTCGACTTCGACCTGATCCTGCTCGATTTGATGCTGCCGGGCATCGACGGTATTGAGGTTTGTACGCGGCTTCGTCAGCATAAAGCGACGCCGGTCATTATGCTTACCGCAAAAGGCGAAGAAGCGAATCGTGTCAGCGGCTTTGAAGTCGGCGCCGACGATTATGTCGTTAAGCCGTTCAGCCCTCGCGAGGTCATTTACCGCGTGAAGGCGATTTTGCGCCGATCTTCGGCTACCGCATATTTAGTGAAGGACGTCAGCTCCAGCAACAATATCGTATTTCCGCATCTGGTCATCGAGCATGACGCGCATCGGGTAACGGCCGGCGGGCAGGAAATCGCGCTCACGCCCAAAGAATACGAGCTGCTGCACTATTTGGCGATTACGCCGGATAAAGTATTTTCCCGCGAGGAATTGCTCAAGGATGTATGGAACTACGAATTTTTCGGGGATCTCAGAACGGTCGATACGCACGTGAAGCGTCTGCGGGAGAAGCTGAACAAAGTATCGCCTGACGCCGCAGCGATGATAACGACTGTTTGGGGCGTCGGTTACAAGTTAGAGGTGCCGAAATAGTGTTCATTTTCAGGAGCGTTGTAGGCAAGCTGTGGATGACCATCATTGGGCTAGTTGCCGTAGTGCTGATCATACTCGGCTTGTTTTTATTTAAGTATATCGACACGAGCTTCCCGCGTGAGCATGAACAAGAACAGTCGTTAAGCCGCCTTGCCGGCGAAATAGCCAAGGAGGCCCACCGTCATGTCGGAACCGAAAGCGATACGAAGGAAGCTTACGTCAATTCGATGAACGAGCTCCTGGTCGCACAGGAAACGGGGATGGCGCTGGTCGATCGCAACGAGGTCGATACGAGCATGCCGATTTCCTATGGCGGAACGAAAATCGGGATTTTGGACGATATCATGCACCAGTCCGATTTGCAGGTCGTATTCGCTACAGGCAAAGCGGTAAGCAAATCGTTCGGCGAGTATTTCGCCGTAGTCGTCCCCCTCAAGAACGGCGCGCAAGACGAAACGATCGGCGCAATCGTCGTGTATCAATCGAAAAAATCGGTCGAGGATACGCAGCTTTATGTCAAAAAATTGTTCGCTCTCGTTTCATTTATCGGATTTTTGCTGACCACCTTCTTTGCCTTTTTCTTGATTACTAGAATAACGAGGCCGCTTGTTCAGCTGAAGCAAGCAGCCGTAGATATTACGCAGGGCGAGTACGGGATTCGCGTAGCGCCGCTGACGAGCGACGAAATCGGCGAGCTCGCGAACACGTTCAATCATATGGGCGAGAGGCTTGAGCAAACGGTCAAAGCGCTTAACCATGAGACTGAAAATTTGAGCAGCGTGCTGCGAAGCATGGCTGACGCGGTCATATCGTTCGATGCCGTCGGCAATGTCGTCTTTACGAATCCGCAGGGCGAAGTGCTGCTGGAGGAATGGCGCGCCATTCAGTGGGGTGACCAAGAGGAGGAAGGCAAGCAGGTTCCGGAACCGCTGCTGCAGCTCTTTGAGAACGTGGCGCAAGCGACCAAGCAAATTACGACGAAGCTGCATGTGCAGAACGGCGTATGGTCGGTCACGATGGCTCCGCTTTATTCGCAGGAGGCGGTAAGGGGGGCTGTTGCCGTTCTTCGCGATGTGACCGAGGAACACAGGCTGGATAAGCTCCGCAAAGATTTCGTGGCGAACGTCTCGCATGAGCTGCGTACGCCGCTTTCCATGCTGCAAGGCTATAGCGAAGCGCTTCTGGACGACATTGCCGGCACTCCCGAGGAACGTCAGGAGCTGGCGCAGGTTATCCATGACGAATCGCTGCGGATGGGCAGGCTCGTACGCGATCTGCTCGACCTGGCGCGGATGGAAGCGGGGCATATGGAAATGTCGTTCCGCGAGACCGACCTGGACGGACTGCTGAAGCGTGTGTACCGCAAGTTCTCCGTGCTGTGCAAGGAAAGAGGCATTCGGCTGAACGCCGACTTCCGTGTGCCCAATGCGAATTTAGGCAATGCGGACGAAGATCGGCTGGAGCAAGTCCTGACCAATCTGATGGATAACGCCATTCGTCATACCTCGTCCGGAGCTGAGATTACATTGCGCACCTTCACCGTGATGGCCAAAGGAACCCGGTGCATTCAAATCGATTTGGAGGATCAAGGCGAAGGCATTCCGCCGGGGGATCTGCCATATATTTTTGAACGCTTTTACAAAGCGGATAAAGCGCGCACGCGAGGTACCACCGGCACCGGGATCGGCCTCGCCATCGTCAAGAACATCGTTGAGGCGCATCAAGGGATGATTCAGGTGAAGAGCGCGCTCGGCAAAGGAACGACCTTCTCGATTGTGCTTCCTTACGGGGAAGAAGCCTAAACATACTGCTACTAGGCAGCTTCAAAAATGCCGTCGCAAGTGAGACGGAACTTTAACGCCAAAGAACCTCTATCCTGTCGTAGGATGGAGGTTCTTTAACGTCGACTGATGCAGAGCTTTTGCAGTGAACGGAACAACATAAAGGACATTCCCCAATCCATCCGTAGGACTACTTGCAATCAGTGAAAAAGGAAGGCTGTCCCGGGTCCGTTCAGACCTTTCGGGACAGCCTTTCATTTGTGCAATACCCGGTTCGTCACTTTGTGCGGTTATTTGTAGAAATGACGAGGAAAATCTTGTTGCTCGTGGAACAGTCCGGGTTTTACAGCGCCAGTTCTTTCACGTTCATAATTTCCGGAAGCTTGGTCAGCTCCGCCAATACCTCATCGGATGCTTGCTTGTCGATCGTAAGCAGCATGATCGCGGAACCGCCGACCACTTTACGTCCAACCTGCATGGATGCGATGTTCACGTCGTTATTGCCGAGCAGCGTGCCGACACGTCCGATAATGCCCGGTTTGTCATTGTGCGAAACGAGAAGCAGCGTGCCCTCCGGCGAAATGTCGACCGGATACTGGTCGATTTGTACGATACGCTCGCCGTATCCGGACAAGAGCGTGCCGGAAAGCGTGCGATCGCCGTTTTTCGTTTTGAGCGTCACGGTTACCAGGTTTTTGAACGTTTGAGCGGCGGCCGATTTTTGGATGACGACGTTCACGTCGCGGTTTTTGGCCAAATGCATCGCGTTGACGATGTTGACTTCGCCTGCCAGATGATTGGTCAGCACGCCTTTGACGATATAACGGGTAAGCGGCGAAACGTCGACGTCCATAAGCTCGCCCGAGTAGCTGACGTGAATTTCTTTGACTGCGCCGTCGGCCATTTGTCCGGCAATGCGGCCGAGCTTTTCGCCGAGATTGAAGTAAGGCTGCAAAATATTCAGAACGCTGGCTGGCACAGGAGGCATGTTAACCGCATTTTTGAACGGTTCGTCGCGCAAAATGTGCAGAACCTCCTCGGAAACGTCGATCGCCACATTCTCTTGGGCTTCTACGGTCGACGCGCCAAGATGCGGGGTTACGATGATTTTCGGGTTGTTCAGGAACGGATGATCCGGCGCAGGCGGTTCTTCGACGAATACGTCAAACGCCGCTCCGGCAACGATGCCGCTGTCGATTGCGTCGATCAGAGCTTTCTCGTCGACGATGCCGCCGCGTGCGCAGTTGATGATGCGAACGCCTTTCTTCATGATGGCGAATTGATCTTTGCCGATAATGCCGCGCGTTTCATTCGTCAGCGGCGTGTGTACGGTGATGAAGTCGGCTTGTGCGGCAATGTCGTTTACGCTGCCCAGCTTGACGCCCATTTTTTCGGCGCGCTCCTCGGACAAGAACGGGTCATAGCCGATTACATTCATGCCGAACGCTTTGGCGCGTTTCGCCACTTCGCTGCCGATACGTCCCATGCCGACGACGCCCAGCGTCTTGTTGCGGAGCTCGACGCCGACAAACGTTTTGCGGTCCCATTCGCCGCCGACGGTTTTTTTGTAAGCTTGCGGGATTTGCCGTGCGATCGCCATCATCATTGCGAATGTGAGCTCGCATGTGGCGATCGTGTTGCCGTCCGGCGCGTTGATGACGACGATGCCGCGCTTGGTAGCCGCCTCCAGATCGATATTGTCGACGCCGACCCCTGCACGGCCTACGACCTTAAGCTTGCTGCCAGCTTGCATGATCCGTTCGGTAACCTTAGTTTGGCTGCGCACGAGAAGCGCGTCGTAATCGCCGATAATTGCAACCAGCTCATCCTCAGTAAGGCCGGTTTTCTTATCGACCGTGATGTCGGGTGCGTCGTGAAGCTGTTGGATGCCCATGTCGCTGATCGGATCGGATACAAGTACTTTAAACATTTTGATAGTCCCCCTGTAATGGAATGTGAAAATAAAAAAACTCCCGATCTTCATACGTATTTCGTACGAAGGGACGAGAGTTGATTTCGTGGTACCACCCTTATTCGCCAAACGCTTGCGCGAATGGCCTCATCGGTTTTTGCAAACCTGGAAGGGTAACGGTCTCCTGCCGCCGGCGCCTAATGGAGAGACTGCGAAAATCGCAGAATCGTTCAGCGTCGAGACTCTGGAATGCTCCGCATCGATCAAACCGCCGGATCCCACCAATAACCGGCTCTCTGTGGATAATTCTGATGCTTGGTTCCTTCATTGTCGTTTCTTGCTATCGTTTTTCATAATTTATCACGCGGGATTCGAGCATGTCAATAGACGTATGATAAATTGTCACAAAGTTGTCTTTAATGCGGAATGGCAAGGATCCGGACGGCAGGCGGAAAGGGTCGCTTTTCTTTTGTCCGGAATGTTGATATTCTGCAAGTAAGCTTGAAAAGAGAAGGGGGAGTTTTATAATGAAACAAATTGATCCCGAACAGCTGCTCGCGATAATTGCCGACGGCTCGCTGGACGAGGCGCAGCTGATCGACGTCAGGGAAGAGGGCGAGTGGGCGTATTATCATTTGGAGGAAGCGGAGCTTATTCCGATGCAGACGATTCCGGCACGACTTGACGATATTTCGAGGGACAAGCCGGTTTACGTCATTTGCGCACATGGGGTCAGAAGCGCGATGGTTTGCCGTTTTCTCGAAGAGAACGGATTTGGCAATGCGGTCAATGTTCGCGGCGGGATGGCGGATGTGGCGGCCTTAAAAGGATTTTCGTACGATTGACGAAGAGCCGGAGCACCGCAAGGTGGACCGGCTCTTCGTCAATGTTGAATTCAAGATTCGATGTCGGATAACCGACATTTTTTCTTTTTCATCAAAACGGGCTTTTTAAACAACCTCAACCTCTACTACTTGGAATCCGTGAAGAAGGGAAGCTGCGGCAATGTTTCATTCGCATACCATTTTGCCTTTCCGCCAAGGAAATCGCCTTGCCGGACGGCGCCTGTGCCGATCAGAATATCTACGGTTTGCTGCACGTTTCCGGCATTCATTTTTTTGGCCTGGCCCGATTTGATCATCTGGTCGACATGATAGACGAGGTCCTGCGGATTGAACGGTTTGAACGTTTGGCCGCTAACGAGTAAACTGGATATATAGCTGTTTTTGAGATTAAGATTGAGCTGGTTCCAATCGTCGAGCGTAAGCGGGCTGCTGCCGAGCAATGACGCGCCCTTCAGCTCGCCGCTTGCCGACTCGTTCCATTTGACGATTGCGTCGTAAAATTGCTTTTGGCCTTGCAGGGCGAACAGCTTCGCTTCGGTGAAGGCGGCATCCTTCTCCATCTCCGCGACGAGAACGCTGCCCTTGACGGCGTTCGCTTTGGATTGGAAGCTCTTGGCCGCATGGGCGAACAGCTTCAAGCTTTTCAAATATTGCTCGTGCGCTTCCTTCAGCAGCGGGGACGATTCGGGCATCGTGCTCGTAACCGTCTCTTCGTATTTCTCATCCGCCAGCTTGCTCAGCTCTTTAAGGATGGATGCGGGATCGACCGAACCGCCCTGCGACTCGATTTCGTTCCAGCGTGTGAACCATTTGTTCTGGAATTCTTTATACGGGAGAAAAACAGTGTGATAGAATGAGACCAGATATGTCTGATGGTATGCAGTGAAGCCTTTATCCGCTTCCTCGCGCTTCGCCAAAATCTCTTCGTATTTCGTTTCGGCACGGCCTTTGCCCGTGTTGAATCCGAGGAAAAATGCGCCGAACGCGCACAATAGCAAAAAGATGACGGTAAACACGAATATGTAGTCAAAGCGTGTCAATTTTTTCTCCATAAGCAGCTCCTTCCGGACGATGATGTTAGCGCATGGTTCGACGGCGTAAAACGCGCGTATCCTTTTCATTTCGACAAACGGCGGGTCGATAAGCCTAGAGCCTAGTATAGGGGATGCCTGCCCAAAAAGGAATAGCCGGCCACGCGAGCGTACGAACACGGACTGACGGCTTATCAACTGATTGCGTGAAAAGGCGGGAATGCATGAAAAAATGGAACTTCTTCAAAAACATCCGTTTTCAGGTTCGCGATATTAACGAATTGGACGACCGTTTTTTGCTGGCGAATTTATATTTGACGCAGGCGCTTACTTTAGTTATCGGATTAATCGTATTCTTTTTTCAGAAAAATAAATTTTGGGAGCATTTATCGTTCGGGGAGCCGCTAAAGATTATCGGCTGGGGACTTGGCTTTGCCGCAGCATTCATTGCCGTGGACCTGCTGATTTCGCGCTTCGTGCCGGAAGACGTAGCGGATGACGGCGGCATCAACGAGAAGCTTTTCGGCCGCAGGCCGATTTGGCATATCGCGCTTATTTCAGCCGTGGTGGCGATTTGCGAGGAGCTGCTGTTTCGCGGGGCGGTGCAGCATGCTTTTGGCGCGTACTGGACGAGTATCCTGTTTGCGGCGATTCATATTCGCTATTTACGGCATTGGATTATGACCGGGCTCGTTTTCGGCGTCAGCTACGGCCTGGGATGGATTTATGAGCAATCCGGCACGCTGTGGGCGCCGATTATCGCCCATTTTGCAATAGATTTCGTGATGGGCTGCATGATACGTTTTCGGAGGGAAGCAAATGAGAAGAACTGACAAGCCAATTGCCGCTGCCGCCGGCGACAACAAGGATGAACGCGAAGAAGAACGCCCGCTGCCGCCGCGAAGCGCCTCTCATCCGACGGAGAAGGTCAAATGGACCAAAATGTTTTACCGGACGCTGATTACGTTGTTTATGCTTCTGATCGCTTCGCTCATCAGCTGGTTTCTATGGGGGGACCCGGGCAAGGCGGTAATCAAGCTGTAATCGTATTCCCGGTATCTGTTATATAACTTTTAAATGCTGTTATATATCGTTACGGAGGCCTAGTGCCTCCGTTTTTTTTATGGCAAGAGGGCGTAAAACCGCGTCATTACTATGAAAATGAGAATCATTTTCAATTTTGTCTAAAATGTGTCATAAATCTGTTGCCCCCTCCAGGGTCTGCTGTTATAATTGGTTTAAACAATTTGCGGCCGCCCTTTATGAATGGCGCTGCAAGCTTGTACGATCGAGAAATCTGCTCCGGCGACACCCGCAACAATGATTAATTGCTTAGGCGCTAACGCTCGATCCGTCGGATGTGGACGTCTGTAAAAACGTTTTCAACCATTGTAGGGGAAGAAAGGGGAACGAGCAACATGACTATCCTGCCCAAGAAAAACGAGCTCGGCTTTTTTGAAATCCGCCTGGAGTCGATTGGCGGTCTAGGCGCCAACTTAGCGGGTAAAATGCTTGCGGAAGCGGGTGTCGTAGGCGTCGGCCTGAACGGTGTCAGCTTCTCGTCGTACGGTTCGGAGAAAAAAGGCTCCGCTGTCAAGGCGCACATCCGGTTTTGCGATATGGAAACGCCGATCCGCGATACGTCCCCGGTCGAGAGACCGCATGTCGTCGGTATTTTTCATGAAGCGTTATCGAAAACGATCAATGTGACCAGCGGTATATACGAAGACAGCGTGGTGCTCGTCAACTCGACGAAATCGCCTGAAGAGCTTAAAGAAAACATGCGTATGGTCGGCGGCACGATAGCGGTTATCGATGCCATCGGCATCTCGCTCGAAGAGAACAACCGCGTCAACATGGCTATGCTTGGCGCGCTTTTCCGGCTATGCACCTTCCTCGATCCGCAAATTATGCGGGACGTCATTCGCAAGTCGCTCGAGAAGAAGTATCCGCAAGCCGTCGAGCCTGCGCTGCGTACGTTCGACCGCGGCTTTAACGAAGTGAAATTTCAAACGTTCACCTTGCCGGAAGGCGCTTCTATGCCGGCATTTGTCCGGACCGACACGCCGGTTCTCGGTTACGAAACCCAGCCGATCGGCGGCATGGTTTCCAATCCGGGCAACAGCGTATTGAAGGATTTGAGCATTTCCCGTTCCGGCATGATGCCGCATTATTTTGAAGATAAATGTATCCATTGCGCGGCTTGCGACAACGTTTGCCCGGATTTTTGCTTCGTATGGGAGGAGCTCCCCGACAAAAAAGGCCGTCCGCAAATGTTCCTGCAGGGCATCGACTACCAATATTGCAAAGGCTGTTTGAAATGCGTCGCCGCTTGTCCGACGGAAGCGCTGGATAGCGCAAGGGAAACGGACGGATACGGCGAAGCGAACCGGGTGCCGCACAAATTTGATTTGGCAGTGAATTCCTAATCATTGACAAGGGGTGTGAATTCGATGGCTATCGAAATCAAACGCGAGCTCGGTCAAGGCAAAATTGAGCAGCGCATGGTGTACGAGTCCGGCAACGAAATGGCAGCTTATGCCGCTCATCAAATCAATTATCATATCATGGGTTATTTCCCGATTTCGCCTTCTACCGAAGTAGCGCAGTTTCTGGATCTGATGAAAACGAGCGGCCAGCATGACGTCGTCCTGATTCCGGCGGACGGCGAGCACGGTTCGGCAGGCGTCTGTTACGGCGCTTCGACGGCCGGCGGCCGCGTCTTTAATGCGACGAGCGCGAACGGATATTTGTATATGCTCGAGCAGATGCCGGTGCAGTCCGGTACCCGTTTTCCTATGGTGCTTAACCTCGTCTGCCGTTCGGTATCGGGTCCTCTCAATATTCACGGCGATCATTCTGACTTGTACTACGCCCTGAATACGGGCTGGCCGATTCTGATGTGCCGCGATCCGCAAGCCGTTTACGATATGAACATTATGGCGATTAAATTGGCCGAGGACCCAGAGGTTCGTTTGCCTGTCATGGTGGCGTCCGACGGTTATTTTACCTCTCACCAGAAGCGGAGAGTACAAACATTCGCGCACCGCGCCGACGTGCATGCGTTCGTAGGCGCTCAGCCTCCCGGCGGGTTCCCGGATGTGCTCGACCGCAACAATCCGATTACAGTCGGACCTTACATGAACGAACCGGACTATATCAATAACTGTTACCAGCAATCCGTAGCGATGTACAACGCGGAGAAGGTATTCGATAGAATCCGCAATGAATATAAAGAACTGACCGGACGGGATTACCCGATTCTGGACTTGTACCGGATGGAAGATGCCGAAGTCGCCGTTTTCCTGATGAATTCCTCGTCCGAAATCATTAAAGACGTCGTCGATCAGCTTCGCGAGAAGGGCATCAAGGCGGGATCCGTCGCGCCGAATATGATTCGCCCGTTCCCGCAGAAGCAGATCGCCGAAGCGCTGCGCAATGTCAAGGCAGTGACGGTGGGAGACCGTGCCGATTCGTTCGGCGCATACGGCGGCAACATGACGAATGAAATCAAATCGGCATTGTTTACGCACGGCAACAAAAACACGATGGTAGTCAGCCGCATTTACGGCTTGGGCGGCAAAGATTTTTACGCCGAAGACGGCCATGCGATGTTCCAATATGCGCTCGATGCGATCCATGCAGGCAAAGTCGAAACGCCGTTCGATTATCACGGCCATACGCCGGGCGATCCGTCCAAGGCGCCTAAGCGCGTGTTGAATCCGATGAAATTCGAAGATCTAAAGACAGGCTTGATCACCGTCACGCCGGATGAAACGAGCGGGAAGCTGAACGTTAAAATTCCGCCGCTTCGCTCGCTGACGAAAAAACCGAAGCGGATTGCTCCGGGTCACGGCGCTTGTCCGGGCTGCGGCATTTTTTCGGGCTTAGAGCTGTTCTTCAAAGGAATCGAAGGGGACATCGTATCGCTGTTCCATACGGGCTGCGCCATGGTCGTTACGACAGGCTATCCTTATAGCGCGCACAAAGCGACGTACATTCATAATTTGTTCCAGAACGGCGCAGCCACGCTGTCGGGCGTCGTTGAAATGTTCTGGGAGCGCAAGCGCCGGGGCGAGCTGGATCATCTGAATTTGAAGGACGATTTTACATTCGTCATGATAACGGGCGACGGTGGCATGGACATCGGCATGGGGCCGGCGATCGGAGCTGCGCTTCGCAATCATAAAATGATCATTCTGGAGTATGATAACGAGGGTTACATGAACACGGGGGCGCAGCTTTCGTATTCGACGCCGCTCGGCCACCGTACGTCGACCTCCAACGTCGGCAAGCATCAAGGGGGCAAATTGTTCCACCATAAGGATACCGCGCAAATTATGGCGGCGACGAACATACCTTATGTGTTTACCGGCTCCGAGGCTTATCCGATCGACCTCGTGAAGAAAGCGGCCAAAGCGCAATGGTATGCGCAGAACGAAGGGCTCGTATACGGAAAGATTCTGATTACTTGTCCGCTCAACTGGCTGTCCGAGGAGAAGGAAGGAACTTCGATCATCAACTATGCGGTCGATTCCTGCTTCTTCCCGCTCTATGAGATCGAGCGCGGGGTGACGACGATAACGTTTAATCCGGAAGACAAAGGCAAACGGGTTCCGGTTGCGGAATGGCTCAAAACGATGGGCAAAACGAAGCATATGGTCAAACCGGAATATGCCGAATCGCTGAAAAGCTTCGAGGACGAAGTCGAACGCCGCTGGGTAAGGCTGAAAGCCCGTCACGAGAATGAGTATTTGTAAAAGAAACAAGAGGCTGTTCCGCAAGCGGAAAATCCGCGGCGGAGCGGCCTCTTTTTATTATTTAAATGTAGCGGCCATTTCGAAGAAAAGGTCGTTGTGAATTTATAAGAAAGGCCTCAGTTCCTCAGCAAGCCGTCCACTGATCGGGGTCATCGGAAGACGCAGCGTGTCGGATACGATACTGCCTTGACCGGCAAGAAGCCATTTGAGCGGTGCAGGATTCGGCTCTTGAAACAGGAGACGGATGAGCGGAAGGAGCGAATTGAATTCCTGCTTGGCTTCTTGGATCCGCCCTTCGTTGAAAAGCTCGAACACTCGCACAAATTGCGCCGTTCTTACATTCGCCGAAGCCAAGATGCCGCCTTGCGCTCCGTTGCATAACGAAGCAAAAAAGTTGGCGTCGTCTCCGCACAAGATCGGCTTCGGGCAAACATGCGAGAGCTCGGAGGTCATCTGCAAACCGCCTGAACTGTCCTTTAACCCGATGACCCCTTCCATATCCAAGATGGTTTGCGCGGAGCGAAGCGTTAAACCTACACCGGTCCGGTAAGGAATATCGTATACGATAACGGGGAGCCCAACCTTGGAAATTTGCCGAAAATGTTCAATAATCCCTTCCTGCGAAGGGCGATTGTAGTAAGGGACAACCGATAACGCCGCATCGGCTCCTTGCTTCGCGGCTTGTTCGGTTTTTTTGACAGCTTCCGCCGTATCGTTGCTTCCTGTTCCCGCGATGATTGGAATACCTCTTGGGGCTGCCGCAAGCTTTGCGGCATGCAGCAGAGCCCCAGCCTCTTCGTTATGAATGGTCGGACATTCCCCTGTTGTTCCGTTTACGACGATTCCGTTTATTCCGCAAGCCGATAAATGTGCGATATGTCCATGAAAGGACTCCAAATCGATACCGCCGTCCGAAAAAAATGGCGTGATGACAGGTACGAATAACCCGTGAAGCCGTTCTGTTGTCAGCATATGCTCGCCCTCCGTTACGTAATTGCCCTAACTATACCATGGTCAAAGACATCGGAGTTATCTATAATAATCGATAACTGGCATCAATAATATTGATAATGGAGGGGCGGGCATGGAACTCGACTACTATCGAACATTTCTTGAAGTTGCAAGAAGGCGAAGCATAACGCGGGCGGCGGAAACGCTAGGTTACGCACAGTCGAGCGTAACGACGCAAATTCAGAAGCTGGAGAAGCATTACGGCGTTCCGCTGCTCGAAAGGTTCGGCCGAACTTTACGTTTGACGCCGCCTGGAGAAAAACTGTCGTTGTTAGCCATGCAAATGCTGGAGTTATACGAGCGCTCCCTGGAAACGGTGGGCAGCAATACTTCGGGCACGCTTCACATCGGGACGATCGATTCGTTAGCGGCGTATTATCTTCCGCCTTTTCTGCAACAGCTGAAGCAGCTGAATCCTGAGCTCAGCATTCAGCTGCAGCCGGAAAGTGAGGAGGTGCTCATTCAGAAGGTGAAAGACGGGGAGTCTGATGTCGGACTGCTGCTTGACCGCGAACCGGCCGACACCGCGCTTCATTGTATCGCTATAAGGGACGAGCCGCTGGTGATCATCGTTCCCCCGGAGCATCCGCTCGCCCGACTTGACCAATTGGTTCCGAGCGATTTGGAAGGAGCGGAGATGATCGTTTCGGAAGTCAGCTGCGTATATCGAGGTTTTTTCGAGAGAGCACTGAAAGAAAATCGGGTTTCGTATCGGATAGGGTTTGAATTAGGGAGTCTGGAAGCCATCAAGCAATGCGTCATCAATGGCCTGGGAATAGGCTTGCTCCCGCAAATCGCCGCTTTGGAGGAGGTGCGAAGCGGAAGACTGAAGGCAATTCCTCTGGTTCACTCCGAACTAAGGGTCGGCATACAACTGCTGGTTCACCCTAAGAAATGGATGAACCAGCCGCTTCAAGCGTTTTTAAAGCTGCTTACGGAACGCTGATCATTCGATCTCGATCGCCCGCGGGTCGACGAAGCTGTAGCCTTTTTCCTCCAGCTTGGTCAGGAGGCCGTCAAGTGCTTGAACGGTCCATGGAAGCTCGTGCATGAGGATGTTGCTGCCTGGATGAAGCTGGTCAAGCACTTTTTGGATGACGAGCTCAGGCGTTTTTTTGGTTGCTTTTTCATCCCAATCAAGCGAGCCGTTCGACCAGGTCATAAACAGCATATGCTCCGCTTTCGCCTTTTCCTTGACGTAATCGTTGGAGGAGCCGAACGGAGGGCGGAAAAATTGCGGCTTCGATCCGATCGTTTCTTGGACGATCGTTTGTACGTCGCCGATCTGCTTGTCGATCGAAGCGTTCGTTTCCTTTTTCAAATCGACATGATCCCAGGAATGGTTGCCGACGATTTGGCCACGGTCATGAATGAGCTTCAGCAGCTCAGGGTGCTGCTTGATCCTGTAGCCGTTTACGAAAAAGAGCGCTTTGGCCTTATGTTTGTCCAGCGTGTCGATAAGTCCGTCGATCATTTCTTTCTCTTTCGGGCCGTCATCGAACGTAAGCAGAACGACTTTTTTGGTGGCTGCGTTAGGGTCGATCGGAACGATGTCGTAATTATTGTTCATCCGGTACGTTTTGGCTGCCGCTTGCTCTGCAGGTTTCGTCGGCTCAAGCGACGGCAACGCGCTTGGCTGGACGCTGGCCGTACCGAAAGGAGCGGACGTTGTCTCGGGTGCAGCGGAAGAAGCAGGAAGCGAAGGGGTTGCCGAATGCAGCGGCATCGATGACGGAACGTCCGGGCCGTTTTGACAGGCGGCGGCGAACAAGGCGAGCGAGCAGATTGCCGCCAGTTTCATGCTTTTCATAAATTCTCTCCTTTATGTACGTTCTTTTGACGGGAAATGGTAAGAGAAGATCATGCATGTATTGTATCATATCGCAGCTTCATCGCTTCCATTCAACCCTTTATTTTGTCGGCATAGATCCGTACCGGCGGCGAAAACTAGGAGTGCGCCATAAACGACAGCATAAGGAGGAGTACGCGATGAAGATAGGTGCCTTTATGATTGGCGGACTTGTCGGGGCGACAGCGGCCGTTATGTTGAGCCGGAACAACCGCAGCAAATGGATGATGGCCGGTTTAAGCGCTGCAGGGGAATCGATGGGTAAAATGTTTAACCAAAAAAATTGGTTAAGCGGAGACCGCGAATCCCGCAAGTGGAGCTCGGGCGAAGAGCGCCATACGCAAAACAAATGGGATTCCGGTTCAAGCGCTCAAAGCCATACGGCTTCGGCGTCATCCGCAAGCAAGGAAAATCTAACCGAAGTTCAGGATATTGTGG
This sequence comes from Paenibacillus contaminans, assembly GCF_003285015.1. GTDB lineage: Bacteria > Bacillota > Bacilli > Paenibacillales > NBRC-103111 > Paenibacillus_V > Paenibacillus_V contaminans. The sequence goes on along the minus strand of NZ_QMFB01000016.1, from coordinate 96,481 downwards.
ATAAGGATCCTGAACTTAAGAAACATGTCACGCAAATATTATCCGAGAACGATCCGTCCTCAAAGTTCGCGAATCATTAATGATTAAGGATTTATTTTGAAAAAAGTCGCCTTCCTTCGAAGCGAAGCGATGATGTAAAAAATACCGACAGAAAAAGGCAGACTGGTAAGAACGATCGCGAGGACTATGCGTCGTTTTCGACCGGCTGCCTTTTTTTATTGTTTTCCACGGGATATCGGTGGATTTTCTTCAATTTGATAGATGCAGGGGCTAAATCCGGTACGGCAAAGCTTTTAGTCGGAGAATCCCGCCGTTTGCTTGCTTTTGCTTCGGAAAGCGGATTTTTTGACTATTAAGGAAATTGGAATTTGGCCAAAAATAGTGATAACATGGTATAATAATTGGTAGACAGAGTACATGCATAGACGGCACCTTTCGGTTGCGGCATCATATTCTGTATATTATATGCGGTTTTGCGAGCCGCGGGCTGCAAGAGGGAGGATCCTGTATGAAAATTGAACGCTTAAGCCCAGATAAAATAAGGATTTTCCTTACCTTCGACGATTTGACGGAACGCGGTATTCAGAAAGAGGATATGTGGAGGGAAATTCCCAAAGTGCATGAGCTGTTCAGCGAAATGATGGAACAGGCTTATTCCGAGCTGGGCTTTGATGCTACGGGACCTTTAGCGGTCGAAGTGTTCGCGCTTCCAGCACAAGGCATGGTAGTCATTGTCACGAAGGGGAAGTCGGACGGCACGAGAAGCAACGACGAGGCGGACGACGAAGAGGAAGAGGTTTATGAAATGGAAGTGACGCTCGAGCACAGCGAGCTGATCTCGTACGCATTTCATGAATTTGAGGACTTGCTCCGCATGTCGAAAGTGATTCTTCCGATTGTGGATAACGGAGGCACGCTTTTTTCCTACCAGAATAAATGGATTCTGCAGCTTGAGCCGCTCGATATCGATGAGAAGGACAGCCGTTACCAAGCGATTATTGCCGTTCTGTCCGAGTTCGGCGAGGCTACGTCCGTAACGAGGGCGGTATTGGAGGAGTACGGAAAGACGGTCATATCCGAGAATGCGATTCATGTTCTTTGTGAACATTTCAAATAATTATTTGAGCTATCATGTTCGGGGAAGACGGGAAATATTCGCAATCATTTTCTCATCGTAAGCATTTGAATGGGGTATAACATAAGCATCGGGCAAACCTTGCGTTCGCCGGATGCTTTTTTAACGGTCCAATAAGATGACTTGGGGTGAAGGAAGATGTCGCCGACCGAAAATACGAATGTCCTCCAATCCACGCAGGCGGTTATTCAAGAAGCGCTTACGAAGCTTGGGTACGGTCCCGAAATGTATGAGCTTCTGAAGGAGCCTCTTCGCCTGTTGACGGTTCGCATTCCAATCCGGATGGATGACGGAAAAGTGAAAATTTTTACCGGATACCGCGCTCAGCATAACGATGCGGTTGGGCCGACCAAGGGCGGGGTGCGGTTTCATCCCGATGTCAATGAAGACGAAGTTAAGGCGCTGTCGATATGGATGAGCTTGAAATGCGGCATCGTTAACCTGCCTTACGGCGGCGGCAAGGGGGGCATCGTATGCGACCCTCGCGATATGTCGTTCCGTGAATTGGAAAGATTGAGCAGGGGTTATGTGCGGGCAATCAGCCAAATGGTCGGTCCGTCGAAGGATATTCCCGCACCCGACGTCATGACCAATTCGCAAATCATGGCTTGGATGTTCGATGAATACAGCCGTATCCGCGAGTTCGACGCGCCGGGCTTCATTACCGGCAAGCCGATCGTTCTAGGCGGTTCTCAAGGAAGGGAGACGGCGACGGCCAAGGGCGTTACGATTATGATCGATCAGGCGCTCGGCAAAAAAGGAATTCACGTTAAAGATGCGAAGGTCGTCATTCAGGGCTTCGGCAACGCGGGCAGTTATTTGGCGAAATTTATGCATGAGGCAGGCGCGATTGTAATCGGCATTTCGGATGTATATGGGGCGCTGTACGATCCCGCCGGTTTGGATATTCCGGATCTGCTCGACAGGCGCGATTCGTTCGGTACGGTGACGAAGCTGTTCAAATCGACGCTTTCCAATAAGGAGCTTCTGGAGCAGGAATGCGATATTTTGGTGCCGGCCGCTATCGAGAATCAAATCACGCAGGAAAATGCGGGACGGATCAAAGCGGGCATCATCGTCGAAGCGGCGAACGGGCCGACGACGCTTGAAGCCACCAAAATATTGACGGATCGGGGCATCCTTCTCGTTCCCGACGTGTTGGCCAGCGCAGGCGGAGTTGTCGTTTCCTATTTTGAGTGGGTGCAGAATAACCAAGGCTATTACTGGACGGAAGACGAAGTTCATACCAAATTGAAGGAAGTCATGGAAAAAGCGTTCGAAACTGTCTATAATGTTCATCAGAGCCGTAAAGTCGACATGCGTCTTGCCGCTTACATGGTCGGTGTGCGAAATACGGCTGAAGCAGCCCGTTTTCGCGGTTGGGTTTAGCCGACTAACAAGTTTGCGGGCAGTTCGATGGAAAGGGGGAAACAGCATGATGACACTATCCGTGCTGACGGCTGCGATTGCACCGGGAATAGCGCTTCTATCGTACTTCTATCTCAAAGACCGTTACGATTCGGAACCGATCGGCATGGTAATCCGCGTCTTCATGTTCGGCGCGCTGCTCGTTTTCCCGATTATGATGCTCCAGAGGGCGCTAGTGCTCGGCTTCGGCGAAAATCCGTTCGTTTTTTCTTTTCTTTTTTCATCGGGAATCGAAGAGCTGCTTAAATGGTTTGTCGTGTACTACGTCATATACAAGCACGTCGAATTTGACGAGCCGTACGACGGAATCGTATATGCGGTTGCCGTATCGCTCGGTTTCGCCACAGTCGAGAACGTCATTTACTCGCTGCTTAACTTTACGTCTTTCTCCAACCTGCTGATGAGGGCGCTTTTGCCTGTATCCGGACATGCGCTGTTCGGCGTCATGATGGGGTACCATTTGGGGAGGGCGAAATTTCAGCCATCAAGTGAGAAGAAGCACTTGTTGTTTTCAGTGGGGCTGCCCGTGTTTTTTCATGGCGTATTCGATTATATTATCCTCGTTTCGAAGTCTAACTGGATGTGGCTCATGCTGCCGCTCATGATTTTTCTTTGGATCATGGGTCTGTGGAAGGTAAAGCATGCAAATGCAAGATCGCCTTTCCGCGCGGTAAGAAGAGAAGATGAGATTAAAATTTAATCGTTTTGTCCATAATGGGGGTACAGCCGTTTTTGCTATAGGAGGCCCCCATGACAGCCATTCGGGTAAAGGTGAAAATTCGCTGCATGCATTGCGGAGAGCGGTTCATATTGAAAGGCCGCAAAGAAAAAGGAAAGATAGACACGGGATTTCGTCAATGCATTTGCAGCAACGAGCATGATTTTGATGTAGAAGTGCAGGATTACTGACGCAAGGCCAGCCTTGCATGTCGGTACCCGCTCGCCATTATCGCCGGATTCGGCTACATACGGAAATTATCGTACCGCCGTTCTGTTCGCTTTCAGAGAACGGATTAAGGAAGAGGCCCAAAGGGCCTCTTTTTTGATTTTTCAGAAAGTATATCGTGGAAGTGGCTCAAATTCTCGGTAGACGCCAGCGTCAAAGACACAGGTAGTCCTTTATCCTTGTCGTTACCGGTATTGCCGGGAAGCCCTAACCGGTACTCGGCTTCTTGCGAAGCGCTTTGCAGCCGAAGAAGTACAATTGTTCACTTTGTGGGGAATTCCTGCATAATCGTTCGTTTTTCAACGAAAGATAATTACCAACAATGGTTTGAAAGGGGAACGTTTGCATGTACAAAAGATTAAGCGCCGTGATGTTTCCTATTTGTGCGCTGGCCCTAATTGGCGCAATCGTATGGGGGTATCAGGAAAATCAGGAGAAAAACACGATTTTAATCAAAGCGGAAAACCAATACCAGCGCGCTTTTCACGATTTGTCCTACCATATGGAAAAACTGAATTCGGAGCTCGGCAACACGATGGCGCTTAATGCGACATCCAACGATATGTACCGCAAGGAGCTTATTAATGTATGGCGGCTGACAAGCCAGGCGCAGAACGAGATCAGTCAGCTTCCGCTGACGCTTCTCCCTTTCAGCAAAACGGAGGAATTTCTCGACAATATAGCCAAATTCACGTACGCTACCGCGGTGCGCGACTTGTCCAAGCAGCCGATGTCGGAGGATGAAATCAAAACCTTATCGACGCTGCATGAACGTTCGAAGGAAATTAAAGACGAGCTTCGTACGGTGCAATCGGAAGTCATTTCCAAAAACCTGCGATGGATGGATGTCGAGGTGGCGCTCGCTTCAGAAAGCAAAAAAATGGATAATGTGATCGTCGACGGTTTTCAGTTGGTTGACAAAAAAGTAGGCGAGTATGCCGATGTCGACTGGGGACCTTCGATGGCCAGCTTGAATCAAAAGCGAAACTTCTCCATGCTGTCGGGAAACGATGCGACAGCAGATGAAATCAAATCGAAAGCGGAGCAATTTTTGGGTGACGGAACCCAAGTAACGATTACGGAGAGCGGCGTCGGAACCGAGACGAATACGTTCAGCGTTTCCGGTAAACGTACGGGAAGCGGGGCAGATGTATATTTGGATTATGCCAAAAAAGGCGGCAAACTTATTTATTTCATGTCCCCTCGAGACGTGCCGAACAAAACGCTCGATATGCGGGGAGCGCGGGATGCCGCGCTAGAGTTTCTGGATAAGAACGGTTATAGCGGCATGACGGCCGTAAGCGCAGACGAATACGCGAATGCGGCGAATCTGACGTTCGCCGCCAAACAGAACGATGTGATTCTGTATCCGGATAAAGTGACTGTAAAAGTAGCGCTCGACAATGGGGAAGTAACCGGCTTCCAAGGGGCGGATCATTTGCTGGCGCATAAAGAGCGTCAGCTGCCCGCAGCGAAGCTGACGGAGGAACAGGCGAAAAAGCAGCTGAACCCGAAAGTTGCTGTAGCCTCGCATGAAATGGCGCTCATATTGAACGACTTGAACGAGGAAGTGCTTTGCCATCAATTCACAGGAAGCATGAACGGAACGGAATACAATATTTACATTAACGCCGATACCGGCTTCGAGGAGAAGATCGAAGCGATTCCGCAAGCCGCGAAGCAGGCCGGCGTTTAGCTTGAAATAGGATTGAATATGCGTCTGCAGCTTGGCCTAGCGTCAAGTTTGCAGGCGTTTTTTACGTTTGTCTCGTTCATCGCTGCGCCTGCGCGTTTTATCATGAATTGCGGATTTTGCTTACACGAAGCGGATGGCGTGTTATAATTGAGCCAAGTGAAAGGGGAGGTGCTTTTTTTTTGCTTCCGAAAGTGAATCAGGTGCTTTATCTTCAAGTCAATTCCATCGACGAGGATGAAGCGAAACAAGAGCTCAAGTCGCGCATCGCCGAGGTGGGCGAATCATACATAACGATGGAAGTGCCGATCAACGTGCAAACGGGCAGATTGAAACGCCTTTATGCTGGCGATGAGCTTTCGGTTTATTTTTTGAGCGAAGGCGGCATGAAAAATTATTTCACTACAACCGTACTGGGCTTTCGTGAAGAAGTGATCAGACTTGTCCTCATCCGAATTCCCGAGCCGGAAGCGATAACTAAGGTTCAGCGCAGAAGCTTTCTGAGAGTGCCTGCCGATCTGGAAATCGCGGTAAAGCTCACCGAGCAGCTGCGGTTCGTTACGGTTACGGAGGATGTAGGCGGCGGTGGCGTCTCGTTTATTTGCGAAGGCGATATCCCGATGGAAGTCGGCATGCAAAGCAGCTGCTGGCTGCTTGTTAATTACAAGAACGGAAAGCTCGACCATCTTCCTTTTAAGGGAGAGGTGGTCAGAATTATCAAGATGGAGACGGGGAAGCAATTGATTATGCTCCGCTTCACCGATATTTCGGACCGCGACCGGCAGCAGCTGATCCGGTACTGCTTTGAGAGGCAGCTTGACCTGCGCAAAAAATGACGCATAAAGAAGCGCGTTACGGGAATAATACGATGCGATTCCCGTATTTCTCCAGCCGTTCGAACGGAGGCGCTTCCATGAAGGAGAAGCAAACGGCATTTGAGGACAGTTTTATCGGGTTCTCCGATGCGATCGAAAAAATAATCGTTTATATCGTTTACGCGCTTATTATCGGCTTGATCGTTTCGCAAGCGCTGCTCCAAAGCAGCACGGTTCGCAGCCGGATCACGAAGGTCGATACGCTTGAAGGCGTTCATTACGAAAACGTTTCGAAACGATGAATACGTAAGCGTTCTTTGCAAATTGACAAGGAGTTGTGTTATAATTTTCTTCGTTCGCAGGCATTGCCTGCTTTTTTTTAAGATAAGAAGGCGGCTGCTTGGTGCCTGACTTATCTTTAGAGCCTCTGAACGGCGGGGGAAGAAATGGCAAAGCCGTTTACGCTTACCGAATCTACGATTTGAAAAGTTCGATTGCCGCGAGCGGAACTATCGTCTTCGTTCGAAGACGGCATTCGTTTCGCATTCATCCCTGCGGCATTCCATCATTCTGGGAGGGGCAGCTTTTGAACAAATTCAACATCGCCCTCGACGGCCCGGCAGGAGCCGGCAAAAGCACGGTAGCCCGGCTTGTCGCGAACGAATTGGGATTCGTGTACATTGACACCGGAGCCATGTACCGGGCGGTAACCTGGAAGGTGCTGGAGCTTGGCATCCTTGCCGATCAAACGGCCAAGGTGATTGAAACGGCCAAGGCGATGGATATCGTTCTGCAGCCGGGTCCGACCGGACAACAGGTGCTTGTCGATGGGGAGGATGTCACCGATCGTATCCGATCGGCTGCGATCAACGCCAATGTATCGTTGATCGCTCAAATTGCGGAGGTCCGTGAGCTGCTTGTCTCCAAGCAGAAAGCGATGGCCGCCTCCAAGGGCGTTGTCATGGACGGACGCGATATCGGCACGCAAGTGCTGCCTGATGCCGAGGTGAAAATTTTCTTGACCGCCAGCGCCAGAGAACGTGCCGAGCGCAGGTACAAGGAAATGGACAAGCCGGCCATTACGGTCGAGCAGCTGGAGCTTGAAATCGCGCGCCGCGATAAGCTGGACTCCGAGCGGGAAGTCTCTCCGCTAGTGCAAGCGCAAGATGCCGTGCTGCTGGACAGCTCGAACATCCCGCTGCAGGATGTCGTAGGCAAAGTTCTGGAGCTCTGCAGAGCCAAAGTGACCGGAGGGACATAAGCTATGCTGTATCGCATATGTCGCAGACTCCTGCGGATCTTGTTCGCTCTGTTTTATCGGCTAGAGGCAATCGGGATGCAGCATGTCCCTGCGGAAGGACCGGTCATTCTGTGCGCAAATCATATCAGCACGTTTGATCCGCCGCTCGTCGGAACGCCGCTAGAACGGAAAGTCCACTTCATGGCCAAAGCGGAATTGTTCCAAATGCCGATTCTAGGATGGCTTATCCCGAGGGTAGGCGCTTTCCCGGTTAAACGAGGTGGCGTCGGCAAAGAGACGATCAAGGCTACGCTTCAATTGCTTCGCGACGGGCGTGTTTTGGGGATTTTCCCTGAAGGCTCCCGCAAAAATCCGAGCGGCGAAGGGAAGAAGGGTGCGGCGCTGTTTGCAACCCGAACCGGAGCTGCCGTTGTCCCGGTATCTATCGTAGGCAATTACAAGCTGTTCCGCAAAATGACGATCATTTACGGGCCGCCTGTCGATCTTAGCGAATTTGCCGAGGGGACTTCCGAGCAGTTGGAAGCAGCCACCGATAAAATCATGAAGACGATCCGTATCCAAGCGGAAGCTTACAAAAAAGCGGCAAGAAATTGATTGCCGTGAATGGAAATGGTATCTTGGAATTATACTACAACATATATTGTTAATCCTGCCCATTATTCATATAGTGGTTTGGGTCTTCTAAACGAGGAGGTTATCGAACATGTCTGAAGAAATGAAAACACCTGAAAACGAAGTACAACCGGAAACGGTTAACGAAACTACCGCTCCAGAGGCTACCGAAGCTACTGAGGCGGCAGACAACAGCGCCGATATGACCAATGTGATGACGCTGAAAAAAGGAACGACTGTGAAAGGAAAGATCGTCAAAGTCGACAACGATCAAGCTTATGTCGATATCGGCTACAAATATGACGGCATCATTCCGATTCGTGAGCTTTCTTCCCTGCAGCTTAACAATGCGGCCGATGCGGTGCAAATCGGTCAAGAAGTCGAGCTGAAGGTGCTTTCGATAAACGACGGCAAAGAAACTCTTCTTCTGTCGAAACGTGTAGTCGATGGCGAGAAAGCGTGGGACGAACTTCAACAAAAGCTGGATAGCAAAGAGATTATCGAAGCGACCGTAGCCGATGTTGTCAAAGGCGGACTTGTCGTCGATATCGGTCTGCGCGGATTTATTCCGGCTTCGATGGTAGAGCGTCATTTCGTAGAAGATTTCAGCGACTACAAAGGACGTACTCTGCGCCTGCGCGTTAAAGAGCTGGACAAAGAGAAAAATAAAGTCATCCTTTCGCAAAAGGATGTGCTTGACGAAGAATTCGAAGCCAACAAAAAGAATATCATTTCCGGTCTTTCCGTCGGGCAAGAGCTGGATGGAACGGTACAACGGTTGACGCAATTCGGCGCTTTCATCGATATCGGCGGAATCGACGGCCTTGTGCACATTTCCGAAATGGCATGGCATCATGTCGAGAAGCCGTCCGATGTTGTAAAGGAAGGCGACAAAGTTCGCGTACACATTCTTAAGCTTGACCCTCAGAATGAAAGAATCAGCCTGAGCATTAAAGCGACTCAACCGGGACCATGGCAAAGCCTTGGAAGCGAATTTGAGATCGGCGCAATCGTGACGGGTACCGTCAAACGTCTTGTCGGCTTCGGCGCTTTCGTCGAAGTGGCGTCAGGAGTTGAGGGGCTTGTTCATATTTCGCAAATCGCTCATCGTCATATCGGTACTCCGCATGAGGTGCTGAAGGAAGGTCAAGAAGTGCAAGTGAAAATTCTTGACTTGAATCCGGATGAGAAGCGCATCAGCTTAAGCATCAAGGAAACGGAAGAAGCTCCTGCAGCTGCACCGAAACCGGAACGCAGCGAGCGTGGTGAGCGCGGCGACCGCGGTCCTCGCGGCAACCGTCAATCCAAAGAAGACAGAGAAGCAGTGGAATATGCGGAGAAAATGAACCAAAGCTTGAATTTGACTCTCGGCGAGCGTTTCGGCGACAAGCTGAGCAAATTTAAATGATTGAATAGAACATAACCGGAAGACGGCGTCCCAAGCGGATGCCGTCTTTTCTTTTTTCTGCGGAAACACTTTCGGAGCAGGTGCATGTTAGGAGTAATGCTGATTCATACTATGCGAAAGATACACGGAGCGCTTTTCATGGAAACGGAAAGGGTCGAAAAGATGAATCCTGGCTATTTATCGCTTATTTGGATCGTAATATCGCTCATACTTCTAGTGAGCGGGTGGAAAGATGTTGTGCTCCATAACATTCCGCGCCGTCAAATCGCGGTTTTCTTCATCGCATGGTTTTTATTGGTCTTCGTTCAATTTGAAGTTAAGGGGATGAAGGTATGCGGCATCGTTCCTCTAATCGCCGTTATCGGCATCTACGGGCTTGTTTCGCGTATTTCCGCGGAGCGGCGGCTTCAAACAATTACGGCCGTCATCCTGCTGGGAACCATCGATTTCGGGATGCGTCAAACGGAAGGCATAGCCGCGCCGGCGTTGCCGGACTCCGCATTCATACTGGCGCTGGCCGTCACGCTTTTGGTGCGGAAGCCGGCATTGCAGATTTCGGCGCTTTCATTAAGTCTTCTGTTAAGCGAAGGGATGGTTCTTGTTGCAGCCGGCGGTAGAATGCCTGCGTCGCTTGGCGATGCCGTCTTTCAGGATCATTGGTGGATGACGGTTTGCACGGCACGGATTTGGACTTTGCTCGCAGAAGGCGCAGCCGCTGCCGTGAAGCACGGGTATCATTCGCTTCTGGAACGGACGAGGCAGTGGCGCAAATAATAAAGAGAATAAAATTCGCCAAGCGGGCGCTTTTTTGTTATGATGTAAGTTGTGCGTATGGGAAGAAAGTGCCAGAAAACGACGTGAAGATGTAAGGGACTTGGCTTTAACCATGGTACTCGGCCGGACGATCGAATGAAGTAAGGCCGATGATTATCATGTTAAGCGCGATGTTATTCGGGGTCTCCCGCAAAGTACTCGGAATAAGCAAGAAGCATCTTCATCACTTTGTGGGGATTAATCGTATAAGGAGTTGAAGGCAGTGGCAAGACCGACGATCGCAATTGTCGGCCGTCCGAATGTCGGAAAATCGACGATTTTTAACCGGATGGTTGGAGACAGGCAGGCAATTGTTGAAGATAAACCAGGCATTACAAGAGACCGGTTGTACGGTACGGGTGAATGGTTCGGCAAAGCGTTTAATGTTATCGATACGGGCGGTATCGAAATTGACGGCGAGGATGAAATATTGCGGGCCGTAAAGGTGCAGGCGGAGCTGGCGATTGAAGAAGCGGACGTCATCGTCTTTATGGTAGACGGCAAGGCCGGCATTACGCCGGCGGATGAGGAAATCGGACAATTGCTGTTTCGTTCCGGGAAACCGGTCGTGCTCGGCGTAAACAAAATCGATAATATTAAGATGCAAGAAGAGATCTATGAGTTTTACTCGCTCGGCTTCGGCGATCCGATTCCGATTTCCGGTGCCCATGGTATCGGGATGGGCGATTTGCTCGATGCGGCAATGGTTCATTTTCCCGAGCTGGAAGATGAGGAATATGGCGAGGATTTCATTAAAATCGCGGTAATCGGCCGTCCGAACGTCGGCAAGTCTTCGCTGGTAAACGCTATTCTCGGTGAGGAACGTGTCATCGTCAGCAACATTGCCGGGACGACCCGCGACGCAATCGACACGCCGTTCGAACGCGAAGGACAGAAATTCGTCTTAATCGATACGGCAGGCATGCGCAAGCGCGGGAAAGTTTACGAAGCGACGGAGAAGTACAGCGTAATGCGCGCAATGAAAGCGATCGAACGGGCGGATGTGGCGCTGGTTCTCATCAATGGCGAAGAAGGCATCATCGAACAGGATAAGCATATTGCCGGATACGCGCATGAGGCGGGCAAAGCGGCTATCTTCGTCGTCAACAAATGGGATGTCGTCGAGAAGGACGATAAGACGCTGCACCAATTTACGCAGACGATCCGCGATCACTTCCTGTTCATGTCATACGCGCCTGTCATATTCGTTTCGGCCAAAACGAAGCAAAGGCTGCATAAGCTGCTGCCGATGGTCGTGGAAGCGGCCGACCATCATTCGATGCGCGTTCAGACACATCTGTTGAACGAGGTCATTTCAGATGCCGTTGCGATTACGCCGCCGCCGACCGATAAGGGACGCCGGATGCGCCTGAACTACGTTACGCAAGTATCCGTGAAGCCTCCGACGTTCGTTTTCTTCGTTAACGATCCTTCGCTGATGCATTTTTCGTACGAGCGCTATTTGGAAAATAAGCTTAGGGCCGCTTTTGATTTTACAGGCACGCCGATGCGACTGTTTACAAGAAAAAAATCGTCCGGCGACGAGTAACCGGTCATTCCGGGAAAGTACCGGCTTACCATCTATACTTGTAATTGCTTTATCCGGAGCCTGGACTACGGCTCAATGCTTATAGGCGGCTTCCTGAAGCGGCCGGACAAAGAAGTTCGGCCGCTTTTTGGAATCCCGGCGTGCGAATCCTTCGCTTAATGTTCCATTCCCCGTACGCGTTTGCCTTAACTTTGCTTCGTAGTCCCATACTGTGAAAGGTTCGGGATGGGTAGCGTTTATTCATGGGGTATATTAGGAGGTCCATCGGGTGTTATCCATTGTAAGCGTCTTAATCAGTTATTTGCTCGGCTCGATCAGCTTCAGCTTCCTGGCTGGGAAGTGGCTGAAAGGGATCGATATTCGTAAACACGGGAGCGGCAATGCCGGGGCGACCAATACGCTCCGCGTTTTAGGCAAAGGCCCTGCAATTACCGTTCTGCTCCTGGATGCGCTTAAAGGCGTGTTGGCCGTTTGGATCGGCAAATGGTTTGTCCCCGATGACTTGTGGGTCATCATCGCATGCGGGCTTGCCGCAATCATCGGCCACAACTGGCCCGTCTATTTCGGCTTTCGCGGCGGCAAAGGCATCGCAACGACGATCGGCGTCATGGCTACCTTAGTTTTTGTGCCCGTACTCATCGCCGGACTCATTGCTATACTTACTATCGCTTTAACGCGTTACGTTTCGCTAGGGTCGCTGCTGCTGACCGGTTTGCTGCCCATTATCATCATTCTGATGAATAAGCCGCTGCCGCTCCTTTGGGCCAGTCTGCTGCTCGCCGTATTCGCTTTCGTTCGCCATCGTTCGAATATAGTCAAGCTCGTGAAAGGGCAGGAAAATAAACTCGGAGCGAAGAAACTTTAAAATCGGAAGCCGATAACATGATAATTGGAGGAGACGTTTTGAGCAAAAAAACGTGTGTGCTCGTCGCCGGCAGCATGGGAACGGCTCTTGCTGCCGTTCTGGCCGACAACAAACTGGACGTCACACTATGGACCCGTAATGCCGCACAAGCGGAAGAGATTAATACGAAGCACACGAACGGCCGCTTTCTGAAAGGGACGGAGCTCCATCCGGGCATCCGGGCGACTACGTCGATGGAAGAAGCGCTGCAGGATGCCGATTCCGTCGTTCTGGCGGCAACTTCATCGGCTATGCGCGAAGTGGTGTCGCAGATGAAGCCGTATTTGAAGCCGGGTACGCTGCTTATTCATGCTACCAAGGGATTCGAGACCGGAACGCTGAAGCGTATGACGGAAGTGATCGCCGAGGAGCTGCCTCAAACCGATCCGGATCGCATTGTCGTTTTGTCCGGACCGAGCCATGCGGAAGAGGTCGTCGTACGATGCCCGACAACCGTAGTCGTTGCGGCAAAATGCCTGGAAGCGGCGGAGGCGGCGCAGGATTTGTTCATGAACGCCACTTTTCGCGTGTATACGAATCCCGATGTGCTGGGCGTCGAGGTAAGCGGGGCGCTTAAAAATATTATCGCTTTGGGTGCAGGCATGAGTGACGGACTGGGCTTCGGGGATAATGCGAAAGCTGCGCTGCTCACAAGAGGACTCGCCGAAATTTCCAGACTTGGCGTAGCGATGGGGGCTAATCCGTTCACATTTGCCGGTCTGGCGGGAATCGGCGATCTGGTCGTTACCTGCACCAGCCAACACAGCCGCAATTGGAATGCCGGCAACCGGCTCGGACGGGGCGAAACGTTGGACGAAGTGCTGCAATCGACCGGTATGGTTGTGGAAGGCGTAAAAACGACCAAAGCGGCATACGAGCTTTCTCGTCAATATCATGTTTCGATGCCGATTACGAATGTGCTCTACAAGGTGCTCTTTGAAGGAAAGGAGCCGCGTACGGCGGTCGAGGAACTGATGGGAAGATTGCGCACCCACGAAATCGAAGAAACGCCGACCGTATCGTGGAACGGCGAAGAGCCTACACCATAAAGACATTCGTCTCATACAATACTCATACCAAAGCCGATTGGAGGAGTATGTATGAGCGGAAAAGATTTATCGAAAAATATTTTGAACACGGTAAAAAGCAAAACCGGCAAATCGGTTTCGGAGAAAGATATCAACAAACTGGCCAGCACCGTCAAGCCGTCGACCATGCAGAACGAAGCTCAGCTGAGGCAATTGATCAAGCAGGTGTCCAGTTTAGTTAACATCAACGTTCCGGAGTCGACCGTTAACGATATTGTCAATGCGGTCAAAAGCAGTCAATTGAACCCGAACAATTTGGAACAATTGATGAAAATGATATCCAAAAAGTGAACGTTTTGCATAAGACGTGCCTTAGGGTGCGCCTTATGCTTTATTTTTTTGCGGCGGGGATGGTATAATCAAACGGATTGAGCTCTAGAATAGGTGGGATAAGACAAATGAGCAGTATGGATAAAATGTGGGCGACGATGTACGCGATCGGGTTTATGGTCGTCGCATCGCTGTTAGTCATGTATGCACGCTACAAAATCAAGTACGCATGGCTTCGCGTTCTGATCATTATTATCGCATTCATTTTATTGATTTACGGAGTTTTGCTTGCGTTAGCCGGATTGCTTTAACGCCCTCATCATTACGTGGAGCAGGAGAGTGGGAACACGGTGATTGAATTAAAAGGGAAACACGTACATAAATCGGTTCCGGCCGAACCCGGCATAACGGTTTTGAAGCTTGCGCTTAAGCATGATGTGGACTGGGGCCACCTATGTACGCGGGGGACATGCTGCCGGTGCCGCTGTTTCGTAGCGGCAGGGATGGAGCATCTCGCGCCGCCGACGGTAGTGGAGTTGGATGCGCTTGATCCGGAAGAGCTTGAAGAGGGGTACAGGCTCGGATGCCAGGCTGTTGTAACGGGAGAAGGGCCTATGTCCGTTGCGAACAAGACGTATTTTTAAGGGGAAAAGCAACAACGAATTTGCAGCTTGAAAGGTCTGAATATGATGAATTTGTCCGAATCGATTTTACAAGCGATGGTAACTCTCCATGACCGGCTTAAACCGCTTGAGGCGAATTGGCTGGTAGGCGGAAGCTGCGGACTTCTGCTTCAGGGTGTACCGATCGGCCGCGAGCCGCGCGATTTGGACGTTTATATGGATGAAAGCGGCGTGAAGCCGTTTTACGATTATTTGGCCGATTTGGCTGTCGATCTGCCGCATTTCAGCCGGACGCCGATTTATGAATCTATTCTAAGCCATTACGCGCTTACCGGCGTACAGTTGGAAGCGGTAGGCGGCTTTCGGGTTCGTTCGGAAGGGGCGGAATACCGCGTGGAAGTCGGTTCGCTGCTCGCGGGCTGCGGTTTCCGGGCAACGGTAGAGGACCGAAGCATACCGCTGATGCCGCTTGCGCACGAATTGGCGTTTAATATGCTCCGAGGCCGTCCAGACCGCTATGAGGCAATAGCTGCTGCGATGAAGCTAAACTTGGCGTTACATCTTCCGCCGCTTCTGTCGATAATAAGCAGGAATATTTTTCCGATCGGGCTGCTCGAAAGGATGAATGACTTGCTGGACGTATCGCTTCAAGAGAGGATGTCGATGAGTAATGCCGGAAGTTCATTTTCTGCCGGACGATAAACGGATTCAAGTACGGCCCGGAACGACGCTGCTCGATGCGGGGCGCAAAGCCCATGTCAACATCCGCACGCGATGCGGGGGCAAAGCAGCCTGTCTGATGTGCAAAGTGAAGGCGGGCGGCGGGGGAGGACTCGCAGCGGCCACGCGCAACGAGGAGTTGAAGCTTGGCAGCTTGCTTGCCGACGGCTTTCGTCTGGCATGTCAGGCCTGCGTAATCGGCAACGTTACCGTCAATGTGCCGGAGGATCCGCTTAAAGCCGCCGTTCGCGCGCAGCTGATGAGACAGCGCGAAGAAGAATGGTAGCCGATATTAAATTCGTGCATATACCGGGAACAGCAAGAAGGAGGCGGGTTCATGATTTCCCGTATCAGGAGTGACATATTCAAGACAGGGCGGGGAGCGGGCTGGAGGCTCGGAATCGCGGCTGTTTTTATCATGCTGCTATCGGGCTGTATGTATAAAAACGAGGTGCAAAACCAGAATTCCCTTGCTTCAGGCGAGTATTTGACCGTTGTGCAAAACGCTGTCGATACCTATCACAAGGCAACAGGGGTACTCCCGATCAAGACGAAGCCGCAAGATACGCCCCTCTATGAAAAATATTTGATAGATTTCAAGAAACTCAAGGACCGGAAAATGATCAGCACGGTGCCTACGAATGCTTTCGAAAATGGCGGAAGCGCCATCTACGTTATTGTTGATGCGGAAACGAAACCGACAGTCAAGCTGATGGATTTGTCCGCCTATCAGAAGGTTGTCCAGCTGCAAGCGGACATCGATGCGTATAAAGCCAAGAAAGGCGTACTCCCTATCGGCGCGCAGACCGCACCTTCTTTCTATGCAATTGATTTCTCGAAGCTCGGACAAAAAGAGATTCAGTTTCAAAGCCCGTATTCCAGCCAATTTCTGACCGTTATTCTAAGCGAATCGGGTCAAGCGGCGATCGATTACGGCCCGGAAATCATGAAGCTTATCAATAAAAAGTCGCTGAAGCCGGACTCCAAGCAGGATTTAAGGGCGCTTCTGGTGGAAGAGAGCTTTTATATTCCAGTCCGTTCCTTCCCTTATTATTGGTCCGGCGATCAGCCGGTCGTAAAGCAAGAATAACGTTTCGAAGCCATTCCGGCGTATGCGAAAGCATGCGCCGGTTTTTTTTATCTTAAAAACGAATAGGCCGGCCGAAACGCTCATATAAGTTATTCGGAAGCCGTAACGAACGAACGGGCGCAGTTTATGAGGAGTTGATAGGATGTACAAAAAGTAGTCATATTGTTAGCAAGACGACATATATTTTTAATAGTCAAAAAGATTGTACGAGTGTGGTCGCATGACGAGCCCGAAGGAGCGTCCTTTACAGGTTCGTGCTTCGGTCACCGGCATGTTTCATCTTAACCTGTAGGAGGGATCTCTTTTGGAAAAAGTGGACATCTTTAAGGACATTGCCGAACGGACCGGCGGGGATATATACCTGGGGGTCGTCGGTGCAGTCCGCACGGGTAAATCGACCTTCATCAAACGTTTCATGGAGACGGTCGTACTGCCTAATATCAAGAGCGAAGCGGATCGGATCCGGGCGATTGACGAGCTCCCGCAAAGCGCGGCCGGCCGCACGATCATGACGACCGAACCGAAATTCGTGCCTAATAACGCGGTGCAAATAACGGTAGCCGAAGGCTTGAACGTTAACATCCGGCTAGTCGATTGCGTGGGCTATACAGTAGAAGGGGCTAAGGGTTACGAAGATGAGAACGGACCCCGGATGATCTCGACGCCGTGGTTCGACGAGCCGATCCCGTTCCAGGAAGCGGCGGAGATCGGAACCCGTAAAGTCATACAGGAGCATTCTACGCTCGGCGTCGTCATTACGACGGACGGCAGCATCGCTGAAATCCCGCGTTCATCATATGTGGAGGCTGAGGAAAGAGTCATTGCCGAGCTGAAAGAGGTAGGTAAGCCGTTCATCCTTATTATCAACTCGATGAAGCCGCAAAGCGAGCCCGCTCAAGAGCTTAGAAGCGAGCTGGCCAGCAAATACGATATTCCGGTTATGGCGATGAGCGTTGCGACGATGGGCGAAGAGGACGTTATGTCCGCCTTGCGCGAAGTGCTCTACGAGTTCCCGGTCCATGAAGTGAACGTCAATCTGCCGAGCTGGGTTATGGTGCTGCAGGATAATCACTGGCTGCGCAGCAACTTCGAAAATTCGGTACGCGATACCGTACAGGATATTCGCAGGCTACGTGACGTCGACCGCGTCGTCAGCCAGTTCTCGGATTACGATTTCATCGAGCGAGCCGCTTTGGCGGGCATGAACATGGGGCAAGGCGTGGCTGAAATCGATTTGTATGCGCCCGACGAGCTGTACGATAAGATTTTGATGGAGGTCGTTGGCGTAGAAATACGCGGCAAGGATCATTTGCTCCAGCTGATGCAGGAGTTTGCCCATGCCAAAAGGGAATACGATCAATTCGCAGAAGCGCTCGAAATGGTCAAGACGACCGGCTACGGCATTGCGCCGCCGACGCTTGCCGAAATGGCGCTCGACGAGCCGGAGCTTATTCGTCAAGGCTCGAGATTCGGCGTAAGGCTGAAAGCGACCGCTCCATCCATTCATATGATCCGCGTCGACGTCGAGTCGGAGTTTTCGCCGATCATCGGAACCGAGAAGCAAAGCGAAGAGCTCGTGCGTTACTTGATGCAGGACTTCGAGGACAACCCGCTTAAAATTTGGGAATCCGATATTTTCGGCCGCTCCCTCCATTCCATCGTCCGGGAAGGCATACAAGGCAAGCTGGCGATGATGCCCGACAACGCCCGCTACAAACTGCAAGAGACGCTTGGCCGCATCATTAACGAAGGCTCGGGCGGTCTCATCGCGATCATTTTGTAATTTCGACCCGAATATAGCAGTTGCAAAGACGTTCCGACATCCATCGATGCCGGGGCGTCTTTTTTTATATAGAAGCGATTTTATATGTTTGCGGTTATCCGTCGGGGAAGTATTGCAAAACCTAGCGCGCTATAATAAGATAAATTTGTTTCGTTTTCGCTGCTAGCTACGTATATTTTGGGCTGAAACGGTTAACACATGATGTAAGAGGATGTACATAACTCATATGGGGAGGTGAAACCTGTGAATAAATCCGAATTGATCAATAAAGTAGCCGAGATTTCCGAAATCTCCAAAAAGGATGCGACAAAAGCGGTGGAAGCCGTGTTTGAAGCAATTTCCGATGCGCTGCAAGGCGGAGATAAAGTTCAATTGGTAGGCTTCGGCAACTTTGAAGTGAGAGAACGTTCCGCGCGCAAGGGCCGCAACCCGCAAACGGGCCAAGAGATCGAAATCGCCGCAAGCAAGGTGCCTTCGTTCAAGCCTGGCAAAGCGCTCAGAGACGTCATTCAATAAGACGCAAAGCTGCGATACATACCGAGCAGAAAAGCCGCCTTCCTTTTTATCGGAAGAGCGGCTTTTTCTAACTCCGGGGCGTTTTTGTTTGATGGTTAATGCTTGACGTTATTGGAAATATCATATAAAATCTTCCTAGCAGCCAAGTTAGCATCATCGGGGTATAGCGCAGCCTGGTAGCGCGCACCCTTGGGGTGGGTGAGGTCGCACGTTCAAATCGTGTTACTCCGACCATGGAGAAGACATCGTAAATTCGATGTCTTTTTCTTAGTTTACCGCCAGAAAGCATAACGCGGGCGCGGCGCCGCAGACGTCAGCTTTAAGAACGCCGGCTTTGTTGACTTTACGGTCGTTATCCATCATCATAAGAGAAGCGCAAATGGGACATTGATGTTATGACAGGCATGCGAGTCGGGGAGGCGAACAGCAATGGAAGGAAATCAAAACGATTACTTTGTCGTAAAAGCGAAAGAGAACGGTGTGCAGGTTATCGGTCTCACCCGCGGCCAAGATACGCGTTTTCACCATACGGAGAAGCTTGATAAAGGGGAAGTGATGATCGCTCAATTCACCGATCATACTTCAGCCGTCAAAATTCGGGGCAAAGCGGTTGTGATCACGAAGCACGGGGTGATCGATACCGATCAATAATTTTTTGTTGCAGGCATAGCCTGCTTTTTTTCGTTGTACAATGGGTAGTACAGATAAACCGTTATTTCGGAGGGGGGCTTGAGATGAGCAAGCTTGCCGGGATGTGGATCACGCTGTTGCTATCCGTATGCATTGCCCTCGCGTTGTCCATATTGTTTAAAGAATCGGCTAACAGCAACGGAGTGCTTGCGGACAACCGCTCTCCGGCAAAAACGCTGTCCGATGACAATATGGTCGATTTAATCAGCACGCTGCCGCTGCAATTGTCCATTAAGAAAGTTGACTGGCAGCAAACGGTGCTTTCCGTCGATTTGATCATGCCTTCCGCAGCGTCGGGAATTGAACGCGTTTATCGCGACTTGTATACGCTGTCCGAGTTCGGCTTTCAAACCTCGAACGTGCGCCAGGTGCTCGTGCGCGTACTCGAAGGCCGCAAGGAAGAGGCTTCCGCCGGCTTTCCGCTGCTCGTTGCGATGGATGCGCGCAAAGCCAACCGCAGCGCGGCATGGAAGCGCGAAGGAACCGGTGCGCAGACGCTTCAGGATTACCTGCAGTCGCATTACCGGATTACCTACACGAAGAAGTGGCAGAGCTCTTAATGGAATTGACGTTATTTGGCGGTTCTGCGAATTCCTTTCGACAGTACGTGCGGCAGGTAAGCTGTTGTGCTATAATTAGTTGCTGTAGATTTTTGCTATCGTTCGGAGGCTCTCGATGAATACGTATGGAATTCAAGAATTGGCTAAACCATACATCGAATACGACATGATCCGTAACCATACGGATTTGCCGGATTTTCCGGAATTGCGAACCAAGCTTCTTTTTGCGTTCCTCGGCCGAAACGGAACGGAAGCCGGCAAGCAAGAGGTATATGCGCTTGCCACTTCACTTGTACAAATGGCTCTGGAAACGCACGACCTCGTCCCGGTTACGAATGTCGCCAAAGGTAAAGCGGAATCGCGCTCCCGGCAGCTGAAGGTGCTAGCCGGCGATTATTTCAGCGCACGCTTCTATCAGCTCTTGGCGCAAGCGGGGCAGATCGAAATGGTCGGGCTTTTGTCGCAGGCGGTTTGCGATGTGAATCGGATGAAAATGAATTTTTATACTTTGGTCAAGCAGTTGAAAATGACCGCTGACGAGTACATTCAGCAATCGGCGAATATAAGGTCGCAGCTGTTCCTGTCCTTTACCCGCAGTATGGAAGGCGTAAGCCAGCGGCTGTGGCCCGGTATTTTACAGGGCTTTGCCAAATGCGAGCTGCTCGCCGAAGAAATATTTCGCATCGAAAGCCTGCAGAACATTCGCGGCAGTTGGGCATACTGGCATATTATGCAAGCCGGTACACGGGAAGAGAAGAAGCTGCTGCAGGCCGAGGAATCCGATCCTTCGCGAATCAAGGCCATTTTGCACAAATACAATATTAGCTCGCAGCTATATCATATGCTGGATGCACAGGTAAGAACGGTCTGGGATCAAATCCGCCAGCTGGAATCGGAGCCGTTCGTTGAAGAGCTGTTCAAGATCGGCGAACCGATCACCAGATATTTGAAAACGCAAAAAGTACTGCTGGAAGAGCTTTGAGGTGACCTGCCATGAAATCGAAAGAACAGTTTGTTCACTCCGTCTTCGAGCGGATTGCGCCGAAATACGATATTATGAATTCGGTGTTAAGCTTTCGCCGACATAAATATTGGCGGAAGTTTACAATGGCCAAAATGAACGTGAAAAAAGGCAGCTCGGCTCTTGATTTGTGCTGCGGCACCGGCGACTGGACGATCAGCCTGGCTAAGGCTAGCGGGAGCGGCGAAATTGTCGGACTCGATTTCAGCCAGAATATGCTTGATGTAGGAGCCGAGAAAATAAAAGCCCAGCAATTGGATAAGCAAATCTCGCTCATCCGCGGCAATGCGATGAGCCTTCCTTATGCCGACAACACGTTCGATTACGTGACGATCGGCTTTGCGCTGCGCAACGTACCCGATCTCGTTCAGGTGCTCAAGGAAATGAAACGGGTAGTCAAGCCGGGCGGGCTTGTCGTCTCGCTCGAGCTGTCCAAGCCAACCTGGCAGCCGTTTAAAGGCATTTATTTTTTCTACTTCCAAAAGGTGCTGCCGCTAATCGGAAAAATGCTCGCCAAAAGCTATGAGCAGTACAAGTGGCTGCCTGAATCTTTAATCGGCTTTCCGGATCATAAGCAGCTTGCTACGATATTCCGTGAGGTCGGATTGGAGAAGGTCGAGGCTTATCCGCTCACCGGCGGCATCGCCGCTCTTCACATTGGCGTGAAGGCGAGAACGATGCAGGAGTGAGTTTATGATTAAGAAAATCAAAATATTTTTGGAAATGATCAAGTTCGAGCATACCTTGTTCGCTCTGCCGTTCGCTTATATGGGGGCGCTTCTGGGGTCGGTTTCGACTTCGGGAGAGCTTCCGTCATGGGGGCAGGTCGGCTGGATCACGCTCGCGATGGTGGGCGCTCGCAGCGCGGCGATGGGGCTCAATCGCGTCATCGACAAGGTAATCGACAAGAAAAACCCGCGAACCGCGATGCGCGCTATACCTGCCGGGTTGTTATCGTCATTCGAAGTCATCTTATTTATTATCGTTTCCTTCGTGCTTTTGTTCGTCGCAACATCGCAATTAAGCGCATTGTCCATGAAACTGCTTCCGCTTGCCGTATTTTTTCTCGTTATTTATTCTTACACGAAGCGTTTTACTTGGGCATGTCATTTGGTACTCGGACTGACGATCGGCTTGGCGCCGCTTGGCGCTTGGGTGGCGGTTACGAACGAAATCAGCGCGGCATCGCTGGTGCTGTACGGCGCCATCGCTTTATGGATTGCCGGTTTCGACGTGATTTACGCGTGTCAGGATACGGAGTTTGACAAAGATGAGAAGCTCCATTCGATACCAAGCCGCTTCGGCGTAGCGAAAGCTCTTCTCTTTGCCAAAGCTTTTCACTTGATTACGGCTGTCGGACTGATGTTCGTTTTCTTCATGACCGACCTGAGTTGGGTATATTTCGCGGGTCTTATCATTGCTTATTTGATATTATTTTATGAGCATTGGATCGTTTCTCCGAATGATTTAAGCAGATTGCAAACCGCTTTCTTTACAATGAACGGCGTGCTGAGCATTGTCGTGTTTGCCTTCACATTGATCGATTTGGTGGTGCAGCGATGGACAAGCCTTGGGTAATCGGCATCACCGGGGCAAGCGGAGCCGCATACGGCGAGCTTCTCTGCAGGCATTTACTATCGCTCGGCAAGACGATTCATCTGGTCATCAGCGATGCAGGCTGGCGGGTGCTACGGGACGAGCTCGGCTGGAACGCTTCGCGGCGTCAAGAAACGCTTGAGCGGCATTTCGGCGATTTGCCCGGGAAGCTGATCTATCATCCGGTTCAGGATATCGGCGCGAGCATTGCAAGCGGCAGCTTCCGGACGCAAGGGATGGTCATCATTCCTTGTTCTATGGGGACGCTGTCGGGCATCGCGCACGGCTCGTCGGATAATTTGCTGGAGCGGACGGCGGACGTCATGCTTAAAGAGGGCCGCCGGCTTATTATCGTCCCGAGGGAAACGCCGCTTCATGAGATTCATTTGGAAAATATGCTGAAGCTTTCCCGCATGGGGGTAACCGTGATCCCCGCGATGCCGGCTTTTTATCAGCAGCCGAAGTCGCTTGAGGATATCGTACGGTTTCTTGTAGGCAAAGTGCTGGATACGATGGACGTAGACCACCAATTGTTTAGAAGATGGGGCGAAAACGATGAGACATCATGAGCGCATAAGCATCGGGCGAATTAACTATACGAATGTTTGGCCGATATTTCACCATTTTCCCGAGGAGCGGTTTGCAGGAGAAGTAGTGTTCAGCTTGCAGGTTCCTACGGGGCTCAACCGGGCTATGGCAGCCGGAGAGGTCGATATGGGGGCGATGTCCTCCTTCGCTTACGGCACGAATTTCGACGAGTACCTGCTCTTTCCCGGATTGTCGGTAAGCGCCTTAGGCCGCGTTAATTCGCTGCTGCTGTTCCACCGTAAGCCGCTGGAGCAAATTGCGGGAGGCACGTTTGCGCTCTCGACCGCATCGGCGACTACCGTAAATTTATTGAAAATTTTGCTCGCCAAACGTTACGAAGCTAGTCCGACCTACCTTACGATGGAGCCGTCTCTTGATAAGATGATGGCGGCCGCGGATGGGGCTCTGCTTATTGGCGACGATGCGATTCGGGCAAGCTGGGCGGACCACGGGTATATGGTGACGGATCTCGGCGAGCTTTGGAAGGCGTTTACCGGGGAATGGATGACCTTTGCCGTTTGGGCTGTGCGCAAGGATACGGTAAGGCGAAACCCTGAGCTCGTATCGCGAATCCATGAAGCTTTTCAATGGAGCAAGGAACATGGGCTTCGCCACCCGGAAGGGATGATCGCGAAGGCGCAGGCGACGATTGGCGGTACGGAATCGTATTGGCGGGGGTATTTTAACCAGCTTACCTATGAGTTCGGTCCGGATCAATGGCGCGGCTTGTCTTTGTATTTCAGCTACGCCAAAGAGTTGGGACTGCTCGAACGGGACGTTCCGATTCAACTTTGGGAAGAGCTTCCCGCAAGATGAGCGCACGATCGGATATGCCGTGCGAACGTGCATGTTAGACGACGCTCCGGCAAATTGCGTGAAACAAACTTTGAAGTACGACCGGCTTTGGCGGGAAAGGTTGGGGGCTCCTGCCGAGCATCGGAATAACCTTTGAGGGCACGCCTGCTTTGCGGGAATTAGTATATACTATTGGTAATTAGGTGACCGAATGAAAATTGTTGACATCTACGCACGTCTTAAAAAAGATTTGAATGCGATTGAGAAAGAGCTGGAAGCGAGCATTCACTCCGAGCATGCCATGCTGAAGGAAACGTCGCTGCATCTTCTGAAAGCGGGCGGGAAGCGAATACGTCCCATTTTTGTGCTGCTTTCCGGTCAGTTTGGCCTATACGAGCTCGATAAAATGAAAAAAATCGCGGTTCCGATGGAATTGATCCATATGGCGTCGCTTGTTCATGACGATGTTATTGACGATGCGCAGACGCGCCGGGGACAATTGACCGTAAGAGCCAAATGGGATAACCGGATCGCGATGTATACGGGCGATTACATATTCGCCAAAGCTCTGGGCGTTGTAACGAAGCTCAGCAATCCGAAGATCCACCAAATCATGTCGCATGCGATCGTCGAAATGAGTATCGGGGAAATGGAGCAAATCCGTTATTTTTTCCACTCGGGACAGAAGGTTAGGGATTACTTACTGCGGATCAAAAGAAAAACGGCGCTGCTCATCGCAATAAGCTGCCAGCTTGGTGCAATCGCAGCCGGTGCGCCCGCTGCGGTTTCCCGGAAGCTGTACGATTTCGGCTATTATGTGGGGATGACGTTCCAGATTCGCGACGACGTGCTTGATTTGTGCGGGACCGAGGAGCAAATCGGCAAGCCGCCTGGCAGCGACATCAAGCAAGGCAACATTACCCTGCCCGTTCTATATGCGTTGAAGAAACCGGAGCTGCGCGGAAGGCTGCTTGAGGAGCTCGAGCGTATCCGGCTGCTGGACGGCCAAACGGATGTCGGCAGATTTCTGCAAATGGTGCGGGATAGCGGCTGCATCGAACAAAGCGAGCGGCTGGCGGAGCGATACATCGAAAAGGCGATTCGCTCGCTCGACGGCCTGCCTGACATTCAAGCGAAAAAGGATTTGGTGCGCATCGCCCATTTTGTCGCGAGCCGCACGAATTAAATGCTGATTTCGCGGCGAAGCCGGACCCTTGTTTTTCGAGGGAAATTAGCTCTGTCCGGCGGGATCGGTTGACTTGCAGCGCCAACGTAGGATACACTGCTTTTTGTGCAGGTTCCGATACATATTTTTTAAAACATACCCAAGGAGTGGTCAAAATGGAAAAAACATTTCTGATGGTAAAACCGGACGGCGTACAACGCGGTCTGATCGGCGAAATCGTAAAACGCTTTGAGCAAAAAGGGTTCCAGCTCGTCGGCAGCAAGCTGATGGTCATTACCCGCGAGCAAGCGGAATATCACTACGAAGAGCACAAAGGCAAAGGCTTCTACGAAGAACTTGTAAGCTTCATCACTTCCGGCCCTGTTTTCGGCATGGTATGGGAAGGCGACCAAGTAATCACGCTGTCCCGCACGATGATGGGCAAAACGAATACGCTTGACGCATTGCCGGGCACGATCCGCGGCGACTTTGCCGTGCATACCGGCTTAAACATTATTCACGGCTCCGACTCGCCTGAGAGCGCAGAGCGTGAAATCAACAATTTCTTCAAACCGGAAGAAATCGTTTCTTACAGCAAAGACGTCAATAAATGGGTGTAATAAAATATTGCGTTATGTCAGCTGCGGTGGCAACCGGGGAGGCATAAAGGAATATTTTGTCGATTGAAGGAAAATCACGTTTCAGTATCGAACTATTGGGATAACTCGCAGCATGGGGTTATGTCGACAGCTTGATCAGGAGCGTGATTTTTTTTGATGGAAGACCGTGATTTTTCGCTATTTGTTCAAAAAATGAAAAGCTTTACCACGATCGATCTGAATTTGTATAAGGAAGCGCAGATGAAGCGGAGGCTGACCACGCTGCGCGATAAGCGCGGGTATAAGTCGTTTGCGGAATATTTCGACGCGCTGGTGAAGGATAAGGCGCTGCTTCATGAGTTTCTGGACCGGATGACGATAAACGTGTCCGAATTTTGGCGCAACCCGAACCGGTGGGAGGTTCTGGAACAGAAATTCATTCCGGAAATGCTGCGTTCTTCACGACGTCTGAAGGTGTGGAGCGCCGCTTGCTCGACCGGGGAGGAGCCGTATACGCTGGCGATGATTTTAGCCGAAGCGAAGGCGTTAACCGAAGCGACCTTGATCGCATCCGACATCGACGACGGAGCGCTGGAGAAAGCGCGGACAGGCGTTTATTTCGACAGATCCGTTCGCGATGTGCCGGCAAACTATTTGCGTACCTATTTCCGGCCGGATAACGCTCTGTTCCATATAAGTCCGGATCTGAAAAAGCATATCAAATTTCAAAAGCAAAACCTGCTGACGGAAAGATTCGAATCCGGCTTTGATCTGATCGTATGCCGCAATGTGCTGATTTATTTTACGGAGGAAGCCAAGCATTTGCTGTATCAAAAATTTGCCGATGCGCTGAAGCCTGGCGGAATCTTGTTCGTGGGCAGCACGGAGCAGATTTTTACGCCAGGCCAGTATGGCCTCGAGACTGCGGAAACGTTTTTTTACCGAAAAAAATGAGGCGAACGTATAGCGGTTTCCAATAATTCCTATACTAGGGGTAAGCGAACGAACGGCATATCGCAATTGCTCGAGGAGGGCTAACCCTATGGACAAGCGCAAGGTGATCCACGCATACCGGAGAGGGTTCATTTCGATGAAGGAGTGCGCGCAAATTCTCGGTATCGATTCCATGCAAATTATGGGAATGGTGGATGATCCGAAGCAAACGGAACCGGTACGTATATTGCAAAAGCACTCGTAAGGAAACGCATGATTGCTGCAATGCTTTTATGCGGCAAAACATCCCGCTTGACCCAAAAGCACGCTGAGAACGGCAAAGCCGGGCAGCGTGTTATTTGTTTGCGAAAAATTGAAAGCGATTGCAATGCTTGGCGTTCCTTGTCAAACCGGGATGCCTATACTATAATGAGCACATAAAAGCGCTAAAGCGCTCGAATGACGCGATCGGAAAGAACGAAACCGGATGCTTGCGATTTGTTTTGCCTGAATGAGAGGCGCGCGGCGCCGACCTATGGGTCCGGACAGGCAAAATGATTAGGCTTTTGCTTGGGGATGTTCGTTTGACGATGCTTAGGGGGAACTTTTAATGAGATATTTGACAGCCGGCGAGACGCATGGTCCGCAATTAACCGCCATTATAGAAGGAGTGCCGAGCAATCTGCCGCTGCTTCCCGATTCGATTAATGTGCAACTGGCACGCAGACAGAAAGGGTACGGCCGCGGTTTGCGTATGCAGATCGAGAAGGATACCGCCAACCTGGTAGGCGGCGTTCGCCACGGTATGACGACAGGAGCGCCGATTGCGCTTGTGGTCGAGAATAAAGACTGGACGCACTGGACGAAAGTTATGGGAGTCGAGCCGGTTGACGAGGATAACGAAGGACGCCGCCGTATTCACCGCCCGCGTCCCGGACATGCCGATTTGAACGGCGGCTTGAAATATAATCAACGCGACCTGCGGAATATTTTGGAGCGCTCCAGCGCCCGTGAAACGACTGCGCGCGTAGCATGCGGTGCGGTTGCCCGTCAATTGCTGGCGCAGTTCGGCATCAAGACGGCTTGTCATGTCGTGCGGATCGGCGATGTCGTCGCCGAACGTCCGCAAATGACGATCGACGAGCTGAACGAAGTTACCGAGGCTTCGCAAGTGCGTGTTGCCGATAAAGAAGCCGAAGCCAAGATGATTGCAGCGATCGATGCGGCCAAAGCGGAAGGAAACACATTGGGCGGCGTCGTGGAAGTCGTCATTGAAGGCGTTCCGGTAGGTTTGGGAAGCCATGTGCAATGGGACCGGAAGCTTGACGGACGAATTGCGCAAGCGGTCGTTTCGATCAACGCCTTCAAAGGCGTTGAGTTCGGCTTAGGCTTCGAGGCAGGAAGCCTGAAAGGGTCGGAAGTGCATGATCCGATTATGCACGAGGAAGAACGCGGTTTTTATCGCGCCAGCAATCGCGCAGGAGGCTTCGAAGGCGGAATGACGACCGGAGAGCCGATCGTCGTACGCGGCGTTATGAAGCCGATCGCTACATTGTACAAGCCGCTCCCGTCCGTAGATATCGACACGAAGGAGCCGTTCACCGCGCAGGTCGAACGGTCGGATACGTGTGCGGTTCCTGCTGCAGGCGTCATTATGGAGAATGTCGTGGCATGGGAAGTCGCATGTGCGTTCCTCGAGAAGTTCGGCGGAGATTCGATCGAGGAAATCCGCGCGAACCTGGAAAACTACAAAAAACAAGTGGAGCAATACTAATATGCGCGAACTGACGGTTGAACTGGGAGAACGCTCTTACCCGATCTATATCGGTCAGCATGTGCTGAACGATATCGTTCCGTTTTTCGAAAAACACGGGATCCGCAAAGGATCCCCGCTGTTGATCGTGTCTGACGACCGCATTGCGCCCCTTCACCTGACGCGAGTCGTCGAGCTTCTGGAAGCGGGCGGGTTCACGGTGGTTACTCACGTCGTAGAAGCCGGGGAAAAGGCGAAATCGCTCGGGATTCTGGAACAGATTGTGGGAACTGCTCTCAACGCGGGACTTGACCGTAATTCAACGGTCATTGCACTCGGTGGAGGCGTAGTCGGCGATCTTGCGGGCTTTGTCGCGGCAAGCTACATGCGCGGAGTCCGTTTTGTCCAAATTCCGACGACGATTCTTGCTCACGACAGCAGCGTCGGCGGCAAAGTGGCGGTTAATCATCCGCTCGCCAAAAATATTATCGGCGCATTCCATCAGCCTGAGCTTGTGTTATACGATACGGCGACTCTGCAAACGCTCCCTGAGCGGGAAGTGAAAGCCGGCTTATCCGAAATGATCAAGCATGGCCTCATTTGGGACGCGGAATTCGCCGCTTGGTGCGAAGAGAATGCGGAGAGACTTCTTGCTCTCGATCCGGAAGCGCTTGAATACGGCTTGTACCGCGGCTGCGAAGTGAAATCGATCGTCGTTTCGCGCGACGAACGCGAGAACGATTTGCGGGCCATCTTAAATCTCGGCCATACGATCGGGCATGCGCTCGAAGCGGTGGCTAAATACAATGAATTGGTGCATGGCGAGGCGATTTCGATAGGCATGGTAGGATCCGCCAAGCTTGCCGTCAAGCTGGGGCATCCGGAGAATATTTATGTAACGACCAAACGGATTTTAAGCAAATTCGGACTGCCTACACGTTTACCGGCTCATTTGGAAACGGACGCCATCATGTCCGCAATGATGCACGACAAGAAGTTCAAGGAAGGCAAGATGGTTTTCGTCGTTCCGACGGATATCGGCAAAGTGGAAATCAACAAAAACGTTTCAGCCGATCTCGTAAGAGAAGTCGTGGAACAATTGAAGCAGGAGGCATAAAGTGATGTGGGTTCGGGGAATTCGCGGTGCGACGACTGTAGAACGGAATGACGAGCAAGAGATTTTGCAGGCGACCGCAGAGATGCTCCATGAAATCGTAGTGGAGAACGAAGTGGTGCCGGAAGATATTTGCAGCGTATTTGTTACGACGACGACCGATCTGGATGCGGCTTTCCCTGCGAGGGCCATTCGCCAGCTGGCGGGCTGGGAGCTTGTGCCGATCATGTGTTCGGTGGAAATTCCGGTACAGCCCAGCTTGCCTAAGTGCATCCGCCTCATGGTGCATATCAATACGCAGAAGAAGCAAAACGAGATTCGCCATGTATATTTGAATGAAGCCAAGCGGCTTCGTCCGGATATCGCCAAACGGTAAGCCATACAGAAAACGCTTGACGTAATCCGTTATGCCGGTGTATAGTGAATGCAGTTGAGTGAGTTAGATTCAGTTTAGGTTTTACCCGAGCAGATTGAGCGCAGTACGAGCAAAGAGAAGGCAAGCAGAGTAGAGTTTAGTTGAGAGAGAGTCGAGCAGAGAAGAGCCGAGCCGAGCCGAGTGCCTTCGATCGAGGGGAATTTATCCCGTCGTTTGCGAGTCATTGCTATTTATGGCATCGTATTTTTCTTTTTTCGAATTCAATCGAAGCCTCTACTTTCGAGTAGAGGCTTTTTTCATTTCCTAAATTAGTTTGCCGCCGATAAGGAGAGGTGCCCATGTATACGCCCGAATTGAATGAAGTGATCCGCCTTGCCAAACAGTATAACGTCATTCCGATCGTTCGAGACTTGCTCGCCGATACGGAAACGCCGATTCGTTTATTTCAGCAGTTTTACGACAGCGAGCATGCGTTTTTGCTGGAAAGCGTAGAGGGCGGCGTAAAATGGGCGCGTTATTCGTTTATCGGCTCCGATCCGTTTCTCATGATTAAAGCGAAGAACGGTCAAATCTCGATTACGAACGATGCGGGGACGATCGTTTCTACCGAAAAGCCGCTTGATGTGCTGAAAGCGTACTTGCGCGCATATTCAAGCCCGCCGCTTCCGAATTTGCCGAGATTGACGGGCGGAGCGATCGGATTTTTCGGCTACGATTTGCTGCAATACTACGAGAAGCTGCCTAAGCATAAAGTGGATGATTTGCAAATGAATGACATTCAATTCATGTTTTGCGATCAAATCATCGTGTTCGATCATTTCAAGCAGCAAATCAAGGTGATAGCGAACGTTCATATTCCGCGCAGCGGAACGGATGCCGATATCGCCAAAGCCTATGAAGCGGCTTGCCGCAAAATCGATGCGATGATCGAACGGCTGAGACGTCCGATGCCGCAGCTTTACGCAGCAAACCGGTCGATGCCCGACGATGTCGAACTCGGCGAGATTCGCTCCAACCAGACGAAGGAATCGTTTATGGCGAATGTCGAGCAGGCGAAGGAATATATTCGCGCCGGCGATATTTTCCAAGTGGTTCTCTCGCAGCGCTTCGAAATCGAAACGGACGTTTCGCCGCTCCAGGTTTACCGCATGCTGCGGACGATGAATCCGTCTCCTTATATGTATTGTCTCAAAATGAACGATGAAGTGATCGTCGGCACATCGCCTGAAATGCTCGTACGCGTTGAGGACGACAAGGTGGATACGAGGCCGATCGCCGGGACGCGTCCGCGCGGGAAAACGCCGGAGGAGGATCTGGCGCTGGAGAAGGATCTGCTGGCCGACGAGAAGGAACGCGCGGAGCATTTGATGCTTGTCGATCTTGGTCGCAACGATATCGGCCGGGTAGCGGAGTTCGGATCGGTCAAATGCGATTCGTTCATGGAAATCGAGCGCTATTCCCATGTCATGCATATCGTTTCGAACGTAACCGGCAAAATGCGCAAGGATAAAGATTTCTACGACGCCTTCATTTCCTGCATGCCGGCAGGTACGGTATCCGGCGCTCCGAAGCTTCGCGCAATGGAAATCATCGCGGAGCTGGAAAGCGAAGCTCGCGGCGCATACGCCGGAGCGATCGGCTACCTCGGCTTCTCCGGTAATATGGATACGTGCATTACGATTCGGACGATTATTTTCAAACACGGCAAAGCGTATGTACAAGCTGGAGCCGGTATCGTCTGGGACTCCGTTCCCGAGAAGGAATATGAGGAAACGGTCAACAAGGCGAAAGGCATGCTGAAATCGATCCGTATGGCCGAAGCGGTATTCTCGCCGCAAAAGCAGCCGCAAGCTGCCGTTATAAACAGCGATTATTAAAACGGGTATTCACGATCTAGGGAATATTATTTTTGGAGGCGGTTTGGATGAGTGCTTTTACGGTACAGCAAGCCATTGCTAAAATAATCGGCGGCGAACATCTCCTGCGCGGCGAGGCGCGTGACATCATGTCGGAAATCATGGACGGTCAGGCTACTCCTTCGCAAATCGCAAGCCTCGCGACGGCGCTGCGGATGAAGGGCGAAACGAGCGAAGAAATTACCGGCTTCGCCGAATCGATGCGCAGCAAAGCGAGCCGCGTACAAACGGTTAACGAAAATTTGCTCGACGCGGTCGGGACGGGCGGGGACGGCTCGAATACGTTTAATATCTCGACGGCATCCGCAATCGTAGCTGCGGCCGGGGGGATCCGCGTCGCGAAGCACGGCAATCGCGCGGCTTCGAGCAAGACGGGCAGCGCAGATGTGCTGGAGGCGCTCGGCGTCAATATTCAACTAAATAATGAACAAGCGGCACGTTGTCTCGATCAAGTCGGCATCTGCTTCATGTTCGCGCAAGTGTTCCATCAATCGATGAAACACGCGGCCATTCCGCGCAAGGAAATCGGCATCCGCACGATTTTCAATCTGCTTGGACCGCTGACGAATCCTGCGGGTGCGGATTTGCAGCTGCTGGGCGTCTCGGACCGGAACAAGACGGAGCTTATGGCAGAGGTCATCAAATCGCTCGGCTTGAAGCGCGGCATGGTCGTGTCGAGCCACGACGGACTTGACGAGATCAGCATATCCGCGCCTACCCGGGTAACCGAGCTGAAAGACGGCGTTTTGCGTACTTACGATATAACGCCTGATGAACTGGGCCTTCGCGCAGCAGGCATCGAAGCGGTCAAAGGCGGCGACGCGCAGACGAACGCCGGCATCATCCGCAGCATTTTCAATGGCGACCGCGGCGCATACCGCGACATCGTGTTAGCCAATGCCGGCGCTTGCTTCTATGTGGCAGGCCGTTGCTCGACCTTGCAGGAAGGTGTAAAATTAGCAGCATCGGTCATCGATATGCGGCTTGCCGATGACAAGTTGCAGCAACTAATCGCATGTACGGGAGAGTTGAGCCATGTTTCTTGATCGGATTGTCGCTACGAAGCATAAAGAGGTTGCAGCTCTGGCGGAACGTTTCACGTTAGTCGAAGCTGAGAAGCAAATTGCCGCTATGCCGGCTTGCCGCGGATTTATCCGTGCGTTGACGGAAGGCCGCAAACGCCGAATGGGGCTTATCGCCGAGGTGAAAAAAGCGTCGCCGTCGAAAGGGCTGATAAGGGAGGATTTCCATCCCGTGACGCTTGCCAAAGCTTATGAAGAGGCGCGTACCGATTGTTTGTCGGTTTTGACGGATACGGACTATTTTCAAGGCAACAACGAATACCTGCAACAGGTGCGGGCTGCGGTAGAAGTGCCGATTTTACGCAAAGATTTTACGATCGACTACCGGCATATTTACGAGGCGCGGCTGATCGGCGCGGATGCGGTTTTGCTTATTGCGGCGATTCTCACGACGGAGCAGATGCGGGAATATTTGCAGCTGAGCCGGGATTTGGGCCTCGATGCGCTTGTCGAAGTGCATGACGAAGAAGAATTGAACCGCGTGCTGGAGCTTGATGCGCAGCTGATCGGCATCAACAACCGCAATCTGAAGACGTTCGTCACCGATCTGCAAACGACGGAACGGCTTGTCGGCATGATTCCGCAAGGGAAAACGATCGTCAGCGAAAGCGGCATCTCGCGTCCGGAGGAGATCGCATACTTAAGCTCCGTCGGAGCGGAGGCGGTGCTGATCGGCGAGCATTTTATGCGGCAGCCGATCGTAGGGAAGGCCGTAGAGGATCTGCTCGATGTGCCGGCAGCGGGCGGGGTGGTCTAATTGGCTACCGGAACGGCTGCTTCGGTCAAAATATGCGGCATCCGTACATACGGCCAGCTGCAAAGCATCATTCACTTGCCGATTGATCATATCGGCTTTGTTTTTGCCCGCAGCAAGCGTCAGATCACTGCCGAGCAAGCGGCGCCGATGGTTAGACTGCTGCGAGAGCGCGGGGCGGAGGGTGCTGCGCCGCTAAGCGTGGGCGTATTCGTGAATCCGACGATGGAGGAGCTTCGCGAGGTGATGAGGCAAGCGCCGCTAGACGTGATTCAGCTGCACGGGCAAGAGCCGGCTTCGTTCTGCGCGGAAGTTAAGCGGGAGTTCGGCGTCGCGGTGTATAAGGTGCTTCCGATTGCAAGCATGCAGGACGGATCGGGCAAAGAAGAACCGGACGCGTCCGAAGCTTTCGCTGAGGAGCAGAAGGTCGAACGGCTCCTTGGACCGTATGCCGGTCAGGTCGATGCCGTTTTGCTCGACACTTACGATCCCGTCGTCGGAGGAGGAACGGGCGAGACATTCGCATGGGACCGCATTCCTCCCTATTTGAACTGGGCGCGATCCGCGGGAATAAAGCTGATAGTGGCCGGCGGGCTGCATCCGGATAATGTCCGAGAATTGATAAACGGCTACGATCCGGACGGCGTTGACGTATCAAGCGGGGTCGAAACGGACGGCGTGAAAGACATCGATAAAATTACAGCATTCGTTGAAAGGGTGAAGTCATCGTGAAGCAAGTGCCAGACGAACAAGGGCGGTACGGGAAATTCGGCGGCCGCTATGTGCCGGAAACATTGATGAACGCGTTGATTGAGCTGGAGGACGCTTATAAGAAATTTTCGCAGGATCCCGACTTTATCGCGGAGGTCGACGGTCTGAGACGCAAATATTCCGGGCGTCCCACTCCTTTGTATTACGCGGAACGGCTGACCCAAACGCTCGGCGGGGCGAAAATCTATTTGAAGCGCGAAGATTTGAACCATACGGGCGCTCATAAAATCAACAATGCGATCGGCCAAGCCGTACTTGCCAAGCGTATGGGCAAAACGAAAGTGATCGCCGAAACCGGCGCAGGCCAGCATGGCGTAGCTACGGCTACCGTAGCGGCTTTGCTCGGTTTGGAATGCAAGGTGTTTATGGGCGAAGTCGATACGAAACGCCAGCAGTTGAACGTGTTCCGCATGAATCTTCTCGGAACGGAAGTCGTTCCCGTCACGTCCGGAAGCCGCACGCTGAAGGACGCTTGCAACGAGACGCTCCGCTACTGGGTAAGCAATGTCGAAGATACGTACTACATTTTGGGATCGGTCACGGGCCCTCATCCGTACCCGCTTATCGTGCGCGATTTTCAACGGGTTATCGGCGATGAGTCGAGAGCGCAGATCTTGGAAACGGAGGGACGGCTTCCCGATGCGGTCATTGCATGCGTAGGAGGCGGAAGCAATGCGATGGGCATTTTTTACCCGTTCGTGAATGACGAGTCGGTGCGTTTAATCGGCGTGGAGGCAGCGGGCAAAGGCGTCGAAACCGAGGAGCATGCGGCGACGTTCGCCAAAGGGCGCCACGGCGTCTTCCAAGGCTCGCTGAGCTACGTTCTGCAGGACGAATACGGTCAAGTGACGGAGGCGCACTCCATTTCCGCAGGTCTGGATTATCCCGGGGTAGGCCCCGAGCATGCATACCTGCGCGATTCCAATCGCGCCGAATACGTGCCGATCTCGGATAGAGAGGCGCTTGAAGCGCTTCAGCTGCTGAGCCGTACGGAAGGCATCATTCCGGCGCTTGAAAGCTCGCATGCGCTTGCGCAGCTGACGAAGGTCGCTCCTACGATGTCCAAGGATGAGATCATCGTCGTGAGCTTGTCCGGACGCGGTGACAAGGACGTTGAAGCGATTATGAGCTATTTGGGAGGTGACGCGGATGAATCGCATTGATCGGACTTTTGCGGCGCTAAGGGAAAAGAAGCAAGCAGCGTTAATCCCGTTTCTGACGGTCGGCGATCCGGATGCGGAAACATCGGTTGAAATCATCCTGCAAATGGAGCAGGCCGGAGCGGACATTATCGAGCTCGGCGTTCCATATTCCGATCCGCTCGCGGACGGACCGGTCATCCAGCGCTCCTCGGAGCGGGCGCTCAAGCATAAAATCAATATTCTCGATTGCATACGGGTGGCGCGCAAATGCCGCGATGCAGGCTCGGAGCTTCCTTTCATCTTATTTACTTACTACAACCCGGTTTTGCAGCTCGGTCTCGAAAACTTTTTCGAGCTGCTTAAGGAGAACGATATCAGCGGCATGATCATTCCCGATTTGCCGATCGAGGAAAGCGACGAGGTATACGAATTATCGCTTCGGTACAACATTCACCTCGTACCGCTTGTGGCGCCTACGTCCAAGGACAGGGTCGCCAAAATCGCCGCGCAAGCGGCAGGCTTCATCTATTGCGTATCGTCTTTAGGCGTTACGGGGACGCGGTCAAGCTTCTTCGGCGGTATTGAGGAGTTCATCGCTTCCGTCAAAAAAGCTTCCGACATCCCGGTCGCTATCGGATTCGGCATTTCGAGCCGCGAGCAAGTCGCCCGTTTCGAGACGATTTGCGACGGCGTGGTTGTAGGCAGCGCAATCGTGCGCAAAATCGAAGAAGCAGGACCGCTTTTGGCGTCGCCGTCTACGAAAGCGGAAGGGCTAGCACAAATTAGCGAGTTCGTCAGGCAGCTGAAAGGATAACGCGATGCCCCGTCATTCCAATGGAGTGACGGGGCTTTTGCGTGAGGCCGGAGGCGAGCGACTCCGCTTTGCCGCGTCAACGGAAACGCGCGTGCCCGTAAAAAACTGTTTGTATCTGAAAAAAAATTATGAGACAATGAAAGGTATAGTTGTTTTTACATCTACTTTGCGAGGTGTCTTACATGAAGCCTAAACAAAACATCGTCCATCTGCCGGTTTATCAGCCTGGCAAGCCTATTGAAGAAGTAAAACGCGAGCTTGGTCTTTCCGAGGTTACGAAGCTTGCTTCCAATGAAAACCCGTTCGGCTGCTCGCCTAAGGCCAAGCAGGCGATCGTCGACGAAGTCGAGCGCGTAAGCTTGTATCCGGACGGCGGCAGCGTCGAATTAACGAAAGCCGTAGCGGAGTTTTACAATGTCGAGCCGAACCAAATCATTTTCGGCGCAGGCTCCGACGAAATTATTTTGATGATCGCCCGCGCGTTCCTTGTCCCTGGAGACGAGACGGTCATGGCGACGCATACGTTTCCGCAATATAAGCATAACGCTGAAATCGAAAGCGCCAAAGTTATCGAGGTGCCGCTTCAAGAAGGCACGCATGATTTGCCGGCGCTGCTTGCGCGTGTGACGGACAAGACGAAAATCGTTTGGGTTTGCAATCCGAACAATCCTACGGGGACGATCAACACGCATGCAGAAGTCAAAGACTTCCTTTCCAAGATCTCGCCGGACGTGCTTGTCGTGCTGGACGAGGCATACGCGGAATACATTACGACCGAAGA
Source organism: Paenibacillus contaminans (assembly GCF_003285015.1). Taxonomy (GTDB): domain Bacteria; phylum Bacillota; class Bacilli; order Paenibacillales; family NBRC-103111; genus Paenibacillus_V; species Paenibacillus_V contaminans. Next base: position 59,377 of record NZ_QMFB01000016.1, on the reverse strand, counting down.
TTATCCGGACGGCTTGCAGCTGCTTAAAGAGCACAAAAACGTCATTCTGCTTCGCACGTTTTCCAAAATATACGGTCTCGCGTCGCTGCGGATCGGCTACGGCATCGGGCATCCCGAAGTCATTCATACGATCAATCAGGTTCGCGAGCCTTTCAACACGACGCGTTTCGCCCAAGCCGCTGCGCTGGCCGCAATCGGCGATCAGTCGTTTATCGAATATTGCCGCACTGCGAATGCGGAAGGCATCGCTTATTTATCCGGCGAGTTCGACCGTCTCGGACTGAGCTATTTTCCGGCGCACGGCAATTTCATGATGGTCGACGTTCAAAGACCCGCCGCACCCGTCTTTAACGCATTGATGAGCAAAGGGATCATCGTGCGCGGCGGACATGCGCTGGATTTCCCTACCTCGATTCGCGTAACGGTAGGCAGCCGCGAACAAAACGGGAAATTTATCGCCGCACTCGAGCAAGTGCTTGCGGAAGTGGAAGTTTCCGTTTAAAGCGAGCAGCCGGACGAATTCAACAATAATAGTGATCCCGCGCAAGGGATGCCGTTTGTTATATAGGTATCCCCGGCGGGCTACTTTAATAGATAAGGTTTGATCTCATGACGAAAATCGCCATTGTCGGCGTCGGCTTGATGGGCGGGTCGCTCGCTCTTTGCTGGAAAGGGAAACCCGGTCTTCATATTTCCGGCTTTTCTTCCAATCCTGCCTCCGTCGACAAATATTTAAAACGCGGCGTTGTCGATTCGGCCACGACTTCCCTTAAGGAAGCAGTGGCGGACGCCGATTTTATTTTCTTATGCGTGCCGGTCGGGCTTATTTCCGATTACTTGGAAAAGCTGCAGCAAGTCGAGCTGAAGCCGGGCTGCATTATTACTGATGTAGGCAGCACCAAAAGGTCCGTCGTCGAATGCGCGGCCCGAATGAAGCTGCAGGGCGCCTATTTTATCGGCGGCCATCCGATGGCCGGTTCCGAGCGTTCCGGCGTGGAAGCCGCTTCCTTGTACTTATACGAGAATGCATTTTACGTATTGACGCCTCCTGAAGGAACGCCGGAGGAGGTTTACAACCGGCTGGTCGAATTGCTCCAATGGACGAGGGCGCAAATCATTCGTGTGGATGCCGAGCAGCATGACGATATCGTTGGCGCCATCAGTCATTTGCCGCATGTGATCGCTGTTGCGCTTGTCAATCAGATTGCGGGATATAACGAGTCGAACGGGCTCTATCGCGCTCTGGCGGCGGGAGGCTTCCGCGATATTACGCGCATCGCTTCCGGCGATCCGGTCATGTGGCGCGACATTTTCCAAAGCAATAAGCCGGTTATGCTGAAGCTTTTGGACGATTGGAACGAGGAGATATCGAAATTCCGCAGCATGATCGAAACGAATGACGGCGACGGCATCATGGACGCCTTCAAACGGGCGGGCAAGTTCCGCAGCGAGCTGCCGGAACGGCGCAAAGGAGTAATTACCGCGCTTTACGATTTATATGTAGACGTGCCGGATCATCCTGGCATTATCGGCTCCGTAGCCACTCTGCTTGGCAGTCACAGAATCAACCTCAGCAATATTCAAATCATCGAAAGCAGGGACGATGTGCCAGGGGTGCTTCGCCTGTCTTTCCGGAACGAAGAAGACTTCGAGAAAGCTTCCGAGGTTCTGAAGCCGTATTATGTCGTGCACGTATAGCTTCTGCAGCGAACCGGGGGCATTCTCGCGGAACGGTTGCGGATATTTTGCCGACGCCGATTGTTCGAGCGTATCAGTCATAATGCTGATGCGCTCGTTTTTTGCGTTTACCGGAAAGCAGGCAGCCGGAAGCGCTCCGTGGATATGGGAAACGAAACGCTATCATTTATGCGGCAGAAACGAACGGAATGAACGTTTAACCTGAGAGAGGATTCGATTCGTACCGAATCAAGAAACCGCTTGCATAAATGTGTTGACAAAATGTAAACGGATACATATAATAAGAACTACAGTATGGTTTCTCTCCACTCCTATCCGAATTTGCACTATGTGCGCCCACCGGTGATCCGGTGGTTTTTTTTTGTTCGTTGCCGTTTATTTGTTTATATAGATCGATAAGAAGCAAGCCGACGGCCGAATGGATGCGGGCATTTGTCGAAAAAGCAGGAAAATTAACGTTTTTAACGAATATTTGTACAATGAAACTTTTTTGAATCGTCATACGTCTAAATATTTTGAATAGAATGCCGCAACTTTTATCTCCCAGTCGGGTACATATCTTACATAACGAACATGAAGACTCGGGGGAAGGGTGCTTTGCAAGGAGGATCGCTTGTAAATGACCGATTCCCAGTTGATTCGCGAGATTAAAGACGGCAATACGGAATTGTATGCGGAACTCGTGCGTCGTTACGAGCGGAAAATTTACGCATTCATCTTCCATATGCTCAAAAGCGCCAATATGGAACTGTTGGTCGACGATTTAAGCCAGGAAACGTTCTATAAGGCTTACCGCAGCCTGCAAACCTTTCGCGAGGTAGAGGCTTCCTTCTCGACATGGCTGTATACGATAGCCAGGAATACCGTGCTTAGCGAAATGCGCAAACAAAGGCATGTAAAAATATCTCTAGATCAAAGCGGGTTGACGCCGCATGCTTCTTTCGAAGCGATGCCGGAGCAGACGATTCTGCGGAACGAGAAGGTTGCGCTTGTTCGCGAAGCGATCAATAACCTGCCGGAGAAGCAGCGATCGGCTCTGATTTTGCGGGAATACGAGCAGCTTGATTACCAGGAGATAGCAAATATATTGGGGCAAACCGTCAGCGCCGTGAAATCTTTGCTGTTTCGGGCACGAGCGAGCGTGAAGCTGCAGCTGGAGCCTTACTTTGGCGAAGCGATTTACGAAGAGTACGAAGGGATGAGTCAGCGATGAAATGCGAGGAAATTCAGGAGTTGTTCGGCGATTATTTCGATCTGGCCGAGACGGATCTCAAACGGGTGTGCGTTGATGAGCATGTGCGCCGTTGCAAGGATTGCGCCGAACAATTCGAGATATGGGAAGAAAGCCTGCAGCTCATTCAAACTGCGGCGCGCGATCTTCCCACTTCCTCAACGGAGCCTTACATGATTTCAAGCCGGGTGATGGATCGCATATATAAAGACGAAGCTTGGCGAATCCCGATTGCGGAGCGGATATATGCGATTCCATACCGCATCAGGCGTAATCTGACCGCCGTACTTTCCTTCTGCCTCGCCTTGTTCGTTTTCAGTTTCATGTATACGATTGCCGGAGGGGACCTCTTTGAGAAGGATGCTGCAGAGACGTCGTCCTACGGCTTTCACCAAGCGGCTAAAGCAAGCGATGATCGAGGGGCGATCAACGTAAGCAACGTACCGAAGCTCGCGCTCGCCAGCACGTCCGGCCGTGTAATCGAACCGATGAAGCTCGGTCCCATTCATTCGTATGCGGATTATTTACTTGCTTTATCGATACTTGGGCTGATCAGTTCCCTGTTAATCATGAACTGGCTGTCGCGAACGCGAAACTGAAATCGATTATAGGAGCGGGCATGAACCCGGCTATTCCAGTAAAGCGTCCAACAGGACGCTTTTCATATTGTAATAAGGCGGATTACGGGCGATGCCGCCTTCGTTTAGGGCTAGTTTAACGGCTGCGGAATGATTTAGCCGGATTTTTCCCATAATGGAAAAGGAAAGGGTAAGCGAAGAAAGCTGTCTCGCCAGCGTTCTCGCCCGGACTTTCACGATACCTAAACGTATGGGAGGATACCGGCATGAATTTAGCCGACATGCTTTGCTACGCCGACATTCACGAATTGAGCCGCATTGCCAAAACCTACGAATGCGAATGCAACGGCCATTCGAAGAACGATTTGATTCAAACGATTCTTGCGGCCATTAACCGCAGAGACGTGTTCGAACGCCAATTGTCGGGCTTAACCGTAGAGGACGTCCGGTTTTTGAATTCGCTCATGTTCGATGCCAGAAATTCGTTCAGCATGGAGGAGCTGCTAGCCAGAGCCAGCCTGTCCAAATGGCAGCAGGAAGAAGCGGCGAAGTCCGATTCGCGGGAGATGATCGTAAAATTCAAACGAAACGGCTGGCTGTTTAACGGATATTTGCAGCAAACGAAATCGCTTTTTCAGCTCCCTGATGACTTAAAGCGCCGATTTGACGAGATGCTGACGTCGCAGTTCCGGAGATCCATTCATACTCTGGACGATGCGCCGTCCGTTTATCGGGATGAGCAGCAGCTTTTGCTGGGCGACATTCTTCATTTTTTACGCTACGTGATGGAACAGGAAATCCAGCTGTCCGCCGAAGGCTTTATGTACAAAAAACACGTGCAGCAACTGATGGAACGTCTGTCGGTCGCGGAAGAGCCCGTAGGCAAGACGGCTTGGCGCTTCGGCTACGGCCGCAGATATCGGGAATATCCGATCCGGTTGTCTTTTATTTACGATTACTGTTATTATCAAGGATTAATCGCGGAAATCGGCAATCAGCTTACGATTACGGATTTAGGCAGAGCGCGGACGGTATCCGGTCAAAAAGAGCCGCTTACCGAGGTTTACCGTTTCTGGCTGCGTCTTTATAAAGGGCCGATACCGAATATTCGTTCTATCGTACATTGGCTGGAGCGGCTTGCCGGCAGCTGGGTGACGGTCGAATCGGTCGGCGGCGTTCTTTGCAAACTGATTCGCCCCTATTATTACGACTCCTCGGAATCGATTCTGGAGGCGCGCATTCTGCAGATGATGATGCATATCGGCTTGATCCGGATCGGAGAAGATGAAGCGTGCGGCAAGGTCGTTCTGGTAAGCAAGCTCGGCAGCAGCGTTATTAAGGGGTCGTATAAGGACGAGGAAGCGATTGATTTGAGCATTGACAATAGGTGAGGGGATTGCTACAATCTCCAGCGGAGCCATAACTGGAGGGATACGAATGATACATACGTATAAAGGAATCAAGCCGCGCCTGCATGAATCCGCGTTCATCGCCGAAGGCGCCAGACTGATCGGAGACGTTACGCTGGGGGAGCAAGCGACCGTATGGTATAACGCCGTCCTGAGAGGCGATCTGGCGCCCGTTTCGATCGGCGACCGATCCAATATTCAAGACGGATGCATCGGGCACGTCAATACGAAGCAGCCTTTACTTGTCGGCAGCGATGTCTCGGTCGGTCATGCCGCAATCATTCACGGCTGCAAAATCGGTGAAGGGAGCCTCGTCGGAATGGGCGCCATTTTGCTGAACGGCTCTGAAATCGGCGAATACACGCTCGTCGCGGCAGGCTCTCTCGTGCCCGAGAACAAACGTTTTCCCGCTTATACGCTGCTTATGGGTTCGCCGGCCAGAGTCGTTCGCGAGTTGACGGAGGACGACTTGAAGAGAATGAAACGGACATCTGCGAGCTATGTAGAGAAAGGAATGGAGTATAGTTTGGAGAGAGGGGACAAGCCGCATGAAATTTAGCGATATCAAAAAAGATCAATGGCCGGATCTCCAGCCGTATCTGGATACTTGCCTGCTTCCGCTGACCGGCCTTACCGGAGGGGAAGAGCCTTGGGAGGTTACGCAATCGCTCGAGCGGCTCGCCGATATTATGGAGCATGTAGAAATTCCGTTCAAAGGGCGGGTCGTCACTTACCCGTCATTGCATTATAACGGTCAGCCCGGAACCTTCGTCTCGGGAGTCAATCATCTATGCGGCAAGCTCAAGGAAAGCGGATTTGCTTATGTGGTCCTGATCAGCTCGGACGCCGCCATATCGATCTTGCCCTTCGACGGGGCGGATTTGTTCATTACGGAGGAGATGGCATCCGGAGGCAAAACGCTTGTCGGCGAGAAGCTGCAGGAGATTTGGCGAAGCAAGGGAAACTTGTCAAAGGACGCATGAATGAAGCGATTTTGGAAAAAGCTATTATTACTGTTTGCAGTTCGGCATGCCAATTCCGGCCGACCCGATAAATGTCAGGTTTTATGCCCGTAAAACATTTATCTGCAAGGATATTTAGGAGATGTGACAATTTCGTTAACGTTTAGGCGAACGTCGAGCAAACGGTTTACCAATTATACTCAGCCGTTCTTGACGCCTATAGGGACGTAGGCTATTATATTTATGTCCTAGTATGTTGTAAGGTTCTGTCGATATGACATGATGATATGAATGGCAAAAGGGGGTAGAAGAGAACATGAGCGAACGCAAAAATCACGCATCCCACGGATCCGAGAATATGCCGGTAGCGAAGCGGGAAATGTCGCGACGTCAATTTTTGTCGTACACGCTCGGTGGAACGGGAGGCTTCTTGGCTGCAGGCATGCTTGTGCCGATGGTTCGTTTTGCCGTTGATCCGGTATTGCAACCGAAGAAGGAAGCGGATTGGGTTAAGGTTGTCGAAGAGAGCAAGGTAACCGACTCGCCGCAGGCATTTAAATTCCAAATCCATCAAGTCGACGGTTGGTATGAAAGCGATCCGGAGATCGAGGCTTTTATCGCGAAGGACAAGAGCGGCAATATTTTTGCTTTAAATCCGACGTGTAAGCATCTCGGCTGTACGGTTGGCTGGAACAACAATGCTGATTATAAAGATCAGTTTTATTGTCCTTGCCATGGTGCGCATTACACGAAAGAAGGCAAACAGCTTGCTGTATCAACCGCGCCTTTGGACGAGTACAAGGTAAAGATCGAGAACGGCTTCGTTTATTTGGGTCAGCTCGGGCCGAACCAAATAGTTAATAAGTAAGGAGGCGTAACAGTTAAATGCTGAAAAGTCTTTATAATTGGGTTGACGAACGCCTTGACATTACGCCAATGTGGAGAGACGTTGCCGATCACGAAGTTCCTGAACACGTGAACCCGGCGCATCACTTTTCCGCATTCGTTTACTGTTTTGGGGGATTGACCTTCTTTATCACGGTCATTCAAATATTGTCCGGCATGTTCCTGACGATGTATTACACGCCCGATGTCATTAACGCTTACAAGAGCGTTGACTTCCTGCAGCATAAAGTTGCATTCGGCGTCATCGTTCGCGGCATGCATCACTGGGGAGCAAGTCTTGTAATCGTCATGATGTTCCTACATACCTTGCGGGTTTTCTTCACGGGTTCCTATAAGGCACCGCGCGAAATGAACTGGGTTGTCGGGATGTTGATTTTCTTCGTTATGTTAGGTCTTGGCTTTACAGGCTACTTGCTGCCATGGGATAACAAAGCTTATTTCGCAACGCAAGTAGGTATTCAGATTGCCGCCTCGCCTCCGATTATCGGTGACTACATCAAGACGTTGCTGCAAGGGGGAGACATTGTAGGCGCTACTACCTTGACAAGATTTTTTGCAATCCACGTGTTCTTCTTGCCTGGGGCGCTGCTAGCTCTTCTTGCCGGTCACTTTATTATGATTCGGAAGCAAGGCATTTCCGGACCACTATAAGTTCTATTAGGAGGGGAAGAGCTTGGCTCATGGTCATAAAAGTGATGAAAAGATCGTTTACGTAGGCGATTCGCGCGTTCGTCAAAAGTCGAACCGCCCGCTGCCGATCGACTATTCTGCATATCCGGGCAAATCCGAAGCTTTCATCCCAAACTTTCTGCTTAAGGAATGGATGGTTGCGGCGGTTTGCTTGGTCGGTATTCTTGCGCTCGTCATGTCCGAACCGGCTCCGCTCGGTTACCCGGCCGATCCGACGACGCCTGGTTACATTCCGATGCCGGACTGGTACTTCCTGTTTCTGTATCAGCTGCTCAAATATCCGTATGCATCGGGCGACTACAAGCTTATCGGAGCGTTGGTCCTTCCCGCTATCATGTTCGGCGGCCTTCTCTTGGCTCCGTTCCTCGATACAGGTAAAGAAAGACGTTTCTACAGAAGACCGATCGCTTCCAGCTTGATGCTTGTATCGCTGGTAGCGGTAACGTACTTGACCGTTTTCTCGTGGCACCATTACACGAAGGAAATGGAAGCTAAAGGCATGATTCCCGAGCACATCAAGCGCGAGGAAGAAATGCGCGAAGCGAAGCAAAGCGGCAAGCCGGCTCCGTCTACCGACAAAAAAGCGGCGGTTGCTTTGGTCGATGCGAGTGATCCGGCCGCCGAGATTTACAAGAAATCCACTTGTATTTCTTGTCACGGCGACGGCTTGAAGGGCATGTCGGCAGCTAAAATTCCGGCATTGCTCGGAGTCGGCGACACGCATGACAAAGCAGCAATCGTGAAGATCATGAAGGAAGGCGTAGGCCAAATGCCTCCAGGCTTATGGGATGCGAACAAAGGCAAGGGCTTAACCGATGCCGATCTCGATAAGCTTGCAGACTGGCTCGCCAAACAGAAAAAAGCGCAATAAGCTGCTGACTAAGCCTGACCCTCCTAAGAGCGGTCAGGCTTTTCATTAAAATTCAGGAAATTCACATGATGGGGAATCGATTATGCCGACATCGCTTGCGCATTATTGGAGCAAACCGTTTCTGACTTCTCGTTTGGTGCTTTGGTTATTGTTCATCGTCAATTTTGGCGGGACGTATTACGGTTATGTTTGGTATTGGGCGCAATTGAAATTAACTGTAGAGACGAAGCCGCTTTGGATGGTTATTCTGGTTCCGGACAGTCCGACGGGAAGCTTGTTCTTTACGATGGCACTGGTTTATTTGCTCGTGGACAGTTATCGTCCGCGAACAGCCTTGAAAACGTCGGCATTGCGTTCGATTATCGAATCGGTCGGCGTTGTCGCCTCGTTTAAGTACGGCATATGGGCGGTCGTCGTCATTGTTGCGGCGAATAGTCAAGGATCGCCGGGAAGCTGGCAGGATTGGATGCTTTCGATTTCGCATCTAGGTATGGCTGCCGAAGCGCTGCTCTTCGCACGTTTCTTCCGTCTTCGGCCAATAGGGCTTGCTGCAGCCGCTCTTTGGGTGTTTGCAAGCGACTTTGTCGATTACACGTACGATGTATTTCCTGCGCTGCCGCAGGTGCTTTTGGACGATTTACCCGTCATCCAGCTGTTTACGATTTTGCTTAGCGCGGCAAGCTTGCTCGTGTTCTTGATCGTTTCCGTTAAAAAAACATAGAAAAGATTGCCGTTCCCGAGAATCTGCAGCGGTCTAAACATGGACATCCCCCCATATCTTAATGATGAGGAGGGGATGTCCATGTTTGTTCATGGTTACCGGAGGATGTTCGTTCTGTTTGCTCTTTGCCTCATGCTTGCTGTAATGGGAGGCTGTATCCGGCAGGAGCAAAAACAGAAGCCGGTGATGGCCGGAGCTGACGATTTGCATAAAATCGAACAATTGAATCGAGCTGCCGATGACATATACAAGCTGACGACGGAAGGAAATGTAGTTGGCGTATTGGAGAGAATGAACGAAATCAGCGCGCTCATTCCGACGATCAAATACGGCGGTATTACGTCGGTGGAGGGGATGAATGCGCTGGCCCAATCCGTCGTACAAGCGAAGCGCTCATTTAACAGCGTATATGCGACTCAACAGGATACGCTAATAGCCGCCGCCAAAATCAAGCTGGTGGCCGACGCGCTTACACATCCGAACGAGCCGATGTGGCATCAATATTACAAGGTGATGAAAGAGGACGTTCGCGTTTTGCAGCTGGCTGTCCAGCAGAAAAACGAGACTCAGGTGGGACAGGCGGTAGTGCGCTATGAAAGGCATTATTCGACCATTCGGCCGGCGCTGTTTATAAGCCGGGATCCTTCGGATGTCGAGAAGCTTGATTCATTGATGTCCTTCATAAAAACACAATCAACGGCTAAAGCGATAGCCTACGAAAACTTGGCGAACGCCTCCGAGCATTTGCAATCGGCGCTGGATCTTATTTTCGATAAGCGCGAAGAAGATACGGCTTATTTGCCGCTCGGTCAGAACGCCAACCCGACTTGGTGGACGATGCTGATGGCGGTTATTATCATCCCGGTTCTTGCCTTCGCGGGCTGGCGGATGTACGCCGAGCGCAGTTTGGTCAAAGTCGGGCGGAACGAGAAGGAAAAGCTGTAGCATAATGTTTTATTCTTCCTGCCACACCCTATTAAAATAAGACAGCCCCGAGCGAATCGGGGCTGTTTTTTGTAATTTATTTGAAAGTGGCAAAACATTCAATTGTGCTGCGGAGGGATAGGGGGTATGCGGTGGAAAGACCTGGCGGCCGACTTGAAAGTTGCTTCGTGACCTTGTGTCTAATTGAGAGGAAGCGACTTTCACGGAGGTGGAGGCGGATACCCCTTAGCCCGGGTGTGACTTAGGCCACTTTCATTTCTTTGCGGATAAAGCTGCGGAGCGATACCAAGCGAGGGGTGACTTATTTCTCACCCCTCTTTAAATCCTTCGCCCAACACATCGTGCACATCGCTAATAATGATGAACGCCTTTGGGTCGACAGCCTTGATGAGCGATTTAATTTGGCGCATTTCCGACCTGGCTACTACGCAGTAGACGACCTCCTTGTTTTGCTGCGAATATGCGCCTTTGGCCTGCAGGAGCGTGACTCCGCGGTCCATCTCATTCGTGATCAGCTGCGCCAATTCGCCGCTCCGATCCGAAACGACGGTGAACGCTTTGGCCGCATATGCGCCTTCGGTAATGAAATCGATCATCTTGGAGGCGACGAAGACGGCGACCATCGTGTACAGTATTTTTTCGCGGGGAATGTAAAATATCGCAGCCCCGATAATGATCGCATCCAGCGCCAAAATGACCTGGCCAATCGACCATCCCTTCCATTTGTTCGCCAAACGGGCGATGATATCCGAGCCCCCCGTAGTCCCGCCATACCGAAAAACGATACCGAGACCGGTGCCCAGCGTAACGCCTGCATAAAGAGTCGCCAGGAAGAAATCCTGATGCGTCGTGAAAGGCTCGATCCAATTGCGTTGAATCAGCCGCTCCATGACCCAGAGGAAAAAGGAGAGCGAAACCGTACCGAATATGGAAAGAGCGAGCGCTCCTTTGCCGAGCGCACGCCAGCCGATCAAAAACAACGGCACGTTCAACAGCAGCGTCGTATAGGATGGGGGGAGATCGAACGCATACTTGAGCAGCAGCGCTACGCCCGTAATGCCGCCTTCCATCAGTTCGTTGGAAATGACGAAGTAATGGAGGCCGAATGCGTAAACGGCAGTACCGATAAAAATCGGCACCAATTGTTTGAGTCTGAGTCGTTCCTTAAACAGGAGCATGGCTTTGATGCCTCCTTGTCGAAAAAAAAGGGAATATATAGTAGAAAAATTGTCCGATAACGTACAGTATGCCCGTTTTTTTGCGAAAAGCATTTGTTTTAAATAAAGCTTTCGGTTAACATGTAAAAAAGGAATAATCGCTCCATTCAACTAAAGACGGGCTCAAGACGGCCCGCGATCGAATATAAGGAAGGGGACCCGATGTCGAATAAAACATTGCATGAGCTGCAGCAGGAAGTAGATCGTTACATATCGCAATATAAAGAAGGATATTTCAGTCCGCTCTCCATGCTTGCCCGCATGTCGGAGGAAGTCGGCGAGCTGGCCCGGGAGGTCAATCACCGGTTCGGCGAGAAGCCGAAAAAGCAGGATGAAGCGGATAATTCCATCGAAATGGAGCTGGGCGATATTTTGTTTATCGTCATTTGCTTCGCGAATTCGCTCGGCATAGATCTGACCGAATCGCATGACCGCGTTATGGAGAAGTTTCGCACGCGCGACGCGACCCGCTGGACTCCTGTCGATTCCGATCCGCAATAACGAACATATGCTGTACCATCACCTGATAAACGTCTTTGTTTCTCGAGGCGAAATCGTAATGGGGGATGTGGACAGTGAGCGGAGAAATGTATATTCAAGAAGCCTATGAGGCGATACTCGTCAACGATTTCGAGAGAGCGATCGCATGCTTCGAACAAGCGATCCGGCGCAGTCCGGATAACGGCGGTTACCATTATAAGCTCTCGGTGACATTCGCAAGAAGCAACCGGTTAAACAAGGCGGTCGAGCATGCGCGCCGCGCTTGCGAGCTGGAGCCTGATAACGTAACATACGGCATTCATCTGCGGCATATTCAGTCAAGATTATTGATCGAGCAGGCGGAGAAATACTTCGACGGCGATTCCGAGCAGCTATTCATGGCGGTAACGCTGCTCAAGGAAGCGGTTAGACTTGACCCGCTTTCTTTCAACGCCTATCTGTTACAAGGCGTCTCATACGGTGCCTTAGGCGAGTATGCGGATGCTATCCAAGCGATCAAAGAAGCGCTCAATCTCGAGCCCGACAACGCGAGCGGACTAAGACTGCTCGCCGAATACGAAAGATTGTTTATCTCAAATATGCGCTTACGGCATACGACGTAAAGAAAGGGCAAGGTGTCGAACGATGAGTCAACCGATTAAAGTAGCAGTAGCTGGAGCAAGCGGCCGAATGGGGCAGGAAGTTGTAAAAATGGTTTTGAACGATCCTGAGCTGAAGCTGGTCGCCGCTGTCGACCGGTCTTCGGCAGGGGCGGATGCAGGGCGTATCGTCGGTCAAGAGGATTGCGGCGTGCTGGTGACGACCGATTTGGAACTGACGCTGGCGGAAGCGAAGCCGGATGTCATCGTCGATTTCACGACGCCGCAAACCGTAATGAGCAACGCGGTAATCGCGATCAAGCATAAGGTTCGTCCGGTTGTCGGGACGACAGGCCTGACCCCTGAGCAGATCAACGAGCTGGACAAGTTGTGCCAAGAGCAGGAAATCGGCGGATTGGTCGCACCGAACTTCTCGATCGGCGCCATTCTCATGATGAAGTTCGCAGCGCAAGCCGCTAAATATATGCCTCATGTCGAAATCATCGAGTATCACGGCGACCAGAAGCTGGATGCGCCTTCCGGCACATCGATCAAGACAGCCGAACTCATTTCGCAAAACAGGCAGGAGCTGCGTCAAGGAAATCCGAAGGAAGAAGAGACGATCGAAGGCAGCCGCGGTGGATATTATAACGGATTCCGCATACATAGCGTTCGGCTGCCGGGCGTATTCGCGCAGCAGGAAGTCATCTTCGGCGGCTTCGGGCAATCGCTCAAAATCCGCCATGACTCCTATGACCGTGCAGGTTATATGCCGGGCGTCAATATTGCGGTCAAGAAAGTAATGGGTTATACCGGACTCGTATACGGCTTCGAACACTTCATGGAAGACTAATCATAACGGCAGGCGGGATGCCCGCTCGAAAGCCTAGGCTAGATAACTCGGATATAATCAGAGAGGGAGTACTGGCATGAGTTTGAACATTGCGTTAATTGCACATGACCGTAAAAAAGATGAGATGGTCAATTTCGTTACCGCATATGAGCATGTTTTTGCAAGAGGTCATCAATTGTATGCAACGGGCACTACAGGCAAAAGAATAATGGAGCAAACGAAGCTGGACGTTCACCGCTTCATGTCGGGACCGCTCGGCGGTGATCAGCAAATCGGGGCGCTTGTCGCCCAGAACGAGATGGACTTGCTCATCTTTTTGAGAGATCCGCTTATGGCGCAGCCTCACGAGCCGGACATCATCGCGCTGCTTAGACTTTGCGACGTACAAGGCATACCGGTAGCGACGAATATCGCAACCGCCGAAATATTGGTAAAGGCGCTCGACAGAGGCGATTTCGCATGGCGCGAGCTTGTCCATAAATATAAGCCGGGTGATTTCGAATGACGCTTGATATGTTAATATTCGGCGCGCATCCTGACGATGCGGAAATCGGCATGGGAGCGACCATTGTCAAGCATACGAATGCGGGATATAAAGTCGGCATATGCGACTTGACATACGCGGAAATGTCTTCGAACGGCAACGTAGAAACCCGTAAGCAAGAGGCGGAGGAAGCCTCTCGGATTATGGGTCTTGCGGCTCGCACGAATCTCGGACTGCCGGATCGCGGCCTGTTCGTTTGCGCGGAGCAGATCGAAGCGATTACGTTGGAGATTAGAAAGTGGCGGCCGCGAATCGTATTTGCGCCTTACTGGGAAGATCGCCATCCCGATCATGTGCTTTGCAGTCAGCTTGTCCAGCAGGCCGTATTTAACGCGAAGCTGAGAAGATATGCACCGCAAGCGGAGCCTGTAACCGTTGAAAAAACTTTATTTTATTTCATAAACGATTTGCATGAGGCCGATTTGCTTGTTGATGTCAGTGCGGAGTACGAGCAGAAAATGGCTTCGCTTCGCGCTTATCGAACCCAGTTCGAGCCTGCCGGACAGAGCAACGATTTCGTTTCGACGCCGCTTAACCAAGGATATTTGGAGCGGGTTGAAGCGCGCGACCGTGTGCTCGGCCAAAAGCAGCTGGTTCCTTATGCGGAAGGATTTGTGACCAGGCTGCCTTATGTTGTCGACCTATTTTAACGTTATTCGGCATAATGATAATAATCAATTGAAAAGGTATTTCGTGGAAATGGCTTCGGAGGATTGCATCTATCGTATGCAGTCCTCTATATTTACAGCCGGTGAGCGGGTCCCGCAACATACCGGTCATGCATTTATGCTTAGCTTCACAAGGTGGGGCTGAAGGGGGAAGAGCGCCTTGAACGATCGGTTGAAAATCGGCATTACGTGTTATCCGACGTTGGGAGGTTCGGGCGTAGTCGCCACGGAACTCGGCAAGCTGCTCGCCGAAAAAGGGCATGAGGTTCATTTTATAACCCACAGCATCCCGTTCCGTCTCGGCAAGTTCGATAAAAACATTTACTATCATGAGGTAGAGGTAAGCGATTATTACGTGTTCCGCTACCCGCCTTACGATCTGTCGCTGGCGAGCAAGCTGGCGCAAGTAGCTCAGATGGAAGGGCTAGACCTGCTCCACGTTCATTATGCCATTCCGCATGCGGTATGCGCTTTGCTGGCCAAGCAGATGGTCGGCGATCATTTGAAGGTGATGACTACGCTGCACGGCACGGATATAACGGTGCTGGCGCAGGATCACTCGCTCAGCGATTTAATCCGGTATGCGATCAACCGCAGCGATGCGGTTACCGCCGTCTCCGACGATTTAATCCAAGAAACGAGAGAGACGCTTTCGATCGACAGGGACATCGATCTCGTATACAATTTCGTCGATAAACGCGTATATTATCCTCGTGAGGTAACGGAGCTGCGGAAGGAGTTTGCTTCGCCCGACGAGAAAATATTGATTCATATCTCGAATTTCCGACCGGTTAAACGGGTAATGGATGTCGTCGATATTTTTGCCAAGGTGAATGAACAGGTGCCTACCCGTCTCTTGTTTGTCGGCGAGGGGCCGGAGCTGTCGCGCGTCTGCTCGGCCGTGAAGGAGCTTGGGTTATCCGATCGCGTCACGTTCTGCGGCAAGCAGGACGATGTGGCACAAATTATTTCGCTCGCCGACGTGATGCTGCTGCCTTCCGAGAAGGAAAGCTTCGGTCTTGTAGCCCTCGAGGCGATGGCATGCGGCGTGCCGACGGTTGGCTCTGAAGCGGGCGGGATTCCCGAGCTCATAACGAACGGCGAAACCGGCTATTTGGCCCCGATCGGGGACACGAATGCCATGGCCGGTCATGTGCTGAGGCTGCTTCAGGACGAATCGCTGTACAGCAGAATGAGGCAGGCTTGCCTGGATAGAGCAAGATTCACGTTCTGCAACGATCTGATCACGATGCAATATGAGAACATCTATTACCGGATTCTCGGCAGGGAAATCCCAGAACGAAATCGGACATTCGATAAAATGATCTGCCAAGAAAGCTGATAACAATTTGCGTATCATTAAGCAAGTAACAGCCCTGTCGATAGAAAAGGAGGACGCAGCCTTGGATCAAGAAGAAGTTGCTCATGCGGTTATCGCCCGGCTCGAAGCCGAAGGCCATTCGGCTTATTTGGTCGGCGGCTGCGTCCGCGACAAGCTGATGAATCGAAGCGTCAAAGACTATGATGTCACCACCTCCGCACTGCCGGAGCAGGTAATCGCCTCCTTCGCGCGTACGCTGCCTACCGGGCTGCAGCACGGTACCGTTACGGTCGTCATTCAGGGGACGCCGGTCGAAGTGACCACGTTCCGCACGGAATCGAAATATGAGGATCACCGGAGACCCGCATCCGTAACGTTTGTTCCGGAATTGCGCGAAGATTTGCAGCGCCGGGATTTTACGATCAACGCGATCGCTATGGAACGAAGCGGCCGGCTGATCGATCCTTACGGCGGCCGAACGGATATCGAACGCAAGGTGATCCGCTGCGTAGGCGATGCGCATGAGCGATTCGAGGAAGATGCGCTGCGCATGCTGCGGTGTCTTCGTTTTGCTTCCAATTACATGTTCTCCATCGAAGAGGGCACATGGCTTGCACTGCTCGATAAGGCTCCTTTGCTGCGACATATTGCGATGGAAAGAGTGGAAGCCGAGCTTACGAAGATGATAGCCGGAACGGACCCGCTGCGGGCGCTCCGGCTTCTTGCGCGCAGCGGATTGCTGCGGCATACGAAGATTCCGCTCGGCGCATTTGCGGAGCGAATAGCCTTGGCAGCGTCCGAACATCCGGATCCGCCGTCTCAACAAACGGCTTCATCCGTAAAGGAGCGGGAGGAGCTTCCCGAACGCTTGCATCGATGGACGGAGCTATCGGGCGATGTCATGCGTTGGGCTTTTCTTTTTGCGGCGGTGCAGCTAAGTCCGGAGGAAGCGGCTCAAGGGATGATGGCGCTCGTTTTTCCGCGCAGAAAATCGGATCGTATCGTCAAGCTGCTCGAATTCAAGCAGGTAATCGATCGCGAAATAAACAGCATTGCCGGAACGAGCGAGCTGTCTGATGAAAAACTGAACATGTTTTTCAAGAAGCAGGCGCTCCGATACGGCAAAAGCAACGCGCAGGATTGGCTTGCGATAAATGCGTTATTAGTCACGTTTCGCGGGCCGTATGCGCGGCTCTATGTGCGGCTTTCGGATTCCGGCGCCCAATGGCTTGAGGAAATCGCCCTTTGGGACCGGACGGAGCTCGCCGTTACGGGAGCCGAGATTGCCGACGCGCTTGGAAGAGAGGCTGGGCCATGGACGGCGCAAATGCTGGACAGGCTGCTTGCCGAAGCGGCATTGCAAGGAACGGAAAATGACAAGAGCCGGCTTATCCTGCTGGCCCAACAATATGGTAAAGAGTTGGAGATGCCATGAACGAACGATTAGTTCAGCTATTTAAACAAAATCAAGGCGTTTTTCTTTCAGGCGAGCAGCTTAGCAAAGAACTCAATTGCAGCAGAACGGCCGTATGGAAGCATATTCAATCGCTGCGCAAAGAAGGCTTCGAATTTGAAGCGGTTCCTAAGCTCGGCTACCGGCTTCTGCAGGTGCCCGAGAGAATCGATCAGGCATCGCTGCTCGCGAGGCTGCAAACGCGTACGCTCGGCCGCACGATCAAGCTGTATGACGAGGTCGATTCCACGCAAAACATTGCACATGAGCTCGTAAGGAATGGCGCCGGCGAAGGAACGCTCGTCATCGCCGAGCAGCAGACCAAGGGACGCGGCAGAATGGGCCGCAATTGGCTGTCGCCGAAGGGCAAGGGCATATGGATGAGCGTCGTGCTGAAGCCGGAAATACCGCTTCCGTTCACTCCGCAGCTTACTCTGCTTGTAGCCGTGGCATTATGCCGGACCATCCGCAAGCTGACCCCTGAGGTCGGAATTAAATGGCCTAATGACCTGCTTGTTCGCGGCAAAAAAATAAGCGGTATTTTGCTGGAATCCAGTGCGGAGGACGAACGTCTCAATTATGTGATCGTCGGAGTGGGCATTAGCGCAAATCTGAAGGAAGAAGACTATCCGGACGATCTGCGCGAGAAGGCGACGTCATTACTGATTGAAAGAGGCGAGCCGATCGACAGGGCGGCTTTGGTATGCGATTTTTTGCTGCAGCTTGAGGACTTGTACGAATTGTACCGCGATCAGGGCTTTGCCCCGATCCGGACGCTTTGGGAAGCGCTGACCGTGACGCTGCAGCGAAAGGTGACGATTCAAACCGCACAAGGTATAGAGGAAGGTACCGCGGTGGCGATCGACGATATGGGAGCGCTCCTTGTAGCGAAGCCGGACGGCCGTACGGTTACGTATTTTTCGGGAGATGTCGGACAACCGTAAAGCGGTTATTGTCATGACATGTTCATAAATTCGTGTCGTTTTTGTGAGAATTATGCTATACTTTTGGCAGAGGCGGTATCCCCGGGAACTGCACTCTGCGCAAGTAGGGCAATTCGTTTATCCAAGTTAATAGGTTTTGAAAATGCGACGATGTCGGATTCTGCTCTGAGCCGCAAGGACCGAGACAGGAGGAACATACGCGATACAGATTCTTTGTATTTCGTAACCTTTTAGTCTGGGACTAGAAGGTTTTTTGAATTTTCCGGAAAGTACTCGCCTAAAGCGGCTTGAACCTGCGGTAAATAAAGTGGCTTGAACGCGAACTGCGTCTACCCAGGTATTCCGGGAATAAAACGGGCAGCTTTAGCGGGTATCTATGTGGAAATTGCGCACACTCAAAGTAGGAGTACCGCAAGGAGGAACGATGATGGAACAACGCAAGCCGATCAGTACCATCCGCATGAGAAAAATGAAACAAGAGGGCATACCGATCTCGGTCGTGACCGCCTACGATTATCCGTCGGCGAAGCTGGCCGAGGAAGCGGGCGTAGACGTCCTGCTTGTCGGCGATTCGCTCGGCAACGTCGTACTCGGGTATGAATCGACGCTCCCCGTTACGATCGACGATATGGTATATCATACGAGGGCGGTTACCCGTGCCGTATCGACAAGCTTCGTCGTAGCCGACATGCCGTTCAACACGTATCACGGCTCGATCGATACGACCTTGAGCCATGCAGGAAGACTTATGCAGGAAGGCAGAGCGAAGGCGGTCAAGATGGAAGGCGGCAAAGAGATCGCCGCGGCAGTCGCCGCTTGTACGTCCGCCGGCATTCCGGTCATGGGCCATCTGGGCTTGACGCCTCAATCGGTTTACCAGATCGGCGGTTATTTGATCCAAGGCAAAACCGAGCAGCAAGCGAAAAAGCTGCTGGAGGATGCCCAGGCGTTGGAGGAGGCGGGTGCGTTCTCCATCGTGCTTGAGCTTCTAACGGATGAAGTCGCCGCTTACATCTCCTCCCGGTTATCCATTCCGACGATCGGGATCGGCGCCGGTGCGGGCTGCGACGGACAAGTGCTCGTGTTCCACGATCTTCTGCAATACGGTTCCGGCTCCGCGCCCAAAAAATTCGTTAAAACCTATGCGAATTTAGGAGAGCAAATACGCAGCGGTCTTGCGGAATACGTGAAAGACGTTAAAACCAAGCAATTTCCCGCCCAGGAGCATTCGTTCAAAGGCGACGGCAAGGTCATCGATCAATTGTACGGATCGTCAGGCAGCCGCGGAAATTAACGGATTGGAGTGGAGAGAATGGAAGTCGTTACAACTATAGAAGAGCTGAGGGCCGCGCTGGATTTGCGCCGCGGGAAACCGCTCGGCTCGAATAAAACGGGAAAAATCGGCTTTGTGCCGACGATGGGCTTTCTTCATGACGGGCATGCGAGCTTGATGGAAAGAGCGAAACGGGAATGCGACACGGTGGTGCTCAGTATTTTCGTCAATCCGCTGCAATTCGGGCCGAACGAGGATTTTGACCGGTATCCGAGGGATGAGGAGCGCGATAAAGCAATAGCGCGCCGAGAAGGCGTCGACTTCATTTTTATGCCTGACGTCCAAACGATGTATCCGCAGCGGATCCGGACGACGGTGTCGGTTAGCGGCGTAACGGAAAAGCTATGCGGGGCTTCGCGTCCCGGCCATTTCGACGGGGTGGCGACCGTTGTCAGCAAGCTGTTCAACATCGTGCAGCCGGACCGCGCGTATTTCGGCATGAAGGACGCCCAGCAGGTTGCCGTCGTGGAACAAATGACGAAGGATTTGAACATGCGCGTCACGATCGTGCCGTGCCCGACTTTGCGGGAAGCCGACGGCTTGGCCATGAGCTCGCGCAATGTATACTTAAGCGCCGATGAGCGCAAACAAGCGCTTGTGCTTTCCCAGGCGCTCGGATTCGCTGAAAAATGGAGCGCTGAGGCTGGAGAAGACAGCGAATCGGTTATTCGGCGGGTGCGGAATCATATCGAATCGGCTCCTTCCGCAGTCATCGATTATGTCGAGCTGCTTTCGTACCCCTCGCTGACGAGTACGCAGGAATGGAGTGAAGCCGGCATAACGGATGATCGGATGGTGCTGGCATTGGCCGTTAAATTCGGCAAAACGAGATTGATCGACAATCGGATTTTACCGATAAATAAAGCCTGGATGAACAAGGCGGAGGAGGCGGGCGCATGTTCCGGACGATGATGAAAGGGAAGCTGCACCGGGCCACGGTGACCGAAGCGAATTTGAACTATGTAGGCAGTATAACCATTGATGAGGATCTCATCGATTTTGTCGATATGCTGCCTAACGAAAAAGTGCAAATCGTCAACAACAACAACGGGGCAAGGCTGGAAACTTATATTATCCCCGGGCCGCGCGGCTCCGGAGTCATTTGTTTGAACGGTGCGGCGGCAAGGCTTGTTCAACCGGGAGATAACGTCATTATCATATCGTATGCGCTTATGACCGACGAACAAGCTCGCAGCTATACGCCGAAAATCGCTCTTTTGGATGAGAAAAACAAAATTGTCGCTTCTTTAAGCGCAGAGCCGCATTCGACCGTCGTTTAAATCGATGGAATTTTACCGGGTTGAAAACGGATGGAAAACGTCCAAAAGCCGCACAAGTTTCCAGCGGAAAGCGGAATGAAACGGCCCGCCTTGACAAACAATGAGTGTGAACCGGGAGCTGGGACATATTCCGTGCGCAAGGTGGGATGAACGTGTTCAAACAGTTATTTTCGACGATGAACGATGTGCTTGAGGAAATTGCCGGCCGTTATCCGCTTGCAGAAGGACATGAACGCAAGGATCTTGAAGATCAGTTGGCGATGCTGAAATCGATGAGCGACGTCTGTATCGAAGAATGGCTTCTGTTCGAAGAGAAGATGGGCAAATTGGTGTATACCGGAAAGCCGCAACCGGAGGTGCCAGCCTGCGTCGCGACGCTGATGCCGGCGGCCGTGCAGGACGAGGAAGCGAACGAATCGTTTGCCCGCGGTCAAGGGTATTATAAGCTGTACATGTTCACGCAAGCCGTCGAAGAATTCGAGAAGCTGGTTCGGCAGCAGCCCGATTTTTTACTCGCACGCATTTATTTGGCAATGGGTTACTTGAGATTAGGCGAATATGGAGAAGCGTACCGTCATTTTCAATTTTTGCTTCCGCTCACCGACAATTCCAAAATCAGGGCGATTACTTACAATGCGATGGGCTGCATTCATGCGCAAAATCAGAATATGGATAAGGCGTACGAATACTTCAAAATGGCTTACCGTTCCGATCCGACATGCGTAGATGCGGCCTTTCAGCTGGTGGGTTGGACAAAAAGACAGTAATTTTCCGCAAACTATCCTTCCCTTTCCTCTTCGTTGTCTGGTATGCTAAGGAATAGACTTGGCATCCAAGCGGCTGCTTTTATATAGAAGAAGGGACTGGAATACGCAGTGAAATTCGCCGTACTCGATTTCGAAACGACCGGAACGCAGCCTGGAGACGAGATTATCCAGGTTGGCCTTGTCATTATCGAAAATAGGCAAATCACCGACAGGTATACGTCTCTCGTGAAACCCGGGATACGTATACCTTCTTATATTTGTTCGTTAACGGGCATAAACGACGACATGGTGGCCGACGCGCCGCCGATCGAGGATGTAATTGGAGAGATGCAGCGCAGGCTGCAAAATAGCATACTGGTTGCGCATAACGTGGGATTCGATCTCGGCTTTTTGCAGCGTGCGCTCGACTTGAGCGGTTATTCGTCGTTTGACGGAAGGGTGCTCGATACGACCGAGCTGCTTCGCATCTGCTTCCCGGCGCTGCCTAGCTTAAAGCTGTCCATGGTTTGCCAGTCGCTGGACATTATGCACGACCGGCCGCATCAGGCCGACTCCGATGCGCTGGCCACGGCCGAGGTTTGGCTGAAATGCCTGCAGCGGTTCGACGAGCTTCCACTCGTGGCCGTACAACGCATCGCACAAATATTTGACGACGATCCGAGCGATCTCGGATGGTTTATGAACGAGCTGCTCATTCGCAAGGAGCAGTCGCCGACGCTCGAGCGCGATTCGTATAGATATCACCGGCAATTCGCCTTGAATGTGGACGACTGGGGCGATGAAGAGCCCGTTCGGAACGATACGGAAGCCTCGGCGCTATCCAAAATGGATTTTGCGGATTTTTACAATAACTTCAAGGAGTCGCTTCGCGCCAAATTCGAGGTATACGAGGACCGGGAATCGCAGGATTTGATGATCAAGGAAGTAAACGAATCGTTCGATAAGGAACGTCATCTCATGATCGAAGCGGGTACAGGTACGGGCAAGTCGCTCGGTTATTTGCTTCCTTCGCTTTTTTACGGCATCAAGGAGGACAAAAAAGTACTCGTAAGCACGCATACGATCAACCTCCAAGAGCAGCTTCGCCAGCGGGACGTTCCGCTGCTTCACGATATTTTTCCGGTGCCTTTCCGGGCAGCCGTGCTTAAAGGGCGGAGCCATTATTTATGCTTGCGCAAATTCGAGCAGAAAATCGTGACGCATGATTTCGAATACGGCAAGGAAGAGCGGATGACCGCCGCGCAAATGATCGTTTGGCTAAGCGATACGAAACATGGGGACGATGAAGAGCTGCATTTTACCGGACGCGGAAACGATCTGTGGGGAACGGTTTCCAGCGATGCCGACTCTTGCTTGAACAGGGCCTGCCCGTGGTTCAAAAAATGCTTTTACCACCGCGCACGTAATGAAGCGAATATAGCGGATGTCGTCATCACGAATCACTCGATGCTGTTTACCGATATCGTAGCGGAAAACCGGCTGCTGCCTTCCTATAAGCATTTGGTTATCGATGAGGCACATCATTTTGAAGATGTGGCCAGCAAGCATCTCGGCATCGAGGCTCAATATATGGGCTTCGTAGGTGCTCTTACGTGGCTCTATAAAGACAGCAAAACGGGGCAGCTTCCATTGCTTAAGGTTCGTTTATCTCGGGCGGACGGGGAGCTTGCGGAAAAAGCGGCCGAATGGTCGAAACTGATCGACGATACGTACTCGGCGCTCGTTCAGGTAAAGGAGCACTGGGATCAGCTTACGCTGCAGCTGTATGAACTGCTTATCAAGCAGCATGATTCGAGCTCGGCTGAAGCCGGCCAGCTCGTTTGGCGGATTAAGGACGAAACGCTTCCCGCTCAATGGGAGCAGCTTCAGGAAATCGAAGATAACATCTATACGGGTTTGTCGGACAGCTTGAAAAAAATCGAGAAGATGCTGGCAACGCTCAAGGAGCTGCAGGATGAGCTGGACGTGCAGGGGCTCGTTACCGATTTGAACGGAACGGTCAAGACGCTTTATAAGCAGCGGGACGCGATGCGCTTCTTTATGAAAAGGACGGACGCCAATTATGTATACTGGCTGGAAGCGAGCGCTACGTACAAAGCCAAGTCGCTTCAGCTCGTATGCGTGCCGACCGATGTGAGCGATATGCTGCAGCAGTATTTTTTCAATGTGAAGGATAGTATAATATTGACGTCGGCAACATTGTCCGTGGATAAAAAGTTCGATTATACGGCAGAACAGCTCGGCTTGCGCACGGATCGCGAGGATCGGCTCAAAACGGTCATGCTCCCTTCGCCGTTTAATTACCGGAAGCAGGCGCTTGTCGTCATCCCGCGCGACTTTCCGACGATTAAAGGGCAGACTGGAGACGCGGTGTTTTTGGAGAAGCTTGTCGAATCGCTTGGCGATGTCGCTTTGCAAACGAACGGAAGAATGCTCGTTCTGTTTACCTCCTACAAGATGCTTAAAGTCGTCCACGGACTTCTTAAAGAACGTCTGACACCGGATAACATTCAAGTCCTCGGACAAGGGATTGACAGCAGCAACCGCAGCAAGCTGACGCGGATGTTCCAGGAAAGCCCCTCAGCCGTTCTGCTCGGCACAAGCAGCTTCTGGGAAGGCGTCGATATACCTGGTGACGCGTTGAGCTGTCTGGCGATCGTACGGCTGCCCTTTCAGCCGCCGACGCATCCGGTTGTCGAGGCCAAATGCGAGAACATCAAGAAAGCGAATCAGAATCCGTTCATGAAGCTTTCCGTCCCGCAGGCGGTCATCCGGTTCAAGCAAGGGTTCGGGCGGCTCGTCAGAACCGCCAATGACCGCGGAATCGTCATTATTTACGATACGCGCGTGCTTGAGACCCATTACGGCAAATACTTTCTGTATTCGCTGCCCGGGCCGAAAATCGAGCATATGAACACGAACCGGCTCGTTCCGAGAATCAAGGATTGGATGGAGGAGGAGCACCGATGAAATCGCTCAAAATATCGGAAGCGGTTGTAAGGCGGCTGCCCATTTACTTACGCTTTCTTAACGAGCTGAATATGCGAAACGTGCAAACCGTTTCCTCGCAGGATTTGGGGCAGAAGCTCGAGCTGAACCCCGCTCAAATTCGCAAGGATCTCGCTTATTTCGGGGAGTTCGGCAAGAAGGGGATCGGTTATGACGTCGTCTATTTAATCGAGAAAATACGGCAAATTTTAAAGCTTGACCAGCATATCAATGTTGCGCTCGTAGGAGCGGGCAATCTCGGACGCGCGTTAAGCAATTATAACGCCTATCTTCGGGACAATATGAAAATCGTCGCGGTATTCGACGCGGTGCCGGATAAGATAGGCGCACGCATCAATAATTTGGCCGTTCAGCCGATGAGCGAGCTGATCGAGACGATACACCGGTTGAAGGTGCGCATCGGCATCATTACGGTACCAGCCGGGGAGGCGCAAAACGTTGCCGACGAGTTCGTCAAAGCGGGCGTGGAGGCGATCTTGAATTTTGCCCCCGTCATTATCAAGGTGCCGAATGAAGTGCGTGTGCATCATGCGGATTTTACGACCGAGCTGCAGAGCTTGGCCTATTATTTGGATTGAGGAAGCTATTGGCGTGAAGAACACTTGCAAATCCGGTGACGGGGTTTGCAGGTGTTCTTTTTTTGAAATATAAGCGATTTCTATCCTTGCATGTACGGTAATCGTGTCGTTCATGGCGCTGTCAGTTTAAGATGACGAATGGTCCACGAGCACGATGATCCCGTTGTTCAAGTCATGGGCGTTTGCGTCCAATATTTTTTCCAATGTAAATGCCATGCGCTGCTGCTCCTCGGGATTTTTTGCAATAAAAATGGGCGCTCCTCCGTCAACCCGCTCGGCTTCGAATACGACGATGGCTGCGATTTTGGCCATAGGATTATGCCTCCTTGCTGTTCTCGCCTGCGAACTCGGAGGGCAGCCTTACGGCATTCTCGAGCACCGGCACGCGGCTTAATACGTTTATGGCGAGCGCTTCGTCATTAACGCGCGGAAGCAGGAACACGGCCAACGTACCGCTGGATAAATCGAGCTTCGCCATTGGCAAGAGAGCCGGTTCTCCGGAATCGCGGTATACGCCTAGTATCGTGGACATGTTATGCAAAATCGCTTGCCGCTGGCCGAGGTTCGCGATCGTCACTTTCACGTTGGCGTTTTTCGGTACGACGAGCATACCCATTGCGTGTTTGGCAATGACCTCCCGATCGCTCTCGAGACCTATATTCA
Organism: Paenibacillus contaminans; assembly: GCF_003285015.1. Classification (GTDB taxonomy): domain Bacteria; phylum Bacillota; class Bacilli; order Paenibacillales; family NBRC-103111; genus Paenibacillus_V; species Paenibacillus_V contaminans. The sequence continues at coordinate 33,657 of NZ_QMFB01000016.1, read as the reverse complement.
TAATGTAAACGGAGTCGACGTACAAGTCCGGACCGTACAATCGGATTTCGGCCGTCCGGATTTCGGCGATTTGCCCCAGGTTTTTGCCGGATTGAAACCATTTGGACACGAAAAGCGACAAAAGTCCCGCCGCGATGCCCCAATACCACTCGAATAAAAGCCCAAACAAGGACGAAACGAACGCGCTGAAAATGACCAAGTAGTTACGGCCTTCGAATACCATCGCAATGCCCTCGATATAAGTCGTGCCGCGCGGGACGAGCTCCATTTTATCGACCTGGGTCAGCGTCTGCCTCTCCATATTGCGAACGTCGCGGAACTGCTGGGCGGCGAGCGAGAGGAACGTGATCGCGGTATAGTTTTTGCTGAGCAGGGACGGAACCGCAACGGCTCCAAGGCCCGCTGCGATGACGCCTAACGCCAAGTGGATGATCTTTCCGTGCGGATGGGTCGGATATTGCCGGTAATCCGTGCGCAGCATCATAATTCTGGCGGCGACGCCAAAGCAAACGCCGATAATAACGGCTGCGGTTTCATGTTCCGTCAACTGCCAAAGCATCATGTTCGTTAGCCTCGCTATGTAAAGTTTCGGTAAAGCTTATTATGGGTAGGGAGGGCGGCTTCTACTCGAACATGCCGATTCGGCGGCGTAAAAAAAGCCCGGCATCCGGTTTGCTTGCCGGCTGCAGGGCTTATGGATAGCTATTATGAATATCGAAGCACGATGCTTTCGAGAATGTTGGCGACGTCTTCGCAAGCGTCTGTCGTTTGCTCCAAGCGCTCGTATAGTTCTTTCAGCTTGAAATCATGATACGGATCCTTCTGTTCGAGAAAGATTTGCCGGATGCCTTCGCGCATCAGGCGGTCGCCTTCGTTTTCGAGGCTGTTGATTTGCACCGAATGTTCTGCAATTTGCAAATATTTTTTCTTGGAGAGCAGCTTGAGCGCGTCGAGAATATGCTGACATGATTTGACGATAACGGCCGAAAATTCTTTCATATAATTGTCCGTATGGACGATGTTAAGGTAGTCGAATCGGGCGATCGTCGCTTCTATTCCGTCTATAACGTCGTCGATCTTAACGGCCAGCTCCAAGATGTCTTCGCGGTCGATCGGCGTAATGAATACCTTGTTAAGTCCTTTGTAGATCGTGTGTGTAATCGAATCGCCTTTGTTCTCCAAGTCCTTCAAGCGGTTGAAATAAGTAGCGGGCGGTTCGTTTCCGAGCATTGCTTGCCGGAACATGTGTGCGGCTTCCAGAACGTTTTCCGCTCCTTCAATCAGCAATACGAAAAAATCGATGTCTTTTTTGCCAAGTGCCATTGTATGTATCCTCCTCGAACTTGTCTCTGGAAAAGCGCTAAGTCCCCCAAAAGTGACGTTATTCACAAACGGAAAGCTCATAACTTTAAAATTAGCATAATGGGGGACAGAAATGCAATGTCATCATCATCTTTTCTTGAAATGATCCGCTAACGCTTCCGGTCATTCCGGCCGGATGAAAGGCGGTCAGCCGTTTTAGCCTTGATTTTAGCTCTCCAAAACGGTACATTGGACAATGATGAAGATTTTTCGGAGAGTGGGGAGATCGATTTGCCAAAGCTGATTATACAAAACGGCATTTTTATAACGAATGATGAAAACAAACCCGTAGTGGAAGGCCATATGGTCGTCGAGCACGGGCGAATCGCCTTTATCGGCGCGGAGCTTCCAGAACCGCCTGCGCCGGGGGACGAGGTAATCGACGGGCGCCGCCGGCTATACATGCCCGGCTTGGTCAATACGCACGGACATGCTGCGATGTCTCTGCTCCGCGGAGTAGGAGACGATCTTGCCCTGCAGGTGTGGCTTCAGGAGAAAATGTGGCCGAATGAAGCGAAGTTTACGGCTGACGACGTTCGCGCCGGTACGCTGCTTTCGATTCTCGAAATGTTGAAAGGCGGAACGACGTGCTTCGTCGACATGTACGATCATATGGATCAGGTTGCGCTGGCGGTCGAGCAAGCGGGCATGAGAGCAAGTTTAACCCGCGGTGTAATCGGCCTTTGCCCGCCGGACGTCCAGCAATCGAAGCTCGAAGAAGCCAAGCGGTTTGCGCGAGACTGGAACGGCAAGGCTGACGGCAGAATTACGACGATGATGGCGCCACATGCCGCATATACGTGTCCGCCCGACTATATCGAGAAAATAGTGGCGGCGGCGCATGAATTGAATTTGCCTATTCATACGCATATGTCCGAGACGATACATGAAGTAAGGGAAAACGAAGCTCAATACGGTTTGCGCCCTGTCGCGCATTTGGAGAAGCTCGGTGTATTTACGCGTCCGTGTCTCGTCGCGCATGCGGTTCATCTGACGGACGAGGAAATTGACGTGCTCTGCAAATACGATGTGCGCATCTCGCATAACATCGGCAGCAACCTGAAGCTGGCAAGCGGCGTGGCGAGGTTGCCCGAGCTTCTTAATGCAGGCGTGCTCGTTTCGTTAGGTACGGACGGTGCGGCCAGCAATAACAATCTGGATATGTTCGAAGAAATGCGGCTCGCCGCGCTGGTGCACAAAGGCGTTTCGTTCGAGCCGACAGCCGTTCCGGCATGGCAGGCGCTGCGGATGGGAACGATCGACGGCGCACGCTCCATATGGCTCCAGGATGTAGGCAGTTTGCAGCCGGGAATGAAGGCCGATTTTATCGCCATCGATATCGATCAGCCGCATTTATTGCCGCATTCGAATTTGATCTCGCATGTCGTGTATTCCGCATCCGCCAAAGACGTTACGGATGTGTGGGTCGACGGGCGTGAGCTCGTGCGCAACGGCGAATGCAAAACGCTTGACGAAGAGCGGATCAAAGCGGAATTCAACGCTTGCTACAAGCGGTTAATCGTTTAGAACGGCGGAGAGGAGCGGCCAGGCTACATGCGCAGAAGAACGAAAATAACGATCGGGTCCGTCGTTGCCGCCGCGCTGCTTCTCTATGGAGGAGCGGCATGGTATCAGAATGTGCAAGCCGGCGAATGGGAGCGGGAGAACGAAGCCGTCAATATCGCTTACGAGCAAACGATTCTGGCGAAGGCAACCCGCACGGAGCAGTTTGTCGGCGATCGTCCCTATACGATCGTGCACGGACAAGACAAAGTCGGACAAGAGGTTATCGTATGGGTGAGCGAGACCGAGGTTCACAGCGAATATACGGCGAACGGCGTTACGAAGGAGGATATCCAGAAGGCGCTGGAAAGCAAGGATTCTACGATCGAAATGCTTCGCATTTCGCCGGGCAAGCTGGATAGCGACTTCGTCTGGGAAGCCTTTTACAAAAAAGAAGAAGACGGGAAAACGCACTATTTCTATGATTTTTACCGGTTCCGGGACGGAGCGTTTATCGATACCTGGAAATTGAGTCTCAAATAACGCAAGTTGTTTATTGAGCCGGTTCGGACTTATGTCCGGCCGGTTTTTTTGAATTGTCAGAAAGTATATCCTCCGCAGTATGTTCCAATTCCCGGTAAACGCGCTCGTCCTTAGCTTATGCTTACGAAGTCGCTTTCTTCGAAAGCGTTTAGGACGGCGAAGCCGTTTATCCTTGAAGATAAAGAATTTATATGTTGTAGAGGTACTGCTAATGGATGCAGGAGCCCCTAAATTGTGAAAAACGGCGGATGGATAAATTTAACGGTAAGAGTTGCCCCTATTTTTGCGAAGCCGAATTTGGTGCTAAAATGGCAAAATACACGCGTAAAGCCTCTAGATTTTGAAAAGTTAGATTTTTATCGAAATAAGCGCAATGAGAACCGATATAAGTCTGAAGGGTCAAACGGACCGTGATCGATCGGCGTCGGTTTGGAAAAGACGTAACGGGAAAGCAGCATTGAGGAGCAGAGGTAGTGGGTTGGGGAGGGCTACAAAGGAGCTTCGCTATGGGCCGCCTTTGAAATCGTGTTACTCCCGCCTAATAAGTTCAAAGAAACATGATTTCAAGAGCGGCTGAAAGCCCCATCCCACTACCTCCCACACGCGCAAACGTATAGCCATGCACCAAAGGACCGTCCGTGATTTCCGGACGTTTTTTCTTGATTATTCCGAAAATGCGTTAGCCGGCTCAAGGATCGGCATCTTTACCATGCATTACATCATCAGCGAATATGTATAATGTGATATACTCAACGTATAGCATTCGATATACAGTTTGTGGATCGATTCGCGATAAACATTCGAAAGGGGGACGTCAACGGTGAAATTGAAACTGCGTCTCATACCGGTAATCGTTACGTTTGCGGCCTCTTGCATTATTTTGTTCGGAGGCTGGTTCGTTTATAACAGCATGGCTATGGAAAATCCGCTCACCCAGCTGCTCGCTAACGAAGCCGGCGTTCAAAGCGTAAAAGCCGATCTGTCCGCCGGACAAGTCGCTTTCGATTTGAAGGTAAACAAAGAAGCGAGTCTCATAGATTTGATGCATAAAGCGACAACTGAGGGCAACAAGCAAATCGGCAAACGGGAAGTGAAGCTTAACGTTCAAAGCGACAGCTCCGATAAGCTGGATAAATGGTGGTCCGAAGCGCTTTTCGGCGTGGCGCAAGCCATGGAAACGAAACAGTACGCCCACATACCGAAGCTGTTGAACGATAGAGCTGCCGATCAAGGCATTGCAGTCGATGCTCAAATCGATGATAAATACGTGTACATCCGCCTAACGGAGGGTGACCACAGCAAATTTGAAATCCTTCCTCGCGACCCGGGAAAAATGGGGGTGTGGCCGAATGAGTAAATACGGCAAGGAAATTGCGATTGGCGGCGTACCCGTCATTCTTCTGTTTCTGGCTTTTGTCGGCGTGAACGTGCTTCCGATTATGTTCGCGCTGGCGATCGGCGGCGTTTTATTTTATATGATTCGCATGCGTGACGGCGTATCGGGAGGCATGGACCGCAAACGGCAGATGAAGCCCAAAGCGCCGTCCTATATGACATTTGATGATATCGGCGGTCAGGATCGCGCCAAGCATGAATTAAAGGAAGCGCTAGACTTTCTGATTCGCCATGAAGACATTAAGAAGTTCGGGATTCGCCCGCTTAAAGGGATTTTGCTGACGGGGCCCCCGGGGACGGGAAAGACGCTGATGGCAAAAGCGGCGGCGCACTATACGAATTCCGTTTTCGTATCCGCGGCGGGCAGCGAATTCGTCGAGATGTATGTGGGTGTCGGCGCAAGCCGTATCCGCGATATGTTTAAAGAAGCCCGGATGCGCGCGCAAAAGGAAAATAAAGAGAGCGCCATTATTTTTATCGACGAAATCGACGTCATCGGCGGCAAGCGCGAAGGCGGTCAGCACCGCGAGTACGATCAGACGCTTAATCAGCTGCTTACGGAAATGGACGGCATGCATTCCGGCGAAGCGCCGCGGGTGCTGATCATTGCCGCTACCAACCGCAAGGAAATGCTCGATAGCGCGCTGCTGCGTCCCGGGCGTTTCGATCGGCATATTACGGTGGATTTGCCGGACAAGAAGGGCCGCTTGCATATTTTGAACATTCACTCGGCCAATAAACCGCTCGCGGATGAAGTTTCGCTTGATAAAATAGCGGAAGAAACGTTTCATTTTTCGGGCGCGCAGCTGGAGAGCGTCATGAACGAAGCTGCGATTTACGCGATGCGCGAATCGAGCGAGAACGTCGAGCAGAAGCATCTGTCGCTGGCGATCGACAAGGTAATGATGGGAGAGAAGGCAGACCGTGAAACGACGAAGGAGGAGCGGGAGCGGGTTGCCTATCACGAGCTGGGCCATGCGATCGTAGCCGAAGCGGTGAAGCCGGGAACCGTATCGCAGGTTGCGCTCAGTCCTCGCGGGCAGGCGCTCGGCTATGTACGGCATAATCCCCAGCAGGATCAATATTTGTATACGAAGCCGTATTTGGAGCAGCATATTATGATATCGCTCGGCGGGGCTGTAGCCGAAGAAATGTTTTACGGCAACCGCAGCACCGGTTCGCGGAACGACTTCGAGCAGGCGCTGAACATGGTCGGGAATATGATCGACTGCGGGTTGACCTCGCTTGGAATCGTTGACCGCAACCTTGTTACGAAGGAAGAGCTGATGAAAGAGAACGCCAAAATCATGGACGAGCTGACGGGGCGCACTCGGGAATTGCTGCAAAGGTTCCGGCCCGTGTTCCTGCAGTCGCTCGACATTTTGATTCGTGAGGAAGTGCTATCCGGCGAGCAATTTCGGTCGCTGCTGGCCGAATTGAATAAACAGACCGCTTAAACGCGCTTAAGAGCTGTCCCGAGTCATGAAAGTGACGACGGGCAGCTTTTTCCTTGACATATAAATCGAAGGACATGGAAACAAACCTGTTGAAAGCCCCAGCCCACTACCTCCCACACGCGCAAACGTATAGCAATGCACCAAAGGAGCATCTGTGATTTTCGGACGGTTTTTCTTAAAGATGAGCTGCCGATTTTTCCTCGGAATACGTCCAATAAGCCTGCAAAAGTCGGCCGAAAGGTGTAGAATAGAGAAAGCGGCCGAATGCGATTTAGCGGGATAGCGCACGATAACGGGAAGCGCGCGGACGGCTGAAAACCGGCTTTTACGGTCATTAGGCGGATGGCAGGGTCGTTGTCGGTTTGGGGAGTTTCCGAATCGCCGACCGTCGCGAACGGAAAATCGACGGATCACTTGAGGAGGGTTTGGTTATGAGCAACGTTTGCCTGATTCGGGAAGTAAACCGGTTTGTCGATCAATCGGTGAAAATCGGCTGCTGGCTGCATAACAAGCGATCAAGCGGCAAAATTCAATTTTTGCAGCTTCGGGACGGCTCCGGTTACATACAGGCGGTTGTCGCCAAAAACGAGGTGAGTCCTGAAACCTGGGAAGCGGCCTCCAAGCTGACGCATGAGAGCTCTCTTTACGTAACCGGCACGATCCGGTCGGATTCGCGAAGCCAAAGCGGTTTCGAAATGACCGTACAATCGGTTGACATCATCCAAATTACCGAGGATTATCCGATAACGCCCAAAGAACATGGCGTCGATTTTTTGATGGACCACAGGCATTTGTGGATCCGCAGTCCGCGTCAGCGTGCCGTCTTGGCGGTTCGGGCTCAGGTTATAAGGGCGGTTCAGCAATTTTTTGACGATCGGGGGTTTTATTTGGTCGACCCGCCGATTTTGACGCCCTCCTCTTGCGAAGGAACGACGAACTTGTTCCATACCAAATATTTCGACGAAGACGCTTATTTGACGCAAAGCGGCCAGTTGTATATGGAAGCCGCTGCTATGGCGATGGGACGTGTCTATTCGTTCGGGCCGACGTTTCGCGCCGAGAAATCGAAAACCCGCCGTCATTTAATCGAATTTTGGATGATCGAACCGGAGATGGCATTCGTCGATCAGCAAGAAAATATGAACATTCAGGAGCAATTCGTCTCCTTCGTCGTTCAATCCGTATTGCAAAATTGCCGGGCCGAGCTGCAAACGCTCGAGCGGGACGTCAGCAAGCTGGAGTCGATCGTCCCTCCGTTTCCGCGCATTTCCTATGACGAGGCGATCGTTTTCTTGAAGGAGAACGGCTTTGACATTCCGTGGGGAGAAGATTTCGGCGCCCCTCATGAAACGGCGATTGCCGCATCGTACGATAAACCGGTGTTCATTACGAATTATCCGACGGAAATCAAATCGTTTTATATGAAGCCGGATCCAAACCGGCCCGAAGTCGTGCTTTGCGCCGACATGATAGCGCCGGAGGGGTATGGAGAAATTATCGGCGGCAGTCAGCGAATCGACGACCCCCAGCTGCTTGCCGAAAGATTCGACGAGCATAACCTGCCGCAGGAAGCGTATCAATGGTATCTCGACCTGAGGAAATACGGAACGGTTCCTCATTCCGGCTTCGGACTTGGGCTGGAGCGAACGGTTGCGTGGATATGCGGCCTTGAGCACGTGCGCGAAACGATCCCGTTTCCGCGGCTGCTGTATAGGTTGTATCCATAACGTCCTTTCCGTACCTGCAGAGGAAGGCTTTATCCGGAGGAAGCGAAGAAAGCGGCGTTTTGGCGCTCTGAAGCAAAAGTCGCACATCATTATGGGGGAATACTAGCAACGGAGGAATAAGATGAGCAAAAAAGACGAGGGAAAGCTGTTGGAAGCGGGCATGCTGGCTGCATTCAAGGAAGGAACCGCCGCCGTGCCGCTTTTACTGCTGAAGTACTATGCAAGGCTGAAGCTAAGCGATACGGAGGCCATGCTCCTCATCCAATTGCTCGCGTTTGTCGATAAGGAGAAGAAGGATTTCCCGACCATCGAGGAGATTCAAAACCGAATGGCCGCCGATCCGGAGCACGTTGTCAGACTGCTGCAGAAGCTGATGAAGGAAGGCTGGATCAATATCGACGAGCATACCGATCCGGTATCGCGCATCCGATATGAGCGGTATAACCTAAGCGGCGTTTACAAGAAGCTTGCGGCTTGCGGGGCGGAGGATATGATACGGGAAAGGGAGCAGAACAAATTTGCCGTACTCGAGCAGAGCCACGACCTGTTCTCCGTATTCGAGAAGGAGTTTGCGCGGCCGCTCACCCCGATGGAGCTGGAAACGATCGCGAATTGGATCGATAAGGACGGCTATCGTGAAGAGCTGATTACCTTCGCGTTGAAAGAAGCCGTTTTTGCGGGCAAGGTGCATTTCCGCTATGTCGACCGCATTTTGCTGGAATGGAGCCGCAACCGCGTCACGACGACCGAGCAGGCGAAAGAGCATGCGCAGCGTTTCCGCAGCAGATAACTGCTTATGCATAAGCAATAAGAAAGGAGCTTCCGGGCTGGAGGCTCCTTTTTTGATACGTCTTAAAGCTTATCATTACTGGATTGTTCATCGGTCTCGGAAACGTGCAGCTTCCTTCGAGATGACGGCGCTGCCGATTATCCGATCGCTTCGGCGCGATGGCCGATGACCGTTCTGTTCTTGCCGGAGCGCTTGGCTTTATAAAGCGATGCGTCCGTATCCTTGAACAGCGATTCTTTGCCTGCGCCGCGGTTGTACGCTTGCAAACCGATGCTGATCGTAACCGGCTGTCCTTCGAGCTCCCGCTGGTTCGTTCGTTCGATCGCATGACGGATGGATTCTACGATGTGATAGGCTTGATCCAACGTTTTATCCGTGAAAATAACCGTAAATTCCTCGCCGCCATACCTCGCCGCAAAATCGTCGGTCGCGATGTGCCCGCGGATCGCGGATGCAACCTGACGCAAAATGATATCCCCGATCCAATGACCGTACGTATCGTTTATTTTTTTGAAGTTGTCGATATCGATAATGGCGAGCTGCAAAGATAAGCCGTTTTTCTCCGCATGCTCAATCAGCTTATCCAAATATTCGTGGAACGTTTTGTGATTGTAAAGCTCCGTTAATGCATCGGTTTTGGACAGCTTGTCCATCATGACGTTTTTGACGAGCAGATCCTGCTGGGCTTCGACCGTTTTTTTCAGATGCTGCTGCATTTCGATTCCGCGGCTCAAAATGCCGTTGGCGATCACCAGGCCGGCCATGAGCACGGCTAACGTAAGCACGATATCATTTCCGTTAAGACGGGCCATCAGACCGGGGTGAAACGCGAGCAGCACGAAAAATACGAATGTGTTGAGCGTAAAGGACAGCGCCACCTTGCGTCTTTGAAAATAAAAAATCGATATGAGCATCGGCAGCAAAAATACCAACTGAATGCCGTTCGTATTGGAGTGGAAGGCGACTACGATGCCCGAAAGCACGGTGCCTAGCGCAATAATCGCATTTCCGCCTCCCCGTTGCCGCTTTTTGTTAAACGTTTCCACAAGAATATTGCAAACGATCATTCCGCCGAGAGGCAGCAGGAACGAGCGTAAAATGACCTCGGCAAGAGGGGCGGTCTCCAATCCGCTCCCAAATATGTAAGCGATCGTAATGGCATTGGCGGCCATGTATATGACGGTTATCGTCCAATATACGTTTAATATTTTACGGTTCCAATTATGAATCCCGAAAGGATGAGACTCGATCTTGTCCATTTTGGTCATCTCCTGGAAGTCGTGCGAAGATCATAGATTTCAAAATATTTCTCTATTATAGCACATCCGTTCGATTCATTGAGGGCGATACGATGCTAAAATTTCGTTAAAGTGCAAACGGCTCGGCGATAAGAGGATAAACGTCTGAAGTTTCGAAACGGATGCCGCTTCCAGGGGATGCACAAAAATAAGACCCTGCATAGAAGGGTCTTATTTAAAATATCAGCGTATATGTTTCACAATTACTGAAGTCTGCTATTTCACCGGTAAACGCGTCTGTCCTTAAGCGTATGCTTACGAAGTCGCTTTCTTCGAAAGCGTTTAGGACGAGCAGCAATGGTTAGGAGCGGTTTGATAAAAGCTGCCAGCGGTAAACATATTCGAATAAAAATTCGAACGCCTCCAGATGGCGCTTGGCTTCGAAAGCATTCGCTCCCCATGCGTAAATGCCGTGATTGCGCAGCACGATGCCCGGAATACGGGGGACGATAGCGCCCGGAACGAGCTCGGCGATTCTCGGGATCTCGGCATAATTGGGCAATACCGGAATACGGATTTCCGTATCCTCTTCCCAAATATTGAAGCCTTTAATCAGCTCTACGCCTTTGACCGGGATAAAGCCTTGGTTCGCGAACAATTCCGAGACGATATTGTTAAATACAGTGTGTACGTGGAAAATCGCGCCGCAGCCTGTCGCTTTGTAAATCTCGCAATGGATCAGCGTCTCGGCAGAAGGCTTTAGGGTTGTTGCCTCCGTAGGTTTTCCATCGCGGTCGACCAGCAGAAAATCCTGCGGCGTCTGGACGGCTTTATCTTTGCCGCTGGCTGTGATGGCGAACGTAAGTTCCTCTCCGGCACCGTCGCCGACGCGGATGGACAAGTTGCCGCTCGTTGCGGGAAACCAGCCGCGCGTTGCCAAAATCGTTTTAATATCCCGCAGCTCGGCGAATGCCTGCTGTTTTTGTTCCAATGTAATCGCCATGTTGATTAAATCCTCCTATACTGTGCCCCGCAAAGCTGCATTCCAGTTAGCACTGAGGGACGGTAGACTTCACGCTAATGCTTAGCTTCTGCCGGCACCCGAACGAGTCAGATGAGCGTCCAGCTGCGTGACGACTTCGTGAAACGTTTCGTACCGATAGAAGGGCAGACCGAGCTCTTCGCAACGTTCCGCCAGATGGGAGCGGGCAAAGATCGTATCCGCTACTTTGGCGGCTGGAAAATCGGACACGCTGTCGCCGATCATGATCCGTTCGTAAGTATCGCTCGGGTACGATTCGATGATGGTCGGCTTACACATGCCGCAGCCCTTATGCTCGCATGCATCGCCGCAAGCGTGGGGCCAGAGGATGCGAATCGTTTCTCCGGAGAAGTCGCTTCCGTTGCAAAAAATGCGCGACGTTTCGATTTCGAATGGCTCTAGCGTCGGATAGACGAAGAAATCGATGCCTCCGCTGGCGACGAGAAAATCGATGCCGTGTTTTTTGCTGTATGCCAGCAGATCCGGGAAGCCCGCCCGGATGCGGATATGCTCGAGGACAAACTTGACGATCTCGTCTTTGTCGGCCGACGGCAGCAGGGCGAACATGCTGCCGACCGCATCCTGCAATGTAAGCTGGCCTGCGAAGCAATCGTCGACGATTTGCTTCCAGCCGGGAGGATTGAATTGCTTCATAATCGCGATGATATTGTCGTTTTCGGTGATCGTTCCGTCAAAATCGCAAAAGATGACAGGCTTCTTCATTCGCGAATCCCCCATGCCTGAATGGCCGCGTTAAGCTCAGGGCGGTCAGCCGCATAGTCCGCGAGACCGATGCCGGCTTTCACCGCATCGATCGCTTGACGGAAGGCGCGGCCGCCTGCAGCGGTGCCGAGCGGATGGCCGTGGATGCCTCCGCCTGCATTTACGACGACCTCGCCTCCGAAGTCCTTCAAAATAAGCGGCACGAGACCTGGATGGATACCGGCCGACGGCACCGGAAAGCTTTCAGCCAGCGAAGGTGCAGCATGGCCGGCCGAAGAGGCGCCGGAGCCGGTCCAGACCGCCTTGTAGGCCGGACTGTCGGTTGCGGCTAGCAGCGCGTGTTTGATGGCCATATTTTCTTCCTTCGGCATGACGACTGAGCCGTATGGGGAAGGGAACAGCACGAGATCCGCGCCAGCCAGTCTCATCAGCTTGCCGAGCAGGACCGAAGCCGCGATTCCGTAATGCGGCGAAGGGTAAAGAGCGCCGGCCATCGCCGGATGCGCCATGATCGGAACGTTGATGTCCGGGTCGGCGCTCAGCTCGCGCAGCATATCGAAGCCGTACGCCAATACATTGAACAAAAGGGCGTTGGCCCCCGCGTCGATCGCCCGCTTCGCCTGATCTTTGAGGTTTAAGGTCGGGCCGGTTACGTTCGCTGCGTATAGCAGCTTTTGGCCCGTGAGCTCGTTTGCCTGCCGCGCGGCTTCCATGCATACCGTCACTCTTTTGCCGATCGGCGTATCCGGATTTTCGAACAATATTTCATCGTCCTTGATCAAGTCCACGCCGCCGAGCGCCTGCTGATAAAATTGCTCCTTCAGCCCATGAACGTCATGTCCGATAACGGATTTGAATATGCTCATGAGCAGGGGGCGGTCATGAACCCCAAGCAAGCCGCGAACGCCGGCAATGCCGAATTTCGGTCCTTGGAAATGCCCGAGGAACGAATCCGAGAAATGCAGATCGATCAACCGGATACGGCCGTCCATCGACAGTTTGCCGAAAACAGTGACGAGCAGGGCGGGAATATCGGCGGAAAAGTTAACGTCCGGGTAAGCGATCGAGATATCGGCATATCGGCCGTCAGCGCCCGATTCATGCACCTCGACGCTCACGACTTGGCCGAGATGTTTTTCCATCTCCGCTTTTCTCGCTTCAGGAAGGTCTGTCCAGCTGCCTACAGTAAGGCCTACGGCAATGCCTTGCGCTTTTTTGTGAAAATCAGCTTTTTCATCATAAGAACGATAAGTCGCTATGCAATAGGAACTCATGCCAATCCCCTTTATGTCGTTTTGTTGGCGACATCGGAAGAAATCATGTCGCCAAGCTCGCGGGCGCGTTCCGAAGCGCGAAGTACGGCACGCTCAACGATTTCGGCAAAGCCGTTATCGTTCATCAGCTCGAGCGCCGCTTGTGTCGTTCCGTTGGGCGATGTAACCTTGCGCCTAAGCTCGGCGGGGTCTTCCTTCGTCGCTTTTACCATTGAAGCGGCGCCAAGCACCGTTTGCACCGTTAGGGAATGTGCGTCCTGGAAGGTCAGGCCCCCTTGGACGCCCGCTTTAATCATCGCTTCCATCATGTAATATATATAAGCGGGGCCGCTGCCGGACAATCCGGTCACCATATCGAGCTGGTCCTCCGCCACGACGCTCACTTCGCCGATCGCCTGGAACATTTCCAGCGCGATCGCCTGCTGCTCCGCCGAAGCTTCTTGGGAGAAGCTCATGCCCGTTGCGCCCAATCCGATCGTGCTGGACGTATTCGGCATCGTTCTGACGATCGGCATGCCGTTCAGCAGAATACGGGCCACCGTGTCGATGGATAAGCCGGCGACTACGGAAATGAGAAGCTGATTCGCGTTCAAGAAGGGCTTGAGGGCGTGTACGGCCCCGCCGACATCCTTCGGCTTCATCGCCATCACGACGACATCGGCTTCGCGAATATATGCTTCGTAGCATTCCCGTTCTTCTTCCAGCGTACAAGCTTGGATGCCGTACTGCCGTTTCATCGCGTCGAGCTTCTCCCGGCTGCTGCGGTTAAGCGCGAATAAAAAGTCCGGCCGGGCGATTTTCTGCTCGACGAGGCCGCGAACGATCGCTTCCGTGATCGAGCCGGCTCCGACAAACGCTATTTTTTTGGCGGATAATCGGTTGCTTGCCATGCTTCATTACCCCCTGATTTGGCCGCTGCCGTATACGACGTACTTAGTGGAAGTAAGCGCCGGAAGTCCCATCGGCCCGCGTGCATGCAGTTTCTGCGTACTGATTCCGATCTCCGCGCCGAAGCCGAATTCGAATCCGTCCGTAAATCGGGTGGAGGCGTTATGATAGACGGCAGCCGCGTCGACCTCCAGCAAAAATCTTTGCGCATTCCCTTCGTTTTCGGTGACGATGCACTCGGAATGCATAGTGCCGTAAGTGCGGATATGGGTGAGGGCTTCATCGAGACGGTCTACGATTTTGACGTTCAAAATATAGTCGTTATACTCGGTTCCCCAATCTTCTTCCGTTGCCGGTATGGCGTCGCCGATGAGACGGCAGCTGTCGGTACAGCCGCGCAGCTCGACGCCGGCTCCGCGCAACCGCTCGGCGATCGTACGCAGATGAGACTCGGCAAATACGCGGTTTACAAGCAGCGTTTCCATGGAGTTGCAGACGGACGGGCGCTGCACTTTCGCGTTGAAGGCGATGTCCGACGCCATGTCGGGCAATGCGGTCTCATCCAAATAAGTATGGCATACACCGGCACCCGTTTCAATGACAGGGACGGTTGCATTCGCTACGACTCTTTGAATGAGCGATCGTCCGCCGCGCGGAATGACGACGTCGATCAAACCGTTCAGCTTAAGCATGTCGTCGACGGACGCGCGGTCGGGACTCGTCACAAGCTGCAGCGCATCGCGAGGCACATCCGTGCGGGCAAGCGCGTCGTGCAGGACGCTTACTACCGCACGGTTCGACGATAGCGCATCGGAACCCCCGCGCAGAAGCACGGCATTGCCCGATTTGAGACAAAGACCGGCTGCATCGACCGTAACGTTCGGGCGCGCTTCATAAATGATCCCGATCAATCCGATCGGCACCCGTACTTTATGGACGCGGAGACCGTTCGGACGGTCGAATCTTTCGAGCTCGTCGCCGATCGGGTCGGGCAATTCGACGATCTGCATAAGGCCTTCGGCGATGCCTGCGATGCGCTCCGGCGTCAGTGTCAGCCGGTCGAGCAGGGAGCGGGTCATCCCGTTCGCTTCGCCCCGCTGCAAATCTTCCTTATTGGCGGCGATGATTTCATCCTGCCTTTCGACAAGCGTTTCCGCCATGAGGCGGAGCGCTTCGTTTTTTTGCTCGGTCGTCAGCTTGGCGAGCAGCGGCGCGGCTTCTTTGGCAAGCATCGCTTTTTGTCTCACTTCAGTAATGGCGGTCATAAATTTTCCTCCTTATAATGAATCGGTTCGTATATGGCTGTCGTTTCGTTTCATAATGGCGGACAAGTAGGCGTCAAGCTCTTGCAGAGGAACGTCCGTATGGACGCGTTCGGCCCTCGTGCTGCATTCGACAGCGCCTTCGGCGGCTTTCTTGCCGACGGTTATGCGAACCGGCATACCCAGCAGGTCGGCATCCTTGAATTTCACGCCCGGGCGTTCGTCGCGGTCGTCGTAGAGCACTTCGCAGCCTTTGGCTCTTAAAGAAGCATACAAGGCTTCGGCTGTCTCGCGCTGAACCTCGTCATTCATGGATACGCATATCAAATGAATGAAGTAGGGGGCCGCTTCAAGCGGCCATATGATGCCGTGCTCGTCGTGATGCTGCTCGATGATGGCGGCGACCGTTCTGGTTACGCCGATGCCGTAACAGCCCATAATGATCGGCGCCAGGCTCCCTTGCTCGGTCAGACATGCGGCATTCAGCGCGTCGCTGTACTTGGTGCCGAGCTTGAACACGTGGCCGACCTCGATCCCTTCCGTGAAACGCACAGGCTCTCCGCATTTCGGACAAGGATCCGATTCGGTCATGTTCCGAAGATCGAAGAACGGTACGCCGGGAAGATCGCGTTCCGCATCGAGGCCGGTCCAGTGGAAGTCCTGCTCATTCGCTCCCGCAGCGCCGTCCCGAATGCCGCGTATACTGCGGTCTGCGACTACGGTGACGCCCGGGACGCCGAAAGGACCGATAAATCCCGGCTTGCAGCCGAACGCTTCGGCGATTTCGTCCTCTTCGAGCATTGCCGCATCGGAGCCTTTAAGCGCATGCTTCAGCTTTAATTCATTAATGGCATAATCGCCGCGTACCAAGGCGAGCACTACTCTATCGTCGACCCTGTAAGCGACCGCCTTGACGATTCTGTCCGCCGAGCAATCGAAAAATCGGGTGAGCTGCTCGATCGTCCGCACATCCGGCGTATGCATTTTTTCGAGCAGCTTAGGAACGGCGCCGCTTGTGCTTACTGCAATTGATTTAGAAGGAGAAACCTCGGCCTTCTCGATATTTGCCGCATAACCGCAGCTAGTGCAGGAAACGATCGTGTCCTCGCCGATTGCGCACAGCGCCATAAATTCATGCGTATCCGTGCCGCCTATCGTGCCGGGATCGGCTTCGACGGCGCGAAACGTCAAGCCGCAGCGGTTGAAAATCGCGGTATAAGCATCGTACATCCGGGCGTAGGTTTCGTCGAGTCCCTCCCAGGTCGTATCGAAGGAATAGGCGTCCTTCATCACGAACTCCCGCGAGCGCAGCACGCCGAATCGCGGACGGCGTTCGTCGCGGAACTTCGTCTGCAGCTGATAGACGGTTACCGGCAGCTTGCGGTACGATTTGATTTCGTTCGCGATAAGCGAGGTCACGACTTCCTCGTGAGTGGCGCCGAGGGCGAAGGAGCTGCCGTTGCGATCGGTAAGCCGCATCAGCTCCGGACCGTATTGCTCCCAGCGCCCGGACTGCTGCCACAGCTCGGCGGGATGCAGCGCGGGCATCAGCATCTCTTGTGCGCCGATTGCGTCCATTTCCTCGCGGATGATCGATTGAACGTTGCGCAGCGCCTTCAAGCCGAGCGGAAGCAGCGTATATACGCCTGCGGCAAGCTGTCTGGCGAGACCGGCCTTCAGCATCAGCCGGTGGCTGTCGACTTTCGCTTCGCCGGGCACTTCACGCAAGGTCGGGATTAATGCATGCTTCATTCTCATCGTGCTCTCGCCTCCATTCCTTTAGTTGGCGACCCATTCGTCGCGGTGAATGACCTCGATTCGCAGAACGTCGAAGCGTTTTTGCACTTCGTCCGTAGACAGGCCGGCCGCGGCGCGAAGCTGCGAGGAGGTATAATTGACGACGCCGCGCCCGATCGTTTGTCCGCCCGTGCTAATGACATCGACAACGTCGCCGGGGTGGAATTCACCGTCCACGAGCGTGATGCCGGCAGGAAGCAGGCTTTTGCCTCCGGAAAGCAGTGCTGAGCGTGCTCCGTCGTCCACCGTAATGGCGCCGCTCGACAGCGAGTGGAAGCCGACCCATTGCTTTTTCATCGACAGGCTGTTCTCGCTCGTTTCGAAATAAGTGCCTTTGCCTGTATTGGCGGAAGCCAGCTGCAAATCGCCGGGCTCGCAGACGCGCCCCACAAATACCGGAACGCCTCCGCGCATCGCGATACGGGAGGCTTCCACCTTCGAGCGCATGCCGCCGGTTCCGACGGCCGAGCCCGCTCCGCCTGCAAACCTGTAAATGTCCTCGCTAATGATATCGACCCGCTCAATACGCTGCGCTTCGGGATTCGTTCGCGGATTATCGGTATAAAGTCCGTCCGTATCGGTAATAATGATCAGCCGTTTTGCTTTAACCAGGTTGGCGACAAGCGCCGACAGCTTGTCATTGTCGCCGAATTTGAGCTCGTCGATCGAAACGGTGTCGTTCTCGTTGACGATCGGCACGATCCCATGCGCGAGAAGCTCGTCGATCGTCATTTGTGCGTTATGCATACGTTTCCGGTTGGAAAAATCGGACCGGGTCAGCAAAATTTGCGCCACATGGACGTCGTAGGAGGCGAAAGCCTCCTGGTAGGCCTGCATCAGCAAGGCTTGCCCGACGGCGGCGGCGGCTTGCTTTTCGTGCAAGTTTTTCGGCCGCTGCTTGTAGCCGATTGACGTAAATCCGGCTGCCACCGCTCCCGAGGTTACCAGCAGTACCTGATTGCCGGCTTTTTGAAGCTTTGCCAGCTCGCCGGCGAAGAACGCTACGCGTTCTCGGTTTAAGCCTCCGGCTTCCGAGGTCAGCGAGCTGCTGCCGATTTTTACTACGATTCGCTGCGTCATTAGAGTCACTTCCCTGCAAAATAATAATGGATTGCCGGACAGCTAAGAAACAATTAGCGGAGGACATGCTTGCTGCCAATAAAAAAAGCCTCCGTCCTCGTAAAAACAAGGACGAAAGCTTATGCTTCCGCGGTACCACCTTAGTTGACGGGTTTCCCGAAGGAACCGTCCGACTTGATACCCTAGTAACGGCAGGGACCCGTTCAACTCGTCGTTGACCGTTCGGGGGTGGGTTTCGGATAGGATTCGCGGTAAATTCTCTCAGCCTCGAAATTTACTCTCTGACGCGATTCTTCTTCCTACTGGCCCCGTCAATACGTTTGCATAATCGGGATAGAAATGATTTCCGTATAGCATAGCATGCCGATCACCGGTTGTAAAGCCAATATCGGCCGGTAAAACGTGATAATCGCGGCCT
The DNA here is from genome assembly GCF_003285015.1 of Paenibacillus contaminans. Taxonomy (GTDB): domain Bacteria; phylum Bacillota; class Bacilli; order Paenibacillales; family NBRC-103111; genus Paenibacillus_V; species Paenibacillus_V contaminans. The sequence goes on along the minus strand of NZ_QMFB01000016.1, from coordinate 15,158 downwards.
CCGCCTATCGGATATGATGAATAATCGGACAAATTACGCTTTCGTAAACAAGCCTAGTTTTCCGATACGCTCTGCCGCTTCGACGAGGCGTTCCTCGGAAGTAAGGAGCCCCATGCGCACATAACCTTCGCCGCATGAACCGAAGCCGATCCCGGGAGCGACGACGATTTTCGCTTCGCTAAGCAGCAGATCGGCAAGCGAAGCCGAAGTATGGCCTTCGGGAACTGGAAGCCATGTGAAGAAAGAGCCTTCCGAAGGCTTGGCATGCCAGCCGATCCGTTTCAACGCCTCGAAGAGGGTGTTGCGGCGGGATTCGTATACGGCCACTAGCTCGCGCACGCAATCCTGCGGTCCCGTCAAGGCTTCGGCAGCCGCTTCCTGAATGCCGCCGAACAAACTGCAATAATAATGATCCTGAATCAGATTGATTTGGCGGACGATTTCCCGGTTGCCGATCGCGAAGCCGACGCGCCATCCGGCCATGTTGTAGGTTTTGGACAGCGTATAAAACTCCACACCGACTTCTTTGGCTCCCGGCGTTTGCAGGAAGCTGCGCGGCTTTTGGCCGTCGAAGCCGATCGCTCCGTAGGCAAAGTCGCTTGCGACGACGATGCCGTTGCGCTCCGCGAACCGGACGGTTTCCTCATAGAAGGATGCCGGCGCGTTTACGCCTGTAGGATTATTCGGGTAGTTGAGAAACATCAGCTTGGCGCGGCTCAGCTCATCCGGCTTCAATTCCGAATAATCCGGCAGAAACCGATTCCCTTCGCGCAGAGGCATGAACACCATTTCGCCGCCGGCAAGCACGACCCCGGACCAATAATCGGGGTAGCCCGGATCCGGAACAAGACAGACGTCGCCCGGATTTAGCAGGCATTGGCTGATTTCGACGAGTCCCGTTTTGCCGCCGAACAGTACGGCCACTTCCGTTTCCGGATCAAGCAAAACGCCGTAGTCCTCGGCGTAGCGGCGGGCGACCGCTTCTTTCAGGAAGCCGTAGCCGCTGAACGGCGGGTATTTGTGATACAGCGGATTCGGCGCCGCCTCTTGCAGCTTGCGAACGATATGGTCGGGAGTCGGGCGGTCGGGATTGCCTTGTCCCAAGTTGATAACGTCGTGGCCCGCGGCGATTTCCGCATTCGCTTTTTTGACCAGGGTGGCGAAAAATTGCGTCGGAAGCTGATTCATTCGTTCCGCAGGACGAAAAACGAACGGCTCCTGCGTCACCTTATTTTCGTGTGTCATATCGCTTCACTCCGGTGGATTATTGAGGCGGGTCTCCGTGTGAAAACGGTCGGCCACGCTTGGGTTTATCCTGTGCACAAGTCGATTTCTACTGTATCAAAAAACGGGTTAACTGTATAGTGTGCGGCGAACCCGACGTTCGTCAGGTTAACTGCGGCAGCTCTTCTCAGGCGTACCTAGAGCATTCGGAACATGTTACTCTGGATCGGTTCGGCGCAAGCGGGACGAAGAAAGCTTCCGGCTCGGACTTAGCTCATTTCTTCGAGACGCGGCTGGAATATGCTATAATGAGGAAAAGCTTTGAAACGAGGTGAATGCGATGAGCATGCCGATGCCGAAACACGAATTTACCTATGCGGATTACTTGAGCTGGCCGGAAGGGGAAAGAGTGGAAATCATCGAAGGAGAAGCTGTGGCGGTGTCGCCTGCGCCTTCCCGGCAGCATCAGCGTATTTTGGGTGAATTACATGCTGCTTTTCATCAATATTTAAAAGGTAAAACATGCGATGTGTATATGGCGCCCTTCGACGTGCGTCTGCCGAAAGGCAGTGAGAAGGACGACGATATCCGTACGGTCGTACAACCTGATTTGACCGTCGTCTGCGACCGCGGCAAACTTGACGACAAGGGTTGCAAAGGCAGCCCCGATCTGGTCGTCGAAATCGTTTCGCCTTCCAGCTTCCGCCATGACGTTCTGACGAAGCTCCGTCTTTACGAGAAAGCCGGCGTTCGCGAGTACTGGATCGTGTATCCGGGTGAGAAGGCGGTTCTCGTTTATAAGTTGAACGCCGGCGGAAAGTATGGCGAAATCGAGCCGTATGCGGCGGAGGATACTTTGAAGGTCGGCATTTTCGACGATCTGGACATTCATTTGGAAACCGTTTTTGCGGAATGAAGCGCATAAATAACCGTTACAGAGGAGTTTATCGACCATGACTACATCAAAGCTGCGCATCAGTTTGCTGCAGATGGACATCGCCATCGGGGAACCGGAGCGAAATTTCGCCAAGCTGGAGTCGATGCTGGAGCAGGCCGTAAGCACAGCCGAAAAGCCGGATGTCATCGTATTTCCGGAAATGTGGAATACCGGCTATGCGCTCGACCGTATTCATGAGCTTGCCGATGTGCAAGGCGAGCGGACGCGCGAATATCTATCGTTATTCAGCCGGCAGCATCAGGTCAATATTATTGGAGGCTCGATCGCCGAGAAGAAGGAAGACGCGATCCTGAACACGATTTATGCGTTCGACCGGACGGGCAATGTCGCGGCGGATTATTCCAAAATTCATTTGTTCCGCTTGATGGACGAAGAAAAATATTTGACGGCGGGAGAACGGCTGGGCCGTTTCGAGCTCGACGGCATACAAACCGGGATGATGATTTGCTACGATATCCGGTTTCCGGAGCTGTCCAGGAAGCTGGCGCTCGACGGCGCGAAGCTGCTGTTCGTGCCTGCCGAATGGCCGCACCCGCGGCTTCACCATTGGCGTACGCTCCTTATGGCCCGGGCTATCGAAAATCAGATGTACGTCGTTTCATGCAATCGGGTCGGAACGAGCGGCACGACATCGTTTTTCGGACATTCGATGGTTATCGATCCGTGGGGCGAGGCGATTGCCGAAGGCGGGGAGGAAGAAACGATTTTGACGGCTACGGTCGATCTGGATAACGTCGATAAAGTGCGCCGGACGATTCCGATTTTTGAGGATCGCCGCCCTCATTTATATTAAAAGAGTAACCCCGCCGCTTCATGATAAAGCAGGCGGGGTTATTTTAACTGTTTCACCAATCAAGCGCTTTTTTCAAAACGCACGAGTCCATGCCTACGCTTACGAAGTCGCTTTCTTTGAAAGCATTTAGGACCGCGAAGCCTCTTATCCTTGCGGATGCTGCTTTACGGCTTCGACCGCGGTTTCGATGAACGCCTCCGCCGCTTTCGATAGGTACCTGCCTTTACGGTACGCGATGACGAGCATCCGGCTCGGCGCTCCGTTCAGCTTAACATATACGGGAACGAACGGACTGCCAAGCTCCCTTGCGATCATCGACGGGACGAAGGATATGCCCATGCCGGCTGCGACCAGTGATTGTACGGTTTCGATGTTGCTGCTTTCGAATACGACGCGCGGCACGAAGCCGGCGGTTTCGCAAAGCTCGAACGCGAGCTGTCGGAAGCCCTGGCCGCGCTTCAGGACGATGAACGGCTCGTCCCGGAGCTTGCCGATATCGACGGCTTCTCCGTTTTGCCCGAGGGCGGCCAGCGGATGCTGCGGCGGAACGGCCAGCTCGATTTCCTCCTCGATAAGCGGCGCATACGAAAGGGCGGGATCGATTACCGGGAGCGTAAGCAAGCTGATATCGGTTTGTCCGCTGGCCGTCAGCGCCTCCAAATTGGAGGTCGTCTCTTCCACAAGCATCACTTCGATTCCGGGATGAAGCTTGTAGAATACCGGAAGAACTCTGGGCAGTATATGCGCTCCCGTCATGGGCAAGGAGCCGACGATCAGCTTCCCTTTCCGCATTTGCGAGATGTCTTCCATTTCTTTTTTGAGCTGTGCGATCATATCGAGTATCGTTTGCGCCTTCTCCACAAAAACCGTTCCGGCATGCGTGGCTTCGACGGAATTCGTGTTGCGCTGAAACAACAGTACGCCGATTTCTTTCTCCAGCTTGGCAAGCTGCTGGCTGAGCGAAGGCTGGGCGATATGAAGCTTTTCCGCCGCGCGGGAAAAATTTTTGTCGGCCGCAATTTGGACTGCGTACAGCAGCTGACGTATTTCCATTTCTATTCCTCCTTGAACGCACCGAGGTTTTTGTTTATTACTCTATCCTATAGCTCTTATAGATATTATATCTTGGAACAATGAACAAAGAAATGATACGATATTTGCATCGAAATTCATAGGTTAAGTTTATTATCAAAGTTCGACATCTTCATGAAAAGGCGGGGTAACGATGACGAAAAAAACGATGTACGAAAAAATTTGGGACAATCACGTCATTCATCAGGAAGCGGGCAAGCCGGCCATTATTTATATCGATTTGCACCTGGTTCACGAGGTAACTTCTCCGCAAGCGTTCGAAGGACTTCGCTTGAACAACCGGAAGGTTCGCCGTCCGGACCTGACATACGCAACGATGGATCACAACGTGCCGACGAAGGACCGTTTCAATATCGCGGATCCGATTTCCAAGCAGCAAATCGATACGCTGTCGCAAAACTGCGCCGATTTCGGCGTCAAGCTGTTCGATCTCAACAATGTCGATCAAGGCGTCGTTCACGTTATGGGACCTGAAATCGGTCTGACGCACCCGGGCAAAACGATCGTTTGCGGCGACAGCCACACTTCCACGCATGGCGCTTTCGGCGCATTGGCGTTTGGAATCGGCACCAGCGAAGTGGAGCATGTGCTCGCTACGCAATGCTTGCAGCAAGGAAAGTCCAAAACGATGGAAGTTCGCATTAACGGCAAGCTGAAGCCGGGCGTAACGGCCAAAGACTTGATTCTTGGCGTTATCGCCAAATACGGCACGGATTTCGCGACAGGGTATGTCGTCGAATATACGGGCGAGTCGATCCGCAGCTTGTCGATGGAAGAGCGGATGACCGTCTGCAACATGTCGATCGAAGCGGGTGCGCGCGCGGGTCTGATCGCTCCGGACGAAACGACGTTTAATTACTTGCGCGGACGCGAATACGTACCGCAAGGCGAAGCGTTCGATCAAGCGGTTTCCGAGTGGAAGAAGCTGACGACGGACGAAGGCGCAGCTTACGATACGGTCGTCGAATTCGACGCCGAATCCCTCGTGCCGCAAGTTACCTGGGGAACGAGCCCTGGTATGGGTACCGACGTAACTTCTTCCGTGCCCGAGCCGCAAAGCCTCCCTACGGAGAACGAGCGCAAGGCGGCGGAAAAAGCGATTGAATACATGGGACTTACTCCCGGAACTCCGATGACGGATTTGAAAGTGGACGTCGTGTTTATCGGTTCCTGTACGAACGGACGTATCGAAGACCTGCGTGCAGCGGCTTCCGTGGCAAAAGGCTACAAAGTCGATTCTGCCGTTCGCGCAATGGTCGTGCCGGGCTCCGGACGCGTGAAATTGCAGGCTGAAAAAGAAGGTCTCGATAAGGTGTTCGTCGAAGCGGGCTTCGAATGGCGCGATGCGGGCTGCTCCATGTGTTTGGCGATGAACCCGGATGTTCTGAGCCCGGGGGAACGCTGTGCGTCGACCTCTAACCGTAACTTTGAAGGGCGTCAAGGCCGCGACGGCCGTACGCATCTGGTTTCTCCGGCGATGGCGGCAGCAGCTGCGATCAAAGGGCATTTCTACGACGTTCGCGAATGGCAGTTCCATTAAGAGTACAATTGAACGTTTAAGAGTCCCTTTTTGAGAACCTGCGCAGTCTTCGTTTTCAATAAGGGACGCTAGAACGACTTCGAAGGGAGAACGAATAGATGGAAGCTTTTATTAAACATACGGGTATCGTCGGACCGGTCGACCGCGTCAATGTCGATACGGATGCGATTATCCCTAAGCAGTTTTTGAAAAGAATCGAGCGTACAGGCTTCGGACAATTTTTGTTTTTTGAATGGCGCTTCGACCAGTCCGGCAATGTCATTAAGGATTTTTCTTTGAACCAGCCGCGCTTTGAAGGAGCCTCCGTGTTGATCTCGCGCGCCAATTTCGGCTGCGGCTCCTCCCGCGAGCACGCGCCTTGGGCAATTTTGGATTACGGCTTCAAGGTTGTAATCGCGCCTTCGTTCGCCGACATTTTCTACAATAACTGCTTCAAAAACAGCATCCTGCCGATCAAGCTTTCCGAGGAGCAAGTGGAAGAGCTGTTCCAGCGCACGGCTGCGAATGAAGGCTACAAGCTCAACGTCGACCTCGAACAGAAAAAAATTACGGACGATTTAGGCCTTGAAATCGCCTTTGATCTTGACGAGCACCGCAGACAGTTTTTGCTGCTCGGCCTTGACGATATCGGCTTGACGCTGAAGCATGATTCCGCTATTGCGGAGTATGAAGCCAAGCATGCAGAGCGTATCGCGTACAATTAAGCTTGTTCCCAATAGCCGCGGGGCTGCAGCTCCGCGGCTATTTTGCGCGTTTTTTTAAAAATGTAAGCTTTAGAGGTTTCACAAATCTTTCAACGGTAACGCGCGTATCCCGGCTTATGCATACGAAGTCGATTTCTTAGAAAGCGTTTATGTCGGCGAAACCGTTTATCCTTGATAAACGATGAAAAAGAGAATGAAAGCAAGATTTGATTCCTTTCAAGCAGGGAATCGGCCTACAAAGTCGAAATCTAGTAAAATACGACATAAATCGCAACTTTATCGAAGATTTTGCGTTTAACCTAATGTCGGATAGAGTCGGAAGCCGTGAGTTTTATGCAGAACGAATACGAACTAGGTTGAGGTGTGCGATGAAAAAGCTTTGGATTGCGATGCTGCCTGCCCTTTTGCTGATGCAGCTGCTGCTGCCGCAAATCGGGATGGCAAAAGAGACGCCGGTACGGCTGTTTTTGGATGACAAGCTGCTGAAGGCGGAACAGCCGCCGCGTAATGTGGACGGCAATGTGATGATACCGGTGCGTATCGTTACGGAATCGCTGGGAGCTGAAGTCAAATGGAATCAGGAGGAGCAGAAAGTAACGGTCGATAAAGGCGATTTGCATGTATCGTTTCGAATCGGCCGCAAGGAAGCGGATGTTAACGGTACGATTCATAACCTGGAGGTCGCGCCGATCAACGTAGAGGGGACTTCGCTGCTCCCTGTGAGACTTATTGCCGAGCAGATGGGGTTAGAGATCAATTGGGATCAAGAAGGACAGGCGGTGCGTCTTGCCCGGAAGCAGGCGGAGAGCAAGCCGGATGATGGGAAAACCGGAGGCGAGAACGGACAAGCTCTTCCGAACACGCCGGGTCCGGTGGGCGGCGGCCAAAAGCCGTCTGCAGCGGCTGAGGTCACTGCCATCGGATTCACGGATAATAAGCTGACCATAAAGGCAAGCGGGAATGTAAAGCCCAAGCTGTTTACGCTTAGCAATCCGAATCGGCTCGTTATCGAATTGCCGAACAGCAAGCTGTCGAAATCGTTGAAGGCAGGAGAGATTGCAGGCGATAGTTCCGCTTCGAACCAAGTGAAATCGGCAGGCTTGAACGGTTCTGAGGGCAACGGACTCGAGACGTCCGGTCCGACGCAAAGTCCGGCCGCTAAAATCGGGGAAAATCCGATAAGCCCTACGCCGAACTCCTCTGCAAAGACTGGCGAAAGCTCGGCAAGTCCTACGCCTAGCCCTAAGGCCAAGGCGATCGCAAGTTCTGTGGATGGGGCGCCAACCATCTCCGCCAAAGCGGGCGAAAGCTCCTCGAGCCCTACGCCAAGTCCGAATGCAAATGCAGGCGGTTCCTCGAGCAGCCCGGATGGAGCAACCGGCAGCCCGGCCGGCGGCGAAACGGAGAAAGGCAAGGATGCCGTACCGGCCATATTTTCAAGCAACGGAGGAGAATTTACAACCGTACATAAAGCGATCGGCAAGATCCGATTCGCGAATTTTTCGAATGAGCCGCCTGTTGTCCGGGTTGTGGTCGACCTGAATTCAAAAATATTTTATAATTTAGAAGAGTCGGCTTCGGCGGGAACGATAGTCGTCGCGTTCAGCGATAAGGAAACGCGGCCTAACCCTAACGGCAAATACAGAGTGGTCATCGATGCCGGGCACGGTGACGGCGATCCCGGGGCATCTTCGGTAACGGGCAGATCCGAGAAGGAATTCACGCTGGCTATGGCGCTCAAGGTGCAGAAGCTGCTCCAGCAGGATTCTTCCATCGAGGTTTTGATGACGCGCGAAGACGACACCTTCCTGGAATTGAACGAACGCGTAGATTTCGCCAACGGCAACAATGCGGATGTGTTCGTATCGATCCATGGAAATAAGTTTACGGCGCCCAATACCCGCGGTACGGAAACGTACTATTGGAAGGAAGATAGTCTCGAGTTGGCGAAGCTGCTGCATGAGAAGATTTTGGCGGCAGCGGGCTTCCCGGACAGAAAAGTGAAAAATTCCGATTTCCGTGTCATTAAATATACTTCGATGCCGGCCGTGCTGTGCGAAATCGGGTTCCTGTCGAATGTTGCAGACGAAAAGCAAATGTTTAACGAGCAATTTCAGACGAAGGTTGCCGAAGCGATCGCGTCCGGCATTAAGGAATACCTTAAACGGTAAACCAAACCTGCTTAGACGATCGTTCAGGCAATCCAATCACCGGGAGGGGATACCATGCGCAAACAAACCATCACGTACATCGTAGCTGCCTGTGTGGCCGTAACCGCCGTCGGTTGCGGGCAAGCGAAGCAGCCGAACAACAACGCCGCGCAGCCATCTGCCGCAACGCAGCCATCGCTTAGTCCATCGCCGACGCCTTCGGCTGCGCCGGTTATGCAGGAAACAAGCATTCAGTCTTATTATTCGGACGAGTCGGCCAGTAATTTGGAGACCAGAACCGTAACGATTCGGTACGAGAAGGAGCAAGACAAATACGCGGAAGCCTTCAAAGCGCTGCAGACAGCGCCGGATAAGCAAGCGATCCCTCTCTTGGAGGGATTGACGTTGAAATCGGCGGCGGTCAAGGACGGCGAGCTCGTCCTGGATGTTTCCCTGAAGCCTGACGGGCAGCTGGGTTCCGGAGGAGAAGCCATGCTGCTGCAAGCTTTGCAGAAGACGATGTTTCAGTTCCAGGAGCTGAAATCGATCGACGTTCTGCTTGACGGCAAGCAAGTGGAAAGTTTAATGGGGCATATGGATTTGCCGCATCCTATGCGAAGGTAAGACGCAAGTGCGGCTCACGGAGAGAGGAGATCATACATGCATAATTCGAAGGTGGCAAAACGCGCCGTCGTCGTAACGATCGCGGCGACGATGGCGTTAGGCGGTGCGCCCGCATGGGCGGCCGAAACGAACACGGGAACCGGATCGAGTCAGGGAAGCGCCGTATCGGCTAAAGCGAGCTTTCCCGACGTGGCGACGAGTCATTGGGCTAACAAGCATATAACGAAATTATCGCTGCTGGGTATTATCGAAGGGTATGACGGTAAGTTTTTCCCGGGGGACAACGTTTCCCAGCAAGATGCGCTCATCATGGCGATCCGGATGATGGGGCTTGAGGAGAAAGCGAAAGAAATCAGCGTCGAAACCGTTCTGCCGAAAGACATGGCCATAACCGCTTATGCCAAGCCATACGTCATACAAGCGATCGAAAGCGGATTGATCAAAATAGAAGAAGAGTCCGGCGGAGCGGAAAATCCCGATAAAAAGATTTGGGGCGAACGGGGCGCTTCCCGCGAATGGATCGCCAAAATCGTGGTACGTATGCTCGGCAAGCAAGAAGAAGCGGACAAGCTGCAGACCGGTTCCACAACGTTCACCGATACGGGGAGCATGTCTTCCTGGGCTATCGGATACATAAACGAAGCAGTCGCTTTGAAGCTGGTTGACGGCTTCGAGGATGGCAGCTTCAAGCCTGCCGGTAAAGTAACGCGCGCCGAAATGGCGACATTCCTTAGCCGCGGAGCGAAGGATATCGCCGAGAAATCGGGTCTCGCTTCCATCCGCTTCATCGATCAAATCGGAGAATCCTCCGTACGTCTGGCCGATTCGAACGGCAATTCCGCATCCTTCGGGATCAATGCCGGAAGCGCCATTTTCAACGCATCGAACGATCCCAGCCAAATCCGGCTGAGCAATTTGAAAACCGGCAGCCAGGTTTATGCGGTTACGTCAGGCACGAATGCGGTATACATCGAGGTGCTGCGCGAGGATGCGGGCTTCGAGCTCGTAGAAGGCGTATTGGAAGAGGTCAACCTGATCGAAATGAAGCTTAAGCTGGCTGCCGCAAACGGGAGCGGCTGGTACGATTTGTCTCAAACGGCTACCGTGCTTAATAAGGATGGAAGCGGCTCGAGCATCGGCTCGCTGGAAGTAGGGAGCACGCTTTCGCTTAAACGGCTGTCTTACCCGGCCGGCAGCAAGTTCAGCCAAGTAACGATCGTTCAGCTGCCTGTTATAACGAACGGCGAAGGTACGGTGCAAAGCGTCAAAGCTTCGGAAAACAAGCTGACCATCGCGAATAAAGACGGCAGCACGGTTGAGTATAAGCTGGCATCCGACGCGGATTTAACGCTCAAAGGCACGACGACGACCGAGCTCGGAAGCTTCCAGAAGGGCGACAAGGTTGCTTACGAAACGTTGAACGGTCTCATTACGTCGCTTAATATTACGAAGCTGTACGCGGAATCGATCGATCAAGGGAAGCTGGAGTATGTCAATTCCGACGTAAATAATTCCTATTTGACAATCCGTAAAGCGAACGGAAATAAGCTGACAAGTTATGATCTACGCTCTGACGTCTCAGTTACGATTAACGGGATATCTCATGCAGGGATAAAGGATTTGAAAGCAGGAGACGAGCTGAATATCGAACTTGACGAAAATAATAGCGTTTCGGCGATTACTGTTACGTCGCGTTCTATTCGATCAACTTATTTATTGTCCATTGTCAGCTACGACGCGGATTCGAAGTCGCTTACGGTGTTGCAGGACGGTAAACCTGAAGCATATGTATTAAACGATAGCACGATAATCGACAAAAACGGGTATCCGGTTGCACTTTCAAATTTCTCAGGTCAATTTCCAAAGGGAATGAAAGTCGATCTGGTCGCTTCCCAAAGCGATAAATCCGTTCAAAAAATTATGGTTTCGAACACGTATGAAGGAAAGATCGTACTTATTAATACTTCAACTTCGGATTTGACAATTAAAACTGATGATGGTCAAATTATCCCAGTAAAAATGAGTTCATCGCCTTTCGTTGAGCTTGCAGGCGTACAAGGTTCGGTTGTTCCTTCAAAGCTGGCGATCGATGATAAAGTGAGAATTACGCTGAATTCTTCTCAAGACCGCGTCGGAAATATTCAACAAATAAAATCGAAGCTTGTCCGTCTTGTTTCGAAGGATGAGCCAAACCGTCAAATTAAGGTAACCGATGTAGTGGGAACGACAGAGACTTTTGTAGTAAATTACGATGTTCCAATCCTTAATTCGGTGAAGGCGAATGCTAAGTTTTCCGACATGCCTCTTGACGAAAATATGCACGTATCTTTTGTTGGATCAAAGGTGACTAAAATAGCGTTACAATCAACTTTACGCGGTTTCGTTACAAATTTAGATGCAGCCGGCGGCAAGCTTACCGTGCAGGACTCGTCGGGCGCCAAGCAAACGATCGATACGGCGGGTAACATCGTGGTACGCCAAGGAAGCAATGCGACAGGTTCGCTTTCCGCTCTTAAAGAAGGGGACCGCATCGAGCTGAATGCGAACCCGGAAGGCGGCTTCACTGCTGTCGTGGCGGAGAAGCAGCAAAGAACGGTTTCTTCGTACAATGCGACTTCCAGAGTACTTTCGCTGCTGCTTCGATCGATCGGCGACAAAACCGAATATTTGCTTCATCCGAACGTTTATGTACACAGAGGGGATACGTCTTACATTCCTAACTATTTAGTGTCTCAAGAGCAAGTCACGATTTATTTGCTTGACGGTAAAATCATCGAAGTGGAACGGCAATAGTTTTTTTCATGCAAGCCATAGCAGAATAACCGAGCTTTCCGCAATCATCCGAATCGGGCTGTCCCTTAAGGTCTAAATGACCAGGGGACGGCCTTTTTTTTAATCAATCGCATAAATGGCAAGCGGCTCGAGACCCACCGTTCACGCCGGCTTCAAGGATGCGGACAGTGTTTTATCCTTGTTTTCGAACGAATTTTAATTTTTTTGCAAAAAAAGTTCGATTTTTGATGAAAGAAAATATTGATTATCCCGGTTCTATTCTGTACACTGATGGGTATTGGGCAAAAGCTACTTCAGCGACGGAAGGGGTTAAATGCAAGTGGTCTCGAAACAAGTTCGTCATGTACTCGACACAATCGCGGACATGTTTCCCGATGCGCATTGCGAGTTAAACCATTCCAACCCGTTCGAATTAACAATTGCCGTTCTGCTATCCGCTCAGTGCACGGATGAAACGGTCAATAAAGTGACCCAAACGCTGTTTGTGAAATATAGAAAGCCCGATGATTATGTGGCTGTGCCGATTGAAGAACTCGAGCAGGATATACGTCGGATCGGACTGTTTCGCAGCAAGGCCAAAAACATCCAAAGCTTGTGCCGCATTTTGCTGGATACATACGGCGGGAACGTGCCGGAGGCGCACGAGCAGCTTGTGCAGCTGCCGGGCGTCGGCAGGAAGACGGCTAACGTTGTCGTTTCGAACGCATTCGGCGTGCCGGCAATCGCTGTCGATACCCATGTTGATCGTGTTTCCAAACGTTTGGGACTCGCCAAGGAAGAAGATTCGGTGCTTGAAGTCGAGAAGAAACTGATGAAGAAAGTACCGAAGGACGAATGGACGATCACGCATCATCGCCTTATTTTTTTCGGCAGATACCATTGCAAGGCGCAAAACCCTGCTTGTACGGTTTGCCCGCTGCTGGACGTATGCCGGGAAGGCAAAAAGCGTATGAAAACGCCGAAGGTTAGAAACACTGGTAAGATTCAGAAGTAGCAGCAGATATTAAATAAGGATGGGATTAAAAATGAAATGCATCGCAGTCTACACGAAAAGCTTCGAGCAATTCTCGGACATTTACGAAGAGGTTCTGAACACGCCGCTGGCGGAAAATGAAGAACGCGAGGTCGAAGGCGTCGTGGTAAGCGAGTCGGGTACCGTTCCGGAAAATTACTTGGAGCGTATGAAAGTGCGTCCGGACGTAGTCGTCATGAAAGTGAAAGAAAAGGACATTACGATCCTGCAGCACGGCGACGTGTTTGAAATCTTCATTCCTGAAGAAGAAAATGTTTTGCAATAGAAGCCGGATTTTTCGGCTTCTTTTTACAAATACGACAAAACCCCATGCTGTATGTGGGGTTCATTGATATGTTTAGAAGCTTAACCGGCGTGCCGGAAGCTTGTATGTGAGATTTGCGTCGCATAATGCAGTGTGAGAAACGAGAAAACGGGATAGCGCTGCGGAGAGGCGGCGAATTTTCCCGGGAATGACGGGCTGCGAGGGGAACAGGAATGATTAATCAAACGCTTTTGGATATTGCGCGGCTGATGCGGGAATCAGGTGACGGCATTCACGCGGATAAGCTGGCTGAAGTAGAGCGGAAATATTCGTCGGGCGAGCTGACGATCGCATTTTGCGGTCATTTTTCGGCGGGGAAGTCAAGCCTCGTTAACAGGCTTTGCGGTCATCGGTTATTGCCTTCGAGTCCGATCCCGACGAGCGCGAATATCGTCGCCATTCGCAACGGCGAGCCTGCCGTTAAAGTAACGCGTACCGATCAAGGAGAAGGAGAGCGGACGGCGGTAATCGCGCCTGAAGAACTTGATGCCTATTGCAAGAACGGAGAGGATATCGCCTCCATCGATATTTCGTATCCGATCCCGCTGCTCGGCGACAGGCTCGCGCTGCTGGATACGCCGGGCGTAGATTCGACCGACGATGCGCACCGGATGGCGACGGAATCCGCGCTCCATCTTGCCGACGTCGTTTTTTACGTCATGGATTACAATCATGTGCTTTCGGAAATGAATTTCGAGTTTGCCAAGAAGCTGAAGGAATGGGGCAAGCCGATCTACTTGATCGTGAACCAGATCGATAAGCATCGCGAGCAGGAGTTGACCTTCGAATCGTTCCGGCAGGGGGTAGCCGAGGCGTTCGCCAACTGGCATATATCGCCGGACGGGTTCGTCTATTTGTCGTTGAAGTATCCGGATCACCCGCATCATGAATGGGATAAGCTGCTTTGGCTGATCGGCGGCCTTCAAGCGAAGGCGGACGAATTGCGCGAATGGTCTGCGGTCTGTTCGACTGACCAGCTGATAAGGGACCATGCGAAGGTTGTCGAAGCCGGCAATGAAGAGGAAAAGAGCAAGCTTGCCGAGATAGCATTAGGCAGTGCCGGTTCTGCAGCGGATAGCAGCATGTCGGACGGTGAAAACACGGAAGACGTCTATGAGGAAAGCGCTGCCGAAGAAGCGGAGAACGAAAGAGCCGGCTTGGATGCGGGGAGCTTGCTGGAAGCGCTCGATCGGAAGCGGCGGGAGCTGTCGGCATTGACGGAGCAAGCGGACCTGAAGCTGGCCGAATGGAAGAAGGAGCTGCAGTCACTGCTCGATAACGCCAATATTACGCCAGCCGCTACTCGCGACCTTGCGGAGCGTTATTTGCAAAGCAGGAAACCCGGCTTTAAGGTCGGCTTTTTTGCCGGAGCGGCAAAGACGGCCAAGGAAACGGAAAGCAGGCTGCTGGCGTTTCAGTCCGATTTCAGCGAGCGCGTGCGGGCGGGCATTGCCTGGCATCTGCAGGCGATGGTGAAATCGTCGCTGGAGGAGAGCGGCTTGAAGGGCGACGCTTATGATGGCGCGACCGATTCGATTCTATTCCCGATTACGCCGCAATGGCTGGCGGATCAGGTGCAGCCGGGCGCAAGCTTCACAGGCGAATATACGCTCAATTACGCGAAGCAAATCGCGGGCGAAGTGAAGACGCATTACCGCAGGCTGGCGCTCGACGTGCTGGATCGCGCGCATGCGGAGCTGGCCGCCGCAAGCCGCTCCGGAGCGGAGTCGCTACGCGCGGAGCTGGCTGCGCTCGAGCGGCGCTGCGAAGCGCAGCAGGCGCTTGAGCGGCTGCGGGCGCAAGAAGCCGCGCATGCCGAAGCGCTGCAGCGTTTGCTGCGCTCGAGCGGCGACGCCGCGAAGCCGGCGGTGCCGGATGCCGCGGCGCTAGACGCCGCAGCGCCGGCGCCGGGCGAGCGTGCCGGCGCTGCGGCAGCGCAGCCG
>NZ_QMFB01000015.1 GCF_003285015.1 Paenibacillus contaminans | reverse complement strand
ATAGGCGCTGCGCGGCGCGTCCGCGCTGCCGCGGTGCGCGGCCTGCGGCGCTGGCGCCGGCGTAGCCGGGCCGCCTGCCGCAGGGCCCGCTTCAAGGTCGCCGGCTGGGCCGGGGACCTTGAAGCCCGGGCTTGCGGCGGGCGCCGTTTGCGGCGGAGCGCCGTCCGCGCCGGGACGGTACAGCTCCATCCGCTCTTGAATGACCGCCGTCTTGGGAGCGGCGGACTTCCCTTGCGGGATGAGCACATGCCGCCCGAGCGATTCGCGAACGGCCTGCTCGACGCACTGCATCAGCTCCGCTTCCTTGCTGAAGCGAACCTCGAGCTTCGCCGGATGAACGTTGACGTCAAGTAGCGACGGATCCATCGTCAAGTGCAGTGCAGCCGCCGGAAAACGGTTAATCGGAAGCAGAGTATGAAACGCGTTCAAGACAGCATTCGCAAGCGTATAGTTTTTTACGTACCGGCCGTTGATGAAAGTGGATACCGCCGAACGGTTGGCCCGTGTCAGCTCAGGCTTGGACACGTAGCCCTGAACGGCATAATCGAGACTTTCGCCGCTGACGGGCACCATCTGCTTGGCGAGCGCCGTACCGTAAACAGCCGCCACAACCTGCAGCAAATCCCCGTTCCCCAGCGTCTGCAATAACGAATTGCCGTTATGCTTAAGCGTAAAAGCGATTCCCGGATGCGCCATCGCCAGCCTGTAAATATAGTCGGACACGTGACCGAGCTCCGTCTGAATCGTCTTCATATATTTCAGCCGCGCAGGGGTATTGTAGAACAATTCCTTGACCAAAATATCCGTGCCGCGGGAAGCTGCAGCATCCTCCAAGGCGATGAACGTCCCGCCTTCAATACAAAGCCTGCGGCCCAATCCGCCGGAATCGGTTGCCGTAACGCATTCCACTTTAGATACGGCGGCGATCGAAGGCAGTGCTTCGCCGCGAAATCCGAGCGTACGAATATGGAATAAATCTTTACCCGTTGCGATTTTACTCGTCGCATGGCGCAGAAAAGCGTTTTTGCAGTCGTCGCCTTCGATGCCCGAACCGTTGTCGGTCACCCTGATCAGCTGCAAACCGCCCTCCTCTAGCGAAACGTCGATTCGCGTGCTGCCGGCGTCGATCGCATTCTCCACAAGCTCTTTGACGACGGAAGAAGGACGCTCGACGACTTCTCCGGCCGCTATCTGGTTGGCGATATGATCGTCCAATATGCGTATGCTGCCCATATCGATCAGCCCGCCTTCCTGGCAAAAAGCGATATCCGCTCTCCGCTGCCGCCCCAAGACAATTGCGGAAATTCACGCGCAAAAGCATTCAGTTCGATGTACCCGGTTCCGTCGGAGAGAATAAGCGACCCGTCTTTTTCCGTAAAAGCGGCCGCAGCTTTAGCACTTCTAATGTCCACCGATACGTTCGCTTGATTCCATGTAATCGAAGCGCCGATCAAAGCGGCAAGCACACGCGAAGGTACGTACGTCTTGCCGTTCTCTACGATGACCGGCATCAATTCTTCGCGTCTTACCTTGTCGATCGTCACTTGCGTGGGCGTCCGCTCCAGCGTAATTTCGCCGATTCCGGATTGATGCAGCACTGCGATCAGCTGAGGCAGACTGCCTTCGATCTCTACGTCGGGCTGCAAGCCTTTATGGTCCACTTCGCGGAAATTAGGCGTCAAATATTGCTCGACGGTCAGCTTCAGCATACTGCCGCTGTTCAGTTCATAAAGCGTTTGAACGCTGCCTTTGCCGAACGTTTTCTTCCCGAATACTTTGCCTAGCCCGTAGTCTTGAATAAAGCCGGTCAACACCTCGGATGCGCTCGCGCTTCCTTCGTTCACGAGGAAGTACACGGGCACCGGCAGCGAAGTTCCGTTCTCCACGATGACGGGACGGTCGTTTTTGTCGCGGTCCAGCGAGTGAATAAGAACGCCGTTAACTTTGAACGACTTCGCGATATTTGTCGCCGTATCGACCAAGCCGCCCGGGTTGTCGCGAATGTCGACGATGAGCGATTTCATGCCCGCCTTCAGCAGCTTGTTCAATTCGACTGCGAAGAGCTCGTCGGCTTCTGCCGAGAAGGTGGCCAATTTGATATACCCTGTTTTGCCGTCGAACAGCTGACCGGTAACGACAGGCAGTGCCACCCTTTTGCGAGCGATATCCATCGTTTTGAGACTGCCGCCCCGCTCGACCGTTACGCGCAGCGTGCTGTTCTCGGCGCCCAGGAGCTTGTCCGTCAATTCGCCGTAAGCTTTTCCCTTTATCGGTTCGCCATCGATCTCGACGATCACATCGCCTTCAATCATCCCTGCGGCTTCGGAGGACGTCCCTTCATATACCTCGACGACGAGCAGACCGTTCTTCGAATCTTCAAGCTGTACGCCGATTCCGACAAAATCTCGGTTCAGCATGCTTTCGAACGATGCGAAATCGTCTTTCGATAAATAGTTCGTATACGGATCGTTCAGCTTTTTCAACATTTCATCGACGGTGTTTCCGGCAAGCTCTTCGCTCCCTATTCCGCTTACATGGTACTTGGCGATCAATTCTTGCACCATGTCGCGATCGGCCGCCTTGCCGTCCTTGCTTACTTCGGCGAACGCCGCAGACGATACGGACAAGCATGCCGCAATCAGTGCACCTGTCGCTAAGCGCCTCAGCATACCAATATTTCGTCGTTTCATCCGGCTCAACCCCTTTTCTTCCCGAGCTATCCGACAACCTATGATCGCGTCGACATAAGCGAAAGAAAGTCCGGGCTATATATCTTTTTCTATTTCTAGTATCTAGAAGCATTTCAACTCTTATCCTATAGATTTTAAAGAAGTAAGCATTTAATCGTGCAACGAGTAGTGATCCTCATCATGAGGCAAAGTTTACTATTCGTGAGGCAAACTTCACTATTTCAAACCGAAAACCCATGTTCTGGCGAGATAATGAGGCAAACGCAACTAATAGTGAGACAAACGAAATGAATAGTAACGTTTGCCTCACTAACGGGCGAGAACGAGCATGTTACCTGCGAAATAGTGAGGACAGCCTCATGAACAATAACGTTTTCTCCACTAAGCGCACGGTTCGTACGTAACCATTACGAGTTCCGTGTTTGCTTTCGTAACCAGGTCATCAGTCTCTAGTTTTAGACTTGATGGTGTACTATTTGTTTGACCGCGTTTGATCTTAGGTTTGCAGCATGGCTTTTCGTAAATAGCTCGCAGTTACACAGCAGGTTCGTATTCGGCGCAGCTGCGTCTGTACATTGAATCGATGCGGTCACGCTTCTAGCAGGTTGCCGGACTAGAGTTGAGCGTTTACTGTTTCATTGATTTTTCAACTCCGTGCCAAACCTTGTTCAGGCGGCTTGGACACGACTTCTCCGATGCCGTTTCATGATTGCCAGCCGGTTATACGGAGAAGTCGATGCTGCATTACTTGCATCTATTTGGTGTTTGAGCGTTTCCTTAATTTCGCTTCGGAGACTGTCGAATAATTCAGGATACATTCTACGCCTCACTTGTACCGCCGAAATTAGCGTTTAGAGCGATTTACTTTGCGGAATTTGGTTTCCTCTATGCAATACTAATCGATATGAAAGGCTTTGAGAGGTGGCTTCAAAAATCGTCCGCATTTATTCAACAGTCTCCTTCGTATCCATATAACTCTATCCTACTTCTCTTGCAGCCGCTGCTTCAGCTCATATAGCAGATTCATCGCGGCAAGCGGCGTCATGTTGATCAAATCGGCCGTGCGTATTTGCTCCGCGATAAGCTCCGCTTTTTCGTCCGTTTTGCGCTTGGGCGCTTCGGCCTTCTTTTCCTCTTGAAAAAGGCTCAGCTGCACGTAACCCGCCGCCGTCTGCTGACTGGCGGTTTCCGATAACGTCGCGGCCGTTTCCTTTATCTCAAAGCTCGACGGAGCGGCAGTCCGCACCGCAGCATACTCGTCAATCCGCTCGGGCAAGCCGCCCGCATGCTGTAGTGCCGTCTCCGAACCTCCCTGTCGGCTGGACACAGCCGCTTTGTCGCGCTCCGCATTCGGTAACGCCGCCTCCGAACTTCCCTGCAGGCCGGTCACAGCCGCTTTGTCGCGCTCCGCATTCGGTAACGCCGCCTCCGAACTTCCCTGCAGGCCGGTCACAGCCGCTTTGTCGCGCTCCGCATTCGGTAACGCCGCCTCCGAACTTCCCTGCAGACTAGACACAGTGGCTTTGTCGCGCCCTACATTGCCGGCGGCGCTAATATTCCCGCTCTCCGTCTCCATGCCGCTTAACAGATCGTATGCGCGGTCGATTATAAGCTCGGGCAGACCGGCGATCCGCGCGCAATAAATGCCGTAACTAGTGCTGGCGGCTCCGCGAATGAGCTTGCGCAGGAACGTAACCTGCTGCCCGCTTTCTTTGACGGCCATGCAGTAGTTTCGCAGCTGCGGCAAGCTTTCCTCCAGATGAGCCAGCTCGTGAAAATGCGTCGAGACGAGCGTCTTGCAGCCGATCCGGTCATGCAAAAATTCGATGACGGCTTGCGCGATCGCCATCCCTTCGCCGGTAGACGTACCGCGGCCGAGCTCATCGATAATGACGAGACTCCGTTCCGTCGCTTTGGCGGTCATGACTTGGATGTCCATCATTTCGACCATAAAGGTGCTTTGGCCGCCGATTAAATCGTCCGCCGCGCCGATTCTCGTAAAAATGCGGTCGATCAGCGGAACGACTGCCTGATCCGCAGGGACGAAGCAGCCGATCTGCGCCATGATGCCGATCATCGCCACCTGACGCATATACGTGCTCTTACCGGCCATATTCGGACCTGTAATAAGCAGCATGCTGCCGTCCTGCTTGTCCAATCGCGTATCGTTCGCCACGAATTTGCCGTCTTTGGATACCGCCTCAACGACGGGATGACGGCCGCCTTCAACCTGCAGCCCATAACCGCCGGACAGCTGCGGACGAACGAAGCGGTTCGCTGCGCTGACCGTCGCCATCGATTGGAAAGCGTCCGCGGCTGCGATCCGCTCGGCGAGCCGCTGCAATCTGCCGATTTCGCCGGCGATCCGCTCGCGCAGCTGGACAAATAACGCATATTCGATGTCGACCATCTTTTCTTGGGCTTCCAAGATAAGCGCTTCTTTCTCTTTGAGCTCCGGCGTAATAAAACGTTCCGCGTTAGCCAGCGTCTGCTTCCGCTCGTAAAGCCCTTCCGGAAGCGATCCGAGATTCGATCGGGTCACTTCGATATAGTAGCCGAATACTTTGTTGTAGCCGATTTTGAGCGACTTGACGCCCGTCCTCTCGCGTTCGCGCCGCTCCAGCTCGGCGATCCACTGCTTGCCGTTTCGGTCGGCCTCCTTCAGCTGATCGAGATGCGCGTCGTAGCCGTCCTTGATCATGCCGCCGTCGCGCACCGATACCGGACCGTCCTCGACGATCGCCTCTTCGATCCAGCTTCTGACGTCGGTACAGCCGTCGATTTGCGCTCCGAGCCTGCGCAGCGTCTCCGAAGATGCGGACAAGCAAAGCTCGCGAACGGCCGGCACGACCGCAAGCGACAGCTTGAGCGCGTGAAGATCGCGCGCGTTCGCGCTGCCATACGATATCCGCGCCACGAGCCGCTCCAGATCGTATACCTCTTTAAGCAGCCCTCGGAGCTCGTCGCGAACGATCAGCTGATTGTACAAGCAGTCGACGGCGTCGAGACGTTCCTCGATACGCTCGCGGTTCATCAGTGGCTTCTCGATCCAGCGGCGCAGCATACGCCCGCCGATCGCCGTAACCGTCTCGTCGAGAAGCCAGAGCAGCGATCCTTTCTTACTTCTCTCGCGAACCGTCTCCACAAGCTCCAAATTGCGCCGCGTGAACGGATCCATCGTCATGTATTGAGTCGTTTCATACCAATGTACGTTCGTAATATGCGTGAGCGCCCTTTTCTGCGTTTCGCCCAAATAGGAAAGCAGCAAAGCGATCGCAGCGCGTGCCGGCTCCGGCAGAGCCCGGACGGCATCCGCAGAAAACTGCGCTTCAAGCAGCTGCTCCTCCTGTTTACCCCAGCCGGTAAGCACGGCAGGACGCACCGCTGCATGAATGCCCGACTGCAGCTGCTCCAGCAGCTCCGGGCTTGCAATCAGCTCGGACGGCGTATAAGTCGCCAGCTCGTCTACCAGCGATTCATAGGCGCCGGGAAGCTCCGTCACATACAGTTCGCCTGTCGACAAATCGCATACCGTAAATCCGAAACGCTCTCCATACCGGACGACGCCGGCAATATAGTTGTTGAGCCTGTCGCTTAGCAGCTTGCCGTCCATCAGCGTTCCGGGCGTCACGATCCGCACGACTTCGCGGCGTACGACGCCCTTTGCCTCGGACGGATCTTCAACCTGCTCGCAAATCGCCACTTTATACCCTTTTTCAATCAGTCTTGCTATGTAGTTCTCGGCAGCATGGTACGGAATTCCGCACATTGGGATGCGCTCTTCCGCACCGCCCTCTCTGCCGGTCAGCGTAATTTCCAGTTCGCGCGACGCCAGTATGGCATCGTCGAAAAACATTTCATAAAAATCGCCCAGCCGAAAAAATAAAAAGGCGTCCTGCACACCGGCTTTAATGGACAAATACTGTTCGATCATCGGTGTGTACTTCGTCATTTTCATCCTCCAATACGGTTCGCAATAGCCTTATTATAACATGAATCGGAAGGAAACCGTAGATTTGCCGTATTTTGTCGACGGGCTAACGCCCTGCCAGCCAAACGCCCGACACCGCTCCGCCCCCTCTTGCCTTCGCGCCGGGACGGTTGATTTCGCCCGACAGTATCCACACCTGGGGTTCATCCGCCAGCTCCACGCCCCAACGGCGGCGGAAATCTTCCGTCTCGTCCCAGCTATGCAGCGTAAGCATCCGCTTTTTCAGCCAATCGAGCTCAGAACGATACGCTTTGTAGGAAGGCGTCGCCTCAATATCCTTCCATAACCGCTCGACATGGGGAATAATCGCAAGCTTATCGCCCTCGTAATAAGCTTGCTGAATGTCCGGCAGCGACAGCGGATCATAGTCGAATTTCGCATAATGATCGCCGATTATGCGCGCCAGCGTCAACACGCCTACAGCCGTTTCAGGCGAAACGAGCCAGCTGGGTAGCGTACGGTATTCGAAGCCGCCATGCGCTTTTTTGCGAAAATCCCCCAGCTTGCCGTACCTCGGTCTCCTGCGTTTGGCGCCCTCCCCTTCTACTAATGAAAGCGGCAGCGCCAAATAATTGTCCAGCGTCCGCAATAAATGGACGTTCGGCCACAGCCCGCTGAAATGGATGTGCCCCCCCAGCGCCAAACCTTTAACAGGCATGCCGCCTGCCAGCCACTCAAGCGAATCGTCCCCGATCATTTCGGCCGCTTGACGCATCGTTTGTTTGAGCCTGCGAACAAGCTCGCGCGGATTCGTGCTCGGAGCAGGGCGAAGCTCAACAAGCGCCTGAACGACTTTATGGCTGCGCAGCACGACGCCGTCGCTGCCGACCGGGCCGTCTTTTTCGAAAAAACGGGAGGCCGGCACAACTCGCCCTTCGGGGTTTTGCAGCACGAATTCGGGATCCGCTCCCAGCAGAACGGGCGTTTGGCGGCTCATCTCGCGGCTCAGCTGATCGCCGTAACGCGCGATGGCATCCGCAAACAATTCCGCATACCGGAGCGTCATCGGAAATGTCGGCCGAACGTCCGCAATAACCGTGTCTCCGTTCGGCCGAATGCCGATGTCAACGAGCGCATAGTCCAGTCCAAGCGCGTATACGGCTTTCACCGCTTCCCGGCTCGCTCTTTTGGCATGAAACGTTTGATCGGACGGCTCCAGTTCATGAAATCGGCTTCTTGCATGGAAAATCCGAGTTTGAGAGGTAAGCAGGGCGCCTTCGTTTTTTTTCTCAAAAACGGCGAGCGCCTCCATTTGGAAGACGGGAACCAAATATTCCCGCGAAAAATCGCCTCCCAGCGAACCTTTCCGGCTGCCGCCCGGCAAACGTTCCATTGTCTTCAGCCCGTGCAAGGCTAACGTCCGGTCCCGCAGCTTAGGCTTTCCCGCCAGCTCCGTCGCCTCAAAACGGTTAAGTATTCGTGCGGAATGCGTCTTTCTCAGTTTATCGCGATGCTTGCCTCCCCACAAAAGCAACGCATTGCAAGCCAATCCGGCCGGGTACAGGCTGCCGTGCGGTATCAAGAGACGCTCAAGCAGCAGCTTGACCTCAGGCTCGTTTCCATGAAGAAAAAAAAGATGCATGCAAACCCCTCCCGCAGCTTAATGCCGGAACTTTATTCGGAAACAAAAACAAAAAGAGGGCAAACGCCCTCAGCACGATCTGTGCAGCCGCATATACTATCCAGTAAGAACATAACAAGCGGATTTTCTGGCGACGCCTTCGCAAAACGTTTTGTGCCTGCAAAACGGCTTCGAGAGCATGCAAGAGCGCCAAAAGCTACCTGCACCCGTCAGTTCAGCTCGTCATCGAGCAGGTCAGGATCCAGGTCTTCGTAATCGTCGTCTCCGCCGTCGAAATCGATCGTCTTGTCGCCGAAGTCGTTGATTCCGTTCGGATCCACAATAACGCAAACCTTCGTTTCCGCGACCATCTCGACGAAAAACTCCCGCTCCACTCGAATGATCACGCTGTCGCCGTGGGATGATACCGTAGCTTCCACGCAGTTCGGCTCCTGTGTCGCCACCGCCGAAACTTCCGCTGTGGAAGCTCTATGTTTTTTATCCAGATAGGATAGCGGGACAACATCAACATACGATACCGTTTCCTTAGCTACGTCCGTTTTGGTGTTTTTGTCGTACGAATACCAGATGTTGATGTCGTAAGTACCGATAACCTCGATTCCGTTCGTGCCTTTCGCCGCCTCGTACTGGTTATTAATAATCCAAGCGCCGAGGATGCTGGTTGGAGCATGGGACGGAATTACGGTGTGGCTCACCTGGCTGAACTTACGACCTTTGCCGCAGACTGCTTTCGTTATAATCTCTCTCCGCTGCAAGTCTTTATCTGCAATAGACATCCTTTCAACCTCCTCCATACAATCATTCATTTAAATTGTATGCAGGACATTCGTCTAGGGTGACAACTATTTGATTAAGCCCTTTATATTTTTTACGCCTATAACACGTTTCGTCCACCGAACGCAAAGACGTCCAAAAAACGGCGCTTCCGCACCGCTCTTCGGACGTTTGATTGCTATTTTCTACCTATTTATTTCCTGACAGACAAAGCATTCAAAGGGTATTTTCATTGTTTTCTTTACGCTTTTTTAGCGTTTTGGCGATCACCAGGTAGCTTTTTAACTCCAGACAAAGCTGCAAAATGGCCGACCGCATTTCAAACTCCTCGCGCGTTCGCGGCAGCTCCATCGATTTGAATGACCGCTCGAGCTTGTCCAATTCCTTCTCCGCGTTTCCCGTATAAAACGTTTCCTTGACGTCCACCTTCAGCTGGTCGAATAATTGAGCGGCCGCTTCTCCGTGTGGTAGAGACCGGTACACCTGCGATACGAGATCCAGCATCCGATCGATCGATTCCAGCTGCTGCCGCCGCATGTCGAAGTATCCTCTCCAGTCGTCCTCTGCATAAAACAGTTTGTTTTCGGCGGAGTTTACAGATAAAGCGAACCCTTCCTTGATCGCGTTTCCGGCTGCAAGCAGCTCTTTGCCGTCCCAAATATGGTTGTCTCCCTCGCGCAAATGAATCGCGATTTCGCCAAAAATGTCGGAAAACAGCTCGTCGATCCGTTTGCGCGCCTCCTGCAGCCTGCTCTCCGGATTCGGCATGTAGATCAAATTGATGATCGTCGCCGTGCCGAGCCCGACGAACAGCAGCTTCACTTCATTCCAAATCATCGCCGCCTCGATCGATTGCGCTGCGAACAGGTGGATCATGACCACCGTTCCGGTAACGATGCCGTCGCTCAGCTTCAGCCTTGCGAGGATCGGGTAAACCGACATGACGAACAAAGCCATGACCCATATTTGAAATCCGCATACATAAAAAAGGATCGACCCTACGAATAGCCCGAACAAGGAAGCGAGGAGGCGGATCGTTGCGCTTCTCAAGCTCCGCTTTTTCGTAACGTCGACTCCCAAAATGGCTAGCAGCCCCGCGGATAAAGGGGAGCCCAAATCGAGCCACTGCGCCAAATAAATGGCGAGAGTCGCCGCAACCGCCGTCTTGAGGATGCGAATACCCATGATTCTCACTCCGCTCGATTACATTCAAGATAAGTATGTCCGCAATTGCTGCCGAAATTCGCGGGTTCCATAAGCCGTCCCGCATTCAGGAAGAAACCAAAAACCCCGCACCGGAATGCGGGGCTTACATGTTGCATTATTTATTTAACATATGGAATACTTGCTCGACGTCTTTATCGCCGCGCCCGGAAAGGTTAACGATCAGGATGGCGTCTTTGCCGAGCTCGGGTGCCAGCTTAATCGCATGGGCTACCGCATGAGCGCTCTCGAGAGCCGGAATGATCCCCTCCGTTTTGGAAAGCACTTGGAACGCATCCAACACTTCTTCGTTCGTTACGGTATAGTACTCGGCACGGCCGGTTTCCTTCAAATAACTGTGCTCCGGTCCGATACCCGGATAGTCGAGACCTGCCGCAATCGAATAAGTCGGCTTCGGATTCCCGTTCTCATCCAGAAGAACAAGGCATTTGAACCCGTGAATTTCTCCCGGCACCCCTTCCGTCAATGTCGGCGCCTGGTCAGGCTCGACGCCGATCAGCCGCACGCCCGGCTCGTCGATGTAATGGGCGAACGACCCGATCGCATTGCTGCCTCCGCCCGCGCATGCGATTACCGCATCCGGCAAGCGGCCTTCTTTCGCAAGAATTTGCCGCTTCGACTCTTCACTGATGATCGATTGGAAGTGCTTGACCATTGTCGGGAACGGATGAGGACCGACTGCCGATCCGAGCAAATAGAAAGTCGTTTTGTAATTGGTAACAAGATCGCCGAGCGCTTCGTCTACGGCGTCCTTCAGCCTGCCTTGTCCTTTGGCTACTGGAATAACTTTAGCGCCGAGCAGCTCCATACGAAACACATTAAGCGCTTGACGGCGAGTATCTTCCGCTCCCATATAAATGATGCATTCCATATCGAACATGGCGCATACGGTTGCCGTAGCCACCCCATGCTGTCCGGCTCCCGTTTCGGCGATGATGCGCTTTGCGCCCATCCGCTTGGCGAGCAAAATTTGTCCGAGCACGTTGTTGATCTTGTGCGAGCCCGTATGGTTCAAGTCCTCGCGCTTCAAATAAATTTTCGCCCCGCCCAGCTTGTCCGACAAATGCTTGGCCAGGGTCAGCGGATTTTCCCGGCCGACGAATTCGGTTAAGTAGTATTTATACTCTTCAATAAACTCGGGATCGTCCTTATACTTGTAAAATTGCGATGCAAGGTAATCGAGAACCTCTTGCAGCTCGGGCGGCACGAAGCTTCCGCCAAATTGACCGAAATAACCCACCTGCGCAGTCGTCATTCCAAAACAGCCTCCTCATTCGAAGTGTAACGGTTACATTTTACTAAATCCGAAATCCGTTGACCAGCTAAACATTTCGGTATGATTGACGAACCTCCGGACTGCACTTATATTTAATAGGATTATCCTTTACTTTAATACCACTATTTTTTAAAAGGGGAACGCTTTCATGTGGCTCGCTTATGCCGCCGCCGCAGCCGTTTGCTTCGGCTTTAGGGGCATCTTGTATCAATGGACGTCGCGAAAACCGCTGGACAGAAACCTTATGCTGTTCGGCGTTTATTTATTCGGCACGATCGTCGCGCTAACGACAACACTCGTTACCGGGCAGCGATGGACGGACGGCACGTTGATCGGTCTTGTCATGGGATTGTTCTCCTACGGCTCGAACGCTTCGATGTATAAAGGATTCGCTGTGGGAAAAGCTTCGCTCGTCGCGATCTTTACGGCCCTTCCGCCGGTTGTCGTCATCGCAGGCGCTTACGTGCTCTGGCATGAGACGCTGAATTTCGGGCAAATTATCGCCTTCGTCGTTATTCTGACCGGCATACTGATGATCCGGTATTCGAACGAGCTGTCTTTGTCCAATCTGAACGGCGTGCAATGGGCTATTTTTGCCATGCTCGGCTTCGCGATTACCGACTTGGCTTCGAAACAATCGACTTTATGGAATGCGGCGACGTTCCCTACGCTGACGCTGATGTACGGCACGGGAACCTTGCTTTTTATGGGAACCTGGCTCCGCAGCTTGTCCAAAAGCTCAAGCGCAGCAAGCCGCTCGGACGCAAAGAGCGGGGAGCAACCCGACCTTAGCCCGTCGCCGACTGTTGCAGGATCGGCTGCAGGCGAACCCGCTTCCGCCGCTCCCGAGGCAGCCGTATCCGCCTGGAACGAAACCGCTTCGACCGGCGGCCGGGATGAAACGGACGAAACGGAAAAAGCCGAGATAAACATCTCGGCGTTAAAGCAATGGTCATTCCGCAAGACGGTCTTATGGGGCATGTTCGTCGGCATTACGAATATTTCCGGCATGATGCTGCTTATGCCGGCCTTCAAGCACGGGATAACCGGACTCGTCTCGGCGATCGGGGCGATGAGCGTCGTGCTGATCTTGCTGTACGCCCGGCTTATCTTGCGCGAATCGTTCAGCAGGATGGAGGCGGCCGGCGCGGCGCTTGCAGTCGTCGGCGTACTCGTATTGAGACTTCTCGGCTAAACGAAGCCGTTCTTGAATGCCTCACTTGCGCGTTAGCTTCTGCTCCGCATATGCGACCGCTTGATACATCGCGGTCGCAAATATCGCGATGATAAACAAACTCATGATCACAAGGGTAAAGTTGAAAACTTGAAAGCCATATATGATTAAGTATCCGAGCCCTTGCTTGGATACGAGAAACTCGCCGACGATAACGCCGATCCAAGACAGTCCGACGTTGACCTTCAACGTGGAGATAATAGCGGGAAACGAAGCGGGATATATAACCTTGCGAAACACGTCCCGCCGGTTTCCGCCGAAAACGCGAACCACCTTTACGTAGTTGGCGTCGACCTCGTTAAAGCTCGAATAGACGACAAGCGTCGTGATGACGACCGTTATCGCCAGCGTAATGCCGATTATCGACATCATCCCCGGGCCCAAGCCGACGATAAACAGCGGGCCGAGCGCCACCTTCGGCATGCTGTTGAACACGACGATATACGGATCGAGCACCTTTTGCAGGAACGGCGACCACCAGATAAGCACCGCAAGTCCCGTTCCGCAAACGGTGCCGAGGATGAAACCGATCGCCGTTTCCATTACGGTGACCCCGATATGCGGCAGCACCGAGCCGTCAGCCAGCTTCTCGAACAGCATGTTGAGGATTTTGCTCGGATAACTGAACAGCAGCACGTCGATCCACTTATAACGCCCCGCAATTTCCCATAATCCGAGAAATAAAACCAATATGGCCAATTGCGCCGTAAGCACGAGCCTTCTCGTCCTGGCTCCTTTCATTAAATAATCCCGATAAATACGCTCTGTCAGGCCATTAAACGAATGGATCCGGCCGGGCTTCTCCATACGTTCACCCCCTGTCCTCGGATGCTTCAAGCTCGCGCCAAATATGTTCGACAAGCGGGTGAAAGCCCGGCTGCTCCCGGGACCGGAAAGGCGTTTGCGCGCGAATTTCCTCCGGCACCGCAAGCTCCGTGCGAATACGGCCGGGATTGCGGTCGAGCACGATGACGCGGTCGCTCATCGCAATCGCTTCGGCGATGTCGTGCGTAACGAGCAGCGCCGTTTTGCGGTGCGCTCGCAGCGTCTCGGCGACAAGATCCTCGAGCTGCAGCTTCGTTTGGTAATCGAGTGCGGAGAACGGCTCGTCAAGCAGCAAAATGTCCGGCTCCGTCACGAGCGTCCGCACGAGCGCCACCCGCTGCCGCATCCCTCCCGACAGCTGCGCCGGCAAGCGGTCGCGCGTTTCGAGCAGCCCCATTTCGCCGAGCAAATGCTCGGCGTACTTGCGCTTTTCGTTCGTTAGGCCGCCGTTTAATTCCAAGCCGACAAGCACGTTTTGCCAAATCGTACGCCATGGAAACAAATAATCCTGCTGCAGCATGTAACCGACCTTCGTCGAAGGTTTTGCAACGGCGCTGCCGTTCACTTCCACCTTGCCGACGGTCGGCTGGAGCAGTCCGGCGATGAGCGACAGTATCGTCGTTTTGCCGCAGCCGCTCGGGCCGACGAGGGTCACGAATTCGCCGGCTTCCACGGCGAACGTAATATTTTCGATCGCCAGCGACGCCCCCCGCTCCGTTACGTATACTTGCGTGACGTCATACAATGCGACTGTATGGTTCATAGGAGTCCCTCCCCGTCCCCGCGGCTGCATAAGCCGGATATCACCCGACAAATGTGCGTATTATTGGCTTTACTTCACCGTCTTTATCGCTTTCTCGGCAAACTTATTGTCGACCAGCGCGCCGTGCGATACTTTTTGCTTCAGCTCGCCCGCCGCCGACATCACATCGAGCAAGTTATTCCATTCGTTCTCATCGACGATCGGGTCGGTCGCGAACGATTGCTGATCCTTGTAACGCTTCACGACCATTTTGACGATTTCCATATCGGTATCTTTAAAGTAAGGCGCGATCGTTTGCGCAACCTCGTCTACGGTCGACGATTGGACCCATTTTTGCGCACGGTGCACGGCGTTCGTAAATTTTTGAATGGTGTTTTCATTCTTGTTGATAAAGCTTTTCTTGGCCATAAACACCGTGTAAGGCAGCTTGCCGCTCTCGACACCGAACGAGGCGATAACGTGGCCCTTGCCTTCCTTCTCGAATACGGATGCCTGCGGCTCGAACAACTGCACGAAATCGCCCGTTCCCGAAGCGAACGCCGCCGGGATGTTGGCAAAGTCGATGTTCTGGATCAGCTTCAAATCCTTTTGCGGATCGATTCCGTATTTCTTAAGCGTAAACTCGCCCGCCATTTGCGGCATGCCGCCTTTCCTTTGACTTAATGTATTTTTAGTAATACCAACTACAAAGAAAGACGGCAACCCGTTTGTAAGGTTGCCGTCGTCTTATTCACCTGGTTTATGTCTTACTCCAGTAGTTACTTCGAGGAGTATAGCTAAGTTACGGTTTAATTGATTTTTTGTTAATTTGGATAAAACCTCCATTGGATCAGTGCCCAAGGAATTCCCTTGATTATCAACGAATATTACATTCGCAGTAATCTCCTTTTTTTCTTTCTTCCTCATAGGCATCCCCTCCATTATAAGGGTATGCTCCGCTGATTGTCCTGGTTTACAGGCAATTGTCATTCCTTGGTCACCTCATCCCTCACTTTCTCTACAGCAATATTCAGGAACAGCGCTAATTTATAAAAAGCCTTCCATCTAATTTTAACGTAATGCCCCTCACTGATCGGAGGATTAAACACGAAGCTGTACACCTTATAGTCCCGCACGTATTCGCCATCGTAATCCTCGGTCATGTAACGCGCCTCGATCAGCAGCCGCTCTTTCGGATGCAGCCGCTTCACAGCCCGTTCGATGCGTTCGCAGTATGCCCGCCTTGCCCCCTGAGCGTCGACGTTATGGATAGCTATCTGCGCGGTTTGATCGCTTATCTTGCCGGACGCCCCGCCTTCACGCGGTTCATAGCTCGCTGTAATCGTGGCCTCACGCTCTTCATACGCAATGAATTTGAATATTCGGTACTTCTCGAGCGCATCCTCTACGGCTTCCTGCGTCTTCTTTCGATCCAACTCCGGCAGCTCGAAACTCAGTTGCATGCAATCACTCTCCTTGTTGGAGGTTGCCCCCACGCGCTAACGCAGGGACGTTTGAATCGATTAGTACGGCAGATCGTCGTAATTCTCGTCTGCCGGATCGCTGGCTCCTTCATCCGCTGGCTTTTCCTGATCGTCTGGCTGCGCGTCATTAGCGGCCTCTTGCTCGGCTTTGCTTTGCCGTCCGCGACGCTTACGGGCTTGTCCAAGATCAGTTACATTGTCAGTTGGCTGCTGCTGCTCGTCTTCTTGTGACTGCTCGGACACTTGCTCGCCGTCCTGTTTCCCAGCTTCCGCATCTCCTTCTTCTCGTTCACCGGCATCCGCCGCCTGTTCGCCTTCCTGTTTCGGCGGCAAGTCGTCTATGCTCATTTGGTTGCCAGGAGCGTCGACAATTCCAGATTTATACGTCGAATAAGTGACTCCCTGGCGTTCCGAATCCTCGCCATCCTCATCGTCGTAATCATCGATATCCACTTGCCCGCTGGCGATCTGCACGAATACGATGCTGCCCTTTTTCAGCTTATGAAGTGCGACGATCTGTTCGTCGGTCAGTTCGCTTTTCACTTCGAGCTTGATAATCGTTTTATTTGCTCCGGCGTTAAAATCTTGAAATGCTGCTTTTACTTGAGTTTTCATGGTTAGTTCGCTCCTTAGAATAAATTTGATTGCAACCTTCCAGATCATTCCAGCGTATTAGATATAAATTAAATCGAGGTGATCCGAATGATAATCCACTTTACTGGAGTTCTTATCTTTCTATTTTTCTTCTTTGTACTTCATATCGCTCTTTGCGTTTGGGGATATCGCGATAGCATCAGAAGGGGTAGAAGTAACGAATACGCAATTATTGTTCTGGTCGGATTGTTGTTTTTCCCAGTCGTCGGACTCATTGTTTATTTGATTATTCGAAACGATTAGGCTGATTACTTAGCAGCCTTTTTTTCTTTGTTCTCCTGCCGCTTCTTGACCGTATACTCCTCGATCATGATCCAGCCGCCGAATTTCTTACAGTATTTCATCACGACGAGCGGCGGGAAGTCCGGAAAGCTAGCGTCGAACATCTTCCGCTTGAGTCCGAATTTCTGATCTTCGGCACCTTTAACATCGACATATACCGTCTTGCGTCCTTCCCTCAAAACCGCGAAGTCAGGGGAATAGGTAATTGCTTGATGCTTGACACCGTCCTTTTCGAATTTTGCGAGAAGTGTAAATTTCGGTTGAAGCTCGACTCTAATCCGTCCCGATCGAACAAGCGGTAGCAGCTTATCCCTGTAATATTTGGCTTCGAGCTCAGAATCGAAGATAATGAACCGACTCTCGTCGAATCCTTTGGTTTTGAAGTCCTTGACCTGGGCAGCAGTAAGCTTGTTCATTTCACCGGATAGAAGGTTGAGGATTGTTTTTTTGGCATTGTACTTACTGCCGGCCTCGCCTTCCTTTTTCTTGGCGAATCTCAAGCCCAATCACCTCGCTGCATGCATAATTTGCTCCACGGTATTTGCGACGCTATCTTCGTATAATGTGGCCGCTGCACATACTCCGGTTTTGATGACAAACCCCAATAATATTTCTCTGCTTCAGAACGTATGTTCTTTTCATGAGCATGACAAAGAGGAACTAAAGCCCATGTTTTTTTCGCGGCTTCCGTGCAGCCGGGGTATTTGCATTTTTCGTTCATCGCGTTATTGCTCCTTTCTCAGTCGGTACCTTTTTGATTTTATGGCGCATTCACTACGCTCGAGTGCCCTTGCTACTATGTCAGTCCGGCGAGTGCCTAAAATCATTTTTTCAGCATCACGGCTGTATGGTCGCCATTCTCGCCTATGTGGTTCTGGCTTCCGTTGAGCCTGCATCTGGCGGGCTGCGGCGTAACGAACTTCGAGCGATAGGCTGCGATTTGTTGCGATCCAATATAGTTCAGTGGTGTTTTTCATTTCTGCATCATCCGATCCATTTGCTTAATCGCCCACAAAATCGGAAGCACCTGAAGCGGATCAACAGCATTACCTAATGCCTTAAGACGCTTAGTTCGGTTCTTCACCCCGTTTGCTACCCGTGGCGGCTCCCATTCAAACTGCGGAATACCGAGGGGAGCAGGCTGCGGATAATTAGAAATCAGTTCCGTGAGCATATCAATCGGATTCATTCCACTTCTGTCCAACCAGGTGGAAAGTTCATCAGCACTTCGACCCAGTACGGATTCAATTGACCAGATGTCTCTGAAACTACCATCGATAGTTCCACTTGCTTCCCTTGATCTATTCTCCTTTGAATGCACGGCATTGATAAATTCCCCCTGTCCCGATTGTCCGAAGCATTCGGAGTTGGCCACAGTTTCACAGCTGCAGGCAAACCGTTCCTCTGCTCCTCTGGGTTGATTTCCCCACGTTTCTCCGCATCGTTCGCTCGTGGCGTAGGCCATAGCTTCACAGCATCGTTTAGATTCTGACTCCATCCCTGTTGTTGTTTGCGCTGAGCTCGCGGCCCTTTCGGATCGTCTCCGCTTCGGTAGTCCCTCGCTTGTGGAGTTGGCCATAGATGTACCGCTGAATGCAAATCCGGAGTTCTCCGTTCTCTTTCCGATGGGCAATCCCCTCGTAATGTTGCTTTTGGAGTTGGCCATAATTGAGCCTTCCATTCCGCTATGTCCGTCCGTAAGCTTTTGCTTTGTCCGCCCCCGTGACTCCCGATCGCATCCGCAGCATTTGGCGTCGCCCAAAGTCTCATTGTCTTCGGATCTACCTGCTCCCGAAGATTGGCCGGTTTCGTTCTCCCTTTGCGTGAGGTTGTTGCTTGCTTGATTAGTGCTTCCTCCGAACGCTGTCCCATATGATCCATCGTGTTCGGTGTAGCCCAGAACGAAGACTCGTTCCCGTTTGTGCGAGGCATTGACGCCTGCAGCCGGAATAACAATCGGCCACGCGGAGTAACCGAGCTCTTCCATTTCAACAAGCACATCGTCGAGCCCCATACTGATGTTTCCAGCAACATTTTCACGCAAAGCCCAGCGGGGTCGGATTTCCTCCAGGACGCGGCGAGCTTCCGGCCAGAGGTGACGGTCATCTTCCTTGCCTTTTCGCTTCCCGGCAAGACTGCTAGGCTGACAAGGGTCTCCGATGGAAATAAGGTCAATTGCTCGACCGGTTCCGATGATTCCACGCTGCTCCAGCTCCTTTCTTGTAAAATCATACACGTCGTCTATTATTGGGACACCCGGGAATCTTGCTTTCAATACTTTTTGACAAAATGGCTCTTTCTCGCAGAAAGCCACCGTCTCCATGCCAACCCATTGAGCAGCGAGGTCAATGCCAGCAATACCGCTAAAAAGACTTGCTTTTCGCATATTCCGCTCACTCCTCCCCTAAAAAATCTGATAGATTAACCTTCTTTGCCTGCGTCTTCGGTTCTGGCGCGGGCTCTACTTTCGGTGGCTCCGCTGGCGTATCGTTAAACACCCACCCCAGTTCGGCATAAATCTTCCGCAGCCCGGGATATTCCTTCGCAAGCTCGCCGCGCCGATACCGTTGCATTTCCGCACTCACAAAATCGTATTTCTTCATGAGCTCGGACTTTTCAGCATCCGGCATAAGAGGATCGGAAAGCTCCCCTGCCTTCTGCACCAGCCACATGGCCGATTTATCGTACTGCTCGTCATTTTGAATCCTTCTTGACACTCGCCTCACCGCCTGATGCTTTCGGCAGCTCAATGTACCGCTGCAGCCACCATTCGAATTTATAACGGAACCGGTTCTCGCCGACGTCCCGGCCCTTTGCGAAGTAGGAACGAACAACCTTACAGTTGTCCACCATGTCCCCCTTCTTGTGCCATAGGAACTCAACTACGTCCGCGTCTTGTTCGATGCTGCCCGATTCTTTCAAGTCGGAAAGCTTCGGCTCTTCCCCGTTGTCGCTCTCACGGGTCATTTGAGACAACATAACAAAGCAGAATTTGTATTGCCTAGCGAGTTGCTTTGCCGTAGACGTTACTCTGCCGATCGCCTGAGCGCGGTTCTCACCCTTGCGCTGCGGAATGTTCATTATCTGTAGATAATCGACGAACACCGCCGCCACCTTGCCGTGCTTCTTCTTAAACCTCCGGACCGTGGCCCGAATCTCGTCGATCGTAACGGCCGCTTTGTCTTGAATGTAAATCGGCAGCCTATCGAGTTCGTCGAGAGCTTTGTCGATCTTCTCATGTTCGGTATCCGTAAGGCTCTCTTTCTTCTGAGTCAGTCTGATATAGTTCACGCCCGACTTTTTAGCAATCATTCTATCCTCAAGATTCACGTCGCCCATTTCTTGCGAGAAGATCAGCACACAACCGCCGTCGGGGTTGTTTGTCGCTATGCCTTCCGCAAGCTGAAGCATCTTGGCTGTCTTGCCTACACTGGGCCGACCTGCTAGGATATAAAGCCACCCGCGCCAAAGCTGCGCCCATTCGTCGAATTGTAGAAACCCGGTAAGAAGCTTCTCAGCCTTGCTCTTCAAATGCTTTTTATACTTCTCCCGAATCTCAGCCATGCTTTTCATTTCGCCGGACTCCTGCGGCCAAATATCGGCGACAAGCTCTTCCACAGCGGCAAACATTTCCTCATCTGTAGCATGATCGCCGTCAGCTGCTTCTTTGACCTCATCTGCCAGCCCGTAGAGCCGTTTACGGTTTCCATTCTTCCGGACTATCTTCGCGTAATGTGTGACCGACGCGGGCGACGTAGAAGGGCAGGAGCTGGCGAGCTGTGAGAGATAGCTAACGCCTCCGATTTCCTCGAGCCGCCCGCGCCGGCTGAACATTTCACTGACCGTTAGGATATCGATAGGCTTGTCCTGTTCGTCGAGATAGAGGAAAACCTTCCAGAGTAATTCATGCCGGCCCTGTGCGAAGTCTCGGTGCTCAAGGAAACGAATGTCGTCAATACGTTCCGGTTCTCTTAAGATAGCGCCGAGGACGGACTGCTCAGCCAATATGCTGCTATCAAGGGTTGTAAATGAATTCTGTTGGGTCATTGCCAGCCGCCACCCACTCTCGGAACGCCTCTTCTCTCTCGATATCCTGCACTTGCCCGCAGTCTTGTGCTGACTTTACATGGTCCTTCCACCGATCGTTTCGAAGGAATGTTGCCGGGTATTTGATGAATTGCTTCTCCTTCCCCGTACATTCCTCGGCATAGTCTCGAGCCGCTTGAATGATTTCGTCAATTGGAGCTTTTGCCTTTTCTAGTGCAGCCCATGCCTTTTCAGCATCAACGCGGGAAGCGCGTTTCGGATATACATTCCAAAACTCTTCAAACTGAGGTGATAAAGTATTTGTTTTATCTTTGTTTTCCTTTCTCTTTGATTTCCCGGTTTCTTCTACCGGAAATAGTTCGATTTGAGAGTTTCCGTCACCAGAAACGTTATTAATAGGTAGGTTTCCGTCGTCAGAAACTATGAGCTCTGGCTTTTGCGGCAATGCAGATATACGCTTTTTGAATGCGTCCCGCACGTTATCCACGAGATTTTGACACCAGATAAGCCGGCTTTTCTCCCATAGCTCTTTATCGATCGCGTCCACATCAACCAGCGTTTCGATGATCCAGAGCGCCTTTTCTTCATCAACCCGCGCTTTCGAGAGAAGGAACCGGCGGTCGGAAGAATGGTTCCAATCGAAGATCATACCTTCTGTACCGCCGAGAACCTCAAGAAGCTTGAACCAAAACGCATACCCGTCATTGCCGAAGTCGCTTTCTAGAACGAAAAGCGTTTTGCCGCCGTTAATAAAGTGCGGAAAGTAGTCGACGGTTCCCTTTGATGGTCTTGCCACTGTCACCACCCGCTTTAAGTTGTTTGGTCGGCATAAATGCCTTTGACGTATTTGGCTATCATCTCCGCAAGCTCTCGCTCGTCTTCACCTGGATTAATCTCATGTGAGGGGATGCTGAACCATTTTTCGATGACTGTCAGCAATCCATTGATCAATTTGACTTCTGCCGGCTGCTCGACGGTATAGCCGTTGACGATGGCTGACATATAATCGAAAGGGCGCTCTGTCGCAAATTTACGTATTGATTTCCAGATGGGGTGGTCATTTTCTTCATTAACACTAAGTAACAGAAGATACGCTTGGTGTTTGCTGATTCGTCCAATCTCACAATCTCTATGAAAACCATCGATTATTTCAGCCACTTCTCGAGGCAGCTCAACAAGCTTTTGCTCGTCAATCGTCCGCTCAATCTGCTGCAGGAGCAGCGACCGTTCTTCAGTTAACGATGCCACTTCCTCGCGCAGCTTGATAAGCTCCTGGTCAAGCCCTTGCCACTCAGGAACAATTTCGCAATGTTCTGCATGAAACACTTCACCAGCAAAGCCGCATTTACGATCACATGCGATATACTGGCCGTGATCTGTCTTAATAGCCAAGAAGACCAGCCCTTTCTGATAAACGCGGCTTTTGTTTCTTAAATCTTTGTTGAGTCTGACCAAGTCCATTTAGACAACCTCCAAAAAATAATGTTTGCCATTCTCGAATCCCTTTTGCCGTAACGCCCGCTCAACGGTCATCCGGGCAAGCGTAGGGTTATTGTTATTGCTGGATAAGTGCGTCAAGTAGATTTTCTCGCCGCGGCCTTGTACAAGCAGCAGAAGCGCTGTCGCCGTCTGCTCATTGCTCAAATGTCCGATGTCGGAGAGGATGCGGGCCTTCGTTACGTCCGGATAATTGCTGACTTCGACCATAGCCGGATCATGATTGGCTTCAATAATGTAAATGCTGCCTTCCATCAATTTGAGCATTTCCGGATCAACATGTCCGGTATCAAACACCACGCAGCAGCGGTTTCCGTCGTCGTCCTCGATCGAATAGCCGATCGGCTCATATGCGTCGTGATGGGTGCGGAATGGATAAAGATGCATTCCGCCGAGCTCGATCATTTCATATTTGCCGTATAGGGTTGCTACTGTACGGCGCAGCTCGTCGTGTACACCGGAAATGCCCTTCCATTCGCCGTCTGAAGCGTAAACCGGAATTCGATACTTATTAGCTATAGGCAAACCCTTCACATGATCCCCGTGGGCATGGGTCAGGAATATTGCCTCGATTTCATCAGCCCTTATGCCTGCCTCGAGCAGCCGCTTTTCGATCTTTGTTTTGGCTATGCCGGCATCAATTAGCACCGCCGTTTGCCCAGACCGGATAGCGATGCAATTGCCTCCGGATCCGGATGCGAGGATGTCGACTTTCATATTGCACGCTCCCGTTTCGTTTTCTCCTGCCACGCTTTTAGAAATCCGCATGTCTTGGCCGGTACCTCATAATGCCGCCGCCCCAGGACGAACGATACGAATTTGTCCGTCGAACGCTCATAATACATGCCGTTGAGCACCGGGGCTTTTGGGGCTGCTGAGACAACCGGGGGAGCCGGTTCCGATTGCTCGGCTCCCCAGTCGTCGAATATATCGAGCTGTTTCACTCTGACGAGCCTGCCTCAAGCGTGGCCGCTTTTTCTTGCAGGCTTTTAAGCAGGCTCGGGATATTCAACCGGTTGATAAGATCGGCGGAGAGCTGGGCCTTAAGATTGCTTTCGAGCGTCTTGATGACGGTTTCCTCAGCTTCTTGTCGAGCGTTCTTAATCAAAGCAGTCATCTTGCCGATCAGCTCTTTTTCAAGAAATTTGTTGATGAAAAATTCGTGAATCGACATTTTCGCATCGCTCGAATACCGCGGTGTATTACCGTCCTTATCAAAAACTTTCTCCTTGAGATATCTGTCGTAGCGCATGCCGACGAACTCGCTAAGCGTGAGCATTTGGACTTCGGAACCCCATTCGCTTGATTTGTGCGGTATCGTCATGGTGCTTACCGTATCGGACATGATCTTTTTAAGAAAATCGTCGGTAACCTTGCCGGCCACTTCTTCCAGTTTCTTATTGAGCATGGAATGCGTGCTTTTCTCGATTCGTTCGGTGAATTTTGCTTGAAGACCATTTATTACTTCCGCTTTAATAATCGAATCAAGATCGCCTTCTTCCGAAATCCAATCTAACTCAACCTCAATTTTGAATACTGCCACCTTAATCACTCCCGAAATATTTGATTTGTAGAGCCGCCAGGACAGCGGCCCTAGTTACTGCTTTACGCTAACGGATCGTCGGGAAGGTTGTCGTCATTGCCCGCCGCGGCTTTCTTCTCCTCGATGTGCATATCCATGATCTTGAGCAGCCCGAGCATTTCCGCGAGAGTCGGCTTGTCGCCTTTCATCTTGCAGTTTACGGCGATGTATTCGGACATCTTTTCTGTATCCGTAATGCCGAGTTGTTTAAATTTTGCCGACATCTGCTTACGGGCATCAGCCATCTTCTTGGCTTCCTCGTCCTCCGGCTTCGGCGGTGGCGGCTGGAGCTGTTCGGCGGCGCTTGCTGCATTTGCTTCGGCCGTAATGTCCCGGCGGGCTGGCGGTTCGTAAGCAGGAATGTTATCCGCTGCCCCGATCTGCTCGTCCTCTGCGACCTCAATGCCAAACTGTCGTTTAAAGGCCCGCTTAATCGCGTGCTTCACGATCATGTCGTCAAAGTAATCCTTCCACATCTGCGAATTTCGGCCTTTCAACAGGTGCTCGACTTGATCGCGCCGTACAATTACCAACATGTTCGGGGCATCATCCCTGTAGGCGACGCAATAAGCGCCGATAGTTTCGCCTGGATTCATCACATCCGGCTCGTGTTCGATTTCACCCGAGTGCATCTTTGCTTTGAAATGATCGTTCTTCCGGATTTCGGCGGCGACGAATCCTTTGTACTGCGGATGCCGTTTTGCCAATGCGACGATGCCCTCCACTGCAATTTGAATGGACATCTGCGGCCCGTGCTTCTCGCTGTTGTAAACGATACAGTGGATTTGATTAAGGAATGGATTTAGTCCGGAACGAGCGCATGTTTGAACGAAAAGGGCAAATTGCTCGTTCGTAGTGCCACGGGCGATTGTCGCTTTCAACGTGTCGAGCTCCGTTTGCGAGAAACTACTAACAACCGACTGTGTGTTCATGGTTTGAAGTGCTTGATTGCTCATTGATTATTTCCCCCGATCGGCTCAAGGTGTTCGGTGATGTACGCGCCACCTTTACGAATATGGTGATGGACGTCAGCCCTTAAACCCGGCAGTATGATTTCATTCGAGTCTTCGAAATATGGCGTAATTGTTTGACCTTCGAACAGTCCACTTCCGACGTCGGTTTTGATTACCTTGTATGATTGTGGCTTCATGCTTCGCCCTCCGTTTCAATTTTCAATTCCTGCCCCGGCACAGCTCGTCCGGTAATAAGTTGGTCATATACGGCAACCGGCCCGGTGTAGCTCTCGATCCCATCGATAAAGCAAGGGACGATCAACTCGGATTGTTTGAAAAGCACTTCCGTAAGTTCCAAGCCTGCGGCGATCTTCTCGCCGGCCGACAGGACAACATAATCTTTGCCGTCCATCTGGATGGAGAAATCCGGCTCGTAATCGTCGCTAGATTTAACATATTTGAATAGGCGAATTGATAGAGTTGTGAACAGCGATTGAACCTTTTCGGCCTGCAATTCCGCCTCTTTCGCGCGGTAAGCCTTGATCGCATCGAGAATGAAAATGGACTCTTTCAAGCTGGCGAGCGTCGCTACTTCATCCGTTTTGGCCTTCTCGACTTCCCCTGCGAGCCGATCGCGTTCGGTATGTGTCCGGATTGTTTCCAGTATGTTATCGAGCTGATCCTCGAGCTCCCGCACCTTCTGCCGCTGCTCAGAAACGTCAACCCATTCCAGTGCAGCGAGCTCCGCTTCTGCATCTTTTCGATTAGATACGAGCGTCTTGTGATTGTCCTGGAAGCTGGTCTTTCGGCGCTCTTTATCGTCCGTTACAGCCTTAACAGCTTCGTCTTGTAGAGCCTGCTTGCAGGTCCGGCATGTGTCCTCGATAGGCTCGTCCCGCAGCTCAGGCCAGCGTTTGGCTGATGCGCTTATTTGCTCTTGCAGCGAATTTATGCGGGCTTGCAGAGTGGTATAAGCGGCGTTAGTTTTGTCCGTATCTACGACCACTTTATCCGCGGCGTTGATTTTCTCACGTAACTCGGCTTCCTTGACCTTCACGGCTTCGATATCGGTGTTTACTATCGGCAGCCTGTCCAACTGCTCTTGCAGCGTCTTTGTGCGGCTATGTGCGGCGATGTGCTGCTTTTCAAGCTTGGATTTCTGACCGCCGGTGCCGCCGTGGATTTTTACCAGATCGTCGAGAGAATGCTTTTTGGTCAGATCGCCCAGCCTGTCCGCCTGTAGATCAGGAAGGTGCTTTAAAACTTCCGATTTAGCCGGCGCCGTCACGTATTTCAAAATCTGCTCGCGCTGCTTCGTCCAGTGGAGCCCGAAAAAGTACGATGGATTATATAAGGACAGGAACTCGTCTTTGTCGAACAGTCCAGCGACCGCAGCCTCGTATTCTTTAGCCTTGACCGGCACATCATTGATATAGAAGCGGTTGGTCCCGCCGTCGATCTCTCTAGCAAATTTGTGCGGCACGCCGTCAACCGAAAGCAGCAATGATGCGAACACGCGGTCGAAATTGTAGTTAACGGGGGCCGGATTGAATTTGCTACCGAAGATGTCCGTTCCCCACAGCACCCATACCGGCGCGGTGCCGATCGATGTTTTGCCTTGCCCATTGCGGCCGGATAGCTTTGTAACGTCGCCAAATTTAATGGATTGTTGACGGTGCGATGTGAAATTGACCAGATCGGATTCGATGAATCTTACTTGCTTTGGCATGTGCTGCCCTCGCTTTCCTTGTATTTATCAAGCAACTCGCCGATAAAGCATCCGCCACGCTTGCCGGTCTTGATCTTCCAGCCGCTACTGCAAGTTTGGTCGCCTTTGCCGCCGCGCTTGCATTCGGAGCAGTCGACAAACAATTTGCCGCGAGAATCAGGTTTGCTATATTTGGGCTTCATCTATAACCCTCTCTTTCAAAATTGCTTATTTACCGAGAAACGACCGGCATGTTAGAATGATTGCGGATATTTTTTTATTTGCCTCTCTTATGCGGAGGCTCTTTTTTTGTTTGTAAAACGATTTGCGCTGCTCAGGGGTAAGGTACTGCGAGACAACAACCTTCATGTAACCCGCTCCCCATTCTCCTCCAGAATCCGCTGCGTCATCGGCCGGATCGACTCCTGCTCTTTACAATCGGCCAGCGCCTTTAGAAGATCGCTGCCTTTCATAATCCTGGTCATGAACACCACGCCGGACCTGCGGCCTGTTTCTTGCTCAAGAAGTTTGACAAGCTCCATGTGAGATTTCACCTCCCCTCATTGACTTTGATCCCGATATGCTCTTCCAGCGGAACAGGCGTTTTCCCGCGCATGAACATCGTGTGCCCGATCTTCTTCTCCAACTCGACGAATTTGCGATAGAGCTCTGGGTTTCGTTCAGCGCCGTGCCGAAGATCATTCACACTTCCCATGATGCAAAACACGCAAGACAACATCTCGTTGCGCTCGTATGCCCAGAATGGATTTTGCCCGGCATCGGCGATTGCCTGGAACACATCGGCTGTTGACATGTTGAAGATTGGCATCCAGTCCCACACATCGCGATGTCCACAGCTCTCAGAAGTATTGAATCGGAAAGGTATCTTTTTGGACCGTGCTTTCGACTCCTCTGCACGAATAACCGTGCAGTTGACGCCAACCCGCAGTCCCCTATCACTGAGATAATTCCGAATGAACTTCATGATCGGTCCGCGCTTCAGATCGCTAGTGCATTGCCGGCACGATGACGACGGCCACATACCGCGCTGCTCCACCATTCCCAGCAGTGTCTTCTTCGCACGGACTACGTTGACGGCGTGGTCTGTGTTCGCCCAAATATGGTCCTGAACACCACTCCATTCCACTTCACCAAGATCGGCATGCACGACGACGAGCTGGTGAGTTGGGATAATTGGTCGGAGTAGCGCATACATGGCTTGAGAATCCTTGCCGCCGCTGTGCGAAACGAAGAAGATAGCGCCGGCGATGATCAATCCTTGAATTTCGTCCAGCAAATGAAGCTTCATCACGTTATCTCCCCCGTCTCCGCGACGATGTTCTGCACGTGGTCTTCATCCTTCCGCTTAACCTCAATCTCAAGACCGAGAGCGGCGGAAACGCGGTTTATTGAATCTTCGTTCCACCTGCGCTTACCAGCTAACAAATCGCTAATGTGCTGGTAAGTGTACTGCGATCCTTTAGCCAATGCTGATTTGCTTATGCCAGCTTCATGCATCGCTTTTTCAACTGCACCCGTAAAGTTCATTGTGTTCGTCACCTCCATGTCCAAATAATAAGCATTTTGCTTACAAACAGCAATCGACAAAAATCAGCATTTTGCTGTATATTTGAGCATTCTTTCGACATAATAAGCATATTGCTTGTTTTACCTTAAAATATAAGCAAAATGCTGATTGTTTTAGAATTCGAAAAATGTTATGATTTTTTCAGCAAAATGCTTAATGATGAGGTGTGAATATGAGTGAGGCTAATGAAAGCAGAATTAGAAAGTTGCGGAAGGAAAGAAAACTGAGCGGGATAAAAGTGGCTCAGATGATGAATATTACGCCACAGTATTACTACGACATAGAAAAAGGGGAGCGCAGATTAACTGCAGAAATAGCGAGTGATCTAGCGGATATCCTTAATACAACTGTTGATTATCTGATCGGCAAAACTGACATAAACCTCTATGATTGGATAC
This sequence comes from Paenibacillus contaminans, assembly GCF_003285015.1. Lineage (GTDB taxonomy): Bacteria > Bacillota > Bacilli > Paenibacillales > NBRC-103111 > Paenibacillus_V > Paenibacillus_V contaminans. The sequence continues at coordinate 194,529 of NZ_QMFB01000015.1, read as the reverse complement.
AGTCACCTGCAGAAGAAGCTGCTGAGGCATTAAAGGTTCAAGAGGAAGAATCGCAATATTCTATTGTGGAACCAAACAAAATTGTCGATATGAGAAATAAAAGCAAAGCCCGCTTGGATGCGATTATGGGCAAGCTGCCACAAAAAAATGACTCCTATAATTCGGAGCCGATCTCTGTCGAGCTTGTACCGATTCCTATTTACGGAGAAATCAGAGCCGGCTATGACTCCCTGGCGAATGAAATGATTATCGGATATGAGTACATGTCGAAGGATGCTGTTAAAGACGGGGAGTATTTTTACTTGATCGTCAAAGGCGACTCTATGGTTGAGGAAGGGATCCGCGAAGGCATGCGGGTGTTGGTCAAAAAGCAGAGCCATGTCGAGAACGGGAAGATCGGTGTCGTGCTCGTTAATGGCGATGAGGGTACGCTTAAGCGCGTATTTTATGATGGCAACAATGTAATCCTGCAAGCCTCGAACAGAAGCATCGGACCTAAGTCCCTGCCGATTAAAGAAGTCCGGATCCAAGGACAAGTCAAAAAGGTGGAATTCGACGTATAGATGGCCAAGATATTTGTTTTTTACACCGAACACGAGGATGAGCTCGCGCCTATTTGGATGATCGTAAGGTTCGGCCGGGGAAATATCCAGTGGGACAAGACGAACGTTTATATCCCTGTGACCGCCCCATTTAAACGGCTGCGTGCTGAGGATTTTCATGATGAAGTATTGGGCCTATCGATCGCACAAACTGAAATGATTCTGCATCCGGAGCAAGCCGGCAAGTTCGGCATTCATCTCCCAGCCGTTTTGAAACGGATTGATAAAATGCGTGGCGAAGAATTTGCGATGCCCTTTTTGTTGGAGGATATTGAGCAGTTTATTATACAGATGGCCGACATTGAAGAAGTGCTGCAAATGAGCGTAATTGACCTGTATGCATGGGAATAGTGCCCTACCGGTTGGCGGGCACTAAAAATCAATCGGCTGCCATCGCGGCACCTTCTTTGGCTGTTGCTCCCACAAGCGAATAACCCGCAGCTTGCCTTCAGCAACCTCGATGTATCCCTCATCCTGCAGCCTTTTTACTGCAGCCTTGACGTGCCCTTGTCTCCGCTGTGCATAGCGGCTGATCTGAGCAAGATTAGGAGCTGCCCAAGTTTGGCCGTAGAGGTTAAATAGGATCGTGATGACCTTCCTCTCTGTGTCCGGTAACATATCCTCCCTCCCGCACGCCTTGTAGTAACCCCCCTATATACTTACCCATCCTTACACTGATCTCCGCTTTGACGACGTCTCTGGTCATCCCAAAAATGTCATTGTAGCCGCGGCAAAAAAACCTATAATAAATCATCGCCTCAGCAACTCTATCGTCCTCAACAACCTTTATACCGCCGGATCGCAGTAGCTTTTTAACTGTAGTCAGATCGGCATTGATACGGTTCATTAGCGCATTCACTGTTACAATATATAGTTGCGTCATCGGTTGCCGATCGAACTCGAGTTCACGCAAGTTTTTTTCACAAATCGTAAGCATCATCGGGAGCAGAATCGAATCCCTGATCGCGTAAACCTCTTCACGCGTCGGTAAGTTAGGGCGCGTCGTCATCGTCATATGCTGCTCGCCTTCCTAACAGGCTGAATGGCCAAGATGTTTGCAACACGAAATATCCTCGGTCCGCGCTGCACTAAACAGTAAGCTTTGACGATTTCTTCAGCAACCTCCCGCACCTCAACCCTGCGTTGTGTAATCTTTCCACGTCGATCCAAGTACACCAATTCGACGACTTGCCCGACATATTTTTGCATTCTCCTCGCCTCCGATAAGAACATTTGTTTGTATTGTATCCAGTATATGCGAACGATATACGAACGGGCAACATGAAAAAACCCCCTTTTCGGGGGATTTCGATCAAACATATTTTTTAGCTATTTAATCACTATCACATTTACATATTCAATCAATTGGTCTAATGAAGTAAGCTCGCCTGACGAGGCCCGCTGTTTAACGGGCCGAACCGGCTGTCGCGATGATAGCTGGAACCGCTGCATAGCTGGCCTTTAAATAGATACTTATTGAGCTATCGTTCCCGTCAGCTTAACTAAGAGAAGGAAACACTTTGGATAACAATTCTATTTTCATTTCCTCAACACTTACGAACCTTTCCTCCTTAGTTGGTGAAATAGCCCTTAGAATAAAGGACTTCAATGCAGGATTTTTTTCACGGTGATAATTAGTTGTTCGTCCAGTAATGATAAAGTAAATTACTTGTCCCAGCGCATAAGTCTCATGCCTTATCTCGTAATTTTCAAATCCAACTGATGTTAAATCAGTGATGTCATTAAGAACTCCTTTTATTTTTGTTCCTTGTCTAGTTAGTTTGCTGTCGGGGCGTTTAACCAGGCCAAAGTCTGAGACTTTTAACCAGGCCTGACCATCTTGATAGCTTTTTACTAATATATTTGTACAGCTTATATCCCTATGTAGAAATCCCTCCGAATGAATATATTCAAAAGCTTTTAATAGTTGTATTACTAAAACTCTCCTAACTTTTAGCGGAATACTATTATTGTGCCTTTTTAGAATAAAATCATCTAAATTATCATTAGCTAATTCCATAATGTATTCATTCTTTTCATCATCATACCGATACGCCTTAATAATAAACGGTGAGTCAAGGGTTTTTAGATCATTAAACTCATTTTTAAACCTTTCCAGCTCGTCAGGGCGTAAGTTTTCTAATGCTCTTTTAACAGCAAAACTACAATTGTAAAAAGAGTCATAGTAACTAAAAACCTTTGCATAGGATCCATTTCCAATTTGTTTCAGCTTTACTATTTGTTTATTTGGGCCTATTACACTTCTCGTGTTGGCGATTGTAAAAATTGGTCTAGTCTCGATTATATCGATCATTGGGAAATCTTGGGGGATCGCACTACCTCCAGACCTTGATAAGAACGACCTACATTTATCCATTATATCTGCATAATAGTCGTTTATATCAAAGGGATATTCGGATTTAAGCGATACGTGAACTAGCCTTACATCCTCAATTAATTCTTCGAGCAATCTACTTTCATCGGCGTTATAATGTCCACCATTACCTGGACGGTTTTTTACATTCAAAAACTTAAATAAATTATTTAATTGATAATGTGCAATAGAGAATATATCTTTTAGATGGTCATTAGAAATGTCATTATAAAAATCTTGGTAGAGAACCACTTTGTCAGAACTATATTTTCCAGAAAATTGGTTCGTTTTAATTCTTAAGAATGCGTCAACTTCACTAATAGTCCTCGCCCCCCTTGCTTTTTATTGAGAATCTTTTTCGGTTAATTCAATCGCTGAACTTGCAGGGTGATAACAACGATAAAGTATTATTTCAACAATGTTATCTTTACTTAATGACCAAATTAATTTCGCCCCTTGTCCTTAACGCATCCTAATATTACCACAATAATGATGATTTCGTTCTAGAACCTTGCCCGTCTACTTAATGAATTTTCGTCAACCAACCCAACTGGTGGTATATCTGTGGCCATGGATGTCCCCAGCACTTACCACCTCTGTGTCGTACAGCCAAGCGCTATCATTGACGCAGAGGAATTTTTTTGTTTAAATTTCCCTTGCCCATCTATTTCAAACCTTGATATACTAACATTTGACAGATTTCGAGTAAATACTCCATCTGATGGGAGAAATTGGGGGATATAATGGATCAGAATAAGCAAAATAAACCGCTAATAAAAAAATGGTGGTTTTGGGCACTGATTGTGATTGTCATAATTATTGCAGCAAACATTTCTGGAAAAGATGATGAAGTTAAGGACATGGCAACTAATGCAACCCCAACAGTAACACCATCACCCAAAAACACTCCGCAAGGAAGTACGGGAACTGTATCTCCAACCAGCAGCACTACGCCAACACAACAAAAACAGGAAGTTGACTGGAAGAAAGAGATCGGTGTAATTGCGAAAACTGAAAAGTCAACAACAGAAAAGTTTGATGAGGTAACTAAACTGGCAAGAAGCTACAAGTCTGATCAGAGTGAGCTGAAGGAATTTGAATCCTTCATAGTTTCCGAATTTAAAAATGGTTCGTATCTAAAAGATACAAAAAATCATGAATACATGCTGAACAATATTTTCAAAGCCACTGTGGTAGAACGACATTATGACGATAAAGAAAAGAAACCAATTGACTCCTTTGCACTTGATTTTATACAGAATTCAAAATATACATATCGTGGTGTCGAAACAATTGACAGTGACTCGGTTAAATCAAACGAAGATCAAATGAAAAAGTCCATGGCACAAATCAAGTAACTCTTTACAAAAAAAACACCGACTAGAAATTGTCGGTGTTTTCCCGTTTCAGTAGGGTCTGTGATCACTTATGTCACTAAACAAAAGAGGGCCATCCCACAGTCGGACAAAGTCTTCTGTGAAATGGCCTGCTTCTCTATTAAAATAATTCCGGCATTATGCCATCGCAGCTCGCTCCCTGTGGGGAGAAACGACACTAGTAGTGTCCTGTGTAGCATCTCCTACTATAGGGCATTTCGTTATTTTTTGCAAGGGCCGCGCAATAGGGAAGGACTCGTGTGCCTGGATCCTCGAATAAGACAAAAAAACAAAGCCCCCCACAATTTTGAATGGGGGGTCTCATAGTATTTTTATTTTTTGTTTAGTGCTTTAAATGCCTCTGTCAACATTTGTGTAGTCGTTTTACCTTTTTTATTTATGCTCATAGATACAGAGCTTGTCATTAGCCCGAGATTTTTTTTTGCTGTTGCTAACGAAATAACATTATTCATACTTGATCGCTCCATTCCTTTTTATGTACCAATAGATTCTATTCGTTGATTCCCAAAATTAGAAGCATCCATGTTATTTTTTTGCTTCTTGTCATCGTCCAACTTCTTTAAACGAGCGCTCCAAATACGATATAACTTGACAGTATTTAGAAATTTTTGTGAATCATCATCTCGATGATCGCATAACACAATGTATAACTTTTCCACAATATCACAATATAAACTTGCTAAAGGATTGAAAGCTAATTCTTCATCCGCCAATCCACTAAGTAAAGCAGCACTAAAAAACTCAATTTGATTTATTAAACCAGTTCCTCCATATTCAGTGCTTTTATCCAAATTAGTCTGTATTGAAGGAACATGAGTATTACAGGTTGATGTAAAAACAAACTCTGTATATGGTCCAGGATAATTAACAACATTGTCTTTTAAAAGATTATCTTCAAATTTTTCATAATCCGGAATGAACTCAGTTGCAAACCAATTTAGATACTCAATACTCTTCTCTACTGAAGCGCGCTTGTTCCTAAGAATAATATCTTGTTTTACAAGCTTTAGTTGTTTTAGTCCTATAATGATTGTTGTAACTAATCCGATGCTTGAAAGAAAGTATAACGTTTCAAAGATTACACGATATTTGTCAAGCCACTCCAACATATAATGACCTCTCTCTAAATTATGGTGGAATATAACATTAATAATATAGTATATTTTTCCCATAAATGAAAGGACATTTTAAGACAGAATGGGCGCCCTTAGTTAGACTTCAACACCCGCTTGCCGTGCAAGTACGATCGCATTAAGCCACGCAAGCTCCGATTGCGTCAGCTTCCGCATATACGCCTTTTCAGCCCAAGTCCAATCCGAGATTACACCTTTATTATATAGCCCGTCCAGTGCGTCACCGAGCATCTTCCATTGCCAATCATGTTCAAATTTCAACGTGTCGTCCTCCTCGTCGTATTTTCCGAGATCATAGCCGGCCATAAAGCTGTTTAGCTTTTGGTTATAAGTTGGATCGGTAGCATACCCACATGCCAATAGCATCGCTGTCTGTTCCTGCGGGTTAACTGCTGCCCGAACACGGTCGTATCGGCTCCAGCTGAAGAGTAAGTCCTGATCCCGGAAACAGTCCGCGATGCAGTCATACGCCCGCCAATGAGCCTGCACGCCTTCTACGCGAACACCGTCGTAAACCTCCCATGTCTTCGTGCTGACGCTACGCCCATGCCAAAACGGAGTCAGTTGTCCGCTGCCTACCTTATACCCCACGAGGTTATTCCAGGGATGTAGGACGCAGCCGGTTTCGAGCATAGCCTGTGCGATCCGGACGGATGGAAAAATCGGCGATCCCTCATTCCGAAGCTGGACGGCGATCGGTGCAATGACATCGATAAAGTCTTCTCGCTTCATACTAGCCATTCTTGATCTCATCCTTTCCGGGTGGCCGGATCGCCTTATATTGCATTTGACCGGCTGCGGCGGCGATCAAAAACGCATTGGCAAATGCGAGCCCATAAACCCGCCAGTCAGCGGCATTGGCACCAACAGCCAGTTGCGCCATGATCAGTACGAAAAAGGCCACAATGACAGCGTAAACGTCAGTCGGCAGCCCGGGAGCAATGCGGTCCATCAGCTTCTTCGTATATTGAACGATGAAAAACGTAAGCAAAGAAGCTCCCCCCATTGCGGAGAGAGCTTCCCAGGTAAAGAGCTGCGATTCCATGCCTTAATCCTCCTTGTCTCGTGGCGTTCCATCGATCCTGTCCATACGTTTATGTGCTGCCTTGGCTGACTCTTCGACGCGGGTAACTCGTTCCGACAATACGTCAATGCGCTGCCCCTGAGCACGCTGCTCAAGCCGGATATCATCCACGCCGCGCTTTATATACTCAACATCGGCTGCCAAGACAGCACCACTGCCGGCAGTCTTTTTAATATCATCGCGCATTGAACGTGTGCGCCCAGCCCAACCAAGCACGATACCACTAAGCGCGGCAGCTACTGATACTATCGCTGTAATCGCTGTAAAATCCATTCGTCACGCCCCTGTCTGCCCTATTCAGGCATAAAAATAGCCCCCGATCGGTTCGAGGGCATTACACTAATATTCCGAATGCGTACACTTCGCGGTAACGATCCACCAGATTGCTAAACCTAACGTATACCTCGTTTGCCGGCGCTGCCAGCTGTGCGATTCCGTTCACCACTTCAACAAAATTGGATGCCGACGCCCCGACTTCCACCTTTACGTCAGGCTGCGATTCCAAGTAGATTTGAAGAACATCGGAGCTTTTCCCAAGCTGCAGCTTAACCGTCCGGCAGCTACCCAGCGGATGCAAGGCGATAAAACCGTCCCCCATGTTTGCCGCGTGGCTGGATAATTCTTCAGAAAACTTGTCTAGCGGGAAATCTTCGTCGAAATAAACCAGGTCTCGAGTTGAGTTTGCTTTTATGCTGGCGATCTTAGCGAACAAAATCTCATCATACGTAAACAGCGCGGGTGCTTCAGCGAATGCCACATATGAAGTGACCTCGTTCGGAATCATGATCGGCGGCAGCTCCTCCCATTCGGTCGCCACTTGGGTTGTTGTCGTTACTAGTGCGGTTGATCCGTCATCTTTAACGACATTGTACGTATTAGTTACCGTTTCCCAAGCTATCGACTTGCGGGATTCGGGCACTTCATCGTCACCGTCCAGGTAAAGCGGCTGTCCTGCCCCGTCTGTCTTTTGCCGCTCGCCGTCGATTTTTAGAATAGGCTTCGCGAGTTCGATTGCATATGGAAGCTGTACACTATATTCCCCAAATTCGGTAGCAGGGCGATTAAGCCCCACTACGGTATTGTCCTGGCGATTAAAGACTACGTTCGTCATCGGTCCATCCTCCTTATAGTTTTATTAACGGTCGGCCTGGAAGTCGGAAGTAATAATATGCACCTGCTCCCAATCCGGTTGCAGATGCGGCACTACGCTTCCTAAGCGATACCCTTAGTAGTAATTCTCCATTGTACTCCACTAACGACGGCATACCGCTTAGGAATTCAGCCACTTTACTAGCCCACAATGGTATTCCGTCGCTGTATGCACCGACAGCCAAGCCCTGACCTGTATGAGGAATATCAGCGTTCCAGTACCTTATAACGCCTGAACTGTTCACACTGTCATATGCTACAGTACTTACAAGACTTTGAGGGTCTACCTTGTAATTAAGATCGTCTCCGGGGCCAAGCAGTCGTGTAATAGCGTTCGCGTATTGGTTCGACGCATCGTATGCGTATGCTTTATTTGTACCAGCGACTGTTACAAACCCCTGCATTCCCAACAGTACATCTTTCGCACCGTTTACGCCGCCCGTAAATACGCCCGTAAATTCTTGCGTCGGTACATAGTCACCAATTACGATAATTCCGTTATCTTCGTCGTTACCTGAGAATAGGCTTTCCACTTCACGAGTTTGTCTACGGACATACAAAAGACCCGATAGGCCAGCGTCACGGCGCGGGTTTTCGGGCACCAGTATATCGTACCCCGCTTTGCTTACTACTTCTAATTCTATGTTTACGTAGTCGAGAAATATTGCTGAAGTAGTTACACCGTCCGAAGGGTCCGCGTAACAAAGGAAGTGCGCGAACCCGTTGGCGTCGATAAAGTTTGATAGTACAGTTGTAGTCGCCATACCGATTCTTGTGGGAACTCCATTAGTCGTGCTATTCACAGCAGTCCAGGAGTTTGTATTCGCGTTCCATACAGAAGTTCTCGCCATATTTCCAGCAGGGCCTGTACCACAAACCGTCGCGAAGGCATTCATTTTTCCAATGTTCACCTTAAGCCAAGCTACTTTCTCGGCAACAGTATAAACTCCTGGTAGTTTCCCGCCCTTATCTTCAAACATCCGTATAATATCCTTAGACACTACAATCGCGGCCGCTTGTCCGTTTACCGAAGTCGTTACGGTCTTTAACGAAGCGTCCAGCGTCTTAATGGCGTCGTAGTCCGCCTGGGTAAACTCGGTACCAGGTGCCCCAGGCGTCGCAGTCGTGCCGTTTGTTGCGCTATAGGCTTTGTTCGGGTTTACAGTCGTACTTCCTATGATTTTACCCGCGAAGTCGTCAGTAACGGCCTGCGTACCCTTTACAAGCTTCTTGCCATTTGCTTCGCCGCCTAGGATATTTGAATAAACCTGGAACAAACCGCCCTGTCCTGCTGCCATGTTAAGGCTGTACTCGATGATGATTTCTTCGACGTCTAGGCCACCCGGCAGCGTTCCTAGGGTGAATTCGGCTTCATTAGTTCCCAGGTTTGCCCATGTGCCCGGTACCGTCGTCGAAGTCCCGGCGATAATCGCCCGGACGACTGGGCTGGAAGTGCTGGCGGTTGTTTCAAATAGCAAATAAACGACACTCGTATTGATGGCCGTGTTTACTGTGATCGTACCATTTGCGCTATTCACTGCTGTAATTGTACGCGTGGAGGAAATAGTGAAATCAGACTCCCTGACCAGTTGTATCGTATCATTTACACTAAACTTGGAAGTATCGCCAACATATAGCGTGTCAGTGGTACCGTCATTACGGAGAATTTTTCCGAGCGCTGTATCACTGTCGATAACGCCCCCTATAATTTCCCCAGCCCAGCCCCGTACTTTAATTTTGTCGCCTGCTTCCCAGGCTGCCGTATTTACTCCAGTTCCCTTGGTGACCGTTACGCCGCGTTCCTGCGTTTGGTTCTGGACTTTCGCGACGGCATAGGATTTTTGCGGCGTGAGTACGTCGCTGTTAATACGCCGCTGGTAATTAAGCGCAGGCGTAATATCAGCGTACCCTGCGATAAAGTCGGAGGGAAGTGTTGCGAAAGTCGCTCCCCTGTCTATTTTACTCACGGCGAAATCGGAAATAGTTGCTTTAACTCCCCAGCCACCCGCAGTGAATCCGAGGTACAAATTATTGTTTACCCTTGCCGCCGTTAAAGTGTGGCTTAATTCACCGATCATATTCCCGTTTATATACATGCGTACTTTGTCTGTTGTGATCGTTAAGCGCACATGGTGAGAACGTCCAGGCTGGAAGTTATATGAAGAACTTTCCCTCGGCACTCCGTTATCGATTACCCGCAATCTAATATCATTCGGTTTTTTGAGCCAAATAGCGATCATGTCTGTACTAGGTGCATTCGTTAATGCAAAAAGATAAGCAGCGTCACCGCCAATTGCGCTGTGATCTTCGGGTATCACGAATGCTTCAACCGAAATCGGGAAAGCATCGATGTTCTGGGTAACAACATGTCCACCCGTATTGTTGAAATATACGCCAGACCCTGTAGCTGCCGGTTTGAATAACGGCGCAGTCGGTAAGGTATTACTTGTGGTGCTACCTATCTCAGGAGACCGATTGCTGTCAAAAGATGCGTAAAAAATGTGATTTGAGTCGATAGGCGTTTTACGCACCCCAACATATGTTGTTCGCATAGCCTTACGGCGTTCGGGCTGAGTCACGCCGCGTAGGTGCTGGTCTAGTCCGTCGGTTAGAAGCTGCTGGTAAGGCGGTGCAACCAAATACGTTTTGTGGCGAAGGTCCGTTATGTCGCGTTCGTCGATGATATTGGAGTAAAGTCCGTCCGGGCGGTCCGAAGCGTTTCCACGTAATGCTACTACGCTGCCAGCAGCTACGTCGCTAGTATAATAGGGCTGATCTAAAAACAACCTTAAACCTGAAATAACTTTAATCACGTTCACTCGGCTGCTACCTGGTACAGATACTTTATCCCCTGCTTTTAATCCGTTAAGCGCGCTTACGTCAATGTAAGATTGCGTAGTACTAGCTATTGCAGCTAATGTCGTAATGCTTACATTCTCAAAGTAGTCAATGGCTCCGTTCGGGTTGTTGGTGCTATAACCGCCAGAATTGCGACGACGTACTTTAAAAAGCGGAATAGCATATACGTAGCCATCGTAGCTTTTGAGCACGCCTTTTGCGCCATCAGTTCCATCCCCAGCAATATATAGGCCTGGGTCCTTCGGTGCAGGGTCTGCTACGCCACCCGTTCCCCGATAATCGAAGGCTTTGAATACACCGTATTTCCAATAGCTATCACTGGTGGACCAAACAAACGGTAGAGTTAAAGGCGCCGCGTTACCTCCTTGAGGCTGTACGTTTACGTTTCCTTGGGTTCCCATGAATCCGTCTTTTGTATATGATGAAAAATCTATACCTGCGACTGTACGTATGCGGACCTTCCAGTCCTGCGTCGTTAGGTCGCGCCAAGCTTCCAAATAGACCAGGTCATCGCGTTCACCTGAGACTGGCGGGGCTGGGAAAAACACACGGTTATTCCCACCAGTAGTAGCTGGGTTCAATCCAGAAACGTCTACCTTTGCGCCGTTGATAAGCGTGCTAAAGTCGCTTATCCCCAACTGATTTTGGTAGGTCAAGTACTGCGATGGGATAGGTGTACCAACTGCACCTTTGCCGTGAGTAGCCGTTACGGGTAACACTCCAGCGATAAATGTCGCTATAAAGTCCAGCACCCCGCTATGTGCCGCTTGGGCGGCCAACTCCGAAGAAAGCTGTACGCTTGCATCCTTCAAACCGCGCTCCAGTTTGTTAAGGTTACCAGCACTTACAGGTGTCCCCTGCTGGATGACGTTACCCAGGCCGTCTATAATGTGGTCTACCCAGTTCGTTTTGTTATATTGCACAGATCATGCGCCCCCTTATATTCGTTTTAAGGTGTACTTAAAGGTGATGAGCAGCCCGTTAAGATTGGGCTTATTGATACTGTCCGGCTGATCGTCAAAAACGCCCCCGTCTTTATCAATGACTTGAAACTTGGTAATCATGCCACTCACGCTATCATCAAGGTAAAATTGTACCGTTATAACATCGCCCGATAGGTTAATCGATTGGATCGGCATTGTCGTCGTTACGCCACCTTTTGTATACGTACCATGCGAAATAATCCCCTGAAGCCAGTTCTTCATTTTCGTATGGGCAGCTGTCGTAATGGCCATTACATGAGCACCTCCGTTCCCGTGTAGATTGTCCCCGCAGCCTTATAAACTTTCGTCTTCGAGTCATAAGTCGAACCAACTTCCATTGTTCCCGTGTAGGTTGCCGACTGATCTGCCGGCTTAACGATCGGCGGTATACTTGCGCCACTTGATCCAGCATAAATAAGCCCCGTAATCAAATACGGTGCCTGTGTTTCGGTATAGTAGGTGTTGCTGGGTTCCAAGACACTAGAATAAACTGGGCTTGGTGGGATGTTGACAACAGCCGGACCGTCGTAGAGTACGCCGGCAAAAAGCTGCTGACTCGCAAATGCTTGAAAGGGATAGCTGAATCGCTCAAAAGAAGATGAAATTTCGAGAGTTGATTGATAAATCCGATTGACCTCAATATCATCCAGGACGCTTCGAGCATTCTTAATAGAATTGATTGCCTTCACAATCTGGCCGTATTTTTCAGGTGTTACGATCTCTCGCGTGACGACCTTGAAATGATATGGATGGCCGCCGTATTCAAACCACTCTTTTACTTCTGCAGAATCAAAAGCAGCAGAAACGATTTCCTCTACAGCAGCCGGTGTACCTTTTATTCGATGCCAAGCCACGCTTCTTTTTACAAGCTCACGTTTTTTCTCGAGCGGCAGCGGCGGGCCGTAAAAATCCACATGAAACTGCCAAGCCAGTTCGTCAGCTTCTTCATCAGAAATACTATCAAGCCTTGTGAAGATAGCCAGTCGATCAATGGACTCCTTAAGCATTCTTAACTGTTGATCGATCGACGTCGCTGCCGCAATGACATTAGCATCATTCCGGATACTCGATGGCAAGATGTCAACCAAACGAACCTGATCGAGTTTAAGCATGCTCGAAACCTCCGAAAGTAACGGTGGTGCTGGAAGCAATCGCCACCTCAGTTTCGCCGATTGTTGTATATACCGGACTTGTGACATCGACACGCAGCGCCCCGGCAATCATTGCACGTCGTATCAGCTCTGACGGATTAATTGCCCTGCCTAACCGTTCTTTTTGCCACGACACATATTCACTAACTGCGTTCGTGATAGCCGTTTGAATGGCCGTTGCTTCGACGATTCGCTCTTGATCAATCCAATACGTAATGTCGAGTGTATAGTTTTGCGGAGACGGTGCAGCAGCCGTGACGTGATCCGTTAGCGGCCGGATACGTTTGTCGTTACAAATTTCCAGTACCTTAGCCAGAATCTCGGAGGAAGGCAATTCTCCATTTGCAAGCAAAGGGACGATCCGCACCTCGCCTGCAGCCGGTGATTCGATAGCAATATCGACAATGGATGAGCTCGCCGTCTTTGCCCAATATTGATAAGCACCTTCCGGGCCGGCCACAGAAAAGGATTCCGGCGCGGTACGGATCCGCTGTCTATATGCCTCATCATCCTCCCTTTCCGCTCCTCCAGAGCTAATAGTTACATTGGACGCCGATACGATGAAAGGCAAGGGATCGACAATCCTGTTGATCTGGCCGACTAGGAACCCATTGCCGACCACACCCTGTTGATTACATATCGCCAACACCTCGACTGTTGTCGCCCCGACCGCAACCTCTGCATACGTCGTTGTCGAAAAATAGAGCTTGGGGTCCCCTAGCGATGTGACCCTCGTTCCCATTGGTATACCTACCGACCAGGACTGCGGAGCGGATAGTGTAAACCGAAGCGTCGTAAGGGCGGAAGATGCCTGCAGCCTTGTCGTCTCAGAGAAAGCTCCGAGATGATCGAGTATCGCATCCGTCGCATACCGTAATAAATTTGATTTCGCTGTTTGATTGATAAGGACGCGCTGCTGCACGATGATCGAAGCAATCGCATGCAAAAAAATCCGGACAGGATCGCCTGGATACAGCGTCCGACCGGATATCGCTTCATAAGTCGTTATGAGGTTCTGGAGCGTATTTCCTACGTCCTCGTCAACAAACTGAATGTCAGGTAAATCAATTAGCGACAATTGCTTCTCCCTCCTTCCCGTTAACCATCAGAAACACAATCGGCTGTAACAGTCCCTCGTTCATCTGGCGGAAATCAACGCGGGAAACTACTGCGCGCGGCTCGTACTTCTTAATCGTCTCTATAATAGCAGAGCTCAATCTCGCTCGAGCGATGCCCGAAGGATCATCAACTACTCCCATATTGAGCCCAAAAGGACGATCGAGCGGCACGCTGCCCTTTACGGTGGTCAGTATTGTTCGGATGTTTTGGTCAATCTCTTCAGCCGGAGTCGGGTTGAAATTTATCATTGCATGTACTCCTCTAGCGTCAAATTAGCTGTAGCATAAAGGATGTTCCCGCGGTTATCTACCCGGTCCCAATGTTGTTCAAACGACGAGATACTCCAGAGGTCAACCCCTACACCCTTACCGCCGACCGTCAATGCGGCTGCCGTTCCTTCGCGCTCCAATACAACCAGTTTATCAAGTTCTTCGCGTGGATTCAGGCCGTACGATACGTCGAACACCATAGTAAATGTGATACGATCCAGGCCGGGCCCAATAAATTGACTGACAGGCTTTCTGCCAATAACATCATGCTTAGCCCATCTACCTTCAGCCGATCGACTAAACTCCGTAAACGTACGGATTGTGTCCTCCGTCGCGACAAATACAACATCGCCGAAGGAACCGATCATATCGTTTCCCCTCCCCGCGTTATCGATCCGGTCACGATTAAATTGCCATCGATATGGACATTGCTGACAGCCTTGATTTGAAGTGTTCCGGAAGCACGGTCGTAATAGACGAAGCTACCATCTTCAAACCAAACGCCTCTCTGGTCGTCGCTCCCAGGCGGCTGCTTGCCTGCTGTCCAGTAAGCTCCCAAGCAAAAACCTTCACGCAGTTTGCCGGTTGGAAATGTGCATACCACGGGTTCACCGACTTGCGGTAACCCATTATACAACGCCCACCCCGCCGGTGTTACGACGGGAAGATCACCTGATACAGCGTCATCTTGATCAGGGAGTGTGACCCGAACAAAACCATTTTCAGCGTCTACGGTCGATACAATAGCTGCGCGAATCATATTACCACCCCAATACTTTTCGTATATCAATGCCAGTCGTGTAGCCATCATTTCCAACTTTATGCCGGGCGCGTTCGATCAGATATTTGCCATCAAAACGGCCCCAACCTGCAATGTTAATCGTCATGCCCGCAGCGAGTCGCACGTCACCAACAAGTGACAAAGTTCCCTTTCCCGCTTGTTTGTTTCGTTCGCGTAACCTCTTTCTCGCGATCCGTAACGCTTCAGCTTCAGAATCAACTGACTCTCGGATACGGAGAATCGGCCCCATTTCCGGTGCACCCGGCGGGGTGTAGGTAGCTTTAAGCATTTTGTCGGACTTGGAGTCCTTGTACCGCACTTCGCATGCACGATAAGCCACATCCGTCAAGCTCCATTCAAAAGCAAAGTCAAGGATCCAGTCTTCCCCGCGTGTCAGCGTAAGTACAGCATCACGGCTCTCGAAAAAGGATTCGTCAAACAGAATCAACTGATCGCCCGTAATCTTGGCCGCGATACCTTCGTCGCGCATTAAGTCAGCCAGAAAGCTTAAATCTGATTCATCGTCTTGGTCTTCGCGGTCGTAATTCGGGTTATCGGTCGCGTAAAATTGTAGATCGAGACCCGCGGTGTTCGCAATTTCCTGCGCGATCGTCCAGAGGGAGATTTTTTCCCATGCCTTGCTTCGCCTTTCTTGACGAATTTCCGAGTCGACCGGCAATGACACTGCTCGAATCGATACGATATCTGGAGGACCAGAGCATGAGCCGGAATCTACGTAAAATGTTCCACATGGGAACTGCAACTCATCGCCAGATTCCTTCCAATTACGTAAGACGATTTCAGCTACTATTTGATCGCCTTCCTGTGGGCTCCAAGGTCCCTGCCACTTTCTAAATCGATCTTCCAGTGTAAGCTGCAGGTCGTCTAACTCACCCGCATACGCATCCGTGTACGTAAAATCAATCACCGATTCAGCAAGATCTGCGCTAATGTCTACACCATTGTATTTCACGATCAGTTCTGCACGGCGCGCTTGCATCTAACCACCACGCTTCCACGGTGGTAATGACTCCGACATAGCCGGCGCGATGATCGGTATTTGGAGAGCTACGCCAGCTGAAAAAATGACGGTTGATGTATGGCTTTGATTTACCCGCATGAGCTGCGGCATAAACTTTTCGCTGCCCAATATCCTGAATGCAATCCCATCCCATGTATCTCCCTGAACAGTGGTATAGGTCTTCATGCCATCTTCACCCGCTTTTGTTGTTGAAGCATTGCCTTGAACCGCCTCTCGAAGTCATCTTGCGAGCGTTTAAGCGCCTGCTCAAAAGCAGTGACATCGGACGGACCGCCACCCTGAACTATGATCTGAGGGGCGTAAGTAACGGAAATATCGTCGCCACCCTCCGATTGTCCATAGTCATGCCCCATCAGGTTGTTCGCCAGATCTAACAAACTGTGAGAGCGAGGTCGATTATCCAATGGTATGGCGATTTCTGGACCGGCTTCTGCGAAAATAGAAGGCTTTGTAGCAATGCCACCATCAGCGAATTGCTCGAATCTGGTAATAGGATTCATCCATAACGGTTTTATTTCATTTACTTCGTCAAAAAGCATCTTCACTCTGACCTGTTTTTCCGTCGGAAGTAAGTCCATTTGCTTGTTCAGTTCAGTAAGGGATGCCAGCGCCTCATTAAACCGACGTTTTTCCTCTGTCGACATGGCATTAAACTTCGCCGCTTGCTCCTCTAATTTGCCACCGAGATTCAACTCGATCAGGCTTTTTTGAGCTTTGTACAGCTCCTCGTAAGAGATTTTAGAGGCACCAAGTTCTTCTGTTGCCTGGATTTGCTCTTCTATAACGTCTATACGCTTTTTCGATAGTTCATCCGCTGTCCCCAGCAAATCGCCGAGATGATTGAAGTGATAGCCGACGCTGTCGCCAAACTCATTCACTTTGTCCCGGAGAGCAAGGATTTTTGCCCCTCTCTCTTCGCTCTCATCCATCTGCATAATACGAAGAAACTCGGCCTCGAACTGCTTAAACGCCGGAATTGCCGCGTCATAAGCATTTTTTTGTGCATCCACAGCCGATTTTTGCTTCTCTAGGCGCTGAATTTCCTTTTCAAGATCGGGTAAGTCTTGGCTTTTTTCCGCAACTTCTTTCTCCAAACGAAGACGCGCTAACTCGGCATTCGCAGCTGCTTCTTGGCCGAGCAGCCCTATCTTCTCCTTGATTTTCCCGTTTTCGACGTCGTACTGCGTAATCGTTTCAGGGTAAATCTCTTGTAGACGCTTCGTGATCTCTGCCAGACGTTCCTTTTCGGCTGTAAGGTTCCGTGACTGATCAGTATTGGTTTCGACGATTTGGCTCAAATCTTCGTATTCATCGACGAGCTTTTTTGTTTCGGATACATTTGCCGTTACTTCTTCATAGGCACTTGACGCTTCTATCAGGTCATTGCTCATGTGGACGAGCGCCTGGCGTGCCCGTTCTTGGTGGCGACGATATGCCATTACACCGAGTGTCAAAACCCCGACACCGGCAACTGCCGCACCGATCGGGTTGGTCAATAACGGCAGAGCCGCCCCAAACCGACTTACAACCGCACCAGCGCCCGCAGCAGAACGTTCAACTCCTACGAATCCCTTAATAAGACTGGCTGCGTTTTTACCAATCAACGCTGCTGGCACACCCAAGGCAAGTGCTTTTATCAAGTCAGGATTGTCTGTGGCCCAGTTCGCCATCCCCTGAAGTGCTGGCATGACGTCCTCAGAGATTGGGAGTACAAGATCCGTCATCAGCGTTCGTCCGATTGTTTGAAATTGCTTGCCAAGTGTATCGTATTTGACGGATGCAATCTCAATCATCGTTTCCTTGGTCATGTCGAACTGACTCCGCGAGTTACCCATAGCTGAGATTACAGTTTGCTCCAAATCCTCAAACTGGGTCCCCATCAAGGCAACTCCAAGCTGATTACGCTGTAAAGGATCCTCGATTCTTTGCAACTGGCTGATAACCTGCTGCATGGCTTGAGCACCAGTCATCGATCCGTCAGTCAGACCTTGGAAGATTTTTTCCGAATCCCCCAAGATCGACTGAAGCGCGATCATGGCCTCCGCCCCGTTACTGCCACCCTTTTTAAGATGAGCAACCAACTGATCCGCGGTATCCTTTGAGACATGCTGTAGGAGTTTGAGATACTCGGCCGACTGGCTGCTCCCTTTAACCAAAGCTACCGCAAATTCGTCAATTTTGTCCGGAGCGAATAACTGCGCCATAGCTTCATGAGTGGATTTGGAACCGTCTTTCAATCGGATATTGAACTCTTTAACAGCGTCCCCGACCTTGTCCAAGTTCCAAGCCCCTGCTTCGAGACCGGTCGCGAAAATGTCGAACATTTGGTTTGCCGTAAACCCGAGGGCAGCAAATTGCGGCGCGTACTCGTTTGCGGTATCTAGGAGTTCGTCGGACTTGTTGAGTCCGTTTTGAGCCCCCTGAGCCAAGAGGTTGTATGATTGGTTGCTTGTGATACCGAAGTGCCGCATCATGGTGTCGACTGCTTTGATGGATTGCGTTACTTCTTCGCCGAACACGTCACGGAACACAATTGCATCTTTCGTCGTAGTTTGGAGCACATCGCCCGTCTGTTTCGTCACTTGCTTAACTGTGCCCATTGCGCGAGTCAGATCGTCGAAATTCTCACCGATCGGTGTTCGATACAAAGAATCAACGGAAGATTCAATCTCGCGCATCTCTTGAGCACTGAGTCCGGCTGATGCTTGGAGTTGAGCCATCGAATTTTCAAACTCGCCAACAGTTCCAACAATGTTCTGGAATGATCCAGCAACTCCCTGAACGATTGCAAACGCCCCTGTGTACTCTGCAACACGCCGAAGGGTATCTCCGAATCCTTTGACATTGCCTTCGGCTTCGTTAATTGCGTCTCCGGCCCGGCCCGCGTCTTTTCGCAGCTCTTCAAAGTCGCCGCGTTTGTTCATTTGCCGCAAAGCCCGTTCCAGTTCCTCAATCTGCCCCTCGGCATCACCCATTGACCGGCGGAAAGAGGAGTCCATCAGTCCTTGAAGCCGAAAGGCTATATCGTATTCCCTACTTCTTCCGGCCATGATCATTCCTCCTTTTCGCCGTCAATTCGGCTATGTCGCTCATCCAATCGCGTAGTTCAGAGAGCGGCAAGCTAGTATAATACGATACCGATGTGTATGTGATCATAGACAGCCTCGCAATGCTTTTCCGCAGGTCGCTTGCGCTACTTATACCTATAGCAGCAAAAAATTTTGTGCCCTCAAAGCCAGCCGAGTGAAGTCCTTGGCGGATGCTGATCGGATCAGACCAACATGGACACCAGCTGCTCGAGCTACGATATATGCCTGATATGCTTTGTCCAATTCAGGCGTAAAAGTAGACCCGCCACGCTGCTCGGCGCGATACTGCCGATCGCAGGATAAAATATCGTCACCGCTCAACTTGTCAAAATCAAGCGTGATTTCCTTATATTCCGTTCCCTCAAAAGAGACGGGACGGGCGAAGGTGTATACCTCCACACCTTCAGCCGGTTTCTTTTCGTCTTCCATCGTTTTCGCTCCTTACATCCCAAGGTTGGCTTTTGTAGCAGCCAGGTAATCCACACCGTAAACCTTGTGCACATAGTTGTATTTGTCAATTTCCAGCGCTTCTACACCGTCAATCATCACTTTTAGATAACTGATGGAAAACGTATTGTTTGTATCCATCGTCGCAGCTGGCTCCAGATTTCCCATCGACAAAGCAAGCGGTCGGCCGCGTACTGTAACCTTGAAGGCAGTTTCTTTGTATTCACTTGTTGCTGGATCGAACGTCTGGATCGATGCCCGTAGGTCTAAAGCGTGCGATTTCGGTGCTATCAGTTTCGCCGCTGCCGCTTCGATTGTCCTCCAGTTAAGCGTAAGCGTCATGGTGCCCGTTTGCCCTGGCGCAGGAGCCTCCATCTCACCGTTGATTCCGCCGCCCTTGATAGTGTCGACGAGGTACGTAATTTCGGGCAGCGTAGCCGTAGCAGTGCCGAGGTATTCCGTACCGTTTAAAAATACCGAGTAATCAATGACTCGTTCCGATCTTTTCTTCATATCGCTCACCCTCCCTTACGCGAATAGCGCGGCCAAATACGACGTATCGTACTCGAGCAAAAATTCAATTTCTTGGGCCGGACCAGGCGGCGTGATGAACAGATGAAACTTGATTTTTCCGGCCATCAGGCTCGTAATCGGGTTCTCCGCTTCTAGGAATTCAACGCGGCCGCCGAGAAGCGCGCCAGAAGCAGTCAGACCATTAAGCCAAATGTTGACCGAATCGGTTACCGCCGCGATCAGTCGCTTGTTCAACGGATCGTCGACCTTTTGCATATAGGTCAAGATCAGGCTGTTTCCGATCCAGTTAAACATCCGCCGAATCGGGATGAAGCTGTCTTTCGGATCAGTGTTATTCGGGTATGCTCCTGTGCTGTTCCCCCAGCTCCGCCATCCGCTCGCGCCGAGATTTACCGCGGTGACGATCCCCAGGCTATTTAGATAACTGGCTTGATCGATTCCGAGATATTGGTCGCTGCCATCAGCCAAAACCGTTCCGTCTGCTTGTAACGCCTTGTTAGAAGGTGACACATACGGGATTCCGCCGTTCTCCGAATCAGTCCGGGCGATTAGTCCGGCAAGTTGCGAAGAATAATGGAACCTCTTTTCCCCAAGCGATAACATCAGGTATGTTGGGATCTGAAGCGCATCCGTATAGTTGTTGTCGGATTTCCATGCTCCAGCATCCGTGTAAGGCTTCGACGGATCGATGTCGGTCAGTGCCATCGCCTTGAAATTCCCGTTGATATTGGCCGCTTTCGCCTTCATAACGGCTGCGACTGTGGGGAAATGCGACCAGCCAGGCGCGACCAGCAAATCCGGGAGTACGCCAAAACGGGGATACGCTTGGTTTACGAGTTCAAATCCGGTGTAGGCTCCGCCAGCTGTCACCCCACCAATGATGTCGTCCGCATCAACGGCACTCGGATTCAATTTGTTGTATCCGATTTGCAATTGCGTCGCGTTTGCTGGAATCGTTCCCTTTGTAGTAACGACGACATGTCCAGTATCATTGAAAGCTGCCGTGAAATCGGCTGGCGTATAGGTTGTGGCTCCATCCGCAGATTTGACGATGATCGACGATAGAATAATTCCATCGACCGCCAACGTCGCCACTTTGTTGCTGACTGTCACTGCAGCCGGCGCAACCGTCGTTTTATGTGTAGCTGGATCAAGCACGTTGACCAAGATCAGCGGAGCCTTCGCGTACAGAGCAAAATGCGAGTAAATCAGCTCGCAGAGCGTGAAATCCTCCCATTTATCGGAGTACCCTAGCGCGGACACTGCCTCCGCGTAGGTGTAAGCGAGAACCGGCGTATTTACCGGAACGGGGTTAGACGCTAGATTGACCGGGGCTGTTCCGACTGCAAACGGAATACCGCTGGTTGCTGGCGTCGGCGCAAGAATCGAAGTCGCTTGCTCAACGACCGAAACGCCGTGTTTAAACGTCATGATTCAAACCCTCCTTCAAAATTTGATTGTATGCCACGTTTTCCGCTGTGCCTGCCGTTTTTATGCGTGCTTGTACGGCAGCCATATCCTGAACCGGAACGATGAGTTCCGCTACAGCAGGCTGACTTTCAAGAAGCGGATGCAGGTACTGCGGAACCTCCGTCCTAAAAACGGTTGATTGTAGCAATCGTCCGCCCTGAATGTTGGGCCCGAGGTATACTTGGGGCCCTAATTCGGTCGACTTGCGGGCCGATTTTTTTTCTGTCATAACGTCCTGACCTCCTGTCTTATTTGCGGCAATGTCCATGTCGTCAGCGCCTGGCATATCCATTGTGGTTCCGGCTGTTCTTCGAGGAATTTCCATTTCCACTCAGGCTCAATCCGAAACTTTTTGTCAATAATGCGCTGCCGCACGAGCAGGATCCGCACGCGCTCCATCAAATTGAGCACGTCAATAAAACCCGAATCATCTTCCGATTGGGTACCAAAAATCAATTTGATTTGCGCAGTTGCCGCCTCATCGTCGCTATCGCCTTCCATTGGGCGAATGATGATAAGCGGGAAGACAGCGGCGTCTCTATTAGCCTCCGTCTTGCTCGGAAGCGCTCCGAGATGGATGGCTGGGACTGTTGCAGCGTCTCCGGCCAATTCTGTCTTCAGAAACTCTTGCAAAGCCAACATCAGCATGACGGTCGTCAAGATGTACCACCCCCAAGCCGACGATTAAGCTCATGTTCTAAGCGTTGATCCATCGTCTCGTTTGCCACGCGCTCCAGATGTTCGACGACTCCTGGATTGTTGAGCATAATGGGTACCGCCGGTCCGTACAATTCCCCGATCGGCAGACGGCGGCGGGCGCTTCGGCGGAACACGCCGATGTGACCTGTGCTCATTCGGGCAAGAAACGCCCCATCAATTGGCTTATTCCCACCAGCGCGTTTAACCGCTGCCTTGAGTACCCGTGGTTGCTTTGCTGGAATATTTCTTGGGGTTGTGCGAAATTGCAACAGCGGCAGATTCCTCCCCTTCCAGCGGAGTTCGCTGGACAAGGAGGACGCGCTACCGCGCCGCAAAACTACCTGATCTGTAACCGTCTTTGTTTTTACGATGTACGTTTCCCGCGCCTTACGGCCTGACTCGGTTTTCAGCCTCTGAGTGGTACGACTGAGGGCGGAGTAAAATGATTGTCGCACATCCTTGTCCAGCTTTCCGACACGTCTCATTGCGTCACGGATGCCTGTAGCGCTGATCATGTCACGTTTGCCTCCAACTCAATTACGATCATGCCAAATTCATCGGCTGCTTTCGTGACTTGCATTCGCAGTCCATTCAAGAGCATCCATTGCCCAACTTCGGGGAGGTACCCCAGTTCGACGCGAGCTACATGAACGGTTTTTCGCACGACGAATACCCCCTCCGCGTAATCAAGGGGTGTCTTATCGTTAATTGTATCTTCTACGACCGCAACGAGCTGACGGCCGTCTATAGTATGTTCTCCCCCAAATTCTTGAGGGTTTGTAAAGACTGCGGCATCCAAGGCTACTTGATCTTTAAAGCTAGGAAATGGAGGAATTGACATCGGTTTTTACCTGCTCATTGAGCCAATCCGTGTATTGTTGTATTCGGCCCTCCTTGTTGCTTGCCGGCTGCTCAATCCCCAGGAAAATCAATTCTTCCCGCTGTTCGTCCGCTGTCAATGAGCTAAACTCTTCAAGCGAAAGGGGATCATCCTTTCCGTCATAGCCTTGATTTTCGGTAGAAGAACCGGCGACTTCCGGCATAATCAAGGAAACGGCGCTCATATGGAGAAGGCGATCGGCATCCTTATCGTTCAGCCCAGTGACTTCGTCTCCGATGGAAAACCAAGTACCATTATGGAGAATCTTATTTTTTGCGACGTAAGGCATATTCAATCCTCCTTATAAAACTTTCGCGACAACCCAGCCGGCCACATTCGGCGGGACAGCAAGTGGACGGGACAACATCTGCAGCCAACGCTGGGCCGGCTCAATCGTAACCCATGACTGCGGTGTAATTTGGCCCTGTACTCGGACAAATTGCTCCGTTTTCGGATCCATAATCACATTCGCCCCATAGTGGAATGTAAACTTATCGCGAGTTGACAAGATGGCAATTGTTCCAGCAGGAATAAACGGAACCTCCACGCCACTATCATTGGTGTATGTGCCTGAATAGCTGTACACGTCCATGCCGACATCTCGCAAGCGACCGTGATAGGTCACACCGTCTGGCAGCAGAGTAGTGTCGATATTGCCGACGTCCACACCTCGGTTATTTGCCAGTTCCAAAACCTTCGGATGACGCATAAGCGAAACAGCAGCGTCATAGTCTGCCAGCACAATGTTCGGTGTTGGGGCATTTGCATCAATAACTACTTTCCTTTGAGAAGCAAGAAAAGCGATTGGATCAGATGCCGGATCGCTCCACAAGGCTGTGCCGGAAAGTGTAACGACGTTCGTGAAATCGTAATCGATAACCTGACTGACTCCTTCACCGATTTGCGTGACTTTTCCAGTGAACATCAACTCAGATGCTTGTTGCACTCTGCGGCGCGTGATCGTATCCGTCAACTCGATAATATCTCGTGCCAACAAGCGACGCGCTTGAACCTCTGGCGCCACAGGGTTAATCAAGCTATCGCCAGCGCTCCGCACCTTCAGGTCGATTGCTGTAATCGGGCGCGCCGGTTTTATCAATGCCGGCTTGTACTGCTTAGCAGTGAATCCACTCCGCAAAACAACCTTTCCGGGTTGGAGTTCGGAAACATACGGTGCAATTGGTTTATTGCCTTTGAGTGTTTGAATTTCGACATATTCGGTATCGAACGATTCCCCGTCCATGAAGAACGTATCGAGAATGTACGTGCTTGGCGGCGGCAGTTGACCTACGACCTTTAAAAGAGTGGGGAACGAATAAATATCCTTGATAGCCATGTTCTTTGACCCTCCTTATTTTACAACCCGCTTGGTATAGATTTTGGCATTGTTGAGGGCTGCTTCGTGTGTAGCGATTGTGTCAGCCCCTCCAAAAATAAGCGCATCCCGGTTAAACTCGCCAGATACGTAGGCAGTAGCTCGCTGCTGGACCGTTCTAGCATCCACTTCTTGATCGGCTAAGACACCAACCGGCACTTTTTCTTCAGCCGGAACCGCAGCCGAATCTACAATTTTACATATCCAAGTTCCATCAGCAGCGAAACCTGTTCGTGCCAGAACAGTTCCGCGCGCATAAAGCGCCCCTGCAGCAGCGTTGATAATTATCGATTGGGTGACGATCGGTTGGACCATACCTGCAATAAGTTCATCATATCCATCAATTTCGTAAGCTGGCATTATTACCGACCTCCTCTTAGATTTTTGTACTCTGCGACGATCGCATCCGCCTCAGCCTGTGAAGTTACATCCGGGTCATTCTTGTTATCTGGAGCTTCATCAGGCGGCACTTGCTCGATTCCGCTGTTTTTAGCATCGGCTTGGCGTCGGCGACCTTCATCGGTCAACCGCTCATTAGATGCTTTTACGATATCGATCGCTGCTTCACCTGCTGTTTTACCATCAGCAATCGCTTTTGCGACGATTTCGGCAGCACCAGGAGCTGTTGCAAGTGCATTAAGCGCCGTAATCCGTGCCCGCTCATTAGCCACGCCATCCTGTACTGCAGCTTGATATACTTCTGGGTGCTTTGCTTTCAATTCTTCTAAATCCATTGGTTCGTCCTCACCTTCCGCACCTTGGTGCTCATTTTTTTGTAAAGCGAAGTGTTGAGCCGTCGCGAAGTCCTCAAAAGATCCCGTTTTTGCAAGCTCAAGCCTGATCTTATCAATCACAGCTTGTGGAAGCTCAGCGTATTTCTCTGCGCTGTTGCTAGCGTTTGCCCCTTCTTCCTCTGAAAACATTACACTGTCGGCAAACCCTAGTTCGACAGCTTTTTGTGCGTTCATCCATGTCTCCATGTCCATGAGACTCATCAGTTCTTCAGGTGTTTTCCCGGTTTTTCCGGAGTATGCTGCTGCGATCCCTTGGTCAATGGACAATAAAGTTTTCGCTTGATGAGTGTGGTTGTTTCGATCCCCCTCACTGTACACCCAAGAGTTGTGTATCATCATTTGGGCAGTTGGTGCCATGAGGGTTTTATCTGCGGCCACAGCGGGCAAAGAGGCAGCACTTGCGGCAAAACCAGTTATTTTTGCCGTCGTCTCTCCCTCGTACTCCTTGATTAAGGTGTACATTTCCGATCCGGCAGCAACAGATCCTCCCGGTGAGTTTATATAGATGTCGACCGGTTCGCCTGCAGCTTCTTCAAGCGCGTCTGCAATCATTTTTGGACTCGCCACGGTAAGCCCGAACCATCTGTATATCGAGGCGTTACTATCGCTGGTGATTGTACCGTTAATCTTGATCTTCTTTCTCGCCATCTTGGTTTTCACCTCCTTCCAGCGCCTTCGTGGCAAGACCATACTGCTGACGGATGCTTTTTTCGTGAGCCAACTGCCGAATATTGCTCTCGTACTCACTTCCGGTCAATTCCGCCGCTTCGCGTTGCCCCGTACTCAAGCCATGATCCATCCGCAAAATAGCGGCATTGACCTCTTTTACCGGATCAAGTTGCCCTTGTGACGGGCCATGCCATTCAGCTTTGGTATACGCCTTAAACAAAATCGGATCGTCAAATATACCTGGAGCGTTAATACGACCTTTAATGACCGCTTCCGCAAACCATTCCTCATACGTCGGTTGGCAAAAATCCGCCGACATCCACGCCCGACGCATGCGGAACATCTTCCATGCTTCGAGCAGAGCAGCCCGGCTCGCGGAATATGACGCTGTGAAGTGCTTCAACAGCAATTCGTATGGAATTTCTAGCGATGCACCCACTTGCCGCAAGATGGCTGTGACGAATGGGTCAAATCCGGAGTTCGGTCGCCCGGGGTTGGCAATCGTCGCTTTCTCGCCCGGCTCAAGAAACTGTACTGCCCCGTTCCCCATGCGTAGATCATTACCAGCTGAGGGCAGTGGCTCCCCGGTTGGATTTTCGAACCCATTCGGATCGGTCGATCCAATTCCAAACTGATCAGTTTCTTCTGACGGTGTCTCGATAAACACTGTGAACATGCCTGATATGACAGCGGCCATTAATTCCGCTTCTGTATATCGTTCCAGTTGCTTGAGTGATTCGATTACCGGTGCCAGGATTGGGACTCCGCGGCGCTGCTCTGGCCGTTCAGCCTCCATCAAATGCAAAACGTTACGGCGCCCGCTCTCCTGTCCAATAGCTTCAACCCTGGTCCATTTCATCGGCTGTCCCAGCGTCGAACCCGGGTGTCTATCGGAAAACCAGTAAGCTACGACCATTCCGTCTTTATCCACTTCGACCCCATTGCTGATTTTTTTGCTCACGGACACCCCGGGAGCTAATGGATTGCTGCATCGATCAGCCTCGAGGATGCGTACCCGCAGATCATAGGTCGCATGTTTTCGCGGCAGCAAAGGTAACAAAACAAACGCGTCTCCCGACATCATCCACGACAAAAAGGCAAGCTGCTGCAACTCATAGAAGTTATGCATGCCGCCGGCATCACAGTTTTTGGACTCTGCCCACAGTGAAAATTCGCGCTCGATTTGTCTCTTCAGTTCGCCGGCTTGATCATCCGATAGGCGCAAAAAATCGGCATCGATGGACGGTTTCAACCGTAACCCCGTGCCGACAATATTGGTCCGAAGCGTCTTTATCGATCCATTTGCTAGCGAGCCCCCCATATACAGATCGCGTGCTCGTGGCCGCAGTGTCTCTAAATTCTCGTGGATATCTTCCTCAGCGTCACCGGCTACTGGATTCCAAGCAGTAAGCGATTTTTTTCGCCTACTGGCTCCATGATCGCCGTATCCTTGGTTTAACACCTGCTGCACCGCTTGTTGCCTTACAATCTCGGTTCGAGCTTTCTCTCGTTTAAGTGCAAGACTCGGTGCTACCGCCTTAATTAATCTATCGAGCCCGCTCAATAGTCGATAGGAACATACCGCCGTACTCGTTTTCGTTTACCAAGCCCTTGCAAGTCGCGCTGAGCATCGTCAACTTGTTTCTGCCAATAGCGGATTTGCGTCATTACGTCAGTAAGATCGACACGTGTTAGTGATCGGGTACCGATGCGATACTCTTTTCCAGTTGAGAGAGCGAGTTCAGCAGCAAGCCATGCGTTTAAATGTTTCTGAGCAACCTCGAGTGTATATTGCGACATTTCCTTTTCACCTCCTCTCCTGGGTTATACACTGCTGTTCGTACCTCGGCGGCGCATCCGCGGCGGTACTGATGAAGCACTAGAAGCCGCCGGACTGAGTGGCGGTAGAGACGCATCTAGATTAGGCTGCAGGATCTCAATAGCAGCCCGGTTATAGACGGCTAAGTCAAGCGGTTCGTTTCTTGCCTTGACCTTGACCCATACCTGGTAGGGAACTCCCATCTTGTAACGTGTCCGCACTTCCTCAGCAGTCAATCCGTCGAAGTATTCTTCATTGTACCCACGATCCTTTTCAGTCGTGGTCAAAGGGAAATGGCAGTATGCACCGTCTCCCGGTTTTTGCTGAAGCGATGCCATAACCTTAGCTTTCCCTTCGTCGACACCAAGCCGGACGACTGTCGCTTTGTACCGGTTATTCGTCGAAGTTCCGGCAACCAGTGGCAGGTACGTCCCATCCCCCGGACTATCACCCTTGATCGCGAATAACCGCCGCGCAAATCGCTCTTTGCAGAATTTATAGACCTCGTTCGTAAAGTGACCGCCTGAGTCCATGCAAGTAGTCGCGATCCTGAACTGCCGGCCCTCAGCGTCCTTCCATGTACGCTGCAGGAATTCATCGAGGTCCTTCCATACCTGTTGCTGCTTAAGATCGCCGTAAATCTTGTGATACTGAATTCGCCAAGACTCATGCCCAGCTCCCCAACCAGTAACTTCGACTTCAAAACGGTTGTCCTGGGTGTCGACGGCGGCCGTCAATACTTTCACACCTTCCGGAACATCGGCATGGTACCATTCGCGACGGTTCATCAGGACATTCTCGTCCAGCTTCTCGCCTTTTTCTTCCCACTCTTCAGCAAGCGTCGTGTTGATCCAAACCTTCATCGCTTCGAAATCGCCCTTTTTCATGAGCAACTCTGCTGCTTTGAAGTTCTGGACTATCCTCTCCCAGCTGGAAAACGTGCTCGCTAACTCATTGAGATGGAAGCCGCGGGTGTTAGAATGCTCTTTTCGAGCGACCCATTTGCCCCGAGTATCCATGCCCGCCTTCCATTCCTGCTCAGAATGAAGCGCTCCGCAATGCTTACAGCTATGTTCGACCTTGATCGTCCGCTTTTTAACCGCATCGTATTCAAACTTGATTTGTTTCCAGGAGAGCGGCTGAAGTTCGTCGCAACTCGGACAAGGTACGCACCATTCTTCCTGCGTGCTGTCTTCGTAAAAATCCTCGATCCGTGATGCGCCCTTAATCGTCGGAGTAGACACCAGGATGCGCTTGCGGTTCCAGAAGGTGGTTGTCCGCTTGGAAACAAGGGAAACCGGATCTCCTTCTGAGCCCGCCGATACAGGGTACCGGTCAATCTCGTCACAAAATACGATGCGGATCGGGCGGGATGCTAAAGAAGCCGGGGAATTTGCGCCGGCCATCGTGATATGGCCGCCTGGGAACGTCTTGTGAAGCAACGTATTTCCGCTGTCACGGCTCTTCGATTCGCTGACAACTGCTCGCAGTTTAGGAGAGTCACGATACATCGGGGCAAGCCTATCCTTTGAAAATGCCTGCGCCAAGTCAAGCGTCGGCTGCACCAGCATCATAGGTGAAGGCTCATGATCTGTATGGTACCCGATAGCGTTGAGCAGCCCCTCTGTCTTCCCGAGCTGCGACGCCCACTTAAAAACGAGCGTTTCGACTCTCGGATCCGTAATCGCATCGAATGGTTCTCGTTGATATGGTGCCCTGCTTGTATGCCATGGTCCAGGTTCCGCAGAAGATTCCGACGAAAGAATACGATGCCGGTCAGCCCATTCGGAAACGGTCAGCTTGGCCGGCGGCGCGAGCACACGGAGGATGGATTTAAAAAGCCTCTCAGTCTTCTTCAGGCTTTCGCTCATCTGAAGCACCCGCCTTGAATGATCCCGGATCGTAATCTGACAGCGTCATCAGGCATGAACGGATTTCTTCCGTCAGCATGTCAGTCATTACCGCCAAATCCTGTACATGCACCGCTCGCGGGCTGATTTTTGTCGGCAGCCCCAGCAGGCGAGAGCGCAGAGAAATGAGCATATCACTCATTACCTCCTTCACATCCTCGGCCCGATGCAGCTCACCACGCATAACCGCCAGATCCAGCTCAGCCATTTGCCGTTTAATTTGTGTCAGCTGCGCCCGCTCGTCGTTCAGGCGCGGCCGATTGTCTTCTGTGGCTCCACCTGATGCATGCTCGATGTATGCTTGCACCGCATCGCCGAGCACATATTTTCCCCTTCCGACTAGCTGAAGCACCTTGTCCCGCGTTAATTGGCGTATCCATTGGGGCGTTTTGCCAATGATCACAGCCAATTCAGAAGTTGATACCTCTTGCTCAGCAAGCTGCGCCGACTGTTTCTTTGGTTTCGCCAATGTATCCCGCCTCACTTTCGCTTTAAGAGTTATTTTTTGATAAACGGAATTTATCGACTTAATTCGAAGCGAAAAATAAAAACGCCCTCGTTCGGGTCATCCCCAAGCGAAAGCGAAAGTATTTTTTTAAATTTGTACCTAGCCATATTTCGGGCTCACGCGCACCCGCACCTATTTCAAGCCCCAGAAGGACCCATAAACACCCGCCTATGCTCTTTTCTTTCCAAAACGAGCAAGATATACTAGAACGCACTCCTAACGCTCTACCAGGCTCACAGAAGCTAGAAACACATTCTATCAAATCAACCCGTTTAAAAGGTCTACCCTGTCTTTATGCACGGCTGCCCATCGGAGCGCATAAGGGATATTCATATTCGTCCGGCCGTAGCAAGTAATAAACCGCTGCTCATTGTCCACGAATTGATACACCCACCATACTCCAGCGAGATGAATGAAGTCTTTTCGGTTGTAATCGTAATTGCGATCGTCCAGCTGCTGTTGGCATTGTTCGGTAAGAGTTTCAATATCGATCGGTTCAACTCGTTTGCAATACTGCTCATGTGCATGCCGGCTTATCCTGAGTCGAAACTGTACATATGCCATTCCCCTTTCCCTCCTAGACTTTGATTTATATAAAACAAAAAGCCACTCACGAATGAGCAGCTTTTAGCGAATGAGTATTAATGTTTTATTTACTTTGATTTCTCTTTCTCTTTGATTTCCCCGTTTATTCTGGTAGAAACATCGTTAAATAATAGTTTCCGGTGGAAGAAACTCTATTAAAGAACATTTCCGCGTCGGAAACATCGAAAAACAGCTTCTTTTACCAATACCTAGCAGAAATTTGAATAGAAATAGTGAAAATGGAATCGTGAGAAATCCAGCGTAAAACGGCGGTAATCACAGTTTGTTACTGAGTCGTTTCTGAAAAATCGGACGAGAAGGACAAAATCAGCCGAATATCGATTTTCCACAGTATCCGCGTCACACCTAGATAAAGTGCATTTCAGCATCAAAATCATTTCCGCGTCGGAAACCCATAAAAATGGTGGTATTCGGTAAAGAACGTGAATAAAAAGAACAATAAAAAAGCACCCAAAAGGGTGCTTCACTTATTCATAGATTTTATGGATAGAGTATAAAGTGGTAAGGTTCAGCGGTAGGTCCATCGGCTGTAATCAATAATGCATATTGATGACCTGCGATAGTATTAAACGAGACATATACACCACCCGCTGAAGGATGTATATAAGGAGCTGCATAAATATAGTTATATTCGAATGGATTAGTTACGTCAATAACAGCAATAGCTTTACCAGTTACATATCCTTGGCTAATAAACATCATAGATTGAGTTTTGGTGGAAGTTGCAGTAAATTTCCAAGTGTCAATATCAGAATTTGAAATGACACCCACGCCAGTATCGCCGACATTTACGTTTGTCGCCAATGGGACATTGTCGTTAGGTTCCGTTTCATTAACGACAGCCGCAAATGCAGATGTACCGCCGGCCAAAAGCATACAAGCAGCAACAGAAGCAATCAACATTTTCCTAACACTTTTAAACCTTTTCAACATACAATCCTCTCCCAACTTTTTTTGACAGCATAAGTATGTAATCACTATATATCCTATTTATAGTATATAGCTGCCTTACATATAACGACATCCACATATATACAAATGTTACGTTATATTGGAAATAAAATAATATTTTGTATTTTAACTTGATAAATCGTAGAATTATAGAAAATAAAACTGTCGAAAGGTAGTGTTTTCGAGATGTTCAAGAGTAACCAGATCCTAAAGACGGACGCCGACATAGACAATGCAATGCTATTCGAATCATCCGTTACTGTATGGCAAAACAGCGAAATAATTGATTACGGAGGCAAAATAACAAAACATACGAAAGATGCAGTATTTATCAATGATGGATATTACTTAAAGGCCGTTTGCGAGTTCAAAATTCGCTGAACGGCCTTCTTTTCTTCTTCCGCTTGATTTCCCCCACTATTTTACCTGTATTCTCCTCCACAATCAGAATGCTTAAGCCCGAAATTGCGCCACTTAGCAGGAAAATCTCCTTAATAGCTTGCTCCTTTGTCATCGCTTCTGTAAGTCTTTTGCCTCTGTGACAGATATAGTACTTCATACCCTCTCTCCTCGCTTTTATGGTTTTTATTACCCATAAGTGAGGACAGTTGGAAACTATTCCCTGTCGGTTGATACGGCATAAGTCCGTCAGATTCGAAAATCGTTTGATGCTCCAAGCAAAGCATATCCGGCAATGTCGCGATATGGCGATTCCCCGAAAGCATCCTTTCTTGATGCGATTCTCATTTGCTTGTCAAAAATGCGAACCAAACATAGAGCGTCCGTATACTGCTCCGGTTTCATGCCGTCTGGATAAAGCAGCCGGAGGAAGTCACCGGCTTTTGCGAATGCTTGACCATAAGCAGCATCTTTTTCATCGACGAGCTGCCCGATCTCCTCAGCAAGCGCTTTGTAACTTGTCTCCATTGTCCGCTTCCCTCTCTTGCTCGATTCTCGATGATATAAATATACACTATGGAATTCAAAACAACACATAGGTTTTCCCTATAAAACCCACAATTTACCCTTACGAAAATAAAAAATGTTTAGGAGATGAACTATCTGCCAAATCACAAACAATCCCCCCATCAGCTTTTATGGTGGGGGGATTGACAACTAATGTTTGGGTTTAAAAGCAAATACTTTTCCTGATTCTTTAGGTAAGAGGTAGTTAGCTTCTAGATTGGCTATTGCCTCAATTTCCTCTCGGTATAGACCTAGTTCACTCACAATGTCTTGTTTTGTCTTAATGTCGTTTTCAACAACAGCCTCAAATGCCTGCTTTAATAAAGTAGGCTCTTCAAACGGCAGCTCGTCGTCAAGTGGTTCTTTAGTTAGCCAATTATTTTGTGCTAATTTATTTTTTAGATAAATATACTGGTATTCGCTAAAAATCTCTAGTTGCATTGCTCTATATGCAATAGCATTGATTGAAACTTTCCATCGTTCTTTAAGTGATACAAGATGTTCCAAAGTCGATGAAAAAATTTCCCTTCCAAAGCTCGGGGCCGGTAGGAGAAAAGAACTTGCAAACCGATTGGCCTCTTTCTCAATCCTTTTATAATTTTCCTTTTGGTTAAATTCACTTGTCTTTAACCGGGAATGAAGAACCAAATGTCCTAATTCATGTGCGATGTCAAACCTTGATCGTGAAGCAGTTTTATCATTACTCAAAAGGATATACGGCCTATCACCATCATGCCAAACTGAACAAGCATCGATGCTATAAGTCGAAAATGGAGACCTTGCAACAACGGCCCCCATTTTTTCTAATAGCAATACAATGTTGCTTATTGGTCCATTTCCTAACCCCCACATTTCCCGTACGCTTATAGCCATTTCGTCTATCTCATTAAATTCAGTTGGAATAAACCGCTCGCGATCAATTAACCGTGGGATCTTTGTTGTTGGGAAAACAAGCAGGTTATCTAAATACAGAGAAATCTCTCTGATCCATCCCAACTTATTTGCATGAATTTTTTTTGACTTTACTGTAGCTGCTGATTTACTTCTAAAAAATACGACTGCTTCTTTTGTTGGTACTGATGTCTTATAGAAAAAGTTGACAGGAACATTCAAAACTAAAGCTATTTTTTCGATCGTCTCGAAGCTTGGACTTGACTTATCATTTTTTTCAAACTTCGAGATTGCTTGCTGAGAAACACCAACCTCTTCCGCTAACTCTGTTGTTGTCATACCTCTTATTTCTCTAGCTTCAACAAGGCGGTCCGGTATGAATGTTGAGAAGCGGTTATTAGCTTCCAAAGCCCTCCACCTCTTCTGCAAATTTTCGTAAACCAATCAAGTTTTCTGAAACTATAACTTCTTCTTTCTCCAATTTATCTTTTGTCGATATAACGATTCGAGGTTCCTTAATTAAATCAATTTTATCAAACCAACCAATTCCGTTCGGCATTCCAAGGTTTACAAACCGTGGTTTAACACCGCCGCTACTATATGTTAACTGAAGATAATGTTCTTTTGGAGTATCAAAGGTCGCAATATCATCAAAAAAATTCATTCTAACTTGATTTGACTCCTCCAGTTTCTTTCTAAAATATGCGGGACGAGCAGCGACCTTTGGCGAATCAACCTGACTTAATGTCATTTTTATAGTTTCTTTATTAAACAATAAAAATTTGTAACTTTTATTACTATTACTTTCAATTGAAAGCGAGAACGGCAATCTTCCTTGCTCACATTCACGCTTGAATAAATAATGAATAGCAATAGGGCGAAGGTATCCTTCATGCTTTCTTCCTAAATCCCAGTCAAGGAACAAGATATGCTTTGTTGCCTCTCGTGCAAGTATATAGCCTTGTTCAACAACAGAGACCATGCTTGACATGATCTTTGGAGAAATTTCGCTGCGGATTAATTCTTCAACATTAAGCGGAATAATATTGGTCATAGTGGTCTCCTTTTCTCGGAAAAACATCGTTACAACCATTTTACTAAAAAACTATAAATTTTACAACCGACTTTAGAGTGAATCAGATTTTTCAGAAGGAGTGCACAATAAAGTCCCCGCTGAGCATAAAAGACAGCAGGAGAAATCAATACACAAAATTATCAAAATCCGGGCTGCGAAGCATGCCGTTACGCGCCCAGTTCCGAATTTTAACGCGTGCTCTTATGTAAGGCTCAAGCTATACGAAGTCCTTCTCCTCTCAAACTACAAGCCCCTTCCAAATGCCGTAGAACGCCATCTTATGTTGCGGCGTGCTCCCAGCTCGAGTTGTTAGTTGCAGGAAAATGTAACCATCTGTCGAATTACTGGATACCGCAAACAAATTTATGAAAGGGCTGTAAACTCGATGTTCAAACGATTATCTGCATATATCCTATGCTTTGCTTTGTTATTAACTGCTGTAACGATATTTTACGCAGATGGTGATGTTGCTCCAGCCGTGTTCTTGGACGGCAAAAAGCTTGAATTTGAAGTGGAACAGAGGATAGTTGAAGGTAGCACGCTTGTGCCACTCCGTAAGATATCTGAATCACTTGGAGCTACGGTAGCTTGGGAACAAGAAACTATGACGGTAACCGCTACGAAAGATACGACTGAAATCGTTTATACGGTTGGGCATGATTATTACACAAAGAATGGAAAAGCCACCCCTATTGTGGTTGCTGGACATGTTAAAGACGGATCGACGCTTGTACCTCTCCGCTTTGTAGGGGAATCTCTCGGGGCTACAGTCGGATGGGATGGATCCTCCAAGACCATTACTGTCAGCTCGGCAGGCTTCCGGTAAGGCTCCACTCTATAGAGGTGATCCAGAATACAGTCGAAACTCGATCGAGACGGTGACGGCATTGCTTGTGAGAAATAAACTATGCTCCAATGATTTGCAGTAGATTACGAACACGAAGGATAACGTATATACAAAACTATAGAAATATTGGAACTTATACTTATGTGGAATTAGTAATAATAAATTTTGATGGGAATGGTGATTAATATGACCTCAAAGTTAGACGATGATAGAATATTTATGTTTATCAAATTTAAAGATAACAAAGACCATCTCGTTTCACTTCAAAGGGGACAGCTTTATATGAACAATGGAAACTTCTTTAAGGAATTAGAGAAGAAGACCGGGATCCCTGGTGTTGGTGATAAGTACGAACTGGCACAAATATTTAATCAGGTATCTCTTCGTTTTACAAATCCAGAAACGGACGAAACATTTTTAGTTGACGATGCTCAAATGGTTTCGTTTAATATAAATGCTCATATGTTAATGCCTATCTTTTGCATAACACAGGTAGATTCGACATCACTATCAATCGTTAAAGAAAATGATGACTCGGTTGAATGTAAATTAAACTTTGGAGACCAAGATATAGAACAAATCATCAAGGACTTCGGGGAACATGCTCTTCTTATTAATCCTGGGGAATTTACTAAAAGAGTGGATAAAGCTGTCGAAAAGCAGGGTATTCAAACGTACAAAGGGAAAGTAAATTATGAAGACTACAGCGTTAATTCGAAAGAGCGGCTGATAGCTCAACATAACCATGATCCGAACTTTTTTTTCTATAAGCGTAATGAGTTTGCCCATCAAAGGGAATATCGGATTGTGTTGGCTAATAAAAAGTCTGATGTCCCATATGTGTTAGATATCGGTGATATGAGCGATATTTCTTATCTTATTGAGACGAGAAAATTATTTACAGGAGATTTTGTATTAAAGTTATCGCTTGAATAAAGTTTCAACGGGTAACGATAGTTCAACTAACCGCCTCGTATTTAAGGCGGTTTTTCAATTTTGTTTAAAGTACGAAATCAACCAACGCAGGACTGCGAAGCATACCGTTCCGCGTCCAATTACGAATTTTAACGCAAGCTTTTATTCGAGGCTCCAGGTACACGAAATCCTTTTCCTCTCGAGTCACAAGCGATTTACAGACGCTATAAAAGGCCATCTTATGCCGCGGCGAGACGCCCAACTCGATTATACCGGCGGGCCGTAAACGGCCGTCATTACCGGGCACAGACGCCAACCAGCCGAATTCACTTTTACGATAGCCGGTAATGTAAACATCCTCATACTGCCAGTTAATGATCTTTTGCCACGCCGCCGACCGGTTGCTTACGTATATGCTGTTCTTCCGCTTGGCGACTATGCCCTCCATCTTCCGGGCCCGAATTTGTTGGTAAAGCGTCACGCCTTCATCCTCGATGAATGGGATCTTACCGATAAATGGGCAGCACGACAGATCGGCAGCTGAAAGGATCTCTTTCCGGTCCTTAAGCGCCCGGCCGCGCAGATCGATCCCTTTAAAGCGCAGGATATCAAATACCAGGAAATTAACGGGTAAAGCTGCAGATAGCTTTACTATCTTATCCGGTTTCCGTGCTGAGAACCGCTCCATAACCATTTCGAAATCAATCACTCCGGTCTGCGGATCGGTACAAGCGACCTCGCCATCCAGGATGATATCGCCGTCAAACGTAAAGCTCGCGAGCTCTGGATATTGCCGCGTGCAGTCGTTATTGTGACGTGTATAGAGCCTCGTCTGGCCGTTAACGTGCGAGAGAATCAAGCGGTGGCCGTCGATCTTCGGCTCAAAAATGTAATTGTCGTCAGTAAACGGAGCGTGAGCTGTTTCGAGCAGCATCGGGGAAATAAACATAAAAACACCTCTACGTCAATTATAGCGCGTGGCTATAACGTGTAGAGGCGGGATTTACTGGAATATCCTTGATCATCCCGATAGTGAACTGCTTACCAACCAATTTTTAAACTGGAAGTAAATCCCTGTCACTTGACAATGCACCACCTTTTGAAATTAATGATATAAACTTGTCGAATTATGGAAGGGTTTTGCATGCTTTATGGCGAAAGAGGACATGAAATAAAATACATCATGATTTTGGAGGTAGTTGTTTTATGATTTCAAAAGAAAAAGTCAAAGGTTTTATTATGGGAGTTGCTACAACTAGTTTAATCGTGTCCGGAACTGCCGCTTTTGCTGATCCAGTAACGAAAGGAATAACTGCTGTATATAATAATATCAAAATTGTTGTTGACGGCACTACTGTTACACCTAGGGATTCAGAGGGGAATGTTGTAGAACCATTTATTTATGATGGTACGACCTACCTTCCAGTTCGTGCTGTAGCATCAGCATTAAATAAACCTGTAGATTGGGATGGCAAAACGAATAGCATAATTATCGGACAAAGAACCGATGGGACAAGTGTCCCCTTAACATCTTTGAATTACGCGCGAGTTAGTTTCTCCATGAGCAATGTTCATATCAATCAATGGAATAACCAAAAACCTTTCACTCTAGCAGGAAAGCAATATGACACTGGAATCGCCTTTGATTATACGCCTAATTTTCTCGGGGGGAACGACGGCGTTAACTTCGTTTATAATTTAAATTCTCAGTACAAGAAACTTACTGGTGATTTTAGCATTGACGATATATATAAAGATTCAAAAGAAGGGAATACTTTAGTAATTTACGGTGATGGCAAGGAAATATATCGGAGCAAACCCACCCTTCCTGGTGATATTGCTAAAGTGGATGTTGATTTGTCGGGTGTAAATCAAATAAAGATTGTTTTCCTTGGAGTGAGTTCAGGAGCAGTTTTTGGGAACCCACAAATTAGATAATTACTTACCTGCAACAAAAGAAACCATATACCGCAATCGGGTTCTTGAATTCAATATACAAACACGAGGCTGCCACAGGTGGCCTCGTTCGATTACAGAGACGCTGTCTGAATAAGTATCTACGAAAGGGCCAACGTTCACCATCTCATAGCGGATATCCGCGACCATCCCGGCAATGTGCCGGTAGGTTTCGGGCCGTTCCCTAGCGGGCCTCGTCAGGCGGATTGTGTATTTTCCCTTGCCTATGCCGCACGTTGACGACGAGGTTGGAGCGTATCAATCGCTTGACCTCTAAATGTCATGGTCTTTCCAGCCATGAGCCAACCGCCCCAAGTCCTGATTGTCGCGGTATTTTTGAAAACCCTAACTACATCCACATTGCACTCGAACACAGTCGACCATACATGCATTCCTGCTTTGACTTCCATCCCGCATTCCTCCTCGCGTTTACCGTCCGCCGACGCTATATTTAAATCGCACACCTTGAATAAAACCATTCTCTTTTGCAGCCCGCACGATCGCCATGAAATTCAATTTTGTCTCACGTTCCCAGCCGTTTAACCATTCAATGGTTTTGCGTTCCGAATCCGTCAGTTCCCGGCCGATGGCTTGTTCAATATCAGATATGTTCATATTGGCGTTCTCCTCCCGCATTATTTATTCCAAATCGTTCGAATCAGAGCCGCCACCGAAATAACCAATGCCGCAATGCTGATAATCAATGTTGCAGTGCCCATACCGATCGCCTCCTGTTTTATTTTGTAGTGCTTATATGATAAGATTGGGGTGAGAAGGCCGGGTCGAGTCCGACCTTCTCGTGGGAACCTATTTACGTTTGCCTCGGGGGCTGCGTTTTTTGGTTCCTTTTTTGTTTTTCTCACGAACGGCCAGTCTGTAGAGGATGACTGCTGTTACCAGTTGAATGACCGCCGTAAGAAGTCCTACCCAATCTTTCATCTTCTCACCCTTTCAGGAAGTTGTTATTTAACTTCCTAAATATAATATACACTAAATAAAACCTTTTGTAAATAAAATATTTGCTTTTCTAAATATAAAGTTTATAATAGGAACATAATATTTACGAAAGGAGAATGTCCCCTATGGCATTTACTTATAAACCTTTGTGGCATTTACTCGTTGAAAACGATATGACAAAAACCCAATTGCGGGAGAAACTCGGCCTATCTACTGCGACTCTTGCAAAACTGGGTAAAGACGAATATGTATCACTTGAGGTAATCGATAAAATCTGCACGTTATTTAATTGTCAGCCGAATGATGTGATTGAGCATAAAAAGGAGGAGGTATCAGATGAATAAAGTAGCTATTTATATACGCGTCAGCACAGATGAACAAGCCACTAAAGGAAATTCACTTGCCGAGCAGGAAGAACGTCTCCGCGCTTATTGCAAAGCAATGGGATGGGAAGATGTCGTATTGTTTCCCGATGACGGATATTCCGCAAAGGATACCAACAGACCTCATCTTCAGGAAATGTTGTCTAGGGTACGAAAAAAAGAATTCAACATGATCGTTACCACGAAGATAGACCGTCTTTGCCGAAACTTACTCGACCTGCTGACAATAGTGGATGAGCTTAGTTCGTATCAATGTGGTTATGCATCAGCCAGTGAAAGCTTCGACACATCAACGCCTGCTGGTCGTATGGTACTTCAAATTCTAGGTGCTTTTGCAGAATTTGAGCGTGAACGAATCCGTGAAAGGGTAAAAGAAAACATGAAATCGATTGTGGCAAAAGGTGAAAAAGCAGTTTCTCGCCCTTGTTTTGGATATAATATCGAAAATGGTAAATATGTAATCAATGAGGATGAAGCTGCAGTAGTCAGAAATATGGCTGACTACATCCTTCAAGGTATGGGTGCACGTCGGATTATGCAAGCGATAAAAGGCGTTAAAACAAAAGAAGGTAATCCATTCACCGCTGAGGCAATTAACAAACTTTTGAGGCGGGAGACTCTTGCGGGAATGTTTGTATATAACAGGAGATATGTACACAAGGGGAAAGAACTTATTCGCCCGAAAGCAGAATGGATTATTGTTGAAAATCACCACGAACCAATACTTGAAAAAGATTTGTTCGATAAGGTGCAGTTAGCAATGAATGCAAGGTCAACGGGACATAGACAAGCGGATAATGAAAAATGGTTGCTATCTGGTCTTGTATATTGCACTCATTGCGGCAGAAAAATGATTGGTCGAGCAAGAAGCAAACCGAGCGGAAAAGTTTACTACCATTACGTTTGTTCTGGCTACATGAAAAAGGCTGAATGTTTCCATCACTATATTGAACGCGATGAATTCGAAGATAAGGTGATTCAGTCGCTTATCAATGTCCAAGAAATTCATTTTTCTCTAGGTGCGCAAGCTTTTGAAGATAAAAACGAACAATTAGACACTACAGTAGATGTGAAGGGATTAAACGACAGACTGAAAAAGCTCGACAATAAGATGCAGCGGCAGATCGAGCTGTACGAAGATGAAGCTATAAACAAGGATGACTTTAAAATTGCAAGTAAGCGGATTGACAAGGAACGTAATGAAATCCTAACGCAGTTAAAACAAATTGAGGATAACAACTCCGCTCGAATGATCGGGAAATTTGTTTCTTTGGTCGATGATCTAAAGGATGATTTAGTTTCCCAGAATCGCGCATTAATTAAGAACGCAATAAGACTCTCTGTCCAAAGCATAGATGTGACAAACGGATCGCATATAGATATCAAATACCGAATTTTCAGCTAATGCCCTTTATTCACAAGGTATCACTAACATAGTTTTACGATGGCCGAGGAAGGTGACACCCTTCAGCTGCTTCCAATCAAAATTCGGGATTTTGTTCTTCGCCACGAGGAACGTGCCGTCCGTCTGCGTCAGCTGAGCGAAATTGATTACGGGATCGTCGGAGCCTTGCTGGTAAACATAGATCGACGTTTCCGATCCGACAAGCGCGACATCGATCGCGTTCGACAGGAGCGCCGTCATCGTTTTGTCGCCGCCTGCCGTCGTCGTCAGCTCGATTTCAAGCCCTTCGTCCTTGAAAAAACCTTTGGCAATCGCCGCATATTCCGGCGCATAAAAGATCGAACGCGTCACTTCCCCGATCCGCACCTTGGTCGTCTCTTCTTTTTTGCCGCAGGCCGAAACGATCAGCATCACCGCAAGCAATGCAGCCAAGCAGCCCTTCCATGCATGCTTTCTCATCCTTCATTCCCCTCTTGCAGCCATATTTCCGCCGGCCAACGACGCGCCGTTGACGGACGGCATTTGTTCATCTTATGCATCCGCCTATCAGGCGGTTCCGCAAACAAGCCCGTCATCATGGAACTCTGCCGGTGCGACGCTTTAT
This sequence comes from Paenibacillus contaminans, assembly GCF_003285015.1. Classification (GTDB taxonomy): domain Bacteria; phylum Bacillota; class Bacilli; order Paenibacillales; family NBRC-103111; genus Paenibacillus_V; species Paenibacillus_V contaminans. The sequence goes on along the minus strand of NZ_QMFB01000015.1, from coordinate 152,836 downwards.
TTGAAGGACATATTTTTGAGTCAAATCAGCTTTCTCCCGATAACGCCAAAACGGCTGCCAGCGGCAGCCGTTCTCATTATTTGGGTGGAGCACATAGATCCGATTAAGCAGGATCTTGCCAGACGGATTGAATGGCTTCCAGCGTATGTTCGACCAGCAGCCTGCCGCCTTCGTCCCCGACCGCCCCGCTTAACAGCTGAGTTCCGTAGCCCCCGCTTGCAATCGCGCTTGCAGTAGGCAAATAACCGCCGCTTCCGCATGTCAGCTGTGAAATGAACGTTTGCTTCGCAGCGCTTCTCGCTTTGATCTGAAGTCCGTATTCCGTATACAATTCGAAAGGATTTGTAACAAGAGCCGAATCCCCTATTCTGAGCACATGCAATTCCATTTGATAAAAAGCATGTTGACGGAGCCGGTGGTAATGATTTTGCACGGCCCAATCGTTGAAAATTTCCATCTGACGAGCAAAACCGAGCGATTCGAAGTAAACGAGGTCATCTTCCTGTGATTCTTTAGCATTCCGGAATGCTTCCCACTGACTTATTGCCCGTTCCGTTTCCTCTTTCTCTACGCGGCGCAAAGGTAAGCTAACGTTCCTGACCCGATGCTTGAGTACGGGATTCGTATCGATTGTCCGGCCTGTCGTTTCCAGTCCCGCTTCCATCGCCCTTACCAAGCTTGTTGCAGCCGCACGGAGCTCCTCGTCGCCCTCCAATTTTCCGTGGGCCTTGTTCCGCATAAGATCCCGGGGTGCCAAATCTCCGGACGCACCGATCGTTCCCAGTACATGGACGCTCGGTCCCCACTTTTGTTTGACCAGCTCCCTCACTTCGCTTATATAATCCGCAGAAATGAAGCTTTCGTGCTCAATGATTTGGGCAGGACAAGCCATATTGACAATGATGCCCGTGAGCTCTATGTTTTGGTCCCAAGTAAACATCATCTCTACGCGATGATCCTCCGGGCCGCCGAAGCCTTTAAAAAAGATCGAATCGACATTCCCGTACATTTTCGCCATTCCGTCATGATACAACACCATGCGATTATGGCCGATCGCCGCGTAGCCCTCCCCCCAGCTCAGCCCTCCCTGCCTGCGTCCCAGCCATGCTTCCTTAACGGCTTCGACGATCCGTCCGATGACCAAATCCGAATATTCGTCCGGCGTCATAATACCCGGATACTCTCTGGGGCATGTCAAAAACGGTCTTACTCTGCTTTCGATAAAGCCCTTTAGAGTAGGAGCGGTATGGGTATGAGTGACGTTCAAAATAACTAGGTCCGAATCCAGTTCGGGAATGTCGTTTCTCAACCTTGCGCGGACGCCTTCCAGTATATGGTCTTCGATACCTACCAAATCGCAGCTGACCATCACCGCCTGTTCGCCATCAGCCCCTTCTATAGCCATTGCTGTAACCATTACCGGGTCCCGAACGCGGTCGGCGATCCGGTCGTGAAATTGCCCGGCTAACAAAACGGGCTTATCGGGCGTAATGCTTCTCATGCCCCAGCCTATTTTAATCGATTCCATACATGATGCCTCTCTTTCCTTATATCCGTTTCAATAAACTTCCGAAGTAAGTCCGCCGTCGACAAACATCGAGCTTCCGGAAATGAACGACGCGTCTGACGAAGCGAGAAAAGCAAGCGCCGAAGCGATCTCTTCCGGTTCGGCTATACGCCGCAGAGGGTAGTGCCGATTGACCTGGTCTCTCGCTTGTTCCGGATCGGACTGATAATCGAAAAACCGCTTGACCATCGGCGTATTGACATCGCCGGGACATAGACAATTCGCACGGATGCCATATGGCCCGTAGGCAACCGCAAGCGATTTGGTGAGCGCGATAATCGCCCCCTTGGTTGCGCCGTACACGCTCAAGTCGGGATCGCCGACGACGCCCAGAACCGAGCTGACCGATAGAACGACGCCGCTGCGCCTGCTCATCATAACGGGCAAGGCGTACTTGCAGCCGAAAAATACGCCTTTGACATTCACTTGCATCATGCGGTCGAATTGTTCCTCCGTGCATTCATGCAGCGGCCCCATAATTTGTGAGGCTGCATTGTTAATCAAAACATCAAGCGAGCCGAAACGGGATACCGTTTCGCCGATCGCCTGCTTCATATCCGATTCGTTTCCGACATCCGCAGCGATTGCCGTGCACTCCCCGCCTTGTTTGCGAATCTCCTCAGCTACCGCTTCCGCACGATTGCCTTCAATATCGAGAACGACAATTCGGGCGCCGCGTTTGGCAAAAAGAAGCGCGGCCGCTTCTCCGATACCGGAGCCCGCTCCCGTAATGAAAACCGTCTTATCGGCTAGATTATCATTCGCCATATGCGCCGACTCCCTATCTTTTACCGTTATTTGAGCAAACGACTAGTTTTTTTGGATCAAATAATACATCGAAGGATAGGTATGGCCTATTTCGAAAGACAGTACGCCGTCTTTCCATTCGGACGGTACTGCGCCGGTAAAAAATCCTTCCGGATTGACAGACCAAACGCGAACGTCCGATTGTTCGGTTTTCAGCCGTATTTTCGCGCGAATGACTTCAACCAGTACCGGAGGTCGTCCGGGCTTAAGCTCTGCAGTGTGATCTTCGTTATAGACTGCTTCGGTATTGTCTGCGCGTCCGATTGCGGTAAGCAGCATATTATCCGAACTTGCGAGCGGATCGTCCGTTAGCGAGCTGATTGCAATCGTTGCAAAATCGGTCTCCGCCTCGATCGACATGCCGGAAAGCTCGATCAAGCCGGCTTGGCCGATGAAGCCGTAAACCGCTTTTGTCCTCGGAGCGTTTATCCAGCCATACCGCTTGACCCAGCTCCGGTACATTTCTCCGGTGTCGGACAGTACCTCGCCTTTCCCTGCATCCACGAGCTCGGTATCGATGGGAATCACGATATCGTCTTCACCGTTTTTCGCCGTCCGGGGTCCCGGAAGCTCGATCGCATATTTATGGCGTTCCGCAAGAAGATCGGTAGCAGGCACGCGGCACATAAAAAAGCTGATCGAATCGTCCGGTCCGGTGCTGTTTAATTCGGGAAGCTTGACCTTGATCCGCTGCTCCCCTTCTTTGACATCGCCCCGCCGCAAGATTAACGCAGCATGATAAAATAATCCGAATTTGGCAGGGTCGTTGAACGTGTCGAAAATCCCGCGGTAAGTAATGCCGTTCAGAGCGATATTCCGTCCTATACGATCGTCCTGATGGGAAGTCGTATACCGGTAAGTATGGATGGCGTAACCCGACCAGCCTTGAAATGCGCCGGCCGCCGCCAGCAGCAAAGGCGTTTCCGCCCGCCATTCGTTCGGCCACGGGCTTTCCCATTCCGATATGAACATAGGTTTGTCCGGCAGCTTCATAAACCCGATCATTGGCAGCATATTGGATTTGTAGGCGGTCATGGGACGATTGTCGATCGAGCTTTGATCCCCTAACCACCAGTAAGCATGGTTGTCGGTGAAATCGGTCGGCGTTTGACATTGCAGCAAAGCGGCATTGAGCGGCCAATTCGTTCCGGCAATCGGAATTTTTACGCCGATGGCACGCAAATGATCGATCATCTCCACATAATACGAAGTTTGAACCTCGCTCAAGAAAGCGGTCATCGTCTCATCGGGCTTGCAGGCAAAGTTGACCTTTTCTCCGGCCGGAACATCCATTCGTTTCCGATCGGCCCACTCCCTGTACATCCCTTCAAGCTCGCTGCGGTATGGCTCCAATACAACGGGTCTGGACTCGTGCAGAAACAAATCATTTTCATTCGTAATGTCCGTCATGACGATTGACGGGTCATCTTTATAAGCCAGCTTCGTGTAGGGGTTATAGTGCGTAAACAACTGCTCGTTGTATTGCTTTTGCAGCTCGATCAATTTCCGGCTGAAATTGCTATACGGTTTGGCGGCTTCCGTCAATTGGCTGGCGTTTTCTACTCCGTCTCCGGATTTGAATTTTCGGTACACCAGCAAATCCATATACATATAGATGCCTTCTTGCTTGAGACAATAAATCAAGTAGTCGAGCCGATCCAAGCTCTCCGGATCCAAGCAACGCGTGTGATCCTTCCTCTCGCCCTTCGTAAACTGAAAAATATTCGGCGTCGACCATTCGGCATCCATCTGATGAAAACGGACCATGTTCACGCCGAACTTTGCAAGCCGTTTCGCTACTTTCTCGCTATGCTCATGGGATGGAAAATTGGCGCCGCTGTTGAAATTCGTCCCCCAGAACCGGGCGGGGGTACCGTCCTCGAATACGAATCGTTCTCCTTGTACGGTCAGAAAGCCGCGTTTGCCTGCCGGTTTCTCATCCTTGAACACAAAGGACAAATCTATCGGCGTATCATGCCATGTAAACGGATAAGGCAGCGTTTCTTTCTCTCTCATTTTTCGTCCCATCTTTCCTCATGATTTCGACTTCCGGCTTCCGGCTTCCGCCCTCAATGGCTTCCGAACACTCCTACTCAACAACGACCAAAGCATATCCGCCCACTTTGGGCAAAGGGATGCGGATATATCCATTTTTTCGTTCAAAAGCGAGCGGCTCTTTCGTCGGCGCCAAATAAACAGCCTTGGCTTCATCCTGTTTCAGCCATACCGCTGCGTCCGTAAGCGTTTGCCAATCCTCGACAATATTGTACTTCCCCCTCGGCTCCGGATGGGTCGTCTTGATATGAATCATCCGCATCCGATCCTTTGCGGTTACCGTTACGCGAGCCGTTGAAGGCATATTTTCGTACTTGATCAACGGATCCGGAAGCAGCTGCTCCAGGCAATATTTCACAACGTTTTTATGCGCCGCCATACCGAATTCGTTATAAGCGGAAAAAATGTTAAAGCAAAACTGAAAAATGTTTCCCGATCTGGCGAGCGCAGGTCTGCCCGCGCTTTTATCCGACGGGGCATAAAAATAACCGTGAAACCCGTCCCAATGCCGGTTGAAATACGGCTGCACGTAATCGGCGACAGCAATCGCGCCGTCCTTCAGCTGCATCTGAATCCCCTGGTTGTAAACGGCGAGCGGCATGTCCGGAATGCCGGCATACTCCTCAAGCATCTTGAAGTACGATTTATTCCACGGATCCGGCCCTTCATATTCCATATTCCAAGCTTCCAAGGCGAACTTGCTCTTCTCGGGATTCAGACCGGCATAACCCGAGCCGATGATGCCCTTTCCTTCTGCCAAATGCTGCTCCAGCTTTGCTTGCAGCACCTCGGATACTGTAAGCTCGTCGGGCAAAATAACGACTTTGTACGGCGACAGATCCATTCGCTCATCGAGGATGTCGTACGTATATTTAAGCTCGCCAAGTATTCTGACAGCGCCATTGTGGTTTTTATCGATAATGCCGCTGGTTGGCGCCAATATCGCAATTTCCGCTACGGCTTTGGCATGATCCGTCCATGGCTCAAGCTTCTCCAGCTCCGCATACACTTCCCCGACCATTCGGTAAACTGCCGGCTCCAGCCCGTAACGGGGGTGCATATGATCACCGACGGATGTCGTTACGGCATTGCTTATGGCATCCCAGCAATCGTTCTGCAGCGAAGCTTTCGTCTTAAGACCTCCGAAATCTCCCCAACTGGCTTGGAAGCGGCCCGTCATATAGAAAACTTGAACGCCGCGGTTGCGGGCATATGCCGCTTGCGCCGGGAAGAAGTCGTATCCCCACAGACCGGGCAAACATTCGATTTCCCAATGCGTGCTAAGTCCTTCCGCTTCGCCGAAGGTTAATCCGTTCAGGAACAGAAACTTCTCGTCTCCGACCAGCTTTTTTACTTTCCGGCAGTATTCGAGCGTCTGTGCTCTGGAGAAGGCATGCACATGCTCGTCGTTCAACGGATCCATACCGCGCATGACCATATCGAAATTGCATTCGTCGCCGTAGCAAGGGTACGGGTGCATGTTGATGCAATCCAGAAAAATGCCGTCCACCGGATAACGGTCGAGAACCTCCTTAATCATGGCAAGCATATAATCGCCGTAGCCCGAATTCAGACACATATTTCGGAAAAAATGCTCCGTCCGGTCTCCGTAAACGACTTGTCCCTCTTTATTCAGAATGCACCAATCCCGATGCTTTCTCGCCATTTCATGGTCCAAGCCCAAATTAAAATAAGCCGTAACGCCGATTCCGAGCTTATGGCATTCCTCCAAGGTTTGACCGAACATATCGAAATGCAAATGCTGATGCTTCACGCCGATGTCCGTCGGATAATAGGCAAAGCCGAGATTGCATTTGGCGAATGCATTGATGTACTCCACTTTCGCCTCTTTCAGCGTTTGTGCAAACGCCTTGGCGTCAAAGTCGGAACCGATATCGGGAATATCGGGAAGCGTATGAAAATCGATATGAACCGCTCTTTTGATATATCTCATCCTGGGGATCCTCCCGCATAAAGTATGTTTACTACAATTGTATCGGATACCGGGCCGTTTGCCGGAACTTTTCGAACCTCATCCCTTTACGCTGCCGAGAACAAGTCCTTTTACAAAGAAACGCTGCAAGAACGGGTACACGATAATGACCGGAAGCATCCCGACTATAATTTGCGCCGTCTTGACGGTTCTTGGCGACACGTTTAACAACTCTGTGAAGCTCGTCACTTTGCTCATATCCGGTTTCACCACGATCGTTTGCAAATACGTCTGCAGCGGATAATGCTCCGGTTTATTCATATAAATCAGTCCGTCGAACCAAGAATTCCAATGATAAACAAGCGTGAACAATCCGATCGTAGCCAATGAGGGAAGCGACAGCGGCAAGTAAATCCGGAACAGCAGCGTCCAATGATCGGCGCCGTCGACGAACGCGGAGTCTTCCAGCTCTTTCGGCAGCCCGCGGAAAAAATTCAGCATAAGCGTAATATTGAATACCTGCAAAGCCCCCGGCAGCACTAACGCCCATATCGTGTCCAGCAAGCCGTAAGTCCGTACGATCATGTAAGTAGGCACGAGTCCTCCGCTGAACAGCATCGTTACAACCAAAAACCAGACATAAAACGTTCGCGGGCGAAACTTTGCAGACTCTTTGGAAAGCGGATAAGCGGTAAGCAATGTCAAGAAGCAGCTTATCGATAGTCCCAATAAAACTCTCCGGACCGAAACCGCAAGCGATCTGCCGAATTTGGGTTCGTCCAAAATGTACGTGTAAGCGTCCCAGCTGAAATCGACCGGCCATAAGCCGACCTTTCCCGTTCCAGCCGCTGCGGGACTGCTCAATGAAAAAGCTAAAATATGAATAATCGGAAGCACGCACAAAATACCGAGAACGAGCAAAAACACGCTTATGACAACGGTTGATACATTTCTTGAAGCTCCTCCGGCTCCCATCGTTTATCCCTCATTTTTAAAAGATTCGGTATCCGGCCAGACGGTAAGCGAGCCAATAGGATAAACCGATCAAGAGAGCGGCGATCATCGATTTCATAAGACCGATTGCCGTTGCTACCCCGTACTGCGCATCCACAAATCCGATCCGATACAACAGCGTATCGATGATATCGCCGGATTGGTAAACGGACGGACTATACAAAATAAACACTTGCTCGAAGCCGGCATTAAGCACGTTGCCCAGGCTTAAAACCCCAAGCAGCACAACGATATGAGCGATCCCCGGCAGCGTAATATGCAGCGTCTGCTTCCAACGGTTGGCACCGTCGATGTATGCCGCTTCGTAGATCGTAGGGTCTATCGCCGTTAATGCAGCCAAATAGATAATGGTAGCGAAACCGAATTCTTTCCAAATGTCGGAGATCACCAGCGTAAATGGAAACCAGGCATTGCTGCCAAGAAAAAAAGCGCCTGGCAATCCGAGACCTTGGATCACCCTGTTAATCACGCCGTTCTCCACGGACAGAATGTCGATGAGTATGCCTCCGATAATGACCCACGACAGGAAATGCGGCAAATAAATCATCGTTTGGACGGATCGAACCAGCACTTTATTTTTGATTTCATTAAGCAATAATGCGCAAACGATTGGTACGATCAGCCCGGCGCCGATTTTCATCAATGCGATAAAAACCGTATTGTACATCACTTGATAAAAGTCCGGCATGTTGAACATATACGTAAAGTTGTCGAAGCCGACCCAAGTCGACTTGAAAAATCCGCGGTTCGGGATGAATCTTTGAAAAGCGATTACGATTCCGCTCATCGGAATATAAGAAAACAAAATGGCGAAAAAAACAGCGGGAATAAGCATGATGTGAAGCTGCAAATTCATTTTCCAACGTTTCGAATTCACTCGGGCAACCTCCAGAACCGCATTCCGTCAAAAGGAAGGGAGGAAGATGGCAATCGTCCGCCTCCCTTTGTTCATTCCTTTACTTATTTAACTCTTTCGTAATCTCGTCGCCGCCCTGCTTCTTCCAATCGGCAACGAATTTGTCGAACTCGTCAATACCGGCTTCGCCCAGGATGATTTTGGTATAGAGAACTTCCTCCATCTTGGTAAGCGTAGGCATTTTTTGCGACATGGTCGGCGTGGACGATACCTTTAACGGCGTTGTAACCGTCAGCTTATTTTTAAAATAATAGTCCAGCACTTCGGCGCCGCTGTCCGGCGTGCCGAATGTCGCTTGATACATCCAGCCGGTTTGTATCTCCGCTTTTTTCGTGTTTTTGGGGTCTTTGAAATAATCGTAAATCCCCTGCAAATATTGCTTCTCGTTAAACGTATGCTTTTTCTCGTCCGGCTGCTCTTTGGCCAGCATCGCGGCTTTAACGGTCCGGTGCTCGTTTACCTGCATCATCGGCGAATTGAATTGGAGTATCGTATACTGCCAATACAACGTTCCGGTTTCCGGATTGGAGGAATAGTTCGGTCTTGCATTTTTCTGCTCGTTGGTAAAAAAGTTTGCAAACCTCATGACGACTTCAGGGTGTTCGTAACCTTTGCGCACCACCCAGAATCTGTTAGCGGTCGGGCCGACATAAGCTTTGGCAGGCTGATCGTCGAAAGACGGCATCGGATAAGCGCGAAGATCCGCATCCGGATTATTGGCCACCAGATCGCTTGGCGTTCCGAATGCAAGGCCGAAATTGCCGTAGAGCATGCCGAGCTTGCCGGAAACAAGCGCCTCGACGACTTTGCCGGAATCCTTCACGCCGAACTCCGCATCGATCAGACCGGCTTTATACATGTCTGCCAGCTTCTGCAAAGCGGGCTTCATCTCCGGCTGAATGCCGCCGTAAACCGTTTTGCCGCTGCCGTCTTTGACCCATTGGAACGGATACGCATGGAAGCCGTTAAAAAAGCCGTTCAGCTGCTGCAGCTCCTTGGATACGCCCAGCCCGTACGTACCCTTTACCCCATCCGGATTATTTTTAACAAACTCGGAAGCGATATGGGCGACATCGTCCATCGTCTTGGGAGGCTGCAAGCCGAGCTTGTCCAGCCAGTCCTTGCGGATCCATAATACGTTCGAAGTCCAGAACCCTTGCGTAGTCGCAGGGAAAGCGTACAGCTTTCCGTTGACTGTAGCGGCATCTATCGAATAACCGCCGTCCTCGTCCACTATTTTTTTGGTATCCTCGCTTACGTAGTTTTTATATACCTCCGTTAAATCTTCAATCATATCCGCTTCAACGAGATTTCTTAGTTGAACGCCGTCCACCGCGAATAAATCGGGAATATTGCCGGAGGAGATGGCTACATTCGATTTGGCCGTGTATTGATCCGAAGGTACGACCCACTCGTTAATTAATTTGACCCCTAATTCTTTCTCGTATAAATCGTAAATCAGATTCTTATCGATAGATTGACCGGGATCGTACTTGTAATTGTCTTCCGTTCTTCCAATTTTCAGTTCAATGGCCGGCTCGAATTTACCCAGCGGCTCGAAGGATACCTGCTTTCCTTCGCTATTTTCACCGCTTGTTTGCTTTTCTTCGCTGCTGCGGCAAGCGCTAAGCGTTGCAGCCGATAATGCGGCAACAAGCATGACGGTTATTGCGAGTTTGCTTCTTCGCTTCTTCAACGATCATTCCCCCTAATTGTTTCCACTCGAGTGTATACCGTTACTTTAAGTGAATCGGTATCCCTGAACAAGGGACAATCCTTGTCATCCTGCGCACTCTGTTGCTATTCTATTGCCCATTTATTTTTTACCAATTATGATGGTAGTGAATGAAAGGGGCGCTCTTTTGCATGATAAATATTTCCAATTTATTTCCTTTCAGATACGGTATTTTTCTTAAGCTGTTGACTACCTTTCTTATGGTTTGCATCCCTATTTATTTAATCGGCACATTGATGAGCAAATCCGGCGTCGATATTATTCGACAGCAAGTTCTGGTCCTCATGAAGCAAAAATCGGATTATTTCGTGTCCTCCATGGAATCGGAATTAAAAAACGTGCTGCAGCTGCAGGAAAACTTTCTTAAGGATTCTGATTTGCAGATGATCAGCATCCGCTCGGATACGCTTCGTCCCTACGAAAAAACGAAAACGATCAACGATTTGCATTCCAAGCTTATGACTCTTGCTGCATCCAGCAGATATATTAAAGAGGCGTTCGTCCTCATGCCCAATCTGGAGCGGCGGCTCTCATCGGTTACCGGACATACCGAAATGGACCCGCAGGAGCTGAACGATTTTCTTTCACGCAGACCGGCACGTTCCGGCATCGTCGCTCTGGACGATCGTCTCTTTATTCCGATGGGTTTCCCCTATTTGACCAATAGCCAATTTCTGCTCGTCATTGAACTGTCCGTCGATAAAATCAGCAAGGATCTTGCCGACATGAACGAGCAAGGAACCGGCGTTTCGTACCTCATGTCCAACGGTAATACCGATCGGTTCCTAATTCCTTCTATCGATGTTCCGGCAGGGAACACGCAGCTTATCACACATACAACCGGCATAGACAGTTCATTATTCAAGCTGGACGGCATCTCGTATCTCCGCTTCGCCAAGCCTTTTCTCGCTTCCGGGTGGACGCTTGTGACGATCGCCGAGGAAGATGAAATGCTGAAGCCCGTACATGCATTCAAAAAATGGTCGACCATGCTCTACATCATATCCATCTTTGTTATCGTCATTGTCTCTTACTTGCTGCTGCGCTTCATTCACAAGCCGCTTCGCAAATTAATGCAAGCTTTCAAGAAGGTCGAGATCGGTCAATTCGATATTAACCTGCAGCATCTCAACAAGGATGAATTTCACTATTTGTACAATCAATTCAATCAAATGACGGCCAGGCTCAAGTTTCTCGTTCAGCAAGTATACGAGCAGACGATCCGATCGCAGAGAGCGGAGCTTAAACAGCTTCAATCGCAGGTAAATCCTCATTTTCTGTACAATAGTCTGTATATTTTATACCGGATGGCGCAAGAGGAAGATTTTGAAGGCGTTTCCGCAATGTCCAAGCATTTAGGCGAGTACTTTAAATTCATTACGCAGAACAAAGACGATTTCGTTTCGCTGGAAAAGGAGCTGCAGCATGCCAAGGTTTACGCATCGATCCAACAGATTCGCTTCGGAAGCAGAATCTCCATCCAGTTTGATGAGCGAGGATCGCTTCAATCTTGGGAAGTTCCTCGTCTGATCGTCCAGCCTTTTTTGGAAAATGCAATCGTTCACGGTCTGGAGGATGTTTACGAAGGCAAAATCCATGTTCGCGTTGAAGCGAATCCCGGAAGTCTGACAATTGAAATTGAAGATAACGGCAAAGGCGCACCGCCCGAGCTGCTTAGGAAATGGGAAGAAGCCGGCGCGCTGGAGCATGAATTCAGCGATCATGCGCTTTGGAACGTGCACCGCCGCTTGCAGCTGCGCTATGGCAAAGGCAGCGGAATACGGCTGCGAACGAATCCGTTAGGCGGACTAATCGCAGCGCTTATTCTTACAACAGAAGGAGCGGTTACATATGAATAATGTCCTGCTGATCGACGACGAGCCGATTATCGTTGAGACAACTTACAATATGCTGAAAAGAATCGAGCATTTGGACCTCATCGTGTGGAAGGCCCATTCGGCTCACGAAGGCCTGGACATTATGCGGAACAATCGGATCGATATTCTGATTACCGACGTCCGTATGCCGATCATGACTGGGCTCGAGCTGATCAAGCATGTCAGAAAGCAATGGAGCAGGTGCAAAGTCATCTTCCTATCCGGATATTCGGATTATGAATATTTGCAAACCGCCCTGCAGCACCATGCATTCGATTATTTATTAAAGCCGGTTGAGGATGAAAAGATCGTCGAAACGGTTCAGCGGGTCATTGCGGAGATCGATGCGGAATTGCAGATGAACGATATTATGTCGCAAGCCGAAACCCAACTGCAGAAAGCGAATTATTTGCTGCAAAAAGATTTTTTTGAAGCGCTGTTCGACGGTGCCCCTCAATCGCTTGACTTCATCACCGGAGAATTGCAATCGCTTCACATCCCGCTTGAACCGAATGAGAATGTGATTTTGATGATGGGGAGAGTGGACCGTTGGCCGCAGCATTTTCCGCTTAAAGACAAGCTTCTGCTGCAATATGCGATAAATAATATTGTGGAGGAATTTTTGCTCGAGGCATGCAGGATCGTTCCGGTCACGGACGACCGTTATTTGGTCTGGTTTATTCAGCACCGGACCGTGGAGCAATCGGGGGACCTGTACGATATAGAAGAGAAGCGGGATCCGGTCCGCCTGCAATGGTACATTAACGAGCTGCTTGAAAAAATACAGCATTCCGTCCAGCAATATTTGCAGCTCCCGGTCTCATTCATTTTATCCAAGCCGAATGTAGGCTGGCTTCACATTCACCATGCCTACAAGGAAATGGCCGAATGGATGCAGCGGGGAATCGGGCTCGATGAAGGCATCATATGGGTCGAGAAAGCCGGCGACATGCTGCTGCAGAACGGCGAGCAAGAGCTATTGCCCAAAGATATCAAGCGGTATATCAACCAGCTAACGAATACGCTCGAATCAGGAGATAAAAAAGAGTTCAACCGCACATTGGCCGATTTTATCCGTATCACGCAAAAAGCCGTTTTTCTCGATTTCACGCTGCAAATGGAAATATTCGCGCACCTTTCCGCGATGTATCTGTCTTTTATTAACGCCAGGAAAATTTCGCGGGTCATCGGCGGCGAACTTGATCTGACCCTACTTTCCAACTACAATTCGTTCGCTCATTGGTCCGCTTTTGAGGATTTTTGCATACGCTTGTCCGAAGCGCTGTTCTCCCATACGGAGCTCGAAAAAAGGGATCAAAAAAAAGAAATTGCAGAAAAAGTGGACGCCTACATTGTGAAATACATCAATCAAAACATTACGCTGGACCAGATTTCAAAGCATTTTCATTTAAGCCCTTACTACCTGTCGCGGCTATATCACGCCGAAAAAGGGATTCCGTTATCGGAACGCATGAAGCTGCTTAAGCTGACGCAAGCGAAAGAACTGCTGCTCATGGAAGGGAAAAAGATACATGAAGTCGCACTGGAGCTCGGGTTCTACAACGTTTCATACTTCGGCAAGTTTTTCAAAAAAAACACGGGCATCACGCCGCAAGAATACAAGTTGAACAATACGTGACTCGAAGAAGGCAAATCATACGTTCGTTTTTCCCTCCCCTAACGGAAACAAGAAAAACCGTCCGGAAATCGCGGACGATCCTTTGGTGCATGGCTATACGTTTGCGCGTGGGGGAGGTAGTGGATAGGGGCTTTCAACCGCTGATATCGTGTGATCTGGAATTGGTTTTGAGGGTATCACACGATTTCAAAGGCGGCCCATTACGTCTTTTCCAAACCGCCCCCGATCGATCACGGACGGTTCAACCCTCTTTTGAAAAAGCACCCGCATTCATGATGAATGCGGGTGCTTATCGCTCGACTACGCTTGGGAAGTCTATATCCCTGTAGCCTTAAGGACGTCGGAGTCGTTTATTATTGGCTTACAGCTTGTAAATATCTTTGTACTTCTCTTCCAGATAAGCTACCAGATAATCCGGATTCAGCGGCTCCCCGGTAACGTTCCGAATGATTTCCGCAGGATCGAGCAGCTTTCCGTGCTGATACACCTTCTCCGTCAGCCACTCCTTGATCGGGGCAAGCTCGCCCTTTTCGATTTTGTCGTCGAAATCCGGCATTTCCTTCATCAGTGTATGACGGATTTGGGCCGCATACATATTGCCAAGCGAATATGACGGGAAATACCCGAATGATCCGCCGGACCAATGAACGTCCTGCAGGACGCCTTCTTCGTCATTCGACGGCTCTACGCCCAGGTACTCCTTGTATTTGGCGTTCCAGAAGCCCGGCAGGTCCGCCGCTTTAACGGCCCCGCTGAACAGCGCTTTCTCGATTTCGTAGCGTATCATAATATGTAAATTATAAGTAAGCTCGTCGGCTTCGATGCGGATCAACGAAGGCTTCGCTTCGTTAATGGCCCGGTAAAAGTCTTCCGCAGTCACGTTATCGAGCTGTCCCGAGAATGTTTGCTGCAGCTCGCCCATGTAACGGCGCCAGAAGGAACGGCTGCGGCCGACCATGTTTTCCCAGAACCGGGATTGCGATTCGTGAATGCCCATCGACGTTCCCGTGCACAAATTGGTCCCTAGCAGCTCGGACGAAATGTTCTGTTCATATAACGCATGGCCGCCCTCATGAATCGTTCCGAACAAGGCGGTCAGCAGATCGTTCTCCACGAACTTCGTCGTAATGCGAACATCGCCGGGGTTCAAGCCCGTCGCGAACGGATGCACCGTTTCATCCAGCCTGCCCGCTTCAAAATCATAACCCATTTCGCGCAAAATATGATGATTGAACGATCTCTGCGTTTCTTTAGCGAAATTCTGATCCAGGAACGAAGTGTCGAGCTTGTTCGGCGACGCTTGAATCGCTGCAACAAGCGGTACAAGCTTCTCGCGCAGCGCTCCGAACAAAGCGTCCAGCTTGTCGACGGTCATGCCGAGCTCATACATATCGAGCAGCGTATTGTATTTATGTCCTTCATAACCCCACAGCTCTATAAATTCGAGATTGGTTTCCACGATTTTCTCCAAATACGGCTGGAACATCGCGTAATCGGCTTTGTCCTTCGCTTCCTCCCAAACGGATTCCGACTGCGAGGTAAGGACGACGTACGCCTCGAATTTTTCCGGAGGTATTTTTTTACTGCGATCGTATTCTTTCCGGCATTCCCGAACGATTTTGCGATCGATAGCGGACAGCTGCGCAAGACGGTCTTCTCTGTCCAAATAATCAAGATAACCGCCCATTTCGTCGGATACCGACAAACGGAACATTTCGCCGGACAATACGCCGACAACTTCGGAACGGCCCTCCACGCCTTTTTTGGGCAGTCCCGTGCGCATATCCCAATAAATGAGACCTACCGCTTCCTCATAGCTTTTGATCTTTTTGACGAGCGCCCTAAGCCCGCTTATTTGTGTTTGCAATTCGCTCATGCAAAACGCCTCCTTCGGCATCGATTCTGTCAGCGATCGTGATGGACCTACAATTCGATCTTACTGATTTCGCCGCGCAGAAGCAAATTTTGGACGAACGGCAAACATCAGCGTCAAGGAAAGAACCCCGTACCGCATTTTACGAAGCGGCGCTTTGTGTTAAAATAGCTAGTAAAGGAGAGAAAAACCATGCAAATTACGTTTACGGAAGCGGCGTTGAACGAAACGAGCCGGCGTTTGGGCGATAAGCCTTTTCGACTCAAGCTCGTGTACGATTCGGAAGGCTGCGGCTGTGCGGTAAGCGGCGTTCCCGCTTTATGGGCCGAATCCCCCGATATCGGACAAACCGTCCATCCGGAATCGGCTGCAGCGGCCAATACCGTTTTCCCGGTTTTGTTCGAGCAGCGTCATGAAGTTTTTTTCGAGGATCGCCTGACGATCGACTATCAGCCTGCGAAGCTTGCTTACCAGCTGAAAAGCGATAGCCAAATATATACCAACTCGATGAAAATGATCGACCGTAGGCCAGTGTGAAACCTGTTGGCGGCCAAGAGCCGGGCTTACGCTCAACCGGCCAAGCAATTCAAAATCTTATACTACTGGAAAGGTCTGAACCTCATGTCCGAACAATTATCAAGATTATTGTCCTTTAACGAAAGCTTTGTCGCGAATAAAGACTACGAGCAGTACCGCACCGACAAGTTTCCTGACAAAAAAATGGTCATCCTTACCTGTATGGACACGCGGTTAGTCGAATTGCTGCCTAGAGCGCTTAATCTCAAAAACGGCGACGCCAAAATCATCAAAAACGCCGGCGCCATCGTCTCCCACCCATTCGGCAGCGTGATGCGGAGTATTATTGTCGCCATCTACGAGCTGAACGCTTCCGAGGTGCTCGTCATCGGTCACCATGATTGCGGGATGACCGGACTCAACTCCGATTCCGTTCTTGAGAAAGCCAAAGCGAACGGCGTCAGCGACAAGGTGCTTTCCACGCTAAGCCATTCCGGCATCGATTTGTCCCGCTGGCTCACCGGATTCGATCACGTACAAGAAGCGGTCGTCAAAAGCGTAGGCATCATCAAAAACCACCCGCTTCTTCCGGCAGGCTTGCCCGTTACCGGCCTGATCATCCATCCCGTTACCGGAAAGCTGGATGTAATCACGGAAACAACTTCCTGATCGAAAACGTCAAAAAGAGACGTCCGCTTTCATGCGGAAAGTCTCCTTTTGCGTTTTGAGCTGAACATTCATTTGCCAGCTACCTGGCAACGTCTTATTCAACTATAGGGACGGTATTTACACGATCCGTGTGAGCGGCTCCCGCCGCTGCGGTCTCTCCTGCATTCCTTTTTGCCGCCGCTGTTGTCCTTGCCCTTCTTCGAAAGCAGCAGCAGCAAGGCGAGAATCAAGTTTTGTTGATCCTGGCCGTTGTTAACGTTGTTGATGTTGTTATTGATAATGTTGGGATTGACATTGTTATTCGTGTTGCGATTCTCGTTATGATTGGTGTTTTTGTTCGTGTTGTGATTGACATTGTGATTGATGTTGCGATTTATGTTGCGGTTCGCATTTTTATTGGCGTTTTTGTTATGATTGCCGTTATTGTTTCCGCTCCGTTTGCAGCGTTTGCGCATGGGACGTTTTTTGAAGCATTTTTTTGGCACACCCACCGTTCCTTCCCCCCATATAAAACAACTTACTAGATTAATATGAAGGAATTCTAGCAAACGGAACGGCTTTCTACTGTTTATCAGCAAAAATGCCTGCAATCTTTGTTATCCTTTAATGCCTCGTTTCTCTTTGCAGCTGTTTGAGCGCTTGCTGCCGCTCTCTTTCTTTAATGACCTCGGAACGGTCGCGCCGCGTATGTCTGTCGAGCAGCTCCCGATTCGTCATTTCGCTTGCCGAATGCCAAACGAGTCCTTGGCTTCGGCATACGTCGATGCAAGCCTGCTCCAGCTCCTTATGGACTAAAGGAATATTCATATCTGCATAATTTTTAATCGAGGACCCGTGAAGCATAGCGGAACGATCCCGGAGCAGAGGCAATAACTTGGCAGCATCGATGCCCAGCTCGTAAATCCGTTCGTCCGACAGTTTGCCGATCGCGCTTTTCATCATTTTAGCCGCGCCTGCGATATTGCCCCGCCTTTCATGATAAAGCGCTACGGCCAATTGGATCAAACCGACCCACAAGTCGCTGTAAGGGCTGTCGGGCACTTCCTTCCAGTACTCCTCTAGAAGCTCGTGGCATTCGAAAAAATCGCGTTTTGCATGAAACTCAACCAAATAACTTACGTAGGCTTCGGGATATTCCCGCATCAGAAACTCCCTCTCTCGCGCTCTCTTCCGAAAAAAAAACATATCCGTAAAACTATTGTAACAAAACGGGATAATTTATGAAACCGTTGCCCATCCTACACGTATGTATATTGTGGATGTCTATTACCAAAATCCATAGACTACTTGGGAGGGTACCATGAAAAAGTTTTTTCTAGTCATCTTGTCTTGTATGCTGTTCGTGACTTTCGCCGGAGTCAATACGGCGGACGCCAAACCGAAAGCAAGCTACAAGTCGAACAGCGGCAGCTACAAAGCTCCTGCTAAAGACAACGCGGTTAAATCCGACTCGGGGACAACGAACACAAAAACGAACGGCACCACAAACGGCTCGACAACGACGCCGACCAAATCCGGCGGATTTTTCAGCGGCGGCGGATTCATGAAAGGAATGCTCGTCGGCGGACTGGCAGGCATGCTGTTCGGCTCGATGTTCGGCACCGGCTTCCTCGGCAATATGATCGGATTTATGGTTAATATGCTCGCGATTATCGCCGTCGTATTCGTGATTATCCGCATCGTTGCGTACTTCCGCGATCGCAAGAAGCAAAAACCGGATCAGAGGTTCCAGTAATGCGTCTTAGCGAACAAGATATTATGAATGCAATATGCATGCATATTGCGGAGCGCAAGCAGCTGCGTCCGGAGCAAGTAAGCGTGCAGCTGATGTACGACGAAGATCTGGGCTTCTCTGCCGAAGTAACCGCTGAAGGCAGAAGCCAGTATTTGATCGAAGCAAGCATGAAAGAAGCGATCGAACGTTATTTATTGAATGTTTACAATACGCGCGCATTCCGCAGTCAGATCGAACTCGACATCGAGGAAGAAATGATTGCGATCATCCACGATTAGCGCGCTTAAGCAAGGGCTGCCCCATACTGTGGGGCAGCCCTTGTGTGTTTATTTCTTCCATATCGCGCCTCCGCAACAAATCTCGCATTTCTACGTTTAATAGAATAGAGCCCGATGAAAGCAATAATTCGGTCCGGCTCCGTTTCTATTATTGCGAAGGAAGGTGCGTATGAACAAACGAATGGGATCATCCCTCTTGCTGACGCTCGTTATTTGTCTTGTGATCGGCATGATTCCGGGAGCGACAATTGCGGCAAGCGACAAAACGACGAAATACCGCGTCTATCAGAACGCCTCGCTGCTCATGGAATTCGCCGATTTTGCCAAGGCGCAGGCTTATGCCCAAGGGTACAGCCGCAGCCATGTCGAGGAAATCGGCTCGCGCAAATGGCTTTGGCACAACTTTCCCCGCTATGCCGTTTATCAGTATGATGCCGTAGTGCCGAACGGCGAATTTGCCCGGCTGGAAGATGCGATAGCGGAAGCTAGAAAATGGTCGTACGCTTCCGTCAGAGACGTTCAGTCTCCGGGGTGGGCCTGGAACAATTACCCGCGATATCGACTCTATCAAGGCGAAAATACGATGGACTCGTGGAACTTCCTTACGCTGGACGATGCCAAATCGGAAGCGCAATTTTGGGCGAACGCCCATATAATCGAATTGCAAACGAATCGTTGGGTATGGGACAACCTGACTGACGCCAATAAACGGGAACAACGTGCCGGCAAAGCGATTTATCGCGTTTACCAAGGGGCGTATACGCAGGATTCATGGGCCTTCGCTTATTTGGAGGATGCGATCCGTGAAGCGCTGAACTGGGGTAATTCAACGGTTGTAAACACCGAGCAAGGACATAAAGCCGTCTTCTCCAATCAGAAAGCGTATGCCGTCTACCAGAACCATACATATTTAGACTCATTCGTCAGTATCGATGCCGCCGCAGATTATGCAAGAGCTTATGCGCATACGACGATCAGGCTTGGCGAACGCGTCATATGGACGAACCATTCCGGTTATACCGTTTATCAGAACAATAATCTGATCGGCGAATACGACAAACTGACGGATGCGCTCGATTATGCCGCAAGGTACAGCAATGCTTCCATTCGCTTTTATGATGACAGTATGATCTGGAATAATTTTCGCAAGTTGCTTTTCTGGGGCTGGAACGGCAGCTCGTCGCTGCAAACGATCAAAGCGCAAACCGCCGGCACGCTCGGAATGGATGTTGATTCGCCTACTTGGTTCGAAGTAGCGGACGCTAACGGCGGCTTAAAGGACACCTCCTCCAAGGAAGCGGCGGACTGGCTGAAAAAGCAAGGCTTTTCCGTCCACCCTCTGGTCAGAAACCCGTTCGGCGACAAAGACGTTACGAGAGGATTTCTCAACAATCCGGATGGGCAAAAAGCATTTATTCAAGCGCTCGTTAAACGCTCCGTAGACCTTCAAGTCAGCGGCATCAACGTCGATTTCGAGGAGCTGAACGGCAAAGATCGCGCGGCTTTCACCTCGTTCATGCAAATGCTGACCGATGAAGCCCACGCCAAAGGACTGCTCGTTTCGGTCGATTTGCCGCGCGGAGACGTCAAGTGGAACGAACAAACCGCATTCGATCATGAGAAGCTTGCCGCAATGGTCGATTATATCATTACGATGACGTATGATCAGCATTGGTCGGGAAGCACAGTACCCGGCTCGGTGGCGGGCATGCAGTGGGTGGAGCAAGGCGTTCGGCAGTTTCTTTCCTACGGCATCCCCCGAGACAAGCTGCTGCTGGGCATTCCCTTCTACGTGCGCGTCTGGACGCTGAACGACAAAGGCGCCATCGAGGCGAATCGTGCGGTTTATATGAAGGATATTCCTGCACTTATCGCAGATAAAGAAACCACAACTACGTGGGACGAAACGTCCATGCAGTACCGGGTGGAGTTTAAACAAGACGGCAAACGCCAGCTGTTCTGGCTGGAAAACGAAGAAACCGTGAAAGCCCGCCTTGCCATCGCCAAAAAATACGACCTTGCCGGCGTCGCCGCCTGGCGCCTAGGTCAAGAACAAGAGGAAGTTTGGAAAACGATGCTTCAAGAAAAGTAGCGCCAGGGCCGAAACAAGCCGTTTCGCGGAAATCCATCATTCGTTTGCTGACAGATCCGCAGCCGGTCTTGCGAATGTCGCTGACGCTTCGAAAAGCAAAAACGGGCTCGAGATCGAGTCCGTTTTTTTGCTGCATATATTGAATAAATATTCATATACATGTATTATTATAATATCGGAATGCATACTAATCAGTATATTACGTTGAGAGGTGCTGGATATGAAATTGAATTATACGCATGCGCTTCCCGCGAAGGATGCGTTTTATGAGTTGTACGCGACAACCGGCTGGTCAGCCCATATCGGCCTGGGTCCAGATAAATTGTTCGAAGCGGTGTCGGGAACGAGCAATTGGCTAACCGTATCGGCTTATGAAGGAAGCCGTCTTGCGGGTTTCGGCCGTGTGATTTCGGATGGCGCCACGCAAGCGTTCATCTGCGATGTCATCGTGCATCCCTATATGCAGCGCAAAGGAATCGGCAGTACCATGATGTGTATGCTCTTGCAGGCCGTTGCTGCAAGCGGCATCCCAACCGTTACGCTTTGCTGCGCAGACGGGAAAACCGATTTTTACAAGCGGTTCGGCTTTGTCGAGCGTCCAGACAGCGCCCCTGGCATGTATTGGAAATATAAGGACCTGCGGCTTCCGGCATTGGCTTAAAAGCATGCGTAAAACGAGGTCAGGAGTAAGAACGTCCGAGTCCAGTAACATTTCGGGGCAAAACAGTTTGGCTTCCAAGCGCAAGAAATGCCATATGCAACAAGCGAGCGCAGGCCGGGTCTTCCTTAGGGAAGCTCGGCCTGCGCGCAAAAAGCCGCCGGTTCCGCTTAATCAACGGTTCCGACGGCTTTTTTCCCATTTACCCTGTTCATGCATTCCTTCATTATGCTTCTAAAGCGGTTCAGCCCGAAACAATCATAATGTTGGCATAAGGAACGGCGTCGCCGGTACGAATAACCGCTCGCGATTCCGGACATATCTCCTTGAAACGGGCATGACTGACGACGGTAAAGGACAATTCCGGAAACTCCGTTGCCAGCTGTTGATACCGTTCGGGGCTCGCCTCTTTCATCTCCTCGGTTACGATAACCGTATCGATTACGAATTCGGCTTCAATCGCTCTCAGTACGTCCAGCACGGTGGGAATCCCCTCGACAAGCGCAAGATCGAGCCTTTCGCAATTTTGCGGAACCGAAAATCCTTTATCGCATATCGTCAAAATGTCCGTATGTCCCGTCTCCGTTAAAATCCGGTTTAATGTAGGGTGCAAAATGCCGCCGCGTCTCATCAGGCATTCCCTCCTTTCCGTTCAAGAACATTCGCGCGCTGGGTCAGCGTAATTTCTTCGCGAATGGACGGACGAGGACGTTTATAATAAAACGTCTCCACACCCTCCACGACCGTCACGGACACGAGCTCCCAGCCTTCCGCTCCGCGTCCGGCCATCAAATCGCGGCTCGTATCGACCGCGTAATCCCATTTAGTCGTCATGAACGCCCCTCCATGTTATCGATAACTTCTTTATGCAAAAAAATTATCGATCCATATGATCGTCCGGCTGAGCGGCCTTAACGGTCAAACCGCCGTCGACCATAAGCAGATGACCGTTCACCTGCATAGCCTCATCCGAAGCAAGAAACACGACGGCATCGCCGATTTGTCTTTCCGTGCCGAGACGCTTCATCGGATTGGCTTCGATCTCTTTGGCCAAAATCGCCGGATCCGCCAAATAGTCCGTGCACATATCCGTTGCTACGGTGCTTGGTCCGACCGCATTGACATTGATGTTGAACTTGCCGAGCTCGATCGCCATTCCTTTGGTCAGCATGTGAGCCGCCGCTTTGGAGGATTGATAATGCGGTATGACGGGACTCGTCACCACAAGGCTTGCCGTCGAAAGCACATTGACGATTTTACCGTAGCGGCGGGCGATCATCCCTTCCGCAGCCAATTGCGAGCAGAGGAAAATCGATTTGACGTTCGTGTTGTACGTGCGGTCCCACGTTTCTTCCTTCACGTGCATGAACGATTCGAACGGCGCGATACCCGCATTGTTGACCAAAATATCGACAGGTCCCAGCTCGTTCTCGATTTGGCTGAACATGGCTTGAACTTGCGATTTCTGGCCTACGTCCGCCTGTACGACAATCGCTTTGCTGCCTAAAGCCTCCACTTTCTGCTTCACGCTCTCCGCTTTGGCGCGCGAGGAGTCGGATGTAAAATTGATGGCGATATGCGCCCCTTCTTCAGCCAAGCGGATAACGACGGCTTCCCCGATTCCGCGGCTTCCGCCGGTGACAAGCGCTACTCGATTCAATAAACGTTTCATTATCGTATCGCTCCCTTATGATGTAGTTTGCACATGGTTAAACGCCTTCAGTCGTCTTGTCGTCGCCGTTTACATTTACTTACCGGCTTATAAAATTGATAAAGCCGGCGAAACCGCCGATTGTTAACGGGGAGCTCCGCCGGCTGCATGATGGATTGCGATTTCAGGCATACTATTGCGCGCGATCTACAAGCTTGGTCCGATCCGGTTGATGCTGAACTCGGCGTGACCCAATATTTCCGCTTTGGTCAGCTTCCCGCTCGCAACCTCTTGGATTTCGTCCCAAATCAATTGCCCGGCTTCATTCAAATCCATCGTGCCGGAGAGCATCGGGCTTACATCGACGTCCATATTGTCGGACATCCGTTCGTACATCCGTCCGTTCGCCGTAATTTTAATAACCGGAACGACGGCCGAGCCCGTCGGCGTGCCCCGCCCTGTCGTAAAGCATACGACGTGAACGCCGCTTGCAGCCATACCGGAAACGCATTCGATGTCGTTGCCCGGCGAATCCATGAAGAAGAGACCTTTGCCATCAATCGCCTCGGCATATTCGACGACGCCTTCAATCGGCGCGGTTCCGCACTTGCTGATGCAGCCGAGCGATTTCTCTTCGATCGTGGACAGTCCGCCGGCGATGTTCCCCGGGCTCGGATTGCCGCCGCGCATATCTTCGCCCATACGCTCGACTTCCTTCTCGAACCGGTCGACGATATGATAAAGCTTCTCGGCCGTCTCCGGCGTCCGGCAGCGGGCGGCCAAAATATGCTCGGCTCCGATTATTTCCGTCGTTTCGCTGATGACGATGCTGCCGCCTTCGCCGATCAGGGCATCCGCCGCTACGCCGAGCGCCGGATTAGAAGCAAGGCCCGAGGTCGCATCGGAGCCTCCGCATTTGACGCCTACCATCAGCTGGCTGAGCGGAATTTCCGCACGCTCGGTTGTGTCGAGCTCGGCACGAAGTCTTTTGGCAACCTCCGTTCCGACTTGGATCGCTTTGATAGAGCCGCCGACTTCTTGAATATCGATGACTTCCACAGGCTTGCCGGTTACGCGGATAGCGTCTGCAAGCTCATGCGGATTGATAACCTCGCAGCCGAGACTGACGACGATGACGGCTCCGACGTTCGGATTTTTTCCTGTGCCGGCAAGCGTATCGAAAGTGCGCTGCTTGTCTGCACCGATCTGGCTGCAGCCGTGCTGATGGGGAATCGCCACCGTCTCCGGAACGACTTGGCTGATCCGGCTGCACACCTGGTTCGCACAAATAACCGTTGGAATAACGAGAAGATGATTGCGGACGCCGATTTGTCCGTTAGGGCGTTTGTAGCCCAGTAAAGTTCCCATGTGAAGCCTCCTGTTCGAGGTTGATTATCTTTAATTAGCGATTTTTAATTGCTCTTCGCCTGGTCTCCGCGTCCGCGAATCCCTTCGATATTGTGCACGTGGACATGCTTGCCGGCTGCGACAGCCGTCGTTGCGCGGCCGATTACTTCACCGTATTTACGCACGTGCTCGCCTTCCGGAATATCCGCGATCGCTACCTTATGACCGAACGGAACCACATCGAGCAGCACGAGCCGGCGCGACTCTTCCTTCACCCGAAAAATGATCGTTTGACCCGGTTGCAAATCCGCTAAAGCGGTAGCCACATGGTCGCTTGCTTCCATAACGATCGCATCGGCTCCTGCTTGAATGGCCTCTGCCATAGTAATTCGCCTCCTCAACATTTTCTTTAATGTTACCGATAACATCAAGATAACAACTTCTCCACTTGCTGTCAACGATTTGTTTCTGTACAATTGTCACAACGGGGGCCGTTATCTGATAAACGCAGCAAAAGCGGAGGCTTCCATTATTTCATTATTCCTATCTTACGCGAGCAAGGACGAGATGCATGGTCACGATTTATGATATTGCAAAGCTGGCGAACGTATCGGCGATGACGGTCTCCAGAGTTATCAATAACACAGGCAAAATCAGCGACAAAACGCGCGCCAAAGTGAAAAAGGTGATGGAGGAGCTCCATTACGTTCCGAACTCGATGGCCCGCAGTCTTGTGCTTCAAGAAACGAAAATGCTGTCGCTACTCATAACGGACATCACGAATCCCTTTTACACGACGCTTGCCCGGGGTGCCGAAGATGCGGCCATGAAACGGGGCTATAAGCTGTTATTCAGCAACAGCGACGAAGATGTCGCAAAGGAAAGCGAATATGTCGACATGGTGCTTTCGACGCGAGTCGACGGCGTTTTGTTCGCCCCAGCCGGGGATGACTCGCTAAGCCATCTTGAGAAGCTGCGCAAGCATGGCATCCCTTTCGTGCTGATCGACCGCGAGGTGCCGGGCATGGAGTCGGATACGGTGCTCGGCGACAGCAAGGAAGGCGCGAGAAAGCTTGTCGAGCATCTGATCGGACTCGGTCATCGGCGCATCGCGCTCCTGAACGGCTCGCTTGATGTGTCGACCGCCAGACACCGCTATACCGGTTATAAAGAAGCGCTGAAGCTGAGCGATATTCCGTTCGATGACGAGCTTATCGCCGAATCGGCGTACAGCCGGTCGTCGCCTAACCGGACGATTGAAGCGATTGAAAGGCTGCTTCAGCTGCCCGAACGGCCGACCGCCCTTTTCGCCGCCAACAACTTTCTCGCTATCGAGGCGATTCGGGCGATGCGCGATCGAGGCATTCGGGTGCCGGACGATATGTCCGTCGTATGCTTTGATGATCTTGATCTCGCGTCGGTCATCGATCCGTTTTTGACCGTTGCGGCGCAGCCGGCTTATCAGTTCGGAACAATCGGCGTTCAACTACTGCTCGATCGGATTCAAGAGACTGACGGGGCCGAGTGGCGTAAAATCATTTTGCCTTCCGAGATGATCGTACGAAAATCCGTCCAGCCTTTTGCGGAGTTGTAGACGATGTCCGGTTAACGAATCGAGGTTTGACCGCCGACGTGTGACCGAGCACCGCGTGCCGGGATGCGCGCGGTGCGGAAAAGAACTACTCTCCCGCTAACCTGCAACGATTCTCGAAATCCGAAAACCGGCTTAACGCCAACCAAAAACGGCCGGACGCCACAGGCGCCAGCCGTTTTTTTGCACATATTGTGCAAGTCTTACTTCAAAATCCATTGCTGCAAGTCAAAATCTTTCTCGGCCAGCTTCTCCTCGACCAAAAACTTTTTGGTCCCTTCCAGCAGCTTGATACCTTCTTCCGTAAACGGCACATCTTTGATACTGTTAATCGATGTCGATCTTTTCACGAGATCAACCGTAGTGCCCTGTACTTCGGCCAAAAAGGCATAGTATTCCTCAGGCTTCGTTTTCAAATCTTCGAGCGCTTTCAGCCTGGCCGCATTCCACGCCTTCGGAAAGTCCGGGAATTTCTTCAAATACGCTTCCGACACGACGGTCGCGCTTGATCCGATCAAATCCGGATGCTTCGTTGCATCGTCAAGCAGCGGATAACCTTGATCGACCTGCTTAAGCGCGTATACGCCGGTAGTCGTCATCGCGTCGATTTCCCCGCGCGCCAGCGCTGCTTCGCTGTCCACCCGAAGCAAATGGACGATTTTTACGTCCGTAATGTTTTTCTCCTTCAGCAATCCGGCCAAGTAGCGATGATGGAACGAGCCCTTCTGCGTTGCGATCGTCTTGCCCTTCAAGTCCTCCAGCTTCGTCGGACCGTTCTTCTTGCCGATCAGATAACCGATGCTTTCGATTGAGCCCTGTGTGATGAGCCGCGTTTGGGCGCCGGTCGAGCGGGCCAGCATGGCGGGCGTATCGCCTAGACTGCCGACATCCAGTCTGCCGCTGATCAACGATTCGCTTTGATCGGGACCGTTCGGGAAAGCGGTCAGCTTGATTTCCGTAATGCCGTATTTTTTCAGTTCTTCTTGAATGATACCTTTATGAAGCCCCCAGCCTTCGGCGCTGCCCGGCAAATTCAGCTTGTTCGTCCCGATAAAGCCATAGTTGAGAACAACCGGCACATTGGCCGGAGCTGCACTGCCCCCGTTAGCGGCGTTCGTCGTTTCGCCTTCCGCTTTGCCGCACGCTTGCGCCACCAGCGCAAAGGCAACGAGCATAATCAGTGCCCAAAAACCCGCGCCGCGCCTGGCTTTTCGACCATTCCCCGCCCTCTCTGCCGATTGCCTGGATGCTGGCGACATTTCAACCTTCGTCTTCTCTATCTCTCTACTCATATATGTGATCTCCTCTCATTCTTGTAAAGCTCGACAATCGGTTCAACACACGTCGCCGATTATGTTACGGAATAGCCCGTACAGCCAATTGGTACAAGTTCGGGTGCGACGCGACGGGTTTTCTCCCTTTGCCCCAGCCGACCTTCTCGCGGTAACCGCCGATGATTCCTTTGGCCTCCAATTCTTCCTCATCCGCTATGGCGCCTGAAATCGGATCGGGCGCTACATAAAGCGCATCGACCGGGCAATACAGCTCGCACATGAAGCAGGTTTGGCAATCCTGCTGCCGCGCGATAACCGGAATGCCGTTCTCCACGCGGTCGAACACGTTCGTCGGGCAAACCGAAACGCACTGGTTGCACTGAATACATTTGGTTTCGCTGACCACTTCAATCATCGGACCGTCGCCTCCTTTCCTAGAGGTTCCGGCTTCACCCATACCTTGTCGAGCCCGCCGCTGACGAGACGGTATTGCTGAGCCTCATCCAGCTGCGGGAAATCCTCGCGCTTGTGCATGCCGCGCGTTTCCGTACGCGTCTTCGCGGATTCGTACATCCAGCGGGCCGTCGCCGTCATAGCGGCAGCTTCGCGCGCTTTGAACGCTTCGGGGCGGAGCTGCACCGGCTCCTCGCGGATGTCGCTCCACAGCTTATCGAGTCTGCCGAGCGAGCTGTCCAGCCCTTTATCCGTACGGAACAAATTTCTGTCGTACGGCGTCACTTCATCCTGGACGGCACGTATGAACGAGTCTGTTTTATCCGGCTTGCCGGAAGCTTTCTCAGTCAGCGTTACCGCCGACAACCCCTTTAAGCTTCGTTGCGCCGTTTTTCCGCCCAATCCGAGCGCATACGCCGCCGCTCCTTCGCCCGCGAACGAGCCGGAGGACATCGCCCATGCCGCATTATGGCTGCCGCCGCCGGTAAAGCCGCCGCATATCAGCTCGCGCGTCGCCGCATCGCCGGCTGCGTACAGACCGGGCACTTTCGTCGCGCAATTCGTGTCGATGATATGAATGCCGCCCGTGCCGCGAACCGTTCCTTCAAGTCGAAGCGTTACCGGAAACATATCCTTAAACGGGTCGATGCCGACGCGCTCGAACGGAAGGAAAAAGTTCGTTTGACCGGTGCGCAGCAGCGGCCGAATGTCCTCCGGCGCTTTATCCAAACGGGCGTACACTTGCCTGTTTTGCAGCAGATTTCTTGCGATAACCGAGCGCCCCCGCGTCGATCCCGCGCCTTCGACGATCGTGCCGTCTTCATAATAAAAGGAGGCATAACGGTAATAGGCCGTTTTTGTGACGGTAGAGAAAGTCGGGGCGATCGCATAGGCGTTTGAAAATTCCATGCCCGACAAATGCGCGCCAGCTTCCGCCGCCATCAAATATCCGTCGCCCGTGAGCACGTTGCAACCGAGCGCCTTGCTTAGAAACGCGCAGCCGCCGGTCGCGATGACGACCGCTCCGGACTTCACGCTCCACGTTTCGCCGGATTGCGTCCGCACGCCCGCCGCTCCTCCTACGCCAAACTCATCCGCCAACAGCTCCAGCGCCGGACTGTGGTCCAAAATGCGGACACCCGCTTTTTTCACAAGCTTGCGCATTAACCGCATATATTCCGGCCCCTGAAGTCCCCGCCGGTACGGACGTCCTTGCTCGTCTTGCGGGAACGGGTATCCCCATGCCCCGAGTTTGTTCATATTGTCGTACGTCCGATCCAGCACGCGATTCATCCATTCCGAGTCCGCCAATTGGCCGCCGAGTCCAAAACGGCTTTGCTTCGCCTCCTCGCGCAGCTTCGGATCGGGCTCGACGTACCAAACGCCCGTACCGGACGGCGCCGTCGCGCCGCTGGTTCCGCAATAGCCTTTATCGGCGAGTACGACGCTCGCTCCGGAGGAAGCCGCCGTCAATGCGGCCCAAGTTCCGGCAGGACCGCCCCCGATTACCAGCACATCCGCTACCAACTCCAAATCGCTGTTCCGTTTCAAGCTTCCCATAACGATTCCCCCGTTCATCCGATTTTCATAAAAACTATCCTTCATAGGTATCGCGCCATTGGAGCCACCGGCGTTCAAACAGCCGCACTGCCGAATCGATCAGCTTGCCGACAACCGCAAATATGATAATGCCGACGAAAATCAGCTCCGTAACGCCATTTTGCTTGCCGATATTGATCAAAAATCCGATGCCTGACTGCGATCCGATCAGTTCGGCGACGACGAGTCCAAGCCAGGATACGGCAAGCGATATACGAAGCCCGAGTAAAATATTCGGCAGTGCCGCCGGCAAAATCAGCCGGACGATTTGCTTGAACCGGCTGAACGAAAGCACGCTGGCGACCTCGAACAATTTGTTGTCGACGCTGCGGATACCGAGCACCGTGTTTACGTAAAGAGGAAAAAAAGCGCCGTTCGCGATAATCGCGATTTTGGACGTTTCCCCGAAGCCGAACCAAAGGATGATCAGCGGCGCGATCGCCAAATGCGGCACCATGCGCAGCATTTGTACGGATGGATCGATCAGCTGCTCTGTGCTGCGCGAAAGTCCCGCAGCAATACCCAATAACAGTCCTAAGCTTCCGCCAATCGCAAATCCCGCTGCCGCCCGGCCGACGCTGATGCCAAGATGGCTTGCCAATTCTCCGGTCTGCAGCAAACCGCCCAGCTCTGCGGCAATCATATAAGGCGTCGGTAAAAACACAGTCGATATCAGCTTCAAGTCGCCGGCAAGCTGCCACAAAACAAGCAGCAGCACCGGTATAGCCGTGCCTGCCAAAAATCTGTTCGCCCACTCTCTGCCTCTCGCTCCGATCCGCCACCTGCCCGATTTCCCGGTTCTGCCGGCCGCAGCAGCAAGCAGCTCCGCTCTGTCGCTCATGATTGCCCCTCCTTTTCGTATGCCATACCACGGGAACGATTCCCCTATTGCCCCTGAAAGCTATCCCGGCCGTGCAGCCACTTTCGTTCCAGCAGCCGGACCGCCGAATCCGCAACCTTTCCCACCAGCGCAAAAATGATGATGCAGACGAATACGACCGGCGTTTTGGAAAACTGCCTTGCATCCGACATCAAATAGCCGATGCCCGAGGTCGAGCCCATCAGCTCGGCTACGACAAGCCCCAGCCATGCGATGCCGAGCGATATCCGGACGCCGAGCAGCAGGTTGGGAAGCGCCGCCGGAATAACCAGCCTGACGAGCTGCTTGTATCTGCTGAAGCCAAGCACCTTGGCGACCTCGAAGAGCTTGTTGTCCGCATTTCGGATGCCAAGAAAAGCGTTGATATACAGCGGGAAAAACGCTCCTTTTGCAATCAGTAAAATTTTCGACGTCTCGCCCAGGCCGAACCATAAAATAAACAGCGGCGCGACCGCCAAATGAGGGACCATGCGGATCATTTGTACGGACGGATCCAATGTTCGCTCCGAACCGCGGAACAAGCCGACCATGATGCCGAATGCCAGCCCTAGGCTAGCCCCCAGCACGAAACCTGAAATCGCGCGCACGATGCTGATCCGCAGGTTTTCCCAAAGCTCGCCGGATACGACGAGATTGTATCCGGCCGTACCGATCCTTGCCGGCGTCGGAAAAAGCAGCTTGGAAATAAATCCTGCATCGCCGAGCAGCTGCCAGACGATCAAGAGCGTAACGGGAAGCAGCGCGCCTTTGACGAAGGTTACCATTCTCTTCCGGGCCTGCCCTGCAGCAGCGGGGATACCGGTCGTACCCGAGCTTGACGCAAGCAGCTCTCCTTGGTTGCTCATATGCCGATCCCCTCCGTTTCCGTCATATGCCGGAGCTGTCGATCAGCTCGAGCTCTTCGATTTTTTCAAATTCGTTCAGTACCGTGTAGCGCAATTGCTGAAACGATGTACTCGCTTTTTTGCGCGGAAAAGGCAGGTCGACGGGTACGACCGCCCGGATCGCTCCGGGACGCGGCTTCAGGATGACGATGCGGTTCGCGAGAAATACAGCTTCGTCGATATCATGCGTGACGAAAATCATCGTCGTCCGGTTTTTTTGCCAGATGTCCAGCAGCACCTCCTGCATATGCGCTCTCGTAAAAGCGTCCAGCGCGCCGAACGGCTCGTCGAGCAGCAGCACCTTCGGATTACGAAGCAGCGCACGCGCGATCGCCACGCGCTGCGCCATCCCGCCGGACAATTCCCGGGGATACGATTTTTCAAAGCCGGTCAGACGCACCAATTCGATCAGCTCGTCGACTTTTTGGCGTACTTGCGGATTGCGGAGCGACAAGTCGGCGGCGATATTTTTCTCGACCGTCAGCCATGGGAACAGCCGGGGCTCCTGGAAGACGAACCCTTTATCGATGCCGGGTCCCGTCACCTGCTTTCCGCTAAGCTTCACGTCGCCGTCAAACCGGTTATCGAGACCGGCCACGATTTTGAGAAGCGTGCTTTTGCCGCAGCCGCTAGGCCCGATAACGGTGATGAATTCGCCTTCCTTGATCGTAAGATCGATCTGGTGCAGCGCATGAACGGCGCCTTTGCTCGTCAGGAATGTTTTGTTAAGCTTGCCGATCTCGAGAACCGGTGTGCTCATGAAGCTTCGCCCCTTTCTATGGTCTGCGCTTCCCCGTTTATTCGGAAGCTTCCCATCTTCCTTCAATAATGCTTTCCTGCAGCGGCCTGCGTCCATTCGGCGTTTCCCGGTCACGGAAGCTTTCGTGCAGCGTCTCCGCATCTCCCTGATAACCGAGCGCGATGACGGCATGAAGCTCAAACTCGTCGGGTACATGAAGCGAGAGACGCGCCTCTTCTTTATCGAAGCCGCCGATCGCCCGCGTCGATAAGCCCAGCAGCTTCGCTTGCAATGCCAACAGCCCCCAAGCGGCACCGGTATCGAACGCGTGGGCGCCGTTCGGATCACCGTTCGCATTTACCCGATGCGATGCCAATAAAATCAATACCGGCGCTTTTTCGACCCACAACCGATTGTTCGGACGAATAAATGCATGGAACGCCTGCCGCTGCTCCTCCGTCTTCGCCACCACAAAACGCCACGGCTGCAAATTGCTTGACGACGGTGCCCAGCGGGCAGCCTCTAATACGGTGTTCAGTACTTCGTCGGTTACCTGGCTTTCCGTGTAGGAACGCGGAGACCAGCGGTTCAAAAATAACGGGGCGACCGGATAATCGGCCTTGCGATGCGCCTCTACCTCCGAATAAAGCTGTTCTGCCGGATTTAACGTTTGATTGCTCATTTCACGCTCTCCTTTGTGATTTATTAGTTATTGTGAATGGCGAAGCTTGGCCGGTTCTTCCCGTATAAAAACAAAAAGAGGCCGCAAGTAAAATTCATGCGCCTCCAGTCGACTGGTCGTGACACTATGCGATTTCGGATCATTGAGCTTTCCCGTTTGGGTCATGCAGGTCGTTCAGCCCTCTGAATTCTCATGGGGTGATCGACGTCAATCGGATCTTTTACGGTCGAAGCGTTATATAGAAGCGGATCAATGTCTAGCAATACGCCTTTTGGCTACAGGCTGATCAGCCCGCTCACGAACCGGCTCTTTATCGAATCGTTGGCGTTCCGTACGCTCGATTTGGACGATTCGGCCGTCGTGTACGACGATTTGTACGAGTCCGTACTCCAATCCGTTCAAGCTTTTGACAATACGTTCGTTCCATGTTTCATCGATTAACAGCGGTTTGGTCATGATGGTTCCCTCCCAGGATCAGTAACGAATGGTTATATCGGATTATATTCTTATATTTCCGATTTACTTACTATGTTTTATTTGTATGAAGTATAGTACCGTCCGGCGATCGCTGTCAACAGGCTTCGAACATTATGTCAAATCGAAAACATGTCAGGGGGAATGCAGGTTTTTTGCCTGATTTCCCCGCCGTCGGACGTCTCCTTTTCTCGCAAAATGAACGCAAGTATCCTCACAGCTTCTACACATTGTTCCTTTATGATCAAGACACGAATAACGAAAGGATGGGATTGACCATGAGCAATTGGAAACGAAAAAGCGCGGCTGCGGCCGCTGCGATTATAGCCGCCTTATTGACGGGGTGCATGAATGGGAACGACTCGAAGGAGGGCATGGATCATTCCTCCATGAACATGGACGGCAAAGCGACGACCGCTCCGGCTAAGGACGGCGGGAAAACCGAGCAAACGACTGTACTGAAAGGCAGAACCTTCTCCTTGACCGCCAGAACGGCCAATCAGGAAATCGCCCCGGGCAAGACACTCCCGGTTTGGACGTTTAACAATTCCGTGCCCGGACCGGAAATACGCGTTAAACAAGGCGAAAACGTCGAAATCGTCTTGAAGAACGAGCTGCCCGAGCCGGCGACGATCCATTGGCACGGCGTTCCCGTCCCCAATGCGATGGACGGCATTCCCGGCGTCACGCAAAATGCGGTACAGCCAGGCGAATCGTTCACCTATGCGTTCAAGGCGGATGTGCCCGGTACTTATTGGTACCACTCCCATCAAGACAGCGTCAATCAGGTCGACCGCGGGATGTACGGGGCTTTTATCGTAGAACCTTCGGAAGGCGGCAAAACGGATCGGGATTATACGCTCATTTTGGACGAATGGATGAGCTCCGGCATGTCGATGTCCGGCAGCGGCGTAGGGAACGAAAGCGGCTCGGAAGCCGGCAGCTCAGGCAAGCCGGGCAAATCGGAGATGGAAGGCATGGAACACAGCAAGATGGATCACAGCAAAATGGATATGGGCGGCGCCAAACCCGAATCGACCGGCAAGGATGGCGGCAAGCAGGCGGAAATGGCGCATGACATGAGTATGTACGATTTGTTTACGATTAACGGCAAATCCGGCTCTCTCGTACAGGAGCTGCCCGTCAAGCAAGGAGAACGTGTTCGGCTTCGGCTCGTCAACGCCGGTTATATGTCCCACCGCATCCATCTGCACGGACATGAGTTCCAAATTACCGCTGCCGACGGGCAAGCTTTGAATAACCCCGGCGTTTTGAAGGATAGCGTTATCGAAATTGCCCCCGGTGAACGATACGACATCGAATTTACCGCTGACAATCCGGGGCGTTGGCAAATCGAGGATCATAGCGACAACGCCGCTGCTAAAGGCATGAAGGCGGTAATCGCCTATGAAGGCTCTGATGCCGGAAGCGACAAACCGAACGAAACCGAGAAGCTCCCCGCCGTAGATATGACGAAATACGGAGAAGCGGGCCGAATGGCGTTCACGCTCGATCAGTCCTACACGATGACCTATACGATGAACCTGAATACGGCGACTAAGGACGGCGAAACCGTCTATACGATCAACGGCAAGACGTTCCCGAACACGGAACCGATCAAAGTCAATAAAGGCGATACCGTAAAAGTCAAGCTCGTCAACGACTCCAAAACGGACGATCATCCGATGCATCTTCACGGCCACTTTTTCCAGGTGCTGAGCAAGAACGGCCAGGCGCTCTCCGGATCGCCCCTGATCAAGGATACGCTGAATCTGAAGCCGGGCGAACAATATGTCGTCGCCTTCCAAGCCGATAACGAGGGCGACTGGATGTTCCACTGCCACGATTTGCATCATGCTTCAGCCGGCATGGTGACGGAATTAAAATATGAAGGGTTCAAGCCCGGCTTCGTCCCTGATCCGAAAGCGGGAAATATGCCGGAATAACAGCGGAAAGCCTCCCTGGAGCAAACGCATGAGAGGCTTTCTTACTTCTTCGTTTCGATGTGCTCTCGAAGCGGCGATATAGTATGATGACAAAGGGTGATTTCTTGATGCACACGATACTGATGGTCGACGACGAAGCCAAAATACGCGATGTCGTCGTTTCCTATTTGCAAAACGGCGGCTTTCGCACGTTGGAAGCGGATACCGGAGCTAAGGCGCTTCAAGCGATTAGAGCGTCGCGAATCGACTTGGTCGTACTCGATCTGATGCTGCCGGATATGACCGGAGAAGAAGTATGCCAGGAGATAAGGCGGCAGTCCTCCGTTCCGATCCTAATGCTTACAGCCAAAACGTCGGAGACGAATCGCATACACGGGTTAACGATCGGAGCGGACGATTACGTGCTCAAGCCTTTCGATCCGCGCGAATTGGTCGCTAGGGTACGCGCCATATTGCGGCGGAGCAGCGACAATCTGCTGCTGGCCGACAAAATATCGTTCGGATACGGCGAATTAAGCATCGATACGGTACGTGCGGAGGTTTGCCTTAGCGGCGAAGCGGTTGCGCTGACACCTAGCGAATATAAGCTGCTGCTTGTGCTTGCCCGTCATCCGCAGCGGTATTTTACGCGTGACGAGTTGGTGGAGAAAGTGCTCGGCTTCGACTTCGAAGGCGATGCCCGCGCCATCGATCAACACGTCAAAAATATACGCCACAAAATCGAACGCGACCCCAAGCAGCCGAACTACATTCAAACGGTATATGGCAAAGGATATCGTTTCACAGGGGGCGAGTCATGAAACGCGGTCTTCGGTACCGGCTGTCGCTCGTCATGATCGGCGTCGTATGCGGCACCCTGCTTATTGCCGGTATCAGCGCCATGGCGGAAATCCATTATCATTTCGGCATGTACCAGGAGCAATTCGAGACCGGCCAGCAGCAGCCGGGGCTGAACAAACATCTCGAGCAGGCGCTGCTGCAATCGATCGGATGGACGATGCTGGGAGCCGTTATTTTGGCGGTAGCGATCAGCCTCTATATGGCCAAACGGCTCTCCTCCCCTTTGTCGGAGATGAAACGCGCCGCCGAACGGATGACGCTCGGCATGCTCGATGCAAGAACAGCCGTCGATGGGACGGACGAAATTGCCGAGCTTGGACGGACGCTCAACCATTTGGCCGCACAGCTTCAGAGGCAGGAGCAGCTGCGCGTTACGATGACCCAGGACATTGCGCATGAGCTTCGAACGCCGTTAGCCATTTTGAAGAGCCATTTGCAGGCTTTGCACGAACGAATTTGGGAACCGACGCCGGAGCGGATCCGGGCTTGCTATGAAGAATCGGAACGGCTCGCTTCGCTTGTTGCGGATCTGGAGCAGCTTACGCTGATGGACTCCCCGCAATTCCGCTTGCATCGCGAACCCGAACCGCTGACACCGATTCTGCATCAAAGCGTCGAGCTGGTTACAGCCGCCTTTCTGCAAAAGGGGGTCGCGCTCGAATATGAGCCCCTCGACTCGGACATGCGGCTATTGATCGACCGGGACCGTTTTATCCAGATCATCGTCAACTTGCTCAGCAACGCTTTGAAGTTTACGCCGGCAGGGGGAACCGTTTATTTAAGCAGCACGGTGCAAAACGGCGATATCGTTATCGCCGTCCGCGATACGGGGCCGGGTGTTCCGGAGGATGCGCTGCCTTATGTGTTCGAGCGTTTTTACCGTGCGGATAAATCTCGCAGCCGCAATTTTACGGACGGAGGCGGAGGCGGCATCGGCCTGACGATCGTCAAAAAGCTTGTCGAAGCGCACGAAGGGACGGTCACCGCCGAAAGCGGGCCGGGCACGACGGTTTGTATTAGGCTGCCTTTAAAGATAATGGTTGATGCCCCTTCGGGAAACCTGCATGGATGAAAATCCAGCCTCTCGGTTTTTATCGTAAAACGTTCATATCCAGTCGGGTCATACGCTTTAATGAGAGATCGGCCCGCCTGTTTGCGCATTTTCTTTCAAACCGTCAATCGCTGTTTTGGAGGACGTTAGCGTTTATCGAAGATTTAAGCAACTCAGAAGACCCGCTGAGCATCCCTCGTCAGCGGGTCTTTTATAGGCTAGCTTGGATAGTTAGCCCTATTCACTTTCGAAGCCAAGCATATCGAGCAGCTCTTCGATATCCGTCGTCGGGGACTGGCAAGCAAAGTCCTCGCAAACGTACGCCGTCGTTCGACCGCCGATCGCTTGTTTGTCGCGGATTAACGGAACGAGCTCCCTTATACGATCGCCCGCCTCGCCTTTCGGCGCCAGCACCGTCAGCGTATGCGGACGGAAGCCGCTTTGCGCTGCCTCGAGCATTTGCCGCGTTTCTTCTTTTTCGGGGTCGCCGGCAATAACGATTTCGCTTGACGGACTGTAGGCATAATCAAGCGCAATCAAAAACATCGAATGCCCTGCGGGATACCTTTCGATCGCCCCGCCGAATGCCTCCAGCTGGCGCTCCGCGATTTGCGAAAGCTTGGCATCGTATGCCAGCCGCGATAAACGCTGCATGTTGTAGGCCGCCACCGCATTTCCGGAAGGCAACGCACCGTCGTAAATTTCTTTGTTCCGAGAGAATAACCGTTCGCCGTCATGACCGTAGAAAAACAGTCCGCCGTTCTCGTCGTCCCAGAACAGATCCAGCATTTGCTCGTTCAACTCCAGCGCTTGCTCGAGAAACTCCGTCCGGAACGAAGCTTGATACAGCTCAAGCAGCCCCCAAACCATGAACGCATAATCGTCGACATATCCGGGAAACGCCGCTTCTCCGTCACGGTAACGCGCCAGCAGCCGGCCGTCGGGCCGTCTCATTTTGGACAGGATGAACCGAACCGCTTGCTCCGCCGCCTGCAAATAATCGTCCCGCTTCAGCACCGCGTATCCTTTGGCTAACGCCATAATCATGAGACCGTTCCACGAGGTCAATATTTTATCGTCTTTGCCCGGGTGGACGCGGCCTTCCCGGCGTTCGAACAGCTTTTGCCTACAGTGTTCAAGCCGGACGTTCAACTCGCCGATGCCGAGCCCTTTGCGAGATGCGGCGCTCGTCAGGTCCGTACCGATCAAGTTTGGAATGCTTTTTCCTTCAAAATTCCCTTGCGGCGTAATATCGTACAATTCGGCGTACAGCTCTGCGTCATCCGCACCGAGGACATCGACGAGTTCCTGCTTGTCCCAGACGTAAAACTTCCCTTCGTGTCCCTCGGAGTCGGCATCCTCCGCACAATAAAAGCCGCCTTCCGGATCCGTCATATCGCGCAGCACATACGTAAAAATTTCTTCGGCAATGTCGGCATATCGTTTTTTGCCCGTAGCCTGGTAAGCCTCGAGATACGTCCATGCCAGAAGCGCATTGTCGTACAGCATTTTCTCAAAATGCGGCACAAGCCATTTCTCATCGACCGAGTACCGGCAAAACCCGAAGCCGACATGATCGTACATCCCGCCGCGGCACATCGCATCGAGCGTTTTTTCGACCATGCGTAAAGCTTCTTCGTCGCCCGTACGCTTGTACAAACGCAGCAAAAACGATAAATTATGCGAAGTCGGAAACTTCGGTCCGCCGCCGAACCCGCCGTATTGCTCGTCATAACGTTCCTTGAACTGCTCGAACGCGCTTGTCAGAACCTTGTCGGAGACGGCTCCCTTCAAGTTGGCCAGCATTCGCCGCTCCACTTCATCGACGATCTGCTCGCTTGTCTCGGTCAGCTTGCCGTGGTCCTCGTTCCACTTCTCCACGATTTGCGGCAGCAGCTCCATCATCCCGTATCGGTTATACTTGCGCCGCTTCGGAAAATACATGCCGGCGAAAAACGGCTTTTTCTCCGGCGTCATCACGATCGTCAGCGGCCACCCGCCTTGACCGGTCATCACCTGACAAACCGTCATATACAAATGATCGATATCCGGCCGCTCCTCGCGGTCCACCTTAATCGATACAAAATGCTCGTTCAGCAGCGCCGCAACCTCGTCATCCTCGAACGATTCGCGTTCCATAACGTGGCACCAATGGCAAGTTGAATACCCAATCGATAAGAAGATCGGTTTGTTTTCGAGCTTCGCGATTTCGAAGGCTTCTTCAGACCAAGGAAACCAATCCACCGGATTGTAAGCATGTTGCAGCAAATACGGCGACTTTTCTTTAGCTAATCTATTGGGTTTGCTTTGAGTTGTCATGGGGCACCACCTCTTTTCATTGTAGAATTTTTTTGAATTGAACTTATAGATATATTTGAATGTTCTACATAATCTTCAAGATATCCGCTCATCAAATCATACAGCAAACTTGACAGAAAAACACCTTTCACGTTTGGTAAAATGGGAATTGTCGAGATTACCATTCCAAACAAGAAAGGTGCGTAACCTTATGGTACACCACAACTCCCTATCTGAAAAAGTGTGAAGAACGTTTTTCAAACCTGTTTGCTACTTTAAAATTGGGCAACTTACTCCGCCAAACGGGTATTCGAAAATCATTTGGCCCTTCCGGCTCTTGCTGTTTTCCAGCTCATCTTCACGTTGGTTTTTCAACAGCGAAGTTGGTCTCGTTTTCTCGAAAGCAATCACCGTTCGTCACTAACTCGGATGGTCGGATGGATTCAGCTTTGCACCCATCGATTTTGTCATGCTTAGTTCCGCCAAACTAGCGAATCGTTTCTGCGAAATGAAGGAGCGATTGTCCAAACGTACGCAAGGATACAAACGGCGAATGGAAGCTTTTTCTCGCAAGCCGGATGCCGAAAGATATGAAACAGCGCTATCAGGTAGGCGACAAGCGAATGTCGCTAAAAGAACTGTTGCCCAGTTATATCAAGCTTTTGATGGCAAAATTAAGCTGCGAAACTTGAGTTATTAATTCTTCGTCTGTTTTGATTTCAATCATTTTCCCACATCCTGATAAAAGTCAGTTTTTAATGAACGATTACCTTCAATCTTGATCGAATACTCATAACCAGTTCTTTCTGTTCATCAATAACCTTTTTGTAATTTTCTAATTGCTTCACATATAACTCATATTCTTCCTCTGCTTTTTTCAGAGCATTTTCCGCCTCTTCTAGCTTGCTTCTCAGTTCATCATTTGTCCCTTCGTTACTCATTCAATATTTCTCCTCTTCGGGAATAAAATTAGTATTCCATTTGGATTTTAAATCTTCTTGTATATATTTCCCTGTTTTGAATACCATTCTGTAATTGTTGATCACATTCTTCCAAAAAGACCAAGTATCTGTTTTTTGAAGTGAATTCAATGCCAAGTGCTTAGATTATACCTTGTTAGTTAGTCCGAAGGCTAACTAAAGCATAAACTTAGAAACACAGGTTTACCTTCCCTCTTTGCTTAACTTAATGATTCTAACTATAAACATACTTCACAAAATCACAATTCGCTTCTTGTCCCTCGCATGGTATAATGTTCCATATGGGGAGGTGATTCGCCTGAAGAAAATACTATATTCCGGTCTTGTCCTTACGCTTACAATGGCATTTTTTGCTGGATCCGCTTTTGCAGAATCTAATGTGTTGAAGACACGTCATGATACCGTAAAAAATTCTATAGGAAATATTAGATAATTGTTCAACCAGGTTGGCCTCAGCTGAGGTCAACTTTTTTAATTGCGTTTCAGCGAATGCAAAAAGAAAACCCACGTCCCTTGGACATGAGTTTTTGAATATTATTGAGCAATTGCAACTGGCATGTTACCGTCATGTTATCATTTCAATTCCTGGGCGGCTTATTATATCCTCTATCTCCGTATGGCTGCAATTTCTCCAGCCATTGTTTTTCCAGCTGCTTAAGCTCCCATTTCCTGTCTTTTACTTCGTCGGCCTCCTTCTCCTCTAACACCTCATAGGTGAAGGATTCGGCGCCGAATTCCTTCCATTCCTTTTGCAGCTGAAGATTCGCGAACCTGCCCATGTCCAGTTGGGACTGAATCATGATCCATTTGTTTTTCAGGTTGGGATACGTATCTACGAAAATTTTCCCGTTTGCCTTGTTTGTTATTTGGATTGCCCCCATGAAGGTCTTTATTTGGCTATATTCTTCCAGAAGCTCTTTGCGCCTATTTTTTTCCATGCCGTTCTCTCCCTTCGTTTTCTATATTGTTTAATTGGGTCACAAATACCGAGCGATGATCCGAACCAGCTTTGCAGGGAATTCATTGAGGTTGGTAATATCCAAAAATCGCTCGTTCCCGTAAATGTGATTAATCACATCTTTGTCCTGGCCGATAGCGGCTGCAAGAAATGTAATTCCTTTGCGCTCGTATTCGGCTATGGTCTGCTGCATGTCTTGGATGGCATAACTTCCGGTATAATCGTCCATCGCCTTCGGCTGTCCGTCACTTATGCTGATCAGCAGCTTCGTCTGTTGCTTTGTATGCACTAACCGTTCCGCAATGATTCGAAGAGCCATCCCGTCACGATTATTGCTTCTGGCTCG
Organism: Paenibacillus contaminans; assembly: GCF_003285015.1. GTDB lineage: Bacteria > Bacillota > Bacilli > Paenibacillales > NBRC-103111 > Paenibacillus_V > Paenibacillus_V contaminans. Next base: position 111,479 of record NZ_QMFB01000015.1, on the reverse strand, counting down.
AATCCCCATCAGCCTGAATCGATCGCTGGGATCCGCTTTATCGCAATCGGCATAGGCATAAATCGACATTTGCTCCAATCTGGAAACATCCGCCGTATCCCCGTAGATCAAGATGGGAATTTGACAAATTTGACAAAATTCATAGACCGCCAATACCGCACGCTTAGCTGCTTCCAATCTCCCAAACGCAGCCATGGATGCCGATTCGTCAATCCTTAGACCGACGACAAGCGAAGGGGATTCCGTTGGAGGCCGTTTTTTGGCAAAATATCTGAAATCCCGATACGCCACGCTGTCCGCTTGAAATTTACTGCCATAATAATGATTCCTTGCGAATTCGGCGGAAATCTCATGCTCCAACAGCGGAAGCGTTTTTCTGGCAATCTCGCGGACGACCGGCATAAGCTCATGACTTAGCCTGACATATTCCCGTTCATTGTCCGGAACGTATTCCGGGCGATGTACGACAAGCTTCACCCTGTTATGAATAGAATCGGAAACGACTTGCCTAACGTCGCGATTCAGCTTTTTACGGAACTCCCGTGCCTTCCGTTTCGTTTCTTCCGACATGTTTTCAGGATTTGCCTGATGATAGACGGGCGTACCGTCCTCACCCTGATCGGAGCTTTCCATATCGGTAGCATCATCAGAAGCTTCGGATGTGTTCTCTTCACTATCCGCGGATTTTTTTAATGCGATTCCTTGTTCCTCTTCATTCATTTTGTGGTCAAAATCAGGATCGTCGATATTCCCCCATGTTTTTATCTCGATCTCGTCAAATTTAGTTTTTTTTTACTTTCCATCTCAACTTCATCTAAACCGGCTAACAAGCCGCGGCTTTTCAGCGCTTCTTCCAACAGGCTGATTTCTTCGGAATCGGTCGTTATTTTGTAAATGACTTTATGATAAAGGGATTCTTTGACTGAAGAGCCTCCGGCAACCGCATCCGCCCAGTAGAAAAAGGATCGCATTCCAGCTACGCCTTTAATCGCATTGATCCGGGCCGTTCGGTCCAAAACGATTATGGTATCCGCCAGAACATCCAACACCCGTTCATCCTTATAGCCGGTTTTGGCCCTCGCACGTTCAATCATGATTTCTTTGCTTGGCAAATCCATCTTTTCCGTGTGCTGAACCCTGTCGCGCAGTGCTTCGTTTAACGGTCTTGTCCCTCCGTATCCGCGGTTTGTTGTGATAACTGCAATGAAGTCCGGGTGTCTGCGTAAGATTTCTGTCGGAAGATTAATGCTGCCATCCAGCTCCAAAGCTGAATTAAGCGCCATTAACACCGCTGCATCGCGAATGACGGTCGGTTCTTGAATTTCCAGAAGATAACCCTTTTGATAAGCTCTGACGATCTCGGAAGGATAAAATCGATATTCCACCACATCGTCATCCGTGTTTTGCTCGAGCCGCTTCAGTAACTGCTTCATTTTTAACGCAGCCTGCTCCTGAGTCGCTCCCAGCACAGTCATCAATCGTTCCGTCGTACTTTGAAAACCGTCGCTTTCATACAGTGCTTTCAAAATATTTTGCTCCGAAGGCTCCATCTTCTCCAGCCGTTCATTTGCAATTACCGGCAAAATAGCGCCGATAACATCCGTTTTATCCATATCGGCAAAACAGGTCACTTTCGTATAGGGCAGCCCGAAATCCGCCGACAATGCTTTGGCAAGCTGCGTTTTGCCGGAGCCTGCATCGCCCTCTAATAAAATGTTGGCGATTTTCATTTCCCCGCGATTCCAGTTGCGCTTTACTTCTTTGCAAATACGCAGCTCTTCGTCGCTAACCTTATGTGACAATGGTTTTTGCCAAACCAGTTCTTTTTCGATATCGGTAAGCTGCCTTGATGGGGACAAAATAAATTCCTCATGGCTGTTCATAACAATTCACCTTTTCGAACATGTTAATACCCCATTTCTTTTAATAACCGGGACAATACGCGAAGCCGCTCTCCAATCATTTCGCCATCATCGCTAAGCGCCTGGGCGAACAGCTTAATATCTTGATCAATCATGGGATTATCCGCACAAACGGATACGCTCATCGCATCCCCCTGGAGCCCGATTCGGTCAATCATCGTGTTATCGGGGTCATACATTTTGGGGAACCGATAGGCATCCTGAAAATATAAGTTGCTTCTGCAAATCAGAATGGCAAGGTCAAGAACACGGTGCATAGGCAGCTCTTCGGATTGCCTCGACCATTTTTCCCCGGTGTATCTCCATACTTTCGCCGAAATATCGACCTTTCCCCTGTCATTCCATTGGGCCAAACCGAGGGATAAACCTTTGGCATCCGTGTTCCGGGCGTATCTTCCGTCAACCTGCTCATAATTTTCCGATACGACAACCGGTTTATGTTTTAAAGATGTTGGTATTTTCATTTTTGCACGCTCCATTTCGAATTCAGTGATTTACTTATTTACTAATTTACTAAATTACTAAACCTAAGAACAATCTTAGCCATCTTTTCATCATCTGTCAATCCGGTTATTTTAATCAAAAGCTGCAATCGAAGGTCGAGAGGAATTTTCAACCTGAAAACAAACCTTATTCATCCCTTGAACCATTTTAGAGTATAGTTTCTATAGGAACATGAAATATTTAATACGATGAAAGGAGATCAACCTTTTGAAAATCAAATGGCCGCTCATTTTCTTGTGTATTTGTGCGATTTTTTTCTATTTGATTAAGTTATTCACAATTAAACCGCATCGATGGTCGGGAAACGGCAATTTAGGCCTTCTGATCATCTTCCCTACAATTCCCATCATTCTAACATCGATAATTTTAATCATCATTTACGTTTACAAACTCTTTAAACGGAAACCGAAAACCATTCCGGCCGTCACGGCGATCTCAGGAATTCTCATCATCCCCTTAGCTTGGGCGGAGTACGCGTTTATTCAGCAAAAAATCGAAGCTCTAGGCGGTTCTTACGATAATCCCGAATCCAAACTTTATCGTTTTCCATTGTTAAATCAGTACACAAACGATTTATTTTTCAATGCATATACGTTTTGCGGATTCGTGGTTTTTGCCATATTAGCCGCCGGAGCGATTTCCCTGGTCCAAATGAAGCGGGCTAAAAAATGAGGGGCGCTGCGTCGCTTAAATGCCAAATTACCAAACAAAGACGCTTCCATCCACTTTACAGTGTCTTGGAAGCGTCTTTGATTCCATTATAGGAATTGCCCATTCAAATCTAACTTTCGGGGACAACCCCCGCCTGTTCGTTTTTTAAGCTGATTCCGCGCTGCAAAGCTTTTGAAACAGCTTCTTTTCACTACTCACTCAATTTCTGGCCGCAATTCGGGCAAAATTTCGACCCCTCATTTTTCGTGCCGCAGTTCGGGCAGAAGTTCGGCTTTTTCCCTTCGGACGCCGGTGCCGAAGAAGCCGGTGCAGGATCAGCCGGAGGCTTTTGGCCCGCGTTCATATTTTTCATCATTTCATTCGCGATGTTCATGCCCATCATCATGCCGGCCATGTCCGCAGCGGCTCCCCCGCCTTTTATATTGCCGGATGCCATGCCGTCCGTCATTGCAACTTGCTGATATTTTTGCAGATTGCCGATCATTTCGTACGAAGCCGTCTTCGTGATTTTATCCTGAATTTCTTGAGGATAATTAAAGCTCATCACATGGAAGCCCGTGATCGTCATCCCATTGTCCATCACTTGCATATCGAGATCCTCACGAATGCCCTTCGCAATTTCGAATGCATTCGCCTGCAGATTGAACATGTCCTTGCCTTCTCTGCTGATCCACTTCATCAACAACTGATCGAGCACGGAAGTAATCCGGATTTTGACGTCCTCGACGAGATAGCTGTCCTTAATGCCGGCAATTTTATCAATGAGCGTAACGTAGTCGTTCACTTTGAAATTGAACGTGCCGTTCGCGCGAATCGGCATACCCCCCGGCAACTGCGGCGTCGGAATCAAAACCGGATTTTGCGTTCCCCATTTGACGGTAAATTCCTTCGTATTGACGAACAGGACCTCCACCCGCATCCCGCTGTTAAAGCCGAATTTGAAGCCCTTCAGCGTCGACAAGAACGGAATGATTTCGGAAGCGATGTGATATTCCCCTTCTTGCTCGAAAATCCCCTCGATCTTGCCGTTATTGATGAAAATCGCGTCTTGACCCGGGCGAATGATGAGCTTGCTTCCTTTTTTAATCTCCCGGTTGCTCCACTTCCAGAAAATCATATCGTCTCGAAATTCTTCCCATTCCACTACGTTCGCAAATTGATTGAAAAATGACATGTTATCCATCCCTTTCAGCTAAAATGATCCTCTGCTTCCGCTATGCGAATGACCGCCGCCGGAAATTCCTCCGCCGCCTCCGCCGCCCGATCCGCCGCCATTGTTCTTCTGGATCTTCTGCCTCGTCGTGGTCGTTCGAATGTACTGGTCCCGATGCTCCAAAACCCCCGAAGTGCCTGCATCCTCGTAGGTTTTCTGATGTACTGTAACGCGGCCGCCTGAATTATAGGCCATAATCCCGACGATAATGCCGCCGATGCCGAGCGAAACGATCAATTGAAACCAAATATTATAAAAAATATTGTCCGGGTTCACTCCCGGGCGGTATCCCATATACCTATGGACGTTTTGAATATATTTTTGAAAAGCGAGTTTGTAATCGCCGTTCGTCAATTCCGGACTAAGCTTGGCTCGTATTTTATCAAGCCGTTCGTCGTCCAGGTACTGCTCCGCCTTATAAAATCCGGCCAAATACACCTCTCTATTTTTCATATCGACCGTTAAAATGACCGCATTGCCATGAGCCTTATCGTATCCCGGCGCTTTCTCGTCGTAAAAATCTTCCGTCATTTTCATTACGTCGGCATTTTGAACGTTTTTGGATGTATAGATGATGATATCCGTTTCTCTTTGCGCTCCGTATCGATTCGCCATAGCGTTCAGCTCATCATACGCTTCTTGGTTTAACAGTCCCGCTTCATCATAAATTAACTTTTTCGATTCCGTCCCGCCTGCCTCTTTGGCCTGAACTCCCCTAGGAGCGGCAAGCAAAACAGCGAAAAGAATCAATAGCGCCGCCAGTATTACACCGTTCCTTCTCACCAAAACCCTCCCCCCATCATCCACGAGATCAGCTTCAGCGAAAGGAATGAAACGCCGGAAATACTCGCAAACCATGCGGCCACTTTCGCCTTGCTAATCGGGGGCTTGCCGACCACCTTGCCCGTCTGGCCGTTCATGGCAAACGTATGCTCCAATTTATTGTAGTCATAGTGTACCACCCAAACCGGAAGAAGCGCATAATCCGCATGCTTAAATTTCGTATCGATTTGCTTATTGGTGTAATTGACGGCCGTATATCCTGACATCGTCGAGCGAATATACGACTCGATAAAATCGCTGATTTTATGTTTCGCCCGAGGAAATAACCCCTGATCGTCATAGCTGTACTTTTCCGCAACGTAGCCGGCGAGGTACGGCGTTTTAAAGCTTTTAAGCTGATCGTAGGGAAAAGGCTCCAATTTATCCATCAGCTCGTCGTTCATTTTTTCCGAAGCGTCGATCGGCACATTCATATAATTCAGGCGGATCTTCCGGTATACATCAAAATGCTGCGTTTCCGTATACTGGTAATCGCCTTGGGTATAGATTCTAACCCTCGTACCGTGGGCGTTAACCTCGATATGATTATTCAAATCATATAGCCAAAAGGGCACGTACATCCCGGTTATTCCCTTTATTCGATCCGCCGTCATAAATCCGTTCGGCGTCAGGCGGCCGTTTCGGCACCATTTGCGAAAAGCCGCCATCGCTTCTTCCTTGCTTATCGTAAACGGAATGACCAGCGCCGGAGCCAGCTTCCCTGTCAATCGATCGCCGAGCACTACGCCGGACCCGCAAAAGCTGCACACCGTCGCAGTCGTCTCCGCTTCCGTTATAATGACCGCTCCGCAGCTTTTGCAGTGATATTCCTTCGCCTCATCTTCGGAAAATACATTTTTCGAGAGGGGATCCGCCATTTTCTCAATATCGTCATTTCTTCCGCAGCTATGACAGGATAACATCCCTGTTTCCGTGTCAAACACCATGCCGCTGCCGCAGTTCGGGCATTTGTAATCGATAACCGACATCCGCTCACCTCTGTTACGAAGAACCTGTTATGGTTTCTTTTTCATCTTTTCTTTCAATGCCGCCAATTCATCTTCAGCACTTCCACCGCTTGCATTTGAACTTTTCTCAAGCTGCTCGAGCATTTCATCCAGATCGTCCTTCGGCTCGGCACGCAGCTCGGCAATGGCCATTGCTTCGTTATACGCGCTGTTTGCTTTCTCTTCCATTGCATCGAACATAGCGTCAATACCGCCGCCTGTGGGTGAACCCGCGGCATTCAACCTTTGCTGGGTTTTGGTTGCCGCCATTTTCTCCTTCAGGTTCATACGTCGTGCTTCCAGCTGTCCGATATCCGCTTCCAGCTTCTCCTGTATTTGCTTCATACTGACGACGTTCGAAGCTGCCGCATCATACGCTGCCTGCAGTCGGGCTTCTTTCTCAGCAAGAGGCGCTTTCTTCTCCAAAAATTTCACGGCACCCGTGTCATTGCCCGCTTCCACAGACTTTTCGGCATAACGCTGCAGCTTGCTGACCTCGGCCTTGCATTCGTCCAGCTCCCGCTTCGCTCTTCTTTCCTCAGCCAAAACCGATGCCGTTTCCGCCTTAACCTGACCCAAGTCGCTGTTCAGGTTGCGCATGAAGCTGTCGATCGTTTTCTCCGGAGCTTCGTTCTTATCCAATAAAGCGTTAATGTTGCTGGCCATAATATCTCTAAACCTTGACAAGATTCCCATATGGACCTCCCTTAAAATATAGGCTTATTCCTATAATACTGTTTATTCGGGTAAAAGGATTCAATTAATAAAAATAGGCCGGTCCTCAGTTTGGTTTAGGGGCAGCCTACTGTAGAATTTCTTTATATACGATAGCATTATTACTCGTTAAAGATCCATTTCTCTTCAAATGACTTTCTCGTATCCTTACTATGGATGTCCGAAAAATTGTTGACACCTCTGTACCAGGCAACATATTCTTTGCCATTCTTTTTGTAAGTTATTCTGTAAATGGTATTTGCACTTCCGCTCTCAAATAGAGAACCCTCAGACACATGATCAATGTTTGTAACCGTTCCTCCGCGTTCACTTATTACTCTTTTGATTTCATCGGTATGGATGCTTCTCATCCCCAAATAAATTGGGATAAAAAGCAAGAAGGAGATGATCAGCGTACAGGCGAGAATAACGCTTTTTTTGAATTTATCTCCTCGATATACAATTCCTAGAGCAATTCCTAATAACATAACAAAAATGAACAAGAATATACAAATTGCTGTATACCAGGGCATCTTTACCTTCTCCTATGAGATCGATCTTATTAGTATTCCACCTCTTCAACCCGAAACTCCCCTTCTTCTGTTTTCACCGTATATAGCTCGTCAAAGCCCTCGGCATAAGAAGGAATCTGCAGTTTCTTCAAAGTACTTTTAATCCCAATCTCATTCACCTTTTCTTTTCCCGATCGCCTTTCATTTCGCGCATGGGACAGTTCATAATCCGGCTGAAAGAAATAACCGATCACTTTGCATTTGTTCGCTTTGGCAATGCGAATATATTTGCTCCTGTCATCCGCAGTCGGATTCGTATTATCGACAACAAACGATTGTTTAGCCTTAATGGAAGCTGCTAAGTAAATATCTTCTCTGTTCCTTGTTTTAAGCATATCGAGATTGATCCGTATGTGCGTCTTGAAAAATTTTTCTTTATAAAACGTCGACTTCCCAGATGCTTGAATCCCGATGAAAATCACGCATTCCATAATTACTCATCCTCAGCCAGATATACATATTGATTGATGTATTCGCGATTTTGACTGAAAATCGGCGTTTCAAAATCAACGTCCCATTTGCTTCGGGTTGCTTCACCCTTCATAAAATGCTGTTTTGTAATACAAACCCCGCGTTTTTGCCATACAGGAAGATCGTTCCAATTGATTCCTTTCTCTAAGAACAATTTATCCTGAAGCTTCTTCCCATCCAGACCTTGAAGCTGCTCATGAGGAAAATTGGCTTGCGCGACCATTGAAATGCTGTTTTTAGTGGCGTCTTGCTGCCTCCAAAGGAAATAGTTCGTCACTTCGTCATGAGGCAACACCCATGCTCTGCTGTCGAAGGTTGCAAGCGGCTTATCCCTATAATGCTCTTTCATGAGCTCGTTGAACTTCGCCGTAGCCATTGAAGCAGACACGGAGACGATTTTTTGGAGATTGTTATCGAACCAGGATTGAGTAGTCAACTTATCGTAATTGGTAAGCAAAATTGAAATCTCATCGCTCTGATGATACACAAGCTTGCAGCCCATAATATTTTCGGCTAAGTATTTGCATGTCTCCCATAACGATTTCGTTAAGGCTTCATCAAACGGTTTCTCCATGCCGCGCGTAAACGTGTGAAAATGACAACCGTCAATCCGGATTATTACCGGAAGTCTTTGCGGAAGCACCTGTCTAAATGAATGCTCGTATGCTTTCATTCTATTTCCGAAATCGTCTTTTTTCATTTTCATCACTTCTCTCATTCATGCTTCCTCTTTAACCTTCTTAACGCCATTTCTTTCTTAAGAACCGTCTCAACCGATTCAGCCAATATATCGAATTTCTCTTCGACAGAAAACTCGAGGATTTCGCCGCATTGGGAGCAATGCTCTTTTTGCAGCTCCGTTTTTCTTCTACATTTTGGACAAGTAATCAATGGTTGTATACCCTCCTTAAACATGAGAAGACTAAACTAACTCTCCCATCCAGTTGACCAAAACAATTTCCTTTTTGTCTGAAAAACACCATTCGATTATAGTTTTCACAAATGATGGTGTAGCAACTGCGTCATGCCAGATCGGCGTCCGTACTCTGAAATAACCGGTTCTTTTTTCACTGTATCCTATAAACTCATTTCCCATTACAACAAGAAATGGATTTTTCTTATGTATGCTAGCCTGTCCAATTTCATAAGCTACAATAAACTTCTTGTCATTTGAAAGGATATGAACATTGATCTTACCTTCGTCATCGTAATCTGGGTTAACGTACCAGTAAAAAACGATATCCTGATATACAAATTTTCTTTTGTATTGTTTACTTACAGCCAATAGCGGATTACTCCCTTCCGTGCTTTTGATAGATAAAGCATCATCATTAATAACAGCTGCATTACCAGTCAACGAGAAATGATATTCGTTTAACTTCGTACAAGTTTATCCAAGTAAGCTTTTTTCGCTTCAAATAGTCCTTCCTGTTCAATATCCTCTTTGGAAATGGTCAGCTTACATTTCATGCCGCTCTTCAAATGCAAGATTCTTTCTTTGGATCTGCCATTATATACTTCGTATTTAACAAAATCGATTTCGGATTCATCGACTTCGAAATGATTTCTTTTATTGTGCAGCTCTACGCAAGAAAACTTCATTTCTTCAGCCTCCAGATCGTTATTCTCCAAACTCCATGTACAATGCCAGGATTATCCCGTTATGTATACCATGTACCCATATATGGCCTCTAGCTCCTGCATGGAAATATCAAGCTTTTCTGCCTGCTCGGTATAGCTCAAATGAGGCATCGCTTCGATCACGCTCAGTAAATCTTCAATTCTGCTCAATGGAGTGAAAGTAAAATCAGCAAATAATATCGAGTAACCGGTATTGTCAATTCGTTCGATTAAGCCTAATTCGGTTAATTTTCTAACTCGTTTTGAAACGGTTGTTTCCGAGAGCCCAAGATTAGAAGCGATATCTGTAGGAGCGGTTTTGCTCACTCCGTTTTCGTCTTGTTTTGAAAGAAGCCATTCATAAATATCTCTGTACTGCTTTACTAAAGAAGAAATATTGCTTTGTATAAAAAGTATATCCATGCCCAATTTGTCTGACCCCAATCAATGAAATGTTTTATTCGTTAAGCTTTGTTACATTCTACGTTCTCCAGCAATGTAATACGAACTCTCCCGCTACCTTTCAACTAAATTATTACATATATGGTATTGTAGCATCTACCATTCCATGTTACTATCTAGTAGGCAATTTGGAAATTACAGGAGGGTAATAACGGTGAAATTTAAGAAAACGATACTTACACTTGCTCTACTCAGCTTACCTTTTACTTCGATAGCAACCGCTCATCCCGGCAGAACGGATAAAAATGGCGGACATACTTGTCGGACCAATTGTGCCAAATGGGGATTAGAATACGGCGAATACCATTATCATAACGGCGGCAGCAGTTCTTCCGGGAGCTCTAGTTCTTCTTCAAGCTCTTCATCTTCAAGTTCTTCGCCAAAAGAAGTCATTCCGGAAGGATCGTTGAAAGTTAGTCTACCGACATTTCAAGTTTTTGTTAATGACCAACTAATTTCTAACTCAACATCCAAATATCCTTTATTCGTCTATAAAGATATCACGTATTTTCCAATGACATGGTACTACACGCAAGCTCTAGCATTAGAAATAAAGTGGGATACGGAAATCGGCTTCGTCATCAGAAAAACGGACAATAAAGCTGCGAAACTCGAAACGGATAGCGGCTCCCCGGACCCGAAATTGTATGCGAAAATGCCCGATTTTAATGTTTATGTCAACGATGTTTGGCTAGATAACTCTTCCGAACCATATCCCATACTCGTTCTCAACGACATCACTTATTTCCCGATGACATGGAAATTTGCTGTTGAAGAGCTCGGTTTAACAACAAAATTTGAAAACAATTCCTTTTATATATCTAAATGATCTGCTAATTACAAATGCGGGGTTGTAACAATACCCATTGATATAGCCCTTATTTTAGTTATTTTGATTATTCATAGTAACGATAATGCCTTTATTCCTCAAATTATCCAAACACTCCTGCAAATACTTGCCGTCATGTTCCGGGTATATAATCTTGCCTTCGACAGCCCGGTTAAAAGTTCCCAAGCGTAAGGATCGTTTTTGTATTCCTGTTCGATACTTTCGCTCGTTTGAAATCCTCGTTTCTTCATTTCATCAATAATAAGCAGTCCGTATCCCCGCAAGTAGCTTAATGGATAATCGTTAACGTAGTTCACCACGGAATGATTGACTTTCCCATGGCGGTTAATCGAACCGAAGATCATCCGAATTTCCGTATGCTGCCCTCCGAGCTGATTCGAACAACCCTTATAATCCTTCACGCTAGGTAAATAGGGAATGAGTTCTTGATGCCATAAACGCATGTTTGCGCATACTCCTTATTCCGAAAGCTCAAATTGAACCTTCCGTTTTCAATTTACTCTTTTATCTCTACGGGCTATCTCCGTTTACGTTTTATTTCCGGACCGTTGATAACAAAAGAAAATATACTCACCATCGCAATATTGCCCCAAACAAAACGAATACTGCACACCCCAAATCAATCTCTATGGTTCCTGCCGGATTCAAGTATTTTCCTTAAATTTCTATCTCAAGCATACACCAAAAACGTTAAACTAAAAAACACTAATCTGTATTCCACTTGCCGAACCTATAATAATTTTCGAAAACGGGTTTATTTGAGGAGTACGCCCCCTATATAAGATACATCCTATCGACATTCTACACAAAAAAAAGCAACCCTTGTCAGGTTGCATGTTGAGTCCGGCTTTTCCAAACATAGCTCAACAATTGTCATTCGCTCTCATCAACGCCCGATCCCCTTCTTTTACTCGCGGGCAAACATAGCAGTAACCGAAATTCGCTTCCAAACGATAAGCAAGGCAGCAGACGGTTTTTACCGGTATTTTTCGATCTGGGTTAGCGGGGTGCTCGATGAACTTTATTTCACGATCAAAAGGATTTCTGCGAAGCCCGAACACCCCGGCATCGACACCTCGGGAAAGCAGTTTATAATGATAATCGATGTTTTTCCTGCTTTTCTCATCTTGCGCTTTAGCCATCTCTGCATCCATTTGAGCATGCAACAAATTGACAATCTGTCCCCACAAAGGCAGGACGCTCATTTGTCCCAGACTGGATAACATCTCTATCAATGGTGTTACGTTGTTCCTGTAAAATGTTTCGATCGAACGCTTGCACCATGTCTCGCGATCCACTGTCGGAATTTCGATAACCCTCAGTTCATTAATCTTAAATGAAAACAAAGGATAGCGTTCATCAGCATATAGCCGAACGGATAAATTCGATAACGATAAATCCAGCATCGCCTCATCGCCCCGGTACAACGTATCCTGTATTGCCCCGCATACTCCCGCAAACCAACTGGCGAAAAAGGCGGCAGCAACCTGCCGCTCCTTTGTTTGGATAAGCGGACCGTACGTATCGATTAAATGCATCATATTTTCTGCTTGTAAAAGGTCGGTTGCCGGCATGGGAAGCACGATGTTTTCGGGCTCATCCAAAGTCAGGAAAAACTCCTCTTCCAATCGTCGAAAGTTAATCGTGCCCACTTCAAGCCCTCCCATTACTTTTGCTTTTTCTCAAAAGCTTGAACGACTTCATCTATGGCGTTGCTGTCCGCTAACGGGGACATCCCCAGACTAAACCATTCCTTACCTCCCATGATATAAACCTGATTTTTCTTTACTGCCGTCATATTTTTCCATAGCGTGCTATTCAGCAGTTCCTTATACCGCTTTTGTATTTCTTCACTGGACTCGTCATCAAGCTGCAGGATGATATGGTCGGGATTATATTCAGGTATTTTTTCTAATGAGATCGAAAGGCTGAGCTCACTCTGCGGAAAATTTTTAACAGGCTTCAAGCCTAACTGCTTATGGATGAAGCTGCCACGATCGATATTTTCTCCGTAAATCACAAGTTCCTTCGCCATAATCATCATATACATAACCGTCTCGTCTCCAACTAGGGTGCGGAGTTTCTCTTTAGCTTCGGATTCTTTGGTTTTCAAGTTTTGAATGATTGTTTCAACCTGATCTTTCTTGCCGAGAACCTCGCCGATATCCCGCAATTCATCATGCCAATTATCTCTCTGAGGCAAAAGCACGGTGGGAGCGATTTTAGCAAGCCGGTCATAGTCCTTTTCGGACCACCATACGGGAGCAATGATTAAATCCGGCTCTGCTGCCAGTATGGCTTCAAAATTAGGCGTTTCTCCGATTCCCAATTTCTGCGTATTTTTAAAAGGCTCCTTTAAATACGATGGGAACTCCTGATGATAGTTTTGTACGGCAATCGGCGTTACACCAAGCGCATATAAAAACTCGGGATACACGACAGAAAGTCCAATGACCCGCTTCGGTTCGGCCGGAATCGTGATGTCTCCTTTTACGCTCTTGATTACACGTTGTTGATCGGGGTTGTCCGATTTTTTGTTCACGGTCGAACAGGCAGTGCTTAACACTAAAACCAACATGAATACGAAGCCCGAAATCAAATATCGCTTCATTCTCCGATACTCCTCCTGGAATTCTAATTAATAATGACACCCTCTTCAATAATACTGATAATCATTATCACATAAAGGAGTATAGACGAATTTTTGATTGCGGTATATTGACGATAAGGACATTTTTCTTATGTACGATTCCGCCAAAGCTTCAACGCTTCATCCAATAAGAGCTCATTCGTAAAGGCGGTATAATCAACCCACGGATACGAGGGAAGAAATGCTACCATGCCGTTCCGGACCGCTTTCAGATTATTCCATAACTTAGAATCTGCGAGTGATTTCCAGCTCGATTTCGACTGAGCATCCTCGTCCACGATTAGCAATAGCCGATCCGCATCAAATTCCGTAAGCTGAGCAGGCGATATCCGCTTCTCGGCCGACATGTCATTGACGCCGCGCGCGGGCACCACTTGCAAATCATCGTAAAAAACCGTTCCGATACTTCTGCTGTCCAAGATGTTGATCCGGCCTTCGCTGATTCTCAAAATAAGCAGACTATCGTCCTTGATTGCATATTTGATTTGTTCGCTTACGAAGCGGGCTTTTCGTTTGTAATGATCAAGCCAAGCTTCGGCAACTGCCGTTCTGCCCAGAAACCGGGCAATTGCGCTCAAATGTTTGCGCCAATCGCTCTCCATCCAAGGCACAAAAAAGGCGGGTGCAATTTTACCAAGGCTTTCCTTTTCCTCGGCTGATACGAAGAGATCGATACCGATAATGAAATCGGGAGCGGCAAGCCGCAGCTCCTCCCTCTTTATCTCTTCATCCGAACTTAACGGCAGCACGAAATCCGTTTTATATTTTCTTTGATAGTAATCGGTCCAGGGATGGTCGGCCGGCGCAGCGCATGGGGTAACTTGAAGCGCAAGCAGTTGTCCGATATTGGAGGAATGGTACGCGACGATTTTTTGCCTGCTGTTCTTAATAAACGCCGCTGGCGGAATGCCCGATATCTGTTTGAATTTTCGCCTGAAATACATATCGTCATGGTATCCTACATGCCGGGCTATATCCCGGAGACGATAATGTCCTCCCGTTCTCATAAGCTGCTGTGCCCGCTCAATCCGGTAAACGGCCAAATAGTCGATCGCGCTGTAGCCGTACCTTTTTTTGAATAGCCTCATGAAATGGCGGGGACTGATCCCCGCTACCTTGGCCAACTGTTCGATCGTCAAATCTTCCTGATAATGCTGTTCGATATATGCTTTCGCATAGCCAAGCACCTCTTCCGAATCGTTTTCGTGCACAAGGCGAGCATCCTGCATGACGNATAATGCTGTTCGATATATGCTTTCGCATAGCCAAGCACCTCTTCCGAATCGTTTTCGTGCACAAGGCGAGCATCCTGCATGACGGTATACAGCATTTCTTGAAAATCAATTTGACTGCGGAATCGCTGAAGCGGGTTCTCGTCCTCCACATTTCGGCAGATCGTTTCGCACAATATGCTAATGGAAACCGGAGAGGATAAGATGACTTCTCCGGTGACCGGGAATCGGCTGTCTTGCTTAACGAGCTGCATATGCCTGACTGACGATTCGTCATCCTCAATAGCATCGAATCGTATATGATAAAATCCGCGTTCGTCAAACGAGTGCACGGCGGCTTCGATCAGTTGACCTGGCGAACAAAAATAAACGCCGCCTTGCCTCAGTTCGACAAATCGCCCGTCAAGCGTAAGCCAGCCTTGGCCGCTTGCCGCGACAATGATCATATGCGACTCGATAAACTGAAGCGATAATTTCCATTCTTTCGTATTGTTCTTGATATGTTCAATTTCCCGAAGCTTGAAGCACATGCCTTCGAGTGAAGCAAATTCGATTTTATTGACAATCTTATTTATCATTTTATAGCCATCCGATCGATTAATTACTCGCCTTACACCAATCTGCCAATTCTATATATTTCAAAACCTCGTTCACTGCTACGTATGGCGAATCATTGCCATAAAGGACGTCATCATTCGTAGCCGCACTCGACTAACGCCCCAAAACCTTCTTCAAAGGAGAAATTTGCTCCCCATATCGTCACGATATGTTTCATCATGTCACCCTTCCACTACCATTCAAAGAAGTTTTCTTCGATAAGTTCGGCGAACGAGCCTGCTATAACTTTGGACTCGCCCAAATCATGGTAGCAAATGAGAACCTCCCCTTCTGCACTGATGATGATAGGATCGCCGGATCCGTCCATAGAAATAACGTAGCCGTTTTGGAGCAGTTCCCCCGCTTCGGATTGCTCGAAGTCTTTTCGGAACGCTTGCGTCAATTCAACAACCGTTTCATTACCTATAACGGAGCCGTTCGTAAACGCGTGCACAGGCACTCCTGCGTAAGCCCCGCCGAATGCTTGAATGAATTGGATATAATCTTTATCGAATTTCACATTAAGGCGAAGCTCCGCTTCGGCAATTTGTTCGTCGCTGGCGGGCACGCCGACAAGGCTTGCATTTGCTTCTTTACCCAAAAAAATTCGAAGCCTATTCATTAACTCTTCCTTCATCCGAACACCGCCTTTTCTGTACATTTCATGTCCCTAGCATTCTAAGCCCATTGAATAAGTAGGAACGATAGTTTCGGAATAATATTTCTATCATGACATACAATCAAATCTCATTCAATTCAATGAAAAGTAACGCCGATCGGCATACGATCGATCTCGCTTACCTCTCCCTTCTCCCCGAGTAAAAAACCGTACACTCACCGGGTACTATTCCGGTCAGCGTACGGTTTTACAATGCTTATTATGCGAGCTGCGATCATTTTTTCGATCTTTAAATCACGGCGAAAAGCCTGTTCGTTGCGGAAAGACTGATCGGGCCCGAGTAATGATGAATCCGGCACCGTTCTTGTTCATCGATAACGATCGGGGTCGGCTGCTCGACGACAAAATCGGCGAAATGCGAAACATTGAATGCCACATAAGCTAAGCTAATCGCGTCAACGACGCGTTCTTGCCTGGCCGTCAAATCCGGAAGCAGGATCGGCCCCGTGTCAACCTGATATAAGTTACGTTCGTCATGAATGTTCATCGTTTTCACGGGATACTCGATGATTGCTCGCAATCCTAGTTCCGCATTTACCAACTCGGTTTGCGCGACCAGAGGGATATTGTCATGAGTCGCCCGCCGTATCGCTTCGGTCGTCTCCAGCAAAACGCATGAATCCGGCGTCTTCAGTTTATAAAGCTGCCCGCCCCACATGTCTTCCGACTTCGGACACGACTTGTAATTTTCGTTCAAAGCGGCCGTGCGGCGGTAAATAATGCCATTCTCCGGACCGAAGATCGGCGTGAAATCGTAGTTATCCTCGTTGAACAAATCCTTCTCGGCAAACGTGCTTTCGCTTTTGCAAGATCCGCACTGGTAATAATCTTCAACCGTATTCGCATGTTCATCGATAAATCTCAAACGCGATTCGACCCAGAAGCGCACCGAATTTCCTGACCATTTGCCTGCGATAAACGATAATCCGTAGTGTATGGGCTGTAAAGCGTATTTTGTCATTTCCATAATCCTCCATTTGTTTGCAAAATTTCTCCGCTTATCCTTGTCCGTTCTGTACAATTTCGCTCCAATTCACTTTGCGTATGAGCAGCCGATCCCGATGTTCGCCGTCCCCTATCTCGTGACCGTAGTAGCCGAGCAGCACGCTGTCGGCCGTAAAATGAATCGCCGCATAACAAAATCCGGTCATATCGTCCAGGGGCTCCGCAGCAAAATCATGCCCCCATGTCTTGCCTTCGTCATTGCTTATCGCGCAGATCAGCGGCGTACGCCCAGCATAGCGCGGAAGAAACGGGCGTGTCCGGTAATTCGGAACCGGATTCCATACCGCAAGCAGACGATCGTCATACGGATTCCGTTTCATTGATAGCGGAGAAGCCGGCGAGGTAAATTCAGAAGCCGAGGGCTTCGTCCATGTCTCTCCTCCATCCAGAGAAAACGACTCATACTGAAGTCCCAAATCCGTCCGGCTCCATAACCAGAGCGTACCGTCCTTCCGTTCGATAACGCCAGGCTCCTGAAGGCCGGTTGTGGATCTCGGTTCAGGCATGGTCAACGGCGTTCTCGCCTCCCGCCATGTATCCCCGTCGTCATCGGACAGAAAACAACAGACGACTCCCCTGCCGTTGTACGTTACTTTATGCCCCCACATTTTGTGGAAAGACGCCGCAAATATCAATCGCCCGTTAGAAAGCCTGATTACCCGATCGTTATTCGTGACGTAATAGCCGGGAGCAGGCACGCAGCACAGCGCTTCGCCCCACGTCTCCCCCTCGTCGGACGAACGCCTCACATGCAGCCTCATATCATGCCAGCCTTTGCGGACCAAATAAAACAGCCCGATATCGCCGTTACCCAGACGTAGCAGCGAAACGCTCATCACGTTCAACGCCTCATGGTCTTGGGGCGACACGATAACCCGCTCCCCGGACCAAGTATTCCCGCTATCATGCGAATGCCGAACTACGATCCGGGCGTATGCGGTGTCGCGGTTCGTTTCTCCGACGAAGCTGCTGTAAGCGAACATAATGCGGCCATCCGAAAGTCCGAGAAATGATCCTTCGCCGTTTCGGGGATTTTCCCGTGAGGGCCCCAAATCAAACACAATTTCTCCTTTTTGCTGAACAGTGGACACAGCTGCTCTCTCCTTTTTTTCAACCCTGATCTTTTGATTCCCGCTCCAGTCGCGGCCTACCCCTTGATCGAACCGATCAACACGCCTTTTGCGAAATGCTTTTGCAGGAACGGATATACGAACAAAATCGGTACGGTCGTGACGATGATCGCCGCCGCTTTTACGCTCTGCGCAGGCGGGCGTTGATCGCGCAAGACCGCCAGCATCGAAACGTTGATCTCTTCCATGGACAGCGAGATAATGATCCTTCGCAAAATAACCTGGAGCGGCTGCATGTTCAGATCGTTGATATAAATAACGGCGTCAAACCATGCGTTCCAGTGGCCTACGGCATAAAACAAGCCGATTGTCGCAAAGGTGGGCAAGCTGAGCGGAAACACAATCCGGACTAAAATCTTGAACGGCGACGCCCCGTCGATCATGGCCGATTCCTCCAGCCCTTCCGGCAGCTGCGAGAAAAAGTTCCGCATGATGAGCATATTCCATGTGCTGATCAGGCCCGGCACAATCATCACCCAGAACGAATCGGTCAGATGCAGTCCTTTTATCAGCAGGTAAGACGGGATCAAGCCGCCTTCGAAAAACATCGTAATGAGCACCATAAGCGCGAATATGCTGCGTCCGGGAAGATTTTTGCGGGACAAGCCGTACGCCGTCATCGCCGTAAAAACAAGGTTGAGAAAAGTGCCGATCGTCACTCGGAGGAACGTTACCCCAAAGGCGTTATAAATAAGCGAATCTTTGCTTAACAGCAGCTTATACGCGGAAAAATCGAACTGCTCCGGAATCAGAATGAAGTTTCCCCGGCGAATCAGCTCCGTTTCGCCGACTAGCGAAGTGACCAGGACAACCAGGAACGGCAAGACGAACGTCAAGGAGAGTGCCGCCAAAAGCAGGTTGTTCACCGTCTGAAACACGGTATCGCTGGAAAAAAAGCGATTTTTTCTCATGCGCCTCCCCCTTTACCAAATGCCTTCTTGCTTGAGCCTTTTCGCCAAATAGTTGGTCCCGAGTATAAGCACCAATGCGATGACGGACTTGAACAACCCTACTGCAGTGGCAAACGAATACTGCATTTCCATCAACCCTCTTCGGTATACGTAGGTGTCGATAATATCCGCGACTTCGTATACGGGAGGCGAATACAGCAGAAAAATTTGTTCAAACCCTGCATTCAGCAAGCCGCCTATCGAAAAAATGAACATAAACACGATGATGAACGTCATACCCGGCAATGTAATATGCCAGATTTGCCTGAACCGGCCGGCGCCATCCGCGCGGGCAGCTTCGTAGAGCTGAGGATCGATGCCGGCAATGGCCGCCAAATAAAGAATCGAGCCCCACCCTACTTCCTTCCATATACTAGAAACCACCAGAACGGATCGAAAATATTGTTTGTCTCCGAGAAAAAAAATCGGCTCCAGTCCCAGTTTGCCAAGGAGAACATTGACGAGTCCGCCGTCGGTCGTCAAGAGGATCGTGACTAGACCCGCAACGATGACCATCGACAAAAAATGCGGCAAGTAAGAAATCGTCTGAACCGTCTTTTTAAATAACTTCCCTCGCACTTCATTCAACAGCAAGGCCATAATAATCGGCGCCGGAAATCCGAACAGAAGCTTGTAAAAGCTGATCAAAACGGTGTTGCGCATAATGTTCCAGAAATAATAAGAATTTGTAAAATCTTTAAAATGCCGCAGCCCGACCCATTCGCTGTTGAATATTCCTTCAATCCCGTCGAAAGGGGTAACATCTTTGAACGCTACGATAATTCCGTATAACGGAATGTAATGAAAAATCAGATAATAGACGACACCGGGCAGAAGAAGCAGGTAGTACAGCTTGTTTTTTTTAATCAAAACCCGCCAGCCTCCGAGCTTCGCACCGAATCCGAATGACGGCATGCCCGCTCTTCCCGTCCGCATCTTCAAGTCCTGTTCCTCCCTTCAAGAAGTCTGTCCGACGAATGGAAGCGCCGGACAGACGCATAACCGTGACGCCGTCAGCTGATGTCTGTTTTGACTTTGGATATGTCAGGATGCGGCTTTCGCCTTGTTATACTGATCCGTATAGACATCGATCCACTTGCTAAGACCGGCGTCATTCAGTCCCTGCAAAAACTTGTCGTATTCGGACATCGGTCTTGCGCCAATGATGAATTTGACAACTTCCTCATCCATCATCCGCTGCAAATCCGCCCGGTTCGGCAAACTGGAGGCGATTTCGGCCTGATCGAACTTAAAGGAAACGTCGCTGATGCCGCTTTTTTTCACTCTGCTCGTATCTCCGCTGTACTCCATCAGATAGTCCATCTCCGGTTTGCCGATCGGATCGTTCAGCATATACTTCAAGGTATACGCAAACGTATCGCCGAGGAGCAGTTCGCCGACGTAGTCTTTGTTGATCGCTTCCAATACGTGATTTTTCTCGTCGACATATTTCCAGTTTCGGTCTTTGATTCCATAAAACAGAAGCAAATAGTTCTCCAGATCGGAATGCACCCAATTGAGCAGCTTCATCGCACCTTCCGGGTTTTTCGCGTTTTTGCTTATCATATATCCGCCGGTGGAAATATCCGACATCGTCGTAGCGTTGCCGGCAGGCCCCTTCATCTCGCCGGCCGTTTCATATTTGGCTTCGGGCACATTTTTCTGAAGGTCGTACTCGACGCCGGTGATGTTCGAAGCATGAATGGCAGCGGAACCGATCCGGTTTTGCTTGATGAGCTCGCGCGTGCGCTCGTAATTCATCACGAAAGTTTCTTTGTATATATAACCTTTCTTGTACCAGTCCGCCATTCGCGCCACAAATTCCTTATATCCCGGGTGCAGTACGGAAGGCTTGACTTTGCCGTCCTTGTCAAGAAAGCTTCCGTATCCGACATCCATATACCCTGCTGCCAGCGCCAGGTTCAACCCGACAAGATTGGTGATCATCGGGATCGTTTGGCCGGAACCGGCCGGATCGCTTTCTTTAAGCGCTTTCAAAACATTCTCGTATTCGTCGATCGTCTTCGGCATCGGCAGGTTCAACTTTTTCAGCCAATCGGAACGCACAAACACGGCCTTCGTAGCCAGCGCCGGAACAGACGGTACTCCCCAAATTTTCCCGTCGCTGCTTGTCAACGCTTTCCATGAGTCGCCCCATTCTTTCGGCCACAGCTTTCTGACATCTGAACCGTACTTGTCAAGCAGTTCGTTTAGCGGCTGAATGGCCCCTCTGCGCTGGAACGGCAAAATGTCGCCGGCAAAAATATCGACAGGTTCGTTGGAAGCCAGCAGCAGGTTCAGCTTCTCGCCCTCCTGTCCTTTCGGCGGAATAACCGGAACGATTTCGATCCCGATTTCATCGATAACTTTCTGCTTGACCATCTCCAGGTCTTCCGGCTTGCTCAAGTTCGCAGCCAGCGTCAAATTACCGGAATTTGCATAAATATATACTTTTTCCGGTTTCTTTGCATTCGCAGGCTTCTCGCTCCCTCCATTCGTCGCAGCCGGAGAAGGACTGTCCTTCCCTCCGGATTCACCGGTGTTTCCGGACGAACACCCGGACATCAGCGTCGCTGTCAAAAACGCGGTACCCGTAAATAAAATCCAGTTCTTTCTACTCATCGCTCGCCCTCCCTTTAATCGCAATTTCAAGTTGGCCAACCTGACGCCCTAATCGTATGACGGCATTCCGTCACTCGAAAATGCCCGGATATTTACTTTGTGCGCAAAGTCAAAACAGGGGCATTGGCGGATAGGCTTCCCCTCCTGCAGCCAGGCTTTTCTATGCGTTGCTTGCCTGATTCTCCACTTCTGCAGCCGGCTTTTCCTGGCGATGCTTGCCAGCTTTCGAATTCGCACAATCGGCTCACACGCTCTCATTCCCTGTATACGATTTCCTGTATTCGCCCGGCGTCATCCCCGTCGCTTGTTTAAAAATCCGGATAAAATAATTGACCTTCTGGTAGCCGAGCATGCCGCAAATGTCGTTCAATCGCAGCTCCGTTTCCAGCAGCAGCCGCTTGCTTTTTTCGATGCGCACCGATGTGACGTACTCCATAAAGCCGATCCCCGTTTTCTCTTTGAACATGCGGCTCAAATAGGACGGATTCAAATGAACTTCTTCGGCCACCCACGTGAGCGTAATCGGAGACCCGTAGTTGTTTTCGACAAGCTTCATCACTTCGTCGATGTAAAAATCGTTCTTCGTTTTGTAAACGGTTTCAACATAACTGCCGAATACGTGGATCAACTCCTCAAACCAACCGACGATTTCCGGCACATTCCTTTTTTGCAGCAATTGGTGGTATAAATTGTTTTTGGCTTGCAGCATCGTCTCCAGGTCCAAACGAAGACGATTGGCCGTTTCCATTAATCCGGTCAGCAAACGAAAGAAAACCCTCTGCACTTGATGGAATTGGATTCGGCGCTCATGTTCGATTATTTCGTCCGCCATCTCCGCGAAAACCCGCTTAGCATTTTCCGTCTCGCCGTTTTTAATAAAATCGTTCAGCATCGTCTCTTTTTCAATCGGGTATAGAAAAACATTGATTCGTTCCAGCAGCACGTCGCCGATAAAAACAACCGCTCCTGTTCCCGCCAAGTTCCGGCATCTCACCGCTTCGCGGGCTTCCTCGAACGCTTGTCCCAATTCATGAATGTCCGCGCAGTGCCGGCCGATTCCGACAAGGCACGAAATGCCCAATTGCCGGTTGGCGTCTTCCCTCGCGCACTCCGCCAAGGTGAATATTTCCTGAAGCCGATCCGCTTGGCAATTGACGATTACGGTCAGCAAATCCTCCTCCATTTCAATGACGATCCCTGTACCCGACGAGATCAGACGATGCCGCCAAATATCGATGAGATGCAGCCGATCCAAATTTTGCGTCTCGAAATCCCGATTCTTTCCTTGAGAACGCTCGAAGTACACATTCAGCAGCAGCAAATCGTTCAGTTCCAGCTCGATACCCAAAAACTGAATGCGCTCCTCAAGCTCTTCCCGGCTGAACTTATGCGTTTTCGTCAGAGAAGCCAGAAACTTCTCCCGATAAGCGGGCAAACTTTCCTTTAACCTTAGCTGCAAACGGTGTTGGTTTTCCACAGACGCCTCGAAGCTATTTTGAATCATGGAAAATTCATTGCCGCGAACGGTCGGCCATTCCGGTTTGCCTGTCGGATCGAGCTTGCGGATATAAGCGGCCAAACGGGAAATCGGCCGGTATATATTTCGGCTGGTCAACATCGCGATGAGCGCGACGATCAACGAGGCGATGACGGATACGGTCAAAATCAAGCCTCTCAACTGAGAAATACTCCTGTACAATTGATCGATATCGACAACGCTAACGAGCGTCCATCCAAGCATGGCGGAAGATTTGGATGTAATCAGCAGCTTCTTTCCTTCGCGGGTAAGAACGACCGGTTTTCGGCTATCGGACGAGTTGCCGTTATCGGCGAAATATTCGTTTACAACTTTATACAAGTCGTTCCGATTGTCGTAAATGATCGGCTTTCGCTCTTGATCCAAAATGAATATCCGGTTCTCTCCCGAGTTATCCAGCTTTTGCACGATACTCTTATAAATTTTTTCCGCATCCAGATTCACGACTACAATATTCGTTTCGTTCGGATTAGGCGTTACATAGATGAGAGGCAATATCAATTTCGTACCCTCGCCTTGCAGATAGACCTGTTGAACCTCCCGGAAATACGGATACGTTTTTGCGTCGCCCGCCACGCTGATCGTATCCAGCATGGGAAGCAGCTCTTGCTGCGAACGAAAAGAAGACAAAATGACTTCTTTGGAACGGTCGATCAAATGCACGGAAAAGATATACTCGTTTGAGCCGTTCATAATGTCGAGATTTTTCCATACCTTTGCTTTGCTGATCAGATAACGGTCTAATGCGGGCAAATCCGATTCCTTCAACTGGCCGCTCAATCTTTCGTAATAGCCGCCGTTAGGGAACGATTCAAAAGTTTGGAGAGCGCTTTCCATAGTGAACTGCTGAAAACTGTTCGTAATTTGATTAATAACCACTTCCATCGCATTCGCCGTTTGATTCAAATAGTTGGAGTTGGCGTTATGCAGTTCGAGCTTTAGCGTGTTCATCGTATTGTGATAATAAAAAAAACTGAGCAGCATAACCGGAAGCAGTGCAATGAGCAGCGTGATCATGACGAGCCTGTAGTAATAATTCGTACCTTTACCCGCAAACGGTATTTTTTTTATCATGCAATCCCCCCTGACCGCATTCGATCTCGGCGCGGCTTTTTGTATAATCGGTTACTCCGATCATACGATGCGGCGAAGTTTTAAGGAATGCTATTTTTTTTACTTTCTCCCTTCGCGGGCAAACGGACGCAGGCGTTATTCCGATGATAACCGCCTATCATCGGAATAACGCCCTGAGACATTCCAGTCTTCTTATCGAACTACAGACATCCTAATCAATATCGTTGCATAATACCTCGCGTAGATGCTTACAAGCCGAGCATGAACTCGATCGTCTTCTCCGTGAAGCCCGGCAGCCCTTCATGGCCGAAGTCCGGGTAAATTTCGTACGATTTAGGCGCCGTCATTTTGTTGAAGGCCGCAAACTGGGTCGAAGGCGGGCATACCGCGTCCATCAGGCCTACGCCCATCAGCACTTCGCCGCGAATCCGGTTCGCCAAAAACTGCAGATCGATATAGCCGAGCCGCGTGAAAATGTCGTCCTCGCGCTTGCGCTGCGGATCAAAGAAGCGGAAGAACGTTTTCAGCTCTGCATACGCGTTCGCCGCTTGGTTCATCTCCCATACGCGCTTGTAGTCGCAGAGGAACGGGTACATGGGCGCGAGACGTTTGATCCGCGGCTCCAGCGCTGCGCATGCAATCGTCAGGGCGCCTCCTTGCGAACCGCCAAGTGCACCGACTCGGTTCTCGTCGACCTCGTGCAAATTCATCACGATGCCGGCAAGCTGCGCCGTATCCAGGAAAATATGGCGGAACAGCAAATTGTCCTCATGATCATTAAGCCCACGGATAATATGTCCGTTAAACGTCGTTCCTTTCACGCCGCCTGTATCTTCCGAGGAGCCGCCTTGTCCGCGCGCGTCCATCGATACGACCGAGAAGCCGAGCGATGCGTAAGCAAGCTTGTCCAGCCATTCACCGCAGTTGCTATAATAGCCGTGGAACTGCACAATGGCCGGATGCGGTCCCTCGACATGCTTCGGACGCACGTATTTGGCATGAATCCGCGCGCCGCGAACACCGGTGAAATGTAAGTCGAAGCACTCTGCATAAGGCGTCTGAAACGAGCTTGGCACCAGCTCGACGGCCGGATCGACCGCGCGCATTTCCGTCAGCGCACGCTCCCAATAGTCATCAAAATCGGCCGGACGCGGATTGCGTCCTTCATAAGCAAGCAATTTCTCTATCGTCATATCCAGCGAAGGCATTGTCTGTTCTCCCTCTTTTGTCTATTACGGTTTCCGGACGTCGATGCGCCGCATTTGCGATACGGCCTGCCCGCCAACTGCTCCTTGGGCAAATCCTTGAGCGTTTCCGCATCAGAATTTACGTCCTATTTCTGATCCGTCACGACGGTCAAAAGTTCAACAATGACTTTCGCGCTTTCCGCGCGCGTTGTCTTCTGTTCCGGTTGGAATTGTCCTTCCCGGCGTCCATTGACAAGACCGAGCTTGTAAGCAGCCTCTACCGCCTGCTTGGCCCATTCCGGAGAAGCTTCCATATCGGTGAACGCTTGCTCCGATTGGCCTATGCTGACCTTGGTGCCTGTCGCATATTCGTAAGACCGTACGATCATTGCCGCCATTTCCTGGCGCTTGATCTCTGCATCAGGTGCAAAATGCGCGGCATCTACGCCATTTACGATCCCCGCTTTCGCAGCGGCGGCAATTGCTTGTGCATACCACTTGCTAACGGCCACATCGGCATACGGAGTGGAGCCTCCGGCTTGCAATCCCAGCATGCCAACGAGCATGGAGGTAAATTCAGCTCTCGTTACATGGCGTTCAGGAGCGAACTCGCTGTCGCTTACACCGTCAACCAAATGCTTGGCAGCCAACTGTCTAACCGCTGCCGCCGCCCAGTGACCGGCATTCAGATCCGCGAACGACTTGTCGTATTCCAATATGCCATATTTGCTGAAATGAGCGATCTCGGCCGTGAGCTCGGTATCCTGCCATGTTCCGCCGACGTATTCAAGCTCTCCGTTTTCCGCCACATAATAAATCCCGGCAATCGTCCGGTCAGTGTCGGCCGCAGCTTTCAGCGAAATGCGAATCGGCGTGTTAAAGCTGGACAACGTCTCTGTATTTCCGTCCTTTGTCTTAATCGATAACTTAAACTCAAGCAAGTTGCCTTTCGGCGTGATCGAAGCGGATGATTGGCGTGCAGCCTTCGCGGTCAACTGATCGGCAACAGCGCCGCTCACTTGAATCGCTTCCAACTCGACCATCCCAGACTCTTGCAGTTCCGCAGGTATCAACGCGCCAAGCTGGCGAAGAACAGAAGCCGGAATTGTTAGAGACAGGTTCGCCGCATTAATTTGTACCGCCGTTTCTTGCAAAATTTCGGCTGCGTTGCCGGGAAGAGAAATGCGCTCAAACGCATCTTCCGTTTCAAAGATCACGCTGCCTTCGCTTGCCTTCTGGTTCAATTCTTTCACCGATACCTCAACCTGCCCAGGCTGCGCCGGTTTAGGGGTCGGTTGTTGCTGTGTTGGCTGGGACGTTGGCGTTGGTGTTGGCGTTGGTGTTGGTGTTGGCGTTGGTGTTGGCGTTGATGTTGGCGTTGGTGTTGGTGTTGGTGTTGGTGTTGGCTCCGGAGTCGGCGTACCACCATTATTACCGGAAGCACGCACCTCGAGCGTAAATTCTGCTATCTTTCCGCCATACGTCGCCGTAGTAACCGTCGTGCCTGCCGTCAGCGCCTTCACCGTTCCCGCCGGGTCGATCGTAGCGACCGACGGATTGCTGCTTGTGAAGGTTATGCCTCCCGCTACAAGCACTTTGCTGTTGTCGCTATAAGACGCGTATACTTCCGCTTTTAGCGTTTCGCCGACAGTTAGGGTCGAATCCAGACCGGTTAATTCAATGCGCTCTAATGTCGGCTGCTCTGGCTGTTCGACATCCGCAGCTTTAATGGTCAGCTCAAATTTCGCCGTCTTTCCGCCATACTTCGCCGTAATAACCGTTGTGCCTGCCGCCAGCGCCTTCACCGTTCCCGTCAGGTCGATCGTGGCGACTAACGGATTGCTGCTTGCGAAAGTGACGCCTTCCGTCAGCTTCACCCGGCTTCCATCCGTATAGTCGGCATACGCAACCGTATTGTCGGTTTCGCCTGCGGTCAACTGTGCTTTTCCTTCCAATTGTATCGCCGAGACAGGAAGGCATACTAATAGAGAATCCCACTTGCTTTCACCTGGACCGCATGCATTCGGAAAGGCCAACCGGAGATCCAGGATCGAAGTCGGCTCTTCAAGACTGATCGAGATCTGATTGAGACCTTTATGGAGCAACTTGGGATCAATCTCAAGCTGTAAATAAGCGCCCGGCGCAGAACGCGTAACTACGGCTCTGTCCGATACTTTTGAAGCGTCGTTCACTTTATTCGTTTTTATAAGATAGTTGGAGACTGGTTCCTGATCGACGCTGCTATTGCCGTTTATCGCGAGATTGAACCGTTTGCTGTCATCCAACTGCTGGTAAAGTCCAATTCTTACTACAGGCGGATTTTGCTGCGTCGACGGATCGGTTTGAACGTTGAGCTCAAAAGTCTGGAACTGCTGCAAACCGCCGTCCATGTAGACCGGCAGTTGTTGAACCGGCTCATGATAGCCTTCCCATGAGGTCAAGGTCGGGAGCGTGACAAAATACTCATGCACAGCGTTGGTGATCGCTTCGATCACTTGAGCTTTTGGTTGAGCAAGTTTTTTTACAAACAGATTTACCCATTCCTCATCGACCCAGCTAGGTGCCATCATGTTGTAAAGCTGAATACCCTCGGCTCCGGCCTCATAAAAATTAAGGGCTGCCCCATAGAAGGCAGGCGGGTATGGCATGGCATTATAGGACGATTTCTGATACGTGTTTTGTGGAAAAGCGGTATCCAAACGCCATCCGTAATTTGTACGCAACGGCGCGCCTCCATAAACGACAGTTCCTGACTTGGAAGCTAGCGATACGAACTCTTCAATGTTCAATTCTTGCGACAAAGACATAATATGCGAAGGAATGACGACATCGACCAAGCGCTGCGAAATCCAGGTTGGTACATCAAGTCCCGCCCATTTTGCATTGGCAAGTGTCGGGGGAACGCGAACAATCAAATACAAGGGACGCGAAATGCCCTCTTTGACTTGAAGCAGGTTCATGTATCTGCGAACCTCCGCGATCATGCCGGTCATGGCATCGAGATTCTCTTGGGCCTGGGCTCGATCTTTTGGGAACAGGTACGGCGCACGCGTAAAATCGATTTCAAAACCCGAGATGATGTCGCTGTACCGAGTCATGGCTTCTTTTATTTCCGCCACCGCCTGGTCTCGAACCTGCTTTTTTTCGAAATTCAGCATATTTTCGAGGCCATTGGCAAAAAGAGAAGCGGGAATCGGCGGTTCTCCGGACGCCCCGATCCGTAAGGTGCTTTGATTCTCCTCCCAAAATTTAGTCGTAAGCGGGTATTTATCCGGAAGAGGGGCAAAATGATCGTCGCTGATCCGGTAGGATAGAAAGAAGCGCTTCTCCTGGCCGCTCGCTTGACCGGCAGCCAAGAAAGCTTCTCCGGCAATTCTCACGGGGTCATAGCCCTCCAAAAAAACATTATGCGCCCAACAGGTGCGCACCCAACTATCATTATATCTGCAGTGATCTTCCCCGAAAGTTTCCTTACATTTCAAGTACCAAGCTGGCGGATCGTAGCAATCTATAGCCGTTTGATTGGCTTCGCTGAGCTTCCATGCATAGCGGGATCCTACTGAAGTCGGATAATAGAGAACGCCGGCCGCTACATTGTACTGCAAGCTCTGCACGCCAGTATTCGCCAAGCCCGTCATGTGCTTCTTGAGAAGATTGACCGAATCCTCGGGATCTCCCGATTGGAAGGCATTATCCCCATCATCGTTGGACATTAAGCCTAGCGAAGGGACTCGGGCACTGAAAAATAAAACCGGTAACTTCATTGGTTTTGGATCGTTTGATTCGATTTCAAAGCTCCATCTGTCATTCTCGAGAGTAACCTTCTTTTTGGTAATATAAAAACTTTTATACTGTCCATAAAATTTCAGAACAACGGTATTATTGAAACTCAGTTCATTGTCCGGTGACATGACATAGTTGCCGTAACCGGAACCGGCAGCGTTAGGACCGCTAACCCAGAATTTATAAGTCTTATCTTCGTTGAATTGAATAAACCAGACATCCGGATCCGGATTGTCATTGAGCAACCCCCGCCAAACGCCGACAATGGAAGCGGGGTCTTCTTCAAGAATCACTTCATTTTCCAAAGCTTGTACGGCTTCCTTCCGATTAACGTCGCCTTGCAGCCCCTCGTATCCCGATTGCCCTTGTGCATAGCTTTGAAATGGGGCTGTCGCAGTGAAAATCACTACTAACATTAACAGCATAGCACTCAGTCTTTTGAAAACGGGCTTTCTGTCTTTCCGAGCTAGCCGTTGAATGGCTGCCGCTACGAGTTTCCTTCGATTCATCGATTTCCCTCCAGCTTATTTTTTTATGTACAACAAGCTTTGAGAGCGCTTACCAAGTTGACAATTTCATGGTTCACCGTTTGGTACATCCAGTTGGAGCTTGCGGTATGCAAGTCGAGCAATAAAACGAGGCTATAGAGATCGTACCGTCTCTAGTAAAGCGATGTTCGTTTACTCCATACAACTCCCCCTATCGCCGTCACAACGCGGCTCTTTTCCAATTTGGTTTCACTCCGATCATAAGCGATCAAAAAATACCAAGAAATGCTGCGATTTTTACTTTTTGCTTTTTGCGGCATTTTGACAGGGAAGCAGCCGGCGTCATAACAAGTGTCCAACCTTCCCGAAAACATCCGGTACTCCGTTAACGTCGACCGTTTTCTCGCGCTCTGTAGAATGTTAGGAGGAGCAACACTGATCATTCGATTAGAAATTTCATACAGAATTCCGTATTTAGCCGTTCATCCCATCATTTAAGTTGAAATTTCATACACGATTGGGGGACTTTGATTCCATCCCGATCATTCTATTTGAATTTTCATGCACAATTTCGGGTCTTGCAGACCCCATCTACACCCGACGTATATTCCTACTCTCCAATCCCCCTACTTGCTCATCTCACTCATTACTTACATACTCTGGAGTCCGATTCTGCCCAATTGGAATCAAGTTCGGCTTCCTTTCCTCACCAGCAGTCCGAAAACACCCACTTGCAGCGACTTTTATGTACGGTATACGGGTGAATCCCTTCTCCAAGCAGGCAAATTCGGACTGCAATATTAAAGTAACCTTGATTCATCGCTCTAAGAGGGTAAAATCGGACTCCAGCTTTACGGCAAGCCTCACCTTGCCGTCTTGCTCCATATGTTAGTTCGAATCCCAACATATGCGACCAAGTATTTTATTCTCTATGCAGAAAAATTCGGAATTTACTTCACGGTTGGATCGTGACGTTGTACCTGCAGAATCTTGCCGAAAACATAAACAAACCGGCGCGCATCAACGATACACGCCGGTTCGCTTATTCTTTCTTTCTTTCTTTCTTTCGCAGAATCGCAAGCAATCCCTATTGCTCGCTTTCCTATTGCTTGCTATCCTATTGCCTGCTTTTCCAATTGCTTGCAATCCCTATTACCTGCTATCCCAGTTGTTTGCGATCCCTATTGCCTGCTATCCCTATTGCTTCCGATCCCAGTTGCTTGCTAACCTATTGCCTGCTATCCCTATTGCCTACTATCCCAATTGCTTGCTATCCCAATTACCTGCTATCCCTATTTGCTCTCCCAATTGCTTGCGATCTCACACCTCCAGTAATTTCAGCAAATTGTAAACCGCCTGAGCGCTTTCAGCCCGAAGCGTCGTTCCTTGCGGAACGAATCGATTATCGCCTCTGCCCGATAGCAATCCTACGCTGAATGCGGTACTTAAAGATTGCCGCGCCCATTCGCCCGCCTCTTCCAGATCGCTAAATCCCGGAGCTGATCCCATCGCAGGATTTCCTTGCTGCATGACGTATGCGCGAACGAGCAGGACGGCCATTTCCTCGCGGGTGATCGGCCGGTCAGGCGCGAAAGTTGCATCGTCGAAACCGTTAACCAGACCCGCTTCGAACGCAGCTGCCACATCTTTTGCATACCAGTCGCTAGACTCTACATCCGCAAAAACCCGTCCCTCCTCCTCTGCCGCCTCCAAGCCAAGCGCCCGCACGAGCAAAGCCGTAAACTCGGCGCGGGTCACTGGACGCGAAGGCTCGAAATCGTCGGCGTTCACTCCGGTAACCAGATGGCGCGCCGCCATCACCTTCAGCATATGATACGCCCAATGCTCCGCCTTGACATCCCGGAAGGACTTGTCGAACGCCAACACGATAAATTGACCAGAGCCGGTCAATTTATCCTCGATTCGATCGCCTACGACCTTGCCGCCTGCATATTCGAGCTCCCCCTTGTCTCCTATCCGGTATACGCCAAGCAGCTCCTGATCCGCTTTCGGATCGAACGCGATGCTTATCGGTATAGGTGAATCGAATGCCGCGACAGTCTGCTGCCCTAAGAATATCCGCACATCATATACTGAACTGGCCGGCGAAAGCGCGGCGTTCGCTTGCTTTCCCGCTTGAGCGACGGCTTGCTCCTCACGCTTTCCCCAATTCGGGGAAACGGCAATCGTCATTTCCGATTTGTCGCCGTGCGCATCCCATAACCGTAGCAGCTCACCAAGCGCTTTATTCGAAAGATGCAAGGTAAAATCTCCTTGAACGACTTCCAGCGAGGATGATTCCGATAATGTTTTCCTTGTTAGCGCCATACTCGTTTGACCTTTTTCAAAATGAAGGACTTGATTTCGCTTCACGGATGCGTTCGCCGGCGAATTTGCGGACGGACTCTCATTCCCCGCTTCCGGATTAGCCGGTTTCTCAGGTGAAGGATCGGCCTCGAATCGAACCGTATACGTTTTAGCCGTTATGCCGTCCTCCGCCGTCACCCTGACGGTTGACGTGCCGGGAAGCGAGCTTGCCGGCTGCACGGTTACCGCGGCGCGCGGATCATCGGCTTCGGCGGTAACCGCCGGAACCATCTGCGTTCCGGAAGCTAGTCGTACGGTATACGCTTCGTTCGCCGGCTCGAAGTCCGTCACGGTCGAACCGTTCACGCTCAGATCGCGCAGCAAAGCGTTGTTCGCTTTCGCCCGGACCTGAAGTCCGAATACGGCCGGAGTGAAATAACCGTATGTCGCCGTGATAACCGTAGTACCCGCCTCCAATGCGTCAACAAGCCCTAAAGCCGACACGGAAGCTACATCCGATTCGCTGCTGCTGTAAACAGCCGAATAGGTAACGGCGACGACCCCGTTCCCGCTTGCCGCGAGTAACCTGATTTGCGCTTGCTCTCCGACCGTCATGGGAGAGCTTAAACCTGCGATCGTCATCTCGCCGTCTTCGATTACGGTTAGCGGAACAAACGCGGACTTCCCGCCGAAGCTTGCGGAAATAACCGTTTGCCCTGCGCCTACAGCCGTCACCAAGCCGTCTTCGACTACAGCAACCCCAGTATCGCCGCTTTGCCAAATGCCGGGCTCATAAGTCACATCCGTAACGGCCAGATTGCTGTATACGGCAGCCGCTGTCAACTGCGCCGTACCGCCATTAGCCAACACAAGCTCGTTTATGTTTTCCTGCTCCACGCTCAGTTCGATCGACTCGACAAACGGAACATACTCGTGAATACCGCTGTCGACATTCGCAATATGGAACGTATGGTTTCCTTTCCACCGGGTAGACGGATAAAACTTCAGCTCGGATGCCCCGTCAGGATAAAGAACAAAGCCCGGCTCGCCCTCGATGACGATCTTTGTCCTTCCATTTTCGGTAAGGACGTCCGTTATTTTGTACCCGTCCGACGATCCGTCCGGATGTTCCACGATCATATATTGACCTATCGCATCCGCAGATACGGCAGTTGAGGTTCCGAAAGCGTCGAAGGCTTGACCGTCCGCTTTCCGGTATACCTCGTCGATAACGCCGGATGACGAACCCGCTCCGGTTACTTCCCGATCGTCATAGACAAGCCTTGTTCCGTCCATCAGCATCATTTTCGTGACGACACCGTTCTCCAAGCGGATAAAGCCCATCTTCCCGTCCAGCCAAATATTGCCGATAATAAGCGGCTTATCGCCTGTCTCCGGCGAGCTCAAAATGATATCCGTCGTCGTTCCGTACGACACCTTCACCGCCGCATCGCCTTCCTCCGACCGGTCGGGAACGAGCCGTTCCACCTGCTCGATTTGCGGGGAATCTCCGGCCGCGTACGGCTCCAGTGCCGTAATAAACGTGCTCTTCAGCTCGCTGCCTTCCCGCCGCAGCACCATTGTCGGCATCGTATACAGGTCGGCAACATCGTTCGAGTCGTTGTACACCGTTCTGGTCATCCGCAAGGAAGGCGATCTGCCTAGGAACAGCTCGTTCTCGCCCGGATCGGTCAGGCCGATGATCTGCATACCCGCCCGTTCCGCGCCGTTCTCGCCCGGATCTTGCGTCGACAGCGTAACCCGGTATTGGCCGCCTTCAACCTGGCCGCGGCTTACATCCCGAATATATAAATAGCCGTAATATTCGTCGCCCGCGCTGCCTTTGTCATATTGATCGACCGGCGGACTTACCGGAGTCCCTTCCGGCAGTAAATACGGCCCGTATGACTGCATCGGCAGAGAGGTTGTAAACGCAGCATCCCGGTTCGCATCGCCATGCAGCGTATATTCGTGGCGGCTCCCGCCCGCTACGCGGAACAGATCGAGCACATAGCCGTCATCCGAGCCCGGAAACGCGATTTGCCAAGGCTCCCTGTCGTATTCGCTCGTCATCGCGTAGCCGTTTTCCTCGCCGGCCTTCATCACCTGCACGGTTTCATCCGAGGAGATAAAGGCGGATATTTGCCCTTTGCCGTTCAGTCCGAGCTTATC
Source organism: Paenibacillus contaminans (assembly GCF_003285015.1). Taxonomy (GTDB): domain Bacteria; phylum Bacillota; class Bacilli; order Paenibacillales; family NBRC-103111; genus Paenibacillus_V; species Paenibacillus_V contaminans. Next base: position 77,237 of record NZ_QMFB01000015.1, on the reverse strand, counting down.
CGCTTCCATATCCTTACTGTCCACAAGGACGGTATTATGCGACATCGTCGATCTCGTCCACATCCCGTATTTGGAATGCGTATAGCCGACATCGGGAAGCAGCTCCTGCCCTTTGGCATAGTACATGATATTGAGCGGATCCCAGTGATTATGGCCGAATTTCGGGGAATAGCTCATATAGAGCTGAGACTGCTCCGTCTCATCGCCGATAGTCGTACGCCCGACGCCCGCGGCCGAAAGCAGGAAGGATCCGGCCTCCGTATCCGGCGCGTCCGAAATGTCGTAAGCCCATGTATCGTTGATCGGCAGCAGCTTTCCGTCCGGATATGCGAGCAGGTTTTGGATAACCGCAGATTGCTTCAAGAAAGGAAACTCCGTGCCCATGTCAAGCGACTCCACCCGCCTGCCGGTTCTCGAAGAAACGTATCCCGCCGGATCTCCCCAGCCTTGCAAGGCTTTCAGACTGTCCCGCAAGCCGGCATAGCTTTGCATATGATAGGAAACCGTCACTTCGTTCCAGAATCCGTCAAACATAAATTGCTTGGAGGCGAAGCTGCCGATTCGATCGATCGCTTCGTGAACGTAATCCGGATAGTCGATGGCGTTGCCGATCGCAATCAGGCCGGACCACAGCATATAATCCATGTTGGAGTTCCATGTTGTGAACGTTCTCATGTAATCAACCGACGGTTTAAACATCTTGTTTTTCAGCTTCTCGGAAACGTCAATGCCGAGCTCGACGGAAAGCAAATCGAATGCATCCGTCTTTTTGACGGCTTCATAAGCTTTCGCCAAGCTTTTGAGCGCTTCCAAGTCCATGAAAAACCAGCTGCTCCATACGCCGCCATAATGCGGGTACGGAGGCCCCGACTGCAACGAAATCGGATAAAAGTTCCACGTAAAGTCATAAATAGGCACATATCCCTCGTACACGTCGGCAAAACGATTCAACAGCCGGGCCGCTCCAAGCGGATCCAGCTCGGCCAGCAGCGCCGTCTGCTTCAGCACATATTCTCTTTTTTTGAAATCGATGAACGCCGAGAAAAAGTACTTTTTCCCGCTGCCGTCTTCGTAATAGGGATACTCCACGAGTTCACCCTTGGCATTCCGCACTTGCAGCGTTTTGTCCTCTGGATGGTTCGCGTTCGGGTAAACAAGCGAGCCCGACTTGCTCACGATTTGATCCGGAAAGCTCGGATCCCAGTCGAACAAGCCGACCGGATGCAAATCCGGATTTTCCGGCAGGCCGAGAATCGATGTCCCGGATTTTGCCGGAATCATTTGGAGCAGTCGCTCTACGTCCGTCGACGGCTCACTTGCACTCGCTTCAGCTAACGGAACGGCAGCCGGCCGCCAGTTCGAGCTTCGCTCTCCGGCGTCGATCGTCTCGTCTCGATCGAACAGGATAACGGCCATCCGCGTTTGAGCGTTCACCGTGTCATCGACAATGAGCTCAAGCTGGTACAAGCCCGGCTTATTCAGCGGCGAATGCTGGAACGACACTGTATAGCGGCCGTTTTGTTCCGTCCAAACCGCTCCGGTTATCTCATAACGTTCGCCGGACGGCGTGCGCAGGCCGATCCTCGCATGATTGCCCGTTATTTGCAGCCCGTCCGCCGAGAACGATACGGTTTTTTCGGAATACCCGGCGTAGATCAACTCGAGCTGCTCGGGGAACCAAGGCGCAACCGGCTCTGCCGCTGCAGACCCCGCTGATCGGCTTACCGCCTCCTCGAAGTAGACGCGCCCCATCCTTCCCTGTTCGGCAGCAGTTACGAAAAGCGCGTATGCATTCGGACTTTCATTATCCGTAAACTCGGATTCGCGGATCGGCACCCAGGATGATAACGGCTGTGCCCCTATGCGGTGACGAATGACGTTGATTGCCCACTCGTCGCCTGCCGAAACGCCCTCCACATCGAGAGAATGCCAAGGTATGGATACTTCCGCGGTCCACTGCTCTACACCGTCAACGACTTGCGAGGCTGCGTTATCAATCGCCTTGGGAGGGTGGCTGTACCGGTCATAAATCGTACTCAACTGCCGATGCTGATCTTCCTTAAGCATGACGAGAAGCTGATACGTGTTCGAAAGTTCCGAATCAGGCGAAATCAGAAGCTCGAAGCCTTCGGATGGAAGGGAGTCATCGGATGCCAGTTTTTGGCCGGTAATGCCAACATACAGATTGTCCTCATCATACGTTATTTTCACTTCCGTATCCGGATCCGCCTCATTCTTATAGTAAGCCGTCTTGAAGCCGTCCCATCCGGCCGCATGATTCCAAGCGGATTCGCTCAAGCTGCCGTTCAGCTGGATCGGGGTGTTCGCGGCATGAATTACGCCCCAGCGGTCCGATATGACCGGTATCGCTTGCGGCGTATACGTAGCGTTTACGACCGTAACCGTCGCTTCCGCATCATAGGTCTCGCCGAGAAGAGCCATAGAGGCATGGATTTGCGCCGTTCCCGCCGAGATTGCCGTAACGACGCCCTTCCCGTTGACCGAAACGGCCTCCTGACCCGGAACCGATACGCTGAATAACACGGGAAGCCCTTTCAAATCGATCGGCTCATGGTTCGCCGTATAACCTTTAACGTTCGCGTACGATTTTTGTCCCGGCAGCAGCTGTTGAGAAGTTAAAGACAATTCGATCTCATCCGGCGGCCCGCTCAAAGCCAGCAGACGAATCGACGCCTCCTGCCGAATCCCGTTCAAGGTGACGGCTGCCGTAACGGTCGCCCATCCCGGCGAAATTGCGGTCACGAGTCCGGAATGATCAACCTCCAGCACGGCTTCGTCCGAGCTTTCAAATTCATATGTTGCGCCGCTTAAATCGACGGCGCTGCCGTCGCTAAGCTTCCCTTCGGGCTGCAGCTGGAGCGTGTCGTTAACCGCAATGACCGGACTGCTTGCCGTTAGCGTCACTGCCGTAAACTCCGGCGCCAGCTGCTCCAAAATCATTTTGTTCGGCGCTAAATAGTACCATCCCGAAGCCTCATTCTTATCAACGAGCGTGAGCGTCAAGGTGTGCGTCCCCGCGGCCAAATTCAGCTTGCCCATCGTCTGCGGCTCCGGATCGAGCTGTGTCGTCGCCGAGTAAAAATCGTAATTGCCGAGCACTTGCGTGTCGACTTTGACTTGCCCGATTCCATTGCCGCTGCTCAGCGCGCCGTTCAGCTTGATTCTGTAGGTGCCCGCTTCCGGAACGGTAAAAGCAAAGCTTCTGGCATCTTGATTCAAAGCCGCCGAATGAATCGTCAGCCCGTCCGAAGCCCAGACTCTGATCGAAGGCAGCTGGCCGGTCGTGCCGATGAGCTTCCAGCCGGTGGGCATGCCATCCGCACCCTCCACCCCGACCTTCGAGAAGTCGAACAGATACTTGCCGATCACTTGCAGCTGTATCGACCGCTCATACGGCATGCCGTCCAAAGTAAAAGCTGCCGTTATCGTCGCCGAGCCCCGCGAAAGCGCTGTCACTTTGCCGGATGCATCCACCTCCATCACCGAATCGTCAGAGCTCGTGTAAGTAACGCCCGCACCGTTCAAATTTACAGCGCTGCTGTCGCTCAGCACCCCATTCAGCTGCAGCTGCAGCGATTCTCCCGCAAACAGCTCGGTAGAATCGGCCGTCACATGAACGGAGGCTACGCTTTCGGAAACGTTTGTCAGAAACATTTTATTAGGCATCATATACGTATAGGTTGAGCTTGCATTCTGGCCAACCAGCTTTATCGCGAGCGAGTGCGTCCCGGCCGCCAAATAAAGCTTGCCCATCGTCTGCGGATCGGGATTCAACTGGGTCGTTTCCGAATAAAAATCGTAGTCGCCCAATTGGGCACCGTCGATGAACAGCTTCCCGATCCCGTTGCCTATGTGGAGCAGACCTTGAAAATCGACCTGATAAATGCCCGCTTCCGGCACGTCAAAAGAAAAACTCCTGCTGTCCTGGCCGATTGCGGCCGAATGGATCGTCAGTCCATCCGCGGCATACACGGTAACCAGCGGATAATCGGTCGTTTGTCCGTCCAGCTTCCAGCCGGAAGGCGTCCCGTCCGCCCCGTTCACGCCTACCTTCGAAAAATCAAATAAAAGAGGGGGATCCTCGATCGGCTCCCCATAAGACAATTGCGGCTGACTGCCGAAAAACACGCTGAACATCATAAAAAATAACAAAATTTTCGTACACCCGACATTCATTCTCCGACTTATCAAGACAATCCCTCCCGAGATTACTTCAAATAGGCCCTCTCGACTTTCTCGAATGCTGCAGCGGTGTCCTCGATTTCCTGTTGTCCCCAGCTTTCCGTTACGTATAAATTAAACTGTACGCTCGTCGCCGCCATGGCGTTCGGCAGCTCGAACTTACGGTCAGGATCGCCCTTGTAGGCCGGAGCCCGCCACGGATAACCGCTCGTGCCGAATGCGCGCTGCTTCTGAAACCAGTCCATCAGATGAGGCATCGCCCGGTATGACGGGTTAACCGGAATTCCCTCCGCTATCAAAGCACGGCAGAAGGTTTCCTTATCGCAGCTTAGCTTGTTTTCATCGACTTCCAGCCGCAGCCACCAAAAGGATGCCTCCGCACCTTCGATTTGCCGAGGGACCGCGACAGCCTCCAGCTTGCTCAAGCGTTCGGTTAATTGAGCCGCTACATCTCGGCGCTTCTGTACGATTAGCGGCAGCTTCTTCAGCTGTACCCTTCCGATCGCAGCCGCAAGATCGTTCAAATTAAAATTCAGCGACGCGATCGCATTCGTCAAACCGTCCGGCAATCCGAACGGCTTGCCCCGATCCGACGCTTGCCTAGCCCGCCAATAAAGCGTTTCATCCCTTGTGAAGACGACTCCGCCTTGGCCGCCCGTGCAGTGATGCTTGCCGAACATCGTCGAGAATGCCGCAATATCGCCGAACGATCCTACTTTCCTGCCGCGAATCGCGGCTCCGTGCGCTTGCGCGCAATCCTCGACCACCGGAATGCCGTACTTTTTCCCTACCGCTACGATCGCCTCGATATCGAGCGGCTCGCCTCCGATATGCGCAACCAGAATCGCGCTCGTCAACGGCGTAATCATTTTTTCGATTTCGTTCGCGTCGGTATTGTATTTCCCCGGAGCGGAATCCGTGACAACCGGAATGCAGTTCAGCAGCGCGATCGGCATCATGCCGCCCGGATCGGTAATCGGACTAACGACGACCTCCGTAAACGGCTCCAGGTTTAACGCCCGCAAAGCAACATAAACGGCCGTCGTGCCCGAGTTGACCGCATCCGCGTAACCTCCGCCCATAAATTCGGCAAACTCGCTGCAGTACGCTTCCTCCTCGGGACCCAAATAACCGAATGCGCTGCCGCTGGCAATCGCCTCGTCGAATAGCGCGATCGCCGCCTTTTTCTCCTCCTCCCCCAGTAATCCGCGTTCCGGAAACGGATTCTTCCTTACTTTCGGACCGCCGTTAATCGCCAAATGCCCATTCTCGCTCATGTCATCACCATTCCGTGTTTATTTTCAATCGCCGTGCGGTTTCATCCGCAGTTATGACGGCTTTGCTAGCTTCCCATAAGTCCGTGTGAGACGGACCGGAATGCTCCGCTCCTTCGATTCGCCGAATAAAGTCTTCGCACAAGCCTGACTCGGCTAATGCCAGCTCTTCCCGCTGAAACCGCTGCTCGCCGTACACCGTAAAAAGCAGCTCCTCCTCGGCAATGGCCGGATCGCCGGACAGCCGCACTTCGGCGCAGCCCTTCGTGCCCGTAACGAATAGGCGTCCGTCCGCAGCCCAGCCTTTCTCCGAGGCATGCCAATCGGCGTGAAGACTGGCGGCAATACGTCCGCCTAGAACAGCCTGAATATTAGCCGTGTCATAAAAGTCCGGATATTCCGGCAGTATGCTTTTGCCTGCAACCGCATGCAGCTCATCGATCGGTTCGCCAGTCAACCAGCGGAGCAGATCCATATCGTGAATCATAAGATCCGCTATAATGCCGCCGTTTTGCGTTTTGGAGAAAAACCATGGTTCGCGATACTCGCGATAAAGCTTAAGCGGCCTGCGGATTGCTACTTCGGTAATGTCGCCGAGCGCTCCTTCATCGATCCGCCGCTTTAAAGTAAGGACCGATCGGCGATAACGTTCGGTCAGCATCAAACCTACCTGAATGCGGCCCCTTTTCAGCACATTTTCCAGCCGTTCCAGCCCGGCGCGGTCGGTGACAAGGGGTTTATCCGCTATGACCGCTTTGCCATGCCGCTCGCATAGCTCGACGACGTCCATTTTTTCGTTGTTGATAGCTGAAGTGCCGACAATTTGTACGGACGGTTCAAGCAGCGCATCCACATCATTCATGTACGGCACGTTATAGTCTTCCGCCAGCTTCCTGGCCAAACTTCCATCGCCGGCGTCATATATGCCTGCGCATGTGTGCCCCATTCGTTGCATCTCGTCTATAAATCTCGCAATATGCCCATGCCGGCAGCCAATAACGGCGAATCGGTATGACATGCACTCACCAGCCTCCTTTTTTACTCCTCGCGCAGCTTATGCGGCAGACGAAACGCCGCGCGCCGGGTGCTTCACGGTGCGAAGAATCCGGCGCGTTAGGCAATACCTGTCGCCTGTCAGCCGCGAAGGCGGTCCTTACAAGGGAACGAGCTTCAACGAGTTGCCGGCATAGATGTTGTGCAGCGTCTCTTGCGGGAAGCCCGCTTCGTTCAAAAACTGCTGAAGCCGGTTATCCCAATCGTCCCTCCCGTAAAGAACACGATCCTGAAACTCTAACAAAAATTCCTTACCGAACGATGGGGTACGGGTTAATGCGTTATAGCCTGAACGTGCGGATAAATCGCAATACAGGTTGTCGTACGTGCGCATCATTTCTACGACCTTGCCTCCCGATACGACATCGCCGCTCGGATAACTCATCGTTTGATAAAGATCGTCGCCGGAAATATGCGCCCAGAAGCCGGGACCATGACCGAGGAAGATCGTTTCGGGACATGCTTTAACCAGCCGTTCGAACGCCTCGATGCCGCCCCCGTACCAATATCCCGGCTGCGCAAAAGGTCCGGCGCCATCTACGCCGTAATTGACTTCCACGATGACGGGCAATCCTTTTTTGCCGCAATAGCGGAACATAGCGATCGCATCCGGATGATCGTAGGTCATCCTCAGCATGATTTCCCCGCAGACACGAACGCCGTACATCTCGATCGCCGCTTCCAATCGGCCGATTGCGTAAGGCTTGCGCGGATCGGGCGCGTAACCGAGAACGAATTTGTCGGGCTCCTTTGCTACGTAATGCAAGCAATTTTCGAATGGGATGGAGGCCTGTTCCGTGCCGAACGCGCTGCTGTAATAGCCGGGCCATGTTTCATGCTCAGGCGTTTCCAGCGACAGCATCCAGGTCCGGTCGATATTGCAGGCCTGCATGTTTTGCAGCGTTTTCTCCAAATTCATCAAGCCGTAAAACGGATGATTATGCGAGTCGATGATCATATCGATTTCCTTTCCGCTTCATACCGCGAACCGATTATTTACTGCCTTTGCGTTCGTTGATTGCCGCATTCATTTCTTTAATCCAATCGGCGCCGCCGCGAGCTTTCCATTCGTCAACCATCTTGTCCCACTCGGATACGGGGCGCGCGCCGGAAATCATTTTGATTTGTTCGCCGATAATAAATTCGTTCAGCTCAAGCTCTTTTTTCGCCTGCGTTTCCGTTATGATGCCGCGGCTTGGATCGGCATACGGCGTTTTGTTGTACGTTTTCTCCATTTCCTCGATCTTGGCGATAAACTGCTGCATGTCCTTGGAATCGTACTGCGAAGTCGAATATTGATTGGCGGCGTCGTTCGGCGCCCACGGCGTATACGGCTCATGCCTTTGCAGCATGTAATGAAGCGGCGCGTCCTTCTCGTATCCCTTCTTCAGAACGGCCTTTCCGTTTTCCATCGTATAGCCGACGCCTTCGTTCCCGTACAGCCAGTCAAAATCTTTATTTTGCGGCGTTCTGTCCGAGACGGGAATCCACTTTCTGCCGAAATCCATAATCTCCAGTATTTTCTCAATCTTCTCCGGCTGATCCTTCAATTTGCCAGAAAGCACGGTGAGCCCGTTATAGCCCATGCCCAGCGCCGATCCCTGCGAGCCGTCTGGAGCCGCGAAATAAGGAACGGAAGCCACTACGGCATTCGGCTGCGCTTTGAGCAGCGCCAAGTAATCCGGCTCGCTCATGCCTCTCGGCGTTCCGAGGAAAATACCCGATTTGCCCGAATAAAACTCTTTGTAGGCATTATCGATCGTAGCGACGGCGAAATCTTTCGTAACGGCTCCTTCCGCATAAGCGTCCGCATACATTTGGATCACTTCCTTGCGGCCCGGTCCGACTATGCCCGGAATATATTGTCCCTGCGCATCTTTATGGTACCAAGCCTTCGACCAGTAAGCCCCTGCGGGAGCCTCCGGCCCGATATTCGCATACAGCGAAAAACCGATCGTATCGTTCTTTTGGTTGCCGTCCGGATCGTTCTTCGCAAAGGCGATGGCGACCTTTTTCAATTCCTCGTAGTTGGTCGGCATTTTCAAATTCAATTTATCGAGCCAATCTTGGCGGATAATCATCGTAAACACATGGCTGGAGCCGTAGCTCGGGATGGAGTAAATTTTGCCGTCCACCCGCAGCTGATCCCATACATGCTTGGGCACCGCTTTTAACGATTCGTATTTATCGATATAATCGTCGAGCGGCAAAAACGCCCCTTGCCTCGCATATTTAATGAAAGTGGACTCGATCCCGCCCCAGGACAGCACGTCGGGCACGTCGCCGGATGCAATCAGCACGGATGCTTTGTCCCCGTAATCCGCCACCGGTATGAACTGGGATTTGATATTCGCTTGGAACTTTTCTTTAATCATGTCCAAGCCCCTGCCTTGCGACGGCGGGAAAACGTCAAGCGCCATAAAGCTCATGAAGCTGATGTCGATAGCGGCTTTGCCCGTCGCTTCCGGATTGGTTCCGGCGTTTTTTCCCGTTTCGTTCCCCTTGCCATCGCTGCAGGCCGCGGCCAAAACCATTGTGCTCAATGATAAAACGATGCCGACATTTCTTGCTTTCATCTGTTTACCCTCCCTGATTATCGTTCGATATGACAAGTAGATGGACGAATGTATGACGCTAACCTTTCACGGAACCAAGCATCACCCCTTTGGCAAAATGCTTTTGCAAGAACGGATACACGAACAAGATCGGGACGGTTGCCACCAAAATAGCGGCCATCTGAATCATTTCGGCAGGCGGCCTGGACAAAACCTGATCATTAATCAAAGCCGCCTTGTCTTCCACGATAACAATTTGACGAAGCAGCACTTGGATCGGCCACAAGGATGATTTGTTCAAATAAAGAATGCCGTTAAAGTACGCATTCCAATAGCCGACGGCGTAGAACAGCCCGAAGGTGGCCAACGCCGGCTTGGAAAGCGGTATAATAATTTTGCGAAATACAGTCAGATCATGAGCGCCGTCGATCAGTGCGGCCTCTTGAAGCGCTTCCGGTATACTTCGAAAAAACTGCCTGAAGACGATCAGATTCCACGAGCTGATCAATCCCGGAATAATCAAAGCCCATATCGTATTGATCAGCATCGTCTCTCTGACGACCAAATACGTGGGAATCATCCCGGCGCTGAACAGAAAAGAGAACAAGACCAGCGCCATAACCGCTTTGTGCCCGGGAAAATGACGCGACAGCGCATATGCCATCGTGGCTGTAAAAAGCAAACTCATCAACGTCCCGAGCACCGTGACGCCGATCGTCACCCAGATCGAACGCATAAACCGGCTGTGGCTGAAAATGTAGTCATAGGCGTCCGCCACCCAAGTTTTCGGCCATAAAATGAACTCGCTTTGCAGGAAGTGGTCGTAAGACGAGAACGACACGGCAAAAATATGCCAAAACGGAAAGAACATAAGGAACGCAATAAAAATCAACATGAGGAGATTGATGCTTTCACCGACTCGCTCCGCCCATGTTCGCTGCTGCATGGATCTTCTACCCCCTCAATAAATCCCTTCCTCGCCGAATCGTTTGGCCAAACGGTTGGCCAGAACGACCAATATCAGACCGACAACCGACTTAAACAATCCGACCGCCGTCCCGAAGCTGAAGTCGGCCTGTAAAATGCCTTTGTAATACACGTAGGTATCCAAAACATTCCCTACTTCCATGACGTACGGATTTAACATCAGGAATACTTGCTCAAAGCCGCTGTCCATGACGCTCCCCAGCCTGAGAATCAGCAAAATAACGACCGTGCTGCGTATCGCTGGCAAGGTTATATGCCAAATTCTGCGCAGCCGGCCGGCGCCGTCCACGACCGCCGCTTCATACAGCTCCGCATTGACCCCCGCCAGTGCAGCCAGAAAAACGACCGTTCCCCAGCCGGTTTCCTTCCAAATGACCTCCAAGATAAGCAGCGGTTTGAAAAACATCGGCGTCTGCAAGAAATAGATCGGTTCCGTACCGAACGCTGAGTGAAGCAGCTGATTGACGAACCCCTCGCTTCTCAAAAAAACCGTCGCTATTCCCGCAATAACAACCCAAGAGAGGAAATGCGGCAAATAAACGATCGACTGAATCCATCGCTTGGCCAGCGAGCTCCGGACTTCGTTCAACATAAGCGCAAGCAGGATCGGAGCCGGAAACGCAAACGCAATTTGCAGTAACGACAGCTGCAGCGTATTGAAAAGCACGCGTATGACGTCGCGGTTATCGAATATCTTATAAAAATGCTCGAGTCCGACCCATTTGCTGCGCAAGAAGCCTTGAAACGGATTATAATCCTGGAATGCGATTACGGAGCCGAGCAGCGGGATATACCGGTAAACGATAAAATAAATCGTTCCGGGTATAACCAGCAAATATAAGTACCGATATTTCCATAACGCTTTGCGTGCGGTTTTCGCCTGTATCGTAGATGCTGCCGTGTTCATAGATGGTGTTCCCCCCTTTCCGCCAAAGTTTTAACTATCGTTTTCCCCTCCTGCTGCCAATGTACAAATTCAAGCGATTCAGGTAAAGTATCCATTGCTTTCCGCAGCGGATGACAAAAAGATACGTCCGGAAATAAAAAGATACACACCCGATCGAAAGCCGACAATCAGGTGTGTTCCGGCAATAATCCCTATTCTTTTCGATAAAACTCGTCGCGGAATTTCCCTGGCGAGACGCCGGTCATTTGTTTGAAAATGCGCGAGAAATTTTGCGGAGACGTATAGCTCAGCCGATCCGATATTTCCTTGACGGACATTTCGGAATGGATCAGCCACTCTTTCGCTTTGGCAATACGATAGTCGATCAAGTAGTTGATGAAATTCGTATTTAGCTCTTCCTTGAACAACGCTCTGACCTTAGCCGTCGTTAACTGAAAAGCATCCGCCACTTGCTGCAAAGACAGATCCTCTTCTATATGCTCATGAATGTAGCCGATAAGCTGGCGGATCATTTTCTTGCCGTCGTACTCGTCCGTTTCCGTCAAATGCTTGCGAATGGAAGGGAGTACCGTTTCAACAAGCCATTCTCTTATTTCCTGCAGCGACCTGAAATCGTAAAGCGTCCGGTAAATATTCCCTTCCAAACAGTCGCTCAGCTCATATCCCATTTCCTGAAGCAGATGTTCGATTCCGCCAAGCAAAAAATTGAATATCCCCATCGCGGACGAATGATTGTGCACATGCTCGGGGATGGCGTCGATCATTTCGTTGATTTGCAGCGCCGCCTGCTCGAAATCGCCTTTTCCCAGTTGATCGACGATCGCTTTCTGCCATTTGACGAACAAACGGCTCGACTGCTGGGATAGTGCGGCATTCGTCATTTCTTTATAGGTTATCGTTCTATGCTTGTCGATCAGGGTCCGGTTATGAAGCAGCATAAGCGCCTCCTGATAACCCTCGCATATGCTGCCATAGCGTTTATAAGCCTGACTCACGGCAACCGTCGCCGTAAATTTGAAATACTTTTTCACAAGCTCGTTAATCAGCTCGCAGCGCTCGAGCAGCTTCCTCCCGCTAAACTCCTCGTCGTCGTCCGTACCGACGATCAGCGTCACTTGACCGGGCTGGGCGGAAACAATCGCGCACGAGAACGTTTCCTCGCAAATTTCCGTAATCAGCTTGGACAAGGCGTACATCAATAAAGCCCGGTCTCTTTCCCCGTACGTTTGAATGACCTGCCCGTACTGATCGATCTCCACCACACATACATAGAACCATTGGCCTTGCAGCCGGACGCCGACCTGTTTCAGCTTGCCGTTTATTTCCTCCTCCGTTAATTCCCCGCGCAGAAGTTGAAGAAGAACGCTGTCTTTTAATTGCGGCTGCTGCTCGAACAGCTTGTTCTTCATATCCGTATTCATTTCCACAATACGGTCTATATATTGATTGAGCGCGGCAAACTCGTTCCCGCTTCCGTCGATTTCCTTCGTTACTTTCTGAGTAATGCGCTGAAGAGGGACGGTCAGTCTTCTTGACCCCAAAATGGAAATAACGAGCCATAACGCCGCAAGTCCCGCAACCATATACCACGTAATGAGCTTGATATGGTCCGCTTTCTTGCTAAGCTCTTTCACAGGGGTCAATGCGATATACGTCCATCCGTTAAAGCCCGATTTTTGCGAGGATGCCTGGTATTGAACGCGGTCAAGCGTTAACGTCGAATTCGCTTCTCCCGTTTGCGACCACAAGCTGTACAATTCCGAAGACGGCGACAACCGGCTGCCGACCTCGTTCGGGTCTGCGCTCAGCACGATTTGGCCCTGATCGTCGACGACCAGCGCCTTGCGATTCCCTCCCAGATTAACGGATGTAAACAAATCGTTCAGCTGCTTCGCATCGATATGCATAATCACAATGGCGTCGCTTGGAAGCGCATTCAAGTAAATCGTTCTAAGCAGCATCAGCTCCGGCTGATTCGGATACGTATGCGGCGGAATCAGCATCGGCCGCTGCTGCTTCATATCCAAGGTCCGGACCAGTTCGTAAAACCGGAAATCTTTGATTGGCTGCAAGCCGAATTGATTCGAATACACCTGCTCGTAGCTCGGATTGACGAGGGAGACATGGAATCCGATTTTGGAGTAGTTTCGGTATTTGCCGATCGCGCTGATCGTGCCGAGCGTCGACTCCAGATTTTGCATGGAAATGCCGTAGCGGAGCGCCTTCTCGATGGTAAGATCATTGGCCATTTGCAGCGACGTCCCTTGCAGATCCTTCAGCATGGCATCCACTTGGTTTTCGATCTGTCTAAGTATGATCTGTTGGCTGAGATTGACTTCTTCTTGAATGCTTTTGGCCGCCATGTTCGATGACAGCAGCCCGATCAGCAGCACGGGGACGATGCCGAGCAGGATCGAGTAGACTAGCAGCGTCTTTTGAAAAGTCAAATTTTTGACAATAGGTATCCGGTTCAGCACTACGATTTCGCTCCTTCCCCCGTTATGCGATACGGTTGCAGTTGATCGGCAGCAATGATTGGGCAGATTGAGTCGGTTTCAATCTATTGAATATTCTAACAAATAAACGAAAGTTAACAAGAAATTTATTTGATCGATCCTAGCAAAATATGGTTGACTCCTAAAGCGGCCTTCCGCTATTATTGGGTTTAAAACTGGGGGGATACGCTTGCCGGATAGGAAGGATTTACAGGAGCTGCTGAAGCGGGACGGGACCTCGATTGTCATAACCGGGGACAGTTTGAGCTACAACCGTTACGATTTTGATGAACAGCCCCGCAGCAATGCCTATGATTGTTTGCCGGGCATTCGTTCTTGGTCGTTCTTGCTGAGAGATGCCATTCATCGGAATGACGCTTGGTTTCGACACGGCCATGAATTGCCGTACGGTCATTTGAAAGACAGCTCCGTTTTGGGGCCGGCGGCTTTGCCGGAATATACGCTCCCTTTCGGACACGGCGCGCTGGCTATCGATGTATTCGACAAAGACGAAAAAATCAAACTAACCTATACGCATTACAACGATACGAATAAGGCGGTTTTATATTTCGGAAGCGTGCCTGGAGATACGGCGGCCCGGTTCGATATTTATGTGGACGGAGTCTACTGCAAGTCGGTGAACAATGATGGCGCGGGGCAGCCGTTTCAAGGCTACAATCCGATTTACATCGAGCTGGAAGCCGCAGCGGGAATAGAGCATGAAATCGTTTTGACGAACTGGGAGCAAGCAGCCGGGAGTCCGCAACCATCGGGGCAAAGGACAGCGTATTTGCTCGGAATCGGTTCGAAGCTGACTCCGGTGCATCTTACGGGCCAGGGCAGCCGAACGGCGGAATGGCTATTGAACAATCTTGAGGAAAGGGTTACCGGCTTTACGCCGGATCTCGTTATTCTGATTATCGGAGCCAATGACCGGGTATACCGGACCGTCCAGCAGTTCGACCAAGACCTGCGCGCCGTCATAAACGGTATCTATACTGTCAATCCGAAAGCGTATGTGCTGCTTTTATCGCCGCCTTCATCGATAAATCCTGAGGATCCCGCACATGACGACATCCATTATGTGCCGGATGCCAAGTCCGCCGAATACAACGCCGTCCTTGAGGCTGCTGCCGAACAACACGGCTGCGGATATTTCGCCACTTCTTCCGTTTTCGCCGGCGTTCCGGTCGAGAAATGGCGATACGACAACGTCCATTTTACCAAGTATGGCAACTTGCTGCTGGCCGAAGCGATCGCCGAATTTTTCGGATTAGACGCCGCTCTGCTTCGGTAGATGAGTTTGCTGAAGTGAAGCTGAACGGCATTCTGCGTCGGCGAAGCTCGATATCAAGCAACAAAAAAACTGCCTTAGTCGAAAGACTATGGCAGTTTTTGCTTTTATAAATCAAACGAACGATTTGACAGGCTTTATTTCGCCGTTTATTTCTTGAAAGAAATTGACCGGTATCCGGGTGTATTTATTAATAAGCGCCGCTTCTATCCGATGATTGCCGTCGGATAATCCATATGTGCCGTCCTCATATTTGGTTAGTTTAATCGGCGGGAACATGGCTCCTCTTTTCATATCTTCAGCATACTTGCCGCTTTTTCCTTTTTCTTGTTCCGTATCTATATCGGAGCGCATAGAAACTAGGCCGATCACTTCCGATAAAGACATTAACTCTCCTTGTAGCAGGGCGGGGTTATATTTATACGACTCTCCCCCGGCATCATCTCCGCTCGTAGAATCATATCCCGAAATATCTACTTTCACGTTGCTTGTGCAGTCGTAATAATCCCCATCCCACATTACCTTTTTGCCATCCGGTAACATATATGTATCCGATTCGCCCTCGACAGGCTCCAATACTACGCCTTTGTAATTACTGTCGGCATACTTGCCGGTTTCTTGATTTTTAACCGGAAACCGCTGCACAGGCGGATTATTCCCGGACATCTTCGTTTGTATCAGCCTTAGAGTCGCTGCATTTCCATATTGCTTTTGAAGCTGTGCTATAAAATGAGTGTTGGATGGGCCAATGGTGTGCTGAAAGTCCGACGATTTTGTTTCATCATTCCTTTTCCTTGTGTTTCTGATCTCCGTTTTTCGAAGCAAGCTCCCACCTCTTTCCAACTTGTGTTCGTTTATTATAAATTTGATGGTCATTAATTGGAAATAGGTGATTAGGATGAAGTTTTGGGGATTATTTCCTCAAATCTATCGGCCGATACGGCCGCTTACAACAAAAAGACGGCCAGGAAGCATCCTCCCTCACCGCCATATACCTTTTTCAGTATAAAAGTACTAGTCCCTGCAAACTTTTTACTTGGCTAGATTGCAGCAATGAAAGCGATACATCTGTCGCCGTTCCGAAATATGCCTGCTGTATCATCTTCGAACAGAAAGGAAGCTATATTTTTTTGATCCGGATATCTTTTTTGGGCGACGCTAAACAGCAGCTCCGCTTCAAACTCATACGAAAAATGCAAGTTTGACACCTTCTCGCCTTGGCTCCATATCTGATATCCCCAACAATGGTCCTCCAATCAGGCTTCCATATGTAAACTCGCTCATCGTATCGCTCCTATCAGTTAATGCGCTACTCCGCTACCGCTTTTGTTTATGTTTCCTTATAAAAAGCACTCCCGAAACAGCCATCATCACCGCTACAATCCAAAAACCGATGCCTGCGGTCCGATTATCCGTTAAAAAACCCGCGACTATAAATGCTATCGCAGAAAGAAAATATAGGATAGCGGCTACGAGTAAGTTATTTTTATTCATGTATTCTCCTCCACGTTCTTGCAGGCTGGACAGCTTAAACGATATTTTTGTATTTCCATATTATCACAAGCCGCCAATCGGTCAAGATTCGCATTTTTTTGTATACTTTGCTCAGAGGGCCACTGTATCTCCCTTTTATTTCAACAGTATTTGGAAACCTATATCGTTCAATACCCGTATCTAACTATGAGGTGAGAACATTGAAGAAAAAAAACAAGCGTAGTCGGCATGAGTTTTTCGACTTCATTGACGGAATCGGTTTAATCATTGAGGTTATTTTCAAAGGTGCATTCAGACTGATTAAACATATCTTTGATTAGCCCCAAGTCCGTACATGCAAAAAACTCCATTCGAGAGGAATGGAATCGATGAAAATGCCATTGAAATTACCCTGCAATTCCATCCTTCTTTGCTCGGCGGGACAGGAGATTTGATAGAGCCTATTGAAATTCTTGTGCCCCTTCTCGTTGTCGCTCTAATCCCTTGGATAATCCACGCTCATAATGTCCATAAAGGGGACTTTTGCGGTTTCATGCGAGGTTTGAACATGCACCTTCCCGGTTCTGGGATCCAACAATACGATCTGTCCGCGTACTTTCTCTTCCCGCCCCCATATGGTCAAAACGATATCGGATTTCTCATAATACGCTTCCGTGATTTGATTGCCTATTTCCTCCAAAACAAATTCGTCCCGTGTCGGGCGCTTGGGTACTTTTGCTTTAGCCACTTGTCATCCTCCAGTTGCATTCTTTCGAAGACTATTCTCCTTAGTGTCAAAGAGTATTCCTCATCGATTGCTATTAGTGAAAATTAATATTAAGACTGGTACACTATCAAGTCTTAATCGAATGATTGATGAAAACACGGTTACGAAACAAACAGCGATATCGCAATTATTATGTATGGAACGTGCGCTAATGGAGAAAACCTCATTGTTTATGAGCCTGTCCGCATTATTCCACCGGTAAAATGTCCGTTGCATCTACGATTCCAGACCAATGGAATACATTATACATCAAATCGAGTAACAATGTTTCGGCACCGCGCCAAAACTTTGTACTTTATGAACGGAAATAATGGATCACCTTCGAAAGGAGAACATATTCCAGCACGATTGCCATGGCGCAAAAAAGGATATAAAACTTCACCCTCGCAGAGTCTATCTTGTCCTTCCAATATTCGCCCCTGAAAAATGAAACGAAATTAGGTGTAAAGACATACTTTACCGATTGCTCATAATCGTCATCATCCGCAAAAAACAATCGGTAAAGGAATCGATACACCGGAATATTTAATACGACCAGCACAAGAATGATGATTAGATCGGCATTCATAGCCTCCCCCCCTTGCAGAACTAATACGATCCGAAACGCCGTTTGTTCCGTTTTTGTCTTTATATTTGATCCGCTGGAATCGAGCATCCCATCTTTTCGTTTACGCCGGAGTTACACCATGACTTCGCCGGGCGAAATTTTTATGATTAAATATTTTTAATCATGAAGAGAATGGTAATAACTGTTATATTATTTTGTATTATGGGGGAAGCGGCTTCCGTGGAAAAATATTTGGAAATACTGCTTGGCAAGTACGGATACATCGGCATATTTTTGGCATTGGCGCTAGGGGTTATCGGATTGCCGATACCGGATGAAGTTTTGCTGACGTTCATCGGCAATAGAATCGCTCAAGGCAAATTCGATTTATTGCTTGCCTTAGGCAGCGCATTCGCAGGCGCAATCTCAGGAATTTCCATCAGTTATTTCATTGGACTGAAGCTCGGCTACCCGGCGCTAATCAAGTATGGGCGGAAATTTCATATCACTGCCGATCGTATAGAAAAAACACAACGAAAATTTGACCGTTACGGAAACGCCTTATTGGTATTTAGCTACTTCATTCCCGGTCTCCGGCATTTGATCGCGATAACAGCAGGTATTTCGAATATGAATTACCGGAAGTTCGCATTGTTTTCCTATTTGGGGGCACTCGCTTGGTGTGCGTTTTTTATTATGGTCGGACGCAGTTTTGGGGAAAAGTGGCATAAGATTAAAGCCTACATTTTACTATTCCACGCCTACTTTCCGCAACTCCTGCTTATCCTGCTGATTGTTTTTTTGATATGCGTTTTGTACTTTAGTAAATTCCGGCGGAAATCGGACTAGTTTCTCTTAGGGCTGGAGCAATGACGGCAAGCGACTGCCGAATCGGTCGCTAACCGTTACAAGGTAACTGCCGGCTCGAGCACGGTCAGCGTGTTATTGTACGTATTGAGGTTGACCCGTGCGCCGATCGGAATCGCGGCTTTGTATATGCCATGGGCCGATGCCAAGTTTGTCATAAGCGGCTTGCCGAGCGGTACGATGACCTCATCGATAAGATCGTTGTACGATTTGCCGTACGCAATCTGGCAACCTGTACATTCCCCCATTACGATCCCCAGACAATTAGTAAATTTACCGGCCAGCTTCAAATGATTGATCATACGAAACACTTTATTTGTCGGTTCATGCGTTTCTTCAAGAAATAAAATTTTCCCATCCGTGTTAATTTCGAACGGAGTTCCCAGCGTATCCATGATTGAAGTAAGATTGCCTCCCACAATGGGACCGGTGACATTGCCTGGCACTTTGCTGATCTGCGGCATATTCGGCGGATTGCGGATCACTCTCGGAGCGATCGTGGTGGAGGTCGCTTCGAAAAACTGATTGAAATTATAGGCGGGCGTCGAATTTCTAAAATCGAACAACAACAGGCTCGAAAAAGTCACCAAACCGCTCAATTGATACAAGGCGATCATAAGAACGGAAATATCGCTGTACCCGCTTACTATTTTAGGATTTCTGGAAATCAAACCATAGTCCAAATAAGGAAGAATAGCGGCTACGCCCACTCCTCCTCTTGTAGGAAGGATCATTCTTACGGCGGGATTCGCAAACATCGCCATCAAGTCCTCCGCCCTCTGTTCATCCGTTCCGGCAAGATACCCGTTAGCGTTATATACGTATTTTCCCACCAATACCTGAAATCCCATATTTCGCAGTACCGCAATGCTTTCATTGATCGTGGCCGAGCTAAGAGGGCTTCCCAAGGTAACGATACCGATCGTATCGCCGGGACGCAATATAGGCGGGTAGACAGGCATGACCGAACACCTCACTCCCTTATCGAACGCGTTCATAATAATTATGTCGGGAATGGATGAAAAATGTCTTCATGGGTTTGTCCGCTCCGTTATCGTCCCTAAATCAAATGCAATAATAATTGCCGCCTTCTACGCAGGAGTCTAAGCAATCGCGAAAGCAAGGCATACAATGGTCATTAGGTTTACAGTCAAATGTCTTTGAGTAAAATGACGGTGAGGAGGAATACCCGATGGGTTATGATTATGTTGGTGGCTATGGCGGTGGCGGTGGCTATGGCGGTGGCTGCGGCTGCGGCGGATTCGTTTCCCCCGTTGCGGAAGCCCCGGTAGTAGCTCCAATCTCAAGCGGCTGCGGCGGATTTACTACAGTAGGCGTTATCCTAGTACTCTTCATCTTACTCGTTATCGTATCGCGGGCATTCGTTTAATGCCGCTCCCCCGCAAGGGGGATACATACGCCGATACTCCAAACAAGGATGTGAGAACATGATCAATGTATACTTAGACGATTTGCGTCCGCGTCCGAAAGGGTTCAAGCTGGCCAGAACAGTCAAGCAATGCCTGCGGCTAATCAAGCGAAACAAAGTAAACATCCTGTCTCTAGATTATGATTTAGGCTTCGGTAGTCCTTCAGGCTTCGAAGTTGTAGCGTACATGATACGGACAAGAAGATTTCCCAAAATAATCATTTTGCATACCGCGAATCCGTTCGGCCGGGTAAGAATGTACAGCGCACTGAAGCAAAACAAACCCGAAAAAGTGCCTCTGCTCGTCCGCCCGGAACGCATTTACTTGAACTTCTTCAATTGAAACCTGTTATTCTCCAAAATGAAGCTCCGATTTCACCAAACATTTTATCTGAATTCATCTTTGCATTCCCGCTCCCGCTCCATCATTCATCCTTCAACGCACTCCGCCGCAGCCGCGTCACCCCCTTCTTCGGCGTTTAAGAATGTATGAATTTTCATTTTCCTTCGCCGCCAGTTCCCAGCCCTGTTCGCCTAGTATGTTTAACGTTCGCGTAAGCGAGATATCGTTGTAGGAAGGCAGCGGCGCTTCATCGATAAAATATTTTACGCCATACTGATCCGGCCGTCTTACGAGCATGATATATTCATATTTGAGCAAATCCGTTCGAGCTCCCCCCGTCGATGATTGGCACTTTTCCATACAAGTGGTAACCAAGGCGTTCTCCTGCTATTTGGCGGAGTCGACACGCACGTTCGCCTCTAGTCAATCATTATACTATAATATGGAAAAAGATACACGATAAAGAACCTCTATTCCCACTTAACTAGTGGAAACGGAGGTTCTTCAGCGTACATATGGGCAGCCTCGTTCGTGCGAACGCTTCCGGCACAGTCCATTTTGACGGTTAACTAACGGACTATTTCATCGGACCGCAAATCCGGCTCGATCACGATTTCGGTGACGGCTTCGATCTCCCGGTTCAGCTCCGCCAAGGAATCGCGGTACGCTTCTCCGACCGGCAGCAGCGGCAGCCGGGGTTGACCCGTTTCGACGCCTCTGAGCGCCAATATCGCCTTGCACGCGCCGTATAAAGACGGATAACCCAGCAGCTTTTTAATAATCCGGTTGATCTTGAATTGCAGCGATTTCGCCTCCTCCAGCTTGCCTTCGGCATAATAACGGTCCAGCGCGCAGAACAACTCCGGCATGACGCCGTAGGTCCCCCCGATCCCGCCGTCGGCGCCCATCGCCCTGCCGCCCAAAAACTGCTCGTCAGGACCGTTAAACACGAGAAAATCGTCTCCGCCCGCATCCTTGAATTGCTGTAGCTCGAAGGTGCTTTCGCCGGACATTTTTACCCCGATCACTTTGTCCTGCTTGGCCATCCGCTCGAACAACGGCATGGACAGGTGAAACCCCGTCGTCTGCGGAATATTGTATATGATAAACGGCAGCGACGTGCTGTCGATCATCTGCTGCCAATGGTTTTCTACCGCTTTCTCCGACAGCCTGTAATAGATCGACGGAACGGCGGAAATGACATCGGCGCCGCAATGCTCCGCGTGTTTGGACAGCTCGACGCTCTCGCGGGTGGCGTTCGCTCCGACGTGAACAAGGATTTTCAGTTCCCCTTTCACTTCCTCCACGACCGCCTCCAAAACCCGTTTGCGCTCTTCAACCGTCTGCAGCATGCCTTCGCCGGAGCTTCCGCCTACATACAATCCCTTAATGCCGGTGCCGGCATAATAACGCGCCAGCTTTTTTACCCGCTCGCCGTCTACATTCCCCGCTTCGTCATAAGCGGAATACATCGCTACGTATATGCCTTCAAATTCGGAAATCCTGCCGGTTGTCATCGTATACTTACCCCTATTCTCCATTCAGATACGGGACCCGCGCCTGCATAAAAAGCACATGCCCCTGATTCTATCGCTTTCCTACTATACGGCGATTTTATAGACGATTTTCGTTACCTGCGACACTTCCGCTTCATGCGTTCCTACCAAATGCGCATCTTCCGGAAAACAAACGAGAAAATACCCCGCCTGCAAATAACCGCCGAATGTCGCCGGTGCAGCCGCATCACCAAACAAAATATCCCGCTCGCTGTCGTATCCGGTAACGTTCGTCAAATTGTCCGCATGCGTGACTTCGACGTATTCCCTGCCTTCCAGCACGATATGGATGTCGATATATTTCCGGTGCGCTTCAAATCTTTTTTCGGCTTTGAAGACCGTCTCAAAGCTGATTGTGTTTTTGGCAAAGTCGCCGTTATCCTCCGCCTCGCCCTGAAGATTGGTCATAATATCCGCCACGCAGCTTGCCAATCTCGGATTGCGGAACGCGTATTGCGGCATGTTGGTTATTTTATCGTAAATCATGATACCGCCGCTCCTTCGGTTGCCTCCGTAATTTCGACTACGTTCACCTTGCGGTCCTCCCGAAGCGATTTCGTAAGAGCGTCCGCAGTCGCAATGGAAGCTCTTGCCGCCGTCCCGTCAAGCAGCGGCTTGAATTCCGCTTCCACTTCCTCACCTTGCATGATGCTGTGGAAATAAATCATCTCTTTCTTCATAATGCTGCCCAGCCACAGCGGCGGCGTGGCATTCGGCTTGCCGTACATGATGGCGCCGTCGATCTCCAGTCCCTTGTAAATGAAAGTCCGGTCGTCATCCTCTTCCTGCGATTCGTGAAGCAGGTATTTTTCTTCGCCGTACGGCGTTTTGAGCACCACCTTCACATCCTGCAAATCTATTAAAATAGCACCTTTCGTGCCTTGAATTTTCACATAATGATCGCTCCAACGGAAAGCTGAGCCATACTGAAGAGTCGCGAAACGATTGCCCGCAAACTCCAGCGTAATGAACAGCATGTCCTCCTCATCGCCGTATTGCTCTCCCTGATGGGCGACATTACCGCCCGACATGCACACTCTTTGTGCCGGTCCCATCAGAAACTGAATGAAATCAAGCTCGTGAATATGATGGTACAAATGACCGCCCGAAATCGTTCTTTTCTTCTTCCAACTGACCTCGGCCTGCGCTTCCTCCCAGCCGTTGCGTTCGGCGTGGCAAAATAAAATGTCGCCGATCTTCCCCTCGTTGATCAGCCGCTTGGCCGTTCGAACCCCGTTCATAAAATTCATGACATGACCGGCCATAAAAATAAGTCCTTTATCCTTCGTGCGCCGAATCATCTCGCTGCAGTCTCCGTACGACAATGCAATCGGCTTCTCGCAAAAGACGTGCTTCCCATGTTCCGCCGCACACAATACAGGGTCCTTATGATAACCGTTCGGAGAAGCGACTATGACGGCATGCACATCGGATCTTCCGCACAAGGCTTCGATGCTTGGCTCCGCATCGCAATTCAACTCCTTCGAAACGGCGTCCGCATTCTCGGGGTCATAAACGGCGACAACCTTCGCGCCCTCCAGACCGTTAATGATCCGGGCCAAGCCCGCTCCGAAATATCCGGTACCTACTACAGCATAGTTGACAGTATTCATCTCTATGACTCCTCCACGTTTGCATGAAATGTAAGGTTATTTGACGGAACCGTCCGCCAAGCCTCCGGCTATCTTCTTCTGGATAAGCATGAAGAACAATACGGAAGGCAGAATGACAATGACGGAAGCCGCCATCATTTCGCCCCAGTCGAGAATTTCCGAACCCGTCAAGGAATACAGGGCTACGGAAATCGGCATTTTTCCCGAGCTATTGATTAGTAAGAGCGCGAACAAAAACTCGTTCCATGAATTGATAAACGTATAAATCGCCGTGGCGACAACCCCAGGTGCGACTACCGGCAGAACGATCTGCACGAACACCCTCAACTTGCCGGCACCGTCCACACGAGCAGCTTCTTCAATTTCCAGCGGAACAGTCTGAAAGAAACCGATCAGCATCCAGATCGCGTAGGGGATCGAAAACGACAGATACGTGATGACAAGTCCGGTCCATGTATTGACAAGACCCATCTTGATGATGATGATGGAGTACGGAACGGCCAGTAAAATCGGCGGAAACATATACGTCGTAATGAGCAGCTTCGTCATCTTTTTGCCCGCATTCGGGAAAAACCGCACGACACCGTACGCCCCAAGCGCGGAAACGACAATCGTAATGATTGTCGTCGCTAAAGAAACGACTGCGCTGTTTTTGATATTGACGGTAAACTTCAAATTGTTCAGTACGCGGACGTAATATTCGAATGTAAAGGTTTCAGGAAAAAAGGCCAGCGGCCGGCTGGCCATTTCGCCGGACGTTTTGAACGAAGACAATATGATCCAGAGCAAGGGAAAGACCGCCGCCAGCACCGCCAGGGAAAGGAAAACATACAATAAAAGAAGCGTCGTTTTGTTTCTCGTATGGCCCATTACCGATCCTCCCTTTCCCATTTATTGAGCAGCCGGAAATACAAGAAGCAGATGCAGAGCAGGAACAGCAGCAAAATGACGGTAATGGCCGAGGCGACTCCCAGCTGCTTCAAGCCCCAGCCCGCTTTATATGCGAATATCGGCAATGTCGTCGTTAAATCCGAAGGTCCTCCGCCTGTCATCAGGTAAAGAAGATCGAAGTTATTGAAGATCCAAATCGTCCGCAGCACGAGCAGCAAACCGATCACGCCCCGTATATGGCGAACCGTAATGGACCAGAACGACTGCCAAGCCGTAGCCCCATCCATAACCGCCGCTTCGTATTGCTCGGACGGTATCGTTTTGAGCGCGGACAAAATATTGACCATAAACATGGGCGCCCCGAACCAAATGTTGATGCACACGACGGTCCAGAATACGAAGGACGGATCGGCGAGGAAGTTAATATTATGATCCGTTATGCCAAGCTTGGATAATAAATTGGGCAGAAACCCGTATACGTCGTTCAGGATCCACTTCCAGGAAAAGGCGATGACAATGGCAGGAAACGCCCAAGGGATAATTAACAAGGTGCGGAACAAGCCGGAAAATCGCGGAATCTTATTCAAAGCCAGCGCCGTGGCGAAGCCTGCCAGCAGCTGCCCTGCGATGGACAACACCGTCCATTTTACGGAATTCAGAAATGCGCGATAAAAATCCGGATTCGTTAATACAAACTTGAAGTTGTCGAACCACACCCAGGAATAGCTCGCTTTGATTAAATGCTTTGACGTAAAGCTGAAATAAATGCTCGAAAAAATCGGGTAAATCAACAACAGGAAAACGATTAATACGGCAGGCAAAATAAACAACATTCCCGTTATATTAAACTTTTTTGCCGCTATACGATCCCCTCTCATCCGTCTCACTCCCTTCTAGAACCGCCGTTGAACAATGTTTGGAGGGGGAAGCCCCCTCCGCTTATCTTTGCGCTGCGGCGAACAGCTCATTTAGCTCTTTCTCCGCTTGCTTGGCGGCGGCTTCGACCGGTTCGTTCTTCAGGACGATGTTCTGGAACATTTTCTCGATGACGCCCTGGCTTGTAATGATGCCCGATTGAATGGTCGGTCCGTTCTCCATGCCGATCGCGGTTCCTTTATTCACGGCATTGCTGATTACTTTCACCGTCTCGCTGAATTTCTGAATCGTCGGATTGTTGAGGAAAGCCGGATCTTCGGCAATATCCTTCATAGCCGGCAGCATGCCGGCAGGGACGGAGTGCAGGAATTTGATGTACCGCTCTTTCTGGTACAAGCTTTCGACGAACGCTTTGGCAATTTCGGGATGCTTGCTCTTCTTCCACACGACCATCGGCACGTTGGAGGTTTCAATCCCATTGTCCGGATCACCTGCATTCACCTTCGGAATCGGAGCCGCTGCGATCTGGTCGACCAGATTCGGCGAGTTCGTTTCGACGCCGCCGATTTGGAAGCCGCTGTTGAAGTCGAAGGCCGTTTTGCCTTGATAATAAAGCGTCGCTTGATCCAGTACTTTAAAGTTGACGGAGCCCGACGGCGAAGTCGTTTTGTACATGTTCACCCAGTAATTAATGCCGTCGATGGCCGCCTTGCTCGTCAGATTGGCTTTGCCGTCCTTCGTAATGAGCGTTTCCCCCGCCGAGCGGACGTAAAGATTCAGGAACCGGGTAGCCATCATATCCCCTTGTCCCATCGGAACGGAGAGACCGTACACGCCGGGCGGGTTGTTGATTTTTTTCGCCGCTTCAAACAGCTCGTTCCAAGTTTTCGGCACTTCCAAATTCGCTTGCTGCAGCAAGTCTTTGCGGTACCACATGACTTGCGCGTGCGAATACAGCGGAATGGAATAGTTTTGGCCGTCTATGGTGCCCTCTTTGAGCGGCGCTTCATAAAACCGGCTCCGGCCGATCTTGTCGATCACGTCGTTAAGCGGGACAAGCGCTTCCGCGTCAAGCATCTCTACGACGTGGTTCGGCAGCGCCGTGCTCACATCCGGTACTTGTCCGGCCGCTAGGCCCGTCGTCCACTTCGTATAAAACTCCGGCCATGCGAACGTTTCTATTTTGATTTTCACGTCCGGATGTTCCGCCATGAAGGCGTCGGCCGCCTCTTTCATAAAATCGTTTCGCGCTCCTTGCGTAAACGAATGCCAAAGGACGATTTCGCCTTTCATGCTGCCCGGATCCGTTTTGCCCGCTTCGCCGGACGTCTTCGGTTCTTCCGAACCGCCGCCATTGCCGCAAGCGGATGCGAATACCATCATGGATGCGATAGCTGCCAGCATGGATGTTTTTTTCATTGCTTCGACCCCTTCCTTATTATGACTAGAATAATATCGCGGATGCTTCTTCATGCTTAATCAAAAAATGCTACACTGGACTCGACTTCCATACGGCTCGTCTTCGCCTGCCGTCCCTAACGGACCTGCACCCCCTGTACCAGTATGCGCTTTCAACATTTCCTACGCCTTTAACGATATCGAAAAACGAAACGTTCTTGAATATAGCAAACCAATCAATACTAGCACAAATCGCTCATCTCAAAAATTTGTCGGCTTCAGTCTCTCGCCAGCTGCCGGTATGCGAACGGGGTGACCCCGAAATGCTTTTTGAACATTCTCGAGAAATAATTGGGGTCTTCAATTCCGACATGATAGGCGATATCCGAAATCCGTTCATCGGTTTCCAAAATTTTGCGCGCGGCCACCACCATCTTCAGCTCCGTCAAAAACTCGCTCGGCGACTTGCCCGTATGCAGCTTGAACAGCCTGCGCAGCGACGAGGAGCTGATATGAACCATAGCGCTCATTTCTTCGATGCTGATATTCTTGCTGAAGTTGTTCATCATATAATCCAGCACGATTTGAACTCTGTTATCATGTTTATTGTCCGCTTTCACGGTAATCGGCTTCTGGGCGCGCTCCGGTTGACCGGCTCCCGAACGGTCGATCATGTAGCCGACGATCAGCTCCAAATATCCTCTCAGCCAAAAATACTTGCCTTTGCTTGCGGCATTTTTCTCCTTGACGATGCATTGAAAATAATCGTTCACCTGCGGGTCGTCACAGCTAACTTTCGTATCGAAGCCGAGAATCTCCGACCATACCTCGCGGTCTCGCAGCGGTACAGCCGCCGTAAACCGGATACTGATAAACGTAAAATCGTCCGTTTGCGCTTCGCAAACCAGCTTGCTGCCTTGCGGAATGTATACGATATCGTTCTCTTCCAGCTGATACGCCGTTTCGTCAATAACAAAAGTAGCTTTCCCTTTTTGAATAAATCGAATCATCGAATAAGGGATTGCCGTCTCGTAGTAGCTCCATGTTTTCGGAAAAACATATTTCTCGGCGTAGAGAAAATTCAGACGGATCGCTTGCAGCAAACCTTGATCGGACATTTCGTTCACTCCCCGGCTAGTATCAAAAAAGGATGCCTCTCGGCAAGCGATCTTGGTAGACCGGCTTCACAAAGAGTACATCCCCATACTTTTTTGTACACGTATTTTATCAAAAATGAAACGGAATGCAAAGGTCAGCAGCATAACGCCTGCATGTTAGTCCGCTGCGCTCCAATCGTTCAACGCAAAGCATACAGACTGACGCAGCCATAATCCGTATAAACCGCAAGGTAATCCTTCGTAAAAGCGAGATTGCAGTTTTTCACAACATGCTCGACTTCGAACGAAAACGTCCGCCTCATCGTTTCGATGTCGTACAGCTGCACTTTGCCGTTATAGTATACCGCTATCAGATTCCCATTTTCCTGAATCGCATAGCTTTTGATCTCGCCCGTCTTCCACTTCTCGCGGCTTGTCAGGGATTCCAACACATAACATTCCAACGCCCATGAGCCGTACTCCTCCTGCGTAAACAAAAACCGGCCGTCCGGCGAGAACGCCATCCCCGCTGTCATCGCGCTTTTCGCCTTGGCAATCGTTCGCTCTAGTCCCATCGCTAGATCGACAAAAACGACCTCGCCGCTTTGCTCGCAAAATGCGAGCAAGCTTCCGTCATGCGACACTGCGGCACAAAGCTGCGGACTATGTCCTCCGTAAAGCTCGCAGTTCACTTTTCTCGTATAACGTACGACGTTCGTTTCCAGATCATATACGACGAGGTTGGGATGATCGTGCCATACCGCCAGTGTACCCGAGAGAGATAGCGTGCTTGCAGGGATCTTCATATGAGCGGTGTATTCTCGGATCTCTCCATTGCTGACGCAAAGGCCGGCAATTTGATGGTCACGATTCATAAGCAGTTCGTTCTTTGCGGGACAGTAGCTCAACTCGTAGATCATCCGTTCACCGGGCAATTCGTACGTTGAACGTATTTCTCCTTGTTCGTCTATGAGGTAAATTTCTTCTTTTTCGAATTGATTGACCACATAGCTGCAATAAAACGTATTCGTGCCGTTGACAGGCGCAAGAGGCATCGAACCGGTATAACCGCCTCCGATGTACCGGTGCAGAACAGGCCGTCCGGCGCCCGCCTTCGGGTTATTCAGCACAAGCCCTTTTTTCAGCCTGCTCCACGTTTCCTTTTGCACATGCTTCGCCGCTTGCTCCGGCTCTTCGAAAACCTTTTCCTTCGCCTTGCCTCCGTTGCTCGCTGTAATAACGCGATTCCCGATTTGTTGAATGGACCATGTTTTTTGATTCTGCTTGTCCGTCAAAATGGTTTCCATAGCATCCTCCCTTGCATTGCCTGAACGGATTCGAAAATCTTGCAATGAAGTTGATTGCGGCCTTCCGCTTGCGCAGCCGCCTCCTATTACAATTATAGGTTGTCGGGAAGAGCGATTCTGCGGTCCTTTTTCCTAATTGTCCGGGACGGTCGCGGGATTTTACGGAATCGTTCACACAAATAAACCACCCGCAGCAACCTATCGCGGCTAAGCCTTGACAGGATCTTACGGGTGATTTTTCGCTGCTTAACCGAGTACCTTCAGCACATCATCGATCTTCCTGTTGTGGGAAAGCACGCCGTAATTCATCCAGGCGAGAAAATCCACTTCATAAACCCGTTTACTCCGAACGGCCTTCAGCTCCTTCCAAATCGGAGTATCCAGCAGGTCTCTTCCCTCTCCGTCCTCTTTGTCGAAGGTGATGAACAAATGGTCCGCATCCAGCCGGGCAAGTCCTTCCATAGTCAAACTGATCCGGCGCTCGTCCCGGGCGAGCTCCCGGACAAGATCGGGCTGAGCCAGTCCGAGGTTTCCGTACAGCAGCGGTCCCGTGTAGCCCCGCGAGCTTCCGCCGTACAAGTAGACCGCCCTGGACGATATGCGCAGAACGGCAACCGTATCGTTTCGCACCGTTCTCGCCAAGCGCTCTCTCGCTTCCGCAATTTTGCTTTCATGCTTTTCGATGGCCAGCGCAGCCTTATCTTTGCGTCCCAAAATACTTCCGAAGGTTTGGAGCGTAATCCTCCAATCCTCTCCTGAATAGGGCATCTTGAAAACCGGGGATATCCGGCTGCATTTATCCAGATTCCAGCGATGATAGCCGTCGTCGAGAATGATGAATTCCGGCTTGTGCCGCGACAAAGCCGTCCAGTCGCCGGTTGTGACGTCGAAATCGGGCACCTCCCGCAGTCCGAGATATTCTTGCCTACCCCATCGCTTGTGGGTGAATTGCAAGACCGGCATGATGTCCAGCGCAAGCAAATAATCCTCAAGAAACGGAGCGAATATTCGCGTACTGCTCTCGTAGCTGCTGCGGTATTGTCCAGGCGTCACCCCGACCGTCTGCTTGAATTTCCGGTTAAAATAATACTCGTTGCTATAGCCGACAGCCTGAGCGATATCATAAAGTTTGTCCCGGGTCATCATCAGCAGCTGCTGTGCTTTATCGATACGAACCGTATTCAGGAAGTCGATCGGAATTTGTCCGGTCATTTCTTTGAAAACCTGCGTATAGCGCCAGCGGCTGGTTGCCGTCATGGCGGCGAGCTGCTCGATCGTGATCGGCTGGTCGTAATGCTCCTTTACATAGTCGACGGAGCGCTGCACCTCCTGCCGCAAGC
This sequence comes from Paenibacillus contaminans, assembly GCF_003285015.1. Lineage (GTDB taxonomy): Bacteria > Bacillota > Bacilli > Paenibacillales > NBRC-103111 > Paenibacillus_V > Paenibacillus_V contaminans. The sequence goes on along the minus strand of NZ_QMFB01000015.1, from coordinate 46,945 downwards.
CGTTCTCGCTGCCTCCCAGACGATACTGCTTGAGGACAAAAAGCAGCAGCGTCTGGAAGCGGATCTGATTTTCCAGCAGCTCCAGTTCGTCTTGCTCCGCTTGATGCCGATAAAGCGTTTCTACGAGCAGCATGCAGGAGGAGAAGGAACCGCAAGTCATGACGGTTTTGCTCAACAGCTCGTCAAATGACGGCTGGCCCGTGAGGGCGGAGCTTTGCTCCGGACGTCCCGTCACCTCGAAGCGGATCCGGTAGAAAATCATCCCTTCTTCGCCGACCTCAAACAGGCCCGACATCCCCGGAGACAGCAGCAGGCACGTCCCGCGCTGCACGCGCGCTCCTCCGCTGCTCAGCGTAATTTTGCCGTCGCCTTCCGTAACCAGAAGCATGGTGTATGCCGACGAGGTCGTATTCATTTGCGCCCGGCAGGCAACCTCTCTGACAAGCTCGATCTCCATGAATCTATATGAAACGGCAGATGCCTCCGTCTGTTGAGTAAAGTTTTCCATCATAAGGCCCTCCGAATACCGAGAATGATTATCATTACTTAGTAGTGTAAAGGAAAAAGGAAAGCTCTTCAATAAATAATTGAAAAGCTTTCCCTATCGGCATGGCGTTTATTTCACCATATATTTGAGCAAATCGTCTAGCTTCATGGAGTTGGCCGTAATCGCGCCCGACTGCCAGTGGGTGCGCTCCACCTTGTACACATGGCCGTTCGCGAAAGCCGGCACCGACTTCCATAGCGGGCTGTCCAGCAGTTTGAACGCCTCTTGGTTTTCTTTCGACCCCCAATCCCCGTTGGAAGGGAACACGATAATATGGTCGGCATTAAGTGACGGGAACGCTTCTTCCGACAGGACTTGCTGGAACTCCTCCATCTTCGCGGCCAGCGGATGCGGCTCCAATCCGAATGTCCTGTAAATCTCACCGGCGTAACGGTTTTTCAACCCGAACAGCGCGATCGTCTTATCACCCGTATTGACTCGGATGACGGCAACCGTTTGCTTGCCTACCGATTTCTCTAATTTGGTCTTCGCATCCGCCATTTTTGCTTCATAATCGGCAAGCGCTTTGCTTGCTTTCTCCGGAATGTTCAATACGTCGGCGATCGTTTTGAGCATTTCCTCCGAGCTCTGAAGCACCTTCTCCGGAAGCCGGTAAGTAGGCGCGATCTTGGAGTACTGCTCGTACTTCGCTTTGTCGACGACACCGTCCACGATGATCAGATCGGGATCCTGCGCAAGAAGCGCTTCTATACTGCCGGTAATATCGAACTGCGGCACATCCAGCTGCAAGTAATCCTGTTTGCCCCAAGTAGGATGATACCATTGAACGACAGGCGTAACACCCAGCACCTTTAAGTAATCTTCAACATAAACGCCTACCACGCGTTTCGGATGAGCCGGAATCGTCACTTCGCCGAATTCGTCCTTCACTACCCGCGTTTCTCCGTCCTTCTTGTCAGCCTCATTCCCGGCTTCTTGCTTCTGTGCCGCCGGGCTCGGGCTTGTGCTTGCCCCGTTCGCCGTTTGTCCGGCCGCTCCCTCTTGTTTGCCCTCCCCGTCACCGCAAGCTGCCACTACAGTCGCCATCATAACAGCGACCGCCGCCGCCAAGACTCTTTTTGCCAATCCAGCCATCAGATCCCCACTCCTGCACTCCGAATTATCACTGATATTCATTCTCAGTTGATATCAACTATAGTAGCCTATGGAGTTGCGCGGAGACAATGCACTTTCTTTTTCTATTTTTTATACATACGGGCAAACGGTTGACGGCGGCGAATAAAACGATAAGGCGGGAACATTCCACGACGCCGTTTAGCATCGAAGTATGCAGGTATAGTGAAATTCATGCTCCCTCTTCTCGTAAAAAACAAAGCAGAATTCCCCCTGCCAAAGCAATCCCTCCGCTAGCGGATATGGAGATTGAAAAAGCCCTTACATAATCGGCCGGCTCCGCTTCGATCAGCGTATGACCCAGCCAATGAGAAAACATCATCCCGCTGAATGCCACTCCCAGCGCGCTGGCAAAGTACATGCTTGTCGAAAATAATCCCGCACCCGTACCGGCATCTTGTTGAGGCACCGTCCCCAGAACCAGGTTGGCGAGCGGTGTCGTTGCCATACCGAGTCCGCATCCGTACCCAAACAAGATAAGAACGTGTCGATTATGAAATAAATGAATCGCATCGGCATGAAGCGCCTGTATAAGAAGAACGCTGCATAATCCCATCATGACCGTTCCTATTTGCAAGATCGCCCTTCTCTTCCTCGTAAAGCGGGAAGTCAGCAAGGAAGCTAGAAAGAACCCGCCGCCCAACGGAAGAAAAACAAAGCTTGAAGATCGAATCGTATAATGAAGGCCTGCTTGCACGTAATAATTTAATAAAACGAAGAAAGAAAACATGCTCAAATAAATAAGCATGACAGCGGCTATTCCCGTGCTGAACAGCCGGCTTCTAAAAATGTCGAAGTCAATCAAAAAGGACTTCCCTTGTTTCTTCCTCGACAACTGTTTCAATGTAAAAGCAGCCAAAATCAAAACTGCCGTCGCCAGACTCCCCCATGTCGCTCCCGACCATCCCCGATGCTGTCCTTCCGTCAACTGATAGAGGAGAAGGGCCAGCCCGCTTAGCAGCAACAGTCCGCCAAACCAATCGACAGGCGCACGGAGCGGCTTCGTAAGAAGGTGGTCAACTGTATGACGCTGTCGTTTCTCGTTGCCTTCCTGTTCAGGGACGATCGGCAGAAGCAGCAGCACCAGCATACCAATCGGAACATTGACAAAGAAGACGGTGCGCCAGCCAAGTCCAAACCAATTCCAGTCGATAAGCAATCCGCCCAGCGTCAGACCAAGAATAAACCCGACTCCGATCACCGCTCCGTAAATGCCGAAAGCAAGCCCTCTTTCTTTCGGATGAAAGCTGTTCCGCATGATCGACAATACCTGGGGCTGAACGATCGCTGCAGCCATCCCTTGTATAATGCGGGTAACCGTCAGTGCTCCTGCATGGGATAAAACGCCGCCTACAGCCGCCGTTATCGTGAACCCTAAAACGCCGACAACCAACATGCGTTTCCGCCCGTAAATGTCGCCGAGCCTCCCGCCCAATATTAGCGCAGCTGCCAATCCAAGCGAATAGCTGGATAACAGGAACTGAGCCTCCGAAAAATCGGCATGCAGACTGGTTTGCATAAACGGCAGGGCGATCTGGACCATATAACTGTTTAATGGGATTAACAATGCAGGGAGCATGAGAAGGGCAAACGCCTGCCAGCGGCGCGGCGCAGCCTGCCGTTCCACCTCGTCATCCTGCTTGATCGGCATCTCCTTTTCCTGCAGCATAGCCCCTACCTCCTTGCGTCGCTTAATGATCTGCCAGCGGAAGGTATGCGATTGCCAGTCCGCCTGTGACCGGATTCACGTAAATCTCGCATTCGATTTCATACACCCTGCCAATCAACTCTTTGCTCAACACTTCGCCTGGAGTTCCATGTGCCGCTACTTGACCGTCTTTCATCACATAGAGAACGTCGCAATAGGTCGCAGCAAGCGACAGATCATGCAGAGCCGCCAAGACGGGCACCTTGAGAGACTTCACAATGGACAGTATTTGCAGTTGGTATTTCATATCCAAATGATTCGTCGGTTCATCCAGGATGAGCAGCTTCGGCTGCTGCGCAATAGCTCGCGCCAATATAACCCGCTGTTTCTCGCCTCCGGACAAAGTGCTGTAGACTCTGTCCGAATAAGCGAGCAAATCCGTCTTTTTCAACGCTTCTTGAACGATGGCATAATCGATTTCACGATCGGGTTCAAGCGCATGCTTATGAGGGGTTCTGCCCAGCATCACCATTTCAAACACGGTAAAATCGAAGCTCATATCGTTAAACTGAGCCACCACAGCCATTTTCTGAGCAATGACTTTGGCGCTCGATGCCGCAACATTTCTTTCATTCAAGAGCACGGTTCCTTTAGTCGGCTTAATGACTTTGTAGATACTTTTCAGCAATGTCGACTTCCCGCATCCGTTTGGGCCAATAATCCCGACAAACGCCCCGTTTTCTACATGCAGCGTAATGTCTTTCACGATATCGATACCCGAAAGGGAAACGGAGAGACGGTTCACGGTTAGTTCCACGCTATTTTCCTCCAAAGCCGTATTTTTTCGTTATGAGCATATACATGAACATGGGTGCGCCGAACAATGCCGTAACGATACCGATCGGCAGCTCGCCGTTCGGTATGATCGTTCTGGCCAGCACATCCGCCCATATCAGAAATATTGCGCTAAAAAGAACAGCCGCCGGCAAAAGACGTCTATGATCGGAGCCGACCATACCTCGTACAATATGAGGAATGAGTAAACCGACGAATCCGATAATGCCGCAAGCCGCTACCATCGTTCCGGTTAAGATCGAGGAAATCGCCATAAATATCCGTCGATAAGCATTCAGATTGATTCCCAAAGTCACCGCTGTTTCTTCACCTGTCAGCATCGTGTTCAAAACCCTGGCCTGAAAGATACAGTAGATTGCAGCAGCTCCAACCATGACGGCCAGCAGCGGCAGCTTGTCCCATTTGGCCGAGGCAAAGCTTCCCATGGTCCAGAAGGTGACCGAACGAATGCCTTCCGCATTTTTGGCAGCTTAAATGATGAAATTGGAAAATGCGCCGCATAAAACATTGATCACGGTCCCGGCCAGAACCAGCTTGACGGAGGACATCTTGCCGCCCAGACTCGCTAGAACGAGCACCATAACAGCCGCCCCCAGCGCGCCGATAAACGCCCACATGGCAACCCCCAAGCTTGCCATTATCCCCGCAGTCCCAAACCCGAGCATAATGGAAAGGGTCGCGCCGAGCGAAGCCCCTGACGAGATGCCCAGTAAGTAGGGGTCTGCCAGCGGATTTTGCACGGAAGCCTGCATCACCGTTCCGCACAGGGCCAACCCCATGCCGACAATCATCGCCAGCAGCACTCGCGGAAAGCGAATGTGCCATATGATATCCGAAATGCTTCCTGAAGAAAGCTCATTCAGATCGCCAAACGAGATCCCCGTCGCCTTGTTAAGCACGATCAGCAAGGAATCTGCGAAAGGTACGGGCACCTGTCCGATCGAGAGGGAAATTCCAACGGAGAATACCAGCGCCATGATTAATAAAATCATCATCCCTATAAATAGCAAACGTCGTTTTAAAACAGATCCCACAGTTGTCGAACCGCCGTTTAGGGCGCCTCTTTTCGGTAAAGACGTCATCATTATTTTCCTCCGAATAACTCGGGATGAATAAACGCCGCCACATCCTCATACAGATCGGCAAGCTGAAGACCGCCATTTATTGCACTCGTATATTCGGCCACCATCACATTCCCTGTTTTTATAGCACTGACATTTTGAAGACTGTCGTTTGAAAGCAGCTTCTTTTTAGTCGCTTCCCTATCGGACTGCTGAAATTCCGTAATAATGATTTTTTCCGGGTTAGCGGCAATAATCGATTCGGTTGATAATTCGATATAGCCGTCCTTCGACAACTTCATATACTCCCCGCCTGCCCCTTCAATCATCTCGTCAATCATGCACCAGGACGGCGGGTAGTAGTAATACGTATCGCGTGCTCCCCCGATAAACAGCACCTTTGGCGTTTTCTCAGCCCCTTCAGCAGTTTTCTTCACCTTATCGATTCTATCGTTCTGCCCTTTTATATAGGCATCCGTCTTCTCTTCAACGTTAAAAGTAACTCCGAAATTGTCGATTTCCTTAAAATATTCATCGATACTGCGGCCGACTGTAAAATTAACGGCCGATACTACCGGAATTCCCCGGTCATTCCAAAAAGAAATATCCCCCAATAACTCTTCCTTAAAAGCCGAAGAAATGGAATAAATGATGTCGGGCTTTAATGCGAGCACAGCTTCCTTGGATGGCCATGATTTTGTTATAAGCGGCAATTCGGCAATTTGTTCGGCATATTTCGAAAAGGACTGGTCGGGGTATCCTAGACCGGAAACTTTATCCTTCTGCCCGAACTCGATCATAAGCTCCGCTATGGCCGATCCGATAACGACAACCTTTTGAGGTTCTTGTTCAATCGTTTGCATCGTCTCTTTCCCTTCATTCGTATACATCTTGATCGAGACCGGATAATGATCGTCTCCTCCGCTATGGGGCTGCTGAGCCTCGATTTGCTCTTCCCCGGCGCGTTCCGTCCCCCTTCTCGTATCGGATGTTGTCTTTGCGCAAGCCGAGCAAAACAAACTCATCGTCACTAGCAAAATGATCCCGCTTCTTTTCATACAGAACGCTCCTCATGTTGTATTTATTCCACCCAGCCGATTGATCCGCTTTGGATGAATGATTTATGATAATGATTATCATTTACATCGTTATTTTTCTCTACCTGCCTGGGGAGGTTTTTCCCTTGCAAAGGGAGCAAAACAAAAAAACTTCAAGTATGCGGAACGTATCGTTCGCTAAGGAACCATACTTTCCACACGCTTGAAGCCTTCTGCTTCCGTTACTCCAACCCGTACCGCAGCTTGCTGCGCTCCGGATTCAGCTGATCGATGCGCCTTAAATATTCGCTGGGACTGCAGCCGTAATGCTTCCGAAAGGTCGTCGTGAAATTGCTGGCATTGCTATAGCCGACCGAGGCAGCCGTTTCCCCCACATTCAAACGCTCTACCTCCATATGCCAGAGCGCCTTCTCCATCCGTTTTTGACGCACAAGCTCGAAGATTGTTTTGCCGAACAATTCGCGGAATCCCTTCTTCAGTTTGAATTCATTCATGCCAACCCGCCTGGCCAACTCGCGGATGGACAACGGCTGCTCGAAATGACTTTGCACCAGCTCGTGCACTTGCTTCAGTATCGTAATATCGTCACGGCGAAGCAGCATCTTTCCGCCTACCGTACCGTATTCGTCGGCCTCGCCGAACAATGCGATAAATTCAAGCGCCTTGCTTTCCATATACAGCCGTTTCATGGTTCCTTGATGCGTACAATGGATCATCTCGGAAACACATCGCTGGATCGCCGAAGTATCCGGGTAACGATCGATATTCCCCCGATGACGGTTAAGCCACGTTTCCATTTGCCGTTTCTCCGTCAAATCTCCGGCATAATGCAGCAGTTCGTTCGGCGTTAGTCTAATTTCAAGCAGTTGATTCCTGATGCCTGCCTTCTTCTCTTCATAAACCTGAACATCCTCCAGGAAAAGGACATTGCCCGTTTGGTTGACAGTATGGCTTTCCTTGCCGTTCCATTCGCAATTAATTTCACCGCTTACGCAATAGCTTAGCTCGAACAATTGACAATTTTCCTGAATGCGAAGCTTCATATCTTGTTTGAATGTAATATCCGTGATCATAATTTCCATCCCCGGACGAATCCGGGTCCGTGTAACGCTTCCCTCGCCGATATGCGACGGAACGGTAAGCCGCTGCTCCCACGCGTTTTGCTGAACGCGCCCGTCTACCCGTCTAGTCATCTGATCGAAAAGATCATGAATTTGCGTAATCGTTAACGTCATCCTGCACCTTACCTTCTTACCTGCCGTTACTTGGAACTCCGGAATATCATGCAATTCTCGATGCATGTGTGCCTCTCAACTACCATTATAAGCTTCCCGCAATAGAGAATGCTACTTCGGCCATCCCTTTGCTTTACCGTTCATTTTTGTGATCGGACAAGTACGTGATATAATGTTGAAGGACAATCATTTAGCGATGATTTCCCATTCGAAGCCGAGGAGTGTTGTACATGTCAGTTGATATTTACATTAATTTCAACGGGAATTGTCGTGAAGCGGTTGAGTATTACGCTCAGGTTTTTGGAACGGAGAAACCGAGAATTATGAGCTTCGGCGATGCGCCTCCTAACCCGGAATATCCTCTGCCGGAGGAAGCCAAAAATCTGGTTATGCACTCGCGCCTCAACATTGTGGGAAGCAACGTCATGTTTTCCGATGTTTTCCCCGGCATGCCTTTCAATGCGGGAAATAACATCAGTCTATCTATCGTTCATAAGAACCTGGACGAGTTGAAATCGTATTTCCATGGCTTGAAAGAAGGCGGCACTGTACGCATGGAGCTGCAAGAAACATTTTGGAGCAAATGCTACGGCAGCTTAATCGATAAATTCGGAATCGAGTGGCAGTTCAATTTAGACAGCGGGGAAACGTTCTGATTTCGTTTCGCCGATACCCCGGCTGCAGCGTTAAGCGCGGCTCATATGACAGCTTATCATCGCATAGCAATCGTTTAAAGGCGCCCCTGAGGCGTCTTTTTGCTTTTGCAAATTGCAAACAAAGTCCGATTATTGAACGCAAAAAGCACGGTGCCTCCCTGCATACTTCGGAAGATTCACCATGCTTTGGCTTCGTAACTTTCCTATTTATAGATTCATAGTCATTATGCGCTTTGTAATATTTTCATTTGGAGGTTGGATCTGATCCATCTGATTCTTTCTTTCACGTAGAAGTCGTAAGCGGCGCCGCGCAGCTCATTCAAGGAAACGCGCTGCTCCGTATTATTATCGAAAATCTCGAGCGTCCCGTTGTCATAAAATTTAAAGGTCAAATCGTCCCAGAGGGTACCGGCTTGATCAAGAATTTTCTCGATTTGATGCTCCGTCATAAACTCGCTATTATCGATCATCAGCTTTCTGAAATAATCTCTTTCAATGAATCTGATTTTGTTTGCCGGCATATTGTTTGCACCCCTCTCAAAATAGGAACGTTTGTTCTATAACTCTATTATAGCAAACATTTGTTCGCAGTCAATATTTTACAACCTATATTCGCGAAAAAAATTTCACGCGCCCCTCTTCGCCCGAATTACCAAAACCATTTCTGAAAAGCCCAATCCGCCGTAAACAGCGATGCGCCAAGTATTAGATTGCCCCATGCCAGCAGCCGGGTCAATTTCTTCTCTTTGTTCAAGCCTTGTCGGTCGTATTCCTTTACGTCGATGCGTAATGTCAGCGCTCCTGTCGCCGCCAGCAGCAATATGAAATAATAGAAATAACCGGTAGCGTTCATATGCATACCTCCTACCCCCTCGTACCGGAAGCCCGGCAGCTCGGGTTTACCTGGTCTTCATCCCGATTCGCCGAATGTGTATTTTCACGCTTACGTCTACGGGAACATCCTTATAGATTTCCTGCCATTTTTCTTTCGTTTTTATATTACGGTCCCAATAATGCGGCTCTTTGGCGCGGATATGCTCGCCGAAGCCGAATATATCGGAGCCTTCCTCTTTCATTTTGTCGATAAACGCTCTGTACATCTTGCCCGCAGCCTGCCGATCCGCCTGTTCGATTTCCCGGATGATGTCCGGATTATCGATGAATATGCGTTCGTTCGTTTTCTCCTCCAGGTTGACCTCAAGCTGTACCGAAACGTTGATATGCGGTCTGCCGTTCCGTATTTCCGCTTCGATTTTCGACTTGCGGTACGTTGCATTAAGGTTAACGGCGCCATCTTTTCCGTCTACAGGGACAAACCCCCGGTATCCGGCCGGATTCCAGCCCTTGATCGACATGAATGCGGCAATTTCGAACGGCTTCGTCACTCCGTTCATTTTGTCGCCTTTAAAAAAAGCGAGCCCCTTGATTTCAACGTTGCTGTCCTTCTTCAGCTCAACGTAAGGAAGATAGGCTTCCTGGCCTTTCTTCGAGGAATCGCTCCAGAAGGAGCCGAGAAAATTATTCGGAAACTTGCCCATCTTGACGGCCTGATCCATTGTCGTAATCAAATACAGCGTCGGCAGCCGCCCCAATTTCGGCGCCGCCGTCATCAAATCTTTGGCTTTCCCTTCCGAAATCAGCATCCAGGTCGTTCTTCTCACCTCGGAATTACGGCGGAAATAATCGTTCAAATTTTGCAAGCCCTTCTGCGCCACCGCTTCCGACACGACGATAATTCGCAAATGCCCGAAAAAAAGTCTGGACGAAATCTGCTGCTGCAAATTCATCAGCGCATCGTCAACCGTATGACCCGTCACTTCGATCGGCCACACGGTTTGCTTCGCATCGACCCCGCCGCCTTCCCCCGGCCCAAGCGGAATTCGGCCAGGCAATGCGATTTGTGCGGTAAGGCGAATCATATCGTTTTTCGGAGCGGGAAATTTTCCCTTGAGATGCGAAACCTCGCTCTCCTCCTCAGCGGCTCCCGAATCCGCCTCATCGACCGAAATGCCCAAAACGACCGCCCGCTTATCGAGTTCAAGACTGTCCCAGCATCCCGAAAGCATAGGAACCATGAGGAGAACGACGCCGATTATCCGAACCGGAACCGGAACCGGAAGCGTCCGCTTTCCGATTTTCATGGCAGCTCCCTCCTTTTCCTGCATAAAGCTGCTTGGCCTTCCGCAGTTGATCTTATTGCTCCAGTTTGTGCTTCGGATCGCGCAAGCCCTTCTTTTTACGGAGCCATGCGATGACAAGCAGGACGAAAGGATAAGCGATCGTTATCCACAACCCGATACGGCCTACGTTTTCGATAATGACGTACAGCTGAATGATGTTTTGCGGCTGCATGGCCAATAAAAAAATAAACGGCAGAAGAAATAGCGAGAACATTTTGTGATCGCGTAATCGAAACAGCTTGCTCATGGAATGAATGGTCAAAAAATAACTGGAATAAAGCGTAGTAAAGACGGCGGTTACCCAAACGGCCAAAAAAGCGGCGTCCAGCCGTTCCAAAATATTACCCGGCAACGACGTCGTTTTGGCAAGCTCGAGCGTCGGCCATAACAGCAGCTTCGTCTCCTCGGCGCCAAAGACGCCGACAGTTGCCGCGACGATCAAAAAATAAAGCCCTCCCGATACGACAATCCCCCACAAGCTTGCCCGCATCGCCTTCTCCGGCCGGCACATCGCCGGAATGACAAGCGTTATAATGAACGAACCCTGAAACAAAGCGGCAATAATCAAAACGCCGGACAGCATCCCCGCCGGTTCGTTCCCCCAAATCGGCTGCAAATTGATCACATTGGCATTTTTCAAGGAAAGCGCGACGATCAATAAACCGGGACCGAGGATGAGGGGCAAATAAAAATAATGAATATACGCAAACTTGGCGATGTCCTTCCGCGTGGTAACGGCTGCCAGCAGCAGCATGACGATAACGGTAACCTCCAGCGGGGTTCGCTTTAATACGGACGTTACGACCACTTCCCCAAACTCGCGCGCGGCAAGCGAAGTGAGGACGGCAAAAAAGCAAATGATGCATGCGCTGCCGATCCGGGCGATCCATTTGCCCACGATATCCTCGCTGTATTGAATGATCGATTGTGACGGAAAACGCATGCCAAGCATCGTGATGAACAGCAGACCGGCAAAAGCGACGAGAATGCCGAGCAGCGTAACCAGCGGAGCGCCGGCCCCGGTTGCCCGAACGGCAAAAAGCGGTAGAGGCAGCACGCCGACGCCGATAATCGTGCTAATGAGGATTGCCGCTGCTTGAATCGCCGTGATCTGGCGCGCGTCCTGCATGGGCTGCAGTCCCCCTTTCATTTCTTAGGTCAGACGAATCGTTCGAACGGTCAGGCTTCGGATTAAACGACCCGCCGGCGCCGCCGCCTAAACGATTTTGATTTTGCGGGTTAAGAAGAGCGGGCCTCTTTTTCATCGACCATAACGGTCCGCGGATTAGCGTGTCCTTCATCCCCTCAATATTGCCGGGAATAATCGGACTCATATAAGGGACGCCGAACGATTTTAAGGAAAGAAGATGGTTCGCGATCAGAATCAAACCGATCATGACGCCGTACAGCCCGAATATTCCTGCAAGTATAAACAAGGGGAACCGCAGAAGCCGCAAAGCCAAAGCCGCATTATAGGCCGGCGTAGCGAAGGAGCCGATCGTCGTCAAGGCGATGACGACTACCGTAACCGGACTCGCAAAGCCCGCTGCCACGGCAGCCTGTCCGATGACAAGCACGCCGACGATCGAAAGCGCTCCCCCTACCTGCTGCGGCAAGCGGAGCGTCGCTTCTCGCAATACCTCCATCGATATTTCGATTACGAGAACCTCTATTACGGAGGGAAACGGCACGCCCGCTCTTCCGCCCGCCACGGCAACGGCAAATTCCGTCGGGATGAGCTCCGGATTGAAGGAAATAACCGAAACGTATAAGGCCGGAAAGACCAGCGAAAATATTAACGCGACAAGACGGGTCAAGCGAATAGCGCTCATCAGCAGAAATCTTTCGGAGTAATCCTCCGTCGTTTGATAGAACTGGCTGAACACCGTCGGCACGATCAATGCAAAGGGAGAACCGTCGACGAAAATGATAACCTTGCCCTCAAGCAAATTAGCGACCGCTTTGTCGGGACGCTCCGTGTTCTGAACTTGCGGAAACGGGGAAAAATGATTGTCCTCGATAAATTGCTCAAGATAGCCGGCATCAAGCACCCCGTCGATATCGATGGCGGAAAGCCGCCGTTCCGCTTCTTTCACATGCGCGGGATCGGCGATCCCTTCGATATGGCATACGGCGACCTTCGATTTTGTCAATCTGCCGATCTTCATCGTTTTGACGCGGAAATCGGCCGTTTGCAGCCGGTAGCGCAGAAGCGCGATATTCGTCCCCAGCGGTTCGATAAAGCCTTCGCGCGGACCCCGGATGACCTGCTCGGTTGCCGGCTGGTCGACGGCGCGTTTTTCTACATTGCGCGTGCCGATCAAAAAAGCTTCATCCAGCCCTTCGACCGCCACAACCGTCTCTCCGCGCAATATGGCCTCGACCACCTTGATCAGCCGGCTTTCCAGCATGCCTTCGCTGTGATAGAGCGTATCGTTATATAACACTTCTTTCAGCCGGTGAGGCTCCGTGCCCTTGCCTTCCAAATGAGGAGGACGGTACATAAACGGTTTCAGAATATCCGTATTGATAAGGCCCTGGTCGATCAAGTTGGAGAAATACAGCATCACGGCAGGATATTGTCCGAAAACGTGGAAGCGCCGCATCGCAAAATCGTCATTTTCGCCTAATAAGCTATGTATGAACGCTATCGTTTCCTCTAGATTGCCGGTTATTTTCTCGTTAAGACTCTCTTCCAGAAGTTGATTCGGGACTTTGGCGACGGGTCTGTTTCGGTTTTTCGCCTTCCTGGCGAGCCATTGAAAAATCGGCATGTTACCGCCTCTCAATCCTTCTATTCTCGTACGCGCTCATACTTCAATCATTAGCCTATTTTCCAGCCGCTAGTCATTACAATTATTTACAGCCCGCACAACAACAAAAAAAACAGCGTCCGCGAGGAACGCCGCTTTCCCTTGATATCCCTATGAAAAAAAGCCAATTATTCCATCTTCTCCGCTGTAAATACGGTATCCAATTTCCCGCCGAGCCGTTTCTTCAAAGGCACCTTAATATCTTTTCCCAATTCTTTGAAAAATGCATCCATATCGCAATTTACGTTGGACACCGACACTTTCAGCGCACCCGCTTCGGAAATGGACGGATTCAGCTCATGCGGCACCGAAACGACGATATCGTACTTTTTGGTCAGCGTATTCGCATACCGCTTGAATATTTCCAACAATTCATCGTTCGTAAAATGTCCGATCGCCGTTTTCCCGTTATTCGTAAACTTTAAGTTCACATTCATTTCAAACTCCCCTTTTCTATTAACCATTTATTTTTGGACAAAGGTTAGCAAACTGGTTGCCCCGGTTCTTCTAAGAAAAGGTTCTATTTGGATGTATACGCCCTCTTGCTCCTTTCGCGCACCTTACTTGTATACATAAACCTGCAAATAACCTCTACCAACATACTAATTATACCCGCAAACACCCGGCAATAACAAAGGAAATTGACCGACAACCGAATAAAACCGAATTCCGCGTTCATCTTTCCCCATATTTAGAACATCATTCCAAAAAAACACGCATGAAAGCTCCGGCATCACGCCCGTGAAAACCCTTCTTCTTCCAAATATTCCTCGGCCTCTTCACGGGTTTCGAACGCCGATTCCAAATTGCCGCCGGCATATACGAACCATAAGTCGTTTTCATATATTAGATCAAGCTGCTGGCCTTCCGGCCCTGTCCAGCTTTGCTTCTTGTCATTTCCATCCGCACTTGACGGCCGGCCGGATTCCCCCGACAAAAAATCGATCGATTTGACGACGATATCGCGAAGCTTTTCCTCCGTATAATCGCGGATATTCACAAGCCCCTTCTCATCGGCATCATAGCCCGGAAGCTGGCCGACATAAACAAAGCCGTTCCCGTTCGGATGCAAGTGGTATGCCACGGTTTTTTTCTCATAAACGCTTTCTTCATAATGAAAATTAACGCGTCCCAAGGATACGTTCTTGCGTTGTAGTACGGGGAATGATTCCAAAATAGCGAGTTTTTCTTCGAAACTGAGCATATACGCCTCCGTTATTATGTTTACTTTCTTACGCCTTCCGGTAGTCCGTGTGCCGAATAAACCAGTGCTCCATCTCCGGGTGGGCAATGGCCTCGACGCCGAATTCGCCGTCCGCCGATTCGAAATCGTACCAATCCGTAACGATAACCGACTGACCGATTTCAAACGGATGATCGTTCGTGTTTGCAATGATGATGATCGTGTCTCCCGCCTGCGCTTTGGCCCCGCTTATAGGCTCATTCATTTCATAACGCTCCCTTACCGTTCTGTTAAGCAATTCGTAAGCCCTGCAATCGATGCCCTGCGTTTTCTTTGTACTTTTTGTTTTGCAGCAGCCGATACGATCATTATACTCGCAAGCAGCGGATAATAACAAAATAACAATTCAGCGTGCTCGCCTGCTCGCCTTCATTCATCAAACTATTTTTCAAATTTTGGGTTTCCGGCTATACTACATAAGGCGATAACCTATTTATCATCATGAGGAGATGAACATGAAGAAGATCGGACTTATTTATTTCGGCGATATGCAGAGGCTTACCAAAAACTGGGTAGCGCTGATCATTATCGGAGGACTCGTGTGCCTCCCTTCCCTGTACGCCTGGTTCAACATCAAGGCTTCCTGGGATCCTTACGGGCAAACGTCCGGCATTGCGATTGCGGTCACCAACGAAGATCGGGGCGCTACGCTGCGCGACAAGCCGGTTAACATCGGAGACGAGGTCGTAGCCTCCTTGCAAAAGAACGCCCAGATGGGCTGGTCGTTCGTCGATCGGACCAAAGCGCTGGACGGCGTCAATCACGGCGATTATTACGCGGCCATTACGATTCCCGCCGATTTTTCGGATAAAATCGCTACGGTACTGACCGACAATCCGCAAAAGGCGGAAATTTTATATGACGTCAACGAGAAAATTAATGCGATCTCTCCGAAAATAACGTCCAAGGGCGCTTCGGGCATTACGGAGGAAATAACCCGCAACTTCATCAAAACGGCGAACGGCGCGATTTTTCAACTGTTCAACGAAGTCGGCGTCGAATTGGAGAACGAGCTGCCGACAATCGAGAAGGTCAAGGACGTCGTCTTCAAGCTTGAAGCGGCTTTCCCCGAAATCAACGGCGCGGTCGGCACGGCCGCCAAAGATATCGCCGCGGCGAACGAGCTTATCGGCAAGGTGCAGGCGCGCATCCCCGAGGTGGCGAAAATTGCCGAGGAAGGTAAACAATTAACGCAAGGGGTGTCCCAATATATCGACAAGGGCACGGAAGCCGTCGAGGCGATTGCGCCGAACATCAAACAAGACTTGCTGCTGCTGCAGCAGGCCGCCATTTATACGGAGCAATTGACCGGCATGCTGCTGGGTTCGGACTTTGATCCGAATAAGGCGAAAGCCTCGCTTGATGCCGCTTCGCGCAGACTCGCCACAGCTGTTGACGTAACGGATAAGACGATCGCATTATTCGAGAAGCTGAACGCTCTTACCTCCGGCAACCGGCTTTCGCCTGCGATCGCCAGACTGCAGTCGGTCAAGGACCGGTTTCAGCGGCAGCTGACCGTAGTTAACAAGCTGCAGGATGCCCTCGCCAAAGGCGAGAAGCCCGCCGAAGAGCTCGTCAACGAGCTGAATCGGCTGTCCAAGGAAACGTCCGGCGAGCTCGGGGACATCATCAATCGTTATGACAGCGAAATTTTGCCCGCCGTCCTGCAAGGCTTGACCGCAGCCAAAAAATCGCTCGCGACGGCGCAATCGGTGCTTGCGGAAGCGGGCAGCAGCATGCCTGACGTGAAGCGGATCGCAGACGATGCGGCAAAGGGCATCGCCGTCGGCAGCAAGGAATTCGAAGCGATTCGTCAGGAGCTGCCGGCCGTCGAAGCGAAAATTACGCAGCTGGCGGATCGTTTCAGAGCGTTCGAAACGGAAGGCGACATCAAGCAAATTATCGACCTGCTCAAAAACAATTTCGAGAAGGAAAGCGAATTTTTCGCCGAACCCGTTCTGCTGAAGGAAAACAAGCTGTTTCCGATTCCGAATTACGGCTCCGGCATGTCGCCGTTTTTCTCCACCCTTTCGCTTTGGGTAGGCGCCTTGCTGCTTGTATCCCTTTTGACGGTCGAGGTTCACGATCATGCCGCCGGCTTCAGAAGCTATCACATTTATTTCGGACGATTCTTCACCTTCCTAACGTTATCGCTGCTTCAATCTCTGCTGGTAACGACGGGTGATATATACCTGCTGGGCACATACGTGGCTGAGAAGCTGCCGTTCGTTTTGTTCGGACTGTTTATCGGCTCCGTCTTTATGCTGATCGTGTATACGCTTGTTTCCGTTTTCGGCAACGTAGGCAAGGCGCTCGCGATCGTTCTGCTTGTGCTGCAGCTTGCCGGCTCGGGAGGCACATTCCCGATTCAGGTGACGCCGCCGTTCTTTCAAGCGATTCACCCTTTCCTGCCGTTCACCTATGCGATCAGCATGATGCGCGAAGCGGTCGGAGGCATTCTGTGGGATATCGTCGTACGCGATATGATCATGCTTGCTGTCTTTGCCGGCATAGCGCTCGTCATCGGTCTTGCGCTCAAAAAAGTGATCAACCGCGCGAGCGCAAGCTTCGTCAGCAAAGCCAAAGAAAGCGGGCTAATTCATTAAATGCTGTTTATTTACAGGTTCAATGAGGAATACTTGTTGCATGGAGCTATAGAAGGCGAACGACTGCAACGTCAAGCAAAACCGCCTTTCTATAGCTATAGACCGGAAAGGACGATTCCCGATGTTCTCACGCATTCTTTTGGCTTACGACGGCTCGGCGTTATCGAAAAAGGCGCTGGAGTATGCATGCAGGCTCGCCGAAGACAACCGGGCAAAGCTGGAGGTCGTTCACGTTCTGCATAATCCCGTCGCGGTTATCGGCGAAGCCATCTTCAATCCGTCGGCGGAATACGAGAAGGCATACATAAACCGCACCGAAAGCATGATCGAAGACCTGAACCGGCAATTATCCGGGCTCCCCGACGCAAGAGCGACCATGCTGATCGGAAACCCGGTGGCGGCGATTTTGGACTATGCGAAGGAAATGTCCGCGGATATCGTCATTGTCGGCAGCAGAGGGTTATCCGAGATGCAGGAGCTGTTCCTCGGTAGCGTAAGCCACAATATCGTTCAGCACGCCTCCATTCCCGTTCTCGTCGTCAAATAAGGCGGATAACGAAAAAGCTTTCAAATCCGCTTTTTTGGATTTGAAAGCTTCTTTTTCATTCCGGGGACCGTTTATTTATTGATAAACGAATCCACCTCGATAAACGGTGTCGCCCCTCCGGTGACCGAAGGCAAGCGACCGTCCCATTTCTCCAGCGCTTTCTCCTGCACCTCGATCTGCTTCAGCTGTACGAGATCGGGCGTTATTTCCTGCTTCTTCAGCTTGAGCGACTCCGCTTCCGCTTGAGCCTGCGCGACCTTCTGCTTCGCCTCGATTTCCACGCGCTTCAGGTCATTCTCTGCTTTAAGCGCCTGCTGCTGCGCGACCTGCTTGGCCTCGATCGACTGATTGAACGCATCGGAAAATTTGAAATTGACGATATTGATATCATTCACGATCAGATCGTATTTGGCCAGACGTTTCGTAAGCAGATCGCTTACCTCGTTCGCTACGACATCCCGCTTCGCGATCAAATCCTCGGCCGGATATTTGGCCGTCACTTCCTTGACGATTTCCTGAATGGCCGGTGCGATGATGATGGAATCATAAGCGCCTCCGATATTGTTCATTAGATGATACACGGCTTCCTTATTTACCGAATAGTTGACGGCGACATGCGTCGAAACCGGCTGCAAATCTTTGGAAGACGCCGACGTATCCGCCTCCGACTTCGTCACCTGCGTATTGACCTGGATAACCGTTTGCACGAAGGGGATTCTAACATGCACGCCCGGCGCGAGCACATTGTCGCTTAGCTTGCCGAACGTTTTATACAGCCCTACGTGTCCGTACTGCACGGTAGCAAAGCTGTTCATGCCCAAAATGACGACCACTAGGCCAAGCACGACCAGATTGATGACCGCTTTGACGCCGTTATTCTTCTGGGGCTTCAGGTTGTGAACTTCCGCATTCATGACACGACCTCCCGATGTTTAATTTTGGTTGCTAACCGGTAATACGTTCCAACCCCTGCAGCCGTTCCGTTTCATGTCCTTGTCCCTTAACAGAAATGTAACAGAAACGAAATACTTTCTTCATCTCCCTTTAATGATCGTCGCCTATACTAAGAGTCGACCCCCCTTTTTGATATATAATCTCTTTAGACCCGCGGCCCGTTGCTTGCGGGTCTCTTTTTTTGTTTTTGCCGATGGACGAAGGATAGCCGAATGGGGACTAGCCGTTAGGCAACCGTACAAGCTAAGACCACCAACTTCCATATACTGTATTACTTCTTTAAGAAAGGTGCTGATTGACCTGTCCTGCAAACCTTTTTGCCCGACTAGAACGGTTGTCGATCCCCCTGTCCAAATCGTGAGGGATATTTTTCATCCGCAAATTGTCGAGGTCGTGCATCCGATCCAAGTCGTGAACCGCCACCACTGCTGCCCCGTCCCTCGCCACACTTTTACGTGGAACGTCATCGACGTGCCGGCGGATGAGGCGGACGCCGTCGATCCGATCGACCGCTCCGGCCGCTCCTGCCGTTCCGATCGGCGCAGCAGATCCGGCAGATCCAACCGCTCTAATCGGTCAAACCGCTCCAACCGCTCCAATAGGTCGGGCAGATCCGGCAGATCTTGTTTGAACGGACGCTGCAGATAATACGTCTCTTATTGCATACCGCTTCAAGGCGCGCTCGATGAACAAGCAGGTTCAGCCGCACGCTGTGCTGCGTTCAACCATGCCCAAAAAGGCACACTCGGCCTACAATTGCCGCCGAGTGTGCCTTTTTGGCGTTCGGGAGCGGCTTTTTCTCCGCTGGACGAACGTACCGGAATTGGGGATAAGCCGCTAGGCTCCAATCCATGCCCTTTCCGCAATGCCCCATATACTGTACTACTTCACAAGAAAGGGTTGATGCACATGTCTTGCCATCCAAAACCTGCCTGCCCGACATGCCCGACAAAAACCGTTTATGATCCGCCTGTTCAAGTTTTTAGAGACATTTATCATCCGCAAATCGTGGAGATCGTTCATCAGGTCGAAATCGTAAACCGCCACCACTGCTGCCCGGTTCCCCGTCATGTTCACACGTACAGAACGGTAGATGATTTCTCCGGCATGAATAATCCGTATTTGCGGACCGAAAGATCGGCCAGCACTTCTCCAAGATACGGAAGATAAAGCCGAATGTAATGCTCGCTGCCGGACGGCCTTTGCAGCCCGCCCGCTAACGGACGATTCTTATTTAGCCGTTTCCGGCACGAGCCGTATGATTTTATCGTCCCCTTCCTTCGGGGCTCCGCGTCCGTCGCGGTTATTCGTCAACACATACAGCGAGCCGTCCGGCCCTTCGTAAACGTCCCTGATACGGCCGAGCTGTCCCTTGAACAAAAACTGCTTGCCGGACACCTTCCTTAAACCGCCGCTTTCCGACAGCTCGAAACGAATCATTTGCTCGCCGCGTAAATTCGCTGCGAGCAGACTGCCTTTCCAGGGTCCCCGGGTGACGAACGTCATGCCCGAGGGGGCCCATGTCGTCGTGCCGCTGTGCGCAATCGGCGTTATCATTTGGGGCGCGGTTTCGTCCCCTTCGATATTCGGCCAGCCGTAATTTGCTCCGCCTTCGATCACATTCAGCTCGTCATGCGCGCTTTGTCCGTGCTCGGAGGCGAACAGCTTGCCGGTCCCAGGCTGCCAAGCAAGCCCCTGAGGGTTGCGGTGGCCGTAACTGTAGACGGCCGAACCGGGGAACGGATTATCCGCCGGAATCGAGCCGTCGGACCGGATGCGCAAAATTTTGCCGCCCAAGCTTTTCGTATCCTGCGCAAGCGGCGGTTCGTATCGGTCGCCTGCCGTTATGTACAAATAGCCGTCCGGCCCGAATTTGATCCGGCCTCCGTTATGATTCGTACTTCCGGGCAAGCCCTCGATCAGCACTTTATCGAGCGTCGCTTTATCGTTCCGCTCGACGAGCCGCAGCACGCGGTTTTTGGTCTGTCCCTTCTCCTCATACGTGTGATACACATACATATAGCGATTGTCCGCAAATTTCGGATCTAGCGCCAAGCCCAACAGCCCGCCTTCGCCTTTGCTGACGAACGGGGACGGCATCGCGATGACGGGTTCCTTGACAAGCTTGCCCTCGCGGATGACGCGCACGACGCCCGGACGTTCGGTAAAAAAAATTGTGCCGTCCGGCGCGATCTCGATCGCCCACGGGACGTCGAGCCGATCGGCAACAACCTCCTGCCGGTAAGGCAAAGCTTCTCCCCGCCCCGCCGCCTCAGGCGAAGACGATACGGCGGTCTGGTCGTCGCCTTTCCTTTTTTTCATATCGTCCGCAAGCGAACATCCTCCCGCAGCGAGCGCTAACGCTAGTATGCCGACTGCGGAACGGAATCTTTTGGCCCCCATCGTTTCCCTTCCTTTCTATTGTTATTTCCATGTATCATCGGTGAACGCTCAAGGATAAACGCCTTCCCGCGTCTTTGACCCGGGGCGTTTACCGTAGGTTTAGAAGCCGCTTCTATGATATACTTTGCTGATAACGGAAGAAGCGCGAAGCGATGACGGAGGTGATGCCTATATGAATAAGCGGAGGATCGTTTGTGCGCTGGTTCTGGTGCTCGCCGCTTTGGCGGCAAGCGGCTGCAGCGTTACCCATAAGGTGACTGCCGATGCTGCCGAAGCGTGGAGAAAAGAACTGCTGGATTCGTCCGATATCGTCAAAAACGTCCGCATCACGTTCACCCGTCCGAATCTGACCTGCCATATTACGATGACGGAGGAGCCTCCGCCCGAGCTGATCGATTCCATACTCGCGAGCGCACGCACCTTCGCGACCGTCGATCACATGAACGAAATCGCGAAAAGCCTCAAATGGGGACTCGACATTTCCGAAATCCGCCTGACGATCGACTCGGATCGCGATGCGAAAACGATCGAGCACGCCTATTATGCGCGCTACTTCAAAACCTTCGATGCCAGCGACAATTCCGAGGCCAACATCGAAGCTTATTCCATATGGTACGAGGATAACCATTAAATTTTCTGAATCATGACTCCTCTTCCCAATCAACTTCCGCTCGACGAGCCGGCACGACGCAGTCATTTTCGTTCAACGTTCCGAACAATTTGTCGTAATACGCTTTAGGCTGGGGGACGATGTCGTCCCTCTTTATCGTTCTCCGGATTCGCGCCCGTTTCTCATCGCGTTCCCCAACTACTACGACCCCTTCCGCCTCTATCGACTCCCGGGCGCCGTAAACCAATCGTTTAAACTCGTTAAGACCGACTTCAAAAAGCCCGGAAATTTCGCTGAGCTGGAACGAATATTCCTCTACAGCTTTCTCGCATTCGTATATGAAAATATGATTGAACTCGCGATCGGTCAATTGCGGGGTAACGACCGTTTCCTGCGGAACGATTCCGCAATACAAAAGCTCATGGAAGGAAATCGTCAGGCCGAGCTCCTCCTCCAGCTCGCGGACGCCATCCTCGACGGTTTCTCCCGTCAGCAGATGACCGGCGCATGAAATATCGAGCATCCCCGGAAACGTATCTTTATCCTTATGGCGCAATTGCAGCAGCAAGCTCGCTCCGCCCTCCGCCGCTCTCTTGACAACCCAGCAGTGAAAGGTTTGATGCCATAGTCCTTGGGCGTGCACATCCTTCCGGCTGGCTTGCCCGATCTTCCTCATTCGTTCATCGAAAACATCGAATATTTCATGCTGCGACATATGATTCTCCCATCCGCACGATTTCATATCGATCTGATCCGTGCGTTTCCGTTCGCCGGTATTTTCCTTCAGGCTTTGCCGATTCACGTTCGTCCGGCTTCATCTATTTTACCATATCTTTCATCGCCCCCGCACGTGCCGCAGCCGAACGGCCCGCCCCCAATCTTACGTTTCCTAAGCTTCCCACTCCCTGACAAAGCCGCATTCCTCCTCCAGCTCTCCTGCCAGCTCGGCAGCACCGCGAAATAGGCTTGTCAGCGCCGCTACGTTGGCTAACGTGTACGGAATCAGCCAGGTTTTGCCGCCGGGATTCCAGCGTCTTCCGGGAACGCTTCGAATCCTGTCTACATAATCCGCCCGATACGGGAAACTTACCGACACGTATTGCTCGGAATATTTGCTTATAACGACTGCGTCACGCATCCACTCCATCCTCCTTCTCGATTCGGGTACAAGGATAAACGGCTTCGCTGTCCTAAACGCTTTCAAAGAAAGCGACTTCGTAAGCATTAGCTTAGGACAGGCGCGTTTACCGGGAAATCGAACAATCAGCGGAGAATATACTTTCTGAGATTTCAAAAAAAGAGACCCTCCGCGCTCTTATTGAGAACGCTGGATGCCTCCGATGCTTTCGAAGCGTTTCGCTTTATTTCCCTGCTCTTATCCCTTTAGAAAATACCCAAATCCCATTCCTCTGCGAGATGCTGCAGCAGCAAACCCCCAGCCTTGCTGTTGCCCACCTCGTCGATTGCCGGGCCGTACAAGCCGATGCCGCAGCCGTCCGCGCATGGCGTTCCGGCAGGCCGGACTCGCGGCGGCACCGCCGTCATGATCCCCCCGGAAACGCCGCTTTTGGCGGGAACGCCGACGAAGGCGGCGAACTTTCCCGAGGCGTTGTACATGCCGCAGGTGAGCATAAGCGCCTTGGCTATACGGACAACCTGCTTCGGCAGCAGCTGTTCGCGTTGAAGCGGATGATAACCGTCGTGCGCCAGCACAAGTCCGATCATCGCGATATCCTCGGTCGTCACCTCAATCGCGCACTGCTTTAAATACACCTCGATCGCGTCCTCCACGTCGCAGGCGAGGAAGCCCGTTTCTTTCAAATAATAGGCAAGCGACCGATTCCGGTAAGCCGTCCCCCATTCCGACTGGAATACGTCTTCGTTCACGCGAGCCTGCTTGCCCGTCAGCCGCTCGATCAAACGGATGATCGCCGCCAGCTTCTGCGCAGGCGTTTCGCCCGGCAATATCGAGGCCGTCGTTATCGCCCCTGCATTGATAAGCGGATTGAACGGCCTGCCGGGCTTATGCATTTCAAGCCGGACGATCGAATTGAACGGATCGCCGGTCGGCTCCACATCCACCCTCTCCAGCACGTACGGAATGCCGCGGGCCACGCATACGGCTATAAAACTGAGCACCTTGGAAATGCTCTGCAGCGTAAAGGGAACATCCCAGTTGCCCGCCCTCCAGATCGTTCCGTCCGGCTGAATGACGGTAATGCCGAGATGCGACGGCTCCGCGTTCGCCAGCGCCGGAATGTACGATGCGCACTTGCCTTCGGCTGCGTACGGACGGAACCGCTCGATGAGCTCGTTAAGCTGCGTATTTGCCGCCTGTTCCTCGTTATATGCGTTTGTCACGGTCGGTGCCCCCATCGCTTTCATAAGATGTCGAATCCTGCTGTCCCCATTTTACAATGAAGCATGCGGCGCCGACAATAAGATACGGCATTACGGCCCTCGCAGGATGCACCGCCGGTTGCTTCCCTACTTTTACCGAAACGAAACGTATCGATTTAAAAGAAAAAGCAATTTTTCCGCAGTCCGGCAAAGCCTGCACGGATTGGGGCGGCTCGACTGTCAGTTTAAGCTTTTTGGGGCGTTCACTCGGCCAATCAATTCTTTAAAATACTTTGACAAGCGAATGCTGATTTCCGAGCGCATAACATCCCGAACCATTCCGAAGCGGTCTTCGTATCCCCTGCAAATAAAACGGTGATAGATAACCATATCCGCTTGTTCGTCATTCGTAATTTTAATATTACGCTTCGACAATTCGCGCCGGACACTGTACATATCCGCGCTTATTTGCTTCATTACCGCCTGGTCTGCCGTCACATAAAGCTGCTTTAGAAGGTTGGATTGGTTACCCGTATCTTCGATGTTCTTTTGCACCATGCTTAACATGTAAGGAAGCAAAATGTAGTCACGAATCATTTTGAACTCATCCGCTGTAGGCCGGTTACGGGAATTCTTGATGTCGCGGCGGTTTTCATATTGCTCTTGATGTTCGGTAAGCAGCATTTTGGATTTCCACCGTTCATTGCCGTCCAATTTGCTCATATATAATGACCTCCAATCTGTTCCGCCCTCTCGCGGGCCACTCCGGACTGCAATAATGAGGATGCTCGCACAATCGCGGCGCTCCCATATTTATCCTTGATTTCATCGGTTGCTCTTTCCAAATCGTATGCTTTCATCCGGTCATCGAATAAAGCAAGCTGGATGACGCTATCGTCGGTCAGCTGGGTTAACCCGACATACAGGTGGCTAACAGGCATACCGCTCCAATACTTACGGAAAATCCCGATAGCCGCCGCCGCGACTTCATGCGAAAGTGACGTCGCTTGTTCGAGCGTTACCTGCCGGTTAAACGATGCCGAGCGCTGACCGTCCGTTTCCGCCGCCCCGACGTTCACGACCCGCCCGATATACCCGAATCTCCTGCTGCGGCGGCAGACCTCCACCACTAATTCCAACAACACAACCTCGATGTCTTCTAGTTTCTGGTAAATACTGCTTCTGAGCGCCTTGCCGTGACTTACCGATTTCAATTTATTTCGAATACTTGCCACGACGGGGCTAGGGTCGATCCCTCGTGCCGTTTGCCAGTAATATTCCGCTTGAATATCGCTTTGCTTGCCCATTTCTTTACGCATGCGTTTTTTAAAATCCCCCAGTTCCAGACGAGCGATATCCCCAATCGTATAAAGACCCATACGCGTGAAATGACGAGTCATCCGCGAGGCAACCATGAACATTTGATGCACCGGCAGCGGCCATAATGCGGACTCCAAATTGTCGAAGTCAAGTTTGAAGATACCGCTGGACATCTTTTTAGCGAAATTGTCCGTAGCCATTTTGGCCAGTATCTTTGAAGGTCCGATTCCGCACCGGCTCCAAACTCCTGTCGATAAATGAACACGCATCTGGATCTCGCGGGCGATCTCCTCCGGGGCCCCGAAATAACCGATAGAGCCCGTAACGTCGAGGAACTGCTCGTCGATGGAATAGGGTTCAACCTGGTCTGTAAAGGACTCGAATATCTCGGTAATGAACAAGGATACGGTGATGTATGTTTGCATTCGGGGTCGTATGACGACCAAGTCGGAGCATTTCGCTAGCGCCTCGCCCACTCTTGAAGCAGTCGTTACGCCGCGTGATTTGGCAATCGGACAAGCGGCCAGGATGATGCCTGATTTTCTAGAGGGATCGCCTACGGCTACCGGCTTATTCTCCAAGTCCGGCCGGGCCGCTTTTTCAATTGAAGCGTAGAATGACTGTCCGTCAATTAACATAACGGTTCGCTCTTGAGGCACGACATTCACTCCTGTATAGTCGCAATTCGAAAGATACGTCTAACGCTTTCACCCATGTGAGCATCCTCGCAACAAGAACATTCATTCTTATCATATACGGAACATACGTTCTTGATGCAACGAAAATAATTGAAAAACAAAAAACGCGAACTGCCTTTTCGGCCGAAGCGTAAAAGGATCGGCAGTCCGCGAGAAAAATCATTCGCTGTTTTGTTGCGCGCATAAGCAACCCTCCGACAAATCACTGATTATATTCTTTATTATTACCGAACATTTGTTCGTTATGCAAGTGGGAAAATGTGACTCAGGAGTTATTCGACAAAACCTTCCAGCATGTCGTTTTTTAGGAAACTTAGTTTGCATGGCGAGAAAAAGGTCGATTGCGCTTGCGTTCATCTCAGCACGCAAAAAAAGCGAACCGCCGGATGCGTTCGCTTATTATTTTCAGTATGCTTTTCATTCTAATACAATAACAAGGGATACCCCGGCACTATGTATGTTTCGATTGGGATCCGGGCTGACGCGCCGGCTCCCAATCGAAAGCATGATATTGTAGCTCGCTGCTCAAGTTATCCGCACTCTACATTCCTTAAAGCAGACCGCTGCGGTTGCTGCGGTTGCTACGGTTGCTCCGATTGCTACGGTTGCTACGGTTGCTACGGTTACTCCGGTTGCTCCGGTTACTCCGGTTGCTCCGGTTGCTACGGTTGCTCCGGTTGCTCCGGTTGCTCCGGTTGCTCCGGTTGCTCCGGTTGCTCCGGTTGCTGTGTTCACCCATGGTTTCTATACCTTCTGACATCTATAAGCCACCTCCGTCTAGCGAGATATTTTATAGTATGCTAGAGTTATAGATTGGAATGGACACTTTCAATCCAATTACACAGATGGGTAAAACGTACCCGCCTGTTTTCAGGAAAATCACATGTTTTCCCGTCGGCTAATGCGGTGCCTCAAGCGGCAGTTCACCGTCCGCACACGTAATGACATTCAAAGATGTCCACGCCGCGCCTATTGCTGCGGTACCTTAGCGCCGGTCAGGCTCCGCTCGAACATATCGATGATAAACAAAAACCGTTCCGCTTCCCGGAATACATGATCGGCAAGCAAAGGATGGATGATGCTCTTGATCCGGCAAGCCTCGATCAAATCGCGTGCCGTCTTTTTGAAATCGCGCAGCGATTTCACCGAGACTCTGTTCTCGTCGAGGAATTGGTCGAGAAGAGGAATCGTTTGGGATTGCGGGCGCATGGACTCCAAATCGACGGCTTGAAACAACAGCGTATCGAAATCGTTACTGAAGCTCCGCGCTTGCTCTACGAGCTGACGTTCAGACGGATCGAGCAGATGCCCAATAAATTTGGCGTGATCGGCCATGATGCGCAAGAAAAACACGTTCTCGTCGATGATCGCATCGGGCAAAGGCTCCAACCGCCCCGTATTCAGCTCGACCAGACGATTCCGGAAATAATTCGCTTCTCTGCTCGTGTGATCGACCAGCAAGGGAAAATTGTTTGCGCCCGGCATCTTGCACTGTAAAATCAAACCCAGCACCTTTCGCTTGAACGCCCAAATATGAGAAGCCGCGGTGTAAACCTCTTCATTGAAAGCTTTAACAACCTGGGGATCGGTTTCCAGTGTAAAAGAATGAGACTTCACCTCGATCGCTTCAAAAACGGCATAAAATTGATTCGCCTCATTGATCAGCTGAGTGTCCTCGCATCGAAAGCCCAGCTTCAAAAACAGCGAATGCTCCTTCATGATTCGGGACCAGAATCGTATTTCATCCAACGAACGCGTTACGAAAGCATCCGTCAACCTAATCCCTCCCCTGTGCATAATCCGTCAAAATACCCTATGTGCCTTCGATTCGCAATATGCTCAATTCTTCGACACATCGCTTAAACGAAATCCTGCGAGGGCTGCCCCTTGCCATCGCCATACAGAGCCGCAGCGCGCGAGAACGCCTGCCAAATCCAAGGATAAACGGTTTCGCCGTCCTAAACGCTTTCAAAGAAAGCGACTTCGTAAGCATAAGCTAAGGACAGGCGCGTTTACCGATGAAATATCAGGCTTAAGTAATTGTGAAACATACAAATTCTGATATTTTGAGAAAACCGCCTTCCGGCGGCTTTTGTGCTCGATATACGTTTGTTCATTGGCGAGGCAATGGGTATAGGCTTTCCACTCTTGAAATCGCGTTACTTTGGCCCATAGCGAAGCTCCTTTGCTGGCCCCCGTACCATTACCACTTGTTCGTCTTTTGTGCTTTCTGTCACGTCTTTGACATTTACCGGTCCTCCAGCCGGTATTCCTACCCGCTTCCCCTCCTCGCTCGTGCTTGCATGTGCTGCAGTCCGAGTTTGCCCACTTGGAATCGAGTACGGCTACCTTTCCCCGCCTGTAGCCCGAAAACGCCTGCTTGCAGCGGGCATTTAACTCGGCTCACCGAAGATTCCGTTCTCCAAGCCGGCAAAATCGGACTCCAGCGTAAAGCGAACCTCGATTCCTTGCTCCAAGCGGGCTATTTCGTACTACAGCATATCGATGAGCCTTAATGGCAGGGTAAGCCATAACCTTTACCTCTTGAAACGAGCCCATCCACCTTGCGTCCTGCCTCTTTTTCGCATACCGTCTCGTAAGTCTCTGCACGATGTACCAGTCCAACTTTGCCAGCAACCCGAACGAACCATTCACATATTCCGCCGGCTTACTCTCGATTACAACGCAAAAAAACAAGGAAAAGCCGCGGAGCAGCGTTCCCTTGTTTATCGAATGAATGACTTATCGTACAACCGGCATGTCTTCCCGCATGCTCACAGATTGGCTACCTTCCCGAGCAAATAAACGAGCACCTGCTGGTTATGGGCGGAAATCCGATTCAAATATCCGTCGAGGAATTGCTGTCTGAGCGAAACGCCGCGCCGGCATTCCTGCTTCCCGGTATCGGTGACGACAACCCAAACGATACGGCGGTCTTTATCATCCCGTTCCCTGACGATAAGATTCGCTCTTTCCATCCTGTCGAGCAATGTTGTAATAGCTGCGGGCGTTGTGGACAAATAATCGACCAGGTCGGAAGGTTTCATCTTCACGTCTTCGCGGGCGAGCAAATATTCCAGCACGTACAACTGGCCTTCCGTTAGCGAGGGTGCAAGCTGCCCCTCCATAAATAGCTTCATGTCCTTCGAAAGCTTGAACCAAAGCTTGGCAAACTCCTGCGAGTACACGGCAACTACCCCTTCCGTTTCCAGCTTGTCCTGTCGTTGCGTCCATACGAGACCGAGGCCGACTAGCCCTAGGCCAGCGTGATGACGTCCATGTTCGTTAGTTACAGTATACCATCACTCCGGCTTCTTTTAAAGGTTAGTACCGTTAATATTTTAAGACATTAAACGATAAAAAACGACGGTACCGTTTGACGTCATTCAACATATACTAACGGGTGTAGGCGCATATACCCCACAGCCGGACTCTG
The DNA here is from genome assembly GCF_003285015.1 of Paenibacillus contaminans. Classification (GTDB taxonomy): domain Bacteria; phylum Bacillota; class Bacilli; order Paenibacillales; family NBRC-103111; genus Paenibacillus_V; species Paenibacillus_V contaminans. The sequence goes on along the minus strand of NZ_QMFB01000015.1, from coordinate 17,601 downwards.
AACCGCTCAAGCTGCAGGGAATGAAGCAACATCGGGAGGGCTCAAGCATGGATGAACAACACAAACGGGATATCGTGAACCGGGCGATTCGGGAGGGCATAATAAACGACCCGTACTGGCTGGAACAGTTCAACGAACCGCTGCCGGCATGGGCCGTTCTGGAAATCGTACTTAAGCTGTTGGATCGCCTGGAGCCGCCATACGACAGCTATGATTGACTCGCCCCGCATACCGGCGGGCATCGCACGCCTCGGAATAGGTCGGCTCGGATACAGGCAAAACCATTGCGCAATGCTAGGTCAGCTTGACCATGTCGGCGATAACATCGCCTTTTTGAATCGGGACAAGCAATTTGCCGGTCGCTTTACGTTCCTCGATCGGTGCGGACTCCGTTGAGAACGTATGCTTCTCCCCGTTCGCGGTAACCGCCATAACATTGTACGCGTCTTTGACGGAAAACGCTCGTACGAGCTCGGAGCCGTTCGGTCTGACCCGCTTGCCTTCCTTGAACTCGAACGTAATGATGCCTTTGCCGCCGCGTCCTTGGACAGGATAATCCATGAGCAGCGAAGACTTGCCGTAGCCGATATCCGATACGACCATAATTTCGCCTTCGTCTCCGTTTACCCATAGCGAGGAGACGATTTCGTCGTCCTCCTTCAGCTGGATGCCGCGGACGCCGCCTGCCGCGCGTCCCATCGAGCTGACTTCCATCTCACGGAAGCGTATGCTCATCCCCAACTTCGATACGAGCAAAATGTCGCGAAGATTGTCGCTTGTCTGTACCGCGATCACCTCATCGTCGTCGGCCACCTTGCAGGCGGCGATCGCGCCGGACCGGCTCGTCTCGTATTCGGCGAGATCCGTCCGCTTCACTTGCCCGCGCTTGGTCACGAAGACGAGCGATTTGCCCGGCTCCTTGAAGTCTTTGACCGGAATAATGCTGACGATGCGGTCTTCCTTCGTAATCGGAATGACATTAACGATCGCGGTGCCGTTGTCCTTCCATTTGAATTCGGGAATCTGATGGACGGGAAGCAGGAAGAACTGGCCCTTTTGCGTGAAAATAAGCAGGCTTTCGATCGTATTGACCTCAAGCAAATGCCGCACGTAGTCCCCTTCCTTGAGGCCCGTGTTGCCGATCTCGCCGCCGGAGCGTGTAAACGACAGCATGCTCGTACGCTTGATGTATCCTTCGCCCGAGAACGACACCAGCACGTCCTCCGGCGTTACCATGACCTCAAGATTAACCTTGATCTCCTCGACCTCGCCTTGAATATCGGAGCGGCGGTCGATCCCGTATTTTTTGCGGATCTCGTTAAGCTCGCCCTTGATAACGCCGAGGAGCTTCGACTGGCTGCCCAATATTCCGCGCAAAGTATCGATCGTTTTTTGCAGATCCTTCAATTCTTTCTCAAGAGAAGTGATCTCAAGGTTCGTCAACCGGTACAGCTGCAAAACCAAAATCGCGTCGGCTTGCCGCTCGGTGAAGCCGAATTTGGCGACCAAGTTGTTTTGCGCGTCTTGACGGTTTTTGGAAGCCTTGATCGTCGCGATGACGTCGTCGAGAATATTAAGCGCCTTGACAAGACCTTCGACCACATGCGCGCGATCTTCGGCTTTCTCCAGATCGTACTGCGTGCGGTAAGTGACGACTTCCTTCTGATGCTCGACGTACGCATGCAGCATCTGCTTCAAGCCGAGCTGGCGCGGCGCCTTGTTGACGATCGCAACCATATTGAAGTTATAGGTCACCTGCAGATCCGTTTTCTTCAGCAGGTAGGCAAGAATGCCCTGCGCGTCGGCGTCCTTCTTCAGCTCGACGACGATACGCAAGCCGTTGCGGCCGCTTTCGTCGCGCACCTCGGCGATGCCCTCGACCTTTTTCTCCAGACGGATGTTCTCCATCGCCGTTACAAGCCGCACTTTGACGACCTGATAAGGAATTTCGGTTATGACGATCTGCTGGCGGCCGCCCCGCATATCTTCGATCGCGGTTTTGGCCCGAATGTAGATGCGTCCTTTGCCGGTCTCATAAGCCTCGCGGATACCCTCGCCGCCCATAATAATGCCGCCTGTCGGGAAATCCGGCCCTTTGATGATTTGCATGAGATCGTCGAGCGGCATCTCCGGCTTGTCCATAAGCGCGACGCACGCATCGATAACCTCGCGGAGGCTATGCGGCGGAACCTCCGTCGCGAAACCGGATGAAATACCGCTGACGCCGTTCACAAGCAAATTCGGATAACGCGAAGGAAGCACGACCGGCTCCTTCGTCGTATTGTCGAAATTGTCGCGGAACGGCACGGTCCGTTTGTCGATGTCGCGAAGCAGCTCCAACGCGATTTCCGACAAACGCGCCTCCGTATAACGCATAGCCGCCGGCGGATCGTCGTCAAGCGAGCCCCAGTTGCCGTGGCCGTCGACCAGCACATGCCCCATTTTCCACGGCTGCGCCATCCGCACCATGCCGTCGTAAATCGACGAGTCGCCGTGGGGGTGATAGTTACCCATTACATCCCCGACTGTTTTCGCCGACTTGCGGTACGGCTTGTCCGGCGTATTGCCGGAATCGTACATCGCGTACAAAATGCGCCGCTGCACCGGCTTCAAGCCGTCGCGGACATCCGGTATCGCGCGGTCCTGAATAATATATTTGGAATAGCGGCCGAAACGGTCGCCGACCACATCCTCAAGAAACGCCGGTAAAAATTGCTCCAACATACTCATTTGTTGACCCCTTTACACATCAAATCGAGACTACTCCTCGTATTCGGTGAAATCGACGTTCTCGATAATCCAGCGCTTGCGCGGGTCGACCTTGTCGCCCATCAGCGTCGTAACGCGCCGCTCCGCCTTGGCCGCATCCTCGATCTGAACCTGAAACAGCTTCCGCGTTACCGGATCCATCGTAGTCTCCCATAACTGATCGGGATTCATTTCGCCGAGACCCTTAAACCGCTGCAGCTCCACTTGCTTGCCCATTTCTTTCATGACGGCCTGCAAATCGTCTTCCGAATACGCATATTTGATTGCGGTATTTTTGCCGCTTTTCTTGCTGGCTTTGAACAGCGGCGGCTGCGCGATAAACACGCGGCCGGTATCGATCAGCGGCTTCATGTACCGGTAAAAAAACGTCAGCAGCAGCACCTGAATATGCGCCCCGTCCGTATCCGCGTCCGTCATGATGATGATTTTGCCGTAATTGCTTTCCTCCGGATCGAACTCGGAGCCGACTCCGGCGCCGATCGCCGAAATGATCGCCTTATATTCGTCGTTCTTCATAATGTCAATGAGCTTTGCCTTCTCAGGGTTCATCGGCTTGCCTTTGAGCGGTAAAATCGCCTGGTGCTTCGAGTCTCGGCCTTGCTTGGCAGAGCCGCCCGCAGAGTCTCCTTCGACGATAAACAGCTCGTTACTCGCATGATCCTTCGATTGCGCCGGCGTCAGCTTGCCGTTCAGGTTCGAGCTTTCGCTCTTGCCCTTCTTGCCGCTGCGAACCTCTTCACGGGCTTTGCGGGCCGCCTCGCGCGCTTTGGACGCCTGCACCGCTTTTTTGAGAAGCTGCTGCGCCACCTGCGGGTTTTCCTCAAGGAAAACCGCCATTTTATCCGCCACGACCGAATCGACCGCTCCGCGCGCCGATTGACTGCCGAGTTGATCCTTCGTCTGTCCGACGAATTCGACGTCGCCCATCTTGATGTTGATTACGGCCATCATGCCTTCGCGCAGGTCGGTGCCGTCGAGGTTTTTATCCTTTTCCTTCAGGATAGCAATCTTGCGGGCATAATCGTTCATCACGCGGGTGAATGCCGTCTTGAAGCCCGTTTCATGCGTACCGCCGCCTCGCGTCGGAATCGAGTTGACGAACGAAGCGAGCGTTTCCGTGTAGCCGTCGTTATACTGAACGGCCACCTCGACCTCGATATCGTCCTTCTCCGCGCTGAAATGAATGACGTCGTGCAGAACCGTTTTCTCCTCGTTCAGAAAACGGACGAATTGGCTTGCGCCGCCTGCGTAGTCGAACGAATCCTGTCTTCCGGAACGCTCGTCCTTTAAATTGACCTTCAGCCCCGAGTTGAGAAATGCGATTTCCTGCAGCCGCTCGGAAAGCGTATCGTAATTAAGCGACGTCCCGCCGTGGAATACGCGCTTGTCCGGCTTAAACGTCACCTTCGTCCCGGTCCGGTTCGTGTTGCCGATTACCTCAAGCCCGGTCGTCGGTTCGCCGACATGCTCCTTGCCGCTATCGTCGACCCAGTATTCGAACCGCTGTTTATGTACTTTACCGTCGCGGTAAATTTCCACTTCCAGCCATTCGGACAAGGCGTTCGTCACCGAAGCGCCTACGCCGTGAAGTCCGCCCGATTTTTTATAGCCGGCGCCCCCGAATTTCCCCCCCGCATGAAGCATCGTAAAAACAACCTGCGAGGTCGGCACGCCCGTCTTATGCATGCCGGTAGGAATACCCCGGCCGTTGTCGCGAACCGTTACGGATTGATCCGTATGAATCGTCACATCGATCGTCGTGCAATATTTGGCCAGATGCTCATCGACCGCATTGTCGACGATTTCCCAGACCAAGTGATGCAGCCCGGAAGCGCCTGTGCTGCCGATGTACATACCCGGCCGCTTGCGCACGGCGACAAGCCCTTCCAGCACTTGTATGTCATCCGCGTCATAATCCGCCTTTTGCGGCGTTTGCTGCGGCATGGTTTCCATTCCAAACAAATCGACCTGTTCGGCCATTCAAAAGCCCCCTCCAAGGATAAACGCCTACAAGGCGTCCTAAACATTTTCGCGGAAAACGGCTTCGGAAGCAAGGCCTAATGTCTTGCATAACCCCGAAACGGCGGCAATCAGCGAAATATGATCGTAAATCTCGAAACGAACGGCAGCTTGCATGCCTGCTCGTCCGTAACGGCGGCGAAGCCGGACAAGCGTGCCGGCTATCCTTCCTGATCCGTTCCCTGCCAAATATGCCACTCTGCTATCTTAATTCAAAATATCACGTTTCGTAAATACGCGGAATGCCACAATCAAGGCGACAACCGCCCAAACCGCCAGCACGGTCAGCGAAAATGTGATCGTCATACCCGCTATAGGCGGCGGCGAGCCGACCAAATAACCGATCGTATCGATGTTGACCATGAAGAAATATTTGGCCGTTTCCCACGATGATACCATGTTTGCAAGAATCGTGCCCGCGATCAGCGTGGCAAGCATGATGCCGATGCCTGCCGCCGTGCTCCGTACAAGCACGGAAACCATGAGGGACATGCACGCGACGACGACGCCCGAAAACCAGGCGAGCCCGAACTCCATCAGCATAAACTGCCATTGCTCGATCGCATGCACGTTTGCCGTGCTTAATTCCCCGCCGATAAACTGATAACCCGTCAGAACCGGGGCCGTCCAGCCTCCGTAACCGAACACGAGTCCCGATATCAAATAGGCGAGCGCCCCCGTCGCCAGAGTAATAAGCGAAACGAACAGAATCAGCGTCAAAAACTTGCTCATGAGCACTTTCCAACGTCTGACGGGTCTCGTCAGCAATATTTTGATCGTGCCCGTCGATTGCTCGGACGACACGATATCCGCCGCCACGACCGCAATAAGCAGAGGGAGGAAAAGCGTCACCGAGTTTTTCATGAACTCGCGGGTGAACGTAACCCCGTTAGGACTGTTCGGATCGATATTTTTCTCCAGCGCATATTGCGATTTTCTAAGCTCGACGCGCAGCGTCTTTTTCCATTCCTCGGTAACCCGGCCGCTGGAGAGGCGGTTCGTGATGTCGGATATTTTTTGCTGCTCGGTTACGCGCCAGTCGTCCGTGCCGAATTGCTTTCGCGTATTTTGCGCGACCTTCAATTGACCGTATGTAAACACCGGTATTAGGATGGCGACAATTAATATAACGACAAGAAAGCGCCGTTTTTTGAGCATTTTGACCGTTTCGTTCTGAACAAGCGGCAGCAGGCTAATCAATGGTCTCACCCTCCGTCAGGCGCAGGAACAAGTCCTCCAGCGTCGGATTTTGCACCGTAATCGCATAAACGTCGACTTCCGCCTCCACCATGAGACGGTTCACGCGGGCAACCTCGTCCTGCGGCATGTCGGCGTCGATCGTGCCGATTTGCGCCGCCGGAGCCAACACCGCCCCCGCACGCTGCGTCACAGCGGCTCCGGACGGGCGTACGGCCGGCTCCGGGTCGGAATCGGCATCGCGAACCGTTCCGTGCCAGCCGCTTTCGCGCAAAACCGCAAGCGCCCGCTCGGCGGGCGCCGCACGCCAAACGACAGTCGTCTCCGACCGTCTCAGCAGCTCGGACACCTCGCCGACGGCGATGACGCTGCCGTGGCTAATGATCGCAACCCGATCGCACATCAGCTGAATTTCGCTAAGTAAATGGCTAGAGACGAATACGCTCAAGCCCGCTTTCGCAAGATTACGTATAAACACGCGCATTTCTTTGATCCCTTGGGGATCGAGACCATTCGTCGGCTCGTCGAGAATAAGCAGCCGCGGCCTGCCCAGCAGCGCCTGCGCGATGCCGAGCCGCTGCCGCATGCCCAGCGAATAGGTGCGGACCTTGTCGTATATGCGGTTGTCCATGCCGACGATGGCCACCACTTCGCGAATACGCGCCTCATCGACATCAGGCAGCATCCTGGCGAAATGCTCGAGATTTTCCCAGCCGGACAAATAGCTGTACAGCTCCGGGTTTTCGACGATACAGCCGACGTTCTGCAGCGCATCGTTAGGCCGCTCGCCGACAGGCACGCCGCAAATCGCGATCGAGCCGGATGTCGGCTTGATCAGATCGACGAGCATGCGGATCGTCGTCGTCTTGCCGGCCCCGTTGGGACCGAGGAAACCGAACACTTCGCCTGCATAAACGTCGAAAGATATGCCTTTAATGATTTGCTTGTTTTTGATCGTTTTCGTAATGTCCCGAACGGACAAAACCGTCGTAACACCGCTCATATGGCCCCTCTCCCTTCGCTCTATTCAAGCACCTGCAGCACGCGATCCGCCATCCGTTTGTAGCCGAGCGAATTCGGATGGAAATGGTCGGCGGCCAAATATCGCGTCTGCTCCCGCTCGAACAAATCGTAGGTCGGTACGACCGATACGTTCGCAAACTTGTTCGCGGAGACGAACGCCTTCGCGTTCCACTCTAGAATAACGGGCGAGCCGTTACGGTCCGGATCGTAATCGAGATAAGGATGATAAAGTCCGACATAAACGATGCGGGCTTTCGGATTCAGCTCGGCGAGCTTCGCCAAAATAACGGCGAGCTTGTCCGCCGCCGCCGGAAGCTGCTTGCGCAGCGAATCGAAATCGATTTGGATCGTCTCCGGCGAAGCGGGGCCGGAGGTTGCTTTAGGCGTCGCTGACGGCGAGGGTGCAGCGGACGCGTTAGGTACGGGAGAAGAGGAAGAGGCGATAATGTTCGCCGCACGGTTCAGGTCGTTGCCGCCGATCGTCAGCAAAATGACGTTGGCTTGCTTGACGAAGCCGGGAAGCTGGCTGTCCGCCGCCTGCAGCTGTGTCAGCAGCTGCTCCGCAATCTGGCCGTTTACTGCATAATTCCAAACGAAGACGGGCTTTTCATACATCGCCTCAAGGCCTTTCTTCACTTTGCCGACATATCCTTCGCCGCTTTGATCCCCTGTTCCTTTCGTCAGAGAGTCGCCGAGCGCAAGAATGTTGATTTTATCTTGTGAGAGCAAATTATCCTGTTGCTCAGGCGTCTGAATGCCGTTAAAGCCGCCATCCGCCGACGGATACAAAATATCCTTAACCGCATAGCCGAATCCGAAAACAAACAGTAAAGTGGCGAGCAGACCGGCAATTCCCGCGACTTTCCACAACCTACGCGTCGACTTCATGAATGGGCCCTCCCTAAGGATAAACGTTCATGGCCTCTCGGCCGCTGGCTATGATGAACACTCAGCCCCATGAACGTGCATTTTCGTAATAAACGACTGGCGGCGTCTGTTGACGCCTTGCGCTAACCATTGATTATAAGCTCTTGTAATAAGAAACCTATGAATTCATAGCGTTTAAAAACATCCGTTTCGCAGTTGCACCGCTCAAAGGCAAGTCCTTGACGCAGCGGAACCATTCCGCAAGAAATCGCTTTCGTCAGCCTAGGCACGTACAATAAGATTAAATGTTCGCTCCAAATTTTGCAACTGATCCGGAATAATCTCCGGCAGCAAACCGATTTTTCAAGTCAACGGCGGTTTCCGAAAGCATAGCTGGCCGTAAACCTTATTCGCTCAAATTCCCAGGTGTTGGAACTGTAACGAACTCCAGTGTATCTATTAGCAGCTATAGATTAGGTCCGCAAAAAAAATTTCACAGCGCTCTTAAGGACATTATGGGGTTCATTAGCCGGGAAATCCTTACAGGAAGAACGGCTTTTACGACAAACTTTGCAGCAAAAAAAGCGGCCGCTTGGACCGCTCCCTCTGTTATCTGTACGATTTGATTTTAAAATTGCTTTCCAGCAGCACCCAATTTGCCGTAAACGGCTTGCCGAGCACCCAATAGCTGATGCCACGAAGACCATACTCCTTGATCAAATTGAATTTGGCCTGCATGCTGCGCGCATCCTCGAACCAGACGACATGCTCCTTCCCGTCCCGGTCGAAATACGAGTAGTGGGGCGCCTGCGACGTATAATCGTATTGAATCGCCGCATTGACGCGAGCCGCTTGTGCTACGGCCTCGTCTATGCCGAGCGTGCGGGCAAATTTGCCGCCCTTAACATAAGGTAGCGTCCAATCGTAGCCGTAAAGCGGCGCTCCCATCATTATTTTTTGCGGCGGAATGACGGTCAGGGCATATTCGAGCACGCGGCGAACCTGCGGAATCGGTGCGACGGCCATCGGAGGCCCACCTGACCAGCCCCATTCATACGTCATAATAATGACGAAATCGACGATACGGCCGTGCGCGGCGTAATCATGCGCTTCATACCACTGACCCGCCTGTGCGGCGCTCGTTTTCGGAGCAAGCGCCGTAGATACCAAATGCCCTTCCAAATGCGCTTGCCGCGTGATTTCTCTCAAAAAATCGTTATACCTCTCGCGATCCTCCGGATACAGATGCTCGAAATCGATATTAAGCGCGTAATACCCCTTATCCTTCATCACGTTCAGTACGTTGCGAATCAGATTGCTTCTAACCGACTCGTTCCGCAAAACGGCGGCGCCGATGTCGCCCGAGAACGTTCCTTCTTCAAAATTCGTCAGCACCATCATCGGTACCGCTCGCGTATCCTTCATCGCCGCCAGCGCCTGATCGACGCGCGGGGCGATCAAATCCCCTTCTCGCGTCACCCGGTAGCTGAACATGCTGATGTACGTCGAATGCGGCGCCGCTTCCTTCACGCGTGCCGCATCTTGCTCCGAGCCGGTCGGCTGTAAGTACGAGTTGACTTCGATCGTCGTTCTCGGCGGCGAAGGGATGCGGATGACCATCCCGGGCTGCAGCTGAGCGAAATTGATTTGCGGATTCAACTCGCGAATGTCCTGCTCCGACACCCCGTACAACCGCGCAATCGACCAAAGGCTTTCCCCGGGCCGAACTGTATGAAAAGAGCCGACCGTCGGCACGAGAAGCGCCTGGCCGATAACGAGACGCTGCGGGTTGTCTATGCCGTTCGCCTCCATAATCGAGGCCGGCGTCACGCCGTAACGACGGGCGATCGCCCAAACCGAATCGCCGGGTCTTACAACTTCGATATGCATGTGAACCCTCCTGCATCAACAATATGAATCGTCATGATCAGCCTATTCGGCTTTTGCCCATTCGGTGACAGTGCAAACAACGCCTCGGATACGAAAAAAACCTTCAAAACCGCTAAATAGGGGTTTTGAAGGTTTTTGCATTTTACGGCCTGACCTGGCAGTAACAGCCGCTTTGCCTATTGCATGAGCTGCCGGTTATTACTTCGCCAGTTGATCCGCAAGCTTATTCAAATTGTTCAAACTGATTTGCATGCTGTCCATCGGATTGCCCGGACACACGTCCTGCTCGACGCAGTACCATTCGATGCCGTTCCGCTCGCCCCAAGTCAAAATCGGCGCAAAATCGATGACGCCCGTGCCGATTTCGGCGTAGGTTTGCCGTTCGTCATTCGTCATATCCTTCAAATGAATGATCGGCATGCGGTTTGCATAAGGAGTGATGAACGAAACCGGGTCGCCGCCGCCTTTTTTCACCCAGTACACGTCGATTTCCGCGAGCAGTGCATTGTCCGCTACCGGCTCCAGCAAATACTCGAGCGCCGATTTGCCGTCGATCACCGTATCGAACTCCCAAGCATGGTTATGATAGCTGATCCGGTAGCCTTGGGGAGCAAGCTTGCGGGCAATTTCGTTCATTTCGCTGCGAATCGCCTTATACCCTTCTTCGTTGCGCACCGACTCGGGAAGCCCCGGCAAAATCAGATCCTTCGTGTTAAAAAGACGCGCTTCCTCGAGAACCGTGTCAAGCTCTCCCCGAAAACGGTCGATACCGATATGCATGCCCGCCGTGCCAAGCCCCGTTTCTTTCAACACCGATGCGATTTCTTCCGCGCTGTAGCCTCTGAGACCGGAAATTTGCACGCCTGCCCAGCCCATTTTTTTCAGCTCGCGAAGCACGCCCGGAAAATCTTTCTCCAGCTCGTCGCGAAGCGTGTACAGTTGTGCGGCAAATTTGTTTTTCATCGGTTAAACACTCCTTAGGATAAATGATTTATATTGATTGTTCACGTTAACATTAAGTGTAAAAGAAAACCTCCGGAAAGGCAACATGAAAATGGACTTGCGTTTTTCATATTGCCTTAACCCCGGAGGGATAATCGGAAAGACTGTTAGCTGGCTTCGCTGAGAAAACGATATTGCGCCTGAATAAGGCCGTAATAAATGCCTTGATGCTCCATCAATTGATCGTGGTTGCCGGTTTCCATAATGCGGCCGTGATCCAGCACGACAATGTTGTCGCAGCTGCGGATCGTCGACAGCCTGTGCGCGATAATAAAGGAGGTGCGGCCTTGCAGCAGCGTTTTGAGCGCCTCCTGAATTTTGAGCTCGGTTTCCGTATCGATGCTGGCCGTCGCCTCGTCGAGAATGAGTACGCGCGGATCGGCAAGCAGCGCGCGGGCGAACGAGAGCAGCTGCCGCTGTCCCATCGAAAGCACGTTGCCCCGCTCCTGCACCTCGGTGTCATAACCTTGCGGCAGATTGACGATAAAGTCATGCGCATGAACGGCTTTAGCGGCTGCTTCCACTTCCTCGTCGGTCGCATTCAGTTTACCGAAACGGATATTGTCGCGAATCGTTCCCGAGAAAATGAACGTATCCTGGAGAACGATCCCCACCTGCGAACGCAGGCTCTCGATTGTGACGTCGCGAATATCGTGCCCGTCGAGAATAACGCTTCCCTGCACCGGATCGTAGAACCGGCACAGCAGGTTGATAATTGTACTTTTACCCGAGCCGGTATGTCCGACAAGCGCGACCGACTGCCCAGCCCGCACCTTCAGATTGATGCCGCGGAGCGCCGGACGGTCCTTCTCGTATTCGAACACGATGTCTTCGAAATGAATGTTCCCTTTGATCGCCGGCAGCTTTACCGCATGATTCGCTTCCGCGACATTCGGCTTCTCGTCCATGAATTCGAAAATACGCTCGGACGATGCCATGGCGATCAAGAGCTGCGAGTACATTTGGCCGAGCCGGTTGATCGGCTCCCAGAAGTTCCCGATGTACGTCGCGAAGCCGAAAAGCACGCCGATCGTTACTGCGCCGCTCTGCACGAGCGAAGCGCCGTACCAGAACAAGATGCAGTAGCCGATTGCCCCCGTAACCTCGATAATCGGACCGAAGCTCTGGTTTAACGCAGTAGCGTTGTTCCAGGACTTCCGGTTTACATCGTTCATACCGTCGAAATAGTCGATATTTTCCTTCTCTTGCGTGAATGCCTGCGTTACTTTAATTCCCTGAATCGACTCGTTCAAGTGAGAGTTGATGCGAGCCTGCTTCGTCCGCACGTCCTGCCACGCTCTGCGAATCCGTTTGCGCAGCGATGTCGATACGAGAAACATAAGCGGAACGGTAACGATAATGGCGAGTCCGAGCTTTACGTTCAGGCTGAGCAAAATAATGATGATGCCGAGCAGCTGCACCAAGTCGATCAGCACGTTCACAACGCCGTTCGTAAATAGATCCTGCATCGAGTTGACGTCGTTCGTTACCCGAACGAGCACCGAACCGGCCGGCCGCTTGTCGAAAAAGCGGAACGACAGCTGTTGAATATGGCTGAACAAATCATTGCGCAGATCGTAAATAACCTTCTGCCCGATGTTGTTCATGTACCGGATCCGGTAGTTGTTGGCCAGCCATTGGACGATGTACACGCCGGCCATAATGCAAACGATCGTGATCAGTTTTTTGCTGTTTCCGGCAATGAGCGCGTCGTCGATGGCGAGCGTAATCAGGAACGGGATCGCCAGCTTTGTCAAAGTTCCAAGCACCATCGTAATAATGATGATCGGCAGCATTTGCCGCGTGTACGGCTTCAAATAATGCGACAGCCGGCGCAGCTGCCCCCAGTCGAACGGCTTCTCCATCACTTCGTCGTCCTGGTACGTAAAACGCTCGTTGTTTGGCTTAGCCTTATTGTCGTCGGTAATGTTCTTCATAGCTTCAGTTTCGGCTTGAGTGGCGTTATCCGCTCTTTCCTGCCGACTTCGTTCTTCCTGCTGTCCGCTCACTGCGCCAGCCTCCTCTCAAGGCGAATAACTTCCGCCAGCTTGGCGCGTTCCTCTTGCCCTTCGGCGCCGGCTTCATCCGCCGATACGCCGTCTTCCTGCGGGCGATCCGCATATTGAATGTTGTACGTATCGAGATACGGACCCTTCTGCTTGAGCAGCTCCTGGTGCGAGCCGCGCTGCACGGTATGCCCCTTATCCAGCACGATAATTTCGTCCGCATGGCGGAGCGATGAAATCCGGTGCGCGATAATGAATGTCGTGCGCCCTTGCATCAGCTGTTTGAAGCCGGCTTGAATTTCGTGCTCGGTTTCCATGTCGACTGCGCTCGTCGCGTCGTCGAGAATTAATATTTTCGGATCCTTGAGCAGAGCTCTTGCTATCGCGATCCGCTGTTTCTGCCCGCCGGACAAGCCGAGTCCGCGCTCGCCGACGATCGTGTCGTACCCAAGCGGAAGCTCCATAATAAAGTCATGCGCCTTGGCGAGCTTCGAGGCTTCGATAATTTGTTCCATCGAAACGTCGCGATTGCCGTAGGAAATGTTGTTCCGGATCGAAGCCGAGAACAGGAACGTTTCCTGGAAAACAAGCGCCGTCTGCTCGCGCAGGCTTTGCAGCTGAATATCGGCTATGTTGCGGCCGTCCAGCGTAATTTTGCCTTCTTTGATGTTATAAGCTCTTAGCAGCAGTTGAATCACGGTCGATTTGCCCGATCCCGTCCCGCCAAGCAATCCGATGACGCTGCCCGGAGGCGCATCCAGGGTGAAGTCGACCAGCGACGGCTTCGAATCAGGGTAGGAGAAGGTGACGTTCTCGTAACGAACATGCCCTTTCACTTGATCAGCCTGCAGCTTCGCCGCATTTTCCTTGTCTTTGACATGGACGTATTGATGCAAAATTTCAAGCACGCGCTCACCTGAAGCTTTGGATTGCGTATAGTTGTTAATATGGAAGCCTATGCCCCACATCGGACCGATAATGTACCAGATAAGGCTGAAAAATGCGACAAGCTCGCCGATCGTCATCGACTTTTCGATAACCAGGTAACCGCCGGCGCCGAGAAGTACGACCACGCTCAAGTTCGCAAACAGCTCCATAACCGGAAAATATTTCGCCCAAATGTTCGAAGTTTTGATGCTCGTATCTTTATAAGCCGTGCTGCGTTCGGAAAACTTGTCGATTTCGTACGGCTCGCGGGCGAACGATTTGACTGTGCGCACGCCGGTAATATTTTCTTGAACCGCCGTCGTCAGATCGCTCATCGATTTGCGGATGCTGCGGAAAGCGGGATGAATGTTTTTCTCGAATTTCATTGCGGTAAATACGAGAAACGGCATCGTCACAAACGTGATGAGCGTCAGCTTCCAGTTCAGCGAGAACATCATGGCCGAGCCGAAAACGACCATAAGCACGACGTTCAAAATTTGCGCGAAGCCGAAGCCGATAAACTGGCGAATCGCCTCCAAGTCGGCTGTCAGCCTTGACATCAAGTCGCCTGTCCGAGCTTTGTCATAATACTGGAAGGACAAAAATTGCAGCTTCTCGTACAGCGCCCCTCTCATATTGTAAGCGACTTTATTGCCAAGCCGGCCGCCGGACAAACCGTGAAGGTACTGGAAAAGCCCCTTGATCGAGACGACAAGAACGACTGCAATCGCCAACCGCGGAACAAGCCCATATTCCTCTTTCGTAATGACATCGTCGATCAAATAGCGCAGCAGGTTCGGATACACGAGCCCGAGCGCTGTGGCCAGCACAAGACATCCGATCGATACGAACAATAGCCTTCGGTCCGGCCAATAAAATTCTTTCAATTGCTTAAATACGTTCACAGTGAGAACCCCCTAAAAGTTTTCCGTCAGGAAAACTACTTCCGAAAGCGTAGGTTATTTTTCATGATTAGGCGCTTCAAAAGGATCAATTTGTACCTTCGAAAGCGTGAACTCGGTCTCCCGCCGGGAAACGGTTTTGAAAGCCTCTTTCAAATCTTGAAAACACGCGTTAACCCTTTCCGTCATGGAAAGGTACTGCTGCTCGCATAGTGCCGTTTTCCTAAGAAAACGCAGCTTTTGTGCACGTCCCTATGAAAAAATCCCGCTTAGCGGCCGTGCATCGGATTTGCCCCGCAAATCGTAAGATTTTTGCAGCAAAATTCCTCCTCTTAACGTTGTGATTTCAGATTCTCAAGCGTACGGGCCGGCGTGCTCTGGAAAAGCTGGAATAGAAAGCGATTTACAACTTTTAAGGCCCGTAATACGTTGAATGTTAGCACCATATGAAATATACGGCAACGAGTGGAATACCTCATATAAGCGCTTATACTTACATATCATGTTGAAAAACAAACACAATCCAACGTATTCTCTTAAATCGTGCAATTCCGGGCTATTGATAGCGCTTTCGTGAAAAATAGAAAAAGCCTATGCTCCATTATTTCCCACGGCTCCCATAACCGTACGAAACCCGCTCTCGCGCAGGCGAATATTGTTCTATTTACGCGAAAATAGTTCAAATCGGGGAAAAATCGATATAGTCAAAAAATCCGGGAATTCCGCAGAAATAAACGGATGTGCCGTTGAAATCAAATTCCTGCGAAACCGGAATCTCCTCGACAAAGTGTCATTCGCATTCTCCAAAGCCGTTTGGCCATTTTAAAAAAAAGAAGCCTCCAACCAGCTGCCTAAGCAGGTTTGAAGGCTTCTTTTTCTTATTCTATTTTGAACATGCAAGAAGCGCTTTCGGAATGATCCCATCTCCTCATCCCATTCTGCCGCTGCAGCGTCCAAGGAATTCCAACTTCTCTTCTATATGGCGTTCCTTAGACGTTAATGGCGGACTCCTCGGCATACAGCTTTTCAAGCTGCAACTGCATATGTTTCAGCAGCTCGAAATCGACCTTCATCTCCAGCGCATCGCGGATACCCGAGACATGCTCCGCGGCCGCATCGAGCAAGGCGCTCCTTCTGTCCAGAAGAAGCCGCTCGTACTGGCTGCCGTAAACGTCCGCAATCATGCTGCGGTGTTTTTCCAAATAAGCGGCAATCGGATCGGCAAGCCTCGCTTCAAGCGCAGCGCGCAGCTTCTGCTTGCCCTCCCCTTCAAAGAAATGCTTCCCGTTTTTGAAAAAGCCGTACAGCCATTTCTCGTCCGCTTCGCCGATCTCAAGCGTTTCCTCCACCTCCGGCGTAACGAAGGCCGCCTTCTCGAACGGCTCGTTCTCGAAAGCCGGCATCCGCTGCCGGATTCCTTCCGCCTTATCCTCCAGCATGGCGGAAGCGCGCCGGTTCATGAACTGCTCAATGCGAAGCGTCGTGGCGAGCACCTCCTGCGAGAAATCGTAGGAGAGCAGCCGCTGAAGTTCAAGCCACGCAGATCGAAGCAGTTTCCGGATATCGCCGCCGTCTTCGCGAAGGGAAGCCGGGTTAAACGCCATCTGATAAAAATCGCCGAAGCGGAATGTCGCCCTCTGTTTCACGTAATAGAGAAGCTCCTGCGATTCCTGCCCCATGTCCTGCAAGTAACTGGCGGAAAGCGGAGCCTGCAGCTCCGTTTGCACGGCGGCGAACGCCGCATCCAGCGCGCGAAGCCTCTCCATGCGTTCCGCTTGGCCCTGTTTTGCGCTTGTCATCCATTCCTGCAGCAGCGCCGAAGCGCGCTTCATTTCATGCTTCGCTGCACGAACCGTTATTCCGGTCAGCTCTTCGAACGTGAACTGCATAAAGTCTCGTTCGAAAGGCTCTATGCCCGAGTCCGCCAATAGCTTGCCGTCGGACTGCATTTTGCCTTCCACGGCAAGCTTGCTCGAAACCGGATAGATCCGGGGATTGCGAATGCCGTGCTTAAGCAGGTTATCTTCCACATGGGCGACGACCTGCCGAAGCTCCTCGCCGTCTTCCGCCAAATCCGACGCGTTAACGATGAAGAACATTTTATCCATCTCGAAGCTGTCCTTGACGCGTCCTAGCTGCAGCAAAAATTCGCGGTCGGCTTGCGAGAATGCATGATTGTAATAGGTGACGAACAATATCGCGTCCGCGTTTTTTATATAGTTGAAAGCGACTCCGGTATGTCTTGCATTGATCGAGTCGGCGCCGGGCGTATCGACGAACACGACGCCCTGATCCGTCAGCTTGTTCGCGTAATGGAGCGCAATGGTTTCGACGAAGCACGACTTCCGTTCTTCCGCCACATAGGCCGCGAACTGTTCGAAGCCTGCCGTCAGCTCCTGGCCGAATATCCCGCGAGCTTCGCCGAAGCCATTCGCGACCGCCTTCAGGAACGTATAATGCGCTTTGCCGCCCGCATTGACCTGTTCCGGCGCGATCGACTCGATTTTCGCGAGCGCGTCGTCCCAGCCGGAGCATGCCAAGCCGAGCACGCGAAGCGAGTAGCGAACTTCTTCAAGCACGGCTTCCTCTTGCTTCATCTTTACGCGTACGGTACCGTGCGGATGCTCGGCGGTCGCCGGCACGATCGTGTTGATCGCAGCGGTCGTCGGATTCGGCGATACCGGCAGCACGCTTTCGCCCAGCAGGGCATTGGCGAAAGACGACTTGCCGGCGCTGAACGCTCCGAACAGCGCGATCGTGAAACGATTGCCGGCCAGCCGCTCGGCTTTCTCGCGCATCGAGCGGGCGATCGAGCCGAGCGCCGGAATGCCGCCGACCAGCTCGGCGGCGCTGCGCAGCTGCGCGGCCGTCTCCCGCAGCCTGGCGGCATGCGCGCCTTCGGCCGCTGCGCCTGCTTGCGGCGCTTGCGCCGGCGCGGCCACAGCGGCAGCGGCTTCGCTGCTGCTTGCGGCACGCTCGCCGCCAGGCGCTGCGCTTGG
>NZ_QMFB01000014.1 GCF_003285015.1 Paenibacillus contaminans | reverse complement strand
ATACGGGACCTTCCTTCAGCTTATCTTCATCCAGTGCAAACATGAGGACATACTCTTCGAACGAACGGCAAGTCATCGCGACGCCGATCTGCTCGTAAAACGCATGTTCGTCGCCTTGTCTTTCCATGTCCGGCTTTTCGCTATTGTTCGTCATTACTCATCTCTCCTCTTCTCGGCTCCGCTCTGCTCTACTTTGCTAATTCCCGCGGCAGGCTCCCTGCCAAGATTGTGGATTATCTTACCACTAGCATTAACCGAAATCAATCGCAAATTCACGGCGGCGAGCAAGCTTTTCCCGTCCCCGTCTTCCCCTGTGTTCTTTCCTTCCTTATTTGTGATAAAATACGGATACGAGAATGCCGCTGCAAAGCGATAAGCGTTACGAACGCCGCAGCAGTTCTCCGAATGCGGCGTTACGTCCGCAATAAGTGCAATCACTACGAAATAAGCGAGGGAATAGCCTTGAAACAACAGACAACCAAAAAACATCAAATCTATAAAAAAGACAAATGGAACATGCTGAACATCGAAGTGAACGGCAAAAGCATCATCGTCCGCGAAATATCGGATCAATGGGGCGAGGAATGCCATACGTTTCTGTCTCGTCCCGAGCTGATGAACTGGGCGGAGCACCGTTTTCCGAAGGACAAGTTCGACGGCACGGAAGAAGAATGGGAAACCATGATGAAAGCGTTCCGCGAGGTGTAAGGAAGGAAATCCGCAAACTTTTGATAATACTTTGCCGGGAATCCCGAATATCATAAGGTTAAAACGCCTTCGTTCGCCCGGATATCGGACAATCGGCGAATCCTATTCTTTCCGGAATTTAGAAAAAAAGAGGAATTTGCCCTTTGACGCCGAACAAAGCTTTACGGATGTTTCGAAAGAGCATGCAGGAGGAATTGCCATGATTGACGGCGGATCGATATTGACGTTTATCATCGTCTCGTTTTCGCTCGCCTTGATTTTGATTATGAAAAAAAATTCGCTCGCGCCGCAGTTCAAGCGGTTCCTGGCGATTGTCGCGCTGGTGATGATCTGCATGTCTTTCGTGCTGATCGTGTATTCCTTTTTGAATATGGGGAAAATCGCCTGACGACGATTTGGATTGTTTAACCAGTTCCGTACATACTAAGGGGAAAACTGCCCGCAACCGCGTTTGTTTGCAGTGAGAATAGGAGCGATCGCTTTGCGTCTGATTCCCCTCTTCCTTACCGCCGGCTTGCTTGCCGGAACTGTCGTTCACCCGGTCACCTCCCCGCTCGCCGAGGGGGCGGCCAAACCATCTAATCAACCGAGGAGGGTTCCCATGAGCCAAGTACCTAAACGCGCCGAGGTGCCTGCAGAGCACCGCTGGAATACCGAGGACATGATTCCGAGCCAGAAAGCCTGGGATCAAGAATACGATTCCGTCAAGCAGAAGCTTAAGGATATCGCAGCCTACAAAGGGAAATTGCATGAAGCTGCCGAATTAAAGGCGTGCTTCTCGCTGGACGACGCCATTTCGCTTTCGACCGAGCGTTTATACGTTTATGCCAACATGAAGCATCATGAGGATATGGCGGAGCCGACTTACCAAGCCTTGTCCGATAAAGTCAAAAAGCTCAGCGTCGAGGTTAACGAAGCGACTTCATATATCACGCCCGAAATTCTCGGACTTTCGGACGAGACCTTGAAAGCTTTGATCCAAGATCCGTCGCTTGCCTTCTATAAAAAATCGCTCGACGACATCGTACGCGACAAGCCGCATGTGCTTTCTCAAGCGGAAGAAGCGCTGCTTGCCCAGGTCGGCAATCTGTCGCAGGCGCCGAGCACGATTTTCGATATGCTGAACAATGCCGATATGAAATTTCCGAAGGTGAAGAACGACAAGGGCGAGGAAATCGAGCTGACGCACAGCCGCTACATTCAGTTCCTGGAAAGCGCGGACCGCGATGTTCGCAAAAACGCATTCGAAGCGATGTACGCAACCTACGGCAAACACAAAAACACGATCGGCGCCACGCTTGCCGCGAATATCAATAAAAACGCGTTTTACGCGCGCGTACGAAAGTATCCGTCCGTGCTCGAAATGTCGCTGTTCGGCGACAACATCAAGAAGGAAGTGTACACGAATCTGATCGGCTCCGTGCACGAAGCGCTTCCGCTGCTGCACCGTTACATGAAGCTGCGCAAAAAGCTGCTCAAGGTCGACGAGCTGCACATGTACGATTTGTTCGCTCCGCTTGTCGAGCAGTTCAAAATGGACATTACATACGACGAAGCCAAAACGACCGTCAAGGACAGCTTGAAGCCGCTGGGCGAAACGTACCTCAATGCGCTGCAGGAAGGCTACGACAGCCGTTGGATCGACGTTTACGAGAACGAAGGCAAACGCAGCGGCGCTTACAGCTGGGGCTCCTACGGCACGCACCCTTATGTGCTGCTCAATCATAAAGACAACCTGAACAGCATGTTCACGCTGACGCATGAGATGGGCCACGCCTTGCACTCGTATTTCTCGGATGCGAACAACGAATACCGTTATGCGCAATATCCGATCTTCCTTGCGGAAGTCGCTTCGACGCTTAATGAAGCGCTGCTCATGGACTACTTGCTGAAAAAATCGACCGATCCGAAAGAAAAAATGTACCTGCTCACCTACTATGCCGATCAATTCCGGACGACCGTTTTCCGTCAAACGATGTTTGCCGAATTCGAAATGATTACGCATGACAAGGCTGAGAAAGGCGAATCGCTTACGCCTCAGGATTTAAGCAAAATTTATTACGACCTGAACAAACAGTACCACGGCGACGGCATGGTCGTCGATAAAGATATCGAGATGGAATGGGCGCGTATCCCCCATTTCTACAACAGCTTCTACGTTTACAAATATGCGACCGGCTTCTCGGCAGCTACGAGCTTCTCGAAGCAAATACTCGAAGAAGGCCAGCCTGCCGTCGACCGTTATCTCGGCTTCCTGAAAAGCGGCGGCAGCGAATATCCGCTCGATACGCTGAAGCGCGCGGGTGTCGACATGTCGTCGCCTGAGCCGGTAAACCAAGCGATGAGCGTGTTCAAAAGCTTGATCGAGCAGATGGAAACTTTGACGAAGTAAGCCTCAGCGAATACGAACACCCCCTTCAGCCGAAGGGGGTGTTTGGCATTTGCAGGATGCAATCAGGCGCGATATCCGTTTCTAATCGGTTCATCGAGCTATCGCAACGCATCAGGTAAAGCAAGTGCAAACCATAATGATATTGCCGTCGGGATCTCTGAAGGAAAAGTCGGATAAATCGGGATACGTCTGGATCTCCGAGACGATTTCCGCCCCAAGCTCCTTGACGTGCCTGTATGCCTCATGAATATCCGGAGCGCTCAAATTGAATAAAGGCTGATTGGAGGGAACCAATTCGTAATCGGAATCAAAACAATGATTGTCCAATGTTAGCCCGGGTCTCCCCGGTCCCATATCCAACGTATAAATCGGCCCCGCATGATTCCCTTCCGCAACCGGAATGCCCAGCAACTTGCTATACCAATGAATGGATTTTTGCAAATCCGCGACGTGAACGAATATCGTATCCACACGATTATGAATCGGACTCGGCAAGTCTTCATCCCCTTATTAGAATTTTTGCAAATGATTTCTTTATATTACCATGTCCTTCCTCTCATAACTGCCCCTAAATTGTTTAACCGCATGCCGGCATAACAGTTTCTGAAAGAAATAAACGAATATTGTTATATACTTATGAAAATAATCGCGTTGAACGCGGAAAATAGGAAAGTTATGATATTCATATCATCACATAACGATATGTTCCGGAGGTACAAGGCAATGTCCGCAAAACAAGTCGATACCCGCCATGATTGGGAAAATCATCAGCTCATTCACCGCAATCGGATGGACAGCCGAGCTTATTTTATCCCTTATGAGGACGAAATTTCGGCTTTATCCTATGATCGAGGAAGCTCAGCATCCTTCCGGCTGCTTAACGGCGTCTGGAAGTTTCATTACGCGGAAACGCCCGCTCACGCTCCCGAAGCCTTCTATGAAGAACGTTTCGATACCCGCGATTGGGATAACCTTACGGTTCCGAGCAGCTGGCAAATGCACGGCTACGGCAAGCCGCATTACACGAACGTCAATTATCCTTTTCCCGTAAATCCGCCCTATGTGCCGTCCGAAAATCCGACAGGCTCCTATGTAAGGGATTTTCAAATTGCTCCCGAATGGAACGGCAAAAAAATTACGCTGCGCTTCGAAGGCGTAGATTCCGCTTTTCACGTTTGGGTGAACGGCAAATTTGTCGGTTTCAGCAAAGGAAGCCGCATTCCCGCAGAGTTCGACATTACCGAAACGGCGCGTATAGGCGTCAACAAGATCGCCGTCCGCGTTTATCAATGGTCCGACGGCAGCTATATCGAGGACCAGGACCAATGGTGGCTGAGCGGTATTTTTCGCGATGTTTATTTGATCGCTTCCCCGCTTGAGGCGCATGTGGACGACGTATTCGTCCGCACGGAGCTTGACGAAGCCTACGAGCATGCCGTACTGCAGATTAACGCAAAAATCAGCGGCAGCAGCAAACAAGCTTTCAGCCTGGAGGCCAAACTCCTGGATGCCGCTTATATGCCTGTCGAGGGCGGAACGGCGTCGGCTCCCGTAAAAGCTTTAAAAAACAAAACAACCGAAGCTTTACTGCAAATGCCGGTCGGCAATCCGCACAAATGGTCGGCGGAGGCTCCTCATTTGTATCATCTTCTGTTGACTTTGCGCGATTCGAAGGGGAATGTGCTTCAAGTCGTGCCGCAGCGCGTCGGCTTCCGCTCCGTTGAGCTGAAGGACGGAAACTTTTTGGTAAACGGCGTCGCGGTTATGCTTAAGGGTGTGAACCGGCATGACCATCATCCGGACTTGGGCAAAGCCGTTCCGCTCTCCTGGATGCTGGAGGATGTGCTGCTCATGAAGCGGCATAACATCAATGCCGTGCGGACGTCGCATTATCCCAATGATCCGCGTTTTTACGACCTTTGCGACGAATACGGGCTTTACGTGATGGACGAGGCCGATCTGGAATGCCACGGCTTCTACTCCGCGGGTACCGGCTACGACTTCGATGCCGCCAAAACGTGGACGACGGACAATCCGGAATGGGAAGCCGCTTATGTGGACCGCATGGAACGGATGGTGCACCGCGATAAAAATCACCCCTCGATTATCATGTGGTCGGTCGGCAACGAATCCGCCTTCGGACGCAACCATATCGCGATGTACGAGTCGGCCAAACGGATCGATCCGACCCGCCTCGTCCACAATGAAGGCGACCGGGAAGCGGTCGCAGCCGACGTGTACAGCACGATGTACACCGACGTCGGCAAGCTGAACGAGCTCGGCCGCATGAAAGGTATGAAAAAGCCGCATATTTTATGCGAGTATGCGCATGCGATGGGCAACGGCCCAGGCGGTCTGAAGGAATATTGGGAAACGTTCTACGCCCATAAAAGACTGCAGGGCGGCTTCGTTTGGGAGTGGCTGGATCACGGCATCTGCCGGAAGACGGCGGAAGGCGTCGAATATTTCGCTTACGGAGGCGACTTCGGCGATCAGCCGAACGATTACAATTTCGTCATTGACGGTCTCGTGCAGCCGGACCGTACGCCTACGCCGGGACTGATCGAGTATAAAAAAGTGCTGGAGCCGGTCAAAATCGATCCGGCCGACCTGGCGAACGGCAAGCTGAAGCTTACGAATCGTTATGATCGGTTCTCCCCCGCATAGGGCTACGGCTGACCGTCCCGGAATCGCTTGCCCGTACGGAATGGTACGGACGCGGTCCCGG
The DNA here is from genome assembly GCF_003285015.1 of Paenibacillus contaminans. Lineage (GTDB taxonomy): Bacteria > Bacillota > Bacilli > Paenibacillales > NBRC-103111 > Paenibacillus_V > Paenibacillus_V contaminans. Next base: position 245,341 of record NZ_QMFB01000014.1, on the reverse strand, counting down.
CGAAAGCTACAGCGACACCAAATTGGCGGGACGGGTCGGCGTGTACCGGATGGCAACCGACGACTTGTATGTCCGTTACATTTATCCGCAGGAAAACGGGAATCGCGCGGACGTCCGCTGGGTCGCATTTACCGATTTACGCGGTGTCGGCCTGTTCGCTTCGCCGGTAAGGGATGGCAGCGCCGACGCGTCGTTCAGCTTCAGCGCGCTGCGTTACGATGCGGCTGAGCTGGAAAAGGCGCAGCATACGTACGATCTGGTGCCTCGTAAGGAGTTCGTCGTTCATCTGGATCACGCGCATCACGGGATCGGCTCGGCCAGCTGCGGGCCGGATGTACTGCCGCAGTACGTGCTGCATGCCGGGGAATTCAGCTTCCGTACGCGCCTGACGCCTTTCACGGCCGACAGCCTGTCGCCGGTTACCTTGGACAAACAGGTGCTTTAGAGGAGCCTTGTCGCTCAACTGCTCCGGCAGATTAACATGCTGTTGGCGCACACTGCACGCCGCTGCGTTTCACTATGTACGCGAGCACCTCGATGATACGCATACAACCGCATACGAACGTTCGCAAGCCCCGATCCTTCGAACGCAAAGAACCGCCGGACGCACCGGCGGTTCTTTGTGTTTATAATGGCTTCGGCGGTCAAGCTTCTGCCGTTTCAACCCTTGTCGCACTGCTTTAATAGGTGTATAAGCAAGCTTCAAATCAGCCCCTATGGCACCAGGCGAAGGGCATTTCCGGAATAAATTTTATCAAGCACCGGCTGCTCCAGTCCAAGCTCGTTCAGCAGCGTCTGATGAATATTGTCCATATAGTCCCGTCCGTATAGAACGCGGTCCTGGAACTCGTTCAAAAACTCGCGGGTAAATGCGAGGTCCCTGCTTAATGCACGATGCCCGGAGCCGGCCGAGATGTCGCAATACAGGTTCGGATAACGCCGCATCATTTCGACGACTTTGCCGCCAGGAACGATCGGTCCGCTCGGGTACGCGACTTTGTCGAACTGGTCGTCTCCTGACAGATGTGCCCAAAATCCTGGCGCATGACCGATGAATATCGTTTCCGGACATGCCTCCACCGCTCTCTCGAACGCTCCGATCCCGCCGCCGTACCACCAGTTCGGGCGCGGGTACTTCGATCCCGTATCGAATTCGTAATCGATATGGACAAGCACCGGCAGCCCCTTTTGGCCGCAAAAACGGTACATCCGAATCGCATCCGGATTGTCGTACATCATGCGCAGCTTCAGCTCGCCGTAAACGCGAACTCCGTAAAGCTCGATCGCCGCCTGCAGCTTGTCGATCGCATCGGGCCGCCGCGGGTCTGGCGCATAGCCGATTACGAATTTATCCGGATGCCGCTTTGCGTATTCCACGCAGCGTTTGTGGGAAATCGGCCCGGTCGCGTCATGATCCGGAACATTGGCATTATAAGCCGGATTATACTCGTCCTGCGGCGATTCCCAGCTTAGCATCCATGTGCGGTCGATGTTGTACTGGCGCATATTTTCTAAAAACCGGTCCAGATCGTACCCGTACCAATCCGGATGGTTATGGACGTCGATGATCATTAACGCTTCCTCCATTCATAGCCTGCGAAGCAGCTCACACTTATGCACTGCTCCCTTCGCTCTCCCGCCTTAACCCTATCGCTCCCCTATGGCATACAACGGAGCGCGGCAGCGCACGCGGGTACGCTTACGCTGCCAAAAAGCATCTTATGCTCCGTAATATGCGGCAACCTTGCGAACGGCTTGAATCATGTCTTCGATATCGCTTTCCGTATAGAATTCGTTGATCGTCAAGCGGATTGCTGTCTTCAAGATATCCTCGGCAACCGGACACAAGCCTTGGTCATAGCTGAAATCCGACAGCTCGAACGGAAAATGCGAGCCGTGATAGGCCTGCTTTTTTTGAAATAGCGGCTGCATATAAACAACCTGCGGAATATAGCCGGCGGAAGCTGGAATGCCTTCAGCGGCAAGCGCTTGGGCAAATTCGTCGCGCGTGCAGGTCAGCTTGCTTTCATCGACGCGAAGCATGTAGAACCAATACGTACCTTCCGCCCCATCCGTAATCTTATGCGGTTGGATGCCTGGCAGGCCGCTGATTCCTGCGGTCAGCCTGTCGCCGTACTCGCGGCGTTTATCGCAAATCCAGCCCAGCTTCTTAAGCTGCGCGATGCCGACTGCGCCCTGCAGCTCGGTCATCCGGTAATTCGGCGCCAAGCTGTTCAATTCTCGAACGACTTGGGAGCCGAAGCGCTGGTAGTTTTTATCGGCGAAAGCATGCGTCCGGTAAAAATCCTCATCCTCGCCCGAGTTAACCGTGACGATCCCTCCGTCGCCGGTGGAGATGTGTTTGAAATCATTCGTGCTGAAACAGCCGTAATGACCGATCGTACCGGCCAGCCGGCCTTTATATTTCGTCAGATAGCTTTGCGCGCAATCCTCGATTACCTTCAGGTTATATTTATTGGCGATGGCCATAATCGCATCCATGTCGCATGGATTTCCTGCGAGATGAACGACGACGATCGCTTTCGTGCGAGGCGAAATGCGGGCTTCGACCGATTTCGGATCGAGGTTGTATGTGTTGGGCTCCAAATCGGCGAACACCGGAATCGCATTCTGGTACAAAATGCCGACCAGCGTCCCTTGGTCCGTAATCGGGCTCGTGATGACTTCATCGCCAACGGTGATGCCTGCCGCACCAAGCGCCACATGAATCGCAGCCGTACCCGACGATGTCGCTACGCTATGTTTAACGCCGTAAATCGCATTGAAATCGGACAGAAACCGCTTAACCTTTTCGCCGAAATGGTAAAACAACGTATTTTGCTCGAGCGCTTCAAGCAGTTCCTTCGCTTCCTCGAATCCGAACCGTTTGCCGGTGCCGAACGGAGTCGTTTTCACTTTGCTGCCGCCATGTATCGCTAGCTTCGTTTCAACCATTTTATTATGCCTCCCTTAATCTATCTTGCATAAATCTATGATAAAATAGGGGCATCATGCGAAGAGGTCATTTTTTTCCGATTAACGGCCATTTATTAACCGGAGGGCGGCAGTCGAATGACGCATTTCCCATATTACCAGGACATTGTACTAGACACGCGAGGTCAGCAGGGTAAATTCCCATTTGCCATCTGGACGTATGCGCTCGAGGGATCCTATTTGCATCATCATGATTTTGCCGAGCTTTCCTTCGTTATCGAAGGCCACGGCACGCAAACGGTCGGCGGCGTCACTTACCCGCTTCTGCCGGGAACCGTGACTTTCCTTCCCCCTCACCAGCTGCATCAGTTCCAGAGGAATCCGGACTCATCGCTTGTGCGCAAGTATTGCATCATATTCGACACCCGGCTGTTGTCGGGAACGCCGCTTACGTCCGGCCACTATAACGCTCTGCTTCAATTCGGCAACCGCGTCCCGCCTTACGTATGCTTGTCTGCTGAGCAGTCGGTACGGATGAAGCACATTATGGACGATATGCTGTGGGAGAACAACCATTCGGAAATCGGCCGTTCAAGCCTCATTCTCGCCAAGCTGACGGAGGTGCTGCTGCTGCTGCTTCGCGCGCATACCGGCGAATATGGGGAAGGATTGGCCAAAGAAACGGAGGCCGAACGTGCCGCCGCAAGCGATGGAGGATCTGACCCGGCGAAGCAAGACTCCCTGGCTCAGCAGGAACAGAGGCAAGACGGACGGACAGGCTCCGCTGACGATATGCGCGACGCCGTACAGTACGTGCATCTTCACTACACCGAAAGCCTGAAGCTGGAGCAGCTTGCCGGCCGTTACGGCATAAGTCCTCCTTATTTCAGCCGTTCCTTCAAGAAACGTACCGGGCAAAGCTTTCTCGGCTACCTTCACACGCTGCGCATCCGCAGCGCGATCAGCCTGCTCGTCTCGACGGACGTGCAGGTGTCGGACGTGCCGTCCGAAGTCGGTTTCGATTCGCTGCGAACCTTTACCCGCGTCTTCAAAGCGCATACGGGCATGACGCCCTCCGAGTACCGGACGGCTCACCGCAACAAGGCTCCGAGCGTTCCGGTGCCGCCGTTCCACAGCTAGATCCGCTTTTACGCACACCAAAAAGGGCTGCACCCAAGCATACTTGCTTGAGCGACAGCCCTTCGTTCGTTACTTCACATCGAAATATTTGTACATATCGTCAAGCAGCAGATTGGCCGCCATAACGCCGCCTGCCGTCGTCCATACGACATCGTCCACTTTATGAACTTTGCCGGCCTTTACGACATTGAGGTTTTTCCAGAGCGGATCGTTCGTCCATTCCTGCTCCAGCTTGCTTGCTTCCTGATTTCCCGTCTCGTAGGTGAAGTAGAACAGAATATCGCCTTCCATCTCCGGAATGCGTTCCTTCGATACTTCCGCCATAAACTCTTCCTTGTTCTGTACATCCGGACGCTTGATACCGAGCTTCTTGAACAAAACGCCCGGGAACGTATCGTTATAGTAAATGCGGACCTTGCCCGGCATAAACCGCACGACCGAAGCTTTCTGATTCAGCTTGTCTCCCGCTTTGTCTTTCAGCTCTTGCACGCGTTTATCGAATGAGGCGAGCACATTCTCGCCTTCGGCTTTCTTATTTACAGCCTCTGCATACAACTTATAGTTGTTCTGCCATTCGGCGCGCAGCGTTTCGGAAAACACCGTCGGAGCGATTTTGGATAATTGGTCGTAAACCTTCTCCTGGCGAAGCTTGTTGCCGATAATCAAATCCGGCTTGAGCGATGCGATCGCCTCGATGTTCGGCTGCTGCTCCGTGCCGAGGTCCGTAACGCCTTCCATCTCTTTCTTCATATGCGGATACCATACGTCGCCGTAGAACGCCCGAGTCGATCCGACCGGCTTCACGCCAAGCGATAATAACGCTTCGGCCGCTTCATTCGTAAGCACGACTACGCGTTTCGGCGTCGCTTCGATCGGCGTTTCGCCCATTGCATGCTTAACCACATACGGCTTCGAGACTTCCTGTCCGGGACTCGGACTCGCCGACGCTCCGCCAGTGCCTTTATCCGTTGCGGCATTCCCGCAGCCCGCCAACATAAGCGCTATACTAACGACGGTTACCCATGCGGTCAGCCAAAGCTTCGATTGTTTTCCTTTACTCTTCAAACCCATTCCTACCCCGTCCTTGTGATAACGATTATCAATTGCACCCATATATCGTACACATCCGAGTTTGACTTGTCAACTTGTTTATCTTTTCCAACTGCCTCCTTCGATTGCAATATCGGCTATTAAAATTTCACTCTATAAGAACATGCAACATTTTCCTTTCCGCAGGCGTTTGAGGGGTACAGTCGAAAATGAGTGGAAAACATGGAGGTTCGTGGAATCATGAAAAGAAAAATGTTAGTCGGAGCTCTACTTATCATTTTATCGCTCGGCACTTCAGCGCCGGCCATGCATGTAGCAGCCGAAGACGAGAACTATCCCGAAGCTTACCGCATCGAGCTGAACGGCAGCGAGATGGAGCTGGAAGCCGCTGCAAGACTGGTCGGCGATACGACGATGGTTCCCCTCCGGAGCATTGCGGAAGCGTTGGGAGCCGCGGTCGATTGGCGGGACAAGACACAAACCGCCGTCGCCGCCAAAGACGGCATGCAAATCGAATTGAGCGTCGGCAGCACGACGGGCTACCGCAACGGCGAACCGGTCGAGCTTGCTGCGGCGCCTTTGTTGATCGACAATAAAGCGATGGTCCCGCTTCGCTTCTTCAGCGAATCGTTCGGAACGGTCGTCAAATGGAACGGTCCCGATAAAACGATCGCCATCGACAGTGAGGATCGCGTGCTTCCGGTTATCGGAACGGAGGCAAAGCTGCGCGAGCTGCTGTCCTCGCAATACGCCGGCAATCCTTACGACAGCGATACCCTCATGAGGGTGACCGGCGTCAACGAAACGTCAAGTATCGCGGTGCCTCCCCCTGCCGAAGGAGCTTCAAACACCAAAGCCAAGGCGGAACATTCGACGACAAACGTCCAGGTTGAGGGAGTGGACGAAGCCGACATCGTCAAGACCGACGGCGACTATTTGTATCAAGTCAACGGAAACCGGATTATCATCGCGGATACCCGCTCCGCAAACGATTTGAAAATCGCCGGCGTCGTATCGTTCGAATCGCAGGATTTTCATCCGAACGAATTGTATGTTGACGGCGATACGCTTGTCGTTATAGGCAGCGTAAATAACAACAGCGTACAAAAAATGAAGGCTGTCCAGGACAGCATCGCCATGCTTCCTATTCCTTCGGCTCAAACCGCGAAAGCGATCGTGTTCGATATAAGCAATAAAACGGACATTCGCAAAACCCGCGAGATGGAGCTGGAAGGCAGCTATATCACATCCCGCAAAATCGGATCCAGCCTATACATGATCGCCAACCGCCATATGGGCTATCCGCCGGTCGACTATCCGCCGCAGGAAGGCGATCAAGCTGTAGAGCAGCTTACGCCGAAATATCGGGATTCCGCTGTCTCCGAAGAATTCGCCGTTATCGGCGTCGATAAAATACGCTATCTCCCCGACAGCGTCTACACGAGCTACATGATTATCGCCGGCGTTCGCCTCGACCGTCCGGACAGCAAGCTTAACGTAACCGCATACCTTGGGGCGGGAAGCAACGTATATGCATCGCAATCGAACTTATATGTGACGCAGCAGAAGACGTCGTTTTCACCTGCATCCGTCCAAGCGCAGCCGGACGCCGCACCGGCCGGCAATAACGCGGGAGCTCCTGCCGTCTCTATCGTCGAAGAGAAAGCCGGAACGGTGACGATCGCTCCTTCCGAACCGGGCGTCCCTGTACCTGTTCTTATATCGCCGCCGATAGCTTCCAAAAAAATGGCGTCCGCAAGCGAAAAAACGAGCGCCGTTTACAAATTTGTGCTGGATCAAGGCGAGGTTCGCATCGCGGCTAGCGGCGAAGTGCCCGGTCATGCGCTCAATCAGTTTTCGATGGACGAATACGGCGGCTATTTCCGTATTGCGACGACGACGGGCGATATGTGGCGGAACGACGAGCAAACGTCCAAGAACAATGTATACGTGCTTGACGAATCCTTGAACATAGCCGGCAAACTGGAAGGCATTGCGCCGGGCGAGCGCATTTATTCCGTCCGGTTTATGGGCGGCCGCGCTTATATGGTAACTTTCAAAAATGTGGATCCGCTGTTCGTCATCGACCTGAGTAATCCGCAATCTCCGGAAGTGCTCGGCTCTCTGAAAATACCGGGCTACAGCGATTACCTGCATCCGTACGACGACACCCATCTGATCGGCTTCGGCAAAGATACCGTCGAGCTTAGCGATCCGAACGGAAACGGGTCCTCCGCCTTTTATCAAGGCATGAAAATCGCCATGTTCGACGTAAGCGACGTTTCCCGCCCGATCGAGCTGTTCAAAGAAAATATAGGCGACCGCGGGACCGACTCGGAGCTGTTGCGCAACCATAAAGCGCTGCTGTTTTCCAAAGAAAACAACCTGATGGCGTTCCCGGTTACCGTCATGGAGGTTCCCGACAAGTCTGCATCAAATTCAAACGTTCCCGCGTACGGTCAGTTCGCGTTCCAAGGCGCTTACGTCTATCATGTCGACCTTGCGGACGGTTTCCGGCTGAAGAGCAAGATCACCCACCTGTCCGATGCCGACAAGCTGAAAGCCGGCGGCGGTTGGTACGACAGCAGCCAAAACGTCGATCGAATCGTCACGATCGGAAGCAGCCTGTATACGTTATCGCAAAGCGAAATTCGCGCGTACGACCTGGAAAGTTTGAACGAAAGCGGTAGGCTCTTAATCCCATAACGCATCACGATTCTGCGTCAAGCGGCCCGAAGATGAAACCATCGTCAAAAGGCCGCTTGACGTTTGTCTTTACGTTCGTTAAACTTTCCTCGTCCGGCGTTTATTATGAGTCGAAAGGACCATCGAAAACGGGAAGGAAGTTTCGACATCAAGTCGAATATTGTATAAACGAATACTTAGACATGAATGAGGGGGATTTCGATGACCTCTGCAAATACATATCCGGATCGATCTCGGGATAGGGACGACTTGCAGCCGGAAGACATGCTTCGCGTCATTTTCGATTACATCGCCAAAATTGCCAGCGAACGCCAGCTTGACCGCGTTCTGCTGCTGATGGCGAACATGGGCAGGGAAATGATCGTCGCCGACCGCTGCAGCGTTTGGCTTGTCGATGCAGTCGGACAAACGCTTTACACGACGGTAGCGCACGGCGTTGAAGGCATTCGCATTCCGCTCGGAGCTGGTTTGGTCGGTCATTCGATCGCGACGGGCACGCCTATTTTTATTGACGATGCGTATACGAACGAGGAATTCAAGGACGTTCTCGAAATGGGAGCGCTGCAAACGGACAGGCAAACCGGATACAGGACGAAAGCACTGCTTGTCGTTCCTTTCCGCAACAACGACGGGGAAATTATCGGGGCCTATCAGGCGGTGAACAAGCTTACGTCAGCCGCAACGTTCTCCGACAAGGATCTGACCTATTTGACGCTTGCCGCATCCTATGCCGGGAAATCGCTGGAATCGGTACTGCTTCATGAAGAAATTGAGGAAACGCAGCGGGAAATCATTTTTACGATGGGGGAGATCGGGGAAAGCCGTTCGAAGGAAACCGGGAACCATGTCAAACGCGTCGCCGAATATTCCTATATACTCGCCATCGGCTTTGGTATGAGCAAGGAAGAAGCGGAGCTGCTTAGGCTCGCTTCCCCGATGCACGATATCGGCAAAGTAGCCATTTCGGACGATGTGCTGAAGAAACCGGGCAAACTGACCGAGGACGAATTTGCACAGATGCAGACTCATACGACAATCGGTTATCAATTGCTCAAAAACTCGAAGCGCCGCCTGCTAAAAACGGCCGCAATCGTGGCGCACGAGCACCATGAGAAATGGAACGGCAAAGGGTACCCGCAAGGACTGAAGGAAGAGGAAATTCATATTTACGGCCGCATCACGGCGATTGCCGACGTATTCGACGCGCTCGGAAGCGAACGCGTGTATAAAAAAGCTTGGGAGCTTGACCGTATTCTGCAGCTGATCGCCGATGAGCGCGGACAACATTTTGACCCTAAGCTTGTCGATGTGTTTATGGAGCAGCTTCCCCGAATCTTGCAAGTCCGCGATCAATTTCGCGATGACCGGTTGGATCCGTGAGCAAAATAACAAACGTTCGGGAGGAGGGTATCCGCTGAACGCATTCATAGAGTCGCCTTTGTGTTCGGGAAACGTCTGCAGCAATAGCAGGAACCAACCCGATTTCCCGAGCACAAAAGTGACGCGGTGAAAGCAGCCCGGGCACAACAAACGCCAATTTCGGCGAGAACACTCACTTGGGCCTCTCTGACGACATTCCTCAACGCTTTCTCCGAACCTAATCAGCTAAAAATTTCACGACAGCTGGTTTTTTTACCTCAGCCGAATGACGCACTCCCCTGCCGCTTCTTCTCCCATCCGCAGCTCGAAGCGGTCCCCGTCAGCGACCGGGCCTACGCCTGCCGGCGTTCCCGTGTAAATCAGATCGCCTTCTCCCAGTCCGTAATGCTCCGCGCAATAGTCGACGATCGTTTGCAGGCTGAAAATCATATCGGTAATACAACCCTTCTGTACCTCGACGCCATTCTTGCTTAGCGTAAACAATTGAACACCCAAACTGGCCATCCCTGGAAAGGGCCGGAACGGGCCGATGGGCGCAGATCCCAAAAAGCCTTTGGCCGCAAGCCATGGCTGCCCCTTCTTCTTAAGCTCGCTCTGAACGTCTCTCAGCGTCAAATCCAGGCCGAGCGCATAACGGTCCACCAGCTCGTCCACCCTGATGCCTCGTTCATAAGTCCGGCCGATATGTATAACCAGCTCCGCTTCGTAATGAACGTCTCCGCGGTTCCCCGGAACGGAGATTTCACTGCCGTCCATTACGGTTAGCGCATGTACGGGCTTCATAAAGAGCATCGGCGAGTCAGGCACGGCATTGCCAAGTTCTGCGGCATGCTCGCGGTAGTTTCTGCCGACGCAATACAGGTTGCGTATCGTATTCGTCATCATTCAACAACCACCTCCCCATCTATTCATTCCGCATTATACGCCAATTTATGATTCGCTACCACCGGAATCAAAGCTGAAAATGAAACGTAAACGACGTACGGTCCAACACGCCGAACTGATACCCTTGAGCACGCAAGCCGGCGATGATCTCGGACAGCGCCTCGACCGTCGTCGTTTTTTTCGCGATATCGTGCATAAGTACGATGATTTCCCTTTTGCCCCCGCTGCCTTGAAGCACCGCTTTGACGATTTCCGCCCGCTTTTGAACCGGAAGAGCCGCATCCGTCGAGCTGACGTTCCAGTCGACATACCGATAGCCGTTCCGCGTCATTTCGGCTGCGATTCGCTTCATAATGCCCCCGCCGCCCGATTTATGCGACAAACGATTATTCGAGCCGCCGGGGAAGCGAATCAGCTTCGGCCGAAAACCGACGGTTTCCTCGAGCAGGTCGTTCAACCGTTCCGTATCCTTCTTATAGGCCTCCACCGAGCTATATACGGTGCGGTAATCATGCGTATACGTGTGATTGCCCAGCGCATGGCCATCTGCAACGATGGCACGGTAAGAGCGAATGCTTTCCTCCGAGCGGCTGCCGATGACGAAAAAGGTGGCTTTTACGCCGTTCTGCCGTAAAATGTCCAATATTTTCCGCGTATGAATCGAAGGGCCGTCATCGAACGTCAAGTACGCCATTTTGCCGCCCTCTTCACGCTGAGGCTGACTTTTTGGGGCTTTCTCCGCCTTTTGGGCCGCGATATTCCTTTCATCGTTCTTTTCCCGCAGACTTCGGAACGGATCGTACACTTTGTATTGATCGTTTACTCTCTGTTTAATCGGCCCTAATATCATTTTCGGACCTGCCGCTTCCTGTTCGGCCGCTTCGATCCGGTCCCATATCGTGCCGGACGGGACCGGCGAAGGAGCGTCTGAAGTCGTTAAACCGTTACGCCTGCCTCCGCAGCCTGCCAGTAAAAGCATCAATATAAACAAAAAGCCCATACAAATCCAAAGCCTGCAAGGGATCTTCGAGTGTCTGTTCATATGCCGACTCTCCCTGAATGAAGGTTTGGTTAGTATGGACGTATTGGCTTGTGGTATCAGTTCCTATTTTTGTTATTTCTAATTGCCGGCCGCCGGCTTCGGGGTTGATGACGGCTTCGCAGTAGGCTTAGCGGTTGAATTGCTTTTGGCGGTCGGCTTCGGCGTCGAACCGGTCGAAGGCTTCGCCGTCGCGCCGGAAGACGATTTCGGGGTCGCACCGGACGTCGGTTTCGATGTCTTGCCGGCTGTGCCGGTCGTCGGCTTCGGTGTCGTTCCGGACGATGGCTTGGGCGTTACCGCGGAGCTCGGCTTCGGACTTGGCGTCGGCGGCTTCGTGGGCAGCGGGGCGCCGGGCGCCGCTTTTACCCGTCCGTCGGCGTCCACCTTTGCACCATACGATATCGACGATAACCGCTTTAGTAGCGCTGCGCCTTCATCCCCTTCAAGCGGAGCGGGCTGCGCCCATTTGTTCATTGCCGGAACGGCTTTTACATCGCACTGCCGTTCTTTCGTACACGACGCTTCAAGGATGATCGTCTCCCATGTTTTAGCCACTTCATTCGTCGTAAAAATAAAATTGCCGAGGCTGTACAAAATCCATTTATCCTTGTACGTTTCAAAGCCTTGTAAGACGTGAGGATGGCCGCCTACAATCAAATCCGCGCCGGCATCGATATACTTCTTCGCCAAATCGCGCTGGTACGGCTCGGGCAAATCCTGCCGTTCGACGCCCCAGTGGGCGATAACCACAACCAGATCGGCTTTGTCGCGAGCCGATTTGATCGCATCGATCGCCAGCGGCACGGCAATATCATAAGTCGACGCCACTCCCGGCTTTTTCTCGCCTGCGAACCAGCCCGAATTTTCATAAACGCGCGTGAAGCCGAGAAATGCGATTTTTATCCCTTTTTTCTCGACGATTACCGGCGTGTATGCTTCCTTCCGGTTTCGGCCGGCGCCGACATACGGGATTCCGTGCTTCGTTAGATGCTCGAATGTCTGGACAAGCCCGTCTTCTCCCATATCCATCGAATGATTATTCGCCATATTGACGATGTCGATGCCGGACGCCTTGAACGCGGGCAGCGCCAACGGCGTCGATTTATATGCGTATTGTTTGTCCTGCTTCGTTCCGTACTCGGTCACCGGCGTCTCGAGATTGGCTATGGTCAGATCGGCGCGTTCCAAATACGGCTTAACAAGCTTAAAAGGGAAATCGTAGCCGTTCTTCTTCATCGCCGCCTCCACCGTCTCCGCCATGATGACATCGCCGACAAAAGTCAATGTCACCCGCTCCTCCGGGTTTGCCGGTTTCGGCTCGGCTTCTCCGTCCGATTCACCGGTGCCGGCTTTCCCGGGCTCGGCTGAAACGGCGCCGCTTGACGGAGCGGGCGTCGGCGTCACCGCGCTAGGCGATGGCGTCACAGGCGGTTGGCTTGGCGCTATGCTTTCCTCCGCACCGCGGGCTTCTTCTACAGGCGGACCGTCCGCCTGCCAAAGCCGCCACCCCGCAGCAATCGCGAGCACGAGGAGCAAGCCGAGTCCTGCGGCAGTATATCGCCTTCTACGGATTCGGTCGCGGCGTTTTTTACGGGCTTGAAAATCATCCGACCGCGTACGATTCATATGCAGACTCCTTCCCGCGGATTTTTTGCCATACATCGATTATGCGGTTTCGATCATGTGCCTTTGATGAACAGGTAAAATAATCAATCATGCCGATAGGGCCTTAACCATTATACTACATGCGAAGGAGGAAGCCCTATCTTTTTCTAACGCCTCTCATTAATGGTTATCGCTTCCTAACGATTTCCGTTCCGCTGTATATTCGGAAAGAATCATTATAATCGAATTATCCATGCTGCATGGCATTGTCACAGGTACCGGCGCTTGTTATAATCAAAACTCACTCTCTTCAAACGGTCATCCGTTATGAGGATCGGGAACCCTAGTTCCCTTACTTCGATTTACCAGTGTTCGACAGCTGCAGGCACGCTCCGCCGGGCTTCCGTACGCAACGGTTCCTCTACGCACCGCATTACCGGCGTGTTCAGATTACGATTTTCCGCACGCCACTTACTGAAACCATTCCGCACGAACCGACATTTCACCGGACTTTTCTTAAGCTTTGCCACAACTTCATAAGAACAAGGAGGTGCTGCATGCTTTTTTGGGTGCTGGCGCGCAAAGCATATTTGCAGAATCTGCAGTATCGCGGCGCCCACACGATGAAAATGATCGCAAGCGCTGTCATCGGGTACATCTATGCTTCGATCTGGATCGGCATCGGACAATCGCATCCGCTTGGCGCTTACGGCTTGCAAGGCATGGTCAGCTACATCGCCTTCAATCAGGCCGCACTTTGGGTCGTGAACGGGATGAACGGCGGACTCGGCCTCGAGCAAAGCGTACGAACCGGCCAGCTTGCCGTGGAATTGACGCGCCCCGTTCATCTGTACGTCTCCTTGATGTACCGGGAATGGGGAAATATCGGTTACCAGTTTTTGTACAAAACAATCCCGATTTTCATCATCTACGTAGTGACGGTCTCACTGCGTCTGCCCGTGAACGGGTGGACTTATTTGTGGACCGCTGTTGCGCTGTCTTTCGCCGCCTATATCATGCTTGCGATCAACTACTTAATTGGACTTGCCGCCGTCTGGACGACCGAATCCCGCTGGCTCGGATGGCTGAATTTCGCCGTTTTTACGCTGTTATCCGGTTTTTTCATTCCGCTGGAATGGCTGCCGGACCGGCTTCGCACGCTTACATACCTTACGCCCTACCCTTATTTGCAATACCATCCCACACGCATTTTTCTGGAGATGGACGATCCTTCCTCTTTGCCGGCCGCCCTGCTTTGGTGCATCGTCTTTACGATGTTATGCTTGGCCGCCACATCCGCCGTTCGCCGTAAAATCGAAATACAAGGAGGTTGAACAGCTCCCTGCCACAAGGAGCCCGAATGATGAAAAACTTCATATTTCCCGTCCTCGCTCGCAAAGCTTATGCCCAAAACCTGCAGTACCGGGGCACGCATGCAATCAACACGGTAGCCAGCGCCATTTTCGGCTTCATACACGTATCGATCTGGATCGGCATCGGCGAGAACAACACGCTTGGCAGCTACGGCGTCAACGGTATGATTCATTACGTCGCCTTTAACCAGGTATGTTTGTGGATAACCGTCTTCATGACAAACGGACTCGGGATTATTCCAAGCGTGCGAACCGGTCAAATATCGCTCGACCTGATGCGACCCGTGCATTTGTTTTATATCGCCATGAGCCGGGAATGGGGAGAAATCGCCTATAGGCTGCTATACAAATCCGTCCCCATATTCGCCCTGTACGCGATAACGTTCGCTCTTCCGTTGTCCGCCGAACCCGCAGTTTGGCTGCTGACGATTTGCGCGCTAATTATGGCGGCCTATATGGCGATCTGCATCCAATACTTGATCGGCATCAGCGCGCTATGGACGACGGAGTCGAATTGGCTCGTCTGGGTGAACACCGCGTTAGTCATGCTGTTCTCCGGTTATTTGATCCCGGTGGAATGGCTGCCCGTTTGGCTGCGCAGCATCAGCGCCTATTCGTTTTATCCTTATTTGCAATACCATCCCACGCGCATTTACTTGGGCTACGAGAACGGCGGCGCGCTGCTCGGCGCATTGCCCTGGTGCATCGGCTTAACGCTGATCTGCATCCTAGCAACCCGGGTCGTCCGCGGCAAACTGGAGGTGCAGGGAGGATGACGACCGTTCGGCTCTACTTCATGCTTGTCAAAGCCAGCATTCGCAGCAGGATGCAATATAAGTTCAATTTCGTCTTTTCCAGTCTGATGGCTGCACTCGTCAGTATTATGGATTTTCTGCTGATTGCGATCATCTTGCTGAAATTCGGCCAAATCAAAGGTTGGAGCCTCCAGGAAATCGGCTATTTGTACGGAGTGCTCACGTTGTCCCGCTCCATATACCGGATTCTCGCTTCGGACGTTCATCATATTGAGAAGTATCTCGTATCCGGCGATCTCGATCAGCTTCTCATCAGGCCGGTACCGATTCTGCTGGCGCTAATGACGCAAAATGTGACCTTCCTCGTCGGAGAAGTCGTGCAAGGAACGACGATCTTGGTCATCTCGATGTCCGGGCTGCTCGCAAGCGGACAAATCGGCTGGTGGGCGATCCCGCAAACGATGCTTGTCATCGTGACCGGAGCCGTCATTCTGTTTACGATCGGCTTGTTCTCCGCAACGGCGGGCTTCTGGATTACGCGTGTCCGCGAATTGCAGAACATTACGGAGGACGCTTCCCGAACCGCCGCGCAATACCCGCTCGTGCTGTACCCGCAATGGCTGCAAACGATGCTGTTGACCGTCGTGCCGGTCGGCTTTGCGAACTTCGTGCCGGCGCTTTACATTTTGCGGGGAGAGCTTGGACTTTGGATTTTGCCCGCTACGGCGGCATTCGCACTTTTGTTTCTTTATGCCGGGATGCGCTTCTGGCGCCTCGGACTGTCACGCTATCAAAGCACGGGAAGTTAAAAATGGAGGGATTCGACTATGCCGTACCATATCCGGGTAAGACCTACAGCGTTAATTATGCGTGACGATTCGATTTTGCTTTGCGAATATACGGACGAAGAAGGCGTCCATTACAACCTGCCGGGGGGCGGCGCCGAGCCCGGAGAAACGGTCATCGACGGCGTCAAACGGGAAGCGATGGAGGAGCTGTCGGTAGAGGTTGAGGTCGGGCCGTTGGCTTTCGTTTACGAATGCGCTCCGCACCGGCAATCCGGCGACTATCCGGACACTCCCCATATGCTCAATTTGATATTCGAATGCCGGATCGCCGACGGCTTCACGCCCCGGCTGCCGGATCGTCCCGATCCGACACAGTCCGGCGTCAAATGGGTCCCGCTAGGTGAGCTTGAAAGCATCCTCCTCTTTCCGAATATAAAGAAACAGCTGATTGAATATGCGGCAGGACGCCGCCATTTGACCATGATCGAGGACCATGAGCTTGAACCTTATTTTTCAGGGAGCCTGATCGCAGACGATTTACCGAAGGAGGCAAAACGATGATCGAAGTACGGGACATCCGCAAAACGTTCCGCATCCCCGTCGTAAAAGAAGGCGCGTTCAGCGGCGTCCGAAGCCTCTTCTCCAGAGAATACAGAGAGAAAACCGCCGTGCAGGATATCAGCTTTCGCATCCGGAAGGGCGACTTTGTCGGCTATATCGGACCGAACGGCGCGGGCAAATCGACAACGATCAAAATGCTCACCGGCATCTTGCATCCGACATCCGGCGAGGTGCTCATTCACGGGCAAAGTCCGCAAAAAAACCGCCGTCACGTCGTCCGCAACCTCGGCGTCGTATTCGGCCAGCGCTGTCAGCTGTGGTGGGATTTGCCGGTAAAGGATTCCTACGATATTTTGGCGGCGATGTACCGCATCGAGCCGGAATTCAAAGAGCGCCAGCTGGGGATGATGCGCGAGCTGCTCGGCCTTGACGAGTTTATGGCTACGCCGGTGAGGAAGCTTTCGCTTGGCCAGCGTATGCGGGCCGATCTGGCCGCTTCCATGCTCCATAACCCGGATATTCTCTTTCTCGACGAGCCGACGATCGGCCTTGACGTCATCGCCAAAAAGAACATACGCGGCTTCCTCAAGTCGCTGAACAAGGATTTCGGCAAAACGATTCTTCTGACGACGCATGATATGGACGATATCGAGCAGCTGTGCGAGCGCGTGATGGTCATCAATCACGGCGCGCTTGCTTATGACGGCTCGATCCCAGAGCTGCGCGAGCGGATCGGCTTGCCGTCGGTCATTCGGGTCACCTATCGGGGAGCCATGCAGGTTCCCTCGGACATAACCGCGAACGGCGATATGGTAAGGCTGCCTTTTACGATCGAAGAGCAAAACGGCGACAGCCTGACGATCCATTGCAACCGCCGGGAGACGACGGCGATGGACGTCCTCCGCATTTTGAATCAGTGGGGCGACGTGGACGACGTTCACATGGAAGAGCCCGATTTCGAGGAAATCATCCATCGGATTTACTAGGGCGTGTCTGAGAACTCCGAGGGGAGCAGATTTTGCCGAATTTTCGTTCCATGCAAGGCGGGTTTGGGAAGGCGTACCGGGGGTACGTCAAGCAAACGGAACGAAGCAGGGGGCGAAAAGGCGGTGAAAGATGACCCTGAGTGGGTTTTCAGACACGCCCTAGCAACGCAAAGGACCGACCTGAAGATTGAAAATCTTCGGACGGTCCTTTTTATAAGGTTTAATAGAAACTATTCCTTCACCGTAATCGTAACCGGCGACCATTCCCCGATTACCGTTTGGCCATGTACGGATACGCTGCCTTGCGGCGTTAAATCCTTCTCGGTCATGATGCCGAGAGCAACCGTAAACCGGTTGAATTTCACCGGCACCCCGCGCTCGCGCCGCACTTCCTCGCCGTTTACGTAGAAAATAATTTCGTCCGCAGCGCGATTGTACGTAATTTTATAATTGTTGAACTCGCGTGCCGCGAATTTCTGATCTTCCTTGAAAATGCAGAAGTAACGCGTTTTGTCCGTCTCCGGTACGGTCACGCCCGGGAACGGCAGAACCGCATATACGCTTGCGTACGTATCGTTGCCGACGAAAAAGTCCAACGCGCCGCCGGTCGAGAAGTCAAGCAGATTGAGCGATACGTAGCCGTCGTAAAGATCGTTCGGGGCCGTATTTTGGCTGCGCGCGCGAATGTTCAGCTCGAAGCTGATCTCCCCGTTTTCGGGAACTTCGACCGGCTTCGCCGAGTAATACATATGCTTGGCATTGTCGAGTATTTGCACTTGATCGTGTTTCCGGCTGAGCGGTGCGCGTACGTACAAAATGCCGTTGCGTACGATAACGACGGCATTCGGCTCCCGATATTGCCAAAACGAGCCGTCCTGCAGCTTGAAGCCGCCTATATTCCACACTTCTCCTTCGGACAAAATCGTATGGAAATCGCCGAGAATCGTCGTTTGTTCATGTTCAGTCGGTGCATTCGTTGTTTTTGCCATTTTCGTAACCCTCCCGAGTGAATATTATGGTTATGCGATTAAACCCTGCAAGAGCAGCGACAAAATAATAACGGCTCCACAGCGCATCGTCGATTTCAGCGAAGCGCCCATCAACGGCAAATAAGCTTCGGAAGGATTTTCATCCTTCAGGCTGCCGTAAACCTTGATGAACGGAACGGCTGTGAGCAAACCGATTAGCGCATAAAAAGGCAGCGCCTTTACCAAAACTGCGGCAATAAGCGACAGGTGCGCGAGTACGAGCAGCATTTTGGAAAAACCGAGCGCTTTACGCTCTCCCCAAACGACGACAAGCGTTTTTTTGCCCGAAGCTTTGTCCGACTGCCAATGCAGAAAATGATGGTTGAACAATATTAGCGTCGTGAGCAGCCCGATCGGCAGCGAAGCAAAAAGCGCTCTCCAGTCGAATACCGACGTCTGCACAATATAACTGCCGACGACCGGCAGGACGCCGAATGACAGCAAAATGGCAATTTCGCTATAGCCTTTGCCCCTATACCCGTATTTAACCGGCGGAGCTACATAGAAAAAAGCTAGCAGCGCGCCTAAGCCGGCGTATACCAGAATGGCGGGACCGCTGAAAACCGCAAGCAATCCGCCGCACACGACTGCAACGGCGAACAGCAGCCAGGTTAACGCCGCAAACTTACGCTCCTCGATGGCGCCTTTGGCGAGAAAGCCCGAGTTGGTCGATATGGTCGATGCCGTTTCTTTGGCCGCCACATCGACGCCGTTCCGAAAATCCCATAAATCATTGATCATATTCGAAAACAAATGCGCCGTGCCCGCTCCTATCAAGGTCAATAGAAATAATAGAGGATGAAACGTATCATTCCAGGCGTATGCCCCAACCCCTCCGATTAAGACCGGGATAACCATGACAGGTATGACCCGAAACCGGGATAAGCGCATGAATAAGCTCATTTTCCCCATATCGCGTTCTTCCTTTCGCCAATAACGACCCTTGTGATTTCTATCACATACCAATTCATATATAACAAACAAGCAGAATAGTTGTCATAGCAATTATAGGACTGCAGCCGAATCTTGTAAACAGAAAAAACCTGCAAACGATGGCAGCGGCTTGCAGCCTCGAGATTTAACGGCAGTTCGCTCCATGCTGAACCGCGCGTATGGAAACCGATCAATCGATGAATACTAGGTAGCGAACAAGTTCATAATCGAAGCAACCTTTCAATCCGGCAAAAAAAGGCATTTGACAATCCCGCATAAATGTAACTACAATGGTTACATGGGTGGTGAGCGCACATGATGAATAGTCGCCTTGCCGTGGCCATTCATATTCTTACTCTGATTGCTTCCAACCCGCGCGATGTCGCTACATCCGAATGGATAGCGGGCAGCGTCAATACGAATCCTGTCGTGATCCGGCGAATTACCGGCTTGCTGAAACAAGCGGGCCTGCTGAGAACGCAAGTAGGCGTACCGGGTGCCGAGCTTGTCAAAACGCCAAGCGAGATTTCTTTGCTCGAGGTGTATAAGGCCGTTCAGCCGAAGGATGAGCTGTTTACGATTCACGAATCGCCGAATCCCGCCTGTCCTGTGGGCAGGAACATTCAATCGGCGCTGGATACCGTTTTTGATGACGCTCGAAGAGCAATGGAGGAACAATTGGAAGGCCAAACGGTCCAAGACATTATGAGTCGCCTCTTTTCGTAACAGGAAGAGGTTTTTTCACCCCGAACATGTAACTTATTTGGTTACAACAAAACATTTATTGGAGGGAATCATAATGAAAATCGCAATTATCGGAGCCGCAGGCAAAGCGGGAAGCCGCATTCTGAAAGAAGCCGTCGACCGCGGTCATGAAGTAACGGCAATCGTAAGACATGCAGCGAAGCTCGAGCAAGCGCCGGCGGCCGTTTTGGAGAAGGACGTATTCGCTTTAACCTCGGAAGATCTTAACCGCTTCGACGTCGTCGTCAACGCATTCGGTGCCGCACCCGGCCAAGAGCATTTGCATGTAGAAGCAGGCAACGTCTTGATCGAAGCGCTCAAGGGCGCGCCGAACACAAGACTGTTTGTCGTCGGCGGCGCAGGCAGCCTGTTTGTGGACGAGGCCCAAACGACGCGCGTTTTCGATACGCCGGATTTCCCCAAAGAATATCTTGCAACTGCACAAAATCAAGGCAAAAATCTCGATATCCTGCAAAAAACCGATTCGATCAAATGGACGTTCCTTAGCCCGTCCGCTTTTTTCGCACTCGGCAAACGCACCGGTTCGTACACGAAAGGCAAAAACAATCTGCTTGTGAACGCAGCCGGCCAGAGCTACGTCAGCTATGAGGATTATGCGGTCGCCGTCGTCGACGAAATCGAAAATCCGCAGCATATCAACGAACGGTTTACGGTAGCTTCGGAGATGGTTTAAACGAACGAAACCGCCACTGCAGATAACCAAGGATAAACATTCTTGCCCCTTCGGGTCGCAGGCTAAGATGAAACTGACGGACTGGCGATCGCGCATTTTCGTATAAAACGGCTACCCCGACCTTAAGGACAGGCGCGTTTATCAGGAAGTCGAATAGATAGCGGAGTATATATACGTTCAGAAACTTCAAAAAAAGGCCGCCGTACCCGATTGATCAATCGGTACGTGCAGGCCTTTTTGGATATAAACATCAGCGTGCCGAGCCCGTAAGCCGCATTTGCGAACGGCCCGACACGAAATGAACCGCTGTTGCAACAGCGCCCGTTATGATCGCGACCGCCATCACATCGTAGCAAAGCGTGTACAAGAACAAATGCTTGCCCAAATCCGCCTCTCCGTCCCCGATCAGCGGCGTAACGAAAGCCATCGCCCCGACCGCTCCAACTGCGGCCATCATTTCTGCCGCCAAACGGAGAAAACGGCTCGTATTTAGCTTCCAAAAAACGAGTAAGCCGCCGTAATATATGATGTACAAGACAACTACCGAAAGCAAGGAATTGGGCAGCGCGTCCTTTTTAAACTCGCTCCAGGACGAGAACGCAAGCGATACAGCGCCTGCCGGCTTGCCTTCCGCTTTCTCGTAATTGCCCAAATAATACGGGCGTATAAACATGCTGTTTTCCGCCGCCCGCTCCAACTTTTGCACGAAGCGCCCCGGATGGGTCAAGTAAAAACCGAGCACTTTAAAATGGCTGATTTTATCGTAAAACTCCTCTTTCAGCTGCGGGTCGTTTTGCTTGATCGGCGTATCCGGCGTAAAATAGTTCGTTCCCGCAAGCACAGCCAGCTTAGGCGAAATGCCCAGCGCCTCCAAGTCTTTCTCCGGCGTCGGCGAGTCCTTCAATATACCGAAAAAGACGGTTTGGTACTTGTTGATCGAGCTGATCTCCTTAGGCGCCGAAAGATAAAACCCTGCAGACGCTATCACGAGAAGTGCCGACAGTCCGGCTGCCGTGCGCCTCCATTTTCGGTCGCTGCGCAAGCCCCACAAGCGAAAACCGAGCAAGGCGAGAACGATCCCGGCCGGCGCATACTGGATTTTCGAGCCGACCAGCATAAAGGCGGAAGCAAAAAAGCAAACGAGCAAGCCGATTGACGGATGATCCGATTTCCGGCTTAATGCAAGCCCGAAGCCGATCGTCAGCAGCAAAAAAACGAAGGTCGTCGCTTCGCCGAACAAGGAGTTGAAATAAGCCATATACCCGATATCGGCAAAAACGAACACAAGCAGAACGGCCAGCACAACGTTTACCGTCTTTGACGCCGTACGTCCCCATCTCATTAAGAGATACAAGGCTCCCATAAACAATGCCGCATACAACGCCGCCAAAAAGCGGATGTCGAACAGCTCGCGGCTGAATACGGCCAGATTAATGCCGGCTGCTATAAATACCGGGATCAGCTGGGTCGATATGTAACCGCCAAGTCCCACGTGCGAAATGGCGTATTGGCTATGGAAATAGGTAAAGTATTTTTCGGCGAACGGCTCCTCAGGCTGCAAATCCGCCAATCCGACCGTCCCCATAATTCTCTCAAAATCTCCGTTGTTCGCTATGCCGACAAGCGGCTTTACCATCAACAAACATACGATTATGACGGCTGCGGCAAGCAGTACGGCGTTCTCCAGGCGCAATAATTTCTTCCACATGTAAAACAATTCCTCCGTTTCACAAAAACTCCTATGTCTATTCTTCCGCTCCGATATCGCGATTTTTCCGGTCTCTGCGCGTATCGAAAGCGGCGAGCAGCTTACTGCCCAAGCCTTCAAACTTACGCGTGAACGTTTCGAAGAAACGAGCGTTCACAATCAGATCGGCGAGCTTGACGCAGCCCCAGGCAAAAAGCATGCCGGCAATCACGTCGATGATCCAGTGGATTTTCAAATACATCGTCGAAATAATGATCGAGACGCAAAACGCGCCGACCACCCATTTGTACCAGCGGCTTTTCTCGCGCATGACGAGCAGAAGCGCTGCGAATGCGATAGACGTATGCATACTGGGGAAACAATTCAATACGGTCATATACTGCTCTTGCGGCGTCAAAACCCGCTCCAGCATATCCGGCGTTCCTTGCACATACCAAACCTCTTGCAGCAAAATCGTATTGTAAAACGGCAAAATAAGCGGGACCTGCAGCAGATAGCCGGCCAGCGCGTACAAGCCCAGCTTTTTGACGTCTTTCGTAAAAAAAGCCCGGATGACGCATATCCAATACGATAATGTAAAACCGGCGTTGTAAACCGCCTGCATATATTTGGTCAGCCATTCCGGCTGCCACATTCTGAAAATCCACGCATCATTAAGCGGAATGGCATTAAACGCTTCGTTCCATTTGAAAATATGGCGTATATTTTCGGTCTGCATCGCCACGACGCGGTGCCACATCGGATTCGCATATTTGTAAATGACGTAAAATACGAACAAGGTGAGCAGTCCCGCCGGCATAAACTGCACCCAAGAGATCGCTTTCGCATCCTTCCTCGTCCCCAGAAGCGAAGCGGCAAGAACGATGACGGCCCAAATTCCCCACTCCTCGACTTGTATAACGGCTATAATGACGGCGATCGTCGCCGCTATGAGCAGCGGCATGTAAAGCTTTTGCAACGGCATTGTTTATACTCCTTCATCTGATTTCCCGCGTCCCGTCCCGGTTTCAACGAGGATAAACGGCTGNCCCGCGTCCCGTCCCGGTTTCAACGAGGATAAACGGCTGCGCCGTCCTTTCCGAAGGAAAAGCGCGTTTACCGAGATTTAGAGCCGCTTCCACGATATACTTTCTGATAAATCAACAAATCGGGCAGTCTGGTGACAGCCCCCTACTAAGTTACCGTATTTTCCTGGAAGTTACAAGTTTTGCGGAGCCCGCGGAGTCTTGCAACCGACACACTGCGCAGTTTCGCCTGCCGGGGAGAACAAATAAAAAATGCCCGAGTCTCCGCGTCGAACCGGGCGATTTCACGCGCCGCACTGCTTACGAGCAGGCCGAAGCCCCGTTCATACGGAGTTTTGTCCGCAGCCGGGGCTTTTTTGTGATTGCCTATCATGCGATTAACCTGCCACGTCCCGTTTGGCGAAGACAAACCAGGAGAGCGCATTCAGGACGATAAAATATACGGCGAGAACCGTTACCGAGAAGCCCAGCGTCATTCCATCGGCAACCGGCGTATGACCGCCTATATACTGTCTCAGGTCGAGGTTGGCGAACAACACGTATTTGACCCAATCGTATCTGCTGAGCACCATGACCATAAGCGAGCCGCCGAACAGCAGCGCAATCGAAAGGCCGATGGCGAGCGAGCCGCTGCGGAACACGGTCGAAATCATAAAACCGACAGTCACCATCATCACCAGCGATACGCACTCGTAACCGTACTGCTGCAAGGAATAAAGCGCCATGCTGCGTTCATGCACATTTCCGTCCGAGCCTACATACAGCTTCAAATGATTGAATCCGCCGAAGCCGTCCATCACGCCCCCGACAAGCAGGGCAAAGAGAAACAGCGAGCATAGCAGAAACATGGCGAAAAGCAGCGTGGATAAATATTTGGATAGCAATATTTTGCTTCTCGACACCGGCCGGATCAGCAGGAGCTTGATCGTTCCCCAAGAAAATTCGCCCGCAACCATATCGCCCGCAATGACGATCGTAAAAATAGCGCCAAGCACAATCAGACTAGCCGAAAAGTCCACTGCGGACCACATCGTCCGGCGATCCGGATTAATGTCGTGTTCGACCGCGTAACGGCTTACTTTGATCCAGTCCTCCATATACTTTTTGGAGCCTTCATCCGCATTGCCGCTGTCCAGTTCCTGCTGCAATCTGTTCGCCGATTCGGTCTGCGACTGTTTCCAATCTTCCGGCTGCGGACGATCCGGCATATCGTATTTTTCGAGAATCATGCCCGTCAGGAAAAGCGCCAGAAGCAAACCCAACATCACCCACGTTCTCGGCCTCCGGTATACTTTCATATTTTCATTGCGCAGCAAAGCGGTTATGCTAACCAATCGCCCCTACCCCCGTCATCTCCAAAAATGTTTCCTCAAGCGTCTTCGTAACGTTTCGAATGCCGTAAATCCGGATATCCGCCATGACCAGACATGCGGCAATTTGCGGGATGAGCTCGCGTTCGATGCGCAGCTCCAGCTGTCCATCGGCGATGCCGACAAAGCCTACGTCCATGGAACGAGAAAGCACAGCCAGAGCCTCCTGAGGCCGGTCCACTTCGATCAGCACCTTTCCGCCTCCGCTATCGTGAGCCATTTGACGAACCGGCTTCACATCGATCAGCTTGCCAGTTTGGATGATGGCTACGCGATCGCACATCAGCTCCATTTCGGATAAAAGATGACTGGAAACGATGACGGAGATGCCTTCGGTGCGGGTCAGATTTCGCAAATAATCGCGCAGCTCGCGAATGCCGGCGGGATCCAGCCCGTTGGTCGGCTCGTCGAGAATAAGAACGGACGGCTTATGCAAAATGGCCTGCGCCACGCCGAGCCGCTGCCGCATGCCGAGCGAATAGGTTTTTACCTTGTCGTGAATGCGCGGCTTCAAACCGACCAGATCTACAACCTCGTCGATTCTTGAAGCGGGAATATTCGGATGCATGCCGGCGAAATGAATGAGATTTTGATAGCCGGTCAAAAATTTGTACATTTCCGGGTTTTCGACTATGGCCCCGACGTGATTCATCGCTTGCTCGAAGTGTTTTTCTACATCGATCCCGTTAATGAGCACGCTTCCGTGCGACATTCGAATGAGCCCGACCATCATGCGGATCGTCGTCGTTTTGCCCGCT
The DNA here is from genome assembly GCF_003285015.1 of Paenibacillus contaminans. Classification (GTDB taxonomy): domain Bacteria; phylum Bacillota; class Bacilli; order Paenibacillales; family NBRC-103111; genus Paenibacillus_V; species Paenibacillus_V contaminans. Next base: position 219,876 of record NZ_QMFB01000014.1, on the reverse strand, counting down.
CCGTTCGGTCCCAGAAATCCGAAAACCTCTCCTTTGGGCACATCGAAGGTCAAGCTGTCGACTATCGTTTTACCGCCGATTTTTTTGCTTAGCCGTTGGATGCGCACGACAGGGCCTGCCTGCGCCTGAGTCCTTTCGTTCATGGTTCCCCTCCATTAAGTTTGTCGTTTATCCGCTTCCTCGTCTTGACTGCTTACAATTGTAGGCAACCTTTCTTAACAAACTGTCGGGGAAAATCTTAAGGCTTCCTTAACGGAATCTGAACAAAATCCGCACAAGCAAGGACATAACATACCTGCAGCTTTCAACCAAGCACATCAAAAAAGCCGTTCCTTAAGCTGAATGTCAGCTCGAGGAACGGCTTGGTCATCATTGAAGTCTGCCAGGCGGGTTGGGGGCCATATTCCCGGAGATAGGCTGGCGGGCATAGTCCGGAATCGCTCCCGGTACAGGGCCTCTCGCAAAGCTTCCTGCAGGGTTGTTCTGCATCGGTCTGTATGTTGCGGAAGGATTCCCGGCATACCCGCTTGACGAAGGCGCAACCTGCGAGGTCTGATGCATAACGCCTCCCGTCCCTCCTCCCGGACCGCCCATCATCGATTGAGCGACCGCTTGAGACACGTTGTTCATCGGCGCGTTCATGCCGTCAAAATAACGCGACGCTTCCTCCTCCATCCTTTGCTGCGCGACAGGCTGCCTGATGGGCTGGAGGACGGGCTGAGGCATCGTTTGCTGCATAATATGCGGCATCGGCTGAGGCACGGACTGCTGCATATTTTGCGGCATTGGCTGAGTCGACTCCATGCTATAACCGACAGGCTGATAGCTGTGCAAATACGTTTTGGCGGTATGAGCGTCCATTGTCGGCACTTGATAATAGCCTTGCCGGTTCATAAACAGGAACGTTTCATAGGCTTGATTCGCGCATGTCATGCTTGCATCCATAAGCATATGACGTACATTCGGATCGGCGCTTTCCAGCGAAGCTGCCATATGGTTTTTGGCCGAGGATTTGTGCATGCAAAGCACCGAGGCTGCGATTTGCCGGTCGTCGAAGCGCGCCTCCAAATGCGGAGCTTGCGGGGCAGGATGACGCAAGCCGTACATGATCTGCTGCGGCTGTACGTCCGGCATCCCGTAAGCAGGCTGGAACCGGTCGGCAGCGGAGTAGTCATGCGTATACGACACAAGCTGATTGTAAGACGCAATCGCGCTGTTCAGATGATTTTCGATCATGTGGCGAAGCTCAGCGTTTTGACAATCCCGCATATACATCGCAAAATGATCGATCAAATTGATTTTCTCCGTCAGCATTTCGTGCACTTCCATCGTTTCATGAGCACCGTAAGGCATAGCATCATCTCCCGTAAGTAATTGTTGGCTTGACACCCAACCGTTACTTTACCCAGCGGTCGTTTATCTATTCCCTACAGAAAGAAAACTGGAGCCCGACGATGGTGCGTCGCTTGTTCAAAGGCGTACGCGAGCTTGAGTAGAAGAGGCTCGCTGTAAGCGCGGCCGGTAAACGTGATGCCGAAGGGTAAACCGCTTGATAAAAAGCCCGCAGGAACGAGTACTGACGGATAACCCGCCCTCGCCCCGATCGTTTCTCCTTCGTCGCCTGGAAAAACGACGGCATCCAGCCCGTATGCGTCGAGAACCGCATCGATCCCTTCCGTACGCGACAAACGGAGATCGTTGAACCGGTCATGAATATAGTCCGGCTCGGTTAACGTGCCGCTTGTTTTTTCCTCCGCGTGTGTCAGCAGCTTTTGACCGTATTTCAGCGTTTCTTCCGGGTGCTCATTATTGAATGCGATAATATCCCGCAGGGACCGGATTTGCGTTCCCGCTCCTCTTCCTGCCAAATAAGCGTTCATGCTCGCTTTGAATTCGTACATAAGCACGCTGGAACCGCGAATCTCCCCGGCGGATGGAATCGGTGCGGGATCAACCAATACGGCCCCAGCCTCTTGCATGGCCAATAGCGCCCGTTCCGCCATTCTCTTTTGCTCCTCGTCAAGCGAATCCCAAAAACCCGTACGCGGCACGCCGATTCTGGCCCCTTCTAGCCCTTTCGCCTCGAGAAAAACCGTGTAATCGTCATAATACCTGTCTTCCGAGGACAACGTCGCCGGATCTTTACCGTCAAGGCCTGTCATTGCTCCAAGCAGAATGGCAGCGTCCGTTACGGTTCTGGCCATCGGCCCCGCCGTATCTTGACTGAAAGCAATCGGCGTGATACCGTAACGGCTGATCAAGCCTACCGTCGGTTTAATCCCTACGATACCGCATTGGTTAGCCGGGCACAGGATCGAACCCGATGTTTCCGTTCCGACCGCCGCCGCGCACATGCTGGCCGCCACGGCCACTCCCGAGCCGGAGCTCGAGCCGCCCGGCCGGGAATCGGCATCGTACGGATTCAAGACCTGCCCGCCCCTGGAGCTGTAACCGTTCGGCATTCCCTCCGTCATGAAATTGGCAAACTCGGTCATATTCGTTTTCCCTATTATAACGGCGCCGGCTTCCCTTAGCTTTTGGACGAGAAATGCGTCCCTTCCCGCATAATCGCCCGCCAATGCCAGCGATCCGGCGCTTGTGTGCATGCCGTCGTTCGTATCGATATTGTCTTTAAGCATAATCGGGATTCCGTGAAGCCTGCCACGCAATTTGTTTAAGCTTCTTTCCCTGTCCATGGCCTCTGCGATATAAATTGCGTCAGGGTTAATTTCCAGTACCGCATTCAACCGCGGCCCCGCTTTATCAAGCTCCGCGATCCTTTTCAAATATGCGCATACTATTTCGACAGATGTCGTTTCGCCGTTCGTCATCGCTTGCTGCAAGACATCTATGGTCGTTTCGACCACCTTAAAACCCATCGAGCATCCCTACTTTCGTCTTATGACCCGAAAACACCGAAATTTCAAGGTTAAAACGTCGTTTCGGGCTTTTATGCCAGAATACCACCCAAAACCACGGATTGCATGACCAAAAACAATTCTATATGATTGTTACCGCAGGACAAATCGAACGGAAGAGAGGAACAGCCGTGGAAAGATGGAAAATCAATTTGGCCGTCTTATGGATCGGCCAGTTTCTCGTTATGTCGGGAATGACGATGATCATGCCTTTTCTGCCGCTTTATTTGCAGGATTTAGGCATGACCAACGAGCATGAAATCGCCATTTGGGCGAGTATCATTTTTGCCGGAAACTTCGTAACGTCGTTTCTGGCGCAGCCGATTTGGGGCGGATTGGCCGATCGCTACGGCCGCAAGGTTATGCTGCTTCGTTCCGGCTTCGGAATGGCCGTCGTCATGACGCTGATGGGCTTCGCCGACAGCGCATGGCAGCTGCTTTTGCTGCGGATGGTCAACGGAACGATTTCCGGATTTGCGCCGGCGGCTATCGCGCTCATGTCGGCAAGCGCTCCGCGCGAGCGCATGGGCTTCGCCATGGGAACGCTGCAATCGGGCGGCGTTGCCGGTACGATCCTTGGACCGCTGATGGGAGGAGCCATGGCCGAGTGGATCGGATACAGGCCTATTTTCTATGTAACGGGTGCGCTCTTATTCACCGCCTCGGTGCTTGCTTCATTGTTGGTTAAAGAATCGTTCAACAAAACGAAGGCGCAAAACCAGCCGCGCGTGTCCGTACTCGCAGGCCTTAAACAGCTTGGCAAAATTCCGCAGCTGCCCGCTTTGTTTTCGATTACGTTTCTCATTCAATTCGCCGTGCTCAGTCCGATGACGCTTATCCCGCTGTTCGTGCAGGATCTTCACGGTAAAACGGACATGCTGCCGCTGCTCGCCGGATTAGTCGGTTCCGTAAACGGCTTTTCCAACGTCATTGCCTCTCCGCTGCTGGGCAGGCTCGGCGACAAAATCGGGCAGCAGCGCATCCTGCTCGTATGTTTGATCGGAGCCGCCTTTGCTTTTATCCCGCAGGCGCTCGTGAGCAACGTATGGCAGCTTATCGTCGCGCGATTTTTCTTCGGCATGTTTATCGGCGGACTACTGCCTTCCGTTAACGCGCTTATTCGCCAATACACGCCTGAAGGCATGGAAAGCCGGGCCTACAGCTTCAACACGAGCACGCTGAGCCTCGGCAACATGATCGGCCCGCTTGTCGGAACGACATTGTCCATGTGGATCGGCGGCATACGCGGCATTTTCGTACTGGCGGCCGTACTGCTGTTTGCCAATGCCATTTGGGCGCGAAAAGCTTTGGTCGCACCGAAAACGGAACGGGCATAACGGTGGTGCATCCCTTGTACCGCAAAAAGGAAAGGACGGCTCCCAGCCGTCCTTTTGTCTTTTTGTAAGTTTCGAAACTTAGTACGATATCAAGTCTTAAATCAGGGAATTCCGATGCCGGACATTACCTGGTAAACTGGTTCATAGTACGAAACGTAATCCCCAGTTTAGACTTGAAAGGCTATTGGTACTCGATCAGTCTAAACTAGGGATTGATAACGAGAAACAAATACGGATGCCTGGACTGTTCGCTAGTGTAGAAAACCTTATTGTTTATGAGGTTATCCGCACTGTTTCACTTGTAAAATACTCCTTCTCGCCCGTTCGTGAGGCAAACGCAACTATTCATTTCGTTTGCCTCACAAAGAGTTGCGTTTAACTCATTATCTCACCAGAACACGGGTTTTTGGCGAGCGATAGTGAGGTTTGCCTTATGAACAGTAAACTTTTTCTTACTATTTCTCCAGATCACAAGTCATAAGCGGCATGGACCTGCATCTTAAGCTCTTTGGGTTAGGGAAGCGGGCTTTCTTCTCTAATGAAAGCCATAGTGTAAAACCTTGTTCATTCCTGCTAATCGCGCACTCTCGCAATACTCAAGCCGTCATAGGCCGGCAGCAATGTGCTTTCAAGGCGCGGATCCTGCGCCATTCTTTCGTTGAAGGCGCGGATGCCGCGAACCCCGTTTCCGTTCTCGGATGGATCCAATGCTTTTCCCCGCATAAATGCGTTGTCGCCGATGATTAGAGCGCCCGGATTGGCCAGCTTTAACGCCCACTCCAAATAATTCGGATAATTGCCCTTGTCCGCATCGATAAAGAAAAAATCGAATGTTCGACCCTCGTCCGAAAGCTGCTGAAGGCTGTCCAACGCCTCTCCGATCCGGTATTCCACTTTATCCCCGAGTCCCGCTTGCCGCAAATGCTCATTAGCCAGCTCCGCATATTCTTGCTTTAATTCAAGCGAAACAAGCTTGCCTCCGTCAGACAAACCTTTTGCCAGACAAATGCCGCTGTAACCGCCCAGTGCTCCGATTTCAAGCACCTGCTTCGCGCCGCTGGTTTTGACTAGGAGCGTAAGCAATCTTCCGTAGCCCGGCGCGATCGAGATGTCAGGCATATTGTTTCGGCGTATACCCTCATACACCCGCTTTAAATCGTCATCCTCAAGATACAACTGTTCTGCATATTGTTCGTTCCGTTTTATTTGCTCCATTGCGGCACTCTCCTTTTCAATCCTTCACTCTTCCACTTTAACTTTTCGGCCGGCGGTTTGCAACGAGCTTCAAAGCCGTTTGTCACTTCATGAATTATCGCCTATACTGATGGAAGACGAAATTCATTTTCAGGCGTACATAGAAAAGAGGATTCCCGCAAATGGCAAAACTGCAATTGATCGCTACCGTTCCGATGGGGTTAGAGGCGATCGTCGCACGCGAAATTAAAGATCTCGGCTACGAAGAGATGGTGGTCGAGAACGGACGCGTTACATTCACCGGCGACGAAAACGCAATCGCCAGAGCCAATCTTTGGCTTCGTACGGCCGACCGCATTTTAATTAAAATGGGCCAATTCCCCGCCACCACGTTCGACGAGTTGTTTGAAGGAACGAAGGCGCTGGAATGGCCGGAATGGATTCCGGAGAACGGAGAGTTCCCGGTCCAAGGCCGCTCCCATAAATCGCAATTATCCAGCGTTCCGGCCTGCCAAGGCATCGTTAAGAAGGCGATCGTCGAAAAAATGAAGCAGCAATACGGAACAAGCTGGTTCCAAGAAACCGGCCCGCGTTACGTTATCGAAGTCGCGCTGCTTAACGATATTGCGACCTTGACGCTGGACACTACCGGGCCAAGCCTGCATAAACGCGGTTACCGGAAGCTAGTGACCGAAGCGCCTCTAAAAGAGACGATGGCCGCCGCCATGGTGCTGCTCAGCCGCTGGGCGCCTGACCGGCCGTTCGTAGACCCGTTTTGCGGTTCCGGGACAATCCCGATCGAGGCGGCGATGATCGCCTGGAATATGGCTCCCGGCTTACGCCGTACGTTTCCGGCGGAAACGTGGGCGGCGGTTCCGGCCAGCGTATGGGAGCAGGCGCGTGAAGAAGCGTACGACCTGTTCCGCGACGACATACCGCTCGATATTAGCGGCTCGGATATCGACGCCTCCGCAATCGAAGTCGCGCAAGCCGCTGCGAAAGCAGCCGGCTTGTCGAAGGAGATTCGCCTTGAGGTGTCGCCGGTCGCGAAGCTGCGTCCGCGCGGAGACTACGGCTGTCTGATCACAAACCCGCCTTACGGTGAGCGGCTCGGCGAACGGGAAGACGCCGAGAAGGCTCTGCGCCAATTAGGCTCGATCACCGCTCCGTTAAACACTTGGTCCACTTTCATATTAAGCCCGAGCAAACAGCTGGAGCATTATTTCGGCAGACCGGCAACGAAGAAGCGCAAGCTTTTTAACGGCCGTATTGAATGTGCCCTCTACCAGTATTTCGGTAAGCTTCCTCCACGCAAACCGAAGGAAGAGGAATAGTTGCATTTTACACAATCTGATTCGCATGTCCTGTTAATGAGGCAAGACTTCAGTAGAAACCGCGCCCGGGGGCGCGGCTTTCTTTTTTTATGCCTGAAAAGATAACATGGAATTCGGCTCCGCTTTCGAGGGACGCCATTGTCAAAGCTGGCTAAGCAGAATCGTAGCTTTCGACAGGAGTATGACTATTTATCCTCGTCATTGCATGCGATGAACGCCGACAAAGCCGTTTACGCCGCCGATAATACGTACCGGCACGTCCTCTTCTTTTACGACGCCATTCGCATACCGGATACGGAAATGTATCGGATGGATGCCTTCAGGCAGCCCTTCCGTTACCGACTGCAGCCGCTCGTCAAATAACTGCCCGGTAAAACGAGTACCCGTGTCGTCCGCTTCCAACTCTACATCGATGTATAGAGCGCTCCCGTCTTTGCCTAGCGAATCGATCCAAGCCGATGCTTCGGTTACGGGAACCGGCGAGCTATTCGTCTCGACGACGAAAATTTCTCCCGAGTAAAATTCCTTCGGTCTGATCGTCGTATTATGGCCCTGCGTCTCATGATTTTTCAGCCACTGAGGCGTATAAGTTACATCCGATAGTATCGTCAGCGGCATCACTTGGATAGTTTTCGTAACGGATGACAAGGCACCATGAACGTCTTTTACGATTAGCGTTACCCGGTAATCGCCGGGAAGCAGCCATCTTCTGTTCCATACGGCTTCGGTTGTCGTAAATGCCGTTCCATCCGGTTGTACAATTTCCCAGCGGTAACTAAGCGAATCGCCATCCGGGTCGGAAGAAAGATTGACCAGCTGCACCGTATCTCCTTCCCAAACCGGCTTCGGACTCCAGTCGAAATCAGCGGCCGGAGAACGATTGATAAACAACCATCCAGCCGGAGACCAGGCCGAAGCGGAATCGAATTGGTCGGTGACCCTCACCCGAACGGACAGTTTTTGCCCTGTCGACAGATGGGAGCTTAGCTGCCAGCTTCCATAACTCGAGGTCGTTCCTTGCCATATCCAGCCGCTGTCCAAAATAACCGCCCCCGCTTCATTCGCGATTTCAACTTGGAACATGCGGAATGTCGTGCCGGTGTCCGGATCGGTTTGCGTCCAGGTGATCGTCGGCATTGTCGTCGTTATGACATTGGGGCTGGCATGAGTTCCCCATGGGAAGCTAAGATAGGCCGCCGGCGGGCGATTCGTCCCCATCCATCCTACATTCGACCAAGCCGACCATTCCTGGCCGTCAAAAACGCGGACGAACACCTGATATTTTGCGCCCAGCCCCAGATCGACGTTCATCGGCCATAGCTGCCATGTTGCGGAAGTTGATTGCGGAATCATGCCGCTATCGGCGAACATATTGCCCCATTCGTCTCTAATATGCACTTGAAACGCCGAAAACTCCGTTCCCGGATCTGGGTCTGTCTGATTCCAGCTTATCGTCGGCCTTTGCGTGGTAAGCTGCGTCGGATTCGATTGCGTGCCATCCGGGTATAACAGCACGGCCACAGGAGGGTGATTAACGGCGGTTCCCGAAGTGCTGATGCTTTGGGTATACCACTCGCTCCACGCCCCGTATTCGTCTTTTACGGCGAGCTGGATGTCCCATGTTCCAGATCTCGTAGGATTGACAAGCTTGCCTTCCGTATAGGAGCTATCGCTCGCAAGTTTATAACGCCATTTGCGTTCCAGTACCCCGCGCGTCGCCCAATAATCAATGCCTGTCGCTTCCGTCGATGCTTGGCCTATATTCGGATCGAACCGGTCCGGGTCATATGAGGTATCATTATAGGAAAGCGTATGATCCCCATTTTCCCAAACCGTGAAGATGGAAACCGGCGGACGATGGACGCGAATGTTCCCGGTCATCGTATTCGACCATTGTCTGTAACCGTCGTAAGTCGCGGATGGAAAACGGAACAAAGGATGCGGGTCGTCCTTGGACCGGAACGTAAACGTGTATTCACCGGGTTTAGGAAAGCTTTTGACCTCAGTCGCGAATGAGCCTCCGGATTCCGACCACGTTCCTTCAGGCTGCATAAACACATTCGGATTGTGCGTATATGTCCAGTATTCCGCTTCCTTCAGCCGCGGATCGTTCTCGGGATCGGTGAATGATACGTCATACGTTACCGGCTGATTGATAAGCGCAATGCCGCTTATGCTGCCGGTCATGCCTCCGCCGGATTCATAGGACAAACTGGAAAATTGCGTACCTTGCTGCCCTCGGTTCACAATACCTAGATGTCCGCCGCCCCACCAACCTTCCGATACCGAGAATTGATAGATTTCATTCACATAGACATGAAAATCGTTTCCGGCTCGGGTGACCTTGATTCGATACGTATTGTTATTAACGATTCCATAAGGAACTTCACGTAAAGTTACTGTTCCGCCGCCCGCGGTTCGTTTGAACCGGAGCATACCGCTTTCAAATTCGACACTATAGAAATTCAGTGCGTTTTGTACCCATAATGCGAGTCCAATGCCTTCATTCGATACTTTTGTTGGCTTCAAATTTAGCTTGGCGGTTTCGCCTGCCAGCCAGTTGCCTCCGAACCAAATGTCCGAAAATGGGGTTCCGGCTTCATACGCCTTCGGATAATAAACCGGATTTGTCGTACCGTCGATTAACGTCGATCCGGCTAAGATTTTTTGATCGTCCAGGTAGATGATTCGATAGTTCTGCCCTCCACTGAACTGAGCTATAATGTCCAGGTTTTGATTCATAACAGTGATCCGATTATCGCCACCGCTAACAGCGCCGCTTTGTATCGTTATTAACCCATCAGCCGACATCTGCATGATGCTGAAGTTATAATAATACTGATCGATCGTTTTAATTAAGCTGCCGTCCGCCGCGAATATATCAAGCGAGCTGCCGCCCCCTGACGATTGGTACTCCGGTTTATAGCGTGTGATATACGTCCTGCCTTGTTTGTCTACCATTCTTACCGAGGCGGATACTTGGAAGCTGTATATATACATGTTCGTATCCGAAATTGGGATTTGCAGCTTTCGAGATTCCGAAAGCGATCCGTAACGGTTCATTCTGCCGACGTAAATATCTTTTTGACGAGCTGGATATGTAGTCGGATACCAACCAGACGAATAACTAAAAATGAGATCGCCGTTATCATCAAACCTCACTGCGCTGGCTGCTTGACCGTACCAAGTATTGAATAATTCCGCGCCGGTAGCTGCACTATAACCCTTCATGGTATAGGAATCTGTTGCATGGTCGTATGGAGTTGTACGCGGAATCGTATAAATAACACCTGTTTCCGGCGAAACACCAACTATGGTTACTGCATAAGGCTGCCATTCCCAATCGTTATTCCAAAGCGTATCGCCTGACTTATTTGTCCCCATCATTCTATAAACATAGCCATAATTTGAATTGCTCATTGCAAAAACAATACCATCTTTATGCGGGTAAACAAAAATAAACTGATAACTAGGACTAGTAATGTTCATGTCAATTTGTTTTGACCATAAAAACGATCCGTCCGTTGCATTGAAGGCATAAAGCATAGAGGGATTAGCCCCCATAAAAACATGTAAAATCCCATCCATGATAAAAAACTGTGCGTTACTCCAAGGAATACCCGCTTGTGTCTTTTCATACTTCAGTGACAGACTTTGCTTGTCTGTTGCTGTTATTTTTATACCTCCGCCTGAGACGGGGGCAATATTGTAAAGATTAGAACCATCAGTTAGCGTGGTATTGGGAATATTTACAGTTGTTCTTGTAACGTTGTTCCCTTGAACTGCACTATAGTAAATCCTCTTGTTATCACCAAGCCCGAAACTTTCAGACATAAAGTAATTGATAGGCATGAACGTTTTTGTCTGCAGACCGTTTTCATCGAGCTTCCAGTTTTTCCGGTTTGCAGCTCCGCCGTATGTCGTTTGAAAATTCCAATAGTTATATATATCCGTCATGCCGTAAGCGGTCGTATTTTTCGGCGTATTGGTTTGTCCGCTCGTTTTCACATCGACAGCCGGAGGCAAGTTAACGACGTCGGTTACGTAAAGGTTCTGCGGTTCGTTGTCCGTATTATCCGATTTGCCGTAATCCTCCCAGACGGTTTCCCTGAACAGATATTTCCCCACTTTATCAGGGATAATCGTGGCGCTTGTCATAGCTCCGTCGTAGATGTCTATCCAATGATCATCTACGAAACCATTGTTGGAGCTGTCGTATTTGTATTCGTAGCGATGCCGGACAATCATGTCGCCATCCGGGCTTGTCGCCGTACTATTGATCGTAATCTCGTTCCCCCTTGTGCTTTGAATTGGAACCGTAAGCTTTGCATTAGGCGGCATATCGGGAATGACTTCAAGGACATGGCTTGCTTCATCCGACCATCTGCCTCCTGCATCCCGCACCCTTAAGTTAACCGTTTCATAGCCCACGTTATTATACTGGTTTTTCTTATTCGTCCAAGCTTCTTCTACAATTGTAGAGTTGACAGGGCTTGTTGAGCAAGACGATATCGGGTACGGCAGCGGGCGCTTCTCAACTACTTTCTTCGGCCCTTCAATGCACGCGACAGGTTTTGGATCGATAACCTGCAGGGTGGCCGAAGCGGTAAATTCGCCGCCCTGCCCGTCCGTTACGGTTAAATAAACGGTATGACTTCCCGGAATGTCCGCCAGCAAGCCGTCATAACGAAACGCCCATTGTGTATTTAAGCTGTATTTCCCAGGCAGGCTCTTCACCCAAAAGGAGTCGCGGTTAAAATCCCACCCGTTATTTTGGATAATCGGATCGCCATCCGGATCGCTGTAGCGGACAATACCGAGATCGACAATCGTATTTTCCAAAACCGAGTGTACGGGAGTACTCGTGCCGTGATTAAACCAAGCGATTTCAACAAAAGGCGGCTGATTGGTGCCGCCCGGCGTAATGATAACGGGCTTCGGACCAACGATTTCCGTTCCGCAGCTTGTTTTGACGATCATGTATACCTGGTTGGTGCCTTTTCCTATTGGGGCAGGGTATTGATAAGTTACCGTCAACCCCTTTGTTTTATCGTTCTGCACGTTGGATAACCATTCCGCGCCGTCTTTAACGAACTTGAATTGATGCGACTGATAGGTGCAAGTTCCCGGATCGATGCTTGGCTGTACTGGAATCGGATCTCGGAACGGCACCGAAGAAGGTACGGTGAAATCAAATTTCGGTCCAGCCGGTGTAGGTGTGGGCGTAGGTGTCGGTGTTGATGTCGGGGGCGGCGAACTGCCGCTTGGCGATGGTGTCGGTGATGCAGGGCCGTATGTTACTTCAATTGAGTTTGGGTATAAATAGGTTTTGGAATGAATGGTTACGACAGCTGCTATATAGTACGCCATTACACTAGCGCCAGGTAATCCAAGTTTTTTTTCGGTGCCCTTATGATCAAATTTTTGTGAGTAATGTACACGAATTGTATCGAGACCGTTCAAGATTTCTACTTTAGAAATAGTAGTGCTGCTATCTGTATATCCTGACATGTCGCTGTCTGGACCTGTGACCCAATTAAATGAATCAATCTCATATTCCGTTGTAACTAATGGATTTACTGCGGTTGTTGGAATATAGTCCCCTTTCCGATCATTATTATTTATATAGAAAGGGACTTCTCTTGTTTTATCAAAATGATCACTTTCTGAGCAACCTGGATATTTTGGCATTGCTGTTCCGTTTATACTTTCAGTGAGTGCTCCGTTTCCGCATGTAATTTGTGATCCGTTATTCTTATTTGCATACCAGTTAACTCCATGAGGATCTCCGGGTGTATATCGATACCACGCGAAATAGCCACGTGGTGAGGTGTTTTCAGGTGAAAAAACACTTCTTTCGTTGCCAGTAAGTGTAATAGTACCTGACCATGACTGTTTCCCTATCGCATCAGTTGGAGTCACATTCTTTGTTGTTCCATCAGGCATTGTCACAGATATCGAGCTTATCTTTTCTCCGGCCCCTGCAACTACGTCGATCAAATTACTCTTCATGCTTGACGTTTTGCTTGCAATGACGTTTTGACCATCTACCATTGCGGGTGTTGAGCCACTTTCTGAATAAGATATGCTTATGAAATACTCTCCACTAGCGTTTACTTTAATACTCCCTATTAACTGAACATAATCTGGCAAAATAATCTGTAGGCATAAAAGGGCTAGCAACATCCAACTTATGCGGAGTTTCAATTTAGACATCGCATTTCCTTTCTTTTCGTTTTCTAGTTAAACTCTAGAGGTACATCTACTCTTAGAAGAGTATTCTTATAATCATTCGCTGGTGGTTTTGCAGGTGCATAAATTGATATAGTGAATTGGCCTCTGGTTTTTAGCCCTCTTTTCGGAATAATATACGCCTGTATGTCACCAATCTTATCAATATAAAGACTCCCAATACTATTCAATTCACCATTTTGATAGGCAACCATATCTGGTATTTTGGGACCAGAGATTGAGAAGGCAAGCACGTCATTAAGATAAATAGTCTTATCATCATTGTACTCCACATGGTTTTTTGCCAAAACAATGTAGCTTTCCCGATAATCACTAACCGGAAACCCTTCACTATTCGCTACAAGATTATGCCACCTTAACGATTCGATGTCCGGCAGCTCACTTAAAAACGGATCATTCGGATCTTCTAAATCGATAGCAAGCAATGCATCCAACTCTCCGCGATACTTTCCATCGTCAGTTTCTACAAAAAGATTCTCTGCATCCCAATAGTTATAAAATTGTTCCCCACCAAAAAACTCCGGCATCAACGAAAAAATATTCGTTTTACGCCACAGCACCTCCGCACGGGAAACCGCGTGCTTATCCACCGGCAGCGTGCCGCCATCTTTCACCTTTAAAATTCGTTCAATTATCGTTACCGACTGCGCTCTTGTCGTAGGCTCGTCCAAACCGAGCGTACCCGTTTCGTCCATGCCCTGAATAAGTCCCTTGCTTGTCGCTTTGAACATAAGCGATTTTTCGTCCAGCAGAACACCTGGCTTTTGCAGCTCCGCATCTGAAGCACGCAAAGCAATCCTCGCCATTTCGAGCCGTGTGATCGGCGTGTTCCAATCCCCGTCTGTGAAATCCCGCCACTGATGAATCCCTGCAAATACAGCTGCATTATTATAAGACGTGTACCAATTATCGCCTGGCGCAATCGCCGGAACCTCCATCTTCAAAGCTGTCACGGCCATTTTTATAAACTCGGCACGAGTTACATGCTGATCGGGACGAAACGTGCCGTTCTCGAAGCCGTCTACATAGCTCTTTCTAACCGCTTCCTCAATGGCCGGCTTTCCCCAATGGCCCAAAATATCCGAAAACGTTATATCGCCGGCCCAACTAGACGTTGATGCCACCGTACTCAAAAGCAGTAACCCGATAAATACCCCTTTTCCTCTTTTCACCGTATGTCGACTCCCTTTCCATCTTTCCTTCATTACACAAGACAGCCAGAATCCGGCCCCGGTTGCCCGTTTGTACGCTTCTGAGCAATAAAAAAACCGCCCGGCACGCGCTTCGCGTATCCGGACGGTGCTTCCGTTCCGAGTGTTTTCGATCTTCCAATTTTTCCATTACCTGTACTATACGATGATTCCCTAATTTTTTCAAGTATCTGGAATAAGTTTTTTCCGGAGCTAGTCTCCGCCGCCACCGCAGCCGCTGCCGCAGCTTGAGGAAGAGCATGACGAGCCCCCGCTGTCGCCGCCGCCATCCGACGAATCGCTGTCCGAGCTGCAAGAGGAACCGGCATAGCCGCAAGCCGCTCCGCTAGTGCCCCCGTCATTGCGCTGCTCTTCTTCCTCCGCCTGCATCTGCATGCGTTGTTCAAACGCACCGTCATCCATCATCGAATACAGGAGCATACTGCCAGCCATCAACATCATCGTGTCGGTTGCCCCGGACGAGCTCCGGTTATACTCGCGATTATCGTCGTAATGATTGTCCGTGTGATTCGAGCTATGATCGTAAGCACGATGAACATGCTCCTTCGTCGAATCGATCAACTGTTCGATCGTCTCTTTAATTTCCGGATATTTGCTTGCTGCGTCACGATTGAACAATTGATTGATCAACTGCTCCTTGGACTCTCGGTGAAACTGTTCAAGCAATGGCTTCGGCAACGGATTTCGGAAAAACGCATTCCAAATATGTCCGCTGAACGGTGTAGGCTCAAACAACTGGCTATATACCCAATCGAACCATGCCCGATCGCCCGGCATCGGCTGAACGTTCGAATGCGGCGCGTGATGAATCGTCGTTCCGATCAACTCGTCGCAAAAATGCTGATATTCCCGTGTAAACATCAGCATATCGTGCCAAATCTCATCGACAGCCGAACTGAACATCGGAACATTCCGCATAATCGAACACATGACAAAATATCGCTTTAGCTCAAGCAGCTTCCATTCGTATTCCGCATCGCTCATAGCGGATTGCGCTTGCAAATGCCGCATTTTCAGTTTTTCTTGAAAAGATGGCGCAAAGGCTTTATTCAAACGGCGTTCAAGCGCTTCGAGTTTAATATGAGGCCGAATTCCAAGATTCAACGGAACATTGGCTGACGTATAGTCGATCGTTCTACGTCTAGAATTGCTGCGCGGACGCTGCTGCGACCTCCCTTTGGAGCTTTGTTTCACCAAATAAACGACAAGTCCAACACCTGCGATGACAATTGCCGCACCCAAAAATCCCATATATCCGCCTCCCCATCCGATGTCATACGAAGAGCATACGTAATAGCTGCCTCATCCTACAACTATATCATTTGATTTCAAATGCTTTCCAGCACTTTTTGTAAAAAGCCGCGACTATTTTCATTAAATCCTTCTTTAAACAAAAAAAATCTCACCAAACGTCAAATCCGCCGCGAGGATGAGGGAGGAACTCGGCAGTTCGACAAGTTTCGATGAGAGTGCTTAATGGTATTCATTCGCAAAGCGAGTTAACTTCATTGCTTCACGATACTTCTTCATTGTAGCCTCATACGATGTACTTGTCAAGAATGATTTTCATTTTCATTTAGAAGGCAAGAACCAAGGATAAACGCTTCGCCGTCCTAAACGCTTTCAAAGAAAGCGACTTCGTAAGCATAAGCCTAGGACAGGCGCGTTTACCGATGAAATATCAGGCTTAAGTAATTGTGAAACATATAAATTCTGGCTGATATTTTGAGAAATACGCTTACCCAATCGCCCTTTTTTTTTATTACCTTCATCGAATAATTTACGGTAATTTTGGAAGTCTAAACATACGATCGAATTGGGAATTGCTGCTCGTTTACCCTTTCGAACATCTGTTTATCTCTGCGTTCTTTTTATTCAAAATAGTTAAATATCCCATTTCCAAGTACAGTTCCATACAGAAAAACCGTTAATTATAATATCTAGTGTTATTATTTACTACAAGATTTTATCATCCCGCGGTTGTATAATCAAAAGTGTCAATGTTGTGTAAGCACTTACATAAACGTCTAAAACACGACATTTACTCAGCTTTTTGTTTAACCATTTCCAATCTTAAGGGGAGGCAATACACAGTGATGAGCTTGAAAAAAGTCATGTCAACCGCATTGGTGCTTTCGCTTGTCGGGACAGCAGCGATCGGTTGCGCCAAGAAAGAGGAGAACCAAACGCCAGGGACAAGCCCAGGCAAAACCGCTGCACAGGAATTGAGAATCAACACCGGTGCGGAACCCCCTGCTTTGGACGTTTCCAAAGCTTCTTCCGTCGCCAGCTTCAATATTTTGAACGCGGTACACGAGGGCTTATACAGACTTGACAAAAGCGGCAAGCCGACACCGGCTCTTGCCAAGGATATGCCGAAAATTTCCGAGGACGGCCTGACCTACACGATCACGCTTCGCGATGCCAATTGGGCGGACGGCACGCCGGTAACGGCTCAAGATTTCGTTTACTCGTTCCAGCGCTCGCTCGATCCGAATACGAAGGCGGAATACGCTTTCGTTATCGCTTGGATTAAAGGCGGAGACGCCATCATGAAAGCCAAAACGCCTGACGAGATCGCAGCAAAGAAAAAAGAACTCGGAGCCGTGGCGAAAGACGACAAAACGCTGGAGATTAAGCTCGAGAAGCCGGTCGCTTTCTTTACCGAGATACTGGCTTTCCTCAACTACTTCCCGCAAAAGCAGGCTTTCGTCGATCCGCTCGGAGAGAAGAACGGCGCCGACGCCGACAAAGTAATCGGTGCAGGTCCGTACAAGCTGACGAAATGGAATCACGAACAGTCCATCGAGCTCGTTAAAAACGAAAAATATTGGGATGCCGCCAACGTCAAGCTCGACAAGATTACGATCAATATCGTAAAAGATACGAATTCCGGCTTGAATTTGTACGAAACCGGCGAAGCCGACTTAACCGAGCTTAAGGGCGATCAATACCAAGCGTATTTAAACAAGCCCGACTTGGCGATCAAAAAAGAATTGACGAACGTATACCTGGAGTTCCAGGAAAAGAAAATTCCCGCCTTTGCGAACGCTAAAATTCGCGCGGCCCTCAGCATGGCGATTGACCGCAAAGGCTTTGTCGATACGGTTATCAGCAACGGCTCCGTCGCTTCGACAGGCGTCGTTCCGGGCGGTACTTCCGACGGGAACGGCAATGAATTCCGTACGGTGACGGCGAAAAACAATGTGCAGGCGTCCTTCGACGCTGCAAAAGCGAAGCAGCTTCTGCAAGACGGTCTGAAAGAACTGAATATGACGGCTTTGCCGCAAATTAAGCTGCTCGGCGACGATACCGAGACGTCCAAAAAATCGCTGGAGTTCATCATCGAGCAATGGCGTAAAAACCTCGGCGTAGACGCGATCACCGAGCCTGTACCTCATAAGCTTCGTCTGGACCGTTCCGAGAAACGCGATTTCGACATCGTGCTGTCGCTGTGGGGCGCCGACTATAACGATCCTATGACTTTCCTTGACATGTTCCTGTCCGACCATCCGTTCAATCGCGGCCAATGGTCGAACAAGCAGTTCGATGAGCTCATCAAAAAGGCGGATATGGAAGTTAAGCCTGCCGAGCGTGCGAAGCTGCTTGCGGATGCGGAGAAAATTTTGCTGGACGATACCGGCATCGCACCGATCTACTTCCGCTCCAAGCCTTATGCGCTGCGTCCGAGCGTGCAGGATCTGATTTTGCCGCCTTTCGGTCCCGAGTGGGAAGTGCGCTGGACATCGATCAAGTAGTTCGGTATCTGTAAGCGAAAAAGAATGGACCGTTCTATTTTTTGGCTAGAACGGCCCCCTTCTTTTCCTGCGGATAGGCCGGCTTATGCTTTTTATCAGGAGGTGACCCGATGATAAAATTTACAATTAGACGTTTCGCTTACATGCTGATTACGCTATGGCTGATTGCTACGCTGACTTTCGTTCTGATGAAAAATTTGCCTGGCGATCCGTTCGGAGAAGCCTCCCAAAAGCTTTCGCCGGAAAATAAAATGCTGCTGATTCAACAGTACGGCTTGGACAAGCCGATGTGGCAGCAGTATGTAAAGTTTATGAACGACATTTTGCACGGGGATTTGGGCGTTTCGTTCCAATTTCCAACTCGCCATGTGACGGATATCATCGCGCAGGGCTTCCCGGTTTCGCTCGAGCTGGGTCTGATCTCGCTCGCATTCGCGATCGTCGTCGGGCTTATTCTCGGCTTGATCGCCGCTTTGAACCACAATAAAACGCTCGACTATTCAGCAATGTTTATCGCCGTGTTAGGGGTGTCCATCCCCTCCTTTGTTTTAGGGCCGCTGCTGGCCTGGTTATTTGCCGTACATTGGAAAATATTCCCCGCCGCATTATGGACGACGCCCGAGCATCGGATTTTGCCGGCGCTGACGCTTTCGTTCGGCACGATTGCGATTTTGGCGAGAATGATGCGCACCTCCATGCTCGACGTCCTCAATCAGGATTATATGAAAACCGCCAGAGCCAAAGGGCTTACCCGCAATTCGATCGTATGGAAGCATACGCTGCGAAACGCCATTTTGCCCGTCGTCACGATTCTCGGTCCGATTTTTGTCAATGTGATAACGGGAACGCTGGTCGTTGAGCAAATTTTCGCCGTTCCTGGGCTTGGCAAGCAGTTCGTAACGTCCGTTTATTCGAACGATTACACGATGATTGCCGGCTTGACCATTTTTTACTCCGTCATTCTTGTAGTGGTTTTGTTCATTACCGATATTTTGTACGGCATTATCGATCCGCGCATACGTTTGGGGAAAGGGAGGTAATCGCAGATGGAGACCATTTCCAAGGACCAGTTTCAACCGTTAGAAAGAGAACTGAAGTCGGACGCTATCGTGCGGCCTTCCTTGACTTATTGGCAGGATGCGTGGAGGAGGCTTAAGAAAAACCGTCTGGCTATGGCCGGATTGATCATATTGGTTGTCCTGCTGCTGCTGGCGATCTTTGCGCCGCTGTTTTCGTCCTACGATTACCAGACGCAAGATCTCGCCATGAAAAACCAGCGCCCTTCCGGCGAACACTTTTTCGGGACGGACGATTTCGGCCGCGATCTGTGGACACGGGTTTGGTGGGGTACCCGAATTTCACTATTCATCGGCATAACCGCCGCGCTTATCGATCTGCTTGTCGGCGTCCTGTATGGCGGCATTTCCGCCTATTACGGCGGACGTATCGACGATATCATGCAGCGTTTTATCGAAATCGTGTATGCCGTTCCGTTCCTGCTGATTACGATTCTGATGATTATGATTATCGGTCCGGGCATATGGACGATCATTATCGCGTATACGATCACCGGCTGGGTGCCGATGGCAAGGCTCGTGCGCGGTCAAATATTGACGCTCAAGGAGCAGGAATTCGTACTGGCTTCCCGTACGCTCGGGGCAGGCGGCTTTCGAATCATCGCCAAGCACCTGATTCCCAATGCGCTCGGGATCATCATCGTGCAAATTACGTTCGTCGTACCCGGCGCGATTTTCGTCGAGGCCTTTCTGAGCTTCGTCGGACTGGGCATTAGACCTCCGCTCGCTTCGCTCGGAACGCTCTTGAGCGACGGAGCGAACTATATGCGTTATCATCCGCATCGTCTGCTGTTTCCGACAGCGATATTCAGTTTGATTTTACTCAGCTTCAACTTGCTCGGCGATGGCCTGCGCGATGCGCTCGATCCGAAAATGCGGAAATAACGTTTGCTGCCGCAGCATAACGTCGCTTTATTTTTAGGGTTTTGTAAAGGAGGGAGTCAGATGGAGAACCGTATTTTGGATGTAGACGATTTAAGAGTGTCCTTCAAAACGTACGTAGGGGAGATCCAGGCTGTTCGCGGCGTCTCTTTTCATTTGGATAAAGGCGAAGTGCTCGCCATCGTAGGCGAATCGGGCTGCGGCAAATCGGTAACGGCGCAAACGATCATGCGTCTGATTCCGACACCGCCCAGCCATATTAAAGAAGGCTCATCCGTTCTATTCAACGGCAAGCACGAAATTACAAGAATGTCCGACAAGGCGATGGAAAAGCTGCGCGGTTCGGAGATGGGCATGATTTTTCAAGATCCGATGACATCTCTCAACCCGACGATGACGATCGGCGCGCAAATTACCGAAGGCTTGATCAAGCATCAGAACATGAGCAAAAAGCAAGCGAACGAGCGCGCGATCGAAATGCTGAAGCTCGTCGGCATGTCCAATCCGCAAGGACGCATTCACCAATATCCGCACGAGTTGTCCGGCGGGATGCGGCAGCGGGTCATGATCGCCATATCGCTGGCCTGCAATCCGAAGCTGCTGATCGCGGACGAACCGACGACGGCGCTCGACGTTACGATTCAGGCGCAAATTCTCGACCTGATGAAGCAAATCCAGCACAAAACCGATACCGCCATCATCATCATTACGCATGATCTTGGCGTCGTCGCGGATATTGCGCAGCGTGTTATCGTCATGTATGCGGGCAAGGTGGTCGAGGAAGGAACGCTTGAGGACATATTTTACAATTCCCGGCATCCTTATACTTGGGGATTGCTGCGTTCCGTCCCCCGGCTCGACAGCGACAGCAAAAGCGAGCTCTCGCCGATTCCCGGATCGCCGCCCGATTTATTCGCGCCGCCCAAGGGATGCAGCTTTGCCGCAAGATGCCCTTACGCGATGCAGGTATGCAAGGATAACGATCCTGCACATACGCCGATTACCGACCGTCACAGCGCGGCATGCTGGCTGCTCCATCCCGATGCGCCGAAGGTAAACCGGCCGCTGGAAGTAGGTGAACAAGCACATGGCTGAACAGCATATTCTTGAAGTGAACCATTTGCAAAAGCATTTTCAGGTCGGCTCCGGCCAAACGCTGAAAGCCGTCGAGGATTTGACGTTCGCGATCAAACGCGGTGAAACGTTCGGTCTCGTAGGCGAATCCGGCTGCGGGAAATCGACGGCGGGCCGCACGATTATCAATCTGTATGAAGCTACGGGCGGCGAAGTGCTTTTTAACGGCAAAAACGTGCACAAAATGAAAGGCAAGGACCTGAAGCAATTCAACCGCGACATGCAGATGGTGTTCCAGGATCCTTACGCTTCGCTGAACCCGCGTATGACGGTCGGCAACATTATCGCCGAAGGCATCGATATTCACGGCTTGTACAGCGGCAAAAAACGCAAAGCACGCATCAGCGAGCTGCTGCAAGCCGTCGGCTTAAACGAGGAGCATGCGAGCCGGTTCCCTCATGAGTTTTCCGGCGGCCAGCGCCAGCGGATCGGCATTGCCCGGGCGCTCGCTATCGAGCCGAAATTCATCATCGCGGACGAACCGATTTCCGCGCTCGACGTGTCCGTGCAAGCGCAAGTCGTCAACCTGTTCATGAAGCTGCAAAAAGAACACGGCTTGACCTACTTGTTCATCGCGCACGACCTCGCCATGGTCAAGCATATTTCCGACAGGATCGGCGTGATGTATCTCGGCAAGCTCGTCGAAGTGACATCGTCGAGCCAGCTGTACGCCAAGCCGCTCCATCCGTATACGCAATCGCTGCTGTCGGCCATTCCGATCCCTGATCCGGAGGTCGAACGCACGCGCGAACGAATTATTCTTCAGGGCGAAATCCCAAGCCCGCTCAACCCGCCGAGCGGTTGTCCGTTCCGGACGCGCTGCCCGCATGCGATGGACGTTTGCGCTTCTGTCGTACCGAAGCTGAACGAAATCGAGCCGGGCCACTTTGCAGCCTGCCATCTGTACTGATCCAACAAAATCAGCCTTATTCGACCGTTTGGCGGTTGGATAAGGCTGTTTCCTTTTCCTGCTCCCAAACAGGAGACTATTCGTTTAGGGATGGGCTCTTTTTATGAAAGGTATCGAGTTAATAATGATGGTCTATGGAAGCGGGGGTATCTCCTGAAGGAGCGTTAGCGTTCGCCTTTGCAATCGGGAAATAACATTGGGGTTATTGTTCAAAATTTCCTGATTGCAAGAGTGACCGTAAGGAGATACCTCGGCTGGAATAGCTCATCATTCAGTTATCCCCCCATCTCTCATCGCTTCAAATAAAAAAAGCCCACCCGCTTCGGATAGGCTCCCCTCATCTAATACAAATCTTCCTGCAGCTCCACCACATGCATCTGCGTCGGCGTCCCGGTCAGCGACAGCTTGCCCTGCTCGTCGTAATTGACGGCAAAATCGTTATCGTTCACGATCGCGATCGTCCTTTTGTCGACGGCTACGATACCTTCGATTTTCTCATGCGGATAACCTAGCTTAACGAAGTCGACGATCAGCTCTTTCGTTACCGGCACGATGCCGGCTTGGCGCAGCATTTCCTGTGGCATCGCTTCGAGATTGGCACTGTAATCCGTGCCGAGCAGATTGGTCGCTTTGCTGAAATCCGACTTGTAAATCCGTTTCACCTGTGCTTCCTTGCCTGCCATTTTGTCGCGCTCGTCGACCAACAGGACGTTCGAGGACAGTGCGAAGAGATCGCTGATGACCTGATCCTTTTGCTTGATTCCTTCGTACGATGCGGCATTCTCCGCGTAGTATACATATTCGCCGACTAGCTCCTGTTTGGACAAATCCATTTTGAGGATGCGCAGATTGCGGGAATTGTCCGACGTCTTCTGATCCGGCAGCGCAAGCGGGCTTTGGATCGACGCATACAAGGTTTTGCCGTCTGGCGTAATCGTCACGCCCTCGAAGCCGCGATTAGGTACGCGTTTATTGTAAAAGGCGGGAAACAGCTCGACGATATCCGTCTGCGCGCCTGCCAGCGCTTGCTTCGCGCCGAACGGTACGAACCGTTTCAGCACCGTGCCGTCCCGCTTCACCTGAACGAGGGAAGGACGGTATTCGTCCGCCAGCCAGAACGTATCGTCGTTCGGATTATAGGCGATCCCTTCCAGATCAAGACCGTCCGGATCGTAGGATAGCTCTTTTTGCCCCAGCTCGTCATAAGGAATTTCGTCCGCTCCTACCATATTGGGCAGCCCGGTAATAAACCTCGATTTCGTTACCGCATCCGTCTTGCCTTCCGGAAGCTGCAGCTTGATCGTCTCGAGAATTTCAAGCTTTTCGCCGTCCGCTTTGATTTTGTAGATGCGCGGCTGGAAATCGTCAACCGGAAACGTACGCAGCTTGTCTTTGCCCACTTGCCCGTTCGGACCGCGGTCGGCCAGCGTGTAGAATACATTTTCCGGGTCGCCCGGAATACGCGTCAAACCGGAAAAACCGCCTTCGCTGATCCCTTTGCCAAGCGCTCCGGGATTGTTCCACGTCGACACCGATTTTAGCTTCGGCGCATTTTTCAACGTAATCGTCCGTTCCCAATCGTTCCAGTCAATCTGCTTGCCAAGAGCCTCTCCGAAAGCGCGCAGCGGCAAGTAAGTGCTCCCGTCGATCACGACCGCCTCTTTATCGACCTCTACCTTAGCCCCGCCGCTGAAAATCGGAAAATTCACCGGTATTGGAAGCGTGATTTTATCCGCCCCCGCCGCTTGCGCCGCCGTTGCTCCGACCGTCAAAGTTAACGCGATGGCGCCGATCATCATCTTTCTTCTGCGTATAAGTCTCCATAGTTTCATGATTTAGCCCTCCCCTTTTATCGAACCGATTTCTCATTAAAATCAGCTTAACGGGGAACTGTTTGCATCGTATCAACGGGAGATGAAGCTTTTGTAAACGACTTTGTAAGTTGTTTGTAAGATCGGCTTTGTTATACTGCTTCTGATTTTCAAATCATGAATGAGGGGGAGTCGAGCTTGAAAAAGGCTTTTTCGATTTTTACAGTTTTGTGCCTGCTCGGCATGTTCGCTTTATTTCCTGCGGAAGCCCGCGGCGCAGCTGTAATCAAATGGGGGCAAGTGCAAACCGGCACATACGAAAATTTGCACCCGCATACGCTCAACTGGTCCGGTAACGTCCTCGATAAAGGCGGCTTGAAGCTGTCGACGATGAAAACAACGACAAAAAGCAGCGAGGCCGATCTGGTCATCAATCAGTATGGAAGCATCGGCGCCAACGGCATTTTGCTGCTCGAAGACGAGGAGCTGAGCGATCCGACGGACAGCGGGCAAAGCGGGTTTACGAACTCGCTTACTTTGACGAAAGGTGTGGTATATCTAGTCGTTCTGCACGACGGCACGTACGCGAAATTGCGGATCGACCGCTTTACGCCGGATAACGGAGCTTCGATTCAGAAAGTGTTTTTCTCCTTCGTCTTGGAAGCGGAAAGCGAACAACCGGGCCAAAATGCGGAGCCTGACGAAAACAACGCAGCACCTGCCAACCAGTCCGGAGGGAGCAAAGGAACGCTTGAGCTCGGCTCTCCTGCCGAGGATATGGATCTTGCCGTTTCCAGCTACGTTTTCATGGAGGGGAGCATTACGGTTCCGTGGAATAAGCTCGACGGCCATACGAGCTGGGATTTATTCCGCTCCGACAATGGCGCACCCTATGTCAAAATGACCGATTTCCGTCTCGACAAAACGGAATTTACGGACAAATACGTTCTGGCCGGTCATATTTACTTGTACAAATTCGTCGCTTACAACGCCGCCGGGAAAGCCGTATACGTCTCTCCTCCGGTAAAAGTATCGATCGTCGCTGCGGATAACGTTATCGTCCTTCAACTTGACAGCACCGATGCCCTCATAAACGGCAAAGCGCATCAATTGAATGTCGCGCCGTTCCTTCTCGACGGACGTACGATGGTTCCGCTGCGGTTTGTCAGCGAAGCGTTGGGGGCCGAAGTCGAATGGGACGGCGACAAGCAAAAAATTACGCTGCTCCTCGGCGATCAAACGATGATCTTGCACGTGGACAGCTCCGAAGCTATCGTCGACGGCAAAACGATTTTTATGGACGTTCCCGCCACAATCGTCAACGGTTCGACCGTAGTGCCGATCCGTTTCGTAGGAGAGAACTTTCGTCAGGAAATTACGTTCGACGATGCGACGAAAACGATTACTATCAAGGGCGGAGGAACGGAGAATCCGTCGCAATCCGGAGCCGACGAGGAGCAGGCGTACGGAGAAGACGAGAGCGAATACGAAGCGGATGCGCATCTGGCATATTTCTTGGGCGAGTGGAGCATGTGGGTTCCAGGCACGGGGCTCGTTTCCGCCGATGGCAGCGGCCGTTATGTTAACGGAGTCGACGGCGGGACGTTGTACATTTACGAGGACGGCACGTTCGAGCACTATAATGGAAGCAAAAAAACGACGGACGGCGAATGGACAATCCGCGAGCAGTCAGGCACTCTTGAGCTGACCGGATACAAGTGGGGCTGGGATTGGATCGTCTCGCAAACGGATGACGGCATCAAAGTGAGCTCGTACGGCGTCTACGAGACCGGTTCCCGCGCGGAATAATTCCCCTGTCGCAGGCGGCGGAACGCAAAACGATAGGCAAGCAGTAAAGCCGGACCTCCTTCAGGAGGCGGCTTTCGCTGCTTTTTACAACAAGCGTTCATCCTTCCAAAACAAAAACGACCCTTTACTAAGAGTCGTTTTGTTACGTCTAACGGCTATTGACCCTGTCCGTCTTAACGTTTCACATATTTGCTCGCTTTTTCAAGCGCTTCGTCTTCGGTGGCTCCCGTTACGTAACGGCCATTAATAAAAATGAATGCGAAACGCGAGCAAGGCCCGCAATATGACTTGCATGCAACCTTGACCTCGGTGTCGGGCGCCAGCTTTTCGAGCTTCGGCAGCACCGTTTTCAGCTTCATGTGCCTGCATTTGTCGCAGACGCGGATATCGTTTTTGGCCATTCTAGTGATCCCCGTGGTTTCCTTTGCTCGGGTTCGTAATGACGAAGCCCTCTTCCGGTGTATATAGGTAGTCTACCCAAACGCCGTCCAGCAGCGGCTCGCGCGTATCAAGCAGGACGTCGAAGCCTTTATCGGTTGCAACCACTTCGTCGTGCTCCTGCTGCTCGCTCAAATCAAGCCCGTAGTGGGCATGATCGCCGTGCTTGTGAGTAAGGAATACGCGCAGCTTTAATGTTTTGTTCTCTTCTTGCTCCATCTCGCGCAAAATAACTTTTGCGGCGTTTCGCGTAATTTTGCAGTTCATCGTGACATCTCCTTGTATGTTCGAGCTTTCGCCGGCTTCCATCCGTTGATTCCGGCAGCAGACAAGCGTGCTTTGTACTATTGTATTAAATGAACGTTCCGATTGCAATACGCCTGAAACGACGGAGGAGCGAACTTATCGCGGTCCAAACGTTACTTGTCGAAGACGGCGGTTTTTGTGCTATAATGGATCATTATGACAAATGTGGCCGAGGTGATTCGTATTCATGTTGTCCTTCTACAAAAAGTATTATAAAACCGTATTCGACATCGCCTTGATCGGCCTCACGATATACTTGTTCATGCTCTTGTTCAGCTACCTGTACAAGCTCGCTACGCCGATCTTCCTCGCCCTGCTCATCTTCGCGATGATCGAGCCGCTGGCGAAGCGCCTGAACCGCCGGGGCGTCAAAAAGTCGATCGCAACCGCGATCTCCATGCTCGTCTTTATGCTTGTCGTCCTGGGCATTCTGATCGGGGCGGGCATCATTTTTACATCGCAAACGATCAACCTTGTCGATAAAATTCCGAGATACCAGCAAATTTTGCAGGAGCAAATCGTCATTCACGCCGACTATCTCCGCAGCAAATGGGAGGCGCTTCCTCCGGACATCTCGGATAAAGTCAGAGAATATATCGGCGTCATAACGGAATGGGGCGCAGGTGCGGCCACCACATTCCTCAAAACGGTTCTGAACAGCTTAACTTCGCTCACTTCCTTTATCATCAACTTTTCGATCGGCATCATATTGGCCTACTTCCTGAGCATCGAAATCGAACTATGGAAGAGAATGGCCCGCGACAAAACGCCGCGCACCTTCAAGACCGCATTTTACTTTTTGAAAGAAAACGTGCTTCTCGGCATCGTCAGCTACTTGAAATCGCAGTTTAAGCTCGTTTCGATTACGTTCGTCATCATTTTCCTTGCCCTGCTGCTGCTTGGAGTCAAAAGCGCCTTCTCCATCTCCTTGCTGGCCGCCGTATTCGATGTTCTGCCTTTGCTCGGCGTATCCACCGTATTCATCCCGTGGATCATCTATTTGTTCATCGTCGGCGAAACGACGCTGGCTATATGGCTCACCGTTCTGCTGGGCGTCGTCATTATTGTCAGACAAATCATGGAGCCGAAAATTACCGGCGATTCGCTCGGCGTTTCCGCATTCACGATGCTGTCGTTTATGATCATTTCGCTGTCGCTGTTCGGCGTCGCAGGTTTGATTTTATCGCCGATTCTGATCATCCTGCTGAAGGCGCTGCATGAGCAAGGCTACTTGAAACAATGGATCCGGCTGCCCGAGGATTACGACAATCCCCCTGCCGGCGATACGAAAAACGAGCCATAACCCCAAGAACCGCCTCCCTTTACTGTTGGGACAGGCGGTTTTTCTTTTGTCAGCATAACGTCTCATCCCAAAATACAACGAAGTTTAAGGAAAAAGCTGTCCGGCTGAATCGGCATGTTTTCGTCTGCACACGAACGTATGTCCGCCATTAATATGGTATAATAGATTCACATAAGACATGCTGCGATAAGCTTCACGCACGGCAAAGATCAAAGGAGCTTTCTATGAATTACAATACGCTTTCGAACAAAGAGATCAAACGGTTGTGCGGCGGCAGCGCCTATCAGCGAGGCGAAAACGATTATTTCTCCCGCCGGGTGACCGAGCTGTCGTTCGACCCTGACAAAAACCGCTTTGACGCAGTCGTTTCAGGCGATGATCGATATAACGTTTATGTGATTTTCGATAAAAACGCCGTGGCAAAAGCGGGCTGTACATGCCCCGCCTTCGGCAGCTATTACGTATACTGCAAACATGTCGCGGCCGTTCTGTTTCAAATCCGCGATTACGTACCCGTTAGCAAACCGTCAGCATCGCCGCAGCCGCATTCGTCGGAGGCCGCCTCCTCTTCATGGACCGGGCAAACGCAAAATTCCGCCGTTTCCGGCCGCGATACCCTGCTCACGCGCAATATGATCGCCTTGTTCACGAAATCCGCACCGGCTGCACGGGCGAACACCTATTTGCCGGAGCGGCGGCAAACCTTGCAAGCGGAGTTTATTTTCGGCGTCACAACCGCCTCGCCGCGCAAAAGCATGATGACGCTCGAGATGAAAATCGGGCCGAAGCGCCCCTATGTCGTCCAGAAGCTTAAACAGTTCCTCGAAAGCGTCGAGCGGGGAACGGCTTTCGAGTTTTCGAAGCATTTTACGTACGATCCGCTAGTACACGCCTTCAAGGAACAAGATATGGCGGTCATCCGCGAGCTGATCGAAACGATCAGGAATGAATACATCTATCGAAGCGCATTAAGCAAAAGCGTCTATATAAGCGATTATGCGCCTGCCGAAGGACGGACGCTGTTCATCCCGCCGGCGACCTGGGAGCGTCTGCAGGATAAGCTCGCAACCGTTACGGCGCGGTTCGAGCATGGCGGTCGAATCAGCGACCGGCTGGAATTGAGGGAAGGACAGCCGCCGATCAGCTTTCAGCTGAGCAAACCGGCCTGGGATACGTTTCAATTGGACATGTACGGCATGGAAGACGTAACGGTGCTGGAAAGCTACGGATGCACCGTGGCCGAAGGCGTGCTTTACCGGATGAAGGGGGCGCAGCAGCGCAGGCTCGCGGAGATGAAGGAAATGTTCAGGCACGCGGACCGCAAGCTCCTTCTTATTTCCGAATCGGAGATCGAATCGTTCATGCAGCGCGTCATTCCCGGCCTCAAGCAAATCGGCAGCGTAGCGATCGCCAAGGATATCGCCGGACAAATCGTAACGGCGCCTTTGCGTGCCAAGCTGTATCTCGACCGCGATGACGATCGTCTGATCGTTAAGCTCACGTTCGCCTATGGCGAAATCGTCTTCGATCCGTTCAGTCCGGAGACAGGGAGACCAGATCGCACCGACCTCATTCTCGCACGCGATACCGAACGCGAAAGCCGGATCATGGATTTGCTCGAGCAAGCCGCGCTGGAGCTGCTGGACGATCATTACGCGATTGACGGCGAGGACGAGGTTTACCGTTTCTTATATGAGCTGCTGCCTGCGCTTGAGCGTCTTGTCGAAGTATATGCGACAGCCGCCGTTAAAGGGATGAAGCTCTCTCTGACTCAGCCCAAAGTAACGGTAAATGTCGATGAGCGGACGGAATGGCTTGAGGTGCGTTTCGATATGGACGGAATCGGCCAGAAGCTGATCCGCCAAATATTGCGGAGTCTTGTGGAGAAGCGGAGATACCATCGTTTGCCTGACGGCGCTTTTGTTTCGCTGGAGGAGGAAGGCTTTAAAAATATCGCCGGATTTATGAAACAAACGGGCTTTCGCAAATCGGATATCCAAGACGGGAAGCTGGCATTGCCGCTCGTCCGGGGGCTTTACCTGCTCGAGCCCGGCTCCGAGTCTCACAAAATCAAGATCGGCAAGCCGCTGCGCGAGCTTCTCGACAACCTGCGCAACCCGGACAACCTGGAGTACGCCGTACCCGAGCAGCTCAACCCGATTCTCCGCGACTATCAAAAATACGGGTATCAATGGATGCGGACGCTCAGCCTCTACCGGTTCGGCGGCATTCTCGCAGACGATATGGGCCTAGGCAAAACGCTGCAAAGCATCGCTCTTATGTTGTCCGCGCACGAAGAGCGCACCGCCGTTGCCGGAACTCCCGTGCTGATTGTCGCTCCGGCATCGCTGACGTACAATTGGCGGAATGAGCTGAAGCGTTTCGCTCCCGGCCTGCGGACGGCGCTCGCCGTAGGCGACAAGCAAGAGCGGGAGGACGTGCTGAACGCCTTAGCGAATATCGACGTACTGGTCACCTCCTACCCGCTGCTGCGGAGAGACACGGAGCTGTATGAGGGACGCGAATTTCGGCTGCTTATTTTGGATGAAGCGCAAGCGTTCAAAAACCACGCCACGCAAACGGCACAGGCGGTAAAGTCCATCATGGCGGCCCAGCGTTTCGCGCTGACCGGAACGCCGATGGAAAACTCGCTGGAGGAGCTGTGGTCGATATTCGACGTCGTCTTCCCCGAGTTGTTCGACAGCAAAAGAGCATTCGCCAATCTCACCCGCGAAGAAATAGCGAAACGGGTACGGCCGTTCATTTTGCGCCGTATGAAGAAAGACGTACTGTCGGAGCTCCCGGATAAAATCGAATCGCTGCAAACGTCGGAGCTGACCAAAGAGCAAAAACAGCTTTATGCCGTCT
Source organism: Paenibacillus contaminans (assembly GCF_003285015.1). Lineage (GTDB taxonomy): Bacteria > Bacillota > Bacilli > Paenibacillales > NBRC-103111 > Paenibacillus_V > Paenibacillus_V contaminans. The sequence continues at coordinate 189,335 of NZ_QMFB01000014.1, read as the reverse complement.
ATTTGGCCAAGCTGCAGAAGGAAACCGCGAAGCAGCTGGAGGCGGAGGGCTTCCAAAAAAGCCGAATCAAAATCTTGGCCGGCTTAACCCGGCTGCGGCAAATTTGCTGCCACCCTTCCCTCTTCGTGGAAAACTACGACGGCGGTTCCGGCAAGCTCGAGCAGCTGCTTGAAATTGTGGAAGAATGTATGGACTCGGGCAAGCGCATGCTCATTTTTTCCCAATTCACGGAAATGCTCGGGATTATTCGCCGCGAGCTGGCGGATCGGGGCATCCCTTTCTTTTATTTGGACGGGTCCACGCCTTCCAGCCAACGGGTCGAGCTTTGCCAGCGTTATAACGACGGGGAACGCGAAATTTTTCTCATCTCGATGCGCGCAGGCGGTACCGGCCTCAATCTGACGGGGGCGGATACGGTCGTCCTCTACGACCTTTGGTGGAACCCGGCCGTCGAGCAGCAGGCTGCGGACCGCGCACACCGGATCGGCCAGAAAAACGTCGTTCAGGTCATCCGGCTTGTCAGCCACGGCACCATCGAAGAAAAAGTGATCGAGCTGCAGCAGCGGAAGAAGGATATGATCGATGCCGTCATCACGCCTGGCGAAGAAGCGTTATCGGCGTTGACGGAGCAAGAAATACGCGAGTTACTGCTGATGGAATAGCGGATCGGGCTACGGTTTGATTTGCGCGGCCCCATTCGCTCGCAGCGACGACGATAACTCAGCCATCCGACACAGGAAAATGGAAGCGGAGGATACCACTTTCCGAGGAAGCGAGGGCGTGAGTGTTCCAAACATGCGACCGATCGGCCCCCATCAACCAGCGAAACACAGTGCCGGGAGCTGCGTGCGGAGCGATAAGGAACCGGCGGGAACTTTCGGCAAAGCTCTTACGACGGGAGTGACTGCGGCGCGGAATTTTTTCTAGTCGGACGGATCCCATTCTTCATAAAACTGGTTCAAATAATCTTCCATGAACCGGTGCCTTTCCTCCGCCATTTGCCGCGCTGCCGCGGTGTTCATCAACTCCTTAAGCCGGAACAGCTTTTCGTAAAAATGATTAACGGCCGTGCTTTTCCCGCTGCGGTATTCTTCCTTCGTCATATTTTCGCGCGGCGGCAGCCCGGGATCGTGCATGAGCTGCCCTTTCCAGCCGGAAAAAGCGAACGTTCTCGCAATTCCGATCGCGCCCAGGGCGTCCAGTCTGTCGGCATCCTGGACGATTTGGCCCTCAAGCGTGCTCATTCGCCTGCCTGCGCTGTCTCCATAAGACATCGTCGAGATGATTTCGACAATGTGAGCTGCGTCGTCCTCATCCGCCCGGTTTTCCTTCAGCCACCCGTCAATTTTGGCGATTCCCGCTTCCTTCGACGGATTCAGCTTTTCGTCCGCGACGTCGTGAAGCAAGGCGGCTGCGGTGCAAATAAAAACGTCTGCGTTCTCCAAAGCGGCCAGCTTGTGCGCCAATTTCGTGACGCGGTATACGTGCCACCAGTCATGTCCGCTGGAATCTGCGGCCAGTTCGTTCCGGGCAAATTTTTCTGCACCCGCAATGATTGCCGAACGGTTCAAGTCTCATCCCTCACTTTGCTTTTTCAATGTACGATTAACCAATGAATAGGCTCGATTCCCTTGCTCGATTCATTTTATCTCCTTGCCGCTTTTTTCGTTCAGCTTGTGGATGTATGGAAGCAAAGGCTCGTCGTCCCAAACCTGCGCTTCGATGTACCGTTCGGGTCCGTGCAGTCCGTCACGATTCCACTCCTGAGGCAGCCCGAATTCGTCGATGATGCTGAATATTTCATGCAAGGTAAATACTTGCTTCCGATAAGGCTTGTCGTCACCATATCGCATCGTCGGAAAAAGATCGCCATACGTAAAGCTGATGATTTGCGGATTGAAATCCTCGATCGGGAGTTCGATTTTTCGTGCATCCCTATACCATTCCTGCAGCCACGGCGTCTCCCCCAGCGTTAAATAATGCGGACGGCTTCTAAGCGGCGTCCCGCCTTTTGCAATAAACATTCGCCTCGCTTTGTCCTCAAGCTCCCGTCTAATGCTCATATAGTCGTCCGACCGTTTGCTGGCGAAGCCTTTACCGGCCTCCTTCAGCTGCCGCTGAACCTCCTGCGCCTCTTTCATCGGCAAGTCGGATAAATTCCGGAAAGGCCCCTGCGAATGTTCGTAATAGTGATATAGTGCGGTCGGTTTCATCTGATCATGCCCGCTTTCATTGCCTATTCCAGTACTTTGTCCGGCTTTTCGCCCGTTCGCCAGAACCATACGCTTCCGTCTTTCGTCTTGGCAAGCGTTACGTCTTTACCTGCGGCAACAGTAGTGACTTGCTCCAAAACTTGACGGGGCTCCGTTCCCTCGTTGGCTCCCCAAATCCATAACGTCCCATCTTCCTTCAGCGCGGCGGAGTGCGAGGAACCGGTAGCAATCATAGTCGCGCCGGTAAAAATGATCCCCCATGTCGTCGCTTTATCGCCCAGCCCGTGCTTGCCGAGAGGCCCGTAAATATTGCCGCCCGTTCCTTGTACATCGCCGTTCTTCTGGAGCATGACGGCGTGGCCGGTATGTCCTCTCACTTGAACCGCTTCGCCGGCTACTTGAATGAATTCATCCGTGCTTTCCAGGCGGCCGTCGCCATATTGTCCGCGGTGAGCCAACCCTTTGGCGAAAAGCTCGCCCGTCCCGGTAATGTAATAATCCGTCCCGTCTCCCACGCTCGAAAAAACGACGTCCTTAGCAATCTTGGTACCAGGCTTATCGCGGGAAGCAAAATGCAGCAGCGTTCCGTCCTTTTTGATCGCAAGTACGCCTGTTTTGCCTGCGGAGAAGCTGACGATCCCGTCAACGAACACGGCTGCCTTCGCCGGATCCTCCTCCCAAACGGCCAATCGTCCATCCGTTAAAAGCGCGTAGCTTGCCGTATCCCCGACTCCGGCTTGCAGGACGTTTTCGAGCAAGCGCTGCGGCTTGGCGCTGCCCGTCGTCCAGCCGTATAACACGCCATCCTTGACGGCAAGATGCCGATCGTAATAGGAAGCAAGCTCGCCGGCCGCGCCAAGCGGTTTAACCAAGCCGGCTGCGGGACTGCCGGGCGATGATGGCGATGCGGCTGGAGGCGATGCGGAAGGTGCGGCGGTAGGCATGGGAGCGCCCGCGTTCTCTTGGACGCCGGCAACGGACGGCTTATCCCCATCCGGCTTGCCGCCGCCCGTCGAAGTTGAGCAGCCCGTTATCCATACAGCAACGGCGAAGGCTAGACATAAACCGCCGCCCCAGCCTTTATTGCGGGCGGGGTTTCCGGGAGACGGAACAGTCGACGCCGGATAAACTTTTTTCTGCTGCTTACATAAACACAATCGAATCATAGCAGCTCCTCTCTCGGTAATCGATGTTGATATTACTTCGCCGTACCCGTTTCAGTTCCTCTTCTCTTTTAAACCAAAGAAAAACAGCCGGCACGAAGGCCGACTGTTCATATTTCCGGAAAGATCCGCTTATGGAACGATAATAACCGCATACACTTTGCCGGGGCCGTGAATGCCGATCGTCAAATCGTTCTCGATATCGGCGCTGCGGCTCGGACCGGTTATCAGGTTGATCGAGGATGGCAAATCGACCGCCTCGGGATAATCCTGCTTGATGCCGGCGAACGCCTCGCCCATCCGCGTGACCAGCTGGTCCGCATGAAAAATGCCGAGCAGCGCGCCGGGCAGCAAGCTGACCGAGCGGCCTTTGCCGCCGCGTGCGAGAAGCACGAGCGTGCTCGTGTTGGCGATCGCGTAGTCCGGCCACACGATGCCGAGCTCGCATCGCTCCGCGGCGCGCAGCAATGCGCTGCGCCCGCTCCAGCGCGAGCCGGCGGCCCCTGCCGGGGCGGCTGCGCCGTTCGGTTCCGCGGCGTCTTCGCGCCATGGAACGACGGCGGTGCCGCCCTCGCGCAAGCGCTCCGCGAGCCCGAGCGCGTTAAGCCGCTCATGCTCCCAGATCGCGACGCGGCTCGCCTCGAGCTCCGCGGTCACCTCGCGCGCATATGCCGCGATCGCTTGCTCCGCTTCCGCTTCCTTGACGATCAGCACCTTGCCCGTCAGTCCCGTCCATGTACGGCAGAACAGGTCGACCTTCTCCTCCGTCGACAGCTGCACCGCCTTATAGAAATCCGGTGCGCCGCGATACGGATGATCCGGCGCTTTCGTAAGCGGCGAAGGCCGGCCGAGCCGCTTTGCAATATTTTGCATGAACGCTTCGCGACCTTGAATGAGTCCTTGCTTTTGCTCCGCCATTATCGCCCGCCGCCTCCCTTGCCGTTTGTTTTCGCATTGCCCCCGGAACGTGCGCCGTTTGCATCGTCCGTGTTTTTATTGCCGCTGACGGCAGCCGGACGGTTCTTCAGCTCCTCCTGCAGCGCCGCCCACTTGTCGCGGAAGGACTGCTTCGGCTTCATCGGGAAATACCGCGAATCGGTCCAGCCGGCCATCGGTCCCGGCCCTTTCTGGATATTGCCGTTGCGAACGAACGGCTTCTGCAAATAGTAGGCCGATTTCGTCGCCATTTTGTAAACCGTCACGTTGCCGAACATCGTCTGGAACGAGCGGAACGCGAGACGTTCGAGCATCGGAGTCAGCTTCATTTTGACTTTGCGGTGGCGCAGGTGAACGAGCATGTCATGCAGCGGTATTTTGACCGGGCATGCCTCGTAACAAGCTCCGCACAAGCTCGACGCATTCGCAAGCGCCCCCGCTTCCTTCATATCCTGCATCAGAAGCGGCGTCAGCACCGCGCCGATCGGGCCGCTGTAGACGGCGCCGTAAGTATGTCCGCCGACATGGCGGTACACCGGACAAACGTTCAAGCAGGCCGCGCAGCGAATGCAGTGCAGCACCTCTTGAAAGATCGGATCGCCAAGCTGCGCCGAACGGCCGTTATCGAGCACGATGACATGCAGCTCCTCAGGCCCGTCAAGATCCTCCGGACGTTTGGGGCCCGTAATCATCGACGTGTACGTGGTCAGCTTCTGGCCGGTCGCGCTGCGAGCCAGCATATTAAGCACGACCTCGAGGTCCTCGAAGGTCGGAATAAGCCGCTCCATCCCCATAACGACAACGTGGACCTTCGGCAGCGTAGACACCATACGCCCGTTGCCTTCGTTCGAGACGAGCGTAATCGATCCCGATTCGGCAACCCCGAAGTTGCAGCCCGTAAGACCGATGTCCGCTTCCAAAAAGTAATTGCGCAGCTTTTGCTTGGCGAAATTGGCGAGCGGCTTCGTCTCGGGAGGCAGCTGCGTACCCGATTCCTCGGAAAAAATATCGGCGATTTGCTGCTTGTTTTTATGAATCGCCGGAATGATCAAGTGGGAAGGCGTTTCCTTCGCCAGCTGCAAAATATATTCGCCGAGATCGGTCTCGATCGCTTCGATTCCGATCTGCTCCAGATGATGGTTCAGATGCATTTCCTCCGACACCATCGATTTGCCTTTCGCGACGAGCTTCGCATCATGCTTGCGGGCGATGTCGATGAACTGCTTGACGGCATCCGAAGCCGTATTGCAAAAATAAACGTTCCCGCCGTTTTTGGAGACATTATCGGTAAATTGCGTCAAATAATAATCAAGGTGGCTGATCGTATGCTCGCGTATCGCTTTGGCACGTTCCCGCCAATCTTCCCAATTGCCGAAATCGTCCGTCGCCGCGAGTTTTCCCGTACGCAGCTTATCCGTCGTAAAGGCGACCGCTTTCCGCAAAAATTCGTCGGCAAGCGCCTTCTCCGTTCTTTTTTTCAACCCCGTACCGATCAGATCCAGCTCCGGATCGTGACCCGCATGTACATTACTTGCGCTCACCGTTATTCACTCCTTCCTCCAGCAGCTGCGAAATATGCAAAACGCGAATCGGCTTGCCTTCTTTATTAAGCCGTCCCCCGATATTCATGAGACAGCCCATATCCGTACCGACGAGCACGTTCGCATTCGTCGCGCATACGTTAGCCGCCTTCTCGCAAACCATTGCCTGCGACATGTCGGCCATTTTGACCGCGAACGTGCCTCCGAAGCCGCAGCAGTCTTCCTTGCGCGGAAGATCGATGAACTCCATTCCTTGAACGTTACTTAGCAGCGCTTGCGGTTCTTCCTTAATGCCGACCAGTCTCATGGCGTGGCACGAAGGATGGTAGGTTACTTTTTCCGGAAAATACGCCCCCAGATCGCTGACGCCGAGCACCTTCACGAGAAATTGGGAAAACTCGTACGTTTTGGCGACAAGCTTGTCAGCTTTGTCTTTCCATTCCGGCTCATCTTGGAACAAGTACGGATAGTAGTGATGGACCATGCCGGAGCAGGAACCGGACGGCGTCACGACGTAGTCGCTGTGCTCGAACGCGCGAACGAGATTCCGCGCCACTTCGCGGGCTTCATCCTGGTAGCCGCTGTTGAAGGCCGGCTGGCCGCAGCAGGTTTGCACCTCCGGAAAATCGACCTCGCACCCGTAGCGGTGAAGCAGCCTGACGACGCTTTCACCAACCTCCGGATACAGCTGGTCGGCTAGACAAGTAATAAACAACGATACTCGCATGGGTATCCTTCCTTCCGTTTTTTCACGTTTCAATTTCGGACCTCTGACATGTAAACCATCCATGATCCTCATACTTGTCAGGTTATCAGATAAGTTAGAAAAAGAAAAGAGTAAATTTCGCTGCCCGGGGATTTGAGCCGCACATGCTGCGCCGGCAATCGTCCCCGAACAACTATTTTCATCCTGCGGTTGAGCCATTCGTAACATTTACCGCCCCAGTCTTTCTAGCCTCTTACAGCCCCGCGCCATGCGCTTTCCCGACCGCATCCGCCCGATCCGCGTAGCGTCCGTCTTCCGCCGACTCCAGCATAATGAACCCCGATCCGCCATGGATCGCATGGCCGGCCATCACGTGATCGAGCACCGCCCGGCGAAGCGCCGAATCGCGCGGCGCTTGCGAGAAGTCCTCCGGGATCGCGCCAAAAACCCGTTCGAACGTCTGTTTCTCGTCGGAAACTACGGGCGTGCAATAATAATCGCTCTGAAACTTTACGATATTCGATGAATCCGGAAGCAGCAGGCGCAGCTGCGGACTAAGCAGCCAAGACGTGCATGTAAAAGCCTTCGCCGCATGCTCCGGCAAAAATTCGGCGAAGAACGCTGCCGCTTGCCTGTAGGAGTCCCTGCAGAGCTCATGCGTCATTTTAGCGCCCTCGGGTATATGTACGTCAAGCACAGGGTCCCCTTCCTTCAAAACCTGCTCCCACTCCCGCGCATCGAGCTCTATCGGCTCTCGGATCGCGTAACCGTAAGGGGAAAGCCGGTACCCTCGAATCGTTAGTCCATCGTTCTCATAAACGGAAGCCCAGGAACCGGCGGGATCGTAAACCCCGTTCGTACCGTCCGCTTGTCCATCCGCACGAAAGAGTACGCCCTCATCGGATAAAGCGATAAGTCGGCCGCCCGAACGGCTGCGAAACACATTGGCCTTGACGCGATACGTTCGAGGCATAAATTGCAGACGTCCGAGCTTGTAAATCCCGCCGCTGAAATGCCTGTTCAACCATCCCAGCTCGCTTAACCCCCAGCTGCCGTACTTTTGCTCGTGATGCTGCATCCAGATGCCCATGTCGCTCAACGTTTCCTTTAGAACATGCATAGGCATTCCTTTGGACGCGTACAGCTCCTTGACGGCTGGAAGGCCTGAGGCATAAACGACGGCGGCGAACATCCCTGCCTCCGTTCCCATCCGCTGCAAACGGCCGATCGCTTCCTCTTTGTTTCCTTCAGCTCCGTACAGCAGCCCGTGCATCTCTCGAGCGAGCTGCTGAAGCTCCGAATCGGCATTTATTCTGTCAATCTCCTCATAGAAGGCTTGCATGACCGATTCCGGAAGTTGAAAATACTCGTTCGCTTCATCGATAAAGACCCTGCTCAAAAAATCGGTTTCCCCGCGCATCCGTCTCCACTCCCACCGGCACGCAAACTCCGTTCAGCGACGGATAACCTAACGCTAAGGAAGCTTGCGGAATCATTTTATGTAAAACGTCATCTTAAGGCGCCTTGCCTGCGCCATACGGCTGCATTCGGCTGAACACCGTTAACGCTTAACTTATTTAACGTACGGAATCAACACCCGTTCCACGTGAAAAAGATGCTCCCGCATGGCTTCCTGCGCGGCGAGCGGATCCCCCGCCCGAATGGCGGCGTAAATATTCTGGTGCTCGCGCCAGAGCTGGGCGGATACGGAATGGTTCGAGTACATCTGCAGCCTCCTTGTGCCGCGGATCGCCGATTCCATTTGTCCCGAAATCGTTTCCAACAGTCTGACCATAATCGTGTTGTGCGTCGCCCTCGCAAGCGTCAAATGAAAAAGCATATCGGCCTTCTCGCCTTCCGCCTCATTGCCCAGATTTTCCTGCATTGTCGCCAAAATGCCCTCGAACGTCTCGAGATCTTCCTCGGTCCGTTTCTCCGCGGCAATAGCGGCGTTCGACACCTCGAGCGATTTGCGCGCTTCCAACAGCTCCAGCACCGTTTCCCGGCTTAGCTGCATCGATTCGAAATCGGGCATGCTCACCTGTTCCGGCATATTGCTGCGCACATAACTGCCTTCCCCTTGACGGCTTTCGACCAGCCCCATCGCCTTTAATGCGCTTAGCGCTTCGCGGATCGTCGAACGTCCGACTTGAAAGCGCTCGGAAAACTCGCGGGTCGACGGCAGCTTTTCCCCCGGCTGCAGGTTCCCCTCCACGATTTGGCGCTTGATTTGCTCCGCAACCTTCTCGTAAATTTTATGAGTTGCGATTTTCGTTATTTCCAAAAAAACTCCCCCCACATGGATAAACGTCTACCGGCGTCTTTGACGCTGGCGTTTACCGAGATTTAGAGCCGCTTCCACGGTATACTTTTCGAAAAATTAAGGATAAACGGCTTACCCGTCCTAAACGCTTTCAAAGAAGGCGACTTCGTGAGCATATGCTTAAGGACAGGCGCGTTTACCGATAAAATATTTCTCATATTTAAATAAAGCCTATCCGGCGTCAACCACGCCGCCCTTTTACCGAAATGGGGATAGGTCCGGCGCCGCGAAGCATTGTTTTGCGTCAAGCTATATTTTATATTTCTTTTCCATTCTTTCGGCGAACCAGTTGGCGAGCAGCATCACGACTGCAATATCGTCAATCGGCAGCATCGGCAGCGCATCGGGCAGCACGACATATAAGAGTGCGGGCACCGTGAATACAAGCTTCTCCCAAATCGGCACCCCAGAAGATCCGAGCAGCTTCCAAACCCGTTTAAAAACATGCAGCCAGTGGCGAAGCGACAGCAGCTTGTGCATAGGCTCCCTCCTCAAGTCATCCTCATCTGTCAAGGATAAACGCCTTTGACGCTGACGTTTACCGCAAAATTCGAGCTGATTCCGCGATTTCCTTTCTTTAAGCGCTATTATTGCCACGGCGGTTTCTCCTATCCACATTGTAGCCTGCGGGTGCACCATTATTCAACGTCTCCGTTCGGATTGATGGAGGCATGGCGAAAGCGCCCTAATCTCAGTCCCTGCTTTGCGCATGCAGGAGGATTATGGTATGATGAAGGAATCCTTTATTTGCGATGGTGAACAATATGCAGGTGCAAGCAAGACAAATTTCGAATCTTGTCCTCATAAAATCAATCTAACCCTTAGCCGGCGACGGTTAAGGGTTTTTGTTTCCCAAGGGCAATTATCGTGGCGGGAGGAATAAATGATGAACGCAGAAAAAAACAAGTCGATGTTCGCCGCTGGTATCAGCCTGTTCAGCAATATCGCATTAACCCTTATTAAGCTTATAGTCGGGGTGTTGTTCAAAAGCGGCGTGCTGATCGCAGACGGCATCCATAACGCAGGCGATGTCATCGCCTCGGCGACGGCATTCGGCTCGATGCGCATTTCTAGCCAGCCTGCAGACGAAGATCATCCGTACGGGCACGGCAAGGCGGAGGTTGTCGGAGCAGGAATCGTTGCCGTCATTTTGCTTTTGGCAGCGATATGGATCGGGTACAGCTCCATTGAAGTGCTCTTCGGCCCGCCGCCGGAAGCTCATCTGATTGCGCTTATCGCCGCCTTCATTTCCCTAGTCTGGAAGCAGTGGCTGTATATGTATACCATGAAAATCGGCAAGCAATCCAAATCCAAAGCATTAATCGCGACGGCTTACGATCATTTGGCTGACGTATACGCCTCGGCTGCCGCAGTTGTCGGCATTACGCTGGCGCTTGTCGGCGACTGGACCGGCATAACGCTTTTGAAATACGGGGATCCGGCCGCCGGTATTATCGTCGCCGTTCTTGTTTTGAAGCTCGCCTACGAGATGGGCAAAGATGCGGTCGATATTTTGATGGACCGGACCGTGGATCCGGATAAAATCAAGCAATTTGCGTCGCTCGTCAGAGCCGTCCGGGAAGTGAAGCGGATCGACCGTCTGCGGGCGCGCGAGCACGGCCAATACATTTTGGTCGACGTGCGGGCGAGCATTCCCGGGCATCTTTCCATTCAGGAAGGCCACGATATTAGCCGCGAAATCAAAAAAGCGATTAAAGACGCGCACGAGGACGTCGATGAGGTGCTTGTTCATTTGAATCCGTGGTATGCGGAAGACGATCTCAAGGCGATTTCGGCCAAAAAACGCAAATAAAGCAAAATCGATCGAAACGGTTCGGTTAGCAGGGCGTCAGTCGGATTGTACGTGGGCAACGATATTGATCAGCTTGCCAAAAGGATCTCGTACATAAAACCTCCGAACGCCCCATGGCTCATCGGCAGGCCCGTATTGTACGGGAAACCCCGCTCTCAGCATGCGTTCGTACGCAGCGTCTACATCATCCACTTCAATCGACAGATCGGGCACGGCCGTGTCCGAGCCCCCCTCGGAAGCGAAGCTAATTTGGACGTCCATCTTCTCGCGCGAACCATACGTTGCAATCCAGCCGTGATCCATCAGCACATCAAGCCCCAGCACATCCTGATAAAAGCACTTTGCTGCCGCAATATCCTGTGTATTGATATTGGCGACGATTCGTTTGACCTTCATGCTCGTCCTCCTCCGTTCATTATCCCTTCTATTCTATCATGCCGACTTTTCAAATGGTGCAATTCCGCCGCTAAAGGCAATGCCGGATACTCATTGCGGCCTGCTCCTCCTCTTGCTTACTCCGACTTTTACTCCGTTGATGCTCAGCCCCCCTTCTCTACTTAAATCCCCCTCGTGGAGCTGATGACTTGTGTTCTGGAGAAATAGTAAGGAAAAGTTTACTGTTCATAAGGCAAACCTCACTATCTCTCGCCAAAAACCCGTATTCTGGCGAGGTAATGAGGCAAACGCAATTATTAGTGAGACAAACGAAATTGATAGTTGCGTTTGCCTCACTGATGGGCGAGAACTAGTTTTTCACCTGCGAAATAGTGAGGACAGCCTCATGAACAATAAGATTTTCTCCACTAATCGCACAGTTCGTGAATAACCATTACGAGTTCCGTGTTTGCTTTCGTAACCAGGTCAGGAATCCTAGTTTAAACTTGATGGCGTCTAATACGTTGACCACTTCAAATTCAAGGTACGAGCGCAAATGTGCTGCATACAAAACCACCGTTTGATCACGGGCTCATTCACGGCAAGCCGGGCAGTAATCCTTGGATTAAGAGCGGCTTTCCCAAATGTCATTTTTGTAATTTTTCCGTCCCACTTCGAGCACTAAATCAACAGTAATAGGAGCTTCCATCCCCACTTTGTCAGTATCAGTGGTTTTGGAAGCTTCTTTGTTTACAATTTGGGACTAGTCCATTTCGCACTGCACTTTTGGGATAGCCCCATGAAATGCAAGGTTTGGGTGCTCGTGGCCTTATACGAACCCGCCCTTTCCACTGCGGATCCCCTCATGAAAAGTGCGGGCAGAAAACCTTGGATCAAACGCTGTCAACGTACTACTATCGCACGCCTCCCCTCCACCGCTTTATATCGGATAGTTCTATGCGGGTGGCAGCCTGCAATCCGAATGGAAATCAGCGCTGTGAATTGCCGCTCAAATTTCGGCTTTCGAGCAAGATGGAACTATTTACAAAGTGACGGTTTTTTGCTAATATTACGTTATAACGTAATTACGTAATTTAATAATATCGAAGTGAGGCGATCGTTATGCGGGATGCATGGGCTGAAATCTATGCTTTACAAGCGCAAATGGAACAGGTAAGTACCGCAGTTCAAAAGCTGGAACGTTTGCTTGAAGAAGGCTTGGCGTCAGGCAAGGTGCGCCGGTTCGATGTCCCGGTAACCGCTGACGGCATAAACGTCAGCAATGATGAGGATAACGAAGGCGGTGCTGAGGAAGGCGGCCTGTTTTATGCCGGCAGTTACCGCTTTGGGGAGCGCACGTATCGCTGGACACCGCAGGAGCGGCAAGTCCGGCAGCTGCTCGAGCTTGACGGCGAGAAGGCCGCCAAAGTGATCGCGGCGCTCGGCCACAAACAGCGGCTCGATCTGCTGCGAGCCGTCATGATGCAGCCGCTTACCGGCGCGGAGCTTGTCGAGAAGCTCGGCATGGGGACAACCGGACAGCTATACCACCATATTAAAGCGCTGCAAGGGGCAGGTTTGCTTGTGCAAGAGGAACGCGGCGGCCGTTATTCGCTGCCGGATCGGCGGGCGCTGCCTTTGCTGCTGCTGCTCGCTGCAGCGGCCGATTTACTGGAAACGAGCAACTATTTGGATATGACGGAAGTGCGAAGCAATGCCGGCGTCTACCTCGGAAGCGCTGCGAACGGGAATGACCCGCATCTGCTGCTATGGGCTCTGCTGGAGAACGCCATACTGGAGCATCGTGCAGGTTTTTGCCGTGGAGTGACGATTTTTGTTCACGGCGACCGTTCCGTCACCATTTCGGACGACGGCCGCGGAATCCCCGTTAAAGCGTTAGCGCATACCGAAGTTCCCAAAGTGCAAAGCGTGATGACCGAAATTCAGAGACCGGAGCTGAGCGCTCCCTTTTATGCTCCGGGCGGGGAGAAAGGGATCAGCGTCGCCGTCATCAACGCTTTGTCCCAGAAGCTTTCCGTTGAAATCCGCCGCGAGGAAACGGTCTATAGGCAGGATTACCGACATGGCATTCCGCAATCCGGCGTCATGAAAATCGGCAAGACGAAAGAAACGGGCACGAGCGTCACGGTGGAGCCGGATGCGGAGCTGTTTCCAACAGGTTTCGATATAGCGGTAATCGAGCAGCGCATCGCTGAGATTGCCGCGGCCACCCCCGGTCTGCAGCTGCTGCTGCATACGAATCAAGGATAAACGTTTTTGGCCTCTCGGCCGCAGGTTATGATGAAAATGTGCCCCCTCCTCACGTATTTTCGTAAAAAAGGCTTCGCCATCCTAAACGCTTTTGAAGAAAGCGACTTCGTAAGCACAAGCTCGGACGCGCGCGTTTACGGTTGAAATATATGCATTTGTTATGTGAAACCTGTAAAGTCCGGCTTATCTTTTAACTAGCGGAACAGCTCCCGGCCGGGAGCTGTTTTCATTTTGCCATGCCTATGTTCGGCAGGAATGTTCGATGACGCCGCTGTAAAATTCAGGTATAATGGTTGAACACTCCGGTTTATTGGGGTTTGCAGTACGTTTGATCATAATCATGAGGCGGGGATTGTTGTTGATTACGACGATTGTTTTCGATTGCTACGGCACCTTAATCGATACCGGCAAAGGCTCGATGACGGCAGTGGAGCAAATTCTCGGCAGTCGGCAGTCTGATATGGACCCGAAGCCTTTTTACGAAACATGGAAACGAAACCATCACGAGTTGTGCCGTTCCGGTATATTTCAGGCGGAATCGGATATTTTCCGGATCGGACTCGCGCAAACCTATGAAGCCTTCAATATTCAAGGCGATCCGGAACTGGACGTCCGCTATATGCTGAATACGCTGGGCAAACGCGCCGTCTTCCCGGAGGTGCCGGCCGTCCTCGCGGAGCTTTCGACCCGCTTCCGACTCGCCGTCGGCTCGAATAGCGATCATGAACCGCTGCTTGCGGATCTGAGCAGAAACGGGCTCGATATCGGCCCTATTTTCTCATCGGAATCGCTGCGCGTATATAAGCCGAGCGTCGAATTTTTCGCAAAAATATTGGAATCGCTTGACTGCCGGCCATCGGAGGTCGTATATGTCGGGGATGCGCAGATCGAGGATGTGAAAGGCCCTTCCGCGCTAGGAATCAGAAGCGTATGGATCAACCGCAAGAACGATAAACGATTGCATAGCATTCCGGAGCCTCTGTCCGAGTGCTCGGATTTCAAGGAACTGCTCCGAACGAGCTTGGACTTCTAGTAAGGATAAACGGCTACACCGTCCTATCGCTTTCGAAGAAAGCGACTTCGTAAGCATATGCTTAAGGACAGGCGCGTTTACCGGGAAGTTGAACAATCCGCGGAGGATGTATTTTCTGGGACTTTGAGAAAACCGCCTTGCGGCGGTTTTGGCGTTCGATATACGTTTGTTCGTTGACGTGGCAATGGGTATGGCTTTCAACTCCTGTAATCGTGTTTCTTCGAACTTCTTGCAAGGTAGAAACACGAAGGCGGCCCCTTAGCGAAGCCCCTTTGCCGGCCCTACCCATTACCACTTGTTCGCCTTCGGCGCTTTCTGTCACGGATCTGGCATTTACCGGTCCTCCAACCGGCATTCCTGCCCGCTTGCCCATCCTCGCTCGTCGCTTGCATGCGCTGCATTTCGATTTTGCCCACTTGGAATCGAATACGGCTTCCTTTCTCCGCTTGTAGTCCGAAAACGCCTGCTTGCAGCAGCTCTTTTGCACGGTACACCGATAAATCCGTTCGCCAAGCCGGAAAAATCGGACTCCAGCGTAAGAAGAACCTCGATCCCTTGCTCCAAGCGGGCTATTTCGGACTCCAGCATATAGAGGCGCCTTAATGGCATCAGTAGGGATGAACGGCTTTGCCATCCTAAACGCTTTCGAAGAAAGCGACTTTGTAAGCATACGCTTAAGGAAAGGCGCGTTTATCTGGAACTCGACCAATCCGCGGAAATATACTTTCCGTGATTTCAAAAAAAGGGGCATCCGCGGACGCCCCTCCTGGTTCCGCTATTCATTTCGCTCGACGATTAATCCTTCACGTTATCTACCTGCATTCCTTACTGTTTGGTCCGGCAGCGTGCTCCTTACTTCACCGCTCCTCCCTACTGTTCGATCCGGCAGCGTGCTCCTTACTTCACCGCTCCTCCCCACTTCTCGGTCCAGCTGCGCGCTCCTTACTTCACCGCTCCTCCCACTGCTCGGTCCGGCAGCGCGCTCCTTACTTCACCGCTCCTCCCACTGCTCGGTCCAGCAGCGCGCTCCTTACTTCACCGCTCCTCCCTACTGCTCGGTCCAGCAGCGCGCTCCTTACTTCACCGCTCCTCCCCACTGCTCGGTCCGGCAGCGCGCTCCTTACTTCACCGCTCCGCTCAGTCCGCCTACCGCTTTGTCGTACGCTTCGAATATTTTCGCGGCGATCGGCGCGGCGCCATATTTGCCGAAGCCTCCCTCCGGTACGACGACGGCGACCGCAAGCTTCGGCTTTTCCGCCGGTGCGAACGCGATTAGCACGGCGTTGTCCACTTTGCTTTTGCCATTGCTGACATCCTGCGTCGACGTTCCCGTCTTCCTCGCCACGTTATACGGCAACGTGTCGATGCCCTCGGCGCTGCTCTTCATCCCGGCGATAACGGCATCCCAGTGCTCGCTCGCGAACTTCACCTCATCGAGTACGACAGGCTCCAACTGCTGAACGGTGTTGTTGTTCGGGTCCACGATTTTCTCGACGAATTGCGGCTTGATCCGTTTGCCGCGGCTGGCCAGCGTAGCTGCAAACTGAGCGAGCTGCAGCGTCGTATAGCGCTCGTTTTGTCCCCAGGACGCATATACCATTGCCGACATGATACTGCTCTGTTTGGCATTCGCAAAAAAATCGTTCGCTCCGTTATACTCGCCCGGCATCCCGCTTCCGGTCGATACTCCAAGCCCGAACTTCGCCAAATAGTCGGCCCAAACCTGCATGGCCGTTCCTTTCTCCCTGCCGTATTTGTTCCACAGCGGTACGCCGATCATCGCGGACATGAACGTGTTCGACGACTTCTGAATGGCGGAGGTTGCATTCAACGAACCGTTGGCATAGCCGTCGGAGTTGATAATACGGCTGTTGTCGGCGCCAAACACGTAATACCCCGGATCATAATATGTTTCCCTCAAGCCGAACAAACGCTCATTCAAGCCGATCAGCACGGTTAAGGGCTTGATCGTCGACCCCAGAAATACGAGGGAATTCGTATGAGCGTTCATTTCCTTCTCCGGGTAATCGGGATAAGACGTGCGGATCGTCCCGTTATTGACAAATTGTCTGATCTTGTTATAAGCCTCGACCGGAATGCTGCTGCCTGTCCATATGTTTGTATCGTAGTCCGGCATGCTCGCCATAGCGACAACCCGGCCCGTGTCGACCTCCATCGCGACGGCGTAGCCCGAGCGAGCCGCCATGCCTTTTCCTAGGCCGTAATCTTTCTGTTGAAGCAGCTGAATTTGATCCGTGATCGCCTGCTCGGCCACAAGTTGAACATCTTTATTGATTGTTAGATAAATATTGTTGCCACGCGTAGGCGGGGCAATTTCCGGAATGCCGATAATTTTGTTGATCGCATTAACCGGATACGTCTTCAACCCTTTTTTGCCGCGGAGTTGTTCTTGATACATCAGCTCGATACCGTCAAAGCCGACATCCTCCGTATCCATATATTCGCCTTTAGGTTGTTCCTTGTAGTAGGCGAGTCCGTTCTGCTTCTCCCTTGCGGCGTTGAACCGCTTCAAATAACCGACGAGCTGTGCCGCTATGCTTTGGGGATCGTATTGGCGGATGCTCTCCTCGACGATCTCGATGCCCTGCAGCTCATCGCGGTGTTCGGTAATAACGGCCGCCTCGTCCTTGGACAAATCCGTCTTGATACGCCGCGGCACATTGTAGAAGCTCGGATTTTTGGCCTTCGACTTATCGAGATTGATGCCTACGTCCATCCGCTTCAGGATGTCGGCGGCGGTCAGCGTTTCCTGCCCGGCTTTGCCGTGTTCTTCGAAAATTCCCTCCAGCCCATAGGCGATCTCAATGATATCGTCATCACTCTGGCCTACCTCGACACGGAAATACAACGATTGCACCGGCTTTGAAACCGCAATCGGATGTCCGTTGGAATCGTAGATATTTCCGCGGATCGGAGCGATCGGAGTAGGTTTGTAATCGATGAACGTCTCCGAAGCCTTCAGATCCTCGCCTTCTACGAATTGCAAATAAGCAAGCCGGACGAGCAGCACGCTAAACAAAAAAAATACGGAAAAGAAAAACAAATTCAGACGGAACGTCATCCGTTTCCTGTTGTCGACGGCCTGCTGCTTCGGATCTTGTTCTTTCGTTTTGTTCACAAGCACACCGTTCCCCTCGCCTCTCCTGTTCCGTTTTTATCTATGTATAACAATATTTTACCAGATGGAGGCATTTCAGGTAATCAAATTTTTTGTTAAACATTGAGCCCTTCCAGCATAATGCCGACGGTTTCATTATAGATTGCCGGAAATTGCCCGATCGGCAGCGGGTTGACGCCGATTCCGGCTTCAACCGTAAATCCGGGGCGACGGAAATCCTGGATAAACCAGTCCTTGCATCCGGCGTCGCTGCCGGTCAGCTTGACGACCCGGTATCCGCTCGCTTGGCCGAAGCGTTTGGCGATCGACTCGGACTCGAACGGCTCCAAATCGCGGTAATTCCAATAGATTTCCCGGCCTTGCGTATGGAAAGAAACGATGAGACTGAAATCTTTACTTCGCGTAAAATCGGCAATCGCCTTCGCTTCCGGCTCGCAAAGCGGCGCAGCCCCGGAATAATCGGACGGGCCGGGCCCGGCTGCAGCCCGTCGCTCCCGCTCCGCTTCCCAGCGCGCGGGAAACTGATCGTTCAAATCGACGCCGCGAATATTCGCCTTCCACTTGGAAAAATCGAACGAACCGTTATTCATATCCAATAATTCGCGGTAATACGGATGCTGCGGGGTGATGCCTTCCTGGACAAGCTCAACCCCGTCCGGATTCAGCATCGGTGCAAGCCACAGCGTTGCGTTCTCGTATAACTTTCGCGCACTCCTGCCCCGAAGCAGCGTGCCTCCCGAGTAAGCCGCCGCATATTCCTCGGCGAATTTCATCAGCAGCGGCGCCGTAATCCATTCGTTCGCGTGAATGGAAGCCTGATAATGAATCCGCTTCGGACCGGTGCCGATCCGCAGCGCCGGTATATCCTTGCGGAGGACGCTTTCGCCGATAACCTCGCAGCCGATAAACGGATAAGCCTGCAGCAGGGCCGATATATCGTCCATCATTTCGACGTACCCGTACATGACCGTCGTGTCTACGATCGCCGTCCTTTTGCCGGACGGAAGCAAAATCGTACGTCCTGCCTGCAGCCGCTGCGGATCAAGACCCGGATTGGCGGCCAGCAAATCGGACGGGGCTATATCAAATCTTTTGGTTATGTAATAGAAGGTATCGCCCCGCTGCACGACATATCGGTTTGGAACGGCCTGCGGAATCGTCAGCATTTGGCCGGGGACGATTTGATCGACATTCCCAAGCTGCGGATTGGCAGCCGCTATTTCCTGTACGCGGACACCCAATCGTTTGGCGATTCTGTAGACGGTGTCTCCCTTTTGCACGACATAGGAAAATGCCATATTGCTCATGCCCCTTCCCCGAAAAATCCCGTCATTAGGATGCATATGCCGTTGAAACGGCGGCAATTCCAAGTCAACCGTACGAGAGCGCCAGCATCGGCATTTTGTACCCTTAAAATCGCCCCGGACCGAAATATAGTACACTTTATAAATATAAATATTTACTAAGTGTACTATGTGAGCTATAATGTACACAGTTCCACTGCCGTCTATTGTCTATCGAATTAACGGAGCAGCGGACAATCTACCATACTTAGGAGGGAAACCATTTGTTCGAGCAATTAAAAGCGGAGTTAATCGGACGACTCATTTTAACGGGCGAGGAAGGCTATCACGATAGAAGAAAAATATGGAACACCGCCTTCGATAAACATCCCGCGGCGATTGTGGTTTGCAAAGCCGCTTCCGATGCCGTCGCTGCCGTAAAATTCGCCAAAGAAAAAGAGTTTGCAGTGACGATTCGCGGCGGCGGTCATCATGTAGCCGGAACAGCCATATGCGACGGCGGCATCATGGTCGATTTCTCCGAAATGCGCAAGGTAACTGTCGATTTGGAGCGCCGCGTCGCGATCGTAGAACCGGGGGCGACACTCGGCGACGTTGATGCGGAAACGCAAAAATACGGCATGGTAACGCCGACCGGAACCGTTACGGAAACGGGCATCGCCGGACTTGCTTTATGCGGCGGCACCGGTTATTTGAGAGGCAAATACGGCTTGACGAGCGACAATATCGTATCCGTTCGAATGGTTACGGCCGATGGAGAACACCTACAAGTCAACGCTCAGGAGAATCCCGATTTGTTCTGGGCGATCCGCGGCGGCGGCGGCAACTTCGGCATCGTCACTTCTTTCGAATTTCAATTATATCCGCTGGGACCTGAAGTTCTGGCGCTCGACGTTATGTACGACTATAAGGATGCTAAACAAGTTTTGCGCAATACCCAAGCTTTTTTGCGTACGGCGCCCGACGAAGTATCCTTTAACATGATGACCTTCCAAATGCCTGCCGCTCCGGGCGTGCCCGAGTCGCTGCATAATAAGCGGGTCATCGTGATTGCCGGTTTATATGCCGGAGATAAAGACGGCGGGGAGAAGGCCGTTCAACCGCTTCGCGAATTGGCTCAACCGATCTCGGATAATACGGGAATCGTCCGATATACGGAGCTGCAGTCGAGGTTCGACCTCGCGGCGCCGAAAAATGTCGCTGTTGCAGGAACGTCGTTATTCATTAAAGAGTTCAACGACGAAGCGATTGACGCCCTGCTCGCCAAGATCGAGTTATTGCCGAGACCGTCCTTATTGGTTCAATTCTGGGAATGCCACGGCAAAATGAACCGGATCCCTTCCGACGCGACGGCGTTTGCCGTTCGGGATGCCTCGTTTCTCCTTTGCTTCGATGTCGATTATCCGATGGAAGAAGAGAAGACATTCAAGGATTGGATCGAATCCGCTTATGAAACGATGCTGCCGTATTCGGTTCGCAAAACGTCGTATCTGAACACGGTCCGGAACGACCGCCAAATCACGAAAGATACTTATGGGGACAATTACGCGAAATTAGCCTCCATCAAGCATAAATACGACCCGACCAATTTTTTCCGGCATAATCACAATATCGAACCGCAAGCTTAGCGCTCTAACCCCCTCGGGCTGTCGGGTTCCTGCTGGCGAATCGTATTGTCCTTCTAACCGCTACATACACTTGTTGACATCTGACGAATGCTGTGAGTTTGAATATGTCCAAAAGCACGGGATATGCCATGTCCCCCCTCGAAATTCAACTCTGGCGTTCATTACATGTTCGGCATAGGATATGTGTGTGGAGTGAATGACACCACCCGGTTCGGCAGCCGCGGTTAACCCTCCGCCGTCTTGCAGCGACAAGATCCCGGGAACTGCGCTACGCTGCGGTGCGAAAGGTGATTTGGGGCAGTGCCAAAAGTCCATGGACTTCGGTGCTGTCCCGTTTATTTTTAATTCATCCAAGGGAAAATGCCTCTCAGCGTCGTTTCATTAAAAAAAGACCCCATTTTCCGCCTGATAGCGGATGCTAGGGTCTTTTCGCTCGAAATTTAGGCTTCCTCCATGATGACCACTTCCGGCTCGGGAATAAAGCCGTAATGCCGGTGTATGGCTTCCGAAACGGTATCCTTCAAGTATAAAATATGTGCAGCCGTCGCATGATCGGCATTCAAAATCATATTGCCGTGATAGGGCGAAATGATCGCCCCGCCGTGAGAAAGTCCTTTTAATCCCAGCCTGTCGACAAGAGCTCCGATTGAAGAGCCTGCTGCATAATTGTTTTTGAAAAAAGAGCCGCATGAGCGGTATATAAAGTGCTTATTCTGCGTACGGTATCGTTCGATGTCCTGCATTGGCGCAGGTATGCCGGTCCTTCCGGCCTGAAGCTCGCGTAATTCTCGTGAGAAAAAGGAATAAAACGAATCCAATGACGACAGTTGGCCGTTCGCCGCTTTATATTTCGAAAGAAGCCCGCCTATGCCGCCCGAAATCGGTCCTTCAAACTCCGGAACCTTGATTTTCGCCCCGACAATAATCCATGGATTATGCTGGAAAATCGATTGTTTATAGCCAAACCTGCAATCCTCGGCACGAATCGTTTGCAGCGACAACGTCGGATCGTCCAAATCGATATAAGAAACCGTCTCGATTTTGTCGCCGACTTGCTCATTGTAATATTTGGCGTTCATATAAATGCCCGCGCCCAGACTGCCCGGCATCAAATAAGTAAATTGAAACTCCGGCGCCCCCGTAATCATGCCGGCAACGGACAGCATCGAAAGCGGCAAACCGGATGTGACGAACCAGCGGGACCCGTTTACCGTAACGTCGGCCATTTTTTTTAACGAAATGTACAACGTCCCCCGTTTGGGCCGATCCGGGAACAGCATGTTCGAGCCCATGCCGAACACAACGCGATCCATTCCATACGTTGCGCTCACTTCCAAAATGGTAACGAGCTGCTCGATCGTTGCCGGCATTGCGAAATAATCCGCATACCCGCCGATTCCGTAAGAACTATGCTCCGATAACCGCACATCTCGCATACAAAGCTTGTCAAAAAGCTCATACCGATCCTTCGTCATTGTCGAGCAGCTCCATAACATCGTTTATTTCCTTTACGGCCGCCTCCCGGATCAGGTTCAGGCAAACGGATGCCGACTTGGCCAATACCCGCTTCCCCTCCACCATCGCATACGGCACGGCCCTGCATACATGGCACATCGACAGGCAATCGGTTCGAAGCACGGCAATTTCCGGATAATCCGCTTCAAGTTCTTCCAACTCAATAGCCGCAATAGCGTTTCGCTGACACACTTCGACAACCACAAGCCCTAAAGACATAACGGTCACCCGCGGACAAACGCGATTTCATCATAACGGCAATCAAGCGTCAAATCGCGGCCATCCAGGTGCCATAAATCGTTTTCTTCAATGAAAAACGTAATACCGCCAAAATCATTCGATATTGCGGGATAACGCGGATCGTCTCTCGTAATGCCGAATGCGAATGCATCTTCCCCGCCGCCGCTATACCTGACATAAATACGTACGAAGTCTCCCTCGCGATAACCCCAGTCCTTCCGGAAACATTCCACCGCGGTATCCGTAACGATCAGCTTCAAAATGTTTTCCTCCTCAACGATCAATCCGTTTCTGATAACGCCGACTGCTTTTATCCAATTACAGGCTCAGGCCGACGCTGATGCTTACATCATACCATAGCCGGCCATTCGTTTCCCGGAATTCAGTCGCATTTTTCCGCCTTGCCCCGATAAACCGCTGTCCGAAAGCTGGCTCCGCAGCCGCATGAAAATTTGGCATTCGGATTGTCGATCGTAAAACCTCCGTTCATCCCCGATTCCTTATAATCGATTTGTATGCCTTCAAGGTACTCTACACTGGCATAGTCGATGGCCACTTGAAATTCGCCCCACGCGACGACTTGATCCTCCTCGTCCAACGTATCGTCAAAGCGAATGCTGTACGACAAACCGCTGCACCCGCCGTCACTCACGCCAATGCGCAAAAAATAACGATCGGAATCGATGTCCCTTATCATTTCGGCGATTTTGTCCGCTGCCGTATCAGTAATTTGAATCATGTCCGTTACCTCCAGTCAATTTTAGATAGATTATAAACGATTATATTTACAATATTTGTTGCGTACCGCCGCACTTGTCAAGCTGTTGGTTTGTGTTAAAATACTTTTTATAAATAAAGTTTAATTAAGTTGATTACTCCATGAAGTTCTAAATAAGGTGGTGACCCCTTTGCAGCCTAATGCCGAATTATCGACCCGCGATACGATCTTGCATCTGCTCAAAACAAATGAAGAGCTTACTGCCAAAGAACTTACGGAGCGTCTGGACATTACGTCCATAGCCGTCCGCCGTCATATCGACGGGCTGGAGCGCGACGGTTTGATCGAATCCAGAATCATACGGCAGCCTATGGGCAGGCCGACTGCTGCGTACCATTTGACCGATCGCGCCGATGCGCTGTTTCCGAATAAATATCATGCCGTCGCCCTCGACTTGCTGGACGAGCTGGTGCAGGAATCGGGCGAAGCGATGGTCGAGCGATTGTTCGAACGCCGTAAAGAAACGTTGTACAAGAAGTATGCAGGCATGATGGGTGACAAGGACTTTGAAGATAAAGTATCCGCGCTTGCCGACATTCAGAACGAGAACGGCTACATGGCGGAACTGCAAAAAAACAGCGACGACGAATACGTGCTTATCGAGCACAACTGTCCGATCGCGCAAATCGCGAATCAATACACCCATGCCTGCCAATGTGAATTACGTTTGTTCGAAGCTTTGCTGGATGCGGATATTACCCGTCCGGAATGTTTGGCCAAAGGCGGCAAAAAATGCGTATATCGTATTCGGCCGCGCAACCTCCAATCCTAGATTGGGGGTTCTTTTACGCTTTGAGTCTTTGATGCATAAAAACGACCTCATGCGCCAATTTATCGATGCGCTGCAGCACATCCGGGTCGACAATTTTTTTCTCCGGATTAAAATGATCGTCATGGAGATAAACGTAACTCGGCGCTACGAAAGCCCGAAAATATCCGGCGATCGGCTTGAGCTGATTTTCCACGACGAGATAGTGCTGATAGGTCCCGCCCGTTGCGATAAAACCCATCACTTTATTGTATAACGCGTCAACAGGAACAAGATCGAACAAGTTTTTCAGCACACCCGTAATGGACGATTGAAAAATCGGCGTTCCGATCAAGTACAGATCGGCCGACGATACGATGTCGATTACTTTCCTTGTATCTCCCGTATAATCCGACGGATTCCGCCCGTCGCAAAACTGCAGGTCATATTGCCTAAGATCCAGTAGCTCCGTCTGTACCTCGGAATGACTCCGATTGACGGTTTCCAACGCCTTCTCTACGGCAATGGCCGTTTTCGACCCGACTATGGTTCCCGAAATGCCTAACAGCTTCATATTCGCCACCCCATCCTTTATATACTTTATAAATATTTTTGTTTACTTACTATCATTATTCGCAGTTGTCGGCGATTTGTCAACAGCTGCACGCAAAAAGAAAAATAACCGTCTACAAAACGTCGAACGGTCATTTGGCGAATGGCTATCGCTCCGTCAGAGAACGTTTGCGGCAGACGGGCAGTCTGCATGCATTGAAACACCGCGAACCGCGAGCGGCACTCACTACGAAAATCGGATCCGCCGCCCCAACATCCCTCGCGTACTCTTCAAGTTCCAAAGCCCCCTTCTCGCTCGTCGCTTGCACGCGCTAGAGTCCGATTTTGACCAATTGGAATCGAGTCCGGATCCCTTTCCTCGCCCGCAGTCCGAAAACGCCCACTTACAGCGGCTATTTGGCTCAGCGCACGGCTAAATCCATTCTCCAAGCGGGCAAAATCGAATTCCAGCGTTAAAGAAGCTTTGATTCCTTGCTCCAAGCGGGCAAATTCGAATTCCTGCATATGTGTATAAAAAATCAACGCGGCCCGCATGCTCTTTCGAGCCGCAGCCGCGCTGAATACGTAATATCGCTTATAAAATTTGCGGAACCTGCCAGACGACCGGCGTCACTCTGATTTGCTCGCCGAGCCATTCTTGCGCAATTTTCTGAAACATGACGGGATCCCCGCTGCAAAAAAACTGGTGAACCGGCAGTTGGCTCGCCTTGGCCAATTGGCCGCTGTGATAGAGCACCGTACTGATTTCGCGGGCCGTTTCGTCGGCCGAGCTGATCAGTGTAACGGAAGGTCCCATCGCTTCGGCGATCGCTTCGCTGATGAACGGATAATGCGTACATCCGAGTATGAGACAGTCCATCGGATAACCGGTTAGCGGAGCAAGCGTCTGTCTGATCACCTGACGCGTTTCGGCCGTACGGAACCGGCCTTGCTCCACCAGCGGAACGAACCGCGGACATGCAAGGCTGATGACTTCGATGAAGGGGGACAATTCCTTCAGCGCGTTCTCGTAAGCGCCGCTGCGAACCGTTCCTTCCGTTCCGATCACGCCCACAAGACCGCGCCGGGTTGTTTTGATCGCCGCCCGGGCGCCCGGGTGAATAACGCCGACGACGGGGACCGGCACAGACGAGCGTATTTGCTCGAGCGCTACTGCTGTTGCCGTATTGCAGGCGATCACGATCATTTTCGGGTGAAACTGCATTAAATAATCGACAATTTGCCGGGTGAACAACGATACCTCGGCAGGCGTTCTGGGGCCATACGGAGTGCGGGCCGTGTCGCCGAAATAAATGATTTTCTCCTGTGGAAGCTGACGCATGACTTCTTTGACAACCGTTAAACCGCCGACGCCTGAATCCAATATCGCTATCGCTTGCTGCACGATCTATACGCTTCCTTTGCACGAGTATGGTCGAAAAGTTACGCTTAAGCGTTGCCGGTTTGCTGCTGAAGCGGATGACTGAGGGATCCTGCAACCTTCTTCCATTCCCCCCGCATGTATCCATCCACATGGTTAGAATATGAGAATAGCACAGGAAACGTACCGTGACAAATGCCTTCTATTCCCCTGCACAGGCGAAAATCGCGGCATCGGACAACCTTTCCCCGTTAAGGTCGATTTCTTGGACGAAAAGCCATATATTTTGCTCGCCGACAATTCTTTTTCCCGGTATTGCCTTGGCGTAACCCGCCTGGTTTTCACTATGCCCAGCCCGGCAGTATGGCAACTATCGAGTATGAAGAACAGTTCTAAGAATAGTTCCTCGCAATCTAATGATCATGCCTCGTCGGGCCACGCGCCATGATGAAAAAAAGCCGCCAGCCCGCTCCGACAGCGGTTTTGACGGCTTTTCGCTTATTGCTTGGACTGCCTAGTTCCGGTCGCAGTTACATATCGCTTAATAAAGCAAGCTCGTAGCCTTCCTTCTTAATCGCTTTGATGATCCGGTCGAGCGCTTCGATGTTTTCTTCCGAGCCTTGGTGCATCAAAATGACGTTGCCGTCATGCAAATTGTTCATGATATCGTTGTACGGATCGTCGGCGCCGTTCTTGCGCGGCTCCCAGTCTCGCATAGCCGTCGACCAGAAGACGGACGAGTAACCCATACCGGAAATAACGTCGAGCAAATGCGGACTGTACTTGCCATAAGGGAAGCGGAAATACTTGACGATTTCCTTGCCCGTTATTTCTTTATACAGCTTCTCGTAATCCTCGATTTCCTTCTTCACCTGCTCATCGGTCATTTCGGTCATATCCTTGTGCGTCATCGTATGATTGGCGACCAAATGCCCGTCTTTCACAAGTCGTTTCAGAAACTCCGGATCCTTCTTGATATTGTAGCCCGCAACGAAAAAGTTCGCTTTCGCATCGTTATCCTTGAGCGCCTTCAGCATTTTATCCACATCGCCCAAAGGCCCTCCCGTATCGATCGTCAGGTAAACTTTTTTACCCGTTCCGACGTAGATCACCTTCTGCTCGGGCTTCATTTTTTTCGTTTCGGCCGGGAAGTCCGGCACTTGGCCTTTTTTCTTTTTCATGTAATACCAGGAGACCGCTTTTTTATCTCCCGAAGCTGCCGGAGCTCCCGTCGGTTTAGCCGTCTGCGCAGGTTTGGCCGTCGCGGACGGAGACGGCGATGCGGAAGGCGACGGACTTGCCGAAGGCTTGGCCGTAGGCTTCTCAGAAGGCTTTTCCGTAGGCGTTTTAGTCGCAGCCGGTGACGGCGATACGGTTGCGGTCGGCTTCGCGGACGGAGACGGCGAAGTCGATGCTTTAGGCGATACGGCAGCGGTAGCCGCCGGCTGCGGATTCAGTTCGGCGCAAGCGGTCATCAGCACGGCGAACGCCGTGATCGCCGATATGGCTAGCATATGTTTTTTCATGGTCGCTCCCTCCTGTTTCTCTAGTCATCATATGTCGTAAATCGAGAAAAGGCTCAATCGCCCCCGCTCCTATTATTCGACATTTTTCTGCCAAACCCTGCATTTTTTTATTGCAAATACGTTATGACAAAGCTAAACGTCCGGCGCCGTCTTTGATGCCGTCGTTTGCCGTAGGCTTATAGTCTCCTTCAACGGTATACTATCTGGCCTAATGAACCGAAAAAAAACAGCCCAAGCCGAGCAACGGCCTGGACTGTTCGTTTCGTTTCCGCTTCTACATGTTTAGCGCGTCCAAATTGATTTCAGGCACAAGCCCCTCATCAGCCGCCCTGCCCAGCAGCGCCCGAACTGCGGCATAACCGTCCTCGCCTAAATTGGCGGTAAACTCGTTCACATAAAGAGCGATATGCGCTTTCGCCACTTCGGGGTCCATTTCTTGCGCATGCTCCTGCACGTATTCGCGCGATGCCTCCGGATTCGCCCAAGCATACTCGACCGAAGCCCGTATCCAGCTCGCGATGGACGAAAGCTCCAGCGACCGGCGGGCGATAATCGCCCCGAGCGGAATCGGGAGACCGGTATCCGACTCCCACCAGCTTCCGAGATCGGTCATCAGCGTCAGTCCGTACGACGGATACGTGAAGCGCGCCTCGTGGATGACTAAGCCGGCATCGATCTTGCCGTCACGCACGGCGGGCATAATTTCGTGGAACGGCATAACGACGATTTCGCCTACGCCGCCCGGCACGTTTTGTGCAGCCCATAGGCGAAACAGCAAATACGCGGTCGAGCGCTCGCTCGGCACGCCAACGCGGCGACCGGAGAGCGCCGACGGATCGCCGCCGCCTTCCTTCGACAGCACAAGCGGGCCGCAGCCTCTGCCAAGCGCGCCTCCGCAAGGCAGCAGCGCGTATTCATTCAATACCCACGGCAGCGCGGCGTACGAAATTTTCAGCACATCCGGACCCTGTGAGCTTGCAGCCAAACCGTTCGTGATGTCGATATCCGCATACATAACGTCCAGCTTCGGCGCGCCGGGAATGAGCCCGTGCGCCCATGCGTGAAAAACGAATGTATCATTAGGACAAGGAGAATAAGCGATCTTCATGAAAATACCTCCGTAAGCACTTTACTTGCGGCTTCCAGCGATTGCAGCGCCTCTTTGATGCGCCAGGCCGACTTGTCTCGAGGGCCGACCGCATTCGAAACGGCGCGTATTTCAAGTACAGGCAGGCCGAATTCCTTGGCCGCTGCGGCTACGCCGAAGCCTTCCATCCCTTCGCCTGCCGCTCCCGGCACCCGGGAAGCAAGCTCAGCAGCGCTTGCCGCCGTACCTGTCACGGTGGACACCGTGAGTATTGGAGCCAATACGACCGGCAGTCCGGCCGCCGCAAAAGCCTCCGCCGCCCGGCCCGCCAAACCGGCGTCTACCTCGGCCCGCGCCAAGCCGAAGCCAAGCTCGTCCAGGCCGATAAAGCCCTCCGCCGATTCGGCGCCCAAATCGGCGGCAACAATCTCGCTCGCCACGACGAGCGAGCCGATTTCCGCTTGCCCTGCAAAGCCGCCGCATATTCCTGCGTTAACGACCAAATCGTATGTGCCCGACGCAAGCTTCTTTGCCGTGCTTGCAGCTGCCGGCGCCGTACCCACGCCTGCGGCGAATACTTCGAATACGCCCGAACCGGCTTCGCCCAAACCGCGCAGCACCGCATCCCTCTCGGCATCTACCGAGACGGCGATAAGCACGCGTTTTCTGCGGTTAACGTTCATATTTTCATTCCCTTCACATAAACGGCATTCACCGGTCTTTTATTTAAACACCCTTCAACCAATTTAACCGCACCCCAAAAAATAAATCAACTCTTAGACCGGCCGGCCGCTTCTAGAAATTAACGAACATAACACAAAAACCCGCAGGCCGCACTCAGTGCGACTTGCGGGTTTTCGTCAATAGTCTTCTACCTTTTGCCCGTTTACGACCGTCGCGCCAGGCTTGAAATGATAACCGTAAACGCCGTCTTCATTTTTCACAAATACGCTGATCGATTCCGCCTCTTCTTCCGCTTCCTTCCACTTGATGAACATCTGCATCTTCAAGCTTCCGGCTTGAAGGCCTTCGATGTCCACTTCTTCGATGTGGGAGGATGTAAACGCATATCCTTCCGCCGCCCCTTTATTGTAAACCCATACGTCGGTACCCTCAATGGTTGCGCGTCCGAACATATTCTCGGCAAAAAACTGGCTCAAGCCAATAGCCGCAACATCCATAACACGCTTGACATCGTCGTTCTCCGGAAATATCGGCTTAAGCTTCAGCTCCATGCCAAGCGCCTTGGCCGGAACCGGCAGGTTGCGTTTTTCGACGATATCGTATACCGTTTCGCCTCTCTTATTGCGGATTTTTGGGTTAGCGCCTGCTTGCAGCAGCTGCTTGATGGCCGTTTCATCCGCCAAAGCGTAGGTAAGCGCAACATTGCCTTCCCTGTCAGCGGCATTCGGATCCGCCCCCTCCTTCAGCAGAACGGGAACCGCCTTCGGAAACGCGCCGCCCGCCCGCATCAATGCCGTCTGGCCGTCGGCTGTTTTGCTGTCCGGTTCGAGCCCCAGCTCAAGAAGCCGCGTTACCATCGCTACTGCCGTTTCCGCTTTTTTGTTAGCCGTGTACTCGCCCATCAACCAATTCGTTGTGTCGTCCAGCGCCGCAATCAAGGCGTTTTCGCCGGTATCGTTCTTGCTCGCAGGATCCGCTTTTCCCGCAAGCAGCGCGTCGAAAGCTTCCATGTATCCTTCCGCCGCCGCTCTGTGCAATGCAGGCGCTCCATAGTCCGTTCGGGCGTCGGGGTCCGCCCCTTCCTTCAGAAGCTTTTGGACAAGCGCCGCATCATGAACCGAATCGGGCAATTCCTTCGACTTCGCTTCATTATACCCTGCAGCTGCGGGAACCGGGCTCGCTGCAGCCTGCGATGATACGTCCTCATCTTGAGCAGCAGGCTTCCCTTGCGGGGCGGCTGTCGGCTTCGGCGAAACCGCGGACTTCGCAGCCGTCCATTTCGAATCTTCCGCGAGCGCATCGTCCAGGTTCAAACGCAGCTCCTCCAACACCTGGTTAAGCGTCTTACCTCGCATTTCGCGGGAATCCAGCGCCATCATCGCCATCTCAGCCCATATTCGCGCATCCGCTTTTTCCCCGGCTCCCGTTTGTTGATACGGAACGTTCAAACGCCGCCACTCCGACAAAATGCCTCCTATGATCATGAGCATCCGGTCAGGTCCGAGCTTGTCCTCCCAATCGTAGCTTGTTACCGCATTGCCGACATGCACGGAATCGCTCGTGCTGCGCGTCCAGGCCGGAGCGCTTCCCGCCGATGCCGGACGGGACGATGCAAGGCTGTCGTCTACGAACGCCACGGCAAAAGCAAGACCGATGAAAACGGCAAGCGACAGCATCGCACCGCCCCACGTCGTTCCTCCTTGCCTCCGCAGCTCTTCCTCATTGGCTCCGGACGCCGTTTCCGATTCGGCGAGTTTCCTGCGTATCTGGTTATAGTAGTGCGCATTCCCTCTGAGCCCCGTGTAGAGCGCGATAAGCAAACCGATCAGCGTGCTTAAGCCCGGAATTTCGGCTTTCATCGCCCCGTATCCGGCCAACAGCGTAATCGTTATCAGGATGAAACCGATTCCATACATTTTGCGGTAAAAACACCAGAACATATTGAAAAAGAACGCCGCCCAGTTCCAGCCCCCATCCGAACCCGTCCGTTCGCTGTTCCACCGCCGAATATAATAGCCGGCATTCGAGCCGATCAGGGCGCGCAGCGTTTCATTTCCCCCGACGCTCTCCCCGGCCGCGGCATTCGTTCCGGCATGGACGTACTCCGAATCCGGCATTTCCTTATCCGAATACCGGCCAACCGTATCCGTGCCTCCTGGCGAAGCGGCGCTCGCCCCCTCTTCCCAGTCGGAAGCGCCAGCCTTTTGCTCCCCGCCGGCATGATCCTTATCTTTCCAGCCGTTAGCCCCTTTGACTTCCCCATTAACCAGCTTGCTTCCGCAGGCAGCGCAAAATCGGTCGTTCTCGCCCGCCTTCTCTCCGCATTGTGTGCAGTACATGTTGTCCACTCCATTATTCATACATAATTCGCCAAACTAACTGCACAACCCAATATAGCAGAAAAAGCCAAATGTGTGAAGGTCAATTATAGGACTATAGGCTTACCTCATTGTTTGTTGGGGCTTCAGCATGAATGCGGCGGTCCAAAAGTCACTTTTCCAAGTTTATGCCTCATTGAATGCAGCTGAATCTGCAAACAAATACGCTTCCATCCCCGCTTAGCAGCGATTCGGAAGCGCATCTGTTTACAATTGGGATTGGCCCATTCCACCTACTCTTATGGGACAGCCCTCAGACTTCATCTATGACGATCCAACGGAGACTACTGAGAGACAAGCTTCAACTGATCGACCCGGAAGCTGCCTGCGTTGCCGGGGTTGCCCAGCTTCACGATCACCTGGAGCACATGGTCGTAGCTGGAAGGAGCCGTGAATGCCGCCGAGACGTTCGTCCAAGAGGCCGAGCTTACGCTCTCATCCACCAGAACAACGTTTGTCGCGGTGTCCACGATCTGGACCCGGCCTCCCGCCGCTCCGGCGGATTGCGCGTCGAAGCTAAACGAATAAGCGGCTCCCGGCATATACCCCTTCCAAGTATAGATCATTTCCTGCTGGGAGCCCGTACCCGCAGACACAAGCTTCAACGAGCTTAGACCGGCCGACCGGTCTGTGGTGTCGATGACGGCGTTCGCGTCCAGCGTCGTCGCACCGCGCATCCAGTACCGGGGAAGCGCAGCGTCCCAAAGGTCGGCCGTCTCGAAGCCGGCATTGGCGATTTGCGTGCCCGCCAGCGAAGGATAGGCGCGTACGTCGTGGAAGGCGACTTCCTGCCCAACCGGCGTGTATGTGGGCGTATACAAGCGCAGCCGCACATCATGCCCCGCCGCCGGCGTTCGCGCGGTGAACGTCTTGCGCGTCCACGACGTGTCGGAGAAGTTCAGCTCGCCCAACACTGTCAAAGTGGTGTAGTCGAACAACTGGACTCTGCCGTTCACCGAACCGAGCTTCTTGCCGAGGAAGGAGATCGTGTAATCCGTATTCGGCTCGTATGTTTCCAGTTTCTGCTCCATCACCTGCCAAGTGGAGCCGTTCGTCTTGATCGAGACCGCCCAGTCGTTCAGCCCCGGGCCGGTCGCCGTTCGCGCTGCAGTCGCCGATGTGGACTGCCACCGTTGCCAGCCCCGAGGCAGCGTGGCGTCCGCCGGATCGGCCAACTCGAAGTCTCCGTTCCGCGTCTTGTTGCGGCTCCACTTGGCCAGATTCGAGGCAATGGCCATCGTGCACGAGCCCGTCGTGCAGACCGCGTCGGCGATATCCCAGACAAGCGGGTTGAACTCCGCGAAGCCGCTCCAGGCATAGAACTGGTTCGTGTTGATCTTGTCGGTCGTAACGGCCGGCCGCCGGGAATTATAATACGACAAGACCGGGTCGCCCAGGCTCTGGTTCCACATGACGTCCGTGAACGTCTTCGTGAACTTGTCCATATCCGCCGAAGTGAACACTTGGCCGTGATGATACGCTTCCATCGCCCCGCTCATCGTCAGCGCAGCGTGGGAGATGTCCTCATTCGTATAGGACGAATACGTATAATGGCCGTCGTCCCAGGAACCCATCGGGTCCCAATAGTTCCATACGTAAGCGTCGGTCCCGAGCGAAGCGTTCAGCGGATTCGGACGAACCTTGCTCCGGAACGCCCGCGCCATGTCGTTCGCCCGGCTCCAATAATACGAACGGTCGGCGGCATAAGCCGGAACGCCGTTCGTTGCGTCATACAGCAGGTACAGCATGCTCGCGAACGCCAAATATTGATTATGCGGCAGACTTCGGGACGGGAACCAATTCGTACTGAGGCCGGCCGGGAAAATGTACACGCCCGTCCCGTTGTTTGCGCCGTCCGTGCCGCTGACTTGCTTCCAGTACGGATCCCACTTGTGTACCAAATTGTCCGCGATGAAGTTGCGGTACGTGTCGGCTTTGGCCGAGTAAGCGGCGTGGAGTGCGGCATTCGCGTAGACCGCGTTCACGAACCGCAGAATCGGAGTAGCAATTACGCCCTCATGCACCATCTGCTCCCAATAGGGTCCCACCGTAAAAGAATCCGCCCAAACGGTCTGACCCGCCGAACCCGAAGGGATGGACACCTCGACGACAAGATCATGCCCCGCTGCCGGCGTCTGGAAATCGCCGGCGACGATCGTCAGCTTGTCGGTATTGGAGAAGGTCCAGGCGCCCAAAGCCGTGGACGTCGTTTTGTCGTAGACACGCACTTGTCCGGTCGTTCCGGCTGCAGCCACTTTTCCGGAGAACGATAAACCATACTTGTCGTTCGGCTTGTAATTCAGCAGCGCCTGGCTCATCTTGGGCGCCGAGACGCCATCGTGCACGAGCTCAAGTCCGCCGCCGTCGCTGAACAGCGTCGCATCCGTGCTGCGATGAGCCGCAGCGAGCGTCGTCCCCGCTTCACGCGTCCATCCGGCAGCCTCCGTCTTCAGCAGCGGCTTCAGCGAGGTAAGGTCGAAATAGCTGAGATTACCTCCTCCCGAGGCGGGCTGCGTCATCCGCACCTTCAGCGTCTTGCCGGCAGCAGACGGCGCCGTGAACGTCAGGAAACGCTGCTTCCAGCTCAGATCCGTTAAAGTGTCTGCGGACAGGACGACACCGTCCGTCTCGTTATAGATGTCCACTCGGCCGGGGGAATTCGGATTGGACGCTCGGCCCCAGTATGACAGCACATAGGTGGTCCCGGGCGTGTACGTCCGGGTCTGCTCCAGCGTCTTGTCGGAGGCGGGCGACGCCTTGACCGCCAATCCATAGGTTCCGCTGTAAGCGTTATTGATACCGGAGACGAGGTAGGCATCCGACGCCGTCGTCCCGGACGCACGTGTCCAGCCGGCCGGCAGCGTCGCATCCGTGCCGCTCGCCGAGTCGAAGCCGCGGTTCGCCATCAGCTCGTCGGCAGGCGTCGCGGAGAACAGTACAAGGTCGTCGAAGTAACTCGTGAAGCCGGTCAGCTGCCAATTATTCTGGTACAGGCGAACCTTCAGCGTCTTGCCGGCGGCGGAAGGCGCGGTGAAGGTCAGGCTGCCCGACGTCCAGGCCGTGCCGGCGACATTGGCGCCCGCGACCATGACGCCGTCGGTCGCGTTATAGATTTCCACACGGCCGGTCGTCGCCGTGCTGGATACTTTGCCCCAGAACGACAGCGTATACGACTCGGACGGCACGTAGTCGATCGTCTGCTCCGCCACTTCCCAGGACGTGTTGTCGGTCGTGACGGCGATCGAGTTCAAGCCGGAATGCGCGTCGCTGCTCAGGTAGACGTTAGCTGCCGTGGAGGCATGCCACCGCGCCCAGCTTGCCGGCAGCATCGGATCGGCGCCATTCACGGTCTCCATGCCGCCGTTCTGCAGCGGAGCGTGCTCCAGCGATTTCACGGAGACGCCGTCGAAGCGGACTTTGTACCCGGCCTGATCGTAGCTCTGCAAGCCGATGCGCAGCTGCAGCGAGCCGCTGGCCGGCGCTTTGAAGGTGAATATGTAGCGCTCGAAGCCGACATGATGCGCCCGAGCGTAGGCAACCACGGCGTTCGTCGTCGCGTTGTACACTTCAACGAGCGCTTGCGTCTTTTCGGTGTCAACGCTCATGTACGCCTCCACCGCATACGACTTGCCTGGGGTATAGGCAATCGGCTGCACGAGCCGGTTTTGATTTACACCATCGCTTTCCACGATCACGCCGGCCGCACCGTCGAAGGCGTCGCCGGGCGCCGTCGACCGGTACGCGCGTCCGGACGCCCCTTGCAGGGTCCAGCCTGTCGGCACGCCGCTTGCGCCGGCGCCCGCCTCGAATGACCCGTAGACCGCCGTCTCGACCGTGGAGGGAATCGCTCCTTGCAGCAGGAAACCGTTATTCGCCAACTGGAGGTGGGAGTAAGAGAAGTCGGCCCACCCCTTATACCCGTCACCGTCGTGATCCACGGCGTTCGCCAGCATCCGGTCGGTATGGTCGACCATTTTGTCAAGCCAGAAGCGGTCTCCGGTCGCCTCGTACATTTTCATGTAACTCTCGGTGTAGTAGCTCTCGCCCCAAGCCAGCGAACCGCCTCGCGGGGATTCGGACAAAGCTCGGCCGTAGTTCGCGTTCTGATCAATCGGCAGATAACGGTCGATGCTAGTATCCTGCGCCAACACCGTCGGGGAAGCGGCCCCCGCAGCCAATAGCAGCCCCAACGCAGATGATAGTAAGCGTTTCCATTTCATTATGCCATGCCTCCTCTTATAATGAATTAAATGGATCTCCCGCATTCTTCGAGCCAGACAGGGCAAGGGATTTCCCATACCCTACGGATGTATGCGCCCTCCCGCTTCGCAGGAGGGCTTCTTCCTTGACTTTTCATAAACAACCCCCATAATCGCGCGAGAAGGGTTACTTTCCCCTTACTGCCGAAACTTCGGGTGTTTGTGCTGCACGAGGTTTGACCGCCGGCGTGTGACCGAGCACCGCGTGCCGCGATGGCGCCTCGCGCCGGGAGTCGCGCGCGGTTGCGACCTAGACGCATCGATCAGCACGCTCAGCCTTTGACCGCGCCGATCAGCATGCCCTTTACAAAATATTTTTGCAGGAACGGATACACAATCAGAATCGGGATGATCGCGACGACGACGGTCGCCATTTTTACCGTTTCCGGCGGCAGTTGGGCAAGCTCCATCGTATTGATCGCCTGCAGCTCCTGGCTGACATTCGGCGACTGGATCATCCCGCGCAGCACCACCTGAATCGGATACAGCGTCTTGTCGGTCAAATACATAATGCCTTTGAAATAATCGTTCCAATGCGTCACGCCGTAAAACAACCCTAGCGTCGCCATAATCGGCATCGATATCGGGAGCACGATGCGGTACAGCGTCGTTACATCGCCGCAGCCGTCCACTTTCGCCGCTTCCTCCAGCTCTTGCGGGAGATTCTCGAAATACGTTTTCATCACAAGCAGATTAAACGTCGACACCATACCGGGCACGATCATCGCCCAGATCGTATCGTACAAGCCGATGCCGCGCACGACCAAATAAGTCGGAATCAGTCCGCCGTTAAACAGCATCGTGAACACGAGCGCCATCAAAATCGCGTTGCGCCCCGGCACGAACCGCTTGGACAGCGGGTAAGCGAGCAGCGTCGTGACGAGCAGGTTGAGCGCTGTGCCGATCGCAGTCACAGTCACGCTCACCTGCAGCGCCTGCGGAATGCGCGGACTGCTCAAAATTTCCCGGTACGCCGCAAACGTCAGCTTGCCCGGGAAAACCACAAAGCCCCCGTTGCGCAGCACCTCGACAAACGGCGTTACCGACATGACGATAACATAGTAGAGCGGAAATAGCGTCGCCAGCGCGAACAAGCCGAGAACGACGTACATAGCGGCGTCCACCGTTTTGTCGGCCTTCGATTTTTGCAATATATAGGACATCGGATTTTGCCTCCTTCCTGCGAATCGGCGCTTACATGCTCCCGATTACCAGATGCCCGAGCCGCCCAGTTTTTTGGCCAATTTGTTCGCCCCAAGCACGAGAATGAGCCCGATGCACGATTTAAAGAAACCCGTCGCCGCAGCCACGCTGAAATCAAGATTTTCAAGACCTCGCCGGAACACCCAGGTGTCGATAATATCGCCGGTCTCGTAAACGCGGGCATTCAAGAAAATGTAAACCTGGTCAAAGCCGGCGTCCAAAATATGGCCGAGCCGCAAGATCAGCATCAGCACGAATACATCGCGAATGCCGGGCAGTGTAATATGCCAGAGCTGGCGCCATCTCCCCGCTCCGTCCACGACGGCCGCCTCGTAAAGCTCCTGGTTGATCGTCGCGAGCGCCGCAAGGTAAATGATCGCGCCATAACCCGTACTTTTCCATATATCGGTCAAAATAAGCAAGGGTCGGAAAAACTCTTTATCCGTCAGCAGTTGCAGAGGTCCCCAGCCCATATCGCGGAACCAGCTGCTGATCAAGCCCGATTCGGGCGCAAGAAACGAAAACGTCAACCCGTACACGATAACCCAAGAGAGGAAATACGGTCCGTAAGTCACGGTTTGCACAAAACGCTTGAACCAGGCGACGCGAATTTCATTCAGCATCAGCGCCAGAAGCACGTCGGGAATCATGTTGAACAGAACCCGATACACGCTGATAATCAGCGTATTTTTCAAAATGATCGGAAAATCGGGAGAATTGAAAATCGTCCGGAAATTGTCGAAGCCGACCCACTCGCTCCCCCAGATTCCTTCCAGCAAATTGTATTTTTGAAATGCGATCAGCAAGCCGCCCATCGGCAAGTAATGAAGCACGGCATAGTAGATCAGTCCGGGCAGCATCATGAGATAAAACCACCGGCTGCGGTAAACGCTTCTGAACGCGCCGGACCGTTTGGGCTTCAAGCTTACCGCTGCGGGCGCCGTCTGCGCCGATTGTTGCAGCATGTCCGGTCACTCCTTTCTTTCGGCGGTTATGGGGAATAAGCCGGCATGCCCCCGGAAGCCGCATGGTTCGGCGGGTCAAGAAGCATGCCGTTGTTACATTAGATCGTTGTTACTTGATCGCGCCGACCGCCCTCAAGCTTTTTTCGTACGACTCAAACAGCTCGTTGCCTTTGTACTTGGTCATCAGCTCTTCACGGTATTGCGGCCAATTTTTACCCGATTTATCTTCGAGCAGCGCCTTCGTTTGCAGCTCCGCCTGCCGTTTGCGGAAGCCGGCCAAGTCGAAGCCTTGCGGCGGAATAAGGGAAGTTCCTTCGTTCTCGTTCAATTTGATCGTTGTAAAATATTTCGTGATTTCCCTGTCGTGATCCGTCATTCTTGAATCAAGCACGGTGAGGCCGAAAATTTGCGGCGCCTCGAAAGGCGTGAAAAATTGCCATATTTTCAGAAAGTCGCCCTGCTTCGCAATATCGTTCGTATAAGCGTCGACGTTCAGCTTGATCGTTTGGCCTTCCTTGACGTAATGCTTTCCTTCTTCGCCGTAGTGAGTCAGCAAATAACCTTCCTCGCTCGCAAGCCAGTCCAATATCTCGATCGAGCGCTTGACCTTCTCCGGATTTTTCTCGGCGACGGTTTTGGCAAACAGGAACGGGTTCGCAGGACTCGGCTTAACGGCCGCCGGCGTGTCCGGAAACAGATTAAGCGGCACCCAGTTCGCATTCGGGAAAAGCTGCTTCGTGCGAGCTTGAATGCTCTGCGGATTGCTGTCGAACGCAAAATCCTTCGTCGCTCCCAGCACGACGCCGGCTTTGCCGGAAATCGCTTTCTCGACATGCTGCGGAGCTTTGTTCAAATACCAGTCCGGATCGACCAAATCCTCCTGGATCAGCTTGGCGACATCGTTGATGACAAATTCGATCTTGGGGTCCGTCTGAATATCGACAAAACGGTCGTTTTCGATTTTACGCGGGAACGTCAAGCCATGCTTCAAATATTCCGGCCAATCCAGGCCGATGGAGCCGCCGGCTCCCGCCGTCGTAAATCCGTACGTATCCTTCTTCCCGTTGCCGTCCGGATCGCCGTTGCGGAATTTCCGCAGCGTTTCGACATACTCGTCATACGTTTTGGGTACGGGCAATCCGAGCTTATCCAGCCAGTCTTTGCGAATATATAACGAGCGGAAAATACTGCGGTCAAACGGCACCGGCGCACGGTAAAAATTATTTTGCACCTGGTACAGCTTCATTTCCTTCTCGGTCGTCCAGTATTTAAAGTAATTCGGCATCGTTTGCGGTGAAACGAAAGGCGTCATATCGGCCAGCAAGCCGCTCACCGCGTATTGGTTGCCCCCGTCCGGCGTTCCGTCCTTCCACATGTCCGGCGGCGTCGAAGCGAGCAGCGCATTCGTTTTATTGATGTAATCCTGCCCGGAGATCATGTAATCCAGCTTCAATTCTACGTTGAATTTCTCTTCGATTTTCTTCTTGACGAAATCTTTGCCGGCTTCCGGTAAATTGGTGTTCGCCTGTACATGAACCAGCCAGTTTAGCGACAGCTTCTCTTTTTGCGGCTTGACGTCCGCGCTTGGACTTTGGCTCGCCCCGCCTGTTTGCTTGGCCGGAGTATCCGTTTCTTTCTCCTTGCTGCACGCCGTAAGAACGAGCGCAAGCGACAAAAGCGCGGCCGATCCGATTTTGATCGATTTCATAGTAGCGTTTCCCCCTCTTGATTCGTTTGGTCATCGGTAACGCTTTCATCTTTGCACGGGCTGCGTTTCAAGACAATTTTCATTTCTTAACCGCGTAACCGCGCGGGTTTTTGGAGATGATGCAAACAAAGGAAAGCGGATGGGAATAAAGGAAAGTCTGAGGGAATAAAGGAAGGGATAAAAATGAATGATTTGCAAAATTCCAGGTAATGGGGGTATCTGCCTTCAGCCACTCTTGAAATCGAGAATTATAATTAAAATTTGCGGTAAATTCTCGATTTCAAAGGCGGCACGTAAACTTTTCAGCACATACCCCCACTCCCTTCCATACGCAATCCACACTATCCAACCTTTTTTCACAGAAAAGGGCAGCTACAAAATAAAAAGCTATCAATTATCTCGATAGCCGATTTAACTTCCAGACTGACTCTGTCCTCTATATTCGCTTACGATTACACCTGTGAATTGCTTAAATTATTAGAACCCGTTCAGATCGCTGTATCCTACTTCCAATGCGATCTCGTACACTTTCTTATCCTTGCCCGCCGG
Source organism: Paenibacillus contaminans (assembly GCF_003285015.1). Taxonomy (GTDB): domain Bacteria; phylum Bacillota; class Bacilli; order Paenibacillales; family NBRC-103111; genus Paenibacillus_V; species Paenibacillus_V contaminans. Next base: position 149,317 of record NZ_QMFB01000014.1, on the reverse strand, counting down.
CAGGATCTTCGCTCTTTCCATGCGAACCATTAACAAATATTCGTTGAAGGCAACTGTCAATTCACGCCGTCCTCGCCTCGCTGCTGTTTCCGGTAATTGCCCGGCGGCATGCCGGTTACCTGCTTGAATATACGGGTAAAATTCGGGACGGAAGCATATCGAAGCCGGTCCGTTATTTCCTTGATCGACATTTCCGTGTGAACGAGCCATTCCTTGGCTTTGTCCATGCGGAATTGAATGACATAATCCATATAATTGCTCCCCATTTCCTCCTTGAACATCCGGCTCAGCATCGACGGCGACACGCGCACATGATCGGCCAATATTTGCAGAGACAAATCCGATTCGTCATGCTCACGGATATACTGCAGCACCTCGGCGACAACTTTCTTTTGTCTGGACAAGCTTTGGGTCTGCACATGCTGCTGAACCGATGCGAAAACGGTGCCGGCGATCCATTCCCTCACTTCCTCTAACGACGAAAAGGTATACAACTGCTCCAGGACATCGTATTCGAACATATCGTTCAGCTCATAGCCCTGCTCCTGCAAAAAATGATCGAGCTCGCCGATCAAGTAAGCAAAAAGGCCGAGCAGCGCCTCGGAATGCTGCAGGGTACGGGGCAAATCTCCGGTCATTTGCTCAAGCTGCTCCCTTGCCAGCCCGAACTCCCCTTGCTTTACGCTGGCGACAAGGGCATTTTTCCATTTGACAAGCACACGGCTGGATTGACGCAGAGACGGTTCCAGTTGGTCCGTTGTAATCGTTTTGTTCGGACCGGTCACCCAGCCATAATCCAGCAGAGCGATCGCTTCTTCGTACGAATCGCAAATGCCTGAATAGTCCTCACGGACATTGCTGATCGCAACGGATACGGTAAAAGCGAAATGCTCGGACACCCGCTCCCTTATTTCCCGGCAGACAAGCGCGATAGCTCTCGCCGTTTCTTCATTCGGCGCTTCCAGCCCGATCACCGCGGCGATTTGTCCCGGCTTCGGCGTCACAGTCGCATAAGAAACGAACGGCTGGCAAAGCTCCTCGATCATGTTGCGCAGCGCGTACATCATAAGGAAACGGTCTTTCTCCTTATACTTTTGCTGGAAAGAAGCGAATTGATCGATATCGACGAGACAAACGCAGAACCATCCGCCCCGCAGAGGCAGCTTGAGTTCTTCCACGAACGCTCCGCTTTCCTTATCGGACAGCTCCCCTCTCAGCATTTGCATGAGAACGCTCTCTTTACGGAACGCCTCCTGCTCGCTGATCCGCGACTGCAGCTTCTCATTCGCCGCCATAACCCGGTTCATAAACGAATCGATCGCCTGCAAATCGTCGCGATCACCGCTGTTCTCGGGAGAAAACTTGCCGATCAGCCGTTGTATGGGAACATACAAGCGGCGGGAAGCGACGAACGCCAGAACAAGCCATACAAGCGCCAATAGCAGCATAATGCCTGTCGTGACCGCGCGAATCCGCTCCGACTTGCGGGTAAGCTCGGCGGTCGGCGTCATAGCGATATATGTCCATTGATTCATAGACGACTTAATGGAAGACACGCTATAATTCGTCTTTGCCAATTCGATTTCGCCGTGCATCGCCGGATTGTCCCAAAACGGAAAAAGCGGAGAAGCCGAATCGAGCTTGCTGCCGATCTCATTCGGTTCCTTGCTCATGACGACTTTCCCCAAGCTATCGACAATCATCACCCTGCGTTCGCCGCCCAGCTCGAATTGGTCGATAAACCGTTTAAGCCGATTGATGTCCAAATGGAGAAACAAATACCCTTGCGGCTGCACCGCATGCAGCGGCACCATGCGGGCGATTAGCAGCTCCGGATTCGTCCTGCCTTCCGCCGGCGTAAAAACGGTCGTCTGATTGAAGAACGCCTTCGCCTGCTTGACGTATCCGTCATAGGGCGGCGCCAGCTCGCGCACCATGCCGAGCCGGGAAGAGTACATTTCCCCCGTTTGCGCGTAAACGAGCGTCACCTCGAATTCGGCGTCGGTCATCGTAATTACTTTTTGTACGGTATCCATCATATAAAGCGTCGTCTGCAGCAGATCGGGAGACGCCCCTTCGCTGATCGATTTTTGCACGTACTGGTCGTTGGCAAGCAGCAGCGAAGCTCGATCCAGGCTGCGGATATAATCGTCAACCTGAACCTCCAGCTGCTTCAATATATGGTTATGATTGCGGTCGACTTCTTCCTGTATGCTTCCCGTCGCAATAGAGGACGAAATCAAACCCAGAATCAAGACGGGAACAAGGCTGAGTATCACCGAATAAACGAACAGCTTTCGTTTATACGGCATTGTAAAGAACGATCCCTTGCTTTTCATTCCGCTCCCCTCCCTCCGGCACTTTGAATCCGCTTCCACAAAGAACTTTACGTCTAGCCATTGGACGAAAAACAAAAAAGCGGAAAGTTTTCTGCTTTTTTTCGCCTGGCTTGTCAAAGCAATTAATGGGATCCATCCGTTCCTGCCGAACCGATTTTCCCGTTCTTTCATCATGGCACGGCCGGGCCCTTCACGGCAATATTCATTTTTTAACTGCGCAGCCGAGCGGCTTACGGGGGCTTTGCAAAAAAAGGAAAGCAAACGTAAATAAAGGAAAGACCGCCGGGACCTTCCGGCAGAGCTTTCCTTCGATCAGTTTGCAGCGTTCCGGTTCAACTCCGATCCATCCCCGCTTGTCGCTTGCATGCGCCGCAGTCCGACTTTGCCCGCTTGGAATCGAGTACGGCTTCCTTTCCTCGCTTGTAGTCCGAAATCGCCTGCTTGCAGCGGGTAATTTGTTCGGCACACCGGTGAATCCGCTCTCCAAGCCGGCAAAGTCGGACTCCAGCGTAAGGCGAACCTCGATTCCTTGCTGCAAGCGGGCGATTTCGGACTCCAGCCTACAGGGGGACCTTCAAAGGCAGCATAAGGATCGAACGGCTTTCCCGTCCTTTAACGGACTAAATGTTAAAAAAAGCGGAGCAATCTCCGCTTTTTTTGAATGTCTGTATTTTTTATCCGACCGTTCCTGCAGGAACGCTCTTCCAGTCGTCCTCCAGCCCGAGACCGCTAAGATCGGCGATCGTGCCGTTAAGCTCCGCCTCATACAGTCTCCAGATGACGCGCAGACCCTGCAAGCTGGACGGGCCGTCCGTCATCGGCGTCGCTCCGGTACGGATGCAATCGAGGAAATGCGCAATTTCATACTGCGTGTTTTTGCCGTTCTGCGGCGCTTCGAAAATAACATTATTATTCGATCCCGTATCCAAATTCGCCTTCTCGGGATTCATCCCGGTATGCGCATACAGCTTCCAGTCGCTAATATCCAACTCAAGCATGCCCTCTGTGCAGTGAACATGAATGCTGTATCTGAGCCGCGAGCCGCGAGCCCCCCACGTTCCGAAATGGTAGCCAAGCACACCGTTCTCGAATTCGATCGTAACGTTGCTTGTCCCTTCCTTTTCCAGCCACGGCGTGCCGTTTCTCGTGCCGATATGCGTGCCGCGAACCGGCTTGCCGAGCATCCAGAGCATCAGGTCGACATAATGGCAGCCGTGGCTGAAAAATTGCCCGCCGCCAAGCCTTGCCGCGCTGTGCGCCCAGTGACCGTCCTCATACTTCGTAAACTGCTCCGTCCAGATCGACATCTGGAATACATCGCCGTACGTCTTCGCGTCAAGCAGTTCCTTGAGTTTGACAACGAGCGGCCAGAAGCGCACGGGATAAGCGGTCATCAATACTTTGCCTTCCCGCTCGGACGTTTCGATCAGGTCGATAACTTCTTTTTCGCTATTGGCCATCGGCTTTTCCATCAGCACATGTTTTCCGGCCTTCAGGCAGGTCATTCCTACTTCGTAATGCAGATCATGCGGCAGAACGACCAGCACCGCATCGACAACGTCCAGCAAATCGCGGTAATCCGTTACAACGAGGTCGCAACCGAGCAGCTTCGCCGCACGCTCCGCGCGCTCCGGAATGATGTCGCAAACCGCCGTTACCTGCATCTGGTCTTTCAATTCCTCATAGCCGCTAAAATGCGAACCCGCCATGCCCCCACACCCGATAATCCCTAATCTAATTTTCGTCATCCTGTTCAACCTCTCCTTCTCTTTTCATCATCGCTTCCTTGCCTTTATAATAGTGGGTGAAGCCGGTTTATGGCTTTATCCTGAAAGTCGAACTTTTTGCACGAACGGACGGTGGCGCAAACCGCATGACCTATGATCGATTTCATCTGCAGCAGGAGCTGGTTATTGACGAAATTTACACCTTCTTCTTCTACGAGCTGCGCAAAAACTACTATTTCGAAGGCGAAAAGCATGATTTTTGGGAGTTTCTGTACGTAGATAAAGGCGAGATCGAAATCACGACCGATCATCACGCTTTCGAGATGAAGCAGGGAGATATGGTTTTCTACAGTCCTAACGAATTTCACAGCTGCCGCGCCAGCTCGAAATACGCGCCCAATGTCATCATCATCTCGTTTGAATGCGGGTCCCCGGCCATGTCTTTTTTTGCGGGCAAGCAGTTTCGGCTGGAGGATGACGAACGGGCGATTTTGACCCGGCTCGTTAAAGAAGCGTACGACGCGTTCGATCCTCCCATCAATGCATGGAAGCGCTCCCGTTTGTTGGGGCGAAAGGAAGGAGCGCCTTTCGGAAGCGAGCAGCTGATCAAAAATTATTTGGAAATTTTGCTGATCGGGATGGTTCGGCGCGGACAATCCGTCGACAGATTCAGCCCGAAGCTTTCCTCGCTGGTGCAAGAAACGAACCGGCAAGATTTGGTCCAGCAGATTATCGCTTACATGAACGAACATATCGGCGACAGCTTGACGCTGGACAGCCTGTGCACCATGTTTCAAACCGGCAAAACGCAGCTCAAAACATGCTTTAAAGCCGGAACGGGACACGGTATCATTGAATATTTTCAGCGTTTGAAAATCGATAAAGCCAAAATGATGATTCGCGAAGGGACCAGCAATTTCACGGAAATCGCCGATATGCTCGGCTATAGCAGCATCCACTATTTCTCGCGTCATTTCAAGAAAGCTACCGGGACGACGCCTTCCGAATACGCCCGTACCGTAGGCGCGCGGATCGGCTAGTCGCAGGAAACCGCCGCGGCATTCCGCCTATTTCGCAGAATAGCTCGGGTACGATTTAATATATATCGGAAATAGATTATTCGGCACTAAGTTATCGGCTAAAATCAATTGACAGCGAAGCGGATCTAAGGCAAACTTTTCCTTAAAGACAAGGATAAACGCCTATCGGCGTCTTATAACGCCCCGCGTTTACCGTTGAAATATAAGAACTTAGCAAGCGATCCGTAAATTCTTATATTTTCAACCAAATTACTTTAATTAGGAGATGAACTTACTTGTCCGAGCAAACGAAAAAGATCGATGTGATTAACCTCGACCGGAATATGACCGTCGAGAATGTCGAAGACAAGTCGCTGCGGTGGCTGTCGCCTTTCGAGCAGCCGTTCCAAATCGCCGGTTTCCCTTGGATCGCCAAGGAAGGCAAGTATCGTCGTCTCCCCGTCGCTCCGGCCGACGCTCTGCCTTCGGCAGTCGACTCGCTGGCGGATTGCACCGCAGGTGGAGAAATCCGCTTCCGGACGAACTCCTCCAAACTGACGATCAAGGTTAAACTGATGGGACCGGGAAACATGTATCATATGCCTGCCACCGGGCAGTGCGGGTTCGACTGTTACCTCGGCGAGCCCGGAAACGAGCAATTCTGGGGAACGGCACGCTTCGACCATACGAAGGACGAGTATGAAGCGCCGTTTTATGACTGGCAAACGAAACGCGATTTTTGCGTCACCCTTTACTTCCCTCTATATCAAGGCGTCGAAGAAGTTTGGATCGGCGTCGACCAGGATGCCGAGCTGAGCGCAGCTCCCGCCTTGGCCAGCGCCAAGCCGGTCGTGCTTTACGGCACGTCGATCCTGCAGGGCGGATGCGCCTCCCGTCCGGGTATGGCTTATCCGGCCGTATTGAGCCGTTCCATCCCGCTCGAATTCGTCAATCTCGGCTTCTCCGGCAATGGCAAGGGCGAACCTGAGGTCGCCCGGACGATCGCCGAAATCGCCGATCCTGCCCTGTTCGTGCTCGACTATGAAGCGAATGTATCCTCCGTCGAGCTGATGGCGTCAACATTGCCTGAATTCATCCGGATATTGCGGGAAAGCCATCCGACAGTACCGATTTTGGTCGTGTCCAAAATCCGCTTTGCGAAGGAACGCTTCGATAACAACATGCTGGCCATGCATGAAGGTCGTAAGCGGGCGCAGCAGGAAACCGTCGAACGGTTCAGGCAGGAAGGCGACCTCAACGTTCATTTTTATGACGGCTCCGACCTGCTGGGCGACGACTTCAGCGACTGCACCGTCGACGGCGTCCATCCGACCGATCTGGGCTTCCTGCGAATGGGGCAATCGCTTGAACCGACGATCAGAGAGCTTGTCAAATCGCTGCTGTAGCCAACAAAGAAGATAGATGTTCTTATTCGTCCATACAAAAAAATGGTTGAGCGGCATATGATGCCTGCTCGACCATTTTTCGAAGTATTTTCATAAAACAAAGGGTAAAGCCGCGGCTTTGGCGGAAGGCGTCCGCAGCTGGTCGAGCTTTCGGGAACTACCATCCCGTATGGCTTCTAAGGTGACTGCTTGCGATTTGAACGGCTCCGGAACATCCGCAGCCTTGCGGTGGATAACCAGATCGAACGCGCATTTGCCGAACAAATCGATCCGATTCGTCATGTACAAGGATGGGCCGATCTTGCGGATCCCGATCAGCGGCACTCCATGATACGTCTGCACATACGCGATAACGAGCTGCTTTCCGTTCACCGCCATCGACTCGGTTACGGCTTGCCAATGACTCGTCTCCGGCGTCCAATCCGTTTCGCCGATTACGAGAACGCTTTTTCGGCCTGTCGCTCGAACGGCTTCCGCAATCGAATCGGGATCGTCTTTTTGCTGAAAAATCGAGTCCGGCGGCGGCGGCAAAACCCAATCCGTATTCCATTTTTGCTCAAAATATCGCTTATTTCGCTTCCACAGCTCCTTATACTGCTCCTGATCCATGTTCCGGAAGCTTGCGCTGCCGTGATGAAAGACGAATGCGTCCTCGATGATGGCAAGCCGGTAGCCTGCCTGCTTGACTCGCTTGCAGTAGTCGTCATCCTCGAACATGCTGATGCCGTACCCTTTATCGAGCTCCCCTACTTTCAGGTACGTCGCCTTCCTCATCGCCACGCAGAAGAAGCCTAGCATTTCCGTGAAGCGTACGCCGCCCCTGTAGTAACGATAAAAATCCCTCAGCCAAGCTTCGTCGGCACCGATTATGCTGTTGCCGCAAAAAAAATCGAGCGCCTGATCGTTGCCCACATGATTCGACATCGGACCGACAAGCCCGATCTCGAAATTCTCCTTTAACGGCTTGATCAACCGGGGAAGCCATCCGCAAGGCACAAGCGTATCGTTGTTCAACAGAACGAGGTACTCTCCAGAGGCCGCCTTGCAGCCTATTTCATTGCCTCCGGAAAAACCGGCATTGCTGTCGCAAGCAACGGTTCTGATTCTCGGATGCCGCATCGCAGCCAGTCCGCTTTCCGTTTCGTCCGTCGATCCGTTGTTGACGACGATGATTTCATAATTCGGATAGTTCGTATTGCACAGCAGACTTTCGAGGCACGCACTAGTCATCGCCCAGCGGTTGAAAGCGACGATCACGATACTCACCTTCGGAAACAAATAAGCTTCAACGGCAGCGTGAAAACTCAAATACCGGTCTTTCCAAGAGTGCGCTGCGGCAAACCGTTTCCTTCTCATCGCCTCCAGCTCGTTATGCTCCGCCATAACTTGCCGGATGTCTTTCTCAAACTGCTCCGGTTCGTCAGCAATTCGTACCAGCTTATTTCCCAGCAGCTCCAGCTCAGGCAGTCTGGCAGCTACGACTGGCTTGCCTGCAGCCAAATACTCGTATACCTTCACGGGGTTCGTCGCCATTGTCAAATTGTTGATCAGAAACGGAATCAAACAGACGTCAAAGCCGTGGAGGTAACCCGGTAGCTCGGCATAAGGCAATTCTCCGAGGAGGAACACATTGCTGCGTTTCTCTACCTTCGACGTATCGCACCCGAACGTATGCCCGATCAAAACAAACGTCCATCCCGGATTCCGCTCGGCCAAAAAATCGATCAGATCGATGTCGAACCAGTCGGAAATCGCTCCGGAATACCCGATTACGGGACCCGTCATCGAGGCAAGCTCGGGAGCCAGCCTTTTGCGGGTGTTATGAAACCGGTCAAACTCGACTCCGTTGCGTATCAGAACGGTTTTATCATTTCGCTGAACGGCGAAATCGTAAAGCTTCTGCGAAGACACGACCACCATATCGGCGTTATCGAGCAAATCCATTTCCGCTTCCAGCATATCCGGAGAATTCGTGGAGAAGTCTGTATGATCGTCCATGCAATCGTATACGATACTGCCTCTCCCGACTGCCTGAACGAGCGGAGCCCAAAAAGAAAGATCGACGATCGAAACCGATTGCCTGATATCGAAAACCTTCATGACATGCTCAATCGACCATATCATATACCTCAGATCCGTCGGGTCGTTCAGCGTATCGCAGTAAACGTTCAACCGCTTGTTCGCGCAAAGCTTTACCTGCCATACGTTCGGCTCGATCTCGCTGAAGCTCACCCGCTCGGATACGTCCTCTCGCGCCGCTTCATCATTTTGGATCGCAGTGAAGTCTAAGGAGAAATAAAAAACGCGGTGCCCATGCTCCGCAAATTGCGCGGCTATCTGCTGAGGGCGCTGTCTTCCGAATGCCCATTCGATAACGGGAAAACGCAGAACGTCGTAAGCTGGAGCGCGGTCTTCGCCGGTATCCGGCAGCTCGCAGACTTCATCTTTCGGCGGCGCCGCGAAGCGGGGGGTACGCTTCGTCGCGATCCTTTTCCTCCGTTTGAGAGGACGGCTTCTCTTCGAGCGGCGAAGCCTTCTCGCACTTTTGGATTTATGAATGCGCGCGCTGCGTTTTCGCTTCATCTTCCGTCCGGCGGCCTTTCTCGCAACCTTTTCCAGCGTGTAACACCTCTTTCCTCTTATCTGGCGAAAAACTCTTTTAGCAGTATATTCCCCCATGGATAAGCGGTATGGTTAGATGACGCATGCCGACGGATTTTTAGGGAAATGGGAATTTGCCCGTTTCGGCTCGGGAGGCGGGAAGAATAAAGCTTCTAAACACCCCAAGGCTCGGCAATGCCGGCGCAAGAAATGCGGGAGCCGAAGCCAGTGCAGGCCGTTATCATGCCAAATAACGCCTCCATTCCCATTGGAGGCGTTATTTGGCATGATCGAGCAACTATTCATTCCATAATCCCTCATTGCAATTCAAAACGGAATGCCGAATTTCTTCATGAACCAGTCGTCGTCGTATTTGCGTCGCAATTGCTGCCTCCGACCGCACGAATGCCGGCGTGGTAACCACCGGTCCGCCACCTGACGTATGACGTCACGCCGGACGGCATTCGAACGCATAGCTGCCGGAACGGATCTGCAGGACGACGTATGCTCCCGCACCGTGCGCATCACCCGGCTCGCGGTGCTTCGCTGCATGACTGCGGTCGCCCGACTTCCCGGAGCTTGAAGCATTGCCGCCTGTTATTCCAGCAACGGACGCGCGGAACGCTCCATCCGCCCATACCAGACTGCCGGACTCCCAAATCTCGATACTGCCGGCATCTTCCGCAGGAATCCATACGGACGCTTCCGTTCCGACGGGGATGTCCACGTTCAGTTGCAGTCCCCTGCTTTCAGCCGACTTTTGCCAGCCTGCGCTTACCTTCCCTCTCGGGGTCATCATTTGGCCAGCGGCATGATCGAGGTCACCCGGCACGTAAGGATTGATGCGGATACGTTCCCAGCCGGTTTCCTCCATTTGGATGCCGGCTATGTACTCGACCATCATCCTCGCCGGGTATGCGTTCCAAGCATGGCAATGGGATTCGATATCCCGGAAGCCTTCCCAAATCGTGGGGGAGCCTTGAAGGATCATATAACCCCAGCTTGGAAAATCGGTCTTGGTCAACAGCCGGTAACCGTCCTCCTCGCGGCCGTTCTGAAACAGCACATGCAGCAGGTTGAGGGACAGCAGCGTTTTGGTCTCGAGTCCTTGGCCTGCGACCGTATCAAGCAGCTCTTGTCTGTCAGCCGACGGCGCGAAACCGTAGTGCAGAGCGACGGCATTCGTACCCTGATGGCTGCTCCCGGAGCCGTAGCTGTCGCGGAACCGCTTATGTTCCGTGTCGTACATGCTGTCGAGAATCGCTTTCGACAACTGCTCCGACCGGGCGGTCATCTGCTCCGCTTCCGATTCGTAGCCGAGAATGCCGGCCATCTCGGCCATCAGAGTCAAACCATGCGCAAGCTTCATGTTTTGTACGGTTAGAAATTCGCCGCTGTGATCGATTTCCGGATATGGGTGATCGCTGATATGCCAATCGCGCGGCTTTATGCCCCGGCTTTGCGGCACAAGCCCCAGTTTGAAATCCGTCCGGTCGAAGTAATGCACAAGCATCCTCTTGGCGGGCGCGTACAGCCGTTCGAGCGTTCTTTGGTCTCCCGTAAACCGATACAATTTCCAAAGGATAGTCGGAAAATGCAAATCCCACTCCGGTATCCGGATGTAGAAATCGGGATGCTCGTAATTGGACGGATAGACGAACGGAAACGTACCGTCCGCCAGCTGCCCGTCGGCAAAATCGGCCAGTACCTTTTCCACCGTTGAGGCGGACGAGAACTGGTACAACAGCAGCTCCGCCTGCAGGTCGGAATCGGCGAGATATTGCGCCTGCTCGCGATGCGGACAGTCTACGAGCTGGCCGAGGGCATTGTTTTTTTGCGTTTGGATACATGCGGCATACATATCGTTCAGCAGCGCGCTCGACGAATGAAATCCGCCTTCATAAGGAAGTGCGGTATGAGCAGACACAACGAGCACCTGCCCCGCTTCCAAAAGCTCCGGATATCCGGTCACCTCGACATAGCGGAATGCCTTATAAGACAAACTCGGCTCCCACGTCTCCTCTTCCGCTCCGCTCATCGTATACTCGTCATAATAAAACTCGGATTTTTCATTGCAAACGTTATGTTTCACGCAACCGTTTTCGTCCAAATCCTCGGAATAGCGCAGCCTGACCGTCGCCCCTCGAACTCCCTTGACAGACAGCCGCGGCCAGCCGGATACGATTTTGCCCGCATCGAACACTTGCCGTCCGGCCTCTTGCACCGGCATCGCAGTCGGAACGATCGTCTCCTCGACGGCCCCTTCGGGAATCGTCTGCCATTTCAACGGCCACCGCTGCTCTTCGATGGCAGCTGCCGTTACGGCTTGCTTGCACGCCCCTTCGTACCCGGCGGTCGTCCAGCTCGCATCCGACTTTCCGGCATCGAACGCTTCGATCGCGGAAATACGGCGGTTTTGCTGATAACGTGTCCCGATTTGATGCGGGATGTCGGCTAGCGTTTCCCAGGTATGATCCGTCTTGACGGTTTCCGACGTTCCGTCCGCATAATCGATATGCCCCTGCAAAAGAAACCCCGGCTCTCCGTTTACGTAGTTTTGCCCGTCTCCGCCGAGATAATGGACGACCGCCGCGATGCAGTTGTCGCCATTTTGAAGCAGCCCCGTAACGTCGTAGGCAAGATAATATTTCGTTTTGACAGGATTCGTCGGCGCCGGCGACCCGTAGCCCCCGACCCGCTGCCCGTTCACGAACAGCTGCAGGTAATGGTGTGCGGAAACGAACAGCTTGGCTAGTCCAGCTTCTTTATTCAACCGAATTTCTTTACGAAAATAGGCGAAATCATTGATCCTCGCATCATCCGGCTTCCAAATCCATTCCCCCTGCCAGTCGCCTGGGGACAGTCCCGCATCGAAATAATCGGAAGCGGATTCCGCCGAGCCTCCTTTGTTTTCCCAAACGATCACTTTCCACCAATACCGGGTATGCCCCTGCAAAGGCGGCCCTTCATAAATGACGCGCAGCGGATGACCTTCCACGCGCCCGCTGTCCCATACATTCCCTTCCCTTCGTTCCAGCCCGGCGGGATCGGTCGAAACCAATACCCGGTAAGCGGCTTGCTCCGTACCCCGCTCCTCGCTGCCGAGCCTCCATGTAAAAGCGATCGACCTGTCGTCGATGCCCATGGGCCGCTCATTATCGTTGACGCGTAATGAATGAATAATCAGCATGGAATGATTCAAGGATTGTGCACCCTTTCGTTATGTACATTTTTAGCGTTAATGGAGACTGGAACGATAGGATTAACGAAACGCTATTACTTATTATAACTTCAAGTTATTAGGATGCCATTATGTTTTGCGATAGATGGCCTGTAGGAAGTGTAAACGCCCGGCATCATCATACACTTTCCCATATTCGGCGAATATTGATTAGCCCTGCTCTCGTCCCGTATTCGCATTCCTCTTTGCCTTCAAACTCCAGCGATAGAAAACCGTTATAATCGGAAGCCTTAATCAGCCGCAGAACCTCCCACACGTCAATATCGCCTTGACCGAAAATCGCTCCTCGCAAATAATTTCCGTTAACCGTTTGAAACCAGCCTTCTCCCGGATTACGGTATGATGGTCTATAGTAAAAGTCTTTCAGGTGAATCATGGAGGCAATCGGCAAGTTTCTTTTCACGGCTGCAACGGGATCCTCATCCACACACCGGAAGTTTCCGACATCCAGTGTCGTTCTGAAATTGGCCCGGTCGACCTCATCAACGAGTGTTTGAATCCGTTCGCTATGCTGAATGTACATCCCATGGTTCTCAACGCTTGTCGTAATGCCGAAGTTGCGGGCATAATCGGCAATTTGCCGGCAGGCCTCCGTTAAGCACGGCAAATCCGCATAAAATTGCGTAAGCGTCGTTTCCTGAGCAGGCCTTGTTGCGACATCGTGACGCATCCGTGTAACACCCAGGGCAGCCGCAATATCTACATGCTTTTTCACCCGGGCAATTTCCGCTTCATACTGCCTCTCATCATCGCGGACAAAATTTGCCGCAATCGCGTAATTCGATAACAGAATGCCCAGCCGATCGGCCTTCGTGCGAATTTCCTCTATTAACGCGGGATCGTCATCCAGACTAAATCCGATCGGCACGATTTCCACATGCTCGCTCCCATGGTCTGCAGCCCATTCGAGCACGTCGATTATCGTCATTTTGCCCGTTCTGATTGCTTGACTTAAGCTGTATGAACTAATGCCGATTTTCAGCATTTGACTTCCCCTCCCGAACATCCAAATCATCGAACCAGGCGAGTCCGTTCGTATTCGTATCTACGCTCAAGTAGACTTGCAAATATTTCGCGGCTGCCTGGGGCGTGACCTCCAGCTCGTAAAACGTCCACTCGGCGTTTTGGTTAATCGTTTTCCAGGTGTAGCTGACTGAAGCTGTTTTGTCCTCCTTGATTTGCCTCAAACCGATCTGTACCAGACCCGTCGTCGATTCGTTCTTGACCCATCCCCGCAGCACATATTTCGCTCCGCCCTCAACAGGAATAAACCCCGAAGAATTGATAACGTTAAACGCATTGCCGCTGTCCGGCGTCAACGCGACGGCATACTGTCCGCTGTGCGCTTCACCGGCGCTCCAGCTCCCTTTCCGCATATTCCAACCGTCGGGCGTACCTCCGGCAGCCTGCTCAAAGCCCGGATTTTGAAGCAAATTATGGTCATAGCTGATCGATAACGGCACCGATTGGACATGATTTCCGTCCGCCCCGATCATAATGGACGGTGCATAATTGCCTTCCGCTGCGCCCGGCGGTAAATAGACCGAGCCGGTTACAGTCGTTTGACCGTTCCCAGGGAGCAAGAAAGGATCAGGAAGCTGCATGATGATACCGGAGGGTAACTGACCCGCTTCCAACGAAATTTGCATTTCTCTCGAAACGTTGTTTGCAATCGTTATCCCAAAAGGGAAGCTGCCTCCTTTGTTCGTTACAATCGCTTCAGGCTTGACTTCCGCACGAATCAAATTGATATACGGATAATAAACGGATCTCATTACCGTTACCGGAATCCCCTTGTAATCGTAATCAATTTTCACCGCTAATGGATAACGACCCTCTGCGGCAGTCGCAGCGATCTGGAACGGAAACACCTTTTCCGCCGTTTGACCGTTCTGCAGCAAGGATATCGAATCCACCGCCGGCTCCAAGGCAAAAGCTGCAGGGAATGCTAATGAAAGCCGCATATTGCTCATATTCTTTTGACCTTCATTTTGGAGGAAGACGGTCAGCTCGTTCGTTTGACTCTGTCCGATGATTTGATTTTCCGATAGGGTAACATCAATCAGCAGCTCGGAGCCGACGATCGGCATTACATTCCCTTTGATCCGTTCGAGTTCGGACAGCATCTCCTGTTTGAGCTCCTCATCGGTTTCATGCCCCGCCCTATTCGTCAAACGATCGACGATTCGTATCGTTCGGACTGCATCCTTGATCACATCGGCCATATTCGGTTGAGCCGTTTCCAGCTCGTTTCGAACGGCAGTCAGCTTTGTGCTAAGCCGCTGCACCTTTTTATTCCACTTCGGATTTTCGGAAAGTGCTTTTAAGATGGTTGCAGATTCAATCGCTTGCCCCACCATCGTTCGAAACGGAATGATCCGGTACAGCTGCGCTTGCTTCGGCCCTAACCGGAAATTCAAAACACCACCCTGCTCATCAAGAGACGATTGAGAATCGCCATACAACAATTCAGCGGTATATCCCGTTGCACCTATCGGCACCGTTACCTGACGTATTTCCCCGCTCGTATTAACCGCAGCGGCATACAAAATATCTCCATCCTTCCATAGGGTCCAGCGGCTGTCTTCCTCCTGGCCTTCCCCGATCCGTTCGGCGCTGGAAACAAGCCGGCCAAGCAATCCCAGCTCCTCCTTGAAACCGACCAAGCCGGACCATAATGCGGAATTCCGCAATTGAAAGGATTGCTCGTTGAACGAATAGTATGCCAACCCTTGTGCTCCGCTCAAGAGCGACTGATACGCCATATTTCGCACTTCATCAATCGTCGGCAAGTAAGGATGATTCTGATTATACATCGCTTGCAGTACGGTCCAAACCGGCTTGCTTTCCCCGGCAGCTTGTTTGCCAAGCACGGTATGCTCGCCAACCAAAGAAATCGGGTTATTGGGGAGCGGATAGGAATCCGTCGCAAAAATATCGGCTATTTTGGCCGTGGTATCATAGGCCCACAATAAAGGAGCTTCAACCATATAGATCGGATGCTTTTCGTCGATGGTGCGAATGATTCGGTAAGCGTCAATAAGCTCTTCTTTTGTCTTCCCGTTAAGCATAGGCTCATCCATGATCATCCATGCCAATACCGCAGGATGATCTTTGAACCTGGAGACGAATTGCTGCGTCGTCGCCGCATTTTCCTGCACTTGCATATTGTAATACAGCGGTACCATTACCTTTAGCCCGTTTTGCTGTGCGGTATCAAGCGCCGCTTGCTGCACATCGGCATTATTCGTCGCCACCCCCTGCACCGCATTTACCCCGGATTGAGCCAAATAAGGATAATCGCTCAGACCTGCATGATAAGCGGCCACCGGGAAGAACGGCGCTCCATTTACCGTAAGCGTACCGTCCTCTTGAAGCATCGTCGGCCGGTCAAATCGATAGATCGTCTCTTCGGCGGATTCCAGCAACACATTCGAGTCATCCGATAGCTTCACCTGTACGCGATAAGGCTCATTTTTGATCATCATGGAAGGATCGAAAACGAACGTCATCGGATAGGAAGCGTCGTCCATCGAATACGTAGCCATTGTGACGCCGGTTGATTCGCGATAAATACGTACTTCGGCTTGCTTGTTGAAAAGAGGGATCTCAGGGGAACGGAAGACGGCGCTGACATGGCCTTCCGTCACACCCGTATAGTAGATAAGCTCATCCGTCTTCAACTCGATCATTGGCATGTGCTGCTTCAGAACAAACGAAGCATCATCCAAATAAACGGTCCCGGTCCCATACAATCTCAAATATATTTTTACGTTCCCCGCTTCCGGCGGTGCGCTGACCTGCATGCTGATTTTTTGCCAGTCTCCCGTCAACACGTCATTTGCAATGGAAAGCGTCTTATCATACTCAGTCAAATGATTTGGCGAGCTGGTATCCTGCCCCCTATAGTACTCAAGCTTGAAGCCTACGCCGGCACCTTGCACCCCTACAGCTTTCAACCATGTAGATATTTCGTAGGTCGCGCCTTCTTCGTACGGTACGATCTGCATGATCCAAGGTTTTGTGTTTTGTGCCGTCTGGATCACAATGCCATTGGAGCCCGTATATGCCGCATCGTTGGATAGCGAGATTTCCGGATTTGTCCAACCGCCCGTCGCGTTCCAACGAATAGGCGCTCCGTCCTGGAGCTGCTCGAAGCCGCCGTTCGTCAGCAATTCGTCGCCGATATTCTGAGCGTCGGCTTGGGCGATTCCGATAACGTTCCACAATAGCAGTATGAAGAAACTGACTGTCACTAAAATACGAAGCGGGAAAGCTTGCGACTTCTTTTCACTGCTTGACTGTGACATGTTTCATCCTCCCAGATTAATAAATGAGTTGCTGCCGGAAATCGATTACCATAAACGCTTAACTTAACGTTTCGTTTGAACCTTCGAATACCAATCGCGAACGCGCTTCGTCACTTCTTCGCCGCCGGTACGATACCATTCCTTAACAAAATCGTCGAATTTCTCGATCGGGTACTCACCAATGATGATTTTCGTCATCACTTCCTGATACAGGGTGTGATTTTGGATGTCTGCATAACCTTCATAAACACTGGCAGGCAGTCCGTCACCGGCAATCGATTTGGAATAAGGTTGGTTATCGACTAAAATTTTGTCGCGCTGTTGAACGATTTTGGCAGTCCGTTCATCAAGTCCGCTGCCCTCAATCTTAAGCTGCAGTAAAATATCTTCCAAACTGAATATAAACGTGTTGGGAATTTTAGCCGTATTCGCATCGAGATTGATTGGCAGAAGCTTCTTCTTGCCATCGACTACTTGATGATCGACTCCTTCGAGGCCGTAAATGATTTCTTCCAGATTTGACGGATCATTAAACCAGTCCAGTATTTTCAAAGCGTTAATTACGGTTTCCTCGCCCTTGTTGGCGATCACGAATTCAGGACGATTAATTCGCATATGCGTAATGAAACCGTCGTAACCGTCAACTTTTGGAACCGGCAGAGCTACTAAATTAACGTCTTTATTGATCTCAAGAATTTTATCGATCTGCCCTGAAGCATTTTTATTGATGTGGAACCATGCTCCTACACGGTCTGAATTCAGTTTTGCCGTCCAATCAGCCGCCTTGTTCAAAAAGGTTTCGTTGTCCAGCAGTTTTTTCTTGTACATATCTCGCATATTGGCAATAGCGGCTTTCATATTGGAAGTTACGCCGGAATAAGTAATCTGACCGTCATAAATGTCCCACATCGGAAACCCTTCCCACATGGCTACGCCGTACATACCGAACAATACGTCCATCCAGCGGCCGAACTCTCTGCCGGAAATCGGAATTTCGTCGCTCGGATTGCCGTTCCCATTGGCATCTTTATCAAGAAACGCTTGCAAGACGTCATCCAACTGCTCCTTCGTCTTGGGAACTTCCTTGCCCACGCGATCCAGCCAGTCTTTGCGGATGAAAGCGCCATAACTCTGATAGAGCTCAACGCGCGGAATGTAATAGATTCTTCCTTTCCCTGAAGGATCTGCCGTCCGTACAACATTCCAAATTTCCTCAGGAATACGCTTCCAAATATTTGGCGCGTATTTGGGCAAATAATCAGTCAAATCCGCCAAGGCGCCTTGTTTGATCAAAGTCCCCTCAATTCCTTGCCACGGCAGGAACACGTCCGGCAGGTCATTGCTGGCAATTCGCGTGTTTAAGCGCTGTATGTATGCCGTTCCCCCTTCCCAAGGCACTAACGGCGAATGATAGCCGACTCCCACCTTATCGATCATCCATTTGGAATAGGGCGAATCTTTCTTTATCGCATTTTTGAAATTCCCGGAATTGCCCCATATTTCGATATAAGGCGTTTCTTTGGGCTTACCCGTTGCCGACTCTTTAGGCGTCTCCGCCGTTGATTCTCCTCCGGATTTGGAGCAGCCGGCAATCGCCGATCCAGCCAGAAGCAATACGAGGAACAACTTGCCGATGTTGCTTTTTCGAAAACTAAGCATAAAAATGTCCCGCCTCTCTTTGTTATATAGTAAACAACTGCAAGCAGTTGCGTACACCGGTCCTGGGGCGTGTCTGAACACTCACTCGGGGTCATCTTTCACCGCCTTTTCGCCCATGCTTCGTTCCGTTTGCGCAGGCCGACCCCCGGTACGCCTTCACAAACGCGCCTTTCCTGGAACGAAAATTCGGCAAAATCTGCTCCCCTCGGAGTTTCCAGTCACGCCCGATCATTTCACCGAGCCGAGCATAGCGCCTTTCACAAAATGCTTCTGCAAAAACGGATAAACGAGCAGGATCGGCAATGTGGCAAATATAATGGTTGCCGCCTGCAAGGTGTGATTATTGTAAGGTAACGCCATTCCTAATCCTCCGGACACCATATCGATGTTAACCACGTATTCTCTCAACTTTAACTGCAGCGGATACAAGACTTGGTCCTCAATAAACAATAAAGGATGCAGGAATTGATTCCATATA
This sequence comes from Paenibacillus contaminans, assembly GCF_003285015.1. Taxonomy (GTDB): domain Bacteria; phylum Bacillota; class Bacilli; order Paenibacillales; family NBRC-103111; genus Paenibacillus_V; species Paenibacillus_V contaminans. Next base: position 130,537 of record NZ_QMFB01000014.1, on the reverse strand, counting down.
CCGACTGCATAGAAAATACCAAGAGTAGCCAACACCGCTTTCGAGGATGGAAGGACAATTTTGAACAGCAGCTGGAAATATCCGCAGCCTTCTATTTGCGCCGCCTCTTCCAATTCCTTGGGCAGCCCCTTGAAAAATGTCCTCATAATAATCAGGTTAAAAGCCGAAACCGTATACGGAACAATAAGAACCCAGAACGAGTTGTATAAGCCGTAAGAGCGAAGCGCCAAAAAATAAGGAATGATCGGATACCGGAAAATCATCGTAATCACGATCATAATCATCAATAGTTTCGCTAGTTTAAATTCGTTTTTCGATAGAGGGTAAGCGAATAAGGACGTAACCAGCAAGCATAAGCATGTGCCTGCCGCCGTTACGAGAATCGTAATAAAAAACGAGTTCCACAACGGCTCCTGCTTCAGAACATATCGCCATGATTCCAGCGTAAATTGCACAGGCCAAAAAAATACCTTCCCTGCATCGACAGGTGTGGGACCGCTAAAGCTCGTCGCCAATACTTTTACAAACGGCATGAGCATGAGAATGGACAAAAGCCCGAGAACGAATGCGTTAACATACCTGAACAATACGTCGCCTTTGGTTTCGTGGACCCCGCTCACTACCACATCCCTCCTTCTTCTTGGTATCTTCGAGCCAAGCTATTGAAGAAGATGACCAAAATAAATCCGATCGTCGATTGAAAAAGGCCGATAGCGGTTGTTGAGCTGTATTGCCCTTGAACGATGCCGACCCGGTATACGTAAGTATCGATTACATCCCCGACCGGATAGGTTAAGGGCGTCAGCAGATTATAAATTTGCTCGAAGCTTAAATCCAGGAAGCCGCCGATATTTAGCAATAACAGTACAACGATAGTAGGGACTAACAAAGGCAAGGTAATATTGAACATCTGCCGCACTCTGCTCGCTCCGTCTACCATCGAGGCTTCGTATAGCTCGGGATTGATGCCGCTGATCGCCGCAAGTAAAACGATCGTTCCCCAGCCGGCTTCTCTCCAAATACTGGTTAGAACAACAATGGGACGAAAATACGCCTCGCTCTGCATAAACAAATAAGGCTCGAATCCGAACAATCCGCGAATCGAATTGACCACACCCGATATGGATAGAAAATCAAAGGCAAGTGCGGAAATAATAACCCATGAGAAGAAATGAGGCACGTAATAAATCGTTTGCAGCGTTCTTTTGAAAATCAAATTTTTCAGCTCGTTGAACATCAAAGCCAATATGACCGGGACGGGAAACACGAAGACGATATTGAATAAACCGATTATCGCCGTATTTTTTAACACTCTCCAAAATTGCGAATAGGCGAACAGCGATTCGAAATGTTTGAAGCCTACGAACGGACTTGCCAATATCCCTTTAAAAATCATATAGTCCTGAAACGCTATTATAATCCCCGCCAGCGGAATATAGCGGAACATAATAAGGAAGACTACTCCCGGAATGACCATCAAATAGAGCTGCCAATACTTGCGAAAATTTTTTGCCCACCCTTCCTTCCCCGCTTGTGTCTTGCTTGCCGTCAGCAATATTGTTCACCCTGCTTTCTTGTTGAAGTGTTCGTTTCTTTCATTGCGGTTTTCATCTTATCATCTGCATATATCAAGCGGAATGAGACATTCTTTAGCATTTGGTAGGACATCTATTAGAATGCGCTTTCAACATCCTTGTCGCCCTTGTCAATTTCTTCTATAATGATGGCAAGAAACGGGGAGTGCACATGCTGCGGCGTTTATGGAAAAGCGTTCTATACATCGGTTTCTCCAAAAAACTGTTTTCATACTTTTTGTTTCTTAGCGTTATTCCGATTCTGATTGTGATCCAAATCTTGTATTCGCAAGGGAAGAGCACCATACAAAACGCATCTATCGATTTCATTCAACTGTATGGATCCCAACTGAATACAACGATCAACAACTACGTGATGCAGGTCGACTATACTTCCCGTACGATTTTCAGCGATTATACAATGCTTGCTTATTTGCAAAAGGAATCCGCGCATTCAACCGGTGAACGCATTGAGCATAACTTGTCCATTTCCCGCCAACTGCTCCGGTTTGCCGACCAATTGCCGTTTGTTGAAGGCGTTATGATCATAAGCAATGAAGGCAACATTCATTCCACGGGCAATATGAACGTAGAAACCAATTACGCCTTGCTGTCCAATCAGAGATGGTTCCAGGAAGTGAATAAAGCAAACGGGCAGCTTACGTTAACCCCATACTACGGCCAAACTACGATCAAAGAACGCGAGTTTGATGTCTTTACAGCGGGACGTCTTATCAAAACGCAGCAAGGGGAAAAGGCGGGGATTATTTTATTCGAGCTTTCCTCCAGAAGTCTCGTTTCCTTGGACGCTCCTTTATTCAACCTTAACCAGCTGTATGAAGCGCGAGTATCCGTTCACAACAAAAATGGGGAGCTCCTGTTTGATATGATTCCGGATTACGGGGGAGCTGCCGGGCCAAAAGACGATTCGTCCCTCGATGCAGGATCGGTACTAAGCATTACGAACCTTTCCCCGGAAACGGGAATCAGCGTCACGATAAATGTACCGGAGAGAAACTTATACAAAAGGCTGGAGCGATACAAAAATCTTTCACTCCTCGTCACTCTGTTCGTTCTGATCCTCATTGCTCCCGCTTCAATCTGGATCAGCTATCATATTACGAAGCCGATCCACCGGCTTATTTCAAGCATGAGGCATGTAGAGCAAGGCCGTTACCGGGTCATTCCCTATTCGGGAAGGAAAGACGAGTTTGGCGTGCTGACCCGGCATTACAACGAAATGATTCTGCAAATCAAGCATCTGATCGAAGATGTATACAAGTCCAAAATCAAACAAAACGAAGCCCGATTTCTTGCCTTGCAAAACCAGATCAATCCGCATTGGCTGAACAATACGCTGGAATCGATCCGTATGGAAGCACAGATGAACCGTTCACCTGAAGTTGCCGAAATGATCAAAAAGCTCGGAAAGCTTTTTCAATTCGCTTTGAACAAATCAAATCAACCGAATCGAGTTCGCGATGAAATCGAATATGTCGAAACATATATCGCTTTGCAAAATATCCGCTTTGACGATCGCTTCAAGCTGCACGTGGAACTGGAGGAGCAGTTGTATGATTTCCTCCTTCCGAAGCTAGTGTTCCAGCCCTTGATCGAAAACAGCATCTTACACGGATTTCTTAAGCATGATCGCAGTTACAATATTTACATCGAAGGCAGAAGCGGCGGCGGCGAATGCCTGATCCATATTCGGGACGATGGGGAAGGAATGACGGAACAGCAAGTACAGCAAATTCGCAAGAGGATGCAATATCGCGGGATCGACGATACGCCTTCGGAATCGTTGGGGTTAATGAATGTAAACACTCGCCTGCTTCTTCACTATGGCGAAAGCTTTCGAATAACGATCGAATCGGAGCTTGGCCGAGGAACAACAATTTCATTTACTTTCCCTATCACCTAATAAGGAGTGCAGAAGGAGTGAGCTTCCGCCATGTATAAAGTCGTATTGATCGACGATGAGAACAAGATAACGCGAGGATTGAAGCAGATCATCAATTGGACGCAACTGGGCTGCGTTGTTGCCGGCGTCGCCTATAACGGCAAAATGGGTTTGCAAGTAGTCGATGAAACGCAGCCCGATATTGTGATTACGGACATAAAAATGCCTTACATGGATGGACTGGAGATGATCGAGGTACTGAAAAGCAAATCATCCCCTATCAAATTTATCGTGCTAAGCGGTTATTCCGATTTTCCATATATGCAAAAAAGCATCAAGCTCGGCATTAATAATTTCATTCTTAAACCGGTGGATGAACAAGAATTAGAGAACAGCGTTCTGGATGCGATCATGAGTATCGAAACGAGCAGGCGCGAGCTGGAGACGATCGCTTCCCTGCAAACTCGATCCAATATGTATGCAGAGCTTATCAATAAACAAGTTTTGTCAGGCGCCTCATCGGAGGATGCCAATCAAGCTATCTTAGCCGATTTCCGCGAACAGCAAATCAATCAGCAAGCCAGCATGATCCATAACATCAAAAAGTACATTGACGAGCATTACGCCGAGAATATTTCCCTTGTTTCCGCTGCCGAGCGTTTTTTCATTAATCCCAGTTATTTAAGCCAGCTTTTCAAGAAAAAAACGGATGATACGTTTCTGAATTACGTAACAAAAATTCGACTCGAGAAGGCCAAACGCTTATTGCAGGAAACCGATCTCAAGGTGTACGAAATCAGCAGTCAGGTCGGTTATAAGGACCCTAAATATTTCAGCAAAATATTCGAGAAACATGCAGGCGTCAAACCCAGCGACTACAAATCACCCGTCAGGTCTTGATGTAGGGAAGTACCCGTCTATCCACAGAATTCGCATCGAATTCTAGAGTAAAGGGCTGGTTTGCCAGCCGCTCCTCTAAAAAACGCCTCCAAACCCGCTGCATACGGGTTTGGAGGCGTTTGAGCGCAAACAAATACGCGCTAACCGAAATATGTAGTCACGCCGGACGGCATTCGAACGCATAGCTGCCGGATCGGATCTGCAGGACGACGTACCTTCTCGTTTCGTAGGCATCCCCCGGCTCGCGGTGTTTCGCTTTATGGTCGTTCGAGTCCCCGGAGTTTGAAGCATTGCCGCCCGTTATTCCGGCGACAGACGCGCGGAACGTTCCATCGGACCATACGAGAGTTCCGGACTCCCGAATCTCGATGCCGTCGGCTTCCTCCGCAGGAATCCAAACGGACGCCTCCGTCCCGACCGGAATGTCCGCCTGAAGCTGCAGCCGGAATCCCTCGTCCTCGCCTTCGGCTGTCTTCTTCCAGCCTGTGCTCACGAGCCCCCTCGGCGTCATCACTCGCCCTTCCGCATGCTCGAGTTCCTGCGGTACATAAGGCTTGATGCGGATGCGTTCCCAGCCCGCTTCTTCCACCTGAATGCCAGCGATGTATTCCACCATCATCCTCGCCGGATAGGCGTTCCAAGCGTGGCAATGGGATTCGATGTCGCCAAAGCCTTCCCAGATCGTCCGGGAACCTTGCCGAATCATATAGCCCCACCCCGGAAAATCGGTCTTCGTCAGCAAACGATAGCCCTCCTCCTCGCGGCCGTTCTGGAACAGCACATGGAGCAGGTTAAGCGACAGCAAGGTTTTGGTCTGGAGGCCCTGTTCCGCAATCGTATCCAGCAGCGTCTCCCGATCCTCCGGCGGAACAAAGTCATAATGCAGGGCGACGGCATTGGTGCCCTGATGGCTGCACGCGGAGCCGAAGCTGTCGCGCAGCCGCTTGCGCTCCGCATCGTACAGACTGTCGCAAATCGCCCGCGACAATTGCCCGAAGCGCGCGGTCATCTGCTCCGCTTCCGAGGCATAGCCGAGAATGCCGGCCATGTCCGCCATCAGCTTCAAGCCATGCGCAAGCTTCATATTTTGCATGGCAAGAAATTTGCCGCTTTCGTCGATTTCCTGGTACGGATGATCGCTGATATGCCATATGCGCGGCTTCACACCTGCGCTCTGCGGCACAAGTCCGAGCCTGAAATCCGTACGGCCGAAATAGTGCAGCAGGGTCTTTTTCGCAGGCGTGTAATACCGCTCAAGCGTTCGCTTATCCCCCGTAAAACGATACAATTTCCAGAGAATCGTCAGAAAATGCAAATCCCACTCCGGAATCTGGATATGGAAAGAGGGATGCTCGTAATTGGACGGATACATAAACGGAAACGTGCCGTCCGCAAGCTGACCGTCGGCAAAATCGGCCAATACTTTTTCCAGCATCGCAGCTGCTGAAAATTGGTACAGCAGCAGCTCGGCTTGCAGGTCGGAGTCGGCGAGATACTGCGCCTGCTCACGATGCGGACAGTCGACAAGCTGGCCTAGCGCATTGTTTTTTTGCGTTTGTACGCACGCTTCGTACATCTCGTTGAGCAAACTGCTCGACGAATGAAAGCTTCCTTCGCTGGAAAGCGCGGTATGAGCGGATACGATGCATACCTGGCGAGCTTCGAGCAGCTCCGGGTAACCGGTCGCTTCCACGTAGCGGAACGCCTTATAGGAGAAGCTCGGCTCCCATGTCTCCTCTTCTGCGCCGCTCATCGTATACTCATCGTAATAATACTCGGATTGTTCATTGCAAACGTTATGCTTCACGCAGCCACGCTCATCCAAATCCTCGGAATACCGCAGTCGAACCGTCGTTCCTTCTATTCCTTTGACCGCCAGCCGGACCCAGCCGGAAACGATTTTGCCCGCATCGAACACTTGCCGGCCGATTTCCTGCACAGGCATCGCAACCGGTACGATCGTCTCCTCGACCGCTCCTTCCGGTATCGTTTGCCATTTCATCGGCCAGCACTGTCCCTCGATGGCGGCTGCCATAACGGCTCTATTGCATGCTCCTTCATAGTCAACGGTCGTCCAGCCGGCTTCCGACTTACGGGCGTCGAGCGACTCGATTGCGGAAATACGGCGATTTTGCTGGTAGCGGGTTCCGATTTGATGCGGGATGCTCGCGAGCGTTTCCCAGGTTTTATCCGTTACGACGATTTCCTCCGTTCCGTCCGCATAGGCGACATGCCCTTGCAAAAGAAAACCCGGCTCGCCGTTTACGTAGTTTTGCCCATCGCCGCCGAGGTAGTGAACGATCGCCGCCAAACCATTATCGCCTTCCTGAATCAGCTCCGTAACATCATAAGCTAAATAATATTTCGTTTGGCGCGGATTGGTCGGCGCCGGCGACCCGTAGCCCCCGACCCGCGTTCCGTTCACAAACAACTGCAAGTAATGATGCGCCGAAACAAACAGCTTGACCCGTTCCGCTCCCTTCCTAACCTGTACGACTTTGCGAAAATATGCAAAATCGTTGATGCCCTCATCAACCGGCTTCCAAATCCATGATGCCGCATCAGCCTGCTTCCAAATCCATGCCGCCTGCCAATCGCCGGCGAACAGCCCCGTATCGAAATATTCGGGCGCGGATTCCGCGAAATCTTCGTTGTCATCCCAAACGACCACCTTCCACCAATAGCGGGTATGTCCCTTTAAAGGTGGTCCGTCATACACAACGCGAAGCGGATGGCCTTCCATGCGCCCGCTGTCCCACGTTTTCCCTTCTCCATGCTCGAGCCCAGCCAAATCTATTGAAATCATTACCCGGAAAGCGGTTTGCTTCGCCCCGCGCCGTTCACTGCCAAGTTTCCACGTAAAAGCGATCGATCGGTCATCGATACCCATCGGCCGCTCCAGATCGTTGACGCGCAAGGAATGAATCGATACATTCAAAACAAAATTCCTCCTTCATTATTGAAAATACGCACCGACCCGCAAGCCGGTGCGTATTTCCCGTTAATTGGCAAGCTGATGGAACGAAGCATCGTCGACGTACACTTCGGTTTCCGTCTCGGTTCCGTGTATGACGACAACAAACGTCGTAAACTTCACTTCTGTCGCTCCGATATACGCGGGTATTTCTCCTGCATAATCGATGGCAGACCATCCTTGTGAGGCTGCCGATAGCGGTTTTGTCTCACTGAGCAAATTGCCGATCCTTATGCCGGCCGCATCGAGCAGATTGACGGAAACCTGGATCGTGCCGGAAGTCGCGACGCCATCGGGAATCCGGAAATACGCCCTCATGGCGAACGGTCCTGCTTTGGCTTGGAAGGTTTGGAACGGTCCTCCCCGATCAAGTCCCTTCGCAACCAAAGCAGCCTGCCCTGTATGACTTATTCCTTCGATGCGCTTAATGCTGCCTTTGGATTGAACCCATAATGACCACGGAGGAGCCGTCAACATTCCCGACTCGAACGAAGCATTGGCGTTAACCGGCGCCGCTCCGTTCAGAATCGCGAGCAAAAGCCGCGCATATTCACGTTCCGGAGTATTTTCCGCAGTCTGAGCCCAAGCAGTCACTTTATCCATAACCATAGCCGAACCGGGTTCTTGGTTCACGATCATGTCCGCCATCTTCCAGAACGTTTGCGGACCCGGCCTCGCTCCGCCTTGTTGATAGATAACGAAGTCATCGATGTACAAGCCCGTTCCGCTTTGGAAGCCGTTAACGACCCCTACGACCTGCAGCTTTTTTACTTCCGTATTGTTGATATACGCCGGAACATCTCCCAACATTTCGATAGACGCCCAGCTCCCGGCCGTATTCGCGAGAGGCTTCAACTCGGACTTGACTGTCGCCAAATTTTTGCCCTGCGCATCTTGGTAATTGTAAGACAGTTGGATCGTCGCCGTAGTCACGATGCCTGCCGGCGTGTAGTAATGTAATTTGGCTGCTGCCAATCCGGGCGAGATTGGCACCGTTTGAGCGGGACCTCCCCGTTCCAGCCTGTCAATAACCAAGCTTGCCTGCCCGCTATGAGCGATATCCTGCGACCGCTTGATGCTTCCCGTCGATGCCACCCATAACATCCATGGAGGGGCCGTTTGCGCACCGTCCTCGAATGAAGCGTTAACGGTAAGCGGCTGCAACTCGAGCATCGTGGCTTGAAGCGTCTCGGCATAGTTCCGAATCAATGGAGACGGATGGCTTGAAGCGTATTCATATACGCGCTGGGTAACCGTTCCGCCGGAAGGCTCGTTCGCTTTCATATAGTCGACCAGATGCCAAAAATCGTATTTATTCCAACCGGACCAATCGATAAACGGCATAATGGGAAACGCTAGCATAGGATCGTTCTTGAACTGCTCGATCAGTTGTTTACGGAGCTCCCCGGCCTGCAGCCTGCTTTCGGTCGTCGAAACCGTTTCATCGAGCGTCGCCAGGGCAGCCTCAGTATCGGCCAGTGGTTCGCTTTGCTTCGGATAACTGAAAGCGGACGCTTCGTAATATTCGAATGAACGCATCATTGCGCTGGCACGAGCAAGCTGCTTGTCCGTAACCGCTTTGGCCATTACCGACTCCAACAAACGTCTGCTTTCGGCCATATCTTCTTCGGTCACCATACTCAAGTAGAAGGCATCGTCAAGCGGCATATACGTATTGTTTTTGCTGGCTTGAAACCAGTCCGATGCAGGTACGCGCTCGGTCCAGAATCGTTCCCACAGCTCGAAATAAGCAGCCAAATCCGGAGCCGCCGCCGCCCCTACCGCGCGTTCGTACCATTCATTTAACAGTGTATCCACATCCGCATAAGGATTCCATTGCAGCTTGGCTGACAGCCACGCTTTCGGCCCCTCGCCGGCATTATTATAAATTTCAGCGTAATGTGCGGCGATTCCGTGCTCCGCAGCGTATTGATAATTGTCCGCCATTAGATGCGGATAAACGCGCGGAACGAAGAACATGGCACCGTATAAATAATCATACCATCCCAGTTGGGCTGCCTTCTCCTGCCATTGACCGGTCTGATCATGTCCGGCCTGCCGGACCTCAGAATCGACCCATGTCAAGCGGTCCTTCGTAATGAAAGGAATAACTTGCGGATGCAGCGGAAACGAAGGCGGGTCCATCACTTCCTGATACGCAAGCAAGCCGAACCATTTATCAGGGTACACAGCAGTCACTTGTTCAACCACTTGATTCACCCAGTTGTAATAAATGTCGGACATATCCGTAAGCCCGATCGAGTTCATCCGATTCGGATAATTCGGGTGCGACGGGTCCATTTCACAATATCCACCGGCGTCGTTGACTCCGAGCGAATAAGAGGAAGCCCCCGGATTCGCGCTAAAATAGTTCAGGATGCCGTAAACCGCAGCGTCGACCGTTCCTTGAGCCGTAAAGCAAGGCTGCCACCCGTATTTCACGCCTGGAGCCGGCGGCTTGCTGTTGGGGTAAAATTCGGGATGCGACGCACCGTATACTTCAACCGGAAAAAGCGAAGAAAGGTTATGGTGAAAGCTGACCGGAGCGTTCGGTCCCTGCAGCAGGTTTCGGTCCCGCCACTCATACGTCTTACGTCTCCATTCCGGCTGGTTCATATCGGCAGGATTGCCAGTAAGCGGGCTCAATACCCGGAGCAGATTAGCCGGTTCTTCCCGAATGTCGATCACAGGCAGCGCAATGTCGCTGTGCTCCGGCACATCTTCGCCATCTTCACCAGGCAATAACCAACGAACGCCGACGTAACGCTCCAAAAAGGCGTACACGCCATGCTTCGTTCCTCTACTCGTCGGTCCGATGATGTAAAGTTCCTGCCCGCTCGTTCGAATGATAAATCCGTCGCCGTTCAGTGTATCCAGGCTATCGTACAAATCCGTATTCGCGGCCGGGATGCCATGTCCGATATAGATCCGCGCATAGCTGTCGTATAGACTTCCTTGCGCCGCCAATTCGGCTTCCGTCACGATCGGCAGGCTAACGCCTGTCGACTTCCCTACATACTCAATCAACGTGTTGGCCGCCGCGCGCTCTTCAGGCTGTTCTTCCGCTGCGGCTACGATCACGACTGCTCGCGCTTCGTCGTCCTCAACTACAACAAGCGGCGAAGGAATTTCCGCAGGTACCGCAACCGCCGACGCCGCTACGGGAACGGCCCCCTTGAAAGAAACGCTGTACACGACCTCAAGCTCTGAGTTCCCGGAAGCTAGCGGCTGTACGGCAAACGTCGCGATCTTTGTTGGTGGACCCCAGTCATATGAAGTCGGAATAACGACTTCAGCCGCCCCGCCGTTCACATGCCGGGTAATGGTAAAATCGCTACTTTTCGGCTTTCCGCCAGGCGGCTGTTTGTTGAACTTGGCCTGAATCGTACCGTTATCCGCATGTACCGAAACAATAATCCCTTGGCTTTTCCCCGGATCATTCCCCTGATTGTTCGCGGAGCCGAACGACATGCCGGGAAACGTGAGCAGCAGACACATAACAAGCAAAACGGAACCTAAAAATTTCGTTCTCCTCATGCTCATCCTACTCTCCTCTTGTACGAAATGGTTATCCTTCGGGCAGCAACGGATCACCGGCTACCCTTTCACCGCTCCCAGCGTAGCCCCTTCCATAATCCAGCGCTGGAAGAACAAGAACATGATGATGGAAGGAACCGTCGCGATCATGACGCCCGCGAACAGGGTCACCCAGTCCGACGCGTACTGCATCATTTGGTTCGCCTGGTACATGTTGACGCCGATCGTATACTTTTTCGGGTCGCTCAAATAAATGAACGGTCCGAGAAAGTTGTTGTACAAGCCGATAAATTTGAAAATCGCGACCGTCACGATACCGGGCATCGATAACGGCATAATAATGCGGGTGAACACGCCGAACAGCGAGGAGCCGTCCATGAATGCGCTTTCCTCCAGTTCCTTCGGAAGCGACTGCATAAAGCCGCCGAGCAGCATCAGGAAAAATACGCTTTCTCCCAAGCTGTCGAGGATCACAAGCCCTGTCAAGCTATTCGTCAAATGCAAGTCGCGCATCAGCACATACTGCGGAATCAGCGCATTGATGCCGGGCAGGAACAGCGACAGCATAATGACCGCCCAAATCAGCTTCCGGCCTCTGAATTCCAGACGGGTGAGCGCATACGCGTTGATCGCCGTCAGGAATGTGCCGATGAGCAGACTTAAGCCCACATAATACACCGTGTTGAGCATCGCTTCGCCAATGCCGAGCTTGGTCCACGCCTTGCTGTAGTTCGCCCACTTCCATACTTCCGGCAGCTTCCACACGTCCTGGAAAAACTCCCGGTTCGTCTTAAGCGATTCGTACAAAATCCAAATGATCGGAAACAGGATGGTAAGCGACCATACGACCAGCAGCACCCACCAAACGAGATCCAGAATTGAACGTTTCTCTTTCATGATTGTTTTACCTTTCCGGCATCGCGACCCGTTGCCTAGTATTCGATCTGCCTGTTAGGGATCAGCTTATCCGTCAACAGCTTCGCGCCGACCAGAATGACGAACAGAAACATGCCGATGGCGGAGGCGTATCCGTAATTGTGGAATTCCGCGCCGAAGGCCAGGTTAAACATATACAAGCCGATGACATCGGTTGAGCCGGCCGGCCCGCCGTTTGTGAGAATAAGCTGTTGTTCAAACCCTTTTAGCGAACCCAAGACGAGAAACAGCGCGCTAATCCGCACAATCGGCATAATAAGCGGAATGGTGATCATAAACATTCGCTTCATATGACCGGCCCCTTCCAGAATGGCGGATTCGTACAGCGATTTCGGGATCGTGGCCATAGCGTTGATGAAAATGATGATATAGAAGCCGACGCCCGCCCAGACGTAAGGGGGAATAATCGCCCAGATCGCCGTTCGCATATCGCCTAACCAGTAAAAATCGCCGATCGGCACGCCAAGCAATCGAAGCAGCGAGTTCAGCAAGCCGAAGCTTCCGTCATAAACAAACGCCCAGAGCAGCGCAACGACGACCGTCGACAACACGTTGGGGAAGAAAAACAGCACCTTGAATAGAGGCGTCCCCTTGTATCCTTTGTTATGCAGCAAATACGCGAGCAATAAGGATATACCAATGACAAGCGGCGGGATGGTAAGCATATAAAACAGATTGTGAGAGAGCGCGCGCCAAACATACCGGTCCTGAAACAGCTTGACGAAATTGTCCAGCCCGACAAAATCCGGCTTGGATATACCGTTCCAATCCAGCAGCGAGTAATACGCCGACAACAAGTTCGGATATAAGGTGAACAGAAGATAACCTCCGAATGCGGGCGTAACGGCCAACAAAACGAACAATCGCTTCTGCATCTTCGCCTTCTTCATCCAGCCGTTCCCCGCCGAACGCGTCCGATAACCGTTGCCGGCCCTGGTGTCAGGACTTGTCGACATGCTTGCAGTCATTCCTTTCGCCTAATAGCAAGGGGGAGGAAGCCCCCCGATGCCCGTTATTTTTTCTTCGAGTCAATCGCTTTCTTCATAAAAAGTTCCACCTCTTGCAGCACATCCTTCGGATCTTTCTTCCCTTCGGCGATCAGCCCTCTGTTATCGTTTAGCAATTTATCGGCCTGCGCCCGCTCCGGAGCGGACAGCGTTACAGCGAACGAGCCCGTTTCCCCCATCACTTTGTTCGTTTTCATGTATTGGAGCATCGCTCTCGGAGCGTCCTGCAATTTCTCCGCGCGCGCTTGATCATCCATATAGTCGCTGCGAATCGGCAATTGCCCGCCCTTCTCCGCGAACGCTTGCTGAACGTCGAGATTCCACAGCCACACATTGAACTCTTTCGCCCATTTGCGGTTTAATTCCGGTTTCTTTCCCCAAATATAAGCGCCGCCGCCTGCCGATACACGCATCCATTTCGTGCTGTCCGGCTTGTCGCCATACGGTACGACCATAAAACCCCATTCGAAATCTTTCGGCATCGAATCCTTCATTTCATTGCTGACCCAGACGCCTGTCGTCACCATCGCCGCTTTGCCTTGCAGCACTTGCATTTGCGACTGCGTATGATTGAGGCCGGCCGCTCCCGGCGAGAAGTATCCCCGTTTGCCAAGCTCATACATCCGGTTGTACATATCGATATACTCCGGAGACGTGTAGAACGGCAGCTCGAGATTACGGTAGTTGCTCTCAATCGTCTTCAGGTTGCCGCTAATTTCAGCTAGCTCGAACAGCTTCCACGGGCCGGTAAACGCATAATCCAGATAACCGATAACCGTGCCGGGATAAGTGATCGGGATGACACCTTTCGCTTTAATGTCCTCACACAGCTTCAGGAACTCATCCCATGTCCGCGGGTTTTGATTCCAGCCATTTTGCTCGAACAGCTTTTTATTGAAAAACAAGCCTGTCCCCGTTCCGTTCATCGGCAGCGCATACGTTTTATCCAGTATTCGCGCAGCGCCCTTGTACTGCCCTTCTAGCGCCAACTCCTTAAGCGTCTTGCCCGATCCGTCGTACGTTTTGCGATCCCACAAATCCTCTTGCGATTCCAGTCGGCCTTCTTTGATCAGGTTGACCGCTGTGTCGTTAAAGCCGGCTGGCGGTCCATTAAACATGTCGAACATATCGTCATCGTTGTTCGCGGCGATTTTCGTGTTGACCAGATCGCCGATTTTTGGAGAATAGACGACTTCAAAGCTGACGTTCGGAAACTTCTTCTTGAACGTTTCCATCGCATAATCGAACCATTCGCGTCCCGACCCCCCTTCAAAAAAGCCGAATTTAAGCGTCACTTTCTCGTCTTTAGGCAGTCCGTTCTCCGGATAAACAGCCGCTTGCTTGCTCGCCGGACTCGGAGATGCGCTCTTCGCCGGCTCCCCTTTATTTTCATTGCTCGTGCCGCCGCATGCCGTTACCGCTAAGGCCAGCGTCAGACTGATTAGCGGCGTTGCTGCTCTTTTACATGTTGTTTTCAATACTTATCCCCTCCTGTATGGTGTGAACTGTCGTATTTCGAATGATGCCGTGAGAGGTTGCAACCGTTCTCGTGAAAACCTTATCATCCGCGCTTTCCGGTTGTAAATAAACGGTTTATGACCGCTAAGCAAAAATTGACGCGGTCTTTTTTCGCTTCTGTCACATGCCTTGGAACCGTACGATAAATGAATGCAAAAAAAAGCCCGGAACGCCTCAGCCGCAAAGGTCGCGGGCAGTTGAAGCATTGTTTCCGGACTAAACCTTTATTTACGAATTAACTTTTTTTATTTATGCCAGATCCTTGCGGTAATTGCTCGGCGAATTGCCGGTCTCTTTTTTGAACACCCGGTTGAACGTGATCGCGCTCGCATAGCCGACTGCTGAAGCGATTTCCTGAATGGGCCAATTTGTCTTCTCCAGCAGTTCTTTCGCCTTTCTCATTCTTATGTCCGTAACGTAATCGATAAATTTCACGCCGAATTCCTCTTTAAACAGCTTGCTCAAATGGCTCGGCTGCAAGTCGAACGTATCTCCGATAAGCGAAAGAGACAATTCCGGATTCCCGTATTGCTCGCCTATGTATGTTCTGACTTGGCGAATAATCTGACGTCCGCTCTTGCTGTCCCGGAGGTCGCGCATGCTCTTGAACGTTTCCCGCAGCTCCCGCAAGCTGGCTTCGTAATTGTCCTCAGCGGTCTCCGCCTTCTCCGCCAAGTGTTTTAATCGGGGATGCACGGCCGCCCAATGATGCTGAAGTTCGGTCGACAGTTCCATCATTTCTTTATGGAGGTTCGACACAAAATAATGGAAGATCATCCTCAAGTCTTCACGGGAATATAACTCTGCTCTTAACGAGTCGTACAGTTTATGGAACGCCTTCTCCCATTCCTCGTCTCCGGCCCTGAACAACGCACAAACGCTGCGAATACCGGCAAGGTGGCGAGAGGTTTCGCCCTGCGGGAACGACGCCAAATCGTTAAGCGTAATCACTCTATCCTTCCCGACCGACGATTTGAACTGGAGCGCATACATCGCGCTTTGATAGGACGAAGAGACGCGCTCAAGCCCGCTCACATCGGCGCCGATGGAAACCGTAACGGTAAAAGGCAGATGAATTCGGATCCAATCCGTCATCATTTCTGCAAACGCGTAAAGCCTCTGCCCGGAATTGCATTCTTCATCCACGGCGCAAAGCACCGCAATCGTCCCTCCGTCCGTCCATTCCATCCATGTGCGAAGCCCTTCTTTGTCCGCCATTTCACGAACGGCTAGCTCCAATACTTGTCTGAACAGAAATTGATCCCGTTTTTGATAGCCTCCCTCAAATTCAGCATAACCGTCGATTTCCGCAATAAGTACCGTCAAGTTGTCTTTTTCCGGTTCAATGCCTATTCGCTTCAATTCTTCCTCGCACCGTTCACCCTGCCCGTCTCCCGTTATCATGTCAAGAAATAGATGCTTTCTGCGGTAGGTCGAATTTTGCCTGTTCTCTTCCTGCAATAGCGTGGAATGATCGAGCAGTCCGTCGATTGCTCTTTCAATCGTTTCGAATTCATCCTTTCTCGCTCCGAAAGCGATGCCAGCCTTACGTTCGACCGATGCATGGGCAATGCGGGCCGTAATATGCTGGATCGGACGATAATTCCTCCGCGATACGTAAACGAGCCATACGATTCCCAGCACGATGACAACAGCTCCGAGAGCCATCCAAACATAGAAAAGCGAAGAAATCCATTCGATGATTCCCGATTTGTAGGCCCCGCTGCGAATCGTCCAGCCGGTGTAGTCGGAAGTGACATGCGACCATTCCTTTCCGCTATCCGGCTTTTCAGTCCCGTTTGACGAAATATCATTGCGAAATTCATCTCTCGAGGCGATCAGCTTGCCATCTGCGGTAACCATCTCCACGTAGTTCAGATTATTATTCGAATTGCCCCGTAGTATTTCTCCGATTTTGTTCGTACTGACGTTTACCACAATCAAGCTGCGATTCGCCAAATCCGCAAATTTCACCAGGCTGATCACGTTTTCGGAATTGCCGTCTTCTCTTTCCGCGAACGCTCCCCGATTCACCCAACGATGCGACGTAAGGCTTGAGCTATGTTTGCCGATAAACTCCTTGTCACCGAACTGTTCGATCGGAATACGCGCATTCGGGGTCAGCACCATAGCGTCGAATGATCGATACAAATAAACGGATTGGACCATATCCTGGCTTCGAACCATTTCGTTAAGAAAGGAGGCAGCCTGCAAATCGATATATTCCCGCGTCTCGCTGCTTGCCGGTTGATAGAATCGCTTTATCGTATCGTTTGCCAGAATCGTACTAAACATCCAATCGTCAATCCTCGACAGCGAAGTATCAATCATCTGCATCAAATCGTTGGATAACGATTGATTCGCAGTGCGGGCGGCTCGTTTGGACATTTCGTTCAACGACAAATAGGCGAGTGACAGCAGAGTCAAACTGATCGCCAAAAAAACCGGAAGATACGATAACAACAGCCTGTTGAACCAGTTCATACGCAATATCTTACCTCGTTCCACGTCGTTCCCTATTTGCATTTGCGTGTCGTGCCGATTCGCTACTCTATTGTCGAACAACCGGAGACCTCGTTTTCATCATCTATGTTAATACAATTTGCCTTGAATTGAAATAGCTTTCACGCATCAATCAACCTGCGGCTGTGCCCTTATGTTGGCATAAACAAAAAGAATCCCCGTATGCCGTCTACCGGCAAACGGGGACAAAATATTAGTTATACTTCGGCAGCCAGTCGCCGTGCGCTTCGATCAGATCGTCGCAAAGCGCTACGATATCGTCGATGGACAGCTCCGCGCTCGTATGCGGGTCAAGCAGCGCGGCGTGGTAAATATGCTCGCGCTTGCGGGTAATGGCCGCTTCCAGCGTGAGCAGCTGCGTATTGATGTTCGTGCGGTTGAGCGCAGCCAGCTGCGGAGGCAAATCGCCCACGTACGTCGGCGTCACGCCGCTTGCATCGACGATACAAGGAACTTCCACGCATGCTTCTCTAGGCAGGTTTGTAATCAGTCCCGTGTTCATGACGTTGCCGCCGATTTTGAACGGGATGTCCGTCTCCATCGCTTCAAGCATGTGGGAGGCATATTCATGCGAACGCGTATGCTCGAGATGTTTGTTGTTCACAAGCTCTTCGCGCATTGTCTTCCAGCGGCTGATCTGATTGACGCAGCGGCGCGGGTATTCGTCCAGCGGAATGTTAAAGCGCTCGATCAGCTCCGGATAATTCCGCTTGATGAAGTACGGATGGTACTCGGCATTATGCTCGGACGACTCGGTTACGTAATAGCCGAAACGGAACATAAGCTCGTAACGCACCATGTCGTGGTGGATTTCCTTCTGCTTTTCCTTCGCAAGTCTTTTCAGCTCCGGATACAGATCCTTGCCGTCCTTCGTCACTTCAAGCAGCCAAGCCATGTGGTTGATGCCCGCGACTTTCCACTGTACGCCGGTAGTGTCGACGCCAAGATGGTTAAACAAGTGCGGCACGCAAACTTGAACGCTGTGACACAGTCCGACGGTTTTGACGCCGCCGTATGTATTCATCGCATTCGTCAGCACGGCCATCGGGTTCGTATAGTTGAGGAACCAAGCGTCCGGGCATACCTCTTGAATATCCTTTGCAAAGTCCAGCATAACCGGAATCGTGCGCAGGTTGCGGAAAATGCCGCCGATTCCGAGCGTGTCGGCAATCGTTTGACGCAGGCCGTATTTTTTGGGAATTTCAAAATCCGTAATCGTACAAGGATCGTAGCCGCCTACCTGAATTGCATTGATGACATATTTCGCGCCGCGAAGCGCTTCCTTACGATCGGTATATGATTTAATCTCATTTTTGCTTCCGCATGTCAGCTTCAGGTTGTTCAGCATATCTTCCGAGTCTTTCAGCCGCTCGTGGTCGATATCGAACAACGCGATCTCGAAATCCTGCAAAGCTGGCGTCAACATGCAATCGCCCAAAACATTTTTGGCAAATACGGAGCTGCCGGCTCCGAGGAACGTAATTTTCGGCATATTATGGTCATCCTCCCGATAGGTGAGTTGCTTGTTCTTTCTTCCTTCACTATATCGGAAAAGCACAACACCGAACATGGAATGAAGCGGCTATTATATGGAGAAATGTAGTTTGATGCTCGCTTGCATTAGGCGTTTTTGCTCGCTTTACGAACCAGCAGCATAACGACGGTAATGATAATGAAGGCGATCAGAGCCAGCATAGGGATCGTAATAACGCCGAACCAGTCGAGATAGTCGATATCGCAGGGCACGATTCCGCAAGTAGTCGAATGCTCTTTAAAGAACGCCGTTTTCTGCACGAGATAGTGGTAGATCGAAATACAACCGCCAACCATCGCAAGCGGTAGGACATACCGGTAAACCTTAAAATCCTTTTTGACCGACGCTACGCCAAGTATGAAAACAAGCGGGTACATGAAAATGCGCTGAAACCAGCACAGCTCGCATGGCGCGTATTCCATCACCTCGGACAAGTACAGGCTGCCGCCCGTCGCAAATACGGCTACCGCCCATGCAAATTGCAAACCATTGTTCAGAATGAACTGCTTCTGCTTCATCATAAAATCCTCCTAAATAGATCCGTTTCCTTTCTTATCGTTCCTTTATCATCGCGCAGGTGCTTCCGAAAATCAAGTGGCTCACAAAATCGCCACATAGGGATAAAGGCTACCCCGTCCTAAACGCTTTCAAAGAAAGCGACATCGTAAGCATAAGCTAAGGACGAGCGCGTTTACCGGGAAATCGAACAATCAGCGGAGGATTACTTCCCGGCATTTCAAAAAGTTTCATTTCAACCTACGATTGTCCATAGCATACGGACAAGCCATCGCGTAAAATGATTCATATAGAGGTTCAACAGGACATTTGTCGTTTGGCGGCATAAGCTTGCGGCCGGCGATCATCACATGAACCGTATTGGGAGGCTCCATATGCAGCAATCGTTTCACTCCGTCGCGATCAATCCGTTCCCGGGCAAAGGCGAGATCGTCGTCCTTTTTGCGGGACATGCCCAAACGGCCCCCGACCATAAAGTCGGTCCCCAGGTGCTCGATTATTACTTGGTGCATAACGTCGTTTCCGGTAGCGGCACCTTCCAATGCAGAGCGCAATCGTACGATTTGCAAAAAGGCTCCAGCTTTATGATCTTCCCCGGCGAGCTCGTCAGCTATGCTTCGGATGCCGAGCAGCCCTGGATGTACCGCTGGATCGGCTTCAAGGGCAACGATGTCGACAGATTGTTAAGCAAGGCCGGCATTTCGGCCGACCGCCCTGTCGCCGATACGAGCGCGAGCCGTAAAATAAACGCCCTGCTCCATCAAATAGAGCTTGCGCTTAGACAAGGAACGCCGAATTGCGACCTTCGCGCGGACGGCTACATGCGATTGCTGTTCGCCGAATATATGAACGGCAACGCCGTCATGAATCAAACGGAAAGCGAGCCGCTGTCCGACAGCAAACGCCAGGTCGACCACGCGATCCGCTGGCTGACGCTGCAATATTCGCAGCCGATCTCGATCGAGCAGATGGCCGCATCGCTCGGCTACCACCGCACGCATCTGTCCAAGCTGTTCAAGCAGCAGACAGGCATGTCGCCGATGTCGTATTTGCTGCGGCTTCGCATGGAACGCGCGAAGCTTCTGCTCGCCGGAGACTTGACGATCGAGCAAATCGCTTCCTCGGTCGGGTTTACCGACGCGCTTTACTTCTCGAAGCAATTCCGCAAATGGTACGGCACTTCGCCTACCCAATATCGAAGCATCTTGCACGAGCAAGGCGCAGGACGCTTCGACTGCTCGCGATAACTTACATTATTTTGCTATTTGCCCGAATCTCGAAACCTTTTGCCGATTTTTTTCGTTTAGATAGGCGTAACGAACCGACAGAGAGGGAGCATGATATGACGCAACCGACGGTTTCCCGTCAACAGACGATAAACGGTACGAGGAGAAAAGCCGGTAAGAAAAAGAAAACTACATTTCTCCGCATTTTCATTTATACAGCTGTCATTATGCTGAGCTTGTTCGCGATGTTCCTGGCATGGTTCTTCTTCACTACATCGGGCAACAAGCTCCGATACTTGGCGGCGGATACGCTCATTTCGACGCAGCACCGGCATTGGGCCGCTTATTTGATCGGTAAGAAAGAGCTTGCCGTCCGGGTTGACGAGTACATGAAGCAATTCGACAAATACGCTGAAGCTCCCATCGTCACGCAGCCGTCGTTCGAGCCTTCGCCTACGGGACCGGCAACCGGCAACGAGCCCGAGAAACCGTCCATCGAAGTGAAGCCGATCGAAGGCAAAGGCCATTTCGGCTATTATAAAGGCTACTTGTTATTTGTCCACGACCCTAAGAAGCTGCGGATCGTCGTTCCGGATAAGTACGGGAAAGGCGAGAAGGTATCCGCTATGGTCAAGCGAACGGGAGCGCTCGCAGGCGTCAACGGAGGCGGCTTCGTCGATCCGGAGTGGAAAGGAAACGGCTTCCAGCCTACCGGCATCGTAATGTCCGGAGGGAAAATCTTTTATTTGGATTCCGGCATGAATACGCCGATTCATATCGTGGGGATCGATTCGGAAGGCAAAATGATCGCCGGCAAGTATACGCCTAACGACCTTCTCAAAATGAAAATGTCGGAAGCCGTCACGTTCTCTCCGCGATTTATCGTTAACGGAGTGGGACAAATAAAAGGTCCCGAGGACGGCTGGGGCGTCGCGCCGCGAACGAGTATGGCGCAAACGGCGGACGGCACGATTATTTTCGCGATCATCGACGGCAGGCAGACGCACAGCATCGGCGCTTCGCTCTACGAAATTCAGGAAATTTTCCTGAAGGAAGGCGCGATCATCGCCGCCAACCTGGACGGAGGCTCCTCAACCGTGCTTGTGACGGAGGAAGGCATCGTCAATAAACCGGCCAGCGAATTCGGCGAGCGGTTTTTACCCACCGCCTGGCTCGTCTTTGACAACCCGCGCACGGCACCGATCAAGAATGTCTGGGAAGGCGTCGACATCAACAAAATCGATCCGTCGAAGTGGTAAAACGACTTTAAAAAAACGTCCATCGTCGGCTTCGGCCTTCGGATGGACGTCTTTTTGCGTTATTTAACTTCAATAAGCTCGCGCTCCTCATTGGCAACCGGCTGCCCCGTCTTCCGCTCCTCCAGCGCATCCACCTCTTCCTCCGACGGTTCTTGGCCGCTGCGGGATTCCCTCCAAGCCTCCACTCTGGAAGCTACTGCGGATGCGGCTTCCTTCGCCTTCCCTACCCATTCCGAGGTTTGCGCGCCTACCGATTTCGCCACTTCCTGCGTTTTTTGGCTTACGTTTCCGGCAAACTGCTGCGTTTTCTCGCCTATGACCTGCGCTTGCTCGGCGATGTCGGCGCGAAGCTCGCGGCCCGATTTCGGCGCGAACAATAAAGCGGTCACCGCTCCGACTACACCTCCGACAACCGTACCGATCAGAAAGTTTTTACCGTTTGACTGTTTGGCCATTGTTGTTCACTCCTTCAATTTTATGTGACACGGCCGGCGGTCCGGCTCCTTGGTCCCGAAGTTATCCCCGTTTGGATCGCAGCTTCCGCACGTTATCCCACATGTCGATCGCGAGCCCCGCAAGATCGGCCGTCTCCCTCGACTGGCTTCGTTTGGCGCAAAGCGTTTCGCTAACGTCCTCAGCGGTATCGCAAAACGCGTCGGACAGCTTCCTGAAGGAACCGCTTGCCGACCGCATCGCTTCTCCCGCCTGGCGTACGGCTCCGAGCACAGGATCGAATGCCGCCGCGCGCTCATTCATACTCTCGGTCAGCTTGCAGGCGCTTCGCATAAGCGGCTCGGCTTCCCCGCCGATCCGTTTCAGCTCGGAACGCAGCTCCGACAGCGTCAGCTCCGCTTCCCGAATCGCGCTTTTCGCTCCGATAAGCAGCATGATCGTATATCCTGCAAGCACAGCAACCGAAACCGCAATAATGCCGATGGCGATCTGAAGCACAAGCATGCCGTTCCCCCGCTTTCCTCGTGGAATCCCATGCTTTGCCTTCACCGAAAACTGGGTATCCGCCCAAAGCATAATACAGTATAGGTAGGCGGTACTCATTTTGACACAACTTCACCAAACATTTTTGCAAACATTTCCCTCGTTTTGGCTATGCTAACTGGATAAGCGAGGAAAACGGATTATCACAATGAAGCATACGCGCTTTCAGACAAAGGAGCCGAACGATGGAACATCTCGACAGCAAACGCAAAATAACGATTATGATCGCGATCATGGCGGCCATGCTGTTTGCATCGCTTAACCAAACGATCGTCGGTACGGCGCTTCCTAAAATCATCTCGATTTTGGGCGGCATGGAGTATTATAGCTGGGTTTTTACAGTGTATATGCTGACCTCGGGCATCACGACGATTCTGGTCGGGAAATTATCCGATATTTACGGCCGAAAACCGTTTCTTCTGCTCGGAATCGCCGTTTTTATCGCCGGCTCGTTCCTGACGGGCACATCGACGAATATCATCCAGCTGATCGTTTACCGCGGCATCCAGGGAATTGGCGGCGGCATGATCATGTCATGCTCGTTCACCGCAATCGGCGACTTGTTCGCGCCCCGCGAACGCGGCCGCTGGCAAGGGCTTATGAGCGCTTCCTTCGGACTGGCGAGCGTGTTCGGTCCGACCCTCGGCGGTTATATCGTCGATCATATGGAGTGGCATTGGGTGTTCTGGGTGTTTCTGCCGTTCGGTATCGTCGCCTTGCTGATGATATGGTTCATGTTTCCGAAAGCGGCCAGCAAGCCGGGCGAGTCCGTCGATTATTTCGGCTCCTTGTTCCTTACGCTCACGATCGTTCCGATGCTGCTTGCCTTTACATGGGCGGGCTCGAAATACGCCTGGGGCTCGGGAGTCATCCTTTCGATGTTCGCCTTCACGATCGTCGCTTTGATTCTGTTTATCGTTATTGAAAATCGCGTGAAAAATCCTGTTTTACCGCTGTTTTTGTTTAAAAATTCGATTTTCACGATATCGAACATTATCGGCTTCACGATCGGTGCGGGCATGTTCGGGGCCATTATGTATATGCCCTATTTCATTCAAGGCGTCATGGGGACGTCGGCTACGAATTCCGGATACGTAACCATGCCGATGACGTTAAGCCTTGTCGCAGGCAGCACAGTCAGCGGTCAAATCGTTTCCAGAACCGGCAAATATAAAATGCTGGCTTTCATCGGGCTTGCAGTTTTGACTGCGGGTATGCTGCTGCTTTCGACTATGGGACGGGAAACGACTACGCTGCATGCCATCCTCTACATGATTGTCGTCGGCGTCGGTATCGGGCTCGGCATGCCGATTTTTACGCTTACGGTCCAGAATGCGGTCGACCAAAAATATTTGGGCGTAGCATCGGCCTCTTCACAGTTCGTCCGCTCGCTTGGCGGTACGGTCGGGGTCGCGGTCATGTCGACGGTGATGACGCATCGAATGGCCGGGAAAATGGCGGAGCTTTCTGCGGGAGCACCCGCAAATACAACCAATATCCCGGCCGACGTCGGGCAAAAGCTGGCGGCGCTGCAAAATCCGCAAGTGCTGCTCGATTCGGAGAAGCTTTCGGCGATTCGCAATTCGCTGCCGGCTCAATACCAAACCATATTCACAGGGCTGCTGGATCGTCTGCGGGAGGCGCTCAGCTACTCGCTTTCCGGCGTGTTTCTTACCGGCGCGATCGTCGTGGCCGCCGCGATCGTGCTCACTTTCTTTTTGAAGGAGATCCCGCTGCGCAGCGGCGTGAAGCCGAATCAGCCCTCGGAGGATGAAGACGGGTATGCGGAACCGAATGAGGAGGATGAAGCAGCCGATGTCCGACTAGACAGACGGGAAAGAGCGAGGACGTAACGGACGTATTCCCCGTTCGCAAAGTGAAAATGCCGAAGCCGGCGCAGTAAACATGCGCTTGCTTCGGCATTTTTTT
This sequence comes from Paenibacillus contaminans, assembly GCF_003285015.1. Taxonomy (GTDB): domain Bacteria; phylum Bacillota; class Bacilli; order Paenibacillales; family NBRC-103111; genus Paenibacillus_V; species Paenibacillus_V contaminans. The sequence goes on along the minus strand of NZ_QMFB01000014.1, from coordinate 106,205 downwards.
TGAGAAACAACCCGATTACGCCAATTCGATCGGCGCTCCGCACTCTGCGGAACGGTGAATCGCATCGACGAGCCGCGTATTGATTACACCTTCCTCCGGCCCGGCGAGCGGCTCCGTATCCAACCTGATATTGTCGATGAAGGCATGCAGCATATGGCTTGGCGGCCCCAGCAAGCGGCCGTTCACCGGCGTGCCGAGCGTCGGCACATGCTTGTAGACGGCTCCGGCTTGATGCACCATTTGATCATGAAGATCGACATAAAGCGCTCCGTCCTCGCCGATAATCTCGTATTTGAAATCGACGATCAGCGGCATCGATTCCGGTAAAATCCAGCTTGTCGTAAACGCGGCATGCGTACCGTCCTCGAACGTGACGATCGTTTGCAGCGAGTCGTACGTGTCGATCCCCATGGCGGCAAGCTTTTGCTTAGTTCCGACAGCGTACACGCGGACCGGTTTTTGTTCTTTCAGATAACAAGCCATATCGGTCGAATGCGACAGCAGAAACCAGCCCGGGGATGAGCCCTGCGACCATTTAAGCATTTTGGTAGGCACGAAAATCGTATCGTTCAGCCTCGAATTTATAGCCAACACTCGCCCGACTTCCCCGCTTTTTACCGCATGCTTCACATTGACGAAAGGCGCGCTCCAGCGGTTCTCGAAAGCGATCAAGCATTTGACGCCCGCAGCCCGGACGGCTTCCTCCATCTCCAGCGCCTCCTCGACGCTTGTGGAGAACGGCTTCTCAACCATGATGTGCAAGCCATGACGGGCCGCCGCGATTACCGGCTCCTTATGGAGAAAATCCGGCGTCGCCACAACGACGGCATCCAGCTTCTCCTTCGCCATCATTTCCGCCGCATCCGCATAACCCGGAACGCCGTAACGCTCTACGGCCGCCTCGAGGCTGGCTGCGAAAGCGTCGCTTACCGCAGCCAGCTCGGCGTAATGGCTTTGCAGAATCGTATCCGCGAACAGCTTCCCGCGCAATCCCATACCGACAATACCGAATTTGATCATCTCATCCGTCTCCTCTTCGTCCTATCTTTTTTTAGCAAATGTAGGGGGCGCATTGCATTCCGAAAAGGATTACCTTGCCGCTTCAGACATCTTGTTTTTGCGTTTCTCTCATTGAATGGGCCTTCGGAAGGGAGAAACACAAAGCCAAAACTCGCTGCAAGGCAATTCCTTTTCTCCATTTCATGCTGTCCCCTACACGTTAACTTCCCTAGATACTCCCCCCTGATCGAACGGGAGTATCCCGTCATTTCACTGCTCCGGCCGTCATGCCGCGCACCAAATATTTTTCCATCGACCAGAAGATAAGCACGATCGGAAGCGTCGTGAGCGCCGAGCCGGCCATAATGTAGTCCCAATTGACGATATATTGTCCCTGGAAGCTGGCGATACCGACGGAAAGCGTCCACATGTCCGCTCCGTTCAGCAGCGTGAACGCGAACAAAAATTCGTTCCAGCTCGTAATAAACGAGAAGATCGCGGTGACGACTAGACCCGGAAGCGTAAGCGGGAGAATGATCCGCCAGAACGTCGTGAAACGGTTCGCTCCGTCCACCATGGCAGCCTCGTCGATCGTCGGCGATATGGTGTCGAAGTACCCTTTGAGCATCCAAGTGCAGAAAGGAACGGCAAACGTCGTATAAGCCAGCACAAGCGCCATATGCGTATTGAGCAGGTTCAAGTCCCGCATGATAATGTACATCGGAATCATCAGCAGTGAACCTGGCAGCATTTGCGTAATCAAAATGATGTAGCCGATTCCCATCCGGCCGCGGAATTTGAAACGCGACATCGCATAACCGCCCAGCGTGGAAATAATGATCGCAAACAGCGTCGTCATAACGGAGACAAGCGTACTGTTCAAAAACCATTTGATGAAATTCAAATTATCGTCGGCGCCGAAATTCAGCATTTGCTTATACCCGTTCCAGTTCAGCTCGCTTGGCCAAAGGGTCGGCGGATTTTGATAAATTTCGCTTTGCGGCTTCAGGGAAATATCGATCATCCACAAAAACGGGAAGACGGCGAATAAGCATATGAGTCCGACAAGCACGTAAATCGCCGTTTTTTTGAAAATACCGGAACGTTTATTTCGCGCTGATTGTTCCATGTTCCGGTAAACGGCGGCGGTTCCGTTTATCCTCGTCATGCCGTATCCCCCGCTTTCGTAACCTTCATGTAGATGAACGTGAATACTAGCGAGAAAAGAAGCAAAATCATGCCGCCGGCTGCAGCCTCCCCGAACTGGTAATACTCAAAGCCCGAGCGGTAAACGAATATCGTGAAAATTTCGGTCGCCCTGCTCGGCCCTCCGTTCGTCAAGACGTATACGATCGCGAAATCGCGTATCGTCCAAACGACTAGCAGCAGGAATACGACCAGAGAAACCGGCTTTAGCGTAGGCAGCGTCACATGCCAAAATTTATCCCAGCCCGATGCTCCGTCGACTGTCGCCGCCTCATACAGCTCATCGGGAATACTTTGCAAGCCTGCAAGGAGCATGATTGCGACGAACGGAAAGCCCTTCCACACATTCACGAGCATCGCGGCATCCAGCGCGTAGTTGGCATCGCCGAGGAATGAGATCGGCGTATCGATGAGATTCACGGACATCAGCAAATGGTTGATGATGCCGTATTGATAGTCGTACATCAGCACGAAAATTAGACAGGCGACCACTTCCGACATCGCCCACGGCACGATTATGAGCACCCGGGCGAAGCTCCGTCCCTTAAACTTTTTGTTTAGCAGCAGCGCGGTCCCGAGTCCGAGCAAAAACCGCGCAACGACGGTTACGGCCAAATAAATGCCGGTAATGCCCAACGATTTGAAGAAGTAATCCGAACGGACGACTTCGATATAGTTTTTCAGTCCGACGAACGGGTGCCCGCCGATCGGCTTGGCGATATACCAATATTGGAAGCTCATCAGCGCCGCCTTGAAGATCGGATACAGCAAAATGCAGCATACCGTAATGACCAGCGGAGCGATAAACAGATAAGCGGTTTTCGACCGCCAAAGCGCCTTCCATTCCCGCTGCCAGAACGACGATGCGCCTGGCGTAGAGATCGTGCGATTTTCCAGTCTCATGCGCGAGTTCCTTTCTTCGGACGGGCCGAGGCTTCATTTCGCCCCGGCCAATCCGAACGTGATGACTGCCGGCCTGCTCAGCCTATTTCTTCATGACATCTTTCATTTTGCCTGCTGCCTCGTCGAGCGCCGTTTTGGCGTCCACATTGCCGACGAACATTTTTTCCGCCGCCGTTTGCATAATTTGTGCAAGTTGTCCTTGCTCGGCAATCGGCGGGTCCATAACGGCAGGCGCATACAGCTTATCGACGTATTCAAAAAACTGGGCGCCAAGCGGATTGCGCTTCTTGAAATCCTCCGAGCCGGAAAAATCTTTGTTGCTCGGAATCATTCCGGACACCTCGATAATTTGCTGGGCTTCCGGCGTCGTCATCCATTGAAGGAATTCCCATGCTTCCTTCTGGTTTTTGCTCTTCTTCGAAATCATCGCTACGAGCGGATACATAGTCGGATTCGGTTTATTGTCCTTGCCGTTATAACTCACGACCGGCTGCGGGATGAGCCCGAGATCGTTCATCAGCTTCTCGTCCCGTTCCCGCGTCATGCCTATAAACCAAGGACCGTCCATAATCATCGCCGCCGCGCCGTTCCAGAACATTTCACGCGTCGTCTTTTTGTCCCTGGTGCCGGCCGGCGTTGCATTCGGATCCTTCAACAGATCAAGCCACCAGTTAGCTGCCCAAATGTTGGCTTCGGAATTCACATTGACGCGGTCCGGCGTATACGGCCCCTGCTCGCCGTCGCCGAAGTAGATGCCCCCCGAAGCGGGACGAGCCACGAGACGATACCATTCCGAAGATGTAAACGCATGGGACGAAACGACGCTGGCGAACCCGTATTGATCCGGCTTTCCGTCTCCGTTCGTGTCAGCGCCCAGCTTGGACGCTGCCTTCTTGAAGTCGTCGAGCGTCTTGATGTCCTCCGGTTTGACGCCCGCTTTCTCGAATAACGATTTCCGGTAAAAAATACCCGTCGAGCCCCATGCATAGTTGGATACCGCATAATACGAGCCGTCGATTTTGTTCAGCTCCTGGCCGACCAGCTTCGTCTCCAGATCCTTGCCTTTGATGTAAGAATCCAGATTGACGAAAGCGCCGCCCTCCACCAGCGAGTTGTAGCGGGCGATATTTTCCGGGTACAGCTGCACGATATCGCCTTGCGTTCTTGCCACCACTTCAGTCGTCAGCTTATTGAAGAAGTTGTTGTAATCGGTGCCGTGAACGGTAATTTCGACGTTCGGATTCAATTCATTGTACTTCTGCAGGAGCATGTCGATCGCTTTCTTATGAGGCGCTTCCGTATAAACGGAAGTTTCGAACGTCAGCTTCACCTTCTCCTTGGAGCTGCCTTGCGAGGAGGCTTCGCCCGCCGGTTTGCCCCCGTCTCCTCCGCAGCCCGCCAGTACGCTGCTCGCCGTTGCGATTACCGCGAACGCGGCTGCCGCTCTTTTCATCCGTATCTTGTTCATGTTTCGCCGACTCCCTTTCGTAGTTGATCGTTTGGTACACGAGTTCTGCTGACTAGCGTTGAATCTTTAAATGGTTTCGAATCGGCCAAGGCGATCCTGCCGATCCGCCGCCGCACGGCCACCTCCATTCCGGAAAGCTTGCCCTGATTCTAAGCCCGGAGTATGAGAGCGCTCAATAAACGATTTTCGTTCGATGTGCCGATTGTCATTTTGGCCCGCGGAGATTCAAGGATAAACGCTTGCCGAAATCGCCCGCGGTTACCACAGGTTCGGGCTTCTTCCGCAATATACTTTCCGATGGCTCCAAATATAGAACACCGCCCATCCCGGCGGCGAGCAGTAAACTGCACGGCACGCCGACAAATGCGCGGTGTCTCTCGATAAACCTTTTTCGCTTCTTTACTTTTTGTCTTCTTTGCGGTAATCGCCGGGCGACAAACCGGTCGATTTCTTGAAAATACGAATGAATGATACCGAACTCGCATAACCGACCTGCTCGGCGATTTCCTGAACCGGAACATTCGTCTCCTTGAGCAGCCGCTTGGCATGCTCCATCCGCAGCTCGATCAGAAAATCCACGAACTTGACCCCGAACGTCTCCTTAAACAACTTGCTTAAATATTTGCCGTTCAAATCGAATCGTTCGCTTAATAAGTCGAGCGATAAATTCGGATCGGTAAATTGCTTTTCTATATATGCTTTTACATCTCCCATCAGCGCATGCTGGCTTCGAGCGTCCCTCAGCGAGCGGAGCGTGTCCGCATATTCGCCGAGCTCCTTCATGAACAGCTGCTCCAGCTCGTCGATCGTCTCGAACGATTCCAGGGCATCGTACAGTCCCGGCAAGCTTTTATCCTGCCAAGGCTCCTGCAGCTCCGGTCCCATCCCCGCAATCGCCCGGTTCAAATGGAAAATAAAAAAGCTCATCAAACTCGACGTATCGTCGCGCGACAGCAGATCGCGGCGAATGTGGCCGAAAAATTCGCGCAGGCAGGCGAGCCATGCTTCATCCGAAAAACGGTAATGATGGACGATCGTTTGAATAAGCTGCAGATGCTCGTACATTTCGCCCTTCGAGGGCACGGTATCCTTATACATAATAATCCGGTTGATGCCGTATACCGTCTTGAAATTGAGCGCTTCCAGCGCTTCCTTGCCGGAAACGCGAAGCTCGTCGGGGAGCTCCACCCGTTCGCCGACGCCGATCGTGACGGTCATTTGCAGGTTTTGCTCGACCCATGCGCGAACTTTTTCGAGCAACGAAAGAGATTCCTCGCGCAATTCCCGTTCGCCGCCTATCGAATGAAATATACCGCTCAGCCTGTCCCCCGCCGTCCAAAGCTTCCATACGGCAAGCGGCCCGTTCTGGGTCGATTCTTGCACGACGCAATCGATGACAAACTTAAGCAAATGCTGGTCCCTTTGGCTATATGTTCGGCAAAACTCGCCGTATTTATCGATCTCGATGACGAATGCCAGCTGATCGCCGAAAGTAACGGGCAGCTTGTGCCGCTCCATCTCCTTTTGCCATTCGTCCAGGCCGATCGGCCTCGTGCCTTCCAGCAGCTCATAGAAGAAAAACTGCCGTTTGACCCGTAAATCCTGCTCGAACTGCTCCGCGAATTGCCCGGTTTCCTCGATTAGCCGTTCCAACGCATTTTGGATAAAATGAAATTCGTTGCCGTCCCCGGACAGCGATTGCGCTTTCTGCTCGGAATATGTCCGGAGGCGGCCGACGATCAGCTCGATTGGCTTGTAGTTCCGCTTCGTTACGTAGATCATCCAGCCGATTCCGCCCGCAACCATGATCAGGCCGATCGTGAACCAAACGTTGTACAATCCCAGCACGAAGCTCGCGAGGCCGCCGCTCGGCACGCCGGTTTGCACGTTCCATTCCGTATAGTCCGAGGTATAGCTTGCAAACAGCTCGTTGCGTTTCGATTCCGGCGTCTTCGGCGAATCTCCCTGCTCCAATAGGGAAGCGCCTCGGCTGTCGGTCATTTGCATGAAGCTGACTCCCGGATCGTACATATCTTTGACTAATCCGTGCAAAGCATCGGTGCGCACATTGGCGATAATCATGCCTTTGTCCTGCGTAAAAATCGGAACGCCGCGCGTCAGCGTAACGACACGCTTGTCCACCTCGAACGAAAACTCCCGGTAAGACCGGACATCCGACCACAAACTGTTCGGAGCGTGCTCCCGCTGTTTGATGAAACCCGCATCCGGATATTGATCGAGCGGATAAGAGGTCCCGAGACTAAGCACCGACCGGTCCTTAAACCGGACGAGATACATCGAATCGACGAGCGGATTGTTGACGATAAACTCTTGAATCGCATTCATGAGGCGCACGTTCAAATATAGATCTTCTTCGCCGTCCTGCGCGAAATAGCGCACCATATCCTGGTTGTTCATCGCTTCGTAGGTCAGCTTCTGGTCGATGCTTTTCAGCGAATGGTCGATCGATTGCATCGCCTGCCGCGCCAGAACGTCATTCGCTTTGACCGCGTTTTTTTTGTTTTGCTCGCTGAGCGTCTGAAAAAAAATAAAAAACAAAAAAGCGGTTACAACAAAAAAAACGGGAACATAAGACAGCAGGGTGCGGTAAAACCAAGTTTTGTTCATGTCTCATTCCTCGTTTCGGCAATGAAGTTCATCTTTGATTGTTTAAGTCTATCCGATTCGCGGGATGCGGGCAACCGGAACGGGCAGGAAATAAGCAGGGGCGCCGGCGTTCACATTAGAGTCGCTCCTAAGCGTCTCTTACAGTTGTCGGGAAATGAAAAATATCCCGGCCTCTTCACGAGACCGGGTTGCAGTAGCCAATCATTCGTTCTGCTTCGCTCTCGGCGCGCTTTCGAAGCCGATCGATTTATGCGTGCCGTCGCAGAACGGCTTGTTGCCCGACCCGCCGCACCGGCAAAGCGAGAACGTTTCTTTGTGCTCGAACGGGTTGCCTTCTGCGTCCACCAATTCGACCGGCCCCGTCACCCTAAGCGAACCGTTGTCGTTCACTTTAATCGTCACTTTGATTTGGTCTGCCATGAGATTGCCTCCTATGTACGGTAGTCAATACAAGTATACCCGGCAATCACGGGAAAAAGACGGGCCGTTACTCACAGATTCATCCTTCAGCCGTTACACTTTCCGCAAAATCATCCACCACTTGCCGTCGTAGCCCTCCGGCTCGACTTCCTCCAAGCCCAAATTGGCTTCCTTGATCCATGCTCTCGCTAAATTAATATAATTGCTATGGAATGCCGTCGAATAGCCGATTTGTTCATAGCCGTCGTAGGAGCAATTATCGAAGATCATGTACCCGGCTTGTTTAAGCAAGCCGCGACAGGTATCGACGATCCCGATAAATGTTTCGCAGACGGCGTCTTTCAATCTTCCGCTATGATGGTACTCCATGACGGCTTTCAACATTTGCGGCTCGATATCCCACCAGTTGTTGTTTACCGTATCGATCCCTTCCGCATCGGCAATGATCGTCTGTACGATATCGTTGATCGCATGGTGAAAAGCGACCGCGTCAAATGTGCCGCCTTCGACGTAGTCGAGAATGCGCGCCCCGTCGTCCTCGATAATCTGTACGTCTACGTTCAAAACCGCCGTTTTGCGCTTAAATTGCTGGGTTAACTCTTTATTCAAATTAGCGGTTACATACCGGCCTTCCGCACCTGCATAAGCATCCAAGGCTTGAGGAATGAAGTCGGTATCGCCCGATGCGATTTCGAAGAGCTTGGCTTGCGGAGAAATATTCAGTGTTTCAAATAAATGAAGCCATGATGCCGTATAGTATAGCTGCAAAAGCTCCCTGCTGTTTTCTCCCGACAGCTGAATCGGCTCGCGAACGATCTGACTCAGCCGGTCCTCGGTCTCTTTGGCCGTCATCGCGTCCAGAAGCGTTCTCGTTTCAAGCGATAAGTGACGTTCCAGGCTCTGCTTGAACTTTCCCGATTCGATTTGTCCCGCAAGCTCTCTCAAATTCACGCCGATCACTCCGTCTCCGATAAAATAAAGTACTTCAGCGAACGATCAAGGTAACGCCACCCGCGTATTAAACGACGGCGTTTACCGCAAGTTCCAGGCCGTTTCCACGATACGATCCGATAAACGTACGAACGGCAAACAGATTCGCATAAGTTCATTATACCGGGACTTGGACCAAAGGATGGCATTTTTTTCAACCGCGTATTTTTTCGGTGAACAGCTGTAACGAAACGCCTTCGACAGCAGCTAGGAGGCCTTCTTTTCCTCCGGTTTTTCATCCTTGGCAAGCTCGAACTTGTCCCAATTAAAAACATTATTGATGGCTACCGCTACGACGATACCCATCAGCAGCCCGTTCGAGACGATCGGACGAATCAGCGCCGGGACCGCCGCAAAAGCCGCCGCCGGAATGTTCATCAGCGCCAGACCGACCATAGCGGGGATTGCGATTTTATACACCGTTGCAGGCGTAAACACGACTCCAGCCAAGTTGCGCACAGCCGAGCCGAACAGCTGCAAATAAGCGACGAATAAAACGGCATGCCCTACGCTTACGGGCATCGACGCGAAAAATCCGCTTAATGCCGGAACGAAACCGAGCGTCATGAAAATAATCGCCCCTACGAAATAGGGAGAAGTAGCCAATATTCGCGTCGATTGCAAAAATCCGAGCGAAGACGCGTAAGGCGCATAAGGCACGAGCCCGAACGCCCCCGAAACGACCGAATAAGTACCCGTCAAAGCGAACGACCTGCGATATTCGCCTTCTTTCGTTTGGCGTCCGTAAAGCTCTTCCGCTCCTTTCAGCGCGGCAACCGTATTCGTCATGTTCAGAAGACCGGTTACGATGGTCATGATCAAAATGCTCGGCTCGACATGCGGTTCTCCCCATGGGAACAAAGCAAGCAGCGGACCGCCGCTCTCTTCGGCCGCGCTGTTCGTATGAAACAAAAGCCGAAACGCAATCCAGCCTGCTACGATGCCGATCAGAATTGCGAAATTGCGCACGAAAGGTTTCCCCTTAATGCTGAGCCAAAGCACGAAAACGACTATAACGAGCGAAAGCCCGGCTACCGGCACATCGATTTTATCCGATACGGACAACCCCAGCATGCCTTTGAAAAAAATCATGATCAGTTGGCAAGCAAGCAGAAGAAGAAAGACGCCCATAACAGGCTGGGTGAACCATTTGGTCAGCAGCCTGCCTATGCCGAGCGCGCCCAGCAGGGCGACGAGCCCGCCGGATATCATCATGCCAAGCGACAAAGCGCCGCCAAGCTCCGGCAAGCTTAGCCCAAGCGAAGCCGAAGACGCGCATAAGCTAAGCGTAACGCCCCACCATAACCCCGACTGTCCTTCCATGACGGCGTAGCGGTGTCCGATCAGCGCCTGAAGCGCGCAAGCGATGCCCGTAAACACGAAGGAGCGCTGCAGCGCTCCTGAAATTTCTTCCGGTGATAGCTGAAATGCCGCCCCTACCGATAACGGAATGACGACGGTGTTCGCAAACATGAAAAAAAACCATTGAATGCCGCCAAGACCGATCGTAGCGGCCGATAATTTGCCCTTGTTCATTTAATATTCCTCTTCGATTGTATAGTCTATTGCGCAAGCGTGCGCAGATGCCGATTGTTATTATAGCACGTATGCGGAGCAAATCGAAGGGTTGATCGCAAGGTGCAACGGTGTAATCCTGAATCGGAACCACATCGTTAAAAACGCCGTTTCCGGCATCCTTACTCTTCATAAACCTTAGCAATGGATATCCTTTACCTGCTTGCCGATGCCGGCTCCGGCTTCAATGCCGGCAGAAACCGGACGACCGCCTCAGCCGCATCTTCGACGCCGCTTGCATCGATATAGATGCGCTCGTCTCCATACTGCGCCGCGGCATGCCCGTAACGCGGATCGTAATAATGCTCGAGCAGCAGCGATACCGCTTCGGAGAACCGGTCTGCCTGCAAATGAGCTTCGATCTCAGCTGCGACGGGCGTATGAATCCGCCTTTTAATTTGCTCAAATGCATGGATACAAGCGGCCTTATTTTCATAGGGCCGGTATTCCTCCACAATATTACGCACGCGTTCCTCAATCGGCATCCGGATGAACAACTGCGTCCCCCGTTCCTTCGCTTCGACCAAAAAGTTGGGCAATACCGCCTTCCCAACCCGCTTGCTTTCCGCTTCCAGCATGACGAAAGGCGATTCGTTCATGTCAATCAGCTTGTGTATGAGCAGCGATTCGAACGTTTTCTGATTGTTCGGCTTCAGTCCGATTTGCCCGAAAATCGAGCCTCGGTGCTGCGCCATCGTTTCCAGATCGAGCACCGGGTAGCCGCGCTCCTCCAGCAGCTGCAGCAGCTTCGTTTTGCCGGAGCCGGTATAGCCGCTCACAACATAAGCATGCTGCTTGAACGAGATGCTTTCCAATTGGGCGACAACCCATCTCCGGTAAGCGCGAAAGCCCCCTTCCAGCCGATGAACGCGGATGCCCATAAGCGAAAGCACCGTCGCCGTCGTTTTGCTGCGCATGCCGCCTCTCCAGCAAAAGACCGCTTTGCGTCCTTCCAGCTGCGCAAATTGTTTGATAAAGGCGGGCAGCTTCGCCGAAACGATTTCCAGCCCCCGCTCCTTAGCCGCTTGTATGCTCACCTGTTTGTACAGGGTACCGACCTGGCTGCGTTCTTCATCGTCAAAAAACGGAATGTTCAAGCTGCCCGGTATGGTCGACTCCGCGAATTCGGAAGGAGACCGCACATCGATAAGCGTAAGTCTCCCTTGCTTCGCTTCGTCAAGCAATTGTTCGATCGTCATATCCTGGAACAAAGTATCGTCCGTCCTTTCTTGAATGCCGGATTAATCGGTCACAACGATTTGTCCCGGATGGTCGGCCACAACCTCGCCGATCATGGCGGCGGCCGATACGCCGGCCTTGTGCAAATCGGCCAACAGCGCTTCCGCCTGCTCTGCGGCGACGGAGATAAGCAGTCCGCCCGATGTCACCGCATCGCACAGGATCCATTGCTCCGTCTGATCCATCGACGATGCGAAGGAGACCGCGCCTTGCAGATGCGCGAAATTGTTCTTCGTACCGCCCGGCACGAAGCCCTCGTCCGCAAGCTCGCGGACACGCGGCAGCACCGGCACCTGCGAACGCGCGATACGCACCCCGGCGCCGCTCCCTTTGGCCACCTCGGAAGCGTGGCCAAGCAGGCCGAAGCCCGTAACGTCCGTGCACGCATGAACGTCGTAAGGTTCCATCGCCTCGGCTGCGGCTTTGTTCAGAGTCGTCATCACCTCGGTAACGCGCCTCACTTCTTCGGGGTCAAGCTTATCCTTCTTGATCGAAGTCGTCAGAATCCCCACCCCGATCGGCTTCGTCAGGATCAGCTTGTCGCCCGGCTTCGCACCGGCGTTCGTACGCACCTTTCCAGGGTGGATTAACCCGGTAACGGCCAGCCCGAACTTCGGTTCGTTGTCGTCGATCGAGTGACCGCCTACAAGCGTAGCGCCGGCTTCCTTCACTTTATCGGCAGCGCCGCGCAATATTTCGGCGAGCACCTGTTTGTCCAGCGTTTTGATCGGAAAAGCCACGATGTTCAGCACCGTGAGGGGTTTCCCGCCCATCGCATAAATATCGCTGATCGCATTAGCCGCAGCTACTTGGCCGAACGAATAAGGATCGTCGACGATCGGCGTAAAGAAATCGACCGTCTGAACGAGCGCAAGCTCGTCATTCAGCTTATATACGCCCGCATCGTCGCTCGTATCGAGCCCGACGAGCAGATTCGGGTTCGGCTCGGCTTGGGGCAGATTCCGCAGCACCTGCGAGAGGTCGGCCGGTCCGATTTTGCAGCCGCAGCCGCCTTTGCTTGAAAGAGAAGTTAGTTTAACCATTTGATTGTCAGCCGTCACTATTTATCATCCTTCCCGTTTTTATCTAAGATATAGGTCCGAAGCTCCTGGATGGCTTAACGTAGTCCACTGAGTATAAGACAATTGCAAAAGCAAGTTCACATGTCCGATTCCCGTTAGGGAACTCAGCAGCCTTTGACGCTAGTACTTAGAAGCGTAGCATATTAATGCATTTAATAAAACTGCATTGAAATTTTCAGAATCAAGTCAACGCCAATATTATGACATGAAATATAATTTGACAGTAACTATCATTTTAAATACAATGTCATTAAATGGGTTCTTGAAGAACCGTGAAAGGCGGATGATTACAATGCGCAATAATAGTTCGCGCAAATGGTGGGTGCTGGGCGCGCTCACCTTCGGCCTCTTGGCCGTTTCCTTGGATATGACGATTCTGAATGTCGCACTGCCGACGCTTGCGAACGACCTTGAAGCCTCTACAAGCGATCTTCAGTGGATCGTCGATTCTTACAACCTCGTATTAGCGGCGGCTTTACTGCCTGCCGGCATGCTCGGCGACCGTTTCGGCCGGAAAAAATTTTTGCTTGCTTCGCTAATCCTGTTCGGTGCGGCATCCGCCGGATGCGCTATGTCGGATACACCTTCCATGCTCGTACTTATGCGCTGCTTTCTAGGGCTTGGCGCCGCGTTTTTAATGCCTTTGTCCATGTCGATACTGCCCGTTCTTTTTCAGGGCGCGGAACGGACCAAAGCCATGATGATATGGGCGATGGCCAACATGTTCGGCATCCCCCTCGGCCCTATTCTCGGCGGCTGGCTCCTGAAGCATTACGCTTGGGGATCGGTCTTCCTGATTAACCTGCCGCTGGTCGCGATCGCTCTGATCGCAGTCGGTTACCTGCTTTCGGAATCCAAAAGCGCCGCGCGGCATCGGCTCGACGGGATCGGCATGCTGACATCCAGCTTAGGCCTTACCGGCGTCACCTACGGCGTCATTCGGGCAGGCGAACACGGGTGGTCGGATTCTGCGGCAGCCGGTACGCTTGCCGCAGGGCTTGTACTGCTGATCTTGTTCGTCGTACGGCAATTCAAAGCCGCCCATCCGCTTATCGATCTATCGTTGTTCCGTTCGGCCCGCTTCACCTGGGGAACCGTACTCGCGACAACGGTTACGTTTGCCATTTTCGGCTTGATGTTCGCCATGCCGCAGTATTTTCAGATCGTTCAGGGAGCGGACTCCCTGGGAACCGGCCTGCGACTGCTGCCGCTTATCGGAGGACTGATCTTCGGCGCCAAGGCTGCGCAAAGCTTGATTGCCCGCTGCGGCGCAAAGCTCATTGCCGCGATCGGCTTCGCACTTCTCGCTGCCGGCTTGGCTATCGGGTCGGCGACCGGCGCGGATAGCGGATACGGCTTCGCAGCCGCATGGATTACGGTATCCGGCTTCGGTCTCGGCATGGCGCTGCCAACCTCCATGGACGCAGCGCTTGGCGAACTATCCGCGGAAAGAAGCGGTGTCGGTTCCGCCCTCATTATGGCCCTCCGTCAAGTCGGGGGCACGTTCGGCGTCGCGTTGCTCGGGTCAGCCATGAATGCTGCCTATCGGTCGCAGCTTGATCTAAGCGGTGTCCCCGAACCGGCTGCGGAGACCGTCCGTCAAGGCGTGGCAGCCGGGACCGCCGTGGCGAAGCGGTTGAACTCGGAACCGCTGCTAGATTCCGTTCGGCATGCCTTCGTTTCCGGGATGGGCATCATGCTTTTGATCTGCGGCGGCATCGCCGTAGTCGGAATGGCGCTTGCGCTGCTGTACTTGCCCCGTACCGCCGGGGAGCGAAGCGCCGGAAGCGCGAACGAGTTCGGCGCGTAACGTTGCCCGTCTTCTGCAAAAACGGTACACTACAGGTATAGGACATAACTGTGTAGATGCCGGGAGGCTAGCGCGTGATTTCAGATGACCAACCCAAAATCGGGCTTCGCGAGAGAAAAAAAATAAAAACCCGAGAAACCATCCAGCAGAACGCAATCAAGCTGTTCCGCGAGCAAGGGTATCATGAGACGACAATCGAGCAAATTGCCGACCGATCCGAGGTTTCCCCCAGTACGCTCTTCCGCTATTTTCCGACTAAAGAAGCGCTTGTGCTGGAGGACGACTTCGATCCTATGCTGATTGACATGTATCGGAATCAACCCTCCGAATTAACCCCGATACGGGCTTTCCGTCAAACCGTAAGGGATAGCGCCGCACTTATTCCAGCCGATGTGCGACATGCGATTCGGGAGCGGATGGAGATCGTCATGGCCATCCCCGAGCTTCGGGCCGCCAATATGTCTCAAATTTCGGACACGCTGATGATGATTGCCGGCCTGATTGCCGAACGTATCAAACGGGATCATGGCGATCGTGCGGTACTTGCTTATGCCGGTTCGATTGTCGGAGCGATTCTCGGTGCGCATTCCTATTGCGTGCAACATCCGGAGGCCGACTATATCGACGTGATCGAGAGTGCGCTGGAGACTTTGGAAAACGGACTCGAGGCATAATATTATGAGAATCGACCCAGACGACGCAAAGATTCATGTTTTGCAGGGAACCGGTTTGAACCGCCTGCTAAATTGCAAGTAGACGGCCAAAAAGGACCTCCGAAAATCGGGGGTCCTTGGCATATCTATGGAAGCAACGCGTAAAAATCTAATCTTAAAGCCATCCTTCTCATTCAAAAGCTGCGCGAAACCTCGAACCATATCCCGGAGGTTCTTTTCAACCGGACAAAATAATCGCTGCCTTGCTGCATAACGTCGGTCGACCGCATGCCGAACTTGCGCTTTTACAACCACTCGTTCAGCCAATCGAGAACGGCCGGAATGTGAAACTGATGGCCTCCGTCAAAACCGTCAAATTTCGAATTTTGTTCGCACCCTGCCGCGGTATAAGCTTTTCGCACTGTTTCATAAACCTGCTGCGAAGCCTGAAACGGAAACCCGATATCCTCCTTGCCGCAGGAGAATAAGGCGGGTTTGGGAGCAAGCAGCGCGGCAACGTCGGCCATTTCGCCGTATTTCAGAAGATGGGGAACCGTCATGGAGCCGCAAAAATTGCCCCACTCAATCGCATGCGCTTCGAAAGAATTGAAATACCCGCTTATGACCGCGGCGCGAATACGGTCGTCAAATATAGACGTATAAAGCGCCCAGGCTCCGCCGAACGACAGCCCGATGCAGCCGATCCGCTCTTGATCCGCCTCTTCCCTCGACTCCAAATAATCGATGCAGCGCATCGCGTCCCAAATGTTTAGCGTAAGCGGATTGATGCCGAGCATGATCGACTTCAGAAACACGAGGTCGCAGCCGTCTTTTTCGCCTCCCGCATGCGGCTTTCCGTAGCCGAGCTTGCGTTCTCCGAACCCTCTTGCATCGGGAACGACCGCAATGAAGCCTTCGCGGGCCAATTCGGGAGCGATATCGTATCGATGCGCCCTGTAATCCATTTCCCGCTGCCGTTCTCCGTGCTGAATGCCGGCTACGTCATCTTTGCCCGCGCCGTGGCCGTGCAAGCAAAGCACGGCGGGAAGCTTCCCGTTTTTTCGGCGAATCGCGGCTTTCGGGTTGTTTTCGTCCGGAACGAGCAGATAAAACGGCACCTGCATGTTTTCCTCGCTATGAATGACTACTTTTTCGCACGTATAACCGTCGTACCGCACTCTTTCTAAAATGACCGGCCGCGGATTCACGAGCGTTTCGGGCCACTCCCCTAACAGATCGTGCAGCTTTTCCGTAAACAGACGTTTCCAAAGCTTCCATTCGTCTTCGGAGCCGGCGTCAAACGCGAAGGAACGTTCCGTTCTTCGATACCGTTCCTTTATGTACTCGCCCATGGAATAAAAATGCGACATGGCGGCATCCTTCCTCCTTTTGTGCTGTTCCCGCCCACTCAACCGTCAATTGCCGGAATGCTGACCGCTTAAAGTTCATTGCTAGGCTTGAGCGGCAGGAATCGCTTATTCCCCTTCTTTTCCCAGACCGTTTCCGTCACCGAAGACTTTCGCAGACATCCCTATATTCCGAAGGCGTAATGCCTTCGCGCTGCTTGAATTTGCGGTTGAAGTTCGTCTGATCGACGTAGCCGACCTGCTTCACGATATCCTTCATCTTCGCTCCCGTCGTTCGCATCAATTCCTTCGCTTTCTCCATCCGGATCATATCGATGTAATGAATCAGCGGGTAACCCGTCTGGTCTTTGAAGAAACGGGTCAAATACGACGGCGATACGCCGAATTGATCGGCGACCCCGTTCAAACTGAGCATCGGATCGGAAAAATGAACGTCGGCATAAGCGATCACCTGATCGAGCAAATTGACGTTTTTGCTTTCCTTTTTGCTATGGATCAGATCACACGCTTTGGCGCAGTACTCGAGAATATGCGCTTCCAGCTCCTCCAGCGTCTCCAAGCCTGACAGCGAAAAAGCTTTCGCCCCCGGATGCTCCCATTCTCCTCCCATTTCGATCATCGTCTTCATAACGGTTTGCATAACGCCGAGACAGATGCTGGTTATCTCTTCGGCGCTAAGTTCTTGACGGCCGATGCTTGCGGCAAGGTCGCGGACGGCGCTTTCCATATCCGCGCGTTTCCCCTGCTTCACCGCAACGACGATCCGGTTTTCCGGCTCGAACGGATACCAATAGGCGGACGAGCTCTGGCCGGCCGTTTCGCTGTAAAAAATCGTTTTCCCGTCCCCGCGGACAATCCGGTACCGGGCGGCGCCGCACGCCTCCAAAAACGACATGCGCAGTCCGGCCTCGCCCGAATAGATGCCTCCTCCGCAAACAGTAAGCGTATGCTTGAAATATTGCCGGAAGAACGCTCTCGCATCGTCGGCAATTTTGCCTAATTGCTCCTCCCCGTATAACTCTCGCATATTCAACACCAAAGCGATTTCCCGCTTATCCGGCAGCTCCAGCCCGTATCCGCCGCCGACTTCCCCGGAGAGCTCTTCGACGATATTAACCAGGCTGTATTTCAATATAGCCTGCATCGACGGCGAGTTTTGCTCGACAAAACGGTTATAGTCGTCAATGATAAACAGAAGCACGGCGAAATTCGGATAGTGAAACGACATATTTGTAAGCCTTTTCATCGCTTCCATCGCTTCGCCCGGCTTGATTTGTCCGTAAATCATCTTAAGCAAAAGCTGCTCTTTGGCGAGACTTGCATGGGTTTTCAGCCGCGAGAGCAAGTCCGTGTTTTCCCTCGTCATCTCCCCTACGGCATGAGTGATGATCGAGTATTCGTCATAACGTCCGGCGGCGGAAGACTCGAATCTGCTGCCGCCGATCGAATGAAACAGTCTCTGCAGCGGCCTGTAGTTTCTCCTTGCGAAAAATAACGCCATCACCGTACCGAGCAGCAGCACGGCGAAAACCGATGCAAAAAACACGTTTTGCTGAAGATGGATGCCCGCCATCATTTGATCGGTCGGAATTACCGTAATGTAAGACCAGCCGTTCACAGTGGAGGTCAGCTTGCTGACGGACAGCTTGCCGTCCCCCGCTTTGACCGAGCTGATTCCTTGCGGCTGCGAAGCGATGCCGATTTCCTTCAGCACATCATTCGCTTTCTCATAAGAACCGACAGTCGATGCGGAAGCGATAATTTCGTTCTTCTCGTTCAACAAATACGAATAACCCTCGTATTTATTAAGCGCATTCAGCAAAATGCCGGCGAACGACTGCTCTTCGATCAGAAACAGCACGACGCCGTACGGCTTGCCGGCATTATAGGACAGCGGCGCGATGTAAGCGGCAAGGCGCTTCGATTCCTCGCCTGCAATGGTCACATACTCGAGCGGCCGCATTAAAGGCGACCCGAGCGTGTCCAACCCCTGTGAAAGTTCATCCTTGCTCCAAAACTCGAAACGAAATTTATCGCGAAAGAACGAGTCGAGCGAATAAACGCCGCTGGCCGCATACACCCTGTCGTCGTTGCGCGACGAATAATACAGGGCGACGTCCCGCAAAAAACCGTTCGTCGATTTATAATCGTTTAATATGCCGATCGTACGGGTCAAACTGTAAACGCCCGCTTCCAATTTATAAGGGATCAATTCGCCGTTGACGGAGATGCGGTAAGCGATCCTGTTCATCTCCTTCGTCCGGGTATCGATCGCTTCCCGGGTCTGTCGGAGCAGCGACATATTCGCTTCTTCGAGCTCCTTCGTCATAGCGGAAAAAAAAGTGCTGTACACGACGCTGCCGACGATCAACAAGGACACGCACACGACGATCAAATAAGAGAACAGGTAGCCGTAAAATCTGCGCGATTTTCGCCGGTTGAACGGAAAAACGTTCGATAGGCTCACACATTTCCCCCTCTTTCTGCGTCGGCAGAGCCTTATTGACCGCAGCGGCGGCTGCCGTTTATTTCACTTTATTATACCGCTCGTACGCCGATTTGTAGGCTTTCATATATTTGTCCAAGCCCATTTTGCGGATCGTGTCCACATAGTTGTCCCAAGCGTCGAACGAGGCCTCCCCGCTGGCGAATTTGGTCGTCATTTCCGCGACATAAGTGCCGATATCGACGCTAACGTTCAACTGCTCCAATTCATCCTTGGTAAAATTGAACCCCGGCCATGCTTCCTTGATCAAATCGGGTCTGAATTTCTCCGCCGCTTCCAGTACCTCCGGCCGTCCTTCCGTTCCTTTAAACGTCTTCTGCATGACGATTCCGGGATAATTCGTGCCAGGCCACACGAGATATTGGCCGATCGCCTGGTTGAGGTTGAGCCCTTTCGGGTTTTTCACGATTTCATCAGTAAATTCGTATTCGCCGCTCGCGCCTTTTTTGTAGGTGACGCCTTCAAAGCCCATAAAATACATCAGGTTTCCTTCATCGCCGTAGAAATAATCGATCCACCGCAGCGAAGCTTCCGGATATTTATTTTTGGATGTGACGGCGAACGCGCCGGGCAAAATGACGGACGGAAGAACGGAATTGTACATTTTGATGCCGGTCGGTCCTTTCAGCGCCCCGCTTCCGGTATAACCCGTGCCGTTAAACGCTGCAGCGCCGATGCCGAGGAAAGATCCGACATTGCCTTCTCCCGCCTTCACAACAAACTGTTCGTTCGTCATCGTAAACATGTCTTTATCGAATATGCCTTCCTTATAAAGACGGTTGATGAATTGCAGCATCTCTTTATACCCCGGATCGGCCGGGATGAAGCGCAGCTCGTTCGTTTTCGGATCGACATCCACATACGGATGCAGGTTCCCGCGGTTTCCAAGCCCCCAGGCGCCCAATAACTGCGGAATCACGTGAGATACGCCGCGGAACATAATCGGAATTTCGTCCTGCTTGCCGTTTTTATTCAAATCGGTTTCTTTTACCTTCTTCAAATACTGGTATAATTCCTCCAGCGATTCCGGCGTCTTCAAACCCAATTGATCCAGCCATTCCTGCTTGAACCACAGCTTCTGCCCGGAACGCACGGAAACGAATTCCGGATCGAATATGCCGGGAAGCGAGTAAATATTGCCGTCTTCCGACGTAATCGCCTTCTTGATATCCGGATAACGCTCCATAAGCTTCTTGAAATTCGGCGCGTGTTTCTCGATCAGCTCGTTTAACGGAACGAACACGCCGGCCTCTCCGTACTTGACCAAATCGCCGTATGGGATCGTCGAAGCGTAGAAGATATCCGGATAATCGCCGCCGGCCAGAATAATATTGCGCCGTTCGTCCAAATTCTCGGAGGGCACGAGCGACCAGTCGATATGAATGCCTGTCATTTTCTCGTATTCTTTCCATAACATAAGTCCGTTCCAATCCGAGGAAACCTGCGGCGGCTTTCCGGAAAAAACTTTAAGCGTAATCGGCGATTTCACGATCGGCATGCCGCTGTTCAGCAATTCGTCTTTCCCTGCGGACGGGCTGCTTGAAGGCGCTTCCGTATTTCCCCCGCAAGCTGTCACCGCTGCCGTCGATACCAATAATGCAATGATGGCGATCGATCTTGCTAATTTCATATTGATAACCCCCTTATAAATGCGAATGGATCGGCTAACCTTTGATCGCTCCGATCATCATGCCCTTCACAAAATACTTTTGCAGAAAAGGGTACAGCAGCAGCACCGGCAAATTGGCCACGATGACGACCGCATACTTGATGCTTGCCGCCATGAGCGCTTGCTGTGTAGCCGACTCTTCGCTCATTTGCATCATTTCCTGCGTTTGATTTTGCACGAGAATTTCCCGCAAAATGAGCTGCAGCGGGTATTTGTCCCGGTCGGACAAGTAAATCAGCGCGCTGAAATACGAATTCCAGTGGCCGACGCTGTAAAACAACACCATTACGGCGATAACGGGCATGGAGAGCGGCAGCACGATTTTCATCAGCAGCTGGAAGTTGGAACAGCCGTCGATCACAGCCGCTTCATGAAGCTCGTGAGGCAGCGTATGCTGGAAAAAAGTGCGCATAATAATGATATTCCATACGCCTACCGCATTGGGGATGATCAGCGCCCAGAACGTATTGACCATGCCCAAGCTTTTGATGATCAAATAACTCGGAATCAAGCCCCCGCTGAAATACATCGTGAAAACGAACAGCATCATAAGGGCGTTTCGTCCGGCCAAATCTTTCCGCGACAAAGGGTAAGCTGCGAGTATGGTCATAACCAGGTTGATCGCCGTCCCGATGAGCGTATACAGGATCGTATTACCGTATCCGCGCATGATATCGATGTTTTGGAAAACCCTTTCATACGCTTTCAGTGTAAACCCTTCCGGCCAAAAAAGCATATCCCCATTAATGACCGCCGCCGGATCGCTGATCGAGGCGAACGCTACGAAAACAAGCGGGTATAACACGACGATGACGATGCAGACGAGCAAGAAGAGGTTGACCGCTTCGAACGCTTTGTCCGCTCTAGACTGCTGCGACCAGCTATCCATGTTCCCTCCCCTTTACCATAAACTAGATCCGCTTACCCGTCTGGACAACCGGTTGAACGTCAGCAGCAGCATCATGTTGATGACCGAATTCAACAGCCCCACCGCCGCGGAAAAACTGTACTGTGCGCCTAAAATACCGGTTCTGTAGACGTAAGTGGCGATAATATCGGAGCTCGCCATATTCATCGAATTTTGCATCAGATACACTTTCTCGAATCCGACGCTGAGCAGCGAACCGATATTCAAAATGAACAAAATCATGACGGTCGGCAATATGGCAGGCAGATTGATATGATAAATTCTTCTCAGCCTGGATGCGCCGTCCACTTTGGCCGCTTCGTGCAGCTGCGGATCGACGGAAGATAAAGCCGCCAAATAAATGATCGTCCCCCATCCGGCCTGCTGCCAAACCTCGGACAACACGTAAACGGTTTTGAACCAGGAAGGTTCCGTCATGAAGTAAATCGGCGGGTATTCAAGCCACCGCAGGATGAAACTGACGAGCCCCGTCTTGGGATGCAAAAAAATGAACAACATGCCGACTGTGACGACTGTGGACAAAAAATGGGGAGCGTACGTTACGGTCTGCACCGTTCGTTTGAACATCCTGCTCCGCACTTCGTTGATCATGAGCGCAAGCAGAATCGGCGCCGGAAAAACGAGAGCCAACTGATACAAGCTGATCGAGATCGTGTTCCAAATAATCCGCCAAAAATAATAACTGGAAACGAACCGCTCCAGATGCTTGAAGCCTACCCACGGGCTGCCCCAAACCCCTTTCGGAGCGATGTAATCTTTGAACGCGATCTGCACGCCGTACATCGGCAAGTAATGAAAAATAACGAAATAAGCGATAACCGGAGCAAGCATGAGGTATAACTCCCAGTTGCGGGCAAGCGATTTCCGCCGGCTTGTTTTAAAGCTGCCTGCAGGGGACGGGCGGAGACCGTTCTTCCGCGATTCCGCCGACATGCGCATTGACATCTATGCACCTCCTTTCCCAATTGCGGTCGGTAAGCAATTTTTAGTATGGGAGGGCGACAAACATATGTAAATTTGCAATAATTTTCGCATATGCTTTTTTTTACAATCCGCTTATGGAGGGCCGGCGGCGCTTGAACATTCAACTAGGTTCGGCATCTGACATGTGACCGGGAGCCGGGATCGAATGGAAAAGCGGACAGTGCAAAAAGCCCTGACGACAATGGGGACGATCCCCTTTCATCAAGACTTTTTTTCTTATCCGGCGGATGGTGACTCCGAATGTACGGAAAAGCCGACAGCGTAGATGCCCTGACGGCAATCGGGACGATCCCCTTTCATCAAGGCTTTTCTTCTTATCCGGCGGACGTTCACTCCAAATGTATGGAAAAGCCGGACGGTTACTCCTAATCCTCCGCTAAAGAGTTCCGGCTTCGAAATTCGCTCGGGTTCATCCCGTAGAACGCTTTGAACTGCTTTGTAAAATAAAAAGGATCCTGGAAGCCGACATCCCTTGCGACCTCGCTTACCTGGCGGGAGGTAAAGCGCAGCAGTCGAGCGGCTTGACGCAGGCGAATTTTGTTCAGCGTATCGATGATCGAATCGCCGACCTGCTCCTTGAACATGTGGGCAAGTCGGGACGGAGACAAATTGACGGCTTGTGCAAGCGCCGCCACGGAATGCGACTCGCTCATGCGATGCATCAACGCATGAAGCACCTCCGAAACGCGCGGATCCATCGCCGGCTTCGACGTCTGCCGGTGCTGCTGGTTCACGATCAGCAGGATTTCCTCGACCGCCGTCATCGCCAGCTCGGCAGCGAAGCTTTTCAATTCCCGGCTGTCGTGAATCGCCCGTTCGAAAGCGTTCAGCATACGGCGCCGCGTCTGCTCTTCCCCAACATGCGAATAAATAAGTCCGCCGAAGGTCCGCGGCAGCTGCAAAAGCCCGCTCCAATGCGGCAGCGGCACGACATGCACCCAAACAAAATCCCATATGCCGCCTTCCTGCGTCGCATACAAGTGCGGTGTCCCGGGAGGCAGCATCACGACATCTCCTGCCGAACACGGGCGGATGTCTGTCCCTATTTTGAATACCCCTTCACCCGATATCGTATAAGTGATCAGCCAATCATCCGAGCCCTTGGAACGGCGGGTCCGGTAACCGAACGGCTCGCGGAAGTGATCGGCAAGCAGCCGGCCGCCTCTATGCTCATTCTGATCACGAATAGCAGGATCGTCTAGGAATTCGAACATTTCCACCATTCCTTTCATACACGCGAAGCCGCTACAATGTAAACATCAGAACGTTACCACTATCATATAGGCGGAGGGATTTCAATGTCAAAGCAACACACGCTCGCAACGCTTACGGAAGAACAGAAGCAGCAGTTTGATCGAGACGGATATCTTATAATAAAGGGTTTGTTCAATGAGCGCGAAATCGAAACCATGAAGGAAACGTTTATGAATATGCATGCCCAAGGCTCGATTCCCGGCTGTTTTACTTCCGTACCGCTGGAAGAGTCGAACGGCGATATGCTTAAAGTATACCCGCGAATGATGCATCCGCATCGCGTCAGCGAAACGGCTAAGGGGTATATGATTCATCCTCAGGTTATGGATGTGCTTGCAGACTTGTTCGAGGAAGAAGCATATGCCGCGCAAAGCATGTTTTACTTCAAACCTCCGGGCGCTCGCGGCCAGGCGCTTCATCAGGACAACTTTTACTTGAAGGTCGAGCCGGGCACCTGTATCGCCGCATGGACGGCTGTAGATCCTTCCGACGAGGAAAACGGCGGCATCATGCTCGTACCGCGCACGAACACGATCTCGATCGAATGCCCGCACCAAGCCGACCCCGCCGTATCCTTTTCCAAGGAAGAGGTCAACGTGCCGGAAGGTATGCAGGTCGTGGCAACCAAGCTCGAAGCCGGAGACGTATTGTTTTTTAATGGCAGCATCATTCACGGCTCGTATCCGAATCAATCCTCAGACCGGTTCCGCCGCTCGTTCATCTGCCACTATACCGGCGTATCGACCGACAAGATCGGAAGATATTACAACCCGCTTTATACGCGTGACGGAGAAGCGGTCGACATGACCTGGAACGAAGAAGCAGGCCCGTGCGGGAACGAATTCCCCGAAGCGATGGGACCGCACTAATCGATGGGTAAACGGCCGGAGCTTTATAAGGGCAGGCGAGTTTACTCGGGATATCAAAGAAATCGGCAGAAATAGTCGCTGAAAACTTAATGCTTACCGCCTGCTCTTGTCGGCAGCTGCCGTTGGAACGACACAAATCCTCCTCTGAAAATAGCTCGTTACGAGCGGCGGCGCAAGTGATTTTCATGCAACATAGCGCCGCGCAGCGGCGGGGAGACTACAGTAGAAAATACGACGCGGAAGCTTGAGCAATCAAGCTTCTTTTTTTACTTGGCAGGAATGTTCGTTAGAAGTTGCTAGTACAGCATCAGAGCTAAAACTGTGCTATGACAGAGGTCTGATCCCGGCACGCAAACGTTTCGTTCCTACAGTATTAAATCTGATGCTGTACTCGTACACGATCTATCTGAAAATTGCTGATTGCTTCAGCTAATTGTAAATGGCCAGTTCGAGACTGAACGGGAACCAGTCCCCTACACACACCCATGTACCGAAACTTCACTGTTTCCCGCCGAATCCCCATGTTCAGACCAGATAATGAGGATAAGTTTACTATTCGTGAGGTAAACTTCACTGTTTCCCGCCGAAACCCCGTGTTCAGGTTGATAATGAGGCAAAGGCAACTAATAGTGAGGCAAACGATATTGATAGTGCCGGTTGCCTCACTAACGGGCCAAAACGAGCATTTTACCTGTTGAATAATGAGGGCAGCCTCATGAACAATAAGGTTTTCACCACTAATCGCACGGTCCATACAAAATATTACGATATCCTGTTCGCTTTCGCGATCATGCCTTCAACAATCCCGAGTATGTTATCCTCTAAAAAATCCAAGGCTTGCTGCCCTGCTCGACTTGTCTTGAAAAATCCGCAAACAAGCCGAAAATTTGTATACGGCACAGTTGCGCTTATACCTTGGACTTGATGCGAACAACGTACTGATGATGTGAACCGAACTGGCCCCGTATCCAACATATGGTATACTTAAATAGAATCAGTATCCTCATGCTCATGCTCATGTTCTCGGATGTTATCCGGGAATATCGTTACAATTAACAAAGGTCCGGGTAAGGAGCGCTTATGACGCAAAAATACCGAATCAAAGGCATTATTTTCGATATGGACAACACGCTGCTGCATTCGAAAATCGATTTCCCGGCGATGAAGCTGGACGTAAGCCGTCATTTGCAAGCGGCCGGCGTCATTCCAGCGAATTTTCCGGTTGCGGAGCATACGACCTCCACCTTGCTTGAGACCGCCAAAAATGCCGGAGTCAGCGAACATTTTTACGAGGAACTGCTTGCGGTCGCCGCCAAGCACGAGCTTGCCGGAATGGAAGGAGCGGGGCTCGAGCCGGGGGCGGCCGAGCTGCTGCATCAACTACACGGTCGCTTCGTACTGGCGGTCGTTACGAACAATGCTTTGCCGGCGGCACGAAAAGCGCTCGAGGAAACGGGTATTATCCATTACTTCGACCTTCTTGTGGCCAGGGATCATATGACCTCCCTTAAGCCTTCACCCTCCGGGTTTCTGTATGTCATCAAGCAATTTCCGCATATCGCGGGCAACGAGTGGCTCTCGGTAGGGGATTCGTGGATCGACGGCAAAGCCTCGATGGAAGCCGGCATTCCTTTTATCGGCTACAGAACCTCTCAAACTATTATGGAGCAAAGAGGCGTAGTCCCGATCGGCACAATGGAAAAGATAGAGGATCTGCTCCTCTATCTTGAATAGGCTGGAGCGCCAAGGAGGTAATCGTTATGGAACGCCATGAGCAGTATCTCGAAACGGTTCGCCGCATTGCCGGAGCGCTGCCTTACGTA
This sequence comes from Paenibacillus contaminans, assembly GCF_003285015.1. Lineage (GTDB taxonomy): Bacteria > Bacillota > Bacilli > Paenibacillales > NBRC-103111 > Paenibacillus_V > Paenibacillus_V contaminans. Next base: position 79,832 of record NZ_QMFB01000014.1, on the reverse strand, counting down.
GAAGAGGGTATTTCTTACGGAACCCCTTCGTTCAAGGTGAAAGGCAAATTTTTTGCACGGCTGCGCGAAGACGGTGAAACGCTCGTCCTGAAGTTAGACTTCGAAACGCGCGAATTCCTCCTGCTTGCCGATCCGAATGTTTACTTCATTACGGATCACTACCTCAACTACCCGGCGATCCTCGTCCGCCTGCCGCTTGTCGGCCCTGATGAGCTCCGTGAGCAATTTATCCATGCTTGGCGCTGCAATGCCCCCAAAAAGGTGTTGGCCGAATACGGCGCAAAGTAAACTCCGCTTGCATGTCAGTCCAGCATGCTGGCAAGCCGGTACCATAAACCTCGATGGCCATCTCGTAAATTTTCTACCATATGCGCTTTTCAACCCATAAAAACATACGACCGCAACCCTATCCGCCAAAACGCCGCACCAAGTCCGCCTATGCCAAAGGGCCGTCCCCAGGTTCCAAACCTGAAGGACAGCCCTCGTTCATGCGCGATTATAAAAGAATTTCCTGCCCGCTTTCGAACGACTTCACGATCGCTTCCGCAACTTCGATGCCGTGTACGGCATCTGCGAACGACGTATAGGTCGGAGCGTTTCCGCTCGCTACGCAGTTGCAAATATAGCTAAGCTGGTCGCGAAGCGCGCCCGTCGAGCTTGCTTGGAACGCCTGGTGAATAAAATAGTCGGGCGATTTTCTTCCCGTCGCGTCCCAGAGCTGCAGGTTGGAGCCGCTGTTCTCGAACTGCGCCGTACCGTAAGTTCCGATGATTTCAACGGCGTCGTTCATGACAATGCCCGCTTCGTCAGGCGTCATCCAGTTGCTGTGCAGGGTCGCGATAACCCCATTCGCAAACTCAAGACTCGTCCACAAAATATCCGGCACCGTCGTGTCATTCACTTTTTTGCCGTATGATTTGACCTTCGTTACCCTGCTGCCGGCATACCAGATGGCAATATCCAGATCATGAACGGTCAGTTCGAACACCGTATGAATTCGTTTATATGTGGTAAACATCGCTTTCGTCCGTCCGCGCTTAAAAAACATACTGTGCGGCGTCCCGATCCGTTCCGATTGGATCGCCTGATAAATCTCCGCATAACGAGGTTCGAACCGCAGCAGATGGCCCGGGAAAATGAATTTGCCGTTCCGTTCCGCCGCTTCCTTCATCCCCTCCGCCTCGCTCAGCTTCGTGGAGACCGGCTTTTCTACGAGAACATGCTTGCCTGAATCCAGCGCCCGAACCGCCGGCTCGAAATGGTTGTTCTCGAAGGTAGCGATATTGACAAGCTGAATATCGTCGCGTGCAAGCATCTCTGCGCTGTCGGTATAAGCATGCGGCACGCCGAAACGTTCCGCCAGACTCCGTACGCGTTCTCCGTTCATATCGCAAAGCGCGACCACTTCAACTTGCGGCATTGTGGCATACGCTTCCAAATGACAGCTTCCCCAGCTGCCCAATCCGATAATGCCTACTTTTACTTTCCCCATTTTTCTCTCCACTCCTCTTGTATCATGTAATATGGTTTAACGGAACGACCCGGCATGATCGGAGAGCGTCTCCAGAAGCCTGTCGATATCCGCCGAATCGTTATAACCGTGAATCGAGGCCCGGAATCTGCCGTCGCCGCCCCAAACGAGGACTCCTTGCTGGCGCAGCACGTCGGCAAGCTCGCCGCCGCGTTCGAACGAAATCGCGATGTTTCCCGCCCGCTTCTCAGGTGCTTCAGGCGTCATGACCTGGTAACCGCGTCCGGCAAGCTCGCGTATCAATCCGCCGCCAAGCTCCAAAATATGTTTTTCGATCCGGTCGATCCCCGTCTCCAGCAAAAGCCCTGTCGAGCAATTCATCGCATAAATGGAAGGGTAGCTCGGATAGCCAACCTCGAACTTACGCGCATCCTCCAGAAACGCATAATCCTGGAATCGGCGGTCGTGAAAAATTTCCTTCACACTTCGCCAGCCGACCGAATGAGGAACCAGCTGCTCCGCCCTCGCCGGATTGATTCCGAGAATGCCCAATCCGTGAACGGCAAGCAGCCATTTATACGAGCTGCATACGACAAAATCGGCATAATTCATATCTACGGACACGGCGCCCAACGACTGGGTAATATCCAGCAGAAACAGCGTATCCGTCTTATTCAGCTTCTCGTAGAGCGCCTTATAGTCGAATCTCGCGCCCGACAAGTAGCTGACGTGGCTCGCCATCACCAGTCTTGTGTTCGAATCGACAAGCTCCATCATAGCGTCGGGCGACACATCCCAGTTCTCGTGATCGACGATCCGCACCTCGACTCCGTTCTGCTGCAACTGCAGCACAGGCATGACCCCGGACGGGTACTCGAGCGTATTGATGACGACGTTGTCGCCTTTCTTCAATTCGAGCGCATGCACAACCGCCGTGATGCATTCGGAAGCGTTGGAAAGCAGCCCGATATCCTGCTCCCTGCCGTTTAGAAGCTTTGCAAGATTGCGTCTTAAGCTCTGCTCCTGAAGCGTGTGCAGTTCCCTGCCCTCCGGCCCTTTGCCGCGGTTCAGCATGTATTCGTTCACCGCTTCGATACACCGGACATGAGGAGGCGTTTCCGCTCCGCTGAATAACCATGTATATTTGTCCAAACCTACGAATGACTTTTTATCGAGCAGCGCATTTGTCATAGTCCTACTCCCCTCTCAACATATTCCCCCAAAGTAAAGGTTTTCTACGCAGCGTATTCCGAGTGCTTTTAGGGAGCCCCCGTTTACCCGCAGGAATCGCCTTGCATAATTACCCAGACAAAAATTGACTAACAGCACCGCTTACAGGTTCGGCGGAATGTCCAGCCGCTTGAAGGCGGCGTCCGCCAGCTCGATATGCCGCCATGCCTCGGAAAGCAAAAACGGCCCATGTCCCGAAAACAGCCGGTCGAAACGGCGGCGGCTCAGTTTATCGAGGCTGTCGGCATATTCCCCGATAAAGCAGTCCCATATGTTCTGTATAACGACCTTGCCTCCGGCGAATACGACGTCTCCGGCAAAAAGCGTCCGCACCCCGTCATGCTCGAGGACAAAGCTCACGTGACCGCGGCTGTGTCCCGGCGTTTCCAGCACTTCAAGCTCCAGCTCGCCGACGGAAATCCGATCCCCTTCGCTTACGCTTCGGGCAACCGGACAAGGCGGGTAATGGTAGTCCTCAGGATATACGCCGGCGGCAATCGCCGCTCCGATGCTCGTTTTTTCCTTGTCGCCCCGCTCCAGCCACGGCGTCGCTTCCGTGGACGCGATTACCTCCAAGCCGTATTCCTTGTGGAAAAAATAAGCGCCTCCCCCGTGATCGCCATGGACATGTGTCAAGAGGAGCTTTTTTACCTTGGTCATATCGAAGCCGTTCCGCTCGATATTGGCGACGATTTGATCCGGCGCGAGCCCGCTTCCGGCATCGATCAGCGCCAGCTCGCTCCCTCCATCCAGCAAATATACGTTGCAGTCCAGACGGTGAGTCATTTCGTGGCCGTGTTTGCCGCTTCCTACTAAAAATATACGTTCGCTAATCCGCATTATCCGTTCTCCTTTCCCGCAATTCGATTGGTTTAGGTTGTGCTATCCACGCAGCCGGTTTGTCTCCGCAACAGCAAAGTCATTTTTGACTACTGCAGCATGAGATTGTGTTACGCGCATCCGGTTCATGAAATTTCATGCACGCCGTGTGCGGCAAGACGATATTGCCGGCCAGCCGGCCACCTTCCGGATCAGCTATTGACGGCTGCCGAATAGTAAGGCTAACTGCAAGTAATATTCCGCAGCCTGCTCGACCTCGCGCACCGGTACCCATTCTTCCCGCGAATGAGCTTGCGCGATCGAGCCCGGCCCGTATACGATCGTCGGGATGCCCCTGCGCTGCAGCTTGCTGGCGTCGCTCGAATACGGCACGCCTGTCAATTGCTCGTTCAGTCCGAGCGTCCGGGCGGCCTGCTGCGCCCAAGGCACGATCGGCGAATCATAAGGCGTATTCAAAGCCCAATCGAGGAGAAGCTCCCCAATCGTAAACTTGATTCCTTTACCCTCCGCGTATGCATGCAATCTGGCCGTAAACTCGGCGAGCACCTCGTCGGGATTCTCCCCCGGAATGATTCTCCGGTCGATCTCTATCGTGCATGTTTCCGGCACGATATTGATTTGCGTTCCGCCATGAATCGTTCCGACTACGATGGTCGGCGACCCGCAAAGCGGATGCTGCCGCTGCGTAAGCTCCGGCTCGATTTTCTCGCGGATGAAGCTCAGCACCTCCATCATCTGGTAGACGGCGCTGTTCCCTTCATGCGGCATCGAGCTGTGGGCGGCTTTACCGTGAGTTTGTACCGTAAACCGGGCGCAGCCCTTATGGGCGACGACAATGCCCATTTCCGTCGGCTCTCCGACTACGGCGCCGTCAATCTTCATGTCGAGGGCCATAAATGCGCGCAGCCCGTGATATTCGTGCTCTTCGTCTACGGAAGCGCATAGGACGATGTCCGCGGACAGCCGCTCCGGGTTCAAAGCGCATTGCTCCAGCGTATAGATCATGCCGGCCAGCGTCCCTTTCGTATCGCATGCGCCTCGGCCGTACAGCTTTCCATCCTGATAACGCGGCACAAGCGGATCGATCATGGAGCCAAGCGACACGGTATCCATATGCGCCTCGAAAAGCAGCGTCGGCACGTCCCTTCCGGTGCGAAGCTCGATAATCAGGTTATCCCTGCCCGGAAACACCTGTTGTCTGCGAACCGGCAAACCTGCCGCTATCATTCGCCGCTCGATGTAATCCGCGACTCCATTTTCCCCTTGCGCGCTGGCGTCAAAATGCGGGTTAACGCTTTCAATCCGAATCAAATCTTCCAAAATAGCAACGGCGGGATGTTTGACCGTTCCGGCATCCGCTGACATGATAGCCTCTCCTTTACTTGCTGTGCATACTCCCAGCCTTTTGGGAATAATATATTATATATAATATATATTAGTCAACAATATTTTTCATTCCTCTTTTCTCTATCGAGAACGGGAAAAGGCAATATTCCCTGTTGGAAGCTCGTGCGAATTCAAGGATAAACGGCTTCGCCGTCCTTTTAGGGACAAGCGCGTTTACCGAGATTTAGAGCCGCTTCTACGATTTATTTTCTGATAAATTGAAGGATAAACTCTTACCGGCTTCTTTGTCGCTCGCGTGTAACGAGGTTTTCTCCTCTGCCAATATAGATTAGGGTGACCGCTCACGACCTAATGTTTGCTGCCCACACTTGTCATGAGAGAAACACACAATCAGAGGTTCGTATGAGGCACAACAGTACCTTGACTACATATGATTTAAGGTTTGCTGCCCGGCTTTTCGTAAATAGCTCGCAGTTAAACAGCAGATTCGTATGAAACGCTGCTGTGTCTGTACCTTGAATTTGATGTGGTCAATCTACTAGTACCGCAACCGCACATTAAATGTATAGGGACTGTCCCAATAGGGTCGTTCCAATTGAGTCATTCCCAAACGACGTGCAAAGATGCCTCCAAAACCACTATTATAGTGGGGATCGAAGCGTCTTTTTCATGCAATGTTCATACCGATGTGGGAGATTCAAAGTTCAACATTGACTTTTGGGACAGTCCATCAAATTCAAGGTACAAACGTTAATGTGCTGCATATAAACCCGAGGTTTACTGCGGCTCTTTCATGACAAGTGAACCTTGGATCATATGCGGTCAGCCTACTAGTGAAGGAAACCTCACTGTTAATGAGGCTATCCTTACTATTCCACCGGTAAATGCCTCGTTTTCGTCCGTTAGTGAGGCAACCACCACTATCAATTTCGTTTGCCTCACTAATAATTGCCTTTTCCTCATTATCAGCCTGAACACGGGGTTTCGGCGGGAAACAGTGAAGTTTGCCTTACTAATAATAAACTTTGCCTCATTATCTCGTCTGAACATGGGGGTCGGCGGGAAACAGTGAAGTTTGCCTTACTAATAATAAACTTTACCTCATTATCTCGCCGCAACGCGGCTTTCCGGCAAGCAACAATTGCGGTTGCCTCACAAATAATAAACTTTGCCTCATTACCTCAACGCAACACGTCTTTCAGGCAAGCAATAGTTGCGGTTGCGGTCGCAGTTGAGTTGCAGTTGCAGTTGCAGTTGCAGTTGCAGTTGAGTCGCAGTGGCGTTTGCCATGCTAGTCATTACCTTTTCTCACGTTTGCTAGAAACACGGGGGTAGCGGGCGAGAATTCGAGCTCTTGCAGCCGTCAAAGCGGTGATCGAAACGGGACATCCTATTTTTAACCGCAGCCACCTGCAAGAAATACAAAAAAGCCGCCAAAAGGCAGCTCCGCATGAAAACACGGGAAGCATCACCGGCAACCGGATCGTCTCCCCTCTTCCCCATATTCCGTCTAAAACCAATTTTTCTCCTCGAGCTCGTCGCCCTCCGCATCGAGACCGTTCAATTCGACAAAGTCGCGGTAGGAGCGATAAATATGTTTGCGCATCGTCAGCTCCGCCTCATCCGGTTCTCTCCGCTTCAGCGCTTCGATCAGTTCTCCGTGCTGGAGCACCTCGTTTTGCTTCGTTTTCTTCGTGCCGAGCATCCGATTGACGAGCAGAATTTGGAACGAGATCGATTGATAAGTCGCAATAAGCCTGCTGTGTCTCGACAAGATCATAATCGTTTCGTGAATATGAAGAGAATCGTCTATCAAATACTCGACAGATTCGTCCATCAGCTTATCCTTCATTTTATTGTAAAAGCGCTCAATCTCTTCAATTTCCTCATCCGAAGCATTCTGCACAGCCAGACGGATAGCCAGACCTTCAAGCATCGAACGGATGGAATAAATTTCAAATACATCTTTCTTGTCAAGCGTGCATACCATAGGGCCTTTATTCGGAACGACCGTTATAATTCCTTCGCCCTGCAGCCTGCGAATGGCTTCTCGTACCGGCGTCTGGCTGATGCCTAGCTCTTGGGCCAGCTTCGTTTCGACGATGCGATCCCCCGGATTCAACTGACCGCTTGCTATTTGTTGTTTAATATACAGAATCAAATCCTCGCTAATGCTTTGTCTTGGCGGAAAAACAGGCTTATTCATCAATTCACCACTAACTCCTTTAATGTCATACTTGGACCAACGTCGTCATAAACTATTTCCGGTCATATAGTCTATATAATCCATTATAACGGATTTAAATCCATTACTCCAAATTTGTATTGTTTTTATCCGGGTTCCAGTAATATAATATATATTATATATAATATAAAATTGCTTGTATAGGAGGATTATTTCCTGTGAGTGAAAAAAAATACGAGTTTCGCAAAAGGCTCGAAGTTGTCCATAAACCCGACCGCCGAAATCCCGACGTAAGCGCTGCCGCGAACGAAACGGAGCTAAACGACGAATGGCGTATCGTCATCGCCAAGGATGCCGGCGCCCTGATGCTGAATGTCGCCAAAGATTTGCAGGACTACTTGCTTGTCAGCATGCAGGTTTCCGTCCCTGTACGCAGAGTCGAGGATGTGGCTCAAGTCGCTTCGTCTGAGAATAACGTCATCGTACTCGCCGACAGGACGCGGCTTCCCGAGCTCGGCGAAAGCCTGACCGAGCCGCGAAGCTACCGGATCGTCGCGGAAGAAAACCGTATCGCGGTATGCGGCTTCGATGACCGCGGCGTCGGCCAAGGTAGCTACTTTCTTGAGGATTTGATGAACCTGAAGGAGGCTCCGATCGTCAGCCGGCAGGATGTGACGAGGACTCCGCTATTTTCGCCTCGAATGGTTCATTCCGGTTGGGGACTCGATCATTATCCCGATTCCCATCTGAATGCCATGGCGCATGCAGGGATCGATTCAATCCTTCTTTTCGTCAAAGATGTCAACGAGACGCCGGACGGATTCATCGACTTCAATTATTTGATCGACCGGGCGGAACTTTACGGGCTTGATGTGTATGCCTACAGCTACATAACGAGCCGCAAACATCCCGACGCCCCGGATGCCGAAGAATATTACGACGGCACCTACGGTGCGCTGTTCAAAGCGTGCCCGCGCCTTAAAGGCGTCATCTTCGTCGGCGAATCTTGCGAATTTCCGAGCCACGACCCCAATACGACGGGCATGCTGCGGCTCGAATGGCCCAAGGATAAGCCGCAGACGAAGGTCAGCCCGGGCTGGTGGCCGTGCGTCGACTTCCCGCAGTGGCTGAACATGATCAAGAAGGTCATTCACAAGCATAACGATAAAGCGGATATCGTATTCTGGACCTACAACTGGGGCTGGGCGCCGGAGGAGGACCGTCTGAAGCTGATTCGCGCTTTGCCGGAGGGCATAACGTTGCAGGTGACGTTTGAAATGTTCGAGCAGATCAAGCATGAGCATATCACAAGCGTTTGCGTCGATTATACGGTATCGTTCGAAGGTCCGGGCCGGTATTTTTCAAGCGAGGCCGAAGTCGCCCATGAACGCGGCATCAAGCTGTACACGATGTGTAATACCGGCGGATTGACTTGGGATATCGGCGTCATTCCCTATGAGCCCGTACCTTTTCAATGGGCGAAGAGACATGCCGCCCTGCTTAAAGCGCGCGAAGACTGGGGCTTGTCCGGCCTGATGGAATCCCATCATTTCGGCTGGTGGCCTTCGTTCCTTAACGATTTGACCAAAACGGCCTACTGGAGCGCCCCGGCTCCCGCCGAGGATATTTTCGCGGCGGTCGCAAAGCGCGATTTCAGCGCGGAAGCCGTCCCTTACGTGCTGGAAGCTTGGCGCCATTGGAGCGATGGCATAAGCCATTACATCCCGACTAATGAAGACCAGTACGGTCCTTTCCGGATCGGTCCGTCGTACCCGCTTATTTTCCAAAGAGGCGTACAAATTCCGGCATCGAAGCATGCGATGTTCGGCAATGAGATCATCGTCGCGGATTACCGGCCGCACGAAGGCGCTCGCCAGTCGCTCGGCGCTTCGCGCATCGACGTCGAATTGCGCAGTCTCGAGCGCATGCTCGAGCTTTGGCAGTTGGGCAATGAAAGCCTGAATCAGGCGCTGACGCTGACGCCTGAAGCGAAGCTCTCCGAAGGCAAGCTGATGCTTGGCTTGAATGAATTTATCGCCTTGACGATCCGCACCGTCATTCACGCCAAACAGTGGTGGAAGCTGAAGCAGCGCTTGTTCATCGAGGGCGACCCGCTGAAGGCGGCGGCACTTCTTGACGAGCTGGAAGCCGTTGCGAAGGCGGAGCTGGCCAATGCCGAAGCGGCCATACCGCTGACCGAAGCCGATTCAAGGCTCGGCTGGGAGCCAAGCATGGATTATATGACCGATCCCGAGCATTTGCAATGGAAAATCGCTCAAATCCGCAGCCTGCTCGACAGCGAGCTGCCGACATACCGGAAAAGCTTGGCCTTGACGGAAAGCGGTCAAAGCGCGCAATAATTTCAATTCATTTGGTCAAGGTAAATGGCTTCGTTGTCCTAAACGCTTTCGAAGAAAGCGACTTCGTAAGCATATGCTTAGGGACTTGCGCGTTTACCGAGGTTTAGGATAAACCAAAAAAACCAAAGCCCGACGCCTCCGTCAGGAAGTCGGGCTTTGCGCTTTTACGGCTTAACGCAAATAATGCACCGAGAAGGAAGGCAATGCAGCCGTCCTGTCCGCAACAACCGCTCCCTCGCCACTATTTTGAAAAGTCTGGGCTTTCTGCGAAGAGCTTGCGCTTTCCGTCCTTTTAGCCGCAGCATTCATCAAATAACGGGCGGCATACGGGCCGGCGATAAACAGTAAGGCTGTCGACACCCCTCCTTGCAAAAAAACGCGTCGGGCAATCGGACGCGACTCCATTGCGTCGATGGCGCCATTTAATAGTGAGGGCTTCCCTTCGCCGACTTCCCCGGCTCCCCCGGCCATCGAAGCCATTGGGACACCCGTGAGGATCGGCCTGCCCTCCGACAATCCGCTCTCCCGCTTAAGGCCTATTTCGGCTTTCGATCCCAAATGCGTTGCGTCGTCTCGTTTCATACCGGCTTCAATCCCTTCTCCGAAATTTGATTTTTTCCCATTCGGCCGCCGACAGCCACTGGAAAATCATCGCCGGCGCTATCTTCTGACAACGAAGATTCTATCGACGTAGACGGCATCCTCTCTGGACAAATCTCCGCCGAATGCCGGTCCTTCGAATTTAATGGATACATAAATGTCGTAGCGTTGGTTCGGATCCGTTGTAAACGCTTTAAATATGTCGCACTGTATGACCCAGGATGAAAAAAGATACAAATAATCGCCGGCGCCGAGCAGCAAATTTTCCATTTTGTATACTTTATATACGTTCAGAGCGATGTCGGCCGGGAAAATTTGCTTGATTACTCTGGCACCGTTCGCAGGGCTGTATACGCCGATTAACATCGGAATCGAAGGGGTCACAAGGTGCATCGCCCGGTCCGTTTCCGTCGCAAACTGGTTCAGCGTAACCTTGGCGCAGCGCCGCGTCAAAGCATGCCCCTCTTCTATTCTCGCAAGCCCTCCCCCAGCGGTCCAGAGCCGGAACGATTCCGGAGAAAAGTCCGTCATGGCGGCGTATGATACGCCGTTGAGCTCGGTTGGCAGCACGCCCTTGCCGACCAATAGGATTCTATCGATATAGACGGCATCCAGATTGGACGAACTCCCGCCATATACGGCGCCCTCGAAATTCATCGACACGTAAATATCGTACAATTGATCGGATTGCCCGGAAATCAAGTTTGCCATATCGACCTGAACGTTATTGGATCTGAAAATATACAAATAATCGCTCTCGTACAGCTTTGCCGTTCCGCAGTAGTACAGTTTATAAGCATTCGGCGTAATATCGGGAATTTCAAGCGTGCGAATCGTCCGGTTCCCGTTGACCGGGTTGTACAGGCCTATCGTCACGCCGGGCTTGTGCAAATTCGCATTTGCTTGCGTATCGAAGCCGGAAAGCGTCACCTTGGTGCATTGCCCGATCAACGACCGATCGTCTTCGATTTGCGTCAACCCTCCGTTCGCCGTCCACAGCCTGAAGCGGTCGGCCGTCACGTCGATCATACAGCGATACGGAACCTCGGCAAGATCGGCGGGTATGACCATCTGCCTGATTTCATCGTCAACGGCCTTATCGTTCCACGGCTGAATCAAGCTGCCGGAAGCCAAGCTCCGCAGCGCTTTTTGCTCCTTCATCGTATTCACGTACCGCGCCGCCGATTTCTTCCTGCTGAACGTCATGGCCACGCCCCTCGATACCGCTTCGTTTTTTAGCGCATTCCAGCGGAATATAATAAGTCTGTCCAACGACGCACGGCAGTGACGGAGCCGTCGCAGTCTTATCGAATCGCCGGATACCGCCGCCTCCGCTTGATCGAAATTCGTTTCGCACCAATTGACATAATCCAGCGTAAAGTAGCCGTACTTCTCAAACGAAGTGCCGAAAGTAACGAAGTTATTGGTAGAATCGGCAAGCAATCTGGATTGGTACAGGTAATTGTTTACATAGCCCGCGGCAAGCCCGTAGTATTTAGCCGTAAAATCGTTCATGACCGTTTCCAGGTCGAGACCCGGGTTTTCGAGAAACTTCGCTTCCATCCAAACCTTCATATCCCACATATCGGTAGTAACGGTTCCCTCATGTTCAATCAAGGCGCCCGTCAGTCCTTGCGCAAGCAAATATTCGCTATCCGCCTTGGCATCATACTGCGACGGAATGGGAGGGTTCGGATAATAATTGACGGCATAGTCCCAGAAAATCACCCGGTCGGAGATCGCTTTCCACGACTGAAGCTTGCTGCGAACCGGTGCGTTGTTGCTATGGCCGATAGAATGGAGAAGATCGAGATCGATATTTGCATATCGAATTTGCACATTGCTGCTCGGGGCTACGCCTGACGGAGGATCGATATAAAACCAGTAGGCGAACGTATCGAGGATAACCTCCGGATAAGAGGTTGCGATATCGGCCGCAATTTCGTTGACAAACTCGAGCAAGTAGCCGGAGCTTCCTTTGCTGTTGATGACCGATTGGCAGCTCGGTTCTTCACAAAAGCCCCGCCAATCGTTCGCCGTCACCGAGAACATGATCGGCCGCGGCAGTCCCTTTGCATCGGCATTTGCATATGAAGCCGTTATGCTGTCGCGAACCTTTTGCTTCATAAGCGCCTTTACGTCGGCATTGGTCAAGTCAAGCTGTCCGTTTCGCGTCCTAACGCCGGAAACGACGGAATAGTACTCCGGATGCGCGTCGAAGTACTGTTCGGGACGGAAATAGAGATGGAACGTATGCGCGTGGTAAGGAAAACCGTATGCGATCGTCCCGCCGTACGCCGCAGGGGCGAAGGAGAAATGGCCGTTAAGCCGGTTGCGGGCATAAAAAAGAGAGCTGGGCTGAGAACCGGTAAAATTGGCCCCCGTATCGTATAAGCCGTCGTAGATGTCCCGATACAGGAACGAAGGGGATCCGGTTTTGTCCAACGCATCGTTTAAAGTAAGCGTCGGCTTGCTCGGCACATGCTCCTCCCAAGGATTCCACCAGCGTACGCCGATTTCTTCCTCCAATAAGTGAAAGGCCGCGTATAACGTTCCCCTCGGCCTTCCCCCTGTTACGATGATCTTGTTGCCGACGCATTTGATCGCCCATTGCTCTTCGCCTGTCGGTTCAACGCCGTTGCTAAGCGCAAAAGCGGTCGGTCCGACCATGAACGATTTGTCCTGCGCGGCGCTTTCCGCAACGATGGCAAGCGTCACGCCGCTCGCTTTCTGAATATAAGTTTGCAATTCGGCTGCGGCCGTCTGTTCGACGGCCGTAGCGCCATCGCAAACCGCAATCGTATAAAAGCCGGTGCCCCCTGAAACAATCGTCAACATCCTCATAACCTCCCGTATCGATCGGTGATTTTATGACTGATTCGATTGTATGGACTGCCTTGCGGCCGACTCGCTTATTCGCGCCGCGCGCAGCCCCTGCGCGCGGCGTTCTTGCTGAATGACCGGCGAACGGTCCGCTTTCGTGCTCCCCAAAGCCCCTACTCCATTACGATCATCAAATACCCGTCCACATGCGGAACGGAAATCCGGACGTACCCTTCCTCGGACTGCTCGAAGGCAAGCGGCTCCTTGGAAGGCGCGGCATAAACCCGATTCGGCTTGCCGCTTCTTACGCTGACGGCGACATCGCGTAAGATCGGTCTGTCTTCCACGACATTATAACGTCCCCTTGGCTCGGGACATGTCGATTTGATGTGAATCATCCGCATCTCGTCTTTCTCCGTTACCGTTACGCGGGCTGTCGACGGTATTCCCTCGCATTTAAGAAGAGGCGCGGCAAGCAGCTGCTTGATGGCATAATCGATCATCCCTTTATGAGCAGGCAATGCATGGTTAAAATACGCCGTAAACACGTTGAAGCAAAATTGAAAAATATTGCCCGATCTCGCTACCGCAGGACGTCCCGCATATTTCTCCGGCGGCGTGTAGAACGACCCGTGGAAGCCGTCCCATTTACGGTTGAAATACGGCTGATAATAATCGGCGACCGATTGGGCGCCCTCTTTGACCTGCAGCAGGATGTTCTGGCTGTATTGTCCGCACAGCATATCCGGCACGGCTCCGTCCGTAGGCTCCAGCATTTTGAAATAAGAGGAATTCCACGGATCGGGACCTTCATACTCCATGTTCCAAGCATCGATCGCAAACCCGCTCTTCTCCGGATTGAGTCCGGAGCCGCCGGTGCTGACTACGCCTCTTCCGAGCGCCAGATGCGCTTCCAGCTTTGTTTGGAGCAGCGGCGTCACCGCGATATTGTCCGGCAGTACGATCACCTGATACTTCGCGAAGTCCATCCGCTCGTCGATGAGATCATACGTGTAGTCGAGCTCGCCAAGCATACGCACCGCTCCGTTATGCCAATCCCCGATAATGCCGGAGGTCGTTACGACGACGCCGATATCGGCTACCGCCCGCGCGTATTCGGTCCACGGCTCCAGCTTTTCGAGCTCCGTATAAACCTCGCCGATCATCCGGTAAACGGCCGGATCCAGCCCGTCGCGCGGATGCATATGATCGCCGACCGAGGTGTTCACCGCGTTGCTGATGGCGTCCCAGCAGTCGTTTTCCAAGGAAGCTTTGGACTTGAGTCCGCCGAAATCCCCCCAGTTTTCCTGAAACCGGCCGGTCATATAAAATACTTGAAAACCGAGATTTCGCGCATAAGCCGCCCGCGCCGGGAAAAAGTCGTAGCTCCATGCACCAGGCAAACACTCGATCTCCGCATGCGTGTTCATACCTTCCGATTCCCCGAATTCCAGGCCGTTCAAATAAAGAAATTTCTCGTCGCCGACGATGGACTTCACATCTCTGCAAAAATCGTATACGCCCTCTTTGGCGTGTTCAAGCACATGATCGTCGTTCAGGGGATCCAAGCCGATTGCGCGCATGCCTTCGCAGCATTCGTCCCCGTAGCAGGCGCGCGGTACGATACAGTCGAGGAAGACGCCGTCGATCGGATAGCGGTCTACAACCTCCTGAATCATGGCGAGCATATAATCGCGATAGCCCGAGCGGAAACACATATTCCGGAAAAAATTAGCGGTACGGTCCCCGTAAATCACTTGACCGTCCTTATTCAATACGCACCAGTCCCGGTGCTTCCGCGCCATTTCGTGATCCAGCCCGACGTTAAAATAAGCGGTTACGCCAATCCCGAGCTTGCGGCACTCCTCGATGGTTTGCCCAAGCATATCGAATTTCAGGTGCGGATGAACAACGCCTACCTCGGTAGGATAATAGGCAAAGCCGATATTGCATTTGGCGAAAGCGTTAATGAAGTCCACGCGGGCTTCCTTCAGCGTTCTGGCAAATTGCGCCGCATCAAAATGCTCGCCGAAATCCGGAATGTCAGCCATCGTATGAAAATCGATATGCACCGCTCTTTTAATGAGTCTCATTTATCCGTTCATCTCCAGTTCATCGTTTGCTGTTTGTCGGAAAGTCGTTCAAATATATTTTTCAAAAAGACAGCGTAATACGAATGCGCTTTCAACCAGCCGGCTATCTTAGTTAACCTATCGCGTCTCAGCCGATATTTCCGGCAACGTTCCTGTCTTGTAAGCAAGCCGATCCTTAATAACGACTCGCATCAACTCCTTCCTGCAGATTGCCTCAATCATAATTCATACGTTAAATATAATATATTATATATAATTTTTAAGTGTCAATAGCCCTTTCTACTTTTCTTGGCTGCTTTCAAGGGAGTACTTCCATGTCGAGTCCCAACCAATTGGACAGGACTTCATCCCAGGCTTATAATTAGTGACATCAAGCAGGCATTTAAGCCAAGAACGGCATTCAGGGAGGTACGACATACTATGAATCGCGAGCAAGGATTGGCCGAATTGGACCGCACCGGAATTATCGCCATCGTACGGGGCGTGGAGGAGCGGCATATCGTTCAAGTCGCGGACGCTTTGCTGGAAGGCGGCATAACGGTGATGGAGGTAACGCTGAATACGAGCGGCGCATTATCGATGATCGGCGAGCTTCAGCGGAGCTTCGGGGAACGCATGTATATCGGCGCCGGAACGGTGCTGGATCCGGACGACGCCCGCCAAGCGATCGAGGCAGGCGCCTCGTTCCTGGTGACGCCGAACATGGAAGAAGATGTGATCCGCTACTCCGTAAGCCGCGATATTCCGATCTATCCGGGGGCCATGACGCCGACGGAGATCGTTAAGGCATGGAAAGCCGGCGCGACGGCCGTCAAGCTGTTTCCGAGCTCCGGTCTCGGTCTGCCTTACATCAAGGAGCTGCAAGGACCGCTGAACCATATTCCGATGGTCGCCGTGGGCGGCGTCAACGAACAAAATATCGGCGATTTCTTCCGTGCGGGCTGCAAGGCGGTGGGCATCGGCGGATCGCTGATCAATCTGAAAGAAATTGCCGCGGGCAACTTCGCATGGATAACGGAAAAATCGCGGAGGCTGATCGAAGCTTCCGGCAAGTAACCCGGATGCATGGCGTGGCAGCTTCCATCTAGGTCTGCTTCCACGCAGACGGGATTTTATTCAGCACGGCCTTCATTACCAGACCTCTCTTCTACGTAGACAGGCATGATAAAAAGCATCCGAATTTCCCGCTCGGGAAACCGGATGCTTTTTATCGTGCTTTTATCGATCGCTACTTCAATTCTACGGCCTTAACGGCAGGACTGTCTTGTATTAACAAAAGCAGCTGGTCGATTCCATACGAATTCGGCAGCTTGATCGACATGTGAAGCTCGATATCCGCTTCCGTCTTTTCGTGCTTCTCGGCATGGAAGCTGACAACCGCGATGTTTTTATCCGACAGCAGCTTGCGGACGCCCTCGACAACGCCGGACTCGTCTGCAACCATCAGCCTGATCTGCTCCACCTTCGGTGTCGCCAGCCAGCCGAACGGCCCGTGCAGCAGCTTTTGTCCTGCTAACAGGAGAAGCGTCACCCCGATTCCGACCCAGTACAACCCGGCTCCGATCGCCAGCCCCATCCCCGCGGTCGTCCAAATGCCGGCGGCAGTCGTAAGCCCCTTGATCGTTTGACGCTGCAGAAAAATCATGCCGGCTCCGAGAAAGCTCACGCCGCTTACAACCTGGGCCGCGATCCGGGACGGGTCGAGCGCGATTCCTTCTTTGCCGAGCTCGTCCTGGAACCCGTATTTGGACACGATCATCATCAAAGCCGCACCGATGCCCACGACAAAATGCGTCCGAATTCCCGCTTCCTTCATCCGGTTTTTGCGCTCGTACCCGATTAAGGCGCCGCAAACGCCGGCGAACAGAAGCCTTCCGAAAAACTCGATCTGCATATGATCACCTTCCTTTTTTAGGATGATCTATGAAGAGAGCGATTGCCTAGAAACGCTCGAATGCGGGAGCAATAAAATGTCAGAAAATTCTATCACATGAAGCCGATATCGTCAAACCATCTATCGCTTCGCTTCTTCCACAAGCTTTTTGGCCGCCTTCCGCACGACCGGCTTCGCATGATCCGCGTATTCCGTGCCGATCTGCAAGACTTCAAGCGAGAGCGCCGGTTTGCTTTTCACCACTTGAACGAGCCCTGCCAGCACGCGTCCTGCATGCTTGCCGTCCCAGGCAGTTAACGCTTCCTTAAGAATCGGAAACGCGATTTCGGCATAAGCTTCGCCAATGCTTGAAGCATTCCCTACCGCGTCAATCGAATAATCGCGAACGATCGTGCTTGTGTCTTTGCGAATCATTTCCGCCAATCGAGGGAGCAGCGCTTTCATTTGTTCGGGAACGAACCGAGCGACGTATGCGATCGCATGCGTTGCCTCCCATCTGACTCTCGTCGTCTTATGAGCCAATAGCGGCACAAGAGCGTCGATATGCGGGGAAACCGACTCGGGACGTTTCTCCGCCGTCATCGTCATGACCTCGGCGCAATCGCCGACAAGAGCGGTATTTTTCCCGGTCAGTGCACCGGCTATTTCTTTCAGCAGCTCCGGATTATGCACGCATTCAGCAGCCGCCTCGCGATTCGATTGCTCCGTGCGGTCCCCTGTTTGGGACGATAGCCTGTTCAGTATGCTCATGGAATAATTCCTCCGTCATTGAATTGATCGTTAGCAACAGTATACCATGAGTCCGTTTTATACTATTACGCTTTTAACACTAGACGCCGTCATTCTGAGACTTTACAAAAAACACCCCCGGTCGGGGGTGTTTAGGTAAGGCCGCTTACGGCGACGTTTTTTGATTCGCTTTACGGATCACATAGGTGCATTTGGCTCCGCCTTTGGTCAAGCATTCCGTCCGCTCGACATCGGCGTCAAGCAGCTTCTCGAACAACGTCAGCTCGCACTGGCATGCCTCATTATACTGCCCGGCTACCTGGGCGATCGGACAATTATATTCCGTCAGCACAAATTCTCCTTCGTCCTGACGCTCCAGCTGTACCATATATCCGTTCTTATTCTGGATGTCCGCCAATTCCGTAACGCGTTCCGGGAGCGCCTTGCCCTCCATTCGCTCGCCGTATTTGGCAAAAAGCTTCTCCTTGCGCCGTTCGAATAAACGTCCGATCATATCGGAGCCTTCCTCGGCTTCAAGCTCTCCCAATAAATCGAGCGTCAGATGGTGGTAGTTTTTAGGAAAAAGGTCGTCTGCAAGCATCGTTAGCGAGTATAAGTGGGTCGGCCGTCCCATCGCCTGTCTGCTCAGCTTCGTCTCGATCAGACCGTCCCGCTCCAGCGTATTTAAATGACGGCGAACCGCCATTTCCGTTATACGCAGCTCCTTCGCCATTTCGCCGACACTGAGCGCTCCCCTTGTTTTCATCATGTTAAGCAACACTTTACGTGTCGAAGATTCGTGGTCATTGTTCATCTGTTCTCACCTCTAAGCTTTCCGCAAAAAAGCTGCATCGTAAGCGTAAACGAGCTTTTCGCCAAAAAAGCTGCATCCTTCAATCAGCCAATATCCGCAGGAAACCGTCCTACCGTTTCCCTCAGGCAAGTCTACGCCAAAAGTACCAGTTGTAACGACATTGTAGCGTATTTGCGGTAATAAGTAAATTAAGAAACAACTAAGTATGGAAAATAGGCGCATCGACACAAGGATAACCGCCTGCCGGTGTCTTTGACGCTGGCGTTTACCGAGATTTAGAGCCATTTCCACGATATATTTTTCTGACAAATCAAGGATAAACGGCTTCGCCGTCCTAAACGCTTTCGAAGAAAGCGACTTCGTAAGCATACGCTTAAGGACAGACGCGTTTACCGATGAAATATCATTGTGAAACATATAAATTTCAAAAAAGCCGCTCTGCACGATGCAGGCGGCCAATCCTTGATTCGCTCGTTTTATTCGGTTGGCGCTGTAAACGTCCGCTGGGAAAATTCCGTATCCAGCATGAAAAAGGCGTTGCTGTCCTTATCGATCCGCTTCAGCTTATTGATAATGCTGTCGAACATCGCTTCCTCTTCAACCTGCTCGTCGATGAACCATTTCAGAAACTGGATCGTCGCATGCTCGCGATCGTTCATAGCCAAATCGGAGAGATGGTAAATGCGTCTCGTTACTTCCTGCTCGTGCTCGTACGCGTGCTCGAATGCCTCAAGCACCGAGTTATAAGAATTGTTCGGAGCGTCGAAGCCGGTAAACTCCACCCGTTTTCCGCGGTCGTTCAAATACTTGTATATTTTCATCGCATGAAACCGTTCTTCCTCCGCTTGTACGATGAAGAAGTTGGCGAAGCCGTCCAAGCTTTCTGCGGAGCAGTACCCGGCTATGGCCATATACACGTGGGCGGAATAAAACTCGAAATTCATTTGCTCGTTCAAAGACGAAGTCAGCGGTTCTTTCAACATCATTGCCACAACCTTTCTACTCTATGATCGATTCGTTGTCCTCAAGTATAAGATTACCAGTTATGCGACGGGAAATTCAACCCAAGGACGGAACAAATCTCATATTTCGATCGAATGAACCATGACGTTTAAACAAAAAAGACGATCCCGTCCGGCATCGCCTTGCGATTTTCCTGCCAATCGTCAGCCGATTAGCTCCTTCAGCTGTTTGTATAACAGTTCGGGGGTAGCGGCGCAAAGCGTCTCTTTCTTGCCGACCATAACGACGCATTGCTTCGAGCAAAGCCTGCAGCAGCCAAGGCAATCCCGTTTCTTATGCTTGATTTCGGGAAACTCGGCTTTCAGCGATTTATAAACCGGTTTTGCACCGTTTTTCAAATTCCTGCAGCAGTATTTGATTTTTTTCATCGCTTCCGTCACTCCCGGCTCGCATATTCGACAACTTTGATGATAATAGTTATCATTATCATTGTCAATGAAATGTTTCGCCGAGAAAAAAAGCCTGATCGCTATGGCAAGCGAATCAAGCTTTTCAGGTCAAGCTCGAGCTATAGCAGCTCTTTTTGAATAAAAGCGCGAACATCCTCGGTAAACTTGTGCAACACTCCGGGCAGCTGCCGGACGAGCGGATTCAATTCGCTGCGCTCGAAGGAAACGTAATCCTGCACGAGCGGCCGGCGCAGCTTAACGAGCTCCTTCAAGGTTGCAGCAGTCTCCCCGCCGAACACTTGCTCCTGGGCAAGAATATCGATAATATCCTCGTAGCTGCTTGCCTCCCGCATAATAAACCCGTCTATCATCAAGCTGCCGATATCCGTGACCGTTTCGATCGCCAGATGCAGCGCGCGCTCCTGTGCGAACCGGACAAGCAAACGATCGTCTTCCCATGCAGCCGGAAGCTGCTCGCAGGCTTCAATGACCGAAGAGATGAAATTCAGCCTCTGCTCAATTTGTTGCTGATCGACATAATACATGGCGGCGTTTTACCTTCTTTTCCGTTTTTTGTATTTGGCCCAAATGACAACGGCTGCGAATGTAATAGCCATAACGACGACAAGCGTGACGGCCTGCATCGGGTATTCCATCGCAATATCCGTTTTAAGCGGCAAATATCCCAAACTCATGATACGGTTCCTCCTAAATGATTCCCTGAATACGTTCCGCTCCACTCATTCTTCCAATCATAAAAGAAATCAATCGCAGGTAAGGCTGCTCGCCTCTCCGCTTCTCCAATAAGCCCAATGATTGGTCGGACCGTGTCCGCCGCCGAGACCAAGCTCTTCGCTAATCGCCAAGGAAATAAACCGTTTGGCCGTTTGTACGGCATCCTGAAGGGACATGCCCTTGGCAAGCTGCGCCGCAATCGCTGCGGAGAATGTACAGCCCGTGCCGTGCGTATGCCGTGTAACATGGCGCGGCGCCGTAAAGTAATAGAGCTCTTTCCCGTCATACAGCACGTCGGTCGGCTCGCCGTCCATATGCCCGCCTTTAACTACCGCGGCGCCTGCTCCGTATTCATCGACGATTTTACGTGCCGCCCGCTCCATATCGGCCATTGTCGCGATCGCCTGTCCGGTAAGCACCTCGGCCTCCGGCACATTCGGCGTAACCACCGCAGCAAGAGGCAAAAGCAGCTTGCGCAGCGCGTCCTTCGCATCGTCGACCAGCAGCGCGGCGCCGCCCTTGGCAACCATCACCGGGTCGATCACAAGGTTCGGCAAGCGGTGCTGCTTTACCTTGGAGGCGACAAGCTCGATAACGGCCGGCTGCGAGAGCATGCCGGTTTTGGCCGCATCGACGCCGATATCGGTAATGACGGCATCGATCTGCTTCTCGATTCCTTCCAGCGGGATATCGTAAATACCGTGAACGCCTAGCGTATTTTGCGCCGTAATGGCGGTAATTGCGGACATGCCGTACACTTCGAGCATCTGGAACGTTTTCAGATCGGCCTGTATGCCGGCGCCGCCGCCGCTGTCGGAGCCGGCAATCGTCAGCGCTCTTGGAATCGTAGCCATTTGCACAGCCTCCTTATCAAAATGGACCCTATTGTCACTATTCGCGCAACCTATCATTTTCAGTGTATCCGTCCGCAAGTCGAGCGTCAAGTGAAGCGGGAGGAACGTTCACAACCTTTTCTTTTGACGGCGGAACGCGTGCCTTGCTATAGTAAAGCTTGAGAATACTCCTTCTACTGACGATAAGGAGGCTTTTGCAATGCCGAAGCACGTTATGCATCTGGTCACGACGGGGAAGCAGCCGCTCGATCAGGTTGTATCCAAGCTGGCGTCATGTCCGCCGGACGTGATCGATACTATCCATATTCGCGAGAAATCGCGCAGCGCCAAAGAAATATTCGAGTGGTATACGGCGCTCCGCAGCACGCTTCCGAAAACGCACATCTTTGTGAACGACCGGCTTGATGCCGCAGCCGCAGCGGGCGCCCCCGGCGTTCAGCTCGGCTATACGAGCCTGCCCCCGCGGCTGGCAAGAGCGATTTTGCCGGCATCGACGCTGATCGGCTTATCCGTTCATAGCTTGGAGGAAGCCGCCCGGGCGCATAACGAAGGCGTCGACTATATATTGTACGGGCATATATTTGCTACCGGCTCGAAGGCAGGAGTCGAGCCCCGCGGCATCGAGGCGCTCGCCGCAGTCGTGGAAGCCGCCCGGGTACCGGTAATCGCCATCGGCGGCATCGAACCCGGCAATGTGGAGGAAGTGCTTTCCTCCGGCTGCGCGGGCATCGCCGTCATGTCGGGCATTTTAGGGCACGGGGATCCGGCCAAGCAGGCAATGCGATACCGCGAGCGGCTGGACGGCAGCCGCCATACGCCGAGAATCGCGTTTCACGGCAATGAATGACGGCCATCGAGCGGCGCCGGCGAACGGCCGAGCCGGTCCGGCATGTTTTCACCAATACGTTAAGACAAGTGTCACATACATTTTCCGGATAATTTGAGGAGGGATTTCGATGACGGTTCGCGAATCGGCCATCGTCGTCGGCGGCGGAATCATCGGTTGTTCCATCGCTTATGAATTGACTAAACGGGGATTTGCCGTCACGCTGCTCGACAAAGGCGGCCTGAACGAGGAAGCTTCCACCGCCGCAGCCGGCATGCTCGGCGCACATGTGGAAATCCATCATGACGGCCCGTTCTACGAGCTGTGCAAAGAAAGCCAGCGCATGTACCGTCCTTGGACGGAGGAACTGTACGAGCTTACCGGCATCTCGCCGCAATATACGCCGGAAGGGATCGTTCGGGCGGCTTTAACCGAGGACGACGAGTTGGAGCTGCGCGGCAGGCTGCCGTGGATCGGCTGCTCCTGGCTGTCGGCCGACGAAATCCGCGCGCTGGAGCCTGCTTTATCGCCGAACGTGCGCGGCGGCCTTTATTTTGAGAGCGACCATCAAATCCATCCGCTTCATCTCGCTCGATCGCTTCAAGCCGCGCTGCAGCTATCCGGATGCCGCGTCATGCCTTGGATGCCGGCGCTTGGCGTCATCCGCGAGAACGGCCGCGTGTGCGGCGTTCGTTGCCCGCAGGGGCCGCTTTACGCCGATCGGGTCATCGTTACGGCTGGTGCCTGGGGCGGCGAATTGCTCGAGGGAGCGGGGCTGAAGCTGCCGCTCTTCCCGGTCAAAGGGCAGTGCTTTGCCGTACGCCCCGCCTCGCTGCCGATACGTAAAACCGCGTTTACCCAGGGCTGCTACATCATTCCGCGGCAGGACGGTACGCTTACGATCGGCGCCACGCAGCTCGAGGTCGGCTTCGACAAGCAGCCGACCGCTGCCGGAATCGCCGCCGTTTACGCCAAAGCCGAAGCCCTGCTGCCGTGCGTCAAAGAAGCGGCGTTCCTTAAGACGTGGGCCGGCTTGCGTCCCGGAACGCCGGACGGTTTGCCGTATATTGGCGGCGTAGCAGGCGCTCCCGGGCTGATCGTCGCCACGGGCCACTACCGCAACGGCATTCTGCTAGCGCCGGTTACGGCTAAGCTGATCGGTCAGCTTGCATCCGGCGAGACGCCTTCTACGGATCTTGCCCCGTATACGCCAGAACGGGTTCACGCTGCACAAGCGTAGAGAATAGAAAGTCCCCCACAGCATTGCGGCGGCAGCCGCTGTCCTGCGGGGGACTTTTATATTACTTCACGTTTAATTGTTGTTCCAGCCAGCCATAAGCGAGTTCCCTGATCATTCGCGGGAATTCATGCTTTCCGCCGCCCATCAGCCCGGTGAACCGGTCCCCATGCCCGGCTGCGCCATACAAGTCCGCAACCGATTTGACCGCCCTGCCGATCGCCTCCCAGTGCGGGAAAATCGCATCGTTCTGTGTATACCAGATAAACGCCGGACGCGGAAACGTCAACGCAAGTATTTCGTTGAACTCGAACGGAATTCTCCCTTGCGTGAGATCCAGCGCCGGGAAATGGGTAAACCATTCCTTCCGCAGCGCCCAGCGGGACGGAAGCGGATCGCCCGCAAACGTGCTTAACCCGCAGCTGACGACAATCGCTCTTACGCGTTCATCGACCGCGGACAGGAAGAAGGAGTTGTAGCCGCCGAGCGAATGCCCGATTGCGCCGATACGGGAGCCGTCCACGATGTCAAGGCTGCATAACAAGTCGACGCCGTGCAGGTGATCGGTCATCATTTTGCCGATCATGGACCATTCCGGAAAAGCGTCTTGGAACGGAGCGGTCTGAAACGGCTGCTTGCCGGGATAAACCCGCTCCCCTGCCGTAAGCACATCGGGCGCCAATACGACGAAACCGCGCTCCGCGAGCTCAAGCCCGTAAGCCAGCTCTTTATCTCCCGCAATCCCCGACACCTCTTCCTTTCCTTCGGGAACGGTTTGATGCAAAGCGATGACCGCCGGGCATTTGCCATGCTCCGCGGCCGCAGGAATAAGCAAATTGGCGGGTACTTGATCCCCGAAGCTCGACCGGTATACGATTCGGCTAAGCTTGATCCGATTTCCGGCTGTCGTCTCGCTTATGACCTCGTAAGCTACAGGCCCGCGTTCCGGCAAACCGCCGCTAATCCGCATCAGCCTATTCAGGATGTCCGCCCGTCTGACGGCCCACTCCCGCCCGATATCCGAAGAATCGCCCGCCTCCGTCAGAAGCTCCGGCATTTCATTTCCCAAATCGTATGCCAAACGACACACCCGCCCTTTGAATGAAATTAAGTTAGGATATAGAAGAAAGCGCTTCAACCCGGCGGCAGTCCGTTCTTTCGCAGCATACCTGCTCCCTGTCAGCCTTTGGGCTCGAACTTCAAACAAGGGGTTCCCGACGACTGTCGAACGACAATCGCCGGCATTTGCGCGCTCTTAAAGTTGAAAAACTTGCAGCCGCGCGGGAAGCTTTTGTCCCAGGTCACATAATAATACCGGCATTTCATACAATCGATACGTTTGGATTCCGTCATCAAGTCCTGTTCTACCCCCGCTGAAGCTTCGCAAGCAGCGCCCACTTGCGCTCGGAGCGCCGTTTGTATTTGGGCAGACCGCGATAAATTTGCACCGTTTCGCGGAACGCATCCTTGGCCTCGGCCCCCCGCCCAAGCTGGGCATAAAGCTTTCCGAGACGATAATATGCTTCGCAAGAAGAGGAATGTACCGTGCGAAACTGAACGAGATAACCGATCGCCTTGTCCGGGTCGGTCAAAGCGAACGTTTCGCCAAGCCGCAAATACGGCTCCCCGTATTTAAGACGAGGGTTCATGCCGAGACTTTGCAGCACGAGCCTTTCGCCTTCCGCGATATCGCCGAGCTTCAGCTTGCAAAAGCCCGTTTCATAAATCACTTCCGGCGAATCGTCCATGATCGGACGCACCTGCTCGAGATAATCGAGCGCTTCTTGATATTTCTTTCTCTCGATCAGCAGCCGCGCGGCTTCCAGCTTGCCGCTCGTATTATGCGGACTCGCCGACAGCTCCTGCCGCAGCCGCGACAGCTTCCGGCTCCGCTTGAAAGGCTTTACGAAGCTCGGCATGATGCCGATAAACCGCCGGTCGAGCAAATATAATATGACGAACAGCACGAGCAAAGCCAGTAACGGGTTGCCGAGCAGCCGCCAGAGCAGCACAAAGCCTATAATTTTCCCCATGCTAACCCTCCCCACTTATTCCCATTCTACCATAAAGAACCGGAGCCGGAAACGGCAAAAGACGCCCTGCCGCGTGACTTGCGACAGAAGCGCCCCTATTTGGAAAGCCCTACAGAGGTTGTTCAAAAAGCCATGCTGATAAGTCGACTTATTGAACTCGCACTTTAGAATAAATCGTCGAACACGTCGAATACCGTTTTTTTCTTCTTATGCTTGCCGTACCCGTATTTTCCCTGCTGTCCGTCGTAATTGTTCTGGTTATTGTAGCCGTAGTCTCCGCTGCGGTTGTAATCGTCATGTCTCGTTTGCTTTTTGTAGTCGTCATCGTCATGATCGCGGCGTCCGCTCCACTGCTCGTAGCTCTGACGAACTTCGCGCATGCCTTCGGTCAGCTTTTCCAGTTCTCCGCGATCCAGCCAAACGCCCTTGCAATCCGGGCAGACATCGATCAGAATCCCGTTCTTGTCCACTTCCCTCATCCGCACATCATGGCATACCGGACATTTCATCGTCATTCCTCCAAACGTGTTTTTACATAACTATAGCTTTTCCTACGTTCAAGAGGGCAAACCGTTTCGCCTTTTTTGCCGCGTATGTGCGTTTCTATTAAAACAAGCTTCTCCCGCCTGCATAAAATGGTAGAGAAGCAGAATGATCAGATTTACTGCTCCGGGCTGCCCGCGAAGCACCGGAATCCGTTTCAAGGGATCTGCTTCGGATCGCGGGAAATGGATAAGGAGGGAATGCCAGTGAGGCCCGATCGTCCGGTACTGACTTTGCTAGGAAGCGCCGGGGGAGTCGCCAAAGCGGTCCTTTCCATCCTCCAACGCGCCGCACAGGATGGTGATGATCCGATTCACGGCTGGATGAAGCAATGCCGAATCCACCTGGTCGACTACCGGCAAAAAAGCAAAGCGTATTACAGCAATCTGTTTCCGCATTTGAAAAAGCAATTTGTTCTGCATCAGTTCGATTTGTCCGATTTGCCAAAACTCCGCGAGCATTTGCAATCTAGCGGAACACAGCTGGTCATTGACGTATCATGGGCGGATACCGTCCAAATGATCGGCTGCTGCAACGAGCTAGGCATCAAATACGTCAATACCGCGCTTGAAAATACGGCCGTTGACGAAGATACGTCGCTGGAGGGTTTTACGCTTTTATGCCGCTCGGAACGATTCGAAGAAGCAAGGAATGCGTTCGGCAACTGCACGGCTATCGTCGGCTCCGGCATGAACCCGGGCGTCGTGCAGTGGATGGCATTGGAGCTGATGAGCCGCAATCCGGACAAAATGCCGAAAGCTTGCTATATCGTGGAGCATGACACTACCTTTTTCGCCGACGACTCACGCATGAAGCCGCAAACGATTTATACGACATGGTCGCCGGAATGCTTCTTGGATGAAGCGCTACTAAATTACCCCATGTTCATGCAGCGCGGCGTGCCGCTTTTTATATACGACGATGTGTATGCGATGGAATTTCGCGTCCGGCTCGGGGACAAATCGTTCACGGGATGTCTGATGCCGCATGAGGAAGTCATTACGCTCAGCAAGCTGTACGGGATGGAAACCGGCTTTATTTACCGCGTCAGCGAGCAAATGACGGAGACGATCCGCAAGCATCTGCCCGTTCAGGACGACTTATGGGAATGGAATATGAGCGTGCTGGATCCCGAAAAAGCGCCGCTCGCCGGCGAAGATACGGTCGGCGTCCTGCTCGTTTACGACGATAAGGAAACGTATATGTTCAACTCCCTCTCTACTAGCGAGGTTTATCCGGCCTATCCGACTAACGCGACATATTTTCAGGTGGCCTGCGGCGTTTACGGAGCAGTCGCTTCCCAAGTGCTGGACCGGCTTCCGGCAGGCGTTTATTACGTAGATGAGCTGCTGATGCAAACGGAAAGCCGTTACGGCGCCTATGTGTCACAGTACATGAAGCATTTTACGTTGGGGGAAAATGCCGTTTCGGACGGGATGCTGCTCGATAGAATGACTGAGCCCGAGGCGCCGGAGCAATCGGAGAATAAGGGAAAGGAGGAATAACCATGATCAAACCGACCAATCTGACCGGCTACTATAAAGAAGGGGAACGCGAGGAGCTGTGGCTGTTTGACGACGTCGAGGAAATGGGGCTCGAAATCGGCTATAAAATCGACCGGCTTCTTCACTACGAGCAGTCGCCCTACCAGGAAATCAGCGTAGCGGAATCGGCCGGCTTCGGGCGTATGCTCGTGCTTGACGGCATTCCCCAATACACCTCCAAGGAAGGGTATATTTACAATGAGATGCTGACTCACGTCCCGCTGACGACGCATCCGGAGCCGCATAAAGTGGCGATTATCGGCGGAGGGGACTGCGGGGCCGCACGCGAAACGGCAAAATATACGGACGTCAAACGGATCGACGTCGTCGAAATCGACGCCCGCGTCGTGGAAGTGAGCCGCACTTGGCTCTCCAATCCTGCCATCTACGAGTTGGATGACCGCGTGCATATGATCTATCGCGACGGCTTGCATTGGATCAAGGGGCAAAAAGCGATTTACGACGTGCTTATCGTCGACCGCTCCGATCCTTACGGACCGTCTACAGCCTTGTATAAGCCCGCTTTTTACGAATTGGCCTACCGCGCCCTGAACGAAGACGGCTTGTTCGTCTGCCATTCCGAATCGCCTTACTATAACCCGAAAATTATGCGGGATACCGTACGCTATCTAAACAAGCTTTTTCCGATCGTTCGCGTTTATTTGGCGGCCGTGCCTGTTTTTCCGGGCGGCATTTGGAGTTTTGTCATAGCTTCTAAAAAATGGGATCCGATGCACGCGGACATTCGCAGACTGCAATGGCGGAATAACGGCTACATGAATCCCGACCTTTTTTACGCCTCTTTCGCCCTTCCGAATTATGTAAAGAAGGCGCTCGAGTAACGGCTCTGCAGCTTCACTTGCCGGGCCCTATCCGCCCTCCCCTTGTCGATTGAATCCGTTCGTCTGCCGGCACAACTTTTGGATAATTCCGGTTATGCTAAGCTGAGCAGACATTAACGGAACCATTCGAAAGGGGCTTATTTTTTTTGAAAAGACTTCGGATTTCCACGCTGTTCGTAATGCTTATCGTTTTCGCTATCGTTGAAGCCGCTTCCGCCCCCGCTGCCTCCGCTAAACCGGAAGCCCCCAAAGCCGCCTTCGTTCGAGACGGCAGCCTTTGGCTGAAGACAAGCCGCAATGAAACACCCGTCGACCGGGGGCAAAGCTTCTCGGACATCGCCTGGTCCGCGGACGGCAAGCTGCTGGCTTATGTCAAGCAAAAGCAAGGCGCATGGATACATAATACGGAGACGGGCAAAAAGGAGCAGGTTTTTACAAGCAACGTTCGCCATTTACACTGGTCTCCGAAAGCAAGCTTGCTCGCCTTCCAGGACGAAAGCATTCTCGACGTTGTCGATGCGACAGGTCCGGCGCCGAAACCGTTCACGAACGTTACCGGAGGGGTCGGCAGCTACGTCTGGGAGCCGGAAGGCCAAGGCTTTCTAGTGTCTACAGGCGCGCAGCTGACGCCGGCGGGCTGGTCGGACGTGAAGCTGTATAAAGTGCCGCTGACGGAAAATTTCGATGCGTCGAAAAGCAAGCTTTTCTACACCATCCCGAACCCGCCCGGAGAGCTGTTCGCCGTCGGGACGACTACGTTCAAATGGTCTGCGGACGGACGCTGGATCGCTTTTATCGCGTTCCCGACCGCCTCCTTGGCGATGGATGCGAATTCGCTCTGCCTGCTTTCGGCAGACGGCCGGTCTTTCCGCAAAATCGGCGACATGCTAGGGCATGAAGACTGGTTCCAGTGGAGCCCAGAAGGCTCGCAGCTCGCGTATGTCGGCGGTCAAGGCCGTTTTTATGCGGAGCCCAAGGAGCTCATATTGTACGATCCGGCGGCGCCCGGCGTTTCGGTTACGTTGACGCCGAAAGGCATGCTGGATATCGGTTTTGCATGGCAAAACCCGGCTATTCTGACCGTATCGCGCGGCAAAGCCCTAGGAAACATGGGCAGCGCGTTCCACTTCCCGATGCCCGGTCTTGTCAACCAGTCCGCCGCATCTCCTACGGATGCCCGTGCAATCACGAAGCCACCGCGCGGGCTCGGCGATATCCGGCCGCAGTTTTTGCGGAGCAGCGGCCGTCTCGTTTGGCAGCGAACGAACGGCAAAGGCGGGGGCGATCTATGGCTTGCCGACGCGAACGGGCGCAACCAGCGGCTCTGGATTCGCAGCGTGAACGGCGAATATGCCGTTTATGGCGGATGAGCTATTCGTTCAAGCTTGTCCTGCCATATTGTTGAAAAAGTTAGTGATACTCGCCCACCGATGTGCTACAATTACAAAAAATCGTAACACACATAGGAGTGGAGAACTTGAAAGCGCATCGGTATAAAGCACTATTCATCTTGGCCCTTGCATGCTGTATTTTGGTTGCAGGATGTGCGTCCATATCCGGCACAAACGAGTCTTCCCGAAAGGACGAGCTTCTGCTGGCCGTCGGTTCGGAGCCCGAAGCCGGCTTCGATCCGACTACGGGTTGGGGTCGCTACGGCTCGCCTCTCTTCCAAAGCACGCTGCTCAAAAGGGACGATCAATTGAAAATCGTGAACGATCTGGCCGCGGAATATGAGGCAAGCAGCGAGACGTCATGGACGGTCAAGCTACGCCGCGACGTCAAATTTTCGGACGGTAGGCCGCTAACCGCAGCGGACGTGAAGTTCACCTTCGATACCGCAGCCTCGAACGGCTCCGTCATCGATTTGACGAACCTGAAAAGAGTGGAGACCCTTGACGATTATACGATAAAGTTTACTTTGAAGGAGCCTCAATCCACATTTCTTTCCCTGCTTGTGACGACAGGAATCGTTCCGAAGCATGCTTACGGGAAAGATTATGCGAGCAACCCGATCGGCTCCGGCCCCTACAAGCTCGTACAGTGGGATAAAGGCCAACAGGCGATCGTCGAGGCGAACCCGGAATATTACGGCAGCAAGCCTTATTTTAAGAAGCTGACCTTCCTGTTCTTGACCGAGGACGCCGCTTTCGCAGCCGCCAAGGCCGGCAAAGTGGACATCTCTTATATCCCTTCCGCCTTCAGCAAACAGCAGGTAAAAGGCATGCGGCTGGAAACCGCCAAATCGGTCGATAACCGCGGTATCGTGTTTCCGTATGTCAAAAGCGGCGGCAAAACGAAGGACGGCTTCGCCATCGGCAATGACGTAACGGCGGACATCGCGATCCGCAAAGCGATCAACGAAGCGGTAGACCGCAAAGCGCTCGTAGACGGCGTGCTGGAAGGGCACGGTACGCCGGCCTACACGATAAATGACGGGCTCCCTTGGTGGAACCCGAAAACGGTTATTCCCGACGGGGACGCAAACACAGCCAAGAAACGTTTGGCCGATGCCGGCTGGAAGGACGGGGACGGAGACGGCGTTCTCGAGAAAAACGGGCTGAAAGCCCAATTTACGCTGATGTATCCTTCGGGCGATGTCACGCGGCAATCGCTGGCTTTGTCCGTCGCCGACATGATCAAGCCGATCGGCATCAAAATCGACGTCGAAGGCAAAAGCTGGGACGACCTCGAATCGCAAATGCACGCTAACGCCGTCCTTTTCGGCTGGGGAAGTCACGATCCGCTCGAAATGTTCAATGTGTACAGCAGCAAGTACGGCGGGGTCGAGTACTACAATCCCGGCTACTACGGCAATCCTGCAGTCGACGACTGGATGGACAAAGCGATGCGAGCGACGAGCGAGGAGAAAGCATTGGACTTCTGGCAAAAAGCGCAATGGGACGGCAGCACGGGCTTGAGCGCGCAAGGGGATGCGCCGTGGGCTTGGCTTGTGAACATCGATCATCTTTATCTGGTCAAAGATAAGCTTGATATCGGCAAACAGCGCATCCACCCGCACGGCCACGGATGGCCGGTAACCGACAATATCGAGAGCTGGAAATGGAATGAGTAAACGAAATGAAAGCCATTAACGGAACGAACCGCAATCTTGCCCGCTTCCTTATCGGGAAAGCAATCCGGCTCGCCTCCCTGCTTGCGGCGATAAGCGTCATATCGTTCCTGCTTGTCAGCCGTTCC
Organism: Paenibacillus contaminans; assembly: GCF_003285015.1. Taxonomy (GTDB): domain Bacteria; phylum Bacillota; class Bacilli; order Paenibacillales; family NBRC-103111; genus Paenibacillus_V; species Paenibacillus_V contaminans. The sequence continues at coordinate 48,222 of NZ_QMFB01000014.1, read as the reverse complement.
CCGATCGATCCGACGCAAGCGTACATTGGCGCCGACATGATGCGGGTCAGTCCGGAGCAGCGGGCGCAGATTGCGGAATATTGGGGCTTGGACAAACCTCCGGCCGAACGGTTTATACAATGGGGCAGCGCCCTCTTGAGCGGCGATATGGGAACGTCGATGATCTACCGCGAGCCGGTCGCCGACGTCATCCGCGAGCGATTTCTCAGCTCGTTGGCACTAATGATTACAGCTTGGATATTATCCGGGCTGATCGGATTCATCGCGGGCGCTGTCGCCGGAATGAAGCAAAATACGTGGATAGACCGGCTGATCAAATGGTATTGCTATACGCTGGCGTCCACTCCGGCTTTTTGGCTGGGCCTTGTGCTTGTCATCGTGTTTTCGGTATGGCTCGGCTGGTTCCCGGTTTCGCTCGGCGTTCCGGCAGGCGTACTGGCCGAAAATGTAACGATTGGCGACCGCATCTACCATATGATTTTGCCGGCGCTGACGCTGAGCGTAATCGGCATTTCCAACATCGCCTTGCATACGAGGCAGAAGCTGATTGACGTTTTGTCCAGCGACTATATGTTATTCGCAAGGGCAAGAGGCGAACGGGGCTTCGGGCTGTTTAGGCGCCATGGCCTGCGCAACATCGCGATACCGGCAATCACGCTGCAGTTTACCGCCTTCAGCGAGCTGTTCGGCGGAGCCGTGCTTGCGGAGCAAGTGTTTTCCTATCCCGGTCTTGGTCAAGCCACGGTGGAAGCCGGGCTGCGCGGCGACGTCCCGCTTCTGCTCGGCGTCGTTCTGTTCAGCGCCGTCTTCGTGTTTGCCGGTAATGCGATAGCGGATTTGATCTATCGTTTCGTGGATCCGCGGATGAAAGAAAGGCGGTCGCTATGATACGAGGATTTGGAGCCAAAAAGCCCCTGCAGCCGCTCCTCGGCCTGAACGGCAGGCAGCGGGCGCTGATTGTCGCGGCGCTTGCCGCATTATTCGTGGCGGCCGTCGAACTCGGCGGCCTTCTGATGAGCGACGAACCGATATCCACCCATCTGGAGCTGCGCAATCTCGCACCGTCGGCAGGTCATCTGTTCGGCACGGATTGGCTTGGCCGTGATATGTTTACCCGTACCGTCAAAGGGCTCGCTTTAAGCATACGCGTCGGATTAACGGCTGCAGCATGCAGCGTCGTGATCGCGGCTTTGCTCGGTTTTGCCGCAGCTACGCTGGGCAGAACGGCGGATAAAATCGTATCCTGGCTGATCGATTTATTCCTGAGCGTTCCCCATCTGGTTACGCTCATTCTGATTTCGTTCGTTTTTGGCGGCGGCCTGAAGGGCGTCGTCATCGGCATCGCTTTTACGCATTGGCCAAGCCTCGCCCGTGTCATTCGCGCAGAGCTGCTGCAGCTGAAATCCGCCGATTACATACAGGTTTCGCGAAGGCTTGGAAAATCGCGGCTATGGATCGCAAGCCGCCATATGCTGCCTCATATTTTACCGCAGCTGCTCGTCGGCATGCTTCTCTTGTTTCCGCATGCCATCCTGCACGAGGCGGCGATTACGTTTCTCGGGCTGGGGCTGTCGCCTCATCAGCCGGCTGTCGGTATCATTTTATCCGAATCGATGCGGTATTTGTCTACGGGCATGTGGTGGCTAGCGGTTTTTCCGGGACTCAGCTTGCTCGTGACGGTACGGGCTTTCGACCGGATCGGCGAAAACCTGCGCGGACTTCTCGATCCGCATCGCTCCCATGATTAAACGAATGATTGCGGTCGATTGCATGCAAGGAAAGGAGTTGCCTCGGTTATGTCGGTAATGCCACTTTTGAAAGTTTCCGATCTATCCGTCTCATTTACCCAATACGCCGGCGGCGGCATGAAAAAACAAACGCTCCAGGTCATCCAAGACCTCCATCTTTCGATCGAGCCGGGCGAAATCGTTGCCGTCATCGGCTCAAGCGGCTCGGGCAAAAGCTTGCTTGCCCATGCGATTATGGGGATTCTCCCCAGCAATGCCGCAGTAACAGGGAAGATCGAATTTGACGGCGTCCCGCTTGACGCCGAACGGCAAGCCGCGCTGCGCGGCAAAGAAATTGCGCTCGTTCCGCAATCGGTTAACTATTTGGATCCGTTAATGCGCGTCGGCCGTCAAGTAAGAAGCTCGGCCAAAGGCGGCGATCCCGCCGCCGAGCAGCGATCCGTTTTCGAGCGATTCGGGCTCTCAAGCGCCGTTGAGCGAATGTTTCCGTTCCAGCTGTCGGGCGGAATGGCCCGCAGAGTGCTCGTATCCACGGCCACGATAAGCGGAGCCAAGCTGATCATAGCGGACGAGCCGACGCCCGGCTTGAATCCCGAGGCGGTTCAGGAGGCGCTGAGCCAGTTTAAAGAACTGGCCGATGAAGGATGCGCCGTCCTGCTAATTTCCCATGATATCGAATCGGTTCTGCCGATCGCCGACAAAGTGGCCGTTTTCTACGCGGGTACTACGGTTGAGGTCGCACCTGCTGCGGACTTCGGCGGAGACGGCGGGCGGCTGAGGCATCCTTATTCGAAGGCGCTTTGGAAAGCGTTGCCGCAGAACGACTTTATGCCGATCCCCGGCTCCCAGCCTTCACCGAATGCGCTGCCGGCCGGCTGCTTATTCGCTCCCCGCTGTTCGGCGGCTACCCCCGATTGCACGGTGGCACGTCCGGAAGTACGCGTCCTTCGCGGCGGAACCGTGAGGTGCATTCATGCGTCTTGAAGGCAAAAAGCTAAGCTTCCGCTACGATTCCGGTCCTTGGCTATTCCAAAACCTCGACATTTCTGTACATCCTGGCGAAATTGTCGGTTTGGAGGGACCCAGCGGCTGCGGGAAATCCTCCTTGGCTCGCATTCTTGCGGGGTACGCTCGGCCGCATACCGGAACGGTCGAGCTTGACGGCAAGCCTATTCCCGGCCGAGGCAGTCACCCCGTTCAGCTCGTTCTCCAGCATCCGGAGAAGGCGGTCAACCCCCGTTGGCGAATGAACCGTATTTTAGCAGAGGGAGGAGAGCCTGATCCGGCCTTGCTGCAAACATTCGGCATCGAGAAGGAGTGGCTGAACCGCTGGCCGAACGAGTTGTCCGGAGGCGAGCTGCAGCGCTTCTGCATCGTCAGGGCGCTTGGCCCACAGACGCGGTTTTTGATCGCCGACGAAATGACGACGATGCTGGACGCCATTACGCAGGCGCAAATATGGCGCGCCGTGCTGGACGCCGCTCGCGAACGGAATATCGGCATACTCGCCGTGAGTCATGAAAGGCAGCTGCTCCGGCGCCTTTGCAGCCGGGTAATGGAGTGGAACGGCTATTCATCTTTCTGATATAATCGTAAGATGAATGTTCCCGGCCTTTCGTATGGCGGGAAACATGCCGGAGGATTCCATTTATGAAAGAGAAAGATGCTTTAGTCCGTTTTGGCGTCTCCATGCCGGAACAACTGGTCAACCGCTTCGATGAACGCATTGCCGAGCAGGGCTATGACAACCGCTCGGAGGCGATCCGCGATCTTGTCCGGAAATCGCTGCTCGATCCCAACTGGACGAAATCGGAGCAAATCGTGGCCGGTACGATCGTCATGGTTTACGACCATCATGTCAGTCAACTGCCTATTTATTTAATGGAGCTCCAGCACGATTATCATCATGACATCATTTCTACGATGCACATTCATCTGAACCATGATCAATGTCTGGAGGTTTTGGTCGTACGCGGACCGCTCAAGAGGCTTCGTAGCCTTCACGAGATGATTCAGATCTCGAAGGGAGTTTCCTACGCCGAGCTCTCCGTCACCCATGTAACACCTGAGCACGGGCATAACGGGCATCACAAGCACGGAGAGCAGGAATAGCTCGGGGTATCCCCGATACCGGCACGAAGATGTAACTTCTTGATCGTCTGCAGGTCGGGTAACGGTTTCGTGGGTATCGTTCGGGGTATCTCGATACCGGAACCAGGATGATCCTTCTTAATCGTCGGCAGGTCGAGTAAAGGCTTCATGGGCATCGTTCGGGGCATCCCGATACCGGAACCAGGATGAACCTTCTTGATCGTCGGTAGGTCGGGTAAATGCTCCACGGGCATCGTTTCGGGTATCCCGATACCGGAACCAGGATGATCCTTCTTGATCGTCGGTAGGTCGGGTAAATGCTCCACGGGCATCGTTTCGGGTATCCCGATACCGGAACCAGGATGAACCTTCTTGATCGTCGGTAGGTCGGGTAAAGGCTTCATGGGTATTAGCTTGGGGGTATACATCGGCAGGCAGGACCGCGGGTACATTTCTCGGCCCAATGACCACTGCTGAGGAAGCATAATGAGGAAAAAGTAACTATTAGTGAGGCAAACCTCATTAGTTCTTGCCCTACCACGCTATTTGGTCGCTTAATAAGGAAAAGGTTACTATTAGTGAGGAAAAGGAAATTGATAGTGACTTTTGCCTCACTAATTAGCCAAAACGAGCCATTTACCGGTGGAATAGTGAGGACAGCCTCATGAACAATGAGGTTTTCTTCACTATTCGTGCAAAGGTAACTTTTGACTTGCTGCATTCTACCGATATCAAGCAAGAACAAGGTAACGAAAGCCATAGTCGTACCTCAATCAACGCATACTATTGAAAAAGACCGCCCCCTGCACCGTTTCGTGCATGAGTCGGTCTTTCTTTAATGCCATATGCCGCTTCGGCCTCACCTGTCATGACTTAATCTTTCATGACTTAGCCTTTCATGTCCTAGCCCTTCATTGCCTAGCCTTTCATGACCTAGCCCTTCATGACCCAGCCTTTCATGACTTAGCCTTTCATGTCCTAGCCCTTCATTGCCTAGCCTTTCATGACCTAGCCCTTCATGACCCAGCCTTTCATGACTTAGCCTTTCATGTCCTAGCCCTTCATGGCCTAGCCTTTCATGACCCAGCCCTTCATGACTTAGCCTTTCATGACCTAGCCCTTCATGACCCAGCCTTTCATGACTTAGCCTTTCATGACCTAGCCCTTCATGACCCAGCCCTTCATGGCCTAGCCCTTCATGACCCAGCCCTTCATGACTTAGCCTTTCATCATCGCCGCCGCATATTCGCCGATTTCAATCGCCTTTCCGCCGTTCAAGCGGGATTCCTCGGCTGCGAACGCCATCAGATGGCTGCGGACGGAGGCGGATGCCGAAGTTAAGCCCTCTTGCCCGCCGTAGGCGCGCACTTCGTTCAGGAAGCTGCTGACGATGCCTTCGTCACCGCCGCCGTGACCGCTCGTTTGCACCGGAATGGTAATTTCGGTTTTCTGATGAGTCACGAAATCCCAATACGTCAGTTTGCCCTCTTCGCCCCGCAATTCGCCGCGCGTACCCATGATTTGAATGCGGCGCTCCTGCTCGAACGTGAAGCCGCACATGCTGAACATGGCGGTCGCCCCGTTCGCGAATTCCATATTGACGACTTGATGGTCGACGACGTTATTGTCGCTCCGGTATACGCAGCGGCCGTAATCCGTTTCGCGCAAGCCTTGAACGATCTTATCCTTCGCAAGATCCGGCGTAAAATGACGGGCCCAGCCTTTGAACTGATCGCTCAAATAAAACTTCGGCGCCGAATATGCGCATGTTTTATTAACCGGACAATCCAAGCACCGATCGGTCGAGCCTTCCGGGGCGTTGCCTTCATGGAAGTGCATCAGCGAGCCGAACGAACTGACGCGCGTACACGGCTGATCCATGAGCCAGGACAGCACGTCCATATCATGGCAGGATTTAGCCAAAATCATCGGGCTGGACTTCTCGGAATTGTTCCAGTTGCCGCGAACGAAACTATGTGCGATATGCCAGTATCCGACATTCTCATTCAGTTGGATCGAAACGACTTCGCCGATCGTTCCTTCCGTCAGCAGCTTTTTGATCGCACTCCAAAACGGCGTATAACGCAGCACGTGACAGATGTTCAAAAGCCGGTCGTTCTCCTTGGCCGCCTGCTCCATTTCCAAGCATTCCTTCGGGTCCGGCGACATAGGCTTTTCCAACAGCACGTGATATTTTTTATTTAAAGCTTGGATCGTCGGATCGCGGTGCATCCGGTCCTGCGTGCAAATCATCGCGATTTCGGCAAGCTTCGGCTCCGCCAGCAGCTTCTCCCACGAATCGTAGCAGCGTTCCTCCGAAATGCCGTACGCGGAGGCAAACTGTGCCCGGCGAACCGGATCCGCTTCGGCTACCGCTACGAATTTCAGCTCATGAGGATAATTTAGTGCGTATGGAGCATAGCTTCCTGCTCCGCGCGCGCCCGCGCCAATTAATACCGCAGATAGTTGGCTCATTGTTCTCTCCCCTTTATTGGTGGTGCGTGCGCAAGATGCAAAAGAGATGCGGAATGCGAGTTGGCGAATTTGGCGGATGCGATAACCCGAATAGCCAAAAACACATTTTTTTGCGCCAAATTTATAGGATATTTTCATCATATTATCGAAAATGATCTATGTCAATCATAACTTTGGTACCAAATTTGGATATCAACGCGCCTGCAAACAAAAACGCCCTCCCGGCAACGGCGGCTTGAGACCACCGTTGCCGAAAGAGCGGCTTTGCGTCGAATGAAGCTTTCGCTTCATTCATGGAATAATCAATTTTCTTTTTACCGGATTACCAGCCGCCTCTCATGCAAGCGCAGGCAACGATTACGAGCAGGATGAACAATACCAAAATCGTGCCAGTCGATGTGAAGGCTCCTCCAACAACTCCAGACATGCGAGATTCCTCCTTTGTGGTGCCATACGGCGGTATAGTGACCTCATGTCGAGTGCCCTTCATGCGGCCATCCCCGCCGTCGGTCTACACTTATTTTATGGCATTGCCTCATTTTTGACTGGATAAACGCCCGTGCTTTCAATAATTGGTGTAATGCCTATAGTGACCTGCGAATCCGTTACAACCGCCTCACGGCTAAATGATCTCGTGCAGGCTGGAGCAGTCGCTGCAAGGCTGTTCCTGCGTCAAACGTCCATGAGCAGTTGTCTGCGGATTATCGGCTACCGAAGCGGGAGGCATACCAAAGTGCATGTCCCCGCTGTACAGCTTGGCTCCGGTCTCATCAACATACGCAAAAAAGCCCGGCTGGCGGCCGACGGGCTTAGGTCTTGTAAGGCGTTTATTTATTTCGCGCGCTCCGGTCGCAAGCTGACGATTCCCGGGCAATCAGCTCGTAGGGCAGCAAAATTTTAGCGGGCAGCGTATACGCGGCATCCACATAGTCGATGAGCGTTTTGGCGGCAATCTCGCCTATTTCGAATTTCGGCACCTGTACGGAGGAAAGCGGCGGGGATGTATACTGCGCCACCTCGATATTATCCATACCGACAAATGCGATGTCATCCGGTATCCGGCACTTTCGCTCAAGAGCTGCTCGCATGGCGGGTATCGCCATCATATCGCTCGCACAAAACATTGCAGTCGGCCATTCGTCCTCCGGCAAACTGTTCAGCATATCCGTCATCAGGCTGAAGCTGCGATCGACGTTCCATTTTGCATTTAAAATCCAATTCTCGTTCAAAACCAAACCGGCTTCCAGCATGGCGAATTTGTACCCGATATATCGTTCCTCGCCCTCCAGATCGTTTGAAAAAGCCGGCCCTCCGATGAAGCCGATGCCGGTATGCCCTTGCAAAATCAAATGACGAACCGCCGCACGCGCCGCCGATACGCGGTCGCAATCGACGATTGGAACATCCATGCTCTCGTTGTTCAAGCTCACCCCAAGTATGACGACCCGTTCTTTGCGAAGCAGCTCGAATAATGCTTTATCGTACCAGCCGATAGCTAGAACGCCCTCGACTCCGGTATCCGAAATCAAGCTGCGCATGCGGTCGACCGTGCCGATTTCCTCGCTGGCGCGTATAAAAACCGGAGACAGTCCCATAGTGTCCAATCTTCGGCGAAAACCGGATAAAATCGGAGCAAAATACGGATGATTATCCGTTAGCGTCTGCGGGACAATACAGCCGATCCGGCGAGAGGTATTCGTTTCGTCCTTTGCCGTTCGTGCCTGCGGGCTATCCCACTCATACCCTATTTCTTCAGCGACCTCGCGAATTTTCCGCTTCGTTTCTTCGTTGACGGGACGGTTCGCGTCGTTGCTGATCGCTCGGGATACGGTCGAGATCGAGACGCCGACGCGTAATGCAATATCTTTTAAAGTTGGCATCTGCTATCCTCCTTGCCGTGTATATGGAAAGCCGGTCTCGAACCGAAACCGGCGTTTGGATGTTTTGGCGTGTATCGAATAAACGCCTCTCGGCTTTTTAAAGCGACGGACATTCACTAGAAACGGGGACGATCGGCGGACAATGACAATATGCACCTGTCGTTTAATCGCACTCGATTACCTCATTTTTTCGCTTTCGTGGTTCGAAGCTAGCTGCCGTGATACATGTATTCAAAATAAAATCCGTTTGGTTTCTATTATAGGTCATTATCAACCTGTTGCAAGTCTCCTATCCAAATACTGTCCAAATTCCAACCAAACACGCCAACGCAGCAAGCACCTTAAACCGCGGGCTCGCCCGAACCGTTCAAGATGCTCGTTTCCCATTCATACTTGGATGTATGTTTGTTGATCGCCGTCATGCAGCGTTACAACGCAAGATTTGTTTAACAAGCTCGCGATACGTTGATGAAGTATTCATGGTGGTTCACGTCAGTCAAGCGACGTTACACCGTATGCTTTGGTTAAAAAGCTTGAAATTCCGTTGATGAAATATGGCATGGTAGTTGATCGCAGTTTTGCGGCGTTACCACCGTGTAAGCTTAGGCTTGCCGCGGTGCAATAATCAGCTTTACCGGGATCGCGATACGGTGTGCAAGCGTCCCTCTGCAATGGCTATGCTGCTGCAATCAGAACCGCCAGTAACGCTGCACCGAGAGCGACAGCCTTGACATCAAGCCTTCCCAAACGCAGCTTGAGCGCCGAAGTACGTCTCTGGCCAGCGATCCTGTAGCCTCTTGCTTCCATCGCTACGGATAAATCTTCGGCGTTCTGAAGCACCGACAGCAGCAGCGGAATGACGAAGGCCGGGGCGTCGCGGAGCCGAAGCGGCTTCCCTTTGGAAAACGAGGCGCTGCGCGCTCTGACCGCCAGCTTGAGCCGGTCGGCCTCCTGCGAAATGATCGGGATAAAGCGAAGAAGCAGGGAGGCACCCAGCGCAAATGCGGAAACGGGCAGCTTCCATTTTTCGAGTGCGCCGAAAGTTATTTCTAAAGCGCGTTTCATTTGCATCTGCGTCGTGGTGAACGTAAATAACAGCCCGACGATCATAACCAGAGCAATTTTGGCGAACTGTCGCAGCGTCAGCAGCGCCGTCTCCGCAGCAAAACCGATCTCGAAGCCCGATGATTCCGTCCCGAAAGATAGCTGCAAACCGGAAAACCCTACCGAAAATAAGGAAAAATAAAGAAAAGGCTTCGTCCACCGCCAAAGCGGCCGAAAAGGAGCGCCAGACAACAGAACGAGGACAACCGTGCAAATCGCGGAAACGCCTATGCCGAGCCACCGGTCCTGTAGCAAAATGCCGATCGATACGAGCATCGAAACGAGCCACTTCGTTCTTGGATCCAATCGCCTCGCTAAGCTTTCGCCGGCGCCGGACATCCCGGCTCCGGATTCCCCTTGATCGGCTGCAGAGCGAGCCTTTTCTGCCGTTCGCGCCGATTCTTGAACGCTCTCCGCTCCGTCAGCTGCCGGCTCGGCTGCAGCAACCGCCGCCCTACTGCCCGGCGACTGCGGGTACGCAAGGCTCTCGGCGCCATACGGTATCCTAGTTTGCGCAGCTGCGGCAACCGCTTCATGCTCCGGCTCCTTTGTCGCCAAGAGCCGCTTTCGTGAAGCTTGCCAGATGGCATCGGCCATGGCCGCCGGCGTCATCGGAGGTACGTCGGCCGCCAATTCTACGGCAATGCCGTGTTTGCCCAACGACAGCGCCGTCCGCATGGATGAGGCAAGCCCGATTCCCGCATCGAAAAGCGGCTGCGGGGATCTCGCAAGCTCCGCAGGCGAAGCTTCAGCCGAGATGCGCCCTTCGCGCAGCAGAATAACCTTATTTGCGAGAGGAAGGAACGCATCCAAGTCATGCGTAGCGATGATGACGCCACCGTTTTTACGGGCGCTCCATTCGCGAACTGCCGCCGTCAGCCATTCCACGCCCTCGGTATCCAGAGATGCCGAGGGTTCGTCCAGCAGCAGCCAATCCGGCTCAGCGACAAACGTGCTTGCGAGCGCCAGCTTCCGCTTCTCTCCTCCGCTCAACGTAAAAGGCGACCGTTCGAGCACCGAAGCCGAAAGCTTCACCCGCTCCAATGCAGTCCGGATGCGCCCTTCGCTTTCGGCTTTGGAAAGCCGGAACGGCCGCAGCGTATACTCCAGTTCGCTTTGAACCGTACGAGCGAACAACTGGTGCTCCGGATATTGAAAGACGATCCCGACGCCTGAAGCGCCGCGCTCTTCTTCAAACGTTATTTTACCGCCGCCCGTTTCAATCAAACCCGCAACCGTTTGCAGCAGCGTAGATTTTCCGGAGCCCGTACGGCCGACAAGAAGCGTAATTTGGCCCGTTTCGAAGCGGCAATCGACATCATACAACACCTGTTTAGCGCCGTTTGCGCCGGAAACCGATGCCGACACGCCTTCAACGACGATCGTCATAACACGCCTCCTTCTGCAAAAGAGGCTTCGGCAACGGCTTCTGCCAGCTCCTCCGGCGTTAGCGGCAGCTTAGGCAGCGTGAATCCCTTGCCGATCAGAAGCCGCGCCGTCTCCACCGCGAACGGGCGTACGAAGCCGTACCGGTCGCAGCAGGTTTCGTGTTCAACCCTATCGCCGTCAGCGTCTACTACCGGAAAAGATGCGTCGTAAAAAAACTGCCGCGGCTCGCCGTCAAAAACGGCCTTTCCTCCATCCATCACGACGACGCGGTCTGCAAAAGCAAGCTCATCTAACAGCTGCGTAATCCAGACTACAGCGGTTCCTTGCCGATGCAGCTCCTTAACGACGCCTAAAATTCGCTCGCGCGAAGCCGGATCGAGCATCGAAGTCGCTTCATCGAACACGATGACCGACGAGCCTGCCGCAAGCGCACCCGCTATCGCAAGCAGCTGCTTTTGCCCGCCCGAAAGCTCCTTCGTCATTCTGCCGGCATAACCGGCAAGTCCCGTCTTGGCCAATGCTTCCTCCGCCATCACGGCCATGTCCTCCGGTGCGATGCCCCTGTTTTCCAATCCGAAGCAAACATCCTCAAACACGGTTTCTCCGATCGTCTGCGCCTCCGGATTTTGCATGACAAGCTGTACGGGATGTTGGGCGTCCTGAGCAATCCGGACGTTCTCCGCATCCCCGGCCGTCGAACCGGCGCGAGCGCCCTCTGCACGTTCGGCTTTCTCAGCGCCACTAACTTCTTCCGACTTCACTGATTCCCCACCGGTTCCCGCACACGCTGCGTCCCCGACGCCCTCTGCACTTTCGGCAATCTCAGAGTCTCTATCGCCTTCCGCCTTCACTGCTTCCCCGCCGGTTCCTGCAGCGCTCGAGCCGTTCTGGCGACCCCGGCGCGTTACATAGCCGGCATCCGGCTGGATAACGCCTGCCAGCGTTTTCGCAAGCGTGCTTTTGCCGCTGCCGCTCTTGCCGATAACGGCAACCCATTCGCCGTCACGAACGGCGAAACGAACGTCGGTTAGCAGCGGTATATCCGTGCCCGCCGCCTTTACATGCACGCCGACCGCTTCGACGAAAACATTTTTTTTGCACATGCGAACATTCATCCTCTTTTCGAACGATACCAAAGATGCTACAATACGAAACGTTAACCATTTATTGAAGTTTAAGTTAACATATCAAAGGAGCGGTTGCAATTGAAATCTTCTTTCTTCACGATGAAAGGAATCGTCTTTAGCGCATTATTCGCAGCATTGCTTGTCGTACTGAGCTATGTCAACATTCATCTCGGCTTTACACCGGTCCCGATCGCGATGGAAACCTTTGCGGTCATGCTCGCGGGCGGCATTCTCGGAGCGCGTTACGGATTTTTCAGCATTGCGCTTGTCGTTCTTTTAACCGCACTAGGCATTCCGCTGCTGCACGGCAAAGGCGGCCTTGGCCTCATTCTCGGGCCGACCGGGGGCTTCATCTGGGCGTTTCCGTTCGCCGCATTGTTCATCGGCCTTATCGTGCCGAGAATCAAAAGCGCCAACAAAACCGTCACGTTCGTTCTGACCTTCCTGACGATCGAAATTTTCGGCTCTCTTCTGCTTTACGTGACCGGCGTGCCGTGGCTTGCGCATGTAGCCAACTATTCGCTGTCGAAAGCGCTGACAGCCGGCTTTTACCCTTATTTGCCCGGCGATGCCATAAAAGCTTTCGTCGCAACGCTCATCACGCTGCAGGTCCGCCAGCTGTTCCCGGTTGAACGCATCCACGGGAAGCCTTTTCAGTCGTCGGCCGCTCAAACGAACACCGTATCGCAATAACCGCAGCGTATCCCATTTTGTGCCTACACCCTTACATCATGAACATACTCCGTTTTCTATACCTATTTTGCCGCAATCCAAAAAGCCCGCCCGATGCCATACGGTATCGGGATCGGGCATTTTTTGAAAATAGATGTGCTTACCGCTTACATATATCCCATGATGATGCCGGCCGTTTCCTCTATAGCCCGGTCGGTCACGTTGATGACGTGGCATCCGAGCTGACGCATAAGCGAATTGGCGTAATCGAGCTCCTCCATGATCCGCTCGACCGAAGCATACTTCGCACCGTGCGGGAGACCGAGCGCCTTGAGCCGCTCCGTGCGAATTTTGAGCAGCTGCGAAGCGTCCATAGTCAGCCCCATGATCCGGTGGTTCGGCACGAGGAACAGCTCCTTCGGCGCTTTGACCTCCGGCATAAGCGGGAAGTTCGCGACCTTCCAGCCTTTATGCGCCAGGTAGATGCTAAGCGGCGTTTTGGACGTGCGGGAAACCCCGATCAAAATGATTTGCGCCTGCAAAAGCGCATGCGTATCGCGTCCGTCATCGCATTTTACCGCAAATTCGATCGCTTCGACACGTTTGAAGTAGTCGTCGTCCAGCTCGTGCAGGAGCCCCGGCTTCCGCTTCGGCGAATCGTTGAAAGTATCGATGAACGCCTGCATCATCGGGCCCATGATGTCGACCGCACGAACGCCGAGACGAATCGCTTCCTCCTTCATCATTTCCCGAAGCTCGGGCTGGACAAGCGTAAAGGCGACAAACCCGCCGCTTTTCTCCGCTTCCTCCATAATCGCGCGTATCTCGTCCTCATGGCGGATATGGCCGATTCTTCTGATTTTCACATGGTGGCCGTCAAACTGCCGAATCGTGGCCCTTACGACCGCTTCCGCGGTTTCGCCGACCGCATCCGAGCATACATATATCATCTGTTCGCGTTTTTCCATTAAATCTCCATCCCCCCGGTCTTGCCGATCAGTGCCTTAATTAGTGTCGTTTTGGATACGCGTCCTACGATCTCCAGCTTTTCCTTGCCTGACGACTTTGTATATGCTACGACTGGCAGACTGTCCACCTGATGATGAATAAGTCTTCTTCCCGCTTCCAGTATCGAATCGTCCGGACTGACCGTGATGATATTCGGCTGACGCGTCATCACGAGGCTTACCGGCATCGTGGACGCGCCGGGATTGCCCAAGGTCACCTTAAGCAAATCTTTGCGCGAGATAATGCCTACAAGATTGCCCTCTTCATCTCCTACGATCAGACTCCCGACATTCTCGATGAACATCGTAATCACCGCATCGTTAACGTTGGCCGACTCGCGGACGATCACCGGCATCGCTTGAACGTCTCTCACCTTGATATCCGTCAGCTTGGACATCAAATGATTTTCGTTCGACGCCTTCTTTCCGAGAAAATAACCCACCTTCGGTTTGGCGTCAATATAGCCGAGCATGACGAGCAAAGCAAGATCGGAGCGGATCGTCGGACGGCTTAATCCAAGCTGTTCAGCGATTTGTTCGCCTGTTATCGGCGCATGTTTTTTTACGATGTCCACTATTTCCCATTGTCTTCCAGAAAGTTCGATTCCCGACCCCTCCCTTATCGTTATTCAAGGTTAAACCTACCCGCGTTCTTGACGCAAGTCGTTTTACCGTCAGGTCTAGAGCAGCTTTCACGATCCCCTTATCGGAAAAACTCAAAAATGGCTTAATAAACCGCCTGCATGTTATCGGGCACTTCATGTACCGAGAAAGTGCGTCGCTACTGTAATTGTAGTTCATACCGGATTCGGCTGCAATCTTTCTTAATAAGCACATGTTATTTGCCATTAATAATACCAGTTGCAATCATATAGTACCTATCATATTATAAACTATGATGTCATACATACAAGTAGTCATCGCTTCTAGCACATCTTATTCATTGCCGCGCAGTCGGTAATCGTCATTGCAGAACGCAAAATGATACAAGCTCGAGGGGGATTCGCATGGAAAGAGAACTTGCACTGGAAATTGTTCGCGTAACGGAGCTGGCTGCACTTGCATCCGCACGCTGGATGGGTCGCGGCGACAAAATTCAAGCGGACGGAGCGGCAACATCGGCCATGCGCGCGATGTTCGATTCCGTTTCTATTAAAGGAACCGTCGTCATCGGCGAAGGCGAAATGGACGAAGCGCCGATGCTGTATATCGGCGAGCAGGTGGGCAACATGCAGGGACCCGAGGTCGATGTAGCCGTCGATCCGCTCGAAGGCACCGAGCTTGTTTCCAAAGGCCTGAACAATGCGCTTGCCGTTATCGCAATTGCCAATAAAGGCAATCTGCTTCATGCACCGGATATGTATATGGAGAAGTTGTCGGTAGGCCCGGCGCTTGCCGGGAAACTCAGTCTCGACGACCCGATCGAAACGACGCTCGAGAAGGCGGCTCATCATCTGAATAAGCCCCTATCCGACTTAACCGTGATGATCCTCGACAGAGTACGTCACGAATCGCTGATTCAACGTTTGCGCAACACCGGCGTCCGCATCAAATTTTTGAGCGACGGCGATGTCGCAGGTGCGATGGCCCCCGCTTTTCCCGAGTCGGGCATCGATTTGTATGTCGGCTCCGGCGGCGCACCGGAAGGCGTACTCGCTGCAGCTGCGTTATGCTGCGTAGGCGGAGAATTGATCGGACGGCTTATGCCGGCGGACGAACAAGAATTCGCAAGATGCCGGGAGATGGGCATCGACGATCCGCTTCGCGTTCTTACCATGCATGATATGATCGGCAGCGAAGACGTTATTTTTGCCGCGACGGGCATCACGCCAGGCGAGTTTTTGGGCGGCGTCACCTTCCATCCCGGCCAGCGTGCCGAAACGCATTCGCTTGTTATGCGGGCCAAAACCAAGACGATCCGTTTCATCCGGACGAATCATTATTTGCCGAATAAACCGCTTTTGGGCGTGTTGGAATAAATTTCTTGTAAATTGCGCATCCTATAGCTGACTAAACCCTAAAAACGCCCGATTAGCCTGGCGGCGGAAGCTCCGCCATAGACCGGCAAATCGGGCGTTAACCTTTTTATTTAAAGCGTATTAATACGTCCACAAGTCGAAGACGATATCCCGCTCGAACATTTTGTACGGAAAATAACAGTAGCCTTGATCGCCCCATTCCGTCCCCCAGCTGTTCCTAATGATGACTTCGCCTCGCCCCATCCAGCCGTCCCGGTAGCCGACTGCAAGAACGGCATGGCCGCCCAGCACCTGCTCCCTGAGCACGTCAGGCATCGTAACTTTGCCCGTTCGCCCAACCTTATCCGACTCGAACGACTCATAGACCAGAAAACCCAGTACGACCGGCTTCCCTTCCGCCAGAGCCGCTTTCACTCCTCCAAGACCGATAATCCGGCGATACGATTCGATCCTGTAGCTGACGGCTTCCGCCTCCGCCTGCTCCGAAGGCATATCGCGAAACTTCGTTATATCATAAGGATGCAGCCGCTCCGGACATACGCCGATTTTATTCAGCACCTTCATCCCCGAACGGATTGTCGCTCCCGCATCCTGGTCGATCGTTCCTTCAAGCCTCCGTTCATGCCAGTACAAAAACAAGCGCGACAGCCGTTCGGCACAGCATCCGTCACCGTCCGAACGTATATCCAGGTATTCTCTCAATCCGCTTACAATAGCGTTTGCCGTACACGATCCCAGCTCGCCTTGATCGACAACCGCTGAGCAGTAAGGTCTCAGGTCGATGGCCTTCGGCAGCTTTTGTGCCGCGATCGCCGCCTCGCTTTTATAGTAAAGATCTCGTATATCCCAGTTGTCCTTGCGAACCGCGTATTTTCTCATTTTCCCCTCCCCCCTTCCATGAGGTGAACTGTTTATCGAATGCTTTGAAGCGCCGTTTTCCGCAATCTCGCCTATAAGTAAGCTCTAAGGCTTCGCCTCCCAAGCCAATCAGCTGTAAAGACGCCTGGGCCCTTCGAGCCACGTTCCCGCCTACCTCTTATTCTGCGTACTAGCGGCCTTCTACTATAGTTTTATGCACGATTTGATAGAGTTGCTTTAGTGGAACGCATATCGGGATATCTTGTAAGAACGGTCGTGACAAGCGCCCATACGCAAGAGCCCTTCCGCACATACGATACAGCAAACGGCATCATTCGCGGAAAGGAAGACTCCTCTCATGACTCATATGGATCCGATCGATAATCGGCTGGCGATCTTTCTGGCGGCTGCCTGCAGTCAAACCTATCATCAGTTCGCCGATCCGGACGGCGGCTTCGTCGTACCTGCCGGGTTCAAATGCGTAACGCCTCTTAACGCCAGAGCGTTAGGCATATGGAAAGAACGTTTCGGCTTCGTGCTCGAATCGGACCATGACGTCATCATCGCCTTCCGCGGCACGATTTCGACCGCCGACTGGGTTACCGACATGATCGCCCGTCAATCCGAATTCGGCCTCGTACCGGGATCGGGGGCCACTCATCGCGGTTTTACCAAGATTTACGAAACGATGAGGAAACAAATTTTTGAAGCGCTCGAGAACATCCCGGGAGACAAAAAGCTTTACGTAACCGGTCACAGCCTTGGCGGCGCTCTTGCCGTCCTTTGCGCATTCGATGTGGCCGCAAATACAAAGTTCAGCCAGCCGGTTTTATATACGTACGCCGCCCCACGCGTGGGCGATCCGGCCTTCGCGGCCGCCTACAACCGGACGATCGGCTATAGCCGCCGTATCGTCAACGAATTCGACATCGTCCCGCTCACGCCGCCGCAGACGTATAAACCGCCAAAAAGCGATACCTTATACCGCTACCTCCACGTGAGAGGCGCGTATACGGTTCGCTTTCAGAACATGTCCGTATCGGAAAATCATTCGATAACCAACTATTTCAACAAACTGCGAGAGCTCGATCCAACCTTTGCAAAAACGCTATGCAGGCGAAACCCCGGTTTTTGTCCGTCTAAATAGGTATAATTAGAGCAAGCCGGAACCTTATTCGCCGGTCTTACTTCTGCTCCGAATATCACGCAAAGCTCAACGAATATAGACGCCGCCGAACGGCAGCAGCTCGCGAAGCGCCCTGCGCACGATGCCGTCCTTATGAAGCTGTTCGTCCAGCTGCGTATCGCGAAAACCGGTTTGCATCAAAACCGGTCCTTTGCCCGTCATTTCCCATTGTACATTCATATTTTGGCTGGCCAGCTGATTGCCGTATACCGACAGCTTGATCGAAGCATTCTCCGGATAAGCGACGAGCGAGCCTGCCTCCACGAACAAGGGCCGCTCGGGATGGAGCTGAAGCGTCGCCAGCGCACCGGACGTGATTAAGCCGAGAATGCCCGGCCCTGTAAATCTCATCCGCACCCATTCCCGCGTAATCCAAACGTTTTTGATCGTTTGCACTTTGCTTTTCATCGTCAGGCCGTCCGAATAAAAAAGCACATGCCGGAAATCGAAGAGCAGATCGCTTTCCTCCGGGATGTCGATCGCATCGAGCATGCAGCCCGGCGGGAGACCGACGATCAGCTCCGCCGGACCTTGAAGCCGCGATCGGATCAGCTTTTTTTTACGGTACATGCCGGCAAAATCCATAAGACGGTCTTCGCGGCTCTGCGGATTTCCTTGATAAGCGAGCAGCGCCTGCGGATGAAGCAGCTGTATGGCATCGCTATCGTCGAGCTTGATGTGAATATGACCTACGTTAGGGGGCGTCGTTATGTTCATCTTATACTCCTCTGCCCGAGTGCCTCTGCCTGCGCCAAACGGCATAACGCCAAACGCGAATGGACAATATATAGCCAAGCACAAGCGCAACGGCCGTAATGATCATGGACATCCATTTGCGGTACAAGCTGCTTTTGCCGGCTTTATCCCGTTCAAGCTGCTCCAAACGCTGCGTCAATTGCGCATTCTGCGCTTGCAGCTCGTCCTTTTGCTGGCGAAAACGATTATTTTCCTCCATCAGCAGCTTCTGCTCCGCGGCGTATTTCTCCATTGACGCCTGCGCTTCCTTCAGCATCTCCTGCTGCTGCTCAAGCGATTTCATCGTGTCGTCGTACTGCTTGCGCAGCTCGTCCACCTTCTCGGGGGCATTGTAAATATCTTTGATGCGGTCGAACACACTCGCTTCCGCCGCACGCCCGGATAGGAAAAAGAAACATAAACATGCGAATAACGGCAAAACCAGACGGTATTTGTTCATCTTTTTCCCACCTTTGCAAATCGGACGCCGCTTCGACAGCCAAACCCGACAAATTTCGATTAATTCTAACTATATCATAAAACGTTTCGGACGTGGCTTTGGTTGCAAGGATTTCGTCGAACGTCAAAAGACCGCCAGACATGGTCTGACGGCAAAGTTTCCTGCAAAAAAGCTTAGACATATTTCCTGTCGGTCAGCCCAGTCCGTATGCCTGCTCATAAAACAGGCCCCTAACCCGAAGAATCAAGCTTGCCGCTCCCTGCGCTTCCATAGGGAGGTTCGTCGTTAGTGCCGTCGCCGGACCGCTGCCGTTCCGCAGCTCGATTTTTAATACGGTATTATACGTCGCCATTTTATAAGGAACCGTAGGAGCCGAGTAGGCCGCAGCTCTTGCCCACAAACCAGTATCCGCGGCCCGCGACTGAACGACGACAAGCTCCGCCTCCTGATAATCGGCATGGTTATCGAAGGTCACGCTTGTGACAAGACTATACTTGGCTTGGAACGCTTTTTCACCGAGAAATAGGCCTTTGCTGTAGTCGTCATTCATCGTACTCCCCGGAACGGGCGTCGGCGTCCATGCTTGGTAATCCCAGCCCGCTTCCTTAATCGCATAACGGAACAAAGCTTCGACATCTTTGCTTTTGGCGCCGGCGCTTATGGCAAAAGGCTTGGTCAACCGATGCTCGATAACCCCATTGTTATTTCGGAGCTCAATCTGAAATTGATACTCCTTCAAGTGAATGTGCGCCAATCTGCGGAAAGAAGGTGTAATGTGCGCGCCTTGGCAATGCTCGATTTCCTGATAGATCGCGTTCGTACGATTATAGGGGAACTCGCAGTTGATGAGCCGCGGCAGCACGGTATGTTTGGAAGCGCGGATCGGACCGCTTTCCGCCCGGCAATTGATAAATGCGGGACGGATAACCCGGTCCAGCACGATCGATGCGCTTTCGCGCGTTTGAATCGAGCAGTTTACGAAACGCGGATGATTGATACGGTAAGGGACGCCGCTGCCGATGAATCCGTCGATTTTGAGCGGCGTGCTGTCGGGGGCGATCCGGCTTTGCCAGCCGTCGGCGAATCCGTTCGAATGATGGTCGGTTCCGGAAAAAAAGCAATCGGACACGAACAAATGGGAAAGGCCGAACGCACCCTCCGTCAAATCATCCCCGGTCGGCTTGAGGAATCCGGTTTCGTCAGGCGGTATCCCTTCGTCGCCGCCAAGCGCCGCCATCCCGATTTTCCCCTGAAAAATAGAGTTACTGACCACGCAATACTCGATCGCGCCGAATTCCTGCGTAGCCCCGAGGCGCCCCGAAGCGTCCAAGAGAAGTCCGGCTTTCTGCCAGTAGCCGACAACGCCGATTCCGTTTAGCTTGACATGATCCGCATTGTCGATCCAGAGCCCCACATCGAACATGGCATGCTGATCCGTATCGGAAGTCGTAATGTTCCCGTTCTCATCCCGAATTCGGAACGACGACAATATTTTGAGATCGGACAGCTGCACCCCGTCTGCATCCGGCTCAAGTTTTACCGCGCAGGTGAAGTTTTGGAAGTCGGACCGGTTCGTGGAGAACGTAACGGAAGCGTTTCCAACGAACTTCAGGATCGTACCGTTCTCCATATCCAAAATACTGTTCGGAACGTTATTGCGCAGTTGGCCGAACGGAAACCACGAGGAACAGCCCGCTCCTCTCACGAACGTATTTCGCGGAATCGCGATCGTATCGGTCAGCTTATAGACACCTGCGGCAAAACGAACTTCCTTTCCTCTCGCAGCCTGCATCGCCGCACGGACAGACAGCGTATCGTCCGTTTCCCCGTCTCCCTTTGCCCCGAACCATTTGACCTGCAAAGCGCCCTCAAACATACGCTTGAATCGGCCGCCTGCGGCAGCCGCAACGACCGTTCCCGTATTGTCAGGCGTTGTCGTATCCGACGGGTCGTAGCCGAACATGCCTTCCTGTCCGGTATCGATCACATAGTAGACATAATCGGGGTTCGGATCCGTTTCCGCTCTCAACTCGGCGATCGTTACCGCGATGACGAAATCCATGTCTTTCAGGTCTTTCACCTTTACCTTATCGAGCCCGTAGACGGACTCGGTCACCGTTCCGCCTTTGGCTTCCGCCGTTCCCGGTAAACCGCCCTTCCATACGCTATCCGTCAAAACGGCTGCCCCAGCCATTCCCATCGATGCGAGCAAAGCTCTACGGCTTATCCTGTTTCCAGACATCCCGATCCCCTCCGCAATGTGATTTGATAGTCCATTCGTCCAAACGACTATAACTGCAAAACAGTTTTCAGCACCGGCAGCAGCCGATCCGCCATCGTTTTAAATCCGAGATCGTTCGGATGCACGCCATCCACCGTACATTCGTGGTCGTTCTCGCCGATCAGACTCGTACCGTCCACAAACGTCAGATTACGCTCCCCTTCGCTCCGTAAGCTTGCGGCCAGCTCCTGTTGAAAATGAAGTCTCTCCGCACGCTCCGCCTGTTCGGCACGTTTCAGAAACTCGAAACGGATCGCGATCTTGGACAGCAGCACGATAGGCACCTCGGGGTGACGGCTTCGGTATACCCTGATAAAGTCGGGCAGCGTCTGCCTGTAATAAGCGGTACTTAAACAGTTGGCTTCATAATCAAGCAGAAGGCAAGCGGGATTTTCGACCCGGCCGACCCATTCCGCGACCTCCGGTTCGCCGCGCCCGTTCCCGGAGAAGCCCAGATTGATAAATTCAAGGTTGATGCTCCGGCTCAAAATGTTCGGATACGCCATCCCCGGCCGCGAAGCGCTGGCACCTTGCGTAATCGAGGTACCGTACAGAACGACCCGTTTCTCGCTGTCATACGTCGGGGGCGGCAGCACCTGCGCTTCCGCTTCCAAGCCGATGCTAATATCGTCTACACCTTGATATAGCGGAAAGTTGAGCGTAATCGTCCGTATCCTCGACTCCCCCGGATCAAGCTCCAGCACCGTGCTTTCGTATTCCTTTAGCCGCGGATCGAACTTGACCGTCCCGCCGTATATTTTAAAGCCGGGCTCGCCGACATAAGCGTCGAAGCCGCACTGACCCGTAGCCGGCATATGGTACATAAGCGCAGGAGCCTTGAGGGCGACTCGTAATTCGACTCGCCGCGAGTCGGTCCGAAAACAAATTTGGCCGCCCGCCGTGCAATCCGCCAACTTATCGACTGGTTCCCGCACCGCCCCTTCCGGCAGATGCGGCAGTCTGCGAAAACCGCTCCCGTCGCGCAGCCAAGCGAAGCCTGATATCCGGAACGGCGGCTGGAGCGGGGAGTGCCATGCAATGGCACCTTCCCCGCTTCTTCCGTCCGTTCTCATAAAGCGGTCCAGTTTATGAATGTCCATGCCAGACGTCCATCGCTTTCCTTGCTTCTTCAGTCAATGCGCTATCCGCCCGGCAATACGTTTCTATTGGAATCCCTTGCAGCGAAGCCAAATATTTGGCGGACGCCGGATACGAAAACCGGAGCAGGGCGTCGAGATAAACAAGCTTGTTATGCAGCGCACTTGCTTCCGGCTCTTCGCGCATAGCCGCATTCCAAAAATCAATGACCGTTTTGCCTGAAGCCGCCGAAACGATCGCCATAACGCCCTTAATGCCTAGCGGAACCGACTCCAGCAAGTATGGCGTATTCGCCTGGTACACGATGGAATCCGGCGCGGCGTTCACTTTTTGGCTGATGCCTTCAAGCGTACATGTCGTATCCTTCAGTCCGAGTACCCCGTGCGATGACACGAGCTCCCGGTAAATCTCGGGATCGACACGGTAAGGATGCACAAGCGGCCACTCGTACAAAATGACCGGGCACCCGGCTAAATCCGCCATATTCGCCATGTATGCATGCAGCCGGCGCTGATCCTCTCCCATACCGTTCGGCGGTACGAGAACGACGCCGGACACGCCCGTTTCAATCATCCTCCGCAGCTCATCCGGATGATCGTCCGGGTTCGGCTCCAGGTTTGCCGTAGCCACTACGGGAGTACTTCCTGCGAGGTAAACCGCCCTGC
The DNA here is from genome assembly GCF_003285015.1 of Paenibacillus contaminans. GTDB lineage: Bacteria > Bacillota > Bacilli > Paenibacillales > NBRC-103111 > Paenibacillus_V > Paenibacillus_V contaminans. The sequence goes on along the minus strand of NZ_QMFB01000014.1, from coordinate 25,467 downwards.
GTGCCAATTCCAGACGCTCCTCGAGCGTCAGCCATTTCATTTCGCTGCTGCCGCAAACGGCGAACAGCCCGGCCGGTTGAAACGACAGCTGCCAGTTCACATATTTCTCGTACACGTCCCAATCGATTTCCTTGTTGGAACGGAATGGCGTAAGCAGCAGCGAAAACACGCCGGTAAACTTTTGATAGTCGGTATTATTCAATGGTTTGTCCTCCTTTAACGTTAGGGCGTGTTTGAAAACCCGCTCGGAGTCATCTTTCACCGCCTTTTCGCCCCATGCTTCGTTCCGTTGGCTTGACGTACCCCCGGTACGCCTTCCCAAACGCGCCTTGCCTGGAACGAAAATTTGGCGAAATTTGCTCTCCTCGGAGTATTCAAACACACCCTAGTAAATCAGCTCCCGGAATCTCGCAACCCGGTGAAACGTAATCAGATTGCCGTTATGCGCGTCCTTGGCCCTCGCATCTCCAGAACGGCTCAACACGCAGAGATCGTCGCCGTCTATAGCCATACTGGCATAATGCCGTGATTGCCTTGGCGAATCGCCTGCCGTCACCAAGCCCGCAAAACACCAGTCGACGCAGTTTTTCGAAAAATGCAGCTGCAAACGGTGCCGTTCGTTGTTCGGCAAATCAAACCGTTCCGCCGGCAGACGGTCCGCCCTCGTCATGCTGTCCGTCGCTTGCGAGCTTAACAGCCAGTACATTTTCGTGATTGCATCGTACAAAATATGAAATTTCATCTGTCCGCCGGGACACGGCAAAAATGCAGCCGTTTTGCCCGAGGGCGTTCGTTCGAGCATCGTTTCCATGCGTCCATCCTCGCGTTCAACCACCTTGGCGATTGCGGCGTACCCCGTACCGCCCGTATGCGCCCGCATCCAGAGATGAAACGTGCGGCCTGAAGGATCGTGCCAATAATGGTCCGGATCGGTAATCTGCACGACATTCGTTTCCAGCCAGCCGACCAAGGCGCTGTTCACTTGATTCGGCTTCGCCGCGCGCTGCTCGGTGAAGAAGGGGACGCCGAAATAGTCGAGGCGCCCGGACGGTATCGCTTCCTCGGCGACCAAGCCGCTCGCAAACGTCCAGCTTTCCGCAAGCGTCAAATCGGCATCGGTCTTTGCGCGCATCAGGATCGGTTCGATTTGACTGACGGGCCAGTTCGTCAATTCATGCTCCCGGATGTTTTCCATAACCAGATAGACGTTTCCATTCGCCTCATGCACATTGCACGGAGCCTGATGCCAGTTTCCGGAATCCGTCAAACGAACCGGCGCCGTCCAAGACTCTCCCTTATCGTCGGAGCGCATAATCTGGATGTTTTCGCACTGTCCGATGACGTACAAGGAGCCTCCCGCGACGAACGGTCTCGCGTGCATGAACGGAAAATCGTGCACATGCCGCCACGTTCGTCCCTTATCGTCGGAGAGGAATATTTTGCCCTGCGTGATGTAGCCGCGCCTGGATCCCTTAGGACCTTCCAGCTCCTTGACCCCTTTACCTCCGAGATCCATGGTCGCGATCAACCGGCCGTCAGGCAGAACGACGATCCCCGGACTGTAACCGTAGACCGATTGCGGATCGGGAGATTCGAACAGAACGACGTATTCGTCCGCCAAGGGGCGGATGCGGTTTCCGCCCGCATCGCCTCCTCTGTTTTTCATAACCTCGTTCAACGCTATCTCCTCCGGTTCAGTTTTTGATAAACGCATCATAAGCAGCCTGCTTGATTTTGATCATTTCCTCGATACCCATTTTCTTCAGCTCTTGCGCGAAGCCGTCCCACTCTTTCTCGACATTGCCGTCGATTATCCATTTCGCTTCCATTTTCCGAATGTACGTACTAATATCGGTATTAAGCACGCTCATCCGGTTGTTTTGCTCCGCAGTCAAATAAAGGTTCGGGTAAGCACGGTCCTCTTTGACGATGTTTGGCTTATAAATCTCGTAAAAGTTTTGCCGCAGCTGATCGCTCTCATTTTTAACGAGCTTATTAACCCAATCTTTCGAAATCAGTAACGGGAGTGCCGTCGAAGGCGATACGCTGCCGATCCAGCTGCTCGTATCCGTTCCTTTCGGTGCGTCGATCACCTCGAACATCCCGTCCGAACGCTCCTTCAAATGCGTGCCGATCGGACCGCGCTGGAACTGCAGGACGGATTTGGGATCGTTCATCGTATCGACGAGTCGCATCGTTACTTCCGGATTTTTGTTGGCCGATGTAATGGAGAAGAAGTTCTGTATAATCCGATTGTCCTGTCTGCGCCACAGCTGATCGCCATTCGGCCCTTTTAATGCGGGAATCGCTACGTAATCCTTCACGCCTTCGTTACCGAACTCATAAACGCCGTTGAACGAGGCAATGAGCCCGACTAACTGAGGGTTGCTTTGCGTCTTCGACAACATCTGTTTGGCGTCCTGGGTGAACGTTTCTTTGTCGAACAGCCCTTCGCTGTAAAGCTTGTTGATAAATTTAATGACTTCCTTGTAGCCTTCCTGCATCGGATCAAACACGACCTTCTTGTTGTCGACGGAGAACATCGTTAAAGCATCGACGACGCCGAAAGCGCCGAACAATTCGTAATAGCCGTTCGTGGAAGCGCCGTGACGGAACGTTGCCGGAATTTCGTCCGCTTTGCCATTGCCGTTCGGATCTTTCTCCTTAAACGCTTTCAATACTTGATAAAGCTCCTCAGTCGTCGTCGGAACATTCAACTGCAGCTTGTCGAGCCACTTTTTATTAATCAGGAACGCGTTGCGGAATTCAAAAAACGATTTGTCCTCGAACCACGGAATCGAGTAAATATGACCGTCCGGCGCGGTTGCCAATCTTCGCACCTGGGGATTTTCGTCCAATATTTTTTTGATGTTCGGGGCGTATTTCTCTATCAGCCCTTCTAAAGGAATGAGCACGCCTTGGGAGCCGTATTTGACGACATCCTGCGAATTTAATCCGTTAAAAAATGCATCAGGAATGTCCCCGCTTGTAAACATCAAATTTTTCTTTTCCTGAAAGCTGGCCGCAGGTATCTGCTCCCAGTTGATGTTGACGTTCGTTTTGTCCTCCAGATCGCGAATGGTGGCCATTTCATCCCAGTTTTTATGGTAGTCCGCTTTGATGACCGGAATGCGCAAGCTAACCTGTTTTTCGACGATCGGCAGACCAGTCTTATTGAAATTTTCCGGCGTACTGCCGGTGCTTGCCGGCTCCGTTTTAGGACTCTGGCTGCAGCCTGTAACCGCTGCAACGGCAACGATCGTCGTGACGAGCAAACTTTTTTTCATTGTTCATGCATCCCCTTTATGTTCGAATGAATATGGCGTTTCTGTCAGCCCTTTAACGAACCGATCATGACGCCTTTGGCGAAATATTTTTGTACGAACGGGTATAAGACGAGAACGGGTAAACTTGCTACAATGATGACCCCGTATTTGATCGTCTCCGCCATGTTGCGCGCTTCTCCGCCTTGTCCGAGGTTGAGTGTCTCCTGCACTTCGTTCTGGAGCAAAATGTTCCGTAAAATAAGCTGCAGCGGATACATCCGCTCATCATTCAAATAAATGAGCGCACCGAAGAACGCGTTCCAGTGACTTACCCCGTAAAACAACACCATAACTGCCGTAATCGCCTTGGACAAGGGCAGCACGATCCGAACGAAAAACCCGAAATCGGAGCATCCGTCGATCGCCGCCGCATCGCGAAGCTCGCCGGGAATCATATGCTGGAAAAACGTGCGAGTGACGATCAAATTCCAGACGCTGACTGCACCGGGCAAGATGAGCGCCCACATCGTATGGATCAGATGCAATTTTTTGATAAGCAGATAAGTCGGTATCAAGCCGCCGCTGAAAAACATCGTAAACGTGATCATGATCATAAACGCGTTTCGTCCGTAAAAATCCTTACGCGACAAGGGATACGCGCCCGTCAGCGTCATCGCTACGTTTATCAATGTCCCGATCGACATGTAGAGCAGCGTATTCCGGTAGCCGATCCAAATCGCATCGGTTTTGAGGATATTCCGGTACCCTTCCAATGTGAACTGGTCAGGAAAGAACCAGACTCTTCCTCCGTTTATGGCGTTCGGATCGCTGACAGAAGCGATGGCGACAAAATAAAGCGGATACAAGACAGCGATCATCGCAATCGTTAAAACCGTAATGTTCAAGCCATCGAAAATTTTGTCGGACTTCGTACGTAAATCCACGCAAGCGCTCCTTTCTACCACAAGCTTGTTTCCGTCAGTTTCCTGGCTCCCCGGTTGACGAGGACGAGCAGAATGAAGTTGACCACCGAGTCGAACAAGCCTACTGCGGCTGAGAAGCTGTACTGCGTGCCGAGAAGTCCCGTTTTGTACACATAGGTGGAAATAATTTCGGATGAGTCGATGTTAAGTGAATTTTGCATCAGAAACGTCTTCTCGAAGCCTACGGTCATGATGCTTCCCAGATTGAGAATAAGGACGATAATCGCCGTCGGCATAATCGACGGAATGTCGATGTACCGGATCCGCTGCAGCTTGCTCGCCCCGTCCATAATGGCCGCTTCATGCAAACCGGGATCGACGCCGGCCAGTGCCGCCAAATAAATGATTGCTCCCCAGCCTGCCCCCTGCCAGACGCCCGACAACACATACAACGACTTGAACCATTCCGGCATCGCCAAGAAGAAAACCGGCTCTCCCCCGAAAAACGTAATGATCTGGTTGACCAGACCGCTGCGGGGCGACAAAAAAACGGCAAGCATGCCAACCAGTACAACCGTAGAAATAAAATGCGGCGCATACGTAACGGTCTGGACGAATCTTTTGAAGCGTTGACTCGCAAGCTGGTTTAACAGCAGCGCGAGCAAGATCGGAAGCGGAAACGAAACGACCAATCCGTATACGCTTAACCCGATCGTGTTTTTAATGACCGTCCAAAATTGGTACGAGTTAAAGAACCTTTCGAAATGCTCGAAGCCTACCCATGGACTGCCGAAAATCCCCTTCGTCGCGATAAATTCTTTAAAAGCAATTTGTATTCCGTACATAGGCATGTAATGAAACACTATAAAATAAACGAAGGTCGGCAGAAACAATAAGTATAGTTGATAATTGCTTACCATCTTTCGGAAAACCGTTCTGCCCGAGTGCATCGTGTTCACCCCCTTTTGCAAGCACCATAACAAAACAAAACGGAAACTGTAAATTTACAATTTCCGTTCCGGGTTGACGAACGATTACATTCGGGAATTGACGGGTTTTACAAGCCTAGCAGAGCTTTACATCAAACGATTGGGCGACTCCTCACGCCTTTCTGGGCCTCATTGTAACCGATTGACGGTTTCCGCACTCCTTTGCAGATCATTACATTCCAGGCTATAAGGTGCTTATTGGCGGTGCAGCGACCGATATTCGCCCGGTGTGAGCCCTTCCGTTTCCTTAAACTTGCGGATAAATCCGGGGACGCTGCCGTATCCGATTTGCGTGACGATCTCGTTCAGGTTTTCATTTCCTTCCCGCAGCAGCCGCTTCGCTTTATCCATCCGCACCGAATTGACGTATTGGGTGAGCGTTTGACCTGCTTGGTCTTTGAAATACCGGCTCAAGTAAGAAGCAGACATTTGAAAATCATCGGCCATCATTTGCACCGAAAAATGGTAAGATCCGTAAAACTCGTGAATGTAGGCGATCATTCGATCCTGCAGCTGCACGTTTCCGCTTTCCTTGCGATCGCGGATCATGCCGCATATATCAATGCTGATCGTACGAACCAGCTCTGCGAGCTCGTCGACCGTCTCGAATTCCGTCAGCGTCATAACGTCCGGGTACGATTTCTGCTGGTTTTTCAAATCGAGATTGAGCTCATACATGATGGCAAAAATGACGTTGATCAGATCGTAGCACATGCATTTCGCCATATATAATGGAATTTGCTCGCCTTTCATCGTCGCGATAAGCTGGTTGAGATAAAACTCCACTTCCTCCGTATTTCCCCGCACAATGTAAAGCTTGAGCCGCTCCCATTCGCTCTTCGGATACCAGCTGTCGCGCGTGCCTGATCGGAGCGTAATTTCGCTGAAAAAAATGATTTGCCCGTGACCCTTGATTAACCGGTAATCGATGGCGCTGCACGCCTCGATGTACGATTTGCCGATCTCTCCAACATTCCTATACGGATTGCCGACGCCGACGGTCGCTTGCAGGCCGTGCTCGCTCAGCATATGCTCCTGAACTCGAAGCAAATACGTCTTGATTACTTGTTCGCTGTCCTCGTCCGTACCGAAAATGAACGTAAGCGTTCCCTCTTCGACGTTTTCCTTGCCATACCCTTCAATTTGCTCCGGAAGCAGCCCTTCCACTTCCTTAATGATCAAATCCCCGTGCATGCCGCTTTCTTGCTCCTTCTTGGAAAAATAAACGATCGCCACCCATAATTGCCGTTTCGTCAGACGGAAGTCCGCCGCTTCCCCCCTCCGGTTAAACTCCTCGACATCCTGAAAATCGCCCTTCAGCAAATTGAGCAGCAGGTAGTTCTTGAGCGCGGGCTTGCTGCTGCTGATTTTACGTATCAATTCATCATTATTGTCCGATATGTAACGAAATGCCGACTGGATCGACTCCAGTTCATTCCCGTTCCGTTGGGGCTGCTTAAGCGTACGGTCCGCTAACGTTTTTAAACGCTTGATCGGCTTGTAGTTTAGCGATGTGACATAGTAGATCACGATGCTGCCCACGATCAGGACGAACAATAACCCGAACAGCGTCCTCTGTTTGGCGAGCTGGATGCTGTTCATGACCTTATTCTTATCGACGAGCGAGACGTAGCTCCATCCCAAGCTCTCCGATTTGATATAGCTGACAATATAGTCGTTTCGGGACAACCGGACTGTTTGCGAGCCGTTCTGGCGTTCCATCGGCATAGCCAGGAGCAGCTCGTTCAGTTGCGACTCTTCGATATTCGAGAGCGATGTGATCAGTTTACCTTCCCCGTTCAGAATGATCGTATTGCCGCCGTAGTCGCCGAACGATTTTTTTATCATATCCCGAAACGCATCTTCCTTGATCAGAAAAACAGCCGTACCGTAAGGTTTTACGTCCCGGTAAGGGATCGGAAGCAGGTAGGTTATAAAGCGCTCCGGGCTGTTCATGGCAACCGTTTCCGCGCTTCTAAGCAGCGGCTTGTCTATCGTTTCGATCGTTTTGTAGAAGTCCTCGGCCTTCCATGCTTCATAGCGAAAAATTTTATCCGTATAGGTTAGGGCATCGTAGGCGCTGTAGGGCGAGTAAAGCTTCTCCCCTCCGCGGTAATATAAGAGCATATCGTGAATCAAATGGTTCGCGCTGCTGTAATTCCGAAGCTCGAGTATCGCGTTCATTTCGCTGTATGCGTTTTTGGTTGCCGCATAGGGAGTAAGATTCGGATTGGAAGCAATATGATAAGCGATATTGCCGAACTCGTTCATCTTGACATCGATCGTATCCTTTACCTGGGCCAGAAGGTTCAAGTTTCCGCGTATGACTTCGTCCCGCAGTAATTGTATGAAATAGCTGTACACCGTAAGGCCGATAATGATGATCGGCAGCAGCAAAACAACGATGTAGGAGATCATGTATTGGTAAAACAATTTGTAATTTAGCTTAATACCGAGCATCGCAACGTTCCCCTTTTTTGTCTGTCGACAGCAAGCAGCTTTATATGTAATCGTTTTCACCCTTATTACTATAACATAATTTCAAGAAGCAACGTACATAAGATGTCAGATCTATGCAAACGCCAAAAAACCGCCAGACATCGTCTGACGGTCGCCGCATTGTTCGGTTCAACGTCTACTCTACTCTTACTGCGATTTGCTGAGCCATCAAGCAAAGCTCCGCCGCTTTGAACGCATGCTCCTGCGTCATCGCATTCTCCGTACGGTTCAAGCAGTCCAGAATAAGCTGTCCGAAGAAAGGATAGCCTACTTGCCCTCGAAGCGAATAATGCTTCTCGCCTTCATGGTTGACCAAATACAGCTGATCCCCGTCTTTATCCCGAGCAATATCGATATATTTGCGAAGCTCGATATAGCCGTCGGTACCGAGGATGATCGTCCGTCCGTCTCCCCACGTGCCGAGCCCGTTAGGCGTCAGCCAATCGACTCGGAAATAGTTCGTGGCCCCGTTGTCGGCTATGAGCGTCGCATCGCCGAAGTCCTCCAGCTCGGGGTATTCCTTGCTGTTATAGTTCGCCACTTTGCTGTGCATCACCTTGGCATCTTTCGCCTTGGAGTAAAACAAAAATTGCTCGATCTGATGACTTCCGATATCGCATAAAATGCCGCCGTATTTCTCCTTTTCAAAAAACCATCCCGGCCTTGACGGCGCATTGAGACGATGCGGTCCCGTACCGATAACCTGCACGACGCGTCCGATCGCGCCCTCATCGATCAGCTGCCCTGCAAACACCGCGCTTTCCACATGCAGACGCTCGCTGTAATAGACCATATATTTGCGTCCCGTTTCCTTCGCCATGCGTCGAGCCGATTCCAGCTGCTCCAGCGTAGTAAACGGCGTCTTGTCCGTAAAATAATCTTTGCCGTGCGACATCGCCTTCAAGCCCAGCGCACAGCGCTCGGACGGAACCGCCGCTCCGGCTATGAGCTTCACCGAAGCGTCGTTAAAAATTTCTTCCTCGGAGGATGCCGCTTTAACGCCCGGATACCGCTTTATAAAATCCTCCACTTTGGCGGGATCGGCGTCATAAACCCATTTGAGCTGGGCCCCCGCCTCGATTAGTCCGTTGCACATCCCAAAAATATGCCCATGATCCAGGCTCATCGCCGCAAAGGTGAATTCTCCCGGCTCTACAACCGGCTTCGGTTTTCCTTGAGGAGCATAATTCATTCCGTCGTGCTTTTGCATATCGTCATCCCCCGGTTTTCATCATCATGTATTCATCGAATTGCGCTTACACCTGTAGCTGCTTGCTATTGCACGATCAACCGAAATGCACACGTTAACATTTCTAGTTTACAACGATCCGGACGTAATCTCAACCTTATTTTACGCACCTGGTGCAGCGGTCACCAAACGGATGCTTGATTTCACAGTTTACTGAAGGCGAATTTATTCATTTATAGCTACAAATATGCTTGAGAATGCCCTGCGTCATGAATAAAAAGCCTTCTTCGTTAGGATGTATCCTTCCGTCACCGAAAAACTTCGGCTGAGGCGGAACCAAACTCATGCCGTCAATCAAGCTGATTCGCGGAAAGCCCTGAGCGACTTCGACGATGGCGCGTGTCATGTCGGCGAAAGAACCCATCGGTTTCGCTTGGTCCGCATCTTGTCTCCAGATTGGAGAAAGCAAAACGATTTGCGAAGCGGGATACATGTCCGACAGCTTTCCTAAAAATTCATCGCATTTCTGCTGGAGCTCCGATAATCGTTCATGCGTCATCCAATCGTTCGTGCCATACGCTACAGTAATGAGATCGGGCTTATACGGCAAATCCGGATCGAGACTTGAAGCATCGAAAATATGCCCGCCTACTCCATGATTCAACAGATTCATCCCCAGAAACCGTGAAAGCTGGACGGGATATGCCGAGGAAGGGCGTCTGGCATCCATGCCTTGGGTGATGGAATCGCCCAGACATAACAAATTTCCCGTTGCAGTCGGAGCGGGGACTACCGAGGCCCTCTCCGAAAACCGTATCTGGCGAATAAACAGGACAACAAGATGCGGCAAATAAATGATGACCCGCCGCTTATGCTCGGACGATGTACCATCGATAATCTTACCGGATGCATTGAATCGGTACGCATTCTCGTATGCAGGTATACTCTTCAAGCTGCAACGGAATAATCCGTTTTTTTGTTCGATGGGCTCTTGTCCATTGGAGCTTATATAAATGCCGTCGATATAGACATCAAAATATAACCAATTCCTCGCGAATTCGCCTGCTGTATATTCAATTTCGATAAAATCGGAGTCTGTCACGATATCCAGCATGACCCCCGAAGCGCAGCGGCTTCTAATCCGAATCCCCTCGTGAACGTCGTAACCTCGTAATTGCTCGTCCGTGAAACGGACCGGCATCCACCCGTGCTCCGTCGACATGACATCCAGTCCGTTTTTGAACCATTCCGCATGCATCATACCCACTACCTTTTCGTTTAATCATTAAAAGTCAGTTATAATTTAGCCAAAATAACAGCCGCAACAATTTTCCCTTGCTCTCTTTTTCCAATTTCATGAAAATGATAACCGTCATCCGTCCGATATTCCGGCCTTCCGTTCATGGCGGTATATAAATCGTTAACCTCACATTGGTACCGCTGCGCAATATGAAGCACGGATTCGTTTCTGAATCGGATAATCCGGTCTTTCTCCTGATCCGGCGCCGCAGGTTGTCCCTTTACCCATACGGAGGTGGACAGAGCCAAAATGATCTTGGCCGCAGGCGCATGCTCCTTCAGCCAAATTACGGCTTCTTCCAGCTTGTTCGCATAGACTTCTTGGCTTACATGCCACCCGTGGAGACCATTATTAAAATGAATGACCTCGTAGCTGCTATTTCCATGACGAAACGCATACGCCATTTCATGGATAAGATCCGGGTTATCCACCGCTTTCGAAGTTGCAAGCAAGCTTGCATAGGCTTGATCCTCTACGATTGAAGCGACATACGGGAAATATCCTGCTGTTATGGAATCGCCAACGAGCATGACCCGCGGCTTATCGTGCTTATTTGCATGCTCCCAGCGAAAGCTGCACCATTCCGTTTTCTCCAACATTGCTATTGTACAGCTCCTTTTCTGCGTAGTTCTGCCGCCATTCCCTACAGACATCCTTCGAACCTTCGCAGCCGCCGCTTCATCGTCCGCTGAAGTAGACTCCGAAGCCGCTTAGTGTCGGATTTATCCGGGATTCCGTTATATTCAGGCGCAAATATCTCGCCTTCGTTTGCGGCAAACGACAAATCTTCTTGTACCCTACGACGGTACCTTCATACAAAGGCACCCACCTCTCTCCTTGCCGGTATTCCAATTGAAACCGCTCGATCCTTTGTCCGGAAGGGATATGTTCCTTCAATACAATCCGGTTAAATACATACTCCTCACCAAGATCAAGCTCCAGCTCCGCCTTCTCCATCCCTGCCGGGGGGCACCAGAACGTATCCGTACATCCATCAACAACGTGCTTGGCGTCTACGACCGCATCTCTGGTGCAAGAGGCACGCACGTTCGCCTTGCCTGCCAGATCGTTTCCGTACGTGCTGCGGAGCCATTGTCCGAATTCGCGCAAATTCCGGGCATCGTTCTCATGAATGACCCCGCGTCTGTCAGGCGGTATATTCAGCAGAAGCCCTGAATTCCCTCCTACGGCAGACTCATACAAATCGATCAATTCGTCGACCGATTTCACCCGATCGTCATCGTCCGCATGATAAAACCAGCGCGGCCGGATCGATACATCTACCTCTGCGGGGTACCAAATCACATGGTCTACTTTCGCCAAAACGGTCCTGCTTCCCAAATCTTCGTCTGTCGTATCAACTCGCTGCGAGAAGGTGCCGTCATCCTTTTTTTGCGATTTGGCCTGAATGATTTCGTTGTCCTTCATCGTTTCAGGGACTACGCTCCACTCCGATTTTCGGGTATGTCCGATTTCATTGCCGCACCAGCGCACATCCGGACCGCAAATCGAGATGACGGCGTCCGGCTGCATCTCGCGAATGGCCCGATAATAGGCGTCCCAATCGTATTCCTGGACCATTCCGTTACTGCCTTCCCCACATGCGCCGTCGAACCATACGCAAAAAAAATGTCCATAATTCGTGAGAAGCTCCCGCAATTGATTCAGAAAATAAGCATTATACGCTGGTGAATCGCCATAACTCGGCTCATGCCGATCCCACGGCGACAAGTAAATCCCGAGCTTCAATCCGTGCTCCCGACAAGCCTCCGCAAGCTCTCGGACAACATCGCCGCGACCGTTCCTCCAAGGACTTGCTTTAAGGGAATAATCGGTATAGTCGCTGGGCCAGAGACAAAAACCGTCGTGATGCTTACACGTCAGGATGATGCCTGTCATGCCGGCGGACTTGCATACTTCAACCCATTGGGAGGCATCGAGTCCTTCGGGCTTAAACAGCGAAGGAGCTTCATTGCCCAGCCCCCATTCCCTTCCAGTAAACGTGTTCATGCCAAAATGGATAAAAGCATAAAACTCCATTTCCTGCCACTTCAACTGCCTTGGAGAAGGAATGGTATGTACTGCCGTTTGAATCGTAACTGCCATCGACATTCACTCCATATTGAGGGGAGACACTTACAATCCCCCCTCCAATAAATTATCGAACCGACTATGCGCCTGAGCGGATTGTTTCTATAAGTAATCCGGCAATTCGATCCAACTCGGTTGCTTGTTCAACCGTAAGTTTTTTGCCGCCTTGCGCATGAACTTCATTCCTGAAGGCTGCGAGCTGATTCAATGAACTTGTGGAATGGCCTTTCATCAAAGATTTGTATACGGCGTTCAATTTTGTTTGCATACTGCCGCTAAAAGCGCTCGCCAACTTCATATCTTCCATTTTCTTCATCAAATCCAATGCCAGGTTATCCATCGACTTTTCGATCGTAATCGTCACCTGCTTCGGTTGCTCGATATTACCCGCATTGTCGATGGAACGATAGGCGAAGGTATACGTGCCATTCTCACTAATCGTAATCGGCGCGTTATACAGGCTCCAGACAACGCCCCCGTCAAGGCTGTATACGCTGGATTGAACGCTTGAAGCATTGTCGTATACGCTTAATGTGACCGTTACATCACTAACAAAGCTGCCGTTTTGCTTTACCCCGGCAATATCCACTGTCGTAACCGGCGGAGTTGAATCAAGCACTTGAATGTCAACTGATGCGGATACATCACCGATATGGGCCCATACTTTCGTATTTCCAGGCATAATAGCCGTTAATTCGCCTGATTCGTCTACGGATGCAATTTCATCATTGTCGCTGCTCCATGTGATGTCGAACCCATTTACCTGATAAGTCTGAACGAACGTATCGGCAGTTAATTGAAGCTGATCCCCTTCGTCGATCTCCACTTGTTCGGGACGGATCTCGATCGCCGTCGGTTCAATCTCGCCAAGCGTGATGCTTCCGCTTCTGGCATACAACCCCATATAACCGGGGGAAGCGATTCTGTCCGCATAAGAATCAAGGAAGTTAAATACGTTATTGCCGTCAACGTTCAAAATAAGCCTGACACCTTCGGCCTCATCGATTGCCCCTACTTGAACCAAATGGTTGGTGTTGTAATCAAATAGATCATTCGGATAAGGACCTCCTCCGATACTCTTGAAGCCCAGCAAATCCCCAAAAATAACGGTTCGCACGCCGCCATTGAACCTATGCAGCTCAATCGCATCAGGCCCTATGGTGAAAACATACGTATCATTATTTTCCATATGGTAGCCTTCATCCCGATTCTGATTCCTCATCATAATGGAGGGCCATCCGCTTTGCGCGTTGATTTGCATGTGAAAGGTCAGAAGCTCATCCTTGAATGTACGTCCCTGATAGACGGCAAAACCGCGCGGCGAGGTGCCGGGGGTGGAAATCGTAATGCTCCCCGCTTCCGCTATTTTATTATTTTGGCCGTCAGCGTCAATGTACCATCCATCCGCATCCTCAATCACGTCATTGATGCCGGCGCCTGCATAGAGCAGACCCGCTTCGTCATTAAATTTGATCACGCGAACCGTTAGCGGACGGCTGGCTGTTTCTCCATTGTACGTACCCGTAACGGTTACAATCGCAGTGCCCGTAGTCAACGGGGTAACAACTCCGGCCGCGCTGACTGACAGGATGTCGGGCCGGTTATTCGAATAGGTAATCGTTGAAAGGGGAGCATCTTGCCCGAGTATCGTCTTTCCGGTTGCCTCAATTTGAAACGAATTGCCAAGCAAAATCGTTTTCGTCGCCTCAAGGATATCCTTGAACTCGATGCTATTTAGTTGATCCTCTACATAGACATCGGTTTCCAGCTTCTTCATAACGCCGCCGAGAATGACATAAGCCGTGATTTTCGTATTCCCCTGACTGATGCCGGTGATCGTCCCCTCATCGTCTACCTGAGCAATACCGGGATGCTCACTGAAGTAATGGTACTGAGCGTAACTGAGATCAGTCGTTTCCCCTTTTCCGGTTGTCGCAACGGGCTGAAGCTGACTGCTCTGGCTGATTGTCATATTGATATTTTGCGGCAGTGCAATCCGCTCCAAGGCGTCCGCCGCCAAATGGGCGTATGCCGCTTCCAGCCCGGATCTCTCGATAATATCGAGCGCTTCGGCCGGCCATTGCGCATCCGGATAAATATGCAGGTTTGTTACCGGCGCTTCCGTACTATGGACAGTCTGCACGGAGGTTGTCGAGAAATTGCCGTCAAACGAAATATTTTCAACGTATACGGCATTTGCCCATCTGGCATTCCGGAATCCCATCTCTTCATGGAACCAAAGCGGCGTTTCAGACAGATCAACCACATTATCCTCAAACGACCAATAATCGGAACCCTGGTCGGCGTAAAGTGCGGCAAACATATTCATTTGATTCCGGATATAGTTTTCCGATATGAGATTAGGCGATTGTTCGGTCCCGCCGGTTCCCCCCAACGTATAAATGCCGCCGCCGTCGATGATCCCATCGCCCATAAAATCATGGATAAAATTATGTTGGATTTTGACGTTTTTTAAAGCCGAGTTTCTGGTATTGGACCAGCCGTATCCCACATGAATACCGCTGTACGGTATATTGAAAATTTCATTATGGCTAATCTCCATATCCATCGGAAATCCAGCCGATATCGCTGCCGCCGATTGATATTCCACGGCGATATCATGAATATAATTGTTCGTTACGTCATTATTTCTCATCCATAATCTCGGATCTTGTGGCGTATAAATGCTCGGGTCATTGATGGTGGGCTCCCCGATGTTAACGGCACCGCCGGACAAGTCATAGAACTTGTTGCCGGTAACCTGGCTGTCTTGCACGCCCTGCACCATCTTCAGTGCCGTAACGCCAAGCTTGGAAAACTCATTGCCGACAAACTGAATATGGTTCGCTCTCTCGACCGTAACCGCCGCAATCGGCAAAATATCCTGAATCGCCCCATTGCTCTGCACTAAACGAATGTGGTTGTTTTGCGCGTCGGCGTGTCCCAGATTGCTGCTCGGTCTTAACCAGGTCGTATTTTGGAAATATATTCCAGAAAATTGAATATGATGAACAGGCAATGCCAGCGAGCTGCCTTGAACGACCATCAGTTCTTCCATAACGGGCGCGATCACTTCCGCAGTTGCGATATCTTCCCAGTATCTTGGCTTGTAATAAATCGTATATGGCGTTCCGTCAATGGCGCCGGACCGGTCTAAATACCATTCCCCCTCCGTATCCAGCAGCTCGAAGGCATTCTCGTAATACAAGGGGATGGTAACGGACGTGCCTCCCTTGTTGGTAGCGTCATACCATGCGGGCTGCTTCATCGTGATAGAGGCTTGATTTCCGCTCACCGATATGGAGTCCACGCCGACCCTTGAATTGGTCCAATATTTTTGGTAGACGAACTCCAGGTCAGAACGATTATGCCATCCGGCCAAAAAGGTATCGGAAGTGGTATACCCGGATGCGGTTTTCACCGCATCGGTCAAGCCGCCGGTACTTCTTGCACGAACGGCGCGTATCCCATCTACGAATAATTGCCTTGTTTCGAGTGGTTGACCCAAGTGGGCCTTGTAGATGTTCGTACCGGCATCGTGCAGCGTCCATCCCGTCACCTGCTTCCCGCCGCTGATAACCGGCTTTTCGTCCGGATAGGCCATGTATTGGACGGAATAACCGTTCGTCCCCGAATCCTCATCGTTCAGTTGAAAAGTCTCGTTTAAGGTGTACGTGCCGCCGCGAAGATAGACGATAATATCGCCAGTCATACTGGCATTGATTTGACGTACGGCATCGCGGGCTTGCTGAAGGGTTTGAAACGGAAACTCCTCTGAGCCGGGATTTTCGTCATCCCCGTCCGGCGAAACATAATAAACTTGCTGAATACTGCGCGCTGACACGATAACGCTGGCCGTATCCGAATAATTGCCATCCACCGAAACGGCTGTAATCGTGGTTTCTCCTTCCTGTAAGGCTGTCACTTGTCCGTTCGCCGTAACAGCAGCAACCGTCGGGTCGCTCAAGGTCCACACGACAGACTTATTGCTGGAATCCGGAGGAGTAAAGGAGACGGACAACGTTCCCTCGAATCCGCTTTCCAGGTTTAGCACTTTGGGGTTGAGTTGAATGTTCTGAACGTGGGCATAGGTAACATTCACCGTGCAGCTCGCGCTGAAGCTCCCGTCCAGCGTGGAGACCGTAACGACAGCCGAACCATCGGCAATACCGGTTACATTACCGGAAGAATCCACGGAAGCGATTGCAGGGTTGCTTGATGTCCAAGTAAAAACCGAATTACTGGCGTCGGCAGGGTCCAACACAGGCACAAGCTTCTCGCTGCCCCCGGCAGTTAAAGATAATACACTCTTGTTCAATGTGAGCGATTGCAGTTCCTTGTACGTATACACGTTCACATCATCCAGAGAGACACTGCCTGCCGCCGCATTATTCATCGTCGCTCTCAGGCCGCCAATGTCGCTGGCATAAGGGTAGATGTCCAAATTGCCGGCCTTGTATTCACCGTCTACGAATACAGCCTCAATTTTGTGAGTGACGGCATTCAGAATGATCTTGAAATCATACCATTGCCCGGCTGCAAAAGGCTGAATGGTGTAATAACTCGGGCCGCTGACAAGAAATCGGATTAAGCCGTTTATAAACGTTTGCTGAGCGATTAACGAACCGTTCCGGCCGAATATTTGAATTTGGGCCGTCGCATTGGTGTTATCCGCCTTTGCTCTATAAGAAATAACGGCATGTGGTACAGCACTGGAAAATACCGCCTGTGCGCCGTAGGAACCTGAGCGGGAAGCGGGCATATCGATTTTTAACACCTTTTGGGCAGTGGCGCCGTCCTGCTCGACCGTTACGCTGTCCGGAACGCCTGGAGTACCGTTGTAAATGGACCACTTGGCAGGCTTAACTCCCACAGTCTCCATTTCGAAATCATCCGTGAAAACATCCCCGACCGCCGCATTTGCCACAGGAATACAGAAGAAAGTAATCATAACAGCAGCCGTCAAGCCAAACAGGAGAGCCATTGTCTTTTTCATCATTTATTCGAACCTCCCGATATTCTTTCGTATCCTTGGGAAGACGAAGCCGGACGGGCATGTTGCGTGAACATACCCTCGGCTATTCATCCGTTTTATTAGCGGACTACTTTCTACTTTCTACTTTCTACTTTCGACAGCCTGAAGCATCGGCGCAAAAATCTTCATCTGTTCCTCGAGAATTTTATTGATATTCGCGCTATTGTTAAGGGTCTGCAGCGCATTTTGCCATTTCGTCTCGAATTCGCCTTCACTTTTGGCTACAAGAGCGATTTTGAAGCTGTCCTCCCACACGCCCCTTGCGTTCATCAAGGTCGTGATATCGGCAACGCTCTTGAAATCGGTCTTCCATGTTGAAAATTCCGGCATTTTCTTCAGGTTTTGCGAATAAGGGCTGGTGGACGGGAATGTGAAAAAGGAGTAATTCAAATTTTTCTTGAAATCCGTACCGTTCATAAAATCATAATTCCATTCGGTAGGATACGGCCTAATCTCATCCACAAGCCTGTTCGGGCGATGTCCTGTTGTCGCAAATCCCTTCAATTCTTTCGGATCAATGCTCTTATCGTATTCAACTGCGCCTTTCTGCAGCAACGGGTCCTTAAATTTCCGCTTTCCGTCAGCGGTTGTTTCATATAACCCGGCTTCCTGCGGTCCCCAATACTTGATCTCCTCCCATTCTTTCGAGAACAGGATATTTAACCAATTCAGAACCTGCGGGAGATCTTCCTCTTTGATTGTCTTGAACAACCACACATAAGAATTGGTACCGCCGGATACAGGTACCGTATATTGCGCAGGATATTCTGGCTTGTTGGGCACGGAAGTGAACAAAGGAACATACTTGAATTTTTTACCCGCCTTCTCCAGTTCCGTATTGATCGCAACCAGATTGGAAAGCCCTACGGAGCCTGTCGATAAGATCGACGTTATGGCATATTGCCCGTTCAGTACCTTCTCCTTGAAAATTTCGGCGGTATGCACGACGGACTCCGGATCGATGACAGCGTCTCTGATCAGCTGATTTTGAATTTTTGCCGCTTCCTTGACGATAGGGGTCTGCAGTCCGAATTCCAGCTTCTTCGAAGTGGAATTGTACATGGACATGTAGTTATAAGATTTGTATCCCATCATCTCCGACCCGAGCGCCGTTAACGCCGTCCAGTTGTCCCCTTTGGGATAGCCAAAAGCGTATACCGGCTTGTTGTTTTCCTTGAGATTCAAATTTTTGATATCGGTAAACAATTTCACGAACTTTTCGGTTGTATCGATTGGCAGGATGAATTTCTCTGCGATACTTGCATTCTTTTCTTGCACCAGCTTGACAGCCTCATCGTATCCTAGTGCGGAAGGGAATAGCGTCTTCAAGATATCATCCCGAATAATGAAACCTTGTGCGGTTGAGAGGGAGTTCCATGTGACGCTTTGCGGGCTGACCGAATAAAAGTTTTTCCAGTCAGCGGATTTTGTTGTGACCTCCCCGTATGCGCTGGACAACAATTCGTACGGTATACCGTATATTTTTCCGTCTTTCTTCACCGAATCCCACACAAATTCCGGATAGCTGTTCCAAACGTTGGGTGCATATTTTTTCATCATTTCGGGGGTAAGCTCCCACAATAACTTCCCCTCAATGGCTTTATCGAAGCCGGTCTGATTCGAGGAGATGGCAAAGCTGGGAACCATATTTCCGGTAATCATCGTCCCTAGTTTGACATTCGGGTCCAGCCCGCCGTTTCCAAAGCCCTCCTTGATCTTGACTCTCGACGTTTTCTCCAGCCAATCTCCCGGTATATTTTCCTTCGGGTCCGGTTTGGCCGGTATATCCGAGCCATGCGAGTACCAGTAGCTCAATTCCAGATCCTTCTTCGGCTCAAATTTTCCCGTATCCGTCTGTTCGGTTGGTGTCGGCTGACCGGTTGATGTGGCTTCCCCCTTCTTCTCCTCTCCATTGCAACCTGCGATAGCGAATACAGTCGCTATACACAAGGCAAGCTGACCCGCTTTTTTTCCTAGATTACGACTCATTCTCTAGACTTCCTCCCTCAATTTGACTATCTATGAAATCAACCCGGAAGCGTGCTTACATGAAGCAGCATACTACCAGATGAAATCCGGAGCTCCGGAAAACAGGTTCATTTCCTTATTCCTTGATGGCGCCTAACATAACGCCTTTCACAAAGTATTTCTGCAAGAACGGATACACGATCAAGATCGGAAGCGTCGACACAATTAAGGTGGCCGCTTTTACGGCTTCCGGCGTAACAGACGGCGCATTCTGGTCGATCGTTCCGCCCTGCATGGATTGCTCGACAGCCATCTGCATAATCAGCTCCGATTCTTTTAACACCCGGTATAGCACAAACTGGAGCGTATGCAGATCCTTGCTCTGAACAAACATCAGCGAGGTTACCCAATCATTCCAGTGGGCCACCGCCAGCCAGAGCGATACCGTAGCAATAACAGGCTTGGCCAGCGGAAGATAAATTCGGGTCAAAATTTGCAGGCTATTCGCCCCGTCAAGCACAGCCGACTCCTCCAAGCTTGCCGGTATCGTGTTGAGATAAGTCCGAATGATGATCATGTTATAAAAGCTGAAAAGGCCTGGAATGATATAGACCCAAAAATGATTGATAAGATCCAAATACCTGTACAAAATAAATGTCGGAATCAGGCCGCCATCAATAAATGTCGGAATCAGGAGAAGGGTAATGAAAAATGTCCTGGCCGGCAAATCCCTCTTCGTAAGCGCATACGCTGTCGCGGTTGTCAGCACGACTCCGGTTATGGTACCAATAATGACCCTCAATACCGATATCATGAGTGCCGTGTTAAAAGAATCGTTGGAAAACACGGTTTTGTAATTTTGCAAGGTGAAGGCGCGGGGATACACCGTGATTCCCCCAAAAGCCGTATCTCTCCCGTCGTTAAGGGAAATGGCAAGCTGATTCAAATAAGGAAACAAAAATACGACACACAACAGCATCATCAATGCAACGTTGAATACGTTAAAGATTTTTCCTCCGATACTGATCCGCATGTTCCGCCTCCTCACCATACGCCTATGCCGCTCAGCTTCTTGGCGATCTTGTTAACCCCATACACGATCAGGAAGGAAGCGATGCCTTGTGCCAAGCCGAATGCCGTAGCCAGCGAAAAATTCCCCTGCTGCAGCCCATATTTGTATACAATCGTATTGATTACTTCTGTATGCTCTTGGGTATAGAGATTTTGGAATCCGATGATTTGCTCAAAATTCGCATTCAGCACACCGCCGGCCGACAAAATAAAGATGATCATGATGGTAGGCAATATGCCTGGCAGTGTGATATGGACAATTTGTCTGAACCTGCCGCAGCCGTCAACCATCGAGGCTTCATACAGCTGCGGATCGATTCCGGCGATAGCCGCAAGGAAAATAATCGTACCCCAGCCGATTTCTTTGTAAACGTTGGAATAAAAAATGAGTTCCAGGAAATGCTCAGGCATCATGAGAATATTAATTCGTTCCACATCCGCTCCGAAGAGCATCGCCCGCAAATTGTTAAACGGCCCGTATAACTCGAAGAATGTATAAAATAGCGAAACGATAGCGATCCAGGATAAAAAGTGGGGGAGGTAGCTGATCGTCTGCACCACTCTTTTAAATGCCATACTCCGGAGTTCATTAAGCAACAGGGCAAAAATAACGGTAAGCGGAAACCCGATAAACAGCTTGACGGAGCTGTATAACAACGTATTGGCAATCGACTTCCTCAGCGCGGGGATCTGAATAATATCCGCATAATGTTTAAATCCTACAAACGGGCTGCCCGTGATCCCCTTAAAAATATCAAAATCCTGAAAGGACATGATAATCCCAACCATTGGCAAATAATTAAACACGAATGTCCAGATGACCGTCATACTCAGGATGAGATACAAAAGCTTGTAATGCTTTATTTTGATCATCGTCTTCCCTTTGTTTAATTTCTGTGCGCCCGAAGCAGCTCCTATCGTAGTCATTTTCAATCCTGTATCTTCCTTTCCCTTGTTACGTAGTCTCCGGCGTCCTTGGTACCTTACGTTGTCGTCACCCCTTCAACTCTGCTCAAATTCCGAGAGACTACTTATAAGCGCTTTCATTCGCATGTTTATCTTACTGAATATTGCAGTCCAATATAAGACTACAATCCGCTTAAAAACATATGCGATTTGATTATTTGGGAAGGATTAAAATGGTTTCATAAATGCAAAATAAGAGGTGTAGATCACCTCTTATTTGCTGCTTCATCGTATGTAACTGCAAGGTTAACTTATATTACTGAGTTCCTCTTTTCGTTCTATCGCTTTAATCCGTATGGCCACTTCCGTACCCGCCCCCGGAACACTATGAATCCGAATGCCGTAATCTTCGCCATAGTACATGTTTATCCGCTTGATCAGATTTTTCATCCCATAACCCGCCAAAATGGAGGTACTCTCCAAATTGAAAATCCGATTTACTTTCTCTTCGGACATTCCCGCTCCGTTGTCTGTGACGGTCAACAGGATGTCACCTTCGACGATTTTTCCCGAAATCGTAATTACTCCTCCCTGCTCCCTGCCATTTAGTCCATGAAGCAAAGAGTTTTCTACGATCGGTTGGAGCAGATGCTTGAATGTGTACATCTTGCGAATATGATCCTCTATATCAAATTCAACGGTATAGGTGCGGGAATAGGCAAAGTCGTTGATTTTGACATAATGGACGATCATATCTATTTCTTCCGAGATCGTGATGATATTATTGCCTTTGTTTAACGATATACGATAATAGCGGGTCATATTATCAATGAGCTCAACCGTTCTTTTGTCATGATTCCGTTGCGCGTTCCATTTAATGGCGGATAATGAGTTATACAGAAGATGCGGATTGATTCGGGCCTGGAGAAGTTCGATCTCAAACTTGTTTTTTTCGATTTTTTCGGTGGTTACTTCTTGGTACAACTCGTTGATTCTGGAAATCAGTTCCTTGAATCGTTTCTCGATCACGGCCACTTCGCCGCCAACGGATTCAGGGATCAGATGCTGATTTAGCAATAACGTATCGTCAAACCGGATGGAGTCAATAAATTTCTTCAATCGGAACAAAGCGGTTCGAGCCGAATACTTGGAAATATAAAGCATGGCAAGCACGATCAGGATCAAACCAATCAGCGTGATCAGCAGAAGCCTGACGACCGGCATCAGGACGCTTAGATAAGGTATAGCAGCGGTTATGGTATGCGAATTGACCAGCGTTTCCGTCACGCTGATGTATTTCCGGGTCATAGTGGCCGACGCATCCTGTTTGAACAAATCCGTGCCTGTCCCATGATTCACTTGACCTTTGCCATCCTTGTAAATAAGCGCGGCCCCCTTTGACAGAGCGGTGTTATCCATAATTTTCTTGATGCTGTCAAAGGGAATGTTGGCTTCCAGTACCCCAATCGGTTTATCGAAATCTTTAATATACCTGTAAAATTTAATATAATCGGAATCGTTCAAATACTTTCTTTGTTGAAGCGTATCGAGCCACAAAATCCCGCTTTCGTCCTTCGGACTAAACGATAGACTTTCCAATAAGTCTTGGATTCGATCGTAGCGCTCGATATAGCTGCCTTCGAACAAGGAGTCATTAAACGGGTATATGGTAAAAAAACCTCTGTACTTGGCGCCGAAGGGCTCCGCTATAAGGATTTCCAGGTTTGAATACAGCTCCATCATTTTCTCGATATCGCCTGCATACTCTTTTTGTATCGCACCTGGAAGATATCTGTTCTGCAATAATACGTCGCTTTTAATCAGGTACATGTCCAATTCGGAGTTAATCAATTGCGAGCTTTTGTAAACGCTGTCTATCAGGTTTCTTTTTTGGTCGTGAAACGCCTTGACTGACACATAAGCGAACGAAGCAAGCGCTACCAATAGAAAAGGTATACAGGAGATAAGAATCGTATTCCGGTATACCGTATATTCAAGATTCCGGTTGTCTCTTGTTCTGCTTTTTTTCTTGAACATAAGCAGTCTCCTTTATCTTGAATACTTTTCCTGGTATTGCTTTGGCGTTGTTCCCGTGTACCCTTTGAATACCGATCTGAAATGGGCGCCTGTCTTGTAGCCGATCTTTTCCGGAATTTCGTATATTTTCACATAAGGGTTCAACAGCATTTGTTTGGCTATTTCCATTCTCTTTGCGGTTACCCAGTCGAATATCGTACTGCCTGTCACTTGCTTAAATACCAGATTCGCGTGGCTGGCGCTGATAAACATCTTTTCAACGATCTGGTTCACATTCTCTATTTCTGCGTATTTTTCGTCAATTACAGCTTTGATATCATCCACAATGGAATTTCTTTTCCCGTTATACTTGTTCAAGCAATCGCATACGGAATGAATGGTGTTCATAATAAATTGTTTGATATCCGCAAAGGTTTCGATCAGTGACAGGTTCCGCCAAATGGTGAAATCATCCTCAAAAATGTCGCCGAAGCGTTTGCCGTTCTCGACTAGGATCGTATGTAATATATTTACAATCGTGTAGGATATACTTTTAATATAATTCTCGGTAAACTTGGCTTCTTGGGAAAGATACGTTTCCATGAATTTCAATTTAGAGGCTTCGTCGCAGCCCATAACCACATTCCGCAGTTCATCATACATGTTCTTGTAATTATAATGAACCTGGTGGTCGGGCTCGTATACCTCCGAGTGAAAAATGATCCGATTGCCGCTGCTGTAAATTTTCGATTTCACGGCATATTCCGCCCGGCCGTACTGCTCCGCCACATCATTCAAATTGTCGGATAATCCGCTTATGCCGATCGTAACATGAAGTCCCAATCTTTGATTGGCCAATTCCATGCAGTGATTCGCGCATTCCGTAATGTCGTCCAAATTGCCGCTTATGTCCGACTTCGAATACTTCTTGATTCCGACGATCCGATCATAGCCCTGGCTGGCAAGAAAACACGAGTCATGCGGATTGGTTATCGCTTCTTGAACACATTTTTGCAGTCTGTAAATTAGTAAATGCCTTTGATCCATCGACTCGTTTGTGTAATGGATACCGTAATTGTCAATTTGCACACAAAAAACGCAATATTGTTCGCATTCCAAATCCATCTTCAGATATTTCATTCTTGCTGCCAGTTCGTTGCCGTCCCATGCGGAACTGTAAAAAAGTTCTTTCAGAAATTGCTCCTGCAACAAGGGGAGGCTTTGCTCCACCAGCGCTACCAGCTCCGCTTCATGCTTCTCCCGCTTCATGTCCACTTCTTTCAGCTTGCGCATTTTGCCTACGGCTTTCACAAGCTCGGGGATCACAATGGGTTTCAATACATACGCGCAAACGTCCAGATTGATCGCACTTTGCAAGTATTCCACATCGTCGAAGCAGCTCATAAAAATAAACTGGGTATCGGGCAACTCCTGCTTGATCATCTCCGTCATTTCAATCCCGTTCTGGATCGGCATCGAAACGTCCGTCAGAACTAAATCCGGCTTTAATGCAATCGCTTTATGAAAACCATCCTCCCCATTAATGGCCGTTCCAACCACTTCGATAAACTCCTCTTCCCAATCGATCAGTTCGGTAATCCCACTTCTATCGTTAGGATTGTCGTCCACAATTAGCATGGTATACATTTATTCATATCCCCCTTAACAAACCCTTTGATAAGACATTTTGAGGATCATAAACCGAATGACTGCATGATTGATCATCCATTATTTCAAGTGGCGCTCGGAACAAATGTCGAGGAAGTCGTATAAATTGGATTATATTATTATACATATTTAGTGCGTTGAGGTGAACAGCTTGTACGCAAATAGCCTGCTGAGGAATTCTCAACAGGCAGGCCGTATTAATAGTAACTGCAGATTGTATGGTAGACGGCATTTATCAATTTTAGGTCGGAAGCGGTTATCACGGAACGAAGACACCCGTGTCCTTATCGCCTGGTGCAGCAAGCAAGTCCAACGAGACCGATTCCGATTGGCCTACGAATGGGGACAGAAGGGCATCCCCTTTCATTTCGTTTGCGAGTGGTTTAAACTGCTCTGATTTCTTTCCATGAACTTTTATCCGTTTTTGCTCATTTATAGCCTGAACACAAAAACCGTCTTGGCAGTGACCAAGACGGTTTTTTACTCCCTGAAAACTAGATGCGAAGTGTTTGCTTTGTTCATCCTGTTCTTCGTAGTCCCTCTCCT
>NZ_QMFB01000013.1 GCF_003285015.1 Paenibacillus contaminans | reverse complement strand
TGTCGCATTTTTTGTACCCGCTACTGGAACTCACTGAAAAATCATTAGTTTGTCAGTGGCCTCCTATTATAGTGGGGATAGAGGCGTGTTTGTTTTCTCATTTAGCGCTTTTTGGCACGATAGTCGAGCATGAAAATGGTTTCGGGACAGCACGTTAATGCCGATTCCCGGCGTAGATGGAAAAACTGCAGTTATTTTTACTTAAAAAATGAAAAATCGGTATCTACATGGAAAACCTACATTTATTTTTGTTGAATTCGTCAATTATTGCCGAAACGACTAAAACTAACTGCAGTTTTTCCACTTAACCGGCTCAAAACCAGTATTTCCTAAAAAATAGATGTACTTTTTCCAGTTACTCTACCACGTAGCGGGGAAGAGTAGCCTTTTGGGACAGCCGCGCATCGTAGTCATAGAAATGATAATTGTATATGATTTTTCGTATAGAATCGTCGGATTTCATGCGAAATGTAAAATTGTATATGATTTTTCGTATAGAATCGTCGAATTTCATGCGAAATGCTAAATTCTATATGAATTTTCATATACACCATTCCACAGTGAACGTTAAAACCTCCGCAGCAGGAGACCACTCTTAGCCGGGCAGGTGCTAGGTTACGATCTTTCGGTACGCGTGTATGGTTGATCCGGAAAGCGTCTTCGGACAACTGAAAAACAATCGTGAATTCCGGCCCTTCTTTTGTTCCTTTATTTTTTGCTCTGACACGTTATGTCAGACCGGCTGTTATATGATAATTCCAGAAACATGAAGGGAGAGATAGGTGATGAGACTTTTGGTAACGGCAAGCGACGATAAAAAATTACAGGTGCTGGAGCTGGCCAAACAAAGATTCGAAGAGAAAAACAGGGGGGCGGTGATAGACATTGAACCTCTTCCGAGAGAGATTTTAGAACAGCGTATGCGGAACGGCAATCCGCCCGACTTGATCGAATGGGACGGCAGTCACATAGGAGAGCTTCTGGACCGAAACACGGTGACGGATCTGACTTCTCTAGTGCAAGATGGGGCGTTCGAGCTGTCCGACTATTATCCTTCCGTGCTGGGAGCCTGCATGAATCAAGGCCGGTTGGGCGCGATCCCGGTTATGGCGGAGGTTCCCGGCGTTTTTTACAACAAGGCGCAGTTCGATCAAGCCGGCGTTCCGTATCCGAAAGAAGATTGGACGTGGGAGGAATTCGTGAAAAAAGCCCGCAAGCTGAACATTTACGATTCCGACGGCGAAGTTATCCGTTACGGCGCTTACCTGGTGCCCAGGCTGCTTCCTGTCGAACCGCTTGCTTGGAGCTGCGGCGGCGCATTTTTATCCGAAGACGGGTCGAAGGCATCCGGCTATTTGGATTCTCCGGCTACCGTCGAAACGATCCGCAAATATTTGGAGATGTTTCATCCGCTGGAGGTAACGCCGTTCGAGGACGTCGGCAAAGATACGTGGATCGCCTGCTTCATTCACCACAAAATGGCCATGTATTACGATGCCAACTGGACGATTAAGCCGATGAGGCCGGAGCATCGGGAGCAATTCGGCGTCGTGATGCCGCCGCGAATGGGGGACAGCCCGTTCCGCAATATTGTGCAAGTGTACGGATATTGCATTTCCGCCCAGTGCTCGGATGCCGGACTGGCTTGGGCGTTTCTGCAGGAGCTTGCATCTCCTCACACCGATTCGGGCAGGGAGTGGGCAAAGCATAATTTGGCGGCTTCGCGTTCGGTCGCCGAAATCAGCGGCCAGCTATCCGATCCTTTGTACAGCCCGTTTCTGGAATCGTTAGCCACCGCCAAACAAGGCGCCTTCGACGTATCGAGCATGAAGCTTTGGGATTTTTGGAACAATGACATCTTCCAGAATTGGATACTCCGGGAGAGCCGTATTAATATAGAAGAACGTCTGAAAAAAATTGCCGAGCAATACGACGATAGTCGATAGAGGTGCCGAAGGCGGGTGAATCGTTTGGGCAATATGCATCGCATTCTTTGGTTTGACGAGCAAGTAAGGTACGGGAAATATCCGAACAGCGGCCATCTGTCGGAGCATTTCGAAATATCCGTCCGGCAGGCTTGCAGGGATATCGAATATTTGACGAATACGCTTAGCGCTCCCCTTGTGTACAATCCCAAAAAACGAGGATACCAATACGAGGATAAAACCTACGTGCTGCCTGCGCTTATGCTGACGGCGTCCGATATTCAGATGATTCAGTCGATCATAGCGCATCTCGAGCAGACTGCTGCCGTTTTTGGGGCAACCGCCTTTTCGGAAAAGGCGGCCGGCTTGCTTCGGCGAATTATTTCGCAGTCTACCTACGAGGACGAGAAGTAGCTGTAGCCGGGTTTCATAAGGATGTATCGCTAGCGTTTAGTGTTCTATCCCTATTGGGTTTAATAGAAAGCGCCAGAGGCTGCCGATTCGGATCGGCGGCCTTGCTTCGTTTAGCATCCTTGCTTCGATTAGCAAGCCATGTTTCGTGTAGCATCCTTGCTTCATCTCGGGACTTTACTTCGTTAACGATCCGGCACGGTTGCCGCCAAGCCGAGAACAACGAAGTAACAGCGAGGACAAAACATTACCCTTATGCGCGTCCAATACCCGCCTTTATAATGAAGCTAGCTTGAACGAGTTCCTATTTCAATTCAAACGGGGGTATGATTGTGCGAATGAATGAGGGAGACAGTCGGGAAGTAAAGGTTAGTAGGAACGGCGAAAAAAGTGAAAAACCCGCAATGATCAGCAGACGGAAGATGATCGGGGTGCTCGGAATGGGAACGGCTGCTTTTATGCTGTCCGGTAAATCGACATTTGCCGCAACTACGCCAACCGATAACTTGAAGCTAAAGCTGACTACGCCGATCGATGTGGACGACGTGAATGTCAATTTCGAGCGGATCGACGAGGAGTTCGGCAGCCGGGCCGTCTCGCCGGATTATTTCAAGGTCGGAACAGGGCCGGACGACACCGATTGCGTTCAAGCGGCCTTCGATTCCGGCAGGCCGGTCATTTTTACAAGAAACTACAACGTTAAATCCGTCAAAATGACGGGCAGCGATCAAAATATCGACTTTAACGGGTATTGGCTGTTCGGCATTTCGGAGAGCACGGATTCGGAAGCGATGAGGGACTGCGTACTTGCGATATCCGGCTTGTATTTGAATATCTACAACATTCGTGTCGGAGCCGGTTTCAAGCCGTACAAATGCGGCATTCACTGGGTTTCGAGAAGCGTGTCGCAACCCGCCGAGCATATTAAAATTTACGGGCTGCAGGTCAATCGTTGTTTGGTGGGGATCCAGTACGGCGCATACCTGGACGATCCGAATCCGCTGGACGCTCCGCAGAGCGAAAATTACATTTTCGGTATTCACTTCCGGGCCGTGCAAAATTGCCTCATCCTCAACCAGCCGAACGGCGTGCTGAAAATCATCGGCGGACTGTTCGACTGCAGTCCGTCCGAATGGGACTCGGTCCCCTCGAGTCCTTATTCCGCGGTAAACGCTTATTGCTTTTATGCCAAGGAAAGCGCTTTGTCCATCGACGCCTGCGAAATTCTCAAGGTTGCAAGCACGGAGGGTTACGGCTTCAAGGGCAATAATTTCATCCTCAACAATTGCTCGATCGAGGTTGCCAGCACTTGGGGGTATATCGACGGCAATGCCACCATAACGCAAAATGACGCAGGCTATCAGGGCGGCATCACGAATAATTTGTTTGAAATCGCGCCCGGAGCCGAAGGCCGCTTAAATCTGAACATCCTTTATGCAAGGCGTGCGCCCGGAATCGTCTCCTCCTCGCACATCATAAACGGATTGGCGGCGGCGCCGAAGTTCCGCGTCAATATCGATAAGGCTTACTTCGGCCAGTGGACGGCGAATAAAGTGACGAGCGCGCGCAGGGAAAACGTGTATCTGCAAAACACGCGCTTTACGAATGTCGTTTCCGGAGTTACCTACGAATCAAACATTAGCGATCAGGACCGCAGTATAAATATTGCCGGAAGCGTGGATACGACAGGGGAAAATATGTCCGCAGCATCCGATACGGCCCGGAAGTCGGATTGGAATATGTATGTGTATTCGGGGACGGGCACCGTGTATTTCCGCCAAAATACGTCGGACCTGCCTGCCGGCTTCCGCTCCTGCATCGAGCTGAAGGTAAGCTCTGGCATTTCCTACATCTACTCCTCCAGATTTCCGGTGTTCGGAGGCGCATCGCTCGTATTCAGCGGCTGGGCGAAATATACGGCCGGAACATCCGAACAGAAGGTATCGGTCGTATGGGTGGATGCGGCAAACAACGTCGCCGGAGAAGACATGATCGTACTCGCCGAGCTTTCGACGTCCGAGTGGAGGCGCATTGTAAAGCCGGTTACCGCCCCGGCAACGGCAGTCCGCGCTTATTTTCAGATCGTGGCCAATAACGGCTCCATCCTGGTTACGGGGCTCGGATTAACGGTAGAAGGCGACTCCGTCGAGCACGCCTCCCTCATCAATCAGATGAATGCCGCGCTTGACGTTGCGGGTGAAGGGTTGATTCTCAGATCGCCTAATAACACGCGTTATAAAATAACGGTAAGCGACGCAGGGGTAGTAACCGCAACGCCTTATCCCTGATCGCCGGCAATTGGAGGAACGACATGCAAATAGGGGCTATCATTGAAAAGGGGCCTATGGATTGGCAAATTATTCAGCAAATGAACGGACAGGCCGTTATTAGCCTATCAGGCAGCTGGACGGCTAAAGACAATGCCGTTGCGCCCCGCGTATTTGCCAGGATCGTCAACGAAGAAACCGGGGAAACGGTCATCCCTTGGAAGAAAAGCGACGATGAAGGGAACGGCAAGTGGAAAATGACGATCGCAAACGTACCGGCCGGGGGATTATACCGGCTGGAAACCTGCCTTAGCCTGAATGCCGAGCATGATCAAGCGATGGAATGGGCTGTACGGGGCGATATGATTCATCATATCGGCGTCGGGGATGTATTCGTGATTGCCGGCCAAAGCAATGCGGCCGGCTACGGCAAAGATCCGGCCTACGATCCTCCGGAAATCGGACTGCATATCCTGAGAAATAACGGCAAATGGGCGCTCGCTTCCCATCCGATGAACGAATCCACGGGGATCGTCCATGAAGCGAACCGCGAAATTTCGAATCCGGGCCATTCCCCTTACTTGAGCTTCGCCAGAAAGCTGAAGCGGGCGCTGGGTTATCCGATCGGGTTAATTCAAACCGCTTGCGGCAGCTCGCCGCTAAGCGCCTGGAATCCGGAGGAGGACGGCTATTTATACCGGAATATGATGGATATTTTGCATTCGCAAGAGGCCGGCAAAGTCAAGGGAGTGCTGTGGTACCAGGGCTGTTCGGATACGGCGGTGGAGGAATCCCTTACGTACCTGGAAAGATTCAAGCGTATGACGACACGCCTTCGCGAAGATTTGGACGATCCCGGGCTTCCATTGCTGACCGTCCAATTGAACCGGTGGGTTCATCCGGTTCATGAGACATCCGACCGGAACTGGGGACGGGTCCGGGAGGCACAAAGACAGGCGGCAAGGCAGATCGACGGCGTTTATGTCGTTCCCTCCATCGACTTCGGATTGTCGGATACCGCCCATATCAGCGCAAGCTCAAACCTTGTGCTTGGGGAAAGATTGGCTCGTAAAGCGTTAACCTATTTGTACGGCAAGCCCGTTCTTTGCGATGCCCCGGATATCGAGGAGGCCGTCAAAACCGGACCTGGCCAAATCAGGTTTCAGTTTACTCATGTTTCGGACCGTTTATTTGTATATCATCAGGGTGCAGAGGAGCTGCCGTTCGTTGCCGAAGACGATGAAGGCTTTCTCCATGCCGTCGGCTTTGAACAGACCGCCCCGCATGCCATTACCGTAACCTTCAACCGGGAATGGAGCGGCGCGTGCCGGGTGCATGGGGCTTTCGAGCAGCATCCGAAGTCGTTTGTTCCGATCGATTTCGCATCTCATCTCCCCATGCTCGCTTTTTACGATATTGCGGTAAAAGAGTCGGAGTAATCCGCCTTCCACTCATCCCATAAGCGGCGGCACATAAGCGCCGCGCACCTACAAAGGGGCAGCCAAATTTCCGGATTTGGCTGCCCCCTATCGGCGATATGCTAGTATAATCGAAGGAACGGGATCGTTAAGCGATAAGCGCGGCGGTCGGCTTAAGAGATTCGTTGACAGAAAGAAAAGGGGATGTGCGGATGAAGCTGTCGACAGTGTTCCTGTTTCGATACGGCATTTTGCAGAAGCTGTTCACGATTTTCCTCATCGTACTTATTCCGATCTTTATTATCGTCTATTTCATGAGCGAGTCGGGCGTCGATATCATCAGGAAGCAAACGTTAACGCTGATGGAACAAAAGTCGGATTATTTCGTATCTGCGACGGATTCGGAATTGGAGCGCATCGCCAAGCTGCAGAAGGATTTGACGGATGATCCGGATCTGCAGAGCATCAGCCTTCGCCCGGATACGCTCAGAGATTACGAGCGCGCAAAAGCGATTAACGATTTGCAGTCCAAGCTGCAAACGATCTCGGAATCGAGCAGGTACATCAAGGAAGCTTTCGTGATCATCCCAAGAATCGAACGGCGCATTTCCTCGTTCTCCGGTATGACGGACATCGATCAGAATGAATTCGCCCGGTTTCAGACCAATAAGGCGTCGGCATCCGGATTGACATCGTTCGATGACCGCGTTTTTTTCGTGCTGGGCGTGCCCTATATGAGCAAAATTAATTTTTTGCTTGTCGTCGAGTTATCCATCTCCAAGATCGGGAGCGATCTTGGCAGCCTGAATTCAACAGGCAACGGCACGGTTTTCATATGGAGCAATGAAACGGACGAGCCCTCGATCATTCCGGCCGTCGGCGCAACGGAAGAAGTCATGCGGTTTAACAGGCAAAGCGCGCAGTTCGAGGGGACCGCTTTTCAAATCGATAATAAAAACTATCTCCGCTTTACCAGAGCGTTCGAATTTCCTGACTGGTCGCTTGTCACGGTCGTCGAAGAAGATCAAATTCTCCTTCCCGTATATGCTTTCAAGGAATGGCTGATGGTTTTGTCCGTCATTTCCGGCATCGTATTCGTCATCGCCTCGTTTTTGCTATACCGTTACATTCACAAGCCGCTGCGGAAAATGATGCAAGCGTTCAAAAAGGTGGAGCTGGGCCAATTCGACACGCATCTTACCCATACGAACAAAGATGAATACTATTATTTGTTCCGCCAGTTCAATCAGATGACCAGCCAGCTCAAAATACTCGTTCAGCAAGTTTACGAGCAAAAAATTCATAGTCAACGGTCGGAGCTTAAGCATCTGCAGTCGCAGGTCAATCCGCATTTTATGTATAACAGCCTGTATACCGTCGCATTGATGGCCAAAGAGGAGGATTACGAAGGGGTCACCTCGATGTCCAGACATTTGGGCGATTATTTTAAATTCATTACGCAGAACAAAGCCGATCTCATCCCGCTCGAGAAGGAGCTGCATCATGCGCAAGTATACATCTCCATCCAGCAAGTCAGATTCGGCGGCAGAATCGATTTCGAATTCCGGCAAGAGGGCGATACCGCTTTATGGGAGGTTCCTCGTTTGATCATTCAGCCTTTTTTGGAAAATGCGATCATGCACGGTCTTGAAGACATTCGCCAAGGCGGACGTCTTCAGGTACGCACATTCGCCGGCGTAAACAGCTTAAAGATCGAAATGGAAGACAACGGCAAAGGGATGCCGCAGGATAAACTCAAGAAGTGGCAGGAAGGAAGCATCATCCCCGACGAATGGGAAGACCATGCGTTATGGAACGTGCATCGCCGGCTGCGGCTGCGCTATGGGGACAACAGCGGGGTCAAGCTGTTAGCGAACGAGAACGGCGGCTTGACGGTCATTTTGCTAATTCATAGGGAAGGCGGCATGAAGGATGAATAACGTATTGGTCGTCGACGACGAGCCGATTATTTTGGAAGCGCTCTACAATACGCTCACGCGGATGGAGGACCATGAGCTCATCGTCTGGAAGGCGCCTTCCGCCGATGAGGCCATCGAAATTATGAAAAGCAGCCGCATCGACATCCTGATGACCGACGTGCGCATGCCGGGAATGTCGGGGCTCGAGCTTGTCGGTCTCGTCCGCAAGCAATGGGAACGCTGTAAAATCATTATTTTATCCGGGTATTCCGATTACGAGTATTTGCAAACGGCACTTCAGCAGAACGTGTTCGATTATTTGCTGAAGCCGGTTGACGAGGAGGTGATCGTCGAGACGATTACACGGGTTATTACGGAGATCGAATCGAATATGCACGTGCAGGAGCTCATGACGAAAGCCGAAAGCCAGCTTCAGAGGGCGCAGTCGCTGCTGCATAGGGATTTCTCGGAAAAGCTGTTTGCAGGAGAGCTGTACGCCGAAGGGACGATCGCCGAATCGCTCGAGATGCTGAAGCTTCCGCTGCGCTGCGACCTGGACGTTATCGTCGTCGTCGGAAGGACGGACCGCTGGCCGCGAGACTACCTGCTGAAGGAAAAGCTGCTGATGCACTACGCGATCCACAATATCGTGAAGGAGTATTTAAGCAGCGCTTGCCGGATCGTTACCTTTATCGAGAACGGATACATGGTTTGGCTGATTCAAGGCGCGGAAGACGGCAGCCGCGAGGATCAAGATCTCATTACGCTGCACTGGTACATTGGCGAGATGCTGGAAAAAATACAGCAGTCGATACGCGATTACCTTAAGCTGCCCGTGTCTTTACTGCTGTCCAAACCGAATATCGGCTGGCCGTCGATCGCAAATACGTTCAAGGAAATGTGCGCTTGGCTGCAGCGGGGTATCGGACTTGACGAGGAAATCATCTTCATCGAGCGGATCGACGAAATGAAGCCGAGCCACGATAGCGGGGAGCAATCGTTTGCCGACATCAAGCGGAGTATGAGCCACCTGCAAAATTTGCTGGAATCCGGCAATGAAGACGCCTTTATGCAGGAGTTTGCCGATTTTTTCCGTGCCGTGCAGGAGTTCGTGTTTTTGGAGTACACCTTGCAATTGGAAATTTACGCGAACCTGTCGTGGATGTTCCTGACCTATATCAACAACCGGAAAATCTCGCCGTTTATCGAAGAGGATTTGGCGTATTTGTCCAATTACGGCCTTTTCGCAAACTGGTCCGAGATGGAGGCTTGCTTTTTGCGGCTGGCCGCTCGGCTGTTTTCGCTCGTGCAAGGGGAGAACAAAAGCCAGAAACAAGAAATCGTCGATAAAATCGATGCCTATATCGTCGAATCTTTTTCGTCCGAATATTTTTCGCTCACCCATCTTGCCAAGACGTTTCAGCTCAGCACGTCCTATTTGTCCCGGCTGTACCATTCCGAGAAAGGCATATCCCTCACCGAGCGGATGAAGCAGCTGCGCATGACGCGGGCCAAGGAGCTGCTCCTCATCGAGAACAAGAAGATTCAGGAGGTCGCGCTTGAGCTGGGCTTTTACAACGTTCCTTATTTTTCGAAATTTTTCAAAAAAAATATCGGCATAACGCCCCAGGAATTTAAACAAAAATACGCGATGGCCCCGGGAGGCGGCCCGTCCGGGCATGGACAATAAATGACGGGTCACATCAAAACATTACTCTTGTTGGTCTAGGCCGACTCTTATAAGCTTGTAGTAACACACCGGTGTGAAATGTCATTGAGGGGGCTTTCCAGCAGTGAAAAATCGAACGGGTAAGCGCATAGCAATAGGATTGATGAGCGCAATCATGATTCTTCTGACGGCATGCAGCGGTAGCGGCGGGAACCCTGCGGACAGCGGATCGCAATCCGGCTCGCCCGCAAGCTCGGCTTCGCCGACCAAAGCGGCTGAAGCAGCCGACGGACCGCTGGTGAAGTTCGATCCGCCCATCGAGGTGAAAATAGGCAGAACCGGGGACGGGTTAAAGTTCGAGCCCGGACAAGACATCAACAAAAACCTCGTCTCCGATTTCTACGAGAAGGAACTGGGCGTAAAATTTATTAACGAATGGGTCGTCAACTGGAATCAATACGACAGCAAAGTGAACGTCGCGATTTCATCCGGCAGCATTCCCGATATGCTCCAGGTTACCGGAAGCCAGCTCAAAACGCTCGTCGAAGCGGACATGATCGAGGATCTGACGGACGTATTCGCCAAGTACGTAAGCCCGGAAACGAAAAAAGTCATGACGGAAGACGGCGGATTCGCCATAAATGCCGCGACGATCGACGGGAAAATGTACGGCATTCCCAATACGACCCCGGGCTACGGCACTTCCTCCATGCTGTGGGTTCGTCAGGACTGGCTTGACAAGCTGGGGCTGCAGCCTCCCAAAACCGTGGATGAGGTCGTGAAAGTCGCCGCAGCATTCAAGGAAGCGAATCTCGGCGGCGATAAAGGCACTTACGGGTTAGGACTAAGCAAGGAATTGATGAAGGGGCAGCATGTGTTCGGATTGTTCAACAGCTATCATGCCTATCCGGGGCAATGGTATAAGGATGCTAGCGGCAAGACCGTATACGGCAGCATTCAGCCGGAAATGAGAGCGCCGCTGCTTAAGCTTGCCGAGCTGTACAAAGCCGGGCTGATCGATAAGGAGTTCGCCGTCAAAGACGATGCCAAAATGCAGGAGGCTATTATTGCCGGGAAGCTCGGCTTATTTTACGGCAGTTTTGCGATGGGATGGTATTTAAGAGACTTCATCGTCAACAATCCGGAAGCGGTATTGTACGCCTACCCGCTGCCTACAGCGGACGGAGCGCCTGCCAAAGCTTTTCTGGGGCCGACGGCCAATACGTTCTGGGTAGTCAAGAAAGGCTTCAAGCATCCGGAGGCCGTCGTGAAAGTAGCGAACTTCTGGCAGGAGCATTGGTTCACGAATCCGAAGCTTGAGTATTCCACCAATCAGGGAACAGGAATCGCCTATTACCAGTACGCTGTCATTACATTCACTCCCGTTATGGGAGCGGTTGTGGAAAGCAACAATGTGAGAGCTGCGCTCGAGGCGAATAAGCAGCCGGACGAAAAAACGATGACGGCCAACGAGTTCGGCTATTTGAAGGGAATTTACAAGTATAAGGCGAATCCGCTCAATACGAAAGATCCGGAAATCGCTACGAGCTGGATCTATCATACGACAGTGGGAACGCCGAACAGCGGCGCCGAAATTTTAAGCCACTACTTTAAAAATAAATTGACGATCGGTACCGGATTAAAGGCGTCCTCTACGCCGACGATGGCGGAGAAATGGGCGACGCTGACGAAAATGGAAGAAGTCATGATCACGAAGATCGTCATGGGAGAAGCGGGAATCGAAGAGTTCGACAGATTCGTGCAGGATTGGAATAAGCAAGGCGGAGAGCAAATCACGAAGGAAGTCAACGAATAAAAGGGAAGCGTTAAGCGCACAGGGGGTGGTCCTTATGACAACCCCTTCCTTAGCGATGCATGTTTTCAGGAAAGGAGGCTCCGAACATGAGGAAGAAAAAAAATGCGATGAACGTGTCGCTTCATATTATGCTGCTTCCGGCCCTTGTCTTTACGATATTGTTTTCCTATGTTCCGATGGCGGGCATCGTCATCGCGTTCCAGAAGTTTATACCGAATCGGGGATTTTTCAATTCCAAGTGGGTGGGCTGGGATAATTTCACCTTCATGCTGAATATGCCCGATTTCTACCAAGTCATCTATAATACGATATTCATCGCGGTAATGAAAATCGTCGCCGGAATCGTCGTGCCGATCGCGGTCGCTTTGCTGTTAAACGAAGTAAGAAGCAAATATTTTGCAAGATCGGTTCAGACGATGATCTATCTTCCGCATTTTCTGTCATGGGTCATTTTAGGCGGCATTTTGATCGATATTTTGTCCATCGAGGGCGGCATCGTCAATCGGGTCCTGCAGTGGTTCGGCCTGGATCCGGTCTTTTTCCTCGGCAGCAACGAATGGTTTCCGTTTACCCTTGTTTTGTCCGACGTATGGAAGGAGTTCGGGTTCGCCACGATCGTATATTTGGCCGCGCTTACTTCAATCGATCCCACCTTGTACGAAGCGGCGTATATCGACGGCGCGAACCGCTGGAAGCAAACCTTGCACGTGACGCTTCCGGGCATGGTGCCGATCATCGTTCTGCTGTCCGTGCTTAGCTTAAGCAATGTGCTCAATGCCGGATTCGAGCAGGTTTTCATTTTATATAGCCCGGCCGTTTATCAATCCGGCGACATCGTCGATACGCTGCTGTACCGGGTCGGATTCGTGGAGGCGCAATACGGCGTCTCGACAGCCGTGAGCTTATTCAAATCGTTCATCGGCATGCTTCTGATCGCGACGTCTTACGGGCTCGCTTACCGCTATGCCAATTATCGAATTTTCTGATTGAGGGTGATCGCAGCTTGGTAAAGTCAAATAGCGTTTCCGGCCGAGTCGTCCGTGTCTTTATTCACTTCCTATTGATCGCGCTGGGGATCCTCTGCCTTTTGCCGTTCGTTCATGTGCTGGCTTTTTCGTTAAGCAATCCCGGCAAAGCGGGCGCAGGTTTAGTCACGTTATGGCCGGTCGGATTCAATCTCGATGCGTATACGTATATTTTGCGCGAGCCTAAGTTTATGGACGCTTTCTGGATTTCGGTGCAGCGGGTTGTGCTGGGAACGCTGATCGGTCTGTTATTCACTGTTATGACGGCTTATCCGCTTTCGAAGGAATCGCATAAATTCCGCACGAGAACGTTTTATGTATGGTTTTTCGTCGTAACCATGTTGTTCAGCGGAGGACTTGTGCCGACGTTTATCGTCATCAAAAGTTATGGGCTGCTCGATTCGCTTTGGGCGCTTGTGCTGCCGTCGGCCGTTAACGTCTTTCTGATTACGCTGATGCTTAACTTTTTCCGCGGCCTGCCGAAGGAGCTGGAGGAATCGGCATTCGTGGACGGAGCGGGCCACTGGGTGATTTTGTTCCGGATTTATTTGCCGCTTTCGATGCCTTCGCTCGCTACAATCGCTTTATTCACGATGGTCAACCATTGGAACTCCTGGTTCGACGGGTTGATTTATATGAACAAAACGGAGCACTATCCGCTGCAAACCTACTTGCAATCGATCGTCACGAATCCGGACATGAGCCGAGTCGCCAATCTTAACGAGCTGCTTAACGTTTCATCACGAACTGTGAAGACGGCCCAGCTGTTTCTCGGCATGCTGCCGATTATTATCGTGTATCCTTTCCTGCAGCGGTTTTTCGTCAAAGGAATCGTGCTGGGAAGCGTGAAGGGCTGACGATTGCTAAGAATGACACCAAATAACGCAAATGATAAGGAGCTGAGGGGAATGAACGTTTTTAAAGGAAAAGTTGCCGTTCACGGCATCACCTGGGGACATGATTACGAGAAAAGCTTCGAGGAAGCGGCGCTGCTCGGCTATCGCGCCATTGAGCCTTGGCCGAGTTATGTGTTTCAGTTCGAAAACCGCGAGGAAGAATTGCTGGAAGCGTTGAACCGTTACGGCCTCGAGCTGACCGGCGCGTACGGCGGGGCGGCAGGCATTGCCGGACGCCGTTATGGCGATTCTGCCGTGCGGGAAGACATTATCGATTACAATGTCCGGCTTGCCCGTATTTTGTCCAAGTGCGGGGCGAAGCACATTGTCAGCGGCCCGGGAGTACCCCGGAACGGGAAGACCGAGCCGGAAGAAATCAGACAGGCCGCGATCACGATCAACGAAATGGCGAAGCGGACATTGGAATACGGCGTAAAGTCATGCGTGCATCCCCACCTTTGGACGGAGCTGCAGGACGAAGACGAGCTGGACGCGCTGATGGCGCTTTGTTCACCCGAGGTATACTTTGCGCCGGACACCGCGCATTT
This sequence comes from Paenibacillus contaminans, assembly GCF_003285015.1. Classification (GTDB taxonomy): domain Bacteria; phylum Bacillota; class Bacilli; order Paenibacillales; family NBRC-103111; genus Paenibacillus_V; species Paenibacillus_V contaminans. Next base: position 256,820 of record NZ_QMFB01000013.1, on the reverse strand, counting down.
GACAGGTGCGGGGATGGATGCTGCCGCCGTGATACGGCGCTACCGGGATCGCGTATCCTACGTGCATTTGAAGGATTTGACTTCAAAGGACGCAAAGCATGAGGATTTTCCGATGCTGCTTGGCAATGAAGCATTGCCCGTATTTTGCGAGCTCGGACTCGGGACGATCGATTTCGGGCCCATCCTGGACGCGCTGAACGAAATCGGTTATTCGGGCTGGCTCACTGTCGAGATCGACCATTCCACGAGCACCCCGCTGCGCAGCCTGGAAATATGCCGTGATTTTGTCGAGCAGAAGCTAGGTATTCCGATCCGGGATGCCGAGCGAAAGTGAGGGAACGAGATGTCCAACATTGCAGTAATCGGCTATGGCTCGCAAGTCAAGAGGCTGATCGGCATTTTGCTGGAGCAGGACACGGAGAGCCGAATCGCCGCAATCGCCGATCCGAGGCATGAAGCGATTAAGCGGGACATGCAGGCGGAGGGCGTCGAGACGAGCGGCATCCGTTTTTTTGAATCGGCGGATGATATGCTCGATAGCGGGAAGTACGACGGCGTCATGATCGGAACGAGATGCTCGCTGCATACGCCGATGGCGATTAAGGCGCTGAACAGAGGGCTTCCGCTTTATTTGGAGAAGCCCGTTTCGACGACGATGTCCGATCTGATATCACTTCGCGGCGCTTACAGAAGCTCCTCCAGTCCCGTCGTCGTCTCGTTCCCGCTGCGGGTGACCCACCATGTCAGGCTGGTGAAGGAAATTGTCGACTCCGGCAGGATCGGTACGGTAGAGCATGTGCAGGCTGTTAATAATGTGGCTTACGGCAGCGTATATTTTCATAACTGGTACCGCAACGAAGAAGAAACGCAAGGGCTGTTCCTGCAGAAGGCGACGCATGATTTCGATTACATCAATCATGTGTTGGGGATCAGGCCGGTTCGGGTATGCGCGATGACTTCCAAGCAAATTTTTAAAGGCGACAAACCCGCCGGCTTGACATGCGGCGTTTGCGAGGAGCGGGAAGTTTGTCCGGAAAGTCCGCAAAATCTTCGCAAAGCGGGCGAGCAGCCGTTCGGGGATAGCTGCAGTTTTGCGGAAGATACGGGCAACGAGGATTCCGGAAGCGCGCTGGTGCAGTACGAAAGCGGCATGCATGCGAGCTATTCGCAAAACTTTTTTGTAAAGAAAAAGGCGGCATACCGGGGAGCGAGATTTATGGGATACAAAGGTACCGTCGAATTTGATTGGATTTCCGATCAAGTGAGGGTGTTTATGCACCATACGCCGCGCGTGGAGACGTATCAGATCGATTCGTCGGCAACGGCCGTCGGCCATGGCGGAGGCGATCATATGCTGATGGACAATTTTGCACGATTGATGAAGGACCGCGGCGCACGATCGATTTCACCGCTGGATGCGGGGCTTGAAAGCGCGCTGCTCTGCTTGAAGGCCAAAGCTTCCGCTTTGACGGGATGCTTTCAGAATATCGCATGGCCGGACGAAGAAGCGGAGGCTGACCGGAATGGCCGCTAATAGGAGTTCCTCGTATACCGTCTTTGATTTGCGCGTGAACGAGCACGATACGCCGTTAGGGATAGACGATCCGAATCTTTTTTTCTCTTGGAAAATCGGCAGCGCCGAACGGGGCGGCAAGCAAACGTATTATAGAGTAGCCGTCGCTGCAAGCGAAGAAGCGCTCCGGGACGGTGCTGCTTTCGTTTGGGACAGCGGCAAGCGCAAAGGATGTCCGCTGCGGGTTCCTTATGAGGGAGCTCCCTTGTCCCCGGGCACCCGGTATTGGTGGAAGGTGGAAAGCTGGAATTCGCATGGCGGGCCTTCGGAATCGGCTGTTGCGTATTTCGACAGCGGCCTTCTGCAGAACGATTGGAAAGCGTCGTGGATATGGAAGGCGGGGGAGACGCAAATAAACGACTTCGCGTATTTCCGCAAGGAAATCGAGCTTCGTCTCCCCCTTTCTATAGCGAAAATATATATTTCGGCCCATAACCGGTATCAATTGTTTGTAAATGGAACAAAAGTCGGCGGCTGCGGCAGTCCCGCCCCGTCCCATCCGTTTAAACGCAAATATTACCTTGGCTATGACGTCACCGGGCTGCTTAACGCCGGGCGCAACTGTTTGTCGGCCGTCGTTCACTACCTGGGCGGCGACGGTCAAAATTATGTGAACGGCTTGCCCGGCTTGCTGCTGCAAATGGAAATCGGCTATACGGACGGCAGCCGTGAAACGATCGTTTCGGACGCGGCTTGGGAGACGCTGGACGTTATCCCGCACCGGATCGGCGCGCCGTTCCAGCAGTTTCGCAGGTTATCCGCCATAGAGGACTACGATGCGGCGAAATTGCCCGAAGGCTGGATGGAGGCGGGATTCGCCGAAGGCTTCACCTCCGGAGCAATCGTTGCGGCCGAGCTTGAGTCGTTGGCTTGGTTATTGAAATGGCAGCAAATCCCCGAGGGGATCGAGGAGAGAACGATCATTCCCGCCGCGGCGGGCGTACAGGAAGCGGGCTGTCAAGTGTTCGACGCCGGTCTTATCGTTTCGGGGTGGCCGCGTTTCAAGCTGAAAGGAATTCCGGGCGTTACCGTCCGGCTGAGATATTCGGAGGATATGGATGAAGCGGGATACGTGAAGCACAACGTCGCCAACGAGCTGTCGGAAAACTACTACGACCTATATAGGATGCGCGGATCGGAGCTGGAGGTTTGGGCGCCGGACTTCTCCTACAAGGCGTTCCGGTATGTGGAGATCACCGGTTATCCCGAGCTGCTGTCCGCTGACCGGCTGGAGATCGTGTCCGCCCATACGGCCATCGTTCATGAAGGCGGTTTTCATACTTCTGACGAATTGCTCGGCGGCATTTACGATGCGTGCATTCAGACGCAAAAAAACAATACGCTCGGGCTGCTGACCGATTGTCCGCACAGGGAGCAGGCGCAATTTCTGGCCGACGCCGATCTGCAGGCGGAGACGCTGCTTTATCACTTCGGCGGGGCGTATCCCGTTATCGAGAAAGTATTGAGCGATTTTGCGGACGGCCAGCTGGCTAACGGGACTTTCCCGTGGGTGTTTCCGTCAGGCTTCGATTACCCGGGCTTCAGCGGCTGGATTCCGGAATGGGATTTGCACTATTGCACGCTGCTCTGGAAGGGGTATGAATGGACGAATCACCTGTATTTGCTGCAAACGTATTACGGGCCCGCCAAGCGGATGCTTGAATTTTATCTGGATCGGGCCGATCCCGTCCTTGGGCTTATTCCGAAATCGACGGAGCCAACGGATTGGCATATCAGCGATCACCCGTATCAGAACATCGATCAGAACGGCCGCTTCCTGACCGTGCAGAACGTCAAAATCAAGCATGCGGCCGATTTGCTCGGCCAAATGGCGGAGGAGCTCCGCCTCGTAGAGGAAGTCGCTTATTTGAAAAAACGTTCGCAGTTGCTGCAGCAAGCAATCCGCACGCATCTGTACGACTCCGTTCATAAACGTTTCGCGGATTGTTATTTGTCCGGGCAAAGCCATCAAGGCACGAATGTCGTGGCGCTGCAATACGGTATCGTTCCGGTCGAGGATCGGGAGGACGTACTCGCGTCAATCAAGCGCGAAGGTCTCGATTGCCGGACGCTGCTTGCGCTTAACCTGCTCCGGGTGCTGTTCGATAACGGCGCCGAAGCGGATGCTTTCCGGCTTCTCCATAAGAGAGATTATCCCGGCTGGGGGTACATGATCGAGCGGGGAGCGCGTACGATCTGGGAAGGCTTCGACGATATCGAGTCGCACTGTCATGCCTGGAACGCTTATCCGGCAAGACTGTTCGTCGATTATTTGGCGGGCATCCGGATGGCGGCTCCCGGCTGGGACCGCATTCTGATCAAGCCCTATATCCCCGAGGGTATCCGGTTTATCGAAGGCTCCGTCGTTACGGGCAGAGGGCGCGTACGCGCCGGATGGGAGGCCGCTGAGGGCAGCTTGCTTCTCGAGGTCGACATTCCTCCGAATACATCGGCGGACATTCAGCTATCGCTTCCGCCGGCCGGGTGCTCCTGGAGGTTGACGGAATCCGGCGGGGACATTTGCTCCGATCTCGGAGTTTCGGACACGAAAAGGAGCTTTATTGAGGTCGGGGATTGTTCGGACAGCATCGTTCTAGGGCTCGAATCGGGCAGCTACCGGTTTGCGCTTAGCTGGAGGTAAGCGATTAGGGGATGATGCAAGCCGTTCTAGCAGGCAAGGGGCGAAGTGAAGTTCCGGCAAGACGTGCGAGGGTTGACAGCCTCCGTGTGACCGGGCATCGGACGCTGGGAGGCGCGCGGTGCGGAAAGCATTATTTCGGTACCGAGCCGAGCCGGAAAGCGCAGCGCCCCCGTATACATACTAATAAGCGGATGGAGGACTGAAACGTGTCGGACACAATGAAGATTATGCAATTTGCCGGCGTAGAGCGGATGGAGCTAATAACGGTACCCGTTCCCGAGCCGGGACCGGGTCAGGTGCTGGTGAAGGTTAAGGCGGTTGCCACCTGCCCGCAGTGGGATATGCATATTTATTACGGCAAGCCGATGGTAGACAACCAGCCGCCGATCCCTTATCCGTATACGCCCGGTCAGCCGGGGCATGAAATGACCGGCGTTATCGTGCGGACCGGAGAGGGCTGCAGCTTGCCCGTCGGACGGACGGTCAGCGCCTGGCGGGATCAGGGTCACCACAGATACGGCTGTTATGCGGAATATGTCGTCATGGACGAGGTCAATGTGCTTCCCGTACCCGAGGATCTGCCGTATGCGAAGGTCGTTTCTCTGGAGCTTGCGATGTGTGTGGCCGCAAGCATTCTGCGGCTGAGAAATACGGTCGGCATTCGAGGCAAGAAGTGCGGCGTGAACGGTCTGGGACCTGCGGGCTTGATCGCCGTGCAAATGATGCTGGCCGAAGGCGCTTCGGAAGTGGTCGGCATCGATCCTAATGCCGAAAGACGGGAGCTCGCCGTTTCGTTAGGCGCTTCCGCTGCTTTCGAGCCGGATGATGAGTCGCTTGCTCTTCGAGGCGAGCCCGGATGTTTACAAGTAGCGATCGATTGCGCGGGCTTCCCTCAAGCCGTCGCTTCTCTTATGGACCGTACGGACGAAGCGGTCGTGTTGTTCGCAGTGAAAAAAGCCGATTATATTTTGCGCCATTACACGCTGACGGTTATCGGTTATCCGGGCCATTCGAGGGAAGCCGCGGAGTACGCGCTGCGCTTGATCGAAGAGCAAAAGCTCGATATGAGTCCGCTGAACAGCCGCGAGCTTCCTTTTGAACGTTATGAGGAGGCAGTCCGGCTGCTGCGCAGTCAAGAGGCTATCAAAATATGCTTCGTACCGGAACTGGGGGAATGACCAATGACAAATTCGAAACTGCTGCTTGGCAAAAGCCGCATCGATATAACTCCGGACAAGGACACGATTCTGGGCGGAGCGACGATCAGCGGTAAAATTCGCGTGGATTATATTAAGGACCCGCTTTATGCGAATACGGTCGTTTTTGTCCGGAACGAGCGGAAAATGGCTGTCATTACTTTGGATTTGCTTATGATCACCCGCAAATATGTAGAGCTGATACGCCATGAGCTGCAAAGACGCTGGGGCTTCGACCCGGATGCCGTCATGATTCATGCCACGCAAAATCATAAGGCGCCGTCGCTCGGACATTTTAAGATCAGCGAAGATTACAAGGGAATCCCGAAGGAGCTGGATTGGCTTAGAGGAGGGGATGAACGTTACCATCCCTATGCGGTGGAACGGATCATAAGCTCGGTGGAAGCCGCACTAGATTCGCTCGAGCCCGTGAAGATCGGCTGCGGCAGCGGCGTCGAAGGCAGGCTGGCGTTTAACCGCCGCATGGTCATGAAGGACGGCTCGATCAGCATGCCTAGTGCGGCTGGCCCCGCCGCACAGATGAGCCGTTATGTGGAAGGGCCGATGGATCCGGATGTCGGCGTAGTCGCTTTCCAAGGCGAATCGGCGCCGATTTCCGCCCTGCTGCTCCATTACACTTGTCATCCCGTCCATCAGCTCGGGCAGTTTTTCATTTCCGCAGACTGGCCTGGGGCTTTGGCGAACGAAATGAAAGCGAGTTATGGGGAAAACTGCGTCTCCGTCGTGCTTAACGGCGCTTGCGGCAATATCAACCCATGGGATCCTTATGCGGATCAACCGCTGAACGACGCGGCGGTGATGGGAAATCGGCTTGCCGTATCGGTTAACCGCGTTATCGGGGATATAAGCTTCCGTGACGATGCGGTGCTGGACTGGAAAATCGTTCATATCGATATCCCCCTGCGCAAAGTGAACGAAGGGGAGTTGGAGGCGGCTCGGCGTTATATTGCGGACAATCCGGAGCCGGGCTGGCTGAACGACGTGTTTCTTGACGATAAGTGGGTGTATGCTTCGGGTATGCTGGATTTGCATGAGCAGGTTGAGCGCAACCCGATATACCGTTATGAAATCCAGGTGCTGCGAATCGGAGAAGCCGCGCTAGTAGGATTGCCGGGCGAGCCTTTCTCCGAAGGTGGGCTGGCCATCAAGCTGGCCTCCCCTTCGCCGTACACGATTATTGCCCATAATACGCAATTTGCCGGCTATATCCCGACCAAGGAAGCGTTTCTCAGGGGCGGGTACGAGACGACGACGTCCAATTGGTCCAAATTCGTACCCGATGCGCTGGATCGGATCGTTGAGGCTTCGATCGAAACGTTAAAGCAGGTATTCGAGTAACAGTCGGGAATGCAGCCGGTTTTCCTTAAAATATCAGTATTATATGTTTCATAATTACTTAAGTCTGATATTTCACCGGTAAACGCGCCTATCCTTTAGCATATGCTTACGAAGTCGCTTTCTTCGAAAGTGTTTAGGACGGCGAAGCCGTTTGTCCTTGTAGATAAAGTAAACACGCCAGTACTTTAAAGGACTAAAAAGCCCTTTATGCCTACGCTGCAATTAAGGCTCTCCAAAAGCTGTAGTCCGAAATAACCCACATGGAACAAGGAATCAAGGTTGGCCTTACGCTGGAGTCCGATTTTGCCGGCTTGGAAAACGGATTTACCGGTGTGCCGATTAAAATACCCGCAGCAAGCAGGCGTTTCCGGAATACAGGCGGGGAAAGGAGGCCGTACTCGATTACAAATGGGCAAAATCGGACTCCGGCGCATGTAAGCAACGAGCGAGGATGGGCAAGTTGTCAGATGAAGCGGCAGCAGACCCTCGATCGCTTAGAACCGTAGATTGACAAAACGTGCACGCCAGCTGCCGCCTGTTGAAAGGGAAAACCGAGCCTGCTGCTATTTGGGGGAGTAGGGCTGGATCCGCCGATGCTCTTAATGGAAAACATACAGTTATTTTTCGGAGTTTTGCTTGATTCGCAGATCTTAATGGAAAACCTACAGCTAATCGGACCGAAATCTTCACAATACGGGGAAATGCCGAAAATTACCTGTAGTTTTTCCAGCTAAACAGCTTTTTTCCGCCTTTTACCCAAATTTAGCTGTATATTTTCCAGTTAGGGCTCGTTCGCCCCATTCTTCCTGCCTTGACGCCCCGAACCACTACCTCCCCCAAGCGCAAACGTATCGCCTTGCACCAAAGGACCGTCCGTGATTTTCGGACGGTTTTTCTTAAATTGTCAGAAAGTATATCCTCCACTGATTGTTCCAATTCCCGGTAAACGCGTTCGTCCTTTAAGCTTATGCTTACGAAGTCGCTTTCTTCGAAAGCGTTTAGGACGGCGAAGCCGTTTATCCTTGCTCCATAGCGCTAATATAGGCTAACATATAGTCCAAAAATTGTTGGCAAGCGCCGGAGCGGGCTCGGTCCTGCCGCTCGATCCAGAGCAGCTGCCGCTGCAGCGGCGGATCGATCGGGACGATGAGCAGTTCGCTGCCGATGCTTGCCTCGTTTTTTTGCCACATCCGGTAAGCGTTGACCGGCACCAGCGCGACTCCGAGGTTGGCGCGGACGAGCTCCTTGATGACATCGTACTGATGAACGACGAGTCGAACCTGAGGCTGGATAGCCAACTGCGTGAAGATCGGCAGGATAAAGCTCTCGTACCACCGATTCATGGTAGAGAGGATCAGAGGCTGCTGATGAAGCTCGACAAGGGGGACGCAATCTCTGCCGGACCATGGATGGCCGGCGGGGATTAATAAGCCGAATTCCTCGACATGCAGCGGGAGCTCGCGTAATTGCGGGTGTGAGACGGGAGCGGTTACGATGCCCGCTTCCATATGATGTCCGATCACCCAGTCCAGAACGGTTTCATTCAACCCTTGCTCGATTTCCAAATCGATCGAATCGTTACTGCGTACGAACCCCGGCAAAAATTGCGGAAGCAAATACCACACGAACGTCGGGTACATGGCCAGCCGCACGTAGCCGCGTCCGGAAAGTCCCAAATCCTTGATGCTCCGGCTGGCCATCTCCCAATCCGCCAAAATCCGCTCGCAATGAAAAAGAAGCATACTTCCCGCTTCCGTCAGCTTGATGCCCCGGCCTGTCCGTACGAAAAGCTCGGCGCCGATTTCGCTCTCGAGCCTTGCCATTTGCTTGCTCAGCGCAGGCTGCGCGATATGAAGCTCCTGCGCCGCTTTGGTGAAATTTCCGAGTCTGGCGATGCATTGAAAGTATTGCAATAATTGAATTTGCATGTGCTTCACCATTCCTAAACGGTTATTTCAATAATCGTTTATTTGCGTTGTTAAATAAGAGATTTATATATAATACGATATTCCATTTTGATTATATCTGTAATGACTAATATATATTGGACGCTACCCGCTGTCAATTCTAGAATGAGGGTGCAGGGTCATAAACCATACATGCTGGGGGGCAAGTCACAATGCCGAAAATTGAAGCAAACCGAATCGATCCGATCACGCTGGAAATTTTATGGACCCGCCTGATCGCCATCGCCGACGAGACGGCAACGATTTTAAAGCGAACATCCTTCTCGCCGACGGTGCGGGAATCGAACGACTATTCCTGCGTACTGTTCGATGAGAACGGCGACACGGTGGCCGAGAATACGATCGGCATTCCTTCCTTTAACGGCGTCATGTCGCGCGCACTGAAAAGCATCCTGCACATTTATCCGAAGCAAGCCTGGCGGCCGGGCGACGTCGTCATCACGAACGATCCGTGGATTGCATCCGGCCACCTGCTTGACATCACCTGTGTCATTCCGATTTTTTACCGGGATAAGCTTGTCGGCTTCTCCGGCAGTATCGCCCATATGGCGGATATGGGCGGCAGCGGTTGGGCTTCCGACGGCAGAGAGGTGTATGAGGAAGGCATTAACATTCCGCCGCTGTTCCTCTACAAGGAAGGCCGGCCGAACGAGGACCTGATCCGGATTTTGCGCGGCAACGTACGCGTTCCGGACGAGGTGCTGGGCGACATTCATGCGCAGATCGCGGCGGGGCGGGCGGGATCGGCGCTTTTGATCGAGCTGCTGGAGGAGAACGGCATCGCGGACATTTCCCCGATATCCCGTGAAATACAGGATAAAGCGGAGCGCGCGATGCGCAAAGCCGTCACGGCCATTCCGGACGGGGAGTACAGCCATGAAATGCACACGGACGGCTACGACGGCGAGCCGATCCTGTTGAAGGTAAAAGTTACGGTATCCGGGGATACGATGGTGATCGATTTCACGGGATCGTCGCCGCAAATCGGCCACGCGATCAACGTCCCTTACAACTATACGCACGCTTATACATGTTTCCCGGTCAAATGCGCCATCGATCCGCTGACTCCGCGCAATGAGGGCTCTTACCGCCCGTTTACGGTAGTCGCGCCCGAAGGTTGCGTGCTGAATCCGCTCTTTCCCGCACCGGTGAACGGCAGACATCTGGTGGGCCACTTCCTCTCCTGCGTCGTTTACGGCGCGCTGGCCAAAGCGATTCCGGATGCGATCATCGCCGATTCGGGAAGCGCGCCGCAGCAGTATACGATTTTCAACGGCAGCTGGCAGGGCAGGCCGTACTCGGCCGTGTTGACGATTTGCGGCGGCATGGGCGCAAGGCCGACGGACGACGGACTTAGCTGCACGAGCTTTCCTTCCAACGTCAGCGTCGGTTCGATGGAAATCACAGAAGCGGTTTCTCCCCTCGTCATATGGCGGAAGGAGCTGCTGCAGGATTCCGGCGGGGCAGGCAAGTTCCGTGGCGGGCTAGGCCAGGTGATCGAGCTTGAAATTCGCGGCGACAGTCCGGTTCAGATGTCGCTGATGTTCGACCGCGTTAACCACCCGGCAGCGGGAACGGCAGGCGGCGAGTCGGGGGGCGCTGCTCATGCGGCCGTAAACGGGGAGCTGGCTGGGTCCCTAAAAGGCCGAAACCAGGTGCGGCCGGGCGATAAAATCCGCCTGCAGTATTCCGGCGGCGGCGGCTTCGGAAATCCGCTGGAACGCCATAAGCAGCTTATCGAGAAAGATTTGCTGAACGAATTTGTTTCGAAGGAGGCTGCAGCCCATGTCTATCGGTACGAAGGATAAGGCGCGGAAATGGATGGTAGGCTCGGATGTCGGGGGGACGTTTACCGATCTGACAATGCTTGACAAAGAGAGCGGAACAGTTCTGACCGGCAAAATTTTGACGACGCCGGACGATCCGAGCCGCGCGATTTTTAACGGGTTGGACCAGATGGCGAAGCAGTACGGGCTCGAGCTGAAGGATGTGGAGACGTTTATTCACGGCACGACGCTGATCGCCAACACGATGATCGAGCGCAAAGGCGTGCCGACCGGTCTGATTACGACGGAAGGGTATCGTGACGTCATCGAGATCGGCAATGAAATGCGGTTCGACATTTTCGACCTGTTTCTCAAAAAGATGGAGCCGCTCGTTCCCCGATATTTGCGGCGGGAGGTCAGGGAGCGGCTGGACAGCGAAGGCGGCGTGCTTGTTCCTTTTCATGAAGAGGATGTTCGTCAAGCGGCTGCGCTTTTTAAGGAACAAGGTATCACTTCCGTCGCCATCGCTTTCCTGAACAGCTATCGTAACCCAACGCACGAGAAGCTGGCGGAGCAAATTTTGCTGGAGGAAATGCCCGGCGTTTCCGTCAGCCTTTCCTCGGACGTCGCACCTGAAATACGCGAGCTGGAACGCTTCTCTACGACGATCGCCAACGCTTACGTAAAACCGCTGCTTCGCACGTATATCGCCAAGCAGGAGCAAAGCCTGGCCGCATACGGCACGGACGCTTCGGTGAACGTCGTCATGTCCAACGGCGGCTTGACCGATGCGGAATCCGCCGCTGCTTATCCGATTCGTCTGATCGAATCGGGGCCGGCCGCGGGCGTCATTGCAGCGGCTTTTCACGGCAGAATGGCCGGCGAAAGCGACATCATCGCGTTCGATATGGGCGGCACCACGGCCAAGATGTGTCTTGTCCGGGACGGCAGCCCGAACCGGGTGTACGAGTTCGAAGCCGCCAGACTGCAGCGGTTCAAGAAGGGAAGCGGCGTGCAGCTGCGCATACCGGTTATGGAAATGATCGAAATCGGCGCAGGCGGCGGAAGCATCGCGCACCTGGACAATATGAACATGCTGAAGATCGGGCCGGAAAGCGCAGGCTCCGTCCCGGGACCGGCTTGCTATAAGCTCGGCGGGGAGAACCCGGTAGTTACGGATGCGGATTTGCTGCTTGGTTATTTGGACCCCGATTACTTCTTGGGCGGCGATATGAAGCTGAGCGTCGAGCTCGCCGAAAAGGCGATCGCACAGAAAGTGGCCTCTCCGCTCAGCATCGATGTGATCGAAGCTGCAGCGGGCATTCATGAGATCGTAAACCACAACATGGTGTCTGCGGCGCGCATTCACATCGCGGAAAAAGGAACCGACCCGCGCAAATTCAGCCTGGTGGCGACAGGCGGCGCCGGTCCGGTGCACGCATACGGAATTGCCCGTTTGCTCGGACTGAGCCGAATCGTTTGCCCGCCCGCAACAGGCGTCGCTTCCGCTGCGGGAATGCTTGTCGCGCCGCCGATGGTGGAGCTCGGACGCAGCTATGTAAGCAGCCTCGGGAGCCTGGATTGGTCTTATCTGCGCAGCCTGTTCGCCGATATGAGGCGGAAGGCGGCGGAAGGACTGCTCAGAGTGGGCGTCAAGGAAGAAGAGATAGAAACGCTCTGTACGGCGGAGATGCGTTATGCCGGACAAGGCTACGAGATCGCCGTTTCATTTCCGGAAGCGATGCTGGCGGATGAGGATGCGAACGTTCTGGAGGCGGCCTTCCTGAAGGAATACGAAGCGGCTTTCGGTCATTGTCCGCAAGGGGTATCGCTTGAAATCATCAATTTGCGGCTGCGCGCTTTTGCGCCCGAGCAAGTTTCCAGGCTTCGTTTCAATCGTTACGATCCGGATGGCACTAAGGCGTTGAAGGGGCATAGGCGGGTTTATTTTCACGAGCTAAAAGCGTTTGCGGAAACGGCTGTGTACGACCGCTACCGTCTCGTACCCGGCACGTCCGTACCTGGACCGGCCGTTATCGAGGAACGGGAATCGACCGTTGTGGCCGGACCGAACACGACGATTCAGGTTGACGACCACCTGAATTTGATCATAAACCTTCACTAACGATCGATCGGAGGGACGGCTCCATGAGTAACGACGGCCGCTATATCGATCTCGGAACGGATGCGAGAACGGCGCCGACAAGCAGGATGTGGGAAGCGATGCAAGCTGTGGCGCTGAACGCGGTTCCCTTCAAAGGCCATGAAGCGGTTGAGACGCTGACGTTGAGGGCATGCGAGCTTACGGGTATGCAGTCGGCGCTGCTGCTGCCCTCCTGCACGATGGCGAATCTGGTCGCCATCATGGCGCATGCGGATCGCGGGGATCAGGTCATTTTGGAGGAAAGCTCCCATATTGCATGGTCGGAAGGCTGGGGGATGGCGTCCATTGCGGGTATTTATCCGAAGCTGTTGAAAGGGAGCCGCGGCGCGATCGATTTGTCGGATATCCGCGCCGCCATCGGGCGCTCCGTCTTTTCGCATCGGCCGCATACGAAGCTGCTCTGCTTGGAAAACACCCATAATGCAAGCGGCGGTGCAGTTCTGCCTTTGGCTTATACGGAAGAAGTTTGCGCGGCGATGAAGGAGCGAGGCATTTCCGTACATTTGGACGGAGCTCGCGTTTTTAACGCGGCGGTTGCGCTGCATTCGCCGGTTCGTCCGTTGACGGAAACGTTCGATTCGGTCGCGCTTAATTTGAACAAGGGAATAAGCGCCCTCGAAGGCGCTTTATTATGCGGCTCTTCGGCGTTTATCCGGAAAGCGTCGCGCCTTGCCCGGACGCTCGGCGGAGACAGCCAGCATAAGGCGGACATCATCGCCGCGGCAGGATTGATCGGGCTGAACGAAATGGCGGACGTGATCGCCGAGGATCATCGCCGGGCCCGACTGTTTGCTTCCGCAGCGCAGCGTATCGCAGGCGTCGCTATTGAGCTTGAGTCCGTCCGGACGAATATCGTCATGGCCGACGTGTCCGGCACGGGGCTTGCGGCGGATGAAGTGCTGCGCCGCCTGCTGCATCGGGGCGTCGCCGCCTATTTGTATAACGAACACACGCTGCGTTTTGTATTCCACCGGCAAATCAGCGACGATGACGCCAAAACGGCGGCCCGCCGGCTGGAGGAAGCGATCGGCCATTCATGACCGCACGAGGTTTTACAGCCAACATGTTACCGGGCAACGTGGCGCCGGGAGTCGCGCGTGGTGCGGAAAAGGTCGCCCTTTCTCTCGAAAGAGGACCGATACTTTGGGGATGAGGTGAACGAACGATGGCCAAGCAACAGGTACGCATCGGCATGATCGGCTACAAGTTTATGGGGAAAGCTCATAGTCACGCTTATCGCGACTTGCCTTTTTACTTCAATACGCAGGTCGAGCCGGTTATGCAAGCGATTGTGGGGCGGGATGAAGCGGGCGTCAAGGCGGCTGCGGATCGAATGGGATGGCATTCCTATGAAACGGATTGGCGTCGGCTGATTGAAAGGGACGACATCGATCTCATCGATATCGGCGTTACCAATCATCTGCATGCGGAAATCGCGATTGCCGCAGCCGAGGCTGGCAAACACGTGATATGCGAGAAACCGCTTGCCATGAATGTCGAGGAAGCGGGCCGAATGCTGGAGGCGGTGAACAAAGCCGGCGTTGTGCACATGGTTTGTCATAATTATCGTTTCGTGCCGGCCATCCGGTTTGCCAAGCAGCTAATCGACAGCGGAAAGCTCGGGAAAATCTATCATTTTCGGTCGCGATATTTGCAGGACTGGATCATGGACCCGCAGTTTCCGCTCGTATGGAGGCTTCGCAAAGAGGTGTGCGGCTCCGGCACGCATGGCGATCTTATGGCGCATTCCATCGATCTGGCGCGTTATTTGGTCGGCGAAATGAGCGAAGTCGTCGGCATGATGGACACGTTTATCAAGCGGCGTCCTTTGGGAGAAATGAGCGGAGGCTTACATGCCGAGGTTAGCGGCGAGCAAATCGGCGAGGTAGACGTAGACGATGCCGTGGCGTTTATGTCCCGGTTTAAGAACGGAGCCTTCGGCGTGTTCGAAGCGACCCGATTCGGCAAGGGGAACCGCAACGGCAACTCGTTCGAAATCAACGGCTCCAAAGGCTCGGTCCGCTGGAATATGGAGAACATGAACCAGCTGCAATTGTATGTCGAGGATGACGAGAAGGGCGAGCAAGGCTTCCGCAATATTAGCTGCACGGAGGACATTCATCCTTATGCGGGCGCTTATTGGCCGGCCGGACATATTATCGGTTACGAACACACGTTTATCAATATCGTCCATGAGCTGATGAACGGCATTGCGGAGAACAAAAGCCCGTCGCCGAATTTTACGGACGGGTACCGCAATCAAGTCATTTTGGACGCAGTCGAAAACTCGGCGAAAAGCAAAAGCTGGATCACACTGCCTAAATTTTAAAAAAGGAAAGAGGAGATCGCGATGTATCGTTTTTCATTCGGGCCTTGGAACATTCACGAAGGGGCGGACCCGTTCGGACCGACGGTTAGAATGTCGTATACCTTCCAGCAAAAGCTGGCCGCGTACCGGGAACTGGGATTTGAAGGCATTCAATTTCACGATGACGATGTCGTGGCGGATATCGAGGGCAAATCGCATTCGCAAGTGTTGAAGGAAGCCGGAGAAGTGCGGCAAAGGCTGGATGAGCTTGGCCTTGTCACGGAAATTCTCGCTCCGCGTTTATGGGAGAGCCCTCGAACGATCGACGGAGCGTTTACTTCCAACGATCCGCAGGAGCGGCTATACGCCATCGAACGTTCCAAGCAGGCGATCGATATCGCCCAAGTGATGGGAACCGACAATATTGTGCTGTGGCTGGCGCGGGAAGGGACGTATATTCGCGAAGCCAAAAACCCGGTCGCCTCCGTCCACTATATCGTAGAAGCGATCAATCAACTGCTTGAGTATAACCCTAACATACGTATTCTGATCGAACCGAAGCCGAACGAACCGATGGATCAAAGCTATATTCCGACAATCGGACACACCCTGGCGCTAGCTTCGCTGACCCGCGATCCGGATCGGGTGGGCGGGCTGATCGAAACGGCCCATTGCATTCTTGCCGGCCTCGATCCTTCGGATGAGATGGGATATGCGCTGGCGTTTAACAAGCTGTGGAGCGTCCATCTTAACGACCAGAACGGATTGAAATACGATCAGGACAAATCGTTCGCATCGGATAATTTGCGCCGCGCCTTTAACCAGGTTCGCGTGCTGGAAGAGAACGGCTACGGGAAGAACGGGGAATTCGTCGGCTTGGACGTGAAAGTGATGCGGACGCAGCCACAAGAGCTCTCGTTCAAACATTTGGAGAACAGCAAAAAAATGTTTCTTCGTTTGGTTGAGAAAGTGCGGACGTACGACAAAGAAGCGGAGCGCCAATATATTGCCGCCCGGGACTACGAGGGTCTCGACTGGCATGTGCTCCAGCATTTAATGGGCAAATAACGAGGCGTTCTTCCACACCGCACGCGACTCTCGGCGTGCGGTATTCGTCGGCTGTCAAACCTCGTGCTGCCGCCGGTTCAGCCGGAGCAGCATCGCCGTTTTTTGGCTGCTGAAGTCGGATGGTTCGCTTTTTCAGCATGATATTTGCAAAAGTCATCTCGATAATAGAACGATTCGCTCGAATTTACATATTATACATACCGTTCGCTTTGGAATTACTATATAAAAAGGGATACAAAATATTCCATCGCGGAGGCGGGATGTCCGATGATCAATTACGACCTATTTGCTGAGCAGTACGTTGCAACGGTGAAGCATGGCGGACCGAGAAAAGCGCATCGTTACCTCATCGAGCAGTTGAATCTTGAAATGAACGTGGCGGGGAAAACAATCTGCGATCTTGGATGCGGACAAGGAGAGCTTGCTTATCAATTGAGCAGTTTGGGGGCGGTCGTCACCGGGATAGACGCCAGTCAAAAGCTGTTATCATACGCCCGGGGCCTTACCGGTCAGGTAAATTGGGTGTGCGAAGACGCGATGACGTTATCGTCCGTTCCAGATGAGTCTTTCGATGCCGTAGTTTCCAGTTTAATGCTGATGGACGTTCCCGATCACCTGGCGGTTTTTAAACAAACCATGCGCATACTGAGACCCGGGGGAGTTTTCGTCTGGATGGTCATGCATCCTTGCTTTCATTCTCCTTTTTGCGGATTGCAGGATGACGGTTCCCGAATCGTATCCCAATATGCGCCTCAATTTTGGAAATCGGAAGGCCAGGGCACGCTTCGTTCCGTATTAGGCTCGTATCATCGGCCCATTTCCCAGTATGTAAATGATTTCATGAAGGCCGGGTTTATTCTCGACCGGTTTTTCGAGCCTCACTATGAGATAAAGCCTTCATCCGCCGCGCAGCGGATCCCGGATATGCCTAATCATTTTGGAGCATTGGGACGGAAGAGGGAGACACCGCTAATATAAAGACATAAGAGCCCTGCCGGCAGCCGGCGGCGGCTCTTTTTTTATGGAAATATTATGTTCAGCAAACGTAAGACGCCAAGTGTTATAATTGTGAAATAATGTAATAAAATGCGGAGTAGGCATCCCCGATGAATGTATGTGAAAAATCATATATATTTGCTCTGTCTCCGGGGTTTCGGTCGAATGGATATGAAAAATCGTATACAAATAGCTCTATTCGCGGATTTTTGACAAATGTGTATGAAAAATCGTATACATTACTTTTTTTTGGCGTTAGTACGGCAGCGCGATCTAAACGTTGTCCGATCTTCCGACCTGAGCTCTAATGAGCGCCGCTTGCGCATTCGAAGGCAAACGCTGATTTCAACATTGAGCCAGTTTGAAAAGTCCTATTCTCGGCGCTTCAGGAGTTATGATTCAGTTAGCGCGTATGTTGATTTTGTGATATTCCAGTTTGTATGAAGGCCGGGAGTGGGGGCTGTTAAGGAATGTTCAAAATAAGGCGATTAATTTTGGGGATATTGCTTGGGATCATCGTGCTCGTATTTATATCTTTTTGGTTTCTGGGAGAACTGCTCCCGGCCCCTCCGGAATGATTTTGACATTAAGCAAATAATATTAGCGGAGGACTGTCATGGAACAAGTAGCGATTGAGGATTACAATCCGGACTGGGCTTTGGAATACCGGAAAGAAGCGATCCGTATACAGGGGATTTTTGGCGGCGACCTTCTTGGCATCGAGCATATCGGGAGCACGGCCGTCGAGGGTTTAGGGGCAAAACCGGTCATCGACTTTATGGCAGGTGTCGCGGATTTAAAGCAGGCCGAGCAATATATTGAAGCGTTGAGCGAAATCGGATACGAGCATGTGGTTCATGAGCATTTTCCGAACAGAAGGTTTTTTCGAAAAGGGCTGCGGAGAGCGGGAACCCACCATTTGCACGTTTACAGATTCGGCGGTACGGAGTGGAATAGGCAGCTTTTGTTCAGAAACTATTTGCGAAGCCATCCGGAAGCGCTGCGCGGCTACGACCGGTTAAAGAGAGAACTTGCGGAAAAGCATCGCCACGACAGAACCGCCTATACGAATGCCAAGCACGATTTTATTACCGGGATCATCGAAAAGGCTGAAATCGAATCGAATGCTCGTAACAGCGAACGGGATGTGGAACGGTAGCAAGCTTTTCAAATGAATACGATCCGCTACCTCGGCAACGAATGACGCTTACTTTCGGATGATAATGATTGCCTGCGGAATGACGAGCCAGAAGCCGGATACCGGCATGAAAAATACGCCAATCAGGCTGAGCGCCAGCAAGTAGACGCCGACGAATTTCGGTACGACCGTTCCTTTGACCCGAATAAGCCAGTTCATCAAGCGGGCGAGCATAAACATAAGAACGCCGGCCATCAAAAACCAGAAAGCGGCCGCTCTGCCGGCGTGCAGCTGAGGTTTAACCGCATTGATAAACCCATCACTTGCGATATCGGCGATTTGTTCCCGGTAAATGATAATTCCGACAATCGTGTGTAAAAATGCGGTCCAAGCAAGCATAACGCCGCTATAACTTTTCAAATTCAGCTTCATCTTAGCCGTTTCCCCTTAGCCATCGACCTTTTATCGCTTGCCTCGCCTCAAAGTCGATACTATCCGTATTGTAATCATCCGTCAACGGAAATCCGAACGTTTGCTGAAAAGCTGAATACAGAAGGAAACAAGGTGCCGTTTGGCCGTCTTCGCTATCTCGAGTACCTTAATAATGGTCGTTAACCGCCTCTAGATGCAAAAGAGGCATTCAAATCTTGATGTTGTTTTTGTGTTGTTTTACATTGTTTCATGTTGATTGTTCGCGTTTTTTTCGATAGAATAAGAGTCAGAAGACAAGACGATATCGATAGCTGCATAGAGTGGGAGAGGATTTCGGGATGGCGAAAAAGCTGCATTTTCGGGAAGACGGGACGTTTAAGATCGTCCAATTTACGGATGTTCATTGGGGAGAGAGCGGCGACGAGAAGGACGGCCTCAGCAGACGGTTGATGGAGCTTGTGTTGGATGCCGAAAAGCCGGATCTGGTCGTGTTTACAGGCGATACGATCGTCGGCGTCCGCTGTCCGGACGGCATGGCCGCATACCGCCAAGCGGTTGCCGCCGTTGAGGAGCGCGGACTCGTATGGGCTGCCGTATTCGGCAACCATGACGACGAGGGCGGCACCGCCCCCGTTCCCAAGCGCAGTCTGATGGAAGTGCAGGAGCAAAGCGAGTTCGGCATCGGCGAGGCGGGCCCGGACGAAGTGTACGGCGTAGGCAACTATGTCGTGGAAGTAGCGTCCAAAGAGGACGGCCTGACGAAGGCGGCTTTATATTTTCTCGATTCGGGCGCGTACGCTCCGGAAATCGGCGGCTACGATTGGATAAAAACGTCGCAAATCGAGTGGTACAGCAAGTTGTCCGCAGCGTACAAGGCGCAAAACGGCGGAACGCCGCTGCCGTCGCTGGCCTTTTTCCATATCCCGATTCCTGAGTATCAAGAGGTTTGGGAGAAATCGGTCTGCTACGGCTCGAAGTGGGAGCGGGTTTGCTGCTCCAAAGTGAACTCGGGGCTATTCGCCGCCATGCTCGAGAACGGCGATATAACCGGCACGTTCGTCGGCCATGACCACATCAACGATTTCTGCGGCGAGCATTACGGCATCCGTCTTTGCTACGGCAGAGCGAGCGGATACAGCACGTACGGACGGGAAGGGTTTCCGCGGGGAGCGCGGGTTATTAAGCTGAAGGCGGGCGAGCGCGGCTTCGAATCTTGGCTGCGGCTCGACGACGGCTCGGTCGTGGAAGCGCAAGACGAGCATATGCCTGAAACGAGTGAATAGGTAAACGAGAGGGACGCGGGGAAACCTGGCGTCTTTTTTCTTAAAATATAAGACTTTATATGTTTCACATGATAATTCCTTATATTTCTACGGTAAACGTATGGCGACAAAGACGCCGACAGGCGTTTATCCTTGTATTACCGCCGGTTTTTCTTTTATTTCGCAAACTGCTCATCTTTTGCTTCCGCCGCAAATTTGATCATTGTATTGTAGGACAACTCCAACTATAGTTGAGTTTACGCGGGTTTCCGCCGTTTCTATAGGACTGGGCGCGCGTTCTGCACATGACAGTTATTGGTTGACAGCCGGTAGCTGTTATTGGCATTTCATTCGGAACATATAACCGCTTTTCGATAAAGTAAAGGCATCCACGCCATTTCAACTGGGGGTATACGCATGAAACGGAAAAACGGATGGTTAGCAAACGTATCGTTCAAAAGAAAACTGGCGCTTTACTCCATCGCAATCAGCGCGGTTCCCGTGCTGCTGGTCGGCCTGCTCTCCTCGTCGATCGCGTCGCGCAGCATTCAGGAGGAAGTCGACCTCAATCACCAGGCGCTGCTCAAGCAGGTCGAATACCGGCTGAACCATCTGATGGAGAACCTAGGCATTCACGCCGTCTCCATCGCCACGAACGTGACTGTCGAGCGATCCGTCGAATCGGGGCCGCCGGACCGCAATGATGTGAGCCAGACGATGGATATGGCGGAGACGCTGCGCAAGCAGGTGAACTACTCGCCCATTCGCTATGATGTTACGGTCATTTATAGAAAGTTTGATCACGTATACTCCGTTATCCATCAATCCATTCCTTATTCGCGATCCGTTTACGAAACGATTATGCAAAATACGCAAACGAACCGCAACGCGCCATTCGTCGTGACGCCGAATACGTACAACAATAAGGAGCTTATGCTGTTTCGCCCGATCCCGCTTCATTCCTACTATACGGAAGGGATCGCGGTGCTGAGCGTATCCATCGAGGAGTTGTCCAAAGTGCTGGGCGACAGCGAGGAGAAGGGGCAGTACCGGGGACGTATGGCGGTCGTGGACAAGGACGGCAGGGTGATGATCAGCAGCAACGACAAGGATATTGGAGCGAAGTTGGCTTCGACTACCGATTTGTATCAATTTTGGAAAAACCCGCAAGGGTTCGACCGTCCGATCAAGATTGACGGGGTTGCGTATCAACTGTCATCGCTCAAGTTGAAAACGTACGATTGGACGATCATCGCAATGACGCCGACGGCTGAAATGACGCAACGATCGGCCGCGATCAAAAAAGTAAC
Source organism: Paenibacillus contaminans (assembly GCF_003285015.1). GTDB lineage: Bacteria > Bacillota > Bacilli > Paenibacillales > NBRC-103111 > Paenibacillus_V > Paenibacillus_V contaminans. The sequence goes on along the minus strand of NZ_QMFB01000013.1, from coordinate 235,640 downwards.
GTGGGAGATTATCGGGGCGATCGTCGCCTTCTGGATCATTGTCGCGCTGACCGGCTCGAAAAGGCTGTATATTCCGATCGAACGCATGCTCAAGCGGGTGCCCGAGGAATATGCCGGCAGTATGGAAGGCAGCGACGGGCTGAAAATGCTGGAATCGGTATTGAACGAAACGATTCGCGACAACCGTCATTTGCGCAGCCAGTTTAACGCCCATCTGCCGTCCTTGAAGGAAAACCTGTCGCGTCATCTGCTATGGGGGGACATGACGGATGCGGAAATACGCAACAAGCGCGATCAGCTCGGGCTGCCGCTGCACGGCTCCGCGTTCCGGGTTTGTCTCGTCACGGCGGACGATTACGCATTGCTTACGGAAAATTACCAGGGGAAGGACCAATCCCTGATCCAATACGCGCTGCGCAAAATGGCCGAGGAAATAGGCGAAGCGGTCTTCCCTTGTTTGGTCTTAACTACGCAGCCGGGCCAGGTGGCGCTTATTATCGGCGAATCCGGCGGAAGCGAAGCGGAGGAGGAGACGGAGCGCAAGCTGGGAGATATCGCCGCGGACATCCGGCTTGGCGCAGAGCAATATTTTAAATTTACCGTAAGCGTGGCGATCAGCCGTTCCTATAAGAACTACCACGGCATCAAGCAGGCGTATCGGGAGGCGACGGAGCTGTCCGCTTACCGTATCCTGATGGGACCGAATGTGACGATAACCGAGCAGGAAACCGAGCCGGCGATCGCTCAATCGGGCCGCGAAATCGTCAGCCTTCAGAAGAGTATATTAACGAATCTGACCGGGGGCAGCCTTAACGAAGCGAACGGGTTGTTGTCCAAGCTGGCCGGACGAATCGGCGAATCCGTCGCCAATCCGGAAACAATGTTCGGCATTTTCGATTATTTGCTCGTCGAGCTGGATTCGCTTTTGCATGAGTATGGCTGCGAGCTGAGGGACATTTTTGCGGAGGATTTGCATAAAAAGCTCCACAGCTTAAGCACGCTTTCCGCTGTGCAGGAATGGCTGGCCGGTTCCGTATTTCCTTCCGTCGTCGCGTTTATGGATACTGCGCAGGTATCGCGTCAGGACAAAGCCGTGCAGCATGTTTTGATGCATGTGCATGACGGATGGGACGCCGATCTGCAGGAGATCGCCCGGCAGTACGACATATCAGTCTCGCATTTGAGCCGGTTATTTAAAGAGAAAACCGGGGAGTATTTTTCCGACTACTTGATCCGGGAGCGCATGATGAAGGCGCAGGAGTGGCTGCTCCGCACGAACATGCCGGTTAAAGAAATCGCCGAGCGGCTACATTACTCGACTGTACAAAATTTCAATCGGACGTTCAAGCAATATACAGGCTTGCCGCCTGGGGAGTATAGGAAGCGGACAGGAGAGGCTGAGCAAGGAGAGGACAAGTAGATCCGCGCCCGGATTTATCGCACCGTGCAGCTCCTGATGCGCGGTGTTTTGCTTGGTTTTCGTATAGGCAGGAGTGCAGAGATGCTTGTTTTGCGGGAAATGTTCATTTTTTGCCTGCGGTAAATACGTGAAAATTGCGCTGTATGCGCGGTTGAAGCTACGATTGCTCTGCCGGCGAAACAGGCGGCAGCAAACTACGATCGAAAGGGAGAAGAAGCATGACGAAACAGAGAAACAAAAAGCTTGCCGCAGGGCTCGCTCTAATGAGCGCTTTGCTGGTCGTATTGCCAGCATGTTCCAAAGATTCCGGGGGGGCTGCGGGAACAAGCGCCGCGCCGAAGGATAGTGCGAAGCCGCAGGAGAGCCAGAAGCCGAAAGAGCCGGTCAAGCTGCAAATTTTGACCACGCATGCCAACTCCGTATACGGGAAAGAAGCAAAGGTAGCCGACGATCCGTATCTTAAAGAAATGTCCAGGCTATCCGGCTATGACCTGAAATACGAGCTGCTGACGCACGGACAAGATTATGATCAGCAATTAACCGTGCGCTTCGCCTCCAACAACTTGCCGGATTTGATGCGCGTAGGCGCCATTGAAGCTTCCACGCATCCGGGGGCAGTGGATCAGGGCATTTTTCAGGAACTCGGACCGCTGATCGATAAATATGGACCGAATATCAAGAAGAAAATTCCGCAGGAAGCCTGGAACAGTCCTAATGTCAGTAAGAACGGCAAAATATACGGCATTCCGACGTTGGCTGCCTTGTCGGCTCCCAGAGCGCTTTTCATCCGGCAGGACTGGCTGGATAAATTGAAAATGCCGCAGCCGAAGACGATCGACGAGTATCTTGCTTATTTCGAAGCCGTCAAGCAGAACGATATGAACGGCAACGGCGATCCTAACGACGAGTATGGCTTCTATGTACGCGAAAATTTGATCTATTCCGACCTGTTTTTTACCGAGTTCGGCGTTTCGCCTGCTGCATGGCATGTTCAGAACGGTCAAATGATCCCTGACATCATTCGTCCGGAGATGAAGGATGCAATCAAGTTCTGGAAAATGCTGTACGACAAAGGCTACATCAATCCGAACCTGTTTACGAATAAAACGGCCGACTGGAACGCCGGCATTACCCAGGGAAAAGCCGGTTTGTGGATGCACGAGGTGATGAACCTGAATTCCAGCTGGAGTCTCGATAAATTCGTCAATCAACCAGGTGTCAAATTAAGCATGGTCGAACCGCCGATCGGACCGAAAGGAAAAGGCAGCCTGAACTTTCCGACTAGCGGACTCTCTTACACTTGGGTGATTCCTTCTTCCTCCAAGCATGCGGAAGACGCGATCAAATTTTTGAACTGGGTATGGTCCGATGAAGCAAACAAGTTTTTTGCCTATGGGATTGAGGGGAACAACTATACAGTCGAGAACGGAGCGGTCAAATGGGACCCGAAAGCGCCTGCGAACGCGGATAAGAATGCGTCGGATTTCTACCAGCTCGTCGTCAACCCGCGCGGCGACGGCCGGATGGTTCCGGATGCATTGAAGTTTGCCCCGAACGGCGAGGCGCTGCTCCGCGGCATCGAGATCGGGAAAAATTCGATCTTTCCCGCCGACAACAAGGATATGAAGGTGCTCAAAGCTTACGAAACGCATCCGGAGATTGTGCCGGGTACCGGCGCAGGGACGTTGTTCCTCGATATGTTCGCCAAAGTCATCACCGGCAAAGAAGAGCTCGATCCCGCATTCGACAAGTTCGTCAGCGAGTGGAAGCGCCGCGGCGGCGACGAAGCAATTAAGGAAGCGACGGCATGGTACAACGAGCAAAATAAAAAATAGAGCATCGTTCACCGGATAGAGTAATCGGAGCGGATGACCAGACCCTGCCGGAGAACCGGCATCTGCCCATCTGGCAGGGGGCCGGCTGAACGCATCCGCTGCGAAGGAGAGAAACGCTATGTTAACCAGAATGATGAAGAAGGACCGTTGGGCGCTTCTCGTCTTGATGCTTCCCGGTATCCTGCACTTTCTTGTGTTTCGCTACGCGCCGTTGACCGGCAATGTGATCGCCTTTCAGGACTACAACATGTTCAAGGGCATCCTGCATAGCGATTGGGTAGGCTTCAAGCATTTTGTAACCATTTTTACGTATGACGAGTTTTTCAATGTATTGCGCAATACGCTTGCCCTCAGCTTCCTGTCCATCCTGTTCGGCTTTCCGGCTCCGCTGATGTTGGCCCTGCTCTTGAATGAGGTGTCGAAAATGTGGTTCAAACGGCCGATCCAGACGCTGCTGTATTTGCCGCATTTTTTATCTTGGGTAATCGTCGGGGGCATATTCATCAACCTGTTGTCGCTGGACGGTGTGATTAACGCTATACGGGGCTGGTTTGGCGCTGCGCCGGTCGATTTTCTGACGGAGACCGGATATTTCCGCGGCATCGTCGTCGCAATCGGAATTTGGAAGGAAGTCGGCTGGGGAACGATTATATACTTGGCGGCGCTGGCCGGCATCAATCCGAGCTTGTACGAAGCTGCTGTCGTAGATGGCGCGGGCCGCTGGAAGCAAATCTGGTATGTGACGTTGCCGTCGCTGCTGCCAACGATCATCGTCCTGTTGTTGCTGCGGGTCGGAACGGTACTGGACTCCAATACGGAGCAATTGTTGATTTTCCTTAATCCGCTGGTCCGGGATGTCGGGGAAGTGGTGGACACTTACGTATACCGCGTCGGCCTGCTTAAGGCGCAATTCAGCTACACAACGGCGATTGGTCTGTTTCAGTCGCTTGTCGGCCTGACGCTTGTCGTCGGCCTGAACACGATCAGCAAAAAAACAACCGGCGAAAGCATTTACTAGGAGGACGAGCGTGTGAACAGATCCAATCGCATCTTTCAGTGGGTGAACGGGACGTTCTTGGCGATCGCGGCGCTAACGATGGTAGCCCCGATTATTCATCTTGCGGCGGTGTCGTTAAGCTCTTCCGTTTACGCAAATGCGAAGCTGGTATATTTGTGGCCGAAAGGCTTTAATTTGGACGTGTACAAAACCATATTGGGCATGGAGTCTCTCTGGCGGTCGATGGGCGTCACCATTACGATAACGGTCGGGGGAACGCTGTTGTATCTTTTCTTCACTTCGACAATGGCGTACGGCTTATCCCGTCCGAATGCGCCAGCGAGAGGTTTGATCATGAAATTCGTGTTGATCACGTTTATTTTCACGTCCCCGCTGATTCCCGGATATTTAGTCATCCGCTCGCTGGGGTTGGAAAATACGTTGTGGGTGCTTATGCTTCCAGGGGCGATCAATGCATTTGGCGTCATTATTATGCGTACCTTCTTTCAAGGCTTGTCGTCCGAATTGTTCGACGCCGGTAAGATGGACGGCTGTGGCGAGTTCCGTCTTTATGCGCGCATCGCGATGCCGCTTTCGATGGCAGTAAACGCGACGCTGGCGCTGTTTCAGGCGGTAACGTTATGGAATTCTTATTTTAGCGCGCTCATCTTCATTCGGAGCAAGGACTTGTATCCGCTGCAAATCTTGCTGCGCAGTCTGATCATCGAGGATGACAGCGTGCTGAACAAGCCGTCCGGAGATTTGCTCGCGGCGACGCCGGAAATGATGAAGGCTGGCATTATTTTATTTGCAACGCTGCCGATTTTGCTCGTGTACCCTTTCCTGCAAAAATATTTTGTCAAAGGGGCGCTGCTGGGATCGGTGAAGGAGTAAGGCAAATGAAATGAGGCGGGGCGGTTGATCGGCTATTTTGAATAAGCATGTCGATTGGTGATGTCATCAAATTCTTATTATTTTACGGAGGCGTTTGTGATGAGGTTTTGCCTGAAGAGTGAGCGAATGACACCGGAAAGACCCGTTTTCATGCATGGATTCGGCGGCAGAACCCAAAAAAGCGAAGGCGTTCACGACGAACTCTACGTAAAGGCAGCCATGTTGGAAGCGAACAAAACGCTTCTTATCCTGACGATCGACGCGCTCGGTTCGGACCGCAGCTTCGTCGTCGGCATCAAGGACGCACTTCAGGAGAAGTTTGGGCTGGGGCACGACGAAGTGCTGATCAATTTTTCGCATACGCATCATTCGGTATTTTTGACCGGACTTGATGCCGGATTGCGCCGCGGTGCATACAGCATGGCTCAGGAGGGGTGGACCGATAGCGAAACGCAGCTTGATTACAGCGAGGATGAAGCTTTCTTTCGCTTCATGCGGGATACGATCTTGCAGATGACGGCATACTGCCGCGATCATTTGGAAGAAGGCGAGCTTGCGATCGGGCGGGGGAAATCCGATTTTGCGGTCAGCAGACGCAAGCCTGACGGGGACGGGGTAATATGGGCGCCTTACTACGAAGGCGAAATCGATAAGGAATTGCTAGTCGTGACGCTTACGGACCGCTCGGGCATGGTGAAAGGCATTTTGTACAATTACGGCTGCCATACGACAGCGATGGGACCGGATAATATGCTGTTGTCCAACGACTTCGCCGGTCAAACCTCGTGTGTGCTGGAAGAGTCGTATCCGGGTGCAACCGCGCTATTCCTTCAAGGCTGCGGGGGCGAATTGAAGCCGCTTAGAAGTGCTGCCGGAAGCCGCTTCAAAAGCTTGTCCATCGCGGAAATGATCGATTCGGGTACGGAGCTTGCGAACGATGTCAAAGCTATTCTGAAGCAAGGGGAGCTTACTCCTGTACGCTGCAACTTTAAAACGGCGCTGGCGGATCCTCTTCTATATACGGAGCAAACGGAGGCCGCTTTCTATGAGCCGATGACGAATCACCCCGATTATAATGCGTTCTATTGGAATTCTGCAAAACGGACGATGAGGGCGATCGAGGACGGAACGATCAAAGACCGTCTGCCTCATTGCATTTGCATTTGGCATCTTGACGACGATACGCGGCTGGTCGCCATGGAAGGGGAAGTTTCAACCGAGTACTCGCTTCTCATCAAAAAGCTGTTCGGCAGCTCGCGCACGACCCTGACGCTGGGCTATACGAACGGCGTATACAGCTACGTGCCGACGCGTAAAATGATTCGCGAAGGCGGATACGAGGCGGAATGCAACTTCTTCTTTCATTTGCGGGGACCGTTCGTACCGGAAATCGAAGATATTATCGTCGGACAAATCGTTCTTACGGACATGAAGTTATCGAATACCATGTAGGGAATGATCCCGCACTTTGCGGCAAGAGGATGTTTCATGGCAGCAGATTCGCTCTGCCGCTTCGATGCATCCCCTGGCTGCTAATCCGTTAAGGAGGTTACCTTGAAGATGAACAGTAAGTTGAAGAGAATGACGAATGTTGCTTTAAGCTTTGTTTTGTTGCTGATCGCTTTCACCGGTTCGGTTACGGTCGGTTCGAAGAAAGCCGAGGCGTCATTTTGGACCGACCCTTACGCGCATCTAGCGAATGGCAAGCTCCAATTGAAGGGCCCGGCCAACGCACATGATTTGCTGCTGCACGCGCTAAACTGGCAAAATACGCCCGGCACGGTTGTCGCCGAAGCGGACATTGAGCCCGTAACCAATCCGGGCGGTACGTGGGCGCCATCGTTGGCGTTGTATTGGGACACGGCCAAATACGTGTCGATCGGCGTATCCGTCGGCGGCGAATATACGTTAATGCCGGGAGGTCGAGTCGGAACCGCACCGCTCGGTAAAACGTATCGGGTCCGTATCGTATGGGAGAACGGCAACGTGCAGTTGTGGGGAAGCGAGAAGGGAACACCTCCTGTGCTGCTGCATACCGCTTCGGCTCCGGCTTCGGGACCGCCGCCGTATTTGATCGTAGGCAAAGGCTACGGAAGCACGTCCGCACCTTATACGAATGCTTTCCTTGCAAACGACTTTACCAGTCTGGGGACAAATGGCAGCGTTTACATGGACAACGTAGCGGTCTATGCGGACGGCGCGTCAAAGCTTGACGAAACATTTGCAAATGGTATCGATTTCAGTCGTTGGCGGATTGTGACGTCGCCGGCAAATGGAGCAACGCCGTGGAACGATCCTTATGCGCATGTATGGGACGGCAAGCTCCAGTTTAAAGGCCCGGTCAACGCGCATGACCTGCTGTATCAACCGTTTAACTGGCAAAGCGCGCCCGGCACGGTCGTCGCCGAAGCGGACATCGAGCCCGTAACCAATCCGGGCAGCACGTGGGCGCCATCGTTGACGTTGTATTGGGACACTGCCAGATTCGTATCGATCGGCATATCCGGCAGCGGCGACTTCACTTTAGTGCCGGGAGGGCGAGTTGGAACCGCGCCGCTCGGTAAAACGTATCGGGTCCGTATCGTATGGGAGAACGGCAACGTGCAGTTGTGGGGAAGCGAGAAGGGAACACCTCCTGTGCTGCTGCATACCGCTTCGGCTCCGGCTTCGGGACCGCCGCAGTATTTGATCGTAGGCAAAGGTTATGGCAGCACATATGTACCTTATACGAATGCTTTTCTTGCAAACGATTTTACCAATGTAGGAACAAACGGAAACGTTTACATGGACAACGTAGCGGTCTATGCGGACGGCGCGTTGCGGATTGACGACTCGTTCACGAACGGTGTGGATTTCAGCCGTTGGCAACTGCTCAAGTCGGGTCTCTTCCAGGCTGTAACAATTGAAAACTTGTTCCCCAATTGGGTGACTCCGGCGGAGCGGGGAGCCGCCTCGCCGCCTAAGGTACTCTACAAACAGGAGCTTTGGGACGATTACTATACGAACGTGCAGTCGTCGGCGGAGCTTCAGGCTTTGGCGGATGCACAGATCGCCGCGCTGGTCAGCGACGTGGCGCTCGCTATGAGCTACAACGATGCGCAAATCGCCAATATGATTCCGGTAACGACGCCGAACGCGGACTTGTTCACTCCGTGTCCGAGCGATCCGAATACGGGTTTCCCGCATGGCAGTTGGAGATGGGACCCGCAAGATCCGGATGTTATCTACTGCAAGGACAAGGCGTATCCGAATGCGGAGTATCCCGAGGAAGGCGTCTTGATCGCGAACTGGGGCGGTCTGGAGCAGCGGATTACGTTCTACAACAGAGAGACATACGTTTTTAACGGCTTCAAGCTGAACCCGAGCTTTACGTCCTACATTCGCGCCAAAAAAGTGACGTATATGTCCGAGATCGTCCGCAAAATCGCGATGCTGTACAAGCTGACCGGCGACACTTCTTATGCCCAGCAAGGCAAAAAAATATTGCTGCGCTTCGCCGAAGTGTATCCGCACTGGCTGCTTCATTCCGGATACGGAGAATTTGCCGATATGGATCCGAAGGAAGCTGCGTTCCGGATCAACAAGCTGCCTAACCCGGAGCTGACGTGGCCGGGCAATGTCCCCGATAAGGTGCTTCATGCCGGCTATTGGGCGGCAGGGCGCGGCAACGCCAACGGTATTGAGGGCTATTTCATCCTGCCTCTCGTCGTTGCCTATGATCTGCTGGGTGATGTTCAGGCAGGGGGACAGGCGTTGCTGACGAGCGCCGAACGGCTTGCGATCGAGCGGGATTTGCTGCTGGAGTCGGCTTCGCTTCTCATGGCCGATCGGTCCATGAACAATAAGACGATACACAATCTTACGGCGGCGGCCGCGATCGGCATAGCGGTAGGGGAGCCGACGCTCGTACAGTTAGGGGTGCAGGCGTTCAACCAGTTTTTGTCCGAGTGGTTCAAGGCTGACGGTTCGACGATTGAGACGCCTGCTTACGGCATGCAAGTGTTCACTCCTTTATTTTGGCTCGGAGAAATCCTCAACGGTTATTCCGATCCGGTCGGTTACGTGCTTCCGGGAGGAGCGCGGACGGACAATTTCCCGGTTTATGAACGTTCCGCCTACCGAATGGTGTTTAAGGCGATGGGTGAAGCGTTGCTGCCTTCGATGAATTATCCGTCCGTGGGTGATTCTTATACAACTAGCAGACCGTATGGGTACTGGTTTGGGAGCGGTGCCAAACAGACGGGCATCCCTTTGCTGTCGAGCTTGTTCCGCTATGGAGGCTTTGTTCCGATCGGAGCGTATAGCTTAATGTACCGTCCCGATGATCTGGAGCAGACCGAACCGCTGCTGCTGCCGGACGTTCTTTTCCCGCAGTGGAAGCTGGCGTATTTGCGGGGAGGAACGACTAACAGCGATAGCGCAGCGATCCTTAACGCAAGCGACTGGGGGACCCATCACCATTTGGACAGTCTGGATTTGAGCTATTGGGCGAACGGCGGCGAATCGTTATCCGATCTCGGCTATTTATGGGACAATCCGCAGCAAGCGATGACGGTTCGCTCGGCCGCTCATAATCTGGTTGTTGTGAATCAAAAAGACCAGAAGATGCTAGGGAGAGGCGGCAGCATCGGCTTTTATGAAATGCCGGGATCGATCCATGCGACCGAAGCAAGCTCCAGCGCATACGCGGAGACGGATGTCTATTCGCGTACGCTGCTGCAACTGCAGAAGACAGATAATAAGCCGGAATATCTCGTTGACTTGTTCCGCGTCCGCGGAGGAAACACGCATGATTATATCCTTCACGGTTCGACGGATAGCTTGACGACGAGCGGTATTCAGCTTGGGCAAGGCGGCGATTCCGCCGTCACGGCATACGGGTTGACGAATGTGCAGACCGCCGGAACGGATCAGGTATGGACTGCCGGCTGGGAGAATGCCGGCGGCGCCGGTCAGACGCAAGTATGGCAGGTTCCTATGACGGTGTCGGAATCGGTATATATCGGCGAAGGCTGGGGACAAAGGGGAGTCAACGATGCAGGGGCTCAGTTGCCTTATTTGGTCAGAAGGCTGAATAACTCGACGGGCGGCAGCACGTTCGCTTCCGTAATCGAATCGTACTCGGGCGCTCCGGGCATCCAGCATGTCGAGCCGTTGACCGTATCCGGCAACGTATACCGCCCGGCTGTGGATGCGCCTGTCGGCCTGCAAATCGGCGGGAACGGATGGCATGATTATGTGTTCAGCTCGCAAGGATCTTCGGCTGTCCCTGCCGATTTTGCCGCTGCAGCCGGTTCCGATCCGATTGCGTTCGGCGGCCGTTACGGGGTCCTGTCCTATAAGGATGACAATGGAAGCAGCGAGCTGCAATACGCATTCCTGGCCGGCGAAGGCAAGATCGAGCAAGACGGTCTGGGTATAAGCATTGAAGCTGGTCAGCAGAAGGAAGGATCCATCGTGCAAAGGCTTCAAGACGGCTTCGTCGCATCCGGTATTGTGGCGGATGCGGAAACATGGATAGGCAGCCATGTGCTCGTCAAGAAAGGAGCGGACTGGACCGCGTATCCGGTATTGGATGTGCAAACGGAAGCGGGGAACACGCGGTTTGTCACATATACGCCAAATGAAGGATTCCCGTTCGACGGCGGGGAGGCTTGGAAACTCATCCCTTATGCAGTAGCGAAGCGGAACGCGAGCGGAGCATGGGAAATTGCGGAATCCGCCGGTGTGGCTACGCTGATTAACAATGTCCCGATCACCGTGCAATCGATCATGGGTCATGTTGCCCAATTGGCTGCGTCCGGCGACGTTAACCAGACGTTTGCAGCCGAACTGTCCTACCGGCTGAATATCATCCGAATTTTAGAAGAACAAGGAGCGGGGCAGATCGCTGTTGCGTATATGCAGGATTTTTTGAATCATATCAATGCTCCGGCCGTTCAGGCGCAGCAACTTGTGTCCGCGCAAGCGACGGCGGTTCTGAACGGTGACGGCACGGCATTTATGCAAAGCCGAAGTTAGGCTGCATCATGCAGCAGCCATGCAACTAGACACTTTGCGGCAAGGGGGATGCCTTGCGGCAGCAGATTCGATCTGCCGCTTCGAGGCATCCCCTGGCTATTAATCCGTTCAGGCTGGATTCGCCAGCGATGTCTTGAAATTGACGGTCGCCTGGATACTCGTTGCAAACCTATCGAGCGCCAACATTCAAGTTTATTGCTGCAACTTGACGTATTAGAACGATTCTTAAATAACGCATCGCACAAAAGGACCGTTGGGTAAACTTCCCGGACGGTTTTTTTTATTATGTAAGCGCTCATCCAGCTTATGTTTACAATGCCGCTTTCTTCGAAAGCATTTATTTGCGATACCGCTTACATCAGTTAAAAATAGTCATGAAAGTATAAATACTTTCATGTTGCGGGTTTCCTATAATCTATATAATACATGATATCAGGCGGTGGCAGCACGCGCGTTTCTACCTCCGTCATACAGATTGACGGAACACTGAAATTTATCTTCGTGCGGAGTCCGCGATGGCACCGCGCGCCGGGAGGCGCACGCGGTGCGGAAAGAAAGTTTGACCGCCGACGTGTGACCGAGCACCGCTTCGAAGCATGAATAAGGGGGAAATAGTGATGAAATGTAAGCGGAAACATGCCGCAGTGTCCGGTTTGTTGGTTATGTCGCTGCTGCTTTCGGCTTGTTCGGGCGAAAAGGAGATCAAAGAGAATGAAACCGCCGCTCCGGCAGGGAAGCCGAAAATCAGCATTTTGACGACATCGCCCGCCGAATATACGCAAACCGTATCGGACTGGAATCAGAATGCCTATGTGAAGAAAGTAGAGGAACTGACCGGAACGGATCTCGAATTCGAGTTTCTGAATTGGGGCGACTATCAGACGCAGCTGACGCTTCGCTTCGCATCCGGCGAGCTGGCCGACTTGGTGCAATCGGGCGCGTTCGATTCGCCGGCCCATGCTCGCGCTGCGGAAGAGGGAGCGATTCTGGAGCTGAACGAGCTGATCGATAAATACGGCCCGAACCTGAAGGCGAAAATTCCCGAGAAGGTTTGGAAGGATCCGAGCATTAGCAAAAACGGCAAAATTTACGCGATTCCCGGACTCGTGCCTCATGCTCATACTGCGGTGCCGTTCATTCGCGAGGATTGGCTGCAAAAAGCCGGAATGAGCATGCCGGTTACGCTGGATGACTGGGTCGCTTATTTCGAAAAAGTGAAAACGATGGATATGAACGGGAATGGGGATCCGAACGACGAGTACGGCTTTTATGTGCGAGAGAACCTGGGCAGCAGCGATATGTTTTTCTATGAATTCGGCGTTGCCATGAACCATTGGGTGATGCAAGGCGATCAGTTCGTGCCGTCCGTCATTACCCCTAACATGAAAGATGCGCTGGCGTTCTGGAGGATGCTGTACAAGAAAGGCTACATCAACCCGAATGCGATCACGAATAAATATGCGGATTGGCAGGCCGGCATCACGAGCGGCAAAGCGGGCAGCTGGCTGCACTACGTCGACAACCTGGCCAATATGTGGGCGCCGGATCAATTCGTCGGCCAGCCGGATGCGAAGCCGGTCGTCATCGAGCCTCCGAAGGGGCCTCGCGGACAAGGCGTAGGACTTGCGAATACGGGCATGTATTACGTGTGGATCATTCCCGCCAAGACGAAAAATCCGGAGAAGGTCATTCAATTTTTGGATAAAGCTTGGAGCGATCCGGAGCTGCAAAAATTTTACACGTTCGGCCTGGAAGGCCACAACTATGAAATGGTGGACGGCAAAATGAAGTGGGATCCGACATCGCCGAACAATGCCAACAATATGGAATCGTTCGCTTACCAGGTGAACACGAATGTAACGGGCCACAGCGTGAACAATGACGAGGCCATTAAATTAAGCCCGTTCGCCGAACAACTGCAGCGCGGCTTCGCCATTTCCGAAAAATACAAAATCGAGGCCGATTCGATGTACATGCCGCTTCCGGAGGCGTTCAAAACGAGACCGGAGCTGCTGCCGAATTTCGTGAGCGGCTCGACGCTGCTGCTCGATATGTTCGCCAAAGTAATCACAAGCGATGTGGATATCGACGCCGAGTTCGACAAATTCGTGCAGGAATGGAAGCGCCGGGGCGGCGACGAAGCGATCAAACAGGCGACGGAATGGCATAAAAGCTTTTTCAGAAAATAAAGGGTGAAAGCGGCAGCTTTGCCCGGGCGGCCGGACGGTCCAAGGATCGCTCCGGTCTCCCAAATCAGGCTACGATAGGCGGCGGATGAATTGAAAGAACAGATAAGGAAGCTGCGCAGCAGCGACTCCTCGATGCTGTGGCTTATCGCCATGCCGGGCATTTTATATTTTATCGTTTTCAAATACGGACCTTTGCTTGGCAATGTCATTGCTTTTCAGGATTACAGCCTCTTCAAGGGTGTTTGGGGAAGTTCCTTCGTCGGCTGGAAGCATTTCATTTATATGTTTCAATACGAGGAATTTGTCAATCTGTTAAAAAATACGATGATTCTCAGCTTTTATCAAATCGCTTTCGGTTTCCCGGCACCTCTGCTTCTGGCTTTACTGCTAAATGAAATACGGTTCGGCTTATACAAGCGGACGGTGCAGACGTTGCTCTACTTGCCGCATTTTTTATCCTGGGTCATCGTCGGCGGCATTTTTATCAATTTGCTGTCTATCGACGGAATGGTAAACCGCTTGACCGGTTTTCTCGGCCTGCAATCGGTCGACTTTATGACGAATAAAAGCTTTTTCCGCGGCGTGGTCGTGATGTCGAGCATTTGGAAAGAGGTCGGCTGGGGCATGATTATTTATTTGGCTGCCATGAGCGCGATCAACCCTCAACTGTATGAAGCTGCAATCGTAGACGGAGCGGGACGCTGGCGGCAAATGTGGTCCATCACGCTGCCCTCGATATCGCCGGCGATTATCACGTTGTTCCTGCTCGGAATCGGCAATTTACTGGATACGAATGTAGAACAGATGCTGGTTTTGCTCAATCCGCTCGTGCGTCCGATCGGGGAAGTGATCGATACGTATGTTTACCGGTCGGGCTTGCTGGGGGCGCAGTTCAGCTTTACTACGGCCATCGGGCTTTTCAAATCGCTGATCGGGCTGACCATGATCGTTTGTCTGAATAGGCTCAGCAAACAACTGACCGGCAGCGGACTATATTGAAGGAGGTGAGGAAATGGTTTTCAACAAATCGGAGCGTCTTTTTCAAGCGGTCAATAATATCGTGTTTTTCCTGATCGGCTTGACGATGATTGCGCCGCTCATTCACCTTCTGGCCGTTTCGTTCAGCTCCCCGCTTTATGTGAACAGCAAGCAGGTATTGTTTTGGCCCAAAGGCTTCAATACGAACGTGTACGAGACGATATTCGGCCTTCAGACGATTTGGCGCGCGATGGGGGTCAGCGTTTGGATTACTTTGGCGGGGACGGCGCTGACGCTGCTGCTCGGCTCCTCGCTGTCGTATTCCCTTTCGCGAAAAAGCATGAAGGGCAGGGCTTTCGTGCTTAAAGCGATCGTCGTCACCTTCGTTTTTACGGCGCCGCTTATTCCCACCTATTTGCTTGTCGGCTCGCTTGGCTTGAAAAATACGCTTTGGGCCCTTATCGTCCCGAATGCCCTGAGCGCTTTTTATGTGCTGATCATCAAGACGTTTTTCGAGGGGATATCGCAGGAACTGTTCGAATCGGCCAAAATCGACGGCTGCTCCGAATTCAAAATCTACTATCGGATCGTGCTGCCTCTATCCAAGCCGGTCCTCGCGACAATCGCGCTTTTTCATGCGGTCTACCAATGGAACAGCTATTTCGGAGCGTTGATGTATATTCGCGATCGCGGGTTGTTCCCGCTGCAGATCATTTTGCGGAATATGGTTGTGGACGATCAGGCGCAGAGGGTTATACAAAACGCGAGCGCCGAGGCGATCCGCAGCACCACCCCCGAGATGATGAAGGCCGGTATCATTATGTTCGCGACTTTGCCGATCTTGATCGTTTACCCGTTTTTGCAGCGTTTTTTCGTCAAAGGGGCCATGCTCGGTGCGGTTAAAGAGTGAGCCGCAAGCATGACGCCATGATATGAAACCGCTATCAGCCGTGTGATGAAGCATGCCGTGCGACGCAAAAACGATTGGCGACGATCCGATCCGGTCGTGCGGCGGGCTGCTATATAAGGCGCTTCTAATAAACAAAGCTGCCGCCTGCTTCAATCAGCCAATGATTTTGAAGGGGGGATGGCCAACCAAGCGGCTTCAAGAAATGCATCGTCCTGATTCAACATTCATTTTCGTATCTTAATCGGTACAAGGAGGAGTATAGATGAGCTTTCGTAAGCATCCAGTCCCAACGAAATGCTTTCTTGTATTAATGGCACTTGTCGTTATGCTTTCGCCTCTTTTAGACGTACGGCCTCAAATTTCGTATGCGGACGAACCGCCGGCCCCTACCGTCTATTTGTTTAAGCAGTCCACCCTGAACCCAGGGACACCCGAATGGCATCTCATCGGCGAGCCGTACGGTCAGACACCCGGGGTTGACTTGTACGATACGCTGATCAGCATTTCGGCTTTTCAAGACGGCCATGCGCGCTCGTTCGGGTTTAATGTGCCCGCTTCGGGCAGTTATGTCGTCAAAATGCAGGGGCAACTGATGGATTTAGGCGGCATCGGCGAAATTTCGATAGACGGCCAGTCCATTGGCATCTTCGATTTTTACGATCCGGTTACGATGGCCGATCAGTTCGAAAGCGAAGCGAGAGCGCTTAGCGTGATGCATTTGGAAGCGGGGATGCACGAGCTGACGTTCAAGGCGATCGGTCATACGGCTGGATCGGAGCGGCGTAATATGCATCCGACCAAGTTTATTTTGAATCCGCTTTCAGGGACGGTCGGCATGCAAGGGGTGGCGATCAAGGGGAATGCGCAGGCCTTGCAGATTGGCACGACTTCGCAGCTCGGAGTTGAGGCTGTCCTGACCGATCAAACGAAAACCGCTCTGCAGGGGGCGCAAACGACATACGCCAGCGCTGACACCGGGGTGGCGACGGTCGACGCGCAAACCGGCTTGCTGACCGCGGTCGGCGCCGGTCAAACGGCGATAACCGCGACCGTCATATACGAAGGAACGACGTATACGGCCAGTTTGCCGGTTACGGTGCAGCCGCCGCAGTTAAGCCCGGTCAGCTACCTGTTCAGGCAATCTACTCTTAGTCCAGGCACGCCCGATTGGCACCTGATCGGCGAGCCGTACGGTCAGACGCCCGGGGTGGACTTATACGATACGCTGATCAGCATTTCCGCGTTTCAAAACGGCCATGCGCGCTCGTTCGCTTTTAACGTGCCGGCGACCGGCAACTACGTCGTCAAAATGCAGGGACAGCTGATGGATCTGGGCGGCATCGGCGAAATTTCGGTAGACGGCCAAGTGGTCGGCATCTTCGATTTTTATGATCCGGTAACGATGGCCGACCAATTCGAAAGCGAAGCGAGAGCGCTCAGCGTGATGCAATTGGATGCAGGAATTCACGAGCTTACGTTTAAAGCGATCGGCCATACAGCCGGATCGGCGCGCCGCAACATGCATCCGACCAAGTTTATGTTGGATCCGCTGACAAGCTCGGTCGGAATCGAAGAAGTGGCGATCAAGTGGAATACGCCCGCGCTATATGTCGGTACGACTGCGCAGCTTGGAGTCGAAGCTATTTTGACTGACGAAACCCGGGCGGGGTTGGCCGGAGCGCAAACGACATACGCCAGCGCCGATGCGGGAGTAGCGACGGTTAATGCGCAAACCGGCTTGCTGAGCGCGGTCGGGGTCGGCCAAACGGCGATCACCGCAACCGTCGTATACGAAGGAACGACGTATACGGCCAGCCTGCCGGTTACGGTGCAGCAGCCGCAGCCTGAAAAACAAACGTTTCTATTTAACCAGTTTACCCTGAATCCGGGCACGCCCGAATGGCATCTCATCGGCGAGCAGTACGGTCAAACGCCGGGGGTTGATTTGTACGATACGCTGATCAGCATTTCCGCTTATGCGGACGGCCATGCGCGCTCGTTCGGGTTTCATGTGAATGCCGACGGCCTATATAAAGTGCAGCTGCAAGGCCAACTGATGGATCTGGGCGGCATCGGCGAGCTGTTTATCGACGGCCGTTCCATCGGCATCTTCGATTTTTACGACCCTGTAACGATGGCCGACCAGTTTGAGAGCGAAGTGCGGACGCTCGCCGCAATGGAACTGCAAGCAGGCATGCATGAGCTGACCTTCAAAGCGATCGGCCATACGGCGGGATCGTTTCGGCGCAATATGCATCCGACTAAGTTCATCATAGATCCTGCGGGGGGAGGGCTTGAAATCGGCAGCGCATCGATCAAGTGGGACTCCCCGGTGCTGTATACCGGCTCGCGAGCCAAGCTGAGCACCGAAACCTTTTTGACAGACGGCTCGAAGGCGCTTTTCCCGGGGCTGCAAGTCAGCTATCAAAGCGCGAATGGCAATGTGGCGACCGTCAATGCGCAAAGCGGCCTGCTGGAAGCGACCGGGATCGGCCAGACGACGATTACCGCGACCGTCCAATATGGCGGAAAGACGGTTACTGCGAGTCTAAACGTCGAGGTTATTGAGCTGATCAATGCGAAAACCCGCAGCACTCTCTACACGACAGCCAAAATTCAGAATGCGCGCGACAATATCGCCAGTTACGATTGGGCAAAAAGCATGAAGGACGCCGCAGTGGCCAAAGCGGATGTTTTTATCGCGCAAGGTTTGGATTTCTTGTGGAATCTGGTGCCGCCGCAAAGCTTGCCGAGAAGCGCCACCGTGAATCTGGAGCTGGGGAGTCCCGTTACTGGCAAGGAGGTCGACAAGTACGGCAATTACCCATATATTCTGGACCCGATCAACGACCCGTGGAAAATAACCGATCCGAGCAGCGGCTACCGGTTTCCGACGAACGATTTCAAAAGCTACTATGAAAGCGGGTTGAACGAACACGGCATTTTTGACCGGACGCTGGCAAACCCGGCTTTCCTCGTCAATACGCTGTATCCCGAAAAAGGGCCAACCTGGGGCGTTGATGATGGCAGAGGCTGGATTGACGAGCACGGCAACTACTATACGTTCGTCGCTTATTATGTTCATTGGCTCTGGGGAGCGTGGGATGGGACAGGCGAAATGCGCATAGCGCTCGGAGCGCTGCGCGACGCCTACCTGTACACCGGCGATATCAAATACGCGCGTGCCGGGACCGTATTGCTGGACCGGATCGCGGATGTATACCCAAGTCAGGACATTTCCGTATATGGCATGGAGCATTATTTTAACTCCCACGGTTTTACAGGACTCGGCAAAGCTGTCGGTATGATGTGGGAGCCTTTCCTAGTCAAAGACTTATTGCGAGCGTATGACGCATTCTACCCGATGATGGACGATCCGCAGTTAATCGGCTTCTTGCAAGAGAAGTCGCAGCAATTTGACCTCGGGCCGCTCAAAAGCACGGCTACGGGCATTCGCAAAAACATCGAAGTCGGCATCGTGGAACAAGTATATCCCGGCATTAAGAACGCGCAAATGGACGGCAATAACGGTGTTCACCAAAGCGCGCTGGCGATGGCTGCGGTCGTCTACGACAAGTTCCCGGAAACGAAGGAATGGATGGACTTCAATTTCAAGTCGGGCGGCTTGATCTGGCCTCCGTACTCCGTAACCGGCGGCAATATGGGCGTCACCTTCGTCAATGAGGTGGATCACGACGGAGCGGGCAACGAATCTTCGGCAGCTTACAATCTGCTGTGGCTGTCCTCTTATTTGGAAGCGGCGGACATTCTGGACGGCTATGACGGGTACAGCGGCGCCGATCTGTATGATCATGTCAAGTTCCGCAAAATGTTTTCGGCGATTTATCCGCTGACTCTCGGGCAGCGTTATACAGCCGGCATCGGCGATGCGAGCAAAGCGGGAAATCCTTGGCTTCTCATAGATCAGGCGCAAATGCTGAAAGCGTTCCAGAAATATGGCGATCCGATCTATGCCCAGCTTGCCTATTTCATGAACAATAACAGCACCGCCGGTATGCATAGCGATATCTTTACGCAAAATGCGGAGCAAATCGTCGGCGATGTTCAGGCGGCCATCGATGAACACGGCTTGTTGAAGCTCGACAGCATCAATATGACGGGTTATGGCTTCGCCGCGCTGCGCGACGGGGAAAACCCGGCGGACATTACGGGAACGCGCTATCCGCTCCAAATGCTCCCGATCGTCTCGATGACGCCGGACAGATCCGCGTCGATCAAGAGTGGCGCGCTCGAATTTGCCGGCGCCGCTGTCGGCGATTCGATCGCATTCTCGTTCGACGTGGCGCAAACGGACAGCTACGAGCTGCTGCTTAAGCCGCAGCGCTCAATCTGGTATGGCGGCTCCGGCATTTACAATGTAAAGCTCGACGGACAGGAGATAGGCGAGATCGATTTCTACGGCACTCGTCAAGATCGCGAAACGTTCGGTATTCGTCAGCTAAGCGCGGGAACGCATGTGATCGAATTTGTGAATACGGGCAAAAACCCGCTCTCCAAAAGCTTCAAAATGGCACTGTTCGAGCTGGCGATTCTCGACGAGCAGCAGCGCCAGGAACGAATCGAGACGCTCGGTCCGAATACGCTGCGGGATTTGTGGCTGTATTATGGACGCAACTATGCGCACGGGCATAGCGATAATTTAAATTTGGGGCTGATCGCTTTCGGACTCGATTTGAGCCCGGATCTCGGTTACCCAGAATCCACGAGTAACACGGATACGCATAACCATGAATGGATGAGAAATACGATATCCCATAATACGGTCGTAGTTGACGGAACGAAACAGAGCCAGCAGTGGGTAGGCCAGCCGAAGCAGTTCGACGACCGCTCGATCGTGAAGCTTATCGATGTGGAAGGACCCGAGGTATACCCGCAGACGGAGCTGTACAAACGGACATCGGCGATGATTCGCGTCGATCGCGACAATTCGTATGTCGTCGATTTCTTCAGGGTCAAAGGGGGAAGCGAGCATCATTTCAGCTTCCATGGCGCGGAAGGCGACGTGACGGTCGAAGGACTGACGATGACGCCGCAATTGACGGGCACTTATGAGGGACCGAATGTCGAGTACGGCCAGCGGCCTTCGGATGAGCACGGAACAGGATCCGAGTATACCGGATCGGGATTTCATTATTTGAAAAACGTCGAACGGGACGAAGCCCCGTCTTCGCCATTCAGCGTCGATTGGGCCGTCGAGGACACGTGGGAGGTACTCTCACAGCCTGAAGACATTCACCTTCGGTTGACGATGCTGAACGATAACGATGAGGTGGCGCTTGCAGACGGCGTTCCTTCGCGGACCGAGATCGGCAATCCGGAAAGTCTGAAATATATGATCGCCAAGCGGACGGGGACGAATTTGGAGAGCACGTTTACGTCGGTCATCGAGCCGTATAAGGACGCAAGGTTCGTCAGCTCGATCGAGAGTGCCGTGGTGAAAGCGGGCGGAGCCGTTGCAAGCGATATGGACGTCAGAGCGGTGAAGGTTACTTTGGAGAACGGCCGTGTGGACTATATCGTTAGCGCACTGGATTCCGATACGACGTATACGATTGACGATAAGCTGCAGTTTAAAGGAAGCTTCGGGGTCTATTCCGAAATGAACGGGCAGCGCGTATACGGCTACGTCAATGACGGCACGGTACTGGGCTTGGCTGGAACGCCGGAAATCGATGAAGATTTCGGCAGCCTTTCCGGCACGGTCGCTGACTTTACGAAACTTTTGCAAGTAAACAATGAAATTATCGTCAATATGGATTTGCAGGGACATCCCGCTAGCGATTTGGTAAATCGGATGATCTACGTGGAAAATGACGATCTCCGCAACGCGGTCTATACGATTAAAGGCGTTACGGACCTCGGAGACGGGCAATATTCGCTCGATATAGGAGATACCACATTGATCCGCAGTTATCAAGACGACGATGATTTCAGCGCAGGATTCGTCTACAATCTTGCGGCTGGAGCTGCGTTCCGCATTCCGTTGTCCTTCGAGAAACAGGCGCCGGCGGGAATCGCAGCCTCGCTGAATAAAGCGAAGCTCATCGTCGGGGAAACCGGCCAAATCGCCGTCTCCGGCAAAAGGCTGGACGGAAGCGCTGCCGATTTGACGGGAGCCGACTTCACATTCGCAAGCGACCGCACGGATCTTGCCTCCGTTTCAGCAAACGGCGTCGTCACCGCGCATAGCGCAGGCGAAGCGACGATTACGGTGCAGGCAGCATGGCAAGGCTTGTCGTTCAGCACCGAGCTGGCCGTTACGATCGAGGCGGCGAATCCGGGGAACGAGCTGCTAAGCATCCGGCTTGATGGCGCGCCTGCTTCGATGAACATCGGAGCGGCCGCACAGTTGAGCGCAACTGCCGCTTACAGCGATGGAGCGGAAAGGGATGCGACGGCGGACGTCCTGTTCGAGAGCAGCAGGCCGGAAGTGGCGAGCGTTAGCGCAGGCGGCAAGGTGACCGCGCTGCGTCCCGGCGAGGCGAGCATAACGGTATCGCTGGACGGTAAAACGGCGAATGCGAAGGTAATCGTCGCATCGCCGGTCGTCCCGGAAGTTCCCGAAAATTCCGGAAATTCGGGAGGAAGCTCGTCGCCTAATTCGGGGCAGAACGGCGGGCAGCCCGATGAGAACGGAAATATTACGATCGTTCTGGAAGAAGGGAAGCCGGAAGTATCCGTAAAGCGGAATGCTTTGACCGATGCGGAGCAATTGACCTTGATTCAAGGCGATGCTTCGGTGAAGCTTTCGAAGGATGCGATCAAGCGCATTTTACAGCGTTTGGAGTCTTCAGGAACAGGCGGCGATCAGGCGCTCCAACTATCCTTGACCGTAGTCTGGGGCGAAGCCGAGGAGCTGGCGATCGCCGCGGCCGGCGAGCAAGCCCAGGCCGTATTGACTCCGGCCAGCAAGGTGTATGATTTTCAATTGCTTACAGGGCTTGAAGGAGAGGCGTTCACATCGCCGGTTACGGTCAGCATCACGTTCGATCCGCAGGCGGATGCCGGATTGCTCGGCGTCTACATGATTGGAGAGAATGGGGAACTGGAATATTTGGGCGGCACCATTAAGGGCGGCCAAATCGAGGCGCAGCTTCCTCGTCCGGGTAAAGTGGTCGTGCTGGCGTTCGACAAATCGTTCGACGATGTCGCGCCGGATCACTGGGCTTTCCGCATGCTGAAGGAAATGGCGGCCGCGCATATGGTTGACGGAGTAAGCCCGTCAAACTATGAGCCGTCCCGCGATGTGACACGTGCGGAGTTTACGGCTATGCTCGTCCGCATGCTTGGGCTGGAAGCGAAGGAAGGGGAGCGTTTCGCCGACGTGGACCCGGCGGCATGGTATGCGGGAATCGTATCCGCCGCTGCGGCTGCGGGGCTTGTCGACGGTAGCGGCGACGCGACCTTCGCGCCGGAACGGAGCATTACCCGCGAAGAGATGGTCGTCATGCTCGTCCGCGCTTACGGATTAAAACATGGCAAACCGTCTCCGGCCGGCACGAGCGGGTTCGCCGATCGCGGCCAAACAAGCGTATGGGCGCAGGAGGCATTGGATGCGGCTGCGGCTCTCGAGCTGATCGGCGGCAGAGGCGACAATCGCTTCGTTCCGCAAGGGCTGACCAACAGGGCGGAAGCCGCGCAAGCGATTTACAACTTGTTGAGAAGCAAGGCTTCAGGCGGGGCGGAATAATTCAGCTTATATACAGCTGACGCCTCGCAAAGGAAGGATTCGCAGCGCGGAGCTGGGTCGCTGTCTTTAACCTAGGGCTGTCCCGAAGCCATGAATATGGCTCGGGACAGTCTTTTTTTTGAAATTTTATGTTTGACCTATTAAGTGCTTACATTTCAACGGTAAACGCGCTCCTCCATAAGGACGGCGAAGTGCCTGTATTAAATCTGTACGATTTTTCGCATAGAATTGCCGAAATGAATGCTAAAAGATAAATTCTGTATGAATTTTCATATAGAAGATTCGTCGTCAGTCATGCAGCAGGAGCTGCGGTAAATGTGAGATGATTTTCATGCTGAAGTTGTGATTGGAAGACAATGGCTGTTTTTATCTACATTTGAACGGTGAACGGCAAATCCCCAAATTAAGAGTAGGTTTAGCTAAGCAGAGGGCGTTGAAAACTCAGTATCGTTAAACGCTAAAAAGGACTTGCCGCTTCAAACGCGATATGTTTTGATGAAGGTAACCTGCCGCAATGCGGTGCCGGCTTGCAGTTGATTGTAGTTGATCCTAAGGGGCCGGCAGTGAACGGAAGTTAAAAAAGGATATGAAAAGTTAAATTTTTTCATATATAAGCGCCCTCCTCCTTGCTAGAATCTACTTGTCGGCATTATGTTCGGCTCTTAAAGCCTTTGTAAATGTAAGCGGAAACATGCTGCGATTGAACACGGAATGGGGCGTGCGACATGAGGTTCTCGCTAAAACGAAAGCTTACGATCATCATCATCATCAGCTTGTTCCTGCCGTTCATGCTGCTCGGGTATTTGTGGTACAGCCGCACCGCAAAGACGATCGAGGACAACGCGGCCTATTACAGCCGTCTGCTGCTGGAGCAAACCAACAATTATATAAATTCCTATATGTCGGATATGGACAGACTTACGGTTCCGTTCCTGTTGAATCCTTCGATACAGGACTTCCTTCATCTGAAGCCCGATGACTACTTAGGACAATACGATCTGCAAAAGCGGATTCGCAGCGAGCTGTACCGGAACCTGTATTCCAGCCGCAACGATATTTATAAATTTACGCTGATTATGAATGAAAATCTCCACTTAAGCACGCAGGAATACGCCTTGGACACCCGGCACCAGCGGTATTTGGACATGCTCAATCTGAAGGATCCGACGACCGATTTTACGATCGAGGGCGTGAACAGGATCGGTACGATCCCCGTGATTACCGCCTACAAAATCATTTACGACCCGCTGCAGCCGTCGAGCAGAGGCATTCTGATCGTCGATCTGAAGCTGAATAAATTCGCCGAAATCCTCAGCGGTCTTAAGCTCGAGAATGTCGGCCAAGCTTATTTGGTGAACAATCTCGGTCAATATATTTATCATCCGGATAATGAGCTTATCGGAACGATAGCGGATAAAGCGATATGGAGCGGTGTTGAAGGGAAAGAAGGCTACAGGATGCAAGGCAGCGGACAAGAAAGAAGCATGGTCAGCTACCGGACCTCCGACTTGACGAATTGGACCCTCATGTTCGAGGTGCCCATGAAGCATCTGACAGCCGATTTGGTGAAATTGAGAACGACGGCGTTCGTTATTTTTTTCTGTATCGCGGTTGTCGTCTTGCTGCTGCTGGGAAGCTTCACCTACCATTTGATCAAATCGCTTTCGCTTATCCAGAAGCTGATGAAGCGCGCCGAAAGCGGCAATCTGGACGTGCGGGCCCCCGTAAAAGCGAAGGACGAAATCGGCATTTTGTACCGCAGCTTTAATACGATGATGGACGAATACCGCAGGCTGATCCATGTGGAGCATACGTCCCAGCTGAAGGCGAAGGAGATGCAGGTGCGCCATAAGGAATCGATGCTTATCGCGCTTCAGTCGCAGATCAACCCCCATTTTTTGTACAACACGCTCGGGATGATTCACTCTTTCGCGATACTGGCCGGCGTACAGCCGATAAGCAAAATGGTAGCCAATCTGGCGGATATTTTCCGCTACAGCATGGATAGCGACAATCAGATCGTCTCCTTGTGGAACGAGATCCGCTATATTCGCACGTATTTGGAAATCCAGAACGAACGGTTTGAAGAGCTTCGAACGGAGATCGATGTCGACCGTGAAGCGCGTCTAAAAGAAATTCCATGCGTGAAACTGATGCTCCAGCCGCTTGTCGAGAACGCTCTTATTCACGGATACCAGGATTACGATTTGCGCCCGGACTATGTAGGCATTGAAGGAGGAGCGACCGCTGACGGCTACGAAATTCGCGTGATCGACAAGGGAAGGGGCATGCCGCCCGAGGTGAGCGATCGATTCAACTTGTTGTTCCAGGGTCTGACCGACAACAAGCTTGTCGAGGACGATCAGCTGGCCATAACGGGGAGCATCGGCTTATACAACGTTCATAAAAGATTACGGCTTGTTTACGGGGAACCGTACGGCTTATGGATCGAAAAATCGGACGCCGGCGGCACGGTCATCCGTGTTTTGGTGCCAGGCGACAATAAGGCGGTGTAGTCGATGCTGCAAGTGCTGGTAGTGGAAGACGAGCGTTGGATCAGACAAAGCATATGCAAAATGATCGAGGAAATCGGAGGCTACGAAATAGCGGGGGAAGCGAAGGACGGGCAAGAGGGGCTGCGCATGCTTCAAGAGCTTAATCCCCATGTTCTGATGACCGACATCCGCATGCCGTACATGAACGGGCTGCAGCTGTCCGACGAGGCGAGGCGACTCTTGCCCGGGCTCGAAATCGTGCTTTTCTCGGGCTACAACGAGTTCGACTATGTGCGGGAAGGGCTGCGCCAAGGCGTTCACGATTATTTGCTGAAGCCGGTTCAGCCGGAGGAGCTGGAGCGTGTCATGCAGCAGCTTACACGCAAAATCGAGCAGAAGCGAGAGAAGCTGCCCCGACGGTTCGTCTGGGTCGAGGCATGGCGCGACAACTTGAAGCGGCTTGCAGAATCCATTTGGCTCGTGGAAAAGGCGAAATTCGATGCGGAATGGTCCGTTTTGTCATCCGAATGGCTCAAGCACGAGAAGGAAGCCGAGGATGCGTACGAGTTTTTTCATCTCATCATCTACGTCCTGAACGAGTTTATCCGGGAGCATTACAGCGCGCAGCTGCCGGACACGGCTTTCCATCCGCTGGACTTCACTAGCGATGCGCGGCGCGATGCCGAGCTGATCCGTGAGCATTTGCTCGGCATTATGAACGAGTTGCTGACACAGCGAAATTGGCGAAAGAGCCATGTTGTCGAAAAAGCGCTGACCTATATCGAGGCCGAGTACGCGAATCCGCATTTGTCTTTATTCGACGCCGCCGAACTGATCGGGCTGTCGCATCCGTATCTCAGCCGCTTGTTTAAGGAAGAGATGGGCAAAACGTTCGTGGAGTACGTAACGGAGCTGCGCATCAATAAAGCGAGAGACATTCTCGGCGATCCGGACTTTAAAGTATATGAGGTGGCCGGAGCGGTCGGATATACGGAGTATTCCTACTTCGTCCGCGTGTTCAAACGTATCGTCGGGCATTCGCCCTCCGATTACCGCAAGCAGTTGGGGATCCGGTAGCTGTTTATTCCAGTGCACGGTTGATGAAAGGTAATTTGTAATTGAATGCGTTAAATATTTTTGATAACTGTAAAATAACCTTTCGTTTTAAGGTTGCCCTGATTTCTTAGGGTAACTTTTTTTAAATATCAGCCAGAATTTATATGTCTCACATACTTAAGCATGATATTTCACCGGTAAACGCGCCAGTCCTTAAAGGACGGCGAAGCCGTTTATCCTTGTTTAACAAAGCATTGGACTGTACGTACTCGCAATGTCAGAAATTAATAATGAGCTATGAAATCTTAAAATGCTGCATATTACTGTCTCTTCGTTTTTTTTATAATTAAAATTGTTCCTGATTGAAAGCGATTACATATCCATTTGTGAAATGGAGGGAAAATTGGATGATGCCGAAGATTGCGTAACCTGCAGCGCTCAGAAACGGATTGTCGTCTTGAAGGCGCCTCGAAAATGGGGAAGAAAGGGAGTGCCATGTTCATTCGGCATCGATCACAAGGGATGCGGCTTTGCAAGTTTGATATTTCCATTTTGTTAGGGTTTTGCGAGATTGATAATAAAAAAATCTTAATCTGTGAGCGTTACAATAACGCTTAAGGAGGGAAGTCATGTCTCTTGTTTTGAAGAGAAAATCAAACAAGGCGGTTCTCATTTTTATGATGCTATGTCTCGTCCTTTCCACATTCGGATCGGCTTACGGTACTGCATGGGGAGAGGAGAAAAACAGTTCGGAGGCTGTAGGAGCATCAGGGGCTGAATCAGCTGCTTTTTCCGATCTGGCCGGTCACTGGTCGGAAAGCTGGGTAAAGGAATGGACAAAATCCGGTATCGTCAAAGGGTATCCGGACGGCACTTTAGGGCTGGATCGGGCCATTAGCCGCGGTGAAGTTTTGGCGCTCGTTAACCGCTCGTTCGGTTTCAACGACCAAGCAGCGTCTACTTTCAACGATTTATCGAAGGAGAACTGGGAATACGAGGATGCAGCCAAAGCTATTAAGGCGAAATACATTGCAGGCTTTGAAGATAACAGCATTCAGACGGACAAACCGATTTCCAGGCAGGAAGCTGCAGTAATCGTCAATCGACTGCTGGAGCA
The DNA here is from genome assembly GCF_003285015.1 of Paenibacillus contaminans. Lineage (GTDB taxonomy): Bacteria > Bacillota > Bacilli > Paenibacillales > NBRC-103111 > Paenibacillus_V > Paenibacillus_V contaminans. The sequence goes on along the minus strand of NZ_QMFB01000013.1, from coordinate 208,017 downwards.
GGCTCAAACGCAACAAGCTTCTGCGCAAAGTTTTACAGATTTGGCCTCGTTCCCGGGATGGAGCAAGGAAGCGATTGGAGCGGTGGCGGCTGCTAAAATCATTGAAGGCTATGAAGACGGCAGCTTCCGTCCGGAAGCGTTGATCACGCGCGCAGAGCTGATCGTCATGCTGGATAGAGCGCTGAAAGCGATTCGTTCAGTAAGTTTCAATGAAGCCGGTACTTTCGGCCCCGTACAGGGAGTTCGCGTTATTAATGGGGATGTGGTCGTGGCTGCAGCCGATGTAACGCTCCGGAATATGAAAGTTAACGGAAGCTTGCTTCTGGCGGAAGGAATCAAGGAAGGCGATGCATTTCTCGAAAATGTAACGGTGCTTGGAAAAACAACCATCCGGGGCGGCGGAACGGAAAGCATTCATCTGCTGGACAGCAGCCTGGGCGAGATGTTCATCGAGAAAAAGGATGGAACCGTTCGAGTAGTTGCCGAAGGAGCAACGCTTGCAAAAATTGTTCACGTGAACTCTAGTGCGGTGCTGGAAGAGTCGGCCTTGACGGGGCAAGGCTTCGTGAAGATACTGGTCGCCGGCGCTCAATTGGAAGGTCTGAAGCTGACATTAAAAGGGACATTCGAGCAAGCGGATATTTCTTCTCCGCAAACGGCGATCGAGCTTGCTTCCGGCAGCGTTCGGCTTCTGCAGCTCCTTGAGGGAGCCGATGGATCGACACTCCGTATCGGGGTAAACACGGTGATCGGTAAGATCGTCCTGGATGCTCTGCTCAAGACATCCGGTCAAGGCACGATTCAAACCGCCTTGATAAACGCCAAGGGGAAAGGCTCGACCTTCGAGAAGCAGCCGGACGCGGTGAACGGGGAAGGAGCACCGACGACGGCTCCATCGTCGAATAACGGCGGCTCTCAAACGACGGCAACGCCGACGCCGTCGCCAAGCGATACGCCATCAACGGCGACGCCGACGCCATCGCCGAGCGATTCGCAGTCGACGCCAACTCCTACGCCAACGCCGACCGATAACAACGAAGACGTCCTCGAGATTGTGAAGAACGGACAGGGGAATGCAACGGTTGTCGTCATGGATGCGCATGCGAACGAATCGTTGAATCCAAGTCCGGCTTGGAACTATCTCACGCCGGCTGCACTTGCGCAAAAACTTGTGGAATACATCCAAAAGTCGACGGGAGTAGCGCTTCCCATTGTAACCGGTGACCCGGCGGAATATGACGGCGTGAAAATTTATGTAGGCGGCAGCAGCGCCGCGGAGAGCAATCAGCATCAGCTTGTGCTGCAAACGCTGAATGAACAAGGCTTTTTCATCGATTCTCAAGGCGATCACGTTACGATCGACGGCAATAATCTGGGCGGATTGGAATACGGCATTTACGAATTCCTGGAGCGTTACGTAGGGATAAGCTGGCTGATGCCGGGGCCTGACGGCGAGGATATTCCACAGCATTCGACGCTTGTGATTCCAAACGATCTGGTTCAAGATGAGCCTCGGACGCTCTCGCGTTATATGTATTCGACAATAACCCCGTCGCTGAGGGAATGGCAAAGAGTGATTCGGACGGATAACAATATGATGATGCATCATAATTTGTATCAGCTGTTCGACCCTCAAGTTTTTGCGGATCATCCGGAGTATTATGTGGGCGGGGTTGTTCCGACAAGCTTGGAAAGCTGGCAGCCGTGCTTCAACGACGATACGGCACAAGCGGCGATTGCGCGGATTATCCAGTATTTTAATGAAAATCCTTCACATTCTTCCTATTCTTTGGCAATTAACGACTTGGGATACGAGTACTGTGAAACGCCGACCAAGAGGAATTCGGTCGGGGCCTGGCATATGTCCGATTTTTACTATCCTTGGGTGAACAAAATTGCCGAGGGCGTGCTGACGCAGCATCCGGATAAATACTTCGGCGTGCTGGCATACAGAGAAATGTATGATCCTCCGATGAAGGTGGACGATACTCCATTCAAGCTTAATTCGCACGTAGTTCCATTTATTACGGACGACCGTATGACTTGGAAAGATCCGGATCTGGGGGCCGTCGGGATGCAGCTGACGGAGAATTGGCTCGAATCGGCAACGAATCTTGGCTTTTATGAATATTTGTACGGTACTGTGTACAATGTGCCTAGAACGTACGTTCATCAAATGGCGGCCAACTATAAATACGAGCAGGATCATGGCGCGATCGCGCATTTTGCCGAGCTGTATCCCAACTTCGGAGAAGGGCCTAAAGCGTGGATTGCCGCTAAACTGCAGTGGAATGCGGATCAAGATGTGGACGCATTGTTGCAGCAATGGTATGAGCGGGCGGTGGGAGCCGACGCTGCGCCATATCTGGAACAATATTATGATCATTGGGAACAATTCTGGACAGCTCGGGTTTTCCAGTCGGCTTGGTATTTGGATTGGAAAAACAAAGTTAAAAGAAGCAATTATTTGAATATATATGAACACTATTATCTTAAAGAGATCACCAAGGAAGAGCTTGCGGACAGCCGCAGCTTGCTGGAACAGGCCGTGGCCCATGCGGGATCGAATGCTCAAAAGACGAGAGCTCAGCTACTAATGCGCGCATTCGAATACTATGAAGCTTCTGCATTAAGCTATCCGAAGGATCGACCGGCGACGCCGGCCAATGAGCAGGCCGCTATGGAGCTTTTGGCTGATATCGAGAAAAGCTATGATATGGGACAAAAGCGCAAGCAGCTGGCGATTGAATTTGCCGGACATCCTGTGCTGGATTTAATCAGCGTAAGCGGCACATGGGATGGCGTTCAGAGACAAATGATTGCTGCTTTGCAAGCCTACACGGCAAATGAGCCAGGGAATGGTCCCGTGCGTCAAGCATTGAACGAGTTTTTAAACGGGGTCCCGGAATACCAAGGGCTCACGGATCACTTGTCCGCTTATGCCGTCAAGACGAGTGCCGGCAAAGCAGCGATTTTGCAATCGCTAGATTTTAGTTCCGGTCCGTGGACTGCTGCGGAGCCCTTATCCGATTTCCTGAAGATGGAGACGAAAGCCAGTCCGCCTGTAGAGACGAAAGTTTATCTGCTGTGGGATGAGGAGAACCTGTACGTGGGCTATGAGAATTTCTTTGACGATGTGAACGATCTCGTGATTAGCAACGATGCAACCGGCGGATGGTGGAGCAGCGGCTACGACGATTCGAATGAGACATACGTTACGGCGGATACGTACTCGGATTTCAAAGGTTACTTTACCAATCCGAATGCGGTCAAGCTGGTGTTTCAGTACAGCCATGCTAACGGAGGCCCTGCTCCGTCGAGCGACCCGAATTGGGAGGCCAATGCTAGTCTTAAAGCGGATCGCTGGAATCTCGTTCAGGTCATTCCTTTTGCGAGCATCGGTATAAACGATCCCAAAAATAATCGCAACCTGAAAGGCTTCTTCATGCGCAATTACATGGGGGCTACCCATTATATCAGCTGGGGTGGAGGCAATCCATGGACTCCCAAGGATTTCCAAACGCTACAGTTGGTCGAGAGCAAAAATTTGATCGGAAATCCGTCGTTTGAAGAGGGTACCGGAAACATTCCGGCTCCTTGGGTGGATTATGTCATTAGCCCTGCGGTTGAGTACCGGTCGGATACTATTGCGCATTCGGGAAGATACAGTTTGACCGCTGAGGGCTTGTGGGGAGGAATGGGGCCCTATCAGAACACGCTGATGGCTGAGCCCGGCAAATACAGAGCATCCTTCTACTATTTCAAGGCGGGGAGTGCGCCAACCGACGGGAAAATCCAATGGTTCACAATTGTAGCTGATGGCTCGGACAGACTGGATACTCTGATATCGGAGCAGGTTCCGCTGGATTGGACCAAAGAAATGTGGAACTACCTCGAATTTGAGTATGAGATCAAAGAAGACTATAACGGGCAAGTGCCAACGATTCAGGGCTTGGGTATTGGCATCTGGTATATGAATCCGGACGAGAAAGTGTATATTGATGATGTGAGCGTTTACAAGATCGAATAGTTTTCGCTCTATCATGCAAGACATGTGGTTGACCACTGTCATGTGACGCCAGGCACCGCGCGCTGGGAGCTGTGCGCGGTGCGGATGGAGTCAATATGCCATATTTTTTTAAAAAAGGGGGAAGTCTTCAATGGTATTCAAGCGGAAACATAAGGCACTAGGAATGGCGATTCTGATGGTGCTGGCGCTGTCGGCTTGCAGCGAAAGCAAAAATAGCGGCGGAACCGGTGAAAACAGCGACATATCCAATCAGGAAATGAAATCGGCCGAGCGGCCGAAAATCAGCGTACTGGCGGCCAATGCGTACGGGTTTACCCCGAACGTATCGAATTGGGATGACAATATTTATGTGAAAAAATTGGAGGAGTTGACCGGAACGGATCTCAAAATCGAGTTTATGTCCGGCACCGATTATGAAACGCAGTTATCGCTTCGCTTCGCCTCCAAAGAGCTTGCCGATCTGGTGTATACGACAAGAATCGATTCTCCAGCCCACTCGGGCGCGGTAGAACAAGGAGCGATCTGGGAGCTGAACGAACTGATCGACAAATACGGCCCCAATCTGAAGGCCAAAATTCCCGAAGCTGCCTGGAAGTCTCCGGATGTAAGCAAGAACGGCAAAATTTACGCCATCCCTGCAGTCGTACCTCATCCGCATACTACGGCCTTGTACATTCGGGAGGATTGGCTGAAGAAGCTGAACATGAGCATGCCGAAAACGTTGGACGACTGGCTTGCCTACTTTGAAGGAGTTAAGAAGGAGTACAATGCGTACGGTTTCATGGTGCGGGAAAACTTCAGCAGCAGCACGGCATTTTTCTATGAATTCGGAGTGATGATGGATTATTGGGTGAAGCAGGGCGACGAGTTCGTACCGTCCGTAATTACGCCGAATATGAAAGATGCGATGACGTTCTGGAGAAAGCTGTATAAGAACGGTTATATCCCGCCAAATGCGTTCACGAACAAATTTGCCGATTGGCAAGCCGGTATCGTGAATGGCAAAGCAGGCAGCTGGCTGCATTTTGTCGATAATCTTGGCACCTTCTGGGCTCCGTCTATGTTCGTCGGCCAACCAGACGCCAAGCCGACGATCGTCGAGCCGCCTGTAGGACCTAAGGGACAAGGATTAGGATTGGCAAATCCGGGCTTGTACTACGCTTGGATCATCCCGAAGAGCGTAAAGGACCCGGAACGGATCATCAAATTCCTTGATGCCAACTGGGGCAATCCGGAGGTACAGAAGTTTATCTCTTACGGGATCGAAGGCTATAACTATGAGGTTGTGGACGGAAAAATCAAGTGGGATCCTGAATCGCCCAATAACGTCAAAGATCCGCAGAACCCGGAAAGAACGCTTTATCAAATCAATATGAATTTTACCGGACACAGCATTAACAATAACGAGCAAGTGAAGATGAGTCCGTTCGCGGAACCGCTTATGCGCGGATTTGACATTTCCGAGAAATACAAAATCAAAAATGAAGCGATGTATATGCCTGTTCTGGAAGCGTTCAAGAAAAGACCGGAGCTGATGCCCAACTTCGGCAACGGCGATACGCTGCTGGCGGATATGTTCGCGAAAGTGCTAACGAGCGACGTCGACATCGACAGCGAGTTCGATAAATTCGTGAAAGAGTGGAGAAGCCGCGGCGGAGACGAAGCGATTAAGCAAGCTACTGAGTGGCATAAGCAATTTTACGGCAATTAGCGGGGGAAATTCATCTTAGACATGAGCTTGACATCCGGGATGTTCAGTAGAGCGTCCCGGGATGTTCAAGCTGCGGAATGGTGGTGTATGGGAATGAAAACTATTGCAAGACGAATGAACGGCGATACGGCGATGCTGTGGCTCATCGCCATTCCCGGCATTGTTTATTTTCTTGTTTTCAAGTACGTGCCTATGCTGGGGAATGTGATTGCGTTCCAAGACTACAACATATTCCAGGGCGTTGCGGCGAGTCCGTTTGTCGGATGGAAGCACTTTGTCTTTATGTTTCGCCATGAGGAATTCGTAAATATTTTAAAGAATACGGTTCTGCTAAGCTTTTATCAGATTGCGTTCGGGTTTCCCGCGCCGCTTATTCTTGCGTTATTGCTGAATGAAATCCGCCTTAGCCTGTTTAAGCGAACGATTCAGACTTTCTTGTACCTGCCCCATTTCCTGTCTTGGGTCATTGTCGGGGGCATTTTCATTAACCTGCTGACCATCGACGGCATCGTAAACCGTCTCGCCGGCATGCTTGGCTTATCGCAGATCGATTATATGATGAATAAGAGCTACTTCCGCAGCATCATCGTCGGTTCCGGCATGTGGAAGGAAGTCGGCTGGGGGATGATCATCTACTTGGCCGCCATGAGCGGCGTGAATCCGCATCTCTACGAATCGGCCGTCGTTGACGGCGCTTCGCGCTGGAGACAAATGTGGTCGATTACGCTTCCTTCGATCACCCCTGCGATCATTACGCTTTTTCTGCTGCGTATCGGCAATTTGCTGGATGCGAATATCGAGCAACTGCTCGTCATGCTGAACCCGCTCGTGCGCCCGGTTGGGGAAGTCATCGACACTTACGTATACCGGGTAGGCTTAATGGGAGGTCAATTCAGTTTTACGACGGCAGTCGGATTGTTTAAATCGGTGATCGGACTTGTATTGGTCGTAAGCTTGAATCAACTGAGCAAGCGAATGACCGGCAACGGAATTTATTAGAGGGGGAGGAGACGACTTGGTAACAAGCAAATCGGAGCGTATTTTCCAGACGATCAACAATCTCTTCTTTCTTCTGGTCAGTCTGTCCATGCTTGCTCCGCTCATTAATTTATTGGCGATTTCGTTCAGTTCTCCGCTTTATGTGAACGCCAAACGCGTGTATTTCTGGCCCAAAGGGTTTAGCTTGGACGTGTACGAAACGATATTCAGACTTCCGTCCTTGTGGCGTTCGATGGGGGTAAGCGTCGTCATCACGTTGACAGGCACGCTGATTACGCTGATTCTTGGCTCTACGCTTGCATTCGCGCTATCGCGCCGGCAGATGAAGGGCAGATCTTTCGTTTTGTTGGCGATCATCCTCACCTTCATTTTCACCGTGCCGCTCATACCGAGTTACTTGCTTGTCACATCATTGGGGCTGAAAAATACGCTGTGGGCCGTCATGGTCCCGAATGCGCTCAGCGCCTTCTATATTTTAATTTTTAGAGCATTTTTCGAGGGGATTTCAAGCGAATTGTTTGAAGCCGCGAAAATCGACGGTTCCTCCGAGTTGGGCATTTACTTTCGGATCGTACTGCCTTTATCCAAAGCGGTTTTGGCGACGATCGCCCTTTTTCATGCCGTCTATCAGTGGAACAGTTATTTCGAAGCCTTGATCTATATCAGCAAACCGAATTTATACCCGATGCAAATTATTTTACGAAATATGGTCGTGAACGATATGGCGCAAAATACGCTGACTTCTTCCATCAATGAGTCGATGCGGCAATTGACGCCTGCTATGCTGAAAGCGGGCATCATCTTGTTCGCAACGGCGCCCATCGTGGTCGTGTATCCTTTTATCCAGCGTTATTTTGTCAAAGGCGCCATGTTAGGGGCTGTTAAAGAATAATAGGAATAGGGAAATATCCCTTATACAGGAGGGTTCTTCTTGAAATTTTGTATCGGCAAAGACAGCATTACACCGGCTGAGCCGGTCTTTTTGAGCGGATTCGGAGATCGGACTCGCAAAAGCGAGGGTGTACATGATCCGATTTATGTAAAAGCGGCGCTGTTGCAATCGAATAAATCCCTGTTGATCGTTACGATCGATGCATTAGGCGCTGACCGGAGTTTTATTCAAGGAGTAAAGGACGAACTGAAAGCTAAGTTTGGGCTTGAGCATGATGAGGTAATGATCAATTTTTCACATACGCATGCGTCTGTTTACCTCACGGGCAGAGATGCTCGTTTACGCAACGGCGGGTACAGCATGGGGCAGGATCAGTGGACAGATCATGAAGAAGAGCTTGACTATACGTATGATGAGCTCTACTTTGATTTCGTGAAGGAGAAGCTGATTCATCTTGTACAGCATTGTTTAGACCATCTTGAAGAAGGGGAACTCCTGATCGGCCGTACAGCTTCGCATTTTGGCGTCAGCCGGCGTTATCGAACAAACCAAGGAATCGAATGGCGTCCCAGCTATGACGCGGAAATCGATCAAGATTTATTTGTTCTGAAATTAATGAATGCCAAACGTGACGTGAAAGGCATTCTGTATGCCTACGGCTGCCATCCGACGTCGATGGGATCAAGCAATTACTTCATATCCGGCGACTATTCCGGCGCAGCATCCCGTCATTTAGAGCAATCCTATCCGGAAGCTGTCGCCATGTTTCTGCAGGGCTGCGGCGCCGAGATCAAACCGAGGAAAAGCGCAGACGGCGTTACGTTTAAAGAATGCAGCATCGAGGAAATGGAGGAGGCGGGCGCCGGACTGGCGATTGAAATCAACGATTTCATGCAGAACGGCGCGTTCAAATCGGTAAGCTGCAGTTTTCGCACCATGCTCTTGGAGCCCAATCTTTATACGGAGCGGACTCCTGTGGAACATTATCACCAAATACTTGATGACCCCGAATCTTCTGAATTTAATAAAATACGGGTGAAAAAATTATTGAAAAAATTTGAAGACGGGTCGATTAAAGATCAGGTGCCATTGTATATCGCAATATGGCAATTGGATGAATCTACCCGGATCGTTGCGATAGAGGGAGAAGTATCGACAGGGTATTCGCGAATGATCAAGAAGCTGTTCGGCCCTGACCAAACCATGGTGCTTGGCTATACGAACGGGATCTATTGTTATATTCCTACCCGCGAAATGATTTATGAAGGCGGCTATGAGGTGGATAACTTTTACTATTACGGACATAGAGGGCCTTTTGTTCCGGAAATCGAAGATATCATCATCGGGCAAATCGCGTCGGCGTTTGGAAGACTGTCTGACCGGCCTGTCGCCGCGCTAAGAGTCAACAAAGACTAGCGCTTCATAATATGCATCTGTTTTCTCGCGTGCTATAATTTTCTAAATATGATAGTACCGGTAAAGATTGGAGATGCATAGCATGAGATGGTCGCTTAAACGGAAACTGATTCTTGTCATCATAATCAGCCTCTTCCTTCCTTTCTTGCTGCTGGGTTACTTATGGTATAACCGGACCGAAAGGACGATCGAACAAAATGCCGCCAACTATAGCCGGCTTCTGCTGGAGCAGACGAATAACTCGATGAACGCCTACTTGACCGAGCTGGACAGGCTGGCGATTCCGTTTCTGCTCCATCCTGCGATCCAGAGCTTCCTTCATCTGAAGTCGGACGATTATTACGGACAATTCGAGCTTGAGAAAAAAGTCCGCAGCGAGCTGTACAAAAATTTGTATTCCAGCCGCAACGATATTTATAAATTTACGTTGATTATGAACGAGAAGCTTTACTTAAGCAGCAGGGATTTTATTCTGGATGAACGGAACCGCAGTTATTTGAAGCTCCTCGATCTCGATCGTCCCGGTACGGAATTTACGATTGAAGGCGTCAATCGGGTAGAAGGACTTCCGCTCATTACCGCCTACAAGGTGATTTACGATCCTAACCAGCCTATGAACAAGGGCGTTCTGATCGTCGATCTGAAGCTGAATAAATTCACGGAATTGATGAGCAGCCTTAAGCTTGACGGCTTTGGTCAAGCTTATTTGTTGAACAATAGAGGCGAATATATTTATCATCCGAATCAGGAGCTTATCGGTAAGGCCGCGGAAAGTTCCAATCTGAGCGGATTAGCGGGAAGAAGCGGCTTTATGACGATAGGGAGCGGCGCGAATCGAAGTATGATCAGTTACCGGACATCCGAACTGACGAACTGGACGATTGTGTTCGAGATGCCGATGAAATATTTGACGGCGGAGCTCGAGCAACTGCGGACGATGGCCTTTATCATTTTCGGCTGTATCGCGGCGGTCGCGTTGTTGCTGCTAGGCAGCTTCACTTTTTACTTGATAAAATCGCTTTCCTTTGTGCAATTACTGATGAAGCGCGCCGAGGCGGGCAATCTGAACGTGCGTGCGCCGGAGAAATCCAAGGATGAAATCGGCATGCTGTATCGCAGCTTCAATACGATGATGGATGAATATCGCAGGCTGATTCATGTGGAGCATACGTCCCAATTGAAAGCCAAGGAAATGCAGGTGCGGCAAAAGGAATCGATGCTGACTGCACTGCAGTCGCAGATTAACCCCCATTTTCTGTATAATACGCTTGGTACGATTCATTCTTACGCGAATTTGGCCGGCGTTCAGCCGATTAGCCGCATGGTAACGAATTTGGCCGATATTTTCCGCTACAGTATGGACAGCGATGCGCAGGTGGTTTCTTTGTGGAGTGAGATCCAGTATATACGCACTTACTTTGAAATTCAGCAGGAACGGTACGAGGACCTTCATACGGAAATCGAGGTCGCGGAAGAGCCGCGGCTGAGAGAGATTCCTTGTATCAAGCTGATGCTCCAGCCGCTTGTAGAAAATGCGCTTATCCACGGATATCAGGATTACCAATTGAGCCCGGACTATATCGGTATATTCGGTATTTCGACCGATGCCGGATACGAAATCCGCGTGATCGACAAGGGACGCGGTATGCCGCCGGAGGAGAGGGAACAGTTCAACCATTTGTTCCATTATTTGACCGATTATAATATTCTTGAGTCCGATCGGCGACCTGCATCGGGAAGTATTGGGTTATATAACGTTCACAAGCGATTGCGTCTTGTTTATGGAGAACCGTACGGCTTGTGGATTGAAAAATCGGACGTCGAAGGAACCGTATTCCGGGTGCTCGTTCCTTCCGACAATGAGGCGGGATAAGGGATGCTGCAAGTACTTGTAGTGGAGGACGAGCGTTGGATCAGACGGAACATGTGCAAGATGATCGAGGAAGTTGACGGTTATCAGGTAGCGGGAGAGGCGAAGAACGGCGTTGAGGCGTTGCAAATGCTGCAGAGCCGGCCGCCTCATGTACTGATGACGGATATCCATATGCCGTTCATGAACGGCCTGCAGTTATCGGAGGCGGCGAAGCGTGTGCTGCCCATGCTTGAAATCGTGCTGTTTTCGGGCTACAACGACTTCGAGTATGTGAGGGAAGGTCTGCGTCAAGGCGTCCACGACTATTTGCAGAAGCCGGTTCAGACGGAGGATCTTCACCGGACGATGCAGCAGATCGCGAACAAGATTGCTCATAAGAAGGGGAAGCTGCACCAGCAGTTCGTCTGGATGGAAGCCTGGCGCGTCAATGCAAATCGGCTTGCCGAATCGTTATGGCTCGTAGACAAACCGAAGTTTGAAACGGAATGGTCGGTATTATCGTCCGAATGGCTTAAAAATGGGGACGGGCAAGAGAACGTTTACGAGTTTTTCCATCTGCTAATCTATTTCATCAATGAACGGATTCGGGTAAATTATGGAGCGCAATTGCCGGAGCACGTGTTCCATCCGCTCGATTTCACCGGTGACGCCGCGCAGGACGCCGAACTGATCCGGCAGCATCTTATGGGCGTCTTAAACGAGCTGCTCACCCAGCGCAACTGGCGCAAAAGCCACGTCGTGACAAAGGCGCTGCACTACATCCATAGCGAATATGCGCATCCGCATTTCTCACTAATCGATGCCGCCGAATTAACCGGGTTGTCACAACCGTATCTCAGTCGCTTGTTCAAGGAAGAAATGGGCCGAACGTTCATGGAATACGTCACGGAGCTGCGCATTGACAAAGCCCGGGAATTACTCGAGAACCCGGACGCTAAAGTATACGAGGTGGTAGGGGCAGTCGGCTATACGGAATACGCGTACTTCGTTCGCGTATTCAAGCGTATCGTCGGGTATTCGCCATCCGATTACCGCAAGCAGCTCGGGTTGAAGTAGGAGTGTACTAATATTTTTGAAAAAAGACGCTTCCATCTCCACAAATACAGTGGTTTTGGCGGCGTTTTTGCGCATCTTTCGTGACCGCCTCACTTTGTATGGTCCTTTGAGATAGTAAAACATAGCACCTTAGCCCATTTCATAATATGAAATCAATTTCATTGAATTATACAATGGGATCGTTTATCTTGAACTCAGGATGTGATGACGATGAGCGATTCCAAAAACAAAACGACAATAAATTCGGTGACGAAGTCCCTAAGGGTGCTTGATTTGCTCGCTAAAAATCCGACAGGCTTGCAAATCAAGGAGATTAGCAGCGATTTAAAGCTTAATCTAAGCAGCACGTACCACCTGTTGAATACCTTTTTATTAGCGGGCTATATCCAAAAAACGAGCAACGACAAGTATACGCTAGGATACAAAATTCCGTATTTGAATCATGCGTATTTGCAATCCGGCGTTTCCTCTTACAATCTGTCTTCTTTTTTGCGGGAGCTTCAGGTGGAAACCCAGGAAACCTGCTATTTGGGCATTGAACAGAACCAGGAAATCATTATCGGTGAAATTTTGGAAAGCTCTCAGGCAATTAAAATCAGCGCGCTTTATGTCGGCTTCAAAGGTTATGCGCATGCAAGGGCGACGACAAAGGCGATCATGGCGTATTGGCCGGAGGAGAAAACGAGACTTTACTTCAGGGATAATCCGATGGAAATGCCGGATGGATCTCCTGCACCTTCTATCGATCGCTTGGTCAAGGAATTGCAGGACATTAAGGGTAGAGGCTACAGCCTGGATGAAGATGCGTTTGTGAGCGGGATCAGCTGCGTGGCCTGCCCGATTTTTAACGCAGGTAAGACGGTTATCGCTTCTTTCAGCGTATCGATGCCTTCCGATCGGTATCAGTCCAAACGTTCCGAACTGATTAGACAAGTTTGCGAGACTGCCCGGCGCGCGTCAAAGTTTCTGGGATATGCTGATGGAGAGGAGACGGATGATGGCGGGCAATGCGAAGATTGAACATTTGACGGTTCGCAATATAGTGGTCCCTTTGGATAATCCGGTATGGCTGGGGGGCGCTGCAATTAGCGAAAGAGAGTACTGTCTCGTCGAATTGACGGCCAGCGGAGGATTAACCGGACACGCGCTCGCTTTTACGAGAGGAGCGGATTTAACGACAATCATCGCGCAGCATCTCGCTCCGATTATTTTGCAGCAGCCTTTTGAACAGGTTGAACGATTATGGGAATCCATGTACCAGGGCGTCCGCTTGAATGGCAGACAGGGTGCCTATATGAGAGCCATCAGTCTTGTGGACATTGCCATATGGGATTTGAAGGCGAAGCAAAACGGCATCCCGCTGCACCGGTTGTTAGGCGGCTTTAATACTTCGGTTCCGGTCTTGATGGCGGGAGGATACTACCGAGCAGACAAAGGAATCGACGAGCTTTGCGAGGAGTTCGGACAATATGCGGAGCAAGGCTTCCGGCATTTGAAATTGGTGGTAGGCGGAGCGTCGATGGAAGAGGATTTGGCCCGGTTTATTGCAGTGCGAAACAGCTTGCCGGGCCAAGTCGAATTGGGCGTCGATGCGAACGGCGCCTGGAACGATCCGAAAGCGATTCTGAGGTGGATGGAGCGGGCTAACGGGGAAACAGCCGGACTGTCCTTCATTGAAGAGCCTTTGCCTCCGGAGCAGAGAGCGGACTTGGCATGGCTTAGGAATGCGTCCCCGGTTCCGGTCGCCGTAGGGGAGTTTATTGCGGGCAAATGGACCTTTCTTGACTATATGAGGGAAGGCTGCATGGATATCGTGCGGGCGGATGCGACGCTGTGCGGAGGCATTACGGAGTGGAGGAAGATTGCAGCCTTGGCCAATGCGTGGAATTTGCCTCTCTTTCCCCATTATTTCTCCGCCATTCATTTTCACCTGGCTATGGCGCTGCCGGGAAGCAGGATGATTGAGGTCGTTTCGACGGCCGGCCGCAACAGCAGCTTCGGTTTGATTGCCGGCTGCAGCTACGAGATGAAGAACGGCGAAGCTTTCTCTTTGGGGTTGCCGGGACTCGGGCTTCAACCGGATATGGAGTTTATTCAGGCTCATACCACACATGAAAGAAGGATAGGAACATGAGCGAAGCATTGTTGGGCTTTTACCGGGGCATGGTCACAATCCGAAATTTCGAAGAGATGGCCATCGAGCTCTATAAGGAAGGATTGATCGGAGGGTCTTACCATTCCTATATCGGACAGGAAGCGGTAGCGGCGGGCGTGTGCTCGGCTCTTCGCATCGATGATTACATAACCACTACGTATCGCGGAAGGGGCCAGCATTTGGCCAAAGGGGCCGATCCATACAAGCTTTTTGCCGAATTGCTGGGAAGAGAGGACGGTTATTGCAAGGGGAAGGGCGGCCCGATGCACATCACGGATATGACGACGGGCATTCTCGGCGCCAACGGCATCGTCGGAGCCGGCATTCCTATTGCGGCAGGCGCGGCTTTATCAGCCAAAATGCACAAGACGGATCGGGTGGCTGTAGCCTTCTTCGGAGACGGAGCCATGAATCAGGGCGTCGCTTCGGAAACGTTAAACATGGCGTCGCTTTGGGATCTTCCTGTCGTTTTCGTTTGCGAAAATAATTTGTATTCGGAAATGACTCCCTTTCATCGATCGGTTAAAAACAAAGATTTGGTTGAGCGCGCGGATGCATTTCGCCTCCCCGGAGTCATTGTGGACGGCAACGATGCGGAAGCTGTTTATGAGGTTGCTTCCACTGCGGTGGAACGCGCGCGCCGGGGCGGAGGTCCCACATTGATCGAAGCGAAAACGTACAGACTGCAGGGACATATGTACGGTGATTCCGAAATGTATCGGACGAAGGAGGAAGTGGCGAATTGGCGAAAGATGGACCCGATTGTCCGCTTGAAGCAAAAGCTGCTTGAGCAAGGACTTGCGACCGAAGCCTTGCTTGCCGAAATCGAGGAGCAGGCGATTGCCCGATTAAAACAGGCCGAACAATCGGCGCGGTTAAGCAATGAACCGGATAAAGAACAAATTTTGCTCGATGTTTTTTGACGGAGCCGGAAGGAGAGACAGGATGAAAGTACTGACGATGAGCGAAGCGCTGAATGAAGCTCTGCAAGAGGAAATGGCCAGGGACGAGAGAGTATTTTTGATGGGCGAGGATATTGGAGAATACGGCGGCATTTTTAAAGTAACGAAGGGGCTTTACGAGCAATTTGGCGGGGAACGGGTCAGAGACACGCCGATTTCCGAGGCTGGATTCATTGGAATGGGGATCGGGGCTGCCATTACCGGATTAATCCCGGTTATCGAGATTATGTGGGTCGATTTTACGGCTGTAGCGATGGACCAGATCGTGAACCAGGCAGCCAAGCTGAAGTATATGTCGGGCGGACAGACAAGTGTGCCGATGGTCATTCGTACCCAAGGAGGCGCAGGACGCGGCAACGGCGCGCAGCACTCGCAAAGCCTGGAAACGCTGTTTGCCCATATTCCGGGGTTGAAGGTAGCGGTGCCGTCGACGCCTTATGACGCGAAGGGTTTGCTTAAATCAGCCATAAGGGACGGCAGCCCGGTTATTTTTATCGAGAACAAGATGCTCTACAACAAAAAAGGCGAGGTTCCCGAAGGGGAATATACCGTTCCGCTAGGAAAAGCCGAAGTGAAACGGCAGGGCGGCGATGTGACGCTGATCGGCATTTCCCGAATGGTCGATTTTTGTTTGGAAGCGGCAGAGCAACTGCAGCTGGAAGGAATTTCGGCCGCGGTGATCGATTTGCGCACGCTTAACCCGCTTGATCTCGAGACGATTCTCGAATCGGTTCGCCAAACGATGCGCGCGGTTATCGTTCATGAATCCACCTACTCTTTCGGTTGGGGCGCTGAGATTTGTTCATTGGTTCAGGAAAACGCTTTCGATTATTTGGATGCCCCGATTGTGCGCGTGGCGACTAAGGATGTTCCTCTGCCATACAACCGGACGCTTGAAAAACAAACGATCCCCCAAGTTTCAGATATTGTGGAAGCCGTACGGAGGCTGGTGTGATCGGGTTCCGCGGGTGACAGACCATTGTGAAATTGGAGGCAATCTTGATGTCGAAAAGTGTTCGTTTACCTAAATTAAGCTTGTCGATGGAAGAAGGCACAATCGTAAATTGGACCGTTCCGCTGCAGCAGCCGATCGCCAAAGATGAAGTCATCGCAGAAATCGAAACGGATAAAGCGGTAATCGAGCTGCAAATGCCGTATGACGGCGTCATTGAAAGCTTTCTTGTCGAAGCGGGGGCTACCGTTGCCGTAGGTGAACCAATCGCGCTGCTAAAGGAAGAAGGGAACGAGAAGGACGCCGTTTCCGCCGAAAACGGCAAGCCGCTTGCGGAGCCGCAACAGCGCAGAACATTCCTTGCCATTTCCCCTTCGGCGCGGAGAAGGGCCCGCGAGCTCGAGATCGACTATTCCCTTGTGAAAGGAAGCGGCCCGAACGGACGCATCTTACACCGGGATATCGAGAATGCGAAAGGCCGGCTGCCATGTGCGGTTCAGGAGCAGCGGAAGGGATGTTTTACGCCTTCTTCTACTGCTGCATCCTCGGTTGCTTGCATCGCATCATCGGCGGCTTCGGCGGTTCCGCAAGGGCGGAAGCTCACGTTATCCTCGATGCGCAGAACGATTGCCCGCCGCATGCTGGATAGCGTCCAAACGGTTCCGCAGTTTGCCATTACCCGGCGCGTCGATGTTTCAAATATGATGAAGATCAAATCAACGATCCAAAACAGCTTGCTTCGCAAGAAAATCAAACTGTCGCTCACCGATTTCATGATTCGGGCGGTGGCGGAAACGCTCGTGAAATATCCGGCGCTTAACGCTTCCTTTATCGGGCATCCGGGCGAGGAAGGTTGCCACATCGTCGAGCATGAACATGTGAATGTCGGTCTTGCCGTTTCCTTGGACGGAGGCTTGATGGTGCCGGTCATTCATGAAACGGAGCGGCTTTCGGTCTCGGAAATTGCTATGGCGCGGGTAGGGCGTATCGATTCAATTCGCAACCGGACTTCCATGCCGTCTCACATGCAGGGAGGAACCGTCACGATATCCAATCTCGGCGCATACGGCGTCGAACAATTTCAGGCGATTGTCAATCCGCCGGAAGGCTGTATTCTCGCGGTCGGTGCCGTTAAGGACGTAGTCGTTTCCATCGCGGGTAAAATGGAGATTCGCCCGATGATGAATATGACAGGCAGCTTCGACCACCGTTTAATCGATGGAGCGCCGGCTGCCGAGTTTATGAACGATTTGGTCCGGCAGCTGGAATCGGATGATTGGTACTTGATTTGAGCAAGCCTTAAACCCTTGAAGCTTAAGTCTGAAAGGAGACAAAACAAAGATGCTGGAGCGTAAAAAAGCAATGTCAGGAGCACCGTGGGAAACGATTTTCGGTTATTGCCGGGCGTTGCGGGTCGGAAATATGGTGGAGGTATCCGGTACGACGGCGATGAAAGACGGGGAAGTCGTAGGAGCAGGGGACGCGTACCGGCAAACGAAACGCATTCTGCAAATTATCGAAGAAGCTTTGGAGGAAGTCGGCGCAAGCATGCAAGATGTCACCCGCACGAGAATTTACGTCACGGATATTAAGCTGTGGGAACAAATTGCCAAAGCGCACAAAGAAGCTTTCGGCGAAATTATGCCCGTTGCCTCCATGGTGGAAGTTTCGGCGCTTATGGACCCGCGCCTGCTAGTCGAGATCGAGGCGCAGGCCTATTGCGATTCCCAGCCTGCCGTTCGTTAAGGAGGCGCTTTTATTGGCTGGGGAAAATAGGCTGTTTACCATCGATGTGCTGGTGGTCGGAGCCGGACCCGGCGGTTATGTAGCCGCCATCCGTGCCGCTCAACTTGGAAAAAGCGTGATGATTGCAGATAAGTCCGAATGGGGCGGTATTTGTTTGAATAGCGGGTGCATCCCTTCCAAAGCGCTCATCTCCGCTGCCCATAGCTACGAAGCGGTATCCGCATCGCAAGCGATGGGGATTACCGCAGAACAAGTAAAAGTGGATTTCGCGAAAGTTCAGAGCTGGAAAAACGGCATTGTTAAAAAAATGGCGGGCGGTATCGCCGGCCTTTTAAGCGGCAATCAAATTCAAGCCATTCATGGCGAAATCACGTTGATCAATGATCATGAGGCGATTTTGAATAATGGACTGGAACAACTGCATATCCGGTTTGAATATTGCATCCTCGCTACCGGTTCTCACCCGATCGAGTTAAAGTCTCTCCCATTCGGAGGGAGAATCTTGTCCTCCGCCGATGCGCTCGAGCTTCAGGAGATTCCGGGAAGTTTGATCGTCATCGGCGGCGGCTACATCGGAATCGAGCTTGGTCAGACGTTCTCCAAATTCGGCGCGAAAGTGACGATACTTGAAGGCTCGGAGCGCATATTGCCCGGATTTGAACAAGAAATGGCGCAAGCCGTTGCGAAGCGGTTGAATAAGAAAGGCGTGACGGTGCATCATCAGGCGATAGCGATAAGCGCCAAGCAAACGAGTAAGGACGTTACCGTAACTTTTCTGGTCAATGGCGAGGAAAGACAGATTACGGCCGATTACGTTCTTGTTGCAGTGGGCCGCCGCCCGAATACAGATTCAGGGCTGGATCGTCTTGGGTTAAGGCAAATGGAAGGCGGGCTGGTGCACATCGACCGCCAATGCAGAACGTCCTTGCCGAATATTTTCGCCGTCGGCGATATTGTGGCAGGCCCCGCTTTGGCTCATAAAGCTTCCTATGAAGGCAAAGTTGCGGCGGAAGCGATTGCCGGGATGAGCAGCGAGGTGGACTATAGGGCGATCCCTATGGTTGTGTTCTCAGACCCTGAGCTTGCCAGCGTCGGTTTGTCCGAGGCGGAAGCGGCGGCACAGGGAATCGATATCGCCGTCGGCAAGTTTCCCTACGCTGCCAATGGGCGCGCGCTTTCTTTGCAAGCAAATGAAGGCTTTGTCAAATTGGTGGCCGATCGCGCAACGGGCATTATACTGGGCGCTCAGATCGCGGGGGCGGAAGCTTCCGGTTTGATTGCAGAAATGGGGTTGGCGGTTGAAATGGGCGCGACGCTGCAGGACGTTGCGATTACGATTCATGCTCATCCGACACTCGGCGAAATGACAATGGAAGCAGCCGAAGCGGCGCTTGGATATCCGATTCATCAATTATCATCGCGAGGGAGCAGGAGAACATGACACAACGTAATTTGCGGGCCGGAGCTGCGGTTTTGCCGATTACCCCGCCGCTGGGGATCGATATGCTGGGCTTCGTGAATCGGATGAAGGCCGGCACAGGATATGGCGAACCGATGGAAGTCGGCGCTATCGCCGTGGAGAGCGGCGGACAACGCGTCATCATCGTTTCGATCGATATGGCCGTCTGTCCTTTGGACAGAGCCGAGGAGATCAGAGCGAGCTTTGCCAAGGCCGGCTCGTGCCCGAAGCACGCGGTATTGGTCAATTTCAACCACAGCCACGGATTGCCGGGCTTCCCGGCTGCGGTCAAGTTGGGCGGGCAATACCCCGAGTACACGCTCAAGGAGCGCTTGTTTGCGGACTATGTGGCCGAGATGGCCGCCTCAGCGGTGGAGCTGGCTGTCTTTAGGCTTGAAGATGCCGAAATGGGATTGGGCGTATCAGCAGTAGAAGGATTGTCTGTCAACAGACGGGAACGCACGCAGGACGGAGGAACGATACTTGGCTGGAATCCGGACGGCGTTTGCGATCGCAGCGTACAGACGGTGTGTTTTAAGAGACAAGACCAATCTGTCATTGCGACCGCGGTTAATTTTGCCTGTCACCCTGTCGTAATAGGAAAGGACGTTACGGAGTATTCCTCGGATTTTGTCGGCCCGCTCAGAAAGACGGTCAAGCAAATATTGGGCGGGGAGTGTATTTTTCTGCAAGGAGCTGCGGGCAACATTTTGCCATTGGAAGGGTTTTGCCGGACGAAAGGGTTGGAAGTGGAGTTCGGAACGAAATTGGCTTTGAAAGCGATCGAGTCCGTGCTTAACCCGGTCGAACCCGCAACGGTCATAGAAAAGCATGATTTCGCATCGACGACGCCGATTTCACTCTATCGCAGAAAGGCAATGAAGAGTGACTGTGCCCAGGCGCAGCCGGTCATATCTGCCGCTGAACAGTGGGTTCGTTTTCCATATGAAAAGCTGCCGACCCGTCAGGAACTCTCAGCCGAAATCGAGCGGCGCGAGCGGGAATTGGCCGAATTGACGGCACACCCCGATCCTCGTACCTCGCCCAATACGATTCGATACCACATCGCATGGGCGAAAGAGACGATAAGAACTATAGAGGAGGGTTCAATCCAAACAGCCGCGGAAGCGCCTTTGCAGGCGATCCGAATCGGTAATTTCGGGATTTGCGCCGCGCCGGGAGAAATATTCAACGAGATCGGTTTAGCCGTAAAGGAAATATCGAAAGCGAAGGTGACTTTTTACTGCGGGTATTCAAACGGCGTTCTCGGATATTTCCCCACTGCCGCCGAATATGCTTTCGGCGGATACGAGCCGAGCGTCTCGCATCGCGGATACGCCCAGCCGTCAGCCTTTGACCCTCAATGCGAATCGATATTGATCGAAACGGGTGTTAATTTGTTGAATGAATTATTTAATGAATGAAATCAGGGAGGTACCCTATGAACAGCAATCGCAAGGGCAAAGTAGCTTTGGTTACGGGGGCGGCCGGCGGGATTGGGACATCCGTAGCTCGCAAGTTGATGCAATCCGGTATGAAGCTTGTGCTTACCGATTTTAATGAGGCTGGGCTGGAACAAGTCTTGCAAGAGCTGAGACAACTGGGAGCCGAAGCCGCGGCTATTCAAGCCGATTTATCGAAGACCGAACAGCTCGAAGAGCTGGTCAAGAAATCGGCCGGACAATACGGGACAATCGACGTCCTGGTCAATGCCGGCGGGATTATGGATACCCGTCCGTTTTTGGAAATATCGGTGGAGCAGTGGAACCTTATGTTTCAAATTAATGTAACGGCAACATTCCTTTTGACTCAGCTTGTAAGCAAAGTCATGATCGAGCAGGGGACGGGCGGCAGTATCGTCAATCTATCCTCAGCGGCAGGACGCAGTCCCAGACCGTTGGCAGCGCATTACGCAGCTTCGAAGGCGGCGATTATCAGTATGACCGGCTCTGCGGCGGTAGTATTGGCACCGTACAAGATTCGCGTAAATGCCGTTTGTCCGGGCTTGGTGGATACCCAGATGATGCAAAAAGTTCGCGAGGAACGGTCCAGAATATGGAATATGCCGCAGGAAGACGTACAGAAGCGGTGGGACCAGCTCATTCCTTTAGGCAGATTTGCAATCCCTGACGAGGTGGCCAGTTTAATTGCATTTCTAGCATCCGACGAGGCAAGTTACATTACCGGAGAAGCTATGGGCATCAATGGAGGAACGGATGTCTCTTAATTTTGTCATGAAGAAATGCAATTTTAGACTTTACGTTTGATATATAATAGATAATATATAATATAAGAGAGGAGGATAAATCATGGGAATACAAACGAAGCTTCATTTGGATGCGAGCTATTTTACTAGGGAGGAACAGCTGCTGGTGGAGCACGGAACGCTTCAAGCGTCGATTTTCCGTTATCGTTCCGGCGTATGCGGCGTCCGTTTGGCGAATTCCTCCGGCCGCTTGGTCGTATTGCCTTACCAAGGCCAGCAAATATGGTCGATCGAGTTCGCAGGACAATCTTTGGGGATGAAATCCATTTTCGAGGAGCCTCAGCCTACCCGCGACTTTCTGTCGACCTACGGCGGCTTCCTGCAGCACTGCGGGTTGACGGCCATGGGAAACCCGGGGCCGGAGGACGCTCACCCCGTACACGGAGAATTGCCGAACGCTCCTTATCAGCAGGCGTTTATTCAGGCGGGCTCCGATGAAAGAGGGGCTTACTTGGAGGTTGGAGGCAGCTATAGGCACGCGATCGCTTTTACATGTGATTATAAAGCGGAGCCGGTCATCCGTCTTTACGAGGATGCGACTACGGTGCAAATCCGATTCACGGCCACGAATTTAAGAACGGAGCCGATGGAGTATATGTACTTGGCTCATGTCAATTTTAGGCCGGTCGACTATGGAAGATTGGTTTACAGCGCGCCTTGCGGCGCCGATCAAGTCCGGGTGACACCCGGGGCGGTGGATAGCCCGCCTGCCGAATACTATGCATTCATAGACAGGGTATCGCAAAATCCTTCCTTGCTGAACGTGTTTGAGCCGGAGCATCTGTTGAACCTGGAGGTGCTGCAGTTCTTCAAGTACCTTGCGGATCGAGACGGCTGGGCTCACAGTATCCATATTCAGCCTGACGGCTGCGCAGGGTATGTGAAGCATCGCCCCGAGCAGTTGGATAAAGTGGTGCGCTGGATCGTGCGGAACGGAACGGAGGAGGCGCTTGGACTGGCTTTGCCGGCCACAGCGGAGCCGGGAGGATATACGAAAGAGAAGCAAAAAGGAAATATCCGGACGCTTCCCGCCAAGAGCAGCGTAACGTTCGAATTGGAAGCGGGGCTGTTGCTGCCGGAGCAGGCGATTGCAATGGAAAAGCATATTAATGACGTGCTGTCCGGCGCGTAAAGCTTATATCAAGCCCTGTCCGCTGTAAGCTTCGTAGCCTTTGCGGGTTAGCTCCTTCAGTTCGGCGAACAGACTTTCGTCGATTTCCTTGAAATCTCAGAAAGTATATCTCCGGGGATTGTTCGATTTCCCGGTAAACGCGCTTGCCCTTAACGGGCAGCGAAGCCGTTTATCCTTGAAATTAAAGCAGGATTTCCCCTGCATCCGTTTTTTCAGACCTTCGGAAGCGTCCTCAAGCAGTTGGGGACAGGCGTAAACGGGCATCAGGTAAAAGCTGACGTAATTTTTCTTGATGCTCGCCGCCCCGAAGAAAGCAGGTTTATTGTTGAGCGGATGAACCTTGTGGGTATCCAAATAGTAGCTTTCAGACGTATCGCTTTTGACATCCATCAACGCTTCATATGCCTTCAAAATTTCCCTCAGCCTTTCGAATACGCCCGTAAATTTGCTCTTGACGGTCATGTAAAATCCCTGCCTTTACGATAATGTGTCCAGCCTTCTGAGCCTGAAGCTGTTTTTGGCCGCTGTGCCGAGCTCGTCGAGCAAGCCGTAATTGGCCCAAGCGCCGACGATCGCACCGATGCCGGGGACCATTTGCAGCATTTTGCGCAAATCGATGGCGTCGCGGTACTGCTGCTGGAAATGCTCCCAGTCGACGCTGTCCGCTTTCGGCAAAGCGAGCGGATCGCGGCCCGCCCAATTTCGCACGATACCGTAAACGGCCGGCTTGGCATCTTGTCCCGAGAACGCCAGTTGAAAAACGTACAGCAGAAACAGCCTCTCGCTCTCCACATGCGTATCGAAGCCGTAAACGTGGGCGAGCTGGAACAGCATTTTCATTTTGATCGCAATCAACGCCGGGAAGTCCGCCACGCTCAATAGAATACCCCCGGCGCCGGTGCCCGCCCCTTCCGCAGCGGCGATTTTTTTGTACAGGGAAATAACCTCGTCAGCCCTCTTGTCGCGATCCGCCAGACTTACTTTGTACGATACCTTCTCGTTTGGCGTGAACTCCGCGCCGAACAAGGATGTTTTGACGATGCCCTTCACCGTTCCGGTTATGATATTGTGCACCCGCTCGGGTATTTTTTCGTTGATTTTGCCGCTCAGCTTTTTGGCAGCCTTCTCCACCATGCCGGGCGGCTTCAGCAGCGATTGCTCCCATTGCAGCAGCTCTTTGCGGATTTTTTGTTCGTACATACGGCTTGCCCTCCGTCATAAACGTTAAAATCTCAGAAGGTATATCCTCCGCTGATTGTTCGATTTCCCGGTAACGTGTCTGTTCGTAATCGTTCCTTCGAAAAGCGCAGACGTTTATCCTTGTGCAGTATATACGCAGGGATGTGCGTTACGTTACAGGTCATTTTTGGCTTGTGTACAGAAAATGCCGGTTGCCGTCCATATGGCTGATCAATTCGTCGCGAATCGCCTCCGGCTGTTTCGTCTTCAACCGGTCGAGCAGCTTCTGGTGATCGTCGACGATCGCGCCCTTCTCGAAGAAACGCAGGTTTTTCATAAAATGAAGCTTCATCTGATTGATAATGCTGCGCCAAGTCAGATGCAGCGTCCGTTCCGATGCCAGGGAAATGATCGTTTCGTGAAAAAGCAAATCGAGCTCGACCAGCCGGTCGATCCGTCCTTCCTCGGCATGCTGCGACATTTCCCGTACGATCTGCTGCAGCTTCTCGAAAAAAGCCTCGTCCATTGCGGACAAATATTTCTCGATCACGAACCACTCCAGATGAAAACGGATCGGGATAACCAAATCCCGTACTTCGTCGCCGTCGGTGTCGGCAACGACCGTGTCCTTATAAGGCTGGGTAATCAGCAGCCCTTCGCGCTCCAATTGACGGATCGCTTCGCGTACGGGGCCTTTGCTGATGCCCATCTGATCTGCGATATCCGCCTCCTTCAATCTCTCACCGGGCTTCAGCTCGCCGCTCAAAATCGCTTTCCGGATGTCAATGACGACCTTTTCTCTGAGCGAAATGTTGTTTTGCTGCATGAATGTAAATTTTGCCATACGTCCTCCTCCATCGGGAACCCTTTCCGTTTACAGTACGGGAGGCATAGCAGTATTGTCAACAACGTGGAAAAACATAACCTTTGATTAATAAAATATTGTTGACAATATTCAAATTCAATCGTTATGATGTCGTTAGATAAACTTTATATGGATGCCTACTTGTTCGTTTGAAACGAAAAGATGAGGCGAAAAGTCAGGAGCTGATAACGGTATGAGGATCGTTGCAGGCGGTATTATTCAGGAAAGTAATACGTTCAGTCTCTATCCGAGTTCGATCGAATATTTTCACAATCTCGTTTATTTGTTCGGCGACGAAATCAGGCAAATGGAGACGGTCCGCAATGAGATCGGCGGCTGTTTGACCGCTTCGAAGGAACAGGGCGTCGAAGTCGTGCCGGCCTTCTACGCGCAGGCGATTTCGGGCGGTACGTTGAAGCGGGAAGCCTTTGAGACGCTTAAACATAATTTGGTTCTGCACATCACGAACGCAGGACCGGTGGACGGCGTGTTTCTGGCGTTTCACGGCGCCATGGTCGCCGAGGGCTGCGACGACACGGAAGGCGATCTGCTGCGTGCGGTAAGGCAGGCAATCGGCCATGATATTCCGATCGTGACGACGCTTGATTCCCATTCGAACGTAACGCGGCTGATGGCGGAGCAGGCGAATGCGATCATCGGCTACAAAACGTTCCCGCACATCGATCATTTCGAAACGGGAGTACGCGCTGCGAAGCTGCTTTTCTCGATGATCCGCAAGGAGGTGCGGCCGGTTACGGTGCTTCGCAAGGTGCCGATGATGCTGCCGGCGGAGAACCACCAGACGACCGACGGTCCGATGCGGGAACTGATCGAGGAAGCGGCGGTCGCCGAAGAGAGCGGCAAATCGCTGGTCACTTCGCTCTTCCAGCTGCAGCCTTGGCTGGATATCGAAGAAATGGGCTTCGCGGTCGTCGTTGTGGCGGAGGACGAAGCATGGGCGATACAGGAAGCGGAGCGGCTGGCTATGCTTGCTTGGGAGAAACGGCATCGTTTTGACGTCAGGCTGTATACGGTCGAGGAGATTGTCGAGCTGACTGAGAAGCGCGCCTCTAGCGAACCGGTCATCATGTCGGATTCGGCGGATAGTACGGGCGCCGGCTCGCCGGGCGACAGCAACTTTGTCTTGAAGCGGATGCTTGAGTTGGGCGCGCAGGAACGAGTGCGCACCCTGCTGCATGTCGTTGACGCCTCTGCGGTGGAACAAGCGGTTCAAGCGGGTATCGGGGCCGAGGTTCGTCTGCCGATCGGTTACTCGCTGGATTCCCGGTACGGCGCTCCGATCGTCATCGAAGGCGTCGTTGCAAAGATCGGCGACGGCCGGTTTGCGTTCGGCGACGGCTTCCAGGCGAACCTGCAGGCCAATATGGGACGCGTCGTCGTGCTGCAGATCGGGCTGATCTCGCTGTTGGTGATGGAGCGTCAGGTGTTCACGGGAGATCCCGCGATGTACCGCTGCGTAGGGCTGGAGCCGAAGGATGCCGAGCTTGTGCTGGTTAAGTCGGCGACGCAGTTCAGATCGTGTTACCGTGACATTTCGTCGACCATGCTTATTATGGATACGCCGGGAAGCAGCACCGCGAATTTACGGAGCTTACCTTTTGAACGGATAGCGCGTCCGTTTTACCCGTTTGACGATCATTTTGAATGGAGCTTTGCTAAGTAAAGGCTATTGAACAGCGGGAAAGTCATATAAATCGAATGGAGCTTTGCAAAGCGAGGGAGGACGAACGGATGAACGAGCAATTAAACAGCCAGAAAGTCAGACAAATCAGCTTCGAGGGCGATGCCCTGCGCATGTCGATGGATTGGACGGTCGACGATCTGGACCGCGTTCAAGTCATGGTTGAAAGCACGGAGGGGCACAGCCATCCGAGCTCTTACCACTTAGGCGAATTGGTCAGCGAAATGGAGAAAGGCGTGCTGCAGCTCGGCGGCAAGCCGGCTGTATATACGACGACCGACATTTGCGACGGCGTGGCCCAGGCGCATGGCGGGATGCGTTATTCGCTCGCTTCCCGGGATATGATCGCCGGGATGGTGGAAATTCACGCGAAGGCGACCCCATTCGACGCAATGGTGCTGACCTCGGCGGGAGACAAAGCCGTTCCGGCCCATCTTGTTGCGATCGCGAGACTGAACATTCCGGCCGTTCATGTGCCTGGCGGCGCCATGGGCGCAGGGCCGTGCATGAAGTCGAACGAAGAGCTCTGGCATATGAGCGTGAAGGTCAGCGAGCAGTCGATGACCAAGGAAGAGTTTCTCGCGTTCCAGCGCGCCTGCTGTCCGACATGCGGGGCATGCCAATATATGGGCACGGCGGCGACGATGCAGGTTATGTCGGAAGCGCTCGGACTCGCATTGCCGTGGTCGGCTTTGATTCCGGCGACGAATGCGGAAATACGCCGCGCGGCGCGCGAGGCGGGCCAGCAGGTTATGCGTCTTGTGAAGGCCGATATCCGGCCGTCGGATATTTTGACGCGCAAGGCGTTCGAGAATGCGATTATGATCCATGCGGCGATCGGCGGCTCGCTTAATGCGGTCATGCATTTGATTGCGATAGCCAAAGAAGCGGGAATTGAAATCGATGCGGACCTGTTCGACAGCATTCATCGCCAAGTTCCCGTTCTGGTCGATACGAAAACGGCCGGCAAATACCCGACCGAGCTGTTCTGGTATGCAGGGGGCGTGCCGCAGGTTATGCTGGAGCTGCAGGATATGCTGCATTTGGACCAATTGACGGTGACAGGAAGAACGGTTGCAGAAAATCTGCAGGCGTATAAAGCAAGCGAAATGCCGCGTTTTGCGGAAATGTTCCTTGCCAACTATAAACTGAACCGGCGAGATGTCATTTATACGCTGAAGAAGCCGCTCAAGTCGGAAGGCGCGATGGCTTATCTGAAAGGCAACCTCGCAGAAGAGGGCTGCATCATCAAAACGACGGCGGTCGCTCCGGAGATGCATGTTCACGAAGGACCGGCGATCGTATTCGACGATGAAGCGACGGCGGTACAGGCTTACAAAGACAAAACGATCCAGCCAGGCGACGTCATTATTATCCGCTATCAAGGCCCGCGGGCTGCAGGGATGCCGGAAATGTTCTTTATGTCGGAGTTGATCGCATCCGATCCCGTATTGTCCAAGACGACCTCGCTCGTCACGGACGGCAGATTCTCGGGCGCGACGCGTGGCCCTTGCGTCGGCTACTTGTGTCCGGAAGCGATCGACGGCGGCACGATCGCACTAATCGCCAACGGCGATACCGTGCGCATCGATATCCCGAACCGTTCGATCGCGATTACCGGAATCGCCGGAGAAGCGCGGAGTGAGGAAGAAATCGCAGCCGTATTGGACGAGCGGCGTCAAGGCTGGCAGCGGCCGGACTTCAAGCATAAGGGCGTACTGGGTACCTACACCCGCTGCGCGAATCCGTCGCTGCAGGGCGGCGGCTTGGGCTGATTCGCCTGGAACGATAGCCCGCCGCCAGTCAGGCGGGAAAGTTAATCGATTGCAGCGTCTCGACCGGCGATACTAAATGGAAAAACTACATCTAGTTTTGAGCGGAAGGATGCAAATAGAGCATTAGCTGGAATTCATACAGTTATTTTTTGTGAAAATCCTCGTTTTCGGATAAAAACGCTAAAATAGATGTAGTTTTTCCAGCTAAATGCTCAAAACACCCTAAAAAGTGAAAAATAGATGTATGTTTTCCATTTAGCGTTTAGCCTTCAAATTGTCAGATCATAACCGGACTTTTGTCCAACTGATATGGAAGAAAATGCGGCATTCACGTAAAATCAGAGGAGTAACTTGCCTTTATACTTTTTCACACTTTGGTAGAACGATGGGAGAAGCGAACGCCATGAAATTGCGGAACAAAGTGGCCTTGGTTACCGGCGGGGCTACGGGGATCGGGAAGGCGGTTTGCCTTGCTTATGCCGCGGAAGGCGCCAAGGTTGTCGTCAACTACTGGAATACGCCGGTGGAAGCGGAGCAAGTCAGGGCTGCCATCATTGAATCCGGAGGCGAAGCGATCGTCCAGCAGGCGGATGTATCTAATGCAGCCGAGGTCGAGCGGATGATTCAAGCGATCGGAGAGATCTGGGGCGGTGTCGATATTGTCGTCAACAATGCCGGAATCTACCCGAACAAAACATGGTACGAGATCACCGAGGAAGAATGGGATCGTGTCATGAACGTCAATCTGAAATCGTGTTTTCTGATTTCCAAAGCAGTTTTCCCTTATATGAAAGAACGGAAATACGGTAAAATCATCAACGTCTCCTCGGTAACCTTTCTGAGAGGCCAAAAAGGCTTCGTGCACTACGTCGCCTCCAAGGGCGGCATCGTCGGGTTTACGCGCGCAATGGCGCGGGAGGTCGGCGAACATGGCATTACGGTTAACGCCATATCGCCCGGAGCGGTCAAGACGGAGCAGGAGATACTCACCTACGACGAGGAGCGTCTTGCGGAATCGGCCGCTTACTTGGCGAAGGAGCAATGCTTTGCCCGGCGCCAGCTTCCCTCCGACATGGTCGGCGGCTTTGTTTTCCTCGCTTCGCCCGACAGCGATTTTATTACCGGCCAGCTGCTTAATATCGACGGCGGCTGGGTCATGCACTAATTTTGTACGTACAAGAAAACCGCCGTCCGGATCGCAGGTAGCGATCGGACGGCGGTTTTCTGGTTTATGCCGGAAAACAAACCTTGGAAGCAGCTAGAAGCCTGCTATAGTCTGAGATGATAGAGCAGTCACAACCGTACTTTATATCGCTAGAATTGCTTCCATTAGAAAATCCGCCATGCACGTCGCAACTGCTATCCCCAATGCTTCTCCAGCGCATCCTCGCTGCGGGCGAAACCGTTTCTTTCATAAAAAGGAACGCTGCCGCTGCTTGGCCAGAGGATTAGAAATTCGACTTCGTTTTGCATGGACCATTGCTCCAAGGCCGAGTGGATTTTAGCCCCGATCCCAAGACTTCTGTGACTTGGCCGCGTATAAACGTTCGTTACGTATCCGAAATATGGATCGGGCGATTTTCCAGGACGCGGCACTTTGCGGATAAGCTGCAAATACATGTGTGAAACCAATCCGCCTTCCGCTTCCGCAACCCAGATGAACCAGCTGCCGCTCTCTATTGCCTTTTCTAAAAACGAGCTGCAAACGGCATGAAACTCCCCGAAGCTTTCCGAATGATCGGTGACACCCTCCAGCGAAAAGTCCCAGCGCATTTGTACAAGCTCATCGATGTCATGGATCGTGGCCAGCCGAACGTCGATCTCCATCGTTCATCCCCCCAACCATTTGATTTGCGAATCATCATCCAGTAAATTTGCAGCTATGAATAGGAGAACATTTCCATACCATCGTACATGATTGGCTGCCGGAATTATACTGCGTTCCTTAAAAGTTTTTTGAAGGCGGTTGACGACATTTACACAGCTCCCATAACAGGTTCTCCGCACACTGCCGTACCCAATATAACCCAAGTGAGGGCGCGATCTCTTCGTATATTTTTTGTATAAATTATGTCATAATGGAATAATCAAATAGGACGGAAACACCGGTCGGACGAAGGGGGGAATGAGGATGCAGCGGCGGCTTATCGACCGTTTCGGTCGCGTGCACGATTATTTGCGCATTTCGGTGACGGATAAATGCAATTTGCGCTGCGTTTATTGCATGCCTGAGGAAGGGATGGAGTTTGCGCCTGATGAACGGACGCTTACGTTTGAGGAGATTTACGAGGTCGTTCGCGTGCTTGCCGGACTCGGTGTCCGCAAGCTTCGGCTGACCGGGGGAGAGCCCCTCGTCCGCAAAAACCTCGAGCAGCTTGTCGGCAAGCTTTCCGCGATTCCGGGCATTGAAGATATTGCGCTTACGACGAACGGGATATTTTTTGCGGGGAAAGCGGAGCAGCTCCGGGCTGCAGGGCTGACCCGCGTTAATATTAGTCTGGATTCGCTGCGAGCAGACCGGTTTGCGCTTATCACGCGCGGCGGCGATATCCGTAAGGTACTGGACAGCCTCGAAGCGGCTTACCGCGTCGGACTCGATCCGATTAAGATTAATGTCGTGCTTATGCGCGGGCTGAACGACGATGAAATCGACGATTTCCTCAAGCTGACGCTGGAGCGCAAGCTTCATGTACGATTTATCGAATATATGCCGATCGGTCATGACGACGACGGCTGGCGAAATAAATACGTGCCGCTCAGCACCGTGCTGGAGCGATGCGAAGCGAACGGTTGGCGTGCGGCGCAATCGGAAACGGTGTACGGAAACGGTCCGTCGCAAAATTACCGGATCGAAGGGGCGGCAGGCGCCTTCGGATTGATCCATCCGGTCAGCGACCACTTTTGCCAGACCTGCAACAGGCTGCGTTTGACCGCGGACGGCAACATCAAACCTTGCTTGTATTGGTCCGACGAATTTAACGTGCGTCCGCTGATCGGCGATGACCGGGCGGTGGAGGATTTGTTTTTCAGGGCGCTCGACATTAAGCCGGAAAATCACGAAATGGCGGAAGCGCTGAAGCAGCAGGGCCAATCGCACACGCCGACGATCAGGCGCATGTCGCAAATCGGGGGGTAAGACGGAATAGCGTCCCCAAAAAGAAGCCTCGAGCTCCTCAACAACAGTTGAGCTCGAGGCTTTGTTCTATTAATAGCGCACTGGCGCATTACGCTGAACTTATCGTTATCACGGGTGAAACGTTGACAAGCGGCTAATTCGCGCATCGTTTGCCCGGTTTGCTTCGCTACCCCGAGCGTGAAGCAGCCTTCTATTCAACGGTTATTGCTTCGCTACCTCGAGGGTGAAGCAGCCTTCTATTCACGGTTATTGCTTCGCTACGTCGAGCTGATCACAGCCTTCTATGTCAGCGGTTATTCCGTCGGTACGTCGCTCGTTTGCTTGAACTGAGCGATTTTGTCCTGCAGCTTTGCGCTTGCTTCCTCATTGGCGGGCAGCGCCTTGGAGGATAACACGGAAGGAACGATATATTCGTCAATCAGCTTATCCATGAAAAAGCTGTCGCTGTTGTCGGCCGTAAAAGCGAGTACGAGATTTTGGGCCGGCACGACGACTATGCGCTGACCGCCTGAGCCGGTCGCCGAATACATCTCGTATTTTTTGTCGGCCGGAACGGCATTGCCTTTGGAACGAAGCCACCACAAGTAGCCGTAGCCGCGCATCGTGCCGTCCTTGAAGTTTTCTCCGACGTAACCGGTCGTTGCCTTCGTCACCCAGTCCTTCGGTACGACCGCATTTCCTTCCCATTTGCCGTTGTTCAGGATCAGGTAACCGAATTTGGCCATATCGCGAGTAGTCATCTGAAGACCCCATGCTCCGTTAGGCTGATTTTGCGGGTCGTTATCCCAGCTCACGTCGGTAATCCCGAGCGGCTTGAACAAAACTTCCTTCGCGTATTCGAAAATGTTTTTGCCCGTCGCTTTTTGCAGAATCGGCGACAGCAGATGGGCGTTGCCGTTGCTGTATGCAAATTGGGTTCCCGGATCTCCCGTCATCGGCTGGGATGTAATGTACTCGATCCAGTTCGGACTGTTTATCATATCCTTGGACGATTTTTCTTCTTCGTTGCTCCAAGAGAGGCCGGAAGTCATCGTCATCAGGTGCTTGAGCAGGATCGTTTGCTTGCGCGTATCCGGGTCCTGGGCAAGCTCTGGAAAATAAGAGTAAGCAGGCTCGTCCACGCTGCCGATTTTCCCTTGCTGAATCGCGATTCCCATAAGGGTCGACGTCACGCTTTTGGTTACGGAAAGCACGTCTTGCTTCTGATCCTGTTCGGTGCTGCTGTTGTAGGCCTCAGCTACGATATACCCGTTTCGGGCGATCAGCATACTGTGAAGATTTTGACCGGCAAGCGCATCGAACATGGCGGCGAGCTTGGCCGAATCCATGCCCTGCTCTTCCGGTGAGGATGTTTTCCAGCCTGTCGTCGGCCAGTAATCCGGCTTTTTGGCCATGACCGTCGTATTTAAATAGAAGACGGCGACCCCTGCGCAAACGAGCGCGATCGCAGCAATCAAGATGATGCGGCCTGTTTTTTTCGGTTCCTCTCTAACGTACATGAGTAGCGGGTTTCCTCCTTCGCGCCCCACGCCAAAATGAACGGAACCGCCCCAAAAGACAGTTCCGTGCATCAGGCGAGAGGGAATCTTTTCTCCTCCAAGGCAATTCTCTCTTCTATCTCTATCTATTTATGTACTCATTATAAAAAGCGGGTAGGCCGGGTACCTTAAATTAAGATTATAATTTCTAGGAAATGTAGATAACGCTATAAATCTGACAAATAGAAACGCCTGCGGGAATAAAAAAAACGCACCCTCCAAGTGGAAGATGCGTCGCATGTCATGATTGCTTATAGAGCCGATCCGCCGAAAATAAAGCGGTATTCCCAATGCTTCCCGGCAAGGTTGTCGATGCGCACGCCGCCGGATTCCTTGGAGTAGGTATGCAGGATTTGGCCGTTGCCGAGGTAGATGGCCACATGCGTAATCCGCTGCGAAGCTTTGTTGATGCCGGCATAGCTGGATGCTTTGGAGCCTTTGTACGACATGAAGAACAAGAGGTCTCCGCGCTTTAAATTATGCCAGTCCGTTGTCGTTTTGCCGACTTGCTTGACGTATTCGCCCTGACTGCGCGAATCGCCGGGCAAGCGGAGGTTCAGGCCGTTCAAGAAAGCTTGGCGGACCAAATCGGAGCAATCCATGGTCGTATTGTCGTACCGGCTCGAGCCGTATTCGTAAGGCGTTCCGAGAAATTTCATGCCGGCGGCGATCATTTTCTCAACGGATTGACTGGATGGAACCTGTACCGGAGGCTCGGGAGTAGGCGTCGGCGTTGTAGAATCGGTTTTGATATAGGAAGAGCTTGTGCTGACGTATCCGAGTTTGCCGTTTTTGTCCTGGATTTTATACCAGTAGCTGTTCACCTTTTGCAAAATAAGCACCGGCTCGCCGGCTTGCAAATATCGGATGCGGCTCGCATCCGTCGAAGGCCCCGTGCGGAACGAAACGGATTTGACGATGGTTGCGTTAGGATCGTCCTGGAATACGGCTTCCTCGTTATCGTCCTCTTCGGAACCGAACAACTCAATGTATTGATCGCTTGTGCTGACATATCCGGTTACGCCGGCACTGTCGATCGCTTTGTACCAGTAGCTGTTCACTTTATCGACGACGGTGATTCGTTCGCCTTCCTTCAAAAAGCGGATGCGTGCGTCGTTTGTTGAAGGGCCTTTGCGGAACGATACGCTGGCGACGACTTCGGCGTTTGCTTTGCCGCTCGATTGGCCTGTCGAAGGGGCGGTATTGGTTTTTAGGGTTATGTAAGTCTGTGACGAAGATATGTATCCGGTCTTGCCGTTGCCGTCTTTGACGTGAAGCCAATAGCTGTTCGGCTTGTCGATTACGGTTACGGTCTCGCCTTTCTGTAAGTAACGTATTCGTTCACCCGAAGTGGACGGCTTCTCTCTGAAGCTGACGGATTGAACGACGGTGGCGGTTTGCGTTGTTGTCGATTGCGCCAGTGCTTGAATCGGCATCATGCTGAAACAAAGGGTACCGGCGATGACCAGCTTGGCCATGTTTTTCCTCATTGTGTAGCGCCTCCTATTATGTTGTTTCAGACCGCGGCCGCGCGGGCATACGGTCGTGCACAGCCTAGTAAAATGCTTGTAACTGGGCGATTTCCCATCAAAATCTACTAGACTTCTAGAACGATCATAGCATAGGCGGCAGACGAATTTTAGCTGAAAAATATACCAGTCGGCGGTTCGTGTGTAATATAATGGAAATATTCGATGCGGACTTTGTACGTAACGTCAAATCGTTATCCGGCGTTTTGACGTGTATAATGGATACTAAAAATAGGACGCGGCATGCGGCGACGAAAGGATGAGACAAATGGAGGAAATTGCTATCAGACGGCTGAAAAGCGAGGAAATGACCGAGAGCTTGCGGTTGTCGCAGTTTGCGTTTCAATATTCGCTGACGCCGGAGCAAGTTGAGGAACGATTGAAGTATTTCAAGGCGGAGCATGTTTGGGGATATTTCATAAACGGGCGTCTTGCGGCCAAAATGGCGGTTTATCCGATGCGCACATGGCTGAACGGAAAACGTGTCGAGATGGGCGGTGTGGCAAGCGTGGCAACCTGGCCGGAATACAGGCGCCAGGGGATGGTCGGCAAGCTTCTTCGGCGGGGGCTCGAAGCGATGCGGGAGAACGGTCAGCTTGTTTCGTTCCTGCACCCGTTTTCGTTTTCGTTCTACCGTAAATTCGGCTGGGAGCTTTATATCGAGTACAAAACATACACGCTGGAAACCTCCAAGCTGCCCGCGTTTGCCGATCCCGGCGGACATATGGAAACGACCTCGGACATCGCTCTGCTGAATCGGATCTACGAAGCGTACGCCGTCGGCTACAACGGCATGCTGATGCGCGACGAGGCGTGGTGGAGACGCAATCTGTTCGAATCCAAGCCCGGTATAGCGGCTGTCTATTATAATGGGGAGGGCGTGCCCGCCGGATACGTATACTATCAGGTCCGGAATTTTGAGATGACCGTTCACGATATGGCATTTTTGGACGAGCAGGCGCGCAAAGGGCTTTGGCGGTTTCTCGCGAACCATGACTCGATGATGAAAAGCGTCGTGATGAGGGCGCCGGTTGACGATCCTTTGCCTTTTATGCTCGATGACCCCAAAATCAAACAGGAAATCGTTCCGTATTTTATGGCGCGCATCGTCGACGTACAAGCGCTGCTGCAGCAGTATCCGTTTGTCCCGGGTGCGAAGAGGCAGCTGCTGCTGGAGATAAACGACGCCCATGCGGCGTGGAACGACGGCGTTTTCGCCGTGCAGATCGACGAAGCGGGGAAGGCGTCTGTCGAACGGCTTGAGAAAGGAAAGCTGTCCTCGGAAGCGGCTTTCGCAGGCGGAGGGGAAACGAAACGAATCGCTTGCGGGATCGGCACGCTGAGCGCAATGCTGATGGGTTATATGAGGCCGGCACGGCTTCACGCGCTCGGCCGTTTGAACGGCAGCACGGAGGATGTGGCGATATGGGAAGCCTCACTGCCGGTACGGACGACATTTTTGGCCGACTACTTCTAATGGATGGAATGGCTGAATTCCAGGCCGGAAGTCTGTCCTTACGTTGAGGGAGCCGTTTGAGTACGACAAGTCTATAATAACGGCCGGTTTCTGCGAGGGTTTGCAGGCTCGGCCGTTTTTTACGAGCAGGGTGTATCCGGTGATCTTCTATGAAACTTGCAACCGTTCCGCTTATGTTTTTCGTTTGAGATTAAGGACGGCGGGCAACAATGGTTACTAGAATCGGAAAGCTCGGCTTTTCGGGAAGTTTCGGAAACGTTCTAGGAGGAACCATGGAAGAGATAGGGATCACACTGGCGCGGACGCTGGCCGGGTTTTCGGTATTGCTGTTGATGACGCGTCTGCTGGGCAAAAAGCAGCTCGGTCAACTGACGTATTTTACCTATATTACAGGTATTGCGCTCGGGAATATTGCCGGAGATATGGTTGTGCATCGGGATATAACCATGACGTCCGGCATAACCGGCTTGGTCGCTTGGGCTTTATTGTCGATAGCGATGGAGCTCATCGCTCTCAAATCTTCGAGAGCGCGCGTGCTGCTTGACGGCGAGCCCAGCATCGTAGTCAAAAAAGGGGTCATTCAAGATCGGGTACTTGCCCGGCTCCGCCTGAACATGGACGATTTGAGCATGCTGCTGCGCAATAACCAGGTATTCAGCGTTAAGGAAGTGGAGTATGCGATTCTGGAGCCGAACGGGCAGCTTAGCGTGTTGAAAAAGCCGGAGCAGGAAACCGTGACGAAAAGCGATTTGTCCTTGCAGCCGTCCAAACGGAAGTACGTACCGACCGAGATGATTGTCGACGGGAAAATCGTCCGCAAAAACTTGCAGGAGCTTCAACTGTCGCGCGAATGGCTGGAGGGCGAGCTCCGCGAGGCCGGAATCGAGTCGGTCGAGGACGTGTTTTTCGCCGAGCTGCAAAGCGACGGCTCTTTGTATGTAACGAAACGGAGCGGTAACGGACTGCATTAGGGCGGTGAACCTAAGGCTCCCGAGTACAGGCCCGGCGAATTCCCGGCGGTCGGCGTTTTCGATCGTCGATACGGGAATCGCCGGGCCTCTTTTATAATATAAGACTTGGGGCAAGCTTGAGGTCTTAGTCCTGCTCCCCCGTGGGTCGGACGGCTGCCCCGACTTAGGTCCAGGTGCAAAAACCGCCGCCGGTCCGTTTTGGCAAATCCCGAATCAGTCTAGAATAAGGACATAAGCAAGCGAGACATAAACGAAAGGCGGTGAACGAAAATGAGATTGAATCGAAACGGCGGCTTCGCACTTTTCCTGATCGCCTGCGGCGCGCTGATCCTGCTGGATAAAGTCGGTTTTGGTTTCGGTTGGCTGATGGGTTACCTGATCCCGATCGCGATGGTCGGACTCGGCTTCTACGGAATGAAAAACGGCAAAACGTTTATCGGATTGGCACTTATGGTGGTCGGCGCGATTATCCTGCTTGGGAAATTCTCCGGAATCATCGGCGTTCTGATCGCGATCGCGCTTATCGCATACGGCGTATCCCGGCTTAAGAACAATGCAACCTATTAAACAACGCAAACACATAGGATAAAGAAGGTTCGTAAATACAATCGGGCAAAAACCTGGGCTCCCCGCAAGGGCAAATCGCTTGGCTTTCCGGGGATCAGTTGAAGGAGGATAAGCAATGAGCATACTACGACGAATGCGTGACATGACGGTCGCTACCTTAAACGAGCGGCTCGAGCAATCCGAAGATCCGGTCCGCTTGATCGATCGCTACCTGATCGAGCAGCGGCAGCACATTCAAGAAGCCGAGAGGCTTTACACACAAGCGATGCATCACGCTCAAACGCTGCGGCAGCATTATTTGACCGCCGAGCAGTATAAAGAGAAACGCGAGCAGCAAGCGCTGGTAGCCTTGAAAGCCGGCGAAGACGAAGTGGCGCGGCTTGCCCTGCACGAGAAAATGCAGCACGAGGAGAAAAGCAACCAATACCGCGAGCTCTACGAACAGAGCAAGCAAGCGATTCTCGAGCTGGAGGATCAACTGCGGCAGCTGAAAGCCGATCACGACGAAGTCGCGGCCAAGCGCAGCTACTACATGGCTCGCATCGAAACGGCCCGTCTGCAGCAGCGGATGAACAACTACATGGGGTCTACCGGCTTCAATCCGACCCCGCGCATGTTCAACCGTTTGGAGGATCGTGTGTCCGACATGGAGATGGAAGCAAGATCGCTCAGCGATCTGCGTAAAATCGGCCGGGAAGCGATGCTGCAGGTCGGCATGACGCTGAACACCGCTCTCGACCAAGAATTGAACAAACTTAAACAAAAGCTTGAAAAGGAAGGCTGGTCGTCGAAATGAGAAAACTGTACCGTTCCCGCAGGGACAGCAAGCTGACAGGTTTGTGCGGAGGACTGGCGGAAATGTTGAATGTCGATCCGACACTGCTGCGGCTTATCGTTGTGGCAACGGCGATCTTCTCGGGCGGCGCTCCCGTCATCTTCCTGTACATTATCGCAAGCATAGTGATTCCGAAGGAGCCGCAATTTCCGGGAATGTTCCCGCCGAACGGCAATCCGTTCGGTCCGGGGCCGGCGCAGCCGCCGATGTACGGCAGCCAGCCGATGCAGCCTCCGGTAAGCAGCTATGGCTACGGAGCCCCTGCAGCCGCGCATCAGCCGCAGCCGTCGGCCGCGCCGAAAGCAAGCCAATCCAATCAGGAATTGGATGAAATGATGAAAGACATCGAGCAAAAAGCAATGCGCAAAGAACTTGACGAACTTCGGGCCAAACTGGCCAAATACGAGAAGGGAGAATAAAACAATGGGCGTATTTACACGAATTAAGGATATGACGAAAGCATCGATCAACGAAGTACTGGACAAGGTGGAAGATCCGATCATTATGCTCAACCAATACATCCGCGACATGGAGGAAGAAATCGCACAAGCGGAAGTAACGGTCGCCAAGCAAATCGCCAACGAGCGCAAGCTTCAGCAGCGCCTGCAGGAGTCGATCAAGCTGTCGGCGGAGCGCGAAGTACAAGCGGGCAACGCACTCAAGAACGGTCACGAAGAGGCCGCTCGCCAAGTGCTGGAAGAGAAGCTGTATCACGACCAGAAGGTTGCCGAATACACCGATATGCATCTTCAATCGAAACAGCAAGCTGAGGAATTGGTGCAGCAGCTGCACGAAATGAAAGGCGAGTACTACAAATTGCGCAACAAGCGCAGCGAGCTCGTATCCCGTGCCCAGCTGGCCAAAGCGAAGAAGCAAATGGCGCAAGTGACGTCGACGAACACGATCGAATCCGGCCATGCCGCACGCGGCTTCCACCGTATGGAAGAGAAAATCATCCAAATGGAAGTGGAAGCGGAAATCTCCCGCAAGCCTTACGTGCCGACCGGCGCAAGCTATGCATCGGCCGCAGGATATACGGCGTACGCACCGGTCGATCCGGTTAAGCAGCAGCGCGTCGACGAGCAACTTCAACTGCTCAAAAGCAAGCTTGGCGTAAACGAGCCGCAAGCTGCGCAAACTTCCCAAGAACAAGAGTAAACGATCTTACTGAAAAAGCGCTTTGAGCGCAGGAAAAATTATGATATGCTAGCGAGTGACCAAGTTAGAAGCCATAGGGTAACGACTCTATGGCTTTTCTTCCCATTGGAACGTCAGGCAAGCCGAACGATTTGCGACAAGGAGGTGCGGCAATGAACGAATCAAAACGGTACAACAAACGAAATACTTACATGGTTTTGATCGCCGCCGGCGTCTTTCTGCTCGTGAACAAGGCGTTCGGCGTTTACATTGTCGTGGCCTTGAGCTCGATGATATTGGGGCTTCACAATATCGTGACGCAGTCGGGGAAGAAAGGATATATTCTTCTTGCGATCGGCGCGATCATCATTTTAGGCAATAATTTTCCGCTGGTCATCGCCATTATTTTGCTGTCTTTCGGCTTTTTTTATTTGCGGTCCAAGAAGATGCACCCGGATGATTCCTACATCCAGAAGCATAAGCTGATGGAAAGCATGAAATGGGACAAATCGCCGTGGGTGCTCAAAAACATGAGCGTATGGAACATCATCGGCGAGGTCAACATGGATTTATCGCTTGCGATACCCGAGCAGAAGGAATCGGTCGTTATTCTGCAAGGCATTATCGGCGATATCGATATTGTGGTTCCCGAAGATATGGGCGTGTCCGTACAGAGCTCGCTTATGTTCGGGCAAGTCGATGTAGCGCGGGAGAAGGAAGCCGGCCTGCTGAACAAAGTGGCTTGGCAGTCCCCGAATTATGAGACCAGCGAACAAAAAGTGAAACTGATCGTCTCCTATATCGTAGGAGATGTAGACATAAAAGTGATGTAAGCCAGTCCCGCAAAGCTTTCGCCGCCGTCGAACGGCATACGGATCATGCATCCGTCCCGTAGCTTACGATAAAGCCCGAGCTCGGCATCCGGTGCCGGATTTCGGGATTTTGGCCGCTTTGCGGGGCTGTAACGTCGAATATATTCGGGTATTTGTTTATACCCGGGAACATAGAGAATTTAGATCGGCCGGGAAGGAGAGACAGGGATGAACCGCAAGCTGACCAATATGATTTGGCGCAACATGGGAGAGTCCATACTTCTCTGCCTTTTTTTATTTGGCGTCGTCATATACATTTTATCCTCCGGCGGATTTTTGCGTCCGTTCGAGACGTGGCAGGTCGGGGTTAAAATAAGTCTGATGCTGATCGGCATCGTGGTAACGGCCGGTGCCGCGTTCGGCTACTGGTATACGAACAGGGTGATCCGCAGACTCGATCAATTGCGCGAAGCGATGTTATACTTGGAGAAGGGAAATTTGTCGCGGACGATTCCGCCTCTCGGCGAGGACGAGATCGGAAGGCTGGGCGAGCAGCTTGGGCGCATCAGTCAAAAATGGGAGGAGCAAATCAATTCGCTACAGAGGCTGTCGAACGATAACGCGCAGCTTGCCGAGAAGGCGCGCTATTCTGCGGTAATCGAAGAAAGGCAGCGGCTGGCGCGGGATTTGCACGATGCGGTCAGCCAGCAGCTTTTTGCCATCTCGATGACGGCAACGGCGGTGGCCCGGACGCTGGAGAAGGATTTTGATAAAGCCAAGCGGCAAATTCAGCTGATCGAGGAAATGTCCGCGGTCGCCCAATCGGAGATGCGTGCGCTTCTTTTGCACTTGCGGCCCGTTCACCTTGAGGGCAAGCGTCTTGCCCAAGCGCTGCTCGAGCTGCTGCAGGAGCTTCAAGCGAAGGTGCCGATTGAGATTGACTGGGAAATGGACGAGGCGATCCAGCTTGCCAAAGGAATCGAGGATCATCTGTTCCGGATCGTGCAAGAAGCGCTGTCGAATGCGCTGCGGCATTCCAAGGCGTCGAAGCTGGAAATCCGGCTTGTACGTCCTGCGTCCGATGCGGTGCGGCTCGTAATTCGCGACAACGGGGTAGGCTTCGAGCTGGACGCCCAGAAGCATGCTTCATACGGGCTCGTATCGATGAAGGAACGGGTGAATGAAATCGGCGGCTCGATCAACTTGGTTACCGCTCCGGACAAAGGGACGAGAATCGACATCAGAATTCCGATTACCGTCCAGGTTACGGCCGGGGAACAGGCTCCCGTCCCGGAGCATGCAGGTGCAGCCGATTAAAATGCTCATAATACCGGAAGGGAGATGTACAAGCTGATGGATACGCCGATTAAGGTGCTTTTGGTAGACGATCATGAGATGGTGCGGATCGGGCTTGCCGCCGTACTCGGAACGGAAGACGGCATCGAGGTGGTGGGCGAAGCGGGGAGCGGCGCGGAAGGCATAAAGCTGGCGCTGGAATACAGACCGGACGTTGTGCTGATGGATCTTGTGATGGACGGCATGGACGGGATCGAGACGACGCGGCGCCTGCTTCAGCAGCATCCCGACTGCAAGGTCATCGTGCTCACCAGCTTTCTTGACGATGAGAAAATGTACCCTGTCATCGAAGCCGGGGCATTCAGCTATTTGCTTAAAACCTCGCGGGCAAGCGAGATCGCGCAAGCCATTCGTTCGGCG
The DNA here is from genome assembly GCF_003285015.1 of Paenibacillus contaminans. Lineage (GTDB taxonomy): Bacteria > Bacillota > Bacilli > Paenibacillales > NBRC-103111 > Paenibacillus_V > Paenibacillus_V contaminans. Next base: position 166,129 of record NZ_QMFB01000013.1, on the reverse strand, counting down.
GCGAAAGGACAGCCTGTGCTGGAAGCCCAAGTTGCGACGAAAATGATGAACCGGTTCCGCCAGCCCAAGCAGGAGGCGCTGCCGCATGAGGATTTGACCGAGCGCGAGATGGAGGTGCTTCGTCTGATTGCCCGCGGGAAGTCGAATCAGGACGTAGCCGACGACCTGTTTATCGGGGTTAAGACGGTCAAGTTTCATGTAACGAACATCCTCGCCAAGCTGGGTGTTGAGGATCGTACGCAAGCAGCCATTTACGCCTTCAAGAACGGCTTGGCGGAATAGCTGCTTTCGATGTTGTCTATCGGAAAAATCATGGATGCGGCTCTAAAACCTGCGGTTAACGCCGGCATAATAGATATCGGCAGGCGTTAATCCTTAGGGAGTGAGGAGATGTCTGCTATGGAAGCATGGATATACGGAGGGCTGGCTGCCGCCGCCGCAGCGGCCGGTCTTACATATGTGCAAATACGCAAGCGCGGCGGCCGGAAGGGTAAAGTGACAAACCTGACCGCGTACAGAAAGCTTACGCAAAAATGCTCGTACTGCAAGAAGAAAGCCGACAAGCTGATCTTTTATTCCAATTCCGAGGGGCAGGTTGTAGGGCTGTGCAAAGCTTGCAAACCTAAGGCGGAGCGCCAAAACATGCTGCCGATTTAAAAACTTGGATTTGATTAGCTATACGCAGATGCAGGAAGCTTTCGCAGAGACGCGTCTGCTGCGCAGGCACGGGAATATGACGGGGCATCATAGGCAAAGGTGAGGAATGGGAATGACGAACATCGGCAGGACGCGTTATGCCCTGTATTTCGGGCTGCTCGGAGCAGTTTGCTTTATTATTGTGGCCTTGTTGACCTTTAACAGAGGGTTGAGCGGCTTTGACAAGAGCTTGATCGGACATGTACAAGGTCTCGAATCGGAAGCGCTTACGCCATTCATGAAAGGCATATCGTATATCGGCACGACGGTACCGATGGTCGTGTTGTCCTTATTGATCATGATATTTTTGTTTACGGTGCTGAAGCACCGGATGGAGCTCGTGCTGTTCGTCGTTGCCGTGCTCGGAACAAAAATTTGGAATGATTTGCTGAAAAACTTGTTCGAACGCGACCGGCCGGTCGAGCACAGGCTCGTCGAAGAGGTCGGCTACAGCTTTCCAAGCGGCCATTCGATGGTAGCTTTCGCTTTTTACGGAATACTCGCATTTTTACTGTGGCGTCATCTTAGAACGCGCACGGCCCGCACGGTCGTCATTGTATTGGCGATTGCGATGACGCTGCTGATCGGGATCAGCCGCATTTATTTGGGCGTGCATTATCCAAGCGACGTACTGGGCGGGTATTTGGCAAGCGCGTGCTGGCTTGGGGTTACGATTTGGCTGTTCCAGTGGTATATGGAGCGGAAGGCTCGCAGGTAGCGCCGGACTTTGACTAGAAACGCAAAGCGTTTTACAATGGAAGGGAAAGGTATGCGAGCGAGGAGCCCGAAACGGCATGTAGCGGACGGTTGGAAATGAGGGATAGGGCTTGGATGGAACGGCTAAATGGATCGTCATCGGCGTTGTGGTGATCGTTTGTGCGCTTTTTCTATGGCTGATGCGAAAAAAATATTAAGGGCTATGGCAAGCTTGCGGTCCAAGGACAGCTAGACGACAGCCGGAACATTCGAACGGAGAGCGATCGTACAACGATAATCCCCGCCAGCTTTGTTCGGGGCTGTCTGTTTTGTTATAAGGCATTCGAAGGCGCTCCGGCGGCGAACGACCGATTGAACGGCCCAAGCGGGCAAATGACGGTACGAAGGCTGTCTTCTTAGCGTACACTATACGGACACGGTATCGGTGCTGCAAGCAAGCGAAACGCACAACCGTACCTGTGTAAGGAGTGATCGGGATGATCCGCTTAAGGATGCCGAGTCTAGATGATCCGCATCTGTATCGACTCATTGAACGCGAGCTTGTACCTTACGCCAAGGCGGTTTTCCCGACCTTGCAAATCGGCAGGAAAGACGTCGAGAAAATGCTGGACCGCAGCAAGGTGTATGTCGGCGAGCACCGCGGAGGCAAAATGCCGATCGGCTTCGTCAGCGTTTCAAGCGCGCAGCGCGTGCTTCGCGTTGAAATGCTTGCCGTCGAGCGGGATTTTCAAGGCAATGGATGGGGGAGCGCGCTCATGGCCGTGGGGGAAACCTACGGCAGGCAAACAGGCTGCACGCGCGCGCAGCTGTACGTTGACGAGAGCAACGATAAAGCCAAACGCTTTTATGAGCGTATCGGCTATGCGACGAATTCGTTCGTACCGGAATATCAATGTTATTTACTTGAAAAGCCGTTATGATGTCCGCCGCAGCATGAGAGACAAAACACATAAAACCAGGGACACAGCCGGCGCTGCCCTGGTTTTGTTTGTGTAAAGCCCTTCTACAAAAATACCGGAAACAATAATGCCACTGACGATAGATCGACGGCCACGCGTTCTCCGTAAGGGCGGAAAGGAACGGGGCGGTAAGGACTCGGCGGAAGTTGACTAGCCGATACTTCAGCTTTTTCGCTTTTGTTTTTGCTTTTTGTTTTGTTTTTCTTAATGGATGTTTTGCCGGCATCTTCATCATCGATTCCTGCGGCTCCCGGACGATCGTTCAAAACAAGGCGGCCCTTCTCTAGACCGCTTAATATGCCGATATGACGGCTTCCGTCGTTCTTGACGACGCAAACCGCCCGGCCGACGAATAGCTTGCAATGTTCTTCGTTTATCGGATGAACCAAGTGCATGCCCACACCTCCGCATGATCATCTACGATATATGTTATTCAACCGTAGGCGTTTCGGCATAGACGAATGTCTTGGGTACCGGCTTATTATATTTTGCAAGCATAGGCCCGAGCGTGTTCGGAGATAGAGGGAACGGAATTTCGAATATGGCGCGTGAAAAGGAATTCTTTGCAGGAACGGAGGTATGGCATGGAAAAATGGCTGTACGCCGCCGTGCTTTGTCTGATCGCGGCGATTGTCGCAGGCGGGCTGATCGGACAAGCGGGGGCCGAGAACGGCAAGGACATGCTGGCGGTTGCCGGATATGCGGAAGAACAGATGGAAGGCGCGAAGGATGTGACGATTCGCTTCGGCGGCGAGCTGGATGCGGATGTTCAGGCGGAGGGCTGGCTGACGGCAGGCAAAAGACTGTCTCGTCTGCTCGACTTGAAGGAAGAGACGGCTCCGGCAGGAGCGGCTGCGGGGAGCGGAGACGGGGGAACGGATAAAGCGATGTATCGGGCGAGCACAATTTTGCCGTACGGCGGGGGGAGCATTTCGCTTGTGCTTTTCGACACCGGCGAAGGGAAGCAAGGGTATGCGGTCGTCAAGCGGGAGCTGAAGGCCGATCGCTTGGACGGCGAGGCGCTGGCGGAATGGCAGCGGCAAGTTTCGGAAATGCTTCTGGAGAACGGCTTGCACGGCAAATGGAACATCGCGGTGCAAGGCCTCGTCAGCGAGAAAGCGCTCGGGTCCGGCGAGAAGACGGACGTGCTGCTCAAGCGGATCGGCCAATATTTTCACGGCAAGGAGCTGGAGAGATATACGGATAACGGAACGGTGAGCGTAACCTTTTCGTCCAAAAAGCTGAAAGGAAGCGTGCGCAGCGGCATGTACCGCGTATCGCTGCAGGCGGCTCTGCACAAGCAGTCGCAAGACGGACGGTGGCGGTTAACGATCGGAACGCCGGTGATTACGACCGAATATTGAGCGAATGTCGAATGCTGTCGTTCACAATGGCGCGTTTATCAAGATTGTGGTAAACTAATGCATTAGAATGGCCGAGGCCAGAGTCATTATGTTATAGAAAGTATGGTGCGACAGTGTACCCAACCAACGTGGAAGTAAACGATTCGAAAATAAAGCTCACCGACAATATGAAGGAAACGGGAGCCGTCTTTTTCATATTCGGAGCAACCGGCGATTTGGCGCGCCGCAAGCTTTTTCCGGCGATTTACAGCTTGTTCTGCGAAGGCAAGCTTTCGGAGAGATTTGCCGTGATCGGTTTGGCGCGGCGTCCCCGCACGAACGAGCAATTCCGCGAGGATGTATACCAATCGATCGATCAGTTTGCACGGCATAAGGCGTCTAAAGAGGATGAGGAGTGGCAAAATTTTGCCTCTCATTTCGAGTACATGCCGCTCGATATTACGAATGTAGATGCGTTCCTCGAGCTGAAAAAAACGGCGGAGCGCGTCGAGGGGCAGTTCGGCATCGCCGGAAACCGCTTGTTTTATTTGGCGCTTGCACCGGAATTATTCGGCAGCGTGGCGCATCATCTCCGCGACGGCGGACTGCTGGAGACGCGCGGCTGGCACAGGCTCGTCATCGAGAAGCCGTTCGGCTACGATCTTCCTTCGGCGGAGAATCTCAATACGGAAATCCGCAAAGTGTTTAACGAGGAAGATATTTACCGGATCGACCACTATCTCGGCAAGGAAATGGTGCAGAACATCGAGGTCGTCCGTTTTGCGAATGCCTTTTTCGAGCCGCTGTGGAATAATAAATATATCGCCAACATTCAAATCACGCTGAGCGAAACGGTCGGCGTCGAGGAACGCGGCGGCTATTACGACAATGCGGGCGCCCTGCGCGACATGGCTCAGAACCATATGCTGCAGATGGTCACTATGATGGCGATGGAACCGCCGAGCCGGCTGCATCCCGAGGATATCCGCGACGAGAAGGTTAAGGTGCTCCGGAGCTTGCGGCTGTACGAATCGCCGGAGGATGTTCGCGCTCACGTCATCCGCGGCCAATATGCCGAAGGCGAAGTGAAGGGCGAGCTGAAGCCGGCATACCGGGCTGAGGATTCGGTCAATCCCGAATCCAAAACGGAAACCTACGTTGCCGCGAAGGTGCTGGTCGATAATTTCCGCTGGGCCGGCGTGCCGTTTTATGTTCGTACGGGCAAGCGGATGCCGGTTAAATCAACCGAGGTCGTCGTTGAGTTCAAGAGCATGCCGGACAATGTTTATTTGGCCAAGAAGGGCAAGCTTCAGCCTAATCTGCTTGTCTTCCGCGTCAATCCGATGGAAGGCATCTACATTAAAATCAATGCCAAGGAGCCGGGCTCCGAGGGGACGATTTTGCCGGTTGCGATGGACTTTTGCCAAAGCAATCAAGTCGGCTTGAATACGCCGGAAGCCTACGAGCGTCTGTTATTCGACGCGGCGCGCGGCGATTCGACGTATTTTACGCGGTGGGACGAAGTCGCATCCGCCTGGCAGTTCGTCGACCGGATCGCAGCGGCGTGGTCGCAGAACGACAGCGATTTGCAGTTGTATCCGGCCGGCTCCTGGGGACCCGAAGCGGCGGACAAGCTGCTTGAGGAGGACGGCTTCCACTGGTGGCCGGTGAACGGCCAAGCCGAAAGCGACGTCGTCTGGAAGTCCGGACGGCAAAGCTAAGGGATTTGACGCGCTGCCCGGTTCGCTTGTTGCAAACAAGCGAACCGGGCAGCGTGCTACATAAGAGGGCGGTAAGCACCGTTGTCGCAGGAAACCGGCACAATGAGTGCGGGCTTCCGAGGCTTTTTTCGCTGAAAAGTCGGGGTACGTGAGCGCTAGTGAGGAAAGAGTTATTATTAGTGAAGCAAAAGTTACTAATTTTCGCTGAAAATCCGGGTTACGTGAGCGCTAGTGAGGAAAGAGTTATTATTAGTGAAGCAAACGTTACTAATTTTCGCTGAATAGCCGGGTTATGGAGTGCCAGTGAGGAAAAGGTTATTATTAGTGAAGCAAACGTTACTAATTTTCGCTGAAAAGCCGTGTTATGGAGTGTTAGTGAGGAAAAAGTTACTATTAGTGAGGAAAAGGAAATAAGTAGTATACTTTTCCTCACTAGTTGAGACAAATGGACATTTTACCGGCTGAATAGTGAAGACAGCTTCATTAGTAGTGAATATAACCTCACTAACGTTGAAAATAGCTCATTAGCTGTAAAGGTAACCTCACTACCATTGAAGGCGGCTTCAACTCATTTGCTGTGAATGAAGCTTTTTAACAGTGAAAGTAGCTCTTTAGGGGTAAAGTCCGACTCTATAGCTCTTAGCGGTGAAGGCAGCTTCATTAGCAAAGGTTAGCCTCATAATGGCACGGTGCCGGAGAATATAATCACACGGACGGAGGTAACTGCATGTTCAAAATATACGACATCTCGATGACGATCCATGAAGGGATGCAGGTTTACAAAAACAAGGAAGAGAAGAAGCCGAAAATCATCAACCGGCAAAACTTTTCCAATGCGAAGGCGTACGAAACGGATCTGAAAATGGACGCGCATACCGGGACGCATCTCGATGCGCCGCTGCATATGCTTGACGGCGGCGATACGATCGAGACGATACCGCTCGAATCGCTCGTCGGTACGGCCCGCGTGCTTGATTTCACGGGCGTCGAGGAGTCGATCGGGAAGGCCGATCTCGAGCCGTACGGCATCCAGCCGGGCGAGTGGCTGCTTTTCAAAACGCGTAATTCCTTCTCCGAGGAGTTCGACTACAAGTTCGTTTTCCTTAACGAGGAAGGCGCGCAGTATTTGAAAGAACGCGGAATCAAAGGCGTCGGTACGGACGGTCTCGGCATCGAACGGGATCAGCCGACGTACGGCACGCATAAGACGCTCATGAACGCGGGCATCCTTATCGTCGAAGGCTTGCGCTTGAAGGATGTCAACGCGGGGACGTATTTTATGGTCATCGCTCCTTTGAAGCTGACAGGCATCGAAGCTGCGCCGGCGCGTGCGTTTTTGCTGGGACAATAGGTGTCATCGCTGCATTGCCTATAGAAAGATGGAAAGGCTGTTCCTGCGGGAGCAGCCTTTTTTCGAGCTTACATGTTGAACATACCGGAAAAATAAAAGCTGCAGACCGCACGGGATATGGTAAACTACGGAGGAGATCAGAGCATTTATATAAATCTACATTATCGTTCGTAAATGCTTCCGATTCGGCTGATGAGCCGCGGCGGCGTTTATGCATACAGGAGGTCGATCATGATGGGGTTGAAAATCGCTTTTTTGGGGACGGGCGGCATTGCGCAGACACATGTCAGCCGGCTTGCGAAAATCGATGGCGTGCAGGTAGCGGGCTTTTGCGGAACATCGCTTGAGAAGGCGGAACGTGCGGCAAGGGAAATTGCGGGCGCCAAAGGATATGCGGACTTTACGCAAATGCTGGACGAAGTGAAGCCCGATGCGGTATACATAACCGTGCCGCCGATGGCGCACGGGGAAGCGGAGCTGGCGCTTATCGAGCGGGGCATTCCGTTTCTCGTCGAGAAACCTTTGGGCGTGGAGAATGGCCTCGTTCAGCGGCTGGCTGCGGCAATCGCGGACAAGAAGCTGGTTACTTCCGTCGGGTATCATTGGCGCTATTACGAAGCGCTTGCTAAAGCGCGCGAACTGCTGGCCGAAAGTAAGCCCGGCATGGCGCTCGGTTACTGGATGGGCAACATGCCGATGGTGCCATGGTGGAGAAATCAGGAGCAATCGGGCGGCCAATTCGCCGAACAAACGACGCATATCGTCGACATGCTGCGTTATCTTTGCGGGGAAGTGACCGAAGCATATGCCGCGTTCGCACAGCGCTCCATGCATGAGAAGGTGGAAGGCGTTACGGTCGCCGACGTCGGCACGGTTACGCTGAAGCTGTGTAACGGGATGGTCGCGACCGTTTCGAATACTTGCCTGCTGCCTGTGGGCCATACGACAGGTCTTGATTTATATACGGACCGCGGCATAATGGAAATACGCTCGACAGGAATGAAGGCAATCGAACGTGAGCGTACGACCGAATACCGGAATATGAAGGACCCGTTTCAGCTGGAGAACGAAGCGTTCATCCATGCCGTCCGTACGGGCGATACATCGGGTATTTTATCCGATTATGCCGACTCCGCGAAGACGCATGCGGTCACGATGGCAGCGAACGAATCCGCCGAAACGGGACGAGCCGTGACGATCTAGTAGTGTTTCAAATCTAAAACCAGGGATTGATGACTTGAAAACAAACACGGATATCGTAGTTATGCACGAATCGTGCAATTAGTGGAGAAAACCTTATTGTTCATGAGGCTGGCCTCACTATTTCGAAGGTAAAATACTCGTTCTCGCCCTCTAGTGAGGCAAACGCAACTATCAATTTCGTTTGCCTCACTATTAGTTGCGTTTTCCTCATTATGCCACCAGAACACGGATTTTCAGCTAGAAACAATGAGGTTTGCCTCACAAATAGTTGCGTTTGCCTCATTACCTCACCAAACACGGGTTTTCGGTTTGAAAGAGTGAAGTTTGCCTCACGAATAGTAAACTTCACCTCATTATGAGGTCACTATCCGTTGCACGATCAAATGCTTTACATCCTTGAAATCTATAGTATAAGACTTGAAAGACTACTAGTTAACCGGCCGGCTCAAGGGGCTGTATTTCGCTGTAAATCGTCTGCCGACCACAATTGACTGTGAGGCTAACTAAGCCGCAGGGTGTTTCGCTGCATGGGCCTGCCGTCCGACGACGATTGACATGCGAGGCTAAAGGCCGCAGGGTGTTTGGCCGACCGCAATTGACTGTGAGGCTAACTAGGCTGTGAGGCTAACTAGGCGGAATGGTGTTTCGCTGCATGGCGTCGGCCATCCGACGGCAATTGACATGCGCGGACTTCAAGCCTGCCTCATGCCTTGCTGCCTGTATTCGCTAGGCGTAATGCCGGTTTCTTTTTTGAACTGGTGGCTGAAATAATGCAAGTTGGCATAATTCAACTTGTCCGCGATAACCTCAAGCGTCTCTCCGCCCAGCAGAAGCTGCTTCGCCCGTTTCATTTTTTCCGTGATCATGTAATGCTTGGGCGTTCTTCCGGTTTCCTCCTTAAAGAGCTTCGTAAAATGGGCGGGGTGGTACCCGCAGAGGGCGGCAAGCTGTTCGACCGTCCATTCGCGTTCGGGGTCGGCTCGCATGGCCTCGAGCGCGGCTTCTATCCGTTGAGGTCTTACTGCTGAAGCCCGATCTGCGGCATGCCGGACGAGCACGGCAATGAGCTCCATCATAAGAGCCCTCAGCATGAAGGCGTATCCGGGCTGCTCCAAACGATATTCCTTAACGATCCGCATCAGCAGCTGCTCCAGCTCGGGCGCTTCGAAACAGTGCGGGATCGCAACGTTACCGTAAACGGGAATATCCACTTCGTAAGGAACCGCTTGGAGCGATAAATCCTCGAACGAACACTCGCGTATGTGAAGGGCAGGGTGAACCGGCTCCGGCGATTCATGGCTCCAATGAAAATGCACGCTGTAGCAATCAACCTCCGTAATCGTCTGCAAGCGGTGAGGACTGTCCGAGCCGTAAAATACGCACCCGCCCGAAGAAATCCGATAGGTTCTCCGATTCATTTGCAGCTCCGCTTCTCCCTCGATCACATAAAACAACTGGCAATCCGGAATCGTTCTGGGTCCCCAAACCATATTCGCATCGACTGTGTCGCGCCTCGCAAAGTTGATCACCGGCAGTAAAGCAAGAATGGAACCGACATTCATCTCCGCACCCTCCCTAATACAGCGCATCTTGGAAAAGTATAAATGCTTCTTGCGTTCGTTTAAATACTTCACTCTCACCGTTCGGTATAGTTACTATATCACCGCAATATAAGCGGTTACAATGGAGGGAGAGCTAGTCATGCTGAACGCGGCTCAAGTGGAGGCGTTTGATAGGGACGGGTTCCTGAAAGGCGATGTCGTGCTGACAGACAGTGAGGTCGAGGTGCTGCGCGAGGAGCTGGAGCTTGTCATGGAAGGGAAGACGGATAGAAAGCCGGTGCTGAACCACAACATGAAGGAAGCCGGTTCGCCGTATGACGGCATGAAAATTATCGTTAACGAGAAAGTGATCCAGATCGTCAATATTTGGATGGCGAGCGACGCTTTTCTCCAGCATGCTTCGCATGCCCGCATTTGCGAGGAAATTGCTCAACTTTGCTGTACGGATACGCTTCGCATCTGGCATGATCAAGTTCAATACAAGCCGCCGGTAACCGGGGGAGCGACCGCTTGGCATCAAGATCATCCGTTATGGCCGATCATTCAGCCCGCGGATCTTGTGAGCGCATGGGTAGCTCTGGACGATGCGACGATCGAGAACGGCTGTATGTGGATGGTTCCGGGTAGCCACAAATGGGGAAATCATCAAAAATACTTGTCCAGCGACGCCGCCTTCATGCCGATTCACAAACAGCCGGAGCTGCTGCCCGAAGGTGCTATAGTAAAAGCCGTTCCGTTCGAAATCAAAAAAGGGCAGGTCGGCTACCATCACTCGTTGACTTGGCATGGGAGCCCGCACAACCGTTCGGAGAAAAAACGGCGGGCGATCGCCGTTCACTACATGCCGGGACATACGCGTTATGAGCCGAGCAGAAACCATCCGATGCTGGAGTACGTACAAATCCAGCCGGGCGAAATTTTAGCGGGCGAGCACTTCCCGGTCGTTTATCAGCGCTGAGCCGGAGGGGATAGCGCTGTATTGGGGGCTTTCCAGTATAAGAAACGCCGTGCAATGGACCGTCCAGTCGGACGCCCACTGCACGGCGTTTATGATGTGGGGGGCTATTACGCCTTAGATTCCTGCTCGACATTGGAGCGTCGTCCAACATGCTCGCTCGGGATACGGACATGCCGCAATGCGAGACTACTTCGAGAGCCGGTAAACGGCGAACGGCGCACCGTAACGGGAAGCGTCGCTAAGCCGGTCGAGCTTATCCATAACGGCGTCCTCGAGTTCCAGCGATACGCTCTTGAAATTTTCTTCCAGCTGCTCTACGCGCGTGGCTCCGACGATGACCGTCGAAACGGCCGGTTTGCGCATCAGCCATGCAAGCGAGAGTGCGCCAGGCGTGCAGTTCAATTCTGCGGCAAGCTGGACGACTTGATCGCCTAGGGCCAGCTTGTCCGGCTGAAGAAATCGTTTGAAATTCGGATCGGCGTCCGCGCGGGAGCCCGTTGGAACATTGTCCGCCGACGTATATTTGCCGGTCAGGATACCTCCTGCCAGCGGGAAGTACGGGATTATGCCGACGCCTTGATCGAGGCATAGCGGCACCATTTCCTGCTCTGGCGCCCGGTCGGCGAGCGAGTAGCTTGTTTGCATCGAGACGAACCGGTTTAGTCCCAGCTTCTCGCTGATGCCGATTGCTTTCATCAGCTCCCATGCGGCATAGTTCGAAGCGCCGATATAGCGTACTTTGCCTGAGCGGACCATGTCGTCCAGCGTGCGCAGCGTTTCCTCGAGCGGCGTATTCGGATCGAACGTATGGATCTGGTATAAATCCACATAATCCGTGCGCAGCCGCTTCAAGCTGCTTTCCAGCTCCTGCATCAGGTGGTAACGCGACGATCCCCGCGCATTCGGACCTTGCCCGCGCGGCAAGCCGGCTTTGGTCGCGAGCACCGCTTCATGGCGCCGGCCTTCGAGCGCGATGCCGATAATCCGCTCCGATTCGGTGCCTGTGTAAATGTTCGCCGTATCGATAAAATTGATCCCGAAATCAAGGCATTGATGAATAATGTTAATCGACGCTTCCTCGCTTGCCCTCGTTCCGAAGGCATTCGTGCCGAGACCAAGTGCAGAGACATTCACTCCGCTGTTTCCAAGACGCCGGTATTGCATAGGGGACACGCTCCTTTTGTCGAAAGATAGTGGATGCTTCGAATATGGTCATTATAACATTATGAATCGGGAAGTGCAGGTTCGCTACCGATCCAATCCGTCAGTCTCGTCCGAGTCAGCTCCCATATACAGAAGCGAAGGGCTGCCATTCGGCAGCCCTTCGGTTTTCAACTAACGCTTGAATAAGGCTTGATTGTCCCCTTACAGGAGGTTGTATAGTTTGAATCATCAAGCAGCTAGCTGTAATGGAGGAGGATTTATTCTTATGAGGTCTTTTGAAATGTTGTCTGTCATCTTTAATATCCTACTGCTCGGTTGGTTACTGTTTGCCAAGAACAAGCCGCAGCGAGGACTTATTTTCGGTTTCGGCGTTTCCGCTATATTGGTGCTTATGCACGGGCTGATGGAAGGCATGCGTTGGCAAATGATTCCGAATGATTTGATCATGTTAATCCCGCTGGTTGTTTTTGCTGTCAGGTTTAATCCAAAATCGAAGGAAGAAACGAAAAAAGGTTCCACATCCCCAGCGCGTCTTGTTCTTCTTACAATACCGGCGGTGCTGTATACTTTCGCAGCCGTGGCTCTGCCCCTTCTATTGCCGGTTTTCTCATTTGAAAAGCCGACAGGGCCATATAAAATAGGAACCGTTACTTATGCTTGGAAAGATAATGGACGGGAAGAAACCTATACGCCCGAGTCCGGCGATAAGCGTGAACTAATGGTCCAGATTTGGTATCCGGCCGATTCAACAGCCAAAGGCGATCCTGCCCCATATGTTTCCGACCCGAGTATTTTTGCGAATGGCTACAGTATGGCTCTGCATATGCCGAAGCTGCTGTTTACAAGTATTGGTTTTGTCCAAACGAATGCCATCGAGAACGCGGAGATTTCCAATCAGGAATCTGACTATCCGGTGCTCATTTTCTCGCATTCATTAAACGGAGTAAAAAATCAGAACACATTTCAAATCGAACAATTCGTAAGTCACGGCTACATCGTGGTAGGCATTGATCATACTTACAACAGCACAACTTCCATTTTTCCTGACGGCCGTGTAGTGCATTTTGTACCGCAAGAAAGGAATACGATCGACTACTTAGATAAATTAAATGAAGGATGGGTGGAAGACGCTAAATTTGTGCTGGATCAAGTGGAGAAGTTGGCCGAGAATGATCCGGACCACCGGTTCACAGACCGAATGGACCTGAAAAACATCGGCATGTTTGGCCATTCCTTCGGTGGAGCAACAACGACTCAAATGTTGATGACCGATACCAGAATTCAAGCGGCAATCAACATGGATGGAGGACTGTACGGCAAACTACGGGTTCCGGCAGACGGACTGAAAAAGCCGTTTCTGATGATGAGCGCCGATGACACGCTAGCCGGCACCAAAAATATGAGCGATGCGAATATCGCTTCCCAAGGGACGACAAGAGAGGAGTTGACCAAGTTTTTTGATGACACTTTTGCAAGGTACGAATCTGTAGCTGCAGGCGGTAACTACTGGATGACAATAAAAAATATGAAGCATATGGGCTTCTCGGATACGTATCTGATCTCGCCTCTATATGAACGGATGGAAGGAGTCAAAATTAAAAAGGTCCATCGGCTTATTAATGAATTCTCCCTGGATTTCTTCGATCACTATTTAAAGCAGCAGCCGTTTAAACGCTTGGATCAAAGTATCGGTGACCATCCGGAATTTACGTTGCAGAAAGGCTGACCCGATTTCTGATATGGATCATGAATAGCCCGAGGGCGCTTAGCCCTTCGGGTGTTCACATTATTGTTTACATATGTTCAAGCTTCCACTGTATACCCTGAAGCAATAAAAGGTTTCCTTTCGAAAACTGGCGGAATTTGGGGCTTAAGATGGAACATAACGTGTTGAATCTTTCGATGCGTTCTGTTCGAATGGTTTGTGAATATTTGGCAAAGTAACGAAAGAAATCTTCTTTATCGACCGACTGCCCCGGATTCGCATACAACATGGCCGTATCCTCGACAATGGCTTGCACGAACCGGTGATCGGCAGGTAATTTCTTCTTTAATGCCTTATTCAATCGAATATGAATGTCCTCAAGCTTCTTAACCCAAGTAGCCGCATCAAATTTGGGCTGATGAACCATATTAAAAAACAGGAACTCGCCGTTTCTCAGGTCCGATATGAACTGGGGATCGTTAATGAGCTCCTGCAGCTCATTCCAAGCGACAGTTTGTTTGGCGGATACTTTTATTTGATTGATAATGTATTTATTAAAAAAATATAAAAGGGAGCCTCTCCATTCTTCAGGAACCCCGTCAAAAAAATTGGAGGCTTCCACTTTCTCGCTGATGAATCGACTGCGTTTCTCGCTGTTTGTTGTCCGTGCGTTGACCAAATCATAGATATAACGTAATGAATCCCCTTGATGCTTCTTCGCTTGACGCAAAATCGATATCATATTCGTAAGCGTAGCAGCCTGTGTCTCCAACGATTCGATCTGCCAGTCGAGCGCTTTATCAACCGGTATTTCTCCGGATATCACCTGACTTATTTCATCAATTCCAAAATCCAAATAGCGCAAGGTTGTAACCAACTCCAGACGCCATAAATCTTCCATTGTGTATAATCGATGCCCCCCTTCCGTATAGCCGGCGGGTTTCACTAATCCGATTTCATCATAGTAACGTACGGTTTTGATCGTGGAGCCGATCATTTTGGCCGCTTCCCCAATCGAATAGGTCCTCTCTTGATCCATAGAAGCAGATCCCACTTGTTTTTGCCGATCCGTTTCGTTTTTTGAATGCAAAACCATTCACCTCCGGTATGTTAGTTTACTATCTCCTGTAACTGGAGTTTCAATCGATTTTACTTATCCTGTTCTATTACCCTCGCAAAAAAAACGACTCCCGAAAGGCGTTCGGCGATACGCCGGTCACCTGCTTGAACACCCGCGCAAAATGGCTCGTATTAACGAAGCCGAGGCTTTCGGCTACGTCGGCAACCGATTTTTCGGCGAACTCGACGAGATCTTTTTGGGCCTGCAAAATTTTGAGCTTCGTCATATATTCCTTGGTCGATACGCCGAATTTCTGCTGAAACAGTCTGCATAAATGCTGCCGGGAAATATGCAGCTTTTCCGCAAGTTGCGTGATGTCGGCCGGAGCGTCCACATTTTGCTTCATCCAGTTGATGGCGGCTTCAAGCCTCTTCTCTTGCCGATCCCGGTCCGGGATTCGGGCGGAGCCGCCGTTATGCTTCAGCTGCAGCATAAATTCGATGGCGATTCGATACAGGACGGCGGATATGCGCTCGAGCGCGAACGGATCCTCCGCATGCTCGAAGACGGACATGATGTCCAGATGCAAATTCGGATGTGTCCGGTCTTGGATGATCGCGAAAGGAGAATCCGCGAAAAGCCCGCTGCTGCTCTGGCACAGCTGCTCGATTAAAAAGCCGTCGAACGAAACCCAGGAGACGAAGCAGGCGTCGCCGTTTTTCGCGTATTGATGATGAACCCCCGGCTTCATGAAAATGACGGAGCCTTCGGTTAACGGGAAGGACTGACCTTGCGTGAGGTATAGCCCTTCGCCCTTGTAGCAGCAAACGAACTGGTAGAAAGGCCAGCAGTTCGGTTCGTAATCCGTGCGCAGCAGCTTCTGGTAGCCGACATCGCAGGCGAGCAGCGGAAGCGGGATCCCGTTCGGCTTAGGCGCGAATTTGATATACATATCGACATTCCTTTTCATTTGTTCGTTACGTCTATCATAAGGTACTGCAAGGGTCGTGGGCAATTGTACATGTTCCTTTTGGAGCATTCGGTTGCAATTGGAGCGTTTACGGCAGGCTGTGCGAGAACGGATAATGAGGGTGTCGCAGGAGCGATGATCGAATCCGAATCCAATCCGTGGGAGGAAATAAACATGACCCGATTCAAAGAGCAATATGATAGAGACGGCTATGTCATTGCGGAAAATATGTTCTCGATCGAAGAGGTGGCGGCGTTCAAACAGGAAATTCGCGATACGCTAGCGAAGGTTGAGGAACGGGAAGGAAGCGGCAAGCATTTTACGCACGGCGTTTATGTCGGGCTTGCTCTGCAAAGCGAAATGTTCCGCAAGCTTGCGGCGGATTCGCGGATTGCAGCCGTGCTGCGGGAGGTAATCGGCGACCAGGTGCTGTTTCTTTCGGATAAAGTGGTTGCGAAGGACGCAAGCAAAGATTTCGCATCGCCTTGGCATCAGGATTGGCCGTATTGGAAAGGCAGCAACAAGGTATCGGTTTGGATCGCGCTCGACGACGCTTTCCCGGAGAACGGCTGCCTGAAAATGGTCCCGGGCTCGCATCGCAGCGCCGTAGATCATGTTAATCCGGACGACGCGTCGGAAGGGTTCGTCAGCAGGCTGCGCCCGGAGGATATCGACGAAAGCAAAGTCGTTGCGATTCCGGCGAAAGCGGGGACGGCGGTTATTTTTCACGATCTGACGTTCCATGCCTCGTATCCGAACGTAACCGGCAAAGACCGCTGGGCGCTGATCAGCACGTATAAAGACGCGAGGGAGCCCGATCCCGAGTACGGCTGGGCGAATCCGATTCAGGTCGTAGGTTAAGGGAGCAATAGCTTTGACTTAGGGCTGCACGCTAGAAAACCGTCCCGTGATTCGGGCGGTTTTCTTTTTTTGTCAGTCTGGAAGTGCCCCTGCAGAGTATCTTCCGTTTTCTCTCGAAAACTAATTTTTGCGCGGCATCCTAGTATCTGTTAGTGTTGAGGTAACCGTATTGATTACGAAATTATCCTCTTGGCCTTAAAAAAAATGATAGGGTTGTCGATTCGGCCGACAGCTGTTCGTCGTATACATAGAAGCGGAAATAACCGGAACGGTCCAATTATTGATACCGCATCCGAAGCTTCATTATAAAAACTAGGAGGCGTACATTTATGAGATTTATGTTGATCGTTAAAGCTACAGCGGATTCGGAAGCAGGGGTAATGCCCAGCCAGGAGCTTATCGATGCGATGCAGAAGTATAACGAGGAACTTGTTAAAGCGGGCGTTTTGCTCGCTGCCGACGGGCTGCAGCCCAGCTCAAAAGGAATCCGAATTTCATATCCGGAGCCTGGAGGCAAGCCTAAAGTGATTGACGGACCGTTTACGGAGGCCAAAGAAATAATCGCGGGATATACGTTGATTGAAGTCAAATCCCGGGAAGAAGCGATTGAATGGGCGCTGCGCATGCCGGATCCCCATGGATTCGGGCAGGGGGAAATTGAGCTTAGGCAAGTGTTCGAGGTGGAGGACATTATGGACAATCCCGAATCGCTGGCGAGAGAAGCGGCGCTTCGCGAACAGGCCCGGGAGCAGAAAAAAGCATGAGTTTGCCTCATGCACTTCGAACCGTCGATACGATATGGCGAATGGAATCGGCAAAGCTTATCGCGGGGTTAACGCGAATGGTTCGGGACGTGGGACTCGCAGAGGATCTTGCCCAGGATGCTTTGGTCATTGCCCTCGAAAAATGGCCGGAGACGGGCATCCCGGACAATCCGGGCGCCTGGCTGATGACGACGGCCAAACGGCGCGCGATCGATCTCATACGCAGAAACAAGCTTCGGGATCAGAAGTACGCAGAGGTCGCCCGCAATACGGATTTATATACGGAAGAAGACGTCAATGGCGCGTTGGACGGGGAGATCGGCGACGATCTCCTTCGTCTGATTTTCATGACCTGTCATCCCGTACTATCCCAGGACGCCAGAGTTGCCTTGACGCTTCGTTTGTTGTGCGGGCTTACTACAGATGAAATCGCACGTTCGTTCCTCGCCGCTGAATCGACGATTGCCCAGCGAATTGTCCGGGCGAAGAAAACCCTTAGCGCGGAGAAGATTCCTTTTGAAGTGCCTTCCGGGGAGGAGCTCAAAAGCCGTCTCTCCACTGTACTTGAAGTGATTTATCTTATGTTCAATGAAGGATATTCGGCAACCTCCGGGGATCGCTGGATCCGTCCGATGTTATGCCAGGAGGCGCTGAGACTGGGGCGCGTGCTTGCCGAGGTCGCGTCTAACGAACCGGAAGTTCATGGCTTGGTCGCCTTAATGGAGATTCAATCTTCGCGGTTCAAAACCCGGGTTAACGCCAAGGGTGAACCGGTTCTTCTCATGGATCAAAACCGCGCGTTATGGGATCGGCTGCTCATCCGCCGAGGCTTGGCGGCACTGGAACGCTGCCGGAAGCTTGGACGGCCGCTTGGGCCTTACTCGCTGCAGGCCGCGATTTCCGCTTGCCACGCGATGGCGCCGACCGCGGATGAGACGGATTGGATCCGCATCGCCGCTCTGTATGAAGCGCTGTCCAGAGCAAAGCCTTCGCCGATCGTCGAATTGAACCGGGCGGTTGCCATATCCATGGCGTTCGGACCGGCCTTCGGGCTGCAAATTGTCGACGAGCTGAATAACGAGAATTCCTTAAAGGGATACCATCTGCTGCCGAGCGTTCGCGGCGACCTTCTGGCGAAGCTGGGACGGCACGATGAAGCCCGTACGGAATTTCAACGCGCCGCATCGATGACCCGCAATGAGCGTGAGCGGACGCTTTTACTGAACCGTGCGGCCGAATGTTGGCCCGGAACGTCGAAATAAAATATTTTAGCGCTGCCTTGTCGATTATGAAGGTTCCCGTTCGTCGTTAAAGTAAGAGGGAGAGTGAAGGGAGCGGCGCTGCCTTCGAGTTTTCTTCCCAAACGATGCTTACGAAGCAGGTTTGCGAGCAAACCTTGCAGGAGGGGGGAACCAGAATGCGATTTATGTTGATTGTCAAAGCGAGCGGTTATTCGGAAGCTCGGGTAAATCACAGCCGGGAACAAAACGACGCTATGAATGCGTACTTAAAGTCCTTGGCCGAGGAGGGCGCGCTCCTTGCCGCTGAAGAGCTTCAGCCAAGCTCGGCAGGGGTAAGGATATCGTATCCTGCGGATGGTGGAAAGCCGGAGCTGTCGGCCGGTCCTTTTCCAGCAGATCAGGAGCTAGTTGCGGAATACTGCCTGATCGATGTGAGAACGGAGAACGAAGCTTTGAGTTGGGCGCTCCGGATGCCGGTTCCGAAAGGACGCGGCAAATGCGAGATCGAATTGCGCAAGCTCGAAGAGAAGCCGAATTCCTTGAAAGAGCCCAGAATAAAGGCATTGGAAGCCGACCTGCAGCACCAGCTCGACATGTTAAAAAAAATTTAAATATTTTTTTATTCATCTGTCGATTTCGTCAATATTCATTCGTCATGTTAGTAGAAAGACAAAAAATAATGGAAAGGTTGTTGGAAAAATGGGAGCGCAATTAAATGCTTATCTGATGTCGGAGGATGCAAGAAGCCAAGCGAATTTTTATGCGGAGTCGCTCGGAGGGGAAATCGTATCCCTTGCCACATACGGCGAGGCGCCGGGTACGCCGGAAGCGATGAAGGATAAAGTCATGCATTTGGCTTTGAAGGTGGCGGGAACGAATATGTTGATGATGAGCGATTCCTTCGAGCCGGTAGCCGGCAGCCGCAGCATCAGTCTTGCTTTGAGCTACGACGATGAGACCGAAGCCAGAACGGCATATGACAAGCTTGCCCAAGGCGGCGAAAACAAGTTTCCTTTCGCTCTTCAGCCATGGGGCTATTATGGAGAGGTCGTAGATAAATTCGGCGTCACGTGGATGATTACCAAACGGTAAACGGGATTAATCAAACTGCTGACTTTAAGGAGTGTATGCAAAATGAACCAGGAAGTAACCGATTTTATTGAAACGTTAAAAGAACCATGGCAGGGTGAGCTTTCCGCCAATCTGCGTGAGGTTGTCCGCCAGGCTATACCGGATGTGCATGAACGTTTGCAGTACAAGAAGCCTCATTTTTTGAAAAACGGAAAATATGCCGCTGTCATTTCGACATCGAAGGACGCTGTCAGCTTTACGATTTTTAACGCCGCCGGGCTTGAGCTTCCGGAAGGGATGTTCGACGGCCCCGCGGAAAGAAAGACGGTAAAGCTGCGTAAAGGCGATACGTTTGATTCCGGACAGCTGGTGTCCTGGGTCAGCCACGCTTCAGGCTCGCTTTAAATACGTTTACACATAAAACTCACAAAAGGACGGCGCTTAACTTTGTAAAATCAAAGTTAGCCGCTGTTCTTTTTTGTGCCGCAAGTTGGGTTATTCGGCCGGCACTAGGCCGCGGCGGAGGTGCAGCCCGACTTTTTCGTGCTATCTGGCCCGCACCGCGCCGCGGCGGAGGTGTAGCCCGACTTTAACGGGTTATTTGGCCCGCACCGGGCTGCGGCGCTGATGTAGCCTGACTTTAACGGGCTATTTGGCCTGCACCGGGCTGCGGCGCTGATGTAGCCCGACTTTGCCCACTTGGACAAAGGAATCAAGCTTCCCCATATGCTGGAGTCCGAATTTTCCTGCTTGGAGAGAGGATTTACCGGTGTACTTAGCCAAACAGCCGCTGTAAGCGGGCATTTTCGAATTGCGGATAAGGAAAGGAAGCTGAACTCGATTCCAATCGGGTAAAATCGGACTCCAGCGCAGCTCGCAGTATTCTTCCGCACCACGCGTGACTCCCGGCATGCAGTGCTCTCCCACTGCGCGCGCCGACGTGTGACCGAGCACCGCGTGCCGTGATGGCACCGCGCGCCGGGAGGCCCACGCGGTGCGGAAAAGCCCCCAGCACACGCAGGACTCTTCCGCACCGCCGCGCGCTACTCCCGGCGCGCGGTGCATTGCTGCTTAAGGCCGACCGCATGCGTTCTCTAGCGTGGTGCGCTTAACTCTAGCATTCCTTGCCGCTCTTCAAGAAAAAAAACGTGGAAAAAACGGCGATATTATGATACATTTTGTATCATAATAACCGTGTATCGGAGATGTTAGAATGAGATATTGGAAAAAGATGTTGCAAATTGGCGCCATTGTCTCTATTGTTGCAGCCACATGGGGCGTATGGGAGCTTCATCCGTCACGTCATTTTGGATACAAAACGTATCCGGTATTGGCGATGCCGAACGAAGCGGATGAGCATTCGCCGACTAGCGGTAAGCTTGCCGACGCTTCTGCCTCGGCTTCCGCTTCGCCCCAACAAAACGCAGCGGAGCCGTCCTTAGCGAATACCGCTTCGAATGAAAGTCCGGGAGCCTTATCAGAAGAGATCGTTTCCCCTGCCGAGAAGGATGAGAAAGCGTTTAACGTGCTTTTGCTCGGTGTGGATACGGATAGCGAAGAGGCGGCGAGGACGGACGTTATAGTCTTGGTGCACGTCATGCCGACGCTCAAGAAGCTTTCCGCCGTCTCGGTGCCGCGGGATACGCGCGTCAATCTGAAGGGGATCGGCGAAACGAAGATCAACCATGCGCATGCGCTCGGCCATGCCAAAGGCGGCAGTCAGGGCGGTACGGATGCGGCGATCCAGGCGGTCAGCGATATGCTCGGCGTGCCGATCCACTATTATGCCAAAATGAATTTTAAAGGCTTTACCGAGTTTATCGATATGATCGGCGGCGTGGACCTTTATTTTGAGAAGGATATGCACATAACCGGCACCGATATAACAATGAAAGCCGGGGAGCAGCATCTTAACGGCAGTACGGCGTTAACCCTGGTCAGAGAGCGTTATTCGCTCGCCAACGGCGATTTCGGCAGACAAGCGGAGCAGCTTCGGCTTATGAAAGCCGTCCTGCACGAGCTGGTACAGCCGGAGCGGCTTGTGGAGCTGCCCGGTTTGATCGGCAAGGTGAAGAAGGACGTCGTCGATACGAACTTTTCCGACGCGGATTTGATCAGCTTGGCTTGGCTGTTTAAGGGCGTAAGCTTCGACGACGTCAATTATATGCAAATACCGGGCAAATCCGCGATGATGGAAGACCCTCTCATGCGGATGCAGCTGTGGTATTGGATTCCGGACAAGGAACAGGTGAAGAAGATCGTCAAACAGTATTTGTCTTCATGAAGCTGCGGAAATAACTGCTCACGGTTTGCGGATCTCGATCCACCAAAAAATTCACACTAAATTCATATGGGCGGTACTATAATCTTTGTATCAACAATGCCGCAAAAATAGCAACGTGCCGGGCTCGTCGGGATGAAACATTTCTCGATGCCCCGCACGTTCTTTATTTGCCGATCGACGATGTTACAATTAACCGTTTCATGTTACCATGAATCATTATGCGATTCGATTGCAAAGGATGATTTTCAAATTGGAAAAGAAGAAGCATGTGCTGATCATTGATGACGAACCGAAAATCGTCGAAGTCATTAAAGCTTATTTGGAGCGTGACGGATGGCGAACGACCATTGCGTATGATGGGGACACCGGCCTGAAGTATTTTCAACAAGATCAGCCCAATCTCATTATTCTTGATCTGATGTTGGCCGGCATGCCGGGGGAAGAACTGTGCAAACGGATGAGAGAACGGTCCACCGTCCCTATTATTATGATAACTTCAAAATCGAGAGAGAATGACAGGATTAACGGGTTGTATCTTGGCGCAGACGATTATATCGTAAAGCCTTTTAGTCCGAATGAATTGGTTGCCAGAGCGCATGCCGTATTCCGCAGAGCCGCATTGTACGTCGACCAAGGACACGGTGGAAAGTTATCGTTTAATCAAGGCCAATTGGTGTTCGATCATCAGAAGATGAAGGTAATCGTAAAGGGAAAGGATGCCAACTTGACGAAAACCGAGTTCAAAATATTGTCGGCCATGTCGGTTGCGCCGGAAAAGGTGTTCACGCGTGCGGATTTGCTCTACCATGTTCAGGGCTACCGATTTATCGGCGATCCCCGGCTCATCGATGCCCATATTAAAAATATCAGGCATAAAGTGGAGGATAATCCCCGCGAAGCGAAAGTGCTTGTCACGGTAATTGGAGCAGGTTATAAATTTGGGGGTTCCCGCGATGGGTAAACAAAAGAACATACATACGCTCCTGGTGTGGTGGGGGGCGGTTTTTCTGGTAGTAGTCATGCTATGGATTAGCGGCTTGGCTTTTTTTTATTTTAGATGGGATTTGCGATATCCCGACTTTGTGCAGCAGCATCTCGAGGAATCGTTCCGGACGATTGCCGGCCGCATACGCGATCAAACTGTCTCCGGACGGCAGGGACTGACCGAGCAAGCGAAACGGACAATCCTGGAAGCCGCGCAAGCGGAAAACGTCTATATTCGTTTTACCGATCCCGAGAATAATCGATGGCTGGACACCTTGCCTGCCGCACTCCCTTTGACTCCGGATGTGTCACTCGATATATGGGGAAATTCGCAGGTTGTCGGGCGATTGGAAATATACTGGACCGGGAAGGAAGAAGGGTATCCGACGTATCATACGAAGCGTTATTTGCAAAAACAGTTGTTTGAGACCGGCGGATACGGGATACTTGCGGCATTTCTATTGAGCGGCTTGTTGGCGTATATGATGTCGCGTCCCGTACGGAGGCTGGCAGAGCGCACGGATATTCTGACTCAAGGCAGCATGCTGTTGTATATGCCGGTGCAGGGAACGCAAGAGCTGAAGAAGATCGCGCATGCGGTCAATCATCTCTCGGGCTTGCTCGCGGAGCAGGAACGCTGGCGCCAGATTTTGATGGAGGATTTGGGACATGAGCTAAGAACGCCGTTATCGATTGTTGGCAGTCAATTGGAGGCGCTTGTAGACGGAGTGTTCGACCTGGAACCGGAACGTCTGCGGACGATGCTGGACGATATTGCGCGTCTCACCCGGCTCGTGCAGGACATGGAGAAAATATTGCAGGCGGACGGCGCCATATTTGAGCTGATGCCCGAGGAGATGGACTTGGTGCCTCTGTTGAAGCAGGTGCTCTATTTGCTGCAGCCCGTTTTTGAGGATAAGTCTATTCAAGTTACGCTAATTACGCCGAAAAAGCCATGCCCTGTCCTTATCGACGTCGACAAGATGATCCAAGTCTTCGTCAACCTCTTATCGAATGCAGCCAAATACAGCGAACCAAACGGAAATGTAAGCGTTATTACTGAGCTTGATAGGAGCGGAGAAACGATATTCGTTCACATCCAAGACAATGGGATAGGCATTCCGCCAAATGAGCTGGATAAGATATTCGAACGCTTCTATCGGGTGGACAAATCCCGTTCGCGAGACACCGGGGGGAGCGGACTCGGATTGACGATTGCCAAACGTTTGGTCGAAGCGCATAAAGGCTCGATCTCCGTCATGAGTCAAGAGGGGGTCGGGAGCAAGTTTACCGTTACATTACCGCTCGTAAGGATATAGCCCTCATGTACTTTTCCATCCAGTGCAACGAAGCGGAAATTCACACTAAATTCAAAGGCGGCTGTTTATAATCGAGGTATGCATAGGTGCCGAGCTTCCGCAACAATCGCGGGGTGTCATGACGACAAGGAGTGATAACGTGGCTAGAGTGATGTTGAATCATGTTTCCAAACGATACGGCCGATCCAGTCCTCCGGTAGTGAAGGATTTTCATTTGGAAATAGAAGACGAGGAGTTCATGGTTCTTGTAGGGCCTTCCGGATGCGGGAAATCGACGACTTTGCGAATGGTTGCCGGTTTGGAGCAGGTAAGCGCAGGTGAAATTTATATCGATAACAAGATGGTTAACGATATTCCCCCGAAAAAAAGAGATATCGCGATGGTTTTTCAAAACTACGCTTTATACCCGAACATGGACGTGTTTGAAAATATGGCGTTCGGGCTCCGTCTCCGGAAGATGGAGAAGAGCTTCCTGGAGTCGATGGTCAAGTCCACCTCGCGCACGCTTGAAATCGAGCATTTGCTGTCCCGCAAGCCGATGCAGCTTTCCGGCGGCCAAAGGCAGCGCGTTGCTCTCGGCCGGGCGATTGTGCGCAAGCCGCAAGTATTCCTGATGGACGAACCTCTGTCGAATCTCGACGCCAAGCTGCGGGTGCAGATGAGAGCGGAGATCGTGGACCTGCACCGAAGATTGGGAACGACGATGATCTACGTGACGCATGACCAGACCGAAGCGATGACGATGGGAACAAGGATCTGCATCATGAAGGATGGCTATATTCAACAAGTCGATACGCCGGAAAACGTCTATATGCGGCCGGTCAATATGTTTGTAGCCGGCTTTATCGGCTCGCCGCCGATCAATTTCATTCATGGCAAAATTATCGAACAGGACGGAGAACTCAAGTTCGATACGAAGCGATTTATTTTGAGCATTCCCGCACAGTTCGGCAAAGCGCTGAGGCAGCGCAATTTGATCGATCGATATGTCGTTCTCGGCATACGGCCGGAGTACGTGACGTTGTCCGACAGCATGGAACGTCAAGAAGAGCACATTAAGGCGACCGTGCACTTCTCCGAATTATTCGGAGCGGACCGTCACCTGCATCTCGATCTTGGGATTGACGAGAAAGTGATTATGCGCGTTCCGGCTTATGTGAGAATACCTGAAGGCGCAGGCATAGAAATTTCATTGAATACGGAGTATATGTTATTTTTCAATCGCGATACCGGGGAGGCCATCGGTTAGTTTCTTTTTGAAAGGGGTTACAGGAATGTCTTTTTTAATACCAAAGCGGATGATTGCCATAGGTTTTGTACTTGTGCTGATCATTCTGGCTGCGTCTTATTACTGGCCGGGACAGAAGGTTCGTCCGGTAAGGGGCGAGCCGATATACAGCGATGCCGATAACCCTTGGAATTTGCAAGGGGACGCGTATTCGCAAGTGCTGAGCGAGTGGATGAAGCGGGGGGCCCATGATGCGCAGGGACAAGACATATTTCTCTCTGCTGCGGATTACAGTACCGCCGCCGAGGGGATTTCGGCCATTAAAGAAGCAAAGGAAGGAAAAACGGACGTTCTTCTATTGGAGCGGGAAAACGACTGGGTGGAATATACCTTTACGGTTTCCGAAGCGGGGCTTTATCAGCTCCGGCTGCAAACGATGCCGCTTCCCGGTTCGCTGGAGCCGATCCGCTTCCGCTTGAAGGTCGACGGGCAATTTCCTTTCGACGAAGCGAAATATTTGGCGATAAGCCGCAATTGGAAGGACGGCATTTACCCCGCCGAGCAGGACGAAAGGGGCAACGATATACGGCCGCCGCAGCTTGAATTGCAGCAATGGACGGAACAGTGGGTTGCCGATGCCAAAGCCGAATATTACGAACCTCTACGGTTGTTATTGGACGCGGGCAAGCATGTCCTGAGGCTGGAAGCGAGCCAAGGGGCATTTTATTTGTCCCAATTGGCGGTCGCCGCACCGGAAAAAGTAGCTGCGTATAAAGAAGTGAAATCAGCCAATAACGCGGAACCGAAAGGCAGTATAGATGAAAACTGGTATGACACGATCGAAGCGGAGCAAATGGCGCTCAAATCGGATTCGTCCGTTCAAATGCAGGCATCTTATGACGATCTGGCATACCCGCCCTCCAAGGGGAAAATCATCTTGAATGAAATGGGCGGCGACCGCTGGAAGCAGGGAGGCAAGTGGGCCGAGTGGTCTTTCGAGGTTCCGGAGGATGGCCTATACGAGCTGCAAATGAAGGTTAAGCAGTCCTATACAAAAGACGTGTCCAGTTTTAGACAAATTAAAATCGACGGAAAGGTTCCGTTTCGTGAGCTGCTTGCTTACCCGTTTCCGTACGGGCGCGAATGGCAGCTTGAAGTCTTATCGGACGGCGAGGGTAACCCGTTCGAGTTTTACCTGACGAAAGGAAAGCACACGCTTTCCATGAACGTAACCCAAGCGCCGCTGAGACTGGTAACGGAAGCGATGAAAGCGGCCATTGCCGAGCTTCAGGATATCAACGGCGCCGTAAGGCTTGTCACAGGCATTCGCGATACCGGTGTCGTAGACAAAAACCGGGATTGGAATCTGGAAGCCGCGATTCCCGGAATCGCGAAGCGTTTCGAACGGTTATCCTCCTTGCTGGAAGAGCAGATTTCCTATTTGCAAACGCTTTATGGCAACGATGCGAACGGCGCTTCAGGCATACGTAACTCGATCGACCAATTGCGGCAATTGGCGGTTAAGCCCGAGATTCTCGCCAGCCGGCCGGAAATGCTGCCGCGCATCCAAGAAACGCTCGGCATGTATATGGATCAAGCGGCTTCGCAGCCGCTCTCTTTGGACCAAATATATGTGACGAAGCCGGGTGTCGAGCTGGAGCATTTGCTGCCCGGCAGATGGAAGATGATGAAGAATACCATAACCACGTTTGCACGGACGTTTTCGCCGAACTACAACTACAAGGGACAGCGCAATCCGGAAGCGATCACGGTTTGGGTCAATCGCGGTCGCGATTATGTAACGCTCATGCAGCAATTGGCCGACGAGCTCTTTACGCCTGATACAGGCATTAGCGTCAACGTCAATCTGATGCCGAGCCAGCAGCAATTATTTCTAAGCCAATCGTCGGGGCGCCAGCCCGATGCGGCATTAGGGCTGGATGCGGCGACATCGGTTGATTTGGCCATGAGAAATGCGCTAGTCGATCTCCGGAAGTTTGCGGATTACGACGATATTGCCAAGCGTTTTCATCCCGGCTCGCTCCTGCCGTTTCATTACGATCATGGGGACTACGCCTTGCCGGAGACGCAATCGTTTAACGTGATGTTTTACAGGACCGATATTTTGCGGGAGCTGGGCCTAAAGCCTCCGGAAACGTGGGACGAGTTGTACGACAGCCTGCAGACGATTCAGCAGAAAGGGTACGATTTCTTTATGCCGAGCGGGAACGGGCTGCCGTTTTTTTACCAGAACGGCGTCTCTTTCTATACGGCTGACGGCTTGAAATCGGGCTTGACTACGCCGGAAAGCTTCCAAAGCTTTCGACAATGGACGGATTTGTATACGGTTTACGGCATCCCTAAGGAAGCTAATTTCTACATGCACTTCCGTAAGGGGACTATTCCGCTCGGCATATCCGATTTCAACACGTATTTGCAGCTGACGATGGCGGCCCCGGAAATAGCCGACAGTTGGGAAATGGCGCCGATTCCCGGCATGAAGAAAGATAGCGGGGAGGTCGAGCGATGGGCGGGAGGAAGCATTCAAGCCGGGATTATCATGAAATCGTCGAAGCGGTCCGAGGATGCTTGGCAGTTTCTCAAGTGGTGGACCTCGGCGGAGGTTCAGGCCCGCTTCGGCAACGATATCGAATTGTATAACGGGCTCGAATTCCGCTGGAATACGGCGAATCAGGAAGCGTTCAAACGGCTTCCTTGGCCCTCCAAGCAATTATCCGCCATTTTGGAGCAATGGAAATGGTTTAAAGAAATTCCTAACGTGCCTGGCGGCTATTTTACGGCTCGCGAGCTGTCCTTTGCCTGGAATCGAACGGTGCTTAGCGGCGTCAATTACCGGGAATCGCTCGAGCAATCGATTCGGGAGATTAACCGGGAGCTGCTGCATAAGCAGCAGGAGTTCGGATTTGTCGATAAAGACGGAAAGGCGCTGAAGGAATTGGATATTCCGGTTATCGACCGGGCATGGGAGGGAGGAGAGCGATGAATACCGGAATCGCCAAGAGGAAATTATCGGCATGGAATGCGGCAGCGGCTGCCGGGAGAGTGAAAAAGCTGGGCTTGGACATGCGGAAGAGCTGGTTGTCTTATCTGTTCATCGCTCCCTTCTGCATTACATTCATCGTTTATATTATGATCCCGACGGTGGCGGCTATCGTTCTTTCTTTTACGCGCTTCAATTCGGTCGAGCCGCCTGAATTCGTAGGCTTGCTGAACTATAAGGTGCTGCTGACCCAGGATTTGATCTTTTGGAAATATGCGATACCGAATACGTTTCTGTTTGCGGTTGTCGTAGGACCCGTAGCGTACGTGCTGTCCTTCGGGCTTGCCTGGCTGATTTCCCAACTTCCGTCCAAAATCAGGTTATGGTATACGCTGGCGATGTATACGCCTTCCTTAACAGCGGGTATCGCCATGGGCGTCATATGGCTCGTTCTGTTCAGCGGCGACCGACTCGGCTATTTGAACAGCTTCCTGCTGCAGCTCGGGATCATCGATACGCAGCAGCTCTGGACGACCGATCCCAAGTTTTTGATGAAGATCATGATTATCGTCACGTTATGGTCGAGTATGGGGGTAGGTTTTCTGGCTCTGCTTGCCGGTATACAGAATGTCGACCCTACACTCTACGAGGCGGGGAGGATCGACGGCATCAAGAGCCGGCTTCAGGAAATTTGGTACATTACGATTCCGGCCATGAAGCCGCAGATGCTGTTCGGCGCCGTCATGGCGACCGTCGGCACGTTCAAAGCGGGAGCGATCAGTACGGAGCTGTCCGGATCGAATCCGAGTCCGCAATATGCCGGGCATTTGCTGATCAATCATATCGACGACTACGGATTTATCCGCTACGAGCTCGGTTACGCCTCTACCATATCGGTCGTTCTGCTGTTGGTCATCTATTTTACAAGCAAGCTGTGCTGGAGATTGTTCGGTTCGAAGGAGGATGAATAACCGATGCGGGGGCTTTCTTTGAGGCGGATATTTCGTATCAGCAAATTTCAAGTGTTTCTGGTAGCAGGTCTTACCCTGCTTGCCGTGTTTATGCTGCTGCCGATCGTTTATATTGTCAACCATGCGTTTAAGCCGTTCCATGAATTGTTCTTGTACCCGCCGACATTTATCGTAAAACAGCCGACGGTGCAAAACTTTTACGATTTGCTGCTGGTCACGCAAACGTCCATCGTCCCGATGAGCAGATATCTGTTCAACAGTATTTTCTCTACCGGACTGAACGTGCTGGCTACCCTGTTGTTTAGCGTATTATGCGCTTATCCGTTGTCCAAGCATAAGTTTCCGGGGAAAAATCTCATTTTCTCCACCATCATTCTGTCGCTGATGTTCGCGCCGGAAACGGTGCAAATCCCGCGTTATTTCGCCGTAAGCGAAACGGGGATTATGAACACCTATCTGGCCCATGTTCTTCCGCTCGTGGCAATGCCGGTCGGCGTATTCCTGATGAAGCAATTCATCGATCAATTGCCCGACGCGTTATTGGAAGCCGCCAAATTGGAGGGCGCCAACGAATGGACGGTTTTCCTTCGTATCGTCATACCGCTGTGCATGCCTGCCGTGGCGACGATCGGGATTTTGGCGTTCCAATCGTCTTGGGGCAATGTGGAAACGTCCACGTTGTTTACGGAGGATGAAACGATGAAGACGCTGCCGTTTTATGTGTCGACACTGACGAGCGGACTTGCCAACAATGTGGCGAATCAAGGGGTGGCTGCCGCTGTTTCCCTTCTTCTGTTCATACCGAATTTCGTCATCTTCCTGCTGCTTCAGCGAAAAGTGATTTCCACGATGGCGCATTCGGGCATCAAATGAGGGGAGAGACGATCGGTTTATCGCCAAAGGAGGTATCGAAGCTTGTTTATACGTAAATGCTGCATGGCTGTCATGGCCGCGGTATGGATCTGCATGGCCGGAGCCGGAACAGCTGCCGCCGCTCCTCCTTATAAGACGTTCTCTTACGATGCGGAAGGGCGGAGATTTGCGGTGCAGCCGGCATACATACCCGAAGGGTATCTCGGCTTTCAGCTGGTGCCGCGGCAGGAGGAAGCGAAAGGCGGAGGGCCGCCCGGACTTAACGGGCCGGAAGACTTGTTCGTCGGCGCGGAGGATCATCTATACATTGCCGATACGGGGAACAGCCGGATCATTCATCTGGACGCGAACGGCGCTTTCGTATCGGTTATCGGGGCGGAACCGGAAGGGAAAGGGAAGCTGCTGGAGCCTAACGGCGTTTTTGTAACGAAAGAAAAAACGATCTACGTGGCGGATACGAAAAACAAACGGATTGCCGTGTTCGATCCGTCCGGCACATTCGTTCGCGAATATTTGCGCCCGCAAAGCGACTATATTTCCGGTACGCTGCAATTCGAGCCGACGAAGGTCGTTGTCGATAAACGAGGCTTTATGTATGTTACGCTGCGAAACGGCTATCAAGGAGTTATGCTGCTGAGCCCGGAGGGAGAGTTTCAGGGCTACTACGGCGCGAACCGCGTGCCGTTCAAGGCCGTAGATTCGCTCAAACGGATGTTTTATACGAAAGAACAGCTGGCTAAAGAAGTGACCAAGCTGCCCGGAACGGTAAGCAATGTCGCGATGGATGCCGGGGGGTTCGTGTATACGTCCAGCGTGGCGGTCGCCCAGGGGCAACTCAAGAAGCTGAATTACGCCGGCAAGGACTTATTGGGCGAGAAGGTATACGGAGGAGAAGAGCTGAAAATCGATGAAGAGCGATTGTTCGTCGATTTAACGGTGGACGGCAAAGGGAACATCAGCGCGATCGACGCGCAGACAGGCGTCATCTATCAATACGATGCCAACGGCGAGCTGTTATTCGCATTCGGCGGGAAGAACGAAGGAATCAACAAGCTCGGCCTGTTCAACTATCCTTCCAGCATTGCCGTCAATTCCAAAGGAAAGCTGTATATCGTCGACAGAACCGCGAATATGATTCAAATTTTCCATGCCAGCGAATTCGCGGAGCTCATTCATCAAGCTACGGCGCTTACTTTGGACGGTAAATACGAAAAGAGCGCCGGCATATGGAATCAGGTGCTTCACTTGAACGGCAAATATTTCAAAGCGCATCTCGGATTGGCCAAAGCCCACTACCAGAAAGGCCAGTGGAAAGAGGCGCTGCAGGAATTCAAAAAGGCCGGATCGGTTGCCGGCTATTCGGAAACGTATTGGCAGTATCGGATGGTTTGGCTGCAAAAGCATTTTACGGAAGCGTTTATCGGCGCTGCAGCCGCATTATTGACCGTATATGCCGGATATCGCCTGTTCCGCCGCAAGCGGCTCGAAAGGAGGGGACAGCATGGGGACGCAATTGCTGCAGGCGCTGCGGATCTTGAAGCATCCGGTGACCGGCTTCTGGGAGCTTCGTTACGAGAATAAAGCGGGGATCGTTACGACCTTGCTGATGATATTCGCGGCCTATTTCGTGACCCTCGGCTCGGAGCTGACGACAAGCTACATTTTTTATCCGGTGGAGAACAAGTTCGTAGACCCTTTCGTCATCTTTATCAAAATCGTCGTGCCTTTCGCGACTTGGGTCGTGGCGAACTATTTGGTCAGCTCCATTATGCGCGGTCAAGGGCGGCTTATCGACGTTTTGAACGGCAGCGCTTATGCGCTGATGCCCTATATTTTATTCACCATGCCGCTCGCGATCGTATCGAACGGGCTGACGCTGTCCGAAGCCGCGATTTATTCGTTCTGCCGCGCCGTTATTTATGGCTGGTGCGCCTTTTTGTTCTTCGTTTCCGTGCGGGAAGTGCACAATTATGAAATGGGTGAGACGGCGCTCAATATTTTCTTGTCGATTCTGTTCATGCTTGCGATTTGGATATTGCTTGTCATTTTCACGGGATTAACGGGTCAATTGTTCGACTTTATCAATCAAATCTGGGAGGAGGTATCGATTCGATGAAGCGGGGGATAACGATCGGCCTTGTGGCGATTGCTATAGCAGGTGCGGGAGTTCTTGCCAGCTTCGGTTGGCAGGCGGAGGCCGTCTCAAGCGGCGTGAACGGCAACCGTACGGAAAATGCGACCGGGGAGCAGGAATCGTCCGGCTTGGTGAAGCTGGAAGCCGAGACTGGGGGGCGGGAACAAACCGGCTTGAAGCTCGCAGCGGACGACACTTCCTTTAAGCTGATCGCGGAAAGCGCGGGTTTGCAGCTGTCGATTAACGGGATGGGCCAGGTGTCGATTTACGATAAGCGGAACGGCGTACAGTGGAGAAGCAACCCGGATGCCGAGGCGATGAGCAAGGAAACCGCGCAAGGGCATTGGAGGGGCAACCTGCAATCGGCCTTCTATGCGGAATATGTCGATCAGTCGCTCGCCGTATTGAAGCAGCAGGTCGGCAACGCGCAGGAGCTGGAGGCGCAGGTCTCATTCCGGCAGCTGCCGGAAGGCGTCGAGCTAACGTACGACTTGCGGAAAATCAATATCAGCTTTACTTATGTCATCTCACTTAAAGACGATTATTTGGAGGTAGCCGTTCCGGCCGACCGGATCGATGAAGCGGGAAATTACCGGCTGACAAGCTTATGGGTATTGCCGTTCCTGGGCGCGGCGCAGACCGCGGATGCCGACGGTTATATGTTCGTTCCGGAGGGCGTCGGCGCCGTTATCCCTTTCAATAACGAAAGGCAGCTGCCGTTCCGGTACTCGACGCGCATCTACGGTCAGGATCTTGCGGTCGGCGTGACAAACGAGGCGTCTACAGGCGCATTGATGCCCGTTTTCGGCATGGTTGCCGGGCAAAACGCCGTTCTAGGCATTATTTCGGAGGGCGCTCACTCCGCCAAAGTGAATGCCACGCCGAGCGGGCTATACACGACTTTTAATTGGGTCGGGCCGCAATTCGTCTATCGGCAGGACTATTACAAAAGAACGAGCCGATTCGGCGAGGGATTCCAAATATTCGAAAAGGAACGGAGCCTCGGGAATAGCGCTGTCCGCTATTACTTTCTAAGCGGCGATCAGGCCGATTATGTGGGGATGGCGGCCGTTTACCGGAATTATTTGATGGAAACGGAAGGCTTGAAGCGGATTCAAGGCGCCGAAGACGAGCTTCCCGTGGATTTGCAGCTTCTGGGCGGCGATCTGGAGCCCGGCTTGTTTAAACGCAGCTTCGTGACGATGACCACCTTCGATCAAGCGCGCGAAATCGTCAAGAAGCTTAAAGGCTCGGGAATCGGGCGAATGAATGTGTCGTATTCGGGGTGGTCGCAAAACGGGCTGCACGGCTCCCAGCCGAAGCGTTTTCCTGCGGAGGAGGGCTTGGGCGGAAATGACGGCTTGAAGCGATTGGTCGACGAAGTGCAGCGGCTCGGCGACCGCTTTTTTTTAACGAACGATTACACGGCTGCTTATTCGGAAAAGAACGGCTTTAACCCCCGGGTGGATGCCGTCCGCGACATCGACGGCAGAGTGGTGGAGCAGCAGCTGCCGCTAGGCAACCGCTTCTCGCTCGTCAACCGGAGCACGATGCATGTTATTCGGCCGCGGCTGGCAATGGACTACATGACGGAAGATCTTGAGAAGTATAAACAATTGGGGATCGACGGTCTGGCGTTTGACGGCCTTGCCTCGCATTTGTTCTCGGATTATTCTCCTTCGGAGCGTAACACCCGGAAGGATACCGCAGGCATTTACAAAGACATGCTGAAGAAAGCGCAAGATACGTTAGGCCAAGCGGTTGTCAGCAACGGGTACGCCTACGCGCTTGGACATGCCGATCATATCAGCTCGCTTCCGATCGATGCCAATTATGAGCTGCTGGCCGAGAAGACGGTGCCCTTCTATCCGATTGCGCTGCACGGCCTTGTCTCTTATTCGGGCAATCCCGGCAATTTGCGCAATGAAAACCGGCTGGAGTTTCTCAAGTCGCTCGAATACGGCGCCGTTCCTTCGTATCTTCTGACCTATGAAGACTCTTCCTTGCTTGACGATACGCTTAGCAAAGGAATCTACAGCAGCCGCTTCGACGGTTGGATCGGCACGATGACGGAAGAAGCTCAGCAAATGAACGAGGCGCTTGGCGATGTGCAGGATAAGTGGATCGTCGAACATACGGAAAAGGCCCCGGGCGTGTTCGCAACGACATTTGAGGGCGGCAAAACGATCCTTGTCAATTACAATTCAAGTCCCTATCTAACAGGCGACGTGCAGGTTCCACCGCGCGATTTTATCGTCCTTAAAGGAGGGAGGAGCGGGTGAACGCCGTACTGAGAAAGATGATTCCATATGAGAAGAGACAAGCGCTCGTCGGTTATTTGTTTTTGCTGCCGTGGCTGGTCGGGCTTTGCGCGTTCGTGCTGTACCCGTTAGGGTATTCCTTCTTTATGAGCTTTCACAAAGTCAGAATCACGTCGGACGGTCTAGGAATGAAGCCGGTCGGCTGGGACAACTATAAGTACGCCTTTCTGCAGGATAATCAGTTTGTGCTGATGTTCGCTGCCGTATTGAAAGAGACGTTGATGTATATCCCGATTATTACGGTCTTCGCTTTATTTGTGGCTGTACTGCTCAATTTCAGGTTTCCGGGCAGGATGCTGTTCCGGGCGGTCTTTTTTCTGCCGGTTATTTTCGCCACGGGGCAGGTACTGACGGAAATTTTCAATCAAGGCGCCGGCGGGCTCGATATTTTGGTGAAGTACGACGTGGCCTCGTTTATTCAATATAATTTGCCGAAGTTTTGGGCGGAGCCGTTATTGAATGTGCTGCGCGCGTTTGTCCTGATTTTATGGTACTCGGGGGTGCAGATCATTATTTTCATCGCCGGTTTGCAAACGATCGGCCGAACCGTATATGAGGCGGCGACAATCGACGGCGCTTCCCCTTGGGAAACGTTTTGGAAAATAACGCTGCCTGCGATTTCTCCTTTTATCGTATTGAATATGCTCTACACGATCGTCGATCTGTTCACGTTTCCTTTTAATCCGATCGTATCGTGGATTTCATGGAATATGACCAATTCCGGCACCGGATACGGCTACGCCAGTGCGCTTGGATGGATTTATTTCACAGCGGTTTTTCTGTTAATTCTCGTTGTCCTCGGCGTGACGAAAAAGTTCGTCTTTACGAGAGAAAGGTAGGAAGACGCCATGAGCGCCAGACGAATTGCCCTTGGTTTGAAGCATGTGCTGTTCGGCAGGAGCGAGCGAAGCGGGCTGCTTGCCAGACTGCTGCTGTATCTCGTATTGCTCGACGTGGCACTGCTGTATTTGACTCCGATCCTCTATATGATTTCTACCATGTTTAAAAATTCGACGGATTTGCTCGATCCGACCGTTCGCTGGATTCCGCGGGCGCTGGAGTGGGAAAATCTGCGAATGGCGTGGGAGGGGCTGCGGTTTCCCAAGACGTTTGCGAATACGATCGTTTTGGCCGGAGCCGGCGCGGTCTTTCAAGTCGTCTCTTGCTCGATTGCCGGTTATGCCTTTGCGCGTTTCAAGTTTCCGGGCCGCCATCTATTGTTCGGGCTGCTCATTTTCAGCTTCCTGATTCCGCCGCAGACGGTGATGGTGCCGTTATTCGCGCTGATGAAGGAATCCGGCTTGTTGAATACGAAATGGGCGATTCTGGGACCGGATTTATTCGGACACGGTATTCGCGGCTCTTTATTCGTTATTATTTTTCGCCAATTTTTTCGCACCTTGCCGTTTGAGCTGGAGGACGCGGCACGAATCGACGGCGCAGGCCCGTTCAAGCTGTTTCTTAAGGTTATGGTGCCGCTGGCCGTTCCCGCGATCGTCGTCGTGTTTATTTTCTCGTTTATTTGGCATTGGAATGAAACCTATTTAACCGGCATGATGGTCGGGGCCGACAATATGACCTTATCCAACAGCTTGTTCAAGATGACGGAGGTTTTGAAGCAGTTGGCTGGCAGGACGGCCGAAGTGAACGAAACCGTAAAAATGGCCGCTTCGTTCCTCATTATTTTTCCGCCGCTGATCTTGTATGCCATCACGCAGCGCTGGTTTATTGAAGGCGTGGAACGAACGGGGCTTGTCGATTAACCGATAACATGACGAAAAGGGGAAAAACCAGATGAATCACGTTCAAAAAATCGCTTTACGGCCGCTTCCAGGCAGCAAAAGCACCGAGCTTTTACGCAATCCGGACAGAGGGTTCCGCTTGGAGATCGCGCTCGACGTCGGGCGAAATTATAATTCGCATGTTCCGGAGGTTTCGGGGACTACGGCTTTTTTGCAGAAGCATTATGAAGATTACAAGGGCGATTGCCCGATGCTTGCCCAAACGTATTTTTATCTTTCCGCTTACGAGAACAAAGACTTGGACGATATCGCTTTCGATACGATGCAGATTTTTTTGGATGAATTGCGGCAAATGGGGATGCGTGCTCTTCTAAGGTTCGCTTATCAGATGGGTTATTACGGACCCGAGTGTGCGGACAGGGATCAAATGCTTAGGCATATGGAGCAATTGGCGCCGTTTATACGCAAAAACAAAGATGTCATTCATGTATACCAGGCGGGATTTATCGGCTCTTGGGGAGAGTGGCATTCATCCAAATACGAATTCGACCGCAAGGAAATGCTAGAGAGCATTTTGCGTATGGTGCCTGAGGAGCTGCAGGTGCAAGTTCGGCTGCCCGAATATAAAGGTTTGCTCGGAAACGATCACCCGCAGTATAAGCGGGTAGGGTTTCATGACGATTTTATTGCAATAAAGCCAAACAGCGGGGATGGAGGACTGATTCCGGGTTCGGCCCAATACGCGCAGTTCTGCGAGGAGTCTCCTTTCCTCTTGATAGACGGCGAGCTTCCATGGGGCGAATGGTCGTTCGGGGATGGCTGGTACATCGACCCTTACGGGACGATTATGCGTCTCGCGGAGCATCATTACACTTCCTTGAGTCTGATTCATAACAACCGTGAGGAGTATTATCGGCAGGGCGACGATGACGGGAAATATTCGATGGAATATTGGAAGGAAATCGGCATCGATCCATCGTGGCTGCAGCTGAACAGGCTTCCTTATGCGGACGCCTGGTTTTTGGACGAGCATGGAAACGAGATTCGCCGAACGACTTTCGACTATATCCGCGATCATTTGGGCTATTACTTGCAGGCCGGCAGGCTGGAAATTGGGATGCTGCGGGAGAAGCAATTGGCGTCGCTTACGCTGGAACTCCGGAATTACGGCTTCGCCGCGCCGCACGGACTGGAATCTGCGGCGTTCGTATGGATCGACCAGCAAGGAAATGAAATACAGGCTTCTTCTGCCGGGGACCCGAGGCATTGGCATCCGCACGAGCCCGGAGACGCCAAGAGAAGCTTGCTTGCGCATGTCGTTCAAGCGAGTCTTCCCTTGCCCGAGCATGCAGGCGTATACCGATTAGGCTTGAAGATCGGCAACTCCGCGGGGCATTCGGTCCGTATAGCCAACGACATCCCGTTCGTTCAGGGGGTAAACGTGCTGACCGAGGTCGAATGGCAGGCATAGCTCGGGACGATCGGTGAAGACGCGAATTCATACTAAATTCATATCAAAGCTTTTATACTTGAGCTGTTCGATTAAGCGCTTTCAAGCTTGGCGACCGTACGTACATGTACCGATGCATTTTTGGGGAAACGGAGGGGGAACAGGCGGTTTATCAACAGCAGAGGAACAGGACTTTGCAAGGAGCAGTATTACCTACAAAAATCATGAGGTGAACGTATCCATGAAAAGAATGATTTCGATAGCGCTACTATCCGTACTCTTTCTAATTATGATCGCCGGATGTTCAAGCAATGACGCCAAGCAGCCATCGACGACCGAACCTTCAACCGCGCCATCAGCTAAGCCTACGGCTGAAGAAGGGAAAGACAAAGGAAAATCCGATCCCGCTTCATTCTCAGGCGAAATCAGCTTTATGACGCCTTGGCCTCACTTGCAAGCGCAGCTGGAAGAGGTTGTGAAGGCATTTAACAAGACGTATCCGAACGTGAAAGTCAAGCTTGCATTCGGCGGCGAGGCGGATTTGACGAACATGGTTACGAACGGGATCGCTCCCGAGCTGTTCCTTACGGGCACTCCTTTAACGAACGTCAATTTCATCAAAGACGGGATCTACGCGGACTTGACGCCGTATTTGACGAAAGCTCCGGATTTGAAAAAAAAATTTCCCGATACGAATAAAGCGCTGGTTACCTACAATGAGAAAATGTACGGGCTGCCATTCGATACGATGACGTTATTTCCGATTTTCTATAACAAAAAAATACTCGATCAGTATGGAATGACGGAATTTCCTAAGTTAAAAACGCTTGCGGATATCGACGCTTTCTTCAAAAAGTTTTGGGTTGTCAAGGACGGGAACCAGGAGATGACCGGCCAACTGCCTCATATCATCTATAATTCCATGACTGCGTTCACCACATTTGCATACGCGAACGGAGCGGACGACAAAACCTTCTGGAACGCCGAAACGAAAACGGTAAATTTCAGCGATCCGAAGGTGGTCGAAGCGCTTGAGTGGATGGTTCGGTTTAAACGGGAAAATATCGATGATGCGCGCATGCAAAAGATGAATCAATCTTTCCCTAAGGATACCGATGCGTTCATTAATGAAAAACAAGCGATGGGCTTGCTGCTGCCGGCTTCGGCAAAGTTTTATTTGTCCAAAAATCCGGAACTGCAGCTGGGAGTAGCGTCAATGCCGGAGGATGCGCTTTATATTTCCGGGCAAAGCGTGATGCTGGTCGGCCCGAGCAAAAACAAAGATCTTGGCTGGGAATTTATGAAGTGGCTGACGTCGTCAGAGGAAGGAACATCCTCCTTTGCGAAAAATCTGGGCTTTGTCCCGGCGTTGAAAGACAATTCTTATGTGGCATCGCTGTCGGATCCGCTAGAAAAACAAGCGGTTGAGCTTTCTGCGAAAGCGAAGAAAGTGCAGTTTATTATTCCGGTTGATATCTCCGGAGAATTCGAAAAACTGTTCGGGGATGTCATGGCAGGCAAGATGGAGCCGAAAGCTTTCCTGGATCACATGACGCAATATACGCAAAATTTGATTAAAGAAGCGAAGTAGCGGCTAGCCATCCATAGAGGCTTGACGGGTTCCGCCGGTTTTCAAGTTAATCGGCATGTATATCGCGGATGAGGTTCTAAACCTACGGTAAATGCCGGCGTCAAAGACGCCGGCATGCATTTATCCTTGATAAACGGGAGGCAATGATATGTCGGAACGGAATGAAAAGCAACGTCAATCTGATTCTTCTTGGGGCAAGAATGGCGAACAAGGGATGCTGCTCAGCCGGAGAAAAATGCTGGCCGCGATCGGGATCGCAGGCGCTTCCGCAGCGGTTGGCACGTTATTCCCCGGCGGCACGAGCTACGCCAAGAAAAAGAACAAAGGCAGCGATGAGCTGCTGGGCGGTGCAATCGACAGCGTGGCCGATATTTCGCAATTGAAGCAGAAGGATTTGGAGGACGGGCAGCTAATCAAGCTTTTCGGGTATCACCCCGGTACGGATACCGGCGGCGGCTGGTTGTACTACGACGCCAGCCGCCCGAAATCCGATCATAACGGCGGGACGGTGTTCAGCGTCTCCGTTCCCTGGAACGGGCAGCAGACGGTGCTGACCAATTTTTTGAAAGGAACGGGCGAGACGAACGGCAGCGGGCAAGGCTGCCTGGTGAGGCTGACGGAGGAGTCGATATCTCCCGTACACTTCGGCGCGCGGATCGACGGGGTGACCAACGACAAGGCGGCCATTCAAGCTGCTATCGATTACGTTTCCGGCATCGGCGGCGGGACGGTGGAGTTCCCGTCCGGCACGGCCTTGTTGGATGGGCTTGAGCATGCAATCGTTACTATGCCTTGGGGATGGACGGAGCCTTATTGGATGCTGCTGAAGGGGAAAAGCAACGTACGTATCAAGGGGCAGGGCTGGAGCACGATACTGAAAGTAGCGGGCGGACTCGTAGCGACTAATGCATCCGAATATCAAACGAAAGGATTCATGGTATTCAGCGACGCCGGAAACTACAGCATCGAAAATTTTAGCGTCCAAGATTTGAAGATCGATTTCAACGGCGAGAACAACCTGCTCCCTCCGTTAAATACTTATGGAAGTCAGTCCTTGTGCCCCGGCATTTGGTTTCTCGGCGGTAAAAACTTCAGCGTCAGAAATGTATGGTTCGATAAAAATCCGGGGCATCAGACCGTCGTGTTCGACCGGGCTGTCGATGGAGCCGAGGTGGTTGACTGCTTATTTACGTTTAATGGAGGCACATTAACCGGCAATGACCATATCAACGATCACTCCACGATATACTGCTTGGCCGATCATTATATCATATCGGGCAACCGGTTTATCGGGCGGGGCGGCCGCACCAGCTACGAAAGCACGGCTTTGGAAATTCACGGCCGGCATGGTCTCGTATTCGGAAACCTGGTTGACAGTTATAATACGGGAATGGTTCGCGCGGCTTTCGGCAAGGACAGCGTCAACGTTTCCGTGTATGGAAACACCTTCAACGAAGTCGGTTTCGGCTTGAACATCGATGCTGCAGCCGGCAGCCGATTGGTAGTCGATTTTTATGAGAACAAAATTACGAATCGCAGCGTCAGGCCTTCTCCCGGCAGAGTGAACACCGCCGTGGGGGCCACCATGTATCAATTTGCTTATGTAACCCCGTCGTCCGGTAATTATACGGAAGTCAATATTCTCAACAACGAGTTCGAACAGTTTGCGCCGGATGCCGATTGGTCGATTTACAACAAGGGGGAAAACTCCATATTTGAAGGCGGCAAATATGACTCCGTCACGTTTAAAGGCAATAAAGTTACAGGGTACCAAGGGGCTGTAATCCGAGCGTTATACCATGCTCCCGCCAGATATGATTTCGACGGGAACTTATTCGTCAATTGCGGCTTCGCAGGCGAAGATGCCCGTCCGGTCGTTCATCTCGATAACGTAGATGAGGCTTGGAACCAGCGTATCGGAATGATTTCGTTAACCGGCAACAAATTTGTAAACGTTAAGTACACGCATGCTTTCGTTTTTTACAAACCCCTTACTCCGGAGAAAATGGCGTTTACCGGAGAGGTTTCCGGATGGCTCTCTCCTTATTCCGGTCATGAGCCAAACGGGTCGGATTTTTGCCGCTTCGATTACTCGGTCGGAGAAGTGAATGAGAATATGCCGATCGCCTACAACGCAAATAGCGTTCATGGGAAAATCAAGCTGTCTTCTGCCGAGGAAACCTATTTCTTCAAACTGAAAAATACAATAGTACCGTGGAATTATGCCGGGAAAAGCGAGGCTGCCCCAACCGCGCCCCGATATTTCGGCGATAGACGCGGCGATTATTATGAGGCTGTATTGCCTTCCGCCGGCAGCTTCATGCGCTACGTTTGCGTAAACGACTCTCCTGGAGCGACGACGCTCGGCACGTGGAAAGGAGCCGGAAGCATCGAGTCCTAGTAGGTTGACATGGGGAAGTTAAACCTGAGAAGTCAGACGGAAAGGAGGGAAAGGAATGAGTTCAAAAGTAGCTCTGGTAACAGGCGCCGGAAGAGGAATCGGTAAGGGGATTGCCATAGCCTTGGCCAGGGCGGGATACGACATCGGAGTACATTTTCATCAAAGCGCTGTCATGGCAGAGGAGACTGCCCGCGAGATTGAGTCGGTCGGCCGCCGAGCCGAGCTGCTCCAAGCCGATATTTCGACCTTGGACGGCATAGAGGCTTTGTTTGCCCAATTCACGGCTTGCTTCGAGCGGCTTGACCTACACGTCAATAATTCCGGTATTACGCGTATGAAGCCGTTTCTGGAAATGACACCGGAATTGTTCGATGAGGTGGTGAACACCGATTTCAAAGGACTTTACTTTTGCTCGCAGCGGGCGGCACGTCTGATGGTCGAATTGGGCATCAAGGGGACGATTATACATATTAGCTCCAACCATGCAAGCGGAAACTGGAGCGATTCGACGGTGTATGCAGCAGTCAAAGCGGCGGTAAACAAATTGACTAAAAATATGGCGCTTGATTTGGCTGTTCACGGCATTCGCGTGGCCGGCGTTGCGCCCGGTTACACGATGATCGAGCGGCTTGAGGAGCAGATGCCGCAGGTGAAGCCGTTGATCGATCGGATTACGGAGCGTATTCCGCTCGGCAGATTTGCAACGCCTCAGGAAATTGGGGAAGCTGTCGTATACTTGGCATCGGAAAGCGCCGGTTATATTACCGGTACAACGCTTGAGGTGGATGGCGGTGCGCTGCTGCCCGTATGGGCGGATCGCAGTTAATCGGGTTCGGGAGGAGAAGCGGAAATGAAAATAACGGCGATGAAGCTGTTCCATGTGAAGCCGCGCTGGCTGTTTCTGAAGGTGGAGACGGACGAAGGCATCTCAGGCTGGGGCGAACCGATCGTGGAAGGCAGGGCGTTAACCGTAGCGACCGCTGTAGAAGAGCTGAAGCGATATCTGATCGGGGAAGACCCGTTAAAGATTGAGCATCACTGGCAGGTGATGTACAGAAGCAGCTTCTACCGCGGCGGTCCGGTTCTGGTGAGCGCAATCAGCGGAATCGAGCAGGCGCTGTGGGATATTAAAGGCAAATACTACAATATGCCCGTCTATGAAATGCTCGGCGGCCGCTGCCGCGATAAAATCAGAATGTATTGCCATAGCGGGGGCGTAACACCGGAGGAATGCGCAGCCAATGCGATGCGCCGCATAGAAACCGGGTTCAGCGCGATCAAGATCGGTATCGATGCTCCGGTGCGACAAGTCGATACGCTGCGCTTTGTTGAGAGCCAGGTTGCCAAACTGGCAGCAATCCGCGAGGCGGCAGGAAGCGGGATCGATATCGCCATCGATTTTCACGGCCGCGTCAGCCCGGCGATGGCGATCCGACTGGCGCAGGCGTTCGAGCCGTATTATCCGATGTTCATCGAGGAGCCCTGTCTTCCGGACAATGTCGATACGATGGTGCGCATTGCCCAATCCACTACTGTGCCGATTGCGGCGGGCGAGCGGTTGTTTACGCGCTGGGGGTTCCGGGAAGCGCTGGAGAAGCAGGCGGTGTCCATCGTGCAGCCTGATCTGTGCCATGCCGGAGGCATTTTTGAAGCGAAAAAAATAGCCGCAATGGCCGAGGTGTACTACGGATCCATTGCGCCGCATAATCCGCTCGGTCCGATCTCGCTTGCTTCTTGTTTGCAGCTCGATGCTTGCACGCCGAATTTTCTCATTCAGGAGCATCCTTCAATGGCGGAAGGCTGGGATTTGGGCGAGGGATACTTGAAGAAGCCGTTCGTCATTCAAGACGGATATATCGATGTACCGACCGGCGCCGGCTTGGGCATTGAAGTCGATGAAGATGCTTTGGCCGAACGAAAATATGACGGTACTTGGGATACGCCTCGACTTTATTATGAGGACGGTTCGTTTGCGGAGTGGTAGTAAGCGGGGCGCACGTTATGTACTTAAAAATGCCAAACTATACTTCTTTATCGTTTACATTTCATGACAATCAAGACATAATGATGTCGAAGGTACTTGTTCAAACAGGAGATGAAGCGGCATGGTAAATGTCTTGAAAAAAGTAAAGATAGGTGTTATCGGGCTTGGCGGACGAGGGAGAGGGCTGCTTTCGACTCTTCTGGACATGGAGGACGTGGAAATAACCGCTGTCTGCGATTTGTACGAGGAGCGGCTGCAGCTTGCGCTTGAGCTTTTCGATCGGGCGGGCCGTCCGAAAGCGGATGTTTACGCGGATTATAAGGAGCTGCTCGTCCGCGAAGACGTGGAAGGCGTTATTATCGCGACGACATGGATTACGCATGCGGAGATCGCCGTTGCGGCGATGAAAGCGGGCAAATATGCCGGTATCGAAGTAGGCGGAGCCGCTTCCTTGGAGGAATGCTGGGAGCTGGTACGCACCTCGGAGCAGACCGGAGTGCCGTGCATGCTGCTCGAAAACTGCTGCTACGGCCGCGACGAGCTTGCGGTTTTCAATATGGTGAAGCAGGGACTCTTGGGCGAGCTGATTCACTGCGCGTGCGGCTACGAGCATGACTTGCGTGATGAAGTCGCTCTGGGCGAGCAAACCAAACATAACCGCTACCACAATTATTTGCACCGCAACGGGGAGCTTTACCCGATTCACGGGCTGGGACCGGTTTCGAAGACGCTCGGCATCAACCGGGGCAACCGGCTTGTATCGCTGACTTCGATGGCTTCCAAAGCCCGGGGGATCA
Source organism: Paenibacillus contaminans (assembly GCF_003285015.1). GTDB lineage: Bacteria > Bacillota > Bacilli > Paenibacillales > NBRC-103111 > Paenibacillus_V > Paenibacillus_V contaminans. The sequence goes on along the minus strand of NZ_QMFB01000013.1, from coordinate 121,703 downwards.
AGCATTGGGCTGCGGAGCAATTCGGAGAGAACGCTCCGCTCGCCAAAATGGAGTTCGCCCAAGGCGATATCGTGACGACGATGATCAAGTGCGCCGGCGGCGAGACGATTCAGATCATCCACGACACGACGCTGCCTCGGCCGTACTCGAGAGCGGGGAGAGTGCAAGGCACCAAAGGGATTTGGATGGAAGACAACAATTCGATCCATATCGAAGGCAGAAGCCCGGCGCATACATGGGAATCTTTCAACTCGTACCGCGAGCAATACGAGCATCCGATCTGGAAGGAATACATACGGATGGGCGTTCGCGGCGGGCACGACGGAATCGACTATCTGGTGCTTCGCGCCTTCCTCGAAAGCGTGACGAACCGGACGCAGACGCCGATCGACGTGTACGATACGGCGGTATGGATGGCGATTACCGTATTGTCCGAGGAGTCCATCGCGCTTGGCAGCGCGCCGGTCAGCATCCCGGATTTCACCAAAGGCAAATGGATCAAGCGGGAAGTGGCGCCAGTTGGCCGTTATTCGCTCTATACGATTGAAGAAGAGATGTTTACCCTGTAATTCGGTGCAGGTATCGGTACGGCCATTAGGCGGGCCGGTACCTTGATTTTGCCGAAAGACGGTTTCATTTTATGAGAAAAAGCGGAGTTGTCCCGTAGGTAGGTTGAACGGACCTTGGGACGGCCCCGCTTTTTATTTTGATGGACAATGACCGTACCATTTGATTCGCAGCGATGCATGGAGTGTTTAAATCTATATCAAATTCGATCAGAATCATCGAGAGGAAAGTAAAGTTCACCCAATGTGTATGACATTTTAAATAGAATGAACGGGATGAACGCAAGTACCGTAATCTATATGAAATTTCACATAGAATGGTCGAACAAAACGTAAAGTACCCAATTGTGTATGAAATTTCGCATAGAATCATCGAGACGAACAGCTAAGTCCCGTATACGGTATGAAATTTCGAATACAATGGCCGCCAACTAAAACATAGTCACGGATATGACGTAGCGTCATCTGCGGGTCTTATAAGAATGAGTTACAAGGCCAATTTGACACTAAAAAGACGACACATCTCTTGTATAATGGGGGATTGGTCGTCTTTTTTATGTTTCATTTCATGGCCCCTATTAAACCACAAGTTCTTTCAGTGCCTCGTGAACTTCTGGGTTGTTTTTCTTACTTTATGTGAAGCGATTACTGGAGATAACCGGGGGCCCCAAAATCGGGATGTCTTCTCACTGGGAAGGAAGCTTCTTAAAACTTTGCATAAAGGTGCAATCGAATAAGAACATATGTTTGGTATAATAGGTATAACTACCATGACCATACTTGTTATGCCGAAAAATGTTATAATGAAAAGGAGGATCACCAGTGAACCGTAAGCGTTTTAAGCCGCAAAACGATTTTATTTTCAAACGTCTTTTCGGGGAAGCGGAAACAAAGGATTTGCTTATTCATCTGCTTAATGCGATATTTTTGGAATCGGGCGGCAAACCGATCGTCGATCTGACCATTATCGAAAATAAGGAATTGACCAAGGAACTCATTGACGATAAAACGGGCAGACTGGACATCCGTGCCGAAACGATCGAGAACGAGCAAATCAATGTCGAGGTTCAGGTGGCGGAACAGAAGCATATGGAGAAGCGCTCCTTGTTTTACCTGGGAAAAATGTTCGTGGAATCGATTAAAGCCGGAGAACAATATGAAAACCTTAAGAAGACGATTACCATAAATTTATTAAACTTTTCTTTCTTGCAGACGGAACGGTATCACAGCTCGTTTCATTTGTATGAGGATCGCGATAAGACGCAAATGCTGACGGATATAATCGAGATTCATTTTATCGAGTTTCCGAAGTTTCGCAAAATAACGAAGGATTTGCAAAACCCGCTGCACCGATGGTTGTTGTTTTTAGAGGAAAAGCTGGCGGAAGACCAATTGGAGGAGTTGATCGGAATGGATCCGGTAATCAAGAAAGCGGAAGATCGGCTGGAATGGTTGAGCGGCGACGAGGAGACGATTCGTTTGTACGAAGCGCGCGAATTTTCCAAGTATGAGCGAAACAGTATCATTTCATCCGCGAAGCAGACAGGCCGTGAGGAAGGCATGCAAGAAGGATTACAAGAAGGACTGAAAGAAGGAATGAAAACAGGCATAAAAGAAGGAGAAAAGAAAGCCGCAAAGGAAATCGCGCAAAATTTGCTTTCGATGGGGATCGAGCCGGCAAAGGTTGCCCGGGCGACAGGTTTATCGGAGCAGGAAGTAGAGCAACTGAGTCGAGATACGAAGTAGAGCGGCAAGGTCGAGGCACTCATGCCAGAAGATTATTTTCTTTCGATCCGTGCCTCGCGCAACAAACAGCTCCTCTTAGGAGCTGTTTGTTGCGCGAGTTGGTCAATCATACGGCTAACGATGCAAAGGCATTGGGTGGCCTATTTCCGCTCCGCGCGGGACTCCCGGCGTAGGGTGCTTGGTTACGTCGGCTGACAAACTTCGTTTTATCAATTTATTTACTGCAATCATCGGTTGTTTATAGTATATTGGTAATACCATATTACTTATTCGGTCTATATAGCCGAATTCAGAAATAAGTATCGCAAATAGGGGAGAGTGGGGAACTCATGCATACGAAACAGCTGTTCGATCTTGAAGGGCAAATTGCGATCGTCACCGGCGGCTCAGGTCTTTATGGCGCGCACATCTCACAAGCGCTTTGCGAAGCGGGGGCGACGGTCATTATCGCTTCCCGGAATGCTGAAAATTGCGAGCAGGCGGCAGCGAAGCTGCAAGAAGCGGGACATCAGGCATACGGGATGCAGTTGGATTTGGGGGACGAGGCGAATATTTGCAAATTCGTCGCCGAAGTGATCGAGCGTTTTAAGCAAATCGATATCCTGGTCAACAACTCCGTGTCCCGCGTCGGCTTGAACGATTTGGAGAAGACGACCCAAGAAGGCTGGGAAGCGGCGCAGCATGTCAACGGGACGGGTACGATGCTGATTACGAGGGAAGTCGTCAAAACGATGGTTCCCCGCCGCAAAGGCAATATCATTAATATCGGCTCCATCCAGGGAACGGTTGGACCGCATTTTCCCGTATACGGCGATACCGGCATGTCGAGCGGCATTGAGTATACGTACGCCAAATGGGGCATGGTCGGGATGACGAAATGGCTGGCGAATTACTACGGCCGCTATAACATCCGCGCCAATTGCATCAGTCCGGGCGGGTACAATCCCGGCGTGGAAAACGATGTGCAGCGGGGCGAATTTGTCGACAACTACAAAAGACTGACGCCGCTCGGCCGATTCGGCGACGACGACGATATTAAGGGGCCGATCGTGTTTCTCGCTTCGGAAGCATCGCGTTATGTGACGGGTCATAACCTGGCGGTAGACGGCGGCTGGACGAGCTGGTAATTAGGCGTGTCTGAACACTCACTCAGGGTCATCTTTCACCGCCTTTTCGCCCTCTGCTTCGTTCCGTTTGCTTGACATACCTCCGATATGCCTTCACAAATGCGCCTTGCATAGAACAAAAATTCGGCAAAATCTGCTCCCTTCGGAGTATTCAGACACGCCCTAGGAGGAGGACACGATGAGCAAGATTCATATTTGCGGAACGCCTTTATCGGCGATGACGCTCGGCACGGTTCAATTGGGCATCCCATACGGCATTGCGAACAATAGCGGAAAACCGGATCGCGACAGCGCATTTGCTATTATCGAGGCTGCCGGCAAAGGAGGCGTAACCGGCTTCGATACGGCAGGCAGTTATGGAGACGCCGAGGTTTTGCTCGGCGAGTATTGGGCGGATAAGCCGCAGAAGCCTATTCTCGTTTCCAAAATGACGCTGCCGCTCGATACGGGACTGTCCGCAGCCGAAATCGAACGTCAGATGAACGAAAAAACCGAATCGACTTTGCGCCGTCTGCAAATCGGGCAATTGCCCGTCATGCTGCTCCATAATCCGGATGTGCTTCTTATGCATGGGGAAACGATTACGCACACGATGCGTTGCCTGCATAGAGACGGCCTCATTGCCAAAGCCGGCATCTCGATCGACGGGCATTCGGACGAACAGTACGCATCGATGCGGGATATCATCAATGAAGACATATACGAGGCGCTGCAAATCCCGCTTAACGTGCTCGACCATCGTCTGATCCGCTCCGGCGCGATTCGCGAATTCGCCGCAGCCGGAAAAATCTTGTTCGCGCGAAGCGTTTTCCTGCAGGGACTTCTTCTGATGGACGAGAACAAAATCGCCGAAAAAGTTCCCGAGGCGCTTGCGCATGTACGAACGATTCGTTCGCTGGCCGAAGAGGAAGGCGTATCTTTAGCGGAGTTGGCGATTTCCTTCGTCCGCGATATGCCGGAGATTGCGAGTCTCGTCATCGGAGCGGAAACCGTTGAACAGCTTAACGATAATGTCAGGCTCATGAGCTGCCCGCAAATTAGCGAGGCGACGCGCGATAAGATTCATCGTCAGCTGGGCGACATTCCGCCATCCATCGTCAATCCGGTGAAGTGGGTGAAAAGGTAAGGAAGGTTGATTCGCCAATCTGCGGTCGACAGTCCCGGCGACGCGGTGAAACGCCACTTGTTGGGAACAGCGCGTATTGCGTAAAAGTTCGCCGTTTATGAAAAGCCAAAGGACTCTTCTCAGCGTGAGAAGTCTTTGGCTTTTTTTGGTTTTGGGCGTTGATAAAGCGAGCGCGACCGGAAGCAGATGCGCTTGTAAGGGAGGGCTGCATCGGTCTGACCGCTGCCATGCGCTGAAACGAGTACCGGGAGAAAGGCGTGCCGGGAAACAATGGGATCAGCACTGAGGTACCAGTCATGTGATGTCCGAATCAGCATACAAGTTGGCAGCATCATCTAAGTACTGGAAAAAGCGCTTATGATATACTTTGGTTAACTCGCAAATACACCCCGATGCCGTTAACTTTTAAAGAGGAATTCGACATGCGCCGGCCGCAAAGCGGCTTGTGCCCAGATCCTATCAGGAGTTAAGGAGGCGGCTCGCCTATGTCCCCCACGATTCTCAGACTTCAAGCCAAAACGTTCAACATGACGAAAGCGTTTCCGTTTTATTTTTTTCGCTGGATGCATGATCATTATGCAAAGCTGCCTCTTCATTCCCATGATTTTATCGAGCTGGTTTTCGTATGGAACGGGTCGGCGACCCACATCTTCAATTCCAGACAGTTCGGCAGGCTGGAGTACAAAATTTATCCGGGGGATATTTTTATTATCAGTCCCGGCGAAGAGCATACGTATCATTTGGATCCCGGCGAGAAAGTGGAAATTATCAATATGCTTTTTTACCCGGAGATGCTGGAATCGTCGCTGCTTTTTGAATCGTACCAGGCGGAAAGGGAGCTGATGGATTTTTTGTATGTTCAGCCTTTTTTGCAGAAAGAAGCGCGTTTTAGCTCCATCCTGAAGCTGGACGCTATAGCGGCTGAAGAAGTCATGACGCTCGTCGCCAAAATAGAGAAGGAGTATACCGCCCAACAGAAGGGCTACCAGTCTCTTGTCAAATTATTGTTAACGGAACTCGTTTTGCGTTTGGGCCGTTTTTATTCGGAGCGCCCGAGGCTGATCAGCGAAAGGTTATTGGTCGTTCAGGGAGGAACGAAGGATAAGCTGAATCGGGTTTTGGGTTATATGGAGCATCATTACAATACGGATTTCAGCGTGGAACAGCTGGCGGAAATGGCTTCCTGCAGCGAGCGCCAATTTGCCAGGCTTTTTAAACAAGCGACAGGAACGACGGTCATTAATTATTTGCATAACCTTCGCATCAAACGCGCCCAAAAAATGCTGTCCCGGACAAATGAGAAAATAGCGGCTATCGGGATGGAGGTCGGGTTTCATGATATCAGCTTTTTTAACCGAATTTTCAAGAGGATTGTCGGCATGAGTCCGAAGGAGTATCAAGCCGGTCTTAGTCGGGGAGGCGAATTGGAGGGCAGAACGGCCGACTAGTACTCGAACCCCTAAAAATCCCAACAGTTGTATTCGGGATTTGATTGCCGGCGGCCGCGGGTAGAACCTGGTAAATGGATGGGGGGTATGTTTTGGTGTACTAGGAGCAGTCGGCGAAAGGTCTGTTAGCGCCCCGTAAGGTTATTCGATGTTTTTTATGGCAGTCCAAAGCATATCGAGTTTGCTTCATGCAGATACGATATGCATTTTAAATATCGGCTCAATAGAAAGCGCTTTCATTTTGTGCGAAGAGAGAACCTAGATGAATCAAAACTTCGAAAGGGGCTGGTATACGTTTAAAGGGAGGAGATGGGCAAAAGCCGTTTTATCGCTGGTGCATTTTGATGTGAAAATATGAAGGAGGATTGCGGCAGCCATGTTGATTAGCTATAGACCAAGACGTATTTTACGTATGTGGATCGTTTATTTTCTCTTAATATCTATGGCATTTGCGGAAAGCGTTATCCAAATCCGGCCGGTGCACGGAGAAGAAGCGTTGTTTACCGACACGGCTTCCTCATACGCGAAGATGGAAATTGACTATTTGGCCAAAGCGGGGATTTTATCCGGCTATGAAGACGGTACGTTCGCGCCGAAGAAACCGTTAACGCGCGGGGAAATGGCAAAGGTACTGGCCATCCTGCTCGATTTGCCGGAAAAACCCGGCGCGGCGGAGCGCTTTACCGATATAGAACAGGATAGCTGGTATCGCGGTTATGCGGGAGCGCTTTTCGAGGCAGGCATTACAACAGGGACTTCCGATTCCACCTTTTCACCAAACGCTTATGTGACGAGAGAAGAGTTGATTGTCTTTTTTATCCGTGCTTTCGGCTGGGAGGAAGCAGCTTTAACATCGCTCGTTAAGGAAGCTTCATGGGCGGATGGAGGGCTTATTGCCGACTGGGCGAAGCCATCTATCGATCTTGCTTGCCGCATCGGATTTGTGGGCGGTATCGAGAATGCCGACGGTTCTTTGAGTTTTAACCCGAAGGGGAATGCGGAACGTCAGGCGTTGGCGAGGCTATCCTATCAATTTGTAACAAACCATAGCCGATTTATGGAGCAAATGGAACGGATCGAATCGGAGCAAAAGGCCGGAAAGAGCTCGACGCCAAGCGGCGTCACTGTCACGCCGAGTCCGACGCCGAGCGGCGACCCGTCCACGCCGAGCCCAACGCCGAGCGGCAGTCCGTCCACGTCGAGTCCGACGCCGAGCAGGGGCCCGTCCACGCCGAGCCCGACGCCAAGCGGTAGCCCGGCTACCTCGAACCCGACGCCGAGCAGCGGCACTGCCACGCCGAGCCCAACGCCGAGCGGCAGTCCGTCCACGACGAGCCCGACGCCGAGCGGGGGCCCGTCTACACCTAGCCCGACGAGCGCTCTGGAAATTGTTCGGAATAACGAGCCGAATGCTGTGATCGTCATTGCCGAAGGTGCGGATGCCAGAACGGTTGACGCCGCCGACACGCTCGCTGAATATGTGATGAAGGCAACCGGCGCCGCTTTGCCGATCGCGTTCGATAACCAGTTGAGCAGCATAAACGGTCAACAGGAGTATGTGCGTATTTTTGTCGGAGAAAGCAGCTTGCAGACGGATTACGTTCTCGATGATTTGCTTGCGGGTATGGATGGGGAAGGGTTCATTATTTATCCTTATGCCGATGAGATTGCCATTACAGGACCGACTTCCTTGGGGACGCAATTCGGTGTATACGACTTTCTTGAGCGCTTTGTCGGCGTTCGCTGGCTGATGCCGGGACCGGACGGCGAAGATGTGCCGCAGCATGCAAGCTTGCTTGTCCCCCGGCAAGAGATAAGGGAGGAGCCGGCGTTTATTTCCCGGCAATTTTTCGAGTACCACACCCCCGACTGGGATGACTGGCAAGAACGTAATCGGATCCATGAGCGAATTCAATTTCATCATAACATGAACAATTTGTTCGACCCTGCGGTTTACTGGGCCGATAATCCGGATTTTTACCCTGGAGGAACGGTCCCGGAATCTTGGTACGATTGGCAGCCTTGTTTCTCCAATCCCGACACGATTACTGCGGCGGTTGCATCCATTAACGCTTATTTTGACGCTAACCCGCTTAGCGAATCCTATTCGCTCGGCATCAACGACAGCTCGAATTTCTGCGAGGCGCGGCCGGATCATCCTTTGTATACCGGAGCCACGAACTCGATCGGCCAGCCCGATATGTCAAATATTTATTATCCTTGGGTGAATGCGGTAGTAGAAGGCGTGCTGGCGGAGCATCCGGACAAGTATTTCGGTTTGCTAGCTTATGGAAGCGTCTATGACGTTCCGACGAATCTGCAATTAAACGATCATGTGATCCCTTATATTACGGACGATCGTATGTCTTGGGGCGATCCCGCAACGGAGACGATCGGCAAGCAGCACACGGAGGCGTGGAAATTAAAAGCCGCCAAGCTGGGCTGGTACGATTATTTATACGGATCTCCGTATGCTTTGCCCCGCGTGTATAACGAGAGGATGGCCGAAAACTATCGGTACGCGCTGGATAACCACGTCGTCGCTCAGGTTGCCGAGTTGTTTCCCAATTTCGGTGAGGGACCCAAGCCGTGGCTGTCTGCAAGGCTGCAATGGAACCCTGAGCAGGATGAGGAGCAGCTGCTGAACGAATGGTACGATCGCGCCGTCGGAGCGGAGGCCGCTACCTATTTGAAGCAATATTACGAGATATGGGAGCAATTTTGGTCTGAGCGTATTTTTCAAACCGACTGGTTCAATAGACAGAGAGGCAACTTCCTAAGATTCGATCTGGCCGATTATTTGGAAGCCGTCACGGACGACGATTTAACGGAAAGCAGAAGCTTGATGGAGCTTGTCGTCAAAAAAGCCGGAACCGCAGCGCAGAAGAAACGCGCCGAACTGTTGATGAAGACGTTCGAATATTACGAAGCGTCGGCTCTAAGCTATGCCAAGCAAGGAGCGGTAGCCGCGCCGGCGGATTCAGCCGAAGCGCTTTCCATGCTGGAGCGGACGATTGTCAGTCTGGAATCAGCAGAATTCCGCTTGAATTATCTGCAAGAATATAATGGAGATCCGGTTCTCGGCCAATCGATCGGGCTTTCGAATCAGTGGTTCGGCTTGACGAGCGGCAAGTTCGCCGCGTTGACGGACTGGATTGCCCAAGAGCCGGACGGCGGGGCTGTCCGCAGCAAATTAATCGAGCTGACAGGAACCCATGCAAGCCAGTGGATCCGCGACTACGCGCGGTTCTTGTACGCAGCAGGAACGAACGAGCGGCAGCTCGTATCCAACCCGTCGTTTGAATATGCGTCGAACGGCAGCGAGAAAGCGGCGCCTCCTTGGGTATATTGGGGGACGGCGGAGCGATCCGCCGATGTGGCGAGGACAGGGCAGTACAGCCTGAAAGCGAGCGATTTGAACCCGGGAGGAGTGTTTCAGAATTTAGTATTAGGCCCGGGAAAATATGGCGTCATTTCACACTTTTATAGTCCTCCGGGCACGCAGACGAGCAGTTGGGGACGAGTTGGCGTCACTTATTATGACAGCAACGGAACGGCACTCGAAAGCAGGTACTCCGAAGGGCCGCGGATAGAAAATTATGCGGGAAGCTGGGCGGCGATCGAAATGATCGTCGAGGTCCCTTCGCAAGTGAACGGAATCGCTGTAGATCATGCAAGTGTCGGCCCGTTATTCTGGCAATTGCAGCCGCAAACGGCCGTATACATTGATGATGTGGCGGTTTACAAGCTTGATACTCCTATTCGGACAGACAAAGTCGTTTCGGTTCAAGCCGAACAAGGTCAAGTGAAAGCCGTGCTTTCGGGAATATCGGGGGCTTCCGTTTCAGCGGACGATTTTGAAATCCGCCTGTCCCTGGATCAGCGATTGGAAACGATGGTTACAGCGAGCGCCTATACCTGGGATGCAGGCAATCTGACCGTCACTTTCACGGTGCCTGAGCTGGAAGGCATGAATCATCTTCAAAGCGCGGTATACATGGTTTCTTATCAAAATACCGCATTTGCGCAGGCTGCGCCGATGATCGTGCCGGCTTTGCAGGCAGGACCGCAGCTGCTTGTCAACGGATCGTTCGAGGCCGGAGCTGACGGCGCTCCGGGCTTGGCTCCTCCATGGAGCTACGGCAATGAGATGGCGCGCACGGATGCGGCTTTCCGGACGGGAGCAAACAGTTTATCGTTGACCGGCGCCAATCCGGTGGGGCCTAGCCAAGCCGCCGACATCGCACCGGGGAAATATGTCGCGAGGTACTCTTTTTACACGCCTGAAGGAACGAATACGGGGAGCTGGACTAGGGCAGGCATCTCCATCCTGGATGCGCAAGGGAATGCGATATCCAGCCAGTACTCCGATGCGGTGTATGTAGGCGAAAATGCGGGCGGCTGGAAGCTTGTAGAATTCGTTTTCGATATTATGCCGGAATATAACGGGGCTGCGCCAAGAAGTTTGCGCATTACACCTACGTTCTGGGCAATCGGGGATGGAGTAACCGTTTATTTGGACGATGTCGAGTTGAACAGGTTGAGCCAGTTGGTCCCGCAAGTGGAATCTGTCTTTATCGAGGATGGAACGGTTAAGGCGAAGATGACAAAAGCGCCGGCTGCGATACCTGGGGCGAATGACTTTTTGGTCCATCGCTCCATTGATCAAAACCCTGAGGCGGCCGTCGCTCCGAACAGCTATTCCTGGGATGCGGCGAGTTTGACGGCGTCATTCGTCATACCAGAAGCAGAACGAGCGTTAACCGTGCAAACCGTCGTATACAGCGTCTCCTATCAAAATTCGGCTTTTGTACAGTCTGCCCCGATGATCGTGCCGGCTTTACAGGCTGGGCCTCAGCTGTTAATCAACGGATCGTTTGAAAGCGGAGCGGACGGCGCTCCGGGTTCGGCGCCCCCATGGAGCTATGGAGCTGAGATGGAACGTACGGCTGCGGCCTTCCGGACAGGTTCAGCTAGTTTATCCTTGACGGGAGACAATCCTGTGGGACCAAGTCAAACTGTCGACGTAACGCCGGGGAAATATGCCGCACGATACTATTTTTACACGCCTGCAGGAACGACAACCGGGAGCTGGACACGGGCAGGCATCGTTTTTCTGGATGCGCAGGGCAATGCTTTATCGTGGCAATACTCCGATGGGGTGTATGTCGGGGAAAATGCAGGCGGCTGGAAGCAGGTGCAGTTCGTTTTCGACATTTTGCCGGACTATAACGGAGTTGCTCCGAGCAGCGTGCGCATTACGCCTACCTTCTGGGCAATCGGGAATGAGGTAACGGTTTATATGGACGATGTCGAGCTTGCCAAGTACGAGTGAGACATCTAAAAAGCGGGTCGACGGATGGTTTCCGTCGGCTCGTTTTTGTGTATAGAGGCGGGGATCGATAGGTAATCGAGAAACCTATTGCTATTGAGCTCCCTCGGTGTTGTCCGAATACGCCCACTTGGAGCAAGGAATCGAGGTTCCCCTTACGCTGTAGTCCGAAATTCCCTGCTTGGAAAAGGGTTTCACCGGTGTGCCGAGCCAAATAGCCGTTGTAAACAGGTTTTTTCGGACTGCAGGCGCCGTAGGGTACCCGGATTCGATTCTAAATGGGTCAAATCGGACTGCAGCTTCCGCGCGCGGCGTTTCGCTGCATAAAGACGAGTTGTCGTCCGCATCCGCTTCCTGCGCGGTGTGAAAAGTTTGGAGGCAGCCGGCGGCTTCATAGAGAAATTCGGAAAAGACGCTGCGTAGACATTTTTGCGAAAAATGCCTAAGTACGGGTTGCGCCTTCATCTTACCCTGCAGCCAGCTGCGGCATGAACGTTTATCCTCATAAGATAACTAATGTATAGGAAGTGATTATTCCCGTGCAAGAGGCATGAAAAAAAGATATAATGATCTATATGTGATTACGTGCGGCTATAGGCCGTATTGCAACTTGAAGGCGTTTTCGACAGGGGGAAACCAATGCTATGAATAGAAGGTCATTTATTAAAATGCTGCTTTCCATGCTGGCTGCCGGAACAGCCGCATTTTACGGCGTATTTAAGTGGTTCGGACCCGGAAGCGAGCAGCATCAGACGGTAGGGCCGCCGACAGGAGAGCCGTCCGCATCGCCGTCGCCTTCAGCTTCTCCGTCGCCGGAGCCGAAGGGAGAAGCGAATGATACCGAGCCGAAGTTGTCGTTCATGATTTTAAGCGATTTGCATATCAACAGCGGCATTTCGGAGCCGAGCGACAAGCTGCGCAAAGCGCTCGACGACGTCCAAAGCTTCGAGCCCAAGATCGAGACGCTGCTTATTACAGGCGACGTTACGGACGCAGGCACCGATGCGGATTATCGCGAATACAACAAGGTAATGAAGTCGTATAAAAATTTGCCGCCGGTTCACGCCAACATGGGCAATCACGATTATTACACGATCTGGATCGACAAGGACGGGCAGTGGAATAAGGACGCGATGCCGAACGGCAAGACGGACGAGCAGACTCGCCAAACGTTCATGAAGCAATTCGGTATCGACAAGGTATACCATGACTTTACCGTAAACGGCTACCACTTCATCATGCTATCGCAAGAGACGTACGTGCAGGAGAAGCCGGAGGTCGGCGAAGGCGCCTGGTATTCCGACGAACAGATGAACTGGTTCAGGGAGCAGCTGGCGAAGCACAAGGACGACTCGAAGCCTGTGTTCGTCATGATTCATCAACCGCTGCCGGCTATCGGCCAGGACGGCGGCAGCCACCGATTGATCCGCGCCAAGGAGTTCCGCGAAATTTTGAAGCCGTATAAGAACGTATTCGTATTCTCGGGTCATCAGCATCAGGACTTCCGCAACGGAAACCCTCACTATGTGGAGGAGACGTTCCACTGGTTTATGAACGCATCGGTCGGGCGGACGCTAAACCGCAGCTACCAGCAGGAGAAGAAAGCGACCTCGCAGGGGCTGTTCGTGCAGGTGCATGGCGACAAAGTCGTGCTGCGCGGCCGCGAGTTTATGGACGGCTCGTTCATTAAAGAAGCGGATTGGACGGTAAAGCTAAAATCTGCTAAAGTATAGGCGAAAAGGGACGGCATGCGAAAAAGGTGTAGAGGTAAGTGCGTAAAAGGAGCTTATACGGCTTCGGAGCGGATTATTGGCTTCCAGCCTTCCATTGAACTCTCGTTCCGGGATCGGATTTTAAGGTTGAACGAGAGTTCAAAAGGCGGCCCGTAAACTTTCCAGCGAATAATCCGCCCTTCGCCGAATCGCTCTTGAACAGCAACTACCGACTTCACCTTTTTCGCATGCCGATAAGAAAGGAATAAAAGGATGACCACTAAGTTAAACCAAGAGCTGCAAACCGAAGTCGCCAAACGGCGGACGTTTGCGATCATCTCTCACCCGGATGCGGGTAAAACGACGCTGACCGAGAAGCTGCTGCTGTTCGGCGGCGCGATCCGGCTGGCAGGTTCGGTTAAAGCAAGGAAAGCGAGCAAGCATGCCACCTCCGACTGGATGGAAATCGAGAAGCAAAGAGGGATCTCGGTTACATCGAGCGTCATGCAATTCGATTATGAAGGACATCGCATCAATATTTTGGATACCCCGGGTCACCAGGACTTTTCCGAGGATACGTACCGGACGCTCACGGCCGCGGATAGCGCGGTTATGCTTATAGACTCGGCCAAAGGCGTCGAGGCGCAAACGAAGAAACTGTTTCAGGTTTGCCGCAAGCGTGGCATTCCGATTTTTACGTTCATCAACAAGATGGACCGCGAGGGACAAAGCCCTTACGACCTGCTGGAAGAGCTCGAGCAGGTGCTTGGCATCCGTTCGTACCCGATGAACTGGCCGATCGGCTCGGGACGCGACTTCCGCGGCGTGTACGACAGGGAGAAAACACGGCTTGAGCTGTTCAAGGGCGAGGAGCATACGCATATTAGCGTACGCGACGTAAGCGGCCCCGAGGATCCGCTCGTGAAGGAAATTGCCGGCGAGTTCCTCCACCAGAAGCTGTGCGAGGACTTGGAGCTGCTTGACGTGGCTGGCGATCCGTTCGATATGGAGAAGGTGCTTAACGGCGAGTTGACGCCGGTTTTTTTCGGCAGCGGGATCAATAACTTCGGGGTACAGACGTTCCTCGACAACTTCCTGGAGCTGGCGCCGATTCCGGAGCCGCGTAACAGTACTTCTGGGAGCATCGAACCGACGGAGGAAAACTTCTCGGGCTTCGTGTTCAAAATTCAAGCGAACATGAATCCGGCACACCGGGACCGCATCGCGTTTCTGCGCATCGTTTCGGGCAAATTCGAGCGCGGCATGAGCGTGCGCCATGTACGTGCGGGCAAAGAGATCAAGCTGGCGCAGCCGCAGCAGTTTCTGGCTCAGGACCGCGACATTGTCGACACGGCGTACCCCGGCGACATTATCGGCTTGTTTGACCCGGGCATTTTCCGGATCGGCGACTCGCTCAGCCAGAAGGGCGACATCATGTTCGACGAGCTGCCGACATTCTCGCCGGAGTTATTTTCCAAAGTAACCGTCAAAAACGCGCTCAAGCATAAGCAGTATCAGAAAGGCATCGATCAGCTGACCGAGGAAGGCACCGTCCAGGTGTTTACGACGATCGGCTTCGAGGATACGATTCTCGGCGTCGTCGGTCAGCTCCAGTTCGAGGTGCTCGAGTACCGGATGAAAGCCGAATACGGCGTCGACATTCAACTGCAGCGAATGAGCTTCCAGTTCGCCCGCTGGATCGTCGGCGACAATATCGATGCCGGCAAATTCCGCATCAACTCGCAGCTCGTCAAAGACAAGAAGGGCAACTTCGTCGCCCTGTTCGAGAACGAGTATGCGCTTCGCACCGCGATGGACAAATTGCCGGACGTCAAATTTTTGGAGACGGCGCCTTAAGCGGCGCTGTCTTTTTTTCGAGGCGCATCTTCATTGGCCTAAATTTCATACACTCATGTAAAGACGGCAGTTTTATAACTATGCCGTCTTTTGTTTTTGGCTATGTTAAATTCTAATGTTGATATTTGACCATAAGAAAACCGCCTTGGTGAAAAGGCGGTTTATTAAGCTTTCGTCCCCCATTAGTGGAATGAGCGGTATAGCTTAATTTATTAAAACTTACGTTTATGATAGGGGATACCATCACCATCTTCACAATAGGATTTGAGACTATAAAGGAAAATAGCCCAGTTGTAGTTACAGGAGCGATAAAATGGCGTTACTTCTTTCCAGTTCATATGACGCAAAGTAATAAAAGATTTCCCGTTCTTCTCTTGAATATCAAAGGAAATAATCGTACCAATCCATTCCGGATCTGAATCTATACACTGCCAAACGACTTTTTGATTAGTGATCAATTCCTCTATTCTCATCTTAGTTATGTCATTGCTGCCAAATCGAAATTCATTAATAAAGCCAATCTGATTATTAATAATGAGTTCATTGGTCCATATTTCCGACAGTCCTTCAGCGGTGGTTAAAGTTTCATACACCTTCGACGCTGGAACATGTACGGTTTGCAAGTGCTCGATATTTGCCATGCCTTACTCCCTTCTAACTGCAATAATTCATGTTTGATGCTTATGATAACATATGATGAATATAATAGTTTCTTGTGGATTGCTATGTTGCAGTTTACGGCGTACTTCCCAAGTCGTACAAAATCTTGAGAAGCCAAGACCAATTTTTCGGTCTTGGCTTTATGTCTGTTATATTTCAGGCATACAAGTAAAGAGCCCATTATAGTGCCATCCGGAATAATTGACAAAGGATCTGCGCATGAAAGTAACCTTGACATCCCCTCAGCTGCTCTGCGGCGGACAAAGAAAAAAACGTTTACAGCCATGTTCGGCGGAGGGTAAGATTACCCTATATATGCCCGTCCCGCTAAGGGTGTCATTGGAGGAACTATGCGAAAAGATTGGTTTTACCGGCTTTTATTTTCGTATCTACCCATCGTTTTTATGATTGGCTTGAGCCTGCTGCTGCTTTCCTATTTAACATTAAACGAGATGTCCAAGCGGTCGGCGGTCAAGGCGAGCGATTATCTTGCGCAAACGGTGATTCAGGCAATTGATGAAGCCCTGCAAGTCATCGACGATTCGATGTATCGCGAAATTGAATCCAATGAAACGATACATCAATTTTTTCAACCGCTGCCCCCTGTGCAAAGACAACACTCGGATTACCAAACGGTTGCCGCCCTCAAGAAAATTATGACCGAAAATGAGTTGATCGATTCGGTTTATCTGTATAGGGTGAGCGATCAAATGGTATTGACCCAGTCCACATTAATTGGAATAGACGGTTTCGGAGATAAGGAATTTATTGGACGGATGATCGGAACACTGAAGCCGTTCGTTTGGGAAGGGCGCAGATCGTACAGCGAACATCCAAGTGAGGAAAGGAAAAACGTGATCAGTCTGGCCAAATTTGTGAACCTTACAAATCGAAGTCTGCTGGTTGTAAATGTGAGCCCGGAACGACTGAATAAGCTTATTCAACGAATGTCCAAGTCCGAATTAAATTTCATCGAGCTGGTCAACAGTGACAACAGCGTGATCGCTTCCAATTATTTGGCTGAACATGCTTCAACAAACGGTTCTCCCGGCACCCCGCAATCGGGAAAATTATTATCGAAAGCAACCTCCGAATATACCGGCTGGTCGGTTCGAAGCGGGGTTTACAAAAACGGCATCTTGGAGTGGGTTTCCTCTTTGTTTTATCTATGGGTTGCCTTCGGTTTCATCGTTATAGCCCTCGCGGTTATCTGGCTTGTTTATGTCACGAGACGGAACTACCGGCCGATTCAAACGATTGCCAACCGGATCGCGGACTATTCCAGGCAGAAGAGGCAGGAGCTCAAGCAGGACAACGGAACGGACGAGTTCAATTACATCGCATCGGCGATCGAAGAATTGTTGGATCGTTCCAGCGTGCTGCAGGAAGAGAACGATGAGAATCTTGTCTACCGGAAACGGCAAACCTTCCTTAATTTGCTGGACGGACATACGATCGGACGAGGGAAAAGCTGGACAGACGAAATGGAGCGGTTCGGCATGAGCGCTTCGGTCGGCGCTATCCTCGTTGCCGTCGTGGAAATCGATCGTTTCACGGATTTTACGAACCGGTATAACCGCGGGGACCAGCAGCTCCTTAAGTTCGTTCTGAGCAGCGTAAACCGGGAGCTCGCCGATTCGGAAAAAATTCAGGCTTGGTCCGAGTGGCTTAATCCGCGGCAGATGGCTATACTTTACGTGATGGAAAACCCGGCGGGAGCCGAGACGGAAATAAGGCTTTTATGCGAGAAGCTTCGGGCGTGGGTGGAGCATAATCAATCGTTCACGATTACGATCGGCATTGGGGCCTGCGAGAAAGGGATGGAATACGTTCAGAAGTCTTACGCGAGCGCTGTTAACGCATTGACGTATAAGTCCTCCCTCGGCACGAATCGTCTGATAGGATCTGACAATTTGGAGTCCGTTCCGCAAGTTGAAATGTTCAAGCAGTTGCAAAATATACGAGCTATCTGCCAGGCATTCCGTTTCGGCGAAGGCGTTTGGGAAAATCATTTTCGCGGATTGATCGGCAATTTCAGAGGGCAGCTGTTCTCTCTGGAGGATTTGCGCAGCATGCTGAACTATCTTGTTTTTCATCTGCACAAGGAAATCATCGAATTGCCTGCGGAATTTCAGGAAATTTGGAATGACGACATTCATGGTCGCTTAATCGCAGCTGTGAGCCGGATTGAAACGCTCGACGAAAGCTGCGTGGAATTCGAACAAGTACTACGGGAAGCCTTCGAGCAAATGCAGGAGCTGCGGGAAGGCAAAAACAATCATCAAATCATTTTGAAGGTCAAGCAGTACATCAGCGAGCATGTTGCAGACCCGGATATGTCCCTTAATCATCTAAGTGATGAATTCGGATTAAAGCCGGGTTATTTGAGCCGATTGTTTAAAGAAGAGTTCGGTGAGAATTTTACCGAATATGTCGCCCGGGAGCGGATGAACAAGGCAATGGCAATTCTGAAGGGGAATTCCTCTGTGACGGTTCAGGATATTGCGACAGCCGTCGGCTACACGAATTCATTAACGTTTATTCGCACATTCAAGAAGTATACGGGCACAACTCCTGGAAATTATCGGAAGGAATTGTCCCAGTAGGAATTTGACGATGCATACAAAAACGTCTATTCGCAAAAAGTTGAACTGTCGAGTCCGGATCGCGCGATCGCCAAGGCGGAAGTCTTGAGCCCAGTCGTACCGGGCTTTTTTACGTGCGATTAGAATTTTGATTATGGTTATAAAACCGTCAATTTACAGAGGTTTTTTCGATGTGATAGTTTTGTTGACGACAGCCATGCCGGCAAGGCAAAGCTGTCAGTACAAAAAAACAGGAGGGGTTAAAATGGCAATAAAACGACCGCGATGGAAAGCTTCAAAAACGTTCTCGATTTGTTTACTGACCGCTTTAGCTGTGACGGCTTGCAGCAGCTCGGGGAATGGCGGAAGCGGAAGTTCTCCGTCCTCAAGTCCGGCGGCGGTTAAGGAAAGCGGATCCGCTGCTTCCGAGAAGCCGAATGACGCCGTATATGCGGAGAACGGATTACCCAAGGATCAAAAGGTAACCTTGAAGGTCGGTTTTTTCGAAGGCGGCATGGGGCGCGAGTGGTTCGATTATGCGATGGATTCGTTTAAGAAGAAGTTTCCGAACGTCAGCTTCGAAGTCGTTTATTCCCCGGAGATTGCAGGTATCACGAGTACGAAAATTTCCGCCAACAATAAAGACGATATGTTCGATATGTTCTCGGGCGGCCTGCCCGGCGGTAATGATGCGATCAACGCTTTGGTCACATCGGGCAAGCTGGAATCGCAGGAGGATCTATGGGACCGCAAGGCGTATGACAACGGAGGCAAAACGCTTAAAGAATTGGCGTATCCAGGTTATTTCGAGGGCGCTCCACGCATTATGGGCAAAACCTATGCGCTGCCGAACGCAGGATATGGAACAGGTTTGTTCTACAACAAAAAGCTGTTTGCCCAAAACGGCTGGAACGAGAATCCGAATACATGGGACGAATTCGTCAAGCTAGGTGAAGATATCAAGGCGAAAAATATCATTCCGATTTCTTATCCGGGCGTATATCCCGAGTATCTCCATAACGCATTCGGAGCATGGAAATACTTCGAAATGGCCGAGATTAACGGTAATCTGAAGAGCTTCGACGATGCGTTTCGGAATTACAAGCTGCCGTATTATTCATCTCCGGAAGCGAAAGCGGTCTGGGAGCGTATTTATGAACTCGGTAAGAAAGGGTTTTTCCCGAAAGGAGTTGCAGGGCTGAATCATACGCAATCACAGATGCAGGTTCTTCAGGGAAAGGCTGCCATGGTTGCCACGGGAGTGTGGGTTGGAAACGAGATGAAGGATTCGACGCCGGACGGCTTCGAGTGGGGCTTCATGGTCGTGCCTATGGGTAATAAGCCGGATTCGACGAAGTGGCTGCGGTTTTTCGCTGCAAACGGGTTTTACATTTGGTCGGAAAAGCCGGATTTGAACAAGAAATGGGCTAAAGAGTTCAACGTTTGGATGTGGAGCATGGACGTACAGCAGTTGATCTCGGAGAAGGGCGGAGCGATGCCTGTGCGCAATGACTTCCTGACGGATCCCAAACGTGCTGATAAATTACAGGACGCTGTGAAAAACATGCTTGCATACATGGATAAAAATAAGGTACAAGGCGAGACAGAAGCCCACAACTTCGTTCTGACGGATCCGGCTGCCGCTCAAGCGGGCAAAGTCATTCAAGAAATGATAACGGAGGTTACCGAGGGTAAGCTAGATCCGGTTCCGCTGCTGGATAAAGCCGACGGTTTTATGAAAAAAGCGATAGAAGCGCAGAAGAAGTAGATTCGGTATGTATAGAAGCAGTCCGGGCGCGGGAGCGGGCAAAAACTCCGGCACCCGGACATAAGGAGGAGTTGCAGCTTTGAATGAGCGAATGGGAGAAGGACGCCTTCCCGATAAGCCGCTCAAAGCGTGGCTGCAGCGGTCGCAGACGCAAAAGCATATTTTTCTGTTGATTGCTATTGTCCCCGCTCTAGGCGGATACTTGATGTTTACGCTGTATCCCAATTTCGTATCCATTTATTATTCCATGTTGAACTGGGACGGCATTTCTCCGCCCGAGTTCGTCGGTTTCGATAATTATATCAAACTGTTCCAAGACAGCTACGTGTGGCGGGCTTTGTCTCACAATGCCGTTCTGATGCTTTGCGTGCCGGCATCGGTCATTATGATATCCTTACTGCTTGCTTATTTATTAACCAATAAATCGTATAAAGGCACGGGCTTCATGAAGGTGGTGTTCTTCTTCCCTAACGTGCTGTCCAGCGTAGTCATAGCGCTATTGTGGTCTTTTATCTACGACGGAAGCTTCGGCTTGCTCAATTCGCTGCTGCGCGTTATCGGCATCGAAACCGGGAATTATTATTGGCTGGGCAATACGGATACCGCGCTATGGGCAATTATCCCTCCTGCTGTTTGGGCCGGCGTTGGTCTATACATCGTCATCTTCTCGAATGCAATGGCGACTATACCCAAATCGCTGTACGAAGCTGCCATTTTGGAAGGTGCTAACCATATGACGCGGTTGTTTCTGATCACGATTCCGTTAATTATGCCGATTATTCGGGTCAGCGTATTGTTTCTTGCACTAGCTTCGCTTAAAGGGTTTGAGAATGTGCTGGTCTTGACGAACGGAGGACCGGCCGGCTCGACGGACGTCATCGGGCTTTATATGTTCAATCTGGCATTCGGCAAGGAATATCACAATTATGGGTATGCATCTGCGATAGGAATGTTTTTGTTTGTCATCCTTGTCCTCGTCAAGCTTGTAACGGATAAGTTTTTCGCCAACCGCTCGGCTGAATATTGAACCGCGGGGCATGCAACGAGATGAGTGCCTGAAAGGGGTATTGGAATTGTCTGAACGCAGAACGGCCGTCGACCTGATCTGGTGGTTGATCCTAATCGGTTTCTCCATATCGATCTTGTTTCCGTTAATATGGATTCTCTACCAGTCGCTCAAGACGAACCGTGAATTTTTTCAAGATGTGTGGCAGCTTCCTGAGGTATGGAAGTGGCTGAATTATGCAAAAGCATGGGACAAATTCCATGTGGGGACGGCTGTATTAAACACGGTTTATTATGTGGGGCTAAGCCTGATCATTAGCTTAACTCTGACGTCATTGAATGCCTACGCCTTGACCCGGATCCAGTTTAAAGGCAGGAAGCTAATCTGGGGAGTCATCATGCTGTCTCTGTTTCTCCCCGGTCTTACCGCGTTGATTCCTCAGTACGTGCTGATGCGGGAGCTGAATCTGACCAACAGTTTGACGGGGCTTGTCATTCTGGACAGCTTCGGTGAAAGCGCATTCTATTTATTGCTGCTTGGGGGATTTATGCAATCGCTGCCGAAAGAGCTGGAGGAGGGGGCGTTTATGGACGGGGCTTCCCTTTACCGCGTATTTCTGCAAATCATAGTTCCGTTATCCATGCCGGGTATCGTAACGGTAGCCATCTTCAAATTTTTGGAGCTGTATAATAATTTCCTTGGTCCTTTTATTTATTTGAGCGACCAAAGCAAGTACACCATGGCCGTTAATATGTACCATGCTAACAGCACGATGCAGTATTCCGCCGATTGGGTGACGCTGTTTGCAGGCGTACTGATCACGATGGCTCCCTCCGTGCTTTGCTATATCTGGTTCCAGCGCTCGATTATGGAGGGGGCGACGCTTGGAGCGGTCAAAGGCTAACTGAGGAGACGATTTTCCGGCTGATAGTACTCGAATTATAGGAGGGTATGACTGTGATGCTTATAGGCACACGAAAGACTAAAAGCATATGGGCGAGGCTTCTGGTAATCGTTCTGTTCGCTTCCGTCTTGCAGCTGAATGGATGGGGGCATGTGAAAGCCGTTTACGGCAAAGCCGAGTTAAGCGATATCGATGCGTCCTATGCCAAAAGCGAGATCGAAGAGCTTGTCGAAGCCGGAATCATCTCCGGCTATGAAGACGGCAGCTTCGCTCCGGCGAATCCGATTACGCGAGCGGAGCTGGCCAAGATCATTGCCGCCATGCTTGGTCTGGAGCCAAAGCCGGCGAATGCCGCACATTTCACCGATGTGGCGGAAGACAGCTGGTATATAGGCTACATCGGGGCGCTAGTCGACGCGGGGATTACGCAGGGGACTTCGGAATCGGCGTTCTCGCCTGACGGGTATGTGACTCGAGAAGAAATGATCGTTTTCTTCATCCGCGCTTTCGGTTTAGAGCAGAAAGCGCTTCAGTGGAAATCCGATGTCAAATGGTCCGATGCGGAGCGGATTTCCAAGTGGGCGAAAGCGTTTGCCGATTTCGGCTATCGGATCGGATTCGTACGAGGTATCGCCAATCCGGACGGTTCGCTTCGTTTCGATCCGGGAGAACGCGCCGAACGGCAGGCGGTGGCCCGGCTTGCTTTTGAGTTCATAGCGAATCAGAACGCGTACCTGAAGCAAGCTGAAGCCATAGCTGCCGTGAAGCCGTCGGCTTCACCTTCGTCTACTCCTGCGCCGGGCCTGTTATCGGAACCTACTACTGTGCCTTCGCCGGCTTCGACGCCAACTTCGACGCCGACGGTTGCCCCGACACCGACCGTGACGCCTGAGACAACGGCTAGCCCTTCGTCGAGCCCGACACCGGAACCGACGGCGACACCGTCTGCATCGCCGCTCGACATCGTCCATAACGGTCAGGCCAATGCGTCGATTGTCGTAGCCTCGGATGCGGACGATCGAATCCTTGCAGCTGCCAATACGTTAGCCGAATATGTGCAGAAATCCACCGGAGCGTTATTGTCCATTGTCACCGAAGAGCAACTTTCCGGAAGTAACGGACAGCTTCAGGACCAAGTACAGATTCATATCGGCTCAAGCGGCTCGCAGCCGGACTCACATCTCGACGGACTGCTGCAAGATGTGGAAGGGGACGGGTTCGTTATTCATTTTCACGATAACGGAATCGTAATAGCCGGTTCTTCCGTCTGGGGAACACAATACGGCGTGTTCGACTTTTTGGAGCGGTATGTAGGCGTTCGCTGGCTAATGCCGGGGCCGGACGGAGAAGATGTGCCGCAGCAATCGGATATTCGTATCCCGCAGCGGGAGATCAGGGAGGAGCCGGCATTCGCTTCGCGCGTGTTCAGCCCGATTCATACTCCCGTAACGCCTGAAAGACCTTATCCGCTGCAGAGCGTATGGGCGGAGAGAAACCGCATGCATTTGCAAATCGAATTTCATCATAATCTGGCGCTTTTGTTCCCGCCCTCCAAATATCGAAACAGTCATCCGGAATTTTATCCGAATGGAGTTGTGCCGGAAGACAACGCGGATGTCGGCTGGCAGCCCTGCTTTACAGAGCCGGGTACGGTTACCGAAGCGATCTACAATATCGTTCAATACTTCAACGAAAAACCGGACAAAACCTCTTATTCGCTAGGCATTAATGATGGAAACGGGTTCTGCGAAGCTAATCCTTCCCATCCGAATTATCCGGACAAACTCAATTCGGTCGGGCTCGTGGATATGTCTAATATTTACTACAGCTGGGTAAACCAGGTGGTTGCTGGCGTGCTTCAAGTACATCCGGATAAATGGTTCGGCCTGCTCGCCTACGAGAACGTAACGGACCCGCCTGAGGGCATGAAGCTAAATCCCCGAGTCGTCCCGTTAATAACGAAAGACCGGATGGCCTGGGCAGACCCGGATATTCGCGAAGCCGGACAATCTCAGATGGAGGCATGGAGCCTCGTGGCGGATCATTTGGGCTGGTACGACTACAATTATGGCGCTCCCTATACGCTGCCCCGCATGTATACGAGTCTGATGGCGGAAAATTACCGGTTTGCAAAGGATCACGGGGTAATCGCCCATTATTCGGAATTATATCCGAACTGGGGGGAGGGACCGAAGGCGTGGATCTCGGCTAAGCTGCAGTGGAACCCGGACTTGAACGAACATGAATTGCTGCAGGAATGGGCCGACAGGGCTGTAGGGGCAGCCGCAGCTCCGGATTTGATCGCCTACTACCGGCATTGGGAGCAATTCTGGACCGATAGGGTTCAGCAATCCCCTTGGTTTCAAGTCAATAAAATGTTGACCTATTTCTATTTCGATACGGCTTCCTATCTGAAATTGGTGACGGAAGCCGAAATAGCCGAGAGCAGAAGTCTGCTTCAATCCGTTGCAGCCAAAGCGGTGACGGATCAGCAGAAAGCGCGCGCCAACATGCTTCTTCGAGCGTTCGAATACTATGAGGCATCGGCGCTCAGCTATCCGAAGGATGTCTTGCCTCCTGCTGACGCCCAGGCAGCGCTCAATATGTTGGAGGATGTCGTTCAACATGCAAACGATAAGCTGGTGGCGGCGGAACGCCGGTATGCTTTGGTTGACGAGTTTAAGAACGATCCCATATTGGTGCATCAGATTGATCCGCGCTCGTTCGACCTTAGATGGTCAGGTTGGAATCCGCATTTGTTCTGGCGCTTGTCCGAATACGTCAGGCAGCATGAGCCTGCCGGCGGGACGGTAACGGCACGGCTGAGCGAACTGACGCAGACCGGCGAAACGGCCAAGATGCGCGAATACGGCAAGCTGCTTCTGACAAGCAGCGAAGGAACATTTCCGGTTAACGACAATCCGTCCTTCGAATTCGGTACGGGGACCGACGCCTTGTCATGGGTGTACTGGATCAGGGCCAGCGGCAGCATCAAACGGACTACGGAGCTGGCGCATTCCGGTCAGTCAAGCCTCGTCATAAGCGGTTTGGATCGCGGCGGTCCGGCGGAAATGATCGCGGTCAAGCCGGGTCTGTTTGCGGCGAGGGCTTACTACTACACTCCTCCGGGCTCGCAAACGGACGGGTCCATTCAGTTCGGGATCAATATGATCGATGCGGACGGAAACGTCTTGTCCGCTCAGAAATTCGACGTAGAGGCATTGAAGAATACAATGGGCGCATGGGCATCGCTTTATCAGCTGCTGGATGTACCGACGGAGATTAACGGCAAGGAAGTCAAGACGCTTCAGATTGTTCTGATCGTCAATAATTTGACGGACGGCACCAAGCTTTATATCGATGATGTAGAGACGTATCAAGCGCCTGACGGATTAAATTTTGAGAACACCTTCTGGAGCCGCGTGGACTTGTTAACAGGTAACGATCCTAGAAGCGAAGCGATGAGACAGGAAATGGAGGCGGCTGCCCAAAATCCGGAGCCCAACGAAGAGCGGGATTTTGCGAGATTGCTTCTGGAAATCACCGGCGGTACGGCTATTTCATCCCCTGCTAACGACTCCTTCGAGTCCGGCACGAATACAACGCCGCCGTGGGCGTATTGGGTGCACAGTACCGGCAACATGCAGCGGGATACTTCTCAATCCTATTCGGGGCAGGCCAGTCTGAAGTTGAACGGCTTATATCGCGGCGGTCCGTTTCAGACTTTCGATGTGAAGCCGGGGGGGTTTGCGTCGCGTGTGCACTATAAGCCGGGATCGGGTTCGACTAGCGGCGGCACCGTACAGCTAAGCTTGAATTTGCTGGATGAGCAGGGCAACGTACTGTCCTCGCTACGCTCCGCGGTGCGTCCAATACTTGCGAATCCAGGGACTTGGTCGTCAGTCGATTGGGTCGGCACGATTCCGGACCAGGTGAACAATACTGCGGTTGTTCAAGGACAATTCGTAGTCGTTGTGGATAATTTGGGTGACGGCAACAGCCTGTATGTGGACGATGCCGTGTTTTATCAGCGCCTTGGCGGGTGGGACCTCCTGAACACGTTCTGGAAGCGGGTCGACTACTTGGCTCAATCCGGAGCGGGCAGCATGGAGATGCAGCAGAAGTTGACTTTGCTGGCTCAAAGCCCGGAGATCTCCGAAGAGCGCGACTATGCGCATCTGCTTCTGGAGATCGCCGGAGGAACGGCTCTCGCGCTTGCGGCTAACGACTCGTTCGAAGCGCAAACGGGAGCGACGCTTTCGACTTGGGCATTGTGGGTGCAATCTATCGGCGTACTACAACGGAGCACGACGGTGTTTCATACGGGGCAAGCCAGTTTGCGGATGAACGATTTGGATCGCGGAGGACCGTTTCAAGCGTTCGATGTGAATCATGGGGCCTTTGCGTCTCGTGTGTACTACTATGCGGAGCCAGGGTCAGCAAGCGGGGGAACCGTACAGTTAAGCTTGAATTTGCTGGATGCGCAGGGCAATGTATTATCCACGCTGCGCTCCGAGTCGTCTCCAATCACGGCGAATCCAGGTGCTTGGGCATCCGTCGATTGGACCGGCATGATTCCGGCTGAGGTGAACAATACTGCGGTTGTCCAAGGACAATTCGTAGTCGTCGTGGATAATTTGGGAGACGGCAACACCCTGTATGTGGACGATGCCGTGTTTTATCAGCGCCTTGGTGGATAGGATTTTCTGAACACGTTCTGAAAACGGGTCGACTACTTGGCTCAATCCGGAACGGGCAGCACGGAGATGCAGCGGAAGTTGACTTTGCTGGCCCAAAGCCCGGAGATCTCCGAAGAGCGCGACTATGCGAGTCTGCTTCTGGAGATCGCCGGAGGAACGGCTCTCGCGCTTGCGGCTAACGAGTCGTTCGAAGCGCAAACGGGAGCGACGCTTTCGTCTTGGGCCAGCCAATAAAATCATTCGCAGGCTGCAGACAAAATTTTAATGGAAGGAGTTCGTATGAGCACCTTAAGACCGTATAGCCTCTTATTGCCGGCATCTATTCCTGCGTTTGTCGGGCACGAGATGAACATTTATTTTGACAACCTGATACCAGGGGACGACGGAAATTATGAGTTCGAAGTCGTGTGCGAGATTGGACGCCATCAGAATGAGCGCTGGACAGTCGTTCCGGAAAAAGAGGGGCTGTATGCGTTAACGATTCATCTTTACAGCCTGGATGGCGAAAGGCTGGCATCGGCCGACTCGACCGTGACGGTAGCCAAGAGAACGACGGAGAATGGACCGATGCGCAAGGCCCTGTTTATTGGAGACAGCACGACAGCGGCGGGGGTGTTTACCGAAGAGCTGCTGCATTTGTTCGATGACGACCCGCTCAGGCTTACCCTAATTGGAACCCAGGGCACATCGCCCAATGTCCATGAGGGGAGAGCTGGATGGAAAGTCGAGTCGCATTTTTCAATGCATGAAAGCGCATTTGTTATTGAGGGGAATTTTGATTTTGCGAACTATATGCAGGTCAACGGGTTCAGCGGACTTAACCATGTGGGAATATTTTTGGGCATCAATGACGTGTGGCATTGCAAGGATGACTCGTCGATGCAACAGCTTATGGACAAAGAGATGCCTATGCTCGAAGAGATAGTCCGGCAAATCCGGCATTATGATGCCGGGATCGCGATCGGGATTATGTTGATCATCCCTCCTCCGCGAACCCAGGACGGTTTCGGAAACAGCTATGGCACGAAGCAGACAAGGCGACGCTATAAACGAAATGTCTGGATGTGGAACCAGGAGCTGGCCGGCCGTTTCGGCAACAGGCATGCGGAAAGCATTGAACTGATTCCGCTTCACGTGAATCTAGATACCGTCCATAACATGCCGGGCGTCTGGGAAGAGGCAAACAGCCGTAATTCTAAGCAAGTTTGGCGCCAGAACGATGACGTGCATCCGACTGTCGAAGGATACCGTCAAATTGCGGATACGATTTATTACTGGCTGCGGACGTTGTAGGCGATGGTCAGGAAATCCGTCGTCCATTCCCTGGAAGCCGGATCGTATGCGGTTTTCCCACGGTTCCGGAATAACCGACGAAGAGGCGTACATCGCCATGGTCTAAACAATTAGGTTTTTAACACGGACGGGTGATGTTGTCGTCAGGTACCATAACGGGCAGCTACCCGTCCGTACCATTTAGAATCGATAGGAGCTGGGAGGCAAAATGAGTTTACGTGCGGGAGCGGCGAAACGTGAAATTACGACTGGCGAGCCGAATGTTGTCATTAACGATCCTTTGTTTGCCAAAGCGCTGGTCCTCGACGACGGCGGCACGAGGGTCGTCATCATTGCCATGGACGTACTGGCGATCGGCGGCCTTGGCGACGTCAAGGATGATTTCATGCCAAAGCTGCGAAGCAGGATTGAAGATGAGCTGAACATACCGGGCTCGAATGTGCTTGTGAATGCGTCGCATACGCATCCGCAAGGCAGGCTGCTTTGCGACGATGCCGAGCAAGTCGAACGGACGCTCGCGGCGGTTCGGGAAGCCATGCGGAATATGACGGAGGTGACGGCCGGGTCCGGCTATGGGTATGAAGACCGGTTAACGTTCAACCGAAATTTAAAAATGAAAGACAACAGCCATTGGACGGTACGTTACGCTTTTCCTTGTCCGCAGGATAGCGAAGTCTCGGGCGTCGGGCCGATTGACCCGGAAATAGGCGTCATCCGGATCGACCGATTGGACGGTACGACATTGGCGGTCGTTTATAACTTCGCTTGCCATCTGCTGGTCGGGGTTCCCGAACGCGGGGTGACGGCTAATTTTCCGGGCTTTGCCTCCAAGGTCATTGAAGAGAATTTGGGGAACGGCGCGATGGCTTTGTTCCTGCAAGGAGCCGGCGGGGATATTCTGGAATTGTTTTTTAAAGACGTCCACCGCCCGAGAAATTGCGAGCCGATGGGAACGATGCTTGGCCTCAGCGCCTTGAAGGCGGTTAGAGCCATCAAGACGAAGGATGCCCGTCTAAACGTCCTGTCTGAGAAGATCCGGCTTCAGCGGAAAACGGATATTCCCGACCGGATCCAGACTCGATTGCGCGATCAGGCCGAGCTGCTGGCTTCGCTTAGAAGCACCAGCCTGAATTTCAAGACGTTCCTGCCCTTGTATTTGAAATATGCCCTCAATCCTGAGTACCCGTCGGATTATTCGTATCGCTATTTGCAGGAGCAGCAAATCGGTTCGAAGGAGCTGGTTACGATGGACGCGCACAATCGGGGCAACATCGATCAATATGTAAGGAATATCGAAACGATGGAAAAGCTGATCCGCATCCAGGAAGACGTAGATACCTTGAGGTACCATCTTGCATTAAATGAAGAGGCGGGGGAACCGACGGCGGAAGCGGAGGTGCAGGGCATCAAGATCGGCGGCTGCGCGATCATTACGGCTCCAGCCGAATTGCTTGTCGAAATCGGACTCGGCTTAAAGAAAGCTTCGCCGCATGAGCATACGCTGGTATCCGCCTTCTCCAACGGTTATCTTCACTACGCGGCTCCGGTTTATCATTACGACAAGGGCGGCTATGAAGTCACCGAGTGCATGCTTGGACCGGAATGGCAGCAGACATACGAAGAGAAGGCGCATGAGATTTTGCGAAAGCTAAAAGGTGAATGATGGGATGAGCAAATCGTGGAAGGCCAAATGGATCATGGATCGGGCTTTCGCAGGCTTGGATCCTATCGAGCTTTATCGCAAGGAAACGGCTTCTCCCGTTCCTCACAAGCATAGAGCCGAACTGAAAAACCACCATATGCTGGTCAGAAAAACATTCACGGTGACGGGCGACGCTTCGGACGCCTATCTGGACATTACGGGTGACGACTATTACAAAGTTTATATCAACGGGTGCTTCGTCGGGCAAGGCCCTGCCCAGTCCCCCTTTTTTCAGTACAATTATAACCGCTACTCCGTTTCCTCCTTTCTTCAGGAGGGCGTTAATGTCATCGCGGTGCATATTTATTACCACGGCTTGATCAGTCACGCTTACAACAGCGGGGACTACCGCCAAGGTCTCTTTGCCGAGCTTTCCATTCAGGGCCAAGTCGCCGCAGCGACAGATGCCACTTGGAAATATGCGATTACTAAGGAATACGGAGACGGACATGTTGTCGGCTACGATACGCAGTTTATGGAAAATATCGATCAGAGGGTCCATATGGCAGGTTGGTTGGAGGCCGGTTTTGACGACCGCGGTTGGCAGCCGGCCTTCGAGCATTCGGAGGATGATCACCGAGTCGTGCTGCAACCAACGCCGCCCGTTTCCGTCTATGAAGCGGAGCCGTTTGCAATCGTGTCCATTGAGAATGGGTACTTACTCGACTTTGGCCGGGAACTGACAGGTCAGCTCAGTCTATCGGCCAAGGGCGGCGCGGGTCAGAAGTTAGAGGTTCGATACGGGGAAGAGCTGACGGATAGCGGCCGGGTCCGTTATGAGATGCGGTGTAACTGTCTCTATCAGGAATGGTGGACGTTGTCTGGTGGCGAGGACGCGTTCGAAGGATTCGATTACAAAGCCTTCCGCTATGCGGAGGTGCTGACGGAGCAAGGCGTAGAGGTCGATCCCGGAAGCGTGAAAGCCATCATCAGGCATTACCCGTGGCAAAATCAGGCTTGCGTGTTTGAGTCCTCCAGTCCTCTGCTGAATGCGATTTGGAGCATATGCCGGGATGGAGTGAAATACGGTTCGCAGGAACATTATGTGGATTGTCCGTCGAGGGAAAAGGGGCAATACCTGGGCGACAACACTGTTATTACGCATGCGCATGCTTATTTGGCCGGCGATTTGCGGCTTTTTCGCAAGTCCCTTCAAGATTTTGCGCTACTGGCAAGGCGAGTATGTCCGGGAATGATGGCAGTCGCTTCCGGCAGCTACATGCAGGAAATAGCTGACTTTTCTTTCCAGTGGCCGCTGCAGTTGCTGCAATATTACAAGCAAAGCGGCGATTTGGAGTTCGTCCGGGAAATGTATCCGGTTGCCGAAGCTATGCTGAAGCATTTCGAAACGTATCGCCGGGACGACGCTCTGCTTGCGAACGTATGGGACAAATGGAATTTGATCGACTGGCCGGAAACGATGCGCGACGGTTACGATTACGGCCCTGACCGCCCGGAACGATGCCATAACGTCATTAACGCTTTTTACTACGGCGCAATGAAGGCGACGGCGGAAATCGGGGAGCTGTTGACGGGGAGCGCATCCGGCCGGCTGCAAGCGGATTTGGCGGTTGTCAGACAGGCGTTTCTAAACCGGTTTTATAACAAAGAAACGAAGCTATTCGTCGATTCCGAGCAATCGGATCATGATTCGCTGCATGCGAATGCGCTGCCTCTGCTATTCGGTTTGGCACCGGACGAGGCACGGCGGCCGATTGCAGCGCTTATACGCGCCAAGCGTTTGAGCTGCGGCGTATATATGGCGTATTTTGTGCTGAACGCTCTCGCCGAAGCGGGAGAATATAGTCTCCTTTACGAGTTGATCACTTCGGATGACCTCCATTCCTGGTCGACAATGGTGAAGGAAGGAGCGACGACCTGCTTCGAGACGTGGTCCAAGGAATTAAAGCCCAACGCCAGCTTGTGTCACCCTTGGGCAAGCTCGCCGATTCCGGTTCTGATCGAACATCTGATCGGGCTTAAGCCCGCGATTCCCGGCTGGAAGCAAGTTTCCTTCAACCCTCGCCTGCCTCCGGAGCTTCGCGAAGTGAAGCTCGCCTTCGATACGGTCGCAGGGCGATTTGTCTTTTCCGCTATTAACGGGCATTACGAGCTCATCGTACCGGAAGGCGTTGCGGTCATATAGAAGTCAGGGCATATTCGTTATACAAAAAGGAGTACGCGAATGGACCATTCATTGTATCGTTTGTTTAAGGAGCCTCCTTCCGAATATCGGGGCAAGCCTTTTTGGGCTTGGAACGGAGAACTGGAGCGGGACGAGCTGCTCAGGCAAATCCACGTTTTTAAGGAGATGGGATTTGGCGGTTTTTTCATGCATTCCCGAACGGGTTTGGTTACTGAATATTTAGGCGAGGAATGGTTCGAGCTGGTGCGCGAGTGCGCTGAAGAAGCGGAGAAGCTGGGGATGGAGGCTTGGCTGTATGACGAGGATCGCTGGCCGAGCGGTTCCGCCGGAGGCTTGGTCGCGAAGGAGCCGCGCTATCGGATGAAGTTTATTCGAATGCAGACGGAAGCGCCGGAGTCGTTTCAATGGAATGAGTCGGTAATCGCGGCATTTACTTGCAAGCTGGACGGTTTCGCTTATTTTGATTGTAAAAGACTTGCTATCGGAGAACGGCCTGAAACGGCAGGCGATCAGACCGTACTTTTTTTCTCGATTGAGGAAATGGCTAAAGATAGCTTTTATAACGGATATACTTACACGGATACGTTGAATCTTGAAGCGACCGAAAAATTTCTTGCATTGACTCATGAGAAATACAAGCAGGCCTGCGGATCTATGTTTGGGCGCGGCATCAAGGGCATTTTCATCGATGAACCGCATCGGGGAGCCGTCATGGACGGATTCGGCATCGGAAATGACAATCCGGAATGGCATGTTCCGTGGACTTACACGCTGTTCGAGCAGTTTGAAGAAGCGTTCGGCTACGATTTGGTTTCCCGGCTGCCGGAGCTGTTCTTGTGGCCGGAAGGAAAACGGATTTCCCAAGTAAAATGGCACTATGTGGAGCTCCTGCAAAGGATGTTCCTAGAAAATTTCGCTAAACCCATCGATGAATGGTGCCGAAGTAACGGACTTATTTTGACAGGCCACGTGCTGCACGAGGATAACTTGACATCCCAGGCAGCAATGAACGGTTCCGTGATGCGTTACTATGAACATATGGAATACCCGGGCGTGGATGTGCTGTCGGAGAGCAACGCGAATTATTGGATCGTAAAGCAGTTATCTTCTGCGGCTAGGCAGCTTGGCAGAACCTGGTTGCTATCCGAGCTGTATGGATGTACGGGGTGGCAGATGCCCCTCGAAGCACACAAAGCGGTTGGAGCCTGGCAGGCGTTATTCGGAATTAATCTGCGCTGTCCGCATCTTGCATGGTACACGATGGAGGGCCAATCGAAGCGGGATTATCCGGCCAGTCTTTCGCATCATTCCGCTTGGTGGCGGGAATACGAGCATGTTGAATCGTACTTTTCCCGTCTTGGCGTCATCATGACGCATGGGAAGCCGAGCTGCGACATTCTGGTGCTCAATCCGGTGGAGAGCGTATGGTGCCGGGTTTATCCGGGCTGGTCCAGAGGGCTGATCGTCCAGTCTCCGGAAGTACAAAAGCTCGAAGACATGTATCGCGATACGTTCCACTGGCTGGCGGGAGCTCAGCTTGATTTCGACTACGGGGACGAAGAAATGATGGGCAGATTGTGTCGCGTGGCTCATGATGAGTCGAACAGGCCGGTTCTGCAATTCGGCGTGGCTTCCTATAAAGCCGTGGTGGTTGCCGGTATGACGACGATCCGTTCAACAACGATTGCCTTGCTCGAAGCATTCCGGCAAGTTGGGGGACATGTTATTTTTGCGGGTGAGCCTCCCTCCTATGTAGATGCTTTGGAGAGCCAGGTTTGTTTGGAGTTGGCTGCCGGATGTGTACGGATCCCGCATGCCAAAGAACCGCTCGTTGCGTCGTGCTCCCAGGTAGTCGAACATCGGGTTGCTGTTGAACATACCGAGTCTTCTCAGCCGATAGAAGATATTTATTGCCAGATCCGGCAAGACGATGACACGTTATATGTCGTATTGTTGAATATGAATCGGGAGCGTAATTACCAGGACGTTAGCATCACCGTCAATGTTCTTGGCGAAGTGGAAGAATGGGACTGCGTCAATGGGGAAAGACGGGCGGTACGATTCGATACGACAAACGGGGCGATTCGAATACTCTCGGACTTTGCGCCTGCCGAAGAGCATGTGTATGCGATATCGCCGACTTACCAGAATGAGCTGTCCGTTCCCGATAAATACGAAGATCGAAGCGTGGTGCAGTTGAACGGTCCTTATGCCTACTCGCTGGCGGAACCGAATGTATGCGTGCTTGACATGGCTTCATATCGAATTGATGACGGCGAATGGCAGGGGGAATTGGAGATTCTAAAGCTGGATCGGGCGCTGCGGGACAGGTTCGGCATTGCTTACCGCGGGGGGAATATGGTTCAGCCTTGGTATGCGGATAAGTATCTTGAGCGGACCGTGATACCGCTGTGCAAGCTTGAGTTGATGTTTTCTTTTTCCGTCGCCGAGATGGAGCCAGGCCAGATACATTTGGTATTGGAGCGGCCTGAACGATTCAAAGTATCGATAAACGATCGTGTTCTGCCAATACCGGAGCATCCGGATTGGTGGGTGGATTTGAGCATGAAGAAGGTTCCGATTCCGGCGGAGGAGCTCAGGTTGGGCGATAATTTTATTACTCTAGAGACGGAATTCCATCCTGGGATCAATTTGGAAGCGATCTATCTTATCGGACCGTTCGGCGTTTATTTGGATGGAAGCCGGAAAATGCTCGAAAAGCTGCCCGAGAAGCTGGAGGCCGGGTGTATTACGCAGCAGGGACTTGCATTTTACAGCGGAGCGCTGACATACCTATTAGAGCCGGATACGGTGCCTGCACCTTCTCCTGCTTCCCAAGAAACAGGGGCGATTTATTCTCTGTCGTTTCCTGCGTATGCTGCGGCATGCATGAAGGTAAAATCCGCCATTCGCCATTCGCCAAGCCTTATCGCCTGGCAGCCGAATGAAGCCGATGTGACTGAAGAATGTGAAACCGGTACGGCGATCGAGGTTGAGGTAGTGTTGACGAGAAGAAATACATTCGGTCCGCTTCACGAGGTGCCTCTGTACACGATTGAATATGGGCCATACAGCTTTGTGACGGAGGGAGAATTTTTTAGCGCAAATTACATGCTTGTTCCTGCGGGCTTGCTCCATCCCCCTCGGATCATACTGCGACAACCGGTTAAAAAGCATGTATCCCTAGCGGACACGGACACCGCTAAAGAACTATAAGAAAGAGTGAAATGAATTCTAATCTTGTACCCATCTCAAAGAGGTATAAAGATGACGAGGAAGTTCCAAGGTTTAGACGGCGGTTAGTTTAACTGAGCCGTCTTTTTTCATGATTATTAAGGTTACTACGCGGTTTCGAGTTCATCTTGGAAAGAGGATGATAAGTATTAATCCAGCTTGAGGAAGGCATAAGGCTTATGTATGGCAGAAACAAACAATCAAATCCTGGCGACGATCGTCTTTGCATATTCCGAAGGAGACATGCCCGTCGTCTTTTTGAAATCCTTGGAAAAATAGTGGACGCTGTTGTATCCGAGCAAATCGGCGATCTCCGTATAATTGTATTTCTCCTCGCGTATATACGTCTTCGCTTTGTCGATCCGCTTCATTTTAATGTATTCGGTAACGCCGCAGCCGATTTCCTTCTTGAAAATGTAGTATAGCTGTGTCCTGCTGATGGAAAATGCATCGACGATGTTGTCTAAGGAAAGGTTGGCCTGAAGATGGACGTCTATGTGCGCCACTACGCGTGAGGCGATTTCCTTCTCCTGCTTTTCCTTTTGTGTCGATGTCAGCTTACCGGTCGGAAGGTGTGATTCGCTTTCTCTGATCATGCTGATGAGCAAAATTTCCATATAGTTTTTTACCATATGCTCGCAGCCGAATAGCGCATTTTTTCTTCTCGCGATCGATTCCTTCTGCTTCTCGAGCGGGGAAGGATCGAAGGTGTTCCGTCCTTCTTTGATCATCTGCGTCAAAAAGTTCCTTTTGCCGTCGTCGACCTGAAAGCATTTGTTTTTCAGACGTACCAAGAAAGAGGAGCGGCAATCGAAGGAAACGATCAGCAGATTCGGGGGATTTTTCGGATTCGCTCTTCCTCTGCGAAGCTGATGCGGAGGCAAAAACAAAATGTCTCCCTGCCGCATATGGAATTCCGACTGCTCCGTGATCAGTTCGATCTCCCCTTTGTCCACGTACAGAAACTGCCAAAATGAGTAGTTCAGTCCAACGTCTTCAACGTAATCTTTCGGCAGCTCTTTGTAGTGAAAGCTTACGATTTTATCGACGACGACGGTCTCCCGCAACTTCAACATTCTCAGTTCCAATGAAGAAGTCTCCCTTCCGCTCCGATTCAACGTTTACTAATAAGTATGTATTCTTCGCTTTCAGCGGTTTCCCTTCTGATCGAATGAACAAAAAAGCCGATTCAAATTGCAAAGAAACCCGAATTGGAACCGGATATACTTGAATTCAGATTGAATAAAACGCTTTCAAACACAATCATCGATTGGAGGTGGTATCCGACCCAAAAGAAATAGACGCATCGTTTTGTAAGGGAAATTTCCTATCGTACAGACTTTAAGACTGCAGGATAAAACGTATAGGCAAAGGAGGACTTATATTGATACGAAGAAGCAGATCGACATCGAAATGGGCCATCGTTTTTCTCGTCATGCAGCTGGTTCTTGTCTCTTTTCCGCTCGCAGAAGTGCGCGCCGAAGGAAAAGAACAGGCTATCCCGGCAAACGAGAGTGTTCCAAACCTGATCGCAAACCCCGGCTTCGAAGACGATTTCGCCGGCTGGGACGTTTCTTGGCCGGACACGGTGGCCAAAATTACGGACGAGGCGGATAGCGGCAGTAAAGCGATCAAAATCAATGCGAGCAGTCAGGAGCAGACCGTGCCGATTGTTTCGGGGAAAAGCTACAAAATGACCTTTTGGGCGAAAAGGGTCGGACCCGAGGAGCTGAATTTGGTCGGCATCAACTTTTGGGATGTCCCGGGCCTCGGCCTGCAGGGGGCCCGTGTAACGGTCGATTCGGGCGAATACAAGCAATATGAAATATTTTTCACCGCTCCGGTCGGTTTTTCCCATTCAACGGTTGTTATCTATAAAGATCCCGGCACCGGTTGGGTTTACGTGGATGACATAACATTGCACGAGCTGCCGAATTTGGCGGCGAACCCCGGCTTCGAAGACGGCTTTGCAGGCTGGGATTTGTCGTGGCCGGACACCGTTGAAAGCATTACAAGCGACGCCGCGAGCGGAAGCAAAGCGCTGAAAGTAAATGCGAGCAGTCGGGAGCAGACGGTAAACATCGTGACGGGCCAAAGCTATAAGATGACATTCCGAGCGAAAAGAGTCGGCCCCCCGGAGTTGAACCTTGTCGGCATCAATTTCTGGGACGTGCCGGGAATCGGCTTGCAGGGGACTCGCGTAACGGTCGATTCCACTGATTACAAAGCGTACACGGTTAATTTCACTGCGCCGCCAGGCTTTTCGAAAGCGACCATCGTCGTTTATAAAGACCCCGGCACCGGTTCGGTTCATGTGGATGATTTTGTCCTGACGGAATGGAGCGCTCAGAACGAGGAACCGAAGCCTAAACGAAGCGATCGAACGATTTTGCAGGAACAGTCGAAAACGCAGCCGTATTTGATGCTGATGCAGCAGCCGGACGCCAACACGACGACTCCTGAAAAAGTGAAGGACAACATCGAATATATCGAATCGCTGCCGTTCGACGGTATGATGATCACCCCGACCTTCTCGCCCAAGCTGATGACGCGCGAGCCGATTTCATACGAGACGATCTATGACGAGCTGAAAGTATTAAAAGGATTGTTTAAGCGGATGGATAAAAACTACTTGGCGTTTGTGTCGAACCGGCCCGCCGATCCGAACGATCCGACAGGAACGGGCGAAACCGTTGACGACGAAGGATGGACGAACGTCGGAAAATCGGGCGATCTGTTCGACGACGAAGGGTGGTCCATTGTCGAGCAAAACGTAAGAAATTATGCCCGCGCCGCTAAAGAAGTGGGAATTACGCGTATTCTTTACGACAATGAGGAATACTTCCGTAAGTTTTCCTCCTACCCTCAAGACTCCTACTATAAAGAGAAATCATTAAAAGAATATCAGGACAAAGCTAGCGAACGCGGAAGGCAGATCATGAACGCCATCGTCAGTGAAATACCCGACGCGACGGTTATGGTGCTTCACGGTCCATATCTGTCGGATCGGAATAAGCCGGACTGGTTTACAAAAAATGTTGTCGGAACCGTAAACTTGATGGGACCGTATTTCATCGGCATGCTGCAGGCGGTTAAAAATGCCGGAGAGAAAGCGAAGCTCGTCGACGGCGGCGAATTGTATTTGACGCGATCGGAAGGGGATTTTGAAGACGCCTACCAGTTCCGCAAATACGAGTTGGCAGATTCTTACCGCAGCAACGATTTTATCCCGGAAGAATTGAGAGAAGATTACGCGGATAGCGTAAGCATGGCTTTCGGCGTTTACAATATGCCATGGCAGAAGAACTATCCGATGACTCCGCAAATTATGAGAACTACGCTCGAAAACGCGCTCCGTTCCGCCGAGGAGATGGTCTGGTACTATACCGAACCGCCGGGCGGACATTGGTTGATTCCCGGGAGCATGAGCCAGGAATGGTTCGACGCCGTCATCGGAGCGAGACAAGCGGTCGCGGACGTAAAGACCGGAACGAACCGGATATACAACGGCGGATTCGAGTATGACGATGTCAACTGGGATCTCTCCGGCAGCGCCGAGATTATGCACAATATCGGGTCGACTTTGACGGCGTTTTCCGATGCGAACGCGCTCGTCATCGGCAAGGAGCCGGGAGCGGCGAAGCAGACGCTGACCACCGGGTTGAAGCAGGGAAGCACGTATATGCTGAGCGCGTGGGGGAAAGCGTTGGCGAAAGGCGACCGGGTTCAAGTCGGAATTGTCTTGAAGGATGAACGGGGCAATGTCGTGAGCGAACAGTCGTTTCAGCTTGAAGCGGCGGATTACGGCAAAGGGGACGTCTCCTTCGTCGTACCGTCCGGCTACAGCAGCGCGGAGGTTTACGCGAAGAGGGAAGAAGGCAACGATTATTTTTTCATCGACGACATCATTTTGCGCGAAGTAGAGGCAAGCAGCAACGCCGATTTGAGCGGACTGGCCTTATCGAGCGGCACAATAAGTCCCGCATTCGCATCCGGGACAACGGCCTACACGTCCAGTGTGGCTAATGATGTAGTGAGCCTTACTGTAACGGGGAGTGTGTACCAGAGTAACGCCACGATGACGGTGAACGGAATTCCAACAGAAAGCGGTCAAGCCAGCGGAGCCATTAATTTGAACGTGGGCAATAACCTCATTACTATTGTAGTGACAGCTCGGAATGGCACAATGAAGACTTATGAAATTACAGTGACTCGCGCAGGATCCAGCGGCAGTAGTGGTGGTAGTTACGCTGGTTCAACATCCTCAAGCGACAATACCGTTACCGCCATAGATGGCAAACTAACACTTCCTGCAGGTAAAAAAGGAAAAGTTAGTTTGGGAGATACGGTTACGATCGTTATTCCTGCCGATGCAGCAGACAAAGAATTGAAAATAACAATAGACAAATTAGCGGACATTCAAAAACTGCTAACGAATCAAGACGTTCTAGCCAGTCCGGTCTTTGAAATTTTGAAAAACTTCCCGGACCATTTCAATAAACCGGTGACCCTAACCTTTACTTTTGATCCAAACAAAGTGAAGAGCAATCAACGGGCAGCTGTATACTATTATGACGAAGCGAAGAAGGTATGGGTGGAAATCGCGGGCGGCAAGGTGAACGGCTCCACCATTACTGTTGAGGTTAATCACTTCACCAAATTTGCGGTATTCGTTGTAGGTGAAGCACCTGCGATAGACACGAAACCGGATCGTACGTTTACCGATATTTCTGGACACTGGGCTGAGGCGAACATCCAGTTAGCGGTAAGCAGCGGAATCGTCAGCGGTTACCCGGATGGAACGTTCAAGCCTGGGAAAAACGTGACGCGTGCGGAATTCGTGGTGATGCTGATGAATGCGCTTAAGCCGCAAGGAGAAGGAGCGGCACTTGCGTTCACGGATACAGCGAAGATTGGAGCTTGGGCACAGCAAGCGGTTGCGCAAGCGGTGCAAGCAGGTATTATCCAAGGATATGAGGACGGCAGCTTCCGTCCGGATGCAGGAATAACACGTGCTGAGATGGCGGTCATCCTTGCCAATGCGTTGGGTCAGCATGGCGAATCGTATGCTGCAACAGGCTTTGAGGATGATAAGAACATTCCAGTATGGGCAAAAGACGGCGTTGCTTTCGTGAAGCAAGCAGGCATCGTGCAAGGCAAAGGTGATAACGAGTTCGCGCCTCAAGACCAAGCGACAAGAGCCGAGGCTGTAACGGTACTGCTGAACATGTTGACATACAAGAGCAAGTAAAGTACAAAACATCCTATTTTGAACCAAACGAAGCAGCCCCGCAGCAACGTTGACCTCTAGAATTGGAACCGTAAGCATAAACGAAACGGCGAATGAAAGCATTATCAACATGGAGCGCTCTGTTGCCGTAATTCGGGCGATGAGCCATCCATACATACCATGCAAGGAGGAACCTGTATGTCGGAGGAAAAAAATAAAAAGCGAATCATCAGCAGACGGAAGCTGCTTGCTTCGATCGGCGCCGCCGGCGTGGCGCTCGCTACCCGCGGGCTCATTCAAGCCAATACCGTTCATGCCGATAACGAATCGGTAAGCGAAACGGTGTACGGCGCCGGGACAGAGAAAAAGAAACCGCCCGAAAAAGAGCCCTTTGCCTTCGATTGGCATAACATCAAAGACTACGGCGCCCGTGGCAACGGAAGTGCGGACGATTTTCCGGCGCTGTCGCAGTTGATATCCGCACGTCTGTCGGCTCAAAGCGGAACGGTTTATTTGCCGCGGGGAACGTACCGGATCGGGACTAATCTGACGATTCCCGCCAATGCACATCTCGTTTTTGACAACGGTGCGCTGTTAGCTCCGGATGCAGGCGTTACCGTAACGATCGCAGCAACTATCTCCGCCGGAACGTACCGCATTTTTGCCGGAAGCGGCTCGGTTCGTCAGCGGTTTCGGTAAGATCGATTCACATCGCGAAAGGAGCGGTTTGAAATGGAATATAACGTAGTGCATTACGGAGCGACGGGGGACGGGACGACCGACGATACGGCCGCGATCCAGTCGGCCATCGACTCCGCGCTTGCGGCGGGAGGGGGCATCGTCTTCTTCCCCGCGGGGGGGACGTATATCGTCTCACAGCTGAACGTGTCGCAAGGATTGATTATCAAAGGGTACGGTGCCACTATAAAACGGCCGGCCAATCAAACGAAATGGACGAGGACGTTCACGACGACGGTAGCGGGTTACTTGTACGACGGTTCGGTCGACTCGAAGCCGTTAATTTTCCAGGGACTGACGATCGACGGCAACCGGCAAAATCAAGGGGCTTACGCGAATTATGAGCTCGAGCAAGCGCATCTCATCTTTCTGATGGGAAATGCCGCGAACAGTGGCAAGCTGCGGGCCGTCATCGAGGATTGCTATTTTAAAGATTGCGTCGCCGACGCGATCAGCGTCTACAATAACGTATCCGTCCAAATATCCAATTGCACCGCCGTAGACTGCTTTCGCGGAGGGGTTGTCGTTACCGGCGGGTATTCCGATGTGCATGTGAACAATTTCAAAGCGCATGGAGCGGTTCACGCGACAGGCAT
This sequence comes from Paenibacillus contaminans, assembly GCF_003285015.1. GTDB lineage: Bacteria > Bacillota > Bacilli > Paenibacillales > NBRC-103111 > Paenibacillus_V > Paenibacillus_V contaminans. The sequence goes on along the minus strand of NZ_QMFB01000013.1, from coordinate 80,227 downwards.
CGACGTCGAGCTCGACGGGCCGGGCTACGGAAATACGTTGAAAACGGACATAACGATGAACAATCTTTATTTGCCCGACGGCGACTTCGATGTGGCAGTGCTGCAAGGCTCGACTTTTACCGGCTCGAACATCATCGTCAACAAACCGCCGTTCAATTTGTACGCCGAAAATTCGACGGTGAAAATCATGAATTCGGTCTTTCACGTCGGCGTGCTCGACGATTACTTGGACCGGATCGTCAGCCCGTATGACGTGACGTTTCAAAACTGCACGTTTTATGCCCACAAACCGGCAGGCACAACGGGGAACCGTTCGATTTCCTGCATCCATCTGTTCCAGTTCGGAAACGCGAATCAGACGCTGCGCTTCCTTGATTGCGATTTTAAAGTGGACGGCTCCGTCGGAGCGGCCGACACGGTTTACGCCATTTATTTCGAAGGGGATCAGTTGGCCAAAAACAACCGGGTCATCGTTGAAGGGGGCAGTATTTCCAACCGGTTCAATTACGGGCTGTACTGGAAATACGGCGGCCGGGCGATCGTCCGGAATACTTACGTGGAAGCGTCGACCTGCTTCTATTTCGGGGTTACTTCGGGAGGATACGACTACGACGTTACGCTCGACGGAACGATCTCCAAAAACTATACGAAACTGCTGGATATCGCCGCGGGCAACAGCTCCTGCAAGCTGACGACGAAAAACATCGTTTTGACCGAAAGCGAAAATACGCTCAGCCTCGGAAGCGGAGCGACTTCCGTCAGCTATGGCGGCGGAAGGCTTATCCAAGGGGGCAGTTCTCCCGCATCCCGGTCGGTGCCGGGGCTGCCGCACGATGTGTTCCGGTTGAATACTGCCGTTCCGGGAGCCGACTACGAATGGGTATGCACAACCGGGAGCGGAACCGCGGCGACGTGGAAGCGCAGGACGACGTTAGGGTCATAGCCTCAAATTGGCAGCCCGTGTAGGAGGCTGCCGGTGTGTATGCCAGTGCATCGAAACGTACGACATTAATTATACCCGCTTCATCCTGGTGAAACCGGGATGGGCGGGTTTTTCTTTAAGACTAGTAGTCTTTCAACGCTTAAACTAGGAATTGATAACCTGGTTACGAAAGAAAAACACGGAACTCGTAATGGTTATGCACGAACCGCGCGATTAGTGGAGAAAATCTTATTGTTCATGAGGCTGTCCTCACTATTCCACCGGTAAAATGCTCGTTCCCGCCTGTTAATGAGGCAAACAACACTATCAATTTCGTTTGCCTCACTATTCGTTGCGTTTGCCTCATTATGCCACCAGAACACGGGTTTTCGGTTAGAAATAGTGAGGTTTGCCTCACTGATAGCAAACTATGCCTCATTATGATGATCACGATCAGTTGCACGATCAGATGCCTTACATCTCTAAACTCTATAGGATAAGAGTTGAAATGCTACTAGCGATTGCCTTCGCCAAGTATAAAGAACTCTATTTATGTTCGTCGGCGTTTGGACGTAATTGGCGGAATTCCGGGGGAAACGCAAGCCACAAGCATCAAGCAGGTAAGGCGACAATAACGGCCGGCCTGAGCGGACTCCATTAATTTTCACCGCAAACCATTCACAAAGCAGCGAAATCGCAGTATAATCTCTATAAACCCAAGTGGAAAGGTCGGATAAATATGAATACTCCCGCACAATCGATTCCACGGCCGCTCATTCGAACGAATCAATGGGTGATTGTCATATCCGTACTGCTGACCTGGTTAACGGGTTATTATTGGATTCTTGCGATTCCGTTGCTTTCGGGCATTTCCGGCGTCTGCTTCGATTTCAATCCGGTCATGCGGTTTGCCAAGCTTTTTCTGCGCAAGCATCCGTCGGCGTATATACCTGAGGATAAAGATCAGCAGCAGTTCAATCAGCTGATGGCGATCGGCTTCCTAACGCTTGCTTTAGTCAGCTATTTGCTGGATTGGACAACAGCTGCCTATGTATTTACGATAATGGTCGCAATAGCGGCATTTGTCGCTATATTGGGCTTTTGCGTCGGCTGCTTTATCCAATATCAATGGAAAATGTTCAGAGCAAGAAGACAACAATAATGAAATGCCGGATGTCAGGCTTTTGGCGATTGTTTCTCATAAGTAGGGCGACGGTTCGAATAATAGATGTAAGGGATGGCTGCGGCCATCCCTTTTGCGTTTATTAGTATATCGTGGAAGCGGCTCCTGTCTAAAAAAACGGCGTAGCCGTTTATCCTTACGCTGCCATTTAGACTCCTCGAAATGCTGTAGTCCGAAACAGCCCGCTTGGAGTAAGGAATCGAGGTTCGCCTACGCTGGAATCCGATTTTGCCGGCTTGGAGAAAGGATTCACCGGTGTGCCAAGCAAAATACACCCTGCAAGTAGGCGTTTTCGGACTACAGGCGGGGTAAGGAAGCCGTACTCGATTCCAAGTGGGCAAAATCGAAATGCAGCACATGCAAGCAACGAGCAAAGATGGGCAAGCGAGTATGAATACCGGTTAGAGGAGCGGTAAATGTCAAAGACGTGACAGGAAGCACCGAAGACGAACAAGAGGTAATGGGTATGGGAGCTTGTAAAGGAGCTTCGCTATGGGCCGCCTTTGAAATCGTGTTTCTACCTCGTAATAAGTTCAAAGAAACACGATTTCAAGAGTTGAAAGCCTATACCCATTGCCTCGCCAACGAACAAACGTATATCGAACGCTAAAGCCGCCGCAAGGCGGTTTTCTCAAAATCTCAGAACGTATATCTCCGCTGATTGTTCGGATTTCCCGGTAAACGCGCCAGTCCTTTAAAAGACGGCGTAGCCGTTTATCCTTAATGCGTCTGCTCCTTGCCTACTCCTTCACCGACCCTACCACCATGCCTTTGACGAAATATTTTTGCAGGAACGGATACACCATCAGAATCGGCAGGGCTCCGATAAAGATTTGCGCCGCTTTTACGGTGTTGTTGGAGATGTTCTCGAGTTCGCGTCCAAGTGAGGAGAGCTGCGTCGAATCGATCTGAATAAGTATCGTTTGCAGAAAGGTAGCCAGCGGGTAATCGTCGATGCTCTTCAAATAAATGAGCCCGTCGAACCAGGCGTTCCAGTGCCCGACCATTTTGAATAAAGAGAGGGTTGCAATGGCGGGCAACGATAAGGGAATATAAATATGAGTAAGGATTTTCATCTGTCCCGCCCCGTCGATCAAAGCGGCTTCCTCCAGCGCCTTCGGGATGTTGCGGAAGAAGTTGAGCAGCAGGACGAGCAGCCACACATCGATCGCGCCCGGCAAAATCAACGCCCACATCGAATACATGAGCCCGAGCTTTTGAATCGCGATGTAGGTCGGCACGAGCCCGCCGCTGAACAGCAAGGTCAGGACGAAAAACCAGGAGTACCAAGTCCGGCTTTTGAAAGCCAGAGAATCTTTGGATAGCGGATAAGCGGCAAGAAAAATGATGATCATGGTGACGACGGTGCCTAACACCGTTCTCTGCACGGATACCCATAGGGAGTGAAGAAAATTAGGGTTGCTCAGCGTTTTCTTGTATGCATCCAGCGTGAAGTCGATCGGAATTAGGCCGACTAGGTTCGCATTGGCCGGCGCGCGGCCGCTGAAGGATACGGCGAGCGTATGGATCAAGGGAAGCAGGCAAAGAAAGGCGATGAGGGCTAGAAATATATAGTTGAATACGGTGAACAAGCGATAGGATAATGTCTTGTGGTACAAGGTAAACCCTCCTCAGAAGATCCGGTAGTTGGCGACTTTGAGCGCGACCCGGTAAACGGCCAGTATAAGAATGCAGCTTACGACGGATTTGAACAGGCCGATCGCGGTTGCGAAGCTGAGCTTCTGGCTTAGAATGCCGACCCGGTACACGTAGGTATCGATAATATCTCCCTTATCGTATACAAGCGGATTATACAGGTTGTAAACCTGATCGAAGCCTGCGCTGAGAATGCTGCTTAACGATAAGGTAGCGCACACCGTCATAATCGGAACAAGTCCCGGGAGGGTGATATGCATCGTTTGCTTCCATCTGGAGGCGCCGTCGACTTCCGCAGCTTCGTAAAGCTCGGGGTTGATGCTCGCCAACGAAGCGAGATAAATGATCGTGCTGAACCCGAACTCCTTCCACACTTCGCTCGTGACCAAGGTGAAGCGGAACCAGTCGCCGTTTCCGAGGAAAAAGACGGGCTCGAGTCCGAACCAGTTTTGCAGCACCCGATTGACGAGACCGCCTTCCGGTGACAGGAGATCGACGAGAATGGCCGACAGGATGACCCAGGAGAGAAAATGCGGCAAGTAAACGAACGTCTGCACGATGCGTTTAAATACCATTTTGCGTACTTCGTTCAATAAAAGGGCGAATGCGACGGGAACGGCGACCATGAAGCCGATCTTAAGCGAAGCGATCAGCAGCGTGTTCCAGATGACCTGAATGCTGTCGACCCGTTCGAACATCGCCTTGAAGTGTTTCAAGCCGACCCATTCGGAGCCGGTGAAGCCGAGATAAGGCTTGTATTCCTGAAAAGCGATCACGGCGCCGAGCATCGGCAAATAGTGAAAGAGAACCGCCATAATGACCGCGGGCAGCAGCATGAAATGAAAGACCCAGGTTTTGCGCATTTTTCTGAACGGATTTCTACGAACCGGCTGAATCGAGGCCGCCGGAGGCGTGCTGGAATTCATCGTTATACACCTCTTTGCAGGTTTATTGAGCAGTCGCCACTCATTCTAGCATAGGCCCTGAGCGGTCTATATACCGTTTTCTTAACACCCCATTATGTTTTGTTAAGGCTTTATGAAGAGGCTCCAGCAATGTTAAAAAAAACACATGCCGTGTTGAGATTGTGTTATTTTCCTGCCTGGACGATTCCTATACGATTTGGTTGTAAGCTATAATCCTAACTAACTGGTACAGGGGGAAGCAGGCGTGCGTTTAAAAATGAAGCAAGTGTTGCTGGCAGCGCTGACCGTTACGATGGCCGGCGCATCGATCGGCTGTTCGTCCGGAAGCGGCGAGGAGAAGAAGGAAGAGGGCAAGAGCGGAATTCAACTGGTTAACGGAAAATTCGACCCGCCCGTAACGATTACAACCGTCAGAGGTCTGCCGGCTGCGGCCACCTTCAAGAACGGCGAAACGATCGACGACAACGTGCATTCGCGCTGGGTGAAGGAAAAGCTCGGCATCGAAATCAAAAACCTATGGTCCGTCGTTAATACGAATAATGCCTACGACACGAAGCTGAAGCTGGCGCTTTCCGCCAACGAGCCTATGCCGGATGTCGTGACCGCCACCGGGGAAATGGCGCGGCTGCTCATCGAATCCGGACGCTTCCAGGACGCGGGCGTCCTGTTCGACAAGTATGCAAGCGAAACCTGGAAAAAAGCGATGAGCGAGGATCCGACCGTTTGGTACGAATTTTCCAAAGACGGCAAGCGCTACGGCATTCCGCAGCTGGATTACGATTACAACAATGATCCGGTTATGTGGCTTCGCGCGGATTGGCTGAAGACGCTGAACCTGAACCCGCCGAATACGATCGCCGAATACGAGCAGGTGCTGGACGCGTTTACGAATAAAGACCCGGACGGCGACGGGCAAAAAAATACGTTCGGTCTTTCCGTCGGCTTCAAAAAATCGTACGGCAATCACTTCGGCGTAAGCTGGCTGTTCGGCTCGTACGGCTCGATTCCGGGAAGCTGGGCGAAGCAGGCGGACGGCACGCTCGCTTACGGCTCCGTTCAGCCGGGAGTCAAGGAAGGCTTGGCCAAGCTGAAGAGCTGGGTGGCCAAAGGCTACATTCCGCAAGAAGCGCCGGTATGGGATGAAGCGAAGGCGGGCTCCTTCGTATCCGCGGGGAAAGCGGGCAGCTTCACCGGGCCTTACTGGTCCGAAGCTTGGCCGATGGGCGACCTGACCAAAAACAATCCGAAGGCCGAGCTGACGACGGCTACGCTTCCTGCCGGAGAGAACGGCAAAGTGACCCACTTTGCTACGCATCCTTATGCAGGCGCTGTTTTCATCAATAAAGAAATGAAAAATCCGGAAATTTTCTTTACGTACGCCAACTATTTATTCGATAACTTTGCCGATCCGAAGGCGGGGAGCGAGTACGAGAACGGCTGGCACAAGGGTTATGACTGGGATATGGTGGACGGCAAGGTCACGAACGACCTGGCGAAAATTCCGGGCGGCGGCGTTCGCGTTTTCTTCTACAGCCTGTTGAACCAAGGCCCGCGCATCCCTTCGCAAAATATTAAAGCGCTGGTCAACCTCGGAAAAAACGGCAAGCCGGAAACGCCTTACGAGCGGTATTGGTCGCAGCTGGCGCCGGCGATCGAGATTCAATCGTCCGGAAACGTTTGGAATCAGCGCGAAAATCGCCGGATGAACGAATTTACAGGCGGATCGACGCCGACGATGACGGACAAGGGAGACTACTTGAACAAACTGGAAATGGAAACGTTCAGTAAAATCGTATTCGGCAACGAATCGGTCGATGCGTTCGATAAATTCGTTGAAACCTGGAAGTCGCAGGGCGGCGATGCCATTACCAAAGAAGTGAACGAGTGGTACAAGAGCGTGGCGAAATAGTAACGAACCGGTTCAAGAAAGGGGCTTTCCCGACAGGGAAGTCCCCTTCCTGTCTTCGTTGCTCCTCCTCCTTCCGCAGGATTGACGCCCCTCGTTAAGCGGACCGCAAGAGAGACAATCACGAATGCGAGGGAGAGTTGAGCGGGGATGGACCGAAAAGCGACGATATTTACCAAAATCGTCAGTATGATCATCGGCATTTTGCTGCCGGTCGTGCTGCTGTTCGCGTTGTCGAACCATACGGCGGTTCAGGTTATTGAAAATGAAATGCGAAGGAATAATTTGAGCCAGCTCCAGTTTCTGCATCAGCAGATGGAGGAGAAGGTAAATCAAATTTCCATCAACGCCATTACGATATCCAACGACGCCGCTATTCGGGAGCTGGAATTTCAGCATCAGGACGGGTATTCCTTCGACCGGCAAAAGCTGCTGCGCATGATATTGGACAACATTACGCTGCATTCCGGAATTAGCGGCTGGAATACGGATATAACCGTGTTTTCGCGTATGACGAAGGAAATCGTCTCGACGTCCAATTCTTCCGTTTATTACACCGAGGAGCAGCTCGTGAAGGAGATCGCCAAAGGGTGGAGGTTTACGAAGGCCGAGAACAGCAAGGTGCTTGCGCCGGAGTTCGTCTGGTATTCGGTTCATCCGATTACGGCTTTCGCCAATCCGGCGGATGCGAGGCTGATCGTCCGAACCTCGTTCGCGCCTTCCTACTTGCAGGACATGCTGGATCAGTACAAAGCGGACGGGCAAGGCGATCCTTTTCTGTACCATCCGCAATTCGGCGTCATCGCCAACCGGACGATCAACCAGGCGAGCTCGGACGATTTGATCCGCAAGCTGGACGGCGAGGAGCTGAAGGCTTCGTCGATCCATTTTTCCGCCGAAATGAGCGGCAGAGAATATTTGGCGAGTTATATGGAGCTGAGCAGCCTGGGCTGGTATTTGGTCGATTCCGTCCCGAAGGAGGATATTTTGTCGCCCGTCACCAAGACGCGTAATTTGTTTTACGGCTCCACAGTGCTTTTGCTGGTGCTAAGCCTGCTGGCTTCGTATACGCTGTACCGTACGGTGCAAGCTCCTATTCTGGCGATCGTCAGGCACGTGCAAAAAATCAAACGGGGCGACTACGGCGCGCGGTTGAAGCTGCAGGGCGGAACGGAGTTCGTCTTCCTGATCGAGCGGTTTAACGAGATGACCGAACAAATCCAGGATTTGCTGGAAAAAGTCGTCGCGGAGCAGATCCGCTCCCGCGAAGCCGTGCTTAAACAGCTGCAATCGCAGATCAATCCGCACTTTCTGTACAATTGCTTGTTCTTCATGAAGAACATGGCGCGAATGGGCGACGAGGAAGCCATTGTGGCGATGGCGCTGAATCTTGGCGATTATTTTCGCTACACGACCCGGTTGAGCAACCAATCGGCTACGCTCGCGGAGGAGCTTTCCGTCATCGTCAATTACTTGGAGATTCAAAATTTGCGCATGCGCAGAATCGAATATGAAATCGACATGCCGGAGCCGATGAAAGAGCTCGTCATTCCGCGGCTTTTGCTGCAGCCGCTGGTCGAGAATGCAATCCTGCACGGGATCGAGCCGAAGGAAGGCAAAGGAACCGTAAGGATTACGGGAGTCGTACAGGACGGCGAATACCGTCTGTTTATCGAGGATAACGGCATTGGGATCGACGACGACAAGCTGGAGGAATTGCAGAGGGCCGTGAACCGCGGCGAGAACGAGATGGAGAACGGCGGCGGTTATGGTAGCGGCAGCAGCGGAAGGAACGGCAGCGATAATAGCGGCGGTAACGGAAACGGCAGCGGCAATAGCAACATCAGCGGGAATCGTGGCGGATCGAGCTTCGGACTATGGAATGTCAATCAGCGGATCAAGCTTACGTTCGGCAAAGGTTCGGGTTTGTTTTTCGCGCACGGCTCGGAAGGCGGGTTAAGCGTTATGATTATTTTGCGGCTGGGGGAGGAAAATTCGCATGTTTCAATTGCTGATCGTGGATGACGAGCCTTCGGTTGTCGATACGCTAGCCCATACGTTTCCATGGCCGGAGCTCGGCATCGAAGAGGTGCTGTGCGCTTATTCGGGACGTCAGGCGCTGGAGCTTGTCAAAAGACATGTCATCGACATCGTCATTACGGATATCCGCATGCCGGGTATGGACGGCATTCAGCTGATCGAGCAGATCCGCAAGTTTTCGACAAGCACGCAAATCGTCATCCTGACCGGCTATGAGGAATTCGGCTATGCAAAACGGGCGCTCCAGCTCGATGCGGCGGATTATTTGCTTAAACCGGTCAGTGACGAGAGCCTGACGGAAACGATCCGGAAGCTGACGCGGAAACTGACGGTGCAGGGGGAGGAAGCCGCTTTGCATCAGCGGGCCGCCCAGCTGCTTCGCGAGCATCAGCCCGCGCTGAAATCGGAGCTGCTGGCGAAGCTGCTCGAAGGCGGCAGCTGCGGCGATGCGGAAAGCTTGCCGCTGATCGACATACCGTTCGCTTCGGGCGAACAGGTTACGCTCGTATTGGTGCGGTTGGAAGGGCAGTTCGCCCAATACAACCGGCGGGACCGTTTATTGATCGAGTATTCGATCGTTAATATGGCGGAGGAGACGTTCGGCTCTTTTTATCAGCTATGGACCTGCAGGGACAGGCATGATTACATCGTGCTGACGCTTTGTCCGAAGGAGATATCCGAAGACGGGGATGATGACGCTTTGCTTCCGCGCTTGTGCAGCCAATTGCAGAGCCATGTTGCGCGCTTCCTGCATGGAGATGTATCGATCGTGGTCGGCAATCCCGTCGCATTTCCCGCAGGGCTGGCCGCCGGCTACCAATCCGTAGTCAAAACGATGCGCAGACGAATCGGCAAAGATGTGGGCTTGCTGATGACCGTGAACGATATTATCGAGAACCAGTCGGTTCCGATTTTAAAAACGCTGCATGAACCGCCGTCCCTGTTGCACCTCTTCGAAGCGGGAAGATGGGAGGAGGTCGGCAGCAAGCTGGGCGCGGTTTTCGACGAGCTCGACCAGGTGTGGAACGATTCGCCGGAGCTGCTGGCGGAGCTGTATCACGCCGTCGCATTCGCCTGCTACCATTATGCGCATACGAATGGGGAAACGCTGAGCCAGTTGTTCGACCGAATCGGCGAAACAGACGGCATGCCGGAGCATGCGAAGCTGCTCTCGGTCAACCGGATGCGGGAATGGACGTTCAGGCTGTGCCTCAAGCTTTCCCAGGAAAATACGGAGGATATCCGGAGCTCCCGGGCGTCGGTGATCAATCAGGTTAAAGACTATATTCATACGCATTTGGCCGATAACGTATCGCTGTACGCACTGTCCGACCAGGTCAATCTTCATCCCGTTTATTTGTCCAAAATATTCAAGCTGGAAACCGGCGAAGGCATCAAGGAATACTCGCACCGGCTGCGGATGGAGAAGGCCGTTCATCTGATCAAAAACAGCGATTTGAAAATATACGAAATTACGAAGGAAGTCGGCTATTTGAACACGCCGTACCTGATCAAGGTGTTCAAGAAGGAATTTGGCGTAACGCCGCAGGAATACCGCGACAGGCATATCGCCTTCCAGGCGGACAAATGATTTTTACTCTTGGGGGAGGACTACGAAAATGACTGACATACGCATACATGTGAAGGAACAGCTCGGCAAAATAAAGGCGCTGCACGGCGTAAACAACGGGCCGGTTTGCTACGGCTCGCTGATCGACGTTACGGATTATTACCGCGAGGCGGAGATTCCGCTTGTCCGCATCCACGATCCGAACTGGCCGCATGCCTGGGAAGTCGATATTCATACGATTTTTCCCGATTTCAGCAAGGATCCGGCCGATCCGGCAAGTTACGACTTCTCGCGTACCGACGAGTATTTGCAGACGATTCTCGATGCCGGAGCCAGAATCGTTTACCGGCTTGGCGAAAGCATCGAGCATACGAAGAAGAAGTATTATGTCCATCCGCCGGCGGACTATGGCAAATGGGCGCAAATTTGCGTGAACATCATCCGGCATTATAACGACGGCTGGGCGGACGGGTTTCATCACGGCATCGATTATTGGGAAGTGTGGAACGAGCCCGATTTGGACGAACGCATGTGGTCCGGGACGCCGCTCCAATTGTATGAATTGTACGAAGCGACCGTTAAGGCGATCAAAGCTTACAATCCCGCCCTCAAAGTCGGAGGGTATGCGGCGGCGCGGCCGAAGCTGCCTTTCCTGACCGGCTTTCTGGATTTCTGTCAGGAGCGGGAGCTGCCGATCGACTTCTTCACTTGGCATACGTACACCGGCGACCCGCACAAAATCGTCGAGCATGCGTTTCACGTGCGGAATGAGCTGGACCGGCACGGTTATACGGAGACGGAAAGCCATCTGAATGAATGGAACTATTTGGAGTCGGATTTCACGAAAATTTGGACCCGCGGCAACGAATACGTGCGCAAAAGCAATTTCGATAAGCAAAAAAGCGCATTCGGTGCGGCTTTCACCGGCACGGTGCTCACCCTGCTTCAGGATTGTCCCGTTGACGAAGCCAATTACTACGACGGGCAGCCGACGGCGTTGTTCTGCGGCCTATTCGACTACCACGGCGTCCCGCAAAAAACGTATTACACGTTCAAGGCGTTTCAGCGGATGACGAAGCATGCCGACCGCGTACGGTCCGACGTGAGCGAAAAAGCGCCGAACGTGTACAGCTTGGCCGGTTTAAACAGCGATGGGGGCGGGGCTGCGCTGATCACAAGCTTCGGCGGGAATGCGCGCCTGCACAGCATCGCGCTGGAGGGGCTCGACGGGCCTTGCCGCCTGAAAGCCTACACCGTGGATGACGATCACCGGCTCGATCTCCGGGAGGAACGGATCGTCGAAGGCGATGCCGTCTTCGAGCGGTTCCTGCCCGCCGCCAGCGTCACGCTGCTGGAGTGGACGCCGGTGAAGTAATAAAAAGCCTGCAGCAAGCGGATGTCCGCGGCTGCAGGCTTTTTGATTTTGTATAGGAAATTACTACAGCGCATGTAAGCGGCGAGCGATAGGGAAAGGCCTGCGTCAAAGATTGAAACCGGCAAGGGTCTTCTTGTTACCTGCGTAAAAGAAGGGGGACTCTCTAATGTTTGGATGGGGCACCGTTTCGATATTACGAACGCACGGTGTTATAGGGACGCAAATCATCCAACCACGAATTGACTTTTGCCTATAAAAACAGCTTATACTTTGTATATACCATTTTTAGTAGGAGGCTCAACCATGGTTAAAATTCATAAGTGGAGTAATAGTTTGAGCATTCGATTTCCGAAGTCCCTTGCCTTGAAGGTCGGTCTTATAGAAGGCTCCGAGGTCGATCTCGACGTAGAAAACGGTCACCTTGTCATTAAGGCAAGGTCCGCAAAGCTGGATGAGCTCCTTGCGCAAGTCACGCCAGAAAATCTATATAATGAGGTAGTCACTGGCGAGCCGCAAGGACGGGAGTCATGATGATTCCGTATGTGCTGGATCGCGGTGACTTGGTTGGGTTGCAATTCAACCGGCAAGCTGCCTCTCCGATCAGGTGAAGAGTCTCGACAGGCATCATTCATTTGGAAAGTACCGGACGAGACGCTGGCTGAGGTAGTTTCAAAAATGAAACTACTGATTTGCCAAGCATACCTACTACTTACAACAGGAATAATATGGTATACTCCATATAACATGATAGAATGGCTTGCAAGGGCGGCTGGCTAATCCCCTGAAAGGGGGTGATGCCTGTGGAGACATACCAAGCATTGACGCTGATGATTTCATTCGCGACCTTGGTTGTGTTGATCCTCAGTTTCCATAAAAGGAAATAGACCGCCCTTGGGATAAGTGCGCGGTCTATTTCTGATCCTCGTCTTAAGCCACCGCCCTTAAAAGCGGCTATTGTGTCCGGAGTGCAGACGTTCCAGCGCCTGCACTCCTATTTAGTTTATGGCTATAAACAATAAGTTTATACTTCTTGCCTTTATCATACCGTACAAAAAAGGTATTGACAATACAAATGTATATATTTGTATTGACATCTACGCACAATTCCTAGGCTTCCTCAGCCATCTGCGGAATCGGTCCGGTTGTTGTTATACGCACAATGAGTCTCCCCCTTGTGTTGCGATTTTCTTGTCACCAAGCCTCACCTCCCAACTGATTCCTCCTCCTACCATCCGGATCCTCAAAGCGAAATAACACGTTTTCAACATTCCATACGCCATTCTAAAGGTTAAAAAAACGCAATATCCAAGTTAAAAACCTGTTATTTCAATCCCTCCGGCCGGACTTTATACTGAGGCTGCAATCTGGAAGCCCCGCACTTTTTGCTAGGATCACATGCTCAAAAAGCAGGCTTATCGGCATCAAAGAAAAGGGAGAAGGAGGAGCGGATAACAGCGTTTTATCAGAAAGTATATCGAAAAAGCGGCTCTAGCTAATCTTTGGTAAACGGGCTTATCCTTTAAAGACGAGCAGCCGTTTATCCTTGGAAATGGTGCAGCCGGCCGGCAAGCGATCAAAACAAGGAGGCCAATCGAATGTGCAAACGACTGTCCAAGACGGGAGCGGCTGCAGGCGCAGCCATCCTGTTTATTCTGTTGTTGGGCCTATTATCCGAACGTCAGGCGGAAGCCGTCACGGCTAGCGTATATGGCGTATCGCGGCAGGATCCGGGCTTTACTTACGGGCCTGCAGCCCGAGATTGGGTGGATACGGCGGATTACTACTTTTTGGAGAACGACCATGTGAAGTTTACGGTCGGCACGGTTAGGCTGAGCACCATGAGCACGACCGACTACAGCCCGAATGCGTCCGGCAACGACAAATGGGGCTCTTTGACCAAAGGCAGCATGATGGATGCGGCCCCGAAGCCCGGCATGCGCGACAATTTGGATTATACGGAGTTTGTTTTAAGAGAGGATCTTCATAGGACGTGGTGGTACCCGACCGAAAAGCTCGAGATGGAGACGATCGGCTTCGAAGGCGATGCGATCAAGGCAAGCGGGGACTGGGACAGGAACAATGCGATCAAATCGTCGGTCCGCTACTCGGCTGTGGAAAATACGCCGCTGATCAAAATGGAGCTTAAGCTGACCAATCAAAGCGCCGCCGGCTTTAGCGGTTACTTGGGGTATTTTATCGACTCGGACGAAGCGGGCGAGCAGCACAGCTATGTGCCGGGTTGGGGATGGCGGACTGCACAGGCCAATCAATGGATCGAGTCCGGCTGGAATCGAAATTACATTTTTAACGGCGTCAAGGACAAGTTCACCGGCCGAACGGCCCATGCGGTCATCTGGCCCCAGCAAAACCAGCCTGCTGCGCTTGTGCCGGAAGGCTACATCCAAGGGGTGTGGTTTGAAGCCGATATGGCCGTTGGGGAGAGCAAAACGCTCGTCTTTTATCACCTTCCGCATATTGCAGGTCCCGCGGATGCGCCATATGAGGCCGCCGAGTTTTGGGCGAATATGATTTGGCAGGGAAGCGACCTTTCCCAAGCGGGCATGGTCACCGGCACAGTAACCGATCACGAGGGAGCGGCCATTCCGAATGCCGAGATCCGGGCGAAAGACGCTGCGGGCAGGACAGTCGCGAGAGCGGTGACGGACGGCGCAGGCTTTTATCAGCTATACACGCTGCAGGGCTCTAATTATACGATCGAAGCCGTGAAAAGCGGCTACTGGCCGATGGCAAGAAGCGCGAATTTGGCCGATTCGGACAGGGCGGAAACGAACTTGAGTCTGCTTCTCTCGACAATGACGCCGGAGCTTCCGGATGCGGTTGACGCCATAGCCCGAATAGGCCGCGGCGAGCCCGGGTTTACCTACGCCCCTGCTTCGAGAGACTGGGTGGAGGGGAAAGACTATTACCTATTGGAAAATGACGAGGTTAAGCTGACCGTCGGAACCGACCGGCTCGCTACCCCGCATCCGACGGACTACAGCGATAATATTTCGGGCAATAACAAATGGGGAACGCTGACGCCCGGCCATATGATGGACGCGGCGCCCAAGTTCAACAATCGGGAAAATCTCGACTATACTGAGTTCGTGCTTAGTCCGAACGTAGGCCGGACTTGGTGGTATCCGTACGAGAAGCTCAGCTTGCCGGATATTCAGGTGAAGGAGCGGGCGATCGTTTCCAGCGGGGCCTGGGAAACCGACCCGAATGTCAAAGCCCAGGTCACATACTCAATCGTAGAAAATTCGCCGCTGATCAAAATGAAAATCAAGCTCACCAACGAGGGAGCCGCCGCTTTTTCCGGTAATTTGGCGTACATCATCGATCCGGAAGAAACGCTGGAGCAGATGAGCTACGTGCCCGGCTGGGGCTGGAGAGGCGGCCAGACTAGCGAATATATAACGTCCGGCTGGAATAAAAACTACATTTTTAACGGCATCCAGGACAAATACACCGGCAATACGGCCCATGCGATTATTTGGCCGGACAACCAGCAGCCGAGCGCGCTTATTCCCGAAGGTTACATAACGGGCGCCTGGTTTGAGGTATCGCTCGCTCCGAACGGTACGAAAGAGCTCGTCATCTACCAACTTCCGCATAATCCGTCTTCGGCTTACGAGTCGTACCAAGCGGCCGAGTTTTGGGCGGATGCGGTCAAGAACGGCGTCGATCCTTCGACGATTGGAAAAATCACCGGAACCGTAACGGACGCCGCCGGCCTGCCTGCCCAAGGGGTAGATATCGTATTCGAAACGCAATCCGGCGGCAAATACGCTGCGGCAACGACGGACAGCCGGGGGATGTACAGCGTTTATACGGTAACAGGAAATGTATACGGCCTTCGCGCGACGAACGGAACGGAGTTATACGTGCTGACGGATGCCGCGTGGCTTGCGGGTAAGCATGCCCAAGCCGATTTTACGATGCCCGCGCCGGACAGAGAAACGGTCGCCGGGGTGACAAGAGGGGATCCGGGTTTTATTTATGAAGGAACCTCCCGCGACTGGTGGCCGAAAAACGACTATTACTACATCGAAAGCCCCGAGCTGAAGTTCACTGTCGGGACGGTAAGAACGGCGGGCATGGATCCCGTCAATTGGACGAATGACGCTTCCGGGAACAACAAGTGGGGAACGCTGACGCCGGGCCATATGATGGACGCGGTTCCCAAGCTGAACGGCATCGAAAATATGGACTTTACGGAGTTCGTTCTTAGCGACGATCTAGGCGTCACGCCGGAGGACGAAGCGAACGGCAAACATATGGAATGGTCCTGGTTCCATCCGCTGACTAAACTTGAACTGCCGGACATCAGCCTCGACGGCCGCAGTATAGTTGCAAACGGTGACTGGGATCGCGACGAGCGGATGAAATCGTCCGTGCGTTACTCCATCGTTGAAGGCACGCCTTTGATTCGGATGGAGATTACGCTGAACAATCAAACTGGCGCCGATTTCAACGGCAGCTTCGGTTACATTGTAGACCCGGACCAGCCTGGCGAGCAGCATAGCTACGTGCCGGGACGAAACTGGGTGTTTAATCAGGAGAAAGAGCCGATTAAAGACGGCTGGACGGACAACTACCTGTTCAGCGGCATCAGCAATTCGTTTACGGGCAAAACGGCGCATGCCGTCATTTGGCCGCAGGAGCAGCAGCCGAGTATTCTTATTCATGAGGGCGTTTTTGTCGGGGCATGGTTCGAAGCGTCGATCCCGAACAACGGGAGCAAGCAATTCGTCGTTTATCATATGCCGCATATTGCCGGTCCTGCCGACAAGCCTTATGCGGTAGCGGAGTATTGGGCAAAGTTTATCAGAGAGCATGGGAATGCCGAGGATTACGGCAGCATTTCCGGTACGGTGAAGGATGAGGCGGGGGTGCCGCTTGCTTTTACGGAGGTTGTGAGCAAGGACGGCGGCGGGAATGTGTACGCGAGGGCTGTGACGACTGCGGACGGACGCTACCAGATTTTTGCGGAAAAGGGCGTATACGAGGTCAGTCCGGTCAATGACGCTTATTTCGCGCAGAACCTGACCGTCGAAATCGGGGACGAGCGAAGAGTACGGGCCGATTTTCAGCTGCAAAAGGTTGCCGATGTCGCAGTGGCTTTGCCGTCCGGCATTACTGCCGGCACGCCGTTCGAATTTACGGTAACCGTGCATAATGCGACGTACGAGGCTTTGAATCAAGTTGAAGTCGATGTGATACCTCCGTATTTTGTACAGCTTTTGGGGGACGGGAAGGTCGTCATTCCAGTTGTCGATGCGATGGCGCAAGCGGAGATCAAGGTCAAAGCGGTCGCGCTGGAAGGCGGAAGATCGGCTATCCAAACGCACGTGTCTAACGATTTGTTCAGCCTGACGAGAAAAACGAGCTTTGACGTGACGGGCGAAGGTTTTTACGCCGGCGACAGCCATTCTCACACGAAGCATTCGGACGGGGTTCACACGATCGCGGAAAACTCGGAACGCGTTTATAACAAAAGGCTGCTGTCATGGGTTTGGAGCACCGAGCATAACAAAGACTCTCACAAGCCGGATGCGGAAGCCGTTTCGCAGAGCTATGGCGGCCGTTTTCTTAGCCTGGCGGGCACGGAAGTGACCACACCTGTCGGCCATGCGCTAGTGTATGGAATGGACAGCTTGCCGAGATTCGATATCGACAACTCAGGCTCCGGCTACAGCTGGCAGGACAGCATCGACGACATAACGGGACAGGGCGGACTTGTGTATATTGCGCATCCGTTTGAGCAGACTTTTTTGTTCCAGAATCCGTATCAATGGAGAGGTTTTACGGGCGTCGAGGTATGGAACGGAACTTGGCATGCGCTGGATAACGGCGTGAACGAGAAGGCGTTCAAATTTTGGGATGAAATCAACATTCGCGGCGATGCCAAATATTACGGGATTGCCAACACCGACGCCCATACGCGGGATAAAGTCGGCGACACGTACAGCAAGGGATGGATGCCGAGCCTGACAAAAGCGAATGTGCTCGAGCTGCTTGGAACAGGCGGATTTTACGGGACGAACGGTCCGGAAATCCGATTCGGCATCGGCGGAATCGAGATGGGCGGCACGTTGAAGCTGGAGGAGGACGGCATGGCGCCGTTCCGTATCGAAGCGTACGATCCGAACTCCAGTCTAACCCGCGTTCGCGTCATTAAGTATCCGGTAACGGGAAATATCGCGGACTACGCGCAAAGACAAATCGTGTTCGACGAGGATTTAACGGGACAAGGACTGCGTTCGTTTGTTCAAACGATTTCTTTGCCGGTAGCGGATAAAGAGTTTTATCGTCTGGAGGTTTTCAGCGAGAAAGCCAATGAGAACAGCACAGGGATTGGACCGCTTACAGGTACGGGATTCGCTTTCTCCAATCCGGTATGGGTGGAGACGGCCGACAATACGAATGCGGCGGCTATCGAAGGCCTCGTCTACAGCAGAGGCGGTCAGGTTGAGGTCTCTAGCCGCTTCGGCGTCGATCGGCTGACTGTGCAAGCGGAGACGTTCGATCCGGAGAAGCTGATCGTAACGGTAAGCGGAGGTGCGGCTGTAACGTCGAAGCACTATGCCGAGCTGATCGTCGGCCCTCCCGCCCTTGGAATGCTTAAGTTGACCGTAACCGCGAAGGACGGCTCGACCCGGGAATACGAGTATTTAGTTTATACCGGTCCGGATGGCGAAGACGGCAATGGTAATGGTAGCGGAAACGGTAATGGTAACGGAAACGGTAATGGAAATGGTAATGGTAACGGTAATGGTAATGGTAACGGCAATGGTAATGGTAAAGGTAATGGACACGGTAATGGCAAAGAAAAATAGCAATGGCCCAAACCAGCATCAATAGAGCGGGGACAGCGGTTGTATTTCTGAGACTGCTGCGGATATCGGGATTGATCTAGTATTGTAATAAAGCCTGAGCGGCACTCTGCTGAAAAAGGAGTGCCGTTCAGGCTTTTTTGACTTATGAAATCTAAAACCAGGGATTGATGAAGACCTGGTTACGAAAGCAAACACGGATATCGTAATAGTTATTCACGGATCGTGCTATTAGTGGAGAAAACCTTATTATTAGTGAGGCTGGCCTCATTGTTCCACCCGTAAAATGCTCGTTTTCGTCCGTTAGTGAGGCAAACGAAACTATCAATTTCCTTTGCCTCACTAATAGTTTCGTCTGCCTCATTAACACGCTTGAACATGGGTTTTGGCGCGAAATAGTGAGGCTAGCCTCACGAATAGTTGTGCTTGCCTCATTAACTTGCTTGAACACGGATTTGTGGGGCGAAATAGTCAGGCTCGCCTCACTAATAGTTTCGTCTGCCTCATTAACACGCTTGAACAAGGGTTTTTGGCGAGAATTAGTGAGGCCAGCCTCATGAACAGTTTCGATTGCCTCATTAACACGTTTAAACACGAGTTTTTGCCGCGAATTAGCAAGGCTAGCCTAACTAAAAGTACCCTTTGCCAATTAGCTCTCCAGAACATGGGTTTTCGGTGAAGGATAGTGTGACTTGTCTTATTAGCAGTAGCCTCTTATTTACTTTTTCTCGAGGACATAAGTCATCAACCGCCATGGAGCATGCATCTAAAGCTCTGAAGGATGGTGACGACAGTTGCACGATCAAATGCCCTACACTCTTTATGAAATCTATCGTACGTAAGAGACATGAGAAATGTTGTATTCTACCAAACATGCTTTTATACTTTTATTTAGTGTTGGTTTTGCGTAGTGGGGCTTTCGGAAGGCTGACTATAGAAGTTTAGAGATTTCGGCGCAATGCGGGAAGAATCAGGACGATAAGTGCCGTAACAGTTTACAGAAAAGGCTGGTGAAAATCTTGTACATCGTATCGAATAAAATGATTCCGGTTTCTGACGCCGAACTGGACGATATTCAGCGAGAGACGGGCGTGCGTTTTCCCCCGTCGTATCGAGCGCTTCTGACCCGGTACGGTCAGGGGACTTATTGCGGCTGGGTGAATGTAACCGGTCCGGATCCGGACGTATTGCAGCCTTTTGCCGATTATGATTTTTGGCTGCACGATGAGGATTCTCCCATAACACAGGAGCAAATCAAGGAATGCGTCAGTATCGGGACTTCGATAGATGGCGATTTTCTGGCTGTTCATCCTCAAACGGACGGCATGCTTTGGCTTCCGAGACATGACCAGATCATAACGCTAAAACCGTGCGGGGAAGACCTGTTTATCCATACTTTGGATCGCATTTACTCGGAAGCGTATAAACAAACCTATACCGCATCGCCGTATTTCGAGCCGTGGAATGATACGAGAGTGCATGCTTTCTTCCGGTTTGTTCCCCAGGAGAGCGGCTTGTCGATGACGGAGCTGGCAAGTCTGTGCAAAGCTCGCTTTCTGCCGGACCTGATCGTTGAGGACGAATATTCCTGCAAAATTTTTGTTCAGGCTTTGGGAGGATACTTGCGTTTCAATTATGCCATCGGCACGGAAATCGCCGTTTTTTATGAGAAGGATCGTTCGGAGCTGTATGATGATATTGCTAGGTTTCTTCAGCAGCATAGCTGCAAACTATGGCCTCAAGCAGGCTAACATGACAAGGTTAGCCGATCAGCCGATGACGTACAGTCGGGGGCGGGCCGGTCCATCTGGGTTTATTGCGATGCTTGGCACACGAAAGCAGGGGGCTGCATGCTGCATATCGACGTTTGGTTCGCTTGGGGCTAATTTGGCGAAATATCCGCATCGCGCGACTCCACGGCGTGTGGTGATCGGTCACAAATACGTACTAGTGAGCACTACGGAGGAGGAGAACGAATCATGAGCGAACAGAGCAAAGGCAGCGGACGCAGGACGATTTACAAAAACGGCGACTTCTATACGCCGGAGGGAATTGTCCGGAGCGGATGGATGCAGGTTGACGGCAGCGGCAGGATTAAAGCCATCGGAGCCGAAGGGACGGCCGAACCTGAGCGTGCGTTCGGGGACGATGAGCTTGTCGTCGATCTAAAAGGACGCAGCGTGCTGCCGGGGCTTATCGACGTTCATGTGCACGGCGGAGGCGGCTTCAGCATGATGGACGCCGACCGCGAGAGCTTGGACGGGATGAGCCGCTTTCATGCGTTGCACGGTACGACGTCGTTTTTGGCTACGACGGTGACGGATACGGATGAACGCATCCGGCAGGCGCTGCGCAACGCGGCATCGGCGGTGCAGGAGGGTAGCGTTACGGGAGCGGAGCTGCTCGGCGTGCATCTGGAAGGGCCGTTTCTCAACGCCAAACGGGCCGGTGCGCAAGATCAAAGCACAATACGGCTGCCTGATCTTGCCGCGCTTGAGCAATATGTAAACGACTCTGCCGGTTTGATCAAGCTCGTCACGCTCGCTCCGGAAATGGAGGGCGGGATGGAAGCCGTACAATGGCTTGCTGCGCGCGGAATCACCGTGTCGATCGGCCATTCCGACGCCACCTTCGAAGAAGCTGCAGAGGCGGTGCACCGAGGCGCGAGCCATACGACGCATCATTTTAACGGCATGCGGCCGCTTCACCATCGCGAGCCCGGGCTCGCGGGAGCCGGTATGATGCTGCCCGAGCTGACGACGGAGCTGATCGCGGACGGCATTCATGTGCATCCGGCATTGGTGAAGCTGCTTTTTGATACGAAAGGCGCACGAGGCCTGTGTATGATTACGGATGCGGTATTTTGCGCCGGATTGCCGGACGGCGAGTACGAGCATGCAACGATGAAGGACGGCAAAGTTTATTTGCCGGACAGCGATTCGCTCGCCGGAAGCTCGCTTACCAGCATTCGGGCGCTGCAAAATATGGTCGCTTTCACCGGTTATCCGGTAGAGACGATTCTCCCGTCTTTTACCGAAACCCCGGCAAGACAATGCGGAGCGCTGGAGCGCAAAGGAACGCTCGAGCCCGGGAAGGACGCCGATTTTATCGTGGTTGACGATCGGCTGGAGCTGCTGGCAACCTACGTAAGAGGCGGGAAAGTGTACGAGAGATAGTTGAATATGTTGTAAGGGACTGCCGCTCGGCATACGATAAGCAGAAACGAAGCTATCCGGACACGGTCGATTAAGAGATTTGCGCAGCGGACAGTAAGCTATCATAACATTTCATAAGGAATGGCCCGCTTAATGTGGACCATTCTTTTTTTGTATGTACAGACAGTTTAATCGCTTTACGTCGGCTAATGGAATCAGGAATCCCGGAGCGGCTCCGGATCTGCGGTAAAAATATTCCCCTTGCCGTAAAAATAGTTCATTCATAGACGTAGAAGCCGAAATTATAATGAAAAGATGTCAGGCCGGCATAACGACCGAAAACTTCAATGGAATATTTAAGCGGTACTATGAAGCTTTTCATTATGAAAACGTTCACCTTGGATTGGAAGAGGATTCGGTATATGGCGACCGGTTATGAAACCATCATGTCATGAGGGGGATATATGATGCGATTTAGACAAGTTCACCTGGATTTCCATACCTCGGAGGCTATCCCCGATATAGCTGCCGACTTCAATAAAGAACAATTTCAAGCGATGTTGCAAAAGGGCCATGTGGATTCGATCACAATATTTGCGAAGTGTCATCATGGCTGGGCGTATTTTCCTTCCGAGCTGAACGACATGCATCCGCATCTAGATTTCGATCTGCTGGCGGCGCAAATCGAGGCGGCCCGCGAAATCGACGTGAAAACGCCGATCTACGTCTCCGTCGGCTTCGACGAGAAGCTGGCGCGCCGCCATCCCGAGTGGCTGATGCGCGACGAGGACGACCGGACGAACTGGGTGCAAGGCTTTATGAAGGCGGGCTGGCATCAATTTTGTCTAAACAGTCCTTATCTCGAAAAGATCGTCATTCCGCAGGTCGAGGAGGTTGTCCGCAACTATGACGGCGACGGCATCTTCCTCGATATCGTAGGCGTAAGAACGTGTTATTGCCATACTTGCGTGAACCGGCTGCTTGCCGAAGGCAAAAACCCGCGCAATAAGCGGCATGTCGTTGAGCAAGGCGAGCGCGTTTATGCGAACTATACGAAACGGATCGAGGAGGTCGTTCATAGCATACGTCCGGGCTTGCCGATATTCCATAATGCCGGACATATCGCCCAAGGGCGCCGCGATTTGGCGGCGATGAACACGCATCTGGAGCTCGAATCGCTGCCGACGGGCGGCTGGGGCTACGATCATTTTCCGCTGTCCGCTCGTTACGTGCAGCAGCTCGGCATGGATTTCCTCGGTATGACCGGCAAATTCCACACGTTCTGGGGCGAGTTCGGCGGATACAAGCATCCGAATGCCCTTCGTTACGAAACGGCGCTTAGCTTGGCGAACGGCGCAAGATGCTCGATCGGCGATCAGCTCCATCCAAGAGGTTTCATGGATGAAGCGACGTATGAGCTGATCGGCGCTGCATATTCCGAAGTCGAGCGGAAAGAAGCCTGGTGCGCAAATACGATTAATGTGGCGGACATCGGGGTGTTGTCGGTCGAATCTTTAGGTGTCGACAAAACGGGAGACGCAATGTTTACGGGAAATTCCGACGCAGGCGCCGCGCGAATCATGCTGGAGGGCAAGTTCCTGTTCGATGTACTCGATCCGTACTCCGACTTCAGTCCATACCGCGTTATCGTTTTGCCGGACAATGTGCTCATTACGGAACGGCTGCAAACGAAGCTGGACGAGTTTTTGCGCAAGGGAGGCAAAGTGCTTGCAACCGGCTGCTCCGGCCTTAAGCCGGACAAAAGCGGCTTTGCCATCGATCTTGGCGTCCGCTATATCGGCGAAAATTCGTTTCAGCCGGACTATTTCCGCCCGATGTTTCCTCTATCCAGCTTGAAGCAAGCTTCATTCGTCTTTTATGCGCAAGGGCAAAAAGTCGAGCTGGCCGGCGGGACGGAGCTTGGCAAACGCGAAGATTCCTATTTCAACCGCGACGCTTATTCGTTCTGCTCCCACCAGCATACGCCAAGCTCTCTGAACGACGGGGGACCGGGCATGGCGGAAAGTGAAAACGGCATCTATATCGCCTGGAACGTGTTCGAGGATTATGCGACGAAAGGCAGTCTCGTACTAAAGGAAACGGTCGTATATGCGCTGAACCGGCTGCTGAAGGAAAAAACGCTGACGACGAATCTGCCCGCGCAGGGCATCGTGACGCTGCAGGAGCAGCGGGGCGAATCGCGATATATCAACCATTTGTTGTACGCTTCGCCGGTGAAGCGGGGTGACGGTGTCGAGGTCATCGAGGACATCCTGCCTGTATACGAAATCGACGTGACGCTGCGCCTGCCGGGAGACGAGGTGAGCCGCGTGTATTTGGCGCCGCAAATGACGCCGCTGGCGTTCGATAAACGGGAGGACCGGATAACCTATAAGGTGCCTCGGCTGGAAAACCACCAAATGGTCGTCATCGACTATATACGGGTATAATAACGTTTGGACATGGAACGGAAGGTGTATTTTTCACCTTCTGTTTTGTCGTATCATCGGGAGTTCGGCAGCCCAGAACATCGAAGGTTGGTGAGTTCGGCCATGAAGGGCAATTTGCGCGGCAAACTGCTTGAAAAATACTACTCGTTATCGATCAACAAAAAGATCGTTTTTTCGTTCATAGTGGCTTTTAGCGTGCTGCTTGCTCTGCTGGCTTTGCTCACT
The DNA here is from genome assembly GCF_003285015.1 of Paenibacillus contaminans. Lineage (GTDB taxonomy): Bacteria > Bacillota > Bacilli > Paenibacillales > NBRC-103111 > Paenibacillus_V > Paenibacillus_V contaminans. The sequence goes on along the minus strand of NZ_QMFB01000013.1, from coordinate 55,980 downwards.
TACAAAATATCGTCTTCGATTCTGATTCAGAAAGCGGTCGAAAACACCGAGCAAAATTTGCGGCTCGTTTCCGAAAAGCTCGATCTCATCTTGGATAATGCTGAAAATTATTCAAAAATCGTGATTACCGACAATACGGTGCAGGACGTGTTAAGCAAGCCGCTGACAGACGACCCGCTAATCAACTATCAGCGTTACATTGCGGTGCAGGATTCGTTGAAAGGGATTGCCGATACCAAAACGTTCATCAATGCGGTTATTATTTACGACCGGCTCGGACGTATATACGATTCCGGCAGCTTGGAGGGCGTGGAAGATGTCAGCCGGGCTTATTTTGACAAATTCGCCGGTTCGGCTTACGGGCTGGAATGGGCGGATACGTCGGCAAGCAACTATTGGCAGGGAACGTCGAAATACGATGTGATCAAGCTGTTCCAGAAGTTCAACTCCGACCGCGTCGGACAAACGCTTGGCCTCGTTGAGCTGACGATCATGGAATCGTATATAGCCGATCAATACCGGAATATCGATATCGGAAAAAACGGATCGATTTTTATCGTGAACAAGCGAGGTCTCATCTCTTCGAATACGGACAAGCGGGAGCTGTACAAATCCGTCGCAGACCAGCCCTACTTCTTTTGGGTCACGGCGCATGAAGGGGGCGAGCAATTCCGAGACGCTTCCGGCCGGGAGCTGCTTGTCGTTTCCCGCTATTTTCCGAGACTCGATTGGACGATTGTCGGTACGGTACCGATTCGGGAAATTATGAAGGACAACGATATTTTGACGCAGCGTTTCCTTGCGTTAGGCATCGTATTTGTGCTGACGGGCGTTATCCTTTCCTTTGTCATTGCAACCTCGATCACGAAACCGCTTAATAAAATTAAAGCGACGGTGAAAAACGTGCAGGAAGGCAATTTGGACGTATGGCTCGACTTGAAATCTCGTGATGAAATCGGCGCGCTTGCCCGCGAATTCAACAAAATGGTCGACCGGACGAAAACGCTCATGAGCAGCATGGTCGAAGAGCAAAAGCGCAAGCGGGAGTTCGAGCTCGCCGCGCTGCAGGCGCAAATCAACCCGCATTTTCTGTACAACACGCTGGAGAGCATATGCGCATTGGCCGATTTGAAGCGGAACGCCGACATCGTTGCGGTTGTGAACCGGCTTGCTTCCTTTTATCGCGGCGTGCTCAGCAAAGGCAATGCGATCATCCCGATGGAGGACGAAATTCATATTACCAGGACGTATTTGGAAATATTAAAAGTACGGTACGGCGCTCAATTGGACTACAGCTTTGACATCGAGATGAACGTATACCGCTGCCAAACGGTCAAGCTGCTGCTGCAGCCGATCGTGGAGAACAGCGTTTATCACGGACTGAAAAATAAGCGGGGGAAAGGCTTGATCTCGGTTCGTGCGGCGCTGGACGGCGAAATATTGAAAATCGTGGTGGAAGATAACGGTGTCGGCATGAAACCGGAGACGCTGGAGGGCATATTCAAGCCGCTACTGGATCAGGGTAGGCAGCGGAGCTTCGGGCTGAAAAGCACGGATGAACGGATCAAGCTTTATTTCGGCATGGAATACGGTCTTTCCGTATCGAGCGAGTACGGCGCAGGAACAACCGTTACGGTGAAGCTGCCGGCTATAAGGATGCAGGAGGGAACCGAATGATTCAAGTGATGATCGTAGACGACGAATATTTGGTGCGGGAGCGGCTCAAGATGGTCGTCGACTGGCACGACCTGGGCTTCGAGATTGCCGGCGAAGCTTCCGACGGGGAAGATGCGCTGCTGCAGCTGCAGCATACGCCGATTCAATTGGCGATTGTCGATATCAATATGCCGATCATAGACGGATTGACGTTCGCAAAGCTGGCGCAGCAGGATTATCCGCAGCTGAAAATTATTATCCTGACAGGCTACGGCAGCTTCGAATATGCCAAATCCGCGATGCGGGCCGGCGTAGCCGATTATTTGCTGAAGCCGCTTAATGTCGAGGAATTGACCGACGTGCTCCATAAAATCCGGCAGCGAATCGAAGGCGAAACGGAGCAGAAGCGCCAGAACGACAGAGTCGTCATGACGCTCCGCGCCAGCGACGATATTTTGCGCCAAAAGTTTATCCAAAGCTTGCTGGACGGCACGGGGGCCGAAGCGGCAAAGGATGAAGCGAAGCTTCGCGTGTTTTGCCCGCGGCTCATTCCGGATGCGCCGATTTCGGTTGTTGTTGCGGGCATCGATAAGCATGGAGCGGATGACGGAAGCCCGTTGCCGAATTGGAAACGGTTTGCGGTTCTTAACATTGTCCAAGAAATATTAGCGCAATCCGCGATTAAACATGTGGAGCTAAGCTATGACGATAACAACCGGATCATTGCGATCGTCAATCAAAATCCTGTCCTGCAAGAAGATCCGCGCGGCATTTATGCCAAAGCGGAGCAGCGCAGGCTGGAGGATGCTTGTCTGGCGGCCGTTCGCGCGGTTCATGCTCATTTGAGGTTTTCCATAACGGCCGGTATCGGCAACACACGCGGTCATCTGTCGGAAACGCAGCAATCGTACCGGGAAGCCGTAACGGCATTGAAGCACCGGACTATGTTAGGGGGCGGCCGCACGATACGTTACAACGAATTGCCCAAGCCGACGACGCTGGTTCAACTTTCCGCGATCCGTCAGGAAGCGCTTATTTTGCTTCGTCTCGGGAGCATGCCGGCGATCGAAGACTATATTCGTAATTTGTTCGGGCTGTTGCGCGGGCAAGATCGGCAAATCGATTTTTTGTTTAAGGCCTTGTACGAGTTTATTGCCACCTTAAATCTGTTCGCAGCCGAAGCGAAGATCGAGCTTTCGCCTGCTGTGGAAGAGTCTTTTTCTCCTGAAGCGCTGACCGAACGGCTCGAACGGCTTGAGCTTATCGAGCAGTGGCTGCTGGACGTATACCGCAATGCAGTCGAGCGGACGAGCAGCCAGAAGCAATCTTCGCCCGCGAAGCTCGTTGAGAAGGCAAAGCAATATATCGACGGGCATTTTGCCGACAGCGAGCTGGATTTGAATGAAATCGCCGGCAGCGTGTTCGTAAATCCGAGCTATTTGAGCCGCATTTTCAAGAACGAAACGGGTTATAGCGTCGTGGAGTACATCACGGCGTGCCGGATGGCCAAAGCGAAGGAAATGATCGACAGCGGCTGCAGAAACATGCTTTTCGTTGCGGAAAGTATAGGCTTTAAAGATGCCAATTATTTCAGCAAATGCTTCAAAAAATATTACCGGATTGCGCCTTCGAAATTTTTCGCGGATTCGTAAACGTTCTGTAAAAATATTACCGCTGCCGTAAAAATAGTTCATTCAATCGGAACAACGCTGAAATTATAATGACAATATGTCAGGCCGACATAAAATGAACGCGACAACGGGAGGTCAGGACAGTGAAGAAAAAATCGATCATGACATTGCTTGCGATGACACTTGTATCCACTACAGTGCTGGCTGCTTGCGGCGGTAAAGACGTAAGCAAAGGGGAAACCACAGGCGGCAACGATTCCGCAAAGGCTGGCAAACAAACGGAAATTCACATTTTAACCCGATTCGCGGGCAGCGATCCCAAATCGAAAGCGTTTCAGGATTTGCTCAAGAAATTCATGGAGAAAAATCCGGACGTTAAAGTCGTCGACGAATCGCTGAATGATGAAAACGCCTTCAATAATAAATTCAAAACCGGCGTCGCAACGGGCAATATGCCGGAAATTTGGATGAACTACGGCGGCGAGGCGTTCAAGGATTACGCCAAAAATGTCGCGCTGGATATCGAGCCTTACCTGAAAGAAGACAAAGCATGGTCGGATGCGTTCCTTCCGCTGTTCGATACTTGGAAATACAGCGACCTGCAGGGCATTTACGGCGTACCGAACGAATTTTACAGCGTAGCGATTTATTACAACAAAGAGCTGTTCGAAAAAGCGGGCGCGAAACCTCCGACTACGATTGAAGAGGTTCCGGCACTGGTCGACAAATTCAAGCCGCTTGGCGCCGTGCCGATGGCGATGGGCGAGAAGGAAAACTTCCGCGGCGGCCACTTGATGAACTACCTGTCGATGAAAAAATTCGGCTTCCAAAAAACGCAGGACCTGGTTAGCCGCAAAGCGAAATGGAACGATCCCGACATGGTCGGCTTGCTGCAAATTATGAAGGACTGGCAGGACAAAGGCGTTTTCGGTCAAAATATCGTAACGCTGGATAACAATGCGACGACGGCGATGTTTTTCAGCGGCAAAAGCGCGATGCTGTTCGAAGGCGTATGGGCGGTCTCGTCCATGGCGGCTTCCCCGATCGCGGACAAAATCGGCGTTATTCCGTTCCCGTATTTCCAAGACAAGCCGGAATTTAAGGACACTTGGTTCGGCGGAGCGGGCGGTTACTCCATCGCGAAATCGGCTGAAGCCGGCAAACGGGACGCAGCCGTCAAGCTTGTCAAATATTTGACTTCGGTCGAAGCGTTCCAATATTACTTCGAAGCGACAAAAGGCGGCGTTTATCCGGTGAAGATGGACATGGGTACATCCAAGGTCGATCCGGTGACGACGGAATATATCAAAGCGCAAAATTCGGCGAAAGAGTTCAAAGCCGAAATCGAATCCTACGATCCGCTCGCACAGCTGACGGACAAAACGCGGAACGAAATTCAAGGCATGTTCGCCGGCAACAAACCGCAAAAAACCGCAGACGCCATCCAAAGCTTCGTGGATTCCAACAAATAATATCGCAGCCTGCTTCATCGTACCGTCCGGCCGGGCGGTACGATGATTTGTATAGGCGACATTTTCCGCGAAGGAGGAGAAGCTGAAATGGCTAAAAATAAATCGGTTTGGATTATTGCGGCTTTTTTGGTGCCTACGTTTCTGTTGTATACGGTGGCTTACGTCATTCCAATGTTTCAAACGGCCTATTTATCGTTTTTCTCATGGAACGGCATCAAAAGCGTGCCGCTGGAATTCGTAGGCTGGGACAACTATGTCAAAATGTTCGATAACCCGAATTTTTACCGTTCTTTGAAAAACGTCGGCGTTTTTATATTATCGTCGTTCGTTCTCATCTTGCCGATCGCGTTTACACTTGCTCTCATTACGACAAGCAAAATGCGCGGCACCCGTTTTTTCAAGGTCGCCTTTTTTATGCCGTCCATTCTGCCGCTTACGGCTGTCGGATTGATGTGGCAGTTTTTGCTTCGGGGGCAGGGGGGACTGGTCAACGGAATTTTGACCGCGGTCGGACTGGAATCGCTGACGCGAGACTGGCTCGGCGATCCGGCAATCGCGATATATGTTGTCGTTATCGTCAATGCATGGATTTATTGCGGAATGAACATGATCATTTTCGGCAGCGGGCTTGTGGCGATTCCGGAGGAGCTGTACGAGGCTGCGGAGCTTGACGGAGCAACGGGCTGGAAGAAAATTTGGTATATCACCGTGCCGCTCATGAAAGAAACGATCAAAATTTTCTCGGTGCTTGCGGTTACGCAATCGATTCGCGTATTCGGACAAATTTTTGTGATGACGGGCGGCGGTCCGAACGGCGCAACCGATGTGCCGACAACGATGCTGTATAACGAATCGTTCAAATACAATAATTTTGGCGTGGGGAACAGTATCGGAACCTTTATTATTGTTGCGGCGCTGGTGGCTACGGTCGTGCTGAACAAGCTGATGAGCGCTAAAGCTTCACGATAATCAAACGATCGGCAGGTGAAACTACACTATGAACGCAAACATGAGCATGAAAAAAACGCCCGTTTATATATTTGCGGCGATTTGCGCCGTCGTTTTCATCTATCCATTGATTTTTACGCTGCTGTCGGCGTTCAAGGACAACAATGAGATTTATATGAATTCGATCTTTTCGCTGCCGGTGGAATGGCGGTGGTCCAACTTCTCGCTGGCTTTTGTGGACGCCAAAATCGGCATGTCGATCTTGAATTCGTTCATCTATGCGATCGCAGGGACGCTGTTGACGCTTCTGCTTGCCACGATGGCTTCTTATGTGCTGGCAAGGCACCCGTTTAAGGGCAGCAGCTTCGTTTACATTTATTTTATCATCGGGTTGATGATTCCGATTTTCTCTCTAATGATCCCGATTTCACGTTTGATCGGTTCGTTTAACGGGTTCAACAACTATTTGGTGATGATCGTCTTATACGGAACATTCGAGCTGCCGCTGGCGATTTTCTTGATCACAGGTTTTATGAAGGGAATCAACAAGGAAATCGACGAGTCCGCGGTCATGGACGGCTGCGGCCCGGCGCGTTTGCTATTTCAAATATTGACGCCGCTCGCGATGCCCGCGATTTCGACGGCAGGCATTCTCGCTTTTTTCAGCATTTACAACGATTTGATCTGGAACGTCATTCTCGTTACGGATAAAGAGATGTTCAACATTTCGATGGCGCTGATGGCGTTTATCGGCGAACGCGGCGCATCCCAGATGGGTCCGACATTCGCCGGGATTATGATTACGATTATTCCGACGGTCATCGTTTATTTGCTCTTTCAGGAACGCGTGGAATCCGGACTTGCTGCGGGTGCGGTTAAGGAATAATTGGCGGATCGGCATGATGGGAACACTAGCGGCAGTTTGGGACATTATGTCCTAGGCTGCCGCTGTTTAATTACGCTAGAAAGAGTTGCTTAGGTATAGCTTTCACGCTAACGATGCTTGGCTCTGCTGACGGAATATGGGCTTGCTTTCAGCTTTGTGCTAGAATGAAGGCTGATGGTTGTAAAGGATCTTTGAATCGTGGGTGATTAAAGATATCCAAGAAAAAAAAGAAGAAGCCGCTCCCTCCGAGACGTACGAGGATGAATCGAAACGGCCGGCTTCAGGCGGCGCCTCGGTGGATTGAGCAGTATACGGGCAAGAGATGGATTAGAGGTTATTGCAACTATTTTGCGGTTGATGTCCGCTGTGCGATAGCCGAGCTGAGCCTTCTCGGCATGAAGCTGAATCCGGAGGAAGTCGCGCGGGTTATAGCGGGAGAAGAGGAGCGTATCCGGCATCGCCAAAAGTTGAAGGAAAAGCGGAAAGCCAAAAAAGAAGCGGAATTGAATATGAGCGCGTACGACTCTGATTTTCATCATGCGATTATCATCGGTTACACACCGGGCGGGTTTTCTTATGGGATCACTTGGGAGGAGTATGATAGCTGGAAGGACGATGCCTCGCCGTCGGCGAACGAATCCTGCTATATCGAATACGAATACGAATTCGAAGATTATGGAGAAGACGACCGGGAGACGAATGCGGAGCATTCTTATGAATTTGCGGAACCGGATTTTCTTCGTGACGTCAAACCTTATGACGACCCGGGTGACGAGGAAAGCTTCGGTGAAGAGGAGTTTCCGCTGGATTGGGTTGCCGAAAACTTTTTATACGCTGATTGCGCTGCCTCGCTGGATGAGACGGATTTGCAGTATCTGTCTGTTTCGGAGCCTCCGGATGAACTGACGGTGGATTCCGGCGATTCGTGCGGCGATCTGAACGAATGGTATTGCTTACTGAAAGCGACAAGCGCTTCATATTAGACAAGCGAAAAAGCCAGCTCGCAAATGATGCCCGAACTTAGCTATTGATTATAGATTTTCGACATTCCAGACTAGTTGCCATGCCATTTGGTCGCTGTTTTTCGCTGCAAGTCGATTTTGCCCAACTATTTACAAACTTTTCCGGACGTTTGCTGCTGTAGTTCGAATTTGTCTGCTTATGGCGCTATTTTATCATAAACGGTCGATAAAACCGTGCTGTAAGCGGGCCAAAACGGATTGCGGAGCTTGCCCTACGTTAAACCATTCACGCAAGTGTGTTATTTCGGACTACAGCAACATTCGCCGGGTACAAGGTCCTTTTTTGACGGGCGTTTACCGGAAAACAGGGCGGTCAACCGGGATTGTACTTGTGTTTTTGCGGTGCTCTCTTAGAATAAGCCTTCGGAAGGCTGAAACGCTAAATAAGCTAAAAAATACGCCTCCATCCCGCTACAGCATACAGCAGCGGTTTTGGAGGTGTATTTTTATAAATGGTCCATTTCGTTTTAGCGTTGCTCTATAACAGCCCATTTTTTTAGTTTGCGATCGTATGGCTGCCATTCATGTTTAAGCAGTCACAGAGAACGGTAAACGCGAGCGTCTCAGCTTATGCTTACGAAGTCGCTTTCTTCGAAAGCGTTTAGGACGGCGAAGCTGTTTATTCTTTTTTCATTTCTTTCATATATTCCCTGAAGTTTTCGGCGATTTCTTTCGATCGGGTATGGTGTAAATAATGATCTCCTTCCAATGGCACTACCTTTCCATACATAGACTCTTTAGCTTGCTCTTCATGCAGAGATAGCCAATCTGGCCTGTCCGCATTATTTGACTGTACGAATAAAAGGAGCGGGAGATTTTTAGGGAATGTTAACTTTTGTGCCGCTACAAAATTAGGGTAAATATTTTCCATTTCATTCATTACGCTGGAATTATACACGTTTTTGAGAGTAATCATTCTCATTTGTTCTTTTGTTTCATCATCATGAGGCAGTCCGGCATAAGGATCGCTGCCTAGTTTCAAGGCCAATCGGACTAAACCTGATTTTTTGAGAAATTTAAACATAGTTATTGGAAATTCAACATCCATACCGCCTTGCGTCGATACACTGCTATCGATCCCGACAAACGCGCTCACTTCGTTTGGATATTTGTTGACATAATCGATTCCGTATATACCTGTAATGGAGTGACCCATAAGAATATATCTTTCAATTTTCAGACTCTGCAAAGCTTCATGAATTTCACTTACTATATTCTCCGTGGTTCGTTCTTTTTCGGTTTCATCGCTTAATCCATACCCAAAAGGCTCAATCGCAACGACTTTATAATAGGGAGACAGCTCTTCCACCAGCGGCTTAAAATCAAGCGCCGGCGCTGCCGTTCCATAACCGGGAAGGAGCACGACGGTTTCTTCGCCTTTTCCTTGAGTCAAAACATTCATCTTTTTCCCGTCAACAGGTACTAACTGGCCGTAGGAGTGTATTTTTCCTTCCTCCGATTTGCTGCTGATCTTATCGACGATAAAAACAACGGCCATAAAAAGGACTATTGCGATGAGTAATACGGCTATTGATTTAAGGATAATGGTCATCGTTTTTTTCAGTCTCGTGCTCGGCTTTTTGTTCTTTGCCTCTATTTGTTCCATTCTAATCTTCTCCTGTCCCCATCGGTTTATTCCGGCTGCCTTAAACGAACCGTTAAGGAAAGCTTATATGACGAAGATGTACGCCCAATGACGACAATATGAACGGAATATGAACAAGCCAAAAAAAATGCTGCGGCGTCATATGCAAGGAAATTCGCACATCATGCCACAGCGTGGAGTAAGCGGTCTAAACAATCCGAATGATACCCTATGGATCCAACTAATCCGTTGAAGTTGTGTTTGGCAAGATGACAATAACGGCCGTTCCTCGGCCGGGCTCGCTTTCCACTCGGATGTCGCCTTGATGCAGCGACACGATCTGTTTAACGATGGCGAGCCCCATACCGCTGCCGTCATACTTGCGGCTGTGGGAACGGTCCGCTTTAAAAAAACGCTCGAATATTTTCTTCTGGTCTTCCTGCGAAATGCCGATACCTGTGTCGGACACACGGACCGTCACGTTTTTGGCATCCTGCTTGAGGCTTACGTTTATGACTCCGCCATCGTTAGAAAATTTGATGCTGTTGCCAAGTAAATTCGTCCATACCTGATTTAACAGGTCGTGGTCAGCCGTGAGGGTAACCGCCGGCATATCAAGCTCGAAACGGATATTCCGGGCCGACCATTGCGGCTGGATCGCGACGATGACCCGTCTAATCTGTTCATCTAAACGGAGCGGGACCGGGCGCAGCTGCCGCGACTGCGATTCAAGCAAGCTCAGCTTCAGGAGGCTATCGCTCATCTTGGACATGCGCCGCGCCTCAGCGATGATAATATCGAGATATCGGCTTCGTTCGGTATCCGCGAGATTTGCTTGCTTAAGCGCTATAGCATATCCGGATATCGAGGTGAGCGGCGATTGCACTTCATGCGACACGTTGGCGACAAAATCACGCCGCATTTGTTCAAGCTGCTGCAGCTCGCGCATCATTTCCTCAAAGCTGCGGGCTAACGTTCCCAGCTCGCTTTTTTGCTTAATATTAAGTTTGACGTTGAAGTCCCCGGCTGCAATCCGTTTTGTCGCATCGGTCAGCTTTTTGAGCGGACTTACCAGGAATACGGCGGCAATCAGGATCAATAAGCTTCCTGCTATGAGCGAATACGCCAAAAAGTGCAGTACCCATGTAATGAAGAGTGAGGAGGAAGGGGTAAGCGGCACGGCAAACATTGCTTTCGTTCCTATTTCCGTTTGCAACGGCAGTCCTAAGAGCGTAGGTTCCTTTACAGTCGCAGCGACTTCAACGACTCCTCCATCCAGAACTCTTTTTATTTGTTCCCTAGTCACCGTGGAAGTCGTGTGTCCGCCAAGCGAACCGAATGACTGGATTTGACCTTTTTCATCGTATATTCGAATATAATAAGAACTGAGCTGCTTCATTCCGCTTACGAACGAGTCCGCTTCACGTAACGGAAATGTCTCGTAAATTCGGACGATGTCCTGGCCGAAATGAAGTAAGGCGATTTGCGAGTTTTCGTATAATTTATCTTTAAATACCCAAATGGCCACACCAAAAGCAACGGCGGTGCCCCCGATCACAGCGACTAAAAATGTCAGGACTACGCGTGTGTATAAAGAGCGAATCATTCGTTCACCTCAAGCCGGTAGCCAAGCCCGCGCACCGTTTCGATGCGGAAATCGGGGGTGGCCGCGAACCTTTCGCGGAGGCGTTTAATATGCACGTCTATCGTTCGATCGTCGCCGGTGTAATCGATCCCCCAAATTTGATCGATCAACTGCTCGCGCGTATAGATTTGTCCGGGCGTTCCGGCGAGCTTATAAAGCAATTCGAACTCCTTGAGAGGCAAAGCGAGCGAATCGGAACCTATCGTCACCTTATAGGTTTGCCGGTCCAGAACGACGCTGCCCAACCGAATCGTCTGCGTGGAGCCGATCCGGTAACGTTTCAGCAGTGCCCCGACACGGGCGGTCAACTCCAACGGATCGAACGGTTTCGTCAAATAATCGTCCGTCCCCAGTTGAAAACCTTTCACTTTCTCCCATGTTTCGCCTCTCGCAGTCAGCATAAGCAGCGGAAGATCGGGATTGCTTCTGCGGAGCTCCTTGCATAACGTCCAGCCGTCCATAATCGGCATCATAATATCGAGCACGACAAGATCGATCTGCGTAGAAGCATAAACGGCGAGCGCTTCCTTGCCGTCCGCGGCTTCGGCCGTATCGTATCCGTCGTTGCGCAGAAACAAACAGACAAGTTCGCGAATGTTCGAATCGTCGTCAGCAACCAGTATAGTAGGCATCCGAACCCTCTTTTCCTGTTTCCATCCCATTAGTAGTAACCATTAATTCATTATACTATAACATGTGATGAAGCCCTATAACGCCGCTCCGCACTCCTAAGATTGCCTCAGTAATTTTAAAAAGGAAATGCCCCGCCGGCGCATCGTGCGCAAGCGGGGCATCGTGGTTGTGGCTCTAAATCCCGGTAAACGCCAGCGTCTAAGACGCCGGAAGGCGTTTATCCTTGTTGTGCCTTAATTTCCTCCAGCCCGTGCATATATTTCCGCAATGCGGGAGGAATATAAATCGAACCGTCCTCGCGCTGGTGGTTTTCGAGCAGCGGGATCAGAATACGCGGGGTTGCAGCGATCGTGTTGTTCAGCGTAAAACAGTAACGGTTTCGTCCGTTCTCGTCCCGATAGCGGATGCCCGAGCGCCGCGCCTGGAAATCGGTGACGTTCGAGGCCGAGTGCGTTTCGCCGTAATTGCCGCGGCTTGGCATCCAGGTTTCGATATCGTATTGCTTGTAGTTTTTCTGGCTTAAATCGCCGGTACACACAGCGACGACCCTATAGGGCAGCTCGAGCATTTGCAGCAAAGTCTCGGCATTGCCCACCATCTCCTGCAGCAGCCGCTCGGCAAGCTCGTGATCGTCGCGGCACAGGACGACCTGCTCCACCTTGGCGAACTGATGCACCCGGTAAAGTCCGCGCACATCGCGCCCGGCCGAGCCCGCTTCTTTGCGGAAGCAATTCGAGACGCCGGCAAGCCGGACCGGTTCGCCGACATCGATAATTTCGTCTGCGTAATACGAAATGAGCGGCACTTCCGAGGTGCCGACAAGCCATTTGTCTTCCTCCTCAATCCGGTACGTCTGATCTTTGCCGGTAGGGAAAAAGCCGGTGCCGGCAAACGCCTCGCCGCGAGCGAGCAGCGGCACGTCCATGACCGTATAGCCGAGCCCGTGCAAATAGTCGATCGCCAGCTGCTGCACGGCTCGGTGCAAATGCAAGCCCGCGCCTTTCAGGAAGTAGCTACGCGTGCCACCGACCTTGACCCCGCGGGGAATGTCGAACAAGTCAAGAGCTTCGCCTAACGCGACGTGATCCTTGGCGTTAAACGCAAATTCGGGGACCGTTCCATGCCGTCTTACCTCCACATTATCGTCATCCGAAGCGCCGACCGGCGTATCCGGCGAAACGACGTTCGGCACAAGCAGCATCAGCTCCCGATATTTGCCGTTTATCTCTTCGTGGCTGCCTTCGAGCTGTCCGAGCTCGGTATTAACTTCGTTTGCACGCTGCTTGGCCTTAGCGACCTCCTCATGCTCGTTCGCCCGCATCAGCTGCGGAATCGTTTGCGAGATGCGGTTTCTTTCATTTCGCAAGACCTCGATTTGGCCTAGCAGCTCCCGGCGCCTCTCGTCGAGGTCCAGCAGCTCCGGAACCGAGACGGCGATCTTTTTTTGTACGGCGACCTGTTCGATTTGTGCGGCATGTTCCCTGATAAAACGGATATCCAGCATAGTTATTGCTCCCTTCGCGAGTAAAAAAATACAAAAAGCGCCCTCATCCGATTGGGACGAGGAGCGCTCTGCTCGCGGTGCCACCCAACTTGACCGGTTTGCTGAAGCGCAAATCCGATCCGCCTTGGTTTCGCTGTAACGGGCTGCCCGGTTATTTTAGAGAACGGCGATTGCCGCTCCGGTCATAAACGCCTCCGAGTTGGATGCTCTTCATAGGCATAGTTTGATCTGAAATTAGTGACATTATAGATCAAAACAGATGGGGATGCAAGCGGCATCCGTTTCCTGTCCGTAAGCGGCTTATGCTTATTAACCCGCCGTTTTGGAATTTGGCAGCTTCAGGCTTTCTTCGGCGCGAACACCTTTTTGTCGAAAAGGGTAATCCAAGCGAATAGAACGACGCCAATCAAGAGAAGCGAAGCGGTGCCGATAAACAAGCCGAGCGTTACCGGATTTTCAGCCTTAATATAAAACAGGAACCCGATCGGCATCGTCATTCCCCCGAGGAGCGAAGTCCACGCTTGCACCTTGGATAGCTTTATCATGCCCGGAGTAAATAAATAATAAAACACCCCGAAGGCGAACATGGAAAGCCAGCCGACCACTAAAATGTGGGAATGCACCGGAATAATCGAATAATCTTTGCGACCGGCCATGTCGGAGCCGATAAATACGCCGATCATCAAATACAATGCGGCAACCCGAATGAACCATTTCGTATAAGATTGCATGATTCCGCCTCCTTAGCGGTTATAAATTAGTCATACGTGACTATCTATCGCCATTATAAAGCCGGACTAACATAATAGTCAACAGTGACTATTCGAATCATAAAAAAACCTGCTGACGGCCAGCAGGTTTTTTCCATTAGACAATAAAGGCTTGTAGCCAGGATATCTCAAGAAAGCATGCATTTATCCTTTATAAGTTAATAGTCATGCCGTCATAAGCGACTTGAATGCCATGCGGTTCGAAAATCGCGGTCAAATCCTCGTGCAGCAAATGCGCATTATGCGAAAAATGGGTGACGGCTACTTGGCTTCCCGGTTTAAGCACGCCGTTCGCTTCGAACCACGCTTTTGTTTCGAGAACGGAATCCACATTCATATGGTTTCTCCGGTACTTCGACCGGCCTGTCGTACATTCGAGAATGGCAAGATCAAGCTTCTTGTCCTTCAGAAAATCCCAGGTTTCGTCCGGGAACCAGCCGCTGTCATGTCCGTAAAATATCGTTTTGCCGTCTTTCTCGATGTAATAGAGAAGACAGGTTTCCATCGGGTCGTGATCGGCTAAAAGCGGCACAACCTTGGCTGTTTGCATTTCGAAAGGAACGAACGGCCGGACGATGTGAAACTCGAATTTTTGCTGCTCGAGCCCGACTACGGAAATGCATTTGCTGATCGGCAAATCATGGCCGTAAACATGAATCGGCCTGTCCTCGGTCTGGGCGTAGCCCGGCAGCCGCATATACAAGTCGTCTGCAAGCAGATGATCGGAATGCGAATGGGTGATGAGAAGATCCTGCACGAGGTCCAAATCCAAACCGTCTCGGATCATATGAAAATAAGTGTCGGGCGGAAAATCGATCTTCAGCGTTTCATCGATCATGACGGACGTGCGAGTACGTATGTTTTTACCTCCAAGCGCAAGGGCTTGCTTGCATGTTTCGCACCGGCAAAATAACGAAGGAATACCTTCAGCCGCGGCCGTGCCCAATAAACGGACCTGCATGTGCCACACCCATCCTTTCCTATGAATCTTGTGGATTTATTTGCATTCGACATCATATTACCATGGGATTTTGTGCGTTTTCAATCCAAATCCAAACATTCATAGAAGAAACACACACATAGTCAATCCCGAACAGAAGTCGTAGAATGAAAGGATAGTTTTTATTTGAATCATGCAGGAGGCAACACAATGAAATTGTCCGTGGTACGTATAGCGGAAAGTTTGGCAGAGGCCGAAGGCTGGCAGCTGGAGGATATCAATTGGATCGTCAAAAAATACCGGTTTCGCAAGTTTATGGACGGTATCGCATTCGTAGCCCGCGTTTCGGATGCGGCGGAGAGGCTCAACCACCATCCCTTCATCGCCATCGATTATAAAATGATCACGCTGCGCCTTACATCCTGGCATGCAGGCGGACTGACGGAGCTCGATTTTATCGCTGCCGCCGAGTTCGACCGGGCATTCCTTCCGCTTCGGCCATAGCCCACGAATGGTATATTGCCGATTAAGGCCGTCCCGACCCGGGGCGGCCTTGTTTGGCGTATGGGCGAGATCGGGAGCATCCGCCCAAACCCGGACAATCCCTTCTCACATAGGATAGAAATGTCGAAGCATTCGGCGGTTCGAATGCCGCAAACGGATAAGTCATGCGTATTTTGGCAGAAAGAGGGCGACAGCATGCAGCGTCACGTTATTAGCAAATGGGCCAAAACGGAAGCGCTTCTCCATCACGAATCGATCAAACCGTACATTCCGAAAACGGTGCCGATGACCTCGGGCAATTTGCGCGAAATGCTCGAGCAGCTGCGGATGGTTTACGTAAAGCCGGATAGAGGGACGTATGGCGGAGGCGTCATGCGGGTTGAAATGGCAGGCGGGGTGGAACGGCCTCTGTACCGGTATCAGTTAAACGAACGGATCCGCACCTACCGTACGTTCGCGGCTTTATACCGCAATGTCCGCAGATCGGCGGGCCGAAGGCGCTATCTCGCGCAAAAAGGCATCCATTTGCAAACCTACAATAAAAGACGCTTCGATCTCCGGGTGATGGTGCAGCAAAATTTGCAAAAAAATTGGGAAACGACCGGCATCATCGGACGTGTCGCCCATCCGCGCAAAATCGTAACGAACTTTCATAACGGCGGCAAGCTTGTGCCTGCGGAAACGCTGCTTGGCGCATGTGCCGGCTCTTCCGAGAAAGCGCAAAAAACGCTCGGCAAGCTGGAAAAGCTGGGCGTCGAAGTCGGCGAAGCGCTTCATAAGCATTATCCCGGCCTGCGCGAGATCGGCCTCGACGTCGGCCTCGACGGCGAACTGAAGCCGTGGATTTTGGAAGTGAACACGAAGCCGGATCCGTACATTTTCCGCCGGCTTGCGAACAAGGGGATTTTCGCGAGAATTATCCGCTATGCGAATGCATATGGGCGGGTCACGTAGGGCGGCGTCAATAGCAGGCAAGCGAAAAGCTCGAACTGCTTTTCCTGTTGTCCGCAGCGCGTGTGAAGGGTGTCGGCGTCAGGCCGGCGCACCAAATAAAGCGAGCACGCTTTGGCTGTTACCGTTCAGCCGAAGCGTGCTCGCTTGTTCAAAATGTCAGAAAGTAAATCCTCCGCTGATTTTTCCAATTCCCGTTGAACGCGTCTTGTCCTTCAGCGTATGCTGATGAAGCTGTTTATCCTTGAATCTCGATGCCTATCCAATAGGCTCCGCAAGCTATAACGCATGAGTGAGCGGCTGCGGGCGCTCCTCCAGATTGAGGTCGGCGCTGGCAGCGCGTGAAGCGGGAAACCGAAGAGCGACCGTCGTGCCGACTCCGGCTTCGCTTTGCGCGATGTAAACGGAGCCGCCGTGTTTTTGCATGACCGCATAGCAGTAGCTGAGGCCGATGCCGTAGTTCGCCGAGTTGTTTTTGGTCGTGTAGAACGGCTCGAAAACCGTCTCCCAATTCGACTTCGCGATCCCTTCGCCGTTATCCGTGATATGAATGACGACGTCTTTCCCGCTGCGCACCACGCTTATCGTCACCTTTCCGCTCCCGGGAGATAAAGCGCCCGAGGCGGCTTTGGCCCTGATCGCATCGACCGCGTTCAGGCAAATGTTGCCGATCGTCTCAGCCACATGCGTTCGGTCGCAGGTAAGCAGGAATCGGTCGCCTGCCCGAAAGGCGATTTCGATGCCACGTTCCTCCGCCAACGGCAGCAGCGGGGCGATCGTCGCTTCAATGAAAGCATCAAGCTCGCTCTCCTGCTCGCGAAGCGTGATGTCGTCGGTTTTCTCCTTGATCCGCTCCGTCATATCGAGCATATGCGAAGATATGCGCTCGAGCCCGGAAAGCATGCGAAGTGCGGCTTCCTTGTCGCCCTCCTCGATATGCTGCTTGAGCCGTTCGCCGATATAGTTGATTTTGCTCGCTTCGTTTTTGATCGTGTGATTGAACATGCGCGTTCCGGCCGTCATCGCCCGCAGCGAAGTGTCCAATCTGTCCTTATCCAGCCGCAGCTTCAAGCCGAGCATGCCGTAACGCACGACAAAGTAAAAGAAGGCGATAATGACGACCCCAACGACCATAAAATGAAAGGCGTTCATATCATAAAAAAGCAAAAACGATTTTTCGTAGCTCGTGTAATAGTATTTGGCGACAACCAGCTTGCGGATTGCGATAAAATCGAGCAAATAGATCGATAGGACCGGCAACGAAACGAGAAAAGCCGTCCGGAGCATTTGGGGACGCGCCGTTCGGTCGCGTTCTTTCATGCAGGCCCGCGCGAAAATATAGACACCGGCAATGAGGTAGGAAACGCTCACGAAAACGGCGGGGTTGTTGTCGATCGTACCGATGCGGATGCCGTTCTGCTCGTAAACGGGGTATGCTGCATTTTGCAGCAGCTCCCAGGCAAACGGTGCAAAAGCCGGGACGGCCAGCGCCGCGGCCGCTTTTTTTCGCCAATCGGCCGGAATCGTCCGGTCAAAATGAAGAGCGCTCACCAAATACGCATAGCTGAGCCCGAACAGCGTCGTGCCGGCTAACAGCAGCGTAATCCAGAATAGAGCGCTTTCGAATAAGTTGTAGTCCATATGGGCGTTCCCGGCAAAGGCCGCGTAGCGCCCGGTATAACCGAGCGACTGGTAAAAGTCGGGCCACCAGACCGGTACGAAGTCGTGCAAAATAACGGACAAACTGCCGCAGCCCCCGATCAGCAGCAAAATCCCGACCCAGCGCGCGAATAGATGTTTTCCGTTCGTAATGAGGAGAAACAAGCCGAGTCCCCACAAAATAATGAAAACAAGCATAACCTGAATCATAGGCGATCACTCCACAGCCGTGCGTTGCGATCGTTCACTTGCGCTTCGGTTTAGCGCCCGGAGTGGAACCCCGAGCGAAGAGGCGCTGCATGACATCGATCGGCCGCATGATACATAATGGCGTTTTCGGCAAACGCTTGCGCTATTGAAGCTTCAGTCGTCAGTCCTCTTTAAAAAAAACGAGCTTGTTTTTCATGCTTCTTAGCTGCGATTTGATCGTGTTTACCGATTTGGTCAATTTATCGGATATTTGCGTTTTGCTGAGGCCTTCCTTGCGCAGCTCGAACACCTCGCGCTCCATCGGGGTCAGCGACATGAGCTGGATTTCCGTCCGAAGCAGCTCGGCGGCGTCGGCATGTATCGATGCCCGCTCGGTATGCGCATCACGTATCGCCATAATAATATCCTTATAGCTCGACTTGGTAATATAGTTGACGGCCCCGACCTGAAAAGACTTCAGGATGATTTCCTTCTCCGTCATGGACGTCAGCATGATCACCTTGCATTGCGTATGAAGCCGGTTGACCATCTCCGCCGCCTGCAAGCCGTCCAGGTTGTTTCCCGTCAGATTGATGTCCATCAGGATGACGTCGATCTCGAGCTCCTGCGCCGCTTTGACGGCAGCTTCCTTCGTATCCGCAACGCAGACGAACTCGATGTCGCTCTCGAGCTGCAGATCCTCCGAAAGCTGCTGCTTCCAAAAAGGGTCGTCTTCAACCAACATAACGCGAATACGCTCCATCGCCGCCACCATCCG
Source organism: Paenibacillus contaminans (assembly GCF_003285015.1). GTDB lineage: Bacteria > Bacillota > Bacilli > Paenibacillales > NBRC-103111 > Paenibacillus_V > Paenibacillus_V contaminans. The sequence continues at coordinate 37,207 of NZ_QMFB01000013.1, read as the reverse complement.
TTCCGATACGTTCAATGAACAGTATAACAGAGCGGTCCGCTGCCAGGTAGGATGATTTTTTTTCACCCCGGGGGTTAGAAAAGTTCATCCTTCTCCGGTTGAAGAGGCTGCTCTATACTGCATATCAGGAAACATTCGGAGGAAGGGGAAAGCAGGATGAGATTGCTCCCGGTACAGGATTGCAGGAAGGGTATGACATTAGGGAAGTCGGTATATTTGAACGGCAAAAGTTTGCTCCTTAGAGAAGGAACCGTCCTGACTGAGGCGGCGTTGCATAAACTGTCGCGGATCGGCATTCAGGTGCTTCACATTAAAGAATGCCCTCTCGAGGCCGGCCGGGCCGGGGGAGACCGATTTAAGGAGACGATGCATGTATTGGAGATGATGCTCTCCAGACTGTACGACCGGATTTATCGCGACAGAAGCACGGACGGTCTTTCCGATATTATGTCGAACTGCCGGGATGCCGTCGAAAAGCTGGCGGTTATTTTAAAGAACGGCCCGCAGCTTCTGAAGCCCGTTGTATGGACGGCTTTGACTTCGGATACGCGAAAGCGCCATTTTATCGAAAATGCGCTGCACGTTTGCGTCAACGCGATGACGTTCGGCTTGAGATCGGCCTGCCTCGGCGGGGAGCTGCATGCGTTAGGTCTCGGCGCTCTTCTGCATGACATCGGCAGCCTGAGGCAGATAACCGATTCGAATCAGCATCCGCAGCAAGGTTATGCTCTGCTGAAGCATTACGGATTGACGCATCTCGCGACGATCTCCGTTCTCCAGCACCATGAACGGATCGACGGAAGCGGGTTTCCGCTCGGCTTAAAGGCGGAGTCGATCGATCCTTTCGCAAGATGGATCGGGCTGATCGATTCCTTCGACGTTCTCGTTCACGGCCGCGAAGGGCAGTTTGCCATGCCGCGTCATCAAGCGGTGGAGCTGCTGTACAGCTATGCAGGATCTTTGTTCGATTTTGCCGATGTAAGGCTTTTTTGCAGTCATTTGGAGCTGTTTGCGCCGGGATTAAACGTCAGGCTGAGCACGGGGGAGTATGCCGTCGTAACCGATGTGGACAAGCATAGGCTGAGACCGGTCGTCCGGGTTGTCCGCAATGCGCGCGGGGAGACGCTTAGAAGGACCTACGAGATCGATCTGTCGCAGGAGCTGCATATTATGATCGAGCTGGCAGGCGGCAGGGAGCATGTCATCAACAGGGAGGAAGAACTGATGGAGCTCGCGATTTCCGCAAGCTGCTGATCGGCGGCTTGGCAGCCGGCCGCATCGTACGCTGTTGACATTCGTATAGCAGCAGGCACAACGCATCATGTCTGCGATATGTATGGCGAGCAGCGCCGCAAACGGCAGGCGGATCGCATGGCAGCAGGCCGCATCATACGATGTAGGCGATCCGAATGGCAGCAGGCTGCATCATGCGATGCAGGCGATCCGAATGGCAGCAGCCGCATCATACGATGTAGGCGATCCGCATAGCAGCAGCCGAATCATAAGATGCAGGCGATTTAGCATAGCAGATGCCGCACGGCGCGCATCTGCATGAGCGGCAGCGCCGCGCCGTTACCCGGCTGACTGTCCTTCCATCGGGATGCCGGAGGCCGGACGAGCTGCAAGCCAACGCTGATAGATGTTATTGGCGACCAGAGCCGCAATAATAAGCAGCGTTCCTGCCGCATCGTGGAAGGTTATCCGATGGCCTTGCAGCGCGGTAATGATAAAGGTGGTGACTGGAACGAAATTGATAAATAAAATCCCGTTAATCGGCGTGAGCAGCTTGATGCCGGAGTTCCAGCAAATCAGCGCGACAACGCCGGCAATCAGCACCATAAATCCGAGCTCGTAGCCGATCGAGGCAACATCTTCTATTGAGGGAGCGCTGGAGAAACCGAAAGCCGTCATAAAGGCTGCGGCCGCAATTAATGTAGCCGTCCCGAGAGCGCAGCTCAAAGCGGAGTACCGAAGAACGGACCAATCGGAGAACGCTTGCCCTCCGTTCGTGTAGAGAACCCAGCCCACAACGCCGGCGAACATGAGCAAAACGGGAAAAATGCCGCTCCCGTCCAGCATGAACGCGCTGACGTCGCCTTTGGTTATGATCATCAAGCAGCCGATAAAGGCCGCAATCATGCACCAGATCGTAAGAGGCCGCGGTTTGCGCCGGTTGAACATCCAGAACAGCATAACGGAAATGATCGGCATTTGCGCCTCCAGCACCGAAGCGAGAATAACGCCGGATGTCCCCAGCATATTTTGTCCCCAGAACATCAGAAGGCTGTATACGGTAAACGCCATCGTTCCGTAAAACCACAAAGCCTTGCCCCGGCCGTCCAATCGCAGCGATTTTTTGCCTTCCTTCACCCCTAACAAGACAAGCATAAGAACGGAAACGATCGAGTAGCGCAGCACGGAAAAATAAGTCGGATCTACATAGGAAAAAGCGCTCTCCGCAACGGGGAACATGGCTCCCCAAGCGACGCTTGCCATTAAACACATCATCGCGCCCTTTAGCACGCTTTTATTACTCATGAATGGTTGCCTGCCTCTCGACTGATCGTTTGCGGCTTAATCATATCGCTTCAATTTCATCATGTAAAATGATTGTAAGTGATAACTTCCATCTCTATAATTGATATCAAAACAGAGTGGAGAGTAGGAGCGAGCGGTGGAGATCAGCGATTTGCGCATTTTTCAAACGGTCGCCGAGCTGGGCAGCGTCAGCAAAGCGGCAAAGGAGCTTAATTACGTGCAATCCAACGTCACGGCCAGGGTGCAGCAGCTGGAGCAGGAGCTCGGAACGGTGCTGTTCAACCGGCATCGCAGGGGCGTTACACTGACGTCGGACGGCGCGAAGCTGCAAGCTTACGCCCAGCAGGTCATCGCATCGGTCGATGAAATCAGGAGAGCTTTTCAGGATGCGGAAGACCCGTCCGGTCCTTTGGTAATAGGCTCGGTCGATACGGTATCGATCATGCCGCAGTTTTTGTCCGATTTCTATACGCAGTATCCGCGCGTCGATTTGTCGCTTATGACCGGCGTGACGGAGCAGCTGTTGAAGGAAGTGCTGCAATACCGGCTGGACGGCGCTTTTGTAAGCGGGCCGGTCCGGCATCCGGAGCTTGTGCAGTATCCGTTCATCGAGGAGGAGCTCGTCCTCATTGCGAAAGCCGACGGAGGACCGAATACGCTGGAGGAATGCCAAACGAGGCCGCTGCTCGTGTTTCGCGCAGGCTGCGGCTATCGGGCGAGAATGATGCAGTGGTTTGAGAAGGAAGGCGTCAAACCGGTCAAAGTAATGGAGTTCGGCATCGGTACGCTGGAGACGCTTCTTGCCGTGGCGAACGCAGGCTTGGGCATTTCTCTGGTGCCCAGATCGACGGTAGCGCATTTGGAGCAAAAGGGCAGCATTCGCTGCTTTACCATTCCCGGGGAGCTTGGACGAGTCACGACGGTATTCATTCGCCGCAACGATACGTTTATAACGAACGGCATGCGGAAGCTGCTGGAGACGGTTCGCGAGGCTTCGGTCAATGAGCTGTATTCGAAGCCGATGGTCGAGCCCGATTTTCATGTGTAATTGATGCTTGAAAACAATTGACAGCCGGCTTCGGCCGTAGCATAATGTACGCGTGTACATTATTTTGAAACCGGCGGAGGCATAACCCATGGCAACGAGAAAAGAAGTGGCGGAGCGTGCGGGCGTTTCCGAAGCTACGGTATCGCGGGTCCTTAACAATGTGGGGCCGATCCGCGAAGAAACGAAGCGCCGGGTGCTCGAGGCGTCCAAGGCGCTGGGTTATTATCCGAGTGCGCTGGCGCGCAGCTTTGTCCGCCGCAAAAGCGGCAATCTCGGCGTCGTACTGCCGTATGTGCCGAAGGTGAACGTGTTTTCGACTTATTATTTTGCCGAAGTGTTGAGCGGAATCGGGGAGGCGGTAAGAGAATACGGCTACGACCTGCTGCTGATGTTCAGGTCGCCGCAGGAATCGATGGATTTCGCCGGCTTGTTCAAGTCGCAGAAGGTTGACGCCTGCATCATACTGGGCTCCCGCGACGTTTCCGAGGAACGTGCGGCGCTTCGTATCCTGCAGGAGGAAGGGCATCCGTATTGCCTGATCAATCAGCATTTTGAAGGCGAGTCGTTTTCGGAAATCGATGCGGAGCATAAGCAGGGCAGCCTGGAGGCCATCCGGCATTTGATCGCCCTCGGAGCGAAGCGGATCGCTTTCCTTAACGGAACGCTCGATTTTTCGAACAGCGTAGACCGGCTGGAAGGGTACCGTAAGGCGCTGGCGGAAGCAGGGCTGCCGTTCGATCCGCAGCTTATGCTTGAAGGAAACTACAGCCGGAAGAGCGGGTATGCGGCGGCTTCGCGGGTATATGCGATGCTTGACTCGCTTGACGCGATTTTCGTCGCGAACGACCGGATGGCGATCGGCCTCATGCAGGGTCTGCGCGAGCTCGGCGTCCAAACGGACGACTTCCCGGCCATCGTCGGATATGACGATTCCGATGCGGCCCGCTTAACCGACCCGCCGTTGACGTCGGTTCATGTTCCTTTCTATGAGATGGGCAAACGTGCGGCGAAAAGGCTGCTGGCGCAAGGCACGGACGGATCGGACGACGAGGGAGCGCCGCGTGAAATGCTCGGCACCCGCCTGGTCGTGAGGAAATCGAGCCGGCTTCGCGAGACGTAACGGGCGAGGACGGTACGCAAGATTCGGTAAACAGCTCATCGTACATCGCAACAGACCATCTTTATTCTTCTAATTTTCGCAAGGCTAATTTTCGAGCTGCCTTTATGGCGGTAAAGATCGTTCGCAGCAAAAAAAGGAGGCATCCGAATGAAGCAGGTAAATGTCGGAATGGTCGGATACAAGTTTATGGGTAAGGCTCACAGTCATGCGTACCGCGATTTATCTATGTTTTTCCCGCAAACGCTTAAGCCTGTGATGAAGGCGATTTGCGGCCGGGACCGGGCGGGCGTCGAGAAGGCGGCCGCGCAGTTCGGCTGGGAAAGCTGGACGACGGATTGGCGGGAGCTCGCCACGCGGGACGACATCGATCTAATCGATATAAACGGGCCAAGCGATGTACATAAACAGATAGCGCTTGCGGCGGCGCAGGCGGGCAAGCATATTTTTTGCGAGAAACCGCTGGCGCTGTCGCTCGAGGATGCCCGCGAAATGCTTGCGGCCGCGGAAGCGGCTGGCGTGAAGCATATGATCGGCTTCAATTACCGGTTTTCCCCGGCCGTTCGGCTGGTCCGGAAGCTGATCGAGGAGGGGCGGCTCGGCAAAATCTATCATTTTCGCGGACAGTATTTACAAGACTGGATCGCAGATCCCGAGTTCCCGCTCGTTTGGCGGCTGCAGAAGGAAATTGCCGGCTCCGGCGCTCACGGCGACTTGAACGCGCATCTGATCGATCTTGCCCGCTATTTGGTCGGCGAAATGACGGAAGTCGTCGGCATGAGCGAGACGTTCGTCAGGGAGCGTCCGCTGCCCGGCTCGGCTGCCGGACTTAGCGCCAAGGGCGGCGCGGATTCGGCGCGCGGTCCCGTTACGGTAGATGACGCGACGTTGTTTCTCGCCCGTTTTGAAGGCGGCGCTCTCGGCAGCTTCGAAGCGACCCGTTTTGCGCCGGGACATCGGAGTACGAACGCTTTTGAAATAAACGGCAGCCGCGGCAGCGTCAAGTTCGACTTCGAACGGATGAACGAGCTGCAGGTGTATTTTACGGATGACGCCGCCGATGTTCAAGGCTTCCGGCGCGTGCTTGCGACCGATCCCGCTCATGCGTACAGCGAGGCATGGTGGCCGCCGGGGCATACGATCGGATACGAGCATACGTTCATCCACGAGGTGGTCGAGCTGATGGAGGCGATTGAGAACGACCGGCAGCCGGTGCCCAATTTTATGGACGGCGTGAAGTGCCAGGAGGTACTCGAAGCGGTTGACCGTTCGATCGAAGAACGGCGCTGGGTTCGTATCGACGAGTTGTAAGCGTTAGCGCTTGCAGATTCGTGTCCACACAAGCGATTTATCGGCAAGGAAAGATACATCCCGTCATTAAGATGATATTGCCGGTCTGTTCGGAAGGAGACGCATAGGATGCGGAAGGCTTTGATCGTATGGGGAGGCTGGGAAGGGCATCAGCCTGAAGAAGTCGCGAAGCTGCTTGGCGGTTTGCTCGCGGAAGAGGGTTTCGAAGTGGAGTTGTCGGACACGCTGGACTGTTTTAAGGATAGCGAAAAGCTAGGAAGCTTAAGTCTGATCGTACCGGTTTGGACGATGGGCAGTTTAACGAAGGAGCAGCTTCATCCGCTGTTGGAAGCGGTGCGGGGCGGCGTAGGCATCGCGGGATGTCATGGGGGCATGGGCGATTCGTTCCGGAACGAGACGGAGTATCAATTTATGGTCGGCGGCCAGTGGGTGGCGCATCCCGGCAATGACGGCGTCAGGTACGCCGTTAATCTTAAGGAGCACCCGCTTACTGCGGGAATCGGGGATTTCGAAGTGTGCACGGAGCAATATTACATGCACGTCGATCCGGCTGTCGAGGTGCATGCGACTACGACGTTCGCGGCTTTCGGGCCGAACGGAGCCGATGTCCGAATGCCGGTCGTCTGGACGAAAACGTACGGCTTAGGCAAAGTGTACTATTGCTCGCTCGGGCATCAAGCGGAAATTGTCCGCATGCCTCAAGTATCGGAGCTGATGCGGCGGGGAATGGTTTGGGCAGCCAAGTAACGGTATTCTTTTCGCATTTTCTGCAACCGACCTGATCGATTAGGAGGCTTTCTCATGAATGTGACCAAAGTGGGAATTATCGGATGCGGCAACATTAGCGGCATCTATTTCAAGAATGCCAAGGAGCTGTTCGGCAATTACGAGATTGCCGCCTGCGCGGATATCGACGTAGAACGGGCGAAGGCCAAAGCGGAGGAGCAGGGCATCGCCAAAGGCTGCAGCGTGGAAGAGCTGCTGGCCGATCCGGACATTAAGCTGGTCATTAATTTGACGATACCCGCCGCTCATGCGGACGTTTGCATGCAGGCGCTGCGAGCGGGCAAACACGTATACGTGGAGAAGCCGCTGTCCGTTACCCGCGAAGACGGCAAAAAGCTGCTGGAGCTCGCTGCGGAGAAAGGGCTGCGCGTCGGCTGCGCGCCGGATACGTTTCTCGGCGGCGGCATCCAGACATGCATCAAGCTGATCCGCGACGGCTGGATCGGCCATGCCGTCGGCGCAACGGGATTTATGGCGAGCGGAGGTCCGGAGTCGTGGCATCCAGCGCCTGAATTTTTCTATCAGACGGGCGGCGGACCGATGTTCGACATGGGGCCGTATTACTTGACGGCGATGGTCGCCATGCTCGGACCGATCGAACGGGTTACCGGTTCTGCGCGGATTACATACCCGGAGCGGATCGTAACGAGTGAGCCGAAATACGGACAAACAATCGCGGTAGAAGTGCCGACGCATGTGTCCGGCGTATTCGATTTCCGGAATGGCGCCGTCGGTTCGCTCATGACAAGCTTTGACATAGCCGGAGGCTCGACGCTGCCGCGGATCGAGGTGTACGGAAGCCTCGGCACGATCGTCGTACCCGATCCGAATACGTTCGGAGGGCCGATCAAATACCGCCGCAAAAGCACGCCGGATTGGGCGGACATTCCGCTTACGCACGGCTTCGCCGAGAACAGCAGAGGCATCGGCGTCGCCGATATGGTCGATGCGATCGCTAAGGGACGCGAGCACCTCGCCAGCGGGCAATTGGCCTATCATGTGCTGGAAGCGATGCACGGATTCCACGAGGCTTCCCGCGAGGGCAAGCACTACGCGATGCAAAGTACATGCAGCACGCCAGAACCTCTGCCCGTCGGGATGACGAAGCTGCACTGGCGTTAGAAGACCATAACGGCAAGCTTTGCGGCTTGCGCTGCGCCGGGTGCGGCGCCGATACTTTCGGCGTCGTACCCGGCCTTCCTGTTTGTTCCGTCCCCCTTAATTTGCGTCCATATTCAGGCTTGCCGCCAGTCTGCCTTTTGGCTTTGGCCGAACGGACAAACAAGAAACGAAATAAAGAATGCGCTTACATATCGTGAAGTTCTTTTTTCGATTCGCTCGCCATATTGTATAGCAAAAGCAAAAAGCTTCAGCGTCGACATGCAGAAGTCTTTTTGCTTTTTTGTATTCAATCGGCGAGATCGTGCGGCAGGAGTACGGTTTTTCCACGCTATTGGGATCATACAAGCGATAGATATAGGCCGGACAGGAGATGAAATGGAACAAGGATAAACGGCAACACCGCCCTGTAAAAGGGTGCTGCACGTACACCGGGGTGATGCGCATTTGATCCCGGAAGTACTTTTCGAATCGTCTTAAAAATCATATTGACAGTTTGAAAAAACGGCAGTATTATCGAGAATAATAAATGCCTAGTAAATCGGTATGATAAATAGGAGATGAGTTCGCATGGAAAACAACTTATGGACAGCCATCGAGACAAACTGGGTCAGCTTGCTCGTTTCTGTCGTCATCATCGGTATTCTTTATTTTCTAGCCCGCAAGCGGGTAGGCTTCGGCTATCGCGTTTTGCTGGCCCTTGGTCTCGGCTTGGGCGCAGGGATCGCGTTCAATTCCTTCAAGCTTGACGCCACGAGCGTCAGCACGATCGGCACGATTTACGTCAACCTGGTCAAAATGCTCGTCATTCCGCTTGTCGTAGTGCTGGTCATCAGCAGTATCACTTCCATATCCAGTCTGGGCCATCTGCGTAAGATCGGCATCAAAACGATCTCTTGGTTTTTGATCACGACCGGCATCGCCGCTTTGATCGGATTGCTTGTCGCTCTTGCGATCGATCCGGGAGCAGGGATCGACCAAGCGGCATCGAGCGGCTTCAAGCCTCGTGAAATTCCGAAGTTTTCGCAAGTTATCTTGGATCTCGTACCGTCTAATCCGATTAACGAAATGGCTGCGGGCAAAGTCGTTCCGGTTCTTGTGTTCGCCATCTTCCTCGGCGTCGCGATCGTCCACGTCGGCTCCAAAAAGCCGGATGCCGTTCAGCCTGTCAAGCAATTCATCGACTCGCTGGCGCAAGTGCTGCATCAGGTCATCAAGTACATCATTCGCCTGACTCCATACGGGGTATACGCGCTGATTGCCGCGATGGCGACGAAGTACGGCATCGAGACGCTTTCGCCGCTCGTCAAAGTCATCCTGGCGACGTATGTTGCCTTGATCATTCATTTTATCGTCACCTTCGGCGGACTTGTAGCTTTCGTAGCGAAAGTGAATCCGTTCAAGTTTTTCAAAAAAGCGTATCCGACGATCGCGGTCGCCTTTACGACGCGAAGCAGCTACGCTACGCTGCCTGTAAACCTTGAAGTGATCACGAAGCGGCTGCGCGTATCGCCGAAAATCGCCAGCTTCGTCGCACCGCTCGGGGCGACGATGAACATGAACGGCTGCGGAGGAGTTTGGCCGGCGGTGGTTGCCATTTTCGTCGCTAAAGTATACGATGTTCCGCTCGGTATTTCCGAATACATTCTGATCGTGCTCGTGAGCATGATCTCGTCCGTCGGGGTTGCCGGCGTGCCGGGGCCAGCTTCGATTTCCACGACCGTTGTCTTGACCGCGCTCGGTCTGCCGCTTGAAGGTCTCGGCCTCGTGCTTGCGATCGACGCAGTCGTCGACATGGGCCGTACCGCGGTAAACGCAACGGGCACTACGGTTACTTCGCTGCTAGTGGCCGACTCGGAAGGCGAGTTCGACCGCGATTCCTTCAACAGGGATGAAGAAGATCAGCTGGATCTGAATATGGCGTAACCTCAGTTTTCATACATGCAGACGTCCTTGCAGACGGTTGACGCTCTCAGACGGAGCGGGTACACTGGTCATAGGACGTGCGAATCCTCCTTTCACACGAAGGGAGGATTTGCTTTTTCGTTTACAAAGCCTAAAGCGAACGCCAACGTCATAGACACCGACAGGCGTTTATCCTTGCTGCGCATGTTTGCAAAAAGAATGAAAATAACCGGCTTACCGAGGGACGGCGAGAGGGGAACGCATATGGACAACAACAACCTGGTAATCGTTACCGATTTCGACGGCACACTAATGAAAGAAGATGTTGGGGATACTGTTATGAAAGAGCTCGGCATCTTGGAACGCGAGGAAACGATCGAGGTTACCCGTAAATTTATCGGGAAAGAGATCGGGACGATGAAGTGGATCGAGGTTGCCTACTCGTTTCTGGAGGGGCGTCAAGCGGAAGTCGATGAGCTGCTGGAATCCGTTTCGCCGCGGCAAGGCGCGCCTCGTTTTCTGGACTTTTGCAAAGAACGTCAAATTCCCGTTATTATTCTCAGCGACGGAATGGCCTATTATATCGAAAAGCTGACGCAGAAGTTCGGCATTGAAGCGGATAAAATCATTTCGAATCCGATTCGTTACTTGTCTGACGGGGAATACTCGCTTGGCTTTCAAAATCCGAATCCGAGCTGCCGCTGGTGCGGATGCTGCAAGGCCGATGCCGTTCGCCGCTTGAAGGAAGAGGGAAGCAAAGTCGTGTACATCGGAGACGGCGTAAGCGATTTATACGGATCGAGCTTCGCGGATTGGATTTTTGCCCGCAGCACATTGGCCAATTTTTTGACGGAATCGGGAGAGCAGTTTTACCGGTTTGAAACGTTTGATGACATAATGGACGTATTTGCAGGAGATTTCGATGCTTTTTCGGCCGGTACGGCTGCACGCATGCGTGCTAAAGAAAATACGTTTTGCCGTTTTGCGTGATGTGGAGGAAGACCATGCCGGTTTCGCATGGCCTTGAATGAGTCCCTGTACGAGGGATGGTCTGATGCCGTTTAATGAGGAAGATGTTCCTTTAACGTACCGATCAGCGTTTGCTGGACGGGCGCATCGCTGTGCTGCCAGATAATCTCGAAAAGAACGCCGAGACCGGGCAGCGCGCGGTCGTCGCCGCCGATCGATCCTTCGATCACTTCCTTTAATTCCTCATCCGATTTGTCCTGAACCCGCTGTACGATCGCCTGCCGCAAATCCAAATTCATGAAGAACGACCTCCGCTGTCATAATATCATTCTCGATAACATGCTCGTTTCCGGTTTACTTTACCCGATTTCGGCTTCCTTCATCCATGGGGTGCGGAGCGGGAAGTATGGAGATCATATGGAATAACGCAACAAAGCATCATCAGGCATGATTGCTGCAGGCGCGAGCCGCAAGTCTCCGCGTGTGCGGTCGGCCGACCGCCGTCATGCATCGCTTTATTGAGCCGCCGGTAAAAAATCCGGCAGCAAGGCGCGGTCGAGACGGTGCCGCATGTATGATATAATGGAAAAAGATGATGAACACAAGTGGAGGAAACAGCCGATGAAGAAACAGTTTGCCATAATCGGAATGGGCCGCTTCGGTTCGAGCGTAGCTAAATCGCTAAGCGGTCTTGGCTTCGAAGTGCTGGCGATCGATACAAGCGAGTCGCGCGTGCAGGAAATAAGCGGTATCGTTACGCATGCCATCCAAGCGGATACGACGGACGAGGAAGCGCTACGGGCGCTCGGCATCCGCAACTTCGATGTCGTTGTCGTAGCGATCGGACAAGATATCCAGTCGAGCATTCTGACTACGCTGATTTTGAAAGAGCTTGGAGTCGGGAAGCTGATCGTCAAAGCCCAGAACGACCTTCACGGCAAGGTTCTCAAGAAGATCGGCGCCGATAAAGTTATTTTCCCCGAACGGGATATGGGGATGCGCGTCGCCCATCATTTGATATCGCCGAATATTCTTGACTACATCGAGTTATCCGAAGATTACAGCATCGTAGAGATCAAGGCGTCCGGCTCGATGCTCGGCCAAAGCTTGCGTCAGCTCGATATTCGCGCCAAATATTTTTGCAATGTCATGGCCATCAAGAACGATAATAAAATGAACATTGCTCCGCACGCCGAATATTTGATCGGAGAAAGCGATATTCTCGTCGTTGTCGGCAAGAACGAAGATTTGCGGCGCTTCGAAATGTCGTTCTCGGAATAGAAGGGAATTTGAATTTTAACCTATGAATATGCAAATATTGTCCGTGCAAAATCCGAAGGTCAAGCAATGGAGCCTGCTGCTGACCAAAAAAGGCCGCGACAGCCAAGGAAAGTTTATAATAGAAGGCACGCATCTTGTTCAGGAGGCGCTGCAGTCGGGCGTCCGTCTGGAGACGCTGCTTTATTCGATCGACAAGGGGCTTCCCGCCGAGCTCGAGCAGCTGCTGCCGGATCGTTCGATTTGTGTCGGCGTTTCCGAAGAAGTGCTAGCCAAATGCAGCGATACGCAGACGCCGCAAGGAGTCGCAGCGATCGCGGAAAAGTACGGGCTTGCGTCGGCCGGCTTGCTTGAGCATCCGCAGCCGCTGGTAGTCGTTCTCGACGGCGTCCAAGATCCAGGCAATGTCGGCACGATCGTGCGCAGCGCCGATGCTGCCGGTGCGACGGGAATCGTGCTCGGCCGGGGAACGGCGGATCTGTACAATCCGAAAACGGTGCGGGCGACGATGGGCTCCTTGTTTCATTTGCCGATCGTCGAGGCGGATTTGGACGAAGTGCTGCCTATGGCAGCGTACAAGGGAGTGCGGCTTGTCGGCACGAGTCTGCAGGCCGAGTCGACCTGCTACGAGCTCGATCTTCGGCTCCCGACATGGCTTATCGTCGGCAACGAAGGCAGCGGCGTCTCGCCGCAGGTCGAGCGCCACGTGACGCACCGCACGATTATCCCGATGCACGGCAAAGCCGAATCGCTGAACGTCGCGATGGCGACGACGGTGCTGCTGTTTGAGGCGGCAAGACAGCGGGTGTTTTAACCAATAACAAACTCATCATGTTAGTTATAACGTAAATTGAGACTGATTATAAGATAGTTTGAGACTGTTTATAACATCAAAACGAGACAACCAGATGGCAACAAAACCTTTGTAATACAAGGATTTGTTGCCATTTGGTTTGTATATGAGCTTAAAAATTTTTAAGATGAATGTAAAAAAAAGTGTACTTTTAGACCCGGTAAAATTTTATATCCTAAGTTCGGACAAACCGAAGGATCATATCCACTTTCGCTGAGGATTACTCACCATTATTAGGGGAAGAATTAGAAAGGATGAGTTTATTATGATCGGTGAAAAAATAAAGGCTTTTCGAAAATTACATAATTTAAGCCAAGTTGAATTTTCAACAGCTCTTGGAATATCACAAGGTAATCTCAGTGAAATAGAAAAAGGTAATAGCAAGCCCTCTGCTGATACTTTAATTGCATTAAGAATCAAGTATGGTTTTGATTTGAATTGGTTGTTGGTTGAGGAAGTTCAAAATCGACCTAATTACCAGGAGGGGGAATACGCATTCTCACTAACTCCAGTGGAAGCTGACCTTATTTCAATGTATAGAAGGCTCAATTCAGACTATCAAGAGAATGTTATTGAATTTGTTGATTATAAATTACAGAAGAAGAGTAGGGAGTTCTAGACTATGGGATGGTTAGATAAAAATGAGGGAGTGATTTTGAAAATATTAACAGCCATATTCGCCGGATGGGGAACCGGTTTAATTTTTGCCGGAATGTTCAGGCAATCGAAAGTTTATTAATTGGCACTTTAATTTATGGTTTATATCGAATGAAATTAAAGCTTGAGAAAAGGTGGTTTGAATAAGTAACAACCTATCCTCCCGATATACAGTTTGTCTCCTCAAAGATTACGAAGCTTATGCATATGAATTCTCATGGGGGGGCTTTTCTTCCCAATCAACTTGCAAAATGCATACACAAATCTACTGTTATGCTATAATCTTACATAGAAATGGATGGATATCATATTGCTAGTTGTGTTGGTCTAATAAATTAAGAAGGGCAATTCCATGTGTAAGGCGGAATTGCTCTTTTTAGCAACTGTAACAAGCAGTTATTAAAAACTATTTACTAGATAGCAGGGGTGTCTTTTAATTGATCCTTGCACTCTTGGTAGGAGGATGATAAAAATGGGGAGCATTAATATCGAAATGTTTCCAGCTTCTTATGGAGACAGTTTTCTCATTTCATGTGGCGATGGAGATTTGGAAAGAACAAATCTTCTGGTTGATTCAGGCTTCATATCAACTTATGAGAATTATCTCCGGGATCGATTGCAGCAACTTAATGATAGTGGCAATCGTTTAGCTTTGCTTGTGATTACTCATATCGATGCTGACCACCTATCTGGGGCATTGAAACTCTTAGAGGAAAATGGACATTCTAGTATTCCAAAAATAATCCCTATAGATAAGGTTTGGCATAATAGCTTTAGACATCTTCAATGGGAAAAGAATTCTTCTCCTCCAGAACTAACGATTATAGAGAAAAAGATCCTGGAGGAGATTAATACACAAGGCTATCCTAATGAACTTAATAACGTAGAAAATAAGGATAAACCGATTAGTGCTAAACAAGGCTCTTCACTTGCGAGTTTAGTCTTTCAGGGAGGTTATTCATGGAATGTAGATTTTGCTGGACAAGCAGTTTGTGTCGAGAATCGGCGTGAAATTGATCTTGGCAACGGTGTGAAGATTATAATGCTTTCCCCAACAGTTAACAAGCTTAAGCAATTAGGAGAATGCTGGAAGAGAACGCTATACAAAATGGGATACAAGAAGGAGATCACTGATGGTGACATTTTTGATGATGCATTCGAATTTCTTGTGTCAAGAGAAAAAACACGTGCTATAGTCAATCGCGAAAAGAAAGTTTCTTCTTCCCAAGTAAATTTAGAGGCACTGTCGAGTAACCCTTTTACTGAGGATACAAGTGCTGCAAACGGAAGTTCTATTGCGTTTATTTTGCAATTTATGGGCAAAAAGATTTTGTTTCTGGGTGATTCTCATCCTTGTATTATTGAGCAGGAACTTAGGTTTCTTTATGGTGAAGGGCCGATCTGGTTTGACGCAGTGAAAGTATCTCATCATGGGTCGAGTGGTAACACAAGCCCAAGTTTACTTAAGCTGATTGACTCTGCTAATTTTTTAATTTCAACAAACGGAATGAGGTTCCACCATCCTGAACTGGTTACACTTGCACGAATTGTGTGCAGAGAAAGCACGGAAAAGCGAAATCTGATCTTTAACTATAAGACCCCTGCATCAAACTACATGGACGATAAACAGCGTAAAAAAAAATATAATTACGAAGTTCAGATTTTATCAGAAGGACAAATTAGTATTTGAGGGGGATAGTACTTTGGAACATTTTCCTGAGATTGAAAAAAAAATAGTACGTGTTGTATGTGATGAATGTGAAGAACGCGGTACTGCGTTTCTAATCAGTGACCGCTGGCTTCTTACGGCAGAACATGTTGTTGCAGGGCATGGCCATTCTCATAATAAAATGGTCACATTAGAAATTCCATATTTGTTTGATAGAGAAATGTCAGTGAAAGCTAAAATTGTGGATATGGACGAATCCCTGGACATTGCACTGCTTGAATTGTCTGAACCTCTTGAAGGGATAGAAGGCTTGAATCTTGTTTGTACACCAATTCGCTACAATAATCCTTGGGAAACTTTTGGGTATCCTAAGTCTAAATTAACTGCAGGGGATCGTTTTACTGGTTATGTGAAACGGGCTCGTATTAGAAATGAAGCTTTAACATGGGATATGGATTTATTTCCAACTGATAAAATTGGTTTCTATGATGATGAGGGTACTGAGGCATTGTCTGGTGCTCCAGTCATTATCAATAGGGCCGTACAGGGGATTATTCTTCGACAACTCGATGGGACTCTAGGTGCGATTAGTATCGAGAAAATTAGAGGTTTCTTGGAAGAAAATAGTATACCGTATGAAACATTACGTGATTCTAATGAGCTTCCTGAAGGATTGAACGAAATCGCAAAACAGGCTCTCCACAATCGTCCCGTGATTGAAGATTTAGAGAAGCATATTATTCAGAAGCAACAAGGTTTCTTACTTCTAAAGGGTAGCCCAGGATCAGGGAAAACAATACTTAGCGCAACTTATACTCCAGAATCTAAGGGAATAGATATTTGTGGAAAGTACTTTGTTAGAAATGACTTGGGGAATATACCAGTTTCATTCCGAGCTTCTGAGTTTACTTTTGCCGAATGGTTAGATGCGAACATACATCGGGTACTTTACAATGCAGTACCTGAAAAAAAAGATCGACTTTTGCATGAGTGGGTCCAGCACCTCAGTGATGGATTACGTAAATTATCCGCACATTATGTAGACAAAAATCAGATTGGTGTTTTCTTCATCGATGGAGTTGATGATGTTCACCATTTAGGAAAGACTACAGAGTTTTTTAGTTTTATACCAGAAATACTGCCTGAAAATATTGTGATAATCATCTCATGTCAGACTGAAGAAGTACTTCCTCCTCGTCTGCAAGCACAATTATCTTCAGACAGGCTAATCAAAGTGGTGCCTCTAGAAGTAGAGCAGTGTAGACATTATGTTTTGACTAAAACAACAGGTGGCTTACAACTACCACTAGCATTAGTAGATTCAATGTCAGAGAAATCTGAAGGTCATCCACTTTATTTGCGATATTTGGTTGAGTATGCGAAACAGTTGGGTGATGTAGAGAAAATAGAAAGTTGGATTCAAGAAGTACCTGTATTTGGTGGAGAGATACGTAATTACTACGAGTCAATCTGGCAAACCGTTCGAAAAAATCAAAATGAAATCTGGATCTTGGCTACAGTTGCAAGGTTGCGTAACGAAATTGATAGAACATCCTTGGAGAGGATGTTGCCTGCTGAAGCGAGGTACGTTTTCCTTACCGTTTTTCCAAGGTTACAACATCTTTTGGTTAACGATGAAACAATCTCGATGTATCATTCTTCTTTTGCAATATTCATTAACGAAAAAACAAATGAAATTAATGAACGGGTTCATAAGGTCGTATCGCAATTCTGTATTGAAAATCTTGAGCACTCGTATGCAATCAAAAACATACTCTTTCACATGTTGAATGCTGATGAGGAAATGAGAAAAGAAAGTCTCCTTTACTGTAACCAAGAATGGGCAGATAGATGTGCCAGAGAACATGTTGAACCTGATATTATTTTAGAGGATTTAAAGCATGTTCTGAGCGCCGCGTTTACTTTCGGAGCTTTCAGCAGTGTTGTTAGTCTTCTTCTTCTATCTCAACGTATCAGCTTTAGATACAATAATATTTTGGCTGAATATGCCTCAGAGTTGGCAAGCACCTTAATCGCTATGGGGAGGACAAAGGAAGCGATTCGGTATATTATCCGCGAATCAGTTTTGATTGTTGCAGCGGCGGACGCTCTTTATTTTTTGCATTGTTTATATGAAGCAGGAGCAGTAGATGAAGCTGAGCAACTATTTAAAGTAATTCGTTTGCAATTAATAAGTGAGATGGACCGTGGAACTGTAAAGTTTGGAACCATAAAATTTTACTATGCGGCATGGAGTATTAAATCTGGCATGACTTCAGATGATCCCAGGTATGAATTCTCAAATCATTTAAAACAACTAATTAAACTTTTAAAACAGAATGAGTCAGATGATGGCGACTCTAGACTTATTGAAGATATCGTTGCTTTTAATGCGGCATATTTGCTTTGGAGTAGAGGGCAATACATTCCTATTAAGAATATTGAGGAACAAGGAGGGGGGGTTGGGCATGGTATTTCTACATTATTATGTAAGATCCTTGTTCAACTGGAACGTTTTCAATCTTGGGGCAACTTCACGATAGATTGTTCTTTATATAACGAGTTTTTACACGATATCGAATATGTAATTCAACGATATGGTATTGATGAAGATGACAGGTCGTTAATACTTATTGCAATAACGGATGTAAGTATCAATAAGGATCTTATTGAGCAATTAATCAAGGAATTACCGGGTGAAACTGAAATTAGGTTTTCGTTACGAAAACCTAATGGTGTTGATTTTGATTATGAGGCTATTACGAGTTATTTAGATGCATGGAGGTATAAAGGGTTTCTGGATGATGAGGATAACTACACCTCGATTAGTAACTTTGGTACCTCAAATTGGGAGTTATATTTTGAGGAAATACTCTCTTTCCTGGGCTACGCTTTAGGAAAAGCCTGGAGATCATTGTCTGCTAAGCAAGAGGATCCACTCAAAAAAGTCTCAGTAGCGATAGAACAACAATTGTTACCCCAGCTATTTGTGTCACTAAAACAGCGAGTAGGTTGGGATAGAAGCTATTCTTTACCAGAATCTTATTATCCCTTTGTACTTGGAGAAGTTGCTTCCTTATACGTAAAATATTTTACCGATCGGCTCCCAGAATTCGTTAGGATTATTGAATTACACTTCGAGGATCAACTTGGGTTATATACTGAAGGGTTCCGTGAGGCAATATTTTCAATCGTTACGGAAATGTTGAAGACAAAAAGGCATGTAAAAAGTACTTTTGCTCTATTGAAAGTCTTGGAAGAGCATATTACTTGTGGTGTGCAAAATCGTTTGGAGCGTTCAAAAGACCTACTTCACATTACTGAACTCTATGCAAAACTTGGAAGTGAGCAGCGGTATAAAATCACGTTTCAAAAAATGTTGGATACTTCTATGGGACCTTCCTGGTACAAAGAAGACCAACTTACGCTTCTTGAGACGTCGATCACTTACTTACAAAGTTCAGGTGAACTGTCCGCACATTTAAAAGAAATTGCGGGACATTATGATTTTGCATCAGGTGAGATGACGTTTCAACGTTATGTTCAGCAAGTAAAGGAGGCTTTTGTCGGAAGCTTATGTTCTATGGGTAGGGTTGCACAAGCAATTGAATACTTTAAAAATACAGTACTTCCTCCCCTAGAAAAAGTTCTTCAACTTGTAGAAGCTGACCAAGTAGATGCTCCGGAGGTAGGAAAAGGATATGTTTTCGGAGCTGGAGGTCTTGAAGAACAAAGTTGTATTCTGGAGATACTCGAAAATGCTTCCAATGTAAATGGGCTTTTGAAGTGGGCGTTTTGTGAATTGTTCCTAGTTGGAGATGATCGATACTTCGATCGTTTTACAAGAATTATGGCAAACTTGTTAAATGAAAGGGAGGTCAGTGGTTCAGATGAACTGTCAGTGCTTTATCATCGATTGCTCAGAATTATAATATCTGATATGTCACCAGATAATCGCTTGGAATTACTATCTCATTTGAAGCAGTGGTTAACTGATACGAATTATTATCAATTAACTTTATTATTGCAAAAAGCAGGCCTAAGTTTTGAGAGTAAAGATATCATTGAATCTGATTTGCAGCAAACGTCAATGCAAGATGTGAATTTTAATGTCAAACAAGATAAAGATGATGCTTCTGATGAGGAAGATAATGAACGTATTATGTTACCAGGTACTTTCGGTAAAAAAAGTGCCTTGAAACAATTGGATCAGCAAATGTTGATAGCTAAAGATCAACTTGATATAGAAAATACCCATTTAGCAAAACATCATTTAATCACTGGTTTGGTGGGTGTTCAAGCGGGAGCATGGAATATATGGACAAGTAACTCAGGAACAGAAATAGTCGAAGCTTTTGAAATACTATCTGGCTTATGCAATACCGAGGAATTTGTATATTCCCTTCGCAGCTTGATTTTGAATGAAGTATATTCTAGTGACTGGTTAATTGTAAATAAAATTATTACCACCATGGGGAAAAAGTTGGATATTTCCGAAGCTAGTAAGGTATTTTATTCTGTACTAGAGCATTTTCGTTTCATGCTAAGAACTCCGGATATTTTCATCGAGAAATATAAATGGTTTGAACAAGAAACTCATGATTTATCCAACAACATGCTGTTGACAGATCTATTTATTTGGCTATTTACTCATCCAAAAAACATTTATAAACATCGAGCACCCGAAATAATGAAAGGGCTAGCTAGAGTTGATGCAAACTTCTTTGTTCCTATGCTCGTCAATAAAAGTTTATCTGAAGAAAACAGTATCTGGCCTGAAATCTGTGCTGGCATTTTGCATAGCTTAGCGCTTGAAGACCCGAGCTTGGTTTGGGAACATATCCGGGTCGAAGAAAATCGAAAACGTATCATCAGAATGGATCATTTCATGGTAAGACATACGTTCTTAGAAATAGTTGAACTTGCTGATAAGAAATATGACGATACGAATGATTTTCACACGACATTATCTGAAACTTTTCAAACTAGCCTCACAAATCGAATGTCGACTTCCTATCAAGGATTAGATATCCCAAGCTGGTTAAGGCATTTTACTGAACTTCTCGAGCCTTTGGAACGATTAGGAGTACTGGTGTCAACTGATTATCATGATTTAGTGAGCACCATATCTCACTTGTGCCTTCCTCTTAGTGTAGAAGAGTTCATTAGAGCTGATAGTTATGTAGCAAGAAGCTATAGATCCAATCAAAAGTTTGAACAACTCGAAAATGTTGTTCGAAAAGGAATTAACCAACTTCTTTCAAAAAGAGTGAACAACGAAGAGCTAACTCAGGTGGCTGATCATTTGCGTATATACAATCCATACTTTCCTAATGAAAAAATACGATTAAAGAGCAAATCTAGTCTAATTATGTTGATCGAAGAGTTACTCCTGGGTAATGGGGATGCTGAGCTTTGTACGCAAGATGGTGCATATGATTATCTTCACTATTTAGAGACTGTATTTTTTCCTAGAGAAGGTCAATTAAAAGTGGTGGAGATTATTGGTTTTTTGGTAGGACCAAACGCTTTACGAAATGCTTTTAATCTTAATGATGTATACCAGAGCTTTTTCCCTAATGAACAGCCTAATTTACGAGAAATCTCTTCGACAGAACGTCTGGTATACCGGCCTACGGTATATAAAGTCGAACTTGAGGCCAAAGTAACTGGCGGCATTATGACCCCGGCGTTTCTGCACCCCTATTTTGAAGGGCTCTTAGGTGAAATTCAACAACAAGAAATAATTAGGGAAAGTTGGTTGGATGGTAGAGACTGGGATGTAAATCGGATTGGCATTCCTCTACGGGAAGGATGCCGTTTGCTAGTATCAAAAGAGAAAATCAAGCGACTTGATTTGACGCCTTGGAGATTGGTGTGGCTCGTAAAATATGACTTTACAACACAATTTATTATTGATCGTGATTATAGGTCAGTTTATTCTGTTAACTAGGAGGGAGTCAAGTGAACTTCGAGCCAATGGAAACACCCAGAAATAGACGAGAATTCGAGAGGAATTTTTTCATAGCTGCTGAACAGCTTCACAATAACAAAGTACATTTTTCGTCTAAAGTTAAAAGATCGATCGATGGACTTCGAAAAGTAAGGATGTTACCTAATAATCGTATCGACTTTTTAAGTGTCGATGAAGCTGCCCGGCTTCATGTAAATATGATGGCAAACTTTAGATCTGATTTCTAATTCTTTATTACGGATGCTCAATCAAATATTTTTCTTTACTCTGTGAGATCTTACTGCTCACAGATTTTTTTATTTTTATTTAGATTTAATTGATTATAAGTATCTAAAAAGGGATATTACTAATGGTAGAATCATAGAAGGAGTTGAAAGAAATGATTAAAGAAAGAATATTGGCAGCTAGCCAAGCAAGAGTTACAGCTAAGGGGATTTTTTTTAGAGGGCTTCATTATTCCTGCACGCGAGCAATACGCGAACAATGGTTCGAGAAGGCAACGCATAAAAAGAGTTGGAAAATAACGATTTATTATGAACCCGGACAATCAGAGGGCATATACATTTGGGATAGTGAGAGAGGATTTGAATTTTGTAACCTGGTCATGCCTCATAACACTTGGTCACATTATCAACTGCAACGTTATTATGAGTCTCTTCAAAAGCTAAAATCTTTAAAGAAACAAAAGCTGATTAACAAGAAAAGACGGAGTGTTTATAGAAGAAAGGGCATTTTATGGGAGAGTTAATCGAGGAAATTGAGCAAATCATTACAATGTATAAACTGAATCTGGAGAGACAAAAGAAGTATTATGATTACCCGTTTACCAATAACACGGCACATTACTACCAATTGATGATGATCCAAAAATCATTAGAGGCTTGGACATCCTGTTTAGAAAAACTCAAGAAATACAAAAAAGACCGGTGGGGACCGATCGAGCCGCGGAAAAGCAAGGAATTCGAAAAAAGAATAAAACTCGAAAAGGAAGGTGTCCCCGGATTTATTACCCCGAGAACAATTGAAGCGATGTTAGTCTATACGAAGCAACTTGAAAGTAGAATTGAACAAGTTGAAGGGGAGCTTTTAAGTTTCCAGAGAGCACAGCAATAATAAATATTCACTTAAAAATTTCCCCATTACTTGCCATAAAGAATTTAACGTCAAGTTCGTCCTCAACTTTGTGCAATATCTTTTGATTGATCTCTCTAATCTTTGAAACTGTAGATGTAATTAAATTTACGAGCAATTCCCTTTCGTCGCGGGTTAATTCCTTATTTTGCAACGTAACTCCATAAGCTGAATTTAATAATTTTATAATGTCAAAAGAGACATTCTCATCTGGCACTTGTGGGAAGAAGCTATTTGTCTGATCTTTCTTATTTTCACCAAGGACACCAAGCCGCGTAGCCATATCTAATTGATCGCTGAAAATATCTTCGACTCTTCCATGAAGGTAATCGGTTGATGTTTTAAAAACTTTTGCCAACCTTGCAACATGTTCATTGTCGGGAGAACTATATCCACGTTCCCAATTCGAGATAACTTGGGATGATACACCGATAGACTCTGCAAGGTCCTTTTGCTTCCAATTCACACCAATACGTAACCTGCGAATACGTTCGCCCATTGTGGTCATGAATAATTCCTCCGAAATTAAACTCGCATCGTGCTTTAAGTAGTGTTCATAAAACTGAATACTAAAGTATTAACTTAAGTTAAGTTAACTTAAGTTAGTATAACATAAAGTAACGGATTTGTTGATTTTTATGTTGACAAGCAATGATGAAGTTAATAATATGGTAAAAAAATGCGTTAATGAATTAATTATAATAACGAATTTTGTTATTATATGATGGGGTGCTGTGATTCGAATTACTAAAAACATTACTAATAACAATTACTTATTAATCGATTGTTTCATTGATATGTTTCTTTTTTGTAGTAATTCTAGGTTAGTTATTGGAAGGCCTAGAATATATCTAGCCATTGAAATTAACGCCATATTGATTCTTCCAACGGTTAGTCGGTTCTCTAGTTTAGTCGAACATCTCGCTCTCTCTTTTAATAAAAATTCTCAGCCTTTAAAGAAATGGAGTTGGATGACTTTAAACATCAATGGGAACTATTTATTGATTACTACAATGCAAAACAAAAATCATGGTCTCTCCTATAGGGGGAATTAAAGATGGGAAATCAAAGTGGAAATAATCGAATTATTGAAGCTTCCTTCTCAAGGATGCCATTTGTTCCATTTTGTGGTGGTCCGGTTTATATAGATGATGGTTACAGTTCGATGGAAATGCAAGAGTATTGTGTTGACCGTAATCATTATCGTATTTTTATGAATTTGTTTGGTACATCGATAGTAGTTGGTGGAAAAAATTAGAAAATATGCAAGAAGGATATAATGCAGCTTACCAATGCTTTGAAGACTTTATTAATAAATGAAATTCCTGAATATCAAAAAAGTTAATTCATACATAGGAGGACAATGAAATGGATCAGTATCAATGGTCAAACAAATTCTGGATTGAGGAGGACAAGCTATTCCAGCCTAAGCGTAGAGTAGATAATAAAATAAGTTGGCAAAGGCCTCACATTATCGGTGGCTTTCGTAGTCGTAAAATGAATCGGAGAGTTGAATACCACTCATTAAACGAATGTTTTTTTTATTATTACTTAGAATTGGATGTATCGACTATTCGATATTACGTTCAACCGATTGAAGTCTCCATACCCGTGTTATCAAGGGTTGAAAATAACAAGTCATGGAAGCACGTGCCGGATGTATTGGTCTTTCGAAATGGTAGTAAACCTTTATTATATCAGATCAAAGAATCCCCCGAAGATGTAGGGGGCAGTTTTAATCAGTGCAACAAACGCTGCGAACTATTCGCTTCAAATCAGGGCTGGAATTATGATTTGATTTATCCTAAGAACTTGCCTGATATGGTTTTGAGGAATATTAATTATCTTCATGGATATTTGCGTGAGCGCAGATATTACAAAGAAGAACTAATTAATGATACTTTGTTTAAACTACGATTTGGTCAACCAATTACTGTAGGTGAATTAGCAAGAAGCTTTTATCCTATGTACCACCCCAACGATATAATACCTCTCATATTTCACCTTATAGCTGTAGGTAAAATTGAAGTGAATATTTTTGAAGAAGTCGCAAGTCACAGTTCAATTCGAATTTCTTCTGATACAAATGGTCACCCAATTGCTCGATTTTTGTTTGGTGGAGGGAAGGCAGAGTATGAAAATCAATCTGCGCTTAAACAGTGAAATTCAGTTTTTAGGGCGAAACCATATGATTGTTGGGCTAAAAGGTAATACTGTAGTTTTGCAAAGGTCAGATGGTAACCTAGAAACTCATGAATACAATTTGGAACAGATAATTTCGGATCCAGGTTTCCGTGGAGGTTATAGGCTAGGAAGAAAAGAAAAAGAGGGTAAATTTGAAATCCCCCTTGATAAACTCGATAAGGAAAAACGGGATGAAGTATCTTGGAAATATAATCTTATACTTCCTGTATTACTTCTTGAAAAAATAAAAAATGGTGATGTAAAAGCATTAATTGAATTTAACGAAAGGTTCAACACAGTATATCTAAACAAAAATGAAAATATAAAAAGCATGTCCCAGGAAGAACTGATAAAGAGAATTCTTAAGAAATTGAAGAAGAGTAATAGATCGGTTAGCCGTTCCACATTTATGCGCTATCTAAACAAATATAGAAACTATCAGAAAACGAGGGTAACTAGGACTGGAAGTGGTAGTGAATGTTTTATAAGGTCTAATGATAAAGAGTACATACAGAGAGCAGACACATACGCAATTGAAATATGCAGTCCTAGGAATCCGGATGAAGTTGTTGACATTATATATACTAAATATCCCGTGGAATATCATCCAATAATTAAAACTATTATCGAGAACAAGTATCTAACCACTCGGAAGTTAAAGGTCAGCAAAATAAATGAAATATTGGAAACCGATTGCGGTAAGGCAGGACTTAAGAAGATGCCGTACATAACTGTTCGATCGCTAATCAAGCAGCTTAGTGAAAGAACGGTTTCAATATTTAGACACGGAAGAAAAGGTATTGAGGCGTATACGCCAACTGAACGGGGATATTCAGAGAAAGCTGCTTTATACCCACTCCACATTGTACAAATTGATCATACTAAGCTAGATATAATCGCTGTATCCGAGGTATCAGGTCAACCGATAGGTAGACCTTTTATAACTTTGGGAATTGATGTATATAGTCGAACAATATGGTGTATGCATCTCTCATTTGATGATCCGTCCTCGGCAAAGGTAAGAAAGGCAATAATACAGGGACTGTTCTGTAAAAGATCAAAAGAACGCTACAGCACAACTAATGAGTGGCCAATTTTTGGAGTTCCATCAGTTATATATCTAGACAACGGATCCGATTTTACAAGTGATCATGTTAAGAAGATGATTGATGAAACTTTGGAATCCGAAGTCAGATATCGTCCTAGAAAGACCCCTCATTATGGTGGGGTTATCGAAAGGCTTATGGGTTCTATAAATAGTGTACTAAGCGAACTACCGGGTTATACAGGATCCAATATTATGGATAAGGGTGATAGAGATCCCTCGAGCGAAGCATGTTTAACGTTAAAACAAATCGAACAATTTATTATCAAATGGATAGTCGATGTTTATCATTTTAAGGAACATAAGGGTCTACCACTTGAATGCAACGTTCCTATTTTACGTTATCAAACAGGATGCGAGGAACATGGTAACCCCGATTTCTTCCCTCCAGAGAATGAGGAGATTATATCTCTTTCTTTGCTTCCTACCTCAAGGCATCCATACACCAGATTTGGAATTACAATGGATCATATTGAATACAAAGCCGATAATCTTTCTCACTTGATAGGTAAGCGAGAAATTAAATACAACATTAAATATGATGACGATGATCTTACCTGTATTTATTTTCAGCTTCCTGGTACAGGGGAATATGTGACAGTACCGGCCGTATACCCATCTTCTGATGTGCTTGAAGGATTAAATCGTTACGAGTGGCACAAGGTGAAGGATGATTTAAGGGCAAAAGGTTTATTATCCAGAAAAAATAAAATGACGGATGCATTGGTGGAGCAAGGTCGTAGGGAATTACGTGAAATGGTTGAAAAAACATATACCCAGAAGAAAACATCTAGAAAAATGAGTGAAAAGATAGGCTTTGATTTTTCTGCAGTTGCTGGCGGTTCACAGACTCAACAGAGTTCCTCGAAAAAATCAATCGAAAGCTTATTGCAAGATGCGAAACTAAAATATTCACAAAGGAGCTAATCTAATTGACAAACCAGCTGGATTTTGCATATCGAGTAGCGAATCTAAACATTACGCATCCGAAAATAACGCAGATATGGTCAGTTCTTGACTCCATTCGAACTCAGAATAAATACAAGTCTGGGGCTTCTAAGTCGGGGAATAGGCATATTTCGGTAATCGGGCCTTCTGGTGTGGGAAAGAGCCAGATGGGGCTGCGGTATACTGAAAAAAATCCGGGACACACTGAATTAAGTGAGGATGGCCGAGAGGAAGTGGATATTAAGCCTGTGGTTTATTTAGAATTACCCGACCCTTTTACGGTAAGGGAACTGTACCAAAATATAACTTATGCTCTTGGTTTTCCTGAAATACCGAAGAAAATCACTATAGGGGATGCACAACGACAAGCATTTCATTTGCTAAAGAAACAAAAAGTTGAAGTGCTAATATTAGATGAACTTGATTACATATTAACATCAAATGTTCCACAAAAGGCTGCAATGAATGCCATCAAAAAGATAGCAAATAAGGCTAATATAACACTGGTTTTAATGGGAACACCCGAGGTAGAGCCACTTATTAAAATTAATTTTCAAAACTTTCGAAGATATCCAAAATTATATATGCATCAATTTAAGGAATGTAATGAGGAATGGTGCAATTTGTTACATGATATAGAGGAACAACTATCTCCTCCATATAAAATCGGCTTCGGAGACAAAGAGACCGGGATTCCCGAGTTACTGCATGGAATGAGTAAGGGGTTGCTCGGAATACTAACTCCAGTCATACAAGAGTATTACTCGCTTCTGGGAGTATTTAAAAAAGGATTTGAGGATATTTCTAAATTGAAGTTTACCGATCAAAGTTTTGAGTACTTACTCCAGGCCTATAAAAATATTAACGGTGATCTTACCGATGAAGAAATGGAAACAATGCTCCAAAGGGGATTTTAAAAGATATTAATTAAGTTTAATAGGTCGTTTTTCAGTGAATAATGAATAATAAATTCACTGGAAGGCGGGCTATAATTTTATGAAAAGACGGATTGAACGTAATGAATCGTTATTCAGTTATTTCATTAATTACTCACAGTCTTTTGGAACTAATGTTCTAGTTTTACTAGAAACAATGAAGCTGAATGAGAAGTTTCGGTTGCATTCTGGTGATTTAAAAAGGATAGATTTTTATCCTATGAGTTTGTTGAATGCATCTAAAATTATGGAAATCACCGGATTAATTTACGACGATATCGGTAGAAGTAGTTTTACTAATGTTATTCACACTTTTAATGAATCAGCAAAAGGTGAGAGCTGTCGAATATTAAGTAGAACAATTAGAGATAAGTTATTATACTGTCCAGAATGCATAAAATCAGCGAAATATTATCCATTGGTGTGGAAGATTGAAACTATTGATACTTGTACTATTCATGGACATAAATTAAACAATCGCTGTGGACATTGTATGGAGTTAATTACCTATGAGGATATTCGAGAAATCGACAGGTGTCCTCATTGTTACAAAAAATTATCGGACGTTAATATGAACAGGGAAGACGTAACGGAAGAAGTAATGGAACATCAGGTATGGCTTACAGATAATTGGAATTTTCTTATAAGCTATACAGGAATAAGTCTCACATCCACTGAGACAGCTACTAGGCTTCTATATATCTTAAATGATCGGCAAAGTCGGTACAACCGGAAAACCATAATGAATAAACGTTATCAAGGGCGTTTGGAGCACTTGCTCCAGTGTGCGCGTGGGAGTTTGAAAAAGAGAAGAGCTGTGCATATCTCCAATCTATTAGATACACTCTTTAATATGAAAACACATGTAAAAGACTTTTTGGCAGTAATGGTGCCGCAGGAGTTTATCGATTCTCTTCATGAGAAAAGTATTGGACAGTTTGCGACAAGCACAGCGTGTGAAGCACCGTGGTGTGAAAAGTACAGGAAAGTTGGCGAATTAGTACATACGGGCGTTCTGAATACAATGAAAAATGGAGAGCATCTATCGTATTACATGGTTTGTAATTCCTGCGGATGTGAGTATGCTCTTAATGAAGAAAAAAAGCTTGTTGAGAGAGGATATTTTATCAATGCCTATAAAATACTGAAAAACAGAGATATAGCGGAACTAACGTGGCTTGAGAAGGAAAAAATATTTAAACTTAAGCGAGACCGTATCCGTCGTGTGCTGGCATATTTTCATAACCAAAATGTGATAGAAAATGAAAGTTTTAAGGGGAAAATTGACGGGGGGTTACTGGAACGATTTATACGTGCTTTCTCTGAAGGACTAAGCTTAGAAGAGGTACGCTACTGGAGAGAGTGGCAAAATTACGAACAGTTTTTGTTGCATCGATACCATCCTTGGGTCATAAGGGCCTCAGTTGAATCATTAAGTAAGCAAATAATTATAACTAGTGATCCATTCTACAAAAAACGGATTGAAAGCACTTGTAAGAAGTTATTGAAAGAAGACATTACTATTAACCTTCCTAATGTTGCATTAGCCGCGAGGACCTCTGCTACTACAATTAGGAACAAGCAATGCTCTGTATTGGTGGGGACTTATAGAAAAAGGCAAGTTAAAGCAAGGCGCCAAAATAGGATTAGATTAATGGAACAGGAAATAGTGGCTTACTTTGCTGCTCATTCTGACGAAAGAATGTATACGCAGAAACTTTATGCAGCTACTAGTGTTGATTATCTTTATCTTAAACGTTACGCACCCTGGTTACTTGAAAAAATCGAACAAATGAAATTAGAACATAATAAAGAAGTATTTGCATTTGCATCATAATTGGAGGAAGGCATATGTACGATGAAAAAAGATATGCTGTCAGGCCAAAAATTGAGGAGGGAGAGGCGCTAACCAGTTATTTATTTCGGTTAGCAGAGGCGAATGGAACGTCTTTTTTAGGAATCATTCATACAATAAATACACAAGATTATCTCAAAATATATTCTAAAAGATATTATCACCTGGATTTAATACCGTACAGACAAGTTGATGTTTCGTTATTAGAAAGCCTATTGTGTATGAGTTATGATGAACTTCTCTCTCATACCTACTATCCTGCAGTTGCAAAGATTTATGATAACCCTTTGGATGAAATAGACGACATATCCTTCCGGTTGAGTTTGCTAATTGAAACTAAAAAAAGAAAATTTTGCAGGAAATGTTTGTTGGGAAATAGAGGATATAAGTTGATTTGGCAGATTAAAGACATCGAAATATGCAAAATACATAACATACCCATTGAATCTGTCTGCAGAAATTGTGGTAAAATCCAACCCTTTACAAGGGAACAAATGATGATACCTTCTTGTGTTTTCTGTACATATACGCTTAGTTTCGGTCATGAAGATTGCGTAGTAAAAGAAGTGCAGCAAGAATTTTCTATACAGTTAAAAATATATGAGGTTTGGGAGCGACTTTTACGAAGCAAGGGGGCAATATCGTCCCGAATTGACGATTTTAACTTGCAACAAACACTAGCTTTGAAGATGTTGTATCTTTCACAATCACAAGAAAGTAAATATAGAATGAGTAGGATTAAGTATTTAACTAAGCGTGAGATTAAATTCCTTAGACGGCTAATTAGGGGAGAAGATTCTAAATACCATTCAATAATTGGCATTTTGATTCACTTTTTTCTAAAAAGTAATTACTCCATTGAAGAATTTCAAAAAGTTGATGTAAGTCAAGAGTTTATTCAATCCATGCTTGGAGATCAACAAAAAACAGAACGTGGACCTTGTTTTACGCCATGGTGCCAATATAAAGGCACGACTACCAACATGTTCGAGTATACTCATTACAAGAAAGCTAATGTAACCCACCATACATCATCAATCTGTACTTCATGTTTTGTTTCATATGGGTATGATCGAAAAACTGGAGAGTGGGGGGAGATAGGAAATACAATTAATTTAGTTTCAAATATTATTTTGCCTCTATTGGAAGCTGGAATATCAAGAAAAAAGATGGGTCAGATGTTAGCTGATATTTCGATTAATAAGATTAATAATATTATCGGTTATATGTATAATCAAAATCTAATTCAAAAAGATTATAAGTTTTTATCGAACCTGAAATTACAAATCGAAGAAGGACTTGTAAATAAATTTAAAATATTAAGAAAGCATGTTGGAGGATTTAGATATAAAATGCTCCCCATTGCTAATAAGCTGTTTGGCTGGAGCACATTAGAATTCTACATATACTATTATTCATCGGAAGTACAAATGTATTTAATTCATAATGAAAGAAAGAAAGAGAAGGAGCCAAGAGTCCATAAAGATTTAGATCAAAAGCTTGTTGAGTATCAAGAAATATGTATGCAAAAAAAGAGGACATTCTCGTCAAAAGATTTTAATGAGAGCTATGGAGTATCACGTGGTGTTTTGGGCTACTATAATTTATTTGATGAGGTTGCCGCGGCACGCGAAAAACAGAAAGAGCAACTCAAGTCAGAAGAGATTCAATTATATTGGTCTAAGGCTAGAGAATATACTGAGAAAATGTTAAACGAAGAACAGCCTTTCAATTGTAAAAGTGTATATACACTTATTGGTAGACGGAGAAAGTGGCTCAAAGAGAACTGTCCAGATTTGGCAAGGTGGATTCATCAGCAGGTCGAAGTTTCAAAGCGACAACAAGTTGAAATACAATTACACGAAGCAAAGAGAAAAATAAAGGAAACGATAAAACAGTTGGTTGAAAATGATATCAATCTATCAAAGACCAACATTGCTAAATATTCTGGAATAAACGTGTGGGGTCAAATAGAACTTGGAATGTATTATCATAGTCTTATCGAAAGTTTAGGTGAGGGCGAGAACAGTGATGCAGGATGATGATTTTTCAGTTTCAAACGATTATATTTTGTGGCTAGAAAAAGAGATATCTGATTATGAGAAGGAACTTATTGATGATCCTGATAATGCTTCATTAAAGGGTAGAGTTAGTGGATTAAAGAGGGCGCTTCTTATTTATCGAATGCTGCTTAAATCTAAAAATGTAGTCCACCCAGTAAGCATTGAGATTGATTAGTCTTCATTTAAAATAGAGGCTTAATATATGTTTTTCATGCTATTCCGATTAAAGCTACCAATGTTCACTGGACATATAACGGTTGGTATAAAGAAGATAAGTTTCAGTATGGAACTAGCGTAAGTGAGGTTGGAGATAAATATTCAAGAGTGGAGATGATGCTTCTTTGAAATTACTAGTTTGCACAGAGTGTCTATCAGTTTTTTCTCTCGACATTCAAATAAAAAGATGTCAGTGTGGAGCGGTGATTGGTCGTTATCTTGATGATGTTACGGCGATATATTCCGGGGATGATGCTATACCCATAGGTTTTAACAACACAAGTTTATTTAAAGCAATTAAAGATCAGCCTACAGATGGATTAGGATTAAAATTCAAAGCTTTTGTAATTCCCAAAGAATGTTCAACATTTCACAAACAAACATTAGTTAATGAGTCAACTCAGGTAACTTATAACCAGCTTGTGTATACTTTAAAGCAAAAGATTTCTGAAATTGAAGGCATACTTGAGAATAGTACTAATGATGAATTTCTTCGTGGAAAGTTGTCAGGATTAAAAAATGCCGTTTCATTAATAAGTATATTATGCAATTCAGATCGTTCTAACCCCCTTATTAATATCGAGATAGATACAACGTTGCACAGACCCTAATTCTTCTGCAATTTTCCCTAGGTCATTGTTTATATTAAAATACAGTGAGCATGAAGTGCACCTCTTATACCCTAGTGATTAAACCAATGAAACTATAGGCGGTGCTCTTCGTTATGGAAATAATCACAAAAGTTTCCGACATACGGCTTTGAAACGAAGAAAGCAATTAAGATGCGTCTTCAAGGCTCACGATATCGTGACAGGTAAAGAAAAATGTACAGCCGATGATCCCCCCCTGAATCCGGATGCGTAACTGTGTAATAAATCAGGCATGATGAGGGCTTCGGAGTTCGTGCATTTTGTGGCGTGATGTCAAGACTTGATTTGGAACATGCGTTCACTATATAATCACCATTTAGGTGATCGTGAGTGAGCGAATATAGACCGACATTACCAAGCAAAGGAGAGCTTGAAACGATCCGGGAATACTGCATACTAGAGAAGTTGCTTGAGACGGCAACGTTGTTAAGTTCTTGTCATCCGTTGTCGGCGGACAAGAAAATTATAACATCAAGTGTCGCGTATATCGCGGCTCTTTTCATTTATGTTGTCATGTTCTTGTCTTGGGTCAGGTAGGTATCTGGATAGTTTAAACAATACGACGAAATATTCTCAACATAGGTAGTTCCACGAATAGAATCTGGAAGAAAGAGGTGTTTGAAATCCGAATCCATATCATCGGCGGCTCAGGAAGCGGCAAATCCTATATAGCGGCGTTATTGAGCGATAAGTTTCGGATTCCGCATTATGATCTAGACGATATTTTCTGGGATCATCAATCCAACGAATATGGCGTAAAGGCACCGGAGGATGAGCGTGACCGCCGGCTCAGAGAAATCATCGGTCTCGATTCGTGGATCGCAGAAGGCGTATACGGGTCGTGGGTAGGGCCGAGTTTTGCCGCTGCAGATAAGATCGTCGTACTGATGACGCCGTTGTCCGTTCAGGAGGAACGAATCAGGAAGCGTTATGAAGAGCGCATTGCGGGCATCGTCCCAAGCAGGAAGCGCGAGACGCTCGAAGGCATCCACAGCTTGTTGGCATGGAATAAAGACTACAATCTGACGAAGCTGCCTAACTTGATCGGCAATTCGGGCTATAAGGACAAAATGATCCTCGTTCGCGATAATTTGGATCTTCTTGAACTTCAATTGATGTGACTTGGTTTTTCTTGTTACGCTAACGGGACACGTTTGTTTAATATCACCCTCAAAGACTGCCAGCAGATCGGCAGTCTTTTCTAACCTAACGGGCAGGATAATGGAAAACATTTGAAGAAATTTAATGCGATGAAATAGATTCTGTGGGGTGAGTGTTATTGAGTAAAAATGAACAATGGCATCGACATCTAGGTGCATATGGGATTTGTTTTAATGACGAAAAGCTATTAGTTATCCAAAAGGGAGGCGGTCCATACTTCGGACGATATGACCTACCTGGAGGTACGGTTGAAGCTAATGAATGTTTAGCGGCGGCTGTGCAAAGAGAATTCCTTGAGGAAACTGGAATCAAAGTACAGATTAAAGAAAATCTTGGCGTTTGTGAGTATTTGGTTCCTTATGAATTAACCAAAAGGGGTACTTCTCATATTCATCATGTTGCCGCATTTTATTTAGTTCAAAATATTGGTGGTACATTTACACAGACTCCTGAAAAATTCGAAGGACAAGATTCGCTTGGTGCATTATGGGTACCGATTAAAGAAATAACGGCTGATAATTCTTCTCCCCTCGTTCTCCAAGCAATTCAATGGCTAAATACAAAGAAATTATCCTTGGAATTCCAGAGATTAGATACTTGGGTGGTGTTAAAGTAGCAACTCTTTCCGCTAACCGGGTACGATAACACAATAAATACATGACGGCAGCCGACACAGAACGATCGGCTGCCGNATGACGGCAGCCGACACAGAACGATCGGCTGCCGTTTCTCAACTACTATGAAAGAACGGATTAACTTTCACTCTCTGTGGTGCTGCGCTTTGTGCAGCATGGATGGCTATACGGGCAGGATAGTTTAATGAATCTTGGTGAATAATATTCCAAAAAAGGTTGGAGTATTGTTATGTTCAGATTTGCAGTAATAACTTTCCTTGCTCTTTCAGGAATGGTTGGATTGTTTGATAGTTCGGTGTTTGCATATCGAAACGAGACTACATTTTCCATCATTCGACCCAAAACACAGCTGTTTAATTTCTCAGTAGAGGAAATCCAAAGCGCTCGATTAAAATGGCTTTGCTGTTACGGGGTACTTTTATCTAAGGATGAAATAAAAACTCTTGTCACCTTGTTAAGCAAAATAAACAAAAAAGATATAAAACCATACAATGGACCAGCTCCAAAAGGGGGGCCTACTCGCTTTGTAATTACCCTCGTTTCTAACGGAAAAGTCGGATTTGTCAAAAATGGAGAGTATCTTTTAGTTGATGGGGGAAAAGTTTACTTTCCAGAATTCTCCGAATTCGTCGACCAAATTCGTAAAGACAAAAGTCGATTCGTTGAGGGTTTTACGGATTAAGCTACTATGAAAGATTGAGTTATCGTACCTAAACACGAAGAGATGGCAGCCGGTGAAATGGCTGCCATTTTCTCAACTACTATGAAAGAACGGATTAACTTTCACTCTCTGTGGTGCTGCGCTTTGTGCAGCATGGATGGCTAACGGGCAGAAATGATAAGTAATGGAAACACATTCCTGGGGGATACTACCCATAAAATTGAAATGGGATGGTGGTCTTCTCATGAAGATATTGCATGTAATTTGCTTTCTAATATACATTTTAAGTGCAAACAAAGTATATGCTCTAGGTGATAATAATCTGCCACGTGATGAAAGTCCTGCGTTTGAGGAGGCTTATTTTCAAATTGGTTACAAATCGGTTGAAGAAGCCCTAAAAGAATGCGAAAAGCATTTCGGGCGAGTTCTTGAGCTACCGTTCAAATTGCCACCAGTGGAATTCACACATCACTTTGGCAGGTTTAATAATGATCCAAATAATTTAAATGATGGCTTTGAAATGGAATATCTTCATGAGAAACAAAGTATTAACCATTATATGCTCAATGTGAGACCTGTTCAGCAAAAAATAAACTTTTCAAAACCAAAAAGGATTATCAAAACGTATAAACTCAAGGATGGATCTGAAGCGATATATTTTAATACTAAGCACAGCACCACAGATAGTTCCTGGTTCAATATATTGGTTTTTGAAAAAAACGGATGGCAATACATCTTATCAGTCGATAATCGGATTGAAAACAGTGTCCCAGATAAGGTTCTGGTTAAAATAGCCGAATCAGTGAGATAGATAAGCAACTAATTGTGCTAACGGGTACGATAGCACCATGACACAGGCTGCCGGCACAATTGGCAGCTTGTTCCGCTAACGGGCAGGTTACCGCAACATACTGGTTATTATGTGCGTCCAATTATATGGAAGTATTTGTAACTATGGGGAGGGAAGCTGATGAAGCAAGGAACGTATGTCGCGTTGGTAATAATGACCGTTATATTAACAATTGTTGGGTGCAGTGGTAAAAGTCCTTTTGGAGAAAATTTAAAGAGTACGAATGAAGTTTTAGTGAAGAGTGAACAGTTTGAGAAGAAAATAACCGATGTAGGTGAAATATCCCGATTGGTAGATCTATTGAACAAAAGCAAAGCAATCGATCCTCCAGAAAAAGCAAAGGGTATAAAACCTGAAGTCGCAAAAGAAACAGTATTGCTACACTTTCCAAAAGCAGAGTTTTTCTATATTGGGGACGGCTATTTGTATTACGGAAATAATGGTCAATACTATTCAGTTTCAAAGGATATTGAGAAGTATACTACAGAGCAGAAGTAATCTTTGCTTACGCTAACGGGTACGAGATCTCAATAAATACATGACGGCAGCCGGCCAGAATGATCGGCTGCCGTTTCTCAACTAACGGGCAGTTATGTGGAATACCTGAGTGCAAGTGGATTTAGTAGAAAAATTGAATTAATGGTGGAACTTACCACTTGTTTACTCCGTCTATAAATTATAGTTATAAACAAAGGGAGGATGAATTTTGAAAAAGTTTGTTTTAGGTCTAATTTGCGGAGTTGGTTTAACAGCTACGACTGCTGTATATGCGGCAGACACTATTCAAGCATACTTGTTTCCTGCGAAATTCGAAGTGAATGGACAAAACAAAGAAATCGGCAGTGAATATACGGTATTGAACTATAACGGTCATGCTTATGTACCTGTACGTTTTGTAGCAGAAAGCTTGGGGCTTGGAATAAGGTATATAGATAAAGACGGTGTGATTTCGATTATGAATGAGCCCACAGACGTCGACGAAGTGGCAAAAAGGGTTTGGCTGGTCCAATACCACATAACTAACGGGGTGGACGGAAAATATGTAAAAAGTCTTTTGGGCGAACCAAGTGTAGAACGAACTAATGATGATTCTCAACAAGCGGTTTGGAGATATGATATATCGCCGGTTCAAGGATATAAATACGAAGATTTAAACAAAATTGACGTTAAGGGTCTTGAACAAGGATATATTAAAGCTCAGCTTTTGGTTCATTGGTCTAATGAAGGTAAAGTTGAAAAAATCGAATTGTGGTACACAGATAAAGATAAGCATATTTACACGTATTATCTAAATCAAGATGGTTCGACCGCTGGAGCTTTATACGAATAAATCGGAAAGAATCCTAATCAGTTCACCTGTCCGAAGAAAATAAAGTTTTAGACTGGATCTGTTGATCCTACGTGGATTTCTGAATTGCTATACCGTTTGGCTCCGAATAATAAGTATTAGAATGACTATATTTTCTACACGAAGAAGAAATATTTACTCATGGACATTTAATTTATATTAGGCGA
Source organism: Paenibacillus contaminans (assembly GCF_003285015.1). Classification (GTDB taxonomy): domain Bacteria; phylum Bacillota; class Bacilli; order Paenibacillales; family NBRC-103111; genus Paenibacillus_V; species Paenibacillus_V contaminans. The sequence goes on along the minus strand of NZ_QMFB01000013.1, from coordinate 74 downwards.
GGTTATTATTATGGGTATTTTTTTTAAGATTACATCTGATTCTTATGGGGGAGAAACTGTAGAAAAAGCTGATA
>NZ_QMFB01000012.1 GCF_003285015.1 Paenibacillus contaminans | reverse complement strand
TGCGATTTGTTGCTTGTTTTTGCTGGCTTTATTTCGCTCATTGTTCAGTTTTCAAAGGACAATTCTTGATATTTCATTGTCGCCTCGTTTAAGCGACTTTCATATCTTACCACACATCTTTGGGCGATTGCAAGCTTTTTTTAAAAAAGTTTTTTGCTCGCTTGCCGCTTACCTATTCGAGTGTCGTGGTTTTGTGTTGTCCCTTAAAGGCGACAAGATGTAATATACCACATCGGTTAACTAGAGGTCAAGCTTATTATAAAAAATGATTAATTACGTTTCTCCAGCACTTCCATAATGAATAAATTACGCTCTGTCGTTAGATTGACAATCGCTCCGTTTACATTGACCCAAGGGCGAGTCGGATTGGCCCGGTCGGAAAAGATGATCTCCCCTATACGATTATCGCTCAGCTTGACCAGCGTTCCATTGTGAAGAGAGGTTACTCTAGTTATGAATGTCTGAACCATCGATGGATCGAGTTTACCGAACGATTCCTTCAGCACCTGTTCCAACACTAAATAAGGCGAAGAAGCCTTCTTGTGGCGGCGGTGAGACGTCATGGCGTGGAAAATATCCGCGATTGCGACAACCTTGGCGTAAGCATGCACTTTATCGCCTTTGACACCGAAAGGATAACCCGAACCGTCTTCCTTCTCATGATGCTGCAGGGTGCACAGTTTGACCCCTTCATTGATGGCGGGCAAGTTTTTGAGAAGCTGGTAGCCGTAAACGGTATGTTTCTTTACTTCCTCCATCTCGGCTTCCGTCAATTGCGACGTTTTGCCCAGAATAGCCTCATCGATTTTGACGTTGCCGATATCATGGAATAAACCGCCTAAAGCAATAGGCAGCCAGTCTTTCTGCTGGAAACCGTGCCATTTGGCCAGCTGATAGGAAGTTAAGCTCACAAGCACGCTGTTGTAGTATAAATAATCCTGCTCGCCTGAACGCTTGGGAGAGAACGTTAAAATATTATAAGAATCGATCCCTTTAATAAGCGCTTCCAGCTGCACGCGCACTTCCAGAATCGGAATGGCATGGCCGGTGTTCGCATAATTAAATACTTTCTTCAGGAGCAGTACCATATTATCGAAGGATAATGCAAAATTGCTCTGGGTTTCGTCCTCGTCATTAGCGGACACTGTTTCTTGTACGGACTGCTCCGCATCCGCCTTGGCATCGATCGATACGCTCGTTATCAAAAAAGCGCGCAAGATCTCGATGTCGCGGCTTGTTACGGTACGTCCTTTTTCAAGCAGCACATTCCCTCTTCTCGTTAAGACGGAATCCGCCAACCTTTCTCCTGATTTCAGCTGCCCAATGGAAACGTTGCCCATAGATTGGTTCCCTCACCTTATGACTTGGAATTTTACGGTTGGATAAAACAACAAGGAGGGGAAGTATGTTCCCCTCACTTGTCCTTTATTCGCTCGAATCCGGCGACTCCGACGCTTCCGATGTTTCCGATGTTTCCGACGCTTCGGTTGGATCGCTTTCTTCATTTTTTTGCACGCGGGACAACGTCGCTACCTCGTCATCCTCACGGATATTGATCAAACGAACGCCTTGCGCATACCGTCCCATCGTGGAAATACCGGACATATCCATACGGATAATGGTCCCTTGGGCGGAAATAATCATCAAGTCTTCGTCTTCTTCTACGACCTTCAAACAAACGACCGGCCCGTTCTTCTCGGTTACGTTGATCGTTTTGATTCCTTTGCCGCCGCGGGTTTGCAGACGGTATTCGGAAATCGGCGTTTTCTTCCCGTAGCCTTTGGACGTGACAATAAGCACCGCATGGTTTTCCTGCACGACGTCCATATCGATTACGGCATCGTCTTCTCCGATATGAATCCCTTTAACGCCCGTTGCGGAGCGTCCCATCGAACGCACGTCGGTTTCCTCGAATTGAATCGACAAGCCTTGACGCGTCCCCATAATGATGGACTGCTTGCCGTCGGTTAGCTTCACGCCGATTAATTCGTCATCTTCGCGAAGATTGATGGCAATCAAGCCGCCCTTGCGGATATTGCCGTAATCGTCAAGTGGCGTTTTCTTGACGATCCCGCTGCGCGTCGCGAAGAAGAGGTATTGCTCGGATTCAAAGCTTTCGACCGGAATAACGGCGTTCACCGTCTCCCCCTGCTCGATTTGAATCAGGTTGATAATCGGCGTCCCGCGGGATGTCCGGCTCAAATCAGGGATTTCGTAAGCCTTCAACCGGTACACTTTGCCCCGGTCGGTGAAGAACATCAAATAATGATGCGTATTGCTTACGAACAGATGTTCGACGAAGTCGTTATCTTTCGTATCCATCCCGATGACGCCCTTGCCGCCCCGCTTCTGCGAACGGTAAGTCGTAACGGGAAGACGCTTGACGTACCCGGAATGGGTGATCGTAATGATTACATCTTCGCGCGGAATAAGATCCTCGTCTTCGATGGCATCCTCGCCGATTGTAATTTCCGAGCGGCGCTCGTCGCCGAACTTTTCTTTAATTTCATGAAGCTCCTGGCTAATGATCTCAAGGATGAGCTTTTCGTCGGCCAAAATCGCTTTAAATTCCGCAATCTTCAGCTGCAGTTCCGCATACTCCTCTTCGATCTTCTCCCGCTCCAAGCCGGTTAAACGCTGCAAACGCATGTCCAGTATCGCTTGGGCCTGGTCATGGCTGAGCTCGAATTGGGACATCAAGCCTTCGCGCGCTTCTTCAGTCGTTCGGGATGCACGGATTAATGCAATGACCCGATCGAGATGGTCGAGAGCAATCCGCAAGCCTTCGAGGATGTGCGCCCGCGCTTCCGCTTTACGCAAATCGTATTCGGTACGGCGGCGGATAACTTCCCGCTGATGGAGCAAATAATGATGCAGCACTTCTTTCAGGTTCAATACTTTCGGTTCTTTGTTGACGATAGCCAGCATGATGATCCCGAAATTGCTTTGCATTTGCGTATGCTTATACAAATTATTCAATACGACGTTCGGATTAACATCACGGCGCAGCTCGATAACGATCCGCATCCCGTTCCGGTCGGATTCATCGCGGAGATCGGTAATACCGTCGATCTTCTTCTCGCGAACAAGATCGGCGATGCTGACGATCAGCCTCGTCTTGATGACTTGGTAAGGCAGCTCATGCACGATGATGCGAGCCTTGCCGTTATTATCCTCGATCGTAGCTTTAGCCCGCATCGTAACGGAACCGCGCCCTGTCGAATAAGCCTGCTTGATGCCTTCCCTGCCGAGGATATATCCGCCTGTAGGGAAGTCGGGGCCTTTAATATATTGCATTAATTCAAGCGGAGTAATCTCCGGATTCCGAATCATCTCTTGAATCCCGTCAATGACTTCCGCGAGATTGTGCGGCGGAATATTCGTCGCCATACCGACAGCGATACCCGTTATACCGTTTACGAGCAAATTCGGAAAACGCGACGGTAAAACCGCAGGCTCCATCTCTTCGCCATCGTAGTTCGGTACGAAATCAATCGTTTCCTTGCCGATATCACGCAGCAGCTCCATCGAAATTTTCGATAAGCGAGCCTCTGTGTAACGCATAGCCGCAGCCATATCGCCGTCGATCGAACCGAAGTTTCCATGACCGTCTACAAGCATGTAGCGATACGAAAAATCTTGCGCCATCCGCACCATCGCCTCGTAAATGGAGGAGTCCCCGTGGGGATGGTACTTACCGATAACTTCGCCGACGATCCTTGCCGATTTTTTATACGGTTTGTCAGGGGCCATGCCGAGCTCGGACATCGCATACATAATCCGGCGGTGAACCGGCTTCAAGCCGTCTCTTACATCCGGCAGCGCACGGCTGACAATAACGCTCATCGCATAGTCCATAAACGATTCGCGCATTTCCGAGCCGATATCTCGTTCTTTGACTTGCGGAATTAATTCCTCGGCCATCATTTACCTCCTACCGGAAATCCAAACATACTCGGACTTCAAACACTTGATGTCACTTCGTAGAAACTTTCTATCTTCCCCCTCCGTCAGAGGCTCGCTTACCGCAGTGCGGTTTCCGCCTCGTGGAGAGCGTTCTATACATCCAGGTTTTTCACGTATTTGGCATGGGCCTGAATGAAATCGCGGCGAGGCTCTACGTTATCGCCCATAAGCGTGTCGAACACCTCGTCGGCATCAATTGCGTCTTGGATCGTAACCTGAAGCAGCGTGCGGGATTCCGGATCCATCGTCGTCTCCCACAATTGTCCCGGATTCATCTCGCCGAGACCTTTGTAACGCTGGATGTTCACTTTAACGCCTTCCCCGAATTCTTGGAGTATCAGGTCCCGCTGCTTATCGTTATAAGCATATTTAAGCGTTTTGTTTCGCTCGATTTTGTATAACGGCGGCTGCGCGATATACACATACCCCGCCTCGATCAGCTTGCGCATATACCGGAAGAAGAACGTCAGCAGCAAGGTCCGGATATGCGCGCCGTCAACGTCGGCGTCAGTCATTATAATAATTTTATGGTAACGTGCCTTGGTAATATCGAAATCATCGCCGATCCCCGTTCCAACCGCCGTGATGATCGCACGAATCTCAAGGTTGGACAAAATTTTGTCGAGTCGCGACTTTTCGACGTTCAAAATTTTACCGCGAAGCGGCAGGATCGCTTGGAAATGACGATCCCTTCCCTGCTTAGCCGATCCGCCTGCGGAGTCGCCTTCGACAATATACACTTCGCTGATCGAAGCGTCTTTGGAGGAGCAATCGGCCAGTTTGCCCGGCAAAGAGCTAACCTCAAGAGCGCTCTTGCGGCGTGTCAGCTCCCTCGCTTTACGGGCGGCTTCGCGCGCACGGGCTGCCTGAATGCCCTTCTCCATAATTTTCTTCGCAACGGCCGGATGCTCATCGAGAAACTCTTGCAGCTTCTCGGCAAAAAGAGACTCGACAATCCCTCTTACTTCGCTGTTGCCCAGCTTTGTTTTGGTCTGTCCTTCGAATTGCGGCTCCGGAATTTTGACGGAGATGATCGCGGTAAGGCCTTCGCGTACGTCATCGCCGCTCAAATTGGCGTCGCTTTCTTTAATCGAATTGGACTTCCGGGCGTAATCGTTCAAAATGCGGGTGAGCGCGCTTTTAAAGCCGGATTCATGCGTGCCGCCCTCATGCGTATTAATATTATTGGCGAAAGAATAGATGCTTTCCGAGTAGCTCTCGTTATATTGGAGCGCGATTTCCACCTGGATATGATCCTTCTTACCTTCGGTATAAATAGGCGGAACGTGCAAAGGCTCGCGCTTTTTGTTCAAGTACTCGACAAACTGGATAATGCCTCCGTCGTAACGATGCGAATGAGACATATCGGTGCGTTCGTCCAACAGATTGATTTCAATGCCTTTATTCAAAAACGCCAGCTCGCGCAAACGCGACTGCAGAATGTCATAATCGTATTCCGTCGTTTCCGTAAAAATCGTCGAGTCGGGCAAAAAGGTAATGCTGGTACCCGTTTCGTCGGACTCCCCGATCTCCCTGACATCGTATTGCGGCGCACCGCGGCGGTATTCCTGCTCGTATACCTTTCCTCCGCGCTTAACTTTTACGATCAGCTGCTCAGACAGCGCATTAACGACGGAAACGCCGACACCGTGCAAACCGCCCGATACTTTATAGCCGGATTCGTCGCCGCCGAACTTGCCGCCTGCGTGAAGCACGGTCAAAACGACCTCGAGCGTAGGCCGTTTCAGTTTCGTATTCTCGCCCACGGGAATCCCGCGTCCGTTGTCAATGACGGTAATGCTGTTGTCTTTGTGCACAATGACGTCGACTCTCGTACAGAAGCCTGCGAGCGCCTCGTCGATACTGTTGTCCACTACTTCCCAAACGAGATGGTGAAGCCCGCGGCCGCTTGTAGACCCGATATACATGCCGGGACGCTTCCGAACAGCCTCAAGTCCTTCCAATACCTGAATCTGACTTTCATCATACGTATTCTGATTTGACGACATGGACCGATCACCTACCCTGTAATATCGCTTGGCCTTCGATTCACAAACTCAAACGAAGGCTACGAGGAAATGCATTGTATATGCAGTTGCCGTTCCTATGACCGAGGGTTATCCTCAAATCATCAAAAGATGGTTTGCCCGTTTCTTCAATGTCCCGGAGGAAATAGGGGAATAGTACACCTTCGTCGTCGTGACGACAAGCGACTTGCTTTCTTCCTCTCCGATGACTTCCACCTTCTTCTCTTTGCCTGCATAAGTCAAAAATTGCTTCGACAATTTCGAATTTTTCTCGATGGACACGTCAAATATCGCGATCAATTCCGATGCCCGAATGATTTTCTCTCCGCCCAAATGGATAAACATGCCAGGTCCACTCCTTACCGGTAATCATTGTCCGTCATTCGGCGACCACGGTGCCGCTTCTTACCTGGAAGATGGCCGCGCCGCTGATTTTATCCAGATTGACGCTTTCAATGCCTGTCGTCGTAATAAACGTCTGCACTTTATCTTGAAACGTCTCGATAAGCTGGGTTTGCCGATAACGGTCGAGCTCGGACAGCACATCGTCGAGCAGCAGAATCGGATATTCCCCTACTTCCTCGCGAATAAGCTCAAGCTCTGCCAGCTTAAGCGATAAAGCGGTCGTCCGCTGTTGTCCTTGCGAACCGAATGTTTGTACTTCCTTGTCGTTAATATAAAACAACAAATCGTCGCGATGCGGTCCGACCAGCGTAGTGCCCCGGCGCACTTCCTGTTCTTTCACCTTTGATAACTTTAACATAAACTGGTCCAATAAGACAGCTTCCGCTTCCTCGGGAGGACACTCCAGTGACGGAGCATAGCGAATCAACAGCTGTTCCTGGCCGTTCGTGATGCCTGAATGAATGCGTTCCGCCCATTGCTGAAGCTTCTCTATAAAGCTTTGACGTTTTTTGATAATTTTAACACCATAGCCTGCAATCTGTTCATTCCATACGTCAAGCATCGCGCTTCCCGAGCTGTTTGCAGCGGCCGGCGTTTTCAAAAAATTGTTTCGCTGCAGTAATATTTTCTGATACTGGGTAATATCGTACAAGTAGGACGGTTGAACCTGTCCGATTTCCATATCGAGAAAACGGCGCCGAATGCCCGGAGATCCTTTGACGATTTCCAGATCCTCCGGGGCAAACATTACTACGTTCATTGCGCCTACATAGCCGCTCAGCTTTTTCTGCTCCAGCCCGTTCAGCTTTGCCTTCTTGCCGTTCTGCGAGATAGACAGCTGCAGCTTGATAGGGCCGTATTTCTTATCCAGTTCGCCGTAGAGCAAAGCCTGCTGCTTATCCCAGCCAATTAATTCTTTATCTTGATGGGTCCGATGCGATTTGGTTAAAGCCAGCACATAAATCGCTTCAAGCAAATTCGTCTTGCCTTGCGCGTTCGGTCCGATAAAAATGTTGACGCTGCTGTCCGTTCGAAGCTCGAAGTCCGCATAATTGCGGTAGCCGCTCAATCCGATCGATTTGAGGAACATCAGGCTCGCTCCACACGAAATTCGCCGTGTCCCTGAACGAGAACGACGTCGCCGGCAACGAGCTTCTTGCCTCTGCGGTTCTCTTCCTCGCCGTTAACCCGAATCGGGACATCCTGAAGGAAGCCCTTGGCTTGCCCGCCCGTGCTGATGCAATCGGTCAGCTTAAGAAATTGGCCTAGCGTTATATAATCCGTCTGTATCGTGACGTTCTTCATCGGCTCGTCCCCTTAGTTTACGGTACGGTACGGCAAAATGAGCTGAAGCATATTCGTCCCGTCTTCCGGCGTAATGATGATCGGACTCATCGGACCGGTAAAGCGGAAGCGGATCGATTCGCTGTCCAGCGCCTTGAGCGCGTCCATCATATATTTGGAGTTAAACGAAATTCGCAGCAAATCCCCGGTCAACTTCTCGCAAGCGAGCGTCTCCGTCACTTTACCCAGCTCGGTGGAACTGGACGATATTTCGATCGTGTAGTCTTCCTTCATGACCATCTTGACGATATTCGTCTTCTCCTCGCGGGACAGCAAATAAGCGCGGTCGATCGATTCCGTCAATAGCTTGGCTTTAATGACAAGCTCGGTTTGAAACGATTGCGGGATAACCTTTGTCATATCCGGATACGTGCCGTCAAGAATACGGGAATAGAACAATAAATTGTTTAGCTTGAACAGCACTTGGTTGTCCGAAACGACAATATCGACAAGCATATTTTGATCCGGCAAAATTTTGCTCAGCTCGTTCAGCGTTTTCCCTGAAATAACGATGTTCTGGAACTGCTGTTCGGACGGCGCTTCCATAACCACCTCGCGGGAAGCGAGACGATGCCGGTCGCAAGCCGTAAATTTTAGCTGGTTGTCGGTAAGTGTCCAGAGAACTCCTGTAAGAATGGGGGTCGTTTCGCTCGTCGAAACGGCGAAGGCCGTTTGTTTGATCATTGCCTTCAGCAAGTCGCTGGCCATGGAAATCACTTTATTCTCTTCCAGGCTCGGCAGCACCGGATATTCTTCCGGATCAAGGCCGACCATTTGAATTTCCGATGAACCTGCACGAATGGTCGTATGGAAATGGTTCGATACTTCGATTTCAATCGTATCGGAAGGAAGCTTTCTCGCAATCTCCATAAAAAATTTGGCCGGAAGAACGACACTGCCCTTCGTGAAAAGCGTTACGACTTGCTCATTGTCAATCTCATTCGGAATATGCGATTGAATGGAAATGTCCGTATCGCTAGCCGTCAGCGTTACGCCGCTGAAGTCGGCATCGAATTTAATCCCGCTCAAAATGGGAATCGTCGTTCTGCTCGAAATGGCTTTGGAAACGTGCTGGATCGCTTCGTTCAAATATTCTTTCGAAATGGTCAGTTTCATCATGTCACTCCTACGATATTCATGAAAATTTGCGAACTGGAAACAAAAGAAACGATTCGTGTCCGCCTTGGGCGATGGATGCGTTGACGCTATACATTCTAATCTTTTTTTATTAACAGTAGTAGTAGGCGCGTCTAATATGTGGATATGTGCATGAAACAGGCAAAGGAGAAGCCTATCCACATGTGCACAGTTTGTGTATAGGCTTCCGGGAAAATTGTATTGTTTTCAGGGCTCCGTGCAAAGAGGCGCGAAGGCAACAATACCTTCGCTTGCATGGATTGCTAGCTTGGATTTTTTATTTTTTCCGTGATGTTATGAATAATTTTATACAGTTCCTGATCTTGCTTCAGGTTGCCGGATATTTTCTCGTGAGCGTGAATTACCGTCGTATGGTCCCGTCCGCCGAACGCTTCTCCGATCTTGGGGAGGGAATAGTCCGTAAGCTCACGGGATAAATACATCGCTACTTGCCGCGGGAATGCGACGGCTTTCGTCCGTTTGCGCGCTTTGAAATCTTCGAGCCGCAATCCGTAAAATTCTCCGACCTTCTGCTGGATATCCTGAATCGTTATGGAACGCGGACGGCCTGCCGGAATAATATCTTTCAGCGCCTCCGCGGCCAAATGGGCCGACACATCCTGATTAATGAGCGACGAATAAGCGACGACACGAATGAGCGCGCCTTCCAGCTCACGAATATTGGAATCGATTTGATTGGCGATATAGGCCATTGCTTCGTTAGGAATATCCAGGTTCTCGGCTTTGGCTTTCTTGCGCAAAATCGCGATGCGCGTCTCTAAATCGGGCGGCTGCACGTCCGTTATGAGCCCCCATTCGAAGCGGGAGCGAAGCCGTTCTTCTAAGGTTGGAATTTCCTTCGGCGGCCGGTCGGACGAAATGACGATCTGCTTGCTGTCCTCGTGAAGCGCGTTGAACGTATGGAAAAACTCTTCCTGCGTTCCTTCCTTGCCGGCGATGAATTGAATATCGTCAATCAATAACACGTCGATGTTCCGGTATTTATTGCGGAAGCTTTCCCCTCGATTGTCCCGGATCGCATTAATAAATTCATTCGTAAATTTCTCGGACGAAATGTACATGACCTTAGCCTTCGGGTTATGTTCAAGCACATAATGGCCGATGGCATGCATTAAGTGCGTTTTGCCGAGCCCTACTCCCCCGTACAAAAAAAGCGGGTTGTAGGCTTTGGCCGGCGCTTCGGCGACGGCAAGCGACGCGGCATGCGCGAACCTGTTGCCAGGCCCGATGACGAACGTTTCGAACGTATATTTCGGATTGAGCATATGCGAAAAGGGCTCTTCCGAAACCGCAGACTGCGGGGGCGGCAACGTAACGGCCGGCGATGGCTGTGCTGCTGCGCTTGATTGTCCGTCGTCGATGACGATATAAACGTTGACTTGGCGGCCCAGCACCTCATAAACGGTAGAACCGATGAGTTTCTGGTAGCGGCTTTCCAACCATTCTTGTGTAAACTTGTTGGGTGTGCAAATGACCAGCTCCGTATCCGTAAACGACAATGCTTTTGTCGATTTCAGCCATGTATCGAAGCTTGGTTTGCTGATTTTGGTCTGAATGACGGATAATACCTGCTGCCATAAATCGTGCGTATGGCCTTCCACAAACGTTTCACTCCTTCATCTTGCACTTGCGGGAAAGGCATGGGAATTGTCGTTTCAAGGACCCATTTGTCGAGCAATCCACATTAATCAAAGAATTATTTATGAGATATTAGGGATTATTGGAGTTTGTTCACAAGGTTATCCACAAGTTGTTGATAAAATTGCGGGGAACAGTTAGCTATCCACAATCAAAAGTAATATAAATATAGCAGACGAAAGTCTTATTTTCAACGGAATTATTGGGATTATCCACAAATTCAATAACTTGTGTACATGATTTATTCACAGCACTACATATTGTGAGCAATATGTCGATAGATCGACAAAAACCAGCATTTTCCGAAAAAATTATGCACATGTGGATAGCGAATATTCGCGAAAATCGGTTTGTGGATGAAATGGATGTTTTCGGCTTGCTATGCACATGTGGAAAAGTGGCGTTCGAGCAAAAGCTATTAGATAGTAGAGGAGTTGCAACTTTTGATGAGAAGAAGACCGGCGGATCGACGTCATGCGCGGCTGCCAGTTGCGTTCCGGAAACAGAAGGGCGAATGAAGGCATGGAAGGGCGGGGGACAGACGGATTCCGTTCGAAATTTCTCGGGGATTTACCAATTTAATATGCCCTTGGAGGAACGGTTCTTAAGTTGACATTTGTTGCGCATAATGATTTAATGGAGGAAGGTGTTTTTTCAAGAAGTCATTCGGGGAGGTGCAAGGAATGAAACCGACATACAAACCTAATGTACGGAAACATAAAAAGGTTCACGGATTCCGCAAGCGGATGAGCACGAAAAACGGCCGTAAAGTGCTGCAAGCTCGTCGCCAAAAAGGCAGAAAAGTGCTTTCCGCTTAATCAGAAGACCACTGCGAAGTGGTCTTTTCTTTGTTCCTTGTTAGATGAGCGGTACATAGTATGAAACTGGTGCGGATTTGTGCATCATAATGAAATGAGACCAATCGCGGCGTGAGGCGTTTGTATGCATAGAGAATATCGGTTAGCGAAAAGAGAAGATTTCAATCACGTATACCGCCGGGGAAAATCGGTAGCCAATCAGCAGTTCGTTCTGTATGCGATGGCGCAGCCGAAGCAGGAGCATTTCCGTTTGGGCGTATCCGTCAGTAAGAAAATCGGCAATGCCGTTGTGCGCAACCGGATCAGGCGGATGATGAAAGAGATTGTCCGGCTGCACATCCCGGAGATCGACGGCGGCGTCGACTTCATTATTATTGCGCGTAAGCCTGCCGCCGATCTTGAATATGCACAGATGGAAAAGAGCATAATGCATGTATTGAAACGAGCCAAATTAAGAGAAAACGGCCGTCCGGGAGAGCGTCGAGCCGAACCGAGATCGGGCGAATGAAGCATCCGGAGAAGACGCTGCGCCTGAGGCGTGCGGCTGTTTGTCTCGGGATGTTTTTTTGTATCAATTAATGCTATATTTGTTTTTATAGGAAATGATCCGTCACTGCGCCCGTTCGCCGTACAAGCAGTCCTGTTTGGCATGGAGTAAGGCTGTCGGTCACAAGAGCATAAATAGGAGGATTTTATTTTGAGTCGTCGTTTGTTACCCGCCATTTCGTTAGCGTTTACGTTCATGCTTCTGGCCGGCTGCGGCACGAACCCGTCGAAGATTGCCGAAAGCGGTCAACGCTCCGGTTTTTGGGATACTTACTTCGTAGGGCCGATTTCGGATGTATTGGACTGGTTTGCCGAGCTGCTGTGGAATGAATACGGTTTATCGATCCTGGTCGTTACGATCATTATCCGGCTTATCATTTTGCCGCTAACGCTGAAGCAATACCGCAGCTCGAAGCAAATGCAAGCGATTCAACCCGAGCTGAAGAAGATGAAAGAAAAGTACAAGGACGATCCGAAGAAGCAGCAGGAAGAAACGATGAAGCTGTTTCAGAAGAACGGCGTCAACCCGCTTGCCGGATGTTTCCCGCTGCTCGTCCAGATGCCGATCCTGATCGGATTGTATCAAGCGATTATGCGTAACCCCGATATTAGCGGCCATACCTTCTTATGGCTGGAGCTCGGAGCGAAGGATCCGTACTTCATTCTTCCGACAATAGCGGCAATTACGACATACTTGCAGCAGAAAATGATGTCGTCGCAAATGAATTCCCAAATGCAAGCTCTGTTCATCATCTTCCCGGTACTGATTTTCGTCATGTCGATGCAATTCGCTTCGGCGCTGCCGCTGTACTGGATCTATAGCAATACCTTTACGATTGTCCAATCTTATTTTATTTACCACCGTCCTTCTAAAGCTTTGGAAGCGGGTAAGTAATGTCGTCCATCTAAATCATAGGGGTGGCCTGTCCAAATGAAAAAGATTGTGGTATCGGCAAAATCGGTTGAAGAAGCGGTCAAGCAAGGCTTAGCGCAGCTTAACGTATCGGAGGACCGGGTTAACGTGTCCGTATTGGAGCAGCCCTCCAAAGGATTGTTCGGCCTGATCGGCTCCAAGGGAGCGAAAGTGGAGCTTGAAGTGATTCCGGATCCGATTGAAGAAACCATATCATTTCTACAGAATGTTTTTCGAACGATGGAACTTAACGTTCGCGTCGAGAAACAGTCGGACAAGGATGGCGTATTGTTGAATTTGACGGGAAGCGAGCTTGGCATTTTGATCGGCCGAAGAGGGCAGACGCTTGATGCGCTGCAGTATTTGACGAATATCGTGGCCAATCGCTTCTCTACCTCACATGTAAGAATTGTACTTGATGCCGAGCAATTCCGGGAGCGCCGGAGGCAGACGCTGGAGCAGCTTTCCGAAAGACTTGCTTCCCGCGTGATCCGCTCCAAGAAAGAGGTTGTTCTTGAGCCGATGTCGCCGCAAGAACGAAAGGTGATTCACTCGCATTTGCAGGATCACCCCTCCGTTAAGACGTACAGCAAAGGCGAGGAACCGAATCGCCGCGTAGTCATTGTAATGCGATGAATCGCGGATTGTTAAGCCGGATTATGAAACGATAGAATGCGCAATGACTTCAGGCAGTATCGCGAGGTCATTGCTTTTTTTGATAAGGTTGCATTTTTGAATAACGTCAAGTAGTAGGAATAACATGCTGATTCTGCGTATGCTTGCGCGGTTGTCTGTATGCAAGTTGGAGTGTGAAAGATGATTCACGATACAATTGCCGCTATTTCAACCCCGACAGGGGAAGGCGGCATCGCGATTATTAGGGTGAGCGGATCCGAAGCGGTCCGTACGGTTGAACGGATTTTTACAGCCAAGGAGAAGTTGTCCGAGGTACAAACGCATACGGTCCATTACGGATATATTTACGATCCCGAGACGAATGAGCGTTTAGAGGAAGCGCTTGTTACGGTCATGCGCGCTCCGCGTTCTTTTACGATGGAGGATGTGGTCGAGATCGGCTGCCACGGCGGGTTCGTATCCGTTCGGAAAGTGCTTGAGCTGCTTCTGGGCAATGGGGCGAGACTTGCGGAACCCGGTGAGTTTACGAAACGCGCGTTCCTGAACGGACGTATCGATTTGTCCCAGGCGGAAGCGGTTATCGATCTGATTCGCGCCAAGTCCGACCGGGCATTCAAGATTGCGTTGAAACAGGTTGAGGGCTCCTTATCCAAACGAATCAAAGCGCTGCGTCATCAATTGGTTGAGCTTATGGCCCATATCGAGGTGAACATCGATTATCCCGAACACGATGTGGAAGAGCTGACAAATGCATATATTAAAGACAGATGCCGGCTAGCGATCGCGGAAGTCGATGATTTGTTGAAAGCAGCCAGTCAGGGAAAAATGCTCCGGGAAGGTATTGTGACGGCGATCGTCGGGCGTCCGAATGTCGGGAAGTCGTCGCTTCTTAACGCATTGACTCAGGAGAATAAAGCGATCGTGACGGATATACCGGGAACTACGCGAGATGTCATCGAAGAGTTCGTTACCCTTAACGGCATTCCGCTTAAATTGCTGGATACCGCCGGTATCCGCGAGACAAGCGATGTCGTCGAACGGATCGGGGTCGAACGCTCAAAGCACGCATTAGCGGAGGCCGATCTTATTTTGCTCGTGCTCAACCATAACGAAAGCTTGCATGAGGACGACCTGAAGCTGTTGGAAGAGTTAAATGATCGTCAGCTGATCGTCATCGTGAATAAAACCGACCTGGATCGTAAGCTGGATACGGAGCAGTTAGCCCGGTTCGTTCCTCCGGAGCGCATCGTGATGATGTCGGTGCAAGAGGAAGAGGGCCTGCGTGAGCTTGAACAGGCGATCAGCATGATTTTTTTCGAGGGCAAGCTGGAATCGAACGATTTGACCTACGTCAGCAATGTCAGACATATTCAATTGCTGAACAAAGCGAAAGCTTCCTTAAATGAAGCGATACAGGCTGCGGAGTTGTTTACGCCTATCGATATGGTTCAGATCGATGTCCGGAACGCATGGGAAGAGCTTGGTGAAATTATCGGCGATTCCATGGGCGAGTCATTGATCGATCAAATATTTTCGCAATTTTGTTTAGGGAAGTAGAGGAGCAAGTGCGAGTATCATTTGCCGGCTGGAAGAGCGGCTTGGAATGTAGCTGGCGGAGTACAGTCAAACGGTTATGAATTTTCTTTTGTAAAAGGAATGTGTTTAGGAGGGAAAAACGATGAGTTACCATGCAGGCGAGTACGATGTACTCGTTATCGGAGCCGGCCATGCGGGAAGCGAAGCGGCTCTTGCTTCCGCCCGAATGGGCTGTAAAACGCTGCTTCTGACGATCAATCTGGATATGGTCGCATTCATGCCTTGTAATCCGTCGATCGGCGGACCGGCTAAAGGGCATGTTGTTCGTGAAATCGATGCGCTGGGCGGAGAAATAGGACGCAATATCGATAAAACCTACATCCAATTGCGTATGCTTAACACGGGCAAGGGACCGGCCGTTCATGCGCTGCGTGCGCAAGCGGACAAGTATTTGTATCAGCATATGATGAAGCAAACGATCGAACGTACCGAAAATTTAACGATGAGACAAGGTATGGTCGAAGAGCTGATCGTTGAAGACGGCGAGTGCAAAGGGGTAGTAACGAAGACGGGAGCGCAATATTTTGCCAAAGCGGTCGTTCTTACGACGGGAACGTATTTGCGCGGCAAAGTGATTATGGGAGAGCTGATGTATGAGAGCGGTCCTAATAATCAACAGCCTTCCGTCAAGCTTTCGGAAAATCTTCGTCAGCTGGGTTTGGACCTTGTTCGATTTAAGACAGGAACGCCTCCGCGTATTCACAAGGATTCGATCGACTTCAGCAAAACGGAAATACAGCCCGGAGACGAGAATCCGAAGTTTTTCTCTTACGATACGACGGATCCGGTGCCGAATCAGCTGCCATGCTGGTTGACTTACACGTCGGAAGAAACGCATAAAATCATCAGTGATAATCTTCACCGTGCCCCTATGTTTTCCGGAGCGATAGAAGGGGCGGGAGCGCGTTATTGTCCTTCGATTGAGGATAAAATCGTTCGTTTCAGCGATAAGCCTAAGCATCAAATTTTCCTTGAACCGGAAGGTCGTAATACTTCTGAATATTATGTTCAAGGGCTTTCGACAAGTATGCCGGAAGACGTGCAATTGAAAATTTTGCGCACCATTCCTGGATTGGAGAAGGCGGAGATGATGCGTACCGGTTATGCGATCGAATATGACGTTGTCGTGCCGACGCAGCTATGGCCTTCACTGGAGACCAAGCTTATTAAACGGTTGTTTACTGCAGGGCAAATTAACGGAACGTCCGGTTATGAGGAAGCGGCCGCGCAGGGTGTAATGGCCGGCATTAATGCTGCGCGATTGATTCAAGGGAAAGAGGCGGTCGTATTGGATCGTTCCGAGGGTTACATCGGCGTTCTTATCGATGACCTCGTAACCAAAGGCGCAAGCGAGCCTTATCGGCTGCTTACTTCACGTGCCGAGTATAGGCTTTTGCTCCGCCACGACAATGCGGATTTGAGACTGACGCCGATCGGTTACGACATCGGTTTAATAAGCGAAGAGCGGTATCAACGCTTCAGCAGCAAGAAAGCTACGGTTGAGCAGGAGCTCGATCGGCTGAAATCGACGAAGGTCGGACCCGAGCCGCACATCCAGCAGATACTTGAAGAAGCCGGCACAGTGGTCTTGAATAATCGCGTGGATATCGTTTCGCTGCTTCGCCGTCCGGAGGTTACTTATGCTCATATCGAGCGGATGTCGCCATCCCCCTATGTCTTAACGGATGAGATGAAGGAGCAGGTCGAAATACAAATTAAGTACACAGGGTATATCGAGAAACAATTGGCGCAGGTCGAACGTCTCAAAAAGATGGAAAAGAAGAGAATTCCGGAAGATATCGTGTACACGGATGTTCATGGTCTTGCGAACGAAGCCAAGGACAGACTCTCTAAAATTCGTCCGGTCTCGATCGGGCAAGCAACTCGTATTTCGGGGGTTACTCCGGCGGACATTTCGATTTTGCTCGTTTATTTGGAACAATACAATCAAGTCGTTGCGGCACGAGGGTAGGGAATATGGATCAAGTGATTTCAGATTTTCAGACTAGACTTTCAGAGCATGGCATCACGCTCACGGAACATCAGTTCGTACAATTTGAACAGTATTTCCGTGAGCTTGTGCTGTGGAATGAGAAGATGAATTTAACGGGAATAACGGAGCGGGAGCAGGTGTATGTAAAGCATTTTTACGACTCGCTTTCTCTCGCTTTTTATGTCGATCTCACTAAAGTGGAAACGCTGGCCGATATCGGTACCGGAGCGGGATTTCCGAGCGTTCCGCTCAAAATTGCTTTTCCTCATTTGCGTGTCACTTTGGTCGACTCCTTAAACAAACGCATTCAGTTTTTGTCGCATGTGCGAGATACGCTGGGATTAAAGGATGTGGCTTGCGTTCATGGACGAGCAGAGGACTTGGCGCGGAAGGAGGAGTATCGCGATCAATTTGATGTAGTCACAGCCCGGGCTGTAGCGCGTTTGGCTGCGCTGAATGAATTTTGTTTGCCTTTTGTGCGTAAAGACGGCGTCTTTGTATCCATGAAAGGATCGGATCCGCAGGAAGAGGTGAGGGAAGCGGGGCTAAGCTTGCGGGAGCTTAGAGGTAAACTCATGCAGGTTCATCAATTCGAGCTTCCTATCGAGCAGGCGCAGCGGCACTTAGTGGTCATTCGCAAAATTGCTGCAACACCGGCCAAATATCCCCGAAAAGCGGGGACGCCTTTGAAAACGCCTTTGATTTAACTGGAGCAAACTTATCGTTAAAATTTGATTTTCATTGAGCGTGTTTCACGTGGAACAATTTATTGTCTAATGCAGGAAATAAGCATAAGTTGTTGAATTAGTATTATATGGTGATTGGGGAATAGGAAGTGAAGAGATCGCTTGTTTTTGCGGTGTCTCTTCTTCGTATTCTCTGAATATAGATCTGATCCATGCTGTCATTTCGTTTCATGTAAACTTGAAATGTCTTTAACGAACCGTTACTAAGTCAGTTGTCTGTGGTCTAAGGGAAAACCACTTTAAGTCTCTTGAGATCATGATGCTCCAATAGACAGCTGATTTCCTTTTACGAAATGGCATGGTCGCTGGATCGAATAATTGTATCATAGTTGTTGACTCGTCGGCGCATGGATGATTATCGTTGCTAGACAAGAACGTGATCTAGTTGAGAGTTTGCTAGAATGATAGATTATGGCATCGGCTTCACTTATATGTTGATGAATAAGTACCGGTACCTTTGTCAGACGATTTTTCATGTTAAGGTGGTTATGCATCGATATGAAGGAGCAAATCTCGAGAATTTTTGGCTTTGCGGAGCGGAACCCCAATGAAGAAATTAAAAACTTAGCAGTCGGCGACGTTGCTCCGAGCCCTTATCAACCGAGAACCATTTTTGATGAAGAACGAATCGACGAACTGTGCCAAACGATCAAAACACATGGCGTCATTCAACCGATCGTCGTTCGCGCGCGTAACGGAAAATACGAAATCATTGCGGGTGAGCGTCGTTGGCGAGCTGTATGCAAGCTGGGCTATGAAACGATTCCTGCGATCATTCGTGACTTTAACGATTCGCAAGCGGCCTCTATCGCATTAATTGAGAACTTGCAGCGTGAAGGGTTAACGGCGATTGAAGAAGCTCTAGCATACCAGAAACTCATGGAGTTGCATCAGCTCACACAAGAAAGCTTGGCTCAACGGTTAGGTAAAAGCCAATCGACGATCGCCAATAAAATTCGGCTGATCCAGCTTGGCGAACCGGTTAAAAATGCGCTTATGGATCGTAAAATAACGGAGCGGCATGCCAGGGCATTGCTTTCTTTGGATTCGGAAGAGCTTCAGGAGAAAGTGCTTCAGGAGGTCGTGGCCAAGGATCTCAACGTCAAGCAAACGGAAGCGAGAGTTGCCTTTTATAATGAAACTGAAAAGCTGAAGAAGCGGAAGCGCGTTTCATTTTCAAAGGATATTCGACTTGCTGTTAACACGATTCGTCAGTCGGTTGAAATGATCACGAGCTCAGGAATGAACATTAAATCGGATGAGAAAAACTATGAGGATCGTTTAGAAATTATTATTACGATACCGAAAAATAAATAAGAACGTACCCGTTTTTTTGCGACCTCAATGATTGTGGGATGTTACATAAAAGGCAGGTATTTCTAAATATTTTCTTTTCTATCAACGTGCAAAATTTTTCAGAAATGGTATAATAGAAGAGTTCTTCAGCAATGGCTCCGTTATCGGGGCTTTTCTTGAAATTTCAGAAAGTGTTTCTCTCGGATTGTTCGATTTCCTGGTAAACGTGCCTGCCTGTAAGCATATATGCTTACGATATCGCTTTCTTCGAAAACGTTAGGACAGCGAAGCCGTTTATCTTTGAAATGTGAGAATAATTCTTCGCTAATGTTTCCATTTTTGGGTGAATGTAACTCAACTGAGCATGCGAAGTCGCTTATTTCGAGAGCGATTAAGCATAGTGAGGCAAAGTTGTCCCTGGCTGAATGTGAAGTATATGGTGGGTGAAATACTGACCTGCGATAAGCGTTAACGTCTAAAGGCCAAGTCTGAAATGTGAGCTAGTTATATAGGTGAACTTCAATAAGGGTACTTCAGCAAGGGCCTTTATAGCGATTAGCTTTAGGATGCTTGTTGTTGTTTGGTTCCATAGGTCTGATCGTTTTCAAGAGAAACTTTTGTTATTGCAAGTCCGAATTTGGGCGTAGCCGTTTCTTCTGAAGCAACAGCTCCTTCGGTCCCGATCAAGCTAGGTGATAGAGCAATTTTTTTGGAATAACGGCTAATTGATACATACCTGCATAAAGCTGTTATTCATTGGCTCCGGGATCAGATTTGCCGAACGGGGCACAATTTTCATTTGAGGTGAAAGGTTTTGTCCAAGATCATTGCGGTCGCAAACCAAAAGGGCGGGGTCGGGAAAACGACAACCTCCGTCAACTTGGGTGCGTCTCTGGCTCAGCTAGGGAAAAGGGTTCTGTTGGTCGATATCGATCCCCAAGGGAATACAACAAGCGGGATCGGCGTGAATAAAGCTGATGTCGTCAATTGCATATACGATGTCATCATTAATGATGTGCATCCCAAAGATGCAATGATGGAAACAAAACTCCCCAATCTAAAGATCATTCCTGCAACAATTCAACTAGCCGGCGCTGAAATCGAACTCGTCCCTACGATATCCCGTGAAGTACGTCTGAAAAAGTCTTTGCATCTTGTGAAGCATATGTTTGATTATATTTTAATTGATTGTCCGCCTTCTTTAGGTATTCTTACGATTAACTCGTTAACGGCTGCAGACTCCGTCATCATTCCTATTCAATGCGAGTATTACGCATTGGAAGGCTTGAGTCAATTGCTCAATACGGTTCGCCTTGTACAAAAACATTTGAATACGACCTTGCAAATCGAAGGCGTTCTGTTAACGATGTTCGACGCGCGCACGAATCTGGGCATTCAAGTTATCGAAGAAGTCAAAAAGTATTTTCAAAACAAAGTGTATCAAACCATCATTCCTCGTAACATAAGATTAAGCGAAGCGCCGAGCCACGGACAGTCAATTATCACCTATGATCCTCGTTCTAAAGGTGCGGAAGTTTATTTGGAACTGGCAAAGGAAGTGGTTTCTTATGAATAAACGCTTGGGGCGCGGTTTGGATGCTTTAATCCCATCCCTTAACATTAGCGAAGACGAGAAAGTAATCGAGATTCCTTTGGCGCAGCTTCGAGCCAATCCGTATCAACCGCGTAAAACCTTTAATGATGAAAGCATTAACGAGCTTGCCGCATCAATTAAGGAACATGGCGTCATTCAACCGATCATTGTAAGAACGGTTCTTAAGGGATATGAAATCATTGCAGGGGAAAGAAGGTTCCGCGCATCGCAAATAAGCGGAAAAACTTCAATTCCGGCTGTAGTGAAGAAATTTTCCGATCAGCAAGTGATGGAGATCGCTCTGATTGAGAACGTTCAGCGTGAGGATCTGAATGCGATGGAGTTAGCTGTCGCTTACCAGTCGTTGATGGATTCGTTCTCGCTTACGCAAGAAGAATTGTCTTTGAAGGTTGGGAAAAGCAGATCGCATGTTGCAAACTTTTTGAGATTGCTTCACCTGCCTGAGGAAATCAAACAACATGTTTCACGTGGAACAATCTCAATGGGTCACGCAAGAGCGTTAGTCGGCATCAAAAACAATAAAGTTCTGCTCGAGCTCGCGAATCAAACGATTCAGTATCAATGGAGCGTTCGGGAACTCGAAGAGGCAATCAAAAAGCATGAAGAGACATCAAGCAAGCCGGTAAAAAATGCAAAGGCCAAAAAGAAAGCTGATCCGTATATCGATCAACTGGAAGAAAGCTTGCGCGGCATGTACCGGACGACGGTTAAAATCAAGCACAACAATAATAAAGGGAAAATCGAATTGATGTACTATTCAAAGGATGATCTGGAACGATTGCTCGAGCTTCTTCAGGGTAAAATATCGTAAGAAACATTCGAAGCATACCGTACCTTTCTTTTGAAAGGACGGTATGCTTTGTTGTTGGAAAAAGAGGTGAATAACAAATGAAAACCTACTACTTCGATCATGCCGCTTCCTCGTGGCCTAAACCAAAAGAGGTTGTAGAGGCGATGAGTACTTGCGTGCTTGAATACGCAGCCAACCCGGGTAGAGGAAGCCATCAAATGGCTGTCAAGGCAAGCAGGACGATGTTTGAAACACGCAAACAGTTAGCTAAGCTTTTTCACATTGCAAATCCGAACGATATTAGCTTCAGTCTGAACACAACGGATGCTTTGAATTTGGCGATTAAAGGTTTCATAAGAGAGAACGATCATGTAATCTGTACATCGATTGAGCACAATTCCGTGCGAAGACCGCTTGAATATTTGCGGCGCACGAAACAAATTGAAATCACTTATGTTCAAGCAGACCGCGAAGGAAAGATTGATCCTGCCGAAGTTCAGAAAGCGTTTAAGGCGAATACAAGGTTGTTTGTGTGCAGCCATAGCTCAAATTTGCTCGGTACCATTGCGCCGATTGAAATCATCGCTGAAATGTGCAGGGCCAAGGGGGTAAGGTTGCTTGTAGATGCCGCTCAGACGGCCGGTACGGTGCCTATAGACGTGCAGGCTATAGGAATTGATATGCTGGCCTTTCCGGGTCATAAAGGGCTTCTGGGGCCGCAAGGAACAGGCGGGTTGTATGTTCATCCTGATATAGAATTGGAGCCTCTTATTCATGGAGGGACAGGCAGCCAATCCGAAGCGATCGACCAACCAAGCGTGAGGCCGGATCGATACGAATCGGGGACACAGAACACGCCGGGCTTAGCGGGATTAAATGAGGGAGTGAAATTCATTCTCCGGGAAACGGTCGAGAAAATCCACCATAAGGAATGGATGCTAACGCAGCGGATTATGGAAGGTTTGCTGGGAATGGCTGGAGTAGAGGTGCTTGGCCCAAAATTAGGGGAAAATAAAACAGGAATCGTCTCGTTCCGAATGAACGGTATCGATGCTTCCGAGACAGCTTTTATTCTCGATCAATCGTTCCAAATTGCGGTGCGGGCCGGATTCCATTGCACACCGCTTGGTCATGAAACGGCGGGAACCACGGAAACCGGGGCGGTACGCGCTAGCGTGGGGTATTTTACGAATGAGGAAGACGTAGACCATTTGATTTATGCGATCGGTGAGATCGGCAAACATTATACCTAACGCTGGAAGGAAGACATAGATGGAATTACAGGAGAGCGAGCTGCAAACTGTATTGTTGACGCTTTTAGGCCTTACGGTGTTTTTGTTGATTAGTCATATTTGGTTATGGTTACGGGTTGGACGGATGAGAAAGCGTTATAAGGCTATGATGAACGGTATGCAGGCCGGAAATGTAGAGGAGTTGCTCATCACCGTACAAAATCATTTGAACGACCTGAAAGGAAAGGATGAAGAGCAAAGACAGCAAATCGAATTTGTTCTAGCCCGGCTGCAAACGATGAAATCGAACATGGGATTCATTAGGTATAATGCATTTGCGCATCAGGGGAACGATCTAAGCTTTTCATTGGCCATTCTCGATGAGGGACAGAACGGGGTCGTGTTAACCGGCATTCAAAGCCGTGATGATTCCTATTTGTATGCAAAACCAGTGGAAAGAGGACAGTCGTCATACGCACTGTCCCCGGAAGAGAAAACGGCTATTGGCCAAGTCGGGTCGCGGAAGCATTCGCAGTGAAAGTCGCAATTCGTTTGGCGTTAAGCAGAGAGATGTAAATGGATTTGGCGATTACTTCCGACATATTCATAACAAGACTGAGCCTGGTGTTCTGCAGGACGAAATATTCCATGAACCCCCCGACATTCACGATGCCGGTCATGTGGATATCGCCTACGGCTGGCAGCTCCTTATTGACCCCGGCGCCCGGTTTTAATGGCCCGGAGGCTAATTGGATGCAGCCTACGCTGGAAAGCTGGCCAAGGCAAGCGTCGATGCCTACAAGGTAAGGAAGCGTGTATTGATCCTGGATGGAAGCTAACGTATCTTTTAAATTCATGGCATGAACCGGATCGTCAAGTGTACCGTATAAATTGATGTCGGAGAAGTTGTATTTTTTCAGCCGGCTTCCGACAAGGGGACCTAATGCATCGCCTGTAGAACGATCGGTGCCGATACAAACGAAAACGATCGGTTGATAAGAGGGAATGAGCTCAAAGTAGGCAGTGAGCTGCTTGGAAAGCAAGTGGCTGGTATGCTGTTCCGTGTGATGGAGCTTTAATGGCTCCGGCGGCATCTGAAATAATTGCGGATCGAGTGAAAGTTCCATCGTATTCCCCCAGGCGATAGATGATGGTGGAGCATGCGCTTCCGAATTTAACTATGTAGGAAACCTTCCTGTACACTAGTTAGTATATGAAGGTGAAACTATATTTATACATATTCAGTAGAAAATAGAGAGTGAAATCGATCGAACAGGTAGGAGGAGCAAAATGGACACGGTCATGTTGATCGCATTCGATTCCACCCAGCAGGCATTACGGACGGAAATGCTGCTCGAATATGCCGACATCGAGATCGATATAAGGCCGACACCGAAGGAAATAACGGCCGGCTGTGCGCTGTCCATCGAGTTTCCCGGGGCAAGCTTGGAGCAGGTTCGGCATATTATTGTAAGCGAGCATGTTGAAGTAAGAGGTATTTTTGCAAAAGAGGGGGAGCGCTATGAGCAGCTTGAGCTGTAGCTCTCCAATCGTCAGAGGCGATGTTAAGGAGTAGGGAGCGATCGACTTGCCGGAAAACAACGAAGGCGTAGTGGCTAAAATAACGGATGCGGCAGGGGAAACAAGGACCATCGTAGAGGAAGCTGTCGCCTACTTTACGGATCCGGCAATATGGGTTAGTTTTATTATTATCGTCATCAAAATAATCGTCATCTTTATCGTCGGGCGCATCGTAAGCCGGATAGCGAATCGAATGATCGAACATATGATTCGCGAACGGGAAAGCAGCCCGTTGAAGTTCGATCAGCGACGAACCAAGACGATCGGCAAGCTCATCGGTAACGTAATCGGCTATACGATTAACTTTATTTTGCTACTGCTTATCCTGAATCAGCTGGGCATTAACTTGGCGCCTCTGCTTGCAGGGGCAGGGGTACTTGGATTAGCGATCGGTTTCGGCGCTCAAAGCTTGGTGAAAGACGTCATTACCGGATTTTTTATTATTTTTGAGGATCAATTCGGCGTGGGCGATATTGTACAAATTGGTAATTTTAAGGGGACCGTAGAAGAGATTGGCTTGCGTGTAACACGTGTCCGCAGCTGGACGGGGGAAGTGTTTATTATCCCGAACGGCTCGATTCGCGACGTAACGAATTTCTCGATTTACAATTCAGTAGCTGTCGTAGACATCTCCGTAGCCTATGAGGCCGATGTAGATAAAGCACTGGAGCTGATGCGCGAGACGGCCAAGCGGCTGTTCGAATCGAATGAGGACATTGTTAAAGAACCGGAAGTGCTGGGTGTGCAGAACATCGGAAATTCCGATGTGGTGTTACGGATGACGGCGGAATGCAAACCGAATAAGCATATCCCTATATCGCGTATTATTAAGGCGGAAGTTCGTAAAGCTTTTGAAATGAATAATATAGGAGTTCCGTATCCGAAAATAGTCAATCTGACGCGGATCGAGAGGGCGGAGTGAAGCGATGGAACGCAAACAGTACGAGCTGGGCGATATCGTTCAGATGAAAAAGCCGCATCCGTGCGGCAGCAATGAAATGGAAATCATTCGAATGGGAATGGACATACGGATCCGCTGTGTCGGCTGTAAACATAGCGTGCTTGTCCCGCGCGCCAAATTTGAAAGCAAGCTCAAGAAGGTGCTGCGCTCCAAAGCTGCGGCAGAAAAACCGGAAGAAGCGGAATGATTTTTTTGTAAAAAAAGATTACAAAAACAGTTGCGCATTCTACAATGTCTGTGATACAATATTCCTTGTCTCACCTCGAACGGAAAGGTACCCAAGAGGCCCAAGGGGGCTGACTCGAAATCAGCTAGGCGGTGCGAGCCGTGCGTGGGTTCGAATCCCACCCTTTCCGCCATACATACAAATCCCGTAACCACGCGGTTTGTAAGGCGTTCGTGAACGAAAGCTGATCGCGATACAAGCGAACGTTACGCTAACTGATTCGGTTACGTCTAACTGATTACAGCACCTCTGCGCAAATCAAGCGTGGAGGTGTTTTTCGTTTATGGAACGGAATGATAAACGGAAGGGTAAGCGGACGGTAACGGAGCGAGTACCGGCCGCAGAAGTCGGATTGCCGTCGTATACACTGGAAGAGGCGGTCGCGTACGTAGTAAGAGTGAAGCGCGCCCGTAACTTGAAGGAACGCACGATCGACGGGTATGTCCAAAATATGCAGTATTTGATCGATTGGGTGAACGAACGGTACGGTGAAGCAGCGTCCGAAATAACGATACAAGATGTAACGGTTGATATGTTGCGCGAGTATGTCTTATGGTGCGCCAATGACAAAGAGTACTACGGCGGACATCCGTTTAAATCCGAATATGCGAAGGATCGGCGCGGGCTTTCGCCGGCATCCGTAAACGTCCGAATCCGCGTTCTAAGGACATTCTTCGCCACGTTACATACAGAAGAAGTTATCGATCGGAATCCGGCGGCAAACGTGTCTCTAATGCGCCAGGACGTTGATACAGTCGAGCCGCTTACTGACGACGAGCTGAAGCGGTTCCTTAAAGCGCCGGATCAGAAACAATGGGCGCAATGGCGCGATTATGTGATTATTGTTACGATTCTCGATACTGGCATGCGCTTGAACGAGATATGCTCGCTTGAAAAGGCGGAAGTCGATTTCGTAAGGAAACAAATCACGCTGCCGGCTTCAAAGAATAAGAACCGTAAGAGCCGCGTATTGCCGATTTCTACCGAGACGGCCCGCTTACTTAAGCAGTTAGTAACGGAATCAGCGCAGCATTTCGAAACGACGTTCGTATTTACGACGAACTACGGCGAGCAATTAAGCGAGAAGACGGTTCAGAAGGCGTTCGATAAATACGCGGAACGGGCGAAGCTTGGCCGGAATGTATCACCGCATGTTTTGCGTCATAACTTCGCGACAATGGCGGCTGAGAACGGAATGAGCGTGTTTCATTTACAGAAGCTTATGGGACATGCGGAAATCGCTACGACGAGGAAATACGTGCAGCTGAGTTCGGAGTCGATCGCGGAGCAACATAAACGGTTTAGTCCGCTAAGCCGGGTTTTACGAAGGAATTAGTTAAGGAAATGAAGAACTCTATAAGTCCGCATCTCATCGTACGCGAAGAAGCGACCAATTGTTTATTGGACGAGTATCTTGTATAATATTAGTAGCAAAGTAAGTGAGGCGAGGGGAGGTGTTTCCCTTGTCAACATACGAATCAATAACCCTAATGTTAGCGTTCGGAGTCTTTATAGTAACTTTTATGGGCGTAATTGTGACAATGGTAATATTCGCGGCTCAACGAAAAAAGTAGCCCCTCCGACCAAGAAGAAGACTACTTTTTGCTGAAAATTATTCATTTACTTTGCTAAAGACCTTGTAGTGCTACCAACACTATAGGGTCTTTTCCCTATATACAATAATACATTTTCAATTTATAAAAGTAAAGCGTTATAGAATACCATCAATTTTTAATTTTTTCAACTGTATTGACAAATGAGAATGTATATGAATGAAGCGGAGCAAATTAAAGCGCCAGTTATCGGATAGTACCGGTAATTGGCGTTTTTTTTTTGCGTTTATGTATTAAAAACGGAACCAAGAAAAGGTGTAACCACCTACGAACCAAAAGAGGAAGAATACAATACACAAGGTCAGAAGGCCTGCGCCGAACTTCCATACCGGATTGTTGCCATTTTTATTGGATGGAGACGAAGGCGGATCGGACTTAATCGGCGATTTCGTTAAATTGGACACTTATCACACCACCTCAATAGGTAAAGTATACCAAATGGTTGTAGCTATTCCAATATTTATCTATCCATACAGGAGATACGTCGCTTCTGTCGAAATGGTTCCGCAAGGAGGTGAATTGTAATGAGTAAGCCGGGGTTATCGGATCGTTTACTGCGCCAATGTAGCGCAATTACAGCCGGAGAAGCAGTCTCGAAGATTGACGAAAAGAAAACGAAGAAATAACGAAGCCGTTACGCGAATATGCGTAGCGGTTTTATTTTTACTATCCGGAGGTGTATCGAATGTCAACGGAACGATCGCTAACGCACTTTATCGAAATTTTTTTACGCGCAAGAACATCCGAGGGAGTACGAAAATCCACGATTGGACAGTACAAGGATAATTTTTCGTTTTTTATCGAATACTTAGATCGGAAATCTATGTGTACGAACGACATATCATTGATAACAAGAGAGGTAATCCGCGATTACATTAACTGGATGCTGTACGAGAAGATTAGGTTCGAAAACTGCGGAGTTTTTATGCCTGACTACTCAAAGACCGTGGGTATTTCACCGGTTACGGCCAACCTTAGAATTAAGACTTTGAAGGCGTTCTTTAATTTTCTTATGGCGGAAGAGTACGTCATTAAAAATCCATGCAGCGGGCTAAGGAAGGTGAGGGAGGATCAAAGCGAGATAAGGGTGCTGACTGCCGAACAACTACGGATCTTACTGTCTGCCGTAAGTAAGAGTTCGTATGCCAGCTACAGGGATTACGTATTGATAAACGTCCTTATAGACGGATTCACTCGTATTTCTGAGACGCTACTGATAAAAACAAATGACATAGATTTCAATCAGGGCGTTATAGTTATTGCGGCCGGAAATGCGAAGGGCAGGAAGTCGCGCATCATCCCCTTGAAGAAACGGACTATGAATTTATTAAAAAACCTCCTTAATAAAAATGAGAAATTCAGCAGTGATTTCGTTTTTCTAACTGATAACGGAGAGAAGATGGACGGGAATAGGTTCAGACACAGACTAAGGGAGTACGTAGAAAAAGCAAGACTTAATGTCAGAGTACATCCACATCTATTTAGGCATACCGGAGCTACGATTTACTTACAAAACGGAGGCGATATCCGTCACTTAGCACTAATTTTAGGCCATAAGGATTTACGCATTGTTCAAAGATACACGCACCCTTCCGAAGAGTCGATAAAGAAACAACATAACGCTTATTCCCCGCTTAATAACCTTTTTGGAGACGACGAAGAGGTATAGAACGCAAAGAAGACCCTTACTATTAGGGTCTTTGTTTTTGCCGCAAATCCCCACGAAATAGCCGTTTTACTCGCGTTGAAAGGGGTATGTACTAGCGACGGACATAAGGCGCTAATTTGACGGGAAAATCACGTTAAAAACGATATCAGTTTAATTAAAATAATTCCGCTTGAGCACTATCGTCAACGGGATTTGGTATCTCTTCAAGCACATCGTTTACATCCGAGAATTTCAAGAAGAATAATAAAGTAGAGTCAATTACTTTTAGTCTTTTGTCAGACCTATCGTAATCAAAAAGTGGCGGGATTATCGACTTCTTACTTTGTAATTTACTTAGACCATGAAGTAAATTTGTCATATCACCCGCTCTAACTCTATCGGGCTCATGATGAACTTCTTTAATTTTATTGTGAAGTATTGGGCGCTTGATCCCAGACTTTAACTCAAGGACGTCAGAAAGAACAATAATTTTTACAATGTAATATGGAAGAAATAGTCCCGATTCGTAATGCCTACTCGCGTCTGCGATACTTTCTAAAGCCCGCTCATGCCTAGACGTATAGTCTTCAACTTTTATTTGAATTGCTTTTTGTAAATATTTTTCATCGTAAAAATTTTCATGCAAAGGTTTTTTTAAAAGCACACCATAAGCAAAGCAAAGCTCTTTGCATAATTCTTGAACAATTCCAATATTCCCAAAGGAGTAATTCTTTATGTTATTCTTTATCGAATCACTGAAAGATATGTTAAGTAACTTACAGCCCTTATCTATTACTAGATCGAAATCTTTATCTTCCCAAGGTTCAACAGGAATTTCAATAATCCGATCAATCAAGTCGCCATTGAATTGATTTAGACGATTTCTCTCTCTCCATATCCCCAATATGATAACTCTAACGCCCATGTCTTGAAATGTTCTCAAGTCAAAAGCAAGTCGCTTTTGAATTTCGTCGTCCAAGTAGTGAAAATTCTCAAGGACGATAAACTTATTAAAACTAATGCCATTTAGGACTTCTCCAATATCTTGAGCAATTTCAATATTTATTTCTATGGACTTATAGTTAACAATCCTTTCGTTACTCTCCCCTTCTTTTCCACCAAATTCTGCATCTACTTCGCCAAATAACGGAATTTTAGCCTTGATTTTAGCTTTCGAGTCAGAATCATCGTGAGAAAGTACTTTTTCACTGATTGACGTTTCCATTTGAACTCCGGATTGTCTTAAAATTGAGCTGTATATCGATACTATGTCATGATTAGGTACACATTGTATGAGAACTTCTTCGTCCATTGATACGTGTTTTCGCCGAAGCGTGGACTTTCCTTGTTTAGATGCCCCATATACGACTATGTGGTTATCCGTTTTTAAGGCCCTCTTAAATTTTTGGTCAACTTGTTCTCGCTCTATATAACTTAGTACCATTTCTTTTTTGACCCCGAAAACATTGGCAACTTCAATATTATCCAAATCACACACCGGCCTCATATTTGGTAAACTCTTCTATTTCGATTATATCATACATTCTTGAAGAGGCGGTGTGTGGATAAAAATATAAGAATAAAGTAAAAAGACCGCGTAAAAGGTACGCGGCTACTAGTCATTGTCCGGAATATATTCGATTAGGTCGCCCGGAAATACTCCGAGTCCTCTGCATAGGCCTTCGAGGGTATCGTAATCAATCCGTTTTGTCGCATTAGCCGCTAGTGACGTTATTGTGTTGCGGCTGACACCGGTTAATTCTACGACGTCCTTATTCGATAATCCGCGCTGTTTCATTATATCTCCAAGCCTGCATCGAATACGCATAAAATTCCCCCACAAATTAATGCACAATATGTTGACATGTTATGCAAAAGGGGTGTATTATATACCCATGCACAACATGTTGACATTTCGATATGCTGACATTGCTATTCATACGTTCATCTTAGCAAAACGTCGCAATTATTTCAATAAACGGGAGGTATTCCGCTATGCAAAAAACGTTCACCGTCGACGTATTCAACGCCACCACCGGCCAGTTTGACATCGGCACCGTCACGCTTACTCCGTACCATCATCAAATCGGTTATTACCGCGACCACCGCAGCCAGAACTATATCGTTTCGCTAGTCGATTCGAAGAAGTTGCGTCAACAAATCGTCGTCCTGCCCGCTGCCTTCTTCCGCATCCTGCCGGAACTGGCTGACGATCCGATCGCCGGCCTTGCCATTATCACGCGGAAACAGTTGCTATCGCTCGGATTCGTGTTAACGCGTGGGGAGGTGACGTTCGATGCAGTCAGCTAGACGTCGTAAAACGCCTCGCGGCCGTCTTCTTGCGCGCCTACTCGGAGTTATCGCCGGCGAGTTCCTGCGCGGCATGATTGGTGGTGCGCTGCAATGAACCGTAACGTC
The DNA here is from genome assembly GCF_003285015.1 of Paenibacillus contaminans. GTDB lineage: Bacteria > Bacillota > Bacilli > Paenibacillales > NBRC-103111 > Paenibacillus_V > Paenibacillus_V contaminans. The sequence goes on along the minus strand of NZ_QMFB01000012.1, from coordinate 253,970 downwards.
CGCCGAATGGCGTGGTACATGCGCAAAGTCAACGCCTACAATCGCGCTCGTTTCGATCTTCTTAGGGGCCGTACCGATCGTGTCCCGCCGTCCAATCGTCCTGCTCGTCTGCTTGCGTACAAGCTCGCAATGAACGAACGCCTGCGGGCTGGAAGGAGCGTGCCGACGTGTTAAAACGGATTCACATCGACATTGACGTTTTTGAAGACCGCCGGCAGCTCGTTCCGGGTTACCTAGTAGAAGACCGGCACGCGATGTACATTGACGATAGTGGCGTGTTATGGCTGATTCGCGTTAGCCCTACGGAGAAGGAGCGCGTCTATTCGGAGGACCCGGTAAACTCGCTTATACTCGCAACTAATGTCCGGGCTGACGATGTGATCGAGCGGATTTATGCCCGGCTTGCTGCGATGACCGGATTTGACTTTTTGATGACGATTCTCATACCGATGGGCGCGGACATTGATTTCGAATTTGTTGATACTTTTTCCGCCTGACGAGAGCCGGACGGCAACCGGCCGAAAGGGATGACGCCTTGGACGTTTTCCCTCGCGGATTAGCCGCTTTTACGGACTGTGTACGCGTCACAGCCGTTTTTACATACATTTTGAGGGTAACGCAGACCGACGGCAATCGGTCCGCATCGCCATGCCCTTTTGAGCCGCCAGCACCACGCCAAATCGATCGCGAATAATGATCTTGTCGTAATGTCCGTGCCGGTTGCAGCCGGATCGCTACTCGGACAGTTTAGTCTCACACTGCCGGTTTGCGCTAACATTCCAGCGGTTTCAACAAATCGGCTCGCTTGCGGCAACATGTCGGGCTACGCGTCAGACGGTGGAACGAACGCTGTCTGACGTTTTCTATACTCTATAGTACGAACATTTGTTCTGTTTGGTTTCATGATTTCAAAAATAATTTTAGGGAATGTGCGAGATTGGGAATTGTCTCGTGTAATAAAGTAAGAACGATTTTTCGCCAAAGTGTGCGAGATCGCAAACAGCGGCGTCTATGTAAGTGAAAGACGTCAGATGATGAAGATGACGCAATCCAAACGAAGAGGGAGACGATACCATGACGACGAAAACGATGACGAAGAAGGAACTACGGGCGGAATTAGCGCGGCGGAAGCGATTGGCTGACCGTATGGAGGCGGGCGAACGATTGAGCCGCGACGAATTCATAACCGCGAACGAGTTGGATTGGGCGGAGATCGGTCGGCAACTCCAAGAGGACCGCATTACTTATCAAATCACATTATCCGATGCCGCGAAACGGATTGGAATTGCGGCTAGTACCCTGCGGCGCTTTGAAAACGGGGAACCGGTACGCTCGGCTCGCATTATCGAAAGTGCCTACGAAATGATGCTGGAGGTAGTAGACTTAAGGCAGGCGGACGAGGCCGGAGTTGTTTAGTACCCGATTCAACGCGCGGAAGTTTCGTTCTTAACCGGCGAGGCTCCGCGCGGTCTATTTTTCGGCAAAGTTACGTATAATTCCGACTATTTTAATCGGCTATGAAGGAGGAGATGAATTGGAACCGATAATTCGGATTCACTCGAAGTATATGGCGGGCTGGCTTCTTTATCATGGGCATGAATTATTCGAAGTTGTTTCGGACGACGCAGGCGGTCGTGACGGTTTTAATGTTTTCATATTCCGTCGTACTGTTCGATTAAGGTCGGATATGGAACGGTATCAAAAGCCGGATTGTAAGGCGGAGTAGTGTACGGAGGCCCAAAATGGGCTTACGTAGTATATATCGTAATTTTATATGTGTTTGTGGCAGGCAAATCGAAGAAATTTCGAAAATATTTTATTAAATTTCGGAGGGTTTACATGTCGCTATTCACTAAAGTTGGGAAGGAAGTTGCGGACTCTTTTTTCCAAGACGATGTAAGGAACGAAGTAGACGCCGCCTTCTATTATGCAAACATCTATTTCCAAGAAACACAGGGCGACATGAGCGAGTTTGAAGCGTTCGTCAGACGGATTACCGATCCGCTGGACCCGTCATCAAACCGATTACTTGACCGCAAGGCCCGACGTTATGCGGCCAGGTATCGGAAGCTACGGATTTACGAAGACGATTTTCGGTCCGAATTTAATACAGTGATAGCGGTCTTCATGGCGCGATTATCTCGAGGTGAGTTTACCGGCGACAATATTATGAAGCAGCTTTCTAAGGCGTTCCACTATCGGGCGGTCGATCTTGTTCGGAAGGCAAAGTCGAAGACATACTCCATAAATCACCTTGTCGCGCGACTTGATGATGCTGTAATAAAAGTCAATGGACAGCCTGCGCTCTTAATCGACGCAATGGCCGCGTCGGACAATACGGAGAAACAAGTAATAGATCGGACCACGATCGAGGAAATGGCGTCCGAACCGTCTTTGACAGAACAAGAGCGGAAACTTTTCGAATATCTCCGGACTGACCCCGAAGCGACGCTACAAGAAATGGCGGATACGGTCGGACTTCGAGATAGGAAACAAGCACAGCGCGTTCGTCAGCGGTTGGCGGATAAATTGCGGAAGTATATCGAATATGGCGAGGAGGCCGCGTTATGAACGAATCACCAGGAGCCGGCGCGCTCGAATATGCCCGCACTTTGACCGAAGGTTTATCGCGTGACGAAGCTGCCGTCGTCATCCGCAGACTTTTGACGGAACCGCCGGCCGATCCGCGCGTTAAACGGTGTGATTTCTGCAGCTATCCGTGGCGGGATAGCAGTCTGCGGAATACCAAGCGGACATGTTGCGACGAGTGTAAGACGGGAGCTAAATCGTTCCAAAAGCGGCAGCAGCGGGCGGACAAAGCGCTATTGACCGGTAAGGTGAGGAAGCGGACGAAGCGTGACGAGTATTACGTATGGTGGCTGGAATATCCGTTTTGGCTCGATGAATACGAAATGTTGAAACGTGCGTGGAAATATGAGGTCCCACACGGCGTGGAGTTGATCGATACTGTACGCAGTCAGAACGAAGCATACGGGGACGGCAACCGGAAAAGGGGAGCACATGCCGCCGGTGAATAACGGTTTAAGTGGCGACAAAAAGGTATAGGTGACAGGGGAAGTATTTTATTTCCCCATTTTGCGTTAAATCAAATGAGGAAAGGGGTTTGTTATAAATGGAAGGTACAGGCCTACGCGGTATCCGGATTATGGACGGATTGACGCAGGCGGAGTTTTCGAAAAAGCTCGGTGTTAGTCAGGCGTTAATATCCGATGTCGAGAACGGCCGGCGCGCGGTAACGAGTAACTTGCGAATCCGGATTGCACAGACGTACGGAACAGGCGACGAGATCATGCAAGCGATCGCGGCCGCAAAAGCTTCGGCAAACTTGGCGCTATAGAGGCGCTTTTTATTTTGCGCAAAAACGTCCTACGAGCTGACGTAAAACGGTCGGGCTTCACGCGGGCAAACCAATAAGAGACGGATGCTAACCGCAAGCGATCCGCACGGGGAACGATTTCGGAATGAAACTGAAGTTTGAACGATGTATGCGCGTTAATCACTCGATCGAGAACGTAAACGGGATTGCGGAGCATGTTGTCCGAATATATCCGCCTACTAGTCCATACGTACATAAAACTGGCCGGTGGCCGGTATCCGAAACGGAAACGTCGCTCGACGCGATTTGGTCCGGCGTATTTGAAGCGCGGGATTCGTGCGAATGGTTCGACGCGGACGGTATCGCGGTTTATTCAACGGATAAGGAAGCGTTCGAAGCGTACTGCGCGGAGCTATCAGCGGATGAGTAACGCAACTCGCCAGGATGCCGCAACTTACTGTGACATGTACAGACCGGACGACGAAACATGCGCAATCATGGCAGCCTTAACGAATCAATCGAATCCGCAATGTAAATGTTTCCGCGATCCGGCCGAAGATTGCCGATATTTGCGACACGTCGTTATAAGGAGGAGTCACCGTTGATTGCTCGCGTTATGATCTGCGAACCCGGCCGCGACTATCCGGTCGGTGACAAAACGAAGATAGCCCGCGTCGTCCTTACCGACGGGCAGACGCTTACTTTCCGGCTCGGTGAAGATTGTAGCGAGGAACGGGCGCTATGGCTCCTGCCGACGCTCGTTAGTGATGCGCGTGGTAAACGAAGAAGGAAATAACAGGGGGATACATCAATGAGGACATTTTATGAATCGAAAACGTGGGACGGCGGCGAAGGGACCGGCGATATGCTCGACCTAGGGCCGTCAATCGCGACAAGTCCGCGCAAGCCCAACAAACCGAGAAAACAGAGCAAGCCGGGACAGATGCAGAAGGTTAAGCCTAAATATACCGGAACAGTTACGCTTTATCTTAGAAACCGCGATTACGGGTTTATCCGTCCGGATGACGGAGAAGTCGACGTCTTTGTTCACTATGATGACCTGCAAATGACCGGAATCATGTCGCTGAGAAAAGGCGACCGTGTGGCGTTTGATGTACGTCAGGATGGTAAGAAAACACGGGCCGTTAACGTAGAGGTATCGTAGGGATTCTTTTCATCCATCAATCGCTAGTAAACAATCAACATATTGGGGGAATAGAAATGACAAAGAAAATTGAAAATGCACGAAAGTATCTTCAACAAGCACATGAAATTAAAGGTACGTCTATGGGATTCCTTCGAGAAAGGGTATTCAGCATGAGGGAAGAACTTTCGAAAATTAGAGGCGACAAAAATCTCTCCGCGCAAGGGAAGAGCGTAAAAACAGCTCAGGCTAAAGCAAAGCGAGGAGTTGAGTTCTTACAACAAACGCACACCCGTCGTCAGGAGTACGTGCTTAATCTTAAAAAGGCAGTCCGGGAAGCGGAAGGTGTGATTTATGAAACCGTACAGAAGCCGGACGAAACAAAGTTAGAGAGATTTGAGTCCGAAATGCGTACGTTGAAAACGGAGCTTCTACTATCTATGCGTAAAGACACCGCATTGAGGAAATTTAGTGAGTTTATTAGCCGCATCGATGACGCATACTTGGCGAGCATTGTCCGCGAACAGTACGCAGACTTTGCAGGACCGATTATCTCTCTTGCGGGAACGGACGTTAGTGTCAAAGGGGAATTAGCCAGAACATTTGAGCAGCTTAAAACCGGATTTGAATCCCCCGAAGTCGCCGAGGCACGAATGATTCTTGAATCGGCAAATGCTTTCCTAGAATCACCTCGACTTTTTGCTCCGGGTCTTGCGGATGAGGCAGTAGACGAAGTGTTTTCGTACAGCGAAAGGGACTTAGAAATTGAGGGTCGAACGCCAGGCAGTCGTAATGTAACTATCAGACAGTATATAAACGACACTGATACGTATTTTCAAGCGTATCCAGATAAAAAGCCAGCCGATTATGTTGGCCAATAAGTTCCACAAACAAGGAGGCACGTTATTGTTTACGCCAGAACAGCAAACAGAGATTGATCGTATCGTTAAGGAACGGCTTGCAGCTGGCCGTAAAAAGCACTATCAGGAAATGGCCGAAATAAAGGCAAGAGCCGCAGAATTGCCGAGCTATAAAAAGCTTTATGAAGAAGCGTCGGCAGAAATAAAAAGACTGACGGGAGAGGTGACGAATGGATAAACAAGTATATATGACTCGTTTCTATGGGAACGGTGACGGGCGATTTGAGGCGGACGCGGTTTATTTAGTGCGTCCCGAATTAGCGGATACGATGCTAGCGGAGGGCGCAGCCGTACTGTTTAATTATCCGACGCTGAGTGAGTTCGGGCGAAAGGTTAATGTCGCGGTTGATGCGTACAGAAAGCACGCCAAACAGTTAGAGGAAAACGTGGTATTAGAACCGCTTGAAAAACAAATCCAGGTATGCCACGCACAGAAGGTTCTAGCCGATCGTATCGAGGATATCCGCTCCGAACACGAAGTTGAATACAAGGCCCAAAAGTTAATCGCGGCGCAGGAAGCGTTTAAAATTGCTAAAGTCACGGACGAAGCACGCGAGTTTGCTGACAGCATCGTTCTAGAACTCCGGGCAACCGGTAACGGCGCAGTAGTGGCGGAAATGTTGGAATCTGCGATCCCTGTGCTTAGTCCGGAGCAAAAAGCCGCCGTCTTGCAGCGAATGCCTGAAATCCGAACAGAAGCCGGCAAGGATGCCGATAAATTTGGAGCGCTAATTCCGGGTTTAGCCGACAATGCCGCGCAGATGCAGTATCGACAACTCCAAGCATACGGCCGGAACGCTAACCCGGCGACGGCGTACGATACGCTTAAAATTGTCCATCACACGTACAAGCCTGGTTATTTGAGCGCGGAAGTTTGGGGACAGGTAAGTGCGCAAAAATCCGGCGAGGATTACCGCAAAGCGCTAGAGGGCGATAAATAATGTACACCCAGGAGGAAATGGACGCAGTACTAGCGCAAAAGGCCGATGTAGTACTTGCGCTAAAGCGTCGCATGCTCGGTGAGTCCGGAGTTAAAGGCCTCGACGTATTTGATGCGCTACCTCACATCATGGGCGAGGACGAGAAGGAGATATCGGAATCAATTACAGGGCTGGCGGAAACTCTGCCGGTTCTTATTCGTGCGGCGCAGGCCAGGCGTACGGTCGATCCTAACCCCGGTAACGGACGTAGGACCGCTCCAAAACTGCCGGACCCCGCTGCGGAAGCGAGAGCGCGGTTTGACCGGTTAAAAAAGGCCGGCAAAATATAGAGGACACAATCAAACGAGAAGGGTCGGCGTTCACAGCGTCGGCCTTTTTGCGTTATATCGGAGGAATCAGAATGTTTACAAATGAAGAATACAGGCTCATAGAATCGGTGGTCGCGTCATACGAACTAGCCTGCGATGATAGGCGTGAGTACAGGCGGTTTCTACAGGCTGCGGAGCCGCTAAAGCACAGTGAAAACGGTAATCTGCGAAGCTTATTCGTCGCACTACGAGAAGCGGTAAAACTCGTTCACGCGGCGAAGGAAGCGCGTACGCCTCGCCAAACTGCGAAAGTACGCGAGCAAATCGACCACTTGAAGCGTAAGTTCGCCCGCTTGATGGGATGTGACGCGCTTGTCAATTAAGTTATCCGCGACGATTTCACTCGTCGATAAGATGACGCCGGGGCTAAAGTCGGCAACTAGCGCCGTCAAGCGGATGGAGCAGGCGAACAAAGACCTCGCGGCATCCGGAAACAGGGCGTCTGACGCTAACGACAAGCAGACAAGAAGCGCGAATATGCTCGAAAAGGCTAACGATAGAGTAACGAGTTCCACGCGAAGAATGGTGAGTGCAGCCGGTAAAATGGCCGTCGCGGGAGGAGCCGCTGCGGTTGCGGTTGGCGGCATCTTCGCAGGTTCAGCGATCAGCAAGGCAATGGACTTCGAACATCAGCTTAAATCGGTCGAGGCATTAACCGGACTCGCAGCGGATGAAATGGCGAAAATGGAAAAGCTTTCGCTTGATATGGGCAAGGCTACGAAATTTAGTGCATTGGAAGCCGCGAAGGGACTCGAAGAATTGCTGAAGGCCGGCATGTCTCCGGCAAACGCGCAAGCCGGCGGGCTTGAAGCGGCGCTTAACCTCGCTACGGCGGGGAGTTTGGACTTGACGGAAGCTGCCGAAACAATGGCAACCGCAATGAACGCGTTCCGCAAAGACGGCCTATCTGCGGCACAGACTGCGGATATCATGGCGGGAGCGGCAAACGCTGCGGCTACGGACGTTCGTGGTATCGGTTACGCGCTTGCGTCAGCCGGCGGAGTTGCGGATATGGTCGGTATCTCCTTCTCGGACTTGAACGCAGCGATCGGCCTTATGAGTAATGACGGACTTAAGAACGGATCAGACGCCGGTACTTCGTTTAAATCGATGCTTATGTATTTGCAGCCTCAAACGGACAAGGCAGCGGAATTGTTCGAACGGCTCGGACTTGGTATCGGGAAAGCGAACAAATTCTTTAAGAACGGAAAAATCAAAGACCTCGCTGAAGTGGCGCAAGTCCTACGCGATACGCTCGGTAGCATGACGGAACAGGACCGGACAGCGACGATGCTTGATATCTTCGGAACTGATGGCGTGAAAGCGGCTACTACGCTGTATAAAGCCGGCGCTAAAGGCGTAGCTGAATTCCGCGATGAAATGAGCAAAGTTACCGCGCTTCAAGTCGCGAATAAGAAGATGGAATCGGCGGCCGGCTCGGTCGAGTTATTCAAAAGCGCATTCGAGTCACTGCAAATCTCGCTAGGCAAACCGTTCCTGCCGGTTATGCGCCGCGTAATGATGGGGCTTACGGATACAGTAACGAAGTATTCGCCGGCTATTATCGCGTCGGTCGAGAGCGCCGTCGACCGGGCTTCGAGATACGTTAAAACGAACTTTCTGAACAATCCGGAATTTCGCAACTTAGACGGAATACAGGCGAAAGTATCGTTCGTATTTGACAAGCTTACGGACTCTATCAATCACTGGTACGCGAACGGCGGCAAAGATCAAATCAAGGAGTCGATGAATGATCTTTCGAATTTCATGAAAGATAATTCGGAACCCTTGCTGAAGATGGCGAAGACGCTTGGCGGAATGGTTGGAGACGGGATTACGGTAGGCCTCCGTGAATTTATGAAGAATAGCCCAGGTATAGCGGCTGCTCTTACGTTCATTGCTACGCCTGGTCCCGCCCAAGCGAAAGCACTCGCGGCCGCAATGGTAGCTACTGAAGGGTATACGCAACAGACCAAAGACAGTTTTGCGTCAACCGGTATTCCGAAGAAGGTTACGGGCTGGCTTGACAATGTCGGGAAATGGCTTCCGGACTTTTCGCCTTCGCCGGGTACGGTCAAAGATATGGTAACGTTTAAGGACGTACTCCCGCAGACGAAACAAAAAGCGGACGGATCACATGCCGGCGGCTTAGCGCGTGTTCCTTACGACGGGTATACGGCTAGGCTCCATAAGGGTGAGCGCGTCATGACGGCGGAGGAGAACCGGGAGTATTCGCGGGGCAATGGCGGAGGTAACACGACGTACAACTTCGGCGGTATTACGATCCAAGGGACAGGATACACGGAAAAAGATGTTGATGCCTTGATGGGAGCGATCTATCGGGAATTGAAATATGCGGCCGAAGGTGGCGCATGACACAGAACGTACTAAAACAGCGGAGTTGTGGCGGCTTGTATAGCGTCGCGGCTCCGCTCTTTTTTTGTCCGTGTTAACCGCGAATTGATAACGTCATAATGATGGTTTCAATAGATGAAACGCGACTTAACGTTGATTAACGTAGGTTAACAATGCTTAACGTAGAAGAGGCGAATTCCGCAAATCATCCGCCGAGTGCCTGCCGGACGTGTGTCTCTTGAAACTCACGGGGGTCAACGAATATTTATGCGCCATATGACCGGAATCACCGGCTGAATACGCTGCATAATCGTATGAGAACCGATTTATCGCGTAACCATGCGGCTTGTGAGCGGTGACGATACCGTTATGATTACCAATCAGCTAGGCATCCGGTTGCATATGAATGAATAACCGTAACATTCGGGCATAGGGGGCGGGGGTGTCTGCCGGATGGGCCGTTTACCTGGTCCGCAAACATTTCTTACAAAAATTTTACCTCATGGGGTCGACGTTGATTCCGCACTCTATACGCTATATAATAGGAAAGAACCTAATAAGCGCAGAAGTGCCGGAATCAGTACGCTATGTGACCGTAAGCTGACCGTTGATACTAACGGGACTGTACGACTTATAGCGGCAAATACGTGACTCGAAATCAGCTAGGCGGTGCGAGCCGTGCGTGGGTTCGAATCCCACCCTTTCCGCCATACATACAAACACAGCGGTCTCTCATGAGAGGCCGCTTTTTTGTTGCTTTTGAAGAGGTGAAGAAGGGGGTAAGGGAAAACGTATTTAGGAATATATTTAAAGAGGTCTAGCGTGATGCTGGGCCTTTTTTGTTGATCTTTTAAGGTCATTATTAGACCGGAGACCCTCGGTCGTGCAGTAAGCCGTGACGAGTACTGACATGGTCGTCGATACATTTTGTAACGCACTGTGCAGCCGCGATCCATTAGGGAGCAGCCGCTTTAACTGAAGGTCGAGGTTAAGGTTCGCAGTTCTGGTGAAAGGGGATGGGGCAGTGGGGCCGTAAGATTACGCGTCTGTCACTGTCACTTTCAACAAAGCTAGGGGCTGTCCTCGAAGTCATTCCGGGGGCTGCTTTTATGCCATTGCGAAGAGCCTTCAGTCCACGTTATAGCGGCTTTAAGATTCCTTTGACGTCCGTGCTTTCCTTTCAGGCGCCTTTCTAAGAACGCGAATGTAACCTTTCAGCACATCCTAGGCCAAGCTCCTACCAAGCCATGTAAGGTGTGAAATGATCCATTGCCCATATTCAATGGAAATGCTCGTCGGAAGATTCCAGGGCCCTGCAGCTAGATGCAGCAAGGGAAATCAAGTTTCCGGCTGTACCGGCTGCACGAGGATTGACCGCCGACGTGTGACCAAGCACCGCGTGCCGCGGTTCGGAAAACTCTTAAACGGTTCGATGATAAGATCAAGCTGTTCCGATACGGATTTTTTTTAACGAGGTCAGTATTTAAAAGGGATTCCAAGGATAGCTTAGGAAAGCTCTAAATCGCTATCCACCTGTGGATAAATCCGAAAATAAGCGAAGTTTTCAACATGTGAATAACTTCCCGCAACAAGGATAGCGCCTATTTGGGGTGGTTATCAACACTGTGGATAAGTGCGGGGATAATTATGATCGGAACAAATAAGTGCAGATCGGTGTCACAAACCGGGCAAAAGCATTGTTAACAGATAAGAAGGGAGGGAGGAATGAACATGGAAGAGCATCTGGAGCACCTCGTTAGCTTGGCGAAGCAAGGCCGGCAGGATGCCTTTTCGGAGCTGGTGCGCCATCTTCAGCAAAAGGTATTTCGGTATTGCTACCCAATGCTCGGCAATCGGCAGGATGCGGAAGACACTGTACAAGAAACATTCGTACGCGCTTATGAGCAGCTGCACCGGTATGAGGAGACCGGCGCTTTTGTCGGTTGGCTTCTGACGATCGCCCACCGCATGTGTCTCAACAAAATGAAAAAGAGAGGACGACTGCTCGCCTTGTTTCGAAGGATGGCCCATGAAACGGCCGTGCAAGGAAGCGGCGTAAAGACTGACGAATCGGACGCCGAAGTAATGGCTTTGCTGGAGCCGCTTCCGCCGGATGCGAGGGGACTGGTCATCCTTAAAGTCATCCATGGGATGAGTTACGAGGAAATGAGCGTTATATTCAAGGCGAAGCCGGCCAGCTTGCGAAAGCAATTCGAAAGAGCGAGGAAGAAACTGCAAACGACGGAACGGGTACAAGTGCAAGATAACCTAAAAGGAGGGGTGCAGATTGATCACTAATCAAACGATAGAAAAGAAGCTTGAGAAGCTCGCCATCCCGGAAATCGACGTTCACGACGAAATCATGAGACGGGTAAAGCTACCTTATAATAGGAAACGTTACAACATTACATCGAGGACAGTTATTTTAGCATCGGTGCTGCTGCTCGCATTGGTGGGCAGCGGCTATGCCTATTTCACGTCGATATCTCTTTTTAACGATAAAGGCGATCAGACGCTTTCCATTAGAGCATATGATCAAGACAACAAGCCGTCTGTGTACACGGCGGAGGAGCTGGACGCTGCCCTGGAACGCATTCAGCCCGGTGAGGCGGTAGCGATATATAAGCAGGAAGGAAATCCGGAGGGCATCGTAAGCGTCATGGAAAAGCCTCTCCGTCTAACCAGTCTGGATGTGTTGAGAAGCCAGGCAGGCCCATTGTTTGCGCTGCCTTGGCAAGACAGCGAATCTATAGCATTCGTGGAGGGGAGTATCCAGCATCATGTCGGTGAGCCCGACATTGCCCAACTGCAAAAGCAAAGCATAACGAACGAAGGGCAAATAGCTGCGTTGCTGGTAAACGTAGAAGAAGAAATAACCGGTGTGACGGTGCGCGCTCTTGTAGAAGGCGAGTCTGTATCCGCTTCGATTACCGAAGCCAAACGGTGGGGGACGTATTACACCGATTTAAGCAAGATGTCAACAATCGGCAAAGTGAACATAAGGGGCGCCGAAGGCTTGCTTTCGACGAACGAGAGCGGAACGGAGCTGGTATGGAGATCCGGTATGGGTAATTCGGGATTATTTTATCGGATATCGGCCGAATCGAATTCCCCGCATACAGAAGCAAAACTGATGGCAATGCTGGAGTGGCTGCTTCAAGTGAAATAAGCGAACAGATCGTGTCAGGAACGAAAAAGCTATCTGGCTAACGCCGCCGGTTTGCCGCAATCCAATTTAAAAACCTTCAAGGCTTACGCTTTGAAGGTTTTTCTTGGAGAGCTTATTCGCTATGGCGCCGGGTTCTGTATTTTTGAACGTACCAATCGATGGCATACCCCATCAGTCCCCAGGAAACGATCGTCAAGAAGTAGGCAAAATACAAATTGACGTCGCGGATGTCGGCGAAAATGGGGACGAACCACAGCGGCACGCTAAACGAAAACAGCAGCATGTTTTTCGGATCAAGCCCGATAAAATGGACAAGACAAAGCGCTGCGCCGATTAGCGTCAAAACGATCGTAAATTTTCTCATCCGCATCTCATCCTTATGTTAGGAGTGTCTGGTTTTCGTCGTCCATTTCCGATTATGGTTGGTCGTGTTCGGAAAGGCGTCGCCTTTCTCCAAGGTTACGGTTTTGGGATTTTGGATGCCCATGTGGAAATCGTTCTCGCCAATTTCGATGTAGTCGCCGCTCTTCGGCACGGATTCGCCCGGACGGAATTCGGTTCTTTCACCCATCGCACTCACCTCCGATATCGGTTAGTATGAGCGGATAACAGGGAAGGCATGTAAACCTTCGGCATACAATTTGAGGGAAATGAAGGGGAATGCATCGGTTTGGTTGTAACGCACAACCGAATCTGGTATAGTATTATGGTGCGAGTTTTCTGGGAATACCAAGCATCCTCGCTCCTTGCTCTTTCCGTAGCTGCGGAAGGGGCCGTTTAGACCAAAAGGAGGTGAATCAACCATGCGCAAATACGAAATAATGTACATTATTCGTACCGACATCGAGGCTGAAGCTGTTCAGTCCACCATCGAGAAGTTCCAAGGCATCATCGAGAACGGTGGCGAAGTAACAAAAAGCGATGTGATGGGCAAGCGCCGTCTTGCGTATGAGATCAACAAGCTTCGTGACGGGCACTTTGTTCTCGTCCACTTCAACGGTACGCCGGCTGTCGTAGCGGAGCTTGAGCGTGTAATGAAGATTTCCGATGAAATCATTCGTTACCTGATCGTTAAAGACGTAGCGTAAGACAAGCTTTTTGTTAGTTCGATCGTTGGAGGGGATTACTTTGTTGAACCGTGTTATTCTGATCGGCAGACTAACGCGTGATCCGGAGCTGCGGTATACACCTGCGGGTGTGGCGGTAACTCAGTTTACGCTTGCGGTCGATAGGCCGTTCTCGAACCAGCAGAAGGAGCGCGAAGCGGATTTCATTCCTGTCGTCGTTTGGCGGCAGCAGGCGGAGCACTGCGCGAATTATTTGCGTAAGGGACGTCTTGCGGCAGTGGAAGGCCGTATGCAGGTGCGCAACTATGACAATAACGAAGGACGCAAGGTATACGTGACGGAAGTCGTTGCCGACAACGTCCGTTTCTTGGAATCGGCCAACAGCCAGAACCAAGGCGGCGGAGGCGGAGCGGCGCGCGATGAATTCGCACCTCCGGCACCGAGCCAGAATCGTTCCTTCGGGGGAGCACGCAACAATCAAGATCCTTTTTCTGACGATGGAAAACCGATCGATATTTCTGACGATGATTTGCCATTCTAATGGAGAAAGGACTGAAACGAAATGGTCTTCAAACAAAGAGATGGCGGCGAAGATCGCGGCGACCGCAAGTTTTCGAAAAAAGGCGGACGCAACAAACGCCGTAAGGTTTGTTACTTTACCGTTAACAAAATCCAACACATTGATTATAAAGACATCGATACGCTCCGTAAGTTCATCAGCGAGCGCGGCAAAATTTTGCCACGCCGTGTGACCGGTACTTCCGCGAAGTATCAGCGCATGCTGACGATCGCTATCAAGCGTTCGCGTCAAATCGCGTTACTGCCATACACTACCGAGTAATTTCTCGGACCGGGCAGCAAGGGAAACCTTGCTGCTTTTTTAATTTATCGGAAAGCAATTGAAGGGCGAAGCTTGCACCGGAGCAAACTAAGCGCAGGCGGGCACTAGCACAGACCGGTCCGGTTTATGGTATAATCTAGCTATTAAGCGGCCGTTACGGGATGGTTCTCCGATGCGGTCAGGCAAACCGGACATCGCGAACGTCAGGTTATGCCTCGATATGGGCAGATAGGGTTACACTCTGGTTTAGGGAGTTGGATGATTCGCAGTGAACCGGGACTCGAAAAGCATTTTTCCGACTATCGTTTGGTGCGTGATTTACGTATTGCTGATGTTGTCTTTTTTGACTCCGCTTAACGGCATAACGAGCAGTTTTCTAATGGTTCCGCCGCTCGTTTTGTACATGTTGCTGGATAGCAAGCGGTTTACTTTCGTTTATGTGATTCTGCTTCTCTTGCTGTATATCCTGACGGGCAAGGTCGGGCTATTCCTCATCCTGCTTTCCCTGTTCTTCCTCGTACCCGTCATCGTTATGGGGCGCCTTTACAAAAAGAAATGGTCGGCTCGCGGCGTAATTATGGCGGGGACTTTGACGCTGCTCGGCGAGATGCTTCTTATTCTGCTCGTGGCCTCGCTGTTAGGGGCGAACCCGATCGGGGCGTACAAAGATCTGCTGGACGATACGATCGCATCGATGGGCGAGTTGATAACCGGCGTATTGCCTAAAGATAAGCTGGATCTCCTCGTAAGCATGATGGTGCAGATGATCCCGATGTTCATGATTACCGTTTCGGCGTATTTCGCTTTGGTGACCCACGCGCTGACTCGGTGGCGCCTGAAAAGCTCAGGCCTTTATTTGCCGGGGCTGCCTCCGCTTCGCGAGTGGAGAGTGCCGAGGTCGGTCGTGCTCTACTACGCGATTACGATCGTTTTGGATTTTTTCATGGATATTCGATCCGACTCCGCCCTGGTAACGATCGTACTTAATTTGTATCCGCTGCTGACCATTGCATTCGTGATTCAGTCTCTTTCATTCTTGTCGTTTGTTTCGTATCAGAAGGGCTGGGGAAAACGGCTGCCGATCGCCGCAGTAGCGGTTATGGTCGTGCTCTATCCGGTAATACCGGGATTCGTTACGCTGTTTAGCCTGCTTGGGCTGCTGGATGCCGTTTTTCCGCTTCGCAGCCGCTTCACGAACAAGAGTTAGCAAGGAAAGAGGAGCGAAGCTGTTATGCCCAGATTTCTTTTAAAACGTTGGCACGGCCTGCATATGATCTGGACCTTCGTTTTCGTAGCGGCGTTAGTCGTCGTATTGTTCGTGTTTAACTGGATAATCGCAACAGCCGCGCTTCTGATCAGCGCATTGCTGGGATATTACACGCTGAAGGCGGAGAAGGCGTTTCAGAAAGACTTGAACCATTATATCGGTACGGTCTCGCAGCGGGTGAAGAAGGCGGGAATTACCGTCGTC
This sequence comes from Paenibacillus contaminans, assembly GCF_003285015.1. GTDB lineage: Bacteria > Bacillota > Bacilli > Paenibacillales > NBRC-103111 > Paenibacillus_V > Paenibacillus_V contaminans. Next base: position 238,357 of record NZ_QMFB01000012.1, on the reverse strand, counting down.
AACGACCTTCCCATCGGGATTGCGCTGTATACCGAAGAGAAAACGATCGAGTGGCACAATGCTTTCGTGTCGACGATGCTAGGCAAGGAGTCCGTCATCGGAGAGCCGCTGTACGAAATCTTCCCGGCGCTTAAGAACCGCAAGGACAAAGAAACGAAGTTCGACGCCAAAATTGGAAAGCTGCTTTATCAGGTTATCGTAAAGCCCGAGGAGCGGCAGATCTACTTTCGCGACGTGACGGCGTATGACGACCTTCTCCGGCGTTATCAGGACGAGAAGATCGCAATCGGCATTGTCATGATGGACAATTTGGATGAGGCGACTCAAGGGATGGACGACCAGAACCGAAGCATTCTTCTGGCCAAGGTTACGGGCGAGATCAACGAATGGGCGATGCGCCATCAGTTGTATTTGCGGAGAACCGCATCCGACCGTTATTTGATTTTCATGAACCAGAAATCTTTGCAGCAGCTGGAGCAAACCCGTTTTGAAATATTGGATGAAGTTCGCGAATGCGTGGTCGAGCAGAAAGTGCCGTTCACGCTGAGCATCGGTATCGCCGCCGGCTTCGACAATCTGATCGAGATCGGACAGATGGCGCAAACGAGTCTCGATATGGCGCTCGGGCGCGGCGGCGATCAGGTGGCGGTCAAGATCGGACAGCGTATTTCGTTCTACGGCGGGAGGACGAATGCGATCGAGAAGCGCACGCGCGTACGTGCAAGGGTTATTTCCCACGCGCTTCGCGATCTGATTAAAGAAAGCGACAAGGTCATCATAATGGGGCATAAAAACCCCGATATGGATGCGATCGGCGCGGCGATCGGTGTGCTCAAGGCGGTACAGGTCAGCAACAAGGAAGGCTATATTCTGCTCGAAGGGGTAAACCCGTCCATTCAGAAGCTGATGGATGTGATCCGCGAGGATGAGAAGCTTATCCGCTGGTTCGTAACGCCGGAGCAGGCGCTGCAAATTACGACGCCGCGGACGCTGGCGGTTGTAGTCGATACGCACAAGGCGTCCATGGTCGCAGTGCCTAGGCTGCTGCAGCTGACGCCTCGTAAGGTCGTCGTGGACCACCATCGGCGGGGCGAGGAGTTTATAAGCGACGCTATGCTGGTCTACATGGAGCCGTATGCATCGTCCACCTGCGAGCTTGTGACGGAGCTGCTGCAATATTTCAACGAGCGTCTGACGATGGATATTTTGGAGGCGACGGCGCTTCTGGCGGGCATAACGGTCGATACGAAAAGCTTCAGTCTGCGGACGGGAGCGCGAACTTTCGAGGCGGCGTCGTTCCTGCGGCGCAGCGGAGCCGATTCGGCGCTTATTCAGCGGCTGCTGAAGGAAGATCTGACGGCTTTCGTGAACAAAGCGGAAATCATCAAACACGCCGAAATCTTGAATCAGCATATCGCGCTGGCGGTGGCGGAGCCGAATCGCAAATATTCTCAGTTGCTGATTGCCCAGGTTGCTGATACTCTTTTGAATATGACGGATATTATGGCCTCCTTCGTGATCAGCGAACGGCCGGACGGCTTAATCGCCATCAGCGCCAGATCGCTCGGGCAAATCAACGTTCAGCTTGTCATGGAACGGCTCGGCGGCGGCGGGCATTTGACGAATGCGGCGACCCAGCTGGAAGGCACGCTCGAAGACGCGGAGAAACGGCTAAAGCAATTGCTGGAACAAATGGATGAAGAGGAGGGGCTTTTCGAATGAAAGTCATTTTGCTGAAGGATGTTAAAGGACAAGGGAAAAAGGGCGAGATCAAGGAAGTATCCGAAGGGTACGCAGTGAATTTCCTTATCAAACAGAACCTGGCGGTGGCCGCATCCGATTCCAATAAGAAGGTGCTTGATCAGCAGCAGCTGTCCGAGCAAAAACGTAAAGATAATGAAAAGAAACAAGCGCAGGAGCTTGCGGAAAAGCTTGGCGAGATGACGTTGGTGATGAAGGGCAAAGGCGGCGAAAGCGGCCGATTGTTCGGTTCTATCACGACCAAGCAGATCGCTGAGGAGCTGCAGAAGCAGCACAAAATCGTCATCGATAAGCGGAAAATGGTGCTGGACGATCCGATCCGCACGCTCGGCGTAACGCAGGTGCCGATTAAGCTTTATCCGGAAGTGACGGCTAAGCTTAAGGTACAAGTAACGGAGGAGTAGGATGATGAACGCGGAGCAACTGCTGGAAGGGCGCGTACCCCCGCAAAATACCGAGGCCGAATGCGCGGTGCTCGGGGCGATTTTGCTGGACAGCGATTCGCTCATTACGGCGATGGAACGCGTTCGTCCGGAGGACTTCTATCGCACGTCGCATCAATATATATACGAATGCATGATCGACCTCGCGGAATCGAACGAACCGGTCGATTTGATTACCGTGACGGCGCTGTTGCAGGATAAGCAGCAGCTCGAGGAGGTAGGCGGGGTCAGCTATTTGACCCAGCTAGCCAATTCGGTGCCGACTGCGGCCAATATCGACTACTATGCGGCGATCGTCGAAGAGAAGTCGATGCTGCGCCGGCTCATACGTACCGCTACGCAGATTGCCAGCGACGGCTACTCGACAGGGGACGACGTCGGGCTGCTGCTAGGCGATGCCGAGCGCAAAATATTGGAAATCTCGCAGCGCCGCACCGGCACCGGGTTCGTGGCGATCCGCGACGTTCTGATGGAAGTGTTCGACAAGATCGAATACTTGTCCCAGCAGAAGGGCAATTCCACGGGCGTGGCGAGCGGATTCCGGGATCTCGACAAAATGACCTCGGGCTTTCAGCGTTCCGACTTGATTATCGTGGCGGCGCGTCCTTCCGTCGGTAAAACCGCGTTCTCGCTGAACATAGCGCAGAATGCGGGCGTCCGCGGCAAAGAGACCGTCGCCATCTTCAGTCTCGAGATGGGCGCCGCCCAGCTTGTACAGCGTATGATTTGCGCGGAGGCGAATGTCGACGCGAATGCGATGCGGACCGGCGACTTGAAGCCGGACGATTGGGAGAAGCTGACGATGGCGATCGGCGCGCTTTCCGAAGCGAACATCTATATCGACGATTCCGCGTCGATTACGGTGGCCGACATTCGCGCCAAATGCCGCCGGTTGAAGCAGGAGAAGGGGCTCGGCATGATCCTGATCGATTATCTTCAGCTAATCGCAGGCCGGGGCAAGGGCGACAACCGTCAGCAGGAAGTATCCGAAATATCGCGTACGCTCAAACAGATCGCGCGTGAGCTGAACGTGCCGGTTATCGCGCTGTCCCAGCTCAGCCGGGGCGTCGAGCAGCGGCAAGACAAGCGGCCGATGATGTCCGACTTGCGGGAATCGGGCTCGATCGAGCAGGATGCCGACATCGTGGCGTTCTTGTACCGGGACGATTACTATGACAAAGAAACCGAGAAGAAGAACATTATCGAGATCATAATCGCTAAGCAGCGTAACGGGCCTGTAGGCACCGTAGAGCTGGCGTTCCTGAAGCAGTACAATAAATTCGTCAGTCTCGATCGAGCGCATCAGGAGCCCGGCAAGGGCGCTTAGAAGCCATTATCTTCCTAATATAGAGTGACTGGCGCAAAATAAGCAATAAAGCCTATTGCACGGCAATGCGGCTATCTATACGTAGTTCTTATAAGATATAGCTTAATTCCCGAACAATCGTACACGCCTGTGTGCGATTGTTCGTTTTTATTGACTTTCGAGGGGCTGGCTGATACACTGAAATTGCTGTGTGAAAACAGCAGATCAGCAAAACTCGGGTGCGTGAAGTGCTCGCAAAGGGGTTGTGCGTATGTCAACCGTAGTAGTTGTCGGTACCCAATGGGGCGACGAAGGTAAAGGTAAAATTACTGACTTTTTGGCCGAAACGGCAGAAGTGGTAGCACGTTATCAAGGCGGTAACAACGCGGGCCACACGATTTTGATCGAAGACAAAAAATATAAGCTGCACCTTGTCCCGTCGGGGATTTTCTATAAAGATAAGCTGTGTGTCATCGGCAACGGTCTTGTCATCAATCCTGCGGCTCTAATCGAAGAAATCAATTATATCCACGAGAACGGCTTTACTACGACGAATCTTCGGATCAGCGACCGCGCGCATGTGATTATGCCTTATCACATCCTGTTGGACGGACTCGAGGAAGACCGCAAAGGCGACAGCAAAATCGGAACGACACGCAAAGGGATCGGTCCGTGCTACGTCGATAAAGCGGCTCGCAACGGCATCCGGATTGCCGATCTGCTGGACGCCACGGAATTTGAAAGCAAGCTGCGCCGCCTCGTTGGCGAGAAGAACGAGCTGATCGAGAAGATTTACGGTGCGGAGCCGCTCGATGCGGATGCGATCTTGAAGGAATACTTGGGCTACGCAGAAGTGATTCGCCCTTATGTTGCCGATACTTCGGTATTGTTGAACGAGCTGATCGACGAGAACAAACGCGTGCTGTTCGAAGGCGCGCAAGGCGTTATGCTCGACATCGACCAAGGTACTTACCCGTTCGTAACATCCTCGAATCCGACGGCAGGCGGCGTTTGCAACGGCGCAGGTATCGGACCGACAAAAATACATCAAATTATCGGTGTCGCGAAAGCTTACACGACCCGCGTAGGCGACGGCCCGTTCCCGACCGAGCTGAACAATGAAATCGGCGACCGGATCCGCGAGGTCGGCAACGAATACGGAACGACGACGGGAAGAGCGCGCCGCGTAGGCTGGTTTGACAGCGTCGTCGTGCGTCATGCCCGCAGGGTCAGCGGAATTACCGGCTTGTCGCTTAACTCGCTTGATGTCTTGACCGGGCTTGAAACCGTGAAGATTTGTACGGGATACAAATACCGCGGCGAAATTATTCAGCATTATCCGGCTAATCTCGGCATGCTGGCCGAATGCGAAGCGATCTACGAAGAGCTTCCGGGCTGGTCCGAAGATATTTCCGGCGTACGCAAGCTGGAGGACCTGCCGGCAACGACACGCCGTTACGTCGAGCGCGTTTCGGAGCTGACGGGTATCCCGATCGCAATTTTCTCGGTCGGCCGCAACCGTGAGCAAACGAACCAAGTAGCGCCGATTTACGTATAAGAGCTTTCCTTACATGACGTTTTTTCTCTCTTCCTTCTATATAGAGCACTGGAGATGACCTCTCCGGTGCTCCTTTTTTTGTCTATCGGCAAATTGCGGAAGCTGCTCTTGACCTGCGGTAAACTCGTTCGTCCCAAGGACGGGCAGCTATTTTTTTTACGAAAATGGTGCGAGAACAGGCTGCACTTCTCTCATCGCCGTAACCTGACGGGGCATAAACGTTTACCCTTGCACGAAAATGCACATTTGAAACGGTTATTTAGCTATGGAGCGTTAAACCTCACTTTTTCCGTCAATACTGGTTAGCATATGCTTGCAGGATAAGGTTTTCAAGCATGTTTAACCGTAAGGCGTTTTCTGAAAGGAAATGCTTTACATGACTACGAAAGACGGCAGAGGTGGAGCGAAGCGTGATAAAATGGCTGAACCGGTTGAGCAAATTGATCGTGATGACGGTGCTGGTATCCGTATTGACCGTATATGTCACTTGGATGACTGTACATTTGTATGTAGAAAAGCTGCTCGGGCAGTTTCCGCTTAGCGCAAACATGAAAAAGCTTCATTTCTCGGACTTATGGGATCAGATGATAGGTGACTGGAAAGGGCAGGATCCGGTTGCGGGCAGCCAGAGCGGTACGGGCGGCGGAACCGGCAGCGGGACGGGGTCCAAAGGAGCCTTGGCGGATAACGGTACGGGATCAAACGCGGCGGGCGGCGATGCGCCGGTTAACGGCAGCCCGTCGGCGGGTGCAGACGGCAGCGGCACAGGTTTGGATGGAATGAACGGCGGCAGGGGGATCGACGCGGGAACAAGCGGGAGCGGGAGCGGCGGTACCAGTACGGGAGCGGGGGGATCTACCGGCGGAGCCGGCGGAAACCGCGAGGAATATGTTCCGGACAATGCTCTGCCTGTATTCGGCCAATCTTCCGGCTCGGGCAGCGACGCCTTGGACAAGAAGAAGCTGATCATGACGGCGGAGCAGTTCAACCAGAAGAGGGAGCTTCTTTCGGACGCGGATAAAATGAGAATTTTTACGCTGCTGCTCACGCGTTTGCCCGAAGAGGAGCTTCAGAAATTTTCGCAAATGGTGGAGGATGGCATTTCGTCGGACGACCTGAACGTGATGGACAGTTCGGCGCAGAAATATTTGAAGTCGGAAGAGTATGAAGAGCTTATGGACATATTAAAGAAATTTTGATGCAGGTCCCGGGTGAAATGCTGAAGGGGAGGCTGGATGGCCGCCTTTTTTGCGTTTATCGGAAAATATATCGTGGAATGTCCTCCGGCGCGCATGAGATATTAATTGGTACGGTCGGCCGTGATGCCAGCAGAGGAGAGTATTTTTTCTTCACCGAATGATCAATTTTTTTATCGGTTATACGTCTTGTCCCGGAAGGCCTGGAGGCCGTGTAAACCTTGGTGTAAGGCTAAAGATTCAGGACTTGAGGAGTGCTTGTCCCTCGGATTATGTCGAGAAACGGATCGCTTTATGTTCTTGAGATGTGCGAATAGGGGTTGAAAACTCGAACAAGGCTGTGGTAAAGTAAAAAAAACGTCTAATCGTGTAAGGCAAAGTAAGCCAATTGCCGTTGAGTTGTTTAGCTAACGTAATTGCTGAAACCTGCGAAATGACTGTTTTGACTTTATAGGCATTTGGGAATGGTAAAATAAGGCTATCGCCTACGCACATCACGAAATGCAGCACGTTGTATGGGAAGCCGCTGGATGCAGCGGCGGTTTTTATTGACCAAAAACGCGATTACAAACAACCGATTGGCATGCATATGCGAATTACAGGTAGAAGGAGATCGTCATGACCGTTTTCAAGAATGAAAATTGGATCAAGAAAAAGCTTGCGTCTGCGAAGCAGGCTGTTTCGAAAATTCAATTGCAACGCTTGACAGGCAGGATGAAGTCGATGTTGAGCAAAGTCGACCGGATTCCGAACGAACGGGAAGCCGAGTCCGACACGAACTTACAGATAGAAGCCGGAAGTAAGAAGCGACCGTTCGCGAAGGAACGTATGCAATCGACGCTTGATTCGATTCGCCAGGCAGCTTGGCCCAAGGAATTGTACGCCAAGGCCCGTTATTACAGAATGCAGCTGGCTACAGGAGCGGGAGCGCTCGGTATTGCCACAGTCGTTACATTAGGCGGCAGCCAATACGTCCAGATGAATACAGTGGAGGTTTTCCACGTTTATTTGGAGAATCAAGAAGTAGGCGTCGTAAGCGATCCGCAAGTCGTGGATGATTTCAAGCTTGCCAAGGTCAAGGAAATTGAACAGAAATACCCAGATGTACATATGGTGCTGAACACCGACGAGGTCACCTTAAAAAGTGAAAAGGCTTTCAAGGCGAAAAGCGACGACCAAGGGACGCTGGATAAACTTTCCGGCATGCTGACGTCGCATGCGGTCGGCGTACAGCTCATTGTGGATGGCCAGCCGGTCGGTATTTTGAAGGATGCCGATACTGCGGAAGGCTTGTTCGATGAAATCAAAAGCAAATATGCCTCCGGCAAAGCGAAGGATGCAGGCAAAGTAATGGTGTTGTCGGCAGCCGCGCCTAAGGAGCTTCAGGCCGGGGAGTCGGAGATGCAGAAGGTCGAGTTTGTCCAGAAGGTCGAGCTGAAGCCGATCGACATCGATCCGAGCGCGGTTCAGAAAACCGAGGATCTGGCGCAGAAGCTGGAAACCGGCGATATTCAACCTACTAAATATACGGTGGCGAAGGGAGATTGCGTCTCCTGCATCGCCAAGAAATTTAATATTTCGAAGCAGGTCATCTATCAGAACAACCCATGGATCGTAGACGATATGATCAAGGTCGGACAGCAGATTGATTTGACGGTGCTGCAGCCGGCACTATCGGTCCGCACGGTGGAGAAAGTCGTAGAGAATCAGGAAATCCAGTATGAAACCGAGTACGTGCAGGACGATACGGTTCGGGCCGGAATAACGGAAACGATCAACGCAGGTAAGAACGGTCTTAAGAAGGTCACCTTCAACGTGACGAAAGTAAACGGGCTCATGATGGAAGAGGAGCTCTTGAGCGAAGAGGTTATCCAGGAGCCGGTCAAAGCGAAGATTCGCAGAGGCACGAAGGTGATCAAGGGTGAAGGAACAGGGAAGTTCTCTTGGCCGGTCATTTCGTCAAGTCTCTCCAGCGGCTACGGCAGCAGGTGGGGCAAGCTCCACAAGGGCGTAGATTTGACCTCCAGCAACAAGAGCATTATGGCAGCGGATAACGGCAAAGTCGTATACGCAGGGTTCAAATCCGATTACGGCAATCATATTATTATCGATCATCTGAACGGCTACCGTACCTTGTATGGCCATCTGAGCAAGATCGACGTCAGCGTCGGCAAAATCGTCGAGAAGGGCGATAAAATCGGCACGATGGGCAGCACCGGCGATTCGACCGGAGTACACTTGCATTTTGAAGTTCAGAAGGGCACTACACCGGAAAATCCGCTTAAATATTTGAAATTCTAAATCAAAAGTTATCATCTTGATCGCTAGCAGGGGACGACATTCGTTCTCTGCTTTTTTATTTTATCGCGCCGGAAAGTATATCGTGAAAGTGGTTCTAAATCCCGGTAAACACCAGCGTCAAGACGCCGTTAACGCCGTTAGGCGTTTATCCTAATTACCCGGAACGTATATCCGTTAAACGCGCAGCCTGAAAAACGCAAAGCTGCAGGTATCCTTGGGCGTATTTGGCATTCGAGAGAAGCGGGCAAGCTCCGAAGCTTGACGGGCGGTTTTGTGTTAGAATAGAGGGTAAAGAAGACGAAAGGCGGTGGCCTTATGTACGGTAAAATTTTAGTGGTGGACGATGAACGGCCGATTGCGGACATTTTGAAATTTAATCTGGAGAAAGAAGGCTACCAGGTTATTTGCGCTTATGACGGAGGAGAAGCGGTGGAGCTCGCTTTCAGCGAGGATCCTGATTTAATATTGCTCGATTTGATGCTGCCTGTGAAGGACGGCATGGATGTGTGTCGGGAAGTAAGGGCCAAACGGAACACGCCGATCATTATGCTGACGGCCAAAGATTCGGAGATCGACAAAGTGCTCGGACTTGAGATGGGAGCGGACGATTACGTAACGAAGCCGTTCGGCGCCCGCGAGCTTCTGGCGCGTGTGAAAGCGCATTTGCGCCGTCAGACGCAAGCGCAGGCACAAAACCAGCAAGAGTCGGAGGAGGCTGCTGCGCCTCAAGGGCTGCGGATTCATAAGCTGCTCATCGACAGCGACATGTACGTCGTTTATAAGGACAATGTGCTGCTGGACTTGACGCACCGGGAGTTCGAGCTTATCTACTATATGGCCCGCAACAACGGCAAGGTTATGACGCGGGAGCATCTTTTGCAGGCGGTATGGGGATACGATTATTACGGGGACGTTCGTACGGTTGACGTCACGATCCGCCGCTTGCGCGAGAAGATCGAAGACGATCCGAGCAAGCCGGAATATATTACGACGCGCCGGGGGCTCGGCTATATGATGCGGAACCCGAAAACGGGCGGCGCTTTTGCATGAAAGGTTTTCGATTCGTTCGGACGATTCAAATCAAGTTTATTTTGATTTACGTGCTGCTTATATTGTTCGCGATGCAGTTGATCGGTATTTATTTCGTCCGGACGACGGAAAGCTCGTTTATGAACAATTTCACCGATACGCTGAATAAACAGGCGCTGCTGCTGGCCGATTACGTGGAGCCTAAGCTATCCGTCAATCAGGAGAGCAAGTCCGGGGACGGGAAGAAGCCGGGTGAGGAATCGATCACCGATTTCGTTATGGAATGGAACCGTGTCAGCAACTGGGATATTCAGATTATCGATGCCAGCGGTATCGTCATCAGCACGTCGCAGCAAAATTCCAAATCGATCGTCGGGCAGAAAAATACGCAGCTGGTCGTCAGCCGTGCCCTGCAGAACATTAAGGACAAAGATAACGAACAGGTGTTTCTCGATACGGACGGCTATCGGAAGAAGGCGATCGCGAAGCCGGTCTCCAGCGATACGAAGGTCATCGGGGCGGTATATATCGTCGCTTCAATGGAGGAAATTTACAATACGACGACCCGGATTAACCGCATTTTCCTGTCGGGGACGCTGATCTCGGTTGCGATGACGGCATTGCTCGGCGTTATTCTATCGCATACGATCACGAGTCCGATTAAAGAAATAACGAAGCAGGTAACCTCGGTGGCGGAGGGCAATTTCAATCAAAAGGTGAAGGTATTCAGCTACGACGAGATCGGTCAGCTGAGCTTCGCGTTTAATTACATGACGAACCGGCTTAAGGAAGCGCTCTCGGTCAACGAGGAGGAGAAGGAGAAGCTCTCCTCGATCTTGTCGAACATGAGCGACGGCGTCGTTGCCGCTGATGACCAGGATCATGTTATCCTGATCAACCAGCGTGCGAAGCAAATGCTTCAGCTCGAAGAGAACGAAGCGCTCGGCAGCAATTTGTACAAGGTGCTGGAGCTCGATAAAGAAGTGGCGCTGAGCCGTATTAACGGCGAACAAAGAGGGACGCCGATTATGATCGAGCGGATACAGCCCCAGGACGAGGATCGTAAAATCCGCGTAACGTTTACGCCGATTCACCGGCGCGATCTGGGTGTGACGGGGACGATCGTCGTGCTGCACGATGTAACGGAGCAGGAGGAGCTGGAGCTTGCCCGGCGCGAGTTCGTAGCCAACGTGTCCCATGAGCTGCGGACGCCGCTGACGACGATTAAAAGCTATCTGGAGGCGTTAGAGGACGGGGCGCTGGAGGAACCGGCGTTAGCGCACCGATTCATCGGCGTGACGCGCAGCGAGACGGAACGGATGATCCGGCTTGTAACGGATCTGCTCCATTTGTCGCGGCTCGATTCGAAGCAGGCGATCCTCGCAAAGTCATGGACGAGCGTAGGGGAAATGCTGGACGAGGTCGCAGACCGTTTTTCATTTCAGCTGCAGCAGCGGCGAATCGATATCGCCATCGAGGTTGCGGACGAAATCGGGGAAGTGCTGCTGGATCGGGATAAAATCGACCAGGTGCTCGACAATCTCGTTTCGAATGCGATCAAATATACCGGAGACGGCGGCCAAATAACGGTTTCCGCCCGGTTATCCGACAGCGAGACGGTGGAAGTAGCCGTTAAAGACAATGGCATCGGCATTCCGAAGAAGGATTTGGACCGTATTTTCGAACGTTTCTATCGGGTGGATAAGGCAAGATCGCGAAATATGGGCGGTACCGGCCTCGGTCTGTCGATTGCCCGGGAAATTATAAAAGCGCATGGCGGCGCGATTGTTTTGGAATCGGAATATAATCACGGAACGAAGGTCACCTTTACGCTGCCCTATGTACGGGAGGAGGAGACGGCCTAGTGGAAAAATTCAAATCGGTCCTCCTCACCCTGCTCGTCGCGTTAAGTCTCGTGCAGAGCTATCTGCTCGCGTACGGGACGCCGAAGTTCGAGCCGATCGCGCAGGACTATGTGGAGACGCGGCTTGACGGCACGCAGGCGGAGTTATCGGACCTGCTTTATCCGAGCGAGATCGTTCTGCATTTTGGCAAAAAGAGTCATACGGTTCTGCCCTTCGATCACCAGTTTTACGAGCGGATTTACAACGACCTGCTGAAACGGCGGACGTTCGACGGGCTGCGCAAAACGAACTTGGTGACTGCCGGCATTCACCTTGAGGATATCCGCAACAATCAAGTCGGGTTCGAGGTGCGCTTCAAAGACGCGATACCGCTTAATATCCTGCAGACCATGCTGCGGATCAATGAGGATTTGCCGACGGACAACGATTACATCACGAAAATTTGGATCTATATCAAGGACAACAAAGAGGACGTCAAAACGTACTTTTTCACGGAGACGGGGACGACCGTTTATGAAGTCGTGAAGGCGGATGTGCTCGCCAAGGACGTAGAGAAGGCAGTCGGGTTCGGGGAGTTTCTGACGAAATATCATTCCGAGGACGGCGATTTCTATTTGCCGGAGCAGCCGATCGCCATGGCCAAAATCCGGATGCCGTACACGCAATTTACGGCCGATCAGCTTAAACGCAGCTTGTTCGTCGACCCGGGGCTGACGCGGTTCCTTCAGGAGCGCGACGGCTCGCAAATCTATACGGATAGCAAAAAGGGACTGCAAATAAAGCCGGACCAGCGCTGGTTCAGCTATTCGGATCCGATTTTTACGCCGGCCGAAAGCCGTTCCGACGTCAAGGGCAATCTGTTGTCGGGCATTCAGTTCGTCAATCAGCACGGCGGCTGGAACAGCAAATACATGCTCAGCAAGATTACGCCCAAGCAATCCTTCGGGCCGCAAACCTTCATATTCAGGCAGTTCATCGACAATGTCCCTATTATAAACAGCAGGAACGAAAATTTCGGTTACATCAAGGTTGTGCTGCAGAAAGGCGTTTTGTCCAACTACGAGCGCTCGACGGTTATTCCCGATCTTAACAACGCCACCCGTACGGAAGCATCGCTGCCGGGCGGCAAAGAGCTTGACGACATGATCAGCCTTTACCCGCGAAGAGTCATGGCGGCGGCGATTTTCCCGGCTTATCAGGCGGTTGTCACGGATCAGTATATCGAGTTGATTCCACGTTGGGCGGTTGAGCTGAGGGATGGGACGTTCGAGTTCCTGTAAGTGTTCTGCAGGACGAGGCGAAGGAACGATGAAGCGGAGGTGAACGGATGGATTGGGGACGGGCGAAGATGATTATGATCGTATCGTTCTTGTTTCTGAATGTGCTGCTCGGCTATCAGCTGTGGGTGACGCGCTTCAGCCAGCCCTATTCGGAAACCAATACGGCCAGCATTATCGAAGAGACGAATAAGCTGCTCGCGAACAAGAACATCCGGGTGCTCGCGGATGTTCCGAAAGATACGCCGAAGCTTGGACAGATTACCGTGAAGCTGCAGGAGAAATACCGCAATGCGGAGAAGGTCACCCTCCAGCAGCCGATCAAGTACGTGAACTTAATCAGCCGAAGCGGGCTTAAAGAGGTTATCGCGAAGCTGCCGGTGGAGAATGCGAATGCGTATAAGCTGGATACGGCGCTTACCCGCGATGACGAGTACGTTTTCTATCAGGTGATGAGCGACATGCCGCTCTTCGACGCAACGCTCCATCTATATGGACAAAAAGGCGAAATCAACGGTTTTAAACAGACGGCGGTTGAAGTACAATCAGGAGGAGAGCACAAAGAGCAGAAGGTTATTTCGGCCTATACGGCGATTCGAAGCCTGGCCGAAAATTTGCCGGAAGGCTCTGTCATAGCAGACGTTCGGCTGGGCTATCATGGGCAGCAATTCGACTCCGAGACGCAGGTCATGCTGCCTACTTGGCGCGTCGTGCTCGCGGAGGGCGTCCCGTATTATGTTCAGGCGTTCAACGGCGAGCTGGAACGGCCGCAGGAGCAGCGGGAGTGAGGTTGCCAGAGGCGTATTTGGGCGGAATGGACGGCAGTAAGTATCGAACGCACCATGATCGCAGCACGAACGACAGCATGTATGAAAGGGCAGAGGGAGCAGGGATTATGGGGTTACGGTTTAGTGTTTTATCCAGCGGATCCACAGGAAACGCTACGGTAGTGACGAACGAGGAAACGAAGGTGCTCGTGGACGCCGGCTTCAGCGCGAAGAAGATCGACGAGCTGCTGCAGGAGCGCGGCATGTGCGGCAGCGACCTGGATGCCATAGTGGTGACGCATGAGCATGCGGATCATATTAAAGGGCTTGGCGCTGTTGCGCGCAAGTTTGACCTTCCGATCTACGCCAACGAGAAAACGTGGGCGGAGCTGGACCGGCAGATCGGCGAGATTGCCGAATCCAACAGGCGCGTCCTCGATACGGGCGGGCTGCTCGAGATCGGCACGATGCAGATCGAATCGTTCGGTATTTCGCACGATGCGGCGGAGCCCGTAGGGTATTGCTTCCATGAAGGAGAGCAGAAGCTGAGTCTGGCAACGGATCTCGGCTATATGAGCGGCAAGGTAAAAGAGAAAATCAAGGATTCGGACGTTCTGGTGCTCGAATCCAATCACGATATCGAGATGCTGCGCATGGGCAAGTATCCGTGGAACATCAAACGCCGCATTCTGAGCGACGTCGGCCACTTGTCCAATGAGGCGGCAGGCGAAGGACTTATCGACATCCTTTCGTCCAAGACGAAGCGGGTTTATTTAGCGCATTTGAGCCGCGATCACAACATGATGGATTTGGCGCGGCTGACGGTCGGCAACATACTTGAAGGGCAGCGGATCACGGAGGAGCAGGTCAAACTGATGGATACATACTTCGACCGGCCTACTGCTTGGGATAGATTGGATCAGGATTGATGGCGTCCAGCTGAACGAGTTTGTTTTCAAGCTCGCTGTGCGTAAGCTGCCCCTTCTCGATCAATAGCTCCAGCAGCGCGCTGATCAAGACGGTTTGCCGGTAGTGCTGTTCTTTCATGTCGGCCAGTTTGCCGATCAAATCGACTTGCTCCAAGTGATTGAATATACGATTCATCCCGATTCTCCTTTTCTAGGAAACTATGATTTTTGTCTTTCTTTTGTGTTACTATTGTAGTCAAGCGTTCACAAAAACATTCCGATTATTTTCGTTTATCCGAAAGTATATCGTGGAGTGCTCTAAATCCCGGTAAACGCCATGGTCAAAGACACCGGTAGGCGTTTATCCTTGTTCATTCGGCGGGTTTTGTTCCGCTGCAGTAACGCGTTTTTGATCGGATATAGGAAAGTTAAGATAGATGCCGGGTTCACCGGTTTAGGGCTGACGATCCGTCAGAAGGGAGAGGGATGGATTGAGCTTTTTTCAAGACGATTTTTACTCCACCAAGATGTCCAGATGGGGACAGCGGGGATGGAACAGACAGCCTCAGAACGGCGGCGGCATCGTATGGGTGGCCATTATTGCCGCCGTATTGGGGGCTCTCCTTTGTTTAGGGCTTGTTGCAATCCTTCGCCCGGCTGCTACCGGAGGCCATGACCAAGTAGTGGCGGCGGCCGACAAGGTGAAGCCTGCGGTTGTCAGCGTGCTAAGCACAGTGAAAGACGCCAAGCAGGATAAGATGATGGGCTTGGGTCTCGGTTCGGGCATCATTTTTCAGAAAACGGGCGGGAAAGCGCGAATCGCTACCAATTATCACGTTATTGACGGCGGGACGGATTTTGAAATCGTTCTTCCTGACGGCAAGCGGAAGAAAGCGACCGTTCTCGGCAAAGATCTGTACACCGATTTGGCGGTGCTGGAAATCGACGCGGGCGACGTGACGAGCGTAGCCGAGTTCGGCAATTCGGACTTGCTTAAGGCAGGTCAGACGGCCATCGCGATCGGCAATCCGCTTGGATTGGACTTCTCGCAGACGGTTACCACCGGTGTAATCAGCCGGCCTAAGAGCAACATCCCGGTTTCGCTCGGACAGAACGGCGAGCTCGACTGGGAGATCGACGTCATTCAAACCGATGCGGCGATTAACCAAGGAAACAGCGGCGGACCTTTGGTCGGCCTGGATGGTAAAGTCATCGGGATCAACAGCTTGAAAATCGCGACGACCGGCGTAGAGGGACTCGGGTTCGCGATTCCGATTAACGAAGCGAAGCCTATTCTTGAAGCACTCATACAAGATCATAAAGTTAAACGCCCGGCTATGGGCATTACGCTTGAAGATTTGCAATCGTATCAAACCGGTCTCGATGTACTAAAATTGCCCGACGATGTGAAAACTGGAGTTATCGTACTGGACGCATCCGGCCCGGCTAAAGAAGCAGGGCTCAAAACCAGCGACGTGATCGTCGAGCTTGACGGCAAGCCGATCAATTCCGCTTTGGCATTGCGCAAATATTTGTATAACGAGAAGAAGATCGGCGATAAGCTGTCCATCACATACTATCGGGCAGGGAAGAAAGCGACTGCTTCGCTTACGCTCGGGGAGCTGTAGTCTGTAGACGGACGGCGTTATGGCCATTCAAATTGGGGGACGCACATGTTTGTCGTTTGCAAAGAACATCTGGAGCTGGCCATCGACCGGTTCGTAGATGAATACGAAGAAGCGCCCGATCTGGTCGATCTGCTGGAGACGCGTTTTCCCGATTGGACGCCGCCGGCCTGCTGCGAAGAGCAAGGCTGCGAACAATTCGGACGTTTTCTGGTCGTGTGAATAGGGCGAGAGGGGGAGCGAAAGCTCTCCCTTTTTGCTTTGTAAGGCTAGGAGCAGATAAGGAAAAATGTTCCACGTGAAAAAATGAGGGAGAGTCGCACATATGAACATTCAAATCATCGCAGTCGGCAAGCTGAAGGAAAAGTTTATGGCCGACGGCATTAACGAGTATTTAAAGCGAATGGGCCCGTATGCGAAGATGCAGGTCGTGGAGGTGCCGGACGAGAAAGCGCCGGAGACGATGAGCGAGGCGGAGGAGGAGCAGGTTAAGAACCGCGAGGGCGAGCGCATTCTTGCGCATATCAAGCCGGACACGCATGTCATCGCACTGGCCATCGACGGCAGCCTCTGGTCGTCGGAGGAGCTGGCGCAGCAGATCGACCGCCTCGGCACGTACGGCCGCAGCCAGCTCGCCTTCGTCATCGGCGGCTCTAATGGGCTCGCCGCTGCCGTGCTGAAGCGCGCCGACCAGAAGCTGTCGTTCGGCCGATTGACCTACCCGCACCAGCTGATGCGGCTTGTTTTGACCGAGCAGGTATATAGGGCGTTTAAGATTATTCGGAGGGAACCATATCATAAGTGACGGCGAAAAATTGGGGTGTAGAAAGTTTGGTTCGCCATACATTCGCCCTGTTCCTAACCGTTGCGATGAAAGATAATTAGCATAAAATTATGGTTAATAAGCTTCGAAAACAGGTGTTTTCGGGAGGTTCATTATGTTCGTGAATACGACGTTATCTGAAACAAATTGAAAGGAAGGAAATTTAAATGAACAATCAACCACTCATTGACGAAGGTGAAAAAATAATTGAAGGTCAATTAATGGATGAAATGCAACTACATTTAATTGGTTGTAAGAACTGTTGTAATGTAATTGCGAAATCAATCGAAGCATTTCCAGTGATGGATGTCAATAATGTGACAAGCTCAATAAAAGTTGTTACTTCTTTATTAGCAAAAATATTGAACGATTTAAGGGCCGCTTCAATTTTATCAGCAAGAGGATACTCAATTCAAGCCGCTACACTGGCTTCGTCATTATACGAATCAGCTTTTATGATAGCGTATATAGGAAACAACAACGATTTAGCTGATAAATGGATTAATCATGAAGATCCATCGAATTTATTTATCTCTGTAAAGAAGCTAACTGAACAAGGTTTAAAGAATATTAACGCACCAAATTATAAAGAACTCTCCGAGCGGGAGTATAACAATTATAGACAATTATGTATGGTTAAGCATGGCAATCCACTTATACAAAAAAATCATGTATATTCAATGGAAGGAAACTCTGTGGTCGCAATCTTTGGGCCAGAAACAAGCGAACCTTCTATAAGAGTTAGCTGGTTTGCTTTAGAGAATGCAATAAATTATTCAATGATTGCGTTATCTAGCTATATAAACTGTCATTTACAAACAAAAACATCATCTGAGATTTTTGAACAATTTGATGATTTAAAAGAAGTGTATAAAGAATTACACAAGAAAGCAGTTGAAAGATGGGGCAATGAAAATCCCTTACCTGAATTGTAACTCAATGAAGCCGTAGGCATCAACTACCGTAATTCCCGCTGCACGGCTACCGCCGCTTGCTCCGCTGGTTTTAGGTACTAACTTCGTTTGCACAGATAACAGTAACACTAAATAAGAGTGAGTATAAGTTATTTGGAACTGTGGGGTTTTTCGGACATGAAAAGCCTCTTCCCCCATTTCAGAGGAAGGGCAACGCTTAAAAAATGCTTCTCGGTCTCCTTGTTGAACACGCACTCGACACTGCCTACTTGCTTCCCGCCGTCCAGAGTAATTCGCTTCACGGCAAATTTGGAAATAGCCCATCATCGTCCTGTCCAGCTTCGACAAGAAGCTCACCTTCGGCCGCATGACCTATCGCACCAACTGATGCATATGCCCTGCTGGAGCAGGTTTATCGGGCGATTAGATTAATTGAGGGAACAGTGCGATAAGTGACGGCGAAAAAAGCTCTGTCAAGGAAAAGCATGGGATAGCGAGCCTTTGTGAGACTTTTGGTTTCAGAGGCTTCCTAGTTCTTCGTGACTAGGAAAGTGTCTGTTATTTTCCACCTATAATGGTATGATGAGGGAAGGGTAGGAGATGTCAATGGATACTGACATCCTATCGCACTTTATACATCTTGGATATAGCGAATACACGAACATTTAAGGAAACTACTGCAAAACATCAGAAAGGGGAATATATTTGAGTAACTATGGAGAGGAATTAGCATATTGGTACTTGCGACTAAATGGATTTTTCACGATAAATAATTTTGTTTTACACCATAACAGAGAAGGCCGTACTTCAGATGCTGATATTCTTGCGGTTCGATTTCCTTATGTTTACGAAGAAGTTGGTGGAAGAGATGAAGATTGGGACAATCAACTAGTCGGGAGATTTAATAAAGACAAAATTGTAGGTTTGATTTGTGAGGTTAAAACCGGATTGGATTTTGATGAAACAAAATTATTCAAAGAGGTGAACTTATCTAAAGCTTTGGGGAGATTTGGGTTTACAGAGAGATTAGACAGGCAAGCTGATGAACTTAGCATTAAACCAAGCCTGACAATAGACAATTACGAAATATATAAAGTTCTTATCTCAACAGACCCACAGTCGCCTCGGACTGATTGTTTACACATAAAATTAGTAGATGTACAACGGTTTATTAAAGAAAGAATGAAAAAATACGTTTATAGAAAGTTGTCGGATAGAATGTTTTTTCAATCCGAGCTCTTACAGTACATGATTTGGGAAGAAAGCATGAAATGAAGATATCGCTCTACAGGTATGCAATATCCGTAAACGCCATATTCACACTATGCTACCACCAACTGATGCATGTACTCTGCAGGAGCAGGTGCATCGGGCGATTAGATTAATCGGGGGAACAGTGCCATAAGTGACGGCGGAAAATTGGGGTGACAAGAAGGATGTGGATGCCTTTAGGAGTGATGGAGGAAGGTGTGATAGAGATATGTTTATCCCCCTAGAGAAGGGTTCTAGGGGGATTTTTGTGCAACTAAAAACGACAACGTTTTCCAAATTCGTGGTATGATTGTGATGTATGGAGGGCTTGTATTCGTAAATATTTGTGAACTCGTATTATTATCTAACTTCGCAAAAGAGACGCTATACGCAACCTTGGAAAATCGAATATCTATCATGAAAGAAAGGAATATAGGTATGGAAAACAAAGAAATTCTTAAACAAGAATTTTTAAAGGTTAGCCCCTTATATCAAAGATTATCAATTAACATAACTGAATCCTTAAGATTTTTACTTAAAGAAAATAATATCTCTTTCTTGGATGTATATTCAAGAGTTAAAGAATTCGATTCTTTCTTCGATAAGATTGATCGAAAACAATACAAAAAACCTTTTGATCAGATAGAAGATATTTGTGGATTGCGTATTGTCTGCTATTATCCTTCTGATATTTTATTAATTAAACAAATAATAGACAAGGAATTTATAATTGTAAATTCAGAAGATAAGCTTGATTCTTTGGAACCAGACAAGTTTGGCTATAGGTCTCATCATTTTGTCGTAAAATTAAGAAATGGATGGTTGAATGTTCCAAACTATAGAGGTTTAGGAGGTTGCAAAGCAGAAATTCAAGTAAGGACAATATTAATGCATGCTTGGGCAGATATCTCTCATAAATTATCTTATAAGAAGAAAGAACATGTCCCAGAATTATTCCAGAGGAATTTATTTCAACTAAGTGCTTTATTTGAGATTGCAGACGATAGATTTGATATGCTTCGAGCAGAGCGCGAGAATTATCGCAACAGTATGATTAATAATGGACTATTCAATCTTGATCAAGAGCTTAATTTAGATAGTTTACAAGCATTTTTAGATTTTCATTTTCCGGATCGGGTCAAGCAAACGCATGGAACTATAGATTTACTAGACGAGTTGATGAAATATAACATTTCTCTAGAAGATTTAAATGAATCATACAATAAAGTAAAGAAACTTATTCCCAAATTTGAGATGGAAATTTTCCTTGAGGATAACATAGAGAGAGATGTTAATGAAGATGAACACAGATGGTATCAGAGTGGAATCATTAGGCATATTTTGGAACTTACAAATGATCACTATTGGGAAGATAGATGCGAAGAGTTTAAAGATGTGCCTAACAGTCAGATTGAATTGATACAAGCTCAAAGAGAAAGAGTGAAGAAGAACAATTCGTAGTCTTAATCGATTCAGCCGAGGAAGCGTATAACATAATATTCCGCGTCGGGGGACGAACCCCCTCGGTCCGGCCGAGAGTCGAATGGGTTCAGTGAGGCGATTTTAGTAACAAGGAAGTGGATTGGCTAAGACAACTAATGTGGGTGTCAGGGCGACTCTCAGAATGGGTAGGTTAAGGCCACACAGCGTTCATTTAGCCTTGACCTAGGTCACACTTGCTCTATCACAGCCCCCACGCTCCACCAAGCCAAACCAAGGAGAACGTTCATCACAGGCGTTCTCCTGTTGCACTTCACGTATTACTCATTCATTACCTCACGCGCTTTCATCTGCGCATAAGCTTCGCCAAGCCCAATCGACTTGTAATATTCCCGCTCGGCTTGCTCCATTCGCTCCATAACGGCTGTGTGGTTTTGCTCCGATGGCCCATTTTTCTTATCCGCCTTCCTGGTTTGAAATGGTTAAGATTCACAAATGGAATGAGTTTCCTTTATCGAAATAGTACTATTAAGTACTTTTTTATACAAGTTTTTTTAATATGAATATCTGTTAGCGTGCTGAAACCTCTCCTAACCTGTAGTAGAGGTGGTTTTAGTGAGCTTACCAATTTTGGTCGGGAATAGAATTAGATCGTTACGAAAAGCGAAGGGGTGGACTCAAGAGCAACTAGCTGAGGGATCATCGCTTCATTACAGTTATATAGGTGGAGTCGAACGAGGGGAACGTAATATTTCCTTAGAAACATTGGAGAAGATTGTTTTGGCTTTACAAGTATCGCCTATGGAGTTATTTCGGGTTGAGCTTGATGCGGACGATGACGCGAAGGCTCATCGCAAGGCCGTTGATGAGCATATGTCCATGATAAGCTGCAGGAGTACGGAGGAGATTGAAATGATCTCCAAGATAAATCAGGACATTTTTACTGCTATTGATAACAAGCGTTAGTTTCTATGTGAAATCGGTCAGGAGGAGTGGCATGAAAGGCAAGCCGATAAAAGTCACTGATTACTGCGTTTTGTGGAAGCAGGTGATTAACGATAATGAGCATGGCGAGAGGTATGCAATTGAAAAAATCGAGGTAAAGTCCACCGGGAATGAAGAGATTCGATTCACGTATTACAAGAAGTCCGATGACGGTAAATTTCGTTTTGTACCTAGACCGCTTGATCTCAGCGAGTCAGCGCTTTTAGAGTTGTTTAAAAAAGAGGGAATTACAGAAGTTTTTAGTGCAAATTTCTTGAACGAACTTAGAGATGTTTTAGATGAACTCTGTCGCAGAAAATAGTACATAAACAGATAGAAGGAATTAAATACGTAGCCCGACCTAACTTAGTCATGAAAACCACCAACGCCATTTCGGGTTATTGGTGGTTTTGGTTTATCTAGATTCATTTAGGTCGAGAGCATTTGCCCGATCTGGATACATGCTGATCACACGGAATCACCGTGCAAGGAGACTTCCGTATTTACTTCAGTCCAGCGATCATACAGCTTGAGCAATTCAGCTTGATAAGCGTCAATCGGTTGCACGGTTAAACCAGCATCAGATGCTTGAGTGCCATAAAGCCTATCGAAGCGGATCCGTAATTCATCCCATTCCATTAGCCCATTCCCCCATATTGTACAAGTTCGGATTCGAGTAAAGCATAGAGGAGGAGCGGGACTAATTACAAACTTGACTTCGGTGAATGATTTGAGAGGGATTATGAAGGAATTGCCCGGTTGCTTCGCCTCTCGTGGTTTTTGGCAATATTCAATAATCTTTAACTAGTGGGGCGAAAGGATTGCAAAAATGCAAGCCGCTTTTGAAGCTCGGAACGCTGCCGCGCGGCAGAGCCTTCGTCGATGCTGGAAACATATTATCACCTATCGGGATTGTCGAAACAGAAGTCGTGTTCCCTACACCACGCCGCACATTTATTCGGGCTTTACCCATCAATCTAAGAGATACTCAGGATATTGTTTTTGAAATAACCTTCATAATCTCTCGCTTTTACACTTGTTTAGGCTGGTTCGATCACTGCTGTCACCAGAGACGAGAAGATATAGGATTCAGGTCTTCATCAAAGCTCAGTTGAGTCGCCGCGATCTCTTTACTACCATAATGTGGTATCATTCTTAATGAGGGATATTCTACTAGCCCTTTTCCCTTCCATTGTAAGGTTATCAGGAGGAATATCACGGCTGTAAAAGTATAAATGTCCGTACTAGTAATCGTAAAAAAGGATGAGACTGTAGCCGCTCAATAAGAAGGGATATGGCTTAATGAAGATAAAGCGCTTCTTTGGACTAAAAATTGAAACAAGATGCGATAGATGTCACGATAAAATAGACTCTCCCCCCGATACTTATACACTCTGCAAAGAGTGCTTTTCTATTGATCCCCAAAAGATTAGAGAACATGAAACAAAGCTGGACTATCCTCACCTAGTCGCAGGTCAAACGTGTGTTTTGTGCAAAAAGAGTCCAGCCAATACACAACATAATCATACTTGTTATAAATGTGTTTCCCAGCACAACGACAGAACTCACAGCGGATGGTATATTAATAGCGACTATGACGAAGGTACCAAATTGTATCGCAGTTGTATTTGTGGAGATGTCGTTGTCATTACTATTGGCATACCACATCATTTTGAATATTACAGGGTAGGAGATAGAAGACCAACGACAATACCTTATCCGTGCAGCAGGAATGTCAGAAAACATGAACATTGTGAACATAATTGGCTGATCCTCGCAGAAAACGATACTCCTTATGAAGAGGGGTTAAAGAAATACAAGGAATACAAACAAAACCCTGCTATGGGTTTTCTCTTGGATGGTGAAGATGATTACGAGCATATGGCGTTTGGATCAACTAAATTTTGGTGTAGTCGATGTGGATTGTATCATAATTTATCTCCAAGTAAGGTGAAGCTTCTCCCGTCAATTGGTTACATTAAGCATGACTAAATCATCAGTTACATATAAGCGAAGCTCCTATCGGTGGGCGCTTTACTTTGTAGATTCTTATTGTCTCAAACATAGGGTAATCAAGACTAGGAGGACGAGTAATGTGAAGATTCATAAACTAACAATTATTTATATGATGATAGTCTGCGCCGCTGCACTTTCATTAGCTTTATTTTTGGATTATAAAGGAGTAAACTTTTGGTCCAATATAGCCGTTGGAATACTATCGAGTGGAGTGCTTGCATTAATAATCTCGGTAGTTGGATACAACATAGAACGGCGAAGAACATTAGAGGAATTTTATACTCAGGCTTGCAAAGCAGTACGGAATCTTGGGTTATATGAACATGATGAAAACGAAGAGCAAATTATGAGAACAATTATAAAGATGGCAGATTATGATTATAGTGCCTTAAATACTTCCTACGCAAATATAGACTTCATTTGGAATTCCAAGAAGCTGAGGAATCGTATTTATAACAATGTTTATTTGGAAATAGTCACAATTAAAAATGAAATAGCGGACAAGGTAGTGCATTTCCAATGGTATTTAACCGGGAAAACAACAAATCTTCCTGTAATGCAATATTATATTAAGGAACTCGACAAAATCCTCGTAATGAGAAATGATAGCGAATTCCATAATCAAGATGGCAGCGTAACCAAAATGAGTTATGTTTGTAGTAGTACAAGCCGTATTATTGAGGAAGAGCTAAACACATGGTATTTTCAATTGATGTATGGGAAAAAGGCTAGCACAAAAGTACCAACCAAAGAATAATTCATATTAACTATGTTCCTATACAGTCGCAGCGCATTTTTCGCCGATGTCCCCGTTAAGCTGAACCATACCATAAGTGACAGCGAAATATTTGCCTTAATCACTTAAGGGCACGGAAATTTGTCGTGCAACAAGACAGGATCGAGGAGTGTCCTCGTCCTGTCTTCTCCTACTATACTAAATTATCCAAATCCGGCTGCAATTTGTTCCGCAGAACATACAGCATGATGGCACCAACAAGGAACGCGACGGCATCCGCAATGACGAGCGACCAGACTACCCCGTGGAAGCCGTTCATTCGATTGGCGATATAGAGCACGGGAATCAGAGTTATTCCTTGAATAACTGACATAACTAACGCGGCGGTTCCTTGCGCAGTTGCTTGGAAGATCCCCGTAAACAACGTGGTCATTCCCGAAATGAACAAGGATAAGAACGTCACATGCAGAAAATAACTGCCCATTTCAATTAATTGAGGGTCATTCGTGAATAAACCAATTAAGTGGTTGGAGATCAGATAGACGATGACGCCGAACACGACGGCTAACGCCACAATCGCTTTGATTGTAAATCCAATGGTATGCTTCATGCGCAATTTATCCGCCGTAAAAGAGAAGGCAATCAACGGCACGACTCCCTCGCACAAGCCCATCAGAATAAACTCGGGAAATTGCAATAAACGCGATGAAATTCCGTAAGCCGCTACGGACTGATCCCCATAATCGACAAGAAAATGGTTAAAAATGAGCGACATTGCACCCAAAAAGATACTCATAATAAAGACGGGAACTCCGATTTTGAATACATTGCTCAGGATGACCTTGGTAGCCTTGAACCATTTTACGGAAACGGTTAAGAATTCGCTCTTATTTCTCATATGGAAAGCGTAGAATACACTCGCGACCAAGTTCGAAACGACCGTGGCAGACGCAACGCCGATCACGTCCCCATGGAACACGAAAATGACTAACGCATCGAGAATAATATTTACGACAACACTGAGAATCATACCGATCATCGACGTGATTGCCGCGCCCTCCGCGCGCACGATATTCTCCAGAGTGAAGAATAATACGACGATGGGCGAACCCATAAGCATAACCGTGACATAGTCCTTCGTGAATCCGAAGGAATCGGCCGTTGCCCCCAGGCCATGGACGATTGAATCGATCGACGGAAGACCGACGGTGATCACGATAAGACCGAGAATTAAACTGCTGTAAAAGGCGAATGAAGACACATGCTTTACATCATCGTATTTTTTCTCCCCTAGCAAGCGCGAGATGAATGTACCGCTACCCATGCCAATCAGGTTGCCTAGCGCCATAATGACCGCGAATAACGGCAAGGTTAGCGCGAGTGCGGTTAACATGGAGGTGTTGTGGAGCGTACCAAGGAAAAAGGCATTCAAGATGGAATAGATGACGCTCATTGACGTGCCTAGCATCATCGGTACGGCGAAGTGAGCTACGGCTTTAGCGATCGGTGCTTTTTCAAAGAAATGGAGGTTTTCTGCATTCATGGGGGTCACTTCCTTCTTTGTCTGTTTCGTGAGTCTAACAGTGTTAGATTGAACCTTACAGTGTTAGATGATATCATGAACCTATAAACCTGTAAAGAACAAAGCTTACACTGTTAGATAAAAGGGCGGATAACGATGAAAAAGCAACAGCCTCAGATTTCGGAGGATAAGATTTTGGAGATCTCGTGGGAGCTTCTGAGGGAGGAAGGAATTGAGAAATTCAGCATGAGACGTTTGGCCGACCGGCTGGGGATTCAGGCTCCCTCTTTGTACTGGTACTTCAAGAGCAAGCAGAATCTCTATCAGCGTCTGGCCAACCAAGTATCGAAAATAATTCTGGAGGAGTTTCACACCGAGGGGGACTGGAAGGAGCAACTGACGGGACTTGCGGTTACGGTACGGAGCGTGCTCAGCCGGTATCCCTGCTCTACGCAGCTCATGATGATGACGCTGCCCCACGAACCGGACATCATCCGGTTCACTAACCGTATGCTGCTCTGCGTGGAATCGACGCCTCTTGAGCAAGAGCAGAAAATGCAAGTGGTGACTACGCTCGTGAACTATGTCTTCTACTTCGTCCTAGACGATTATCAGCATGAGCGCAATGTCTCCGCTATCCTTAAGGACGACCCGGGGGCACTTCCAGGCGAAGAGATGATTAGCCTCCTGGATTCCATGAGCGAGACGGAAGCGGGATTGTTCCGGAGGATGTTCACGAACGGGCTGTTCGAGCTGATGGGGACCGACGGGGCGTTCGAGTTCGGCTTGAGGCTGATTTTGTTGGGGGTTGAGCAGGTGATAAAGGAGCAGGAGAAGTAGGGTGTAAAAACCGTTTATCCGGTAATCGGATGAGCGGGTTCGCATTTTTCCCTGATAGACCCGTTAAGCTGAGCCGTACCATAAGTGACAGCAAGATTTTATTGTAAAACTCGATTCAAGTATGCAAAAATCGCCGATAATATGATTAAAGTCGAGTTCATTCCGGCCGCCTTTATAAGAACAGTTAATGAGGTATCAAGGAACTTTAACCCCCAACGGATGGGATACAAATGGATTGTGATTGGTTGTAAACAGTGTTACGCTAACAACGGTAAACTTATAATCTATGCTCATCAATACATCCGATAATAGTCACCATTTTAGTTAGAAGAAAGGTAATACTATGATAAAAGTTGAAAACTTATCCTTCTCATTTCCGCAAAAAGAATTATATACAAACATTTCATTTACGCTCGAAGAGGCACAACATTGCGCTTTTATAGGAACAAGTGGCAGCGGGAAAAGTACATTGATAGATATCCTGATGGATCCAGAAAGATATTTGTTCGAGGGCAAGTTAGAAATAGACCCAACCTGCAAGATTGGGTATGTAAGTCAGTTCTCTCAACTAGACAGAGCGAAAGAAACAACTGTGTTTGAATATATCGGAGATAAATTTATTAAGATACAAAATGAAATACAATCTATTTGTACTGAAATGGAAACATCATTGGATATTGAGCCGTTACTCGAAAAGTATCAATTAGCTTTAGACGCATTTGATTCAATCGGTGGGGAAGATTTTGAAAGCAATATTAATAAGAAACTAAATCTAGCAAACCTCATGAAGCTTAAAGATCTTAGAGTATCCGACCTAAGTGGTGGGGAATTCAAACTCATTCAAGTGATGAAGGAAATGCTTAATAGCCCAGACTTAATGATAATGGACGAACCAGATGTATTTTTAGACTTTGAGAACCTAAATGCACTTAAAAATCTTATTAATGCTCACAAAGGAATACTGCTAGTTGTTACGCACAACCGATATTTATTGAATCATTGCTTTAACAAAATTTTGCACCTTGAAAACACGGAGATCCAAGAGTTTGATGGGCGATATATAGATTATAATTTCTCATTACTTCAAACTAAAATTGAGTTACAAGAACTCACAGTCGCTGAGGCAGAAGAAATTGAGAGAAACGAGAACATCGTCAATAATCTAAGAGCTATCGCAACTATTAATTCAGAAGCCTCTAGAGGTAGAGCGTTAAAAGCTAGAGTTAGGTATCAAGAGAGATTGGTAGCTCGTAGAATTAAAGAGCCATTTGTTGATATTAAGCAGCCGACTATCCGTTTCGGTATCGATAATGAAATGGAAGATACCACTGTTATAAATGTTAATAATTATAATGTAGCCTTTGATGAGTTGCTTTTAGAAAATGTTTCCTTTGCGATAAAATCTACGGATAAAGTAGCTCTTATCGGTGCGAATGGTACCGGAAAAACGACATTACTCCGAGAAATCTTTAACAATAATCATGATTCCATTCAAATAAATGTGGATGCTAAAGTGGCTTATTTATCTCAGCTTCAAGGTGAAATGCTAAATGATTCTAATACAATTCTTGAAGAGTTCATTGATGCGGGGTTTGACACTTATGATGAGGTCAGATCGTATATTGCCAACTATGGCTTTGAGGGAGAAATCCTTAATCAAAAGATAGAATCTTTATCTGGTGGAGAAAAAAATATGCTTCAATTAGCTAAAGTTTCTGCCAGTAAAGCAAACGTATTGCTTCTTGATGAACCGACAAGCCATTTAGACACCTATACACAGATAGCACTGGAGAAAGCTATTAAAGACTATAAAGGTGCGATTCTCATGATATCGCATGATTTCTATTCTGTTGTAAATGGTATGGACTATGTATTAATCATTGACGATAAGACGATTAGAAAAATGAGTATGCGAAAATTTAGACAGATGATTTATGCTAGTCATTTTAATAGAGACTATTTAGAAACGGAACAAAATAAAAAATCAGTTGAAATGAAAATTGAATTGGCTTTAAAAGATACTGATTTTGAACTTGCAAAAGGATTAGTTGATGAGCTAGAAGAGCTGATTAAGTTGCTTTAAATGACAACCTTCTGATTGAAATGATTCAGCATTTCGTTCCATACCCCCGCGAGCTGCCAGCGACGGAACCGCGTATAAACGGTCTTCCATGAGCCGTAATGTTCAGGAAGGTCCCGCCACGGTGCTCCGGATCTCGCGACCCAAAGCATGGCGTTCAGCATTATGCGGTTGTCTTTTGCAATTCGTCCACCCGATAGCCCCGTTAAGCTGAACCATACCATAAGTGACGGTGAAAAATTGAAGTTTGAAGTGTTAGTGCGCTTGTGGAATAGATTGAATTTTAACCTCTACGGCCTTTGGGTTTAGGGGTTTTTGCTTTGATAAGGAAGCAATATTTCGCCACATTTTCCCATATTGTGATACTATAAGTGAGTCGGATTTATTGCAAATTTCAGGAGTATAAGTAAATCGGGGGGATTTACGAAGTTCGTGAATACGACGTTATGCGTAATTACTGCAACATAAAAGGTCGCTTTATAGATGTATTGGATGATGAAATTGTTGCGACCTAAACTGATTTTTTGAAACTAATCCATATATATCCACGTCTAAGGATTTGAGCTATTTAAGCCTTATTAAATGATGAGTTTAGAATGGATAACGCTTGTTCAAAAAAGAAGCCAAAGGACGAGGTGCAGGCATCAATCGGTGGCCTCGTTTGAAGTAACGGGCAGATAACTGAGTGAAGATTTTGTAAAGCATATTTGTCAATCGAGTAAAATTAGTATAATTATCCGATTAAGATCATTTAACGAAATTTTTTCAGAGAAAGGTGTGGCACATGAAAAAGGTTGCTAAGTATGCCCTGGCGATGTCACTATTGTACGGTGGATTCAGTTTTTTTAGCACCTCAGCTGCGGCGAGAATCGATTTGATGTCGAATAGACAGTTGGTTGTTCTATCGGAGACGAACCTATTAGATGACTATAGAAATCCAAATTCTATTGTTGGCTCAATTTCCGGTATGCAGATGGTAGAAGTGGCTTGTACTCTGAATGATTCGAACTGTTTAGCAAACATCCAAGGTAAAGAATATATACGTATAAAAACCTGGATCGGAGAAAAATGGATCGAGGATGATAACAAAATTACTGCCGGCGGCTATTGGGAGGAAGACAGGGACATTGCCCTTGTTGAAGATATGAAGTTATATGACCAACCCGATGTCGGTGTGTATTCCAGCGCCGAACCACCTAAAGATATAATTGCACCACAAAAAGTGCATGTTACAGCCATCTATAATTATTTATACAAAGGGGCTCATACAGGAAGGGCAATGTTGGAAGCTCCGATGTGGTATCGAATTTCTACTAAACAACAGGGGGAGAAGTGGATTGTCGATCCATTTATCCCTGAAGACTTTCAGGATAAGGAGAGATCAACTGATAGAGTCGTTAAAATGACTGGGAACGAATTGCTTTATGATCATCCCTATGTAGTTCAGGGAAAAGGAGTGAAAGCGACTCCTGGAATCGTTCAAGCGGTTGCAAGCTCCATTTTCAGGATTAAGACTCAAATTTATGAATGGTTCAAGATTCAATTACAGGATGGAACTTATAAATGGGTTAAAACGTATCCTCTATTTGAATCCGAGAGTGGACCGTTAATGCAATCCGATTTAGATAACGAAAAGATTACACTGCGAACAGCTACACGTTATTTCGACATCGACGGAGACGCAAGCAAAAGTCTGCAAAATTGGCTGCAGCCGGGAACATATATAGCTGACAAAATAAATGAAGGTTGGGCACGTATACAGACCCCGTTCGGATGGAAAGTGGTCAACCTTGATAGAGCACCATTTGAAAGACCTCAAGGAATTACAATAACAGAAGAAAAAGTACAACTAACCTCAGAAACAAAAACCTATTATTTCCCACTCACAGGAGAAGTTTCCCATGAAGCGGGCTCCTTCAAGGATCAGGAAGTCCTTTCTTTTGAAAAGTGGATTTCCCCAGAAGGGATCAATTGGTATCATATTTCAACTTACAGTGGGATCGTTTGGGTACCGGATAAACTGTTACAGGAATGAATAAGATACGGAAAGTGAAAAGAATAATTGGAAAGTATTACCTTCAAAAAGCTTGGCTATTTTAAAGGTTGTGTAGGATGTCGAGTAGCTCATTCAGCTTACTGCAATAATAAGGCCGCCGATTACTTCGGCGGCTTTCTGTGTAGGATTATGAATGAAGATTCGGATATTAAAGGTTCGTAACTATGCGCCGCGGCAGCTTTTTCCGTATTTTTCGCCGATGGACTCGTTAGGTTGAGAAGTATCATAAGTGAGAAAAAATTATGACGGATACATCGACTTTTGTCATACAAAGTGTGTAAGCATGTGAGGAATACGGAGATGAGATGCAACGATAAGGAGCCAGGACATTACCTTAGGGGAATGCCTGGCTCTTTAACGTAGAGGCACTTGTATTTTTCAGAATGAAATGGGCTGCGTTGGGTTCAACTGTAATCGCTGAGACATAGAATCTTTCATAGTTCTTTCATAGGTCAATGTTATGATATGGGATGGAAAATCATGGAGTTGATGTACGTAGGGGAAACTACAAATTTATTTGCGTCTAGGGGGTAGCAAAATGAACGATATGCAAAAACGATTTATGATGGTTTTTCTTGTGTTTGTGTTATTGGTTGGTTCTTACCCAGGGTTGATTGTGAAGGGGGGAATCGCTCACGCGGCAGACGACTTTGCAGGGGGAAACGGAACTACGGGCAACCCCTTTCAGATTGAATCGGCAGATCAACTAAATCATGTAAGGGATTATTTGGACAGTCACTTTATTTTGAATAATGATATTGATATGAGTGTGTTCGATGCAGATCATCCATGGGAGCCGATTGGCAATCAGACAACGCCATTCACAGGGAGTTTAGATGGACAAAATTTTAAAATTACCGATTTGGTCATCAATGCCCCTTCTTCTGGTCAGCCTATGGGGCTATTCAGTGTTGTAGGAGGAACAGGCAGTTTTATACAAAATCTCATTATAAATGCAGGTGAAGTAAGGGGCCTTGATTATGTAGGGATATTGGCTGGAATGAATAGAACGACCATTCGTAACGTTGGGGTTACGGGGAGCGTGTACGGTCAAAATTTTGTAGGTGGCCTGACGGGGGCAAGTAAAGATTCAAATATATCGAACAGTTATGCGACCGGCATTGTAATTGGTACAAATGATGTGGGCGGCTTAAGTGGACGAATGGATAATGGGGTTGTATCCTACAGTTATGCTGCGGTTGATGTTAGCAGCCCGGTTGATGTTGGTGGGTTTATCGGTAAACAAGAGAATACAAATATCTCTTACAGCTATGCAACTGGTAACGTAGCAGGCTGTGAAGATGTCGGCGGTTTCGTTGGAGATAATGGCAACTCGCTCATTTCCAACAGTTTTGCAACTGGAACGGTGACCGGCTCATGTGAATCTGGATTTCAAAGCGACTCTGTTGGGGGACTAATAGGGGATAATAGCGATGGAGATATTGAAAATAGTTATGCGATTGGGCGAGTAACAGGGGATTATTTCGTAGGCGGCTTAGTTGGTATTAGCGGTAGTGGATCTGTGAACAGCAGCTTCTATAATAGGGATACGACAGGGCAGTCAGGTGGTAGCGGGCAAGGTCTAACTTCTGATGAAATGAAGGACAGGCTGAACTACCCGTGGGACTTTGATACGGTTTGGGACATGCAAGTCCCACACCATGATGGATACCCCTATATAAGGGCAATTCAAGCCTTTGTAACTTATGTCGGGAACGGTACGGATGAGGGTAGTGAACAGTTTAGCAGCCAATCCTACTTGCCTGGATCATTAGTGGAAGTTCAGGACAAAAGCCAAGATTGGACGAGAGCAGGCTATCGATTTAATGGATGGAATACAGCGGCAGATGGCAGCGAGGATACTTATAGTGCTCATGATACGATCGTATTGAGCAGTAATATTCTTTTATATGCAGATTGGAAGCAGCCAGCTGTACCTGCGCTTATGACACCAATGAGCGGTGAATACACGAATAACCGCTCACCGGTGATCAGTGGTTCGGCGGATGAAGGGGTAACAGTGGTCATTAATCTGGATGGAAGCGAAGCGGCAACGGTAACGGCAGCGGATGATGGGGGCTGGTCATGGACTCCGACGGGCGAACTTGCAGATGGCTTTCATTCGGTAAGTGCTGGTGTAATAGATTCAACGGGTCATCCGGCCAGCGTATCGGCGGAGCATATGTTCACGGTGGATACGGTGCCTCCTGTCATTACGCT
The DNA here is from genome assembly GCF_003285015.1 of Paenibacillus contaminans. Classification (GTDB taxonomy): domain Bacteria; phylum Bacillota; class Bacilli; order Paenibacillales; family NBRC-103111; genus Paenibacillus_V; species Paenibacillus_V contaminans. The sequence goes on along the minus strand of NZ_QMFB01000012.1, from coordinate 205,439 downwards.
GATTGGAGATGCTTCGATCACCCTTACAGCAGGAACATCCTTCGTTGATCCTGGTGTGACCGTGGCAGATGCGGAAGAAGACATTCGGGTTACGATCACGGGCAGCGTAGACCATCAGGTTCCAGGCACTTATACCTTGCAATATGATGCGACAGATCGTGCAGGGAATGTGGCGGTATCGGTGATGCGTACGGTACAGGTCATTGCGCGGAGTTCAGGCGGGGGCGGAGGTGGAGATGGTCATCAGCCTTCAGACAACGCAAATCTTGCACGGCTTACCGTGAAGGCTGAGGAAGGCGAACTGGCATTAACGCCAGCATTCGCGGCAGGCACGACCCATTATCAAGTGGACACGACTGCGGACGAGGTAACGATTGAAGCGATTCCTTCCGATGCGAAAGCTACTGTAACCTTAGATAAGACCAAGCTTGTTGGAGGAATAACAGTTGCACTTGATGAGGGAGACAATGAGTTTGAATTCATGGTTAGAGCAGAGAGCGGCGTCCTCAAGACATACAACCTGACGATTCATCGTTTGACAAAGCCCGTGGAACCAGGAGCAGAAATTCCCGCCTGTACATTTCGGGATATCAAGGGTCATTGGGCAGAGCTTCCCATTTGTGAAGCCTTCGAGATAGGGATTGTCGAAGGCCAGTCAGAGACGACGTTTCAACCTCAAGCGAATATTACCCGAGTCGAATTTGTGGCCATGCTGCTACGTGCGCTAGGCATCAATTCAGGGCCCGCCGGGAGCGAGCTCCCCTTCACAGATCAGGATCAAACTCCTGCTTGGGCGACCGATGTGATTGGCACGGCAGTAGAGAAAGGCGTATTGCAGGGTTATCCGGACCGTACACTTCGACCGATGCAAAGGGTAAGCCGATCAGAGATGGTTGTCATGATGGCAAGGGCAATGAAGTGGGAGATCGAGCAGGGAGGAACCTCCTTTGCAGATGATGCGGATATTCCGGATTGGGCTAGAGGATACGTTCATGGCGCTGTTCAGAGAAATCTAGTACACGGACGTGAAGGCAATCGGTTCAGCCCGATGGATCCAGCTACAAGGGTGGAAGCAACGACGTTACTATTGCGACTGTGGCACACGCAGGCGGGAACGAAATAAGGAGTCAATGAAGGAGCTGTTCCAAAAGTCATGAAAATGACCCAGGGGCGGTTCCTTTATTTCATGATCTATGCCTATACACAACGCCTCTACTCCTCTCGCCAGATCGCCAAAGTGTCGCCGATGAAGGTAAAAAAACTATGAGCTCATAGGCTGGTTAGCAACCAGCATTTATTGATGTGATAGTCGAAATTGATGGTTACTTAGAGAATGTACAGCTTACAGGCAAAACATGTTTAATCATAGAATTAAGAAAGAAGTACAAAGTACAATATTGCCAAAAGACAATGGCCAATACGCACCGCGGCAAAGGCGTTGGCCATTTTTCGCCGATAGACCCGTTAAGCTGAACCTTATCATAAGTGACGGCGAAATTTTTGGCTAACCGCGCACAGGGCGCAAAAGTCGGAGGGTGGAGATTAGGCCACCCTTGAGGAAATTGCCACTCGGTTGGTCTCGTGAGGACTGTTGCTAGCATCAGAGCGGAGGCAGTATGGACAGGGTAATTGTCATGAATGACTTCGGAGAGTTATTTTGACTAGAGAGTTTCCTAATAGCTAGAAAAATGTTACATCCGCGGTTCGGCTCCAACAAGAAATCCACAACACGAGGTTGTGGATTTTCTTGTTTTTATTTGTTCAAGAAATATACTCAGGATAGAAAATAGACTAAAAGACCTATCTGGTTTACTGGTCGGAAATATTATACAATTAAACTGAGGTACAATTCCCTAGAACTGAGTGGTGTTAAATTTGTCAGAATATTTACTTAATCAAGTAGAAAAATTAAAAGAGAACTTAATAAATAAAGCCACAGGGAATGAGGTTGGAATTACTCACGATGAGTTTAAAAATATACGCCGAAATTTAATGACTATCCCGCATCTGAAAGAAAAGTTGCCTGATTTCGTTATTACATACAGAGATATGACAGAATTCTGGGATTTCATTAAGGAAAAATTTAATAGCTACAAAGAAAGAAGAAATTATATCATTGCGGCATTTAACCCATTATTAGATTCATTAGAGCTATCAGATTCTAGTCTTATTTTTGATTATGATAAGATTGATCGATTGGGTAATGGTGGATTTGGAGAAGTATTCAGATATAAACATAAACTGTTGGATGTAGATTTTGCGTTTAAAATATTTTCACCAATGTTTCTTAGTGAAGATGAAGGTAGTTTGCAAAGGTTTTTCCAAGAAGCACGAATCTTACTTGATTTAAATCACCCTAATATAGTGAAATTTTATGACCTTGGGATTTTGAATAATACTCCTTTTATCAGAATGGAACTAATAGATGGAATTAATTTAGTTCAACTTTTGATTAACAAAGGTATCCAGTCCCCTATTGAGGCGCTAGAAATAATTGAACAAGTAGCGAAGGCAATATCTTATGCACATCATAAAGGGAAAGTTGTTCATAGGGATTTGAAACCAAGCAATATTATGATTAATAGAGAAGGGATAGTGAAGGTGATCGATTTCGGATTAGGTATCTTTCTTGAAAAAGACCTACAGTCACGTATAACCAAAAGCAATCAAAAAGTTGCAGGCGGATTATATACAGCACCAGAACTATATGAAAACCCAAAACTTAGAGATGAACGAACAGATATATACTCTATTGGTGCAATTTGGTACGAGTTATTGATTGGAAAGCCACCAGCAGGAAATGGAATTGGTGAAAACTTATCTTGTGTTTCAAGTATTTATAAAGATGTGATTCTCACTTGCTTAAATGATATAGAGAGTAGATATGTTAATTTAGAGCAATTATTTGGGGACATAACTAAAATTAGGAGTGAAATAGGTGAGGAAGAGAGTATCAGAACTTGATTTTGGGTCTGGTGATGCTATTAATTATAAACAAAGAAATAATAAAGAGTTTTTTAATAAAATATTCTTAACAGACCACAAATTAAGAGCCATATTAAAGCCAGATAAGTATTTTTTGATAGGAGAAAAGGGGACCGGGAAAACGGCCTACTCTACATTCTTAGCAAACAATGATTACGATAACAACATTTCAGATAATATTTTTATAAGTGAGACAGAGTATAAAAGGTTTCTTAACTTGTTAATAAAACATAATCTACTTACTTCTGATATTATTCAAATCTGGAAGGTTATTCTTCTTAAGTTACTTTCTGATGGTGTTAGAAGATGCCTTGATTACTCGAATCCTTTTAAAGGAGTTTTGAATTACAAAAAGCTTGCCGATGCTATCGATGAGTACGGAGAGATTACTTCGTCAGTGCTAGGCGTTTCTGGAGCAATCGATTTAGTAGACAATGCTAGTTTGTCAATTACAGTATTTCAAAAATATTTCCCTATTCAAACACCTAATCAAATTGTCTCAAAGAACTATATGTTTGAGTTACTTTATTTGAAAAGTCAATTTGAAAAATGTTTGTCAGCTGTTAAAGTGAAGAATAGCTATATACTTTTTATTGACGGGATAGATATAAAACCTGAGGGAATTACACAAGAAGAATATATTGAATGTATAAAGGGCTTATTGAACGCTTCATGGGAAATCAATACTGGATTTCTGGGGAATATTAGGGGGTTGCAGAATTATCAAATAAAAGTTGTAGTACTTCTAAGACCTGATATTTTTGATGTAATGGGACTTCATAATCAAAATAATAAATTAAGAGATAATTCGGTAATGTTAGACTGGAGAACAACGTATAACGATTATGTGAGTTCTGGTTTATATAAAATTGCTATGAAAATGCTCATTTCCCAACAAGATTTTAGTGTTGAGGACGAGGAGAAATTATTCGAACAATACTTTCCGTATAAAATTTGGAATCATAAAAAACAGGCACAAATAGATTCTCCGTTTATTGATTTTTTAAGGCATTCATTTTATCGTCCAAGAGATATTGTGGTCTTATTCGATATCATGAAAGATTATATCGAGCTTAATAACCCGGACGCAACAGAATTTCCAAATGATACTTTTAGAAAATGTCTAGAAAGTTACTCAGAGTATTTGTTAGGAGAAGTAAAAGACCAATTGAAATTCTATTATACGGATGATGAATATCAGGTATTTTTGAATTTCTTTCATTACTTAGATGGAAATAAGGAATTTGACTATGATCAGCTATGCGAAGCTTATGATAAATATCTTGATTTTTTAAATGTTAACGGTATTGCTTGTCCTCAATTTTATCAAACAGTGGATATATTTTTACAATTTATATATGAATTAAATATCATTTGTTATGTTGAGGTTTTTGAGTCCAGGGATGATGAACTCCTGAGATGGTGTTTTAGGGAGCGAAGTTATTCAAATTTAAAACCTAAGGTTAGATTAAAATCAACATATCGGATACATTATGGTCTACAGAAAGCTTTAAATGTAGGTAGGAAAATTAAAACAAATAGTTGACCTTGTAGACCGTTGGTTGATAGAAATCAACAATCACACGTAGGCAGATTGGTTTTGCCTAGTCACGATTCGTCGCGATGAACTCCTTTCCATGATTTCAGGGCACCCTTTCTTTCTGAGGGTGCCCTGAAATTTCGCCTTTGCGATGATACGCCGAACCGTACCATAAGTAGCGGCAAGTTTTTTGTGGATGGACCCGCTAAAAAGGCGTGTGTAAGGTTTGAGGTGAAGGGTTTACCCAGAGCGACATTTTGCAAAAAACCTCGTTTTGGAGGCGTGTGGCTGTCGTCTGAGGAAGGCTGGGAAGAGCCGTACGTGGAAGACGGCTCAGACCGTGAGGGTGTAGGCAGCAGCGAACTTTTGCCGGGGAACGGCAAAAGCCCCTGCTACCGTTTGGGTGGAAGGGGCTAATCCTAAAAAACACGCATTGACCTTCTCATCGAATTCTAATTCGATGCCTTCAATTTTCTGTCCTTTTTTGACGTGGATCTGCTTCACGATCGTTTGAAGCAGACTTTTTTGTGTTTCGATGGGTGATGCGGTGAGCATCTTATGGAACTGGGAGAGCACCTGCTAAGGGCCTGCTGGAGTGTAGGGAGTTGTGGATGGTGGCCGGATCAGAGAAAATTGTTTTCCATTACTCCAGTGGCTCGACAGGGTATCCGGCGAACCGGAAACGGGAAAGGTACGGGTCACAATGTTCCTGGATTAACGCGGCGATGGTTCGTTTTCCCTTTTCAGTAAAGGTTAATGTCAGGGGGAGGAGGGGCTCCTTGTTTAGGGTAAGAACCAAAAGTTCGGTTCAGTCGGGGCCGTTGGTTGCAGCAGATCGGATGTAGCGGGATTCCCTACTGGCTGCTTTTTGTGCCTCATTTGAAACGAAGAAGGGTGATGCTAGTTCCGATACCCAGCCAAGGGCTAACTCAATCAGACTGCCTTCCCGGATCGGTGGCCCTTGGCCCAAACTTCTTCTTCGATGAAGCGGATGTCTTCAGGAGTTATGGTAATGTAAAGGTCGGTGCCATCGAAATAGGGATTCATACCGGAGCTATCCTGGAAGGTAAGTGCGAGTCGAACTTTGATGTTGGTTGGAAGGTTCGGTTTTTCCTGCTCTAGTTTGATCGCCGAGATAGCGAGAAAGTGGATGGAGCCATCTGGGTTGAATTGCTGAGTGAGAAAGTTATATAGCCGCTGTTGGAGAAAAAAGCTCATAAGTGAGTATTCCTTTCGTAGTTTATTAGTCTATGTCACGTAAAGGTTAAAAATGGACTAAACTTCGTCTACTCAATTACTTTGAAATTGCTTTCTGATAGAGTGCAGTAACTGGATATGGTAAAATAGGGATATTGAACATAATGAAGAAACAAAGATACGGCATAAGATTTTAGCTTGGAGGTAAATATGGCTATTCCCGTGCATAGTTGACGAATATTTACGGGTACAAACCCGAAAGATTAGTACTCAGTTTTCTAACATGAAAGATGCCTCTGCCCTATACGATGATTATTATGAAAGTATTGAAAATGAAAGTCTCAAACAAATATTCCCCCTATTTCATGCCATACTAAATAATTTTTTTTCATTTATGAATCAAAAGCTTTCGCCTGGCTACGGTGGACACTTCAACGCTGATCCTAGCAGGGAATTAATTGATGTAATTGAAGCTTTTCAGAAGCTCCAGGCAAATTTTAAAAAGTCACCAGTTGCCTTCGAATTAGACCCATATTACATGGATTTGATTGTTAGGTGCAGTTCCTTTTTAAGTAAAAGTGGAGGCAGCCCCATCCCTTCTGATTTTCCGATGATTGAACTGATTGAGCATCGAACTATATTTTCAATTGTTGAACGTCGTGGAAGTTAAGCGTTCACCGAATAAAGAAGTATTTCAGACCAAGTTAATCGGTGGTGGCTCATACGCCCAGGTATTCAAATATAAAGATCCGTATTATAATCGCTGGTTTGCCTTAAAACGTGCAAGAGTTGATTTAACGCCCAAGGAATTACAGAGATTTAAGAATGAATACGAGATTACGCGTAAGTTTCACTCCCCGTACATTATCGAGGCTTATAACTACAACGAAGAAAAGAACGAATATACTCTCGAGTATGCTAATGGAGGAACACTTGCTGATTACATCCGTGTCAACAACACTAAGCTGGATATGCAAGAACGGCTAAAGCTTATTGGTCAGCTTTTTAATGCCTTCCTTTACATTCATGAGAAGGGAATTTTTGCATCGAGACATTAGCTACCACAATATTCTGATTCATCACTTTGATCAAATGTGGACTGTACTCAAGATATCTGATTTTGGTTTGGTAAAAATCCTAGAAAGCTCATTAACGAGTAAAGATTCGAGTGTGAAAGGTTCACTTAACGATCCTGATTTAACAAAAGTGGGATTTGCAAGCTATGAAGTGCGCCATGAGATATACGCTCTGACCCAGATTGTAAACTTTATACTTTGTGGGAAAAAGCATGGGAATGGGCTCTATAGTGAGAGCCAAGCAGTTAAGGGGTTCCTTTTAAAAGGTTTGGCTGCAAATAACAGTGTTTTCACAAATTTAGCCCTTGGACCGAACAAATGAAGGTTGGCGATTATACGTCACGACGCATTTTTCGCCGATATCCCTGTTAAGCTGAACCTTTCCAGGAAAGTAAACAGTGAAGCCTAACTCATATGCATTCTGTAACATCGAACAGGCCCCAAAGGGTAACCAAGAACGAGGAAAAGGCGGTAGGTACGGTCAATTACTTCTCCCCTAACACATTCACTCTCTCCTGTAATCCTTCTACAACTTCTTTTGGTATTTCCCTGACCTTGATATCTCCACCTAAGAAAAGTAGCCAATTTGTTACTTCGGCCAATTCATCCGGATGATGAACATTGATGAACGTCTTTAAAATAGCCGTAGTTTGATAAGGATTCGTGTATGAAATTGTAATTTTTAATGGATGGTACTTTTTGAACTGGGCAATCGCCTTGGGACCAAGTTCGAGGACTAGGTTGACGGCTTCTTCCTGCTTGCTTAGTTGTTCTACTATCTTCTTCTTGCTTATTCTTTTTTTCTCGGGGTATGGTTTGACATCGGTGAGATTGTCGACTGGAATAATCCGCCTCTTTCCCTCCTCTAGGTCGAAGCCTTCAATTTGCCAAGAGCTTTTTTCACGATATAGGCGCATGAGATAGATAGGATAAGACTTTATTTCCCTTCCTTCTTCGACGGAAACCACTAAGTAGCAGTCCACAAGAAGGATTTGGATGAGTTGTTCAAACATAGGATGGGGCAAATCCGATAGATCAAGCAGGTCAGGATTGTGGGGATTGGTACCTTCGAAGAGCAAGATTTGATTTAACAGAACAAGATCATCTTGCTGATTCTGAGAGATGAGACCGAGCAATTTTTCCGCTAAAGAGTGGCGACTCTTGAGATAAGGGAGTTGTAGATTTCGTGTGGCCATGAAGGCGATAAAAAGAGCCTTAATCTCATTATCGGTAAAGCGGACAGTGGGCAGGACGGAGTTGTTCATCACAAAATACCCCCCGTCCCTCCCGACTTCGGCGACTAGAGGCATTCCCATCGCTTCAATTTCCCTGATATCTCTAATCGCCGTCGAACGGGAGATGTTAAACTCTTGCATGATTTCCGAAATGGTAAAATGGGCGCGGTTGTTGATGTACCGCATGATGATGTTAATCCGTTCTACTTTTTTCATAGGGCCCTCTAAACAGTATCATATTTTGACATGATTTATGGTTATTATAAACCCATCAAGAGAAAAAACAAATGACTTGATCAATTAGAAAAAAAGGAGCTGGGATGATGGCAACGTATACCCTTGAGGAAAAAGGCGGCTTTATCGTTCTCGGTATTGGAACGGAACTGAAGAGCGATTACACGGACTATGCCGGCATGAACGAGGAGAAGGAAAACTTTTGGCGGACAGTGGAGCGGGATGGAAGGCTTGACGCTTTAAAGGCTGTCGCTGCGAACGACTACATCTTTGCCGTGAACGAAGCGGTAAACCGCAAGAGGATGTATTATGCCGGCGTCATGACGGAAGCATCGGTACCGGAAGAACACAGAGTGATCCAATTCCCTAAGGGACAATACCTCGTCATTAAAGGCGAAGGGAAGACGGCTGATGAGTTGAGTCGTATACTTACCGGCATTGCCTTTGGTCAAGTCTTGCCGGAAGCCGATAACTTCGCCTATGTCGGCGGGCCCAATGCAACGGTTGAGATGGGGCAGCGAGACGGCCTTGTATATGGGGAAATGTGGATTCCGGTTGTGAAGAAGTAAACGAGATCAAAGGAGGAATGGGAATGAGCACGATTACTGGTAATGAAAAAATCGCGAAAGTTGAATCCCGCCCTATTGGAAGAATGGCCGCTTATTGGACCGTCACCATAATTCTCGCATTCTCTATTACATTAAGCGGTATCGGGCAATTGATGCGATATGGCGGCAATGTGGATTTAGTGACCAATATCGGTTTCCCGTTGTATGTCACGAACATTCTCGGAGCTTGGAAATTGCTTGGAGTCATTGCGATTGTAATGCCAGGTTTCCCCCGGCTTAAGGAATGGGCTTATAGCGGTATCTTTTTTCTAATGACGGGTGCGGCCTTATCTCATGCGTTCGCTCAGGATTACGGCGACGGTGGATTCCATATAATTCTTCCGCTTGTCTACGCTGCGCTTAGCATCGCCTCCTGGGCACTGCGCCCGAAAAGCCGCAAACTCTAATGGGGAGCGAAATTAACGTCAGCCCGTTCGTGACTCTGATAGACTTCCACTACCTAAGGCACTAATATTAAGTAGGAGCGCTGTGGGAGAATACAGTCGCTCGCCGTCTAAACAGTATCGTATTTTGACATGATTTATGGTTATGATAAACCTATCAAGTGAATAAACAAATCAATTGATCCACTCAAAAAAGGAGCTGGGATGATGGCAACGTATACCTATGAGGAAAAAGACAGCTTTATCGTTCTTGGTATTGGAACGGAGCTGAAGAGCGATTACACGGATTATGCCGGCATGAACAAGGAGAAGGAAAGCTTTTGGCGGTCAGTGGAGCAGGATGGAAGGCTTGACACGTTAAAGGCCATTGCTGCGAACGACTACATCTTTGCTGTAAACGAAGCGGTAAATCGCAAGATGATGTATTATGCCGGCGTCATGACAGATTCATCGGTACCGGAAGAACATAGAGTGATCCAATTCCCTAAGGGACAGTACCTCGTCGTTAAAGGTGAAGGGAAGTCGGCTAATGAGTTGAGTAGTATGCTTACCGGCATTGCCTTTGGTCAAGTCTTGCCGGCAGCCGATAATTACGCCTATGTCGGCGGGCCCAATGCAACGGTTGAGATGGGGCAGCGGGACGGCTTCGTATATGGTGAAATGTGGATTCCGGTTGTGGAGAAGTAAACGAGATCAGTAGGAGGAATGTGAAATGCCCCAGATCGTTGATTTTAAAAATGTGTCTACGGTTGGTCTGGAATCTTCGCCAGTAGCAGAAACGCTAGCTGGTTTGCGTGCGAATGAAGCCCGTTACTTCATGAACAAATACAAGCACGAATTTACGGTCGTACCAGCCAGCGAAAGCCAGGAGACGCTTGATTATGTGAAACGAGTTTTGAAAGAAGAACGTGGTATTGTGTTTGCGGCCCAACCTTTAGAAACATCGCGTTTTCAAGTAGAAAATATCAATTGGGCCTTCGTCTTTTATGAGGATGGTCTGGCGGTCAATGTCTTGTATACGGTGGATGATCCTAAGAAGCGGGCCGTAGGGTTTAAGCTATCTGAGGGGATGGAAGTACCTAAGGAGTTGGAAGAGAAGAAGTTCAAATTTGCAAGACAGAAGTCCAAACTGGCTGGGACAATTCGAGGTTCGTTCTTCGTCATTAAAGGAGAATATTGAAGCAATCAACGCCCCTTAGAATGGAACGGCTTACCTAGAGGGTTAGTCCAATATCCATTCTAAGGGGTGCAATTATTTACACAATATCATCTGATGTACGGTTACGGGTATTATACTGGATCAATGTCGAGAGGTGTAGAAGCCTGTAGAGTAATGGAGTAAGGTGCTATAGTGATATGTGTCTAACCCTCTAGAAATGGATTCTAGAGGGTTGTTTACATGGGGAAATACGACAATTTTCTCCATGCCTGTGGTATGATTGTGTGTATGTAGAGGCTCTGAGAGCATACGGAGAATTAGAGATTCAATAATAATAAAAAATCAGAACTAGAATTGGATTCACCCGCAGGAGGGATTAAAGGGAAGTATGAGGACTAACAAGAGAAAGATCGTGAACGCGCTAAAATTTCTTTTTCCCGAAACCCAACTTGTACAGTTGGTTCGGACAGAAGGCTTTATTGCTCGGAAAGAAGCTCCTCCGGCTCAGTCAAGGCCGGAGCAGTCGGTGCCATCCAATCAATACGGAGCCGACGCCGGAAGAGCCGGGAGTGCCTATTCTGCGCAGAATGCGCCGGGACAGAGCCCTGCTTCGCCTCCTTCCCGACCTGCTCGAGCTCAAACCTTCGCATCCTCGGGGCAAGTCCGGAATGACACGCGAAGCGCTTCGTCTCCCAAGCAGCTCGATCAATTGTTCCAGGAAGCAGAGAAGAATGTAAACAGAGAGGTTATTGGTCAGCAGCTCTTCGTAGGTGACTTGGCAGCGGGATATAAGCAGGGATACATAAACGGGCGCCAGGATAAGGCGAAAAATATTATTTTATTGGCCGGTGCCGCTGGAACGGGCAAAAAAACGGCATTGGAGCAGCTGGTGAAAGAGCTGCATACCTGCGAGCTCACCTCCAATCCGCGCATAGCCGATATCGATTTGAAGCGTTACGAGGCGGATGAGATAACGGGAAATTTCATTAAAGATATGGCAGAGGCCTTTCAACATTCGGAAGGCACGGTGTTATTTAGAGGGGTCAAGGAAGCGGATCCTGCTATTGTCCATCTGATCGCCCTGCTTGCCGCGGAAGGCAGCTTCCGTACCAAAGAAGGAGTGCGCGTAAGCGCGGCGGATTATTTCCTTATTTTTTACATCGACGGGCCTGTAGAAAGAGCAAACGAATACGGACAAATCCCGGCCGCGCTGACAAAGCAACTGCCCGCTTCTATCTTGCAAAATATTCAGGCGGCGGCGATCTCTTCAACGTTGGATCGGGCGACGATGCGGCGAATAGCCGAAATATTGATGGGGGGAGCAGTAAACGAGTTGTCGCGGGACATGCAGTTGAAGATTTCCGTCCACCCTTCCGTGTTTGAGGCTTTGGCCGATATAGCCGCAATGAATAAAACATTCGGTGAAGCTGTGCAGCACTGGGTTGAAAATGAGCTTACAGTCGTATTGTCCGGTTTGCGTGCCCGGAATGAGATTCGCCGCAATGAGACTGTGCGTATCCGTTTTAAGAGCGATATATTTGTTGTGGAGTCGAATTCGTTCGAATTTCCGATTAAAGCGCTGTCATTCGTTCAACCAGAATCAATTGACGATGTTTTGAAAGAGTTAAATGCGCTAACCGGCCTGGAGTCCGTAAAAAAGTTTGTATACGAGCTCATGGAGACGGTTCAGGTCAACAAGCTAAGGGCCAGGGATGGAGATAGCTCTGTGGCGATGTCGCTTCATATGGTATTCTCCGGGAATCCCGGAACCGGCAAAACGACGGTCGCCCGCTTAATCGGCCGGATTCTGAAGTCGTTGGGATTGCTTCCGCAGGGCCAATTGATTGAGGTAGCAAGACAAGAGCTTGTCGGACAGTATGTAGGCTCGACAGCTCCCAAGACGATGGCGCGGGTCAATGAGGCTTTGGGAGGCGTGCTGTTCATCGACGAAGCGTATACGCTCGCCCGTCACGATCACGATACGTTCGGCACTGAAGCAATCGATACAATCGTCAAGGCGATGGAGGATCATCGTGATAATCTGGTTGTTGTATTGGCGGGGTATACTCAGGAAATGGAGACATTCCTGCGATCTAATCCCGGCCTGCGTTCAAGGTTTCCATTCATCGTGGAATTCCCTGATTACAAGGCTGCAGACATGCTGGAAATTATGATTCAAATGACGGAGAAAAACGGTTTCCGGATTGAAGCGGGCGCTTATGAAGGATTGATGGAACTGTTCGACCAAAAGCAAATCCCCGGCCGCAATGACAGCGGCAATGGCCGGCTCGTCCGCAATTTATTCGAGGAGGCTGTTCGGAAGCAAGCAATTCGAATTAGAGGGATGATGGCGGATGAAAGTACGGGAGCAGATTTGCAGCTGTTATTGGAAGCGGACTTTGGAATCGGAGAGAAGGCAGCATTTAACATCGAAAACGAGCTTGCCGGCATTGTGGGCCTGGATACCGTCAAAACATTCGTCCGAACGCTGGAGAAACAGCTTATTGTGAACCGAAGACGGAAAGAAGCCGGCGTTCATGTGGATACGGGTCAGACTCTCAATATGATCTTCTCGGGCAATCCCGGTACGGGCAAGACGACGATGGCGCGTTTGCTGGCAGGAATGCTCAGATCGATGGGATATTTGAAAAAAGGACATTTAATCGAGGTGGACCGCTCCGATCTTGTAGGGCAGTATGTTGGCCAGACGGCGAATAAAACCAAGCTGGTTGTTGAATCTGCTCTTGGCGGCGTACTCTTCATCGATGAAGCTTACGCGCTGACGGAAGATGGCGTACAGGGCGGCGGCTTCGGCAAGGAAGCGATCGATACGCTCGTTCGTCTTATTGAGCTTCATAAAGACAATCTGGTCGTTATATTGGCCGGATATACCGAAGACATGCAGCGGTTTGTCCAGGTCAATCCGGGGTTATCCTCGCGCTTCCCGCTGCAAATTGAATTTCCGGATTATACGGCGGAGGAAATGCAGCGTATTGCCTTGATGATGGTTAAGGCGCGCGGTTTCTCGCTGGCTCCGGACGCGGCCGGATTGCTCGTCGCCTATTTCAATGAGAAGCAAATACCGGGCAGAAAGGACGGGGGCAACGGCCGGCTTGTCCGCAATACACTGGAGGAAGCCATTCGCAAGCAAGCCGAGAGGCTGGCCGATGTTCCCGATATGGCGGCGGATAAGCTGAATGGGCTTACTGCGGAAGACTTCGGGCTGTCGGCTAATACGGACTTGTCCGTTCAAAAAGGAGATGCGCTTGGAGCGTTGGACACCGTTGTTGGTTTGACCTCCGTCAAGGAGTTCGTGAGAAGCCTGTCGGCGCAAATCGAGGTGGCCAAGCGACGCCAGGAGCTGGGGCTGCCCAAGGCATCCGCTCAAGCGCTACATATGGTGTTCAAAGGAAATCCGGGAACCGGCAAAACAACCATCGCCCGCATTCTGGCCAAGCGTTTGAAAGAGTTGGGCGTGGTGAAGGCCGACACGCTGGTTGAAACTGATCGATCCGGTCTTGTTGCCGGTTATGTGGGACAAACCGCGCTCAAGACGAAAGAAGTGATCGAACGCGCGCTTGGCGGAATTTTGTTTGTCGATGAAGCTTACGCTTTGGCGGAAGGAGACCAATTTGGTCAGGAAGCGATCGATACTCTTGTCAAAGCGATGGATGACTACAGGGATCGGCTTATCGTTATATTGGCCGGGTACGAAGATGATATGGAGCGATTCCTCAGCCGCAACGCGGGGCTTCGCTCCAGATTCCCCAATATCATTACTTTCTCTGATTATACAGCGGAGGAAATGCTGCAAATCGCGCATCTGTTGGTGAAGGCGCAGGGATATACATTGGCCGAGGATGCCGAAGGTAAGCTTCTGGCAATCCTGAAAACCTACGTGGGAGATATTACGGCAGGCAACGGCCGCCTTGTCCGGAATTTGGTTGAGAAAGCGATAAGACATCATGCTTTGCGGTTGAGCAGAAATGCCCATGCTACGGTTGAAGAACTGTCTACCTTAGAATCTGGGGATTTCGAAGCACGAGCGGAGGCGATGCAATGAAAATATTGAAGTGGTTGCTGGCTATTATTTTCTTCCACCCTGTAATGATTTCCGTAATTATCCTTACACTGATGATTCCTTTCATGATCTACGGAGATATCAAAGGAATTTTGATCCACGAAGTTCCGGTTAGCGAAGGCAGCCTCATTATGTTAAGCTTTTGCGGTTTTTTTGTTTATTTGGCTTTGAGAAGCAGCTTTTTAGGCATACCTTATCGAAAAATTACGATTCTGCTTCCTATGTTGCAAATGGTTATCTATACAAGCCTGGCTTTGGCCGCAGCATTCATGATTATAAATAAATGGGCTGATCAGGGACTCTATTCCAAAGGATGGGCCATCACGCTCGCATTGCTCGCCATTGTAGTTATCCGTTTACTTATGTCTTTGCTTTACTGGAAGTACCCTATTGTTCAGCGGAAAGGTGAACATTAAATACGCTATTGCGAGGAGAGGGAAATTGGAGAATAATCGGCAAAATATGAAACAGTCGAAATCATATGAGCAAAAAGGGTTCGGTTCTGGACAGACTGGGGGTGGCGATCCGGAATATCGGGAAGCGATGGCCAACCTGGACGTACCCGCTGCCGGAAAGAACAGGAATAGGAACAAGCACCGATTTTGGATTGGGATCGCTGCACTGGTTACATTCGGAACGGCCATGTATTTTAACAGCTCAACAAGCGGGCTTGATGGTGTCCGATCCAACGGGATAGGCAAAGGAATGGAAGCTGGTAAGCTGCTTGTCGCGGCAGACGATTCTGCGGGACTAGAGGCCAGAGACTTTGAGATTCAGATGAAAAAGAATATGGCTTCAAGCCGCATGTTGATCTGGGATTTCGCAGCGGAAGACGGCGATTTCGTAACGGTGAAGGTGAACGGGGAAGTTCTTGCAACGAACATAGGCATCCTGCATATGCCGGTATCGTATGATATTCCCATTCCGAGTGTAGTTGAAATTATAGGGGTCAAAGATGGCGGCGGCGGCATCACCTACGGGGTCAAGTTCCCAGGCGCCGTTCAAAACAACGCCTATTTCAACGCAGCGCCGGTAGACTCCGCTAACGTGTATACGATAACTGGACAGTGAGAAGTATATGTTGCTTAATGGGGGATAAGCCGCTTGACACGTGGGAAGGCAAGCCCTCCGCCGTACTTTCGATATGCTGAACTGTACCGCAGTGACGGTGAAAAATATTGTTGTGTGGTATGGTGGGGGGAATGTTAGTGGGCGTGTGGTATAAAGGAATACAAAGAGCCCTTGAGCCCTTGAGCCCTTGAGTTTCAGTTTTTTTAGTTCTTCCTAACTAAAAATCTCTATCATTCTTTCTGCACCCGATGTTTGATATCGTTACTAGGTGAGCTTTCCGAAAACAAATAAAGAGCGCCCTGCCGGGTGCTCTTTATTAACATTTTGACATAAACGGGACTTATCTATTTGAGGCAGTCAACAACGACTCTCTCGTCACCTGCGACGAGCGCTTGCTTCAGGATGCAGGAGGGAAATTTCATCGTAAAAAAGGGCCACCCGAAGCCGCCGAAGCACGCTCGCTGCGGCCGGCTCCGTCGCCCCTTTATCATTTACAACTCATCCAACCCGCGCTGCAAATCTTCCATGAGATCGTCGATATCCTCTAGCCCGACGGATATCCGAATCGTGCGCTCAAGTCTCGTTTCCCATTCGGTTCGGGTAGTCTGCTCGGGATGTATGCTTAAGCCTGGCGAGTAAATCAAGCTTTCGAAGCCGCCCCAGCTTACGCCGATTTGAATAGCTTCAGACTATTCATCAATTGTTTTACCGCGTCGGCGCCGCCATGCAGCTCAAAGCTGAATAATCCCGTAATATCGCTGAACTGCCGTACGGCCAGCTCATGCTGTTCATGCTGCTCGAGCAGAGAGTCCAGCTGTAGCTTCGCTTTGCCAGCCGGTTTCCCTAAGGTTCAGCCGCTCGGTTCCGGTCAAGCGGACTAGAGGGGGCAAATGCTCCGTATTCCCCCGGAAAATCGAAATTTCAAAGGAGGAGGCTAAACCATGGCTATGCCGAACAAAAGCCCGGATTTTTGAACATGGGACGGACTGGTCAGACAAGAGGGGACTTGACTGGGGGGAACCATGCTGTTGGGCTTGTAAACGACATTTCGATGCTAAATATAATTTAAACAAGCCCCAAGCAACACGATTTGTTCATATTGCCGAGGAACTAAAAAGACGTAGGTAAGTCCTTACATTTTACACATACTCCCATGCAAGCTTCAACCTTCTCATGCTTGCTCCATCCGGTCGATTATATTGCCAGTAGGATGAGTATTGATAACATTTCGTTAATACTGGCCTCATAAAAACCTTCATAATGCTTTGTACATCCCCATTTGAACATATATTTCCATTCATGAACTTTCATCTTGCAGGTTTCTAAAATGAAACACAATGCTTTGTTTACCATAAATATTCATTCCATAGGTCGATTAATATCTGCAATAATGTACTATAGGTCCTTTCTTGTGAGATGTAAGATATGAGAATAATGCAAGTTAAGGAGTTCTCATGGATATTACATCTTTTTTGATTTACTGTTTTATTGCTACCTTTACGCCTGGTCCCACGAATATCGTCATCTTGTCCACTGTACACAATCTTGGGGCGAAAAGAGCGATGAGATATACGTACGGAGCAACGATTGGTTTTGGCTTCTTGCTGGTTGTCTCCGCGATGTTAAACACGATGCTCATCACGGTCATTCCGAAAATAATTATCGTGATGCAGATCATCGGAAGCGGGTATATGCTCTATCTTTCTTATCTAATTTACAAAGGGAGTTCATCCAACTCCGCTGCAGACCAGACGGCTACCTTTTTGTCAGGCTTACTCATGCAATTTCTTAATCCGAAGGTAGTGCTATTTGCATTGACTGTTATTCCAACTTTTATTGTGCCTAACGATCGTTCAAGCACAGCGATGGCAATAAGCATTATGGTCATCACAGGAATCGGATTTTTAGCCTTTATGACGTGGGTGCTTTTCGGTACGATTTTTAAGGCGTTCCTAGAGAAGTATAACAAGACATTTAAAGCATTAATGGCTTTATCTCTCGTTTATGCTGCGGCCATGATTTGGATGTAGAGACGCTTAGAATGAGGGGATTGGAATGAACAATTTTCTTTATAAGAAATCCAGCGGAATTACGGCGCTGTCCGCAAGTATGACTGATTTTACTTATAAAAAGCATGCTCATCAAGAGTATGCCATAGGCGTTACGTTACGCGGGATTCAAGAGTATACTTTAGAGGGCAGCATCCAATTATCCTATCCGAACGGCGTTATGCTTTTTAGCCCGGAACAGGCCCATGACGGAATGGCGCATGATAAGACGGGGTTGGATTATGTCATGCTTTATATAAAGCCCCAATTGCTTACGGAGTCAATAGAGAAAAAGGATATCTTACAGTTTGCCAAACCGGTTGTATACGATGTTCGATTGGAAAAACGTATATTGATCCTTGCCGACGCCATATTGAAGGACAAGGACGAAGCCTACTGTAGCGAATTATTTTTATCCCTTACGGATAATCTCATACAAACCAAGCTTTCGACTGACGATAAGAAGGAAGACGCGCTAATTCGAAAAGCAAAGGATATGCTTCATTCCAACCTAGAACAGGTGCTAAAACTTGACGAGATATGCAAAGAGATTCAACTATCGAAATTTCAGTTTATCCGGGTATTCAAGGCTCATACCGGAATTTCGCCTTACCAATATTTCCTTAACTGCAAAATTGAACGTGCCAAGCAGCTAATCGAAAAAAATAGAGACATCTATTCTGCAGTAGCAGCTTGTGGTTTTGTAGATTTAACACATTTAAACAAACACTTTAAAAGCATATATGGAACAACGGCGTATGAATACATGTCGCATATAAATTCGGAAAAGAGGAAAAATTAAGGAATCACCAAATTCCATTCCAACAAGTCCATATCGTTAAAAACAGGAGAGATGCGAATGGGGAATACAGATAAATTTGAGATGATAGCTGACATGTATGACACGCCTGAAAGAATTGAGATTGCCAAGGTATCGTCAGGTGCCATTCGTGATTATTTAGTTGACGCTAAGAGCAAAAATGCTATTGATTTTGGGTGCGGAACCGGTCTTGTCGGCATAAACTTGTTAAACGATTTTCATTCTGTACTTTTCATGGATACATCCCAAAACATGATCAATCAGATCAAGCAAAAAATTTCCGATTTCAATATTCAGAATGCAGATACATTATGCTTTGATTTTGAAAAGGAAGGTCTGTCGGATTTACAAGTCGACTATATTTTCATGGCTCAGGTTCTACTGCATATTCATGATGTCGAATCCGTTTTATCAAGATTATTCGATGTTCTGAATGAAGGAGGACATTTACTGATCGTAGATTTCGATAAGAATGAAAACGTAGTCTCGGATCTCGTTCATAACGGATTTATTCAAGCAGAACTAACCGACATGATGACTCAAATAGGGTATAGGGATATTCAATCCAAAACGTTTTACGCTGGAAGTAAAATATTCATGGGACACGATGCATCTATGTTTATTCTTGATTCCCAAAAGTAAGGTTGGAGAAGATGGGTTTAAATAGCCGTAACGTTTAATTTTCTATGAGGATGGCCTTGGGCTTAATGTCATGTATACGGTTGATGACCCTAAGAAGCAGGCTGTTGGTTTTAAGCTTTCTGAGGGGATGGAGGTACCGGAGGAGTTAGGGAAGTTTAAGTTTGCAAGGCAAAAATCTAAACTGGCGGGGACCATTCGGGGCTCGTTTTTTGTAATTAAAGGCCAATATTAAGTAAGGCTTGTTGCTAATTGATTAGTGAAATATGTCCAACGCAATACAGAAAAGACTGTCCGCAGGCAGCATGCTGCCTGTGGACAGTCTTTTGTTAAAAGCTCAGAAAGTATATCTCCGCTGATTGTTCGATTTCCCGGTAAACGCCCCAGTCCTCAAGCGTATGCTTACGAAGTCGCTTTTTTCGAAAGCGTTTAGGACGGCGAAGTCGTTTATCCTTGGCTTCATTTATTTTTGGGGAGCCTTATCAGGAACAAGGTTTCTACATGGGGAGTACTTATCAACTGGATATGGCCTTGATGTGATTCAACGATTTCCTTGACAATCGAAAGTCCGATACCGAGCCCCTCGCCTTTTCTTCCCCCGCCGACACGGTAGAACCGTTCAAAGATGAATTTGTGATCCTCAGGAGCAATTCCTCTGCCTTTGTCCTTAACGATTATGCACACAACATCGCCTTCTTCAACGAGCCCTATTCCAAGGAAATGCCCTTCATTTCCATAGCGAATCGCGTTGTCCATTAAGTTGCGTACAGCACGTTCAATAAGAGACGCATCGATAACCGCCTGAACATCCTCATCGGGGATATCGACTTCAACCGAAAAGCTTTGCCCATCTAAAAATAACATGTAGTCGGCGGCAATTTTTCGCATTATTTCAGACAAGTTATGCGGCGCGAGATGAATCTCAAGCGTATCCCCATCGAGCCGTGCGATGTCTAACAATTGATCCAGCAGTTTGTCCATATAACGGGATCGTTGCAAAATGACTTTCGAGCTGGTCCGCAGTTCGTTTTCGTCACTATATAAACCGGCATGAATGGTTTCGGCGTAGCCAAGGATCATCGTTAATGGTGTTCGCAAATCGTGAGATAGATTAGAAAGCAGCAGCTTGCGCCCATTTTCGAATTGCTCGATTTCATCAGCCTGTCTCCGAATCCTCTGCGCCATCGAATTGTAGTGACGGGTAAGCTGACCGATTTCATCCTTGGACTTATCCTCGAGTACGATCGCATCGCTTCGGATATTGACCTGATTAAGCGCTTGGTTGAGCTTGCCGATCCGTCGATTGACCGAGGAGAAAAGCCACAAGGACAGAAAATAGGGCACAAAGAAAGATAACAGCAACGGCAGAACCCAAGAATAGAGTGCCTTAAATGTTCGAACAAAAAAGTACAACTGTCCTTGTTTCATAGCATCGCTAGATAAACTCAGTAATAAGTAATAAGGCTGTCCGTTCTTATTCGCGGAATAGGCAAGCGTAATCGGTTTATCTTCGCCCCAAAGGTTGTTCGGCATATTAATAAAGCGATCCGCCAATTGTTCAAAGCTGTATTTGTGCGTCTCACCATAAGTATCGTAGAGCGTTGATCCGTCCGAAGAAATCCATTCAAATCGAAGAGCAGGATGGCGGATATGAAACTGATCCAATATCGGCTGGATTTCATTCTTCTCATATGTGTTTTGTTGTTCAATCGCATTCAGCATCTCTTGCGAGACCGCATTCAGCGTATTTAAATCATAACCAGTATCCCAAACTTTACCTGATAATAGTAAAAGCCAAACAAACAAAAGCAAGCTGATAACGATGCTTATTAGCATGATGAGCCATATCCTAGTGGGATTCTTCATCGTCGCTCTCCCGAAAAGCGATATCCGACGCCACGAACGGTTTGAAGGTAATATTGAGAGCCGGAAGAGCTTTCGAGTACTTTGCGGAGCCGGCTAATAAATACGCTCAAGTTGTTATCATCGTAGTTTTCATGCAGCCAAATGTGTTTGTATATTTCCCTTTTGGTGAGGGCGCGATCGGGGTTTTGCATAAAAAATTTCAGAAGCTCGCACTCAACGGGAGTTAAATCGCAAGGTTTCCCGTCATTATGCAGAACTAAATTATCTACATCAAGAACCAAATGATTTAATCGTATGATTTCAGATTGATGAGTCGCATGGGGATGCTGCCTTCTTAATTGTGCTTGAACCCGAGCAAGTAACTCTAACGGACTAAATGGCTTTGTCACATAATCAACGGCTCCCAGACTGAGGGTAGCAATCTTGTCCTGCACTTCTCTTCTAGCGCTAAGTGCGATAACGATGGGTTGCAAATTATTTTCTTGTAAATAACGAAGTACCATAATGCCGTCCCCGTCGTCCATCATCAAGTCCAAAATCAAGAGCTCGATATGATGCTCCTGCATCCGTTCAATTGCTTTCCGACCGGATTCCGCCTCCATGACTTGGAAGCCCGCCCGTTCCATGTGGATGCGAATTAACGTACGAATTTCGGGTTCGTCATCGATAATTAGGATATGTCCCATACATGAACGACCACCGTTCTTTCCAAAAATACGAATCTCTTAAAAGAGTACTATAAAATTTGAATATTTAAAAATACTGATTCATGACAGTATGGATTCTGATCATCCATTAAGA
Organism: Paenibacillus contaminans; assembly: GCF_003285015.1. Taxonomy (GTDB): domain Bacteria; phylum Bacillota; class Bacilli; order Paenibacillales; family NBRC-103111; genus Paenibacillus_V; species Paenibacillus_V contaminans. The sequence continues at coordinate 183,675 of NZ_QMFB01000012.1, read as the reverse complement.
TTTCATTAAGATACGGCTTCGAGTTCTTATTAAAATAAGAAATGATAATGTTTTTACGAATTGAAGGATAAGGGGGAGCGGATGCTTGTTCCTTCGCGGGGATGATCGCTGACCTTGCAAAGAGCAAGATTTTAAAGGAGCGTGGCATTTTTTTGAAACGAGCACGGCGTATTTTAATTTGGGAAGGCAGGTTGAGTTTGATCATGAACAAAAAGTTAATAATATGGGTTACCGCACTGACATTAAGTTTAACGTCCGTTGCATCGATTGGCGGCGGTGTGAGCGAGGCGAAGACTTCGGCCGATTTCAGCGATTTAAAGGATTTGGACGCAGCTACGAAGGCAAAGTTTGATGCCATGATTTCAGCGGGTATATTTGACGGGACCTCTGAAACTGATTTTGGGTTAAAAGAAGAGATGAATCGAGCGCAATTCGCGAAGGTAGCAGCTCTTATTGTTGGCCTGAAGGTTGATAAAGATCTGAAGACATCGTCCTTCAGTGACGTAAAGTCAGATGATCCGGGAAACGGCTTCGCGTTGCCGTATATTGAGGCGATCAAGGCAGCGGGTATAACGGACGGTGTAGGCAACGGAGAATTTGACCCTTCGGGAAAAGTGACCAAAGAACAATTAGCTACATTTCTGGTTCGAGTATTAGGCCGGAGTGCGGAAGCACAGTCGGCTCCAGGTGTTAGCGATAGCACTGTCTCCGATTGGGCGAAAGGTTATGTCGCGTTGGCACTTGAGCAAAAGTTGCTAGGGAATGATTCGGACGGTACATTCGGCGGCACAGATAATGCGCGTCGTGGGTTGCTTGTTACGGGATCCTATCAAAGCGCCAAAAACCTCGAAGCTACTGGGCCTCTTGAGGTGTCCGGAGCGGACTTCAAAGCAGGTAACAAGCTTGAGCTGACGCTGACGGTAGGGGTCGCTGCGGATTCCGTTGATTTGTCCAAAATTACGATTAACGGTGTACAGCTTGACCCGAAGCTGGACAGTTATGTGCTGTCCGAGGACAAGAAGACGATTTTTATCAAGTTGCACGAAGGCTTTAAACTCGATGCATCCAAGACACCGGTTATCGTAGTAAACGGCTTGAAGACAATATTCGGTAATGAGGTGAAAAATGAGGAGAGTAAGTCAATACCGGTTAAGGTAACGGAGCCCCCGGTGACGCCGCAAGTGGTCACATATACGCCATCGACAACGCCATCAACACCAACACCAACACCAACACCAACACCAACACCAACACCAACACCAACACCAACACCAACTCCAGTGCCTGATGTGACTCTGACAATCGATGTCGTGAACGGAACAATCACGCAAACGACGGCGTCTTACCCGGTAACGGGATCGGTAACCGGGACCGTGTATTACGCTGTGCTGCCCACCGATTCCACAGTTCCTAACTTGGACGAGATCAAATTAGGGGCGAATGCTATCGCTTATGGTTCGGTCGAATTGGACGGAACGAAGGCGAGCCTGGAATTGAGCGGATTAGCTGCCGGTACTTCCTATGTGTTGTATGCCTATGAGCTTGCCAATGGTAAGACATCTAAGATCTCTTCAGCACGTTTTCAGACGTTAGCTGAGCAGCAAGTCGTGCCTACGATTACTTTTGATGCTTTTGGCACAAGTAGAAGTATGGAAATTACAGGCGATACGATTCATGCAAGCGTGAATGTAGAATCATTTGACACTCTATATTACATTCTTACCGAGATCGGTTCTTCTGATTCTCCAAGCGCTGCTCAGATCAAATCCGGACAAGATGCAACGGGAGAACCAGCGCTTCAGCATGGAATAGTCGATAAGGCGTTAGACGGATCCCTTATCAGCATCTCTGAAAACTTGCTTTCCAATAAGACCTATCGGCTCTATGTAGTCGGATCTAAGGAAACGTTGGATAGTGAAGTCGCGGATTTCACCTTTTATCGAATGGATTCGATCATCGACACGTTTACGAGCTTAGGCACGCCTGTCGTAGACGCCAATTCGATTACAGTCTCACCGGATTACAGCGGAAGCGAGTACGAATGCTACTATTTGACAACGGATCAGTTTGCAGGTATTAACCCACCACCGGCTGATTATATTATTAATCAGGGCGGGCTCGGAACGTATAATTCCGTAAACGGTACGGTAATCATTCAAGGTACGTTTACCGCGAATACCGGACTTTATATGGCCATTGTAGTCCATGATCAAACGTTGGGCGACCAAATCCGCTCGAATGTAGTTGCGTATATTCCTGTTACCTAGTGTGGTGTATCGGTGAGCGTGTGATAAAAGAAAATAGGAAAACCCCTGAGACCTTGTCTCAGGGGTTTTTAGTTCTAATATCAGCGTATATGTTTCACAATTACTTAAGCCTGATATTTCACCGATAAACGCGCCTCTGTCCTTAAACACGGCGAAGCCGTTTATCCTTGTCAGAAGAAAAACGCTTTTACGCGAGCCGCATCTTAAAATCTTGATAGCCGAATTCGCGCACGACTCGGCAATCGCCGTCTTTGTCTTGAACGGCAATGGCCGGAAGCGGCGTGCCGTTGAAGGTATTGGTCTTCACCATCGAATAAATCGCCATATCTCCGAACACGAGCCGATCGCCGCACTTTAAGGGTTGATCGAACGAATAATCGCCGATCACGTCTCCCGTCAGGCAGGTTTGGCCCGTAAGCCGATAGGTAAACGGCTTCTCTCCGGACTCTCCAGACCCAAACAGCGGGGGACGATACGGCATCTCCAATACGTCCGGCATATGACAAGTTGCGGATGTGTCCAGAATCGCAATGTCGATCCCATTCTTATGAAGGTCGAGCACGGATGCGACTAAGTAGCCTGCGTTGAGCGCGACGGCTTCCCCTGGCTCCAAATAAACCTTTAGGTCGTATTGCTCCTGCATTCTTTTGATGCAAGCTTCAAGCGTGGAGAGATCATAGTCGTCTCTCGTGATATGATGGCCGCCGCCGAAATTGATCCATTCCATTCGCGGCAGCCACTCTCCGAAATTTTCTTCGACCGCCCGCAGCGTGGTCTCCAAATCGTCGGAGTTTTGCTGGCAGAGGGTATGGAAGTGCAGTCCGGATACGCCGTCAAGCAACTCCGGGCGGAAATCTTCCCGTTTGGCCCCGAATCTGGAGCCTGGCGTACACGGGTCGTAGATCTCATGCCCAACCTGGGTCGAGCACTCCGGGTTGATGCGCAAACCGACCTTCCGGCCGGCGCGAAGAGCCCTATCCTTGAACTTCTCCAGCTGCGAGAAGGAATTGAAGATAATGTGATCGCAAATGGAGAGGATCTCATCGATCTCGTCTTCCCGATATGCAGGGGCAAAGACATGATTCTCTTTGCCCATTGCTTCGTAGCCTAATCGCGCTTCAAATAAGCCGCTTGCGGTCGTGCCGTTCAAGTATTCGCCAATGAGGGGGTACAGGGTTGTCATGGAAAATGCTTTTTGGGCCAAAATAATCTTAGCTCCCGTACGCTGCATGACGCCGCTCAGGATTTTAAGATTTTTCTCGATGAGCGCCTCATCGACGACAAAACAAGGTGTAGGCAGTTCCTCGAACCGCATCTTAACGAACCATAGCCGGTTGTTTGACAGTGTTGAGCGATTCCTCTCCGTCATCAACCAGAACGGGATTAAAGTCTTCTACCCATGGAAGTCCCCATTTGTTCAACTCTTCCATGAACGGATCCGGATCGAATTCTTCGATATTGTATACGCCCGGTTTGTTCCATTTGCCTGTCAGAATCATCGCTGCGCCGATCATGGCAGGAACGCCGGTTGTATAAGAGATCGCTTGAGAGCCCACTTCTTTGTAGCACTCTTGGTGATCGCAAACATTGTATACGTAGTACGACTTATATTCGCCGTCTTTTTTACCTTGGATAATGCAGCCGATGTTCGTTTTGCCGACGGTGCGCGGCCCCAGCGATGCCGGATCAGGCAATACGGCTTTTAAGAATTGGAGAGGAATGATTTTCTTTCCTTCGAATTCGATCGGCTCGATCGATGTCATGCCGACGTTCTCCAGCGCCCGAAGGTGAGTCAGGTAGCTTTGGCCGAATGTCATGAAGAAACGGATACGTTTCAGTCCCGGCATATTGAGCGCAAGGGATTCGAGTTCTTCATGGTAAAGCAAATACATGTCCTTCTGGCCAACTTCGGCGAAGTCGTAAACACGTTTGATTTCCATAGGCGTGGTCTCGATCCATTCGCCGTTCTCCCAGTATCTGCCGTTGGCGGATACTTCGCGAATATTGATCTCCGGATTGAAGTTCGTCGCGAACGGGTACCCATGATCCCCGCCGTTGCAATCCAGGATGTCGATATATTCAATCTCGTCGAAGTAATGCTTGAGTGCATAAGCGGAGAATACGCCCGTTACGCCCGGATCGAATCCGCTGCCGAGAAGTGCGGTAATGCCGGCTTTCTCGAAACGCTCGCGGTATTCCCACTGCCATTTGTATTCAAACTTCGCGGTATCTTCAGGCTCGTAGTTGGCGGTATCCATATAGTGGGTTTTCGTTATCAGGCAGGCGTCCATGATTGTCAAATCCTGGTAAGGCAGCGCCAGGTTCATGACGATATCCGGTTTTACCTCCAGAATCAATTCGACAAGATCTTCCACGTTGTCGGCATCTACTTGCGCTGTCGTAATTTTCACTTTGCCGCCGTCCAGCTTTGCTTTCAATGCGTCGCATTTGGATTTGGTGCGGCTTGCGATACAAATTTCTTCAAAAACCTCGTGATTTTGTACGCATTTGTGGATGGCTACCGATGCCACTCCACCACAACCAATGATTAGTGCTTTTCCCATTTCTCAATCCCCTTGCCTCGTTATTTTTTCCTGATTCTTGCCATGTTCGTTCTGTCCAGATGATTGCCGTCGTTTTTTACGCACAAAAAAACAAGTGGCAAAAACGCATAATCGCGTACTACACTTGTTTAGATATAATTATGAAATATTAAAATGTCCCCGTTGCCCGGAACATAGCTTTTTTGAGGAAGCTCTTTAATATTCAAAATATATCGAACGAATCAGAGTCTATATAGCAAATAATCACTTTTACCACTCTTATTGATCGTTTCACAAGTTAATGTGCGATGCAATGCACTGGTCGTTAAGAAACCAAACTTATAAAATTTGAGCTGATCGCTCAATCAATAAGGCAACCAAAGTTGCCAGTCGGCATTTGACCCGGCTGTCCGTATGGCCTTAACTTCCTAAGTGGATGTGGTCAAAAATTATCTGCTTGGAAAGACTCCGTATATTTTGAATAACAGCTTTCCAATAACCAATCTCATAATATCATAAACACTATAGATATCAATAAAAAATTTTAAAAAAACTCGTAACATTATATGACAAATTTTTCGGTCGGTGAGTATATTTGATTTTGGGCCGACTTTCAATGTCGTCGATGGTTGTTATTTTGTTTTTGGTCAAATCGATTTGCAGAGGACTTTTCGCCGACAGCCCCGGTAATCGGAACCCTGCAGTAAGTAAACGGCCCAAAGTCAGGTGAAAAGTCGGTAGACTCGGGACAAGCGATCACTATAATGGAAATAACAGACATATGATGAAGATTATGAGGAGCGGCGGTGAACCGGGAATGGCCAAGGACGTAAACGTACAATTACCGAGTCATTTTCGCAATCATTTGTCTATATGGAACGGGCAACAAGAGGAAGTGCCTTTTATCGGGTTCAATTCCTTTTTGTCAATTCCGGATATCATCGGAACATGGTCCGTGATGAATGAACTGTTTGAGGACGAAGAAGAGGCGGAAGGGATCGAAGAAGATCGAATCAAGCCGCTGATATGGAGTAACAAATGGATTCCTTTTACGGATTATGAAGCATCCTCTCGTCTGATTCTGGACTTGGATCCGGGGAAAAACGGTATTTCGGGACAGTTTAAGGATTTCTATTTTGTTTGAAAATAATTACGCAGGTCCCGCTCGGTATTGTCTAAGGAGGCATGAATGAAACTAGCTTTTCTATTGGATACATTCGGAACTTGTGTCGGTCAACTGAGAGATGAACTGCTACCGTTAGAAGAAATAGCGGAAACATGGCAATTTCCGTATGATATTGTTTTTGTTTGGCGTGTATTACCTGAAAGTTACGGGCGAAAAACATTTAGACGCTTTGACGGCAATGATAATACGCTAGCGTTAGATATGAGTATAATCTTTGAGCAATATCAGCGGATGTCCAAAAATGAACAGCGCGAAGCGTTAGGTATTTTCCTCTATAATTATTTGTCGGAGTCTGTTGCGAAATATAAGAAGTATGCAGATACGGAAACGCAAAATCGTTTTTTGGCTAACATAAAAAATTGGATGCTGGAAAACAACTGGCTGGATGGAAAGATAAATCAAGCACGGGAGCTTCTTTCGCACAATAGGGGACTTTATGAAGTCAGCCGACAATTGAAAATGCCGTTAGAAGAAATTGAGTATATCCTTCTCCGCATGAATGACTATGAGCCGACAGACGTTCATCCCGATAATATTGCAGCAGGGAAAGCCTCGCCATATCATTTGTAATTTGTCAGAAATGCCTTTTCTTCCGAGTCAGTAATATAGGTCGATGCATTTGCGGGGTGATTTTCATCGGGAACGAGATCATGTGGACTAACGATGCAGAGCTGACAAATGTGGAGACGGAGCATAATTTTGAAGAGCTTGAAGACAGCATTCTTGTGCAGCGAGCTCAGACCGGCGACTGGGAGGCCTTCGGCGAATTGATCCGACGTCATCGGAGGCAAATGTATGGTTATGCGCAGGTGTTAACGCAGGAGCCTTTCCTAGCGGAAGATATCGTGCAGGACGCTTTGATCCGCGCTTTTTTGCACCTTGGGACGTTAGTTGATGTTGCGCGTTTTCTGCCTTGGCTTCACAGGATCGTCCGTAATCAAGCGTATACCCGATTAAGGAGCAATGCAGTTGTGAAGGAAATGCCTTTCTCGGTACTGCAACATAACGGAGAACAAAGAGATTCGGGAGGCTCCGTCTGGTCAAACTTGGACGATATCCTTCACCGCGTCTCGCGTTCATTTGCCGAAAATGCAAATACTGCTGCAAATCCGGAAGAGCGCTTCATACGCCGACAACTGCATGAAATGATCACAAGCATGCTCAGCTGCTTAACTAAGCGCGAGAGGCAAATTTTCGAGTCTCATTTTTTCGATCATTTATCGCCGCAGGAAATCGCAAAGTTGTTCAGCTTATCTCCCGCCAACGTCTATCAAATCTTGTCCCGTTCCCGGAAAAAAGTCGCTAAGGAGCGAATCCGTATCGTAGTCGACCAATACATGATGGAACGAAAGGATTTGGGAGCTTTGAAAACAAACCTTTTGACGAAAACGGCTGCATTTCATTCACCCGGAACATGGACATCGGCGGGCTGGGCCTTGTATCGCATGTTGAGTTTTACCGATCGGAAGCTGTCATTGCCGATGGTAATGGGCCTTACCGGGCAAGCTTTTCGTATCACCATTTGCCATCACGATGTCCACATTGCAGGGCCGACGATGTACCCGTTTCGGGATATTTTGCCTCGCGGTTTGACAAACATCGGGTGGAGCTGCCGTATCGTGGAGACTAAGAACAAGCGCGATGTGCCCGGAGATAATATCAACTTGATTGACCCGTCATTGCTTGAGGCGCCGGCAAAAGAGAAGAGGCTGATCCAAGAGGAGCTGCCCGCTGCCCTGGATCTGATTCACCGCTCCATTGACAGAGGCATTCCGGTTTTGTCCTGGGATTTGTTCATTCCCGAATTCGGAGTCATCTACGGCTATGATGATGAGCGGCGGATGTTGACGGCAATGGAATGCGTACAGGATGACAAGCTTCCTTACGATCATCTCGGGCGAGGTACGTTGGAGGATCTGTTCATACTGGCTCTGGAAGAACGGACTGAGAAGGACCAACGTTCCATGCTTCGGGATGCGCTGGCGATGATTCTCGATCACTACCATGGGAGAGAGGCAGCGACCGATCGTGGGGAACGGGGATTGCGCGCTTATGATGTATGGATGGAAGCTTTTCACAGCGGCAATATCGAGCCGAACGGTAATGCCTACAGCCTCGCAGTTTTGCAGGATGCCCGCCGATTTGCTGCAGATTTCCTTGATGAAATTAGCAAAGGGCGGCAAGGGGGCGATCCATCGGACGAACGCATCCGTGTTCTTGGTACTGAGGCTGCGCAGCTTTACCGACAAATGGCGGAGCAGCTGCAAGAGCTAGTCTTGCTGTTCCCTTTTCCTTCAGGCGGAGATCCAAACTTGATGGAGAACCGCAATCGTCTCGTTAATGTGCTGCAAGAAGTAAAGGCACTGGAAGAGCAAGTCTGTTTCGCTGCTTGAACAAATGTATGCGGCGATTGCATAACCGTTACTTATGAAATACGATCGGCTCTAAGCGTTAAGCCATTAAAACCATAAAAAAGTCACCAAAACCGTAAGAGGAATTGGTGGCTTTTTGTTGATTATATAAAAGCATATGACCGCCTTGTATCACTGGTGTATCCATGTTCTTTTTTGTAGCCCCGGTCACAGAATATGTACGAATAACCTGGTAGTATTCTTACTGGATAGTGCTGACTGGAAGAAACCGGCGGTCTGCGGGGTTATCATAAAAGTGAAGTTTTATGCCGCATTGCAGAAGAAAGAATCCCCCTATATTATACAATTTCTTCTATTAGGATCGGATGGGTTTATAGTAAAATATGATCAAACACAAGTCGATAGAGGGGAAATGTAGATGAAAAAAGAGCGAATGCCGTCAGGTTTGCGGTCATACTTGCTGGCAGCGGTTGTAATCGTCACAATGTTCTCGGCATGGATCATTTATGGTCCTTTAGTATCCGCAGCAGGAGAGTGGACGACAGGCGGGGGAGCGGCAGGCGATCCTCCTGCATTCGGAGGTGTTCCGACAGGAATGGACGTAGACCCGGTCAACGGTTTTTTATTTGTAGCCGATTACAGCAATCATAAAGTGAACATCTATGATGCGGACGGTATTATCAAGGGAACGCTCACCTCAGTGGATTTCACTGAACTGTTGGCTGTCAGGTTCGACGGCAATGATCTGTATATAACCGACAAGAACGATCTTTTCAAATACAACGTCCAATACTCGGGAACGTCCTACACGTTTAATCTGGCTGCAAAGTGGAATGGGGGGCTTTCATATCCTCAAGGTATTGCTATATTCGGAAATGACTTGTATGTAGCCGATACGAACAACAATCGCGTATTGAAGTTTAATAAAACAACCTTCAGCAGTTCCAGCGCCCCGACCATATGGTCAGGCGATCTGGATCCGGATCCGGAGATCACAACGACTCTACACTTGCCTACCGGTCTCGCCGCAGACAACTCCGGGGTGTATATTGCCGGTTTAAATGAGACAATCATGAAAGTCACTCCAAGCGGCACGGTTGAACTGGTTAAATCGCTCGAGTACCCGCGCGGGCTCCAAATTGCATCCGACGGATACCTTTATGCTGCAAGTGCGAACGGCGGTAATCTCGTCACAAGATTAAATAAAAACCTGGAAGTGGACGGGATTTTTTTTCAACAATTGACTAGTTATGTGGTAGTGAACGATATAGCGTTAGACACTGCAGGAGCGCTATATATGAGCCAAGAGTCTCAAGGCGTATCGGCTAACAACCAGGTGAAAAAGCTGACGATCGGTTCGCCCGATAACCGGTTGTCCGATTTAACGGTCTCCGCAGGTACACTGGATCCATTTCCATTCACATCTAATGTCTATGAGTATAGTACAACTGTTGGGAGCGGTATCGCCTCTATTAAGGTTAGACCTGTACTGGCGCATCCGGACGCTAGCGTTACTGTGAAGAACATGACCGTAACCAGCGGCAGTGAATCCAGCGATATAGCATTGATCATAGGAGATAACTACATTCCTGTTGAAGTAACAGCAGGGAACGGCACGAAGCGTACATATACGATCAAGGTGACCCGTTTACCGTCGTCGGACGCGACCCTGAGTGCGCTGACGATGAGCGCAGGAACGCTGAATGTCCCGTTCGCTCCCGGCACGACGACATATACGTCGTCTGTGGCGAATAGCGTCGCCTCGCTAAGCGTGACGCCTACGGTCGCGGACAGCTCGGCTACGGTGAAGGTAAATGGCAACGGGGCCACGAGCAGTAGCGCATATGGCCCGATCGCGCTGACGGTCGGACCGAACCCGATCACGATCGCCGTCACTGCGCAGGACGGTACGACGACGAAGGAATATACGATCACGGTGACTCGTGCACCGTCGGCGGAAGCGACGCTGAGCGCGTTGACGATGAGCGAAGGAACGCTGAATGTTCCGTTTGCGTCAGGTACAACGACGTACACGTCGTCTGTGGCCAATAGCGTTGCCTCGCTCAGCGTGACGCCGACGGTCGCGGATAGCACCGCTACGGTGAAGGTAAATGGCAACGGGGCCACGAGCGGCAGTGCATACGGTCCGATCTCGCTGGCGGTCGGTCCTAACCCGGTTACGATTACGGTTACCGCGCAGGACGGCACGACGAGGAAGGAATACACGATCACAGTAACCCGTGAGCCGTCGTCGGAAGCGACTCTGGGTGCGCTAACGATGAGCGCCGGAACGCTGAATGTCCCGTTCGCTCCCGGCACGACGACATATACGTCGTCTGTGGCGAATAGCGTCGCCTCGCTAAGCGTGACGCCTACGGTCGCGGACAGCACCACTATGGTGAAGGTGAACGGCAATTCGGCGACGAGCGGCAGCGCATATGGCCCGATCCCTTTAACGGTCGGTTCGAACCCGATTACGATTACGGTTACCGCGCAGGACGGCACGACGACGAAGGAATATACCATCACGGTAACCCGTGCTCCTTCAGCGGACGCGACCCTAAGCGAGCTGACGATCAGTCCCGGATCGCTGAACGAGCCGTTCGTGTCCGGTACGACCTCTTATACGGCATCGGTCGCGAACGATGTCAGCTCGATCAGCGTGACGGCGACCGTCGCGAATAGTACCGCATCGGTTAGAGTAAACGGCACCGAAACAGTCAGCGGCAGCGTGTACGGCCCGATTCCGCTGGCGGTCGGTCCGAACGCGATCACGATTACCGTCACCGCTCAGGACGGAGTCACGACGACTCCTTATACTATCACGGTGACCCGTGCACCGTCGGCAGACGCGACCCTAAGCGAGCTGACGATCAGTCCCGGATCGCTGAACGAGCCGTTCGTGTCCGGTACGACCTCTTATACGGCATCGGTCGCGAACGATGTCAGCTCGATCAGCGTGACGGCGACCGTCGCGAATAGTACCGCATCGGTTAGAGTAAACGGCACCGAAACAGTCAGCGGCAGCGTGTACGGCCCGATTCCGCTGGCGGTCGGTCCGAACGCGATCACGATTACCGTCACCGCTCAGGACGGAGTCACGACGACTCCTTATACTATCACGGTGACCCGTGCACCGTCGGCAGACGCGACCCTAAGCGAGCTGACGATCAGTCCCGGATCGCTGAACGAGACGTTCGTGTCCGGTACGACCTCCTATACGGCATCGGTCGCGAACGATGTCAGCTCGATCAGCGTGACGCCGACCGTCGCGAATAGTACCGCATCGGTGAAGGTAAACGGCGCCGAAACAGTCAGCGGCAGCGTGTACGGCCCGATCCCGCTGGCGGTAGGTGCGAACGCGATCACGATTACCGTCACCGCCCAGGACGGAGTCACGAAGACTCCTTATACCGTCACGGTGACACGGGCTCCGTCGGCAGACGCGACCCTAAGCGAGCTGACGATCAGTCCCGGATCGCTGAACGAGACGTTCGTGTCCGGTACGACCTCCTATACGGCATCGGTCGCGAACGATGTCAGCTCGATCAGCGTGACGCCGACCGTCGCGAATAGTACCGCATCGGTGAAGGTAAACGGCGCCGAAACAGTCAGCGGCAGCGTGTACGGCCCGATCCCGCTGGCGGTAGGTGCGAACGCGATCACGATTACCGTCACCGCCCAGGACGGAGTCACGAAGACTCCTTATACCGTCACGGTGACACGGGCTCCGTCGGCAGACGCGACCCTAAGCGAGCTGACGATCAGTCCCGGATCGCTGAACGAGACGTTCGTGTCCGGTACGACCTCCTATACGGCATCGGTTGCGAACGACGTCAGCTCGATCAGCGTGACGCCAAACGTCGCAAATAGCACCGCCTCGGTGAAGGTGAACGGCAATGCGGCGACGAGCGGCAGCGCATACGGCCCGATCCCGCTGGCGATCGGAGCGAACGCGATCACGGTTGCGGTCACAGCTCAGGACGGCACCACTACGAAGACATACACCGTCACCGTTACGCGAGCAGGCATTGTCAGTAGCAGGGAAGACGATTCAGCGCCTGTTGTTACCCCGCCGGTCATCGACCTGGGGGGAGGCGTCGTGCTCCACCCGGATCGCATCGACACCTCGAAGCCATCCGTTGTCTTGAACGTTACGCCTAAAGACGGTGTGGCCTATGTACGCATCCCGGCCTCTATATTAACCGGCTTGGAGGGTAAAAACGCCGGCTTTTTCCTCGAGATCAAGGCGCCTTACGGGAGCTACCAGGTACCGGTCCAATTGGCATCGCTTATCCCCGGACTTAAGGAGTTGCTGGGGAAATACAACCTAAAACCCGAGGACATCAGCTTCAAAGTTACATTGACCGACATGTCCGGAAACCGAAATATCCAAGGGGCATTCGAGAAGGGCTTGCCCGGTGGCCAGGTGCTGGGTGCGATCGTGAATTTTGACATCGAGATTCTGAACACAAACACAGGGCAATCGCTCGGAATGGCCGACTCATTCAGCCAATCGCTGAAGCGGGTAATCCCGATGCCGGGAACCCTGTCCGCCGTACCCGGTCAATGGGGGGCATTCCGTTATAATGAGACAGCAGGCACATTCGAATATGTTCCCGCCAAAATGGTACGGATCGAAGGAGTATGGTATGCAGCGATCAGCTCCTATTCCAACAGCGTATATGTGGTGGCTGAAAACAAGGCGAGCTTCACCGACGTGCAGCGGCACTGGAGCCGTCCGATGGTCGAACTGGCCGCGGCAAAAGGCCTGGTGGAAGGTTTTGGCGGCGGGGAATACAAGCCGGACCGGGCCGTAACGAGAGCGGAATTCACCGCTATGCTTGTACGGGCGCTGTCACGCGGCACCTCTCCTGACCCTGCGGCCCCATATGAAGATGTACGGCAAGAGGATTGGTACTATCGCGACGTAGCACGAGCCAAGGAGCTTGGCTTGCTCGGCTTTGTGAAAGGCAAAAGCTTCATGCCCGATCAGCCGCTGACGCGCGAGGAAATGGCCGGCATGCTGGCGGCCGCCGTGACGTTGGAACGGCTTACGGTCGCAACGGGATCCATAAGCCTGGAAGACTACGAGGATATCGGAGCCGTAAATCCGGCGTATATAGAGGCCGTTCAACTAATGGTCGAACTCCGCATCATGACGGGTACGAGCGACGAAACGTTTAATCCGAAGGGGGAAACGACGCGCGCTCAAGCAGCGACCGTGTTCATCCGATCTTTGCAAGCTCTTGGTATGATGGACTAAGTCCACATATAAGCATGCAGCAAGGAGGGGGCGGTTAGCCCTCGTTCTCTCATTAACGTATGTACCGTTCGTATTGCCCATTCAAAGGCTTTATCCTTGGAAACCCCCAAGCGATAAAAGCCTTTTTCCTTTGATCTTGGATTAGGGAGAGTACGGTTTTGAGAATTTCAAGTATTGTACTATGATAAACTTGATTCGCTTTTGATTCGGAGTAACGGTATGGGACAGTGCCTTTTACATTTACCTAGGGAGTGATAGAAATGGCGCGGGTTTTATTTATTAATGGCGGATCAGAGGGACATATCAATCCAACGATTGGAGTTGTACAGGAGCTTATTTCGCGTGGAGAAGAGGTAGTGTACTTTTCTATAGAAGCTTTTCGGGAGCGTATTGAGAAGACGGGGGCTTCCGTACGAACGTTTGACGATCAAAAATTTATAAAAGCCTTTATCTCAGGCGGAAGAGATTATTTACTCGAAAGAATCAACGGCCTTTTACTTACGGCGGATATAGTGATTCCAAGCGTGCTTGAACAGATCGAGGGAGAGCATTTTGATTACATCATCCATGATTCCATGTTCGGTTGCGGACGTTTGCTTGCTCAAATGCTTAAGCTTCCTGCAATCAACTCGTGTACTTCCTTTGCGCAGACCAAGGTATCGTTCGATAAAGTGATGGAGCAGTTTTCGAGAAATGTCCCTGCCGAAACAGCTGAACCTATAAACGATAAATTCAAAAGCTTGACGGCTATGGCGAAGGAGAAATATGGAGTGGAGATCCATTCTCCTTACGAAGTGTTTTGTAATCCTGCACCGCTTACAATCGTTTATACGGCAAGAGAGTTTCAACCTTATGGAGAAGCATTCGACCAATCTTATAAATTTGTAGGCCCATCCATCTCTTCACGATTAACTTCAGCAAACTTCGACTTCTCTGCAATCAAGGGGAAAAATCCAATTTACATTTCACTGGGTACAGTTTTTAACCAAGCGATTGACTTCTATAAGCTTTGTTTGGAGGCATTTGGGAACACTGAGCATACTGTTGTCCTGTCTATCGGAGGGAAAACCCAAATTTCGGATCTGGGGGAAATTCCCAAAAACTTCATCGTAAAAAATTACGTTCCCCAAACGGAAGTGCTGCAATACACCAAATTATTCATTACGCATGGCGGAATGAACAGTACCCATGAAGGACTTTATTACGGGGTTCCGTTAATTGTCCTCCCACAAAGCGCGGATCAGCCGGTAATTGCGGAGCAAGTCGCCAATATCGGAGCGGGAGTTCGATTACAAATGCAAGGCCTGACTGCAAATCAACTGCGTGAAGCCGCAGATCATGTGTTAAGCCTGTCCGCTTTCAAGAAGTCTGTTGCAAAGATTAGGGAAACGTTTCGAAAATCAGGCGGGTATCGTCAGGCTGTTGATGAGATTTTCGAATTTAAAAATCAATATCATATTGAAATATAAATGGCTTTTACCCTTGATGAGTATGAGGTTCGGATTGTCATGATTACATCGTGAAAGTGATACTTGACACGACGGTGGATATTATGCGAAGTTACTGGTGTTGAATAGGTTAAAGCGCGAAGCGGGGGAAGGTGAACCACTCTGAAAGCGAATCGGATGGAAGCGTTCAGCGATGGCGTGCTGGCGATCATCATTACGATCATGGTGTTGGAATTTAAAGTGCCGGAAGGCCATGATTGGAAAGCGCTGGTCGAACTCGGCCCGAAGATTCTTAGTTATATTTTCAGTTTTGTATATGTCGGCATCTACTGGAACAATCATCATCATCTGCTGCACATGGTTCGAACGATGAACGGGCGGTTGATGTGGCTCAACTTGCTGCTTTTATTCTGGTTATCCCTTGTGCCGTTCACGACCGCTTGGATGGGGGAAAGCTATTTTGCAGCTACTCCAACGGCGCTATACGGTTTTATTCTACTACTCGCAGCACTTTCATACTGGCTGCTTCAGCGCGCGATTATTAACCAGCATTCCAGCGATTCCTCATTCATTCTGGCAATGGGAAAAGACTGGAAGGGGAGATTGTCTCCCTTGCTCTACTTGATCGCGGCCTTGACAGCATATGTGAGTCCTTGGATATCCGGCTTTTTCTTTGTACTTGTCGCCGTGGTCTGGTTCGTGCCGGATAAGCGAATCGAGCAGGCTCTGCGAGGCCATTAACCAATATAAGAAATGGCTTAAGGCGAAATGTTCAGTCGCGAAGTCTCCAAAACCGGGAGGTTATGGAGGCTTTTTTGTGCTGCCGTTCTTATGATCTATGCCATAACATGAGCGACGGCTTGTTGCGTCAAAACTAGGCTTATTCAACTATTCCGCCTGTAGTCCTGTTAAGTTAAACTATAATTCAAGTAACGTTCAGCTCGTTCCTGTGTAAATAGGAGACGGGCAACGCATGTAAACACTCCTTATTGGCGGTGAGGAAAGAAATGGACAGATTAAAGAACGGCGGATTTTATAAACTAAAATTTTTTATATCGCCGGAAGAGTTTAGGAACGTTTTGAAGCTTTTTGAACATAAGCAGGCGCAATTCCATCTTACCGATTACGCTCAGACAAAACATGATCATAATCAGGTATATGAGGCGTATGAAGCGTTTTATCGGTATTTTGCGTCAGGGGAAAAAAGGAACGACGTTCGCCCCTTCTTTGTTTATTCCATTTCAGTTGCTTCGGATCATGAAAAGTCCGGATTTTTTGCGAGAAATGAAGGTGTCCATTTTCCCTATTTCGGACAATGGGCGGAGGATGAACTGCCGTGTATCGTGCTTTCATTTCCTAAAGGCTTTCAAATCGATTTGGAAGATGCAAAAGGAAAATACTATATTTATGAGGATATCCGGAACCATAAGCCGTTAACGTATACGTTTTTCGAAGAGATAACGGGTCATATCAAAAAGATGACAAAGCCGCTCCGCTTCGCGGCGCATGACTCGGAAGCTATGAAGGAGCAAAAGCCGTCAGTTCGCATGAGCCGCGATGCGGTTCAAGACATGAGCAAATCATGGATTTCCACTAAATACGGACTTATGATTAACGATAGATAGGAGGCGTAACGAATGCCTATGAAATGGAAGAGAAGGGTTCTGATCAATAATCCCGATGTATTGGACCCGGTTCAGATCGAGCAGGACTTGCGCAGCGGCAACCATGTTATTGTCCAGTTCTCCCATCCGGAGTTTTACGGCTCCATATTGGAGGAGGTAGATGAGCTTTGCGAACGTTGGGATGAAAATTTCGGCGTGCGTTTTTACGGCCATTATTCTCTATCTTTTGATTGTCATACCCTCTTGCGGATTCCCCATGTCAAAATGCTGCAGCTCAATAGTCTCGGCAAGGCGCATAACACCGAAGCTTTGGCCAAGCTGAATCACTTGTACAGTTTGAGCCTAGGCATATACGAGCTGGAAAATTCGGACATTCTGGGCATAGACACGCTGCGGTCTCTTAGAATTTTAAACATCATGTCGGAGAAAAAGATCCTCAACCTGCACTACTTTAAAGAGTATTCGCATCTGGAACATTTGCATATCGGAGGCAAGGTTAAAAACCTTGATGCTATAGGCGATCTGGAGGGCTTGAATTATCTCGCACTGCATTCGATCAGCAAAATGCCGTTGCATTTTGTTAACCGGTTGAGGAAGCTGAAGCACCTTCGCATTTTGCTTGGAGGTCGGGAGCATATTCAGGAAATCGAAGAAAATGAAATCGAGGACCTGGAGATCTGCAGGGTCCGCGGTTTTCATGACCTGACCAATATAACGGCCTTCCGGGCGTTAAAAGAGCTTGTGATCGAGGATCAAATTCAGCTGCGTGAAATCGGCTTTGACCGGGAGATGAAGGCGCTGGAGGAGCTCTCCGTCATGAATTGCAAAGGCTTGAACAGTTTGGCGGGCATGGAGCAATTATGTTCGCTGCGCAAGCTCCGTATTTTCAAAACCGCAGTCGATTTTGATTCCTTTATCCGTCAAAAACTTCCGAGTTCATTATCTATGGTGGAGTTTGCAACTGCCAAAAGCAAAGTAGACCAAGACATACAAGAAGCATTAATAAAGCTGGGTTATCAAAAATGGAGCATGACCTGAGACCGGGTATGTGCGGTATAGAGTGCCTGCGGGAACAGCCCTGTTCATTTTCAAAATGACCAGTTTCGGCAATCTCGAGGAATGTTGAAGGTTTTGTGGAATAGTGTTGGAATGGAGATTTTTCTAGGAGGGGCGACTTGTGCCAAACATAAAGGTTCTGATTGCCGACGACAATTCTTTTATTAGCGAAGGGATGAAAATCATATTAGGCACGTTCGAGGGTTTCGAGGTAGTCGCAACGGTTCAGAACGGCCGGGAGGCAGTGGCATACTGCGAACAGCATGAGGTCGATGTTGCGCTGCTCGATGTTCGGATGCCGGAGATGAACGGTGTGGAAGCGACCCGGCTAATTACGGAACGGACGGCAACGCGACCGTTAATATTGACGACGTTCGATGATGACGAATACATAGTTGATGCGATCGCCAACGGAGCAAGAGGGTATTTGCTTAAAAATAATGACCCCGATCGAATTTGCGATGCGATTAGAACCGTATATTACGGCCATAGCGTACTGCAGGATACGGTAATGGAGAAATTGAAATCGGGAGTTGCCGGTACAAAAAATGAAAGCAATCAAAATGCGGCTGCGCCCGACCAGGGGAGCGGAATCGACCGCAGTTTATTCACGGAAAGAGAGCTCAACGTTATGGC
Organism: Paenibacillus contaminans; assembly: GCF_003285015.1. GTDB lineage: Bacteria > Bacillota > Bacilli > Paenibacillales > NBRC-103111 > Paenibacillus_V > Paenibacillus_V contaminans. The sequence goes on along the minus strand of NZ_QMFB01000012.1, from coordinate 165,276 downwards.
GCTGATTGCCAAAGGCAGGACGAACAAGGAGATTTCCAATCAGCTCTTTCTATCGGAAGGAACCGTCGCCAATCATGTTACCTCCATACTTGGGAAGACAGGACTTACGCACCGCACGCAAATTGCCATCTATTATTTGACAGGGGAACTGACCTGATGCGTGATGCCACCGAAGTACAGGAACTGTGGTCGATTGGTTATAAAGCGGCTTTGCTGTTATTTGCTGTCCGTCCCTTTGTGACGTCCGACTCGAGCCTTACGCCTTGGGTCGTTTTTTACCTGTTGCTATATCTCAGTTCGAATTTGCTGTTCTACATCATTAAGAAAGAAAGCGTTCGCCCCGCAGCCGCCGCGCTAATCATAGCGATAGTATTTTCCGTTGCGCTCCAGGACTACCCGCTGTTTTTTATTCTGCTTCCGGTTCATGTCTACGAGTTATCGTCTATGTTTGCCGGCAAAAAAGGGATAGCGGCATTCCTCCTTATGTTGATTCCTCTGATTTTCGTACCCCCTCAGCTGCTTCCCTTGTACATGCTGATTGCTTTAGTGACGCTTATGTATTTTTCAATGTTCGAGAGGTTCGGCGGCAAGCTGCGGGAGCAAAGCGCCGGTCTGGATCGGATGCGCAACGACTTGGACAGGCTGCAAACCCGGCTGCGGGAAAATGACGAGTTTCTGCGGCAAACGGAATATACGCATAAGCTGGAGGAGCGGAACCGGCTATCCCAGAACATTCACGATAACATCGGACACGCGATGACCGGGGCGCTTATCCAGATGGAGGCGGCAAAGCGATTAATTCGAACGGATCCCGGCAAATCGGCGTCGCTGCTGGATAACGCCATCCATATATCGAAAGAAGGCATCGAGAGCATTCGTTCCGATCTCAAAAGGATGAAGCCGGCAACGGAGCAGCTGGGCATCAACCGCATGAAATTGTTCATCGATGAGTTTTCCGCCAAGCATGCCGTTAAAACCATACTGACACATGAAGGAAACATCGATTCGATCACACCGATTCAATGGAAAATTATTATGGAGAACGGCAGGGAAGCGTTAACCAATATGCTGAAGTATTCAGGTGCTGCTAGCGTCTCCATCCGCATTCAGGTGCTTAATACGTTGATTAAATTCGAGGTTTCCGATAACGGCAAAGGAACACAGAAGCTGATCAAAGGCTTAGGGATCATCGGGATGGAGGAAAGGGCTGCAAGCGTGAACGGCAAGGTTGTCGTCGACGGATCGCACGGCTTTTCGGTTACCACCTTGCTCCCCTATGGTGAAAAGTAATGATTCGAGCGTTCCAAATGATGAAATTTCTCATGGATATAGGATGAACTTGTGCACTGTCGCAGGTACATCCTTTTTCATTATACTGAGATCATCTTAAAGAATGGATGGGAGTGGAACAGATGAACGTGCTCGAAATGAAACAGCTCACCAAGAAATTCGGGGAATTCATCGCCGTGGATCATATATCTATGTCCATAAAGGAAGGAGAAATATTCGGCTTTCTGGGAGCGAACGGAGCCGGCAAAAGCACGACGATCAACATGATCGCCTCCTTGCTCCGCATTACGAAAGGCGAAATTCTAGTATTGGGCAAAAGCATATCCCAAAACGCCAAATTTGCGAGATCGAACATCGGGATCGTCCCCCAGGAAATTGCGATTTACGAGGATATGACGGCATATGAGAATGTTCATTTTTTTGCGGGATTGTATGGCCTGAGGGGCTCCGAATTAAAAGAAAGAACGGTTGAGGCGCTGGAATTCGTCGGTCTTGGCGATAAACATTCGGGCTACCCTCGAAACTTCTCGGGAGGTATGAAGCGAAGGCTGAACATTGCATGCGCGATCGCTCACAGGCCTAAGCTGCTCATTATGGATGAACCGACCGTAGGGATTGATCCGCATTCGAGAAACTATATTTTGGACTCCGTGAGGAAGCTGAACGGGATGGGCTGTACGGTCATTTACACCAGCCATTATATGGAGGAGGTAGAGGAGATCTGTACACGAATCGCCATTATCGATCACGGCAAGATCATTGCGGAAGGAACGAAGAAAGAGCTCGAGGCGATCGTAACGAACCAGAAAAACATTTGGATCGAAGTGCGGTCGGCAGAGCAGTTGAATATAAGCAAGCTGCAGGAAGTAGCCGGTGTAAACAAGGTTGAAATCGAAGATCGGATTTTGAAGTTCAGTTCCGATGCCGAGGTTAATAATTTAAACCGAATCATCCAGCTGTTGATGGCCGATCATATCGAAATTCGTTCCGTGGAGGAGCGGGAGCCCAATCTGGAGACGGTGTTCCTTACGTTGACCGGCAGAAGCTTGCGGGATTGACCCTGAACGAAGCTAGAAGGAGGCGGGAAATTTGAACGTATGGCGTATTGCACTCAAGGAAATAAAAGCGGTTAGAGACATCAAGACGATCGTTTTCTTAATCCTGACGCCGGTACTGATTATCCTTATACTGGGGGCCGTGCTTACGAATGCTTTTAACGGAAGCGTGACGGTCGGAGACATTCGTGTTTTATATAAAATAAACGGCTCGGGATCGGAGCTTACGAAATCCTGGAACGTTTTCGCCGATCAAGCGAGCAAATCCGGCATGACGCTTGAGCCCGCTAACGAGAATACGGACGGTAAGCTGGAAGTCGCTAACAATCGGTACGTCGGCTATGTCGAAATTTCGGATGGAGGACTGAACTATTACGGAAATAGCTCAAGTCCGGTCGAAAGCGGTATTGCCCAAGGGTTGCTTACGGCTTTCGCAAATCGTTACAAGCTTGCATCGGTAGCGGCGGATAACAGCGATCAAGCAGCTTTGATGTCCGGGAACGGGAGTCCGGATTATGTGCGGGAAACTTCGCTGAATGCGGCTAGACAACCGCGCGCTTTGGACTATTATGCCATAGCGATGGTGACCATGATTATTATGTACAGCGCTCTATCGGCAGCCGACATGTTCAGTAGCGAACGAAAACGCAATACATCCGCCCGGCTGCTTGCGGCACCTATTTCAAAAGCGGAGATTTTCGCAGGGAAAGTCGCGGGAAACCTGCTGATGAACGTCATATGTACCGTAATCGTAGTTCTCGTCTGCAAATATATGTTTAATGTGTATTGGGGAGAGAATTTGGGTCTTGTCTTTCTTGTGTTGATAACTGAAATCATATTCGCCTTAAGTGTTGGACTTGGTTTTAGTTATCTCCTAAAGGGAAAAGCCGCAGGTTCGGTCATCATGATGGTGATCCAGGCGGGCGCGTTTGTGGGCGGTTCGTACTTTCCGGTTGCGGAGATGACGGGGGTGATGAGGACAATCACTCAATTTTCACCGCTTGAGTGGTCGAATACGGGTATTCTTCAAATCATTTATGGGGACGGCTGGTCTGCCGCCGCGAAGGCTATACTGCTTAACCTCGGGTTTTCCGTGTTCCTGTTAAGCGCGGCGGCGATCATCATGCGCAGACGGGAGGGGTTGTAACATGAAGGATACGATATGGCTGATCCGAAAAACAGGTATATCAACTTTCAAAAACTATAAAAATTGGTTACTATATTTTGTTTTACCCGTATTGGCTATTGGCCTTGCCGTTCTGACCCGCGGCCAATCCGGAGACATGCAAGTAAAGATCGGGTATTTGAATAACGATAGCGGGCAGGTCATGACACAGGATATGATTGCGTTCATCGAACGGTTGGATTCCGTGCTGCTTAGCGAGATAAAGGAATCGGAAGTAAAGGACAAGGTGGTATCGGGCGATTTGGATGCAGCGCTTATTTTTCCGGCCGGCTTCGCCCAAAGCTTAAAGAGCGGTACGCCCGAATCGGTTCAAATCGTGTCGATTAAAGGAGCGGAGATTACCGGATATGTGAAGTCGAGCCTTAATCAATATATCGACAATATGGCTTCTATTACCGATATGGCTGGAGGAGACGGGGCTGCATTTGAGGCCATGTACGCGGATTTTCAAAATTCCGGTTTCCATGTAACCGCCGAAACCATAGAGGATCGGTCGGTCAATTATAGAAAGTCGAATCAATCGATGGGGTATTTGATCGTGCTCATGCTGTTCGCGGCCGCAAGTCTGTCAGGGATCCTTATTAAAGAAAGAGAAAACAGAACGTATCATCGCATCATCACTTCGCCTGTCAAGGCAAGAACCTATGTGATTTCCAATATTCTTGTCAATCTGGCCGTCATGGTTGCACAAATCGCGATAACGCTAGTGGTCATGATCGAGATCTTCCGTGTGGATCCGGGTTTACCGTATTGGAAAATGTTTTTGATCTTGGGGTTATTCGCTCTCGTGGCGATCAGCCTGTCTCTGGCGATTATGGCGTTCTCCAAAAGCTCGATGGCGGCTAACGCGGTTCAGAATATACTGTTTCTGCCGACCTGTCTCCTTGCCGGGTGTATGTTTCCAATCGAGATTATGCCGGCAATGATGCAGAAAATCGCCTATTTCCTTCCCCAATACTGGGTGCTCGACTCATTCGGCAAGCTGCAGGAGGGGAATTCCTTAGGGGTCGTATATGTTAACCTGCTGATCCTTGTCGCTTTTGCCATTACGCTATCCTTAATAACGATTTATAAATTCAGCAAAAATAATGATACGCGAAGTTATATATAAAGGCGGGGGCGGAATCTAAATCGGCTGTTCGGCTAACGCGAGATATAGAGGCAGGCGCTGTACGATCGAGATGGACCGCCACCCTCAATGTAAACCATACCCTTCCAAGGCCACAAGCCAAATGTGGAGTATTTTATTTCCTGGAAGACCATACTTTTTACAATGGTGTGGTAAGATGTGGAATAAGGGAGGGACGTTTCCATGGAACTTCAAGAAATCAAGCAAAACCTGAAAGAAACGAGAGACGATTTGCTGGAAATGATTAAAGATCTGAGCGAAGAGCAGTTGAACAAACGGAAGGACCCCGGCAGCTGGAGTATCGGCCAGGTGTGCCAGCACTTGAGTAAAACAGAGGAATTATATGTTATAGCGATAAGAAAAGGATTAAAGAGCAATGAAGATTCAACTGTAGAACATAAACCGTTAGAGTTCCTGCTTGATCGGAGTAATAAATGGGAGGCCCCCGACATTGCCAGACCGACGGACGAAATTTGGCGTGCCGAAGAAATCATTGAAAAGCTCAACCAATCGCGAGAGAGGCTGCTTGAACTATTAGATACAGTAGAAGACCCGTCCTTGCTGAGCAGAAGACATTTTACACATCCGGTCTTTAAAGAGATGTTATTGCTGGAATGGGTTAGATCGCTGTATTTACATGAACAAAGACATATGGAACAAATTAAAGAGGGACTGATATAAGGAAGACGCCGCACAACGGCCTTAACGAAGAGGGGACCCCGGAAAATCCGGAGTCCCCGATTGCTATTTACGTAGTAATAGAAGAAAACCCACTGTAGACCATACAAAGGCTGTCGTTCGGCTTCAAAGAAACCGGATTTCCCGGAAGCTTCGCTGGGATTCGTAGGTGCCCAAAATGATTTCCAGCGAATGCTTGCCGTCTTCCCCGGTGACGACAGGGCTGCGATCCTCCAAAACCGCGAGCGCCATGTCGCGAATTTGAGCCGCATGCCCGTCCGGAATGACGTCGAACGCCGGGAAGGTCGGGATTTCGATCGATTCTCCGATCAGCTCCATGGCGGTAATGCGGTCGCTTGTCAGTTCGATCGTGCCCTTCTCGCCATGGAGCAGGATCCGGTGCTCGTCCTGTTTATACGCCGTTGTCGTCGCTTCAATGGAGCCGAGAGCGCCGCTCTTATATTGCAGCGAGACGACCGCCGTATCCTCGACCTCGATATCCCGAAGCACGTTGCGCGCGTAGCCGGTCAAGGCGGCAACCGGACCGGCCAGCCACTGCAGCAGGTCGACCGTGTGAATGCCTTGGTTCATCATCGCACCGCCGCCGTCCATCGCCCACGTTCCGCGCCAGCCGGCGCTGTCATAGTAAGCCTGGTCGCGGTAAAACTTGACGTAGCCGGAGCATAAACTCAGCTTGCCGAGCCGTCCATCGTCCAGCAGCTTCTTGACGAACTGCGACGCCGGCGACATGCGGCGGGGGAAAATCGTCGCAAGCTTGACGCCCATCGTATCGCAAGCCTCCACCATGCGGTCGGCATCGGGCAGCGTAATCGCCATCGGCTTTTCGCAGACGATATGCTTGCCGGCCTCTGCGGCTTGAATCGTCTGCTCCGCGTGCAGTCCGCTCGGCGTACACAGGCAGACGACGTCAATCGTCGGGTCGGCCAGCAGCTGCCGGTAATCCGAGTATGCGGTTACTCCGTACGAGGCCCCGAATTCCTCAGCCCGTCTTACGTTCATATCGCATACCGCAACGAGCTCCGCCTCCGGCGCCCGTTCAATTCCGATAAAATGGCTTTGTGCGATGCCGCCGCAGCCGACGACGGCAAACCGCACCTTGCGCTTCGTTTCGTTCATGGAGTTATCTCACCTTTCGTTATCGTTGTTACTCGACGAGCCCCGTCCGCTCCACGCCTTCGACGAACCAGCGCTGCGCGAGCATGTAGACAAGCAGCGGCGGCATGATAATGAGGAAGCTGGCAGCCATCCGGATCGTTTCGTTCAAGTCGAAGCCGGCCTCCGCATCGGGATACAGCCCGGACAACACCTTGTTCAAATTGAACAAGCTGAGCGAGAGAGGCAAATCTTTGCCGCCCAGCATCATGCCGGTCACGAACGTTTCGTTCCAGTGCCAGACGAAGGAGAACAGGAAGACGACCAGGATTGCCGGCTTCGCGAGCGGAATCATGACGCGCCAATAAACGCGGAAGGGACCGGCCCCGTCGATCAGAGCGGCATCCTCCAGCTCTCTGGGCAGCGTCATGAAAAACTGCCTGAAAATAATGACGAACAGCGCACCTCTGATCCCATGGCCGAGCATCGCCGGCAAAATGACGCCCCAATGCGTACCGAGCAGTCCCAAGTTTTTGAACAGCACGTACAGCGGAATGATGAGCGTCTGCGGCGGGATGAGGAAGCTGAAGACGAGCAGCGCGAACAGGATGTTTTTGCCGGGAAATTTCAGCCTCGCGAATGCGTAGCCGGCTATGGAGCAGAAGACGACCTGCCCGACAGCCGACAATCCGGCTATAATGAGGCTGTTCTGGAGCGCCTCCGGGAACCTGAGCCCCTGCCAGGCCAGCTTCAGGTTATCCGACTGGAACGCGGAAGGAATCCATTTGACCGTCGGGTCGAGCAAGTCCGCCGTCGTCTTGAACATCGTCGAAAGCATGTACAGGAACGGCGTCAAATACATGAACGCGATATCCGCCAGGACGAGATACAAGATCAGCAGCGCAATCATCCCTTTGCGTTCCCGGTCACCGAACAGCATCAAGCGCACACGATCGAGTAAGGTTCTTCCTACCATGGCATATTCCTACCTTTCTCCCGAGTAATGAACGAATTTGCGGGACGCTCCGAGCACGAGCAGCAGCAGCAGGAATACGATGGAGAAGTAAATCCAGCCCTGCGCGCTGGCATAGCCGTACCCCAGCGTGGGCACCGACATGTTCGTCACGATCATGTTCAGCACCGGGTTGAGCAGCGGCACCGTAAACATGTCTACGATCGTGTAGACGACGTTGAGCAGAATGAACGGCGTCAGGGCGGGCAGCGTAATTTTCCAGAACATTTCCCAAGGCGTCGCCCCGTCGATCAGCGAAGCTTCGTATACGCTCGTGCCGATCGTCTGCAGCCCTGCCAAATAAAGCAGAATTTGCACCCCGGAATACCACAAAATGACGACGAACAGATTAAGCACGGTCAATATCGGATCGGCCCAAAACGTCGGCACGTTCGCTGATACGAAGCCTGCAATGTCGTATTTGTTCAGCATGTCGAGGCTGCCCGCCTTCTGGTTGAAAATTTCCGACAGCACCTGGCCGGTGCTGAATATGACCGGAAGGAAGAAGACGGCGCGGAAAGCAAGCCTCCCCCGGAATTTCATGTTCAGCAGAATGGCCACGAACAGCGAAAACAGGACGATAATCGGAATGACCAGCAGCGTGTTTTTTACTATGCCGGCAAGCGCGGTGATAAACGTGTTGTCGGAGAGGAACGCATAGGAATAATTTTCCCATCCCTTGAATTCGAACTTCATGCCGTCGCCGGTAAATCGAACCTTCTGAAAGCTCATATAGAGAGAAAAGCCGAGCGGGAACAACACGAAAAGCCCGAGGCCGATCAGCCAGGGGATGAGAAAAAGATACCCCGAGATCGCCTGCTGCGTCTCGATCGACAGGCGGGATCGCCTTTTGCGCCATGATGAATTGACCTGCATGCTATCCCTCCTTCCTAATGACGGCAAAATCGAAAGGCTCGACGGTAACGCCGCCAACCGTATAAACCGTATCGTTGTAGTTGACGACGACGGAGACGCCGTTGTCGTAGCGCGTTTCGCGTACGCCTGCGGCAAGCTCCCGATGGCCCGTAATGAAGGCGCTGCGTACGAAGCCGAGCGTTTCATTCCATTGCTTGTATTCCGCCGCCAGCGTATCTTCCCATTCCTCGTACCGGCTGCTGTAAATGAAATTGCCGGGCGTCTTCCGCAGCTCCGCCGGGTCCTCGTACGTCAGCAAATAGTGCGGCACGGCGCCGAATTCGATCGAACGCAAAAGCTGCTCTTTGCCCGACTCCCGCAAATTTCCCCACTCGCCCGAATAATCGACGAGCCCGTGGATTGCGATCGGCAGGAACGGGACGGCTTTCGTGGCGACAAGATCGTAGCCGGGGCCGATAGGGAGATGCTGAATGAAGTCAAGGCCGCCGATAATGTAGCTGTTGCCTTCGGCCGCTCCGGTAGAACCGAGACGCTCCTTGGCCAGCTTGAGCAGTTTTTGGTAATTGGCCGCCGATTCGGCCCGCGTCGACGGATCGGAAGGGCGGAAGTTCGAATAAACGCTGCCGAAGCCTTCAAAGTACATGCCGTCGATACCAAGCGATTCGTATTTGCCGACATTTTCCTCGAACAGCCGCAGCGCCACGGAGGCCGGATTCACATACTGCGTCTCTCCATTCGCCTTGCCGGATAAGACCTTGCCGTTGATATCCTTCAGGGAATCGCGGGAAGGAACGAAACTGTCGTTCAAGCGCGAGCTCGTGTAGTCGGCCTGCAAATAAACGCGGTCGCCCTTTGCTTTGGCCTCTCGAACGAACGAGGCGAGCGCCTTATCGCCGCCGAGATCCCGCTCCGCAGGCGGAACGTCGGGCATCACATTGCGGTCGCCGCCTTTCGCCCAGCCGTTGTACAGCACGTTGATCGGCCCGACTCCCGCTTCATGCAGACCCTTCAGGATGGTCCCCGCCTGATCGAATGTCGTGGCGGGCACAAAGCTCGGCGAGAACAGCCCTTTCTCCTGAGCCCCTCCGTAAAGCGTCAAATAGAGCGGCAGCCCTTTGCCGTCGGCCGCGATTTTTGTCATGCCCTGCGTTTCCATTAAATAATTGCGGTAATCGGCCGCCATACCGGCGTAGTCCGCTTTGTCGCCGGACTGGAAGTAATATCGGATGCGCCTGTCTTCCGTCGAGCGCGTCTTCTCCACCGTCTTGTAGCCGGCGCCCAGTTTGCTCGTTTGGCGAAAAAACGGGTTCCGGTATTCGAACTGCGGGGCGATCCAGTGAAACGACGTATACAGGCCGGACGGGGTCGCTTGAACCGTAGACGTATATTCCCCTTGCTCGATGACAGCGAGAAACGAATGGTCGTCCTTCTTCATCCCGAACGCCGGAAAAATCGTATACGTGCCGGGCTGGCCGGGAATCGCCCGGTCGCTGCCGAATATTTTGGCGGAGACGCGGTTAAGCAGCTGATGCTCTTCCTTCATCGGGATAAGTGCACCCATCTCAAGGGGAACGAGCATATAGCCGTCTTTCTGAACGGCCTGTTTCTGAACGGCTCCGAAGAACGGGAACGGCCAGATGGCCACGATCTCCTTGCCGCCGGATTCGACGATCGAATCGGACGGAATCGATACTTCCAGATATCCGTTCCGCAGCTTGACAATAGTTTTGAATCGAATGCCGACCGTCTGCAGATCGAACGTCAGCTCCGCTCCGCCTTCCGTCCGTTCCACGGTCGTTTTCGTTTTGGCGTCGTTCAGGTTCGATGTCGTAAACGTCAGGCCGGTGCTTTGCTTGGAAGCGTCAACGTAATCGAGCAGGAAAGGGGAATCGGCGTTGCTTTTCCAAAGTCCTTTCAAATCGGGCTCCAGAGAAGTATCCGGGTCGCTTTGCCAAACGAAATCGCCTTGCTTGTCGCGTACCCGGATATGACCGGCATCGTTCACAAGCAGCTCCAGCTTGCCGTCCTCCGCCACCCGATTGTAGCTGTCCGGATTATATTCGATACGCTGGATCGCTGCCGGATTGACCGGCGGCGCAGCCGTATCCGCTTGTTTGACGGCGGGATTTGCGCCGAACGGATCGCCGAAGCCTACCACGTAGACGGCGCCTCCGAGCATCGCGGCAAGCAGCAGCAAAACGAGCACGCGTTTAATCACGGTAGGTCACCTCCGTCACGATTTGCACGAGGAAGTCGTACAGCTGGAACGTCAGGCCCGCGAGAATGAACAGCAGAATCCAGACGGCGAACATGAACAGCACGGACAAAAAAACGTTAAGCGCCGCTTCCCCGATTTCATAATTATGGATTTCCTTGGCCATGATGAAGAACAGGAGGAGGGTCCAGCCGATCATGACCGTATTGCCGAAATCGTAGACGACCTTCTCGTTCAGCGTCAGCACGTTGGACAAGACGGCAAGCGGCAGCGAAATGATCAGGAACGGCATAAGCGCATACGCGCTGCCGACGAAAACCTCCGTCCATTTTCCTTGGCCTTTCATGATGGACCCGATCATATAATTGGCGATCACCCAGGTGATCCAAGGCAAAACATATTGCAGCAGCAGCGTCAGCAGGCTGATGCCGTCGACTCCCGCCGGATTGAACAAATAGGAGGTAGCCAGCTTCGATAGCACCAAAAACGCGTAGGCCGCTACAAGCAGCAGTACGGCGGCGGCCATGCTTCCCTCGCCGGCGTACCGGATTTCCCAGAACACCTCGAACGGATGCTTCAGCACCCGGAACGACTGCTTGAGCTGAAACCGTACATCCAACAGCAGCTGCGCCCAGAACGACCCGGAACGAATCTTCGAAAGAATGCCGCTTCCGCCGCCGCCCGGGATGCGGGACGACGTTTCCGTACGGTCGTTCGGATCATGCTGCAGCTTCAACGCTTCCATCGTCCTTCCTCCCGGCCATTGTTTTTTTCAGCTTCCTTCCGGCTATCCAAGCGGCAACCAGTACGGCGCCGCCAAGCGCGAGCAGCCCGAAATGCTTCTGCATCCAAAGAAGGCGCACCTGCCAGAAGGCGTCGGAGTAGCCCTTCGTGTCCCCGCCGAGACGGAACTCCTTCATCGCCCGCTTATAGTCCCCTTCTTTGTAGTACGCTTTCGCTAGGCCCAGATGCGCCCGGAAATAATTGCTGTTCATATGCAGCACCTCGCGCCACGGACCGGCGCTTTCTTCGTAATGGCCTTGAATATGCAGATCGGTCGCCTTCCGGACGAGCGACCCGAATTCGGTAGGCCTGAACGTCTGGATAATGTTCGCCGTCCTGTCGAGAACGAACAGCTTCCCCGCGGAATCGAGCGCAAGCGCCGACGGGTATTTGAACAACCCGAGCTTTTGATAGCCTTCGTCCTTGAAGCCGAACGCGAACATCAGCTCGCCGATCGCATTGTATTGGAACAGGATGCCGAATTGTGCGTCTACCGCGGTAATGTTGCCGAGCGGGTCGACAACGACGTCGGTGAACTGCTTTTGCTGGCCGGCGAGCAGCTTCGTTACGCCGTAATTTTTCTCCCCGAGCAAATCTTTGCCGTCGAAGTTCAGCTTCTTGATCTGCCCGCCGTTTACCTGGATCGAGGTCGTGTAAAGCAACCCGTTCGGCCCGATCGATACGTTAGAGACGGTGCCCGGCAGCTTAAGCAGCTCCTTCTGCTTTTGCTCCTTCGTGAAAAATACCCGTTTCAGCGCATCCGACATGTTGAAGCTCACTTTATTCGCCCCGAAAAAACCTTCGAAGCCGCCGTCCGGATCGAGCAGCAGGAGTCCTTGGTAGCCGTTCTTCGTGGCTACGTACATGTAGCCCCTGTCGTCGACGACCAGCTTGGTCGGCTGATAAACGAAGTTTTTCGGGAGTATTGCCGATTGCGGCCGTTTGATCGAACGTTTAAATGTCCCTTGCGCGTCGTAGACGGCGATACGCTCATTTTTGGTGTCGGCTACGTACATCGTTCCGTCGGGACGGACGAACAGCCCGTTCGGCTCGTTCAGCTCCCCTTCGCCGTCGGGCCGGATGATGCGGATCGTTTGCCCGCGCCCGTTCATATGAACGATCCGGTTGTTCCCGGTGTCGGCGACATATAACTCGTCCTTGGCGTCGATGAACAGATCCTCCGGGTTTTTGAAGCCGGCATGCAGGAACGATTCCGGCACATAAGCCGGCTGCACCGGTACTTCTTTACCGCTCAAATCGTAGATGAACGTGCCGTAGGGCACATTCGCATAGGCGCTTTCGGCGCCCCACAAGCCGAATGCAAGAGCAGACAGCGCAAGCAGCAGGAGGCTTCGTTTCGAGAACCTTCTCATCGTCTTCTCCTTTCTTGAAATCTCAGCAAAGTATATCTCCGGCAATTGTTCGATTTCCCGGTAAACGCCAGCGTCAAAAACGCCCCTAGCCGTTTAATCCTTGATCCCGCCCGGATCACTTCAGCCCCGAGTGCGCCATCGTCGAAATGACTCTGCGCTGGAGAAGCAGGAACATCACGAAGCTCGGCAAAAACATGAGCAGGCTTGCCGCCGCCGCGACTCCTTGACGAGCCACGCTGTTGGCGAGGCCGCCTGTCAGCGTGCTGACGAAGAAGGGCAGCGTCTTCATCGTTTCGTCTTCGATGTACAGCGACGACGTTTCCATGTTGCTCCAAGTCGACTGGAAGATCAGAATGCAGGCAGTCGCCACCGCCGGCATGCACAGCGGCAGAATGATCCGTCCGAATACGCCGAATTCAGTCGCGCCTTCCATACGCGCCGCCTCCATCAATTCGTCCGGCAGCAAGTCGATGAATTGCTTGAACAGGAACACGATGACGGGCAGCGCGATGACGGGCAAAATATGCGCCCAATACGTGTTGATGATGCCGAGCTTGCTGATCACGTAATAACGCGGAATTTGCACCGTCTCCGGCGCGAACATCAGCGATACGATAATGACGGAGAACAGCCGCTTTTGGCCGATGAACCGGTGTTTGGACAACGCGTAAGCGCATATCGCGCTAATAAGCGTGCCGATGACGATCGTTGCCGCCGCGACGATGACCCCGTTGAAAATATACCGGCTGACCGGTACGACCGCTGTTTTCGTCACCACGAGCAGGTCGTAAAAGTTGTCGAGCGTCGGCTGCCTCGCCAGGAAAGTCGGCGGAAACAGAAACAGCTCATGGTATGGCTTGAGCGCATGATTAAACAAGTACACGATCGGCAGCAGCATAAAGACGGCCAGCATCGTCAGCAGTGCGGTCAGCACCCATTGGAACGGCGTCGTCCTGTTAAGCCGGCTCCGTTTACGTAACCGTAGGATCGCCATCTTGTCATTCCCCCTTCGAACCGAACAGCTTCCAGCACAGCTTGCTGGACAAATAGATGATGACGAGCAGAACGACGGATATCGCGGAGGCGTATCCCATCTCATAGCGGATGAAGCCGAAATCGTCGATATGGTTGATCATCAGATGCCCCGCATAGTTGGGCGACGGGTTGGAGCCGGTAATTTCGACGCTGATCGCCCCCGCTTTGAGCGTGCCGACGACCGCCATGACGGCGCCGAACAGCATTTGCGGCTTCATCGCCGGAATCGTGATGTACCAAATCTCCTGCAGCCGGGACCGGATGCCGTCGATCCGGCCCGCTTCGTACAACTGGCGGTCGACATTCTGAATGCCGGCGAGCATTGCCAGAAAACCGACGCCCATGCTCGCCCAGAGGGAAACGCCGATCATGATTTTCATAATGTACTGCGGCAAAATCGTCCACAGCTTCGGCTCGTTGATATAGCCGATATTGAGCAGGAAGTTGTTCAAGTAGCCGAGCCTGTCGCCGCTGAAAAAGATCAGCCAAACGACGGACATCGCGATGCCTGCGGTCATCGAAGGCGCATAAATGGCCAGCGTATAAACCGCACGGACGCGCTGGGGAAGTTGGGCGATGAGCCAAGCCAGCGCGAACGAGAGCATGTACCCGACCGGCCCGACGATGACGGCGAACAGGAATGTGTTCGGCAGCGCATATTGCCAGAACACGAGATCCTGCGTAAACAGCGCCTGATAGTTGAGCAGGCCGATAAATTTCGGCGGCTCGATCGCGTTGAAGCTCGTGAACGAGAGCATGATCGCCGCAAGCGTCGGCAGCGCGATAAACAGCAGAAACAGCAGGAAGAACGGAGAGATAAACAAATAGGAAACCCATGTTTTTCTCATGTCGGCCGCTGCAGCCCGGAGCTTTTCCTTGAGCGTCGGGACCGCCCGCGAGCGTTTGCGTACCGGAACGGCCGGAACCGCTGCGGAGGAACCCGTGCGACTTCCGAGATTCGTCATGGCGTACCGCCTCCTTCCCAAGGCTGCTTCAGATCGGGCAATTGCAGCTTGCGTACCGCATTGCCGTCCTCATCGTAGAAGCCGAATTCCCGCTGCTTGCGCTTCAGCTCGCTATCGATCTGGAATACCGCCCTCTCCAGCATTTCCCTGTAATTTTGGTTTTGCAGCACGGTACGGGTCCAAGCGAACATCAGCTCCCGCGACGTAAAGTAACCGCCGGGCACGTTCGGCATTTCTTTGTACCATTTCCACTGGTCGAGAATCGTCGCAGCGTCTTTCTCCGGCCACGGCAGCTTCTTGAACGCTTCCACGTTCGCGGTATTCCAGCGGAATTCGATGCCGTTCAGCAGCTCGATCTCATTGCCGAATCGAGCCTGCGTGTCCGTGGACGTCCACCATTTCAAGAAAGCCCAAGCGTCGTCTTTACGTTCGGAGGTCTTGAAGATCATGCCGGATGTCAGGTTGCCTCCGGCCCAGCGGACGATCGTTCCGTCCTTCTGCCGGATGCCGGGAATCGGCGCCATTTCCCAAGAGCCGGCAAGCTCCGGCGCAGCCACCAGCAGCTGCATGTACGTGTTATAATCGGCGATGCCGACCGGCATATCGCCGCTGCGGAAGTGCATGTAGAAGCTCGACACCTCGGTCGGAAGCCCGTAAACCGTGAACATCTCCGTCCACTGCTTGAACGCGTTGAACCCTTCACGCGAGTCCATCGCCGAACGCGAGCCGTCCTCCGTATAGAAGGAGGCGCCGTTCTGCAGGAAGAGCGGCACGTAATTCAGCTTCGGCATGAAAAAGCTGTAGCCTTTCTGCTGCAAGGTCGGAAGCATGCTGTACATGTCGTCCCACATCGCCGGCGGCTTCAGCCCGATGCTTGCCAGCACGTCGGAACGGTAGAAAAGCACGTTAAGCGCGACCGTCTCCGGAACCGCGTATATGCCGCCGTCATACGTGAACGGGATGAGCGTTCCCGGCTGGAAACGTTCCGCCACGTCCTTGAAATCGGGAAAGTCGCTGAGCGGGACGAGCGAGTTGCGCATCGCGAAATCGACCGGCGTCCCTTCGGCGATCCCAAGCGCGACATCCGGTTCGCGCCCTGCGGAGTTGCTCAAGACGAGCTGTCCGGGATTCGGCATCAAATTGACGTTCACCTTGATGCCCGACTTCGCCGTAAACGATTCGTCCGCCAGCTGCTGCATGAGCGCAACATAATCGCGCCCCCGGTTCACCCAAACGTCGATGCCGTCCGGATCCCGTCTCCCGTAATATTGGTAGTTCGGCGAGAACGTCCGAAAAAAGTTCACGACCAGGTCCTCGACGACGGCGAACGTCCCGGGCGGCTTCTCCGGCTGTCCCGGCGACGATGTGACATAAATACGATCGAGCGTGAGCGGCTGACGGCCCAGCGTATCGATGAACATCGTCATTTTTTCGAGGTTTTGAGCGTGCATCTCGGGCGGACGCTTCGACAGCAAGTCCGGATCCTCCGCCATTTTGCGCAGATCGAAAATGACGGAGCGCAATCCGTCCGCGCCCTGCAGGGAGTTGCCGTAGAGCGCCTGCAGCTTGTCGACCTGCGTCTGCAGCCGATCGGCCAGACCGTCCAGCTTGGATGCGGCGTCGGGCATCGTTTCCGCCAAGTTCCAATCGCGGTTTTTGTCGACCATGCTGCGGTTTTTGATGCCGGTTACCATCGCCACCTCACGGTTGATTTCTTGATACCCGTCGACGATCGATTGCAGCGACTCGCGGACGGGCGTCGTTGGCGATGGGTCGGCGGTCAACTCCAGCCGATGCGTCCCCTTGCGCAAATAAATCGCATACGGCTTGCCGCCTTCGTCCTTGAGCGCCTCGACATTCCATTTACGCGAATACGGAAACGGATACGATTGCAGCTCATGAAACGGCAGTTCCCCGTCGATGCGTATTTGTCTGAAGCTGACGGAATCCTTCGTAAAATTTTGCAAATACTTGAAATGAATATAATACAATCCGTCCTTCGGCACCTCGAACGTCCATTCCGCCGTCTGGCCGCCCCGGCTCCAGCGAAGGCCGCCCATCGTATTGTAAATTTGCTTGCCGTTCGATTCCGGACCGGCAAGATTGTCGTTGCTCGGCTGCACTTGAACGGAAGGATCGGATTTGGCGCTCATGGCTTCCGCTTCGAGCGTTAGCTGCCGTTCGGCCCCGTTATCGTTCGGAAGCGTTTGCCAAGCGGCTGCGGCTTGTTCGTACGCGGGCGCCGTCTGAGGCGCCACAACAGCGATTTCGGCTAAGGCGAACGGCTCCATAACCGACTCCAGCCGAATCGTATGCTTGCCTTTGGACAGCTTCCAGCGGAGCGGCTCGGGGGAGGACATTTTGGCGTCGGCCAGCCGCCGCACGCTCCAAGCCGTCACTTCTTCCTGCGACGGCCGGGTTTGGTCGCCGTGCTCGTTTACCTTCGGCGGATAATCGGAGTCCTTCCAGCTGCGCGACAGCTGAATGTTTTTCGCCTCGTCGAACGCGAAATCGCCGTCCATCTTTACCCCGATCTGCACCGGGCTGGACGACCCCTTTAACGGCAATACCGTCAGCTCGATGTTATACAAGCCGTCCGCCGGCACCTCGACTTCGTACTCGGCCCATTGTTTCGCCTGCTTGAGCTGCAGGACGTTTGTTTTCCCGTCGACATCCCCGCTTGCCGCATTAGGAGACATGCTTGAATAGCGGGAAGCCGGGACGCGTCCGGCATCCGCGGCGGCGTTCGTCACGCCTTCCTTGCTCCACGCCAGCAGCCTCTGCGAATAGAGCGATGCGTACGTATCGGGCAGCGGTTCGGCCGGCGGCATAGCGGATTTCGTGCGCTCCTCCCCTCTGGCGGTTCCGCCCGCCAGCATGCCGCCCGCCGGTGCAAAGAGCAGCAGGACGGCGAGCGCAAGCTTTGTAACGGTTACAGTCTTCTTTCCCATCGATGATCCTCTCCACCCTGACGGTTTATGCGATGGCCTGCTGCGTATCGCGGTTGAAAAAGAGCGTGAACTGCGGATTGAGCGCAAGCTCAAGCTTCATGCCGTCCGCGATCCGGTCGTACGCAGCAGCGCGCATGACGATTTTGTCGTCGCCGACCTTAACGTGAATGAATCGGTCCGCTCCCACCAGCTCGCTGAAATATACTTCGCCCGTTATAGGCGTTTCTGTCTTGATACTGACGCCGAGCCCCTCGGCCTGATCCGATTTATAGACGTTTTCCGCACGGATGCCGAGCACAACGGCTTTATCCAAGTAGCCCTTCTCCAGCAGCGTCTTGCTCTTCTCCGGTGCAAGCGGAATCGCATAGCGGGGCGTGTCGAACATAAGGCCGCCGTCTTTGCCGAGCCGGAGCCTTCCTTCCAGGAAATTGATCGGCGGCGATCCGATGAAATTGGCGACAAACATGTTGGCCGGTTTCATATACACGTCCTCCGGCACGCCCACCTGCTGGATGATCCCGTCCTTCATGATGCAAATGCGGGTGCCCATCGTCATGGCCTCCGTCTGGTCGTGCGTGACGTAAATCATCGTCGTATCCAAACGTCTGTGCAGCTCGATAATTTCCGTCCGCATCTGCACGCGGAGACGGGCGTCCAAATTGGACAGCGGTTCGTCCATAAGGAACGCTTTGGGATGGCGGACGATCGCACGCCCCAAGGCGACGCGCTGGCGCTGGCCTCCGGACAGCTGCCGGGGCTTTCGCTCGAGCAGATGCTCGATCTCGAGCGTCCGCGCATTTTGCTTGACCGCCGATTCGATTTGATGCTTCTCCGTCTTGCGGAGCCGCAAACCGAATGCCATATTTTCGAAGACGCTCATGTTGGGATAAAGCGCATAATTTTGAAACACCATCGCAATGTCGCGCTTTTTAGGGGGAACATGATTAACAAGCTCCCCGCCGATATAAATTTCTCCTTGACTGACCCGCTCCAGTCCCGCGACCATGCGGAGCGTGGTGGACTTGCCGCAGCCGGAAGGCCCGACGAAAACCATAAATTCGCCGTCCTCGATATCGAGGCTCACGTCCTTCACGACAAGCGGTCCGTTCTTGCTGTAGCTTTTGTACAAATGACGAAGCGATACCCCTGCCATATCGGTTTGCCCCTTCTCGTCGCGTGTGGAATGGCTGTGGCGTTGTGGCGCGTTACGCCATCAAGCCGAAATTTCTGAGCGCCTGCTTTAATTGGTTAAGCTCCGCCTCAAGCTGCTCGACCGTCGAACCGTTCGTATCGGGCTGAGCCGGCAGCTTGCCGGGCTGGCCGAACGGCTGAACCGACGGCGGCAAATAGGACACGGCGCTCGCCGTCAGTACTTCCGCCGTTAGTGCGGCGTTCACCCGCAGCTCGTTGCCCGCGATGTGGACGATGCGGCGTTCCTGATTGCCGGCTAGGATAAGAATCCATTGGCCGACTTTCAACTGCGAAGCATCGTTTACCGTTACGACGGAGGAAAACTTCCGTCCCGTCGCCGTCACGCCGCCGAGTGCCCCGAACGTTCCTCCCGTCAATACTTTATAGCCGATCGGCGCTATCGCTCCGGCCGTCCCTGTTTTGACGACAAAAACGATCGTACCCGCCTGATAAGTCGTACCTGCCTCCAGCAGCGGATCGTCCAAAAATTTCTCGGAATATTTGATATATTTCTCGGCTGCATCCGTTTTCACGGAAGCGTTCAAATCGAGCCATAACCCGCCCTGCTTGGAGGTGATCTGATTACCGGTCACTTCGACGCCGGTAAACGTGCCATCCGTCGCGTTCAGCCGGATCGAATACAAGCCGCGTCCCGGATCATACGTTTCGATGATCATATTGTCCGATATTTTGGCATTGATCACGGTGGAACGGAGCAGAATGGCCGCTCTGTACGCCTCGTTGGCAGCCGGGTAATGGGCCGCGTTGACGATCACGTTGCCGGCGATTTGCAAATTCGCCATCGTTCCGACTTTCTTCGTATTGCCGATATGGATGGCGGCCATCGGCGAATTTTTGATGATATTGTTGCTGATGACGACGTTCTTGACGTCCGTTTCCCGGACGAAGCCGATGCCGTAGCAAAAACCTTCAAGCAGCTCGCGCTTGACGAACTCCTCCTGGAACAATATCGTGTTGCCGGTGATCGTAATATTCTCGAACGTTCCGGTATAGTCCGCCGGCAGGAAACCCGGATAGGCGCCGATGCCGACCATCATCGTCCTCTTTTTGTCCGCGTTGGCGATACTGACCGTATTTCCGGCGATCGTCACGTTTTTGATCGAATGCTGCTTGTAGGTCCATAGCTGGATCGCATGCACGGCGTTCGTGAACGTGTTGTTCGATACCGTAATGTCCGCGTGATCGCCGCTCGTCTCGCTGGCTTGAATATGCACGCCGGTAATGTAACCGTCCGATACGTTGCCGGATACGACGCTTTGCCCGGTATGCGTTTCGATTGCGCCGAACGCCGTTTGTCCGGGCGCCGCATAGAACTTGCAGTTCGTCACCGTATGTCTTCGTCCGTTCATGTAGACCGCCGAATTATCGTAATTCGGGGCGCCCTTGGCCGCGACGAAATTGAACTGGCAATTGTTCACGGAAGCGTTCTTGGAATTCGCATTGTTCATGATGACGGTATTCATGCCGCAGATCGGATCGAAGATGCAGTCCTCGACGAGAATGTTGTCATAATCGAACAAGCTGATGCAGAACTGTGCCCAGTAGTACGTGTCCGTGCGGCTTAGGTCGATGTTGCAGGTCAAGTTGTTTTGGGGATTCTGGTCGAACTTCAGCCCCCGGATTTTAACATTCTTGACGTTCGGCCATGTTTGGAAATCGCCGAAAATCGTCCAGTAATCGCCCGCATTATCTTTGACCTTGATGATGGAGGAGGAGCCTGCGCCTTGCAGATTGACATTGCTTTTGAGCGGAATATGGCGCTTCTGCAGCGACGGCGATACGATGTACGTGCCGGGCGGAAAATAAAGCGTCCCGCCGCCCAGGTTGAACACGGCCAGAATGGCTGCGCGGATAATGTCCAGGTCGTCGGTTGCGCCGTCCCCTTTGGCGCCGAACCACTTGACGCTGTAGAAATCGCTTTCGATAATCCGCTTGAAGCGGTGCCCGCCTGCTGCCGAGACGAGAACAGTCCCCGTATTGTCAGTGGCGGCCGTGTCGGCGGCATCATAGTAGAAATGTCCCTCCTGCCCCGGATCGGTTATGTAGTACAGAACGTCCCGGTCCGGCTCTTCCATGGCACGCAGCGCGGCTAGCGTCGTCTTAACAAAATCGCCCTTATGCTTTTCCGGCTTAGGAGGTTTGGGAGGCTTCGTTTTTTTCTCGTGTTCGGACTTCTCCTTGCCTTCCGCTTCGCCGTATACCGCTTCGGTCACACTGCCTGCGGCGCGGGCGGTCCGGAACGAGGCGCCATAGGCGATTGCCGCCGCCCCCATGGCTCCGACTGCGGCCAGCAGCTTCCGGCGCGTCATCCGCTGCTGCACAAAGTCCTCCATTTGAGGGCTATCCCCCCGATCAAGCCGATCTCCTGTTGCTTCCATACGTTCCTCATCAATACGTTGCGACTTGTTTTCCATACCTGACTCCTCCTTTAGGTTGTGGATCAAGCAATTGATTGATGTCGATTCGCAGCTGCGGTGAACCGTGGCGGGGCGGTGAAGATCTTGCTCGAATCGGCAATAAACGGCTTCGGGCAACCCGAATCCGTTCTCGCCGTTGTACTACTTCTTCTTGCTCGCGTAGAAATCGTCAATCCGCTTTTGCACTTCTTTGTTTACTTGATCCATCAGTTCCTTGGCCGTAATTTTGCCGGCGATCAGATCCGGGAACAGTTTTTTGTATTCCGTAGAATAGTCGGTCGGAAATTGCGGGATCCATTTGGCCGCTTGCATGTTAATATCGAGAAACACCTTCAGATCGGGATCGGTCTTGCTCTTCTCCTCCAAGAACTTGCTCGATTTCATCGGCGACAGCAGCCCCAGACGGTTGTAAAGCGATTCCGCGCCTTGCTCGGTCGACGACAGCCACTTGATGAATGCCCAGGCCGCGTCCTTGTCCTTGGCCGCCTTCAAGATCGCCAAGTTCGAGCCGCCGTTCCACAAGCTGCTTTGCGGCGCCGGCATGACGGTCAGATCAAGATCCGGTTTTGCCTTGCGGAAATCTCTCAGATTGTCGGACGTCAGGATGGCCATCGCCTGTTTCTCGGCAAGGAACGGATGGGTATTTTTCGGCAGCTCGCTTTTCATTTGCGTGTATGCCTGCTGATTGATCGTCTCGCGGTTGAATTTGGCCATCCAGTCAAGCGCATCGACGATTTTCGGGTCGTTGAGATTGACTTTCTTCGTCTCCGGATTCCAGAAAGTAGACGGGTCGGCGCCGTTCAAATAAGAAACGAAAAATAGTCCGGACAAATTGCCATAATAAAAGAGCGGATTGTCGCCGGTCATTTCGTACTGGCCGTTTTTCATGATCCAGAACTTTTTGAAAAACTCGTCGGTATCTTTCATGCCCTGCAGCTTCGGAATCGATTTCTCGCCGTATTGGTTCATGATTTTGTTATTGACGACGAGGGCATAGGTCGGATTGGAGTTCATCGGAATGCCGTATTGTCCCTTCTCGAACTGCGGGATTTCATACAGCACCTTGTGGAACAGGCTCTCCGGCTTGTAGTCGGGATCCTTCTTGATATACGGACCGAGTTCCTCGAACATGCCGTCCATAATCCAATTCGCTTCGAGTCTGTTGTTCGTTGCGATGGCAGGCGGGTTTCCGGCGGCAATCATCGGCTCGAGCGGTCCAAGCACTGTTTTCACGGTCACGTTCGGATACGTTTTGTTGAAATCGGCTATCAGGTCTTTCAGCCCCTGCTCCGGCCATGTCGTATTGGCGTATTGCCAGACAACTTCGCCTTTGATCGAAGCGGGATCTTCCTTCGGTTTCTGCGAGGCGACCGGACTGGCAGCCGGACTGCCGCCGGTAGGGGAACTGGAAGCGGTACCCGCGTTGCCGGAACCTCCTCCGCAAGCCGACAGCGCTACCGAGGATAACAGTACAAGTGCCGTTGTCAGTGCGAAACGTTTGTTGCGTTTTGCATTAAGCATGTTTCGTTCAAACTCCTTTTCAATTGGTTTGGCGTACCAAGACCAGCTTCTGTCCAGCGACCGTAAACGTTTTCATTTCCGGTTGATATCGTAATCATAACGCGCTTGAATGCTGAAAGCTTTGGAGGATAAATCGTTCTTTTTGCACTTCGACTTGGACATTCGTTCGATTTTTTTGCACACGATCGAAGGGGTAACGAGAACCGAGGAATCGTATTTGATCCGCAGGTCTCAGCCTTGGCGCAAGCGGAGGACGGAGTGGATTAAAAAGGCCGAATCGGCAAACAAAAACGCCTCCATCCACTTTGAAAGCGGTAGGAAGCGTATTTGTTTACATGATGGGAGCTGCCCGTTCCAATCTATTCTTCCGGGACAGCCCTTTCGGGAGATTTCAATGTCACGCGATACTGACAACCGCTCCGTCCGATTTGGCCGAGCGGGCTTCCGCCTCGGCGATGACGAGCGCCTCCAGCGTGCTCTCCGGCGCCGCCCGGTCGACCGGCCGGTTGTGGGCGACCGCCTCGGCGAAATATTTGATTTCCCGGTAGTAGCCGGACTCCGTCGACAGCTCGGGAACGAAACCTTTGCCTTCCTTCGGATTGTCGCGAAGCGTCCGCTTTTCGTAAATGAGATTGCCGTTTTCGAAATTAACGCGGAACGACATTTCGAAGCCGAACTCGCCGTGCAGCGCCCGGTCGATTTGCGAGTTGACGATTTTTTTGTCCGGGTAAGCGTAGTTGGTGGAAATGATGTCGAAGGAGCTGCCCGGCAGCACGTCGCGTGCGATCGTCGAGACGGCTTGCGGCTTGCCGAACAGCCAGTTGATCACGTCGATGTCGTGAATATGCAGGTCGAACAGTCCGCCGCCGCTCGTTTCCTTGCGCACCATCCAATCGTTATGCGTCCATTTCGGCGGATTGCCGCCGCGGAAGAAGTGGGCCGACAGCACCTGTCCGTACCGCCCGCTCTCCACGGTCTCCTTCAAATATTCATACTCCGGCCAAAAACGCAGCACCTGGGCGATCATCAGCTTCTTGCCGCTCCGCTGCGCCGCGTCGACCATGAGACGCCCTTCCGCCGAGCTGAGCGCCATAGGCTTCTCGCAAAGCACGTGGAAGCCGCGATCGAGCGCCTTCACCGTCATTTCCGGGTGCAAATGACTAGGCATCGCGATATCGACGAAGTCGAACTCTTCTTCCGCCAGCATGCGGTCATAATCGTAATAATGCTTGTAGCCGGACAGATCGAAGCCGTCCGCGGCCGTTTGGATGTTGCCCTCAATAAAGATGCCGCGAAACTTTTTCTCATCCATGTCGCAGATGGACGTTACCTGAATCGGAAACCCTTCTTCCACGAGCCGCTCGTAGCTTTTCAAATGCGCGCGGCCCATAAATCCGAGACCAACCAGCCCTACTTTCAGCATAAGCGTTTTCTCCTTTTCATCATACCGGGAACCGGACGGCGTTCGGCCTCGTCCAGACGAGATGCTGAACGAACCCTTCCGCAAACGTGCAGCCCGCTTGAATGCCTCTCGTCTTGCCAAGCGTCTTCACAAAATCGACGATATCGACGTTGTCGTGCTCTTTCAGCCAAACGAGCTGGCTTTGATGCTTGCTCAGCATGTCCAGCTTCGTGTCCAAATGATCGGTCACATCGACGTAAAATGTCGGCTCGAAGCCGAGTCCCGACAAATTGTCCATGTAATAAAGGCCCGGCACTTTATCGGCCGCCGGGTTGTTCGTCCGAAACCAGGGCAGCGTGGCGAAAAAAGTCGCGTGAAACACCAGCTGGCTGACGGCGATATGATCCGGCATGTAATCGTTCGGCGCGTGGGTGATGACGATGTCCGGCCGCGCATAACGGATGAGGTCGATGAAGATCATCCGGTTTTCCTGATTCTCGGCTATAATCTCCCCGTCGCCAAAACCGAGCGAGATGACCTCGCTGCCGATGACGGCGCCCGCTTCCTGTGCTTCCTGCCGGCGAATTTCCGTCAGCTCGGCCGGCTCGATCCGGTAATGGCCCTTATCTCCCTTGCACGCATGGCACAGCACGATATGGTGGCCGGCCTGCTTCAGCTTGGCCAGCGTACCGGCGCAGGAAATTTCGATATCGTCGGGATGCGCGCCTACCGCCAAAATATTCATACGATCGCTCCTTAATTCAGCTCGGGCTCAAGCGGTCCCGCCAGCCCGTTGAGGAAAAACAGCCTGCCCGGAATCGCCGGCATATAGCTGGAAGGGATCCATGGATCCGGCCCGTACTTCAGCGTCGTTAGCAGCGACATACCCTGCCACATCATGCCCCGGCCGAGCTCGCCGTCGGCGCCGCCGATCGCGTAGTCCGCTTGCAGGAACAATCCTGGCCCGATCGTATTGGCATAACAAGGGACAAGCGTCGTCCGGCTTTTGAAGCTTGTGATCGCGTTCTGCTCGATCGTGAGGGGATGCAGCTTGGCTCCGATCCTGTGCGTATCCGCCCGCCATGCCGCTTCCGATTCATATTCTCCGGCAAATTGCGGCTCCCAGAAGGCGATGTGGAACACGCGGCCGATGCCGTAGACGACGGCGAGCTTGGCGCCTTCGCTGCGGAGCGCGGCGATTTTGCCGGCGTAAGCGGGCAAGTTTTCCTTCGTCGCATAGTTCCGCTGGCTCTCCGGTACAGTCAGGTCGCCGAGCAGCCCGTAAAAGCTGTTTTCCATCGCATATTGGAAAGCCCCCGGATTGGACGGCGGCAGCGTGTTGCCTTCGGCGTCGCTCCATTCGTCCATGTTGAAGCCGTAGACATGGGAAGCGCTTACCCCCCACTCTTTAAGGAAGAAAACCGTCCATTTGTACATCCCCATCGGCCCGACCGGCAAAATAAGCGCCAGCTTCTCGCCCCGTTCCCGCGTCCGCTTGATCAGCAGCGCGATTTCGTGTCCCATGTACGTATCGAACTGCTCCAAACTGCTGCACGACACCGGCTCGAATCCACCATGCCAATGCGCTTCGCGTTTCAGCGCTTCCTCCCGCGGCAGCGACGCGCAAGCGTCGATTTTGGCCAAATCCCAGCCTGCCGGAAAATACCCTTCCATCATGGAGCCTTTAAGCGTCGTAATCAGATTCATGCCCGATCCCTCCCCGCCGGCCGCTCTAGGCCAGCCATTTCGTCAGATTGTCGATCGTCGCGCGTATATCCCGCGCTTGCTCGTCTCCGGAGATTTCCCGTTCGATGATCAGCTCGCCGTCGTAGCCGATTTCGCGCAGCTTCGCCAAAAACTCGGGAAACCGCACCTTGCCGGTGCCGACGAGCACTTCTTTGCCGAGCAGATCGCCGTTCGTGGGATAAAGTCCGTCCTTAACATGAACATTGCGTACGTAAGGCCCGATGACGTCAAGCGCGTCGATCGGATTGCCTTTGCCGTACAAAATCAGATTGGCCGGATCCAGATTGATGCCGAGATTGCCTGTACCTACACGCTCAATCGTGCGAAGCAGGACGACCGGCGTTTCCTGACCCGTTTCGAACCAGAAGCCGAGTCCTTTGCTTTCGCAATAGGCCGCTACCTCGCGGATCGCTTGAACGACACCGTCGTATACCGGATCCGTCATATTTTCCGGGATGAAGCCGCAATGCGTAACGACCGCGGGAGCGCCGATCCGTTCGGCGAAATCGGCCCAGCCTTTGAGCGTCCGCACCCGTTCCTCCCGGTATTGCTCCGGCACGAGACCGAGCGTTACAGGACCCTCCGTGAAATTCCACTTGCCGGGTCCGGCTACCCACCCCCATAAAGCGCATATGCGCACGCCGTGTTTGCGCGATTCGCGCACGACGTTGTCAGCGACCTCCGGGGTGCACAAAACGGGGTCCCAGCCGGTCAGCTGGCAAACCTTCAAGCCGAATTGACTGACATGCTCGAAGCAGCTTCCGTTGTTTTTCAAAATATTAATGACGCCGATCTCCATCCGATGCGCCTCCATTCTATCGTCATGGATTCAACGTAATCATAACGCGGAAGCATAATGCGATCTTTAGACGATGAACCCTCTTTTTTGCACAAGAATGTATATAATCGTTCGATAATTTTGCATTTTTTTCCGTTTTTTTCGCTTTTCCAAAAACCTACAGGATTTTTAACAATCGATGTGGAATGAAGAAAAAGAAGACGTTTACAGAAAGGACGATGCGCATCGTGCGATTTCCCCGCTACGAAATACATGAGGTCCTCCAAATCCGTAAGCTTATCTCGTGCTATTACTTCGAGTTGTCCAAAAATTACAGGTATGCCGGCGAAAAACACGATTTTTGGGAGATCTACTATGTGGATAAGGGCGAAATCGAAATGGATACGGACTTCGGCCATTTCAACCTAAAGCAAGGGGATTTGCTCTTTCACGAGCCGAATGAATTCCACAGCCCGAAAAGCAACGGCAAGGTGTCGCCGAACGTCTTTATCGTCACCTTCGAATGCGAATCGGACCCGATGTCTTTTTTTGTGCAAAACAAGCTGTTCCATCTCGGCGACAAAGAGCGGGCGGTGCTGTCGCAGCTCATCCAAGAAGGCTGGAACGCTTTCGGGCCGAGTCCGATCGGCAGCGGCAGAATTTTGTATCCGCGCGAGAATGCGCCGTTCGGCAGCGAGCACCTGTTCAAGGTCCACCTGGAAACGCTGCTCATCCATCTTATTCGGGGCGGGCAGGCCGATCACAGGCTCATGCAGGCACCCATCGTCAGGGACAAGCAGGAAGTCGGCGCGGCCGACAAATTGATCGCATTCATGAACGAGCATCTCGGCGACAACTTGACGCTGGACCGGCTGTGCGACGAATTTGCGATCGGACGAACCCAGATCAGCATCATGTTCAAGAAGCGGGTCGGCTGCGGCCCCATGGAATATTTAAACCAGCTCAAAATCGAACGCGCTAAAATGCATGTCCGCGAGGACGTCTACAACCTGACGGAAATTTCCGAGCTGCTCGGCTACAGCAGCGTTCATTATTTTTCGCGCCATTTTAAGAAAACGACCGGCATGACGCCCTCAGAATACGCGCGTACGCTCACAGCCGGCTACCAGCGGATCACGTGAAGTACCTGCAAATCAGGTGGCTGAATCGTTCCCGCTCCGCTAACCGAAGTCTTCCCGGCTTCGGCGTTCGATCAGGGCGATTTACCACGCACTCCTCCTCATCCGGCGGTTCTAAAACCGCCGAATAGACTTCGTGTCCATTTTTCGCCTTTGGGTGGGCAGGGGAGTCATTCGGATTCTCAGCGTCATCATCGCACTTCACTTAGTCTTTGTGCATACGAGTGTCTCGGCGGCAAAAAGAAACCACAACGCGAGGGTTAGTCGCATTGTGGCTGAAAAATTTGCAAATATATATTAAATTGAAGACTTATTAATTGAATCGATAACAACACTTAGCAAGTCAAAGCCATTATTTAAGTTATTTCCAAGTAAATGCCCAAATTGCTCCAAACGATTATAACCTCCACTCCGTTCTTTGCTATGTGGATAAACAATATAGCCCTTTTCTAATTCCCAAGTTATAACTACCAATTTTTTATTCTTAGTAGCTTCTCGATAATTTCTCACACCCAAAAAATTGGCAAGTGGTGATTCCTTCGCAGGATACATTGGTGGCGATATAGAATAGCATAAGTCAAAACACAGGTTTACTTTATTTAACAATATTGATGAATCTAACGGTAAGTTAAGATGCTCGACTATACCAATTTCCACTATCCCAAGCATTGAATGCCAACCAATCGGGAGAATATAGACCATTTGTTTTTTTTCGTCGAAGTACAAATCAATCTGTTTATATTTTTTTACATCTTCCATTTATAAACCCTCACTCCACAATTTTTACTTGTAATTCTATACTTTCGAATTTGGCATACCATTTGAACCAGCTAAAAACTTAGCATATGGTAAATCGTACTGTAAGTAATGGCGAATAAAATTTTTTGTGCAGAAGTATGCGGAGAATAAACGAAACGGAGCGTTCCAGACTGGAAAAAATATAAACCAAAGTCATAACCTTTGCATATAGCTGGGTTAGGGCGTTGGTTTTTGTGTATTTCCAGGGATTTGTGGAATTTTTCTCACTTCTTACCTGAAACAGTATGTCATCACTGTAATTTATCGACTTTTAAATACCATATAACTATCATATAATAGTATATATCTTGATTTAAATAATAGGGATTCTATGTCCTGGTCATAACGTTTCCAGAAAAGATGTGTTAGGCCCAACCCTGATTTGCTTTGGAGTCCGACGGGAGCGCCTGCACCATCTTTCAAATAATAGCGTGTAAGGAAGGTTAAAATGAGTAACAGACAATCGCAAACAGA
This sequence comes from Paenibacillus contaminans, assembly GCF_003285015.1. Taxonomy (GTDB): domain Bacteria; phylum Bacillota; class Bacilli; order Paenibacillales; family NBRC-103111; genus Paenibacillus_V; species Paenibacillus_V contaminans. The sequence continues at coordinate 136,128 of NZ_QMFB01000012.1, read as the reverse complement.
CGTAATCTTAATTGGTGCCGGAATCATGAGTGCGACTTTAGGAGCGCTGCTGAAGGAATTAGTGCCCGACTGGAAAATTACCGTGTTTGAGAAGCTTGGAAGCGCAGGCGAGGAGAGCTCCAACGAATGGAATAACGCGGGGACGGGGCATGCGGCCCTGTGCGAGCTTAACTATACCGAAGAGAAACCGGATGGATCCGTAGATATTAGCAAAGCCGTTAAAATTAATGAACAGTTCCAGGTTTCCAGACAGTTCTGGTCCTATCTTGTAAACAGCAATCAGATCCGGAATCCTCAGGAATTTATCATGTCGCTGCCTCATATGAGTATGGTGCAAGGGGATAAAAACGTAGCGTTTCTGAAAAGACGTTTTGAAGCGTTGTCGGGCAATGCGCTGTTCGAAGGGATGGAATTTTCCGACGACCCCAAAAAACTGATGGAATGGATTCCGCTAATTATGAAGGACCGTTCATCGAATGAACCTATTGCGGCAACAAAAATCGACTCTGGAACGGATGTTAACTTTGGCGCTTTAACGCGTAAATTATTTGATTCCCTAAAGAGCCAAAACGTCGATATAAAATACAAGCATAGTGTGGATAATATAAAACGTACCGGCGACGGCTCGTGGGAATTGAAGGTACGGAATATCGACAACGGCAGCGTCGAACGCCATACTGCCAAATTCGTATTTATCGGCGGCGGGGGCGGAAGCCTGCCTTTGCTGCAAAAATCCGGCATTCCCGAAAGCAAAAATATCGGAGGATTCCCGGTTAGCGGACTATTTATGGTATGCAACAATCCGGAAGTCGTAGCGCAGCATAATGCCAAAGTATACGGCAAAGCTCCGGTCGGCGCTCCTCCTATGTCGGTTCCGCATCTTGACACAAGATATATCGATAACAAAAAAGCGCTGCTCTTCGGACCGTTTGCCGGCTTCTCGCCTAAGTTCCTAAAAACCGGTTCGATGTTCGACTTGATCGGCTCCGTAAAACCGTATAATCTCGGAACGATGCTGGCGGCAGGCGCAAAAAGTATGGCATTGACCAAATACCTGATCCAGCAAGTTATGTTATCGAAGGAAAAGCGCATGGAGGATTTGCGGCAGTTTGTCCCGAACGCCAAAAGCGAGGATTGGGATTTGCTGGTTGCCGGCCAACGCGTGCAAGTTATTAAGGATACCGCTGCAGGCGGCAAAGGAACGCTTCAATTCGGTACCGAAGTCGTCAGCGACGCCGATGGCTCGATAGCCGCATTGCTTGGCGCTTCTCCGGGTGCTTCTACCGCGGTTTCCGTCATGCTTGAGCTGCTCAAAAAATGTTTCCCGCAGCATATGAAAGCATGGGAACCGAAATTAAAAGAAATGATTCCTTCTTATGGCGTGTCGCTGCCAAAAGATCCGGAGCTTATCCGTGAAATTGACAATTCAACATCGCGGACGCTCGGCCTAGGGGGCAAAAAACAAGCGCACAGCGTAACCGCATAGTGCATCTTATGAAGAAGCATAAATTACCGGTCCGGTACATTTATGCTTCTTTTCGTTTTTATCTTTAATTTTTAGGGGAATATTGACGGCAACCGGAGGTTGCGGGGCGCTGCAACCAAAGCGTTCTTTACTTTCGCATGCCTGTCGGCAAATAATGGCGTATAGACGGACAGAAAGGTTGCTGCTGAAGTATGGTTTTTGCAGAGAAGCTTAAGGCGGAAAGAAAAAAGATGGGTTGGTCGCAAGAGGAGTTGGCGGCTAAGCTTTTTGTCAGCCGGCAGTCGGTTTCGAAATGGGAGAACGGCCAGAACTATCCGAGCATCGAAATTATCATTAGAGTAAGCGATCTTTTTGGTGTCACGATCGACGAGTTATTAAGGAGCGATGAGGAGTTGACTAAGAAAGTGATTAGCGACGGCAGGCAGTTAGCTCATCCGAAATTGAAATTTACTTTTGATTGTTTATTTTTAATCGGTGTCGCACTTTTGGTGATCAAAATCGGCATTATTATTCTTAACAAAGTTTTTGCTTTCGACATTGCCTTGTTTGGCGGATCGTTTTTGTGGAATTTCGGACCTTTGATTTTGATGGCGGGCGCAGGGATCGGTTCCGGCATGGTGAAGGATAAGTATAAAGAAGGCTAACAGTAGAAGCTTAAAGCCGGCAATATTCCTCGAGTGTCGCAACAAGGGAAGACGGAATATCTATTTCATCCTCAACATAGCTGCTTCCGGGGATATGAATGCCTTTGGAGGACAAACGTTCGATCTGAGACGCCAATCGGGCTGAAAAATCCGGCGCAAGAAGTTCGGGGTTTAGGGCAACAATAAACAGCCCGATACCAGGGGAGTGACTCCCTTCATCGAAGGATGGAGCGTCAAGTGACCAGTTCGCGTCTGTCATGCCTGCGGCGAGAATTTCAACCATGAGTGCGATATTGGCACCGCGCATTCCCCCGAAAGCAAGTAAAGCCCCCTTGAGCGCTTCACGCGAATCGACTGTGTTTTGTCCCTTCCCATCGATGGCCCAGCCTTCGGGGATTATATCCCCCCGTTCTGCCGCCTGCCGGATGTTGACAAACGCCGTGGCACTGGACGCCTGATCGATAACCAAGGGAGCCCCGTTCCCGGCAGGCGCAGCGATTGCAAGAGGATTAGTGCCATAAACGGCCTCGATGCTTTGGCCTGCAGCCATTAAGGCAGGTCCATTGGTTGCAGCTATCGCCACCAGTCCTTTACGGGCGAGACGCCTTACGTAATAGCCCAATTCTCCAGCCGTATAGCTGTTTTTTAACGCAAATGCGGTTATTCCATAAGTATTTGCCCGTGTTTGCAATTCCTCGAATGCACGATCAAAACCAAGTTGGGCGATACCGCCCTTGGCATCGACCTGAATGAGAGCTGGGGCCGGATAAAGGATCGCAGGCTCTTCTGTGCAAGGAATGCGCCCGCACAAAAAGCCTTCCAGATAGTCGGGAAGATGAGCAAAGCCGACCGAGCTCCGGCCTGAACATTCCGCAGCGACAGTTGCTTCAGCAAGAGAGGCTGCCGCTGCTTTGCTTGCACCGGCGGCAATACATACGCGAAAAGCAAGCTCTTTTGCACTTTTAAGATCATATAACATGATTTTTACCCCGAAACTCGGCTGATTTGCGGATGAAATCCTCCACTTGCCAACTGATTTTTCACATATGCATATAAGTTTTCATCATTATATCACGGTACGGCTTATGGTAAAGTATAGGATAATCAAAGGTTTGCCGGTTCATTAACGAACGGAAAGGAAATCCGAATGAAAAGCATATTACTGAAGTATTTAGCCAGATATACAACACTTACCGCAGCAGAACAACAGGCAATCGTTGACGATATCCACGTGCAAGCATATAAAAAAGGAACGTTGCTCCTTAGACAAGGAGATGTTCCCGATAAATGTTATTTCGTTCTGAAGGGATGTGTACGGCAGTATTCGATCGATGAAGCGGGCAAAGAAGTCACTTCCAACTTTTACACGGAGGAGCAAGCGGTTTCGATTTTCAATCATCATAAACAAAACAGATCATCCGCGTACTCGTTAACTTGTTTGGAGGACTGTGTATTGGTTGTTGGGGATCTTGAAGGCGAGAAAGACATGCTCCAAAAGTACTCGCAATTGGAAACGATGATACGCTGGATGGTAGAAGAAAACCTGGGCGAGGTACAGGATGAAAAAACTTCTTTTATCGCTTCCGCACCCGAAGAACGCTACAAGGCGCTGTTGCGCAAAAGACCCGGTCTGGCCGACCGCGTACCCCAGCATCAATTGGCAAGCTATCTTGGTATTACCCCGGAGTCGTTAAGCAGAATCAAAAAACGGATTAGCAAAGATGACTTTTAGAAAGGTTGTCACGCGCTTCCCGGGAGTCTGCCTCCTCTGAAAAGCAGCCACACCCCGAAGCCTAATTCTCCGACGACCATGGGCAAAGTAAACACAAGATTCAGGACCGAAATGACCCCTTCATACTCTGGAAGAAACGTTTCGCCTAGGTGGATGAGCATATAGCCAATTCCAGCAAGCTGCAATAAAATACTTATTATTTTAGGAATGCCGACCGATTTGAAAGCCACATATCCCACAATCAACAGATGCCCGCCAAATAGGATCAATCCGACGGACCAAATCGCTTCGAATGCGTCAACACCTAACATCATTAGCGCTTGAATTTGCTCGACTTTGAATGAAGATAAATCGTCCATATGTCTCATGAGAAGCAGGACAACGATCAAACTCATGATGGCGATCCCCAATATAGCCGTATAAATAAGACGGAGCCAGGCAGCGAGCACCGAAAGGTTTTTATTGATCGGCTCCAGATACACATATAGCGCCCAAGCGACCAACACGTCGGCAATCAAGATAACGATCCAGCCCAAGATTTCCGCTTTGAAAAGGTTATTTGATGACATGAGGTTGTTGAATGTGGCGCCGGCATCGTCTTGCACAACAAGGCTTCCATGAACAAAGCCATAGGAGAAAAATGCGGCAAGCGCCATGATGACAAGTGAAATGCCCGCCGTTAGAGCGGATTTCCGCTGAGACGATTCTGAGGCAGTCATAAGTTGACCTCCTATATGAAATGTTTAATTTTCATTATATTTGGAGGCTCGAGACCGTTCATTGACTTAAGTCAAGGGTTCGAGTATTTTGCTATAAGAAAATATTTCAAAAACTCCCAACCTTTTTTCTTCCCGGCACACTATATGATTGACAGGAACTTCCGAAAGGCAGCTGCAGGAGGCGAAGGATGAAGCTGATAAGGCAAGACGAGAACGAAGCTGCGGAATTGATTCGCGGCTACATGAAGCCGGTTTTCGGATTTGCATTGAACCGGGTAAAGCAGCGGATGGAAGCGGATAATCGAATTTGAAAAGGCCATCCTGCAGAGGGTGGCCTTTTACCTGAATTCAGGATTTCTTGCGCGCAGTGGAGCTGAGTTCTTGAATCTGTTCATCGAGAACCGTACAGGCTTTGCCCAGAAACTGCATGATAAGCTCAAGCTCATCTGCCGTATAAGTGGAGGCTAGCCGAATCATGGCGTCATGAAGAGGCTGATACGTTTGGATGATCTCCTCTTTGTGCTCGTATTCCGGGACAATAATCACTTTGCGGCGGTCATTGGGGTCGTTCTGCCTGCGGACGTACCCGATTTTCTCCAGGCGATCGATTAAGGTAGTCACGCTCCCGGTGGCGAGCCCGGTTAATTTGGACAGCTCACCGGCCGTGATCGGTCCTTTGTCGCGCAATATATCGACGGAAATAAAATCGTTATTGTATAACCCTAAAGAAGCAGCGACATTGTGCTGGTATTGTACGGTTCGGTTTCCAAGTCCACGCATGAGCAAGGTGAACTGCTCCGCCGGATCCGTGATGGGGTCGTGCGGATCACTTGACAAAAAACTAACCTCCTTCTATGCTGTTATTATCTTGATTATCAAGATATTTGATTATCGAGATTCTCGATATTGGTGTATGACTATGTTCATTCTAACGAAAACGCCCCTGATTTGCAAAAGGGGACAAACTCTGTCGCGAGGTGAAGGCTTGTGAAGGACAGCATTATCATTCAAGGCGCGCGGGAAAACAATCTAAAGCACATCTCGCTTTCCATACCTAAATATAAACTTGTGGTTCTGACGGGGCCGTCGGGTTCGGGAAAATCGACATTGGCCATGGATACGCTTCAGCGGGAATGCCAGCGGCAATATATGGAGTCGATGGGAATGACGTCTGATTCTATCGGCAAGCCGAAGGTTGAGTCTATCGAAGGATTATCCCCGTCCATCAGTATCGGACAGCATGTCACTAATCGCAATCCGCGCTCGACGGTCGGTACCGTGACGGATATTTATACATTTGTCCGTTTTATCTTTTCCAGACTTGGGGAGCGGAAATGCCCTTCGTGCAGCGGCAGCATACCGCCGGCTTTGGAGCCGGCAAGCGTACCGGCGGGGGAGGACGACGAATGGGGAGCCGTTCAATTATTCGCATGTCCGCATTGTAACGCCGAACTGGAGAGGCTGGGCATGCCGCACTTTTCCTTCAACAAGCCGGAGGGGGCATGCGAAGCATGCGGAGGACTGGGTCATGTGGCAAGCATTAACGAAGCCGCGGTATTTTATCCGGAACTCAGTTTGCGCGACGGGGGAGTAGCTTCGTTGAACGGCGTTCATCGCGATATTCAAATGCGTATTTTAGCAGCGGCTGGCAAGCATTACGGCTTTGTTTTCGATCCGGACCAGCCTCTGAAGGAATATGGAGAGGTTCAGCGCGATCTGCTGTATTACGGTGTCGAGAGCGAGCAATTCAAGCGCCATTGCCCGAACGTAAAGCCGATCCAAGGAACGAAATTCGAGGGTGTCATCCCCGGATTGTGGCGGCGTTACAAGGAGAAGGAAGGGGAAGCCGGCGCACAGGAGAAAGAAGGGGGCTTCTTCCACGAACAGCAATGTCCCGAATGCCTCGGAGCCCGCCTGAAGAGAGAGGTTCGCCTCGTGCGGGTAGCGGGTTCTTCCATCTCCGAAGTATCGGAGTGGTCGCTCGGCGAAGTGCTCGAGTGGACGGAAAAGCTGGCGACGGCACTGCCGCCCGAAGGCCAGCATCTGCTGGAGCCCATTCTTCATGACATGCCCAAACGGTTGAAGAGAATGATGGACGTCGGTCTCGGCTATTTGTCCATGAACCGGCAGACCGTAACGCTGTCGGGAGGTGAAGCGCAGCGTCTGCGGCTCGCATCGCTTCTTGGCTCGGGCCTGACCGGGGTGCTCTATATTTTGGATGAACCGACAACGGGCCTTCATCCAAGGGATACGGCGGGACTAATCCGGGTTCTTCAGCAGCTGCGCGATTTAGGGAATACGGTGCTCGTAATCGAACACGATACCGAAATGATGCGGGCAGCCGATCATGTGATCGATATCGGTCCCGGCGCCGGACTGCATGGCGGAACCGTGGTGGGCGAGGGCAGTTTGGGGGACTTGATGGCAAGCATGCACTCGGTCACCGGCGCCTATTTGAGAGAAAACCGGCTTCCGGCTCTCCCGCGTATCCGAAGGAAAGGAAATGGAAGATATGTGACGATTGAACAGGCAAAGGATCGCAATCTCGATATCCCGGCCGTTTCCTTCCCGCTGGGTTGTTTAGTGTCCGTAACAGGAGTGTCGGGTTCGGGGAAATCTACGCTTGTATTCGACATACTTGCCCAGGGAAACCCGGAGGAGCGGGTGCCGAAGGGATGCAAGAATATAAAAGGCTTGGAGCATGTCGGGAATATCGTCATCGTTGACCAGTCTCCTATGGGCAGGGTCCAGCGCTCGAATGTCGCCACCTATACGGATGTATTCACTCCGCTGCGGCAGCTGTTCGCGGGCTTGCCGGAGGCAAAGGCAAGAAAGCTGACCACGAAGCATTTTTCCTTCAACACACCCGGGGGACGATGTGAGACATGTCAGGGGCTTGGTACGGTCTCCGTCGACATGAATTTCTTGCCCGATCTGGAAGTGAAATGCCCCGCTTGCAAAGGGAGGAGGTTTACGGAGGAGGTTTTGCAGGTCCGGTATAAGGGCAACTCGATCTCGGATTTGTTGAATCTGTCGGTGGAGGAAAGCCTGCCGATCCTAAGCGAGGAGCCTAAAATGGCGGGAATGATCGAGATGCTGTGCGAGGTCGGCCTCGGCTACCTGAAGTGGGGACAATCGGTAAAAACCTTATCCGGCGGCGAGGGACAACGAATCAGGCTGGCCAAAGAGCTGAGCAAGCCGTCGAAAAGCCATACGTTATATTTATTGGACGAGCCGACGACCGGTCTTCATCCGACCGACATCGTAAGGCTTCAAGTCTTGCTCGATAAGCTTGTCGATACGGGAAATACCGTTGTTGTCGTCGAGCACAGCTTGGAATTGATCCGGGAATCCGACTGGGTGATCGATATCGGCCCGGAGGGCGGGGCAGCCGGAGGCAGGCTTGTTGCTGAAGGCACACCTGAGCAAATAGCCGAAGTGATGGCTTCGTACACGGGAACGTTTTTGAAACGGGTGTTAACGGAGAAGTCCTGAACCCGGATAACAGAAGTAAAGGATGAGTGGAGGAACAAGTAAAGATGGTAACTGGAAATAAGTTGGGCGTTATCCTTGCGGGGCTGCTGCTGGCCATTCTTATGGCTTCGATGGATAACACCATCGTAGCAACCGCGATCGGCACAATCGTGGGGGAATTAGGCGGTTTTGATAAATTGATGTGGGTGACCTCGGCATATATGGTGGCAGAGATGGCCGGGATGCCGATTTTCGGCAAACTATCGGATATGTATGGCCGTAAACGTTTCTTTATTTTCGGCATTATCGTATTTATGGCGGGTTCTGCCTTATGCGGTACGGCGGAAACGATCGTACAGCTTAGTATTTATCGCGCGATTCAAGGGATTGGCGGAGGGGCGCTTATGCCGATCGCTTTCACAATCATGTTCGATGTGGTTCCTGCGGAGAAGCGCGGCAAGATGGGCGGGTTATTCGGAGCCGTATTTGGCCTCTCCAGTATATTCGGGCCGCTTCTTGGTGCGTATCTTACGGATTATATCAATTGGTCTTGGATCTTCTACATCAATTTGCCGCTGGGTCTTCTTGCATTCGTAATGATTGCTTTCTTTTACAAAGAGTCCGTCGAACACTCCAAGCAGAGAATCGACTATCTCGGCGCATTTACATTAGTCGGTTCTGTGGTTTGCCTGATGTTCGCGCTTGAGCTTGGCGGCAAGCAATACGCTTGGGATTCCGGCATGATAATCGGACTGTTCGCAGCTTTCGCGGTGCTTCTATCGGGCTTTATTCTAATCGAGCGCCGAGCGCAGGAGCCCATCATCACGTTCGGTATGTTCAAGAACCGTCTCTATTCGACGAGTAATATAATGGCTATCTTTAGCGGTGCGGCGTTTATAACGGCTTCTATTTACATTCCGATTTTCATCCAGGGAGTTCTTGGCGGTTCGGCGACGAATTCGGGGCTTGTTCTGCTTCCGATGATGCTTGGATCGGTCGTTACTGCCGCTGGAGGCGGCTCCTTTCTTGCTAAGTTCAGATATCGTTCCATCATGATCCCGACATTAGCTTTGCTTGTTATCGGTATTGCTCTGCTCACCACGTTAACGACGGACTCTTCGCGCTTCATGGTCACGATCTTCATGGTTCTCATCGGTCTTGGGATCGGCTCCTCGTTCTCGGTATTAAGCAATGCGGCAATTCATGGCTTCCCGGCAAGGCAACGCGGTTCTGCAAGCTCGACGCTTAACTTTAACCGAGAGCTTGGAATGACGCTTGGAATTACGGTTTTCGGCATTATTCAAAGTCATGTGTTTACGAATAAATTAGCTGCGGTCTTCGAGAGCGGAGGTCCCATGCCTGCAGGCGTCGATCTAAGCGATCCTAGTAAAATCCTCACTCCGGAAACGAGGGACAGCATTCCTGCCCAAGTTCTTGGGCAAATTACGGATGCGCTCTCCTCTTCGATCGTTCATACCTTTGCTTGGGCGATTATCCCGGCTGTTATTGCCCTGTTAGCGGCATTCGTCATGAGCAAAGAGAAGTTCGATCCAACTGCCGAACAGGATCAGTATTCGGCTGCGCATTAATCTAAGAAAGGACACCCCCCGTGTGATCGCGGGGTGTCCTTTTTGCGCTGTTAGGGAAGAATGTTGCCGGCGGAACGGAAAATATCGTACCATTCTTCGCGCGTCAGGCGAATGTCGGCTGCTTTGCAGCAATCCTTCAACCGCTCGATATTCATCGTGCCTGTGACAGGCTGCATGTTCGCCGGGTGACGAAGCAGCCAAGCGATGGCGATCGTCGTGTTGCTGACTTCGTATTTTGCAGCGATTTCGTTGATTTTCTTGTTCAGTTCGGGGAACTTGTCGTTGTCAAGGAAGACGCCCTCAAAAAATCCGTATTGGAACGGCGACCAAGGCTGAATGGTAATATCGTGCAGTCTGCAAAAATCGAGTACGCTGCCGTCACGGTTCACGGCCGAATGGTTCTCCATGTTGACGTTGAAGCCTTGGGAGATCATATTGGCGTTCGTGACGCTGAGCTGGAGCTGGTTGGCGACGATCGGCTGCTTGACAGACTTCTTCAGCAGCTGGATTTGCATCGGATTTTGGTTGGAGACGCCGAAATGACGCACTTTACCCGAGCGCTCAAGCAGATCGAAGGCTTCCGCCACTTCCTCCGGCTCGACGAGCGTATCCGGGCGGTGCAGCAGCAGTACATCCAAGTAGTCGGTTTGGAGCCGCTTCAGAATGCCGTCTACCGAGTTGAGAATATGCTCTTTGGAGAAGTCGAACATGCCGGGGCGAATGCCGCATTTGGATTGCAGAATGATGTTGTCGCGAACGCTTGGGCTCATCCGGATGGCTTCCGCGAATACTTCCTCGCATTTGCCTTTGCCGTAAATATCCGCATGATCGAAAAAGTTCGCGCCTTCCTCAAGCGCCGCTTGGACGAAGCGCTCGGCCTGCGGCTTGTCCAGTGATCCGATACGCATGCAGCCGACCGCGATGACGGGTACCTCTAACGTGCTAACTCCAAGTTTTATCGTTCTCATGTTTAAACGACCTCCGTTTATGAAAGTTAAACCGTTTACTGGCGTAGTCCTTTTCATTGTGGCATAGGCGAACAAAGGTTTCAATATTCGGAGACCCATGGGTCAAACGAAATAGGTAAAAAATCACTTGCAGCCGGCATGCTCTTCTGGTATTTTTGTTATTAACAAATTGTTAATATCATTTCGATACGAAGAATCGAATGGAAACCGGAGGGGATACAAGTGAGAAAAGCTTTGGGTGGTTGGAACGTATACGAAATAGCTTGGCTGGGCCTGTTCTCCGGAATCGCTATTGTGTTGACGGTGATCATGAAGGATACATTGTTCGGATTTACGGTCTTTTTAACGGGCGTACTGTGTGTGGTCCTCGCGGCCAAGGGCAACATGATGACCTATGTTTTCGGTATGTATAATACGTTCGGCTACGCTTATTTGGCTTACGTCAACGGATTGTTCGGGGAGGTCATGCTGAATCTGCTCTTCTTCGTACCGATGAACGTGATCGGCTTCGTCATGTGGAATAAACATCGCTACGGCGGCAAGCTGGTTATGAGGCAGATGGATACGAAAGGGTTAGCCCTAGTAGCGGCCGTTTGCGTATTAGGCAGCTTGGCGCTCGGTTTCGGACTGTCGTTCATCCCGGAGCAAAATTCGCCCTATATCGATGCCCTTACGACCGTGTTATCGGTTGTGGCGACGTTTTTGATGGTGAGAAGGTTTAAAGAGCAATGGCTGGTTTATATCATCCTGAATATTTTTACGGTGCTGCTGTGGGTGATTCGAACGATGGACGGAAGTCCGGATGGCGTCTTGATGATCGTCATGTGGAGCGCCTACCTGATCAACGCGATTTACGGCTATTACACCTGGAATAAAGGGGCCAAGGGGGTTGTGTTATGAAAATGCTGGGTTTAACTTTGGGGAAATTTGCGCCGCTGCATAAGGGCCATCAGCTTATGTTCGATACCGCGCTGCAAGAGGTCGACGAGCTGATTGTCGTCATTTATGAGACGGATGTCATCACCAGTCCGCTTCATATTCGGGCGAACTGGATCCGCAAGCTGTATCCGACGGTCCGGGTCATCGAAGCTTGGGACGGACCGGACGGTTATTCGAATGACCGGGAGCATGAGATTCGGGAAGAGCAGTATATTTTGGGGCTGCTGAATGGCGAGCGGGTGACGCATTTTTACTCCAGCGAATTTTATGGCGAGCATATGAGCATCGCGCTGGGCGCGGCGGATAGACGAGTGGATGAGGCTCGCAAGCTTGTTCCGATTTCGGCGACGATGGTCCGCTCGGATCCTTATAAGTATCGGGAATTTATAAGCGATATCGTGTACCGGGATTTAATTACGAAAGTCGTGTTCGTGGGAGCTATGTCAACAGGTAAATCTACGATAACCGAAGCTTTGGCGCGCCGGTACGGGACGACGTTCGCAAGCGAGTACGGGCGGGATTACTGGACCGAGCACCAAGTGGATAGAAGAATCGGTCTGGAGGCGTTCGACGAGATCGCGGTCGGCCATATCGAGCGGGAAGAGAAGGCTTTGCTCGAAGCAAACCGGTATCTGTTCGTCGATACCAATGCGATTACGACTTACATGTTCGCGCTGGATTATCACGGCCGGGCGCCGGAGCTGTTAACCCGGATTGCACTGGAAAATGCGCAGAGATACGATTTGTTTTTCTTGTGCGACGACGATATTCCCTACGATGATACGTGGGATCGGAGCGGCGATCAGAAGCGGCATATTTTTCATAAGCAGATCATCGCCGATTTGAAGGAACGCCGGATTCCCTTCATCACGCTGAGAGGAAGTCTTGAGGAACGGATGCGGAAGGTAGACGAAGTATTGGCACGGTTCAAGCCGTACGATAATTATTTCGGAGAGCGGCAGTAAATAAAAAAGACGAACGGTGGCGAAAACGGTGGACATTCTGGACCGCGACGGTCTTACGGAACGCGAATTTTTGGAACGGTATCGGGCGGGAGATTTCGAGCGTCCTTCGGTGGCGGCGGACATGGTTATTTTCACCGTTACGGATGCGGAGGAGGACAATTACCGTAAGCTTCCGGAGAAGGAGCTGCGGGTTCTGCTCATTCGCCGGGGAGGGCATCCGTTTCTAGGCAAATGGGCGCTGCCAGGCGGCTTCGTCCGGCCGAACGAGACGACGGAACAAGCAGCTGTACGGGAACTGCGGGAAGAAACGGGCGTAGACAACGTTTATTTGGAGCAGCTGTACACGTTCAGCGATATCGGGCGCGATCCCCGAACTTGGGTGATGAGCTGCAGCTATATGTCGCTGATCGACGGCGGCCAAGTGCAGGTGAAGGCGGGAGACGACGCTGCCGGCGCCGCTTGGTTCAAGGTTAGTTACCGGCTTGTGCGCGAGAGCAAGGAGCTGATCGAGGGCGGATACGTCAAGACGCTCCAGTACGAGCTCAAGCTGAGCTCCGATCACGGAGAGCTGACTGCGGTTGTGGAACGGACGGTGACGGTGACGGAGGCTTCGACCGCGACGTCTTATTCGATCGTATCCAATGACGGGCTGGCCTTCGATCACGCGAAAATTATCGCTTACGCGATCGAACGTTTGCGGGGCAAGGTCAACTATACCGATATTGCGCTGCACCTGATGCCTAAGCTGTTTACTTTGACGGAGCTGCAGCAGGTTTACGAGGTGATTTTGGACAAAGAGCTGCTGAAAGCCGCATTCCGGCGCAAAGTGGCCGACCTTGTCACGGAAACGGATCACTATACCGAAAATGCGGGCCATCGCCCCTCACGCTTATATCGAAGAAGTTTGGAGGAATTTCGATGATTTACGAAATTGAAGATTTACGAAACGCTTATCGTAAAGGCAAGTCGTTCAAGTTCTTGTTTTTCTGGGGCCATACGCCGCCAAGCGACGGAAGCGTAGATAAAAGCTGCCTCAGCCAGTGGTGGATGAGCCCGTTCGTCGTAGAGGGAACGGAATACTCCTGTTCCGAGCAGTACATGATGGCGGAGAAGGCGCGGCTATTCGGGGATGACGAGATGTTGGCCGCCATCTTGCAGGCCAAACATCCCAAGGAGATGAAGGCTTTCGGGCGTGCGGTGAGAAACTTTGACAATGGCGTCTGGGAAAGCCAATGCTACGGGATCGTCAAGCGGGGAAGCTTAGCCAAGTTTTCGCAAAATCCGCAGCTTGGCGACTACTTGAAGTCGACAAAAGGCCGTATTTTGGTAGAAGCCAGTCCGCCGGACCGCATTTGGGGTATCGGAATGGGGCAAGCCGACCCGAACGCGGAAAATCCAATGAAATGGCGGGGAAGCAACCTGCTTGGTTTCGCTCTGACCGAAGCGCGAGACGAGTTATTGTTGAAAGAAGGGAATTAAGATGAATCGAAAGGAAATTGCACAGGAGACCTTGCGGATTCAGGAGCAAGGCTTCTATGAATATGACGGGCGCCGGATCGATTTTGCCGCAGCGCAGAAGCATTCGGAGGATAACAGCCAACTGATTATCCCCGAGCAGGGTGCGGCGTTGGTGCGGGACTGCCGCGCGCTGTTGTCTCAGTCGCAGCAAGCAGCCGTATATTCCGTCGCAAACGAGGCGACCGTGAAGGCGATCACGGATTTTGCGGAAGCGGGGAAAGAGCGGGTCGGCGTACTAAACTTTGCCAGCGCGAAAAATCCGGGAGGCGGATTTCTGAACGGAGCTATGGCGCAGGAGGAAAGCCTGGCGGCATCCAGCGGATTATACGGAACGCAGCTGCGCAATGAAGGCTATTATTCGGCTAATCGTGCTTACCGATCCATGATGTATACCGATCATGCGATTTATTCGCCTGATGTGGTTTTTTTCCGCGACGAGCGGTTTACTCTCATGAAACGGCCGGTTACAGCTTCGGTGTTGACGCTGCCTGCCGTGAACTACGGGCAGGTTTTGCTTAAGGGGGAGGACAGCCGGCAAGCGGAGCAGGTTATGAAAGACCGCATGCGGTTGGCTTTGGCGATATTCGCGCACAAAGAAGACAAGAATCTCATCCTGGGAGCGTACGGCTGCGGCGTGTTTCGTAACGATCCGGAGAAGGTGGCCGGCTGGTGGAGGGAGCTGCTGGGCGACGAAGGCTTTGGGACATTGTTTCCGGAGATCAGGTTTGCGGTATTGGATAACTCGAAGAACGGCAAGTGCATAAGCGCATTCGAGAATGTGTTTCATTGAGCGGAATGGAGAAGAGCCATTCTGTCCCTCCCTAATAAGTCCTAAGTCTGATGTTTTTAACCAATTCCTTCTATATACTCATTCATAAGACTTTTGGGCGGGAGGGTAACGGATGATCACGCTGAAGGATAAGGGGAAGTTCGCAGAGCTGCCTGAAATGGCGATGCATATATACGAAGGGAATATTCCGGCTCTGAAGTCTGCAATCGCGGGTGGCTGGAATATTAAAGAGGGCATCGTGCTTAGCAAATATACGACGCTGAGCCCGCTGGAGCTGGCGCTTATTTCGGAGAAACCGGATGTCGTGAAGCTGCTGGTGGAGCACGGCGTCGATTTGAATGTCAAAAATAATCCGGCTTTTTTGCTGGCGATACGTTACTGCAAGGAAGACATCGTCCGCTACGTTGCGGCGAACGGCGCCAAGCTGGACAAGCATAATCAAGTCAAATCGGGCGCTTATGCGCAAGCCTACTACGGCAACAAAAAGAATATCCCGCTCATTCACGAGCTAGGACTGGATATTAAACGGCATGCCGGTGCGGTACTGCGCACAGCCGTGTCGGACCATGACCGCAAGACAATCGAGTATTTGCTCGATCATGGGGTGGACATTAACTATAATGAGCCGGATATGGTTTATCCTTATCAAGCGACTCCGTTAACGGTTGCGGCGCGCATGGGCAACCTTGCTATGGTCAAATATTTGATCGAACGCGGTGCGGACGTCACCTTGGCGGAGAAAGACGGCGAGCGGCCGTATACGATAGCGGTCAGCAATAAGCATACCGAGCTGGCCGATTATATAAAGTCGCTGGAACCCGCCGAGTTCCACGATGTGGCGAACAAAAAATACGAGCTGCAAAAATATAAATTATCCGATGAACTGGTCGGTTTTCTGACCGGAGACAAGCTTCGCCTTGAGCTTGCGCCGAATGAATACGCAATCGCGCATATCGATTTTTTCGCATTGACCGATACGATCGAGACGAAGATCGGCCGGCAGAAGCTGCTGCGTATCTCGGCGGATATCGATAATTACTCCCATCTGCAACTCATGTGGAATCCGAAGCAAAAGGGCCTAATAGGATGTTATGACGTGGAGCATAAGGAGTACGCGGTCCTGTGCAGCTTTAAGGAGTTTCTGGCAAAGCCCGAAATGTAC
This sequence comes from Paenibacillus contaminans, assembly GCF_003285015.1. Taxonomy (GTDB): domain Bacteria; phylum Bacillota; class Bacilli; order Paenibacillales; family NBRC-103111; genus Paenibacillus_V; species Paenibacillus_V contaminans. The sequence continues at coordinate 120,142 of NZ_QMFB01000012.1, read as the reverse complement.
CTAATCAAGTTTATGGAAGGCGAATTGTAACGAAAAGAGGTACAATAATGGAAAAATCCCTACTGAAGCAGCTAAACCTTTGGCATCAGAATAAAGAATATGACAAAATAATAGCCGCAATTTTGGAAATCCCGGAACAGGATAGAGATTACGATGCCGTCAGTCATTTGGCAAGAGCGATGAACAACCTGGATCGTTACGAAGAAGCGGTGCAGCAGCTTTTGACGATTGAGAAGCAGGGCGAGAACGACCCTCTTTGGCATTTCCGTTTAGGATATTCCTACTACTATCTCTCGGAGTATGAGGGTGCAGTGAGGGAATTTGAAATGGCAAGTACGCTGGACCCTGCGGATCAAAGCGCGCTGGAATTTTTGGATTGGAGCCGCAGCGGTGCCGAAAAGCAAAAGAAACGTGCCCGAAAAAAAGCGAAGCCCCTACAAACGGCGAGCGGACAGAGCAAAAATAACGGAACAGGGAAAGCTCCTTTCGAGGATTTTGACTTCACCGGCTTTTGGGATGATTGCGACTATGCCTTGAAAGAATACGTTGCCGAGCCGCCTACGGACGAGCTTGTAGCCTCGATAGAAGAAGAACTGGGCTATAAGCTGCCTGCTTCCTACATTGCTATGATGAAACTTCATAACGGCGGCATGCCGGTCAACACTTGTTTTCCTACGGAGGATGAGACCTCTTGGTCGGAGGACCATATTGCGATTACGGGTATTATGGGGATCGGGCGGGAAAAGCTGTATGCTCTGTGCGGAGAACTGGGCAGCAAGTTTATGATTGAAGAGTGGGGTTATCCCGACATCGGCGTGGTCATTTGCGATTGCCCTTCCGCAGGTCATGATGTGGTGATGCTGGATTACCGGGCATGCGGCAGGGACGGGGAGCCGGAGGTGATCCATGTCGACCAGGAAGGCGATTATAAGATTACGTTTTTGGCCGAAAACTTTGAGGCTTTTATTCGGGGATTGGTCAATGAGGACGTATATGACACTTCCGAGGAGGACAAGCAGGAGGCTTTGCGGAAGGTTGCCGGCGGAGCGTTCTCTCCGTTGCTTTCGGAGCTTTGTGCCCATGTGACCGAGGTTGAGAACATCGAGGGCATCATACGTGCCGTCTGTACCCGGATCGTCGAGGAAAAAGGGTTCTTCGCTTTGCATGCCGACGAGCTTTCTACGTTGATGTATGATCTGCAATTTTGGCTGTATACGAAGTCGTATCCCTCTACCGATCGGGAGACGTATCTGGAAGCCTACAAAAGCATGATCGCTTTCGGCGGAGCCTTCGGCACTGGCGGTTATGCGCCTGGCTTCATCACGGACTGGCTGGACGATAGAATAGGGCAAGGCATGATTACGGAGAAGGACGGCGTGCTTAGCTTTACGGATCGGGCGCTAGAAGCATTGCTGGAAAAGCTGAACGGATTTGCTTCCGCGGGGAACGCTCTCGAGGCGAGCGGGTTAATCAATATTGCGGAAAAAATCAAGCCGTTTCAGTTAGTAGAGCATGACAGTGGAAATATATCGATGATTTTGGACGTCGGTACCTATAAACATGAAGTGTTTCAAACAAGGGTAGACGAGGGCTTTGAAGGCAACGGTTACGATTGGGGCTCTGTGGCGGCAGTTTTCCTCGAGGAAAAAATGCCTCATTTGGCGGATATCGTGCGTTTTGACCCGGAGGGTTCGATGTTCTGCGCTTATTCCGGCAATAGAGAGGCTATGCAAAACTTCGCGATAGGATTTAAGGATGCTTGCGAGGACGACGCCGTATTCAGGGATCTGTTCTCGCGTGCCGAATTGGATTGACGGCAGGCTGCACAGTCCTTGCCGGATCCAAATAACAGATCAAAAGGACGATACGCCTGGTTGGGCGGAATCGTCCTTTTTGGATAGCGCTTGTCTGAAGACCATTGCCCCGATTAAGCGATGTCGCAGGCAATGTCTTTGGGACGTAAATCTTGCTTACCCTTTCACGGTTGCAATCGGCGCCACTTCGGCTACAATCGCAGCCATGCCGTGATCTACATGAGTCTGTATAACCGGTGTAATATCTTTGTAGGCGTAAGGGGCTTCTTTTTTCAGCTCTTCTTCCCATTTCTTCAAGATATCGCTTCTTCCGCGCAAGTCCGCCCGCTTGGGGTCAATCGGATTGATGACTCTGAATTGGCTGAGAAACTCGCGAAATCTCGCATCCTCCACTTTAACCGCGTCACCGCGCGAAAGCGCACGACCGGCGCCATGGCTGGCGCTAAATAAGCTTTCACGATTACCAAGTCCCGCAAGAATAAAACTATGCGACCCCATGGAGCCAGGGATGAACACAGGTTCGCCCGTATATTGAAATGGCGTACCCATCATTTGCTCTGCCGATTTGGCCGTACACGATCCTTTGCGGTGCAGAAATCCATCCAACTGCTCCAGCCGTTCTTCCCATAAGTAGTTATGAGGCGCATCGTACAACAACTTGTGTTCAAAATCGCCCAGCACATCTGAAATCGATTTGTACATCATCAGTCCCAGCATCAATCGATTGGCAAAAGCAAAGTTCGCTGCATTATGCAGAAGACTCCAGAACATGCTCCACTGCGGTTCGAAGCGCTCCGAAACCGGGAGTGGATACATCCCGTTATTCGGATGTTTCAACGAGGCCGGGTACATATTTTTCAGCATCTCTTTAATCCATGTTGCGCTATGGTAGCCGAGGGAAACCGATCCGGTATGAATCATGAGGACAATTTGCCCCTCTTTCAGCCCCCACTGACCGGCGATAGAACCTTGATGAACTTTTCGAACCGCCTGGATCTCGAAAAAATGATTGCCTCCGCCAAGCGAACCGATTTGCGCATCCCTGGAAAGTCCGGCAGGACCGAGAAAATCTTCGAGCCCGATCGCGGATTTCGCTATAAAAGACCCCATTTTATTGACATGATTCAGATCCAGCTCCTGCCGGTTCTCATTGTAATATCGCCAAATCCCCTCGCCGCGCGCTTCTTTATGGCTGTCTAGGATGCCGATCAGGCCTTCTTTGAACATCTTCTCGCGCATATGGCGCGTCATGGGAATATTCCGGGCCCCTTCGAAAAAAACATGACGAATGTTACGTTCAATTGCATCAATATGTGTTCTAATCTGCTCTTCGCTCAAGTCGGTGACATAAAGACGCATGCCGCAGTTTATATCGTTTCCGATCGCCTGAGGCAGCACAAACCCGCGCGTAAACAGCGTTGTTCCGACGGGAATGCCGCTTCCTTTATGAAAATCGGGCGTAATGGCTACCTCAAGTACCCCCGCATCGGGGTCGTCGAAATAATCTGACGAATGTTTTTGCAGCATGTTTATCGTTTCATTCACCTCTAAAAGCCGATGGAGCTCCTCAATAGCATTGTTTTCTACTTTAACTTCCGGATTAATAAAGTATTTAATCGGGGTTTCGCGCAATATATAGCCACCTTTGTTTGATTTCGTTTTATCTGTACAAAAATAAAAAGCCGCTTAAATGCACCTTTCTTCATATGAGCATGAAGAAAGGCCGCCTTAATAGCAGCCTTTACGCTTGGAATTATTATGTTGTCGCAGGGGCGTTATCCGCAACCAATAGAGGGCGGAGCTGGAGCACCTATGAACAACGCAAATATCCGTCGATACTTCGCGTAAAAGGCATGCTTTTGGAGTTGAGACTGTCCGAACAGGCGCCCCATCGCCCGATTGATGAATCGTTCTGGTTGTACTTGCAGGTTTTTCGGTATGAACGTCTTGAACTTCGTCTCGTAAGCGAACATGTTCGTCTCCACCTCCTTTCGATTCTTGGTACCAATAGTACTACCGGGTATATTCAACTGTCAACCCTTAATATGGGAATTATCCATCCCCCCCGAATGTACATAAACGCTCAAAACGCGATTCCCGACATTGCAGCCCACGCATAATAAAGAAGCCTTCCCGCCGGGAAAGGCTTCTTTGAAATGTCAGAAAGTATATCCTCTGCTGATTGTTCCATTTCCCGGTAAACGCACCCGCCCTAAGCTTATGCTTACGAAGTCGCTTTCTTCGAAAGCGTTTAGGACGGCGTAACCGTTTATCCTTGCTTTTATACGTATTTACGGATCGTTTCGACCAGTTCACGGGCAATGTAGCCCGCTCCGGAAGCAAGCTGGCTGCTGTCGAACCGAACTCTGACAAAGTGCTCGTCGGTGTCGAGCGCTTCGGCGAACAAGCCGGCTAAGCCGCGCGCCTTGCGGTCAATCTGCAGCAGCAAGTCGATGCCGTCCTCATAAGGGTAAAAAATAATTTCCAATTCGTCGAGTTGGCCCCGGAATTGCGAGGAGGGCACGAATTCGAATTCTTGAACGAAAGGCAGTCCGTTAGCCCGGCCAACATGCGGGGCGTACTCGCAGGTCACCTCGCGAAGCCGGAAGTCGAGCTGCTCCACCGCTTCCAAAATAACCGCGGTATGCGGGTGAGGCCTTACTTGAAGATGATCCCGATCCTTCGGATCAAGAGATTCTTTAATATCAAGTCCGGTTTGAATCCAAACGGGCGTTCTGCCCATCGTCACCGGCGTAATCGCCGGAAGCTGGAACGAGACGGGGAATTCGTAGACCTGTTCCGCCTCTACGGTAAATTTCCCGGCCAACAGGAATTTGGCTACGGGCGCGTCCACTTGCGTCTTCGAATCGTTCTGTTCCTTCACATAACGAGTCATGACGAAGGCGTGGACGTCATCGACCTGCTGATCCACGCGTCCTCCCTGAATTCGAACGACACCGCTGATCGTATCGCCTGCGTTGACCACATCTTGATGGAGCATGAGATCTACCTGGGCCGCGCCGATCCCGACGCTCGCAAGCATTCGTTTGAACATAGACATTATTGCAGATCTCCTCCTTATGATTGCCTACCCACTGATACGTTCAGACAATAGAAGAGGTTTCATGTGCCGGCGATGGAGTTTTTCGGGGCCGATGAGGCGGTCATTTAAGCAAAAAGGAAGTAGGACTATTAGCACTACAGTAAAAATACAATAAAGGAGTAAAGAAATGGATATTTATCCGATAGGTCCTATTGTGGCGAACCGCTTGAATCGTTAACCTTTACTTAGGTATTTGCCGCGAATTATGGGAGGAGAGGTTTACACTTTGCTGAATGTCAGAAATAATAAAATATCGGTCATACTGGCAAGCTTCGTCATGCTGGCAGCGTTGCTGTTCCTTTTTGCAGCTTCGGCCGAGGCGGCGGAGGACAAACGTATTGAAGTATATACGGATAAACAACCGGTCGAGTTTGCGATTGATCCGCTGTTGGAGGACGGCACGACACTGGTGCAGCTTCGCCCGCTGTTCGAGTCGCTTGGCATTGAGCTTTCCTGGAATGGGGAAACGCAAACGGTGAGCGGCAAGAAAGAAGGACTAACCTTTTCACTGACGATTGACAGCGAGACGGCGGAAGTCAACGGACAACCGGTCGAATTGACCAAACCGGCCTCCATTGTCGACGGTAATACGCTGGTGCCGCTGCGTTTTGTCGGGGAAGCGACGGGAGCGGTCGTAGGCTGGAACAGCGGGCAGCGGACGATCAGCGTGTATAGCGAGGAGTTCATCCAGGTTTCCGGTCTTTCCAAGGCCGCTGCGCAAGGACAGGCGGATAAAGGCGTCCCGGCTGCCGCCCAAGGAACGCTTCGCGGTTTTTTTGCAAAATGGGAGATGGATTTGCCGGGAATGAGCTATTGCTCCACGCTGTGCTGGGATTATTATTATTTTATCAATGACACGCAGGTTGCGACCGACTTCCCCGATGGTGGACTAGATGCGCTTGATTGCAGCAAAGACGAATGTTTGACCTATGAAGTCAAAGGGGATCAGCTTGTTTTAAGCAACGGCAAGTCGTATTCGCTCAAGGTGAACTCCGAAACGGAGCTGGAAATCGACGGGGACAAGTATATTCAATATTTGCCGTCCCGCAGATTGAAGCTTGAAGGCGAGTACGTATCCGCCAGCTACTCGTCCAGTCCGACGGGAAGCGGATTGGCAAGCTCGGTCACTTATCGCTTTAATAAAGACGGTACTTTTACCGACAACAAATTCGTAGGTCATACGACCGACGGTTCGGATAGCGGCGACAATTCGGGTGTCTCTACAACCGTTACTTCCGAAAAGGGAGCCTCGGGAACCTATGCGATAGTCCATTATACCTTGCTGCTCAAGTATAAGGACGGAACAAGCAAGCAGCTATTGTTTTTCTTGCCCGAACAGCCAAGCGTCAAAATGCTGCGGATCGGCGGCCGCGATTATCTGATTGAAGAAGATGACGGATCGAATGGTTCCGGTTCGCCGGCTGAAGAACAACAGCCTTATGAGGATATTTTGACGACGGAAAAAATCGCCCGAAAGCAGCTGCTTTTCGCCTGGCAGCCTAACAGAAGCCAGCAGCTGGAAAATATAAGCATTACGCTGGAAGGTTACCAATGGGCAAAGCTGACCATCGATCCGGCGCATGCCCAATCCTTCAAAGGATATGGCGATAATGGGATCATCGCATTGACAACAAAATATCGTATTGAGAATAAGTCGGCGCAAACCATACATGTAAACAGTTTGAAAACGACGCTTGCCATGTCCGGCGCGAGCATACAGGATACAAACGGATTGGCGCCCAAAGTGAAGGATGAACTGAAGCCGGGTGAAAGCGTGGAGAAGATATCGGTCATTTTGCTGCCAACGGATTTTTTTGAAAACAATAAAGATTTCGAGCTTGCATTCGGTCCTCTAAACAATCTCGAGGGCAAGGATATGTTTCAAGACGACTGGCTTGAATTTAATATTTGGAAAGATCTATAGCAGAAAGAAAGCTTCTTGCCGTTCTTCATGAACCGGTAAGAAGCTTTTTTTGTAAGGTAAGACGGATTTCGCATAGAACAAGACATTCGTTTGACCGCTGATTTCCGCATCGTGATAATAGGAAGTAAGCAGGCGGAGCGATAAACATTATGGAAACGAGGACATTTCATGGAACCTAAAATCATAACATTGCCGCTTTTTCATGTTGTAGGATACAGAATGGAAGCACCTGTTGAGGAGTTCGAGTCGGGTCTTGGCAAGAGCAAATATCACTTACTGCTGCAAAGAAAAGACGAAATTCAATATAAGAAAAATGAAAATGTAATGTTAATGCAGATTTACCCGATGAATGCCGATTTTAACCCCAAGGCGGATGTATTTACCCATATTCTTTGTTATGAAGTAAGTAAAAAAGGCGATGTTCCGCCAAATATGAGCAGCCATACCGTTCCGGAAAGTAAGTATGCGGTTTACACACACAAAGGACCTGAATCGGAGCTTTCTCTTTCCTATGACTATATATACGGGCAGTGGCTTGAAGAAACCGGAAACGAGCCGAAGGATTACGATTTTGAAATTTGGGACGAACGTTATAAGCCGGAAAGTCCGGACAATGAAATTGACTTGTTTGTAGCATTGAAGTAGTTATTCGGCTTAATTGCGGACGACAGTATTTGCCGGTGCGCACAGGTCGCACATTTACCGAACATTTATTCATTTACCGATTTATAAAGGCATTACGCCGTTACGGGAATAAAAGTACGGAGATTGCAGCTATCTTGGAGAGAGAATTCGCCTATATAATGACAATTAAGGTGTGGCTTTGGATGGAGTCGATCAGGAGCACCGGCATGATCGCTTTAGCACTTATGATGCAAGGGGGCGGGAAATGAAAATAAGAAGCGCGCTCTGAGGCTTAACAGGAAAGCCGGACGGATATGAAAGCGCTTGCCGTATCCGTGAGTAATCATACGCCGGTTTAGGCGTTTTAAACACCGGACGGGACACATTTTCATCATAGCCTGCGGCCGAGAGGCCATGAACGTTTATCCTTGAAATCAGGAGGCGGAAAAAATGTCGGAAATCATGGATCAAGTCAAGCAAAGCGACGAGCGGCAGGGAGTGGCTGCAAGACCGGACGCAACTAAAGGAAATGCTTCTTCAGCGGCTGAATTAAGCAGAAGAAAATTTTTGACGGCTATGGGCGGCTTGGGGGCGGCTGTTGCGACAGGCGGTTTGCTGCTTGGCGGCGCCGGGTCGGCTTCGGCTGCCGTAAAAACGAGCAGTGATGTCGTCTATCTGGACAGTGTCGCCGATATTCAATCCCTCGATTTATCGACGCTAACCGATGGGCAGCCTATCCATATACATAGCTTCCATCCCGGCACAATCGCCGGCGGCGGGGTTTTCTACGTAGATAAGACTCGTGCAAAATCCGCCCACAACGGCGGGACGATCATCTCGGCCACCGTCCCATGGAATGGAACGGAAGCGGGGCTGCCGGGCTTCCTCAGCGGCACAGGCGAAACGAATCCATCGGGAGCCGGATGTCTGGTCCGCTTCTATGAGGGCAGGCTCACTCCGCTTATGTTCGGTGCGCTGGCCAATGGTACAAGCGACGATACGACCTCCATTCAGAAAGCCATCGACGCTGGCGTACCCCTTTATTTTCCGGAAGGGACCTATTTATTAAGACTGGACAAAACGATCAATCTCGCCGGCGGCCCGAGCGTTTGTGCTTTGATTGCGCGGGACAAAATGGATCTGCAGGGAGCGGGCATCGGCAAAACGATTTTCAAGTTGAAGGATAACGAGTCTACCGATGCGAGCCCCAAATATTTTAACATCATCTCGGGAAACACGGTGATCCACAATCTTTATGTGGAAGGCATTACGTTTGACGTGAACGGTGCGAACAATAAAATTAGTCCTAACAGGGCCAGCGGCGGTTATAACCAATTTAATTGCGCTGGCATTTTTATCTCGGGTACTGTAGCCACTTCCGGCGCCGACGCCCGGCTGTACGATTCCAAAATCACGAATTGCGAATTCATAAACTCCCCCGGCGTTACTTGTATTGCTACAGGGCAGCAAGAATCCCCCGCTACGCACAGCCGCAATGTCGAAATAAGCTTTTGCAAATTTTACAACAACGGGATTGACAGCAGCGACCATTCCTCCGTTTACATGTGGGGCGATAACATCAATGTCCACGACTGCGTATTCGATCACCCCACCGTTTCCACAGGCCTGGCAGGTCCGGTTGTCGCCGCCGAGCTGCATGGGTCCGAAAACCTCTTCAACAATAATATTGTGAATAATTACGCGCAAGGGTTATGGATTACCGGAAATCAGAAAACGCCGTCCAGGGGAATTACCGTAACGGGGAATTCTTTTACCGTTTCGTGGTTCGGCGTCGGGTTGTTTAGCATTGCTCCAATAGACCTCGGGACATCGGATCTGCTGATTGCCAATAACCGAATCCACATTGTGGACGGACAAATTTTAAACCCGTTTATGGGCTTCCCTAAGACTGCGGTATTCTTGAATATGACGAGCGGGGCAGGCGACCGGATGACGGTTACCGGGAATCAATTGTATTGTACGGACCGGTCTTCCAACATTGCCGTTCTGGTCAGCTCCGCCGCAGAAGGTTCTCTGTACGATACCATGATCTCCGGAAATTTGATCAACGGTTTTTGCAGGGGGATTTGTATAGGGCTTGGGGCACTGGGATCCGTTCATAATACGACGGTAAAATCGAATGTGATTTGCAACATGCAGCCTGCGGCAAGCGTGCCCGAAACGGTAGCCATTCACGTATCCGGAACGCAGGGCGGGGTGACGCTGACCTCTAATGATATCGGCGGAGGGACAGGGACGACTCACCAAGGCATTTATCTTGGGGATTTGGGAACCCCTGCCACTCTGGACTACCTTCACATGGAAGGGAATCGCGTAGATGCGGCCACGTCTTCCCCTATCGTGGACAGTATTACGGTAACCGGCCGGCGATCGGGCGATCAGGCGCTGACCTTTGCGGCATTGCCTGCACAATCCACATGGAAGATAGGGGATTCCGCAACCTTACGCTCTCCCATACAAGCGGGCAACGGCTCGAAGAAGTATCTGATGGTCGGTTGGCAAAGGATGACGAACGGTACCTCCAATGTTCTAAACACAGACTGGCTGGAACGAAGAGTGTTTACCGGTAATTGACTTGGCATCCATGCGGCGCCGGCATAAGGACGGATGAATGTATAGGCGGAGGCCATCCTGCAAAGGAAGGCCTTTTTTGTCACAAAGTATATCCTCCGCTGATTGTTCCGATTCCCGGTAAACGCGCTCGTCCTTTAAAGGACGGCGAAACCGCTGAAAGCCCCAACCCACTACCTCCCCCACGCGCAAACGTATATCCTACTCCAAGGACGCCGCAAGGCGTTTTTCTTAGTTTATCAGCAAGTCTATCGTGGAAGCCTATAAGGATTTTGGCGGATCATCTGAATGAAGTTCCGCGTGGAGGCGGATAAAGGTTCGTTTTTGCGTGTGCAGATGGCAATCGTGTTTTTGAGATCGATCCCTTCGACGTAAACTCGCGACAACTCTCCCCGTTCCACATATTCCCGCACGACCAGCGAAGAGACGAAGTTCGCGCCGTATCCGGCAATAACGGCAGTAATCGCTTCATGCAGCCCGTTGAATTGCAAGGAAATGGTAGGGAGGGATGATGTGTAGGTGCGGCAGAGAGATAATAACCGCTCGCGGGTCGAACTGCCTTCCTCACGCATGACGAAAGGCTCCTTCATCATTTCGGACAAAGTAACCCGCTGATTCGCGTACCGGTGATTGGGGGCGACTACAAACCATAACTCGTCTTGAAACAATTCCTCCGTCAGGATCGTATCGGGATATTCCTCGGCGATCCCCCCATAAATCGCTATGTCCGCATCTACATCCAGAAGCCGTCTCAGGGCATCGTTCGAATTGGTCGTCGTGATCGTCATTTCAACTTCTTCATGTAACCGCTTGAACTTTGCGATCCAGGCGGGGATTAGAAAATGAGCCGGCAAATACGTCGCGGCCAAACGAATGCTGCCTTTCGTGCCGTTACGGTAATCATGAGCGAACTGCTCGATCTGCTGCTCGACTGCGAAAAGTCTTTTGGCAAGCAGAGCAAGCTCTTCGCCGGCATCCGTCAGAGCGATTCCTCTTCCCAGAGGTTTAAGCAGGGTGAGCATCAATTCTTTCTCGAATTTTTTAATCTGGGCGGTAATGGCAGGTTGGCTTATATTCAACAGCTCCGAAGCGCGCGTCACGCTTCCGGTAGAAGCTATGGTATGAAATAAACGCAAAGCATGCAGATTCATCGGATACTCCCTTTACTGCAGATTCATATACTATAAGTATAGGTTCATCAAAAACATATATTATATTTATGATTATAACTCGTTTACAATGCAGGTAGAAGATAAAAAAGGAAAGAGGAGATGTGATCGCTATGAATCCACGAAGCACATGGGAAAAGGTCGACGAGTACATTACGGAGCGCTTGATTCCTCAAGACGATGTGCTGGAAAGCGTGTTGGCCGCCAATCAACAGGCAAGGCTGCCGGCCTATGACGTTACCCCCGCGCAAGGAAAGCTATTGCACTTATTGGTCCGCATGCAAGGCGCAAAACGAATTATGGAGATCGGTACGCTTGGAGCATACAGTACGATCTGGTTGGCGAGAGCGCTGCCGTCCGACGGACATATCGTGACGCTGGAGCTCGACCCGTTCCATGCCCAAGTGGCACGGTCGAACATAGCGCTTGCCGGGATGAACGATAAAATAGAGCTTCGGGTAGGAGACGCTTTGGAGCAATTGGCTCGAATGGCGGAGGAGGGCGTAGAGCCGTTTGATTTTATTTTTATCGATGCCGACAAACCGAACAATCCGAAATATCTGAAATGGGCGCTTCACTTCTCGCATCCCGGAACGGTCATTCTTGGGGATAATGTGATCCGGGAAGGCGAAGTCGTCAATGAAAGCAGTCAAGACCCCCGTGTAAACGGAGTGAGGCGGTTTTACGATCTGCTGGCCGAGGAGCCGAGAATTGAGGCAACCGCCATACAAACTGTCGGCAGTAAAGGCTATGACGGCTTTGTATTGGGTATTGTGAATAGCTGAAAATCCCCAAGGATAAGGTGTCTTTGGCGCGCCGGTGGTTTAAGCAGGTTTAAAGCTGCTTTCGCGATAACCTTTCCGATAAACGCATCAAATGGCAGGCGCCGGAAAACGGCAGCCTGCCTTATAAAATCCAAGCCTTAGGGGAGCAGATCGCTAATAATTATCAAGCTCGTAAATAGGTTCAGCTTCCGCTTTCCAAAGGGATGCGTTGCCCGAATTGCAGCAAGTAGCCGTTATTATCGTAGATCGCGAATTCCCTCATGCCGTATGGAAAACTCCCAATGGGGTAGCAGACGCTTGCTTTTCCTTGAATTCCGTCCCAGTATTCGTCCACATTGTTCAGTTCGATGTACAAGGAGCCAGTAAAAGAAGGCTTGTCAAAAGGCATATGCTCGTTCGGCAATGCGGCCATAATGACGACACGATCCAGCCGCAAAGACGCCCATCCCCAATCCTCGCTGTAGCTTTCACATTCAAAACCGAGAATATCCGTATAAAAAGCGATCGTTTCTTTCAGTTCCTTCGTTCGGAGCATAAGGGACAATCCAAGAGCACTCATTTGAATAGCCTTCTTTCATCGAGGGAGTTAGTATCACTATATCAAATTTCTTTTCAGTAGAAATATGGCAATTTGTTTGAGTGCATCCTTAACGAGCGGCGAGGTGGTTTCGCCTTTGGGCGCCTTGAACTTGTGGTCGGCGTTTTGTACGGGGATGAAGGTCACCTGTGCGCCGGCCTGTTTGGCGGCCTCATAAAATTTCTCGGCCTGCTGGAAGGGGACCCTTTCATCAAGCGTGCCGTGTGCGATAAGAGTCGGCGGCGAGTCCTTTTTGATGTGAGTAATGGGCGAAGCCAATATGTATTTGTCGGACATGTCTTCGTAGCTGCCGCCGATCAATCCCTTTAACAGCTCGGCAGCTTCGCCGCGAGCGGCATCGTCGTACCCGCTAAGATCGGTCAAATCGGTCGGACCGCAGAGCGATACGATGCTATTTATTTGAAAATCTACCTCGGCAAGAACGGGATCATCCTTGAAAATGTTGCCTGCCAAGCCTTCGAGCAGCGCCATTTGGCCTCCTGCGGAGGTGCCGATCAGATTGATTTTATCTTTGTCGAGCCCGTATTGCGAGGCATTCCGATGAAGCCAGCGTATCGAGTCGGAAGCGTCTGCAAAGGGCGCGGGAAAGGAAATTTGTTTATTGGTCAGGCGGTATTCCACGCTGACAATCGCGAAACCAAGCGAGCGAAAGATGTTGAAGGTCTCCATATCGCTGTCGCTCAAATGTTTGCTGCCGCTATCCCAACCGCCGCCATGAAAAAACACCAGCATGGGAATCTTCGCTACGAATTGTCTTTCCGGCATATAAATATCAAGCTTGAGCTCCCGGCCGTCCTTTATTTTATAGGGAACGTCAGCATAGACTTGATCCAGCCTCGGGTTATTATTGATGACAAGGTAGTAGAAAACTGCGGTCAGCATAACGGTTGCAAGGCATGCTGCTGTGATGACCAGCACTTTCCGTATTCGAATGCGGAAATTTTTCATAACCCTCCCCCGTTCTCTCCGTATAATAACTATATTGTAAGTTGCATCCATTCGAATTGTATAGCGTCAATCTTTAAGTATTCGCATCGTAATGTATTCCTCTGGAGTTACGTGCCCGATACTTTATATAAAAAAATGCGGCAGAACCCAATACTTTCACTTGCACCTTACGTAACGTAAGGTTTTATAATAAAGCTACCGGTAACCAGCTAGCGCAAATGAAAGGGGATGGTTATGAAGAAGCATTGGAAGGTCGGGGACCTCGCAAAGCTGACGGGGCTTACCGTACGCACTTTACGTTTTTACGACCAAATCGGTTTATTCTCTCCATCCGGCCAGACGGAATCCGGTCACAGGCTGTACAATGAACCCGACTTGTCGCGTTTGCACCAGATTTTATCGCTTAAGGAGCTGGGCCTGTCTCTCGAGGAGATTAAATCGGTCTTGGATGGCGGGCAAATCAGTCCGCTGGAAATCGTCAACCTGCAAATAGGCCGAATCAAAGAGCAGATCAGGCTGCAGCAGAAACTATTGGAGCAGCTCGGACACGTGTCCAAGCTTATGCAGGGGAAAGAGCAAATCACCGTTGATGATTTCACCGGCGTTCTGCAAGCGATGAAAATGGAGTTCGAGAAACCCGTCATTGAGCGGCAAGCGAGCTGGGAGCGGCACTTGGACCTGTTGAGAGATTTTCTTGCCGGAGAGAGCGAGATACCCAAACCTAAGGAGGAAAATGAATGAACGAACGATTCGTCAAACATGCGACTTTTGTCGTCGAGCGGACTTATGCCGCTTCGCCGGAGCGGGTTTATCGCGCCTGGTCCGATCCTGCAGCCAAAGCCAAGTGGTTTTCGAAGGCGGATATCTTCGATTTTCGGGTCGGCGGGCGCGAGTATAGCAGCGGCGGGCCGCCGGAAGGGCCGGTCTTCACCTTCGACGCCAGCTACCTGGAGATCGTTCCGGAGCAGCGGATTGTTTATACGTACACTTTGGATTCGGACAGTACGCGCATGTCCGTCTCGATTACAACGATTGAGCTGATTAAGGCGGAAGGCGGCACGAAGCTGATATTTACGGAGCAGGGCGCGTTTTTTGACGGACACGATACGCCTGAAATAAGGGAGCACGGAACAAACGAATTGCTTAACGCGTTAGGCAAGTCATTGGAAAAGGAGGAGTAGGCATGACGATAGGCGAGAACGAGATCGTTTCCGAACGAGAGTTCGATTTCCCGCGGGAACTTGCGTTTCAAGCCTGGACAACCCCCGAGCTGCTGGCTCGATGGTGGGGGCCGAAGGGCTTTACGAATACGTTTCACGAGTGCGAGATAAAACCCGGCGGTACTTGGCGGTTGATTATGCACGGGCCGGACGGCACCGATTATCCCAATCACAGCGTCTTTGTCGAGATCGTGCCGCTGGAGCGGGTTGTCCTTGATCATTTATCCGGTCACGAATTTCGGATCACGGCTGTCTTCGAGGATCTGGGGGGACGTACAAGAGTCACGTTCCGTCAGCTCTTCAAGGATATAGCGGAGTTCGAGAAAGTCAAAGCCTTCTGCTCGGAAGCCAATGAACAGAACCTCGACCGGTTCGGCGAGCTGTTGGCGGAGTTGGCCGTCTAGCTTTGCTTATATGGTGAGGCTTTACTTGGATGAGCGCTGTGTTGATGCCAAAATCGTTGCCGTTCGCGCTCCCTGCAGGGAGACGGACGGCGTTTTTGATTGCCGTTCCGCCGATCCGACCGCGGCAGGCGAATGTCCGTGCGATTATGATATACTGTTTACAAAGTATACATTTTCGGAACAAGCAATGACGATGGAGGATCGGACAACATGGAGCGCGGCGATGGGATTGATGAAGAAACGATAAAAAAGCTGCCGCCTGGGGTAAGGCTAAGCTGGGGAATCGTCAAGCAGCCGAGCAGAGGACCCAAAGGCGAGCTGAGCATCAAAAAAATCGTCGATGCGGCGATCGCGATTGCCGACCGTGACGGGCTGGCGGCTGTTTCGATGAGCAGAGTCGCCCAATCGCTGGGCTTCACCACAATGTCGCTGTATCGCTACGTCACGAGCAAGGAAGATTTGCTGGTGCTTATGCAGGACGCGATTTGCGACATACCGATTCCGCCGGAGGAGGCGGGCAAACCGTGGCGTCAGGAAATCAGGGAGTACGTATGGGCTTGTATCGGCGTTTTTCGGGAGCATCCCTGGTACGGCGATATCCCGATTATGAGCGTGCCGCTAACGCCGGGCAATCTTCAGGTCGTCGATTGGATGCTAAGAATCATGCGGGATTTCCCTCTTAACGATTTCGAGAAAATGTCTTTCCTGCTGCTCATAAGCAGCTACTCAAGAGCATGCGGCCTGATTGCGCGAGATATGGACCGCGCCATCCGCGAGGGAGGGAGTCCGGAAGCGTTCAACGGAGCCAGCTACGGCGAAGCGCTTCGACAGCTTGTCAAACCCGAACGGTTCCCGAATTTGCATCCGATTGTGATGTCCGGCACGTACACGGATGAAGCCGACAATCCGATTGCCGACGATCTGGATTTCGGGCTCGAACGCATTTTGGACGGCATCGAGCATTACTTAAAGCAGAAAACATCCGGTCAATAACCGGGCTGTTCCCAAAAATTTTTTTCTCATGTTCATGCCCTGCTTGCAGTGCTAAATGACCAAAAGAAAAGCTTCCGTCCCTGCTTTGGCAGCGGGGTATGGAAGCTTTTCCGATTGTATGGACTGTCCGGTTGCCGTTAGCGCCGTCCGCCTTTACGATGGAAAACGATATTGCACCAAGCGATCGCGATCGCCAGAATCACCGTGCACCAGCCGGCCGCCCACCAGACGTAGTCCGTCACCGGCGTTCCGGTCAACAGCCCGCGGATCGTCTCGATGACCGGCGTGATCGGCTGATGGTTGGCGAATCCTTGCAGCCAAGCAGGCATCGTGCTCGTCGGGACGAAAGCGCTCGACAGATAAGGGAGGAACAGCAGCATGAACCCGTATCCGCTGGCGGCGGAAGGACTGCCCGTGACGAGGCCGATCGCGGCGAACAGCCAGGTAAAGGTAAGGATGAACAGGACGATGATGCCGATCGCCCCCAGCCACTCTGCGAAAGTGGCGGTAGGCTGGAAGCCGACAAGCAGGGCGACACAGATGACGATGCCCGTAGCGAGCAAGTTCCGGACGAGGCTGGCGGCGACATGGCCGGTGACCACGCCAAGGCTGCGGATCGGCATAGCTCGGAAGCGGTCTATGATACCGTTCGTCATGTCCGTTGCAACGTCTACGGCGGTGCTTGACGAGCCGAAGCCGGCGCACAGCAGAATGATGCCCGGTACGACGTAATTGACGTAATCGCCGCCCGGATCAATCGCGCCTCCGAATACGTAAGTGAACAGGAGCATTAACATAACGGGCAGCATGATTGCCATGAGGAGAGACTCGACGTTGCGCAAGCTATGACGGATGCTGCGGCCGATGAATACGGCATTAGTCGTCGCGAAAGAAGCGGTTTTGACGGTCGGTTGAAGATTGTTCATGCTAGCGAAGCCTCCTTTTGGTGTGCGGTCGTTAAGGCGAGAAAGACGTCGTCCATGCTGGGCTTGCGAATGACGATCCGCGTATCCGGCGGGCACAGGTGGGCGATCTCGTTCAGCGTTTGACGGACATCGTGAACGCTGCCGCTCGTCGGTATGGTTCGAATCACTTCATCAAGCCGGTTCCGTAATTCGATAACCTCGCCCCCGACATGCGCCTTCAACGCTTCGGCCGTGCCTGCCGCCACGATTCGCCCGGCGCTCAGCACCGCGATTTCATCGGCAAGCTGGTCCGCTTCCTCCAAATATTGCGTAGTCAAAAAAATGGTGATCCCTTGCTCCTTCAGCCGTAAAATAATTTCCCACAGCGAGCGCCTGCTCACCGTGTCCAAGCCGGTTGTCGGTTCGTCGAGAAACAGCACGGGACGATTGACGACCAGGCTTACGGCCAGGTCCAGCCTGCGGCGCATGCCGCCGGAGTAAGTTTTCACGCGTTTGCCTGCGGCGGACTCAAGGTCGAACTGCTTTAGCAGCTCTGCCGTCCGTAAGCGGGACTCCCCGGGCGTCAAGCCGGACAGCCGGCACATCATCATGATGTTCTCCTGACCGGTCAGCACCTCATCTACCGCGGCGAATTGACCGGTGAGACTGATCGATCGGCGGACCTCATTCCGTGCGTAGACGACATCGTGACCTTCGATTCGCGCAAACCCGTCGTCCGGCTCGGACAGCGTGGATAAAATGTGGATCAGCGTCGTTTTGCCGGCGCCATTCGGTCCGAGCAGCGCGAAAATCGTTCCTTTTGCCACTATGAGGCTTACTCCGTCCAATACGGTTTGTTCGCCGAAGCTTTTGCGCAAGTTGCTGACCTCGATGGAATAAGTATTCATTAGGCATCACCCTGTTTCTTTGAATTGTATATTGTATAAACAGTATATTATATACGCTGTTATTTATCCTCATTCTCAAGACGGATATTTCACTCGACTGAAGACGGAACTAAATCGTCGTAGAGACAGCATTACTGCTATACAAATATCCGTGAAGGCCGAACTTTCGATATGTTATAATCTAAGCAAATATATTCACTCAACCTAGAGCGTATACACCACTGCTTTCAACGTACATCGGTAGATTGACGAAAAACGCTGCGGGAGCTCGGGTTCGCAAACAGCCAACGCACACTTGATGCGATTGCCCGGACAACGAATGATCCCCAAATGGCGCGGAGAGTGGAGTTCTTTTGTGAAGTATACTGGAAGAATCGCGATAACGACTGTTATCCTGGTATTGATAGCGTCAGCCAGGATCTACGGCAATCTGTATTACGATGTCCCCATGTTTAAGCCGCCTACAATCGGAATTTTAGCCCTATTGATTTGCTGGTGGCTCGGCAGCCAATATGACAAGGTCAAATTTTACTCCGAGAAAGATATTTTGACTGGAATCCATAACAGGAGATTCGTCGTCCAGAAATTCCCCAAGCTTCTAATGCAGATGAGCAAGAGAAATCGAAAATTAACTATGCTGCTTATCGATATAGATAACTTCAAAGTTGTAAACGATACGTACGGACACGAGAAGGGGGACAAGGTCCTTCAATATATTGCCAAAACGCTGTTATCGAGCACATCGAAAAAGGATATTGTCGCCCGTTGGGCGGGGGATGAATTTTTGATCATTTCCCCTTGCTCGAATGAGAACACGGGTGAAATCATCATGAATCGAGTCCAGCATGCTTTACGAAAATCGTTTGACGAAATCGCAATAGACGTTTCCGTATCCATTGGGGCTTCCATGTATCCGAGAGACGCCGAAACATTGGATGCTTTACTTCATGCTGCGGATCGTAAGATGTATAGCATGAAGTCGCAATCAAAACCCCGCACTAAATAACCGCAAAAAAGCCACTCCCCGATAGGCAGCGAATGGCTCGTCCATGGAGCGTTAAAAATTAAAGTTATCCGGGTCGGGACCGACTCGCCGGTTTTGATTCAACCCATCGATCCGTTCCATATCTTCCTGGCTCATTTCAAAATCGAAAATCGCCGCATTCTCGATAATGCGATGCTCTTTCGTCGACTTCGGTATGGTGATAACGCAATGCTGGATGTCCCACCGCAGAATGATTTGGGCGACGGATTTTCCGTACTTGGCCGCCAGCTCAAGCAGCAAAGGGTTATCCAGAAGCTCGCCTTGCATTAAAGGCGACCAGGCCTCCAATTGAATGCCTTGCTCTTTCGTGAAGCGGAGCAATTCCTTCTGGGTTAAGCGAGGGTGGAATTCGACCTGGTTTATCATCGGTTTGATTTGGGCTTCGCTCATTAAGTCTTCCAAATGGTGAATTTGGAAATTGCTTACTCCGATCGCTTTGACCCTGCCTTCCCGATACAAGGCTTCCAGGGCTCTCCAAGCTTCTTTGTATTTGCCTTTCACGGGCCAGTGGATGAGATACAGATCGAGATAGTCCAGCCCCAGCTTTTCCAAGCTCGCTTCATAGGCGGCCAAAGTCTGCTCATAGCCCAAATCGGCGTTCCATACCTTGGAGGTGACGAAAAGATGCTCCCTGGATAGCGAAGACTCCTTCATGGCTTCGTGAATCCCTTGTCCGACGCTCCGTTCATTCTCATAAATGGCGGCCGTATCGATGCTGCGGTATCCGTGGGCAATAGCCGATTTTACAGCTTGCACGAGCACAGGTCCTTCCTCCACTTTAAATACGCCAAGTCCGAGTCCCGGCATGTTGACGCCATTGTGCAAAGCGACCGTATCTTGAATATGTTTTATCATTATTGTGATCCTCCTAAAATGTTGTTATAGAGTGTGCGGCGGTTTCCTGACTCCGGCAGTTTAGCACGCCTGCGATCGTAGGTTAATTTCGCTTGATTCGAGCGGCCTGTCTGCTTGATCCTTGCTGTCCAAAACTCGGGTCCAAATGGTCAATATAACGGCTCCCGCAACCATTATTGCGCCGATCCACGTCGTATGAATCAGCCCTATCGAGTCGGCGACGACACCGCCTAAATAGGCGCCGATCGCAATGCCGGCATTAAATGCGGCAATATTTACTGCGGAGGCTACATCCTTCGCTTGAGGCGCCAAGCGTTCAGCCAGCATCACGACATATACCTGAAGACCGGGTACATTCATAAATGCGAATAGTCCCATGAAAAAGACGGTAATCAACCCTGCAGCTTGGAATGGCGCGGTAAACGTTAGAACCAAGAGGACAATGGCTTGAATCGCAAACATATAGATCAAAGCCGTTACAGGATTGCGGTTAGCCGCTTTTCCTCCGATTACGTTCCCTATAGCAATGGCGATTCCATAAACAAGCAGGATGACGGCTGTCGTTTTTTGCTCGAATCCGGTTATTTCATGGAGCAGGGGGGATAAATAAGTAAAGACGACAAAGGTGCCTCCGTAGCCTAATGCTGTAATCGTAAAAGCGAGCAGCAGCCGGCGGTTCGTCACTAACTTAACTTGATCCTTAAGACGTATTTTCATTCCTCTGCGCAAATTCGAGGAGACCAACGTCAAGTTGGCAAGTAAAGCAAGGATGCCGACAGCGACGATAGCGAGAAAAGCCGCCCGCCAGCCCATTTGCTGCCCGATGAAGGTTCCTAGGGGAACACCGGTCACCGTAGCTACGGTAAGTCCGGAGAACATAATCGAGATGGCGCTCGCCCGTCGATGCTCGGGTACGAGATCGGCTGCGATCGTAGACCCGATCGACATGAATACGCCGTGAGCTAATGCGGAGATGACGCGCGCTGCCAGCAGCACGGCAATCCCATCCGCCACCGCGGCGAGCATATTGCCCGCAATAAATACGAGCATGATCCATAGCAGCAGCGTTTTGCGCGAAAGCTGCGAGGTCAGGGATGTTAATACCGGCGCTCCGAAGGTGACGCCTAGCGCATATAAAGTAACGGTTAAACCGGAAGTTGTAACCGATATATGAAGGTCCTCAGCAATAAGCGGAAGCAATCCCACGCTGATAAACTCGGTTGTTCCTATCGCAAAAGCGCTGATGGCTAAGGCCAGTAACGCCAAGCTGCTCCTTCTTTTCTCCACTGACATGATTTCCACTCCACTCTGCAATGTTGTGATACCCGGCCGGTAACTGCTATTATGGGTTATAGGGATCGAAATGAATAGTAAGTACTTTTTTGTAATGTAGGTACTTCAAAGTTCCTATCTCCATATAGAAGGGCGGGAGACTATGGCGGAAGAGGTTGCCGTTAAGAAGAAATATAATATTTCCGTCGAGGCGACGCTTGAAGTAATTGGCGGGAAGTGGAAGTGCGTCATTCTTTGCCATCTGACTTATGGGAAGAAAAGAACAAGCGACTTGAAGCGTCTGATGCCGGGCATCACGCAAAAAATGCTGACCCAGCAATTGAGGGAGCTAGAAGAAGACGGTATAGTGAACCGGATCATATACAATCAAGTGCCGCCTAAAGTAGAGTATGAGCTTAGCGAGTACGGCTGGAGCTTGAAATCTATTTTGGATTCTCTATGCGCTTGGGGAGAAAAGCATATCATCAAGGAGTACGGGGATAAATTCGCCGTGCTGGAGGATAATATTTTGAATCGTAAGGAATAGGCGGGGATTGCCCGCAATTCGTGCATCATTTCTATTGAAGAAGTCTTCTGCAAACGAAGGCTTCTTTTTTGTTTTCCGGCAAAGCGTGTTTCGGGGCGGGTTTCCATCAAACAACATATTTCGACCAAAAATTCAGCATACAGGAAATGGATTCCGAATGATGAATACCAAAGTTTGTATGAAGAGGGTTTTACAGGTGGCGTGGACCGAGCTCCGCTCAAGCGGCGGGAGGTTGCATGCAGCGCGAAACTCTAGGTCCGTTAGGCGTGTGGCTCTGGCATGGGAATGATGGATTTTTCACGTGGAACATTTTGTGGAGAAGGGGAGGGGGCGCGGGGAAAACGCAAAAAATGCCGCCGCACCTTCCTTCCGGAAATGGGCGGCAGCGCGTTGCAAATCAACTATTTCTTTTGTTTGGTTGGCTCGGCTTCATGCGGGACGTAGCCGAGCTTGGCCGATATCGTTAAAGCTTTGCTCCGAACGAACCTCCCGATTTCATCCAGCTTATGTACGGGAAGCTCATTGCGCAATGCGGTGACGCCAAGCGAGGCGATAACGGTTCCCGCCTTATCGTAAACGGGAGCGGCTATGCAGCGAATGCCGATTTCCCCTTCCTCATCTTCAAAAGCATACCCGTTCTCCCGGACGGTATGCAGGTTCTCCATCAACGCTTCTTTCGAGCGTATTGTATTCGGTGTATAGGCCTCGAACGTACAAGGTTTCAGAATCTCGGATAATTGCTCGCTCGGCAAATATGCGGCCAGGACTTTACCTCCCGCCGATATATAGATCGGCCATGATTGACCCACGGCGGTAGAAAATTGCACGAAGCCGGGACCGTTAACCTTCTCGACGTACAATGATTTATCTTTCTCCAGAATGGCCAGATGTACCGTAAAACGGAGATGTTCGGCCAACTCTTCCATGATCGGACGGGATACCTGGCGTACGTCCAGCTTGGTCAAAATTTTCGTGCCGAGATTGTTTATTTTTAACGTTAATTTGTATTTGTCGTCAGGCAGCTTCTCAACGTAATCCATATTTTCCAAAGTCGTCATGATCGAAAATACGGATGACTTGGGTAAACCGCAAATCGCATTTATTTCCGTGATGCCGAGCGGCTGATCGGAGTCCGCCAACAACTCGCAAATAAGCAAGCCCTTTTCTAAGGCAGGGACGGCATATTTCTTTTTGTCCATCTTGAGTATCTCCTTTTTGGTTTGCAGAACCTGCATGCAGTCAATCTACTCTTTATTTAAGCATATAACTTAATAGTCGGGCAACTTTCTAAAATATATTTTTGGTATATCGAACACCCGGTTAAAGCGAACGGTGCATAATTAGGGTCAAAACATTCGCGGGCGTGAGGAGAAGCGGCTAATGCGAGGTTCGATACGCTGGAACGAGTTCTCTCTCCCTCTTTTTCGGGTTACGAACGGCGCGTTTTTTTATTATTGACCTATTATCGAACAATTTGTTATTATTTTTATGAACATAAGTTCAGTATATTGAAAATTATGAGGGGTTTTCTGTGGTTCATCTTCAGGTGTCCGGTGTCGCTAAGCAGATGGGGGGAATAACGTAAAAAGCCCGCATGCCGCGAAGAGTTGCCGTCGCTTTCCGTAGAGCGTTAGCGAGTGGATGGTGGATTTTGAAATAATTTTCTGTATACGGAACGGTGATTTGCGGTTCGATGAGAGCGCGATAAGCGGTCGCTGATCCCGTTTTCGTAATAAAACTTATACGACGGAGGATGATATTCATGGCATTGCAAGGTAATATTCCCGTAATTCCCACCCCGTTTGTTAACGGAAACATTGATTACATAAGCTTCGACAGGCTGATTCAAAAAACCGTCGATTATCTGGAAGGCTACGTGGTGTGCGGAAGCACCGGGGAAGCTCCTGCTTTAACCGCGAAAGAAAGGATTGAAATTGTCCGTTATTTTTCGGCTAACATACCGGCAGGCAAAGAGATTGTAGTCGGGTTGGGCCATACATGTCTGGAGGAGGCGGTGGAGATCGGCCTCGCGGCGTCCGAATCGGGTGTAAAAGCGGCGCTTGTGCCGAGCCCGTATTATTTTCCGAATTCCTTGAGTATGGTTGTGGATTATGTCGGGAAGCTCGCCGAGCGAACCGGTCTAGATATCGTTTTCTACGATAATCCGGTAACGACAAGCACGCGTTTTACTACCAACGATTTGATCCAATTGTCCGAGGCGGTGCCTCAAGTGAAGGCGATTAAAATGACCGACCACAGCTTCGAGAAAATTCGCCAGCTGAAGACTCGGACGGCTTTGACGGTTTTTGGCGGCGACGATATTATTTGCTACCGAGCATTTGTGGCGGGGGTCGACGGGAATATGATTATCGCGCCGATTATCTTTCCGGAAGCGTTCCGCACATGCTGGGAGCTGCACCGCGAAGGGAAATTCGAGGAAAGCTTCGATATTTACAGCCGCAAGCTATTGCCGTTCATCAGCATGTTCGGTCCGGGCGATGAAATTCCTACGACTAAAGCTCTTTTTAAACACTTGGGCATATTCGCAAGCGATGAAGTCCGGAGCCCGCTGCTGCCTTCAGACAATCTCCGTGTTCGCGAAGTCTTGACAGGTTATCGGCAAGCCGAGAAGGCCGGGGCGATATAAAGCTCCGGGCAATTACGACGACTTTCAATTTTTCCGCATATCGATCGATTGTTCGGTATGCTGAAATTCGACGTGGTTCTATCCGAGACAAAAGGATTAATGGTGTATAGTTCCTATATTTGGGTAAAGAAGCCTCAAACCACTATAAAGTGGTGAGGGGGCTTCTTTTTTTGAACAAATACAAATATGTTCCACATATCAAGGGCTTATATTTCACCGGTAAACGCACCTGTCCTCAGCTTATGCTTACGAGGCCGCTTTCTTCGAAAGCGTTGAGGACGGCGAAGCCGTTTATCCTTGTGAACTTGGGTGGTTTGAAAAAAATAATAATCAGCAAAAATCGTCAAGGAAATACCGGATGAAGATGTTAACATTATTGGTAACTTACCGGTGGAGGGAATGGGATGCCATACATGGAACGAATTCAGAAAACGATCGATTTCATGGAGGAAAATCTATTTGCCGAGCTTACATTAAAAGAACTCGCCGATATAGCAACATTCTCAGAATATCACTATCACAGGACGTTTCATGTGCTGGTTGGCATAACGGTTGGAGATTACATCAAAAGAAGACGTTTATCTGAAGCTGCGAATTTGCTGCTAACAAGTAAACTAAAGGTTGTCGAAATCGCCTTTGGATGTGGCTATAACAATCATGAGACGTTCTCCAGAGCGTTCAAGAAATTTTTTAAAGTGAGTCCTAAAATGTTTCGTTTGAATGAGGACGACACCGCTATTTATAAAAGAGCCACGTTAAACCGACTGACTCTATCTAAACATACAGGAGGCGCTGTGATGGAACCGCGAATGATTACGATAGACGATTTTAAATGGATGGGCTATCAGCTAAAAACTACGGCCATAGATAATCAGAGTTTTAACGATATTCCTCCGTTTATTGGAAACTATTTTGAAAATAGGCTGGGCGAAAAAATCCCGAACAAAATAAACCCAAATCGGAGACTAAATATACTTACAGACTTCGAGAGACAAAGACACGGGAGTTTCACTTACCTGATTGGTTATGAGACAGATATCCAAGGAAGGGTGCCTGATCCTATGGTTAGCAGGTTGTTCGGCAAACAAAAATTTGCAGTATTTACAACGCCTAAAGCTCGTATAGAAGATTTTTCAAATGCGATTCAAAATACGTGGCGGTATATCTTTCAAGAATGGTTCCCCAAAAGTAATATGGAGCATGCAGGGACGTATGAAATGGAAGTGTACGACGAAAGATGTTTTGATAAATCCGCTATGGAAATGGATATATGCATCCCAGTCATAGCCCGATAAAGAAATGGTTATCAATTACCACGGTAGCGTGTTTGCTGCTCATGATCTAGTTAAAATGGGACATCCCTACCTTGTTGCCATCCAAGTCGGTAAATACAAAACCGGAATGATCGGAATAATGGATAAGCTCTGATACATGTACCCCCTTATTTAGTAACGAGTAGTAAGCGAGCTCGATATTCGCGGTATCCAAATAAAAATAAGGTTGTTGTAACGGTTGGATTGTATCTCCAATAAATAAATGCATGAAATATGATCCGTTGGCATGCAATTCAACAAAATTATTGAAATCTCCATTATAACCTCACTGTTTACCATGCCATCCTCCTTACCATCATTATACCGAGGGAATTCGGATATAACCTGACTGAAATTGCTATTCGGAAAAAATGGATTAGTCTAGGCATAAGCATAATAAAGAAAGGCTGCCGATATGTTCGATCAGTTCATCTTAAAGTTTGAATCCGATTTGCGCAGCTACTGCCGTATGCTGACAGGGACGCCGTGGGATGCAGACGATTTGTATCAAGACACGATAATGAAAGCGCTTAAAGCGCAAGCGAAGCTAGTGGCGCATCCGGCGCCGAGGGCGTTTTTGTTCCGGATCGCTTCGAACGCCTGGATCGATGAATGCCGAAAAAGAAAAGCCAATGTAGGCCTGCCGGACGGCTACGAGGCACTATCCGCCGATTTGGACGAGTATTCGATCGATATCAAGGATTCTTTGGAGCTTTTGGTTTCCTCAGTTCCGCCATTCCAGGCGGTGGTGGTTTTACTGGCGGATGTTTTCGGCTATAGCTCCCGGGAAATTGCGGACATGCTGGAGACTACGGAAGGAGCGGCCAAAGCCGCACTCCATCGAGCGCGCAAGCGGCTAGCCGCCCTTGGACAAGAACAAGACGCGGCATCGAAGGCCGCCCGGCTCTCAAGCAAAAACATGGAAGAGCAAACCTCCTTGATTCAGCGGTTTTTAGCCGCATTTCGCTTACAAGAGCCCATGGCGATAGCGGCAGCGTATCGTCACCTGATCCAAGCGGGCATCCGCGCAGAGCGACTTTCGCTGCGGGGCAAGCTGCATTTTTCATTCTACGATCCCGAGGGAAATGCCTTTACGGTAATGGCCGAATAATTTTTTCAACGTACCGTATCGTTTGGCGGATTTGATTCGTGTATGAAGTGATGGAGAATATTTTGAGAGGAGTTTTGTAAATGTACATCCGCAATCGAATCAACACTTGTTTCATTCATCTGAAAGACCTGAAGAAAGGGAAGGAGTGGTATACCACTGTTTTCCCATTCGAAATAGCGGCAGAGGGCGACGACTTCCTTGAGTTCAAAATGGAAGGGACCAGTCTGATTTTACTGCAATCGCATCATGAGGACATTACGCCGCTGCCGTATTCCGTTTTTTTCTTTGAAACCCCCGATGTGGATATAGCCTTCGAGGAGCTGACGCAAAAAGGCGTAAAAACAGACGGCATTCAACCGTTCCCGGACGGGATGCGCGGCTGCCATGTCTTTGATCCTGAAGGCAATATGCTGCTGATTTGCACGCCGCCTGTCGTATAACCGTGAGCGGCAGTCATGTTAAAAAGACCGGAAGCTTTAGCGGCTCCCGGTTTTTTCCATTCCAATGGAATTCGGCCGTAACCGGAACCAACGTTTTCATCATATCGAGAATCGCATAACCCATATGATTTACCAATCGTATGTACCCTTTATCCGGAACGTCAATAAGAGTCAAAGCGATTACCTCCTGAAATGTGCTCCTCCTGCAAGCCTTCCATGAATCGGACAGGCTCTTTTTGGCATATTAGGAGTAGTGCGCCGTTTGGTCGTCAAAGTGCCGGCAGTGCCGCGTTCGTAATATTGCTCTTTACAATCGCGCCGTCATGAATTACTATACAAGTATAGTTACTTACGAAATTAAAGTTTAAAACAAATACATGACAGGGATGTGCCGAGCATGGATAAATTTCATCAAAGCCCGAATGTGACGGTCGGCGAGATCAATATGAAAGTAAAAGAACTGGAACGCACGGTGTCCTTTTACGAGACGATTATTGGCTTGAAGGTGCAGGAAAAATCGGCGGAGCATGCCGTGTTAACGGCCGACGGGGTGTCGCCGTTGGTGACGCTCGAGCAGCCGAAGGATGTCATTCCGCTTGCCGGGCGTCATTCGGGGCTGTACCATTTTGCGCTGCTGCTTCCGACGCGTGCCGATCTTGCCGTTTTTCTGCGGCATTTGATTCAGACTAACTATCCGTTCGGGGCGGCGGATCATTATGTGAGCGAGGCCTTGTACATCACGGATCCCGAAGGGAACGGGATTGAAGTTTATCGGGATCGCCCTTCATCGGAGTGGAATTGGAAAAACGGCTCCGTGGAAATGGCGACGCTTCAGCTCGACGCGAGAGGGATTCTTGAGGCAAGCAGCGAGCCGTGGAGCGGTCTTCCTGCGGGAACGATCATGGGCCATATCCATCTTCATGTCGGAGATTTGAAGCAAGCGGAGCGTTTTTATAACGACGTGCTTGAGTTTAAGACGGTGTCTTATTACCCGCAAGCGGTTTTCATGTCTACGGGAGGGTACCACCACCATATTGCAGTGAACACGTGGCAGGGCGCCGGGGCGCCGACTCCGCCGCGGAATATGGTCGGTCTGAACTGGTATACGATCGTGTTCCCCGATGACGCGGCCCGGCAAGGGGCGATCGGGCGATTGGAGCAATCCGGTGCGCCGGTGGAGAAAGAGTCAAACGGATATTTTACGAGCGACCCGGCGGGCAATCGGATTCGATTAACGATTGAAGCTAAGGGCGAATGAGGAGAGCATGATGGAAATTGGGGTATACACGTTAGCCGATCTGTGCCGGAATCCGCATACGGGGGTAACCATTAGCGCCAAACAGCGTATCCGTGAAATCATAGAGGCTGCGAAAATGGCGGATGAAGCCGGACTTGACGTTTTCGGCGTAGGCGAGCATCATCGTCTGGAATATGCGGTATCGGCCCCGGCGGTAGTCCTCTCGGCGATCGCTCAAGCAACGAAGCGCATTAAATTGACGTCGGCGACAACTGTGTTGAATACGGTAGATCCGGTTCGTTTGTTCGAGGATTTTGCCACGCTCGATCTTTTGTCGGACGGCAGGGCGGAAATTATTGCCGGGCGCGGAGCGTTTATCGAGTCTTTCCCTTTATTCGGGTACGATATGAACGATTACGACGAGTTATTCGAAGAGCATCTGGAGCTGTTTCTAAAGCTGAACGAATCCGGGAAAGTATCGTGGACCGGCCGTCATCGTCCTTCCTTCCAGAATGCCGATATTGCGCCGCGGCCCGAGCAGGATGAAATCCCGCTTTGGGTCGGTGTCGGAGGCACGCCGGAGAGTGCGGTACGTGCTGGCAGATTGGGAACCAATCTAGCATTGGCGATACTTGGCGGCGATCCGCTCCGGTTCAAGCCGTTCGTCGAGCTGTACCGGCAGTCTGCGCTTCAAGCGGGGCACCCGCCGGAGAAGCTGAAGGTCGCCGTGACGGGGCATACGTTTATCGCAGATACGACTGAGCAGGCCAGAGAGGAATATTATCCGTACTATGTGAACTATTGGGCGGAGGTCAACCGGCAGCGCGGAATGAGCGCCCATCTGTCCAGAGGCGATTACGATCGAATGTCCGCGCCGGAGACGGCGCTATTTGTAGGAAGCTCCCAGCAGATTATCGAGAAAATATTGCACCAGCACGAGTTGTTCGGCCATCAGCGGTTTATCGCCCAAATGGATATCGGCGGAATCCCGTTCGGCAAAATTGCCGAAAACATTGAACGGCTGGCGACGGAGATCGCGCCTGCCGTACGAAAAGCTACGAGGAACGATGTCGCTTAGTGAATAAAAAAACGGGGCACCCATGTCATTCAAAGGGGTGCCCCGTTTTTTGAAATCTCAGAAGAAATCCCCCGTATGATTCGTTTCCGTATATACGGAAATAAGGACAATGGCGGGCTCGTCGCCGATATTTTTCACAAAATGAGGCGTGCAGGCGTTCCACGAAAACGAATCGCCCTCGCCGAACTCGGCCGAATCTTCTCCTTGCTCTGCGTAGATGTTCCCCTTAATCACAACATGTACTTCTTCGCCCTCATGCGCATGCGGAGCATCGCCGGTAGAGGCTCCGGGCGGGAACTCGACGAGCATCATTTTGACGTTTGTCGTAGAGCTCAGGTGCTCCACCTTTAAATTCCCGCCGCCGCTAGTCGTCATCTTCCGTTCCTCTTTGCGCACGATGCACATGCGTTCTTCTTTTTTCAGCAGCAAATAAGCCAAAGGTACTTTCAACGCAGCGGCGATGTTTTCAAGCGTGGCGATCGAAGGAGACGTTTTATTCGTTTCCACCTGGCTTAAGAAGCCTTGGGATAAGCCGGTTTCCTCGCAAATTTGCGCGATTGTAATATTTTTCCGTTTGCGGATTGCCCGTATGTTAGAACCGATGTCCATTGTATTCACTCGTCCCCCATAATATTTGCAATAGAGAATATATATTCATATTAACAATTTTACTATTGACATGCTAGTGCCATGTGAGATAAATTACTTATATAAAATATAAATTATTATTACTAATATATAGTTGATCAGCCGAAAGCCAAGCCTAATAAATCATAAGTGAGGAGATCCATCATGAAACCAGCTTACCTGTATGACATTCATATGCCGGCCAATATGGAACCGGACAGAAAATACCCTGTCATTTTCACGCTTCACGGCAAAGGCTCCAATGAGAAAAATATGCTCGGCTTGGCGGCTCCGCTGGCATCCGAATTCATTATCATCAATATTAGAGGCAATCTTACGCTGGGTAACGGGTATCAATATTATGAGCTCAAAAGCTTGGGCAACCCGATTCGGGAATTGTTCGATCAGGCCGTTCAAAATCTGGAGGCATTTATCCGGTATGCGACGGAGAAGTATCCGGTCGATGCGAACAAGCGTTATTTGTTCGGTTTTAGCCAAGGCGCTATCTTGTCCATGACGCTTGCGCTTACAATGGGGGATCAGCTGAAAGGAATCGTGGCGTTGAACGGGTATGTGCCGGCATTTGTTAAGACCGAATATTCCTTGCAATCCGTCAAAAATACGTCCGTATTTATTTCCCACGGGGAATTCGATTCGGTATTCCCGGTCCGGATCGGACAGGAGACGGCGGCTTATTTTCAAGATCAAACGTCCCATCTGACTTTTAACCTGTATCCGACCGATCACGGCGTCTCAGAGGAGAATCAACGGGACTTTGTGAGATGGCTTGAATCGGATGCCGGTATCAATACGAATAAGGAGTGAACCGCTATATGATGCCATCTTATTTTTTCGCGCACGGTGCGCCTTCTATCGTTCTTGAGGATAATGCATACACGGCTTTATTGAAAAATTTCGCTGCCCATACGCCTAAACCGAAAGCGATTGTATTATTTTCAGCGCATTGGGAGCAATCTATGCAAACGGTGAGTGCGGCAGGCCGGTACAGCACCATTTACGATTTCGGAGGATTTCAAGACGAGCTTTATCGGATGACTTATCCGGCCGAAGGGGATCGGGCGCTAAGCGATCAAATCCAATCGTTATTTTCGAAGCATGGGATTCAGAGCGTACTGGATGAAGAAAGAGGGCTCGATCACGGCGCTTGGGCCGTTCTCAAGCTTCTTTATCCCGATGCGGATATTCCGGTAGTCGCGCTGTCCGTCAACCGTTATTTGACTAACGAGCAGCAGTATCAGGTTGGCAAAGCGCTGTCCGAGCTTAGAAAACAAGATATTCTGATCATCGGCAGCGGGGGAACCGTCCACAACTTGCGTAAATTGAATTGGAAGTCGGAAGGCATTGACGGATGGGCCGAAGCGTTTGATAATTGGATTCAAGCCAAGCTGGAGGCGTGGGATGTCGATTCGCTGTTCAACTATAGAGAACTGGCTCCTTATGCGCAAGAAGCGGTGCCGACAAATGAGCACTTTATTCCACTGCTGCTTGCCATGGGGACCGGCGACGCGAACCGGCAGGCCAAATTGCTTCACCGGAGCTATCAATACGGCAATTTAAGCTTAAGCTGCTGGCAGTTTAATTAGGGCGTGTCTGAAAACTCACTCAGGGTCATCTTTCACCGCCTTTTTGCCCTATGCTTCGTTCCGTTTGCTTGACGTACCCCCGGTACGCCTTCACAAACGCGCCTTGCCTAGAACAAAAATTCGGCCAAATCTGCTCCCCTCGGAGTATTCAGACATGCCCTAAAAAAAGAAGGCGTATCGCATGACAAATAAAGTAAAGGCAGCAATAGACAGGACGATCATTATTCTCCTTGCGGTCGTGTTTATCGTACAACAGGTGACGCACTGGGAGCCGCTGACCGTATTGCTCGGCTGCATGGTTTTTGCAGCAATCGTCCTGCTGCTTTTTCAGCTTAAGGGAGCGACGCTGTGGCTGACCGCTGCCTTCGTGGCCGGCGGTGTGCTGCTCATGCTTTGGCAGAAAGCGGATGCGCTGTACTGGTTCGAATCGGCGAGCATTAATGTGACGCTGGTTACTCTGTTTGTTTTCGCCCCATTGTTCGGCATTCCCGTTCGGCTTCCGGCTTATGTCGAAGCCTTGAAGCGGTTTTACCAAGCGAACGTTCGGAGCAAGACGGCTTTGTTCGCCGGTACGCAGCTCCTTACTCAAATTATGGGTGCATTCATCAATGTAGGCTCCATTCCCGTCGTATACCATCTGACGTTCGTTAAACCGCAGCCGGGCATTATGACCCGGCTGCTTGTTAATGCAATGAACAGAGGATTCGGGGGAGCGATTTTATGGTCGCCGTATTTTGCGGCTATGACAATTGTGACCTCTTCGCTTTCGTTGTACTGGTCATCCCTTCTTCCCTACGTGCTCGGGCTGGCGTTGTTGAGCGTGCTTGTCAGCTTGGTTGTAGATTTCCGGTGGCTAAGGGAGAGCCGGAATGAGGAAGAGGAGACCGCCTCTTCGGAGCGGGAGAGACCCGATGCGAACCGGGAGCGTGCCGGTTTTCCGGCAGGGCTGGGCATGTATTTGCTGCTGGCCATAGCCGCCGTCTTGCTGCTGGAGCGGTTGATCGATCTGCCTATGGTTTTGATCACTTGTATGGCTGCCGTCTTATTCCCGCTAGCCTGGTGCTTGGGGAAGGGAGCGATGGCGACATACCGGCAAGGGCTGACCAATCATTTTACGGTGACGCTTCCGGCTTTGCAGAAAGAAATCGCGCTGTTTCTGGCGGCCGGTTTTTTCAGCGGCTCGATCAGCGCCACCGGGTTCGGCGCTTCCGTCCCAGCACTGCTTGACGCGGTTCCGCTTCCGATTTCTTTATCCTTCTCGATTGCTGCGATAGCTTTAATTGCAGCTACATCTTTGATCGGCATTCATCCGATCGTACCGGTCACCGTTCTTGCGACAGGGATAGATCCCTCGGCGGTTCATATAAGCCCGGTTTATTTCGGGGTTCTGCTGCTTGGAGGCTGGGGCCTGTCGAATCCGATTTCCCCTGTCTCCGCCGTGAACAATCTGTTGGCGGGGATCCTGCAGAAGTCGGTAGTCGAGCTTGCGCGGCCGAATTATAAATATGCGGCTGTAATGGCGGTTATCCTCTTGCTCTTCTTATCTGCGGGCTTGTTCTGAAGCTTGTTGAGAACGCAGCTCACATCATTGCAGGGCATATAAAAATCATGCAGCGCCTGTAAGCTTTTCCGAGGCCGCTGCCGTACCTCCAGTCAACAAAAAAGCCGGCTTAATGCTAAGCCCGGCTTCTTTTCATTTCGTACATGGCATTGTCGGCAATGTTGATCAAGGCTTGCCCCTCGACTCCGTCCGTCGGGTAACGGCTTACGCCGATGCTCATCCCGACGGGAAGAGCTCCGTATTTCGAAATATATTTTGAGAATTTCTCCTGCATGTGCTCGATCTTCCTCTCGACTTCTTCGTACGACGGCGAATTGGCGATAAATAAAATAAACTCGTCCCCGCCCATTCTCGCTGCAACCCCGCAATCTTCAACCGCCTCTTTTATGATTTGCGCCGCGTATTTCAGGGTTTCGTCCCCGGCGAGATGTCCGCGTGTATCGTTCAACAACTTGATTTTATCCAGATCGATAAGGAGGAGGGCCAGCGTTTGGTTATGGCGTTCCGCTTCTTGTAACGCTTCCTCCAATTTCTCATGGAAGTACCGCCGGTTCGGCAATCGTGTCAGCGGGTCGTGATAGGCCAAAAATTTGACCTCTTCCTGGTGCCGTTTCTGAACGGAAATGTCCCGAAGAATCAAAAGCACATGTTGTTCGTTGTCGACCCATACGTAATCGGCGTTAACCAGCAGAAAAAGCCGCTTGTTGTTGTGGGAAATATCCGTTTCATAATGATCGATTTCCAGCTTCGCTTGCATGCGCTCTTTAATTATGGGGTCCAGCAGGTTGAAAAATTGCGCGAACTCCAGTTCAAACGAACGGAAAAGTTGAATCGCCCGCGGATTGGCGTCTTTGACCGTTTGCATGCGATCGATAAGAAGGATGGCGTCCGGATTCATATTGAACAGCTTCTCGTAACGCTTATCGTATAAATTTAGAAAATCATGCCTTTTCATCGTATGTCTCAGGAAGTAACACCAAATAACGCCGCTGTATAAATACGGATATGGAGGCAAGCTGTCTTCGAAATTGAAGTAGCCGAAAATGATATGCCCGATTACGGAGACGACGACGCCGAAAATGAGATGGTTGTATATGGTTCTCTGCTCGAGAGTGTCCGATTTCGACTTTGCGATCAGCAGCGGAATCAAATAGGAGAAATTGATCATTATGCTCACCGACATCGCTTGGTAATAGCCGGCATTATAGACCGGAAGCTTCCACATGCCCATCTGAACGAATTGTTGGGCGGAGATCCATTTTGCGCCTGTAACCAGGTTCATAAAAATGAAAATCAGAGGCAAGTAAAAAACATAGGGGTAAACGAATCTCGGCAGCTTCGTTTCTAAACGGGTAAACTTGACCAGGAAATGAAAGCCGAGTCCGGGAATGGCAATGCCGACGCTGCTTAGCCAAAGGGCGGACAATATGGGGCTATAATCGATGGAAACCTGGTTTCGAATGTATTCCTCGGCGAATAAAAGAAGATAACAAAGAGAGATGAGACTGAGTAAAATATGCTCGGTTTTCTTCTTATTGCGCAGCAATACGTCGGTAGCCATATAGGTGAAAAACAAAATGGGAATGCCGTGCGTAAATAAAAGAATGAACGCTTCCTTCAGATTCATAGGCTCACCTTGGCTTTCTGTATGCTGGGATGCAGTTTGATTCTATTCATTTAATGAATCTATTGCAATAGCTTTATTTATCGACCATACAAGATTTGATATGATTGTAGGGATACCGAAAATATACGCGATTGAAGCAGGTGGGTTCATGATAGAGATACCGGGTTTTCGAGTTGTCGAAAAAATCGGCGGCAATGGGGAAATCAGTGTATACCGATTGCTGCGATTGGAAGATAATCTGAAGATCATTGCTAAGACAACATGCGAAAATTATGCCGGATCGAATATGATCGCTGCCTTTCAATACGAGTATGAGCAGCTGCTTCGTTTAAAGGGCAGAGGAGTGCTTGAGCCGCACAGCTTGGAGCTGGTGGCGGACCGGCCTGTCCTGCTCCTGCACGATCCCGGCGGGACGACGCTTGAGCAAGCGATGCGAACGCGGAGAGCTTCTTTGCGGTTTCCGGAGCTTCTGGGGGCCGCTATAGCTATGGCGGATTGCATTCGGCACATTCATCATGCCAATATTAGGCTCCATGAAATAACGCCTTTCCATATATTAATTAACGATACCTATACCGAAGTCAAAGTGATCGATATTCGTTTATGCTCCACAGAAAAAGACCCGAATCCGTTCTCGCAGCCGGCGGGGAGGCCGGACTCCGTTCTTCCTTACTTGTCTCCGGAGCAAACGGGGAGAACGGGGAGGGGACCGGACTACCGTTCGGATTTTTATTCTTTCGGCGTTATTTTATATGAATGGTTCGCAGGGAGCTTGCCGTTTCAGTTGCAGAACGCGCTGGATATGGTGTATCACCATCTTGCTGCCACTCCGGATCCCGTTTATACCAGAAACCAATCCGTGCCGAAGGTCGTTTCCGATATCGTCGGCAAATGCATGGAGAAAATGCCCGAAGCGAGGTATGCAAGCGCGTACGGAATCAAGGCGGATTTGGAGGAATGTCTCGTTCAGTATCGCGTATCGGGGAAAGTTCAGCCATTTCCTCTTGCCAATCACGATATTTCAGAAAGATTGCTCCTGTCGGAAGGATTTATCGGCAAAGAAGCGGAGCAGCTTATATTGCTGCAGTCGCTGAAACGGGTTTCCGAAGGCGCTGCGGAAGCCGTCTGGGTCGGCGGGGAGGCGGGGGTCGGGAAAACCTCCTTTGTAGTCGAGACTATACGCGACTCCATTCCCGCGAAGGGCTTTTTCACAGTCTGCCAATTCGATTTTATAGCTACCGCGCTTCCTTATGCCGTTTGGCGGCAAGCCATAGCGGAGCTGGCCGACCATTTGCTGACTTTGCATCAGGCGCAAGTGGAAGAGTGGAAGCTGAGAATTTTAGATGCGGTACAAGGCTGCGGGCGGCTGCTGATCGAAATGGCCCCCCGCCTGGAATTGCTGATCGGGGAGCAGCCGGCCGTTGCCGTTTTGCCTGCGGTGGAAGCCCAAAACCGATTTCATCTTGTCATGAACCGATTTTTTCAATTGTTCGTTCAGTCGGAGCAGTCTTTGGTTTTATTCTTCGATAATTTACAGTGGGCTGATGAAGCTTCGATTCAATATTTATGCCATTTGCTGGGGGATAGGGGAACGAAGCGCTTGCTGGTCATCGGCGCATACCGGGACAATGGGACGGCTCCGGAGCATCCTCTTCGCGAGCTGGTAAACAAGCTTGAGGATACCGGTACGCGTATGGAGCGGATACGGCTTACTGCCTGCAATTTCGAAGAGCTGAAGCATATGCTGAGGTCCATGCTCCAAGGCCAAATAGACGGAATCGATGAATTGGCGGATGTATTGCTCCGTAAGACCGGGGGCAATCCGTTATTTCTCAAGCAGTTCCTGCAGGAAATAGTGGACCGCAACCTGGGGAGCTTCGATGAGCGAAGCAGGACTTGGCAGTGGAATGTGCAGCTTATTGCCGAATGGAACGTTTCCGTTAATGCTGCCGCCTCCATATCGAACTCGCTGCAGAAATTGCCGGAGCAGACGGTTTATATACTCGGCCGGGCGGCTTTTCTCGGCAAGCAGTTTAGTCTGCATACGCTTTCCCTTATTACCGGACTTGAAAAGGATCAACTGTTTGGTAGCGTGGAAATTGCCGTCGATAACCGGCTGCTGCTGCCGTCGTACGAAGATCGCACCTCTTACATTTTCCAGCATGATTATATTCAACAATCCGCATACGAGCTTGTGCCCGAGACGGAGCGGACGAAGCTGCATATAGAGTTCGGCTTTCTTCTCGCGCAGCGGATGAGAGCCGGCGAAGACGTCCCCGTATTCGAAGTGGTGGGTCATTTAAACCAGGCTGCGGCACAGGTCGACTCCTTGGAGAAAAAGCTGGAATTGGCGGAGCTCAACGTGCAAGCGGGCGTTAAGGCGAAGCAGTCGAATGCGTTCAGAACGTCGCTGGACTATTTGCGCCATGCCACCGGGCTGCTGGAAGACGATTGCTGGGACAGCTGTTACCCGCTGGCTTATCAAGCATACAAAGAAAGGGCTGAAGCCGAGTTCCTAAACGCGGACTATGCGGCGGCGGATGATACGTTCAACCTGGTATTGAGGAAAGCGGCCGATTTTGACAAAGCGCAGGCATGCATTATGATGATCCAGCTGGAGATGAACCGAAATAACTTCCCAAAAGTGCTTTCGTTAAGCGAGATGACCTTGAAGCTGCTAGGCATGAAGCACAACTTCAACCCCGGTCCGCTGGAGATGCTGCTGCAATGGACGCGAGTGCGGCGAAAGCTCCGCAAACATCCCGTTCATTCCTTCGCCAATCTTCCTCCTATGACGGATGAACGGCGTAAAGCGGCGTTAGCCGTTATGGTCCATTCGACTAACGCGAGCTTTACTTTAGAGAAGAAGGTCTGGCTTTCGTCCATTCTAATGATGCTGGAGATGACGATGGACTACGGGATGACGCCGGAGGCTTCCATCGGGTTCGTGAGCTACGCGATGATTCAGCATTACCAGTTCCATGATTATGAAGCGGCATATAAGTGGGGGCAGCTCGCCCTTGCGACCGCAAAGAACAATCCTGGACTGTATGCGCAAACCTACAGCGCATTCTCGCTCTGCTATGACGGCTGGAGGCGCTACGAGCCCGGATTTTTGCTTGCGTATACCGATCATACGGGCAAGACCGCTTTGCAATCGGGAGCTCTATGGCATGCCAACCACAGTGTGCTGACAAACTGCTCGCTGCTTTTTCAATTCGGTCATCCGCTGAAGGATATTTATACTAGGCTCCTTTCTCAATCGGATGCGTTCAAGCAAAACGAGAACGTGCTGTACTGGAAGCAAGCGGTAATCCTTGGCAATCTGCTTACGGCTTTGACCGGAAATCGGGCTCCGGATGATAGGTTATCGGGAACGAATATCGATGCGAAAGCTTTTATGGAAGATGTGACCGGCGACGCTAAGCGCTATTACTTGCAAGGGCTGGTCAACATTAATCAATATATTACCGGCTACTTGCTCGGCGATTACCGAAAAGCCCGGCTTGCGCTTGAGCACACGATGAATATGGTGAATTTGAGAACAACCCAGATCATTGATTCGTCGAGCTATTATTACTATGAAGTGCTGGTGTTAAAAGAGATCTATGAAGCAGGAAGCAAGCGGGAAAAGGCAAGCTATTGGAATAGGATCCGCCGGAGCTTGAAAAATCTGAAACCCATGGCGCGCCGCAGCCCGGAGAACTATATGCATAAATATCTGCTGGTCCGGGCGGAGCATGCAAGGCTTGGAGGCAAGGGACACGAGGCCGAACGATTTTATGAAGAAGCGTTACATGCGGCACGCACCCGCGGACATGTCCATGACGTGGGCATCATTTCCGAATGTTTTGCCAAGCACTTTATCAATAGCGGGAGACCGCCGCTTGCAAGGCTCTATTTGACGGAAGCCTATGAAGCGTATATGAGCTGGGGGGCGCTTGCCAAAACGGCCGATATGGAAGCGAAGTACGGTCATTTGCTGCAGCCGAAGCGGGAAGCGAAAACCGATTTGGAGCGGATCGACTACTTCTCTGTCGCCATGTCTGCACAAACGCTGTCGGGTGAAATGGAAATGGGCAGCTTGCTGCATATGCTGATGCGTATTATGCTTCAGAATGCCGGCGCGGAATACGGCGCGCTCATTTTCGATCATGAAGACCGCTGGATGGTTGAGGCGTACGGAACGGCCGAGAAGCTTCATATCGAATCGATTCCGTTGGAGGAGGCCGAGCGGCTGCTTCCGGCAGCCATTATCGGTTATACGATACGAACGAAAGAAGAGGTCGTGCTCCATGACGTTGCGGGCAACAGTATGTTCCAACGGAACGAGTACATTAAGAATAACCGGCTGAAATCGGCGCTGTGCCTGCCTATCATGCATCAAAACAAGCTGATCTGCTTGCTTTATCTGGAGAATAATCTGTCGACCGGGGTTTTCACGGAGGAACGGTTGGACATACTGAAGCTGCTCAGCTCCCAATGCGCGATTTCCATTACCAATGCCAAGCTGTATTCGGGAATTCAGTACTTGAAAAACAATTTGGAGGATCAGGTGATGGAACGGACGCGGGCGCTGCAAAGATCCATGGACGCAACATCCGAAGCTTTGGCGGAAACGATGGTTTACGCGGAGCGAAACCGGATCGCGCAGGAAATTCACGATATCGTCGGCCATACCCTCACCTCGACGATTGTCCAGATCGAAGCGGGCAAGCGCCTTTTGCAGAAAGATGCGGAAGGCGCCGTAACAAGGTTTAAGGAAGCGCAAGATCTTGTCCGGCACAGCTTGAGCGAGATCCGCAATTCCGTCCATATGCTGAAAGAGGATAAATATTATGACATCACGGAGGCTTTGCAGCAGCTGATTCAGGACACGGAGCGGAATACGGGAGTGCTCATCCATGCCGAGATGGACCCTATATCCCATTTGTCTTTAATACAGAAAAAAGTCATCTACCACGCGCTGCAAGAAGGTTTAACGAACGGCATACGGCATGGCGGCTGCAATACGTTCAGCTTCAGCTTGCGGAATGACGGTTCGCTGATTCAGTTCATACTGGCGGATAACGGAAGAGGCGCAAGCAATCTCGAGCCGGGTTTCGGCCTTAAAATGATGAGGGACCGTGTACAGCAGCTGAAAGGCACGTTGTACGTGGATGCCGAGCCGGATAAAGGATGCTTGCTGCGAATCAGCTTGCCCTGCTAGTCCGGAGCGCCTCCGGCTGATTCCCCGTAGTTTCGGGCGAGCCGTTATGATAGTATATAGCAGGATAAGAAGAGGAGAAGTGAACGAATATGATCATCATCACAATACCGACGCCGGACGTGACCATCACCAAACAGAAAGACCCCCAGATGAGCAACATTTACGGTTTTACCGATTTTCACCTGATCCCCAGGGATAAGGGCGGGTTCTTCATGTTCTATAACGATCAGGACGAGCTGCTGTTCGTCGGCAAGGCCAGAAAGCTCAGACCGCGGATCAAAAAGCATTTCGAGGATACCGTATCGGACATGAAGAATCACCGCGACGAGGTCGCCAAGATTGAGGTTTGCGTCAACGAAAACCCTGTAGACCGCGAGATCTACGAAACCTATATTATCAATAAAAATAGAGCCAAGTACAACGTAGACAAAGTGTTGTATAAGTAGGGTCCGCGTAAGAAAAAGCGATGAACGCATCCAAAGGGGTATTCCCGTAAAGCGGTATAGTAGCGCTGCGGAGATACCCTATCTGTTTAGCACGCGAATATATCCAGGAGATGAGGCATAGTGACGAAATCGATAGTAGAAAAGCTGAATTTGCATAAGTTCGAGCACGCCGCGATATTGGACGAGCCGAAAGGCTCGGATTACTTCACCGGGCTGTCAGGCTACGATACTGCGCTCGCTAAGGATTGCGCTTATGATCTCATATTTGCTTTTGTGCTGGATACGGAAGCATTAAAGGGACTGGTTAACCGTGTCATCGAGCATCGGCATCTCCGTAAGAACGGCTATCTCTTTATGGCCTATCCTAAAAAGGGAAATAAAGTATACCCGACGTTCATTCATCGCGACGACTTGATGGGCGATCTGGAGAGCGATGAGAACGGGTATGTCGGGACAAGCGATATAAAATTCGCCCGAATGGTGGGGCTGGACGATGTCTTTACGGTCGTAGGGCTGAAAGAGGACGCGTGGGGCAAGAACAAAGAGCAGACTTCTTCGAAAGCAAGCCAACGCGTGGACGATTATGTGTCCTTGATTCCCAGTGTGGAGAACGATCTGGAGGATGCCCCGGAGCTGCTTGCCGTCTACCGGTCGCTTACACCGGGATACCGCAAAGACTGGGCGCGTTATGTCTATAGCGCTAAGCAAGAGGATACGAAGGCAAAGCGGCGCGAGGAAATGAAGATGATTCTGCAGGCGGGCTATAAAAGCCGCGAGCTCTACCGTAAGGATCACCCCTGATGGAGAATGCGGCTCCAATAAACCGATGAGGCTCCGCTTGACTGCAATTCAGGACGGAGCCTCTTCTGAGAACGTAACAAGGCAGATGCCGTTCCGAACGCTCCACCCAAACGTTCAGGAGCATATTAAGCCGGCTTATCCGTCATGCTCCTCCATCAATTGTTCATACTGCGAAAGCAAGCGGTCGAGCTCGTCAAAAAGGACAAACCGGGCTATGCGATACACCTCTTTCCCTTCGTGGAAAACCAGCACTGTCGGTGCGGACAGCGTCAGATACTCGGATGCGACGTCCGGCGCATCCGCTATATATACGTAAATGCCGGCGATGCCCGTCCGGGATTCCAGCATGACGGATAGCTTGGCCTGAACGGATTCGCATACCCCGCAATCGGCTGACTTCATGACAAGCAGAACCAGCTGATTTTCCGCGATAACTTGCTTCAATTCGCTAAGACTCATCATTCGTTTCATTTTTTTACCCCCGATAACCCAATCGTTCGCCGCCGTTGTTAATGTGTCGAGCTTACTACATTATAACATCCCATTTGCCTCAACGAGCTGACGGTAAGCCCCTTTGTACGCTGCAATCCGAAAATGCCCGCTTGGATCATGGAATCGAGGTCCCCATAATACTGGAGTCCGAATTTGCCGGCTTGAAGAATGGATTCACCGGTATGCCGAGCCGAATAGCCTCTGCAAGCGGGCA
This sequence comes from Paenibacillus contaminans, assembly GCF_003285015.1. Lineage (GTDB taxonomy): Bacteria > Bacillota > Bacilli > Paenibacillales > NBRC-103111 > Paenibacillus_V > Paenibacillus_V contaminans. The sequence goes on along the minus strand of NZ_QMFB01000012.1, from coordinate 78,029 downwards.
TTTTCGGACTGCCGGCGAGGGAAGGAAGCCAGACTTGATTCCAACAGGGCAAAACCGGACTGCAGCGCAGGCAAGGCAGCTTGGTTTCGTGTGCGGGCAGATGTTATCATGTAGTATTCAAACCATTTTGCGCAGCAGCATGAGAGGATATTTTTTATGAAAAAACGGATTATAGATATTTTTGTCATCATGGCGGGAGCGCTGCTTTTTGCTTTGGCGATCAACCTGTTCGTCATTCCCAATGAGTTCGGCGAAGGCGGGGTAACGGGAATAACCATCATTTTGTACTACCTGTTCGAGTGGTCGCCCAGCCTTGTGAGTTTGATTTTTAACGCCGTTTTGTTGATCGCCGGTTATAAATTTCTCGATAAATCGACGACGGTGTATACGATCATTGCGGTTTCGTTCCATTCCCTTTTCCTGCACCTGACGGAGGATTGGCACATCGCGTCCGATGAATTGACGATCAACGCGATATTCGGAGGCGTGTTCGCGGGCGCGGGGATCGGTTTGATTATACGGGTCGGCGGGACAACCGCGGGGACGACCATTTTAGCGAGAATGATGAATAAGTACCTGGATTGGAATGTCAGTTATGCGCTGTTATTTTTCGATTTGATCGTCGCGTTCTCTTCGTATTTCATTATCGGCGCTCAAAGCTTGATGTTTACGATCGTCATGCTTTATATAGCGACCAAAGTGATGGACTTCATTATTGAAGGCGTGAATCCGAAGAAGGCAGTTACCATTATATCCAAAGAGCATAATAAAATAGCGGAGCAAGTGAACGTAGTGATGGACAGAGGAGTTACCGTCATCTACGGACAAGGCCATTATTCCAAAACGCCCAAAGAGATCCTGTACATTGTAATCAGCAAGCAGGAAGTGAGCATGCTCAAGAAGATCGTCAGATCGATCGACAAAGAGGCGTTCATTACCATTCATGACGTACGCGATGTGTTCGGGGAAGGGTTCGTCGATATTTCGAAGTGACGGCATGGAGTCCGTTAAAGGATCGCAGCACTGGCCGAAAGACGGGATGAACGGAAAGCGGCGGTAAACATTGCGTCGAACCGCCGGCCGGCCGATCGCGATATTCCGGAGGAACGTCTTCCAAGCGGAAAAGAAGGTTCGATTCCGAACGCGATCGGACTCTATGACGCCAATTGATAAATATCCTATAATTTACTATAATGATAGGAATTTCATCTAACTAGGGGGGTAACCCTTGAAATATCGATTACGTACGAGGATATGCGGGGCGCTTCTGGCAAGCGGACTGCTCTTGAGCTGTATTTCCGCACCGATGGCCGCGGAGTCAACGGATTTGTCCGGTTATGCGGATATGAAGCCGGACGATAAAGCTTGGTATTACGATACGATGGCGTGGGGAGTCGAGCAGGGCATTGTTTCCGGCTACGAGGAGTCGGGGCAGAAGCTGCTGCGGCCGGAACGGCAGGTGACGGAAGCGGAGTTTTTGGCTATGCTGCTTAGGTTCTTCCCCGATACGAAGGAAGCGGCGGGCCGGCTGGCACGTCCTCAGGCGGAAACGAATTGGTCGGATCCCTTCTACAAAGCGGCTGCCTTGTACCGCGTTCCGGTTACGGGCACGGAGCTTTCCGATCATCGGCATACGCCGGTGCGGCGCGGTCAAGTGGCGCGGATGATCGCCTCCGCATTCGGCCGCGGCTACTCGGTTTCGGAGTCGATCGAGTTCCTGTACGAGAAGAAGCTGTCGGAAGGCAGGACGGGCAAAAGCGTCGAGGGCTTCGAGCAAGAAGGGTTATTGACCCGGGCGGAGGCCGTCCGCTTCCTGGAGCTGCTTGCGCGCGGCGAATACGGCGGGCGTTTCGTCGTGCCGGAGGGCGCCGACCGCAATCCGGCCATTGTCTCCGACAAAGGCAAAGCTTTGAGCAGACTTGGCATCTACTACGGGATTCCCAGTCTGGTAAACGGAGCCGACGGGGATCTTGCGAAGGCTTTGCAGGCATTCGAGCCCTTCGAAATGCTCATATTCGGAAGCGGCGTGGAGGATCCGGAATATGCGGATTATGCACGTTCCTCCAAGGTCGTGACGGCTCTATCCGAGCAAGGCAAGCGCATATTCGGGTACGTGGACCTCGGAGTGTCGACTAGCGATCTGACTTACGCCCGGATGGAGTTGGCCGTCGATCAGTGGAAGAGGCTCGGCGCTTCGGGTATTTACTTGGATGACGCAGGCTACGATTTCGGAGTCACGCGCGAGAGGCAAAGCCATATGATCGACTACATCCACCGCAGCGGGCTTAACGTGTTTTTGGGAGCCTGGAACCCGGACGATGTGAGCGGCGACTACGATGAGAAGGGGAACTACGCTCCGTCATTAGTCGGCGAAGGCGACTGGTATTTGTCGGAGAGCTGGCTGGTCGGCAAAGGGGAATATATGCCTTTCGATTTATGGCAGGACAAGATCGCCAAGAGCATGTACTATCAGGCCAAAAAAGGGATCAGAACCGCCGCCGTCTCCACCGTTGCCGAGGATTCGGCACAAGCGGACGACGGGGGAAGCGAACGTTTCGCTTTCGCCTGGTGGGCGGCCGCGATGTACGGCATTCCTATGCAGTGGACGGATTTCCATTACTCGGCCACTACAAGCACGCTGCATTATTATCCCGACCTTGCGCCGGATTTGGACTTCATAGGCACGGGACGTCCGATTGCCGTTTCCCCTAGTCAAACCATCATGCGCACAGGGGAAGGAGCCATCTCCATCAACGGCGACGGCAAGCGTTTCGGGCGAGCCGCGTACCATTTGCCGACGGGCGGAAAGAAGCCTGTCCCTGGCATGGAGGGCAAAGATTGGGCGAGTATACCGGTATATGCGCAGAACGGACAAAGCGTTTTGAAGGTAGCCGGTTCGGACCAAAGCATCCGCATTTCGTTAACCGGACTCAGGCCTGCTGTTAGAACGCAGCTGCTGATCCATACCGGCAAACCGGCCGGAGAACGGTTGAATGTCGTCCATTGGCAGGGCTACAAGGCGGATATGCTGCTTGAGGGCAATCGTCTGTACAGATATGCCGGCGACGGCAACACGTGGGAGTGGACGCTGATCCGGACGCTCGATGCCTCCGGTTATGCGGCGGATCCGTCCGGGACGGCGATCGGCATCGTGCTCGATAAAGCCGATCTTAGCCTGGAGACCGGAGAGCTCCATCTGCTGCAGCTCGGGTACATAAGCGACGATAAGCCCGATACGGCCATCCCGAGTGCCGATCATCAGGTACCGATGTTTCTGGATCTGTAGAGAGTATGGCAGGGGCTGTCCCAGAGCTTGAGAGCGGAAGGGGGCAGTCCCGAAATATTGAACAAATACGCTTCCAAAACCACTGTTAAAGTGAGGATGGAAGCGTATTTGTTTGCAAATTCAGCACCTTTTTAGCAGCTTTAAGCGGGGATGTATCTTTTCCATTAATTGACCCCATGTCAGTGAATAACTGGAAATGTCGAGAGATTTGTGCGATGCTTGATTCGTGCATTTCTAATATTGCAGCATGATAATCGAGGCATTTATTAATGGGAGGGAATCCGATGTCCGAGGTTAAGCTTACGATTGATTACGATCAGTATGAGGCAGGACGCAAAATGAAAGAGCTTTTGGAAGAACTGGCGAACGGGCCGGAGGGGCGGGAGCTCACTAGTCTCATTATTGGAGATTGGGGCGGCTCTTACGAGAATGATTCGGGAGAGATTGTAGAAACGCTGGTTGCTTGCAAGGACCGCTTTCCGAAACTGAGGAAGCTTTTCATAGGTGATATGGATTCTGAAGAATGCGAAGTATCCTGGATTATGCAAAGCAACCTTGCGCCGCTTCTGTCCGCTTATCCCGAGCTGACGTCGCTGACGATCAAGGGCGGCAGCGGGCTGGAGCTTGAGCCTGCCGGCCACGAAAAGCTGAAGGAGCTCGTTATCATTTGCGGAGGTCTCGGCAAAAACGTTCTTTCCAGCATCGGCAGCGGCCGATTCCCCGAGTTGAACAAGCTGGAGGTGTACTTGGGCGTAGAGGATTACGGCTTTGACGGCGGCCTCGAAGACGTTCTGCCGCTCGCCGAGCCGAGGAGATTCCCCAAGCTGACCTATCTTGGCTTGAAAAACAGCGAGCTGCAGGACGAAATCGCCATCGCGCTGGCCGACGCGCCTATTCTCGATCAACTGCACACGCTTGATTTGTCGATGGGAACGCTGACGGACAAGGGCGCGGAAGCGCTGATCGGGAGCGGCAAGGCGGCCAAGCTGCAGAAGCTCGATTTGAGCTACCATTACATGTCGGACAAAATGATGCTCCGCTGGAAGCAGTCGGGGCTGAACGTAGATATGAGCGATCAACAGGATGCGGACGAAGATGAGGATTACCGGTATCCGTCATTGACCGAATAAGGATGGAGCAATTGCTGGTAATCGGAAATCCCGGGAATCGGCGTACGGCCGGTCTGCAAAAGGCGAGGGCGGCGCTCGGCCTCCCTCCGGCGGTCGTCGTGCCTTATCTTGATCTTCTCCAGGGCAGAGTCTCACTGGAAGCGGCGGCTCATGCAGGCGGGCTGGGGAGCTGCGCCGCCCCAGCCGCTCCGCTGCTGCGGCTGGATGCGCCGGGCGAGCATTTTGAAGTCGAGCGGGAGCTGATTGCGCTCGGTGCCCCCGATCGCACAGGCAGCGACCGCCTGCTGCCGTTCGGCGGCATCCGCGATCCCGATCCATGGTCGGCGGGTGCCGCTTTGGCCTTGAAGGAACAGAAGGGAAGGCTGTATCATCCTTCCCAATGGTTTCGCGGCTTCGGACGCCTGTTGGCCAAGCTCGACAGCGAGGCGGCTGAGCTTTGGCCGGAAGCCGAGTGGATCAATGCCCCCGGCGATATTGCCGGCATGTTTGATAAACGGCACACCCATCGGGTGCTGTCGGCAGCCGGCGTTCCGACGCCGCGGGCGTTGGCCGCGCCGGAAAGCATACCGAACGGCGAAGCGCTGCGGGAAACGATGCTTCGCGAACGGATGCACCGTGTGTTCGTAAAGCTGGCCTCCGGTTCGGGAGCTTGCGGCGTAGTCGCCTATCAGATCAATCCGGCCACCGGAGCGGAGCTTGCGATCACGACTGTCGGCGCAGAGCATTATGTGTCCAGACCGCCGATCTATTACAACTCGATGAAATTGCGGCGGTATACGAAGCGGAATGAAATTCGCCCGATTCTCGACTGGCTTCTGCGCCACGGCGCGCATGTGGAGCAGTGGATCGCCAAAGCCTCGCATGGAGATCGCGCGTTCGATATCCGGCAGCTTGTCGTCGCCGGCGAGGCTTGCCACAGCGTCGCGCGAGTCAGCTCGACGCCGATTACGAACCTGCATCTGCGCAGCGAGCGCATGAGTCCCGAGGCGGCAGGCCTATCCGACGAGGTGCAGGCCGCGGTGAGGGAATGCGCAGTCGGGGCGCTGGCAGCGTTCAAATCCTCGACCGTTGCGGGAGTCGATATTCTGGTTAGCCGCGGGTCGCATCGGCCCTATGCGGTGGATGTCAATCCGTTCGGCGACTTGCTTTATCATGTCTATCATCAGGACTGCGATCCTTATACGTGGGAGATGAAACGGCTGGGCGGGCGCAGACAAGGCCGGGCAACAGCGGCTGCCGCACAAGGAACGGAAGGAAAGGGGGAACTGTCATGATGGACATGAATGCGATTGTCGGCTCCCACGATATCGTGATGATTACGCTGGATACGCTTCGTTATGACGCTGCCGTTCTGGAAGAACGGAACTGTCCGAACTTATGCGGCGGCGGATCGTGGGAGAAGCGGCATACGCCGGGCAGCTTTACTTATGCGGCGCATCACGCCTTCTTCGGCGGATTTCTGCCGACGCCCGCGACGACGGACAAGTCGACGCATATCCGGTTGTTTCATTCCAAGAACACGGGATTCCAAACGCATCCGCATACGTGGCTGTTCGATACCCCGGATATCGTTTCCGGCCTTCAAGCGGAAGGGTACCGGACGATTTGTATCGGCGGCGTCATTTTTTTCACCAAAAAAGTGCCTTTGGCCCGCGTGCTCCCCGGTTATTTTCAGGAAAGCTATTGGCGCATGACGTTCGGCGTAACCAATCCGCGCTCCACGGAGCATCAAGTCAATCACGCGCTCAAGCTGCTTGACCGGACCGAGCAGGAGCAGCGTTTGTTTCTGTTTCTGAACGTATCGGCGATACATGGGCCCAATCACTATTTCGTCGAAGGCGCCAAAAAGGATTCCGTGGAGACGCAGCGCGCCGCACTGCGGTATGTGGACGGCCAGCTGGGGCGGTTGTTCGATGCGCTGCGGAAGCGGAGTCGCCCGGTGTTTTGCCTGGCGTTCTCCGATCACGGCACTTGCTACGGCGAGGACGGCTATGAAGGGCATCGTCTGGCCCATGAAGCGGTATGGAACGTGCCGTACCGCGAATTTATTTTATAATTGCCCGAAGGAAAGGATGTGAACGTAAGATGTACCCTTCCTCTCATGAGAAGGAATCGGCTAGCGACGCTTCGGCAATCCGAAGCTGGAGCGAAAGTCTGCGTTCCGATCCTTATCGCTCTTATTTGTATTCTTACCCGCATAAAACGGCCTACCGTGAGCTGCAGCCGCGCGTCCCGCTTTCGGAGCTGTGGCGCGGGGAGCAGGCGGAGACGTTTTTCCTGTACATGCATATTCCGTTCTGCGGCGCGCGCTGCGGCTTCTGCAATTTGTTCACGCTGCCCGATAAAAGGCGGGATGCGCATCTGCAGTACGTCGATGCATTGGAACGGCAAGCTCGGCAGTGGGCGCCGTTGGTCAGCCATAAGCCGTTTGCGCGTTTTGCGATCGGCGGGGGGACGCCGACGCTGCTTGCACCGGAGCTGCTGGACCGGCTTTTTGACATTGCCGAAGAGATAATGGGGCTGGACCCGGAGAAAGCCTCGATTTCGGTGGAAACGTCGCCGGAAACCGTCACGGAGGACCGGCTTCGCATTCTGAGAGAGCGGCGCGTGGACAGAGTCAGCATGGGCATTCAAAGCTTCATCGAAGCGGAAGCCGCCGCCATTTACCGGCCGCAGATGCCGCTTGAGGTCGAGAGGGCGCTTGAGCTGCTTAAACGGGAGCCGTTCCCGATTCTTAATTTGGATCTCATCTACGGCTTGCCGGGCCAGACGGCGGACTCGTGGCTTTATTCGGTCGAACGGGCGCTTTCATACGGCCCTGAGGAAATATTCCTCTATCCTCTTTATACGCGGGAGCAAACGATCGTAAAGCCGGAGGATATCCGCAAGCGCGGCGGCGATCTGCGTATGGAGTGTTACTTTGCGGCACGCGACTTGCTGCGCCGATCGGGCTACATCCAGCATTCGATGCGGAGGTTCTCCAAGGAGGACGAAGGGTCAGCCAAAACGCTTCTGCCCTACGGCTGTCAGGAGGAAGGGATGGTCGGGCTGGGCTGCGGCGCCCGCTCGTACACCCGCAATCTCCACTACGCCTCCCGTTATGCGGTAGACCGTCAAGCGACCGCCTCCATTATCGCCGATTATGTTGCGGCGGAGCGGTACGATACGGCCGACTACGGCTTCGTGCTGAATGAGGCGGAGCAGAAGCGGAGGTTTTTGCTTAAGGCGGTTTTGCATAGTGAGGGACTGGCGTTTACCGCATATAAGGACCGTTTCGGAAGCGATGTGCGGAACGATTTTCCGGAGCTGGAAATGCTGCTGCAAAGCGGAATGGCTGTCGTCGAGCAGGGAGAGCTGCGGCTGACCGACGAGGGGCTTGCTTATTCCGATGCGATCGGGGATTGGCTGATTTCGCCCGAGGTGCGGGAGCGGATGGAGGGATTTGGATTTGCATGAAAGCGACCGTCTATTACCGGGGCAGCTTGTCCTCCTGCAATTACGATTGCCCGTATTGCCCCTTCAGCAAGAACAAAGACAGCGCCGAGACGCTGGCCAAAGATCGCGCCCAGATCCGCGAATTTGTGGACTGGGTTAGGCGACAGAAGGATGAGGGGCATCGCCTCTCTCTCTTTTTCAACCCGTACGGCGAAGGGCTGATCCATCGCTGGTACCGGGAAGCCATGATCGAATTGTCGCATATGGAGCATGTAGATAAGGTGGCGATTCAGACGAACCTGTCCGCCAGGCTGGATTGGGTGGAACAGCTGGAGGCGCGGAAAGCGGCTTTCTGGGTGACGTATCATCCGGGGCAGACGGGAGAAACGGCTTTCCTCAAGCAGTGCATGACGCTTTACCGGCAAGGGCTGTCGTTCAGCGTAGGCTCCGTGGGCGTGAAAAGCGCCTTTGGCGCCTTGTCGTCGCTCCGGCGATCGCTGCCTGACGACGTCTACATGTGGGTTAACGCCTTCAAGGATAAAAAAAATTATTATACGGAAGCGGATTTCGTGTTTTTACGCGGGATCGATCCGCATTTTGACCGGAATGCCGAGGATTACGCAAGTATGGACAGGGATTGCAATACCGGCTACGACGTGTTTTACGTGCAAGGTCCCGGCCTGGTGAAGCGCTGCTACAAGGATCGAAGCGTGATCGGGCATTTGTACCGCGACGGGTTGACGGGCTTGTCGGCCAAACGGGCATGCCGCATGAAATGCTGCGATTGTTATATCGGTTATATTCATATGCCCGAGCTGCAATTGGATACCGTATATGGCGGCGGCCTGCTGGAGCGAATCGCGGTTAACGGCTCGGCCGGCTAGGGCTGTCCCAAAAGTCGTTTTCGGAATTTTCGGCTTCACTTCACACTTGAATTCGTGTATCAAAAGAACCTTCATTTCCACTAAGATAGTGGTTTTGAAGGTTTTTTCACATCGTTTATGGGATACGATCACTTGAGCGTGCCCTTTTGGGACAGCCCCTCTTTAAACATTTTTAATAGTTTTGTTGTACGCTAATTGTTTTTGAATGCCTAACCTATCTATCTGAATCCAATACTCTGAAATTTTTTCATTTTCTATTTTATATACCGCACTTGCCAATTGTATTACCGGAAGCCCTGTAGGTTTGTATCCGTCAATTTCTCCTACGTGCGTACCGATTTGTTTCCAACGTACATATACTTTATTTCCGTCTGCTATTAATTCTTGAATTTCTATAGAAAAATTACCGTATGCTTCTTTCATTTCTCTTACGTGTTCAGCATAATCTTCAGGCGTTCTCAATACCGTTTGTTCTTCTTCAGATACGATTTGATGTGCTAACACTCGTTCTTCCATTAACTGATTTGAATAATCAGGCTGTTTACCCGATCGTACTTCTTCAAAAAATGTTCTAACAATTTGTTCCGGCGTCATAAACAACCCCCCAACTTATTAACCTAAAACGTTCATAGTTATAGGTGGTTTTAATCCAAACTGCCCCTTTTAAGATGTTCGATCAGTATTTTTTTCAGGATAGCAAGCTGGTGCCCGGGCTCCAGATCGGACTCGAGCATTAAAATGTTTTGCTGCAGCGACAGCTTTCTGGAGAAGAGGCCGAATGTATTGACCACGGTAGTCAGCGTCTCTCTGACCGGAAGGTCGGAACGAAGCGAGCCGTCCTGAATCCCGTCTTGTATGATTCTTGCGTATTCGTGCGAAATTTTGCGGTTCAGCTCATTGAATTGGGCTATATCTTCCAGGGGCTCGGGCGAATGAGCGGCGTAGCTGTCGAAATCCTCCATAAACTTGGTGCTTGAATTGCTGCGTTCCTCGAGCGACGAAATGAAGAAATCGAACAGCCGGTCGAGCTTTTCCAAGCAAGATACGGGCATGTCGGCGATGGAACGGAAGGCGTCCAGCATCGGCTCGAGCATATTTGTGGCAACCGCTACGATCAGCTTTTCCTTTTTGGGGAAATACCGAAAAACGGTCGCGATCCCGATGTTCGCATCTTTGGCGATGTCCTGCATCGTCGTTTTTTCGATTCCCTTTTGAGTAAAAACGCGCTCGGCAGCCGCAAGAATATCGATTAAGCGCTGCTGCTTGCCGGCGAACCGTTCTTTCTCGTACCTTGCTTTCGGATCCATGAAGGTCGATCCTTTCTTTTACCGCAACCGGTATTTGAATTATGAGTATTATATCGTCCGCTTATTCCTTCCGCAAGAAGGAAATTGAGTTCCCGCTTTCGTGGTGATATAATAATAATCATAATGATAGTTAAACTATCATTTGTGTTTTTCAACAAGCGGTTCGTATAGCCATGGGTCAAAATAAAACCTTCAAAGGAGAGTTGAATATGGCACGGTTGACTAATAAAGTAGCGATTATTACCGGTGCGGGAAGCGGCATGGGACGCGAGGAAGCTCTTTTGTTCGCCAAAGAAGGAGCCAAAGTGGTGGCGACCGATATCAACGCAGCCGCCGTACAAGCCGTCGTCAAGGAAATTGAGACAAGCGGCGGGGAAGCGATGGCTTTCGCGCATAATGTCGCTTCGGAAGAGGATTGGATTCAGGTAATCGAAGGCACGGTTCAGCAATACGGCAAAATCGACGCGCTGGTCAACAATGCGGGCATTTCTCATGCCGCGGGGTTATTGGACACGACTGTGGAGCAATGGAATAAAGTGATGAACATTAACCTGACGAGTACCTTCCTTGGCATGAAGCACGTTATTCCGCATATGCAGGCGAATAATGGCGGCTCCATCGTCAACATTTCCTCGATCGCAGGCTTGACCGGCAGCAGCGGCGCAGGCGCTTATACAGCCTCCAAAGGCGGTGTCCGCATGCTGACCAAAGCGGCCGCCGTCGATTTCGGCAAGGACAACATCCGCGTCAATTCGGTTCACCCGGGATTCATCGAAACGCCGATGAGCGCCGAGTTCGTCAATAACGAACAGATGCTGCAATGGTTCCTGTCGCAGACGGCGCTTCCAAGGGTCGGACGAGCTTCCGAGGTGGCGGAGGCGGTGTTGTTCCTGGCTTCCGACGCATCGTCTTATCTTACCGGCGTCGAGCTGCCTGTCGATGGCGGCGTTACCGCGAAGTAAAAGCTTTATATCGGCGAGAAACCTTCAGTTCCGCGCGTCAAGCGGAGCTGAAGGTTTTTTTGGTTTATCGAAGGATATCGTGGAAGCGGCTCTAAACCTCGGGAAACGCGCTCTTCTTCCGGTAAGGGCGGCGAAGTCGCTTATCGTTTCGTTTTTTTCAGATTGAATTAATCCTTAAAATAGATTACTCTGAAATCCAGAGTAAAGGAGGGCGGTACCTTGCAAACCGTTATCAAGCTGGATAATGTGAGAAAGCACTATGGCTCTAAAGTGGCGCTTGACGATATGACGATTACAATCGGCAAAGGCGAGATCTTCGGCATCGTCGGCCCGAACGGAGCGGGCAAAACGACGCTAATCGAAATCATCGAGGGCTTGCGGCTCGCTGACAGCGGATCGGCGACAGTGCTCGGCAAGGATGTCCGCAAGCATGCGGACGAAATCAAGCAGCGCATAGGCGTTCTGCTTCAATCTACGTCCATACCCGAACGGGCCAAAGTGAAGGAGGTTTTCGCTTTATTCGCTTCGTTCTATAAGAAATCCGTCGATCCTCATGAAATCACGCGGTTTCTGGGGCTTGAGGACAAGCAGAATGCCTACGTGAAATCTTTGTCGGGCGGATGGAAGCAGCGGGTGTCGCTGGCGCTCGCTCTGATTAACGATCCCGAAATTGTCTTCCTCGACGAACCGAGCATGGGACTCGACCCGAATGCGCGCGGCGAAATGTGGAACATCATTCACCGGCTAAGGGATGACGGACGAACGATTGTCGTAACGACCCATTACATGGAGGAGGCGGAAACGCTTTGCGACAGGGTGGCCGTCATCGACAAAGGGCGGCTGATCGCACTCGATACGCCTAAGAACTTGATCGCTCAGCTGGGAGGGACTAAGCGAATCAGCTTTAAAACCGACGTGCGGGCGGCGAAGGAGACGTTATCGGCGTTAGCTCATGTCGTACACGTCGAATGGGGGACGGATCTGGTAAAGCTCCATTCCGACGACATGGATCAAACGTTGAAGGGGCTTTTTCAGTTGGCGGCTCAAGAGGATTGGCTGGTGAGCGGGCTTCGATTGGAGGATGCGTCGATGAACGACGTTTTCAGCAAATTGACTGCACAGGAGAGGGGGAATACGGAATGAGCGGCCTTTTGAAGCTGATTGCCTTCGATTTCCGGCTTTATTTCCGCGATTGGCTGACGATTTTTTGGCTGCTGGTTTATCCGGTTCTGATGCTGCTCATATTCGGCTCTATTTTCGGAGATCAGCCCGTCGCCGCGCCAGGCACCAGATACATCGAATCGTATGTGCCCGCGCTGTGCGTTATGAATGTCATGTCCGTTTCGGTATTCACGCTTAATATCAACATGATTACGCAGCGGGAGAACGGCGTGCTAAGAAGATTTCGGGTCAGTCCGCTGAGGGCGTCTGCCGTTCTCGCATCGCACGCCGTACAAGGCGTTTTTCTGGTTCTCGTCGGCGCAATAGAAATTATCGCGGTCGCCAAAATCGTTTGGGATATCCCGGTTTCCGCTTCCGGCCTGCTCACGCTTTTCCTTTGCTTGCTGTTCGGCTGCATCGGCTTCTTTAGCCTCGGATTCGCGATGTCCGGATTGACGAGAACCGCCGGAGGAGCGAGCGGCTTGGCCATGGTCGTTTTCTTCCCGTTCCTGTTCTTATCCGGGGTTGCGATGCCGGTAACGATTTATCCGCCGTTTATGCAGCGGATCAGCGAATGGATTCCGATGACCTATTTCGTGGATTTAGCGCAGGGCGTGTGGCAGGGGAGCGCCTTGACGGCGTTCGGAGTCGAGCTTGCGGTGCTTGCCGGCTTTGCGGCGGTATGCGTCGCGCTTGCGTTTTTGCTTTTTAGATGGGAGAATTAATGTTCCAATCTATTCTCCGCGAGACCGAGGAGTGTTACGAATGAATGGAAATACCGGCGATTCCGCATCCTCGCTGCAAACGAAAGAAGAAGGCTCAGCAGGCCAAGCTTCGCAGCAGGCGCTGCAGGATATCGCATATATGAAGCGGCTCATTGCCAGAAATATGAGTAAGCTTGATCGATCTCCTCCTTATTTATTCATATGGGGCACCTACATCATGCTGGGTTTGGTCGGGATGCAGGTAAACGATACCGTTTGGCCGATTTGGTTCTGGTCCGTCGGCGCCGTCATCGGCGGTGCGCTTTCCGCCCTTGCGGGTATCAAACAATCCCGAAGCGCTGCCGTACAGGAGGGCGGCTCGTACGGGTGGATGTTTTGGCTTCCTTTTGTCATGGTGTTGTTGTCGGGCTGTTTGATGATGGCCATGGGAATTGTAGAAATGGATTACGCGGCTTTATTCTGGATGATGCTTCTCGGTGTTTCTTATGTTTCGTTGGCGCCTCTGGCGGGCAAAGGAACCGTTATTCTCGGCATCTGGTTTATCGCCTTATCGGCATTGACCCGGCTGTTTTTCCTCGATTATCAATATCTCGTGCTGGGCCTGCTCGGCGGCGGAAGTATCGTGGTAACGGGCTTGCTTCTGAAGCGGCGAGGGAGATACCATGAATGAGAATATACTGGACGCCATTGACGATACCATACATGCCAAAGCGCGGCTTGGAATCATGAGCTTGCTGGCCGTCCACAAGGCGTGCGATTTCGTTTTTTTGCGCAAAGAGCTTCAAATGACGGAAGGCAATCTCGGCAACCACATTCGCGTTTTGGAAGAAGCGGGTTATATTCAAGTGACCAAAACGTTCGCCGGAAGACGTCCGAAAACCATTTGCACGTCGACGGAGCTAGGGATGGACATGTTCCGGCAGTATATCGAGGGGCTGGAGAGGATCATTCGCATGGCGCAGGCGGCAATTCCCAAGCCGGATCAAAAATAAGCGGTTGTCGCGGGTGCGGGGCGTTCCTATGCCCTCCGTTGTATAACGGGCTGTTCGGCGGATAGCCGGCATAAAGCTACCCGGCGTTTGCGGCGGTGCAAGAGGACAAGGAGGAGTCGGATGGAACCCTTTACGCTGCGGGTCATCGAAATTATTAAAGGCATCCCGGAAGGCAATGTCATGACTTACGGGCAAATCGCGAAGGAAGCGGGGAGCCCGAGAGGAGCAAGGCAAGTTGTGCGTATTTTACATTCGTCAAGCGGAGCGCATAAGCTGCCGTGGCACCGGGTGGTCAACGCCAAAGGGGAAATCGCCATTCAGAACGAGGAATCGCGGTTTTTGCAGGCGATGTATTTGGAGCAAGAAGGGGTCTCCGTAGACGAAAATGGCCGGATCGAGCTGGAAAGATTCCGGTTCATGCCGGAAAGCTAGCGCCCCATTGACTGTCCGGAATAATAGAACCGCCGAGAGAACTTCTCTTGGCGGTTTTTAGTGTCTGAAGGTTTCGCTTCATTTCATACCGGGAGTCAAAAATCCGATTTTTCATGATGTTCTGTTAGCTGCCGAACAAGCGATCGGAGATGTGGGAATTTGTGGGCAATCGTTGATCACCCTCCCAGACTGCAGGGAGCTTGCGAACTCTTTTGAATCGGAGGAATACGTTCTTCCATAATCTGATCAAGGGGGACTTTGAATGACTGGCGGACAGGCTAGTGAACATGCACGCAGTTTTTTGGTTTCGAACGACATTTTCCATCAACCGGAATTGGATATTTATTCCCAAATGACATATATCGTGTTAAAAAGCTGCTCCTCGGAAGCGCATTTGCCGGAAGTTTCCGATATAGCACGGCTGGGCCGCATGAACGTCAAGCAGGTGTTGAGAGGTTTGCAAACGCTTGTAGAGGTCAAGCTGCTAACGAATAAAATATACCGCCAGATGATCGGCGATTTTCAGGACGACCGGTTATCGTGGGCGGCGAAGGGATTGCTCGCATTTTGCAAGGAGAACCCGAACGGGAATATCGACGAATTGCTGGAGCTCTCGAGCGAGTCGGGCGAGGACGAACATAGCATCCGCAGGGCGCTGAAGGAGCTGGGTCAATACGGGTATTTGGAAGAATACCCCGAATGGAGCAAAATAGCGAGTCCGGTCTAATAGCTGCTAATGCGTAACGAATGTGCAGCGGTAAGCTAAGCGGGATGAGCGAAAGATAAGCGATATAAATGAATAGGGCTGCCCCGAAATATAAAATAAGCTTCCAATCCCACTGCGAAAGGCGAAAGTGGGACTGGAAGCTTATTTGTTCACTCATTTCGCTCTTAAAGCAGAGCAGCCTGCTAGAACGATGCCGGCAGAAGGTTAGCCCTCTTTAACGGCTTTCGACAGCAAGTGATACGATTTCAAGCGGGCCTGATGGTCATAAATTTGTCCGGCGACAATCCATTCGTCGGCTCCCGTTTGCTCCAGGAGAACCTGCAGCCGCTCCCGTACGGTGTCTTTGCTTCCGGCGACGGAGAAACGCAAGGAGTTATGGACATACGCCTTTTCCTGCGGGGTCCATAGCGGCTCCATACTGTCAACCGGCGGGTTCAACATGCCCGGACGTCCGCGGACGATGTTCAGAAACTGCTGCTGCTGCGAGGTAGCCAACCGGCGCGCTTCTTCGTCGGTATCGGCCGTAATGATATTGATGCCGACCATAACATGCGGCTTATCCAGCACCTCCGAAGGACGGAAGCTGCTGCGATACAAATCCAAAGCTGGCAGCAAATAGTCCGGGGCAAAATGGCTTGCAAACGCAAACGGCAATCCGAGCTGGCCGGCCAGCTGTGCGCTGAAGCCGCTTGACCCGAGCAGCCAGATCGGGATGTTCAAGCCTTCGCCCGGGATGGCCCGAACGCCGGGGACGCCTTGGTACTGCGACGGATTCAGGTAACCGCGAAGCTCGCTTAACAGCTCGGGAAAATCATGACCGTCGCTGCCAAGGCCTCGTCGCAGAGCGCGGGCTGCGGGCTGATCGGAGCCCGGGGCACGGCCCAGTCCCAGATCGATACGGCCCGGGTACATCGATTCGAGCGTACCGAATTGCTCGGCAATGACCAACGGAGCATGGTTCGGCAGCATGATTCCCCCGGAGCCGACGCGAATGCTGCTGGTGCCGGCTGCGATATGGCCTATCACCAAGGATGTGGCCGAGCTCGCGATCCCCGGCATATTATGATGCTCGGCAAGCCAATACCGCTTGTAACCCCATTGCTCGGCATGCTGAGCAAGGTCGAGCGAGCGCCGGAAGGAATCCGCCGGCGTGCCGCCGACGATAACCGGAGCGAGATCCAGGATGGAAATCGGGATTTCGCCGAGCGATTTCGTTTCTTTATGTGCAGGTTGGTTTTCATTCATCGTAATGAGTCCTCCTAACCGATTGGTTGGTGCCATGCAAGACGGTAAACGTCTCTATTAGTTATTATTAGATATCACATGAAAAAATACAAGCGTTCGCTTTTTAGTTAGTTGATATATATTATATACTTCCAATGGCGCCAAGCCGAAAATCGCAAAAATAGGCGAATATCGGCCATTTGAACAGATATCCTTATTTTGCATGATTTTTTTTGAAACATTTCGTCAGTTCCAGCGTAATAACGTAGATGGGCATGAGTCAGCTCCACCTTGATTCGGAATCCATGCAAACGTTTTAGACATTACGGATCCGAAGAGAGGAAGTATCGGCTAGATGCAGCGTGAAGAGCATAATGGTTGGAAAGATAATATTGCCCCTTACGAGAAGCCCCTTATCAAATCGAGCGTATGGCAAATGATCAATACGCTGATCCCGTTTTTTTTGTTGTGGTACGGCGCATATTTATGTTTATCCGTTTCTTATTGGCTAACCTTAGCCCTGACAATTCCCGCAGGCGGGTTCTTAATCCGGATTTTTATTATTTTCCATGATTGCTGTCACCGGTCGTTTTTCCGAAGCCGAACGGCGAACGCGGTTGTCGGGACGATAACCGGCATCCTCACCTGCTGCCCGTACAACCAGTGGCGGCACACGCACTCCGTTCATCATGCGACCAGCAGTAACTTGGACAAGCGGGGGACAGGGGATGTTTGGACGCTGACGGTGAACGAATATATAGCGATGCCGTGGTGGCGGCGGCTCGTTTACCGGATGTATCGCAATCCGGTCTTTATGTTCGGTCTCGGTCCTATTTATATTTTCCTTATCGACTATAGATTCAACCGCAGGAAAGCCTCCACCAAAGAGCGGATCAACACCTATATTACGAATATTGGAATCGCAACTATAGCCGGACTGCTTTGCTGGGCGATCGGCTGGCAGGCGTTTCTTATGATTCAAGGCCCAATTTTCCTTATTTCAGGCATATCGGGCATCTGGCTGTTTTACGTGCAGCATCAATTCGAAGATACGTATTTCGAGCACGAAGAGGAATGGGATTACGTCATGGCTGCCATACAAGGAAGCTCTTTCTACAAGCTGCCGAAAATACTGCATTGGATAACCGGGAATATCGGATTCCATCACGTGCATCATTTGAGTCCGCGGGTACCCAACTATCATTTGGAGAAGGTGCACGATACGAACGCTTTCCTTCATAAGGTACCGGCAATCACTTTACTGTCGAGCTTGCGCTCTCTCCGATTCCGTCTCTGGGACGAGCAGAGCAAGACATTCATCGGATTTAGGCAGATTAGAAGGCGGAAGACAAAGCCGCTTGTAGTGCCGAAAATCAAATCCGTAGGGGAATAACCTGCAAAGACCGGAGAGCCTGTGCAACCAGCGGCTTTCCCGGTCTTTTTTTCAAGCGCCGGGCATGAATGATTTTGGCTTTGAGGGGCAATAATTAGCGCAATGCCGCCGATTTCTCGATCGTCTGGAGGTACGGCTTTACTGTAAAAACCTCGCTTGGAAAAATAAACGAAAAAATTATTAATGTATGCGTTATCAAGAAAAATTTTACTTTGTAGTTTTGCCTGGGAAGGATTAGAATGAAGAGGTCAGAAGACGATGAGCCTTGGAACGTTTCTTTTTATAATGTGTGAAAATGTTCACAAAAAAGTTTCTGCGCTGGAAACAGATTAGGACTTGATCGCTAAAAGACGGTACAAGGGGATCGCTTCAAAAGGTAACGAAAATCAGACACATACGCAATGCAAAGGAGGATTTACCATGTCAGAAACATTGACTCAACAACCGCCGAGCGAAACCACAGCAGTGGCCGCACGCGGGGAGCAGCTGGACGTGCTTGATCAGCTGATGAAGCCGGAAATTCAAAGATCGCTTACGGAGCTGGTTGAAAACCTTCCGAAGCTGGCCGAGCTGGTGGCGCTGCTTACTAAAGCATACGACATCGCGGCTACCGTAGCAAACGATCGCGTGCTGATCGACGATTTGAAGGGCGGCTTGGACGAATTCGTGAAGCCGATCCAAGAGAAAGCCAAAGGTATCGCTGCCGCTGCGGTTGAAGCAAGCGACCGTGCAGCGCAAACCGAGAATGCAACGATCGGTCTTTTCGGCATTCTCAAAATGCTGAAGGATCCGCAAGTCCAAAGCATGCTTCGTTTCTCGCAAGCTTTCTTGACTGTAATGGCGGAGAACAAAAAACAAGGGTAATCCGGCACGAAGTGTCCACTCGAATGGAGGATCAGCATGGCTAAGCAAATTTTAATCATCGGCGGCGGGTACGGCGGTTTGTTGACCGCTTTGACGGCGCGTAAATATTTGACTTCCGAGGAAGCGGCGATTACGGTCGTAAACCGTACGCCATTTCATCAAATCGTGACCGAGCTTCACCGTTTGGCCGTCGGCGGATTGAACGAGAAGAATGTAGGACTTCCTCTGGACAAGCTGCTGCGCGGCAAAAACATCGACCTGAAAATCGATACGGTGGAAAGCATTCAATTGGGTCAAAAAACCGTTCAATTGAACAGCGGTCTCATGTTGAGCTATGATTCGCTGATCGTTGCCCTCGGCAGCGAAACGGCGTTCTTCGGCATTCCGGGCTTGGAAGAGAACAGCTTTACGCTGAAATCGATCGAGGACGCAAACAACATCCGCGCGCATGTCGAAGCTCGCATCGAAGCTTACAGCAAATCCCAAAATAAAGCGGACGCTACGTTCGTCATCGGCGGCGGCGGTCTTTCCGGCATCGAGCTGATCGGCGAAATGGTCGATACGCTTCCGTCGGTTTGCCTTTCCAAAGGCGTAGACTTCAACGACATAACGCTTTATTGCGTAGAAGCCGGCCCGAACATTTTGACAGGCTTCGCTCCGGATCTGATCGAGCGCGCCAAAACAAGCCTGGAGAAGCGCGGCGTGAAGGTATTGACAGGCGTTGCCGTTACGGAAGTGCAAGGCACGAACGTTATGCTGAAGGACGGCACGACGATCGAAACGAATACGCTTGTTTGGACGGGCGGCGTTACGGGCAATACGGTAGTGGCAAACTGCGGCATCGAAGTAAACCGCGGACGCGCTACGGTTACGCCTACGCTGCAGTCGACTTCGCATCCGGAAGTATTCCTGGCCGGAGACAGCGCGGTCGTGATGAGTCCGGAAGGCCGTCCATACCCGCCTAGCGCGCAAATCGCATGGCAAATGGGCGAAACGGTCGGCTACAACCTGTTTGCGGCTGAGAAAGGCTTGCCGATGAAGGAATTCAAGCCGGTATTCTCCGGTACGCTTGCAAGCTTGGGCCGCAAAGATGCGATCGGCACGATCGGCGGCAGCCAGCTGAAGCTGAAAGGTACGCCGGCGTCCCTGATGAAAGAGGCGAGCAACGTGCGTTACTTGTCCCACATCAACGGCCTGTTCTCCTTGGTATACTAGAACATAACATACGTCTTCTTTGAGCAGAGCTGTCTCCAAATCCTACGGGTTTGGGGGCGGCTTTTTATTAACCCATATTGACCGATACGGAGCAAACGTACAATTCCTTTACGTGCGAGATTCATATACCGTACCGAGGTGGTTCCTTTGTACAAAAAGAATTATGCAAGCGCAAAAATACGGGGCAAGCAGCGCGTTTGCCGTTATTTGTCCGCCACAGGGGCGCTGAAACGGCTTGTTCCGCACACGGTTTCCTTAACGGAGCCGAATCTGAGAAGCATGGCGGGGAGATACAAATCGCTCTACATCAAGCCGGATGTAGGGTCCATGGGGATCGGCGTGCACAGAATGACGCGATTAATTGGCGGTTACGAGCTCCTGTCTACGCGGAAACGGAGCCAACTGCGGCGCCGCTTCGGTACGCTGTCGTCGTTGTATCGGCATATGAAGGCGCAGCGTCAAGGCAGGATGATCGTTCAGCAAGCAGTTTGGCTGGATCGGGTGAATGGACGACCTTATGATTTGCGCGCCATGGTTCAGCGTAAGCCGGGCGGTTCGTGGACCTGCACCGGAATTATGGCGAAGGTAGGGGCTCCATACAAAATCGTGACGAACTACTATCAGGGAGGCAAAATCGTAACGCTGCAAAATTTGTTAAAGCAAAAGAGGCTTTCTTCTTCGGCGCGTCGTTCCCGCACGTACTACTTGACCGCCAAAGCGCTGCAAGTATCAAGGGTATTGAGCCGGATGCGCTCGGGCATGCACGAGATGGGGATTGATTTTGCTTATGACCGCAATGGCCGATTATGGATATTGGAGGTCAACTCCAATCATCCACAATACCATCCGCTGAAGAAGCTGGATCGAAGGGCGTACGACCGGATGGCGGAATATGCCCGAAGCTACGGCAGATACGACAACGGACGCTAGCCATGAGGCTCGCTCCGATTTCCGTCGGCATCCTGCCGGCGTTTTGCCGGAATTCCGTCGATGCTTGGTCCCGCCGGCTTTTCTACGGCACTCCGCCGATGCTCCCGCACGGAGTTCCGGTTGTTTTCCGCCGGCACACCGTACTCGGTCGCACTCCCTCGGCCGTCTTTCTGGCGGTATTGCGGATGACTGTGGTTGATCTGCATGTTATGCGGTTGCTTTACCGGTGCTTGTCGGTAGGGCGGCCGCCCCTGTAAACGGAGTATTGAGGCAGCATGTCTATGACGGCATCGGGGTCGATGGCATAAATAACGTCTTTCAACGTGCTTTCTTCCAGGCGGTAAATATCGATTTGCAGGGCGTATACGATGGTTCCGTCGCCTTCTTCCTTGCTGCCAAGCATCGTCGGTTCCCGGCCGGTGGCTTGCTTAAGGGCCGTGCCGATTTCATCTCCCTTGGCGCTGCGAACCCGCATAACCCGGTTTAATGTCGTTCGATGCGGCATCAGGTTGATCTCCAGGAACATGATGACCGCCAAAATTGCGAATGCGATAGCCGAGCACATGACTTCAAGTCTATCGGCTGCCGCCCCCGTTAGCCGCTTTATAGCGGCCGGTTGGATCTCAGCCTGATCGGTAACCGGATGCCAGGCCGTTTCCACTAAGGGTCTCATTCGTGAATTCCTCCTCACCATTTTGGTTTAGAAGCTCCATTATGCGACTTTCAGCAGCGGCTTAGCTCTCCGACGTCACCTCTTTCTTCTTCGGTTCGCCTTGACCCCATCGAGAACGTTTGAAGAGGGGGGCCATTAAACGATAAATATGCTTGGTTTCCTTGGTCAGCAGCGGCCCAAGAATCGCTAATATGAGTACATATAAGGCCGTAAATGGCTGGATAATCTGCAGTAAGCCCCCAGCTTTGGCCAGGTTGGCCATAATGATTGAAAACTCGCCGCGCGCGACGATCGTGATGCCGATGTTTACCGAGGCTTTAGGCGAAAGTCCGGCATTGCGGCCTGCCCACATGCCCGATACGAGATTGCCGATCAGCGTAAGCACGACAGCTCCGATGGAAAGCCAGACGGCACCACCGAGCGAGAGCGGATCGATCGTCAAGCCGAAGCTGAAGAAGAAGATCGCCCCGAAGAAGTCCCGGAACGGAAAGATTAGCTGCTCGATTCGCTTAAGATGCGCGGTTTCGGCAAGCACGAGCCCGACAAGCAGCGCCCCGATCGCTTCCGCAACGTGAATCGTCTCGGAGAAGCCGGCGATCGTAAAGAGCAGTGCGAAGATAACCAGCAAAAACAGCTCGTTGGAGCGTATATTCAGCATGCGGTTGAGCAGCGGAACGCATTTGCGTCCGATCACCAGTACGAGCAGCATGAAGCCGAGCGCGATGAGCGCCGTCATCAAGACGCCTCCCAGCGAGGAAGAGCCGTTCAGGATGAGTCCGGAAAGAATGGAAATGTAGACGGCGAGAAACACGTCGTCAAACATGATGATGCCGAGAATCATTTCCGTTTCCGGGTTTGCGGTCCGTTTCAGGTCCACCAGCACTTTCGCGGCGATAGCGCTTGAAGATATCGTCATGACGCCTCCGACGATAAGCACCTCGAGCAAAGGGAGACCGGCCGCCCATCCGAAAATCAGGCTGAGCGAGAAATTGATCAGAATGTAGATCGTGCCGCCGACGGCGATCGAACGGCCGGATTTGATCAGTCTCCCGATCGAAAATTCCAGTCCCAAGCAGAACAGCAGGAACAAGATTCCGATCCGGCCGAGAAAGTCGATAAAAGGGGCGCTCTCGATAAAGCGCAAATCGAAATGTCCCCATTGAATGGAATGCGGTCCTACCGCCATCCCGACCAAAATATAGAACGGAATAACCGAGAAACGCAGCTTCGTCGACAGCAAGCCGGCTATAGCAATGAGTGCGATTGCCAAGCCGATCTCAAAAACGAGATCATTCATGGTTAACCGCCCCCATTCATGAGCAGATTCTTAAAGGCTTTTTGCTGTCTTCTGTCGCCGGCGACGATAAGCGTCGTATCGGCGGTAAGCGCGATATTCGGATCGGGGTTGATCTGATTGTGGTGCTTTTCCGAAATGGCGATGATCGTCGCTCCCGTACGTCCGCGGATGTCCAGCTCGCCGATGGTTTTGCCTATAAAGCAGCAGCCTTCCTCGATGCGGTACCATTCGATGACGAGATCGTCGAGAACGACTTCGATCGTCTCAAGCGCCTTCGGCTTGTAAGCCATTCCTCCGATAATGCCGGCGACATATCTGGCTTCGTCGTCGTCAAGCGTAATCATGGACGTCATTTCGTCCTGGTCGTCTTGGTCGAAGTGATAACACTCCCGACGTCCGTCATCATGTACGATCAGGACCAATTTGTCGCCGAAGCGCGTGATCATTTGAAATTTTTTTCCAATTCCGGGAAGATCGGTTTCGCGAATGTTCATCTGGTGCCTCCTCATTGCGAGCGCTCTACCGATTCTCGAGATGTTCCCGTATTTCGTTTCCCTCGTGTCCCCTTTTCCAAAAGGATAAAACGTTCGCCGGCGTCTTTTCACGCTGGCGTTTAGCGCAGATCTAGAACCGCTTCCACAACACGCGTTCTGATAACTGATAACTGAAAACGGACCAGCGGTTTCCTTAAAATCTCCTGAAAGTACATCTCCGCTGATTGTTCGATTTCACGGTAAACGCGCACTTCGGAAAAGACGGCGCAGCCGTTTATCCCTTTACAGGCAGCATCAAACAAACCCGCCGCAGGCCGATTTTTAAAAAGCGATTTAAAAGAAGTCTTGTGAATAGCAAGAAAAGGCTTATTATTCACCGGACTTTAGCCTACGGAAAAGAATCGTGTCCAGCTTAAACGAAATACGGTCAGCACAAAGAATGCGGAGAACGCTTCGCTTCATTTTCATAAAAATGGAATTATTTTCATAAAAGGGCAGACGGGTTTCAGGACTTTATTATTACGAGGAAATGCGGAACTACACATAGAGGGATGTGAATTTGATGGGTGATAATCGCAAATGGGTCAAACGGCGGCCGATCTGGGGGCAAAAGGCATTACGGGTTGCAGGCATGATGCGTAAAGACGCAGCTTTCCAGGAAAGAAAGGGGAGCAGGGAGGCGGATAAAAGCACGGCAAGCCGAATGGCATCGGAAGCGGATACGTGCTTGCGAACGAGCCATTTAACGTTGGATTCCACTCCTTGCGACAAGGTGGTACGGGTCGTTTCGCTGCCGAGCTGCGTCTCCAAACTTGGCGTAGGCATCGTAAACAACATCAGGACCGCAATTAGAATCGTAGATAAATAACGAAAGGAAGAGATAATTTGAGATATCATAGGGTTTCACCTCCAATTCCACTCTAATTAACGATATTATAACATAAATCGCCTGTTTTCTCAAACCATTATACTTGCATATTCGCCCAAATGTTAATCAAACCTGCTGCTTCTTGAGCACGAGTATGGTATTCTTGTATGGGAAAGTTCAAAGGAATCCGACAGCTTAAGCGGGTGAAATAGAAGGAATGGACGTAAGCGAATTATTGTCTTCTTTAACGGAAGAAAGGCTTAAGGAATTATTGGAACAGTACCGATCGCTGGGGCCGTTTCCCGGCATTTTTCTTACATTTATGAAATCGTTCGTGCCTCCGCTGCCGACCATCCTTATCGTAGGCGTAAATGCGGCGGTATACGGCCTATGGCTCGGTTTCCTGTATTCGTGGATCGGGATGGTAGCGGGCTGCATGGTTACTTTTCTGGTCGTAAGGAAAATTGCCGGACATCCTTATTTGGATCGTTGGGCCAGGAAGCCGAAGGTGCAGAAAAGCATGACCTGGATAAGGCGAAATGCATTCAGCTATGTATTTCTGCTTAGCATTTTTCCCGTCGGTCCGTTCGTCATCATCAATATGGCGGCCGGGGTGGCCCGCATGCGGATACGCTCGTTCCTCATCGCCGTGTTGTTCGGCAAAGCAATTATGGTGTTCTCGGTATCTTACATCGGTCACGATTTGGAAAGATTTATTAGAAATCCGGTCGAGATCGTATATGTCCTGCTGTTCATCGGGATCTCCCTTTGGATCAGCAAGCGGATCGAGGCGCGGTTCACAAGAGCGGAAGATACGCCGGACGAGCTTCCTGCAGGACGAGGGGAACAGTCGCGGCTGCAATAGAGGGAAGACTTGACGAGTTGCGTTAAGAGCGTACGAGGGCCGAAGCGTCATCGTTCCGCGAGCCCGAGAACCGGACGTTCCGGGCGCTTCGCAGCGCTGCATAACGGCGGTAAACCTGACGTTGTATTCCAATTGAGACCGGCGGCATTTTGGTATATGATGATATAGGAATTTGGATAAAGAACGCCCACAATCATAACATAAAGTGAGAGGAATGCCATGAACCCCAAAGATTTGAATTATTCCATGCCCCCGGAGTGGGCCGAACATACACGTACCTTCATCTCGTGGCCGGTGCAATCGTCGATGGTTTACCCGGACAGCTACGAGTCCGTATCTCAAGGCTACGCACAAATTGCGCTGGCCATAGCCGAATTCGAGCCGGTGGGGATCGTTGTCAACCCGGACGATATCGATCGGGTGAAGGCGCTCGTCGACGCGCCGAATATCGAGCTGATTCCGATCCCGCACAATGACGCCTGGTTCCGCGACAACGGCCCGACGTTCGTCGTTAACGGCGCGGGAGAAGTAGCCGGCGTAAACTGGCGCTTTAACGCATGGGGAGGCAAATATGCTCCATGGGATTTGGATGATCAGGTGGCGCCGCAAATTTTGACGCGTTATGGCGTACGGCAATTCGATGCGCCACTCGTCATGGAAGGCGGATCGCTTCACGTTGACGGCGAAGGGACGCTGATCACGACGGAGGAGTGCTTGCTGAATCCGAACCGGAACCCCGAGCTTACGAGAGAGCAGATCGAAGAGCAGTTAATGACTTTCCTGAGCGTCAGCAAGGTCATCTGGCTCAAAAACGGCTTAAGCGGCGACGAGACGGACGGCCATGTCGATAACATCGCTTGCTTCGCAGCCCCGGGCAAAGTCATCATGCAGGTTTGCGACGATCCCGAGGACGACAATTATGCGATTACTCAAGAAAATCTGCGTATTTTAAGCGAAGCGACGGATGCGCAAGGCCGCAAGCTCGAAGTCATTCCGATTCAGCAGCCGCCGTATGCAAGCTATGAGGATAACCGCTTAACGCTCAGCTACCTGAACTTTTATTTTGTAAATGACGGCATTGTTTTGCCTGTGTTCGGAGGGGCTGCGGAGGAAACCGACCGGCTTGCCGAGAAGGTGCTGGGCGAAACGTTCCCGGACAGACGTATCCGCAAGGTCGACGGGATGGCGATCATTCGCGAAGGCGGCAACGTCCACTGTACGACGCAGCAAATGCCTTCCGGGAAATAAACGGGAAAAGAGGGAACCGATTGAGAAACGTAAAAGTGGCGGCGACGCAAATGAGCTGCTCAACCAATATCGATGAGAATATAAGCAAAGCCGAAGCGCTTGTCAGACAAGCGGCTGCGCAAGGAGCGCAAATCATCCAGCTGCAGGAGCTTTTTGAAACGCCGTATTTTTGCCAGAAGGAAAAAGCGGATTATTACGTATATGCTACCGAATTGGAACATAATAAAGCGGTGAATCACTTCAAGAAGATCGCCAAGGAGCTTCAAGTCGTATTGCCGATAAGCTTCTACGAGAAGAAGAATTATGCCAGATACAACTCGCTCGCGGTAATCGATGCGAATGGCGAAGTGCTGGGGCGCTACCGCAAAAGCCACATTCCGGACGGACCGGGCTACGAAGAGAAGTTCTACTTCAACCCGGGCGACACAGGCTTTAAAGTATGGAATACGCGTTACGGCAAAATCGGCGTCGGCGTCTGCTGGGATCAATGGTATCCCGAGGCTGCCCGCTGCATGGCGCTTATGGGAGCGGAGCTGCTGTTCTACCCGACGGCGATCGGATCGGAGCCGCAGGACGGATCGATCGATTCGAAGGATCACTGGCAAATGTGCATGCTCGGCCACGCCGCGTCCAATCTGATGCCGGTCATCGCCTCCAACCGTGTAGGGGTCGAAGAAGACGAGGACTCCAGTATTACATTCTACGGCTCTTCTTTCATTGCAGGGCCTCAGGGCAATAAAGTGGCGGAAGCGGGACGCTCCGAAGAAACGGTGCTCGTTGCCGAATTCGATCTCGACCAGCTGGAAAATCAGCGGATCGAGTGGGGGATTTTCCGCGACCGTCGTCCGGATCTCTACAAGGTGATTGCCTCGTATGACGGGGATTTGCTGCTGTAAAGCAGGGGTCGCCGAAGGAATCCGGCCGACTGATGGCGAAAGCGTCTCTGCTGCGGCAGCGGCAGGACGCTTAGCCTTTTCAACAACGTATTTTCCGTGTATGATAGGAATAAGTGCAGATAGGAATGGATATACTATCAGAAGGTTATTATTAGACGAGTTGGAGCGATCAGGTTATAAAACCAAAATAATCAAAAATGTTGGGAAACGCTTGCTTTTTTGAAAAACCTATGTTATGCTACATATCGATTGATATAATTTTAACCTAATTCACATAATGTAAAGGGTTAACATTTAGTCGATGGAGCCTTTTACAATGTGTGAATTTTTATTTTTCTTGAAGAATAAAACTAACATGTTACATTTAAATTTATGGAGGTAATACCATGCAAACAGGTACAGTTAAATGGTTTAACGCAGAAAAAGGATTTGGATTTATCGAAGTTGAAGGCGGCAACGATGTATTCGTTCACTTCAGCGCTATCGTAGGCGACGGCTTCAAATCCCTGGACGAAGGCCAACGCGTTGAGTTCAACGTTGTTCAAGGCAACCGCGGACCACAAGCTGAGAACGTTGTAAAGCTGTAAGCTTCAGCTTTATAAGAACTGCCCTTAACGTGAGTTAAGGGCAGTTTTATTTTTTGTGCGTAACTATTGCAGAGCAGTCAGGAAAGCGAGCATCGAATCGGAAGACGAAGCCGTCAAAGCTCCGAAGGAGGCGTCATACATGTACTATAGGAAAAAATCGTCAGAGCCTGTTGCTGAGGAAGTTACAGCGGTATGGTCTTGCACGAAGGATGGCTGTAAAATGTGGATGAGGGACAACTTTTCATTTAAGTATATTCCCAGTTGCCCGGCATGCAATATTCCAATGGTAAGCAGTACCAAAATGCTCCCGCTACTTGTCAACTCGAACAATAATCTAAAAACGCTCAAAAAGGGCGTGCAGATTTAACATCCGTACGAACGGTCTCTTTATTCGCGCGTCTTCCGCAGCATCGACGGAGGACGCTTTTTCCGTTACCAGCCCAGATCAGCTCGGCGTAATTATATCGAGTAATCTGCTATAAGCCGGCGGTAAACGTCGACGTCAATGAAGCCGGCGCGTTTATTACAATCGTCGGGCCAGCTTTTCATAACAGCTTGTGACCCGACCGAGCCCGAACGTTTATCCTAGTCAATCGCCTATAAATTCGTCAATGCTGCGGTCGGCTTTGCTTTGATTGCATTCATTGCATGCGCAGACGCAATTTACAGGGGTTGTGTGGCCGCCTTTGGCCCGGGGAAGGATATGGTCGATCGTATCGCCGTATTCCCCGCAGAAATGGCAGGTGTAACGGTCGCGCGTCAAAATATAACGGCGAAATTTCTTGTTGCTGTACAGCCGTCTTATCGTGTGAGGATTAACGACGACGGCGGCATGCTCCCGCACAAGTGTAACGGCCGTTTCGAGGTCCGTTTCCTGCAGCCAGCCGCGCCCTTTGTCCGTCTTGCCGCGCATGCGGATAAAGCCGCTGCGCGTTAACCGGAGCACGGACGCATCCGGACCTTCCGGTTTCGGCGGAGGCGCCGGCATCGGGCGTTTGATCCGGATTTTCACCGGGGCGGGGGACTCGTCCGCTGCGAACGGGTACTCCGGCATCGGCACAGACGGCTTGGAGACGGCGAAAGCGGCGCCGGAAAGCTCAAGTCCCGCTTCGGAAGCCGATCCGCCGCGTTTCCGGCAAGCCCGGCATGTGCCGCGCCTGGACGTTTTGCCCGACCGTCTTCCCGTTCTGCGTAAAAAGTGGGACAGCGGTTTTAGCTCGCCGCATTGAACGCAGTGTTTATGATTTGTCGATGTATCGTCAAGTGCAGGTTCCTGCGCAGCGATTTGCGGCTCCTTATCCAACTTGTCCACCTCATGTTTTCTCGCCGGTAGCCCGGAAGTCTTATAGTCCTATTGTACACGGTTAAGGGGCAATTTCACACATGGCCGCCGATGGAAATCCAGCCGTTTCCGGAATAAGCCGGTGTATCGGCGTATGAATCCATATTAAGCAGCCATGCCAATGCAAAAAAGAGCTTCTCCCGCGTAGGAGCGGGGGAAGCTTTTTTGAAATAAATAATAGACAGTGTCAACTGCAATTGCGTCGCTGCATGGGGGCGATCGGCCCGGACTCCTTTAGGGAAGCATGACTGCTTTGACCTCATATGTGCTGCTCTTGGAGCTGTGCACGAAATCCGGTTTGCCGTGTTCGCGCAGAGCGGGCAAGGCCGGCTGGGTTTTGCTCCACGTGGAACACTGCGCAGATCGACAATTTTCGGCATCTTGATTTATACGAAAACAGTGCACCTAAGCCGCCGTTTATATTCGGTTTAAAAAAGTCAGGTATAGTAACGGCATATCGATTGCGAATGGAGATGGTCGTGCGTGATCAAGTTGTTCCGCTTTTTAAAGACTTACCGATGGGCGGTGACGTTGGTGCTGGGGCTCGTATTGCTGCAGTCGCTGTCCGAGCTCTATTTGCCGACGTTGATGGCCGACATCGTGGATAAAGGGGTTATCGAGGAAGACCTGCCTTATATTTGGAAAATAGGCGGCTTCATGCTGCTCGTCGCTGCCGCCGGCACCGTATTTTCGATCATAGCGAGTTATGTGTCGGCTAAAATATCCGCGGGCTTCGGTAAAATCGTCCGTAATAAAATATTTACCCACGTCGAGCATTTCTCGCTGCAGGAGTTCGATAAAATCGGTACGGCGTCGCTCATTACACGGACGACGAACGATGTGCAGCAGGTGCAGCAGGTGCTTATCATGATGCTGCGGATGATGGTCATGGCGCCGATGATGTGTATCGGCGGCATTATTATGGCCGTCTCCAAGGACGCCAAGCTGTCGCTGGTCATCGTCGTGATCATTCCGGTGCTCGCGGCTGCAATCATGATCGTGGCGATGAAGGGCGTTCCGCTTTTCAAAAAAATGCAGATCAAGCTGGACAAGCTGAATCTCGTGCTCCGCGAAGCGCTTACCGGCATCCGCGTCATTCGCTCCTTTAACCGGATCGAGCATGAGAAGAAGCGGTTTGACGAGGCGAATGCCGATTTGACGGAAACGGCGATCAAGGTGAATAAAATCATGGGTACCATGATGCCCTTGATGATGCTGATTATGAACTTCGCATCGATCGCCATCATCTGGTTCGGCGGACTGCGCATCAGCGAAGGGCATATGCAGGTGGGGGATTTGATGGCGTTCCTCCAATATGCGATGCAAATCATGTTCTCGCTCATCATGGTGTCGATGATGTTCGTTATGGTGCCCCGTGCTTCGGCTTCGGCGGTTCGGATCAACGAAGTGCTGGACATGGTGCCGGACTTGAAGGATCCGGAGCAACCGAAACGCGCCGACGCCAAAAGAGGTTACGTCGAGTTCCGCGACGTCACGTTCAGTTATCCCGGAGCGGAGGCGCCTGCGATTTCGGGCATTACGTTCAGCGCGCAGCCTGGGGAAATTACGGCGATTATCGGCGGCACAGGCTCGGGAAAATCGACCCTTATCAGCCTTATTCCGCGATTTTACGATGTAAACGGCGGCTCCATTCTGATCGATGGAGCGGATGTGCGCGAGCTGTCGCAGGAGCAGCTGCGCAGCAAAATCGGGCTCGTTCCGCAGAAGGCGGTTCTGTTCACCGGAACGGTTGCCGACAACATTCGGTACGGCAAGGAGGATGCCACGGATGAAGAGGTTCGCCATGCGGCGGCCATCGCACAGGCATCCGAGTTTATCGGCGAAATGAAAGAGGGCTTCGATTCCGCAATCGCTCAAGGGGGTTCGAACGTATCGGGCGGCCAAAAGCAGAGGCTGTCGATCGCGCGAGCCTTGGTCAGAAGGCCGGAAATTTATTTGTTCGACGATAGCTTCTCCGCGCTCGATTTCAAGACGGACGCCAAGCTGCGCGCCGCGCTTAAATCGGAAACGCTGGAGTCCACGGTGCTTATTGTCGCTCAGCGGGTCAGTACGGTCATGAGCGCCGATCGGATTATCGTCTTGGATGACGGGCAAATTGCGGGGATCGGCAGCCATAAGGAATTGATGGACAGCTGTTCCGTTTACCGGGAAATCGTATTCTCCCAGCTATCGGAGGAGGAAATCGCATGAGTGAGCATCGTAAAGAACCCGGACA
Source organism: Paenibacillus contaminans (assembly GCF_003285015.1). GTDB lineage: Bacteria > Bacillota > Bacilli > Paenibacillales > NBRC-103111 > Paenibacillus_V > Paenibacillus_V contaminans. The sequence goes on along the minus strand of NZ_QMFB01000012.1, from coordinate 46,856 downwards.
AGGGAACAAGCAGGGCGGCGGAGGTCCGATGCCGGGCATGCCGTTCGGCAGAGGGCCCGGCGGAATGGGCATGGGCATGCCGGGACAGAAGGCCAAAGATTTCAAGGGCTCGCTCAAGCGGCTGACCGGCTATTTGAAGCCGCACCGCTATCAGCTGTATGCCGTTTTCCTGACGGCTATCCTGAGCACGGTTTTCGCTATTTTAAGCCCCAAGATTATGGGTAAAGCGACGACAAAGCTGTTCGAAGGCATTATGATGAAAGTCAATAAAGTGCCGGGCGCCGAGATCGATTTCACGTATATTTGGCAAATCGTCATGTTTTTGGCCGGATTGTATGTGCTGAGCGCGCTGTTCGGCTATGTGCAGCAATATTTAATGGCCGGCGTCGCGCAGCGGACGGTTTACGATCTGCGCAAGGAAGTGAACGCGAAAATTTCCCGATTGCCGCTCTCATACTTCGATTCCCGCACGCATGGGGAGGTGTTGAGCCGGGCGGTCAACGACGTCGACAACATCGGGAGCACGCTGCAGCAAAGCTTGACGCAGCTCATTACAGCGGTCGTAACGCTCGTCGGGGTCATCGTCATGATGCTGACCATCAGTCCGCTTATGACGCTCATTCTGATTCTGACGCTGCCGCTGAGCTTCATCGTCATCAAGGCGATCGCGAAGCGTTCGCAGAAGCATTTTATGGGGCAGCAGAAGCATCTCGGACAGCTTAACGGGCATGTCGAGGAAATGTATACGGGACATAAGATCGTCAAGGCGTTCGGCCATGAGCAGAAGTCGGTGGACACCTTCAACGGGATTAACGAGGAGCTGTATCATTCCGGCTGGCGGGCGCAATTTATTTCCGGCATCATTATGCCGCTGATGGGCTTCATCAATAATATCGGCTATGTGCTCATTTGCGTAGTCGGCGGTTTGCTCGTCACGAAGAAGGCGATCGATATCGGCGATATTCAGGCATTTATTCAGTATGCAAGGCAATTCTCGATGCCGATCACGCAGACGGCGAATATCGCGAACGTGATTCAATCGACGCTGGCTTCCGCAGAGCGGGTGTTCGAGCTGCTCGACGAGAAGGAGGAAGTGCCGGAGGCGCAGGAAGCGAAGGCGCTCAAGTCTCCGAAGGGCGAGGTTCGCTTCAACGGTGTCAAGTTCGGGTACAAGGAAGACGCTGTGCTGATCGAAGATATGAACATCGATGTGAAGCCGGGGCAGACGATTGCAATCGTAGGACCGACGGGCGCAGGCAAAACGACGCTGATCAATCTGCTGATGCGGTTCTACGAAGTAAACGGCGGCAGCATTACGATCGACGGCGTCGATATCCGCGATATGAAGCGCGGCAATCTGCGCAGCTTGTTCGGTATGGTGCTGCAGGATACGTGGCTGTTTAACGGGACGATCCGCGACAACATCGGCTACGGCAGGGCGGGGGCGACCGAGCAAGAAATCGTGGAGGCGGCGAAAGCGGCGCATGCCGATCATTTTATCCGTACGCTGCCGGATGGCTACAATACCGTGCTGAACGAGGAAGCATCCAATATTTCGCAGGGGCAGAAGCAGCTGCTGACGATCGCGCGCGCCATTCTGGCCGATCCGGCGATTCTCATTCTCGACGAAGCGACGAGCAGCGTCGATACGCGGACGGAAATCTACATCCAGAAGGCGATGAACGATCTCATGCAGGGCAGAACGAGCTTCGTTATCGCGCACAGGTTGTCCACGATTCGTGACGCGGACCTGATTCTCGTGATGAATCACGGCAGCGTCATCGAGAAGGGCACGCACGAAGAGCTGCTGGCGAAGGGCGGTTTCTATGCCGATTTGTACAACAGCCAGTTTACGGGCGGCGGTCTTCAGCAAGAGGTCAGCTAGGAACGCCGGGCGCCGATGTGACGGGTATTGAGCCGATCATAAGGTGTACCGGACAAAGATGAGCGGATATGTACAACGATATCGTGCAGGTCGGTTTGAGGATATTCGAAAAACGCAGGTTTCGGAGAGGCATCTCCGGCCTGCGTTTTTTGCGTAACATTCAAAATCGCCTTCATCGCCGATCAAGCGACAAGTTAGACCGGTGGGGCGCGATCAATCCGGCTTCAGCACGGACTGCGTGAAACGAATCCATTCCCGCGCGGCTAGCGGGATGTAGCGGTTTCTGCGCCAAATCATGGCGGGATGCCACGGGATGACCTCGGCTAACGGCACGCTCCGCGTACGTTCAGTGTCCAGCTCCGCGCAAATCAGCTCCGGCAGCAAAGCGATGCCGAGACCGGCAGCGGCCATCTCGCCGATAAAGTCCCATTGCGAGCTTTTGTACAGAACATTCGGTTCGTAGCCCGCCCGCCGGCACTCTGCAATAATGCGGTCGTGCAAGGCGAAGTCCTCGCGGAACAGCAGGAACGGTTCGTCCTTCAACTCGTGCAGCGCGGCCTCCGGCTTGGCGGCCAGCGGATGCTCGGCATGCACGACCAGCATAAGCCTTTGCTTCGCGATCGGATAGTAGTCGAAAATATCCTCATGAGTCGGCAGCAGGACGACGCCGATGTCGAGCTCGCCCGATTCGACGGCGGCTTCGACTTTTTTGGCGCCATATTCGAACAGCTGCAGCGCGATGCCCGGGTACCGGCTGCGGAATTGCCCGAGCACGCCCGGAAAGAAGCTTGATCCGACCATGGGCGGCAAACCGATTCGAATGCGCCCCTTGCGCAATCCCGTCAAGTCGTCCATATGAGACGTCATTTGCCCGAATGAAGCGACCATCGCCTGCGCCTCCGGCAGCAGAACAGCGCCGGCGTCGGTGAGCGCCACTTGCTTGCCGATACGCTCGAACAGCACGATTCCCATCTCTTCCTCAAGATTCCGGACCATTTTGCTGATGGTCGGCTGGGTGACATACAGCGCTTGCGAGGCCTTCGTAAAGCTTTTGTGCTTGGCTACCTCCACAAAATATTGCAAATGGCGGATATCCATGGCTATCACCTTCCAATGCATAGATAAAAGGCATGGTACGCATTCGATTTATGTATTTTACCTATCGAATTGTATCATATACACTGTGATAGATGTAGGCTAGCTTTGGGAAAAATAAGGGGGAGAACGCCGTGAAGGTCGGATGGAAGATCGTGCCGCAGGTCGCTATGTTCATGCTATTTTCGATGCTGATGAACAAGCTGGCCGCTTTGCTGCATTTGCCGATCCCCGGCAGCATTCTCGGCATGATCGTTTTGTTTCTGCTGCTGGAGGCTCGTATCGTTCGGCTTTCATGGGTGGAATCGGGCGCGAGCTGGCTGCTGGCGGAGCTGCTGCTTTTTTTCATCCCGCCTTCCGTCGGTTTGATTGCGTACCGCAGCCTGCTGCTGCATGAGGGCTTGCGCATTGCGGCGGCGATCGGCTTGGGCACGATGATCGTCATGATATGTACGGGGACTGTCGCTGAACGGATAGCCAATCGAAAAAGAGGGGGCAGCCGGTGATGACCGCATTATTAAGCTTCATGGGAACGATCGGGGTTTACTGGACGGCCAAACGGCTGCACCGGAAGAAGCCGATACTCCTCTTCTCGCCGCTGCTGCTGACGCCGGCCGTTCTCGTCGCGGTGTTGTTATGGACGCAAACGCCTTACGAATCGTACGCCGCGGGCGCCCATTATTTGTCCGATATGCTGCAGCCGGCAACCGTCGCGTTTGCCGTGCCTTTATATAAACATTCGGCGCTGCTTAGAAAACATGCGAAAGAGATCATAGCGGGCGTGCTCGCCGGCTCGGCTGCGGCCATTGGTTCGGCCGTGTGGCTCGCGGAGTTGCTCCATTTGGAATCGCCGCTCGCTTACAGCCTGATTCCGCGTTCCGTAACGACCCCGATTGCCATGAACGTGTCGCAAACGATCGGCGGAATTCCCGCAATGACCGCCGTATTCGTCATGATGACGGGTCTGCTCGGGGCGATAATCGGACCTTTCGTCATCCGGCTCTGCCATATACGAAGCGATGTAGCCAAAGGCATTCTGCTCGGTACAAGCGCACATGGCGCCGGTACGTCAAAAGCGTTCGAAATCAGCTCCGTATCCGGGGCGATTTCGAGCGTTTCGATGATCGTAGCGGCTGTTGCCGCGCTGGTGGCCGTACCATGGGCGCTTTCTTTCGTCGGCACCCTGTAGTCTAAGGTTTGGGAAATTCCAAAAGCAGAATGACGATTGAGGAAAGAACGATCGAAGTTAAAGTGATAAGCGAAATCAGCATGCGGACGCCTGCTTTCGTATGCACGAACCAGCGGCTCCGCTGGCGAATGATTCTGACAACCCGGTTGTCCCGCACAGTGAGCAGCCGGTAAAGGAGCCATGCCGCCGCCAGCGCGATCAAAGCGATGATGATGACCCCGGCATACTGCTTGGCTATGTCGTGAATGATTTCCCATTTCGTTCCGAGCATCGTGCCGCCTACGACGAAGACGAGCACCCAGAACAACGCGCCGGTATAGCAGTAGAGCGCGAAGGTACGGAACGGAATGTTCAGAATGCCGGATAAATAGCCGGTAAAATGCCGGACGCCCGGAATGAAAAACGCGAAAAACAGCAGCTTGCTGCCGTACTTTTCAAACCATTTGGACGTTTGCTGCAGCTTCCGCGGACTTAGCAGAAAACGATGGCCGTATTTTTCAAAAAAAGGATAACCCAGCTTGCTACCGATCACGTAGGTCACGGTCATGCCGAGCGAAGTGCCGAGCCAGGCGAGCGTCAGACTAAGGATGAGGCTCATTTGCCCGTTATAGACGAGATAGCCCGAGTAGCCCATCACCAATTCGCCTGGAAACGGCAGCGCGATATATTCCAGGAGCAGTCCGAAGAAAAGAACGCCGTAGCCGTACTGCTCGAACCAATGCGTAATCGTCTCCATGTTATTGTTCCTCTCTTCCGGATTTTACCGCCGCGTACCGGCGGAATAGAAGCCATGCTGCGCCTAATGTCAAAGCGGTCGCCGCAATGAGCAGAATATGCTGATTCAAATGCCGGAAAATCCGAATCGAACGGTCTCCCAGCAGATAGCCTAGCCCCGTAAACAGGAAAACCCAGCATAACGCGCCGGGCAAGGCATACGAAATAAAATGGCGAAAGGTCCATCGGCTCATGCCGGCCGCATACGCCGTTATATGCCGGACACCGGGAATAAAGTAACCGAGCGGAATGGCGATATTTCCGACTTTATCGAACCAGGCGGACATCCTCCTATGCCTTTTCTCCGTAAAACCGACCCAATGCCCCCATCTCTCGATGAGCGGCAGACCGCATTTCGAGCCGATCCAATAACTGATCGACGTTCCGCATAAACTCCCCAAGAAAGCGGTCAGAGCGACCGCGATATAAGATAAATCTCCCTTAAATGCCAAGTACCCGGCAAATGCCATCAGTAATTCATCGGGAATCGGAAGACCGACAACCCCGAGCGCCTGCAGCAAAAACAAACAGGGGTAACCGTACTCGACCATCCACTGTGTAACAACCTCTTGCGTCACTGTGTCGGCACCTCACTTCCACACTACTGTATTGTACGATAAGAAAGTCATGCTCACGTAGTGGGAAAGGTCATCGTACAGTCATGCCTTGCTGCGTGACTGCGGTCACAGATTTCGCTTTCAACGGTATGACCGCCCATAATAATGAAGCTTGCAAGCGGCGCCGTAATTTGTTATTTTTCTCCTGACATCCTATGCTTGACTTGCTCGGTTCGACTACTTGCACGAAAGGAAGGGGCCAATGGAAGGGACGGGGAAGGGAAACGCGGTAATCGGCAAACTGTTGTTTGGTATAGGGCTCTTGTTCTTCGCGCTGACGCTCGTTCCGGTTTACCGCAATACGGTCCTGCATGCCGGAAGCGAATGGCTTCCCGCTTTAATCGCTGCAGGCGCGTTATGTTTGATCATTCTTGCGGCACACGTACTGACGAAATATACGGCCGATTGGGTGTATATAGCTTTGCTGGCAGCGCTTGCCGCCGGTATTCGGATCGTTTGGGTTTTATCGGTCGATACGCAGCCTGTATCGGATTTTCTGGATATGCATACGGCGGCCGTTCAGGCGGCGGGAGGCGATTTTTCGTTCGGGGAGAACGAGTATTTTTCCCGGTGGGTTTATCAGCTTGGCTTTACGATGTACGAAGCGCTGCTCGTCCGGCTGTTCGGCGATTCGCTCCTGGTGCTGAAAGCATTCAACATCGCGTGGAGCGTCGGCACCGCCATCGTCATTTATGCGACGGCATCGAAGGCGTTCAACCGTTTTTGCGGCAGAGCGGCTTCATTGCTCTACGCGCTGTACGTGCCGAATATTATCATGTGCTCGGTGCTGACCAATCAGCATATCTCGACGTTTTTGTTTTTTCTGGGGCTGTGCCTGGCCGTCCATAAGGGACTGACCAGCCGAACGGGGTGGCTGTGGATCGGACTATGCTTCGGCGCCGCCAACCTGATGCGGCCTTTGGGGAGTTTTTTCCTGATCGGTTTGATCGCTTATGTCGTTCTGTTCAAGCTGTTTCCGTGGCAAAAAGGCAGGACGATCGGTGCGGCGAGCCGCCTGCTCGGCGTGATCGCCGTTTACATGCTCGTACAGCAAGCTGCCGGTTACGCGCTCATTCAGTCAGGCGTGACGACGCTGCCGCTGTCCAGCCAGGAGCCCTATTGGAAGTTCATGGTCGGGCTTAACCGGGAAACGACGGGCGGCTGGTCGTATGACGACGATCAATACGTGATCAAATACAAGCTCGGCGAGGAGCGGAACGCAGCGGAGCTTGCGCTGTTCAAGGAAAGACTGGTTGACAAGGAGCAGGTGCTGCGCCTGTTCGTCGACAAGTTCGCTTTCATGTGGGGGAGGGAGGATACGGCGCCCGTTTGGAGCATGTGGCAAATTGAGCGGCCCTACCTGAAAGAGCAGCTCGTCGAAAGCGAGCGAATCGGCTACTTTATGCTGATGGCGGCGGGAGTTATCGCTATGGCGGCGCTTTTGTTCGGTTATCGCGGAAGCGGCTCGACGTTTGCGGGAAGCGCCGGTGTCAAGGACGAAGGCAGCCGTTTATCCTCGGAGAAGAGTATGACTCCGCATCCGCAGGGGACGGGAAGCCAACTGACCAGTGATACTCCGCACCCGGCCCGCGTACCGGCGGCGCAGCTTTTTCTCATCCTGCTGCTGGGTTATGCGGCGCTTCATATCGTCATTGAAATTCAGACGAGATACCGGTATGACATCATGCCCTGCGTGTTTATTATGCAGAGTTATGGGATTTACGTTTGCTATTCGGGGGTTGCGAGGCTGTTTGTCGGGAAGCGAACGGCGGCGGAATCGTAAGGGGAGGGCTTTACTTTTCCAGTAGCCGAAAACGCTCCATCTGGTGTATAGTTATTCCCGATATCTTAATGCCCGGAAACCGGGCCGCGGTTCGAAAACTCCCGCGTTATCAAAACTAGGAGGAATCTAACATGTTCAACGTTTTATGGGGCGTGCTGTTTGCCCTGGTCAATTTCTCGTTGTTCCTGGTCTGCTACAGGATGTTCGGGAAGCACGGGCTGTATATGTGGGTGGGCGTTGCGACGCTGCTTGCCAACATCCAAGTGACGAAGACGATCGAGATGGTCGGTCTGGTCATGACGCTGGGCAATACGATGTACGGTACGATTTTTCTAGCGAGCGACTTGCTCAACGAGAAATACGGCGAGAAGGAAGCGAAAAAAGCGGTATGGTTCGGCTTTTTCGCGCTTATCGCGTCGACGATCATTATGCAGATGGTGCTCGTGTTCGAGCCGCAGGAGTCCGACTTCGCTCAGCCTTCGCTTGAAACGATTTTCGGCATGATGCCGCGGCTGGCGCTAGGCAGTCTGACGGCGTACTTCGTGAGTCAGTTTCTGGACGTCAAAATCTATACGCTGCTCAAAAAGCTGTGCCCGAAGCCGAATCAGCTGTGGATACGGAACAACGGCAGCACCGGCGTGAGCCAGCTTGTCGATACGCTTATTTTTTGCACGATCGCTTTTGCGGGGGATCCGAATTATCCTCTTGAAATATGGCTGCAAATCGCGCTGACGACCTACCTGATCAAATTCGTCGTGTCGGTAGCGTCGACGCCGGCTTTATATATCGCAAGAAGCTTCAAGTTTCCGGCGCAAGAAACCGCAGACGCGGGCGGTACGGCTGGAGCGTCCAAATAAAAAAAGGCTGCTTCTCGGTTTGAACTATGAACCGTAAGATGGACACTTTGAGAAAAGTGACCCTCTTGCGGGCCGAAGTTCTGCTATCGAGAGGCGGTCTTTTTTTTGAGTTTATTTCAAGGCAGAGGGGTTACCGTGACAGAGGCTAGGCAGTGTCATTTCCGCACCGCGTGCGCCTCCCGGCGCGTGGTGCCATCGCGGCACGCGGTGCTCGGTCACACGTCGGCGGTCAAACCTCGTTCAAAAAAGGATCGAAGGTCCCAATACGCTGTAAACCGAATTTGCCCGATTCGAGCAAGGAGTCGGGGATCTCCGTATGCTGTAGTCCGAAATAGCCCGCTTGAAGCCAGGAATGGGGGTTCGCCTTGCGCTGTAAACCGAATTCACCTGCTTAGAGAGAGGTTTGTCGGTGTGCCGAGCAAAAAAAGCCGCTGCAAGTAGGCGTTTTCGGACTACAGGCGGGGAAAGGATGCCGTACTCGATTCCAAGCGGGCAAAATCGGACTGCAGCGCATGCAAGCGACGGGCGAGGAGGGACAAGCAGGTAAGAATATCGGTTGGGGGCCTGTAAAGGAGCTTCGCTATGGGTGGTCTTTCAGCGGTTGCAAGCCTATACCCATTGCCTCGCCAATGAACAAACGTATATCGAACACTAAGTCCGCCGCAAGGCGGTTTTCTCATTTTGCGCGTTACCCGGGGTAATTGCACGGAACAGTCTGTTCCGTTTTACGAAAAGTTGCCTCCTCGCTCCTGCGTGCTATAATAACTTTCGAAATTGTTCCTTTACTATTGCTGTAAGGCGGGGTGGTAAATCGATGGGGAAAAAGGTGTTGTATATCGAAGACGACCGGGAGATCGGGGCGTGGGTCAACGGGTTTTTGACCGAGCGGGGCTACGGCGTCAAGTGGCTGACCTCCGGCGAGGAGGCGGCTGCGCACATGGACGGCTGCGATCTTGTCGTGCTGGATGTGATGCTGCCGGGGTTGGACGGCTTTACGGTCGGACAGCGGCTGAAGCGGGAGTTTCCGCAGACGCCGATCTTGATGCTGTCGGCCCGGACGTCGATCGAGGATAAGCTGCAGGGGCTGCATTTTGCCGACGATTATTTGACGAAGCCGTTCCATCCCGATGAGCTGGCCGCCCGCGTGGAAGTGCTGCTGCGCCGCTTCGAGAAGCAGTCCTCTTCGCTCATCGCGCTCCGCCATCTGCATATATTTCCGGACGAAAACCGGATCGTCGATACGCGGACAGGGGAGGAGATCGTGCTTACGGGGAAACAGTTTCATATTTTCTCGTATATGCTGCGGCATCCGAACCAGATTTTGACCAAAGAACAGATTTATGAAGGGGTTTGGGGCGAGCCCTACCTGGAAGGCGACAAAACGCTGATGGTCCATATCCGCTATCTTCGCGAGAAGCTTGAGCGCGACCCGGGCAATCCCGAAGTCGTCGAAACGATACGCGGCATCGGCTACAGGGTGAAGCTATGAAATTCCGCCACTCGCTGCTTGCCCGGTATTTGCTGATTATTATGGCGGCTTTGCTGTTGTGGCCTTTCGTGTTTCCGGCCGCTACGATCCTGTATTTCTCGCCGGAGTTTTTCGGTACGATCGGCAAAGACAACCGGGAGGAGCAGCATGCATACGGACGCACTTCCGATGTGGAGAAGATGTGGCATAACGAGGCGGAAAGCTTGAACGGCTCGACCGGAGCCGACATCGACGGGAAGCTGCATGCGTTGAAGGAACGGTACCCGGAGGCGAGCCTTTTTTGGGTGGACGGCGGCGGCCGGACGCGGCTGGCGCTGCCCGAGCGGCCGGAGCTTCCTGCTGAATGGACGGCTGCGGACAGCATCACGTTCATGAAAAAGAGCATCGACGGCGACCCTTTTACCGTCGTCGCTTTTGTCGGACAAGACCCGCAGCAGGGGTTTATGGTTATTCAGCTTTCGCGGGAGCTGTTTCGGATGAAGCAGGAGTCGCTCAACACTTCGTATTTCGCCGTAATAATAGGGCTTACCTTTCTGTTGTTTATTTTCGTATCGTGGCTGTTTTTCTACCGGATCCGCAAGCGGCTTGTCCGTCTGCAGCAGGCGATGACAAGCACGGACTCCAAAGGCATCCCGCTGCCGCTCACAATCAGCAGGCAGGACGAAATCGGACAGCTGGAGCTCGCGTTCAACCGGATGATAAGCGAGCTTCTGGCGAGCCGGATCCGCGAGGAGGAGGAAGGAGCGCTGCGGAGGCAGCTGATCGCCAATCTTTCCCACGATTTACGGACGCCGCTTACGATGATACGCGGTCATGCGTATTCGCTGGAGCAAGAGGCGCTAACCGACAAAGGAAAGTCCTCCGTCGCGATGATTGCGGACAAAACGGATTATCTGGGGCGGCTCATCGAGAATTTGCTTTCCTACACGCTGCTGTCTGCCGGAAAATACCCGCTCGACCGCAAGCCGACCGACGTATTCCGCCTCATTCGCGCGTCTGCCGCCGCTTGGTATCCTATATTCGAGAAAGAGGGCCTGGAGGTCGACGTCGATTTGCCGGAGGAGGAAGAGCTCTTCTGGAGCATCGATCCAGCATGGTTTACCCGTATTCTCGACAATGTATTCCAGAATGTCGTCAGGCATGCCCGTTCGGGACGTTACATCGGCATTCGCTCCGAGAGCGCGGACGAAGGGACGGCGATCGTCATAGCCGACAAAGGCCCGGGCATGAACGCCCGATCCGACGGTAAGGGAGCCGGGATCGGCCTTACGATCGTCTCCATGATGGTGAAGGATATGCAGCTGAAGTGGGAAATCGTGAGCACGCCGGAAGGCACCTCCGTAAAGCTGAGCCGTAAACCGTAGGCAATGGGGAGTAAATATAGACGTTTACCTCCCGTATAGCACGGTGTATATGAAAAATCGTATACATTTGCTCCAACTGGGGATTTTTCGATGAATGTATGCGAAAAACCGAACACATTTGTTTCATATGGAGCCTTTCCGTACGAATGCATATGAAAAATCGCATACATTACAGTTGCGCGGGATGACGGCACAGCTCCTTATTTTTCTCGACTCTCCCGTTCTCGAAGGAGCGCCGCTCAAGCATTGTTTTTTAAACGGAATTTAAACAGAGACGTACGTCAATTTAACCTTGCCCCGTTACGATTAGTGACGGGGTGATTGTTGATGAGTAATTTGGTTATCGAAACGAACGGATTAACGAAGCAGTACCGGGGACGCAGGGCGGTGGACAATGTCAACCTGCAAATCCGCAAAGGCGATATATATGGCTTTCTCGGACCGAACGGCGCGGGCAAAACGACGACGATCCGCATGCTGCTCGGCCTGATCAAGCCGTCGAAGGGCAAGATCCGCATATTCGGCAAGGAGCTGGAGAGGGAGAAGCTGGCCATTCTCCGCAAGGTCGGCTCGCTGGTGGAGTATCCTTCCTATTACGGGCATTTGACCGCAGTCGAAAATTTGGAGGCGATCCGCTGCATTCTGGGCGTGCCCAAATCGCGCATCGACGAAGTGCTGGCCATCGTCCGGCTGACGAAGGAAGCGAGACGCGCCGTCAAGGGCTACTCGCTCGGGATGAAGCAGCGGCTTGGTATCGCAGCCGCTTTGCTCGGCAATCCGGAGCTGCTTATTTTGGACGAGCCGACGAACGGACTCGACCCGGCGGGCATTCTCGAAATTCGCGAGCTGATCAAGCTAATGCCTAAGCAGCATGGAATTTCCGTGCTCGTATCCAGCCACTTGCTGAGCGAAGTGGAGCAAATGGCGACCCGGGTAGGCATTATTCATAAGGGAACGATGATATTCGAGGATGCGATCGAAGCGCTCCGTACGCGTGCGCAAAGCAAAATCCGCATCGCCGTATCCGATCCCGACAGAGCGCTGCGTATCGTGGCGGCAAGCGGCTGCTTCGCCGTCCGGCACGAGGACTCGCTGCTGCTGGACAGCGTTCACGACGATCAAGTGGCGGGCGTCGTCGAAAATCTTGTTCATGCGCACCATTCCGTTTACAGGGTGGAGGAGGACAAGCAATCGCTGGAGGATTTGTTCCTTGAAATGGTCGGGGAGGGGAACAGTCTATGATCGGACGGGTGCTGGCGGCGGATTTTCTGAAAATTCGCCGGAAAATGATTTGGGGGCTCGTTTTTCTCGGGCCTTTCGGCGTCGTCGCGCTCCAGGCGGTCAACTTCGGCCTTCGCTACGATTACTTGACGAAGCAGTACGCTTCCGATCTGTGGGGGGGACTGCTGGAGAACATGCAGTTTCTGTCCGTGCCTGCGCTGCTGCTGGGGATTACGCTCGTGACGTCCATGATCGCCGGCGTCGAGCATCAGATGAACGCGTGGAAGCAGCTGCTCGCACTGCCGGTATCCCGAAAAAGCGTCTTTACCGCGAAGTTTCTGTTAAGCCTGCTTCTGCTGCTCGTTTCGTGCACGCTGCTGGCAGGCGGGGCGATGATTCTCGGCTGGGGGCTTGGCTTCGGCACGGATATTCCGTACGGAAAGCTTGCGAAGCTGTGCTTCTCCCCTCTGATCGCCTCGCTGCCGGTGCTTGCGCTTCAGCTTTGGCTTTCGATTACGATGCGGAATCAGGCGCTTCCGCTTACGGCGGGTATTTTGGGCACGGTGCTGACGCTATTTGGCCCGGTTCTGCCCGATTGGGTGATTTGGAAATGGCCGCTGCTGCAGGGCGACGATGCGGGGGACTACGTGCGCCTTGGCGCGGGCTTGGGCGTGGCGCTGTTGGCGGCCGGGCTAGTCGATTTTACGCGAAGGGATGTGAAATAGGATGGGAACCTTCGTAAGAATATTACGCTCGGAATGGCTGAAGCTGCGTAAATCGAATATATGGCTGCTTATTTTCGTCAGCCCGGCGCTGGCATCGCTGGTAGGGTTCGTTTCGCAATCGGAGGCGGGCAAGGGGGAAGAATGGCTGCTCCTGTTCAGTTATATGGGGGTTACGCATGCGCTGCTGTTTTTGCCATTGTTGACCGGCGTCTTCGCCGCTTTCATTTGCCGGTACGAGCATGGAGGCGGAGGCTGGAAGCAGGTGCTCGCGCTGCCGATTTCGCGGACGCAGCTATTCGTGGCGAAGCTGACGCTCGTCGTCGCGCTGCTTGCGGTTTCGCAGCTCCTCTTTGGCGCCGGTTTGTTGGCGATAGGCTCCTTTAAAGGATTCGCGAGCCCCGTGCCGTGGGCGATTTTGCTGAGAGGCCTGCTTGGCGGTTTGGTAGCAACTCTGCCGCTTGCGGCGCTGCAGTTGTCGGTATCGATCGCTTGGGCGAGCTTTGCCGCACCTCTTGCGCTGAATGTCATTTTTACGCTGCCGAACATGCTGGTCGCCAACTCGGCCACATACGGGCCATATTATCCTTGGGCCCAGCCGATGCTGGCCATGCTGCCGTCGTCGGAGGACAGCTTCGGCGCGTTTAACGTCTCGTTCGAGACGCTGCTGTTCGTTATTTGCGGAAGCTTTGCGCTGTTTTTCGTTTCCGGTCTTGCGTATTTTCGGCGGAAAGAGATTTAGAAGCTTGTGCAAGGTTAAACGGCTGCGCCGTTCTTTCCGGGGTAAGAGCGCGGTTGCCGAGAAATCGAGATACGTTCCAAGAGTAAAAAAAGCCGTTACACCGTTTTTGCGGTGCATCGGCTTTTTTTTGCATTTGATGGTGAGCGGAGGAGCTTCCGTCGTCGGCGCCAATGAAAGGTTAGCGAGTCGAATGCTGCTGGATTTCGCACGCCGTGTGAACGAGCACCGCGCGCCATCGAAACTGTTTCGAGAAGCTGCGGGCAAGCGGATTCGGGACCGTTCCGCTGAATCCGGACCGGGCGGTCGTAGTCCGCTCAAGCGGTTCCCAGCGTGACTCCGCGCTCGGCGAGAAATTGGCGATAGGCGATGCTGACCCGGTCGCATCTGAGCGATAGCTCGACCTGCAGATCGAGCGGGAGATCCTCCGGCTTTTGATTTTCGACGATCGGCTTGTCCTGCGCGAAAATCATGTCCTGGAACCGGACGATTTCCTCGTCCGCCATTCCGGTTTCGTAGTTGAACGACATGACGCCGAAGGCGATGGAGGAAGCAGCGTCAACGGGCAGCACGGTCAGCAAAATCGACATCAGATTTTCGGTTTCCCGATCGCGTTTGGTAAACTTCACCGAAAGTGGAGACAATATTTCGTACGTGTAATAGACGTGCTTCGCTTGGCCGGAACCGTCCGGATCGGGCTGGAAGATGGAGATTTCCTCGGAGCGGATGCCGTTCCCGTCTTTGAGAACCCGATAATCGCCGATTTCCGGGTGAGTGGATACGCCCAGATAACCCTCGTGAACAAAAGCGAGATGGCCGACATCAAGGAAGTTCTCGATGATGCGGGGCGGCTTTGCCTCGACCTGCTGCGGTCCCCAGATGACGTTGCGGAAAGAGGCATCGGCGAATTCGGGCAGCGGAATGGCGTCAGGGCGGTTGTTGCCAAGATTGATCCAGATAAACCCGTAACGTTCCTCACAAGCGTAAGGCAGGGCGCGCGCTTTGCCGGGAATCGGCTGCCCGGGCGGAAGCTGCGGAATTTTCACGCAGGCTCCCGAGGAATCATACTCCCAAGCATGATAAGGGCAAACGAGATTGCCGTCGCGAACGCAGCCAAGCGACAGCGCCGCTCCCCGGTGGATGCATAAATCTTTGAAGGTGTGAACGCCTTCGGCATTGCGGTAAACGACGACGCGTTCTCCAAGGACGGTAACTTGCACAGGACGCTCTTGAACGTCGGCCGCCCGGCAGGCGGCAATCCAGTCATTGCGCAGAACGGGATCTTGAACGGGCATTGTCATGTTGCGGACTTCCTTTCTGTTTTCGCATGTCGAACGGGAGGGGCATTACCGACCGCCGGATAAACGGGTGCTTTCTGCACCGCATGCAGCTCCCAGTGCGCGGTGGGGGGGGACGTGTCGGCAGCCAGTCTGCAGTTGAACCCGGCAACGTCGATATAGCATCAAAGCTGCGGGCGAGCTCGAATGCATACAACAACTTAGGAGGCATACAGGGTGGAGCAGGTACAGAAAAACGTCAACCTGGTAGTAGGCGTAGATGACAAAATCGGATACGGAAAAGCGTTCGTGCTCGGACTTCAGCATGTCTTGGCTATGGATCTGTACATCGCGCCGATCATCATTGCCGGATTGCTGTCGCTGGACGCGGGAAATACTTCGTTTTTCATTCAAATGTGCTTTCTTGCGACAGGCCTGGCCACGCTTATTCAAACGGGCTTCGGGATGCGGCTGCCGGTCGTGCAGGGGCCGTCGTACGTACCGATAGGGGCGATAGCCGCGATCGGCGGTAAGCTGGGGCTCGGTGCGGTGGCGGGCTCTCTCATTCCGGGGGCGCTTATCGTAGCGCTGCTCGGTTATCCGCTTAAATGGTTCGCCCGCGCGGTCCGCATTATTATTCCGCCGTTAGTAGGCGGCACGGTCATCGTCATTGTCGGAATTGCGCTGATGCCGACGGCTATGAACAATATTTATCATGCACCGGGAGCCATCGGAACAAACATCGCAATCGGAGCGGTTTCGGCAGCCGTTCTCGTGGTTTGTATTTTGCTCGGTCGGGAGGCGCGGGGGGCGGGCACTTTTTTTCGGCTCATTTCGGTTATCGTCGCCATTGTGGTCGGCACCGTCTTCGCCTCGTTTTTCGGCAAGGTCGATTTTGCTCCCGTCAGGCAGGCGGCGTGGCTTTCGCTGCCCAAAGCATTTCCGTTCGGCGGTCCGATATTCGATTGGAGCGCCGTGCTGACGATGGTGTTTGTGTATTTGATCATTTTGATCGAGACGACGGGCACCTGGTTCGTCATCTCTTCGGTAACCGGCAAAGAGCTGACAGAGGAGCGGCTGAACCGCGCGGCCATGGGCGAAGGGCTCGGCTGCTTCGTCGGCGCGCTGTTCGGCGGAACGCCGATGACCGGCTATTCGTCGAATGCCGGACTGATTGCCGTTACCGGCGTAGCCAGCCGTATGGCGATTATGGCGGGCGGCGTTATCCTCGTTTGCCTGGGGCTTGTACCGAAGCTGTCCGCCGCCATCACGTGCATTCCCGAGCCGGTCATTAACGGGATTTTCGGTATTGTCTGCGTAGCGATCGTCACGAACGGGATGAAGGTGATTCAGCATATCGCGATCGACGAGAGGAACATGATGATTATCGGCCTCCCGATTTTGTTCACGATCGCGGTGACCGTGCTGCCCAAGGATGTCTTGAACGGACTGCCGGACTTCGCGAACTATATTTTTTCCTCCGGCATTACGGTCGGGGCGCTTGCGACGGTCTTGCTCAACCTCATTCTTCCGAAGGGAAAGTGACTGGCAATCATCCCGACTATAACCGGACGTAAATATGCCCGGTGCGCCTCGCCGCGACCTACAGGAGAAGGTCCCAGAGCTGCTTGCCGATCAGGAGCGTCGTAACGATCAGAAACAGCGGCTTTACATATGCGGAGCCTTTGCGGATAGCGACCTGCGAGCCTGTCAGCGCGCCTGCGATCATCGCGATGCCCATCGGAACGCCGTAGTGCCAGTTGACCGAGCCGAGGAAGAAGAAGGTGGCCAAGCTCCCGAAGTTGCTGCCTAAGTTCAGCACCTTGGAGGCGCCGGAGGCGCGGACGAAATCGAAGCCTGCAAACAGGAACATGAAAATGAGAAACGATCCGGTGCCGGGGCCGAAAAAGCCGTCGTAAAACCCGATAACGGTTGTTCCGATCGCAACCGCTGCAAGTGCGGCCGCTGTCAGTTTTCGTTTTTGAGCGTCAGCGCCCCAGTTTTTTTTCAAAAAGGTGTATACGGTCATCGCGATAAGCAGGACGACAACCATCGGCTTCAGGAAGGACGACGGAATAAAGTGAACGGTATAAGAACCGAGGACGGAGCCGATCAGCGCTAAAGGAAACAGGCCCGCGGCAAGACGGCCGTCCACTTTTCCGGATACGAAAAAGGAAATCGAGCTGGTAAGCGACGACATTGTTGCAGCCAGTTTGTTGGTGCCGAGCGCGATGCCGGGCGGCAAACCCGTGAGCAGAAGCGCAGGAAGCGAAATCAGTCCGCCTCCCCCGACGGCGGAGTCGATGAAGGCCGCAAGAAAGCCGGCGATAATGAGAAACAAAAGCATGAGCGGTTCCGGAAAGTCCATGTGCGAATCGATGCTCCTATAAAAATGATTTGAAAGATGGTCCAGCAAACAGTATAGCGGAAAAACATCCGATCCACTATGGGTTAATCTTGTGGGAATGATTCCCTGACGATCCGCCGGCGTTGCTTGAATACGATAATCGCCCGTTCGTGCCTATGCCGGCCTGAACGGGCGATGTTATATTTCCCACCATGCGATATTAACGGTGTTGTTCAACGTTCCGGCGACGGAAAGAGAGGCGCTTACGGTAACGGTCAACACCTTCGTCGGCGGTACGATAATTTGACCGGACAGGCTGACGACGAACATGCCGGTGATTAGCGGCAGCGCCATGAACGAGGCGCCCCCGGTTGAAGCCGAAGTAGACGATCTGGCGGTCATCGCGCTTGTATTCGGACTGCTTAGGTTGGCATTCGCAGGCGTTGCCGCGGAGGGAGCGGTTAACGTGCCTCCGGACACAAGCGACAAGCTGCCGGAAAGAGACGAAAGCAGGTTAAGCGGTACGCCTATGCCTCCGGTTACGCCGGAGACGTACATCGTTTTGCTGCCGCTGTTGTTTGCGATTTGCAGCGTAATGACGACAGAGCCGCCGAGCAGGCCGAGGGTCACGGCATTAGTGGCGCTGACCATGTACATGGATCCCGCTTTGCTTGCATCGCTCTCCTGCGTCGCTATGATATCCGGCGAGCGGAACGTGTTCGTCGCCAACGTGTACACCGGCTGATTGTTTGTATTGATGGCAAAGTGGTTCGTCATGTCGCACCTCCTTCTTGCAAGGGGTCAAGGATTAACACCTGCTGACGTTTGGCGATTGCGGTTGCCGTTAGTTCAGAAGCGGTTCGGCGGTATGCTTTATGAAACATAAACGTTTGCCCTACGTTTTGCCGCTGTTGTTTGCCGGGTCTAAGGCCGCTTTGACGATAAACATCCGGTTTAAAACTCCCACCACATGATGTTTGCCGAGGCGTTCAGTGCGCCGGTTCCCGCCGAAAAGGTCAAGACGCCACCGGGAGGAACGACGATGCCGCCTCCGAAGCCGATCGTATATTGTCCGGCTGCCGCGAGGATCGCGGTGAAGCTGATCGGGCTGCCGCCCAGCGTACCGGTCGCCGTTTTCGTCGTCATGGAGCTGGCGGTTGCGCTGCCGAAATTCATATTGAAAGGAGCGGGAGTCGCAGCAGCCGTGAATGTTCCTCCCGAAGCGATCGTTAGCGTAGCCGCTGCCGTAATGCCGCCGATGATGCGGGATATATACATCGTTTTGCCGCTGCCGCCCGGATTGGTCACCTGAACGAGGAGGTTTTGGCCGGACGGGACACTCGATATGCCCGAGGCAAGCGTAAAGAGGAGACCGGATTTCGCGGCGTCGCTTTCGGCCAGCGACTCGACGCCGGGAGCGGTATACGTATTCGTCGATTGCGTAAATAGCGGGCTGCCGGCATTGTTGAACACGAAAAAGTTGGGCATACGCCTACCTCCCGATAGAAACGTCCAAGCATGAAGCGCGGACTTGTACTTATTGTCAGTATATACGGAAGGGTGCAGCGCGGTATGTGGGAATCACCCTTAAGCAAGTAAAAAGGGCGTTATGAAGAGTAAGGCGGGTAGCAGTGTTTTATCGATACGAAGTGAACGAGAAGTGACTTTGGTGCAAATCAGGAGAGGCGGGGCGTGCTTTGTCCGTTTATGTGAAATGGATATCAAGAGGGGCTTAACATACAAAAAGGCCAGCGTCTTTGACACTGGCCGGCGCACCGGCCGCCTATGGATGAGATGCATGCACTCTGCAGGTATCGAGCGAAGTAGAGCGGCATCTCGTCGAAACGGAACGGCTTCGGAAGAGGAAGCGTTTATCTTTCAGGCTTTCGTCTGGATCAAAACTGAAAACGGGCGTGTCCGGTCGGCTTGTAATTACGGAAACCCTCCAGCTGGAGAAGCTGCTCCTTAACGTTGAGCCCTCCGCGGAAGCCGGTCAGTGCCGCATTCTTGCCGATGACCCGATGGCAGGGGATGACGATCGGCACAGGATTCGCCCCGTTCGCCGTGCCGACGGCCCTAGTCGCGGCAGGGCTGCCGATCGAGACGGCGATGTCGGAATAGCTGCGGGTCTCGCCGAACGGAATCTGCGCTAACGCGCGCCAGACGGACGTCTGGAATGCGGTCCCTCGCAGGTCGAACGGCAAGGTGAAGATCGTACGCTCTCCGTCCAGATACTGCGTCAGCTGTTCGATGTAAGGGGCCATCTGCCGCTTATCCTCAAGCAAGAGCGCCCCAGGAATGTGCTTCTCGACCCAGCTGCGAAGCGTTTCGAACGATTCGTTCGGCCAGGTGATCCGGCATAAGCCGGCGGATGTGGCGGCAATATAAAGCGGTTTGTCCTGGAATAGAGCCGACGTGATGGCGCTCCAATAAACTTCTGTCATTGCTTTGGACATGGCGAACCTCCTTGAGCCCGATAGGCATGAGGTGAACATCCGTAAGCCCGATGGAATACGGATGTGAAATGAGAAGCGCTGCGGAATCCGACCGCCCTGGCGATGTCGGCCACGGGGAGTTCCGACTGGGCCAGCATGTGTCTGGCCGACTCGAGCCGGGTTTGCATCATATGTTCAGCGGGGCTTTGGCCCGTTATGCGTTTGAACGTCCGCTGCAGATGGTACGGGCTTATATTCAACTGGGCCGCCATAACGGAGAGCGTCAACGGCTCCGCATACCGGCGCTCGATCAGCTCGAGCGCCGATTGGGCGAGCTGCGCGTCGGGCCCGTGCCGCCCCGGATCCTCGGGACGGCAACGCTTGCACGGGCGGAATCCCGCCTTCAGGGCGTCGTCCAGACCGTCGTATACCCGAACGTTCTCCGGCTTTGGGATCCGGGACCGGCACGAAGGCCGGCATACGATTCCGGTGGAGGCGATCCCGACATAGTAGATACCGTCGTATCGGGTGTCCCGCCGCAAAATCGTAGCGTAGACCGCCTGAAATCGTTCCTCTTCCGTCATAGGTCTCGCCTCCTTCATGCGAACATTATACCCCTATGGCGGCGCCGGAATAAACCTTTGGCAATAGGACAGCAAGATTTCGACAGATTCGCGGCCGAAGAATCCGTCCCGAACTTGCTCCTAGCTTAGCATCTCCGCTCGCGGTCCGCGCACCGAAATCATCCGGCTCCACACAAGCCGGCAACCGAAGCGATTCCACCAAACGCTGTCCGGTACGCCAGTTAGTAACCTTTCAAGTCTTATCCTATAGATTTCAAGGATGTAAGGCATTTGATCGAGTAACGGGTAGTGAACCTTGTGGCAAACGAAATGATAGTTGCGTATGGCTCACTATTTGGCGAGAACGAGCATTTTACCTGCGAAATAGTGAGGACAGCCTCATGAACAATAAGGTTTTCTCCACTAGTTGCACGATTCGTGCATAACTGACGATACGATATCCGTGTTCGCTTTCGTAACCAGGTCATCAATCCGTAGTTTTAGATTTGAAGGACTGCTAGCCTTCCTAAACCTTACTCTCGACCATTAGCGGCAATCGAAAGATCCAGATCGTTCAGCGTACGGCGAACGGTTCCGTCTTGCCCGACATGCAGGGTGAGACGGTCTCCTGCAAGCGAACGGTAAGCGACCGAAACCGTTCCGCCGCCGCTTTCAAACTGAGGCGGACGGTTTGCCAGCAGCGCTGCGAGGAGGTCGGTCGTTTCGCCGGCTCCTGCATACACGGCTGCTTCGCCGAGCTCCGGCTTTGCATGGCCGGCATGCAAAGCCGACTGCGTACGATGGCGCAGCAGCACCTCTTCCGCCTCTTGCTTGCCGATCACCTCGAGCACGACGCCATTTCCCCGGCCCGGCAAAGTCAAGGCCATACCTAGATGGCTTGTACGGGCCGCCGGTTTATGACGCATATGCACGGCGAGGTACGCGGAGCCGATGTCTCCGACCCAGAGCTTGTCGCTTATCGACCATACGCCATGAGGCAAAAAGCCGACGACAGTCGGGTCGTCCCCGTCCGGCACAGGGTACAAGGCGGCAACGACGGTACGATGGAGCAGCACTTCGCAATGCCGGCTCGCTTGACGGGCGCCTCCTGCTTCATACCCTTTACCCGGATGGAAGAAAAACGCCTGATTCGCCGCACCGTCGGCGCTAGCAGGGAACGTGACGTCCCAGCGGTGCTGCTCGTTCAAATATTCCTCGGCATATTCCAATACGCCCCCGACGGCAAATTGCCCCGTACGGTATATGTATTGATGCAGAGGGGCGGACGCTTGGCCCGGCGGGGGCGGCAGCGGAGCTTCCCATACCGTCGGTTCGGTGTCGAGCGCGAGCTGCATAACTTCGGGGGATACTCGGTATGAAAAGAGACCCGCGCCCTCCAGCCTTGCAATGTCCGCCGGAAAGCCGAAATCGCCGAACTGCACGTAGTCGAACAGCGTATTGCGGTCGGACGGCGTGTCGTGCGGCAGCACGCGGGAATGAGGCCCGATCCAGGCGCCTTTTAAATAACAGCGGGCGCGGTAGTCCCACAGCCAAGCGAGCGTTTGTCCGGCAATCCGTTTGGCTTCAGAATCTTCGCTAACCTCCCACGAGCAAGTAAACGCTTGTATCCAATGCCAAAACCAAGGGAGCGCGCCGTATTCGTGGAAACCGTTAGCCTCGACATGGCTGCGGATGGCGTCCAAATTTTTTACGGCTGTCTCATGGAGCTCGGCGTCGTTGAAGTAGACCGCCAGCATCAGCTGCAAATTGCAGCGTTTTGCATCGTGATGGTGGAACTGCGCAGGGCCGTCAGCATAAAGACGGCTGCGATAAACGTGAGAAAGCGCTGTGTGGAGCTCAGTCTTAAGCGTTTCCGACAGATCGCTCTTGTATTTGATAGCGAACAAGGAAAGCAAATTGCCGACCAGCTCGACAGGCAGCGGATGGGGCCGGGCGTTATCCGGATCGCTGCCGAGCGCAAGCGGCCAGTGGCCGTAAAGCTCCGTTTGCGGGTCGCGCTGCTGCATGCGCAGCAGGCGAAGCAGCATGGCTTCGGCGAGCTTGCGGGCCTTGCCGCGTTCTCCCGGTAAGCGGATATCTTCGCGGCATGATGCGAGATACAGGTGCAGCGCAAAATACAGATTATCCCGCATATCTCCGTGAAACCATAAGCCGCTTGACTGAAGCGGCAGTCTTAGAGCGGCGGCCGCCGCCTTCTCGATCACTTCGGTTCGTCTTGCTTCAAATTCCGTCATGGTTGTTCGGACCTCCAAGTCGATAATGGGCAGCTAACGCAGCATGCGGCTGACAGCGCGTTCGTACCATTTCCAAGGGATAATTGCTTTAACGAGACTAAGCATCCGCGAGCCGCGGCCCAGCGGATAGCGCAGCTTGGGAGAGCGGGCAAGGACGATGCGGACGATCGCTTCCGCGACCGCCTGGGGTGCGGGGGCCGTTTCCGCGGTTCGCCGGGAATAGTCGAGAACGCGGTCGAGCTTGGCGCGGTATGGCGACTGCTCGGTACGGCTTATTTGGGCGAAGCCTTTGGTCCAAATGTTTGTCCGGAATGCGCCCGGCTCGACAAGGACGACCTTCAAGCCGAAGTCGGCCAGCTCCAGACGAAGCGATTCGCTAAAGCCCTCGACCGCATGCTTCGAAGCGGCATACGGCGCGTAACCGGGCAGGCCGACAAGTCCGCTGACGCTGCTGACGTTGACGATCGTCCCGGATCGGCGTTCCCGCATATGGGGGAGCACGGCCTGCGTCATGGCCACCAGCCCGAAGAAGTTCGTCTCGAACTGCCGGCGCCATTCGGCGATCGGCACTTCTTCCGCGAAGCCGCCCAGCGCGAAGCCCGCATTGTTGATGAGCGCGTCGATCCGTCCGTGCCGGTCGATTACCGCCGCGGAGGCGTTCTCGATCGCTTGGTGATCGGTAACGTCCAGCGGCATGCATTCGATCCGCTCCGAAACGCCGGCGAGTTTCGCTTCTTGTAAGAGCGCTTCGCTTCGCGCCGGATCGCGGACGGTCGCGACGACCGTATAACCGGCCTTGGCAAGTGCGACTGCCGTCAACAAGCCGAAGCCGCTTGAAGCGCCGGTAACGATGGCGACGGGAGTGGCCGTTTGCCCGCTGTGCATGTTCATTTCTCCTTTGAATTCTTATGTAAGTCCACACGATATGCGGCAACGGAATATACCGTCCGTTGTCCGCGCCGCCGGGTAACGGCTGCAAGAGGTTCATTTTTACGAAAAAGGGCGGAAAGCGTTACAGCTTCTTTCTGACCATCAGCGGCACGCCGATGCCGTTAGCGACCCCTGCCAGAAAAGACCAGCAGAGTCTTCTATAAAACGGCAAATGCCGCGTATAAACGGCGCTGTATTCCATTTCCGCTACGGCTCCGCGGTTGCGCTTGAATTGAGCGGCGCCCGAGCTTTCGTTCAACACGCGACCGTTTTCGGAGGCTATCCGAATGAGCATGGCCGAAAGCATCCGGTACAAGCCGGTTTCCAAAGACAGCTTGGTATCGTATCCGAATACAGGCGTCGTCATAACCCCATTCCGGTAAAAATACCCGAGCACCGCGTCAATTCGTCCCGTCTCCCGATGGCGAAGCGCTGTCAGATTAAGCGTGCGCCGCTCCAGCGTCAGCCGGAAGAACCGCTCGGTAAACTGCGGATTGTCCGCCGAATATTTGCCCAGATATAGATCGTTGTACAGCTCCCGGATGCGCGGCATGTCCTCCGGCAAAAGCTCGTCCGCCTGGACCTCATTGTATCCGTTTTTGGCGATCAGCGCATGGTCTCTTTTCAACAGCCATCTTGCCTTCGAATTCATAAAAGACGGATCGGCCGGATCCAGCAAATAAATTTGCCGGCTCGCCGCCAGCGTAAAGCCCATATTGCGGAACGTCCCGGGAAGCGTCCGGTCGGTGAACCCGTTGACGGAACGGAACACGACGGCATGACGGGGGAATGACCGGGCCAAAAAAAGCGTCGCCGCTTCGAGCTGCTCGGCCGACAGGGCGGGATAGAGGTTGGTGGACAGCAGCCAGTTGTTTACATGGACGACCTTGTTGATCCGGGATGCTTTCAGAAGCAGGCCGATCGTATCGAGCACCGGCTTGAGCACGCGTTCGAGCAAAGGGCTGTTCAGCATGACAAGCTCCTGTTTCGCATAGGTCACGTAATGCGTATAGGGCGAGCAGACGTAGGCGTTCCCGTATTCTCGCTCGTTAACGGTAACCGGGAGCACGATATCGTCCACCAGCAGGACGCGGAAGGAGGTGAGGACATTGGCGATAAAAACGTCCGTGCCTTGCTTCACGAGCGGCTCCAAATAACGGCGGGCATACTCACCGTCCTCCGTGTCCGGCCAAGGAAGCCGGTCAATCGTATGCGCGTCATACAGCTTGATGGTCGGCTTCAAGGGCAAATCTCCTTTCTACCCGGCGGAGCTTGACCGCTCCCGGCGTATGGTCGTAATCGCGGAAGCGGACGAAAGGCAGCGCGCACTCCATGCGGCGGCACAGAGACTCGAGCGACAAAAGCACGGCCTCTTGTACCCGCTGCCGTTCCGCGTCTTCGACAAGCAAAAAGATATCGATTTTGTCGGGCGCGTGCTGAACGATCCGGTACTGCTGCACAACCGGGGCGGATGTAATGACGACGCGCGTAAGGAAATCTGGAAATAGGGGGACTAGCGGTCCTTGCCGTCTGGACGGTCGCAAATAGACCATGTCGTCGCAGCGTCCTTCGATGCGCTCGATCGCCGTAAACGGCGAACCGCAAGGACAAGGGGCTGCCGCCTCTGTCAAAATGTCGTTCAGCCGATACCGGACGATCGGCTGCGCACGGCGCGAAAAATCGGTAATGACCGGCACGAACTTTCGCAGCTTCGCATCGAGGTATTCCTTCTGGATGCAGACGATATCTTCGTTCAAATGCAGCGTGCCGTGCGCGCAGGTGGAAGCGAGAAAGCCTTCGGTGCATTGGTAAATCTGATGGACGATTTGACCGAATGCCTCCCGGATATAACGTTCGTCGAGAGGGTCGAGCGTTTCGGCGACGGAGACGATTTTGAGCGGAGCGATTTGCAGCCGCCCCGAGCGTTTGGCGTCGGCGAGGAAGCGCAAAACCGAAGGAGGCGCGACGAGCAGCGTCGGCAAGCTGCCGTTCAGCTTGCTGATATGCTCTTCCAGCGGATCGAGCAGGTCGTAGAAGTCGAATTTGAGACTTCCGCTGTCCACGCTGCCGTACAAGTTGCTGTTCGCACGCAGGAAAAAGGCGATACGCTCCCGGTGAAACAGCGAACGGGGCAGCACCTTGGCCGTCACGCAGCCGACCCAAGCGAGCCGTTCCCGCGCACTGACAAGAAAAAGCCCGCGATTGCCCGACGTGCCGGAGGAAAGTCCGATCGTCACATTGCCGATCATCGGACTGAAATCGCGGCTGTGCTCCGCTTCCAGCGCGATCCGGAATGCATCGTCCTTACGGATGCCGAGCGTATTCAGCTTGTCGAAATGCTCCATCATGAGCGTTTTGTCGATTGCCGGAAGCCGTTCCCATTCGGCTAAGGAGGAATGGCCCCAGTGCTCGCGATAAAAAGGGGAGAGGCGGCGCACCGCCTTCAGATGCCGCAGGATCCGCTTCAGCTGCCACCGCTTCAGCCGGTCTCGGCCCATCAGGCGAAACCGGTACTTGGTTCGCAGGTAGTGCCATAAAATAATCAGCTTGCCGATCATAACGCAACGCCGTCCTTCACGTAAGATGTCCACGGCTCGGTGCAGTGCGACGGGACGATGCGAACCTGCGGGAATTTCTCGTGGAGCAGACGCAAGCGGCGGAAGCTGTCCCGGAATTCGCTGCGGTTCGCCATGATGAGGCCGGCCAGCGGATGGGGCGGCCGGTTTTCTCGGTATGCTTTGCTCGACCATACCGCATCGGCGCACAGCAAATAATCATGCGACTCGGTTGCAACGAGCAGGCCGATCTGACCGTCTGCATGCCCTGGCAGATCGACGGCGATGATGCTTCCGTCGCCGAACACGTCCAGCCCTCTCGCGAACGGGTAGCCGTCCGGCAGCCGGACGGTTTGCTTTTCGTCGAAGGGCCTCGACCGCAGCTCGAAGTCCGCAGGCAGCAGCCCCGGCAGGAAGGCGGCGCGTACGGCTGCGAACCCTTTGCGGAGCTTGACCGCATCGTACGCTTTTTGCAGGTAGTGAAACGTGGCATTCGGAAAGTCGCGGAGACCGCCGAGATGATCGGCATGAAAGTGGGAGAGGACGATGTGCCGGACTTCGTCCGCTTCGATCCCGAGCTTAAGCAATTGACTCGCCGCGCTTTCCTCCGGCCGGAAGAAAACGGGGGTTACGCGAGCGTAAAGCGAGTAGGGGAAACGTTTCGTCTCCGTATAGAAGCGTTCCGAATAACCGGTATCGAACAAAATCGGCCCAAGCTCCGGATGTCCGATGCAGGCGAAGCCGGCGGGAAAACGGCTCGAGCGGAAAGAGCCGCCGCGTATTGTCAAATATTCGCTGTGCGTGCAATAGCCTGCGGCAAGCAGCCTCAGGGTGACAGGTATGCGTTTCATCGATGCAGACTGCTCCTTTCGTGCTTGCATCCGCTTCAGGACCTTGAACGAAGAGGGCAAGGTTATGGCTGGAAAAGCGGGAATAACTGAAAAAACCAACCTGCAGCTATTTTCGGCTGCAAGTCGAGAAAAAGGCATTTTAACGCGAAAACTTACAGATAACTTTGGATATTTCAGCCTTTAGGTAATTTCAATAATCGCGTATCGCGCC
Organism: Paenibacillus contaminans; assembly: GCF_003285015.1. Taxonomy (GTDB): domain Bacteria; phylum Bacillota; class Bacilli; order Paenibacillales; family NBRC-103111; genus Paenibacillus_V; species Paenibacillus_V contaminans. Next base: position 19,697 of record NZ_QMFB01000012.1, on the reverse strand, counting down.
ACCATTCCGCAAAAGCGTCCAAGCCGGCGGCGACGCTGATTTTCGGCTCGTATCCGAGTTCCCGTTTGGCCGCGGAGATGTCAAGCGTCTGGCTTTTGGCGATAACGCCGACGGTGTAGCGGGTCAACAGCGGCTCCCGGCCGCTTCCCGAAACGCTAGCGGCGAGCTCCAGCATACCGGCCAGTGCATAGGCGGCGGGATAAGGGATTTTTTTGGCCCTTAGAGGCTGGCCGAGCTTCCCGAACAGCTGCCGAAGCGCGTCGATCAATTGTACGGGCTCTCCGTTCGATATATTGTAAACCTTGCCCAGCACCGAATCGGGGGCGGCAGCGCACAGCATAAGCGCGTCTACGGCATTATCGATGTAAGTAAGATCCAGCACGGCTTTCCCGCCGCCGATAAGCGGCAATCGGCCCCGTTCGTTCGCCAGCAGCAAACGCGGCAAAATGGTTCTGTCCCCGGGACCGAATATCGCACGCGGGCGAATCGTTACGGCAGCAAGCCCTTCCGCCCGGGCGCGGTCGATTTCACGCTCGGCCTCCAGCTTGGTCGCCGCGTACAGATTGACGGGTTTGGCGGGAAGCGGAGCGTCTTCGGCGATCGCAAACCGGTCCTTGAAGTCGAAGTAAATACTCGGCGTGGATACGTGAATGAGCCGCTTGACGCGATGGGCGATGCAGCCGGCCGCGATATGCCGGGTTCCCAGTACATTGCTTCCGTAAAAGTCGGCGTACTTTCCCCAAGGCGACGAAAGCGCTCCGCAGTGGAACGCATAGTCTTGCCCTTGGCAGGCACGGATAACGGCAGCTTCGTCCTGCAGATCGAGCTCGATAAAGCGGCGGACGCCTTGCCCGATCAGCAGGGCTCCTTCCCGCTTGTTTCTTCCTGCGGCCGTGACCTCCCAACCTAGCGAGGCCAGACGCCCGGCCAGCGCGCCTCCGAGAAAACCGGTAGCGCCGGTTACGAGTGCTCTCATCGGTCAATCTCCATTCCATTCGATATCCAGCGTAGAAGCATGCAGCATCGAAACGCGGTGTGCCCGGCTTTCCCGCCACGTCGACCATAACGTTCGAAACTGCTCCAGAAAAGGCAGCGGGTCATTCAGGCGGAACACGACGTCCGTCGCCCGGCCGAACGTTCCCGCCCATTCCTGCAGCCTGTGCCGCGACCGGACCGATCCGAGTCCGTAGCTCAGCATGGCGAGCGCGATCATCGAGCGGCTTTCCGGCTGCGGGACGATGACCGTGCCTTCATTCGAGCGCTCCGCATGCTGGGGCTGTCGGCCCGCATTTGCGGCGGTATAAGGCGTCGGGGAACCGCAGCTTTCCAGAAAGGCCCGGTCCAGCCGGTCGCAAGCCTTGAATAGGTGAATGCCGCTCGTCGCCCGGGGGTTGCATTCGATCGGGTAAATCGTTCCGTCCGCCGCTACGATAAAATCGAAGGCGATTTGTCCGGTAAAGCCGGCTTGTCGTACGAATCGCTCGACCCAATCGGCTAAAGGCCGGCTTTGGAACGGGCGAAAGCTGATGCAGGCGCCGCGTCCCGCCGTAAAGTCGACGTCGTAGGCGGCATGGGCGGTCACGGCGCCATTCCACACGACGCTATACGTGCATATTTGCCGGCCGCCGATAAACTGCTGAGCTACCCAGGGGCGCTCGGCGGAAACGTTAAGCCGCTTTGCGGCGGATTGCCAGCCGTGCTTAAGCAGCTCGTCCGCCTGAAGCACGATAACATTCGCGGCAAAACGCGAATAAACCGGCTTCAGCACGAGCGGCAGCAGCTTCGGCCGGCCGTTCCCGGCAGCGGCAGTCTCGCCGGCGCGGCAGTCTCCGCCGCGCGCTTCCGCTTCGGCGTCCTGAAGGAGCGCCTCCAGCTCGGCTTGCGAGCCGAGCAGCCGCGTCGCCGGGACGTCAAAGCCCCATTCGGCCGCTTGCCGAATGAAGGACCATTTGGAGTGCAGCACGCGCAGCTTGCCGATCGGCTCCGCGAATACGCGGCAATGCTTGCTCAACCGCTCCAAGCCTTGCGAAACATAAAAAATTTCCTCGCACATCGGAATAAGCAAATCGGCTTTCTCCGATTTGACTATGCGTTCCAGTGCGTCGATATACGCATCTGGCTGCATGTTCGGGCGCGGTACCGCGTAGCTTCGCGCCGTATGCCGGGAAGCGCCGGCGACATGATAACGCATGCTTTCGGCCACGATGACGCGGTGGCCGGCGGCTGCGAATTGGCGCGCCATATCGAGCGTAGCCGGCGCTCGGCCCCCGGTAAGCACCACCGTTCGCGCATCAGTAGTCAAAAATGAGTCCTCCCAAGGAAACGCCGGCCGATGTGCCCAGCAGCATCACGCGGTCGCCGCGCCGTATGCGTCCTTGCTTGGCGGCTTCATGAAGGCCGATCGGAATCGAGGCGGCGATCGTGTTGCCGTATTCCGGCGTAATGTACATCAGCTGCTCCTCCGCGATCCCCAGCTTCTTGCGCAGCAGCCGCATCGCCATGGCGCTTCCTTGATGAGGGATGACGAGCTTGATATCGGACATGCGGCAGCCGGCTCCGTCCAGCAGCTCGCGGGTGAAGTCGGGAAGTATTTTGGAAGCCAGCTTGAAAATCGCTTGCCCGTCCATATGAAACAGAAAATCCCGTTCGTTATCCGGATTGAACGACTGTGCAGGCAGCTTGCTGCCGCCGCCCCGTATTTCCGATAAATGAGCGCCCTTGCCGTATGTGCGCATGGCGGCATGGACGATTTTCGACCGGTCGTCCGGCCGGCCGTTCCGCTCGATGACGACAGCCGCCGCACCGTCGCCGAATAAAGCGGCGCTTTCCTTGTCGCTCCAGTTAAGCCCGCGCGATGCGATTTCCGTTGCGACGAGGACGATTCGCGGGTACCTTCCGGCATCGGCGAGATAGGACATCGTATCGAGTCCGGCGACGAAGCTTAGGCAGGTCGAATTGATATCGAAAGCGGGCGTACCGGAATCGCCTTCGCCCAGCGCTTTCTGAATAAGGGCGGCCGTACAAGGAATCGGCTGCTCCATCGTTCCGCTCGTGCAAACGATACAATCGATGTCGGCGAACGTAAGCCCCGTATCGGCCAAAGCCGCTTTCACCGCATACGCGCCCATCTGTGCGGCGGTTTCGTCTTCAACAAAGTAACGGACGGAGACGTCCGATTTGCGCAGCACCCATCCGGGCTCGGTTCCGAGCAGACGATCCATTTCATTCGCGCTTACTTGACGTTTGGGCAAATAGGTGCCGGTTCCGGCGATTTTGACGTTTCTGGTTGCTTGCATCTTATATCCTCCTGGGCTAGCGGCCGGCCAAAGTCCGGCTGCGGCCAGCAATCCGTTCTTCTGTGTTTATATGAAAAGGGTGCTGTTCGAACTTGACGAAGACGGTATGTTTTCGCTTCTCAGCCGAAAGTTTCCATGGGGTCTCTAAAACGAGCGTTTATACGTGCTTATTTTCCATTGTAAATGAAAAACGGCTTTCGAATAGTACGAATTTTCTCTAGTACCCTGGACGGACCGGCTTACGCTTGAGGAAGGCTTGGGTTAGCGGTAAGATAGGGCTATAGCCGTATGCGGTTCGGATTGCCGCAGGCTCCTTCGTATACGGGGCCGTTTTGCCGGCTCGGGGCAGCAAGCCTCATGGCTCATGGCTGCCGACCGACGATAAAGGAGAGATTGCTGATGATTATTGATATTTTTCAGGATACGGTATGTCCATGGTGCCGCATTGGCAAGCAGAACCTGCTTGAGGCATTGAAGGAATGGAAGGACGAGCCGGTGGAAATTCGTTACCGCGCATTTCAGCTTGATCCGACCACGCCGGTGGAGGGGCTGCCTTTCCGCGAGACGATGACCAAAAAATTCGGTTCGGCCGGCACGGATATTTTGCCGATGTTCGGGCAAGTAGAGCAAGCGGGCAAGGCCGCAGGCGTGCCTTTCGATTTCTCGAAGGTGGAATACATGCCGAATACGCTATTGTCGCACCAGCTGTACAGTTTGGTCCCTCGGGAACAGCAGGCGGAGCTCGTGGAGGCGATCTACAAGGCATATTTCGAGGATGGGCGGAACATCGGAGATATCGAGGTGCTGCTTGAGATTGGAGAAACGTTCGGGCTTGAACGGGAATCGACGAGAGAGCGTCTCGTGAGCAAAGAGAAGCTGCCGCAGGTGGAGAAGGATCTTGCTTTCGCCAAGGAAGTCGGAATAACGGGCGTGCCGTTTTTCATCATTAACAATAAGTTTGCGCTAAGCGGCGCTCAGCCGCCTCACGTTTTCGTGCAGGCGCTGGAGAAGGCGAAGCAAGTATAAGCGAAATAGGTTTTCCCAAAAGCCTATTCGTTCTAAACCAATTTCCATAAAGAAGACTGAACCGTGCTGCCGGCACCGTTCAGTCTTCTTTTTTGTCCGTTTCAATCCTGTACCTTGTGGCTATTTTTTCCACGAACATTATACGGTCGTTACATGGAAATCATTCGTGTTTTTTAGTATAATGAATGGCGGTCGACTTAAAACGACAGGATTCGTCAAAATGCAACAAAACGATGAACGTTGTAAAAAGAAGGTTGACTAATCCACAGTTATCCGATAGGATTTAATGAAATCATTGCAAGAGGGGAGCTTACATCACATGAAAAAATGGTTACTGCTCATTGTCGCATTCGTCCTCGTTATCGCGGGCTGTGCAAGCAATAAAGAGAAAGACGGGGCAAGCAGCCCTTCGCCGGGCGCAGGCGGCTCCGCCGCTCCGAAATCCGACAAGAAGGTCGTGCTCGTCCTGCCTGAGAAAATCGGCGTCAATCCGTTCTTCCAGCTGATGGACGAAGGCGTCAAGAAAGCGGGCAAAGAATTTAACGTTACTACCAAAACCGTAGAGTCGACGGACCCGAACGCGTTCGAGCAAAACCTGCGCGCGGCGCTGGCCGACAAATACGATCTGATCATCACCGCGACCTTCCAGGCGGAAGACGCGCTTAAGAAAGTGGCCGCCGAAAATCCGAAGCAGGCGTTCACGATCATCGACACCGTCGTCGATTTGCCTAACGTTCGCAGCGTATCGTTCCGCGAGTACGAATCGTCTTATTTGCTGGGGGCGCTGGCCGGCTTGTCTACGAAGAAGAACGTCGTCGGCATGGTAGCGGCTGCTGACATTCCGCTCATTAAGAAGTGGACGACGCCGTTCGAGCAAGGCTTGAAAGCAACGAACCCGAATGCGAAATTTCTCGTCAACTACGTAGGCGGTTTTACCGATCCTGTGAAAGCGAAGGAGCTTGCTCTTCTGCAATTCGGCCAAGGCGCGGACTTCATCATCGGCGCATCGGCTGCGGGCGATTTCGGGGTTTTCGAAGCGGCGAAGGAGAAAAACTTCTTTACCTCCGGCCAAGATATGGACCACACGAGCAAAGATCCGGACCACATCGTCATGTCGCAAATTAAAAGCACGGACGTTGCCGCTTACGAAACGATCAAGGAATTCGTCAACGGCTCGTACAAGGCGGGCGCGATCGATTACGGCTTGAAGGAAAAAGGCGTAGGCTTGCCGTTCGTCACGCACGAAACGCAAACGAAGCTGAATCCTTTCATCACCCAAGAGACGATCAACAAAGTGAAGGAACTGAACGACCAGATCGTTTCGGGCAAGCTGGTATTGCAAAACCCGCTGGCTCAAAAGTAATAGACGCCAATCGTTTGTAGAACACAATTGCACTTGAACCGGCTGCCGCCGCTTTGGCAGTCGGTTTCCTCATTATAGAGCCGTGCGGAGGGAATAAGAGCCATGCTGCTGCAGATGGAGCAAATTACGAAAACTTACGGCGAGCTGACCGCGAACAAGGCGGTCGATTTTACGCTCAGGGAAGGCGAAGTGCACGCGATCGTCGGGGAGAACGGCGCCGGCAAAACGACGCTGATGCGCATCTTGTACGGGATGGAGCAGCCGACGTCGGGCGCGATCCGGATTCGCGGCAAGGAAGCGTCTTTCGGCAGTCCGCGCGATGCGATTACGAGCGGGATCGGCATGGTGCATCAGCATTTTATGCTGTTCTCCAGCTTTACTGTCGCAGAGAACGTTGTCATCGGTGCGGAACCGGTCAAGGGCGCTTGGTTCGACCGCCGCAAGGCGGTGGAGCGGGTCAACGAGCTAAGCCGCACATACGGCATACCGGTCGAGCCGGAGCGGAAGGCAGGGGAGTGCTCGCTTGGCGCGCAGCAGCGGGTGGAAATCCTGAAGGTGCTGCATCAAGGCGCGGAAATCATCGTGCTGGACGAGCCGACGGCCGTATTGACGCCGCTTGAGGTGAAGGAGCTGCTGGCTGCGATCCGGCGGCTTGCGGGACAAGGGAAGAGCATTATTTTGATTACGCACAAGCTGCATGAAGTGATGGAGGTCGCCGATCGGATTACGGTGCTGCGCGGCGGCCAGGTTACGGGCGTTCTCGAAAAAGCGGAAACGAACGTCGAGGAGCTGTCCCGCCTGATGGTCGGGCGCGAGCTTGCGGAGCTGAACAAGAGCAGACCGATGCCGGGTGAAGCCTCCCTTCGCGTCGACAAGCTGCTTGTTCGGGGCGACAATGGCAAGCCGGTAGTCGATGAAGTCAGCTTCCGGGTGGCTCAAGGGGAAATTGTCGGCATCGCCGGCGTATCCGGGAACGGGCAATCCGAGCTGATTCAGAGCTTGTGCGGCCTTCGCCGGGCCGATCAAGGAACGGTGGCGCTGAACGGCCGCGACGTGACGAACAAGCTGCCGGGGGTTATTCGCGAAGCGGGGCTCGCCCACATACCGGAGGATCGTTACCAGTGGGGGACGGCGAAGGATAGGACCCTCGTGGAGAACGGCCTGATGGGTCATCAGAGCAAGTTCAGCCGTTCAGGCGTGCTGCAGAAGAAGCGAATCCACCAGGCGGTTTCTGATTGGGTGCAGAAGTTCGGGGTGAAAACCTCCTCCGTTCAGGAAAAAGCGCAAAATTTGTCCGGGGGCAATCTGCAGAAGCTGATCGTAGCACGTGAGCTTGCCCAGGAAACGCCGTTTCTGATCGCAGCCGAGCCGACGCGGGGCGTCGATATCGGGGCGATGGAGTTTATTCACAAGCAGCTGCTCGACAAACGCACGGAGGGCGGGGCTATATTGCTCGTTTCGTCCGAGCTGTCCGAGGTTATGAAGCTGTCCGACCGTATTCTCGTCATGTACGAGGGAAAAATAGCCGGCGAGCTGGACGGTCACGAAGCGACCGAGGAAGCGATCAGTCTGCTCATGGCTGGAGGGAAAAGTAAGCATGAATAAGCGCAAAGAATGGGCGTCTTCGCTCCTGCATCCCGCCATGGCTATGGTGTTCGGACTGCTGGTCGGCGCTGTAGCGGTGCTGCTTGTCGGAGCATCGGTAGGCGAAACGTACGCCGAAATGTGGAAGGGCGCGTTCGGCAGCTTCTACTACTTGACGAACACGCTGACGCGGGCGACGCCGATCCTGCTGATCGCCCTGGGGCTTTCCATGGCGTTCCGCGCCGGTTTTTTCAACCTGGGGGCGGAGGGCCAAATGGTGCTGGGCGCCGTATCGGCGGCATTAACCGCATTGTATTTGCCGGGGCCCGGCTGGCTCAAGCTGATCGCCGCGATCGTCGCGGGTGTCGCAGCCGGCGGTATATGGGCGGCATTCGCCGGCTGGCTTGATGCCAAATACAAGATCAATTTGCTCATCTCGACGCTGCTGCTGAACTATGTGGCCATCTATTTTGCCGGTTACTTGGTGGCGAAGCCGTTCAAGGATACGACCGGCTCCGCGGCGCTCGCCCAAACGCCGATGATCGATAAAGGCGCATGGCTGCCGAAGCTTTTTACCGGCTCCAGCTTGCATGCGGGCTTTCTGCTCTCGATAGCGGCCGTGGTTATTTTGTTCTGGGTCGTACGCAGCACGTCTTTCGGGTATAACTTGACGATGACGGGAAGCAACGGGCAATTTGCGGCATATGGCGGCGTACGCCGCGTGCCGATGATGCTGGCGGGCATGATGATCAGCGGCGGGCTTGCCGGCTTGGCCGGTACGGTGGAGGTGCTCGGCATGCAGTATCGATACCTGGACGGCGCGCTCGTGACGCCGGGGTACGCATGGTCGGGCCTGATGGCGGCCCTGCTTGCGAATTCGAATCCGATCGGCGCGGCGCTTGCATCCATTTTGCTGGCTGCTTTGCAGACGGGGGCCATGGGCGTGGAACGGAACACGGAGGTGCCGCTGGAAATCGCCAGCGTCATTCAGGCCGTTATCGTCGTGTTCGTTTCGGCCAAATTCGGCTATTCGTTCATCAAACGGAGGAAAGCGAGGAACGACCGTGGATCAGCTGTTTGATATCGCGCTGTTTAATTCGACGATCCGGATGGTGACGCCGATCTTGCTCGCTGCTTTAGGCGGCGCTTTATGCGCGAGAGCGGGGGTTTTCAATGTCGCCCTGGAGGGGCTTGTGCTGGTGGGGGCGTTCTCCGGGATACTCGGCAATTATTTGACGGGCAGCGTGTTTTTAGCCGTGATTTTTGCCGTCGTGTGCGTCATGCTGTTCTCACTGCTGTTCGGTTACGTCAGCATCCATCTGCAGGCGAATCCGATCGTCGTCGGGATTTCGCTTAATTTTCTGGCGCTGGGGTTAACGACGTTTTGCCTGCGCGCTATTTTCAATGTTAAAGGTACCTACTACGATAAAAACATGGTCGGATTGCCCAAGTGGGACATTCCTCTCGTACAAGACATACCGTGGCTCGGGGGCGTGCTGTCCGGACATTCGCCGCTCGTTTACTTGACGATCGTCATTGTGCTTTTGCTGCATTTGTTCCTGTTCAAAACGATTGTCGGCTTCAGGCTTCTTGCGGTCGGAGAGAACGGCATTGCGGCCAAAAGCATGGGGATCGGGATCCGCCGCTACCAATACGGCGCTATTCTGGCATGCGGGGCGTTATGCGGATTGGCGGGCGCACAGCTGTCGCTCGGTCAGGTGACGATGTTTACCGAAGGGATGACCTCCGGCCGCGGCTTCATTGCGCTGGTTGCGATGATGCTCGGTCAGTCGAGTCCGCTCGGCACGATGGGCGCGAGCCTGCTGTTCGGCTTCATGGACGCTGTCAGCATCCGGCTGCAAGGGCTATCGATTCCGACGCAGTTCACGATGATGATTCCATATGTCGTGACGCTGATTTCGTTATTTTTCTTCAAGGACAAGGGCTATCTGGCGGAAGCGCAAAAAACGAGCGGCAGCTCGCGGTAGCGGGCTTTCATCATTCGGATGGCGATGAGCGGGGGCGGGAGCTCCCTTTCTTCCTGAGGAGCAGGGACTGCAATTGCGAGAGCCCCATTGGAATGCTAGTTCGTGCAAATCGGACGTTCTGGCAAGAACGGAAGACGACGGAGTCCCGTAGACGAACCGAAACGGGGCGAGACTCGATTGCAAAAGGAACCGGCAGCCGTTATTCTGCTTAAAAAGGGCCTTTTCCACATCTAACGGAAATGATCGCCCTTATGGTTATGCCGGGACCGTGCGCTTAGTGGAGAAAACATTATTGTTAATGAGGCAGTCCACACTATTTCACCGGAATAATGCTCGTTTTCACCCGTTAGTGAGGCAACCGCCATTATCAATTTCGTTTGCCTCACTAATAATGAATTTTTCCTCATTAACTCGTCCGAACACGGGTTTTCGGCGAGAAATAGTGAGGCTTGCCTTATAAACAGTAAGCTTTTCCTTACTATTTCTTCGGTCGTATTAATTTTGTAACCGAATAGGAACGCAAAGGAGAAGGACATCGATGTATTTACCTATACTGCAAATCCATTCTGAAGATATGCCCGCCTATGCGATCGTATGCGGGGACCCGCGGCGCGCGCAGGCGATAGCGGGCAAGCTGAACGGGGCGAAGGAGCTCGCCTTCGCTAGGGAATACCGCACCTTCGTCGGCGAATATGACGGCGTGCCAATCGCCGTCGTCAGCCATGGCGTAGGCTCGCCCGGAGCTGCGGTTTGCTTCGAGGAGCTTATCCGCGCCGGCGTCAAAACGCTGATTCGCGTAGGCACGGCGGGCTCCTACCACGCGGACATCCCTTCGGGCAGCCTCGTCATCAGCACGGCGGCGGCGCGCGAAGAAGGGCTGACCCGCCAGCTCGTGCCGATCGGCTTTCCGGCGGTTGCGGACGGCGCGGTTGTCGATGCGCTGTCGCAAGCGGCAGTAGGCGCGGAAGGGGTCGTGCGTAAAGGAATTACCGTTTGTTATGACGTATTTTTTGCGGGCGTGGAAGAAATTCCGCATAAGAAGTACAAGAAGGCCGGCGTGCTCGCCGTCGAGATGGAAATTGCGGCGCTTTATGTCGTCGCCTCGCTGCGGGGCGCCCGCGCAGGCGCTATCGTGGCGATCGACGGCTTCGCCGACAGCGACTTGGCGGCGGAGTACGATCCGCATACGGACGTGGTGACGCAAGCTGTCGAACGCGAGATTGATGTCGCGCTGCGGGCCTTGACCGGTCTTGCCAAACGGGATGCCGGGCAATAAAGCAAGGCGGCAGTGCTGCAAGTAAAGGGTAGCGCAGTGAACGTAAGTTTGGAACGCAGGCAAGGCGGCAGCGCGGTGAGCAAGGACTGATTGCCAAATGTGGTTGTGCCAATGGCCAATGCAGAGCCTTTGCGATAGTAGCGGTTGCGATGAATGTATACGAAAAGCCATGCTGGAATTGCGCTCGGAAGTGCAAGGGTTTCGTTTGCCTTCAAGTACTGATTTTGGGGTGGCCGCGTAGAGCCGACTTTCTTCGAGGAAAAGGACCTCAGTCCTCCACTTTGCCGTGGAAGCTGAGGTCCTTCGTGTGCAAGGGGAATGTTTACTTGTCATGCGAACGCTGTTGGAGCAGCTCTGCATGAATCACCGAATCTTCGGCCGCTTCTTACTTCAATTTCATATATTCAAGCAGCTTCATGACAACTGTCACAGCTTCTGCCCGAGTGGCGGTATCGTTGGGCGCAAACAAGTTGCCTCCGCGCCCTTCGACAATGCCCGCCTGCCGGATCGCGGCTGCTGCGGCTTGCGCCCAGACCGGAATCGCTTCCTCGTCTGCAAAGCTTGCCGCAGCTGCCTCCGCTTGAGCGAAGCCGGCGGCTCTTGCGATCATAACCGCCAGCTCCGCGCGCGAGATGCTGGCGGCAGGCCGGAACGTTCCGTCCTCGTAGCCGTTCACGATGCCCGCGCTCACGGCCAGACCAACGGCTTGCTGCGCCCAGACCGGAATCGGGTCGGCAAAGCTTGGTTCATCTCCAGCCCCGGAAGGCTTCAGCGCGTTAATGAGCATGATGGAAAACTCGGCCCGTGTTATCGTCCCCTCCGGTTGGAACGTCCCGTCCGGATAGCCGCTAACGATGCCGCGCTTCGCCGCTTGCCGGATCAGCTTATCGGCCCAATGGCCGGCTGTATCCGCGTAGGAGGCTGCGAGCTTGTCCACCGCGAGGACGGCGTATTTGCCAAAATGGCCGACTTCCGCATGGATTGTGTCGCCGATTATTTCACCGCCGACTTCTACCCAAGTATGCGTTGTTTCGTCGTAAGCGAAAATGGCCGCGTATTGCTCGAATCCGACCTTCGCCGGATCAAACTTGAGAGACATGATCACCGGCTTATCCAGATCGCCGGCAAGGTCCTTCTTCAGCTCGAATACCGGACTTGCCAGTTGTTCGCCGTGTTTGAGGAGTGATGCCGTATCCTTCACTTTCTCGACGGTTACCGTCAGCTCCTTGTCCGCCGCTCCAGCCGGAATCGCCACGACGATCTCGTCTCCAAGCTTCGCCTCGCCCGCGCTGCCCGTCGGGATCGTGGCCTTGCCTTCAGGCGCAGGCGTTGATGACGGCTTCGGCGTTGATATTCCCGGTCCCATGATCGTTCCAGCATCCGTCGGAGACGATGGCGACACAGTCGGATTCGGTGTCGTCGGTGAAGGAGACGATGGCGACGCGGTCGGGCCCGGTGTCGTCGGCAAAGGGGAAGGGGACGATTTCGTCGACACTACGAGTTCCTTCGTGTCGACCTGATCGCGCTCCCCCGCGATAATCTTATAAGTTCCGGCTGGCTCGGAACCGGCGAGCGTGAACGTGGTCGAGAACCGGCCCTCGTTCACTTTGATGATGTCGTAGAATACGACGCTGTTGCCAGGACGCAGCACCTTAACGATGATCTCGTCCAGGGATGAGGCTCCTGTAACCGTGACAGATCCACCCTGCTGGATGGTAGCCGGAGACTCGAGCGTGACAGCCGCGCCTTCTGCGGAAGCCGCCGCAGGCATCAGCGCCAGAAATAGCGCCAGAATCGTCAGCATACTCAATAATCGGATTTTCAAAGGGTCCCGCCTCACTTTCGTTTCAAGCTTTAATCAATCTCCGAATAGAGTTTATACAGATTCATCTCGGATTGCGATATGATTGTGGCCATATTGGTGCTTACGCTCGACGGATCGTTGTCGTACCGGCCGACGATGAACGCGCGAACCGTATAATTCGGATTCGTAGCTGCGTCAGCTACATTGAAATTAACGGTATACGTGCCTGTGGCGACTTTCAGATCAGCCGATACGATGCTTACAGGCGTCGTTCCGTTCATCAGCTCGAAGACGATCGCTTGCGTTCCTGTCGAGTTCGAGTAGTTGCTGCCATACCGGTCAAACACGTCAATCGTTGCCGTAAGTCCGTTGGTCGTCGTCATGACCGGTTCTGTCATGTAGTAAATAGCGCCTGCGACTCCGCGCCCTTCAACAAGCTTTCTGGCATAGCCGTCTGCATCAATGGCAAGCTTATACCAATCTCCCTCAAGAAATACGCCGGCATTCACCGTCAGCTTGCCTGCGGTCAGTGTGTACTCCGAGCTGCTTAACGCTCTAGCTCCTGCATGGGAATACAGATAGACTTGTTTCACCTTGCTTCTCCAGATCGGGTTGTCAGCAAAAACAAACTCGCTTGGCTTGGCTACACGGAAGAAGCCGGTCACCTCTGGAAGGCTGTAGCGGGCCTTCACTTCAATCAAATCATTGGGCTTGGCGAACGGATACTTCGCGGTTACAGCGCCGGCCTCGATCTTGATGAACACATAGCCGCCGTCCAGAGGCGGTTCCTTGAACTCGACAAACAAATTGTTCCCAGCGACGCTCACGCGATCCTGCTCGCTCAACGCTCTGTACGTCATTCCGCCGTCGGTTGAAATCGACAGCTTCTCTTTAAGATGGGACGTGCCGGTTACGAACGTGTTGTCAGCAATCTCTTCATTAAACCAAATGAACAGCGACTTGCTGTCGGCAGCGAACCAGCCCTCCTCGTCGGCAGAGAAATAGAAGGGATACAACCCGGAAATGGACCAATACCCATCATTTTGTGCTACGTTTCCGTTTACATCTTTGACAATGTTATTGGGAAACCGGAAGGAACTATCCGTCTCCCATCCTTGCGGGTTATAAATGGCGAGCGTATTGCCCGATACGGTCACCGAAACGCCCGCAGGCAAAGGATCGTCGTTTCCAGTTTGGATAGAACCCGCCATATCCTCCCGATTCGGCAAGATTTCCTCGTTATACACGAAATACGCCGTTTTGCTGTCGTCGGACAAATAGCTGTCCATAAACTCCGGAGGGGTAATATCAGCCATATTCCCTGTCAATAAAGGTGTAGTCAGATTATCGCCGCTTCTGAAATTGCCGTTGTGATCCCTCACAGCATAAGGGTATATACTGAATTGAACCTTCGAGCCCGATAACGGCTCTGCCAAGCTGATGACAATCTTGTCGTTATTGATGGAAACCGTATCGGCATTGGATAATCCGCTGCTATAATAATATCCGTGGCGGTATTTGTAGATGTACGATTTCAGATTGTAGCCGTCGGTTACCGAAATTTCCTCATCGAAGGCAATCGTCACTTCCCTGAAGTCCTCGCTTATCGTTGCATTTTGAATGCGAGGAGCTCCGATATCGAAATCCATCTCCGGAACCGCATTGTTGCCGGAAACCAGCAACGTGCCGCTTTTGATCTTCAGGCGAGTGTGCGGGCCCTGTGCAATGGGAGCTCCGCTTCCGTAAATTGAGAAGAAGTTTTCCCCCCACTGCCACGTTTGCACCCGTAAGTCTTCAGGCAGCGGCTGATAGTTAACGCCGTCCTGCGCAATAAGGAACTTGCTTCGCAGTTCTTCGTCGGAGAGGAGAGAAGTGACCGAACCGTTAAAGTATACCTTGAGCTCGGAATCAGACCGACTCGTTTGTTCCTTCCCGGTAATTTGAGGAACAACGACGGACATATACGGAGTCGTAAATTCGCCGCGCGGCCCACCGCTGTTGTCCAATAGAGCGCCGGCATTCACTTTAATCCTGTAATAGTAGTTTTCAGCTAACGGCGTTTCTAGCGTTACCGTCAGAACGGCAGGCTGACCGGCAGTGACATCCGTGCCGGAGAACGCGATCGTGTCGTTGGCGCCAAGTGCGGTGAAACTGCCACTAAAATTACGCTCTACGGAAATCCGCGTCTTCAGCTCCGCCAGCGTTCCTGACTGTGCCGCGTACGTATCGAACGTAACCGTCACTACTTTCCCGGCTTCGCTAACGATTGACTGATTCGTTCCGGCGGCCGACGCTCCGGACGAGTACGTGAACGATACGGCAAGCAGAAGCGCAAACATGAGGCCTAGAGAGGCATTTTTGGCAGGCTTCTTTATCCAATCAAATATCATTCCACTTTCATCTCCTCTAAAATGTTTGTACTCACAACACTATAGAGGATACGAACAGAAAATTTTAGTCACAGCTGTCATCAGTTTGTCATATGACAAAGGACCAAAGGGCGATCGTTTGTTTAGAAGGCTTCCATGTCTGTTATGACACACCGTTTGCCAGTGCAGTGATCAAGGCCGGAACGCAAGCAAAGGCGGCAGCGCCAGGATTGAACGCCGAATACCTCCAACCCGATTGCGGGATTGGAGGTATTTCTTTAGCGTATATTTTCGCTTTTCTCGGTTAACGCGCATTTCCTTTGTAAAGGGTAAGCGCAGTCGTTTGTTATGAAAATGCTCGATTCTGCGTCGAATTTCATCATAGCCTGAGACCCGATGAAAGGTGGCAGGAACGTTTATCCTCGGATACTCGCTCGAAACGTAAATCGTGGAATCGGCGGTATACGAGCGTCTGTTTACCTATTGCCTCCCAGCATCCTGCGCACATAATCTGCAGCCGCTGCCGTTTCTTCGGGTAGGATGCTTTCAAGCACGACGTCGACATGAGGCTTGCAGGCGCGGAGCTTCTCGCCCAGCAGCGCATAGTTCAGCTCGCCTTGTCCGGCCGCTACGTGGCTAACCTCGCCGCCGGCAGTCCGCTGCGCATCCTTGGCATGGACAAGCACGATCCGGCTGCCCAGACGCCGAAAAGCATCTTCGATCACGTCGTCCTGACCGGCGATATTCGCAGCGTCCAGCAAGTTGACGGGGTCGAGCACGATGCCGATGTTGGAGGACGGCACGTCCGCCAGCAGCCGTTCCATTCGTTCGGGCGAGTGGATCACATGGGTTGCCGCAACTTCAATGCCTACGAACGTCCCCCACCGTTCCGCTTCCTCCGCCAGCTCTTCAAGAACCGTTCTGACAGACTGATAGCTCGTCTCGTTCCGGTTGTCGGGGTGGAACAAATAATCCGCGTCCAGCGATCCCGTTTCCGTCGCCACAATGCGCGTGCCAAAATCGCGGGCAAAACGCAAATGCTCCTTAAAACGGTCGATGCCGTAGCGCCGCACATTTTCGTCAGGGTGAAGCGGGTTGAAATAACAGCCGAGCACGGCGATACGGACTCCTTCGCGGTCGAAAGCCTCGCCGATATGGTGTCCGAGTCCGGGACTCAACGCCCCAAGGCGGGTATCGATGCCATGAATCGCTTTAGCCAAAGCCAATTGGATGTAACTGAAGCCGTGTGTGTTAACCTGCTTGGCCAATTCGTGGACGGGCAATTGCCCGAAGCTGTGCGCCAAAATGCCGAGCTTCATTGTCGTTCCTCCTTTTGTGCATGCCGGTCGAAAAAGGAAAGCACCCAACCGCACCATTCGATCTGCGTATTGGCGAGCGTGATCGCTTTTCGGATCAAAATATATCTGCCGAAATTTTTGTCGTCGATGCTTTCCAGGTTGTCTCCGCTTTCCTGCTTCACTTGTTCGAGCAGCCTGTCATAATATTCGAGCTTCTCCCGGTGATGGGCCGCTTTCGTTTCAAAAAGCTGGCGCATGGCGTCTTTGTCGCTGATCATCCACATCGCGTATGCTTTCAGGTTGATTTCGTCGCGGGTGGTGGGCGGTTCGGCGGCGGGCTCCGGCACCCATTCGATCAGCGCTTGCCGGCCTTTCCCGGTCAGGGAGTAAACCTTTTTATCCGGCTTGTCGGATTGCTCGATTTTAATATGTTCAACATACCCCGCCTGGTCCAATTTGGCAAGAAGGGGATAGATTTGACTATGCTTCGCCTGCCAGAACGGCTGCAGCTTAAGCATAAGATCGTACCCAGAGAAGGAACCGCGGGAAAGCATGCAAAGCAATCCGAAAGAAAGTGTATTCAACATAAAACCTCCATGAGTATATGTATAGTTTGACATATCGAAAAGATGGCAGTATGCTAGTTCATGCTAGTTTATATGTAAATTGATACATATGCAAATGCATGCGTATTTCAAATATGGGGGGAGATGCGATGAAACCGGAAGAGCAGGCGCAGACGGTACGTTTTTGGCCGATCATGATCGCCATTTTCTTTGGAACGTTCCTGGCGGTTTTGGCGAATACGACGGTCAATGTAGCGATCCCGATGCTCATGGACCATTTCCAAAGCCCGCTCAGCTCGATCCAGTGGACGATGACCGGCTTTATGCTGATGACCGGAACGGTGGCGCCTCTTGTCGGTTATTTGGGTGACCGATTCAGCTACAAAAAGCTATATGTAACCGCGCTTGTCGGCTTTACGCTGTTTTCCGGCCTGTGCGCTTTTGCCTGGGACTCCAGCTCGCTGATCGTTTTTCGCATGCTGCAAGGGTCGTTCAGCGGCTTGGTTATGCCGGCCACGATGACGATTATATACCAGGTTATCCCGCGAGAGAAACAGCCCTTCGCAATGAGCCTGTGGTCGCTGTCCGCTATGCTGGCGCCGGCTGTCGGCCCGACCTTGAGCGGTTTTCTGATCGATGCGTTCAGCTGGCAGTGGCTCTTTCTGATGAACGTGCCGATCGGCGTCGTGGCGATCGTTATGGTTTTATGGCTGGTTCCGTACTACAAAATGAACGTGCCGAAATCGTTCGACGCCTTCGGGCTCGTCACCGTCGTCGTCGGCAGTTTGTCGCTGCTGATCGCGTTTAGCGAAGGACATAACTGGGGCTGGACTTCTGCGCGGCTGTTAGGTTTAACCGGCTTCGGCGCCATCGCCCTGCTATTGTTTATCCGTCGGCAGCTGCGAAGCGATCAGCCTCTGCTTCAGCTGCGCATTTTGCGAAACACCCGATATTCGACCAGTCTTCTGCTTAGCAGCATTATTACGGTCGGTTTATATGCGGGCAGCTTCCTGACGCCGCTGTTTCTTCAAACGATTCAGCAAGCTACGCCGCTCGAGGCAGGACTTATTTTGCTGCCTTCTTCTATGGTAATGGCGTTAATGATGCCGATTACGGGCAAACTATATGTCAAAGTCGGACCGTTCTGGCTGATCCTCGCCGGAGTTGCGCTGATTGCCTTGGGCACTTATGAAATGGGGAGACTGTCGGTGGATGTATCGCACGGCTACGTGATGTTCTGGATGTCCGTTCGAAACATCGGCGTCGCACTGTCGACCATGCCTTCCAACAATGCGGGCATGATGAGCGTGCCCCGTGAGTTGTCCGGGCAAGCGTCGTCGATCAACAATTGGGTCCGGCAGGTCATCGCTTCGTTCTCGATCGGTTTGTTCTCTTCCATGCTCGCTTCGCGTACGGCTTCTCATGCCGGTGCGCTTGCTGCGGCGGGAACGGACGGTCTGCCGGCCGTGCAGCTGCAGTCGTTCACGCTTGGCGTTAACGACGTGTATATGCTCGCGACCGTTATTATGATTCTATGCATTCCGCTTGTTTTCCTTCTGCGGCGGAATGCAGCGGGCACATCCGCGACGGGCGTCCGGACGAACGCATAAGAAACCCTGATGGTTTCGATAACGGATCGGAATTTCACATTCCGGCTTCGCCCCTTTATAGTTAGAGCTGTTAACGATGCGATGCGTTGCATGCAAGCAAAGTCAACTGTAAAGGGGATAATTATATGCAGCGGACACCGGACAGCCGGCTCCACCCTAATAGAATATCACATACTGAACCCGTATCGGGCCTGCCGAAAGCCAACCAGACGAAGAAGGCAGGCATTAGGGGATTTCTGACAAACGGATTTACGTTAGGTTTGACCCTGACCATCGGGCTTGCTGTCGTTGCGAAGCTTCTGGCTTCGATTCCATATTTGACGATAATGGGACAGCTCGTGCTGGCTATTGTGCTCGGTATGATATGGCGCGCATCGATCGGCGTACCGGAAAGAGCTGCTGCGGGCATTTCTTTTTCCAGCAAAAAGCTGCTTCGTGTCGGCATCATTCTGCTCGGCATGCGGCTTGATTGGAGCGATATTGCCGCAGCGGGGCCGAAGGCGGCCGCAATCGCCGCCATCAACATCGCTTTCGCTCTGATGGTCGTTTACTTCTTGGCGCGCATGCTCGGCGTCGAGTCGCGGCTCGGCATGATGACGGCATGCGGGACGGCTATATGCGGAGCGGCTGCCGTTATCGCTGTATCGCCGCAGCTAAAAGCGAAAGACGAGGAGACGGCCATCGCGGCTGCGACGATCGCCGTGCTCGGTACCATTTTTACGTTAGCGTATACGTTTCTATACCCGGTTCTCGGCTTGTCGCCATATGGATACGGCGTTTTTGCCGGCGGGACGCTGCATGAAATCGCGCATGCGATTGCGGCCGCAGCTCCGGGAGGGGGCGAAGCCGTCGATACGGCGGTTGTCGTGAAGCTGACGCGCGTGGCCATGCTTGTACCAGTCGCCGTCCTGATCGGCTTCTGGGTAAAGCGCAAGGAACGGCGGGAGATCCTGCAAACGGAAAGAGGAAGTGCAGGGGCGGGAGTTGAAGCGGAGGCAGGAGCACGGACAGGTGCAGGATCGGCGGCGGGACCCGGAGCGGGAACTGAAGCAAGGACAAGCGCGGGATCGGTGGCGGGACCGAAAGCAGAAGGCTCTGCTTTGCCGGACGGTACGGGAGCAGGGACGCGCAGCGGCACCGGCACTGGCACAGGCTTTTGGCGGTCGCTCCCGATTCCGTGGTTCATTTTCGGTTTTTTGGCCGTGAGCGGGCTGCATTCGCTCGATATCGTGCCGCAAGCTGCAGCTGATCTGATTGTAGTGGCGGCATACATGCTCATTGCATCGGCCATGGCGGGCCTGGGCCTGAACGTCGATGCGGCGGCATTCCGCCGATTGGGCGTCCGGCCGCTAGTCGCGGCGTTTATCGGCTCGCTGCTGCTTTCTGGACTCGGCTACGCGCTTGTGTTCGCGTTCGGAATGGTATAAATCGTTTTAAAGCTCCGGCATGTTATACACTGGTACCCACAGTCTGGACACTTTGAAAAAGTGTCCAGACTGTGGGTACCTTTTTTTTGT
>NZ_QMFB01000011.1 GCF_003285015.1 Paenibacillus contaminans | reverse complement strand
GTTAAGCCCTCCAGCGCCAATGGTACTTGACCCGCAGGGGTCTGGGAGAGTAGGACGTCGCCAAGCAGCAAACAGCACCTTTACCGATGAATCGGTAAAGGTGCTGTTTTTTTGTATACAAAAAAATGTGTTGTTTTCCAAGTACGGCAGTGGTCACCTCTATCCGAAATTTGTCTTTAAAAACAATAGTTCAAGCTTCTTCTCTAGCCCTGGACATTCGTATCCTTCGGATGCCGCGTAGAAATCCCATCACGTTCACACGCTAGCCCTATAAAAGGCGATATCGTGATAAGGAACGATTTGATAACGATTCGCGCAAGTTCGCCAGAACTATATGAGTGGATTCAAAAAGACTGTAAACAAGAACTGAACTACTATGAAAGAACGGATTAACTTTCACTCTCTGTGGTGCTGCGCTTTGTGCAGCATGGATGGCTAACGGGCAGGTTACCACAACATACTGGTTATTACGTGCGTCTATTGTTGTGGAATTATTTCCCTGCTATCATTCTCATCTGAAAGGGTAACAATTCTATGGTCACTCTATCGTTCAAACATTATTTCGATCCTGGGACGTGACCTATCCCTTTTCATCTCATCGCTATGAGCCAGAAGGAAAAAGCAAAATTCAGTTGGTTTGTGATATGATTGGCTTACTTCCGAATCAGACGATTGAACTTTCTCCTGACCGCTGGATCAATGTGGACAGTGTTTGTGTGGCAGGCGATGCATTGAATATTACGAAGGGGCGCTCAGATATGGAAATGCCTTGGGCTGGCTGGTTTGGGGAGCTATGCGTGAATTAGGATAAGCTTCAGACGGTTTTTGGGGATTATTGCTAAACGATCAAACGGAACAGCGAGGTGATTGAGAGTGATGCACAACGGCAATCGAACAGAGTGGTTCTGGAAAACGATTCAAAGGGCTAACTCTGATCGTGAGAAGTTAAAGGATGTTTTATGGAATTTTGAGCTGGATGAACTCATTTCGTTCCAGGAGGAGTTTGTAGATTTTTCTATTGAACTGCAAGATCAACCTTATACCGACTATATGGAAGAGTCTGAGGATGGAATAGAAGATATTGCAAACTGGGTTGTTAGTAAAGGAAAAGCTTTCTATGATGAGATCCTCCGGAATCCGCAGAGCCTTCCTCGCAGTGTGAATCTCTTGAGCCATGAGATTTTATACGGAGTAGCCGATGAGGTCTGTTTCGAAAAATACAGAAAATCAACTGAAGTATACTAAACGTTAACAATCCATGATCAAACAAGGGCTGCATTTGAAATAATAGACGCGCTGAAGAAAATCCTCTCGCCCGATGAACGCAAACGTTTTGAACAGGGCTGGTCAGGGTTTGCTGATGGAGAAATTCTCTAGGAACGATCAAAACAGGGTTTTGGAAAATCAATTTTATCCTTACACCGGGTGAGTTCAAAGAACTTCTAATCAGTTGTGTTCAGAAGGGGATTGCCTTCCATCTGCGAATCTATGGATATCCTGAGCATACCGTCGTGCATGTGATCGATACATCAAGAATGCCTATCAGTTCTTAAGCTCCTCTAAGAAGCCTCCCCAAACAAGCCTTGCGCTGCCGTACAGTATGTTGAGGAAATGTATGCAGAGGATGGTTCGTTTTGAGTGGACGATTCATCCGATGAGGGAAAACTTATGTCTGAACAAGAGCTTGAAAAGTATTGCGATTGGCATAAAAATCCCTTAGCAGCAATTCCGCAATGGCTTTCAATAGAAGCTATTAAAGGGTAATTGCTCAACTAACGGGTACGTTAGTTGAACTTTGCTCAGCTGCATTTACGAAAAGCGAGCCCCTTGTAGAGAAAGGGAGAGCTCGCTTTTTTTATGCAACGAATTGCTTAGCGTCGTTATACGTGTTTTGTTGGCGGTACCCCATGCCCATCGAGTCTCGTATTCATATAAAAGTTACGCGTGCCCAGAGGCATGTATCTTCCAGCATTAAATTCGTCTTGCTTCAAGGCGACATTCTGTAGCCATGGTTACAGAAATAAATAGCTAAATCTAATAAGATATGAAGAGTGAATTAAGGGGTAAGATGCAATTCATAAAAAAAGAAAACAGAAGGAGAGTTTATAATGAACAAAAAGCTTATTTTATCCTCGTTAGGCACTTTTGTTGTAGGCGTATTGGCAGGGGGAGCACTGTTGTATAACGACGATGTGTACAGTGCGGTGAAGGAAACGATCACGGGAAAGGACTTACAAAACACGGTAGCGGGAATATCGTCAGTGGATTTACAAGGAATGGGGATTGAAGAAGCCCTAGCAGCGGTACAAGCGCAACGCACGCAGCTACTAGATGAACAACTGAAAACGCAAATTGCTGATGTACAAGCGAGAAATGAACAGGTAGGCCGTTTGAATTCTGTGCTGGCGGGATTATTTCAAGTGCAAGGCAGGTTGGGTGCGGGTGCAGCAGCTAATGCAGAAGTCACTAGCCAAGAACAAAGTGATTTAAGTCAATTGTATTCGTCCGCTGGAATAACGGGGACACCGAAGACGAAGGGCGAAGTAGATGCGCAGATTAATACTGTAAAGCAATCCATTGACTCGCTTGGTAATAGTCAACAAATGGACATGCTAAGGTTACAGTCGATGACGAACAAACGTAACGAAGCTTTTGATGTCATGACTAATTTCGTTAAAAAGATGCAGGAATCTCGTAGTTCAATTATTGGGA
Organism: Paenibacillus contaminans; assembly: GCF_003285015.1. Lineage (GTDB taxonomy): Bacteria > Bacillota > Bacilli > Paenibacillales > NBRC-103111 > Paenibacillus_V > Paenibacillus_V contaminans. The sequence continues at coordinate 287,193 of NZ_QMFB01000011.1, read as the reverse complement.
ATATGCGTTAATCTAAATTGTTCAAGTAAGTGATTAGGATTGCAAGGCTTGTATCGTGCATACATGTCCTGCAATCCTATTTATGTTTTAATGATGATACACACTCTAATCACGATACATAGTAAAATAGGCGTATAAGAAAGTAGGGAGAGAAAATGAGTGGACTTAGACACTGTTGACAAATGGCTACGGCAGCATCCATTGTTACAAGGGATTCCGGACCATGAAATCGAAATGGTTGCACGTACAATTGAAGTCTACGCCTTCGAGCCAGGATCTTATTTATATGTAGAGAATGACCCCTCTTCAGATTGTTATATACTTGTGCAAGGACGTGTGAGAGTAACCAGTCGGAATCTTGTTGGACAGACTCTAACACTAGCAGAGCTAGGAGCGGGTGAAATCGTTGGCGAGATGGGGCTCATTCGACGAGAGCCTCGCTCGGCTTCGATTGTAGCTATGGAGCAGGTGATAGCACTTCGGCTTGATTATAGCTTGTTTGAACGATTAGCTGATCAAAGTCCATTGTTCTATCAAAGTATGCTAGTTAATGTGCGATTACGCTATATCCATAGTTTATTAAGGAAAGCGACGATTTGGTCGACGATTCCTGATTCGGAGTTAAGAGGGATTGCTGAGATCACACAATTAGAAACGGTCAAGCAAGGACAAACGATCGTGCGTCAAGGTGAAGCGATAACCTCCTTATATATGATTAGTCGTGGAAGTGTAGAAATACGCAGCAAAGGGAAACATGCGGTTCTTCGGGAAGGTGATTTTTTCGGGGAAACGGAATTGCTGACCGATTTGCCGGCATTTTATCAAGTAAAAGTGCTGGAAGATTGTGAACTATTAACGCTGGACCAGTCGTTCTTTCAATCGATATTAGCTTACTACATGCCTGTGAAGCATCAATTATTGACTATGTTAAGTATTCGGAATCCAGCGTTATTGAAGTCCGTTGTTGTACCCTATAATCCAGAAGAATTGCAACATTCAGAACAAGAAAAGCAAGATCAGCTGCCACAAGCCAAAGACAAGTGGATTACATACTTACTGTGGTTAGGTTGTGGATTTGTTGGATTATCAATCCTAGCCTTTTTTGTTTCGAATCTTGGGATACGAATCGCTGTTTTGCTCATGGGGGGCTTGTTTGGACCTGTTACGTTCGTGGCTTATGTACGAAATCAACAAATCCTCGGTTTTCGCAGTTTTCGCTTAGCGATGATCTTTGTATTAACTGGACTTGTGGCGATTCCGGCTGCTTTTGCTTTGGAACGATTATGGATGGTTGTTCCATCTGTTGCTCCACCCTTTCTAGGTTCTTTCTATAACCCGATAATCGTAGCGATTGTAGAGGAATGCTGTAAGCTACTCGTTTTCTTCATTCTTTTGCGTAGTCATCAGGTTCGATTTCTGATGGATGCGATTGTGTTTGGCGCTGCGGCAGGCATGGGGTTTGCAGCGATCGAGAGCATATTGTATGGCTGGACAAATTTACAAACTGATTCTTCATTATCAATGCTCGTAGTTTTGTGGGTACGTACGTTACTTTCTCCATTTGGACACGGTACGTGGACTGCGATTGCTGCGGTTGGACTTTGGATGGGTTTAGCAAAACATACGACACTACATAGTCAGCAACGTAATCCATGGGCAAGAATAGGGATGTTTCTCGGTTTATTCGCTGTCTCCATAGGTTTGCATACGTTATGGAATTATTCGTACGCATCAGGAAGTGTTAGACTACTTGCAATGGGAGCTATTGGGGCTATTGGTATTAGTTTATTACTGGGGCTTATTCGACGTGGACGACAGCTTGAATTTGGCACATTACGTGCTTTGAATCCTGAAGATACACGAGTCGGAGGCTCATCGAGTCACGCAGATTTGCTTTGTAATGGGTGTGGCACGTATTCTCCGCCGAGCAGCAGATATTGCACACGATGTGGGCAAGCTTTGCGTATTCGAGCCGTGGGAAAGTCATAATCTGATGTGTGTGATGGATCGATTGGAGACTCTAGATTTTAGCCCACAAGCAGAATCAACTTGACAGTTTCGCTGGTCCTACCCCATGCCCATCAAGCTAAAGGAAAGTACTACCTCCTGAAAACGAATATACGCTATTCTTTCATAAGACTGATTAATGAAAGGATAGCGTTTTATGATGAATCTGATATTTCAGACGACCTTCATTTGGCTTCACAAGAACTGGAACGACATTGTCTCCTCCTGCTCTCGCCCAACTAGCCAAAGATGCAGGATTCGTCACACGAACCAGTAAATATCGTGCACAAGATTTAGTCACCTTATGTGTATGAGGGAGTCAACGAATAGCTACGACCTCTCTCGATAATGCTGGCATAGGTAAATTATTTATCGCACTAATTATCGGAGTTGCAATACGATAGGCTAGGGCGGCGAATACCGTTAGTAATAACAATGGGTAATTTAACCTTTATATGAACGTATGTTCGGTTTTTAGTCGTGAAAATTAGCCGCGCGCCTTCGTTGCGAAAGGGTCGATTAGGACGGGAAAATTTCAATAACGCCTAACGGATCGAAGTAAACGATATAGCGATCGCCAACCGGTGCGTATAATCCATATTTTTCAGTATACCGGTCAATGCAGCTTTGTAAAAATTCCTCCGTTACTCCCAAGTATCCGGCAATGTCGTAGCGACCTTTTACACGTGCATGGTGCGCGTCGACGATCCGCTCGAGCGGAATGAGCTTTTGATAAGCCCATTGCCGGGCACGCAACTCCTGTTTGTGATTCCGAATGTCGGATTGGTCAAGGATGTTGCCGGTTGACGTATGATAGTGGCCTAGCTCTTCGGCGAGGATGCAGGATTTTTCCGCCAAAGGCAAATGATCCGCAATACCGATTATATTCCCCTTTGTTAACCCCTTCGCCCTTGACTTGAATTTGGTTTCATAAACGAATAAGCCGCATCGTTCCGCTGCTTTCAACAGGTTATCGTACTCCATTGCCTCACCTCTATTTCTTTCGCTTAGCATGAAGCTTCTCAAGGTCGTCAAGATCTTCTTCCATCAGTTTCTGTTGTTCTTCCGAATAGTCGTCACTATGAGCCGCAACGACCGTGAGGTGAGGTTTGGTACAACGTTCATATTCAAGCTCAAGTAATGTGCGAACGGAACGTTTACCGTGCTCATCGAGCGCATTGTATTTTTGTATGATGCCGTTATCTTCTGATGTTCGAATAACCGGAGAAGCTGCCGGCGTCGACTTGGGGAAAAAGTCATCCACTCTCAGATCGAGCGCTTTCGCCAACTCAAATAGTATGCTTTGCTCCGGCTCATTCGTTCCAGACTCGTACGATGAAATGGTATTGTGTTGAACGCCGATTTTTGCACCCAACTGCTTTTGGGTCATATTGCGGAGTTTTCTATACTTTTTAATCTGCATGCCAACATATTTTTTCACATCTGCCATATGGTTTTCACCATCCTTCATGAATTATTATATACGATTTCATGAAGTTGTAAACAAATAACATTCATGAATTATGAAGTTTAATGTTGACTACCTCATATACTTCATATATCATGAAACCACTGACTGGAGGTGGCTGATATGCAGGATAAGTTTATCGCTTGGCGCAAGTATTTCAGCATCACACAACAAGAGGATCTTGCACAATTGATAGGCGTCGACATGCGCACATATAGTAACAAAGAATCTGGTATTCCCCCAATTCTAGCAAACGAGATTTGTGATTTCGGAAAGAATAGATAAGTCTATAGAAGAACTTTTTTTGTCAGTAACTTCATGAATCATGAATATCATCGTAATCGTAGAAATTGCAAAAGCAAACCAAATTCCCCGCGACTCCATGTCCATATAGTGGGAGAGGTTGCGGATTGAGAGGGGACCAAAATCATGAAAACCAAATTACGCAAAGGCACGTTCCAGCACGTTGAAAGTGAACTGTATGCTTATCATGATACAAGGCGGGAGATCGTCCGGCTGAAAAACGACATTTTGTACGGCCGTAGCGGCGGAGATGAGAACATAGGGGGCAGCCGGGGCAATTTGCCTGGAGATCCGACCGGACGGGCGGTCGTGCTGCTGACGAGCCATAAGATGCTGGAGCAGCTGCAGGCCATCGTAGAGGCGATTGAGTCGGTGGTCGAGCGGCTGCCGGAGGAGAAGCGCAAGCTTTTGCAATTGCGGTATTGGACCCGATCAACGCTTTTGAACTGGGAAGGTTTAGCGGGCCGTTTACATATCAGTAGTCGGCAGGCCATGCGCTGGCGTGATGATATTGTTCAAGAAATAGCTGAGAAAATCGGCTGGAGGTAGATTTCTTTGGCAAACTTGTTTGCACGGAAAGGGGACTGCTACTCGCAAACACACTCAAGGCCGAATAAATAGAGTGGCGCTATGATGTCATTTTGGGCGTGTCTACCCGTGTTAGTATGCTAGTGTGGAAGTAATAAACAGATAAGTAATAATTTCTCTGTATTAGCGATCGCTTCCTACATTTCGGGTTTACTCTCCCCCATATAGAAGCGGTCGCCGGTATTCTGAGTACGCTTGTCTGTGAATGGCTGAACTTCTGCTGCGTATGCGCGGCACGGGACGCTTCGTAAAAGCTGGAGATTGGAGAGATCCGCTTCATTGCCGGCAGGCGGAAATCTACCTCTGTGGAAATGCTTGAACGGGAGCTTTTCTGCCACTATCCATCGGCGATTGCCGTGATTGATCAAATGGTTTCGAGGTGAGGGAATATGTCAGAGGCAATCAGCTATAACCAGGTGCGGTATGCCGTGCATGACGTTTTGGGAACCGCGTTTCCCGGCATCCCCGTATCGGATGAAGAGTTTCCTCAAGGGGTCGACCCGCCGCGTTTCTTCGTGCGGTTACTGGAACCGGGGCATGTTCGGGAGCTGGGGCACCGCTTCANCCGGGGCATGTTCGGGAGCTGGGGCACCGCTTCAGGCGCAGATATCCGTTCGCCATCCGCTATTTCGCGGCGGCTCCGACGAACGATGACCACCTGTACGACATCGCCGAGCAGCTCATGCAAGCAGTGGCATGGATTGCGCTGGAGGGACGTCCGCTGCCCGGGCTGGATATGCGGTTTCAAATTGAAAACGGGGTGCTGGAGTTTTGGGTGGCCTACGAAATGCTCGTTTGGGAGCAGCCGATAGCGGCGCCGAAAATGCAAGCCCTGGAACAGGAGGGGAAGATTGTTGAAGCGTAAAGAAGAGATGGCGCAGCCTGCTGCACAAGCAGCGGAAGGGCGTTATACGAAGGAACAATTCCTCAAATCCCGGCAGCGTCCGGGGCGGGAGAAGGATGTGCTTTCCGTGGTGCTGGAGGAAAACAAAACGTACACGATTGCAGAAGCCGAGACGGCTATGCAAGCATTTTTGAAAATGGAGGCGAAATAAATGGCTGGAGGCACATGGGTTTCTCAAAATAAAGTAAGACCAGGCGTTTACATCAATTTCAACGGCGCGACGCAGCCGCTTGGGGCGCTGGGGGAGCGCGGCGTCACATCGCTTGCCTTGTCTCTGCCGTGGGGCGAGCCAAAAACGATGATTTCGATCGCGGCCGGCGAGAATGTGCAGCCGCTGCTGGGGCTCGACTTGAGTGCGCCGGCGCTTTTGCTGCTGCGTGAAGCGCTGAAGAGAGCGCAGACGGTGCTGCTGTATCGCCTGAACACGGGCACGAAAGCGGCTGTAACTGTAGGTTCCCTGACTGCAACTGCGAAGTATGGCGGCACAAGGGGCAACGCGCTCACCGTAATCATTCAGGAGAATATTGACGATGATTTGCTATTTGATGTGACGACACGGCTGGCGGGCGTCGAGGTCGATGTGCAGACGGTAGCTAACATAGCCGGATTGGTTAGCAATGGCTACGTGGTCTTTTCCGGCACAGGCTCCTTGACCGAAACGGCGGGCGCCCCGCTCGTGGGCGGTGCGGACGGCACGGCGGCGAATCAAGATCATCTGGATTATCTGGCGGCGCTGGAGCTGCAGGACTTCCATACGCTGGCGTATACCGGCACGGATGCGACGTTGAAAGGGGTTTATGCCGCATTTGTCCGGCGCATGCGGGAGGAGGAAGGCAAGAAGGTACAGCTTGTCATGGAGAACTACCCGACGGCGGACTTCGAGGGCGTCATTAGCGTTAAGAACGGCGTCGTGCTATCGGACGGCTCCACGCTCACTGCAGCGCAAGCAACCGCTTGGGTCGCTGCCGCCACGGCAGCCGCATCGGCGAGCCAATCGCTTACGTACGGCGCTTACGACGATTCGGTGGATGTTGCGCCGCGCTACACCAATAGCCAGATTGTAGCCGCTTTGCGCGCCGGCGAGTTTGTGTTTACGCCGAGTCAAGGGCATGCCGTCGTCGAGCAGGATATTAATACGCTGACGAGCTTTACGCCGGACAAGGGAAAGGCATTCGGCAAAAACCGCGTCATCCGCGTGCTCGACAGTATCGCGAATGATGTGAAGCGGATTTTCGAGAGCTTTTACATCGGTAAGGTTGGCAATAACGCCGACGGCCGCGCGCTGCTGGGAGCGGAAGTCGTATCCTACCTGCGCACCCTGCAAGGGCTGGGGGCCATTCAAAACTTCGACAGCCAGACGGATATCACGGTCAGCCAGGGTACGGATGCGGATGCGGTCGTTATCGAACTGAGCATTCAGCCAGTGGACGCGATCGAGAAGATTTACATTAATGTGGAGGTGAAGTAAGATGCCATTCTTTAGGGAAACTGACGCAATCAGTGGGAAAATGGCGAAAGCGTACGTGATCATTGACGGCCGTACGGAAGAATTGTTTTACGCAAAATCGCTGGAAGCGACGATCGAGAAAAATAAGGTGGATGTACCGGTGCTCGGCAGAACGAATACGCCGCAGCGCTCCCAGGGCTGGAGCGGTTCGGGCACGCTGACCATCTATTATGTCACATCTGTTTTCCGCCAGCTCATGCGGACGTATATCCAGACCGGTCAGGATTTCTGGTTTGACCTGATGATTGTCAATGAGCAGCCGGGGAGCGGAACGGGCAAGCAGACAACATACTTGAAAGGCTGCAATCTGGACAGCGTGATCGCGGCGCGCTTCGATGCGTCAAGCGACGATATGCTGGAAGAGGAACTGCCGTTTACGTTCCATGACTATGATGTCATTGACAAATTCAATACGATTACGGGCGCCTGATTGGGCGCCTTAAGGAGGGACAACCATGAGTGATTTGAGCGTGTTTTTTGCACAGAATGTCGCGGGGGAAGTGACGGAAGAAGTCGCAGTATCCGCGCGATTCCGGAATAAAGACGGTTCAGCGGTTCTCTGGAAGCTGCGCAGCATGACGGAAGACGAAAATGAACAATGCCGCAAGGCGGCGACCCGACGCGTGAAAGGAAAGAACGGGCAGTATACGCAGGAAACCAATACCGAGGATTACCTTGCGAACCTGGTCTCGTCCAGCGTTGTATTCCCCGATTTGAAAAATCCGGATTTGCAGCGTTCTTACGGTGTGCTTGGCGCGGAATCCCTGCTTCGCAAAATGCTGCTGCCAGGCGAATACGTCGAGCTGGTCCAGCACGTGCAGCGGCTGAACGGCTTTGATCAGGACGTAAACGAACTGGTGGAACAGGTAAAAAACTGATCCAGGAGGGCGATGGCGAAGCGAATTACGCGTACTACGCCCTCCACGAGCTCCGCATCCTGCCGCACGAATTGACCGCTATGTCGCGGCGGGAGCGTGCAGCCATTTATGCCATGATCGATGTGCGGGTGGAGCAGGAGCGGAAAGAACGAAGGAAAATGAAAAAGTAGCATGAGGGCCCCTAAGGGGCTCTTTTTGCTGCAGAAGGGAGGGGATTTGGAAATGGCTACAGTGTCCGATTCACTCAAAATGATGGATCAGCTCAACCGTTCCGTTCAGCGGTTTGTTCGTCAGGTCCAATCGGCAAATGCGGCTGTGGAGCGTCTCCAGCGAATCATGAAATCGCCGGTGTCCGTAAACGTAGATACGTCGAAGGCTGCGGCAGCCATTCAACGGATAAGACAGCAGCTCGAGAGCCAGAAGGGCATTCGTCTCGCGTTCGATCGCCAAGCATTAGCTGCAGACCTGGTACGGTTAAGGCGGTTGATCATGGCTCGGCTTAGCGACATTCGATTGCGGATTCAAATCCAGCTGCCCGCGTCAATCAACGTGTTTTTTACGAACCTGCAGAGACTTGTGTATCGGCTCTTGGCCGCAGTTCGGCGGCTTGGACAGAGCGGAGGCAAAGGCGGTTGTTGCGAAGGAAGTCCGCCTCAACAGGAGACTAACGATGATGCCCAGCAAGGCGGGAAATCCACAAGAAGCTGGTTAGACAACTTAAAAGGAATTGCGTCTTTCATAAGCTCGATAAATTTTAAGGCCGTGGGGGACGCGATGAAGGCAAGCGATGCCTATATGTCGACACAAGCCGGAATCGGGCTGATCGCGGACGGGCAAAAAGGAGAAACCGCCAAAGGGCTGCAGCAATCGATTTTCGAAGCGGCTGAACGATCGAAAAGCGATTATATGGCAATGGCACAAAACGTTGTTAAATTGGACTTTCAAGCCGGGGATATGTTTAGCGGGAATAACGAAACGATCGCATTCGCCGAACTGATGCAAAAAGCGTTCAAGCTTTCAGTAACGGATGCAGCGGGGCAGCAATCCGGCATGGATCAGTTGACGAAAGCGATGGCTGCAGGAAAGCTGCAGGGTGACGAATTCAGCTCGATTATGGAAAATGCCCCCATGTTGGCCGATGCGATTGCCAAATTTACCGGGAAATCGAAGAGCGAGCTGAAGGCGATGGCCGAAGAGGGAGGCATCGCGGCCAATATCCTTAAAGGAGCGTTGTTTTCTTCTGCTGATGACATCAATAAAAAATTCGAAGCAATGCCGCGCACTTTTGGCGATGTTTTTGTAAGTTTGAAGAATCGGGCTTTCATCGCTCTTGGCCCTGCGATCGAGCGGATCAGCCAATTGCTTAGCTCGGCGGGTGGAACCGCATTTTTGGATGGGTTGACAGATGTAATGATGCTGGCTGGCATGGCTGCCAATGGACTGGTTGAGGCGTTGATTTGGATTGGAAGTGCAATCCAGTGGATCTATGGGGTGTTTGAACCGCTCTTCGCTGCGATCGGGGGAGCCTTCTTATTATGGGGGATGACGCAAATCCCCATGCTTATAACAAAGCTATGGTTGATGGTAGAACCCATCCTGGCACAGGCTTCAGCCTGGATGATCGCGAATTGGCCGATCCTCCTGATCGGCGCCGCGATTGGATTATTAATTTACGCCTTGTACTCGTGGGAAGACGCTACGGCTGTGGTGGTAGGGTTTGTTGGCGGAATATTTGGCGTCCTGGTTGCCTTCTTGTTTAACATATTCGCCGGTTTTGCCAACATGGTTCTTTCTATTGCAGAGTTTTTTATTAACATTTGGAATGATACGGTCTATGGAGTTAAAAAATTGTTTTACGACCTTGTGATTAGTTCACTTGAATCTCTGCGGAAACTTGCTTCGGGAATTGAATCGATCCTGAATAAAATTCCGGGCCTTCAAGGGGTGACCATTACTGCGGGATTAGACAGTACACTAACTGCCCTGAAACAGAACCGTAATCAGTTACAAAACAATAATAACGTAGTAACCCTGAAACGATTCGAACAAATGGACTATGGCGACGCTTTTCAAACGGGACAAGTTTGGGGGGAGAAAGCAAGTCACTTTGCATCTGATAAAATCAAGGATGCCGTCGGGGGACTCGCCGGACTGTTTAGTTTACCGGGATTTCCCGGTGTAGACGCGACTGCGGTAAAAATGGATCAGGTCGGCAAGATCGGCGAAGTAGGCGAAGTCGGCAAAATCAACGACACCGTCGATATCAGCAGCGAAGACCTGAAAATGATGCGCGAGCTCGCCGAGATGAAAAATATCCAGAATTTTGTCTCGCTGACACCGACCGTGAGCGTAACAACTGGGGACATCAACAACGGGGAGGACGCCGACCGAATCGTCGCCCGGATTCAAACCATGCTGACGGAACAAATCTCCTCATCGGCACAGGGGGTGTATGCATAGTGTCAGGCTATTATTTGGAACTAAGCTTCAATAATCGGGAGGAATGGTTCGAAGTTCCGCTTCTGCCGCAATCCATGGAAGTGAGCGAAGGCAGCAATGGCAGCGATAGCGAGGTTTATGGGCTAGGAATGATCAATGTCATTCGCAGTCCTAAATTGGCTGAGTTCTCATTCAGCGGTATTTTCCCTGCTCATCCCGTCCCGTTCGTGACGCCGAACGCCTTGCTTCCCCCTGTTGAATACGTTCTTTATCTCAGAAAGTGGCTGGAGACCAAGAGGCCGATTCGATTCATTTTCACATCGACGCAATATGATATCAATACGCCGGCCAGCATTGAATCCTTTGAGTGGAAGGAAGCAGCCGGGGCTCCGGGCGATATTGAATACTCGCTGAAGCTGAAGCAGTATCGCTTTTATGCCGCCAGACGTCTATCCATTGAGCGATTGGATGACGGGACGATTTCCTCTTTGCGGGCTACTTGGTCCCGAGCGGATGATCGCGCGCCTTTGAAAGTATACACGATTCAGCAGGGGGACGACTTGTGGACGATATCGAAAAAGGTTTTTGGCACGGATCAGTATTGGAAGGAAATCCAACAGTACAATAGGCTAACGGAGGCAGGTACGAAAGAGTTGGAGCCAGGACAAGTCCTCCGGATTCCGCTTGAAAGTGGTGGGATGCTTGATTGAGATTCTGATTGACAATAAAGCCGGGAGTGTTTGGGACGTGTCGGAGATTACATCCGATTTATCCTGGACTACGACTCGCATTGGCCGTCCGGCGAGCGTCGATTTTTCTCTGATTCGAAATGGAATCTATCAGGAGCGGGCTTTCGCCGTCAGCAACGGCGACATTGTCCGCATCCGCATGGATGAGGCAAACGTGTTCTACGGTTACGTGTTCGCGGTCAAGGTAAATCAAAACGATGAGGTATCGGTTAAAGCGTACGACCAGACCCGTTATTTGCTGGTGAAGGATACCTATGTCTTTAAGGCGGCGACCGCTACCCAGATTATCAAACAGATCGCGGATGATTTCAGTCTCCGGGTCGGCCGGCTGGACGATTCCGGTTATCGCATTCCGACCATGTCGGAGGACGGGCAGATGCTGATGGACATCATTGACAAAGCGATCACGCAGACTCTGATCAGCACACAAAGGCATTACGTTTTTTTCGATGATTTCGGCAGTTTGTCTTTGCGGCTGGTTGACGACTTCCTGGCCGGTTTTTACGTGGGTGATGGCAGTCTGATGACGGGCTACGATTTTGGCCGCGACATCGATTCGGATACGTACAATCGCATCAAACTGTACAAGGATAACAAGGAAACGGGCAAACGCGAGATTTACATGGAACAGGACAGCGCCAATATCGCTCGTTGGGGACTATTGCAGCTATACGAAAGCGTAGACGAGAACATGAATGCGGCGCAGATCAGCACTCGTCTGACACAACTCGTCCAACTTAAGAATCGGGAATCCCGGGGATTGACGTTGGAGGCGATTGGCGATGTACGTGTGCGCGCCGGTATGTATTTGCCCGTTGTGATCGAATCGCTTGGCATTAACCAGCCTATGCTGGTTGACGAGGCGAAGCATCGGTTTGATGGAACGAACCATACGATGAGTCTGACATTGAAGGTGATATGATGCTGGAGGCTATCAAGCAAGCCGCTGCTGCGGCAATCGAAGCCGGCGCCCCTATGGCCATCATGTTTGGAGAAGTAACAAGAATAGATCCGCTCGAGGTAACTGTCGATCAACGGTTTGCCCTCGATGCGGATTTTTTAATTGTGCCGGAGAACCTGACGAGGTATGAAATCGATCTGCGTCACGATCAAGCGTATGCGGATTCCGGTGAAAGCGGCATGGCAACAAGAATGACGGAGCCGGCGCTGCCGGAGGAGCCGATCGTCATTCGTAAAGGGCTGGAAGCGGGGGACAGGCTTATTTTACTGAGAATGCAGGGCGGGCAAAAGTATTTGATTTTCGATAAGGTGGTGGGACCATGATCCCGACAGGAGGACAAATCCCTGCCGAGCGTATGTTAGCGGTGCAGCAGCCCTCCCGGACATGGCGGCTGGATTTCGAGCGCGGACGCGTTGCCGGGATGATCGATGGATTGGAAGCAGCGAAGCAAGCCGTCTTCAAGATCCTTCAGACGGAGCGATTTCGGTATTTGGTATACAGTTTCCACTATGGCGTGGAGTTGGAAGCGTTGATCGGGCAAAGCCCGCTGTTTGTGCGGGCGGATATTCGCAGACGCATCGAGGAGGCGCTGCTGCAGGATGACCGCATACGAGGCATATCCGGGTTAACGTTGGAGGGGGAAGGGGACCAGTTGCTCGTACGGTTTACCGTCTTAACAGATAGCGGCAGTTTTGAGGTAGAGCAGGAGGTGGGAAAACGTGTATGAATCGCAGTCTTATGACGTTATTTTGAAGCGTATGCTGGATCGCGTCCCGATTACGCTGGATAAACGGGAGGGCAGCGTCGTTTACGATGCGCTGGCACCGGCGGCGGCCGAGCTTGCGCAGATGTACATAGAGTTGGACGGGACTTTGCGGCTCGGATTTGGCGAGACGACAAGCGGGGTCTACCTGGATCGGCGAACGTCGGATCGCGGGGTAACCCGGAAGCCGGCATCGCCCGCGCTCCGAAAGGGCATGTTTTGGAACGGCGGCAATCAGCCGTTCGATGTGCCGATTGGCAGCCGATACTCTTGCGAGCAATTGAACTTCGTCGTGAAGGCGAGGCTGACAGCCGGCCAATACGAATTGGAATGCGAAGCTGTGGGCGAGTCGGGCAATAGCGTCTTCGGCGTCTTGCTGCCGATCGATTACGTCGCCGGTCTTGCTTGCGCGGAACTGACGGATGTGCTGCTGCCCGGCGAGGATACGGAATCCGACGACCAGCTTCGGATTCGATTTTTGCAAAAGGTGCGGGAGCCGGGAACAAGCGGAAATGTAGCGGATTACCGACGTTGGGCGACGGAAGCGGTTGGCGTCGGAGCGGCGAAAGTGGTCCCGCTGTGGGACGGGCCGGGGACGGTCAAGGTGGTGATCGTCGATACGGAACGGCAGCCGGCGACGCCTTCGCTGGTATCGGATGTAGCGGCTCATATCGAGGAGGTCCGGCCGATCGGCGCTGCGGTAACGGTCGTATCCGCGATCGGTTTGGCGGTCGAGGTGGCGGCGACAGTCACCCTTGCTTCAGGGTATTCGTTGCAAATGGTGCAGGATTCGTTCATCCAACTGCTGGAGGCGTATTTGCGGGAAACGGCCTTTGAGCTTACCTATGTCAGTTATGCTCGCATCGGCACGTTGTTGATAGGCACGTCAGGCGTACTCGATTACACAGGATTGACAGTGAACGGGAGCACCGGCAATGTCGCGCTGCAGAGTGAAGAAGTGCCGGTTGTTGGCGCGGTCAATTTGGGGGTGTAAACAGTGGCTTATCCCGAAGGGATTGATCGTTTTTCTGAGAAGCTGAACAAGAAGCAGGACGGTGGTGTGTACACGATCGAGGAAGCCCTGCAGCTTGAAAATGGGCAGTATGAGGGATGGCTCGCTCATGACAATATTATCAACGGTACGGTTCGGGTGTACACCGGTCCGAGATTTACCGGCGAGGTAGTCGCGACCTGGACGCTTTCGGCGCCGGCTGAATCACCGTGGAGGCGAACGATCCGGGTTTTTGCGAATGTAGAGAGCGTGTATGTGACCTACGAAACGCCTGGCGATACGGTGGATGCGGACGATGTCAACGTGCTGCAGGAAGCGATTACGTCAACGCAGACGGAGATGGATCGCTATAAAGAGGCAGGTATGATTGATGGCGGAACATTTTATGAAGGGGAATGACGGATGGCGCAAACGATTCGGATCAGACGAGGGACGAAAGCGGAACTGGTAGCGCGCGGCGCGCTGTTGGCCGGCGAGATGGGGTTCTGCACGGATACGAAGGAAGTATATGTCGGGGATGGTACGGCTAATACGCTTGTGGGCCGGGTCATGACGGGACCTTATGCATCGCGGCCGAGCGCGGCTGTTTCCGGGCGGTACTATTTTGTCACCGGCGGCGGGGCGAATAACGGTTATTTGTACCTGGACGACGGCGCGTTATGGGTGCGGATGAATGCATTGGAACTGAGCGACCTGAACGGGACTTTGGATAATATTGCGGAGGGTGCGACGTATGGCCGTGTGAAAAAGACGGATTTGACAGGCGGCAGCGTCAACAAAGTGTCGGATGGGACGAAGACGGCAACCGCGGCCCAGATTCGCGACCATATCGACGATGCGACGAAGCATCGCGTTATCAACGACTCAGGAAGCTCAGTGACCGACCTCTGGTCGGCGCAAAAAATTAAGAACGAGTTGGACTTGGCTCGGGCCGGTCAAGAGTATCAGGACAGCGTGAAGGATAAGGACCTGGCAACGCCGCCGGCTTCTCCCGCTGCAAAGGACCGGTATATCGTCGGGGCCTCCCCGACTGGCGTGTGGACAGGAAAAGTCAATAACATCGCGGAATGGACCGGATCGGCATGGAGCTTCATTGCCCCGACTACCGGCATGACCTGTATCGTCGATGACGAGTCCAAGCAGTATACCTACAATGGAACGTCATGGGTGCGCACGGGCGGCGCCTTGCAGACGATTACGGCGGGGAACGGACTGACCGGCGGCGGGACGGCGGAGACGGTGACGCTGACGGTTGGAGCAGGCAACGGCATTACGGTTGGTCCCGGGGCCGTCTCCGCAAAGGCAGGCAAAGGCGTGCTCGTGAATGCAACGGGGATTGAGACTAATATCGACGCGGATAGCATTGTTTATGACGCAGCCAATGGCAATCGGCTGATGGTAGCTGCGATCGACGGCGGTACGTTCTGAGGAGGCGAGGGTTTTGGCGAGGAAGGTGCTGATTCAGATCCGGCGCGGCGCCGAGTCCAGTATTGGCGCTCTGGCTGTCGGCGAGTTAGGGTATTGCACGGATACGCAGAAACTGTATATCGGCACGACGAGCGGCAATGTGCTGCTCGTCGCTGCTCAATCGACGGGCGGCGATATGCTCAAGTCGATCTATGACACGAACAACAATGGAAAAGTAGATGCGGCGGAGGCGGCCGATTCGGTGTCTTGGGCTGGCGTGACAGGGAAGCCTGCGACATATACGCCGTCTACGCATACGCATGATGCTAGCGAGTTAACGGCAGGGACGTTGGCAGCTGTCCGGCTGCCAGCAGCGACGACGGGGGCGCAGGGAGCGATGTCGGCCGCGGACAAGGTCAAGCTGGACGGGATCGCGGCGGGGGCGCAGGTCAACGCCGTGACCAGTGTGTCAGGCAGAACCGGCGCAGTAGCCTTGACGGCTGACGATTTAGCTGAGTCTGCGGCCAATAAAATAATGACGGCGGCGGAACGTACGAAGCTCGCCGGTATTGCGGCTGGGGCGAACAACTACGTTCATCCGGGCGGGGACGGTAACCAGCATATTCCGGCAACGGGAACGGGCAATAATGGCCGCGTGCTGAAGGCGGGGGCGACGGCTGGCAGCGCCGCTTGGGGTATCGTCGATTGGAGCGAGATTAGCGGGAAGCCTTCGACATTTACGCCGGCAGTCCATTCGCATTCGGCCAGCGATATTACAAGCGGGACTTTGGCGGCGGACCGCCTTCCTGCAGCGTCGACGTCGGCGTCTGGAGTCGTGCAGTTGAACACCGCGACGAACAGTACCAGCACGACGCAAGCGGCGACGGCCAGCGCGGTGAAGGCGGTCTATGATCTGGCGGCTGGCAAGCTTGGACCGGGCGTCACCTGGAACCAGCTCAAGGGGGTGTAGCTGATGTCCTATGGGCAATTTTTATACGGTACCTTATGGTTCGCCTCCGGCAGCCAAATCGATCCGCCTGATGTCGACCCCGTTGATTTGATGGCCTACCTCCCGGAATATTATCAGGGCATTCGCGATTTTCGAGAGTTGATGGACTCTGAAGGCAAGGAATTGGGCATGCTCTGGTCTGAAAATGGCGGTGTCCTCGATCAGTATTTTGTGTCGACGGCGACATGGGGACTAGATCAATGGGAAACCGAGTTGGGAATGTCGGTTGATCCGACGAAGCCGGTGCAAAGTAGACGCGAGCAGATCAATGCGAAACTGCGGGGGACTGGCACGACGACCCGCCAAATGCTGATCGACACGGCAGCGGCCTTCTCCGGCGGCGAAGTGGACGTGATCGAGTACCCGGCGGAATACCGGTTCGTTGTGAAGTTTGTTGGTATTCTCGGTATTCCGCCAAATATGTCGGGATTTATCCAGATGCTCGAGCAGGTCAAGCCGGCTCATTTGACCTATAGCTTCGAGTATACGTACACAACATGGGCAAATCTGCTGTCGTTGACGTGGGGCGGGGCCGCATCGAAAACATGGAATCAATTACGGACTTACGGAGGAGCGTGAACCTATGAAATTGACGCCGAATTTGAATTTGAAAAAGCCGGAAGGAACAGATGTTGTCGACATCAATGATCTGAACGGCAACGCCGATATTTTGGACGCTGCAGTTACTGGAAAAATAGACAAAGTTGCAGGAAAAGGCTTGTCCACTGAGGATTACACAACAGTAGAGAAGAATAAGTTGGCGGGGATTACGGCTGGGGCGCAGGTCAACACCGTGACCAGCGTTGCGGGCAAGACGGGGGCTGTCACTTTGGCGAAAGCTGATGTTGGCTTAGGCAACGTTGACAATGTGCAGCAGGCTCCAATTACTCACGTAGGGGCTGGCGGCACAGCCCATGCTGCGGCCACGACTTCGGCAGCTGGGTTTATGTCGGCGGCAGACAAGTCAAAGTTGGATGGGGTTGCAACGGGGGCAAACAACTACACCCACCCGGCGACGCATCCGCCGTCTATCATAGCCCAGGACGCTTCAAACCGATTCGTAACGGACGCTGAAAAAGCGAATTGGAACGGAAAGGTTTCGAAGACCGGGGATACGATGACAGGGGCACTTGTGCTGCCTGTTAATGCAGCCGGTCAAAATGTCCCTGTACAGACGACTGGGAATCTAACTTATTATGTTCGCACGGATGGAAACGACGCAAACACCGGGCTATCTAATACATCCGGTGGAGCGTTAAAGACCATTCAAGCTGCTATTGACAAGATTCCACATGCAGTTAACCATAACGTAACTATAAATGTGGCAGACGGTACGTACCCTGCGCAGGCTTGGATAGATGGTTTCACGGGTAAAGCAACAATAATTATTCGGGGGAATATAACCACCTCAGCCAATGTTTCTGTACAGGGTTTTATTGTGGTAGGGAATAGTTGTCAAGTTTCTTTCGAAGGTATGACTAACGTACACAATTCAAATGCCTGTATTTATGCGTCACGCACAGCATTTGTATCTGCGAACAAGATCAATTGTACAGTTACAAACTTAAGTTCGGATGCAGCCTTTGTAGCTGCAGACGGCGCAACCTTGAAAGTGGAGAGTTGTACAATTTCCAACAGGGGTACTTGTTTTCAAGCCGCTGGCCCTGGGACGAGCGTTTACGCTGTCAATAACAATGGAACGGGTAATGGTGGATTGATTTCCGCTAGTAGTGGTGGCCGCGTCGATGTAACCGGGGCCATGCCGAGCGCTACAAATCCAGATTGGTGCGACAGAGGAATTATTATTCGTAATGGTGGGGCAATCAATCCTTGGGGGGATAATACAACAAATAGTCGTAGTTCAGTAAGTGCTTATGCTGGATCAATTCAGACATTTACTGGTGGTGTACTTACAAAGATCACAAGTATGTCGAATCTAAATTACGACAATTTGGGTGAATGGAGTACGACTAGCGGTGCTTTTACAGCAAAACAGTCGGGGCATTATTTTGTCCAATTTCAATTTGAATCATCTGTTGCCCCACCAACCGGTACTTCTGTATATGCAACTGCAAACCTAAATGGTGCACATTATGACCTTGCTCAAATGCAAACCTCACAGACATCACATGGATTGTTGCTAAACGGCTCAAGAATTATGAAGTTAAATGCAGGAGATGTCATTAGTTTCTACGTTGGCCCTTCACCTTCAGTAACTGTAAGTAACACAAATGCAGCAAGTACTTATTGCAGTATTACAAAAATAGCCTAATGGAGGGATTCAAACCGTGAACACATCACTAGCAATTATGAAACTGTTTCCCGAAGCTGACCCGAAAAGTGATTTTTTGGTGCAGGACGATTCGGATGGAAACGGCCAGTATATCGCAGTTTGGAGTCTTCCCGATCCGAAACCGACGGAAGCTGAACTACAAGCTGCTTGGGATGACTTGCAGGCTAATCCACCAGTAGTCCCACCGAGCATTGAAGACAAAGTTGCTCAGCTCCAAGCGGAAAGCGTAGATACAATGCTCGCCTTGTCTGAGGTGTACGAAACAACCGCGCAGCAGGACGCGATGCGGGAGCAGGAAGGCATCGATACGATGCTAGCCCTTACGGAGGCGTACGAGCTGATCCTTCAGCAGCAGGCAACTATTGACGCGCTGATGGTACGCATTGAGGTACTGGAAGGAGGTGCAAGCTAATGGCGCAGATTTACGCAAACCTGATCCGTAAAGGGATCAAGACGATTGACGACGTACCAGCTAGTATCAAGCCTGACGTCGAAGCTTTGCTGACTCGACCGTAGAAACAAACCACGAGCAATCGGGGCTATTTTATGCCAAATGGGGCTGTACATGGCAGGAGATAGCGCAGATGTGCTCCAGCGCATTACACGCGTGAAGACGAGCTGGACAATATGAACGGCAAATTTGACCGGCGATTAGCGCGAGTGAGACGGCTGTACTGGCCTGTAACTGGCAAGATCTGCGCGCCATCTCCTTAACCAAATGGAAGACAATCGATGGTGGTTATGGCGCACGTTGACACGCGCTGTGCTGGTAGCCGTCGTAACTTTCATTGTTATTGGAGGGCTGAAACCATGATCGATTGGAAACGAAAATTGAGCAGTCGCAAGTTTTGGGCGCTGGTGGTCGGAGTGGCTGCCAGCGTTCTTGTTTTGGTCGGAGCAGGTGAGGACGCGGCCGTGAAGATCACGAGACTCATTACAGCCGTTGGCAGTGTCGTCGTGTACATTTTGGCTGAAGCTCATGTTGACGGACAAAAAGCCGGAAAAGGCGGAGATGAGCAATGAAGATCGTAATCGACGCTGGCCACGGGCCGGGCACACCGGGAAAGCGTTGCCCGGACGACAGTATGAGGGAATTCCATTTTAATGCAGCCACTGCTGATTTTGCGGCCGCGCTGTTAAAGCAATATGAAAATGTGGAGATCCTGTTCACGCATGCCGAAATCCGTGATGTGTCGCTGCAGGAGCGCACGGACTGCGCCAACGCATGGAAGGCAGATCTATTTGTTTCGATCCATGCCAACGCCAGTGGCAACGACTGGAGTGCGGCGCGAGGCATTGAGACGTTTGTCTATACGACTCGTCCAGCGTCAGCCGTAGCACTCGCCAACGCCGTTCAGCGACAGCTCATTAAACTGACCGGACTTGTCGATCGGGGCGTCAAAGCCGGCGATTTGCATGTGCTGCGAGAGACCCGCATGACGGCGATCTTATGCGAGTGCGGATTTATGACGAACCGAGACGAGGCGGAACTGCTGAGGTCAAACGCATACCGCCAGAAATGTGCATTGGCGATCGTGGCTGGAATCGTGGAGACGTATGGACTGAAGAAGAATGGGGGGTAAGGGATATGTTTAAGGATGTGCCTGAAAACCATTGGGCCGCCGGCGGGATCGCTGCGGTGTCGGATCCAGACGTCGGGTTGATGCATGGATACGAAGACGGGACGTTCCGGCCGGACAAGCCGGTTACGCGCGCCGAACTAGCGATGGTGATTAACCGTTTCTTGTACCGCGAAAATAATCGATAAATGAAATCCCCACTGGCTGCGGCTGGTGGGGATTTTTTTGTTTTCAAAGAGCATTTGTGTAGAGGTCAGCTATGCACAGCCAGCTCGTAACGGATATCCGCGACCATCCCGGCAGTGTACGGCCTCTTTCGGCTTCATGCCATCGTCAGGTGATCTTTATCTGTGGTCTGCTAAAAAGTTTTCCGGGGAATGCGTACGAAACGGGTGGTGACTTCTTCCCTTGTGCATGAACCTTTCGGACCCTATTCCATAGCGATTGAAAAGAACGGGATGCTGGTGGAGCTGGATTGTATCGCGGTTAAATGAACCGGATACGGGATAGCTGCTTGAAATGGATCACGGAGGCCTTTGATTGCATCATTTATTATTAAGCAGCTAAAGGATTAAGGGAAATAAAAATTGTCTTGTTTTAGTAATTTTGAAACGTCTACCAGTCATACTCATGATAGGATAGAGTATAGAAACTAAAAATGAGGTGAGTCCGTTGAAAATTTTTGTAATGACCGATATGGAGGGTGTTTGCGGTGTAGTGAATCACGACGACTGGGTGACGCCTCAAGGCAGATATTACGCAGAAGGCAAGAGGCTGCTGACCATGGAAGTAAATGCGGCGATCGACGGATTTGCGGCGGCGGGAGCAACCGAAATTGTCGTTGTGGACGGTCATGGATACGGCGGTATCAACAACTTGCTGCTCGATAAGCGCGCCTTGTATTTACGGGGACCTGTGCCGGGGCCATATCCGTTTATGCTTGACGAAACATTCGACGCGATGGCATGGGTAGGCCAGCATGCGAAATCCGGAACGGAATTTGCGCAGATGCCGCATACAGGCTGGTTTAATGTACTCGATTTCCGAATAAACGGTATATCCGTCGGGGAATTCGGTCAGATGTCGCTATGCGGCGCTTCCTTGGGCGTACGTTCGATCTTTGGCGCGGGCGATGAGGCGTTTACTAAAGAAGCGTCGGAGCTTATAAAAGGAATTGAAACGGTTAGCGTTAAACGCGGAATCATGCCGGGAAGCGGAGAACAATACAGCACGGACGCCTACAAAGAACGATACAACGGAGCCATCCATATGCATCCGGATCATGCATGCGAACAAATTCGAGCGGGTGCCGAAAGAGCGTTGCGCCGGTTCGTCGAGAATCGCGAGCAATTTGAGCTGCTAAACCTTCAACCGCCGTTTCGGCTGGAAGTCAAGTACCGCAGCGATGATAAGAGAGAAGCGCATACCAAGCATTTTGAACACCCTGAAAGCGTTGTCGAATTGCTGAACAACTCGTTATAGTCAAAATTAAGCGGTAGAAGAAGTCCCGTCTCCACTCAGCTGTGGATTTGGGGCTTCTTTTCTTATAGTCAGATCCGGACCGATGGCCGAGGAGATCCCGTTGTGGGTCGTTTCATCGGAAAATGTTCAGCAAGATGCAGTGCTTTCGTGGAGATTTCCGGATTTAACGCCAGGTTACTGGATACCATCCTTCAGCATGCTGCGGGTCGGTAAGATTTCTTGAGGCTGGAGTAGGGCTGGTACCTTTTTGCGAGAATCTGATCATTTACGGAACAACAGGCGCTGTCAAGGACGCTTCTCCTCGATCGCCGAATCATTCCCCGCTCGAACTGTCCGCTGTTTGCCTCCGGTATTCGCTTGGGGTAATACCAAAATATTTTTTGAACGTATTCGTGAACGTGGAATAGTTCAAATAACCGATCTTCTCCGATATTTCTACGACGGTTAAAGCCGTTTCCTTCAGCAGCTTTTTGGAGTGGGCCAATCTGACCATGTTCAGATGCTCGATAAAATTAACGCCGAAAGTCTTCTTGAAATAATGGGAGAAATATTTTGGCGAAATCCCCATCTTCTCGGCGAGCTGATCGAGGTTCAAGTCCTGCGAATGGTATTGTTCAATATACCGCAATATATAGGCCGGGTCCGGCTTGCCGGACCGTACCGACTGCTTGGCCGACTGTTTGGCAATGGCCTCCAGCGCAAAGAATAAAGCCTGTTCCATAGCACGATCGTTATACGCGTTCTCGATTTGCCGCATCACGTCGATCTCCAGCTCTTGCAGCTCTTTGCTTTTGCCGGATGCCCTTACCGCTTGCCTCAGTATCGCATAGAAAATGGTACGCGCGATATGGGCCAGCTCATGGAGGCTAGTCTGGCTAGCGCCGCTCCGCTGCATCATTTCCGCGATTGCCGTTTTCGCCTGATCCCACTTTCCATCCGCAACGTAATGGGAAAGTCTCTCCGCGCTCTCCCATTGAAACGGCGCCATACCGCCGCCGCCCAATTCCAGCGCGTCATGGACCTTTTGCGCGCGATCGTTGGAGCGGTACTTCATGCCGTTCACGGCGTCCTGATAGGCGCGCGGCAGGAAGACCGCTTCCGCATCGTAGCATTCGCTGACGCTCGCCCGCAGCAGGTGGGCCTGCAGCTCTTCTTTCTCCAGCGACGCGATCATCGGCTTCAATCGCTTCAAGAGCGATTCCCGCTCCCGCGGCTCATTCATCCCGACCCATACGATCCACATGGCGTTTTTGTCGTAAAACACGGCCGCATCACGCACAGCCGCGTCAAACCGGGCTTGCAGGGCTTCGGTGATCTGTTGCGAGGTTCGCCGGGACAGCTCTTCCGAAGCATGCTCGTAAAGCTGCAGCCTCACAAGCGCAAACAGCTTGTATCTGTAGAACTCGTCGAAATAAAGATGCAGGGCGCGATCATGCTTCTCCGCAGGCACGCCGTTGTCCACGGCCTGAAGGAAGGCGCTCCTCCGCGCCACCTTGTCGACGGCCCCCAATTTCTCCTGATAGGCGCCGTTCTCCTGTTGCAAGCGGACGACGCCGTCGAGAATATGGCGGAAATCGTTGCCAAGCGCATGACTGACGCCCAACTGCCGGAGAATGCGTTTCACGGGCCTTTGCAAATAAAAACTAAGCGCTGCGGCAAGCAAAACGGCGCAAATTATCGTCGATAGCATGATCATGCGATTAGCTGCCGATACTGAATCGATATTTTGAAACTGATAAGGCACTTTGTCGATATAAATAAAGTCGTTGTATGACGACCGATAAAAACGATATTTGTAATTTTCCCGCGTCACGGAGGCTTCGTTGTCGGCATTGAAATACACATCGCTCAAAATCCCCATCAGATTCATCTGCGGCTCCGTGCTATAGACCACATTCTGCTCCTGATCCAGAACGATCAAGGAGGAGCCGGGGATCGTCGGCTGCTGATTCACATGCTTCAACAACGTGCTCATGTCGATGATTACCATAATCCGTTTGCTGGATATTTCCACCTTGTTTCCCGAGAAGGCGATCAGCAGCTCCGCCGACTTCGATTGTTGGTTCGCATCCGAGAAAATTTGGAACCGGTCTGCCGGAAACAGCTTGAACGGATGCTTGGTCAGCGCGAAGGAGCGCCAGTAATTGGCGTTATAGCTGTCATGCCGATATTTGTGATCGAAGAGAAACGGAAGGCTGCTTGTCCCCTTCGATGTAATTGCCAGATCGGAAAAATCGTAGAACACGACGACATCTTCAATATATTCCACCGACGAAACAAGCGCCGCCAAATTTTCGACGACGGTCTGCACTTTCACCATATCCAAACTGCGATTGTCGACCGCAATTAGATTGTCGTAGGGCGCCAATGTCTGAATGGAATGGATGATAGAGTCGATCGTGCGGAAGCTGTTGTCATACGCTTGAACAATGGATTGAACCGCCAGATGGTTATTTTGCGTAACCTTTTCATAGATGCCGGATATCGATTTCCGGTAGATCGCATAAGTAGATGCGGACATCGTCAAAATCACTAACAGCAAGGAGCAAAATATTTGGATTAAGCCCCAATTGGTGATCCAACGTTTCATGTATTTGTACCCCCTGCTGATCTACGTCGACATCCGCTTCATTTAAGCTTTTTTTGCGCGACAGGTTTTTCCTGCGTTCCCTGCCTCTTATCCTTTCTCCGCTCCCAGCATAACGCCTTTGGCAAAATATTTCTGAGCAAACGGGTACACCATCAAAACGGGAATCATGGACACGACGATCGTGGCGCTCTTCAACGCTTGCGGCGCCAATGCGGCGGCATCGACCAGATTCGGTCCGTTTCCTTCGCTAAAGATCAGCATGCCTCGCAAGACCACTTGCAGCGGATACAGCGTTTGGTCATTCAAATAGATCATCGGGATGAAATAACTGTTCCAGTGTCCAATGAAATAAAACAGTCCGATGGAAGCAAGCGCGGGCTTGGAAAGCGGGATGACGATATTAAATAAGATTCTATACTCTGACGCCCCGTCTAGCAAGGCAGCCTCGCGAAGTTGATGGGAGATGTTCTCGTAAAAGCTTTTTAGAATCAGCAATTCGAAAGTCCAGATCGCATTCGGCAGCACGACGGACCACACGGAATCGATCAATCCGAGCTTCTGCACGATGAGATAATTGGGAATGATGCCGGGCTGCAGAAACATCG
Source organism: Paenibacillus contaminans (assembly GCF_003285015.1). Lineage (GTDB taxonomy): Bacteria > Bacillota > Bacilli > Paenibacillales > NBRC-103111 > Paenibacillus_V > Paenibacillus_V contaminans. Next base: position 262,648 of record NZ_QMFB01000011.1, on the reverse strand, counting down.
TCGTCAGGATGGCGAACATCCAGTATTTGCGGCCGATGAAGTCGGGTCTGGACAACGGATAGGCAGCGATTGCCGTAAACGTAAGATTGATGCTGACACCGAGGCATGTATAAAAAATGGTATTCAAGTACGCCCGTGGAATTTTAGCGTCAGTCAGCAGCTGCTTGTAGACGTCGATATTAAATCCTTTTGGCCACAAGAATACGTCGCCTTGCACGACGCTGGACGTATCGCTGACGGAAACGACCAGGACATAAACAATCGGAAATACTGAAACAGCCGCCACGGCCAGAAGCAGAAGGGTATTGCAAATGGCGAACAGCGACAGCTTGCGTTGTCCTACTCCTACCAAAGTCCGTTCCCCCCTAACCGTTTGCTGATCAGATTGGCCGCCAGCAGCATAATCATCGCTACGACCGCTTCGAACATGCCGACCGCCGCGCCATAGCTGTAATTGGATTCAAGCAGTCCTTTGCGGTATACATAGGTCGAGAAAACGTCGGCAACCCCGTACGTCATCGGGTTATAGAGAAGCAGCACCTTCTCGTATCCGATGCGGATCATCGCGCCTGTCTTGAGAACGAACATGACCAGAATCGTAGGCAGCAGCGAAGGGAGCGTAATGTGCCACATCATGCGGAACCGGCCGGCGCCGTCGACTCTTGCCGCTTCGTACAGCGACGGATTGATACCTGCAATTGCCGCCAAATAGATGATCGATTCATAGCCGGTATGCGTCCAAATCTCCGACGATACATAGATGGAACGAAACCAGGCTGGATCAACGAGAAAATAGGTGTTTTTGACGCCTAACATACCGAGCAGTTGGTTGATAATGCCGTTGTTCGGGGACAGAAAGTCGATAATCATACTGCTGATAATGACGATGGACAAAAATGTCGGCAAATAGCTCGCCGTCTGAACGATTTTCTTCAATCGGACGATTCTGACTTCATTCAGCAGGACGGCAAGCAGAATAGGGAACGGGAAGCTGAATACCAGCGTATAGAAGCCTAGCAGCAGCGTATTGCGGAACAGCATGATAAAGTCGGGACCCTCGAAAAATTTCCGGAAATATTTCAGTCCGACCCATTCGCTTCCCATAATTCCGGTGAATACATTGTAATCTTTAAAAGCGATAATCAGTCCGTACAAGGGGCCGTATCGGAAGATCGCATAGAACAGAATACATGGAATAAATAAAAGCAGCAGTTGTTTGTTCAGTGCGATTCGCTTGGCAAGCGTCGGGGCGCGCATCGGGTTCCTCCAATCCCGGCGCCACCGCTTCCCGCCGATGTCGGCCGGAGCGATGGCGCCATAAGTTCGCTTTGCTTAGTTTGTGCGATTCAGACGTGATTGGGCGGCGTTATAGATCGCTTCCAGCGCGTACGCCCCGTTTTTCTCCATGCCGGCCTTCCAGTTTTCCCAGTCCTTCTCGCCGGCAGCTTTGTCAATGACGTATTTGGAATCGAACTCCTCGGCGGCTTTTTGCAGAGAAGCTTGCAATTCCGCCAGCTTGGCCGTCTCCTCATCCGTGAAATTCAGAACCGGGTCAGCCGGCTCGAGCAGATTTTTGGATACGATCAAGTCCTGCGATTCCTTCTCTTTCTCGGTAAAGTTGAAGTACACGCTTCGGCTATCCGGGCGCAGCGTCGCACCTTCAAGCCATAGTCCATACTTGTCGTTAAGAACCGTAATGTCGACCAGCGGGACATCCTTCAGCTCCGGATAAACCGCCTTGTTGTTTTTATCTAGGGTGAAGGTCTGGCCTTCAACGCCGAGCGACATCAGCTGGGAGCCGGAAGGGCTGGTCATGTAATCCAACAATTTTAGCGCAATTTCTTTGTTCTCGTTGTTGGCTACCGCGATATTCAGACTCGTGTCGATTTTAGATAGCGTCCGGACATGCCCGGTCGGCCCTACCGGATACCCGTAACGCAGGTTGTAGTCCGGATTGCTGGCGCGAACCTGATTGTAGAACAGGTCCAGTCGGCCGATCCAGTCGAATGTTACGAACGATTTGCCTGTCGTCATTTTCGAGGTCCAGGAGTCGGCAGTGGATGTGATAAATTCCGGATCGAGCAAACCTTCGTTGTACAGCTTCTTCATAAAGTCCAGCATCGCTTTGTTCTCCGGCTGGGTTGGCGCGAACTTCCATTGCTTCTTCGTTTCGTCATAATACATCGGATAGCTTGCCCCGCCGATGCCCCATCCGTATGCGTAGTCTCTGAAGATGCCGACACTCGTTTTGGATGAGAGCGGATAGCTTTGCGGATAAATTTCCTTAAGCTTCTTGAGCGCCTGATAAAACCCTTCCGTGTCCGTCCACGCAGGAATGTTGTTCTTGTCAAAAATATCTTTACGGTACAGGAAACCGTGATTGACGTCGCGGTTCATGCTGTAGATCGGCCATGTATACAAATTCCCGTTTTCGTCCCCGTAAGATTTGAGAACCCAAGCGTTCTCCTGCATATACAGCTTCTTGAAGTTGGGCAGTTGGTCGGCAAATTCATTAATGGCTACGACGACTTTCTGTTTGCCCATCTTTTTGAGATCAACCGCATTGAGGCCGTGGAAAATATCCGGGATTTTGCCGGACGCGAGGATGACTCGCAATTTGTCTTGATACGTGGACTTGGGATAGGCTTGAAAATCGACCGTGATTCCCGTGCGTTTTTTAATCTCCTGCGCAATCAATTTCTCATTCACCGGGGTTTCGCTGACAACCATCCACGATATTTTCGTCGATTTATCGACTAGTGGAAGTTTCAGGCCCCCAGTGTCGCCATATGCCGAAGCCGCTTGTTCTGATGGCGCTTTCACATCGCCGGATGGCGAGGGCGCCTTGCTCGGGCTGCTGCTTGAAGCGCCGCTCTCCGTGCCCCCTCCGCACGCTGCCAGCATCGGCAGCATCATGGCGATGGCCAGTGCGGCGCCTAGTGTTGTTTTTCTCATCTCTTTATTCCTCCCTATATGCTGTATGCTTGACCCGTCCGTTGTGCAGCATGTCCGTAAGACCGTAGACCGAGTGCGGGCTGCACAAATTTTATGTTAGGCAAACCCTGCGTACCCGTATAGAAATCAAATTCCAGCCAAGTTTCAATCGCTGTCCTCCGGCCCCTGAAATTCCGGCAAAACGAGGCGCAGCAAGCGTTTGCAGGCAACGGAAATTCGTCACTTGCACGAAAATGCTCATATGGGCCTCGGCTTGCCGGAGGAGGAGCCAGCGCTTAGTTCGCTTCGGTTACCGCCTGATCGGCCGTATCGAAGTACGCATATCTCCATACTCCTTTGGAATCGGAATAATACATATTGCCTAAGTCGTCTTTCTCGATGAAGCTCGATGAGCTGCTTCTTAAAATTTCCTTCTGCTTGGTCACCGGATGGATACGGAAAAACTTTCCGGTCGTGTTCCCGTACATATAACCGTCGTCGCCGGCGATCAACTGGCCTCCGTATAGTACGGGGTTTATTTTCTCGGCGTAGTTGATCTCGGGGAACAGGTTCTCATTATAAACAATGGTCCCTGTCGCAGGATCGTAGACGAAAACATATCCTTCGCACATGCCCCATATTTTCCCGTCCGATCCGACCGTGACTGAGGTGATGACGCGTTTCCCGGCCGCAATTACTATCTCGAACAATTTGGTATGACTGGCTACATCGTAAGCGAAAAACTTGGCCGAGTCCTCCTCAGGGTCTACGCCCAACCCGCCCCAGACCGAAGTGCCTCCGTATAGGATTCCGTCCTTATAAGCCAGCGTGACGACGCTCTGCTTGTAGACCACATCCGTCACGACAGTCGGCTTATTGCCGGAATGCGGGTCATAAATCGCGATCGCTCCGCCGAGAAGCCCGTAATCGGGTGCGGTTCCAACGAAGAGAAGTCCGTCGCCGGCAGCCATTCCGAACGGTCGATCCTGCCTGTATTCGCTGTTCAGCTCAAAGACCTCCTGCGGATTGCTGCCTCCCTGATGAAGATTCCACGGTTGGGAAGGGTCGTAAGCCATGATCCTGGCATGCGTATACGTGCCGAAGTACATTTTCCCATCCAGCGCGACGCCGTTCTCCGCTTGCCCGAGCCCGTATTCCATGCCGTTAACGCCGCCGAGCGGATGATAGATGCCGGTTCCTCCGCCCAGATGGTTGGACGAATAAATATCTCCGTTCGGTCCCAGCATCAAGCTTCGCGGTCCGTAATTGGCAGCGGGGAGGTCGACGGCTCCGCTTTTCATCGCGTTCGTTTGAATATTGTAGACGAAGGTTCCGGTTTTTCCTTTGTAAACGGAGCCGAAGCCAACGACAGAATAACCGGGATACGCCGTTTGATTGCTCATGTTGATTACGGACAACGTCATCGGAGCAACGCCGGCAACGACCGGCAGGCCGCCGGACAGGACAACGCTGGAGCTGCGTAAGGCAATGTCGTACACATGAAGCACCTGATCGGCTGTCACATAATAGACTTTACCATCTATCGCATCCGACACGGCGAAAGTATTTTCCAGCACGGCATCGACAGATGCAGATACCGATCCGTACACAGCTTTCTCGACGGATAGAACGAGCACCTGGTTGTTCGGCGTAACCGTCGCAAACAACTTGCCGCCTGTCTGCTTCAGATGATAGACGAAGGTACTGTCCGCATACGCTTCGGGCAGGATGGATTGCGAGGCGCCAGTATCCAGCTCATAGCGGATCAGCTTGGCGTGGCTGCCTATGCCGACGTACAGCACGTTTTCTTCCGTGTCGATGGTCATTCCCCGCACGTAGGCTTCATTCTCGTCAAAACGGTTACCTGCTCCATTCGGTCCGAAAGTGGTGAACCCTGTACCTGGCGTGTATTTGAATACATAAGCCTGATCGTAGGTTCCGCCATAGAAAACGCCGTTGCGGCCATCGGTTAAGCCGAACAAAGTGTTTTGCCCGGGAACCGCGATACCCAGATCGATCATCTCGGATGCGCCTGGCACAAACTTGTAAACCCTGCCGTCTATGTAACTGCCCACATAAATATTGTTGTCTGATCCGGCGAGCGTCGTAAACGCTCCGCTTGATGCAGCGATCGGCAATTGAACGACAAGCTCGGATGTATCGAGATCGACCCCAACAAAGCTGCTCCCTCTGTCCTCGTTTGCGACGACGGAGTAGGCGAGATCCCGACCGTCCGGACTTTTGCCGTAAGCCGAGCTTTGAATGTATTCCAGCTTGATCGGTACGCCTAAATATGTAAACTCCTTCGTTAAATAGGCTTCGTCAAACAAGGCTTGGCTGTTCGGATCAACCGTGAGCGTAAACGAAACGGATTTCGCGCCGGCAGGAGCGGCCGCTTTCACGCCCAGATCCGTCCATTCCTGCTGCGGTGTGTCAATCGTTCTCGAATGACTGGCCAGAACTTGCCCCGCATCGTCATAAAACGCAAGAGTAATGACAGGCTTGCCGCTTTCGACGAGTACTTTGGAGAAGGCGGCGAACGATTCTCCGGCTGCAGCGAATCTCGATACGCTTGTCACGAGCGGAGCAGCCCCGGTCGTGGAGGTGAGCTTCAGCGAACGGTTCCCTTTGAAAACGTTGCTCGTATCCAGCTCGATCGCTCCGTTCCCCGGCAGCGCCGACCATTCGAGCATTCCGGACTCGAATCCGCGATTGTTCTGAACGAAGTCCCCGCCGCTGACCTCGATCTCGTCCAGCAGGAAGTCGGCAGCACCGCCTGCTTCCGCCACGATGACCACACGCAAGTAGCGAGTGTGCTCCGGAGCTTCGCCCCGAATACCGACAGACCTCCAGGCACTCGACGTTTCGCCCTGTACGAGCGGCTTCGCCAGCAGGAAGTTGTCTTGTTCATCATAGAAGCGTAATTCTACCCTTGCCGCGCCGGAGTTGACCTTGATGCGAGCGGTCGTCGTATACTCCATCGTCCTCTCTGCCTTAACGGCAGAGCTTTGTACCACGACACCCAGGACGCCGTTATTGCTGATCCGGATGGCCTTGCCTTCGTAGCCGTCTTCGTCCGCTCCTACGGCCATGGAAGAGCCGAGAACTTGCTTCCAGCCGGTCAAGCCTTCCTGAAAGTCCGAATTGAACAGTTGATCGCCGATAGTCGTGATCTCAGGCAGACGGCTTACTACGCGGACGGTAAATGTTTTCGTCGTCCGCTGTTCGCCGCGTATCAGTTCGGCGGTCAGATGAACCGTTTCATCGCTCCGCGCCCGGATCACCGTTCCGTCTCTCCCTACAAGATCCGGCCGGTCCGCGCTCCATAAAATCACCGTCTGATGGAGCCCTATAGCGGGCAAGTTCAAATTGCCGGTAACCGATAAAGCGTGATCGCCGCCGATGTATCCGATAGACAGGGAAGCCGCGTCGGCCGTTACGGCTTGTACGTCTGTCGGGAGCTCGGCAGCCGCCTTTGTTCGCACGCTCAGCTTGATGTCATCAACCCATAACATCCCCTTGTAAGTGGAAGTCGTGCTGATCCCTACGCTTACATACTTCGCGCCAACAGGCGATTGGGCCTCGATGGACAAGTCCGACCATGCGGAACCGTTGTTATTCGTAGACGGGCCGATTGCGGATTGCGTTTGGATGACGCGGCGGCCTTCATCATAAAAGTATAGGTAGAAGTAAGCGCGGCTGTTCTCCCTGTTTTTCTGATAAACTTTGGCTGTCGCCGTATAGGTGACCGATTCCGCCGCAAGCTCAGCCGTGCCAACGACTGCAAAGGAATCTGCTGCGCTGGCGTCGTTAATCAGCAGGCTTCTCGTCCCGGAGTAAGCGCGGGTCGAATCGGCGCTTACGCTGGACATCGAGCCGGACTCTATCGTCCATCCGGTCATATCCGCTTCAAAGCCCGGATTCGTCAGGGGCAATTCGACATTCGTTACGGTTGGACCCGTTCTTTGCAGGACGACGCTGTCGTAATAGCTGACGCCGACATTCGCGGAGCTGGAGAACAGCACGACGGAAACATATTCGGCGCCTGGAGGCGCTACGGCCGTGACAGCTAACGGCGTCCACTTGTTTCGTGTCGTCGATCCTGCGGAGAATTGGCTGATGAGTCCTCCGGCTGCGGAATAAAAGCGGAGGTAGATGCTTGCGTTTCCGCTCTCGATATAGACCTGCACAGCTGCCGAATAGCTTATGCCTTCCACAGCGTCCAGCTTTTCGCTTTCCGCTCCGACTGCGGAAGTATTGCTGGAATCGTTGAATTTCAGGCTATAGGCGCCGCTGCTCGTTCGCGACTGATCGAACGCCAGATTGGCAGGCGTCCCGGATAATTGAGACCAGCCGCTCAAATTGCCCGTTTCAAAGCCTGGATTGGACAGCGTCTCCCAACAGCTTTTGACGGTAACGATGAACGTTCTGGTATCCGATTCCATGCCGTAGATCATATTGGCAGTTAGCGTAACCGTCTGATCGCCTTCCGACTGCGGCGGCCTGGACACCGCTCCCGAAGGACTGATGATCGACGGATTGCTGGATTGCCACGAGATGACGGAGCCGTTTAGTCCGGTTGCAGGCAAAGTTAACGCATGTTTGACCGCAGATGCATCTTCACCCGGAGCAAAGCCGATGGCGAGCGCTTGCTTGTCTTGATTTAGCATGTCGCGGTCTGAAGCGGAAAGTGTAAGGTCATCATAATAAGCTGCCGTACTCATATAAGCGGAGGTGGTTCCGATTCGCACGCTAACGAACAGGGTTCCGCTTGGCGCGATCCCCGACACGCTTAGATCCTGCCAGGCGTTATTGCCGGTTGTTGCACTTGCTTCCTTCACGGGCTCGATGAGCGTCTGATTCGCCCCATAGAAGGCGATCGATAGCTTGGCATATCCGGCCGTTCGGCTAACCTGGTAAAACTTAGTAGATGCGGTATAGGTGATGCCTTCTAGCGCGTTCAGCTTCCCGCTCTCTAGCATAACGCCTGATGTCGAGACATTATCGACGATCTTCAGGCTTTTCGCCCCTTCGTACACGACCGATGTTACGGACGACACCATAGATGAACTGCCTGAAATTTGCGTCCAGCCCGTCAGCCCCGATTCAAATCCGGGATTGTCCAGTTGCAGAAGCGCAGCTTCTCCCTTGCGGACAGAGATGACTCCGGACAGCATCGTCCCGATCATCGTTAGGCACAAAATAGCGGCCAATCGTTTGCGAAACCATTTCTTCCATTCATGCTTAAACATTCGCAGCAAGCCCCTTTCTCGGCAAATTAGAAAGACGCCCTCACTATAGATCACAGCGACTCGGCAATTAAAGATAGCGTTTTCATTTTGTGTGATCTTTTTCCGTTCGATTACAAGCTCAAACAGTCGCTTTCTTGTTATTTCGCCACTTGCAACCACCCGGAAAAAGCTCATCCGCAGGAAAAAGCTCATATGCTATCTGAAGCAGCGTCATGATGCAAGCGTAGCTCGCCGGAGAAACAAAAACCCCGTTCCGGCATATGAAGCGGGGGATTACTTTTACACTATGATTTTGTAAATGTCGTTGGTAAACTCGACAGGGTCCTGGAGCGGCAAGCCTTGGTATAGGTACGCAGCCATAGCTTCCGTACTTTTGACGATAGCGATGAAGAGGCCGGGAAGAGAATGCTGCAGGAGCAAACAGATAAGCTTCTGGGTCATGGCGATCCAATCGGGAAGATGCGGAATTGCGAAGGGAGTCGCAGAGAATAACATTTTGTGGCGGCATTAGAGGAAAAGCTCGGATGAGATCGAATGTACTAAAACATATTGCAGCGCTGGCGGCGGCTTTTATGAAAATGTCGGCACGTAGATGCGCGAGAGATATTTATAGATCTTAGCAAGGGAACGAGAGAGCAGGAGGTAGCTGCGATTTTAGCCAAGGCCACTTATTTTACTATACTCATAAAAAAGGAGCTAATGGAACGATGAGCAATTATGAGTCAAACTATTCCGAGGGCTCATTTTGGGAAAAGTTAAAAAAACATGCTATTGAGGCTGGAAAAAAGGTAGTGTATAGCGCGTTACTAGGTTATTATGCTGTTCAAAATCCTGGCGTTCCTTTAAAAGCTAAATCGGTAATCTACGGCGCCCTTGGGTATTTGATACTTCCGATAGATTTGGTTCCTGATTTGATTCCGGTTATCGGTTACGGTGACGATTTATCGGCACTTCTCCTTGCCTTAGGGACAGTAGCGGTATATATAAACAAAGATGTAAAAAGAAATGCACTTAACAAAATGGAAGATTGGTTTGGGCAATTTGACCAAAGGGATAAAGACATTATTGACGTTGATGCCAAGATAATTGAAGTAGAGAAGGGGATTGGTGAAGCAGCTGCTTCAAGTCAGCCATACGGGGATAAAGAAAAATGATGTGCAGCGCCCGATCAAGGACAAGGGGCGGTTGCGAACGGCAGAAGCCGGGGAATATCGTTCATCAATAAGTAGAGATTTGAGACGAACGGTATTCCCTTGCGGCATAGAACATCCTTTTCGACCGCTACAGCCGGGAGCGGCCTTCATCGAGCCTCTTCAACAATGAATCGGCCAGCTCGACTAGACGTTCGCCCGTTTCCTCCGGGAAGCGGTTGCGAAACGTCATCTGCGGCTCGTAGCCGCCTTGCTGAAACGCCTCGCGCGTACATATGTAAGCACGGATCGTTCCGTTGCACATGGAGTCGATCATCGTATAGCCGAACGCGGATTTTTCCTTGATCGACAGGCCGAACTCCACGAATATTTCGCCCGGAAGGCCGACGATCGCCATTTCGCCGATCCGCATCGCTTGTACCTCCACCGTTGCTGTGGCTGTCGGACATTCGTCCGCGATTCTCGCGATTTCCCGGGCGTAAGTCGCGGCGCGCACGTCATCCGTTCCGGTTTCGTTCAAACGGCGGGCTGCAGACACCTGCTCGTCCGTCGGACTGCGCAAGTCGATTGTAAACCGCTCGCTAAGAGCCGCAGCTTCCGCTGATTCGCTTACGATTATTTTGTCGCGGACTTTGAGCGTTTCCGCGCCTAGAATACGTCCCATCCAGCGGTAATGGTCGTTGCCCTTGTTATGCTTGCCCGAAACATCGATATGATTAATATTGCCGCAGGCTCCCAACAAAAATAAGCTCACGGCTTGCTCCCCGAGCTCGCGCTTGACAAGCCGGCTCAGCTCCCCCGGATAATCGGCGCAAAATTCGTCGCCTCCGACCGTGTCCGTATGGCAAGCGTAATTTGTGACGACTCCGATCGGGTGGCCGGATGTATCGTCAATACGCATGACCAGCACCTCGGGGTCGATCGGTCCCGCCGCTTTGTCAATGAGCGGATTGCCTACGCCCGGATTCGTCCGAAGCGGGCCGTCCTTCATGAAAAATCGCCGGTTAAAAGCGATATCCGTCTCGGAGCCTCGTCCGAATCCGATCTTCGCTTCTTTGCGCGTGCGATAAGCCAGCAGAACGCTGTCGGCGGCTTTATGCGCAACCCATTCCAAATAAGCGGGGCTTTCGGTACAACCGAAACCTGTGGAAACCGGGCCGCCCGTATGGGTATGGGTTGCGGAAACGAAAACGCCCGGCGGCTCGATCCCCGTTTCGGCGGCAATGCGTTCACGTATCGTTTCCACGGTTTGCCTGGGTACCGAAAGGGCGTCGATCACGACAAGAGCCACCGTCCCGCGTTCCGTTTCCAAAACGAGTGACTTGGCGTACAGCAGGTCCTTGATGCCGTCCGCGACCCTAGGGCCGAAATAGCCCGGAATTTCGCTGCCCATAACGGGCGTAATATCAACCTCCGCCATCCCGCATTGAATCATGGCTGTTCCTCCTTTTTCCTAACCTATAGGTTATCGTTAACGGTGTTCACTTCAGCTCGGCGATCATCAAATACTGCGTATAAACCGTTTCAAACCGCGCCGCCTCAAGCCATTCCGTCAATGCCGGATCTGACGTCGAAGTATTATCGGTCATCCTCATGCAGTCTTCTTCAAACGGCGAGAAAACGGCGGTCAGCGCCGCATGGAGGAGCTGCTTTCGCTCGGGATGAGCCGGATCGGCGGCGCATTGGAGCAGCGTGATTGACAGCAGCTTGCCGTCCTCCCCGTATCTTCTTTTTGCAATAGCATACGCGCCTACGTCTCCGTTTTGGTCGAATACGAGAACCCCGTCCGCTTCCGGATGGTTGAACCAGGCTGAGGACCAGGCCGTTTCTTCGCGAAAGAAGGGGAGCTTCGCGATTTGATGCGGCTTTACATTGCCGATTGGGTAGCTTTTTACATGGGAAGCTTCGAGTATGTCTTCGGGGAACGGTCCGGTTCGTTTCGCGCCGATCAGACCGTCGCGAATCTGAAAACCGGCGCTTTCATAAGCGGCTATCGCTCCTGCGTTATGCTGCACCACTTCCAGCAAACCCTTGGCGGCACCGCTATCCCGCATGATCGTCGCCGCTTCCTTCATGAGCCGCTTGGCCAGCCCTTTGCCGCGATGCTTCGGGCTTACGCCTGTCCCGCCGTTCCATGCCAAATCTATCCCGCCGACTCTCTTAAGCGCGATCAGTACGAATCCTGCCGGTTCTCCGTCCACGAATGCAGCGACGGAAAGCCCGGGACGGATAGATTCCTGTCCGAGCCTTGGTATAAACTTCTCAAGCGTCGTCGACATATCGGAATAGTAGCCGGAAAATCCGAGATTCCACAGCTCGACTGCCTGATTAAACGTGCAATCGGCCAAGCTTCGTATTTCCACCTTGCTGTTGTCCGCAGTTGTCATTCAAGCCCACCTTCCGTAACGCGTATCCTTCATATCCCGTTTTTTCGGCTGCCGAGTCAGGTTTGGGGCGGCGCCGTCAGCGAAATGTCTCTGCATGCGTTTCCTACCAGCAGCAAAGTAAATTATATCGTTATCATAATAGGAAACGGAACGAAAAATCTTTGTCATATGCCACGTTATATTTGTATTTTGGATTACGGGTACAACAGTCAAGTTTTTTGACATAGTCGGATTCCGGCCGTTACATGCCGGAAACGATGGCTTGTATTCCGGTCAGCAAGAGCAGCGAAAACGTCGCACGCGTGAACCAGACCTGGTTCAGTTTTCGACCCAGTGCCAACCCGATCGCTTGTCCAAAGAAAATGGCAGGCAGCGAGTACAGGACATAAGGCATATCGCCGAAAGAGCTGTGTCCGCTCGTCCATTGCATGCACAAACTAATCGAATTGACAATGCAGTAATACAAGATCGAGGTTCCCCGAAACGTATTTTTCTCCGTATGGTTTGCCAGCATAAACAGAACGACCGGCGGCCCGGGCATCCCGACGCTGGCTCCGAGAAATCCGGAAAGTCCTCCGATGCCGAATCCTTTTCCCAGCGGAAGCTTGAGCTTCAGCAGCATAGGTACGGCGAATATAAGGATGGAAATGCCTGCAAACATTTTCAGCCAATAAATATTGATGACCTGAAACAGCAAGCCGCCAAAAGGAAGTCCGATCAAGCTTCCGATCAGGAGCCTGCGCAGCATGCTCCAATCGATGTCCCTAATGACACGCGGTAACGTCGTGAACGAGGAAATAAGCGAGAGCAGCAGAGCGGCTGATACTGCCGAATGATTGTGATGGATCACTAGCAGCAGCGGAATGGCCAAGATTGAGAAGCCGAATCCCGTCCCGGCCTGGAGAGTCGCCGCCATCAATACGACCCCGAACGTCAGTGCCCATTCCAATATCAGTTCCCCCTATGATAGGACGTTTCAGAACTACAGCTGGTTTTATGAGCAGCCGTCGGCTGGTACGATATGCCGTTTTATTCACTATCATAACAGGGAACGGAGCGATAAAGCTTTGTCAAAAACGACGCATTATTTGCCGTATTCTTATTAGCTCCTGATTAGCGGGGAGTCGTCGTCCTTCGAATGATCATTATTAAAGCTGCCATACTCGCCGGACAAATTAACGCCCATTCTGGAGCCCCTAAAAAATTGAACGTTTTCGACTCTCAGAATTCCAGTCAATAGCAGGAAGGCCACGACAATTTCCATATTATTGCTTTGCAGCAATTCTGGAATGGACGGGTTTTTACCCGATTGGTTATCCTTTTTGCTTGCGGACGACTTGTTTTTCGGGGATGGGGCCATCGTTAATCCTCCCGCAGGTATGCCTTTAACTATAGTATGAGAACGAATCTTACTTGTTTGGGTTTATGGCGATAGGTTCGAACTATATGGCATTTGGAGCAAGCCAAAAAAGAAAAGCACAAGGTTTCCCCTGCGCCTTCTTTGCTTTCCGTAAGTATATCTAACGCCACCGGTAATCTCGCACTATGCTTGATGGCGTACCGGCCGGTTACTTCGTTTGATCGTCGGCATCGTTGTCGTTATCCGTCACGCCTTCGCCCATTTTGTTGCCCAAAGCTGCGCCTACGATTCCGCCCGCAACGGTGCCGAGAGGCCCCAAAGCGGAGCCTACGACAGCGCCGGCTACGCCGCCGCCCACCGTTCCTACAGCTTCCCCCGTATCAACGTCAGCCATGTTGCCCGTGTCACGATCAGCGGCATTGTTATTGCGGTTGCGATCATTGTTATTTGCCATCCGTCTCACTCCTTGTTTGTAATTGGAATCGATGCTGGTGTTCAGCAATTTCCCAAAATATAGGATGTCCCAATTCGTCTTAAAGAATTCATTTGGATAATCGCTTTAAAGTTAGCCATCCTGACGGCCGATCCTTGCGGGATTTTAAAAAACCGTAACGTCGCCGTTATCCAATACCGTTTCCGCGCTTTCGGCTTGGATCATAACATCCGTTTTCTTCCCTTGCGGGTACGATCCTGCTTGCTCGGCTTTATCGCTTTGTTCTTGTTCTTCTCTCCGGGCGTCGGCTGTGGCAAAATACGGGTTTTCATTCATGAGCGGTTTTCCCTCCTGACCTAGTTGATATGGTTAAATTTCCCGTTATCGGTACTTTTATTCACCGCAAAATAGCCGGCATAGGCAGGCGAGACCTGTTTTTCAGCCTTAATTCGCATGTTCGCTTCAAAAGGTAAGGTAAACAAAAGTATACGCAATGTAATAACTAGTCTCTTTGCTTCGCGCGGCAAGTTTCTTAATGTAATAGTACGGATACTGCATAAGCTTCTGCCGAGTGTCGCGGAAAGGAGGAAGCGGGTCGGCGCAAGTTGAAGCGAGGCAGGGCAGATTCTTTACTCAACCATGGAAAGGGAGCTAGCGCGTATGAAAATAAAAAAGAAATGGGCAGCCGTAACCGTTATATCGGCCATGCTGCTGTCGGCGGTACCGGCAGTGCAAGCGGGGGCGGAGGCAGGGCAGCCTTCGATACGGAATCTTGCGCTGGGGCTGGACTATCAATGGTCGGAGCAGCCTGAGGCAAGCCGTCCTGACGGCAGCAGGAAGCTGACGGACGGACTGCGGGGCGAGCTGAATATGTCGGATCCGGCATGGGTAGGACATTTGAAGAAAAAGACCCGTGAGGTAACGTTCGACCTGGGCGAGCCGAAGTCGATTTCGCAAATTAAAGCGCGGTTTTTGCAGGATTGGCCTACGAATGAAGCGTTAGTCCCCTTGACGGTTTCCATGTACGTCTCCGACGACAACGTAAATTGGGGAACGCTTTCACACAATGCAACGCAGCTGCTGTGGGGAGACGGGCCGCCAAGAGACGAAACGTATTCGTGGGACGGAAGCAGGGACGGCATCAAAAGCAAACCCGGCGCGGAGATGGCGTATGCCCGCTATGTGAAAGTGACCTTCTCGATGCACACAAGAGCGTGGACGCTCATTGACGAGATCGAGATTATGGGGGCGGACGGCAAGCTTGCCGGTGCGGAAACGGTTCCCGCCGATCCGGTCGGTTTCCTCCAGGCGGGCGAAGCTACGGGCGGAATCCGCAATCTCGGCTTGCTCTATAACGGCCACTATGCGGAAGGAAAAGGCGATTGGAACAAGGAGCGCATCATCCCGAACATCAGCTACGTGGACAAATCAGGCGAGCCGGTCGATTGGCTGTTTGACGGCGTTCTGTATTTGGGATTAAACACGCCCGCAGGCATCGGGTTTAATGGAAGCGCCAACAAAAACGACTGGAGCTGGTATTTGGACAAGACGTTTAAACACGACGGCGACATGGATCATTTGAACGCCGCGACGGCCGAAGTCGGCGCAAAGCTGAACCAGCCGGAGCATAAAACGAAAGTCGTTCTGATGATTCCCGACCCGGGCGAGTATATGGCCGACTTCGGCGATGTCGACGGCGACGGCGTATCCGAGGACTTCCGGAATTCGATCGGAGCCGAGAAGGCGGTCGAGAACAGAGCCAAGGCGATCCAATGGTATGTCGATCAGGCACAGCAAAAATGGACGGCCAAAAATTACTCCAACCTTGAGCTTGTCGGCATGTACTGGCTGGAGGAGCAAATCAGCACGTCCCCTACAGGACCCGCTACAGTGAAAGCAGCCAGCGATATCGTTCACGACGCGAATTTGAAAATGTTTTGGATTCCGCATTCTCTTGCTTACAAATCGTATATGTGGAAGGATGTAGGCATTGATGCCGCAACGTTCCAGCCTAACTATTTCTTCGAAGAGATGGGTTACGATCGGCTTGAAGACGCCGCCGATATTGCCAAGCAGTACGGCATGTCGCTGGAGCTGGAATTTGACGATCGTATGGTGAAGGATGGCGTTTTCCGCGAACGGTTTGTCGACTATTTGAACAGCGGCGTTGAAACGGGTCTGATACGGAACAGCTTCAAAGCCTATTATCAAGGAAATAATGCGGTTTATGATTCGGCGGTAAGCACGGTTCCTGCAACGCGCGTTTTGTACGATTGGCTGTACCAATTTGTAAACGGCACTTATCAAATCAATAATGCGGCTCCGCCCGAAGTGGAAGTCCAAATGAACGGACAGGCGATGCCGAACGTCGTCGTTGTACCGGATACGGAGAAGGTTCAATTTACATGGGCGATCAAAAACGACGATGGAAGCGGTCTCACGCAAGTAACCGCCAAATTCGACGGCAAGCCGTACACGGCAGGGACGGTAATCGACCTTGCGGGCAAAGCGGGCAAGCATGAGCTGAGCATTACGGCAGCGTCAGGCAAAACGCAGACGACCAGTTACGTGATCGAAGCGGGCATGAACGCAGCGAGCATGCTTAAGCTGGTTGAGGACTTCAAGGCGGGCAATCAAATTACGAATGCTGACGGAGCCCGTGCTCTGAGCGCTTATTTGGAGATGATGAAGCGTTTCGAAGGGGCGGATTCGGCTGAAGCTGCGAAGTATATCAAAGGCTTCAATGCAGCGCTGGATCGTCTTAAGAACGAGCAGGGCGTTGCGGACGGAGCCTACAATACGCTGAAAGAAGGCGTGTATTATCTGATCGGAAGCTTGGCTCAAGACAAGCCGGCTGAAGCTTCTTCGGCGGAAAACGCGAGCTTGGCGCCGGCCAAGGCTGTCGACGGTTTTCCTGCAACGCGCTGGGCGAGCAATACGGTTGACAATACGTGGTTCCAAGTCGATCTTGGCGAAGCGACGGAAATGGACACGATCCGAATAGACTGGGAATACGCGCGCGCCAAGACCTATAAGCTGCTTGTCTCCGACGACAAGCAAACCTGGAGAAGCGTGATCGCGGAAAACGATGGAATCATCAATGCGCAAGACGGCAAAAATACGATTCGATTCGCGCCGGTTACGGCAAGGTACGTCAAGTTCCAGGGGCTCCAAAGAGAAACGTTCTACGGTTATTCCTTCTATGAATTCGGCGTATACAATCTGGCGAACAAAGCGGCTGTCAAAACGATCGACGGGCTGAAAGCGACGGTAGATGCGGCGACCAAAAACGTGACGATTCATGGCTTGGCTATGAACGGCAAGCTGGCGGACGTGAATGTAAAAGTGCTCGATCCGCAAGGCGGAATCGCGTACACAGGCAGCACAACCGTGACGGAGGCGAGCTACTTCCAGACGGAATTTACGCTTGCAGGCGATCTTGAAGGAATTTACGAGGTTCAAGTGTCGACCGATGAGATGAGCGAGCCGGAAAAAGTCATGTTCGAGTACAAGAAGCCGACTCCGGGAGGCAACGGCGGTGAGCCAGGCGGCAATGGCGGCGAAAACGGCGGTAACGGCGGTGAAAACGGCGGCAATGGCGGCGAAAACGGCGGCAATGGCGGCGAAAACGGCGGCAATGGCGGCGAAAACGGCGGCAATGGCGGCGAAAACGGCGGCAATGGCGGCGAAACCGGAGGTAATGGCGGCGAAAACGGCGGCAATGGCGGCGAAAACGGCGGCAATGGTGGCGAAAACGGCGGCAATGGCGGCCAAAACGGAAGCAATAGCGGCCAAACCAACAACGGCGGAGGAACGGTTGTTACAGCTCCTGAGCTGTTCCAGCCTGAAGCGGACGGATCGGTCAAAGCAGTCGTAAGCACGAAGCTCGACGCCGATAACAAGCTGGCAGTCGGCGCTGTAAGCGTGGAAGAGATGAGCAAAGCGATCGCTAAAGCGAAAGCCGATCAAGAAGGCAAGAAAAAAGCGTCTATTGAGCTAAAAGGGAATGGCGACGTTGCGGCATACGCGCTTGATATTCCCGCGGAATTTTTGTCCGGGCATGCGGATCTTGTGATCGAGGTCGTTTCGCCGCATGCTACGATCTTGCTATCCGGACAAATGCTGGAGAAGTCTGCGGAGCTTGGCATGACGTTGCGTTTTGAAGTCGGCAAGCGTGACGCGAAGGACTTGAGTAAAGCGGTTCAAGACCAAGTAGGCGGCAGACCGGTTGTTGAGCTTGCCGGGGAGATCGACGGCAAGGCTGTTCGGAACGGCAAGCCGATAACGGTTGCCATTCCGTATGTGCTTGGCAATGGTGAAACGCCTTCGCAGCTTGGCATCGTGATGATCAATGCCGACGGTACGGTAACGAAAGTCACGAACGCGAAATATTCGGCTGCAGACAAACAAATACAGTTCCAAGCCGATCAGCCGGGTACTTATGCTGTCGTTTATGAGCAAGCGGCTCCGCCATTTAACGATCTTGGCGAGCATGCTTGGGCGGAAGAAGCGATCAAGCGTCTAGCGGCTAAAGGTATTGTAAACGGTACGTCGGACACCGCCTTCAGCCCTGCGAATCAAGTGAAGAGAGCGGACTTTATCTTAATGCTGGTCAGAGCGCTTGGTTTAAAAGCGGAAGCGGGCGATTCGTTCACGGACGTCAACCCGCAGGACTATTATTACGAAGCTGTATCCATCGCCAAAAAGCTGGGCATCGTCACGGGCGTCGACGGAGAAAACTTCGCTCCGGCGGCGGAGATTACCCGTCAGGATATGATCGTGATGGTCACCCGTGCGCTGGCGGCAGCCGGAGCTCCGGAAATAAGGGGCAATTCCGCTGCGCTTGACAACTTTACGGATGCGGATCAAATATCCGGCTATGCTTCGGAAAGCCTTGCCGGCATGGTAGAGCAAGGGTTGATTGAAGGCGCCGGCGGGAAGCTTAACCCGCTTAACCAAGCGACCCGTGCGGAAACAGCCGTGTTCTTGATTCGTGTACTGGATTTCTTGTCCAAATAAGAGAAGACGATAAATAAGAAAGCCGATCGAGTAACAGACAGTGGTCTGGATTCGATCGGCTTTTTTTATTTTGCACTGGAGCTGATGCCGCCTCTAAAAGCCAATGTTCACTACATTGCTACAAGCCGATTGTTTGTCCGGTGCCTTTACGGAAGACGACGGACTTCTTTTTCGCTCTATTCCCCTTCCGCTCAGCGGAGTTTGATGCGGCTGATTAGAACCATCAGAGCAAGGCTCCTAAACATGCTGTAGTCCGAAATAGCCCGCTTGGCGCAAGGAATCGAGGTTCGCCTTACGCTCGAGTCCGATTTTGCCGGCTTGGAGAACGGATTCACCGGTGTGCCGAGCCAAATAGCCGCTGCAAGTGGGACTTTTCGGACTGCGGGCGAGAAAAGGGAGCCGGACTCGATTCCAATTGGGCAAAATCGGACTCCGGCGCATGCGAGCGACGAGCAGGCCTATCCCCATTTGTCTCCCACGTACAAACGTCATGCTACGCACATAAAAGGACCGTTCGGCGAACATTCCGGACGGTTTTTCTTAAGAATCTCAGACTTCGCGGCACCACTGATGAATGAAATATCGTTATTTCAGGGGAAAGTATATCCTCCGCTGATTATTCGACTTCTCGGTAAACGCGCCTATCCTTAAAGGACCTGCAGTGGAGAAAAAACGGCTTTAGACGCACTAAAAAAATGAATATGTACATGGAATTGCAGTCCCCGTATAATAAAAAACACAATAAATTCGGGGGAGAACTCAACATGAGCTGGATGAAGAAGCAGCGCGGCTACCGCGACTATATCAATCAAAAAATGTTGATCATCCTGCTGGTTTTATCGATTTTCCCCGTGTTAGGATTCGGCATGATCGTATATACCATGGGTTTGGATATAGTCCGGACGGAAGTCAATCAATCGTCCGACTCCGCATTATCCCAAGTTAAAGAACAGGTCGAATTGCTGGTCAGCCAGATCGAGCAAACGACCGGTCAATTTTCCATTCAATCCAATGTAAGCGATGTCAGTAAAATCGGTGCGAGCCCTTCGCTTGGTTCTATCCAAGCCGCGAATGTGCTTAGAAATGACTTGCTGGCTTTACAATCGTCCTTCCCCGCCATGGATTCGATTTATTACTACCATGCCACGCAGGATACTATGGTGACTTCCCAGCTGATCACCGATTTGTCCAACGGTTATTTTCATGATACGAATTGGCTGCCCGCGATCCAAAAAGAAGCGGAAAGGTACAAACAAAGCTTCTGGATTGCCCCGAGGCCCCTGCCGGATACTCCGACGGGAAGCAGACTGGGGATCAGCTATATCGCCCTGCTGCCTGTGTTTTATTCGGAATTAAAAGCCGCCTTGGTTGTGAATGTGGACACGAAGTACTTAAGTCGTATGATCGGCAATTCCCCTTTCGTTGAAAAAGGGAGTATTTTGATTTTCAGCGAGACCGGCCAATTTATCGTTCAAGGCGGAGCCCAGTCCGGTATCGCAACGGCGGAAGACGAACGGATCTACGACTACTTGGCGCAGCTGCCGGAGGGTAGACATTCGGGCGAATTCAAGATCGATCAGGAAAAATACAATATTTCTTTTGCCGTATCCAACAAAAACGGTTGGACTTATGCGTCGCTTATCCCGACGGAAGCTTTGTACCAGAAGGTGAACGGGTTGAAGAAAATGGTGATCGGGATAACCGGATTGTTGGCTGTAATGGCTTTTGTTGTATCGATTTTCAGTTTTAACCGCTTCCAGAGCGGACTGCTGCAGATCGTTCGGCTATTGTCCAAATCGTCGCAACCGGCGTCATCCCCATACAAGAGCCTGATCCAAAATTATATGGCGCGAATTGAAACGGGAATTTTGAATCTGTTGGAGGAAATGCAGCAGGCCCGAGTTCGATGGGAGGAGCACTTGCCCTTATTGAAGGACCATTATTTGTTTTCCGCGTTGGCTAACCGTTCGGCCGATTTGGACAAGCTGGTGCATCTGCATGATCATCGAGCCAATTTATTTTTGCACGCTCATTTTTCGGTTTTCCTGATGGAGATAGACCCGCCGAAAGGGGATGTTCCCTTTGGAAAGGAAGATGAGAACCTATTTCTTTACGCGGTTGCCAATATCGCCGGCGAGTTGATGAAACCGGTTTGTCTGGCGGAGACCGTAATCATTCAGGGGAATGTGATTATGATTCTGAATATGCCGAAACCCGTGAAGGAAAAGGAATTGTTCGAAGCGGCGGAGGAGATCCGGAAGACTGTGGGGCGGTTGCTTAAGCAGACTATAACCATCGCTATGGGAAGTGTCGTCGGCAGCTTTGGCGATATTTCTGCTTCCTATTACGAAGCTGTCAACCTGCTGCGGCAAAATTGGGTGAAAGCCGGAGATGAGGTCCTTTCTTTTCGGCAGACGAACGAACGGCTATCCCAGCAAATGCTGGATTATCCCGCAGATATAGAGAAGCTCATTCTCGAAGCGATCCGTTCCGTGGATGCGGCTGAGGCTGTCGGGCAGTTGGAGCGTTTCGGCGCTTATCTCGTCGATCGGCACGCTTCGCTCCATGTCATGCGAACGTATTATTTCCAACTCCTGGTTACGGTGATCCGTTTGGTTCAGGATTATGAGGAAGACTTGCGCCAAATATTCGGCTCGCGAAGTCCGTTCGTTGAAATCGTGGCGCTGGAGGGGCAAAAGTCCGTGCAAGACTGGTTTGCACAAAGTGTCCTTCAGACCGTTATCGACTACTTCAGCAGGATGCGAAGCCATCGCAAACAGCAGCTTGTCGCCGATGCCATCGGGTTCATCCAAAAGCACTATAGAGACGATGTATCCTTGCAAATGGTGGCCGATCGGCTCCAGATCAACACTTCCTACTTAAGTTTGATTTTTAAAGAAGCGTCCGGTGAAAATTTCATCGATTATATTACCCGATACAGGATCGATAAGGTAAAAGAGCTGCTCGTGGAGACCGATATCAACATCGGGCAGATTGCTGGCGAGGTCGGATACAACAATGCTCAGCAGCTGATCCGGGTTTTTAAAAGAGTGGAAGGGATCACGCCCGGAGAGTTCAGAAAGCTGCATGTGACTTCCTAAACGCAAGAAACCGTCGGTACCCGGTACTGACGGTTTTTTTTGATTTGTCGGAAAGGATATCGCGGAAACGGCTCTAAATCTCGGTAAACGTGAGAACGGATTCACCGGTGTGCCATGCAAAATTCCCGCTGCAAGTAGGCGTTTTCGGACTACAGGCGAGGAAAGGAAGCCGTACTCGATTCCAAGTGGGCAAAATCGGACGCATGCAAGCGACGAAGAGGGGCGAGCAGGTAGGAATACCGGTTGGAGGATCGGTAAATGTCAAAGACGTAACAGAAAGCACCGAAGGCGAACAAGAGGTAATGGGTATGGGGGCCGGCAAAGGAGCTTCGCTATGGGCCGCCTTTGAAATCGTGTTTCTCCCTCGTAATAAGTTCAAAGAAACACGATTTCAAGAGCGGCTGAAAGCCTATACCCATTGCCTCGCCAACGAACAAACGTTTATCGAACACCAAAGCCACCGCAAGGCGGTTTTCTCATGACTTCATGCGACGTAATTAATGAATATTGATATGGAATGCGTGTCGAAATAGGATAAGAGCAAGCAATAAGGGGCCATACCGACGGGAGTGAAGCCGTTCATCCGAACGGCTACCGGTTCCAGTCCATTCGACAGCTCGGCCAATCACATCGCGAGGGGAGAAGATCGTTGAAAGTTTATGTTTCACAAATGATTAAGCACAAAGTTCTGTTGCTGATGTTTCTGCCGGGGTTCCTTCTTTTCTTTTTATTTCAATACGTACCGATGTACGGGCTTCTCATCGCCTTCAAGGATTTTAAAATTTTGGACGGCATTTGGAATAGTCCGTGGGCCGGTCTCGATCACTTTCGCCGTTTGTTTGCAGGGGACGATTTTGCCCGAGTGCTGCGAAATACGATTTATATCGCCTTATTGAAGGTCGTCTTGGTATTTCCCGCCCCGATCCTGCTGGCCGTCTTATTAAACGAAGTCCGGCATCGCGCTTTTCGCCGATGGGTTCAGACCGTGTCCTACTTGCCTTATTTTTTCTCATGGGTCATTCTTGCCGGCATCCTATTCTCATTGCTCAGTCTCGAGGGCGGCGTCAACCAATTGCTGGCATGGTTCGGCATTCCCCGAATCGGCTGGTGGATGAGCTCGGACTATTTTTACGGTCTCATCGTGGCATCCGCTATATGGCAAGGCGCGGGATGGGGGTCGATCGTCTACTTCGCGGCGTTGTCGTCCATCGATCCGACGTTGTATGAGGCCGCCATTGCGGATGGGGCGAACCGCTTCAAACGCATTTGGCATATTACACTGCCTTCTCTCATGCCGACGATCATTACGATGTTTTTGCTGTATATCGGGCATTTCCTATCGGTGGGATTCGATCAAATCTATAATTTGACTACGTCGATCAATTCGAATGTGGCGGATATATTGGATACGTACGTCCTGCGCAGAATGTTGACGATGGATTATGAGCTGGGCGCGGCGGCGGGCATCTTTTCTTCCCTGGTCGGATTGGCAATGGTCGTCGGCTCCAATCGGCTCATCAAAAAATATGACAAAGATCAAGGATTATGGTAGGTGAATGAGATGAACTATAAGCTTTCGTTAAGCGAGAGATGGTTTGAATGGCTGAACATGGCGGGTTTGCTCCTGCTTGGCTTGGCGACGCTGTATCCCTTTTTATATGTGCTCACCATCTCGCTCAGTTCGCCCGCCGATATCCATTCTCTCGGCCTTCATATCGTGCCGTGGAATCCGACATTCACCGCCTATGCCAAAGTATTGGTCAATCCGCAATTGTATACCGCTTACGCCAATACCATCGTGAGAACGGTTCTTGGAGTGTCCTGCGTGCTGCTGTTCACTTCGTTAACCGCCTATCCGCTCGCTAGAAAATCGTTCCCCGGCCGTTCCCTGATTATGAAGCTGTTTGTGTTCAGCATGTTGTTCAACGGCGGATTGATTCCGACCTATCTCCTCGTCAAACAGCTCGGGCTGTTGAACAGCATATGGTCGCTCGTATTGCCGGGAGCCGTAACGGCTTTTAACGTGATCGTCATGCGGAATTTTTTCGAAGCGATACCGAGTGAAATAACGGAGTCGGCCAAAATAGACGGAGCCGGCGACCTGTACGCATTCGTCAAAATTATCGTCCCGCTTTCCGCTCCAGTATTGGCCGTTGTAGGATTGTGGGCGGCAGTCGGCCATTGGAACGCCTGGTTCGACGCCATGATTTACATTAACGCCCCCGACAAGCAAGTGCTGCAGCTGTTTTTGCGGCATAGCGTCATTGATCCCAATACGAATTTGGGTCAGGAATATGCTCTGATCGATTCACAGGATATCACACCCGAGAATTTAAAAAGCGCCATCATTATGATTGTATCGCTGCCCATCTTGCTGGTTTATCCATATATTCAGCGTTTTTTTGTCAAAGGCATATTGATGGGCTCGGTGAAAGGCTGACTTGGATATGCGGTCCTATGGACTTCGTATATAGTTAGGGCGTGTCTGAAAACCCGCTCAGGGGCATCTTTCACCGCCTTTTCGCCCCCTGCTTCGTTCCGTTTGCTTGACGTACCCCCGGTACGCCTTCACAAACGCGCCTTGCATGGAACGAAAATTCGGTAAAATCTGCTCCCCTCGGAGCTCTCAGACACGCCCTGGATCGAAAACGTAAAGGGAGGATCGAAAATCGATGAAAAAAAGATTGGGGATTGGAAGAGGAATCGTAGGTTTGACGCTAACCGCGATGGTTGCGCTGGCAGGGTGTTCCGCCGGTTCGACAAAAAGCCCGGCCGCTACGGCGGGAACGGGGACGGGAGCGCCGGCGCAAACGGCCGAGCCCGTATTGGAGTTTAACTGGATGAATGTCCCGGGCATGATTCAGGAGAATTCATACGGACACAAATGGATGGAGAGCAAATTCAACATCAAGCTGAAGCCGGTTTACCCGATCGCTTCGGGAGATTTTGCGCAGAAGCAGCAGGTTCAGCTGGCCGCCGGCGACGTTCCGGATGTCATGTTCGTCCTGGACCCCGGCAATTTGAACAAATACGCTTCACAGGGACTGCTGGCCGAGATTCCGCTGGACATGATCGCGAAGTATGCTCCGCGGACGAAGGCGAATCTGGATAAGCAGGCCCCTCAAGGGTGGTACTACACGAACATTAGCGGCAAAAACTTCGGTGTGCCCACCTTTTATTTCACCGGACAGTTCAATACGAAGCAAGTATGGCGAACCGATCTGCTGAAGAAGGCCGGGATCGACCAGGTGCCCAAAACGATCGACGAAATAACGCAAGCTTTCGCCGCGCTCAAAAAAATCGGGGTGTACGGCATGTCCAGCAACGGACAATCGTATTACAACGCCTTCCATTCCACGTTCGGGGCTTACGGCGTCATGCCCACCCAATGGCTGGTGAAGGACGGCAAAGTCGTGAACGGCGCGGTGCAGCCCGAAGCGAAGGAAGCGCTGGGCAAGCTGGCGGAATGGTATAAGGCGGGATACATCGATCCGGATTTCTTGACCGGGAAAGATATCGTGGCCAAGTTCAGCACCGGGAAAATCGCGCTTATCGATTTTGCGGACGCTGCTTCGCTTGATGAAAGCAACCCTAATTCGTTGATCAATGTCGTTCGCAAGAACGATCCAAGCGCTGCGATTAGCTATGCTCCGCTTCCCGAAGGTCCGCGAGGCCAATCCGGCGGCTGGGCTTGGGGAACGGCGGGCAATATTTGGGCATTCGGCAAGCAGCTGGAGAAGGACCCGGAGAAAATGCAAAAAGCGCTGCAAATCCTCGACGCCCTGCAAAACGACGAACAAGCCTGGCTTCCGCTTGCATGGGGAGAGAAGGGCAAGCATTGGGACTACAAAGATCCGGCCAAAGAAGTCGCCGGCGGCTTAAAGCATGTGGAGCCGTACGTCGACAACGCGAAGCTTCAGGCGGAAGGCATTGTGGACATTTCGACCGGGACGACGTTTTGGGGCGCGCAAGCGAACTTGGACATAGTCGGCAAGTATTACAATCAGTTCGCGCTCGACAACTACAAGCTGTATAACAAGCCGGTGTGGGATCTGTTCGGCAAGTCCGATATCCTGCCGTCATCCGGCAAGTATTGGGGAGATCTGGTCAAGCTCAAGACCGAAACGTATGCCCGAATCATTATCGGAGAGCAGCCTTTATCTTCGTTTGACGATTTTGTGAAGCAATGGAATGAGCGAGGCGGCTCGCAGCTGGAGAAGGAAGCGAACGAGACTTACAGCAGCATGAAGCGTTAGGTTGTGATTGCAGGAATGCAAAATCAATTTGAGGGGTGCGGATATGTTCGCCAAGAAGCGAATCGCGTGCTGGTTGCTGTTTTTCATGATCGTTAGCTGCTTCGGAGGTTGGCCTTCGCCGCAGCTTGTCCGAGCGGACGGGCCAACGACAAGCGTGCTTGCCTTGGACTTTGAAGGCGCGCACGGTCCGGCCGCCGTTCTGAGCAATGCCGAACCTTCCTTGCTGACGATCGGCAGCGGGGATTTTACGACGGACGGGAAAACGAACGGTACGGGCTCCAGCGCCGCCGGCACGTTTGCCGCCGTATCTGCGGGAACCGGGCAGTCGGTCGCGGGCGTGAATGTGTCGCCGGCGGCTGCCGTTGCCGCCGCCGCCAAAAATGCGCTCAATACATTGGCACCGGGAACCTACGACATCAAACTAAGCTTGGATTACGATATTGTGAGCCGCAATGATACGAGATCTCCTTATCTATGGCTTAGGTTGTTCGGAACGAACGCGGTGACGGGCGCAGCCGGTTCCAGCTATGTGCTGGTTGCCGCCTACGCGGATAATCGCGCGGGCGCTCCTGTCGGCGACGATTTATTTGCAACCTACACGGCTACCGTCCCCATTAAACTATTTCCTGCGGCGGACAGCGCCAATGACGACGGCAACGGAAAAACGGACAAATTCGTAGCCGGCAGCTTCACGACGTTTGATCTGCGGATAGCCACGTACTCAACGACTGCGGCGAATCCCAGCATAATCGATTTCGATAATATCAAGGTGGACGCCGTTCTGACGTCCGAGCCGCCGCCGCTGACCGCGGTCTCCTATGTGGGCGAGGAAAGGACCGTTCAAGGAAACTGGATCGGGGTGTATGGGGGAGACGGTTACGTGCTGCCGTTCTATTCCACGA
This sequence comes from Paenibacillus contaminans, assembly GCF_003285015.1. Classification (GTDB taxonomy): domain Bacteria; phylum Bacillota; class Bacilli; order Paenibacillales; family NBRC-103111; genus Paenibacillus_V; species Paenibacillus_V contaminans. The sequence continues at coordinate 235,853 of NZ_QMFB01000011.1, read as the reverse complement.
CGCGGTCATCCGGCCGGGATAATCCGCTTGCGGCGGATGTAGCGGATCTGCCAGTTTACGTTTCCGATTATTCGAAGTACGGGTCCAATTATTCCGTGATCCAGAATCCTTCTTCCGACACGCGAGCGCTGCTGAATCCCGCCGATCCGGATCCGGCGAAGCGCAAGAAACTGGTCGCGTACAGCGGAAGCACATTTGAAGAAACCTTTTATCTCACGGATACGGACGAGCATCTATTCTCGATCTATACAACGGATTTTGAAAGTACGGAATCCGTGACCGAGAAGTTTGAGTTGTTCGATTTGAGCGGGAATTTGTTGTCGACCCGAATTGTCGATGCGACCAATGACGGCGTGTACTTGATGTACAAAGTGAAAGGAAGCTTTAAGCTCAAGGCGACCGTGCTGGCCGGTTACGCAACGCACATAGAGGGATTCTTCTTCGATGAGATTCCGTCGAATACGTTGTCCGCTTTGCAGCTTTCGTATGCAAGTCCCAGACAGGTTGACGTTAGTTGGGTCAATGCGGACACGGATCAGGGAATATCGATCGAGCGAAAAAAGTCGACCGAATCGGAGTTTGTCCCGATTGCCGCTGTCGCCGGCACGGTATCGACTTACCGGGATTCGGATCTGGACGCCGGAAGCACGTATGAATACCGGTTAAGGGCGATTGACGGCCATAAGCCGTCCGATCCGAACGAGCCGGAATCGATCACGTTGCCCGCATACACCTCTATAGACTTGCAGTTTGCTTCGCCCGCTTACTCGCTGCCGAAGCCAGGCTTGAACGCGGCTATTGAAGCGGGACTTGAGGACGCTTCGGGCAATCCGCTGCCGGGCAAAACCGTCCGTTTTGAGCTGCAAGGCCCGTATGTCGGGACTTACATCGATGCGGCTATCGGTTCGGCGGTCACGGACTCCGGCGGATTGGCGGTAATCTCGTACACGCCCGAGTACTCGGGGAATTATCGGATTGTGGCTTCCGTCCCTTACGATGATGGGAACCAAATCGATAAAGCCGAGGCAACCGTGACGCTGACGGTGTATAACGAAGCATGGGAGCGGCCGCCGGTCATTCTGAGGGTTTCCGACGCGGTCAAACCGGATACGCTCTTTTCCGTCAACGGGTACGGTATGAACGGCAGCGATATGAACGACGTGCAGGCGAAGATCAGCAAGGCGACGGGAGCCGCCCCAGCAACGCCTCCTCTGGATGCGACAGAGTTGGTTTTGGAGCAAACCGATGCCGGAAACGGATTTTTCGTTACCCCCCGGTTTCCTGATACCGTAACGGGCGGCGTTTATGACATCTGGGTCAAAAATGAATTCGGATGGAGCAGCCCCGCGAGAATTAACGTGCCTAGACCGTTGTTCCTGTCGGAATATGAAGCGTACAGCGGTCTGAATCTGGAGCTGTCGGGCCGAAACTTCTCCGCCGCGGAATTCGGATCGGCGGGCGAAACGATGATTAGACTGCAGGACGAGAATGAGACGTCCTATTATCAGACGATCAAGCGGCTTACGCCGTATTCGATCGAGTTTACCGTAGGCACGGTCCCGACGGGAACCTACTTTGTCGACGTCAGCAACGACGGAGGCGTCACCTGGGCGCGGCTCGACAACGGACAGCGGCTCAGCATCGTCGTCCCAAGCTCGAATCCGTTGGGATTGAACGTTGCCTGGGCTAAAGAGTTTGCGTGGAGCAGCGTGTTTAATGTCAACGATTACGGCGCTTGGCCGGACGATGCCGCGGACGATACGGCGAGCGTCCGAGATGCGGTATATGCCGCCAAAATGTCGGGCGGCGGTGTGGTCTATTTCCCGGCGGGCTCCTATCATTTGACTCATATCGATATTCCGGCGGACATTGTGCTGCTTGGGGAGGATGAGGCGACGACGTTCCTGTATCATACCGGAACCGGGACCGCCAATTTCATCCGCTCTTCAGGCGACGGCAAAACGCTGGGCCGACAAGGCATCGCGCATCTGGCTCTGAGGCTGTCCGACGCCGGCCGCAGGCCGGACTCGTTCATCTGGCTGGGCGGCGACTGGGGCCCGGCCGTTACGGATCAGACTCTGCGAACCGCAGAGAAGCTGTTCGTGTACCATGTGGATATCGATTATCCGATGACCGTGCAGCCATCCGGGGCGGGCAGAGGCATGGGCATGATTTTTATCGCCAAAGAGAGAGTCGTATTCGAGGAGAATCATTTCAAAGGGTATCACGCTTCGTCGGAAGCAAGTTATATCGGCTCATATGCCTCATACAAAAATAACTATTTTGAATATGCAGCCGGTACGGTTACGACGTTCGCGCAGTATTCGTTCGTGACGGGTAACCATCTTGTGAACCATCCGGAATTCGGCGCGGATGCGCACGGGATTTTCGGCAGAAACAATGTGCACATGGCGGACAATATTGTGGAAAACATGGGGCCGGATTCCCCGACGAACGGGGATGGGGAGCCGTTGGCCGTCGAGATGCCGGAGGCCTATCTGAACGAGGGCAAGGTGCTGGGCGCAACGGCCAACGACCTGACTATCGTTCCGGCCACTCCCCTCAAGGCGTCTTACCCGCTGCGGTACAGCTACTTGGCGGTCGTCATTACGGACGGCAAGGGCATGGGCCAGTTGAGGAAAGTGACGGGCATCACGGGAAGTAAGCTTGCGATCGACAGGTCATGGGATGTTATTCCCGACGGAACGAGCAAGATGACGCTGATCGCGCCCAACGATAACGTAACCTTCCATCGAAATACGATCCTGAATAATGCGAAGGGCATTTGGTTTTACGGAAATGCGATTGACGGGGTAGCCGCGGACAACATCAGCGAGGATTCCGAAGGCATCTTCGTCTATACGTCCCAGGTCAAAAATCAATCCCGGTTCACGCCCGATTATTACATCCGGGTAACCGGAAATATCATTACGGGCGTTTCCAGAAGAAGCGGGCATTCCGGGATTTATATCAACTCCCAGCGAACCGGCGTAAACGGGCGGTATTACGGCGTCAGCGCATATGGAATCGAGATCAGGGACAATCGGGTGGAAGGGGTGCCTTCCGCGGTTCCGCTGCAAAATACCGAAGCGCCTGCCGAATCGGGCATCTTGTCCTGGTCCGCACAGTTGAGCAGCGATGCCAGCCCTTCGAGCGAGTCCGGGGACAACACGAACGTAATTATCGAAAATAATCGGCTGCACCACTTGAACAAGGGGATTCATTTGTCTCTCGGCGATTACGGTCATATTTTGAAGGGCAATGCGTTTACAGCTGTTACAACTCCCGTTCATTACAGAGGAGTTCCCGTGAACGAGGTCATCCTGAACGACAGCTACAAAGATGTCAGAGCGCCTTTCTGGGCGGCCGGCAGTTTAGCGTCGACGGAACATTCCGGAGCCGGGCTGGCGCTTTCTTGGGATGCCGCGGCCGACAATACGGCGGTGACCCGGTATACGATTTATCAAAACGGCGCGCTGCTGGATTCGGTAGACGGTACGATACTTAGCTATGAAATAGAGGGCTTGTCGACGGGGCAGGAGTACGAATTCCGGATTGAAGCGGAGGACGCTTCCGGGAATCGGTCCATCGACTATTTAACGGTCCGGACAGTCTTTTAAGGCTTCCGGGCATAGCAGGATGAACATTTGGGGCCGCAGTCGATTTCGGCTGTGGCTGCCTTTTCGGGGGAGGGACCGACGATATGACCGCCGTTTTTTATGATCAGGCCGGACAGCGGCAAAGAAAGCGTATTTTCAATGATTTGGTGACGCAGCGCACGTTGGCCAAATTCGATGAGCTTGGAAAATGGCTCGGGAAGGATGTTCCGGTCGTGCGGCGCGAGGAATACATCCCCGGTCTTTATGAACGGTTATGCTTTGCCGAATGTTTTTTGGAAAGCGGGCAACCGGAAGCGATTGAAACGGCGAGGCGGATTATCCGAACATCCGATTTTGCTCACTGCCATTTCTCGCCTTGCAACGCACTTCAGCTTTTGACCAAATACCGCTCCTTATTGGACGAGGCATGTATAAGCAGATTGAACGGATACATGGAAATGATGTGGAGTCATTTTTCCGGCGACGATTTGGATTTCGTCGGCGTAAACGACAATTTCCCATGTATCAGCACGTTCGTTATGCTCATTGGCGGCGAGCTGTTCGAACGTGAGGATTTGTTCGCCATAGGCGTCAAGCGGCTGAACCAGCTGAAGGGCATGCTTTCGCGAAGAGGCGCCCCTACGGAATTTTCCAGCCCCACCTATACCCCGATCCAGGTGTTGGCCTTAGCCGAGATCGCGAATCTGATCCGGGACGAAGAAGTTCGGAATATGGCGCTGCAATGCGAGGAACGCATCTGGGTGGAGGTGCTTGGAAGATATCACGGTGAAACGTTCCAGATGGCGGGACCGTACTCCAGAGCCTACACCGTCGACTCCACCGGGCATTCCCACCATGCCAGAGATATTTTGTATGCGGTTCTTGGCGACCACATGCAGGTGAATCCGCTGAATACGCTGTTCAGCACAGAGAACGGACAGCAGGATGAGGTGATTCACGGCTGGCCCGCTTATATGCAGGTGTTGTCGGCGTGGCAGTTGAATACGATTTACCACTGTCCCGTCTACCTGGCGGAATGGGCGCTGAACCGGAAATATCCGTTCGAGTATCAAGCGACTGTGGAGTACAGCTCGTCGACGGACGCGGCTGCTTCAGCAGCGATCCTTGGGCCGGAGGAGGATGGGGAAACGTACGAATACGGCGCAGGCAGCGGGATCGCGAGCACTTATATGACAGCGGGTTATGCGCTGGGCGTTTCCACGAATGAATTTCACAATGGCGTTCAAACCGATTCCTTTCATCTTTTGTACAAAAAAAGCAGTCCGGTTGTCCGTCAATCCGATATTCGCGCGGTGTATGCCAACTATATCGTCAACGAACGCCCGCCGATGCTGACCGAAACCATTCTCGGAGACGATGGCAGGAAGCTCGGGCTGCAGCATCAAAATAGCGCCATACTCTTGTACAAGCCCAAGCTTTATGCGAACGCCATCCATAGTCTGAAGCTGTCGATTCAGCTGCCGTCCGAATTCGGCCAAGTCGAGGAAATATGGCTCGGGGACCGAAAATTGGAAACGTATGAAGCCGAGAGTACGGAGCCTTGCCCCGTCTTTATTAAGGATGGAGAGGTGTATATGGCATTCCTTCCCCTGATGCTGACCGATCACGGGCGCAAAGCGGCTGTACGCATCGAGACGGTGAACCGGTTCGTGATGATCTCCTTTTATAATTATGAAGGGGAGGAGCGGCATTTTGCCAAACGCGAATTGCTGCTCACCGGGAACGGCTTTGTGGCCGAAGTCAGGGACTGTCGTGAGGCAGAAAGCTTCGAGGCGTTCCGGCGGCAGGTTGCCCTTGCTGCTGTGACCGACCGCATGTATGCCAACATGCATACAAGAGGCACGTATGTCCGGCATACCGGCTACAAGCGGGATGGGCTTACGCTCGAATGCGAATACAGTCCGGCGAGCGAAGGGATCAAGTATCAAGCTGTAAACGGAGCCGTACCCCTTGTCGATCGGATTCGAACGACCGGGCTGGATGTTGAGCGTTTGCCATTTTTGTAAAGACAAGTACGGAACAACTATAAAGATATTGGAACGGTTTCCATTCGGATGCTCGTCCTACTCAGCGCAAGGCCGAATTACGACTTTCCGCATGGTTTTGTTCCTGGCAAGCGAAGATTTCACCTATACAACAGCCGCTGCTTTGGGTATTAACTGCGGGGATGATGCTGTAGAACGAGTCGGGATAAACGCTTCAAGATAAAGAAAGGTGATCGATGATGGTTTCTGCCTTGTATGCCGGAACAGCCAGGGTTATCATTACTCCGCCGCTGGGGTGTCGGCTGGACGGCTCCTACAGCCTTGATTTTGCCGAGCATATCCTGGACGATCTGTTTGCAAACGTTGTCGTTCTTGACGACGGTTGCGTCGAGGTTGTGCTGATTGCTGCGGACGTGACCAGCATCCCCGGACCGACAGTGAAGGAAATTGCCGAACGGATTGAGCAGACCTGTGGGATTTCAAAACATCATGTGATCATTACGCCTTCCCACACGCATTCAAGCACTTCAATGGGAACCACCTTGCTGGGGAAGCTTCCTGTTCACTGGGATTATGTCGAGTCGGTGAAGCTCAAAATGGTTGAAGCTGTCGACGCTGCGCGTCGAGCCAAACAACCCGTTCGTTTAGGCGTGGGTCGCTCGAGCAATCCGAACCACGTGTTTAACCGGCGATTGACGGCTCCCGACGGATCGATACGCATGAATTGGGTAAAGGATGATCTCGACGGATGTGTCTCGGAAGGCATTGTAGATCCGGAGATGCTCGTCATCAAACTGGTGGACGAGAACGGCCGGGCTGTCGCTTTCCTGGTCAATTATGCCATGCACAACAATGCGGTTGGCCGTCCGAATATTAGCGCCGATATCTCCGGCCATATGACAAAGGTGCTGCAGTCGGTATACGGGGAGTCGATCGTCGTCCTATTTCTTCCCGGAGCTTGCGGCGACATCAATTTTATCGACTTTCGAACCTATGAATGGGGCAACCCGGAAAATTACAAGAAAATCGGACTTGGGCTGGCCGGAACGATTATGGAACTCGATCCTGTGCTTTATTATCCCGAAGAACTTGGACTATCCATGACCTATACGGCCGTAAACATAGCGGAGCGCCTGTACACGGACCGGGATACCAAGGAGGATGCTACGTTCGGAACGGCTGCAACAGAACCGTTTTTTGCTTATTACAAGGAAGCCAGGGCAATGCATGGACATGAGGAGCCGGGTTCGCATGAATTTACGATATACTGCCTTACGATCGGCAGCCGAATCGCCCTTTTAACCAACCCGGCGGAGCTATTCGTGGAGCTTGGTCTGGAAATCAAACAAGCGTCTCCTTACGACTATACGTTCCTGGCCACTTTAACCAACGGTCTGGCCGGATATGTGCCGACTCGCGAGGCATTTGCGCGCGGCGGTTACGAAATTCGCAAAATGCCCGTGTTCAGCTATTTGGAGCTTGATGCGGGCGAGCGGTTTGTGCAAGCAAGCCTTGCGTTGCTGCAAGGCAAAGCTTAACGCGGGCTTCAGGACTTGGCCTCACGCGGGGGAGGGGGGAGAAGGTAATGAGCGGGACTATTCGGCTTGGCAGGCTGGAGCAATATTTGATGGTTTATGAAAGAGGCGGCTAAAAACCTCCTAGTTGGCTGATTTTTTTGATTCATGTTCGTTCGTAGGCGATGCCTTTGGTCACCCCATTATTCCTAGCAGCAAAATTCACAACATCGGCGAGGTAACGATCTAGCGGAAGCTCAAAGAAAATCGGTAACCATTATGCTAAATAATGGTATACTTTTAGATGGACTGCTGCTTGATTAAAGGGGAGGCGGAAACCTGATGCTGGGAACATTGGAGAAAATCAAAAGAGGCGAGAAAGCGTTCATCGTTTGTTTGGGCGATTCGATTACGGAGCAAAACTATCATCTGCACGAACACCTTAATTACGTAGGATTACTTAGCGAAAAACTGATAAATAAGTTTGGCAGAAACCATCTGCTGCTGAACGCCGGAGTGAGCGGCGATACGACTTGGGGAATTGTCGAGCGGCTGGAGCGGGATGCGCTGAGGTTCAAGCCGGATTTGGTCACGCTGATGATCGGGATGAACGATTCGGCGCGGGGGGCGGAGATGCTTCCGGAATTCCAAAGCAATTTGGAAGCGATCATTGACCGAACCAGGAGTATCGGCAGCGAAATTGTGCTGATTACCCAGAACACGATCTCGTACGAGCTGACGGACAATGTCAATCGGCGCAAAGACTATCCCGCTTACGTAAAGACGTTGCTGGAAACGGCGGAATCCCGGCAAGTGCCGGTGTGCGATTTGTATCAGGCCTGGACGGATGAAATCACGGCCAATCCGAACAGCCAATGGACGCTTATGAACGACGGCATCCACCCTAACGAATACGGGCACCGTTTTATGGCGGACGGCTTGTTCCGCTTTATGGGCATTTCCTAGCTTCGCGGCGGCTGCCGGTACGACTTAAGCCCGCGGGCAGGCGGCTAATAGCAGAGGACCGATCGAAAAGCGGTTTCGGTTAGTCGTTAAGTAAAGTTGTTGACAGCGCTTTTATGAGCGAGTATAGTCATCATAACGAATACATACACGGTACAGGTTAGAGCACTCGGAGAAGCCCTTAACCGTAATCACTGCCTTCAGTTGAAGGGGTGTTTACTGTTTGGGCTTTTTTCGCGTGGAGACGGGGATTCGGCTGCGACTTCTTGGGGTTCCGGTTGCGGAGTCGGTGTTATCTGATGAAGGAAAAGGGGATGATGTCCATGAATGCCATATGGCATATCGGTTATTTCGATTTAACCGTTCGGCTGCTGTTGGCGGCGGCGCTCGGGGGAGCAATCGGACTGGAAAGGGAATGGAGCAACCGCGCGGCAGGCTTTCGCACGCATATTTTGGTCTGTATCGGTTCGGCGGCCATTATGTTGTTGTCCATTTACGGCTTCAGCCAATTCGTCAGCGAGCCGAGCGTTCGCACGGATCCGGCCAGACTGGCGGCGCAGGTCATAAGCGGCATCGGCTTTCTTGGCGCCGGAGCCATCCTGCGGAACGGCTCGAGCGTTACGGGTTTAACGACGGCCGCTTCCATATGGGTCGTAGCGGCCATCGGTTTATGCGTTGGTGCAGGGTTCCTTTATTGCGCACTGCTGGCGACGGTGCTTGTGCTCGTTAGCTTATTCCTGTTGAACAGGTGGGAGAACCGGCTAATGCGCAGCCGCAGAAGCTGCGAAATCGTGCTGGGCGTCAAAGAGAACTCCGAAACGCTTGCGCAAGTCGTTGGTGTACTGGGGGCAAACGGCGTTCAGATTAGCAGCGTCAAAATCAATTCCGCCGATAAAAAGCAGCTGACGGACAACGCTGAAGCCGTTTCCGAAATAACGGTCGGGATCAAGTCCCCGAGTCCCGGCAATATGCTAAAGGCGATGCAGAGCCTATCGTCGATCGGAGCGGTTGTCAGCATGGAGACCAACTACAGCCTTACCGGAACGGCGGGGGATTTACAAAACGCGCAAGCGACTGTTTGAGGGGGGGAGGCTTGTTAGACTGGATCAGAGAAACATGCCGCCGGAAGCCTCGATTCGCTGCGCGTTCACCCAGCCCATTTCGTCAGTGCACAATGACGCGACAAGGCCGCCAATATCATCGGCTTCTCCAACTCTGCCTAACGCCGTTTGAGAACCAATAAAGTCGTTTAACCTCTTATTGTCCCTCACTGCCCCTCCCCGGAAGTCCGTAGCAATCGCTCCCGGGGCGATCGCATTAACCCGGATGCCTCGGCTTCCCCATTCCTTTGCCATGTACCTCGTCAATATTTCGACGGCGCCTTTTATGGCAGCGTAAGCTCCATAGCCTTCAAGGGCGAACCGGGTTAATCCAGTCGAAACATTAATAATTCTTCCATGATCGGAGATACTGGAAATTAACTTCTGTGTTAAGAAAAACACACCCTTAAGATGCACGTTCACCAAACTATCGAATTGTTCTTCCGTGGTATCCGCAAGCGAAGCGTGCACCCCGAATCCGGCATTGTTGATCAGAACGTCGAAGTGCTCCGTATTCCATTTTTCTTTCAGTATATCGGAAAGGCGGGATGCGAATTGTTCGAAGGCGGCGACATCACCTGCATCTAGCTGCAGTGCAGCAGCCTTTTGACCGTTAGCCTCAATTTCTTTGACGACCGATTCCGCTTCTTCCCTGCGGGAATGATACGTAACGATGACATCAAATCCTTTTCGGGAGAGCGCGATCGCGGAACTCCGTCCGAGCCCGCGGCTGCCTCCCGTCACCAGCGCGATTTTTTGCGTTTTTTCCATAGCTGTACAGCCCCTTTAAGTTAGGATAGACCACTTGATTGTCGGCAACTTGTGATCTAAAGTAAGCATAATAGTTAAAGTGAACTTTAAGTCAAGGGGTTGTGAAAATAATGATTTACACGATTAATCAAGTGGCTGACCTATTCAGTCTGCCCGCTCATACATTGCGTTATTATGACAAAGAGGGCCTTCTGCCCTTTATCTCCAGAGACAAAAACGGCAACCGGCTTTTTAACGAGTTGGACCTCAATTGGGTAGCTTTAATCTGCTGCCTAAAAAATACAGGAATGCCAATCAAAGAAATCAAACAATACAGCGATTGGTGTAAGGAAGGCATCCAAAGGTTAGACGAGAGAAAAGGCATGCTTATTTCTCACCGCGAACAAGTGTTAAAGCAAATCGAGAACTTAAAGAAAAATCTTGAGCTCATCGATTCGAAAATAGCAACCTACGAAGACCCGGAAATGGTCAAAAAAATGGAAGAGCATGCGTTAACTTCGCGTTTACCTTAAGGCACAGGCAAAATCAACTTATTACCTCTTTGCATGTAGTCGTCGGTGTAGATATTGCCAATAGGCTGCAATCATTTCGTAGATGCACAAGCATAATGTATATCGAAATCAGGATGCTTGGGTAAACAAACAGTCTGATTTTTCATATCAAAGACTGGACAATTCGAAGGGTTGGGACGAGAGCCTCCTGATCTGCTTTGAGCCCGAAAGTCATTTTTATTTCATGTCCCATATATATAGTTGCTTAAAATTAACAATCAAAAAACGCTTCCATCCACTTTAACAGTGACTTGGAAGTGTTTTTAATTCTATATGGAATTGCCCATTCGAATCTAACCTTCTGAGACAGTCCCGTTCCGGTTAAATAGTAAGCTTTTGTTTCGCGTTTAGTTGACCGCTCATGATCTAAGGTGCGCTACCCGCCTTATCGTAAAAGCCTGCAGTCAATCCGTGAGTTCGGGTGCAGCCCTTTTAGCCCGTACCATGAATTTGATGCAGTGAAAAATGTATCCGGTACGGGTAAAGGCATGTTTTTTTTATCCCTGAAAGCCGTGCGGATGACGCCGAGATCCGGTTGCCGCTGCATCTGCGGCATTGCTTCAGAGTGTTAATTATTTAGAGGGTTTATCGCGGAAGATGATAAGGTCATACGAATAGTTTCTGCAAGGGTTGCGTGGAAAAGTAATAATATGCTCGTTTCGACTCGTTTTTTTTGCGATTTTACCGTGGGATATGTTCATTTCGGCGGCTGACTTTGGCGAAATACATTCTAAAGGGTTAGTCTCTGCTTGGAACAATACTTTTAATTAGGAAATGAAGATTGCTCATGATTCGAAGTCGAGTGGAAAAAGTGTTGACATGCGTCAGTTGCTCGGCTAATCTAAAAACATAAAATGAGCAATAATGAGCATATATAAACAAAATAACGCACGTTACATAAAAGGAGAGGCAGTAACATGCTGGCTGTCGAACGGAAAATGCGCATCGTCGAATTCGTAAAACAGAAGCGCGTCGCCACGGTCGCCGATCTCGCGAAGGAATTTGAGGTTCATGAGGCGACTATTCGGCGGGATCTTGCGGAGATCGAGCTGGAGGGGCTGCTGCGAAGGACGCATGGGGGAGTGGTCGTCGATCAAGGCGCGAATGTAGAAGCGTCGTTCTCGGAACGGGCTCACGAGCAGGTCGACCAGAAAGAGCGGATCGGAAAGGCCGCTGCCGCTTTGATCGAGGACGGGGACCACGTCATTCTCGATTCGGGAACGACCACGATGAACATCGCGCGGCATCTGGTGAGCCGGTCCAACCTTACGGTCGTCACGAACGATATCAACATCGCCGCTGAGCTGCGGGATGCGCCGGGCGTCAACGTTATCGTAACCGGAGGGCTGCTGTACCGCTCCAGCTTCATGTTGAACGGGATGTTCACGGATCAGGTGCTCGGCACGCTCCACGTTCAGAAAGCGTTTATCGGGACGCCGGCGATCCATTCCAAATACGGGCTGACGCACCCCGAAGCACAACTTGTGCCGACCAAGCAGGGCATGATCAAGGCCGCCCAGGAGATTATTGTAGTTGCGGACGATACGAAAATCGGCAAAATGTCGCTGCACACGGTAGCTCCAGTCGAGTCGCTGCATCAGTTCATTACCGGCCGCGAGGCGTCCGACGCTCAAATAAAAGCGTTCCGCGATGCCGGCGTACAGGTTTTGACGGTGTAACCGGTGCTGGGATCGCGCCGGGGTGGGCGTTAAGCCGACCGATCGCCGACAGTTTTCGTCACCAGCTTTCCGTGAGCTAGCGAAGCTGATGTGGCAAGGCTGACAAAAGTGGACGAATCCTAAGGCGCTTACGCGCGTAATTGAGGACTTGCTGTGGTTCTAACGAATTGAAGCGGCTTCATGGGCCTAAAAATAGGAGGAGTTACGCCTGTACATGGCAATAACAAATCCATGGTTCGTTCCGATAGTGGCCGACGTTAAATTGGCAAATTTGCAGCGATCGTTAACCTGTGTTCCCGATACCGCCGGTAGTCCGGGTAGGCCGGGAAAGGAGGTGATATTTTGTTGAAGGAAAAAAATAATGCCGTGCATTCCCGTGCATATCGGCTGGTCCGGGCCGGCGTAGTGGAGGAGACGATGCTGGAGCATCCGGTTCCCGCAGGCCATGTCGTCGTAGAGCCGTCATTGGGCAGTATCTGCCATGCGGATTTGCGGTATTTTACCGGCCAGCGAAGACCTGAGGCGATGGCTCGGAAGCTGCCGATGGCGCTCATTCATGAGGGCATCGGTTTTGTTGTTCAAAGCGGAGACAGCAGGTTGACGCCGGGACAGCGGGTCGTGATCGTGCCGAATCTCCCCGGCTATTTGCTGGAGGGGAAGACGGCGGAATCATGTTGCCCCGTGTGCCGGGAAGGACTTGGGGACAATTACTGTACGAGGGGACGTTTCCTCGCCAGCGGAACCGACGGCATCGCGCAAAATCGGCTTGTCGTCCCTGCGGCATGCGCCGTCCCAGTACCGGACGACATTCCTGATGAAATCGCGGTTTTGTCCGAGCTATGCTCCGTGTCGTACCAGGCGCTGAGCAAGGTTGGCGAGCGGTTGTCCAGAGCGCGTGCAGCCGTCTTCGGCGATGGCCCGGTCGGCTTCTTGACCGCTGCGATGCTGCATCATGTGTACGGCTTGGGCGGCGACCGTTTGCAGGTTTTCGGCGCAATGCCGGAGAAGCTGAACGAATTCGGTTTTGCCGACAGGGCGCTGGTGCAGAATTACGATTTCGGGAACTCCCCGGGTGTGGACATCGCCGTGGAATGCACAGGCGGACGTTTTAGCGAAAGCGCGGTAAATCAAGCGATCGAGCTGCTTAATCCGGGAGGCATTCTGATCCTGATGGGCGTTACCGAGGAACGCGTCCCGATCAATACGCGGGATGTGCTGGAGAAAGGTATTACGCTGATCGGCAGCAGCCGAAGCACCTCGGACGATTTTATCCAAGTATTGCAAGCGATGCGAAGCCAGGAATGCCAGGCCACTTTGCGGCAGCTGCTGCCGGAGCGATACGAGAACGTATCGGCGGTAGAGCATTTTATAGAAGCGATGAACGAAGCGGCCTCGCACCGCGAGTGGAAAAAAAAGATACTGTCGTTTCAATGGTAGCCCCCGTTGAAACCGCCCAGTATCATAGAGAAAAACAATTTGCCCTTATATTGTACACATAGAGACAAAAATTGTACACGATAGAGATAGATGTTTGGTAGCTTAATGAAGTACCACCGTTATGCCTGGACCGTGTGCGTAGTGGAGAAAACCTTATTGTTCATGAGGCTGTCCTCACTATTCAACCGGTAAAATGCTCGTTCTCGCCCGTTAGTGAGGCAAACGAAACTATCAATTTCGTTTGCCTCACTAATAGTTACGTTTGCCTCATGAACACGCCGGAACACGGGTTGCGGTTGAGAAATAATAAGGATTGCCTCATTATTAATAACCTTTTCCTCATTATGCCTCCAGAACATGGGGTATCGGCGAGAGTTAGTGAGGTTTGCCTTATGAACAGTAAACTTTTCCTTATTATTTCTTCAGGACACAAGTCATCGGCGGCATGGAGCATACATCCGAATTGATGGCGACGATTATCCAATACATAATCAACTGTCCTTCATCCCTTATTAAGCCTATCGTTTAAGAGTTGAAAGCTTCTAGGATTCGATTTCGATCTAGCGGCATGGATAAGATGGCCGCCTTTCTAGGCAAAAGGCCGGCGGTGGAACTGCGGAGCGGCGAAGGCTTCGCTTTATTTTTGAAGAAAATGGTCGCAGATTGGAGTGGCGTTCATGAACAATGCAATCATCAGCTGGCAGGCGCACCGGGGAGGCGGGGAGTACGAAGCGCCCGACAATACGATGGGAGCGAACCGCTATGCATGGGGGCTAGGAGGCATCCCCGAGGCGGATGTCCGTTCGACGAAGGACGGGGTCATCGTCTGTTTGCACGATGCCACTTTGGCGCGTACGACGCTGGCTCCCGACGAAATCAAGGATATTCCGGTCTCGGAATTGACCTTCGAGGAAGTGTCCAAGTGGGATGCGGGCGCGAAGTTCGACGAGAAGTTCAGAGGCGAGAGAGTGCCCGCACTGGAGGACATGTTCCTAGAGATGCAAGGCCGGCCGGAGCATATGGCTTACCTTGATCTCAAGGACGTCGATTTGCGGCAGCTCGGTGCTTTGATCGATCAATACGGCGTCAACCGGCAAGTTATTTTTACGCATAATATTCAGAATAATTGCATCGAAATGAAGCGGATTGCCGAAGGTGTCAAGAGCATGCTTTGGGTTGGCGGAGATCCGGAGAGGATCAAAAATACGTTTCAATCCGCGCTCGAATCCGGCTTTCGAGGTGTCGATCAGGTGCAGATTCATTTGAATGGGGATAGCGGCGAACAATGGCCGTACGAAATTGACATCGAGTTTCTCCAATATGCTTTGGCGGAAACGGCCAAGGTCGACGTCGATCTGGAGGTGCTGCCGTTCCGGTTTAACGAGCGGTCGATAAGCCGGCTGTTGTCGCTGGGCATTCGCTGGTACGCGACCGACGAGCCCGCCCGGTTCCTGCAATGCGTGAACGCTTGGCGCGGGCATGGATAGCCGTGAATAAAGGTTTGTGGCGGAGGGGTTTTGAATTGGGCACAGCAAAAACGGGAGCCGGCGCTCCTGTTTTTGCTGTACGAATGGGAGCTCTTCACTTTGCTGGCAAACGCTCATCAGGAGTATCGTTGAACATACAGATAGAGCTATCTTCCGATGACAGCATGCGGGTTACTACGATCAAAGGGCGATCGGCAAGCTGACGTAGGTGCAGCGCAGCGCTGCAGGGGATTGACCGCTGTCATGCGGCGTCAACACATTGAGGCTGAAGCCCCGTGTAGTGCGGTAGGGGAGCTGCGCAGCTCGAAAAAAAGGAGGAACGGCATGGAAAAACGATATGTGATCGGGATCGATTTCGGTACGGAGTCGGGCAGAGTCGTGCTTGTGGATGCGGACAACGGAGATGAAATCGCCGATCATGAAACCCGGTATGCACACGGAGTCATGATGGAGCGGCTGCCAGGGAGCGGAAAACGGCTGGAGCCGGATTGGACGATCCAGCATCCCGGCGATTACTTGGAGGTGCTGAGACATTCCGTACCCCAGGTTTTGCGCGCCTCCGGAGTCGGCCCGGGGCAAGTGGTCGGTATCGGCGTCGACTTTACGTCCTGCACCATGCTCCCGGTTGATGAGCGGGGGACGCCCCTCTGCATGCAGGATGCTTACCGGGATGAGCCGCATGCGTACGTCAAGCTGTGGAAGCATCATGCCGCAGAAGAGGAATCGGCGCGTATCGACGAACTGGCAGCGGCCAGAGGCGAGACCTTCCTGGGTCGTTACGGCGGAAAGGGCTCTTCCGAATGGATGCTGGCTAAGATATGGCAGACATTAAACGAGGCGCCGCACATTTATGAGACGGCGCATCGATTTATGGAGGCCGGCGATTGGATCGTGTACCGGCTGACGGGCAATCCGGTGCGAAGCGGCTGCAGCGCGGGGTATAAAGCGTTCTGGCACAAGACGGATGGATATCCGTCCCCTTCTTTCTTGAAAACGCTTGACCCCAGACTCGAAAGGTTGGCCGAAACGAAGCTGTCGGGCGAGGTGCGTCCGATCGGGACGAAAGCGGGCGGGTTGACGGAGGAAGCGGCAGCGTTGACGGGCTTGCTGCCGGGGACGGCGGTGGCGGTTGCCGTCATCGATGCGCATGCCGGCGTTCCCGGATCGGGAGCCGTTAAGCCGGGCCAAATGGTCATGGCCATGGGCACTTCGCTCTGCCACATGATGCTTAGCGACAAGGAAGCGGCGGTTGAAGGCGTCAGAGGCGTCGTCGAGGACGGGATTATCCCCGGACTTTACGGCTACGAGGCGGGACAGCCGGCTGTAGGCGATCTGTTCGGCTGGTTTGTCGGTCACGCCGTTCCCGCATATGTGCAGGAGAGCTCCGACGGCGAAGGGATTAGCGTTCATGTTTGGCTGGAGCGCGAAGCCGCGCGGCAGAAGCCCGGCGGGCATGGCCTGCTCGCGCTCGATTGGTGGAACGGGAACCGCTCCGTTCTCGCGGAGACGGATTTGAGCGGGCTGGTCGTCGGCATGACGCTTCAAACGAAGCCGGAGGACATCTACCGCGCTTTATTGGAGGCGACCGCCTTCGGCACGCGCAAAATTATCGAAGCCTTCGAGGCTTCGGGAGTTGCCATGCATGAGCTTTTTGCCTGCGGCGGCTTGCCCCGGCGCAACCGCCTGCTCATGCAAATTTTCGCCGACGTTACGGGGCGCGAGATCAAGGTCGCCGCTTCGTCGCAAACGACGGCGCTTGGCGCAGCGATGTTCGGCGCCGTCGCCGCAGGTTCGGAGCGAGGGGGCTGCGCCGATATCGCGGAGGCAGCCGTCCGCATGGCCAAAGTGCGTGAGGAAACGTTCCGGCCTAATCCCGAGCATAAGGCCGTGTACGACGAGCTGTACCGGGAGTACTGCCGGCTGCACGATCTGTTCGGCCGGGGAGGCTTCCGGGTGATGCAGGAGCTTAAACGGATCAAGCTTGAGCAGAACGGATGAGCCGCGATTTCGAAACTTCGCTTGCTGCGGTTTGTAATGTGAGCTCAAATTTCGCCCCGCGCGCAGTTCCACGCCGCGGGGCTTCGTGTATGACGGCGGTCGATCGGAAGCGCTGCGCTCAAACCAAAGCTGCATCGCCTTCTAAAATAAGTTGAACCATAAAAACATCAAGGGAGACAGAATGGAATGGAGAAAGGGAATTGCCTTGCAGCGAGTTTTGGCTTTGCGTTTCACCCTTCCGAAGGCCCATCCAATGAGAGAAACGCAAAACAAGATGTTTGAAGCGGCAAGGCAATCCCTTTCGGAATGCAAGGTGAACTCCCATGTCATTGGTTCAACTTAGTCGGCTGTTTCCTGTCTAGATTGGTTCAACTTAATCGACGATTTCATGCCCCAATCGGTGCCGCCAGCCATAGTCGGCTGCTTCCTCTCTAGATTGGTGCAACCCCTTCCCCCGCTCACCCGTAAGAATCCGCCTTCTTCCGGTACTCCCCGGGCGTGACGCCCGAATAGCGCTTGAACATGCGGATGAACGAGTTCACATTCTGATAGCCGACGAGGGCGGCCACCTCTTGAATTTTCAGCTCCACATTCAACAGCAGAGCTTTGGCCCGCTGGACGCGCAGATCGTTCAGGTAATCGCTGAAGTTCATCCCGGTCTTTTCCTTGAAATAGGTCGACAAGTAGCCGGACGTTATATTTAGTTTATCCGCCATAATGTCGAGATTGATATCCTCGTGCAGGTGCCGGTCCAAATAATCCATGACGAAACGGGTGATCGGGTCTTGATCGTCCGATTTTTGCTGGATCAGATGGATGGCCGGCGCGAGCAGCAAGTAGAACCATTCCTCATATTGCTCCGTACTGTAAAAGCCCCGAAGCGGCTCCAGGGAAGGCTTCGTCAAGCCGTTTCTTGCGGAGGCCGGCACATTCAGGCGCAGCAACGATTTTTCCAGCTGGGCGGCTACATCTCTGGCAAACTGCCGGTATTGCTCCACAGGCGAGCCCTTTTTCTGCATGTGCCCGAGGTTGCGCTTGATCCATTCCTGCATGGCCTCCACCGTGCCGGACATCAGCCTTGTATGAAATTCCTCCTCCATCGAAACCGTAAAAGGAATCGGCTCCGCTTCATTCCGGTCTTCACCGAAAATGAGCTGCGATTCGTCGCGCAGCTTGCGCTGACGCAGGAGCGACGAGATTTCCTCATAACCGGAGTGGAACTCCGCGCCCGCCCCGTATACCGAACTAACGGCTATCGTGACCAAATACAGATGATGGTCCACCTCTAGCAGCGATTTGAGCTCCGCGACGCTTGCGCTTATATCGGCGTTTTCGTCCGGCACGAAAATAAGCGACATGACTTGGTTTTGCTCCATCTGAAACGTGACCGATTCCTTGAAGGTCTGCAGCAGAATGCTGTCCACATACTCGCGGATGTAATAAATGCCTTTGTCGGCGTCGATCTGCAGCTCGCGGAACCGTTCCTTGAACGTGACCTCCATCATGATCAGCACGAAGGGCATGTTCGCGTCGGCCAGATCCCGTATTTCGGCCAGGTTGCTGTGAATATTTTTCAGCTTGTCGGTCAGCGCATATTTGCGAAGAAGGGACGTTTTTTTGTTCAAATCCGTCTTGATATCCTGGTTCGTCTTGAGCATCGAGCTGACCTTCCGGCTGATCAGATCGAAATCGCTGATTTGATTGGAGCGGACAGGCGCGCCGCCTTGATCCCAATCCTTGATGGATTCGATGATTTTGCGAACCGGCTTATTCAGATTCAGGCTGAAAAAGACGGATGCGACGATACAGATCACCACAGTGGCCGCAAGCAGCGACATAAGGATCAAATTCAGCTTCACCAGCTGCAGGGTGATGGTTTCGGCCGGCACTACGCTGACGTAGGTGAAACCAGTTTCCGTTCCTTTTTTCAGAAAATAATAGAAGTTCCCTTGCTTGACCACTTCTTTGCTCATTTCGGAGGCGGACAAGGGCTCGAGCTTTGCGTCTTCGGCGGAAGCATAGATCGGACTTCCCGCAGGGTCCAAAATATAAAAGTTCTGGTCGGTCGAAATATGATGCGCCTGAAACAGCTTTTGGGCGTCGAGCATGACGATGAAATAGAGGTCGTTATAGGGCATCGTTTTGACGATGATCGGAAAAAGAATGCCTTTCTGCTTCTCGATCCCCATCGATTTCTCGGTGAACTTTGCGGCCGGCAGCACGCGGAAGCTTGTCCGCTCGTCGAACTGTTTGTTCCAAAAGTCGGCCGAGTACGAAGGGCTGTAATAATATTTCGAGAACATGTCGCTCGAGCTGCTTGTCCCGTCCTTCTCCAGCACGTAGGCGTCGTTCCGGAAATGAATGATCAGATTCTCGAAAAACATGAACGGGTTCGAATATAAGGTACGTAGCTCCGCTTTGACATCCTCGACGCTGTTGTATCCGTTATTTTCCTTAACATGCCTAAGAATGTTGAGATTTCCCGTCCAACGCTCGTTTTGGTTCAGGCTGGCGATCATGTTTTTGGTCAGCTGAAAATGGTTCTCGTATGCCTCGACCGTATGGTTGATGCTGAGACTGTTGGATTTGACGATTTCGTCGTGAATTTTATTTTTTAAATAGAAGGAAGATATGAAATTGAAGGCAACGAGCAGGAAGATCACTGCCAGGAATCCGGTAAGAAGCTTGGCGAACAGGGACCTCGGCCTGATCGTTCGGGATGCAATTTCCTCCAGCATGTCGTCAACCCCGTATCTCTATATATTTAGCGCAACGTTTTTAGCAGGCGTTTTTAATCATTTTACGTGCAGCGGGCTAAAACCTACAATATGCATTTTATCGGATATGTACACAATCCTTATACTAACCGTTTGAATGCGAGTTTCTTCGGGATTATGCAGATTTATTTCTCCGGCGGGGTGCGTTTATGATGATCCTATCACAGGTTAGGGGACATGAATATGGATCATACGAAAACGAATCCGGCAGAGGAGCTGGGACTATCCTTTCCTCGCAAGCCGACGGCCGCCCGCAGGAGGGCGGCATTCAAGCTGTGGAACAGAAGCAAATATTTGTGGCTGCTGCTTCTGCCTTGTCTGATTTATTACGCGGTATTCCGGTACGCTCCGATGTTCGGGCTTGTGATCACTTTTAAAGACTACAACGTGTTCAAAGGCATCTGGGCGAGCAACTGGGTAGGGTTCAAATATTACCGGATGTTTTTCGAGAATCCCGATTTTTTTATCCTCATACGAAATACTTTTTTGCTGGGCTTGTATAAATTGGTGTTCGGCTTTCCGGCTCCGATCATGTTGGCGCTTATGCTTAACGAAGTTCGGAACGCCGTGTTCAAAAAGTTCGTGCAAACGGTCAGCTACCTGCCGCACTTCATTTCCAACGTTATCGTGGCGAGCATGGTCATTATGTTCCTCTCTCCTACCGGCGGGCTTGTGAATCACCTGATTGAGCTGCTGGGCTTTGCGCCTGTTAATTTCATGATGGAGCCGGGCATGTTCCGCGCGATCTACGTGTTGTCGGAAATATGGCAGCATATCGGCTGGGAAACGATCATTTACTTGGCGGCTTTGACGGCCGTGGATCCGACGCTTTACGAGGCGGCCGACATAGATGGCGCGACCCGCTGGCGCAAGCTGTGGCATGTGACGATTCCGGGCATTATGCCGGCAATTGTCATCGTCTTCATTTTGAATATCGGCAAGGTGCTCGAGATCGGCTTCGAAAAGGTCTTCTTAATGTATAACCCCGCGATCTACGAAACGGCGGATATCATAAGCACTTACGTGTACCGGATCGGTTTGGTCCAAGGCAATTTCAGCTATGCGTCGGCCATCGATTTGTTTATGGGAATCATCAGTCTGATCTTCATCTACTCCGCTAACTGGATCAGCCGCAAGGTAGGAGAAACGAGTCTATGGTAAGGAAGGAGGGAGCTTCGAATGAAAAATAAACTCAGCTTGTTTTCGATCGTCAACGTGATTCTTCTGCTGGGAGTCGTGGTCGTTACGCTGTATCCTTTTGTCTATATGCTGGCGGTATCCTTAAGCGAAGATATTTATGTCATGAAGGGCGAAGTCAGCATCTGGCCGAAGGGCTTGAACCTCCGCATGTACGAGCTGGTGTTCAACGATCCGAAAATATGGAAAGCTTATTGGAATACGATCGTTTATGTCACGGTCGGCACGGCTGTTGCGATGGCGGTCACCTCCATGGGCGCTTATGCCTTGTCTCGAAAGGACATGGGATTCCAGAAGGGTTTTACGATGATAATCGTGTTTACGATGTTTTTCAGCGGCGGGATGATTCCGACTTTCCTCGTCGTGCGCAACTTGGGGCTGATCGATACGATCTGGGGGATGGTGCTGCCGGGCGCGGTCAGTACGTGGAACCTGATTCTGATGCGGACGTTCTTCTCGGGCGTGCCTAAGGAGCTGGAGGATTCCGGCAAGGTGGACGGTCTGAACGACATCGGCATTTTCTTCCGAATCGTCATTCCGCTCTCGAAGGCGGTATTCGCGACGATCGCTTTATTCTATGCGGTAGCCATGTGGAACAACTTCATGTTCCCCTTGTTATATTTGCGAGATCCGGAGATGTTCCCGCTGCAGGTGCTGCTCCGCAATCTGGTGCTGGCCGGCAATGTGGCTTCAGGAGACGTCACCTCGATCGGAGGTGATAATCTGATTGTCGAAGACTCGCTGAAATTTGCGACGATTATGGTCTCGACATTGCCTATTTTGTTGGTGTACCCTTTCATACAAAAGTATTTCGTCAAGGGTGCGATGATCGGAGCGGTTAAGGGATAAAGGGGTAGGAAGTAGAGTCATCATCACTATCATTCAAAAGGGAGTTGTTCCGATGAAAAAGATTCTATCGACGGTTGCGGTCAGTGCGGTTGCTCTATCTCTCGTGGCGGGATGCGGCGGAAAGCAGGAGCCGAAGGAATCGGCGAGTCCGTCGAGTCCGACGCCGGGCTCGTCGGCTGCGGCAAATCAGCCGCTTGATAAAAAAACGTTTACGGCGCTTCTGGACAATAACGCAACATGGCCGTATTCGAAGGAATGGCCGGTTTGGAAGTGGATCGAAGAGAAGACGGGCGTTACGCTCAACGTGCAGACGCCTTCGGGCAAGCTGGCCGATACGCTCAATCTGGTTATGGCCTCCAATAACCTGCCGGATCTGATGTACATGGCGAACCGCAGGGATTCCAATAAGTTCGGCCAGCAGGGCGCGCTCGTCAACATTTTGGAGCATATCGATCAAATGCCGAATTTGAAGGCTTGGATCGCCAAATACCCGGATGAAGCCAAAGCAGCCCTTTCCTCCGACGGCAAAATGTACATGTTCCCGAACCAAGGCTTCGGCGAAACGAACCGGATGGTTTGGCTGTACCGGGAGGACATTTTCAAGAAGAACGGGCTAACACCGCCGAAAACCTACGACGAGCTGTACACCGTCATGAAAAAGCTGAAGGAGATATATCCTGACAGCTATCCGTTCTCCTTCCGCTTCGGGCAAATTCCCGGGGAAATGTACGCGAACCTGACATCAAACTTCGAAACGGGCGAAGGCGCTTATTATAATTTCGACAAAAAAGATTGGAGCTACGGCCCGATCGAGGATAATTTCAAGGCGATGGTGCAAACGTGGAACAAGTTTTATAAAGAAGGCTTGATTCCGCCGGACTTCCTGTCCATCCAAACGAAGCAATGGCAGGATACGATGTCTACGGGCAAAGCGTTCATTACGATCGATTACATCAGCCGCGTCGACTTTTTCAACAGCGCCATGCAGAAGGAAAATCCGGAGTACAACATGCAGTTTATGGCGCCTCCGGCGGGATTGCCGGGCGGCAAGCAGCAAAATCCGTACTTCCACTATCTCGAAGGCGGCCTGACCGTCGCATCCACGTCCAAAAATATTAAGGACATCATGAAATATTTGGACTTTTTCTACACGGAGGAAGGGAAGACGATCGCAAGCTGGGGCAAAGAAGGCGAAAGCTACACGGTCGAGAACGGAGTCAAAAAGTTCAAGCCGGAATATTCCGATTTGACGGAAATGCGTAAGAAGACCGGTCTGCAGTCGAGCGGAGCGTATACGTGGATCGATTACAGCGCGCATTTGTCCTTGTTTACGAAGGATCTGACCAAGGCTTATCAAGAAGCGGCCAAGTACGATCCTGCGGGCATGCAGCCTAGACCTGCGTTCACCGAGAAAGAGAACGAAGTGATTTCGGTAACCGGGCAAGCGCTCAATAAGCACCGTGAGGAAAACTTCGCCAAGTTCGTGGCGGGCACAAGAGATTTGAACGACTGGGGCAAGTACGTCGAAGAGATGAAAAACCTCGGCGCGCAAAAGCTTGTGGACACATACAAAGAAGCGCATAAACGGATGGAAAGCGTCGAGCTGAAGGTGAAGTAAGCGAGCGCGTGTAGGAAGCGCTAGTGACGTCTCAATCCAAGCAGTTTCTAGCATCCCAAAGATCCAAAGACCTGGACCGTGCGCGTAGTGGAGAAAACCTTATTGTTAATGAGGCTAGCCTCACTATTCCACCGGTAAAATGCTCGTATTCGCCCGTTAGTGAGGCAAACGACATTATCAATTTCGTTTGCCTTACTAATAGTTGCCTTTGCCTCACTAGCTCTCCAGAATACGGTTTTTTGGCGAGAGATAGTGAGGTTTGCCTTATGAACAGTAAACTTTTCTTCACTATTTCTCCAGTACGCAAGTCATCGGCGGCATGGAGGTAACATGTACAGCCCTGAAATTTTCCGATTGATGGCGACGACTATCCGCTACACGATCAAATGTCTTACATCCCATAGTAAAATCGGAGTTTTTTTACAACGAAAAGAATGCGCTTTCAAAACAAATTGTCATCCTATGATGTTGCCTTACAGGCATTATAATTTAAAAAATATGGTGGTGATCATTCCGTGTTGAGATCATTTCGGAAACAAACGGTCTTGCTTCTAATCCTTTCATTAGTTTTATCGGGGCTAGTGATCCCTGCTCCGCACGCCTATGCGGCGTCGGCCATTACGATCGATTCGCCGGCGGACGGCACGACGGTCGGCAGCGGCAAGCTGAGATTGTCGGGCGTTTATTCCAGCCTGTACGACATCAAGCTGTTTATTAACGGTTCCAGGCAGGTCGACGCCATAACCAGCGATCCGGACGGCGACAATGAAGGCACCTGGTATTACGATCTGGACACTTCGCCGTTTAACGGCCCCGTGCAGGTTAGGGCGAGAGGGCTGGACATTACGACGCGTTACGGAGTATGGAGCCAGAACGTGCAGATTACGGTAAATAATAAGTCGGCATCGGCACCCGTTGTCCGAATCGTCAGTCCGGCGGAAGGCGTTTCGCTTAGCGGCGTAGTGCCTGTGCGGGTTGCGGTTCAATCCGATGCGGCCGTCAATAAAGTGGAAGTGCGCGTTAACGGCGGGGCATGGCAAGCTGCCGCGCGTGACGGCGACGACTACGTATGGGCGTGGGATACGGCCGGGATCGGGGACAAAACGAGCAGCATCGAAGCACGGGCGTATAACGAATACGGGGTAAAAGGCGCGAGCTTGACCACTTACGCCAAGGTAGGGCAAGGGACGAACGAAACGCTCGTCGTGCCGAGCCAAGACCGGGCTATGTGGCTGTGGGAAGCGGCAACCTATAATATTTTGCTGAATCCGGGCTCGAGGGAAGTGCTGGACGCCATGGCCAAAGATACGGAAACCTTCGGCTCCGATCCGGTAAAGGTTCTGTATTTTGCGGTGGGGTCATTCGACGGCATGGATGTTATGGAGGATAATCCCGGTCTGCTAAGGGATTTCATCGCTTGGGCGCATGAGCGCGGGTATCAGGTATACGCTTGTATCGCCGGCGGCACGTCTCCTCCGTACATGGGCGCTTACCGGGAGTTTCACGACACGGCGATCCGCCACTTCGAGCAGGTGTTGAACTACAACATTTCATCCGCATCCGAGGAGCGCTTCGACGGCGTCAATGTAGATATCGAGCCTTACATATCGCCGGATTTTAAAGATATTTATCCATCTCTGCAGATTCAATACCTGGAGATGACCGAAAAAATGGTCGAACGCCGCAATGCCACCGGCATGAATCTGCCATACGGACCGGCGATCCCGAAATGGTACGATACGTCGGATCAGGCGAAAAACATTACGTATAACGGGCAAACCAAATGGCTTTCCGAGCACGTCCAGGACATCACAGACTATATCTCGATCATGAATTACCGGGATACGGCGGACGGCAGCGCAGGCATTATTGCGGGCGCCCAGGGCGAAATCGAGTATGCGAACAAAATCGGCAAACCGAATTCCGTAGTGATCGGCGTTGAAACGCTCGATATTGCGAACAGCGGCGACCCCGAAACGATCACCTTCCGCGAGGAAGGCAGGGATGTCATGGAAGCGGATCTGGACAAGGTGTACACCGCTTTCGGCCAAGACGCTTCCTTCGGCGGAATCGCCATGCATCACTATGACTCGATCCGGGCGCTTCCTTCCAATTGGGGACCGGACGGCGTTTTATGGCAGCCGCCGGCCGATAGCGAGCCGCCGACGGCTCCCAGCCGAAATCCGGTCGCGAAAGCAGCCGATTTCCAAACGATCACGCTTACGTACGGCAGGTCTTATGACAATACCGAAGTCGGCAGCTACATTATTTATCGCAGCACGCAGCCTGATTTTACAGCGGGGGCCGGCAATGCCATCGGTACCGCTAGAAGTTTGAACTTCAAGGATACCGGACTTTTGCCCTCTACAACCTATTATTATAAAATCGCAGCGGTGGACGTAAGAGGCAACATCGGCCCGGCTTCCGGGCAGGCCAAAGCGACGACTGCGGCAAGCGCTCTCAAACCGATGGTCGTAAGCTCTATGAAGGTGGAGCGTTCAGGCACCGGCGCCTCCGTTACTTTGCAAGTGGCGGATATGACGACCAAACGTCCTGTTTCTGCGGAAGTGGAAGGCAGATTCACCTTCGCCGGAGGTAAATATGTGAAGGGAACGGCGGCCGGCGGCCAAATTACGCTGACGTCCGAGGCGATTCCCGCCGGTTACCAGGTCGGCTTCGAACCGCGGCGGATCGTTGCGGACGGGTACTATTGGGCGCAAGCCTACGATAGCCCGCATATCTCGAATGTAAATCCGCGGGTACGCTTGAAGGAGCTGGGTTTGAGCGAGGGGAGCTTGTCCGTGCCTTTTATGCCGGAGCAAGCCCATTACACGGCGATCGTTGCCGAAGATGTCACGTCCGTCAAGGTGAACGCGTCCGCCGAGAACGGATCCGCGGCTGTGAAGGTAAACGGCGTTCCCATACAAAGCAGCGCCGCCTCGCAAGCGATTCCGCTCTCTCCGGGAGAAAATGCGATCGTTATTCAAACGGTAGCGCCGGATGCGACAACGGACAGTTATACCTTGAAAGTGATCCGGGCGGTTCCGGTAGACAACGTTTTTATCGCATCGGAGGATGCGTACGTTTTCCAGAACGATCCGTCTAAAAACTACGGTACCTCTCCTTTTCTCGATGTTATCGATATAACAAATGCGGACGGTGGAGGAGACAGGCTGGCTTATCTCAAGTTTGATCTGGGGGCTTATACGGCGCCGGTAGACAAGGTCACTCTGAACGTGTATTCCGCCCATGCCGTCGAGAAGGATATAAAGATCGACCTGATCGGCTATCCGGCGGACGATTGGAAAGAAAGCACGCTGACGTTCAACAACCGTCCGCTTGCCAATCCCGTTCAGATGGGATCCGTCGTAGTAAGGGACAGCGGCTGGTACAGCATCGACGTTACCTCCTTCGTGCAAAGCCAGATGGTACCGAACGGCGACCGTAAAGTGACGGTGCGGTTTATTATCAATGACATTCCGAAATCGTCCGGTGCATTGGTGCAATTCCATTCGCGTGAAAATGAGACGAATCCGCCGTATTTGCTTGTCAATCCGTCTTCCGACGCGTCGCTTTCCAAGCTGACGCTCAGCCATGGGGGCTTGACTCCCGAGTTCGATCCCGAACGCTTCAGTTACACGTCGACGGTATCGGACAGCGTCTATGGCGTTATCGTAACGCCGGCAGCCGCAGAAGCACACGCGCAGGTTACGGTTAACGGACAGCCTGTCGGGAACGGAGGACCATCTCCGGAAATTCCGCTGGCGCTCGGTACGAACCCGCCTATCCTCGTGGAGGTAACGGCCCAGAACGGAAATAAGGCGTTATATGAGATCACTATCGCAAAAGAATTGTCCGGCAATGCGGACCTGAATAGTCTTTCGCTGATCGGCGCAAAGCTGGATCAGTCCTTTTCTCCGGATTTGACCGAATATACGGCTGCGGTAACGAATAGCATCGCTTCCGTTAAGGTAGAAGCGGCTTCCGCCGATCCCGGAGCCCGAGTGTCGGTTAACGGCGCGCCGCTTATGCCGGACGGACTTTCGCAAGAGCTGCCGCTGGAGCAAGGTGAAAATGACGTTACGGTACGCGTCGAGGCGCCGAACGGAAATAGCAAAACATACTCGCTCCGCATAAGCAGGGAAGCAAAGCCGCCGGTTTATTCCGCTGATCTGCAGGAGCTGCAAATCGAAGGCATCGAGCTGCAGCCGGGCTTTCAGCCGAAGGTGCTCAGCTACAGCGCCGAGGCGGGGTACGAGATGAGCGAAGCTGCTGTAAAAGCGGTACCGCTCGATCCGCAAGCGACGGTTTCTATCAATGGTATGCCGGTATCCGGGGGAGAAACGCAGACGGTCGCCCTCCAAACCGGATTGAACCGGCTTGAGATCAAGGTTGCATCGCTCGATCAAACGGAACAGGTTTATGTGATTAATGTGACCAGGCAGGAAGACAGCGACTCCGGAAACGGCTCGCCATCGCCTACGCCGACACCAACGCCGTCGCCGTCAGTGACACCGACACCAGCAACACCAACGCCGTCGCCGACATCGACACCTTCGTCGACGTCCGAGCCGGCTGTGGATAACGGAACAGGCAATGGAGCATCGGTCTCCGCAGGGGACGATGGCGTGCTGATCGTTCCGAAGCCTCAGCGAGCCAAATCCGAAGACGGAACCGTGACGGACAGCATATCGGTCGATCCGGCGTCAGTAAGTAAAGCGCTGGAGCTGGCTAAAACATCCGGAGGCGAACGGCTGATCGTTTCGCTGGCCAGTGCAGGTACCGATCCGGCAGATGAATGGATCGTTTCGATCCCTGCCCAGTCGCTGAAGCAACTGGCGGAAGGGAAGAAGGAGCTCGAGATGACCGGGGCTGGAGTACACCTTCGGATTCCGCTGGAGTCACTCCAGCAACTAGGAGACGATCCGGATGCGATAACCTTCAAAATCGCACCGATTCCGCAAGGAAGCAGCCGCGAGCAAGTGCTTCAGCGTCTGTCTTCGTCCGAGTCCGTGCTGGCGGCAACAGGCGGCCTAACCGACTGGATCTCGACGCCATGGCGCATCGAGACGAATATGAAAGATAAGCGCGTCGTGCTGCGTTTTCCGCTGCCGCAAGAGGCATGGGAGGCGGATGCTGCTGGCTCGGCAAAACCGAAGTTCGCCGTATATATCGAGCATAGCGACGGCGAAACCGTGCTGAAGACAGGCGAGATATATTCCGACGGCAAGGGCAAGCCGGAGGGAATCGAAATCGAGGTAACTAAATTCAGTACCTTTACCGTGGTTCGTCTTCCGGAAATGAAAGCCGGAGCTTATATAACCGGCTTTGAGGATGGCACCTTCCGTCCCGAAAAATCCGTTTCGCGGGCCGAGCTTGCCACGATGCTGGACAGGTTGGCGGCTTTCCGTCCGGCATCGGACAAGGCGGCTGCGGCGATGAAGGGGGCGGCTTCGGCGGCCGAAGTTTTGGGAGCCGCAGTGGTAACAGCAGCGGCAGCAGGGAAGGAAGCGGATAAAGCAAAGGTTCCGGGGATCCAGGCGCCGGAAGCGGTGACGGACCAGGCTTTGGCTTCAACTCCGGCAGTCGCAGCCGAAAGCTTTAAGGATGTCGAAGGCCACTGGGCGGCTGACTCGATCGCCCGTCTTGCGGATGACGGCATTCTGGAGGGATATCCAGGCGGCGGCTTTTTGCCTGAGGGAGCGGTTACCCGAGCGGAGATGGCCGTTATCCTCGGCAGATGGGCAGGTGTTCAGCAGGGAGCCGACAAGGGAAGCTTCCATGACGCAGCAGGCCATTGGGCCGAGGAAGCCATTGCCGCAGAAGCGACCAAAGGCTGGCTGCAGGGCTACGAAGACGGCTCGTTCCGGCCTGATGCCCCTATTACAAGGGCGGAAGCAGTCGTATTGTTGAACCGCGTGCTGAAGCGGGAGCCCATAAAGGATGCCCAATCGGCTGTATGGCTTGACGTTTCAAGCGCACATTGGGCTTATGGGGACATCCAGGCAGCATCCCGTTAATTTTATCGACATGCGAGTTTGAAGTATCGAGGCGCTGTGCATCGCGGCCGAAAGCCGCATGCGTGACAAACCTCCACCCCCGTTTGAATAATGGGGGTTGGAGGTTCATTTTTTGTTGCAAATCGTTTAGATTTTATTGAAAATCGTGCGATTCGTGATCGTCGGCATTTGAGGAGGAGGGTATTATTGGAGCATAAACAAGGAAAGGAATTGATCCTCATGACTACTGCAACGTTGAGCAAATGGGGAAATAGCACTGCGATCCGCATTCCGAATCAGTTGTTGAAGCGCCTTAACCTGGAAGAGGGAGCCGAGATGGAGATTTTGGTAACGCCGGAAAACGATATCTTACTTCGTCCTAAATCGAAACCCCAGGATTCGAACGAGGAGCTGCGCAACCATCTTAAGACGCTTCTTTCAAAAATCAATCCAGACTCCCCGCGCCATGAAGAAATTGATCTTGGGATTGAAGGAGACGAGAAAATTTGACCACCTTATCGCGCGGCGATCTCGTTTGGTTGGATTTTGACCCGCGAGCAGGACGGGAACAAGCCGGCAGTCGACCCGCAATTGTATTATCGGATGCGGACTTTAATGATTTGACTGGCTTTGCGGTTGTATGTCCGATCAACAGCCAAGTGAAGAATTACGCTTTCGAGGTGCTGCTTACGGAGGGTCTCCCGTTTACCGGAGTTGTCCTCACCGACCAGATGAAGAGCTTGGATGTAAAGAAACATAAAATTAACGTTGTCGGGAGTATTCCGGCTGACTCCGGCCCTATGAAACAAGTTCTCCGAAATACGCGCTCTATTTTGGCATAAATATTAGCCTTTGGTGTTGAAAGCTTAGCATTTTGCGGCTAGTACGCCATCAAGTCTAAAACTAGGGATTGATAACCTGGTTATGAAAGAAAACACGGAACTCGTAATGGTATGCACGAACCGTGCGATTAGTGGAGAAAACCTTATTGTTCATGAGGCTATCCTCACTATTCCACCGGTAAAATGCTCGTTCCTGCCTGTTAATGAGGCAAACGAAACTATCAATTTCGTTTGCCTCACTATTAGTTGTGTTTGCCTCATTATGCTACCAGAACACGGGTTTTCGGTTAGAAATAGTGAGGTTTGCCTCACTGATTGTAAACTTTGCCTTATTATGAGGATCACTACCCGTTGCACGATCTAATGCTTACATCTTTAAAATCTATAGGATAAGAGTTGAAATGCGGCTAGTATCCTCGTAATGTCCAAAGGTTTTTTGCGTTTCCGGTTTCCGCTCTATCTTTGACAATCAATTGTAAGCTTTTTCTTATCGATGACAATCGCTTAAATAGGCAGACAACCCGGATGCAAAAAAACAAGCCGTCATACGTATTGACGGCTTGTTTTTGCAAATCGGGTTCCTCCAAAGACAATTACCTGCGATTATGTTTGTGCCTCGATCCAGGCGATCAACCAGTCTGCTTGATCCTCCGGCAGTTTCTTGCCTTTTTGTGCGAGCACCTCATGCTTTAAGGCATTCATGTTTCCGTTAAGCAGTTTATGCCAGAATGAGTTAAGAATGCCTTCGGAGCCCGGCCCTGTGATCCATTGGCGCAATAGCTTGAATAGGCTTTCCAAGGTGATTTCGACTGTATATTCGGCCTCGGCGCTGCTCATGTTGCCTGCAACATCTTCCGCTTGCGCAGCCACGGTATAGGTGCCCGGCCCCAGCAAATAAGCCGGGGTGTCGACCAGCGGGGACGCGCAGGTGCCGTATGTGACGCCTGATACGGAATCGGAAGCTGTGCAAGTAATAGTCACGGTCTGGTCGATCGTGTACGTGCCCGCCCCGGCGATCGCGACGGTTGGAGGTTCGGCATCGATCGGCAGCGTCAACCGCTTGGTCTCCTCAACATTGCCCGCTATATCCGAAGACCGGAACAGCAGCGTATGCTCGCCGTTGTCCGTCAGCTCGACAGGGGCGGAATAGGGGGTCCAGGACGCCCCTTCGTCCAAACTGAACTCGGTTGCTTGCAAGTAGCGCGGGTCTCCATATACGGACAACCCGACCGTAACCGGACCGTTATACCATCCGTTGTGCCCCGTACCCGTCACGGTCGCTGACGTTTCCAGCCCGTATCCGATCCTGGTCAGCGGAATTCGAAACGGCATGCCTTCGGCAACATCGTAAACGAACCCTTGGCTAAAATCATTCGGATCGGCAAACGCCCGAATTAACGTAACGTCGCCGATATCCAGCTTATAACGTCCGGCGCCGATATCGGCTGCGTTTCGAATCCGGTATGCCGCGTTGCGGTTTCCGCCATTATCGACGATGAGCGTTTTGCCGATCAGCTCGGTTTCCGGAACCTCACCCACGTCCATCTGAACCACAATCTCGTTCTGAACGGATAAGGTTTTGGTGAAATCGGCGAGCGTACCGGTTGCGGCTTTGGCAGCTCCGCTTGCCGTTCCTTGCACAGGCTCGATAAACGATCCGTCGTGCACATAGCTGTAAACTTTCGCTCCGTTTTGCTCCGAGTAAACGCCCATAAAACCCTGGAACCGGAGCTTATCGTCAATGGTGTAAAGGACATCGGAATCCTTCGCCTGCACGATATAATCGACCCGGCCATTCGTTAGCGTAACCTTGACCGCCTTCGCTTCCTCGTCCGAAACGGTAACTGTCCCGGCTTTGACCGGAACCGCCTCGATCGATGCGATGTAACGGTTGTCTTTGTAAGGCTCGATAACGGAGGTAAACAAGCTGCTCAGGTTCGTACCGGCGCGGTGAGCTACCATGTAACGCAGCGATTGCGGATTACCCGGCTTGTTTTGCGGGGGAACCCCGTCGGCAAGCGCTACATCGTCGACATCTCCAAGCATCGTCAATCGAAGATGGATGTCCTCCGGCTCCGGCTTCACCTTCCAAGTATCGGTTACTTTCCAGTCGAGGCTGTATTGGTTGCCGGGATTCTGGTCGCGCGACACGTTTTTCAGGTAATGAAAGCCGCTTCCCATATAAGCGGAGCCTGCTACATCATCCACGCGCTGGCCGTATTCGACATTCGCTCCTGCGTAGGTGCCGGTCGGCTGCTCGACAAGCTGCAACCCTTCCGCCGTAACCGTCCCTTCCGCTCCGTGAAAACTGAAATGATGATCGCTTCCGCCTTTGACCCGAAAGAAATCGACCGCATACGAATTCGACTCATCCACCTTGATCATGGCGGTCGTCCGCTTATAGAGCTCCGTTTGCGGGTATACGTCGGGCGCTTCCACATCAATCAGCTTCACCATCTCGGTATCGTCAAAATGCTTCAGTTCTCCGACCGTCTGGCCTCCTTGCTTTCGCTGATCAACGACGACGGTGTTATGGCTGATCGTATTGATGACCCATTGAGCCCGATGCATATCGAGCCCGTCGGCGAATTCGGGATAACCGAGATCCGGCGACAAGTCGAGGCCGAACGCATGAACGCCCAAATGCAGCGTATCCCGGTGCCCATGCCCGGTATTGATCCCGTAGTACATCCAGAAATCGCGAAGCGTGCTTTCATCCGTACTATTGTCGCGAATCGCCCGGGCTTGCTCGTCGAGCAGCCGGAGCATGCGGACGCCCATTTTATAGTTGCCGGAGGCCGTATTTTTGCCAATGCCCTCAAAGGTAATTTGATGTGTCCCCGCCGTTAGCGGCAATCGGCCCAGCAATTCATACTGGTCGTTGTTGGAGCCGAAGAAATCCAATTCCTTGACAGGCTGCCCGTCGAGCAAAATCCGATAAATGCCATAGGTCGGGGCCCTGAACGGCAAAAGCTCCACATCATATTCGTCCGTCTTCGGCACCTCGAATTGAAACGTAATAACCGCGCCGGGCTCGAGCGCCTCCAGCTGAAGGGTTCCGGATGCCGGGAACAGCGTGAAATTGACGTTCTTGTCGACGACTTCCATCCAAGGGAAGCTGTATTTGTTGCCATAGCTGTTATTCGCGTTGACGCCGTCACGGAGAGCCGTGAACCCGTACCCGGTTAAACTTTCGCTTTTGAGATTCAGAGGGCCGTATTCCTGAATAACGCTGCGAATTTGTTGAGCAATCGCTTCCGGCTGGGCGGTAAACACATCTTCATGAAGACCGTCGGCCAAATTGCCGTTCAGAAAATAAGCCATCTGCGCAAAAATCGGATCGCCGAACTTATCGAATGCCTTGATCATATCGGGCAGCTTGACGATCATCCCCGGATTGCCGGTGCTGCCGGAGTCGCCTACATTGGCCGTATACTTTTCGCTTAGAATGAGCGGGTACACGCCGGAAAACATTTTGCGGAACTTGGGATTCTCATACAAATCAACGCCCGGATACAAGTCGTAGCCGTCGAGAACGTCCGCCGTAAGGCGATGCCCCTGGAGCCACAGCTCGTTGTACAAAGGGGCCGACTCATTACCGTTTCCGTCACGATCGACGGTGGAAACGAGCGTATTCAAAATATTTCCCCCCGTAACCCGGTACGGATTTAATTCGAGGCCGCCCGTTTGGAACACAAAATCAAGCCATTCCTTCGTATCAGGCATCGTGTCATACACGACCGCAGCCATCGCAAGCGCGCTTTGATGCGTGCCGTCGTTGCCCCATATTTGAGCTTTCTTGACGGCCGGGTAAATTTGCCGGATAATGCCGTTCTCCACATTGCCGCGGATCGCCGCTCCGGAGTTTTTGCGGTTAGTCAGTTTATATTGCACGGCTTTTGCATCCAAAAAGGCAACGGTTGCCGGATCGTCCATAGCCGGGTAGAACGCATCGTATGCGCTGGCGAGCGTCTTCACGAGCGTTGTTTCCCAGATGCTGCCCACCGCTTTCCCAAGCTTTCTTCCCCCGTCGGAGTTCAGGAAGATCGTCCGGTCGAAAGCCGCGATGTCCAGCTCAGGGTAAAGGTCGGCGACGCGGTCGAGCAGCACCGTACCCGCTCGGGCGTATTTCACATCTCCCGTGTAAAGGTAAGCATCCCGGAGCGATGCCAAAGCATCGTCCACAAGTCCTGTACCCAGCCAGGAAAACCAATGCACATAGTAGGCGATGAACGTGTAGCGGTTGCCGTTGTCATCCACCCAGCCGAAGCCGTCGTCGACGCCCCAAGTCGGGCCTTTCTCCGGATACAGCGTGTTGACGAGCAGGCTGCGGTCGGCAAGCTCAGGCTGAAAAATGCCGTGTTCATCCAGGCCGCTGCTGTAATAGGCTCCGAAATCATTCGTCGGAAAAATGTAGCCGCTGCTCGGGTCGACGATTTTCCACGGTCGTTGAAGCGTGTCCGCTTTGTATGGATAGTTCCCGAACTTGTCGATTTCCCTGCCTGTAATCGGGCTTCCCAGCACCTGATTCACGCCGTAGCTGCGCGGCAAGGTGTTGCCCGGAACGGCATTCCAGAGGAAATCCAGCCCTTTGGCCACGTATTTGTCCGCATTCGAAACCGCGATATTTCGCTGATTTTTCGCCCACCCGTACGTTTCGACATTGTATCTTGCTGCTGCCGTTTTGTCGGGTGTATAGTAGGTCGATCTCGTCTTGTTGTTCGTTACGGGGTCCACCCGTCTAAATTCCGCTTCATCGAATGCGGCAGAGCCGGGCGTATTCCCGCTTATACCAAGTTTCACGCTGGCGTAAACGGCTTGAGCCGGGGATTGTCCGCTCACCATCAATTCCTCCCAAGCCTCGGATGCGGTTCCTTGCACAGCTGCGCTGCCAAGCGAAATCATATCGGCATCCCAAAATTCAAGCCTCAGCTCGGCTGTGCCGTCGACCGCGTAGCTGCGGACTTTCGTTTCATAATACGTGGCGGCCGTAACGGAAAGGATACGGCTGCGGGCGCCGGCCTCTTGCGCGGAGCCTGTTTTTGCTATTCTCATGCTACGGGCGCCCGCATACACGGGATTATCAGAAGTTTCGACCGTTCCGCCGATTTTGCTCCAGTTTTTCGGCAGTCCGCCGGAAACCATTTCGAAGGTTCCGTTGAGCAAATTCAAACTCGGCGTGTCCGGAATAATCCGGAAGGCGGCGTCATCGAAATAGGCCGTGCCGACATTGCCGGAATTCAGATGAAAACGCACGGTTGCATACGCCGCATCCTCAGGAACGATGCTGCTCGCCTGCATGGGGGCCCACTTATTCAGCGTGAGGTTCGAGCCGATGACGATTTTCCCCAGCTTGCCGCCGGCATCCCAAAATTCCAGATAAAGCTCCGACATTCCTTGCGCGTTATAGGAGTAGACGCTCGCTTCGACCTTTTGGCCGGGCACGACCGCTATTTTATTGCTGCGAGCGCCTGCCCCCAGCGTGCTGCTGGCGTCGATAATCTTCATGCTGGAAACGCCGGAACGGGCTTGTTCCTCGGACGATTCCGCTGCGCCGGATATGATGTTCCAATATTGCGGAAATCCGCCGACCGACCGCTCCATATCTCCGTTATGCAGCTTTGGAAACACCTGAGTGTAGGTAGGCACGAACGAAGCGTCGTCAAAATAAGTGATCCCGATATTTCCGCTGCCCAGATGAAAACGCAGCGTTACATAACTCGTATCGTTCGGAATCGTTCCGCTAATCTTGATTCGGCTCCATTCGTTCAATTTGACATTGGCTGCGTTGGACACCTTGATCAGTTGATTGCCGGCTGTCCAATACTCCACATACAGCTCCGATACGCCTTGCGTATTATAAGAAAATACGGCAGCTTCAAAGTTGGTCCCCGGAGGGACTGGCATTTTCTCGCTTCGCAGCCGGGGCGCATCCGTCGGACTCGTATCGATCAATTTGACGCTAAATGAACCGCTATGCACCTGTTCGGAGGACGATTCTCCCAATCCGCCAAGCAAGGACCATGAGCTCGGCAGCCCCCCGGATACAGTTTCAAAGTTCGCATTCGGCAAATCCGGCCATAAATCCGAAGGGGCATCCGCGTGCGCTCTGCCGTCCGGATAAACCGAAAAAACGGATAAACCGAGCAATAGAGCCATAACCAACGCTACATGCTTCTGAAGGATGTGTCGTACGCGTTTTTCCACGATCTCACCTGTCCCATTATCAAGATCGTATGGTTTCGGCGGCTCCCGTCCGCTCATTACTCTCTCTGGATCTAGCCCTTAACCGCGCCGATCAGCATCCCTTTAATAAAATATTTTTGCAGGAACGGGTACACGAGCAGAATCGGCACAATGGCGACGACGACAGTAGCCATCTTGATCGTTTCCGGCGGCAGCTGGGCGGCTTGCAGCGTATTCGTGATCATCAGCTCCTGACTGACGTTGGGAGTCTGGATCATATTCCGAAGCAGAACCTGCATCGGATAAAGGCTGCGGTCGGAGATGTACATGATGCCTTTAAAATACTCATTCCAATGGGTCACGCCGTAAAACAGCCCAAGCGTGGCCATGATCGGCATGGACAGCGGAAGGACGATCCGCGCCAGCGTACTGACATCTCCGCAGCCGTCCACCTTGGCCGCATCCTCCAGCTCCGCCGGAAGACTTTCAAAATACGTTTTCATGATTAACAAGTTAAAGGCTGAAACCATTCCCGGCACCACGAGCGCCCAGATGGTGTCGTAAAGGCCGATGGCGCGGACGACCAGATAACTCGGGATAAGCCCGCCGCTAAAAAGCATCGTAAAGACGATAGCCAATAGAAAAAAACTGCGTCCCGGCACGAATTTTTTGGAAAGCGGATAAGCGAGCAGCGTCGTTACCACTAAATTCAGAAACGTACCGAGAAGCGTAATCGTCACGGTTACCTGAAGCGCTCTCGGGATACGCGAGCTAGAGAAAATCTCTTTGTAAGCGTCGAATGTGACTTGATTGGGCAGGATAACGAACCCGCCGTTGCGCATCAGCTCCGCGAAAGGCGTGACGGAAACGACGAATACGTAATACAGCGGAAACAAAGTCGCTAGAGCGAACGCTGCCAGAACGGCATAAAGCACCGTATCGACCGCCGAATCCGCCTTTGATTTTTTTAGAACGTACGACACGTCGCGGCCTCCTTGCCCTGTTGTTTGTCGTCTACCAAATGCCTGAGCTGCCGAACCTTTTGGCTAATTTATTGGCGCCAAGCACCAGAATAAGGCCGACGAACGATTTGAAAAATCCGGTTGCCGTGGCCACGCTGAATTCCAGATTTTCGAGACCTCGGCGGAATACCCATGTATCGAGAATATCTCCGGTTTCATACACACGCGCGTTCAGGAAAATATAGACCTGATCGAAGCCGGCGTCCATGATGTGGCCGATCCGCAGGATGAGCATCAGAAAGAAAACGTCGCGGATGCCGGGAAGCGTAATATGCCAAAGCTGCCGCCAGCGCCCGGCGCCGTCCACCACCGCCGCTTCGTACAAATCGGGATTGATCGTGGCCAGGGCGGCCAAATAAATAATCGCGCCGAAACCCGTGTTTTTCCAAATATCCGTCAGGATCAAAAGCGGGCGAAACCATTCTTTGTCCGTCAAAATTTGCACCGATCCCCAGCCCATATCGCGAAACCATGTGCTGATTAGTCCCGCATCGGGGGCCAGGAAAGAGAAGGTCAAGCCGTATACGATAACCCAGGAAAGGAAATAAGGGCCGTACGTAATCGTTTGCACCGTCCGTTTAAACCATTTCACCCGTACTTCGTTAAGCATCAAGGCCAGCAGAACGTCGGGCAGCATATTAAACATGACGCGGTATAAGCTGATGACGAGCGTGTTTTTCATAATAATCGGGAAATCCGGGGAAGCGAATATCGTGCGGAAATTGTCCAGCCCGACCCAGGGGCTGCCCCATATTCCTTTAAGCAAATTGTAGTCCTGAAAAGCGATCAGAATGCCGCCCATGGGAACATAATGAAAAATGAAATAATAAAGAAGGCCGGGCGCCATCATCACGTAGAACCATCTGCTGCGAATGACGCTTTTTGCCAATGAAGAGTGCATGTAGGAATGAATCGCTCCTTCCGCATGATGAATGGAACTTGCAGCGGCATGTTGGGGTGTTCCCCGCAAAATAAAGCAGAGCGCTTTACTTTGCGGGGAGCCGTTCACCCTTATTATTTGATCATACCTTTAGCCTTCAACTGGCTTTCGTATTCCTGGTACAATTCCGCGCCCTTATATTTGGTCATCAGTTCTTCCCGGTATTTCGGCCAGTTTTGGCCCGATTTTTCCTCAAGCACCGCTTTGGCCTGAAGCTCGCGCTGCCGCTTGCGGTATGCTCCCAAGTCAAAGCCTTGAGGCGGAAGAATGGAGGAGCCGAGATTTTCCCGGACCGGCAAAGTATCCAAAAACTTGAGTACTTGTCTGTCATGCTCCGTTTCATTCGGGTCCGATACCGTTAAGCCGAATACATCCGGTGTTTCCGGAGTAAAGAAGCTCCATATTTTCAGGAAATCGCCTTGCTTCGTAATATCGTTCGTAATCGCTTCGATATTCAGCTTGATCGTCTTGCCGTCGCGGGTATAATGTTTGTTTTCCTGTCCGAAATGCGTCAGCAGGAAACCTTCCTCCCCGCTCATCCAATTCAAAATTTCAAGGCTCCGCTTCACCTTCTCGGGATTGCTGTCCGCAACCTTCTTGGAGAACAGGAACGGCACGCCCGGCAGCGGCTGCGTAGCAAGCGGTTGACCGGGAAACATCGTGAACGGCACCCATTCCGCTTTCGGGTTGAGCTGCTTGGTACGGGCTTGAATCCCCTGGACATTGCTGTCGAGCGCAAAATTGCGGAAGGTATCGAACAAGACGCCGATTTTGCCTTGAATGGCCTTCTCGATTCCCTGGCTTCCTTTATTTAAAAACCAGTCCGGATCGATCAAATCCTCCTCGATGACCTTCGCAACGTCGTTTAGCACCTGTTCCACCTTTACATCGGTTTGCATATCGACGAATCGGTTGTTTTCAATAAAGGAAGCGAAGGTGAGACCGTTCTTGATATATTCGGGCCAATCCAGGCCGATGCCGTCGCCGCCAACGGCTGTCGTATAGCCGTACGTGTCCTTTTTGCCGTTCCGGTCCGGATCGTTATTGCGGAATTGACGCAATACGTTCACGTACTCCTCGTAGTTGGTCGGGATGCCGAGACCAAGCGTGTCCAGCCAATCTTTACGGATGTAATAACTTCTGTACACTTTTTTGGAGAACGGAATCGGCGCACGGACAAACCGGTTTTGGAACTGATAGTTTTTCAATTCGGTTTCGCTAACCCAGTATTTAAAATAGTTCGGCATCGTGGCTGTAGACAGGAAGGGCGTCATGTCGGCAAGCAGCCCGTCCGTAGCATACTTCAGCCCGCCGTCTCCGTTTGCGTCCCGCCACATATCCGGGGGATTGGAGGCGAGCAGCGTATTGATTTTGTTGATGTACTCGTGGCTGACGTATTCCAGCTTCAAATCCACGTTGAACTTCTTGTCGATCGTTTGCTTGACGAAATCTTTGCTAAGCTCCGGCAGGTTCGTATTCGCCGGGGCCGGCACGTACCATGTCAGGGTCAGCTTCTCTTTCGGTGCTTCGGTACTGCCGGCAGTTGCGCTCGGTTTGGCCGACTCACCTGTTTGCCCGGTTTGCTCCGTTTGTTTCGTGCCCGAGCCGGTACATGCGCTTAACGTTAAAGAAGAGCCGAGCAAGAAAGCGATTCCAATTTTTGCAGCTTTTGCTTGATTCATTTGGCACCCCCACTTGAGTTCAATCTGTCAATCGCTCATGATAAAGCTTGATTCTGAAGCTCGACCGCCGCAGCATGCCTCCATCCGTCTCTCCTTCCCTAGGTCGTGTCTGAAAACCTGCTCGGGGTCATCTTTCACCGCCTTTTCGCCCTATGCTTTTTCCCTCGGAGTATTCAGACACGCCCTTGAGCGGCGTTTCTTCGTGAGTTATCTTCCCATCCCGTATTTTGAAACACAATTATCTTTTTTTAATAACCCGGGAAACCGCGCCGTTAAAGGGATATTCATAGGATAAGCGGCGAACGGAAGGCGTCTTTCGGGAAATAAAGATAAAAACCCTGAACGGCTGCGTTCAGGGCTGTGCTTGTTCTCCTCTGTGCATTTTGCGGTAATTGCCCGGAGGGACGCCTATGACCTGCTTAAAAATACGGCTGAAATTTTGGACAGTCGTATAACGGAGCCGGTCCGTAATTTCTTTAATCGGCATGTCCGTTTGCATGAGCCACTCGCAAGCCTTTTCCATGCGGAACCGAATGAGATAGTCGAGATAGTTGAGGCCGGTTTCTTCTTTAAACATTTTGCTTAGTACCGGAATGGAGACGCCGAAACGGTCGGACAGCTGCTGCAGCGATAGATCGGTCTCGTAATGCTCTTGAATATACGCCATCATCTGAGGGACGATCTGTTTCTGCCTCGACATGTTTCGGCTTCCGATCAAGTGCTCCACAGCTGGGATAATATGCTCCGAGAGCCAGGCATGGACCTCGTTCAAGGAGGCGGACTGGTACAAATGCTCCAGAACGTCATATTCGAACCTGTCGTTCAGCGAGTAGCCGTTTTCACCGAGATACAGCTCGATCTCTCCGATTAAGTAAGAGAAAAAACCGAGGACCGCTTCCGCATGCTGCAGGGACCGCGGAACCGCATCGACCATTTGCTTCAAGTTGACGCGCGCTTTGTCGTAATCCCCTTGTTTGACGCTTTCCATCACCGCGTCCTTCCGTTCGAACAATAGCCGGTAGGAACGTTTTAAGGAAGGCTCCAGCTCGTCGGACGCAATATCCCGGTTCGGACCGAGCATCCAGCGGTATTCAAGCAGCTCCAGCGCTTCCAGATACGACTCGTTTATGCTTGAATACGCTTGGCGGGCGTTGCTGACTACGGTCGACACCGTGAAGGAAAAATAGGTTTTGACGTTTTCTCGGATATTTCTGCTGGTTTGCCGGACGGTCTCCGCCGTTTGCAGGCCTACCTCGTCCGAACCGATGACGATAACGACTTGTCCCGGCTTCGGGGATACCGTCACATAGGATGGAAGCGCTTGACTCTGCTCCTCGACCAAATTCCTTAAGGCATACATGATCAGAAAGCGGTCCTTGTCTTTGTATGTCTGCTGGAAAGCGGCGTAATGATCCACATCGATCACACAAACGATAAACCAGCTGCCTTTCAAGGTTATGTCGTATTGCTCGGCAAAATCCCGAAATTCTTTATGGCTCACTTCGCCGTGCAGCAGCCTCCGGTAAAGGTTTTCCCGTTGATGGAGGCCAAGCTCGGTCTTCAAGTGCTCGTTGGTTGCGATCACGCCGCTCATGTAGTTGTCGATGAGCTGCAGCCCGTCCTCCGACTTGTCGCCGTCCGCGGAAGTCAGCTTGCGAACGAGCCTTTGAATAGGAAAGTAAAGGCGTCTCGTACTGTAGACGGCCAGCAAGGCCCACGCGGCGGCCAGCGCTCCCATTAGGATCCACATCATTTTTCGGATATCGTCGGCTTTATAGGATAGTTCCCTTGTTGGGGTTAAAGCCATGTACGTCCATCCGTTGAAGGAGGATTTGAACGAGGAGGCTCTGAATGTCTCCTTCCCGAACGCAACGGTTCCGCTCAGCTGAGGGTTGTTTACATATTCGAACAATCCGGAGTCGGCGGCCAGATTCGTTCCGATCTCTTGTTCCTCTTTGCTGGTTACGACAATGCCTTTTTCGTCAACGATCCAGAGCTTCCGGTTGCCGCCCAGGTCCAAACGATCGAGATAAATCTTCAATTTGTTCATGTCCAAATGAAGCATCACGAAGCCGTCCGGGTTCGACGATTGAAGCGGAACCGTGCGTATGAGCATCATCTCCGGCATGTTGGCATACGTATTGGCCGGAATGACCGTTGCCGCAAAAGGCTTGATCGTTTCCGAACGCACGATGTCGCTGTACGGAGCATCCAATTCGCGCATGATTCCTTGCTTGGAGGAGTAAACGACGCCGTATTTATTGAAATAAAGCGATACTTCGAATTTGATTTCCGAGTAGCCGATCGCTTTCTCGATTACATCCATCATGGACAGGGTAGACTCCACACGATCTTTCGCGACTCCTGTATCCAGAGATTTTTGAATAACCCCGTTATTGGAAAGCTGCAAGGAGGCTTGGTCAAGACTCATGAGAAAAGTATCTACCTGCGTCTCCAACTGCTGCAAAATAATCCGTTGGTTCCGTTCCACCTCTTCCTGAATGCTGTTAGTAGACACGTACGAGGAAACGAGCCCTAGCGCAAGCACCGGAACGAGGCTTAAAACGACGGAATACACATAAAGCTTGCGTCTATAAGGCAGGTTGATCAACGTTTTTACGGTTCTCCTCCAAATTGTCATTTGTATTCCCTCCGTAGTAAACAAGCTGCTTAGCGTTAGCGGTAAGCGTTATCAATTAATAAGAGCCGCAATGTTTC
Organism: Paenibacillus contaminans; assembly: GCF_003285015.1. Taxonomy (GTDB): domain Bacteria; phylum Bacillota; class Bacilli; order Paenibacillales; family NBRC-103111; genus Paenibacillus_V; species Paenibacillus_V contaminans. Next base: position 192,918 of record NZ_QMFB01000011.1, on the reverse strand, counting down.
CTTATTTAGCCTATCTTATCACATTTCTTGTTTTCTTTATTCCGAGAAAAATATAAAATCCGCAACCGCCTCACATGCCAAAAGAACCATCTTCCAATAAAGCTAAAGCATGCAAATATGGTATGATAGTGGAATAGGCAAAGCTTATTGCCGGGAGAGAACCCGAAAGCGGTGAAACGCATGAGCGGCAAGCTGGAACGTTTGCGTGCGGAAATGGCCGGAGTCCGCAGCAGGCGATATAAACTGTTGTTTCTCCTACCGGAAACCGCGAGCGCTTCGGCGATCGCCGGCGAGATGGAGAGAGAGGGCATCGCGGCGATCAACGTCAGCCTGCTTTTGTCGGACAAGCTCAGGCACGTCGCGCCGGACAAGCGCCCCTATGAAGTGGCGAAGCACGTAAAACAAGCCATAAACGGGCATATCAACGAATATAAGGCTGATGTCGTATGCCTATATCATATCGAATACTTATTCGACCTTGAACTTAAGCAAAATCCGATTAAGCTGCTGGAAGCGCTCAGCGGGAACATCGTTTTACTTGTCGCATGGCCGGGCGGAGCGGAGCAAGGCGTTCTTTATTATGCCGATCCGGAGCATCCGGAGTATGATTCGAATGGCGAATACGGCAGCTGCATTTTACCATATTAAGCACGGGGGAATTTTCTGCATGAAGTACAGAGAGCTGATTCAATTCGAGCCGATCAAATCCGTTGTCGTTCTGAAGGACGCCGTAGAAGACCAGTTGGCGCAAAAGCTTGTCGATACGTATGTCATTTCGGAGCGGATGGCGGATGTGATCGACGATGTCATCGAGCAGCTTCAATTCGAACGGCCGATCGATCATAAAGGCATCATGGTCATCGGGAATTACGGTACGGGTAAATCGCACTTGATGAGCGTTCTCGCGGCGATTGCGGAATTTCCGGGAACGAGCGCTCACATTCGTAATGAACGGACAGCCGGGAATGCCAAAGAAATTGAAGGCAAATTTAAGGTGCTTCGCGTGGAATTCGACGGGATTCAGGTGCCACTTAGCGAGGTATTGTTCCAAGAAATGACCAGATATATGCAGGAAATCGGCGTGGATTACGAGATGCCTGCCATATCGACGCTTATAAGCAATAAAGACGAAATGAAAAGAATGATGGCCGCCTTCCACGAGATGTATCCGGATCACGGGTTTTTGCTGGTGATCGACGAGCTGCTCGATTACTTGCGCACGCGCAAGGAGCAGGAGCTTATTCTCGATCTCGGCTTTTTGCGCGCGATGGGAGAGGTTTGCCAGAATACGCGATTCCGTTTTATGACGGGCGTCCAGGAGATGCTGTTCGATAACCCGAAATTCCAATTTGTGGCGGCGGAGCTGCGGCGGGTCAAGGAACGCACCGTGCAGGCCATTATCGTTAGGGAGGATATCGAATTTGTCGTCTCCCAGCGGCTGCTCAGAAAGACGGACAGGCAAAAAGCGCTCATCCGCGAGCATTTGCAGAAGTTCGCTCCGTTATATGACAAGCTTGGCGAGAGAATGGATAAGTTTGCGGAATTGTTCCCGATTCACCCCTCTTACTTGTCCGCATTCGAGAATGTAAGAGTGGTAGAAAAGCGCGTGGCGCTCACGACGATCAGCGAGGAAATCGAGAAGCTTTTGGACGCCGATGTGCCGGAAAACAGCCCGGGCGTCGTTTCATACGACAACTATTGGCTGTATATCCAGGGTGACCGGACGCTGCGGACGGACCGGGATGTTCGGGAGGTCATGGAGAAGTCGGATGTCCTGATGGACCGCATCGAGAACGGCTTCGTCAAAGGCAAAGCCTCCTACAAGCCGCTCGCCAGACGGATCGTGCGCGCGCTGTCCGTGTTCCGGCTGACGACGGACGATATTAAAGTAAAGCTTGGCGTTTCTTCCGCCGAGCTGCGCGATCAGCTGTTTTTGTACGACGAGCTTGTCGATTTGGATCCGGATAATCTGAATGCCCGAATCGAGGCGGCGCTTAATGAAATCATGAAGGCGGTCAGCTACCAATTCATCTCGTTCAACCGCGACAACGGCCAATATTATCTCGATTTGGAGAAAGTGACGGACGTCGAATCGCTCATTGCCGAGAAGGCGGAAATGCTGGTCGGCAACCAGCTGGACCGCTATTATTTCGAAGTGCTCGAACGGCTCACGGATGACGGCTCCGCCAGCTGCGTTTCCGGCTTCCGCATATGGCAGCACGAGCTGAACTGGCATGCCCGCAAAATAACGCGGCCGGGCTATTTGTTCTTCGGCGCGCCCAATGAGCGCTCCACGGCGCAGCCCGAGCGCGATTTTTACATTTATATGCTGCAGCCGTACGATCCGCCGAAATTTAAGGATGAAGCGAAGCCGGACGAAGTGTTTTTCAAGCTGGATACGAAGGACGAAGCGTTCCATCAGCCGCTGCGTTCGTACGCCGGTGCCAGAGAGATGGCGACGACAGCCTCAAGCGCTACGAAGAAGTTGTTCGAGGACAAAGCGGCCGAGTTTCTGAAAAAAATCATGAACTGGCTGGTCGTCCATATGCCTTCCGCGTACAAAATGACCTATAGAGGGGTCACGAAAAAGCTCGCGGATTGGAGCTATTCGGCGCCTGCGATGTCTTCGGTGAGAGAAATCATCGACGCTGCCGCGGACGATTGCCTGACGACTTGGTTCGACGAAAAATATGCGGAATATCCGACGTTCCGTCTTAGCAGCATCAGCATAACGAGAGAAGCGATGCTGAAGACATACATCCCGGAAACGTTGACGCAAATCTCGAATCCGCGGACGAAGACGGCCAAAATTATTTTGGACGGCCTTGTGCTCTTGGACGGGGAGAAAACGGGCGTTCAAAGGTCCGGCTATGCCCAATGGATAATGGGATTATTGAACGACAAGGGCCACGGGCAAGTATTGAACGCTGCCGAGCTACTGGATATTCAGCAGTCCCATGGGGATTGGGAGATCAAGAAAACGAAGGCGTTCCAGCTGGAGCCGGAGCTCTTGAGCATTATTCTCGCGGCGCTTGTATTTATGGGCGATATCGTGATCACGATTAATGGAGAAACGTACGACTCGATGAAGTTCCTTCCCTTAATCGGACTGAAAGCCGAAGGGATCGCGGAATTTAGCCACATTAAGAAACCGAGCGACCTGCCGCTGGCCGAGCTGCGCGTTTTGTTCGACCTGTTTCAGATCAGTCACGGCTTGCTTCAGCCGGATGCTCAAACGAACGGCGTCCAAACGCTGCAGACGAAGGTTCAGCAGTTGCTGACCCAAGCGGTGAAGCTGCAGCACGAGCTCAAGGATAAAATCCCGACATGGGAGCTTCCGCTATTATCGGATGACGATCTGAGCGAATATCAAGGCAAGCTGCAAAGCTTCAATTCCTTTTTGCAAAGTCTGCAAATGTTCGATACGCCGGCCAAGCTGAAAAATTTCCGAAAAAGCATCGACGACATCGAGGAGCAGCGGCAAAACGCCGCTTTGATGGACCGGCTCTCGCAGTGGCGCGAGCGTGCGGCTCAAGTGACCCACAAAGCGAACTATATGGTAAGCGCGATGAATCATATATCGAACGCGGACGACTGGCATATCCAAGCGGAGAGAGCGCTCGAGAACGTATACCAGGCTCTCAAAGCCGATGGAGATTGCCAATCGGAGCTTCAGGCGATCAGCCAATTGAAGAAGCGGTACATCGATTTTTATTACGCGCAGCATGCCGCTTCACGTTTGGGGGCAACGGATGAGAACAAGCTGAACCAGCTCAAAAGAGACGGACGAATCGATACGCTGCAGAAGCTGTCTGCAATCCCGATCCTGCCTGCGCAGCAGCTGCAAACGTGGAGGATCAAATCGGAAGCGCTGAAAATATGCTGGCAGCTGCAAAAAAGCGATCTCGAGCATACGCCGGTTTGCCCGCACTGCCGGTATCGTCCGAAGGACGAGAAATATGCGCAGCAAATAACCGTCGAACAGCTCGAGAACGAGCTGGAGCGCCTGTTGGACAACTGGACTAGTACGCTGCTGACCAATCTGAACGACAGCGAGCTAAAGGAAAATATGGGGCTGCTCACGGAAGAGCAGGTGCAAATCTTGAAGCCGTTCCTGGAAGAAGGACGGTTCTCCATTCCGGCTGACAACCGTTTGGTGGAGACGATCAAGGATGTTTTGGAAGGCATTCATAAGGTCGAATTGCCGTTGAACCGGCTGCTGCAAATGGCGGGGGACGGAAATCCGCTTACGGTCGAGGAACTGCGCCTCCGCTTCGAACAGCTGCTCAGGGAACAGGTGGGTGCCCAAGCAACCAATCGCATTCGCATCATGCTCAAGAAGGAGTAACGCAACGATGAACGAACACGGTTTGCAAGACTTGCTATTCGAGATGAACGACGATGCTGCGACGGGTCCCGTGACCTGTCTTGGCTTGACCTTTGCGAGCGACGAAGCGCGGCGCGCGCATTTTACCGAGGAATTAAGAAAGAAGCTGCCCGAGCTCAAGAAGCTGGAAGGCTATCCGGTCGGGGACGACGAGCGCATATTGGCTTTGTCCGACCCGCCGTTTTATACGTGTTGTCCGAACCCGTGGTTTATGGAAATGATGGAGGAATGGGAGAAAAACCGGCCGGCCGGACTTGCGCCCCGGAGCTATAAGCCGTTCGCCTCCGATGTGGCGGAAGGCAAAAACGACGCGATCTATAACGCCCATAGTTATCACACCAAGGTGCCTTACAAAGCGATCATGCGGTATATTTTGAACTATACCGAGCCGGGCGACATCATATTTGACGGTTTTTGCGGAACGGGGATGACGGGAGTCGCCGCGCAGCTCTGCCGGAGCCGCGAGGTCGTGGAAGAGCTTGGCTACAAGGTAGACGATGCGGGCGACATCCATATGTATAACGATAATAAGGAATGGGAGCCTTTTTCGCGCATAGGCGAAAGAAAAACGCTTCTCATGGATTTGTCGCCTGCGGCAACGATGATTTCTTACAATTACAATAAGCGGACCGACGCCAGGCAATTGGAAGCGAATTTGCAGGACCAGCTGCAGCGGTTCCAAGACGAGCATCAGTGGATGTACGCCACGCTGAGCGAGGGCCAAAGCCCGGATGCCGCGGATGCGATGGCCGAGGAGCTGAAAGCGGCTGCGCGAAGCAACGGCTTCAAAGATTTTTACCGCAAAAACAGCGGCAGGTTCGGCACCGTCAATTATATCGTGTGGAGCGACATTTATATTTGTCCGGAGTGCATGACGGAGCATGCGTATTGGGAAATCGGCTGGGATGACGAGAACAAAATGCTGAAGGAATCGTTTACCTGCCATCAATGCGGCTCGAATTACCCGGATAAGAATGCGATGACCCGCGCGTGGACGACGGAATTCGACAGTCTGCTGGGTGCCGAAATCAAGCAGCCGAAGCAGGTGCCGGTGCTGATCAATTATTCCGTCAATAAGAAAAGATTTCAAAAAACGCCGGACAAGCTGGATTTGTTCATTATCCAAACCGCCCGCGAGCTGATGGAGAAAGCCGGCTATGCTTATCCGGTCGAAGCGCTGCCCACCGGCGTCAAAATGTCGGAGCCGCTGCGGTACGGAGTCACGCATGTGCATCATTTTTATTCCCGCAGGTCTTTGCTGCTTCTGGGCGCGTTTCAGGAAGAGGCCGACATTCGTACCTTTGAGAAGCAGTTCGTTTTCGGGAGCATCCTGCCCAAGGTAAACCGGATGAACCGGTTTATGCCGCAGCATGGAAGCCGGGCTTTGGTCGGGCCGATGGCCAACGCTTTGTATTTTCCGCCGCTGCACGTGGAGAACAATATTATCGATCAGCTGTTTTTCCAAGCGGGCAAAATCGTCAAGGCGCTGCGGCAGCACGGTGGCAATGCGATCTCGACGCAAAGCGCCACGCGTACTTCCATTCCCGACGAGTCCGTGGATTACATTTTTATCGACCCGCCTTTCGGCGCCAATATTATGTACTCCGAATTGAATTTCGTCAGGGAAAGCTGGCTCGGGCTTAAGACGAACAACGCCTCCGAGGCCATCGAAAATAAATCGCAAAACAAAGACATCGAAGAGTACAAACGGCTGATGACCCTTTGTCTCAAAGAAAGCTACCGGATTTTGAAGCCGGGCAAATGGATTACCGTCGAATTTTCCAATACGCAGGCGAAGGTCTGGAATGCGATCCAGCAATCGATCACGGAGGCCGGCTATATTATCGCGAGCGTTTATGCGCTGGACAAGAAACGCGGCGGGTTCCACGCCATGATCACCTCGACTGCGGTCAAGCAGGATTTGGTCATTTCCGCGTACAAGCCGAACCGGGGAAACCTGGACGAAACGGCTATCGTAAGCGGCTCGGATCTGCTTTGGACGTTCGTCGAAGAGCATCTGGAACGGCTGCCGGTATATTTGGGTGCGGACGGCTACACGGAGATCGTCGTCGAACGGACGCCGCGTATTTTGTACGACCGGATGGTCGCTTATTTCGTGCAAAAGGGCTGGCTGATCCCGCTGTCCTCGGTCGAATTCCAGGAGCAGCTGGAAAACCGGTATCTCGTGCGCGACGGCATGATATTCCTGGAGAAGCAGATGGCGGAATACGACAAACGCAGGCTGAGGGCGAAGGACATGGTGCAAATGTCGATTTTCGTCAATGACGAGAACAGCGCGATCGAGTGGCTCCGCCAGCAGCTGCTGAAGAAGCCGCAAACCCGCCAGGACTTGCATCCTAACTATATGAAGGAAATTCAGCATATTTCCAAGCATGAGCAGCTGCCTGAGCTGGATGCCTTGCTGGAGCAAAACTTCCTGAAGTACGACGGAACGGAAGAGGTTCCGAGCCAGATTCACACCTATCTGAGCAGCGATTATAAAGACCTGCGCAATCTTCCGAAGCACGATCACGCGCTGAAGGCGAAGGCGAAGGAGCGCTGGTACGTCCCGGATCCGAACAAGCGGGCGGACTTGGAGAAGCTGCGCGAGAAATCGCTGCTGCGCGAATTCGAAACGTACCGCGAGGAGCTGGATGGAAGCCGCAAAAAGCTGAAGCAGTTCCGCACGGAGGCGATCCGGGCCGGCTTCAAAAAAGCGTGGGGCGACAAAGACTATCAGCTGATCGCCATGATCGGCGAGCGTCTGCCCGAGAATGTGCTGCAAGAAGACGAGAAGCTGCTGATGTATTTCGACAACGCCCAAATCAGGCTCGGGCGGTAGCAAGGAAGTGAAGCGGAATGACCAAAGATTGGCGTCAAAAGGTGCTTGAGTCTATTCAAGCGCCTTATTCCCTTATTACGATCGCGCACGATCCGGATTTGCTGCTGCAGGACGAAGGAATCGTTTGCGAATTGCAGGAGCGCGGGATCGAAATCGCGGACTTTCAGGACCGGGCCGTATTCCGCTATTGGTACGAAAGCCGCAATAGGCTGAGCGGCGGCGGGCGGCATGTGCTGATCCGTCTGCAAGCCGGGGCTGTGGAGGATATTCCCTACGACGTATGGGTGCAAGGACATCATGTTTCGCTTAGCAAAAGCGCCTTGTTCCCAAGCTTGTCCGCAGCGGTCGTACGTGAACTCGATTGGCGTACGATGGACGCGCTGTCGTCGCTAGAGGATATTCCGGTCAGACGATCGGACGCCGAGACGATCGATTTTGTGCTGAAACGGATATACAAATTGACGTACGACACCGTCGATACGGTCGCAGAGCTTCTGCTGCTGTGTTTGGCCCGGCACCGTCTGCCCTTCCGTATGCCTGAAGCGGCCGAGCGTCATTTGTCCGAAGCGTTAGGCCGTAAAGCGCTGCTCGTTCCTCGTGCGGATATCGCAGGGCTGCTTCGTTCTTCAGTCACTTGCTACGGTTTCCTGCAAGAGGAATGGCACAGCTTCCTGGCGAATGGAGCGATGGAAAGCCATGCTTTCTGGAACCCCAGTCTGCAAAATGCGCTCGCCGGCTTATTCCGCATGGGGACGCTTGTGCCTGTGCGGGTCGAGGCGGCCGGGCTGCCCGATGCGCTGTTATTCGGCGTTCTTCGCGATGAAGCGTTTGCCCGCCGCATATCGATAGACGAACACATTTCGCGGATCGACAAGCTGCTGGAGCAAAAACCGGACCGGCGCGGCTGGATCGAGATCGTCCGGCTTTACGGCAGAGCGAAAGCAAGCTTGTTCGAGCTGGGTTTTGAAGACGGCCATATTGCGTACAGCCCCCACCGCGCGGTGAGTATGACGGCGGCCGATCAACCGCATGCCCGGCTGAAAGCGCTGGAGCAGTCGATCGAGGCGAAATTCGCGGTATGGCTGGACGCCCATTACGGCGCGCTCGCTTCTTTGTCGGACCGTCATGCACCCGTCATGCTTCATCAGGCTGCGGAGTACATGCATCTGCAAGGGTCGCCCAAAAAAGCTATAATAGTGATGGACGGGATGAGCTTCGTGCAATGGAGCCAGGTCCGCTCGTATTTGCAGCCCTTTTTCGATTTCATGGAGAATGGAGTCTTTGCCTGGATTCCGACGCTTACTTCCGTATCCAGACAGGCGATATTTACAGGCGAGATGCCGAGGGCTTACGGCGAAACGATCCATACGACAGCCGGCGAAGAGAAAGCGTGGAAGGCTTGCTGGGCCCGGTATGGCGCGGCTCCAATCCATGTCGCCTATGAGAAATCGCTTGGTCAAGGAGAATATGACCGGGCGGAGATTAAGGCGCTCGCCAAACCGAGCGTCAAGGCGGCCGGCCTCGTCGTGGACATGATCGACAAGCTGACGCATAACGCCATTCAAGGCCAATTGGGTATGTACAGCCAGATCGCCATTTGGTTAAGAGGCGGGTATTTGCAAGCGCTGCTTCGCGACTTGCTGGACGCCGGTTTCGACGTATATATCACCTCGGATCACGGCAATAAAGAAAGCGTAGGTATCGGAGCCGTCCGGGAAGGCGTGCTGGCCGATACGAGAGGGGAGCGCGTCCGGATTTACCGGTCGCGGGAGCTGAGAGACCGGGCTGCCGGGATGTATCCGTCGCGGAGCTGGAAGGACGCCGGGTTGCCGGATGCGTTTCACGTGCTGATCGCGAACTATGGCGAGGCTTATGTGAAAGCAGGCGAAGCCGTCGTCAGCCATGGCGGGGCAAGCATTGAGGAAGTTATCGTTCCTTTCGTACGGGTGAACAAAAGAGCGGAATGAAGGTGCGGGAAATGAAAAAAGCGGTAGGCTTCGACCAGAAGCTGCAGGAGCATCAATTGGACTATGTAGTCCGCGAGTTCGCAAGGGCGGAAAGCCGGCAGCAGTTGTATGATCAAGTCGATCAATATTTAATGGCGGATATCGCAGGGGCCAAATCCAGAGCGAATGCGCGGACGATTTTGTTCAAAATATGGGTGTTGGTCGACGAGGAGCATGTCGAGCTTCGCGACCGTGCCGTTCAGCTGTTCCAAACTGCGGACAAGGAAGAAAGACTGCTGCTGCATTGGGGAATGATGATGCTTGCGTATCCTTTCTGGAGAGATATGGCGGATCAGGCGGGACGTCTGCTTCAGCTTCACGGCGAATTTTCCAGCGTGCAGCTGGCGCGGAAAATGTTTGCGCTGTACGGCGAGCGCCGTAGAGTGAGCGTCTCCGTAGGCGCCGTTCTGGGAACGTTCAAGTCGTTTGACGTTATCGCGGAGCAGAAAAAAACGTACGGCAGCGCCGAGAAAAAGCCGATTCGGCAGACGGAGCTTAAGCTGTGGTTTCTCGAAGTTCTGCTTCGTGCTGCGGAACGATCGGCAATCGAGCTCAAGCAGCTTGAGAACGAGCCTTGCTTATTTCCCTTTGCGCTGGACATAACGGAAAGCGAAGCGCGGAGCGGCCGTTTGCAGATCACACGGCAAGGACTGGATATGGTGATGGCGGGTTTGACATAAGCTGCGTTGTTCGCGCTCAGCTTCGGGGCGCGTTCAGGTTTGCGTATTAGCAAGTCTGCCTTCTCGGGCTTCGGAGAACGCATTAAAATCCTTTTGCCAGAATTTACAGATTCAAGTACGATGGCGGTATAATACATACCGCCTTTTTGGTTTTTCCGGAATGTGAACAAATCGGCGCGGGGAGGGCACTATGAAGCTGATTCGTCGTTTATGGGCACAGGTTACATCACGATTGCTGTATAAGATGATCATTCTTTATTCGATGCTGATTGTCATTCCGCTAGCCGTCATTATCAGCTTATTTTATTTCCGTTCGACAGAGATTATCGAGACCAAGATGCGGGAAGCGACAAGCCAGACGCTTGTTGAAACGGCCGATAAAATCGACGGCATGTTAAAATTGTTCGCGCAGAAAGCGGATACAATTGTCCTTGATCTGGATATCTACCGCTTACTCAAAAATGAGGCGGAAACCGAAACGGTTGCTTTGACCGCCGAAGAAAAACAGCAGACCATCGAGAGGATTGAAACGCTGTTAAATCGGGAGGCGGCTGCGAACGACATGATCGATGCGATCTATATTTTTGCTGCAAACGGCGAGGTTTATGCATCCGCAGATGCAATGGAAGTAGTGAGCTACCCGGCACTGACCTTTATTGCGAACGAGACGCCAGGACAGATGGGCTGGGCGTTCTTCACGGATCATCAGCGTCTGATTTCAGCTATGGATATTAATAATCGAACAACAGGGCGGAAGATCGGCATGATTTCACTGGCCATTAAACCGCAAAGCGTTATCCAAATGTACGACTCGTATTCCGACAACTCTTTTTATATTGCTAATTCCGGCAATTTAATTATGTCCGCTCATGACAGCCGCTTGATCGGTTCCCGCTTGAAGCTGGCTAGCGACGATAAGAACACGATCGTAAATAAACGGACCTCGTCATATTCCGGTCTTGTGTACTACAGCATGATCCCCCAAAAATTAATGAAAAAGGAGATCGAAGATTTAGCCTATTTTGCAGCCGGCATTACAATTGCTGCTTGGGTGGTCGTACTCCTCCTTACTGTTCTTATCTTGCGTCATATTACGAATCCGCTTGTGAAGCTGGCGAAGCTGATGCGTTTGGCGGAAAGGGAAAATTTCAAACTGATGGATACGGTCCGCACCCGCGACGAGATCGCCCAAGTGTGCAACAGCTTTAACCGTTTGATTACGGAGATTCAGCACTTGATCCAGAAGGTATACAAAACCGAGTTGTTAAAAAAAGAAGCGGATTTGAAAGCGATTAAAATGCATCTGAATCCCCACTTTCTGTACAATACGATGGAATCGGTCAGTATTTTGGCGGGTGAAGCCGGCTCTAAGGAAGTGCCGGAGATGATTCGTACGCTTTCCAGGATTTTGCGTTTTTCGATATCGCCGATCGAGGATTTTATCGCTTTGAGAACCGAGATGAAATTGGCTGTATCTTATTTGCAGTTGCACAAATATCGTTACAAGGATCGTTTATCCTGGCAAACGGAGATGGATGAAGCCTTATCCGGGCTCAAAGTGCCCAAGCTGATTTTGCAACCTATTGTGGAAAACGCCATTATTCACGGCATCGATCGTATCGACAGGCCGGGCATGATCCGGATTCGAGCCTACGAGCAAGACTTCGATCTTTGGCTGGAGGTAGAGGATGACGGGCCGGGGATGTATGCCGCGCCTGCTCCGGATCGTCTGGGCACCGGTCTTGCCAATGTGGAATCGCGAATCAAAATCTATTACGGTCAAGAATACGGTCTCTCGATCATCAAAAAGCAAGATGGCGAAACCGGAATGATTGTCCGCATCCGTTTGCCTATCAGTCTCGAAAATAAGGAGAGAGATATCGAATGAGAATCATGGTTGTGGATGACGAACAATTGATTCGCCAGCGTTTGGCGGGGCTTTCAGAGTGGGAGCAGCTTGGCTGCAGCATTGTCGGAGAGGCGGGCAACGGAGTGGAAGCGCTTGAGGTTGCCCGTCAATGCCGGCCCGATCTGATGATTACGGACGTCCGTATGCCATTAATGGACGGCATGCAGCTGGCCGAAGAAATTCGCGTGTTATATCCGCGCACACATATTATTTTTATTTCCGCTTACCATGATTTTGTGTATGCGAAGCAGGCAATCAAACTCGGGGCCATCGACTTCATCACGAAACCGATTAATCCTGTCGAGCTGCTGGAAGCTGTCGAGCTGGTCATGGAGGGCGCAAGCCATGCGAATGCGGATGATCGTCTGAAGCAGGAGAAGCTGGTGCGGTCGCTTCTGATCGGCGGCGGGGAAGCGGCGGCGGATATCGAGAGCGAGCCTGGCTGGGCGGAGGTTGCGGGCAAGCAGGCAATCATGCTATCGATTGAAATCGATAATATCGAACTGACCGGCGATGCGGGGGATCCCCATATCTTGTTCATGCTGCGGGAAACGGTCAGTCACTTGATGGGGCGCTATCCCTACCCTTATTGGATTTGCTTGAACCGTCGAGGCGTTTATTTAATTCTCTTTCAGCCGGACGAGCGAATGTGGGATATGAAGACTGACAGCATGCAGATTTCTCGGGATATTGTATCCCGTATGCAATCCGCCTTCGAGCACACGATCTCGATCGGCATCAGCCGGACGCTGCCTTCCGTTATGTACTTGCATGAAGGGCTGGAACAAATTCGGAAATGTCTTGACTATCGGATGCTGCTGGGCAAGGGTTCGATTATTTCTGCAGATGCTTTGTCCCTGATCCGCGACGAGTCGATCATGCAGGATGACATGCATATTTCGCATCTGACAGAGATTCTTCGCAGCGGAAGTTTGGAGCAAATCGTTCTCTTTACGCGCCAAGTGTACCGCGATATGTTGGCCACAGGCTTCGATAAAAATCGGGTGCATCAGTATGCAATCGAATTGATCGAGCGGGCTGAAGACATTATGGACGAGTACCAGTTGTCGGGCTCCAAGGAGGAGCGGCAAGAGACGGAGAGACACATTTTGTCTTATGACACCTTATCAGACCTGCTGAAATTTCTGGAGGGCAAGCTTACGAAGATGGCTGGCCAAATAGCGGCGTTCAACAAGGAGTCGCCCCATAGTGTCATCCGAAGCGTGGATCAGTATTTGGAGGATCATTATCAGGAAGAGATCACGCTTGTTTCGTTGTCCAAGGCGCTGCATATTAACCACTCCTATTTGTGCCGGTTGATCAAGAAAGAGACAGGCATTAATTTTCGGGACATGCTGTGGCGGATACGTATCGAGAAAGCAAAGCAACTGCTGGCCAATTCGTTCATGAAAACCACGAATATCGCCTATGAGGTAGGCTTCAAAGATTCTTCCCATTTCAGTCAGTTGTTCAAACGAATGACAGGGATGAGCCCAAAAGATTATCGCGAGGCGAACGCCAAGCAACCGGCCAAAACGAGAAGTCAATTCCAGAACAAAGAGTAGTAAACTCCAGCCCAGTTTTATGCCTCTCTCGCGATTAGAATACTAGTTGAGCCGATCGAATGCAGGCTTATCTTATTCATAAAGCAAGGGGGAGCGCATATTGGGTCAAACGGGAAAAATGGAAATATCGCCAAAAGTCGAGATGCGAGCAGGTTACAGCCGGCTGAGAAGCCGGAATAACTTGATCGCATTCTTATTTCTGCTGCCGACGTTGGTGATGCTGCTGGTTTTTAATTATTATCCTGCAATTGGAGCGTTCTTCTACTCGTTTACGAGCTGGAACGGTTTTAACGCTCCGAAATTTATCGGTTTCAGCAATTTCACGGAAATGTTCGGAACGCCGGTATTTTCTAAGGCATTCTGGAACCTGATGTGGCTCACGCTGTTTCAGATCGTGGCTTCCATCACGATTCCTCTGCTTGTAGCCCGGATGATTTATAAGGTGCGGAGTCAGAAGCTCCAAAATGCGTACCGGATGCTGTTCGTGTTTCCGCTCGTGATCCCGGGGATGGTTATTGTTTTACTCTGGCAATTTATCCTCAATCCCGATGTCGGCATGTTGAATGCGCTGCTTTCTCTGTTCGGGGTACCGGACGAAAAGCTTCCGATCTGGCTGGGCAGCATGGATACGGCGTTATTTGCGCTAATGCTTATCGGTTTTCCTTGGGTGAGCGGCGTATCGCTGCTTATCTTTCTCGCCGGCTTCCAGGGCATCTCGCAGGAAATCGTCGAATCGGCTACCGTGGATGGCGCCACAGGCTTTCGGCTGTTTTACAAAATTGAACTCCCGCTCGTCTTAGCGCAGATCAAGCTGATTTTGATTCTGACGATTATCGGGGGCTTGCAGACCTTTCAGACGCCGCTTGTACTGACTGGTGGCGGACCGGCCAATTCGACGACTGTTCCCGGGCTGCTCATGTATAACGAGGCGATGGTCAACAATCGGATGGGCTTTGCCTGCGCGATCGGCGTCGTTTTATTCATTCTGATCTTTGCGCTAACTTATATCAATAACCGGTATTTGAATTCAACTATGGAATATAGTCCGAGAAAATAGAAGGGAGGGACGCGTGCAGTTATGAAACGCAGACCAAGTTACAGCGGGCTATTGCTTAGACACGGGTCCATTTTATTTTTCGGCATCCTGACGATTCTTCCTTTTTTTATCATGATCAGCTTATCGTTCAAGGATGCGACGCAGTTTAATTTACACCGCTGGAGCGTGACGTTTCCGTTTCATTGGAGCAATTATGCTGCGGCCTGGCACGCCATCCGCAGTTATATCGGCAACAGCTTTATGATTAGCGGGGTAACGGTAATCGGGGTGCTCGTTGTTTCCTGCCTGGCGGCGTATCCATTGGCCAGAATACACTTCTTTATGAAGGAGCAAATCTATTTTCTTATCATTGCGTTATTGATGATTCCTTCGACGTTAACGCTCGTGCCATTATTCAGTCTTATCATCAAGTTCCGTATGCTGGATAGCTGGCTCGGTTTATGGGGGCCGTTCATTGCAGGCGGCCAGGTTTTCTGCATCTTCGTTCTTCGCTCCTTCTTTTCTTCTTTGTCGGAGGAAATGTTCGAGGCAGCACGAATCGACGGGGCGAGCGAGAAGCGAATCTTATTTTCGATTGTGCTGCCGTTGTCGAAAGCGATCATCGCCACGCTTGGCGTACTGAATATATTGGGCACATGGAACGACTACATTTGGCCGTTGATGGTCATTACGGATGACCGCCTAATGCCGCTGACAATTGGGCTCATGGCGTTTCAGCAGCAGTTTACGACCGACTGGGGCCCTCTGTTTGCGGGTTATGTGCTCGCCTCAATTCCGTTGTTGATCTTGTTCGTCTTTACGAGCAAGCAATTTGTAGAAGGATTGTCTTCCGGATCCGTGAAAATGTAGCTGCGTATCAAGAGATAGAAATAAGCAAGGAGGAGGTTAGCCATGAATTCCAAATCGACGCAGGCAGTTACATTGGAAGAGATTGTGCAGGCTTTTCAACAAGTGGGTGTCTCAGCAGGCGATACCGTTCTGATTCATTCTTCTTTACAAAGCTTCGGTCATGTGATCGGAGGCCCGATTAGTGTCATCGACGCCATTAAGACAGCGGTGACAGCAAGCGGAACAGTCGTTTTTCCAACGCTTGTGCAGCAGGATTTTCAGAATGCTTACCGCAACTGGGATATCCGGACATCCCCCTCTGACGTAGGCCGAATTACCGAAGTGTTCCGGCTTCTTCCGGACAGTGTCAGAAGCGATCAGGCGACACATTCGGTTGCGGCTTGGGGAAAAGGGGCGGACGAGCTCACTGCCGAGCATTCGGCATACGGTCCGCGCATGGGCGTATTCGGGGATTATTGCTTCTCTTATTCATCACCGTGGCAGAAAATGTATTTGCAGCAAGCGCGAATCGTCTTTATCGGCGTTAGCATGAATTACAATACGTTCAAGCATTTTGCCGAATATAGTCTGGTCGAGCACTACTGCAACGCGATCGGGGAGCCTGCCAGAAAGTGCGAAGCGATGTCGAAGCTTGCCAGACACGGCGTTCCGGGCGTATGGCCGTTCCATAATGCGGCCAAGACGCAGGAGCTCCTTGAGGCGAACGGGTTGATCTCGTATGCCCGGTGCGGAAACTCGTTATTTACCGGCATTAAGGCGAACGACTATGTCGACCATGTGCTGCAAGCGTTTAAGGCAAACCCTGCCAAATGGTTCGACGAGGCTTTCCTTAGCTGGCTCGAACAAGACGTATTTGGTCATTAGATCAGGGATTACATAAGGAGGAACGATCATGTTTATCGATATTCATGCTCATGCTTACCGGAAGCCCGTGCCTTTTGTCGTTCAGTTTTGCACACCCGAGGAATTGATTCAGCGCTATGACGAGCTGGGGATTGAACGGGGCGTCTTGCTGCCGGTCGTCAGTCCTGAAATTTATTTTCCACAAGCGAATGAGGATATTCTGGACATGGCCGAGCAGTATCCCGACCGTTTTATCCCGTACTGCAACGTCGACCCGCGAGCCTTGACCAATTGTGCCGAAGCTCCGCTGGAGAACGTGCTGGCTTACTATAAGGAGAAGGGCTGCAAAGGCCTAGGAGAGGTGATGCTGAACGCTGAGCTGATGAATCCGCTTGTGCAAAATTTGTTCCGGGCAGCGGAAAGCGTCGGTCTCCCGGTCGTCTTCGACGGTTCCGATCAGAAAACCGGATCTTTCGGTTTGTATGACGATCCCGGTCTGCCGCAATTGGAGCATACGCTGCAAAGATACCCGAATCTAAGCATTTTTGGACACGGGCCGGTGTTCTGGGCGGAAATCGGACGTTTGGAAACGCCCGGCGAGCGGTCATTCCTTTTCCGTCCGAGGGGCGGCCAGGTCGGGAGACTGCCTAGCGGACCGATCAAGGAAGAGGGGGTCGTCCCCAAGTTGTTCCGCAGATATCCGAATTTGTATGGCGATCTTTCCGATTTTACGGCGCATAATGCGATTGTTCGCGATCCCGAGTACGGGCCGAAGTTTTTGACGGAATTTCAGGATCGGCTGTTTTTCGGCACGGATATTTGCTTTAAAGGTATGAAGGTTGATTTGGTCGACACGCTCATCCAGTGGCGCGATACGAATAAAATCAGCGAAGCTGTATTTCAGAAAATCGCCAGAGAAAATGCGATCAAATTTTTGGGGCTGAAATAGGGAGTTGATCAAAAGTCAATTCCAGAACAAAGAGTAGTAAATTGCAGCTCTATATAATGCACTTTATCGAGTTTAGAATTCGAATTGAGCAAAGGCATTGCTCACTATGATGTACATGGGGGGATTAATGAATGCAGCAAAGACAGCGTCACAACAGAAATCGATTTACCTTGTTGCTCGCATGGGTTGCCATTTGCGCGCTCATGCTCGCGGCTTGCTCGAGCGGCAAAGGTACGCCGGCGGCAAACGAAAGCGCCGGACAATCGCCGGCTTCATCGGCGCCGCCGGAATCGGCGAAGCCGGCGGCAGACGGGAAGAAGTGGGTAATCCGCTTCGATCCGCAAATGCATCTGCCCAAGAAGCCCGACGCCAAGGATCCGACGGAAAAGCGTGCGCTCGACGATCTGAACAAGGAGTATGAAGCGCTTCACCCAAATGTCAAGATTGAGTTGGTCAAGGTCCCTACGACCCAGGATCGCAACGCTTGGCTGCAAGCACGGATGATGGCGAAGGATGCGCCGGATATTTTCTGGGCGCAATTCGAATCGACCTGGGATCATTATCAGAAAGGCTGGTTTTATGCGGTAGACGATTGGCTTAAGCAGCCGAACCCGTACAATGGGAATAAGATTTGGGGCGATACGTTCGTGCCTGGCGTTCTCGATTCCGTGCGGGCGCCGGACGGCAAGCTGTATGATATTCCGTCGGATGGCGTAGGTGTGGCTATCTACTACAATAAAACGATATTCAAGGAATTAGGCTTGAACGTGCCTAAGACTTGGCAAGAGTTTATGAATGTGCAGGCCAAAATCAAGGAGAGCGGAAAGACGCCGTTCGCGTTTATGCATGTGGACAAAGGCTGCTGTGATCTTTCTTGGACGGACTCGCTTATGAATAGTCAATTTATGCGAAGCGATCTTGCGAAATACGACACGGACCATAACAACCGGGTCGACACCCCTGAGATTGCCCAAGCGGTCAAAAATGGTACACTGCCGGAATTGGAGGTGCTGCGCCAGCAGTTGATCTTGTACAAGGAATGGTCGCAATATTGGCCGAAAGGATTTTTGAGCAAATACGACCAGAGCGAAATGTTCAGCTCGGGCAAAGCTGCGATGCAGTACGGAGGCAGTTGGTCGATAACAGCGCTTAAGACGATGAATCTTCCCTTCGAGTGGGGAGTCTTCAATTTTCCTGTCATCACGAAGGAGTCGGCATCGCTGGCATCTGGGAAAGGCTCCAAAGTTCTTGGCGCTTGGGGACCCGGACAATGGGTCATTCCGGGATACATGAAGCAGGAGGAGCCGGAGAAGCTTGCGGTTATTATGGATTATCTGATGTTCTTAAGCACCCCGGAACATAATACGATCATTTCCAAAGAGACCGAATCGGAGCCGTACATCGTGGGAGCGGAAGCCTCGAGCGGACATGAAGTGTTCATCGAAGATTTGCCGTTGACGGTTATTCAAGGGTACGACGTTTACTTGGGCAAAACCTATTCCGACATGTGGGAAAATGCCGTTATTAAATATTTGAGCGGCGCTCAGGATATCGAAACTACGCTAAGCGACCTTCAGAAGGCATACAAGAAAGGCGCAGAGGAAATGTTGGCCGGGCAATAGACGGGCTCTATCGCAAATCGGGGAAGAGGATTGAACAGCGCCTCTTCTCCTTGCTTTATCAATCTCCGTTTACATGAATGGGAGGATAAGAGGATGATCGTACGAGGGAAAGCTCGACTGGCCTTGCTTCTGTCTTTCTGCTTACTGTTTCAGCTTCTATTTGTCATCCAGGCAAAGCCCGCCGCAGCGGAATCGCCTATCAATCTGATTGAAAACCCAGGCTTTGAGGATACGACGGATCACATACCTGCGCATTGGCTGGTCATTGGAGATGTTTGGAACGACGGCATTCGTGCATCCGCAGCGGCAGCGCGAAGCGGCAATTACGGTGTCGCCATTGAAACGAACATAGCGAACAATCCCTGGGTGGCCTTTCCCGTCCCGGTCGAGGAGGGTGCCACGTATGAGATAACGTCCTGGTTTAAGACGATCGGGGTTAGCGGAGATGTGGGCTATAAAGTCGAGTTTTTTAAAGGAATCGACAGAACGGATGCAAACTGGATTTACGGTTATCCGTACTACGCGGAGTCTTCCCTTAATGAACCGATCTTTCGTAAACTCGTATACGAAATCGAGGCGCCGGCGGAAGCAAAATATATGTATGTGTATTTGCGGCTGTATGGAACTGGAACCGTTTACTTCGATGATGTGTCCGTCATCAAAAGCAAGAGCAAACCGCAGATCATCGTGGATTCCGAACATAGGTATTACTATTCTGACATTGCGGACGGCAACGTCGATTTGAAGATTGCGCCGGAGGACGGCATGTTAGCAAATAAAACCGTCGATATTCGCATTGTAAATGAACAATCCGATGCCGTTTTGTTTATGGATAGCGGTGTCCCGGCAGCCGAAACCGTGTCGATTCCATTCGACACGTCGAACATGATTTTGCAGCAGCCGTACCGGATTGAAGCGGAGCTGAAGGATGGTCAGAGCCAGTTGATCGAAAGCGCCGAGCAGACGATCTATCGCTGGGCAAGGCCGACAACGCTGCCGGATAACGGACGGATACTTGTTGACGGGCAGCCTTTTTTCCCGGTGGTAGCCTATCATGCCGGCCCGGAAGATTACCCCTACTTGCAGGCCATCGGCGTGAATACGGTTCAAGGGACAAATACAACCGATGCGGATACGCTGGAATCGGAATTGAATGCGGCGCATGCGAATGGCCTGAAAATGCTCGTTACGCTCTACAACGGCATGACAGTGAAGGAAAACGCCCAGATGACCGAGAAATTCGTGACCCGATTCAAGGATCATCCGGCAGTACTCGGCTATATGGTCATGGATGAGCCGTCAACGAACGGAATTCCTAATTCGGATCTGATTGACGCTTACAAGCTGATCCGTTCTATCGATCCTGCACATCCGACATATATGGTAGAGGAGGATTGGAAAGCATATCGCTACACCGGGCATGCGACGGATATTCTGGTCACCGATGTGTATCCGATTAGAGAGGGAAGCGCCGCTCTTCCGCTCCATTCCGTTGGCGAACATGTGCGCAAGGCAGTCGCGAGCGTGGGAGACAGCAAACCGGTATGGACCGTTCTGCAAACTTTCAAATATAGCAATAGCTTTTTTACTACATTGCCGACGGAAGATCAATTGCGCAATATGGCGTATCAGGCAATTCTTTCAGGCGCCAAAGGCTTGGCCTTTTATGCCCTCTATGATCCGGGCTGGGATTTGCTCCATTCGGATTTTTACCCTATTATGGTGAAATTCAAAACGGAGCTTGCGTTTATTCGCAGTCTGGTTATTGAAGGAACACAGTCAGACGCTTATCTGGATAACGACAACAATGTGCAATGGGCTATGTACAGCAAGGGAGATGAGCAGTACGCCATCGCCATCAATATGACGCAAGAAGCGCAAACAGCGACTATCCCTCTTGCGCATGCAGGAAATGATGTAGAGTTGTTGTATGGCGATTCGCACGAGCAGGCGGGCAGTTGGACGCAGCAGCTTGCGGTGAATCTCAAGCCCGAGCAGACGCTTGTGTATCGGATAAAGCCTTTTGCAGCGGGAGCGAATCAAGCAAGCGGCAAGTTGAGCGGCGCGCAGACGCTCATTGCGGACAGCGAATGGCAAAACGACGTGCAAGGGCTGATTGTGCAGCTGCAGCAATTGAAGAGCGCCTTGCAGGCGCAGTCCGTTAACGCCGGGGGAGCTATGAATTTGGCTGCAAGTACGCTGGGCGATATCGCCGATTTGAAGGACTGGGTCAGCGGGAAGTCCGATCAGCAGCTGGAAGGCAAAAGGGAGGAACTGAACGCAGTGCTGGATCAGGCGGCTGCCGATCTGATGCCGATTATGCAAGCAGCAGCCAAATTCGATTTGCAGCTCAGCGCTGCGCCGCAGCTGGCAGGTGATGAACTGGAATTGAACGTAGGCATTCACAACGCCGGCAATCAGGAAATGGAAAGCGTTCAACTGCGTATCGAGCTGCCGGCGGAAATGGATCTTTCATCGATCGAACAAACGATCGGTAACATCCAGAGCGGGAATAGCGCCGACCGGCAGCTGGATGCGGCCCTGCCGGACGATATGCAGCCTGGCGTGTATGCCGTGAAAGCAGTAATCGATTTCCTTTATGAAGGTATACATATCCGTATTCCGGTAGAACGTTCGTTTACCGTACAGCCGCTTCTGACGGCCAAGCTGACGCCGAATTATATCGATATTACCGGAGCGGGCGCTTACACGTTTTCCGTTGAATTACAGAACGGTTCCGGACAGCCGCTTGATGTCGATCTGCAGGCACAGACCGTAAGCGGCATAACGGTCAATCTCGCTTCGGCGGTAACGCTGGCCGGGAACGAGAAGCGAACGGTGCAGGGCAGCATGACGATTCCGGCAAATATGACGCAGGGCGAGTATACCGTAACGATTGAAGCCCTGTCAGCCGGTGTTAGCTACGCGACGCTTCCGCTTCATGTTTACGCGAATACAAACGCGGTATTTAATGGCGGGTTCGAGCGGAAAGCCGCGACAGCGACAACCCCGGAAGGCTGGGACAAATGGGCGGGCGAATGGGATAAGTCAGTTGCCCGCAGCGGTGCTGCGTCTATCAAGCTGAATCCGAATGCGGCGGATCCATGGAATGTCGCAAACACGGATCAGAATCACCTAATCCCGATTTCTCCCGGCTTCAGGTACAAGCTGACCGGCTGGGTCAAGACAGCAGCAACGGCCGGGGAGGTTGCGCTTGGCATTCGCCAAATCGATGCAGCCGGCGACTCGATTCTCTATAACTGGGAGAGAGCGGAGAAAACAGGCGATTGGGAGAAGATCGAAGTTTTCTTCGAAGCGGAGCCGGCGGCGAAACATGCAGCCGTGTATTTCAAGATCGATCAGAACGTGAATGCGCCTGCATGGGTAGATGATCTGGAGCTTAGCCGGATTACGGAGCCCATTAATCCGGTGTTTAATCCCGGATTCGAGAAGAAGGCCGGAGCGGAAAACAGGCCCGACGGCTGGCAGCTATATAACGGAACATGGGACAGCACGGTAGCGCATGGCGGGACGTATTCAGCCAGGTTGAATCCGGATGCGAACGATCCTTTTAATGTCATCAATATGGACGAACCGAAGGCGATTCAAGTTGAAGCCGGTCGCGAATACGTCTTGACGGGCTGGGTCAAAAACAGCGCAACGGTTGGGTCCGCGGCGCTTGGCATCAGAGAGGTCAACGCCGACGGAGAAAGCATCAGGTATACTTGGGCGGAATCGGCTCCAAACAGCGACTGGACGAAGCTGAATGTCTTATTCACAGCGCAGCCGGAAACCCGAACAGTATGGGTGTATTTCAAAATGGATCAAGCGGCGGACGGTCCGGCGTGGCTCGACGATCTCGAGCTGAGCGAGGTCGTGACGGCTCTTGAGGCGGATATGTCCGCGAGCAGCATTGATGCCGATCATACGGGTACGTATCCTTTTGCCGTGGAATTGACGAATGGTTCGAACATTCCGGTCAAGGTCGATCTGCTGCGCGATGTGCCAAACGGTCTTACCGTTACGCTGGATGAAAACATTACGCTGGCGGCGGGCGAGACGAAGACGGTGCAAGGAACGGTGAGCGTCTCGGTCTATACGGCGGATGATGCATACAACGTGACGATCGAAGCGAAGGTTGGGGACGTTAGCTATGCCACGTTGCCGCTTGCGGTGAACGTACGGATACGGCTCGCTGAACGTATTGAAATTAGCGGATTAACCTCGCCGATGACGGTAGGGGCAAAGGCGAATACAGTTGTAACCGCCGTTTACAATCATGGCTCGCCTGTTGATGTTACAGCATCAGCCCAATTCAACAGCAGCAATACGAGCGTGGCGACAGTATCGGCAACCGGGGAAGTAACGGCGGCAAGCGCAGGCTCGACGGTGATTTCGGCTACCTACGGCGAACATACCGCCAGCTTTAACTTGACGGTTACTGCGCTGCCTGACACGAACCAGCCTAATACAAGCCTGCCATACATAATTCAGAATACCGAAACGCCGATTGATAAACCGGCACCCGAAACAAAGACTGACGTGATGACCATCGGACAAGAGCAGGTGAAAGCGGACAAGGACGGCAAAGTTACAGTGGCGCTGCCTGAAGGCAAAAAGAGTCTCGCGATTCCGGTCGAGATTATGAAGCTTCTTGCGGAGACGGGGCTTACGGTGGCGGGAGACGCCGCAAGCATTTCGATTCCGAAGGAGACGTTTCAGACATATCTCCCTCATCTGGGCGGCGGAGGGAGTCTATCTTTCAGGTTTGACAGACTACTTGAAGCGGCCGCCACCGAGCTGCTAGGCAAAATCGACAAGCCGGGCAATTTGCAGTTGCAATCGGCAGGCGACATGATTGACGTGGGCGCGAGTCTAGTTGACAAGGATGGCAAAAAAGCAGCTGCGGCAGTTCAAGGTCAACTCATGACCATAAAGCTTCCCCTCACTCCTGGCGTCGACCCGCGATTAGCAGGCATCTACTTGATTCATGATGACGGCCAATTGGTGTTCATCGGCGGTAAACGCAATGGTGATACGATGGAAGCCGAGATCTCGGACTTCGGCAACTATGCATTGCTGGCATACGATAAGCACTATAACGATGTAAATGCAAGTTACTGGGCTGCCGATACGATCCGCGTGCTGTCGGCGAGACATATCGTGAATGGCAATACTGAAACGGATTTCGCACCCCAAAAGGACATAACACGCGCCGAATTTGCAGCGCTGTTAGTAAGAGCGTTAAACTTGAAGCGACGCAGTACGTCGGCGAATTTCGTTGACGTAGCGGAGACGCAATGGTTTGCCGGGGAAGTGGCGACTGCCAAGGAAGCCGGACTCGTCTATGGGAAGGATGACGGCAAATTTGCTCCGGACCAACCAATAACGCGCGAAGAAATGGCCGTTATGCTGGTGCGGGCATGGGAGCTGCTGTCCGGCAGCCGGAAGCAGGCTGGCAATACGGAGCCGATCGGCGATGTTGGGCAAGCAAGCGTATGGGCGCAGGAGCCGATCCGTTATGCCCTGGAGCAGGGGCTGCTGAATGGGCGTGGAGACGGCAGGTTCGATCCGATGGGGTCAACGAGCCGAGCGGAAAGCGCACAAGCAATATTTAACCTGTTGGGGTTGCAGAACAAGCTGTAATATAAGCAGAAAATTAGTTGCTCTTTCGGCTGCATACCCATTATATATGACATTAACCATAAACATTGCTATTATTAGCTTACGCTAAAGAAAGCCTACAGAGAGAAGCGTACCAAATAAACAGAGGAGAGGAACCATACCATGCTGACATTCCAAAAAGTGACCGCTCCCGAGCACATAGCCGCTACGGCGAGCCTTGCGCATGAAATATGGAACGAGTTTTTTATCCATATAATCAGCCAAGGGCAAATCGATTATATGCTTGAAAAATTTCAATCGGCGGAAGCCATGACCAAGCAGCTTTCAGAAGGGTATGAATACTACCTTTTTATGGAAGGGGACCAGCCGGTCGGTTATTTCGGAGTTCAGCCGCAGGAGGACAATACGCTTTACCTGTCGAAGCTTTACCTGCTCAAAGCCCACCGCGGCAGAGGTTACGCCAGACAAGCTTTCGAGGAAATCAAAGCGATCGCCGCGAGGAACAACCTCAAGCAAATTTGGCTGACCGTCAACATCCATAACGAGGATACGATTGCCGTATACAAACGTTTTGGCATGACTCTCCTTCGCACGCAAGTGGCGGATATCGGAAACGGCTACGTGATGGATGACGAGGTTTACGGTTACGATGTGAAATGAAATGACAAAGACGGCACGCGCTTGAGGCGCATGCCGTCTTTCTTTTTGCCGCATACTGTTATTGCACGGTAACGTTATCCAGCATTAAATAACCGATCGGGTTGAGCCAGAAGCCTTTGACGTTTTTGGAGGAAACGGCTATGTGGTCGATCGTGCGAATCGGCACGACCGGCGCTTCCTTCAGCTCGATTTCTTGAGCTTGCTCGTAAATCGTTTTGCGCTTCTGCGGGTCGATCTCGCGGCGTCCGTCTTCAATCAGCTTGTCCACTTGCGTATTCGTATAGAATGCAAGATTGCCTTTGCTGCCATGGGAGCTGCTGTGGAACACGTTATACTGGTTGTAATCCGCATCGCCGGTCGCATTGCCCCAGCCGCCATAAAACATGCTGTGCTCGCCCTTGCCTGTAATATCGAGATATGCGCCGAATTCCACGACTTTGACTTCGAGGTCGATGCCGATGCCTTTAAGCTGCGATTGCAGAACTTCGGCCACGTTTACGCGCTCCTTGCGGTCGTCGGTGACGATGGACGTTTTCAGCCCGTTCGGATAGCCGGCTTCGGCAAGAAGCTGCTTCGCTTTATTAATGTTGTAGTCGTAATCCGTGAGGTTTGCATTGTAGCCCGGCATTTTGGGCGAAAGCGCCGTCAGCGTCCGGCTGCCCACGTTATTGAATACGCCTTTGATAATGGAATCGCGCTCGATCGCATGGGCGACCGCTTGACGTACGCGTACATCGTCGAACGGCTTTTTCTTGGTGTTAAAACCGATATACTCGACGCCGAGACCTTCCGCCCGCGCCAGCTCCAGCGTTGAGGACGATTGGACGCGGTTCAGCTCCGTAACCGGCAGCTGGTCGGCGATTTGCGCTTCGCCGGATTCGATCATCGCGACGCGCGTCGTGTCTTCCGGCACGACCTTGTACTGGACTTTGTCGACCTTCGGCTTTTCGCCCCAGTAGCCGTCGTATTTGACCAGCACCATCTCTTGTCCCGGCGTCCACGATTGGAATTTGAACGGCCCGGTGCCGATCGGATTTTTGGCCAGCTGGTCCGATTGCTCGGTGATCGCTTTCGGGCTAAGGATGCTGCCTTCGTTGCTTGCCAGAATGGAGAGCAGCGGCGTGTACGGGTAAGCGAGAATGAACTGCACCGTGTGCTCGTCGACGGCTTTGATTTCTTTCACCATCGAGAATTTGCCGGCGAGCGGCGAATTGACCTTCGCATCGAGCGCCCGTTCGAACGTATTCTTGACCGCTTCCGCGTTAAAAGGCGCGCCGTCGTGGAAGGTAACCCCGGTACGAAGTTTGAATTCCCAAGTAAGGTCGTCTACCGCTTTCCATTCCGTAGCGAGCGAAGGCTGGAATTCCATGTTTTTGTCGGTTTTGATCAGCCCTTCGTACACTTTGCCGAAAATATAGTTGGACGATGGAATGTTCGTGATGAACTGCGGGTCCAAATTGTTCGCGTCCGCTTTCCGCGCGACGACAAGCGTGCCGCCCGTTTTGGCCGTGCCGCCGGCGTTGCCTTTGTCCGCATCCGTTTCCGGCTTGGACGAACATCCTGCAAGCGCTGTCGTAAAAATGAGCGACAAGGCGAGGACGCTGCCAAGTACATGCTTTTTATTCATGAAGATGCCCCCTAGTCCGTTTTTCGGCATATCTTCCATATGCTTAGCTGTATTATAAAAAATATTCTGACTTTTACCTTTCACGATCTTTACGTGTATTTACACTATCTTTACTTGTTGGCGGCAAAGCTGGCGTCCTGCAGCAGTCCGATTTTTATCCTGTATCTGCCATTGACTTCAAAGTACTGACACGTTATGATGGTGAAAATATAACTTAAACGTTTCAGTACGAACATTACTTAAACGATTAAGTTGATCATTGGGGGGAAACGTATGTCAAAACGTTCTTTGATTGTTACCGCGCTTGCCGTCCTTACCAGCGTTTCGGTTTTACCCGCATGCGGCAAGAGTGTAAGCCCGCCGGCCGCTCAAGAGCAGGGAGGCACGTCCGAAGGTACGGTCAAACAAGAAGGACTGAAGCCGGAGACCGGCGCACAGCTGCTCGTTTGGGAATCGAAGGGTCCGGAGCTGGATTATTTGAAAGCGGTCGCAGAACAGTTTGAGAAAGACTACGGAGTCAAAGTGAAGGTAGAGCCCGTACCCGCCATCGATTCCGTGAAAAAGCTAACGACGGACGGCCCGGCCGGAATCGGCGCAGACGTTTTCTCAGCGCCTCACGATCATCTCGGCAATGCCGTGATGGCTGGACTTGTGCTGGAGAACGACGTTTTCGACGAAAAGACCAAGAACGAATACATGACTTCGGCCATCGAAGGCGTCAGCAACAACGGGGCGCTGTACGGATTTCCGACGGCGATCGATACGTACGCGCTTTTCTACAATAAGAGCCTTATGCCTACGGCGCCGAAAACGTACGAGGAAATCGTCAAATTCGCCGCTACGTACAACGATCCGAAAAATAAAAAGTATGCGTTCATGTGGAATGTCGGCCAGCTGTATCAAACTTATTCGTTTCTTGCCGGTTACGGAGGATACGTATTTGGAAATAACGGTACTGACGCGAACGACATCGGCTTGAACAATGAAAAGTCGGTCGAGGGCGCAAAATACGTACAATCGCTTAAGCAAATCCTTCCTTTAAATACGAATGACATCAACGACAATATCATTACGGGCTTTTTCCAGGAAGGCAAGACGGCTGCCGTAATCAACGGTCCGTGGCTGCAATCGAGCCTGACCCAAGTAGGGTTCGAATACGGCGTCGCTCCGCTGCCGCTGCTGCCGAACGGCCAGCATCCGAAAAGCTTCTCGGGCATTCGCGGGCTGTACGTCAATTCGTACACGAAGTATCCGGCCGCGGCAAAGCTGTTTGCGAGCTATGCGACGAGCAAGCCGAATTTGTCCAAACGTTTCGAGATGACCAAGCAGCTTCCTCCGCGAAAAGACTTGATGGACGATCCGATCATTACGAAGGACGCCAACGCTTCCGCATTCCTGGAGCAAGCGAAGTATTCCACCCCGATGCCGTCCATTCCGGAAATGGGCAACGTGTGGGTGCCGGCAGGCACCGCGCTAGCCACTCTATGGAACGACAATAAAGACCCGGGCACCGTCTTGAACAGCGCGGTAGACCAAATCAAAACGGCAATCAAGACGAAGAAATAAGGCGGTTTTGCGTATGCAATCGAATCAAGGCGCTTGGCGGCACCGGACGAAAGCCGCCTTCTTTTCCGCAATATTCATCGGGCTCGGCCAGCTTTACAACAAGCAGTACGTCAAAGGCTTGCTGTTCATGATTATGGCTCAGATATTCTTCTGGAACTATTACCCGATCGCCTATAAAGGGATTTCCGGTCTTATTACACTGGGGTCGGTTCCTACAAGGGTGGTCGGCGGCAAAATCGTTCAGGGCGACCATTCCATCTTTATGCTGATCAACGGACTCATTACGCTCGTTATTGTCCTGTTGTTTGCGGGCTTCTACGCGATGAACATTTACGACGCCCGCAAGAACGGAGGCATTCGCGATGAAGGAAAGCGTGTCCCTGGGTTCGGCGACTCTCTCCGAACGGCGAAGTTTCGGCATCTGCCTTATTTGCTGCTTTTGCCGGCTGTAGGCTTCGCGCTTTTCGTAACCGTGATTCCGCTTGTGTTCAATGTGCTGATCGCCTTTACGAATTATTCCGCGCCGGCCCATATTCCCGACCGCTCGCTGGTCGATTGGGTAGGGCTTCGAACGTTTACCGATCTGTTTGTTCAAGAAGCGTGGAGGTCGACGTTTCTCGGCATATCGGCTTGGAACGTCGCCTGGGCGTGCGCTTCGACCGCTACGGTTTTTTTCGGCGGCCTGCTGCTGGCGATGATGGTGAACCACCCGGGCATCCGGTTCAAGCGGTTTTGGAGAACGGCTTTCATCTTGCCGTGGGCGGTGCCGCAGTTTATTTCGATTCTCGTGTTTCGGGTACTGCTCAACGGGTCGTTCGGTCCGGTTAACGATATGCTGGTGAAGCTCGGCTTCGCGCCGGTGCCCTGGCTGTCCGATCCGACAATGGCGAAGGTAACGGTCGTGCTCGTTAATATGTGGTTCTCTACCCCGTTTCTGATGGCGCTCATGTCGGGCGTATTAACGACGCTGCCTCGCGATTTGTACGAAGCGGCCGAAGTGGACGGAGCCTCCGGACGGCAAAAGTTTGTCGGCATAACGCTGCCTCTCGTGCTGACGGCTACCGCGCCGATTCTCATCATGCAGTTTGCATTTAACTTCAACAATTTCAATCTGATTTATTTGCTGACGGACGGGGGGCCGGACAACACCGGCTATTATTACGCGGGTAGCACCGATCTGCTGATCTCGTGGATTTTCAAGATGACGCTGAACCAGAGCCAATTCAACATGGCTTCGGCCGTGTCCATCCTGATGTTTCTGTTCATCGCGGCGTTTTCCTTATGGAATTACAGGCGAATGAAGTCTACCCAAGAAGAGGATATGGTCTGAATGTCGAAGCTGAAAAATAAGTTGGTCGTAGCCGGCATTTACGTGATTTTCGTGCTGCTGCTTATAGCGATTTTCTACCCGATCGTGTGGGTCTTCGGAACGTCGCTCAATCCGGGCACGGCGCTGCTGGTCAGCAGCATGTTTCCGGCCAATCCGACGATCGGTCATTACGTCGAGCTGATCCGTCAAACCGATTTCGTGCTGTGGTACGGCAACACGATCAAGATCGCCGTTTCGAACGCGGTATTGTCGACGGCATTGGTTGCGGTGACGGCATACGCCTTCTCCCGGTTCCGGTTTGCGGGCAGAAAGCAAGGCTTGATGGTGCTGCTGATTTTGCAAATGTTTCCCGGCTTCTTGTCCATCATGGCGATTTTTGTGCTGCTGCTGCAAACGAAGATGCTCGATACCCATCTCGGCATCGTGCTCATTTACGCCGGGGGAGCCGTATCGATGGGAACGTGGGTGATGAAAGGCCATTTCGATACGATTCCGCGAAGCCTGGAGGAAGCGGCCTTTTTGGACGGGGCGACGCATATGGACATCTTTTTCAAAATTATTTTCCCGCTGTCGCTGCCGGCCATTACATTTGTTGCGCTGAACAGCTTTATTACGCCGTTTATGGATTTCATTTTGCCGCAAATCATCTTGCGGTCGTCCGACAAAATGACGCTGGCCCAGGGCTTGTACAATATGGTCGCCAACGAGACGAACTCCAGCTTCCCGTTATTCGCCGCCGGCGCGGTACTCGTAGCGCTGCCGATTACATTCCTGTACATGTATTTCCAAAAGTATTTGATCGGCGGACTTGCGTCTGGTGCCGATAAAGGCTGACGGGAAGCAAGGGGGAGAAGGAAAGAAGCGAACCGTCGTATGGAGGAATGAGGAACAACGCGAGCTTCAGTACGTGCCAGCGCGCTTCGTGACGAGGTTTCAGTAAAGATGGAGGGAGGAGCAGCCATGCTCGTTGAAGCGATTTATCATCGGTCTGCGGACAGCTATTGTTATGCCTACGACGAAAATACCGTCCATATACGGCTGCGCGCCAAAAAGGACGATCTGCACGCCGTCAGAGCTTTACACGGGGATAAGTACGATTGGGCGAACACCGTGCGCGAAACGCATATGCACAAGATTGCGACCGACGAGCTGTTCGATTACTGGCAGGCGGAGCTGACGCCTCCGCATTTCAGGCTCCGGTATGCGTTCGAGCTCGTTTCGGGCAAAGTGAAGCTGTGGTATACGGAGCAAGGCTTTTCGGAGCAAAAACCGCAGGATCCGCTCACCTTTTTCGATTATCCGTTTATTTGGCCGACCGAGGTGCTGCAGCCGCCGGATTGGGTTAAAAAGGCCGTCTTTTATCAAATTTTTCCCGAACGGTTCGCGAACGGCGATAAGACGAACGACCCTGCGCAGGTTCGCCCTTGGGAGCAGGACGATCCGGGCCCTTACGATTATTACGGCGGAGATCTGCAAGGCGTGCTGGACCGTATCGATTACCTGCATTCGCTCGGCGTAGGGGCCGTTTACTTTACGCCTCTATTCGAGGCAAACACTAACCATAAATATGATACCGCCGATTATTACAAGGTCGATCCGCATTTCGGCGACGCAGCGCTATTGAAGACGCTCGTTCAAGATTTTCACGCGCGGGGCATCCGCGTCATCTTGGATGCGGTATTTAATCATAGCGGCGGAGGGTTCGCTCCATTTCGGGATGTGCTGGAGAAGGGCCGGGAGTCGGTCTACTGGAACTGGTTCCATATGAAAGACAACCCGGCGGGCGATGGGGCGGCTCCGTCCTATCATTGCTTTGCGTTCGAGTCCCATATGCCGAAGCTGAATACGGCCAACCCGGAAGTGCGGGCCTACTTGCTCGACGTTGCGCGGTATTGGGTCAAAGAATGCGACATCGACGGCTGGAGACTGGATGTGGCGAACGAGGTCGACCACGAGTTTTGGCGGCATTTTCGCCGGGAGCTGAAGTCGCTCAAGCCCGACTTTTATATTTTGGGCGAAATATGGCATGACGCAATGCCCTGGCTGCGGGGAGATCAGTTCGATGCGGTGATGAACTATCCGGCGACGGAAGCGGTTCTTCAGTTTTTTGCCAAGGACGATATCGATGCGGAAACGTTCTCGTTCCGAATCAACCGGCTTCTGGCGGGCTACCCGCAGCAAGTGAACGAAGCGGCGTTTAATATCGTCGGCAGTCATGATACGCCTCGCCTGCTCACAACCGCGCATGACGAACGAAAGGTCAGGCAGGCCGTATTGTTTCAATTTATTTTGCCGGGCGCGCCGTGCATCTATTACGGAGACGAAGTAGGCATGACAGGCGGAGCCGACCCCGACTGCCGCAAACCGATGGTTTGGGATCCGCAGAAACAGAACGGCGAGCTTCTAGGCTTTTACCGTGAGCTGATAGCGCTGCGGAAGGCGCATCCCGCCCTGCAGGAAGGCTCGTTCGAAATCGTTTATGCCCGTAACCGCCAGCTTGCCGTGAGAAGAAAGCATGCAAACGAGCACGTTTACGTTTGTTTCAATCATAGCGACGCCGAGAAACGGCTGACGTTCGCCATCGAAACGCAAACGCCGCCTGTTCCGATCTGGGGCAAAGGCACGGCCCGGATGGACGATGCTGCGATGACCGTAAGCTTGCCGCCGTTCGGTTGGCTTGTGCTCGCTGCACCCGGAGCGATTGACAAAACGGATGTCGTGTGATTAAATCGACTGAAACGTTTAAGCAAGGGCGGATGAAGAAGATGAAAAAAGCGACAATCAAAGATATCGCAAAGGCGGCCGGCGTATCGATCGCGACGGTTTCCTATATATTAAACGACGTCAAGACGCAGTCCATTTCCGACGAGACGCGCGTCAAGGTGCTGAAAATCGCTCAGCAGCTGCACTATGTGACGAACCGGAGCGCACGCTCCTTGAAGCTGCAAAAAACCGGGCTGATCGGCATTTTATTGTTCAAGGATTTGGAGCCGAAGCCGTGGTCCGATCTGAATTACGTCAAAACGCTGTACCGGATCGAGCAGCTGTGCGGCGAACGGGGCTACCATGTCATTTTTATGCAGATCGACGGAGAAGCTCCGTCCTACGACATGATTCGGGAGAGGAATTTGGACGGCGTCTTCCTGATCAACGTGGATCAAGAGCGGTTCGCAACCATATCCCGTTATTTCGGGTTTGGGATTCCGGTGTTTGCCGTAGACAGCCATATCGAAGATACGCTGTTTCACAAAATCATCCCCGATTTCGAAAACGGCTTTCGGTCCGCGAACGCGCGGCTCGGCGAAACGCCGGAATTTCTTGTCATGGACGCCTATAACGACGCCGAGCTGGTCGGCATCGTCAAACGCAGGTCGGGCTTGGACGAAGCGAGGATTCACGTATACGAAAGCAAGGAGGGCTTAAATGCCTTTCTGTCCAAAATTCCGGCGGGCAGTCCCGGGATCGTCGTCAACGAATTTTTGGCGAACGAAGTGCTGCGGACGCACGAGCATATAGCCGTTTTATGCACAAGCCATTACCCGGACATCGTGCCGGCGAAGGTTGCGAAAATAACGTACGAATTGAACGAATATAAACAGGTTGTGGACATGATGGACCGCAACATTCACGATGCGGATTACAGCAATCCGGACAAATTCATCTATTTGTCCGTTTCATCGTGAGGATCGGATAGGAGGAAGCACCCGGTGAAGGCATCGCGGTTAATCGAAATCAAACATTTTCATTCGGCTATTTTGAATAACGATCGCGATATGTTCGTGTACTTGCCCCCGAGTTATGAAGGGCAGGCCGAGAAACGGTATCCGGTTCTGTATATGCATGACGGGCAGCATGTTTTCTTTCAAGATCGGAAGGGCGAGTCTTGGGACGTTCATCTAACCGTGGACCGGCTGGTTGCGGAAGGGAAGATGCGGGAAATTATCGTAGTCGCGGTTTCGCATGTAGAGGACGCAAGAATCGCCGAATACATGCATGCGAATCCCGGCGGGCATAACGTGTTCGATACGACGAACCAAGGCGAGCTGTACGAGCAATTTCTGCTTCAAGAAGTAAAGCCCTATATCGACAGGGAATATCGGACCTTGCCGGATAAAGCGAATACCGCTTTGATGGGATCGTCCGCCGGCGGACTGGTGTCGTACAATATCGGCTTCCGTCACCCGGATGTTTTCGGCAAAATCGGGGCGTTATGTCCGTTCTTCGTCAGCGTAGATTCGGCCACCATGGAGGAGCGTTGGTTAAGCGAGGTGTACACGGGGAAAGGGGCCCGGAAAATTTGGATGGACGTCGGGGATTCGGAAGGGTTTACCGTTATGGAAAAGCATGTGCGCCATGTCGCAGAGGTTCTCGTTCAGTCGGGCTACAAGCCGGGAGACGACTTCATGTACTTCCTTGCGGTCGGATCCGGACATTCCCAGACGGATTGGGCTGCCAGGGTCCATGCGCCGCTTCTTTACTTTTTCGGTGATATCGGCACTCCGGTGCGCATCGAGCTGCACGGTCCGGATGCCATTGGCCTCGAAGGACCGAGAGGCACGCTGAATCCGGTCGTCCACTATGACAGCGGCTTTATGATGACGGATTTGGACGCCCGCTATGAAGTGTCCGATCCGGATATCGTCGCGGTAAGCGGGGACGGAAGCTTGCTGCCTAAGAAGAAGGGCAGTGCGACGGTCACGTATATCGGGCATCAATTGACGGCGAGTCTCGATATCGCTGTCGTTCCGCACATTTCCGATACGGTTACGGTTCAGATGTACGTGAAGGTACCGGAAAATACGCCGCCGACTGAACAATTGTATGCCGGCATCGAGCTGCCTCCGATTCGCGAAGGGCTGTTCGGCGGCACGTTCGAGGTGCCGAGAAACGTTTCTTTCGTATTTCGTATTTCGCGGGGGCTCGGCAAACACGAGACCGATCGGCAGGGCAGGGAAATCCCGTATCGGACGTTTACGGCGGACGACGGATTGCTGCTGCATTACGAGGTGGAAAACTGGGTTGATACGGAAGCCGAGCGCTTATTGGGGTGAAAACGATGACTAATGAATCGACGATTTTGCGAATCGAAAGCTTTTATTCGGCCGCCTTGGACAACCGAAGGGATTTGTTCGTCTACTTGCCACCAAGCTACAGGCATGACACGGTCAAGCGGTATCCGGTGCTGTATATGCACGACGGACAAAATATTTTTCATCCGGCATTCAATGGTTATTCCTGGAACGTTCATATGGCGGTCGACCGGTTGACAGCCGAAGGCCTGATGGAGGAAATTATCGTAGTCGGCATCTCGAATATGGGTATGGAGCGGGCCGACGAGTTTACCCATGACCTGGAAGGGGTGCTTTATCCATCCGATAAAGTGCCGATCCGGCCCAAAGGCCTTTTGTACGAAAGCTTCGTAATCGGCGAGGTAAAGCCTTATATCGATTCGGTTTTTCGGACGAAGGCGGGTCCTGCGCATACGGCTTTGATGGGGTCGTCGCGAGGCGGACAGGTGACTTACCATATCGGGTTTCGCCGTCCGGATGTTTTCGGAAAGCTGGCTATCGTGTCCCCGTATTTCTATTGCGTAGACCCGGAGACATCGACGGAAGTTCCGCTGCTGCATATTTTCCGGCAAAAGCAGCCGATTTCCCGCATCTGGATCGATCTCGGCGGCCGCGAAGGGACGCTGGTGATGGAAAAGCATGTCCGAGCAGTTGCGGAGCAGCTGCTGGAGTTGGGGTACGCGGAGCACGATGAGCTTGCGTATTACTGCGATCCCGATGCCGAGCATGTGGAGAAGGACTGGGCGGCAAGGCTGGCCTCTCCGCTCATGCATCTGTTCGGGACTGGAGTCAGGGCGGACCTTCGATCGTTGACCTTGTACGGCTGCGAGGAGGTAAGCCTCGACGGTCCGGCTTGCCGGTTAAATCCGGTTGCCGAGCATGCAGACGGATTTACGAGGTCGGTATTGCGGCCGGCCTATACGGTAGCGGATCATACCGTTCTTGATGTACGGGAGGACGGAACGATTTTGCCTAAGCTAAGAGGAGAAACGGCGGTCACGGTCGAGTACGGAGGTTTGTCGGCTTCTAAAATCGTCCGTGTTTCCGGGGAGTAGACTCACAAACAGAGCAGGCGCGCTGCATTTATTGCAGAGGAGCGGACTTAGAACCGGCTTATACCGCTCCGCCCAATGGAACAACCTCCGATCGCGCCTAAGCATACATTATTTATACAAAAAGCTTCCAATACCGTTTTCTAAAGCGGTAGCGGAAGCTTTTTGTTTGACCGAATTCGAGACCTGCTGTCATCGAGGCGAGGCAGCTATACGCGCTGTAATCCGAATCTGCCGACTTGGAGCAAGGAATCAAGCCTCCCTCTGCGCTCTAGTCCGAATTCGCCTGCTTGGAGCAAGGATTATCCGGTCTGCTGAGCCGAATAGCCGCAGCAAGCGGGCATTTTCGGACTGCATGCGAGGAAAGGGATTCGGACTCGATTCCAAGCGGGCAAAA
This sequence comes from Paenibacillus contaminans, assembly GCF_003285015.1. GTDB lineage: Bacteria > Bacillota > Bacilli > Paenibacillales > NBRC-103111 > Paenibacillus_V > Paenibacillus_V contaminans. The sequence goes on along the minus strand of NZ_QMFB01000011.1, from coordinate 156,883 downwards.
TCGGACTCCAGCATATTGACGACGGCGTACGATTAATTGCTGTTGAGGAAATCAAAATTGGCATAGGGATACCGGGAGCAGAACATATAATCAACCTTCAACGTGTCCTCATTGACGACGAACGATAGGATGATCGCATTATTTTTGTCGATTATTTCTTTTGCCGTGAATCGGGGCGTGGGCTGACCGTCTATGGTTTCATACATATAACTCAAGATATTATCGTTTTCCATTCCTGCCGTCCCATATTGGCGGAGAAGGTCGGACAATGAGCTCTCGCCTACGACAATCCCCTTATGCGTTCGGATCGGTTTGGGCTGATGGGTGAAATTATCCACATTCCAAGCTTCCATTTTCCCGTTTGCGTCATAGTGAACGGAAAGAGAACCGTAAACGTCCAATTGAAGGAAGTCCAAATGTTCATCCGGATCGCCGTATCGGTTGTCGATGGATTCTTTAGTCGCGCCTAATTCGAAAGTAATGTTTCCATCCATGTCTGTAAAATGGAAGTCGTCGATCGTAACGGGTGCATAAACGAAATCGGGCAATTCCTCTTCCGCTTTCCCGAGAAGTGCAGGCAATCGTTCGGGATCGGATAGCTCCTCAGGGGCCTCTTTGATTTTAAACATGCCTCTAAGCTTCAGCGTTCGTATCCACTGGACGGCTTCCGCTCTCGTCAGGAAATCGTCGCCTGCAAAACCTTCTAATGTGGCGTCCGTTTTTCCGGCAGCGAGCCGATTTCCGAGCAGGTATACGATGGCGTCGTCGCCTGAATAGCGAACGCCTTGCGCAGCTGCTATAATTTCCGCAGCCTTTCGCCTCGATATCGGGGCATGACGCAGCTCCGTGTTATTGCCGCCTGAAACGGGATGTTTCCACGAGGAAGCATGCCTGTACAGACTCTCCGTCCAGTCCTTCCCTACGGTCAAAGCCGCTAAGAACGGACGGTAAAATGTTTTTAGAAATTCCGCTTCGGTCATCGGCTGGTCGGGCCGGATCGTGCCGTCCGGATATCCTTCGATGATGTTATGGCGAGTAGCCCAATAGAAAAGACGTTCCGCCCAATGTCCTTTCATATCGGCAGAATCGATACCCATCAAGGCCCAGTGGAGTTCAAGAGGATCGGGGGGGTTGTTCAAATCGATTTTAACACCAGTTACGTTAACGGTTACTTCCCGGTTTTCGGTGAACGGGTCGGCATAAGTTACAGTGGTGCAAAGCAGGCACAGCGCACATCCGGCGGCAGCTATTTTCAAGAGGTTTTTCCGCATACGATTACGATATCCCCCAATGTAAATGTAGTTAAATGTTAATTCGATACATGGATGAATATCCCTTTTTTGTCGTAATGTTAGATGGGAAAACGAGTAGACGGAAAGTTTGGAAATTGGATTGGAAACTGGGGCTGTCCAAAAGTCAGCATTTCTTTTTTTACGCACCGCTTAAAGTGCTAAATTAGCAAAAAATAAGCTTCCGCTACCACTTTTGGAGTGGTTGGAGGCTTATTCGGTTACATATTGGCACTGCTTCATTCCGCTCCACCATTTGGGACAGCGGTAAACGCGCGCTTCTGAAAGACGGCGAAGACGTTGCTGACCTCATACGGATAAAGGGAGTGAGGAAAACCTCATTGTTTATGAGGCTAGCTGCACTAGGCTCACTGTTTTCGAGGCAACAGGCGGTTTTCGCAAACTAATAAGGAAAAACTCACTATTCGTTGCATTTTTCCTCACAAGTAGTGAGTTTTTCCTCACTGTCTAGCCGGAACACGAGAAAACGGCAAGAAAGAGTGAGGCCAGGCTCATTAGTAGTGAGTTTTTCCTCACTGGCCTGCCTGAACACGAGAAATCAGCAAGAAAGAGGACGGAGAGGGATTGCAACCGCCGTTTGAAATCGAGTCGGAATTTCATACACATTTGGGAACATAATGATCATCTCGATGATTCTATTCGAAATTTCGTATAGAATACCGTACATTACGTTCCTCTTGATGAATTCTACTCGAAATTTCGTATAGAATTCCGTACATTATTCCTCTTAATGAATTCGACTCGAAATTTTGTATCGAATAGTACTGGACCGTCCATAGCGAAACGTGCTTTTCTGAACTTTACAACAGCAGCATGTCCAATCGATTCGGTAGCGCTTGCGCTTGCTCCGTTCCGCGCAGCCGGTCTGCTGATCTCGTGTTCTGGCCTGCACCCAAGCGCAGAATCATAACTCCCAGGACACGTTCACGCTAACGTTTTTCTTGTGACAATGCTTTACAGCGAACCGGACACGATGTTCCCGCGGAACAGCACGGCTTGGCGCTTCGCCCGGCGGGCCACCGTTTCGGCCGAGCAGGTGGCGTGAACAAGCACCGCGTCCGCCTTGTCGCCGACAAGCGGCCAAAGCCGCTCGCCTTCCTTGCTGAGCGGCAGCTTGCCGCCGGTAATGAAGCCGAGCGTCTCGGCGAGCGCGCGCTCCGTGCTCCAGCGGAACCGCTCGGCGAGCCGGCCCGCGCGTTCCAGGCTGTCACCCTGGCCGAACGGCGACCAGTGGTCGGTGATGCTGTCGTCGCCGAGCGAGACGTCCACGCCATGCTCCCGCAGCAGAGGGAACGGAATGGTCGCCCGGTTGATCGGCACGGTGGACGTAACCGCGATGCCGAGGCGCGCGAACAGGGCGGCGATCTCATGCTGCTCCTCCGGAGGCACGTCGGCGAGTCCGAGTCCGTGGCTGACCGTCACGCGGCCTTGCCAGCCGGCTTCTTCGGTAAGAGCGGCAAGCCTTTTGAACGTAAACGTGCCGAGATGGCCCGGATCGTGAAGGTGAACGTCGATGTCCGCATTCGCTTCCACCGCGAGCTCCATGATCGTGTTCAGCGACTTCTCGATGTTCAGGTCTACCGTCGCCGGGTCGACGCCGCCGACCATATTCGCGCCCATCAGCAGCGCTTCGCGGACGAGCCTGACGGAGTTGCTGCGAAGCAGGCCGTGCTGCGGGAAGGCGACGATTTCATGCGTCAGCTTGCCGGAGAACGATTCGAGCGCCAGCAGCGTCGCTTCCAGGTTTTTGAGCCCGATAATCGGATCGACGTTGCAGTGGGTGCGGATGTGAGTCGTACCGTTCCGTCTAAGCAGCTCGACCATTTGGGCGGCCCGCTCCTGAGCCGTCGGCAGCAGACGAGGAAGCAGCTCGACCTCTTCGTTCAGCCTCGTAAAAATATTGACCGGCGGCGTACAGGCCTTCCATGGCCCGCCGTAATACGTTTTATCGATGTGGATATGCATGTCCCGGAAAGAAGGCAGCAGGAGCAAGCCCTTGGCGTCCTGCGTAGGCAAGCCGTCCTCGAGCGTTTCGCCGGCCGATGTGATGCGGGCGATTTTTCCGTCCTCGATAAGGAGATGGCAATGCTCGGTTTCCGTACCCGCGATCGCCCCGTTTTCGTACCGGTATCCGCTCTCCAGCGTTACATTCGTCAACCAATAAGCCGTAGTCATGAACGTCATCCTCTCGTAGTTCGATTCTGTTAGACAAGATCGCCCGGATCGAATCGTTTCTCATCCAGGTAAGCCCTCGCGTGTCCCCAAAAATATTTCGTCGGCTGCATATATTTCTGCAAGCCCGCACGTTCGACCGTGCGCTGCGCCTCGGCGTTCGCTTCGTCGATGGCCAGACCTTCGTCCACCGTCAAAACGTTCCGGTTTTCCATCACAATTTTGCCGTCGACGATCACGTTGTCGACATCGCTTGCGACCGCTTGATGCACAAGCCTGTGCACGTACATAAAAGCCGGAGTCAAATGCGGCTGCCGCATGTCGACCGTGATGACGTCGGCTTTTTTGCCGGCTTCGAGCGAGCCCAGCTCGTCATCCCAGCCTACGCAGCGCGCCGCGTCGATCGTCACCATTTCCAGCAGCTTGCCGGCCGGCAAATAATAGTAGTCCTTGAGCGCGGCCTGGTGGATCAGCTGCGTCTTGCGCATCGCCTGGAACATGTCGAAGCTTGCAGCAGGCGCCGTGCCGTCCGTCGTAATCGCGACGGTTGCGCCGAGCTCGATCAGCTCGGTGATCGGCGTCCGCGCGTTTACTTGCCCGAAGCCGGGCGCCGAGCTGACGTTGGTGCCGGTTTCGGCGAGGATGCGCGCCTCGTCGAACGATAGGCCGCGGCAGTGCTGAAGATGCACGTCCGGCCCGAGCAGGGCGTTTTCCTTGTCCTGAATGGCCAGATGCACCATGCCGCCGAACGCGTCCGAATGGATCCGCGTGTCGTACTTGCGGGCGATTTCCCGGATCCGTTTGGCCTGGTAGCGGTCGTGATCCGTTAGTCCGTACAACTGATCCGCCGGCGTCGGCGCCGACGGATTGACGGAGGTAACGATGACGAACGGCGTAATGAACGCGCGGATTCGATCGTCATGCGCATGATTGAGCGCCTCGATCACCGCTTCGGCTCCTTGCAGCACTTCTTCGTAGGTGACATCCCGCGTGATGCGTTTGCCGTCTACCCAGCGGCTGAACGAATGCGGCCACGGCGGATTGCAGGGGCCGGTGCAGACGATTTCGCGCACGCCGACTTCGGCATATGCCTTGGCATGGTTAAGCGCGAAGACCGGGTCGTCCGAGCGCGGCATCGAGCCGAGCACGCAGGCGCCTGTCGTAATGCCGGCCTTCAGCCGCTCCAGTGCGTTGATTTTGCCTTCGTAGTACCAGAACTCGTCGGTCACGAAATGTTTGTACGTATGCGTCATAACGGGCATCCAGAAGCTCGGGCTGTCCATCGCGATCGTTTTGAACATCGAATGGCCGCCGTGGCCGTGAGCGTCGATCAAGCCGGGCAGCACGCAATGATGCTTGCAGTCGATCGTCCGCTCCGCCTCGTATTTCCCGCGCAGCAGCTCCGTTTCGCCGACTTCGACGATCCTTCCGTTATGAATCGCCACGGCGCCGTCTTCGAGAATGCGCCTTTCCGAATCCATCGTAATAACGACGCCGTTCACCAGCAAAAGATCGATCATGCGTCCAGTCCTCCCGCCACTAAAGTTCCCCTGAAAAAGACGGCCTTGCGCTCCGCGCGCCTTGCGACGGCTTCCGCCGAGCAGCTTGCTTCAACGAGCAGCATGCTTGCCTCGTCGCCGACGTTCGGCCAAACGCGTCTGCCTTCCGCGTCGAGAGGCGTCCGGCCGCCCGTGATGAATCCGAGCGACTGCCCGAGCGAACGCTCGTCGATCCAGCGGAATCTCTCCGCCAGACGCCCGGCACGCTCAAGCAGGTCGCCATTGCCGTAAGGCTGCCAGGTGTCGAAAATATTATCGCAGCCTACGGCTACGTTGACGCCGTGATCGCGCAGCAGAGGCACGGGCGGAATGACGCGGCTATGCGGCACGCTCGTGATGACGGTAATGCCCGCCTCGGCCAGGACGGCCGCAAGATCCGCCGCCTCGCCTACAGGCACGTCGCCGATGCCGAAAGCGTGGCTGACCGCGACTCTTCCTTGTAAGCCGGCCTCCATCGTTAATGCCGCTAATCTTCTCATCGTATAGGTACCCAAATAATCCGGATCGTGCAAATGCAGATCCACGCCCGCATTCGCCTCGACGGCCAGCTCCATCATCCGCTGCAGCGAAGCTTCGATATCGCCGTCGACCGTGGCGGGATCGACGCCTCCGACCAGCGTAGCGCCTTGGCGAAGCGCTTCGCGGACGAGCTGCGTCGCATGGCTGCGGAGAAGGCCGTGCTGCGGAAAGGCGACGATTTCGGACGAGAGTTTGCCCCCGAACGTTTCCAGCGCCTGTTGAACCGCTTCCAAATAACGCAAGCCGGCGTCCGGGTATAGATCGACGTGCGTGCGCACCTCGGTCGAGCCGTTCTTGAGCAGCGTGTCCAGCAGCAGCTCGGCGCGCGCTTTGCTTGAGGTCGGCAGGGACGGAAGAATGCGTTTTTCCACCTCGCAGCGCCCCGTCACGCCCGGAGCTGGAATGACCGCGCGCCACGCGTCGCCCATCAGCGTTTTATCCAAATGAACGTGTTTCTCGATAAAGGACGGCAGAAGCAGCAGCTCCTTGGCGTCCAGCCGGGGTAGCCCGGTAAGGAGCGGAGCTTCGGCAGACGCGATTTCGCGAATCATGCCGCCTTCCATGCGTAAATGACAAATTTCGGTTTCGGTCCCGGCGATTGTTCCGTTTTCCATCCGGTAGCCGCTTTCCAAACGAATATTGGTCAGCCAATATGCGGAGCTCACGAATCGTTCACCCTTTCTCTTCCAATCGAGTACAAGCTCAAGCTCCATTATAGACATTTTTCCGCCAATTTTTTTAATAATCTTTACCTGTATTTGCAGGATCTTTACGCATTGGCCGAACCGTATTTACTTGGGCCCGATTTCTGATAACTTTAAGGACACGAAGGGGGAAATCGATCATGAATGGACAGCTTGCCGAACAAAAGCAATCGTTTTCAAAGCAGCCGGCGTCATCGCAGCCGGGCAAATGGAAAGCGTTTTATTACAAATTCCGCAAAAATAAACTCGCCATGGCAGGCGGGGTCGTCATCGTTTTTTATTTGCTGGTGGCCTTGCTCGCGCCGCTCATTGCGCCGCACGATCCGTACTTGGTCGATCTGGTGAACAAGCTGAAGCCGCCGTCCGCCGAGCACCTGCTAGGAACGGACGATAAGGGACGGGATGTGCTGAGCCGGCTCATATACGGCACCCGCCTTTCGCTTGCGGTAGGATTCGTAGCCGTGCTGATCGGCGCGTTTTTCGGCATCATTCTCGGATTGCTTGCCGGTTACTACGGGAAATGGGTCGATACGGTCATCATGCGGGTGGTGGATGTTCTGCTGGCCTTCCCGGGCATCTTGCTTGCGTTAGCCATTGTAAGCGCTCTTGGGCCAAGCCTGGTCAATGTCATGATCGCGGTCGGGGTGTTTTCGATTCCGATGTTCGCCCGTATCGTGCGTGGCTCCACCTTAACGGTCAAAAAGCTGGAATATATCGATGCCATCCGCTCGCTTGGCGCGGGGGATGCGCGTATCATTTTCGTTCATATATTGCCGAACATCATGTCTCCGATCATCGTGCAGGCGACACTGCGGATCGCGACTGCGATTCTTTCCGCCGCCGGTCTGTCGTTCCTCGGGCTTGGCGCACAGCCGCCGATGGCCGAATGGGGGGCCATGCTCAGCAACGGCCGCGACTTTATGTTCACCGTGCCGACGCTGGCACTGTTTCCGGGTATCGCCATTTCGACGCTCGTCATCGGCTTCAACGTTTTCGGCGACGGGCTGCGCGACGCGCTTGATCCGCGGATGAAACAGTAGGATGTTCGTGCACCCCGTAAGGTCGTTATCCGTGACCGGAGTCCGTTCCGTTCATACGTTTTTCGTCGCGAAGCTGACCCCCGTCTTGATCGTTCGAGAGGAACTTAGAGGAGGAACAACATGTTCATTTATATCATTCGGCGATTGCTCCAAATGATTCCGGTTATGCTCGGCGTCATTCTGGTCGTCTTCCTGATCATGCAGCTCGTGCCCGGCGACCCGGCGGTTATGCTTGCCGGCGAAGGGGCCTCAACGGAAACGGTGGAGCGTATCCGCCATCAAATGGGATTGGACCAGCCGCTGGCCTTGCAGTATGTGCAGTATGTCGCCGACGTGTTCCGGGGCGATCTCGGCACTTCCGTGCGCTCGAGCCTGCCGGTATCCAAAGAGATTATGATCCGGCTGCCGATTACGATCGAGCTTGCGCTCGCCAGTATTTTCATCACGGTTGTGCTCGGGATGCTGGCCGGCATCATTTCCGCCACAAAGCCGTACACGAAATCCGATATCGCAATCATGATCATCGCGCTGATCGGCGTTTCGATGCCGAGCTTCTGGCTCGGGCTGACGCTTATCTATTTTTTCTCAGTCAAGCTTCACTTGCTGCCCGTTGCGGGCTGGGGGACGTGGAAACACATGCTGCTTCCGGCTATCACGCTGGGCACGTCGGGCGCGGCGATCGTCGCCCGGATGACGCGGTCGAGCATGCTCGACGTCATTCGCCAGGACTACATCCGAACGGCCAAAGCCAAAGGGCTCAAGGACCGCATCATCGTCTACAAGCACGCGCTCAAAAACGCGCTTATTCCCGTCATCACGGTAGTCGGCCTGCAGTTCGGCGTCCTGCTTGGCGGTACGGTGCTGGTGGAATCGGTATTCGCGATAAACGGCCTCGGCCGGCTGATCGTCGACGCCATCCGGATGCGGGATTTGCCTATGGTGCAGGGGGGCGTTCTTGTAGCCTCGCTCATTTTCGTTCTTGTCAATCTGGTCGTCGACGTGCTGTACCGGTACTTTAATAAACGGATTAAGCTGGACTAGCGGCAAGCGCATAGGCAGCAAAATGTAAAGCTGAAAGATTTGTAAGGAAGATTACTGTAGGGGTGGCGGGTGTCTCCTGAAGGAGCGTGAGCGTTCGCCTTTGTGTTCAGGAAATCGCATTAACCAAGCTTCCAACCAAATTTCCTGAACACAAGAGCGACCGTAAGGAGATACCTGACAAACCGGATAGCTTATCTTCTTTCGCTTTCACACTGGTCACTTACGAAGCAGCTTTCCTGACGGAAAGTTTAAGGAGGAATTCGCATGACGAAACCGATAACGAACGAAAAAGTGCTGGAGGTCCGCGGGCTGCAGACGCACTTTTTTACCGGCGAAGGGGTCAGCAAAGCGGTCGACGGCATCGATTTCACCTTGCATAAAGGGGAAACGCTCGGCCTGGTCGGCGAGTCCGGCTGCGGCAAAAGCATCACCTCGCTTTCCATTTTGCGGCTGATCGCAAGTCCCCCCGGCAGAATTGTCGGCGGCGAAGTGCTTTTTAAAGGGCAGGATCTGCTGAAAAAGTCGGACGAGGAAATGCGGGCCATCCGCGGAAACGACATTTCGATGATTTTTCAGGAGCCGATGACGTCGCTGAACCCGGTGTACTCGGTCGGGGAGCAGATCGCGGAGGTTTTTCGCGTGCACAAGAAGCTCGGGCGCAAAGCAGCTTGGGAGCAGGCCGTCGATATGCTGCGGCTGGTCGGCATCCCGTCGCCGGAAAAGCGGGCGAAGCAGGAGCCGTTCGAGTTGAGCGGCGGGATGCGGCAGCGGGTCATGATCGCTATGGCGATGGCGTGCAGCCCGGAAATTCTCATTGCTGACGAGCCGACTACGGCGCTCGACGTGACGATTCAAGCGCAAATATTGGAACTGATGAAGCAGCTGCAGCGGCAGCTCGGCATGAGCATGATTATGATTACGCATGACCTCGGTGTCGTCTCGGAAACATGCGACCGGGTGGCCGTCATGTATGCCGGCAAAGTGGTGGAATATACGACGGCCGACGAGCTGTTTGCAAGTCCGAAGCATCCATATACGATCGGCTTGCTTAACTCGCTGCCCCGTCTCGATCAGGATATGGAGGAGCTGCCGGCGATTCCCGGGAGCGTGCCGAGTCCATATGACATGCCGCAGGGCTGCCGGTTCGCGCCGCGCTGCGAGCATGCGAAAGCGATATGCGCCGACAGGATGCCGGAGCTTGTCGATGCCGGCGGCGGCAATCAGGTGCGCTGCTGGATGGCGACGCCGGAATGGGATACGGGTGCGGAAACTATAAACCAAACGAAAGTCGGTGGCATGCGATGACGGCAACCGTAAAGCAGGGCCAAAGCAAACGCGTTCTCGCGGATATTAAAGGACTGAAGCAATATTTCCCGATCAAGGGCGGTTTTTTCGGACGGACGGTTAACCACGTTAAGGCCGTAGACGATATCAGCTTTACGATTTACGAAGGCGAAACGCTCAGCATCGTAGGCGAATCCGGCTGCGGCAAATCGACGACAGGGCGGGCGATTTTGCGGCTCGACGAGCCGACGGCCGGCGAAATCACCTTCCAGGGGCAAGATGTGCTGCGTTTGTCCAAAAGCGGCTTGCGGGCGATGCGCAAAGACATGCAAGTCATTTTCCAGGACCCGTTCGCTTCGCTTAACCCCCGGCAAACCGTACGGCAAATTCTCGGAGAAGCGCTGACGATTCAGCAGGTCGTTCCCAAAGAGCGTCAAGCGGACAGGATCATGGAGCTTCTTTCCTATGTAGGATTGCGCGCCGACCATATCGACCGGTACCCGCACGAGTTCAGCGGCGGCCAGCGCCAGCGGATCGGCATTGCGCGTGCGCTTGCGGTGCAGCCGAAGCTGATGATCTGCGACGAGGCGGTCTCGGCGCTCGACGTATCCATTCAAGCGCAGGTGCTTAACCTGCTTAAGAAGCTGCAGGAGGAGCATAAGCTCACCTACTTGTTCATTTCCCACGATCTTGGGGTTGTGCGGCATATTTCCGATCGCGTCATGGTTATGTATCTCGGCAAAATCGTCGAAATCGCCGACAAGAAGTCACTGTTCGAAAATCCGCAGCATCCTTACACGAAGGCGCTGCTGTCGGCCATTCCGACACCGGACCGGAAGGAAAAGCGGGAACGCATTCTGCTCAAAGGCGATATTCCTTCGCCGATCGATCCGCCGCAAGGCTGCCGCTTCCATACGCGCTGCCCGCTGGCCGTAGACGCTTGCCGGTCGCAGACGCCGGAGCTGCGCCAGGTCGGGGACGAGCACCGGGTCGCGTGCCATCTGGCGTAACCTGCCGTCGCGCGTTGGGCTGCGCTGGCTGTGGACGGCATGCGGCGCGGCATAAACGGCTCCGCAAGCTCGGTTCGTTGCGCTATCCGCTGCGAGCTTTGAACCGGCGGACGCTCCTTTACGGGAGGAACGGAATGAACGGACGCGCCCGAACGCAGCGTATAGTTCAAGGCTTGCTGGAAAATAGTAACGGTAGCGGTTAATCGCACGGTAGAAGGGGTTCCATGTGTTAAGTTTCGAAGGATTTACGCTGCTTATTTTATTGTTCATTCTGGCGCCGATTCTGGGGGCGATCACGCTTCTGTTTCTGTTCGTCTTCGAGAAGCGGATCGACCTGCTGGAGAACAAAGCGAAGAAGATCGAGCTGGAGAAGGAACTGCAGCAATCGCTTTATCATCAGCTGAACAGCCAGATTCAGCCGCATTTTCTGTTCAACACGCTGAACGTCATTTTGACGCTTGCCCGGCTTGAGCGTACCGAGCAGCTTGTGCGGGCGCTTGAGGTGTTTTCGCAATTTCTCAAATTCAAATACCATACGAGCGAGCCGCTCATCCCGCTGCGCGAAGAGATCCGCTACACCGGCCATTATCTCGAAATCCAAAAGCTGCGCTTCGGCGACCGCCTGAAGGCGACGATGGTCTGCGACGAGGAGAGCAAGGGGGCTCTGATCCCGCCGTTCGTCCTCCAGACGATCGTCGAAAATTCGTTCAAGCACGGACTGGAGCGGAAGGTGGGCGAAGCTGTTCTGCATGTGCGCATATGGCGCGAGGGCGACGACGTCAACCTGTACGTGCTTGACAATGGCACGCTTGAACCGCAGCAGAGCGCGATGGACGCCGGGGAGAAAAGCGGTCACGGACTCGACAACATCCGCCGCAGGCTGAAGCTGTATTTTGCCGAGCGGGCGGGCGTCGATATGCGTATGGTCGAGGGGAGCGGCACCGAAGTGCAGGTCGTATGGCCATATGTCCCCGAATCCGATGCAAACGAGGTGCCGACATGAACGTTCTGCTCGTAGACGACGAACCGCTGGAGCTGGAGCAGCTGGAATATTTGATTCGTCCGATTTTTCCCCTTTGGAAGCTGTACAAGGCTTCCGACGGCAGCCAAGCGCTGGCCGTCAGCCAGAAGGACAAAATCCATCTCGCCTTTCTCGACATCAACCTGCCGGGCAAGTCGGGACTTGAGCTGGGCGAGGAGCTGCGCAAGCATCATCCGTCCATGGATATCATCATTGTAACCGCGCACCAGAACTTTCATTACGCCAAGCAGTCGATCCGCCTCGGCGTGGTCGATTATATGACGAAGCCGCTCATCCGCAGCGAGCTGGAGGAGCTGTTGGCCAAATACCGCGCCAGCGGTCCGCAATCGGATTACTCCCCGATTATCCGCGATGCGATTTCGATCATACACGAGCGTTTCGCGGAAAGACTGACGCTGGCCGATTTGGCCGCAGGGGTTCATATCAACCCGACGTATTTGAGCAGGCGTTTTCACGACGAGGTCGGCGTTTCGTTCTCCGAATATTTGATGCAATACCGGATCAAGCTGTCCAAGACGTATCTGATCAGCCATCCCGGCTGGAGCATTTCGACCGTAGCGGAGAAGACGGGGTTCAACAGCCAGCATTATTTCAGCACGATCTTTCGCAAAAGCGCCGGGATGACGCCGAAAGAATACCGCGAGAGGGAGAAGTGACTTGGCGTATCAATCGTTTCGGGAATACGCGCTGGGCACCGCCAAAATCGGCATCGGCCTCGGGGTCGTATCCGTGCTGGCGAGATGGGTGACGGGCAATACGATATTCGCTTCTCCTGAAGCGCTGATCAAGTACGGCATTTTCGGCGGCATCGGTTATGCGCTGATGGGCGCGTTAGCTTTGGCGGCGTTCGGATGGGTCGGGCGAAAGGTGCGCCGCACGTACCCGGAAGGCGAGACCATAGGCGACTTTTTTCGGCTGAAGCTGAACCGGACGGGCTATTGGGTCATGATCGCCATCCTGCTTACGATCAGCGTAGAGGGCATGTTCATGCAAGGGATGGCGGGCGGCTTGCTGCTCAATATTTTATTCGATGTGCCGATTTCGCTGGGGATGCTGGCGTTTTTTCTGTTTTGCGTCGTTTATGCCGGCTTCGGGGGGATTGTGGTCATTCACCGGATCGCCTTTTTTCAGGTCATCATCGTGTTCGTGGCCGCGATTTTGATCCCGCTTTATTTTTTTATCGAAAAAGGGGTCGAGCACGTTTATGCCGGCATTCGGCTTTATCATCCGTATTTGCTTGTGACGAACAATCATGAAGGATTGTTTTTTATCGTGACGGGCCTGTTGATCGGATGCGGCCAGGTGTTTGTCGATCAGGCTTCGTGGCAGCGCCTTTACATGGTCGAGACGAGGAACGTCGTGCCGACGTTTTTGCTGTCGGGCCTCATCTGGTCGACGATACCGCTCGCTTTCTCGGCGATGATTATGATCGTTATTTTTACAGGCGGTTTTCAAAACATTTATTCGCTGCTGTTCGATCTCATTCGTAAAATCGATTCGTTTCCGCTGCTTATCCTGTTCGTGCTTAGCGCGTTTCTGGCGGTGACGTCCGCCTTCGGGGCGGGGATTCATTCCCTGATCAGTCTGATCGTCGGCAACGTGTACCCGCTGTTCAAGCCGGAAGCCGGCGAGAAGCAAAAAATCCGGATGGGCTATATGCTGGCGCTGGCCATCGGACTGCTGTCGTTCGTGCTCACGTTCCTGCTGGAGCCGACGCTGCTGGAGCTGCTGTTTTTCTTCGGCATCATCTATGCGGCGCTGATCGTTCCCGTACTCGTCATCGTCTTCAGCAAGGGAAAAACGGGCAATGCCATTCCGTTCTGCGCGCTGCTTGGTTTGACGGCCGGCTATGCAAGCCGAGTCGAGCTCAGCCATATGAACGCCATTTGGGTGAGCGCGATCGTGTCGGCTGCGGCGGTGCTGGCGTACGAGGGCGGCAAGGTGCTGCGGCACCGGGTGCAATACCGGAAACGGTAACCGGGTACCGGACACCGCACGGGGCGGCGAGTTCGCAGCCCTATCGCAGAAAACCGCCAAGGGTGTGTCGGCTGCGATACGGCATCAGCGGAGCTCCGGGATATGCCGATCGGCAAAATCGTTCAAGGAAAGGAAATGCGGATGCTTCGATCCTACCTGCTGTTAACGTTCTGCGTCGCCGTTTGGGGAAGCAATTTCGTCTTCGGCAACGTGCTTGTCAAACAATTTTCCCCCATGTTCCTTGCTGCGGCCAGACTTCTGTTCATCACTTTGTTTCTATTCGCTTACGTGTGGCTGCGATATCGGCAGACGAACGGAAACGGCATGAAAACTTCCTTATCGGCGATCGGCCGCCGGGAGTGGAGGCTGCTCCTGCTGCTTGGGCTTGTCGGCGTATTCCTCAATCAATGGTCGTTTTACAGCGGTTTGCAAACGGCCGATCCGACCACATCCGCGCTCATCTTGGCGCTTACGCCGCTCACGACCGCCTTCCTGGCGGCGCTTTTCCTGAAGGAGCGCGTGACGCCGAGCATGCTGGCCGGCTCGCTGCTGGCGCTTTTCGGCGTCTTCTTCGTCGTCTCCGAAGGGGCGAAGCTCGAGCTGCATGTTGGCCATCTTTGGATATTCGTCACGATGCTGACCTTCGCCGGCTCGATCGTAATCGTTCGGCTCCTGGCCCGTACGCTGCCTCCGCTCATCACGACACTCGTGTCGACGACGGCCGGTTTCGCCATGATGGTGCCTGCCGTCTCGGCGAGCGGTTCGGTTTGGCGGATCAGCCAAGAGGCTTGGGCATGGGCGCTGCTCATCGCGACGGCCATCGTCATGCACGGCATCGTGACGCTCATTTGGAACGGCCAGCTGCAGAAGGTCGGCGCAGCCAGAGCGGCGATGTTCTCCAATTTGGAGCCGTTCGTCGCGATGGTCGTCGGATACGCGGTGCTCGGCCTGCCCATCACGCCTAGGCAGCTGCTCGGCTCGTTATTTATCGTCGGCGGGGTGACGCTCGCTTCCCTGTACGTATCCAAACGCAAACCGGCCGTGTCTTCTCCGAATGCCGGTGCTGAAATAAAAGGCTAATTTACTCCTTCAACGAACCTAACATCGCGCCTTTGACGAAATATTTTTGCAGAAAAGGGTAGATGATCAGGATCGGAACCGTACCGAACAAAATGATGCCCGCCTTCATCATCTCCGGCGTCGCCGCGCGCGCCAAGTCGACCGTCGTCAGCTGCGGCAGCGACGTCAGGTTGTCTTCGATGACGAGGTTGCGCAGCACGACTTGAATCGGCATTAATGTTTTCGTGCGGATGTAAATTAGGGCGCCGAAATAGGAATTCCACTGCCCGACTGCGTGGAACAGCGCGATCGTCGCGATGACCGGAGTCGACATCGGAATGGCGATCCGCCCGTAAATGCTCCATTCGTTGCAGCCGTCGATTTTCGCCGCATCGAACAGCTCGGCGGAGATGCCCTGGAAAAAGGTTTTCATAATAATGACGTTAAACGCGGTTAAAGCGCCGGGAATCATAAGCGCCCACAGCGTATTGTCCATATAAAGCGACCGGACGAGCAGGTAGCTCGGAATAAGCGGCGCGGAAAAAACGAACGTAACGATGATCCCCTTGAGCACGAGACTACGGTAAGGCATATTCGGGCGAGACAGCGCGAACGCCATCGTGGAAGTGAACAGCAGCGCGATAATCGTGCCGAAAACGGTAATATAAACGCTGACGCCGAGCGCGCGCCATAACGAGTCGGTGGCGAAAATCGTTTTGTACACTTCGATATTGAAATCCCGCGGCCAAAAATAGACGAGCTTGGCGCCGACATATTTCTGCGAGCTGAACGAAACGGCTGCGAGATGGATGAGCGGAGCCAGCATGGAGAGGCTGACGAAAACGAGCATCAAGCTGTTAAACAGCTGGAAATATCGGTCCGTACGATAAGTAGGCATGAACGTCGCCTCCGTCTTAATAAATGCTTTCGCCAGTCGATTTTTTGCTGATGTAGTTCAAGCCGACGATCAGGATGAGGCCGACGACCGATTTGAAAATGCCGACCGCCGTCGTCAGGCTGAACTGCGCGCCGAGCAGGCCGATCCGGTATACATAAGTGTCGATCACTTCCCCGACATCGCGCACGAGCGGATTGATGAAAATGAGCACCTGTTCGACGTTCGTGTCAAGCACGCCGCCGATGCGCAGCAAAAACAGGACGACGATCGCCGGCATCAGCGACGGAAGCGTAATGTACCACATCTGCCTCCAGCGGCCGGCGCCGTCGACCATTGCGGCTTCGTACAAATTCGGATTGATGCCCGCAAGAGCGGCCAAATAAATGATCATCCCCCATCCGGCTTCTTTCCAGATGCCGATCGACACGAGCATACCTCTGAAATAACTCGGATTCGTCAAATAATCGTTCGGCGCATAGCCGAGCTGCTTCATAATCGTATTGAGAAACCCGTCTATCGACAGCAGATTGATGAATATGCCTCCGACGATGACCCAGGACAAAAAATGCGGCAAATAAAGCAGCGTTTGTACCGACCGCTTCAGCCACATGCGGCGCATTTCGTTCAGCAGAAGAGCAAGCACAAGCGGGGCCGGGAAGCCGAAAACGATGGACAGCAGGCTGAGCGCCAGCGTGTTCCGCAAGATGTGGTAAAACTCCTGGAAGCCGAACATCATCCGGAAGTTGTCCAGACCGACCCAAGGACTGCTCAGAATGCCCTGGAACATGTTGTACTTTTGAAAAGCGATGACGTTGCCCGCGATCGGGATGTACTTGAACACGACAAAATGCAAAATGCCCGGCAGCGCGATCAGCAGCAGCAGCAGCGCATCCTTTTGCGAAGCTCGTTTGAACATACGGTCCGCTCCTTCTCTGACATAGCGGGGCGCCGGCCGATGTCGCCGGGCCCGTAAACGGATCCGGACGACATCGCCTCCGCGCAGCCCGGCGCTGTTGCTCCGCCATGTGCCGCTATGCCGGCTTCATCGATTTTCTTACTTGATGTTATTTTTCTTTTTGTACCATTCGGTCGCTTCCTTGATTGCTTGGTCGCCGCCGCGTTTTTTCCACTCCGCGACGAAATTTTCGAACCCTGTATCGAGATCGAGCTTGCCGGTGATCACTTTGGCGAACATGTCGAGGAACAGCGTGCCGCTGCCGATCCCAAGCTCAGGGCGCGTTGTTAGCGCTTCCAGGTTCGGCATGTACATCGCTTCGTTTTTGTATATCGAATTGTTGGCCGCCTTCAGCCCGTTTTTCAAAAGCTCGGCGTTCGGATCGACTTCGAGCACGAGCGGCTCCAGACGGCCGTCTTTGAGCATGCTGATGACGGTGCGGAACTGCTGGCTTGCGTCATTTTCCAGGTTTTCCTTGGCGGTGGCGTCGAATTTCACTTTTCCGTTTTCGAGCTTATAGTTGTGTCCTTCGATACCGTAGGCGAAAAACTTCTCCGCCGCTTCGTTCGATACGGCCCAATCCAAAAACTTGATCACATTTTCCGCGTTTTTGCTCGAGGACGGCACGACCCTGACGTAGTTGACCTGATCGTTTTCCGGGGTCAGTCCTTTTCCTTTGGGCCCTTCCGGCCCTTCAAGCATCGCGACTTTGACGTTCTTCTCGTTGACGAACAAGCTCGGCTGCCAGTCTTCCGCATAGTTCGGCACGTCGTGCATCCACATGCCGCCTTTGCCTTGCTTGATGCCCGCACGCCAGTCGGCGCTTTTGTTCGTAAACAGGTTCGAGTTCACGTAGCCTTTTTCGTAAAGATTTTTCCAAAACTTCAAGCCTTCTTTGATTTCGGGCTGAATCATTCCCGGCTGGAACTGGCCGTCCCTATACACCCACTCTCCCGGATGGACGCCGAACTCTTTGAAGAACAAGTCGCTGTAATCGAGGTTCTCGCGGACATAAAAGCCATACTCGTCGTTCGGGTCGCCGTTGCCGTTCATGTCTTGCGTTTTGACCGCTTCGAAAAACTTCAAATAATCGTCGAGCGTCTTAGGCTGGGGCATGTTCAGCTTGTCGAGCCAATCCTGGCGAATATAAATGACGCGGTAGGCGGGAACGGCGGACAAGTACGGGATACCGTATATTTTGCCGTCCTTCGATACCTTCGGACTGTCCCAGGCGGATTGCGGAATTTTCTTCTTTAAATTTTGGCCGTATTTCTCGATGAGCGGCGTCAAATCGGTAAATACCCCTTGTTCGACCGCTCCGGGATGCATGCTCGACAAAATGCTGTCGGTCCGCACGACGTCGGCCATATCCTTCGAAGCGAACCGGACCGTCATCTGCTGCGTAAAGTCCGTGCCGTGGCCGAGAAACTCGAAATGCAGATCGTACCCGGACAACCTCGACAGCTCCTTCGTGTACATGTCGTCGTCGCTTTTGTACTGCATCGCATATTTGGCCAGCGTATGCGACAGCAGGAACTTGATGCTCGGCTTCGCTCCCGAATCGGTCTTGCCTTCCTCCCCGCTTTTGGAGCTGCACGCCGCCAGCAGTCCGGACGCCAGCAGCAGCGAAGCCATGAACAAACCGGCTGACTTCACTTTCCTTCGTTCCATGCACATTTCTCCCTTATCGAAATTTTGTTATGCGCTTTCAAGGACGACTATACCTGTACTAACGTTTGACAGGCAATTATCATTTGCGCAGGGAGAGACGCAAGAAATGATCAAGAAAATAAGCGCTATTGATCATTCGAAAAAGCGGCGCTTGCGTTACTCGGACAGCGAATGGCTGCGGTATTTGCCCGGGGAGGTGCCGAAAAACTGCTTAAACGCCCGGGAGAAATTGGTCACGTTCGTGTAGCGCAGATGATCGGCAATTTCTTTAATCGGCATGCTTGTATGCGCCAGCCATTCCTTCGCTTTGTTCATCCGGTATTCGAGCAGGTAGTCGCTGAACGCCCGGTTCGTCTCTTCCTTGAACATGCGGCTCAAATGGGATGGGGACAGGTCGAACGCGTCCGCGAGGTGCTGCAGCGACAGGTCCGTTTTGTAGTGTTCGTCTACGTATTGCAGGACATGCTGAATGATTTTTGTCTGCTTTTTGACCGAAAATCGTTCCAATTGCGCCTTCACCGTCGGAAAAACGACCTGCTTCAGCCATTGCTCCACCTCCCGAATCGTCGACATGCCGTATAACTGCCGGTAGACGTCTCCTTCGAGCGCTTCATGCAGCGGGCAACCCATTTTGTACAGCATATATTCCAATTCGCCAAGCAAGTAGGAGAGCGAGCCGACGACGCCGTCCGCGCTTTTCGTGTACAGAGGGACATTTTTGAGCATGTCGGACAGCTGCAGGTTCGCTTCCTCGATATTGCCGTGAATCACATGGAAGACAATGGTTTTCTGCCGTTCGGTAATGAATTGGCTCAGCTGCTTGGCCGCGGGGCCGACGCTGCTTTCGGTGATCGTTACGTTATGTCCTAACGTCAGTCTGTGACGCAGCAGCTCGGTCGCCTGCTCGTAGCTGTCGTTGATGCTTGCGTAGCCGCGCCTCGCATCGCTGACCGCAATGCTTGCCGTAAAATGAAAATATTGCTCGCCGTACCGCCGGAAATCGTCCGCCGCCTGGAGGACACGGTTTTCTGCCTCGTCGTCTCCCGCCTCAAGCGGAACGATAACCGTCACTTGCCCCGGCTGCATCACGCCGGCCAGACAGGAGGGCCTGTCGCCGAGCAGCTCCAGGATCATTTTGCGCATGGCGTAGTGGACGAGCGTCCGGTCCTGCTCTTTATATTTGCGGATAAACTGGGGATAATCGTCGACCGACGCAATACAGACTAGAAACCGGCTGCCTTGAAGCGGCAGGCCGTACCGCTCCGTTTTGCGGCGCATTTCCTGATCGGACGCTTCTCCTAGTATGAGCTGCTGAAAGAAGTATTGCTCCAAGTAGGTCGATTGCTCGTCGATCTCCCGTTTGAGCTCGCGGTTGGACACAACCATGCTGTCGATTAACGAATCAAGCGCTTTCAATCCGTCCGAAAATTGGCCCCGGTCGCTATCGGCCGGCATGAATTTGCGCAGCAGCAGCGCTATCGGATAATAAAGCCGGTAGGAGCCGAACAACGAAAACAGCGACCACACGACGATGATGACGGCGACGACGACCAGCGTAATTTGCTTGATCTCGTCGGTCCGCTGCGTCAGCAGCTGCATCGGCGTCATGACGATGTACGTCCAATCGTTAAACGAGGAGTTCTGAAACGACATGCTGTAGTCGACGCCGTCAAGCGAATAGCTGTCCGGAAGCTTCAGCTGCGTATCCTTTTCCTTATCGAGCGGAATGTTGGCGAGCCGGGTGCCGATATCGCCTTTGTTTTTGCCGACGATCACCTTCCCGCTTTTGTCGACGATAAAAATACGGCTTTTGTTGTCCGTCGTGAGCGTATCGAAAAACTTGACGAACTCGTCGATGCTCACATGCAGCACGAGAATGCCGTCCGTATAGTACGTATACATCGGTACCGGACGGAACAGCAGCAGCGCCGGCTCGTTCTTGTCGCTATCGTCCATCACCATGAAGGAAGAGTTGTAAAGCGGCTTGTTGCTGCGCACCATTTCGGTGAACCGGGACTGCGTCATTTTGCTCGAATCGGCGGTGGAGTATACGGAGTCATATTTCACATAGGCGAGCGACATATCGAATTTGAGCGTCGAGAAGCTGTTTTCCCGCCGCACCGCTTCGATCATTTCGAACGTCTGGTTCAAACTGTCGAGCCCGGGACCCGCCTGCACCGACTTCTCCACCGCGGGGTTCGAGGCGAGGCCGATCGAGGTGATGTGCAAGCTTTTGATGATATTGTTAATCTGGTAATGAATTTGCTTGAGCGCCGCGGCATGATTGCCGTTCACCTCCTCCTGCATGCTGCGCATCGATAAATAAGCGGAGGAGAGTCCGACGATCAGAACCGGCGTAATGCTTACGAACAGCGAGAAAAGAGCCAGCTTATGTTTGAAGGTGGCCCTTTTCAATATCGATGCGAAGTTCAGCATGATCAATCCCCGCTTTCGAGACGACAGCGTCGTCCGTTTCTCTTCATAGAGAAGTATACCGGGATTTTCCATCGTCTTGTACATGGAATTTTCCATTTTCGGTAATGGCGGTAAAAAAGTGCGTTGCATATCGTTCTGGATCTGCGCTGTCAGACTCTCGGGGGTAGAGCTAACGTATACGCTATTTCATACACAAATGTCGTGAAAGCTGGTTGATGTGGCCGATGTATGCGATTTTTCATATACAACGTCGAGGATCCGGCGGATGCAGCAAAATGTATGTGATATTTCATATACATTGTGTTGCGCAGCATACGTCGTTTTCCGTAGTTCCGCATTTCGCATCGCGCCCAATTCTTGGCTTGCATCATCCTATATGACGGAGAGAAGTAGTCCGATTTCCACAAACTTGCTTCTGTTTCGTTACCGGAGCATCGGAGACGAGCGCCACGATTTACTTCAAGAAACCTCGCCGGCAGGCGAAGCGTATGCGGACGATGCTGGACTCGTTTACAAGACGGCATTTCAATCGCCATTCACCTTCACTCAGCAGACGGCCGCGCTGACCGGAGCAAGCGGCGTGCATGACATATATATCGTATTCAAAGGCGGTCCGGGAGTAGGCAACTTCGATTGGATGAAGTTCAGCAATTAGCGTTACGAAACAGGGGCATTTTGAAAAAAGACTGTCCAAGTGTCCGCAATGGACGCGAGGGCAGTCTTGTTTTTGGGGGCAAAGGAAAGCTTCGCTTTCCTAAAAAATAAAAACCCACAAACGCATACGGTTGTGGATTCACAGCTAATAGAGGAAAATGCAATGCAGAAAATTTTGGGATTCCCGCTGCAAGCTTTATAGTCTATTTCAAGCTTACATAGTCGGAATGGAATGGGTATTACTGCTGCACTCTCAGCGAATCGTTGTTGATAATAAATTTGCCGAGCTTGCTGCCGTTCTTTTTGTCTAAGTTCGGTGGGGGTAGAAACATGGCTTTTATCCTCCTTTTATGAACCGTATAGTATTTTCTTCCTAGACTTATTATAGCTTGGAATAGCCGTTTAAGGTAGCTCTGAGTTGGTGAATTTTGACACAAAAAACGGTTTCTTCTCCGGCCGATCCGTTACGGGTGTAGCTTGGTTCGGAAAATTTCGAGTAAAGTCGGCATAAATATGTATTTTCGGATAAAGCGGCAAATCTTATTTCTTGCGTTTCCGGATGAGCCTCGACAATCTGCTCGACCATGCTGCGAAGCCCTTTAAGGAAGATCTGCGTACCCCGGTATGCCTTATCGAGAATGGCCGTGTCTACGAAGGCGATCTCTTTATCTATAAATTCATTTTCCGGCATTCCGTGATAGTAGCCCAACATCCCGATTACTTGATTGTCGGCATCCGCTATATAAAGCAAATGCCCTTCCGTCATATACGTGCATAGCACGGATACCATGTCCAAAGTCCCGAAGGCGAGGTGCAGGTCGCGCTTATTCTCAAGGGCGAATAAACTGACTTTGGCAAGCTCCTCATCGCTGACGCAGCGCCGTAAAACAGTCGTCATTATGTTGCCTCCTTCCAACATGTCTTTTCGCAAATACGTTTCTTTCATTTCCCCGTCAGATATCCATAGATTACCTTAGTTTATTGAAGCTGTAAACGATTCCGGCGGTTGAAAAGCAAGCTAATCCTTATCGCACTAAGCCGGGATCCAAAGAAAATGGTGTCGCTTAAATTAAGTTTGCATATTCAAGCATTCTACGAATCATGATTACAATTTCAGCTCTAGTAACAGGATCTTGCGATGCTAGCGTATGAGCAGTTTTCCCTTGCAGTAAACCCGTTTCAATCGCCACAGCCACTGCATTTTCAGCCCAGCCGGATACTTTATCTGCATTACCATACTGCCCTAAAATTTGTTTAACTTTATCATCGGATAAAGCAACTTTGACCCCAACCATTTGCAATGCTCTCGTGATGACCACGATCGTTTCTTCTCTTGTCATGTTTTGATTAGGTCGGAACGAGCTATTTTCATACCCTTGAATGAGTGATCTATTCAATGGTATCGAAGCCGCCGCCCAGTTATCAGGGGGAAGATCATTGAACCGACCTTGATATGGAGTGCTGACCAGCCCTAATGCCCTACCCAATATTGCTGTAAATTCCGCTCTAGTTACATCCGCATCTGGGACAAAAGTCGTTTCCGTCATACCGCTCACAATCAATCGGCTTGCAAATTCATCAATAGCTGCTTTTGCCCAATGCCCCTGGGTATCTGCAAAACTCTGCTGATGTGGAATCAATGCAATCGTTCCATCCACAAACGTATAAACTTCAGCATAACGTTTTCCATCTTTCATAACGATTTTCGTCGGTACAGTGATAAATGAACCATCCTCTGCTATTACAATTGCCAATTGCTCCCTTTAGTGAAGCCTGCGGGCCAATTGCTGTATCCCGTCATTTCTCCGGTAGATGGATTAACCTTGACTAATTCGTTGGCATTATAAGGAATCATCCATATACTCGTACCGTCATAGACGCCGCCGGCAAAGGCAGAGGATCCTTTTGTAAATCCGCTAGGCCAGGACTGGTATCCGGTAAAAGCGGTCCCTGCCACTTCATTCCTAGGAATGGAGCCGCTATATCCAATCCCATCTTGACTGGAGATGGTTGCAGCCGCTGCAGCGGTCGATATGATGCCAACGTCTACGCTGAACTTCCCCGGTACTATACCTGTTGTAAAAAATAAAATAATTAAGCCCATAAGCGATAATTTACTACTAATCCTTGTCACTGTTCATACGTCCTTTCGCAAAGAAGATCCTTCGTTGCTGAAAACGCCTACGGTTCTCAACTTCAAAAATGACAAAATGGCAGTTCAAAACCGGCTCCTCATATCTACGCTAGAGCAAATCGTTAACCTGCAACATCCTATAATGTTACCGTCTACTCACTATAAATTAATTGAAGTGATCAATCTGTAACTCCGATTACATTTTATGAAAATATAGATAAATCTACGGGCAATGCTTTTCAGATGGAAAGTAAGTATCAGTAATTTTTATTGGATATAAATAACACGCGTCGTATACTGTGGAGAAAAAGGAGGAGGGTGCCTTTTGCAGGGAATCAAGCGATCGATCGACAACATCCCCATATTTCCGAAGCTGGTCGTGACCTTTCTGATCATCACGCTGCCGTTATTCACACTAAGTCTCGTGCTGAACGATCTGGGCAAACAGGAGGTCAAAAACCAGATTTCCAATTCGATCCGGATGAACATCCACTATTACTTCACGCTGCTCGAGAAGGAGCTGGACCGGATTATTCGGACGCAGCAAGAGTTCGTCAATGACGAGGATCTTCTACAGCTGAGCAATTCCTTGTCGATATTGTCCGACTATCAGCGCACGAAAGCGATCAATGATGTGAAGCTAAGACTGACGACGTTAAAAGATTCCAGCGCATACATCAAGGACATCAGCGTATTTGTGAATTCGCTCAACGGGACCGTGTCGACCTCCAGCAGGGAGGAAACGCCCGACGACGGAGAGGAAGCCCGGGAAATATACGAGGCCACGTATACGGGCGGAATTCCGATTACGATCTGGCAGGACCGCCTCTTTTTGAATTTGACTTATCCGAGCAACTTGAAGCAGACGAAGAAGGATGCGCAATTCATTCAAAATATCGAGCTTTCCGTGGAAGCGCTAACAAACGCGTTGAAAGCTTTCCCGCACGAAGGCGGGGCCGTGCTGTTCAGCGAGAACTGGACG
This sequence comes from Paenibacillus contaminans, assembly GCF_003285015.1. GTDB lineage: Bacteria > Bacillota > Bacilli > Paenibacillales > NBRC-103111 > Paenibacillus_V > Paenibacillus_V contaminans. The sequence goes on along the minus strand of NZ_QMFB01000011.1, from coordinate 132,436 downwards.
GTCGGCAACGGCAAATATCCGGAAACGTCGGCCGACATCCGGGACAAGCTGGTGGAACCGATCGGGCAATCCGCGGCTTTCGTGAAGCAGGTGAAGGTCGGGAACGAGACGTACATCGTCATCTACGAAAAGTCCGTGTTCCTCGGCGCTTCGCTTCTCTTCTACTTCCCCGAGAACGTCTTGCTGGGGCAGTTAAAGACATACGGCCTCTGGTTTTGGCTGCTTGTGGCCAGCTCCGTAATTATCGTCGTTCTTTTCTCGTACGGCATCTATCTTCTGATTCACCGTCCCCTGCAAAACCTGATTAAACGTTTCCGGAGCGTGGAAGCGGGCAACTTCAGCACGATGCTTCCCTCGTCCCGCAGGGATGAATTCGGGTATATTTTCAACCGTTTCGAACGCACCGTAGTGAATTTGAAAACGCTGATCGACGAGCTTTACGTGCAGAGGATCAGACTTCAACAGTCCGAGCTAAAGCAATTGCAGATGCAGATTACCCCTCACTTTCTCTACAACAGCTTTTATATTTTGCACCGCTTGATCAAACGCGAGGAGAACGAAAAGGCGGAGTTGGTTTCCAAAAACTTGGGCGATTATTTTCACTATATTACGAGAAACGGGCTGGAAGAGGTTCCGGTCGAACACGAAGTCAGCCATGTCCGCTCCTACGTGGAGATCCAGAACGTCCGGTTTTCCAACCGCATTATCGTCGAATTCGAGACGCTTCCCGAAGCGTTTCACGGCGTTATGATACCCCGTCTGATTTTGCAGCCGCTCGTGGAGAACGCCTATGAACACGGACTTGGAGAAATCGTGACCGAGGGCCGGCTGCGAATCGGCTTCGAGGAGGGAACGGACAAGCTCTATTTTTCGGTGGAAGACAATGGAGAAGGGATAGCGGACGAGCAGCTTGCGGAAATGAACGCCAGGCTGAATGCGGAGGACGACGGGGAGACGACGGGGCTGATCAATATTCACCGCAGGCTGAGGCTGAAGTTCGGAGACCGCGGCGGCTTGGAAATGATGCGGGGCGAGCTGGGCGGCATGAAGGTACGGATTTATATTCCTAACGACATAGGCAAAGGAGAATAAACATGCATCGCATATTGATCGTTGACGATGAGCCGATAATTGTGGACAGCCTGTATGATTTGCTTGTTGGAACTGCTCATTTGGAACTGGAGGTCAAGCGCGCTTACAACGTTTACGAGGCGTTGGATTGCCTGCGGCAAACCCGGATCGACGTCGTCATTTCGGACATCCGGATGCCGGGGATGAGCGGGATCGAGCTGCACAAGCAAATCGTTGAAAGCTGGCCGCGCTGCAAAGTTATTTTTCTGACCGGCTATAACGACTTCGATTACGCGCGCCATGCGATTCGTACGGGCGGGGTCGTCGACTATGTGCTGAAAAACGAAGACGATCACGCCGTTCTGGCGGCGCTTGAGAAGGCGATCGCGGAATCGGAAAAGCTCCAAAGCGGCGACGCCTACCTGCTGAGCGCAAAGACAAAGCTGCAGTTGGCTATTCCCGCGCTGCAGCGAAATATTTTATTCGATCTGATGCGCGATCCCGAGCCCTCTCCGACAGAATACGGGACAAAATTCACGAAGTCCGGGATTTCTTTGAGTCTGGACGATGAAGTGTGGCTCGTGATGGGGAGAGTGGACGCATGGCCGGAAGGAACAAGCGAGGCGGAACGAATGCAGCTTCTTTACGCCTGTCAAAATATTGCGGAGGAATATTTGAGTCCGACGGTCGAGAGCGTCTTTTTCGCGTTCGAATCCGGAAAGCTTGCGTGGTTTATGCAGCCGAAACCGTTTATGCGGGCGAACGAGTCCGAAGAGGGGCCGGAGCGGGAAATAGAGCGCATGAAAACGCGAACGTACAGCATTATGGAGTCGGTCCAAACGACGTGCCGGCAGCTGCTGAAGCTCTCTTTGTCGCTCGTTATGGCACGGGAGCCTTCCGCTTGGGAGAACGCGGGAGCTCAATTCCACTACTTGAAAGCATTGCTCGGTCAAAGCCCGGACAGCGGGCAAGAGCTGTTCATCATGGACTCCGATCAGTTCGGCATCCGGGCGGAGCCGGTTCGTGATTATGCGCCGGCGGAATCGCAGCAGTTGAAGAAGCAGTACGAGCTGCTGGAGCAAATGCTGGCCGGCGGGCAGAGGGAGAGCTTCGAAAAACGGTTCGGCGAAATCGCAAGCCAAGTGGCTTCGTCCGGTTACCGCTACCAGCTGGAAACGTTCCATACGCTTTCGCTGTGCCTGATTTCCCATGCAATCCGAATGGGGCTGTTCGACGAGTTGTTTCAGAAAATGGATCTCCGAAAAACGACGCAATACGACTCGCACGAATCATGGAGCGCCGCTTGCGCTTATTTGACTAAGGCTGCCGAGGAGCTGCTCGACCGCGGCGAGCCCGAATCCGCGGAGCAAAGCGAACGGCTGATCGCTTCTTTGCACCGGTACGTCCAGTCCAATCTCGGCGGCGATCTTTCGCTGACCCGTCTATCCTTGGTCGTCCATCACAGCCCGACATACCTGTCCCGGCTCTATAAGAGGGTGACGGGGGGAATGCTGTCGGATTACATCACCGAGGAGCGAATGAACAAAGCGCGGCAGCTGCTCTCCCAAACGACGGTCAAAATCCAAGACATCGCGACCCAAGTCGGCTACGAAGCCGCGCCGCAATTCAACCGTTCCTTCAAGAAGGCGTTTCGAATGACGCCTCAGGAGTACAGGGATTTGAGCTACCGGGCCGATGAACGGATCAGCGCAACAAATGTCAAGGAAAGCAACAATGGCAAATAGCTTCGAATTTCCTCATCTTTTATGCTAAAGATGCAAGCACATAACGATGTAAGGGGGAACGGGCATGAAAGGAAGGACCGCAAGAGGAATCCTGGCGTCCGTATTGGCGCTGGCGACGGTTTTCACGGCGGCTTGCTCCAAGAATAACGAGGGGAAGGACGGCCAAGCCTCCGGCACTCCGGCAAGCAGCGCCGAAGCGACCGCAACGGCAACAGGTTCGCCGAAGCCGGCCGCAACCGTCGATCCGATGGGCAAAATCGATCCGCCGATCGAGGTGACGGCCGTAAGACCTCTCGACGGAGCGACCAAATTCGCGGAAGGGGAGTCCATCGATAAAAACGCCTGGAATCAGCTTTACGAGGACGAATTCGGCATCAAGCTCAAATACTTGTGGGTGGCCGATCCGACTCAATACAATCAGAAGCTTAATGTCGCTATGGCTTCCGGAAAATTGCCCGATATTATGCCGGTCGATGCGACGCAGTTCAATCAATTGGTCGAAGCCGATCAGTTGGAGGATCTTTCCGCAGCGCTTGAGCAGTACGGACTGCCGATCACAAAAGAACTGCTGAAGAAGGACGGTGGCTTGGGACTGGATTCGGCTACATTCGGCGGCAAGCTGCTGGGCATTCCGGTCAACCCGGGCGCCGTTGACAATGCTCCGCTGTTGTGGGTGCGGACGGATTGGCTGAAGAAGCTGAACCTGCCGGAGCCGAAGACGATGGATGACGTGTTCAAGATCGCGGAGGCGTTCGTGAACCAGGATCCGGACGGCAATGGAAAAAAAGACACCTACGGCTTGGGGCTGGATAAACTCTTGTACGACCCGGTATTTGGCTTGGCCGGCTTTTTCAACGGTTATCACGCTTACCCGCAGATTTGGGTCGAAGACCAAGCCGGCAAATATGTCTACGGCAGCATTCAGCCGCAAATGAAAACGGCGCTGGCTAAGCTCCAGGAGATGTACAAATCGGGATTGATCGACCGCGAGTTCGGCGTGAAGGACATCGAAAAATTGATCCAGATGGGCAATTCGGGGAAATTGGGGCTGTTCTACGGCGTCATGTACGGCAACTCCTATTTCGCCGAAGGAAGGAAACTGGATCCGGCGATGGACTGGATGCCGTTCGAGCTACCTTCGGTCGACAACCAAAAGGTTAAACCTCAGCTGGTGTTCCCGATCGGCAAATATTTCGTCGCCAAAAAAGGGATGAAGCATCCCGAGGCACTGATTAAAATGCTGAACGCCTTCTCTTACGATTGGGACCGGAACAAATATCCGCTTACAAAAATCAATCAAGACGGCGATATCCCCAAATGGATGTACGCTCTCGTGACGGGCTCCGATCCGACGCAAAATCTCGATATGGTCGACAGGGTATCGAAGGCGCTTGAGAAAAACGATGAATCGCTTCTCAATGCCAAGGCGCCGGGGCAGAAGATTTTCTACGACAGTCTTCGCAAATGGGAAAAAGGCGACAGCGAGGGATGGACGTACGCCAGAATCTACGACGCTCAGAAGCTCTTGTCCGCTTATAACAAGAACAATGGGTTCTACATGACGAAGTACATTGCAGGTCCTACGGCCACGATGGTGGAAAAAGGACAGACGCTGGATAAGATGGAGCTCGAAACGTTTACGAAAATCATTATGGGCGAAGTGTCGATCGACGCATTCGACGAATTCGTGGCCAACTGGAAAAAACTTGGCGGCGATAAAATAACCGAGGAAGTGGCTAGCTGGAAGGCAAGCAAATAAGAAGTGGCTAGCTGGAAGGCTAGCTACTAAGCGGGAAAACGGAACGCGGCTAGCGGAAGGTTAGCGAATAAGCCTAGTACCACATCAAATCGTAGGGGAAGCCTAGTGATTGCCACATAAGGAACCTAACTCGCATTCGCTTCTCTACGTGAGAACGAACACGTCTCCGTATGGAGAAGCAGCGCTTCCTGTAAAACATACAGTTAATTTTGGTTACAAGGCGAGAAAAAGGATTTTAACTGTAAAAACTACAGGTAATTTTGGACATTTCTCCGTATTTGGGCCATTTCAAAAATATTAACTGTAGTTTTTCCATCATAATCTTTAAATTCGTGATATTTTCGAAAACTAACTGTAGTTTTTCCAGTTTGCTTTGAGAATTTGCACAAATCCCTTTATCAATCTGCGGTTGTAGAGTTGAAAGACCTGAAAAATCAAATGTTCATCATCTGTGGTGCCGCAAAGCGCGGCATAGGGGCTAGCTGGAAGGCAAGCGAAAAAACGGGAAAACGGAACGCGGTTAGTGGGAAGGCTAGCGGATTAACGGAAAAACGGAGTGCGGTTAGCTGGAAGGCCAGCGGATTAACGGAAAAACGGAGTGCGACTAGCTGGAAGGCTAGCAAATAAGCGGGAATGAACGCGGTAGCGGCTAGTTGGGAGGTTAGCAAGGAAGCGGCTAACGGGAAAGCAAGCGAATAAACGAGGATGAACAGGAGAGCGGCTGAGCCGGGAGCTTCAGCTGGGGCTTAGCGGCTTTCCCGCCGATTCATCATGCGCAAAGGGGATGAGCGGCATGGCCGTAATGACGGTGACGGGCAAAGTCAGCGCGGGCAGCTTGGGGCTGGTGCTGCCGCATGAGCATGCTTTTATCGATCTAAGAGATCTTGTGCCTGCGCCGCATACGATTTCAGGCAAGGCGCTGGCGCAGGAGAAGGTAAGCTTGACGAATTTGGGGAGACTGCACAGAAATCCTTATGCGGTGCTGGATAACGCCGTTCTGGATGACGAGCGAATCATGGAATGGGAGCTTCATGAGTTCAAGAAAGCGGGAGGAAAAACGTTCGTCGATCTGACGCTCCGGGATATAGGCAGAGATCCGGTATTGCTGGCCCGATTGTCCCGGGCGCTCGACATCTACATTGTGGCCGGATGCGGCTACTATATTAAAGCTTCCCATCCGCCCGGCATGGACGACAAAACGGTGGAGGATATTACCGAGGAAATCCTTCGGGAAATCCGCTGCGGTATCGATGGAAGCGACATTCGGGCAGGCGTTATCGGGGAGATCGGGACGAGCGAAATCATCTACCCGAACGAAAAAAAAGCATTGATAGCGGCAGCGCTCGCGCAGAAGGAAACCGGTCTCGGCATCCACGTGCACACCGATTTATGGGCTACGAACGGTTATGAGGTCGTGAAGATTTTAACCGGTCACGGCGCCCCGCCGGAGAAAATATGCATCAACCATATCGACGTCGATCTGAAAATGAACTACATGAAGGATTTGTTGAACCTGGGCGTCTACATCGAATTCGATAATTTCGGCAAAGAGTTTTACGCGGATAGGCGGCATAAGAGTGTTCTTAAAGGGCTTTTCGCCAGAGATATCGAGCGCGTCAGGGCGATTAAGGAACTGATCGATTGCGGATTTGCAAACAGAATTCTACTGTCCAACGACGTCTGCCTGAAAACTTGCCTTCACCACTACGGCGGCTGGGGGTACGACCATATGATCACGAACATCATTCCGATGATGCTGGACGAAGGAATTACGCACGAACAAATTCAGACGCTTATGGTTGCCAATCCGGCGGCCTTCCTGGACGATGGCAAAGACTAAAGAAATCAGTCTCGAGCTCCGGCAGGAGGGCATGAGCGGCGGTGTCGCATGTGTCGGTCCACCTCCGTCATGCAGCGCAACACCGCGCGATAGGAGTTGCTCGCGGTGCGAAAAAGAAAATCAGTCTCGAGCTCCCGGACGGAGAGCTTGAGCTGCGATAAGGAATGAGGGATCCTGATGAAGCTGATCGATTGCAGCTGCGCGATCGGATACAAGACGATTAATTACGAGGTCGTCAATCACGAGCATCTTCTTGTCAGGGAGAAAGTGAAGCAGGCGCGCGATGCGGAGGAGCTGTTGGCCGAGCTTGATTTTTGCGGGATCGACTGTGCGGTCGTCAGTCATAACGCGATGACGGACGTAGATCCGGACTATGGCAATCGCGCGGTTTTGGCGGAAACCGCCAAAGCGCCGGACCGGCTGATCCCCACCTGGACGCTGCTGCCGCCGATCACGGAGAAGCAGTATCATCCCGAGCGGTTATTCCCCGCGATGAAGGCGAGCGGCGTTCGGATGCTTAGAGCCTACCCCGAACGCAATCGGTATGAGCTCTGCGGGATCGTTATGGGCGAACTGCTCGGGGAGATGGCCGCGGCCGGAATACCGTTGTATTTGTCGCCAAGCGAAGGATGGCAGCCGATCTATCGCGTCCTGGAGGAGTTTCCTAGCTTGACGGTCATTTTGCACAACTACGGATTATGGAGCCATGCCCGGTTAACGTATCCGTTATTTCGGACGTACCGGAATTTCTATATGGAGACGGGCGATATGCAGACAGCCGGCGAGATCAAGGATATTTGCGGCAAGTTCGGTTCGGAACGGCTATTGTTCGGTTCGGATTTTCCGAGCAATGGCATCGGAGGCCCGCTAGCGGCTTTATTGGGCTCCGGTATCGCACAGGATCATCTCGAAAATATCGCTTACCGTAACGCAGAGAGACTGCTTGGCGAGGTGAGACTATGAGCATCGCGAAGATGACCAATCGGTCGCTATTAGCCCGGGAGTTCGCGGAAACCGGCAGATTGTCCTCTCAGCCGATCATCGACGCGCATACGCATATGGGACCTTTCTATGGCACTTACTTGCCGGAAGCGCACCTGGATACGATGCTGCAAACGATGGACAGGGAGAACATCGAATGGATTATTTCCGCGCCGCATAGCGCGCTGTTCGACCCTATCGGCGGGAATTCGGAGATTCGCGGGGCCATGAAGCAATATCCGGACCGGATTTACGGTTATTATGTCGTGAATCCGCACTACGACCATGACCTGGAGCGGGACTTGGAACAATTCGACCGCGTGGGCGGTTATGTCGGGTTTAAGCTTTTGCCTGACTATCACAAATACCCCCTGACAGGCGAGAAGTTTAGGAGAATCTATGAATTCGCCGATGAGAGAGGGCTGCTTTTGCTGTCCCACACTTGGGGGCATAGCCCGTACAACCCTCCCCAGATGATCGGGGAATTGGCGAGCCGATACGGGAACATTCAGTTTCTTCTCGGCCATTCGGCGCCGGGGGAGACCGATTATGCGATTGAACTAGCCAAGCGGCAGCCGAACGTTTATTTGGAATTATGCGATACCGGCCGGCTAAACGGGATGGTGGAGAAAATGGTGCGGGCGGCTTCCTCCGAGAAGGTCGTGTTCGGAACGGATTTTCCCTGGTACGACCCTCATTACATGCTCGGCAGCGTGCTGTTCTCGGGCATCGGCGACGACGACATCCGCAATATTATCTATCATAACGCCAAACGTTTAGTCGGCAAGAATAGGAAGGGCAGTGGAAAGAATGACTGAAATCATAGAATCGTTCGAGACGGCAAAAGGCAACCGGTTCGGAGATTTGCTGTCGGCGAGAGTCGAAGGAAAAAAGCTGAAGGTAGGGTTATTAACGGTAGGTTTTTTTGAATATTGGAGAATGTTCCCGGACACCCTCAAGGCCAATGTTACCGCAGATATGACCTGTATCTACGATCGTCTTCGCGCCGTTCTGGATCAGGATACGGTCATCTGGCCGGGGCTGATCGATACGCTGGACGGCGCGGAAGCGGCGGGCCGAATGCTGGCAAGCGAAGGCGTCGATCTGATTGTATACGCAGCCGGAACGTATTGTCCCGACTACATGGCGATCCAAGCATTGGAGCATATCCGTCACGTACCGATGATTTTGTTTAATACGCAGCGCGATAACGAGATTCATTTTGACACGAATTATGAGAATATTCTGAGAAATAGCGCTTTAATCGCAAGTCTTCAGTTAGCGGCTACGTTCCGGAAGATGGGATGGTATCCGGATTTGAAAGTGGTCGTAGGCTCCATTCAAGACAGCTTGGCCTATCGGGAAATAACCGCTTTTGCTCGCGCGTATAAGGCGTTTATCGAGCTGAGAAGCACCAATATCGGCGTCATCGGCCATGTGTTCAGAGGTATGTACGACTTCGAATACGACAAAACGATGATAAAAGGCACGCTGGGACCGAACATGATTTCCATCCAAGTCGATCATTTGCTCGAACAGTTCGGCCAAGCGGCGGATGAAGAAATCCGGTCCGTTATGGAGACGACGCAAAGCCGGTTTCATATCGTCGGACTGAGCGAGGATGATATCTACAAGTCTTCCCGGTTTTACGTCGCATTGAGAAACACGCTCGAACGGTTCAGACTAGATGCGCTTACGCTGCTGGGCCAGCACTACGTCGAGCAGAAAACGGGAACGACCTCGTATTTGGCCAATACGATGATGCACGAGGAAGGCAAATACGTCGTGAATACCGAGGGCGACGTTCACGGGCTGATCATGATGATCCTCATGAACAAGCTCGGCGGGAAAATCCCCGCTTACGCCGAGTGGGGCGAATTCGACGAGAAGCTTAATGCGCTTCTTATGGTTCATCACGGCTACGCAGATACGGATTACGCGACGAATCGCAGCACGGTCAAAGTCAATCGGTCTCCCGAGCAGTGGGGACTTCAAGGAGCCGGCTTCGGCTTCGAATATACGCTCAAACCGGGCGCCGTGACGATCGGCCATCTGATCATCGATGCCGAGGGTTATAAAATGCTGATCGTGAGAGGTGAAGCGCTTCACGTGCCGGAAAACATCCCATGCGAAGAGATTACGGCGGTCGTGCGGCTCGAACGGCCGATCAAACAGTTTCTCAAAGAATTGATCAAGGAAGGCTTCGCTCATCACTGCATTATCGCGTATGGGGACCTCGTCGAGGAATTGTCCCTGATCGCCGACTTCATGAAGATTAGAAAAGTGATCTATTAAAGGAGGAATCCGTCCGTGATTCATATACCCGCAGAGGAGTTCACCGCCAGAGTCGAGAAGCTGAGAGCTTTAATGAACGAACGCGGGATCGACGCTTGTTTGATCTACGGCGACGAATACCGCAAGGAAAACCTGCGTTATATCGGCAATTATTGGCCATTGTTCGAGAGAGGGGCGGTGGTTGTGCCAATAACGGGCGAGCCTTTCGTTATCGCCGCGCCTGAGGGGGAAATGTTCTGCCGCGAGATGAGCGCCTGGCAGGACGTCCGGCTGCTTCCCGAATTTAATTGCGTAACCGTGCCGGACGAAATCGAATACCCGCAAGCGTTATATACAAGCTTGACCGAGATCCGCGAGGGGCTGCAGCGCGGCGGTCCGTTACGGAGACTGGGGATCGTTGGCATAGATGCGATACCGGTTCCTTTAGCGAGAAAGATCGAACATCACTTCGAAGGCGTCGACATCGTCGATGCGGGCGATCTGTTATTCCAGCTTAGAATGAGCAAAAGCGCAAACGAAGCGGCCTGCCTGCAAGAAGCCGCGCGTATCGCGGATGAAGGCTATAAGCAGATGATCCGGCAGGCGAGACCGGGCATGACCGAGCTCGAGCTGGCGTCGCTTGTTTACGGCGAATGTACGAAGCAAGGAGCTGAAAGCATACCTTTCTGTCTTGTGACGAGCGGTGAAAGAGTAAATACGATTATAGGCAGGCCTTCAAGAAAAGTGATCGAAGACGGGGATATGATCATGGCCGCCATTGCGGTTCAGGTTGAAGGCTATGTGGCGACGTTGAATTTCCCTTTCGTCACGGGCGAGATGAGCGAGGAGCAGAAGGCTTTTATCGATATTCTTGTCGAAGCGGAGGACCGGGCGTTGTCCCAAATTCGAGCGGGCGGCAAACAGAGCGATGTCGTACGTGCTGTTAAAGCTTATTTCAAGGAGAAGGACGTATCGGCGTACGACCTCTACCCTCCCATGCACGGCTGCGGGCTGGCCGAGGCGGAATCGCCTTACCCGGACGAGAACTCGGAAGCGCTTTTCGAAGCGGGAATGACGGTTAATACCGACGTCAGCCTGTTCGGCCACCCGCACGGCTCGAACCGGATCGAGGAAAGCTTGATCGTAACGGAAACGGGATATGAATCCATGTCCAAGCTCGTCCGGCATCTTAGCGCAACGTGGAAAGCCAAAAGAATCCTATCGCTCGATTAACGGAGGGCAGCAGCATGGAAAAACAAGGCGCCAAAAACTGGTACGTTATCGACGGTTACTTGCCCTACAAGGGAAGAGTCGATCATGAAAACCTGGAGGGTCATGAAGCGATCATGATCCTCAACTGCCATGACGAAGACGCTGAAATCTTCATGGATATTTTTTATGAGGACAGGGAGCCGGACACCGGTATCGCGATCGCCGTACCGGCGCGCAGAGTGAAATGTTTTCGGATGGATCATCCGGAGGAAATCGGCGGCGTTAAGCTGGAACCTCAAGTTCAATATTCCCTGCGATTCAGGAGCAGCATCGAAGTGGTCGTTCAATACGGGCGGATGGACGTCGCCCAACCCAATCTGGCTTATATCGGCATGATCGGTTATTCGGAATGAACAACAACGCCAAGCTCAAGCGGGAATTCCCGCTTCATCTGATGCTGATTCCCGGCGTGATCCTGCTCCTGATCTATAGTTATTTTCCGATGGTAGGCATTGCGTTCGCGTTCCAAAAGTTCATTCCGATCCGGGGATTGTTCGGCTCGGAATGGGTGGGGTTGGATAATTTCCGCTACGTGATGCAAATGCCCGATTTCTGGAAGGTGCTGTGGAATACGTTTTATATCTCATCCATGAAAATTATTGCGGGGCAGATTGTTCCGATCGCGATCGCCCTGCTGCTGAACGAAATGAAGCGGGAATTGGTCAAAAGGGGCATTCAAACGCTGATTTATTTGCCTCACTTCTTGTCGTGGGTCATTCTCGGCGCCGTTCTTGTCGATATCCTGTCCCCCTCGGAGGGTATCGTAAACCAGCTCCTTCAACAATTCGGAATGGATCCGATTTTTTTCTTGGGCAGCAATAAATGGTTTCCTACCGTCATTATCGCTTCCGATGTGTGGAAGGAATTCGGGTTCAGCACGATCGTGTACCTGGCGGCGATTACAAGCATTAATCCGTCTTTGTACGAGGCGGCGATCGTGGACGGCGCCGGCCATTTGAAGCAGGCCTGGCATATTACGCTTCCGGGCATGGTGCCGATCATCGTTCTGCTCGCGACATTAAGCCTGGGCAACGTGCTGAATGCCGGCTTCGACCAAGTGTTTAACCTGTATAGTCCGACCGTTTATGAGAGCGGGGATATTTTGGACACGTTAATTTACCGGATCGGACTCGTGGACGCCCAGTTCGGCGTAGCGACGGCGATCGGCTTGTTCAAATCGGTCGTTTCGCTTGTTCTCATATCCGTTTCGTACGTGCTGGCCTATCGCGTAGCCAACTACCGCATCTTCTAAGAAGGGAGTGACTCCTATGCGTTATGCGTCCGCCAGCAGAAAATTATTTGTTATCGCCAATTACGTTTTTCTCGTACTCGTCTCATTGCTCTGCTTACTTCCCTTGATTCAAGTGCTGTCGATTTCCTTCAGCTCGAGCCAGGCCGCTTCCGCCGGTCTGGTGAAGCTTCTGCCTGTCGATTTCAGCCTTGATTCCTATCGATATATTTTGCAGAAGAAAGAATTCATCGCCTCGTTCGGCATTACGGTTCAGCGGGTGGCGATCGGATACCTCGTCAATCTTCTGTTAGCTCTCCTGTGTGCGTACCCTTTATCGAAAGAAGTCAAGGATTTCAGAATGCGCACGTATTACGCTTGGTTTTTCGTGTTCACGATTTTATTCAGCGGAGGGCTCATTCCGACTTATGTCGCGGTCAGCGAGACCGGGTTGCTGGATTCGATCTGGGCGCTTATTTTGCCCGGCGCGGTCGGCGTGTTTAACGTAATCCTGCTGCTCAATTTCTTTCGCGGCTTGCCCAAGGAAATCGAAGAATCGGCTTTCATGGACGGAGCGGGGCATTGGGTCGTATTGACGAGAATGTACGTGCCGATGTCGATGCCCGTTCTCGCGACAATCTCGCTGTTTACGCTGGTCGGACATTGGAACGCTTGGTTCGACGGGCTGATCTACATGAATTTTCCGGAAAAATACCCTTTGTCTACTTATTTGCAGCTAATGGTCATCAACAGCAATCCGATGAAAATGGATATTAACAACTTGAACGGCATGCTGGAAATATCGGAACGGACGACGAGGGCGGCGCAAATTTTCTTGGGCGCACTTCCCATTCTCATCGTGTATCCGTTCTTGCAGAAGTATTTCGTGAAAGGCATCGTGCTTGGGAGCGTCAAGGGGTAAGACGGGAAGCGTTGCTGTACGTGTTTGGAAGAACCAAATGGAAATCGGCGGTAACTGCTTGCATGCTCTATAACGTTAAAAGTTAACGAGGTTTAATGGAGGGAATGATCGGGATGGGTACAGCCCGCTATGAAAAATGGGTGTGGATTGAATTAATAGGGTTCGACAATACGGAGCCCGATTTCGGCGTAGCCGCCTATTTGGATACGTTAGGCGCAGTTCCGAACGCGATATCCTTGCTCTTATTTACGCCGGATTTCGTGCATGCGCATTCCGGCATGGAGGTCGAGTGCGTACTGCCGATCGAGATGTGCTCTTATGCGGCGCGTCCTTACGGCAAGCTGCACGACAGGCAGCAGTGGACGAACTTTCAACTTCGCGGACTGGTTAAGGAGCTGCAGAAGCAGGGAGTTGAGGTTTATTGCAGCTTTTTCAACCTGTTCCTGTTTCAAGACAATGGGCATGAACGCGCAAGCGAATGGTGCTCCGCTCACCCCGAGCTGTACGAAATGAGAAAGACGGGAGAAGCCTTCCCGGTAATCAATCCGTTAAAAAGATTCAAAGACGGCACTTATTACGAGGATGCGTTCGTACGCGATCTGATCGCCGTTATGCGGGATTACGATTTTGACGGGTATCACGGCGCCGACGGTTATACGAGCCCGCGGCTCAGTCTGGCCGAGGCCGATTACTCGGACGATATGGTCGAGCAGTTCGTAAGGCTCGGCGGCGTGGAGCTGCCGGGCGATCTGCAAGCTGAGTGCGACGGGAATCCGCTCGAAATGGAGAAACGCGGCGATTGGATCTGGACCCGCAAACGGGTGGAGTGGATTCGCTTTTACGCCGAACGGTGGGGACAGCTCTGGCAAAAAATCATGCCGGCTCTGCGCAAGGAAGGCAAAAAAGCCGTTCTGAACTCGGTCTGGACCCGGGATCCGTTCGAAGCGTTGTACCGGTACGGCGTCGATTACCGTTTGCTCGCCGCTTCCGGCGTCGACGGAATCGTCATCGAATCGGTCGCGGCCTCCCTGTCCGCCGGCGCGGGGGAAACGGAATATCGCGAACCCGGCTCCGAGTTCATGTCGATGATTCTTACGATCAAAGCATACTTGCCGGACGCAAAGCTGATCTGCTTAAACGCGATTCAGGATACGAACGAGCAGTGGGACGGCATCAATCACGTGCCCACCGTGGTGGAAAGGGACATCTACTCCTTCTCGAATCTGTATTTGCAAGAAGGTGAAGGTATACGGCGCTGTACGTCGGGATTTGTCGCTTGCTTGGGGGACGGTATCAGCCGGGATAGCTGGGACAAAATTTTGAAACGCTGGGATCTGGGCTATGACGGAGAACCCGAACGGATGATCGGCGCGAGCTATGTCTGGTCGGATGAGGTTTTGGCACGTTCGCTGGAGGAGTACCCGGCGACCCGGAACTGGACGTCGCAAAAATTCGTGACGGAGCTGCTCGAGCTTGGCGCCCCGATTCACGCTGTCGTCAACGTTAACGATTTGACGAAGGCAAGCGGTACGATCTGCGCGAGCCATCTGCATCTGATGAGCGATGAGGAGCTCGGAAAGATTCTCGTTTATCGGAACGGACCGTCCGTCCTGATCGGTAAATTGACAGAGCGGCTATCCCGCGCGTTTGCGAACGCCAACAATCCCGTGGACTGCGGACTTGACCGGTCGTTTTGCGCGGTTCGCGACGGGAATGGCGAGATCGTGCGCTTTATTGTGTCGGGCGATTCCGGACATGGGGAGGACTTAACCGGCCTGAACGACATCAAGTCTTGGCTGGAGCCGCTGGACTTTAGCAGCGTGTCCGAAACGTTCTTACACGAATGCGCACAGGCATTGATCGAGCTATCCGGAGCGCCGAGAGCGCTAAGCAACGAACGATATATTCGTCCGGTCGCGCTTGAGATGAGCCCCGGAAAATGGCGAATTTTGATTCGCAATCTGCATATCAACTACAAGTCGGCTCACCTGGACCTTGGCCGGCCGATCGCGAATATTCGCGTGTTGACCGAATTTCCGGGCATCCCCGTTTTTCCGAAGGGCTCGGCATTCAGCCTTTACGTACCCGGTAGAGGCATGGTGATCGTGGAAGCGACTTTTTCATGACGAGAGCGGGAGGCAGCCCTTGGATCACTGCATAGTCAAGGTACTTTAATGAAGAAAACTTCACTGTTAATGAGGCGAAGTTCACTATTCATCCGGAAAATTGTATGTTCTCGGCAGCTAGTGAGGGAAACGCAACTATCAATTTCCTTTTTCTTACTAACAGTTGAGTTTGCCTCATTAACTCGTCCGAACATGGGTTGCCGGCGAGAAATAGTAAGACTTGCCTCACTAATAGTTGCTTTTGCCTCATGATCACTTCAGACGCGAGGTGCGGGCGATAAGTCGTACTCAATCGGCCCCGATGGAACAGGACATTTATAGCAAAAGGCCTCTTAAACACAATTCAGGATACGAGGTGCAACGAACGATGGCCAAACGCAAGCATAATAACCCCACTCCGACCGTAGCCGGGGAATTCCCGATCGGAATTTTCGTCGAACCGGCGCCTTCTTCGGCCACCGACGCTGCTTTTGCCGAGATCCGGGAGATGAACGCCAACTTTATCGTCGGCCAGCAATCGACTACACCGGCGGCGACGGATTGGGCCCTGGAGAAGGCGCAGGCGAACGGACTGAAAATTCTCGTCACCGATACGGGAATCCGCTGGATTCAGACGGAGTGGATTGCGCAGAACGACGATAGCGGAGAAGGAATTTATCTCCGGAGAGCAGGCTCGATCGGCCAGACGTTTACGACGCCGGACGTGGACGATCTAAGCCTTGCGATCGTTTCTTTCAAGATGAATGGAGAATGGCCGGCGGAAACGACCGTGACGCTTAGCGTCTACGATAACGAAGAGAAAGCGGAGCTTCTCGCCCGCTCGACGCTGACGGGGCCGATCGGGAGCCGTTACCCTGAATTTCGGTTCGCCCGAATGCCCGTTATGCCGGAAGAGCCTCAATACGCCGTCGCTCCTAATCGAACGTATTACATGGAATTTTCGCTGGACGGGGCGGAGCGCTTGGGGCCATTTGCAACGGGCGCTTTAGGCGGAAACTCAGGCGGGCAAGCATATGTCGACGGATCGCCGGCGGTTTTCGATCTATATTTTCAGCTTACTCTGAAAACGTCGCGGGGAGGCAGTATTTCTGCTTTTTCCCCGACAGGAAGGCCGTCAGACGCTTATATCGAAACGCTGGTCAACCATTATCGCGATCATCCGGCCGTACTCGGCTATAATCTGATCGACGAACCCTTCGCCGAGCTGTACCCGATGATGAAAGAGACGTCGGAGCGGTTAAAGGCGCTCGATCCGGATCGGATAATTTACACGAACCACTACCCGCTGAACGAAACGGGAGACAGCTACTATTCGCTGGAGGGCACGCCGCCGCTTGGGTATGAGGAGTATTATGACCGCTGGCTTGCGACGAATCCGGATATGTTCTCTTTCGATTTTTATCCTTTCAAGCAAGAGGAATTTGACGAGAAACCGTATTATCAGTCGTTGGAATTTTTCCGGGGGAGGAGTCTTGCGACAGGAATCGATTTTTGGGCGTACATTCAAAGCGCCGACTATGAATATTTTCAAATCGCGGAGCCGAACGAGCGTCAAATCCGCTTTCAGGTATATTCAACCTTGGCTTACGGGGCCAAAGGATACGTGTACTGGACTTACGGTACGCCATCCGTAATCATTGAAGGAAAAGAGATGTGCAAGCGCGCGATCATTCTGAGGGACGGTTCCCGAAACGCGACTTACGAATATGCCAAAAAGGTCAACGCGGAAGTTTTAAAGCTGGGCCCTGCTCTATTGTCGCTGACGTCCAAGGAGGTGTTCCACACGGGCGGTTTGCCGCCGTGGAGCCGGCCTTTGCCGAAGGATTTTTTCTGGCAGCCATCGGAGGGCGATGCGTCCGTTCCCTTAATCGTCGCCAGCTTTGAGAACGAGGACGGCAAAGTGTTTGTGATGGTCGTCAGCAAGGATTTGGAGCAGGCTCGTACAGTGACTTTTCAGGTATCGGGCAATCCGGGAACAATAAGGGAAGTATGCAAAGCTACGGGAGAAGAGATTGAGACGGCTTATAACGGCTTAACCGGCATGCTGTCCGTTAACCTGTCGCCGGGAGACGGGAAATTGTATGCGCTTGGGGAGCGGTAATATCGCAGGAAAGCGAGGGCAAGGCCATGGCTAATGCGAAGAACAAACCGAACAGCGGGAGTACGGATAGAGGGAGGGGGGATAGCGGGTTCTCGTGCAGCGATAGTCCGGAAAATAGGAACCCGTATAGCGAGTCTCTGTACAGCGAGAATCCGGATATCGGGAAGGTTTACCGCCAGCGGCAAAAAAGCGAATTCGACGAGCTGATCGAATCCCGGCGCCATGCCGCAAACGGGAGGAGGAAACGTTTTTTTCAGCTGGATACTTCAAGTATCGCCGCATTTGAGAAAGACGCCTCACGAATGCGGGAGAGGCTCAAGGAGATGCTCGGATGGCCATTGGCTCCGGAACCTGATGGAAGACCGGAGGCTTCCCATGAAGCGATCCCGGAAGCGAAGGTTCATTTCGTTTCCGAGGACCGTCTGGGATATATTTATCGGCTGGAAATCGAAGCAGGCTATGGGTTAACGACCTATGGCTTGCTTTTTGTGCCGAAAAAGGACGGCCCGCATCCTCTCGTCATTTCCCAGCATGGCGGGTGGGGGACGCCGGAGCTATGCTCAGGATTTTACGGAGACAGCAACTATAACGACATGACCCGCAGAGTATTAAAGAGGGGAGCTGCCATCTTCGCGCCGCAGCTCCTGCTGTGGAGAGCCGAAACGGACGGCCCCGAATATCACCGGCACCGGTACGACAATCAATTGAAGCAGCTGGGAAGCTCGATCGCCGCGGTTGAAATTTATAAAATCCAAAAAGCGCTCGATTATCTAATCTCCAGGCCCGACGTGGACAGTACCAGGATCGGCATGATCGGGTTATCGTACGGCGGTTTTTATACGATGTTTACCGCGGCGCTGGATACGAGAATCCGCGCGGCGTATTCCTCTTGTTTTATCAATGACCGGTTCGTTGCGGACTGGCAGGATTTTACCTGGTTCGATTCCGGCAATACGATGCTGGACGCGGAAATATGCGCGTTTGTCGCTCCGCGCTTCTTGTACTTGGAAGCCGGAACGCGAGATGAAACCTTTCTTCACGTACACGCGCGGCGCGAGATGGATAAAGTCGCTGAAGTCTATGGGAGATTAAATTTGCCGCATCGCTTCTGCGGAAAATCGTTCGACGGAGGGCATGAATTGGATCCGCAGGACGAAGGAATCGAGCGGTTTTGCCGCTATCTCCTGCACGGCGAGGAAGAACGCAATAGATGTCAATAAAAGCAACATTGGCAAATAGCGGCCCCATAGGCCGCTGTTTTATATTATTTTATGAAAACGCTTCATAAATAATTAAGATGAGGTGAGTGTATTGTTAAGAAAGGTAAAGTCAGCTTTGCTCGCTTTCGCAGTGGCGGCAGGAACGCTCATGGGTTCGTCCGCATACGCGGCCAGCTCGAATCCGACGCCTACGGTGTCGGGGGAATTTCCGATCGGGATTTTCGTCGAGCCGCCCCCGCCGGACGTTACCGATGCTTCCTTCGCGGATATTCGGGCCATGAACGTCAATTTTATCGTAGCCAGCAACTTGAATACGACGCCGGCCACGACCGATTGGGCTTTGGAAAAGGCTGCCGCCAACAACCTGAAATACTTGGTGACGGACACCGGCATTCGCTGGTACCGCTCGGAGTGGGTCTCGCAAAATTCGGACGCCGGAGCTCCGCTTTATTTGCGGAACGATAAATCCATCGGACAAAGCTTCGTCACCCCGAATCAACCGGATATGGCGATATGGAAGCTGTCGTTCAAGAAAAACGGTGTTTGGCCTGCGGGCAAATCGGCTACGATTCGCATCTATAACGGCCCGGACAAAACGACGTTGATAGGGAGCTCGACGCTGACGGGGCCGATCGTCACGAATTATCCCGAATTCGTTATTAACGGCGCGGTAGTAGCCCCCGGCACGTCGTATTACATGGAATTGACGACGGACAGCACGACGGATCTGGGCCCGTTCTTGATGAGCGACTCGGATGCTTATGCGGACGGCCAGGCTTATGTCAACGGTTCGCCGCAAGCGAACGACGTTTATTTTCAAATGACGCTCCCTCGATCGGGCGGAGGCAACTGGAACGCTTTTTCCCCGACGGCGGATTTATCGGATGAGTTTATCGAAAGCTACGTCAATCACTATAAAGATAATCCGGCCTTATTGGGGTATAACCTGGTCGATGAGCCGTTCGCCGACGTCTTCCCCAAACTGAAGGCCGTATCCGACAAAATCAAGGCAATCGATCCGAACCATATGGTGTATACGAACTTATACGGCGTATGCGACGATTGCCAGCACTATTATAGCGGGACCAACGATCCCGTAAACGGAGGTTATCAGAATTACGTAACAAGCTGGCTGGCGACGAATCCGGACATGATATCGTTCGATTCGTATCCATACCTGTCCACCAGGTTCGACGAAAAGCCCTATTATCAATCCCTGGAGTACTTCCGCGAGCAATCGTTGTTGAACGGGACCGATCTATGGGCCTATATACAGTCGATGTCATACGATTATTTCAATATGGTCGAACCGAGCGAGAGCCAGCTCAAATTCCAAGTTTATTCCACGTTAGCTTACGGCGCGAAAGGATACGTGTACTTTACGTATTATACGCCGGCGGGCATGGATAACGGACTCATCCTTCCGAACGGAACGAAGAACGATACTTACGACTATGCCAAAGCGGTCAACGGAGAAGTGTTGAAACTCGGTTCGACGCTGTTGACGCTAACGTCCAAGGATGTTTATCATACCGGCGGAGTTCCGCCATTCGCCACGGCTTTGCCTGCGTCCTACTTCTGGCAGCCTTCGGGAAGCGCGCCGCACATGCCGATGATCGTCTCGCGCTTCGAAAACGAGGACGGCAAACAATTTGTGATGATCGTAAACAAGGATCTGGAAAACGCGCATACCCAGTCTTTTACGCTTTCGAACTTGCCGGCTGCAGTCAAAGAGGTGTCCAAAACGACGGGATTGGAAGCCGCCACGAACTACAACGCCGCGAACGGCACGTTTAGCGCCAGCTTTGCGCCGGGTGAAGGCAGACTGTTCGCATTGGAAGAATCGGAGGAGGAGCCGGAGTTTGTCGCGAACGATCTTGAGGTATCCGCATCGGCTAATGAGGCGGTGTATGGAACGTTAAGCGCCAACGGCGCGGTCGGGAATTCGCCGACGTTCAGCATCGTGACGAACGGCGCCAAAGGAACGGCGGTCGTTACGAACGCAGCCACGGGGCAATTTACGTATACACCGAATCCCGGGGCAAACGGAGCGGATACGTTTACGTTCAAAGTCAATAACGGCGCGATCGACTCGAACATTGCGACCGTGACGGTGAACATAGCCGCGGCTAATGAGCTCCGAACGACGATCACGGGAGCAAGCACGGTTCAGCCGGGGAAGAAGGTTACGGTCAAATACGGGCTTAGCGGACTTGCTCAAAACGTATATGCGCAGGACATTCAGTTGAATTACGATCCTGCCGTTATGGAGTTCGTTTCGGCCAAGTCCATCAAACAAGGCGTTAAGCTGGTCCGTACGATCAAAAATCCGGAGGGACAGCTCCGGCTGGTCGTCGCCAGCGAAGGAGCCGGAAACGGGGTGACGGGTGATTCGGAGCTCCTCGAGCTGACGTTTAAAGCCAAACCGGACGCCTTATCGGCGACTGGAACGATTTCCGTGACAAGCGCGATTTTGGGCGACGCGCAAGGTAACGAGTTTCAAGCGGCATCTTCGTCGATTGATATAATCGTGGCCAACCTGGGCGATTTGAACGGTGACGGATCGGTGACGGTCGGGGATCTGGCGATCGCATCGGCAAATTACGGCAAAAACGCGAGCAGCCCGGATTGGCAGCAAATCAAGATGGCTGACATGAACGGAGACGGGACGATCGACTGGACGGATCTTACGGAGATTTCGAAGAAAATCGCGAGTTGACGAACTTCTGAGGCGGCATCTAACCGATGCCGTCTCTTTTTATGGCCGCGGTGGCAGCTCAAGGGGCGGGATTGGAATTACCGGAGGCCTGTGAGGCGCTTTTGTAGGCGTACGTAATCCGAATTTGCCCGCTTGGAGCAAGGAATCGTGGCGCCTTTTATGCGTACTTCGAATCTGCCCGCTTGGAGCAAGGAGTTCGGGGAGCCTTTTACGCGTAATCCGAATTTGCCCGCTTGGAGCAAGGAACGAGGCGCCTTTTATGCTGTAATCCGAATTTGCCCGCTTGGAGCAAGGAATCGGGCGCCTCTTATGCTGTAATCCGAATTCGCCTGCTTGGAGAATGGATTCACTGGCGTGACGAGCCAAATAGCCGCTGCAAGCGGGCGTTTTCGGACTGCAAGCGAGAAAAGGAATCCGAACTCGATTCCAAGCGGGTAAAATCTGACTGCAGCGCATGCCAGCGGCGAGTTGGAGCGGCGGCCGGATGGCCATGGACATGCAGCCTTCTCACCGGATTTTACGACAACAGTTCCTTCAACGCTCTCCGGTATCTCTCAACCCGGGCGTAATCTTTTTCAGCCGGATCGGGGATTCTGGACAAATCCATATTATCTTCGATATCGGCGATTTTAACGTTTCGTGCGATGCTATTGTTCTTGGCTCGGGCTATGAATTCGTCGTAGCTTTCATCTTTATTTTTGGTCAGCGCATGAACGGCATCGATAATTTCCCTCGTAAAGCTTTTCTCTTCCAAATCCTGAGGAGTCACGGTAGTATCCTCAAATAAATCGTGGAATACCGCTGCGATCCGTTCTTCATTCGTTTGCAATTTCATCATCACCCGGAGCGGATGGAGTATATAGGGATTACCTCCCTTATCCGTTTGTCCTGCATGCGCTTGTGCGGCAAGAGCTATCGCTTTTTCCAACGTACTCATTCGGCGCCACTCCTTATGCAAAGTATATGCTATAACCATCCGTCCCCTAGAGCCGTTTTGCTTTGGTATTAGTTTAGAACGTATCTTTAAGCAATAAAAGATGGGGTTCGGGATCAAAAGCTCAACGACAGGTACCCTGGAAGACACGGTTATCTTATGTAAGTTATCATCCATATCCCAAATTTATAATAAAAAATCCAATTTAAATGGGCTGGTTTATTGACGAAAAAAGATTACACAATAAGTGTAATTAACTATACTTTAAATAAGTAGAAAACATTGATAGTAAAGCTTTTTTAGGTGTAAAAAGGTGGTGTAAACTTTGGCTTATGAGCACTTTGATACTACAGAAGGACGTTTAGTCTATAAACCAGATCTGAATCCCTATGACTATGAAATACAGCAACTTATTCTAGAGGCGGAGAGAAATATAGGGGCACTAGCTAGATTGGGGTTAAAAAGCCATCCCTTAAAACCCTCTATCCTGCGTAACTCTTTAGTTAGAACAGCTCATTTCACAACGAAAATTGAACAGAACAAACTGGAGTTCAAGGAAGTAGAGCAACTTTATCAAAACTACAAAAAAAAACCGCTTACTATAAAACAAAAAGCACAATTAGAAGTCAAGAACGTCTTTCAAACCTATGAGTACATTTACAGTTTAGACCCGTACAAAGATTTTGCCGACATGGATGAGCCTGTATTAAGAAAAATACATTATACGTTAATGGATGACTTAACCGGTTATCCGGAAGGTTACAGAAATATTCCGGTAGCGCTTCAGGATGGCGACGGGCATGTCAGTTATCAGCCTCCAGCTTTTAATGAAGTCCCACGACTTGCAAGCCTACTTTTCCTGGTTGTACACTAGCGTTACCGGATTTACGAGCCCCTATGAAACGGAGAAAGTAAATCATGAAATGAAAGTACATCCATTGATCATTTCTGGGGTCACCCATCATTTAATAGGTAATATTCACCCGTTTCCTGACGGTAATGGAAGAACGGCTCGGGCATTTTCGACTTTGGTTGGCTTAATTCACTCCGATCTTGTTACAATTAAGGACGCATTTAGTGTTGAAGAATTTTTCGATAAAAGAATTGAGGATTATTACGATACACTAATGGCTGCAACACAAGGAAACCTAAAACCTTTCATTTTATTCTATCTTGAATGCGTGAATGCTTCTCTTACCAAAGTACTCAAAGAACTTCAACGTTACGATAAGATAAAACATATTCGTGAACTGTTGGGAAGAGGGCATGCCAAAACAATGTTCGAGTTGATCAGCAGAATGGAAGACGGAGAGGTATTCCATAGACAACTGTTTGATGATATCTTAGAGGCCTCACCCTCCAGCATTGCAAAAAACATTTCAAAACTGAAAGACTTGGGAATTATAAAACCAGGTCATAACCGAGGGGAATATATCGTTTGCATCGTGGATTAAGCTATGCGTTTGTCTTATATTTAGAGCACTGTTCCTCTAAGGGGATCAGTGCTCTAAATGCATTTATGCCATGTAAACAATGTAGGATTGAGAGTCCCCAAATCCCCCGAACCCCCGCCTTTTCAAGAAAATGAACAGGAAAATATAGATTTTCGCCACAATTTTATATGGTCTGCTGGCCGCTTAGGACGGTAATCTAAAAAGATGAAAGCGCCATCATATGGCACTCGCCGATTCCCCCTACAGCTCCGGTATGCAACGGGGCGTGGAATCGAACCGTGACAGTAGAGCGATTGCCTTTTCGTGCGGGGGACAAACGGCAGAGACGTCGCTAAGGAATCTTAAGAATACGTCCTCTACCGCAAAGCGTCTGCATGATCCTCCAGCTTCGCGAAGTCGACCGTATGTTGCTCTTATCTGTCTGGCGATATATGGATGACGGCTCTATCGGACCGCAGGATTCGATAGCCGTCGTGTGACCGAGCACCGAATGCCGGAAGCTGCGTGCTCGTGCAAGCGATACCGTTTATGCCAGGTTTCCGTTCGCCTTCCATATGGATTGTTTTATAATCAGAGTAAAGTCATTCATAGAGACGGGGGAGGGTAAGGATGCGCGAAAATAGAAAAAAACCGGCGGTCCGGACATCATACACCGCGGTCTTTTCCTTGCGGAATGTTTTGGTGTTCACGTACATCCTTTTATCGGTGCTGATTATCGCCGTATTCTCCGGCATTACGATCCGCGTCGCCGAGAAAATCATTACGGAGAAGGAGAACCGGGCGGTGCTCAGTTCCTTGCAGAACATATCCGACCGGATCAATCTGAAAATCGACGAATACGCAAACCGGATGATCACGCTCGCTTACGACGCGACGGCGCAGACGCTGCTTAAGCCTGCCGGTCTTACGGAGCAGGAGCGCTTCGACCTGACCAACGTGCTGTATGCCAAAATGTTCGACGTCAACGTAACCTATTCCGAAATCCAATCGATCGTCATGATGGATAGGGACGGAACGAAATATACGATTGCGAATCAGCGCAGAAGCTTGGAGGAGCTGCTCAGTAAGTACTACGGCACGCCTCTAAGCAAAGAAGTGGACGAACGGGAGGGCGGCTTGTACATCGACTTTTCGGGCAAATATTCGGAAGACCGCGATCATATTTTGCTGATCAGAACGATTAACGAGCTGCGCGGCAGGGAGGCCATCGGGATTATCGCGGTCAGCATCAAGAAGGAAGCGCTGGAAAAAATTCTGTTCCAAGACCCGGCCCTCCAATCGACAAGGCTGATCGATTCGCACGGTATGATCGCATCCGATGCGGATAAAGAGCTGCGCGGCACGGTTAACGATATTAATATTCAATCCCGTATCCAGAACGGGCCGTCCTTCACGACCGAGCTGAACGGCGAATCGTTTTTCGTTACGCATTTGCAGAACAAAGGCTATCCGTATACGCTAATCAACCGTGTGCCGGAGCAACTGATCTATAAAGACGTCGCCTATATCAAAAAAATCATCATGTATCTAATATTAATCATTCTATGCGGGGTCGTGACGATCGCATTTTTCCTGTCCCAATCGCTGGTGAAGCCGATCGGCAAGCTGATTAAATCGATGAATCGTGTAAGGCGCGGGGACCTGAACGTCAAAATGGAGCGTATGCCGCACAACGAAATCGGCGTTCTCGCCGACAATTTCAATCAGATGGTGGACACGCTCCGCAACAGCATCCCCCTCCGCAAGGAGCGGCTGATCGGCAAGCTGCTGCTGGGCAGAGTTTCGAACGACGAGTACCGCGCTCAGGCGGCGGAGCTGGGGCTGCCGAACGAAGACATCGGCGGCTGCGCCATTGTCATCGAAATCAACGAACGAGGCGGCGAACCGGTCTCCATCGATGAGCTGGAGTTATTTTTGCAAGAGAAGCTGATCGCCGCGGGTTCCGCCGCTTTGCTTTATGTGCTCGATAACCGGCGTATCGTCGCTGTCGTGCAGGATACGGAGGCCGAGCTTATCGTTCGGCTGCATGAAGCCATGTACGATGGGAAAGGGATTTCGTCCGCCATCGGCGTAGGCCGTTCTTACCGCGCTTACGAGAAAATGCACGATTCCTACAATGAGGCGCTTGAGGCCCTTCGCTACAAGCATTTGTTCGGCGCCAACGAGATCATCTATATGAGCGACATTCAGGTGAACGACTACAACTACGAGCAGCTCGACGCGATGGAGGACGAAATCGTTCAGTCCGTTAAATATTTGCAGGAAAAAGAACTGCTGGCAGGAACGGAAGCTCTGTTCACCCTGTTCAAGGAGCAGTTTGTCAGCCGCGAGACGATGGTACGCACGATTACGAACATTTATTTTAAACTATTGCGCATGATGAACAGCTACCGCATCGATTTGCGGAGCAGCGACGCCTCGCCGTCTCCCATTCCATCATTAGAGAAGGTTACCCGTCCGGGGCATACGCAGGAGCTTAAGCAGGAGTTCGGCGCTTTCCTGCAAGCCGCAGCTTTGTTGATCGGCAACGAGCAGGAGAAGCAGATGAACGCGACGATCACGAAAGCAATTGAAATCATACGGGAGCGATATGCGGACAGCACGCTGTCGGTCGGCAGCATCTGCAAGGAGCTGTTTATAAGCGAAAATTATTTTTCGAAGCTGTTCAAGCAGGAAACCGGCAAAAACTTTTCCCAATTCGTATCCTCGCTGCGTCTGGAGGAGGCCAAATCGCTGCTTCAGCAAACGGATCTGAAAATAAACGAGATCGCTTCGCGGGTAGGGTTCAGCGACGCAAACTATTTCAGTCTGTGCTTCAAGGGGGCATACGGCATGTCGCCGGGCAAATTCCGCGGATAACGGGATCTATAAAAATCAAACATCCGTTTTTTAAGGGTGAAAAAAGCCGTTTTTTCGAGAGCGGTCCCACTTTTCTATATAGTCGTGAGGCCGGATATCAAGCTAAGCTGTGCCTATGAAAGCGCTGTTAAAGCGAAGCGCCTTCTCACCATAAACCTGGAGGGTTGTCAATGAGAAAGAGAAGATTTGGATTAGGGCTTGTGCTGGCATCCGTTTTATCGGCCGTATCGGTATTAAGCGGCTGCGGCGGCAGCGGTGACGGCAAGGGCGCAGCGGGATCGGCCTCCCCGTCGGCGGGAACCGCGGCGAGCGCAAGCCCGGGCACGGAGAAGCCGAAGGACGTGGAGCTCACTTTTTGGACGTATCCCGTGTTGAGCCTGCCCGGACAAAAGCCCGGCGAATACAACAATAATTTGGTCGAGAAGTTCCAGAAAAAATATCCGAACGTTAAAGTAAAGCTTGAAATCATACCCTATGACGGCGGCGACCAAAAAGTAAACGTGGCGCTCGCTTCCAACACGGCTCCCGATATCCTGAACGATTATCCGGGGCGTACGACCAATTATGCGAAAAGAGGCTATACGGTTCCGTTGAACGATTTGCTGACCCAAGAGCAGTTGGCCAAACTTCCGAAGGATCTGCTGAAAATCGTTTCTCTGCAGGACGGAACGATTTTCAGCTACCCGCAAGGGATCGGGGCTACGATGCTGCTTATCAACAAGTCGCTGGCCGAAAAAGCCGGCGCGGGCGATCTGCTGCCGAAAGGCGATATGCGCACTTGGACGTTCGACGAATTCGAGAAGTTCCTGCAAGCCGTCAAAGCTTATCAAGCGAAGCAAAGTCCGGATCTTTATCCGATGCTGCTGTTCGGCTTGAACGAGCAGGGCGATATGCTGTATCACAGCTTTATGGCCGGCTTCGGGGGCAAAAAGTATGCGGATGACCGCTCGTCGACGGTGATGAATTCCAAAGAGAACGTGCAAGCGATCGAATGGGTCAAATCGCTGGTGGACAAGAAGCTCGTTTACCCGAATCCGGAAACAAGACCTGCATCGATGAGCAACGACTATTTCGTACAGGGCAAAACCGTAATAGCACTAGGCAATACGACGACGATGGATACGGTGCGGAAAGCGAAAGCCGACGGCACGATCAAGGAAGATTTCGAAATGATGCTCGTTCCGTTCCCTAGCGTCGAGAAGGATAAAGGCGTCATCGTGCCGGGAGTCGGGCAGTTCGTGGTATTCAACAACAAGGACAAGGATAAGATCGAATACGCCAAAAAGTTCGTTCAGTTCGCGACGACGGAAGATCCGGAGTTTATTCTTGCCATGGGCAGCTTCGACGTATACGGAAGGGATGTTCTGGGCGCGACGCCGGATCCGGAGAAAGTATGGCTTTCCAAAGCGGTTACCGATACGAAAAAAATTAACGGCCTTGACCTTTCCTACGACATCGACGGGTATTCCCAGACGAGAGCGGTGTTTTTCCCGGAAATGCAAGCGGTCTTCATCGGCAATAAAACGCCGCAAAAAGCGATGGACGACTACGTCGCCAAAGCGAACAAGATCATTAAAGACGCAGCCGCCACCAAAAAGTAAATTTTAAACGGACAGCGGAGTGGAGTTGAGAATGCCATGCTGAAAAAACAACTTGTCATCCTGTATAAAGAACGATACGGCTATTTGTTCGTCGCTCCTGCGCTGTTCTTTTTCTTCCTGTTTTATTTGTATCCGATCGCGGACGCGGTCAAAACGAGCTTCTATACGTACACGTATTATGCATCCGGGTTCGCCGGATTGGAAAACTACAGGTTTTTGCTGCAGGATGACGTCTTTCTGAAGTCGGTCAAAAATACGCTGCTGATCGTCGCCATGCTCGTTCCGACCTCTTTACTAACCAGCTTGTTGATTTCGATCATGATCAGTCAGTTCAAATCGAAAATGCAAAGTGTTTTTAAAGCGGTGTTTTATATACCGGCCGTTACTTCGATCGTCAGCATTACATTTATGTGGAAATATTTGCTCAACTATGATTTCGGCTTATTCAATTATATAGTCGGGGCTCTAGGCTTCGATAAAATCAATTATTTGAGCTATGATCTCGCATTGGTGACGACGACGTTCATCGTGCTGCTGATCGGGCTTGGGCAGCCGATCGTCATTCTAACCGCCGCATTGGGCGGAATTCCGGCGAGCCTGTACGAAGCGGCGGAGCTTGACGGCGCTTCGTTCTGGCAGAAGCATTTCAGCGTGACGCTGCCGATGCTGAAGCCCGCTATTCTGTTCGTGGTCGTGTCGGGGACGATCGGGGCGTTCCAGTTGTTCGCCATTATTTTGCTGTTTACCGCCGGCGGACCGAACTATGCGACCTCCACGATTTTACTGCTGCTATACCAAGAGGCCTTCACCAACGGGGATTACGGTAAGGGAAGCGCGATGGCGGTCATACTCAGCTTGATTATCGTTACGATTGCGTGGCTGCAGTTCAAATTTCTTAGATCCGATCTCGAGTATTAAGGAGTAACGCGATGGTTGACACAAAAAAGCTGGCGGCGCTGTCGTCAAAGCTGCTGCTCTGCCTGATTTCCTTGTTCTTCCTGTTTCCGTTCTACTGGATGGTGTCCTCGTCCTTCAAGGAAATGTCGGTTGCCTATCAAGTGCCGCCTGAAATTTTTCCACTGAAGCCGATCGTCGCCAATTATGTCAAGCTGCTCGAAACGGAAGCCGCAAGATGGCTGTTCAACAGCATTTCGATCAGCGTCGTGACGACGTTCGCCGTCATTGTCATTTCTTCTATGGCTGCTTATTCGCTGGCCAAAATTCCTTTTCGCGCCGGGAAGTATATATTCTCTCTGTTGGTTGGGGCCATGACCATTCCCGGCGCGGTTTTGCTCATTCCGCAATTCAAGATCGCGATCGGGCTTAATCTGGTCAATACGTATGCCGGACTCATCGTACATGCGCTGGCGGCGCCTTATATGATTTTTTTGCTGCGCCAGTTTATGATGACGATCCCGAAAGAGCTGCTGGAATCGGCGCGGATCGACGGCTGCGGGGAAGTGGGCACGTTTCTCCGGATCATGCTGCCGCTGTCGAAGCCGGGGCTCGGCGCGATCGCGATCTTCTCGTTCGTGAACAGCTGGAACGATTATATTTGGCAGCTTCTGATCATCAAGGATACCAAAATGAAAACGCTCCCGCTCGGCGTCGCCACGCTGATCGATGCGGAGGCTGTCGATTGGGGACTGATCATGGCCGGCTCGGTGCTGGCGTCGCTGCCTGTCATGATCATTTTCGTGTCGTTTCAGAAATATTTCGTGCAAGGTTTGACGGTAGGTGCGGTTAAAGGGTAGCGAAACGAAGGACTGAATAACTGAGCGAAGCGGGATGTGGCGGCAGCCAGGCTGCGGAAACGGAAAAATGACGAGATAACATTGGAACGGCGGTATCGCAGCTGCCGGAACGACGGATAAACAGATGGAGGGAAAGACATGGG
This sequence comes from Paenibacillus contaminans, assembly GCF_003285015.1. Classification (GTDB taxonomy): domain Bacteria; phylum Bacillota; class Bacilli; order Paenibacillales; family NBRC-103111; genus Paenibacillus_V; species Paenibacillus_V contaminans. The sequence goes on along the minus strand of NZ_QMFB01000011.1, from coordinate 102,433 downwards.
TAGCGTTTGGAGAGAACGGGGCTTTGAGGATTTTGCGGACGGAACCTTCGGCAATGGCGGGCAAAATCTATATGTGTCCCGTAAAGGCGTACTGCAGCGTATTTTTCGTTTCGATATCGACCGGGACGGGTATGCGGACGTTTTGTTCGTAAACAGCCAGGACATGGGGGAGCGGCCTCCGGTTTATGTATATCCGAATCCGCTCCACCCGGAGGAGCGGCTCGAATTGCCGTCGGCCGGCTCCTATTATGGAGCGGTCGGCGATTTGAACGGCGACGGTTATGACGACCTCGTCGTCGCCAATCAGCATAACGGCACGCATGCCGATGTGACGGCTTATATTTATTACGGCTCGCCGGAAGGGCTCAGCGAACGTTACAAAACGGAGCTGCCCGTGCCGAATTGCCGGGCGGTTGCGATCGGCGATTTTAACGGGGACGGCTTGCCGGATATCGCTTTTGCAAGCAACGGCAAGATCGTCGTTTACCATCAGACGGCTAACGGCTTCCGCCATACGGACAGCGTGACGCTGGATATGGAAGTGACGCATATGGCGGCCGGCGACATCGACCGCGACGGCTTCGCCGATTTGTATGTGCGGACGAAGGGGCGGCCGCCGCTTGTGCTATGGGGAAGCCCCGAAGGGCTGCAGCTGTCGGCCAACACGCCGATTGGCGGGGACGATCCCGGCTCTTTGCAGCTGGCCAGCACGACCGCAGGCTGGATGACCTTCGTGGAAGGCTGGGCGCCGAAAATCGTCGAGCTTGGCGGGAAGCCGTTCTTGTTCCGCCAGGAGAACGATGCGGCGGCGTTTTATCCTTGCGGCGGCGACCGGACGATCGGCGAGCCGCTTGTGATCGGCTGCCGGAATGTCGTCTCCGCGGGAGCGGCGGATCTGAACGGCGACGGTTATGACGAAATCGTCCTCGCCGTTTGTGCCGATCGGGATGCGAACGAGCTGTCCTGGGTTTACTGGGGCGGCGCGGCCGGCTTCGGGGAAAACAGGCGGACGGCCTTGCCGACGATCAGTGCGCGAGATGTCAGCATCGGCGATCTGGATGGCGACGGCGTGCCGGAGATCGTCATCTGCCAAGGCCGGACGGACGTGATGAACACGACGGAGTCGTTGATTTATCGGGTGTCGCAGCAGGTGGAAGGCGAAACGGTTCAACTCGCCGATCCGATTCGGCTGGTGACGCATGACGCTGCGACGGCTTTGATCGGACGGACTTCGGACGCCGAGCATCCTCAGATCATTTTCATCAACCATGTCTCGGGCAGGGTCAGAGGGGACGTGTCGGCTTACGCGTTTCTCGGCGGTCCCGACGGCTTCGATGAAAACCGCCGCATCGAATTTCCGGGCTGGGCGGCCGTCGATTCGATCTGCTGCGACTTCAACGATAACGGCTGGGGCGACGTGTTTATCGCCAACTGCGCGGAGAACGCCCCGCATCTCGACCCGGGATCGTTCCTTTATTGGAACGGGCCGGACGGTTTCGATCCGGAGAAAAAACAGATTTTCCCCACGCTGCGCGCGCACGGCACCGCGATCGGCGATTTCCGCCACAGCGGTTATTTGGATCTGGCGGTCGTCGGCGTCAGCAACCCGGAGCTGCTCATTTTCAGAGGCGGACCGGACGGCTTCGATACGGCGAATCCGCAGCGCATTTTAATGGATCCGAACATGAAGGAGTACATCCCGGTCAAGGCGCTGCATTCGTATGAGGACCCGGTCGGCATCGCTTACCGCGAGCCCAGATGGATGCTGTCGGCGGATTTCAACAACGACGGCTGGCTGGATTTGTTCGTGTCGCAAATTTTCGGCTACAGCTATATTCTTTGGGGCGGACCCGAGGGTTATTCGATGGAGCGTTCGACTCGTCTCAATTGCGACGGCGGCATTTGCGCGCAGGCGGCCGATTTGACCGGCAACGGCTGGCTCGATCTGGTTGTCGGCGGCCATCTCGTTATGGGCAAAAACGCGAAGTACGAGTCGTACATCTACATTTATTGGGGCGGACCCGATGGGTATCGCGAGGAACGCCGCGCCCAGCTTCCGGCTCATACCGCGAATGCGCTGACGATTGCGGATTTCAACCGGGACGGCATTCTCGATATTTTTGCCACCTCCTACAACAGCGGCCGGGAACGCGATATCGACGCGTACTTGTACTGGGGGCAGCCGGGCGGTCACTACTCAGCCGAAAATCGGCTGCAGCTGCCTGCTCATTCGTCGTGCGGCACGATGGCGATCGACTTCAACGAGGACGGCTGGGTCGATCTCGCGATCGCCAATCATAAAACGTACGGCGATCATGTCGGATACTCCTACGTCATGTGGAACGGTCCGGAAGGCTTCTCGCCGAAGAAGATGACGAAGCTGCCGACTATGGGCCCGCACGGCATGATGTCCGTCGATCCGGGCAATATCGTCGACCGCGGCCCGGAGGAGTTTTATATGTCGAGCGCGCACGAGCTTCCGGAGGGAGAGCGGGCCGCCAGCATCGGCTGGGAGGCTGAGCTTCAGCCGAAAACGTGGGTGAAGGCGCAGCTGCGCTTCGCGGACAGCCGCGAGGAGCTGGAGCAAGCCGCGTGGCAAGGGCCGGACGGCACCGCGGAAGCGTGGTTCGAGAACGGCCAGTCTGCAGCCGATGTGCGGCAAGCCGGCCGCTGGGTGCAGTACCGTCTGGCGCTCGGCGCCGTCAACGGCGGCAACAGTCCGCGGGTGACGGAGGTTTGGGTGGAGTCGGCGTAATGCAGGCTGCGGCGAGCTTATAGTATCTTGCCGTATCGCGATCGCCGGGAAACGAAATTATCGGGATTTTATAGTTAGGGAAAGGATACGGAGTGTGACTTTCTGCAGGGTGTTGGGGCGTAACTTTACGTTACGTCCCTTTTGGTTTATAGGAAAGTATATCGCGGTAGCGACCCTAAACCCCGGGAAACGCGCCTGCCCATAAGGGACGGAGTAGCCGTTTTTTAAATTGTCAGCAAGTATATCCTCCGCTGATTGTTCCAATTCCCGGTAAACACGCTCGTCCTTTAAGGACGGCGAAGCCGTTTATCCTTGCGAAAATGCGCGAACACCGGCCGATTTTTTATCGTAGCCTGTGACCCGAAGGGTCATGGACGTTTTTCCTTACGCTGCCTTTGGGGCTCCTTTATATGCTGGAGTCCGAAATAGCTCGCTTGCAGCACGGAACCGAGGTTCGCCTTACGCTGGAGTCCGATTTTGCCGGCTTGGAGAACGGATTTACCGGTGTGCCGAGCAAAATGCCCGCTGCAAGTAGGCGATTTCGGACTACATGCGGGGAAGGGAAGCCTGACTCGATTCCAAGCGGGCAAAATCGGATTGCAGTGCTTGCAAGCGACGAGAGAGAGCGGCAAGCAGGTAAGAATAACGGTTGCATTAGTCGCCATTCTAACGAGTTGCGTTAACGTGTCACAAGCTGGGTAAGTGCAGCCTAATGCCGGTATGCATCGTTCGTTAGGGTGTATTTCCACTCCAATGGAATCCCTATGTTCATGACATTGCGGAAAAATATCGGCGAAGTACCGCATTACCTTCACCTATCGTTGATGGAAGAGTATTCGACGCTCATTGCATCGTCCGGAATCGCCTCGGACTGACGCTGACTTGCTTTTTGAACATCGTGCAGAACTGGGGAGTGCTGGCGAAGCCGCATTCGACCGAGATCGTGGTGATCGGCTTGTCGCTCTGGATCAGCATTTGCTTGGCCCGTTCGATTCGCTGCTGGACGACATACTGCATGGGGGCGTATCCGGTATAGGTTTTGAATATATGCCGAAAGTAGTCGTAGCTGTAGCCCAGCGTCCGGGCTAACCCGGACAAATCCATTTTTTCACAAAAATATTGCTCGATATAGCTTTTGGCATACGCCAGCTTATGGTCCGCTTCCTCAACGCTCGGCGTGTTGGCCATGCGGCCGATCTCGACAATGATTTCGGTCAGCAGGCAATGAAGCTGGATATTATAGTACCTCGACTTGCTCGAAAGCTCCATGGACATCCGGTCCAACAGCAGCTTGATTCTTCCGTCGTCGTGATCGTAATAAAAACCGGTTTCGAGCGGCACCGCCGTATTATCGTAAAAAAAGACAAGGTAAATCACGTCCGTATCGGTTCGCCTAAGCTCGTCATGCCGGACGCCCGGTTGAATGACGGCAAAACGTCCGGCTTCGTATGCATGCTTTTTGTCCGCGATTTGCGTCTCTCCCGACCCGTTCACGTAATAGACCAGTTCATAGCCCGTATGCGAATGAAATCCGATATAAGAGTCACCTTCCCGCGTGACGGATTGAAAAAAATCGATTGACAGATTCATGCCCGAAACTCCCCTCTCCGATTTAGAGAAAGCCGAAAAATATAAAAACTCCTACGAATCAGTATATTACTCCTGCGCAAATCGCACTATACTTTCGTTATAACAAACCAAATAAAAAGAACAGAAAAAGAGAGTCAACGGTTGGATTTCAAGGATTAATCCACTGTTGGATATCGAATGAGGTCGCTTGTTGAAAGCGGTTTCAATTTATGCTGTTCGAATTGTCGGATGGGAGAGAACCGAATCATGAAAATTATTATCGATACCGATATAGGAGGAGATATCGATGATGCGCTTACGCTTGCTATGGCCGTTCGTTCGCCGGAGGTCGAGCTTGTCGGCGTTACGACGGTCGGGAGGCTGCCGGAGCAGAGGGCGGCGATCGCCCGAAGCATCCTTAATGTTTGCGGAAGGAAGGACGTTCCCGTCGCGTCGGGGTCAAATGCTCCCCTTACGGGCGCTTGGCGCGAAGACGACTTACCCAACCAGTACGGCGGCGAAATGGAACCGCTTGTCGCGGTCTCCGATGTCCGGGCGGAAGATATGCTTATGGAGCTCGTTCAGCGTTACCCCGGCGAAGTCACGATCATCGCCATCGGCGCTATGACCAATCTCGCTCTGGCGATACGCAAATTCCCCTCGTTCAAATCCCAAATAAAAAGCATTGTCCTCATGGGAGGGGCTTATGCCTATCACTATCGGGAATGGAATATCGTGGCCGATCCGGAGGCCGCCGAGGTCGTGTTCGATTCAGGCATCCCTCTGATCGCTTCCGGTTTTGAGGTTTCTCTAAAATGCAGCATCCCGGCAGAGGAAGCGGCACGGCATGCGGAATCCAACCGGACGCCTTCCTCTCTGTTAATCGCGAAGCTGATCAGACGCTGGCAAGCGGTGGGGATTCAACGCCCGATTGTCCTGTTTGACGTCATCCCGCTAACTACCTTGATCGATCCCAAGCTTGTGAAGCTCGAGGATAGGCTTGTGAAGGTAGAGACGGCGGGCAAGCATACGCGGGGAATGACGTTTACGTTCGAAACGCCCCTTGGCGAGAGGCTCCCGGACAAACCGAACGTCAAAGTGTGCGTAGACGTGGATGAGAAAGCGCTGATGAGCTTGTTTATGGACAGGGCGCTGCGGTGACGGTGAAAATGACGCAGCGAGTTTGCTTCAGCACCGCGTATAGCTAAGCACGAACAGGTACGACCGTGTATAGACAAGCGAGAAGCAGCACGGTACATCGCATATAGCCAAGCGAGAAAAAGTACGGTACGTCGCGTACCGCAAAGCGATAACAATGCAGGAAAATCGCGTACCGCTGATCGTGTCTAGCACCGCATACAACGCACTGCTAAGCGTGCACTGCCACCGCCCTGCGTACCGCTAACCGCTGATCGTGCCCTGCATCGCACCCCGCGTACCGCAATCGGGGTCTGTCCCTGCATATTGGGGATGACATATAAGCTTTTTTCCGTAAACACAAATTAGGAGGGTGTAAAGAATGGTAAAGAAAAAGACGGTATTGTCTCTGGCTGCGCTGGCGATCGGTTCGTCCGTATTCGCGGGCTGCGCGGGTAAAGGAACGGACAACGAGCCGGCTCAGACAAAAAGCGGCGAACAAACACAATCGGAAGCATCGCAGAAACCTTCGAAAGTGCCGGAAACGATTAAGGTCGCATTTTTCCAGGGAGGGTACGGCGATTCCTGGTTTAAATGGCTCAAAAGCGAGTTCGAGGCCAAGTATCCGGGCGTCACGGTAGAGCTGGAAGGCAGTCCGAAAATGAACGACATTTTGCAGCCGAGAATGAATAGCGGCACCAACGTACCGGACGTCGCTTTTGTCGATGCAAGCTTTATGAAAATGTGGGGGCCTTCCGGCAAATTGGTCGACTTCACCGATGCATACAAAAACGAAAAGCTGCCGAACGGCAAAACGATCGAGCAATCCGCCGACGTGTTGGTGAACCAGTCGATGGAGGTGCTGGGCAAAATATACGGCGTGCCTTGGGCGGCGTCGCCTCGCGGCATCGTGTACAACGTCAAGATGTTCGAACAAAACGGCTGGCAATATCCGAAGACGTGGGAAGAGATGGAGCAGCTTGTCGAAAAGATCAAAGCCAAGGGCATCGCACCTTTCATATATCCCGGCAAATATCCGGGTTACGTACAGCCGATCGGCATCAGCGGACTTCTGCAATATGGCGGCACGGAATTCCTCGAGAAGCTCACGAATACGAAGGAGGACCAAATTCCGGTACTGTATGGCGACAAGACGTTCCAAAAAGCTTACGGCATGGTGGAACAAATGGTGAAAAACAAATGGTTCCTCGAAGGCTCGCTGGCGCTCAACCATACGGAATCGCAGATGGAGTTTTTGCGCGGAAACGCCGCGATGATCCCGAACGGAGGCTGGCTGGAAAATGAAATGAAGGATTCGATTCCCGAAGGGTTCGTCATGAGAATGGCGCCGATTCCTCCGGCAGCGGACGCTGTCGTGAAGGAATCGGTCATCCCGGTCGATTTGCTCGGCTTCGGCGGCATTCCGAGCGCCTCCAAGCATATCGAGACGGCCAAGCAATTCCTGCTGTTCGCATCGACGGAGGAAGCCAACCGCAAATTTACCGAGTTGACGGGTTCGGCCAAAGCGATGAAATATTCCGTCGACGGGCTGAAAATTTCGGACTTCACCAAGAGCAGCATCGAAGTGACGACCGCTTACAAAAACTTGACGCTGAACTATGCGCCGCAATCCATCGGCGAAAGCCCGGGAGTCGACGCTTATGCCGCCATCCTGTCCGGTCAAAAATCGGCCCAGGATGTCATCGATATGAACGTAAAGGCCGCTCCGCAAAAATGGAAGGAAAAGCAAGACGAGCTGAAAGCAAAATAATAAAAGCGGCCGACTACCGTCGTGCAGCGAAAGACTGTGTCGCCGGGAACCGATCGCAACAGCAAGGTGTTAGGCGCATGATCGGCAACTGACAAAAACCGAATAGCGAAACGGATCGGAGAGTGAAGGGCTGACGACGTTTGTCGGCCCTCTCCCTCGATTAGAGCGAAAAAAAGGAAAGGAGGCTGCCCCGATGAAAGGGCTGTTTTCGAAAAGAAGCTTGTTTATAACCGTTATGCTGGCTTGGCCGTTGATTCATTATCTGGTATTCGGCTTGTATCTTCAGATCCAAACGCTGCTGTATTCCTTTCAAACCTGGAATCCGCTCACAGGCAAACAAGCGTGGAACGGTTTTCACAACTATGCTTCCGCGTTCCGCTCCATGAATACCGACGGCGTGTGGAGCTCGGCCATCGTGAACACGGTTCTTTTTATTCCCGTTAATCTGATCGTCATTTTGTTCTCGATGGTCGTCGCGGTCGTTCTCTATCATAAAGTGCCGTTCGCCCGTTTTTACCGGATCGTCTACTTCTTTCCGGCCATTATTTCGATTGTCGTCATTACGATGGTTTTCTCGTTCGCGCTCAATCCGACGCAGGGAATCGTCAACGGGCTGCTCGAAGCGGTCGGGCTGCCGGACTGGAAACGCGCTTGGCTTGGCGACGCGCATACGGCGCTGCCTTCCATTTTTGCATTCTGCGTGTGGGCGGGGATCGGCGGCAACAACGTCATTCTGACCGGCGCCCTTCAGCGCGTTCCCCACGATTACTTCGAAGTCGGAAAGCTGGAGGGGATCGGCTTTTGGAAGGAATTGTTCCATATCGTCATCCCGCTGCTTTGGCCGACGCTATCGACGCTTATTATCGTATCGACGAGCGGGGCGTTTTCTATTTTTCTGCAGCCGATGCTGCTGACCAACGGAGGGCCGTTCAACGCTTCGACGACAGTGGGACTGGAAATGTACCGGCTCGTTATCGAGCGGAACAATTACGGGTTGGCGTCGGCGTACGGGATCATTTTTACGATAATCGGATTCATGGTCGTCTGGTGCGTCAAGTGGCTGACGGAGCGTTACGATACGGCGGAATATTGAGGAGGGAGCAAATTGGACACAGCCGGCCGGCGAAAGTTTCATAAAGCCGTGATTTTACTTTTGGAATTGTTATTGTTGGCTTACGCAATCAGCCTGATTTATCCGTTTATTTGGATGCTGATCAATTCGCTCAAAAGCAATAAGGAGTTTTTCCAGGACATTTGGTCCTTGCCCCGGCAGTGGCAGTGGAAAAATTACGCGGACGCTTGGGAATCGGCCCGAATCGGACGGTTTTTTTTCAATAGCGTATGGATAACGGCAATCGGCACGTTTACGTCCGTCATGTTTGCCGCGATGCCCGCGTATGTGCTGGCGAAATATAAATTCAAAGGCTCCGGCATCGTCTACAGCTTGGCTATCGTCGGTTTCCTTATTCCAAGCGTCGGCACGTTCGGCCCTTGGTATTTGCTCATGCAGAAGCTGGGCCTGTTTAATCAATTGGGCGTATTGATCGGTTATACGGGCGGCATCGGGTTTTACATGCTCGTGCTGTACTCGTTCTTCAAGGGGATCAGCTGGGAGTATGCGGAGGCAGCTTTCATGGACGGTGCGGGGCATTTCCGCGTATTTTTGTCCATTATGCTTCCGCTGGCCAGAGGCGGCTTGATCGCGGTCGGCACGTTTGCGTTCATCGGCATTTGGAACGATTATTTCCAGCCTCTGATTTTGCTGCAGAACGAGAACAGCTACACGATCGCGGTCGGGCTGTCCTACTTGGTGGAGGAGCAGAAATACAGCTCGAATTACACCGTCCTGTTCGCGGCGATGTGGATTGCTGTGATTCCGGTTTTGCTTGTGTATGCGGTCATGCAGGAAAAATTGATTTCCGGATTTACGATGGGCGGTATCAAGGGATGACGGAGCAAGCGTAAGGAGGCAGCTTGGCGGTAGAGGACATTACGATTACAAAGCTTTACATCTGAATCACATGCAATTTTAGGAGGCCATCTAGAATTGTCGGAACGCATCTCCTCCGTTGTTTGTTCAAATTTCCGGTAAACGTGCTCGTACAAAGCTTATGCTTACGAATTCGCTTACTTCCAAAGCGTTCGGAACTGTACAGCCGGTTATCCTTAATAACGGATTAGAAGGGATGAATGCGAAATGCGAAAAAGAGGAATTCTCGCGGCTTTGGCGGCCGTCTTGCTGCTTGCCGGCACCGTACTGCCGGAAAAACAAGGATTGGCAAAAGAGGAAGGCGCCAAGAAAAAAACGGCTAACGTGAAGGTCGGCGACTACAAGGGAGCGCCGGCGCTGTTCGTAAACGGCAAACCGGAGTTTCCGATGTTCCTGTTCGAGCAGGAAATCTCGCAGCAGGACGGGCAAGTGTTCCACGACGCGAACGTGAACCTGTATTCCTTCATCGAAAAAACGAGCTTTCTCGACCTTGGCTGGATCGGGCCGGGTCAGCAGGACTTCGCGACCATAGACCGCGTGATGCAAACGTTCGTCGAACGGGTGCCGGAGGGACTGGCGCTGCCGCGCATTCATTTGTGGGCGCCGCAATGGTGGCTCGCCTCCCATGAATCGGAGAAGCTTGACTATGCCGTGCAGCCGCCGGATCCGAACGCGGTGACCAAGGACGCTTCCTTGGCGTCTGAGCATTGGCGGCAGGAAGCGGGGGAAGCGCTGCGCAAGGTGGTCCGCCATCTGCTGGACGGACCGTATGCGAACCGGCTGCTCGGGCTGACGCTTGCGGGCGGCATGTTCGGCGAATGGCATAACTGGAACAGCGAATATTTGCCCGATACAAGCGAGCCGATGCGGCAAGCCTTCATCGCATATTTGCGGACGAAGTACAACAATGACCAAGCGCAGCTGCGCGCGGCATGGAGCGATCCTGACGTCACCTTCGACACCGTGACGGTTCCGACTGCGGAGGAGCGGAGCGCGAGCGACGTCGGCGTGTTCCGCGACCCGACGGTGTCGAAGCGGGTTATCGATTATTACGAGGCTTACCAGGAAGCGCCGGTTGACGCCATCGACTATTTCGCCGGCATCGTCAAGGACGAGAGCCGAAGGAAGCTGCTGACCTCCGTGCTGTACGGGTACAGTCCGGACATGAGTTACATGCCGCAGGAGGTGCATCACCGTGCGACGGCGCTGGCGCATCGCCTGACGAACGTAGATCTGTTCACCTCGCCGCATTCGTATTACCGCCGTGCGCCCGGGGATGATGGGGCGCTTCGCACCTACCCGGCCAGCCTGGCGCTCCACGGCAAGCTGTTCATCGACGAAGCGGACGACCGGACGCATCTGGCGCCGCCGGGTACTTCGTTCGTCCTTGCGAACAACATGAACGAGTCGCTGGGCTTGATCCGCCGGGCGTTCGGGCAAGCGGTCACCCATGCGACCGGGATGTGGTACATGGACCATTCCTCAGGGCAATGGTATAACGATCCGGCCTTCGCCGCGGAGTTCAAAAACCTGAAAAAATGGGGCGACTACTCGATGAAGCTGTCCCGGCAGCGCAGCTCGGAGGTGGCGGTCATCTCCTCCAATCAGAGCGAGTTTTATTTGGGCGGCAAAACGGACGTGTCGGCTGCTTTTTATGAAGGACCGTCGACGACCCGGCCGCAGGGGCTCGGGGAGCTCAGCAAGGCGGGAGCGCCGTTCGACCGGTATCTGATCGAGGATCTTGAACAGGGCTTGGTGCCGAAAGACTATAAGGTTTACATTTTCATGGATACGTTCTATTTAACAAGCTCGCAGCGGGCGGCGATCGAAGCGCTCAAGGGAGGCGGACGGACGCTGGTTTGGACATGGGCGCCGGGCTTCGTTTCGGATACGGGGCTGTCCACGGCCAACATGCAGAGCTTGACGGGGATCAACTTCACCCAGGTCAGCGGAGATGTGCCGCCTGCGGCGGAGGAGCCTTCAGCCGACGATCGGCAGGAAAGCTTTGAAGGCGGAAGCTTCCCGCAATCCGATTATACGGACGGCCAGTTCCCGGGCAACGGCGCGATCGTTACGGATCCGGACAAAGTTATCGAAGGCGCTTACTCCGCTTACGGGACATCGGCCGAGACGGTAGACTGGCACGAGTTTTTGTATACCGACACGAATAAGGTCAAGCTCGAGCCGGGCGCCACTTACACCGTTACCTTCAAAGCCAAAACCATCGCATCGCCCAGCGCCGCGGGAAGCTTCTATTTCCTGGCCAGAACGCAATCGGGCGGAGTCGCGCAGGATGTCGGCGTCAATAACTGGACGGATGCGCCGGGCGATCCTTACACAAAATCGTTTACGTTCACCTTGAAAGGTTATGAAGACTATTATCTGATTTGGGGGCTGCATAACGGCGGAGCTTTGTCGGTTGACGACATCGTTATCAAAAGGGAAACGGGAGTCCCCGTGGAGCTGCCGGTCCAATACCGGCTGGACGCCGGATTGTTTCCGGGGGCGACGACCGTTTACGGCGATATGAAATTGGATCCGGTCTTCCGCCCGGACGCTGCCGGAGCCCAAGTATGGGGAACCGCCTCGCTGGGCGGCGAACCTGCGGTTGTCGCGCGCGATTTTGCCCGCTGGCGCTCCGTCTATGTATCTGCGCCTCCGATTGCGGCACCGCTGCTGCGGCGCATTTACGAAGAGGCGGGCGTCCATCTCTACACGGACTCTTACGACAACTTGGAAGCGAACCGTTCGTGGATCAGCGTTCATGCGGCGACGGACGGCGTAAAAACGATCAAGCTGCCGCACGCGACGGACGTGTACGAAATTATCGCCAACCGCTCCGTCGGCAAAAAGCTCCGGCAGTTCCAGGTCGAGATGAAGCGCGGCGAGACGGCCATTTTTATGCTGGGGAAGGCTCCCAAGCAGCATGGCGAAGATGACTAGTGCCTTGACCGCATATAGTCAAAGGCTAGCTGCCCACACATGTCATGAAAGTGCTGTCTGTCCGCAAACCGATGGTTCTTACGAGGCACAATAGCACCCAAACCTTGCAATTGATGCGGTCAGGGTACTAGTAGAGTATCAAATACGGGCTCTTCAAGACAAATCGGGCAGCAAACCTTGGATCAAGAGGGGTTAACGTATCGGTATGCGATCAAGTCTAAAACTAACTATTGATGAAGGCATGATTACGAAAACAAACACGGAAATCGTAATGATTAGACATGGAGCGTGCGCATAGTGAGGAATACCTTATTGTTAATAAGGCTGTCCTCACTATTCCGCCGGTGAAACGATCGTTTTCGCCAAACAGTGAGGCAAACGCAACTATCACTAGTAGTTGCATTTGCCTCATTAAGGCACTGGAACACACGGGTTTTCGGCGAGCGATAGTGAGGTTTGCCTTACTGATCGTTTCGTTTTCCTCATTAAGTCGCCGGAACACGAGTTTTGAGTGAGGTTTGCCGTACTAACAGTAGCCTATTCCTTGCTAGTCTTAAGGACACAAGTCGTCAGGGGCTGGAGTATGTATCTGCAGCTCTGAAGTTTTCGGATTGATGGCGACGGCTATCCGCTACACAATCAAAAACCTTACGCCCCTTATCAAATCTATAGTAAAAGAGTTGAAATGCTGCTTGATGCCGCCAACGGCTTTTCCTGTATTAAGAGGAAGCCTGAAGGGAAGCTATATTTGGAAGAGAGGAGGACGATTTGTCGCCCCAAATAAATAATGTATAATACGAGGGAGTTATATTGTCGAAGGAGCGATGACATGTCCGCAGCAAAAGGAACGAAGGAAAACCCGTGGCAGTTGAAGACGCCGCCTCAATCTTCCGACTTCGAAATGTATAAAGACGAGAAAGACGGCAAAAACATTTTGGTTTGCACGGTGGGCAAAACCGTTCTCCATTACGATTACCGCTGCATTGCCGATCTGCATGCGATGCTTAAAGCGCATGGGGATTGGATGGAGCTTGGCAGCGCGGACGAGCAGAAGCCTGCCAAAGAAGGCACGGTGGAAGCATGGGGCCGTTCCGAAAATAACCCTGTAGGCGGCTGGTACGGCTTGAAAAAAGGCTTTCGCGGCCGTTTCGGCATGTATGTGCCTCCGCTCCTCGAAGAGATCGGGCTCGCCGAGGTGGAGCACAATCCGCGGAATAACCGGATGAGAGCTTTGTAGGGCCGGCAAGTGACGCCAAGCACCGCGTGCCGGGAGCTTCGCGTGAAGAAAAAAGGCTAAGGACTCGATCCGAATGCGGATGCTGCGCCTATCAGCTGTCGGATAGAGGAGTAAATTAAATAAGCGGAGAGGCGCTGTAAGCCATCCGTTCGACCTGAAAAGGCCGGTCGTTTCCAGCTGTAAAGCTGGGAGCGGCCGGCCTTTTTGTTGGTGAGTCCCAGCTCATGCTTACGAAGTCGCTTTCTTCGAAATCGTTTAAGACGGCGAAGCCGTTTTTTTACGAAAATGCGCGATCGCTAGCAGCCTTTCAGCTCTTAACCGATAGATTTCGTAAGCGATGACACTTGCTCCGTTTGATAACGACAGGGGCAGCCTTCCTATTCGGTTGGGTTCGAAAATCGGGCTTGCTTCGATAACGGAAGCCACTGCCTCTATTTTGACGGAAAAGGCGGTTTTGAAATGTTAACGGAACGGAGCGCCGCTATTGGTGATCGATTGGTACCCTTTTACAAGAAAACCGTTTAATAAGGGAAGACACTTCCGTTAGATTGGGGAAATGGCCTTTTCAAACAGGATAAGGGCTGCAGCTTCCGTTAAAACTCCCTAACGCCTGAGCAAAGGAACGAAATCGAGAAGCCTGCCAAAGAGCCCCTCCGTACGCTGCAGTCCGAATTTGCCTGCTTGGAGCAAGGAATCGAGCTTCCCCTTAAGCTGTAGTCCGAATTCGCCTGCTTGGAGAATGGATTTACCGGCGTGCCGAGCCAAAACGTCGCTTCAAGTGGGCATTTTCGGACTGAGGGCGAGGCGATGAATACGGACTCGATTCCAATTCGGCCAAATCGGACTGCAGCGCATGCAAGCGACGAGTGAGGAGGGAGCTTGTAATCGATCGTCTGCAAATTCCCGGGGAATGTTCTGCACATTCCGGGGTTTGCCGGGCAGGGGACTGCTTTTATACTTTGAGGGGAAATGAATGAAGTCCGATATTCCTCGGAGAAGAAGAGGGGGGCTTGATGAGCGAATGAGGCATGTAGGGTCGAAGGAAATGTAAACGCATCCAAAGTAATGGTAAAAAGAGGAGGATGGATAATGGCTGGTTATTGGCCTGTGCGTAAAATATTTCGCAAGCTCCAATTATTCGTTTGTGCGCTTCTGGTTTTAGCCATGCTGGTTCCGGAAGCTTCGGCTGCGGCTGAGCAGACGGGCGGAGGGAACGGTGCGGGAGCGGAGGACGTTTCGCAATCGGTGTACGGCTCCGTATACGATAACGGTCCGGCGCTTCCGGCGGTGGCCGGTTATACGGAGAGGGACATGAATCCGGCAGCAGGGCAGCTAAGCGGATTCGGTTATCTCTACGGATTCCAGCTGGATTATGGATACCGCAGCATCGGCATCGACCTCGGCTCCAAAACGACCTTTAATACGATTGAGCTCGAGGTCGAAGAGGCGAGCAACCGAGTCGAGAAAGCCGACCTGTCGCTGTATATCAGCGATGACAACTTGACTTATGTCAAAGTGAAGGACTGGGATTTCGTCAAAATCGGCAACAAGGCCATTTTGTACAATTTTTCAGAATCGGCGCGTTATGTAAAAGTCCATAATCATTTTGACGATACGGCGGGCACCTTTTATGCGGACAATTTGCAGGACATGATCAAGGCATACCGCTTACCTCCGGGGCGTTTCACGGCGGGAGGAGGACAGAGCTGGAAATACCGCAAGCCGGTAACGGTAAGCAATCCGAATAGCGAAGCGCTTTATGACAGAGCCGTTTACTTGACCAAAGCGGGACTCGGCACCGAGGAGCTGATCGCAGCGGGCAAACTGGAGGCTGATTACCGAGACGTGCGGTTTGCGGATGCCGGCGGCAAAGAGCTCCACTACTATATGGACGACAACGGCTTCTTCGTCCGTATTCCTCAGCTTCAAGCAGCGGGGAGTGAAACCGTTTACTTCGCATATGGCAACCCTAAGGCTGCTTTCCGGGGGCATGCACAGGAGGCGCTGCAGGTCGAATACGGCAACAAGACGCTCGTCGCTCAAGACGGGGAGGTTAAGCCGCTAAGGCTGAAAGACGGCACCTTGATGATTCTTGCAGGATCAAACGACAAAGGAGTTACCGCCAAATATTCCTATGACGGGGGCAAAAACTGGACGAACCCGGAAAAGCTCGTCACACCGGTGAGCAATTCAGGCAAGTACGAGTTCCCGGGCGGCGCATATGTGGATGACGTTACGGGAGAGGTGTATTTATTTTTCGGGGTCCATTATTACTTTGGCGTATGGACCGGCGGCAGCACTTGTCTCGATATAAACGTATGCCGCAACGACATGTACTTCGTGAAATCGACGGGTTTTAACGGGAAAAAGCCGATGTTCGGCACGCCGCAGCAAATTACTGGAATCGAAACGGCGTCGGGCCACCCGATTCATTATTTGCTTTCGTATACGAATCCGATCCGATTGAGCACAGGCAGGCTGCTTGAGCCGTTCTCATATGTGATCGGGGACGACGGCACGTTCGGCGTCGGTTTCCTGTATTCGGATGATGACGGGGCAAGCTGGCATAAAAGCGTCACTGAGCTTTCAATCCCTTCGGTCGGCGGAGAAGGAGGCGTTACGGAGGTCGCCGTCATCGAGCTGGGCGACGGCACCGTGAAAACGTATATGCGCCAGCAGCGAGCGGATTTGTTTTACTTGGGTACGAGCTCCTCGACCGACCATGGGAGCACATGGTCGCCGGTCGTAAACAGCGATGTTATGAGCACGAATACGTTCCCGGGCATGATCCGGGACGGGAATAACGATATCCTGCTTACTTGGTCCGGACATAATGCGATGGGGGGCGGCAGCTATCACCGCAACAATCTGACCGTCGCCTACAGCAATGACGAAACGGCAACCTGGCAAGGATACCGAGATGTCCTGGGCCGTACGAAGCTGTCCAATCCGGGATGGCTGAACGGCAATGAGGCCAGAACGGTCGTACAAGCCGACAAAGTGCCGGCGGGTGAAGATGAATGGCTGTTTTCTTGGTCCGGGCCGAACGGCGTATACTCGCTATTGATCGAAGATTTCGACCGTTATTTGCGTTCCAGTCATGGCGCGCTGGACGACTTCGAGTACGAAAAGCAGGCAGTCGCCACGGATAACGGAAGCAGACTGGCCAACGATTATTGGTGGAAATCGACCGATTCCGGCGTGGTTACGACAAGCAATATTTTTGCCAAGCAAGGAAAGCGTTCTCTTCAACTAAACGATACGGTGAACGACAAAAAAAGAACGGCAGCCTCGAGACTGTTCCCGGCCGCCCGTAAGGCAAGCGTGCAGTTTTCCGTTTACGGAGCCAGCTTTGCGAATGAGCTGTACGTTTCGCTGCAGGAAGGCTTCTCGCAAAACTGGAATGCGCTCGGCGCGGGATTCATTTTGCAGGTCGCGGCTGACGGAAAGCTCAAATACACGGATACCGCTACCGATTCTTCAACTACGGATACGAAAGTGGGTTTTGTTAATCCGGATACCGATCCGACGAGGGGCAATCTGATCTCGATCGGCGATATGGGTTCATTCGCATTGGATTATGTGAATAGAAGCGTCGGCGCCGATCTTGGCCGTTATACGAAGATTAACGCCATTAAACTGACGGACAGCAAACAGTACAACAAGCCGCAAGCGGGGGGCGTACTCGGAAACCGGATCAACAAGGAAAATCTTGAGGTATATATCAGCAACTCGAACAAGGGCGATTGGACCCGGGTCGACGGCTGGTCATACGACAAAACGGACGGCAACATAACGATCGGCTTGGAGAGCCTATCCGTTTCCGCCCGGTATATAAAGGTTCATCAGAGCTATTCGGATACCGGGTTTACGTTCGGGGCACCGCTCCAGGAAATCATGACGGTCATTACGGATCAAAGCGCGCCGGTCGTGTTCCACGAGCTGCCGACGCCGACTGTATTGGCTCCAAACGAGTGGAACGCTATCAAAATCGACTATGATTTGGACGCAGCTTCGGCGGATGTTTATGTGAACGGTGTTTTCAAAGGGGCGATCGCGGACGCGCATCCGGGCAAAACGATCAATCACCTGATGCTCTCCTCCGGACTCGGAGCAGGGACGAATGTTTTTATCGACGAAGTGATGATTCAAGACAAAACCTTGGCACTCCCGCTCGCGGGTACGGTCGGGTCCGAGGAAGCGGCGCTCGAGGGCCAAGATATGACGGCCCCTGCGGTCGCGTTCCAACCGGACGGCAATGAGTCGTGGCAAAACGCGGCATCGTCTGTCGTCATGGTGAGCGATGATTGGAGCGGAGTCGATGCAGCCAAGCTGGAGTATGTGTGGTCGCAAAGCGAGACAGCTCCGGCAGCAGGCTGGGAGGTATTTGCCAACGGCACTGCTTTAACCAAGACCGGTGCGGATGTATCCGGCGATTGGTATTTGCATGTTCGTGCGGCCGACCTTGCCGGCAATGAAACGGCAGTCCGTTCCAAGCGGTTCCGGTTGCTGAGCCAAACGGAGTGGAACCCGACGGCTGCAAGCATTGCACTTACGGCGCCTGCCGCAGTTCAGCAGGGTCAGCCAATAACGGTAACGGGAACGGTATACAATGTCGAAGGCTTGCCGCTATCGGGAGCGACCGTATTTTTGACGGCCTCCAAAGGCAACATCGCGCCTAGCGCGGTAACGGGCGCAGACGGTAGGTTTACGGTGCAATTCCAAGCGCCTGCTTACAGCGGGGAGATTGTGGTTACCGCATTTGTGCCGGGGTCGTCGGCGTTCAAGACGGCTGCGATTCAAGTAGCGGCGATTGAGGAAGAAGATATAACACCGCCGACTATTGTTATCCAACCGGACGGCAATGAGTCGTGGCAAAACGCGGCTTCGCCAGTCGTCACGGTGAGTGACGATTGGAGCGGAGTCGACGCAGCCAAGCTGGAGTATGCGTGGTCGCAAAGCGAGACAGCTCCAGCAACAGGCTGGGAGACATTTACCAATGGCACTGCCCTAACCAAGACCGGTGCGGACGTATCCGGCGATTGGTACTTGCATGTTCGTGCGGCCGACCTTGCCGGAAATGAAACGGCAGTCCGTTCCAAGCGGTTCCGGCTGCTGAGCCAAACGGAGTGGAACCCGACGGCTGCAAGCATTGCACTTACGACGCCTGCCGCGGTTCAGCAGGGTCAGCCAATAACGGTAACGGGAACGGTATACGATGTCGAAGGCTTGCCGCTGTCGGGAGCGACCGTATTTTTGACGGCCTCCAAAGGCAACATCGCGCCTAGCGCGGTAACGGGCACCGGCGGTAGGTTTACGGTGCAGTTCCAAGCGCCTGCATACAGCGGGGAGATCGTGGTTACCGCATTCGTGCCGGGGTCGTCGGCGTTCAAGACGGCTGCGATTGTTGTGACGACCGCCTGGAATGGCGGCGACGGCGGTAGCGGCAATAACAATAGCGGCAGCAGCGGCGGAGGCACGTCAACCCCGGCGCCGACATCAAGCCCTATCGTAAATGTGAAGCCTGCAGACCTTAAGCCGGAAAACGGCGCGGTTACGGTGACTTTGGGAGCGGGCAAGGAAGGCGTATCGCTGCCGGTTAATGCGGCCGACTTGATCGGACCGGATGCAGTCCTTGTTATACAGACTGGGGACATGAAACTGGAGATCCCCGCAGGCGTACTCGCAAACACTGCCGGATTGCTGTCCGAAAGCGAGCGGAATACAGGCTCAATTCTCGTCAAAGTCAAGCCGGTCGCGAGCACGACCCAGCCTCATCTGGCTGCCGGCGGTCAAATGTTCGAATGGTCGATCGAAGCGGTCGGAGCAAATAACAAAACCGAACGGTTGAACACTTTCAGTGAGCCGGTCACCATCACCCTTCCGGCGCTGAACGTGAAAAATCCGAAGCTCTCGGGTATATATTTTGTCGACGAAAAAGGGAAGTTCCTGCTGATCGGCGGAGCTTACGCGTTAGGCGGCTATACGGTAGAGGTGAACCGCTTAGGCAAGTACGGCGTTTACGAGTTTACGAAAACCTATCTTGACGTACCGGAAAGCCACTGGGCTTATGCAATCATTCAAGAGCTCTCGTTCAAGGAAATCGCGAACGGAGTGACCGACGGCACATTCGCGCCGGATCAAGCGTTGACCCGTGCGGAGCTGACCGCTTTGCTCGTCAGGTCGCTGGGACTTGGCGGCGAGCCTGATGCGGGAGCATCGCAAGCGCAGTTCCGCGATGTGAAAAACGGCGACTGGTATGCAGAAGCCGTTCGGACGGCCTATGCGCTCGGGTTGGTGCAAGGAACGAGCGAAGAGTCGTTCGAGCCGAACCGTACGGTTACACGCGAAGAAATGGCGGTTATGATCGTCCGGGCCATCGAGAAACAAACGGGCGAGACTTTACCGGAAGGGGAAGCCGCTTTCGCAGACCGGGAGCAAATTAGCTCATGGGCGCAGTCAGCGGCCGGCAAAGCCTTCAAGCTGAAGCTGATCGAAGGGCGCGCCGAAGGAAGCTTCGTACCAAGCGGAACCGCTACGCGTGCGGAAAGCGCCAAGCTGATTTTGCTGCTTATCGGACAGCTATAAGCCTGCTCCAGGGGTTGTGCCGTTAGCCGGCAGCCCCTGGCAATATACAAAAAGAGAGGCGAGGAAGAATGGGAAACGTGTGGAGAGAACGGGGCTTTGACGATTTTGCCGATGGGACATTCGGAAATGGCGGGCAAAATCTTTATGTGTCCCGAAAAGGCGTACTGCAGCGTATTTTTCGTTTTGACGTAAACCGGGATGGGTATGCGGACGCTTTGTTCGTAAACAGTCAGGATATGGACGAGCGGCCGCCCGTTTATGTTTACCCGAATCCGTTCCGCCCGGACGGACGGATCGAATTGCCGTCTGCCGGTTCTTACTATGGAGCGATCGGCGATCTGAACGGCGACGGCTATGACGATCTGGTTGTCGCCAACCAGCATAACGGCACGCATGACGATGTGACGGCTTTTATTTATTACGGTTCTCCCGAGGGACTTAGCGAGCGTTACAAAATAGAGCTGCCCGTTCCGAACTGCCGGGCGGCGGCGATCGGTGATTTTAATGGAGACGGTCTTCCGGACATCGCCTTCTCCAGCAGCGGGAAGCTTGTCGTCTATTACCAGACGGCCGAGGGCTTTCGCCATACGGACAGCGTTACGCTGGATATCGAACCGACGCATATGACTGCGGGCGATATCAACCGTGACGGTTATGCCGATTTGTACGTCCGGGTGAAGGATAAGGAACCACTGGTTTTATGGGGCGGCCCTAATGGACTGCGGCTGGAAGCCTGCACGCAGGTCGGCGGAGGAGACGTCGGGCTCGTTCAGAAAGACAGCACGACGGCCGGATTAATGACTTCGGTGGAAGGCTGGACGCCCAAAATTATCGAGCTTGATGGCAGGCCGTATCTCTTCCGTCAGGAGCTAAATACCGCTCGTTTCTACCCTTGCCAAACGGAACGCAGCTTTGGGGAGCCGCTTGTCATCGCTTGCGGGGACGTCGTATCCGCGGCAGCCGCCGATTTGGACGGCGATGGTTTTGACGACATCGTACTGGCGGTCTGCGCAGACCGGAACGCAGACGAGCTCTCCTGGATTTACTGGGGAAGCTCTGCCGGTTACGAGAAGGGCGAACGAACCGGGTTGCCTACGGTCAGCGCCCGCGATCTTTGCATCGCGGACCTCGACGGCGACGGCAGGCCCGAGATTGTCGTTTGCCAGGGGCGAACGGATATTATGAATACGACGGAATCGTTAGTTTACCGCGTGCATGCTCGCGATACCGAGCCATCCGATCCGGTTCGGCTCGTTACGCATGATGCGCAGACGGGACTGATCGGCCGAACGTCGGATGCAGCGCTTCCTCAGCTTATTTTTATCAACCATATTTCCAGAAGGGTCAGAGGCGATGTATCGGCTTACGCGTATCTTGGCGGGCCGGACGGCTTTGACGAAAACCGGCGAATCGAATTTCCGGGGTGGGCCGCCGTCGATTCCATCTGCTGTGATTTCAACGATGACGGCTGGGGAGACGTATTTATCGCCAACTGCGCGGAGAACGCCCCGCATCTCGATCCCGGCTCTTTCCTGTATTGGGGCGGGGAGAACGGCTTTGATCCGGACAATAAGCTGGTTTTGCCTACGATTCGCGCGCACGGCAGCGCGGTCGGCGATTTTCGCCGCAGCGGTTATCTGGATCTGGCGGTCGTCGGTATCAGCAATCCGGAGCTGATTATTTTCAAGGGCGGGCCGAACGGTATCGATACGGAAAATCCGCAAAGAATCATGATGGACCCGAATCTGAAGGAGTATGTACCGACCAAAGAAATCCGCTCCTACAGCGATCCCGACGGCGTCGGTTACCGGGAGCCGCGCTGGCTGCTTGCCGCGGACTTCAATAACGACGGCTGGCTCGATTTGTTCGTCTCGCAAATTTTCGGCCAAAGCTTTATTTTGTGGGGCGGTCCTGAAGGTTATTCGATGGAGCGCTCGCAGAAGCTCAATTGCGACGGGGGCATTTGCGCGCAGGCGGCGGACTTGACGGGCAACGGCTGGCTCGATCTGATCGTGGGCGGACATCTGGTTCCAGGCAAAAAAGCAAGATACGAGTCCTACGTCTACATCTACTGGGGAGGCCCGGAGGGCTACCGTGAGGAGCGCCGCGCCCAGCTTCCGGCCCATACGGCCAATTCGCTGACGGTCGCCGATTTCAACCGGGACGGCATCCTCGATATTTTCGCAACGTCCTACAACACGGGGCGGGAGCGAGATATCGACGCCTATTTGTATTGGGGGCAGCCGGGAGGCGTTTATACCGCGGAGCATCGGACGCGTATTTTCACGCATTCGTCATGCGGCTCGATGGCGATCGACTTCAACGAGGACGGCTGGGTCGATCTGGCGATCGCCAACCATAAAACCTACGGCGATCATGTCGGCGAATCGTTCATCATGTGGAACGGTCCGGAAGGCTTCTCGCCGCAGCGGATGACGAAGCTGCCGACGATCGGCCCGCACGGCATGATGTCGGTCGATCCGGGCAATATTCTCGACCGCAGTCCGGAGGAGCTTTATGTTTCGAGCGCGCATGAGCTTCCGATTGGGGACCGGGTAACCCGCATCTCGTGGGAAGCGGAGCTGCAGCCGAAGACTTGGGTGAAAGCGCAGCTGCGCATGGCGGACAGCCGAGAGGAGCTGGAGTGCGCGGAATGGCAAGGCCCCGACGGTACGGCGGGTACATGGTTCGCGAGCGGCCAGCTTGCGGAGCATGTCCGTCAGCCCGGCCGTTGGCTGCAATACCGTCTGGCGCTGGGCGCCGTCAATGGAGGCAACAGCCCGCGTGTTACCGAGGTTTCGGTAGAGTCCGAGGCGGGGGAAGCCGTTTAACGATGCAATAACAAAAAACCGTCCGGGGATTTTCGGCCCCGGGCGGTTTTTTTGAAAATATCAACGGAAATGTATATGTTCGTAATGACTTAAGCCTGATATTTCATCGGTAAACGCGCCTGTCCTTAGCTTATGCTTACGAAGTCGCTTTCTTCAAAAGCGTTTATCCTTGAATACGTTTAGTAATCGGGCTTTCTGATCCCCCAGTAAAGCTCACTAAAAATACGTTTGCCTGCTTCCAGTAGGGGAGGCCGGATATTGTTTGTATAATGAAATTCGAATAATAAATGGTAATAATCGTAACTTATTGCAGTAAATGCGTGTCCTCCTTTTATATGTTTATAAGATAGGGAGGAGAAGATATTGGGATTCGTTATGCTGATTTTTATGTTAATTGTTGTATTTTTACTTATAAGCTTTGAAATGCATATGAGAAAAAATAATTTGCATAATGAAAAGTTGTTGGAGCGACTCGATAGAATACTTGAACTGATGGATGAAAAAAGAAAATAAGTAGTTTCAACAGGGACTTTTGGCGGCTTCTACGCCGAGTTAGAACCCTGGAACCAGATTTTTTCCGGCCGCATCCCATCGCCAAGGGACGGAGCGTCCTTGCAAATGAACGCCGCCGTACCAATTGTCTGCGCCGTTTACGGACAACCAATCGGTTTTGCCGTTCAAAACGTCAAGGCCCAGCTCCGTTAGCGCAACGCGGCATTGAAAGAACGACGGCGAGGACTGTGCAAAATCGGGAAATGCTTCCCGGCCTTCAATAATAAGAAGCGGGTCAGGGCCTTGCGAAATTTTCGCCAGACTATGCCAATATTGAAGATCGCCCATGCCCAGCCAGTGCAGCTTATCCCCAACGTGCTTAAACAAGTCGAGCGGAGTGTTAAGGCCGGAATGAGCCATCTCCAGCGTCGTCTGTTCTACAATGCCCAGACCGTTATACGTGGAAGGGAAGCGCGACAAATGATGCTGAAACGCGTCATGCGCAAAAGGCAAGGATCCGCTATCCCCTTGCAGCAGCTTGGCCAGCTTGCCCGGGTCCGGAGAGCAGTAAGCTTCCCAGAACGCTTTGCCCAGCTCCAGCTCCTCCTGTCTGACCTGCTGCCATGTGCCCGACAACGTTTTCAGCTGGTCGACGGACAGCTGGCCGAGTCCCCGAAACAATTCGATGCCCGGGTACGCTCCGATACAGAGCAAGCTTAGCTTCGTCCGGCCTAACGGCTGCCGCGCGAACCAATGCAGCAAATAACCCAGCATCGTCTGATCGAATAAGTCATGTTCGAACCACAGCACAATTTCCTCGTATTGATGGAATTCGGCTAATTTTTTCTCCTGTTCTTCACTAATCCGGATAAATTCCGCGTTTGGAATACCCATGGCTTTCTCCAAATATTGCGCCCGCAAGGTACGGCTTGCATGCTCAGCCGGGTCTACGAAAACCGGTCCCTCCGGGTATACTTCGCGCCAGACGAGAATATCGCCCTGCACGACGCCTTGCCGCAGCTTATCCGCTACGGAATCGCCATTTACAATATGCAGCACTTTGGCTCCTCCTTCATATAGGTGGTGAAAAACAGAGACGAAATCGGCCACGGGCAGCATGCCTTTCAGCTTGCGGCGGGCGTCGAAAAGCCGTTTTTTCCATACCGATGCGGACATGCCCAGGCAATCCGAGATTTCCTGAAGCGAATAGCCGTAAAAATAAAACATGTGCACCGCAATCCGCATATTCGGCGACAGAGCGGCCACGGAAGCGTGAAGCAGCTCTTGCATTTCTTTTCGCTCGACGATTTCGGGTATGCCCGGCTTGTTATCCGCCTTCTCGCCGGCTTCATGCAGGGGGATCGTCCGATGCTTCTTGCGCCGCAGGTGACGATTGCATTGGCGGACGACAATCATCTTAAGCCACCCGGGAAAAGCGTTCGGCTCCTCCAGCTTGCGCAAATGGATGAACGCCTCGGTAAAAGCTTCCTGCACGGCGTCCTCCGCCAAATGGGCGTCATGCAGCTTTTCGTTCGCTACGGCGTAAGCCATGCCCGTAAAATGCCGGACCAGCCGGTCGAATGCTTTCCGGTCCCCTTGCATGGCCTGCTCGATCCACTGCAGCATGTTCGCATGTCCTCCTTTCGACTCCGTCTATATACAAGTGCCGGGGAAGCGCATAAAGGTTACGTGAGGGGGCAAATACCGATTTCCGAAAGGTATGCGAGCCGAGCCCGATAGAAGGGGCAATTGAATAGGGAACCGCTCCGCAAGCGCAGGATCAATAATCGAATACGCTAACCCCGATGAGGCTCGGACGCTTTCTCGTTTCGGCGAAAATGGGAAGGCGGAACGCCGTATAAGCTTCTAAACAGCTTGCTGAAAAAATAAATGTCGCCGTACCCGACCGCTTCCGCAGCCTGCGTGATGTTCATCGACGTTTCGGCCAGCAGCAGCTTGGCGCGCTCCATGCGCATGCGGGTTATATACGCCTTAAGCGAATGGCCGGTGTACTGCTTGAACAGGCTGCTTAAGTAGCGCGGCGAAAGTCCGGCAAGCTCCGCCAATTCCTCGTGGTCGATCGGCTGCCCGATGCGGTCGCGAATCCGGTCGATCGTCTGATGGACAAGCTGCTTGTGCTTGAAGGAATGCCGTTCGGCTTCCTCCGCAGGCTGGGCGCCGGCGCGGCGGAGCTGTAGGAAAACGAGCTGCATAAGGTGATGGAACTCCTCTGCAGCCAATGGCTCCGGCCGGTCCGGCAGCTCGAGCAAACGGTGCAGGTCGCGTTCGAAATGGTACGTATCCTCCATCATCGTCAGGCGCGGCGGGAAGCAGGCGGCGTCCGGATCGATTTTCTCTTCTTGGCGGCCCGTCACGGTAAAATGTATATAAATAACGCCGAGCCGGTCCTCCGGATGCTGCGTCGCCGATACCCGGTCGCCCGGCCGGAGCAGGAAGCAGGCTCCTTTTTGGACGCGGTAGGGCGTATCGTTAATGACGATCTCCCCGGTTCCGTTCAGCGCGTACCATAAGTCGAAATCGCGCATCGGAGCCGGCCGCCAGCTCCACCCGGGTTCGCAGCGGGCTTTGCCGCAGCTCAAGGAGTTATGGAACGTAAGCCGGTTGAACGGATTGAGAGGAGCAGGCTCGCTCATTTTGCAGATCTCCTTTTAAACACACCTTTTTCTTTACCTCCTACAATAGCACAAGTTGAAAATAACCGACATGCATTTACATACAAAAAAACCGCAGTTGCTGCCATTCTCCTCGTCATATAAAAATCGTAATCTGAATGCAAGAAGGAAACTTGCATTTTAATATGCCGGAGGGGTTAACGATGAAGCGGAATTTGGAGACGCCGGAAGAAATAAACCGTGTACTGTACAGCTATTCTTCCATTCACGAAGGGTACCGGTCCTTGGATGAAATCGGCGAAGAGCAGGCCAAGGAATATTGGCAGCAAGGCTTCTTGGCTGTGGAGAACGTGCTGAACGCCGAAGAAATATCGGGATCTATCGATGCGCTTATGGACAATATTTTTGCCGAGCATTCGAATTGCAAAATTCAATATACGGTTCCCAAGGAAACCTTGAAGACGAACCGGGAAAAAGAGCTGGCCGTTCGCAAGGTTTATGATTTCGTCGACCATTCGGAGGTGCTGCGGGCGATCGCGTATCATCCGGACATCGTCGCTTTTCTGGAAAAGCTGATGGGGGAAAAGCCGAAGCTTATCCAGGATATGGCGCTGCTTAAGCCGCCTCAGGGCGGAGGGGAGAAGCCGTGGCACCAGGACATGGCGTACGGCGTGTTGACCTACGACAAGCCGGTCGTCGGCGTTTGGATCGCGCTTGACGAAGCCGGCGTCGATAACGGCTGCATGCAGGTCATTCCTCGCTCGCATATGGACGGCGGCATTCCGCATTATGCGGTGCGTGACTGGCAGATTTGCGATACGAATGTGCCTGTGGAGCGCAACGTGATCGTACCGCTTAAGCCGGGCGGCATGCTGTTTTTCCACGGCCAGCTGGTGCACGGAACGGCGTACAATTTTTCGGATAAAAAGCGCCGCGCCCTGCAATTCCATTATGCGCCGGAATCGGCGGAGCGCGTTTCGCCGAAGGAATACAAACGGATGTACACGAACGAAATGTCGGGTGCGGAGTGTTAGGCTTGTAGGGTTACTGCTGCGAAGCTGCGGCGAGACTCGCACCGTTGAACGGAACCATTTTTCACCTGCTTAATTCCGACCGATCGACGAATATCGTTACACAAATAAACTGCTGTAATGGAAAGCTGCCTTGTTATAGGGCGGCTTTTTCGTATGGGCTATGCAGCGATAATCTATGCCATCTTCATACCGGAAGCAGGATAACGGATGCGGAAAGCGAAAATAGTTTAAGCTAGCTTTATTGCGGTGTACACAAAAACGCTTGAACCAAATGAAGAGGAGATGGTGTTGAGATGACCGTTCGACCTTCGCAAGAGGAGTATGCCCCGTACTACGAAACGTATATTCGCCTGGTTCCGGAAGGGAAGATCGCGGAGGTTTTAACCCGGCAGCTCCAGTATACCGCGGATTTTTTTGCGGCCATTCCGGAGGAGCGGACCCTGTCCCGGTATGCGCCGGGCAAGTGGAGCGTGAAGGAAGTGCTGGGCCATATTACGGATACGGAACGTATTATGAGCTACCGGCTGCTTTGCATCGCAAGAGGGGATAAGACGCCGCTCCCCGGATATGACGAGAATGAATATATCAAAGGCTCCTCTTTCGATTCAATCCCGTTAGCCGAGCTGATCGGAGATTTTGCAGCCGTACGCCGGTCGACGTTGACCTTGCTTCGCGGGCTGTCGGAGGAAGCCTGGTCACGGAAGGGCATCGCCAACAACAGCGAGTTATCCGCCAGGGCGTTGGCTTATATTACGGCCGGCCACGAGCTGCATCATATTAATATCGTGAAGGAAAGATATCTCGTTGAGCAAGCGGAATAATCTATAGAAGACAGGCTTTTCAATAAAAAGAACGCCCTCCTGCCGCTTGGCAAATGGAGGGCGTTTTTCGTCTGAGGCGGTTATACGAGACGGAATAAGGGGCAGCGTTCTATCGCCTTGTAACGCCGCCGTGTGGTTGATAGCCAACACGTATGGCCCCTCCGAGCGGCAGGCTCAGACGTATCACTTATTAAGCCGGAGAGTCTAAACGGTGCTCCGGTTTCCAAGGCGGCTAATAGCCTTTCAACTCTTATCATATAGATTTGTATGGCATTCGATCGTGCAACAGATCGTGATCGGCATAATGAGGAAAAGGTAATTATTCGTGAGGCAAACTTCACTATTTTACATCGAAAACTCGTATTTCGGCGAGATAATGAGGCAAACGAAACGAACAGTGAGGCAAAGGAAATTGATAGTGGGGTTTGCCTCATTATTGGGCGAGAAGGAGCATTTTACCGGTGTAATAGTGAAGACAGCCTCATAAACAATAACGTTTTCTCCACTAAACGCACGGTTCGTGCATATCCGCTACGATACCCGTGTTTGCTTTCGTAACCAGATCATCAATCCCTAGTTTTAGACTTGACGGCGTACTAGTGCGCCGTCAAGTCTAAAACTAGGGATTCGGATAACTTACATTACCTGGTAAACTGGTGCCATGCTACGAAACGTAATCCCTAGTTTAAGCGTTGAAAGTCTACTAGTATAACAGATAACAGCGTGCTGCGCGTGACGGTTTGTATGGGCAAGTTAAACTTGCCGGCGATGTCCGAATAGGAACGAATGTTCTTGAAACTATTCCTGATTATGGATATAATTTCTTTAAAAGCTTTCTTCGGGAGGGATATGTTTGTACAAAGACAGAATACCCCGTTAATGCCGAGGTCCGCCTCCTTATTTTTGATTTCGTTCATCAAGAGGCTTCGAATGAAATATGGGAGGACGGACAACCATGTGGCCTAAGACGATACATTGGCAAGATATACGGTTTGGTGTGGAAATCGAGTTTGTCGGAGGGGCTCCCGAGCAGGTGGAGCTGCTGCCCGGCTGGATCATGTCGCTTGACGAAAGGCAGATCGACGAGCAAGGAAACGAATCGGGCAGCGAGCTGAAGCCTCCGCCCATGCTTTGGAGCGAGCGGGGACAAATAGACGAGATGCTGCGCCGTCTGCTGCGGCAGGGGGCGGCGGCGAACTGGAGCTGCGGACTGCATGTCCACGTCGATCTACGGCAGTGGGGAGAGCCGATCGTCACCCCTCTCCTCGAAACGGCCTTATCGGTTCAAGCTGCGCTGCGGACGCTGCTGGGGACTAGCGAGCATCGGGAAATATTTTGTCCTCCGGTTACCGGGGACATGCTGGAGCGTTACAGGGATGAGCCGAGCGAAAAAGCGCTACGCTATCGGAACGGACGTCCTCAATCCCATCGGTGCGGGATCAATGCGGCCGCATCGTACGATATCGGCACCGTTGAAATCCGGTATGCCAACGGTTCATTGGACTACGATGAAATCATTCGAACGGTGGAGCTTTGCCTCCGCTTCGTGTCTGCTGTGGGAGCGGGCCGAAGGCTTTCCGCCGATCCGAAGCTGCTGGCGAATGAGCTGGAGGCGCCGGTAGACGGTTACCCGCCGGAGGTTCCCCCTCCGCAGTGGTACAAAGAAAGAATATGGCTGGAGAATGCGCTCGTTCCGGTGATGACGACGATTGTCCGCCAAATGGTGCGTGACGGCGAAATCCTTCATATTTTGCCTGTGCCCGAAGGCATCGCCGTTAGCGTCGAAAATCCGGACGGTCCATTATGCAGCTATAAGTTTCGTCCGACCGGTACGGGCTGGGAGCTAATAAGCGACTAGCGAAGGCTAAGAAAGCGGGCTTCATGGGGCAAGTTTGACAGCCGACGTCGAGCGCTATGCTCCTGGAACCGCGTAAAGTGCGGAAGCTTGCGTTTGTCTGGACATTAGGTTTCTTTTCGTGCGGTTGGCTCACGCTGTTCCGACAGACATTCGCATGGCCCGACTGTACGCACGGAGCAGCGCGGTGCGAAGATTGAGGTGGTTGGACCCACGCCATGCAGCGACGCAAAGTGTACCGGGAGAAGTGTACATAGGGACGGATTAAACGAACGGAGGAGCGAATGCCATGCCGTATATTAAGGTGAACGATCTGGAGATGTTTTACGAGAAGATGGGATTCGGCGAACCCGTCATCTTCCTGCACAGCGGCTATTCGCGGGGGATTCTTGCGTTTGCCAGCCAGCTTCTCGATTTTCAGAAAAGATACACATGTTATTTGCCGGATTTCCGGGGACATGGCCGCACGAGATGCGAAAGCCTCGAATGGAGCATGCCGCGGCTGGCCGACGACGTCATCGATTATATGGATGCGCTGAACATTCCGAAAGCCCATCTGATCGGTTACAGCTTAGGGGCGAGCGTCGGCTTGTACTGTGCGGTAAATCAACCGGAGCGCGTGGTTACTTTGACTACGATCGGCACGAGCGGGTTCGCCGATCCTTCGGGAGCCGACCAATTTGAGCCCGAATGGCTTTTGGAGCATGGCCCCCAAGAGACGATAGATTTTGCAAAGGAAAGACACGAGGAAGCGCATCGAGGGAACTGGCAGGAATTTATGCGGCAAAGCGCCAAGGACTGGCGGCTGTATCCGCAGCTGACCCGGGAGCAAATTGGCGGCATCGGCGCACCTTCCTTGTTTATTTCCGGCGAGCACGATCCGTTCGTCGGCGAGGAGAGGCTGAAGCTTTTGAGTTCCTTGGTGAAGAACGCCCGATTCCTTGTCGTGCCGGGCGGCAGTCATCGTCCGCATATGCAAAGGGAGAGTCCGTCCTTAGTGAATGACGCCATTCTCGACTTCCTGGCCTCACATGCAGGCTAGCGGCGGTATTTTTGCGATCGGACGATATCGCCGTTGCTGCTTGGCGCATCACTGCGTAACATCGGCTGGTCGACCACATCCGGCCGCACGAGGTTTGACCGCCGACGTGTGACCGAGCACCGCGCGCCGAGAGGCGCGCACGGTGCGGAAAAAGCCCAAAAAGGCGAAGGCCCGCTGCCAGGCGGGCTTTCGCCTTTTTTTAAATGAAGGAATCGAGGTTCCCTTATGCTGTAGACCGATGTTACCCGTTTAGAGCAAGGAATCGAGCCTCACCTTACGCTGAAGACCGATTTTGCCTGCTTGGAGAAGGGATTCGCCCGTGTGCCGAGCCAAATAGCCGCTGCAAGTAGGCATTTTCGGACTGTAGTCGAGGAAGGGGCTCCTGACTCGATTCCAATTGGGCGGAATCGGACTCCGGCGCATGCAAGCGACGAGCGAGTCCTTGTCGCACCTATTGCCGCCGATTAACCGGCTTCATTCTCCACCTGCTCGAGCCTTGGCGTTACGATGGTAACAAGCAGCTCCTCGGCAGGGGAAATCACGGTAACGTCCGGAGGAATCGGCAGGTTCTCGACCAAGAAGGAGTCGCCTATCGCCATGCCGCTGATGTCCGCCGCAATGGACGAAGGCAGACGGTCCGGCAGCCCCTCGACGTCGATAAACGTTCCTTGCATCTGCATGATGCCGCCAAGCTTTACGCCGGCAGGGGTTCCGGTAAACTCGATTGTGATTTTGGTGCGCACGATCTCATCCAGCCGAACATGCAAAAAATCCGCATGCATATAATCCTTGGTTACGGGATGACGCTGAACGCCTTCCAGCAGCACCGGCACCTTGCCTTGGCCTTCGATGGACAATTCCATGACGCCCGAGCCGCCGGTTTTGATCCACTGTTGGAATTCCCGCGTCGATATGTGAATCATCGTCGCCGCCATATGCTTTCCGAAAACGACGCCCGGAAGCCGGCCTTCCTCACGTAATTTGCGCAAATTGGAGCGATTTAGTACGGATCGGTTTTCAGCTTGAATACAAGTTCTCATGTTTACAGCTCCCATTCCAATTATAGTTGGTAACTACGCACCGACATCGTGCAAGCTCTCCCTCTTAAAGAGGGCAAAGGAGAGAAACACAGCATCACCGCCTCGTGTTAGACCTATTTGTCCATTAAATGTAAAAAAACCACATATATAGACGAAGGCACCTCGCTCGAATGGAGCGAAATGCCTATGTACAACCACTATACCATATTTGGAATCGGATGTCATCTTTACCATGATGCAACCATCTTAGCCGCATGGGTCTGACCGTCGCCAGCACCACAACACGCGCCGAGAGAAACGCATGTTGGGAAATTCCGAACCGGAAACGATCCAAAAGCGTATGCAAAACGAAACTTCCCATTTCCCCCATATTTGCTGTAAATTTAACATCAAACTGCATCGCGGGGGTGTGCGCTTTGAAAGTCCATGTCGGCTTTTTCGCTCTTTCTTCGCTAAAAAACAAAATTTTCCTCACTTTTCTGCTGCTCATCCTGCTCCCTTACGCCTTCCTTCAGTTTTACAGCATCCGTCAAATCGAACAATCCGTCGAAAAGCAGGTCATCGAACAAAACAACAAACAGCTGGAGCAGCTGAAGCTGACGTTCGAGGATTTGCGCGGCACCGTATTTCGCATCGCCATCCGGCTCGAGAAGGATCCGGTCATCATTAGCCTCTTAAGCGGCGGCGGGCCGGCCGAGGAGGAGGATCGGCGCAAGCTGATGGACAGCTTGTGGAACGATCTGAAGAGCAACGCGCTGCCGTCGCCTTATGTTTTCTACTCGATAACCGACCTGCAGAACCGCCAGTATGCCTCCTACATCCCGGGCAAGATCCTTTCATACAAGTCCGCATTGGACCAGAACGGGCTCGAGGAGATGAAGAGCGGGAAAGCCGGCTACGTATGGGTATCCGATCAGGAAACCGACCTGCGCCCGGAGGACGGCAAAAGCCCGCGGCTCGTCACCTTATATTCGCAGCTTCACGACGAACGGGGCCGGGAGGTGGGGCTGCTGCGCATCGGCATCGATTTTCAGACGTGGCTTTCGTCGATGGCCAAAAGCTTCCCGATTACGCAGGACTTTTTTCTGCTGAACGAAAAAGACGCCATGCTTGGGGGAACGGGAGACCGTTCGGACGATGTGCTTGCGGCATTTATCCGGGCGGGTGCCGGCACAGACGGGGGCTCTCATATGGTCAACGGCGCTTATTTGTATAACCGGATGCCGATTCCGGCAATGAAGTGGACGCTCGTCAGCCGCTTTCCGCTCCAGCTGTTTTTCGGCGACATCGAGCAGATGAAGCAGCGGATGGTTTCGACGTTTTTGCTGTTTACGCTGGTGTTCGTCGTCATCACCTTTTTCATCCTTTCTACGATTACAAGGCCCCTGCGGCTGCTGCAAAAGAAAATGGCCGAGGTGGCGGACAAGCAGTTTCAAACGCATCTTCCGACGCGTAGGTACAAGGGCGAGCTTCTGGCGGTGGCGCGGGCCTTCAATAAAATGGTCAGCGACGTGCACGCGCTGCTTCGGCGGCTGAAAGAGGAGGAGCGGCAAAAGGAGGCGGTGCGCTTCCAAATGCTGCTGTCGCAAATGAATCCGCATTTTCTCCTGAATACGCTTAATGTAGTGAAATGGAACGTCCTGTCCAAGGGCGACGAGGAAACGGCGGCGATCTGCATGTCGCTCGGCAGGCTGCTGGAAACGAGCCTGAACGAAGAGGCGGATCTCATCCATTTTCGGACGGAAAAAGAGCTGACGGAAGCATATGTGTCCATTCTTTCCTTCCGCTACGATCAGCATTTCGAGCTGCATTGGGAATGCGACGAACGGATTGCTTTCGCGCTCGTGCCGAAGCTCAGCCTGCAGCCGCTTGTGGAAAATGCGATTTTCCACGGCTTATCCAACAAAGAGCGGGGAGGCGCCGTCTGGATTCGCGCCTATGCCGCAGAGGGACGCTGCTATTTGGAGGTGGAGGATAACGGCGCCGGCTGGAATCCGGCTACCGCTCCGAACCCGGCCCGCAAGCGCAAAAGCATCGGGCTTACGAATATTAAAGAGCGGCTTGAGCTGCTTTTCAAAAAAGACGGCAGGCTGGATATCGAGCCGCTGCCCGCCGGGACGCGGGTTAAGCTGGGCTTTCCGCTGCTGATGGCCGAACCGTATACCGAAGCCGAGAGGGGGAGCAACGATGTGGAACGTACTGCTCGTGGAGGATGAGGTTTTCGTCAGACGCTCGCTGAAGCGGCTCATTCAATGGGAGGATATGGGCTTCACGATCGCCGGAGAAGCCGGGGACGGCCGGGAGGCGCTTGCGATGATGCGGAACGATCCGCCGGATCTGGTGATCGCGGATATCGTCATGCCTGGCATGGACGGGATCGAGCTGCTGAAGCAGGCAAGGGAAGAGGGGCACGAGGCTTCGTTCGTCATGCTGACCTGCATGAACGAATTCGAGTATGCCCGTCAGGCGCTGGAGTTCGGCGCAACGGCTTATATGCTTAAGCTGTCGATGAACGGTCAGATGCTTGCGGATACGCTGTCCAAAGTAAAGCGGGAATTGCTGCGCAATCTCCAGATGCGGTCCCAGGACTCGCTTCCGTCCTTCCAGCAGCTGTATCGCGAAGCCTGGCAATCGTTCCATGCTTTCGAAGGAGGGGCCGAAGGGATGGGTGAACGTAACCGGTCGTTTAGCGTCGAAGGCCGGCTGAACGAAACGTTCCATTCGGTTTGGATCGGGGCGTTCCTGCACGGGGCGGACAGGTTTACGCCGGATGATTTTTACAAGCTCGGTTTCGTTGTCCCTGGCGGCAGCTCGGTTGTCCATTCGTTTACGCATTCGGGTCAAACGACGGTATTTGTCTGGAACCCCGCAGCCGTGCGGAAGCTGGAGGACAAGGCGGATGCAATTCCATGGGCAGCTGCCTGCTCGGAGGTCGTCGAGGCCGCCAAAATGCCGTCGGCATGGCTGCGCGTATTGCGAACGCTCGACCGGGCGTGGTACGAGGAGCGGACCGGCCTGCTCCAGGAGACTGCGGCGGATGTGCTGACGGCCGGGACCTCCACTCCGCTTTCCTGGAGGACGGAACGCGAATGGCTGCAAAGCTTCGAGCAGCATCGGCTGGAGGAATTCCGGCAGCGGCTGCAGGCCGGATGGGAATCGATCGGGCAGCGCAGGCTGCCGATGGCGATCGTGAAGGACATCGCGCTGCGCATCGACCGGATCGTCTCGCGGATTGCCGGCTGCGGCGGAGCGGCCGAGGAGCAGCTCCTCGCCTGCATCAGCCACCGGGAGCTAGGCGAGCGCCTGCTGGCTAACGCCGATAGGTACGCCAAGCACAGCGGAGCCGGGTCCCAGCCTCGGACGAATCATCCCGAGATCGACAAGGCGCTTGCACACATACACCTGCATTACGATAAGGATGTGACGCTGAAGGCGGTGGCCGCCCTCGTCATGATGGACGAGACTTATTTCAGCGGGCTTTTTAAGAAGAAAACGGGCGTTACGCTCATCCATTACGTTCAGCGGCTGCGGGTCGATACGGCGAAGAGGCTCCTGGCCCAGACCGAGCTGCCGGTTGCCGCAATCGGGGAAAGGGTCGGTTTTCCGAATGCGAACTATTTCATCAAAATTTTCAAAAGGTGGACGTCCTGCACGCCGAGCGAATACCGCTCCCGTTCCAACTAACCAAATTTGTTCTATCAGAAGCTGAATTCTGTTCCTTATACCCGCCGGTGGCCCGTGCTATCTTATTGGTACGCAATACGAAAGCGCTTTCCAAACGATCGGTGCAAAGACCGGGAAACGCGCCGGAGCGGAGAGCGCCGCAATATGGAGCCCGAAACTCGAAACATAAAATCAAAACCCGACCTCATTCCACGGAAAGGATGTGAACATCTTGCTGCCTGACGCATGGGAAGCTAACCGCCCCGTACCTCCGGCAACCCCTAAACCGCTGCGCAAAAAAATGAAGTCCGTCTTGGCGTATAAAGAATTTTATTTGATGCTGCTGCCGGGCGTCGTGTATTACCTCGTGTACAAATATTTCCCGATGTACGGCGTCGTCATCGCCTTCAAAAACTACGACATGATGGAAGGCATTCTGGGCAGCTCGTGGGCCGATCCTTGGTACAAACATTTTCAGCAGTTTTACGAATCGCCTTACTTTACCCAGCTGCTGACCAACACGTTTCTGATCAGCATATACAAGCTGCTTTTCGGAATGGCGCCGCCGATTTTACTGGCCATCCTGCTGAACGAATGCCGGGTCCGCTGGTTTAAGACGCTCGTTCAGACGCTTAGCTACATGCCTCACTTCCTTTCTTGGGTTATCATCTACGGGATTCTGCTCATGTTCCTCTCTCAGGATTCGGGTATCGTCAACCGCTGGATCGTCGATGCGGGGAGCAGCGCGATTCCGTTCCTGACTTCGACCGAATGGTTTCGAAGCGTGCTTGTCGGTTCCGAAATTTGGCAAAACCTCGGCTGGGGCGCGATCATCTATCTGGCTGCAATCGCCGGCATCGATCCGACGCTTTACGAAGCCGCGAGGGTTGACGGCGCGAGCAGGCTGCGGATGGTATGGCATATTACGCTGCCGGGTATCCGCCACGTCATCGTCCTGCTCCTCATTTTGCGGCTTGGCCATATGCTGGACGCGGGTTTTGAACAAATTTACATTTTGTACAACGTGCATGTTTACCCTGTCGCCGACATTCTCGACACCTGGGTGTTCCGGACGGGACTTGAGCAATGGAATTACAGCCTGGCCTCGGCCGTCGGTTTGTTCAAGTCGGTCATCGGCTTCATCCTCGTCTACATCTCGAATTCCTTGTCCAAGCGCTGGGGGGAAGGCATATGGTGAGAAACGCCGAAGACAAATGGTTTCAAGCGTTCAGCTACATCGTGCTGGGGATCGTCGGACTTGTCGCGGTCGTTCCGATGCTGTACGTTTTGTCCGTATCGCTGACGCCGTTCGCGGTTGTACTGAAGCAGGGCGGGTACGTGCTGTTCCCGCAGGAGCTGACGTTTAACGCTTACCGCAAGCTGATCGGCACGTCCACGATCCCGCGTTCGCTCGGCGTAACCGTTTATGTTACCGTCGTCGGTACGGCGATCAACCTGCTTCTAACGACGCTGGTCGCGTATCCGCTCAGCCGCAAGCAGCTGCCCGGCCGGAACGTCTTTCTGCTGATGGTCGTCATCACGCTGCTTTTCAGCGGCGGCATCATCCCGACATATCTTGTCGTCAAGGCGACGGGATTGATCGACAGCTTGTGGGCGCTTATTTTGCCGACTGCCGTCTCAAGCTTTAACGTGCTGATTATGAAAAGCTTTTTCGAGCAGCTGCCCGAGGAGTTATTCGAATCCGCGAGGATCGACGGGGCGAAGGAGTTCGGCATCTTATTCAGGCTCGCCGTGCCGCTGTCGCTGCCTGTCATGATTACGGTCGGCCTGTTTTACGCGGTGGGCCACTGGAATTCTTTCTTCGCCGCCATCATGTATGTGACCGACCGTTCGCTTTACCCGCTGCAGGTTGTGGTCCGCGAAATTTTGATGCTCTCGCAGCAGCCGCTGGAGAACGCGGAGGATCAGGTGCCGACCGTGACCATGCAAATGGCGGCCGTTATGTTCGCCAGCCTCCCGATTATCGTCGTTTATCCGTTTCTGCAAAAGCACTTCACCAAAGGAATGCTGCTAGGTTCGATTAAAGGATGAACGGCAGGTTGTGCTTAGTTTATTAGAAAGTATATCGTGGAACCGGCTCTAAACCTCGGTAAAGGCGCCTGCCCTTCGAAGCCGCTTTCTTCGAAAGCGTTTAGGACGGCGAAGCCGATTATCCTTGAAATCTCAGAAAGTATATCCTCCGCTGATTGTTCGATTTCGCGGTAAACGCGCCTGCCTTAAATGACGGCGAAGCCGTTTATCCTTAGCGTTACTAAATCGATTCGAAAAGAAGGAAGGGGAAGCGTATGAACAGAAAAACGTGGGTACCACTAGGACTTGCGGCAGTGCTTACGGGAAGTATGTTGGCGGGCTGCTCGTCATCCGACGGCGGAAAGAAGAGCGGCGAGCCTAGCGACACGAAGGGAGCGGGAAGCGCGTCTCCGTCCTCCTCCGCTTCCGCGTCTCCTCCGGCTGCTTCCGGGCCGGTGAAGATCCAGATGGCGATGGCGGCTTCGGGACTGCCGGCGGCGGATGCAGACGACATCAAGAAGACGATCGATAAGAAGCTGAATATCGATCTGCAGCTGACGGCGATCGCCTCCGGCGACGATTACAAAAATCAGATCCGCGTCCGGCTGTCGGGCGGCAACTATCCGGATTTATTCTCGGTCGAGTTTTCGGATGTGAAGGAATTTTCGGATAAAGGGCTTCTGCTCGATCTGACGTCTTATATGGATAAAGATATGAAGGTGGCCAAGGACTTCGTCGTCGGGCTGACGCCGAACATTATGAAGAAGGCGACGATCAACAATAAGGTTTTCGCGGTTCCTCGGGTCGGCGACGTTCCGTTTTCGTCCATGTGGGTTCGCAAGGATTGGCTGGATAAGCTCAACTTGAAGGTGCCGACGACGCTCGAGGAGTTTATGACCGTCGCCAAGGCGTTTACCGAGCAGGACCCGGACGGCAACGGGAAGAAGGATACGTACGGCTTTACCGGCGCTAAGCTGGACAGCTTCGCTACGATTTTCGGCGCCCACGGCGTAGGTGCGCCCGGCTCGTTCTACGAGAAGAACGGCAAGGTAACGAACGCTTATTACGATCCCGCTATGCCGGACGCCCTGAAATTCATCAAATCCGTATTCGACTCCGGCGTCGTCGATCCCGAAATCATGACGAATAAAGGGAATATCGAGGTGCAGAAGGCGTTTCAGGGGAAAGCGGGCTTTATTTTCAAGGGCTGGACGGATATGGCCAAGGACGAGTTCATCGCGCAGTACAAAGCGATCAACCCGCAGGCGGAGTGGATTCAAATGGCGCCGCTCAAAGGGCCCGGCGGCCAGTTTGACGGATCGTACGATTTTGACCGGCCGTCGCGTTATTGGGTCATTCCGAAGGCGCTGGAGAAGGATAAAGCGAAGCTGCAAAAGGTGTTCGACCTGATCAACTACGTATCCGGGGAGGAAGGAAACCGGCTGGTCATGTACGGTCTCGAGGGCAAGCATTACAACATGAAGGACGGCAAGGTCGTGCCGACGGATCTGATGGCGAAAGAAGGGAACTATTTCAACCTGTATCAAATTACGGGTCGTCCGAACAAGGAATATTTGGCGATCAAGTTCCCGAACCAGGCGGCTGCGACCGAGTTTGCGATCCAAACGCCGCGCATCCATAGCTTCGACAGCTCCGTCATCCCGCCGAGCGATTTCAATAAAGCCGACGCAGACCGGTTCGCGGAGGAGGAAATGATCAAATTCGTCTCGGGAAAGCGGCCGATCAGCGAATACCCGGACTTCCTGAAGACATTCGAAACGACGTTTAAGTATAAGCTTTATGTGGAAGCCGGGGAGAAGCAAATTAAAGAGCAAGGCTTCGTAAAGTAGAGTGCGCGATTTGTCGCGGAGAAGACGGAAGATCGGGCGTTTCATAAAACCTTATGTTCATGAGGCTACCCGCATTGGCAAGCGAGCGGATCTTCGATAGGAATAGCACTTCGTAACGTACTGAAGATAATCGGTAGAGCAGAGCGGTTCCGCAAGCGTGCTTCTCCATCAGCGAGAGCGCGCTGCGGCGCTGCTTGGCGGCGGTCGAGTCGAGTGCGGGTTCCGCCTAAAGCAATACATATTTGCCATTAGGCCATTGGGCAACTCAAAGGAGGAGATTGAATGAACAAGCAAACGTATGACGTCATTGTCGCAGGAGGAGGTCCGGCGGGTATTGCCGCGGCCGTAGCGTCCGCCCGGATGGGTGCCGAGACGTTGTTGGTGGAACGGTACGGATTTTTGGGCGGCGCGGGCACCGCGATGATGGTCAATCCGTGGATGTCGTATTGGGCGTCGGGGGGCAGCAACGTGCAGCTTATTTACGGGGTGCTGCAGGAGCTGATCGACCGGATGACGGAGATGGGCATGTACGGGCATCCGAAGCAGCGTACGGCGTTCGACCCCGAAGCGCTCAAGGTCGCGGCGGAGCAGCTCTGCCAGGAGGCCGGCGTCAAACTGCTGTATCATTCCTTCCTCGGGGAGGCGAGAATGGACGAAGCGGGTTCGCGGATCGAAGCGGTGCGCTTTGCGAACAAAGCCGGTCTTGTCGACCTGACGGCGGATATGTACGTCGATGCGACCGGCGATGCCGATCTGGCGTCGCTTGCCGGAGCGATCGTCGAGAAGGGGCGGGCCGTCGACAGCTTGAGCCAGCCGATGACGCTTAATTTCCGGATGGCCAATGTCGATATGGATCTGATGCCGACGCGGGCGGAAATAACGGAGCTTTATTTGGAAGCGAAACGGCGCGGCGAAATCGACTGCCCCCGCGAGAACGTGCTGTGGTTCTATGCGAACCAGCCCGGCGTCATTCACTTCAATACGACGAGGGTGCTTCGCAAGGATGCGACGGATCCGTGGGAGCTGACGGAGGCGGAAGTCGAAGGAAGGCGCCAGGCGCAACAGCTCGTCCGCTTCCTCAAAGCGGAGGTGCCCGCCTTCCGGGACGCCTACCTGCAGACGACCGCGCCGCAAATCGGGGTGCGCGAATCCCGGCGTGTCGTCGGCGAATATATGCTTACGGCGGACGAACTGCTCGCCTCCTGCCGGTTCGAGGATGTCATCGCGCGGGGCGCGTACCCTGTGGACATCCATAACCCGGACGGCGAGGGAACGATTCTGAAGCATTTGCCGGAAGGGGAATGGTACGACATTCCGTTCCGCACGCTCGTGCCGAAGAAGATCGAGAACCTGCTGATCGGCGGGCGCCCGGTTTCGGCAACGCACGAGGCGCATTCGGCGATCCGCGTGCAGCCGATCGCCATGGCCATCGGCCAGGCGGCCGGAACGGCGGCGGCGCTGTGCGCCAAAGGGCAGGTGCAGCCGCGCGAGCTCGACGTCCGCAAGGTGCAAGAGGCCCTGACCGCGCAAGGAGCGGTGCTCGGCTTCGCCGACGGCGTCCCGAACGCGATGGGCGAATAAAAAAGGGCCGCTCCCGGCGTTTTTCAACCGGGGGCGGCTTTTTTATGAGTTGACCATGCGCTTAATGAAGAAAACCTCACTGTTAATGAGGCGAAGGAAATAAGTCGTCGACATTAATCCCTAAAACTTCAGAGCTTAAGATGCCTGCTCTATACCGCTAATGACTTGTGTTCTGGAGAAATAGTAAGGAAAAGCTTACTGTTCATAAGGCAAACCTCACTATCTCTCGCCGAAAACCCGTGTTTTGGTGAGATAATGAGGCTAACGCAACTAGTAGTGAGCCAAACGAAATGAATAGTAACGTTTGCCTCACTAAGGGGCGAGAACGAGCATTTTATCTGCGAAATAGTAAGGACAGCCTCATGAACAATAAGGTTTTCGCCACTAATCGCACGGTTCGTGCATAACCATTACGATAATTGCTTTCAACCAGGAACAGCGTAGTTTACCTCACTGCTAGTACCTTGACCGTATATGATTGAAGGTTTGCTGCCCACATTTGTCATGAAAGTGCCGTCCCCAAACCGATGGTTCTTACAGGGCACAATAACACTCAAACCTTGCAATTGATGCGGTCAAGGTACTAGTTGCCTTTTCCTCATTATCGCTTCAGTCACGGGTTATCGGGCGAGCATTCGTACTTGACTCAGCAGCGGATGTACCCGCCCCGGCCAAGTACTCGCCGACATATTAAAATTGCCTAGCTTTTTCGGCTTTTGCCTACTTCACAAGCGTTTTCATGAAGGCTAATCTAATGTTGCACTAGCTGTCGGGAAACGACTTTGGGAGGTAACGGATACACTATGGCATTCATCGATTTGTTCGATCCGAAGGGCAAGCGTATGCTGGATTATAGTTTCGATAGAAACGGGAGGGATCCTGAACCGGGGGATTGCATCGCGCTGCGTGATTTTTCCGGCGTACTGCCGCGCGAAGCGTGGTCTCTCGACAAGGAGAGAGGGAAATGGCAGCTTGTCCCCTACGAGCTGCAGGACGGGCAGAAAGGACGGCTCCTTGTCGTGAACGACGTCGCCGGCGACGACGGCGATCGCGCAGTGCCGGCCGAATTGGAGCTCGATCCCGGCTTGAGCGGATGGTACGCGGTGTGGGTCGGGATCCCGAATTTGGATATGAAGCCGATTATCAATACCGAGGCTTTGGTGGATATCGCCTTGGACGGCGAACCTTTCAGCGGCCTAGGACCGGAATTCGGAAGAAGACATAAGAAGCTGATGGGGCCAACGGGCGTCGAAATCAACTGCTTTTGGAAGTGCGTAAAGCTTGACGGCCGTCAAATAAAGCTCCGCGTTCCCTTCGGCACTTATCTTTCTCAGCCTTGGGGGCTCGTCAGGAGCATTTTGTCCTCGGTGCAGCTCGTTAAGGTCGACGAAACGCAGGCGCACGAGTATATCGCCGATATCTCGAACCCCGCTCATAAAAAGGTTTTGCAGTACGTCGACGGGTTCTCCCATTATTGGCATGCCGGCAAGCCGGGCAAAGGGATCGACCTCAGGTATGCGGAAAAGCACGGCTTCAGC
The DNA here is from genome assembly GCF_003285015.1 of Paenibacillus contaminans. Classification (GTDB taxonomy): domain Bacteria; phylum Bacillota; class Bacilli; order Paenibacillales; family NBRC-103111; genus Paenibacillus_V; species Paenibacillus_V contaminans. The sequence continues at coordinate 60,032 of NZ_QMFB01000011.1, read as the reverse complement.
GACCACAAAATTTTGTTTTTGCAGACGCCGTCGACGGGCGTGGCGAATTGGCCGAGCGAGGTGACCGATTATCCCGGGGCGACATTCTCGGAGGAAGAATGGAAGTCCATGAGGCGAGGGGATAAGCGCGTATACGAGTATATCCGATGGGCTTCCGAGAACGGCCAAGAAGGAATGAGGGTGCTGTCCGATGCATGCGCAAAGGTCGGATTGGAATTTCACGCATCTTTGAGAATGAATTTGTTCTGGCGAACGGAATCCATATTCGGAATGTCCGACAAGTTCCTGAACGGCCCATGGTGGTTCGGCCATCCGGAGGCGAGAAAGCCGGGAAAAGCCCAGATCGACTACGCGCATCCCGCAGCCAGAAGGTTCGTTCTGGATATCCTTTCGGAGCTGGCGGCGAATTACGAGGTAGGCGGCATTAATCTCGATTTTACAAGATGGCCGCCGATCGCGGATCCGCAAAGGCATGATTGTAGCGTGCTTACGAGCTTTATTAAGGAAGTCCGGGCCGAGCTCGACCGCATATCGCAAGACAAGGGCAAAAGACTCGTCCTAAGCGCCACCATGGTGGAAGGAGCGCATGCCCGGGATGAAGATCGCCGGATGATGACGCTCGAAGATCAAAGGATCGATTTCGAAGGCTGGGTCGCATCGGGCGCCCTCGACTTCGTATGCGTGCAAACATGGCGGCATGACCGCTATATCGGCACCGCGCACAGGCACGGGGTTCGATACTATTGCGAGTATGACAACGTACCGCCGGAAACGCCCGGGGGACGGGAAGACACGCCGGAATGGTGCGACCAGGAGGATCCGGTGCCGGGAGAGGAGCTGCACGAGCAACCGCCGATCGTTAGCAGCGTAGATCCTCTTGAGATGTACCGCGCAGCTTTGAAGCAGCTCCGCGCAGGCGCCGATGGCGTCAGCTTCATGAATTTCGCCGGACGATCGATGGGAAGGCTCGGGCATTTAAACGAAATGGAAGAGCTGGCCGCAGCGGGCAAAATATGGGGGCAGACGATCGGCGAGCCGATTGTCCTGCATGAATCGTATTAACGCGCTTTCGGCAAGTTTGACGAAACGTGTATGACGGAGTCGCGATTCAATGAGCAGGCAGCGGACATTGCATTGCCGGGACCGGGAAGAACGGTTCAAGCAGTGACGGAACAATGCGAATGCTGCCTTAGCGGAGGGCCAGCTGGTCCTATTCAATGAAGGGAAAGCGGCAAGAAAAAGAAGCCTCGGACAACTTGCTGAGGCTTCTTTTTTTCTTGCGACAGTTTAAAAATACCCTCCTTTTTTCAAAACCGCAAACTCGACCGGTCCGTTCGGTTAAAGGTAAAATAAAGCCAAACGTCCGAATTCCGAAAATGAAACCGCTTTCCAATACTTCGCCGTTTATCGGGTTTGACAGCCGACGTGTGACCGAACAACGCACGCGGGAGTCGCGCGCATTGCGAAGGATAGTAATCCTCAAGGCGAATATAAACGGAAAACGCCGGCGTCAAAGGCGACGGTTGGCGATTCTCGTAGCGCTATTTTTCAATCCCGCCGCAAATAACTGTTGACGGGCTGTAATCCTGCATGCAAGATACGAGCATACCGCTTACAACACCCGAGGAGGCAACATCATGTATACCGTAATGCTGGTTGACGACGAACATCTGCTTCGGGCGGGGCTTCGCAAGCACGTTCCTTGGGAACGATGCGGCTTTCAGGTTACGCTGGAGGCGTCCACAGGAATGGAAGCGCTTAGCTTGCTGAAGCGGCATCGGGTCGATCTCATCATGCTGGATATCAAAATGCCGGGCATGTCCGGCTTCGAAATGCTCGATGCGCTTAGCCGCAGCGGCTTGGATGCGCACGTCGTCATTCTGAGCGGATACGGCGAATTCGAGTTTGCGCGGCAGGCGCTGAAATATACGGTCGTCGATTATTTGCTCAAGCCGGTCAAGGTTCAGGAAGTGACCGAGCTGCTTCAGTCGATCCGCGCGAAGCTGGAACAAAAACAAGCGGATTCCGTCCAGTCGGAATCGCAGCGCCGGCAAATGCTGGAGGTCGACCTGTTCAAGCTGCTGAACGGCTCGGACGACGGGCGGAAGGCCGCTTCGTTCGCGGAGAGCCTTTACTGTGCGCATCCGCAGGCGACATTTCGCATGGCTTTCGCCGCCGTCGCCATAGACGGGATCGGCGAGCACGCGAAGACGGCGCTTAGCCGGCATTTTATCGGAGCCATGGCGGACGCCGGACTGCTCATTGCCGAAGAGCATGGCTTCGGTTATGGGCTCTTGTTCGTTATGGACGGCGAGCAGGCGAGCGAGGAGGAGTGGCAGCAGCTTGTCATGTCGCTGCCGTCGTCGTGCCCCCAAGTGCGGGCAGGCGTTTTCGGAGCAAGCTTCCGTCAATCGGCGGGGGCTGTTCCGTTTGCGGCCGATTTTCACGCCAGGCTGAAGAGGCTGCTTTTCTACAGCAGGTACCCGTTCGAGATTGAACGGCATGCGGCATACGTGCCGGAGCAAGCGCCGCAGCGGTTCGAATGGTCCGCGGCGGAACGGGACGAATGGCGCGCCGTACTGCTGTCGCAAAATCCGGAGGATGTGCGCCGGTTGCTTTCCGGCTGGTGCCGCAGGCTGCAGGAGGAGCGGGGTTTCACGATCGAAAGCGTCAAGAAAGCGGGCGGGCAGCTGCTGCGAAGCGCTTATGAGCTGAGGGAGGAGCGAAGCGGCACGTCGCCGATGCTCCATTCGGCGGCAAGCGAAGCTGAGACGTCGGTTCAAGAACTGCACCGGGCGGTCCGGCTGCAAGAGCTGCACGACAGGCTCGTCCTGCGGCTGACTTCGATGTTCGCGCAGAGCGGCGAGCCCGTCAAGGAAACGAAGCGGCGCATCATTCTAGAGCTCCAGCAGTACGTTCACGAGCATCTTGCCGATCCGGTTTCGTTGACCGACATCGCCGTCCGGTTCGGCGTAACGCATGAATACTTGTCCACGTTGTTCAAGCGCGAGGAGAAGGTGAATTTTCTTCAGTATTTGAAGCAGGCCAGAATGAACCGGGCGATGGACATTATGAAGCGCGATCCCCGGCAAAAAATATACGAGGTGGCCTACCAGGTCGGCTACACCGACGCCAAGCATTTCAGCAAAGTGTTCCGCGAGTGCACGGGATTGACGCCCAAAGAATTTTTCGAGAAGGTGCACGAATGAACGGAAACAGTTTACGGCGCAAAGTCCGGGGCGCTACCGTACTGCTCGCATTGTTCGTATTTGCGGGCTCCGCGGTCGTTTCCTATGTGATGTCGGCAGGGAAGGTGAACGAGGAACGGGAGCGGGAGCTTGCTTATATCAAACAGCAGATGATGCAAAATATCGACGTGATGTTCGCGCAGGCCGAAAAGCTTCCGATTCTGATTTCGGAAAATCGGGCGATGATGGAGCTGATGCAGGCCGACTATGCCGACGACGCGGAGGAAGTGCAGGGCGTCAGGCAGATCGAGACCGATCTGTCCAGCTTGTACCGGTTTTACCCGCATGTCGAGTCGATTCTGATCTCCTGGAGGAAAGGGCAAACGTATCTCGTTTCGACCGCTTCGGCCTCCGCTTTATCCACCGGGCAAATTCGCATGCTGAACCGGTACTCCGCCGTACAGGCGGATTCGAGCCGGAACGATGCGGGTTTGTGGTCTGCGGAATTGGCGGCCGGGCCGGACGGAACCGAGGAGCGGCAGCTGCTGTACGCGATGCTGTTCGACGATCGCTTCGTCTTCGAGAAGCGGATCAACGAGGATGCGGCCGTCACGGTTACGGTCAGCCGCGAAATGCTGCAATCGCTCGCCCATCCGCGCTCGGTTTATTCGTACGCCGTCTTGCCCGGCGCCGCCGCCGGGCCGGCCGAGGCACCGGCCAATGCGTCCTCCGGCTTGTCCTCCCCCGCCGGATACGGCTACGATCTGCAGGTTGTCATGTCGGACCCGGAATACGGCATCCTTAAACAAACGTACTTGCGCCATCTGATCGTTGCCGTGCTGGCGCTTTTCGCCGGCATGTACTATTACGAAAGGTGGTTTTCCGCGAAGCTGCTGCTGCCGATCGACCGGATCAAACGGCAGCTTGCCGACATCAAGCGGATCGGAACCGTGAACGAGCTGCTGAATTACCGGACGCTGCGGAAGCACCGGTTCAGCTTTCGCGCGAGCTTGTTCGGTTATTGGCTGGCTGCGTCGGTTGTTGGGGTGGCGGTCATTTTTACCGTCAGCTATGCGTATTCCGCCAAAATGACCCGCGATCACATGATCAAATATTATAAAGAGTTCGTCAATCAAACCGGCGATTCGCTGGAGCTGAAGCTGAACAATACCGACCGTTTTCTGAACGCGATACTCCGCAACGACAATATTCAGGAAATGATGCGTTTTCCCGATAATCAGGAAGTGATGGCGGAGCAGTTCAAAAGCTTTTTCTCCTATCAGCAGATCGTCAATAAAAACTTAAACTACCTGAACATTTACAACAGCAAAGGCCTGCTCGTCTTTTCGACGATCAATTCGCGTCTGAACGAGAAAAACATCCATTACCGCGACATATACGGCAGCTTGGAGCGGTCGGGCGGCGAAACCGTCTATTTTAACGAGCAGAGGGACGCCTTCGGCGATCATGTCATTACGGTGGGCAAAAAAATATGGAGCACCGAATACCCGCGCCGGCTGCTCGGGTATTACTTGTTCGCCATCAACGAAGCGGAGCTGCAGGCGCTCGGAGCCAATCTGGCGATCCGGTCCGCCAACGTGATCATCACCGATAGCGGAGGCCAGGTCGTCTATAACAAAAATAACGCCTCGCTCGGCGGCAATGAAACGGGTGTCGGCGAACTGCTTGCCGGAGGCACCGGCATTCGGCAGGTTAAGCTGGGCGGGAAAAGCCAGCTCGCGCTTATCGAGCGGATCGAAAATCCGGACTGGTATGTGATCAGCACGCTCGACGATTTCATCATCTTCCAGGGCACCCGGGAAATTGCGCTGCTGAACGGTTATTTGCTGTTTATTATTTTGATGCTCATCTTTGTCGCCATTTTCTTCCTGTCGAAAAGCATTTCGAAGCCGATCACCCAATTCGTCGCTCATCTCCGCAAATCGGTGGACGGCAATTTTCAATACCAAATGGCTCCGCTGGCCGTCGAGCTCGACGAGCTTGACGAGCTGTCGCTTCATGTAAGCGGGATGGTGGATAAAATCCAGCAGCTGATGGGCGACATCTACAAGGTAGAGGTGACCAACCGCGAAATTCAACTGGAGTTCAAAAAGGCGGAGCTGGCGAGCCTGATGAAGCAAATCAATCCGCATTTTTTATACAATACGCTGGAAACGATTAAGTGGGCGGCCATGGATTTGGCGGAGGGCGACAATATCGCCGTGGAGATGATCAACGAATTGTCCGTTTTCTTGCGGTCGGGAACGCATACCGGTCTGAAAATGACGACGCTCGGCGACGAGCTGGCGCATATACGTTCTTATTTGTTTTTGCAGCAGATCCGCTACGGGAGCCGTCTGCGCGTCGTCTGGAACATTGCGCCGAACATCGAGAAGCTCAGGCTGGTCCGGTTCATTCTTCAGCCGATCGTTGAAAACGCGCTGCTGCATGGGATTGAAGACAAGCTGAGCAGAGGCTGCATCGCCATTACGGCTCGCCTCGACAGAGGCAAGCTGCTGCTGGAGGTAAGCGATAACGGTCAGGGCATTCCGCCGGACAGATTGCGGGAGCTGAACCGGGCGCTTGCGTCGGGCGAAGGCGGAGTCGGCGTCGGACTGCGCAATATCGAGCAGCGGCTGCAGCTGATGTACAACGGGGAGGCAAGCTTCACGCTGGACAGCCGCTGCGGGAGCTGGACCAAGGTGTCGATCGTCCTGCCGCTGCAGGTGCAGCAGGAGAACGAATGAAGAACATGCCGGAACATGGGAGGGCATCATGACCAATGCCAAAAAAACGCTGGCCGCCGCCGCGGCAATTATCCTGCTGTTGGCCGCCGCTTATTGGTGGGCGCGTATTCCCGAAAGCAGGCTCGGGGAGGGCGAGCCCCCGGCGGCCGACGGCAGGATCAAGCTGATTTGGGTCGGATACGGCAATAGCAACGGGGGAAAAGCCAAACGGATCATCGACAAATGGTATCGTCAGCATCCGGATATCGAGATCGAATACAGGGAATTTCCGAATAACCCGGCGGAATATATGAAGTCGCTCGATGTGGCGTTGGCCGTCAACGAGCCGATGGACGTCATGATGATGAACGGGCGCGAGCATATTTTTCGGGCGAAGGAGGGCGTGCTGCTCGATTTCGGTCCGTTTATGAAGGCGGACGGCTTCGATGCGGCCGAACGGTTCGGCTCCTATATGGAGGAGCTTCAGGTGAAGAACAGCTACTATTTCATGCCTTCAAGCATTCAATATTCCATGCTTTTCTATAACAAGGATATGTTCGATGCCGCCGGATTGGCCTATCCCGACGAGAACACGACGCTGCAGGAGCTCGCCGGATTGGCCGGAAGGCTGTCAGTCGTGCGGGAATCCGGGCGCGTATACGGTTTTGTGCCGACCGTTTGGCAGGACGCGATCTTTATGCCGTTATTAAACAGCGGGTGGCTGTTTCTTGATGAATCCGGGCAGCCGCAATTTACGGACGGCAGGTTCAAGCAGGCGCTTGAGTGGTATAAGGGGCTGCAGGATGCGGGCGCAGCGCCGTCATTCGAGCAGATTGAGCTGGCGAAATGGGACGCGCGCTTCCTCTTCGCCGAACGCCAGGCGGCGATGATCGAGGGCGATTGGGAAACGCCTCTGCTATGGAACATGCGCCGTTTTGACGACGGGCTGCTCGGCGGGGACAAGGGGATGGACTTTCGCTATGGCGTGACGTTTTACCCGCGGCTGAACGAGGAGGGGAAGCCGAAGGCGTTCCGCCTTTCCGCAGAATGGGGGTATGCGGCGAATGCGGCGACGAAGCACCCTGCCGAGGCCTACCGGTTTGCCAAATTTTTGACGACGGAGGCGATCGAGCTGCCGGGAGCGGTGTCTACCAATCTGCAGGCAAACGAGGGTGACTTCCGCGGGATGTTCGATTCGTATATCGACAAGCGGAACCGTACGGTTACCGGGATTTATCCGGCGGAAGTGCTCGATTCGTTGAAACGGATCCGCGACGAAACGGCTGCGGTTGACGAGCCTCGCGGCGCTGAGGGCAGCTCCGCCGTATATCAGAACATGGAGCGGGCAATGAGAGACATCTATGCCCGCAATAAAGGGTTGTACTTTAACGGTAAGCTGAGCGCAGACGATTTCATCCGGCTGCTTCAAGAGGAGGCCGAGGCGGAGCTGTTAAAAGCGAATATCACGGAGGGCGGCTGAGGGCAGTTGAAAACTGCCCTCTTTTGTTTAAAGTCCCCTACTGTTTAAGCGTTTTCACCGTTGCTACAATGTAGTCTGTAAAGACCGGCAGAAGGGGGAGAACGATGGCTTCAAGAACGCTCAGCCGGGCATTCCGGCAATACAAAACGTATTATTTACTTTTGCTTCCGGCCGTCGTCGCGGTATTTATTTTTTCATATGTCCCGATGTACGGCATTGTGATCGCTTTTAAGGATTACAAAATCATGAAAGGAATCGGGGGCAGCGAATGGGTCGGCTTCGCCCATTTTCAAAGCCTCTTCGAGATCAAGAGCTTTTACGAGGTGTTAGCCAATACGCTTATCATCAGCTTATATCGGCTTATATTCGGTTTTCCCGCCCCGATTATTCTCGCGCTGCTGCTGAACGAGCTTCGCAACGGCTTATTTAAAAAAATCGTGCAGACGGTGTCTTACCTGCCGCATTTTTTATCCTGGATCGTGCTGGCCGGCATTGTGACGTCCGTCCTGTCGGTTGATGTCGGGATCGTCAATCATATTCTGAAATGGTTCGGCATGCAGCCCGTCAATTTTATCGTTATGCCCGAGTACTTTCGTACGATTCTCGTGACAAGCGGGATTTGGCAAAATATCGGCTGGGGCAGCATCATCTACTTGGCCGTTATTGTCGGCATCAATCCGGACTTGTACGAAGCCGCCGATTTGGACGGAGCGAACCGGCTGCATAAGGCGCTGTATGTAACGATTCCATCGCTTATTCCGGTGGCGACGATCATGTTCATTCTGAATATTGGCGGCATTCTGCATGCCGGCTTCGATCAAATATTCAATCTGTATTCGGTCAGCGTATACGAGGTGGCGGATGTCATCGATACATACGTCTACCGGCGGGGATTGATTAACAGCGACTTCAGCTTCGCAACGGCAGTAGGCATGTTCCAGAACGTCATCGGCTTCGTCCTGATCTTCGGCGCCAACTGGATCGTCAAAAAATTCAACAATGAAAACGGCATTTGGTAGGAGAAAAAGATGCGCAAAAATAAAATAAAGCCGTTCGAGTGGTTCAATTATACGCTTATGGTGCTGCTTCTGCTGTCGATCATCCTTCCGTTCTGGAACCTGCTTGTGATGTCCTTTTCTCTTCCGAACGACGTGCTGACGCAGAAGATACAGCTTTTTCCGAAACATTTTACCCTTGATTCCTATCGGATCGTCTTCGAGAACAACGATGTTTTTATCGGGTATGCGAATACGATCATCCGTACGGTATGCGGCACCGTTTTATCGATTGTCGTCACGTTTTGTGCGGCCTATGCGCTAAGCCAGCGGGGGCTTCCCCTTCGCGGCACGATCACGGTATATTTTCTGTTCACGATGTTTTTCAGCGGCGGTTTAATCCCGTCGTATTTATGGATAAGAGATCTTGGACTGATCGATTCTCGGCTGGTGCTTATTCTCCCCGGGGTGCTGAACGTGTTCAACCTCGTCGTGATGCGGAACTACATTCAGGGCTCCATCGATAAAAGCCTGGAGGAATCCGCAGCGATGGACGGAGCCGGTCCCGCGCGTATTATGGTCCAGATCGTCGCGCCATTGTGTAAGCCGGTGCTGGCAACCATTGCGCTTTGGACAATGGTCGGCCATTGGAACGCCTGGTTCGATGCGATGATCTATATTAACGATCCGGATAAGCAGGTATTGCAGATGCTGCTGCGCAAAATCATTTTCAGCTACGACGATGCGGTTGTCGGTGTGGCCAAGGCGGCGCTCGGGATCAATGTCGAAAATTCCAATCCGAATACGCTGAAGGCGGCGTTTATTTTCGTGACGATCGGGCCGATCATTCTCGTTTATCCGTTTTTGCAGCGTTATTTTGTCAAAGGCATCATGATAGGCGCTTTGAAGGGATAGCCGCGAGCATACGGCCGGCCTTTCAAGTTACTATATACATTTCGTTTACTGGGGGAGACGTTCATGGGAAGAGGTAGAAAGTACGGCGCAGCGGGCATGGCGGCTGCAATGGTTGCTGCGGTGGCGCTTTCGGCTTGCAGCAAAGACGGAGGAGAGACGAAAAGCCCGGATTCGAGCGGTTCTCCGGCGCCGGCGGCAAGCGCTTCGCCGAAAGCGGCAGCGAACAAATTCGAGAAGAAAGTAACGCTGACTTACTTGAACATGATCGATATGTCCAAATGGAAAGACGGGACGCCGGTAGAGAAAGTGTTCGAGGAGAAATTCAACGTTGATTTGAAGGCGCTGCCGATCAATCCGTGGGATGCCGAGAAGCTGAAGGTTACGCTGGCCGGCGGTACGATTCCGGACGTTCTCATTACATGGGATGCGCAGGGCAAGTACCGGGACGGCATTATCCGGAAGATTTCGATGGACATGGTTAAGGAGCACATGCCGAACGTCATGAAAATTATCGAGCAATACGATGACAAGACGGCTTGGGCGATTTCGAAGGACTACAAAACCGGCGATTTGATCCAAGTGCCGGTAGGCGGGGCCAGCGGGCTGTCCAATACGTCCGTTTTTGCCCGGAAGGATTGGCTTGACAAGGTCGGCATCACGAAGCTGCCGGAAACGCTCGACGAGCTGCACGATATGTTTAAGAAGTTCACCTTCGACGATCCGGACGGCAACGGGAAAAACGACACGTACGGAGTCAGCGAGATATTCCAGGATACGAACTTCTTCTCCTACGGGTTCAACAACATCTATGCCGCATATGGCGTCAACCCGGAACAGTGGGGCAAAGCGGCGGATAATAAAATTGTATACGGGGCCGTTTCCGACCGCTACAAGCAAGCGCTTAAGCTGCTGAACGCCTGGTTCAAGGAAGGCATCATCGACCCGGCGTCGGTCAGCGACAAAAAGCCGGAGCGTCAGGCCAAAATTTTGGACAATAAAGTCGGCGCGATTTTCTCGAATGCGAACTATATGAACGAAATAAGCAAGGATCCGATGTTCCTGCTGTCGCAAAAAAATCCGGCTGCCGTTCCCGTTCAGCTGCCTAACATTATCGGGCCGGAAGGCTTCGGAGGCGGTACCGGCTTCGGCGAATGGGTCGGCTGGGGCATGATGTTCGGCGCGAAAGCGACAGACGAGCAAGTGATCCGCGCTATGCAAATGACGGACGCGATGTATGCGGATGAAGCGAGATCGCTTGCCGTAATGGCGAAATTCGGCATCGAAGGACAGACGTACGAGAAGAAGGACGGAGCTGCCGTTATCAAGCAAGGCGTTGACGCTGCCGAGCAAGGAGCGGGCATCTTCATTTATCCGCTGTACTTCGGCGCTTTCTCCGAGCTGGTCAACGGTACGGCGGTAGACAAGGCGATTGAAGAAAACCGCAAGAAGGTTCCGCGGATCAATCATGTAGTCGATGCGAAGCAGGTCGATTTCATCGCAACCCAGAACAAGGCAATTCAGCAGGCGGAGATGAAGAAGATCGCCCAAGAGTTCCAGGTCAAAGCGATCTCCGGCGCAATCGACATCGACAAGTCGTGGGACGAATACGTGGAGCGCTGGAACAAAGCCGGCGGCAAGCAGCTGACGGAGGAAGTAAACAAATTGCCGATCATTCATGAGAACAAAAAACTGAAATAACAGGCAAATAGCCGGCTGCCTGACGGTCCTCCGCGATCGTCGGGACAGCCGGTCTTGAGTGTCGATATGGAGTTGTGGGGGATTCTACACACTTGTCCGTACATGAAAGGATTGCTTGAATTTTCCGCGAAATATCTAGTATCATTTCAACGCTTATCCTATAGATTTTAAGGGTGCAAGGCATTTGATCGTGCAAGAGCTAGTGATCCTCATAATGAGGAAAAGCTTACTATTCGTGAGACAAACTTCACTATTTCAAATAGAAAACCCGTGTTTCTTGAGGCAATGAGGCAAACGCAATTATTAGTGAGGCAAACGAAATGAATAGTTTCGTTTGCCTCACTGACGGGCGAGAACGAGCATTTTACCGTTGGAATAGTGAGGACAGCCTCATAAACAATGAGGTTTTCTACACGAAGCGCACGATTCGTTGCATAACCATTACGATATCCGTGTTTGTTTCGTAACCAGGTCATCAATCCCTGGTTTTAGACTTGATGGCGTACTAATACTTGACCGCATTTGATCTAAGGTTTTCTGCCCGCGCTTTTCATGAGAGAATCCGCAGTGGAAAGGGCGGGTTCGTATAAGGCTACGAGCACCCAAACCTTGCATTTCATGCGGTCAACGTACTATCGGCGGACGAGAGTCGAGAGAAGCTCGGTTGTTTTGCTTAAACGAGCCGGCTGCGGGAAAGCAGGCGCTGCTTGAGAGCCATATATTCAGGAGGAGATTTCATGGCGGGAATCAGCTTGAACGAAGATCCGAATCATTACCTGATGTCGAGGCGGCATAACGATTTGACGGCCGAAGAGTTGATGGAATGGGTCGACCAATATGCCGATACGCAAGTCAACGAGCTTATACTCAACGTGAATGCCATGCGGGCTGGTTATGACAGCGGCGTTTGGGAGAGCTTCTGGGAAGGCTACGATCCGGAGGGCGGCAGCGATCAGCCGTTTTTCGCCGCCGTTGCGCCGGAGGCCCGCGAGCGGCAGCGGCAATGGGTGCACCGGGGGTGGCAGCTTCATCGCGACGGCCTCGACCGGTACGCGATCTGGATAGACCGGTGCCGGGAGCGCGGCATATCGCCGTGGGTGACGATGCGAATGAACGACGTGCATTCCGTCGACAACGAGGGCGATCCGATGCACAGCACATTTTGGCAGCAAAATCCGCAATTCCGCAGGGCGCCTTATAAATTCGACGATTGGGTGGACAAGGCGTTCGATTACGGGCGCAAGGAAGTGCGGGATTATCATTTTAGGCTGATCGAGGAAGCGGCGGAGCGGTACGACTTCGACGGCCTCGAGCTGGATTGGATGCGCTTCGGCTTCCACTTCCGCCCGGGGTTCGAAGAGGAAGGAATCGCTATTCTCACGGAATTCACCGCCGACGTCCGGAAGCTGCTCGACAGCTGGGAAGCGAAACGCGGACATCGGATCAAGCTGTCAGCGCGCGTGCCTTCGCGTCCGCAAACGGCGCGCGGCCTCGGCATGGATGCCGTCGAGTGGGCGCGCCGGGGGCTGATCGACATGCTCGTCATCACCCCGTTCTGGGCGACCATCGAAACGGACATGCCGGTCGAGCTGTGGAAGCAGCTGCTTCATGGAACGGACGTCGAGCTGGCCGCAGGGCTGGAAGTATTGGTGCGCGCATATCCGGAGTCCGCGCTGCGGCAGATGAACACGCTGGAAACGGTGCGCGGGGCGGCGAGCAGTCTCCTGTCGCGCGGAGCGGACCGGATATATTTGTTTAATTACATGGACTCCGATACGGCGATGGCCGATCTCGAGAATTATCCCGCCTTGCTCCGCGAAGCAGGGAGTCTCGAAACGATGTCGGGCAAAACGCGCCGTCATATCGTCACCTATTCGGACACGTGGGCGCCGGGTGAAGCCTCCGGAGCCTTGCTGCCGGCTGCATGCGGGCCTGGCCGTTACCGGTCGTTCCGCCTTCATGCGGGGCCGAAGCCGGATGGCGGAGACGTGTTCGTGCTTCTTGGAGCCGCTCCTGCGTCCGAAGGGACGGCGGGTGCCGGTCGTGAGAATGCGACGAGGGGCACTGCGGACCGGGAGAATGCAGGGGCGGATGCGACGGGGTTCGCTCCCGGAGCCGGGGACAAAGGCAGTGCCGGCTTCGGCGACGTGCTTTTGAACGGACACGCCTGCGTTTATGAAGGCGTTGCGGATATAGCGAAGCCGCGTCCGGAAGGGCCGGTGCACCGGTTCCGGGTGCCGGCGGGAGCGGCGCATGCAGGCTTCAACCTCATCGAGGCGAGGCCGGACGCTCCGCAAACGATCATTTGGGTGGAACTAGCCGTGGAGTTTCGTTGACCTGCGGGTCATGTAAAAGGAAAAGGGCGCCTCAAGGCGCTCTTTTTTGCAATGCTAAGGCATTGCGAAACAACTCTCGATGGGGTGGTGCAAGTTGAGAAGCAGCTGTATGAGCACGAAGATACGGGAACAAACTCATACTCCTTACAGACGAGCAGAGCTAAACTTGACTGCGTGCGAATAGCTTTCCTTCATAAACGATGTTACTTGCTCGATTAAGTACTGACAGCGTTCGTCTACATAAAGGCAGGCAGGTTAGCGGGAAGCGAGCGTTCGTCTCTAACGGCTGCATCGCTTCCGTTAGCTCTCCTCGACAAGCAAGGCTGTACTAACTGTAAAAACTGCAGGTATTTTCGGCCGCAAGTCGAGAAAACGGCATTTAACTGTAAAAACTGCAGGTAAAATTGGACGATTTCGCGTAATTGGGCAATTTTAAAAAAATTAACGGCAGGTTTTCCATCTAAGTTGATAAAAAACCGATATTTCCGAAAATTTACTGTATTTTTTCCATTTAGCTTTGGGGCTGCTCCTTACGAACAACTTCTCCTTTCATGAGAAGGGACGCACGGATTGTTTTGAAATTTTCAAATAGCCGTTCTTTCCATGTCGGCTGAATTTCGGTATGCTTGACTACAGTGACCGCTAGCTGTCATACACTTCGGATAAAGGTGGATTTAGGGTATGGAAATAAATTATTGTTTGTCTTGCGGGACCGTTCTGGAGGTTCGGGAAATCGACGGGGTGATGAGAAAGGCATGTACGGCGTGCAGCTTCGTTCATTGGGGAAATTACAGCGTCGGCGTAGGCGCTTTGATCGAAAGAGACGGGAAGTATTTGCTGGTAAGAAGGGCGCAGGAGCCGGGCAAGGGCAACTGGACGAATCCGGGCGGCTACATTGAGCAAACGGAGCTTATGCACGATACGATTCGCCGCGAGGTGCTGGAGGAAAGCGGAATTCATGCGGAGGTTACGCGCATCGTGGCGGTTCGCGACCAGCCGCGAAGCATACACAACGTATACATCGCTTTTGCGATGGATTACGTCTCGGGAGAACCGGTGCCTGACGGCGAGGAAGTCGATGCGGCCGGTTTTTACAGCTTGGAGGAAATGGCCGATATGAAGGTGGCCGGCTTCACGAGATGGCTGATCGACGTTGCGCAAAAAGGAGAAACGCGGGGATTAAACGCCGACGAGAATCCGATCGTGCCGATGGAGGGCATGGGTTTGTTCAGGGTGTAACGAAAAGCAGCTGCAGGGCTGCCGTTCCCGGTCGGCACCGCAAACCACGTTAAAGGCTGAGCAAGAAATGGAGCCTTACCATGGAGCTGCTCCTGCCGTCTTGCGGCAAAAATCGCCGGTGGTGTAATTTGCCGTTCCGCTTTGCATGTCGTGAAGCCAAAACAAGGGCCTTCGGGATCGGATTCATCGGTCCCGAAGGCCCTTGTCTGCTGCGCTTGGCAAGAAAGGCTGCCGTTACCTGGGCGGCTGGATGCGGATAATACCGCCTTCCGAGGCGTTGATGGCAATGGCGTTTCCGCCTTGGCCGACGGTAGCGTTCGCCGATTGCTCGGTGATGACGGTATCGCGTCCGTTTTTGAAAACAGAGCGTTTTTTGGTCTTGCGTTTCATGAGCTCACCCCCACCCCGTTATAATCAGGCTTTCCGCTTGCGCTTCCGGTAGATCCGAACGTTGACGGCATTGCTCGCCAGAACGTTTCCTTGTGCGGCCTTCGCGGTAGCTGTCTGATAGATGTTGACGACAACATACGTATGCTTGCCGACGCGATGCTTGTACGTTTTTACATGTGTTCGAATCATACTTCGCTCCTCCTGTTATCATTGTCATCATACGATATGTGCGAAGCCGGCGCGTTGTCGCGGCGGGGCTACGAAACGGAGCCGCTGCCGGCCCGTGCAGGCAGGAGCTTGTACCTGTCCGTCTTGTGAGGAGCATTCACAACAGGTGAGGGTGAAGGGATCATCCGTATGGGAGAGATTCGCCCTAAGCGCTAAGGTGTGTTACGATAGGCACAAAGCTTGTGCAGGAAAGCGGAGGAGAAAAACGATGAACGAACGGCATACAGCCGATCCGGAACAGCTGCGCGCCGCGCTGCGGCTGCTTCTGCAGGATGCGGACGCCGAGAAGGCGGATCTGCTGCGCGGAGTCGACGAGGCGTTGGGGAGTATCGCCGGTCTGGAGGCAGAGAACGAGCGGCTGAAGCAGGAAGTCAAAAAGCTGCGCGGTCAGCTGCATGCCAAAGCTGCAGGTTCCATGAACAGCCGTCTAAAGGATGCGCTAAGGGAGTAGTCGTGTAACGATTCGAAAAAGAAGTGTAATAATAGCCTACATCGCAAAAAGCTCTTCCCCTTCAACTGGCGGAAGAGCTTTTTGCGATGTAGGCGCTTATCGTGATTTCCGGAATGAATCCTTTCGGAGCACGCGGTATTCGTTCCGAAAACGCGAGCGGCACCGCTCTTCTTGTTGAGGGGGACGGTAACACCGCATGACCCGGGATTCTTTAGAATATTTTTATTCGCTCCCCCACTTTGTCTTAATAATTTTTCAATACGATGAAAGTGCTAAATTTTACCGAAGGGGAGATTGACATGAGGATTTTGGAAATAGGCTTGATTGCGATCAATTTTGGCCTGTTGTATTGGGCGTTTATCGCAAATAGGAAGTCCGGACAAGGTATTGTCATGCCATTGACGGTTGCCTTAGGTTTGGTTATTGTACAGTTTGCCATAGAAGGCGGACGCTGGCAGATGATTCCGGCTTACATGACGCCAGTGGTTCTGACGGCTTATTTCTTCTTAGGCAAGCGTAAAGAGGGCGGCAGGAGCCGGGTTAAGGTTACGTTTCAAGCGGCGATATTGACGGTATATTTATTGGTCTCGATCGCACTCCCTACAGTCATGCCCGTTTTCTCGTTTGAGAAGCCGACAGGGCCTTATTCGGTCGGAACGACAGTTTATCACTGGGTCGATGAACAGCGGGAAGAAACCTATACCGGTGATCCGGACGACCGGCGAGAGCTGATGGTGCAGATTTGGTACCCTGCAGCTAATGGCGGGGGGAAAAAGCAGAGTCCGTATGTCCAGAACTCATCAAAAGCAACTGGAGCTATCGCATCAAAAATGATGAACCTTCCGGCGTTCGCGCTAAGCCATCTGGGACTGGTCAAAACCCATTCTATGCTGGAAGCTGATCTTTCGGATTCGGAAAGCCGATATCCCGTATTGATTTTTTCCCACGGCATGAACGGGTACCGCAATCAAAATATGTTCCAAGTAGAAGAACTGGCAAGCCACGGTTATATCGTGCTGGGCATCGATTATGCCTATGAAGCTGCTGTCACCGTATATCCCGACGGCCGCGCAGCCTTAAGCAAAACCGACCCCGGCTTGACTTCTATGGCCCAATACGACGAGCATATCCCCCTTTGGGTTGGCGATGCTGAATTTGTGCTCAATCAAGTCGAGAATCTCAACCGGAACGATTCGACGGGCCGCTTTACCGGCAAATTGGATGTCGAACGAATAGGCATGCTAGGACATTCGTTTGGAGGAACCGTTACGACGCAGGTTCTGGCGACTGATTCGCGTGTGAAGGCTGCGCTTAGTATGGACGGCGGGTTTAATGGTTCTCCGCTTCCCCCGCAAGGACCCGGAAAACCATATTTTCTAATGTATTCAGCTGAAACTTACAATAAGGTTATGGTCTCTTTCGATGAGGTTGCCACAAAGGTGGGGAATGTAAGCCGCGAAGAATTTGAAGCGCCAAGGAAAACATATATACAAAGGTCGGGCAATGCTTTGGCGGGCGGCGGTTTATCCATACTCATTCCGGGTTCGAAACATGCAAGCTACACCGATCTAGCGTTATTCTCTCCATGGCTTGGGTTGGGCGGCGTTGACCCGCGGCGGGATCACCGTATCGTGAACGAATTCAGCATTGCCTTTTTCGATCGGTATTTAAAAGGGAAGAACGACGCTGCGCTTCAAGAATTGGCTGCCAAATACCCGGAAGTGAATTTCAAGGTGAATAAATAAGCGTGAATCCGCATGAAACCGGTCGAGTGCCTCGATGGATCGTAAACCGGGCGTTGGGATGACCGCGTGACATCCGGGAGGCAGCTCTGCCTGCCTCGTCCGGTACACCGGCGTGTATGCGGGATTTCAAGCGGGCAGTTTCATGATAAACGAATAATGTCCCGATGAATGAACCAGGCTTAATGTCCCGCCGTGCCGTTCAACGATATTTTTTGCAATGGATAACCCTAATCCCGAGCCGGTCTGGATGGTTTGGGCCGCTCGCGAATGATCGGCTTTATAGAACCGTTCAAATAGCAGCTCTTCCTGTTCCTTCGCTATCGGAATTCCTTCATTCTCGATCGTGATGGCAACAAAAGAGGGGCGTGCATCCAGCGACACGCGGACAATGCCCGGCTTCACTGTGAACTTTAAAGCATTCATCAAAAGGTTGTCGATGGCTCTCCTTAATTTTTTCGGATCCATTGGGACCGGCAAAGCCTCGAACGGCAAATTTTTCTCCACGGCGATCCCGTATTCTTGAGCAAGAGGTTGAAATTCCTCCAAAATTTGCGCGAGCAGCTCCCGTACATCGACCGGACTGGCTTCAAGCTTGGTTTCACTGGTTGTTAGACGCGTGTACTCGAATAAGTCATCAATGAGATTTTTTAGTTGAATGGCTTTTTTGTAGGTATTGTCAATGAAGCGTTCGTGTTCCTGCTCATTTTGATAACCTTTGTTCTGCAACAATTCCAGATATCCGATGACGCTCGTGAGGGGGGTTCGAAGATCGTGGGATACTCCCGTAATCAAGTCCATTTTGGACTTTTCGATTTGCCGTTCCTTTTCGATTTGGTGTTCCAGTTTTTCGGCCATCGCATTAATATTTTCCGCTACCTTGCCTAACTCGTCTTTCCTTGAGAGCGGAACGCGGTAGTGCATATTTCCGTTTGCGATATAAGCAAGCCCGTCCGCCAGCTTTAGTAAATATTGAACGATGCGCCGGGTCAGGAGTGAAAAGATCAATATAAACGGGACGACAAACGTAACTAAAGATAAAATAATAGACAAGTAGAAAGATTGGCTAGTATCGCTGAGACTGCTTAATATAGAGTTATTGACGATCGAAGATGCGTTCATCGCTATGATCAGGCTAAGGATAAAAGACCAAAACATGCGCATACGAATGCTGTTTTTTCCGGATATCAGGGCAAGGAAATTACTTTTCAATTTTGTATCCCACTCCCCAGACCGTTTTGATGTACCGAGGTTCCCGGTGGTTTTCCTCGATTTTCTCCCGGAGGTTTCGGACATGAACCACAACCGTATTATCCGAAAATCCGGCAGGTTCTTTCCAAACCCGAACATAAATTTTATCCGCGCTGAACACTTGTCCCCGATGGCTTGCCATCAGTTCAAGTATTGAAAATTCGATAGGTGTCAGGGATACTTCCCTTCCCTTTACGGTTACCTGATGCCGGGATTTGTCAATGATTAAGTCGCCGACAGAAATAACGGCTTCCTGCTTGTCCTCAGCGGTATAGCTTTGCCGACGCAGCTGCGCCTTGACACGGGCCATCAATTCGAGGAGACTGAACGGTTTAGTAACATAGTCGTCCGCCCCGGTAGAAAGCCCGGTTATTTTATCGATGTCTTCTTCCTTGGCGGACAGCATGATAATGGGAATCTTAGAGGTTTCCCTGATTTTCATGCATGCTTTGATTCCGTCCATATGGGGCATCATGACATCCAAAATGATTAAATGAACAGGTAATGTCTTGATGATCTCCAGTGCCTGCAAACCGTTTTCCGCCTCGAGCACATGAAATCCTTCATTACGCAAGTAGATGTGAAGAACGTCCCTGATTTCGGAATCGTCATCCACAACCAAGACAGTGTTCTTATTCATTTTCAGCCTCCTAATTTATTTCTTATGATTATGAGACAGACAGCTGCCTTTTCTCAGTATAAGTCAATAAAATTAGGATATTGCGGGGGAAAATCTAAAGAATATCTAAAGAAGCAGAAATAAAAGCGGAGTGCGTTCAGCGCCGGCCCGCTAGCAACAAAAGCTCCTTCGTACGGCGTTCAACCCGTCGACGGAGCTCTGTTTGGTATACGATCAGAAATGCTTATAGCACCAGCCATCTTGTAAACTCGATGATAGGACGAGTCGTTTATGACGAACCCAACCGCTCAATCAACCTTCGCGCCGTATGAGCGCAAGAAGCTAACCGCTTGAAAAGCGTCCATCCGAGCGCCTTTCACTTCAAACGATTTAAAATCGACGCCCTCCATAACCGCGCCGCGCAAGTCCGCCCCTCGCAGCTTTGCTTTGGCTAAGTTGGCTCTGGTTAAATCGCAGTTCCTTAGATCGGCATTCTCCAAATTGGCCTCGTACAAATCGGCCTCGAAAAAGCGGATGTTCCGCAAATCTTGTTTGACGAGTCTCGTTTGCCGAAGGTTCGTATAGGACCAATCGCCTTCAGTCAGCGTTACGCCGTCCATTTTCGCTTTTGAAAAGTCGGAGCCCATCATTTTGCAATCGGTAAATGCGGCTATAAAAAGGTTGGACTCTTTAAAGCTGCAGTTTTCGTATGCCGAATTTTTGTGAACGGAAGCATTCATCGTAGCGCCATGAAAATTGCACTGTACGAAACGGCAGCTATCTATGCGGACTTCCTCCATGGAAGCATGGGAAAAATCGCATCGTTCGAACGTACAGCGCAGAAATTCGCCTTCCCTTAAATCCCGTCCGCTAAAACCGGCGGCTTCGAAATATTGATCAATATACTGTACCATCCTATGTACCTCCGTAGCACCGTTCACCTATTTCATAATTACGTCCAAAAGACCGACGAGCGTATAAGCATGCCGCTGTGAAATGATACAGCCTTTCAAATCTTCGATTTCTACAACCAATCCGTCGAACTCGCAGTCGCTGAGATCGATCCCTTCCAGTTTAGTGCCCGATAGAACGGCTTGATCGATATGGCAGGCGGTAAATATCGTTTTTTGCAGTTCGGAGTGGAAAAAATCGGCTCTGATCAGAGAGTTGCTTTCGAATGCCGCTTGCTTGAAATTCGTAAACCGAAACGATGCGTAATCGCTGACGCAGCCGAGAAATCGGACGTTTTGAAACCTGCTCCGCGTAAAGTCCGTCCCGATGAGCTTGCAATTTCTGAACTCCGTGCGGTGCAGGAACGAATCGGTAAGACAGACGTTCGATAAATCGCATCTCTCAAAAACGACGTCCGTCAGTTCGATGCCGACCAAAGCGGACTCCGTAACGGTTACGTTTTTAAACACGCATTTGTCGAACGAGACCTTCTGGGCATCCTGCCCGTCAATGAAGACGTCGCTTACGGATTTGAGACGGAATTCGTCCTTCGTCCGTAGCGAATGTACTTCATGAGTCAAAATATCCAGCTGATCGGGGATATTGGGTTGGTCCATCTTAAAATTCATAACATCGGCTCCATTTTATAGAGGTTGTTTAAAAAGTCCCCTTTTGATAACGAAGCAGAACGGAGGGTTATTCGACATCGAATCTTGAATTCATCCGGCAACTGCGGTACTCACGTAGTTTTGCCTACGCTCCGTGTCCTCGTTACTCGGATTCATCCAACCTTCTCGGTTCTGAAAAGGGGCCTTTTTAAACTCGGTAATATTATGTTATTTCAATATTGTTATCCGGATTCGTCGTCGAACGTTGCTCCGTCTTCTTCCGCTTGACGAAAAAACCGATGGCCAGCGCCAGCAAAGCGAGAACAAAGCCGGTTATAAAAGCGTCCTGCATGCCTGCGACAAAACCGTTCACCGCTTCGCCCCGCGAAGCCGGGTCGTCGGAAGCTTCCAAATAAGCCTTGGATCCGGATGCCAAAATGCTGATGAACAAAGCGGTCCCGATCGCGCCGGCCACTTGCTGCAGCGTGCTGATGATCGCCGTTCCGTGCGGATATAGATGGCGGGGCAGCTGATTCAATCCTGTCGTCTGTACCGGCATCATCACCATGGAGAACCCGGCCAGCAAAACGACATGAAGCAGAATCACGTAACCTGTGCCGGTAGAGCTATCGACTCCAATGAACAACCCGGCGGCAAGGGCAGCCAAGGCTAGGCCCGGTATGACCAGGGCGCGCGGACCGAATTTATCGAATAAATGGCCCGATACCGGCGCCATGATGCCATTGACGATGCCGCCCGGCATCATAGCCAGCCCTGCATGGAACGCCGTCAAAAGCAGCACGGTTTGAAGATATAACGGAAGGATGATCATAACGGCAAAAATCATCATCATCAAAATAAGAATGAGCGCCATAGCCAGCGAGAACAAGGGGTATTTGAACGTCAGAAGCTCAAGCAGAGGCTCCTTGACGGCCAGCTGACGCCAAATGAACAATAGAAGCGACACGCCTCCTGCGGCGATCGTCCAGTACGCTTCAGGCTCCGACCACGAGCCTTCTCCCGCTTTGCTGAATCCGTAAACGATGCCCCCAAATCCGATCGTGGAGAGCAGGATGGACAGTACATCGACTTTCGGTTTTGTCAATACGGATACATTTCTCAAATAAATGCCTGCAAAAACAATGGAAAAGGCGGCCAGCGGAATGACAAGGTAAAACAGCCAGCGCCATGACAACGAATCGACGATCACACCCGATAATGTCGGACCGACCGCAGGCGCGGACATGATGACAAGTCCGATCAGGCCCATGGCCCCGCCCCGTTTTTCCGGAGGGAATATAACGAGAATCGTAGTCATTAATACGGGGAGCATAAGCCCTGTACCCAGCGCTTGAACGATCCTTCCGATTAGAAGCATACCGAACCAGGGGGCCGCCGCACAAATAACCGATCCTGTCAGAAATATCGACATCGCGGACAAGAACATCTGTCTTGTTGTAAACCATTGCTGAAGCAGCGCGGTTACCGGAACAAGAATACCTATGACGAGCATATAGCTGGTAGACAGCCATTGAATGGTAACGGCCGTTACGCCGAATTCTTTCATAAGCTCCGGAAAAGCGATGTTTAACAACGTTTCGTTCAAAATGGAGACAAACGCTCCGATAATCAATGCCGCCACAATAGGCCCTCTGCGTATCCCGCTCAAATCCGCGGAAGAAGCTTCTCTCCCGGCAACTCCAGTGCTCAACTCGTTCTCCTCCCCAAGCCCGCAGTTCGAATTCGTTTCCCAAAAAACGTTTTTCCATGTTTGTCCACAGATCGTACTTTTCCTCTTGTTTTTCATCTCCTCTTCGTTTCAATAACCGTACATCCATCATTATAATTATGCGGCAAAAAGTGTATATCGGATTAGCTCAGGAAGGGCACTTGTTTTTGCAGGCGGGAATATTCCGGGATACGATTTGTCATTCTTCGCAGAGTTTGGGGGCGTTTGCGATGCATTTCGGGCTGGCCAGCGCTTGACGGATTTTGCGCATCATCGCCCATGCCGTTTGATAGCTGATCTCCAGCTCGTTGGCGATCATGGCCGTCGATAGGCTCTTTTCTTGAACCGCTAAATAGATTGCCGCGAACCAGATCGTAATATCGGTGCGGGTTTTTTCGAAAATGGTACCGACGATAAGGGTCGTCTGGTTGCCGCATAGCTTGCACTCGTAAAGCGGGTGCTTGCGTGTCGTAATGACGTAGTAATCGTCGTGCCGGCATTTGGAGCACTGGAAGCCTTCGGGCCACTTCATCCTGAAAAGATATTCATTGCAAGATTGTTCCGTAAGGAAGTGTTTTTGATATTGTTTGAAGCTAATAACCGGTTGATCCTCCAAAATTATTCCTCCCGCCGAACGTTTGTTGGCATTAATTATAGCCGAACGTACGTTTCATTTCCAGCGCGGCAGATTGCTGGACAGCTTTTTTTGCACCTCGCGCGACTCCGGGCACGGTGCTCGGTCACATACCGGCTGTCAAAGCTCGTGCCACTTGCAAAAAAACTCCTCCGACGGTGTTCAACCCGTCAGAGGAGCTTTGTTCAAATATCAGAATTTATATGTTTCACAATTAATTAAGCCTGATATTTCACCGGTAAACGCGCCTGTCCTTAAGCGTATGCTTACGAAGTCGCTTTCTTCGAAAGCGTTTAGGACGGCGAAGCCGTTTATCCTTGCTTTATTCTTCTTCTTCGCCGGCGGCAGTTTTATTGACGACGTCCTTCAGCTCCGGAATCGCATCGACCAGCCACTCTCTGCGGCGAATGGCCGTACCGCTGAGCGCCGGCAGCTTGCCGTACTCCCACTCGATTTCGGCATGCTTCGTATAGGCTTGAATGAGGTCAAGCAGCGCGTAGCCCCACTCGCCGACTTGGTAACCCGTGTACGGGATGTCCGGATAATAGTGCAAATATGCTTCCTTGAGCATAAAACCCGCCGACATCATGACGATTTGCGGCAACGCCTTCTCGCCGATCTTCTCCATGATGGCCGCAGCGTTGATTTGCGTAGGCTCAGCCGTAAGCTTGGCGAAGGAAGGGCCGTCGATGACGCCGTTTTCCTTGGCCAGCCACGCGGAAACCCAGTTCATAATCGGCTCGAACGCGTCGGGAAGCTTGTCCTCCAGCGGCGTTTCCGGATTTTCGAGATCGACGGTCCATGTTTTGCCGTTTTTGGCTACGCGGATATTGCCCGAGATGCCGGCTTTGCGCAGCGTAATAAGGGCGTGAGTTTGCAGCTTGGTCGAAAACTGCTCGTCGCGGCAGCATTTGCGCAGAATCGTTTCGGTGCGCGGCAGCGGGAAAAGCGCCAGTGTTTGCAGCGCTTCCAGCGCATTCGCATATTCCATCGTAGTGATCGCTTCTTCGATACGGCTCAGTACTTGGTCGTCCGGCTGTTCGGCCCAGAGCTCAAGCGGTGTTTTGTAGGCGGCGATCCGCAGCAGCGGCATGATGCCTTTCTCCTCGAGCTGCTCGGCGGTAAGCTGCTCCGTCAACTGAGCGCATGCCTGATCGACGTCGGCCTTCAACGCGTCGAACATTTCCTTGCTGTCCTTGTCCGCCACGCCGTTCGCTCTGGTCGCTTCGATCCAGTCGCGCAGCGCTAACGGGTTGTTCCTGTAAACGGTTGCCGCTGCGGCCGCGAACGGCGGAGCGAACGGAAGACCAAGCTGCGCATAACGCGCGAGCAATATTTGCAAATCGACTTGCCGATCCAATTGCTGCAGCGATACAAACAAGTTCATCCATGCTTCGAGCTGGGCGGGGTTCGTTTTGGCAGCTCCGAAAAAATAAAAAGCGGCCGCTCCGAACGCTCCTTTATTGATCATTTCGGTACCATTTCGCATCAGTTCGTTACCGGCAGTCGTGTTCAAAGGCTATACCTCCATTCGTTAATAGCCCCATTATACTACATCACGCATCCGGGCGCGATTCAACCTGGAAAATAAAACTCCGTCCTTCGCCTGCAATAAATGATATAAATAGTTCACGTAGTGTAATATAGGGAAAACCTTTAAAAACTTAGCTAAGGGTGATGTCCTTTGTATCGAGTCAGAAATTACAAAATGACGATTTTTCCAAAACTGTTTCTATCTTTTCTGGCCATAATCGGTTCTCTCTACATGCTTAATTTGGCAATGAACAACTCAGGCGTCCGAACGATCAAAACGGAAATCGAGGAGTCGTTGAAGTCGCGCGTTCATTTCTATCACAGCACGTTCGAAACGGATCTGAAGCGAATTATTAAGCTGAAGCATGAATACTTGTACGATAGCGATCTTATGGAGCTAAGCTTCGTTCCCGAGCAGATGAGCGATTATCAATTCGCTGAGGCCATCCTGCGAATCAAGACCCGGCTTAACCTGCTGAAAACCTCCAGTCTATACATCGATGACGTGCATGTGCATATTCCGCTTATCGATAGAACGATTTCTTCTACAGGCTATGTCGATTCACCTCCGCCCGACGAATTGAAAATTCTCAAGCAATCCAACTTCGTTCATCCAATCGTATCCTGGGATGGCCGCATATTGATCGGCGGCATTTCCCCGGAATGGAATTTAAATGATGCGGAACCGCTTTTGACATTCAAGCTTCAGCTTTCCGAGGAAAAGATTCGTTTATCGCTGCAGCAAATCGATAATACGGGGCTGGGCGGAGCCATTTTGTTCGATAACAATGGAACATGGGCCGTATACGGCAATGAAGCTCCGTCCGATGAGGAACGAATGCTGCTCGAACAAATGAAAAGCGTTCCGGAAGAGGCGCAGAGCGGGACGATCCATCGGAAGATGAACGGGCAAAATTACTTGGTTATTTATGAACGTTCGGCCGCCTTGCAATCTACTACACTGGTATATTTCCCGGAAGATGAAGTATTAGGGCCTCTAAAAACGAATCGGCATTGGTTTTGGTGGGTATCCCTGGCATCCGCAGGCGTAGTGCTTGCGTTTTCCTTCTGGACGTACCGGCTGATTCATCAACCGATACGCAGGATGGTTCAGGCTTTCCGCAAAGTGGAAAACGGAGATTTAAGCGTGGCCATTCATCGCCGGCAAGAGGATGAGTTCAGCTATTTATACACTCGCTTCAATGCCATGGTCAGCGAGCTGAATGTTCTGATTAAGGAAGTTTACGAGCAGAAGATTCGTTCGCAGAGAGCGGAATTGAAGCAATTGCAATCGCAAGTCAATCCGCATTTCTTGTATAACAGTTATTTCGTTCTCTATCGAATGGCCAAAATTCCCGATATCGACAACGTTATCCGGCTGGCCCGTCATCTCGGGGAATATTTCCGCTACATCACGCGCAGCGGCTCGGATGAGGTGGCGTTGGATGAGGAAGTTAAGCATACGTTGGCCTATGTTCAAATCCAAATGTTTCGTTTCGATCAACGCATTGAGACTCGCTTCGCGGATGTTCCGGAGGCATGCAAGCCGGTTCGTGTTCCCAGGCTGATCCTGCAGCCGATTATGGAGAACGCATATGAGCACGGCTTGAAGGAAACGATAGCGGACGGGCTTGTCTGTGTTGAATTCATTCAACAGGATCAGGATTTGATCATTGCTGTCGAGGATAACGGGCGGGAAATGACGAATGAGCAGATCGGCGAATTGGATCGTTTGCTTCACCAGAAGAATGATTTGATTGAAACAACCGGTATCTTGAATGTTCACCGCAGGCTGCAATTGAAATTCGGCGAGGCTTACGGCCTATCCGTTTCCAGAGCGTCCATCGGCGGTTTGCGCGTAGAAATGAAAATCCGTTTGGAGCCGGAACCTGGCTCTTGATCATGCTGGCCGGTCAAGTTGTAAACGGAAGACAAAAGAAGTAACGGATTTCACGTAGTTAAGCTTTTTTAGGTGACGTACAATTATTGTCATCCTTCCGCTCCGATCGATTCGCAATTCGTATAAGGAAGTTTGTAAAGGAGAGTCGTTCCCATGTCATCGTCCGTATATAAAATGCTGATTGTGGATGACGAGAGGGCCATCGTCAACGGTTTGGTCAGTTTATTTGAGGATGAGCCCGATCTGCAGCTGGAAATATTTCGAGCGTATTCCGGGCTGGAAGCCTATGAATTTCTTCAGCGCCACCCGGTGGATATCGTGATGTCCGATATTCGAATGCCCGGGATGTCGGGCCTTGAGCTTCAACGACAGGTGAAGGAGCTGTGGCCGGGTTGTCAGTTTATTTTTCTAACCGGCTATAATGACTTTCATTATGCCCAAGAAGCCATGCGAAATGAGGGCGCCGATTATATTCTGAAAACGGAAGAGGATGCGACAATCATTCAAGCCGTTCATAAAGTCATCGGGCGTCTGGAACGGCAGTTTGAAATCAACGCTTTTATGGCGCAGGCCGGCAATAGACTGAAACAGGCGCTGCCCGTTTTGCAAAAAGAGTTTATGTGGGAGCTCCTGCAAGGAGAGGGGAGCAGCGACGATCAACAATTTTTGCGACAAATGGAGGAACTCGAAATTCCTTTGAGCCCTGATCGTCCGGTACTCTTGGTTTTGGTTCGGGTCGACGATTGGGGGAATAAAATACATGCTTCCGATCAAACGCTCATGTTATATGCAATGACAAATATCGTTCAAGAATATTTGAGTCCGATAGCGGAATTGTATCCGCTAACCTATGAACAATCCAAGCTGGTATTGCTGATCCAGGCGAAGGATCCGGGAGAACGAGGGGCAAGCGGCGCCGTCCAAAGTACCCTTCCGCCGCCGAAGCGAATCGCTTTGTTTGTGAACAATATTTTGGAATCCGTATTGGCTGCTTGCAAGCAATATTTGGATTTGACGATTTCCATGCTGGCTGCCAAGGAAGCAGTGCCTTGGCAGGCTTGCCGGCAAAAGTTCAAGCGCTTGAGACGATTGCTGCTAATCGATTGCGCCATGCGTCAGGAAATCGCCTTATCGGAAAGCAATTTGGAAGATGAGGAGCAGGCTGAATCGAAGCCCGACGCTTCGGTGCAACTGCAGCTAGGAAAAATATCGATGCTGGAAACCTATCTGGAAACCGGACAGCGCGAGCATTTCTTCGGGCTGTTCTTTGAGCTGATGAAGCTGGCTCAGGAACCGGATTATGTGTCAAACGGCTTGAAATTGCATCTGTATTATGCGCTGGTTTCGATCTACCTTGCTTATTTGCATCAGTCGGGAACTATGCATGACTTGGACAGCCGGCTGGATATTCACAAGCTGACCCGAATGGAGGAGCACGAAGGCTGGGATGAAGCGACGCGATTTTTGCAGCAAACGGCCGAACGGATCTTTTCCCATAAAACCGCGGATCTGGCTGAACGCGACCGGGAGGTAATCCGTAAAATCAAGCGATACGTAGAACAAAATCTGGCCGGGGATTTGTCGCTTACGCGTATTGCGGAAGTAGCGGGATTCAATCGCTCGTATTTATCCAGGCTTTACAAGCAGATGACTGGCAAGGGGCTTTCCGAATATATCCTGGAGGTAAGGCTGCTAAAGGCGAAGGAGCTGCTTCGGCAGCATCAGCTGAAGGTTCACGAAATTTCCGATGTCCTCGGATTCGAATCGTCCGCCTATTTTACCCGTTTTTTCAAAAGGGCGACAAATTTGACGCCAACGGAGTTTCGCGAATTGGATCACTAATCGCTTCCGATTCCGATGAACGTGCAAGTTGTAAACAGAAGACAAAGAAAGTAACAAGTTTCCCGTATCTGGCTGTTTGCCGGATCCCCTATACTTACACACAAGCGGATTAACTTGTTCGGAGAAAGCCGCACGGAACAGGGTGCCGTCAGTTATGTGTTAGAGGGGGAGACTAATCAAATTGAACGTTTTTAACATTAAAGCTTATGGTGCCGCAGGCGACGGTATATCCAAGGACACGGCCGCCGTACAAGCTGCCATCAACGCATGTGCGGAAGCGGGCGGCGGCACGGTTTACATTCCGCCGGGCAGATTTTTGGTTGGGACGTTATTGTTAAAAGATCATATGACGTTATGGCTGGAAGCGGGGGCGGTATTGTTATCCAGTACAGACAAAGAGGATTTTTACTTTGCCGAGATTTATTCGAATTGCGCCAATTCGACGATGTACCCCGGACTGCTGTACGGAAAAAACGTTTCGAATATTACGATCGCGGGCAGAGGCTGTATGGACGGACAAGATCAGGCGTTCTGGGAAGCCAAAGAAGCCATTGGCGAAGGATGGAATTCGACGCCTGCGCGGTATGTGCCGAAAGAATGGCGTCCCATGATGATTCTGTTGGAGGATTGCTCCGATATCCAAATCAAGGATATCCAGATCCGTTCCTCCCCTGTTTATTCGGGATGGATCATCGACTGCGAGCGAGTTAACCTGCATGGCTTGCAAATTATCAACGATTTTTATGGACCGAACAGCGACGGTTTTCATTTCAGTTCCTGCCGCTTCGTACACATCGCTTCCTGCCATTTTCTCACGGGCGACGATTCCATAGCGATTGACAGCAACGGACAAAAAAATTCGCAGCACTTCACGATTACCGATTGTACCTTCGAGACTTCGGTTAACGCGTTTCGCATTTATACCGGACTCGATCCCTGGATGCATAAGGAGATCTACAGCGAGATCAGCGACATTGCGATAAACAACTGCTCGGTAGCCAATGCGGCGGGCGTTGTAAATGTAACGGCAGAGAACGGTCTGATCGAGAGAATTAACGTGTCCAACATAACGGCCCGAATGGAGCAGGAAGGAACCGCCATATTCATCATGACCGGCAAGGGAACCGTGCGGCGGATTCAGCTGCAGCAATGGACGGTTCGCTCCAACGGCGCGTGTACCGTGATCGGCATGCCGGATGATTGCATAGAAGACATCGTCCTTTCCGGGATCCAGTTTGAAGTGGCCGCCAAGAGGAAACTTTATGGGCTGGAGGTTCCGGAGCCGATTCCATCCTACGCGCATCATCATTTTGCACCGTATGCCTTATATTTCCGGTACGCCCGAAAAATCAGGCTGAACCATGTCGAGGTGACATGGATCGGCGGCAGCCTGGAGGAAAGCTGGAGCGCAATCGATTGCAAGGAGATTGAGGACTTGCAGATTATAGGCTTCAGCGGCAAGCAGGCAGGCGGGGATCCTTCCGTACCGGCAATTCGGTTCCTGCAGGTGCAGTCAGGCTACTTGGCCAATTGCCGGGCTTTGCCCGGAACGAGCGTTTTCTTGGAAGTTTCGGGCTCCAAGTCAGGCAACATCCGTTTGGCGGGCAATGACCTGAGTCAAGCCGGCAATCGTCTGGCAGTCGGCGAGGAAGTCGGTCAGGAGATAGGGATAGAATGATGATTTGATGCAGAGAGCTTGGTCAGATGCTGTTAATCTATTTTTAAAGGAGTGTTACTATGTTGCATACGAAGAAACGGAAGCTTCTGGGAATGATTGGTGCCAGTCTGCTGCTTTTGACTGCCGCTTGCTCGCAGAACTCGACTAAAGGCGAATCGCCGTCGCCAAACGGAAATTCGCCGAGTAAGCAGTCGCCTGAAGCGGGGAGCGAGACCAAGCAGTCGCTCGATCCGTTAGGCAAATACGATCCACCCATTGAAGTGACGGCTGTCAGAAATTTGCCGACCAGCATCCAGTTCAGAGAAGGCGAATCCATCACAAACAATGTTTGGAGCCGGGAATATGAAGAGAAGCTGGGCATTAAGATTAAGTACCTGTGGACAAGCAATTCCGACTACAATCAAAGGCTGAACGTTTCGATAGCTTCCGGCGAGCTGCCGGACATTTTCTCTGTGGATTCGATTCAATTGAAACAACTGGTTCAAGCCGGACAAGTGGAAGATCTAGGTCAGGTGTTCGAAAAGTATGCTTCGCCGTTAACGAAAAAAATCATGAACGGCGATCCAAGCCAAATGAAATCGGCTACATTCGGCGGGAAATTGATGGCTTTGCCTCGCGTAGGCTCTCCGTACGATTCCTCTCAAGTACTGTGGGTTCGTGCAGATTGGCTGAAGAAGCTCGGATTGCCGGAACCGAAAACGATGGAAGATGTATTCCGTATCGCCGAAGCTTTCACCAACCAGGATCCGGATGGCAATAACCAGAAGGATTCTTACGGGTTAGCCTTGACAAAGGACCTTCATGGGGGCGGATTCGCTAATCTGCAGCCTTTCTTTAACGGTTATCACGCTTATGTCGACCAGTGGATTAAAGACAAGGACGGCAAGCTGGCGTTCGGCAGCGTGCAGCCTGAAGTCAAAGCGGCGCTTGCAAAGCTGCAGGAGATGTATCGGGCCGGGCAAATCGACAAGGAGTTTGCCGTTAAAGACGGCGGCAAAGTCATGGAGTCGCTTGGTTCGGGAAAGATCGGCATGTCGTATGGCGCATGGTGGAATCCGGCATGGCCTTTGCAATCAGTTAAGGATCAGGATCCGTCAGCTGAATGGAGAGCTTACGGCATTCCATCCGTCGATTCCACACCGAGCAGCCTGCAACTGGCATTCCCTGCAGCTGACTATTATGTCGTAAAGAAAGGCGCTGCGCATCCCGAAGCGATCGTTAAATTATTGAACATTTTGGTTGATCGCGGATACTCGGAAACGGCCGATATCGAAAAATTCTTTATAGCGAAAGACGGGTTCTTATATAATAATTATCCGCTTTTATATGCCTCTCCTGTAGACGGAAATATATTGATTCATCAGCATTTGAAAGAAGCGCTGGAGAAGAAGGATCCTTCGAAGCTGAACGGAGAAGAGAAAGGCTATTACGATAAAATTATGGCTTATCGCGGCGGCGATCCGAAAAGCTGGACGAACGAAGGCATGTATGGCCTTGATAGCGCCTGGCCTTCTGTGAAGGAGAAGCTTGACGCCGGACTTGTCAAGAAAGCCGAGTTTTTTGGCGCTCCAACCAAATCGATGAGTCAAAAAAATGCAAACTTGAGCAAGATGACGATGGAAACCTTCACCAAAATCATTATGGGCGAGAAAAGCGTCGACGAGTTTGACGTGTTTGTGAGCAACTGGCATAAGCTTGGCGGCGACGAGATCACCAAAGAAGTGAATGAATGGGCTGCGCAGCAGTAAGGAGCGCGAGCGTACAGGATCTCTGCGAGGAGAAGTTCGTTACCCTGCAAACGGCTGTCGTCTTCATTCGAATGACGCAGCCGTTTGTCCTTTCAGGAAAAAATGATCAGGAGATTGATTCCTAATGAATAAAAAAATGATCAGACAACTCCCGCTTCACTTCATGCTGCTGCCGGGGATCATATTGGTGCTCATTTTTAGCTATGTACCGATGATCGGCATTGTCATCGCATTTCAAGAATTCGTGCCGGCCCGGGGATTATTCGGCTCGGAGTGGGTCGGGTTAGACAACTTCAAATACGCGTTTGAGTTGCCGGATTTCCGGATCGTCCTGCGAAATACCGTGTTTATATCCTTCATGAAAATCATCGCCGGCTTGCTTGCTTCGCTCGTTACGGCGCTGCTGTTGAACGAAATCGGCAAATTGTGGTTTAAAAGAGGTGTGCAAACCGTCATTTATTTGCCGCATTTTTTATCGTGGGTTATTCTTGGCGGGATTCTGATCGATATTTTATCCCCCTCGACAGGCATTGTCGCTCAGGTTTTGTCCGCGTTTGGAATCGAACCGGTCTTCTTTCTGGGGAAGAACGCCTGGTTTCCTTATGTGGTTGTTTTTTCTGATATTTGGAAGGAATTCGGTTTCAATACGATTGTATATTTGGCGGCCATAACCAGCATCAACCCGACGTTATACGAGGCGGCGCGAATAGACGGCGCCAACCGCTGGAAGCAGACCTGGCATATTACGCTGCCCGGTATGCGGCCGATTATCATATTGCTTGCAACGCTCAGTTTAGGAAACGTGTTGAATGCGGGGTTCGACCAAATATTTAATCTCTATAGCCCGGCTGTTTACGAAAGCGGCGATATTATCGATACGATGGTATATCGGATGGGGCTTGTCGATTTCCAATACGGCCTGGCTACTGCCATCGGATTGTTTAAGTCGGTCGTTTCGCTTGTGTTGATCTCAACTTCCTATTGGCTGGCTTACCGATTCGCAAATTACCGTATTTTTTAGGATAGACGGGTTTATCCTTGGCAGGAAGGAGTGCTCAGCGTTGAGAGTGTTTTCCGTTTTTAATTACACGCTGTTATTGTTTGTAGCCTTATTGTGTTTGTTTCCGCTGTGGCATATTTTAGCCGTTTCTTTCAGCTCAAGCAGCGCTGCGGCCGCCGGGCTCGTTACGTTTTGGCCGGTTCAATTTACGACGAAGTCGTATGAGTTTATTTTGGCGAAACCGGAATTTCTGCGCTCTATGGCTGTTACCCTTCAGAGACTGGTAATAGGCTCGGTTATTAATATGCTCCTGACGATCATTATCGCCTACCCGCTGTCCAAGGAAAGCAAGGATTTGAAATTCAGAACGGTGTATGCCTGGTTTTTTATTTTTACCATTTTATTCGGCGGCGGCTTGATTCCTGCGTATATGACGATCAAGTATGTGGGGTTATTAAACAGCATTTGGGCTTTGGTGCTGCCAAGCGCCGTTCCGGTGTTTAATATCATTTTATTGCTTAATTTTTTTCGGGGATTACCGAAAGAATTGGAAGAATCCGCTTTTATGGACGGCGCCGGTTACTGGACGGTCTTGTGGCGAATTTATGTCCCGATTTCTTTGCCGGCTATGGCGACAGTCGGACTGTTTACAATGGTTGGACACTGGAATGCCTGGTTCGACGGATTAATCTACATGAGTACGCCGGATCAGTACCCGCTTGCAAGCTATTTGCAAACGATCATCAAGGGGATCGACTTGACCAAAATGACCGGCCAGGATGCGCTTACGATGGCTGAGGTTTCCGATCGAACGGCTAAAGCCGCGCAAATTTTTGTCGGAACCTTGCCGATTTTGCTGGTCTATCCGTTCCTGCAAAGGTTTTTTGTCCAAGGGATTGTCTTGGGCAGCGTGAAAGAATAGAGGACGAAGGGAATAAGAACTTGATACCGCAAACAAGGCTGCCGATAAAAGATCGGCGGCCTTGTCGTTTTTCCGCGTTGCATGCCGCAGCTCGGACAAGCACGCCCTTCGTTTTGTGAATCGAATCATTCCGGCTATAATGATAAAATAACCGGCAGCGCTTTCACAATGACGGATGTAGGAAAGGGGAAAAAGATGAAGGGGCTCAGAGCTTCGTTTCAGTCATTAAACACCGTCCGCAACAGAATCTTTTTTTCCATCATGCTGTTCCTGATCGTTCCGTTCGCCATCGCCTTTTATTTCATAGACAAGCCGCTCGAAAGCGCCATCGAACGCAAAATCGGAGACTCCGCCAGGGAAGCGCTGTACCAGGTCAATTTCAACGTCGGGTTATTTCTCGATGACATGCTGAAATCGGTCGCGGGCATTTCCATGAACGACAGCCTGATCGCCATGCTCAAAACGCCGGAGCAATTCAGCGAATACGATAAGCTGCGGCTGAAGGATTCGATCACCAACAAGCTTTACAGCTCGTATTTTACCGACACTTACGTAACCTTGATGGATTTGCACGGAAATTGGTACAGCTCCCGCTATGTCGACAACGCCAAATACAAAGAATATATCAACGCCCCTTGGTATGCCGACGTATTGAAAAGTCCTTTCCAGCACATGTGGATGTTCAACAGCAAAAGCTACACCTACGCCGATAAAGAGCCGATTATTACGCTTGTCAAAGCCGCAACCGATTTTCAAACGAGTCAAAATATAGGCGTGCTTCTGTTCAGCGTGCCGGAGAAAGATATACGCAAATATTTTACGAATCTGGAGGGCGACCTTTACCTGCTTGACCGCGATGGCACGGTCATCTCCGGCTCGAATCCGGCTATGGTGGGCAGCCATTTTGCGGATGAATCGTATCTTGCCCGGATAGGCAGCGGAATCAAAGGCCAGCTTATCATGGAGAAGGACGACACGAAGTGGATCGCCAATTACGATACCGTGACCCAAACCGGCTGGAAGCTTGTCCAGGTGATTAAATACGATACGGTTTTCAAAGAGATTTTCGATATCAGACGGGCCAATATCGCTATTTTTGCGCTTATTTTCATCGTGTTTCTCATTATCACGTTCTCCATTTCATACAGTATTTCACGCCCGGTCAAGCTGCTCAACAAGCGGATGCAGGAGCTGGAGGACAAGCAGTTCAACAGCACCCTATCCGTATCGGGGCCGCAGGAAATCGTCACGCTGATCGGCACGTATAACAAAATGGTCAGGCAAATCCGCGAGCTGATCCATCGCCAGAAGGAGCAGTTCCAGCAGAAGGAGGACATGCGGTTCCGGGCGCTGCAGGCGCAAATCAATCCGCATTTTATATTAAATACGTTAAATAACATCAAGTGGATGGCTTACATCCGCAATAACCACGACGTCGGCGAAATGCTTTCGAGTTTGGGCAGCATGATGGAGGCGAGCATCGGGCGGGGCGGAAGCCTGACGACGGTACGCCAAGAGATCGCCTATATCGAGAACTATATCGCGCTGATGAAGCTGAAATATAACGAGAAGCTAACGGTAAGCTATGATATACCGCCCGAGCTGCTGGACAGCGAAGCGATTAAATTTATGCTCCAGCCGATCGTCGAGAACAGCATCGTTCACGGCATCGATCAGATGAACGGCAGAGGCGAAATTATGATCAGTGCTTGGCGCAATGAAGAAACGGCTGTGCTGACGGTTGAGGATAACGGGGTCGGCATGACCGCGGAAAAGCTTGAAGAATTACAACGATCGCTCAACGAGCCGTTCGAGGATCATTCTATGCAGAGCATCGGCGTTCGCAATGTTCATGACCGGATTCGCCTACAGTACGGGGAAGCATACGGTCTGCGGGTAGAGAGCGTGAAGAACGCGGGGACGATCGTAACGCTCGTCATTCCGTTCAAGCCGGTAAAAGGAGGGGAAGACGATGAGCTTAAAGGTCATGCTCGTTGATGACGAAATTCTTGTCCGTTTGGGGATCAAATCGCTGATCGATTGGGAGGAGCATGGCTTTCGTTATATCGGCGACGCTCCGGACGGCCGTCAGGCGCTTGAAGCGATGGAGCGGACGGCGCCGGATATTTTGCTGACGGATATCGTCATGCCGAATATGAACGGGCTGGAGCTGATCGAGGCGGTTCGCAAACGGTATCCGTATACCCGGATCATCGTGCTCAGCAGCCACAATGAATACGATTATGTCCGTACCGCGATGAAAATGGGGGTCGACGACTACATCCTGAAAACTTCGATGAAGCCCGACGAGCTGCTCGCCCTGCTTATTGAGACGGCGGATAAAATAACGGCCGGACGCCGCGAAATCGAACGGCAGATTGCGCTGGAGGCCCCGCAGCATGCTGCGGAAGGCGAAGGCGGCGAACCGGGAAAGGCGGAGCTGCTGCGCCGCTGTTTGGACGAGCAGCCGGGCGCGGAAACGGAAGCGGCTGCCGGGCTTGCGATGACGGCATGCAATGCGGTGATGGCGCTGCAGGTCCACGGGGACCAAACGACGGCTCAGAAAGGCGCGCCGCCTTTGCAGACGCTTGTCAATCTGCTGGAGCTGGAGCTGAGAAAGTGGACGTCCGGTTTCGTGCTGCCGTATAGGGAAAATGAAATCGTCCTGCTCACTTCATTCGGGGAAGAGCCGGCGAACGTCCGCGAGGAGCTGAAGGGTATCGGCAAAGACCTTGTGACTGCGGCCAAACGTTTTCTTGATCGTGAGGTCAGCATCGGGATAAGCGAAAGCTTCGGGCAGCGGGGCGATATCCGGAACGCGTACAGTCAGGCCAAAAGAGCCTTGCAGATGTACTACTACGAAGGCAAAGGCTCGGTACGCGGATTCGGCGAGCTTCCTCCCGTTGGTGCAGGCTCGGCGGCTTTCTCCAAAGAAGACGAGCAGCGGCTAAGGCTTGCCGTCGGCCGCAAGGACGAGCATGCGATACGCGAAGCCGTCGGTGATGTGATCGATCGGCTTCAGGAGAAGAAGGGGCCGATTGAAAGCGCGCACCGCGTCTGTCTGGAGCTGTTCCATGTCCTGCAGACGGAATGGCGGAAGCATGAGGACCTTCTGCTCGAAGGCTTGGAGCAGGAGCTTCCCTTATATAAGCAGCTGCTCGGTATCGAAGAGTTGACCGAAGTGAAAAGCTGGTTCGAATGGCTGATCAAGGTTTGGGACAATCGGGTCAAGGTTTTGACCCAGGGCAGCTATCGCGAGGAGATCGGACGGTTGCTCGCCTACATCAAGGAAAATATCGCCGGGGATTTGTCCTTGAGCCGGGCGGCGGAGGTCGTAAATATGAACGAAAGCTACTTGAGCTATTTGTTTAAGAAAGAAACGCAAACCGGGTACATCGAATACGTGAACCAGGTCCGGACGGAGAAAGCGGCGGAGCTTCTGCAGTCGACGAATTTGCCGAGCTACGCGATTGCCGAGCAGGTCGGATACGACAACATCAACTATTTTGGCCGCATATTCAAGAAAATCAAGGGCGTCAGCCCGCAGCAGTACCGGGCCCAGTTTCAGCCGCGGACGCCTTGAGTTATGCTTGGCCGTTTGCGCGTACCTGGCGTCAAACTGTTGTACCGCGTACAACAATTCGGCTGGTTAGAGGCCAACCGGCGTCAAACTGTTGTACCGCGTACAACAATTCGGCTGGTTAGAGGCCAACCGGCGTCAAACTGTTGTACCGCGTACAACAATCCGGCCGGGTAGAGGCCACTCGGCGTCAAACTGTTGTACCGCATACAACAATCCGGCCAGGCAGAGGCCACTCGGCGTCAAATTGTTGTACTGTGTACAACAATTCGGCCGGGTAGAGGCCAACCGGCGTTAAACTGCTGTACCGCGTACAACAATTCGGCCTGGTAGAGGCCAACCGGCGTCGAACTGTTGTACTGTGTACAACAATTCTGCCGGGCAGAGGCCAACCGGCGTCAAGCTGTTGTACTGTGTACAACAATTCGGCCGGGTAGAGGTCAACCGGCGTCAAGCTGTTGTACTGTGTACAACAATTCGGCCTGGTAGAGGCCAACCGGCGTTAAACTGTTGTACCGCGTACAACAATTCGGCCTGGTAGAGGCCAACCGGCGTCAAGCTGTTGTACTGCGTACAACAATTCGGCCGGGCAGAGGCCATTCGGCGTCAAATTGTTGTACTGCGTACAACAATTCGGCCGGGTAGAAGCCAACCGGCGTCAAACTGTTGTACTGCGTACAACAATTCTGCCGGGCAGAGGCCAACCGGCGTCAAACTGTTGTACCGCGTACAACAATCCGGCCGGGTAGAGGCAAGCCGGCGTCAAACTGTTGTACCGCATACAACAATTCGGCCAGGCAGAGACAGACCGGCGTCAAACTGTTGTACCGCGTACAACAATTCGGCCTGGTAGAGGCCAACCGGCGTCAAACTGTTGTACCGCATACAACAATCCGGCCAGGCAGAGGCCATCCGGCGTTAAAGTGTTGTACTGCGTACAATACTTCGGCCAGGCAAAGGCCAACCGGCGTCAAACTGTTGTACTGCGTACAACAATTTGGCCAGGCAGAGGCCAACCGGCGTTTGACAATGTCTTTCAAACGCCCAAAGCAGGCAGGCGGCCGTTACGCGCCTGCGTTCATGCCGCCACTTGCAGCCTGAGCTTGCCGCTGCGCCAGCACCTTTTTCAGCAGCAGGTGGCCGAGCAGCGCGGTGACGCAGCCGAGCGCGCCGACGATGACGAAGCCGTCGCGCAGCGTCAGCCAATCGCCGGCTATGCCCATGAACAGCGGGCCTGCGAACATGCCGAGACCGTATATCGCTTGATAAAAGCCCATTGCCGTCGCGCGCTTGTCCGTTCCGATATGCTTGATGCTAAGCGCCATCAGAACCGGCGACGTAAAGCCCCGGCCGAAGCCTGCCAATGCTTGCGTGACGATCAAGAGCCACAATGAGCCGGTGAACGGGATCAAAATGGTGAACGCGCCCGTCAAAATTAGTCCAAGAATAATAACGTTCCGCTCCCCAAACTTTTGAGCTAAATAACTGCCTCCGATCCATGCGGCGATCGCCGTCGGGAGCGTCGAGCAGAACGTCAGCAGCCCCATGTCCAGCTTACCGGCACCGAGCGACTGGGCGTAAAGCGGCGTGAAGCCGAACACCGTGGCGAACATCAGCAGCTGAAACAAGATGGACAGCCCCGAAACGACTAGCAAAATACGGTCGCTCGCTACCTGTATAATGCCCTGCATCGTAATTTTCTGTTCGTTTTCTTCAAATTTTTCTACGATAAAAAACGCCCCGAGCATGCCGACCAAGCCGACCGCGCTCCCGATCAGAAACGCCGACTCCCAACCGTACATATCCGCGAACCATCCGCCCGTCAGTATCCCCATCATTTGTCCGAGCGAATTGTAGACGGTAATCGTCCCCATCGCGCGAGTTGTCTCGTGCTTAGCGTAGTAGCTCGCGAACAATATCGTGAAGTCGACCCATGTGGCAGCCGCAACCCCGGCGATGATTCGCAGCACCAAAATCCATGTCACGTCATCGCTCAGCAATATGCCGGAACCGGCAATTATCGATGCGAACATGCCGGAAATAATGAACATTTTGCGTTTGTGCAGCCTGTCGGATACGACGCCTACTGGAATGCGCAGCAGCATTTGGCTTAAGCCGTACATGCCGACGATGAGGCCGGCCATTTTATTGGAGGCGCCCAAGCTCTCTACATATGCGGTCAGAATCGGAACGCATGTATACATCGAAAACCAGAACAGCAGAGTAACCGCGCAAAATAGCGGAATGCGGTAGCCGGACGGATGAACTCTATTGCCGGCAAGGCTTGCTGCGGACTTCACGGGAATTCACAACCTTTCATCGCGACAACTGGAGTTTCACGCCGTTTGCGTTCGAACACGCTTACAGCGCGGAAAGCGGTGCAGGCAGCTCTTAAGTTAGCTTTAAAGTCAATGGTTACCTTTAACGCGTCTCAAGAAAAACTCATTTACAGCAATTCCAATAATAATGACAACAGCGAGCAGGTCGCGGGCATCGACGATCCGGTCAAGAACGAATCTTAAAGAAAACGCCAGCAGGCCGAACAATATCGCTCTGGTTATGAT
Source organism: Paenibacillus contaminans (assembly GCF_003285015.1). Lineage (GTDB taxonomy): Bacteria > Bacillota > Bacilli > Paenibacillales > NBRC-103111 > Paenibacillus_V > Paenibacillus_V contaminans. The sequence continues at coordinate 20,085 of NZ_QMFB01000011.1, read as the reverse complement.
GAGCTTTGCCGTCAATTTCACCGAACCCACCCCCGTTTGAGAAAGGCATTATCGAAGACAAACGTTTCTGACAACGATTATACTCCGGATCGGACGAACCGGCAGGAAATATTTTTGCACGAAAAAGTGAATACCGTCCCAAAAATAGTGAACAAGGCTCAAAAATTCGAACGGAAGTGAACAAACGCACAAAGATCGTTCCTGTGACAGCGCTTTATGTAAGCGTATAATCTACAAATGTAAACGCTTTAAATGCTTACAAAAGATTGGAGTGATGCAGATGCCGACTAAAGCGTTCAGACGTTTGCGTTTTCGCGGCGATTATTGGGGGTACTTTTTTATTGCTCCTTTCGCCTTGTTTTTTCTGGTATTCGAAGTATATCCGATGATCAGAGCGTTTTATATCAGTCTCTTCGACTACGGACTCGGAAACCAATCCTGGATCGGCCTCGACAACTATACCTACTTGCTGAAAGACGACGTGTTTATACGTTCGGTCGTCAATACGTTCGGTTTCGTGGCCGGCACGGTGCCGCTTACCTTTATTTTCGCTTTATTCGTCGCAAGCATGATTTACAAGAAGAACAAGTACATCTCGTCTTTTTTCCGCGGCGCCTTTTACCTTCCGGTCGTCACGTCGCAGGTTATCCTGTCGCTCGTCTGGGCCTGGATCTACAACCCGGTCAACGGGATGGCCAACTACATGCTTTCGGGCTTCGGCATCGAACCCGTCATGTGGACGTCCGACTCCAGAGTAGCGCTTCCCGCTCTCATTATTATCGTCGTGACGTTTAATGTCGGTCAGCCGATTATTTTGTTTCTCGCCGCGATGGGCAACATCTCGACGGATTACTACGAAGCGGCCGACCTCGACGGCGCGAACGGCTTGCATAAGTTCTGGCATATTACGATGCCTTTGTTGAAGCCGACGTCCCTGTACATTCTCGTCATGTCGACGATCTGGGCGTTCCAGACATTCGTCGTCGTGCAGCTGATGACGGGCGGCGGGCCGAATTACGCAACCTCAACGATCATGTATTTGCTTTACAATACCGCTTTCGTTTACGGCAAGCTGGGGATGGCTTCCGCGATGGGCATTCTGATTACGGCGCTCATTTCGGTCGTGGCGTTCGCGCAGTTCAAGCTGATGAAGTCGGATGTCGAATTTTAAGAGGGGAGGAGAAAAGTCATCATGCCAAAGGCTGCAGTCCATTCGATAAAATTCACCGCCAATGTCGTGCTTTATGCGCTGGCCGCGCTGTTTCTGTTCCCCCTCTACTGGATGCTGTCCGGGGCGTTCAAGGACCAGTCCTCCGCCGTGAAGTTTCCGCCCGAGCTGTTTCCGTCCATGCCTACGACAGCCAATTTCGATAAGCTGATCGAAGGCGGGATGATTTTCAAGTGGCTCGGCAACAGTGTGATCATATCAGTGCTGGCCACCGCGGGCGTGTGCCTTGTCGCTTCGATGGCGGGGTATGCGCTTACCAAAAAACGTTTTGCCGGCTCGAAGCTGATGTTCACCGCCATTGTCATCGCAATGTTCATACCGCGGCAAATCACGCTGGTTCCGCTTTTTACGATGATGGTCGAGATGAAGCTGGTCAACAATCTTGCAAGCGTTATTCTCCCGGTCATCTCGATTCCATTCGCCGTGTTTCTAATGAAGCAGTTCAGCCACTCGGTGCCGACGGAGCTGCTGGAGGCCGGAAAAATCGACGGCTGCTCGGAGATCGGGCTGTTTTTCCGGATTTTTCTTCCGATCGTAAAGCCGGCGCTCGGCGCACTCGCCATATTCGCTTTCACGCAAAGCTGGAACGATTACCTGTGGCAGTTGATCATGCTTAGCGACAACAGCAAAATGACGATCAACGTCGGCATTTCGACGCTGGTTACGGAATACGTGGCGAATTACGGTCTGCAAATGGCCGCTGCGACGATCGGTTTCGTTCCGGTGTTCGTCGTGTTCATCGTATTTCAAAAATATTTCGTCAAAGGGATTACGCTTGGCAGCGTAAAGGGATAATGCAGAAAGGCGGATTGTTGAATGAAAACGGTTGATTTGGAAAAATTTAAAGGCGTAATCGTCGCGATGTACAGCTGCTACGACGCTAGCGGCGAAGTCAGCGCGGAAGCCGCGCGCAAGCTGGCCCGTCATTATGCGAATATCGGCGTGAAAGGCTTGTACGTCGGCGGAAGCACGGGCGAAGGGATGCTGCAGTCCGTCGATGAGCGCAAAAAGACGCTGGAAGCCGTTATGGCGGAGGTTGGCGGAGAAATGACGATCATCGTTCATGTCGGTGCGCCATCGACCCGCGACAGCGTCGAGCTGTCGAAGCATGCGGAAGCGGTCGGCGCGGATGCGATCTCGGCGGTGCCCGCGATCTATTACAGGCTGTCACCGGCAAGCGTGGAGCGTCATTGGCAGGCAATGATCGACAGCACGTCGCTGCCGTTCATCATTTATCATATTCCGCAAACGACGGGTTTCCAGCTGTCCACCGAGCTGTTGGCCAAGATGGCGAAGCAGGACAAGGTGATCGGCGTCAAAATTTCGTCGGAAAGCACCTTCGAGCTGCAGCAATTCAAAGCGGCGGGCGGGCAGGATTTCCTTGTGTTGAACGGGCCGGACGAGCAGTTTTTGGCGGGGCGCAGCATGGGAGCGGACGGCGGAATCGGCGGAACTTACGGCGTCATGCCTGAGCTTTTCATGAAGATCGACAGCTGCTTTAAGGAAGGCAAGCTTGACGAAGCGCGCGAATGGCAGTACAAAGTGAATACGATCATCGCCGCGCTGCTGCGGCTCCCGTCGCTCTACGGAGGCTGCAAAGCGATCATGAGGCTTCGCGGATTGGATATCGGGGAGCCGCGCATGCCGATCCTTCCGATACCGGAAGACGGAATGGCGGCGGTGAAAGCCTTGAACGATGCGATTCTCGGCCATATCGTGGAAAGTCGTAAGTAAGCTGCAAGCGCAGGTGGTTCGACCACACAGGTTTTTTATATATTTTGACAGATCATTCATTCTGGGGAGGTCATTAGCATGAAAAAGCAGATCATTACGACCGTAGCATCCGCACTTCTGTTCACCTCGATAGTCGGCTGCTCCAGCGGCAGCAAAAGCGGCACGAGCCCATCGCCGGATACCGGCAAGAACGCAGGCGCCAGCAGCAGTCCGAGCAAAGAGAACGTCGAATTGACGTGGTGGGTGGATACCCGCGAAGACGTCCAAAAAACGTACGAAGAAATCAAAGCCGATTTCGAGAAAGCTAACCCGAATGTCAAAATCAACATGGTCAAAACCCCTGACGACAAAATTAACGAACGTATCAGTATCGCTGCCAATACGGCTGCTTTGCCTGATATCCAACAAGGCTCGATTTTCTGGCCGTTATCCTATGCGCGCAAAAACCTGCTCGTTTCGCTGGACGACATCGTGGACAAAGCGGACTTCGAAGAGAAAACGCTTAAGAACGTATCCGTCGATAACAAGCAATACATTTATCCGAACAGCATCGTATCGGTCGGGGTACTGATCAATAAGGACATTTTCAAGGAGAAAAACGCGCTCGATCTGCTTCCGAAAAATATGGAGCCATGGACAACCGAGCAATTTATGAAAGCGGCCAAAGCGGTAACGGACCCGGCTAAGCAAATTTACGGCTACGGACTATATGCGGCCGATACGGGCGGCGACCAAGGCCATCATGCCATGCTGTGGGGCTACGGCGCCAAAACGTGGAGTGAAGATAACAGCAAAGCGGTCATCAACTCGCCGCAAGGCGCGGAAGGGCTCGATTTCCTTGTGAAGATGGTCGACGAAGGCGTCGTTCCTCCGGGAGCCGCAGGACTCAAGGCAAGCGCGGTAATGAACGATATGTTCACGCAAGGCAAATTGGGCATGGCGTTCGGCAATATCGGCAACGTGGCTGCGCTCAACAAGGCGTTTACCGAAGGGACGGCCAAGAAGTTTGACATCGATCTCGTTCCGTTCCCGTCGAAGGACGGCAAATCGTCGAATACCGTTTTGTTCGGCTACGGCACATGGGTATGGAATACGAAGAACGAAACGAAGATGAAATGGTCCAAAGAGTTCGTCAAATTCATGAACAGCAAAGAAAATATGGAAAAAATGGCGCAGGCGTCCTCCGTCATTGCAACGCGTAAATCGCTGGCGAAAAACTACACGGAAGGCACGCTGCAAGCGAAGACGATCCAACTGTTCCAGTATGCCGGCGATATCGGCTTGGCGGTTCCAGGATATCCGGAAACGCGCAACGCGTTCTTCCCGGAAATTCAAGCGGCGCTGACGAAGAAGAAAACGTCCCAGCAAGCGCTGGACGATTGGGCGAAAAAAGCGAACGAGATTATCGCGAGCTCGTCTAAATAACCGAATACCGAATCCATTTTCCCCCGAGACGGCGACATCATGACGATAGAGCCGTTTTCGGGGGTTTTTTATTGCTGTGGGGATGTGCTCTAAACCTGCGGCAAATACCGGCGTCAAAGACGCCGAATTTCATGGTAGAGGAGAGGAAGGTTGTATGATGATTTCGAAGTTTTTGGCAAGAAGCAAACGAATGTCGGTTCTCATTATCGTCTCTTTGCTGTTTTATGCGGTCTCCGGTTTGGCGGGAGCCGGCATCGTCCGCGCGGCGGATGAAACGCCGCCGGCGGCTGCGGAAAATACGGCGGAGCAAGGCTTGCTCTCTGCCGTCGCAGGCTATGCAGCCGGTCCCGATCTTAACCCCGCCGCCTCGGCGATCGGAAATTGGGGGGCATCCGGGCAAGTCTCGTTCGATCAGAAAAGGCGCAGCATCGGCGTCGATTTGGCTGCTCCGAAGCTCATAAATTACATAGAACTTTTCAAGCAGACAGGCCCGACGAGAATCGAGAAATCGGATATTTCGATTTATGTAAGCGATAACAACTTGACGTACACGAAAATCAAAGACTGGGATCTGCTCAAATTTGAGGATAAGCTCATCTTGTATAATTTTTCGGTAACGGCCCGGTATATCAAAATTCATAACCATTACGACGATAACGGCGCTCCGTCTTCCTTCGTTTATGCCGATTTGCAGAACATGATCAAGGTGTATAACCAGCCGGCGGGCCGCTGGACGGCGAGCGGGGATCGCGATTGGCTGTACAGCAAAACCGTCATGGCATCCAGCCCTAACGATGCGATGTTGTACGACAGGGCTTTTTATCTGACGAAGGCTGAAGTGAACGCGGACGGCCTGATCGCCGAAGGCAAGCTGCAGAGCGATTACCGCGATGTCCGTTTTGCGGACGGGGACGGCAAGGAGCTTCATTTTTATATGGACGAAAACGGGTTTTATGTACGCGTTCCGGAGCTCGCTCCTTCTTCAAGCGTTATTATTCATATGTATTTCGGCAACCCGGACGCCCGGTTCAGGGGCGCGAGTCCGGAAACGTTCCGGGTGGAATACGGCAACCGGACGCTGATCGAGCATACCGTCGCAGGAAGCTTCCAGCATAATCCGCGAATGGCGAGGCTGCCGAACGGCGTGTTAATGCTTACGGCGAGCGGGATTAACGTGAGCTATTCGCACGATAACGGGCGTACCTGGAGCGCTCCCGAGCAGTTGGTTAAAGTGACTCATCCTGCACCGGAAAAAGACGGCTGGGAAGAGCCTTCCTCCTTCTACGTCGATCCCGACACGGGAAAGGTGATGATGTTTTTCTACGAGAATTTCGGGTTTACGCCCGGCGCCATTCATGACATTACCAAAACGCGCCTCGACTTGTACGTCATGAGCTCGACCGGCTTCGACGCCGGCGGACGCCCGATCTTCGGTTCTCCTGTAAAGCTGAATCCGGGAAATGACAGTGACGGATATCCGATCAACTACATGTTGACCTACACCGTTCCGCTTAAACTGCATAACGGCACCTTAGCGCTGCCGTTTCACTTCGCGATCGGCAACGGAGGGAGCTTCGCCACAAGTCTGATGCTGTCGAGCGATAACGGGGTCACCTGGACGAGAAGCCCGGCCGAATTACGCGATGACGGAGGGACGGTCGAAGGGGGCATCACGGAGCAAACGATTATCCAGCTTGACGACGGCACGCTCAAAATGTATTTCCGCTATCAGAAGGCGGGAGTGTACCGGTTAGGGGTCAGCACGTCGAACGATAACGGGATCACATGGAGTCCGGTCGAGACGAGCGAAATATACTCTACCAATACGCTTCCCGTAAGCACTCGGCATACGAATAACGATATTTTGCTGGCGTGGTCGGGTCATAATACGTTCGGAACGACCGCTTATGCACGGAATCCTTTCATTTTGGCGTATTCCCCGAACGAAACGGAGAGCTGGAAAGGTTACAGGAATTTGCTTGAACGTACGCGCTTGTCAACGGGGCAAAAAGTAGGTTTGGTCACCCAGCCCGATATCGTAAGAATCGACGGCCGCGACGAGTACATGCTTGATTGGTGGGGACTGAGCCTTAACGGGGTCTACACGCTTTTGATCGAAGACTTCGAGCGTTACTTATACCGGAGTCACGGTGTTTTCGATAATTTTGAAAATCCGGATCTGGCGAGCAGCTACTGGGTACTAAACGTCAGCCCGACCGAGAGCCGCTTTGCCGGCATAAACCGGGATGTCAAAAAGAGCGGCGGCGGCTCGCTTCAATTGCACAATGTCCAGAACGCATTATCCGCATCACGGTTGTTTCCGTCGATGCAGAAAGGGGAGGTTTCGTTCTCGATCTACCCGCAAACGCTGAGCGGCAGACAGTTTATCAGCCTCCAGGAAGCGTTCTCCCACAGCCATGGCGCGTTAGGGAGCGCATTCACGTTGCTGGTGGAGCCGGACGGAACGGTGAAGAAGCAATCCGTTTTCACTTCGAGGCAGCGGATCGGTTATTTGAATAACGATACGAATCCGCTCACCGGAAAGCTGGGCACTTTCGAGAGCATGCTGGGCATAGCGATCGATTATCCGAATAGAAGCACCGGAGCCGATTTGGGGGCCGAAGAGACCGTAACGGGCATTACGTTCTACGGTACGACCAACAATACGAACCGGATCGAAGCGAATACCCTGGAAGTGTACGTCAGCGGCGACAACGAAAATTGGACGAAAGTAAACGGCTGGACCTTCAGCAAAACGAATGTTCAGATCAACATAGGAGGCTTGAACGTCAAGGCGCGTTATGTAAAGGTCCGCGCTTTATTTCCGAATGCAAGTTTTACGTTCACAAACACCAATCAGCAGGAATCCATGTTCGTTTCTACGCAGGAGTTTCCGGATAAATTTGCAGAGCTTCCGGTGCCGGCCAAGCTGAATCTGAATAGCTGGAACGATATCCGGCTCCGGTTCGACGTGAATGCCAAATCGATGGATATGTATATTAACGGCGAATATAAAGGGCAAATCGGATCTATGCTGGGTGCGAGCGAAGCCAAAACGGTCACCCATTTCCTGCTGGAATCTCAGACGGGAGCAACAGCGGATTTATTTATCGACGACTTTATCGTACGCGACGCTTCTCTTTCATTCCCGACGGCGGGGATCGTAAACGATGAGCTGAGCGGACTTGCCTTGACCGACGGAAACGGGCAAAGCTTGCCCGGCGGGATATGGGACGAAACGTTTGAATCCGACAGAAATACGTATGCGTTAAAGGTGCCGTACAATGTGCGAAGCGTCAAGGCGGCTCCGCTTGCAGCGGCTGCGGGCGCGACCGTGACGGTCGGCACATACGGCGGCGATCCGGAACCGGTTTCGCCGGGGCAGACTAGCGGCATTATACCGCTAAGCGTGGGCGAGAATCGACTCGAAATCAAGGTATCCGTGATTGATACGTCAACCGGCTTGCCGGTCGACAGAACGTATACGGTCAGCATAACGAGAGAGACCGTATCCAACCAGCTGGCGGCCGGCATCGCGCTTGCCGTCGAACCGGCAGCGGTGAAGGCAGGGGAAAGCGCGACGGTAAGCGGCACGGTTTACGATGCAGGCGGACAGCCGCTGGAAGGGATCGGGGTGAGCCTGTATGCTAGCGGCGGCAGCCTGAGCTCCGGCAGCATGATTACGGACGGCGAAGGCCGATTCAGCGTAAGCTTTACGGCGCCGGCCGCGCCTGGAGCGGTAGCGATAGTCGCCAAAGTACCGGGTACGGAGGTGCTGGCTAGCGCAGGCCTATGTATCGCGTCGGATTCGGTTGTACCGCAGGCGCCTGCCGCCGCGACTATCGCATTGACGGCCCCGCATACGGTCATGACGGGCCAGTCGATCGTTTTGACGGGTATCGTTGCCGATTCCGATAACAAGCCCGTAGCTGCCGCCGCTGTAAATATGTCGGCAACCGGCGGCTCGATCGATTCGATTGCCGTCAGTCAAGCGAACGGAACGTTTAGCGCGAACTTCACTGCGCCGGCAAACGGCGGAGCGGTCGCAATTACCGCTTTCGTGCCGGGATCGGCGGCAGTCCGGACGATTTTGATTTACGTTGAAGAACCGGGCGGTAACGGCAATGGAAATGGTAACGGCAATGGTAATGGCAATGGTAACGGTAACGGTAACGGACACGGAAATGGCAACGGTAATGGTCAATGGTAAGGGAAGCAATATGGTATCTGTCCGAGAAACCGGCGGCGGCTCCGTCCAGCCATCCCGAAACTCTGCTGCGGTAAACGATACGGAAGGCCAAGCCGGCTTGACGGGTGTAGAATCGACGGCGAACGGCCGCGACGGAAATCGCTTTGCCCCGGGAGAAGCGGCGACACGTCTGGAGATGATAGGATCTTTAATAGAGCGATCAATGCTGGATGAAAATTAATTCCGACGATTCTAGTGTGAAATATCAGAAAGGTTATTGACAGCGGTTGAGGCACGAATTATTATAGGGTTACGGAAAATAATTCCGAGTCACTTTATCGGATAACAAAAGAGCACTCATCCACTGGTCAACCAGAGATTCGAAGCAAGCGCTGATGCGCGTGCTGACGAATCTCTTTTTTTATCCGCACCAATCTTGACAAGGAGGGTAAGCATCGTCGGCAATTGTTCCAATATACATTGAGAGGGGATATATGAACCATGGCTACAACAAACAAAAGAACTTTTTCGAAATTTACCCTATGGGTATCAGCTTCGGTCGTTGCGTTCTCGGTATTGACTTATGCGGTTGTGTCCGCTAGCGGCAAAAACGCTTCGCTGGCGGCAGATTCCGGCGCCAATCCGGCAGCGTCTTCGTCGCCGGCAGCAGGATCGCCTGCACCTGCAGCGGTGCCGAAGGACACGGCTTCTTCCGCCCCGGAAGCGAAGGCGGCGGAAGAGCCGGCCAAAGCGGACGCAGCTTCGCAGGCATCTCCGTCTGCGGATGCGAATAAGGCCGCTGCCGCTCCGGCAGAGGCAGCGAATGACAATGCGCCCGCAGCGAAGCAAGCGGCAGCCGTGTCTGAGAAGAAATCCGATACACAGGCAGCGCAAGCTGCGGCGCCTGCTGCAGCTGAGCAGCCGAAAGCTGAGAAATCGGAGTCAGTGAAACAGGAATCAACGGCGAAATCCGAGCCGTCCCAAACGACAACGAACGCCGCTTCCGCTCCTGCAGCGGTCCAACCGGCTCCGTCGGAAGCTCCCGCTGCAGCAGCTCCGTCGGCCGCTCCGGTTCAGGAGGAAAAGAAAAAAGCGACGGGGTCGTTCACGAACAAGCAATCCAATGCGCCGAAAGCCGTTGAACAACCTGCCGCGCCAAGCCCTGCAGCCGGCAATACATCATCGTCCGGCAATTCTTCATCCGGCGGTTCGTCGGGCAGTTCCTCTTCGGGAAGTTCTTCGTCCGGTGATTCCTCTTCCTCGTCCGAAGAAGAAATTTGCTAAGCGGCATGCAGCCGGGCAACCGACGACTTGTAGCGATGAGGGGGCAGAATTCATCTGCCCTTTACTCTAAGGAGAAACTCGACTTGTAGAAAAAGGAGGTAAAATGTGGTCTGACGGCGAGTTTTGGCTTTGGATTCCAACCACGCCCGTAGGGCTCTAAAATCAGAAGGAATCCAAAACAAGATGTTTGAGTGGAGGAAGGCGATATTTTACATCCGTTTCGGCCAAGCGATTTTCTCGTCTATGCCGGAAATAAGCGTTCGAACCGACTGCTGCCGTCATGCGGCAAAACGCCGCGTGGTGTGACACCGAACTAGGATTTTGTGTGGTGTAAAGAATAACCGAGCGCACCGCATCCTGCTGCAAGTCGGATGCGGTGCTGTCCTTCCTTTTAAAACCAACTAATATAATCGGTAAAGGTGGAATATAAATGCGGAAAACGAGTAAAGCCCGCCGGTTGGGCACCTTGCTGCTGGCCGCCGCTCTTGCGCTGCCCGTCTTTGGGGCAACCGGGGCGAGCGCTGCCTCAGCCGATCCGGCGCCGGCAGCCGGCGCAAGTTATAGCAAGCCGGACTATTTTAGCGCCAGGTACCCAGCGCTTGCCGGCAAGGAGCATGTTTTCGATACGTTGACCTATCATGAATTGGATTATCTGCTGCGTAAAGAAGCGGGCACTCATATCATTTTGTTCGGCGGCTCGTGGCAGCCCGAAACGCAAAAGGCCATCGGCTACATTAACGATGTGGCCAAGGAATACGGCGTGACGTCCATCCGTAACTTCGACCCCAAATTGGACGGTCCGGACGGTTGGATCGACATCACGAAGCAAGATTCGAAGCCTGCCGTCACGGCCGTTAACGCCTCCACCGGGAGCGACCTTACCGGCGAAGGAGCCAGAACGGATTTTTCCGTCCGGTATGCGGATCTGGCATGGCGGTATTTGACCAATCTGGCCGATCAACTGCCGGGCAATGCGCCTAAAATCAGCGTTACTTATCCCGAAATAACCGGGAATAACGGACAGACTTCAAAAACCGAAACCGTACCGGTCGTCGGCAGCCCGTTCTTGTTTATTTACAACAAGGACCATAAAAATGGCGGCAGCGCTGCGCCAATCATCTCTTCGTTGGATGGAATCGCCGCGCTGACCGACGCGGATGGAGGAGAAGCCTACAAAAATGCGCTCCGCGGCGTTTTCGATGCGATCTCCCCTGCCGGCACGAAAAACGCGCAATACGACGTATTCACGAATCAAAGCTATATTTCGGGCTCGTATAACGAATTTTCCGGCACAGCCGGCACGGATTCTCCTATTTTCGGGAATGAAGACTTGCCGATTGTCATTAATTCGGTGACGACGGACGAACTTAAATATTTGCTCGAAACGGATAACACCATTCCGGTCATTATCGGCTGCGCTTGGTGCGGCAATACCCAGGCTGGGATCAAATACGTCAACCGAATCGCCAAGGAATACGGCGTGACAACCGTCTATAACTGGGATGCGAAGCTGGACGGAGGTTTGGACTCGACGCCGGGAAGGACTTATAAGGCGGTTGTTTCCGGCTACGGAGACTTTTTGCATACGCGGGTCTCGAACAAGCAAATATCGCCCGTATACGTCAATTTGGTCAAACAGTACTTACCGAATCTCTCGGAGCATGTGCAATATTTTCCGGACGCATCCGGGAAACACAATAACGATATCGTTTATGGCTACAAAAACGCCGAGGGAGCGCTTGCCGTAGGCAGAGCGTCCAGACTGCAGGCGCCTTATGTTTTCGTGTATGACAAACGCAGCGAGTCCGCGCCGATTCTCGGGCACGTGGAATTGATGTACAGCTGGAGCAACACGAAAAATCCGGAGCACGCCAACACCCTTACTTATATCAACGGTCTGAGGACGCTCTACTCCAGAATCGAATGGAAACCGGCCGGGCTGAGCGGCGCGGCTCCGACGACAGCCGGCGGTTCGGACGGCAAAATCTTAGGCATAGCGAAGAAAGCCTTGGAGTATAGAGCGAAGAACGAAGCGACATATACGGCAGTGCCGGGAGCCGGCAATGAAATTACCGGTCTGACGCCAGGTGTGTACGAGGTGCGGTACGCCGCCAAAAACGGAGTCGACACGGCGGCCACGCTGCGGCAGTCGGCATATGCCCCGGGTCCGGCGGTCGAAGTCGTCGTGCCTGAATATCAAGCGGCACCTTCCGGATTGCTCGGTCTTGCCCCGGAAGAAGCGAATGGCAACGGTAAAATCGTTTTGGTTGAAAATGACGAGTTAAAACCGCTTCCGTCAGGCTTGGAGTATAAGCTGGAGGAAGCGAACGAGTCGGCATACGCGCCTGTACAAGGCGATGCGCTGAGCTTGGAGCCGGATCGTTTTTATGAAATCAGATATGCCGCCAAAACGGCGGAAGGCATATATTACGGGCCAAGCGCAGCTCAGACGGTTTACGTCCCCGGCTATAAGCAGCTTGCTCCTCCGTCGGCGCTGGAAGCCGTTCATCCGTCTTCCCTGGCGAACGATGACGGACAAATTACAGGTCTTACTGCGGGTGCGGAGTATAAGGTTGAGTACCGGCTGGAATATAAGAAAGGTGCAGACGAGGCCGTACAGTACGCCATTGTTCCTGACGAGGCCATTGCAGCAGGCAAACTGACCGGGCTCTCTCCCGATGTTTACAGCGTTCGTTACGCCGTGTATGAGGATAACAGCCCAAGCCGTGCCGTTTCCCTAGTCATTAAAGCGAATGTGGCGGCACCGCAAGGACTTGCAGGCGTTGCGCCGACCGGCAGCACGCAAAATAACGGAAAAATTACCGGCACGAGCACGGCATTGGAGTATCGCGCCAACGGCCAAACCGTTTATCAACCGGCGGCCGGACAGGAAATTGCCGGATTGCTGACAGGCGATTATTTTGTAAGATTCAAAGAAACGGCGACAACGCTGCCAAGCGCGGATACGAAAGTTACCGTACCGGCTTACACGGCCCCTTCGACAGGCGGTAACAATGGCGGCGGTGACGGCAGCGGTAACGGCGGAGGAAGCGGTACCGGAACCGGCGAAGGGAACGGCGCGGGAACAGGCCAAACGGACGGCATCTCCCAGTCGGGCGGCAGCACGGTAGCGACGGTCCCCGCCAAACTGGATGCGGAAACGGGCAGGGCTATCGCAGTCATTACCCCGGCGCTTGCATCCGGCCTGCTTGACAAAGCCAAGCAAGCGGAAGCCAAGGGCGAGAAAGCTGTCCTGGAGCTTAAGGTGGAAAGCACGGAGCAGTCGGGAAAAATTCAAGTTACCGTCCCTAGAGCAGCCTTCAATGAACTGGTTGCCGGCACGAAGGCCGAAGTGAAGATCAACGCCGGCTTCGGCACGATTACCTTCGATGCGAATGCTTTGAAAACCATCGGAGCGAGCGGAGACGCAGGCGACATCAGCTTTATTTTGACCAAATCGGAGCTTACGAAGGAAGGCAAGGATGTGCTCGGAGACCGTCCGGTATACGATCTGCTTGTATATGCCGGCCAAACGGGCATCACCGCATTCGGCGGCTCGAAAATAGCCGTATCGCTGCCGTATACGCTGCAGCCCGGCGAAGACGCCAATGCCGTAATCGTCTACCACGTGACCGAGGAAGGCGAGCTGCACCTTATAAAGGGCCGGTATAATGCGGCTGCAGGTGCGGTCGAATTCCAAACGGAGCATTTCTCGCAATACATTATCGGGTATAACAAAATCAGCTTTACCGATGTCGTTCCGGCAGCTTGGTTCGCCCCGGCGGTTACTTACTTGGCGGCAAGGGAAATTACTAGCGGAACGGACGAGAATCATTTCAGCCCGAATGCGAACGTTACCCGCGGACAATTCATCGTTCTGCTGCTGAATGCGTACGGCATTCAACCCGATGCGGCAGGGGCCGTCAACTTCGCGGATGCCGGTAATACTTATTACACCGGTCACCTTGCTGCGGCGAAACGTCTGGGTATCGCAAACGGCTTGGAAGAAAACAAATTCGCTCCGGATCAATCGATATCCCGCCAGGATCTGTTCACGCTGCTGTACCGTGCGCTGAGCGTACTCGGAGAGCTTCCTGCGGCGCAAGCGGGGGCCGCTTCCGTAGCCGGCTTTGCCGATGCGGCGGATATCGCGGGTTACGCGAACGAAGCCTTCAAAGCGCTCGTCGAAGCGGGCGTCATTTCGGGCAACAATGGCAAGCTTCTGCCGAAGGATGCCGCCAGCAGAGCGGAAGTCGCGCAAGTGCTGTACAACTTGCTGAAGGACTAAGGTTTTTTGCAGAGCAAAGCCCAATCTACTGGACGGCCAGAGATTCAAGGGGAGCGAGCGGTCGAACGGCGCTCCCCGTTGAATCTCTTTTTTAGTCTCTCGTAAGACGCCGACAAGTATATCAAGAAAGGAATGACAGCCATCGTGAAAAAACGTATCGTTTCGAAGCTATCTTTGTCGTTAATTACTGCTTCCGTCGTTTTTACAGGGCTTACTTATGCCGTCGTGTCCGCAAACAGGCAGACTACTGAGGCGGCGCCGTCTCCGGCTCAGGGAAGTGCAGCCGTCAAGCTTGCGGCCGTTTCAGCGGCTGGGGAGCCGGCTTCAAGCATTAAACCGGCCTCGTCAGGTTCAGCGGCAGGTACGGAATCGGCTTCGCTGAAGTCCGAGTCTGGCCGAATCGAAGTTGCTGAGGAGCCTGCTTCTTCCGACAGCGCCGATAAGGCTTCGCAGGACACAGCCGCGCCGGCCTCATCTTCCGATAGCCAGCCGAAAGCGGCATCGTCGTCTTCGCCTGCAGCTTCGGCTGCGCTGGGCAATCAAACGAAGCCGGCTGCCGAGGTACCGGTTCCGGCAGGATCGAAGGAGCAGCAAGCCGCTTCGGCGTCGTCGAGTGGGCAACAAGCAGGCGATTCAGCGCTAACGAAGGATGCAGGCGCGCCGGTACCGGCGAAAACTCAGCAAGCGGCGGCGCCTGCTCCTGCCAGTGAGCAGCAGGCAGCCCCTGCATCGCAAGAAAAGCCGGCGTCGCAATCCAGCCAGACTCAGACCGCTCGGCTTCCGTCCGCCGAAACGAAAGCTCAGCCAACGGCACAAGCGCCTGTTGAGGAGAAGAAGACGAAGTCCGTCACCTTCACTTCCAAGGAAAAGGTGGAGCCGCAAGCGGCGCCCGTACCTTCGCCAAGCGCTTCGGTATCCTCCGGCACATCATCGTCTTCATCGTCGTCTTCCTATTCTTCGCCGTCCGTATCCGAACCTGCGCCGGCGGCAGCGGAAGAATATTGCGAAGAAGAGTGCTGATGTCGGGCGGCTTGCCGCAGCGGCGTCCATGCAGACTCATGTGACGAAGTCCGCCCGCGCTGGTTTCAGTCCTCGTGGCATCGTGTCCCGCGGATCGCTGCCAACGGGTACGATTAACTTTGCAGCCTGCATCACAGGAAAATGGGCTCCCTCCGGGGAACCCGTTTTCCTTATTTGTTCAAGTACATGAGTCGGTCTTAGTAGCCTTTCAAGTCTTGTACTATGGATTTCAAGAATGTAAGGCATTTCATCGAGTAACGGGTAGTGAACCTCGTAATCAGGCAAAGTTATTATTCGTGAGGCAAACCTCACTATTTCAAACCGAAAACCCTTGTTTTGGTGAGGTAATGAGGCAAACAACACTAATAGTGAGACATTTGAAGTCTTCGTCGTATGATTTACGTTTATTACTCATGGCACACCTCGACCTTTTTGTTGTTTTTTATTATACAGGTCCTCATTGATGGTGTGTCCACTTTCTAGTCTAGCTGCACAAACGAAAGGAATAGTTGCGTTTACCTCACTGATGGCCGAGAACTACCATTTTACCTGCGAAATAGTGAGGACAGCCTCATGAACAATAAGGTTTTCTCCACTAATTGCCCGTTTCGTGCAAAACCAATACGATATCCGTGTTTGCTTTCGTAACCAGTTCATCCTTGACTTATCAGAAAGTATATCGTGGAAGTGGCTCTAGATCTCGGTCAACGCCAGCGTCAAAGACGCGGTAGGCGTTTATCCTTGCATGGAAGGGGAGGGGCAATTTGGATTTTATTTTGGCGTTTGCAGCGGGGCTGCTCTCCTTCTTGTCGCCGTGCGTGCTGCCTCTGATTCCGGCTTATCTCAGCTATATGGTGGGCTCCTCCGTCACGGAGATTAGTGCCGGTCCGCAAAAAATCAACGCCCTGCTGAAGGCGGCGCTTTTCGTTGCGGGATTTAGCATCGTTTTTGTGTTGCTCGGCATTTCGGTCAGCTCCGTCAGCAGGCTGCTGTCCGGCCATCTTGAGCTGATTCAGCGGGTCGGCGGCGTTTTGGTCGTTATTTTCGGCATTCATATGACGGGGATTTTCAAGATCAGGTTCCTTTATATGGAGAAAAGGATGAGGCTGCCCGGGAGCGCCAAAGGGAGGTCATTCGGTTCGTTTCTGATGGGAATGGCTTTTGCAATCGGATGGACACCTTGTATCGGTCCGATTTTGTCGTCCATCCTGATTTTTGCAGGGAGTATGGAGACGCTTGATAAAGGGGTTGCGCTGCTTGCCGTTTATTCGCTGGGGATGGGGGTTCCGTTTCTGCTTTCGGCGCTGCTCATCGACAATCTGTCCGTCTATTTAAGAAAAATAACGCGGCATCTTCCCGTCATTTCGATTGTGAGCGGGGTCATCGTGATTGCCATGGGCATTCTCATCTTTACGAACCGGCTGGAAGTATTGGGGCAATACGGCAGTCTGTTTAATCTTTAAGCAAGGGGGGATTGCGTTGAAGAAAAAAATGCTGCTTTGGGCAGGCGTCGTACTAGGGCTGATTCTGATTTCCGTTTACGTGACGAACAATTACAGCATCAGCGAAGCGGAGAAGAACGTGGCATCCCCGGCCGATAAAGAAGGGAAACCGGCGGCGTCTCCGGTTGTGAATAGCGGGAACGAAGCGAGCGCTTCCTTGGTCGGGAAAGACGAGAGCTCCGCGACTTCTTCGGTCATTCAATACGAGAACGAAGCCGGCAAGCAGGCCGTGCCCGGAGCTGCGGCAGTGAATGAGCATGCGGATTTGGAGCCGGCCGGCGATTTTACTTTGACGGATTTGAAGGGCGGCACGGTCGCTTTGTCGGACTTGAGGGGCAAAGGGGTATACTTGAACTTTTGGGCGACCTGGTGCAAATGGTGCAAGAAAGAAATGCCCGACATGGAGAAGATTTACGCGGAATACAAGGATAAGGATCTCGTTATTTTGGCGGTAAGCGTCGGCGAAGACCGGGAAACGGTCGCGAAATATATAGAAGATAACGGCTACACGTTCGACGTGCTGCTTGACCCCGATAAAACCGTTGCACAGCAATATCAAATCAAGCCGATCCCGGTCTCGCTTTTCATTGACAGGCAGGGCCGCATCGTTTACAAAAAGCTCGGTACGATGACGGAAGATCAGATGAGACTCAAAGTCGAACAGCTCCTGCAATGAAGTCAAAACCTCCGAATTCGCTGAAAGGCGGAAACGGGGGTTTTTGCGTTATTCGATCCTGCAAGGCTTGAAAAAGTCCACTAAATCTAAAGCGTGTCCGGTTATCTGTTCGCCGGCGGTATGTTACGATGAAGCTGCTTGTGCGGCCGCAAGCAACAATTGAACGCGGAAGGAGATTGTTACATGAAGTCCGGTTCGTTGAAAAAAGGGTTGTTCCTGTACACGATGTTTGTGACCGTTATACTCGGCTGTTCGATCGGGTTAAACAGCCTGATTGCTCATGCATCCGCCCCGACGTATCCGATCGAGGAGAGGGTGGCTTATCAGAATGACAACCAGGAGAACTTTTGGTGGACGCACATGAGGTGCGCATCGATGCCGAACGGCGCAACGGCGCGTATCTTATGTACACTGCTGAAGGACATAAAAGAAAGCCCGACCAATTTGAGCGACGTCTTTTACGAAATATCGTCCATCACAAGCGACGACTTGGGCGAAACGTGGACCGCTCCGTCCGTCATTCCGCAATTTCAATGGAAAACGCTGCCCGACGGCTATCAGGGCATGCTGATCGATACGGTGCCGATGTATCACGAGAAGACGGGAAAGGTGATTTTGTTCGGCATGGCCCAGTCGTATACACCGACCCATTCCAAAAAACATACGTATCCGGCTTATGCCGTGTACGATCCATCGACGGCGACATGGAGCAGCGACTGGTACGTGTTTGCATGGCCGAATGGAGTCGGGCATTCTGGAAGCGCTTACCCTCATATGCTGGACGATGGCAGCGGGGATATTTTGTGGCCGATCAATTCCGTTGACGGAAAAGGAAGCGTTCAGGTCGTCAAAGCGTCGTTTGACGGCACATCGCTTTCATATATCAGCCAGGGCAACGCGGTCCCCAATCCGGGAAACAATGGAAATCGTTCCGGAATCGAAACTTCTTTGGCTAAATTCGGCAGCGAATATTTCATGACGATCCGCGACGATGCGCAAAACCGGCTGGCTAAGAGCAGCGACGGAATCGACTGGCAGCCGGCGGTTGTTCTGACATGGGATGACGGCACGGCGATAACGGGAAGCATGAATACGCAGATGCACTGGATCGTTCAACCGGATGCGCTGTATGTCGTTTACACGAGAGAGGATGCCTCGAACCAGAGCATCTACCGCTACCGGGCGCCGCTTTGGATGGCGCAAGTGGATCCGGTCACGCTGCGCCTGATCAAAAGCACGGAACGCATCGCGATGGGGATCACGGACAACCGGGCTCAGCTTGGCAATTTCGGCACGTACAATGTATTGCCCGGACTTAGCATCGTGTCCAGCAACGAATGGAATTCGCTCTTTCCGAATCGGGCGATCGTCTCCCGTATTTGGTGGGATCGTTTAACGGTCGGCAGTTGGAAATTAGACGAAACCTCCGGCAGCGTCGCCGCCGATTCGGCTTCCGGCGATTATCCTGGCAGCATAGTCGGCGCAATGAGAGAAACGGGCGGCAAATTCGGCGGCGCCTTGCATTTCGACGGGAACGGCGATTATGTCGATTTGGGCGATCCGGCCGACGGGGCATTCGATTTCGATGCGACGCAGGATTTTTCCTTATCCGCGTGGGTGAAAACCGGCCAGACCGGGAAGATCCAGTATATCGCCGGTAAGGGTGATACGAATGCCGCTTATTGGCTTCGCTTCGAGGCGGACAATACGATCCGGTTTCTGCTAGACTACGGCAGCACCTACGACGCCGCCCAGTCGACGGCCGCATACGCCGATGGCAAATGGCATCATGTCGTGGGCGTAGCCGATCGTGATGTGGGTCTTCGGCTGTATGTCGACGGGGTTTTGGTCGGCCAGGATAATTCGCTGATCGGCGGTACGATTTCGAGCGCGCTGCCTCTCACGATCGGCCACGCTTCCAGCCTTACGATGAACGGCCTGATCGATCAGGTAAGCCTCTACAATTATCCGCTCGATGATAAAGAAGTTGCACGGATGTTCGGCCTGTACGGACATTGGAAGTTAAACGAAGGTGCCGGGACCGCGGTTACCGATGCCACGGCATACGCGCACAACGGAACGGTGGAAAATGCGGCTTGGAGCGGGGGAGGAAAGGACGGGAATGCGCTCAGCTTCGATGGGAACGGCGATTACGTCGCCCTGCCGAATCCTTTTTATCATGATGCCGCATTCGGAACGAAGGAAAACTTCACGATTTCCATGTGGGTCAAAACGGCGGTGACCGGCACGACCAAGTTCTTAATGCAAAAAGGGGATACGAACGCCGGGTTTTGGCTGCGGTTCGAGAGCGATAACACGCTCAAATTCCTGCTGGATTACGGCAGCACATACGACTCCGTTCAATCGACGGCTGCTTTTACGGATGGGGCGTGGCATCATGTGGCCGCGGTGGTCGACAGAAGCGCGGGTCTTCGGTTGTACGTTGACGGCGCGCTAGCCGGCCAAGATATGAGCCTTCTTCAAGGAAGCATAACCAGCTCGCTGCCGCTGACGATCGGGGTAAACGGAGCGAATACGATGAACGGGCTAATCGACGATGTACGGATATACCGATATGCGTTAAGTCCCGCCGATATTTCGGCTTTACAGTAAACGCGCGACTGTAAGCAGGACGGTTCCAAAATATAAACAAAGCTTCCAAAACCACTGCGAAAGGAGGCCACTGAAAAAGTCCCGTTATCTAAAGAGGTACTGTAGCTCAATTCTATTGAGGGAGCA
>NZ_QMFB01000104.1 GCF_003285015.1 Paenibacillus contaminans | reverse complement strand
AACACCGTGCGCGGAAGCAGATCGACGGCGCGCGGACACATATTTTCGCTGTACTCGACCGGGCTGCGGAACGGATAGTTAAACGGGAAATTGTCCTTCTCCGCCGTCCGCTGCTGGAACAACTGCGGAACCATATAAACCGGACGTCCCGCGTACAGCGTATACGATTGAATATTTTCGGCCCCAAGTGCGGCCATAAATTGCGATGCGGCGGCAGCGTCAGGCAAAATCATGCTCACATGCGACCCGATGTCTCCCGCTTCGTCAACGACGCCGCGGAATTGGATCGACGGCAGTTTCTC
>NZ_QMFB01000103.1 GCF_003285015.1 Paenibacillus contaminans | reverse complement strand
GTGAAGGTCGATGGCGCGGTGTGGGTGGCCGGCAGGGTGCCGCCCTTGAGCACGATATGGATCAGCGAGGTCGGGTCTTCCGATTGCAGCACCGGATTGCCCGCCAGCGCCGGGAACACCCGGGTGTAGCCGTGGCCGTCGGTACGGTGGCAGGCCGCGCAGTTGTCGATATACACCGCTGCGCCGCGTTGACTGTCGTCGCCGTTCCACAGGGCTTTGGCGGCTTTCTCGTCGTACTGGTGCGGCTGATCGTTCGGATCAACTGCTGGCAGTGACTTGAGGTAGCGGGCAATCGCAGTGAGGTC
>NZ_QMFB01000102.1 GCF_003285015.1 Paenibacillus contaminans | reverse complement strand
TTCCAGGTCAGTGAGTACTTCAAAGAGAAAGCAAAAGAACGATACAAGATCGAAGCGAAGAATAGTGAACTTAAAAATCGACACGGGTACGATGTAGCCACATCCTCGGGTCTGTTAGGTATGCAGATCCAAGGAGCAATGACAATATTCGCGGTGAATCTGAAGCGAATATTGAAACTGAATGACTAACAAATAACCACGAAACCCTATAAAAAATGCGACATCCACCGAGAAATTCGGAGGAGTGTCGCATTTTTTGTACCCGCTACTGGAACTCACTGAAAAATCATTAGTTTGTCAGTGGCCTCCT
>NZ_QMFB01000101.1 GCF_003285015.1 Paenibacillus contaminans | reverse complement strand
GCGAAGCCGCGAGGTGGAGCCAATCCTAAAAAGCCGGTCTCAGTTCGGATTGCAGGCTGCAACTCGCCTGCATGAAGTCGGAATTGCTAGTAATCGCGGATCAGCATGCCGCGGTGAATACGTTCCCGGGTCTTGTACACACCGCCCGTCACACCACGAGAGTTTACAACACCCGAAGTCGGTGAGGTAACCGCAAGGAGCCAGCCGCCGAAGGTGGGGTAGATGATTGGGGTGAAGTCGTAACAAGGTAGCCGTATCGGAAGGTGCGGCTGGATCACCTCCTTTCTATGGAGATCATGATGGCTGTAGG
>NZ_QMFB01000100.1 GCF_003285015.1 Paenibacillus contaminans | reverse complement strand
TTTTGATAGAGAAACAGAATTAAGAGATCAGTTGATATACTTTTTCTTACTGCGTGAGCGTTGGAGGTTACGCTAACGGGTACATTAGCTTAATAAAACTTGAAACGGCAGCCGGGCAGAACAATCGGCTGCCGTTTCTCAACTACTATGAAAGAACGGATTAACTTTCACTCTCTGTGGTGCTGTGCTTTGCGCAGCATGGATGGCTAACGGGCAGCATACTTAAAAAGGATATATATAATTACTACTCGAATTTCTAATAGTACCAAATATTGAAAATAGGAGTTACAACATGAAAACCTATAGCTTAACACAG
>NZ_QMFB01000099.1 GCF_003285015.1 Paenibacillus contaminans | reverse complement strand
CTGTAAGCAACGCTCAAATCGCAAGCCGGATGGCCTACGCTCAGATCGCCCCAATCAATGATGCCGGAAACGATCCCTTTCTCATTCACAAGCATATTTTTGAAATGAAGATCGCCATGTAGCATTGCATTCACCGCCTCGACACGGTCCGTTTGTAACCTGCTAATATACGCTTCGATCACACCGGACTCCTCCGGCGACAAGTGTTCAACCACCTTCGATAGAAAGCCCGCCAATTTCACTTTGCGCGATGCTATGTCCGTCAAGCTTCGATGATCTTGCTGAACTCCGCACTTCAGCGCCGCCTGCACCGGAAACTCATGCAATCTCCGCAAAAATTTCGCCAGCGTCTCTGCCGATAAAGC
>NZ_QMFB01000010.1 GCF_003285015.1 Paenibacillus contaminans | reverse complement strand
GCAGGCGCCGCCGCGCCGCCGGGGCGCTGCGCCAGCAGGCCCAGCAGCGCGTCAAGCTGCTGCTTCGCCTGCTGCAGCACGCCTGCGGCCGCCGCGCTCAGCGGCGCTGCGCCGGGCTTCGCCGCGCCCTCGCGGGCAAGCAGGGCGCCCAGCTCGCGCGCCAAATCGCTTGCCTGAGCGCTCGCCGGCTTGCCGAACATCGCCTGATGCAGCGAACCGACCGTCTGCTCGGTGACGGGCAGTCCCCGCTTCACCGCAACGAAAGCCGCTTGCTGCCAAGTCTCGGCTTGCACTTGCTTGGGCGCCCCTGCTAACGTTTCGCTTAGCGCCCGCATCGTCTCTTTCGTAAACGGCACTCCTTCCTGCTGCATCTGCTGGACAAGCTGGCGATTCGCGGACGTATTGGGCAGCCCGACGTTTTTGAGCATTTCCGCAAGCGGCTCTCCCGTTATTTGCCCGCTTGACGCCTGGATCGGCTTCAACACGACCTGACCGTTCGCCGATTCCGGCTGTACCTGCAGGAGGGCGGAATCGCCCTGCCGCAGCGGCAGCTCAAGACGGGCCCTTACTTGTACGCCGCCAATATTAACCAAGGCTTCATTATCCGTAAACAGCTGCAAAACGAGCCCGTTGACGATCTGACCGGCCTTCAGCTCGAGCGCCTTCGGTTCGGAAGCCTGCATTTGACTGACGATGCTTTGCATGATTTGACTGATCGTATTCACGGCATTCCCTCCTTTCCATTATCGATGCGCGATAGCAGACGGCTCTGATGCATTTACGCAATACCTGTACTGTAAAGAAGCCTTTTGCTGCAAACTCCTATATACGCCAATTCATATAGACGCGACCTTTCAAAATTCCTCGTATTCCATATATCGGCGAAGCGTTGCAAAATGTTGACGTCCTGCCGTCAAAACAGCTCCTGCTGCACGTTCGTCAAATTGCCGAGAAACGACCGCCTATGCAGCGGACAAGCCCCAAATTGCAAAATCGCCTCGCGATGCAGCTTGGTCGCATACCCTTTATGCAGCGCAATGCCGTATTCCGGATACTGCAAGTCCCACTGAAGACACATGCGGTCCCTCGTTACCTTCGCGACGATCGAAGCGGCGGCGATCGATTGGCTGCGTGCATCGCCGTGAATGACCGCAAGCTGCGGAATATCGCTCTCCACCTTCTCGGCATCGACCAGCAAATAGTCCGGCAGCGGCTCAAGCTGCTCCAAAGCCGTTTTCATCGCGAGTCTGGCCGCTTGCTTAATATTGATACGGTCGATTGTTTGGCAGTCGACTTTGCCGATTCCCACCGCAATCGCCTGGTTCATGATTTCCTCATAAAGCAACTCCCGTTTTTTGGCGCTCAGCTTCTTCGAATCGTCGATTTCGGGTATGATAAGCCCTTTCGGCAAAATAACGGCGGCAGCGACCACATCGCCAAATAAACAGCCCCTGCCCACTTCGTCGATGCCCGCTATGTATGCGAAATCCCTATCCCATAAATCCTTCTCAAAATCAAGCAGCGACTGCGTTTCGTCGGATCCAGACACTGCTTGAATATCAACTTCGGAAGTTTCCTTCTTACGTTTCTTTTTTACCTTGCCTTTGTCCTTGCGAAAATCGTCC
This sequence comes from Paenibacillus contaminans, assembly GCF_003285015.1. Classification (GTDB taxonomy): domain Bacteria; phylum Bacillota; class Bacilli; order Paenibacillales; family NBRC-103111; genus Paenibacillus_V; species Paenibacillus_V contaminans. Next base: position 306,584 of record NZ_QMFB01000010.1, on the reverse strand, counting down.
TTCCGTTCCTGTGCAAATAAATCTTTAGATAACTCGACCGTATCTTTTTCCTGCATGTCCATTCATCCCTTCCCCTGTGCCCATTATACTGCACACGGCTTCGTCAGGCTATCGTTCGGGGTAGAAAGAAGTCCGACCGCAACGCAAAAAAGCATCCGAACGTTACCCGTTCGAATGCCTTTCGCCTATTCCATCTATTTCGGCCGCTCCATGCTGATACGCCCGAGCATATTCGTGCGAAGCTCGCGTAATATGAGCGTCGACGTCTTGTCCAGATCGATGCGTCCGCCGCTGACCACGCAGCCGCGCCGGCGTCCGATCGCCTCCATCACCTTCACAACCTCGTCCGGCTCCGAAACGTCGTCAGGCAGCGCTTCAAGCGAATATCGTTCGCGGAGCGCATCCCCGTAATGCTCGACCAAATAGCGAACGACGTGGAAAGCGACTTCGTCGATATGCAAAATTTCGTCCTTGATCGCGCCGGTCGCCGCAAGACGCAGGCCTACGGTCTGATCCTCGAACTTCGGCCATAAAATGCCCGGCGTATCGAGCAGCTCCATTTCAGTGCCGACCTTGACCCATTGCTGCGCCTTCGTAACGCCCGGCTTATCTCCCGTTGCGGCGATTTTTTTGCCGGCCAGCCGGTTGATCAGCGTCGATTTGCCGACATTCGGTATGCCTACGATAAGTGCCCGAATCGCGCGCGGATTGATGCCTTTGCGGATTTGCGATTCGATTTTGGCCGCCATCAGCTTCTTGCAGCGAGGAATGATTTCCTTCACTTGATAACCCGAGCTTGAATCGATCGGCAGCGCATCGAGTCCTTGTTCGGCGAAATAAGCGACCCATTCCGCCGTCGTTTGAGGGTCCGCCATGTCCGATTTATTGAGCACGACGAGCCTCGGCTTATTGCGCAAAATTTCGTCGATCATCGGATTTCGGCTCGAAAGCGGCACTCGCGCATCTAGCAGCTCGATGACTACGTCGATCAGCTTCAGCTTCTCTTCAATTTGCCTTCTGGCTTTGGTCATATGGCCGGGAAACCATTGTATCGTCAATTATATCCCCCCTCCGGCCCGTTCTCCAAGCTCTCTGTTATTCATTCCGAAAGGAATTGGCTTTTCCGCTTCAACATCTTGTTTTGCGTTTCCTCTTATGGAACTTATATCGTTGTTTAATGTTTCACGATTCCCATATCCTTAATCGGCCAGAACAAAACGTCCGCCCTGCCGACGACTTCCTTATATTCGATCGGGCCGATTGCACGGCTATCCGAGCTGTTCAGTCGGTTGTCGCCCATGACGAAAACCGATCCTTCGGGAACGACGGTTTCCGGAAAATCCTCCGTGTACTTTTTCCCGCTTTTGTCCCTATCGTCAATCGCCGATTGGATATAATACTCGTCCAGCTCTTGATCGTTCACATAAACCTTATTATTGATAGCCTTTATTTTTTCGCCCGGCAGCGCAATGACGCGCTTTATGTAATCTTTTCCTTGCGGCGCATGAAAAACGACGACTTCGCCGCGTTCCGGCTTCCGGAACGAATAGATGATTTTGTTCACGATCAACCGTTCACCGGTGTGGAAGTTGGGCTGCATCGAGGGACCTTCGACGACATAGGTGGCAAAAATAAACCAGCGGATAAGAAATACAAGTGCCGCCGCAATCAAAATCGCTTTAATCCATTCCCAAGCCTCGCCTTTCAACTCGTTCTTCGGACTGACCGCTTTTTCCTCTTCCATAGCAGCAACCTCCTTCCTCTTGTATGATAGCCAGCATCGAGGCTCCGAATACGTTCAATAATAAACGATTACGCTCCCCTTGAAGGGCAGGCGCGATTATCGGGAAATGGAACCATCTACGGGTATTTACTTTCTTTCTGACATTTCCAATAAAACGAAAAGAGGCTTGTTGTGCAAGCCCCTTGTCATCTTAGCGAATCTCTTGAATTCTTGCTGCTTTACCGCGCAGACCGCGCAGGTAGTAAAGTTTCGCACGACGGACTTTACCGCGGCGAGCCACTTCGATCTTGTCGATCTTCGGCGAGTTCAGCGGGAACGTTCTTTCCACGCCAACGCCGTAAGAGATTTTGCGAACGGTAAACGTTTCGCTAATCCCGCCGCCGCGACGTTTGATAACAACGCCTTCGAACAGCTGGATCCGTTCACGGGAACCCTCGATAACTTTAACGTGAACTTTCAGCGTATCGCCAGGACGAAAGTTAGGAAGATCTTGGCGAAGCTGTTCCTTCGTAATTTCTTGAATCAAGTTCATGTGATATCCTCCTTCCACTCAGGTGTTCTTGCGCTCTAGCCTGATTGTAACAAAAAGGCAGCGTAGCGGACCACCAGATTCAGCACAACATCGTTTATAATATCATATCGGGCATAGAAATACAACACTCGCCCTGGTATTTTCGCATCCGCAAAATCAAGCCTTCGTTCCGCCGGTTTCTTGGCCGCAGCCCTGATCGTTCGAGGCTTCTTTCGGCCGCTCCATTTCCAGCTTCAATTGATCGAGCCACTGCTTGTCCTGCCGCGATAACTCGACTCCTTCAAGCAGTTCGGGGCGGCGGCGCCAGGTCCGTTCGAGTGACTGCCGGCGGCGCCATTTATCGATGTTCTCATGATGACCCGAAATGAGCACGTCAGGCACATCCCACCCGCGAAAGCTGGCGGGCCGCGTATAATGCGGGTATTCCAGCAAGCCGGTGCTGAAAGAATCGGTAACGGCCGAATTTTCGTTGCCAAGCACGCCCGGCAGCAATCGTACGACACTGTCAATGACGACCATCGCAGGCAGCTCGCCCCCGGTCAGCACGTAATCGCCGATCGACAGCTCGTCCGTCACAAGATACTGCCGAATACGCTCGTCATAGCCTTCGTAATGGCCGCAGACGAATATGAGCCGTTCCTCTTTGGCAAGCTCTTCAGCTTTTTTCTGCGTAAACGTCTCTCCCTGCGGGCACATCAAAATAACGCGCGGAGGTTTTCCTTCGCCGCCGCCCTGCGCATGGACTTGCGATTCTTCCGGCAAACCGTCGTTATGTAAGCCCTCCGGGCTAAACGGAGCCTGCTCTTCACGCACGCTTGCCGCCAAATCCTCCACAGCGGCGAATATCGGCTCCGGCTTCAGTACCATCCCGCCTCCGCCGCCATAAGGGTAATCGTCGACCGTATTGTGCTTGTTGTTCGCATAAAGACGAAAATTTACCGCATTCAGCTTGACGATTCCTTTATCCCTGGCTTTGCCCAGAATGCTCGCCTGAAAGACGCCTTCGAACATCTCGGGAAACAACGTGAGAACATCGATTCTCATTCGTCCATCAAACCTTCCAGCAGCCGGATCGTAATCAGCTTTTGCTCCACATCGACTTTCAGCAGCACATCATCGATGACAGGGACAAGAACAGGCTTGCCTTTTGGCCGCTCGGCCACCCAAACGTCGTTCGCGCCCGTCGTCAAAATTTCCGTTACGGTGCCGATCTCTTGGCCTTCTTCCGATACGACCCGGCATCCGATGATTTCGTGGTAATAGTATTCGTCTTCCTCAAGCTCGATCAGATTCTCATCCGTGACTTTGATGTCCCAGCCTTTATACTTCTCGACTTCATTAATGTTGTTAAGACCGGAAAGTTTCAGGATAAACACATTTTTATGCTGGCGGCCCGCTTCGACTTCGACCTCCAGAGAATTACGTCCATCTGCGTCGACAAGCAGCAGCCGGCTTCCCTTGGCAAACCGGACATCCGGGAAATCAGTGGAAGATATAACCTTAAGCTCGCCTCTAATACCGTGCGTATTGACTACTTTTCCGACATTGTACAGCTTTTCACTCATCATAGCCCTCCTAATTGCTTCGTAACCTATATTCCGCCGCTGCACGCAAGATTATCCCCGGCGCCATTACCGTTCGCAAGGAACCCGAACCCATAACTGTTTAGCAAAAAAGGGCGGGATAAGCCCCACCCATGCTGCAATTGTATGAAGCTCAAGAGATCGCTTAAGTAAATGGAACACCAATCAAGAGACAATTTCTACGGATACGCGCTTAGACTCCTTGACGGCCGCCGAAGTGACGACAGTACGGAGCGCCTTGGCGATTCGGCCCTGCTTCCCGATGACTTTGCCTACATCCGACGGATGTACGGTCAGCTCATACGTGATTTCGTGCTCCTTCTCCACGGTGTTTACGCTTACGTTATCCGGATGATCGACGAGCGCCTTCGCGATTACGATTATCAGATCTCTCATAATGACCTCCCGTGCAGAAACGGCTTTCAGCCGGAAAACCGGCACCCGTTACGCGTTGAAAATACCGAAAAAACGGCTTTACAGCCGCTTTCGGTATCTAACAAGCAGATTACTTCTGCTGTTTGAGCTCATGCAGTTTTGTCATGATGCCGGCTTTGCTGAACAGACTGCGGACTGTATCCGATGCTTGCGCGCCGGTTTGCAGCCATTTGAGTGCAGCTTCTTCGTCAATCTTAACTGTCGCAGGTTGCGTCAGCGGATTGTAATAGCCGATCTCTTCGATAAAACGTCCGTCACGCGGCGAGCGGGAATCGGAAACGACCAAGCGGTAGAACGGAGCTTTGTGAGCGCCGATACGCTTCAAACGAATGCGAGTTGCCATTAGATTTCACCTCCTTACAAGAATTCATACGATATCCTCCGCTCCGGCTCCACAATATGCGGATCCGGAATTACATCTTCGTTTATCAATCGGCACGGCGATCAGCGGAAAGGAAATTTCATCCCTTTGCCGAACTTGCTCTTTAAGCCCTTCATCGCTTTGGAGCCGCCCGGACCGCCGGGTCCCATCATGCCGGAAAACTGCTTCATCATCTTGCGCATGTCTTCAAACTGCTTGATCAAACGATTGACGTCCTGCAGCGTCGTTCCGCTGCCGGCTGCGATCCGGTTGCGGCGCTTCAAATTGATGATTTCCGGCTTGCGCTTCTCTTCTGTCGTCATCGAATGAATGATCGCCGATACGCGTCCCATCTGCTTGTCGTCGACCTTGAGATCGCCCATTCCCTTCATCTTGTTCATGCCGGGAATCATTTCAAGCAGCTGGTCAAGCGGTCCGAGCTTCTTCATTTGTTCCATCTGATCGAGGAAATCTTCGAAGGTGAATTCGGCATTGCGCATTTTGCGCTCCATCTCTTTCGCCTTGTCCGCATCGATATTGGACTGCGCTTTCTCGATCAGCGAGAGCATATCTCCCATGCCGAGAATACGCGACGCCATACGGTCCGGATAAAACGGTTCAAGCGCGTCCGTCTTCTCCCCGACCCCTACGAACTTGATCGGACAGCCGGTTACCGCTCTGACCGATAACGCCGCGCCGCCGCGCGTATCGTTATCAAGCTTGGTCAGCACGACGCCCGTTATCGTCAATTGCTTATGGAAGCTGTCGGCTACGTTTACGGCCTCTTGACCCGTCATCGCATCGACAACCAGCAAAATCTCGTGCGGGTTCAACGTCTCGTTGATTTGCTTCAGCTCGTCCATCAGCTGTTCATCGATATGCAAACGGCCCGCCGTATCGACAAGCACGTAATCGTTGCCGTTGTCTTTGGCATGCTGCAATCCCGCTTTGGCGATTTCGACAGGATTCACTTGGTCGCCCATCGTGAACACCGGAGCTTTAATTTGCTCGCCGAGCACCTCCAGCTGCTTGATCGCCGCCGGACGGTAAATGTCGCAGGCTACGAGGAGCGGGCGATGATTTTGCTTTTGCAGCAGCTTCGCCAGCTTGGCGGTCAGCGTCGTCTTACCGGCACCCTGCAAGCCCACCATCAGCACGACTGTCGGCGGACGGTTCGCTTTGGCCAGCTTGCTTTGCGTGCCGCCCATCAGCTCCGTCAGCTCTTTGTTTACGATGTCGACGACGACCATGCCGGGCGTAAAGCTTTTCAGCACTTCCTGGCCGATCGCGCGTTCTTTGATCTTGGCAATAAAATCTTTAACGACTTTGAAGTTGACGTCCGCCTCGAGCAGCGCAAGCCGCACTTCCCGCAGCGCTTCGTTTACGTCATCCTCGGTCAGCTTGCCTTTGCCGCGCAGCTTGCCGAATACGTTCTGCAGCCTGCTTGCCAATCCTTCGAATGCCATTCGCCCTCACCTCCAAAATCTTGTCATGCATTAATCGATTTGCCGTAAAGCTTCAAACAGCCGTTTCAAGCTTTCTTTCGCATGCTCGCTCAGCGCCCCGCCGATTTCGGCCGATTGAAGCAGCACTTCTATCCGTTGCGTGCATTCCACTCTGCGTTCATGCTTGGCGAGCAGCTGCAGCTTGCTTTCGTAATCCTCGAGCGCCTGGGCGGCTCGTTTAATATGTTCGTAAACCGCTTGTCTGCTAATATCGTACTCCGCCGCAATTTCCCCGAGCGAGAAGTCGTCGTGAAAGTGGCAGGACAAAAACGTCTTCTGCTTGTCCGTGAGCAGCTGCTCGTAGAAATCAAACAACAGATTAATCCGATTCGTCTTCGCCAATACATTCGATTCTTGCATGGCGTTCCACCTCCCTCTACGGCATTTGCCCGTCAAGGAAAAAACCTTTACACCAACAGACATTATAATACCCGAGCGCGAAAGGGATGTCAAGTATTTTACCTTGTCAGAGTATCCAACACTATTTTCACCCGTTATCGGCGGCATGCGTTTTGCTTCTCGCCTTACTGCGGCGCGGGCCGAGCGAACCTCAGGCTGCAAATTGAAAAGCCAAAAGCGGCCCGTACCGGACCGCCGAAGCTTATTCTTCTTCTTTCTCCTCCGTGATCAGCCCGGCAAAAAGCGCGTGCACGAACTGCTCGGAATCGAACTGCTGCAAATCGTCCATCTTCTCTCCAAGTCCGACAAACTTGACCGGAACGCCCAGCTCCTGCCGGATCGCGATCACGATGCCGCCCTTCGCCGTACTGTCCAGCTTCGTAAGGACAATACCCGTCAATCCCGTTTTCTCGTCAAAAAGCTTCGCTTGCTGCAGCGCATTTTGTCCGGTCGTCGCATCAAGCACGAGCAATACCTCGTGCGGAGCGTCGGGAACCTCGCGGCGAATGACGCGATATATTTTGTTCAACTCTTCCATCAGGTTGACTTTGTTCTGCAGCCGCCCCGCCGTATCGCAAAGCAAAATGTCTACACCGCGCTGCTTGGCGGCATGAACCGCATCAAACATGACGGCCGCCGGATCCGAGCCCGACTGCTGCCGGATCACGTCGACGCCGACTCGCTGACCCCATACTTCAAGCTGCTCGATCGCCCCTGCACGGAACGTATCGCCGGCCGCAAGCAGCACTTTTTTGCCCTGCTGCTTGAAACGATGCGCCATCTTGCCGATCGTCGTCGTCTTGCCGACGCCGTTGACGCCGATGAACAAAATAATCGCCAGCCCCGATTCAGGCAGCTTCAACGACGTATCTTCCTCGCTTTTCAGCAATCCGACGAGCTTCTCCGACAAAATCGGCTGCAGCTCGGACGCTTCTTCGATTTTACGCTTGCGCACTTCAGCGCGAAGCTCTTCGATCAGTTTCATGACCGTATTGACGCCGACGTCGGCGCCGATCAAAATTTCTTCGAGCTCCTCGTAAAACTCTTCGTCGATTTTTTTGCGGCGAAGAATGAGATCTCCGACCTTTTCGACGAACGCATCGCGCGTTTTGCTCAGGCCGTCTTTAAAAATGTTCGTAACCGCCTCCGTTTTGGTGGCGATGCTTTCTTTTAGCCGTTTAAAAAAACTCATGGTATCTCCTCCAAATATCCGAAAGAAATGTCGGGCCTGTTCGCCGGTTTCCTCACTACAGGGAAAACCTCTTTTTTTCTATATTAACAGTCTCTAGAGACGCTTACGTACCGGTTTCGGCAATAAAAACCGGACGAATGTCCGGTTTGGAAGTCTCTAGAGACTCTTAATGAAGCAAAAAGCCGCTAACGGCCAATATAACCCCTAAGACTAGTCATTGTCGCCTAAAACTCGGCTCTCTTACGCGGAAACCGCAGCTTCCGCTTCCTCGAGCCTAACGGAGACGAGCTTGGAAACGCCGCCCTCTTGCATGGTCACGCCGTACAGCACATCGGCTTCTTCCATCGTGCCTTTGCGGTGGGTTACGACGATAAATTGCGTGACGCCCGAAAACTCGCGCAAATATTCGGCAAAGCGCGCGACGTTCGCTTCGTCCAGCGCCGCTTCGACCTCGTCAAGCACGCAGAACGGTACCGGCTTCACGCGCAGGATGGCGAACAGCAGCGCTATTGCCGTTAACGCCCGCTCGCCGCCGGACAACAGCTGTAAATTTTGCAGCTTCTTGCCTGGCGGCTGCGCGACGATGTCGATGCCGGTGTCCAACGGGTTAAGCGGGTCCGCCAATAGGAGATCGGCGCGACCGCCGCCGAACAGCTTGGCGAAGACGCCGACAAAGTGGGAACGGATTGCGTCGAACGTCGTTTTGAACCTTCTTGACATCTCTTCGTCCATTTCACGGATCACTTCATAAAGAGATGCCTTCGCTTCGAGCAAATCGTTTTTCTGCGTGGACAAAAATTCGTACCGCTCGTTTATTCTTGCAAATTCGTCGATGGCGCCGAGATTGACCTCGCCCAGCGATGTTATTTCCCTCTTGAGCTCGCGGACCATATTTTGCGTGCCGGGCACATCCTCCGGTACCGGGTAGAGCTCCTTGGCGCGTTCGTAGCTGAGCTCGTACTCGTCGGACAGCTTTTTGAGCAGATTATCCAGCTCCACGTCAAGCCGGTTTACGCGAACCTCGGTTTGATGAAGCTGCTCCTCGACTTGCTTCAGCTGCGTACGCTGCTCGCGCGTTTCATTCTCGGCAAGCTCCAGCTTCCGCAGCCAGTCGGCACGTTCCGAACGTTTGAAGTCGGTCTGCTCGGTGCACTGCTTCTTCCGGATTTTCAATTCGTTGAGCAGCTCGGTTTGACGAATGCCATCGCGTTCGATCTCCGCCGCATCCTCGTCCAGTTGAACCTGCATCCGCTTGTTATGAGACAGCTCGGCCCGCAAAGTCGAGTAATCGGTTTGAAACCGTTTCTCCTGCTCCGCAAGCGATTGCTTCTCCTGCGTGATGCCCGCCACTTTCACCTTCAAGTCGGTAAGCAGCGTCTGCAGCTCCTCCTTGGCGAACTCGCTCGCCTTGCGGGCCAGCTCCGCCTCGCGGATCGCCTGCTGCAGCTCGGCTTCTTTAGCCTGCAAGCGCTCGAGCGCTTCACCGGCCATTTGCTTTTTGTTCCCGTAATCGGCAACCTCCTGCTGAAGCGAGCCCCGGTCTTCCCCGACAAGCTCCAGCTGGGCTTGAATATTTTTGCTTTCGTTCTCAAGCGGGTTCAGCTCTGCGGCATATTGCTGCTCTTCGACCCGCTTCTGCTCGCCGTCTACGCGCAGCTGCTCCAGCTGGCCGTTCTTCTCGGCAATGTCGGATCTGAGGCTGCCCGCCTTAAGACGCAGGTCCGCTAGCTGTCCCTCATAAGTTTTGATCTCCGCGTCGATCTCTTCGATTTGACGCTGGCGTCCGAGCAAGCTTGTCGTTTTCTTATGCTGGCTGCCGCCCGTCATCGAACCGCCGGGGTTGACGACATCGCCCTCGAGCGTAACGACGCGATACCGGTATTGGCATTTGGCCGCGATGCGGTTGGCGTCCTCAAGCGACTTGGCAATGATGACATTGCCGAGCAAGCTGCCGACGATTTGCCGGTATTGCGAATCGAACCGAACCAGGTCGACGGCGATGCCTACGAAGCCGCTGGCCCCTTCGAACCCTCGCATCTCCGAATCGGGAATCGAGCGGCCGCGTATAACATCGAGCGGCAGGAAGGTCGCCCGTCCGAGTTGACGTCTTTTCAAAAATGCGATCGCTTCCCTTCCGTTCGCCTCATTATCGACAACGATGTGCTGCAGTGCGCCGCCCAGCGCCGTCTCAACGGCCATTTCCACCTCAGCCGGCACTTTGACGAGCTCCGCCACCGCGCCATGAATGCCGCGCAGCCCGTCGGGGCGCTGTTTGGCCTTCAGCACTTCCTTGACGCCCTGCATAAAGCCGTCGTAGTCGTTCTGCATTTCGCGCATCGTATCGCGGCGCGAAACCATCGCATCGAGCTTCTGCTCCCAGCGCCGAACTGTCCCGTGCAGCTCGTCAAGCTTTCCTTGCAGCGCTTTGAGCTCTTGGCTGTACGTTATGTAAGCGTCGCGAATACGCGCAATTTCCGCCGTCGCGCCTTCTCGCAAAGAAGCAAGCTCCTTGCGGCGCTTCGTAATCCGCTCCATCTGCTCCGTCCATTTGGACCGCTCTTCATCCAAGCGGTCCGTACGGCGGCCAACCGTTTCGATCTGCTGATCGGCATGCCGGATTTCGTTGCGGCTTTGGGCCATTTCACTGACCGTTTCAAGCAGCTCGGCTTTTAAACGTTCCTCGGCCTCGCTGCTGATCCCGCCGCTTACGCCAAGCAGCCGCTCCTCTTCCTCGCGAAGCTGCGAGGCGAAGGCGTCCAGCTGCGCGCCGACCTCGGCCATTTTGGACTGGCATGCCGTCAGCTCCGCTTGACGCTCGGCGCCCCGCTGCTCCTGGGCTGCGATCATCTGCTCGAGCTGCGCCCGGTTGGCTGCAATATTGCGCTTCCGTTCCTTCAGCACTTCGCCTTGGCCTTCGCATTTTTCGAATTCCTCGCTGATGACGAGCAGCGTTTCGTTCAGCTTCTCGAGCTCGTCGTCAAGCCGCCGCGTTTCCCAGCGGTGCTTCTCCAGCTGCGCATCATGCTTGCCTACGACTGTGGACAAATCGAGCTGCTCCTTCTTCAGCTTCGAAAGACGCTCGTTCGTCTCCGCCCATGTCTTATGCACCTGTTCGATCTGAACGACGTACATGGCGATTTCCAAACTTTTGAGCTCTTCTTTGAGCGCCTTGAAGCGGTGCGCCTTATCGGCTTGCTTCGAAAGCGGCTCGATTTGATCCTCCAGCTCGGAAACGAGATCGTGAATGCGAAGAAGGTTGCCTTCGGTTTCCGACAGTTTTTTCTCGGCTTCCTTCTTGCGCGACTTGTATTTGACGATCCCGGAAGCCTCCTCGAAAATGCCCCGGCGATCCTCCGATTTCGTACTGAGTATTTCTTCGATCCGACCTTGTCCGATAATCGAATACGCTTCTTTGCCGATCCCCGTATCCATAAACAGCTCGGTAATATCTCTGAGCCGGCACGGTTGTTTATTGATAAAATATTCGCTGTCGCCGCTCCGGTGCACGCGCCGCGTTACCGTTACCTCGCTGAAATCGAGAGGCAGCGCATGGTCGCCGTTATCCAGCGTCAAAGACACCTCGCCGAAATTGACCGCTTTGCGGGCGTCGCTCCCGGCGAAGATGACATCCTCCATTTTACCGCCGCGCAAGGAACGCGCGCTCTGCTCTCCGAGCACCCAGCGAATGCCGTCGGAAATATTGCTTTTTCCGCTGCCGTTCGGCCCGACAACCGCCGTAATGCCCTGCACAAATTCCATTTCGGTTCTATCTGCGAACGATTTGAAGCCCGAAAGCTCAATCCGTCTTAAAAACAATCCACTCACCTGTCTTTATCAAAATACATAAACGAATGTAAAGCCCGATACACCGCCTATTGTACCATATTCGCGCAAACTTTGCTTTTTTTCCTGCCTGAGCGAAGCCGGAGGCCGCGATACGGCTTCATCCTTGCCGGCTTGCCTATGTCGCATCGGGGGTCCCCGCTCCGAAAAAAACAAAGAGCAGAGCCGGCCTTCCGGCCCGCTCTGCCCTTCGCCTGTATGACGATCGCTACTTCACATTCACATCCAGCTTCTCCAATGCTTGAGCCGCCGCATGCTGCTCCGCTTCCTTCTTGGACCGGCCCGTGCCTTGTCCGAGCAGCGATTGGTCCATGTACACCTCCGCCACGAACAATTTCTCGTGTGCGGGACCGCGTTCATCGACGATCCGGTACTCGGGAGCGCCGAGAAGATTTTGCTGCGTATATTCCTGCAGCTGCGTCTTGTAATCGACGACCTGAGGTTTGCCGTCGCCGGTAATTTTCGGAAACATATGCTTGTACAGAAACGCTTTGACCGCATCCAAGCCTTGGTCGAGGTAAAGCGCCCCGACAAACGACTCGAACACGTCGGCAAGCAGCGCCGGGCGCGTTCTGCCGCCCGTCAGCTCCTCGCCCCGGCCGAGCAGGACGAAGCTGCCGAAATCAAGCTGCTCCGCAAACGTCACGAGCGAAGGCTCGCAAACGATCGAAGCGCGCAGCTTGGTCATCTCGCCCTCGGAGCGTCCCGGGAACGCATGGAAAAAATAATCCGACACCGAAAGCTCAAGCACCGCATCGCCCAGAAATTCCAGACGTTCGTTGTCGCTCATCGACGTCCGGTTCTCATTGACGAAGGAAGAATGCGTAAACGCCTGCCGTAAAAGCTGCTCATTCCGGAAATGAATGCCGAGCTTCGTCTGCAGCTCCTTCAAATCTTTGTTCATTGCCGTCACGCCTCGAATTTCTTCAAAACTATCGTTGCATTATGACCGCCGAAGCCGAACGAGTTCGACATCGCGATAGTTACGTCAGCCTTGCGCGGCGTGTTCGGCACGTAATCGAGATCGCATTCCGGATCCTGATTGTCCAAGTTGATCGTCGGCGGGATAATCCCGTTTTTGATCGTAAGCCCGCAAATAACGGCTTCCACGCCGCCTGCCGCTCCGAGCAAATGGCCTGTCATCGACTTCGTCGAGCTGACCGCCACTTTGTAAGCATGTTCGCCGAGCGCCAGCTTGATCGCCGTCGTCTCCGATCTGTCGCCGACCGGCGTCGACGTGCCGTGCGCATTGATATAATCGATTTGCTCGGCGGCGATTCCCGCGTCTTTAATCGCTTTGACCATGCAGCGTTTCGCGCCTTCCGGATCGGGATCCGTCATATGATGCGCGTCTCCGCTCATGCCGTAGCCGATGACTTCGGCATAGATTCGTGCGCCGCGCTTCTGCGCGTGTTCGAGCGACTCCAAAATCAGGATGCCGGAGCCTTCCCCCATGACGAAGCCGTCGCGATCCGTATCAAAAGGCCGGCTTGCCTTCGCCGGCTCGTCATTGCGCGTAGACATCGCACGCAGCGCGCAAAAGCCGGCCATGCCCGTCGGGCTGATCGTCGCCTCGGCGCCGCCGCAAATCATGACGTCGGCATCGCCGCGCTGAATCATTTTGTAAGAGTCTCCGATGGAGTGGGTCCCGGTTGCGCAGGCGGTAACCGCCGTGCTGTTCGGTCCTTTTGCTCCGGTGATCATCGAGATTTGGCCGGAAGCCATATTCGCGATCATCATCGGAATAAAGAAAGGACTTACCCGCTTCGGACCTTTATCGAGCAATATTTTATGCTGCTCCTCCCAGGTCGACAAGCCGCCGATCCCCGAGCCGACATACACGCCTACGCGTTCCGGATCCGTATCCTCGTTTACGTTCAGATTCGCATCCTTAAGCGCCGACATGCTTGCCACGACCGCAAACTGCACGAAACGGTCCATGCGGCGGGCTTCTTTCTTATCGATATTGAAATCTTCAGGATTAAAATCCTTGATAGAGGCTGCAATTCTAGTCGGATACTCGCTTACGTCAAAGCTTTCTACGAGCGACACTCCCGATTTGCCTTCCATTAAGCTGCTCCAGAACGTATCAAGATCGTGACCAATCGCGGTCATGACTCCCATTCCCGTTACAACCACTCTCTGTGCCATTCGTTCACCTCTATGCTTCAATCGTTTATACGCGTGATTAGACGCCAATGTAGCCGCTTACGCAGCCTTGCCGTCTTCGTCCATTTTTGAATTCTAGCAAAATGAGGAGAAGTCCCGTTATGAACGGGACTTGCACTCGCACTCGTTTACGTATGAGATTTTATGTATTCAACAACTTCTCCCACAGTCGTAATCTTTTCTGCATCCTCATCGGAAATTTCCATATCGAATTCGTCTTCGAGTTCCATGACCAATTCGACAACATCCAAAGAATCAGCACCTAAATCTTCTTTGAACGATGCTTCGAGGGTCACTTTCGACTCTTCAGCCCCGAGACGATCCACGACAATTCGTTTGACACGATCCAAAACGTCGGACATCCGGCTCACCTCCTCTACCGTATTATACGAGAATCATTACAAAAATGCCATAGCCAACCTTTACCCGCCCATATACATGCCGCCGTCGATATGAATCGTCTGTCCGGTCATATAGGAAGCGTCGTCCGAAGCGAGATAAACGACCGCTTTCGCAATATCGTCCGGCTCCCCGAGACGGGCCAAAGGAATTTGCGCGAGCAGCTGCGTCTTCATATCGTCGGACAGCTTGTCCGTCATATCGGTCGTGATAAAGCCCGGCGCCACGGCGTTAACCGTAATGCCCCGCGAAGCGAGCTCCTTGGCGGACGACTTCGTCAATCCGATCACGCCCGCTTTGGCGGCGACATAGTTGGCCTGCCCCGCATTACCGAGCGAACCGACTACGGACGAAATATTGATGATTCTGCCTGAACGCTGCTTCATCATGGGACGGGTCACCGCTTTGAGGCAGTTGAATACGCCCTTCAGGTTCGTATGGATAACCTGATCGAACTCTTCTTCTTTCATGCGCATGATTAAATTATCCCTCGTAATGCCTGCGTTATTCACAAGAATGTCGATTCGTCCATACGCTTCCAGCGTCTGCTTAACCAATTCCTCGGCTGCGGCGGATGAACCGACGTCACCTTGTACCTTCATGGCGCGGCGGCCGAGCGCTTCGATCTGAGCGACGACGTCCGCCGCCGCTTGTTCGCTGCCTGCATAATTGACGACAACGTCCGCTCCCGCTTCCGCGAGGCGCAGAGCGATCGCGCGTCCGATGCCGCGTGAAGCGCCCGTTACGAGCGCAACTTTACCCGCTAGCTGCATGAAAATCCCTCCAACAAGTAAATTGTTTCATGAACACCGGCACGCCGGTCGGCAAAGCCGTCAAAGCATTATGCTTTCGCTTCCGCATTTGCGGCGATAAACTGCTCGATCGCCTCGACGCTGTTAATGGAAACGGTTTTTACGCTCTTGTCGATTTTTTTGATCAAACCGGCAAGCACCGTACCGGAGCCGATTTCCACAAACGTATCCACGCCTTCCGCGATCAGCCAGCTCACGCTGTCCTCCCACAAAACCGGCGAGTACACTTGCTCAACCAGCAGCTCGCGAATTTGCGCCGGATCCGTAACCGGACGCGCGCTGACATTCGCCACGACCGGAATTTGCGCCGGCTTGATGTCAGCCTTGCCGAGCTCCGCGGACAGCTTCTCCGAAGCCGGCTTCATCAAGGATGAATGGAAAGGCCCGCTTACTTCAAGCGGAATGACGCGCTTCGCCCCCGCTTCCTTGCCGCGTTCGACGAACGCCTGCACACCTTCCTTGCTGCCGGATACGACGATCTGCCCCGGACAGTTCATATTGGCCGGCTCGACGACGCCAGCCGTCCCGCTGATGTCCGCGCATAGGCGTGTCAGCGCATCGCGCTCCGCTCCGAGAACCGCAGCCATCGCCCCTTGCCCGTTCGGCACCGCCTGCTCCATAAACTCGCCGCGCGCGCGTACGGTGCGTACCGCATCCTCGAAGCTTAGAGCCCCGGCAATCACCAGCGCGCTGTATTCGCCCAAGCTGTGGCCCGCAACATAATCGGGCGAAACGCCGGCCGAACGGAAAGCTTCGTAAAGCGCGACGCTCGTCGTAAGCAGCGCCGGCTGCGTATTGTAAGTCTTTTTCAATTCTTCGTCCGGACCTTCGAAAATGATGCCGGACAGTTTGAAGCCAAGCGCCTCGTCGGCTTGCTCGAATATTGCTCTCGACGCCTCGCAAGACTCAAAAGCGTCTTTGCCCATACCGACGGCTTGCGCCCCTTGACCCGGAAACACGAATGCTATTTTACCCACTGCCCGAATCCCTCCAGTGCGTTTTTTGAATAGATATGAGACCGTTTCTTACCAAACGAGCACGGATGCGCCCCAAGTCAAGCCGCCGCCGAAGCCGACCATGACCAGACAGTCGCCTTCCTTCACGCGGCCTTCCTCGACCGCTTCGGCCAAGGCGATCGGAATCGACCCCGCCGAGACGTTGCCGTATTTATGCAGATTAACCATGCACTTCTCTTCCGGCAGACCCAGTCTGTCGAGCGCCGACTGGATAATCCGGATATTGGCTTGATGCGGAACGAGCAAATCGATATCCGCCTTCGTTTTTTCCGCTTTGCGCAGCGCTTCTTCCGCGGCGTTCCCCATAATGCGGACCGCAAATTTGAACACTTCCGCGCCGGCCATATAAATAAAGTGCTGCTTCTGTTCGACGCTCGTTACGCTGGACGGACAACGGGAGCCGCCCGCCGCAACCTTCAGCAGCTCGCCGCCGGTTCCGTCCGCTCCAAGCTCGAAGGAACGGAAGCCGCGGCCCTCGGGCACCTCGCCGATGACGACGGCGCCGGCGCCGTCTCCGAACAGAATGCATGTGTTGCGGTCCGTATAATCCGTAATTTTGGATAAACATTCCGCACCGATGACAAGCGCATATTTATACGCGCCCGTCGCAATGAAATTGGAGGCGTTGGCCAGACCGTATATAAACCCGGAGCAGGCGGCCGACAAATCGAAGGCGGCCGCTTTTTTGGCGCCCAATTTCGCTTGCACCAGGCAAGCCGTCGACGGAAACGACATATCCGGCGTAACCGTCGCCACGATAATCAGATCGAGCTGTTCGGCCGTAATCCCTGCGTTTTTCAGCGCTTCTTGAGCCGCTGCATAGGCAAGGTCGGAAGACGCCTGCTCAGCGGAAGCGATACGCCGCTCGCGCATCCCCGTACGGCTCACGATCCATTCGTCGTTCGTTTCGACCATTTTTTCCAATTCTTGATTTGTCAGCACGCGCTCCGGCACATATTTGCCTGTCCCGAGTATACCGACCGGTATCAATTTCATAGTGGCCACTCACTTCCTAGTGTTAATTTCCGCAGCGATCGCTTGAACAAGGCCGCTCTGCAGCGCGACTCTAGCTTGACGTACAGCGTTCTTGACGGCCAAAGCGTCCGAAGAACCGTGGCATTTGAGCACGAGCCCGGAAAGGCCCAGCATCGGAGCGCCGCCGTGCTCCTTGTAATCAAGCTTTTTCTTAAACTGCCGCAAGCCCGGCATCATAACGGCGGCGGCCAGCTTGGTCATCCAAGTACGGGTGAATTCGGTTTTGAGCGTGCTGAACACCGCATCCGCCGTACCTTCCATCGCCTTCAGCATGACATTGCCCGAAAAGCCGTCGCATACAAGCACGTCGCAGCCTCCGCGCATCACCTGGCTTGCTTCGACATTGCCGACAAATTGAATCGGCGCCTGCTCGAGCAGCCCGTATGCCGTTTTGGTCAGCGTGTTGCCTTTCATCGCTTCCGTTCCAATATTGAGCAATCCGACTCTCGGCTTCGCAATTCCTTGAACCTTGCTGCGATATATGCTGCCCATGATCGCATATTGCAGAAGCTCTTCCGGCGAAGCGTCCATATTCGCGCCCAGATCGAGCGCAAGCACGCCCGTTCCGTCCATTGTCGGAAGCATCGGCGCGAGCGCCGGCCTCTCGACCCCTTCCATTCTGCCGACGATCAGCAGGCCGGTTACCATGAGGGCGCCGGTATTGCCGCCCGAAATCATCGCATCGGCTTCGCCCTCTCGGACGAGCCTGCCGGCGACGACCATCGAAGCGTCCTTTTTGCGGCGCACCGCTTTGCCCGGCTCATCGTCTGCCGTTATAACGTCTCCGGCATGATGAACGCGGACATTTCCGGGCCTTTCGCTCATCAGCGCTTCAATACGCGCGGAATCGCCGACAAGAATCAATTCCGCGTCGGTCCATTCCTTGGCTGCCTGTAAAACGCCGGCCACGATTTCGTGGGGGGCATGGTCGCCGCCCATCGCGTCAATCGCGATCCGCATGCAAGTTTCCTCCCTCATTGCGCTGTTCTTTTTTGGAGTGATAGATCAGGAAGTTCCCTTGAAACACCATCTCGTCATTCACATATGTAAACACTTCGACTTTAGCCTTCCCTTTCGAAATGGAGCGTACGTATGCTTTCGCGATACATTTCTCCCCGAATCGGACCGATCGGATAAATCGAATGTCGGCGGAAGCCGTAAGCGCTACAGAATCGTTGATAACGGCTACCGCCAGCGAGTTGGCTTGCGAGAACACATGGTGGCCCCGGGCGATTTTCGTCCGCGAGAACACATGCTCCTCTTTTATCTCAAACATGGAAATCCCGCTTTTATCAAGCTGAAGATCGATAACGTCCCCGATTACTTCGTGCAAAGGCAAAGAGCGCACCTGATCGTAGGTTCGTTCGGCCATCAGCTTAAGCCGCTCCCGCAGCTCCGGAATGCCCAGCTCCAAACGGTCCAAACGAATCGTCTGAATGCTGACTTGAAAATGCTTGGTCAGCTCCTCATCCGTCATGAACGGATTTTGTTCGATTATTTTGGACAGCTGCTGCTGGCGCAGCCGTTTCGGTTGGCGTTCGATGGCGCACACCGCCTTTACCAGTTGATTAGTGCCGTATATTGAGGGGAGCTTATATTACCTGGTGCTAACGAGTAGTATATAGAATTATCGTTCAAAAAGAAAGAGCTTGAAAGAAAACCGTCCTTGGCCGTCAAATCGGCTTCTTGCCGTTTTTCGCCTCGCAGACAGACAAAAAAAATAGCACCTCACCAAAGATGAAGTACTACTTTCTTCGATTATTGCTTGATAATCTCTCTTGTTTTGTAAGTTCCGCAAACTTTGCAAACGCGGTGCGCCAATTTCAGCTCTCCGCAGTTATCGCATTTTACCATGCCCGGAACTACTAATTTAAAGTGAGTACGGCGCTTATCGCGACGTGTTTTGGATGTCCTTCTTTGTGGTACTGCCATATTCCCACCTCCTTACGTTAATTCACGCTCGACTGTCTGCTTAAGATTGCATGTATGAAAGATTCCGGCTCCGTTTAGCATAGAAAGGAATACATCATCATGAAGCTTATTCTTTAAAAAAGTCGGCTAGTCCAGCCAAGCGAGGGTCGATCTTATTGTGCTTGCAGCCGCAATCCCGTTCGTTGCGGTTTACTCCGCAGTCGGGACACAGCCCTTTGCAATCTTCGCTGCACAGGGTAACCAGCGGTACCGAAACCGCCACGGTTTCTTCTACAAGCGGCTTTAAATCTACCGTATCTTCCGTAATCAGATGAACGTCTTCCTCAAGCTCTTCCGGGATACTGGTCGATTTCGCGGCGAACCATTCCTGGAAAGGCGTATCGATCCGTTCTTCAACCGGCTGCAAGCAACGCGAGCATGCGATATGCAAATCAACATGCACATTCCCGGTTACTTTAGCAAGGCCTTCCGACCATTCGGCTTGCAAATCCGCATCGGCGGGCCCGAACGAAACGATATCCTGCCGATCCTTCAGCAGTTCGGTTAAATCTACTTCACCCTTGACGGGAACGCTACCTTTCGTAGCCAGTTCTTTTATACGAAGCAGCATGAAATTCACCCCAAACAAACAAAGATAATTATAGCTATAACCGCTTCGTTTTGTCAAATAGTTTATTGCCAAATTACGGCGTGATATAGTATTAGGAACACCGCGGGCAAACGATACATGACATAGCGATTATGATGAACTTTACGTCAAGACCGGCAGCTGCGTCAATGGATTTTTTCTTTTTACAGTTTTGCCGTAGGTACGGCGTTTCATACGAACGCGCCTGAGAAGGCCGAACGGGCTATTACGATTTGGAGGATCGATACTTGAAAACTGTCGGAATTGTCGTCGAATACAATCCGCTTCATTACGGTCACGTTTACCATTATGAACAGGCAAAAAGAATAGCGGGCGCCGATGCGGCGATCGCCGTCATGAGCGGACACTTTTTGCAGCGCGGGGAGCCCGCGCTCGCGAACAAGTGGGCGCGCGCCGAAATGGCGCTTCGCATGGGAGCGGATGTCGTGCTAGAGCTGCCCGTCGCCTTCAGCTCGCAGCCGGCCGAATGGTTCGCCTACGGCGCCGTTTCGGCCTTAAACGCGACAGGCGTCGCGGATAGCCTGTGCTTCGGCAGCGAAAGCGGCGACATCCGCTTGCTGGAGCGCATAGCCGAACACTTGCACCGCGAGCCGGAAACGTTCAAGCAATTGCTGCAGCTTTATTTGAGCAAAGGCTTGAGCTACCCGGCCGCATACAGCTCGGCTGCCGATTCGTTTCTGCGCGATCATGACCGGCTTGCCGCTGAGCCGGAGGAAGGCTCCTTGCACGACTTGTTGAAGCAGCCGAACAACACGCTCGGCCTGCATTATTTGCTTGCGCTCAAGAGGCTGAACAGCCCGATCGTTCCGCTCACGGTAAGCCGGACGAAAGCCGGGTACCATCAGCAGGTGCCGACCGACGGACAAATCGCGAGCGCTACGGCCATTCGCCGCATCCTGTTCGAGGAGCGCCGGCTTGATGGGATCGCTTCATTCGTCCCCCAGGCGACGCTTGACATCATGAGGCGCGAAATGGAAGCCGGCCGGGCACCTATCGAGTGGGAACGATACGCGCAGCCGCTTATTCATTTGCTGGCCAGCCGAACCGAAGAGGAGCTTGCCCGCATCAGCGAAGTAAATGAAGGACTGGAGCATCGCCTCAAGCAATCGTTGAGGCTGCTGCCGCATGGGGCCGAACGTCCCGTAGAGGCGCTGCTTGACGCCATGAAGACCAAAAGGTATACGCGGACCAGGCTGCAAAGAACGCTGCTGCGCATCTTTCTTGGCCACGGCAAAGCCGAGCTTTCGCGCGAGAAGCTGCTCGGCGGCGTTCCCTATTTGCGCGTTCTTGGCTTTACGGCCAAGGGACGCAAGCTGCTCGCGCAAATGCGCAAAAAAGCGACGGTACCGGTCGTAGTGAAAGTAACCGGTATCCAATCGCCTTTTCTCGATCTCGATATACGCGCAACCGCCGCATATGCGCTCGGGTACGATGCGTTAGCGCCCGAAGAGCTTCACCGCGATTATTACCAGGCGCCGCTGCAAGCGGAGTAAGGCGCCCGCCTCCGAACCTTGCGGACTCTTAAGACGGCGCCGATTCCTTCACAGGGAGCTTGGCTAAGTAATCCAGCGCGTCGTCAATCGTTTCGACGGGGACGACCTTCATTTTCGAACCGATTTTTTTCGCTTGATCGGCCGCATCCGATGAGTTGGGAATAAGCGGCCCTCCGTTCGGATACTGATAATCCTTCGGCGCGAAGAAAATATCCGCTCCTGCGCGGTCCGCCGCCACGACTTTATGGCGGATTCCGCCGATGACGCCCACCTTGCCTTTTTCCGGCTCGATCGTTCCCGTCCCGGCGATTTTGTACCCCTTCGTTAAATCGTCGGCCGACAGCCGGTCCATAATTTCCAGCGAAAACATAAGTCCCGCCGACGGTCCCCCGATATCCGACGTATGAACCGTCACCTGCTTCTCGTCCTGCTCCGCCTTAATCGATCGGAGCTCCCCCGTTTCGACGCCGATTCCGACTCTTTTCTTGCCGCCGTCGTTCGATAGAACGGCCAGCGGCAGCTCGACCGGATACGTGGAGTCTCCTCTCTTGTACGTCAGTTTAACCGAGTCGCCTTCTTTGCGGGTTTGCAAATATTCGCTCATATCGGTTAATTTCTTCACCGGCTTGCCGTCAACATCCACAATCAAATCTCCGGCCGCCAGCAAACTGGCCGCAGGCATTCCCGGAATCGTCCTCATGACGGCTACCCCGTCGCTTTGGATGCGGTACGGCACTTTGGCTTTCTTATAGGCCGCTTGAATCGCGTCGCTCTGCGACGTCAGCATGACGATTTCTTGCCTTTGCGAGTAATCGTGCATCGATTCGCCCTTCTGCAAAACTTCGTTCTTCTTGCGTATTTCCATGTTCGGCCGGAACGGGGACAGCAGCATACTGATCACATTCGCTTCGTACGCACTTACCGTCGTCAGCAAAAATTGCCCCCGCTCCGGCGGATCCTCCTGCTTGACGGATACCATCGGACCGACATTCTCCGCCGATCCCGGCTGATAGACGTAATAAGGCACCGGGATCATGAACAAGGCATAAAAAACGACAATCCCGATCAAAAAAGCGACCGCGAACCGCGACACGGTGTTCGGACTGAGCCTCATCCGGCTCGCATCGCCGGACTGCCGTTCATACGGCTCCCTAATCTGATGATCGTGCTGTTTCCCCATTGGGATTTTCCCCTTCCGTGACGGCGAATGACAGGCTTGGTCTATTCGCCTGGCTCCTAGCGTAAACTTGTACCGAACGGCTCGACGACCGACCGTGTTCAGGCGTTCCCATAATAACTATATGCATAAAAGAGGTGACGGCATGTCTGCCCCCGCCATATCGTCGAACGGTCGTTTTACGACCGTCCTGCTCGGCCTGTTAGCGGCAATCATGGTCATTTTGTTTATTGTGTATCCGGATCAGGCATTTCAGTCTTCACTCCAAGGGCTGACGCTCTGGTGGACCTACGTATTTCCGGCGCTGCTGCCGTTCCTGATCGTTACCGAGCTGCTGCTCGGCCTTGGCATCATCCATGGGCTTGGAACGCTGCTCGATCCGCTTATGCGGCTTGCTTTTCGCCTCCCCGGCATCGGCGGCTGGCCGCTCGCAGCCGGCTTGTTCGCCGGTTATCCCGCCGGCGCCGACATGGCCGCAAGACTGCGGCGGGAAGGCGCCGTCAGCCGCGACGAAGCGGAGCGTCTGCTCGCGCTTACGCATCTATGCAGCCCCGTAATGATGATTACAATCATCGGGGCGGGTTTTCTGCAGCAGCCCGAAGCCGGCGTCAGGCTTGCGCTCGTGCACTATGCCGCGGCGCTGCTGGCCGGTCTCGCCGTACGCCTGCTTATGAAATCCCGCAAGCCGTCGGAAGACGCGGCAAGCTTGGGAAGCAAGCCCGTCGGCAGCGCCCGTTCGGGTGCGGGCCGGCGTGACCGCAGCCTTGCGGCACGGGCGTTCGCCGCGATGCAGGTAGCGCGCAGCAGCGACGGTCGCGCCTTCGGCAAGCTGCTCGGGGACGCCGTTTATACGGCGACGCAAACGCTCCTCATGATCGGCGGCTTCATCATGGTATTCTCCGTAATGAACCGCATGCTGACGCTGCTGCTGCCCGCTCTTGCAGCCCTGCCTGCCGCCAAGCTCCTGGTGCCCGGATTGCTGGAGCCGCATATCGGCGCATATGCCGCCAGCCAGCTGTCTTCCTCCGCCGTGTTTGCAGCCGCTTGTATCGGCGCGGCGTTGGGCTGGAGCGGGCTGTCGCTTCACGCTCAGGTAAAAAGCATGCTCGCAGGCACGGACATTCGCTATCATGTATTTTTAACGACGCGTTTCCTGCATGCCGCATTCGCATTCCTGCTGACGTACTTACTATGGACGCCGCTTGTGTGGCTAACGGCCAAAACGGCTCCCGTACTGGCCGATTTCGGCACTTCGAATAATACGGGAGACGTTTTTCCGGCCGCTGAGTCGTATATTTGGCAATCCGTCCTGCTTACCGGATTGTTATGTTTTATCCTGCTTGCGGTTATCGTATCGCTCTCCGCCGCTATCGGCTGGATTCGGCGCTTGGCCATTTTCAAATAAAACGGCTACATGCCTGTCTGCAGCTTCGTATACTTGGCGCGCATCGCCTTCTCGACGACATCGGGCACCAGATCGCTGATCGGTCCGTCAAATCTCGCGATTTGCTTGACGATGCTGGAGCTCAAATACGAATACTGCGTACTGGACATCATGAAGAACGTTTCGATGCTGTCGCTCATTTTCCGGTTTAACGCCGCCATCTGCAGTTCATATTCGAAATCGGAAACAGCCCGCAGTCCTTTGACGATGACGTGGGCTTTTTTCTTGTTCATATAATTAATAAGCAGATCGTCAAAGCTGTCCACTTCCACGTTGGGCATGTCCTTCGTCACTTCGAGCAGCAGCTCGCGCCGCTCTTCGACGCTGAACAGCGGATTTTTGCTGACGTTGTTTAGAACCGCCACAATCACTTTGTCGAACACGTTCGAGGCTCGCTGAATAATATCGAGATGCCCGTAGGTTACGGGATCGAAGCTCCCCGGACAAACAGCTATCGTATATCTGTGCGCATTGTCGTTCATTGGTTAACCAGCTCCTGTCATACTGATGTTGATTCCTCGTTATCCGTCCGCCGCTCGTATCGGTAAATCGTAATGGCGGACTCTCCGTACTCCGTCCGTTTCGTGCATACGCAATCGCCGACCCGATCCTCGTATTGATGCTCCGCATCATGCTCGACGACGATTGTCGCCAGGTCGTTCAACAGCGACAGCTCCTGCAGCGACATCATGATTTCGGACGCTGTCCGCAGCCGGTAGGGCGGATCGAGAAAGACGAGCTCGAAGCACGCTTTCCGTTTGGCCAGCGCCTTAACGGCTCTGCCTGCATCGTTGCGGTATACTTCGGCCCGCTCCGTCAGGTTCGTCCCGCGTAAATTGTCGTTGACGACTTCGATGCTCTTGCGATCCATATCGACAAAAATCGCGCGTTCCATCCCTCTGCTCAGCGCTTCGATCCCTAATCCTCCCGTGCCGGCAAAAAGATCCAATACCCAGCCGCCGCTGAAATACGGCCCGATCATGCTGAAAATCGCCTCCTTGACCTTATCGGTCGTCGGACGCGTCCCTGTGCCGGGAACCGCTTTCAGCGGCCTTCCCTTGGCTGTTCCTGATATGACTCTCACTGCTCTGCTCCACCTTTATCCAAATCGGTTGTATGCTCTATGGTAACACAATCGCAATCTTTTTCACAAAAAAAAACATTCCCGGTGTATAAATCCACCATAAACGGCAATCCTTATATTATCGGCATCGAAGGATGTCGTAGACAACCGCGGAGAAGACTTACGTTTCCCCATAAGCTCTTCGTCCGGTTTCTCCTCTCCCATGAAAGGCCCTCGTCGCGAGACGGGGGCCGATTTTTTGTTTTCCCTTGAAACATAAGGTTTTGGGATTCTTCGACAATCCGCTTCATAGGAACCTTTTTCCTCCCGTTAAAAATGCCCTTAACTCTAGGATAGGGCCCTTACCTTGATGATTTGCAAAACAACGGGCCGAAACCTATCGGCACATTGCCGGGATAGTCGCAGATATCCGCTACGAGTGAGCAATATACCTTTTAGCGAAAAAAACCAACATTAGTTACCTACATATTCCAATATAAGGTTATATAGGTTTAGACATAATATACTTTCTTTGTATGATATCGCTTGGCGGGTAAAAACATAGAAAAGGTGGTACTCTTTTATAAATATGTATCATAATGAAGTATTCGAGTACGATCCAACTACTGATACGTGGACTCCCGCCACAACCAGCCGGCGACCCAAGTAGAAAAATAACGGCCAGAGCAGAACAAATACTAGCCAAGCTCCGCGAAATGGGAATGATCACTTAATCTCCCCCCACTAACCGTAGCCAGTGGGGAGTCATTATTTTGATAAATCTTTTACGATGGACTCAAGCGTACGACTCGAAGCGATGCGCTGTTTATTGGCTGGTTAGCTCCAGGATATTGAACGATAGATGTCAAAGGAATGTCGTTCTGTGTACTCGCAGCAGGTATGAGTGAGCGGAGCGTCAAAACGTCACCCGCTTGCAATGATAATATAGCATCCCCATCTAAAGAGCCAACTTGTTGTTGCATAAAAATAGCTTCACCTGATCTGGTTGAGTCTTGAAGGACTCCGTTCACAAAAACTCCAAATGCTGCGTGCTGATGATTTGCATCTGTTGCCAAAAAAGTAACTTCCCACAGAACCGCATAATCACCTGCAACCGGTACAGCTATCGAGTTAGCTGTTACTAAAATCCCCCCGACTGCGACTGATCCAGGCTGATTAAACTGATTAAACCGAGCTATACTACCCGGTGGTGTCTTAGTTAGAGTTTGATCTGCGTTGTCAAATATAAAAGCGTATACAGGCGTGAAAGTGCCTGATGGCCCTGGTGGTCCCGGAGGACCCGGCACAACTATAATATTTCTTTTACGTTTCTTTTTTCGAGGATGACAGATAAGTATTATCTTTCTTTTACATTTCTTTTTTTTATGATCACATTTCCCCACTTTCGACACCTCCTATAGATTTATTCTATAGTATGTTGGTTGTCACGTTTAGAATGGACCAATGCTCCCTAGCAATTTCCCCACAGAGTAATGTCCATATATTTGCATAAAACCACTCATCCACAAAAGCACGTTCTTCTTGATGTTTTTCTGAAGACGATAACAGTTCAAACCCTAGACATATATAAAAGAGGCAAATGCTATCCTCCAATTACCCAGACAGTCACTTCGATATCCTAATAGTATAGGATATGCGAGGAAGGAGGTGACTCTCACATGTCTTGTCGAAAAAGAAAAAGGTCGAGTTGTGTGAAGCGCAAGAAATCGGTAAGGATCGTTTGTCAGCCTGGGCCTCCAGGACCTCCAGGAACGCCAGGAACACCAGGAACACCAGGAACTCCGGGTACTCCGGGTACTCCGGGAACGCCAGGTGCACCAGGGCCAATGCCTCCAATGCCGCCTATGGCTCCTGGTCCTCCTGGTCCTCCGGGGACGCCGGGCACACCAGGAGTATAATAAATGCTTACTCGAATTACCGTTGAAAGCGCCCACCTTCTATATACCAGAAGTGGGCGCTTTCAAGTTCAGGCATGTCCCATAAAACAAATTTGACATCGGAGTCGATTCTAGATGAAACTTTTAGTCAAAGATCCTCAAATCTCGGTTCAACGTAAATTTATATCCGGAGCGGATTGTCGGAAATTTATCGGCATGGCTCAAGGACAACTGGAACCAGCAAAAATCGTGGGAACCGATGCGGAGACGATCTCCGACTTCCGGAAATCCGAGAATGCATGGTTCGATCATCGCGCGAACGATACCGTTGGCACACTTTGTGATCGCGTCGCGGCAATCGTCGGGATGCCGATCAACCATGCAGAAAAGCTCCAAATCGTACGTTATCCGGTAGGCGGTAAATTTGACGCGCACTACGATACGTTCGACGATCATACACCGGCAAGCAAAAAAATATTGGACGAAGGCGGACAACGGCTTTACACCGCGCTGATGTATCTGAATTCCATGCGATCCGGAGGAGAAACGTTTTTTCCTGAGTTAAAAATAAATATTGCTCCTGAAGAAGGTACTCTCCTAGTGTTCGCTAATTGTAGAAAGGGTTCGATTATCCCTCATCCTCATGCCTTACACGGATCTCGTATGATAAAAAAGGGCGAGAAATGGATCATGACACTCTGGTTTCGCGATCGTCCTCAGTATACATTGCAGTAAGCATTTTCATATCCCCCACAGCATAAGCCAGTGGGGGATTCAACTCTCATAGTCTTGGGTCCATCTGACAAAAGCCCTCTGCGGAACAGCAGTAACTTAACTGCACTATTCCAACACTCACGCCTCTCCTTGTATGGCCGCCGCGCGCTATATTAACTCAACCATAAAAAAAGACCCCGATATCAGAGTCTTAGTATGTATGCATGATTTTTATTGAAGCCTAGTCATTGCCTGAAGATCGCCAATAAACAGCTGTTCTACAACATCGTCCTCGAACTTGATCGAAACGACATAATGTTCCTTAAGCGAATCGTCTTTTATATTTTCATATTCTTCAGCATTAACAAACTTCTTTTCCTTCGAATCATAGACATAGTCTACCACGATAAATTCGGGCTGTTGATTTGTGATCGCATTTTTTTCTCCGTACTGCTTCAAAACGTCCTTTTTCGTATCGCCAACTTTAATTCCGCTAGCTGCACTAAATACATTGATCGATTCATCGGAAAGCCTAATGTACGCTACTTTATCATTTCTGTAAAAAATACCGGCGCCGTTAACGTAATCAATTGTACCTACCCCGGGTTTACCTTTGCCCAAAACTTTCTCTACATCCGCTTTTGCCATGCCGTAGCACACTTTGGCTTTGGTGTCTGTTTTCGTAATGCACATGTCATCCTTAGAATCCCCATTGCCGTTACTACATCCAACAGCAGCCATCAAAAAAACAAGTATTATCATGATTCTTTTCACAAGCTTTGACCCCTTTATTTTTCCTAAAGTTTACCATATGAATGAAATAAATAATAGAATATTTTTACTTTAACCCTATCTAACCCATGTTGCCTTCCAACTAAAAAAGCCCCTCAATCAAAGGGACCTGTCGGTTTGCCATGTTACCGGCGTCTAATGGCATCCAGCATTTCTTTGTGGCGTTTGTCGGCATAATATTTGTTTACGACCAGGATCGCGTGAATGACCCCCGGTATATACGCAAGAAAGCATAAGATGATATTCAGGATCATTTGCCCGGGCTTCCCGCACGACAAAATTGCAAGCGGCGGCAATAAACAAAGCAGGTATCTCAAAGCCGTCCCTCCGTCCTATGCTAATTTACTACATAGTACCACATGATAGCGGCAAACGGTTGTATCGATGAAGAACCATCGGATTGGCCGCAGCAGGATACGACTACACATCCGCCATGGCTTCACCCTTCATGCACGCCCTCCATTTTCACCCTGATCTCCTTGATATACTCGCCCAGTCTTAACGCGATTTCCGCTTTTGCCACGTCTCTTAGCAGCGTCATCTCGCCCACATACCCCCTATAGCGGTACTCGCATCTGAGCTTATTCTCCTCATCCATATACACCTTATATTTTCGGGCGAACAAAAGCTTCTTGGCCGCAACCAGATCGGCTTGGATCGAATCGAACAAAAACTGTATGGCAGCCATGTGCAGCTGTTTAAAAGATCCCTTGCTCTGCTCGAGCTCCCGGTAGCTCTTGTCGCAAATCGTCATCATTAGCGGCAATAGGATCGTATTCTTAACCGCGTTGATCTCGTCCTCAGTCGGTAAATTAGGGCTAATTTGCGCCATATTCGCGAACTCCTTTAACGAACGTTTGTTCCTATTATGTTCAGTATATGCGAACGATATGCGAACGCGCAACTAGAAAAAAATCCCCTTTCTTCCCCGAGGTCGTCTTCATGCCGTATTTTCTCTCCTCCGACTCACCCTAACGGATTGGTTTGTAACCTGCACCTACCGGAACGATCTAAGAGATCGGCGATCATGCCGCCCCGCTCCTCTTCATAAATCGGGCAATGACCCAACACCAATAGCCCCATTACCCAATAAAATGATTTGAGTTATTCCACTTTAGAAAGGCGGGCTTACTCGTTGAGAAAAAAAACATCCTGTAAACCGAAAAAACAGCGGCATGTGCATGAATTCGAAGGCAGCACCAAGTTGGCGGAGGAAGGCGAAGACCGGCATAATCACCGATTTGCCGGTGTAACCGGGCAAGCGATTCGTGTAGGTAAAAGTCATGTCCATGAAATAGACCTTACGAACACCGATTTTCTGGATCATTTCCATAATCTCAAAAAAATAAGAACAGGTCCTGCAATTCCGGTAGGAAACGGCAAGCATGTACACTTTGTAAGCGGGCAAACCACAATAAACGACGAGCATAGACATCCGTTCAATTTTGCTACCTTAATCCAAAAGCCGCTTGTTTAGCCGGACCCCAAACAATACGGCCTCAGCATGAAATAGCCTAAAGCTATGTCCTGCTGAGGCCTTTTTTTGACAGTTTCGCAAAATGCCGCTCCGGTACGCTTAAAACGACAAAAATCTATCTGCTCTCTGCATTTCGGATGACAAAAAAGTACTTTGGACACTGCTAAACTTTTCCACCCACTCATATACTCCTAGTACAACACCTATGTCGGTGGGGCACCTAAAGAAAGGAGGCGCCTCCACCATGGATTCTTTCCAAACGATTACGGTTATGTTGGCGTTCGGGATGTTTATTCTCACGTTGCTAACTTACATCGACAAGAGAAAGTAATCCGCATCGTCTGTCGGCATTCTTCTCAGTTTGCCAATCTTCGCCCCACCGAAAAGGCCGTTGCTTCGGAGTCAGGTCTGCCCACCTGACTCTATTTTTATTGTGGCCGCTCCCGAAATATGACTCCGCCGTTCCAACGTTCTATGGAAAAAAGAGGTTGACATCATCCGCCTCATAAGCGATTGTGAAAGTATTGAACACATACCATCATACGCTCTTACACAGCAGCAGGAGGATGAACCATGAAAAAGTTTTTCGTTTTGACCGATATCGAAGGCGCCGCAGGCGTAGACAGCTTTACGCAAACGCGGCCGGACGACGGATTTCCGGAGCGGCTGGAGGAGGCCAAGAAGCTTCTGGCTAAAGAGGTCAACGCCTGCGTGGAGGGGATCCGTTCCATCTACCCGGATGCGCATATCGACGTTTGGGACGGACACGGCCCGGGCGGTTTGCATCGCGAAGACATTACCGGCGCCAACTATTTGCGCGAGGGACAACCTTACAAAAGCATCGAAGGTTACGATGCCATGCTGTTCGTCGGGCAGCACGCGATGGCCGGCACGTTTCACGCGCCGCTGAACCATACTTACTCCTCGAAATCGATCGCCTATTACAAGCTGAACGGCGTTTTTATCGGTGAATTCGGCGCGCGCGCGCTAATTGCCGGCGTACAAGGCGTGCCTACCATCTTCCTGTCGGGGGACGATAAAGCCGCGCTCGAGGCGAAAATATTCATTCCGGACATCGAGATCGCTGTCGTGAAACAAGGAAAAGGCATCGAAGCCGCCGTTCATCTGGACGGCGCCGAAGCATGTGCGCTCATTCGCGACGGAGCGGCCAAAGCCGTAAGCCGTTTATCCGAATTCGCACCGTTTACCGCGTTTCAAGCGCCTTACGAGCTCGAGATCGGCTTCCTTGACACGCAGAACCCGGACACGATCCAAGGGCCTGACACCGAGTGGATAAACGGGCAGACCGTCCGCATACGGAAGCCAAACATTTTGGACTATCCGTTTATCTGATACGTTAAGAAGAAGTCAATCGTTTCCTCGTTCTGTTACGCATTAGTTAGCGAATCTCTTTTCGGCAAACTTCAAAAAGGCCGTTTCCAGTCGCCCAACCGGAAACAGCCTTTTTTTTCCTTTTATCCTGCCAAATCATTAACGATTATACCAGTACCCCGTTACGCCTTTCTCGATACGCATGAGCGCTTCCAGGTAGTAATAGTCGCCCCAGATGACAAAATCGTCAGGCGAGCTGTTGCCGCGAACATGATACGAGCCGCGTTTGATCAGCCCTTCTGCTTCCTCTTCCCCGATCGTCGAATAATTTTGGACAAGAGATTGAAGCGAACGCTTCAGCCAGCCTTCGAAATAAGGCCTCTCCGCATCGTTGGCATCGAGATGATCGAGAAGCTCCAGCAAGCCGGCGCAAACGATCGCGGACGCCGAGCTGTCTCTGTACGTATCGGCGTCTGCAGGGACGTCGAAATCCCAATAAGCGACGTCGTCTTCAGGCAAGTTCTCGAGGAAATAACGCGCAAGCCGGCGCGACGTTTCCAGGAAAGCGGGATTTTTCGTATACTTGTACGACAGCGCGAAGCCGTAAATGCCCCATGCTTGTCCGCGCGTCCATGTAGAGCCGTTCTGATACCCCTGATGCGTAGAACCGCCGATCGGAATACCCGTATCCTGCTCGAAATAAAACGTGTGGTAGGAGGAGTCGTCTCCGCGCACAAGATAACGGCGGCTTTTCTCCGCATGTTTGACCGCCACTTCCCGGTACCGGTTTTCCCCGGTCATTTCCGAGGCCCAGTACAGAAGCGGAAGATTCATCAAGCAGTCGATGATGATACGCCCGCCCTGCTTTTCGTCGCCAAGCGGTCCCCAAGCCTGAATGAGCTGCGCCTCTTCTCTCCAGCGCCCAAGCAGCTTATCCGCCGCTTTCAGCGTAAGCTCCTTTGCCGCCTCGTCCTTTTCGATAATCCATCCCGCCTTGGCCGATAGCGAATAGAGGAACCCGATATCGTGATGCTCCAGGGCGATATTGTCGGCAAGCCGCTTACGGAAGCTTTCGATGTTGCGCTGCGCCGCTTCGCGGAACGTTTCGTCTTTGGAATATTCGTAGCAAAGCCAAAGCATGCCGGTCCAAAATCCGTCCGTCCAGTCGGTATTCGGATTCAGGTTCGTCGTATAGCCGCCGCCGTTAAGAGCGACATGCGGAAATTGTTCTCCGTACCGCTCGATATTTTTGCGCGTCTTGACGACCGCGTCCTCGATCGCTTTCTTCCACATCTCTCATTGCACTCCTTATCGTAGGCGATTTAAGCCGGCTGTATAGCTTACTTTTCGTCTTACCTTATCGAACAGCGGCCCTGTAGGCTTCCATATATTGCGCCGCTTTTTTCGCTACCAGCGAGAAATCCTTCGCTTTTACGGCCTCCGCGGTCAAGTCGGAGCCGATGCCTACCGCGACAGCGCCCGCTTTGACCCACTCGCCGAGGTTTTGCAGGGAAACGCCGCCTGTCGGCATAATATTCGCCTGCGGCAGCGGACCCTTGATCGCTTTGATCATGGCCGGCGAGAAAAGATTGCCCGGGAACAGCTTGACGATGTCGACGCCAAGCTCCAGCGCGGTTTGAATTTCTTGAATCGTCATGACGCCGGGCATTACCGGAACGCGGTAACGGTTGCACAACGCCACTGTCGCCGGGTTGAGCGACGGGCCTACGACAAACTCGGAGCCGGATAAAATCGCCGCTCTCGCCGTCTCCGGATCGAGCACCGTGCCGACGCCGATGATCGCGAACTTGTCGGGGTCTGTCGCCGTACTGGAGTAGCGGGTCGCCAGCTTCTCGATCGCTTTGAGCGCGAACGGAACCGTCATCGTCACTTCAATCGTTTTGAGTCCGCCGGCAATCGCCTGTTCGGCCATTTCCACCACTTCATCGGGCGTCTCCCCGCGCAGGACGGCTACAACGCCTTCATTTACGATTTTTTCGATCAGCTTTATTTTTTTCATATCGGAAATCAGGTCCTTTCGTTCCATCGGTCTTCGCCAACGGACGCTCTTGGCTGCCGTTTTATCGTTCCACGTGTTTCTTGTTGCCGAGTACGGCTTCAACCTGCTCCCAAGTCGGAAGCCCTTGCCAATCGCCTTCCACCTGTACGACCATGGCGCCGATCAAGCTGCCGATCCTCACGGCTTCGACATTGCTCATGCCGCGAAGAACGCCGGCCAAAAATCCGGCGCAAAACCCGTCGCCCGCCCCGACCGTGTCCACGACGCGCTCGACAGGGAAAAACGGAACGGATTCGACCGCTCCTCCGTGGGCGACAAATGTTTCCGCTTCGCCGCCTTTTACGATACATACGCAACCAAGCTTGTGAAGGTTTTCAAAAATCCGATCGGTATCATCCGTATCGTAAAGCAGCTTCAGCTCGTCGAGCCCAGGCAAGAAGTAGTCGGCCTCTTGCGCGATCGGCAGCAGCGTCTCGCGCGCTTCTTCGATCGTCCACAGCTTGAGCCGCAGATTCGGATCGAAGCATACCTTAACGCCGTTCCGCTTGGCGATTCGCACGGCTTCCAGCACCGTTTCCCGGCACGAAGCGCTGAGCGCCGTCGTAATGCCTGTCACATGCAGCATTTTGGCTCCGGCCAAATACGCCTCGTCAAGATGTGCGGGCGTCATCGTACTTGCCGCGGAAAACTTCCGGTAGTAATATACGGACGACTTCCCCGCCACCGCTTCTCTCAGCATGAGACCGGTCGGCGACCCTGATGCTCTTTTGCAGCGGCTGACATCGACGCCTTCCCCGCGCAGCCGTTTCTCGATAATATTGCCGATCGGATCGCTGCCCAGCAGGCCAAACCAGCCGACACGGTGTCCGAGCCTCGCAAGCCCGATCGCCAGATTGCTTTCCGCGCCCCCGAAAGACTGCTCCAGAAGCGGGCTGTATTCAATTCCTTTGGACCCGGCCGGAAAAAGGAGACCCATCGTTTCGCCGAAGGTAACCACTTCCGGATGGTTATGCATCTGATCCGCCATCGGGATTTCCACCTCGTTATCTTGTCATCCAGCCGCCGTCAACGCACAGAACCTCGCCGCTCATATAATCCGAAGCCTTGGACGCCAAAAATACGGCCGGTCCTTGCAAATCCTCCGGCGTTCCCCAGCGGCCTGCCGGAATACGGACCATAATTTGCGAATTGCGATCGGCATCTGCGCGCAGCGCCGCCGTATTGTCGGTCTCCATGTAGCCTGGGGCAATCGCGTTTACATTGATGCCTTTGCCCGCCCATTCGTTGGCCAACGCTTTCGTAATGCCGGCAACACCGTGCTTGGACGCGGTATAGCCGGGTACGTTGATGCCGCCCTGGAACGTTAGCATGGAGGCGATATTTATAATTTTGCCCGAACCTTGCTTCAGCATTTCCCGGCCGACGAGCTGGCAGAGAAAAAAGACGCTGTTCATGTTCAAATCGATGACGTCATGCCAATCTTGAGCCGCGTGATCGGCTGCAGGCGTACGGCGGATAATGCCCGAGTTGTTGACGAGAATGTCGATTTTGCCGAAAACGGACAGCGTTTCGCTCACGACCTTCGGAAGATTTTCTTCCTTGCTCAGGTCCGCCACGATGATATGCGCTTTGCGTCCCATCGCCGTAATTTGGTCGTAGACGGCGCGATTTTTGCCGCTGCTCGTTACAATCGCAATATCGGCTCCGGCTTTCGCCAGTCCGATCGCGATAGCCCCGCCCAAGCCTTTGGCGCCGCCCGTAACAATTGCCGTTTTCCCTTGCAGATCAAACAAATTCATAAGGGTCACTCCGTTCATTTTTCAATAGACAGCCCATAGGACCTGTATTTCTCCGCTACATCGTCGGACAAACCGCTATCCGTAATGATCGAATGCACCTCGGACAGCTCCGCGAACGTCATGAGCGCGTATTTGTCGAATTTGGTATGGTCGGCGACGCAGATCGTCTCCTTCGCGCACGCCATAAGCGCCCGCTTCTGTTCCTGCAGCTCGCTCGTATAGATGGTGAAACCGAAGTCGGAATGAATGCCGGATGTCGTCAGGAACGCTTTCTGAATATTCAGCTTGCGGATAAAACCTATCGCATCGGAGCTGATCAGCATGTTACGCTGCCGGTAGCCTCCCGGGACGACAAGATGAATCCGGTCCTTGCGGGCAAGCTCGCTTATAATGAAAAGATCGTTCGTAATGACCGTCAGCGGCGCGTTATCCAGCAGCTTGGCGATTTCCAGCGTCGTGCTTCCCACGTCCAGCGCAATGATATCGTTCGGCTCGATCAGACGCACCGCCTTGGCGGCCGCATCCGCCTTCTCCGCTAGCTGCTTAGCGTTCGGCTCATGCGAAGGGAGCAGCCCCCGGTCGGCGTCGTTCTTCAGTACGGCGCCGCCGTGGACCCTCACCAGAAGCCCTTGATGCTCAAGCTTCTCCAGGTCTTCGCGAACCGTTTTGCCGGTAACCTGCAGCAGCTCGCTTAGCTCCGAAACCTTTACTTCCCCGTTCTGAAGCAGCAAGGCCATAATGCTTTCATGGCGCTTCAAGCTTGACATGTTACCTCAGTTCCTTCATCGTTACCGGATCCATATCGGCAAACTCCTGGTTTTCTCCCGCCATGCCCCAGATGAACGTATAGTTGCTCGTACCGACTCCGCTGTGGATCGACCAGCTTGGAGAAATGATCGCTTGCTCGTTGCGTACGACAACATGACGCGTCTCCGTCGGCTCGCCCATCAGATGGAAAACGACGCCGTCTTCCGGCATATCGAAATAGAAGTATACTTCCGAACGGCGGTTATGCGTGTGGCACGGCATCGTATTCCACATGTTGCCCGGCTTCAAAAGCGTCATGCCCATCACGAGCTGGCAGCTCTTGATGCCTTGCTCATGAATATATTTGTAGATCGTTCTTTCGTTAGAATTCGTGATGCTTCCGAGATGATTCGGCTCCGCTTCGCTGATCGCCGCTTTCGCAGTCGGGTATTCCTTGTGAGCCGGAGTCGAGTTCAAATAGAAACGGGCCGGATTCGCGCTGTCTTCGCTCTTGAACAACACTTCGCGTTTACCTAAGCCGATATACAGGCAGTCCTTCGTCTCCATGACGAATTCTTCGCCGTCCACGACTACCGATCCGCGGGGACCTACGTTAATGATTCCGATCTCGCGGCGGGCCAGGAAAAATTCCGCGCCCATTTCTTTGCGGTCCGCTTCGAGGGCGATCGCTTGGGACGTCGGGATAACGCCGCCTGTAATAATTCTATCGACATGGCTGTATACGAGCTTCAGTTCACCCGGAATGAACAAGCCTTCAATCAAATATTCGTTTCTCAGTTGCTCGGTATCAAATGCCTTTGTTGCAGCAGGGTTCGTTGCGTAACGGATTTCCATCGTTTCGTACCTCCAAAAAGTTTAGTTTTAGTTCGTTAACCTAGTCACATTATAATACATGGGTTTGTTTATGTACATTACTTTCTTCTTTTTACGTTCATTTAGGTTCATTTTATTGTTCGAAAGGTTTATTTTAACGAATTTAATCATAAAGGAGGGAGACAAGGGGATTCATAAGGAAAAGGTAACGCCGTTCCAGCAGCAAAAAAAAGAACACCGCCAGGCTTTTGCCCGACGGCGTTAAGTATGGAAGCTCACCGATTCCCCTTAGATTCGGCGTTTCGGCTAAGTGAGCAAGAAATGATAGTTCGGATCGGCGTTCC
This sequence comes from Paenibacillus contaminans, assembly GCF_003285015.1. GTDB lineage: Bacteria > Bacillota > Bacilli > Paenibacillales > NBRC-103111 > Paenibacillus_V > Paenibacillus_V contaminans. The sequence goes on along the minus strand of NZ_QMFB01000010.1, from coordinate 269,844 downwards.
CGAAATGTTATCTCCAGGTTCGACCGGTGGCGAATGCTCGTTAAAATTGCCTGCAAAACGGAAGCCTATCGCTTTCTCCAATGGAAGCTGCGGGTCAACGCGTCGTAATCAACGCGGTTCTCGTTTTGCCGTCCCACTCCACTTTCCCGCCGAACGCCTCCCCAATCCATCTGACCGGCGCCATCGTAAAGTTGTTCACCAGCTGGGCGGGCTCTTCGAGCGTCTCCGTTTTGCCGTTTTTCTTGACATCCGCCTGTCCGATCGTCAGGGAAACGGTTGTGCCGCCCTTCTTCCCGGTTGCCGTTCTTGTATCGTTGTCATAATCGACGTTTGCGCCCATTGCCTCGAAAATAGCGCGCAGCGGTGCAAGCGTGTTGCCGTTCACGATGACCGGATTCTGTTCCACGCTCAGCGGCTTGCCGTCTATGACGACGGAAACGATCGACGACAAGGCGATCGATTTGGAAGCCGCCAAATTGCCGTCCGTCCCATAGGTTCGCACTTCGAACACAGAGCCCTCGGGCACGTCGCCGGCATTCAGATCCAAATAAAACGGCGCTTTCTTTTGCGAGCCGACGACGCTGCCGTTCAGCACATATTCCACTTTCCCGATAAAGCCATCGGGTATTTTCACGAACGGCACGATACGCGTTTGCGTTCCGAAGGCGGCGCCTCCGTCCGCTTTCGTATAAACGAGCGGAGAAGCCGGCTTCGCGCCCTGCTCGATCTTGGACAAAAACCCCGGACCGGCGATAAGCGAACGGTATGCGCTAAGCATGGCATCATTATCGCTCAGCAAATAATTGTTTCGCGAGTCTTTTTCCTTCATATCTACATTAAAATACGTAATCGCTTTAAGTCTCGGATATTTGATCGGCATCACCTCGTAAAGCCTGCTGAGATTCAACAGCGCCCAATCGGTATAATCTTCGCCGTCGGCGTTCGTATAATGAGCGACTGCCGTTTCGCTGATCATGATCGGCTTGCGGTCGGCATATAACCCGTACAGCTCGTCGAGACGTTCGATCGGCGTCTGCCCGTAGGCCGGCTTCGACGGATCGCCATGCTCGTAAGGCTCGGTATATAAGCTGATGCCGACCCAATCGACATATTCGTCTCCCGGGTAATAAGCGTCCATCGAGTAGCGGGGTACGTCGCCGGGACTCCATACCATCGCTACGTTCGGCGCTTCCTCGGCCATAATATCGTGAATCAAACGGAATTTTTCGATATACGCCTGCGGATCGCCGTTCCATTTCGTCCAAGCGCCGTTCATTTCGCTGGCATAACGAAGAAAGATCGGAATACCGGACGCTTTGGCTTGTCGCGCCCACTCGCGTATGTATGGCCCGTCGACGACGGCATCAAGCCCTTCCGAAGGCTCCCAGCCGATTTGCAGGCCCGCCCCGGCTTCCTTGGCATTTTGCGCGTGGCCGCCGGGAAATTTGGTTCCCCATGGCGCGTAAGCCAAATAAATGGCGTGTTTTTTTCCGTAAAGCTGCTCCGAGCGGGTAAAATAGTTGCCCATCTTCGGATCGCGTTCGGAGTACAACCCGAGATACACGCCCGACTCCGGCTCGTATTTCGCAAGCCCTCCCTGCTTCGGCTCCGAAAGCTGCTTCGCCAGCCCGGCATTCGCCGACGAGACATAAATTTCCGTCACCGTCCGCAAGTGCTCCGCCCGCTGCAAGTCGCCCGCTCCCCAATCCTTGCCCGCCTTCAGCCAGTATTCGTTCTCGAGCTCGTAATACTTGATCGCATTCTCGTAATCCTTCGCGACTTTATCGTAATATTCGTCTATATTGCCGGCATAAACGGCGGCGTTCTCCCAATTGCCCTTATTCGCCTCGTACCGCATAAGCTCATCCCAATACGGAATGGCCCCGGCCGTGTTTCCCGCATCATCCAATGATTTCGCTTTCAAGTGCAAATCCCAATAATAATCGGCGTGAGCCTTTTGCGGCAGGACCGTTCCGGATACGAGCAGCCCCGTTATCGCTGCGATAGCGGCCGTACGCGCTCCCCAGCGGTTCAGCTTGCTCTTTCCGTCCGAACGCGGCTTCATTTTTTTCATCCGAACCTCTCCCCTTGGCGACAGTTACCTTCATATTTTTACAAAATCCGACACAATCATTATAACGGATACGGCCGAAAATCGTCAGCGTTTTTATTTGCCGCCTTTCGGTTGAAGGACTGTGCTCGCTTCTACACCCATGATGTTGTAAAATAACGATGATACAATCCAAATGACGAATCGAAGGACGGGACCAAACATATGTTTTCGGCTAAAGACTGGCAGGACTACGAATTAATCGATACGGGCGGCGGCGAGAAGCTGGAGCGCTGGGGCGGTTACACGCTGCGGCGGCCTGACCCGCAAATTATATGGCCTTTGGAGAAAGAAACCGGGCTCTGGCTGCATGCCAACGCGCATTATCACCGCAGCTCCAGCGGCGGCGGACAATGGGAATACCGCGAGAAGCTGCCGGAGCGGTGGACCGTTTCCTACGGCAATCTGAAATTTTATATTAAGCCGACCGGCTTCAAGCATACCGGGCTTTTTCCCGAGCAAGCGGTCAACTGGAGCTGGATGATCGATAAAATCAAGTCGGCGCGCCGCCCGATCAAGGTTCTCAATTTGTTTGCTTACACGGGCGGAGCAAGCGTGGCTTGCGCTTCGGCGGGAGCGGAAGTATGTCATGTCGACGCAGCCAAGGGCATGGTGCAATGGGCGAAGGAGAACTTGCAGCTTTCCGGTCTCGGCGAACGTCCGGTCCGTTTCATTACGGATGACGTCTTCAAGTTCGTGCAGCGCGAGCAGCGGCGCGGCAGCCGGTACGACGCCATCATTATGGACCCGCCGTCCTACGGCCGCGGACCTAACGGCGAAATGTGGAAGCTGGAAGAGGATTTATTCCCTTTCGTCCAAAGCTGTATGTCCATTATGTCGGACAAGCCTTTATTCATGCTGATCAATTCTTATACGACGGGCATTTCGGCTACGGTGCTGACGAATATTTTGACAATGACGCTCAAGAAGAAATACGGCGGCGCCATCACTTCGGGAGAAATCGGCTTGCCGATTACCGAATCCGGCATGCACCTGCCTTGCGGCATTCTCGGCCGTTGGGAGGAAAAACGCTAATGGCTTCGGGAGCCAAGCCCACGGTTCCGGTTTTGTACGAGGACAACCATCTGCTCGTCGTCCAAAAGCCCGTCAATATGCCGACGCAGGAGGACGAATCCAAGGATCCCGATTTGTTGAGCGTATTGAAGGCGGACATCAAACAGCGCTTCGCCAAGCCCGGCAATGTTTATCTCGGATTGGTTCATAGGCTTGACCGTCCGGTTGGAGGCGTCATGGTATTCGCCAAAACCTCGAAGGCGGCTTCCCGCTTGTCCGATATGGTCCGCACACGCGATTTCGGCAAAACGTATGTCGCCGTCGTCCGCGGAAAGCCGAAAAAACCGAACGGCAGGCTTGTTCACTATTTGCGCAAGGATGCCAGAACGAATATGGTGACCGCGGTGGCGCAAGGAAGCGCGGATGCGAAAGAAGCGATTCTCGACTATGAGGTCATCGCGAGCGGAGAAGGAATGAGCCTTGTTAAAGTAAAGCTGCAAACCGGAAGACCGCATCAAATTCGCGTCCAGTTCGCCTCAATCGGCTGCCCGCTGTATGGCGACCAGCGTTACGGCGCACATGTCAACGAACCGGGTCAGCAGATCGGCCTCTGGTCGCTCCGATTGGCGTTCGAGCACCCCACCCTTAAGGAACCGCTCGCCTTCGTCTCGACGCCGCCCCGCGAATATCCGTGGATTTTATGGGATCGTTCGGTGTTCGAAGCGATACGGGACTGACGTTTATTAGCGATCTTGCAGCTTAATGGAGCTAGCTTAACTCCGGGCTTCCGACAGCGCGAAAGTGCCGGTATGCGTCATGAACATTTCATTGATAAATAGGGGGAATGCGTTTTGTGCGGCAGATTTACGATCGTCGTCAGCTGGGATGAGCTGATGCTGAGATTTATGCTCGAACAAGCGGCTCCGCCCTTGCATCGTCCGCAATATAATGTTGCGCCCAGCCAAATGATTATGGCTATCATCCACGACGGCGCCAAAAATCGGCTCGGGGAACTGAAATGGGGACTTATTCCGAGCTGGGCGAAGGACGAGAAAATCGGCAACAAGATGCTGAACGCCAGAGCGGAAACGCTTATGGAAAAGCCGGCTTTCCGGACACCGCTCGAAAAGAAAAGATGTCTCATCCCCGCAGACGGCTTCTACGAATGGAAACGTTCCGGCACCGGCAAGCAGCCGATGCGCATCACGCTTACCTCCGGCGAACTATTTGCGATGGCAGGCTTGTACGAGACTTGGCTCGCTCCGGACGGACGAAAAATAAGCAGCTGTACCATCATTACAACTACGCCGAACAAGCTTGTCGAAGACATTCACGACAGGATGCCGGTTATTTTGCGCCCCGAGGATGAAGCCGTATGGCTCGATCGGGAGCAACGCGATCCTTCGCGGCTTCTGCCGCTGCTTCAGCCGTACCCCGCGGAGAAAATGACCGCTTACCCCGTCTCCCCGATCGTCGGGAACGTTAAGAACGACAGCCCGGCTTGTTTGGAGCCGCTGGCCGTACCGTAAATATCGGCGCAACAAAAAGGAACGCAGCTGCCTATGCCGCCCGTTCCTTTTTGTTGCGCCTCCGATCCGCCGCTACCGGAACATCCCCCACAGCTTTAGAAGGTGAAATGTATTGTTGGGATCGATTTTCTGATCGATGACGAAGGCTATAATATTCTCTTCCTGCCTAGGCGTAATATTCTCGCCGAGCACTCTGGCCGCCTGTCTAAGCAATTTGCGTATTTTCTCCCGATCCTGCAGATCCGACTTGGTCACGCCGTATAAAATATACTTGACCCGTTCCTTCGTCGCCGGATTTTTCATTTTCAGCTTGATCCGTTCGACAAGCTCCCGTTCTACGCCGTAGTTCACGTAGCTCACGCATCGACACCTCCGTTTGTACCGTATGCTCCGAAGCCGAACGCTTCGTGCGGACACAAGCCCTCTCTCAAGCATATGATAACTGCGGAGAAAATGTTCCGTTAAATCGTCGAAGCTTGTCTGAATCTGATACCGAAATGGAAAACCGCATCGACCCGTTATAGCCGCGGAGAACGCTTCATGCTAATCCAACAACTCGCCTGTCAGCACTTGCTCTCTTTGCAAGTATTGGCGCAGCGGCAAGTACTCGATGGAAGTCCAAAACTCGCTTCTTGCCACCAATTCCGCAGCATCGTCCCGCGCCAGCTCCAAGGTTTCGAAATCCGCCATCATATCGGCAACCCGGAACTCGGGTACTCCGCTTTGCTTCGTCCCGAAAAAATCGCCAGGTCCGCGCAGCTCCAAATCCCTTCGGGCGATTTCGAAGCCGTCGTTCGTCTCCACCATCGCCCGCATGCGTTCCTTCCCGACCTCCGTTTTCGGATCGGCGAGAAGCACGCAGAACGATTGATGCTCGCCCCGGCCGACACGCCCGCGGAGCTGATGAAGCTGCGACAAGCCGAACCGGTCCGCATCGTACACGACCATCAGCGTGGCATTCGGCACGTCGACGCCAACCTCGATGACTGTCGTCGAGACGAGCACCTGAAGCTCGTTCGCACCGAAAGCCGTCATGATCTCTTCCTTCTCCGCCGCAGACATTCGCCCGTGCAGAAGACCTACGCGAAGCGACGGAAAATGATGCGTCAGCTGCGCATGCACGTCGATCGCATTTTGCACATCCAGCTTCTCCGATTCCTCGATAAGCGGGCATATGACATATGCCTGACGTCCCGCTTTCGCTTCCCGGTCGATAAAGCCGAGTACGCGCTCCAGCATATCGTGCTTTACGGCGTAGGTTTTGATCGGTTTACGGCCTTTGGGCAGCTCGCGAAGCGTCGAGACGTCCATATCGCCGAAAGCGGTTATCGCAAGCGTCCTTGGGATCGGCGTCGCCGTCATCGTCAGAACGTCCGGCGTCATCCCTTTGCGCCGCAAAATGCTTCGCTGATTGACCCCGAACCGATGCTGCTCGTCGGTTACGACGAGTCCGAGCTTTCGGAAAAACACATCTTCCTGAATTAAAGCATGCGTGCCGACCAATATATCGATAAGTCCCATTTGCAGCGATGCAAGCAGCTCTCGCCGTTTGCGCTCCGTCAAGCTTCCGGTCAGCAGCCCGACCTGAATCCCGTAAGGCTCGAATAACCGCTCAAGCGAACGTTTATGCTGCTCGGCCAAAATTTCCGTCGGAACCATCAGCGCGCCTTGCGATCCCGCCTTTACGACGGCATATAGCGAAATGGCCGCAACGACCGTTTTGCCCGCTCCGACATCACCCTGCAGCAGCCTGTTCATACAGAAAGGCTTCCGCAAATCTTCCAAAATTTCGGCGACTACCTTTTTCTGCGAGTCCGTCAACTGAAAAGGCAGGGCGCGAACGAAGCCTCTTACCGCTTCCGAATCGACGGTATGCGCGATGCCGTCCGCACGGCTTTTGTTCATTGCCCGATAAGCCTGCAGCTTGATTTGAAACAGAAAAAGCTCTTCGTACACCATCCGCCGTCGCGCCTTGTTGCCCTCCGATACATCGGCAGGATTATGAATCAACGCTACGGCGCGCTTGCGAGGCATAAGATCGTATTTCGCCATCAATTCGTGCGGGAGCACCTCTTGGATCATTTCCCCGTATTGCGCAAGCGCCTGTGCGATCATTCGGCGCAAGCCGTATTGGGTAACCTCGCCCGCCACGGAGTAAATCGGCTGCAGCGTACCGACTCTGGAGTTTTCCTTGCCGACAAATTCCGAAGTGGATACGGTCATTTGCTGCCGTTTCCCTTCCCACTTGCCGGTCAGGACGATTTCAAGTCCCGGCTTTAATTGTTCTTTCATATAAGGACGGTTAAACCATACCGCAGTGATAAAAAACTTGTCCGATACGACCTTGCACGACAGCCTCGCCTTGCCGCGGCCGAACCGCTGCATGACCGGCTCGCTGTAAATCGTGCCTTGTATCGTAATTTTTTCGCCTTCCTTCGCTTCCGTCAAATCCCGCACATGGTAATCCTCATAACGGAAGGGGAAATATTCAAGCAGATCGGATGCCGATCGGATGCCCAGCGAACCCAACTCCTCGGCTTTTTGCGCTCCGATGCCGCGAACTTGGCGAACGGAGACCTCATGCAAATCGATCATATTATGCCGGAAGCATGAATACGGCTACCGTACCGGGACCGACATGCGTGCCGATCACAGGTCCGAGGGTCGTGTACGTTAACTCTTTGACGTCAAAATGTTCGCTGATTACGGAGCTGAACTGCTGGGCATTTTCCATCGAGCTGGAGTGGGCGATGATGATCCGGACCGGCTTGCCGGAGAAGCGGGAGTGCTCGTTCAGCAGCTCCACGATACGAAGCGTCGCTTTTTTATGCCCGCGCACTTTGTCGACGGACATGACCGTGCCTTCGGCATCCAGAGACAAAATAGGCTTGATATTGAGCAGCGACCCGACAAAAGCCGCGGCCCGCCCGATACGCCCGCCTTTTTGCAGGTACTCGAGGGTATCGACCAAAAAATACAGTCCGCATTGCTCGTGGATTTCCTCGATCGCTTCCAGGCATTGCTCTCTGCTCTTCCCTTGTGCGGCCGCTTTCGCCGCCGCAATTGCCATTAAACCGATCCCGTAAGAAGCAGACTTGGAATCGACGACAGTAACGTTTACCTCATCTTCGAGCATCGATTTGGCAAGTACCGCCGATTGGTATGTGCCGCTTAATACGGAAGCCAAATGAATCGATATGATTTGCGTATCCGGCTGCTCGGCAGCTATGCGTTTATACGTCTCCAAAAATTCAACCGGAGAAGGCTGGGAAGTCGTCGGCAGCACGGGAGTGCGGGTCAGCTTCTCATAAAACTGATCGGCTTCGATCGTTACGGAGTCCAGATACGTTTCCGTACCGAAATGCACTTTGAGCGGAACCATCTCGATCCCTAACGATTCGCGGATTTCACGGGGTATATCGGCTGTGCTGTCTATCACGATTCGAACATTGGCCAATGCGATCACTCCAACTTACATATTTATCTCGATCCTGCGCGACGCGTATAGCGCAGGATTATTCAACGCCGAACAAGTAGGCGTATACCGGTTGTCCGCCTGCATGGATTTCCGTTTCGGCATCCGGATAGGCGTCGGCCAAATAGGCCGTCAGCGATTCCGTATCGTCTTCGGACGCATCGGAGCCGGCGAGTATCGTAACAAGATCTCCGCCTTCCGCCAGCATGCTGTCGAGCAGCTTGCGGCAAGCGTCGACGATGTCCGGACAAGACGCGACGATTTGGCCGTCCTGTATGCCGATAAAATCGCCTTCCTTAATATCGATGCCGTCGATCGACGTATCGCGTACGGCATTCGTCACTTGCCCTGACTTTACTTGCCGGACGGCACGGTTCATCGCTTCCGCGTTACCGGCATCCGATTCGGCTCCGCTTTGGTAAGAGAGAGCAGCCGCAATGCCTTGCGGAATCGTTTTGGTCGGAATGACGATCACTTCTTTGTCTTCCACCAGCTCTACGGCCTGCTGCGCGGCAAGCACGATATTGGAATTGTTCGGAAGAACGTAAACCGTCTTCGCCTGCACGTTGCGGATTGCCGTCACGATATCCTCGGTGCTGGGATTCATCGTCTGACCGCCGGAAATGATTTGGTCGACGCCGAGACTGGACAAAATTTTGGATATTCCGTCGCCGATCGCAACCGCGACCATCCCGCTCGGCTTCGAATGCTTTACAGCGGCTGCCGGCTGCTCCTGTGCCGTATTCGAAACGCCCCACGCTTGCGCATAAGCTTCGTCGTCATGCATCACGATATGGCCGTGCTGCTCGCGCATATTCTCGATTTTGATTTTGATCAATTCACCGTATTTCATCGCATAGTTCATCACTTCGCCCGGAAACTCCGCATGGATATGCACCTTGACAAGCTCGTCGTCCGCAACGACCAGCAGCGAGTCACCGAATTTGGTCAGAGCGTCGCGGAAAGCCGTTTCTTCAAATCCCTTGCTCTTCGTCTGATCGAGCTTGACCATAAATTCGGTGCAATAGCCGAATTCGATCTCCTCCGCAGAAATATGCGATTGCGCGCTTCGTCCTGCGGGGACGTGGTTCTCTTCTCGGGCAACGGATTGGCCGGTAAATGCGTGCGCCGGTACGACGGCATCATCCGTCAAAGCGGCAAGGAACCCTTCATAGAGGAACATAAGCCCTTGTCCGCCCGCATCGACTACGCCCACTTGTTTCAAAACAGGGAGCAGCTCCGGCGTACGCGCAAGCGATTGTTTTCCCGCCGCATACGTTTCTTCCATAAGCGCCGTTACATCGGCGGCTCTGCGTGCATTCTGCATCGCATGCTTGGCCGCGTCCTTCGCCACCGTCAAAATCGTCCCCTCGACGGGTTTCACCACCGCCTTATAAGCGGTATCGACGCCCTGCTGCAAGGCGGCGGCAAATTGCTGCGCGTTAATTTCCTCGTATGACTGAACGGATTTTGCGAAACCGCGAAAAAGCTGCGACAAAATAACTCCGGAATTGCCGCGAGCCCCCATCAGCAAACCTTTGGACAGCGTCTCCGCTGCTTGTCCGATATGGTTCGTCTGTTTTTTACTCAGCTCCTCGACACCCGAAGTCATCGTTAAATTCATATTCGTGCCCGTATCCCCGTCCGGAACCGGAAATACGTTCAGGGCGTTAACATGGTTCACATGATCATGCAAATATCGTGCAGCCGTGAATACCATTCGGATAAAATCCGTGCCGGTCAAACGGCTAAAGCGCTTACCCAAATCCATTCTCCTTCCCTACTGTTGCCTATCGTTGTCTGCTTACCGGATGGATGGCTGAGCTTATCGTTTATCGAATTGCGTTTGCTATTATGCTCCTAAGCGGCAACCGCCATCGGAATATTTACGCATGGTTCGCATGTCCGTTTCAAAACTATTTCGCGACGCGGACACCCTGCACAAAAATATTGACGAAATCCACCTCGAGACCAACCACTTCATTGAGCATGTACTTGACCCTGTTCTGAACATTATGCGCAACTTCGGAAATTTTCGTACCGTAGCTGACAATAATATATAAATCGATGTGAAGCAAGTCCTGCTCCCTGCGCACTACGACGCCGCGGCTTAAATTTTCCCGGCCGAGCATCTCGGCGAAGCCGTCCTTCAGTTGGTTGCGGGAAGCCATGCCGACAAGCCCGTAGCATTCCACGGCGGCCGAACCGGCAAGCGTAGACATGATCTGGTCGGATACGTGGATCGACCCGAGTTCGTTTTTAACTTGTATTGGCATTATGCTCATACCCTCCGTCACGCAAGCTTATATTCGTTATCAATTGTACAATTCATGCTTTTCTTGTCATGTTCTCCCCGAATTTGTCACTTGACTTGCGGGATTACCTTTCATTGTACTATAAAGTTTGTCAAAAACCTAGACGGACGCCGGAAAAATTCAACTGCTTCATTGACTTGCCTCTTTTTACTATGCTATTATATTGAAGTATGTTTAACGACTGCTTATGGCATTAAGCTCCGAACGCTTACAGAGGAGGTGTAATTCATGTCTCGCAAATGCTTCATTACAGGGAAGTCCCCTAAACAAGGTAACAACGTTTCCCACGCGAACAATAAAAGCAAGCGCACATGGGGTGTCAACGTGCAAAAAGTACGGATTCTCGTTGACGGCAAACCAAAGCGCGTTTATGTGAGCACCCGCGCATTGAAATCCGGCAAGGTTACACGCGTGTAATCATAATCGGAAAGCCAAAGAAGCACCTGACCGCCAGGTGCTTTTTTTGTTTGTCGTTATTTCTAATCCCTTGCTTCATTATTTCGAGGCAGGACGGCATGGGAAATTGGCGGATACGCCATTAGCTGCCGCCGCCCGAATATGCGCAGAACCGTTCGATCGCATGAGGGAACCGCCCGCTTCAGCCGCGGGAACGGTTTGATTATGAATCCTATCGCCGAATGAAAGCCGACGTAAGCGGCACAAGAGCGGCATCGCTCGAACCTGGCGTCTTTCGTGCTGTTAATCCGATTAAGTACGTGATGCCGCCCAACCTCTTAGTTTTTGCTGAACGTATTCAAGATCGCTTTAACGAATCCACCCAAAAATTTCGGCAGCTTCACCGTATAAAATTTCATAAGTACCCCTCCCGAGAGTTTGCGTTACTGTCAGTATATTCTCCGTTCACCGGAAAAGTGCCTACCGTTTTGGAACAATATTCCCTAAAGAGTGACCTTAACACTTTCAGAATCGTTCAAGGATAAGCGCTCATGACCCTTCGGGTCACAGGTTATGATGAAAACTCCGCGCACAATCGCGCATTTTCGCAAAACGGCGGCTCTGTCTTTTCCGAAGGAAGCGCGGTTACCGGATATCTTTGGATAATCGGCGGCGATACGCTTCTCGATGATACAAGGATAAACGCCTACGCCGTCTTTTAAGAGGAGGCGCGTTTACCGGGAAATCGAACAATCAGCAGAGATATACTTTCTAAGATTTCAAAAAAGGCTACAAAAGCTCGCGCTCTTGTAACCTATAGTATGTTTGCGTTTTTTTATTTATGCGATTCGACTTGGATTTTCTGTATCCGATCGTTTTACTTCTTATCGATGCCTTCCAAATATACCGGATTGATCGGCCAGTCGTAAGCATAAGCAAGCATGACATAGATGGCCGGCATGATAAGCGCGAAAACGACAACCGATGCAACGAAGCCGATTCTCGCTCCGATCGAAGAAAACATGCGGAAAAATTTGATGCCGGCCACAATCGCTCCCAGCGAGAACGCGTACCGGAAAACGCCCTCCACCAAGATGAAGGCGGACATCAATGCGCCGCACAGCAAGCTAAAAGTCATAAAAATAAGTACATTCCGTAATCCCGCCACAGTGTATCCCCCTATTAGGCATGACCGCGAATCAGGCGGATCGCTTCCGCCCGGTCCGCCTTGGCAAAGACGGCATTGCCGGCTACAAGGACATTTGCGCCCGCTTCCGCTGCAAGACGAGCCGTCTCTTCATTCACGCCGCCGTCCACTTCAATATGTACCCGCTCCAGCCCGCGTTCGACAAGCATCCGCTTTAAGCCTTTGATTTTATCAAGCATGGATGTAATGAATGATTGCCCGCCGAAGCCCGGGTTAACCGTCATCAGCAGTACGAGATCGACGTCCCCTAGCACATGCTCCAGAGCGCTTAACGGAGTCGCCGGATTTAGCACGACTCCCGCCTTCACGCCTTGCTCGCGAATCAGATGGATGGTGCGGTGCAAATGCGGGCAAGCCTCGGCATGCACCGATATGAGGTCGGCACCCGCTTTGGCGAATGCCGGTATGTACAGGTCCGGGCGCTCGATCATCAAGTGAACGTCGAGCGTAAGCTTGGTGTGCGGGCGAATCGCTTCTACAACAAGCGGTCCGAGCGTAATGTTCGGCACGAAATGGCCGTCCATCACATCGACGTGAATCCAATCCGCTCCCCCGCGCTCGACATCTCGGATCTCATCCGCAAGCTTTGCAAAATCTGCGGACAAAATCGACGGCGCAATCAATAAATTCCCCATCGTCAATACCTCCGTTTTCTATCGCGCATCTCGGCTAGAAACGCCATGTATGAACGGTATCTCGAGGACGCGATATTTCCGGCCTCGACCGCTTCCCGAACGAGGCAGCCCGGCTCCTGGTCGTGAACGCAGCCGCGAAACCTGCAGCCGGCCGCATAACCCTTAAACTCCCGGAAGCAGGAGCCCAGCTCTTCAGGCTCAAGCTGAACGAAATCCAGCTGGCTAAACCCCGGCGTATCGGCAATCCAGCCGCCACCGTCGAGAGGCACCAGCTCGACGTGACGGGTCGTATGCTTCCCTCGGCCCAGCTTGTTGCTGATTTCGTTCGTCGCAAGATTGAGACCCGGCACAAGCGCGTTCAGTAATGTCGATTTCCCTACGCCCGATTGTCCCGAGACGACGCTGATCGTGCCTTCAAGCAGCTTCATAAGCGGCGTCACGCCTTCTCCTTGCAGCGCGCTCGTTACGAAGACCGCATAACCGATCGCTTCGTAAAGCCGAGCGGCCTCTACCATCTCCCGCTGTCCGTCTTCATCAAGCAGGTCGCGCTTGGTCAGGCATAATACGGCGTCCATTCCGGCATGCTCGACGAATACGAGAAACTTATCGAGCAGCGGCAGGTTCAAATCCGGCTCCGCCAGCGAAAAGACGAGAACCGCTTGATTCACGTTGGCGACAGGAGGCCTGATGAGCTCGGTAGTCCGCGGGAACAGCTCGTCCACCGTACCTTCTCCGTTTTCGGTCAGCTCGAACAAAACGCGGTCGCCGACAAGCGGCGATATTTTGTTTTTCTTAAAAATGCCGCGCGCCCGGCATTGAACCAGGCGCTCTTCGAGACTCCCGCTTGCGGGCTCGCTGTCCGGCAGCACGTAATAATAACCGCTTAACGCTTTTACGATTAATCCTTGAGGCATGCGTTACCTTCCTCCCGGCGAAGAGCTTGGACTCGATTTCGGGCTCTGCGCCGGGGCGTCGACCGGCTTGACGGATTCCGAAGGCTTCGGAGTCGGGCTCGGCGACGGCGGATTTTTTGTCTTCAAATAATCCTGATACGTAAATGTCTGCGTATCGTACAGCGTGTTGTCGCGGTAAACCTGAACGACGGCATTTTTATCCGGCGTCAGCGTCACTTGTACGGAAACGGCTTCGTTTTTGCTTACGTCCATCGTTTTGTATTCCGAATTTTCTTTCCTGGCGTCGCTGACGACGATGCGGAATTTCGACGTTTTACCGGCCGTTGCAGGCTCGAACGTCTTATTGAGCATAAACGTCTCCGTCACCGCGTTCGCCGGCGGTCCACTGCTGACGAACAGCACGATATCGCCGGCACCGTCGTCCACGTCTTCGTCCGGCTTGTAAGGATGCTGGGCGATTACGCGGCCCTTGGGCTGGTCGTAGCTGGGCTGCTCGACAACGCCTTCCGCTCCCGGCGTAAGGCTCAAGTTCATGCTTGTCAAAATGCCTTTCGCTTCGTTCAGCGTCTTACCGGTCAAATTGGGCATTTTTTTCTTCTCAAGCCCTTTGCTGATCGTAAACTTGAACTGCGGTTTCATCGGATCAAACTCATCGTTCGCATTCGGCGTTTGCGCGACAATCGTATCTTTCTCTTCCTTGTGGAATATTTCTTCCGTTTGCAGCTGGATGTCGGTATAGCCAGCAGATTTGAGCTCCTGTTTGACGGCCGACCATTTCTTGCCTATATAGCTCTGCATGACCTGTTTTTCGACACCTTTGCTGACCGTAAGGTTAATAATCGAGCCTTCTTTGATTTTCATCGCGGACGGGCTTTGCCGAATAACCCTACCTTTCTCAGTCTCCTTGTTGAATTCTTCCGTTATCCGATAATTCAAATTGACCGCTTTAAGCTCCGCTTGCGCTTCCTCCAGCGGCTTCCCTTCGACGTTCGGAATCGGCACGTCCTTCGGCATCGAATCCTGCACGTATTTGACACCGAACCACATTCCGACGATCGTGACAAGCAAAATGACGGTCCATACGACCGGCGCGACCCATGATTTTTTCTTTTTGCCGCGCTTCGGTACATCGTCGTCGTCATCGCCGTCCTGCGGAAACGAATCCGAGCGGATGGCAGGCACGACACGCGTACGCTCCTCGTCCCATTCATCGGCGTCGGCAAACGAAAGCTTCGGTTCGTTGCGCCGTTCGGGCAGCATGCAGGTTTCCAGATCGCTCATCATTTCTTTAGCGGACTGGTACCGCTCGTCGGGATTTTTGCGCATCGCTTTAAGAATGATATTTTCGATGCTCTGCGGAATAAGCGGATTCACCTTGCGCGGCTCCTCGACATTTTCCTGCAGATGCTTAAGAGCAACGCTGATTGGACTTTCGCCGAGAAACGGCAGCTTGCCCGTAAGCATTTGATATAAAACGATGCCAAGCGAATACAGGTCGCTCTTCGCGCCCGCCGCAATGCCTTTGGCATGCTCGGGCGAAAAATAATGGACGGAGCCGATAACGGAACCGGTTTGCGTAATTGTGGATGACGTAGCCGCCCGGGCGATCCCGAAGTCGGTTACTTTTACCCTTCCGTTTTTGCCTATTAAAATATTATGAGGCTTAATGTCGCGGTGAATAATTTGATTCGAATGGGCGTGATCGAGCGCATCGCATATTTGCGTAGCGATATGTATCGCGTCTTCCACCTGCAAAGGGGCCTTTTCTTTAATCAAATCGTTCAGCGTCATGCCTTCGATATATTCCATTACGATGTAGTGGATATCCTCTTCCTGGCCTACATCGTAAATACTGACAACGTTAGGATGGGACAACGATGCCGCGGATTGGGCTTCTCTGCGAAAGCGGCGAATGAATTCCTCGTCGTGCACATACTGCTGGCGAAGAACCTTAACAGCCACATTCCGGTTCAAAAGCAGGTCGTGCCCTTTATAGACGATGGCCATACCGCCTCCGCCAACTCGGTCGAGCAGTTCGTAACGTCCTCCGAGTTCCTGTCCGATCACACGGCATCACCTCCCTGCACGTCAGACTGCTCCTTTACATTGACCATCAGGACGACCGTAATATTATCGTCGCCGCCGGCTTCCAACGCTTTCTCGACAAGCTCGTCGACCTTCGTCTCCAAATCGCTGTCCGACCGCAATATGGCGGCGAGCGTTTCGCTATCCACAAGACTGCTCAGGCCGTCGCTGCACATGAGGACCATGTCCCCTTCCGTCCAGTTGAAATGATGCACGTCCACAACAACGTTCGGCTCCGTGCCTAACGCCCTGGTCAATACATTGCGGCGAGGATGATGCTCCGCTTCTTCCTTCGTAATTTGTCCGCTGCGCACGAGCTCATAGACAAGAGAGTGATCCTCCGTCAGTTGAACCAGCTGTTCTTTATCGATTTTGTAGGCGCGGCTGTCACCGATATGTCCGATAACAAGGGCGTTCTCGGATGCCGCTGTCACGACGACCGTCGTGCCCATTCCATGATACTGCTCTTTCGAGGAAGCGACATCGTAGATTCGCTCGTTGGCCTGCTCGATGGCAGACCGAACAGACGCTTCCAACTGCTCGACGCCCATTTCGCTGGAAAGCAGGTTCAGTTGTTCGGCAATCGCCTCGATCGCCATTTGGCTGGCAATGTCGCCCGCTTGATGACCGCCCATTCCGTCGGCGACGATCGATACCGTAATCCCGTTTTGCTCCGGCAGCACGACAGTGCGGTCTTCATTGACTTGCCGGATACGTCCGACATCGGTACGGCCCGCTGTTTTCATCACTCATCACCTCGCACTCGACTCCAAATGCTTCGCACGAAGCTGTCCGCATGCCGCGGCAATATCGCTTCCTTGCTCTCTTCGAATCGTGGCATTCACTTTGTTCTTCTCCAATATACGCTGGAACCGGAAGATATGCTCTCGCGGCGTTCGCACATAATTGCGTTCCTGCACGAAATTAACCGGAATGAGATTGACATGGGCAAGCGGCATTTCCTTCAATACTTCCGCCAGCTCTTCCGCATGCTCCGGCTGGTCGTTCACGCCGCCCATCAAAGCGTATTCGAACGTAATGCGCCGGCCCGTCTTCTCGGTATAATACTTGCATGCCTGGATCATATCCGCGAAAGGAAAACGGCGGTTGACCGGCATCAGCTTGGAGCGCAAAGCGTCGTTCGGCGCATGGATCGAAATCGCCAGATTGATCTGCGTGTCCTCGTCGGCGAAACGGTAAATGTTGGGCACGATGCCGCTCGTCGACACTGTGATATGCCGCTGGCCGATGTTCAGCCCTTTCTCGTGAATCATCACTTTCAGAAAGGTCATCATCGAATCGTAGTTTTCGAAAGGCTCGCCGATGCCCATAATGACGATGCTGCTGACTCTTTCGTTCACCGCATCGAGCAATTGCTGGGCTTTGACGACTTGAGCGATAATCTCGCCGGGAGCAAGATCGCGTTTCAAACCGCCAAGGGTCGAAGCGCAAAACGTGCAGCCGATCCGGCAGCCTACTTGTGTCGTTACGCAAACGCTGTTTCCGTAGCTATGCTTCATGATGACGGTTTCGATCGCATTTTTGTCCTGAAGCTCGAACAGAAACTTGACTGTGCCGTCCTTCGATTCGTAGCGCGCAATTTCGTCAAGCGTAACGAAACGGAACTGTTCTTCGAGCAGCTCCCGCAGCGCCTTCGGCAAATTGGTCATTTGCTCGAAAGAGGTTACCCGCTTCACATAAAGCCAGTCGAATATTTGGCCGGCACGAAATGCCGGCATTCCGTTCGTCTTGACCCATTCCTGCCACTGCTCGAACGAATAATCGTAAATAAACGGTTTCATTCTATCACAACCTGTACTTAGACTCTTATTTCTGGTAAAGACTCGATTAAAGCTTATTTTATCATAAGCGTTCATGATCGGAAAGCGAAGCGGCCTCTGCTGCAAAAGCGTCATGCAGCCAATACCCGGCTCGTTGCCGCTTTGCCATAATTGAAGCGGGTTAAGCGAGCCAATCAGCCCTTGCGCAGCCGTGCGATGAAGAAGCCGTCCGAATGGAAATGATGCGGAAGCAGCTGAAGCATCCCGCGCCTGCCTTCTGCTTCGAGCTCAGGCGGCAAAGCGCCCTCCGGGAACGGCTCGAGACGAAATTCCGGATGCTCGCGGGTAAACCGCTCGATCATCCCCTCGTTTTCGCTCCGTTCCACGGTGCATGTGCTGTAGACGAGAATGCCGCCCGGCTTAAGCAGCTTGTGAACGGATTCGAGTATCGCATGCTGAACGCCGCAAATATCCTCAATATCCGTCTCCGCTTTGGCCCATTTCAGGTCCGGCTTTCTCCGGATGACTCCCAGGCCCGAGCATGGCGCATCAAGCAAAATGCAATCGAACGACTCGGCCTCGAATGCGGCGTCCAGCTTCTCCGCGTCGCCTACTATCGTCCGTATGGCGGAAAGACCCAGCCGGTCGGCTTGATCGCGAATGAGCTGCTCCTTGTGAGGATGCAGGTCGCAGGCAACGATCGTCCCATTATCGCCCATCTTCTCTGCCATATGCGCCGTCTTTCCGCCCGGGGCCGAGCAGCAATCCAGCACGCGCATGCCCGGCCGGGGGGATACGGCCTCCGCGACGAGCATTGAGCTTTCGTCCTGAACGCTGATTTCGCCTTCGGCATACCAGGGAGTCAAGGCAAGATTCCCTCCGCCTTTGACTACGATGCCTGCCGGAGCGAGCTTCGAAGGCGCCGCATCCAAGCCGGAGGCGGCTAACGCTCCGAGCATGTCCTCCCTTGTCCGCTTCATCCGGTTTACCCTTGCGCTTGCATGCGGCGCTTCGTTGTTCGCTTCGCACATTCGCGCGGTTGTCTCCTCGCCGTATTGGCGAACCCAGCGGGCAACCAGCCATTCGGGATGAGAATGAAGCAGCGATATTTGGCGGACCGCATGCCCGTCCTCGCCGATCACAAGCGCATCCTTCTGCCTCAACACATTGCGAAGCACACCGTTGACCATCCCGGAAATCCCTTGATGGCCTTTTTTCTTGGCGATGTTTACCGCCTCGTTAACCGCTGCGTGAGCAGGAATACGCTGCAGGTAATAAATCTGGTAGAAGCTCAGCCGCAGCAAGCTGCGTACCCAAGGCTCCAGCTTATGAATGCCCTTAGCGACGAATCGGGCGAGAAAATGATCGATCGTATTAAGCCGCTGGATCGTACCGTACACCAGTTCGGTCGCAAGGCCGGCATCAGGCCGCTCCAGCTTGTGCTTCTGCAGCATCTGATTCAGAAGCAGATTACTGTATGCTTTATCGGTATCTACGCGCGTCAAAACGTCCATGGCGATTTCCCGCGCAGATTTGATTTTGGATCCGCCCGATTTGCTCGAACGTTCGTTCAAATCGAACTCCTCCTTCCGTTCCAGCGAACCGATTCCCGTATATGCGAGCTCTTGAATGAAGGATTCGCGTTACGATTCCCGGTCCGCTTCTAAGCTTGCAAACTCCTGACCCCGTACTTATTGTCCGAGTACGGTACCGCTCGGCAATGCCGCACCCCGCCGAAATTGAGCGACATCCATCGCTTTTTTGCCGGCCGGCTGCACGACGGTTAGCCAGAGCGTGCCGCCGCCGGTCTGCACTTCCATCCCCGCATCGGAAAGCTGCAGCACCGTTCCGGGCACAGCATCCGCCTTGCCGGCTTGGCCTTGGCTTGCCTCAGACGGCTTTAGGCTTGACCAAACTTTAAACACCTCGCCGTTCAGCGTCGTAAACGCAACCGGCCACGGGTTCAGCCCGCGAATTTGATTAAACAGCTCGATCGCTGTTTTATCCCAACGCAAAAGCTCGTCTTCGCGTTTGATATTCGGCGCGATCGTCGCCTCCGCATGATTTTGCGGCACCGCTTGCAGCTTACCGGACAATAGCTCCGGCAGCGTCCGTTTCAGCAATTCAGCGCCTGCCGCGCTTAGCTTCTCGAACATCGAACCGCCCGTATCCTCGTCCGTAATCGGCACTTCCGTAACCGCCAGCATATCTCCGGTGTCCAGCCCTTCGGCCATATACATGATGGTAACGCCCGTAACGGCTTCGCCCTTCAGAATCGAATGCTGAATCGGCGCCCCGCCGCGGTATTTCGGCAGCAGCGAAGCATGTACATTAATGCATCCGTGCTTCGGCAGCGCCAGCACCGATTTCGGCAATATTTGCCCGTAAGCCGCCGTAACGATCAAATCGGGCTCGAATGCCGCAAGCGCAGCGACCGATTCGGGGCTGCGCATTTTTTCAGGCTGAAGTACGGGGATGCCGTGCTTCTCCGCTTCCACTTTGACAGGCGGCGGCGTCAAAATCCGCTTGCGGCCCTTCGGGCGGTCCGGCTGCGATACGACGGCGACGACATCGTAGCCTTCCGCCAGCAGAACGTTAAGCGCCGGAACGGCAAAATCCGGCGTTCCCATGAAGACAACCTTCACACCGCTCACTCCTCGTCCTCCTGTTCTTCGCTGCGGTACACTTTCTCCGCTAAATCCGTAAACAGAACGCCGTTCAAATGATCGACTTCATGCAAAATACAGCGGGCCAGCAGCTCCGTGCCTTCGATCGTAATCGTCTCGCCGTTCCGGTTCAGTCCCTTTACGACGACCTTCTCCGCACGGCGCACATCGCCTTGCAAGCCCGGAATGCTTAAGCAGCCTTCAGGTCCGAATTGCTCGCCTT
This sequence comes from Paenibacillus contaminans, assembly GCF_003285015.1. Lineage (GTDB taxonomy): Bacteria > Bacillota > Bacilli > Paenibacillales > NBRC-103111 > Paenibacillus_V > Paenibacillus_V contaminans. The sequence continues at coordinate 249,494 of NZ_QMFB01000010.1, read as the reverse complement.
CCGTCGATACGATCTCAGGGTTCACCAATTCGATCAGACCGCCGTGCTCCTCACCGCAGTCCATTACGATCGCCCTTTTCAAAATGCCGATTTGCGGGGCAGCCAAGCCGACGCCGCGGGCATCGTACATCGTATCCGCCATATCTCTGAGCAGCTTTTGAATATTCGGCGTTATGCTCGGTACGTGCTTCGCTTTCTCCCGAAGCACCGGATCGGGCTCTTTTACTATCATTCGTATCGCCATGTCGTTAACCACCTTTTCCCTCTCGCAACATTTACACTATGCGGACCGATTGTCCGTTACATCAATAATTGCGGATCGACGTCGATGCCGATCTGGACGTTATGCTGCCTGCATACGTCGTCAAACGCTTCCGCAGCTTTCGCAATAAGCGAGGGAAGCTGCGAATCCCCCCGATATTTTATCATGCATTGGAATCGATATCTATCTTTGATTCTCGGGATCGGCGAGGCTACTGGCCCCAGTACCATCGCATCGTCGCTTCCGTCCGTTTCCCGCAGCAGCAGCTCTTTAATATGCCCGACAAGCGATTCCGCCGTTCGGACTAGCATAGGAATCTGCTCATGCGAGATCGTAATCAGAATGAGCCGGTAATAAGGCGGGTATCCGCCGGCTTCGCGCATGCGGAGCTCCTCCTCGAGGAACGCCTCATAATCGTGCCCGCTCGCCGTAACGATGCTGTAATGCTCCGGCGTGTACGTTTGGACGAATACTTCGCCCGGCAGCTCGTGCCTGCCCGCCCTGCCCGCGACCTGCGTCAGCAGCTGAAACGTCCGTTCTCCCGCGCGAAAATCGGGCAGATTCAGCACCGTATCCGCCGCGATGACGCCGACGAGCGTAACGTCCGGGAAATCGAGTCCTTTGGCGACCATCTGCGTCCCGAGCAGAACGTCGGCTTCCCGATTGCGGAACATGGTGAGCAGCTTTTCGTGGGAGCCTTTCTCCGTCGTCGTATCCACGTCCATCCGAATAACCCGAATGCCGGGGAAGAGCTTGCCGAGCTCTTCCTCGACCTTCTGCGTGCCGGTTCCGAAAAAACGGATATGCTCGCTGCTGCAGCTCGGACAAGTACGAGCTTGAGGCTCCGCATAGCCGCAATAATGGCAGCGGACGGTTTGCGAGCTTTGATGATACGTAAGCGATATGTCGCAATGCGGGCAACCGAGCGTATGGCCGCATTCCCTGCACATGACGAAGGTCGAGTAGCCTCGACGGTTCAGAAACAAAACGACCTGTTGTTTCTTTTCTAACCGTTCTTCGATCGCTTTATACAAAGGGCGGCTGAACATCGACCGGTTCCCCTGCTTCAGCTCCTCGCGCATATCGACCAGATGGACGGGCGGAAGCGGCCTGCCTTGTACCCGTTCCTTCATTGTTAGCAGCCGGTAAGCCGAGGGATGCGCCACGGCTGCCGCTCTGCCGGCGTTTACTCCGGCAAACGGACTTCCTCCCGGTCCGGCCTGCCGGCCGGCGGCTCCGCTCCGGTCATCCCGTTCGCTGGCCCGATAGTAACTTTCCAGCGACGGCGTTGCGGAACCGAGTACGACTGCCGCTCGATGGCGAATCGCCCGCTCGATCGCGACCTCGCGCGCGTGGTATTTCGGACTGTCCTCTTGCTTGTAGGACGTTTCATGCTCTTCATCTATTATGATAAGGCCGAGACTCGTAAAAGGTGCAAAAATCGCCGAGCGGGCGCCGATAACGACACGCACCTGCTTAAGCGCGATTTTCCGCCATTCGTCATAACGCTCGCCATTCGAGAGACGGCTGTGCAGTACGGCCACTTCGCTGCCGAAACGGCCCTTGAAGCGCTCGACCATTTGCGGTGTCAACGATATTTCCGGAACAAGCACGATCGCTTCGCGCCCCTGGTCCAGGCATTGCCGTATCGCCTGCAGATACACCTCCGTCTTCCCGCTGCCGGTCACGCCATGCAGCAGGAACACCTCATGTCTGACGGCAGTCAGTGCAGCTTGAATAGGCTCGAACACAGCGGCTTGCTCCTCCGTGAAGGGCAGCGGCTGCGTTCGCTTAAACTCGCGGCCGGCGTACGGATCGCGGAATACCTCCGTCTCGCGGAGTCCGATCCAGCCCTTGTCGGCCAAGCCTTTGACGGTGCCGGCCCCGACGTTCAACTCCAGCGCAAGCTCCGTCAGCCGGACTGGGGCAGGGTTCCGGATCAGATGCTCAAGCACTTCTTTTTGCCTTTTCGCGCCGGCCGGAAGCTTGCTCACGCATGCTTCCAGAACGGAAGGATCCTCAGGCGGATAAACGACAAGCACTTTTTTGGCGGACAGACGATTTTTGATCGTCTGCACCTCAAGCAGCTCCCCGCTTTTAATCATGCTTTGAATAAGCGCACCGTCACCGGCGAACCTTTCCAGCAGCTGTTCGAGGGGCACATGCTCCTTGCTGCGGACGAATGCCGCTATGTCGGCGCGATTATCAAATGAAAGCTGTCCGAACCCTTGTGCGGCAGCCTCCTCGTCGGCAGCCCCGCCTAACGTTACATAGCGCTCGTACTTAGCCTTGAGCGCCCCGGGAATCATGGCTTGGAGCGCGGTAATCTCATGACATAAATAGGTGCGGCTCATCCACCGTGCCAGCTCGACAAGCTCGGGGGTAAGCGGAGGCACGAGGTCCATCACTTGGGCGATCGGCTTCAGCTTGCTTGCGGCGACGTCGGCGCGCTCCGACATGCTGACGACAAAGCCTTGAACGACGCGCGGTCCGAACGGCACGCCGACCCGGCTTCCGATCGCCAGCCATCCCCGCATCGCATCCGGAATGATATAATCGAAGGTGCGGTTCGTCTGCTTCGCCGGCACGTCGACGATCACATTGGCAATCATCAGCTTTCGCTCCCCGCAGCCGAAACCCGAGCCGCGACAAGCTTGAGCAGCTTCTCCGCCACTTCCAGCTTGCTCAGTATAGGCATTGCTTCGAGGAGTCCGTTACGGTCATACACGTTCACGATATTCGTATCGAGACCGAAGCCCGCTCCATCCAGCGAGACGTCGTTTACGACAAGAAGATCGCAGTTTTTCCGCATCAGCTTGTCCATGATCATCTGCTCGGTCGGCGCCGTCTCGGCTGCAAAGCCTACGACGAATTGATGGGTCCGATTCTCTCCAACCGTCTGCAGTATATCTTCGTTCTTCACAAGCGTTATCGTCATCGTGTCTTCTTTCTTTTTAATTTTGCGGGCTTCTTGCACGGCCGGACGATAGTCCGCAACCGCCGCGGATTTGATCACGATATCCGACTCGTCGAGCCTCGACATGACCGCTTCCAGCATATCCCGCGCCGAAATGACCGGAATGACCCGAACGCCTTCCGGCGCCGCCAATCCCGTTTTGGCGGTGACAAGCGTGACGTCGGCCCCCATCCTTCCGGCCGCTTCGGCGATCGCATACCCCATTTTGCCTGAAGAATCATTCGTCAAATAACGGACCGGATCGATCCGCTCGATCGTTCCGCCTGCCGTGACAAGCATCCGTTTGCCGGCCAAAAGCTTCCGCTCGGCAAACATCCTTTCGAGATACGCAACGATTTCCTCCGGCTCGGCAAGCCGTCCCTTGCCCACGTAACCGCATGCCAGCTGGCCGACGCCGGGTTCGACGAAACGCACCCCGCGCTGCTGAAGCACCGACATATTGCTCTTTACGGCCGGATGGTCGTACATATGCACGTTCATCGCCGGCGCGACGACGACCGGCGCCATCGTCGCGAGAAGCGTCGTGCTCAGCATATCGTCGGCAAGCCCATGCGCCATTTTGGCGAGCATATTTGCCGTTGCCGGCGCTACGATGACGACATCCGCATGATCCGCCAAGTCGATATGCGAAACTACCGCTGCGTTCTTCTCATCGAACGTGTCCGTATACACATCGTGTCGCGACAGCGTTTGGAATGTTAACGGCGTGACGAATTGCAGCGCCGACTCCGTCATGATGACGCGGACTCGGGCGCCGGCTTGGGTCAGCTTGCTGCACAACGCCGCCGCCTTGTACGCGGCAATTCCTCCGCATACGCCGAGCAAAATCGTTTTGCCTTTCAGCATCTTACGGCCTCCTTGTTCCCCTGAAAAGTAACTGGCGGGAATTTTATTAACGACGATATACTTGCTGTTAGACTAAAAAAATAACAACCTCTGCGGGTTGTTATTTGGTACTACTTGGTTGCTTCCTTGTGCAGCTTCTCGTAGTGAATGTAATCCATATAGAGCTCCTCGAGCGCTACGCCTACCTGCTTATGCGATTTCGGATTGCGAAGCTCGGATTTCGTCCCTTCGCGCAGCTTGCGCGCGCGTTTGGAAACTGCGACGACCAAAGAATATTTGCTGTCGACCTTGTCAAGCAGCTTATCGATCGAAGGATACAACATTGTCTGCCACCTCTTCCAGCCATTTTTGAATTTTCGGCGAAACTCGCTCTCTCTTGCAATGCTCCGCTGTAAGGATCGCCTGGACGCGCTCGCATGCCTTCTGCACTTCGTCATTGACGATCGCATAGTCATAATGCTCCAGCAGCGCCAGTTCTTCAACCGCCACGTTCATCCGGCTGCGAATCGTTTCCTCGCTTTCGGTACCGCGCGTCGTAATCCGGTTTTGCAGCTCGTTCAGCGAAGGAGGAAGCAAGAAAATAAAAATGCCCTCAGGAAACTTTTGTCTGACTTTAAGCGCACCCTGAACTTCAATCTCCAATATGATATCCTTGCCTGATGAAAGCGTCCGTTCGACGAAATCCCGCGGAGTTCCATAATAATTGCCGACGTATTCCGCCCACTCCAGCAGCTCGTCTCCCGCGATCATCGATTGGAATTGTTCCTTCGTTTTGAAAAAATAGTTGACGCCGTCTACTTCCCCTTGTCTCGGGGACCGCGTCGTGGCGGATACCGAATAAACGAGATCTTCGGCGCACTTCCGAAGCTGGGCGCAGACCGTTCCCTTACCGACGCCGGACGGGCCGGAAAGCACGATCAGTATGCCTCTTCCCTCGTTATTCAGCTGACCAACATTATTCGTCATGATCATCGTCCTTGTTGGAAAGTCGATGCGCCACCGTTTCCGGCTGTACCGCTGAGAGGATGACATGATCGCTGTCCGTGATGATGACGGCGCGTGTACGGCGTCCGTATGTGGCGTCGATAAGCATATGGCGGTCGCGCGCCTCTTGAATGATCCGCTTGATCGGTGCGGATTCCGGACTCACAATCGAAATAATCCGATTTGCGGATACGATGTTTCCGAAGCCGATGTTAATAAGTTTGATGGCCATTGTTTTCCTCCTAAAAGTTTTCCGTTAGGAAAGTCGACGTCTAGGCATGAGCTTGTTTTTCTTGTGCAAGAAAATGGCGTCGTCAGCGTCAACTCGAAGCTTTCCGAAAGGAAAGTTGGCGTCATATGCATCGATTACTGGATAAATGAAGACAATGATTCAGTCTTGCCGTTCGCAAGATGACCTATACAAGATGACGTTAACGAAAAATTGCGAACGTACGAGTATATACGCTGTATTCGGAGAAACGTTCCATGATTTCGTTTATTATTCGACATTTTGCACTTGTTCGCGCATTTTCTCAAGCTCGGCTTTCATGGCTACGACATATCCGGCAATCTCAGCGTCGTTCGCCTTCGAACCGATCGTATTCACTTCGCGGTTCATTTCCTGAATCAAGAAATCGAGCCGTCGTCCAGGCGGTTCCCCGCCGTCGATCAACTGCGAGAATTGAATAAAATGGCTCGCAAGCCGGGTTAATTCCTCGTCAATGTTCGATCTTTCGGCAAAAACGGCCGCTTCGGCAACGACCCTGCTTTCATCTAGCGGCAAAGCGCCTAGGAGCTCCTCCAGCCTGCCGCGCAGCCTGGTCTTGTAGTCCGATGCGACTTGCGGCGCTTTGTCCCGTACCGAACGGTGGAGTCTCTCCATCTCGGCAAGACGGTTCAGCAAATCGGTCCGCAAATGGCTTCCTTCCGCTTCGCGCATACGAACGAGCTGCTCCAAAGCTTCGCGCAAGCATGCCTTCAACTCTTCCTCGAGTATGTCCGCATCATTCGTCTCCGCCTCGCTGAGCCGCACGAGCTGCGGGATTTGCAGCAAATCTGCGATTCGAATCGGCTCCGTCAAGCGGAACTTTTCCTGCAGCTGTTCGGCGGCCTGTACGTAAGCTTCGGCAAGCGGCCAATCGATAACGGCCTTCTGGCCGAAGGACGCTTCCTTCTCCACCGTCACATAAACGTCTACGCGGCCGCGTTTGATCGACTGCTGGACGGTTTTTTTCAGACTGTCCTCGAACGGCTGCGCTTCGCGGGGAAGCCTTACGACGATTTCGGCATAACGATGATTGACCGATCGCGCATCGATATGGAGCCGATAACCGCCCGCGCTGCGCGTCGCTTGCCCGAACCCGGTCATACTGACGATCACTGGCATCACATCCCAACCATTTTAATTCATTTTATGTCTAGGGACAAGAGGTAATCGTTTTGGCTCCGGTCTTCTCCCAAACGTATTTCGTCAGCTCCGCGGTCATCTCGGAGAACATCATCGGCGTCATCAAATAAATGCCGTTAAAATATCGGATTACTTCATCGATCAGTTCCTTAGCAATTTCAACCCCGGCGCGGCGGCCTTCTTCCCCTTCAAGTCCCGCCATCCGGCTTCGCGCAGCTTCCGTAATGCGGATGCCCGGCACTTCGTTATGCAAATATTCGGCGTTGCGGCCGCTAATGAGCGGCATGATGCCGATAAAAATCGGCGCCGAAATATGTCTGGTCATAGTATACAGCTTTTCCACGATCGCCGGGTCATAGACCGGCTGCGTCATAAAATAGTCGGCGCCGGCTTCGATTTTTTTCTCCATCCGCTGGACGGCCTTCTCCAAATATTTAACGTTCGGATCGAAAGCCGAGCCGACGACGAATTTCGCCTTCTCCTTCAGCTGCTTTCCCGAGAAGGCCAGGCCGCCGTTAAGCTGCTTTGTCATCCGGATCAGATCGAAGGACGTCATATCGTATACCGAGCTTGCGCCGGGCAAATCGCCGACGCGGGCCGGATCGCCGGTAATCGCCAGCACATGATCGATGTCAAGCGCATGAAGTCCCATCAGATGCGATTGCATGCCGATCGAATTGCGGTCCCGGCAGGCGATATGCACAAGCGGCCGGACGCCCAGCTTCTCCTTGACCAAATAGCCGGTCGATACGTTGCTCATTCGCGTTTGCGCCAGTGAATTATCGGCCATCGAAATCGCGTCGACTCCGGCATCGCGAAGCGTCTCGGAGCCCTTCATGAACTTCTCGACCGACAAGCCGCGAGGCGAATCGAATTCGACGATGACCGTATGGCGCCGCTTCACCAGCTCGACAAGCGACAGCTCGTCGTCATGCTCTCCGCCGCATACGCACGGCTGCTGCACGATCTCCGCCGTTTGCTCCGCATCCGCCGCAGGCGCCCGATCGGGCTCGGCATGCTGCGCGGCGGTACCTGCCGCCGGGCTTTGTACGGGAGCCGCGGCCGCACCGCCTGCCAGCGCCTGGGCGATCGCCGCGATATGCTCGGGCGTCGTTCCGCAGCAGCCGCCGATAATGCGCGCGCCTAACGCCGCGAAGCGTCCGGACATCGAGGCGAAATATTCGGGCGGCGCCGAGTACGTATATTGGCCGTCCACAAGCTTCGGCAAACCCGCATTCGGATAAACCGAGAACGGCACATTCGGAATCGGCGTCAGCTTCTCCAGCGCGCGGAGGATGCCGTTCGGACCGCTGTGGCAATTGAAGCCGACCACGTCCGCGCCTTCGCTCGCCAGTTGTGCGAAGGCGGTATCGAGGGCGATGCCGTCCCGGGTTACGCCGCTGTCCTCCGTTACGAATTGGCAGATAACCGGCAAATTCGTCAAGCTTCTGGCGACCCGCAGAGCCGCGAGCAATTCGTCATGCTCGTAGAACGTCTCAAGCAGCAATCCGTCCGCTCCCGCTTCGAGCAGCGCCTCCATCTGCTCGCGGAAGTCGTCTTCCAGCTGCGCGTTGATGACGACGCGGCGTCTGCCGGATCGAATCGAGCCGACCGCGCCGACGACATAGGCGTCTGCGCCGACCGCTTTGCGGGCCAGCTCCACGCCTGCGCGATTGATGGCAGCCACGTCCAGCTCGAGACCGAATTTGGACAGCTTTTCGCGGTTTGCCGTATACGTGTTCGTTTCGATAAGTCTCGCTCCCGCATCATAATACCGGCGGTGCACGTCGGCAATGACGTCGGGCTGCGTTATGTTCAGTTCCTCATATGAAATGCCGACCGGTAGCCCCAGATGGTACAAATACGTACCCATCGCGCCGTCTCCGGTCAACGTACGTTCCTTAAGCGCTTGTCGCAAGTCCTGTTTCATGTTACAACCCTACCGTTCCATGGAATACTTCCTGCGCCGGACCGGTCATATAAACGTGATTGTCTTCCTCGTTCCATTCGATATATAGATCTCCGCCTTTCAGCGATACGGTTGCCTTGCGGTCGGTCAAACCGTTCAGAACGGAGGAAACCAGCGTGGCGCAAGCTCCGGTGCCGCATGCCAGCGTCGGTCCGGCGCCTCGCTCCCAAACACGCATATCGGCGTAATCGCGCGACTTCACGGTTACGAACTCGACGTTGATCTTGCGCGGAAACAGCGGATGGGTTTCCAGCTTCGGCCCCCATGCCTGCAAATCGAAGCTGACGGCGTCATCCACATAAATGACGCAATGCGGATTGCCCATCGACACCGCCGTAAACCTGAACTCGCGTCCGTCCACCTCGATCGGATGGCCAAGCACGACGTCCTGGTCGATCGTCGTCGGCACTTGCGTGCCTTTAAGAATCGGCTGCCCCATGTCGACGCGAACCGTCGCCACTTTGCCGTCCTGCACGCTAAGCTGCACTTTTTGCACGCCTGCGCCGATCGTTTCGATCGTAATTTCTTCCTTATCCGTCATGCCGTGATCGTAGACGTATTTCGAGACGCAGCGAATCGCATTGCCGCATTGCTCCGCCTCCGACCCGTCCGAGTTCATAATGCGCATCATAAAGTCCGCCTTCTCGGAAGGCAAAATATAAACGAGCCCGTCCGCGCCGATTCCGAAAAACCGGTTGCATAGCTCTATTGCAAGAGCGGCGGCGTTATCCGGAAGCTTCGGCTCTCCCACTACTACGATAAAGTCGTTGCCTAATCCATGCATTTTCGTAAAATCCATCGTTCTCCACTCCCGACTATGATCTATCTATCGATTATGCAATCGCCCGCCGAACCATGCCGGCATAGCAATCGTACGCAAATACGGGCTAACCGTCCCTCACGTTTGATTAGCCATTATCATACCTCAAATTTTAATGCTAGAGTAGTCTTTCGCTATTATATTTTCAATCGTTTTCAAGGATAAACGGCTTCGCCGTCCTAAACGCTTTCGAAGAAAGCGACTTCGTAAGCATAGCTAGGAGTGGCGTGTTTACCGAGGTTTAGAGCTGCTTTCATGATATACGTTCTGATCAACCAAGAAAACTCACGCCCATCCGTCCGCTATCAAGCGTCGTTTCTGTTCCGCCCGCTCCTTATGGCCGTTCCATGCCGCGTCCGTCTTCTTCCATTATACCACATCGGCAGGTTCGCATGAACGCAAAACCGCCGCCAGCAGCGTGGCTGCAAGCGGCGATTGCTTACCATGACAGAAGGATAAGCTGCGATTGAGATTTACTTCGCAAGGGTGCGCGTTCCTCCGTAAGTGATCCGTTTCTTCTTGGAAGGCTTCTGGAGCACGCTGCCGATTCCCATCAAGAAGGTAGGGATGCCGCCTGCTACAAGCACGAGCAGCCAATCCTTCCCGTACAGGTCGACCGTTTTGAATATAGGCTGAAGCTGGTCGATGTAAAGAACGGCAAGCAGGAGCACCACCGATGAAACGACAGCCAGCACCAAATATTTGTTTTGCAGCGGGTTGCGGTGGAAAATCGAGCGCGAGCTGCGGCAGTCGAATACGTGGATCAGCTGCGCCATGACAAGCGTTGCGAACGCCACGGTCTGCGCCCTGGCCAAAGCGTCGCCGCCGGTTCCCGGATCCTGCTGCAGCGTAATCCAGAAAGCGCCGAGCGTACATAAGCCGATCAATATGCCTCTGCTTATAATCTTCCACCCGAGACGGCGTGCAAAAATGTTTTCTTTCGCCGAACGAGGCTTATGCTGCATCAAGTCTTTCTCCGCCTGGTCGACCCCGAGCGCCATGGCGGGCAGCCCGTCGGTAACGAGATTGACCCATAAAATTTGGATCGGCAGAAGCGGAAGCGGCAGTCCGGCCATCATCGCGAAAAACATCGTCAATATTTCACCTACGTTGGAAGCGAGCAAATAACGGATAAATTTTCGAATATTTTCGTAAATGCCGCGCCCTTCTTCGATGGCGGCCACGATCGTCGCAAAATTGTCGTCGCTCAGTATCAATGCCGAAGCTTCCTTCGAAACGTCCGTGCCGGTAATTCCCATCGAGATGCCGATATCGGCGGCTTTGATCGCCGGCGCATCGTTCACGCCGTCTCCGGTCATCGCCACGACGTGGCCTTTGCGCTGCAGCGATTTTACGATTCGCAGCTTGTGCTCCGGCGCAACCCGGGCATAAACGCTGACTTCCTCGATTCTGGCGTCCAGCTGTTCGTCGCTTATCGCCGCAAGCTGCTGCCCGTTCATCACGAGTCCGTTCGCAGGCAGCATGCCGAGCTGCCTGGCAATCGCTTCGGCGGTTGCCTGATGGTCGCCTGTAATCATAACGGTGCGAATGCCGGCTTTTTTGCATCTTACGATGGCGTCGCGAACCTCCGGCCGCGGCGGATCGATCATGCCTGTCAGCCCGACGAATACGAGATTCGATTCGAGTGCTTCCTCGTCATCCGAATTGCGCTCGGACGGCTTCAGCTCCCGGTATGCCAGCGCGAGGACGCGCAGCGCCGAGCCGGCCATTGCATCATTGGCAGCAAGAACTTTTTGCCGCAGCGTGTTCGTGAATGGAATAACCTTTTCTTCCCACAGAATGTAACCGCATCTGGAAAGCAGCATATCCGGCGCGCCCTTCGTGCAAACAAGCGCGCCGCCCTGATGCTCGACGACGACCGACATGCGCTTCCGCTCCGAATCGAACGGAAGCTCGGTTACGCGCCGGTAAGAGCCCGATAAATTTTGCTGCGTAATGCCGGCCTTCGCCCCCAGTACGACGAGCGCCCCTTCCGTCGGATCGCCTTTGATCGTCCAAAGCGGCTTCGCTTCCTCCTTGCCCTTCTTCCGTTTGACGTCCGGCTGCTCCTGATCGAGCACCGCATTGTTGCACAGCACGGAAACCTGAAGCAGCCTGCGCAGCATTTGATCCTTGCGCATATCAACGACCCTGCCCTGGCACATGATATCGCCATGGGGCTCATAGCCGTCTCCGGTAACCTCCAAGGCGTTCCCGCCCAGCCATAAGTGCGTAATGGTCATTTTATTTTGCGTAAGCGTCCCGGTTTTGTCCGAGCAAATCACCGATGCGCAGCCGAGCGTTTCGACGGAAGGAAGCTTCCGTACGATCGCCTTTCGTTTGATCATCCGCTGCACGCCGAGGGAAAGCGCGATCGTAACGATAGCCGGCAGTCCTTCCGGTATGGCGGCTACCGCCAAACTGACGCCGGCGAGGAACATGCCGTACATCGGCTGTCCATGCATAATGCCCGCTACGACGACCATGACCGTCAACCCAATCGCAACCATAATCAATATTTTGCCGAGCTGCTCCAGCCTGTGCTGCAGCGGCGTTTCCATTTCCTCCGTGCCTTGGATCAGATCGGCGATTTTCCCCATTTCGGTCGCCATGCCTGTCCGGACAACGATTCCTCTTGCCGTGCCGCGCGTTACCATCGTCCCCATAAAGCCGAGATTGCGCTGGTCGCCAAGCGGCACCTCTTCTCCCGCCAGCGGTGCCGTGTGCTTGCCGACAGGCAGCGATTCCCCGGTCAGGGCGGATTCCTCCGCATAAAGACCGTTGGTCTCCAGCCAGCGTATATCGGCGGGGATCCGGTCGCCGCTTTCCAAGAGGACGATATCGCCCGCCACCAGCTCGCGCGCCGGCACCTGGGCAAGCACGCCTTCGCGAATAACCTTGGCCGATGGAGCGGACAGCTCCTTCAGCGCCCGAAGCGACCGTTCCGCGCGAAACTCCTGGAAAAAGCCGAGTACGCCGTTCATCACGATTATCGCTACGATCGTAATCGCATCCAGATATTCGCCGAGCAAGCCGGAAATAAGCGTCGCGCCCATGAGCACGAGCACCATAAAATCTTTGAATTGGTTTAGAAACAATGTAATAGGGGAGACGGCCTTACCCTCCGCCAGCTCGTTCCCGCCATGTTCCATCCTTCGTCTTGACGCTTCATTCCAAGACAAGCCTTCCGCAGGGTCGGTCTGCGTCGCCTGCAGCGTCTCCTCGTCGGTCATCTGGTACCACTTCTTCTGACTCATCCCCGTTTTCCCTCCTCCATGATTGCCCCGAAAAGCGACTTCCGCCCCGTATGCATACGGAACTTTTCGCGGTGCCCTGATGCTAGCGGCCAATTGCTCGTACAACCTGTACTAGGGTAAATGTATTCAGACAAGCAGCAAAATATCCCACTTCGTCAAATGAAAAACGGGGTGAAAATCGCAAGCGCGGCAGCGCAAGCTTTCCGGAAACGCAAAAAAGCCCCCAAACCGCTGCGGGGCAGCGCATTCGGGAGCTAACCTTACGGCTTCACTCGAAATCGTCGACGTGAAGAACTCTGGCGGCAGGCAGACCGTCAAGCGGCTTTCCTAATTTCGCGCCGACTTTGTCGCGGAAGCCTGCATCGTTTTCCAGCTTTTTCACCGCTTCCTGCGACATCAGAAGCTTGATTTCTTTGTTGCCTGTCTCCAAATAAAATTGGGCGGTATATTGGCGGTATCCGGCCTCCATTTTCAGCATTTCCGCGAAAGGAACCGCAACCGGCTTCACCTCGGCTCCTTCCTCCAAATGCCCGTTGTAGGCCCGGTAAACGATCTCGTCCTTCGTCAGCCGATCCACCTCGAGCTTGCCCTCCAGTCCCACATTGACTATATAACGCATGCCCAAAACACCTGACCCCGTCCTATCGTCAAAAGGATAATGAAGAATAACGGATGAAGTATTTCCGACCCATTCCACCTCAAGCCCAAGCTTCTCGGCGACGGCTCGCAGCGGCACATAAAGCTTCTCTCCGATGAAAAACGGCTCGGGGGCGCCGTCCAAGAAGGAAGCTTTGCCCGTTTGATCCTTCACCTTCACACGAATATTGTCGTACCGGATGTCTATCGCTTGCGGTTCGTCTTTAGCCGCCGGACCGCTTCCATCCTCTTCCGGCTCCTCGAGCTCCATCCGATTCGTCCATCCGACGGATACTTCTTTCGCAATCGGGTCCCACACAGCCGAATACGGCAGATTTTCGCTAAGGAAAGATAAAGGCACGTAAACGGAATCGTTTGCGATGAACGCTTCGGCCGGCCGCCCTCTGTCGTGCCGCCCGAGAAACATCCGTATTTCTCCTTTGGAATATGCCGATAAACGCGCTTCGCCCGGAGGCTTCGGTTCGATCGGTTCGATTCTTTGCTTCAGCAGGCGAATCAGCTCCTCCGCGCGCTCCGATCCGAGCAAATGCGTGTCGAAAACGCTGACATAGGGAAGCTCCACACCGTGTGAATAAAACAAGTATGTTTTCCCTTCTTCGACGCTTGCCTCGCAGCGATCCGGATCGTCGTTCGTCACGACTAGCGACGGCGCCTGGCCTTTATACGTCTCCGCAGCTTCAACTGCAGCCGCTTTCTGGAACGGGTATACCGCTTCTACCTTCGAAACCTTTGCCGTGAAAATCGCTTGAGCCTCCAAAAAATCTTCCTCGATTGAAGTCGGTCCGCGGGAACAGGCATAAGCGGACGGCGTCAGGCAGCCTAAAGACAGCATAGCTATGCAAGCAAACAAAAAAACGGCTATTCCCCATCTTCTCAAGCAATCGCCTCCTTCAAATTTATTCCAATCCATATGACGCTGAAATACCTCATAAAGTTGCGGCTGTCCCCTGACCGGCGGCACAAGAGACGAAATGATGCAGGACTTCGCAAAAAAACCTCCATTTCCGGCAGGTTATGCAGAAATAGAGGTTTTTCAATGCTATGAAAACTTGTTCATTCGTTATCCGACTTCCGGATTGCCCTCCCCGATCCGATTCTACGAAGCTCATCCTGAAAAACACCTTGCAAGTCAGGCTGGGTCAGCTTAGCGATAAACGCCGATTATTGCAGCACCACCGTATCGCCTTCGTTCAAACCGCCTGTCACTTCCGTTTTGTCCGCCGTCTCCATACCGATCGTAATCGTTTTTCGCTCCGGCCCTTGGGCGCCGAGCACGTATACGAACGCCTCCTCCTTGTCCCGCTGAACGGCGATCGTGGGAATAACGAGCGCGCCCTGCTTTTGCTCTGCGGTAATTTTGCCAGTCAAGCTGAGTCCGGCAATCAGCTTATCGTTCGGCTCGAGCGAGACGACGACTTCGAATTGCGCGGCGGCGGCGCCTTGATCGGTGCCGGCTTTGGCGAATTTCGAGATGCGTTCCACCTTCCCGGCAAGCTTCAGCTCCGGCATCGCATCGGCCCTGACCTCTACGTCCATCCCCGACTTGATCTGATACACCTCGTACTCGCTTACCGTGGTCGTCAATTGCAGCTTCGTCAAATCGACGATTTTGCCGATCGCCGTCTTCTCTTCAAGCTTCGGAGGCTCCTTCTTGTCGGCAAAAAGGAAAATCCCGTCGACCGGAGCAGGCAGCGCCGCTTTAGCGACCTTTTCTTTTTTCTCCTCAAGCTGCTTTAATGCCGTCTTTCGCGTAATGGCGTCAAGCTCGTCCTGCAGCTTTCGCAGCTCCTCCTGCCCGTAACGCTTCAGCGACTCCGCGCCGGGGGAATCCGCAGCGTTCGTCTGCGGATCGTTCGCCTGGATCGCATCCTGCGCCTCCTTCAGCTTCATCTCAAGCTCCTGCTTGCGCATGCTCGCCTGCTGCAGCTCGATGTCCGACTTCAGCGAGGAATCGTCGAGCTCGAACAACAGATCCCCTTTCTTCACTTGACCGCCTTCTGCGACATGCCATTTTTTGACCGATCCGTCGAACGGCGGATAGATGACCGTTTCGTTCAAATACGAGGATTTTCCTTTTACTTCGATCGATTTGCTTATATCTTCCTTCGCCGCTTTGAATTGCAGCGCGGACACGATGCTGCTTCCTGCAGGCGTTTTTGGGCCGCCGGAAGATTGGCTTAATGTGTATAATCCGACGGAAATACCGATCGCCACTACGCCGAGCGAAATCGGAATCCACCATTTCTTCTTAGACATGCACGTTCACTCCCGATTTTCGTAAAAGTTATAAGAAGCTGTTCAAAAGGACACCTGGCCGATTTTTGCATACGAGCTATAAGGTTATTCGCGTTTGATCGCGCTTAACGCATCCGTACGCGAAGCTTTGATCGCCGGAAAAATACCGGACAGCACGCCTGTAAGCAAGGCGAAAAACATCCCTACCGGAAGCACCCAGAAGCTGATGAAGAGCAGCTCCGGATCCGAGCCGCTAAAACGCAGCACGATGTAATTGATCCCCCATATGACCCAATAAGAGGTCATGATGCCGAACAAGCCGCCTAGCAGCCCGAGCAGCGCCGATTCGACGATAAACATATTGCGGATTTGCGCCAGGTTTGCGCCGAGCACCTTCATGATGCCGATTTGCCTACGCCGCTGATACGTGGACATCGTCATCGCAACGACGATCGAGATGGAGGCGACGAACAGGATGAACATGCCCGCGCCGGCAAAAACAAGTCTGATGATGGCAAATTCCGAATTCATCCGTTCTTTTTGATGAAGATTGGTCATCGTCTGCAGCTTCAGCTTCTGAATCAGCGCATCTACGCTCGCTACGTTCGACGTCGTATCCACCTTGACTTTAAGCTGCTCGCGATTGCCGGAAGCCCCCGACGATTGGACCGCTTCTGCAGGATTCATCGCAGCGCGTATTTTCTGAGCGAGCGCCGGTGAAACATATGCCTTCTTCTGCCCTTCGATCATGTAGTCCGGCTGTCCTTCCGGACGCTTGAGCACCGCGATGACGCGCACGGGAATCTCTACGATTTTCTGCACCCCTTCCGAATCGCCTCTGAACGAGTTCGGCGTAAGCACAATGGTTTTCTGGTAAACCGGGTACGGTATCGCCTGCCTGTCGCGGTAGTTTACACTTTCCGTTCTGGCGCGGTCCTGCTCCCGCTTCTTCTCGTCGAACAAATTAACGGTGGCACCGTACTCCAGCACGATGACGTTATCCTGATCGCCGGGTCTGCCCTGCTGAAACTCCGAACCGAAGGCTTCCAGCGTATCGAGCTCGGTTGCGATCAATTCGTTTATGTATCCCTTCTTGCTCCCGTCCACCGTATAGGCAAACGAGCCGACATGGCTGACCGACGCCACGCTTTTGACGTTCGGAAAGCTGCGGATTAAGCCCATCTTGGCTTCCGTAATCGGCTCTTGAACAATCTTATCCGGATTGTCGGCCGAGCTCCTCTGCATGGGCGTCACCGTTATTTCATCGGTTTTCAGATAATAGCCCATCTGCTGCTCGCTGTAATGCGAAATCGACTCCCCGAAGGCAAGGGCGACCATGATGGAAGAGGAGCCGATGGCAATGCCGATCGCGCACATCGCGGTGACGACTTTGCGCCGCCTGAGCTGATCCCAGCCGAGCCGGAAATAATCCTTGAGCCTCACTCGTTCTCCCCTCCCCAGTCTTCGTCCTCGACGAGTACTCCGTCCCGCAGCTGTATGATCCGTTTCGTCCGCTTGGCTACCTCGTGCTCGTGCGTGACGATGACGAAGGTCATCCCCAGCGTTTTGTTTAAATCGAGCAGAAGATCGATGATTTCCTTCTCCGTCTTCGTATCGAGATTGCCGGTCGGCTCGTCCGCAAACACGACGGACGGATTGGTAATGAGCGATCTGGCAATACTGACCCTTTGCTGCTGTCCGCCGGAAAGCTGGGAAACGAACATTTCCGTCTTCTGGCCGAGTCCGACCTGCTCCAGCAGCGCAAGCGCCTGCTCCCTTCTTGCTTTGTCGCGAACGCCTTGAAACACGAGCGGCAGCTCGACATTCTCGCGAACCGTCAAATGCGGAATAAGCTCGTAGGATTGAAAAATAAAGCCGATATGCGACCTGCGGAATTCGGCGAGCTCGTTTTCGCTCATTTTTTCGATTGCCCGGTTATCGATCAGAATCGAACCCGACGTCGGCTTCATCAATCCGGCCATGAGGTTGAGCAGCGTCGATTTTCCGGAGCCCGAGCTGCCGAGCAGCGCCACGATTTCATTTTTCTCGACGCGAAAATTGATGTTTTGGAGAACGACCGTATCTTCCCCTCCGTTGCGAAACATGTGCGACAAGTTTTCGATGACAAGCACGTGAATCCTCCTTCATATTCCAGAAGAGGCAAACTCCCCTATGATACATAGACGAACGGGAAAGCGAAAAGCTTACCCATTCTTTCGATACAATTTGTAACATAAAAGCAATCATTTCCAATTGTAATCGAAGCCCCTTAAGAAAGACTACAGAAAATATGAAGAATTTCTTAACACAAACCGGCGCGGTTTTGTCCGAAAATGAGTAGCAACCAAACTTTCCGCTTAAGTTTTGATCCAAACTATGGCATGATATATAATTGATCCCTAAATAATCGTACTTTTGTAATTTGGAATGGAGTGTCATCATGGCTCTAGACGGTTTGGTCATACGTGCAGTACGAGACGAGCTGCAAGCTTGCATCGGCGGGCGGATCAACAAAATCCACCAGCCTTCGAACAACGATATCCTCCTGCAGCTCCGTGCGCAGGGACAAAATTTACGGCTGCTTCTGTCGGCCAGCCCTACCTATCCCCGCGTCCATATGACGGCGCAGCCGTTCGTCAATCCGCTGGAGGCGCCGATGTTCTGCATGCTGCTGCGCAAGCATTGCGAGGGCGGCGTCATCGAATCGGTCGAGCAGGTCGGCATGGAGCGCATTTTGCATATTAGCGTCAGACATCGCGACGAGCTCGGCGATTTGAGCTTGAAAACGATCGTCGTCGAGCTGATGGGACGGCACAGCAACATCGTGCTGCTGGACCCGAAAAGCGGAGCGGTTATCGACGGCATCCATCACGTCACGCCTTCGATCAGCAGCTACCGCGTCATCATGCCCGGCAGCGTGTACGTCGCTCCTCCCGATCAAGGCAAGCAAGACCCGCTTCTCGTCAGCTCCGACGCCTTTGTCGAGCTGTTGGCGGAGGACGGCGAAACGGACGGCGGCGGCAGCGGCAAAGCGCTCGCGGACCGGCTGGTCGCCGCATTCAGCGGCATCAGCCCGACGATCGCCGCCGAAATCGTTCACCGTACGGTGAAAGAAAGTGCCGCACTATCGCCTAGCGCCGTATGGCCTCCGTTTAAGGAACTTATGGAGCTTGTCCGGCAGCGCCGCTATGCGCCGGCAATCGTTACGACGAGTGGCGGCAAAGAGCTGTTTTCGATCACGGAGCTTACGTATGCCGGAGGCGAAGCGAAACATTTCGGCACGATTTTCGAATGCCTGGAAGCCTATTACGGCGACAGGGCGGAACGCGATACAGTCAAGCAGCGCATGGCCGATCTGCTGAAATTTTTGCAGAATGAGAAAAACAAAAACATCAAGAAGCTGGAAAAGCTTGAGGAAACGATGGAGGATGCCAAAGACGCCGACCGGTTCCGAATTCTCGGCGAGCTGGTAACCGCTTCTATCCATCAGATCCGCAAGGGCGACAAGCAAGTCGAGACGATCAACTATTACGATGAAGAGCAACGGACTGTCGCGATCGAGCTGGATCCGCAGCTGTCGCCGTCCGAAAACGCCCAGCGTTATTTCAAAAAATACGCCAAAAGCAAAAACAGTCTGATTGCCGTTCGCGAGCAGCTTGAGAGTACCCGCACGGAAATAAGATACCTCGAAACCGTTCTGCAGCAAATCGGAGACGCCTCGCTTTCCGATATCGAGGAAATCCGCGAGGAATTGATCGAGCAAGGTTATATCCGGCACCGCGGCAAAAAGTCGGTCAAAAAGAAAAAGCCCGACAAGCCGGTCATCACCTGCTACATGTCGAGCGAGAACATTCCGATTTATGTCGGCAAAAACAATACGCAGAACGAGTATTTGACGAACAGGCTGGCGCAATCGACCGATACGTGGCTGCATACGAAAGATATTCCCGGTTCGCATGTCGTCATTCGCAGCGGCAAATTCGGCGAGCCGACCTTGTCCGAGGCTGCGCAATTGGCCGCTTACTACAGCCAAGCCAAACAGTCCAGCCAAGTGCCGGTCGACTACACGCTGATCCGCCATGTACGCAAGCCGAACGGCTCCAAGCCGGGGTTCGTCATCTACGATCATCAAAAAACGCTGTTCGTCACGCCTAACGAAGCCGCGATCAAATCGCTGCAAACCGCCGGAAAGAGCTGAGCAGCGAACGGGCTTCCGGAGTCGTGCCGAGTATATTGACGACTTCAACCATTTATGTGCGCATGCCCTGGAACGGCTTTGCGGCAGCAATCAAAAACGGCGCCTCCGTTACTGCAGGGGCGCCGTTTCTGATTGTTTACCGGTCATCACGGCCGTGTTTGCGCGACGCCGCTTTTTCCCGCAGCGCATCCACCGCGGACATGGCAATTTTCCGCGAGCCGAGCGGAGAATGGAATACGATGCCGTCCCGCTCCCCGTGAAAATCGGAGCCTGCGGTCACGAGCAGCCCGAAGCGCGAAGCGATTTGCTCGTAACGCCCGGCGTCTTCCGCCGAATGATCGGCATGGTAGGCTTCGATGCCGTCCAAGCCGGCTTCGGCGATCCGTTCCACAAGCTCGTCATCCGCGTACAGCCCGGGATGGGCGAGAACGGCCGAGCCTCCCGCCTCGTGGATCCAGCGGATCGCTTCCGCCGGCTCGATTCTCGGCGCATTGACGTAAGCTTTGCCGCCTTTGCCCAAATAATCCGAGAACGCCTCCTCCAACGAGCCCACATAACCTCGCTTGACAAGCAAAGCTGCGATATGCGGCCTGCCGACCGATTCGTCCGGCTTCAGCTCGCGTCCTATATTGGCGATGACTTCATCCATCGTCAATTCGAAGCCGCATGTCTGCAGCTTCTCGATCAGCGCGTCATTGCGCCGCTTGCGCACCTCGCGAAGCTGCTCCAGTCTATCGAGAAGCAACGGGTCGAGCGTGTCGATAAAATACCCGAGCACATGGATATCCTGGCCGCGCGCCGATGTGGATATTTCAACGCCCGGCACGACCTCTAAGCCGATGCTCCGGCCTTCTTCCACCGCTTCGGCAACGCCCGAAACGGTATCGTGATCCGTAATCGCCACAGCGGCAAGACCGGCAGCTTGAGCCAATCTTACATTCCCGCTCGGGGTCAGCATGCCGTCGGAAGCGATCGTATGCGTATGTAAATCCGCAAAACCTCTATCCATCCCCAATTCCTCCATTTATCATTCGATAAAGCGCCATCGGCGCCGTCATTTTATAACCATTTGTTCAAATCGCGTTCCCGCAAAAATTCGAGGAACGTAATGGCAGCCATTGGCAGCAAGGCCGACTTCAAGCGAACGGCATAAAAACTGCGCGTGAACCGGATGCCTTCTATTTCTCTAGCCTGCACGATCCCTAGCGCAACCTCATGCTTCACCGCCGATTGCGATAAAATGGACAGCCCCAGGTTTGCTTCCACTGCCGATTTCACGGCGCCCGTGCTTCCCAGCTCCATCACGATGCGCATGCCGCGGGGATCGACGCCGCGCCGAAGCAGCTCCTCCTCCATCACACGCCGGGTCCCGGACCCTTTTTCCCTGAGTACAAAAGGATAGGACAAGGCGTCCTCCATCGTGATTTTCGTCTGTTTGGCTAGCGGATGCCCCGACGGGACGATCAGCTTCAGCTCGTCGCTCAGAACGGCGTCGGACTGCATATCCGGATGATCGACAAGAGCCTCCACCAAGCCGAAGTTAAGCGTATGCTGGGCGATTTCCTCGACGATTTGCGTCGTATTGATCACCTTCAGACTGACGGATATTTGCGGATATTCCTCGTTAAACGGCCCGAGCAGCCGCGGAAGCATATATTCGCCGACAGTCAAACTGGCTCCGAGGTGGAGCCTTCCCGTCAGCTTATGGCAATAACTCGCCATGGCCGACTCCGTTTCCTGAATCAGCTCGATGCTTCGTCTGGCGTAAGGCATAAGCTCGCGTCCCGCTTCGGTAAGCTCGATTTTTTTGGTCGTGCGGACGAAAAGCTTCACGCCAAGCTGCTCCTCCAGCGATTGCACCTGCATGGTCACAGCCGGCTGGGTCATATGCAGAGCCTGCGCAGCGCTCGAAAAGCTGCCCTTCTCCGCGACGGTATAAAAAATATGCAATTGATGAAAGTTGATTGCCATTTGATGCCGAACCCCCGTTTCAAGCCTTACGGCTCCA
Organism: Paenibacillus contaminans; assembly: GCF_003285015.1. Classification (GTDB taxonomy): domain Bacteria; phylum Bacillota; class Bacilli; order Paenibacillales; family NBRC-103111; genus Paenibacillus_V; species Paenibacillus_V contaminans. Next base: position 227,873 of record NZ_QMFB01000010.1, on the reverse strand, counting down.
TCCATTATAGCATAATCAAGCGCAATCCCCGCGACTATTGCTCCGCAACGAAAAAGAAGCCTCCGTCCCCGCAGTTTCAGCGGTTTGGCTGGCTTCTTCGCTTGGATTATGGTCTATCGCAATTTCGCTTCGCTTACCGGGACGCCCGCTGTCGCAACAGGTTCGCCCCTTCGTTATCTGCGTTTACGGCTGTTTTTAATCAGCGTCATTCTTCGGGAATGGCGCAGCCATGAATAATACGATTTAAGATCACGCAGCTCGATCGTTTCGGACATTCGCCCAAGGAACGTAACGACGATCATTTTGTGCAGCACATTCCCCGTTATGTCCGTTTCCGATTCGATGGGCGAAAATTCCGCAACCATAACCAAATCGTCGTCTATTAAATAAACATCCTGCTCATTTCGGTAATAAGATTGTACGCTTGATTGCTTAAGCTTGCTCCATAGAAAAGCACAAATGTCGTCAAAACCTGTTTTTTCGCTTTCAACCCGATCGATCCAGCGAGAGCGGGCATGGTTTGTAATTACGATATCGGCGATTCTTTTTTCCCCAAGCTCTACATAAAAAGGCTCGTAGGTGCTCCACCTGTTCATCATTCTATCTCTCATTATCGCAACTCTCCTCCCAAAAAAACAGGCCCTTCAGACTATGTACTTTTCGATATCGCCCTCTTTAATATATTTTACTCCATATTTACAAATATTACAATTAATTAATTAAGAAGTTTAACGGTTTCCATATAAAATTTGTCCGCCACCGTAATTTCGCCGATAAAATGCCCGGCGAAAGGCGCCTCGTCATACCGTGTAAGAACGTGTTTTGTCCGGTACGTTACGGCTGTACTCCGTCTTGATTTCATTCCGGAAAGAACGTTCAACCTTTTTGACGTAGGGAAGCTTTTGAATGTTGCGCACCGTTTCATCCAGCTTGTCCGCATGAATGTACATGACGACGTAATGCATTTTTTTGGACATATAGTGGATAGAGCCGAATCGCTCCAAGTTTTTGGCCGGCTTCAGATCGTTTACCCATACGATCAGCCCGCTGCGCTGCGTAAGCATGCGAGTCCCTCTCTTCCAATGGTTAATTATGCCGGCGAATACGCTGAAGGCGTTTTCGCAATCGGGTGCTGTCGCAGCATGCCGGGAGCGGAAAAGGCAAAAGCAGTCCGCTCCCTCATGCACTGTGCGATTTATCCGCAATTGCCGCTGCAGCTGCCGCCGGAGCTGCAGCCGCCCGAACCGCAGCCTCCGCCGTCTGCCAGCGGATTATTGCTCGGAACCTTCACCGTTTCGGAAACGGCGTGTGCGATCGTTTTGGAAATTTGATAAAGCAGGTCGTCCACCCGCTCTTCCGCTTCCTTGAATTGCCGTACGGCTTCCATTCCGTCCAATTGCGCCTGAACCCGTTTTACCTCGTCCATAGCTGCATGGTAGTCCGGATGAAAGTGGCCGAACCGCTCGCATTCCTCGAACAGCTCTTTCTTTTTGGCGAAGAGCCGAACAAGCCGTTTGACTTCCTCGTCTTGTTCGACCTTCCGCTTCCAGTATAAATATTGCGAAACTTCAGCCGATCCGTTGATCAGATCGCCAAGCTCGTATGCGTGCATTAAGACACCGGCCATATCGATCGCTTCCGCTTCCAATATACTCATCGAATCACGACCTGTCCTGTAATTTTTCGGCATCCGTTAAGATATACCGTTTTATGACGGGCTGCAGCCGGGCAGCATGATCTGCACCGCATGCCATTGATCCGGCGTCAGCATGACGACATGTTCGGCCTCCCGGCCGCGAAGCTTCCACTCCCCTGACTCTTCGACAATGGCTGTAGGAACGATGTGCCGCTCCGTTCCCTCGACATCCATTCTAACATAAGTCTTCCACTCCATCGCCTGACGCAGCAGCTCCTTGCAGGTAGAAGCGTGATACGGGCGATATTGCTTCACCCACATAGCCGGAATTCGTCTTATGTCGGGAACGAATTCGTTCGGATCGGGCAGAGAAGAATCGACGTTGAAGACCGAAGGCTCCTTATGAAACAAGAAGCTGCCGCAATGCACAGCCTCTGATTCCAGTATAAAGTTTTCCGGGCTCGCGCTCAATACTAAAGAAACATTGTTTTTCATTGTTTTTGTATGATGAAGTTTTTTTTCAGCCGAATCCGCTTGCTGAGAAGCCCACTGAAGCAACGTCGTTTCGACGTTATCGGGAAGCCCGTAGTAGGCGCGGGATCGCAAAAAAAGCAAGGATTCCTGCATATCGCGCACGATCCCAAGATGCCGCGCTTGCAGCAAGCGGTCCTTGGTCAGCCGCAAAACGCCGATATTCCGGTCCACTCTAACCGTCTCGCTTATTGCGGTCAATTGCCAAATATCGGCATAAGAGGCGCCTGACGGGACGAGGAGCTCGAAATCGGGCTGAACATATAACATTCGCTCCGGTTCCTTGCCGGCTTTTGTACCGTCATCGCTGTCTGCGTTCGCATTCCGTGCTGTCGCTTCTCCCGACACCTGCGTAACGATTCCCGTGCCGCCATCGGGCTGGGCGAACAGCTCCAGCCAGCCCAAATCGGCCATCGCTTCCAGCCAGCCGTCGAGAATTTCCCAAGCCGCGTCTTCTTCCGCAGCCGGAACGATGCGATTATCCGCTAGCCAGCTGCGCAATGCGGAAACGGTTTGCATGGCGCCCGCCTCCCGCCCCTCCAGCCAGACAAGCGCATGCTCGAGCCATAACGCTTCCGGCCGGTATAGGCCCCGCCAGCAACGGTATAGCATAGCATGAATGCGCTCGTTCGATACGTCTAGCATATGAGCGACGGCTTGCCGATTAACCGCCAATGTTTTGTTATCGATATAAAGGAGCCCCAGCCGAAACGCCGTTTCCAGCAATACCGCTATATGGGCAGGATAAAACGCTTCATGCTCATAGGAAAGCCCGAACGGGCGGAGCTGCTCTTCTTTGAGTGTCAGCCTTTTGAGCAAGCCGGCGAGATGCTGCTTCGCGATCGTTCCCTTCCCCGTTAACGTTACCTCGAATTCGCTGCAATAACGGAGCAAAAGCAGCAAATTCCAAGCGATGCCAAAATATCCGCCGTTCTCCGGATCGGCGCTTTCGCTTGCAGCCGGCTTCTCAAAGCCATCGTCGCATAAGAGCGACTGCCAGATTGCAAAGCTATCCTCAGGCAGCAGCAAAAGCGTCTCGCCCCATGATTTGCTCAAGGCGAATAAAATGCCCCTGCGGCGCAGCTGCAGAAGTCCAAGCCGCAGTTCCGCGCCGGACAACGCATCATGCCGCGAAGCCTTTTCCAGCGCCGAAGCATCGAACGGCCTGCTGCCGAACGAGATGACAATTCGTTTGAGCGTTTTTATTTCCCATTCTCGCATCGTGCGGTACAGCTCGGACAATATGCGCCTCGTTGTATAGGCTTCCCCAAGCGTTACCCCTTCGTTCAAGCTCCCAGCAATCACATCCTGCTGCTTGAAGATGGCAATGGCCGGCTCAGGCAGCCGTTCCAGCAGTTCTTTTACGTTCATCCGACTATTCCCCTTTACCGGGCGGAAATCGTCAAGTAACCGATACCGCCTTGCTTTGCTCGCCCGTATTCGTATGTTGGAGTGACGACGCTTCGATCATTTCATACCTGTAGCCTTGCTCGACCAAAAACATTTGCCTGTTCAGGGCAAATTCCTCTTCCTTCGTATGTTCGCTCACAAGCGAGTAAAAGTATACCGTCTTGCCGTCCGATTTCGGACGCAGCACCCGGCCGAGACGCTGAGCCTCCTCTTGGCGGGATCCGAAGCTGCCGGACACTTGAATCGCTACGGAAGCGTCGGGCAAATCTACGGCGAAATTGGCCACCTTGGAAACGATCAGAAGCGACAGCTTCCCTTCACGAAATCGGCGGTACAGCCGGTCCCTCTCGTCATGGGGCATTTGCCCCGACAGCAGCGGCGCCCCCGTTTTCTCGGAAATCGTTTGCAGCTGGTCAAGATATTGTCCGATTATTAGGGTCGGCTCGCCCGCATGACGCTTCAGAAGCAAATCCAGCACCTGCCACTTGCCCGCATTCTCCGCTGCAATGCGAAGCTTGTCTCTGGCAGCTGCCTGCTCATACCGTTCATGTATGTCCGATGGCATTTGCACTTTAACCTCCGAGCAAACCGCTTTCGCGATCCATCCCGCTTGCTCTAGCCGTTTCCACGGCATGTCGAATCGTTTGGGACCGACAAGCGAAAACACATCCTCCTCGCAGCCGTCCTCCCTTACGAGAGTTGCCGTCAGGCCGAGTCGTCTAGTTGCTTGTATTTCGGCCGTGACCCGGAAAACGGGAGCCGGCAGCAAATGCGCCTCGTCATAAATGATGAGCCCCCAATCGCGCTCCTGAAAAAGCTGCATATGCGAAAAAATATCGTTTTTCGTTTGGCGATGAGTCAATATTTGATAAGTCGCGATCGTAACGGGACGGACCTCCTTGCGGCCGCCGTTGTACTCGCCTACCATATCGGACGTTAAATCCGTTTTATCGAGCAGCTCGTCCCGCCATTGGCGAACCGACGTTACGTTTGTCGTCAAAATAAGCGTTGCGCAGCCGCATTTTTCCATGGCAGCTATGCCGATGATCGTTTTGCCCGCTCCGCACGGCAGAACAAGCACGCCGCTTCCCCCGTCGCGGGTGCCGTCCCTATAGAACGCATCGACCGCCGCTCTCTGGTAGTCGCGCAGCCCGAAGGGAGTGCCGTCCGCGCGCGCCGTCCGCAAACGAACCGGCAGCGTCTCGCCTTGATGGTATCCTGCCGCGTCTTCGACCGGATAGCCGAGGCGGGTCAGCTCCTGCTTGAGCCGTCCGCGCCATGCAGGGTCGATTACAGCGCTGCGCGAGTCCAACGTCGCCGTCAAATACGGCTGCAGCGAAGGATAGGCCGCGATCTTGAATAAGATGCCCGCATCCTCGGAAACAAGCAGCAGCTTCTCTTCATCCTGCACCATACGAAGCAGCCCGTACCGGTTCATCGCCTGCTCGATGCTGCGTTTGACCGACATGGGAACCCCGAGTTTGCCGTGTTCGTTCAAATAGGAAAGCAGCTCCCCGGTCTTCATTCCGGAAGCGGCGGCATTCCATAGCGATAACGGCGTCATCCGGTACGTATGAAAATGCTGCGGGCTTTTCACAAGCTCGGCGAACCGGCAAAGCTCCATGCTGACCGTTTCCGCATCGGGGTGATTCGCTTCGAGCAGCACCGTCATATCGTTCTGCACGAACAGCGGGGCATTATGTACATGATGGCTCAACGATGTTGCCTCCTATTCCTAGCTATGCCTTTCTCTTAGTATGAAAGGAAAGAACGAAAAATAAACTTGGCGACAGTTCATCCCGCCTGACAGAGAAATGACGCAGCTAATAGCGAAGCACCTCTAAGAGCCATTGGACGAAAAAAAATTTCGTTCACAATATAAAAAAGGCTTTCCGCCTCAATACGAAGCGGGAAGCCTTCTGGTATATCGTTTAGAAACGGGAGCCGGCTGCCGCGGTTTCCTTCAAGCCTTCGGCGACGATTTCTTTCGCACGGTCAGGATATTGATTATGGCCTTCGATAACGACGGTTTCCGGAGTATGAATGCCCCAAAGATGAATAGCCGATTTCACAAAGTTCATCGCCATTTCCATTGCGGCCATTTGTTCGGACGAGTAGTCTCCGCCGCGGGCGCAAAGCAGCATGACTTTTTTATCGGCAGCCATGCCTACAGGGCCTTCCGGCGTATATCTGAACATTTTGCCGGCTTGGGCCAAATACGATATATAAGTGACGAGAGGGGCGGGAACCGTAGAATTCCACAGTGGGAATGCGAAGACGATTTTCTCTGCCGCCATGAATTGATCGAAGTAAAAATTGGCGATTTCGGCCAGTTTGCGTTCGTCCTCGGTCGGCTCCATATTTTGTCTCAGCTTGAAAAGGCCTGTAATCATCGTGTTCCCATAGTAAGGGAGCTCGGCGTCGAACAAATGAAGCTCGGTAATTTCGTCCTGCGGATTCGCTTCGCGGTAAGACTGCAAAAAAGCTTGATGCATTTGAACGCTCACGGCCTGGTCGGCGGGACGGTCGTTCGAGTTGATGAAAAGTACTTTTGCCATGGGGTTTATTCCTCCGATGTTTTAATAGTTGATTGATTTTACTGCAATTATAATTAGCACAGTTAAAGGCGCAAAAAGCCCTGCAATTTCAGGCTTTGCTTAACTGCGTGCAACGGGTTATTCACCCTTTAACTGCAACTTCTACTAGCACATTATATATGCGTCACTAACTTTTTGCAAGTAAATTATGAATTCTCCATGTCCAGCTCATGTATCCGATTCATCAAATCGGCAAGCGTGTAGCCCGCCAAAAACGAAATGGTGTTCCGTTCCGCCTCCTGCATGATTTCTTCGAGCGCGACATCGACTTTTTTGCCCGATTCGCCGCCGCAGCTCATATTTTCTTCGGATTCCGCGGCGTCCGGTTTCACAGCGACATACACATCGGCAAGAGATAGCTCGTTCGGCCGCGCCTTCAACAGATAACCTCCGTCCCGCCCTTCCCTTGCTTCGACGATGCCGGCTTGCACTAGCCTTGCCAGCACTCTGCGTAAAAAAGTGGCATGCGAATTAACCTCGCAAGCGATGGAGCCGCTGGACAAAACGCATTTGCTCTGCGCAAGCCAAACGAGAGCGTGTACGGCGATTCCGAAGCGCGGCGGTCCGATTTGGCCGACCCGATTGATCGAATTCATTGCTATCCCTCCCAACATCATTCTAGTTATCAGTTTACCTTGCTTGCTTACGAGAAGGCAAGACGAGAAAGCGAATCGGTTTGCTAGCCAATGCTAGTAAAAGTCCGCAGCGCAAATTAATCGCCAAGGATAAACGGCTTCGCCGTCCTAAACGCTTTCGAAGAAAGCGACTTCGTAAGCATTTGCTTAAAGACCGGCTCGTTTATCGAGGTTTAGAGCTGCTTCCACGTTATACTTTCCGGCAAACTAAAAAGAGCCGGATCGCTCCGGCCCTTCCCCTGCATATCGTTTATTATTTCGTAGTCGCGAACGTTTTTTCGCTTTCGGATATTTTACCGAGCGCTTCGCCTACATTATCCTCGAAAACGTCGCGGATCGCCAAATCGCCGATTGCCACGACGCCCACCAATTCGCCGTTCTCGACGACAGGCAAGCGGCGGATTTTATCGCGCGCCATAATTTTGGCGGCCTCGCCGACCGGCGTGTCCGGCGTAATGGTCGTCGGATTTTGGCTGACCACTTCCATAACGGCTGTCGAGCCTTCTTTCTTATCGGCGAAGCCCCGCACGACAAGATCGCGGTCCGTAACGACAGCTAGCAGCTTTTTGCCTTCGACGACAGGTATAAATCCGATGTCATGCTGTTTCATTTTGAGCGCAATCTCATATACGTTATCTTTGGGCGTCACGGTTATACAGTCGGTCGACATGATCTGCTTGACGGTTTTGGCGGTGCTCAAAGCAAATTCCCTCCTCCATATGTGTAGAAGCTTTCTTACGTAGCTTCTCCTGCAGGAGGACAAACGATGCCCGCAACAAACTGGAAACGGGCCGCTCGGGAAACCTATGCGTGTTCGTTCATATAGTCCATCGCCAGTCCAATCAGCAGCCTAGCTGCATGCAGCATGGACGTCTCGTCGATATCGAAGAGCGGATGATGATGCGGCATCACGATTCCGGCATCCTTGTTCCCCGCTCCGACAAACACGAAGCACCCCGGCACGCGCTCCAAATAATAAGCAAAATCCTCCGCCGCCATAATGTAAGGCGATACTTGCACATTGCTTTTGCCGAATAAATCTGCGCCTACTTTAAAAAAACGTTCCGTCTCCTTCTCGTCGTTCACCACGGGCGGGTAACCCACCTTATAGCGGAAATCGACCTGAGCGCCGTACATGGCGCAAGTTTGTTCGACGATCTTCCGCATCTGCTCGCGTATCCGATCGCGCGCTTCGATGGAAAACGTGCGGACCGTACCGTTCAACGAGCACGTTTCGGCTATGACATTAAAGGATGAGCCGGCATGTATGGAGCCTACCGATATTACGCAAGGCTCCGTAGGATCCATGTAACGGCTGGCGATCGTTTGGAGATTGACGACCAGCTGCGAGCCGATCAGGACGCTGTCGATCGTTTGATGCGGCAGACCGCCGTGTCCGCCCTTTCCTTTAATATCTATAAAAAATTCGTCGGCGGCAGCCATGAATGCGCCGCTTCTCGTCTGGGCTTCGCCTATCGGCATCTGCGACCATAAATGCACGCCGTATACGGCGTCTACGCCATCGATCGCCCCTTCGCCGATCAGCGGGGCTGCGCCGCCGGGACTGATCTCTTCCGCGGGCTGAAACAGGAATCGGATCGTACCCCGCAGCTCCGATTTTCTGGTGCTCAACACCTCTGCGATCCCGAGCAGCGTCGTCGTATGGGCATCATGCCCGCATGCATGCATGACGCCGGGTGTTTTAGACGCGTATTCGACCGATTTGGCATCCTGGATCGGAAGTGCGTCCATATCCGCGCGAAGCGCGACGGTCGGCCCCGGCAAATCGCCCTTCAGTTCGCCGGTCACGCTGTATCCCTTCTCGCCCCGTTTGATTGGAATGCCAAGCTCCTCCAAGCATTTGGCCACATATGCGGACGTTTCTTTCTCTTGATACGAAACCTCCGGATGCTGATGCAAAAATCGGCGGCGTTTCACCATCTCTGGAAACAGCTGCTCTAGCTGTTGTTCGATCGTTTTCATTTCCCATACCCCCAGCGTTTGCTTACACCGTACATTTTACCAGAAGCCTATTCGGGTTGCCTACCGCCTTCACCTGCAATTTCCAGCTCTCCTTGTCCAAAATTCGACCCAAAAGGCAAGCGGTCGGCCACAAAATAGCCACATATGCGGTATCTCACAGTTTTGCTTTAGGCTTGCACAAGTTTGGGAAACATACTATCATGAAAATGCACGTAACTTATGCATCGATGCATGTAAATGAACCGGGAGGCGTTCTTTAATGATTATTGAAAATACAGGCTTAAAAGGACTGAAAAGCGAGCTCGCCCATCTGGACGAATCCACCGAAAAATTGGGCTTCGTTCGTTGGCAGTGGGAATACTACCGCGCGACATACGATTGCAAATTCGAAGATGTTGCGAATAATGCCGAATACTACTTACGGATCAATGCGCGCGTGGAAACGGGCAAACTCGAAAACCCGTATGCCGTTCTGTATCTCGAGGATGCATACATAGGAAAAGGATCGTTTCCTCACGGACTGGACTACAACGCGCCGATTCCGCAGCCGGTCATGCAAGCGGCCAATCAAAAACTTAGCCAGCTGAAGCAAGCGCTCGAGCACTAGGCGCGTGAGCCATGACCCCGCCGCGTAGAGGAACACCGGACTTTCTGTTGCTGTTTCTGACACTGGCGCTTGTCGCCTTCGGTTTTCTGATGGTGTTCAGCGCCAGCTCCGTGTCTGCGACCTACTACTGGGACGATCCTTGGCACTATACGAAGAGACAATCCGTTTCCATTCTAATCGGTTTGTTCCTTATGTTTTTTTTCATGAACGTGAATCCGGCGAAGCTCAAAAGATGGGTAATGCCTTTGTTCACTCTCGTATTTTTGAGTTTGCTGTTCGTATTGGTCATTGCAGCCGAGAAGAACGGTGCCCGAAGCTGGATCGAAATCGGCCCGCTCAACCTGCAGCCCTCCGAGTTTGCCAAGATAGCGGTCATCATGTATTTGGCGCTTATCATAAGCAAGAAGGAAGAACGTTTCCGCGATTTCAAGAAAGGCCTCATGCCTGCGCTCGTCATCGTCGGGCTCGTTTGCGGATTGATTCTGATGCAGAACGACCTGGGGTCGACCGCCGTTCTTGCAGGCGGCGCCGCGGTCGTCATCATCGTCGGCGGTGCGAATCTTAAGCATATTTTTGCGCTTGCGGCCGGGTTTCTCACTGTAGCCGCTTTGTCCGTTTCCGTCTATTTGCTTAGGAACCCCGGCTTAATGGACGGCACGACAAGCGATTATCGCTTGAACCGGATTACCTCCTTCCTCGATCCGTGGCATAGCCGTCTTGATAGCGGCTACCATTTGACCCAGTCGCTTATGGCCTTCGGGCATGGAGGACTGACGGGAACCGGCTTCGGCAAAAGCATTCAAAAAATGCACTTCCTTCCGGCGCCGCATAACGATTTTATCTTTTCCGTTATCGGAGAGGAATTCGGCTTTTTGGGCAGCACGCTCTTTTTACTCGTGTTTTTGCTCTTTATTTGGCGGGGAATCGTCGTATCGATAAGATGCACCGATACGTTCGCCAGGCTGTGCGGCATCGGCTTTTTCGGATTATTCGGCATTCAGGCGTTCATCAACATCGGCGGCGTCACGGGAGCGATTCCGCTGACGGGCGTCACCCTTCCGCTAATCAGCTACGGGGGCTCGTCCTTAATGGCGATTATGATGGGCATCGGAATCGTTCTTGGCTTCAGCCGGGAACAAAACAAGCCCGAAACGGCGGATCAGCCCGCACGCAACAAAACGAAGCGAGACGATACCAAGGTCAAACGCCGTTCGGCTTCGATGTAAGGACAAGCTTTCTGTCAAACCAAAAAGAGAACGTTGACGAAAAACCGTCACGTTCTCTTTTTGCGTTAGTGATTCCTATGCCTAAACTTTGCCGATAGCTGTTAGCTGCCGGCTGCCTATGTAACATGACCGATAGCTACTTTACGCGATGAGGATCTTCCGTCTCTTCTTCTTTGAAGGCGACGCCCTCTACCTTCACGTTCACTTCGACAACATTCAATCCCGTCATATTCTCAATCGCTTCGCGTACATTCAGTTGCAGTGCCTGACACACGTCTTGAATCGGTGAGCCGTAATCCACGATAACCCTCAGGTCTATAGCGGCCTCAAGCTGCCCAACTTCGACGGAAACACCTTTTTGCACGTTTTTGCCGCTAAGCCGTTTGGCGAGCCCTTCGGAAATGCCTCCGGACATTCCGGCGATTCCTGGCGTATCAAGAGCTGCCAAGCCCGCAATCGTTGCGACCACATCATCGGAAATACGTATAAGCCCTGTTTGAAGTTGTTCCGACATCCAGCTCACCTCCTAAATTATCCCCCGATGCGACGGGATGCTTCGAAGCCTGTTCCGGCTGCAGCGGCGGATTCCCGGACGGAATTCCCATTCCATGCTGCAACCCTACTGCTATTATAATGATTTGACCATACCCCCGTCAACGAAGAAGGTCGAGCCAGTCATATAGCTGTTGCGGGGCGAGAGCAAATAGGATGCTAGCGAGGCGAACTCATCCGGCTTCCCGTATCTTCCGAGCGGAATGTCCTGAACGATAGCCGCGCGAATCTCGTCGACCGACTTGTTCTCACGACCCGCCCTCGCTTCATCCAGCTCCGTGAGCCTATCCGTCATAATACGGCCCGGACATAACGTATTTAGCAATATTTGATCCGCAGCCAGTTCGATCGACAAGGTTTTCATCAAGCCCGCGATTCCCGCCCGCAGCGTATTGGAAAGCACGAGACCGGGAATAGGCACTTTTACCGAAGAAGAGGCGATCGTCACGATTCGGCCGCCTTGCCCGGACATCAGGGGGTAAAACCCTCTGACCAGCCTTACGACGCTCATCATATTCGTCTGAAAAGCTTTCTCCCACGCTTCGTCTTCAATCGACAAAAAGCTGCCGCTCGGCGGTCCGCCCGCACTGCACAGCAAAGCGTCTACCCGCGGAAAAAGCTCCTTCGCTTTGGCGATCAGCCGATCGATATCTTGCTTGCTCCCTACATCTGCGCCAATCCCTTGCGCCATGATACCGTGCTTTCCTTGAAGCTCCGAAGCGAAAGCTTCGATGCTGGAGCCGTCTCTGCTGCACAGAAGCAGGTTCGCCCCCTCTTCGGCAAGCCCTTCGGCCACTGCCCGTCCAAGTCCTTTACTTGCAGCCGTCACGACGGCATATTTACCTTTTAGTCCGAGATCCATCAGCGATCCTCTCCTTTTTCTTTGCCTGTCCTCTTTTTGCATAATCTTTCGCAAAAGAGGGCAATTGTACTATGATACCGATTTACAACCATTAACTGGAAGAGTAAAATGATAATACTTTTTCATTCGCGCGGACGCTGCAATCTGCCCTTGCCCATACGTCCGTTTCAACCAAACCAACCGATGAGGTGAGCCCGTGAGTCAAAAGCTCTTTTTTACCCTTCTGGCCGTTTCATTCGCAGCCAGCGGCGTTGCGCATTACGCCGGAATGAATGCAACCGTGCAATTCATCCTTTCCTGCATTGCGATCGTCTTTGTAGCCGGCTTTCTGGGCAAAGCGACCGAAAGCGTCGCCCATTATGCGGGCGAACGGCTCGGAGGATTTCTGAACGCGACATTCGGAAATGCGGCCGAGCTCATCATAGCCATTATTTTAATCAAAGATGCGGTAAACGGCAAACCGATGCTGTTCGATATGGTCAAAGCCAGCATTACAGGCTCGATCATCGGCAATATGCTGCTCGTTCTCGGACTCAGCTTGCTGCTTGGGGGCTTGAAATTCAAGACGCAGCGGTTTAACGTCACGCTTGCCGGCCATAACGCCTCCCTCATGCTGCTTGCCGTTATTGCCTTATTTATACCGGCCGTATTCGCCGTACAGCTTCCGGAAGCGAAAACGAACACGCTGAGCCTGATCGTTGCCGTTATTTTGATTATCGCATACTTTCTTTGGCTGCTGTTCTCTATGGTTACCCATAAGAAAGAACTGTCCGATGAAATCGTGGAGCACGGCGAGGCGGCTTGGTCGCGAGGCGTTTCAATCGTCATGCTGGTGGTCGCAACCGCAATGGTCGCGCTCGTCAGCGAATGGCTGGTCGGCACTCTGGAGGAGTTCTCGCATAAGTTCGGCTTGTCGGAGCTGTTCCTCGGCGCCTTTGTTATTGCGATAATCGGGAATGCTGCCGAGCATTCCGCCGCGGTCATGATGGCGATGAAAAACAAGGTAGGCGCAGCAGTAGAGATCGCCATCGGCAGTAGTCTGCAAATTGCGTTGTTTGTCGCGCCTCTGCTTGTCATTATCAGCTTCTTTATGGGAAATACGATGAATATCGTGTTCACGACATATGAGCTTGTAGCGATCGCTGTAGCGGCCTCGATCGCCAAATCGATTTCCGGCGACGGTCAAACGAACTGGTATGAAGGTGTGCTTCTGCTGGTCGTTTATATCATTCTCGGCGTCGCTTTCTTCTTCGTATAGGACAATTCGAGACCGCAGGGCATGAACGGTCACGCGAATATACGGTCCATGCAAGGTTAAACGGCTTCGCCAGTCCTGAGCGCTTCGAAGAAAGCGACTTCGTAAGCATACTCTTAAGGACTGGCACGTTTACCGGGAAATCGAACAATCAGCGGAGATATACTTGCTGAGATTTTAAGAAAAACGCCTTGCGGCGTCCTTGGGGTAAGATATACGTTTGCGCGCGGGGGAGGTAGTGGGTTGGGGCTTTCAGCCGCTCTTGAAATCGTGTGATCTGGAATTGGTTTTGCGGGTATCACACGATTTCAAAGGCGGCCCATAGCGAAGCTCCTTTGTAGTCCTTCCCAACCCACCACCTCTTCTTTGCTGCTTCTCTCTACGCCCTTGTTCCTAACCGGTCTTCCAGCCGGTATTCATAACCATGCAATCCCTTGAAATACTCCGGATACATTTCCCCTCCGCATTTCTCGCACGCAAACTGCGGTGGTATCTCCGGATCACCAAATAACGATATTTCATTCATCAATGGTGCCGCAATCCGGCATGGAAGTCTGATAAAACAAAAAAGCAGATGGAGGAACATGAACGCTTTCATGTTCCTCCATCTGCTTTACTTGTGTGAGCTGACGTTATTCTTTCTTGTTGAGCGCTTCGTACAATTTCGCAAGATTCCGCTCCAGCTTGATCAGCAATTCTTTGCCGGCTTGTTCTTGAATAAGCCCGGCACGTACGGCGAAATCGACTTCACGGGAAAGCCCGTACATTTGCGTATCCAGAACCTCTTCATAAAGCGGACATTTGCGCGTAGTCAAATTGTCCATCTGGACCTCGATCAGTTTTTCGATCTTGATCGCATCTTCCTGAAGCAGCTGAATCGCTCTTATATTTAAATTTTGCATGAGATCCGATGAAGACATGCATTCTCCCCCTTGTACGACTTCCAAAGTACGGCTACGACCGAGCGAACCTTCGAGCAAGTCCCTGCAGTATACAACCCTATACCCATTATATTAGTCGAAATCGGGATAATACACAAGACGAATAATCTAGCAGCTCCAAACCGGCAAAACGCCCTTGGACGCGTTCATGCAGAACGGATCCAAAGGCGTTGCCGGCAAAGCGTTACTCGGTGAACGATAATGATTCGAACGCACGCTTCAAACGTTCCACGTTGAGCTCCGTTTTCACTGCGTCATTTATGCGCAGCGTAATCGAATACGTAATGCCGTTTTTCGCAAAGTAGTACTCTTTATTCTCATAAGACACCTTGTTGGCGGAGTACTTTACCGTTATCAGCTTGCCCTCTTCTCCGAACAAAGTCTCGTCGCTGACCGTATACTTATAGTCCGCATCGGCCTCCGAACTCTTCTTATGCGACTCTTCTTCGTCCTTTAATACTTCCTCTAACGTGCTGTCGTCGTCCGCGATAATGTCGAAAGATCCGCCGATAAACGAATAGGAAGCCATAGGGCTGTCTTCCTTGAAATTGAATCGGTACGTTTGCCACTCCTCCGGAAGCCGGACGGAGTATTTATACGTTTTGTTTTTGTAAAGTCTAGTGGCATCCGGATCGGTAATTTCGTCTTCGTCTTGAATGAATCCTAACGCTTCATTCATGAGATCTTTATCGATTTGCAGCGCGCTGACGATACTTGTGATCCACGCTTCGGTATCGGCAGCTTTCTCCTGCTTCGGATAATTGAAGGCGAACTGGTATTTGTATTTATCTTTAATCAGATAAAGAACGCGCATGTTTTCCCAATCTTTGCCCATCGTCCAGCCGTAACGCACTTCCATCGCAGGTACGCCGGCGATGGTCGTCTCCTTCTTCTCGCCGATTTCGCGGTAGCTTTCGACGAATGCGGTCTTGAATTTCTCCACATCGCGTTCCACCCAATCGTTAAGCCGATCTCCGGAAGAGGCGGATGTGACGGAAACATTAAAGCTGCGTTTGTCGTCATCGGAGAAAGAAAGCCCATCGCCGTAGACGTCCTTGTCCCAGCCTTCCGGAAGCTCCATCGTAAGGCCGTATTCCGTCGTAATCGTTTGGGATGCCTTACTCTTGGTCAAATCCTTGAGCGATGCGTCTTTGGAATCGAACGACAGCGTAAAGCTGTCGAGCAAGTCGATAAAGCTGTTCACCTTAGTGCTGCTAATACTGTTCTCGCTTGGATATATGTACAGAGAAACGAGGTATGCTTTGCCTTCTTTCTGATAGGCCCTCGACTGGAAATAGCCGCCTTTATCCGAAACTTTGCCGGATATTTTCGCGTAAGGCGCTTTGGCCGATTCCACAAAACGCTTCTCCAGAACGGTCGCATCGCTCGCTTCTTCGGAAATCCTCCGCAGCAGCGCCGCCTGGGACAAGTCTTCGCCGTTATCCTCAACTTCGATGAAAATAAGGAACTCGCCTTTGGCATCTACGAACGTTACGGAGTTTTCCTCATTATAGCCGGCATTGCTCACAAGTCCCGGCGGATATTTCATCGACCAGCCGTTTTTGCTGTCGCCGATTTTCGTTTTTCCTTTATCCGTATCGAACAAATCGTCGCTATCGTCCTTCGACTTTTGGGAAGCCGGAGCCGATTTGTCTTCGCCGAGTACGATCGTAAACGTTTTTTCTTTATCCTCCGATTTGACGGTAAGCTGGACACTTTGGCCCGGCAAATAAGTTTTAAGCGCTTCGTTGTAATCGACCAGCGTGTTGAGCGGTACGGATCCCAGCTTCACGAGCACGTCATCCTGCTTGACCCCCGCCTTCGCCGCAGGCGAATCCGAATCCACATAAGCGACCTTCAGAGACTCTTCAGTAGGCAGCCCCACAACCGCTTCCCAGCTTTCTTCCAGCTCCAGGCCGAGATACGGGCGCATTACTTTTCCGTACTCGAGGAAATGCTTGAGCACGTACTGTACGGTTTCTACAGGGATGGCGAAGCCTAGATTGTCGACGCCGTATTCGACGAATTTCATCGAGTTGATGCCGACAACCTGCCCTTTAAGGTTCACGAGTGCTCCTCCGCTGTTGCCGGGGTTAATCGCGGCATCCGTCTGAATCAGCTTGTATTTGGATTGCACGGCTCTCTCGATGCCGCTGACGATCCCCACGGTAACCGAATTGCGCAGCGCGAACGAGATCGGCGTTCCGATGGCGACGACGGTTTCTCCCGCCCGGATATCGCTTGGAGCCGCAAAGGTTGCGGCAGGCAGTCCGCTTGCATCGATTTTGACGAGCGCCAAATCGCTTTCCTCGTCGATATGCGTCATTTTCCCATTATATGTTTTGCCAGTGGACGTTACGACGATCATGCTGCCCATATCTTTGACGACATGGGCGTTCGTCATAATAAGTCCGTCCGCGCGAACGATAACGCCGGTTCCGTGCGCTAAATTGAAACGATTGGAGCTGCTGCTCCGCTCGCCTTCGGCAGGCCGGCCGATAATGGCGACAACGGATGGAGATGCCTGTTCCACAACTTTTGGAACGATGTCGTCGCCTGTTGCAACAGCCGCGAAAGCGCTGTTACCGAATGGCATGACGAATACGCTCAACATGAGCGCCAATGCGGTGAGCCATTTTAACGATTTGAATGATAACCTCACAGGCCTTTTCCTTCCTCTCGCCACATATGATAACTTCTTCGTTAATCTACCACATTTTGCTAGAAGCGACAATCAAAAAAATACGAGTTGCCCAAAACTAACCGTACGCACAGTTTGCGCCAAAATAAAAAAAGTGCTCCCCTTAGGAAACACTCTCGTTTAGACCTATTCGCTGACGATATTTACGCTCAGGTTATGCTTGGCGAACACTGCGGACATCGCCGCTTTGGCCTCTTCGGCATCCGGTCCGTGTACGTGCAGGTTGTAATCTCCGGATGTCATCAGCGTTGTGAACAATCCCAGTATGCTTTTTACATCGATATACTTATTGTCGTATTGAAGCACGATTGAGGATTGAAATTTACCCGCGGTTTGAGAAATTTCCACAATTGCGGCATTCGTTGTGTTGGACATGAAATCCCCTCCAAAATAATGAGTTCTTGGCAATCGATACCTACCTGATACCTTATCTTATGATACCTTGTAACCGCTTGAAAGCGCAAGAGATGTTTTGTACAGAAGAAGCCGCGGCGGCTTACCGGTATTTACCGTTCGTCCCGGGGTTTGAAAAATCGTATGTCGTCGTGACCGTTTCTATTTTGGTCCGGCCTTCCTCTATATAGGTCAGTTCGGTGACCAAGCTCATTCTAAGCAGCTTGTTCGATCTGCGGTCCGTAAAGACGGTGCAAGTCGGCTTCGCGGCCATGGACGGCAGCACATTCGTCAATCGTTCCTTGGCGCGTTCCGTTATGTTCAAACGCTCTTCCGCAAGCCTTGTGCCGTCGGCTTTGGCAAACGAACCCGAAGGAACGGCGCGAGCCTCTTCAAGCGCTTCCCGGAGTCGCGCCTGCCAATTGTTCTCGACGATACGTTTCCAATCGGCCGCATCGATATCCGTTTCGTAGATGCGTTCACCGGCTGCTTGATCGAGCCGTTCGGATCGAACGGTCTTTTTTACTTCGCTTAGCTGACCGGCCGTCAGGAACGGATCGGCATCCGATCCCGGGCTCATGCCGTCTGCCGACGCGCTGCCTAATCGACCTTCGCTCCCCGCGTCTCCCGGCAGCCGGTTTGCGATCGTTACCCCCGCTATGCTTAACTCGGAATACCCCCGATACTTGACCGAAGAATAGTCCGCCAACTGAACAAAAGCCTGGTCCAGCCTCCGCTTCGCCGCATCGCCGGCTTCCGGCTGCGCGCACGCGAAAAGCGCTCCAAGCATAATGATAAGCGATATGCCGAGCTTTCCTGCTTTATAATGTACTGGATCGTTATTCTCGCGGTTTTCCGGTATTCGTACGCCATCCCGGACAAGATGCCGCTGTCGTTTAGCCATACCTGATGACTTCCCTCCGGGAGCCTATTAACCATGGGCCGGCCACAGTCCGATGCTCATCTATAGCGTTTCCCGGGAGTATCATCTTATCCGTCAGCCGAATTTGATTTGATTTTTGCCTTCGTGCTTCGCTTTGTACAAGGCCATATCCGAACGGTAAAACAGCGATTCCACGCTTATCTTGTCATCCTGCCAATGCCAGTCGGACAAGCCGCAAGAAACCGTCACCTCCGGCTCCGTTTCGTTAACGACCCTTGACCGTATCCTTTCGGCAATCCGCACCGACTGGTCGCGCGACACTTGCGGCAAGTAAATGGCAAGCTCTTCCCCGCCCCAACGAGCGGCTATATCGGTATCGCGGATGCAGGTCCGAATGATGGCACTCACCTGAATCAATATTTTATCCCCGATCTGATGGCCGAACGTATCGTTAACCGATTTGAAATTGTCGATGTCCACGACGATCAGCGAGCCGCAAAAATCTTTCTTCTGATGAAGGTTGACCTGCTCGTCTAAATAATGGCGCTCGTAAAGACCTGTCAAATTATCGGTAATCACCATCCTCTTCACTTCGTTATGAAGCGAAGCATTCGCAATGGCAAGCCCGATATGGCTCGACAACACCTGAAGCAGCTTATAGTTTTCGTATGAGAAGAAGCTCGGAAGCTGATGCGTAACCAGCACGACGCCGACCACATCGCCGTTTACGATTATCGGCGACGCGATCAAGGAACGTGATTTGCTCTTCTCCATCAGCTTCGACTGTACCTTCGGGTTCGACCAATAATCCGAGATGATAAGCGCTTCCTTCGTCTCGACGACGATGCCCGAAAAACCGTAATCCGGAGAAAAGCTCTCATTGACAAGCGCAGGCAAATTGGTCGCTTGCACGACCAATTTGCCGCACTCCCGGTCAAGCTGCAAAATGCAGCAAAAATCCGCATCGAATATTTTGATCAGCTCGGTAGAAGCGAAATTGAATATTTCGTTAAGCTGCAAGCTTTGGTTGAGACGCTTCGTAATTTCATTAATGAGCCGGAGCTCGCTTACAAGCACATTCGACTGCTCGTACAGCTTGGCGTTCTCAAAGGCCGTTCCGGCGGTTCGCGCGAGCGCCGAGAGCATCTGGATGTCGGATGACGGAATCTCGCCCGCTATGACCGAGAAATGAATGACTCCGTAGACGCCCTGATTTCCTACAAGCGGAAGCGCAGCTTCCTTAATAAATCCGACCGAGCCGTGCGCCACTATTTCTCTGCCTTCCATAAACGAGCGCGTACAAATATCTTCCTCGACCCTCATGAAATTAAGCGGCTTAACCGGGATTGACGAGCTGTGATTGTCTTGGGACAGCAATAAATCGATCGACGCGGCGGGAAAAAGCGCACGCAGACGAGCGATCAATTCGGTTAATATGGATTCGACATCGATTAACGAATGCAGCTTCTCGGCAGCCTGGTAAAGCAGGTCGCGCTTCTTCGTTTCGATTTCGAGCTGTTGCTTCTCGATGGCCGTCACGGCTGCGAGCTGTTTCTCAAGGTTCCATTTCAAATGCGGGACAAAAGAAAGCGATATGGCATGGAACCAACTTGACGGTAGCTCTTCATCGGACGTCAAAAGGCCGATCATGGCGACGATTCCGTTGCGGGCGCATTCGACCGGAACGAGCGGCGCGCGTACCTTCGTCATCAGGACGGCTTCCGCAGCTGCCGGCTCCCGCCCAAGCTCTCGTTCCAAAAAATCGAACGACGTACCGGATTCAATTAAAGATCCGGATTCGAATAGTGCGATCAGCCTACCGTTTCCGTCGCAAAACAGAAGCGTCCGCGGCGTGTCCGGATCCATTCCGGTTACCTGCTCCGCCCAACAACGAAAGCTTTCTTTAAGAAGTATGTGAAACGAGCGCTCCTCCATTCCTTTGTCGGACGGAAGAAATTCGCATGACAGTTTGAATTTCGGTTCTATTTCCACGGAATAGTATGCGGATTTATTTTCGGTTGCCATTATCGAAAGCTGAAAATAACCCTTCATACCTCGTCTCCTCTTATGATCGAATAAAGCCGGCTGCTTGTCTTATGCGGAAGCATTCGACGTATGTATGCAAACTATCGTAACAAATGATTCCGAAGCTACGACATCTAGTACTATCATACTATGTTTTTCTACAAGATGCACTATCTTTGTGAAATATTACAATATAACAGACATGGTATATTGTCTGTGTACAGTCTAATATATACGAGCGGTTTCCGCAAAAAAACGTTCGAAAATGAAGCTCGCACTTGACTTTAATGCACCTTTTTTATAGAATTAGACGTTGAGTGGAACCAACCAATATCTTGTTGGACGTTAACGAATGCGAACACCCTCACCGATTTTGTTACTGACCGGCCAGCGGCTGAACTAGCCTGTCAGTATGCGGCTTACCAAGCCCCGGCAAAATTGGACGCGTCCGGACCGGCCAGCCTAGAGCTTCGTCCTTAGACGACACCGGTTGATCTCCGCCGTAACCATACAAACGAAAATTAACGTTTAAAGGAGTAATCGATACATGGCTCGCTACACAGGTCCGAAGTTCAAATTAAGCCGCCGCCTGGGCATTTCCCTTAGCGGTACGGGCAAAGAATTAAGCAAACGTCCTTTTCCTCCAGGCCAACATGGTCCGGGACAAAAGAAAAAACTGAGCGGCTACGGCGTTCAGCTCCAAGAAAAGCAAAAATTGCGCCATATGTACGGCTTGAACGAGAAGCAATTCCGCAACCTGTTTGACAAAGCGTCGAACATGAAGGGGATCTCCGGCGAAAACTTCATGATCCTTCTTGAAAGCCGTCTGGACAACCTCGTTTACCGTCTGGGCTTTGCGAACTCCCGTGCAGGTGCTCGCCAGCTCGTCGCACACGGCCACATTACCGTCAACGGCAAGAAAGTGGACATCCCGTCCTACCTTGTCAACACCGGCGACGTAATCGGCGTTCGCGAGCGCAGCCGCGGTCTTGCCGTTATCAAAGAAGCGATCGAAGGCCGTCACCACGTGCCTGCTTACCTCGACTTCAACGCTCAAGGTCTGGAAGGCAAATATGTACGTCAACCGGAACGCGCCGAGCTGTCGCAAGAAATTGACGAGAAACAAATCGTCGAGTTCTACAGCCGTTAATATTTTCCTATCGCAAGCCATACCTCGCAAGCGATTTGCGAGGTTCCAAAAAAACCAGGAGACTTTTGTCTCCCGGTTTTTTTATTTTATCGGAAATGATCTCGTAGGAGTGGCTCTAAAACTTCGGTAAATGGGCCGTCCTTAAAGGACGGCGTAACGTAACCCTTTATCCTTGTTCGTCCCGGCTTCGCCTTGCCGCCGCAAATAATCGTACAATCTGTTCCGCCGCATCTGCTAGCCAAATTTCCGCTTTGGCAATCGCATCAGCCAGAGACGCCGGATGTGGCATGATGCTGAAGCAGGCGTCTATGCCAAACTCGTGAAGACTCGAATAGCTTCCGGTCAAGCCGCCTGACAAGCAGATGACCGGTACGCCGCGCTTCCTGGCGAGCTGGGCTATGCCGGCTGCCGTTTTCCCCATCGCCGTCTGCTCGTCGGTGCGCCCTTCCCCTGTTATTACGAAAGCGGCACCTGTCAGCCGCTCATCGAATTTGCAGGCGTCCAGCACAAGGTCGACGCCTTTCTGCATCGCGGCTCCGCAAAACGCATAGAGCCCGGCCCCCAAGCCGCCGGCTGCGCCGCCGCCCGCCAGCGCGTGCACGTCGACGCGAAGATCGCGTGTGATGCATAAGGCTAGACGGCGCAGCACGGCGTCAAGGCGTTCGACGGTTTCCGGCGATGCGCCTTTCTGCGGGCCGAAAACGGCCGATGCGCCGCTTTCCCCATATAACGGCGCATCGACATCGCAGGCCGCGATAAACCGAACGTCCGCCAGCCGCGGGTCCGCCCCGCTCGTATCGATTGCCGCAATATCATGCCAGCCCTCGCCGAAAGCGGGAATCGCTTCTCCCGCCTCATTGAGGAAGCGGAAGCCTAGCGCCTGCGCCATGCCGATGCCGCCGTCATTCGTCGCGCTGCCGCCGAGACCGAGCAGGATGCGGCTGCTTCCGCGGTCAAGCGCAGCCTTGATTAATTCGCCGGTGCCGTACGTCGAAGCGCGAAGCGGATCGCGCTCCCCGTCGGCCAGCAGCGTCAGTCCGCTAGCCGCAGCGCATTCGATGACAGCCGTACCCGTCGCCTCGTCGAATGCATAGCTGGCGCGAAGCGGGCGGCCCAGCGGATCATGCGCATCGGCTTCGATCATCTCTCCGTTCATCGCCGCCGCGAGCGCTTCGGTAAACCCTTCCCCGCCGTCCGCCATCGGCACCAGTTCTATTTGAGCTTCCGGAGCGGCGCGCAGTATTCCTTCCCGAATCGCCTTCGCCGCTTGCAGCGCGCTTAGCGATCCTTTAAACGAATCGGGTGCAACTATGATACGCATCGGATTCTACCTCTCTCACGTTTCGTTTTGGAATGCGGTTGAAACAAGCCGTCATACGATCGCGAATACGATAAACGCGTTTTAGCGAATGGCGAGCTTAACGAACTGGCGTTTGCCGACTTGAATGATGTCGCCGTCGGCGACGGCCACCTCGCCGTTCGGATCGAACAGCTTCTCTTCATTGATTTTGACCGCCCCGCCCTGGATGCTTCGGCGGGCTTCGCCGTTGGACGATTGCATCCCAAGTGCGACGAGCAGCTTGACGATACGGATTTTGCCTTCCTCCAGCTCGGTACGGGCAAGCGTCTTCTCCTCGATGTCCGTCGGCAGCGCCCGCTGTTGAAAGACGGTTACGAAATGCGCTTCCGCCTGCTTCGCCGCATCGATGCCGTGAAACATCCGCACGAACGTGAAGGCAAGCTGCATTTTGGCGTCGCGGGGATGGACGGTGCCGTCGGTCAAGCCTTCCTTCAACTTCGTCAGCTCATCGTCCGGCAGGTCGGTAGCAAGCCCGAAATATTTCAGCATCAGCTCATCCGGCACAGACATCGCTTTGCCGTATATTTGATTGGGCTCCTCGTCGATCCCGATGTAGTTGCCAAGGCTCTTGCTCATTTTGTTCACGCCGTCGAGCCCTTCGAGCAGCGGCATCATCATCGCAGCTTGCGCCGGCTCGCCGTATTCTTTCTGCAGCATGCGGCCCATCAGCAGATTGAACTTTTGATCGGTGCCGCCGAGCTCGATATCGCTTTTCAGCGCGACCGAGTCGTAGCCCTGCATCAACGGGTAGAAAAACTCGTGAATATGAATCGGAAGTCCGGTCGTATACCGCTTGGCAAAATCGTCGCGTTCCAGCATGCGAGCAACCGTCATTTTGCCCGCCAGCTGAAGGACGTCGGCAAAATTTAGCGGCGACAGCCATTCGGAGTTGTAGAACAGCTGCGTTTTTTCCGGATCCAAAATTTTGTAGATTTGCTTCTGGTACGTTTCGGCGTTTCGCTTGACATCTTCCTCGGTCAACTGCTTGCGCGTTTCCGATTTGCCGCTCGGATCTCCGATGCGTCCGGTGAAGTCGCCGATCAGAAGCTGCACATGATGTCCCATCTCCTGAAATTGACGCAGCTTGTGCAGGACGACGGTATGCCCGACATGGATATCGGGTGCCGACGGATCAAGGCCCAGTTTCACGTTTAGCGGCTTGCCCGTAGCGACTGCGTCGATTATTTTTTGCTTGAACGCATCCTCCGGCACGATCTCTACGGCTCCGCGGCCGAAGAGCTGCACCTGCCGTTCGACCTCCGCTTGCTGCTCCGGCGTCAATTGTTCCCACTTTTTCATGTTGGTTCGCCCTCCGTTTCATTATTTCGCTTGCCATCAGAAGCGTTTGGCTCAGTAAGCCTGCCGGCTGTTGGGATGTATTTGCCCAAACATGCAAAAAAGACCTTCTCATCCACAAAAAAGGGACGAGAAGATCTCGCGGTACCACCCTAATTAAAACGTCCGCCGCTTCTTGGCAAAACGTTTTCGCTCGGCAAGTTGTAACGGGATTGCCCCGGAAGAAAGCTACTGAGCATAAACGCACGACTGCCTGCTCCGCTGCAATGCGGTCAAAGCAATAATACGCCGAACGCCCGTCCGAAAACGGTGCACGGCAAAACGTGCTGCTTGTTCCCTTTCCCAGCTCCGGACAGTATTTCGAAAAAGTGCCCTTACCGGTTCGCAGCGACCACCGGCTCTCTGAAAACGAAAGCATTCTTTCTACTTAGATGACGGCATATGCCGTCATTCGGTCCATCAACGCTTTTAAAATCATGAAATTCATTATATTAAATCACATTTGCCCCGATATTGTCAATTACCGTTCGCTATTCAGCGCTTTCCGCTTTATGTTATAATAATGGCGGCGATTGACATACATATTGGATTGTCGATAGGCATACATAAACTGCCGATCATTTAGAACGCCGTTTGCAGGGATTTGCGATATAGGAGGTTTCAGGTTGAAAAAGTGGTGGCTGAAGTCCAAACCGATCTTAAAAGGAATTGGCCTTTATACGTTAATTACGTTGAAATGGCTTGTCATTACCGGAATCGTTGCCGGATTCCTGGTGGGGGGAGCCGCATTCGGCTACGTGTCCGCCGTCGTCAAAGACGAACCGGTGCGGACGAAGGAATTCATTACCGAGCAAATTAGCGACAACGCGGTTACCGGCTTCGTCTTTTTCAACGACGATACGCCGATCGGTCAGCTTCGTACCGACGAAGACCGCAGACTTGTCGGTTTGAACGATATCCCCAAGATGCTGCTGGACGCCGTTATCGCGGTGGAAGACAAAGATTTTTATACGCACTACGGGGTAGACGTCAACGGACTTTTCCGCGCAGTCAAGCAGAAGCTGCTGAACGAGCCCGTTCAAACCGGAGGAAGCACGATTACGCAGCAGCTGGCGCGGCGCGTCTTTCTCAGCCTTGACCGCGATATAACGCGGAAGTTCAAAGAGATTTTTCTTTCGCTGCGGCTCGAGCGCATGATGTCCAAGGATGAAATTTTGCTCGCTTATTTGAACAAAATCCCGTACGGAAACGGTTCGAACGGCTACAATCTGTACGGAATCAAAGCGGCCGCCAAAGGGATTTTCGACATCAACGACTTGAATGAGCTGAACATTGCGCAAACCGCTTATTTGGCGGGACTGCCGCAGCTTCCGTCCGAATATTCCGCCTTTACGAGCAAGGGCGATCTCGACAAGAAAAAATTCGACAATGCGATCAAACGGCAGCAGCTCGTGCTCAAACGTATGACGGAGGAAAATGTAATAACCTCACAGCAATACGAGGAAGCACTTGCCTTCGACCTGAAAGGCTCGCTTGCCGCGAAGAAGGATAAGGAATACAGCACCTATCCTTACCTGATGCTTGAAGCGGAGAAGCAGGCGGCGGAAATCCTGCTCAAGCTTCAGTATCCGAATTTGGTGATCGACTCCGACAAAAAGAAAGAAGCCTATAACGAAGCGATCAAAGATGTCAATGCGAACTTGCAGCGCGGCGGCTATCAAGTGTATACCACGATCGACAAAACGATCTACGACGCGATGCAGGAAATCGCCAAAAACGATAAAAACTTCTCGCCTTTCGATGAGAAGAAAGGGAT
This sequence comes from Paenibacillus contaminans, assembly GCF_003285015.1. Lineage (GTDB taxonomy): Bacteria > Bacillota > Bacilli > Paenibacillales > NBRC-103111 > Paenibacillus_V > Paenibacillus_V contaminans. Next base: position 202,014 of record NZ_QMFB01000010.1, on the reverse strand, counting down.
CGAACAGATCGGCGCCGTACTGATGGACAGCAAAACGAGCGCGATTCTCGGGATGATCGAAGGGCGCGATTTCTTCGCCGAGCAGCTCAATCATGCGAACCAGGCATATCGCCAGCCGGGCTCCGCCATGAAGCCGATCGCCGCATTCGTTCCGGCTCTCGAAATGGGTGCCGTGCAGCCGGCCAGCGTGATCGACGATTCGCCGATCATTTTGCCTGACGGCCAGAAAGGCGTGCATCTCCCCAACAACTGGGACAATAAATATCACGGCTTGATCACGGCACGCAAAGCGCTCAATTCGTCGTACAACATTCCGGCGATCAAATTGTTCCTTAATGTCGTCGGCATCAACAAAGCATGGGATTACGCGATGAAGATGGGAATCAACTCGATTACGAAGCAGGATTATACGGCGCAAACAGGTGTAATCGGCGGCTTGTATAAGGGAGTTAACGTCGAGGAGATGACGAACGCCTATGCGACGATCGCCAATAAAGGATTGTTCAACGAAGCGTACCTGATCCGCAAGATCGTAGACGCGAAGGGAAAAACGATCTATGAGCACGAGCTCAAGCCATCGTTCGTATTTTCCGAGCAAACCGCCTATTTGATGACGGATATGATGCGCACGGTCGTAACTTCCGGTACGGCTAACGATTTGCCGGGCAAATTCAAGCATTACAAGCAAATGCCGATCGTCGGCAAAACCGGTTCGACGCAAGATGACGGCGACGCTTGGTTTATCGGCTATACGCCCGATATGACGCTTGGCGTCTGGGCCGGATACGATCAACCCGTTCATAAGCTGAGCAAAGCGACGGGCGGCACGAACCGCGCCAAAAATATTTGGGCGCTCGTCATGGATGCCGCGATGGATAAACGGCCCGATCTGTTCCCGACCAAAAAATTCGAACGGCCGGCAAACATCGTGGAAATGACCGTTTCCGACCTGTCCGGCAAGCTCCCTACCGAGCTTACGACATCGTCTGGCCATCTGATTACGGACATATTCAACAAACGGGATGTGCCGAACTCCGAAGACGACGTCATGGTCAAAATGAAAGTGATCAGCTACAACGGCGTCAACTACATCGCGCTTCCGTCAACTCCCGACGATTTCGTGCAGGAAAAAATCGTCATCCGGCGGGAAGAATCGATTAGCGCGATGCTGAAAAAAATCGAGGCTGCTCAGCAAAAGCTGCCGGCCAACAAGCGCAACTCGCTTAAATATTACATCCCGCTGGACGCTGATACGGACGCTCCGTCGGAGAACGATCCGCGCGGCGACGACGGCAAAGCGCCGGATCAGCCTTCCCAGCTGCTGCTGACTCGCAGCGGCGACAGCTACAAGCTTTCATTCGCGCCAAGTCCGAGCGGGGACGTAGTCGGCTATCGACTTTACCGTTCCGCGGCTCACGGACAATTACAGGCCGTCGGCGGCAAAGTCGTAATGACCGGAGCCGAGCCCATTTTCTCCGACTCGCCGGGAGGCGGAATATTCGGCTATACGGTAGTTGCGGTAGACGTTGCGGGGCATGAATCGGCGATCGGCAAGGTGCTTTATACGGACGGGACGGAAGGAAGCGGCTCCTCTCCGCCGAATCAGTCGGGCGCCCTACAAGAGCCGGAACCGAACGACAACGGCGCCGCCAGCCCAAGCCCGACCCCCGGACAGAACGGCGGCGCAACCCCCGACAAGGGCGGAGATAAGCCGAAGGCGACTGCGGTTCCTTCCGCACCTGCCGGCTTGACCGTCAAATTGAAGGGAATGTCCTTACAGCTTAATTGGAAAGCGAATGCGGACAAAGAAGGCGTGAAGCAGTACAATGTTTACTACGCGGAGAAAGAAAACGGAAAATACCGAAAGCTCGGCTCCGTTAATAACGCCGTCGAATTTTCCTATTATGCCGTCCTTTATGACGGCAGCTACCGGGTCACCGCAGTGAACGACATTGGAGAATCCTCCCCGTCTGCCGCTGTAAGCTACAAAACACCGAGCGAATAACGATTCGCACTATAGCAATCGGAGCGGCTGAATATAAGCTTCAGCCGTCCGCAAAAAATCCCCCAGCGACATTGGCCGCTGGGGGATTTCGTTTAGTCTTCGATCGTCGACATGTCACCGGAAGGCAAATTCAGCTCCCAAGCTTTCAAGACTCGGCGCATAATTTTACCGCTTCGCGTTTTGGGCAGCTTATCCTTAAACTCGATTTCACGGGGAGCCGCATGAGCGGACAACCCTTCCTTCACGAATTTGGAAATATCCGCTTTCAGCTCTTCGGACGGCGCATAACCCTCGCGAAGGGAAATAAACGCTTTAATGACTTCGCCGCGAACGGGATCGGGCTTGCCGATTACACCGGCTTCCGCAACGGCCGGATGCTCGACGAGCTTGCTCTCGACCTCGAAAGGACCGACGCGTTCCCCCGCGGTATTGATGACGTCATCGACGCGGCCTTGGAACCAGAAATATCCCTCATCATCCATATAAGCCGAGTCGCCGGACACGTACCAGCCGGTTAAACGGAAATATTCCTCATACTTCGCCGGATTGTTCCAAACCTTGCGCATCATCGCAGGCCAAGGCGTCCGAATTGCAAGATTGCCCATCCGAAACGGAGGCAGCACTTTGCCGTTGTCGTCGACGATAGCCGCATCGACTCCCGGAATCGGTTTGCCCATCGATCCCGGCTTGATGTCCATCGACGGATAGTTGCATATGAGCTGGCCGCCGGTTTCCGTCATCCACCAGGTGTCATGAATGCGCTGACCGTACACTTTCATTCCCCATCTGACGACTTCCGGATTAAGCGGCTCGCCGACGCTTAGCACGTGCCGCAATGAGGAAAGATCGATTTCCTTCACGGCTTCGTCGCCTGCGCCCATAAGCATGCGAAACGCCGTAGGCGCGCTGTACCAAACGGTTATTCGATATCGTTCGATCGTTTTGTACCACGACTGCGGACTGAAGCGTCCTCCACGAACGACATTCGTCGCGCCATTCAGCCATGGAGCGAATATCCCGTAGGAGGTGCCGGTTACCCATCCCGGGTCCGCCGTACACCAATACACATCGTTCTCATTCAAGTCCAGAACGATCTTCCCCGTATAATAATGATGTATCATTGCATTATGTACGTGATATACGCCTTTCGGCTTGCCTGTCGAACCGGATGTGTAATGCAGGAGCATGCCGTCCTCCCGATCCATCCATTCGATTTGCAATTCTTCCGAGGCTTCTTCCATTTCCTTGTAAAAATCGTATCGGCCTTCAGCCGGCTCGATATCATGACCGACCAGAATGACATGCTTCAGGCTCGGCAGTTCGCCGACCGGAACGCGCGAAAGCAAGGCCGGCGTCGTAATGATCGCAACGGCGGAGCTGTCTTCAAGACGGTCCCTGACCGCCGTTTCCATAAACGCTTCGAAGAGAGGCCCGACAATAGCGCCGATTTTAAGCGAACCGAGCAATGCAAAATAAAGCTCCGGAGTGCGCGGCATAAAAATAAAGATGCGATCGCCTTTGGCAATGCCCGCTTTGCGGAGAACATTGCCGAAACGGTTCGAATTCCGCTTCATCTCTCCGAACGTATAGGATTCGTCGCGATTGTCATCGCTGTAGTAAAGCGCTACCTTATCCTTGAGACCGGAATCGGCATGCCGATCGATCGCTTCGAACGCCATATTGATTCTACCGGTATCCGACCATGTAAATTGCCTTTCGATTTCCTGCCACGAAAAGTTTTCCCGTGCCGCATCGTAGCTCCCTAAGTTGGAATGCGCCGCGATCGCCTTCATGATCTCTTCATTCGGATTTGACATCCATACTCCTCCTACTCGAAAAAAAGAATGATATTTTAAACGCTTTCACATTATGCGGGACTACAGAAGCGTGCCGTCGGCGTCTGAATGATTATATCATAAATATTTCAATTCCGACTACTTGCGCCTTACTTGCAGCACGACATTAAATGGGCGAAAAAAGCCTTACCGAATAGACAATATCCCACCCCAATATGTTAGCTAGCCATTTCAATAAAAATAAAGAAGCCTCCAAATCCACAAAAACATGGAAATGGAAGCTTTTATCAGGCTGATTCAAACGCGATTTGGCGCGACAATTCGAACCGTCGCCCACAGGAATGAACCCGGTAATCCGGGGCGAATCTACTATCCCAAATCGGGTGTATCCAAGAAGGTTACCGCAGGCTCGTTCGTTCCGTGCAGCTCGAAAATGACGATTTCGTTCTCCCCTTCAAGCAGCAGCGGACCCGGTACGTACATCGTTTTTTGCGGTCCGCGTTCCCAATACCGGCCGATATTGAAGCCGTTGATATACACAACGCCCTTCGTCCAGCCGGCCGTGCTCAGGAACGTATCGCATGGCTCGTCGACAGTGAACGTAGCGCGATAAAACGCAGGCTCGCCTTTGGCATACGGATCGATCGCGCAGCCCTCCGGACCGCATGCTTCTTCCGCAGCCGCGAGTGTCGTAAAAGGAGATGCCGTGCCGGATGACAAGGCGCCGAACGTCAAACCCTTCAAATCGTCGAGGGGCAGCGTGTGGATCGTCCAGTGGTACAGGAATTGATAGCCGAATTTTACGCCTTCCGTAATGCCTTTGTAGTCCTTCAGGAAAGCGCCGTAATTGGTGCGGCCCATATTTTCCACCAGAATGCCGAGCGTTGCGCCTTCAGCCGGAATTTCGAGCATGATTTTGCCCGTCCAATCTTTGCGGCGTTCGATAACGCCCTTGTACTCGCCGTTTAAGAAAATAAGCGCGCGGTCATGCACATCCTGCAGTACCAGCTCATGGCTGCCGCGAGGACCGGAAACCTGTGTCGTATACATGATAAATCCGTACGCTTGGCCGAGCTTCTCCATCGGCTCAGGACATGTCGCTTGGATAGGAGCCGAAAGATCGTTCAAGCTTTCGAACAGATCGGCTTTTTGATCGAAAGCGACTCGGCCGTATCCTTTTTTCTTGATCGGCGGAGGCAGCTCCAGCTCGCCAAGCTCGACATATTTGCCGACGATCTCGCGGACGGCGTGGAACTTGTCCGTAATATCGCCCGCCTCGCCGACAGGCACATCGTAATCGTAGCTCGTGATCGTCGGCTCAAAGTTTTCTTTAGGCAAGCAGTTCGCACCGTTCCAGAAGCCGAAATTCGTACCGCCGTGGAACATATAGAAGTTGACCGACGCGCCTGCGCCGAGCATTTTATCCAGAACATTCGCCACATCGGCCGAATCGCGCGTATGGTGCTGTTCCCCCCAATGATCGAACCATCCGTTCCAAAATTCCATGCACATCAGAGGCTGGTCCTTCTGATACTCCTTGAGCTTCTCGAACGCTTCCTCGGGCCGCGAGCCGAAGTTGACCGTTTCCAAAACGCCCGGCACCGTACCGCCTTGAATCATCACGTCGGTCGGTCCGTCGGACGTAAACAGAAGGACGTCGATACCGCGCTCAATCATGCTGTTTTGCAGGTGCTGCAAGTATTTTACATCGTTTCCGTAGCTGCCGTATTCATTCTCGATTTGCATCGCGATTACCGGTCCGCCGTTCGTACACAGCAGAGGCTTTAATTTAGGCAGCAGCACGTCGTAATAAGCGTCTACTTTATCCAGGAAAGGCTTATGGTAACAACGCAGCCGAATATTCGAATCGGCCAGCAGCCATGCCGGCAAACCGCCGAACTCCCATTCCGCGCAAATATACGGACTTGGACGCACGATCACATGCAGACCGAGCTCCCCTGCAATCTCGATAAAGCGCACGATATCGGCAATGCCTTCGAAATTGAACTGCCCTTCCTTCGGCTCGTGAATATTCCATGCCACATAAGTCTCAACCGTGTTGAAGCCGCATGCTTTCAGCTTCAACAAGCGATCGCGCCAATATTCCGGAACGACGCGGAAGTAGTGAATAGCGCCGGAAATAAGCTGAATCGGCTTGCCGTCCAGCATAAAGTTCGGTCCCTCGGTATAGAAACGTCCCATTGATGATTCCTCCGTTACGATAAATGGCAGCTTGAGCGCGATACTGCGCAACAGCCTTACTCTCATCATAGGCGAGCGGCGCGATTGACACAATTAGCAAACCATCCGTGTTTTTAACCATTTGTGCCGACTCCGTGATATACTATTTCCAGAAATACTCCATTCGAAAAGGGTGCATGGCATTGAACATCGAGGTTCGTTTCCCGAACATGACCAGTACGCTGCAAATTATCGGCTGTCACTTTGGCGTCAAGCAGCCGGGCTGGTCTTACCCGAAGCACCATCATCACCTGTTCGAGCTGCTCCATTGTTGGAGCGGCGAAGTTATGCAGACGATAAACGGCACGTCGATCGCTGTTCGCTCCGGCGATTGGCTGCTTCTAAAATCCGGCGTTCGTCACCAACTGGAAAACGTTTCGCAGGAACCCTACTCTTTCTTCGACGTGCATTTCGATATCGACGACACGGAAATGCGCAAGCTGCTCAGCAGAAATCCGTTCGGGCACATTACGCGGGAAGCTGCGGCTCGAACTCGCTTGCCGGTATACCGAATCGAAATCGAACGCATTTTGCAAACGTCCCTGGCTGCGAATACCACATCCGGTCCGGACTATACGGCAGTAAAGCCGTCCTTCGGAAATATGCTTTCCTTACAAGCCTATATTTTGCTCATGATCCAGGAAATGATTCCGCTGCTGCTGGCAAGCGACGAGGCGCAGGAGGAGGGCGGCTTGCAGCGGGCATCCGCTTTCGAAACCGATATCGCCCATGCTATCGAGGAAAAGCTGCGAAGCACCGTATACTCGACGGGGGCGGTCGAAGAAATTGCTAAAGAACTCAACCTCAGCCGAAGCCAATGCTCCAAAGTATTCGTCAAAATATACGGCATTTCTCCTCGGCAGTATATCAGCCAGCTGAAGCTGAGCGAGGCCAAGCAGCTGCTTATCGGCAGCGATCTGACGATCGAAGCGGTCTCCCGGCGGCTGGGCTTTGCATCGGTCAGTCATTTCTCCCGGCAGTTTCGCAGATGGACCGGCTTGTCCCCCAACCAATACCGGCCGAAGCATGCCGTACAACCTTTGGAGCCCGGGAAGTAGCAGGAGTTCCTCTGGCGGGGGCGGGCTAATAGTCTTGCAATCGTTTACGAAATCGGGCATTTTATTTTTCCAATAATCGTTTATAATTGTTTTACATAAATCATGCCATTCTTATTGCGTTTTTCCAGACCGCTGAGCGGACTGCTTTTTCAGCTTGCCAAACTTGCACGGACGAAAGTTTAGCCTACAATGACTAACTACCGGCAAAGGAGCTGTACGACATGGAGCATAGGAAACAGTATCATGCCGATTGCATCGAATCAGCGGAACGAACGATCCGCATTGAAGGCCCCGTACCGCCCGGGCAGCTCGTCGGCATGCACATGCATAAAGATTTGGATGCGTTCCGCCGTCCGAACGACCAGCACGAGGCGCTCGTCGAGATCGCAGGACTTCCGGAGGGACGGATCATTATCGCCAGAGACGGGGAAATGATCGTCGGTTACGTGACCTTTCATTATCCGGACGAGATGGAACGCTGGTCGGAAGGAAATATGCAGGACTTGATCGAGCTCGGCGCCATTGAAGTCGCGAACGACTACCGCGGACTCGGTCTGGGTAAAAGAATGATAAAGCTTGCGTTCGAGGGCCAGCAGCTGGAGAATATGATCGTATTTACGACGGAGTACTATTGGCATTGGGACTTGCAGAACAGCAAGCTTAGCGTATGGGATTATCGGGCGATGATGGAAAAATTGATGAAATGCGTGGATATGGTCTGGTTTGCGACGGACGACCCGGAAATATGTTCGCATCCCGCAAACTGCTTGATGGTCCGCATAGGCAAAGAGGTCCCTCTTTCCTCCGCGGAGCAATTTGACCGTATAAGATTTCGGCAGCGGTTTATGTACTAGCATGTTGTCGCGGCTATCAAAAAATAAGAGAAAACCTGCTTGCTTATCGAAGCTTCATAGATTGACAGAAACGTCTGGTTTTGTCCATGTGGTGGGGGGGATTTGCAAATGAGCGACGAAGCCGTGTTCGTTTATGATCCGGACGAGCTGAAATATTTTTTCAATAACGAACATCCTTTTAACCAAAAAAGACTGCGCCTGACCGTTGACTTGCTCACGCGTTTCGGCGCGCTTTCAAGCGAGGCGATCGTCACTCCCCGCCGGGCCTCCGATAGCGAGCTGCTGCTCGTTCACAACTCCGATTACATAAACGCCGTCAAGGCGCTAAGCGCTCCTTCCGCGGATCCGGCGCTTCTGCAATTGGCCGAAAAATTCGGTCTCCGGACCGAGGATACGCCTTTTTTCGAAGGCATGCACGATGCCACTTCGCATCTGGTCGGCGGGTCGTTGACCGCAGCCGAGCTGGTGCTCGAAGGAAAGGCCAAACGCGCGCTTCATCTTGGCGGCGGCTTGCATCATGCCATGTCCAACAAAGGCGCGGGTTTTTGCGTATACAATGACGCTTCCGTGGCGATCACCCATATTCGGAACCGCTGCGGCTTCCGGGTGCTTTATATCGATACCGACGTTCATCATGGAGACGGCGTGCAATGGTCGTTTTACACCGAGCCGGAAGTATGCACGTACTCGATTCACGAAACAGGTAAATATTTATTTCCCGGCACAGGTCTTGTCAATGAGCGGGGCGACGGCGACGGCTTCGGCACCTGCGTCAACATGCCCGTTGAGCCTTATACGGAAGACGAGTCCTGGCTGCACTGCTTTCAAGAACCGCTTGAAAGCATCTTCCAAGCCTTTAAGCCCGATATCATCGTCTCCCAGCACGGCTGCGACGCCCATGCGTTCGACCCGCTTTCTCACGTTCACTGCAGTATGCGCATATACTTGCAGATGCCTTTAATCATTCGCCGGCTGGCGGACCGCTACTGCGAAGGCCGATGGATTGCCTTAGGAGGCGGCGGCTACGATATGTGGCGCGTCGTACCGCGCGCATGGAGCCTCCTATGGCTCGTCATGAGCGACCACCCGTTAATCGGAAGTCTGGAGACGGAGCCCGACTCGAAGCTCCCTCGCGATTGGATCGATGCCTGGCAGCCGGATTCGCCGGTCAAATTGCCGGAAGCTTGGCTCGATGCCGTCGGGAGATGGAGTCCGATGCCCCGCCGCCGCGAAATAACGGCCAAAAACCTGCATACGAAAGACATTGCCATGCTGTATTTACCCAAAAAATAAGTCGAAATAATCGGCGCACGGTCAACTCGCTGGATTGCGGCATTTATGGCTTAAATCCGTTAAGGCAGCGCCGGTCGTTTTAACCTTAAGAACGAATCCGGCTTATTCGAATACGGAACAATCAACGGGGAATCTGCTTTATGACATGTCCTAGAAGGGTCGCTTCGAATGGGCAATTTCCCGTAAACCGAACAAATACGCTTCCAAGACACTGTTAAAGTGGATGGAAGCGTATTTGTTCGGTAATTTGGCATTTTAAGCGATAACAGATGTGGCATGGAAATGGAAATGACAATCGGGCTAGCTCCGTTTATATCTTTTCCCGTGTCTAGCCGGAAAACCTAAAGCTAATTTCGCTTAGGAGAGCCCTTTGACGATCTCTTCGACGATCCGGTACGAGTTCTCCGAAGCTTGCACCGTAAATTCGGCGAAATTGACATGGGCGGAGCCGTCCGCTTTATCCGACATCGAACGGACGACGACGAACGGGATGCCGTTCATGCTGCAAACTTGCGCTACCGCCGCCCCCTCCATCTCGACGCAGCTGCCGCCGTGCTGCTCGAACAGCTCTTTGACGGCTTCGCGATCCGCGAGGAACTGATCCCCGGACAATATGCGCCCTTCCTTCGCGCGGCCCGCAAAGAGCTTGTCGCTTGCGGCCGCCGCAAGCTTGCGCAAGTCTTCTGCCGCCGCAAATACGGACGTCTCCTGATACGGGATGACGCCTTTCGCAAAGCCGAGCGCCGTCACGTCAATATCATGCTGCATGCATTCGGTCGAGACGACGATATCTCCGATGTTTAAGCCGGGATCCAAAGCGCCGGCAACACCGGTGAAAATGACCGCATCCACTTGAAACAGGTCGACCAGCAGCTGCGTGCAAACCGCCGCATTTACTTTCCCGACCCCCGATTTGCAAACGACAACCGCTTTTCCGAAAAACTGTCCCTCGTAAAAAGTAATGCCGGCCCGGCTCACTTCGCGAACGTCACGCATATGTTCATGAAAAAGCTCGATTTCTTCCTTCATAGCGCCGATCAACCCTATTTTAACGTATGCCATAAACGTGTAAGCTCCTTCTGCTTAACTTCTTGAATGACATGTTGAGGTTCTGAACAGAACCGCCACCGCCCCGGCGTTTACCGCTCGCCTCAAAGAAAAAAGGCGGCTCAGGAGAGCTGAGCCACCGTTTTGCGTTGGATGATTTCATGCGGAAGCGTGAACTTCGCTTGCTCCACCGATTCCTTGTCCATCAGCTTCGTAAGCAGACGCATCGATACGGCACCGATATCATACATCGGCTGCGCCACCGCCGTCAGCTGCGGACGCACCATCGAAGCCATACGGCTGTTGTCGACGCTGATCACCGAAATGTCGTCCGGCACGCGAAGACCCTCGTCTTGAATCGCATGAATCGCGCCGATCGCCATTTCGTCCGTTGCGGAGAAAATTGCGGTTGGCCGTTCTTTAAGCGACAAAAAGTACTTCATCGCTTCGATTCCCGACTCATAGCGGTAATTGCCTGCCCGTACCCACTCGTCGCCGGCCGGAAGCCCGGCTTGCTCCATCGCATTCTTGTAGCCGTGATAACGCGCATAACCGAGCGCGGGATCCTGCAGCGTTCCGCTGATCATGCCGATGCGGCGGTGTCCGTTGTCGATCAGCATCTGAACGGCGTCGAAAGCGGCCTTCTCGTGATCGATGTCGACAGCCGGCATCGTGTTGTTCTCGTCGGCCGTCGCGCAAAGCACGATCGGCACGGAGGAGGTTTTGAACGCTTGGATATGCTCTTCCGTTACCGTTCCGCCCATAAAGAGGAGCCCGTCCACCTGCTTCTCAAGCAGCGTGTTGATGACGCGAATTTCCTTCTCTTTCTTCTTGTCGGCATTACACAAAATAATGTTGTAGTGGTACATGTTCGCGATATCCTCGATGCCCCGCGCCACTTCGGCATAAGTCGCATTTGAGATATCCGGAATAACGACTCCGACCGTCGTTGTCTTCTTGCTTGCCAAGCCGCGCGCTACCGCATTCGGACGGTAACCGAGCCTTTCGATCGCTTCGAATACTTTCTTGCGCGTTTGGGGCTTCACGTTCGGGTTGTTATTCACAACGCGGGAAACGGTCGCCATCGAAACGCCTGCCTCGCGGGCTACATCATAAATTGTTACAGTCAATGTCGCTCTCTCCATTTTGTCCATAATAGACGCTTATTTTGTCCTGCGTTATGCTAAAAACCGTTGCGTCACATCGAGTTTAGCGCATGATAACGTTCGTTGATCTTTACAGCTATGATACGACAAAAAGCGTTTTCGTGCAATGAAAACCAATTAATTCCCTGTCATTGCCAAAAGAAAAAGGGAGAAACGTTACGAAATTCGCCGCAACTCTTTGAAAACGGCTCCCTCTCCTCTTTCGTAGAAGGCCGGCCGAAACCGGCCGACCGCGCCTGATCCGGACTATTGCAGATGCTCGCGCAGAGCTTGCTCGGTAATGCGCCAATGGGACGTATGCCATGCAATTTTGCCGTCCTTAATATAGATCGCTTGCGGCGACTCGTGCTTCAAGGAAAGCGACTCCGCAATCGCATTTGAAACCGGACGCGATTCGATGACCAGCACATGCGCATGCGTAATATCGGCGTTCGGATGCTTATGCAAATATTTGGCATACTCGTCAAACGCTTCGGCACTTATCGGACATGTCGTGCTATGCTTAAAAATGAACAAAGGCTTTTCCTTGCTTTCCGCAAGCGCAGCCTGCCAATCGGATATGCTTTTCAATTCGCGATTACCTTCCATACTATTACCCATCCTTCCCAAATAACCTGCTATAATTTCATACTAACAAAAACAAAAAAGAAAAGCCAACAGGATGTCGGCTTTTAACGTTCTGCGTATAAGCTAGCAAGCTCGGATGCACTACGTAAAATCGTATGTAGATAGGGCATACTCCGAAATCTGCTTCAACCGCCTGCGGGCATCCTCCGCCCAGGCTTCGTCTTTAAGCGACTGTGCAAGCAGCAGCAAATCAAGCAGCTCGTTGATGCGCTCCTCCAATATTTTCTCCACGGGAATCCGTTTGTTTTTCTCATCCGTCGCCTTCTTCATCAGCAGCGCAAGCTCGCTCAGCTCCTGGAACGGAAGCTGCTGCTTGTCCGGCTTGGCGCCGAGCTTACCGATGAGTCCGGTCAGCTCCGGCTTCACTTCGGGAAACACTTCGCTTCTGCCGCAAGCTTCGCAGTAGTAAATCGGAACGTTCTCAATCTCCACTTTGTTCTGGTAAATAACCGTCCGCAAACGAATCGACATCCGTTCGCTGCACTTACATGCTCTGGACAACGACGACCACTCCTCTACGCCAAAAACAATGCTACTCTGGTACACGTATTCGACTTTTCCGCGATGAACTCCTTCTAGCGGACCCTTAGTATTTTGTGGAAGGGAGGAGCTTTCGGTACAGCGCCGAATATGTACTTTTCACAAATGGAATAGACAGTACCAGCATGGCGATCGTTGCCCCGATTACGTCGTTCCGGATATCGTAAATATCCGGCATGCGGCCAGGCACGAAGGATTGATGGTATTCGTCGCTAAGCCCGTACAGCAAGCATAGTCCGACTGCAGCCAGCTTCATAAGCGGCGCGGGCCGCTCTCCGCCGATTCCCCATACGAAAGTCAAAGCAAGGATGAAATAGGCGACAAAATGCCCCCAATCGAAGCTTTGCATCGCAGGCAGGAACCATTGGAAGAATGGCAATATCGTGTTCATATCGTCGCTTGTCCGGCCGGATAATAGAAAGATGACTGCCATCCAAAGCACGCAAGGCATCCAGCGTATCGCATTCCGCATCTTTAATGCCCCTATTCTATCGGTTCAAGTATGCAACTAGACTAGTAGAAATGCCTCATTCTGTCAAGCAAACCGGCGTCATGCCCGCCTCGGAGCCATGCAAGGGAAGTGCTTTGCCCTCCTCTCTATGATACAATACCGATTGAACGGCGTCGGAGCGTCCATTTTTTAATGGCTGCAGGCGCACAACGATATCTAGCTGTAAGGGAGGACAAACCAATGAGGCTGCAGGACAAACAAATCATTGCTCTTGTTGACGAAGAGTTCGAAGATCTGGAATTATGGTATCCGATTTACCGCGCGAGGGAGGAAGGCGCAACCGTAAGGCTTGTCGGACCGGAGAAGGGAAAGACGTATATCGGAAAATACGGCGTTCCCGCCACGGCCGAGCTTTCGTTCGACGAGGCGAACAGCGCCAATTACGACGGCATTCTCGTACCGGGCGGCTGGGCGCCGGACAAGCTTCGCCGCTACTCGAAGGTGCTTCAGCTTGTTAAGGAGATGCATGCCGATCGGAAACCGATCGGACAAATATGCCATGCCGGATGGGTGCTTATCTCGGCCAAAATATTGCAGGGCGTCCGCGTAACGTCCACGCCGGGCATTCGGGACGACATGGAAAATGCCGGCGCTATCTGGTTCGACGAAGCTGTCGTTGTAGACGGACACATCGTTTCGGCCCGCCGGCCGCCCGATTTGCCGCCTTACGCCAAAGCGTTCTGCGATCAGTTGGCGCAGAAATAAGAAATCTGCTTTCCAAGATTAGTAAAAGTCCGCGCAACCGATGTAGAGCATATCGGCGGCACGGACTTTTTTTGCGTTCGATCATGATTCGGCATCGGCGGAAATTGACCTGCGAGATTCGAGCAGCTCGCGGATTTCATCGCTGGTTCTGCATGCCAGCGCAAGCTCGACCGTTTCTTTACCGTCGTTCTCGCTGGATGCCAACAGGCACTCCTTAAGCGGCAGAAGCGTTTGAACCGACATGCTGAGCTCGTTGATGCCGAGGCCCAGCCAAATCGGCAGCGCCAGCGGATCGCCGGCGAGCTCTCCGCAGACGCTCACCGGAATGCCGCTGCGAAGCGCCGCTTCCGCCGTCTGACGGAGAAGGCGGATAACGGCGGGGTGATACGGGTCGTACAAATGGGCGATCGATTCGTTCATCCGGTCGACCGCAAGCACATACTGGACCAGGTCGTTCGTCCCGATGCTAAAGAAATCGACCTCTTCCGCCAGCAGATCGGCTATGGCCGCCGCTGCCGGCACTTCAATCATGATGCCAACCTCAATGTCCGCCTTAAACGGCTGTCCGGCGGCCGTCAGCTCCTTCTTGGCCAATGCCAGCACCTCGTTCGCCTTGCGCACCTCTTCAAGCGAAGAAATCATCGGATACATCAGTTTCACGTTTCCGTAATGGCTTGCCCGCAGGATCGCCTTAAGCTGCGTCTTGAATAAATCGCGCCGGTCGAGCGATATGCGGATCGCCCGGTAACCGAGAGCCGGATTCTCCTCCTCGGGAAGCGGCAAAAAATTAACGTCCTTATCGCCCCCGATGTCCAGCGATCTGATCACGAGCGGTTTGCCGGTCAGCTTCTCGGCCGCCGCTTTGTACACCTCGAACTGCTCTTCCTCCTTCGGAAGCGTCGTTCGGTCGATATACAAAAATTCCGTACGCAGCAGACCGACGCCCGACGCCCCGTTGCGAAGCGCAACGTCCAGCTCCTTCAGCGAGCTGATGTTCGCTTTCAGCTCGATCCGCTTGCCGTCCTGCGTGACCGAAGGCAATTCGGCGATTTCCCTAAGACTTTCTTTGCGTTCGTGCAGCTTTTCCTGACGCTTGCTGTAATGCGCGATTTCAACGCTGCACGGATTTACGAAAACCGTTCCGTCATCGCCGTCAATAATAAGCGTGTCGCCGGTTTGAACGGGCGACCCCAACTTGCCCTCCAAGCCGAGCACGAACGGAATCCCCATGGCCCGCGCCATAATCGCCGAATGAGAAGTCGTTCCGCCGAGCAGCGTGACGATGCCGAGCACCTGCCCCGGTTCGACATGCACCATTTGCGACGGCGCAATTTCTTTGGCCACAAGAATGAAGGGCGCTTCGACAGGCGGAACGAGCTGCTCGTAATTTCCAAGCAAATGCTTAAGCAGCCGGTTGCCGACATCTCTGATGTCAGCCGCGCGTTCCTTCATGTATTCGTCGTCCAAAATTTCAAACATGCCGACGAATTTGTCGATCGTTTCCTTAACCGCAACCTCTGCGGCTTTATATTGTCGCTGCATAATTTCCTGCACTTCATTCAAAAAAATCGGATCTTCCAAAATAGCCAGATGCGCATCGAAAATATGCGATTCCTCGGGACCGATAATGTCGGAAATATCCTGCTTGATCGATTCCAGCTCGCCGCGTGACGTGCGCACGCTGTCATACAGCTTCTCGAACTCGAATGCGAGATCCGCGACGTCGATCATTTTCTCCGGAAGCTCCCATTCCCAGGCCGGAAGCACGAACGCTTTACCGATTGCAACTCCTGATGATGCCCCTATGCCCTTAACCATGCGTTTGTCCTCCAGCAGCTTGAACTTCATCTTTCAATACGACGGACATGACCGACGCCTGTCCTTTCTTGACCGTCTTGAACGGAGCGAAGCTCCAAGACCGCACACGCCCCGTATTCGTAATCAGCATGGGCGTTGCAAGCGATTTTGCATTTTTCTTGATCATCGACAAATTGAATTTGATGAGCAGCTGCCCCGGTTCGACAAGATCGCCTTCCTTGACATAAGCCGTAAACCATTTGCCTTGCAAATGGGAAGTGTCGATGCCGATGTGCAGCAGCACTTCGAGCCCTTCCTCCGTTTTCAGCCCAAGCGCGTGCATGGACGGGTAAATTAATGCGACCGTCCCTTTCACGGGAGAAACGAGTTCGCCGCGGTCGGGTATGAACGCTACGCCGTCGCCGACCAGCTTTTTGGCGAAAATTTGGTCGGGCACTTCATCCAGCGGAATCATCCGGCCTTGCATCGGAGAACTGAAATGCACAGTCTGAACGTCTTTACGCGTCACCTTGACGATTTCTTCGCGAATCAACTCGGAATACGTTCCGAATACGACCTGAACGTTCCCCCCGCCGAGGCTGATGACGCCCGCAGCGCCCAAATGCTTCAAAGCGGCGATGTCCATCAGCTTGTCGTTCGCAAGGGTCAAGCGCAGGCGCGTAATACACGCTTCGATCGTCTTAATATTGTTTTTGCCGCCGAGCGCCTGCAAAATAAGCGGTGACCGGTATGGGATGTCACCCGCCCATTCCTCAAGCTGCGAGCCTTCCTCGCGGCCCGGTGTCGGAATGCGGAATCGTCTGATCGCCCAGCGAAATAAGACGTAATAAACGGAGAAATAAACGAGACCGATCGGGATCAGCCATAGTCCGCGGGTAGCCAGATGCTCGTTGATGATAAAATCGATCGCGCCGGCGGAGAACGAAAAGCCGTGACGAATGTCCAGCGCATAGGCAATCCACATCGCGACGCCGGATAAAATCGCATGAACGAAAAACAAATATGGCGCCACGAATAAAAACGCGAATTCGATCGGCTCGGTAATTCCCGTCAAGAAGGAAGCCAAAGCGGCAGTCGCGAACGTCGCGCGCACCTTCGCTTTCAAATCCTCCCGCGCCTCTTGTACGATCGCGAGGGCAATGGCCGGAAGCGCAAACATCATAATCGGATAAAGACCGGCCATAAATACGCCCGCATCCGGATCGCCTGCGAAATAACGCGGCAGGTCGCCGTAAACGATCGTGCCGTCCGCACGCTCGAACGCGCCGAGCTGGAACCAATAGACGTTATTCAGAATGTGATGAAGCCCGGAAGGGACGAGCAGCCTGTAGCCGACCCCGTACAAAAATGCGCCGAAGCCGCCCATTTTGAGCAGCATCGCCCCCGCTCCGGCGAACGCATGCTGAAGCACAGGACCGACAGCGATGATGCAGAGCGAAAAAATGATGCTCACGACGCCCATTACGAATGGAACCATCCTGTGGCCGCCGAAAAACTGAATATATTCCGGCAATTGAATATTTCGGAAGCGATGGTAGGAGAGCGCTGCCAAAATACCAATAATGATCGCGCCGGAAACGCCGAGCTGAAACTGCGGCATGATGTATTTTTGCGTCATTTGCGTAAATAAATAATAACCGAGCAGCGCGGACATTCCCGCAATTCCGTTGTTCTCGGTTAAGCCTAACGCTACGCCGATCGCAAATATGTACGGAAGGTAAGTAAAGATGGTCTCCCCCGCAAAATGAAGCATGTCCCCGAACGTTTCAAGATGAACGACTTCCCAGGGCATAGCGCCGAGCCGCAGCAAAATGGCGGCGATCGGAATAACGATCGTGGGCAGCATTAAAGAACGGCCCAATTGCTGCAAATTGCCCATCCAGTTCATCCTATCGCGCTCCCCCTATACAAAATAAACGCCGTCGCGTTTACCGCTTAAACTATAAGTTATTGATATGTGAAACCATACGAATCCTAAAAAAAACGTTCGTTCTGTAAACGTACTAAAGATGATGGTAAAGCCAAAGCCGCATTTTGTCAAAGCTCGTCTCATAACAAAGCCCTGAATGCAATCATTCAGGGCAGTCCGACAACACGTTGCAATGTCCGCAGCTTTCTTAATGAAAGCTAGGAAATTGCGTTTTATAATTATTGAACTGCGTATGAGCCTGCGTAATTTCCTGCGCATCCGCAGCCTTCATTTTGTACCAGCCATTCTGGAACATCAGATTGAACAACTGCGTCTGGGATTGATGCACATCGTTCAAAATCTGCTGGATCGTCTGATGCAGCTGCGGATTTTGCATTTCGTTCAGTCCGGTATTATAGCCGGAGGTTAAATATTTTTCTTGCGTCAAAATATCGTTAATGTAGTCCCGGTCGTTCATTTCGGGTCCTTTGACTTGAGGTTCGTTCGGCGACTTCGGCATTGCCAATTCCACTGCCATGTCAAATTCCTCCTTCACATTGTGTTCGTTCAACGCTTATCGCAGATGGCTCAGAATCGCGTCGTAATGCTGCTGATGCTTACGCCCTGTCTCCTGGATCAACTGCTTGATTTGCGCATCCTGGCAGTTGTTTGCCGCTTCATTGCATTTTTTCATCGCGAGCAGCTCCCAGGACAAGTAGTCCTTCACGTAATGCAGCTCCTTATCGGTAAGCAAGCTGCGGTCGCTAGTCGTTGTCGTATTTTGATTTTGCAAGGGAACTCATCTCCTGTTTATGGATTTCAATAGCCGGAAAAGCGGACCATAGGCCCGCTTCCCGTATTGCAAGTTATCTTGCGAAGCCGCTGTTGTTCATCATGCCGTACGACGAAGGCGTGCTGGAGTCGGAACGAAGATAGTTGTCATGTCCCTGTTGATCGCCGCGGTAGTTGGCCGTATGGAAAGACTGTTGGTTTTGGGCTTGTTGACCATATTGCGCAAAGCCGCTTGTCATCGGTTGATATTGGCTGGTTACACTTGTAAAGCTCGGCTGGTATTGCGCGTTTCCGCCCGCATAGCCCGATTGATATTGGCTGCTTCCGCTCATGAAGCTCGGCTGGTATTGGCTGCCTGCACCGCCATATTGGCTTTGAGCGGGTGTTTGCGAGTCGGAGTGCAAATAGCTGTCGTGGCCTTGCTCGTTTCCGCGATAGTTAGCCAAATGGAACGACTGGGCGGATTGCGGCGCATAGGATGTTTGATTCGTATAGGAGGACGATCCGAACGAACCGTAAGAAGCTGCCGACGGGATATACGAGCTTTGGCTCGGCATTTGCGAATCCGAACGCTTGTAGCTGTCGTGACCAGGCTGGTTCCCCATGTAGGAAGCCGTATGGAAAGACTGCTGTGATTGCGGCTGGTAAGCGGAATACGAGCTGCTCGGCTGATATTGCGTTGTCGAGTACCCGAAGCCCTGGCCGGCTTGACCTTGGCTTTGGCCTTGGTTTTGACCGTAAACCGATGTCACAAAGCCTGTAGGCTGGAATTTTTGCATGCCTTGGTATTGGCTTGTTTGCGCGCCGCCTCTAAATTGCGATTGCTGATAGCTATTATTCATAAAGGATTGGTTTTGCACGTGTCGTCCTCCTAAAAATGTCGGTTAGTCCTCAAGAATGCTCCTCCCGAGGCCTTCTATATTTTCAGCAGTGCGCCGTTTTTTTATAATTGGATACTGTTGGATACTTTGTCAAGTTAATAACACTGTGCCTCAAATAATCGGCATTTCCCTTCCATGCAAAAAAACCGCCCGAGGTATCGGAACGTATCGTTCCGGTTAACCTCGAGCGGTTTATCTAGCTATTTAAGCTTGCCGATCGCCTTAAGCAGCTCGCGTGCGGCTTCTTTCGGCTGCGGATGGCGTGTAATCGCCGAGACCACGGCGACGCCGTCAGCTCCTGCGGTAACGACTTGAGCGGCGTTTGCCGCATCGATACCGCCGATCCCCACGATCGGCAGCTTAAGCTGCTCGGCGGTTTTCGCAATGAGTGAGGTGCCGATAGGAGCGCCGGCATCGGATTTCGTACCCGTGGCATAAACCGCTCCGATTCCCACATAGTCGGCCCCATCTCTTTGCGCAATTACCGCTTCTTCCCATAAGCCTGTAGAAACGCCGATAATTTTATCGGGTCCAAGCAAGTTGCGCGCCAGGCCGTAAGGCAAATCGTCCTGGCCTACATGAACGCCGTCGGCGTCAAGCAGCAGCGCAACGTCCACTCTGTCGTTTACGATAAACGGCACGCCATTGGCGCGGCAAAGCTCGCGAATCTTCGCCCCTTGCTCTATCACTTGTTTGAGCGGCGCATGCTTCTCGCGAAGCTGCAGCATCGTCACGCCGCCCTCCAGCGCTTCCCGGGCAATCTCGACAGCTTGTCGTCCTGCAAAGTCACCAAGCCCCATGACCAGGTACAGCGCCAAGCTTTCGCGCACCGTTTGGCGGACAGCCGTCATTGAATATCCCGTCTCGGCTGCAGAATCGAGTCTTCTACCTTGATGCACCGGTCCATAATCATTTCAAGCCCGCCGGCTTTGGCGATTTCGGCGGCTTCTTCATTGATGACGCCCAGCTGCAGCCATAAAACTTTAGCATTGATTTTCACCGCTTCTTCCGCAATCGGCACGCAAAGCTCGCTGCGTCGGAACACGTTAACGATATCGATCGGCTCGGGAATGTCGCTAAGAGACTTGTAGCAGGTTTCACCCAAAATGCGCTCGGCATTCGGATTTACGGGAATGATGCGGTAACCTCGCTTCTGCATCACTTCCGCAACCATGTACGAAGTCCTCTCCGGATTGTCGGACAAACCGACAACCGCTACATTTTTGGCTTGCTCCAGCAGCGTTTTGATATGCTCCCTGGATGGGTTTTCAAATGTCATGGCGAAAACTTCCCTTCATTGTATATTTTACAGGACGCTAAAGTTTATGTCCCGAGAAACACCGTTATTTATAAGAAATCGCCTGCTTGCCCATCGCTTCCCACGTTTGGATAAAACGGTCCTTCTCGATCGGAAGATTCGCTTTGCCCGTGTACGGATCATTTACGTATACGTACTGTTCGTCATATCCGACAAGCAGCACAGAATGCTCCATAAACGTTGTCCGGATCGGTCCGATCGGCGTATCCCACACGACCCAGCGGTCCGTCAAGTTGAAATCGAGCGTCGTCCAAACGACTACAGGGAATCCGTCCTGGATTTGACGTTCCAGCTCTTCAAACTCGGAGCCCGTCAAATCGAATCCGGTCGGAATGTACGTCTGCATCAGCTCTAAAAGAGCGGTATGATAAATGCCAAAGCCGCGGCCCGTCCGGCCTGTCGGATCGCCGACATAACCGGTGTTCGGATTGCCCCACGAAACGACCTCGCCCTTCGCGCCAAGCTTAAGCGGAGTCGGATCGTATTTCATTTCTTTCGTAAGCTCCATCTTATCCTTATCGATCCCTTTAAAATTGAACAACATCGTCAGGCTTGTAATTTCACAGCCGGAGGGCAGCTCGGGTCTTTGCCGGATGATGGGCGCTTCGATCATCGCCGAGGGCTTTAACGGTTCCGGAGTCGGCTCAGGAGCTGGCTCCGGTACGGCAGCGGGATCGGACGGCGGCTTCGGCGGTTCGGCGAATACGGCAGCCGTATACGGATTTCGAAGCAGCGCCCAGTCCTTTCCCGTTATTTTGGCGTATAGCAGCAGACTCAATACGCCGCTTGTAAAGGCAAGCGCGATGACAAGCAGCAAGCTGAACGTTTGGGTAATCATTTTCCAAAGAACCATGCTTATCACTCACAGTCTGGTTTCTTCTGCCGGTTGCTATGTCGGACAAGTGAATCAAGCACAGCCAAGCGACCGATCTTACGGGACTGACGGCTAGTCTGCAATCAGTTCGACATGAGCGCCTAACGCTTTCAAATGCTCGAAATAATGCGGATACGATTTGGCTACGTGATGCGCGTCGCGGATCGTCAGCCCTTGCTTCGAGCGAAGTCCGACGACGGTTAACGCCATGATGACGCGATGATCGATATGCGCGTCGATTTCGACGCCGCCCTCTACCCCTTGCGGACGTCCGTGTACGATGATTTCGCTTTGTCTTTCCTCCACATCGGCACCGGCTTTGCGAAGCTCCGTAACGAAGTCGGTAATGCGGTCGCATTCTTTATATCGTAAATTTTCCACATTGTAGAACCGGGTCGTTCCTTCCGCAAACACGGCGGCGGCAACCATAGCAAGCACCGCATCCGTAAAATGATCCCCGTCGAACTCCCCGCCAATGAGCCGGCTGTTGCCCTTAACATGGACGATATCGTTATCGTGCGTGAGCGGTACGCCCATCGCGCGAAGAACGTCGACTACGGCGCGTTCTCCTTGCCGGCTGTTTTCCGCGAGCCTCAACACTTTTACGTCCGAGTCGGTAACGGCTGCGGCGGCCAAAATGGCGGCAGAGCCCGGATAATCGCCTTGTACGACGTATTCCTTGGCTTGGTAGCGCTGCTTGCCCGGGATGCGGTAAAACATCAAATCTTCGCTTGCTTCGATCCGGATGCCTGCCATCTCAAGCACTTCAAGCGTCTGTCCGACGATAACCTTCGATTTCAAATCATGAAGAACTTCAATCTCGCTGTCTTCGTCAAGCAGCGGGGTCATGAACAGCAGCGAGCTTAAAAATTGAGAGCTGACATTGCCGGATACCGTAATTTTGCCCCCGCGAGGATTGCCCCCGCGTATCGTAATCGGCAGCTTGCCGCCGTTATGCTCCACCTGAACGCCCATTTGCTCGAGCGATGAGATCAAATCGTCATGCGGACGCTTGCCTAACGATTGCGGATACGCATTGACGAAAGTAAGCTCCGGACAAAATGCCGCCGTCGACATTAAAAAGCGAAGTACGGCGCCGGCATTGCCTACATTCAATTCGCTAATAGGCTTCGGATTACGGCCAAAGCCGGTAATCGTCATTTTGACGTCGTCCTCTTCGACGATCGCCCCGAGATCTTTGATGCAGCGGCGCATCGCATCGCTGTCTTCGCTGTGCGCAGGATAGTGAATCGTGCTTGTCCCTTCCGCGAGCGCTGCAATCAGCATGTAGCGGGTCGTATAATTTTTGGAAGACAGCGCTTGAATGGAACCGCTCAAGCTTGCCGTCGGTTTTACTATGGCTTTCATAACCGTTATCTCTCCCCTTATGTAATCGGTATGCGCGTAGGAGAAATCCTGATTACCTGCCGCACAAGATTGTTTTCCACCAGTTTACCATAGTGGGACTGGCTTTGGAATACAAGGATAAGCGCCGGAGGGTTAACTAACCGGGACTTTACACAAAAAAATCGGCCCTCTGCATAACAAAGGGGCCGATTGCAATCTTGCTATGATAATTTCGTCACTTGCCCGCCGTCGACGACAAGACAGTGGCCCGATACGTATCGCGAATCGTCCGATGCCAGGAATAAGGCGGCATCGGCAATTTCCTCCGGCTGTCCGACCCGTTTCATCGGAACGGTTTTTAAATATTCGGCGATAGCCGGTCCGTTATCGATCAGCGGTTTGGTCAAGCGCGTCTCAATCAATCCGGGACAGAGCGCATTCGTCCGGACGCCGAGATGGGAAAGCTCGACGGACATCGACATGGTAAGCAGGTTGACCGCCCCTTTGGTGGCGTTATAATGCGCTTGATCCGCTTCCGCATTAATACCGTTTACGCTGGACATGTTGATAATCGATCCGCCCGTGCCTTGCTTAAGCATTTCCTTCGCTGCGCGCTGTGCGGCGAGGAACGTCCCTTTGGCATTGATCGCCATATGGCGGTCCCATTCCTCTTCCGACATGTCAAGGAATGAAACCGGCGTGCAAATACCTGCATTGTTTACGAGAATATGAAGCTCTCCCCACTCGGCGAGCACGGTCTCGAACATCGCGTCTACATCCTTTTTGTACTGGACGTCTGCCTCAATCGCAAGCGCAATACCGCCTTGCTCACGAATAAGCGCAACCGTTTCGTCAAGCGCCGCTCTGCCGCGGCCGCTGACCGCAACCTTGGCTCCTTCTTGGGCGAAGCGTAACGCGATAGCTCTGCCGATCCCCAGCGTACCGCCAGTAATAAGAGCCACTTTGCCATTCAATCTCATGCGGAATCCCCCTTTGAATTCGAAGCCGCACCTTATAATCTTGCGAAAATGCGGTCGATCGCCTGCAACGTCAGGTTAACTTCTTCTGCGCCGTGCACGATCGAAACGTACCAAAGCCCGTTCGGACGGACAAGCACGCCTTCTTCAAGCATCAATTCGGCGAAACGGGTATATTTTCCTGCATCCCGCTGCTGGAATTGATCGAAATGGACAACTTCCTTCTGGTCGGTGAACATCATATGGAATACCGGACCGACTTGGTTGACGACGCCTCCGATGCCGTGCTTCTCGAACAAGCCTCGAATCCCTGCGGCAAGATCGGTCGCTATGCGCTCCAAGTGCGTATAAGCGGCTCCGTTATCTTTGGCCAGCTCGCCGATCGTCGCAAGAGCGGCTGCCGTCGATACGCCGTTGCCGTTCAGCGTTCCGAGATGATTCACTTGGCCGCTGTCGACCAAATTCATAATTTCGGCTTTGCCTGCAACGGCGCTGATTGCGATACCCCCGCCCATCGCTTTGCCGATCGTAACGAGATCCGGCTTGATGCCGAAACGGCCGTGCGCGCCGCCGATGCTAAGACGGAAGCCCGTAATGACCTCGTCGAGAATAAGCACAATGCCGAGCTCTTGGGTCAGCGCCCTCATTTGCTCCAAAAATCCTTCGCGCGGCGCGATACAGCCCGAGTTGCACATAACAGGCTCGGAAATAACCGCAGCGATTTCATGCGCGCGGCTGCGCAGCGTAGCTTCCAGCACCTCGGGCTCGTTCCACGGAAGAAGAATAACGTCTTCCAACGCGTTCTCGCTTTGTCCGGCCGTACCCGGCGGCACTTTATCCGCACCTGCGTCGGCAGCCTGCGATTTCATGTCCGGAGCCGGGAACGAAGTGAAGATCGAATCCGACCAGCCGTGGTAATGGCCGTGGAAACGAACGACCTTCGTTTTGCCGGTATATGCGCGCGAAAGACGAAGGGCAAGCATGACCGCTTCCGTGCCGGAGCCGCTCAAGCATACTTTATCGGCGCAAGGCAGAACCTCGGTCAGCAGCTTGGAAAGCTCGATTTCGCCGCTGTGCTGAAGGCCGTACGTGTAGCCTTTGTTCATCGCTTCCAGAATCGCCGACGTAAGCACTGGATTCGCGTGTCCTAAAATGAGCGGGCCGTACGCAAGCATGTAGTCGATATATTCGTTGCCGTCGACATCGCGAAGTCTGGCTCCCGAAGCGGATTCGGCAAACAGCGGTGTCGGCTTCATCGATGCGCGAAGGGAGCTCGCAACGCCGCCGGCCAGAACCGCTTTCGATTCCGCAAGCATCGAAACGGATTTATCATAGTTTTTCATATGGGTCCTCCTAATGAGCGATTATTGATGATGATGGATCGTTAAGCAAGCTTGCCGTTAACGCACCGCATCGCTCGGATCGAGCGGATACAGCGGACGTTTTACATTTTCGTATGTGAAATTATGAAGAGAGAAGCTGCAGCACCCAGGCGAGTCTACATGCAGCTCCGCCTTGGCGATATCACCGAAGGCCGTCTTCCAGGCGACCGCCGATTTGACGACGATAATATGATAATCTTCAGGCGTGATCCCGATCGACTTCACATGGCCCGCATCCCAAGGCGCGACTCGTTTCTCCGTTAAAACAACCGTAACATTCCCGGTCTCGATAACGGCGGTCAGGCCCATCTCCGCCCATTGGCCGGTCATGTAGCGGCCGATATGGCGGTAATTCCCGTCGGCAAGAAGACGAATCTTCCCTTCTATCGGCACAGGCGACCCGCTGAGCGCGCTCGAACGGCCGCCTACGGACTCCGCAAAGCGCGAACCGACGCCCAAGCTATGAGCGAGCTTAGCCGCTTTTTCGTCGCGGATGACGATCAGGCTTTTGCAAGACGCCGCAAGCAGGGCAGGCAAAGTATGCGTAGCGTCCGCCGGTGCGCCGCCTCCGACATTATCCGAGCCTTCGATCAATATAACCGGTCCTTCGGTAACCTGCTGCGCTTCTTGAACGGCTTCTTCCGGAGAAAGGCCCGTAACGAAAAAGCGGTCGCGGTTTTCCCATGTAAAGTCGCTCAAGGCGTCGGCGATCCGCTGCGCGCCTTCAGCATCGCCGTCAGTCAGGACGACGAATGCGAAGCCTGCGTCAGGCACGTCGCTGTACGGGAAGCCGCCGGCTACCGTTATGTTCAGC
Source organism: Paenibacillus contaminans (assembly GCF_003285015.1). Lineage (GTDB taxonomy): Bacteria > Bacillota > Bacilli > Paenibacillales > NBRC-103111 > Paenibacillus_V > Paenibacillus_V contaminans. The sequence goes on along the minus strand of NZ_QMFB01000010.1, from coordinate 176,059 downwards.
ACGTTCGCTTCCTTCTCGTAGGCGAACGCCAAATCCATCAGTTCCTTCATGGCGCCTTCATCCGTAACCATGCCTTGCGGCGGGACCATCAGCCTTGGCTGAGACAGCGCCATGACGGGAACGATCTCCCCGCGTATTTGCCGCGCCAAATAACCGACGGCCTCGACGGCCCTTTCGTACGCGTCAACATGCGGGTAAGTATCGTAGCCGACGATAATATCGGCCTTCTCCACCATCAGCGGGCTAACGTTGGCATGAAGATCGAGCGTCATGGCAACCGGAAGCTGAGAGCCGACCCTCTCGCGAATACGCGAAAGAATCGCGCCTTCCATGTCCATATACGTTTCGGAAACCATCGCCCCGTGCAGAATGACAAGCAGTCCGTCCAGCCGGGGATCGATGGAGTCGAGCATGCTTTCGATTAACGTTTCCGTCGCCTTCGCCGATACCATTCCGCTCGGTACTGCGGCCGTATACAGTCCCGGCACGAGTTCGAGACCGTTCTCCTCCGCACCGTCGATAGCGCCGCCCATCGAAGTCCGCGCTCCGAGATAACGATGATAGTAGGCTTCCTTGCCTTGAACCCATTCGAACTGAAAATGCTCGACCTCGGTCGTTCCGGGTGCATAGCTGTTCGTCTCATGCAAAATGCCTACGACGCCAATACGTTTCTTTTCGGACATCTTTTCGTCCCCTCTTTCGACTCGTTTAAGCCTCTTTGCGTTCTCCGCACCATGAGGCGATGATTTCGGCGTACCAGCCGATCAGCTTTACATAGCTGTCCAAATCGAGGTGTTCGTCAGCCGCGTGCGCATTCCCTCCGGCTGGACCGAGAACGAGGGCAGGCGTGGGACTGTAAAGATTAAACATGAATCCGTCGCAAGCGAAAGGCGCGCCGACAGGAGCCGAGCTTGACCCCGTCATAAGTTCTCCCGCTTCCTGAACCGTGCGCAGGAACACTGCGCCGTCTCCGCTTTCGTCCATCTTGCTTCCGCTCAAAAAACGGATCAGCGGCGTTATTTTCGGCGGACACTTTTGCAGATCCGGATATTTATAAACGTTGGCTTCATAAAACTTCACAAAGGATTCCAGCACTTCCTCGCCCGTTAAGCCGGGGAAGCTGTCGATCCAAAATTGCACTTCGCCCGTCGCCGGAAGCTTCTCCATAATTTCGCGGTGCGTATCGCCGGAGAGAATCTTCATGACGCTGACTTCAGGCGTTCTGCTTTCCTCCCAAGGCGCCGGAGCCTTAATCGTGTAACGGCGGTAAGCGTCAAACTCCTTAAGCAGGTTGGCGAAGGAAATCGACGCATCTAGCGCGCTGATCAGCACTTCTCCCGCAAAGGATATCCCGCTTCTTCCTTCGAACGTCGCCTTCCAGATGCCGCCGCCCAAGTGCGCGGTATAAAGCGCAAGATTGGTCGGCTCCGGAATGATGGCCATATCGGCGGCCGGTCCTCTCAGACGTCCCGCCAACGTTCCGTTTGCGCCTCCGTGTTCTTCGTCGATGACGCTCTCCACGTAAATATCGCCTGCAATCGGGAGTCTCAGCTCGCGAATGCATTTGACCGCCATCATCGAAGCGGCCAAGCCGCCCTTCATGTCGTAAGCGCCGCGTCCATACAGCTTGCCGTCGGTAATAACGCCTTCGAAGGGCGGATGTGTCCACGTTTCGGTTCCTTCGAAAACCGTATCGGCATGGCTTGAGAAAATGAGCGATTTTCCGCCGCCGCTGCCTCGAAACGCGCCAAGCACGTTCGGTCTGCCTTCGTAATTCCGTCCGTCCATGTACGCCGGGTGCTCGGTAAGCGACGGCACCTCGGAAAGCTCGTACTGATCGACTTCCGCGCCGGCCTCTTTGAGCCATCCGGCGATGAAATGCTGATGCTCCGCTTCGCTTCCGTTAGGAGGCAAATTAACGCTGTATATACGCACCATCTGCTGCGCCAATTGAATGGCCTCATCGCGATGGCGCTCGACCCATTCTTTGATCAAAACCGAACGCTGCTCCATTTTCCGTTCCCTCCGACACCCTTGTTGGAATCGCGATTGCTTATGCGCCTTCTCCGCGCTTCGTCGGTGCGTATGCGATGACGTCTATTTCGATCAAATAAGTGCCGATTCCGCTCACGACCGAAGTACGGGTCGGGTAAGGAGTCGAAAACGCATTTGTATAAGCTTCGTTATATTTAGGGAAAAGATCGTTCGAGCTTAAATGAGCGTTCACTTTGATAACGTGGTCAAGCGTCAAGCCTGCGGCTTCCAGGATCGTTTCGATATTCTTAATGCATTGCAGCGTTTGCTCTTCGACCGTATCGCCGACAACTTCGCGGGTAACCGGATCTACGCCGACTTGGCCGGATACGTAAACGAAATCGCCTGCGCGGAGCGCGTGCGAGAACGGAAGCGGGAATTGCGGTGCTTGCGGTGCTTTGATTTGAATAGACATGGTATATTCCTCCATGAGTTCGTTTTTTGGTTGGTTTAAGCTTCAGCTTCAGCAAAAAAACGATTATTTCATGTTTATAAGCCGATGCTTAAGTGAAAGACGTTATTTGATTTTCCCGCGGGCATCGACGCTGATTTCGCGTTCCACTTTGCCGTTGCGAACGCCGATAAGCGTTTGATGCAAATTCGTCGTACCGCAGCAGTGATTGACGAGAAACTCGAGCCGGTCGCCTATGGCGAACGTAACGCCCTCCGGAACCCGGACGATTCCATGCTCCTCGCTAAGCCTTTCGATGTAGACGCTGTCATTGCCGCGAAGCGTTCCATATCCCGGACGCAAAGCGTTAGCGTCGCTTGAGAATGTTTTGGTGCCGCCGTCGACAATAACCGTTCCTTCGCGCGGCATGCTGACGACCGTCACCAGCACGTGCATGGCGCATTCCGCTTCCGTGATACTTTTGGTCACGAGCTGGGATGCATCGCCGAATACGTATGCGCCCGGACGCGTTTCCGTGGTTTCGCTTTGTTCGCCGATAAACTTCGAGGTAGGAGTCGAGCCGACGCTGACCTCTTCGATCTCAATTCCTTCCTGAAGCAGCAGGTGCTTCGTCCGGACAAGGCTTTCCGCTTCATGCTTCGCTACGGCGCGAACTTCGTCAGTCGTCGATTTGCCGTAAACATGACCGGGGTGCGTCATCAAACCGACGACCTTCACGCCGGGCAGCGCGTTGATTTCCTTAACGAGCTCTACGGTTGCTTCTCCGGGCTCGCGGCCGCAGCGGTTCAACCCGGTATTCACGTCGACATAAAGCCGAATTTGCGTCCCCATCGACTCGGCCAGCTCGGACAAGCCTTTGGCTACCGCAACGTCATCGACGCTCAGCGTAACGCGAGCCTTCGACATCAAGGCGCGCAGCCGTTCCAGTTTGTGGCGGCCTACGATCGGATATGCCAGCAAAATGTCGGTAATGCCGGCATCCGCCATCACTTCCGCTTCGCCAAGCTTTGCCGCCGTAATGCCGCATGCGCCGTATTTCATCTGCTCGCCGGCGATCCATGTGCTTTTGTGCGTTTTAATATGAGGCCTCAGCTTGACGCCGGCCGCTTTGGCCAATTCCGCCGTTTTGCGCAGATTGGCGTCAAGCACATCGAGGTCGACCAGAACGGCCGGCGTATCCAACTCGCTGTACAATTGTGCGCTCATGTCCGCATTCCTCCTGTTTCTGTAAAAAAACTCATTGGTTTCATTGAATAAAACCATAGTTTTATTTTTATGATACGCTTGCGCCGAGTTTTTGTAAAGACCGAAATTACGCGAAACGTCTGCCTTTCGATTGATGCGCGCCAAGCTCAGCTCCCGGCAAGATTTGCGAAGTTGAATCCACAGCGCGAGGAATTCCTTAAGGAGCCGCAAACTGCGTCATACAGCAAAAAAAGCAACCGAACGACACGTAAACGTATCTTCGCTTGCTTTATTTGCCGCGCTTCAATCGGCGCGCTTTACATAACCGAGCTTTCTCGATGCGTTCGCCGCCGCCTGCTTCACTTCGCTTGATATGCCGGCAATCTTCTCGTCCGGAAAGCGATGAAGAGCGCCCGAAATGCTTAGCGCGCCCGCAACATGACCGAACATATCGAAGATAGGGGCCGCGATGCACCGCGCTCCCTCCACGATTTCCTGATCGTCCAGCGCATAGCCCTTCGCCCTCACTTCTTCGATTCGCTTCATCAGCTTCTCTTTGTTCCCCGCGGTATGCTCCGTAAAGGAAGGGTACGAAATCGTCTCAAGCAGACGCTCGCACTTATCGGGCTTCATAAACGCAAGCAGCGTCTTCCCGATCGCCGTTGCGTTAAGAGGCGCCTTTGAGCCCACCCTGTCGGTCATCCTCAGCGCATGCGTACCCTCGATGATTTCCACATATAACGCGCTCTCGTCTGACAAAACGCCCAGATTGACCGTATCCCCGAACATTTCGACAAGCTTGTTCATTTCCGGAATGGCCGCTGCGCGCAAAGAGTTTTTCTCGAGCAGATTTTTGGTGATGACAAGCTGTTTGAAGCCGAGACAATATTTTCCGTCCTGATCGCTGCGTGCGATAAACCCTCTATTTTCCAACGTTAAAATGATCCGGTACAAAGACGACTTCGGCTGACCCAGCCTTTCGGCCAATTCGATCAGGCTCGCGGACTCTAGCTCCGCCAGCTGCTCGATCACGTCCAGCGCTTTGTCAACGGATTGAATGGCATATCGGTCTTGCTTGGCCGATTCCTCCGCCATGTCGTTCACCTGCCTGCAGCTTTTATTTTAGGTTTCACTAAGTAAAACTTTAGTTTCATTATTCTCAATCATACCTTCGACCACCCGGTTTGTAAAGACGCCCCGGCTTTCGTTTGACATTCGCTCACGACAAAATTACGATAAGTAGGAAACCATTTCACACGGAGGTATTCCATGCAACCGATCGGCACCATTACGCCGGCCGAATTGAAGGCCAGGCTGCAAAAAGGCGAGACGCCTACCATGATCGACGTACGTGAGGACGAAGAAGTAGCGGCAGGAATGATTCCCGGTGCCAAGCATATTCCGCTAGGCCAGCTGCCGCTTCGCCATAGCGAAATTCCGCAAACTGAGGAAATCATCATGATCTGCCGCAGCGGAAACCGCAGCGGCAAAGCATGCGACTTTCTTCAGCAGCAGGGATACGGCGGCTTGAAAAACATGGTAGGCGGCATGCTGGACTGGGAGTAACCGGAAACCGGCATCCAGCCAAGCAAGATTTACGAATACGCAGCCTTAAAGCTTTTGATTGTAACGCTTCGGAAGCAGGACGGCGCATGTACCGAAAATTCGAACGCCGAGACAGTAAAAAACCGGCAGAAAGCCTAATTACGGCTTCTGCCGGTTTTTGCTTGTATGATGGAATTGTGCTTCCGTGTAGCGAAATGAAGCCCTATTTATCGCTGGAACGTTTTCATTTGCTGAACGATCAACCCGGCGATCTCCTGCGCCGTCAGCAAATCCGTATCGATCTCCACGTCGGCGAAATCGTACGCCCCTTTGCGTTTCTCGAGCAAGATCGGGACGAATTCAGCCGGATTCCCTTGAAGCAGCGGCCGGTTCGTATCGCCGCTTACCCTAGCAACGATCGTTTCCGCGGACGCTTTAAGCGCAACGACCAAGCCGTTCCGGCTCATGGACTCGCGGTTGCGTTCCGCAAGCACCGCTCCGCCGCCCGTTGCGACGATTTGTTCCGAACGCGCCATAATCGTTTCAAGCACCTCGCTTTCGATCGCCCGAAACGCCGCTTCACCTCGCGTGCTGAAAATATCGGGAATACTCAAACCTTCCCGTTCCACGATCGCTTGATCGACATCGATCAGCTTCCACTTAAGCGCCTCTTCCAAGGTGAGACCGACCGTCGATTTCCCCGTCCCCATAAAACCTACCAAAACAATATTTTGCCAAGACATGCTATCACCTGCTCTACTAGTTTCAAAGCTCTTGAACACCAGCCTCTATCATAGCACAGCCGACGGATTCGCAACATTGGACCTCGCCAAAAAATCGGTAATAACAAGTGCTTTGTGACTAACTCCCCGTTCCCCGGCAAGTCCGAAAAAAGAAAAACCGCAGTACCGCTTGGAGCATAAACGCTCGGCGGCTGCGGCAATAAGGTCTTCATGCAAGCAGTTGTTACTCTTTGGCCGGAAGCTGAAGAATGTAGCTGTCCGACATATGAAGCAGCTTCAGCGCCCTTTCGTACTCCTCTTCCGTCGCCTCCGCTCCGTCTCCGATATTTCCGGCGACCGGATAATTGGTTCCGTCCTCGAAGCCTCTCCCCGGCAGGAAGAGCGCTTTGTCGCTCATAAACGACCCCGTCGGCAAATAATACCGCTGAGGCAAAAGATTATACGTCTGATTCAGTAAATCTTGACCGAAGTGCAGCTGGTTATTCATCGATACGCCCAGCAAATTCGCAACCGTCGGCAAAATATCAACCTGGCCGCCGATCTGATCGAACGTTTGCGGTTGGGTTAAACCAGGCGATACCATGATCAACGGAATATTGATCATATCCGAGTATCCGTATTCCCGTCCGTAAATTTCTTCCATCAAGTCCTTATCGTCGCGGTCCAGCGAATAGATCGGAAGACCGAGATGGTCGCCGTACAGCACGATCAGGCTGTTATCCCAAATTCCTTTTTGCTTGAGGCTGTCGATAAACTGGCCTAACGCGTAATCCGCGTAATTTTGCGCCCGAATATAGTCCCCGACAAACGTGCCTTCGTAACGCTTAGGAAGCGTCATATGGTACTTTTTATCAGGTATCGTGAACGGATGATGGGCGGTCATGGAAATAATTTGCGTATAAAACGGCTGACCGGACTTGCTCATTTTCTCGATTTCATCCGCCGTTTTGGCATACAGCATTTCATCGGATGGTCCGAAAAATACGGTGTCCTCCTGGCCGAAAAACGACTGATCGTAATAATGATCGAAGCCTAACGCCTTGTAAAGCTCTCCCCGGTTCCAAAATTCCACGACGTTCGTATGGAAAGTGGCCGAGTTATATCCGTTCTGCTTCAGAAGCTTCGGCATGCTGACAAGCGATCTGTCCGCGTACGTTTGCGTTGCGGCGCCGATCGGCGGAATATAAAAGGACGTGTTCACGACGAACTCGGCGTCCGACGTATTACCTTGCCCGACCTGCTGATAAAAATTCGGGAAATAAAAGTTTTCCTTGGCAAGCCGGTTCATATTCGGCGTAATTTCTTGTCCGTCGATCTTCAGCCCGATCAAGAAATTTTGGAACGACTCAAGCTGAATGACGATAATATTTTTCCCTTCGGCAGCTTTCCAATACGAAGGATCCGTCTGTTTCCGGATTCCCTTCAGCTCGTCGACCGACTCTTGGGTGATTTCTTTCGAATCTACCAATTCCTGTTTCTTGCTAGAAAAAATCGTGTACGCCTCATAATTCAAAATGCCCATTTCCCCGGCCTTTACGATCTCGTTCATGCTCGCCCGGTTAGGCAGAACATTCATGAGACAAAGGACGAGGGAAACGACGAACATCGCGCTGACCAAGCCTTTTTTTTGCGTTCTTGTCGCGACGGTGCTTTTCCAGGTTGTCGCTTTCTTCTTGCGCAGCAGCACATAGCCGAAAACGAGAATATCGATAAAAATGAACAAAAAGTAAGGATCCATCAGCGAAAATACGCTGTTGCTTACCGCCGTTACCTGATTGACCTGCTGTAATGCATGGTAGGTTACGATGACGCCGTAATATTTATAGTACATGATGACTGCGAAAAACACGGCTGTCAGCAGCAAATTAACGGATAAATAATAGCCAAGCTTCCGTTTGGACGCAAACCATTCGATGAGGCTGAATAGCAGCCAAGCGAACGGAATTTCCGTCAACAGCGGCATGAACGACACTTTGCTGTCGAATACCACGAGCCATGCCAAATAGCTTTTAAGCAGCAAAATGAGCGAGAACAAAACGAAAGGCTTTTTGCCGAACGTTCGAAGCTTTTCTATCAAATTCATAGTGATCGCCTTCCTTCCTTACAAAAACATATTCAATATATATATTGTAAATATTGTCAGTGCCGCTTACAATACTTTAACATTCTTCATTATGCAGCGGCAAATGCAAGATGTCAAAGGTAACTGCTGCTTTGGCTGAAGGTCCAATTTTTCGTAAAATCCTTGACGAATCTGACGAGCATCGCTTATAATCACCTTAGTTGAATAACCTCCAAAGGGGAGTAGCTGTACAGTAATGTCGTCAGTTCGGGATCGCATTCGCGTCCCCGGCATTATTGGCAACGTAAACGTTGTTAGCAAGACCTTTGCCAAGAGCGGTGAAGGTTTGCTATTTTTCGGAAGACCTTCACCGATTTCGGTGAGGGTCTTTTTGTTCATACTAACATCACATTATTATGGAGGAGTGGTTCGAATGGAATGGTTTTCAGCGGAATTTTGGGTCGCGCTGCTAAGTATCATCATGATCGACCTGGTGCTGGCCGGCGACAACGCGATCGTAATCGGCATGGCCGCACGGAATGTGCCGAAGGAACAGCAAAAGAAAGTTATTATATGGGGGACCGTCGGCGCTATCGTTATAAGGGTAGTCGCAACGTTAGCAGTCGCTTGGCTGCTCAAGATCCCCGGCCTTTTGCTCGTCGGCGGTTTCCTTCTGCTTTGGATCGCTTACAAGCTGCTGGTCGACAAGAAGGACCACGAGCTTGAAGCCAAACCGAGCTTCGGCGCCGCAATCCGTACGATTATTATCGCCGATGCGGCAATGGGTATGGACAACGTGCTGGCAGTCGCCGGCGCAGCGAAGGACAGCTTCGCGCTCGTCATTATCGGTCTTCTTATCAGCATGCCGATCGTCGTTTGGGGAAGCACGCTGTTCGTCAAGCTAGTCACCCGCTTCACATGGATCATCTATGCCGGGTCCGGCGTACTTGCCTTCACAGCTTCTAAAATGATTTTGGACGAACCGTTCCTGAAGCCTTTCGTCGAATCGCTCTCGTTCGGCAAATGGATCGTCGTCGCCGTAGTCGTCATTGCTATACTTGTCATCGGCAAACGCAAAAACAGCGTCGCCAATCAGCCGGCTACTTCCTAATCGAAGCCGGCTCACAAATAATCAACACGAAATTAACAAAAAACGCGAATATTTGGAACAGTTTTCAGTAAGGATGATAGTAGCATGTTTATAAAGCTCTTCGGACTTTATCAAACAGGCCGCACGACGAGGCAATCATATCTTGTAACCGCAAAGGAGAGAACCGTTATGCAGCCATCTGCCGCATCGACGAATCCGCTGCACAACAAGCTCGCGAAGATCATCCAACCCGGCCACCCGCTCTGCAAGGAGGATGTCATCTGGGTGCTGGACTATATCAAGAAGCAGGTAGCCGAGGAAGACCCGCAGCTTATGCATTTGCCTCAAGCCAGACTGCTGAAAAACTTTCACGCGTTTACCGAAGTAGCCATGCTGCTCATCCACCGCCGCCCGTCCGGCGATCATGAAATCGACCGGCTGAAGCGGTGGCTGGCTGAAGCGGCTCACGGACTCGACAAAGAAGGCAAGCATCCTTGAACAAGGTGCTTGCCTTCTTTCGTTATCCGTATGCAAAAGGGATTATCCCATCCAGTTATGGTGGAACGTGCCTTCTTTATCCGTACGCTGGAACGTATGCGCACCGAAATAGTCGCGCTGCGCCTGAAGCAGATTAGCAGGCAGGCGCTCCGTCCGGTAGCTGTCGTAGTATGCAAGCGCGGAGGAGAAGCATGGCACCGGAATGCCGTTGCTGACGGCTACGGATACCACTTTGCGCCAGGCGTCCTGATACTTGTCGACGACACCTTGGAAATACTCGTCAAGCAGCAGGTTTTTGAGCCCCGGATCGCGATCGTAAGCATCCTTGATGTTCTGCAGGAAGCGGGCGCGGATAATGCAGCCGCCGCGGAAAATCATCGCAATGCTGCCGTATTTCAAATCCCAGTTATACTCCTCGGAAGCGGCGCGCATTTGCGCAAAGCCCTGTGCGTAGGAGCAAATTTTGCTTGCATACAGCGCTTGTCGCACCGCTTCGATAAATTCCGCGCGATCGCCGTCGAATGGCTTGGCAGCAGGTCCGCTCAGCACTTTGCTGGCCGCAATGCGCTCTTCTTTGATCGCGGAAATAAATCTTGCGAACACCGATTCCGTAATAATCGACAGCGGTACGCCTAGATCGAGCGCGCTTTGGCTCGTCCATTTGCCCGTTCCCTTCTGTCCTGCGGCATCCAGAATGACGTCGACCATCGGTTTGCCCGTTTCCGGATCGTACTTCGAGAAGATGTCCGTCGTAATCTCGATCAGGTAGCTGTCGAGCTCGCCTTTGTTCCAATCGGCGAAAATCTCGTGAAGCTCCGAAGTCGATACGCCGAGAACGTCTTTCAGAAGCTGGTACGCTTCGCAAATCAGCTGCATGTCGCCGTATTCGATGCCGTTATGCACCATTTTGACATAGTGTCCTGCGCCGCCGGGTCCTATATACGTACAGCAAGGATCGCCGCCGACCTTTGCGGAAATCGCGGTTAAAATCGGCTCAACCAGCTTATACGCGCTTTCTTGCCCGCCTGGCATGATGGCCGGTCCTTTAAGCGCTCCTTCCTCGCCGCCGGATACGCCTGTGCCGATAAACCGGAAGCCCTTAGCTTCAAGCTCCTTGCTGCGGCGCTGCGTGTCGGGGAAGAAGGCGTTGCCGCCGTCGATCAAGATATCGCCTTCGCTTAAGTAAGGGACAAGCGAATCGATTGTAGCGTCCGTAGCGTCGCCCGCTTTGACCATAATCAAAATTTTGCGCGGAACCTCCAGCGAATTGACGAACTCTTCAACGCTAAACGTGCCGATCAAATTTTTGCCCGGGTTTTCCTGAAGAATCTCGTTCGTTTTCTCGCTCGAACGGTTGAATACGGAAACCGCGAACCCTCTGCTTTCAATGTTGAGGGCAAGATTTTTGCCCATGACGGCGAGGCCGACGACCCCGATTTGTCCTTTTGCCATTGGTGGAACAGTCCTTTCCTTGCTGAAATGTTAAATCGTCATCGAACCGAAGCCGCCGTCTACGCGGATCAGCGCGCCGGTTACAAAGCTGGACGCCTTGTCCGAGGCAAGGAACACGGCTGCCCCTTGAAGCTCGTCCGCTTCCCCGAAACGGTTCATCGGCGTGTGGCGCATGATCGACTCGATGCGTTCAGGAGACAATATTTTGCGGTTTTGCTCGGCCGGGAAAAAGCCTGGAATAATCGCGTTGACGCGAACGCGCGCAGGCGCAAATTCGCGTGCGAGGAACATCGTAACGTTGTTTACAGCAGCTTTGGAAGCGGAATATGTAAACACGCGCGAAAGCGGCGGATCCGACGATACGGACGAAATGTTGATGATGCTTCCGCCTTCCCCTTTGTCCACCATATGTTTCCCGAAAATCTGACAAGCAAGCACGACGCCCTTCAAATTTACTTCCATGATCGAATCCCATTCTTCCATGGTAAGCTCGAAAAACGGCGTCGGGCTGTTTTTGCCCGGACAATTCATGAGCACGTCCACGCGGCCGGTCCATGCCAGCACTTCGTCGAGCACTCTCCGCAGATCGTCCTCACTGGTTGCGTCGGCAGCAAAACTTTTCGCTTTGCCCCCCGCTTCTTCGATTCGTTTGCACACTTCTTCGCACTTTTCCTGATTGCGACCGACGATCGCCACATCGGCGCCATGGCCCCCGAGCGCAACGGCCATCGTTCCGCCCAATGTGCTGTTGCCCCCGATAATTACCGCCGTTTTGCCTGTCAGATCAAACAAATTCATGTCGTTAACCTCCAAGTATATAAGGTATGAATAAGACGGCTTCCGCTACCCGCGTTCCTTAAAGCACGTAATCTGCGTACAGAGGTTCCTGCAATATGGGCCGAAACATCCCGGCATAACGCGTAAAATAGGGAGTTTGAATCCTTCTCCACATTACTTTTCTTTGTGAAGCTTGCTCTGAAATGCGGCGATCGCGTCGAACTCGTGCTTTAACTGATGATACACGCGCGAATAAATAGGTGTCAATTCCCGATATGTCGCATAGTTCGCCCGATCCGTTATATGACGGTGCGACGAGCGCACCCATTCGTGAATACCGGAGAAATCTTTGGCCTCTCCCATCGCAACCAGACCGATCTGGGCCGCGCCTAGTCCCGAGCTTTCGATCGAGTCGGGAACCGTTACGTCCGTTCCGAGCACGTCCGCCATCATCTGCCGCCAGAACGGCGACCGTGCGAAGCCCCCCGAAGCGCGGATCTCCTTCGTCGGACCGCCTAGCTCCTCCAGCGCCGTACCGACGGAATGAATCCGGTAGATGACGCCTTCCAGAACGGCGCGGATCATATGCTTCTTCTGGTGATAAAGCGACAATCCGAAAAAAACGCCGCGCGCATTCGCGTTCCAATGCGGCGCCCGTTCCCCTGCCAGCAGCGGCAAAAACAACAGGCCGTCTGAGCCCGCAGCCACTTCTGCGGCAAGCTCGGTCAAGTAATCGTACGGATCCATGCCGCGCCTGCGCCCCTCTTCCGCTTCCAGGGTTGCAAGCTCGTCGCGCACCCAGCGGAACATAATTCCGCCATTGTTGATCGGCCCGCCGACCACCCACAAGTCGTCATGAAGCGAATAACAGAACAACCGGCCCTTCGGATCGGTAAGCGGCTTGCGGACGATGCCGCGCACTGCCCCGCTCGTCCCGATCGTTACCGCATACACGCCTTCTTCGAAAGCGCCGACTCCGAGATTGGCGAGCACGCCGTCGGAGGCTCCGGCAATGAACGGCGTCCCTGCTTCGAGTCCCATCTCAGCCGCATAACCGGCATCCATGCCCTCAAGCCGGTAAGTCGCCGGCACCGGCTCGGACAGCCGGTCCGCCGTAATCCCCGCGGTCGCTAGGGAGTATTCGTCCCATGCCAAATCGGCCAGATTGAACAGTCCTGTCGCGCTCGCCAGCGAATAATCGATCACATACCGTCCGAACAGCTTCGCAAAAACAAATTCCTTGATTCCGATAAACTTATAAGCCTTCTCGAAAATATCCGGCGTTTGCTCCCGCATCCACATCAGCTTGCTGAGCGGCGACATCGGGTGGATCGGTGTGCCGGTAGCCAAGTATATCCGCTGACCCTCAGGCGTGCCGCGCAGCTTGTCCGCATAACCGACGCTGCGGTTATCCGCCCAAGTGATGCACGCCGTCAGCGGCTCGTTGCTGCGGTCTACGGCAATCAGGCTGTGCATCGCGGAGCTGAACGAGACGCACAACACCTCGCGTGCGGCAATACCCGATTTGGCGATCACATCGCGGATGCCCCGAACGACCGCTTGAAACAGCTCGAGCGGGTTTTGCTCCGCAAAATCCGGTCTCGGTGTATGCAGCGGGTATTCGATCGAGTTCGAGGCGATAACGGCGCCTCCGCGGTCGATGACGAGCGTTTTCGTGCTTGTCGTGCCGATATCGGCGGCTATGATATATGGTTTAGTCGCGGCGCTGCTGCTCAAAACAAGTTCCCCTCGCTGTCGAAAATCAAATCATACGGCTCCGTCAATATTTCAATATCCGGATGCTGCCGAGCTTCTTCAAGCAAATTAACCGAAATTTCGATCTCGCCGAGATGCAGCGTATCTTGGATGCGCACCATCTTGCAGGTCGTATAATCCAAAATATTGCACGTTTTCACCGCGGCTTTGATCGCATACTGCTGATTTTCCAGCGTCGTGGCGATTTTGGTCGGCGCGCACACCGTAGACGTCAAGCCGTTAGCGTATGTCGCGTCGAGATTCGTTTGATCCACCAGCCGCTGCGTCGTAAAATCGGCCGTTCCGACGCCGTTGGCATTGCCTTTCGTTTCCGGCGTCAGGTCGAGCACGACCATCTTGGACACATCGGGACCGCCATGCGCATACGGCGTAGGGTAACGTCCGGTTACGTTCGGATCCATCCCGTCCCCGCTAATGTTTTTGCCGATGTAGTCGATGACGAGCACATCGATCTGGTCGAACAAAATTTTCGGCAGGCGGGATTTCGCCTCCTCCAGCAGCGCCGGCTCGCGTTCCTCGATCTCGCCCGCGGGCAGCACCTCGACGCGGCATGTTTCATCGTACGCGTTCTCGACGAGAGCGACGCCGAATTTGATCGGAAGCTTATCGATCATCAGCTTCGCCATGGCCGGCACATTTTCCGCCATATACTTGAAGCCGAGCTGATGGCACGCTTCCGCGCCTTTCTGCTTGCCGAGACCGATGGCAATCATCTTCATGATGCCGCTCTCGATCGTGCCGCGGAAGGCCGTATGCGGCTTCACGCGATTGATGACGACGATCGCGTCGGCTTCAGAAGCGATCCGGTCGACGTAAACAGGAAGGCCGTTCGGAAGCTGATCGATCTGAACGACATCCATCGAGGAACGGATCGGGCACCCCATCGTCTCTTCGCTGACTCCAAGATGATGAAGCACCTCCGTCTGCCCTTCCGCCGTCGCGCCGCCGTGGCTGCCCATGCACGGAACGATGAACGGATGCGCGCCCGCCTCCTTGACGGCATCGATCAGCGCTTTCGTCAGCGCGGCGATATTCGCTACGCCGCGGCTGCCGACGGCGACCGCAACCTGCTGGCCCGGCTTAAGCGAATCGACGGCGCCCGGCTTGCGAAGCTCCGCCTCCAGCACGGCGACCGGATCCTCGATAACGGTCGCGTCGAATTTTTGGCGGATCCGGATCATTTGCGGTATCGGAATATCATCAAGCAGCTTGCGAAGAATACTCATGGTTTATCCCCTTCCTGTTCCTCTGTTCGAATGTTGGCAGCGCTGTCCGCTATGCGGAGGCGTTACCTCGGCCGGTCTACCGATTCGCGGAGAACGAGCTCCGTATGCAAATAAATCGTTTCCGGGTTTAGTGTTTCCTTTTTTTCGATCATCTCAAGCAGCGTTTCCGCCCCTTTGCGGCTGATTTGCTCGATCGGCCGCTTGACCGTAGTCAGCGCGGGCGAAACGAAGCCCGAAAACATGTTATCGTCGAAGCCGACGATCGAGATGTCCTGCGGAACGCGTAACCCCCGCTCCGCGATCGCTTTCATCGCGCCGACCGCCATGTCGTCGTTGAAGCAAAATACGGCCGTAGGCAGCTCCCGGTTGCCGAGCAGCTTGCGCATCGCGGCGTAACCGCTCTCCACGTCGTAGCTTCCCTGCTCCCTCAGCTGCGGCAGCAGCTCCACGCCGTGCTTCCCGAGCGCCCGCAGGCAGCCTTCCATCCGCTGCTGCGTGGATTTGAACCCTTCTCTGCCCTCGATCGTCGCGATCCGCTTGTGGCCTTGTGCGACCAAATACTCGACCAGCCTGTACGCGCCTTGCTGGTCGTCCGACAAAATATTCATGACGGCGGCGTTCCCGGTATGCCTGTTCAACACGACGTGCGGAATGCGCTTGTCGAGCAAATAAGCGATGAACGCATCGTCCCGTTCGCTTTGGCTCATGACGATAATGCCGTCGAATCTTTTATTCGTGATCCTGTCGTACCGCTCGTAATCGTCGATCCCGCGGACGATCAAGTTGTATTTATCCTTGATCGTATTGTTGACGCCGCGAACCGTTTCGTAGAAAAAGTTCGGCGATGTCCCCTTGTCCAAGGTCGAGAAGAAGAGACCCAAATTGTAGGAACGGTCGAGCACCAGGCTTTTGGCGCTGAAGTTCGGCGTGTAATTCATTTGATCGGCAATCTCTTTAATGCGCTCTTTCGTCTCCGGGTTGATTAACGGACTGTCGTTGAGCGCCCTGGAAACGGTCGTATGCGATACGCCGGCTTTTTTGGCGATATCTTTGATCGTTACGTTCATAAAAGGCCACCTCTGGCCTTTATCATACCTTATTTCGCACACGTTAACAATATGGATGATAGCTTCTTTTTCCCCATAGAACGAGTCGCGTTTCCGGGAAACGGAGCGAACGGCGAATGTACGCCGGGGACGCAAAAGAGCCCCGTCCGCTTGCCTGCGAAGGAGCTCTAACCTATCCCCATTTTCATCTTGCGCCTTATACCTCCATGGTGAGCATTTCTTGGCGAAGCTCGGAAAGCTTGTTTTTGCAGCGCTCGATTTGATCGCGATCGCCGTTCTGAATCGCATCGTACAGCGAGGCGAGTTCATAATCAAGCTCCAAACGCAGCACAGGAATTCGCTCTTCGATTCGCTTCGATTTCATCGCCTGGATCATTTCCTCTGTGGTCACCACCGGTTCCCTTTGGAATATGATTTTGTGTTCGACCCCTGATATTTCGACCAGCCTCGTGATTTCCCCGAACATGATGTTCTCGATGACGATTTGCCTGTCGCGAAAACGTTTGACGACTGCGTGGCCCCTTGTGTCATTGATCATTTTCTCCATCAATTCCGTGAGCTTTTCGTCTCTGAATGAATAGTTTCCGACGATTTTGTAACGGTCGCCGATCCGCTGAAAACGGAGCTTCACAAGCTTCCGACCCGTCCGAACGGAGATGATGAAATGCTGCTCGCTTTCATTCCAGTAGAGCGAAAAGCCTTCTTGAATAAGTGTTTTGATAAATTGACGGATAAGCCGACGATCGAACCGTAACTCCAAGTTGCAATATTCCACCTCATGGCTTTTGCTCACGGCCATCCCCTCCTTACTGTTGCTAGACACTCCGGCTTTTGACTGAATGTTCAGACAACTTAGCGGCTTACTAATATCTTATTATGATTTATATGTTTTAGCAACTTGGATTATTGACTATTTAGAGGGTAAGGACTGACTCATTTTTTTGTCGGCAAGTTTTGACAAGCCGTCTCGCCCGCTATTTCGCGCTAAGCGCCTTTACGGGCTGCGAAACGAAAGAACCGAATGCCAGCATCACGGCCCCGAATAAGACAAGAATCGTCAGATTCGGCATTACGTCGCTTAGCTGCGCTCCCGCATACAGCTGCTTGACCGCGTCAATCGCCCATTTTTGCGGAACGAAGTTAGCGAGCTTCTGCATCCATTCCGGCATGAACGCAACCGGCCAAAAACAGCCGCCCAGCATGCAGGTCGGGATAATGGCCAGCGCATTGATTCCCTGCCTGGTACCAGTATCGCCAAAAGCGGCGGCAAGCACACCCGAAAATCCGATCGATGCCAGCAAAAAACATTCGAATACGAGCAGCAGCTGCAAAAAGCCCGTGTCAAAAGCGAAACCCGGCAGCATGTAGGAAACGGCCAGCAAAACGATCAGCAAAATCGATCCGTACATCAAACTGCCGAGGAATTGTCCGGCGATGATTTCACGGGATTTTACGGGAGCGGCAAAAATACGTTCGAACGTCCCGTTTCTGCGGTCCTCCGTCATAATCGAAATCGGCCCGTTATTCATCATCATCAGAAACATGATCAAAAAGCCTGCCGTCATCTCGATTTTAAAGTGCGGCTGCATCCCGGAGCCGTTCACCTTAACATAGTTGGAGGCCTGTACGGAACGAAGCGCCTCGTCCGCTTTCGCCGAAAGCTGCGTTTCGTCCGCCCCGCCTTGTCGCGCCGCCTCCAAAGCCATTCGCATTTTTTCCAGCGTTTGCTCGGTTTTGTAACGAAATGCATTCGTATAACCGCTCTCGTTCGCCGTAAAAAAAACAAGCCCCGCTTGGCCGCCGCTTACTAACGACTCGCTGAAACGCTCCGGTACAATCATTCCGGCGGTATAGTCCCCGCGAAGCACAGATGCTTCAAGCGACTGCCGGTCTGCCGCCACTTCGAAGGAATAAACCGGCTGATCGTTCAGCTCGGCAAGCAGCCGTTCGCCCAGCTCTCCGCCGTCCGCATTGACGATGCCGATGACCGCCCGCTGCTCGATTGAATCGGTGAAGGAAATGACCCCTGACATGACGAGCAGAGGCAGCACCAGGGAATAAAGCCAAGCCCGCCTTCTGCCGATCGTCCTTTTCAACAAATTTTGCGCAATCAAGAGGCTATTCATAGAAACCCGCCTTCCGGTATATCGTAAACGCCGACAGACCGAGCGTAATCGCAATCGCGCCAAGCACTGTCATATGCTCAGCCATCAAATACAGCTCTCCGTCCGACATCATGTGCAAAATGGGCTGGAACGCCCAATAGTTCAGCGTCCACGGTCCGATCTTCTCGCCCAGCGCACCCATTATCGGACTATAACCGCCGCTTACGAACATCATCGTAACGATCAGCGCTTGAAAAAAAACGATGACGTGCGACGTTTTTTTGGCCAGAAGCCCTACGACCACGCCCAAGCTGATGGAGCTGACAATCGTTAACGCACAAATGATCGTCAGAACGAGCGGACTATCCCCCCAGTCGACGCCGTACAACAAGCTCGTGCCGGTGATAAGAAAAACCGCTTGTATGACGGCTGTCAGCGTATTCCCGATAAAATAGCCTAAGACGATCCGGCTGTTCGGAATCGGCATCGAAACGAGCCTGGAAAGAAGCCGGCTTTGCCTGCTTTTCACCATGCCGATCGAGGTGGACATGCCGGTGTAAAGAAGCGTCATAATAAGCATCGAAGCGGAATAGTATTCCAGCGCGGAATAGGAGCTGCCTTTGTCAAGTTTAACCGTCTCGATTTGTTCCGCTTCGCGTACAGGGGCGGAGCGGGCTCCCTCGCCCAGCTTCATCGCACCCAATTGAGCCGCGAATCCGCGAATCCAAGACTCGACCGCCGCGTTCGAATCCAAGCTGCGCCCGGGCACGATTTCCCACAGGATTTCCTTCGCCTCGCCTCGGTCTGATGCGATCAGCCCTACTGCATCTGCATCGCTCTTCACATTCTGAAACAATTCCTCCCGCGAATGAACGCTTTCCAGCCGGATCCCCGTTTGCCGCTCGATTTCGTTCGAAAAAGGCGGATTCCGTTCCGCTCTTTCGTCGAGAACGAAGGTTTTTATCGCTTTAAGTTCCGCATTACCGCCGGAAACGAATGCGCTCGACAGCGCGTTTCCGAGAATCAGAATAAACACCATCGGCATGAGAAACATGATCACAATAAAATAGCGCAGCCTGAAGCTATTGATAATTTCATAATAAGCAATGACGAAAGCTTGCATCGCTACTCCTCCAAAATCGAACCGGTGGTGTACCCGGCGCCGGTTTACCGGCAGCGCTGCCGGATGGCGACCGGCCCCATGCACTCGTTAAATAGGTCTCTATAAAACCTTGCGGGCGCAAAGCGCAATCGTGCGCCGCAGAGCCTCCCGCTAGTCGTCCCTCAGCTTACGACCCGTCAGCGACAGAAACAGCGTTTCCAAATCCGGCTCGACCCGGGTTAACGCTTGTATCGCGATTTCGTGCTTGGCGAAGACGAATAATATATCCTGCAAAGCCGCTTTGCCGGATTGGGTGACGATGCCGATGCGCCTGCCGTCGACTTCGACGGAATCGATATACGGATGAAGCTTGAGCTCTTCGACGGCCGCCTGCCGTACGTCGGATGCCGCCTGGATGTCCAGCTTCTCCTCCCCGCTTACCTGGTTACGCAGCTCGCTTTTAGTCCCGCAGGCGATCAGCCGCCCTTGGTCGAGAATGCCGACCCGCGTACCGATTGCCTCGACCTCCTCCATGTAGTGCGTCGAATAAATCACGGTCGACCCCATTTGATTCAAAAACTTTACCGATTGCAAAATATGATTCCGCGACTGCGGATCGATGCCTACCGTCGGCTCGTCCATGATAATCAGCTTCGGCCTGTGCGCGATTGCGCATGCGATGTTCAGCCTGCGCTTCATCCCGCCTGACAAAGCTTCCGGCCGGTCCCGCTCATGCCCGCTCAATCCGACGAAAGCAAGCGCTTCTGCAATGCGTTCGTCCAGCAGCCTGCCGCGCAGACCGTACAGCCTTGCGAAAAACGCCACGTTTTCGCGCGCGGTCAGCCCTTCGAACAACGCCAGCTCCTGCGGGATGAGTCCGATTCTTTTTTTGACCTCGAGCGGATTGTCGACGACGGAAATGCCGTCGACGATAATATCGCCTTGATCGACTGCTAGAAGGCCGGCGATCATGCCGATTGTCGTGCTTTTGCCTGCACCGTTCGGACCGAGCAGACCGAATATTTCCCCTTGATCGATCGACAAGCTTAGATGGTCGACCGTCAGTTTCACGCCATATCGTTTAACCGCATGCTTGATTTGTACGAATGCCACCGTTCATCTCTCCGATCCGCTTTCCTCTGCTTTTATTGTACACAAATCCGCCGATTGCCACGATAAGAAATAGTCATGCATGACAGGTGACGAAAGTCATATTCCCGTCCGGCCCGCATCTGGCCAATCTATGCTATAATCGACTGAAACGGCTGTTTCTCAAGCTTAAACTTCATTTGCCGTAAGCCGCGATCGATAAAGGACTGAACCGAAGTGTTGCATACACTCGCTTGGATACGGTATGCGCTCGTTGTATTTGCAGGCATAGCGACGATGTACGTGGCGACGATCGACCCGATCGCGCCCTATACGATCGGCTTGCTCGCTTTTCTATTGCTTGTTCGCGTTCGCGAACGGCTGGCGGACGGCCGCATTGCCCGGCTTCTCCTGCTGCCGGAAGCGGTCATGTGCTTTGCGCTGAGTCATTCATACGGAGGCGTGCTCTTTCTTTTGTCCGCCTCGCTGCTTGTCCCGATATCGCAATGGAGCGGCCGTACCGCCCGCACAACGGGTTTGATCGCCGTCCTGGTTGGCATGAACGCCGCAATGCCCGGCCAAGAGCCTGTTTTGTACTTGTTTGCCAATACGGTATATGCGGCCTTCGCTTTCCTGCTTCTTCATTTCCGCCACATGACCGTTCACCGGAGCGAGCTTCAGCATTTGTACGACGAGCTTAGACGCAAGCATTACGAACTGGAGGAAGCGCGCAAAAGAATCGTCGAATACGCGCAGAAAGTCGAAAACAGCGCGCAGATCGAAGAACGCAACCGGATCTCGCGCGAGCTGCACGACGATCTCGGCCATAAGCTGATCCGTTTGAAGATGATGCTGGAGGCGGGTATTCAAATTTTCCCTACTCAGCCGGATAAAGCGATGCAGATGATCAATTTGGTCCGCGACCAGATGACGGACAGCATGGAGACGCTTCGCGCCACGGTTCGCAATATGAAGCCTGCGGATGCGGACAGCCGCACCTATTCGCTCGACAAGCTGATCGACGATCTCGGGCAGGACAGCGGCATCCGCGTGCGGTACACGTATGATGGCATGCCCTTCGCGCTATATCCGAGCTGCGAGGTGACTTTATACCGCAACGCCCAGGAAGCGATAACGAACGCGGTGCGGCACGGCGGAGCGACCGAGGTGACGATCCACGTGCGCTTCGAGCCCAAGCGGATTACGATGTCCGTTACGAATAACGGCACCGTTCCGCAATCGATCGGCGAAATCGGCCTCGGCGTGAGCGGGATGCAGGAAAGGGCTCGTTTGCTGGGCGGAGAACTCAAGCTGCAGTTGGGCGACCGCTTTACGGCAACGACGGTCATCCCGATCGTCGAACAGCGATAATCGTTTAAGATGCCGTCATCATTGGGGGGACGCCACGTGATTCATGTTTTGATCGTCGACGACGATCCGTTTATAAGGGAAAGCCTCAAGCTGATACTCGATCTTGACGCTTCCCTGTCGGTTGTAGGGACTTGCACGAACGGGGACGAAGCGTTCCGTTTCGTAGAGCGGGGCGAGGATGTGAACGTCGTCCTGATGGACATTCGGATGCCGGAATGCGACGGCGTCGAAGGGACTAGGCGAATCAAGCAGTATAATCCGGATATCGCCATTTTGATACTGACAACATTCGATGATGACGAATATATCGCGCAAGCGCTGCAGTACGGGGCGAACGGCTATTTGCTCAAAAACATCGCGCCCGACCGTATCATCGACGGCATTCGCACCGTTCATCAAGGCAACCTGCTTATTCATCCGAACATCGCGAAAAAGCTTGCCACGATGATCAAACCGGCCGATGCCGAGCCAGACAAGCAAACCAAGACGGATTGGGAGCAATTCGGCTTGACACCGGCTGAAATGCTTGTCGTGCATCAAATCGCAGAAGGAAAATCGAATAAAGAAATTGCCGCAGAGCTTTTTTTGAGCGAAGGAACGGTCAAAAACTACATAACGGAAATACTCAGCAAGCTCGGGCTCCGCGACAGGACGCAAATCGCCATATTTTACTTGAAAAATCACCCTTGAAAGGAACGACACCAAGATGGCTTTTACCGGATTTAACGAATCGGATTTCGCCGCTTTTCAAATCGACGGGCTCGAAGCCCGGATGGAAGCGATTCAAACGAGAATTCAACCGAAGTTCAAGGCGCTCGGCGACTCGCTCTGCGAAGACATCGCCTTGGCGGCGGGAAGCGAAATGCATGTGCATATCGCAAGACATGCGCGCCGCAAAGTCAATCCGCCCAAAGATACGTGGATGGCTTTCTGCCATAATAAGCGCGGCTATAAGCAGCACCCGCATTTTCAAATCGGCCTTTTCGACGATCACGCCTTCATGTGGTTTGCGCTTATTTACGAACTGCCGGAGAAGCGGAAAATCGCCTCGGACTATTTGCGCAAAATCGATACGGTCCGGCGGACGATTCCCAAAGATTACGTCCTCTCGTTCGATCATATGCAGAAAGATGCCGTCCAGGCCGGCAGTCTCACCAAAGCAGCCCTTCAGAAAGAGCTTGAGCGTTTTCGCGACGTCCAGAAGGTCGAACTGCTCGTAGGACGCCATATTCAGGCGGACGATCCTGCGGTAAAGGATGGAGAAACCTTTGTCCGTATGGCCAAAGAAACCTTTACGGCGCTGATGCCGTTATATCGGCTTGCAATAAGCTGATCGTCCGAAACTTTATCCCTTCTCCTACGTATTAACAGGCAAGGATACACGTTTTTGCCGGCAGCCGCGTTTACCGGGAATCGGATAAACGCCTGTCGGCGTCTGTTGACGCCATCCGTTTACATTTTTAAGAAAACGCATCCATACGCGCCGCAAGCGGAATATTTATATTATATTAATCTTACGTTCAGCTTGGGCTTGTATACTGGAAGCGTCACGGCGCAATCGAACAAGGTATGGAATGCGCTGTTCTTACGAGGAGGTTTATACCGACATGCATGTTATTACAACCAAAAACATGATGATCAGCGCACTCGCGCTTACCCTTATTTTAAGCAGCTGTCTGGGCACCGCGCCGAAGCGCGCGTCCGCCGAAGGCAAATCTTCGATTCGTTCGGATTCCAGCCTGGCCATGCAGCGAATTTTCAAGCAAAGAGACAACGTCCAGCAGAGGACGCGAGCAAAGCGATTGCCGATCGTCGGAGAAACGGCCGCCCTGCTTAACTTGGAGGAAGCTCAGCTTAAGCAGCAGCTTGCGCTGGATAAGTCGCTATCCGACATCTCCTTGCAGCAAGGAATGTCCGCAGGAGAGCTTGCGGGCAAGCTGCTCGAGCTGCGTTCCGGCAATATCGAGCGTGCGGTGGAAAGCGGCCGCTTGAACAGCGTTACCGCAGACGCGATTAGAACGCGTATGACTCGCCATATCGACTTTATGCTGAGGCAGAAAGGCAGCTCGCTGCTGGAAGACGAAAAGACGGAAGCTGCCGATCATCCGCTGCAAGCTTTCGATCCGGATAAGATGGCCGCAATAATCGGCACGACGCCCGAGGCGCTCTCCGGCGAACTGCAGGCAGGACGAACGTTAACGGAAATTGCCGAAGCGAACGGCGTGACGAAGCCGCAGCTTCTGCATAAAATCAAAACGGCGCTTGCGACGTCTTAATACGGCGGTTCATGTTCCGTTTACCACAGCGACAAACGACTTGAAAGAAAGCGACTTCGTATGCATAAGCTAAGGACAGACGCGTTTACCGTGATTTAGAGCCACTCTCGCGTTATACTATCCGATAAACGATCAAACGACCACGGCTGTCCTCCCGGACAGCTTCTTTTATTCCCGATTCGGTCGCTTCGCCTAATCCGCCACGGAAAGGAAACGAATGGAATGATGTACCGCATATTGATTATTGAAGACGAGAAGCCGCTCGCCCGCTTTCTTCAGCTGGAGCTTGGACACGAAGGTTATCTCGTAACGCTTGCTCATGACGGCCCGGGAGGGCTCTCCCTTGCGCTTGAGCATGAGTTTGATATGATATTGATCGATTGGATGCTGCCCGGAATGGAAGGCATCGAGGTTTGCAAGAAGCTTCGGGAATCGAAGCAAATCCCCATTTTGATGCTGACCGCTCGCGGAATGATCAGCGAACGGGTAAACGGCCTGGATGCCGGCGCGGACGATTATGTCGTCAAGCCGTTCGCCATCGAAGAGCTGATTGCCCGTATTCGCGCCATTCAGCGCCGGCAAGCGGACAGAAGCAGCGACACGTACAAGCTCCAGGATCTTGTGCTCGATCCGGTCGCCCATCGGGTCGAGCGGGAAGGCCAGCAAATCGATCTCTCCGTCAGAGAGTATGATTTGCTTAAATATTTTTTGGAAAACAAAGGTGTCGTTCAAACGCGCGAAAGCCTGCTTCGCCATGTGTGGGGCTTCTCGTTCGCCGGAGAGACGAATGTCGTAGACGTCTATATCCGCTATCTGCGGGCCAAAATCGACGATTCCTTCGAAACGAAATTGATTCATACGGTACGCGGCGTCGGTTACGTGCTGCGAGGGAGCGAATAAACCGGTGTCATTCAAATGGAAAACAAGCTTGACCATTACCTGCATCATTTTGGTTATTTTGATCATTACCCATTCCTTCGTGTTCGTCACCTTCTCCAAGATGGCGATCGCTTATCAGGAGGATCTTCTTGTAGTGCGCATCGATCAATTGATCGACGACATCCGCAAAAACCCGAAGATGACGATCCAGACGTGGCAAAGCGAGCTCGAACGCAATCAGTACATCCGCATTATCGACCGAAACGGCCGCATCATTTTCGAGAAGGGAGTGCGCTTCCCTAAAGAATGGGTAAAGCCCGAGCTGGCCCAGACGGGGGACGAGCCGCTGTCGTACGGCAAATTCGACTATAAAGTTCCCGGAGCCCATATCATCTTCGCCCGCAAAACGATTCCCGGACAAGTGTTCGGCGAACAAATGCTGACCTTCGAGTTGTACGAAAACGCCGACAGCGTCGATAAATTGATAAGCTTTATCCGCAACTTGCTGCTCATCGGTTCGTTAGGCGGCATCGTCATCGCGGCTTTCGCCTCTTATTTAACGGCAAAAATAACGATTCGTCCGATCGGCGCGATAACCTGGAAGGTAAAGCGGCTCGATGTGGAAAACCTGCATGAGCGCATCGCCCTCCCTCCTTCTAAGGATGAGCTGCGCGAGATGGCGGTTACGCTGAACGGTCTTCTCGAGCGTCTGGAAGCGGGCTTCGATAAGCAAAAGCAATTTATCGCCGACGCTTCGCATGAGCTTCGCACGCCGCTTGCGATCATTGAAGGACATGCCAACTTGCTGCGCCGTTGGGGCAAGCATAAGCCGGATGTTTTGGACGAATCGCTCGATTATATGCTTAAGGAAACGGAACGGCTTCGTCTCTTGACCGACCAGCTCCTCCAAACCATTACGCTTGAAAGCGCCCATGCGGGCTCCGAAAACGGCGAGACCGAGCCGGCGCCGCTTGGAGAAACGCTCGAAGCGATATGCAGCCAGGCGGTATTCCTGAACGAAAGCGTCAAGCTCGACCTTCGGCTGCCTCCTTCCGAATTGTTTGCCGCGATTCCGCAAACCGAGCTCCGGCATGTGCTGCTCAATATTATTTCGAATGCGATGAAATATACGCAGGACGGCGGGAAGGTATCGGTCCAAGCCGTTCAGCAGGGCACGTACGCCGAAATCGTCGTCGAAGATAACGGAATCGGCATCGCGGAAGCCGATATGCCGTACTTGTTCGAACGCTTTTACCGCGCCGATAAATCGCGGAACCGGGAAAGAGGCGGTTCGGGTCTCGGCCTGCCGATCGCCAAGAAGATTATCGACCTCTTCAAAGGCCATATACGAATCGAAAGCAAGCTCGGACACGGAACGCGCGTGACAATTTTGCTGCCGCTCGCACTCCGTTCTTAGACGAACGTTATGCCGGCAAAACGCTATCGCACCGGCCGCCTTGCGCAAACGCGATTAATCGGTGTATGGTGGAGACGAATCCCCTCAAAACTGCGTAGTTCGCATCTTAGGAGCGAGAGGTGTCCGTATGAACGACCCTATTGATAAATGGCTCGCCGACTTCATGAATTTGGACGGCGACAACGTGAAAATGACGGATAAGCAGCTTCGCATCGTGCAAGCGGCCGTCGAGATTTTTTCCGAGAAAGGCTACGCCGCAACATCTACGAGCGAAATCGCGCAAAAAGCGGGCGTGGCGGAAGGAACGATCTTTCGCCATTACAGAACCAAGAAGGAGCTGCTGCTTTCCATTGTCGCCCCGATGATGTCCAAGCTCGTCCTTCCTTTCGTCCTGCGCGATTTCGGAAATGTTTTCGATTTGCCCTACGAGCGTTTCGAGGATTTTCTGCGCGCTATGGTGCGAAACCGGCTGGAGTTCGCCCGTAAGCACTTGCCGGTCATAAAGGTTATGCTGCAGGAAATCCCTTTTCATCCGGAGCTCAAGAAGCAATTTCTCGAACATGTCGGCGCGCGTATCCTGGAGCGATTCCATCGCGTCGTCGAGCATTTTCAAGAGCAGGGCACAATCGTACAGATGCCGACCGGAGCGGTCGTTCGCATGACGGCCTCCGTACTGATCGGTTACATGTTGACACGCTTTTTGCTTCTGCCCGAGCAAGACTGGGACGACGAAGCCGAAATTCAGCTGTCCGTCGATTTCATCATGTACGGCTTGTCGGCGCGCGAACCGAAATCGCCGTAGCTGCCCCACCCGATAATATCTGCTGCTGATCATAGGAAGTTTGGGGAAAACTACCCTACGAAATGAAGCAGCCGGCAAATTGAGCGGTATGCCTTTATGCAGGCAGCTTATCTCGGGACATAACAGGAGGGTTTAGCGATGACGGTTTTGCAAAAGGAACGCAACGATATCCGGCCTTCGGAGCGATTAAAGGATATGGTCGCCGTCGTAACCGGCGCAGGCTCGGGAATCGGCCGTGCGGCAGCGCTTCGGCTGGCCGGGGAAGGCGCCAAAGTTTGCTTGGTCGATTTGAAGGATACGCGGACGAAGCAGGTTAAACAGGAAATCGAAAGCCTCGGAGGACAAGCGGTTACGGCCGACACCGACGTATCGGACCCCCAGCGGGTCGAACAGGCCGTTAAGCTGGCAGTCGGCCAATGGGGCCGGCTAGATATTGTGTTTGCCAATGCCGGCATAAACGGAACGCTGGCGCCGATCGAGGAGATGAGCACGGAGGAATGGGACCATACGCTCTCGACGAACCTCAAAGGAACGTTCCTTGCCGTCAAATACGCCATACCGCATATGAAGGAACGCGGCGGAAGCATCATCGTAACCAGCTCCGTCAACGGGAACCGCGTATTTTCGGGCTTCGGCATGTCCGCTTACAGCACATCCAAAGCCGGGCAGGTCGCCTTCGTCAAAATGGCGGCATTGGAGCTTGCGCGCTACAAAATCCGGGTGAATGCCATATGCCCCGGAGCGATCCAAACCAATATAAGCGAAAGCACGCACCCGACGCCCGGCTTGAAAAGCATCGAAATCCCTGTCAACTATCCGGAGGGGAATATGCCGCTAGAGCACGGACCGGGACAACCGGAGCAGGTCGCCGATCTGGTCCTGTTCCTCGCCTCGCCTCGCCGGACTCGTCCCATATATCGGGTACGGAAATCTTTATCGACGGCGTAGAATCGTTATTGTAGCGTCAACGCCTCATGGCATTCAGGCCGGTTTTCCGCTTGAATGCCTTTTTGCCGTGCCGGCGAAGCCGTATCCTGCCGTTTTGTTAAAGCAAAAAAAGGACAAACAGCACGTATGCCGCTCATCCCTGCTTACCCTATCTGACTTTTCTATTGGATAGCCGCTTCGTTTTTGCTTGCCGCTCCCTTGGGATCGAGCGCTCTGAAGCGCTGCACAAGCACAATGGCGGCGATGCAAAGCACGCCTCCGACGATAAACGGCAGCTGGATCTGCCAGCCGTAAAGCAGCATGGCGAAAAGCGGCCCCGCAATGCGGCCCAAGCTGTCCATGGACGAGTTCAAGCCCGTCGCGACACCTTGTCCGACCGTCGTTTTCTTCGTAATAAGCGAAATGACGCATGGACGGATGAACGCATTCCCCGCTCCGAATATGGACATGTAAATCGCTGCTGTTATAACGTTGCTTGAAAAAAGAATAAGGATAAATCCGACAGCCGACAATACGAGACCGATTAAAATCCATTGCGGCTCCGCCCCGTTTTTTATCCGCTTACGAACGACCCCGCCTTGAATCAACGCACCGACGATGCCGCTAACGAAAAACATGATGCCGACATGAAAGGGCTCCGCCCCGATTTTCTGCATTTGGAACAATTGAAACGTCGTTTCCAGTCCTGCGAGCGTAAAAGAAACGAAAAATGACAATACGTACAAATATTTAAGCGGTCCGGCAAAAGCAGTCCATCTGGACGTCTTCGGTCCGCTCGGAGCCTGCCGGCGCTCGGGCGTGAGCGACTCCGGCACCATGAAAAACACGAACACGAACATGATCAGCGAGAGAATCGACGAAGCGTAAAACGGCGCTCCATTGGAAACGAGGCTTAATAACCCGCCTACCCCCGGCCCTATTACAAAGCCGAGTCCGATCGCCATGCCGACAAGCCCCATGCCCTTCGTTCTCGTTTCTTCCGTCGTAATATCGGCCACATACGCAACAGCGCAGGCTGTAACCGCACCGGAGAACAGTCCGCCGATAATACGCGACGCATACATGAGAGCCAAGCTTCCGTCAGCCATACCGAAAACAAAGAAGCTTATGCAAAAACCGATCAAGCCTATAAGCAAAATGGGACGGCGCCCGTACTTGTCGGATAAGCTGCCCCATATCGGAGACATGAGGAACGAAGCCGCGGAATAAAGCGACAGCATCCATGCGAGATGGAATTCCCCCCTCCCCGTACCGGCCACAATATCCGGCATAACGGGTATAATAATGCCAAATCCGATAAAAACCGTCATCAATACAATCACGATGACTCCTAGCTGCTTCTTCATACTCTCTCTGCTCCTCCCGTCCATGTTGACACTTCCTTATCGTAACAAAACTTTGCGCTCTTGTGAAATCGCTATATGGACTATCCATAACAGGAACAGGACGATTCCGCTGGCGACGAACGGACCGTGCGGCCGAAACATATCCCACAGCTTCCCGGAAACGATCGGACCGATCGTAGTGCCAAGTCCTTCGATGGTCAGAAAAAATCCCCATACGGCGCCGCGCTTGGCCGGCGGTATCGCTGCCGCTATAAGCGCGTTCCATGACGGAATGATTAACGCATAACCGATTCCGAGAAGCGCCACCAATACGAATAAGCTGGAAAGCTCATGCACGTAGGTGAACGCCGTCAGTACGATCGCGCTAAGCAGGAAGCCGACATGCAGGAACCACTTCGTTCCCCATCGGTCAACCAGCTTGCCGACCGGAATGAGAAACAATACGGTTACCGCGCCGCCTGCCAGCAAAAAGAAACGGAACTGGCTGTTTGTCAATTGAAGCTCGTTTAACGCATACAGCGTCAGCACCGGCGTTAGCAATCCGAGCGCAAATGTTTGGGCGAACATGGCGGGAAACATGAGCGGGCTCAGCGTCATCGAGCTGCGCGCTTCCGCCAAATACCGGCGAATTCGCTCCATTCGCGGTAATTGCTTGTGCGATGCTTTGGATGGCTCCTCCTCCTTAGATCGTTCTGCGCCATGGACGCCTTTGCGATGACCGGGCAAAAACAAGCCCACAAGCAGGACCGCAACCATCATCGCGATCAGCAGACGAAACGCCGTGCCGTACGTGCCGCTCATAAAGTATGTAATGACGAACGGACCGAGCCCGACGCCCCCGAGCCAAGCCATGTATACGACGCTCATGATCGTCCCGCGCGATTCTTCGCCGGCGATTTCAGTCGTTCCGGTAATGACGCAGGGCCATAACGGAGCCGTGCCGATGCCGAGCAGCGCGCACGCCGCGATAATCCAATAGTAGTTCGATGTCGAAGCGATGATGCCCACGGATCCGAAGGTCGAAAGAAGACCGGCAAGCATAACGACCCGGTATCCGATTTTGTCGATGAACCAGCCGATCGGCGTGCGCAGCAGGTTGTCTCCGATATACTGCACAGCCAGCGTCCAGCCGATGACCAGACCGGTTGCGCCGAGCACCGTTTCCATATAAACCGGCAGGAACGTGATGATCAACGCCCCTTTTACAAACTCGACAAAAAACATGATGAACAACAGCTGCATGACAAACGGCGACCGCAGCACCTTTTTGTCTATTTTTTTCTTGATGGTCGCTTCCATCCTCCACCGCCTGTACAAGATATTGGCTCGCAATAACGCTCTCTATTCATTATTTGCCCCGTTGCCGCAAAACTAACCGCAAGCTTGGAAAGCGCAGCTTCACAAAACGTTATAAAAATGGACTTGCATCCTCGCCCTGTTCTGATATACTCATTTTGTTTGTTACTTTACTACTTGCGATGCCATTTTAATGATGAAAGGAAGAGAGGTCCGATGGATCATCAGCGTACCCCTTTGTTCTCTGCTTTATGCGAGCATGCAGAACGCAACCCAATCCAGTTTCACATCCCAGGCCATAAAAAAGGTTCCGGCATGGATCCGGAATTCCGCTCGTTTATCGGAGACAACGTGTTGTCCATCGACCTTATAAATATTGCGCCGCTTGACGACCTGCATCAACCGACGGGCGCTATTGAAGAAGCTCAATTATTGGCAGCCGACGCATTCAATGCCGATTATACCTTTTTTTCCGTCCAGGGGACAAGCACCGCGATTATGACGATGATCATGTCCGTATGCGGAGAAGGCGATAAAATCATCGTTCCGCGCAACGTTCACAAATCGATCTTGGCGGCGATCATTTTCTCGGGGGCGAAACCGGTATTCGTGTCGCCTGTCCGGGACGCCAATTTGGGCATCGACCACGGCATCACGACCAAGTCCGTCCGCAAAGCGTTAAACAGACATCCGGACGCCAAAGCGGTTCTCGTCATTAACCCGACATATTACGGCGTGTGCACGAATCTGAAAGAAATCGTAGAGCTGGCTCACAGCTATCATATTCCCGTTCTCGTCGATGAAGCGCACGGCGCCTTGATCCAATTCCATAACGAGCTGCCGGTATCGGCTATGGAGGCCGGCGCGGACATGGCGGCGACAAGCGTGCATAAGCTTGGCGGCTCGATGACGCAAAGCTCGATTCTGAACGTCAAAGGCGGCCGCATCAACCTGAAGCGCGTCCAAACGATCATGAGCATGCTGACGACGACATCAACCTCGTATCCGCTGCTCGCATCGCTTGACACGGCTCGCCGCAATCTCGCGTTGAACGGCCATGACATGGCGGAAAAAGCCATTCGGCTCGCTCATTATGCGAGGGCGCAAATCAATGAAATGCCGGGCTTAGGATGCTTCGGCGAAGAAATATTGGGAACGGAAGCGACATACAGCTACGATCCGACGAAGGTTTGCGTACACGTACGCCATCTCGGCTTGACCGGATACGATGTGGAGAACTGGCTGCGCGACGAGTACAATATCGAAGTCGAGCTAAGCGACATGTACAACATCCTGTGTCTCATTACGCCCGGGGATGAAAAGGAACAGGTCGACATTCTGCTCGATGCGCTGCGCCGTTTGTCCTCCCTGCATCAGAACGCAAGTGAAATCAAAGAGCTTAACATCATCATCCCTGAAATTCCGCATCTCTCTTTATCGCCCCGCGATGCTTTCTACGGCGATACGGAAACGATACCGTTTCAGGAATCGGCAGGCCGCATAATGGCGGAATTTATTTACGTATATCCTCCCGGCATTCCTATTCTGCTTCCCGGAGAGGTTATTTCGCAAGATAATATCGACTACATTACGGAGCACGTCAAAGTAGGACTTCCCGTTAAAGGTCCGGAAGACCGCTCCGTAAAGCAGATCAAAGTTATCGTGGAAACGACGGCGATTTCGGATTGAGGATCAAGGTGGATTGTTGTTTCTTCCGTCCCGTCTATAAGTAACGGCAGAAGGCCGGGTAACCCTTTGCGGGGCTGCCCGGCCTTTCGATTCGGCATCTTATGGGATTGGGAGGCTAATATTGCTCCTGCGTGGAAATCTGCGGCAGCCACTGCTGCAGACAAGCGCGAAACGACTCGGCTTGCTCCCTGCATTTGATCGAGAACGACTTCATCAGCTGTTCAACATGGTCAAGATCATCAGCGGATAATACGGCTGATTTGCCCGTTTGCATACAAATGACGAGCGGCTTCCCGAAGAAATTGTCCGTATACATAATGGCTAGATCGAAGCGCTCTTTCTCAGATGCATAACCGATGAAGTTTACCTGCGCCTGCTCCGTCACATCGTACAATCGTTCCAAGGTCATGTCGTTCAGCCTCCTGTCCCAAGTTTTCAGAATATTTATACTATTTATAGTAGCACAGCTTTTCTGAATGCACCACATTTTTTTGACGCTTATCGACCTGAGCTTGTGCTTTTTTTGTTGCTTGTACCCGATTTTAAACGCATTGCCATTCATTTTGGTAAATGCTATGATGGTCATGAACGAATACATAGGCGGGTGTTTATTGCTATGAGTCAAAGCGCTTACATTCAGTTTGTGGAAGGCTCGTCCGTCGCTTCGCTGACGCTCGACGAGTTGAAGGACTACTTATTGCAATACAAGGAACAACTCGCTTTAACGGGCAAACAGCTGGGCTGGGAATACGAAGATGCCGGTTTTCCGTACTCGATCGAGACAAAGCCCGAAGGCGAAGGTAAATGGTTTTATCTCAAAGGAAACAGCTTGCGTTACAAATATATCGTCATGGGCGTCGGCAGCAAGACCGAGAACGAAACCGCTAAGCATTTTGTTCAAATCGTGCTCCCAGACGATGCTACGCACGGCGACAAGGCCAAGGGCAACGAATTCGGCAAGCACCTCGCCAAGCAGCTGAAAGCGGAGCTGCGGCTCTTCAACGGGCGGACGATGTATTTTAACCCGAGAAAATGAGCAGATTTCCTCCAAGATAAACGTCCGTCGGCGCGATGTATGAGGCTGTTTATAGTGAATCGGAACAATCGTCGTAGTGTTTGCGTGCTCACAAAATGAATAATACCCCCTATCCAGAGCGGCATGCTGCCGACTGGAATAGGGGGTATTTGGCTTAGGCAATTATTGCTGCGCCTCTTCTTCCGCAATCCGGTTGTATATTTCGACGACGCGCTCCCATTCCTGCTCATCTTCGATGTTCGTCAGGTAAGCTTCTCCGTCCTCTTCGTCAACACGGAAAATGACGCCGTCCGCTTCCGGCGCGTTGCGGTCCAGAAGAACCGCATAAGCTTTGCTTTCGCTTTCGAACGTATAAACGATAACCATCTCGCGCTCGACGCCGTCCGCATCCGTCACGAGAAATACGTCATCCTCATGCTCATGATCGTGTCCGCAGCCGCAGTCGTCGTCATGTTTATGTTCGCTCATGTATACCCCTCTTTTCGCTGGTTTCAATAACTTCTGTATCGTATCACGCTGTTAGGCCCAGGTCAATGAAAGACGCTCTGCATGCGTTTCGTACAAAAGGGGCTACGGGCCATGCGTAATGATGAGACTCACGACCTTCTGCAGCCGTATGTATTCCGTCTTTTTCAGATCCGCCCGGAAATAGGCGTACAGATAGGCCGCTTCAATGAAAGAAAGTCCGGGGTAACATACGATTCCGTCGTTCGTAAACGGATTATCCATGACGACCTGCCATTCCCCTTCGCGGTTTACTTGCGGGATCCGGTTCAAGACGTATTCCTTCAGCTCGATTTGGCGTTCGATGCGGCTCCATGCTCCGTCCCAAGCCGGGCTGATCGATTCGGGCCGGGGCACGATGCGCTTGCCCTTCGTTATCCATCGCTTCAATTCTTCCATTTGCGATTCATCGCAAACGGTCAGTTTGCTCTTCAACTCGTTCAGAAGCTCGCTGAACAAAGAGTATCCGCCTTGCTCGAAAACGCTGCGCAGCGCTTCCTCCTCGGCCATCGATTCCGCCTTGATCAGCCGCTCCAAAGCATTCGCATGCCCAAGCTTCATTTCGATTCTCCCTCATGGCGAAAGACGCGCTCTTATTCCGATAAAATATTTTTCTTGGAAACGATCGTCTCGATATTGTCGCCGTCGATTATCGCGAAATTCACGGTATAATTGCCTTTCTCGGCAAATTTCAATTTGTAATGCGCCGTGTACCAGAACGACTCGCTCGAATCCGAGAGCGTATCTTCGACGCTGCCGACCGTTTCCCCGGTAGGGCTTACGATCGTAATTTTCACGCTGCTTACGTTCGTCTTTAAATTGTCGATCTGCGCAAACACGTCGAAGGAGCGCGTTATGCCGTAATCGACGATGCTGAACGGATTTTTCAAGGAATAGTTTTTACCTACTTCCTCGGCAATAAACATATGGACATCGGGCTTATAAAGACTGGCAGTTTTCTTGTCATTGTCCCATTTGACGACGGCGTTGAGAGAATTGGCGACCTGCCTGAGCGGCAGCAGCGTGCTTCCGTTCATGATTATGGCCGGAACGCCGTTTTCCTGAAGCTCCGAGCCATTGACGAACACCTTCGCCTTGTCGTACCCGTTATAGGACCCCCACATGGAATCGGCAACGACGGTAGCGGTGCAAAGCAGCATGAAGACTGCGCATAACATGATTAATCGTTTGGCTTGCATCGTTCACTAACCTCCGGAATGATGGATTTGACGTCCCGCCGCCCTTCTGCACGGACATCCCTGCTCGTATTGCGCACCCCTCGTTCATAGGAGGACGCTGCGC
Organism: Paenibacillus contaminans; assembly: GCF_003285015.1. Classification (GTDB taxonomy): domain Bacteria; phylum Bacillota; class Bacilli; order Paenibacillales; family NBRC-103111; genus Paenibacillus_V; species Paenibacillus_V contaminans. The sequence continues at coordinate 141,030 of NZ_QMFB01000010.1, read as the reverse complement.
AATGATCTGCAAGTTTATACTCCGGTTATAGCAATTAGTTGCGATGACCGCTTTCATTTTTGCAAAAACGCCACTACTCTCTCTTCATATTCTTTCCCGTAAATTTTATAGGAACCGATGTGCAGCGCGCCTGACGTTTTCCAAAACTCGAACGAAGCTTTATGCTTTTCCCACATCATTTCGCTGTTCGTATACGGAATTTTATTATCGTCCGAGCTGTGAATGAACAAAACGCGTCTCGGCGCGATCGAATCCACTGCCGCCAATGCGTCGACCTCTTCGGGATGGATGCCTGTGACGGGCGGTATCATCGCCATAATAAGCGGCGTAAAAGGAAAATCCGGTAAATGCGACCATACCGGCAGGTTATCCCGCAAATAATTTTTCAGATTGTTAAACGGGCTGTCTGCGATGACATGAGATACGGCGGGTTCTTCGGCCGCAGCCAGAAGCGCCGTCGTAGCCCCCATCGAAAATCCGAGGAGATGAATGTCGCCCGGAGCGTTCGCCTTGACCCAATCGATCGCACCCAGCAGATCGTATTTCTCGTATTCGCCTACGGAGGTCAAATTGCCGCCCGATTCGCCCGAATTCCGAAAATCGAACATGACGACCCGGTAACCGGACAACACGACCGTTTTGGCAAGCGGCAATGCGGGGACGTCTTCCTGCAGACGGTTTTTCGTATAACCGTGGGCGAAAATGACGGTCCCTTTGGACTCGCTCTCCGGGTTCAACACCCAGCCTTTTAAAACGATACCGTCTTTCCTGCTGGGAAACTCGATCGTTTTAAACGGAATCCCCACGCTATCCGGCGTCGCAGTCAGCGCTTTCTTCGCCGGATGCGTCAAACTCCAGCCCACGTAGCCGGAAACGCCCAGCGACACAAGAATAAGGGCCATAAGCGCGATGAGTACCGTTCGTACCGTCCTTTTTCGCATTGGAGAAGCCCGTCTAGTTTCCAGCTTGGTGACAACCATTCGATCACGAACCTTTCCAACGGATAATTTTGACGAATACGATTATATCATACAATATGAACGTACGTTACGCCCGTATACCCGATGCAAACGATCCTTTATTTCGATAAAACCATTCAAGTCCGGTCATTCGATTCATAATACCGGTAGCCGTTTTTGCCCTGCTCCTTAACCGAAAACATCGCCATATCGGCTTTGCTCATGAGCGAATCCGCGTCGGTTCCGTCATCCGGAAACAAGCTGATGCCTATGCTAGCCGATACAGATAATTGATAGCCTTCAACCGAGAACGGCGTCAAAAAGCCGCGCAGGAGCTTATCCGCCACGAAAGCCGCTACATGTCTATCCTTAATTCCGGGAAGAATGACGCTGAATTCGTCGCCGTCGATCCGCGCCACCGTATCGGTTTCGCGCAAGCATTCGGTCAGCCGTTCGGCTACTTGCCGAAGCAGAAGGTCGCCTATCCGGTGACCGCTGGATTCGTTTATTTTTTTGAATCCGTCGAGATCGATCAGCATAAGCCCAAGCATGACGTCTTGCTTCTTCGCCCGGGCTATCGCATCGCCCAGCCTTTCATGAAACAGAAACCGGTTCGGCGCTCCGGTAAGCGCATCGTAGTAGGCGCGGCGCTGGAGATGATCCTCGATCGCTTCCTGCTGCCTCATAATATCGCTGTATGCGTCGGCCATTCGGTTATAAGCGTTCTCGACCTCTTTCAGCTCATCTTCCGTACCAAGCCGGATTCTGCCGCTCATATGACCCGAAGCAACCTCCAAGGACGTTTGCCGCAAAGCGAATACCGCATGGACGACCGAGACGTAAAAACCGACGAACATTAACCCCAGCACGGCAAATCCGGCCCCGGTTACAAGAAGCGCCAAAATCTTTTTCAAGCCCTCATTATGGACTTGCTTGGTAAGCCTCGCTTCAAGCGCCGCGTAAACGGATTCGTAGAGCGAGTTGCCGGAAGCGATCGACAGGCCGCTTCGTTCTTCGATTTCTTCCGCCGACGGCGACGCCGTCTTCATGCCGGATTCCAACAGCCCGATAAATGCATCGGTATCCTTGAAATACCGGTCGGCATCGGCTTGGAACTTGTCCCAAAAGCTATCCGAAGAAGCTTCTGCATCGGCTACCCATTGCCGGAATAATTCCTGGGATGTACGTATCGATTCGACTTGGACGGAAATGATGCCGCGAAGCTCGGAAGCCGAGACGCTTGAGGCCGGATTCGCCGCAAGTCTTGCGCTATCCGCCGCTTCATCGATTTTGCCCTGAATCGGGACGAGACGCTCGGTCAGCAACTGCGCCATCATTCTCGTCGTTCTGCTCATGTCCGATCGGGTACCGGAATGATCCGCAATCGCGAGCATCAGTTTATGGATTTCGATCAGCATTTCATTATGCCGCTCGATCCGTTCTTCCGGAGCCGCATCGGGCCGAATCTGCCGAATTTCCAGCCATTTGCCGGAAAGCGACTCAAACGAGGAGTCCGCAAAGAACGGATTTCCCAGCCTGCCGTTTTCATCGATAAGCGATTGAATCCGTTCATTTATTGCTTCTTGTTCCGCCGTACTCGCAGGATCGGCCTTCCGATCGACACCCGCGGATTTCTCCGGCCGGAAGCTGCGAATATCGGACGCGAGCCGGTTCAGCTCGTAATGAAGCCGCATACCGGCGCGTTCCTTGTTGGCTATATTGATTTTGTCTTCATAGTGACCGGCGATCAAGTACATGCTCAGCACAAACGGAAGCAGCAGCAAGGCGCCGATCAAAGCAAATTTGTAGGGGTACTTTAGGCGATTCATCAATTTGACAAAAGGCGTTATTAGAAAGGCCACGCTCTCTAACCCTCCCCGGAAGATCCGACAGTTTCTACACTTCAGTATCTTAATTCGACTGAAATTGTTGGAATTCCTGCCTAAATCGTTCCGAAAAGCTTTTAATTTCTTTATTTGTAAGCTTTACCCTTGGTCAATACGCAGGGCACGCCGTTCCCGATCGCTCCCGGCATCCGCATCCGTTCCATATAGCGTATTCCTCTGGAGCAGCGCTGCTTGCACGCTTCGCACGTATCCGAAGTTACAATCTTCATATTGAATTTATTACGGTCAATCGACGAAATTTCTTTCTTCTTGCCTGCTTTCGATTTGCTCATGACCATGCTCCGCCTTTCCGCGAATACGTCTTCGTACCAATACGATATGTAAAGAAAGCCCAAAAGGTACGTAACTGCAGAAAGACGATAGGTTTGTCAAGCGCCTATTTTCACAACATTTCCTTTCGTTTTGCGATAGATAATGATAAATTAGTAGAGAGTTGCCAATTTTCCTGTTCATAAATGCGGGAGGAACTACATGGACATATCGCTCGTCATGTTGGGCACAGGCAGCGCCTTTGCCAAAACGTATTATAACAATAACGCCTTAGTGACCTGCAACGGCTTCAATTTGATGCTGGATTGCGGGCATACGGCTCCAAAAGCGCTGCATCAGCTGAATATCGATCTGGAATCGGTCGACGGCATATTCATTTCCCATCTTCATGCAGACCATATCGGCGGACTGGAGGAAATTGCATTCCGTTCGATGTACAATGCCAAGAAGAAGCTGTCGCTCTTTTTGCCCGAATCGCTAATCGATACGATCTGGGAAAACTCGCTGAAGGGAACGCTCGAGAATAAAAACGACAATATTATGGCGTTAAGCGACTATTTTAACGTCGTTCCCGTCTACGAGCGAAGTCCCGTCCAAATTTGCGACGGTTTCGTCCTGGAGCTCGTCCCGACCGTCCATATACCGGGAAAGCCCAGCTACGGCGTATTTATGAACGGGTATCTTTATTACAGCTCCGACAGCATCCTTGACATAGGTACGCTTGAGCGGCTGCGCGACCGCGGATGCCGTCATATTATGCATGAATGCCAGCTGCATCCGCCCGGCTTCGTGCATGCGACCCTGGAAAGCTTGCTGACGCTTCCCGAGGATCTTCAGCGGATGACTTACCTCATGCATTATGACGATGATATGGAATCGTTCATCGGGCGTACAGGCAGCATGACGTTTATCCGGCAGCATGAAACTTACCGGTTTTCAAGGGGATAACCGAATTCTCGTATCGTTTCGGCCCGATCACGTCGAAGAACCCCCGCTTTGCATAGGCGCAAAGACCGGGGGTTCTTTCTGGCGAAGCCTGTTCAGAACGTAGGAAGATTGTCCAAGTTGTTGCTGGGGTCGCCGTCCGCATCGCCGCGGATATACGTTTCCCCGTCTCTGCCTTTGAAGGCATTGACGCCCTGGATGGCGCCTCCCTGCACTTCCTGAAGCGCCTCTTCATAATTGAGGGTGCGTCCCGAAGAGGTCTGGAAGGCGGTGATGTCCCCGTCGCCGTTTTTCTGGACGGCAACGAAGGATTCTCTCGTTTGATTCGGTTCCATCATGATCACGCTCCTTTCGGTTAGCGTATCCATTTCAGGCGAAATCATGCATCCGGCATCGCTAAAGCGGCTTTTTCATCCGGACATGCCAAATCCCCGCATCGAGGAACGGCTTCTCGGACACGGTTTCGTATCCGAGCTTGCGGTAGAAGGCTTCAGCCTGACACTGCGCGTCCAGAACGGCGTACTCCATACCTGCCGCCTTCGCATCGTTTTCGAGGGCATCGATAACCGCTTTGCCGAAACCGCCGCCTCTATAAGCGGACAGCACGGCGATGCGCTGCAGCTTGGCCGCCTTGTCCTCATACTTGCGCCATCTGCCGGTCGCAACCGCCGTTCCGCCGTTTCGTAGTAAGATATGACGGCAAGCGTCATAAGACGCGTCGAAAGAATCGATTTCTTCATCCGCGGGAACATGCTGTTCCCTTACGAATACCTCTAATCGTATTCGGAGGCATTCGTCAAGCTCGCTTGGGTTCGATACGGTAATGATCTCCATGGACTGTCCCTGCCTTTTCGGTTACACTTGCATTTTGCCGTATTCCGTTTCCTTATAAGCCTAGAAGCATCCTTTAACAATATCGCGACAAAGGAGTTCGTGCAACATGAACATCGCTTTTTTCCTGTTTCCGAAGCAAGAGGTCATCTGTTTGACCCCGCAATCCACGCTCCGTCAGGCGCTTGAACGCATGGAATATCACCGTTATACCGCGGTTCCGATCTTGAATCAGGACGGCTCGTATTTCGGGACGGTAACCGAAGGAGACCTCCTTTGGTTTCTCAAAAACAACAATGAAGAAATTGGCTTCGAAAACGCGCATCGCCACAGCCTGGAGGAGATTCCCCTTCGCATGAAAAACAAGCCGGTGAGGATCGACGCCAAAATGGAAGACCTCATCAGCCTGGTTAAAGCGCAAAACTTCGTGCCCGTCATCGACGATTCGAACAATTTTATTGGCATCGTTCGCCGGAGCGATATTATCGAATACTGCGCCGGACAACTGCTGAAGGAAGCTTAACGACCGGCTCAGCCGAATCGTTTGGCAAGCAGTCTCACGAGCAGTATTTTGCCGAAAAGAAACCGGAGCAAAACTACGGCAGCATGGGCGGTTCCCAGCATCAGGAAAGGCAGCATGCCGTATGCGTACCTGTCGACCGGGATGAACAGCAGATGAACGCCGCATACGATCGCGAACGATACGGCAAGAAACGCGTACTCGCGGCTTCGCGTTCCCATAACCGCCAGAAGCGTCAATCCTGTATACACAATGAAAAAATGCAGCTTGTTCAGCACGTAATAGTACCAGTCGGGTACATAAAACGGATATGGACCGACCCAGAGCGTGCGGAAAAAATACGTAAACTTGCCGATTGTCATCCATTTCATCCACAGCAGGGGCTGCTCGATCAGTCCCTGCTTGATTCGGCGCATTCCTTCAGCCAATTGATCGCTTTCGTCGATTTGCGACCAGTCGATCGTCCCCCGAAAGTACGGATCCGTCCCACCCAGGAAAGGATTTCCCGCTTCTCCCTTGGCGATAAATATAAAGCTGTGAAACGTCATCCAATTGCGCACCCACCACGGAAGCAAAACAAACGCGAACATGGCCGCCGCCTGAAGCACGAAAACGAACATTCGCCTTCGATTGCCGGAAAACCACAGAAACAAATAAGGGACTACGGCTAACGGCAGCACATTCGGCCTGATCAGCACCGTTATGCCGAGCAGCAGACCGAACCATAGATGATCCCTCCTCCGGTTGTCCTGAATGATCCTCACCTGCATATAAACAAGCGCCGTCAAACAGCTCAAGAAAGGGACCTCCGTCAAGATGAGCGCCGTCGACCATACATAAGACGGGTATACGGCTGCAAAACATGCGGCCAGCAAGCCGACGGCCGGTTGAAACAGCCTTGCGCCGGTCAAATAAATAAACAGGATCGCCGGCAAGCAAATAAAGCATTGCAGCACCCTGATCACGGTCAGAGCCGGCTCAATCGGATCATAGCCGACGATGCCGTATACAGCTGTCAGCAGCATCGGCAGCCCGGGCGTAACAAGCGTATTCGGCTCCGTATCGCGATAGGCGTATATGCCTTTCTCCAAAAGCTGTATAGCCAATTTCGTATATTCAAGCTGGTCCCAAACAAGCGGTTCGTGATAAGCGTTGAGCACGTAATGAAGCCTTAACAGGCAAGCGAACGCCAAAATGATTCCGATCGCGAAACGATCGTGAAAGGAATGTTTCATTGATTTCCTCCAAAGTCAAGGATAAACCGCCTCGCCGTCCTAAACGCTTTCTAAGAGAGCGACTTCGTAAGTTTAAGCTAAAGAAAGGCGCGTTTCCCTTCCAAAAATAAACGCCTGATAGACGAAGCATTGATATTCTAGTATTTCAAGAATTACGATCGGAACGGCCGTCCCGGTCGTCCCCCAGTGCGGCTTTTAATAGAGCCAGCTCCTGAATAAGCCGGGTTACCTTGCGGTGGAGCCTGGAAATGACCATTGTCACATGCATGATCAGCAGCAGCGCAAATGCTGAACCGATCAAAAAAAGCAGCGAAGGCGCATAAAAAATGCCAAGCAGCTCGGCGACGGTCTGCAGCAGCTTGGGAAACAGACTGAGCAGCACCATAACGAGTCCGAGGCTCAGCCACAGCAGCGCATATCGCTCCGCAATTTTTTGCCGGCGAATGAGCTCTACGGTGATGAAAACGAATGCCAAACAAAATACGATCGATACCGAGTATATATTCATCGTAAATCTCCCGAACCTCGCAGCCTCGTCATGATAACGGCCAGCGACACTTTAAGCATGTAATAGAGCGACTTCCACGGCGTGATGGACGAACGCCCGGCTGTACGGCGATGCATCAGCACGGACATTTCGGCGATAGCCAGCCTTCTGCGCGCCAGCATAACGACCGCTTCGACTTCGGGATAGTCATCCGGATATTCCTCCGCAAAAATGCCGATAACGGTCCGGTTTACCGCCCGGAAGCCGGAGGTCGGATCGGTTACCCTTATTCCGGTCATCCACTGCACCATCCAGGAAAAGAAAAAAATGCCGAAGCGCCTGGATAAGCTGCTCTTGTATGCCGTTTTGCGTAAAAACCGCGAACCGATGCAGCAATCGCATCTGCCGGCCATTACCTCTTGCACGATCTCGTTTAACTCTCCGGGATCATGCTGGCCGTCGCCGTCGATTTGCACCGCGATGTCATAACCGTTACGGTAAGCGTACCTATATCCGGTTTGCATGGCGCCGCCGATGCCGAGATTAATCGGCAGCTCGATAACGGTCGCGAGACCGGTCCGCTTGGCATGCTCGGCTGTCGAATCGGTCGAACCGTCGTTGACGACAACGATATCGATATGAGGATGCGCCGTTTTCACGCCGTAAATGACTTGCTCTATGCTGTTCTGTTCGTTATAGGCGGGGATAATGACAAGCGTTCTCAAGCCAAGCACCTCATTTCACCAGGAGTGATTCAAACTCTTATCTGTATGCCCGTTCCGGCATAGGGATAAACGTCACGGTTTCGACGGCATATTTCGACATATATATCCAACTTTCGCATTACAAGCGCCGGGATGCATGATATTATAGAAGGAAAAATGTACCGAATCGCGCCTATAGGGGGACAGTCATGAACCGCTCCGACATTATGTTCAAACGCAACAAATTGCTTGTCAATATCGTATGGGCATTGCTAGTACTAGGTCTTGTAGTCGACATCATAACCGCCGTTCCGATTGAAGCCATTATCGTGCTTATCGTTGCCGGAACTGCGACTTGCGTGCTTATGACGGTTCTGACGTACCGCAGACTTTTTGAAAACCGTATCATGTATTTGATCTCGCTCTCTTTATCCTTGCTCACCTTCCTTCTCGTCGATTCAAGTCCGGCAATGACGACCTATTTTCTCGTTTATCTCAATATGGCGATCTCGATGCTGTATATGAACTATCGCGCCGTTCTGTTTTCCGGCTTTTCGGCAATCGCGCTGACGAACGTTTTCTTTTTTGTGCCGAAATATTATGACGCCATGTTTGCGCCTCTCGATGAGGTGAGCTTCTTCACTCCGAATTTGTATGTGGTCATGACGATGGCTGCGCTCGTTGCGGCAGGCCGGTTCAGCGAGAAGCTGCAGCTGGAGGTGCTCGAGAAGCAGGAGGCCGCTTGGCTGGCCAAGCAGCGTGCGGAGGAGATGCTCTCGCATGTAAAACATGCTGTCGATCAGCTTAATGATTTCAGCGCCAAGCTGAAGGGCAATGTGACGACGGCAGGCTCCATTTCCCGGGAGGTAACCAAAACGTTCGCAGAAATCGCATCAAGCGTCGAAACCCAGACGCGCAGCATCGGCGAGATCAGCGAATCGATACAAGCCGTCGATCAGGTCGTCGGAACGGTTGTCGGCGGCTCGACGCAAATGAGCGCCGTCGCTGTGGAAACCTCGCTGCACGCGAGCTCAGGCAGCGAACAAGTAGATAAATTATCCGCTCAGGTCGAGCAGCTTCACTCGATCATTTACACATCGGTAGAGCTGGTAGGCGAGCTGAATGACCAAAACCGGCAAATCGGCGAAATCGTGCAAACGATACACGGGATATCCGCGCAAACGAACTTGCTGGCCCTGAATGCCGCTATCGAAGCGGCCCGGGCAGGCGAACACGGCAAAGGCTTTGCCGTCGTTTCCGGAGAAGTCCGCAAGCTTGCCGAAGGCGCGCGTCAGTCCACCGAGCAGATTACCGCGATATTGGAAAGCATTCGGTTGAAAACAACCGAAGTTTCGGAGCAGGTGCTCCTTGGCCGTGACGCCGTAAACCGAAGCCGCGAGGCAGCCGTTCAAGTCGGCTCGATGATTCGGGAGGTTACCGGCAATGCCTCGCTTACCGAACGGCAGTCAGCGCTGCTCCACAGCTCTTCCAAGCAGATGGATCATGCCTATAGAACGATAACCGATGAAATGATGACGATAGCCGGCATTACCGAGGAAAACATGGCCTCCGTACAGGAAATTACAGCAAGCATGGAAACGCAGGACAGCAAAATCAACGACATCGTTGAAAGCTATCTCCAACTCGAGCAGCTGATCAACAGCTTGCAAGCCTTGGCCGATCGTGACAATACAGGCAAGACCGGCGTGCCGCTCTATAATAGCAGCAGATAAGCTTGCCGGCATATAAAAAGACCCCCATACCCTTTTCAGGGCGTCGGAGGTCTTTCTTTTGAATAGCTCATATCGTACGAAAGGGGTGCATCGGCGAAACGGCGACGTCGGATGCCATGTCACGCTTATTGTAAAGCTCGCTTGGAACGCCCCTCTTTCTTCAAAGCGTAAACGTATAATCCTGCGAATAACAAGAGCTGGGCAAGAAATGCCGCTCCGTCCCAAAAAATGACGCTCCCCGCCGGCTCCGTCAAATGGCGAAGTGCATTCGAGGTTGCCGTATAGAGCTGCGGAAGCAAATAAAAGGCGGCAATGATTCCGCTGACGAAGAGACCGGCTACATAAAATAACGCGTACAATCGTACTGCCTTAAGCTCGCCGGGGAATAACTCAGGAGCCTTTTGGGCCTTTATGAACGGAACGAAGCGGGTTAACCAGGCGCGGCTGTTTTCGAGCAAATTATTTTTGCCTGTCAGCTGTTCGGCGACGTAATACAAATCGGTCTTCATGAAAAACAAACCTTGGTAGAGCATGTTTAGTATAAGCGTATAAATGACGATCGCTAGCAAACCCGATGCGGTTCCCGGCAAATCCGGAAAGAGAAGCTTAATGACAAGTGCCGCGAATAGGACGGCATTATCGAAGCATAAGCCGGCGAGCAGCGGCATATATCGTCTCTTTTTGGGCAGACTCCATATTCCCGTCATTTCCGTTTCCATCACGATCAGAATCAATCGGTACCCGATTCCGACTCTCGCATTCAGCCCTTCCGCTCTAACGGCAAGCAAATGGCCGAGCTCATGATGAAGCAGCAGAACTAAGGAAACCGCCATCCAAAGCGCCATATTAGCCGTAACGGACGAGAAAACGAACCAGTCGGTATAATGCGGCACCAGCTTCGGAAAAGCAGCCAGCAGTAAGACGTTACCCAGAAACATAAGGAGAAACAAAATACGCGTCATACGATTAAAAAATAGTTTGGCAAAGGGTACCGGGATCCATGCGAAGCCGCTCCGATCAGCTTGAAGTCCGGTTCGCTTGATTTCGATCCCGTTCATTTCTTTAACCAAGCCGTATTCGAGCAGTTGCTCGAGAAACAGATGCATGTCGACTTCTTCATCGGGGTACCGATTCCGCAAAACCGCTTCTATTTCTTCTTGAGCGACGCCTTCCTCAATCATTCGGATCGCATCGATACAGATGCGCGGCATCTCGAAAAAACTGCCCGTATCGCGGTCTTCCACGATGAAAACATTTCCATCTTCGCGGATTTGCATAGGATAAAGCTTGATGGACGATTGCGCCGCTTGAACCAAGTGATCTCTCCGTTCCGTAACTGATCATTTATGTAAACATAGCGATTATCGTACATAAATAGAAAAAGGATGCCTGAGCCGGCACCCTTCTTCCCATGACTTCTTACTTGCCCCACCAGCACCACCAGCAAGTTGTTTTGATTTGTTGAAGTTTGCGGATTTTCATTCCTATCACCTCCTATATATAGTCAAAACTTGAGAACGAGATTTTGGGCGATGTCGCTTCTTTCAAATTCTTCTATACATTCCAGCCACGTAGGGTAAACCTCTTTAAACACGTTAACCAGATGCGGGTCGAATTGATTGCCGCTCCCATCGCAAATTCTTTGGAATGCTTCTTCGGGAGTCAGCGCTTTCCGATAGGAACGATGCGTCGTCATGGCGTCGAATGCGTCGGCAATCGATGTGATCCGCGCCAAAAGCGGAATTTGGCTTCCTTTCAATTGCTCCGGATATCCGGTACCGTCCCATCTTTCGTGATGGTACATGATAACGTCCGAGCTCCACTGCAGTCCGTCGATTTCCTTGATCGCGTCTGCGCCTACCTTCGGATGCGTCTTGATAATCTCGTATTCGGCTTCCGTCAGTCTTGTAGGCTTGGTCAAAATATGATCGGGAATATTGACCTTCCCGACGTCATGCAGCAGACAGGAATAATGAAAGGCGTTTAATTCGTCTTCGTTGAACAGACCCAGCTTCCTTGCGAGGAGGAGCGAATATCTGCCCACTCTTTCGCTATGACCGCGCGTATAAGGGTCCTTCAGCTCTAGGATGGCGACGATGCCCTTAACGATGCTCTCAAGCTGTTTCTGGTACGAAGTCGTTATCGTGTTGACATACCCCTGAAAAACGTTCAGCAAAATATATGCGGCAAACGAGAAAACGATGATCAGGATAATCGGCACGACGACGTTCGGATACTGAATGATAATTCCGATAAGCGTATATTTAAGAATCGTGCCGCAAGAGACGGTCCAAAAATACTTCTTATTCACAAAAATCGGCGAGAACAACACCAATATGATCTCGACGATATTGCCTCCGTGATAATCATCCGGATGTCCGTAAAAAAGAATGATCTCCGTAGTAATGTTCAACGTCGTATAGACATAGAAGTATAAATATTTGACCGAAGAGGACCGGTCATTCTTCATTAAATAAATGGCGATCGGAAGCAACCCAAGTTGGATTGCATTCATAAAGTAGCCGTTATAGCTGCCTACAATTCCGAGCTTCGGGATAGCGCCTGTCATAAGCGGGATCAATATGTTGTATACGATATCGTAGCCGAAGCTAATTATGTAGAATAAATATAGGAATAATCGCGTGGCTCGCCGCTCTTCTCCGATCAATGCGGTACTTAAGAACCCTTTTTGCATGAAAGCCTCCGGTCGATGTAAGGTAATGGTCATATTGTCTCGGCTTAAGCGGACCTTCTTACCAGAAGAGATTCGACGAAAACGCTACCAATTCCTTCTCGTGCTGTAATTTTGGCTTCTGTAGATATAGACAGCGGCAAGTAATCGATAGTTACACGTCGTCGACAATATTCGTAAAAAAAAATGCCGCGAGTAAAGCGGCTCAGCCATTTTCATTCCGTTTACTCGCGGAAGCTATTGCTCGGCCTGCCCCGACGCCTTGCGCAGCTCATTGGCCAGCCGATGAATTTCATCCTTATCCTGCTGCGATAGAGAGAAAAACCAAAGCGGCGACAAAAACGTATCGATAAGTTTATTGGCATCCTCCGGTTTAAGCATAGGCTCCTCCACTCCCGTCATCAGATCGTAATGCCGCTGTACGATATCGACGACATCCCGCCAAGACGCTCCCCACGAGGATAAATAGGCGATCGGATCGGTATGCGTCGTACCGCCGAGCCACCTCGTAACATCCGCATGCGCCCATAACGTGCCTGATCCGTCGCTTGCTGCAGGAAGTACGGGCAAATTGCGTTTGCTCAGAAAATAGGCAGTTCGCTGGCACCACATATCGAACGACTTGTCAAAATCGCGCTGCGATTTGGCGACGCAAAGCTCAAGGTGAATAAAGCGCTGGTTGGCCGGAGATCCTGCGCCATACCCTAAATAATCGGGATTCGCAACCTGCAGAATCACATTCGGGTCGATAAACTCGTGAACGAACGCGTTCCTATAATTCGTGGCCATATATGCGCGCTCGTTCCAGGCCGTACTGTTCGCATTATCCGTATAATGCATGACGATCCCTTCCCACCTGCCGACGCCCAATCGGTATGCGAGCTCGGGCAAGCCGGGAACCCAAACCGTATTGACTGGATATAGCTCCATCGCGTCCCCTTCCCCTCTGCATAATCAGAGCACCCTTGCGTGCTTGATCATTACAGAATATTCCTTACGGACAGGACTGCGTAGGGCTAATACATTGGTTCCATGGAAATGGGGCTTATGTCCGGATCGGAAGCCACTCCAGCACCCTTTGAATTTTCATATCCCAATAGCCCCATTCGTGCGTTCCGGGCTCTTCTTCGTACGTAATCGGAAGAGACAAGCTTTGCGCATGGTCGCGAAAACGGATGTTTTCCTTATACAGAAAATCCTCCGTACCGCAGCATTGATAAAGAAGCGGGGACGCGGCCACCTCGTTGCTTGCCGCTTTTTCCGCAAGTGCCGCTAAATCGTTCTCGCTGCCGGCAAACCGTTCCTTGGACCCGAAAATAAGCGCCGCTTCCTGAGGCCGCGCATCGAACATCCAGTCCGTTAGGAGCGCCCCGGACAAGCTTGCAGCAGCCGCATAACGTTCCGGAAAGCTAAGCGCCAATTTAAATGCGCCGTATCCGCCCATAGACAAACCGGCAACAAAATTATCCTCGCGCTTGTCCGACAGCGGGAAGAACGATCTTGCCAGCTTCGGCAGCTCCTCGCTTATGAACGTCCAGTACTGCGGTCCGGAAACCATATTCGCGTAATAGCTGCGGTTTACGGCCGGCATAACGACAGCCAAGCCTAGCTTGGATACATAACGTTCGATTGACGTTCTGCGCATCCATATCGAATGGTCGTCCGACAACCCATGAAGCAAATACAATGTCGGGTGCTTGCCTTCCGATGCCGCCCCCTCCATCCCGATCTGCTGCGTGGTGTTTTGCGGTAAAATGACGTTCATCGAAACGGCAAGCCCCAGCGTTTCGGAAGAAAAATCACATTGAATAAAAGCCACGAACTATTGCTCCTTTCGTACGAAAAACCGGTTGATTGTTTTTCTAGCATTATAGCAGAATAAACAAGCTGTCCTCCAGATGATCTGAAAACATATCCTAACAGATGCATTCCTTTCGTTTCCACAATATTCGACATATTCCGCCGTTACACCTGCTAATTTCTTAATCCTGCCGAAAAGAAAATGGACTTGTTTAATCGTTGGAATTTTCCGATAATTCAACCGATTCCACAGGTTTTTATGATATAATAAACTTGTATTTAAAATCTTTCCTGAAGAGGTGACGGCAATGTTATTTTCTAAAATTATTGTCGCCTATGACGGTTCGGCACTTTCCAAAAAAGCATTAAAGAAAGCGCTTCATTTCATGGAAGAAAGCGCGGCCGGCATGAGGCCGGTCAAGCTGGAAATCATCCACGTCCCCTTCGCTCCTTCCTTCATTTTCGGCGAAACGCTGGTTGCCACTACCGGAGCCGCCACCAGAAACATGCTTGATCACGCGCAAACGATACTTGACGAGGCCAGACAGTTCGTTCCTCCGCATGCCAATGTCAAATACGTCCTGCGGCAAGGCCCTCCGGCCAAAACCATTCTGGAGCATGCCGAAGAGTGCGAAGCCGACTTAATCGTCATGGGTTCCAGAGGCCTCGGCGGCATTCGCGAGTTCATTCTCGGAAGCGTCAGCCATAACGTCGTCCAGCAAGCCAAAATACCTGTCCTAATCGTGAAGTAACTCCCCCGCCGCTCCTTCGCTCAAGCGTCGCAGATGCGGCAGAGGAAAGCTGCCTTTAACCGCCGACGTGTGACCAAGCACTACGTGCCGCGACGGCACCGCGCGCCGGGAGCGCGGCGGTGCGGAACGTCGGCGTTTTTGACTCAGGCTTATAAAACGGATTTTAAATCGTTTTTTTCTTTTCCGATAGAACAAACATGCCGTCCGCGTATTCGCGAACGGCATGTTCTTATTTCAATACGTATTATAAATATTGTCGCATTCGCCGGCTCTCGGCTCGTTGAAGCAATGCAGCTTGAATCTTCCGACAAGAGGCTGAAAGAAGTTCTATCATTCCGTCAACCTGCGCTTATCCTTCCAAATATTTTTTGGATACGTAGTTAGCCTTTGCATGCAATTCCTCGTACGGGCTCTTTGCTTTCTGAACGCCGTCGTAGCTCTTGTTCCATCCCAGCGTATAAATCGTGCGTTGAGTTCCTTCTCCCTGATCTTCGCCGTCTTCAAGCCGAATGTCAACCAGCGACCATCCACTGTTCAAATAATCATAAACTCTTTCCGGATTGTTCATTTCTTGATGCACTTTTTTGAAATGATCTAAATTACGCTGATTCAATCTCATGATAATCACTCCCGAAGATATAGTAATTTCATGCACAAATCTTAGCTTCCGACATAGAGACTACCTTGCATATGTGGCTGGTACGGTGACGTTAAGTAATGAATACATCATTGTTGTTTCATCCCTTGCCGCTCCAACATTGTGCACCTGGAAAAAAATAGAGGTCTCAGCCAGCCACATCAAGTCTGCTTGCTACATACGGCCGTCGCTTTATATGGCCTTAAACCGCTTACAAACGACCCTGTCGGCCAATCAACGGAATGAAACGAAGGGGGCGGCTTACGAATCTACGGAGGGCAAGTAGGAGACCTTACTCTATATCATAAAGAAAAACCCCTTATATTTCAAGAGGTTTTAGCGTTTAAATTATGGTGACCTGGGCCGGGTTCGAACCGACGACCCCTACCCTGTCAAGATAGTGCTCTCCCAGCTGAGCTACCAGGTCATGTTTTGCAGCAGCGAAACCAATCTTACCAAGTTCTTCTTCTCTTGTCAACACTTTTTTCATTTTTTATTTCCGGGATGAAAGCAGTGGTGCCGTCGAGAGGACTTGAACCCCCAACCTACTGATTACGATTCAGTTGCTCTACCAAATTGAGCTACGGCGGCAAGAGAACATTTGTTTCATGTCGTACTGGCGTCGACAGTTACTTACTTTATCAGGCTTGCCCTACTTTGTCAACATCATTTTTCAAAAAAAGTGTAATACCTTGCGATTGCATGGTGGAAAGCGATTAATACCCCCGGTCGGCGCGCCCTTTTGAATTGCTCCTCAAGCTAGACTATAGTAGGATATTGCTAGCAACCTACATGGTACCCTCTACTGTATATCCCTCTTTATAAACAAGCATGCAACTCTATTGTCATAACGGAGGATCGATATGGATACGGCGATAAGACGTCATGTCTACTTTCCGACATTGTCGGAGCCAACGCTTTTTTGCTTCCCGGAATCGGTCGGCAGGTACAGCAGCTTTCCCGAACATGAAGTATTCCGTCATCCGGGGGCGCTGAACAGCTTTAGCATTCATGTCGTGGTGGAAGGCTCCGGCTACGTGGAATCTGCAGGAACGGTGCATTCGTTGACGGCAGGCGACGCATTTCTATACTTTCCTGATGACGAACAGCGATATT
Source organism: Paenibacillus contaminans (assembly GCF_003285015.1). Taxonomy (GTDB): domain Bacteria; phylum Bacillota; class Bacilli; order Paenibacillales; family NBRC-103111; genus Paenibacillus_V; species Paenibacillus_V contaminans. The sequence goes on along the minus strand of NZ_QMFB01000010.1, from coordinate 124,442 downwards.
ACAGCAGCAGAGAGGAACCGTGGGATGTGCGATGGATTCATTTCTACGGCTCCAAGCTGCGGGAGCTTCTTATCGAAGGCGGTTTTCACCGCTCCACGATCTGGACGCTCAAAAGACGAGCGGAATGGGAGCAATGGCATCAGACGCTGCTTGAGGAAGCGGAGCTGCATAAGCTTCTGCACGCCACGCGATTGTCTACGATGACATACGGTATTATTGCGGAGTTTATGAGTCAAGCTATCCCGCTGACGGCGAATAAAGGCACGGAGGTGACCGACCGGATCGCCCAGCTGCTCCCGTTTATCCAGCAGCAAGCTCATCTGCCTTTCGACTTGCCGGAATGGGCGTCGAAGTCCGGGGTCAGCGTTTACTATTTTTGCCGGCTGTTCCGAAAGCTGACTCAAATGACGCCGATGGAATTCGTTACGCTGTGCAGACTTCAGAACGCCAAGCAGCTGCTTTTGGAAAAGGTCGATTGGCCTGTCAAAAAAATATCCGCCATGTCCGGCTATACGAATGCCAGCTATTTTAATAAACGTTTTTTCGAGCAGGAAGGCATGACGCCGACCGAATACAGAGCCGCCCGCCTTGGAAAAATAAGCGATAAATAAAGCAACATTCCGAACCGAATCACCGTCATTAAGGACGGAGGTGTTCATACGATGAGCAAATTTCGCAAATTGAACAAGTTATTGTTTCCCCTGCTTTTGATAGCGCTTGTTTTCGCATCGGCGGGCTCCGCCCTCGCCTTTGACGATTTGGCCGGCAATCCCGCAAAGGAGGCCATTGAGCAATTAAAGCAGGAAGGGGTCGTAAGCGGCATCGACGCTCGTTCCTTCAAGCCGAACGACGCTATGACGAACGCCCAGGCCGTACATCTAATCGTTAAAGGAATGAATTTGAATCTTCATGCCATCAAATTTGTTAAGCAGCCGCTGGCAAGCGATTACTTCACGAACGTTCCGAACGACGCTTGGTATGCGGAATCGTTTATCGTAGCGCAGCTTAACAGCTTGCCGTTACCGGAGGATATCGATCCGAACAAGCCGATTTCACGCGAGCTTTTTGCCGGCCTGCTGTACCATGCTCTGCTCAAAACCGGCGATTACGCATTCATCGAATTGTTCGTCAACGTGAAGGACGGCGACGAAGTATCGGAAGGACATATGGAGAGCATCCAGAAGCTGCTTATCGCCAAGATCGCAAAGCTCGATGAGAACGGAATATTTTACCCGCAGAAAGCGATAACACGCGGCGACGCCGCCGCAATGCTGCATGCCGCGATGCTGTTCGTAAACGAGCACTCCGTCAAACAGCCGAATGACGAGACTGTAACGGTAACCGACGAGAAGGTGAACGAAGAGGTTACTAAATACACGCTTTCTTGGGGAATAAAGCCGAATCCCGGATACCGGCTTACGATCGACGGCATCCAGTTTATCGGAGACGAGGCTGTAATCAGCTACAGCCTGCATTTGCCCGAAGAAGGCCACTCGTATATTCAAGTGCTGACAGAGGCGAAAGCGTCGACCTATGTTTCCTCCGCCTATCACGTAACGATCAAGAAATCGAACTAGCTTTATGCATCAAAGCTGCTCTAAGGCGCTCATCCGCTATCGCGATTGCGATATCTCTTGAGCGCCTTCATTCCGTCTTCGGGGACTTTAACCGGGGGGCGAACATCGTGTACATAGTTTTTCTTGTGCAGCAAAAACTGTATATATTGCCTTCGCGAAAGGCCGAAGGGCCTGACACCAAACATACGTTCGTCATCGAGACATTGGAGGAATATATGCACAAGAAACGGCATCTCAGGTTAAAAGGCCGCCTGCCCTACATAAGCGCGCTTATCTTGCTTTCCCTTGCGATCATCTGGCCCCATGCTGCCGCACACGCGCAAACAAACGCCGCAAAATCGTTGAGCGTAATCGTCAAAGCCTCTCCGGCTTCCGAATTCCAGACGCGGCTGGATATTTATTCGCACAAAATACTCAAATCCATCAGCGCGTTGGAACCGATCGACCAAGTCCGGCAAGAGGACAGCGACGTCGAAATTGTCGTGCATGATGCGTCCGGCAGCGATAGAACATACGTTCTCTCCGGCGACGGCAGCCTGATCGAAAAGTCTGCAGGGAAGGTGCTGCTCCCACCTCCCCAGCTACGGGAGCAGTTGAAGCAAACTGCGGACCGTGTACGCGACATTCATTACGGCAAGCTTACTCCATGGGAACAAGCGAAGCAGATCGTCAGCAAAAAAGATATCGTTACCGTCATCGACCTCGAGACCGGTCTTCGATTCCGCGCTCAGCGAAGAGCCGGCAGCAGCCACGCCGACGTTCAACCCGTAACCAAAGAAGATACGCGGATCATGAAGCAAATCTACGGGGGCAAATGGAGCTGGAAGCGCAGAGCCATTCTCGTTATCAAAGGACGGGAGCGTATCGCCGGCTCCATGCATGGAATGCCGCATGGCGGGGATGGAATACCCGACAACGACTTTAAGGGCCATTTTTGTATTCATTTCCAAAACAGCGTGACTCACGGCACAGGCAATCTCGATATGGCTCATCAGCTGATGGTGATGAAAGCAGCCGGCAAGCTGAGAACGTATTTGGCGGAGAGAAATCCTTATGAGCTCGTCGAGCTGTTTATGAGCGCCTTGAATCAGCACGACCGCTACACGGCGTCTCTGATGCTGTCGCAAGAGGCGAAGCGGCAGTTTGCCGAAGAGGGAGAAGACGATCCGTCCGTCGAATCCATTCAGCGTTTGTCGCCGCCGAACCGCGATTCGGATAGCTCCGGGCTTGTCGCTCTGGAAGTGCCGGTCGATACCGTCATTACTATGCAAAACCATCTCAAGGAAAGACGCAAGCTGCATTTCGTCCTGAAACGAGCCTCCGTTAAAGAGCCTTGGAAGATAGAACGGATTGACAATATACCTGATTGATGTACGATGGAAGTAGCCATATCCGGTTTATGGGAATCGCAAAAGAGGAGATCAACCACGAAGGAGGCGGTTCGATTTGGAATTCAACGAAATGCGCTATGCCAACATGCCGTATCGGCAGTGCGGTAAATGGGGCTTGAAGCTGCCCGTCATCTCGCTTGGCGGCTGGCAAACGGTCGGCGGCTACGAAGCGGAAAAAGAAGCCAAACGCTGCTTTTACGCGGCGTTTAACGCAGGGATCACTCATTTTGACTTCGCCAATAATTACGGCACGCCGCCTGGAAACGGGGAAATCATCGGCGGTAAAATTCTAAAGCATTTGCCGCGTGACGAAATCATCATCTCCAGCAAAGCCAGTTATTTAATGTGGCCGGGTCCTTACGGGGAATGGGGCAGCCGCAAATCGATCATCGCTTCCTGCGATCAGAGCCTTAAACGAATGGGTGTCGATTATTTCGATATTTTCTATATCCACCGTTTCGATCCGAATACGCCGCTGGAAGAAACGCACGGCGCCTTGGAAACGCTCATTAAACAAGGGAAGGCGCTGTACGGAGGTGTCTCCAATTATTCCCCCGAAGCTACGGAAGCAAGCATTAAGCTGAGGGATAAGAAAAATTGGTTTCCGCTTACGATTCATCAGCCCGTCTACAATTTGCTTCGCCGCGATATCGAAAACGGGCTCATCAAAAGCGCGTCCAAACACGGCTACGGCCTGATTGCATTTAGTCCTCTTGCGCAAGGTCTCTTAACCGACAAATACTTGGAGGGCATTCCGAAGGAATCCCGTTTCGGCAAGCAAGGCAAGGATCAGATCGACGAGCTCCAGCTGCGTAAAATAAACGCGTTCCACGAGCTGGCGGCACAGCGCGAGCAGTCGCTTGCCCAGATGTCGCTCGCCTGGATTTTGCGCCACAAAGAGGTTACTTCCGTTCTAACAGCGGTATCTAAGCTCAGCCAGCTGGAGGACAGTCTCAAAACGCTCCAAAACTTGAATTTTTCGGAGGACGAGCTGGCCCGTATCGATGAAATCAGCAGCTGGGAGGCTTGATTCCCCCTTCCCTACCGACCTTTCTCCGTCACCCGACGGCGGAAGGTTTTTTTCCTTTCATGAAATTGTCCGGTTAATGGAAACAATCCTGCAAAAATGGTTATCCTAATAGACGAACAATTCATGGAGGTGCAACGATCGATGGCGATGTTGAACTGGGTATACTGGTCCAAGCTGTATGAAAGCAAATTCCAAGCAGGCTGCCTGGCCAAGCGAATGGAAGAAGACTGGTGGATTTACGGTTACGAATGCCCGCAATCGGTTGAAGTTTACAAGTCGCGCAAAGGCCGCTTCGGTGTCAGATATTTGCTATAACGCTTTTCTTCATTTTATTCTTGACTTTCTCTTATTGGATGTTGTATAGTTATTTTTGCCGCTAATAATTGAATAGACGGTAAACAATGACGCGGGGTGGAGCAGCCCGGTAGCTCGTCGGGCTCATAACCCGAAGGCCGCAGGTTCAAATCCTGCCCCCGCAACCAATTTTTACATAAGGGCCCTTAGCTCAGTTGGTTAGAGCGGTCGGCTCATAACCGATTGGTCGGGGGTTCGAGTCCCTCAGGGCCCACCAATAGCGTGGACATGCCTTTACAAGCTAAACGCCTTAATCGCTAGATTGCGAGAAAGGCGTTTTTTGATGTTTCCGGATGACCGAAAAAAGAAAGCGGCTCCTCCCAATGAAGGGCCGCTTTCTTATATTTCACCGATATCAACCTGCGCTTGCTTCATTAGCGGGATCTGCCAGCGCCGCTTCCCTCTCGTCGATATCCCTCTGCTTATGCGCAATCCGGCTGGATGCGGATGCTGCGATGCTGGCGACCAAATCGTCCAAAAACGTATGAACGCCATTGCCGTGCTTCGTATCCAGTTTCTGTATGATACCGATTTTATGCTTATCCAGGTGCCCGAAAGTCGTTACCGCGATGCTGCCGTACCCGAGAACGGAACCTAGCGCAAGCGTCTCGTCGCAGCCGAATAAGCCTTCATCACACTCTACGAGCGATTGCAGCGGCTCCGAGAGCAAGTTTTTCTCAGCCAGCATATCCAGCTCGATACCGACCAGAAGAGCGTGCTGCAGCTCTCTTTTTTCAAGGACGGCGTTAACGCTGTCAATACAAGACTCCAGCTTCAGATGGGGATTGTATGGGGATTGCATTTGATAAACGATTTGGGCAATGTCCTCGATTGCTACCCCGCGTTCGCCCAATTTCTGAAGGACAGCCGTTCGCACTTCTTTGCTGTGCACTTTACGTTTCATCCCAATCTCCCCTTTCAAAGACGTACCACTATCATATCACAATTCCAAACGAATGGAGTCAAAATAGTACTCGAGCGCTTTCTCGAAATCGCCCTTTCTCTCCGCTTCCAAGCCTTCATCGACTAGCGCTTGGTCAAGCGAAGGAGCCAGCTTCATCGCTTGCTTCATATAGGCCATTGCGGCGGGAACATTCGCTTTATGAAGCGTGAACCATCCCAGCTGCTGATACGTTCGGGAGAGCGTCTCCGGTTCCGCACGGTCGTGCTGCTGCTTGCGCAATACTTCCTCTGCGCGATCGATCGCATCTTGAATAAAACCTTGTCCGAAACGGCATTCCGCAATCAGCAGCGAAACGTCCGTCTTCGTGAAATCGGGCCGATCCGCCGCACCTTCATGGCTGCGCGCCTTCCATAACAAGTCTTCCGCTTCGTCATACTTAAGCTGCTCCATCCGCAAATAAGCCAATTCGATCATCGCCCGGAATACGGATTCTTCCTGACCGGGCCGGCAGCCGTCTCCGATAGCTGCGATACTTTCCAGCAGCATTTCCGCTTCCTTCTCTTGCCCGGATTCGAGCAAAGCGGCGGCAATCGCAAGCCGGGCATCCGGCTGGTGCTTAGCCAAGTCAATCAATAAGGCATCCTCCTGGGAAAACCATGGCCTAATCGTATGCAGCAGCTCGACGATCCGAGCGTCAACCGTTTCGTTCATTTTAATCCCCGCTTTCTCTCGATCGCTCCGCCGCCTGTTGACCGGCAACATTGTTCGATTGCATGTTCTTGAGCTATACTACTGATAATAACATAAAATATTCCCACTGAACGTATCAGGACTCGGCAGAAAACGCTAAATCTCGAGGCGGGAGGTTATGATATGAAATTCGGAATCGCTTGTTTTCCATCCAAAGAAGTGCAGGATTTCGCCAACAGCTATAGAAAACGATACGATCCGCATTATTCGTTGATACAGCCTCATCTGACTATACGCGAAGCGGAGGAATGGAGCAGCGGCCGGCTGAAAGAGGCGGTCGCCCATCTGGAGCTTGCCGTAAAGACGCTTTCGCCTTTTACCGTTCGCTTTAACCGTTTTTCGTCCCTGTTGCCCGGCTCCGCCGTTATTTATTTGGCCCTGGAAGATCCGGAGCCGTTCATCCGCTGTCACGAAGCCTTATGCGCCGGTCCGTTAACGGAAGCATCCAAATCGTACCGGTTTCACCCGCATTTGACGATCGGACAACAGCTAGGCCATGATGAAGCGAACGATATTTTGGCCAGTTTGCGCAAAATTCCCGTCAGCCTGTCTGCAACGATTGATCGCATTCACATGCTTTATCAAACCGAAAATGATGCCTGGACGGTTCATCAAACGTTTCTGTTCGGCCGGACGTAAACCCGTTGACAAAACGGCTTCGCCGTCCCAAACGCTTTCGAAGAAAGCGAATTCGAAAGCATATGCTTAGGGACAAGCGCGTTTACCGAGATTTAGAGCCGCTTCCACAGTATACTTATTGATTCATTCAAATAAACGCCTCCGGCTCCGATCTTCAAGATCGAGGCTGGAGGCGTTTATGCTGCGAATAAGCCTTGAATCCCGGACTCGCCGGCATTACCGCCGGATGCCGCAGGAATTTACTTATTCAAATTGTCGTACCAGCCGTAGCTCGTCGAGGCAAGCAGCTTGCGATGCCCGTCGAATTCGGCATAAACGTTGACTTTATAGCTTTGCGATTCGTTCATGCGGATCGCGATATAGTCGGTAGACGTCCCTTCGAATGTCGCCGTATCCGTTCCGAGCTTCCAGGAGGAAGTCTCTCCATCCACGCCCAAATCGTAGGCTTGCTCGTATTTTTGCTTGGAATCGACAACTTCCATAACGAGCTTGTGGCGCTTGTCCGTCAGCTCAGGCAGCAAGCCTTCCGATTTGCCAAGCTTGTAGTTGAACGAAAGCGAGAGCTTTTTGCCGTCAAAATTGTTTAATTTAAAATCGGCCAACGATACCGTATATCCGCCGACATTCAGTCCGTCCAGGTTCGACTTGACTGTCGTGCTCGCCTCATCAGGAAGCTGCATGGCGAATGCGCGAACATAAGCTTCGGTAGTCTCCGTCCCTTTCCCCTCAGCGCCTGTCGAAGCGCCCATAGCCTCACCCAATACAAGGCTCATATCCGCCATCGTATAACCTTTAGGAACCTTGCTCCAAATGGCGACGATCGCTTTGCCGTTCGGCGCTATTTTTTGCGTTACACCGCTGAAGTACGCCGGGTAATACATGTCGTCCTTCGTTTTCCAATAACCTGCCAGCTTGCCGGCGGCTGCCGCGCGCTTCTCGGTATTTTTCACTTCCAGCTCGGCGTAGAACAAATCCGTATTCGAGTTGGAATATGTCAATACCTGATTGATCTTCAGCTCGGCCGATTTACCCGTATCCGCCAGCTTATGGACCTGATCCTTCGCGACTTGCGGAATTCTCAAAAGATCGGAATTGTGTTTGAATTCCGCGACGGTATTCGTCGTTTTGTCGTCGACCTTGTCTTGAACGATCAGCTTAAGATCGGAGAACATGGAGCTATATGGAATTTTTGCGTACAGAATATATTTGACGCCCGAACGCCCCGGTACCGAAATGACGTTGTCGAGCTTGGACAGTTTAGCTTCAACCTTTACGCCGCCGTCAAGCAGAAAATATCCTTGAAGCGCAGGAAGCGCAAGCGAAGAGCTTCCTTTGTTGCCGATCGTAACCTCGGCCGAAATAATGTCCTCATCCTCCCAAGGCAGCCGCTGTACCGAATTCAGCTTCGCTGTATAGGAGCCGTCTTTACCCTCATACGGATATTCGATTCCAAGCGAGACGTCGTTCGTCGTAGCTTTCGGCACCTTATAAGAAGCTATAGGATAATTGGAGCCACCGCTTGCCGATTTAAGATTCAGCTTCAAATCCTCGAGACTTACGGAAGCAGGAACGTTGACAGACAGCTGCACTTCCTTGCTCGCTTTCGGATTGAGCATAAATTCCGGCGTATCGAGTGTCAGCGGATACGTTAAACCGTCCTTCGTAAGCAGCTCGAACTGATAACCTTTGATCGATACGGCCTTGCTTCCGTTATTTTCAAAATTGAAAAATAAGTTCACGAGATAATCCTTATCGTTCTTGCTCAGCGAGACACGGGAAATACCGGTATCCACACTCATTCCGTTCACATCGATCGGCTGTTTCTCGTTAACCGGAGACGTCGTCGGATCGGACGACGTTGAAGCAGGCAGCATAAAATAGGCTAACGGTATGTATCCGACCTTATCGTCGATTTTATTCGTAACGACGAGCTTCCAGCCTTCCGGATCGACGGAGTTAGGGATGGATGCCGTTAACTGAACTTCTTTCTTCACTCGGGGCGCGAGCGTTGCGGATGGAGCGGGTTTATCCGGTCCCTCTGCCGCAGCGCCGGTTTCCGTAAGCTGATATACGAGTCCCTCCGAAGTCATAATCGCATAGGACAAGCCGGGAAGCGTTACGCTCTTCATGCCCGCATTTTCCATGTTGAGCGAGACGCTCGTCAGGAAAGAGTCCTCGTTCTTGCCTATCGTAACTTTCTTCACGTTCGTTTTCAGCGAGGAGCCGGCGATCGATATCAAGCGGCTTTGGCCGATCGGCGTATCGAGCGAATAATCTTCCGGAACGGTAATGGTGCCGAGCGCACGTTCATAATTCGCCGCAGAGAAATCCCATTTGATCATTTTGAAGTTCAAATCGCTCAAATCGGTGGACGCATTAACCTTGGCATAAAAGTTCACTTCCATGGTGCTGTGCGCCGGAATGATGTTTTTTTCTTTGTCCTGCGGAAGCAAGCTAACCGTAAATGCGGTTCCCGACTTATTGTTAAGCCTCACCCAATAATCGATAAAGCGCATCTCGGTGTCGCTGCCGTTCGTGTACGAAACGGTAAATACGACGGTATTGCCGTCGTCCCCCGGCATAACGGCCGCTTGCTTCAATTCGATGTAGCTGCTCGAATTGAGCCAAACGGAGCCGATCGACTGCACCGGCGCTATCGTATCGCTTTGGGACACGGCCGCCCCATTGTCGGCCAATACAGGCAGGACCGTTCCGGTCGATAAAGCGAATGCGAGTGTCGCTACGGCGATACGATTCTTATAATGTCTCTTCATGTTGTCGTTTCCCCTTCCCTGTTATGGTTGGCGCGCTTCTTCTATAAACAGCCGGTACGGCTGAAGGATAAACGCCTGCCGGCGCTTTGACGCCGGCATTACATGCCGCTTCTACGATATACTCGGAAGGAAGCGCGCCGCTGCTTGAATAATGTTGATCAAAAATGTCGGCAGGTTGTTATTAGCCCGCAGGCACCGCGACCGCATTACCGCGGAACATGCCCATGTCGATCGGGCCGTTCGGATTTTCCCTCATTTGCTGAAGCATCATGTCGCCGTTCGTTTGCCACGATTTAAGCGCGTCGCGAACCGACTTCGTTCCTTGAACCGCAGCCTGGAACTCGTTGCGGGCAAGATCCTGAACAGCCCAAATGTTCGGTATCGTGCGATAAAACTTGTTGAACTCGTTCTGTACGACTGACGGCTTCACATTGTAAAACGCTTCGATATGATACTCCATACCGGCTTTCGGCTTAATATGGTCTTTGCGGGAAACCATTTGGCCGGAGCTGTTGGCGCGGAGCTTCGCCCAATCTTCGCCGTTGATGAATTTGATCAGCTTCCAGGCGTCATCCACGTTTCCGGCTTTCGTATTGATCCCAAGCACGCCGCTCATATTGATGTTCGCTACGACGCCCGGCGCATCCGCATGGCTCGGTACGGTGGCGATGTCCCACTCGATCGGCGTAAAGCCCTTGATATTGGTCGCATTTTTGTTGGCATTGTTGATGCGTGTCAAGTCGTAATAGTTGATGATCGTCATCGCTACACGGCCCGAGAGAAAATCGTCATAGGCGAACGGGTTATATTCGTTCGGGTCTTCGCGAAGATTTTGGTTCCTCTGGTCGGGAGGTCCGGGCAATATATTTTGCTTCTGCAGATCGATCAGCCGCGTCCACGCTTGTTCCCACTGATCGTTGTCTACAGCCAGCTTCTCGGCCTTCTCGTCAAACATCTTAAGACCGAGCGGATTCGTATAAATGCTCATTGAATTGAATACGTCTCCGTAAGACTGCGAGCTGAACGAGAAGCCGTATTTACGGTCCGCCCCTTCGCCTTGAGTCAACCGTTGGGCAAGATCGAAAATTTGATCCCAGGTCATATTGTCCGTAGGCACGTCGACTCCGGCGTCCGCGAACATCTTTTTGTTGTATATGAGCGCCGGCGACGAGAACGTCGGCGTCAGCCCGTACAGTTTGCCGTCGGTGCTGAGGCCTTTGATGCCGTCCAGAACGAGCGGCACGATTCCTGTCGTATCGAACTTATCCTTAGTCATAAGCGGGTCCAGCGGAGCAAGCAAATTGCTTTCAATCAGGTCGGGCAGCTGCTCGAAATTCGTAATGACGATATCGGGAGGGTTGTCGCCCTGCATGACTTCCTTAAGCTTTTCCATCGGATCTTCCATCTTTTCGTCCGGTCCCGGCGCTTTGTACATAAAGCGGTCGTCGTTCGTCGCAATAAATTCGATCTTGATATTCGGATTGGCAAATTCGAACAACTCGGTATATTCCCTCCGGATGTATTCATTCTCGTCGCCATAGCCGAAGCTTGTCGCGATGCGCAGCACGCGCTCCTTTTTGTCATCTCCGCTCGATTTGGTGCAAGCGGCGAGCGAAGAAACGCTCAATACCGTTACTAATGCGGCAGCTGTCCATTTTTTAATCACTGCAGATTCCTCCCCTTCTCCTAAAAAACACTATTGATTCACATGTATCTTTGGTGCGCGAATCGTAATTTTCTCGCCGTCGAACTCCATCGTCGCTTTGCCGTCAATCTTCAGCGCCTCCAAATATTCTTTCGGAACTTGAAGGCGTCCCGCGCGATCGAGCACGACGAACGCTTCATGGCCTTCGCCGATCGCCGTTTTTTCATGCTTCTCGCCGTTCTCTTCCTGATCGGCGCTTCTCTTGACGAATTCGGTGCTCGTCATGCCGTCGCGGATGGCGACGACGCGGTCGACCTTGCCGGCCAAAGACAGATCGTGGGTCACGATGACTATCGTGATCCCGAGCTCTTTATTCAGCCTGCGAAAAATATCCATGATCATATCTGATGTTTGCGTGTCGACCGAGCCTGTCGGTTCGTCCGCCAGCAGCAGTCCGGGACGATTGCACAGCGAGATGGCGATCGCCACCCGCTGCTGCTCGCCGCCGGATAATTGATGCAGCTTGTTGTACATCCGCTCCTTGAGTCCGACCCATTCCAATAGCTGCTTGGCGTAAGCGCGGTCGACCTTGCCGCCGAGCATCATCGGCATTTCCACATTTTCCAGCGCCGTCAAATAAGGAAGCAGGTTGCGGGCATTGTTCTGCCATATAAACCCGACCGTCCGACGTTTGTAATCCACCAGCTGGTCGTCCGTTATTTTCAGCAAATCCCATTCGCCCACACGCACCGTTCCGGCCGAAGGGCGATCGAGCCCGCCAAGTATATTCAGCAGGGTCGACTTCCCGCTTCCGCTGTTGCCGATAATCGCCATTATTTCACCAGGCGCGACTGCGATGTTGAGACCGTGGAGGGCGACGACCTCGAGATCGTCGGTTTTGTATATTTTGACAAGTCCTTCGCAAACAATCATCGGGTTTACCGCTCCTCTCCCAGCTTGACGGCTTGATGCACGCGCAGCCTTCTGATATTCATGAACAGAAGCCCGGCGCCCGCCGCCATCATTACTGCAACCACGATGTAAAGCTGAAGCGTATCCTTTGAATCGAAGATGACGCGGAATGGCGGAACCTGCGATTGGACGTCATCCGCGGTTTGCAGGAAGGGCAGGTACAAGCGGCTTGCCAGCTTCCCGATTACGATTCCGAGTCCGATCGAGAGTCCTGCAGTGAACAACTGCTCCATGAGCAGCATGAAGGTCAACTGCCGCTTCTTCAGCCCCATCGCCCGAAGAACCCCGAACTGTACGACCCTGCTCGATAAATTGAAGAACCAATACAGCACGTAGCCGATAAACGAGACAAGGACGGATACGAGGAAGCCGAGACTCAGGATGCCGAAGACGCCGCCTCGCGACGGATGCTTCTTCTGTCTGGCAAGCTCGGTACGCACGTCTTTGACTTCGGCGCTCAGCTCGACCTTCTTCGCTTTCAGCGCCTCGATCAGCGGAGCGACCTTCGCCCCATCCTCCATCTTCAACCAGACCTCGTACGGGATTTTCGGAACCTGGTCGTAGATGTAATCGAGATTCGTAATGAAGAACGGCGACTGATCCGGATACTGGCTAGGCCAGTATGGCAGAACCCCTACGATAACGAACTCGACCGCCTGTTGGGATATCGCAAGCGTAATCAGATTGCCCGGCTGAAGATTGTATTTGTCGGCAAACGATTTCGGAATGATGACGGACTCCGCGTATGAGCTCATTAGACCCAAGTATTGGAAAGGATGCGCCGGGAATAAATCACGGCGGAACCAAGCCACATTGGCGAATTTGTCATTGTCGATCCCCATCACGATTCCGGTACCGACGGAGCGTCCGGCAACGATCACATTACCTTTCGCTTGCAGCACCCTTGCCGCCGCCTTGACACCGTCCAGTTCCTCGAACACTTGGAACGGCGGTTCTACGTAACGGATTCGCGACGGGACGTTTTCTCCGCCGCCATTACCACCGCTACCGCTACCGCTACCGCTACCGCTACCGCCACCGCTACCGCCACCGCCACCGCCAGGTCCGCCGCCGTTGCCGCCGCCCGATCCTGATCCGCCTTGGCCCCCTTGACCGCCCTGACCTCCTGAACCTTGCCCGCCGCCTTGCGGCTGCTGGTTCGTCGGCAAATCGTCGGTAAAGCCTTCCCAGGCAGGCTGCATGATGACATCCGTCCCATATTGATACAGCACGCGTTCCGTCGAGTTCAGATCGATCGTCCGTGCGGCCGAAGCGTTATAAACGCCTAGCCCGAGCGTCATAATCATCAGCAGCATGAGCGGATAATACGACTTGGCGGATCTTGTCAGCTGCATAAGCGTCAGGTAAACCGGAACCGGCATGAATCTGCGCCCGAGCCACCCGAAAAATCGCAGCAGCCACGGAAAAATACGCAGGAAGAAAAGGCCGAGAGCAAATATCGACAACGCCGGAACGAAGAACAGAAGCGGCTGCACTTGCAGCTGATCGCTCGACAAGCCGGTTTGCTGCGATAAAAACTGGCGTTCCTGGAACATATACCAGCCGTAGCCCGACAAGGCCAGCAGCACGACGTCGATGTAGAAACGCATCCAGAACGGTTTTTTGTCCGCCCTCGCAAGCTGCTGCTTGTAGCCTACGATCGACGCCCTCGCATACATGACCGCCGGAATGACGCTGGCCACAATAGCGAGGAGCACGGCGCCGCTGCCGTACAGAAGCGCCTCGGTGCTGAAGCCGACCGGAATCGCCTTGCGGTCGACGAACGTCAGAAATCCGCTGGACGATCCGATGCTTTTGGCCATAAACCATCCGAGCAGCGGTCCGATAATCATCGAGATGACGCCCAGAATGAAACCTTCCAGCACATACATCCAAATAATTTGCGCCGTACTGCCTCCGCGCGATCGGATGACGGCGATGTCGCTGCGTTGTCTGTCAAGCGACTGTCTTGCATTCATTACGATATAGTAGAAAACCATCGCGATCATCGGCGCCGCCAGGGTAAACAGCAGAAGCTGCAGCTGCAGGCTTTGCTGCCGGAATTCGCCCAGCATCGTCAGGAAGGAATAGTCTACCTTCGTGTCCTTCAGCTTCTCGTACAACGTTTGCTCAAGCTTGCCGAGCTTCCGCTCCAGAGGAGACAGCTGGCTAGTTTTAATTTCGCGAAGATCGAATGCATAATACCAGTTCGCCATATTGAGCGGGATCTTCTTGGTGCCGAGAAGCTCGTTGCGAAATGTATTGACGTCCACCATCAGCGTGTTCAGCAAGCCTTCGAAGCCTTGAAACCAATAAGGATCGGTATCCGACTTCGGCTTTACCGCGCCGACGATTTTCACCTTCAGCGGCGAGCCGCTGACGCCTGCAGGCAGCGGATACGTATATACGTCGCCGACGTGCATGTCGTTCCGGAACAATGCTTCCTCCAGCATGACGGCTTCAATGACGCCGTTAGCCGCTTTCTCGGAAAACATGGCGCCGCTTGCCAGCTCCGTATGCTCGGCAAGACCGTACATCGTCATCAGCGTCATTTGGCGACGTTTCCCCGCCGCGGCCTTATTCGGATCGTCCGGCGTTATTTGCCCGCCCCGAATCGATAGAATGCCTGCGAACGCCGCTTGAGGAAAATCGATATCCTTAGGAATTTGTTCGCGTATATAAGTATTGACGTCGTCGAAGGCGGCAAGATCCGGCCGGTTGTTGCCGGTAGCCTGATACCGCATAAGCAGCGAGCCGGCAGGCAATCCGTCGCTTTTCTCCTCGAGCGATTTGGCAACCACCCGCTTCAGTGCGCCGTCCGCATACATCGGAATGCTGGTCGTGAAAGCGACGGCGACTATCAAGCCGATTAGCGAGCTTATCGTCAGCCAGCGGGTGTTCCACATTTTACGGGCTAAAAAACGGAGCATCGGCATCGCCTTATTGACCTACGACTTTCTGGCCAGGCGTCAACCCTTTGATAATCTCCACTTGTGTCGACGTCTTTTGCCCGATTTCGACGTCGACCTCCCGTTTGTTGCCTTTGTCGTCGACGACCTGTACATAGTTGCGTCCCGTTATGGAGCGCAGTGCGGCAAGCGGAATCACGATCGCGTTTTCTTTGCGTTCGGTAATGACCGCTACGCTCAGCTGCGTTCCGCGGGTTACCGCTTCCGGCATTTCATCCAATTGCACGACCAAGTAATTGTCGATGGAGTCCCGCGGCTTCGGTTGCCCGTTGTCGCCCGGATAATAACCGCCGTTATTGTTGTTGTTTTGTTCCTTGGCGCTTGGCAGCTGCTTTACTTTGCCTTTATGCTGGCCCGCCGCATTGATATCGACCGTAACATCCATGCCGACCGCCACTTTCTTCAAATCCTCGGCGGAAACATTGGCCGTGACGACCAGCTCCGACAGATCGGCTATAACCGCGACGGATTCGTATGACTTCGACATGTCACCCTTTTTCATGGAAACGGACACGATCGTACCCGAGAAAGGCACCGATATTTTGCTCTTGGCGATGTCTTCCTCCAGCTTTACGAGCTCCTGTCTTTTCAATTCAAAGTCGAGACGGTCCTGCTCAAGCTCTTCCGCGGTTTTCTCGGTCGAGCCGCGAAGCTTCTCGATCATCGCGATTTCTTCTTTCTGAATCTGCAATCGCTTCTGACGCAGCTCCCGCTCCATGTCCGAGACATCGAGCTCCGCGACAGGCTGACCGATCTCCACCTTGTCTCCGCTCTTCACGAAAATATCTTTAATCCGCTTGCCGTCCTGCGTAAAGAAAATATCTTCTTCGTTAACGGCCATCATCTTGCCGACTCCGCGCACTTTCGTCTCGAGCGTGTCGGTCTTGACGTCATAGGTCGGCTTCTGTGACAGCTTCGGAGGATTAATCGTCGGAAGCGCCTCTTCCTCCGCTTCCTTCGGCAGCAGCGAACAGCCTGTCGATGCGAGCAAAGCCGCGCATACGATGCCGACCAGCATCCGTTTCTTCATAAACTTAGTATTGTTTGAACTTTCCGTCCACCATCTCGAAAACATGGTCGGCAACCTCCAGAATCGTAGGATCATGTGTCGTCATGCAAATCGTAACTTTCTCTTCCTCAATAATGTTCTGAAAAACATTCATAACCTGCGCGCCCATTTGCGAATCGAGCTCGGCCGTCGGTTCGTCCGCCAAAAGCAGCGAAGGACGATGCGCGATCGACTTGGCTATCGCGACGCGCTGCTGCTCGCCGCCGGAAAGCTCGAACGGACGATGGTGCATCCGTTTGCCGAGGCCGACAAGCTCCAAGCAATGCTGTACGCGCGCCTTCCACTCCGCCCGCGGCGTCTGGGCCATTCGAAGCGACAATTCCACATTCTCATATGCAGACAATAGCGGCATCAACGCATAAGATTGAAAAATAAAGCCGATTTCGCTCCGCCGCACCACGGTTCTCTGCTCATCGTTCCACGTATGAAACGGATGTCCCTTGAAGACGATTTCTCCGCTGTTCGGCTGATCGAGACCGCCGATCAGGTTCATTAGCGTCGTCTTGCCGGAGCCCGAACGCCCCCTAAGCATGACGAGCTGCTTCGGATACAGCTCCATGCTTATTCCTTTGAGCACGTGAAGCTTCTGTCCGCCGACCTGAAAAGACCGCTGTACGTCTTTCACAATGAGAAGCGGTTCGTTTAAAGCCGCAAGCTCCTTAGCTCGCTGAGCTTTATCGCGCGAAACGACCGCATTCGGCGCGCCGTTCCCCGCATCGGACTCTTCCGGAAGCATGATTTCGTGCTGCTCCGGTATATCCGGTTTGTCCTGCGGGCGCTGCTGAATCGGTTCTTCCCCTTTGTCCTGCAAGGATTGTTTCTTTCTGGCAAACCAACCCAAAGAGCTCCACCCTCCCGTTATTTCACGTCCATTTTGAAGGGAATTGTCCCAAACGGCATTGTTTCCCATAAGTATAGACGAACGAACGAAGGAAAAAGTTACAAAAAAAGAACATCATTTCTTAAGAAACTATTAATTCAGAACGATAGAGATGATAGCGGGCAAAATTGTATTCGAAAAACTGCTCCGGTATAACGATTCGCGAGCTGCGCGAGGATGAATTCGAATTGTACGGAGAGCTGCACTGCGTGGGAAGAGGTATGTCCGCCGAAGGCAAATCGTACGTGGCAGCCAATAATAAAGTGCTTTACTATTACGACGGCGTATAAGAGAAGCGGCGCTTCATGACTGCGTGCTTATCGTCAGCCAAGCGGCGTATGCGTCGTCGAGCCAGAACAATATGGAGCGCGCCGGCATGCGAATCACTTATACCAGTTCGACTTGGAGCGAGCTGAAGCGTTAGGAGGAAACCTTGACTTCCCGAGTATAGCTGTAACCAAAAGGGACCGCCGGCCGTAAAAGCCAAGCAGTCCCTTTTTCAAAAAATCAGAATTTTATCCTCGTTACACTCAAGCCTTCCATTTGAAAAAACGGCTCCCGATCGCGAAAGCGACCGCTCCCCACGCCGCCATAACGCCGATATTCAACCAGAAGCTGCCGCCGGTAGGCGCCAAACCGTATACCATACTGTCGCGAATGCCTTCCGCAAAATAGGTAAGAGGAAGAACGACCGATACCGGTTTAATGAAGGCCGGGAGCATCGACATTTCGAAAAAAATCCCGCTCAAGAACATCATGACGAAGCTGAGCAAATTGGCGATGCCGAAATAGCTTTCCATCGTTTTGCTCAGAGCCGCAATAAGAAATCCGATCGCCGAGAACGAAACGATGCCGATTGCAAGCACGATAATTAACGAGGCAAAGTTGATGTCGAGAGACGCGCCGAATGCGAACACGCCGATCATCGTAAGCAAGACGAGCTGGATAACGGCAAGCACCGCACGGACGAGCATATCCGCCAAGCCGAACGCCTTCGTGCTCATCGGCGAAAGGAGCAGTCTTTTCAGCAGCCCGTTTCTGCGCATTTCCACCATGCCGACCATGCCGAACAAGCCGCCTTGCGAAATCGACATCGCCATCAAACCGGTCAACAGAAAATCGATATATTTCAGCTTGTCGCTGCCTGAAGATACATAAATCGGCTGAAACGTCAGCTGCGGCTTTACGCCTGCTATATTGTAGTTCGCCTGCTGCAGCACGCCTCCCATGATTCCGCTCAGCGCTTGGGACATCGTCGAATTTTCTTTTTCCTTATTGAGTACAAGCTCGATCGGCTTATCCGGTTCGTCAGGAATGACGATTAAAGCGTCTACGTCTTTTTTCTTCACCCAATCCTCGGCTTCATCCCGGGTTGCCGGCCGCTCCTCCTTCCATTCAAGCACCGGTATTTGTTTCAAAGCCGTAAGCAAGGATTCGGAAAGCGCGCTTTCCTTCCCGACTACAGCCGTTACCTTCGCCTCGAAATTGCTGTCGCCTTTACCGAGACCGCCGAAAATCATCAGAAACACGACAAGCAGCAAGACCGGATAAAATATCGACCAAAACCATACCTGCTTCTCGCGGAACGTGCTTTTGAAGTTCGCCTCGAACAATTTGCGCAGCTGCTTCACGGTCAGTCCCTCCATTCTTTGCCCGTATAGGCGATAAAGACGTCTTCCAAGCTCATATCCTTGATTGATATTTGCTCGATTCGATCCTCCCGTTCAGAAATCCAGCGCAGCAAATGAAATAACGATTCCTCCGGATTCACGGTCCAAAAACGAAGTCTTTCGCCGTCCGCATGCGTCTTCGTTACGGATGGCATCGAATCGAGCGCAGTCAGCACCGTGCCGGCGGATTTTTCGCTGTCCGCAAACGCCAAAACCACTTCCCGCTCCTTCGTCAGCCCTTCGATCAAGTTTTTCGGGGTATCCAGCGCGATGACCATTCCTTGGTCGACGATGCAAACGCGATCGCTCAGCTTCTCGGCTTCCTCCATATAGTGCGTGGTCATCACCGTGGTTTTACCCATTTGCTTCAATGCCAGAACGATATCCCATATGTTTCGGCGAGCTTGCGGATCGAGTCCCGTTGTCGGTTCGTCGAGAAATAATATGTCCGGATCGTTGATCATCGCCAGACCGATAGCGAGCCTTTGCTTTTGTCCGCCCGAAAGCGATTTCACTTTTTTATTTCGATGATCCTGCAGGTTGATAAGCTCGATAATGTCGTCAGCCGGCCGAGATTTGTCGTAGAACGCCGCGAAAACATCCAAATTTTCGTATACCGTCAACAAATCGAACAATGCGCTCGATTGCGGCTGCACGCCGATCAGCTGCTTGATTCTAGGTCCGTCCTTTTCCCAGCCGAGTCCCGCTATACGGATTTCTCCCCTGTCCGGCTTCTGCAAGCCTTCCACCATCTCGAGCGTAGTCGTTTTGCCGGCCCCATTCGGTCCGATGATCGTAAACACTTCGCCCTCTCCCACCGTAAAGCTGATGTCATCGACGGCTGTCACCGCTCCGAACGTTTTGCGCAATTGTTTGACTTCCAGCATGTTTTTCCTTACCTCCTCCATATTTTGATCGGTAGCTTGCATGTCGCCCACTCCTGTTGCCTTCTTCATTATTGTAGCGAACGGCGGCGGCAGTCAGAACGACCTGCAGGATGTAAAAAGGCTCCGCCTCCAGACGGATATAAAAATACGTCCGAAGGAAGAGAGCCCTATCAACGGCTGGAAATGGAACCGGCAGTTTAAAATTTACTTTTGGCAGACATTTTGAGAAAACAAAAAAAACAATCCCTATCTTTTTGATAGGAATTGAAGTATAATGAATGCAATTATTCCAAACGTGTTCGTACAGAGGTGATGAGAATGAAAAAGCTGTTGTTCGCAGCCCTGATTGTCGGGACCGCTTCAATCGCTACCGCTTTTGCCGTAAACGGAAGCGCCGATAAATCCGAGGTGCCGACGCCTTTGATCAAGTTTGACGGTAACCAGGTCGTTTATGCCGAAAATTTCCCCGATTGCCATTGATTATTCAAAGTCATAGATGAACATGAACGCAAAAAAGCGAAGCGCCCTGTTTGCCACGGCGCTTCGCTTTTTTACATGCAAGCTTTATCTTTTATTTCCCGTACTCCTGCGGATTTTCCCGCCAGGTTTGCAGGAGCGCTACTTGTCCTGCGTCAATTTTTCCGATATCGGCTGCCACTTCAAGAAGCGCCGAGTAGTTGGAAAGCGTATCGAGCGGGATGTTCTCGGCCGCGAACGCATCCGCCGCCTGCTTGAACTGGTAAGTGAAAATAGCCAATACGCGCTGAACGTCTCCGCCCGCTTCGCGTACCGCAAGCGCAGCCTTAAGCGAGCTGCCGCCTGTCGAAATGAGATCCTCAATCAAGACAACCTTTTGTCCCGGCTTCAGTACGCCTTCGATTTGATTTTGCTTCCCGTGTCCCTTCGCTTTGTCGCGAACGTAAACCATCGGCAGGTTCAGCTTCTGCGCGACAAACGCGCCGTGCGGAATGCCTCCGGTAGCGATCCCAGCGATTACTTCCGCGTCCGGCGCTTGCTCGCGAATCATCGCGGCGAAGCCTTCGGCAATGAGATCGCGGATTTCCGGATACGAAATCGTAAGCCGGTTGTCGCAGTAAATCGGCGATTTGATGCCGGACGTCCAAGTAAACGGTTCATTCGGGCTTAACGCCACCGCTTCGATTTTAAGCAGCGCTTCGGCAATTTTTTGGGGTAATTGCTGTACCGGTATCGTCATGATTAAACCAGCTCCTCTAATATGGATTCAAGCGCTTCGCGCGGACTTGCAGCAGCGGTAATCGGGCGGCCGATTACGATGTAATCGGTCCCTTGCTTTAATGCTTCCTTCGGCGTCATGACGCGCGACTGGTCGCCGATCGCAGCCGAAGCCGGCCGTATGCCGGGCGTTACGGTTACGAAGCCAGGGCCAACCTCGCGTTTAAGGCGCACGACCTCAAGCGGCGAGGCAACGACGCCGTCCAAGCCCGCATCCCGTGAAAGCTTAGCATAACGGAGCACCGCATCCTCCACGGAGCCGGCGATTCCGATTTCCGCATTCAGCATGTGCTGGCTCGTGCTGGTCAGCTGCGTAACGCCGATGACGATCGGGCGTTTGGAGCTGGATGCGAGACCTTTGTCCACGCCCTCCAATGCGGCTTCCATCATTTGTTTGCCGCCGGCTGCATGGACGTTGAACATGTCGACGCCGAGACGCGTTATGCTTTCCGCCCCGCCTTTGACAGTGTTCGGAATGTCGTGCATCTTCAAATCGAGGAATACGCTGTAGCCTTCCTCTTTAAGACGCGCGACAAACTTAGGCCCTTCCGCATAAAAAAGCTGCATGCCTACCTTCACGTAGCAGGGAATGCCCCGCAAGGAAGCAAGCAGCGCTTCCGCTTCGTTGGCCGAAGAATAGTCAAGCGCAACCATAATGCGTGCTGCCATGCTTTTATTAGTCGTATCCGTACTCAAACGGCTCGCCTCCATATACGCCCCGAAATGCCAAGTAAAACCGATAAGCATTCCCGCATTATTTTCGATAGGACTCAAGTTTGATTCGTAACCTTATTCAGAGCGGAAGCTTAATTCCGGGTGGAATTAAGCTTCCTTGTGTTCCATTATTAAGCTTTGACCGAAGCATCGGCCGGCATCGGACGCGAGGAGAAATTGATCGATTCCAGCACGTGCAGCAGTGCGCGGACCGTATCAAGCGAAGTCATACAGACGACGCCGTTCTCCACCGCTTCGCGGCGGATCCGGAACCCGTCCCGCTCCGGCATTTTGCCCTTCGTCAGCGTGTTGACGACAAAGTGAGCGTCGCCATTGCGGATCAGATCCAAGATGTTCGGCGAGCCTTCGCTCAGCTTGTTCACCTTCATTACGTGAATGCCTGCGTCCTGGAGCGCCTTCGCCGTACCGCCCGTAGCGACGATTTTGTAGCCGATCGCAGCATAACCGCGCAAAATTTCGATCGCTTCTTCTTTATCCTTGTCGGCAACCGTTGCGATAATCGCGCCTGTCGGGGGAATTTTCATACCCGAGCCGATCAAGCCTTTATATAATGCTTTCGCATAATTCGTGTCGCGGCCCATAACCTCGCCCGTCGATTTCATTTCCGGTCCGAGCGTCGTGTCGACGCGGCGCAGCTTCGCAAAGGAGAAGACAGGCACTTTAACCGAAACGTAGTTGTCTTCCGGCCACAGGCCTTGCTCGTAGCCCATATCCTTCAGTTTCTCGCCCATAATGACGCGGGTCGCTACGTTCGCCATCGGAATTTTCGTCACTTTGCTCAGGAACGGTACCGTACGCGAGGAACGCGGGTTCACTTCGATGACGTACACTTGATCTTGGAAAATGACGAACTGGATGTTCACCAAACCGACTACGTTCAAGCCTTTGGCGATTTTGATCGTGATGTCGACCATCTGCTGCTTGATTTCGTCCGACAGCGATTGCGGCGGATAAACCGCGATCGAGTCGCCGGAGTGAACGCCTGCGCGCTCGACATGCTCCATGATGCCCGGAACGAGCACCGTTTCGCCGTCGCAAATCGCGTCGACTTCCGCTTCCTTGCCGAGCATGTAGCGGTCGATCAGAACCGGATGCTCCGGATTGATTTTAACCGCGTATTCCATGTAGCTGAGCAGCTCGGCGTCGGAGTATACGATCTCCATCGCGCGTCCGCCAAGGACATACGAAGGACGAACGAGTACCGGGTAGCCGAATTGCGATGCCACGCCCACCGCGTCGTTCACGGACGTAACCGTGCCGCCTGGAGGCTGAGCGATGTCGAGGCTGCGAAGCAGCGCTTCAAACCGCTTGCGGTCTTCCGCCGTATCGATGCTTTCCAGATCGGAGCCGAGAATGCGGACACCCGCTTTCGAAAGCGGAGCGGCAAGGTTGATCGCCGTTTGGCCGCCGAATTGGACGATAACGCCGATCGGATTCTCGCGTTCGATAATATTCATGACATCCTCGAAGAACAGCGGCTCGAAATAAAGCCTGTCGGACGTGTTGAAGTCCGTCGATACCGTTTCGGGGTTGTTGTTGATGATGACGGCTTCGTAGCCGGCGTTTTGAATCGCCCAAACCGCATGCACCGTCGAGTAGTCGAACTCGATCCCTTGGCCGATCCGGATCGGACCCGATCCAAGTACGAGCACTTTTTGCTTCGTCGTTTCCTGCACTTCGTCTTCGGTTTCGTAAGTCGAGTAGTAATAAGGCGTCGTCGCTTCAAATTCAGCGGCGCAAGTATCTACCATTTTGTAAACCGGCTTCAAATTCAGCTCCTTGCGGAACGCGCGAACGTCCGCTTCCAGTGTAAATTTGAGATCCGGATTAGCCAGGCGGCGCAGCTCGGCGATCGCGCGGTCAGTGAATCCTTTGCGCTTCGCTTCGTATAGAAGCTCAGGCGTCAATTCCGTTTGCTGCAGCTCGTTTTCGAAGCGGATCATGCCTTCCAGCTTGTTCAGGAACCACCAGTCGATTTTGGTCAAATCCTGAAGTTGTTCGAGACTGTATCCGCGGCGGAATGCTTCCCCGATCAGGAAGATGCGCTCGTCGTCCGGCTTTTGCAAGCGAAGCTCCAGCGTATCCTTATCGAGCGATTCCGCTTCTTTCAGGTAGAGGCGGTGTACGCCGATTTCAAGCGAACGGATCGCTTTATGAATCGACTCTTCGAACGTACGGCCGATCGCCATAACTTCTCCGGTCGCTTTCATTTGCGTGCCGAGCTTGCGGTTCGCCGCCGTAAATTTGTCGAACGGCCAGCGTGGAATTTTCGAAACGATATAGTCGAGCGTCGGCTCGAAGCAAGCGTACGTTTGACCCGTAACCGGGTTTTTCAGCTCGTCGAGCGTGTAGCCGATCGCGATTTTCGCCGCCATCTTGGCAATCGGGTAACCGGTAGCCTTGGACGCAAGCGCGGAGGAACGGCTGACGCGCGGGTTTACTTCGATAACGTAATATTGGAAGCTGTGCGGATCGAGCGCGAACTGGACGTTACAGCCGCCTTCGATATTCAGCGCTTGAATGATTTTGATCGACGCCGAGCGCAGCATTTGATATTCGCGATCCGAAAGCGTCTGGCTAGGCGCTACGACGATGCTGTCGCCCGTATGAACGCCGACCGGATCGAAGTTTTCCATGTTACAGACGACGATACAGTTATCATTCGCATCGCGCATGACTTCATATTCGACTTCTTTCATGCCTGCTATGCTTTTCTCGACCAGACATTGGCCGATCGGGCTGTAGCGAATCCCCGAAGAAACGGTTTCGATCAGCTCTTCCTCGGACAATGCGATGCCGCCGCCAGTACCGCCAAGCGTGTATGCCGGACGAACGATGATCGGATAGCCGATTTCGTTCGCGAAATCCACCGCTTCCTTAACGGTCGTAACGATTACGCTGTCCGGCACCGGCTGCTCCAGCTCGCGCATAAGCTCGCGGAACAGATCGCGGTCTTCGGCCTTCTCGATCGCTGTGAGCTGCGTACCGAGCAGCTTCACGTTCTCGCGCTCCAGAACGCCGTGACGGGCGAGTTCGACCGCCATGTTAAGTCCGGTTTGTCCGCCCAGCGTAGGCAGAAGGCCGTCCGGACGCTCTTGACGAATGATTTGCGTAACGAATTCCAGCGTGATCGGCTCGATATAAACTTTGTCAGCCATATTCGTGTCGGTCATGATGGTAGCCGGGTTGCTGTTGATGAGGACTACTTCGTAGCCCTCTTCTTTAAGGGCCTGGCAAGCTTGCGTTCCTGCGTAGTCAAACTCCGCCGCTTGTCCGATAACGATCGGGCCGGACCCGATCACGAGAATTTTTTTGAGGGAATTATTTTTGGGCATAAGTCAGTTCTCCTTTCGGGGCGGCATTTTTTGCTGCTTGAGCTTCCGCGCGCATGATCGCTTGCTGCGGAGGCTGCGGGTTTTGCTGTTTATGCTGACGGATCATGTCGATGAAATCGTCGAACAGGTAGCTGGAATCGAACGGTCCCGGCGATGCTTCCGGATGGTATTGCACCGAGAAAGCCGGATATTTCTTATGGCGCAATCCTTCGATCGTGCCGTCATTGTTGTTGATGTGCGTAACCTCAAGCTCCGTGCCTTTGATCGATTCGTCCAGGACGGTATAGCCATGGTTTTGCGATGTGATGTAGCAGCGGCCGGTGACAAGATCCTTAACCGGGTGGTTTCCGCCGCGGTGGCCGAACTTCAATTTGGTCGTGTCCGCTCCGCCTGCGAGTGCGAACAACTGATGACCGAGGCAAATTCCGAAAATCGGCAGCTCGCCAAGCAGCTCTTTGATCATGTTGGCAGCGTGCGGAACATCCTTCGGATCCCCAGGGCCATTGGACAAAAGCACGCCGTCCGGCTTCAAGCGCCGAATTTGATCCGCCGTCGAATCTTGCGGGACGACGACGACGTCGCAGCCGCGTTTGGTCAGATCGCGGACGATTCCGCTTTTTGCGCCGAAATCGACCAGAACGACACGTTCTTTCGTACCCGGACAGCCGAATACGCTTTTCGTCGAGACGCGGGCTACTTGATCGGTCATCAAGCTCGAAGCGCCCAGCTGCTCTTTCAATTCGTCGATCGACTTGTTCGAGGTCGTCAGAATGCCTTTCATCGTGCCGTAATGGCGAAGAATCCGCGTGAGCATACGCGTATCGATTTCGCTAATGCCTACGATCCCGTATTCTTTAAGAAGGTGATCGAGCGTAAATTGGGCGCGCCAGTTGCTCGGCACCGTTTCGTATTGGCGGACGACGAAGCCGTGGATGAACGGACGAACCGATTCGAAGTCGTCGCGCGCGATTCCGTAGTTGCCGATCAGCGGATACGTCATCGTGACGATTTGACCGCAGTACGACGGATCGGAAAGCACCTCTTGATAGCCTGTAACCCCTGTGTTAAATACGACCTCGCCCGTAGACTCGCCTTCGCTTCCAAACGCCTTGCCCGTAAACAGCGTGCCGTCTTCCAGCAACAATCTTGCCTGCATATATCTCGCTCCTTCATGGTTATTCATATCAAGATTTAAAATCAAATGTCCACCGGTGCATACTCCGTTGCGGATTTGAAGATTGCCCGGAAGCTCAAACATCCAGCTATCCCCCACAAAGTGAAGATTCGCTTCGAAGCTTATTCCGATTACTTTGCGGGGACCCCGAAGTGCGTTCATTCGATTAGACTTTATGGATAAAACGCAAAGCCAAAACTCGCCCTCGGTCAACCTTCAATCCTCCACTCCGTCTGCAGTGACATTTTTAAATCATACAAGATAAACCTTTCTTTCGCTCGCTTAAACCGACCACACGATGCGTCCGTTTACCATCGTCATCGTCGGCCAGCCTTGCAGCTTCCAGCCGGTGAAAGGCGTGTTGCGGCCCTTCGAAGCGAATTTGTCCGGGTCGACCGCTTGCTCGCCGTCGAGATCGATAATCGTCAAGTCCGCGATCGCGCCGACTTCAAGCTTGCCATACGGCAAGCCGAATACTTGAGCCGGCACGACCGTCATTTTGGCGAGCAGAAACTCCAGCGTCCAGCGTCCGCTTTTTACGAATTTCGTGTACAGCAGCGGGAACGCGGTTTCGAAACCGACGATGCCGAAAGGCGCAAGCTGCATGCCTTTATTTTTCTCTTCCTGGCTGTGCGGCGCATGGTCAGTGACGATAATATCGATCGTGCCGTCCTCCAGCCCCTCCAGCACCGCTTCCACGTCGCGCGGCGTGCGCAGCGGCGGGTTCATTTTCCAATTTGCGTCCATGCTGTCCGGAATATCCTCGTCCGACAGCAGCAGATGATGCGGACAAACCTCGGCGGTTACTTTCACCCCGTATCGTTTGCCGTCGCGGATGAGCCTAACCGACTGCTCCGTGCTTACATGGCATACATGGTAATGAACTCCCGTTGCTTCCGCAAGCAAAATGTCGCGCCCGACATGAATCGCTTCGGACTCGTTCGGAATCCCTTTCAGACCGTGCTTGCGGCTGAACGCGCCTTCGCTGACCGCTCTGCCTTCAACCAGCGTATTGTCTTCGCAGTGCGCGATAACCGGCATGCCGATCGAGGCGGCCTTCGCCATCGCGTCTTTCATCATCTGCGCACTTTGCACGCCGACGCCGTCATCGGTAAAGCCGACGATGCCCGCTTGCTTCAAGGCGTCGAAA
Organism: Paenibacillus contaminans; assembly: GCF_003285015.1. Classification (GTDB taxonomy): domain Bacteria; phylum Bacillota; class Bacilli; order Paenibacillales; family NBRC-103111; genus Paenibacillus_V; species Paenibacillus_V contaminans. The sequence continues at coordinate 97,283 of NZ_QMFB01000010.1, read as the reverse complement.
TCGGTCAACTCGCGGCCGAGCTGATTTTTGGTAATACAGCCGTATGGCAGCACCCTGACGATGCCTTCCGTCTGGGCCTTGTCCAGGACGTAGTTAACCGTGTCGACCGTGTCGATGACCGGACGCGTATTCGGCATGCAGGCGATTGTCGTAAATCCGCCGCAAGCGGCCGAGCGCGTGCCTGTCGCAATCGTTTCTTTATGCTCGAATCCCGGTTCGCGAAGATGCACGTGCATATCGATAAGTCCTGCAGAAACGAGCTTCCCTTGCACATCGACGACTTCGTGCCCCGACGTATCGGGAGCCGATGAACCCTCGATCATTTTCGTTATTTTTCCGTCTTCGATCAGCAGGTGATTATCCTTCGTTTCGTTGCCTGCGATGACTGTCTTCGCATTGATGATCCAAATTCCCATCCCGTCTCCGCCTTTCCGTTTTTGCCGGCCTAATGCTTCATTCCCGGCTCGTATATCAGCTATTACGAAAGCGCACGCTCGATGACTGCCATTCGAATCGGTACGCCGTTGCTCATTTGGGTGAAAATTTTCGATCTGTCGTGCTCGACCAGTTCGTCGTCGATCTCGACATTCCGGTTAACCGGTGCCGGGTGCATGATGATCGCATGCGGAGGCATCTGCCCCAGACGCTCCACGGTTAAGCCGTATTGCGCCCGATATTCGTCGGCGGAAGTGAACAGCGCGTTGTCGTGCCTTTCCAGCTGCACCCTCAGCATCATGACGACGTCGGCCTTCAGCGCTTCATCCATTGTAACATATGGCGCGTGCGCTTCGAGCTCCGGCGCCTTCATCATGTCGGGTGCGCAAAAGCTTACTTTGGCGCCGACCGCCTGCAGCGCCCATAAATTGGAGCGCGCAACTCTGCTGTGCTGGATGTCGCCGATAATCGCCACATGAAGTCCCTTCAGCTCGCCGAAATGCTTGCGCATCGTATACAGGTCGAGCAGCGCTTGCGTCGGATGTTCGTTATTGCCGTCCCCCGCATTGATAAGCGGAACTTGAATCCGCTCCGCAAGCTCTTGCAGCACGCCGTTCGGCTTCAGGCGGATAACGCCGGCATCGATGCCCATCGATTCGAGCGTCCGCACCGTATCGTAGATCGACTCGCCCTTTTGCACGCTGGATGCGGCTGCCGCGAAATTAAGCACCTGCACGCCCAGCCTTTTCTCCGCTACCTCGAAGGAGAACCGCGTTCTCGTGCTGTTCTCGAAAAACATATTGGCCACGAACTTTCCGCCGAGGACGTTCGTTACCTTCGTCGGATGCTGCTCCCAATACGCAGCGCGGTCCAGAATATCGGAGATTTCCTTCCCGTCCATGCCCTTCAAGCCGAGCAAATGTTTATGCGTAGTCGTATTCATTGCTGTCATGACTGCGGCCTCCTTTGTTGTAAGATGATGACATTATCGATTCCGTCGACTTCGGAGATTTGAACCTCGATCGCTTCCAATTTGGAGGTAGGCACGTTTTTCCCTACGAAGTCCGGTCGGATCGGAAGCTCGCGATGCCCCCTGTCGACAAGCACGGCCAGCTGGATCGATTGAGGCCTGCCTTGATCCATGAGCGCATCCATCGCCGCCCGGACGGTTCTTCCGGTATACAGCACGTCGTCGAACAAGATCAATTTCTTGTCTTGAACAGGCAGCATGACGCCGGTAGAGGTTCTCGCGCCTTCGCGCTTGCCGCCCCGGTCGTCACGATAAGCCGTGACGTCGATTTCGGCGACAGGCACCGGAATGCCCTCGATTTCTTGAATCCGATCGGCGATCCGCTGGGCGAGGTAAATGCCTCGCGTGCGAATGCCGACAAGCATGCAGTTTTCGACGCCCTTATTTTTTTCCAAAATTTCATGGGCAATCCGCGTCAACGCACGCCGCATCGCCGTTTCGTCCATGATGGCATGCTCTTCGTGAGACATCGCTATCTCTCCTATCGACCCCCGGACGATGTAGGCGGCCTTTGCCGCAAGCGGGAATCGGGAAATGTGGTGCACCTGTGAGGCGATTCGCTCGACCTTGACTAAACGACTGCCGGCGTCTTTGCAGCTCGCGCTTGCCATGCGGCTTCCAAGATACGCTTGCCGACATGCAAAAAAACCTTTGCCGTCAGGCAAAGGTTACGTCGCGAGAAGAGTCGGCTTCAGCGGAAATCGAACAAACGCAGAACTGCGTTAGCCGATCTTCACGAAACCGTCTTCTAAGTCGTTCACCTTGCCAGCCTCACGGGACTGAATCTTAAAGGTGCTATGTGATTAAAGGAATTATCCCACTTTCGACAAAAGAAGTCAATATGCATTTTCATGAATTATTTTCACGCGCAATCCGCTTCAAATTCGAGAAAAGCCGGCGCCTGCATAAGCAGACCCGGCTTTTACTTCTTTTTGGATTATGACGGCCGCATTCCCATACATGCTGCGAAGGATCATGCCGGCGCCCGTTCTGCCCGAAGCGCGCTGCCAGACTGTACGCAGCGGCTTTAAACCGCGCCCGGCTCCTTCTTACAATGAAATTTTCGTCAGCCGTTCAACGGCTGTTTCGGTGTTTTCGCGGCTGCCGAATGCGGTGAGCCGCAAGTAACCCTCGCCGCTTTGACCGAAGCCGACGCCCGGCGTACCGACAATATTCGCTTCGCTCAGCAGCTTGTCGAAAAATTGCCACGACCCGAGTCCGTTCGGCGTTTTCAGCCAAATGTACGGAGCGTTTACCCCGCCGTATACTTCAAATCCGAGGCTCTTGACGCCTTCGCGAATGATTTTCGCATTCGTCATGTAATAATCGACGAGGCTGCGGATCTGTTCCTTGCCGGCTTCGGTATATATCGCTGCGGCGCCTTTTTGCGTGATGTACGAGCAGCCGTTGAACTTCGTCGTCTGACGGCGGTTCCACAGGTCGCGCACCGTTACCGAATTACCGTCTTCATCGTATGCTTTGACGCCCTTCGGCACGACCGTATATGCGCAGCGAACGCCGGTAAAACCTGCCGTTTTGGAATAACTGCGGAATTCGATCGCAACATCCTTCGCGCCTTCGATTTCATATATACTGCGCGGCACATCGTCTTCTTGAATGTAAGCCTCATATGCCGAATCGTACAAGATGATGCATTTGTTCGCTTTCGCGAAATCGACCCATTTCTTCAACTCTTCCTTCGAAAGCGTCATCCCTGTCGGATTGTTCGGGTAGCACAAATAGATGAGATCGACTTTTTTATCGGGCAGACTCGGTATGAAATTGTTCTCCGCATTGCACGGAAGGTAAACGATATTTTCGTATCGGTTAGCCGTTTTGTCGTAAGCGCCGGAACGTCCGGCCATCACATTGCTGTCGACATAAACGGGATATACCGGGTCGGTCACCGCGATGACCGTGTCCAAGCTGAAAATTTCCTGTATATTCGCCACGTCGCATTTGGAGCCGTCGCTGACGAACACTTCGTCCGTTTCCAGGCTGATGCCGCGTGTATTGTAGTCGTTCCCGATAATTTGCGCAATCAGAAATTCATAGCCTTGCTCGGGGCCGTAGCCTTTGAACGACACGGAATCGGCCAATTCGTCGACAGCCGCATGCATGCCCGACAGTACGGCTTCCGGCAGCGGCCGAGTCACATCCCCGATTCCCAAGCTGATGATGCTTGCGTTCGGATTTTCGCTGATGAATTTATTGCGGCGGCGGGCAACTTCGGAGAACAAATAGCTGCCTTGCAGCTGCATGTAGTTTTGGTTGATCTTTGCCATAGCTCGACCTCTTTCTGCCTCATTTACAGCCTTCCCAGGAAGGCTCCTTTGCTTATAATGATGGCATAATTTCGGCTTTCGACGGAATGACCTTTTCGCCCAAAAACATGTACTTTACAGCCAAACAACGCATCTTCCCTATGAAACGGCGAAGTTTCCCGGTGCGCGAATCACATATAAGTTATACCTTGCGCAGCCTCGTCAGCATGAGCTGCATATCGTCCGGAAGCGGCGCCTCAAACTCCAGGTATTCGCCCGAACGCGGATGAACGAAGCCGAGCGTTGCGGCGTGAAGCGCCTGGCCTTCCATGCCGAGCGACCCTTTGCTCTTGCTGTAAAACGTATCGCCGACAAGCGGATGACCGATAAATTTCATATGAACGCGAATCTGATGCGTACGTCCCGTCTCCAGCTTAAGCTCGAGAAGCGTATATTTGTCAAACCGCTCCGTAACGAGAAAATGCGTAACGGCATGCTTGCTGTTTTTGTCGGTCACCGTAAAAAGCTTGCGGTCTTGGGAATCCCGTCCGATCGGCGCATCAATCGTACCGTGGTCATGCGATACTTTGCCGTGTGCCAAAGCCAAATATTTGCGCGTAACCGTATGCTCCTTAAGCTGGGCCGCAAGTCCGTTATGGGCCAAATCGTTTTTGGCCGCCATAATCAGGCCCGACGTATCTTTATCGATCCTGTGAACGATACCCGGGCGAAGTTCTCCGTTAATTCCCGACAAGTCCTTGCAGTGATGCAAAAGCGCGTTGACCAGCGTTCCGGAATAGTGGCCAGGCGCCGGATGGACGACAAGTCCGCGGGGTTTGTTGACGACAATGACGTCGCTATCTTCATAAACAACTTCAAGCGGAATCGCTTCCGGTTCGATTGCCGCATCTGCCGGCTCCGGTATGCGGACGACGACTTCATCGCCGTTCTGTACTTTGTAATTCGGCTTTACCGGGCTGCCGCCGACCGTCACATAACCGCCTTTGATCCATAGCTGTACTTGCGATCGCGAAAAGCTGTCGTCAACCGACTCCGCCACGTATTTATCGATTCGTTCCCCGCTTTGGTTTTGTTCTACGAAAAGCTCGACCAATTCGGCCGTTTCAAGCTCAAGATCCGTGCGATTCATTAGCGTTGCCTCTTCTTTCTTGCAGCCAGCTGCGGATAGCGTCTAAGAAAATGAGCGAGACGCCGATTACGATCGCCGAATCCGCCAAATTAAAAATGGCAAACGTGTAATCGATCGCCTTGCCGAATAGGGAAAATTGAAAACGGAACTGCAGGAAGTCGACGACTTCCCCCGTAAGGGCACGATCGAGAAAATTGCCGACCGCTCCGCCTAACAGAAGACTAAGCGCCCATGACAGCAGCTTGCGTTTGTCTTTGATCATCTTCAGCAAATACCAGATGATTCCGGTAACGACAACCACGGTAATGCAGAGAAAGAACCAGCGCTGCCCTTCCAAAATACTGAATGCCGCTCCCGTGTTGCGGTGCGAGGTAATCTGGAAAAATTCGCCGATCACCGGACGCGATTCGTACAAGCTCATTTTGTTCACGATCAGCCATTTGCTTCCTTGGTCAAGCAGAAATACGATCAACGCGATAACGAAATAAAACAATTACAGCCCTCCTTAAAAGGTTCCCCGCAGTGCGGCGATATGCTCTGAAGCTTATTCCGGGTACTTTGCGGAGCGTCTCGATACAAATTAGCGAAGCGAAGTCACTCTGCGAGATTTTACGAATCATATCTTCGGCGGTTTCAAAAACCGAATTGCCGGCTCGCGAAATCGGATTCGATTAGAGGTTAATCGAGCTTGATGTCGGTTTATCGAATTGTTCGTTTTCCGCTTCGTTTACCTAGTAAGCTCTGCCTTCGAGCTGCGCCTTTACATATTTCACCACTTCGGCAATATAATCGCCGACAATCGGCAAATTGAGCGCTCCAAGCGCCTGTAAAATATACAAAATCGTTGACGCGAAAAATGTAAAGCCGATCGCGATCCCGACGCCCCGCGAGATGCCGGCAACGATGTTCGTAAAAATAATTTTGCGGGGGCTGTTCAAAAGCTGCACATAATCGGCAATCTGCACGCGTTCCATTTGATTGGCCATCTCGGTTATACGCCTATGCATGTCGTCAAGCAGCTTTTTCTCATTCCCGTTTTCGTCCTGTCCGTCTTTCTTTATCGTCATGGTCGTCCCTTTATCAACCTTCTCCATCTTATCGTTCTTCGTGCTCATACGCTCCCCTTCCGGGGTTGGGTGAACCCCTCACAAAGAAGTAAGCCCGCCTTGACCCGTAATAAAGAAAGCCGGTCTTTCGGCTTTCTGCGGTTTGCTGCAGGCTCCAATAAATAGCAGTCAGTTTCAGGAGGACCGATTATCGGACAGACCGTTCGATCCGCCCTACATCAGGTCCGATCATGCCCGGCCATTTTTAATCTAGACTCGCCGGAGCATACCATGGGTTTGCTTCGGCTTTACGCTTCCGGCAGCGACGATACCGCATCCGAGCAGCGTTTGCACAAGGTAGGGTGAACGTCGCTCGAGCCGACCTCAGGCGTAACGATCCAGCAGCGCTCGCATTTTTCCCCTTCAGCCACCGATACGGCAACCGACAAGCCTTTCAGCTGCATCGCTTCCTCCGGAGCGGCCGTTCCTGCAGGATGCGCTTGTACCGCCGAAACGATAAACAATTGATCCAGCGCCTCGAAGCGGGCAAGAAGCCCGGCCGTTTCTTCATTCGGGTACAAATCGAGTTTAGCTCCCAGCGCATTGCCGATAACTTTGCGGTTTCTCGCATCTTCAAGCGCTTTGTTCACTTCATTTTTCACTTCAAGGAACTGATTCCATTTGCGCTCAAGCAACTCGTCGTATATTGACGTGTCCGCATCCGGCATATCCGCAAGCTGCACGCTTGCCTCGGTTACGCCGGGAATATGCTTCCAAACTTCGTCCGCCGTATGCGGCAAAATCGGTGCGATCAGCTTAGTTATAACCGTAAGCGCCTCGTACAATACGGTTTGTGCCGCCTTACGGCCAATATCGCCTGGCGTGCTGGCGTAGATGCGGTCCTTGATGATTTCCAAGTAAAATGCGCTCAATTCAACCGAACAGAAATGATGAATCGATTGATAAACGACGTGAAACTCGTATTCATCGTAAGCTTTCACTACTTTTTCATTCAAACGGTTCAGCCCGATCAACGCGTAACGGTCCAATTCGTTCATTCGGGATGGATGCACGCGGTCGGCAGCCGGATCGAAGCCCGCCAGGTTACCCAGGAAGTAGCGCAGCGTATTACGGATTTTCCGGTAGATTTCGGACGTTTGGGCCAAAATGCCGTCGGAAATCCGTTGATCCTCCTGGTAATCGACGGATGACACCCACAAGCGTAAAATGTCGGCGCCGAGCTTATCGCAGACTTGGTTCGGATCGATCGTGTTGCCAAGCGATTTGGACATTTTGCGTCCTTCGCCGTCAAGCGTAAAGCCGTGGCTCAAAATCCCTTTATACGGCGATTGTCCGTATACGGCCGTTCCTGTAATAAGCGACGAGTTGTACCAGCCGCGGTATTGGTCGGAGCCTTCCAGGTACAGGTCGGCCGGCCATTGCAGATCTTCGCGCGTTTCGAGTACGCCTGCATGGCTTGAGCCGGAATCGAACCAGACATCCATAATATCCGTTTCTTTACGGAAATGATCATGACCGCATTTGGGACAAGCCGTGTTTTGCGGCAGCAGCTCCCGCTCATCCTTGATGAACCAGGCGTTCGAGCCTTCCTTTTCAAAGATGGAAGCAACATGCTCGATTGTCCGCTCATTGACGACCGGCTCGTTGCAAGCGCGGCAGTAAAAAATCGGTATCGGCACGCCCCACGCACGTTGGCGGGAAATACACCAGTCCCCGCGGTCCGCGATCATGTTATGGAGGCGGATTTCGCCCCAGTGCGGCGTCCATTTTACGTTTTTGATTTGCTCCAGCATTTCGGCTCTAAACTTGTCGATCGAAGCGAACCACTGCTCCGTCGCCCGATAGATGACAGGCTTCTTCGTACGCCAGTCATGCGCGTATTGGTGATTGACCGTTCCTTGCTTCAACAAAAGTCCGGAGTTCTCAAGCGATTCCAGGATCGGAGCGTTCGCTTTTTCATAAAAGATCCCTTCGAAGCCCGGCGCTTCCGCCGTCATCTTGCCTTGGTCGTCGACAGGGCAAAGTACGCCGATATTGTATCGCTGGCCGATTGCAAAGTCGTCCTCCCCGTGTCCGGGAGCCGTGTGCACGCAGCCCGTACCGGCTTCCAGCGTTACATGCTCGCCTGTCATAACGAGCGATTCGCGATCGTAGAACGGATGCTTACACGTAATGAACTCCAGCTCCGCGCCTTTTACGGTAGAGGTTACGTGATAGGAAGACCAGCCGATTTCTTTGGCGGCCGCTTCGAGCAAGCCTTGTGCCAGCACAAACTTACGCCCGTCCGCTTCGACAACCGCATAATCGAATTCCGGATGTACGCTAATGCCGAGATTGGCCGGCAGCGTCCAAGGAGTTGTCGTCCAGATGACGACGGCGGCATCCTGAGGAAGCTTTCCTTTGCCGTCCTTGACGGGGAACGCGACGTAGATGGACGGCGACGTTTTTTCTTTATATTCGATTTCCGCTTCGGCAAGCGCGCTTTCGGAAGAAGGCGACCAGTAGACCGGCTTTAAGCCTTTATAGATATATCCCTTCTCGACCATCTTGCCGAAAACGCGAATTTGCTGTGCCTCATACTCCGGATTCAGCGTCACATAAGGACGCTTCCAATCGCCGCGGACAGCGAGCCGCTTGAATTGCTTCTTCTGCTTCTCGACCCAAGTGAGCGCGTATTCTTTGCAATATTCGCGGAATTCGGGCACGCTCATTTTTTTGCGGTCGACTTTCCCGCCGTTGGCAATCGCCTGCTCGATCGGCAAACCGTGCGTATCCCATCCCGGGACGTAAGGCGCATCGAAGCCGCGCATCGATTTATAGCGGACGATCATATCCTTCAAAATTTTATTCAACGCATGTCCGATATGGATGTCGCCGTTCGCGTACGGAGGCCCGTCATGAAGAATGAATTTCGGTTTTCCTTTTGCTTTGGCCTGCACTTGTTCATAAATGTCAATTTCATCCCACCATGCCTGCACCTTCGGCTCGGCCTGCGGCAGGTTGCCCCGCATCGGAAAATCCGTCTGCGGCAAATTCAGCGTTTTCCCATAATCCATTTGATCCACTCTCCTTCTTGATACCCCACAAAGTGAAGTTGATGCTGCGACGATTATTCCAATTTAAGTTGAACCAAAAAGGAGTCCATTGCACTCCGAAAGGGATTGCCTTGCCGCTTCAAACATCTTGTTTTGCGTTTCCCACATTGAATGGGCCTTCGGAAGGGTGAAACGCAAAGCCAAAACTCGCTGCAAGACAATTCCCTTTCTCCATTCCATTTTGTCTCCCCATCGTTCTTTCGTTCAACTTGTAATAGTTCTTTACAGGGGCGCCTTGCAGTCCCCACAAAGGGTTACGTCATCGCAGCGTATTCCCCAAAAATAAAAAGCTTCCCATCCCCAAAGGGACGAGAAGCATATCTCGCGGTACCACCCTCATAAGATGCGGTCATAAACAGACGCCGATAACGTCTGAATCCAAGCGCAGTCCCACTCGACGATCGTTAACGGAATCACCCGATTCTCTTTACTTCTCCCGCCCGAAGGCACGGTCAACTTTTTTCAAGAGATACTCATGGGAGATTTTCAAGCAATTGCGGACATTAGGCTCGCACCAATCCCTAATTCGCTGACGCCGCTCCTTGCCTTACTCGGCCCATTCATCGCTTTCCTGCTATATGCTTACTAGGCTGTAACGTTACACGCAGTATATCGTAAAAAAGACTGCAGCGTCAACGTCGGCCGCATCGCACGCTTGCAACGTACAGCGGCTAATTTATGTATAAATTATAAATAGGAATCCGGCTATGGACATAGCTTTATTCTTTCCGCGCAGCCGGCTTTCTAAAACACGTTCAAGCCCGGATTTTCTAACGCTCCGAGTATGCTTGCGCCGACGATCCCTGAATAACATCCCAATCATCGGATTTCAGAAGCTCAAGCTGAGCCTCCAGGAGCGTACGGAAGCGGGTGCGGTATATGGCCGCCTGCTTCTTCAGTTCCTCGATTTCAAGTGAAATTTTCCCGGATTTAACGAGCGCTTCGTTAACGATCCGGTCGGCGTTTTTCTCCGCTTCGCGAATGATCAGCTGCGCTTCCTTCTTCGAGTTCGATTTGACCTCATCAGCCGCCTCTTGAGCGACGATAATCGTTTTGCTGAGCGTTTCCTCGATGTTGGCAAAACGATCAAGCCGTTCCTGAAGAGTCGCCATCTGATTTTGCTGCTCTTTATTTTCCCGAATAAGCGCTTCGTAATCTTTAATGATAAGATCTAGAAATTCGTTTACTTCATCTTCATCGTAACCGCGAAACCCGCGTTTGAACTCTTTATTATGAATATCCAGTGGCGTTAACGGCATTCTGCACCTCCAAAAAAATATCGTGCCCTGTTCGTATTTATTCGACAACAGCCGCGATACTCCTGCATTTTCCTGCACAAATATCGAACATTTTCGCTTGCTCGCGCCGAAAAACGGATCGGAGCTGCGAAATGCCCGTTTATTTTATCGGTACCTGCCGATTTTAACGCGAATTCGTCCTTTCTTCGTTACGCCCTCCACTTCCGTTACCCGAAACCTTCCGAAGCCTTGAAGCGAAACGACGTCGCCTTCCTTCAGCGGCTTGCTCGGATCTTCCTCCACTTTCCAATTAACGCGGCATCGCCCCGCTTTGATAGGCAGCAATATTTTGGCCCGGCTTAGGCGGAACGCATCGCTGGCTATGCCGTCGAGCCGCATGGATGCGACCGATAAGTTCATTTCTTCGAACGTAACGCTCGCTCCCTCGAATCGATCGATAGGCAGCAGCTCGGTACGGACGTGGACACGGTGCACTTGCTGCAATTGCAGCCTGAGGTAATCGCCGATTTCTTCAGCGACCAGACAGTGGCAGCCGCCGCCCTCCAAGACGACGATATCGCCGATTTTCTCGCGTTTGATGCCAAGCGAAAGAATCGCTCCCATATAATCGCCGTGATCCAGCGACTTCAGCTTGCTGTCTTCCGAGGCAACAGAAAGGACGAGGATTCCGGGATCCTCGTCTTCCACGTTCCGGTATTCAGGTGCGATGATCGCCCGTTTGCGCTCGGCGGCGGCGTACCCGCCATCAAGACGGAATACGACGTCCCCGGAGCGGTTCGCAAGCATCGTTACGATTTGACACTGTCTCGGATCCAGAAAGTCGGTCCTTTTCATCGCGTGCTGCACGGCCGCCTTCTCCACCCATTCCGAAGCCTTGTCCACAAAATGCTGCTCACTGGGATGAAAATGCTCGTAAATATGCTTGTTCATCGCCGTTAAAACATGCCCGCAATATAACGGATAACTTCTTTAATGCCAAGCACGACGAATTGCAGCGCGAACAACGCGATAATCGGCGATATGTCGAGCATGCCGCCGATCGGCGGGATGATTTTGCGGAAAGGCGTCAAATACGGCTCCACCAGCTTGCCCAGTAGTTGGCCGACGAAGCTTTCCCTTACGTTCGGCAGCCACGAAAGCAGCACGTAGCCGATAATCATGCAGTAGTAAATGTAAGTCAATGTGTCTATCAAACCGTAAACCTGTTGCAAAGATCGTCACCTCATTTTGTTGGTTTCCGCCTCGTCGTCAAGCAATTCCGAAATAACGCCATGAATTTCAACCGTATCCGGCGTACATAGAAAGATGTTCGGCCCGATTTTGGCCATCTGCCCGTTTAATGCATAGACGGTTCCGCCCAGAAAATCGACGATCCTCATCCCAATTTCGGGAGAAACGCGATGCAGATTGACGACGACCGAACGGCGCGATCTCAGCTGATCGGCAAGCTCCTGCGCATCTTCATAAGCCCGGGGCTCGCTGAGCGTAACGCGCGTATTTTTTTGCGAATGAATGCTGACGACGTTCCCTTTATGCTTACGCTGTTCGAACGGATTGGTTTCAGTTTCTTCCGGCTCTTCGACAACGCGTTCGCGCTGGACGACTTCCTCTTCCTCCTGCAAGCCCAAAAAGTTCATGACTCTGTTCATAACTCCCATTTGCGGCTCCTCCTAAAACGTTTCGTTTTAATTGACCGTGAAATGTCTTCGGCTCCAAGCGAATGCGCGCCGAGACTCCAAGAAAAGCAGCTTTGTGGCCGGTCGCCTGCTTTGTTCCTAAAACTTATTATTTGCCGACCAGGACGGTTCCAAGCCGAATCCAAGTCGCCCCTTCTTCGATAGCGACTTCGAAATCATTCGACATGCCCATGGAAAGATGGGACACTTCATAAGGCAAAATCGAGCGGCTGTTCAGCTCGTCCCTTAGCTCCCGCAAGCCTCTGAATACAGGCCGCGTAGCTTCCGGCTCCGCTTCGAGCGGCGCCATCGTCATCAAACCTACGACGCGTATATTGCCGTAACTTTTCAAGCTTTCAGCGAATGAAAACAAGGATTCCGGCGCCAGTCCGTATTTGCTCTCTTCTCCCGACACATTTACTTGAATGAAACATTTGGCCTCGATGCCCAGCGCGGCTGCTTTCTTATCGATTTCCGCAGCCAATGACGGGCGGTCCAAGGAATGGATGTATTCAAATTTTCCGATAACATCCTTCACTTTATTCGTTTGCAAATGTCCGATAAAATGCCAGCTCGCTTCGTCTCCGATCGCTTCGCGCTTCGGCGCCGCATCCTGGAGCCTGTTCTCGCCGATTTCCCGGATGCCGTGCTTGACGACTTCCGCCGTCGCCTCTACCGAAACGTATTTCGTTACGGCAATTATATGTATATCGTTCGTGCTGCGGCCAGCTTTACGGCATGCTTCTTCCACACGCTTGTCCACTTCGGCGATTCGTTCCTTCAACCCCATACCATCCACCTCGTTCAAGCCGGTCACGCTAGTTACGCAAGCCGATCCATGCGATCATGCGCCCCGTTGCGCCCTGTTCCTTCCGGTGCGAAAAAAACTTGTCGACCCGGCAACTGGTGCACAAACGAGTTAATTCGATACGTGACGGCAATATTCCTGCTTTTATCATAATTTGTCGATTGATTTCTTGCAAGTTAAGCATCCATTTGCCGTTCGGCGACGGCTCGTAAACGACGTTTCCCTCCGCCGGTTGCGACTCGCCAAGCTCTTGCAGAAGCGGCCTTACTTGATTCATCACCGTATCGTCCACTTCGTAGCAGCATATGCCGATCGAGGGACCGATCGCCGCCGCGATCCGCTCCGGCGAGCTTCCGAATCGTTCTTCCATCGCCCGGACGGTTTGCCCGGCGATTTGCAAGACGGTACCTTTCCAGCCGGCATGCGCCAAAGCTACGACCCGTTGCTCCGGATCGTAAAAATATAACGGGACGCAATCGGCGAACATGGCCGCGAGGCATATGCCCGTCTCGTTCGTGATGAACGCATCCTTGGCCTGAAGCGCATCGATGCGGGCCGCAGTCCCCTTCCCCTTGTCCGCACCCGTTACGAAAGCCACATCGCTGCCATGAACTTGCTCGCCGTAAACCCATCCGGATAACGGCATGCCGATAGCCTCGGCTACCCGCGTCCGGTTGGCTACGACGCTTTCGTCCGAATCGGCGACATGCAGCCCGCAGTTTAACGTGCCGAACGGCTTTTCGCTGACGCCGCCGATCCGGGTCGTGAAGCCGGAGGTCAGCTCGGGATAACGGGCGGACCAATTTTTTATTTGAAGAAGCTCGGGTTCCCCCGCTTCCGTCATTACAACGAACGGTTCCATAGTGTTGTCCTCCCTCCGGGTCAAAGGTAAGGCCCGCAGACAAACGCACGGGCCTTTCTTTAAATGACAGTCTCCCAGCAATATCTACCAGTGTATCATAAAGCATCGTTATGTTCACTATTGCGCCGATGGCAGTTTAACGCTGCTCGCGATAGGACCGGTTATATTCGACCTCGCCCTCTTCCGGAGCCCGATACGGTCTCGCATCGTCCAGCTTGACGAGAACGACGTCCTCGCCGATCTTTACAATGTTTCGCCACGGGATAACGACATCGGCCCCGCCGCCGAACAACCCGAAGAAACGGCTGAAATTCGGCACGACGATCGATTCGATCCGCCCCTGGCGCAAATCCAGCTCCAAATCACTGACTTGGCCGAGCTTTTTGCCGTCAACGATATTTATGACGTCCTTGGACTGGAAATCGGAAATTTTCATGCCGCACTCACCACGTATTCGCTAGGTATTTGTCTGACTTAATACTAATATATGTCGGGCCGTTTCAAAATGTCCTGCACAGCAAACAATTCTTTGGGCAAGGCGTGTTTGACCGTTCAAGCAAAAAACGCAGCTCGTCCGGCCGATAACCGGAACGGAAGCTGCGTCTTTACTTGCTCTACGACTTCACATGCTTTTGCATCTGCGAAATGGCCGACTTCTCGAGACGGGATACCTGCGCTTGCGAAATGCCGATCTCGTCCGCTACCTCCATCTGGGTTTTTCCTTCGAAAAAACGCATCGATAAAATCATTTTTTCCCGGTCGTTCAGCTTTCTCATGCCCTCCCGGAGCGCAATTCCCTCGATCCACGATATATCCTTGTTTCGGTCGTCGCTGATCTGATCCATAACGTAGATCGGGTCGCCGCCGTCATGATAAATCGGTTCGAAAAGCGAGACGGGATCCTGAATCGCATCGAGGGCGAATACGACATCCTCCTTCGGTACGTTCAGCGCTTCGGAAATTTCGTAAATCGTCGGCTCTCTTGAGTTTTTATTGGTCAAATTGTCTCTTACCTGCAGCGCTTTATAGGCGATGTCCCGAAGCGAACGGGAAACCCTGATCGGGTTGTTATCGCGCAAATACCGGCGTATTTCGCCGATAATCATCGGTACCGCATAGGTCGAAAACTTGACGTTCTGGCTCAGATCGAAATTGTCGATCGCCTTCATCAATCCGATGCAGCCGACCTGGAACAAATCGTCGACGAATTCCCCGCGGTTGTTGAAACGTTGGATGACGCTGAGCACGAGCCTCAAGTTGCCGTTGACCAATTTCTCTCTTGCCGCCCGGTCTTTGTGCGTTTGCAGCTGCACGAACAATTCGCGCATTTCCGCGTTCGTCAGCACGGGCAGTTTTGCGGTATCAACTCCACAAATCTCGACTTTATTTCGGGTCACCGTGATTACCTCCCAAGGAGAAACATTATTGTACATTATCTCCTTGGTAACTTTTTTTATGCGCTTCTGCGGATACGCCGCATTGCCGCCTCCGCCCCTTATCCGGCAGAAAATCGCGTCCCGACTGGCAAAATCCGTCCGAATCGGCTTGCGTATTTTTTTAACTTTGCCTCGTGGACTTACGGAAAAAACAAAAAGCCGGCAATCCGCGAATGCGGGAATGCCGGCTCGTTTCATCATACCATTTTATTGAATTCCTTGCGCAGACGCTTAATGATACGTTTCTCCAAACGGGATATGTACGACTGCGAAATGCCGAGCATATCCGCGACATCCTTCTGCGTCTTCTCTTCGCCGTCGACAAGGCCGAAGCGCAGCTCCATGATCATACGCTCCCGCTCGGAAAGCTTATCCAGCGCTTTATGCAGCAGTTTGCGGTCGACCTGCTCTTCGATATTACGGTATATCGTATCGTTCTCGGTACCGAGCACATCCGACAAAAGCAGCTCGTTGCCGTCCCAATCGATGTTCAGCGGCTCGTCGAAGGACACCTCGGTGCGGATTTTGCTGTTGCGCCGCAGGTACATCAAAATCTCGTTCTCGATGCAGCGCGAGGCGTAAGTGGCCAGCTTGATCTTTTTGTCCGGATCGAAGGTGTTGACCGCTTTGATAAGACCGATCGCTCCAATCGACACCAGATCTTCGATATGTATGCCGGTATTTTCGAACTTCCGCGCGATATAAACGACAAGACGCAAATTGCGCTCAATGAGCATCGCCCGGATCGCCGCATCGCCCGAAGACAGCTTTTGCAGCAAAAACTCTTCTTCCTCGCGGGTTAGCGGCGGCGGGAGCGCCTCGCTGCCTCCGATGTAGTAAATTTCATTGCTTTTCAGTCCAAACAGCAGCAGCAGCCGGTAATAGTACAGCTGCATCGTCAATTTCCATTTTACCAACATGCAGGTTCCTCCCTTGGGCCATCCGCCCGTCTCGTTTGTATAGGCAAAAAGGCTCAAGTCCTGCCTGCCTTATCATCCTAGAATCCGGCGTTATTCACTAGGGACGAAGCACCCTTTTGCGTACCGGTTTTCTTTCGTTTATCAGACGGTATATCGTGGAAACAGCTTTAAACCTGCGGCAAAGGCCGGCGTCAAAAACCCGATAGGCGTTTATCCTTGCGAATGTCGGATAGCAATCCTCCGCCGTTCGTTCATTTCCTGGTAAACGCGACTCCTCCTCTAAGAAAGGCGAAGCCGTATATCCTTGGTTTTCGCATTAGCCCCCCTTTCGCGGGAGCGACTATTTATGTCTGCAGCAGCATAGGATGGATTATGGCATGATACGAATCGTCCGAACACAGCTTGCCGGCGTCGAAGCCTACCAACACTTTATGCGTGTCGATTTTCCGATCGTTATAGATCACCGTGACTCGATCCGGTTTAATCGCAAGCATAAACTGGGTTCCCCGGTTTACGCCGCGGTACGGCACGAGCCGAAGCCGGTCCTGCCAGCAAAACTCGTCGCTTCCGATCGTCGAAACGATTTGATCGACTTCAGCCTTCCGTATTCGTTCGACCCATTTCTCAGGCAGCACATCCTTCCACATCGCGGTTTCCACAACCATGACCGGCGTTTTCGTAAGGGGATCGTATAGCTGGTTTCCCGTATCGACGAGGCCTTTGCAGCGCATCACGAAGTCTTCGACGGCCACCTCAACCTCCGCCATATAAGTGACCAGCCGCTCCTTTTGCTTGGCACCGCGAAATACGCGCAAATAAATCCACATGACGATTACAAACGCGGCAAGCACAAACCAGATGCCCGTATTCATTTCAAACAGCATCCCGCCGGAATGCGCAAAAAAGATGCCGTTCCAAACATCGCCGGACGCCATAAAAAAATAATGAAAGCCGAATATGCCGCCGGCCGCAGCAAAGCTGACCACATAAAATGCGGTTACATTGCGCAGGAAAGGCGCCATGCCGCCAAAGCCGAAAGCCGTAACAATCATTAGAGCGGAAAACAAAAGCTTAACCATGAACGTGAACATAAAGGAAAGCTCGGGGACAAGCATCATCACGACATATGCGCCGCCGATCACGGACGCTGCTGCAATTCGCCACAGTCGGACCGCCGCATTACGTGTCCAAGCGGTTACGACAAGCAATGCCCCGTCTATCGCCGCATTCAGCAAAAAGATCAGATCGACATATACGATCACCATTCCAGCCCCTTGCCGGCTCATTCCCCACACCATAGCAAATCGCGATCCACAGCCGATTCTGCTCGAGTCCTCAATCAGCAGCGTTCCGAACGCCGTGAGATCAGTATAAAAGAAACGATGCTCAATGTCTGTCTAATCGTGAAGGGGACTAGCATGTTTTTTTGTCGAAGTATGAGGAGAAATGTGGCGGGCTGTGCCGCGAAGAGGGATGGAAATCTGATAAATAAAAAACAACGCCTCATCCGGCTTACCCGGTTGAGGCGTTGAGGCGTTGAGGCGTTAGTCATTCAAATTGTTCTTGCCGCGGTTGCGCAGGAACGTCGGAATATCCAAGTGACTTGGATCCTGTTGCTGGGGCGTATACGCCGGCCTGTTGTTCGGAACTCTCGATGGTTCCGAAGGGGCCGTCTCTTGCGGACGACGCATCGGTTGAGCAGGAATCATCGGTGCAGGTTTATGCTCGAAGCCCGTAGCAATTACCGTTACTTTAATTTCGTCCTTCATCGCTTCATCGATGATCGCGCCGAAGATCACGTTAACTTCCGGATCGGAAGCCGCCATAACGATTTCGGCCGCTTCGTTTACTTCATATAGGCTTAGGTTAATGCCGCCGGTAATGTTCATGATGACGCCGCGTGCGCCGTCGATAGACGTTTCGAGCAGCGGGCTTTGAATCGCCTTTTTGGCGGCTTCGGCTGCGCGGTTCTCGCCGGCCGCAGTTCCGATCCCCATCAAGGCGGAGCCGCGCTCCGACATGATCGTTTTGACGTCGGCGAAGTCAAGATTGATCAGTCCCGGTACCATAATCAAGTCCGAGATGCCTCGTACGCCTTGATTCAGAACGTTATCCGCTTCGCGGAACGCTTCCAGCATCGGCGTTTTCTTGTCGACGATTTCCAGCAAGCGGTCGTTCGGTATTACGATCAGCGTATCGACCTTCTCTTTAAGAGCCGCTATGCCGGTCTCGGCCTGCAGCGAACGCTTGCGTCCTTCGAATGTAAAGGGCCGTGTGACGACACCAACTGTCAACGCGCCTACTTCCTTGGCGATTTCAGCAATAACCGGCGCGGCGCCGGTACCTGTTCCTCCGCCCATGCCCGCCGTAACGAACACGAGGTCGGAGCCTTTAAGCGCCTGTACGATCGCTTCGCGCGATTCTTCGGCAGCCTTCTTGCCCACATCCGGATTGGCGCCCGCTCCCAATCCGCGGGTCAGCTTCTCACCGATTTTGAGCTTTATTTCGGACTTGGCCAGGTTAAGCGCCTGCGCATCCGTATTAACTGTAATAAATTCTACGCCCTGAATGCCATGGTCGATCATTCGGTTGACCGCGTTGCTTCCGCCGCCGCCAACACCGATCACCTTAATCGTAGCTTGTGATTCGATATCCAAGTCAAATTGCAACATAGACAATTGATTGCTCCCCCTTACTTGCGCCTAGGATAAACGATTATGACGCCCTATGCGATTTCGAAGCATTCGGTACCGAACGCTTCCGCTTAGGACATCGATTTGCGGATGATGGATCGGGAAAGACGAGTTCGAGGTTATTAAATAAACTCACTCAGCCAATTTTTCATTCGCTCAAACATCCCTACTTTTTCTTCCGTCGTTTTCTTAACGGCCGATCGTTTCGGGGTTGCGTTTCCGCGGCTGCGGAACGACTTCGTTACATGATGGATAATGCCGACGCCGGCTGTATAGGACGGATCGCGTACACCGATAAAATCGGGGGTACCAACTCTAACTGAGGTAGCCAGTTCCGCTTGCGCGACAGCAAGTACGCCGGGCATCGATATGGTCCCGCCTGTAAGCACGTAGCCTCCGGGCGCATTGCCATATCCTAAACGGAACGCTTCAGCTTTGATAAGCTGGAAAATTTCCTGCACCCTTGGCTCGATAATCGTGGCCAATTCGACTTGCGTAAACTGCTTTTCCATATTGCTTCCGATACGCGGCACTTTGAATACCTGGTCTTCGGCGGCATCATCCATATTGGCGCATCCGAATTTCAGCTTCACCCGCTCGGCATGCTCGATTTGCGTGTGCAAACCGATCGAAATATCGCTTGTAATAAATTCGCCGCCGATAGGAAGCGTGGAAGTCGCTACGATCGTCCCGTTCTCAAAAACGGCGACCGTCGTCGATCCCGCTCCGATATCGACAAGCACCGTGCCGATCGATTTCTCGTCCTTCGACAAAGTCAAATTTCCGGATGCCAGCGACATTAAAGCCAGCTCGCTAATATGCAGCCCGGCTTTCTCTACGACGCGGCGCAAATTATGTATGCCAGTTTTGGCGCCGGTAATGATGGTCGCTTCGACTTCAAGCCTGACTCCGATCATGCCGCGCGGATCCTGGATACCCTCAAGCCCGTCCACTACATACTGCTTTGGAACGACACCGATGATCTCGCGTTCCGGAGGAAGCGCGATAACCCGGGCAGCTTGGAGCACCCGTTCGATATCTTCATCGCCGATCTCCCGGTCGACGTTGGAAACTGCAACGACGCCATGGCTCGTCTGAAGAGCGATATGGCTGCCGGAAATCCCTACGTAAACATCCGATATTTGAATGCCGACCATACGCTCGGCATGATCTATCGCACTACGGATCGATTGGACTGTCTGATCGATATCGACGATGGCGCCTTTGCGGATTCCTTCCGAGTCGGCTGAGCCTACTCCGATAATATTCAGTGAACTTCCGGATACTTCGCCGATAATGGCACGCACCTTGGATGTACCGATGTCTAAGCTAACAATGACGTCTTCGTTGCTCAACCGTTGGCACCTCCCGTAGGTTGATAGATTTAGTCGCATTAAAATTGCCTGACTTCTGTAACTTATTCAACATAGCTATTGTTTTCCCTCTTTTTTTCAGCAAGTTTTTTGGATAGTAATAAATTCCACATTATGCCGAGAATCGCCGTAAACGCGCGAAAGGGCAGTAGAAACCCATAATGATAATTTTAACAGTTTTCAAGAACGATTAGTAGTCTCATTTGCAGAAAAGGTTATGGGCAAAAAGTCCTTATTTCAGGGCTAAAGGGTGAGTTTTCAATTTCCCTTTACATCCCTCTGCGTCGGTGTCGGCTTCGGCTTCGGCGTCGCAGACTTGGTTGGAGTCGGAGTAGGCTTCGGCGTCGTTTTCGGCGTCGGCTCTTTTTTGTTGTCGTTTTTCTTGGTGTCGCCGGCCTTCTTCGTATCCTTCGCACCGGTATCCAGCGGTATCGCTTCGCCTCTGACCTGTTCGAACATCGAAATGACGCCGGAAGTTTTATTCTGGTCTTTGAGCGAATTGATCATATACCCCAAATACGGCAGTTTTTCCGGCAAATATCCGATCGTCGTCGACACTTCGAATTGCGAGCGGGTGTACATTTTGATTTTGTCCGCATAGGCATCGCTGGGATCGGGTTTGATTTCGGAGACGTCGGACAATATCGCAGGCGGTATGTCCGCCAGCGTTTGGAGCAGCTTCAATTTCAACGGATCGTCATCGCTCCATCCGCTCAAGATCGGCTTGTCGAACGGAATGCCGGAAACCGGTACCGCCGTCGAGCTGCCGTCTACAAGAAGCACCTGCACGCTGCCGTCACTCGTAAACTGAAACGCTACGCGCGGGTATTCCTTCACGACGATCGACATATGTCCCGGGAACGATTTCGTTACCTCGACCGACTCGATCATCGGCAGCTTTTTGATTCGCTTCTCCACTTCACCGGAACTGAATGCAAAAAATTGATCGCCGACCGCAACCGCGGAGGCTTGTCCGATCGTTTCGCTAGAGACGAGCTCGTTGCCCGATATTTCAATCTCCGATAGTTTGCTGACAGGCGATTGAAAGAATAGAATAATCAGAACCGTAACAAAAAAAAGGACCAACAATATCAAGAGCGCCCTGCTGCCGCGCCTTTTCTTGCTTTCAGGCTTCATGGCAGGCACTTTCGGTTCCGCAGCAGACAACCTAACACCTTCCCCCGCCATTCCCCTTCTAGACATGCTTCGGCGAAAAACGCAGCTCGGCAAAAACGGTTTACGGATCATTCCTAAGCACACTCCGGCTTTGACGCAAAAGACGGCTTCGGAAGCTTCCCGTTATGTAATGAGCGGCGTTAGCCATGAATTCGAACAAGCATCGAAGCACATGCTTCCCGGCGTTCGAAGAAGCTATGGAGAATGGAAAAATCTTATAACGCCCTTCATCCCCTCCTGCTTACAGGAAGGGATAATCGAGCGATTTTTTGCATAGTAGTGAAGTATAAGTTACAAATGCATGGGCTCCGTCCCGGTTTGGGCGATCTCCGCCCTCGAAATCGCCTGCGAAGGTCTGTCGGCAGGCGCGTGATAGCGGGTAATGCCGGCTCCGAGACGGCTAAGCATATGTTCGATCCGGTCGTAACCCCGGTCTATATGATGAACCTGCTCCACGACAGTCGTGCCGTGCGCAGCGAGACCGGCGATTACAAGCGCGGCTCCAGCGCGCAAATCGGTAGCCTCGACAGTGGCCCCATACAACCTCGGCACGCCTCTCACGTAGGCGGCGTTCATGTCGACGGTAATGTCCGCTCCCATGCGGCCAAGCTCGTCGACGTGTTTGAATCTGCCTTCGAAAACCGTTTCCTTCACGACGCTCATTCCGTCCGCCAAAGACAGCAGCACCATAATTTGCGATTGAAGGTCGGTCGGAAAAGCGGGATGGGGCGACGTAATGATTCGCTCCAGCGCTTTCGGACGAGTTCCGCACGATATGTTCATTATATCACCTTCGAAGGCGATTTGAACACCGGCGCGCCGCAGAACGTGAATGGCCGACGTGAGGTGGGCTGGGCATACGTTTTCAAGCGTCACGTTGCCGCGCGTAGCTGCAGCCGCGATCATGAAGGTTCCGGTAACGATCCGGTCCGGAATGACGCGATATATGCACGGCGTCAGCCTGTCGACGCCTTCGATCGTTATCGTATCGGTACCCGCGCCGACTATTTTGGCTCCCATCGTGACGAGGAAGTTTTGCAAGTCTTGAATTTCCGGCTCCCGGGCGGCATTATGAATGGTCGTGATGCCCTCCGCTTTCACGGCGGCCATCATAATATTTTCGGTAGCGCCTACGCTGGGATAATCGAGAACGATGTCCGCACCTTTAAGCTTGTCGGCCTTGCACACGATCGTGCTGCCCGATTCTTCTATTTTGGCGCCTAGCGCCGTCAAGCCTTGCAGGTGCAAATTGATTTTGCGTTCGCCGATAGCGCAGCCTCCCGGCTGGTATACGTGAACGACTCCAAAACGGGCTAACAGCGGCCCCATCAAAAATATGGAGGAACGCATTTGTTTCATCAAATCTTCCGGGATGTGGGAAGAATGCAAGGTCGACGTATGAATCGTCACGGTTTCACCTTGATGCTTCACCCGGCAACCTAGCGCACGCAGTATACTGATCATGACATCGATATCGAGTAAGTCGGGTACATTTTCGATCGCATGTGTTCCGTCCGCCAGCAAGCTGGCTGCTAAAATCGGTAGTGCGGCATTTTTTGCGCCATGAATCCGTATGGTTCCCGAGAGAGGTCTCCCACCTTCGATCACCAACTTCTCCAATGTTTCACCTCCAGGTCGATTCGGAAGCAAACGAAACGTAGTCAACGGAGGCTTTCCGCCTTTTTTAAAATTCGCCCACCTTGAGCACTTCCGGTACGAGCTGCACGCCAAACTTCTCGAACACGCGCTCCTGCACGTGCTTCATCAGCGCCAGAATGTCGTTTGCCGTCGCTTGACCGGTGTTAATCATAAAATTGGCGTGCAGCGTAGACACTTCCGCTCCCCCGATTCGCGTTCCTTTCAGGCCGGCCTCTTCGATCAGCTTCGCGGCATGATGATTTTCCGGATTCCGGAATACGCTGCCGGCGCAAGGCAGGCTGAGAGGCTGCGTCCGCATTCGGCGGTCCTTATACGCCGCAAGCGTTCCGGCAATCTCGGTCCTGTCTCCGTAAGCGAGCTCGAAGACCGCTTCCGTGACGATGCCCGGCAGCCGGTGCAGAACGGAATGGCGGTAAGCGTACTGCAGGTCGTCTTTCGTCATGATGACGAGTTCTCCCGTATCCAACATCACTTCCGCTTGTTTGAGTATGCGTGACACATCAGACCCGTGCGCCCCCGCGTTCATGTAAACGGCGCCTCCGACGCTGCCTGGAATGCCCCCTGCGAATTCCAAGCCGGTTAACCCCTGTTTGCTGGCCTTCACCGTCAGGACGATGAACGAATGCGCACCTCCGGCATGGACGAGGTTGCCGTCGAATCGCGCATAATCGAGTGCCGGACCGAGTTTAATGACGACGCCGCGAATGCCTTTGTCCGCAACGAGCAAGTTGGAGCCGCGTCCAAGAACGAACCATGGCGTTTGATGCCGGTACAGCAATTTGACCGCACCGACCAGCTGTTCTTTCGTTTGCGGAACGAGCAGCACGTCGGCAGGTCCTCCGATTTCCCAGGTCGTGTACGGCGCCATCGGCGCGCCGAGCTTAATATCGCCGACGCCGGCCTCCTGCAATTCCGCTATTACCTGTTGCATGGGATCAACCTCCTTTACAGAACAACGTGGGCGGTTTCGCATGCATCCCAGATGTCTGTCACGGTTATAGTGTAGTTTATGTAAAAGCGGCGAGAGTGTGACAATCGCCTATATAACGCAATCTCCGCCTAGCGGGAGATGACTTGCAACGCAAGCGGAATACGCTCCGAATTCCCTCCGGAACGCTGCCTATCGGCGGGACGGAAGCGACTCGGTCTCGATCAGCTCGACGATTGCGCCGACGCCGTCCTTCACCTGCGAACGCGCCATTCGTTCCGTGTAATCCTTGCGGTGCTCGTATACTTCCGTCACCAGCGCATGCAGGGTATCTGCGGTCGCTTGTTCCTCGGGCAGGACGCGCCCGTAGCCGGACTTCTCGAACGATGCCGCATTTACGATCTGGTCCCCTCTGCTCGCTTGCCGCGTCAGCGGAATAAGCACCATCGGCTTTTGCAGCGCCAAAAATTCGCAGATCGACGTCGCGCCCGCACGGGATATGACAATATCGGTCATCGCCAGCAAATCAGGCAGCTCTTTGTTCACATATTCGAATTGGCGGTATCCGCGCAACCCTTCGAGAGACGCATCGAGGTTGCCCTTGCCGCAAATATGTACGATCTGAAAACGCTGCAGCAAGCTTTGCAGCTTCGCGCGGACCGCCTCGTTAATCGCCTTGGCTCCGAGGCTGCCGCCCATTACGAGCAGCACGGGCTTCGATCGCGTAAAATCGCATAAGCTGCGCCCCCGCTCCGCGGATCCCGCCTGCAGCTCGCTGCGGATGGGCAGGCCGGTCAAGACGGCTTTGCCGCCTTCGTCAGAAGCCTGACTGCCGCTGCCGCCTGCGGCCGAGCTTTTCTTGGCTGCCAGAGACAACGTTTCGGGAAACGTTACGCACACCTTGCGGGCGAACGGCACGGACAGCTTGTTGGCCAGCCCCGGCGTCATGTCCGATTCATGAATGATTACGGGAATGCCGCGCATCCAGCCCGCAACGACTACGGGGACGGAAACGAAGCCCCCTTTGGAAAATACGATGCTCGGCTTCAGCTTTTTTAATAGCTTATAGGAATCCCAGACGCCCTTCAACACTTTGAAAGGGTCTTTCATATTTTTCAAGTCGAAATAACGCCGCAGCTTGCCGGATGAAATGTGGTGAAACGGAATGCCCGCTTCATCGATAATCTGCTTTTCTATGCCGTCGGCGGAGCCTATGTATGACGCTTCCCAGCCCTTTTGCCGCAGGGCGGAAATAAGCGCAAGGTTCGGCGTCACATGACCCGCCGAACCTCCTCCGGTGAAGACGATTTTTTTCAAGCCACCGTCACCTCGCGTATCGAGAAATGTTAAGTAATATGCCGAGTGAAGTCAGCATGAGCGTTAAAGAAGAACCTCCGTAGCTAATTAGCGGCAGCGTAATGCCGGTAACCGGAAACATCCCGATGACGACGCCGATGTTAATGATCACCTGTACGGCGACCATCCCGGTAATGCCGACCGCCAGCAGGCTGCCGAACGTGTCGGGAGCCGTTATGGCCGTCCGAAGTCCGCGCCATACGAGCAGCGTAAACAAGGCCAAAAGAAGCGTTCCTCCGATAAAGCCGAGCTCCTCGCCGATAATCGAAAAAATAAAATCCGTTTGCGGCTCCGGCAGATAGCTGTATTTTTGCCTGCTCATGCCGAGTCCCAATCCTACCAAACCGCCCGGACCTACCGCATACAGCGATTGGATCGCTTGATAGCCGACGCCGAGCGGATCCTGCCACGGATCGAGAAAGCCGGTAATGCGTTTCATCCGGTAAGGCTCCGCCAGCACGAGCCCGATGAGGCCTACCACGCCGATCATCGCGAGACCGACCAAGTGAGCGATCCGTGCGCCGGCCGTATAAATGATCAGCAGCGAGGCACCCACCAGAACGGCACCCGTGCCAAGGTCCGGCTGAAGCATGATGAGCCCGAACGTTACGCCGACGATCGCGAGCGGCGGCATAAGGCCGCGGGTAAAGTTCGTAATCTGAACGTTATCCTCGGACAACAGCTTCGCAAGAAACAAGATGACGCACATCTTCATAAACTCGGACGGCTGAATGCCGAACGACGCGATGCCGAGCCAGCTTCTCGCGCCGCCGCGAACGACGCCTATGCCCGGAACCAGCACGATAAGCAGCATCACGAAGCCGATGATCAGCGCAAGCTTGGCGTATTTTCGCCAAACCCAATAGTCTACGTTCATCATGACGACCATCGCAACGCCGCCGAGCGCGGCAAACAACAGCTGACGCTTCAAGTAATAATAAGCATCTCCGAACTCCCGGAAAGACAGCACCGCGCTGGCGCTGTAAACCATAATGATGCCTATCGCCAGAAGCAGAACGGTAGACAATAGCATAATAGGATCCGGAAGAGAACGCGATTTGCCCATAGCCAGGCACCCCTTGCAACAAAAGTGGGGACAAGCTCCCCCTTGTTACAGGTTATGCACGGACTGCTTAAAAATGCGTCCCCTTTCCTCATAAGAAGCAAACATGTCCCAACTTGCACACGCCGGAGACAGCAGTACGACATCACCAGACTCCGCCAAGCCGCTCGCAATGCGTACGGCTTCATTCAGAGCGTCGGCGGGAGTGTTAGCATTATCGACGCTTTTCACCGCCTGTAGTCCTGCCAGCGCCGCGACGCGGTTTATTTTTTCGCGGGTTTCGCCGATCGTTACGACCGCCTTGATCCGGTTCTCGAAATACGGAAGCAGCTCCATATAGTCCATTCCGCGGTCCAGTCCGCCGGCGATCAGGACGATCGGCTGCGCGAACGCTTCGATGTCCATAATGGTCGCGGCCGGATTCGTCGCCTTCGATCCGTTTATATAGGTAACGCCGTCTCTTCCTGCCACGAATTCAAGCCGATGTTCGACGCCGCGGAAAGCGCGCAGCACCTTCGCGATCGTTTCGAATGGGACGCCCGCCGCGTAAGCGACCGCAGTGGCCGCAAGCGCATTTTGCACGTTATGCCTGCCTGGAATGCCCAGCTCGCCCGCCGGAAGCACGGGAACCTTTTCCCCTTCAAACGTACGGCAGACGATCGTATTCTCCTGCAAATAAACGCCGCATTCGAGCTCCTCCGACATGGAGATAGGAAGCAGCCTTGCCTTCAAGTCTGGTATCAGACGACGGCATACGTCATTGTCCGCATTAACGACCGCAACATCCTCAGCCGTTTGATTCGCAAACAGCTTGATCTTGGAATCGATGTAATCTTCCATCCCGCCGTGATAGTCGAGATGGGTCTGGTACACGTTAAGCAGGCACGCGATATGCGGCCGGAATGCGGATGTCCCTTTCAGCTGAAAACTGGACAGCTCGACAACCATCCGGTTGTCCGAGGTCGCCTCTGCCGCAGCGTCGCACAGTGACCGGCCGATGTTTCCGGCTACGATCGGGGCGAGGCCCGCCGCTTCCAGCATGTTACCGATCAACGTCGTCGTTGTCGTTTTGCCGTTCGAGCCGGTAATCCCGATAATCGGCGCTTCGCAAATGTGATAAGCGACCTCCACCTCGGTCACGATTTCGATACCGAGCGCCGTTGCCCGCGCCACCGGCTCCGCCGTGTAGGGGATGCCCGGGTTTTTGACGACGAGCGAAACGCCCTCGTGGATGAGCGTCAGCGGATGACCGCCGCAAACAACAGAAATACCCAGAGCCTCTAACTCGGCGGCTTCAGGGCATGCGTCGCGCTCTTTTTTATCATTAACGGTTACCGCCGCGCCTTGCTCGTGAAACAGCTTGGCTACGGCGACTCCGCTTTTGGCAAGCCCAAGTACGACAACTTGCTTGTCTCGGTAATGCATCGGATGCATCATGCGTTAGAACACCTCGTTTACGTAAAGTCCGATTCCCGCAAGTACTAACCCCGTCAGCCAGAACGTGATGACGACCCGCCACTCCGACCATCCCGACAGCTCGAAATGGTGGTGAATCGGGCTCATTTTGAATACGCGTTTGCCCCTTGTCTTGAAGGACGTGACTTGAATGATGACGGACAAAACTTCAATTGCAAAAACGCCGCCGATAACGGCGAGAAGCATTTCCTGCTTCGTCAAAATGGCCGCGGCCGCGAGTCCTCCGCCAAGCCCCAGCGAACCCGTGTCGCCCATAAATACCTTGGCCGGATGAGCGTTAAAAACGAGGAAGCCAAGCACAGCGCCGACCGTGGCTGC
Organism: Paenibacillus contaminans; assembly: GCF_003285015.1. GTDB lineage: Bacteria > Bacillota > Bacilli > Paenibacillales > NBRC-103111 > Paenibacillus_V > Paenibacillus_V contaminans. Next base: position 69,239 of record NZ_QMFB01000010.1, on the reverse strand, counting down.
AGAGAAAATCGCCGTCTCCGGGCTGTGACTCTGAACCGCGATTATGACATAAGCGCCGAAAGCGATTGCGCTCGTACCTGCAAGAAGTCCATCCAAGCCGTCTGTAAAATTGACGCCGTTGCTTGTCGCCAGCATCAGGAAAGCGACGAACGGATAGTACAGCCAGCCGAACTTGATGTCGACGTTAGCGATCGGGATATGAACGTCCGTCGAGTGGCCCATCCGAATGAGAAAGTAACACACGATAGCGGAGACGATCAGTTGACCGATCAGCTTCTGCCTGGCGGTCAAGCCGAGCGAGCGCTTGAACAATATTTTGATGTAATCGTCTAAAAATCCGATTAGTCCGTAGCCCAGCGAGGCGACGAGAAGTACGACAAGCTCGCTGTCTTTATCGGCAAAACGGAGCGCGGCTACCGCCAGCGCCATCATGATGATGATGCCGCCCATCGTCGGCGTCCCTTTTTTCTTCAAATGGCCCTGCGGGCCGTCCGTGCGGATTTGTTGGCCGAACTTCAGCCTCCGCAAGAGCGGTATGAGCAGCGGCCCCGCCAGCAGCGCCAAGACGAAGGCGGTTGCCAGCGGAAACAGGATCTCTTTACTATCAATCATGAGGGCACCCCTTGCAAATTTCTCGCATTGTTTAGCATATATTTATTCGAGCTGCTGTCCGTGCTTGCCGCAGCAGCCCACTAGCTTTCCAAGGATAAACGGCTGCGTCGACCTAAACGCTTTCGTAGAAAGCGACTTCGTAAGCATACGCTTAAGGACAGACGCGTTTACCGAGGTTTAGAGCCGCTTCCACGATATACTTTCCGATAAACCAAGTCAAACCGCTTCATCCTCCGACTTCAGCGCGGCAACGACTTCCTCCAGACGCATGCCCCGCGAGCCTTTCACGAAAACGGCGTCGCCTTCCTTAAGCAGTCCCCGCAGCTTGCGGATCAATTCCGCCTTGTCGTCAAACGCTTGAACCTTGTCTTCGCCGAGCCGCTTAGCCGCTTCTTCCGCAACGTACCGGGCGAGCCGCCCGTAAGTAAAGACGCCGTCAACGGTTTCCGGCTCGAGCGCCCTGCCGATTTCGCGGTGAAATTCCTCTTCGCGCGAACCAAGCTCCAGCATATCGCCAAGTATCGCGAATTTACGTGAATACCCTTTTAAATCCGTCAGAAGGGCAAGCCCCGCCTGCATCGAAGTCGGACTGGCATTGTAGGCGTCATTGAGCACCAAAACCCCGCTTTTCAGCTTGACAGGCTCGATCCTCATACTTGTGAGCTCGACGACTTTGAGCCCTTGCTCGATTTCGTCGTCGCTGACGCCCATAAACTTCGCAACCGCGATCGCGGCAAGCGCGTTGACGACATTATGAAGCCCGAGCAGCGGCACAAACAAGCTGCGCGCTCCCGGCAAATTCGTTTGAAAATGCGTGCCATCTCCGTCCTGCATAACGCCGACCGGATAAATATCGTTGCTGTCGGATGCTCCGAACCTGTACCTAAGCATCGAGGAAGGCTGCGGCATTTCGGGCATCAAGCGCTCGATCAGCGGCTCGTCGCCGTTATACACGAAGAAGCCGTCCGGCTTCAGCCCGCTCAAAATTTCCGTTTTAGCCCTCGCGATTTCTTCCCTCGAGCCGAGCTGGAGCAGATGCGACTCCCCGATATTCGTAACGATTGCAGCTTCGGGCTCGGCAATTCTCGAAAGCAGCTCGATTTCGCCCCGGCCGCTCATGCCCATTTCCAGAACGGCCATTTCCGTCCGCTCATCCATTTCCAGCAGCGTCATCGGAAGACCGATATGATTGTTCAAATTGCCTGCCGTTTTATGAACGTTATACGTCGTTCCTAGCAGCGATGCGAGCAAATCCTTCGTCGTCGTTTTGCCATTGCTTCCCGTGATTCCGACTATGCGAACGGGAAGCTCGCTCCGGTACGCATGAGCGAGCTTCTGCAGCGCTTCAAGCGTATCCTCCACCTCGATAAGCGGCAAGCCTTCCTCCGGCTTGGGCCGGCCGATTTGCCACAGTGCCGCGGCCGCGCCTTGAGCAAGCGCCTCCAGCACGTAATCGTGGCCGTCCCGCTGGCCGATGAGCGGCACGAATAAATTGCCGGGCTGAATTTTCCGCGTATCGAAGCAGACGCCTTTCACGACGGTTTCCGTAAAGTCTTCGCCGGACGGATTTCCGGCATCCGTCAAACCGGCTCCGACCATTTGCGCGATTTGTCCGCAAGTGCGTATTATCATTCGTTCCGTCCCCTTATCGCTTCCCTGGCTTCCTCGCGGTCGTCGAAATGATGCGAGACGCCGCCGATGATTTGGTAGGTTTCATGACCTTTTCCCGCAATCAATACTACATCGCCGGGGCTTGCCATTTCAATAGCCTTTTTAATCGCTTCGCGCCTATCCGCCAAAAGCTCGTACCGGTCCGCCGGGTAATCCGTTTCCTGCAGCCCTTTCTCGATATCGAGCAAAATCGCCTCCGGGTCTTCGGTGCGCGGATTGTCGGAAGTAACGAACACGTAGTCGCTGTACCGCGCGGCGATGCTTCCCATGATCGGCCGTTTGGTCTTGTCGCGGTCGCCGCCGCAGCCGAAAACGGTTATGATGCGCGCTTCGGCGAATGCCTTGATCGTCGAAAGGGCATTTTCCACGCCGTCAGGCGTATGCGCGTAATCGACGGCCACAAGAAACGGCTGGCCTTCGTCGATCGTTTCCATCCTGCCGTCCACCACCGGCATGGTCTCCAGGCTCCGACGAATATGTTCGAGCGGAATCCCTTCGACGAGAGCCGCCGCAATTGCGGCAAGCGCATTGTAGACGTTGAAATTGCCGACTAGCTTAAGCGACATGTCCGCGACGCCGGCAAAGCTGCTCACGCGGAACGTCATGCCCCGCGCCGACATGCGAATGTTGTCCGCGCGAACGTCGGCATCGCCGGCAATGCCGTAAGTGATCACCTGAGCGGGCGTCACGGACGCAAAATAAACGGAGGCCGGATCGTCCGCATTCAGTACCGCATATTTGCGTTCCTTCGGATCCGGCGAAAATTCATTGCCCAGCCTCGAGAAGAACAAGCCTTTCGCTTCGCGGTAACCGTCCATCGTAACATGAAAATCGAGATGATCCTGCGTCAAATTCGTAAATACGGCCGTGCGGAAACGCGTGCCGAGCACGCGGCCAAGCTGCAAGCCGTGCGAAGATACTTCCATGACGCAATAATCGGTTTTGGCATCAATCATCCGCCGGAAATTCCGCTGCAGCTCCGGACTCTCCGGGGTATTGCCTTCGTATTCGGACGTTTCGCCGCCGATTTTCAGCCCCAGACTGCCCATTAAGCCCGTACGGAAGCCTTGCTCTCTGACGATATGCTCAATCAGATGAGCCGTCGTCGTCTTGCCGTTCGTGCCCGTCACGCCTATTACTTGCAGCTCCCGGCTAGGGTAGCCGTACAGTTGATTCGCAATGACCGCCATGGCGTACCGGACATCCGGCACGATCAGCATGGGAACGTTCAAATCCAGCTCGCGCTCGCAGAGCAGCGCGGCAGCGCCGTTCGCCACGGCGTCGCCGGCGAATTGATGGCGGTCTTTGAACTTTAAATTCGGAGGAGTCGGCGCGCACAAGTAAAGATCGCCCGCTTGAACCAAGTGCGAGTCGATCTTCAGTCCCGTAATTTCAATCGTTCCATCCCCAATCAGTCTCTTTACAGGCAAAAGCGCCGCCGCTTCGTTCAGCTTCACGGGTCATTCCCCCTCTCTTCCGTCTGCCGCGCGGCTCCGCTTTTTCATTGCGGCCGTTCCTGCGGCAGACGATACCCCTGCTATTATCTTTATTGCCTTAATAAGCGATTCATTGACATGAATATCGAAAAAATATCCGCGATATGCTCTAATCGAAATATTTTACTTGCGCTCCATGCGAAGCTGCCGCGATTTATTTGCCTTCCGACATAAAAATGCGTATCGTGGAGCCCTGATCGAGTCTGGTTCCGGCAGCCGGCTGCTGCTTGACGACCGTGTTGCCTTCACCGGATTTGCTGAGCTGAAAATCCATATTCAAGTCTTCGTATATTTCCTGCACCGTCATCCCTACAAGATTCGGCACTTCGAGTATTTTTGTGTCTCCGTAAACGTACTCGCGTTCGATTTGCTCTTTGCTCGGCTCCACATTCATATAGCGAAGCGCGTCGCCCATAATGTTGCGGACGACAGGTGCGGCCACGAGCCCGCCGAACTGGATGCCCTGCGGATTGTCGATCGCGACGTAGACGACGACTCTCGGTTTGTCAGCCGGCGCGAAGCCGATGAATGAAACGATATGCTCGTTCGGCGAATAGCGGCCATTCACGACCTTTTGCGCCGTACCGGTTTTGCCCCCGACGCGATAGCCGTCCAGAAACGCATTTTTACCGGTTCCTTTCGCCACTACGCTTTCAAGCGCATCCCTCACCTGCTTGGACGTCTCCTCCGAGATGACCGTCCGCACCAGCTCCGGCTCCATCACGTCGATAACCTCGCCCGTGTCCGGGTTAACCCAAGCTTTGGCGACGCGGGGCTTGAACAGCTTGCCTCCGTTGATCGCCGCGGAAACCGCAGCCACCTGCTGAATCGGCGTAACCGAAACCCCTTGGCCGAAGGAGGTCGTCGCAAGCTCGACAGGGCCTACTCTCGACATTTTGAACATGATGCCGTTCTCTTCGCCTCCGAGGTCGATCCCCGTCTTCTTGCCGAAGCCGAACCGGTTTATGTAATCGAAAAGGGTTTCTTTGCCGAGCCTTTGGCCCATCACGACAAAGCCCGGGTTGCAGGAATTTTCGACGACCTCCAAGAACGTTTCGCTGCCGTGGCCACCCCGCTTCCAGCAGCGCAATCTCGCGCCGGCAACCTCGATATAGCCCGGATCGTGAAACCGCTCGTTGAAGTTCACTTTCTTTTCTTGAAGCGCCGCCGCAAGCGTAATGATTTTGAACGTGGATCCGGGCTCGTACGTCATCCAGATCGGCAGATTCCGGTTAATGACCTCGGACGGGGAGTTCTTGTAGTTGCCGGGCTCGTACGACGGCTTGCCTGCCATCGCCAGCACTTCGCCGTTCATCGGATCCATCATGATCGCGATCGCATTATTCGCTTGATACTTAAGCATCGCTTGGTCTAGCTCGCGCTCGAGGACCGACTGCAAATAGCTGTCGATCGTCAGCTGCAGGTTCAGCCCGTCCATCGGCTTCGTATAACGGTCCGACGAATTCGGCATCTTCTTCCCCGAAGCGTCCGATAAGAACGATATGCTGCCTCTGATGCCCGTCAGCTGTTTATCGTATTTCGCTTCCACTCCGGTCAAGCCCTGATTGTCGATGCCCGTAAAACCGAGAATGTGTGCCGCCAGCTCTCCGAACGGGTAATACCGCTTATTATCCTCTGCGACGACGATGCCGGGCAAATTCATGGAACGGATCTGCTCCGCCTTCTCATCGGATATTTTGCGGCCGCCGGGTTGTATTTTGACAATGAGCTCGCGTTTCGTTATTTGATTGTATATCGTTTGCTCCGACGACTGCAATGCCGCCGCCAGCTTCGCCGCCGTATCTTTCGGATCCTTCACCTGCGCGGGTATCGCCATCACGGACGGCGAGCTTATGTTATACGTCAGCTTGATGCCGTTGCGGTCCCATACTTCTCCCCGTTTGGCGGCAAAAGGGATGTTCCTTCGCCATGATTCCTCGGCCTTAAGCGCAATTTCGGAACCGATCCAAAGCTGGACGTAGCCGAGCCGAACGACAAGCGCCATAAAAACGAATATCCCGGCAATCAGCGCAAACCACAAACGTTTGCGAATCGTTACGTTGGAAACTTTCATGATACGCCCCTCCCGAGCCTGAGAAAATGATTCGACAGCCGCCGGAAACCGTCAAGCGGACAAGATCGTTTCATATCCAGATTATTCGGGACAAACAGGGGTTAGAACAAGCTTATCCGGCATGGCCGAATAAGCTTGCCGATCATCTTTTGGCTTCCGTTCCGCCTTCGGACGAACCGGATTTTTGGCTGTCTTCGGCAGAGGAGTTCTCATTATTTCCGTCTTCGCCTTTATCCGACTCGGCTGCTTTCTTCCCGTCGGACGCTTTCTTGCCGTCAGACTCTTTCTTCTCGTCGGCCTCATTCTTCGGCTCTGCTAGAGGCTTCAGCTCGAAGGTTACGACTTTGCCGCCGTTCGCTTCGCCTTCGGCTTGCGACACGACATACCCTTCTCCGTTCGCTTTGCACTGAATCTCCAGCTGCCCGCAAATCTCCATCGCTTCCCGGAGCGAAACGCCGGTCAAATCCGGGATTTGCATCCCTTGCGCTTCCTGCGTCACGAGGACGATGCGCTGCGACATGGCGACTTCCGTTCCGGGGGCCGGCGATTGCTTGAGCACCTTGCCGCCCTCCCCCAGAACCTCGGGTTTGAGCCCGGTCTGCTTTAGCTTTTTGGTCGCCTCGGCGATCGTTTGGCCCGTAACGTCCGGGACGGTTGCAATCGACTCGACGTTAGTTTCCGTCTTCGTCGCGGTGTTGCCGGAGCTGCTGCGTACGTTCATATACCGCAAGCTTTGCTGTACGATATCCTTGAACACGGGGGCGGCAACTTCGCCGCCGTAATGGTAGTTGCCCTTCAAGTCCGGCTGATCTGCGAGAACCGCGACCAGCAGCCGCGGGTTTTCCACCGGGGCAAAGCCGACGAACGTGATGACCCACGTGTTCGGCGAATATCCTTTGCCGGGAATAACGATGTTCGCGGTTCCCGTCTTGCCCGCCACCCGATAATCGTTTATGTACGCCCGGCGCCCCGTACCGATGTCCTGATTCGCGACGACCTGCTCCAAATAAAGCGCGGTTTGCTGCGCCGTCTCCGGAGACACGACCTCTCGGACGACTTTCGGGTCGAACGTTTGAATCACTTCGCCGGTTTGCGAGTCGACAATGTCTTTGACGATGTGCGGCTCCAGCAGCTTGCCGCCGTTCGCGATCGCGGCGTAAGCGGCGGTTTGCTGCAGCAGCGTCGTAAGCACTTGGCCTTGCCCGTATGTAGCGGTTCCGTACTCCGAGTCGTATTTCATGTTGACGATACCTTTGGTCTCGTTGGGCAGGGCGATACCCGTCTTTTTGCCGAAGCCGAAATTCATGATGTAGTCGGTCAGCAGCTTCGGTCCGAGCTTCTCGAAGCCGAGCTTGACGAAAGCCACGTTACTGGAACGCAGAAGGCCTTCCATGTAGGTGATCGTCCCCCAGCCCCTTGTTTCATGGTCATGAAGCTCACGGCCGCCAACGTAAATTTTGCCGGACGGGAACTTGTCGTTCGGATTGAACAAGCCTTCCTGAACGGCGCCGGCAAGCGTGACGACCTTAAACGTCGAGCCGGGCTCGTACTGTGAAGCCACCGCATGATTGATAAAATCGCTTTGGCTGCCGAACTCCCAATATTTATTCGGATTAAAGTCCGGAGCGTTCGCCATCGCCAAAATTTCCATCGTTTGCGGATCGACGGCGATCGCCGTCATGCTTTTAGGCTTCCATTTGTCATAAGACGTTTTAAGTGCGGTTTCCACATAATATTGGATGTTCTGGTCGATCGTCAAGCGGACGGTTTTTCCATTTTCCGCAGGGTTTACCGTAACTTTCGAATTCGGCAGCTCGACTCCCCTGGCGTCTCTTTCGTGTTCTAGCGTCCCGTTCTTGCCGCGCAGCATTTCGTCGAACGTCGATTCGATCCCCCCGACGGCCTTTCCTTCCTTGTCGAGGTAACCCAAAATATGAGAGGCAAGCCGATTGGACGGATAATAGCGCTTCTGCGTTTCCTTCGTATTAATGCCAAGATTGCCCTTCGAATCCGTTTTTAGCTGAAGCTCGGTAATAAAAGCATCGATCTTCTTTTTCGTTTCCCCGTCAATTTTCCACCCTTCGGGTTTGATCTCCACATCGACCAAATAACCGCTGCCGTCGGATTTCTTCTTTGTCGCAAGGCCGTATATTTTTTTCTCCAGCTCCGCTATCTCCGCGGGGTCCGAACTCATCGTCAGGATAGCCGCCAGTCCGCGAGCGATATCCCAATCGAGCTGCTCCGAATTTTTCGATTTCGAGCTCGTTTTTTTGGCATTTATCAATTCCGGGTTAACCGAAACCGTATAAGCGACCGCTTCCTCGGCGAGCGTCCTGCCGTTTCTGTCTACGATCTCGCCGCGCTTGGCCGCGAGCACCTCGGACTTGCTCCAAACTTCTCCCGCCTTCTCGCGGAGCCACGACGCTTCCACTACCTGCACCCAATACATGCGGCTGACCAAACCGAGAAACAATAGCGTAAAAAAGGCGCCCAGCAGAAGCGAGCGCAATTTCGTTTTCTTCTCCATGTTATCCCTCCGTTACGGCTTTGCGGCGGCGTCAGGCGCTTGGGCAGCCGGATTCGCCGGAACATGCACGACCTGCGTTTCATCGATCGCCTTCAAGCCTTTTTTCTCAACCTCTTGCTTGAGCCGGTTCGGGTCCATCAATTTATTGACTTCTTGTTTCAAAGTGCTGTTTTCCGCTTCGAGCTTCTTTAGCTCTACTTGGATGTTCTGGATGTTGCGGTTCATTTCATAGATTTGCGCGTAACGCCAAATAATGACGCCGGCGACCACTACGCATACGAAAACAGTAAACAAATAGATCAGCTTTTCCTGCACCGGAATCGTCCTCGCTTTATATACGACCTTGCGCGTTTCGCGTATGCGGACGCGGCCGGGTTCTTTTTGCTGTTCCTTCGGTTTCGTCGCCAAATTGCCCTGCGTGTATGCCATCCGGAGTCACTCCTCTCGTTTTTCAGTTTTGGTTTGTCTTTATATGTTTTCAATCATGTTTAACATTTGCTATACTCGCTCGGCCACTCTTAGCTTTGCGGAACGTGCGCGGGGGTTTGCCGCAAGCTCCTCCTCGGACGGATCCAGCGGCTTGCGGTTGACGAGCTTCAGCAGCGACTTTTTATGACAAACGCACACGGGAAAACCCGGCGGACACGTGCATTTTTCTACATATTTCGCAAAAATTTGCTTGCATATTCTGTCTTCCAGCGAGTGGAAGGTGATGACGGATATGCGCCCTCCCGGGGATAAGCAGCGTATCGACTGCTCCAGCGCCTCTTCCATAGCGCCCAGTTCGTCATTAACTGCGATGCGGATCGCTTGAAAGCTGCGTTTGGCCGGATGCGGTCCCGTTCTGCGCGCAGCCGCAGGTATGCCTTCCTTAATAATGTCCGCGAGTCTGCCCGTCGATTCGATCGGCGATTTCTCGCGCTCCGCTATGATCCGCGCCGCGATGCGCCGCGAAAATTTTTCTTCGCCGTATTCATACAAAATTCGCGCAATTTCGCTTTCCGGCCATTCATTAATGATCTCCCGCGCGGTTAAACTCTCCGTCCTATCCATCCGCATATCGAGCTCGGCATCATGGTTATAGCTGAACCCTCTCTCCGCTTCATCGAGCTGCGGCGACGACACGCCCAGATCGAATAAAATGCCGTCCACCTGCGGATTTCCGTCCTTTACCGGCACGGGAAGCCCCAACAATACGTCGCGAATATCGCGAAAATTCGTTCTGACAAGCGTTACCCGATCGGCAAAAGGCTTCAGCCTCGTTTCCGCGTTGGCAAGCGCAGCGTCGTCCTGATCGAATGCGATCAGTCTGCCCTGCGGCCCCAGCTTCGAGGCGATCAATTCGCTATGACCCGCGCCTCCGAGCGTACAATCGACGTAAATGCCGTCCGGCTTTATATGCAACCCTTCGACCGCTTCTTCTTTTAATACCGTGATGTGATGAAACACTTGCAGTCCTCCTTGATGCCGAGCGGACGTTTGCAGCCTCACTGCAGCAGGTTCGCCGGTTGGTCGTTCCGTATGAAAAGCGGCAAGCAGCCGTAACGGCTGTTTCCTTATAGATCGAAATTAAAATCGACGAGCTTCTCGGCAATTTCGTTGAACGATTGCTCGGATTCGGCGAAATAGCTGCCCCATTGTTCCTTGGCCCATATTTCAACCCGGTTCGAGACGCCCAGCACGACGCAGTCTTTGGCCAGCTTGGCATGTTCCACCAAATTTCCGGGTATATTTACCCTTCCCTGCTTATCGAGCTCGCATTCCGTCGCCCCCGAGAAAAAAAAGCGGGTGAACGCGCGCGCGTCCGACTTCATAAGCGGCAGCGCCTTGAGCTTCTGCTCGAGCACTTTCCATTCTTCCATCGGGTACACGAACAAGCATTGATCCAATCCGCGGGTAATGACGAAGGTCGTGCCGAGGGCTTCACGAAACTTGGCCGGAATGATCATTCGGCCTTTTTCGTCGATGCTATGCTGGTGTTCCCCCATAAACATCGGTACCCTCTCCCCTTTCCCCCACTTTACCCCACTTTTCACCACTGAATATGAATTATTCGCCACCAAAACGAAAAGTCCTGCTCCAAGAGCAGGACTTTTCGCAATCCGTCTATGTTTTTTACATGAAAACGCAATCATCATTTACGTCATTAAGCATCGTCCTCTTTGTCATCGGGAGCTTTGTCCGTTGCGCCCGGCCCCCGATGGCTAGGTTCGATTTTTTCGCCATATGCGCTTTTCCGCCGCTGCGGGTTGTTTTTCTGCGTTTTCATATAGCCGTAAATCGCGGGAACGCCGACTATGGCGAGCACGAGCAGGATCGGTAAAGCGCCGGCAAGAAATACGAATAATCCTTCGAATAAATCGCCGATAAAACGGGCGCTCCCTTTTAACGCATTTCCGGCTCTCGTGAAAGCCGATTCGGGCGACTCATTTTCGCTTTTTACCGTTGCCCCGTTCATTTTTTCGTACAAGCGGAGCTCGATCGTCGATAACGACACGTTTTGATCGATAAACCGCATCCGGCCCTTTATTTTCTCGATTTCCTCCTGCACCTTGCCGAGCTGGTTCGAGAACGTGACGAGATCGTCGGCCTGCATCGCTTTTTCCATAAAAGCGAGCAGACGCGCCTCTTCGACTTCCTTGCCTTTCAACCGGGAGGAAAGATCGACGTATTCCTCCGTCACATCCTGACCTTGCACGCTTCGCTGAAGCTTCAGATGTCCGATTTTCGCAAGATCGGCAAGGAAGGTTGAAAACCCGTTAGCCGGTACTTTGATCGTGAAATTCCCGCTTTTCTCGTTTTGCGTTTGATTTTCCGAAAAAACCAACATGTATCCGCCGTTTAAAGTAATCAAATTTTGAATTTCCGTTTGCGCATCGTCATAGCTCTTTACTTCCATCGCGATATTCGCTTTGTAAATCAGCTTGCGGCTGATCGCATCGGATGCGTCGCCCATTCCCGATCCCGTCGACCCTGCCGTTCTCGGCTGTGCCGACGCTGCGGCAGGGCTGGCCTGGTTTTTGTCGGCCGCCGCCGTCCCTTGGCCTTCTGCCGGAGCCTTCGCCGAATCGTCCGCTTTTTCCTTGCTCCCGGCAGCGTTATCGGCCATGCCTTGCGGAGCGGCCAATTCGTTAGCGGCATTGGAGGACTGGCCGCTCTCGCCGCTGCATCCCGCCAACAAGGCCGCGGTTATAAGCAGCGCTGCCACAGCTTGCTGGAGCTTGCCGCTTCGCAAAGCGGCGCCTGACCCAGCCCGGATTCGAAATCGAGCCGGCTTTTCCTTCGATCTCGACAAGAGATTCTGCGAGGCGGCTTCACTCGATCGCAGTACAGTGCTTTGTGAGGCCGTCTCCACCAATCCCGAGACTGCGCTCTGCGAAGCGGCATCGCTCGATTGCGTTACCGGGGTTTCCGAAACCGCTTTCCCCAAATCCCGTACGCAGTTCACTTTCGTTCGATTAGCATGGTTGTCTCTAGTCTTCATGCCAAAACCCCCTTCGTCCCGGTTTACCGGAATTGGTCGAACGCCTTCTCGGCATCCAAACTTGTAAACGGAAGAGGGATGGAAAATGTTGCTTGCTGCGGTTAGATCTTCAAAATATACTAGAAACCAATAGGCTTCTCTGTAATCCCGCGGCGGGCGATCGAAACCGGCAGTGGTCGCTCCTTATTCGAGCTTACCGCGTTTTTGAGTTTCAAGCCGTTTATCGTAGCGATCGTCGACTTCCTTGGCCATTTGACGGTACAGCTCCGTTTCTTCGCGAACAGGATCTTTTTCCGTCTGGATTCGCATCACATACTTCGGATGAATTCGCTTTACCGCCGATTCCTTCGGGTCATCCGTTTTCATTTCGCCTTCGGAGAGCATTTCGATCAACTGCTGTTCCAGCATATTCCGTTTATCATCCATGAAAAGACCTCCCGTTTATAGATTGCCGAATACGTTTATTATATCGCATATACGCCCTCGCCAACCGAAAACCGTATGCGAAAGGTAAAGGTATCGAAACCGCCGGAAGCGACGTTGCGCTTGATAAGCTTCTTTTGTTTAATAAAAAAGCGTCCCCCGCAGGGAACGCCGATACTTCTAATGCTCCGTCCAGCTGTCCAAATATGCTTTCTGCTCGGCGGACAACGAATCGATGCCGATGCCAAGCGACTCCAGTTTAAAGCGAGCCACTTGCTCGTCAAGCTCATAAGGAACGTTGACGACTTTGCTTCCGATTTCTTTATATTCATCGTTAACATATTTCAGTGACATCGCTTGAAGCGCGAATGTCATGTCCATAATTTCCGCCGGATGTCCGTCGCCTGCCGCCAGGTTTACGAGACGTCCTTCCGCCAAAATATAAAACTTCCTGCCGTCCGCAAGCTGATACTCCACGATATTGCGGCGCACCGTCCGGATCGATACGGCCAGCGCTTCGAGCTCCGGCTTGTTGACCTCAACGTCGAAATGACCCGCGTTGGACAAAATCGCGCCATCCTTCATCACTTTGTAATGCTCGCCGGTGATGACGTCGCGGTTGCCAGTTACGGTTACGAAGAAATCGCCGATTTTCGCCGCTTCGCTCATCGGCATAACGTGGAAGCCGTCCATGTACGCTTCAACCGCTTTTATCGCGTCGATTTCGGTTACGACGACGTTCGCGCCGAGCCCTTTGGCCCGCATCGCAACTCCTTTGCCGCACCAGCCGTAGCCGGCGACAACGACCGTCTTGCCTGCCACGACGAGGTTCGTCGTCCGGTTGATGCCGTCCCATGCGGACTGGCCGGTTCCGTAACGGTTGTCGAACAAATATTTGCAGAACGCGTCGTTCACTGCAACCATCGGGAATTTCAGCTGTCCGTCCTTCTCCATCGCTTTCAAGCGCAGGATGCCTGTCGTCGTTTCTTCCGCGCCGCCGCGCACGTTCGCAAGCAAATCCTGGCGCTCCGCATGGAGTATGGAAACGAGATCGCCGCCGTCGTCGATGATCAGATCCGGAGCCGTCTCCAGCGTTTTGATCAGCAGCTCTTTATATTCCTCCGGGCTCGGGTTGTATTTCGCGAATACCGTAATCCCGTCCTCGACCAATGCCGCACAAACGTCGTCCTGCGTAGAGAGCGGGTTGCTGCCCGTAATCGCTACTTCGGCTCCGCCCGCTTTGACAACCTTCGCCAGGTAAGCGGTTTTCGCTTCGAGATGCAAGGAAATGGCGACCTTTAATCCTTTAAAAGGCTGCTCCGTTTCGAATTGTGCTTTGATCCGGTTCAGCACCGGCATATGCGCGCTTGCCCAATCGATTTTAAGATGACCTTCCGGCGCAAGGCCAAGGTCGGTAATGACACTGCGTTCTTTGGCATTATTGGATGACATCGGAAACCTCCATTAGCTGTAATGAAAAAACTTCGGAACCTTCAACTATAAGCTCTCGTCAATAGCGGCTCCGGTTGACGCACCGGATAGACTGCATTCGGGAGCGTTCGCGCCGCTTGCCGGGGGTCGTTATAAATGGACAATGCGATGCAAGCCGTCCGGTTCGTAAGGCGTTTCCGCCAGTACGTGCAGCCAAGAGTCGCCGTACTTGTTCAAGTAAGCATAAACATTATACACTCTTTCCTGCAGTTTGCCGATAGGTGATATCGTCAATCGGATCCGGTCAAGCTGACGGACAGCCGACTCCTGCTGCGCTTGGCGGGCGTCGATCGCCTTTCCTTTGAGAAACCGGATTTGCTCGGCGATTTTCTGCATATTCGTCTCCCCGAGCTTCCGCAGTCCGGCATTGATGCCGGCGATATCCTCGACAAGAGGCGTGTACATGTCGTTAAACTTCAACTCGATCTCGTCAAAACGCTGCTCGAGCTTCAGTTCGTCCTGCTCTTTCAGCCAGCCGTTTTTCTTCTCTTCGAAACAACCGAGCACATCTTCGAACGAAAGCCCGTATTTATCCATATGCTTGACGATGGTGCCTTCCAATAACGTATATTCCTGACGAGGAACGATAATCGGCATCCTCATCCCCAGCGCATGAAAAACGCCCTTCAGCTGCGACCAGTAGGCGATTTCTCCCGGTCCGAGCACGACGCCGAGCACCGGAAGCACGTAATCCTGCATGGCCGGACGCGTCATGACGTTGTTGCTGAAACGCTGAGGCGCTTGCTCCGTCCACTCGAGCAGCTGTTCCATGCCGTATCGGAACTGTTTCTTGCGATCCGTAAAATCGTCCCCGTCCGAATGCAGCAGCACTCGCTCGCCATCTTCCCGGAAAATAAAGAGGTTCACGCTGTCCGCAGCCGTTTCCGCTTGCGGACGGTATCCGAGCGCTTCCACATTCGCTACTCCGGCTTCGACCGCTTCGCGAATGTCGCGGTGCGCTTCCAGCATATGCCTGAACATCGGCGCTTCCAGCTTCCTTAAGGAAGGATCGTCGGAATCGATCAGCACGAGCCCATGCCGCCCGAACATGTCTGCGACGATCCGGGCAAAATAGGAGACGAGCGTATCGGAACGTTCGGCGAATGCTTGCAGCTTATCGAGAAGCGGCGCTTTAAATTCTGTATCGGGCAGTTGCCCTTCCAGCTGTTTGATCGCATCGCTCCATTCGGTTATCGACAGACGGCTTATCGACGTTCGGATGCCTGTCGGATGAGCGATTTGGACTTTCTCTATCGATTGCTGTGGACTCATAACATATGTATGATTCACTTCATCGAAATCATGATCCTCCCCGGCAATCCAAAACACGGGCACAACCGGCCTGCCCAGCTGGGCGGAAGCTTCCCGCGCGGCTTGCAGAACCGTAATTGCCTTGTAAACGACAAGCAGCGGTCCGGTAAACAGTCCCGCTTGCTGCCCGCCCGCAATGACAAGCGTTCGGGGATCGCGCAAAAGCCGGATATTTTCGATCGCTTCTGGCGCATTTTCCGATTTCTCGTTAAAAGCCATCAGCAGCTTCACAAGCTCTCCGCGGTTCGCCGCAGGCGAACTGCCGCTATCGAGCCATCCGGCGCGTTCCGTCCAAGCCCCGGGCGCGAAATCGTAAAACGATTGAACATTTTCGAATGCAGACGTATATTGTTCGGCTAACGGCTGGCTTTTGGGCCAGCTCGCCGTTTCGATCTTCATCGTTATGGCCTCCTCTTCCGCACATGCATGATGTAACCTAGTTTCGATTTTACACATCCGCCTTCCATTCGTCAAAGCTTACGCGATAAAAGCTGCTTACATGCATTTAGCCGAAGGCATGCCGCCCTCGGCTAAATCATTCCTTTATACGACTGAGCCGATTAAATCCGCTCTTTTCCGCAATGATTATCGTGTTATCTGCTATACCAAACGTAAGTTCGTATATTTCTCATTCGGCTGCAGCGACTTCAATTATTAAGCCAAAAGCTTCAAGCCGATGGCTGCGGATAAAATCATCGAGATGAACAATACCCGAATCCACTGCTTCGGCTCGCCGAACAGCAGCATTCCCGCCAAAGCGCCGCCGGCGGTGCCGATTCCGGTCCAGACCGCGTATGCGGTTCCCATCGGAATTTCTCTCATGGCAAGCGACAGCAGCAGGAAGCTGACCCCAAAGCCGCCGACCAGCACGGAGAACGATTTCCAGGTACGTTTTTCATTGACCTTCTGAATGCCGATTACGCCGACAACCTCACCAAATCCTGCAAGAACAAGTATGATCCAGCTCATGATGCGGCCGCCTCCTCGCCCTTCGACTTGGTGACCATTTTAAGCCCGATGACGCCCGTAAGCAGAATCAGAATAAATAAAACCTTCAACCAGCTGAACGGTTCGCCGAAAACGATCATTTCCAAAATAACCGTCCCCGCCGTACCCAATCCCGTAAATACGGCATAAACCGCACCGATGGGCAATACCCGAGTCGCGCGGATCAAAACGTCGAAGCTGAGAATGATCGCGATAATCGTCAGCAGCCATTCCCACCAAGCGGCGGAGTGTTTAAGTCCGGTCACCCAGGCAACCTCCATTACTCCGGCGCCGATAACCATTAACCAGTTGCGATTCATGATGCTCCCCTCCCAAGGTAAGCAGCGGGATCTCTCTTTTTGGCGATCCCTGCCTTAATTCTTTGCGTTCAACCCCTGCCAGAAAATCGCCCATGCAGCGTTCAAACGTTTGGAAAAGCGGTCCTTTCCTCCATACATCAGCTCCACGAGCAAGCCGTCCAGCAAGCAAAGGAATGCCGTCGCAGCCTGTTTGGCCTGCTCCTGATTTTCTTCGCCCCGCGGCGAAGCCTGCAAAAATACGGCCACGAGCGCCTCCTCGATCTTGTCCAAATACTCGTCATACATCGAATCCAAAATATTTTTCTGCAGCGAAGCCGGCGGAAAAAACATCATGCGCATCCAAAATTTCATTGCGCCGTCCCCGTCGAACCGCTCTTTAAAATGTGCGATTACGCCGAGCAGCCGCTCCTCCAACGGTTCATCATCCTGCCGCGACAAAACATCGGCGACAGATTTCCATTCCTGCTGGGCGACATCGCTGAATACGCCGAAAAACAGCGACTCCTTGCTCTTGAAATGAGCGTAAATGGAAGGCGTTCGAATGCCGACATCCGCCGCAATTTGCGAAAGCGAAGCGCCATCGTAGCCGTGCTTGGCAAAATGCTCGAGCGCAGCTTCTTTAATCCGGTTCGCAGTCATCTCCAACACCGCCTAACTATCATTAGTTAGGTACACTATCTCACACCCGTATTCCGGTGTCAATCATTTTTTTGCGCCGGTTTACCTTGTCGGGTTAAACGGTCTTGCGGACTGCCGTTTCCGACAGTTGCGCTTGGTTATGCCTTTTCCCTCGTATTCACACAAGGTTTGACCGCCGACGTGTGACTGAGCACCGTGTACTGGAGTCGCGCGCGGCGCGGAAAAGCCTCTTGAAGAACCGTTTGCCGCTCAGCCACATCATTCCTACCACTCCGCCACTGTACCGTCGTCCTGCCGCCATACGGGATTCCGCCAGCGATGGCCGGTTTCGGCCATTTCCCGCACTTTCGCTTCATTGATTTCTATGCCGAGCCCGGGGCCGGTCAAATTGGCGACAAAGCCCTCTTTGTACTCGAAAATACCGGGATCCGACAAATAGTCGAGCAGATCGCTCCCTTGATTGTAATGAATGCCGAGGCTCTGCTCTTGGATGAAGGCGTTCGGCGTGCACGTATCGAGCTGCAGGCAAGCCGCAAGCGCAATTGGTCCGAGCGGACAATGCGGTGCTACGGCGATATCGTACGCTTCCGCCATCGCCGCTATTTTACGCGTCTCGAGAATGCCTCCGGCATGCGACAAATCCGGCTGAATAATATCGACGATGCCCTGCGCAAGCAGTTCCTTGAAGCCCCATCGCGTATACATACGCTCGCCCGTTGCGATCGGACAGCTTGTATACCGGGCGAATTCGGCCAACGCTTCATTATTTTCCGGCAGCACAGGCTCCTCGATAAACATCGGCCTGAACGGCTCGAGCTCCTTGGCCAGCACCTTGGCCATCGCCTTATGTACGCGGCCGTGAAAATCGATGCCGATTCCGACATTCGGGCCGACCGCGTCGCGGACGGCTGCGATTCGTGCCGCCGCTTGTTCGACTTTGGCGAACGAATCGATATAATGCATTTCTTCGGTGCCGTTCATTTTCACCGCGGTAAAACCCGCTGCGACCTGCCGCTTGGCCGCTTCGCCGACGTCGTTCGGCCTATCGCCGCCGATCCAGCAGTAAACGCGGGTTTTGTCGCGGCAAGCCCCGCCGAGCAAATCGTAAACGGGAGCGCCGTAAAATTTCCCCTTAATATCCCATAACGCCTGCTCGATCCCCGACATCGCACTCGTAAGGATAGGTCCTCCGCGGTAAAAAGCCGCCCGGTAAAGCACCTGCCATATATCCTCAATCCGCATCGGGTCCCGCCCGATCAAGTAGTCGGCCATTTCCTGAACGGCAGCCGCCACCGTATCCGCCTTGCCTTCGACGATCGGCTCGCCCCAGCCCGCTATCCCCTCATCCGTATCGATTTTGAGGAACAGCCAGCGGGGCGGCACTTTGAACAGCTCCAGCTTCGTTATTTTCAACGCGTTTCACCCCTTCACGGCGCCGGCCGCAAGACCGCTGACGATATAACGCTGGGCGACGAGCGCGATAATGAGCACGGGAAGCGTAATGATGCAGGCGGCGGCCATCAACGCGCCCCAATTGATTTCCGAGTAAGACATGAAGTTGAATACCGCGATCGGCAGCGTCTTCGTTTTGTCCCCGGCCAGAATGATCGAGAACATAAAATTGTTCCACGAGAAAATGAACGAAAGCAGCGACGAGGTAATGACGCCCGGCCCCGAAATCGGCATGATGATCCTTAGGAACACTTGATGCCGCGTGCAGCCGTCGATCAAGCCGGATTCCTCGATTTCAAGCGGAAGCGCCTCGAAGAACGAAATCATGATCCAGATGATGAACGGCAGACCGACCAGCATATGGCTTAGAATAAGCGCCGTATACGTATCGACCAGATTGATTTTGGAAAATAAAATGAACCATGGAATCAGAAACGTAATACCCGGAATGATCCGGGCGACCAGGATGACAAGCCCTAACTGCTGCAGCTTGTATCTGGCGATCGCATATGCGGCCGGCAGCCCTAACACGAGCGACAGCACCGTCGAGCCTACCGCTACGATAAAGCTGTTGACGATAAATTTCAGGAAGTCGTACTCTTGGAAAACGCTCGTGTAATTATGTCCCGTCGGCTTGAAAAACAGAAAGTTGCCCGTGGACATAATTTGCGCTTGCGTCTTGAACGAAGCGAGAAGCATCCATATAAACGGAAATGCGAACACGAACAGGACGATACACGTCAGCACGGCGAGCGTCGCCGTGCCGCCTTTTTTACGTTTCATTACGCAGCCTCCAATCGTTTGCGCGCCCAAATCATCAAAAGCGTGAAAGCCATTACGATGGCAAAGAAAATGACGAGCAGCGAAGAGGCCATCCCCAGCTTGAAATATTGAAAGCCGAGCACGTAGCCGTATAAATTCAGCGTCTCCGAAGCGAAGTTCGGCCCGCCTTGCGTCGTCGCGTAAATAATGTCGAACGTTTTGAGAACGTCGATCAGCCTCAGCATCGCCGCTACGATGATGGTAGGCCTCAGCAAAGGAAGCGTAATGGCCGTGAACTTCGTCCAGGCGGAAGCCCCGTCCACGTCTGCGGCTTCATACGGATCGTTCGGCAAAGTGGACAAACCCGCCATAATGATCAGCGAAATCATCGGCGTCCACTCCCATACGTCGATCACGATCAGCGAAGGCAGCACTTGGCTCGGCGATGCAAGCCAGAGAAGCGGCTTTAAACCGAGCGATTTCAGCACCGTGTTCGCAACGCCGATCGACGGCTCGTAAATAAGCAGCCATACAAGCCCCATCGCCACAGGCGTCGCAACCATCGGCAGCAAAAACACGGTTTTTACGAGATTTTTGCCCATAAATTCGCGATTAAGCAGAACGGCTATGGCGATCCCGAGCACCGTTTCGAAAATTAGCGCGACAAACGTGAAATAAAACGTCGCCCTGACCGCATGCCAGAACCGATTGTCGTTAAACAGCGCGATGTAGTTGTCGATGCCGACCCACTTCGGAGGCGTCGTAGCGGACATGCTCCATTCGAAGAAGCTGATCCTCAGCGTATACACGATCGGAAACACCATCATCAGCAGGACGAACAGAACGGCCGGCAGCGTGTACACCCATTTGAGATTGCGGTCAAACCAGTTAAAGCCCACTCGCTTCATCCTTTCCCCGGAGCGATATTGCGGAGAGCCGCCAGGCACCATCGGATCTTTGCACACGGCGGCTTGTCTCCGCGCTTACGGAATCGCTACTTGGTTTTATCTTTGTCGATGATCGCCTGCAGCGCCTTGTTGGCACTTTCCGCGGCCGCCTGCACATTCGTATCGCCGTTCATAATCTTCTGCACGACTTCGCCTACGGCGTCCCGCGCTTCGCCTACGCTGATCACGACAGGACGGTCGTGGTCGACGCCGACCTTGGACGATTCTTTGATGATCGGCACAAGCTCCGCCGGAAATCCGGTTACGCCGTCCGGATTATCCCATACCGACATCCGCGCGCCGGGATTGCCCTGCTTCTGTGTTTTGAGCACGATTTCCTTCGACGTAGCCCACTTGATAAATTCCCAAGCAGCATCCTTGTTCGCCGCCTTCGCGTTTACCGCGAGCGCCCAGGACGTTATGCTGTATGGCTTGGAGCCCGCTTTGCCGCCAGGAAACATTGCGAACCCGACTTTATCGGCAACCGTCGATTTTTCTTTATCGGTGACGTTTTTGTACAGCGAGTTGGCGTCCGTCATAAAAGCTACCTTGCCTTGGGCATAAATGCCGAAAGCTTGCGGCCAGGACATATTCAGCACGCCCGGAGGCCCATAATCGCGCAGCAGCGTACCGTACGTCGTAAACGCCTTGACCGCTTCCGGCGTATTGATCGTCGCCTTGTCGTCCTGCATAAAATCGGCGCCTTCGGAGTAGAGAAACGACGACAGCTGCGTAATGAGCGGCGATCGTTGACCCCGGGCTACGAAGCCGTACTGCTCGATTTTCGGATCATGCAGCTTCTTGACCGCAGCGGCTAGCTCGTCAAGCGTTTTCGGGACGGCGATACCCGCTTTCTCGAGCAAATCCTTCCGGTAATACAAAATTTCCTGCTCGGTAATAATCGGGATGCCGGCGAGCTTCTGGTCGACCGTCGTCGAGCCGATTGCCGACTTGGAGAAATCGGCGAAGTCGTAAGCCGCATCCTTGTTCGAAAATTCGTCAAGAGGATGCACCCAGCCGTTTTTGTAGAACAGCTTACCCTCCTGCAGCGGACGGTACATAAAAACATCCGGCGTCGCCGATCCCGATGTGAATTGAACGGTAAGCTTCTGCGTCAGCTGATCCTCAAAGAAGCTTTCGACCTTTACCTTCATCCCGGTTTGCGCTTCGAATTCCGGCAGCAGCGCTTTTATCGCATCGCCCCACGGATGGTTGGCCGTCACAAGGGAGACGGTTTTACCTGCGAACGGCTTCTCCCCTCCCGCTTGGTTCGTATTGCCGGCGCCTTCCTGCGGCTTCTTGCCGCAGCCCCCGGCAACGGCTGCAGCCAGCGCCAGCGAAAGCGAAACGTATAAGCCCCTTTTCCAATGAACGTTCATTCTCGCTCCTCCTTAAATATGTTGCAGGTATTGCACCACAGTCCGAAACAGTCCGAATCCGAAATCGATAAATCGCATGCATTTCATAGATTCCCTACTTTCGAGAAAAATTACTCAAAGCCACTCCCGCGATATACTTTCCGATAAACGCAAAAAAGGACTGCCGCGGAGTAAACCAGTTACTCCGGACAGTCCTTATGATTTTATTTCAGCAGCCCAAGCTGCTTCATCCTTGCGGCATAAGCTTCGTACAGCGCGACGGACGTTTCATGGCCTGCATGTGCGCTCGAACCCGGCTTGTTCATCATGCCGAGATATTGGTAACAGAGCACCTTGTCGGCATATTCGGACAAAATCGACAGCTGCCGTTCCACGCGCTCGAAGGATCCGGGCATCAGCACTTTGCCTTGGAAGCGGAACAGCTCCAGATCCGCCCAAAGCGGCTTCCCCGCTTTGTCATGCGCTTCCCGCAGCCTGGCGAACGTTTCCTCCACCGCCTCAAACGTCGTCCGGTCGACGCCGATCTCGTCCTGATAAGCGATGTAGTCGACGTCTAGCGATCGAAGCTGTGCGACAAAACGGTCATCGCCGTTAATCGACCTGGTTCCGTACGGCGCGATAAGCACCTTTTGCGGCCCGATTCGGCGGCAATAATCCGCAAGCTCGTTGGCATAAGCGATATATTCGTCCGGGAAATACGTGAAAATGGCGGCTTCGACCGGAAAATACCAGCCCGTGAACGAGCGGTGACGACCGTAACGCCGCGATAGTTCGTCTGCAACAGCGTACCGCAGATCGTTCCGGTCTCCGCGCACCGACAAGCTGCCCATGATCGGCGTCGTAAAAAATCCGAGACCGATGTAGAAGGAAAGCCCCAGCCGGTCTCCCGCCGACAACATCGCCTCGAGCGGATCGTCGCAGACAAGATCCCAGCGCAAAGGTATCGCTTCGGAAGGATAAAACGACTTTCCATGGAGGGCTACGTTAAGCAGAACGAACGTGTCCATGCCGACTTCCGCCATTTCCTCGATTTTGATCAACCAGTCGTCTGCCGTAAACTGCTGTGTCGTCGCATTCCACGTATCGCCCTCATAAGGATTGGGGTGATAAAAATCCAGCCATGTACCGCTTATCGCTTTCATTGCCCTTTACGCTTCCTTTCCGCTTTTTCGTTTCGCTATACCGCCGCTCCTCATTTCTCCACATCCGTCCGGTCCAAAAGCAGATAGGAAACGGTCGCCGCGAAGCCTGCCGCTTTCCGGAACGTCGTCGTGACCGGCGACCGTCCGGGATCGTCCGACTTGACCTTCGAACGAAACAGACCGAGCCCTTCATGCTCCAGCCTTGCGGCCACGGCGCGCAGCCGGTCTTCGACATGCGCGGCCCCTTCAGGGATGTCCGGGTACTGCGCATAAGCGATGCATATTTCCCAAACGCTGTTCCAATCCCGGCCCCACCAGGGCGCCTCGTTATCGTCATTCGGCTCCCCTTTCATCGCATCCAGTATCGTTCGCACGGCCATATCCGCAACATGGGCCCATTGACCGGCGAGTTCCGGCGGAAGCAGCTTGACGGCGGAAGCGCCGAAAGCGACGATCGTCGCCTGATAGCCGACGCTATTACCCATGCCGACGGTACCGTCCCAATATTCGGTATACGGCCACCAGCCCGGGTTGTTTCGTCCGAAACGGTCTGCCAGATGCGCGAAGGTTCGCTCCGCATGCTGCAAATAAATCGCGTTTCCGGAAAGCTCGTACGCCCTTCCCCAAGCGTGTGCGGCGTACATATCGCCGTTAAGGACGTCATGGTTTTGCGCATCCGGACGTTTGTAGACCGCTCCCGGATTTTCTTTCGCAACCTGCGTCAGCAAATAATCGGCGGCCCGCAGCAAGCTGCGTTTGGCATCCATGCTTCCTGTCAAGCGGTAAACGTGATACAGGCCGTTCGCGACGGCGCCGATCTCGGCTATATCGACGGTTTGCGGTTCTCCCTTCTTCACGTAAAACGGCTGTCCGAACGCTCCGCTCGGCAGCTGCCTCGCTTCCACGTTTGCCGCGAGCCGTTTTGCGATGTCATAACCGTCGCCGCCGTTCAACCATCCGTCCATTGCAAAAAAGCATGCCGCTTGCCCGATTGTGCAGCAGCTGGCCCTATCGCCAAGCTCCTCGTCCCATACGGTTATGCCGCCGCTCACCGGGTCCTCCTGAATAAGTTGTTCGAAATACGGTTTTAATTTCGCTGCGATGGCAGCTATCTGTTCGTTCATGGTTGTTCTCTCCCGTTTCGGATTGAGCCCGGCGCACCGCATACGGCGACCGGGCCGGCTTCCGTTTCTCTAATTCGGCGAGCCGCTCATCCGAGCGGCCCATTTTTTGTTCATCTAGCTTCCCGACCAAGCCTCAAGGAGCGCCTTGGCATCGGCGTCCAATGCAACCCTCGCGGCATCCGAGACGTAATCTTTTTTCGGCTTGCGCCCTTTTTCCTTCTCTTGCATCGCATCGTCGTAGTCTTTTTTGGACGGCTTATGCAGCGACTTCAAGAAATCTTTCATTTCTTTCACGGCGTTATTCATTTTGCCTTTCGCCAAATCTTTTTCGGCATGCTCGAGATTTTTCTCCAGCTTTTTCTTCAGCGAATCGCTCAGTTCATTCGAAGCTTCGTACCTGTTAAGCAATTGTTTCATGGAAGTGATGCTTGTTTTCACGATAACGCGGATCGCCGCCTCGGTCCGATTGCCCGCCCGGTCCGTCACCGCAATACCGATCGTATGCGTGCCGAGCTTGCCGGCCCAGTCGATCTTCGTCCCGGCGGCAACCGGCTTGCCGTCTGCCGATAGGGCTTGCTCCGCTACACCCGAAAGCGAATCGGACGCCTGCAAGTCCAGCGAAATCGGCATACCGTCGAGTAAAGCCGCCCCGTCTTCAAGCGTAATCCCGTTCGCTTTCAAAACAAAGGAAGGAGCGGTCCGGTCGATCCGGACGTCGGCGCGTTTGACCGCTTCGGCATTGCCGGCCCGGTCCACGCTGTAATAGGCTACCGTATGCGTACCTTCTTGGCTGATCGTCGCTTGCGCCCCTTCCGTTACGGGTTCGCCGTCGACGCCGATAAACGTCTTCGCGACGCCGGACAGATCGTCAGTCGCTTGCAGGCGAACGATTTGATCCGTACGGTGCCAGCCCGGCGCGGCATCATCCGTCGTCACGGGAGCCGTATGATCGGGGAATGCCGGATACGCGCCTTTGATCGAGGCGTACGTCTTGTCGTACACTTCCCGCTGCGTTTCCACCGCGCTCGCTTGCGCCTGCTGAAGCGTATCGGTCCCCATGTACCAAGCTCGCACCGCACCGTTCATATACCCTGCGGTCACGCCTTGGTCCAAATAGCGGAGAAACTTTTGCCGGTCCGCCTCCACCGTCAGCCCGTTCCAGTGAATTTCAATCTCAACCCCGAGCCCGAACCGTTTGGCGAGATTTGCCGCCTCGGTAGGTCTCGTATCGGGGCTTTCGTAAAACGCGTAGTTCGGCTGCATGATCGCATAGTCGAAGCCGAGCGCCTTCCACTTGTAGAAGCCGTTCGCTTGGTAGAACGGAATCCAGTAGTTCATTTTGCCGTTCTGATGAATGTAGGCGTTCACCTGCTGCAGCAAGCTTTCCTCGGCATTGCTCGGCAGCACCTCGACCGATTCGCTCAGCCAATAAAAGCCGTCGAAGCTCAAATGCGGGTAACGCTCCGGATTCCATCTTTGCAGAAGCTCGTCGACATACCATTTCACCGCAGCCACCCGGTTAGCAAGCGCCTGCTGCTCCCCGATGCCGGATGCGTTAAAGCTGAGCGCACTGCCGTTTACCGTCCCGAAATTCGTCTGCGCGACAAGCGGCTTCGGGATGGCTAGCTTCACCTTAGCCTTGTACGTCGGCCTGTTCAATGCGGATTTCGCTTGGCCGACGGCTTCGTTCAAAGCAGCGATCTGGTTCGCATCTTCGAACAGGAAGTCGATGTATCCCTGCCAATCCGTTTTGTTCGCCGAAGCCGCTGCCGTCGTCGAGGCTACGTAAGACCTGCCGCTGGACGCCGTTGCATACGGCAGAAACGTGAACGAATCGAACAGCATATCCTTGATCTCGCCGTCCCGATTCAAGTAAGCGGCCGCCGGGAGCAGCTTATCCGCCGTTTTGGATTCTTTAACCGTCCCGTTCGTGTGCCAGCCGGCATAGATCAAGTAATCGTTGCGCGTGCCCCAAACCTCATCCGAGCCCGGAGCCGGGAATGCGTTCGTTTCCTTATAAGGATCCTCGAAGCCGAGATCCGGGGCTTCTGTCGCCCCGTCAGCGATCCCATGCCGCCCGATTACTTCAAGCTCGTCGACGAACGCCCAAACCGAGACGTCGAATCCGATTTTCACGCGGTTCGCAATGTAATTCAGGCCGCTCAGTTTGAATGCCTTATGCTTGGCGTCGATCGTCTCCGTGTTCGCCGAAGCTACGGAGCCGATATATTGCCATGTCTGCCCTCCGTCGCCAGAGAGCGAGAAGCTCACGTTCGACGGCATGCCGATGCCCGCCGCCGCGTCTTGCATCACCCGCAGGCTCACTTCGTTGACGGTCGACGTTTGACCAAGGTCGACGATGATACTTCTGCCGATATTCCGGTAAAAGTCGATATATTTGTCCCGGTTTTTGCTCCAATCGCCGTTGCCGAACACATTGTCGGTCAGCCGGCCGATCATCGCCTTTTCTTTGTCCGTCTGCGGCTGATCGCCCGAAATCAGGCTGAGAACCGGCGTTTTGCCGTAAGCTAAGTTGGAGGCGAGCTGTTCCGGCGCTTTCGGGAACGAACCCTTGACCGATTTATAAGTCATCTCGTAGATGTCGCGCTGGGCCGGATCGGTGCTGTTGTAGGCGTCCTGCAGCGTCAAATTGCCCAAATACCATCCCCGGACGGACTCTTTCATATAGCCGGCGGTCGTCCCTTGGTAGACGTACTGGTAATACTTTTGCCGATCCGCCTCGTTCGTAATGTTGCGCAGCTCCATCTCGACCCCGAGTCCGTACCGTTTGGCGAGTAAGGCCGTATCCGTCGGCCTCGTCACCGGAGCCGCATCCTGGAACGCATAGTTCGGCTGCATGACGGCGTAATCGAAGCCGTAATATTTCCATTTTTCGAAGCCGGACGCCTGATAAAACGGAATCCAGTGAATGATTTTGTTCTGCTGATGAATATAGTCGATCGCTTGCATGACGAGGCTTTCTTCGAGATTGTCGACATAATAATGAATCGCTTCGTCAAGCCAATAAAAGCCGTCCAGCCGCAAATTCGGGTACTTGGCCGGATCCCAGCGCTGCAAAATTTGATCGACGTACCATTTCACTGCTTTGACCCGGTTTGTGAGCGCCTGCTCATTGCCGACTTCGGCCTGGTTGAAGTTCAAGTCTACACCGTCGATTGTGCCGAAGGCGTTTTGCGCTCCGACGGGATTCGGAATCGCGATTTTGACTTTTCCTTGATAGTCCGGCCGGCTTAAAGCCGATTTGGCTTCGCCTACCGCCGCGTTCAATGCGGCAAGCTGGTTTTGGTCGTTAAACAGGAAATCGATGTACTCCTGCCAGTCCTGCTTATTCGACACTTGATTCGCGGTCGCGCCGTTTTTGTAAAAGTACGAGCGTCCGCTTGAGGCCGTCGCATACGGAAGGAACGTAAACGAATCGAACATCATGTCTTTGATCTGCTTGGACGGGTCGATATAAGCGACGGCCGGAAGCAGCATGTCTTTCGTTTTGTCGTGACGGATCGTTCCGTTCGTATGCCAGCCGGCGTAAACGAGATAATCGTTTACCGCGCCTCTCGTCTGAGCGGAGCCGGGCGCCGGATAAGCGTTGATTTCCTCGTACGGGTCGAAATCGCTTCCCGCCGGAATCGCCGCGCCGTCGACAATCCCTTTTTTGCCCATGATTTGCAGCTCGTCGGCAAATATCCAAACGTCAACGGGGAAGCTGATCCGAACCTTGTTCGCCTGGTAGTTCAGACCGCCGAACCGGAATACGCCCGCTTTCGCGTCAACCTTATCGACCTGGTCCGCCGGAACGGAGCCCAAATACGTCCAGGTCTTTCCTCCGTCGTTCGACAGGGAAAACCCGACGCTTTGCGGGAAATAAATGCCGGCGCTTGTATCCTGCATCGCCCGGAAGTTCAGCTCCTTCACCGTGGACACCTCGCCGAGGTCGACGATCACATGACGGCCGATATTCCGGTAAAAGTCGACGTACAGCGTACGGTGCCCGTTCCAGTCGCCGTCGCCCAGAACCCCGTCGGTCAGCCTGCCGGCCATCGCCGCTTCCTTGGCCGTTTGCGCCGCATCCCCCGAAATGAGCGAGACGGAAGGCGTTTTGCCGGAAGCGAGGTTGTCGTAGTAAACATTTTCATAGACGGAGGCCGTAACCGCGGATGATTCCGCATCCGCCGACGCCGTTCTCCCTGCCAGCGCCGGGGCAATAATCGTAAGCAGGACGGCCGCGATCAGCCATTTGGACAAAAAAGCTTTATACCTCATGCATCAAGCTCCTCTTCACATCAGATTGATCATCCGGATCATTTGAAGCCGGTCAGCGTAATGCCTTGAATGAACCGGCGCTGCACGAAGAAATAAAGCACGATGATCGGGACCGTGAACAAAGCGGATGCCGCCATGAGAGGTCCCCACGACACTTTGTATTCGCCGATAAAGGCGCGCAGGCCGATCGAAAGCGTCCACATTTTCGGATCGTTCAGATAAAGCAGGGGGCCGAGAAAATCCCGCCATTCGTTAAGGAAGGCGAACAGCGCGACGGAATAAAGAGCCGGCCTCGCAAGCGGAATAATGATCTGCCAGTACATGCGAAACTCGGATGCGCCGTCGATTTTGGCGGATTCCGATATTTCGTACGGGATGCTCATGAAAAACTGCCGCAGCAGGAAAATGTAAAACGGGATGCCGAACAAATTCGGCAAAATGATCGGCCAATACGAATCGACCATGTTGAACTTGTTAAACATGACGTAGACCGGAACCATCGTCGCCTGCGCCGGCAAAATCATCGTGGCCATCATGACCAGAAAAATGAAGTTGCGGCCCTTAAACCGCAGCCGGGAAAGGCCGTAAGCGACAAGCGGAGCCGAGAATAGTTGGCCGATCACCGCAAGGATGCACAGAAACACCGTATTCATCGTGTACCTCAGAAACGGGATCGTTTGCACGGCGCCCGCATAGTTGGACCACTCGAATTTCGTCGGAAACCAAACGGTCGGAATCGCGAAAATGTCGTCGGCCGTTTTGACGGACGTCAGCATCAGCCAATAAAACGGCAGCAAAAACAAGATGCCGACGATGCCGAGCAGCAGATGAGGCAGCACCGATTTGCGGAAAACGACACCCATGCTCCGGCTTTTTTTGGCTTCGCGCTGCGGCTGAACGGACGGCACGGAAGCACCCTTCATTATTTTTCACCCCCGTAGTACACCCAGCGCGCGGACGTTTTGAATACGAGCAAGGTTAAAGCCAGCACAAAAATGAACAGCATCCACGCCATCGCCGACGCATAACCCATATTGAGGAACGAAAACGCCGTCTGGTACAAATAAATGGCGTAAAACAACAGCGAATTACCCGGGCCGCCGACGGACTGCGACGCTTCCGCGAACACGATCGCCTCCGTAAAAAATTGAAACGTGCTGATGAGGCCGATAATCAAAATAAAAAGCGTAACCGGCGAAATCGCAGGCAGCGTAATGTTCCAAAACTTGCTCCACTTGCCGGCACCGTCGATTTCAGCCGCTTCGTAATACGTCTGCGGCACATCCTGTAGAGCGGCCAAATACATGACCATATTCGTCCCCGTTCCCCAGAACCCCATCAAAATAATGGCGGGCTTCGTCCAATTCGGATCGATCAGCCAGTTCGGCTGGATCAGTCCGAAATAGCCGAGCAAGTCGTTGACCAGTCCGTACTGCGCGTTGAGCAGCCACATCCACAAAAGCGAGATGGACACGGACGGGACGAGCGTCGGCAGAAAGTAAATCGTCCTGTACACCGATTGGCCGCGCACGTTCATATTAAGCAGCAGCGCAAGGGCAAGGGCGAAGGCGACATGCGGAAGCAGACCGACGACGACGAGATAAATCGTGTTGTACAGCGACATGTAAAATTTTTCGTCCTTGAACAGCTCGGTATAGTTTTCCAGTCCCACCCATTCCGGAGCGGAAAACAGATTGTACGCCGTCAAGCTGTAAAAAAACGACATGACGGTCGGGTACAGCTTGAAAATCAAAAAGCCGACCGTAAATGGACTCGTAAACAAAAGGCCGACGAGTATCGCCTTCCGCTCGCGCTTTTTGATGCCCGTCATGTTTCGGCTCAGGTCAGCCACCGTATTCAGCCTCCTTCCCGGCGGACAAGCGGCCGGGCACAGGATGGACGGCTTTCGCCGCCCTGCCTGCCCCTGCCTCTAAATCCTCATTATTTCTTCGCTTTGTCGGCGAGCGGTTGAACCTTCTCGGCGACCTTATCCATCGCGTCTTTGGCGCTTTGCTGCCCCTTAAGCGCCTTCTCGGTTTCCTCGGACAAAAACTGCAAATATTGATTGATGTAGACGTTGTTCGGGAAGCCTTGAAGGTTTTTGTTTTTCGCCCGGTCGTAGAAATCCCAAAGCGTGCTCAGCTGCTCGTTTTTTCTGAGCCGGTCGTCGTCCAGAACCTTTGCCAGCGTCGGAATGACTTTGGATGCCGTCGCGAATTCGACCTGCGCGTCGGCGCTCATCAAATACTGCATGAACTCCCATGCCGCCTCCGGATTTTTCGCCTTCTTCGGAATGAAAACGGCGCGCGGCGAAACGAGTCCCGCTCCTTTTAAATCCGGGCGGTCCTGCGGATACGGGAACGGTGCGATGCCGAGCGGACCGTCCTTTTTGCGCTCTTCGGCGAAATTGTATTCCCAGCCGATCATCATCGCGAGCTGGCCTGTCAGCAGAGGATCCTGCGGAGTACCCCGCTGGCCGAGTCCCGAGCGGAACTTGCCGATCGCGTCGACTCCGAATTCCTCGTAATATTTACGTTGGTACGCGATCGCATCGACGTTTTCCTTCTTGTTCGGCGTTACTTTGCCGGTCGCTTCGTCCACCCACGATCCGCCGAAAATGAGCGGCCAAAAGACGTTGTCGATCCACGGGTAATCGGGCAGAAAGCCCATATTCGTCAGATTGCCGCCCGCGTCTTTTTTCGTCAGCTTTTTGGAGTAATCGAGAAGCTGCTCCAGCGTTTCCGGCGGCCCCGACAGACCTGCGTCCTGGAACGCTTTCTTGTTGTACATAAGCGTGCTGCCCATGCTCATCGTGAACGGAATGCCGTAATACTTGCCGTTCACCTTCATGCGTTCCATCGCCGAAGGAATGACGGCCGCCGTATCGAAATTGTCTTTTTTGAAATACGGATCCAGCTCGAGAACGGCGCCTGCGTCCGCCCACGGGCCGAGATTGTTCCAGAACGTCAGCGCGACGTCGGGAGGGTTTCCGCCGGATATGGCCGTCAGCTGCTTCGTAGCGTCTTGATTGCCTAGTACCTTGACCGTAATCCGATCCTGCTTCTTGTTGAACGCCGCGACTTGCGCTTCGATCGGCCCCGCGTCCTTCTCCGACCATACGTGCCAGAACGTGATTTCGACCTTTTCCTTCGGCTTATCCGACGGCTTGACGGACGCGGATGCCGACGGCGATGCGGAAGGGCTTGACGACGACCCTTTCGTGTCGGTATTGCTGCTGGAACATGCCCCCAAGACGGATAACGCGAGCACAGAGGATAACATAGGGGTTACCGCTTTTTTGATGTTGCTCAACCGAATTACCTCCCCAGCCGATTTTTGTTGCCTCAACGAAAAACCTCTTGCCTGCTCCTTGCAAAACCAAAAGCCCATGGCCCGTTCTGGCATCACCCCTTTCAAATGTAATCGTTTACACGTCTTGTCAAGCAAAACCGGCTCCGGTCCGCATATCCCCCCTCTCCGGAATAATCCGGAGAAAGAGGACTTGCGTTACGGAAACATTCGCTCGGCTCGTGGCCGAAAGTTCGTTATCGATATTTAGATCGCTGGAACAATTATTTCCATTCGCCTTTAATATTTGCGGCCTTCAAGGCATCGTTCACCTCTTTGACCATTTGCGCGCCGCCTTTGTCCTTCCATTCCTTGACGAGGTTATCCCAGTCGGAAATCGGACGCTGGCCGTATATCATTTTCGTTTGCTCTTCGTACATGTACTTCCACAGGTCTACTTCCTTGGACAATCTCGTTTCGGAGAATACGGCGTTAACCGGATTAAAGTAGTGCTTAGTATCCACATGCAGCTTTTCGAATTTGGCTGCTACATCGGCAAGGACGGGAACCTTATACGTTTTGGAATAGGAGTTTGCGTCGTCGCTCGGCGCCCAAGGGACGGCAAGCGGCATATAGTCAAGCGGCTTCAAGCCTTTCTCTCCGCTTTCTTTCTTGACCGTGCCGTTCTCGACTTTGTAGCCTTGGCCGTCGTTGCCTGTGATCCAATCGAAGTCTTTGTTGTTCGCGTTTTGCTGATCGATCGGGTAAAACTTCCTGCTGTAATCCAGCATTTCGAGTATGCGCTGCAGCTTCTCCGGCTCTTTGGCCAGCTTCGCGTTAAGCAGCGTTATGCCGGAAAACCCTTGGTGAGCCGTAAAGCCTTGCGAACCGTCCGGCGCCTTGAACGGCGGAATCGGTTCCAGCTTCGCTCCCGGCGCGACATCGGCCAAACCTTGCGCATACGTCTCGTTCATGCCGCGCGGCGTGCCGATGAATATGCCGGCTTTGCCGCCGTAAAACTCCTTGTTCGTCTGTCCCCAGTTCATAACCGCGAAGTCCGGCGTAGCGGCGCCTTGCTTGTAAAGGTCGGCCATCCACGTAATCAGTTCTTTGCGCGGCTCCGTAATGATGCCTGGAACATAGTTGCCTTCGGTATCCTTGTGGTACCACGCAAGGAAATCCCAGTAAGCGCCCATCGAGAACGGCGGGTTGATGTTTTGCGACATCGCGAGGCCGTACGTATCGTTTTTGCCGTTTTTGTCGGGATCCTGCGTCGTAAAGGCGATGGCGACCTGCTTTAATTCCTCGTAGCTCGTCGGCATTTTCAAACCGAGGTTGTCGAGCCAGTCTTGGCGGATCATCGGCGTCAGCTGATAGTTAAGAGGGAAGTATGCAGGAAGGCCGTACATTTTACCATCGATTGACACCGACTTGCGGACGTTCTCGGGAATCAGCTTGAACGACTCGTATTTGTCCAAATAATCGTTCAGCGGAAGGAATGCGCCCTGCTTCGCCCATTTGAAATATTGCGAATCCTGGTGATTCTCAAGCGTTATGATATCCGGCAAATCGCCCGATGCGACGGTCGCGCTCAGCTTTTGCAAATAATCGGTTACGACGACGATTTGCGGCTTGTAGTCGACATTGAACTTTTGATTGATCAGCTCGATCCCGCGTCCGTTTGAAGGAGGAACCGAACCCGCATAACGGAAATCGAGCGTCGTTACGGTAAATTTTTTGGGAGCATCGCTCGGCTTGGCGCTTGCCGCCTGTCCGCTTGCGCTTGGCGACGGCGACGCCTTCTCTGTAGAGCCGGATCCGCACGCGGCTACGCTGACCGACAAGGCGGCGATCGCTGCGGTGGATGCTATCTTTTTCATCTTCATGTGTTAACCCCTCCGTCTAATGTTCGATGTGGTGGTCCATTTCGTTTATGAAGCCGTTTCGTGCCGTTATCCTTTTACAGAGCCGAGCATCACCCCTTTCGCAAAATGCTTTTGCAGGAACGGATACAAAATCAGAATCGGAACCGTAGCCAGCAAAATGGCGGCCATTTGAATCGTCTCCGCCGGAGGCGCAAACTCCGTCGCCATTTCTAGACTCGCCTGCGGCTCGTTGACGACGACGATTTGTCTGAGCACGACTTGAATCGGCCAATCCGCCGAGTTGTTTAAGTACAGCAGCCCGGTGAAATAGTTGTTCCAATGCGCTACCGCATAAAACAGCCCGAATGCCGCCAATGACGGTTTGGACAAAGGCAAAATGATTCTCCAAAAAACGCTCAAATCGTTCGCGCCGTCGATCGTGGCCGCTTCGGTTATTTCCGCAGGGATGCTTAGAAAAAACTGGCGCATGACGATGAGATAATACGGACTTATCGCAACCGGCAATATCAGCGCCCAGATAGAGTTTAAGAGACCGGTTTCTTTGACGACCAAGTAGGTCGGAATCATCCCGGCTGTAAACAGCATCGTAAACACCACGAGAAACATGATCGTCCGCTGGGCAAACACTTGGCGGGACAACATATACGCAAGCGTTGTCGTAAACAGAAGGTTGACTAACGTCCCGATCACCGTAATTTCGATCGTAACGCCCAGCGACCGGATAAACGGCTTGGAATTGAGAATGTATTCGTATGCGGTGGTCACCCACGTTTTGGGAAACAGCATAAATTCGCTCTGCAAAAATTCCTTGTACGTCGAGAACGAGATCGTGAAAACGTAAAGGAAAGGAAACATCATGACGACGGCGATTGCCGTTAGCAATAAGTAATTGAAGCCGTTAAAAACATAAGTCGAAGCCGATTTATGCTGCATCAGAACATGCCCTCCTCGCCGAAGCGCTTCGCCAAATAATTGGCCCCCGTTACGAGTACGAGTCCGACCAGCCCTTTGAAAAGACCGACCGCCGTCGCGAAGCTATAGTCCGATTGCTGCACGCCTTTCACATAAACGTACGTATCGAGCACATCGCCGACTTCCTTCGTAAACGGATTCAGCATCAAGTAAATTTGCTCGAAGCCGACATCCATTACATTGCCCAGACGCAATATAAGCAAAATAACGATCGTGCTGCGAATCGCCGGCAGCGTAATATGCCATATTTGCCGCCATCTTCCCGCTCCGTCGACGATGGCCGCCTCGTAAAGCTGAGGGTTTACCCCGGCAAGCGCCGCCAAAAAAATGATCGTTCCCCAGCCGGCTTCCTTCCATATGACCTGCGCGATCAAAAGCGGCTTGAAATACGCCGGATCGGTGAGGAATGGTATCGCTTTCAGCCCAAACGTATCTTTAAGGAAATGATTGACGAGTCCGTCGCCCTTCAGAAAAACCACGCAAATGCCCACTACGACGACCCATGACAGGAAATGCGGCAAGTAAATGACCGACTGAACGAGCCGTTTAAAAATCTGATTCCGCACTTCGTTGAGCATAAGCGCAAGGACGATCGGCGCCGGAAAAGCGAAGGCGATCTGCAGGAATGAAATGTTGAACGTATTCCACAACACCCGCAGCACTTCTTTATTCTCGAAAATCGTTTGAAAATGCTTGAACCCTACCCACGGGCTGCTAAATAAGCCTTGAAACGGGCTATAGTCGTTGAAGGCAAGCACGAGTCCCGCCATCGGGATATATTTATAAACGAGTAAATATAACAATCCCGGAAGACCGATCAGCAGCAAGTAGCGATCCTTCCATATCCTTTTGGTTATCCCTTTGCGGGCTCTGTCCGGCTGCGTCTGCAAGTGCTCGGCTTTGCGGATCCCGGTAGTCGTGTCCAGTTGAAGCAGCCCCTTTCTTAGATGTTGAGTTGCATCCTTTCCGTTTGATGAATGATTCATCAGTAGCTTTCGGCATCACTCGGGCCGTCATGCAATTGTCGATGCCCGCGCTTAAGCCCATGCCTGTTTGTGTTATGCGCTTCCGTTGACCTTCCCTTCATCGTCTGTTCTGGTTCCTCACAATTCCTTGCCCGTTTGTTCTTGTTTCGCTTCGCAGGCTGTCTGGCACAACCGGCTGACATCACCATATCAATCCCCCATTTTAAAGGCAATTATCACTTCAGCCCGCCCTGACATATAAAGATAAATACTTTGCATCAAAAGAAAAAAGGCCTCCCGTTGCAGTCGGGAAGCCTTCATAGAGCAAGTATGGGCCGTATTCGATCTTCCGTTCAATCTTCGTGGTGCCGAAATTGCTTGCGGTATTGTCCGGGCGGCATGTCCGTCACTTGTTTAAAAATGCGTGTGAAATTTTGTACGGTCGTATACCGGAGACGATCGGCGATATCTTTGATCGGCATTTCGGTATGCGCCAGCCATTCCTTCGCTTTCTCCATCCGGAAGTCGATGACGTAATCGCCGAAAGCGAAGCCTGTTTCTTCTTTAAACATGCGGCTCAGTTGCGAAGGCGAAACCTGAATCGTATCCGCCACCTGCTGCAGCGACAGGTCCGTTTCGAAATGCTCGTGAATATAAAAAAGCGCCTGCTGAACCTGCTTTTTGCGCTTCGGCAAATTTGCATCCTGCAAAGCTTGAACGACCTGCGGGAATACGGTTTGCTTCAGCCATTCCTTCACTTCATTAAGCGATTCCATGCCGTACAGCTGTTTATACGGATCCTTCTCAAACCATTCGCGAGGTTCTTGGCCCCATTCCTGAAGCAAGTAATCAAGCTCTCCGAGCAAGTATGCAAATAGTCCGAGTACGGTTTCCGAGTTGTGAACATATTGGGGAACGATTTGAATCATTTGCTCCAGCTGTGCGCTCGCTTCGGCAAGATCGCCTTTGGCAAGCGCCGTGACGATTTTCTTCTGGCCATGCAGCAGCGACGAGCTTGACTGCCGGATGGACGGCTCGATCGCATGCTGCGAAATGTTGACGTCATTCCCCATAAGCAGCCGGTAGCCGATCAGATCGGACGCTTCCTGGCAAGCCTCGCCGATTCCCCCGTAGCCGCGCTGCGCTTTGCTTACCGCAACGGTTACGGTAAATTGGAAAAATTGTCTAACCTTCGACCGGAACTCGTCGGCAAGCGCCTCCAGCGCCTGATCGCTCGTTTCGTTGACCTTGTCGACCCCTACGATAACGGCGACCTGACCGGGGATCGGCGATGCCGTCATGCAAGAGAACGACTCCTCGGCAATTTCTTCGATCATTTTACGAAGCGCGTACAGCAGCAGCGAACGGTCGTTTTCTAAATATTGCTGCTTGAAACGTCCGTACTCGTCCACGTCGATCAGACATACGTAGAAATAAGCGCCGCTCAGCGGCATGCCATGCTGCTCCATTTTGCCGCGGATGTCGGCTTCGCTCATTTCGCCGCGCAGCAGCTGCTGAACGAAGGCTTCCTTCCAGAACGGCATCCGTTCGCTCAATTCGCTTCTCAACCGCTCATTGGTTTTGGCCATGTGCTGGTAAATCGAGTCGAGCGCTTCCAAGCCGTCCTTATAGCCTTGTCCCGGCTTGTCGTCCCCGGCGAACTTGTGCAGCAGCCGTTGAATCGGGTTATACAGCCGGCTCGAGCCGATCAGGGAAAGCAGTACCCAGAGCAGCGTAAGCAGTCCGACAAGACTCCATGTGACGTATTTGATATTGTCCGATTTGCGGGACAGCTCCTTCGTCGGCGTCATGGCGATATACGTCCAATTGTTCATGCCGGATTTCTGTGCGGACAGATTGTAACCGACGCCGTCAAGCGTGAACTCCGACGTGAACGACTCCGGATTTTGCCAAAAGCGGTACAGCTCCGAAGACGGCGTCAGCTTCGAGCCAAGCTCGCGCGAGTCCTGGCTCATAACGATCGTTCCCTTGTCGTCGATGACGAGCAGCTTGCGCTCCTCGCCGAGCTGCGCCTGATTGAACAACTCGATCAGCCGTTCCGTCTGGACGTGAATGACCAATACGCCGTCCGGCGCTTCTACGTTGAATGTAGGGACCGGACGAACGATCAACAGCTCGTTCAAGCCTTGATCCTGATTCGGCGAAATGACCGTAGCCGCGTTGTATTTGTAGCCGGTGCGCTTTACGAGCTCATTGTAGCTGAAATCCGCTTGATTGATATAGCCGTCCCGCGTCGAGTACACCTTTTTGAATTTGTTGTAAATAAGAGAGATGTCCAAATTGATGTCCGAATACGTTCTCAGCTTCTGTACCGTATCGATCGCTGCGAACGTTTGCCCGAGATCCGATGTAACCGGACCGATCTCGACGGACTTTTCGATAACGATATTGCTGGCCAGCTGCAGAGAAGCGCTTTCCAGCTTTTTCAGAAAATCGTTGATCTGATATTGAAACTGGCGCAGAATAATTTGGTGGTTATGGTCCACCTCTTCCTGCACGATTTTGGCCGTGCTCAGCGTCGAGAACGTACCTAGCACCAGAAGCGGTACGATGCTGAGCAGAAACATATACACGAAAATCTTTCTTTTGAATGACGCCCGTTTGATCCAAGGCAACATTTGCAACCGCCCCAATCCTCCCTTTAACGGATCGGTCAGACCTACCGCGCGCGAACAAGAACGAGTCTATCATATCATACTCCATCCGAATCAGACAGTTTGGCGGCTCGAAGCGAGGATAAATGGCTGCGCCGCCTTATTGAGGCTGGCGCGAGGAACAAACGGCTAAGGATATGCGCTCCGGCAACGCACAAAAGCGCCTCGCATCTTACGACGCAAAGCGCTCTCGTGACGAGTCTTTTATTTCGGAGCTTCCTCCTGCAAAACGGATTCCCGCTTATTTTGGGTCACCTTTTCGATCGCGCGGGACAACTCCCGGTAAACGTCCGTCTCGACCTGCGAGCGAAGCTGCGTTTGCACGAACATTTCGCCTTTGGCGCTCGAGACGTATTTAGGCGGAAGGTTATTCAAAGCGATCGCCATCACATCGGCTTGCATTTTTTCATCCAGCTCATGACCATTCCCGCCGGCAGTCAGCCAATCCTTCAGGCAATATTTCACCACATCTTCCATCATGTTATGTATCGTCATCATTACCCCCCTCGCTGCAGAAGCTATTTATTGGATCTAAACCTATGTCATCGTCATATAACGACCGATCCCGATTAGGAGCAATAAGAAATATAAGGCCGACAGCAGGAAAAAACCGAGTCTGGACAATATTTTGAGCAGCTTGACGACATGCACTTGCCCGTATTTGCGGTTTTGCTCCCTGCCGATCCAGGCGGCTGCGAGCAGAAAAAGCAAAATAACGAACCAATATAAAATGGAGGAGCCGAATACGTTCGTCACCATGATGGACAAAGTGCCCAGCAGCAAAACCGAGGTGACATCCATCGAAATGCGCGTCGATCGCTTCTTGTCGCGAGTGTAGCCGAAGCAAATAAACCACACGCCGAAAAACGTGATGAACGGCACGATCGCTATCGCCGCCAAAATATGCCGAAATATAACGACAATCACATCCATCCGCACCGGCTCCCCTATTAACAAGTTCCTTCGGATTAGCTTTCTTTCACGATCGTTCGCTCTTTCGCCTTCACCAGCGCGTACAACGTCCGATTCACGGGCAGCGCGATATGATGCTCGTCCGCTTCCCGCAGCAAACTGCCGTTGATCCATTCGATTTCCGTCATACGTCCCGAAGCAAGATCCTGCAGCATGGACGAATGATTGAGCGCGGTGCGAACGCAAACGTCGAGCACTTCGCTTATCATGCCGCCCGTTTGCAGCGGTATCCCATTAGCCGAAGCGACCTCGCAGACCTCCGTTACAAGCTTGTCCATCAGCTCCCGGCATTCCGGCAGCTCCGGCAGCTTTCCGTTCGTCACCCCAAGCAGCGCGGTCAACGGGTTGATTACCGCATTGATCAGCAATTTTTGCCAGATGAAGCTATCCATGTGTTTCGACAAAAACGTCTCGAATCCTGCCGAAAGAAACAGCTGCCGCATATTTTTTTCGTTTTCGTCAAAATACGCGTCGTCTTGTGCGTCCTCAGGAAGAGGAACGTATGTTCCATTCTTACTCCCGTTTCCCCCCGAACCGGTGAACGCCTTTCCGATCCGCGTGACGCCCCATCCGGTATGGGAAACATGATTCAGACCGTCCCGGCGGGCGCCTTCCGTCGTCACGGCCACATAAATCCGATCGGGCGGTATTTCCGCGGCAAGCCTTTCGGCATGCCCGATCCCGTTCTGGAAGCAAATCAGCCTCGTCTTAAGTCCTATGCGTTTAGCCAGCCAGCGGGCAAGTTCCGGCGTAATATGCTTCTGTTTTACGGTTAACAGCAGCCAGTCCGCATCCCGTTCTTCCGAATCGGGCGATCCCGCAGCAGCCTCTCTGTAGCATTCGGCCGCAACCGCGCGATAAATCGTACCGCTGCCGTCCTGCAATGCCACGCCCTCCGCATTCAAACGATCGGCCTGCTCCTCCGTGCTGGTTATAAGAACGACATCCGCCCCTGCATCCGAAAGCCGCGCGGCGAACAGCAAACCGAGCGAGCCGGAACCGACACATTCAATCCGCATGCGCCCACCTCCTTTCCATAGCTCCACTATAACATGCCGCTGCGAATCCATATACGCCCAAAAACTTCGGAATATCCTTTCAGAAAAACAGAAAAAGACCCTTTTCAGGGCCTTTTAGTAGTTATGGATTCGCTCTTACGCTTCGCTCATTCGATACGCTCGAGATTTCCGTTGGCGTCCATCTTGAACCTCGCCTTGTTTTCTTCGTCCTCTTCAACCAGAAAAGCAAGCTTGCGCGCCCGGTCCATAATTTGGATCAACGCTTTGTAATCGTCGTTGACGACACGGTAGTCGGTCTCCACCTCATTGACTTGCTTGCTCAATCTTTCATTCTCCTGACGCAGTCTATCTAGCTCCTCCTGCGTATCCTGGAGCTCTTTCTCCATATGGCGGCTTTGTCTCGTCATATCTTGATAGGCGTTTTTCCAATGGCGCAAATAACGGATGACCGCATCGATCGAAATCGTATCCTCGGCAGCCATTTCGCTGCTGCGAGGCACGCCTACCTCCAACTCGACGGTCGATACCGTCGCAAGCCCCGGAAGGACGGAGGCATGTTTTTTCATCTGATTGCGCTTTTGTCTCTGCGCTTTCGCAATTTGAATCGCCGCCTCGTATTTCTTGCGGACGCAGCTGTTCCACCGGAACCCGCAAGCCGCCGCTGTCCTTCCTATTCTTTCGCCTACCTCCTCGAAAGCGGACAGTTGCGTGCTCCCCTCGCGGATATGACGCAGCGTTACCTCTGCCAATATAAGATCGTCTTCCTCACTCCATGCATCTTGTCGAATCGCCGACATCCCAATACCTCCCAACAAAGTACTCGTTATCTCTTCATGGATTGAATCGCAAATAGTTGCGGCAGCTCTTATCACTTGCGTATCACTTGCGCATTCGCAGCCGTTACTTATTTTTATGCCCATAATAGAGTTCATAGAATCTATTTCATACTAAATGGTATTGCCATTTTTTTGCGCCCTCATACATGTTTTCGAGGGAAAAAGGCTACACTAGCATTAATGCGGCCGATCGGCTTGCATATAAAGTTTTTCATTTCGTCACCGATTAACGGTTTACACTCCGAAAGGCAATATGTATAATGGAGGAAGCGTAAAGCGACCGTCGTACAGAGAGGGGGATTTCGAGTGTCACGCATGTTTCGCGTACTTGGCTTCTGGGCGCTTGTGATCGGCATGATGGCTATTGCCGGCGGCATGATCCCGATGGCCTTAATATTTTTCTTCCAAGCAGCCGTTTTCGTTCTGCTCGGCTACATGAATTTGTCCGAACGTACCTACATATTGATGTTCTGGGGGTACATGATTTTATCGTTTACCGGCTTTACTTACTGGTCTTTCTTCAAAATGGACATTTAACCCACGAAATAAAGGTGATCTGCCGGACAAGCCGGAGGATCACCTTTTTTTGATGCCTTTATGATCATTCGCTTCGTTCAGCCGCTTAATCGACCGCTTTCCGCTGAATGAGCACCTTGAACAGCTCGCTCATCTGATCGCTCAGCAGCAGCTGCCTGACGGCCCGGTTTCGTCTGGCTTCCGGTCCGAACGGATCGGTGGAAGCATGCTCCATAAGAAGCTCGAGAATACCCGCTTCCAGCAGAAACTGCTTCTGCGTCATCAGCTTCCAGTCGGCAAGGCCCGCTTGCTTGCCCGACCGAATAAGCGCCGAAAAATTTACATGCGCGGTCATATCCTGCTCGCCGGCGAATCGATACGGGTCATCGAGCGCCAGGTGATTGCGGTAGCAAACGAATGTGCCGTTCATCCGGTGCGGCGAATACAGTTCCTCGGCAGCATCTCCATAATCGATCGTGATCAAGACCCCGTTCCCGACGGCGGCAGCCGTCCGTTCCAGCCAGCGGGACGCATCGAGATTGACTTCGGCCGTCTGACCTTCGGCCAGCCGGATCCTTTCCTCGGTTATGTAATGAAGCACATCTTCGTTATTGCACGGAAGCTCCTTTTCCTTAAAGCAGTCCTTTTCATCGTCCCACCCTACATGCAATTCGTACAATTCGCCGTTTCTCCTGCGAATGCGATGGACCGCGAAAGCGTCGAGCAGCTCGTTGGAAATAACGGCAATTCCCGGGCCGTCTGTCTGGACTTGCTCCGCAAGCCATTGATCCGGCTCCATCGTTTGAACATGTCCGCGATGCGGCTCCAGCAAGCTTAACAAACGTTCGGCGTGGTAACGGCTGCGCTCGACCGCGACATACGTCAAACGTTCGTAAATGCCCGGAAAACGCGCCTGCAGCTCGTCAAGCAGCTGAAGGGCCAACTGGCCGGTCCCGGCTCCCCACTCGACAATCCGTACCGGCCCCTCTTTCCATTCGTCCCCCATCAGTTTACTCAGCGCGCGGGCGACAAGTCCGCCGAAAATCCCTCCAACAGCCGAGCTCGTATAGAAATCTCCCGACTTTCCGACCTTCGGCTTATCCGATGTATAATAACCGTACGACGCGTGATACAGACACCATTCCATATACTCGCGAAACGTCACCGCCGCTTCCGGCCTCTCCGCAATCCGGTCCTTTATGTACGAAACGAGCGGATTCGTTTGCTTTGCACTGTTTATCAAGACGGCTCCCCCATTCATGAAAGCAATTTCCCTATCCACAAATTTACCACTTTCCCTACAGACAAAAAAGAGCGTTAACGATATAATGGAATAATCGAATTGTTACAGTGCTGTTGCAAAGGAGTATTTGCCTTGAAACGTATGACCCGCAATAAGCTGAGGCCGCTTGTTCTCGCTGCCGTTCTTGCTTGCGCCGGAGCTCTTGCAGCCGGCTGCAGCGACGATGGAGCCGCCCTTAAGAAGTCCGTGCTCGACTCTCTGAACAAACAAACGGAAATGAAAGCATATGCGTTCTCGGGAACGGCAGATCTGAATATCGGAACGCTGCCGGCCGCGGCGGATGCGAATCCGATAGCCTCGAGTTTGCTGGGGATGATCCAGAACAGCAAGCTGGAATGGAGCGGAACGGCGACCACCGATCCCGTACGTCTTGAGGCGAGTCTTAAATCGACGCCGGCCGGATCTTCAGCCGGACTTGAGCTGCCGCTTATATTGAACGATAACAAGCTGTATGTCAATTTTCCGTTGATCAACAAGAAGGACGAATACTTTTTGATCGATCTAGCGAAGCTGAGCGTTATGAGCGGTCAAAATAATGCGCTGAGTGCCGAAAGCTTAAAGCAAGCGACACAAACGGCTTCCAGCGTCAGCAGCGTCTTGATCGAAGACCTGAACGCCAAATGGTTCGATAAAAGCAAAGAGGCCGCAGCCTTCCCGGACGGGACTAAAGGAACCGTGATTCAGATCGAAATAACGAACAAAAACAAAAAAGAAATAACCGACGCCATGCGCGCCAAGCTGCCGGAGATGATCGATAAGCTTGCGGCAGGCGGTTTCGTAAGCAAGGACCAAACGGCAAAGCTCAAAGAAGAAGCGTTAACGGTATCCGTAGAAGCGCCAGGCAAGCTGGCATTCGCAATTGACGAGCAAGGCTTCGCGCGCGAGCAGCAAATCGAGATTTCCTACACCCAGGCCGGCAAAGACGGCTTGCCCGTCAAAAGGCATCTGAACCTGCTCCAGAAAGCGGACGGCATCAACCAGGAGCCCAAATTCGTCAAGGACATACCGAGCCAGGTCAAACCGTTCGAGGACGTGCTGCGTTTATTGTTGGGCGGCGCAGGCAAGGCTCCTCAGAAGTAATGCAGCAATTTCAGCCGCCTGTCCTTGCTTCCTGCATATCCGACATGCGGGAAGCATTTTTTGTGAGTACAAGCGATACGATTATATAGGGAGCTTCTATTTTAAC
This sequence comes from Paenibacillus contaminans, assembly GCF_003285015.1. Lineage (GTDB taxonomy): Bacteria > Bacillota > Bacilli > Paenibacillales > NBRC-103111 > Paenibacillus_V > Paenibacillus_V contaminans. Next base: position 25,499 of record NZ_QMFB01000010.1, on the reverse strand, counting down.
CGGGAAAGGAGGAAACAATTGATGGGCAAGCTGCTCCGGGTGGCGCTGGCGCTAATGCTTTTCGGTACGTATGCGCTCGTCATACGGACGCAAAGCTTGGCCGAGCCGTCGCTCGAAGAAACGCGCAAGCTGCTGCAAAAAAGCTTGACGATTTATGAAATCGATCAGGAAATCGCTCGTTTGACGCATCAGGAAGAAACGATCGCCGCGCAAATATCCGATACGAGCGAGCAAATCGGCAAGCAGGACTCGAAGGTCGAACAAACGCGCGAGCATGCGGGAAAAGTGCTTCGCGCTTATTATATGGGGGAACGCGATTCTCTCTGGATGCTGATGTTTTCCGCCAAATCGTTTTCCGATGCCATTTCCGTTTATGAATATTTGAGCATGATCGTGGACAATGACCACAAATCGCTGACGTCTTATCAAGAAGCATACTCCAAGCTGAAGACGCTGCGCGGAGAGCTCGAAACGACGCAAACGGAGCTGCGCAAAGTCAAGGATGAGTTTCTTGCACAGCGGGAAAAAGCGGTTGCGCTCCAGAAGGAGCTTGACGAGCAGATCGCGGCGGTCCCTGCCGCCGAAATGCAAACGATTCGCGATCAGCTCGCCGATTTTACGAAGGAATGGCAGGAAAAGGGCGTTCCGCTTTTCCGGACGTACCTGCAAGCCATATCCGAAGCGATGCAAAGCTTGCCAGAGCTGCTTACCGGCGACAATGCCGCTAAATATTTAAAAGGAACGACCTTTCAAATATCGGACACCGAGCTGACCGAATTTTTCCGTTCCAAAAATCAGTTGTTCAACAACCTGACATTCCGCTTCGAGAACGGTTCCTTCGTCGTAAACGGCGTAGAGAAAGATATCGAAGTCGGATTAAAAGGCCATTACACGGTAGAGAACGATCCCGTCAACAAACTCCAGTTCCATGTCAGCGAGTTGACGTATAACGGTTTTACGCTTCCCGAGACGTCGAACCGGGCGCTCGAGCAGGAATTCGATCTCGGCTTTACACCAAGCAAATATGTGAAGCAAATCCAAGTGACGGACGTCACGACGAATGACGGCAAGTTTACGATCTCATTGAAAATTTCCTTAAAATTTTAAACGGAAGCAAACAAGGATAAACGGCTTCGCCGTCCTTTAAGGGCAGGCGCGTTTACCGGGAAATCGAACAATCCGCGGAGATATACTTTCTGAGATTTCCAAAAAACCTTCGAAACCGCCACAGCAAGCGGAATCGAAGGTTTTTTTATTGAATTCGGTGAACGAACCGAAGGTTACTGCAATGCTGCGGGAGCGTCCGTTTTTTTGGATGGCGTCCATAGCTTGGCGGCTTGCTCGGCGAACGCCTTAGCATCTTGTTCGCCCTTATACAGCTTGGCCATTTCGCTCTGCAGCGCAGTTTGCTTCTTCCCGGCTTCCATATCGACCGGATGCACCTTGCCTTGATCGAAAATGAGCCACTTGTACGAGNTGCACCTTGCCTTGATCGAAAATGAGCCACTTGTACGAGTTGAAATGCTCGTCCGACCGGATCGGCGCCAAATTAAAAGCGATGATTTGAGCGGGAAGCACCTTGGCTTCCGTCCATAACTTGTTGCCCGCTTCGGCTGTCGTCATTTCCTTAATCCATTCTATCGCCGCTTGCGGATTGGCCGAGCGTGACGAGATGCTGAAGCTTCTTCCCTTCAGCCATACTCCGCCGTCGTTCGTCTGCGGGGCGTTTTGCGGCAGCGCAGCAATCGCCAGATCCGATCTCGCCTGCTGCTTGAATGCGGATATCGTCGTTACGATAGCGGCCATTTTGCCCTTGGAAAGCAAGTCCCAAGGGTTCCACTCCGGAGTCGAAGGGAGCGGAAAATTTTTGGCGAACTGCTTCGCGTTCCACGCCTCTTCCTGCGGTAAGAAGAACGATTCCAGCGATTTGAGGGACTGCGCTTCGTTCAGCTTCATCGACAATTGCTTGCTGTCCGGCCATGCTCCCCCGAGCGCGATGAACAAAGCGATCATATCGTTCGGCTCGGTCAAATCCGTATACACCCCGTAGCTTCCTTCATCGGGCTTCAGCATCTTCTTGTTCCAAGCGATCAGCTCCGCCGCAGTCGCAGGGGGATCTCCAAGCTTGGCGTCCGCAGCCGTTTTTTTGTTCCAGGCTAATATATACGGATCTACATCCTTCGGAATGCCCCATATGTATCCGTTCCACTTCATCTGGTTCATCAGCAAGGGAATAATTTGTGACTGCTGCTCCGTCGTAAAATACTCATCCACCGGAAGCAAAAATCCGAGCGCAGCCAGCTCGTTCACCCACGCGTTGTCCAGCAGCATAATGTCGGGCGCTTCGCCGAGCTGGCTCTGCTTTTTGAGCTGAATGAACGCATCCCGCGACGGTACGTTTTCCAGCTTGACGGAGACGCCGGGATGTCCTTCCGTATATTGTGCGCTTAGCTTCTGCAGCATCGCAAATTCCTCGTCCTTCATCGAAACGACGGCGCGCAGCGTATTGCCTATCTTCCCTTTATCGTTCTCGGAAGCCCCTTTCGCGTTTTTCGCGACGGTCCCTTCATCGGTAATCGTATTTTTCTCCTGAATCGAACCTGTACATTGTGACAAAATAATAATAGACAAACCTAATATGGTAAAAAGAACGAGTAAGCTTCTTCTTTTTGTCAAATCAAGCGCTCCTTTTCTCAATCAGCCTTGCAATCGCTTCCTCTACTATATCAAATCTTGCGAGTACACAACAAGCAAATCGGACTATATCTTGTCGAAACGGTTTGCATCGGGCCTGTGATTTTGTTACCGTAGTAGGAGAATGGAATGTATTGGATGCGTCTGGAGCCCCAATCGAGAGGAGACATATGGCTTTCATGAACAAAATCGGATTAATGATGAATATGCCGGACGGCAAACAGCCTGGATTTTACGCGCAAATCGTCAAGGAGCTGGCAAGCAAAGTTCAGCTGTTCGACCGCGATAAAGAACTGCTTATCGTAAATGATGAGGCGGAACGCGACGCCGCGCAAAGCGTGCTTGCCCATTATAAGGTGGAGGCCGAGCAAATGCCGCTCGTGCTGCTGCCGCAGAACGCCGAGCTTTATGATCCGTTCTCGGATTATGGCTTCGAGAGCCTAGGAGAGCATTTATACTTGTACGAAAAAATTGTGAAGCTGTTCCGCTTCGACCCGCATTTCGGAGAAGACGCCGAGCCTGCCCAAGCGCTTCTTCAGTTCGACGAGCATTTGATTGCCCGTTATACGGACGATGACGGCGTGGAATATTTTGCGGTCGACGCCCAGCAGCTCGATCTGATGGAAGGAATCGCCAAGGCCTATAAGTGCAGCATAAAACCCGCATGAGCGATCATGCAAAAGGACGAATATCGATTTGACCGAGCATATAAAAAGCAATGGCCTTCCTCCCCTCAAACAACCAGCTGTCCCCCACAAAGTGAAGAAGTGCTTTGAAGCATATTCCGATTACTTTGCGGGGACCCCATAAGGATTCCAAATCGTTTAGTTGCCCGCAGGGCGATGTAGGAATCCAAAGCCAAAACTCGCCGTCAGACCATTGCTTTTCTCCTGCTTCTGCAAAGTCGACATTCGTCTTATAAGGAAAACCCGCATGATCGCTCATGCGGGTTTTAAAATTAGAGTAGATCGGCCGCCAGCTGCGCGAGACGGGAGCGTTCTCCGCGTTCGAGCATAATGTGGCCGCTTATCGCTTCGTCCTTAAAGCGCTCGACGACATAAGTCAGGCCGTTGCTCGAAGCGTCGAGATATGGATGGTCGATTTGCTCGGGATCGCCCATCAGCACGATTTTGCTGCCCTCTCCGACGCGGGATACGATCGTTTTGACCTCGTGCCGCGACAAGTTTTGCGCCTCGTCAATGATGATGAACTGCCCCGGTATCGAACGTCCGCGAATGTAGGTCAGCGCCTCGACCTGAATGCTTCCGAGACCGGCAAGCACCTTCTCGATATCCCCCGGCTTTTTCGTATCGAATAGAAATTCCAGGTTGTCGTAGATCGGCTGCATCCACGGACGCAGCTTTTCTTCCTTCTCGCCCGGCAAGTAACCGATATCTTTCCCCATAGGCACGACGGGACGCGCAATCAGCAGCTTTTTGTATTTATGCTCGTCTTCGATCTTGTATAAGCCCGCTGCGAGCGCCAGAAGCGTTTTCCCCGTCCCTGCCTTACCCGACATCGTCACGAGCGGAATCTCGTCGTTAAGCAGCAGTTCCAGCGCCATGCGCTGCTGGGCGTTGCGGGCGGTAATCCCCCACACCGCTTCATTGCTCAAATATAACGGCTCCAGCTTGCGTCCGTCCCCGTTTACTTTGAGCAGCGCCGATTTGGATGTGCCCATCTCGTCTTTCAGGATAACGAATTCATGCGGACGCAGCTTGAAGCTCAACTGCAGGCTGTTGACGCTTAAAAAGCGGAACGAATAAAACTCGTCAATAACGGCGGGATGAACCCTTAGCGTAATACATCCCGTATACATATCGGTCGGCGAAACGATCCGGTCGTTCATGTAATCTTGCGCCGTTAGTCCGAGCACGTCCGCCTTAATCCGCACGAGGGTGTCTTTACTGACAAGCACGACATCCTTCGGCTCCGGCTTCTCCTGCTCTTCCGTATGGTAATTGAGCGCAACCGCCAAAATCCGGTTATCATTCGTAATTTCGCCGAAAACATCCTGCATTTTCACGAAGCTGCGATGGTTTAATTCGACCTTGATCGTTCCCCCGTTTTCGAGCGCCACGCCGTCCTGCAGCCTGCCTTGGGCCCGAAAGCCGTCAAGCAAACGCGAGACATATCTTGCATTCCGGCCGATTTCGTCGGCCAGACGTTTTTTCGAATCCATTTCCTCCAGCACGATAGATGGGATGATGACTTCGTTTTCGCCGAAAGCAAATACGGCGTTCGGATCCTGGAGTAATACGTTTGTGTCCAGAACGAAGATTTTTTTCATGCTAAGTCCCCTCCCAAGATTGACTTTCGGCAGCGGAAATATACATACAAAAAAAGAGTACGGGCAAACTATCGTTAGCTCACGCTTTCCATGCCATGCGGTCTTACCGCAAATACCCGATGTCTTATCTTTATCGCATATACCGTGCAGAAAGGACGATTCGAATGAAAACGGCAATAATCGTCATCGCTGCGGTCGCTCTGCTTGCCGGCTGCGGCCATCCTTCCAATAAGGGAAGAGCGCCCGGGTCCGCCGGACCGGACGGCACAGTCAGAACGCAGCAAGCTTCGCCGCCGATCACGCAAGAAAACCGCCAAGCCGTAACCGAACGTTTGGAGAATCTTGTCAAAGGCATTCCGCATGTCAACAATGCCACCTGTGTCATTGTCGGGCATACCGCCATCGTCGGCATCGACGTAGACGGAAAGATGGAACGATCCAGAGTCGATACGATAAAATACTCGGTCGCAGAAGCTCTGCGTAAAGATCCTTACGGCATTAACGCTTTCGTCACCGCGGATATGGATTTAGGCGACCGGATTCGAGCCATTCGCGATCAAATCAAGAACGGGCAGCCGGTAGCAGGCTTTGCCGAGGAGCTCGGCAAAATAATCGGCCGCATTATTCCGCAGATTCCGCGGGACATCTCACCCAAGCAAGCGCCGACGCCGGAAAACGAGAATCCGCAAAACTTCAAGTCGAATAACTTGTAACGCCGCTTTCTAATTAAACGGCCAGAACATAAAAGCCCAGTACTGCATCAGCAGGACTAGGCTTTTTTCATCGCGTCAAATACTTGTCCGTCCAGCTTATCCGCTGCACGTTTATCGTAAGTTTTTACATATTCCGGATCGACGGAAACGCGCGCGCCGTAAAACATCGCTTCGCGAACCGCTGAAATGCTTACTTCGATGCACGCCAGCTTAAGCGGAACGTCAGGAAGCGTATCGGCACTGACGGAAGCTTCTCCGTAAATCGCATTCAACGTGCCGCCGCCGAAAAACGATAACGATACGAGAGGCGTTTTCTTGATGTTGGCAATAATGCGGGAACGCTGGTCAACCGCAAAACGCAGTTTGCTCCCGTCAACCGTATACACCCACGAAATGGCGTTTACGGTAGGAGAACCGCTTTCCGCATCCAACGTATTCAGCATGACGATCGTTTCCCTCTGCAGGATTGTGATCAACTGCTCCGGCAAGGCTGTTAATGTTTCTGCCATGCAATCAGGCCCTCCTTCTAGTTTGGTCACTTTCAGTATATCATAGCGCACCGCTAAAAGCACTCGGCGCCATACTGCGTCATCTCCGAAAGGAAATACCGCATTACTTGTATTGTATCGTGAACAAGGCCGATATATGTTTAAGCATATTTCGGATTCGACTCGATATCCGCCAGCAATTGACGGGACGATTCGAGATCGAACAGCTGTTTTTTGCTTTTGCCGCCGGCTTCGTACTGTACATGAATCATCGTGGCGTCCTCCGCCGCAATACGGAACGATGTAAGCTGATGATCTTCAGTCAATATCAGCTCAAAAAAATCGAGCGTTTCCTTCGCCGCAAAATCGTCCGGACGCGCATCCGATACGATTTTGATTTGCAGCCAGTTGAACAGCGCATCCTGCAGGGTCATCTCGGCCTCAATCCTCTCTCAACAAAATGACTTGATATCCGCTTTCCAGCCACCCGATCATTTTCCTCAGCCATTCCCGCTCGATCTGCGGCAAGCCGGAATCGTTCTCGATATCGCTTTGATTCATCCAAGTCAAGCATTCGCTAGCCCCCGGCAGTCTGTCGAAAAACGCCTCTGCGCAATGGGAAAGACGAAGCGGATTACCGTCGAAAGTCACTTCCAGCCCGCTGTCAAGCTCGGGCAGCCATTCGTCCGATCCGCAAAATTCGTCATCGTCGTCCGGCAGAAGATTCGCTTTAAACATCGGCAAAACCCGGGCATTAATCGTGGAAAGCCTTTCCCGGAACGTTTGCAAGTCGAAAAGCGGGGCGCATAAAATCCGCTCCGCTCCCAAAACAAGCTTATTTTCGTACGTAACAGGGGTTAACCAAAAGTTCGCCATACCGCGTCACCTCTTTTTTCGTTCAGAGAATGCCGATATTCCGGATGTTCTTATTGCTGCTTCCGCTTCTGACGAGCTTCGACCCAGTAACGGATCCTCACCATAAACATAAGCGCTACCGCAACCGTCAAACAGGGGACGATAGGCAGCTGAAGATCGACCTGGAACAAAAGCAGAACGAACGCCCCGACGCCGATAAGCAAATAAACGAGCGCTTCTTTCAAAATCGGCAGCCTGCGCACTCGGAACACTTTGTTATATACGTAAACAAGAAAAATGTAGATCATGATGTAAGTGATCCATGGATGCGTCACGAGCCATCCCGTAATTGAACTCATCGCCGTAATACCTCCTGAAGCCCGAAGAAGTATTTAGCTTTAGCGGATACGCCGATCGTTCGTGCAAGAACGGACCGGCTGCCGAAAAAGCCTATATGTAGATCGGAAGGCGCGGGCTGAGCCTAAGCTCCGATCTCGCGCCTTCAAAGGGATATTTATGCGTTCGCTTCCGCCATTTTACGATGCTTTTCGGCACGTTCGCGTTCGCTTTTGTTTAAGATCTTCTTGCGCAAGCGAATCGACTTCGGCGTAATTTCGCAATATTCGTCGTCGTTCAAATACTCAAGCGCCGCTTCAAGAGAATAAATACGCGGTGTTTTCATCTTGACCGTATCGTCTTTGCCCGCGGAACGAATGTTCGTCAGCTGTTTTTCTTTGCAAATGTTAACGATAATGTCGTTATCGCGCGTATGCTCTCCGACGATCATGCCTTCGTATACGTTCGCGCCCGGCTCCAGGAACAAAAGACCGCGATCCTCGATGGACAAGATACCGTAGAGGGTCGAAACGCCGGTATCGCTAGAAACAAGCACGCCCTGATGACGTCCGCCGACATTGTTGCCGGAGTATGGCCCGTAGCTGTCGAATGCGTGATTCAAAACGCCGTATCCGCGCGTAAGCGTCAAGAAGTACGTGCGATAGCCGATCAGCCCCCGCGCCGGTATGAGGAACTCCAAACGAACTTGGCCGGAATTATTGATCATGTTGACCATTTCTGCCTTGCGCGTTCCCAGGCTCTCCATGACCGATCCCATGCTTTCTTCCGGAACGTCGATGATCAAGCGCTCGTACGGCTCCATTTTTTGTCCGTCGATTTCTTTGACGATAACCTCCGGCTTGGAAACCTGAAGCTCGAAGCCTTCTCTGCGCATGTTCTCGATCAGAATGCCCAAGTGAAGCTCGCCGCGGCCCGAAACGATAAACGCGTCAGGGCTGTCCGTTTCGTCTACGCGCAAGCTGACATCCGTTTCCACTTCTTTAAAAAGACGCTCGCGCAGCTTACGGGAAGTAACCCACTTGCCTTCCTTCCCTGCGAACGGGCTGTTGTTGACTAGGAACGTCATTTGCAGCGTCGGCTCGTCGATTTTAAGAACCGGCAGCGCTTCAGGCTTGTTAGGATCGGCGATCGTTTCGCCGATATTGATTTCTTTAATACCCGCGATCGCAATAATATCGCCGGCTCCCGCTTGCTCCACTTCGACCCGTTTCAAGCCTTGGAAGCCGAAGAGCTTCTCGATGCGGGCTTGCTTGATTGCGCCTTCCCGCGTCATAACGGCTACAGGTTGACCTTGACGAATGATTCCGCGGTTAACGCGGCCGATCCCGATGCGGCCCAGGTATTCGTTGTAATCCATTAAGGTTACAAGGAATTGAAGCGGCTCATCGACGCTTTCCGTAGGAGCAGGAATTTGCTGGACGATCGTTTCATATAAAGCGACCATGTTGCTGTCTTGCTTCTCCGGGTCCAAGCTGGACGTTCCTTGAAGCCCCGATGCATAGACGACATTGAACTCAAGCTGCTCGTCGTTCGCGCCAAGCTCGATGAACAAATCGAGAACTTCGTCCACCACTTCGGCAGGCCGGGCGTTAGGGCGGTCGATTTTGTTGACGACGACAATCGGTTTCAGTTCTTGCTCAAGCGCTTTGCGCAAAACGAACTTCGTTTGCGGCATGCAGCCTTCAAACGCATCGACGACAAGCACGACGCCGTCGACCATTTTCATAATCCGTTCAACCTCGCCGCCGAAGTCGGCATGTCCCGGCGTGTCGACGATGTTGACCAGATAGTCTTTGTAATGGATGGCCGTGTTCTTGGCCAAAATCGTAATCCCCCGCTCGCGTTCTATATCCCCCGAGTCCATCGCGCGCTCTTGAACAGCCTCGTGCTCGCGGAACACGCCGGATTGCTGAAGCAGTTGGTCGACCAGCGTCGTTTTGCCGTGGTCAACGTGGGCAATGATTGCAATATTCCGTATCTTTTCGCGTGAATGCATTTTCCAAACCCTTTCGCTCACAAAATAAGCGCCGGACGAAAGCGCCGACGCTAACTAATCACCTTATTATAACCGGATCGCAAACATCGCGCAAGAAGCAGCTGCTGGAAGCAAGCATTTTTTACTGAGAAAACCGCCTTGCGGCAGCTTTGATGTTCGATATACGTTTGTTCGTTGGCGAGGCAATGGGTATAGGCTTTCAACCGCTCTTGAAATCGTGTTTCTTTGAACTTATTACGAGGTAGAAACACGATTTCAAAGGCGGCCCATAGCGAAGCTCCTTTGCTGGCCCCCATACCCATTACCTCTTGTTCGTCTTCGTGCTTCTTGCCACGTCTTTGACATTTACCGCTCCTCTAACCGGTATTCATACCCGCGTGCCCATCTTTGCACGTCGCTTGCATGTGCTGCATTTCGATTTTGCCCACTTGGAATCAAGTACAGCTTCCTTTCCCCGCCTGTAGTCCGAATTCGCCTACTTGCAAAGGGTTATTTTGTTCGGCACACCGATGAATTCGTTCTCCAAGCCGGCAAAATCTGACTCCAGCGTAAGGCGAACCTCGATCCCTTGCTCAAAGCGGGCTGTTTCGGACTATTTCATTGTTAGAGTATCCTTAATGGCAGCGCAGTGATGAACGGCTTTGCCGTTCTTTAAAGGACTGGCGTGTTACCGAAGGGATACCCCAACATCATATAAATTCTTCTCTTCAAGGATAAACGGCTTCGCCGTCCTTAATGACTGGCGCGTTTATCGAGGTTAGAGCTGCTTCAACGATTTGCTTTCAACGTCCGAACCTGCTTTGAAAAACTGGTGCCTGTACCGGAAATCCATCGGATAGCGAATCATTTATTTTTCGGGAATTCAAAGGTTATCGCCTATCGGCATCCGTTATTTGGCCTTAACCACTTGGGAGCTTGTCAGCACCCACTCGCTGCCGGACCATTTCCAAACGGAGTGCGCATACGCGATCGTATCCGCATTCGCTACTCCGGTAATCCGCTGAATACCGGCCAGCTCGCAAACGCCGTCCTTGTCGATATCGACCGGCTTCAGCTCGGCATAATCGTTCACCGAAACATCGACCGGCTTGACCAGCTTGCCCTTTTTGTAAACCCCGTTTTCTTCATAGATCCGTTTGCGATCCTTGAGATCGATCGTATACGTTTTGCCGGTTTCATGGACTGTAATTTTCGCTTTGTATCCGTTCTGAAACGAACCGGTTATCGTTAGCGGTTTAGGCGTCGGCAAAACGACCGGCTTGCCGCCTCCCGCCGAATACAAATAATAGTTCGAGGTCCCTCCGCTTCCTCCCGTCGAAGCCGAAACGAGCATTTCGGGAACCTTGTCGCCGGTCACATCGCAGAGCGCGAGCTGCGGCGTATAGCCTCCGTCCGACCGAAACAGCAAATACGTCTTATTGGGAGGATCGTCGACAGCGACATACAACTGCTCGTAGTAGGGGCTTCCCGCCTCCCGTTTTTGCCCGAGCAGCAAAATCATGTCCGGCTTGCCGTCTCCCGTTACGTCGGCTGCCGTTCGCTGGATCTCATCCAGCGAGAGCGCTTTGGCGCTCCCATTCCGCTTCGGTCCAACCGGCGGATCGACAGCCGCGTTAGGCGCATATACGGCCGAACTCGCCGTCACGCTCCCATACTCCGCGGCTTCCGGTACTTGCGCTGCGGTAACCTCCGGTACGAAGCCGGCGCATACGCCAGCCGCCATTGCCGCTATTATTAAGGGCATAATTCGCATCAAGCATACTCCTCTCGGGAACATTCCTACTGCTCAAGTTACGTTGCCCGATTAAAGAAACGTTGATGCAAGCCCGTTACAATTCAAGCGATTAAATGCCCAGCTCCGCCATAACCGCCTTCAATCTGCCCGGATAATCGGTTATGATGCCCGAAACGCCGAGCTGAACCATTTGCTTAAGCTGCTGCTCTCCGTTGATTGTCCATGGATAAACCTTCAAGCCTTGACCGGTCGCATCGCTCACTTCCTCTTTATTCAGACTGCCGAAATACGGATGCAGCGAATAAACCGGCACGCCGGTAATGGTTGCCAATGCGGAATGCCGAACCGGATTGAATGAATACAAGAGGCCGATTTGGACTTCCGGCTCGATAAGCTTCAGAAGCACCAGGCTCTTATGATCGAACGAAGATACGACGACGCTTGATAGCCGATCCGTACGCCGTAAAAGCTGCGCCAGAGCATGCTCCAGACGGCGGCCGGGTGAACCTTTGATTTCTACGTTAATCATGATGCTCGGCGGAACGAGCTCGAATACTTCCTCCAAGGTCGGGAATCGTTCGCCGGTATACTTCTCGTGAAACCATTTCCCTGCATCCGCCTCTTTAATTTCCGAGAGTGTCAGCTCGCTGATGCTGCCCGTTCGATCGGATGTGCGGTCAAGCGACGAATCGTGGCAAACGATAATTTCTCCGTCCTTCGAGAAATGGACGTCAAGCTCGATAGCATCGCAGCCCTGCTCCAAGCCGAGACGGAAAGCGGCAAGCGTATTTTCCGGTGCCTCTCCGGACGCTCCGCGGTGCGCGATAATAAGGGGGCGGTTTACAGTCATTCGATTCCTCTCCAATCGTATATGTAGAATATATAGTAGTTCGAGTTTAAAAAGGTCCCTACCAGAACCGGGAAGGCTGGATGAATTCTACCACAGCTCGGTCGATCCGGCTGACACCGCCAGCGCTCCCGCGCGAAGGGATTCGTCGATTTCCTCCTGATTGTCGACTAGACCGCCTGCAATGATGGGCAGAGGCGTCATATTGGTCATCTCCCGAATAATACGCGGCATTATGCCGGGCATCACTTCTATGGCGTCAGGCACGCTGCTTTCGACCGATTTGATGCCCCTCGCAACGGCGCTGCGGTCGATCAGAAAAATACGCTGTATGGCCATCACGTTCATTTCCTTTGCGAAACGGATGAGATTGCTCTTGGTCGAAATGATCCCAGTCGGCTTCACATGCTGCGCCACATAAGCGACGCCGCTGCGGTCCGCCGCAATACCCTCGATAAATTCCATATGGATAAACACATGCTTGCCCGCATTTTTCACACGGTCGACGAGCTGCTTCATATTGAATATGGACCCGGTCAGCAAAAAAACAACATTGACGCGGCCTTCGATCGCCCGATCCAAATCTTCTTCCTTCTGCACCGCTGCAATCGTTTGGTAGTCGACCATATCGACGATTTTGTACATTCGCCTGCCCCCTTCTTCCGTTAGCTTCAGTATACCATCTTTCGCGGAAGCAAAAGCAATACGCACTAAAACGAAAGAACGGAGGCGATGCTCGGCACCACATGGTCGGGCTTATAAGGCGACCGTTCCGCCATCTCGATCGTACTGACTCCCGTAAGCACTAGAACGGAACGCATACCGGCATCGTTGCCCATCCGGATGTCCGTTTCAAGCCGGTCTCCGATCGCATAACAATCGGCGGCATCGACCTCAAGGCGCTCCACTGCGGCCTTCGCTGCAATAAGAGAAGGCTTGCCGACCACCTCGTCGACCGGCTTTCCGGTCGCCGCTTCCAAAGCTGCGATAATCGCTCCTTTATCGGGTATTTGCCCGTGTTCGTACGGACATGTCAGATCCGGATTCGACGCTGCGATAAAAGCCCCTCTCATCGAAGCCTGATAGAGCAGATTCAGCTTATCGTACGTAAACGCCCGATCCCAAGACAACACCAAATAATCGGCCTGCTCGCTATTTTCGGTGAGCGGTATGCCGTGCTCAAAAAGCTCGTCGCGAATAGGCCGCTCGCCAATCACATAGGCGGTTTGCCCCTTTTGCATGCGATCCCGTAAAAATCGGGCCATAATTAATGACGAATTCAGCACGTCTGACAATTGTGCGCGGATGCCCATCTCATTAAGCTTTTTCACATAGGAGAGCCTTGTGGCGATCGGTTTGTTCGTCAAAAAGACGATTTTATCCCCCCTTTCCCGCAGCACCCGAATCGTATTTGCCGCTCCGCAAATCATGGTATCGCCCAAATAAACGGTACCGTCCAAATCGAATATGTAACCTTTCGCCATACGCACGCTCCTTCGCCGGCGCAGCAGGTTCCGGAAAATACAAAAAAAGCCCGGAAACGGTAAACATGCTCCCTGCCATAAGCTGGAAGGAACATGATTCCGGTTTCAGGGCTTCTCCATATACTCGAACCTGACCGATTATGCTGTTAACTGAAATATACCCGCCTGCTCCGGCGGTGTCAACCACTTTTTCGCGCTGCACCGCGTTCTCTCCAGGTCGAACGGACCCAAAAAGCCCTTTCCGTCCGAAACAACATAGTAATGCTTGTTCGAAAAGCAGGCTTTTGGAACTTTTTTTATTTAAGATTTCCGAGCATCAGGAAAGGACTTTGACGAAATGAAAATGAAAAAGTGGCTCTTCTTCCTATCGGGTGCAGCCGCAGTAACACTGCTTGTTTACGGCTTTACGTTTTTGGGCGGTAATCAGGCTTCGGCAACCTCCGCATCCTCGGACGGTTCTGTCGTATCCGTCGATCCCGCCAAGCAGCAAATCGTCATCAACGAGCAGCAGGGGCAAAACACGTACCCGCTTTCCAAAAACGTTTGGATTTATCGCAACGAGCAAAAGGCGGTGTTGGCGGATCTGCTTCCCGGCGACAAGGCAAGGATCGTCTTCAATTCTAAGCAGCAAGCCGCATATATTATGGCTTCTTCAGCCGATTTCGCCGACGCCTCTACAAAAGCGGAAGCCGGCACGGAGGCAGCGCAAACCGTTATGCCCAGTCAAAGCCCGGCGCAAACCTCCCAGCCGACGGTTACGCCTGCGCCTGCTTCGCACTCGGAACGGACAAATCCCGATTCCGCGGCCGCAATCGGCATCTCGGAAGCCGACTTTCCGGATAAGCTGGAAATCAGCCTAATCGGGCCGGAGCATGAAATCAAACTCAAGCAAGAAAAAAGTAACGGAAAACCTAAAGCTGAAGTGAAATTCAAGCAAAAGGATACCGGAAGCATTCACTTGAAAGACGCGCAAGCCGAGCAATTCATCCGCCAGCTGCTGACATCGATTCATTACCGGTCCGACATGGACAAGGACGAAATCGCCCAAGCGCTGGCCGGCGCCCTGCACATCGGCACTTCTTCGAAAAAGGAAATTAAGATCGAAACGAAGCAATCGTCCGGCAAGGGTTCTGGGAACTCGAAAAACAATCAAGAAAAACACGAAGGCAAAGGTAAACAAAAAGACGGCAAGCACGGCGATGACGAAGATCATAACGATAATGAGGATTGAAAACTCAACAGCACCGCGCGCCGGATAAGAAAGTTATCGATTCCCGGCCGTCAAACCGGACATCCCGTGTTATGCAGGGATTGTCCGGTTTTTTAATCCTCGTCCTTATCTTTCTTATTTTTTCCCTTCCCCTTGTCCTTCTCTTTGTCCTTCTCCTTCGGATTTCCATGACCGTTTCCGTTTTCCTTAGGGCCGTCGCTTCCGCTCCCCGTTGAGAGCCCGAGAGCCGGCGGGCGCTGAAAAGCGGTGACCGGCGCGCCTTCCAGCGCCTTCGTCATAATGGCGCGAAAAATACCTGCAGGATAAGCGCCGCCCGAAGTAGTCAAATAATGGTCCTTGTCGGTCTGATCGTACCCGAGCCAAACGGCAGTGACGAGCTCCGGCGTATAACCGACGAACCAAGCGTCCTTTACCCCGTTAGCCCCTTCGAACTGAGGCGAATCCGGCAGCTGGGTCGTGCCGGTTTTGCCGGCTGACGGCCTAGACAGCGCCGCATTCGTGCCGGTTCCTTTGCCGACGACATCCTGCAGCATGGCGGTCATCGTATTGGCGTTTGCAGGTGTCATCACTTGAACGGGCTTGACCGAAGCCTCGATTAAGGGTTGTCCGTCTTTCGTCGTGATTCGCGTTATGGCATGCGCTTTGTTCATTTTCCCTTGATTCGGAAACATCCCGTATGCCTGCGCCATCTGCAAAGGAGACACGCCCGTTTGCAGTCCGCCAAGCGCAATCCCGAGCGTCCTGTCTTCTTTCCCTAACGGAATGTCCAGTTTGCTCGCAAAATCCATGCCGTAATCGATACCGATTTCGTTCAGCAGCCACACTGCGGGAATGTTCCACGAGCTCAAAACCGCTTCATAGAGGGAAACCTCGCCTCGCGTTGAGCGATCCCAGTCCTGCGGACGATAACCGTTGATGTCTAGCGGACCGTCATACAGTCTGGAGTACGGCGTGTATCCTTTCTCCAGTGCGGGCGCGTAAACGACGAGCGGCTTGAATGTCGAGCCCGGCTGTCTCTTGAGCTGACTGGCACGGTTGAAACCGCGAAAAACATGGTCCCCCCTGTTTCCGACCATCCCCCTGACGCCTCCCGTCGAAGGATCGAGCACAACCGCTCCGCTCTGTATAAGCTGATCGTCCGTACTTTTCGGGAACGAGTCTTCGCTTGCATACACGTCCTCGACGGCGTTCTGAACCTTCGGATCGAGCTCCGTATAGAGCTGAAGGCCGCCGGTCAGCAGCTGCTCCTCCGTAAAGCCGTACAGCTTGACCGCTTCTTCGATAACATAGTCCACATAAGAGGCGTGCTTGCCCCGCGTTTGGTCTTTTCCGGTCTTTGCAAGCGCCAGCGGACTATTTACCGCCTTATCATACTCTTCTTCGTTGATATAGCCCTCTTGTTTCATCAGCCCGAGCACAAGGTTTCTGCGCTCCAGTGCTTTCTCCTTATTTTGGATCGGCGAATAACGGGTCGGCGCCTTCGGCAATCCGGCGAGCAGAGCCGACTCGGGGAGCGACAAATCGCGGACGTCCTTGCCGAAATATAACCGGGCCGCCTCCTGAACGCCCCAGCGTCCTTCTCCGAAGTAAATCTGGTTTATATACAGCTCCAATATTTGATCCTTCGACAACGTAGATTCGATCTTAAGGGCCATTGCGGCTTCCTTTAACTTGCGCCCCATCGTTTGCTCCGCTGTCAGAAACATGTTTTTGGCAAGCTGCTGCGTAATCGTACTCCCGCCCTGCATCACTTCGCCCGACTTCGCGTTCGTAAATAACGCCCGCGCGATCGATTTGACATCTACGCCCGAGTGTTCATAATATCGGCGATCCTCCACGGCGATAACCGCGTGCAGGAGCTGCACGGGGATGTCCTGCAGCGGGACGGGATCGATTTTGGAGGAGGATAGCTGCGTAACCGGAGCGCCGTTGCGGTCATATATCGTCGTCGGCTCCGGCAGCGGATCGTTAAGCCCGCTGACATCCATCCTTCCGATCCATATTGCAGCGGCGGCAATGGCGGCGGCAACCGCCGCTATGAAAAAAATCGTCATTTTCATCCAGATCGCTTTCGGCTTTTTCATGTCGTACCCCTCGTTTTGTCTATGTTGTATGTATGCGTCAGCTATCGGGTGTATAACGGCAGGTCAGGACCGATTCAAGCTGCAACTAAATGATTCGTAAGCAGGCCGCAAAAAGAGACCGCCCTCCGCATAGCCGATAAGGCATGCGAAGAGCGGTCTCCTCAAGTTAACGCAATTACCAGGAGCGAGGCCTGCGTGCGACTACCAATGCGACGCCGGCAATGATGAGTACGGCGGCGACGATGTAAATGCCTGCCGTCACAAGAAACATGATGCTGAACAGCACGACCGATACGATCGCGATGATCACGGCGGCAATCGCCGTCCCTCTCGGGCTGTTGCGATCGAACAAATGCAGTTCGTACAAACCTACGGCGACGCCGAACAGGAAGCCGGGCCACAAATATTTCATCGAGCTCCAGCCGAACAGGTTGCAGTAAAAGAAAATTAGCGAATAGGTAATCAGAATACCCCCCGGAACGAGAACCCCGGACGGCAGCACGCGGCCGAAATATAACATGTGCAGCGCAATCCCCGGTATCAGAATGAACAGGGGCCAAATCAGACTTCCTAAAAAGCTGAATACGCCAAGTTTACCGAGCAGCAATACGACGGCGATGCCAATCAACAAAAGGCCGATCGAATATCGGTTTTTTGCCATTACCTTCCCCCCCGAATAGACAGAATACGACACGGTGTTTGACTATAGTGTAGCGGAAAATGCATAAAAAAACCAGCGGTCCGAAACCGCCGGCTCCCGAATTGCAATATTTGACGAAAAAGCGGACCGATTCGGCAGCTTGCCGAGGCTGCGGAAGGCATCCGGAAGCGCGTTTATCGGCGCTTCCGGTTTTTGGCCGCGAGCAGCCGGCTCATGCTGTCGGTCCCCGCTTCGGCGGAGCCGCCGTGAGCCGGCGCGTCTCGGCCGTCCTCCTGCGCCGCGGGAGCCTTCGCCGGCCTGCCGCCCTGCGAAGCGGGGCCAGCCGGCGGCTCCGTCCCGCGCGGTGCCGCGGCGGCTGCGCCGCGAGGCTGGGCGGGGTGCGCAGCTGCGGCGTCACGACCGCCGTGCGGCGCATCGGCGTCGCGGCGCAGGAGCGGGCTCGCGCTCCGTACGCGCTGCCGCAGGCGGTCGTACGCCGCCTCCGGCGACTTCCCGCGCTGCTCATGACCGGCCCGGCGGGCGGGCATGAGCAGCGCCAAGGGCCGGCGCAGGAGCTGAGCGGCGCGCGCCCAGCCGAGCGACAGCCTGCGCACGGCGACGTCGGCGAGCCACAGCAGCAGCGCGGCGATCAGCAGCGGCGTGCTAAGCTCGTACGGCTGCTTGCGCGGCTTGGCGTCTGCGGCGAACACTTCCGCCGGACGGTCAAGCGACAACACGCGGCCGCCCGTCTGCTCGGCAAGCTTGCGCAGCTTCTCGCCGCCGTCTCCCGGCGAAATCCGGTATTCCGGCGAATACGGAACGACGATGCCGCTCGTCACGCTGCCCAGCAGCTTTTGGCCGCTTTCCGGTCCGGAGGCTCCGCCGCCTATGCCGCTCCCCGCATCGCCTGGGCCGTAAAGGTCGATCTTGGTCACGTAAACGCCCGGCTTGGAAATCGGCAGCTTCGCCTCATATTCGCCCGGAGCAACCGGAGTGAATACCGCCTCTTGCTTGCCCAAGCTTTCGTCGGTCACAATCGCACGCAGCTCTCCTTGAAAATCGGTTCCCGTCGTTTTGGCGCGCAGATTAACCGTATTTTCGCTTAATTCGCTCGACAGCTCGACCGGTGAAGCTTGAAATTGCGGGAACGTCCATTTGACGATCCGGCTTAGCAGGTCGGGAAAACGGCTCCAAGTCACCCAATCTCCCGACCATTTTCCGGTTACGTCGCTCGTCCATGCGACGCTTTTGCCCGCGCCGTACTGCCATCTGGCGAGCAGCGGATCCGGCTCCGGACTGATAAGCACCGATTCCGCGGTCTCCTTGGCCGTCGTCGCAATATAGCCCCCGATCTGCGGTACCCCGCCTTCAAACAGCGGCGACCAGTCTGCGCCTTGCGCAAAAGCCGGGACGAACGGCTGATCGACGATGTACGTCCGCGAGATGAGCACCGCCTCGCGGCTGAATATAGCCGGAATCGTGCTTTGATCGTCCGTAAAATAATAACGGCCTTTGGCGAGCTGGGCGATCCGTTCAAGCAGCGCTTGGTCGGCATCCTGTCCGATCGCCACGCTGGACAAGGATATATTGTTCTTCACCATATCCGCCGCTAACGCTTCGTAGCTGCCGCCCGAGGACGATTGCCCGTCGGTCAGCAAAATAATATGCTTTCTTTGCGCAGTTACGTTCGCAAGCTTGTCGTAAGCTTCCTTCACCGCTCCGTAAACTTCCGTCCCTCCGTCGGCGCTGATCGAGTTGATATCCGCTATCGCTTTTTTCTTGTCCGACAGCTTCTGCGGCTCGAAAACCCACCATGGCGAACCGTCGAAGGCCAATATTCCGAGCGTATCCTTATCGCGCAGCAGGTCGACCGTACGTGCCGCCGCTTCCTGAGCCAGCTCCATCTTGCCCCCGGACATGCTGCCCGATTTGTCTATGACGAGCACGATCGCCAGCGACGGGATTTCCCGCTTGCCGCGCAGGTCCATATACACCGGCAGCGCCTTCTCGACGGGGGTTTGAAAATAACCGCCCAATCCGAAGCTGCTCTCGCCCCCAAGCATGACAAGCCCGATTCCGTAATCGCGCACCGCTTGTTCGATCATTTGCATTTGAGCGTGCGACATTCGCGTGGCCGATACGTCATTCAGGACGATGCTTTCGTATGCGGTATAGTCGGCCAATTCCTTCGGCAGCAGCTCCGGCGGAATGAGATCGTATGGAATAAACCCGGCATCGAGGGCGTTCGCCACGTTTTTGGACGTTCCCGATTCTCCTTCAACAACAAGCACCTTCGGCGGTCCGCTGACGCGGCTGAAAGCATAACCCGCATCGTTGGCTGCCTGCTCGTCGCCGTCCATATACAGCTCCGCCCGATATCGGTGCAGTCCGGTATCCTTCGCCACGCTCTCGACGACGAAACGGTTCACCCCTTGCTCAAGCGCAACCTGCTGAACCGTCACTTCGCGATTGTCTTCGTAGATGCGCAGCACGCCGTTTCCGGCGGCGGTGCTTCTGACCGTGACTTCGATGGCATACTGCTCGGCTTGATACAGCTTCCCCGGTACCTTTACGCTTTCGATCGCCGCGTCGCGCTTAGGCTTTGCGGGGATCGGCAGCACATCGACCGGAACCCCTTTGTCGCGCAGCAGCCTGCCTTGCTTCGCCACTTCGCCTACATTCTCCATACCGTCCGAAACGAGGACGACTCTGTCGGCGAAGCCGCCCTCCTCCGTCGCGCCGGCTGCCAATTGCAGAGCGGACGCGAGATTGGAGAACGAACGGTTCAAGCTCGCCGTAAACTGAAATTGCCGCAAATCCCGCTCGTCGGCTTTTCGCTCTACCGCCGCCTGCAATCCTGCGGAGACGACTCCGATGCGGTCCTGCGGTCTTTTGGCTTCGCCCGCTTCCTGCATCCACTTCGCGTACGCCTCGGGATCCGGCATGCTGTCGGAACGGTCCGCCACGAACACGACCGTTTTTCCATCCGATATGTTGACCGCCTGAATGCCGGCCAGCGCCGCAATCAGCAGAAGAAGAATAATCGTGCGCAGCGACAACGCCAGCGTCTTTCGAAAGCCAGCAAGCCGGTCCGTCCGCCGCCAAAGCCAGACGATGTATCCGCATAGCGGAATGAGAAGCAGCAGCACCCATGGTTCGCTAAATTGTATGCCCACGCCGGTACACCCCCCACTCCAGCAAAACGACGGCCAGTACGAGCATCAAAACCCACTGCAGCAAAGGATACGGCGCACGTCCCTCCGAGACGCCGCGATCTTTCGCGCCGGCCGCTTGCCCGCCTTGCTCCTGTTCGGACAAGCCGGTTTGATTTTCCGCGCCGGTTTCGGATGTTGACGGCAAACCGCCTGCCGCATCCGGATTTCCGACGATTTGCTCCAGATTTAGACGCAGCGTCAAATCCATCTCTTTGGCATCCATTTGAACAGTCAGCAGACGGGCTTGTATCGTCTGTCCTTCGCTGTCGGATTCGATAAAACGGTACAGTCCGGGAAGCTTCGGCACGTTCTGCAGCGCGGATACGATGCCGCCGTTCCTATCTGCAGTTTGATCGAATGCCGCAGCATCGTTAGCAGGAGCATGTACGGCTTCCCAGCGTGCAGAGGCAGTTCGAGCGGAAACGGTCACTTCTAGCTTATCGCCTGCAAGCGCCGATCCCAACCCGGTTGCGGCCGTCTCGGTCAGCCAGTCGACTGCATTGTGGACTAAAACGGGAAATTCGCTTCGAAGCGGCAAATCCGACTGATGAAGATCGAACGCGAACAACAATCGCCGTTTGCCTTCGTTCTCTCCGGCGTAAATGACTGGCGTATCGCCTTGATTGGCGACCGGTTCGCCCCAAAGCGCCTTTTGCGGCTTCCAAAGCTGAGCAATATGCGCATCCTGCAGCTTCAAATACTTCATGACCGGATGCGGGGCTACCGTCATCTCGCCAGTCGGCTTCACACCCGCGCCGGCTTCGCCCGGTACCGAACCGATATACCAAACGGGCAAACCCGCCAAGCGCTTGTCCCAATCCGTGCCCAAAACCGCGCTTTCGCTTATGGTGTCGACGACAATCATATCAGCAGCGGCTTCGGTCGACGTAAACGCCGTGCCGTTCTTCTGAGGTTTGATTACCGATACGCCGGCCAGACTCAGCGCTTTCTCCAGAAACAGATTGCCGTCCGTCAATAAAATCGCGCTCTTCTGCTTCGCCGCAGTCGAGACGGCATATGCGGCGTTATCCGCCGCAAGCGCATCGTTTATATCGAGGCTTAGCCGATAATAGTCGCTTTCGGGCAAGCCATGCCAATACAGCGATTTTTGCTCACCCGCCCGAAACACCTCGCGCTTTACCGAAACAAGCCGCTCGGCGGCGTAAATCGATACGTCGAACGTTTCCTCGCGCGTCCCCCAGTTTTTGACGGAGGCGACCGCCGAAACGGTGCCGGACGCATTTCCGTCCGGCAATGCACCGAAACGAATAACGCCGGCGTTTCCAGCCTCATCGCCGCCGGCTTGCATCAAGGTGACGGGGACACCGAAGGAAGTCCCGCTCCCTGCCGCTTCCGCCCACTGGCCGTCCGTCAACAGCCGGACTTCGGCGTCCGGCTCCTCCCGCGTCAGCGCTGCGGCTAACGATAACGCTTCGTTATAAGCCGTAACGCCGAAAGTCGGCGTCAGCTTCGATACCGCTTCTTGGACCGCTTCCTTGGAAGCTTCTCGGGAAAGCAGAAGCTCAGGCTCCTTCCCGGCCGAAATCAGCGTAATCAGACTGCCCTTTGCTTCCGCGTCCATCCAGTCGAGAAGCTGCTTTTTGGCTTCATCAAGACGGGTCGCCTCGGATGGTAAACTGCCGCTGCCGCCGTTCGCGCTCGACGCCGGCCCCGCTTTTGACTGCATGCTTGCCGACGTATCCACGATAAACACCACATGCGCGCTCGCCGTCTGTTTAGTCCAAACGAACGGCTGCATGATGGCAAACACAAGCAAAGCCGCAACAAGCAATTGAATATAGAGCAGCAGCCGGTTGCGCAACTTCTGCCAAGGCCGGTTCGCTTCCATTTCCTTAAGCACGCGATTCCAGAGCAGATGGCTCGATATCGGGGTATCGACGTACGTTCTTTTAAACAAATACAATGCTGCAATGGCAGGCAGCGAAAGCGCGAACCAGAGACCGTTCATCCATTCCACCCGCATCCGCGTCGCGCCCCCCTTTCAAATCTTCTATCGAATCAACCCGCTCCGCCGGAAGCCTTGCACCACCGTTTCAGCAAGCGGAGCGCTAGTTAGAACAAACTCATAAGTTATGCCCCGCTCGCGGCAAAAACGTCTGAGCGATTCCGTGTACTGTTTTACCGTTTCCCGATAAACGTCAAGCACTTTGCGGGAGATCGCGACTTCTTTTCCCATGCCCGTCTCTATGTCCAACAAACGTAAATCGCCGGACAGCTGCGGGTTCCATTCTTCCTCGGCCAGCACCTGCACGACGACAACTTCCTGTTTGGCGGCAAGGAGCGTTTTCAGCGTCTCCTCTACACCGTCCTCGAACAAAAAATCGGAAAAAATCCACGTCATTCCCGGTTGCCTAGGCATAGCGGCCGGCTGCGTCAACGCCTTACGCAAATCGCCTTCCCGTTCCGGCGGCGCCTGCCGCAAAAACTCGAACATCCGTCCTGCGGCCCCTTTGCCCCGAAGCAGCGGCAAACGGGATGTGATAGACGAGCCGAAAAGGCTCACATCCGCGCTGTCATATCCGCACAATGCGGCATAGCCGACAGCGGCGGCTAAGTGCTTAGCATGCTCAAACTTGCTTTGCGCGCCGCCTCCGGCTGTAAAAGCCATGGAAGCCGATGCGTCGATCAATAAGTGAACCTGCATCTCCTGCTCGTCGGTAAACAGCTTGATAAACGGCTTGCCTGTCCGTCCGTATGCGTGCCAATCCAGCCGGCGTATATCGTCTCCAGGCGAATACAGCCTGTAATCGGCGAATTCCAGCGAACTCCCAAGCTCGCGCGAGCGTCTTCTGCCTTGCATGGTCCCGCGGATGCGGCTTTTGCCGGCTATGACGCACCGTTCAAGCTTGCGCAGCACATCTTCCGGAAGGAACGGCTGCGAGGCGGTTACGCTCATCCTTTTGCCTCCGACGCGGAAATGACGTCCCGAATAATATCATCGGTGGTTACGTCCGACGCTTGTCCCTCGAAATTAAGGAAAATACGATGGCGCAGAGCCGGCAGCGCAACCTGCTGAATATCGTTTCGCGAAACATGCAGCCTTCCCGAGAAAAGCGCTCGCGTTTTCGCCACGGAAATAATCGCTTGTATGCCCCGCGGTCCCGATCCGAATCGGACGTACCGGCGGACTTTGTCCGTTGCCTCCGGCTCATGGGGATGCGTCATAAGCAGCAGCTTCACCGCATAATCGAGAACGTCTTCCGCGACGAGCACTTCTTTAATGCCTTTTTGTATTTCCTCCAGCTTCGAGCCGTCCGCCGCTTTGTTTGCAACGGGCTGCTCGTTGGAAGTCGTTCGTTGAACGATTGTTTTTAACTCGTCGCGAGTCGGATAAGTCACATGGATTTTAAGCAAAAAGCGGTCCAGCTGGGCCTCCGGCAGCGGGTATGTCCCTTCGTTTTCGAGCGGATTTTGCGTGGCGAGCACAAAAAAGGGAGCCGGCAGCACATGCGTCTCGGAGCCGACGGTAACCGTTCTTTCCTGCATCGCCTCCAGCAGCGCGCTTTGCGTCTTTGGCGTGGCCCGGTTTATTTCGTCCGCAAGCACCAGATTGCCGAACAAAGGTCCTGCTTGAAACCGGTAGGAGGTTTCGCCTTTCACGCCGAATTGGATGATATTCGTTCCTGTAATGTCTGTCGGCATCAGGTCCGGCGTAAACTGAATGCGCGAAAAGCGCAAATCGAGCGTGTCCGCAATCGTGCGGACGAGCATCGTTTTGCCTAAGCCCGGGATGCCCTCGAGCAATGCATGACCGCCTGTAAAAATGCACCAAAGCATCTGCTCGACCGCTTCCTGCTGCCCTACGATGACGCGCTCGATTTGCTCTTTGACCGAACGTATCGTTGCGGCCCATTCGCCAAGCTGTTCTTTCGTTTCGATCATCCTTTTTCTCCTCTCCTCTACGTTCATCCTCTTAACCCGATCCGTCAAAATGAAGGTCTTACTAATACGCCATCAAGTCTAAAACTAGGAATTGATGACCTGGTTACGATAGCAAACATGGTCGTAACGGTTATGAAACGAACCATGCGCTTAGTGGAGAAAACTTCATTGTTTATAAGGCTGCCCTCACTATTCCATCAGGTAAAATGATCGTTCTCGCCCTTTAGTGAGGCAAACGAAACTATCAATTTCGTTTGCCTCACTATTAGTTGTGTTTGCCTCATTACCTCACCAAAACACGGGTTATCGGTTTGAATTAGTGAGGTTTGCCTAACAAATAGTAAACTTCACCTCATTATGAGGTCACTATCCGTTGCACGATCAAATGCCTTACATCCTTGAAATCTATAGGATAAGACTTGAAAGGCTACTAGCTTTTGTCTAGCGATTCGGCTGTATTTCAGTAAAATAAGAGCGAACCAAGCTTTGCACGCTTTGCGGCAGCTCGGAACGGTCAAGCGTACGCGTCGCCTCCGCTGCATATTCCGTGTACACTTCCTCGTACGGACGAGACTCACCTTCGGCAACGGGGACCGGAACGCCTTTTTCCGTTTCGCCGCCGGAGCCGTTTATCGGGCCGCTATCCAGCATCGGGGTTCCTCCTCCGGACGATGCACGAGGCGTGCTTACAAGGCTCCTGGAGCCGCCGCCCGCTCCTGCGCCGCTTCCACCCGCGCCCGCAGCTCCGCCTGCCCCTGCGCCGCTTCCACCCGCTCCCGCAGCTCCGCCCGCTCCCGCGCCGCTTCCGCCTGCGCCTGCAGCTCCGCCTGCCCCTGCGCCGCTTCCACCCGCGCCCGCAGCTCCGCCTGCCCCTGCGCCGCTTCCGCCTGCTCCTGACGCTCCGCCCGCTCCCGCGCCGCTTCCGCCTGCGCCTGCCGCTCCGCTGGCTCCTGCGCCGCTTCCGCTC
>NZ_QMFB01000001.1 GCF_003285015.1 Paenibacillus contaminans | reverse complement strand
ACCATCTTTTGTTAACCGCCTAGATGCTAGGCTTTTTTCAAGTGTCCTTGACAAAGGGTCCAGATCACTATACTCTCGAAGTACTTTCCTTGGTTGCGGCCGTCGGTTCGTTCAATATCATGATTGGAGAATCCTTATAATAGGCACGGACAATTGCCAGCTTTTGTTCCTCTCCACCTGAAATGTCCAATCCTTCCAATTCAACATGATTATAGATATGTTGTTTCAGATTTAGAGAAAGACCGCGTACCTTATCTCCAATCCCCGAAACATCAAGGGAACGCCAAACTTGCGCTTCATCATAATCTGTGGATGCTGCTGCATTTTCTCCGATCGTTGTATAGAAATGAAACGACCAAAAAGCGTGGGTTCGGATGATCTTTCTGCCATAAAGACTATAGCTTCTTTGGAAAGTGCCTGCACCACCCTTTTGTCCAATCGTTGAACTGTATAGTGCCCACCTATGCTTCGGTTAATTTTACTTCATCTCTATAATTGCTTCTCCTAGAACAACACGCAATACCCCGTCGACCCGTGCGATTTCGACTTGAGGAGCGAAACAAACCACCTCGCATCGATCGCCGATCCGCAACTGCTTCGCATTGCCCAGCACAATGCGTTCGATTCCTTCCGCATCCAGGCGGATGAAACATAGTTCGCCGCCGAAGAAGATGACCTCGCCGTTAACATGAACGAACGCAGAGGGCGTTTCGTCCCCTCCATCTCTTACCATGCCTGCCTCCAGCGAAATGATGAAATCATTCCTGCCGTCGGCGAGAGCGATCGCCACAGCGGCGTCGGTGTCATTAGCCGCAATTCCGTCAGCTGCTATCAGCTGCAATCTTCGGATGGAACGCAAACCGGATGAGCCGGCGTATGGTTCGAGGACGGATAAAAAGTGCGACGTCAAACACTGTCCATCGCTACGTTTGCGTACGACGACATTCGGTATCCAGCGTTCCCGTTTCTTGTCAAAGCCTCCCGCGTTGAGCCACGCTTCCGCCGTACTAGCCGATGCGCCGGTCGTCAAATCGGTATATCGCAGATGAACGTCAGCTCCTCCTACCGGCAGGACGCCGTGCATATCCTCGATCTTCCAGTCCGCGTTCCATCCTGGAGCCGCAGCGCGATCGGTCCGGAACTCGCGCAGCAGTGCGTCGAAGCCGTAATCCGCATCCGGCGTCAGAGTCAAGCCGTCCGTCGATATCTCGCCGGCTTGAGCGTATACGAACTTGGCATGATCGCTCCCGCCGGCTACCCGGAACGAATCGAAGACGTAGCAGTCGCTCTCCGAGATGTCGATCAGCGCGACCGTCCGGTCGTACCGGCTTGTGTTTTCCGTCAGATCCTCACCTCTGACGCCTATCGCCTTGCAGCAGGCGGCGTCGAGCCACAACGATGTTTTGCCCGCTCCGCCGAAGCGGTCGTTTTTCCCGTCGATGACGACGGTGTTGTGCGCAGCCGACATCCGATACCAGACCGCCTTCGGATCTTCCCAGCCTTTGCCGTAATGAACCGGCGGATAACCGAAGTCGGGAAGCAGATCAAGCCCTTTGGCGAATAAGCCGATAGTCAGCCCGTTATGATGGCCGTGCGCTCCACCGGAGTCGTACTGCATCCATAACGCACGTTCGTCGTCCTTCATTCCTGACCGTAGAATGGCGAGGTGCCATTGTTCCTTATTGATGCTGGACTGTTTCATCCCGGTTCCATGCTCTTCAAGAATGCGGCCGATTTCAAGGCGAATACGTCCCGCATCCGGCGCAGTCAAATCGAACGGCAGCTTATCTGGAGCATCTTCGGCGCACCGGGCGATCAGTCTGACGTAATCTACATCGCCAGTAAGCCGATACAGCCTCCAGAAGAAGGTGAACATCGACGGAGCGAGGCTGTATTCCGTTTGCATCGCTGCGCCTACATAAGCGCTATTCGGCTTGGCAAATTCACCCGTATCGCCGACATGCGGATAATACCGGCCGCCCAAGCACCAGACGTCGAGAAAGAATCGGAACGTTTGCTTCAGCTGCGGGTGCTTCTGAAGCGCAGTGCTCAGAAAAGACGGATCAAGCCGATCGTACCACGACAGGAAAGCTGCAAACGTCTGAATGACGCCCGCAGAGTAGCTCGCAAGTCCTTTCTCGCCGGTCACGCCGTCTATCGCCGTCGACTGCTTGACGATTTCTCCGAATGATTGTATGATGTGCGGCTTATTTTCGGGCCAGCCGATGATTGCCTCGATGAGCGAGAGACAAACTTCCGTACGCGGATAATTGCTGAACACTTTATCCCGGTTTGCAAGCGCGTCGCGAAGGATGCCGTTTTCAATGTTTTGCTGAATTTGTGCAAACGAATCTTTTTTATTCGCAAGTCCGGCATCGGCTGCTTTCACACTCAGAAACCTTATAAGCTCCACGTCGTCCCGGACAGCTTCGACGATCTGATCGTACGCAAGCGCGATGTCCTGCGTTTCCTGGCAGGCGTCGTGCCATGTCGATACGTAACCCCGATATGCGGGTCCTTCATACATGACGCCCTGCTTTCCAAAATCGAACGTCGGATAAACATCGGCAACGCGATCAAGAAGAATCGCCGCCTTGCGCGCATAGGTTCGATCGCCGGTCACCGTGTACGCGGAAGCCAGCTTGACGATGCCGTCGATGACGAGCTGCTTCCACTGGCCGTATATCAGATATGAGCCGATAAACCGCCACCTGTTCCCCGTCGCCTCATCGACATATCCTTCGCCGTCGTCGACGCCGAACAGGTGAAGCGGGTCGTCCGGATCGGGATGCTCTATATTGTACAGCAGCGAGCGATCGGCACGGTCGACGTCGAATATGCCCTGCCGGTCGAGCCCTGAGGTATAGTAGCGGTAAAAATCGTTTTTCGGAAATTGTTCCTTACAGTGCGGACAAGCCGTTTTCCATGGATGACGGACAGCGTCCATTACCCAATTGTACATCGGTACGTCGTTGCGGCACGATGGACAGAAGCCGCTCGACCATACCATCCATGAACGGCGGATCGTCGGACCGAACATGAACCGCCACAGCGTGTCATCCGGCAGCCTGCGCCAGTACGCCGCAAATTCTACATATCGCCGTCTTACTTCCAACATATCCGGATCGCTTTCGCAGTTGCGCCAGATCGTCTGAAGCACCGATGAAGGAAAAAATACGCTCGTCGTTTTCACAGAAACCCATCTCCTTTACTCCAGGAAGAATCGGTACGGCACCTTATTCAGAGCGAAAAAAGCATCCCGTCGAGCACGACCGCGTCCCCTTCACCTGTTTCCGGATCAATATAGATCAGATAAAACAAAGAAAACGCGGCTATATAAAAAACATATAAGCTGCGCCTAGTTTCGTGTCGTCATTTTTCGGAGTACGTTACTCGTTATTTCCAGGTAGTTCAAACCTTAACGTGACTGATCTTTAAGTATATCCCCTATGATGGATCGAAGATCTCTAGCCAACCTGAATGGCCCCGTTCTAAGGGACTTTATATATGGTTCTAAATAATATTCAATATCGATGATCTATTTACCTTCTTTTGTAATTGCCGAGAACTGGCACTTAGTTGCTCGGGCATGGCTTATGCAGTTATTCATGAAGTCAGTTGCACGATCATATAGATGGCGATTCCCCAAATAATCACTGCGGAAGCTTTATTCAAACGCCTCATCCAGACTCCGGATTCGTCGACTTTTTTCATCAGATTCCCCGCTGCGCTTAATCCCAAGAACCATAACCAAGATACTGTGATCACCGCTGCAGTAAAGCTGATAAGGTTTGCGCCAGCATACTGGAGCGAATTCATTCCGATCACGATGACTGTATCCATAATGGCATGCGGGTTCAACAATGATAATGACAAAGCAAATAGTACCTGTTTACGCACTCCCAAGATGGGTGGGCTTGAAGCGGAGTCGCCGGATGAATGGCTGTTCCATGTCGTCCACCCCATATAAAGAAGAAACACGATGCCAACTCCCAGTAAAATCATTTTAAGCCATGTAAATGTCAGTACGGCTGCTGATATGCCTAATACAGCAAATATGACCAGCAATGTATCGCATAATGCAGCAGTGACTATGGATGGCAAAGCTTTGATAAAATTCGGCTGGTTGGCTCCTTGGTTAAAAATAAACACATTTTGTGCGCCTAGAGGCAGAATTAATCCCCCCGCTAGTAAAAATCCGTGAATTAACGCTTCAATCATAAAATATCCTCCAGCTCTCTTGATGTGATTTTGCATTATTGTAATGTAGGAGGAACGGTTTGACTCCATCCATTTGGATGGATAACGAACCAACCAAGTCGTATACTATTGGGAGACATCCGTAACAAGGAGGTACATGCGTGACCTTGCTAGTTGGTTGGAAACCGGACCGTGAATCGGATATTCCACTCCATTATCAGATTAGCCGTCATATTAGAAATAAAATTACATGCGGAGATTGGCCAGTAGGTACAAAAATTCCTTCGCAACGGTGGTTAGCGGATGAATTTGGCGTTAATCGCAGCACAATCGTCATGGCACTCGATGAATTAACCGCAGACGGCTTATTGCATGGGAATCGCGGTGGAGGAACGGTAGTAACCGGCTTATGTGACCACCCCGGTTCTCCTCCTCCGCCGGACTGGATCTCCTATGTAAATTCAGGGGTTCAATCCTCTAATATACCGACCGTTCAAGAGATCAATCGGGCAGAATTTCGTCCGGATGTCATACGGCTTGGAACAGGGGAGCTTGCGCCTGAGCTGCTTCCTCAGGAAGCAATGAGGACTGTGCTGCAAGCATTGTCAAGCGAGACCATGCCGCTGGGTTACGCCGAACCCAAAGGCAGTGCGAGTCTAAGGCAGTTCATCTCTCAGCATGTTGAAACATACGGCATTCGTGCCGCTCCTTCGTCGATCCTTATCGTCTCCGGAGCTCTGCAGGCACTGCATCTCATTTCTATCGGCTTGCTCCACCGGGGATCGACAATTTTTCTGGAGAAGCCGTCTTACCTGTACTCCATTCCTATCTTTCATTCAGCGGGGATGAAGCTGACCGGTATTCCAATGGATCGGCACGGTATCCAAGCCGCTCTGATCCCCAAGTACAGAAAACAGTACAACGGCGCTCTGCTCTACACGATCCCTTCCTTTCATAATCCAACGGGAACGGTTATGTCTCGGGAAAGACGAGAGCAGTTGATGCAGGTATGCCACTATGAAGGCTTGCCTTTGATCGAGGATGATGTATACAGAGACCTGTGGATCGATGAACCTTCTCCATTGCCTTTGAAAGCGGCGGACTCCTCTGGAATTGTGCTGTATCTGGGCAGTTTGTCCAAAACAGTCAGTCCAGGCCTTCGAATTGGCTGGATCATCGGTCCGGAGCCCGTTGTAGACAGGCTGGCGGACATCAAGATGCAAACGGATTACGGCGCAAGCTCCCTCTCTCAAGCAGTTGTCGAGAAATGGCTTTCGAGCGGCCTGTACCAGCAGCATATGGAGAACTTAAGGCAACAGCTGCGACATCGCAGAACGATTGCCGTGAAGGCTTTGGAGCAGTTTTTGGGTGACTATGCTGATTGGGAGGTGCCAAAAGGCGGGTTTTATATCTGGGTCCGCTTGAAACGCGAACTGCCCTTAAAGGCCTTGTTTGCGGCAGCTCTAAAAGCCGGGATCCTGCTGAACCCAGGGCATCTTTACGAGGGAGAGAACAATCGGCATATTCGGATTTCCTATGCTTTTGCTTCATTGGAGGATTTGGAAACTGGCATTTTTCGATTATCGGTGCTGATTAAGGATATGTCGAATCACTTCGAAACGAATAAATCCGAAGAATGACTGTTAAACTAAAGGCGGCCAATTTGGCGGTCTGGCGGTGTTTCGCCCCAACAAAAACGGACAACCGCATGAAGACGAGTGCGGCTGTCCGTTTTGTCGTGTGGCCCGGTTTACAACGGCTGCGATTCTTCCCTACGCAGAACCCGGATTGCATAGTCGCGGCCGAACTGAGGCGAGAGCGCGGTCCAGAACGAAAAAAGCCCCTTTTCGATTTCGGCCATCGCTTCCGTTCCGCCCGTGTCCACCATGTCGAATCCCGCTTCTGCACCCAGCCGAAAGACGGTTTGCTTGGCTTCTTCGTCCTCGCCGCTCATGAAGAGCGTGGCGTTCGCCCCGCCGAACCTCGGTGTCGCGAGCGCCTCCCACGTCGATGTATGGAACGCCCGCACGACGCGTGCGCCATTCGCGAGCCTCCGCACTTCCGCGTCAGCCGATCGCCCGTCGAACAGCATCGTCGCATTAACGACGATTTTCCGCCGCAGGTCTCCCGCCTCCTCCAGCACTCGTTCGATTTCCGTGCCGGGAACGGCCAATACGATGATTTCGCCGAACGCAGCCGCTTCCTTGATGGAAGTCGCCGCGGCGTTCGGGCCGATCGACTCGAGCAGCGCGCGCATCCGTTCGCTTCTCGGATCCCGTGAGCCGAACGTCACCCGGTGACCTTTTGTCGCCCATGTACTCCCCAACGTACCCCCGATGTGTCCTGACCCGATCATTGCAATGTTCACGCTCGCATCTCCTCTGCATGTTTTTGGAGGCTCGAACGCCGGAACTTACGTATCGTTTACGACGTCCCGTCCAACAGCTCGTTGTACAGGCGAATGTTGTTTTTCGTCCGATCGATCAGCTCGTCGAGTTCGCGGCGCTGCGCCTCCATACGGGCCAAGTGGTCCGTCAGCAGGCCGATTCGATCCCGGAGAACGGCTTTGTCACCTTCGAGCATCAACGATAGTTCGGTCACGCAGCGGTTCGTACTCGTGAATGACTTGATCTCTTCCAAGGACAATCCCAACCGTTTCAAACATTTTAGTCCGGACAGCAGTCGGAGATCTTCGTCGCTAAAAACGCGCGCGCCTCCCGACCGTTTGCGCTGCGGCTTGAGCAGCCCGATTTTCTCGTAATACCTGAGCGTATCGTGTCCGAACCCCGTCAGCTCTACGACTTGACCGATCGTGTACAATGAGTGCAGCCTCCTTTCATTCCTCATTCTACTTGCTGGAGGCGACTCCAGGTCAACTCCCGCGAAGCGAGAAATTTTCCGCTTCTAAATGATTGCATGTACATGTAAGTTTGAATCGGATATGTTCTTGTCGTCCGCCACATAACGAGACGAGGCACAGGAACGGATTCCTTTGCCTCGGTTTATGAGATTTACTATACCTTTTGTTCTATCCCTTACGGATTCGTCAACCGAACCTCGTCGCCAATCGCTATTACACCCGTTCTTACGACGGAAGCATACACACCGAAGGTTAGATTCAACTTATCGTTGACGATTTTCAGCAATGAAGAATCCCGTTCCAGCGAATCCGGATGCAAGGTGATCATCGAGCAGCGCTCGCAGCCTTTATCGATCAGCAGCTCTGCGCTGCCTATACTTAATCGCTTGCCGATCCACTGGGCCTCACCCATCTCTTCATCGTTTAGCGAGACGATTAGATTCGCTCTGAATCGGCGCGGATCCAGCTTCTTCCCCCATAACGCTTCGAGCTTGAGAAGCGAACGGTTCGTTACGATCAGAATATGGCTGTCGTCAACTCCGGTTCCTTCTCCGCTTTCAGTCCTATAGCTCTTCATGCTTATTTTCATACGGGCGAATCGTTGTATTTCTTGAAGAAGTTCTTCGTCCCAATGATATTCCTTCCCGTCCGGAGCCGTCACGATAACGCGCGGTTCTCCGTCTTCGACGCTTTTCTCCTCGATGATCGCTCGGTAGTTCAGCATCGCGGGGATTCCTCTCGCGGTAATAAAGCTGTTCCAGCCTTCCTTAGTCTCATCTATGAAAGCATGAAGGCGGTCGCCAAATAGCCCGTATGGTTCAATGCTGCATGCCGATTCAAGCCGTTCCCCCGCAAACGATTTGACCGGGTACCGGAACATCTCGCGAACACTGCCGACGATCGTCACTAAAATGAACCCCTTCCTCGACCTTAATCTGGCCGTTTCAAATTTCCCTTTAGTTGCTTACTCTCTCTCATATGTAAATATATAGCTGCCGGATCCGGACAGCAAGCGAACATCCGTCTCTAACGACGCAACCGACAAAATAACTCGCCCCGTTCAACGGTTAATCCCAACTCCTGTATCCCATATCAGCTGATCGAACAGTATCCGAAGCTCTGCCCTGCGTCACTCTTTGACGCTGCACAGTACGATCCCTTTGATGAAGAAACGCTGCAGGAACGGATATAGCAGTAAAATCGGAAGCGCGCCCAAAAAGATCTGGGCCGACTTAGCCGTTTGATCGTTTATTTCCGAGTATCGCTCCATGCTCTTGACCGAGAACAAACTGAAATCTTGCCCGATCACGACCGTCTGAAGATAGCTCTGCAAAGGATATTGCGTGGGCGAGTTCATGAAGATCAAGCCGTCGAACCATGAATTCCAATGGCCGACGGTCGAGAAAAGCGTAACCGTTGCCAGCGATGCCATAGAGAGAGGGATGTAGATTTTCCACAGTACAGTTAGATGCCCAGCTCCGTCTATAAATGCCGCTTCTTCCAATTCCTTCGGCAGCCCGCGAAAAAAATTAAGCATAAGGATAACGTTGAACACGGGAACGGCTCCGGGCAGCACGAGAGCCCAGATCGAATCCATGATCATCGTGTCTTTTACCACCATATATAGAGGGATCAGTCCGCCGCTGAACAATATCGTAAAAACGAAAAGCCATGCGTATAGCGTTCTGGAACGGAATGATGACGTTTCCTTGGATAACGGATAAGCGACAAGGACGGTAAGCAGCATGTTAAGCGGCACGCCGATGCCGACCCGCTTCAACGTGATAAACAGCGCATCGAGAAATTCTTTTTTGCCGCTTACGAAATCATAGCTTCTGATCGTGAACTGAACGGGCCACAATTTGACATATCCGGCTGCCGCGGCCTCACTTGAACTGAATGATACGGCCAGCACGTGAATTAACGGCATTAAGCAAATCGCAGCCATCAAAGTCAAAAAGACATAGTTTAATACGACAAAAGCGACTCTGCCGCGGGAGTAGCGTTCTACCATAGGATTGTTGCTCCCTCTAGAAAATTCTATAGTTGGCGAAACGGTAAGCCATTACGTAAGCCGCGATGACGAAGATGCATGACACGACGGATTTGAACAACCCGGCTGCCGTAGTTACGCCATATTGCGTCTCCACCAAACCGATTCGATAAAGCTTTCCTTCCTCACTTCGTTTAGCAAAAGCGCAACGATAATTGGAACGAACAAACCTGCGACGATTTTCATGAACGAGATGATGATCGTGCATCTTATTTACTGGGCGATTTTTCGGATTAAACGATCCATTCTCATAAGGCTAATCGAATGTTCGTGAGGGAAAGCATTTTTGCCGGAGGATCTTAAACGGGTACCTCTCAAACGCAATGGGCATAAGCTGATACATGTCATTTTGAGAGGATGTTTTAACATGTTTCCTTATCGCCCGGAAAATCATCATTTCCCATATTCCGATTACAAATTTACTCCCCGCGGGTATTATTATTCGCCTTATACCGATGCCGGATGGCTCTGGGGGCGTGGCGCCATCGAATCGGACGAAAGTTACCGTCCGCCTAAGCAGCAGAGGCTTACATTCGTGCTTGTGCATGGCTCTTGGGCCGACGCGCGCTTCTGGGACGGCGTAGCTGCGGTGCTGCGCAGTCAAGGGCATACCGTTTATACGCCGGAGTACGCAGGTCACGGCTCAGATCCGAACAAAAATGTCACGCATGCGATGATCACGAAGTCCGTCGTCGACTTTATAACGAGGCTGAACCTGCGCGACATCGTTCTCGTTGGGCACAGCTTCGGCGGATCAGTCATCCAGAAGGTTGCCGAACAGGTACCGGACCGCATCAAGCGCCTTGTTTTCTGGGATGCATTCGTGCTGAAAGACGGCGAGTCGGTTGCCGACGAGTTACCGCCACAAACGAGGCAAGGCTTCGAGCAGCTTAGAGCCGAATCGAAGGACGATACAATCATGCTTCCGTTTCCGCTGTTTCGGGATTTGTTCGTCAATACGGCAACCCTGGAGGAAGCTAAACAATTTTATACAAGTGTCAGTCCGGAACCGGCGAAACCGCTTTTCGAGAAGCTGGATCTTAAAACGTTCTTTACGCTGCCTACGCCCAAAAGCTATGTCTATTTCTACCAAGACAACGTATTGCCGCAAGGAGAGGGGTTCGGCTGGAATCCGCATATGTCCACTCGGCTCGGCCTGTTCCGCCTGATCGTCGGCGACGGGGACCACTTTACAGATACGCGCAGAAGACCGGCCATGGTGGCTAAGAAGCTTTACGAGGCGGGCCGGGACTAATCGGGAGTCAAATTTTGCACATCATTGTAGCGTAATCCGTCGATGTCCTCTAGATCTTGGCTCGTCTTCCATCCTACTTCGTTTAAGGCGTTCTTTCTTGAAACCTTAGATCGACATACGGACCCGCAGTGGAGCATAACGACTGCGGATATTTTGTTTTTTCCTCGTTTTCAACCTAGCACACTAACTCCCCTGATAAATCGAATCTTTATCACAACTTCTAACCCATTTCCTGGTAGAATATATTATACGATTGAAATTTTCATCTTGAAAGGAGATCACCCCATGTGGAAAAAAGTTTTGTTACTCGCTATAACCGGCGCTGCGATCCAGATCGCCTTGCTCACCTCCACCGGTAACACCTACGAGTACGCGGATACGCCAACGGAGCCGGCTGACGGCTATTTTATTCCGAAGAAGCTCACCTTCCTTGAAAACATGCCCTATTACGTCATTCCAAATGCGCTCAAGAATGAAGCGGAAGGATCTTTCGCTCCGCAAACGGTTGAAGTTGTCGAAGCGGAAGTCAATTGGGCAACGTCCGGTAACTGGTGGAAAATACATACCGATTACGGTGACCGCTGGATCAAAACCGCCCCTTGGCAAATCGAAGTGTCACCTCCACCCACCATCCGATTGATGTCGGAAACGCCTTTGTATGCGCAGGCGTCGGAAGCCGGAGGGTCTACGGCGGCGCTCTCCCCTCAGGAAGTGACGGTCGTGGACGCGGAGAAGAACTGGTTTCGGCAAGCGGAGTCCGATTATAATCCCAAGCGCTGGCTCAAAATCCGCACGACCTGGCTTGGCGATCAATGGGTTCACTTGCACTTAGACGAAATAGGCGCCTTACAGCCGCTGGATCGCAAGGTTTATTATCCTAGTGTTTATTATCACAATTCACCGTTTATGCATCTCATCACGGGTCAAAACGAAGGACTGCTCTCGAACGTTTTCGTTCAACAATCGGCGGAATACCGGTCCCTGCTCGGAAGCTCTTTTCAATTTGAAACGGAACAAGGGCCCAAATGGTCGTTTGGACCGGGCATGACGATTCAAGCTAATCCGCAAACACTTATACGTACGGAATCATCACCGTTATTTAAATATCCGAATGCCTATTCCGAATTGGTTGCCGAGCTTCCTCCCGGTAATTTAAATGTCATCGAAACGACCGTTAATGACGACGGATATTTGACACATGAAGAATGGTATCATGTTCGGAACGATCAAGCCGAAGGCTGGTTTAGCCCGTCATATGCTGAACCTGAAGGGGCGACGAAGGATACGAAATCGATCACACTTCGTAGCTACATGACCGGCATTATGCGTTTCCCGAATAGCAGCATTTCGCTGAAAAACGGCCAAATCGGGCCTCAAACCCTTCATCCTCTGGCCTCATGGACCGCTCCTGATGGAATGCGCTGGTACAAAATCAATTCTTTCGTCGGTCAAGGCTGGGTCAAACTCGACGGCTATCAAGATAACATTGTATTGAAAGACCGGGAGGATGACGTGCAGATCCGGTCTACCACGTTGTATCAAGGCGCTTTTTATCAAAATGATGCGGGCATTTTTACGTTTGGCTCCGAAACGATTGGAAAATTGCTGAAAGGAGTGCCTCATTTATCCGCCGACTTCTTGGCGAAGCAGTATCATTATGAACTGACCGGTCCTGATCCAAACGGCTGGTGGACGTTGACGAACAAAGCGGGTTATACGTTTCAAATCAAATCCGGCGAGAAAACCGCCAAGACGTTCTGGAACGGAATCTTTGCGAATCCCGTAACCCTCTCAGCCGCGCCGGCTGCGGCAGCCGAAGCGAAGCTCCCGCCGCTCATCGGCTTATCGGAAGTGCAGCAGCTCTTCGGCGCCTCAACGGCTTACTATGATAAAGTGGTTTACGGGGATAATAATGTTGTGCTAAGCTCCCGTGAATATGAAATCTCCGGATTTAACTTACCTTCAACAGCCGAAGGCAAAGAACTCCATCTCTCCGGACTTCTTTATGAAAATTCGTATTTGCAACCCGGCACAATCTCACCAGAGTTAAGCATCGTAGTAAAACGTCGAGACAACGATGACAAGGATCCGGTGAACGTTCAGACGGCAAAAGTTAACCATCTATACAATTTGAATTACAATGTCGGCGTTTACGATGTTAAGCTAGATACCCCTCTCAAGCCGGGAATCAACCCTTTAACGCTTGAAGTCAAAGTAGGCGAGCGCATCGTTTACAAAAAAGACTGGGATGTCACAGCTCCATCAGAAAAATAAGACAAAAAAAGATCGTCTCCGGTTTAGGAAGACGATCTTTTTTTAATCCAATTACTTTGATTTTATTCAACTATCGTTACCCGTCATTTGTTTCACAGGAAATATTCGATGAGATCAAGAAAACAATCTCGTTCGAATACCTTGCATTTTAATAATCTTCTGAAGTATAAAGTCGATTACAAACCGGACACTTCAAATAATAAGTTACTCTGTACTTTTTGCTATAGGAGAAATTTCCCATCATTCTTGTCCAACCCTCACCTAAATATTCTTTCTTTGTAATCCTCTTTAATTTCGTATTACAATCTTTACAATCATGCTTTTTCAAAAAATAGTCTTTCATTTGGTCAAATGTGAGCTTCGCTTCATAATGTTTATTATTTCCATACCTAGCGCCCAAGAAGCCCAGAATAATTATGATACTGGCAATCACTATACCCCCGACTACCTCTATATCAAAATCTAACATCTGCTCATCACCCTATTCAAACTTACCACTTTCATACACTCTTCTGAAGTTAACTGTGCGTTACTTAAGCGAACAAAAGGCTCGGCAGTATCCCCTCCACCATTATAGGTGAGCAAAGAAAAGAGGAGCTGCGGCTGCAAACTCCATCTTCGTTAACACAGTGATTTTACTCGTAATACCAATCATGTTCTTTGGTGTAACCGCTCCAAGCAATAAGCTTATTTCCGTTTACATCATGAAACTGAAAAGTCAATCCGCATCCAGTTCCACCTTCGATGTCACTTACTTTGACACCTGACTCCATTAAGCTTTTATGAAGCTGCTCAATTTCTGAAACCCTAATACATGCGCGTACCCTATAATTGTCAGCATCTTTGACATACCAGTAACTTTCTTCATCAGTTTGATCGGGGCGGAAAAGACATATTCTGAATCCTGAAGCCGACTTTAGTTCCGCTATTCCCTTTACTGGGGGAACTAATTCAAATCCTAAGTATTTCTCGTACCATTCCGCAGATTGTGCAATGTCTTTTACGGGAATTTCGAGTGTAAAATCTTTTACAATTGAAATTACATGATTCATTGCATATCTCCCTTAGCAGAATACTAGCAGAAAATCACTTAACCAGTTATTACCACTCAAGCATACTTAATAAATATTCCAATTTCAAGAATAAAATTTATTGTCCTTTGTTCGAGTTGGAACCGGACTATGTTCTTGTCGTCCGACAGACATGTCGAACGCGCTTTCCGAGTTTACTCAACCAGCTTATTCAATGTCGCATACCCATAGTCCCCTCAACGATTTAGCCTGTTTTTTCGCTTGCCGGGCAGTTGGATGCCGCTCCAGCCGCTTACATCGCATTGGCCATATTCATTGTCACCCGCAGCAACCACCGTGCCGTCCGATTTAAGACCGAGAGTATGAACGCAACCCGCCGCAACCGCCACAATATCGCGCCAGCCGCTTACATTGCATTGGCCATGTTCATTCATACCCACAGCCGCCACCGTACCGTCCGATTTAAGGCCGATGGTATGATAACTACCCGCCGCTATCGCCACAATACCGCTCCAGCCGCTTACATCGCATTGGTCATGCTTATTCAAACCCACAGCCGCCACCGTACCGTCCGTTTTAAGCCCAACGGTATGAAGGTAACCCGCCGCTGCCGTCACAATATCGTGCCAGCCGCTCACATTGCATTGGCCATATCGATTATTACCCACAATCGTCACTGTACCGTCCGATTTAAGCCCGACGGTATGCCAGTCACCCGCAGCAACCGCGACCATATCAAACCAGCCGTTTACATTACATTGTCCTTCATTGTTTCGACCCGCAGCAACCACTGTCCCATCCGATTTAAGCCCGACGGTTCGCCGCCACCCCGCCGCAACCGCTACAATATCGCGCCAGTCGTTTACATTGCATTGTCCATGCTTATTCCAACCCACAGCAACCACCATGCCGTCTGATGTAAGACCGATTGTATGAGCATTACCCGTGTTCGTCGCCATATGAACATTACCAGCCGCAACCGCCACAATATCGCGCCAGCCGCTTACATCACATTGACCATATTTATTATCGCCCACAGCTGTCACCGTGCCGTCCGCTTTAAGCCCGACGCTATGACGACAACCCGCCGCTATGGTAGCTTTAGGCCACCGTTTCACCTTTAGCGCCGCTTCCTTCGGTGAAATGTAATCCATGTCCTACCTCCTAGAAACAAGACCTATTTTATTCATCCCTAACTGGACTGTGGCGACTGACCTCCGAACTCTTTTTGCTTCATTCTTATGCCCAATATGATGAAGGCGACATAGATTACGATGGCAATCGAATCGAGTAACGTATCTGGAAGTGCAGAAACGTCTTGAACCGCCGTTACACCAAGAATGACTATTAATCGGACGATTAGAAGCGATACGATCGTCCATGCGGCAAACCGAATCTTCAAACGCTCGTTTTGAAATGACATGCAAATGAACGCGATGCCGAAGACCAGATTTTCCGCCGTAATGATGTGCCAGACATACAGGAATACTGTCCTTGTTTCCATGGCTATCGCACTTACGTGGAGCGTCGGCAGCACAGAAGATTGCCCGTTCCATGCATGCGTAACTGCAAAAAGTATTGCAAGAATGCCTGCAATCAGGTAATAAAAATTCCTAATCTTGATGCCCATGACATCCCTCCTCGGATATTCCCGGTTCCTTCTTTCGAATAGCCTGGTAAATCCCGCGAACGATCTCTGCCAGCCGCTGGTCGCTTTCCTGATTAAAGTCCCTTAGCGTTTCGGCTGCTACATCGAGCAACTGACTGACCTTTTCCAGATGGGCGATTTTCTTGCGCATTTCTGCATTCTTGGTTTCGAGGAACGCAGCAACCTCCTGACAATACTCAGGGTCTACATTCTCCATCCTGTGGAACCCAAACTTCCCCTTGATTTCGTCAAGAGAAAACTCCGCATACTGCATGATTTGAATATTCATCAAGTCGATCAGGTCGTTCTTAGAATACTTACGGTATCGATTGTCATCCCGGGACGGCGATACGATTCCAATCCGGTCATAGTACCGAAGCGTATCCTTCGGTATCCCAAGTATCCGCGAAACCTCTTGTATAGAATAAAAGTTTTTCATGAATTCAAAATAACATTGGAGTAACCTCCAATGTCAAGTCATTTAATTATTTCCAATTTTTTAAGCTAAACCGCCCGTTACTTCAAGCGGCTAACCATATTCACGTAGATTATTCCTTAAAACTGCCTGTTAGTTGAGTAACGGCAGCCGATCATTCTGGTCGGCTGCCGTCATGAATTTTTTATGCTCCTGTACTCCGTTAATACAGTAACGACAGCTGGAGAAACAGTAAAGAGGGGAATCTCTCCCCCTCTTAGATTACTAATCTTCAGGCATTTGCCAACCCGTTTCCTCATCCCAGATAGCATCCGTATCATCAAGATGCACATGCCAATCTCCATTAGAAATACTTCTTCTAATATCCGTCAAACAAGCCAACCAATAAAACAGCGCTTGCAAGGTATCTTCAAAATCATCTGATATGGGTAGCTTTGTTGAACCTGCAAAGATCACGGTTGGTTCATCCTGATCATAGTCATAAACACAAAATGTTTCGCCAATATCCTTCATTTCAAAACCCG
This sequence comes from Paenibacillus contaminans, assembly GCF_003285015.1. Taxonomy (GTDB): domain Bacteria; phylum Bacillota; class Bacilli; order Paenibacillales; family NBRC-103111; genus Paenibacillus_V; species Paenibacillus_V contaminans. The sequence goes on along the minus strand of NZ_QMFB01000001.1, from coordinate 966,585 downwards.
CATTGTATTTATCAATGATGGCCGTAATCTCTTGCTCCTCACTGTCGGTAAGGTTATTATTCCTCATACACGTGTAATAAACAGACACTCCCATGCTACATTTCTCCTTTTTCTCGATATAACATAACTAATGTTCCCGCGTACGAATAATCAGATGTTGCTTTTTTGATCCCGTATTATTCTACTTACATTTCATTGCCAATTGAAGTATCGTAATTCCTAAATTTCAGTCATTCGTATCCTTCTTTACTCTTAATTTCCAGGATATACAATGGTTGTTCCGTCCTTCGTTTTCAAAGAAAACAGAGCCTTTGGTCTAGTAATAGTTAAAGCCTCGTCTTCCAATAGTTTTAACAATCATCAGTCAAGAACATACGCTCTTATCAACGTCCCTTATTACCCACATTAACGACAACATCACAATTACCACAACAAAAAAACTATTATTCAAGCACATTATAAAATATCAATATCCCCGTCTACAAATCCAATTCCAATCGCAGATGCACTTTTGAGGGTATTTGCATACTTTCCTTCTTTCCCGAACCAATTAGTTGTATATGATATGTATCTTCCGAACCTTCATACAGGTTAAAATTGAATGCTTTTATACCATTGGGGATGTCTTTCTCTAAAATCTGATTTAACCAATTTGAAAACAACCTATAATTCTCCATAATACATTCCCCACTTTTATAAAGAATTTTGTTACTTTTGATGTTATATTGAGAAGTTACAAAATTGAACAAATCTGTAAGTTGCCAATATGAGTCTGACCGATCAATCTGCGGCAACCCCGGGTTTTAATGTTAAAATTCTTGTTCTCGCCAGTGATACACGTAAAATGTTGTATCACACTTCATTTCACGTTGAAGAAATAATCATGGCTGTCCGTTACGATGCTGCCGATTCATGTCGATAGCGTCGCATCCAGCCATAGAAAGTATTATTTTGAATTGAGAACCTGAATTCCATTTTCTAAAAAATGTTTAATCACAATAACACGTTGAGAAATAATTTCATGTATGGGCTGCTCCCAACTTCTTGCTATTTCTTCGTATTTTTCTTTATCCGAAGAGATTTCAAGTATCCACTTTAGCAAAGGTAATCCCCATGCAAGAACGGTAGTAATCGAATACGCTGAAACAACTGAATAAATGTCTCCTTCCCAACCAGACTCGTGTAGGCCACGTAGATAACCTGCAATAACTATCTGTTCAAATTGTACCAAATCACTTACATGTATTTGATTTGGGCTAAAAATCGAATCAGGAATTAAATTCCCGATATCTTCACCGGGAGCTCCCCATCCTACACTCGACCAATCAATGATTATCGTTTGTTCTCTTCCTTTTGGATCTGAGCGTGCAAACAGGTTCGGTGGCCATACATCATAATGACAAACGGTTTTGGGGATTCCATCTAAGATGAACAATAATTTCTCTCGATTTTCCCATATTAACCGCGCCGAGTCTTTAATTTGTGTCGGTACCGTCTCAAGAACTAAATCCGACTTCCAAACTTTATCATCAAAAATAATAGGCATTCCTGCAGTATTTTCCAATACTCTTGATCTTAACCATCTATGAGTAAACCATGGCTCTGAATAAATTTGTTTTTCTTTCATCATTCTTCCTTGGAAGGAACCAAGATGTTGAGCTGCAAGTTCAAACCGAGAAAGTGGCCATTCCGGCCCCGCAATATCACTCAGATCTTCCAGCCATATCCAAATTGTATCATTATCTTTTTCTACAGCATCAAAACATTTGGGAATCTCCAGATCATAATGATTACTAAAAAAATGTATATAATTTGAGGTGTAGAAGAGAAACTCTCTTCTCCAATAGCTCCAATCCACAGGATCTTCAAATCCTGGTTTCAATATTGGATCCTGAGCATCAATTATTGGTTTTCGAATTATCTTTAATATTAGGGACCAAGGCTTTTCAATATCATTTTCCAAGATAGCAGTTCCACTAAAACGATATATTCCACCAGAATTGGCACTGAACACATTATATTTAAGTTCGTAATACGACCAGTTGGATAATGACAACTTTTCGTTACCAAGCAATTGATGAAGAATAGAAGTCAGATGCGAAGTAGAAATTTCGAAAGGCTGGGTTAAATCAGACATGAGAGTGGATTCCTCCTTAATAATAGGAGGGAGCGGTATTAATAGGGGTAAAGGAAATAAACTATTCCATTTATACCACGCTTAAGACACACATCCCGTGTAAAGGTTCAAATAAGCAGACCGATTTTGTAATTAAATTGATAAAAATCAGTCATCTACATTAGCTGGTGCTGTCAGAAGAACCCTTACACCATACAAACATATTTCCGAGTTCTTGAAAGCCGACCTTAGTGTAAACACGCATCGCGTCATCCGGTTCAGGATCCAGTGTCCACATTCCTCCATGATTGATGTAGAGCTTGCTGACGCCGGCTTCTTTCAAGCGGCGCATGCACTCGTACAACAGGTTAGTCGCGAATCCCCGTCTTCGATGTGTGGGAGCCGTTCCGAACGGTTCGATAAACGCAATATTGTTCGCGCTGTCGAGCCAGATGTTTGCAAAGCCGATGACTTGATTCGCCGCATCCACGATAACCAAGTCCAAATCCTGTCGGTATGTTGGGCAAGACATCAAACGGCGGTAAATCTCCATATCCGGCGTAGTCAACCCAGCAGAACCGGCCATGATAATGATCTTTAGCTCTAAATCACCAGTCTCAATCGGACGAACCTTGACCCCCTCTGGGAAACAAGGCTCTTGGTTCGCAGTTTCCAAATCCATTACCCCGGAATACATGTACCAAGTATGCTGCTCGTATCCTCTGGCCTTCAGCGTCTCTACCCGGGGCTTATCCTCGACATAACCCCAAATATAAACTTCCTGTCCGTTCCGATCTTCAAGTGACGATCCGCAATAGTGTTTTTCCGCCCATGCGAATATTTCATCTTCCAGGTGAACGTATCCATTCGCGGTAAAGCAATAAAGAATGCGATAATGCCCTGACCAAATTGCACCGATTATGGTCCCGTTTTCGATTTCGCAAAGCGTAAGATTTTGAAGGAACTTTTCACCGCCGAAGGCGCGGTTGTAATCAAAATCCCCTAGACTTGGGTAATACCGGCGGTTCGGGTCTGTAAACTTATGAGAGATCACTCTGCGGACCGACATGTAATCCCTTTCATCCCGGTATGGCCGAAAATAAACCGTCATGTTTTTTCTACTCTCCGTTTCTCACAGATATAAAGTCTGCTCAATACATTCAGAGTAATCCATTATTTGAAAATACTACAAGCGAAACAATGATTATAGTTATTTCTTTCTTTTGAAAACCTATAAGCTTTTCGCTGATTAATTTAAACTGCCTGTCCGTTTGGCCCCCGCTTTAGTTCGAAAAAAGGGTCAAGTTCGTGCCCCGACAGTCGGATGACAACAAGAACTTGACCCTATTGTTGATCGTCGTTCGTATAAAAGATTCCTGATCGCTTTATGGGGTTCCGTCCATCATATAAAAGGAACATAGTAGACGACCGGAGTTCTGAGCAGCGGATTTTACTCCGCCGCTTCCGCCAGCCATGCTTGCATAGCCGGAGATTCCTCCCAATTCAAACGCAGGGCGATTTCGGTATTGATCTCATCGGGCGGCATGATTTCGACAAGGACGCATACTGATTCTCGCGGTTGATTTAAGGCAAACACGCCTTCATCATCGAGCATTTTCATCGCCAGCTCCATGGCCTTCAGCCTCAAATCAAACTCGCGATTTCCTTCGTCATCTGCAAGATCCGAAATGGAAGGACGCTCAACAAACCGTAGTTTAACGTGATCGAAGTTCTCATCCCCGAAACAACAATAACGCGAATCGGCATAGGACCATTTGATGAGTTCCGCAATTGTCGATCCCGGCTTGTCGCTTGCGTCTCCTTGCCTGGCCGCTTCCACCTCCAAAGCCTCCCTCGACCAGGCGGAAATACTTGGCGCATGTCCCTCTTCCGTAGTGTATAACGTACAGTAATAATAACGTTCACCATTTTTAAACAGACTAAGAAATGTCTTTCTTGCCGTATCAGCAATCTCTGCTGCCAGCGCTTCTATCTCCGTTATACGCTTCATAACAAAGGACACCCTTTCTGATATAGTAGGAGCAGCATGCTCATCCAACCCTTTTCAAGAGATTCGACTTTTGCCCGTAATTCTGTAATCTGATAGTATCGCCTTCTTGAGACTGTTCAAACACCTAGCGTTTTCCATAATCCCGAATAAGTCCCTTATTCTCAGGTTTTTCTTCTACCCAAAGAGACTCTGCTTTATAACCACACATATCAGCACATTTGAGTCCGGATACTGGAAGTATATTGAATTGCGGACGGATGGGATTGTTTAATCAAGACGTGTTCCCAGCAGCCATTTACCATTTACGAATTCGATTTTTATGGTCAATTTATCAGAAGATTCGTCAAGTACGGTAGTATCTAATTCAATTTCTGCAACATTATCTTTTTGTCCCTTTAGCTTAGCGGTATCCATTAAGAATTTTTTTGCCCATCCGTGTCCTCCATTATTATTGTCTACATAAAGCTTCCCCTCATAATCTTTATAAAGAGGACGGTCTTTTTCCGGCGTCAGGTAACGAGAAAAAAATACCGTTTGAGCAATATCTTTTGTAAATCTTTCCTCCACCGCTTGTTTTAAATCGGCAACTGTTTTGTATTTTGGGTCCATGACTAAGGCGTACCCCGCTTCACCAGCTATCGTTTTCGTCGCATCGATTTTGAACGATCCAGTTCCGTTAAATATTCCGTACATTTCTAATGCATTCGGTATTAGCCGGTCAAGGATTTCCTTAACTTCCTTGTCAGAGAGATTGACTGTAGCGCTTACTTTAGTATCCGTTGTTGTAACTTCCGTGTGATTTCCTCTACTCTCACAACCAACAATTAAGACTAAGATTGCCAAAAAAAATAATAGACCACACTTTATCCTTTTCATTACCATCACCTCATGCGAAATTTGATTTGTTAAGTCTTTACAAAATTTCGACCTAGAACGTCAGCGCATAATCACGATCTGCCTTCGCATCTTTGCAGTATTAGACGCCGATCAACAGTTAAATGTTTCCATATGCATGAATTTCTAATGTTATATAAACGATTGTTAATTCGAATTTTTATGTTACAAGAAAAGCTCAAAGAACAGTCGCGATCAACAGCGGCCGTTTTTTGAGCTCTCACATATTGTTTAGTTTTTCGTATTTATTACCAGCCTCAAGACCGCATCCGGTCTTTCAATAATCGTATCAGCCGGATCATGCTCAGTTATATTCAGGCCTTGCTTACAGAGAATCTTAACACCGTTTTCATCTTCGACGGTTCAGTCTTACGGGGATCCGATAAATAAATTTCCCGATGCATTTTGCTTAGTCGGGTAAATCCATGTTCAGTGCAAAATGCCTCCATTTGCGCAAAACTTTCCGGCTCATCTTCAAAGCTTCCGATATGCATCATTTGACAGCTCAGCCCATCTTCTACATGCTCAAAACGAACTTTCTCAAGCAAAGGGTTTTGTTTTTTTCTTTTCGTTTGTTCCAAAAATCGTTCGAACCCTTCTTCTGTCAAAAAATCGGGTTGGCGTATCATTATCGTATATTTAAAATTGTTTTTGTCTGTCGACGGTTTTGACCGATCAAGCAAGTCCCATTCACCTTCGAGCGGAAAAACCGTATATTCATAATATCCAACGGGTACATCATCACTTTTGTAGGACATCCGTACCGCATAACTCATACTGTACAATGCTTCTGTTGCCTTGGCGAATGCATCGCCATTAGGATTCCCGGACCCACTGACCATAATAAACGGTATCCTCGGTACTACCACAATTTCAGGCGCCGGTTTTGGCAAATAAAGTTGCTTGAAATCTTTTTTATAATCTACTTTTTTGCTCAAATCCGGATCTCCTTTCTGCATATCCTGGGTGTTCGAAGTATGGAGGGACGCTTGGCAGCTAGCCCTCGTAATGTTTGTGTGTCACTCATAATCGAGTTTCCTCCTCAAGGTTATATCATATGAGCTATTATAAGAGTCTAATGCTGACAGCAGTATGTCAGTGATCACATTTTAGCTTTAATCAATGGCTTTAAACTGTTACGCCAAAACCGACTCATAAAGTTCGGCTATGCGCCGGTCATCCTCTATTAAAAAACATGCTCAGCCCCCATCATTTATTAGTCTATTCGTTCAAACGCAAAAGGCCGATTATTTCAATCAAATTTGATATTTGAAAATCCTCGCCATAATTTTTTACTTCTCCAACTCTATTTATAAGGATTGAAATTGCACCGGCATTTTTTGCTGCTTCTATGTCTTTTATCTCGTTACCGACAAAAGCAATATTTTGAGTTCTAACCCCAAAGCTCTGTGTGATTATTTCAATTCCTTTTTTATTGGGTTTACGAAAGCCGCAGTCAACTGATGATAAAAAATAGTCGACTTTATCCTCAAACAAGCTTATATCCTGAATAATAAGTTCCGTAGGCATTCCGGTAGGTACATCCGTTAGGATCCCAATTTTGTAACCATTCGCTTTAAGAGCATTCATCACTTTTTCCGTTTCCGGATACACAATCAAGTTTTGTTGAAAGAACTCAAAAAAAACTCGAATTGCGGCGTCAATCCTATTTTCTGCGATGCGCCATCCATTAAAAACATCTGTAAAAATAAATCTGGGTGTGTACTCAATCTCTCTTGGATACAGTCGAGGGTTATATTTTTTAAGTGTTTCTGCCGCAACGTTAATTTGTTCTTCTGTTAGATCTAAGAATAATTTGTCTGAGACAGTTCTTAAAGCCTCCTGATAATAATCTCCCCAATAGTGAGGAAAACCTTCGTAATCTATCAATGTTCCGCCCAAATCAAATATAATGGCTTCAACGTTATCCATTAAACAACTTCCTCCTATCACAGCTAATAAGGGTAGTAAAATAATTCTTTATCCCGTGTTCTTTTCCTCTTCTTAGTTTGCGTGATTCGGATTTTGATCTGACATCGCCAAAAAAGATCAGGAATTTTTCCTGATCTTCAGTCGAGTCGTACGAAATCAACTATAGTTAGTCAAACCTTTCTGGTTTTGCTCCCAAACTTCTAGCCGGCTTCGCACGTATTGCGCCGTTTCAAATCGACGAGTTCATTGACGCCGTATTCTTCGAACTTATCCAGCAACGGGTCGCTGCCGTGCTTTAACTTAAAGTCCATTTCTTCCGAATAGAGAGGGACAACGGAATAGAAGTGGACGGTCCGCCCATCCTCCATGTCTAACGTTAGAAAATCTTCGTCCACTTCAAGGGGGGGCAGCAAAATGATGCCGCTCATTCCCGTTTGCCGCGATAGCGGCTCGGCCGGATCGCCATTAGGCATCGTATGCTCCCAGCCTAGCCAAGTGTCGTAGTCGTGGGGAAAACGAGCCAACATTTTCAGCCATCGTATAGGCCAATAATGGTCCGGATTTTCTAAATCTTCTTGCAAGATGGGCCAATCGGGCGGCAAGCAGATCATCAATTCCGCATATTCGAAGCCTTCCGCTCCTTCCGGCGTACTCATGGGCATAAAGCTCATGCCGGTTGTGAATAAAGTATAATAATTGCGTTCGGGAACCGGTTTTATGACATGTACGTCAATATGAACGACATCCGATAGGATTTCGTGAAAAACGGAATCGGATTCCCCGATATACTGGCTCACATGGTCTTCAATTTTCTTGATCCATTCTTCTTCCCCGTACTCCGGAGACCGCCATTCATGCTGTCTATCGCTATAGCGATAGATCGGGTTCCCCGACTCCGAATATTCCTTCGATTTCGACATGTTCGCCTCTCCTTGTTTCCACAATTTTCATCTAAAACATCATACCATAATTTCTTTATACAAGGGAAAATTCCCATCTCCCCTAATATCCTTCAAGCCTTTGGACGTACTGGGAAATCGAATTTGAGTTCCATCCGGAGATCATTATATGGTATACTGCAAGACATGAGAACATACATTCCCGTAACTGTAGATGTCTGAGGAAGGATTGTGAACACAAAATGGCCGAGCTGTTGAAAGAGATTTACAATGAGGCGTTTTTCGAGAAGCTGACCGGGAAGCTGAAGGCGGAGTATTCGGATTTTCCGGAGCGGACGTTTCTGGAGCTCGTTTATGCGGGTAACTGGGAGCCGCTTGCGCTCAAACAGCGGATGAGGCGGATATCCGAATCGTTGCGCGCGACGCTTCCAGCCGATTATCGGGAGGCGCTCAACATTTTGAAACGAGCCGCCGTCGATTGCCGCGGACTCCCTTACATGATGTATCCGGATTTTGTGGAAGTGTACGGTCTGGAGGATCCCGAAGCCTCGATCGAGGCGCTGGCCTTGTTCACCAGGTATTCCAGCTCGGAATTCGCCGTCCGGCCGTTTATCGTCCGCTATCCCTCTCTTATGCTAGCGCAATTGAAGATGTGGGCAGCAGACCCGGACGAGCACGTTCGCCGGCTGGCGAGTGAAGGAAGCCGCCCCCGCCTGCCTTGGGCAATGGCGCTTAGCAAGTTCAAGCGGGACCCTCGTCCCGTATTGGAGCTGCTGGAGCTGCTGAAGGAAGACGAGTCGGAGTATGTGCGGAGAAGCGTAGCCAATAACTTAAACGACATCGCCAAGGATCACCCTTCGCTTGTGTTGGAAACGGCCCGCAGCTGGTACGGCAGGCATCCTCACACCGACTGGATCGTCCGGCACGGCTGCAGAGGGCTGCTCAAGCGGTGCGATCCGGAGGCGCTTCGCTTCTTCGGTTTCGTTCCGGCGGAAGCATTCGAGGTTCGCGGACTGACGGTCGTTCCGGATCCTGTCAAGATCGGCGGTTCGGCGTCAATGGGCTTTACGCTCGTTAATCACGGAGAAGAGCCCGCACGGCTTCGCATCGAATACGGTATCGATTTCGTTAAAGCTAACGGCCGCAGCTCCCGTAAACTGTTCAAGCTGTCGGAGAAAACGTACGCTTTCGGAGCGTGCGCCGTTTCCTTTACGCATAGCTTCGTACAATTGACAACACGTAAACATTACCCCGGCGAACACCGCCTTGCCGTTATTATTAATGGAATCGAAAAAGCTCTTGTGCCGTTTAGCCTGCACGGAGAGCTTTGATTGTCGGCAGTGTTAGGATCGTGCTCATCGATCATAAAAGTTTCCCTTGTCGGATAGTCCAAACTTGACATAAGCCGGTTGCAAACATGCAGCCGGTTTATGTTGATTCGGGTCAAGCTCGGATCAACTATCGTATCCAATAATTTAGCATTGGCGCATTGAGGAAGAAGATGTTTTCTTACCGAGTACGGTTATTATTCCAACACCTTAACTAATACCAAAAAAGGAATCCTTTTTGATATTTTGTTTTGAAATATTTTGATTTTGTAAATGGCTAGAAATTGAATCTACCATAGACTTCGATCCTGCTATAAAGTATTTGCCATTGTTTTTATATAAGGCGTTAAACTTATCCATTTCCTGTTGTAAGTCATCTCTTGAATCAAGATAAGAGACACTTATCGATGTGTTGTTGGCGATTTCATCAAGTTCATCTTTGTAGATATATGACTTTTTGCCATCATAATAGAGTAGTTTTCTTTGTTTCTCGTCTCGTTTCCCTTCCGCCTCTAATTGTTTAAGGATCGACCGAAACGGTGTAATTCCAATTCCGCCTGCGATCAGAAGCGAAGGACTGTTATCTTTCAGGTAAAAAGATCCTACAGGCCCACTCATCTTAACTTTCATTCCCTGTTTTAATTCTAATAACGCTTTCTTGAAATCGCTTGGGTCACCGCTGATTCGCGTCGTTATTTTCACAATATTCTCTGAAGGAGCAGATGCGATACTAAATGGTTTTGTAGAATTTTTTATGCGCTTATGCGTAATGTTAAACAAGCCATATTGCCCTGCTTTCCAGGTTAAATCTTTCTCTTTTTCAAATAAAAACGAATATACATCTTCCGATTCTTTGTGGCTTTCTAAAAATGATAGTTCTCTCTTCTTAAATATGGAGAATAAATCTTGAAAAAAACTCATTTCCCCCATCCTCCTATTAAAATTTTCAAACCGCTCACTTATCTGAACCCGTTTACCTTTTCTATAAAACGAGGATTTACACTTGTCAAAATGGCTAACGACTAATTGGACACCATTTAGTGACGTTTTTATTTTAGGTCACCATTTGGTGTCGTGTCAACAACATTTTTACGGATCGCCTCATTTATGGATAAACAAGCTTCTGCACCTCTGGATCATGTATTTAACGTGACTGCGCCTATTCCTGTGAACAACCCTATGTAAAATATACTTGACATATGATCCGGTATTCATTACATTATGTATAGTTTTATTTACATTTTGTTATTTATTGGGAGGTCATTATGTCCTATCAAGAAAAAAAGGTTTTCGTTTCCATCATCAGCAGTATACTCATCTTTACGCTCTACAGTTTATACGCGATAAATAATGCCGAGGAAGGCAGCATCACATCGGCCAGCGACTTCAGTTTCTGGGGTTCCTTCATTCTGGTGCTGCTGCCGGTGTCGATCGTAGCTAAAATTATCATTCATATCGGGTTTGTTATCTTCAATAAAATCGCCACGAACGAAGATGAGCCTTCTTTTGAAGATGAGTTTGATAAGATTATCGAACTGAAGGCGGACCGGATTTCGCTTTATGTGTTTTTCCTCGGGTTTCTATTATCCATGGTTCCGCTCGCTACGGATCTTCCCACTTACCTAACGTTTCTTTTGTTGATCTTCTTCGGTTTTTTATCCGATCTAATGGGACGTATCGCTCAATTATACTTCTACAAAAAAGGGGTTTGACATGGGGAAGGATGCGATCAGCAATCATATACGGAATCTCCGCTTTCATCATAACGAAATGACCCAGCAGCAATTAGCGGATAAGGCTGGGGTCACCCGACAAACGATTGTAGCTATCGAGAAGGGAAATTATTCCCCTTCATTGGAGTTGGCTTTTCGCATCGCGCGTGTGTTCGGAAAGTCCATCGAAGAGGTTTTTCAATATGAGGATAAGCAATAAAAAGCGGTTGAAACTAGGGAGTGAAAATTGCCCTCTTCATCCGCACATCCCGCAAACTTCCGCGAAAGATAGGTACGATAAGGAGGTTATTTTTGTTGATGAAGATTACAAATTCAGGTAGAAGGTCTGCAGTAATGACCGGAGTGTTATTATTAGCCGGTTTGGTTACAGGCGTGTTTAGTGTAGTCCCTGTTATAGATGGTACAGACTACCTTGTCAAGGCTTCTACAAATGAAAACCAGGTACTGGCAGGTGCGTTTTTTCAGTTGTTAATGGTTGTTCCATATGTTGGTATTCCTATTGTGATGTATCCGATATTAAGCAAGCATAATAAAAGGTTGGCTCTTGGATCTGCCGCATTCGGTATCATCGCGGGTGTGTTCATTATTATCGGTGTAATCATTCTTCTGTTGCTGTTGACATTAAGCCTCGAGTTTGCAAAAGCTGGACCTCCAAACGGTTCGAATTTTCAGATCCTGGGCGAATTGTTACGGGTAGGACGTGATTTAGTGAACCATGTGGCGACGACACTGGCTTTTGTTTTGGCTATGTTGTTGTTTACCTGCATCTTTTACCAAACAAAATTAGTTCCACGTTGGTTGTCCGTTTCGGGTCTTATTGGATCTACATTGTCCATATTGGCAAGCTTATTATTTATGATTCGCTTCATCGGTCTGGATGCAACTTACATGATGTTGAACATGCCGATAGCCTTTCAACAATTGGTGTTGGCTATATGGCTCATCTTCAAAGGATTCAACGATCGGGCGGAAAAGGATTTTGTATCTTAGAAAGAAGGTGTAACTGAAATGAAGAAATCAGAACGTTTTTGGGACAAAACGGCAAGTAAATATGATCAAGTAGAGATGAAGGATGAACAAACTTACATCAACATAATAAAAAGAACGAAAACGCATCTCAATATGAGCGACATTGTTTTGGATTATGGCTGCGGGACTGGATTGATAGCTAATGAAATTGCAGAATACGTGAAAGAAATTCATGCGATTGATATCTCTTCTAATATGATTGAAATTGCAGAAAAAAAGGCAAAAGAGCGAAACATTGCGAATATAAGCTATGCCCACTCAACCATTTTTGATGAAAGGTTTAAGAAAGGCTCATTGGATGTCATCCTAGTCTTTCACGTTCTGCATTTGTTGGAGGATGAACATATCGTTCTACGAAGAATGAATGAACTGTTGAAACCAGGAGGATTATTGATTTCCGCAACGCCATGCATAGGAGAAAAGCTATTTCTAAAAAGTTTGTTATTCCTTGCAGGTAAAGTTGGTTTAGTGCCGTATACAAAATCATTTAAAATGCGATATTTAGTTGATACCATTGGGGAAAGCGATTTTACTAATGTCGAATCGGATTGCTTGAAGAAAAGTTCTCAGGAGTATTTTATAGTCGCTAGGAAGATTTGATTTGTTACTTAGGAGCCGTTTCCTGGTACGGTTCACCGCGCTGCTCTCACTCTGACTCAGTACTTTTTCTCATAAGTATTTTATTAGAAAATCTTTATCCTCCGGGTATGCATGTTTAGCTCCAACTATTTGTTCTAACGATAACCAGCCAATATTATATATTTAATCCATCCGGGTCATTGATATTGGCATCGCCACCGATAAGCTTTACTTCGAAATAATGGGTTTGATAGTGAATTCCTCCCTCCGCTTGTCCTTCCTTAATGAAGAGATTTTTAATTATTTGTACATCATACCCTGTTTCTTCTTTTACTTCTCTAATGCAACAATCCTCTAAGCTTTCATTTTCTTGTAATCCGCCCGATGGAACGGCCCATTCTACTAAATCCTTACCCTGAATCATCAAAATCCGGTTTTTGTCATCCAAACAAACAGCTGCACTTCCAATCCACATCGATGATTCCTCCTTTTTGACTCCTGTTAAGTCTTATCGTTATCAGAATGGATGTATGTAAATGTATTCTCCCATAAATAACCATAGGGATGTGTGACATATTATTGAAATCATCCCCCCCTCTCGGAGCGGTTTCATTTCTTTATACTTTTTTTACACTTTTCCAGTCTCATTATTTATACCGGCCGTTTATCCTATAAGCATTCATATAAACTTCGAAAGGATGAGATGAGTGGCAGAAACGATTTTGAAAGCAACCAATATTTCAAAAATATATGGGAAACACAAAGCGCTCCATAAAGTATCCATCGAAATTAAACGAGGCATGATTTACGGCCTGATCGGGGAAAACGGTGCGGGCAAATCGACTTTTATGCGCGCCGTTATGGGATTAATTACGATTAACGAGGGTGACATCGAGCTGTTCGGAGAGACGGGGATGAAGGGCTTGCAGCGTGCGCGCAGAAAAATGGGACAATCCATTGAAACGCCGGCACTGTATCCGGATTTGACGGCTCGAGAAAATCTCCGAGTACAAGCGGCAAACGGCGGCGTGAGCAATCGGGAGATTAACGATTTACTTCGCTTGATGAGCCTCGAGCATACAGGCAGCAAAAAAGCGAAGAATTTCTCGCTGGGCATGCGCCAAAGGCTGGCGATCGCCTCCACCCTTATTACAAATCCGGAGTTCTTAATTCTGGACGAACCGACTAACGGCCTTGATCCTTCTGGCATTGTGGAAATGCGGGAAATCATTCAACGTTTGGTAACGGAACGCGGAATCACCGTCTTGCTTTCCAGTCACCTGCTTGATGAGCTTTCTCAGGTCGCTACGCATTACGGCATTTTGCATGATGGCAGGCTGATCAGCGAATTTTCTCGGGAGAAGCTGGCAAGTGAATCTCGTCAATACATTGAATTAGAAACAACCGAGGTTCAAGCGGCAGTCGTCGTCCTTGATGAATTAGGGATACGGAATTATGATGTCGTCTCCGGAAATGAAATGAGGATCTACGAACGCTTAAACGATGTCGCGGCAATCAATCGATCGTTAGTTTTAGCTGACGTGAAGGTGATGCGTATTGGTACGACCAGACAAAAACTCGAGGATTATTTCTTGCAGGTAACGGGAGGAACCGATCATGCTTAATCTTTTGGCTGCCGAGAAAATTAAATTGCTTCGAAGCAAAAAGCTTTGGATTGTCCTGGGCATTTTATTGCTTCTTCCGATCTTGCAAGCGGCAAACAGTCAATTAGTCGTTCATTATGGAGAAGAGCTCGTCCAATCCATTGATACCGTCATTAATGGAGCGACGGGCATTCTGATGATGGAGAAAAACGGATTGACGGTTTTACTTGTAATTTGCGTTTTTATCAGTTTCTTTATTGGGGACGAATTTCAAAATGGAACGATTCGCAATGCGTTGTCGCTAGGCCGCAGCCGTACTCATTTTTATTTATCCAAGCTTACAGCATCCGCACTGCTTACGTTAATTGGCGCCATCGTCTTAACCACGTTTGGGATGATCAGCTACTCCATAACGTTCGGCTTCGGCGAAATTGCCGAGATAAACCATTACTTCAGCTATGCTGTAAAAACGTTTATCACTCTGTACTTGTTGATACTGGCTAACGTGTCGATTTATGTCATGCTGAGCTTTCTAACCAAAAACAGCGGCGTCTCTATGGTTTGGAGTTTTGTTTACACCATTGGGACAGGCTTCGGCGCTCCGGTTTTCCAACAAACTGAACATTTTAAACAGATCACATACTGGTTTGCGGAAGCTTTCCTGTTCTATTCCGATTTCGCGAATCCGGCGGATATCGCCAGATATCCCGAGATGATGTTAGTCAGTTTCATCACCATTGTGCTATCATCAATTATCGGAATTCTTCTGTTCACAAGAACGGACATAAAGTAGGTCGATCAATATGGCGGCGATTTTGATCATGGAAGACGATAGTTCCATTCATTCGCTCTTGAAGGAAGCATTGGAGTTGCATGGCTTTCGTACGCTAAGCGCATACTCCGGTACGGAAGGAAAATTGTTATTCGAACAACAGCAGGTGGATCTCGTTCTGTTGGATTTAATGCTGCCGGGGATGGATGGCGAACAATTCCTCCGGGATATTAGGCTTCGTTCCTCTATTCCCGTCATCGTCATCTCGGCCAAAACCGATCAACATTCGAAATTGGAGCTTTTGACGAACGGAGCGGACGATTACATCACAAAACCGTTCGATGTGAAGGAGCTGATTGCGCGAATACATATACAATTACGTCATGTAACATACGCTCCAGTCAGCAATCGGAAAGAAATGCATTATAAAAATATCCGCATAAATGTCGACACGCGCGAAGTGTTCGTCAATGACCGCCCTGTCCATCTGACTGGACGGGAATACGCAATTCTTCAGCTGTTTCTAGACCATCCGCATAAGGTATTCAGCCGAGCCAATATATATGAAAGCGTCTGGCAGGAGCCTTTTGGGGACGGCGACAAAACGATCAATATGCACATCAGTAATTTACGCAATAAGATTAACATCGATGACCGGAACTACATTAAAACGGTTTGGGGCATAGGCTTTAAATTTGAGTGACGAGGGAGCGTGCATGCGATGTGGGGATGGCTGTTTGGTTTCCTGGCATTGACGCTTCTTCTTTATCTCTTCTTCTTGAAGCGGGAGCTGCGAAAGCTAACGTATAAGGCCAAGGAAATACCGATTAGCGCCGGTTACGGCAGTAAGCTGTATGTCGATTTTCGCGAGAAGTCCCTCATGCAGCTGGTCGATGAATTAAACCAAATGATCGAAGCTTTTGAGCAAAAAAATCGTCAGGCCAAGCAGATGGAAGAAAACGTGAGACTGTCCATCGCCGGGTTATCTCATGATTTGCGGACACCGCTCACGTCCATCCACGGATATATTCAGCTCTTGCATGCGACCGCGGATGAAACGAAGAAGGTGCAATACTTAACCATCATCGAACACTCTGTCCGGCGTCTGATGGAAATGGCCGACCGCTTTTACGACCTGGCCCGTATTGAAACGAACCAAAAGGAAATCGTATTGTCTTCACTATCCCTCTCCAGTTTGGTTGAGGAAACTTTCTTGTCCTTCTATGAGCAGTTTGAAGAAAAGAAGATTGAACTTCAGTTCCCCGAGCAAGCCGTAAACACGCCAATCATTGCCGATTCCGTAATGCTTGTCCGCGTGATCCAAAACATCGTGCAAAACATGCTTCGTTATGCCGATAGCAAAGCTATCGTCCGCTATGAGCCGGATGATCGCTATTTGTTATTCAGCGTTAGCAATGACATCAAGCCGGGTAGTAAAGTCGCGATAGAAAAAGTATTCGAACGCTTCTATACGGAGGATGCAAGCAGAACAAATACCGAATCCAGCGGCCTAGGCCTCTATTTGTCCAAAAAGCTTGTAGAAAAAATGAACGGAAAAATGAATGCGCGAATGAAGGATAATTGGTTCATTCTCGAAATCCATTTTGCCGTCCACCGAATTTAAAAATAATGGATTGCGCTATATACCCGCTTCCAAACCCTTAGACTAATAATTAGAAAAAAAATATAAAAACGAAGCATACTACACTGGTTATTCTTAAACGGATGTGGCAATCGCAATGACATGCCTGCCGCCCGCCTCCACGGGCACATGCCAGTGGGCGCGTGCTCTACATAGGCGCCGATCTCTGCTTGCCCATCAATCGTAATCGCCTTGACGCGCCAAAGATCCAGCGGTGGAACAAGCGTTGCCGCGACGCCGTTCGGCAACGAGATGCTGGCCGTGAAGCCGGACCCCGCTCGCTCCCAGCGCAGCGATACCGGCCCTTTAACGGTCATGACGCTCCATAAGATTATCCATAAACTGCAAATCGTATAATCTTGGAAAAACAATTTGATGAAAGAATATTTTCATTTAGCTCTTGCATTGTTTTTATCAATTCCTTGGATTTTGTAATAAGTTCTTTTTCAAAATCTCCCCAGAAAATTTTCTCATAGATAATTTCTTCTCTTCTTGCATTAATAAAAAGTTCTCTATCAGTTCGAATTATTGGACCATCTTTTAATTCAAGATTTAGCTGACTAACGACAAGTTCATTTCCTTCTTGTATGAACTCAAGCCAAGTCCATGAATTTTCAATATATTTTAACGCGGCGTAGCAGTTTTTTTGAAGTTGGTAATACACATCAATTAGAAAATTAAAGTGAGTCAAAATTAACTCAGAATAGACGCGTTTGGTCTCTAATCGCATTTCAGAAGATGGATACGGCAGATATTCAATTCCATATACGATAATGGTAAAACAGCCGTAAATTTGATTATATTCTTTGTTAAAAGTCTTTAGGTCAATTAAACGAAACTCATCGACGTCATCTTCAAATATTTCATATTTAATTTCAAACATCAGAAATCACTCCGAACTATATTCGATTCAAATTAATTATGTATGTAGAAAAGACAATTCTTATTTTTCAATTAAAGATTCGAGTGAATTCGTAACATTACAGTTGTTGCAACGATATGCATATGTTCTTATTATTCGTTCAGTCTGAAAATTGGCTGTTTTTCCATCGAAATCATTATCAACGAAAGCTTTGCTCCCAGTTGTACATTTTTTCTTATTAAAAAGGAAATATTTGATTTCCTTCCAAGTAAGTGTCACTTCAATTTTTTTACCTCCAAAATTAAAATTCGTTATCATATTATCACAACCTTAGGAAACAAATTTGTACTATCTAATTAGGGACGCTTTGGTCCGATTTTAACTCTTTTTTTTCTGTTTTTATCAAATAAAATCGCAATAATTAAACTGAAAAAGCTAACAAGTAGCGGCAAGAATATAAGACTATCTTTCATGAAAAATAGAGGGATTTCTATATTGAAAATTTTACATATTATTATTCCTCCGAACCAAAGGCCACTTAAAAAAAACAAGCATATTCCGATCTTTGAAATCAGGGGCAGTTCCTTAAATTCTTGAAGTGTTTTTATTTCGTAAGTTATTTTCATTATCCACCCGGCTTTCGGTTCTGAATTAATGTTCCCGTTAGCTGTATCACACTTGAGTTTTTCGACGATATCCTTCTTCAAGGATTTGTTTGAGGCTCGATCCGGTCAAAAAAACGCATTAGCACCACAGAAGGAAGTCCGTGATTCTCTGGATGATCAATACTTAATAGACTCAATGTTCTCTCCCCCTCAATCGTGATTCCATGTTATGTAAATCACTTGATTAGTTCGCCAGAATAATGCAAATCCCTTTTGACCCGGTGCAAACATTAGTGTGTACACAACCCGTTCAACATCTGGACAGGAGTCGCAAAATAATTTCCCACCCTATTCCATTTAATGCTTTTCAATTTCCCCTTCCGTGTTGACTTCGTTTCAACAATTACGCATGATAGTAGTTAATGATTCAATACCATTCTTTCCGCAAGACAACCACATCCAAAGAAGAGATGACTTATGCCGAACCCGAACCAGCTGCAACAAATCCGTTTTAAGCAAAAAGCCGTTGCGTATTTGAACAAATATTTTACCGGGGAATCGATCGACTACAAACAAATCATCGCGATCATCATCCCGATATTCGTAGATCAGGCTTTTATTATCGTGATGAGCCTGCTGAACACCGCTATGGTCAGCTCCTCCGGAGTGGCCGCAGTCAGTGCGGTGAGTATGGTCGATTCGCTTAATATTTTTATTATGAACGTCTTTGTCGCGATCGCGACGGGCGGTACCGTGATCGTAGCGCAGTACAAGGGCGGCGGCAATCCGGATAGGATGAACGCGGCTGCCTCGCAGGCCATTTCGGCAGTTACAATCGTATCCGTGTTGACATGCCTGCTGATGATTTCCTTTCATGGACCGGCCTTGAATTTTCTATTCGGAATTGCGGAAGCCGATGTTCTGCACTATGCGAAAATTTATTTGATCGCAAACTGCATCTCTTACCCGTTCTACGGAATCTATCAAGCAGTGACCGGCGTTTTAAGGGGTGTCTCCGACACCAAAGCGAGCTTGGCCTTGTCGCTGATCATGAATCTAACGCACTTCGTGCTGAATCTGATCTTGATCATTTTCTTCGATATGGGAGTCATCGGCTTAGCGATCTCCTTGATCGCAGCCCGTGTATTGGGAATGGCGTCCGCCCTGCTTTATCTGGTCAAATACAATCATACTTTACGCTTTCGGATCCGCAACGCGCTTACGCTCCAGTTCTCCATCTTGAAAAAGATTCTGTTCATCGGCATTCCTTTTGCCGCGGAACAGATGTTTTTCAGCGGGGGCAAGCTGCTTACGCAAACGTTTATCGTCCAATTCGGCACGCTTGCGATAACAGCGAATGCGATCGGCAACTCGATCTCATTGTTATTTCAGGTCGGCGGTGCGGCGCTCAGCATCTCGATCGTGACCGTTGTCGGCCAGTGTATCGGACGGAAAAACGTCGAGGACGCCAGGAAATTCATCCGGTCGTTCCTTTGGCTTTCCTCGATCTTTTTTGTGGCCGTTGGAGCCTTACTGCTTCCGTTGTTTCCATTTCTCGTCCGCTTGTTCTCTCCGCCGGAAGAAATTATTCCGACGATCTTCATTCTGATCTTGCTGCTTGCGGTCTCCGAGATTTTTTTGTGGTCCGCCAGCTTTATTCTGCCGTCCGCTTTACGCGCGGCGGGAGATTCGAAATATACGTCGATCGCTTCCTTGTTGTCAATGTGGCTGTTCCGCATCGTGCTCGGCTACATCCTGGGCGTTACGCTTAACTTCGGCTTAATCGGGGTATGGTCGGCTATGGTCGCCGAGTGGGGGGTACGCAGCTTTATTTTCTACAGGCGGTTTAAAGGCGACAAATGGTATAAACATAAATTGATTTAGAAGATAAGTTCATCCGCAAACGGATGGACTTATCTTCGTTTTTGGATTAGCGGACGCCCTTCCTTACGCATACCCGCTTCCCCGCGACATCATTTTCGTTTCATCCCGGACTGAACAACGTATACCGTTAAGAGGGCGACGAATAGCAAAAACCCTTACCCAGTACAAACCAGCCTCTCATCAAGAGGCTATCTTTCCTGGTAAGGGTTCTTCATTTACTCAGCTATCCGCTCTTTCGTTCAAGCAGTTACAAAGATCGGCGAAATCCGCTTTACTTCGTGGGGGTATTTTTACTCTTAGCGAATATTTAAAAGGCCATCCTTGTGAGACAGCCTCTTACGTCATCGGAGATCCAGTATAATCTTGTAAATGACTTGCTGATTCATTTCGATCGCTCATTACTTTGCCGTTAATTGCGATATATGCCCATTATCCTGCCTGTTTTTCCGCAACCAAAATCCTCTAAGTATCATATCACACTTCTCGAACGCGTGATGTTGCCCGCTACGATTCCTCCCAAAATGAGGGCAACCCCGAACCATTGCGACAAGCTCACATGCTCATACAAGACCAGCGAAGACATGGTTACGGCTACCGGAAGCTCGGCTGCAGCCAAAATGGTACCGAGTCCCGGTCCGATATGCGGCATTCCGATTGAAAACAAAAGCGGCGGCAAAACGACCCCGAATATGCCTAGAAGCAATCCGTAGGGAGCAACGCCCGTCAAAACTGGCAGATCGAACAGAAACAAAGGCGGGAACAATATAAAAACAACGATCAGACCGCCGGTTGAAAGAAGTGCGCTTTTCAGAAGGGGCGGCGTTTCTCTCCCGACCGAACTGCTAAGATAAATGAAAGTCGTAAACGTCAGAGCCGAAAGCAGCGCCCAAACCGTTCCTTCCCATGCCGGCACGATTCCTTTGTCCGAAACCAGGCTTGCAGCCAGAACGGAGCCGACAAGCAGAATGGCGATTGAAAGCATTTTTCCGATGGACGGCTTTTTCTTATGAAAGACCCGCTCAAAAAGCGTGCCGATCCAAACGAATTGGAATAAAAAAATGATTGCCATCGAGGCATGTAGGGTTTGCAGCGATTGATAATAAAACACGCCGGTTAGACCGAAAGGAATTCCGGATAATAGCAGTTTGCCTGCCTGCTTGAACGCGATCGACCTTCTTTTTGTAAACAAAACAAGCAGCCAGATCAGCAAAGTTCCGAACAAATATTGGCCGCCCGTTACTTCTGTCGCCGAATAACCTGACTCGTAAGCCAGCTTCACAAATGTCGACAACACCCCGTAACAGCAGCCTCCCAAAAAAACAAACCATGCATAATGCCAAGCTTTCACGATGATCAACCCTTTCTCTGAACAAGGATAACAGGCCTCGCCGTCCTAAACGCTTTCGAAGAAAGCGGCTTCGCAAGCATAAGTTTAGTGACAAGCGCGTTTACCGAGAATTAGAGCCGCTTCCTCGATATACATGCTGAAAAATTAAAAAAACCACGCAATTGTCCATCGACAATTGCGTGGCGAAAATAGAGCGTACTCTAGAAAAGTCCACGTCCGTAAAAATTTTAGTATTCAAGCTACATTCGAGTATAATACCGGGAAATCCCTTTGTCAATGAATCAACGATCGATCAATCCTTTGGGGATGGGAGTTCTCGCCAGGAGCAGGTTGTACGCTTCATCACAAACTACCCGCAAGTTGCGACTCTAGCATAAGGGCAGCGAGCATTATGGCTTTCTTCTCCGCTCCTTATTTTTCAATCATTTCCCAGTGCAGCTCCGTAGATGAATCCGCCAATAAATGAAGGAGCGCAGTTTCAACAAGCTCAAGGCTTACGACGTACTTCTGCGGAAATTCACAGGCTTGGCCGCCTACTGTAAGCTCGATAAACTCATCATCTTCCTCCGGTGTGCTGAGAAGGTTGTGAATCGTAGTGCCTGTCTCGACTGTAACAATGAACTCGTTACTGCCGCCGCCGATCATGATGGTGTTCTCCATGTGCCGGATCGTAACCTGACTGCGTGTGAAGCCGTCCATCCGCCGAATGACTTCCATGCACTTATCAAACGATGCATGAGAATACTCGGTTGTGTCAGCCGCCGCTCCTTTTCGCTGTTCCTCATAAATGGTGATCACCGGTCAACACTCCTTTGCGAATGCATCCTTACAAATATCTCATTTCATTCAGTAATCGCGCGCTGCATCGAACCATTGTTGAGCCATCTCTTCCGGTATAGGCTGGCCGATCAGGTTGTCGGACTGGCTTAGCTGCCATACCGCTTCACCAAGGTCCTCTCGTTCCGTGGTTTCGATACCCTTAAGGGTATTGAAGCGAACGGTGAATGCGGTGATGGCTGCCTCGGCATCTGTAAAGCTGCGGGCCTGGGCCAATGCCGTCTGTGCAACGTCGTAAGCTTCGTTAGCCGGCTTGGCCAGTCGTTTAGGCCAGGAAGAGAATGGGCGGCCGTACTCGGTCGTCCACCACTCAGGCTTTCGCAATTGGCTTACGGAAGCATGTCCGCTCCATGGGCGAACGTTAGCCCTTGTTTTCATTTGCTGCTTTAGGCGCTTGCCCGATACCTCTTCCACATTGTAGGCAATAATTCTGTCAAGCAGCGGCCACGCGTTCAAGGGTGGCAAGTCGCCCAGATCAGGCATAAAGCGCAGTTCCAGATTCGTTAGCCGGTCTTGTCGAACCAACAAGTCCAAATCGCAGAAGTTCCCCCACAAACTCAGTGAATTAAGATTTGGGAACCGGTTTAGACACTCCAGCGAGATGGGCTGTCCAAGCGGCGCGTTACTGAGCGTCAGGTTCGTCACCTGATGCAGCTCACCCAGGTCAGGCAGCAAGTACGGATCATCAGTCTTACGTCGGCTGGTCCGCGGCGCAAGCGTCAGAGAATACGGCATATCGCCGGCGGCAGAGAAACGTGATAGATCGCCGGACACACTCAGACGGAAATATTCAAAGAACTGCTTCTTCGGAAGCTTAATTTGCAAACGGCTCTCAGACTTGTCCAGCTTGATGGACAAGCCATGCAAAATGGACTTGCTGGCGTCCGCTACCGTGTCTGCAGACAGGCTCGGAACCCAAGTCATCTCTTCAATGGGGCGTTTCTGCGCCCAGTCGAAGAAACTTGCGTCACTGCCTGTATAGTACAGAAATCGCGGCCAGGGCGAGCCTGCCGGAGTGGCAAAGGCATCAAGTACGGTCCAATCGATGTGCGTTTCAGTCGCGACGTGAAGATCTGCCTTCTTCCCCAATTGCGACGGTCCGATGGAGAGGCTGCCCACACCGGGTTCAATAACAAGAGTGTGACTGCGAGGACCTGTCAGGTCGATCGGATAACGACCAGCTTCTCTAATAGAACCGGCAGGCGGACGAGCTTGGTTACCATTAGACATTTCTATCATCCTTTCTTCTAAATACCTGCGTAATACTTTCTTGTTTCCCGCATATTGGCACTTTGGATCTAAAAAACAACTTGACACGCCTAAAAAAACACCTCTTCGTTCGGTAAAGCGAGAGTGTCGAAGTCACGCACTACCACACAGAAGAGGTACCTTCCTATGTTAGAACATTAATTAGATCTGTATCTACTGCCAAATGAACTAAAGATTCATCTACCTCAACGCTGTACTGAAATGTGTGTCTTCAGTCTTCAGTCTTCAGTTTCCACCACCGCAACGGCCCGTACCGGGGATCCGTCGCCACAGACGATGCGCAGAGGAAATCCGTAAAACATGAAGTCGGTTCCTCCGGGAAGACGTTCCAAACCATGCAGCCCCGTGTACGTCACAATTCCGATACCCAACAACGCCCTCTCCAGTTCTTCGGACAGTTCGCCCCCCACGAACGGCGGTCGCAGCGCAGCCAATCGTTCAAAGCTTTCTAGTCCGACGGATTCGGCAAAAAACAGACCCCGGCCTTGCGGCCAAGTCGGGTCTTCGCTCCGTGCTAAGCGCGATGCTCCGAAAAACCGTTCCAATGGCAGCTCATCCAAGGTCGCGGCACCGGGGTGCATGTGTGAAGGCGCGTCTACATGTGTTCCGGTATGAGTACCCATCGAAAGCTGACGCAGCTCCCAGGTATGGCTCTCGTAGGTGTGCGTTATCTTGACTTTTACCTCCGGATCGCCGGGATAAACGGGAATTCCGTCGGCAATCGGCAACGACAAATCGATCACTCTCACTCAGGCATCTCCTTTCCTGCAAACTGATCTCCTAATATCTCTTTCGTTTGAGTTGAACTCTCGTACCCGATTTCGTTCAATCTCTTGGATACACTCCGAGAGTTCTTCCTTTTTCCGCAAGCGGCGTTAGTGCCGCACCGCATATATCGAACGTCAAAGGATGTTATGGAGGTGCTGTTAGTATACTTTTTTCAAAAGCTCGATAACTTCATCTAGGGAGAGACCAAAGGATTTGTAGTATGAAGTGTCGCTAACCATTTGCTTCATAATCATTTCGTTGCGTATTCGAAGCATCTCATCGGACGAAAATTCGGCTACAAAACAACCTTTACCGGTTATTGTATTTATCAAACCGCTTCGTTCGAGTTCTTCCCAAGCTTTCTTTACGGTGATGACGCTAACACGAAGCTCCAGAGCTGCTTGTCGAATCGGCGGCAAGCAATAACCGCTTTCTAACTCGCCTTTCAAAATTTGTGCGCCGATTTGTTCAAAAAGCTGCTGATAAATCGGTTTTTCCGAGGTGTTTGAAATTGCTACGTTCATCATATCTCCACTTTTAGGAATCGTTTGATTGCAATTCGATAAGCCATCATGGTGAATCCAATAAATATCACAATTCCTGCGATCAGTATGGATGTTTGAAGCGCCAAATTGTCAGCGCCGGTTCCGTTGAATATGTCATATACATCAGAATCCCGGATTCCCAACCATTGAGCAGCTCCTGCAAAAATCATAGCGGCCGCTATACCTGCAGTCGTCGCCCCGCCATATTTATATGCCGTCTTGTAATACAAGGATATAAAAATCAGGTTGAAGATCGCAAGCATGACAAAGCAGAGTCCCCAAAAACCCAAATGCGGTGCGAAGAAATAGTAAATCATATTCGGGTATAGGCGAAGCGTTATCATGCCATAGATCATCGCAATCACTATATGCAATAATTCCATGATGACAATAACGGACACCCTCGCCTTCACCATGTCTTTTTTGGTGACCGGCATCATCGAGGTAAAGATCAAATCGTTCTGAGTTCTAAATCCGGCAAACATGTACGGTATCGTTAACCAGCAAAAATACAGAGGGACTAGAAAATATAACCAAGCGGGAACTAACATTAAGGCGCCTGTTAAAAGAGGCAAGACGAAAAACATAGGATTCACTCCTAGTTTTAAATCCTTTACCACTAAGTTATACATGCACACCCTCCTTTTTCGCGAAGTAAATCATAATTTCCTCGAGGCTCGGCGTGGTTGCTTTCATATCGAAAGTCGGATCGAAGTCTGAGGCGCGAATCAACCCCGTAAAGCCGAAAGCATTTATTTTGTAGGAAATTAAGCGTTCTTTCACCTGGTTTAACTGACCTTCATTTCCATGAATTAAGCGATATGACTCTATAAATGCATCCTTCTCAGAACTGTTTATGATTGTTCCGTTATCGATAAACGTAATAAAATCCGCGCATTTCTCCAAGTCAGATGTAATGTGCGTAGAGAAAAGAATGCTGATTTCGCCATCGATTACGAGTTCTTGAAAAACATCCAGAAGATCGTCTCTAGCAACCGGATCGAGTCCGCTGGTCGGTTCATCTAGGACGAGAAGTTTTGCGCCATGGGATAAAGCAAGGGCCAAATTATACTTAACTTTCATTCCCGTTGACAATTCGGCAATTTTTTTGTTTTCATCCAATTTGAACCTTCTCAGATAGCTGTAGTAGGTTTCGTTATCCCAATTCGTATAAAATTTTTTAAACACACCGGTCAACGTTTTCAATTTGCTTCTCGTGTAAAAGTCGGTGCCACCGAATGCATAGCCGATTTCCTGCTTTAATTCGATTTCGTGTTCGGCAATGTTTTTGCCCAAAATACGTACCTCGCCGCTATCGATATGAATCATATTCAGGATCGATTTTATTGTGGTTGTTTTTCCTGCGCCATTTGCACCGATAAATCCCATAATATAGCCCTTTTCCAGTTGAATCGACACATCTTTTAACTGAAAATTTTGATACTGCTTATTGATATTTCTAACGTCCAATGCGAACATACCGTACCTCCTCGTTAAATTGTGTATGTTGTGTATGCACAATATATCACAAGGAGTTTATAGCGTCAATTGCTCGTTACTACTTACGTAGCACTAAATTGAAACCGACCGCGAAGAACGGAAACGAGTGATTCGTGCAAAGGGAGGGATTGTTTGAGCAGTGTAAGCTTTCCCCGTATTGAACAGGTGCTTTAACTGCGCTGGGAAAATCGGCTCTTTGTAGGGTGTGACAACAAGGACAGCGCTTCTCTTCGGCGCGATGCTCGGTGTTGATGAGCGGAGCCAGAGGCAAGTCAAGCACTTGCCTTTTGTCACTCGAGGGTGGTTTGCTGCTGTTGTTGCTATTTTGACCGATCTGGCGTTCTAGTTCCTGTACGCGATGTTGGAGTTTCTTGATTTGCCGCGCTTGCGTTTCCACAATTTCGGTTAACTTTCGTTTTGGCCCAGGAGCACGGAAATAAAGCCAGCAATCTCGGGATCTCCTTTGCTAATGTGTAGTACCTGTTTAGATGTTAGCTTCATTGTACGCGCTCCTTCCGCAAAATCTGATAAGAGAATACTTCTACATCGCGTACTAAAAATCCTTAAAAATCAGAAAAAAATCTCCCCAGAATTTCAGGGAGACGTAGGTAGTAACGGTTGCAACAAAAGTATTATATTGCCTGTCATGATTCATTTTTTCCAACATTACTCGAAAATCTGCTTCATCCACATCCTGTTGACCGAATCTACGAACTTTTCATTTGATAGAAATAGCCTTGCTTGGCCATTAGCTCATCGTAAGTGCCCACCTCAACGATTCGGCCCTTTTTCATGACGACGATGCGATCAACATTACGAACGGTTGATAAACGATGAGCTACGATAAATGTTGTTCTCCCTTGTATTAATTGCTCCATCGCTTGTTGCACATGCTTTTCTGAAATATTATCTAGAGCAGAAGTAGCTTCATCCAGCACAATGATTTTCGGGTTTCTGACTAACGCTCGCGCAATTGCAATGCGTTGCTTTTGACCGCCCGATAACTTCCCACCATGTTCACCGATCGACGTATCCATTCCCTCAGGTAGATCTCGAACAACGTCTTGTAGATTGGCCATCCATACCGCTTGTTGCAACCGCTCATCGGAAACATCATCTAAACCATAAGTAATATTCTCACGAATTGTACCAGAGAATAAAATATTGTTCTGCAACACAATCGCCAATGATTGACGGTAGTCCTTCATACTAAGTTCCGACATCGGCACACCATCAATTAGAATTTGACCCTTCTGCGGCTTGTAAAAACCAATGATCAGATTCAAAATGGTGGATTTCCCCGCACCAGATTCCCCTACAATGCCGATTTTCTCTCCTGAACGGACATGGAGCGAAAATTTTTCAACTGCATGCTTCTCAGAATCCTCATAACGAAAATAAACTTCATTAAACTGAAAATCGCCTTGAACAGCATCCAGCTTTCTTTCCCCGTTATACGCTTCCAAATTATCGGAATTTAGTACTTCAGAAACAGAATACAAGGATTCGAAGCCCTTCATTAAATTCGGATAAATATTCATAATTTGCGACACATAGCCAACCATCATCGTGAAAAAGCCTTGATACATCATAATATCGCCAATCTTCATATAGCCCATGTAAGCAAGACCCGCCGTAAAAAACAGACACACCACCTGAAAAAACTGAAAAAACACCCAACCAAGTGCGCCAAACTTTGCTTCAATAGCATCTATTCGAAGCCCTGCGATTCGTATGCCTTCTAGTGCATGATCTACCTTTTTGATTTCGTTCTCTTCTAATCCATGTGCACGTGTTACCGGAATCATCTCGACAGTTTCAGAAACTTCCCCCGACATTTTCTCAATATTAGTACGCAATTCCCGATTATACTTTGTGATTTTCGCGCGATAAAAACGAACTAAAACAACCGCAATGGGAACTAAAAAGACAAAGAAGACCGCAACATACCAACTGTATACTAGGGTTAACGCAGTAATTGCAACTAGATTGATACAAGCTGGCAAAACCGAGAGAATGATTTGTCTAGATAAAAAATCAACCTGCTCGACATCACGCAGTACCTTCGATTGAATTTTGCCCGCATTAAGATCACCGTGATAGCTGAGCGATAATTTCTGAAGTTTGCGGATGAGCGTACTTCTTAAACCGGCTTCTACATGCCGAACCGCACTGCTCATGTAGCGAATATACATCACATGTGTAGGCACATTCAGTGCTGTAACCAAGATGATGATAATCAAATTCGACCAAAAATATGCCATTGAATACTTATCAGGGTATGTAATGATGTTGATTATATTTGCAGTAACAATAGGTAATAACCAGAGAGGGGACGTGCGTAATATGAAAAATATGAATGCTAATGAAAGTTTCTTCCAATTACGAATATGTAAGCGGGCTAATAAGTGAAGCGGCTTGGTTCGACTACCAGAGGATATTTCAAAAGCGTTCATGTAATCCAGCGAATCTACAGACTTTTTCTCCATCTTGTATTCCCCCATTTCTAAGCGATGAAAGTATAGGACGATTCTGCTTGATCAGCGTAGATATAACGCTACGTATTCGCAATAGTGCTTCGAAGTCCAGCAATTTTCTAATCACCATTGCTGATTGTATTCACATCCTGCGGTGTTAACTTCATGGCCATCCACCTCGCATAAAAGTTGATACTGACTACTTCTACTCGAGGTATTCAAATTCCTTTAATTGGCTTTAACACGTTTTTTTTCTTTTCAAGTAGATTTTTACCGATTTCCTTACCGTCTTGTCCTGCATTATATGAAAGGATGAAAGAATACGGGAGGCGTACTAGAATGGCGGTTATTTTCAAACAAGTGGGGGGAACGGCTATTTTCTCCGCGGATGCCGAAGTCAAGACTAAAGACGGCGTTTTGGAGGTTAGTTTTGTGGAAACCCAGCGTATACCGAAAGGCAATTTGAACGGAGTGCTGCAGATTTCCTTGAACGGCAATCCTTTGGTTATCTCCTCGGGCAGCACGCGGTCGAAATCGAATGGCGGCAAATCAAAATGCATCAGGCGGCAATTTCTTGTCTACGACGGCAACAAGGTCAATGAACTGAACGAGGCACTGGCTCTGGCCTTTGGCAAGCTGAGAAAAGAGCTGGTCTCGTTCGACAAGAGAAAAGCGGTTATGCTAAGACTGCCTTGCTTTCTTAGGGTCCCTTTATGCCGACTAGCGGAATCCCAATATATCGTTGCATGCAGGCTCAGGGGCAGGCCCGCACTGGAATGCTTGCGGGAAGCGGAAGCCATCTACAACAACTGCAAAGGCAATTGCTAATTTGCAGCCCCCTGCTAACTTCAAAGCTTAAACGTTATGATAAAATTGAGAATTGAGTCTTCACTCCGTTTCGTATGCTCGAACAATCATACATCCGAATCCGTTCAAACTCTTCGTTATTCATGCAAATACCCAGCTAATACCCGCAATAATTCGCGATTGAGCGGAATGATCGAGGAAACTTCGCCGGTTTTTCGGTAAGTCATACGAAACCCCATTTTTCTAGTGTAGTGCGAATTGAAATCTCTCGTATCGTGCAGTTTCTCGCGATACTCCCGCCCCGCTAGATAAGCAGCTCCACCGCGAGCTCTCCTGGCACCGTTTCATTACCCTCCAACGAGGAATCAAACTACATAAAAAGCGATCTCTCAATTGAAATTGGGAGGGCGTCGCGATGGCGCCAGAATTAGACGAAACGTGTTCCACGGGAGGGCGATGAGACGCAGCAGTTCAATCAATCACTTAGATCGGCCTAAAAACTAGAAAGGTTACTAGAGGTGTCGGACTGGCGTTCGATTATCCCAATAACTCTACCCTTCACGACAGTATGTTATAATACTCTCAAGAACATAAAGAAACTGAGGCGTCAAAATGTAATTTCGACAACTGGAATACTTTATGACATTAAGTAAAGAGCTGCACTTTACCCGAGCTGCAGAAAAATTGCATATTTCACAGCCGACATTAAGTCATCAAATCAAAGCGCTTGAAAATGAAATTGGCGCGCTGCTCTTTGATCGTCTTGGTAAAAAAATATCTTTAACGGAAGCCGGTAAAATATTATATGGGCAAAGCTTGAATATTTTTCGGGCGATTGAAAATACGAAGCTGCAAATCAATGATTTAGAAATGATTAAGCGCGGTTCTTTAACAATCGGCGCCTTGCCTGTCGAGCTAATCAACTCTACGCGTTCTTTCGGTGCCAACCCTCGTAAATCCGCAATTCCTTGCTCCGTTACGATCACATCAACGTCATGCTCCGTATGGTCACGGTGTGAAACCATAGGCACCACGGATGAAATCGCTCCGCCTTTGGCGTAAGATTTCGTTACGAAAATGCCTAGACGCGTATTTTGGGTAAAGTCTCCCGAGCCGCCGATTCCGTTCATCATATTCGTTCCTAATACATGCGTGGAATTAACATTTCCGTAAATATCAACTTCTCAACTTCAGACCCAAGTGAAGCCCCCGTATAAACATCTACTGTGACATGCTCCCACCACTTATAGAAGTGGGGGCTTCCCAGGACCTACCTGCAATCGCAGCTATCCTTACTGGGCTATCCCCGCCAGCCCGGCGGTTCTCTCTCGCTCTATGCAAGTCCTAACAGGCACAACCCTTCGGCTCTTATGTTTCCGGCTGCATTCTCATCCCTTTGATGGATACCGCCGCAGCCCTCACATACCCAGACGCGTTCCTTCAGCGTCAATGTCTTGTTGATCTTGTAGCATGCTCCACAGCGTTTGCTGGATGGAAACCATTTGTCGATCCGAACAAAACGCTTTCCTCGCTCGGCCATTTTGTAGCCTAGGAACGTCCTGAACAGCCCATTACCGTTATCCATCGTTGCTTTTCCGAGGGATAACGCTTGCGACATGGCTTTCATATTCAAGTCTTCCACGACGACGGCCTCCCAGGTTTCGGCTAGCTGCCTGCTCAATTTGTGCAGGAAATCTTTCCTCTGATTGGATACTTTCTCATGGAGACGGACGACCCGCAGTTTTTGTTTATTCCAGTTTGAACCGCCCTTTTTTCTTCGGGAGAGCACCCGCTGTTCGCTCTTCAGCCGAACCTCCATTTTGCGGAAGTACTTCGGATAATTGGCAGCTGTATTCGTGTGGTCGATGTAGAGCCCCTTCGAGCTATAGTCTAATCCCAAAACCTTGTTAGGCTGGGGGACGATCGGTTTTACATCTATCTCGTAATGGGTCAAAATGGAGATGTGATAACTTCCGCCTGAATTGCGGCTGATCGTGGCCGATTTGATGGTATGGCCATTCGGAATTTGGCGATGGAGCTTGATCCGGATCTCGCCGATCTTCGGGATGCGGACATGTTTGCTATCGGCCGTGATACGTATGGTGCCCTTCTGATTGTTGNATGTTTGCTATCGGCCGTGATACGTATGGTGCCCTTCTGATTGTTGGTCGTGTAGCTCTGCACCGGATTTTTCCGGCTCTTGAACTTCGGATACCCGTTACGCTTGTCTCGAAAGAAACGGTATTATTTCTATAATAATAATAGATGATCTTAATGATACAACGTATAGCTAGCACTAAAAAAGCCGCATGATATGCGACTTTTGCTGAGTTCATATACTTGTGTCACCCGACAGATGTCGTTAGGCGGTTATGTCCGAGATGCTTGCGTCCGAATACGTGCATCTCCCCAGCCTTGTTATTTATAATTTTTGAAATATAGCGTGGCTTCCTCTTATATCTATTTGTTTATACCATTTGGGCAATTCGCCAATCAATGTAGTCGGTCCGGGCCAGCTTGGAACGTCATCAAAAATGATAAATCCGCCTGAAGCAACAAACGGACTCCAAAACTCAAAATCTTGTTTTACCGATAAATAATCATGTGCTGCATCAATATATAATAAGCCAATCTTTCGAGTCAAAGGCCATCTACGCGAAGCCTCGATACTGTCCTGCCTAATCGGTTCGATATAATCTATGAAATTCAACTTTGTCATATTATCAATAAATTCATCATATAATTGATCTTCGGCATAATACCCTTTCAAATAACTTTGAAGCTCAGGCGTTATTTTCCATTTATCAACAGCGTACACACGACCTCCATTTCGATCTTTAATAGCGGATGCCAAGCATGAAGTCGATCTCCCCTTCCATGAGCCTATTTCAACTACATTGGAAACCGGGGCAAGTAACGTATATCTGTACAGATTCTCGACTCCTTCATCCGATAACCACCCATCGATAGGCGTAATTAATTGCTTGATTTCATTAAGCCGAAATACAATTTGGTCTTCGGTTAAATTCATTTTTATTCTTCTCTCCCTAAATTTAATGATATAATTTATTCCAAAAAATTATTGCTGACAACTACAAACATCTATAGAGACTTTTAAACTGCTGATTTTTTTCTTGTTACTACGTACGAATTACAAGAATATATCCCTATCCCCATACCTACAACTCATACCCCAGCAGCCATCTCAAACGTTCAATTTGGATGCGGTCAGGCATCGCACGAAGCACGGTATTGCGAAAGCGGATCGCTGCCGGATGCTCCAACTGGACAAGACGTCCCATTCGACGTGACTGAAGTACTACACGGTTCGTGCGCGGCATTCGATGTCGTTCATAGGCAAGCAAAGATTTGGAAACATCGGAATGATGTTCTCTTAGGCAAGCGGCAAGTACAAACGAGTCCTCGATGGCCTGTGCTCCGCCTTGGCCAAGATTGGGAAGCATCGGATGAGCCGCATCGCCAAGCAGCGTCACGCATCCATCATGCCAAGTTGAAATCGGCTGACGGTCAAAAATATCATGGGCAAGCACTTTGTCTTCCTCTGTCGCTTCGATGACCGCTTCTATCGGGTCAAACCATCCCCGAAAATGCCGCAGCGCCGCAGCTTTGCGCTCGCTTGCCCGACCTAACGTCCCTTGAGGAGCATTGATCGCCGCAAACCAAAAAATGCGGTCCTGCCCAAGATGGGAAAATCCGAATCGTTTTCCGGGCCCCCAAGCCTCAAAGCCGCCTCCTGCAGCCATCGGATAGCGCTCGTCACGAAATACGGAAATGCCGCGAAGCGCCGTATAGCCCGAATAACGCAAGGGCGTGCTGCCGGTAAGACCTTCCCTCACGGTGGAATGGAGTCCGTCCGCGCCTATGAGCAAATCTCCTTCAACCTGGGTCCCGTCGGCGAATAATGTGGTGACTTTACCGTTATTTTGTTTCCAGCTTTCCAGCTTTTTGTTAAACTGCACGTCCGTGCCAGGAGCTAGACCTTCTTGAAGGATGGCTTGCAGTTCCGTCCGATGTATCAAATAACTAGGGCTGCCAAATTGCTCGGCTTGCTTTCGAACCGGCAGCCTCACGATCAGCTTCCCATCCCAGGTACGAATTTCCGCCATTCCGACCTCCTTCCCTTGCATTCGCACCCGCTCCGCAACACCTAGCTTATCGAGTGCCTTCATAGCATTGGCAGCCATAACAATTCCGGCTCCGCCTTCCGTACGTTCAGGCGCTTTCTCGAATACAACCGTTTCCCAGCCGACCTTTTGCAAAGCGATCGCAGCGCTAAGTCCTCCGATACCGGAACCTGCAATCAATGCTTTTTTGCGGATATGAGGATCCATTTCATGTTCTCCCTCTTTACTTGCTTTTTATGACTTAAGTCTTAGTAGTTAGCATGCACGCGCGTTATTGCCGCTCCTATACATTATTATAAAAACCACAGCGGCAAAAGAAAAACTGCAACAAACTCAAGGCAGAAAAAACCAAACAAAACCCGAAGCTAAGCTTGAGGTTTCGTTTGGTCCCCGAATCAATGCCTATTTACGGTCCCATTTCCTACAACCGCTGTTCGCCCGATATCGCAAGGCGTATTTCGTCGTATACCCATCGAGCTGTTCGTTCGCAGGACTTCCCATGCTTAAGACTCTAGGCGTTCAAGCGTCACCCAGACGCCTTCTTCCATTGCCTTGTCCGCTCCGAAACCGAGCAGATGCCCGTAAATCGAGTCGCCGATCGACGTTGTGGACAGCGAGGCAGCCTCACCTCGGCAGTAGCGGATGAAATCCTCGACCAGCCGCAGATCCCCACCGCCGTGCATATCCATCGACACGTTCAGATGCACCTGTTCTTCGGTGTATTCATGGCCGGCCCGGACATCCGGGTGGCGAATCGTGAAATACCCGTCTTCCATGACGCCGCTGATCTCGCCTTTCGTCCCGATGATATGCAACGTCCTGCAAGGCTTAGACGTATTGCCGATCAGCGTATGGGTCGCCGTGGATCCGTCTGCGAACTCGATCACGACGCACTGATGGTCAACCGCGTCGTTGTCGCTGCGCCAGACGCATCGTCCGTACGGATTGTCCGTCCGAAGCGACTCCAGCTTCTGCTCTGTAGTCGGTTCAGATCCCAAGTGCTCGATGGACCTCCACACATAGGTCCCCCACCGTGCTTGCTCGATATAATGCTTACGCGCCGAATAATCGCACTCCGCTTCGATCGGGCAGTCGGCGAGACAGCGCGTTCCTGATCCGGCAGGCGCCCGATCGCTGCGGAAAAAGCTCAACCCGCCGCTGCTGGTTACCCGAATTGGCGGGATCCCGCTTTTCAGCCATGTGATTAAATCCATGTCATGGCAGCATTTGGCCATCAGCATCGAGGAGCCGCCTTGCTCCTTGCTGCCCCACTTGCCACGGACGAAGGCGGCGGACATGTGGTGGTAGCTCACATGTTCGCCGGTCTGAATGTTCACGATATCGTCGATGACCCCTTCTGCGATCCGCTTGCGGATCTCTCGGTAATAAGGCGCGTACCGCAGAACATGGCAGATCATAACCTTCCGGTCATGGCGGCGGGCGGCGTCCAGCAGGACGAGTATCTCCTCCTTCGAAATGCCGATCGGCTTCTCGAGCAGGATATCGTAGCCTGCCTCCAAAAGCGGTAAGCTAGTCGGGACGTGCAGCGCATCCATCGTTCCATTGATTGCTGCGTCGGCGATCCGCCCATCTTCGAGGAGCGCGTCCAGACTGGCGTAACACCGGTTCGGCGCGACGCCGTGCAGGTCGGCCAGCCGATGGCATCTCAGCTCGTCAGGATCGACTACCGCGACAACCTGCAGCTCTTCCGGATGCGCGAGTCCGTAGGAGGCATAGGTCAAGCTGCGGTTGCCCGCCCCCACGATCACTACCTTAAGCGTTTGTTGAAATTGAGGTTGTTCCGGTTGTTGCGTATCTAGCACTCGTGGAGTGATTGTCTCTGCCATCGGTTTCTCCTGCCTTTATCTCTCTATTAACTTTCTACCAAGCTGTTCGTAGGTACGCCGATTTCTTTCAGCACCGGCAGCGATACGTATAGAGTAGTGGCTTCGGAACTGGATATTTTGCGCAATCCGAATGTGACGGTGCCGCTCACAGGCATCAGATCAACATAACTGATCAGCCGCCAACTCGTATCGGTCGAGTATGACGTCGTACTCATCCCCAACTGGCTTGTGTATGCCGCCGCTCCGGTGCTAGCCGCCGACGGCTTCGCGTAAAAGGCGATATAGACGTATTTACCTGCGATTCGCGGATAATCCGCCAGATTGATCGTATAGCCGAATACGTCGGTGTTTGCCGCACCCGTCAATTCGTATACATCCCGGCCATTGAACTTGACTGCAGACGACAAAGCGTATGTGCCTCCCCCGCCGCTTAATACGGAGGAGAAGGAGGCGGCCGCAGGCGCGTAATCCAGGTCAGGCACGCCTTGGATCCATGCCGTGTGCAGCAAGGTCGCCGCTTGTGCCAAATCCTCGACCCAGATCGGTCTCAGCGTCATCTCGGTCTTATGATTATCCCACACCCCGTTCCCGTAAATCCGGGCGTTATTGACACGGGCACCCAGTCCGGTCTTGCTCGTGCCTGTCCGCAGAACCGCATAAGAGACCGCCGGCGTTTTGTACCGGACGAACGTATTGCTTGCGATCACCAGGCTGGAGCTTGCGGAATAACAGGTCACAAAAGATTCGTCGGCCGAGACCGATACGATATTGTTATTGATCCTTACGGTGCTGGTAGGATAAGCATTGGCCACGATACCGGCAGCCGTATTGCCGTTGATGATGATGCACGAGCGTATGAGCCGGTTCGGGTTCGTCAGCTGGTAGCCTGTCTCTCCGTTATTTTCAAAGTAACAATCGGTTACGTCGAGCGGCGTATTCAGCATCTTCGTATAGATGCCGCACACCTTGTTGTCCTCGATGGAGCAGCCGTTGATCCGGACGCCGAGCGCGCTGTTTGCCATATTAATGGCGATACCCTCGTTGGCAAACAGCTTCGTGTTGATCACGTTCAGCATGTTGACATTGTCCGCCGCAAAAAGGATGCCGTCGCCGAAATTGAAGGAGAACTCACAGGTTTCCACATCGTTGCACCAGCCGTAGCCGATTGCAAGAGCAGCAACCTTCGTTTGTACGATACGGATGCGGCGAAACAAAGAATGGGAAATTTTCTTCGTATAAATGCCATATTCGAACTTGCCTGTCTCCCCTTGAATCACGATGTCGGAGAACTCGAACCGTTCCGCCACGCGTGTGTCGTCAAACACGAACGCGGCTTTGATCGGGCTGGCAGGCGACACCGACGAGTGGGCGCGAATCCAAGAGCCTTTCTGAAACCCGTCGCCTACGATGCGAATCGGTTTCTTCGAATTACCGATGGTAATCGGAATGGAGATCATGTAGTCCGCAGTCGGGAAGTACAGCGTATCGCCCCGGTTCTGCGCAACGTCGACAGCCAACTGAATGGCGGCTGCGTCGTCCGTTATGCCGTCGCCCTTTGCGCCGAACCATTTGACGTTTAATGCTTCGGCGTAGTTCCGTTTGAACCGGAGCCCGGCGGCTGAAACGAGCAAGGTGCCCGTATTGTCCGCCGAGGCCGTGTCCGCAGCATCATAGCGAAAATGACCCTGCTGGCCGAGATCCCTCACGTAGTAGACATGATCCGCATTCGCCGCCTTTGTGGCGCGCAGCTCTGCGATAGTAGTATTGATAACGAAGTCGTCCAAGGAGCAGCAAGGATCATCAAGTTTCAGGTCCTTGTCCTTTTTGTCTTTGTTCTTGTCTTTGTCCTTCCCGTACACCGAATCGGTCACGCTGCCGGAGCCGTGTGCGAACGCTTCCGAACCCTTCGCCAGCGAACCCGCCGCGATCGCGGCGCCGGCCATTCCTAGCGAAACAAGCAGCTTGCGGCGGGATATCGATCTATTCTCCCGTTCCTCGAATTCGCTTGCCTTCACTTCGATCACGCTATCTTCGCCCAGCTTCTCTCCGTTGGTTCCATTGCGGTTCTCCATTGTGATTCCTCCCAGAACAGGATTTTAGAATGCACGTGTGTCGAGTCCCAAGGATGCGCCTTGCTTAGTCAAAGCTTGCTGAACGCTTCGGATGTCCACTTCCCTCGGCGTCCGGTCCTTCAGTGCGCAAATTGCGGCTGCCGCGCCGGCTGCCTGACCGATTGCCATTGCGATCGGCTGCACCCGGATAGCGGAGTGCGCTTCGTGCGTGGCCGATACGGGACGCCCTCCGACGAGCAGGTTGTCGAGCTTTAGCGGGATTAAGCAGCGGAACGGGATATCGTACCATTCGCCCGGCTGCAAATGCTTCATGATCGTGCCTTCGCCGCTCGGATTATGAATATCGACGGGATACGTGCCGCACGCGATCACATCGTCGAATTTGCAGGCCGCGAGCAGTTCGTCCGCCGTCAGGACATAGTCGCCTATCACTCGGCGCGATTCGCGCACGCCGATCTGCGGTGCGGTCGTTTGCAGGTAGGCATGCTCGAAGCCTTCCACCTCTCGCGTTAAGAACTTTACGAGCTGCTGCACTTGGCGGCGTCCCTCAATCTCGGCCTGGGTCAGCTCCCATGGGTCGGTCGCATCCTTCAGGATAACCCGCGTCGTGTTGAAGTGAATCACATCCGGCTGCGTCGCATAAAACCACAACACGTTCTCGCGAGGGCAGTCGATCTCGCCGCGAGTCTTGGCTTCCACGTAGCGGCGGGAGATCTCCGCCCGCTCCGGCATCCTGTCGACGTCTACGCCGCCCATGCGGAAGTTCAACGTCATAGGCTGCATCAGGTTGTCGACGCTGCGTCCTTTCTCCACGACGGCTCCGGCCATGGCGGCCAAGTCGGCATCGCCGGTCGTATCGACGAAGAGCTTCGCCTTGAGTTCCACGAGACCCGCCTTATTCGCAACGACCATGGACTCCACCTTCCTGCCGGATTCATCCGTCTTGACGCCGCCGAGGAACGTATGGTAGAGCAGATGCACGCCGGCTTCCATGCAAAGCTCTTCCGCCACGACCTTCAGTGCCTCGGGGTCGAATGCGGTCCGCTGCTTCGGATGACCGTACATGCCCAAAGCCTCCATCCGTTCGACGAGCTCCTGCAGCACGCCGTTGATGACCTGAATTTCCTTCCCGTCGGAGAAGTGAGCCCAATAAGTCATCCAGGGATTCACCATCATCGCGGTCCCCGCTCCGCCCAGAAATCCATACCTTTCGATCAGCAGCGTCTTCGCTCCCAATCTCGCGGAGGCGACCGCCGCGGCTATTCCGCCCGGTCCGCCCCCCGCGACGATTACGTCATACTCCTTATCCGTCATTTCCGTTTATCCTCCGTCGTCGTATTGTCGGTTATTTCAACAAGCCTTGTTCCTTCAACTGCTTTTCGGCCGAATCTACATAAAGCTTATATTTGAACGTTTCTTCCAGCGTCTTGAGGAAAGCCGGATATTCGGACAGCGGACGTTTGCCGTAGACGAATTTAACCAATTCCTCTTTGGTGTAGCGGTCCGCATCCGCCTTATTGAAGCCTTCAGGCGGAATGACCGAGCTGTCGAGCAAGCGGATCCGTTTGGTATTGGCCGCATAAGCGCTTATATCCTTTTGGTTCGGGAATTTGTTCGCCAAATAAGATTCGTTAGGACGGCCTGTGAATTGGTAAAGCGTAAAGTATCCGCCTTCCTTCGTCATCAGATCGGTGAGCGAATACTTGCCGTCCTGCTTGGTGTAATGTTTTCCCTCGATCCCATACATGACAAGCTCGTTTCCTTCCTTGGAAGACACATAGTTAATGAGGTCAAATATTTTTCGCAGCTTCTCTTTATCCTTCTCGAGCGTCTTCGGGATTGCCAGCAAGCGGCCCGGCCTGTCGTAGTCGAACGCGCCGTCGAATTGACCCGCCGGTCCAACAGGCGCATCGAACGTAATCCATTCGGCTTTCGGATTCACCGTCTTGATCTGCGCAATGAATTCGTCTTTGGCGAAGCCGGTCCATGGGTAGTTCACGATACCGCCTTTGCCTTGGAACGCCTTCTGCTGAATTTCATTGGACTTGTTGGTCATAATCTCCGGATCGACTACATTCGCATCGATGAGCGTCTTGATCGCGCCCAGTGCGAGCGGCATGTTCGAATCGTAGAAAGCGTTGACGAGCTTGTCTCCTTGCTTGTAGAAAGCGCCGGCGAACGGATTGCTCACACCGTAGGCGCCAAGCACCGAGGCGAATGTCGAGAACTCTCCGCCCAAAATGCCGTACGTATCCTTCTTGCCGTTGCCGTCCGGGTCATTCTCGGTGAATGCCTTGGCTACAGCCAAGAGCTCCTCGAGCGTCGTCGGCACCTTTAAGCCCTGCTTGTCGAGCCAGTCTTTGCGGATCCAATACGCATCGAACGGGGCATCCCCGTTGCGCGGAATCGCATATATTTTGCCATTGTATGAAGCTTTCTTGAGCAGCTCGCTCGAGAGCGACGTGACGAAGTCTCCCGCAACTTTCAGCTCTTTGCCGTAATACGGCGTCAGGTCGAGAAGCAAGCCCTTGTCGGCGTACTCCTTCATTTCGGCATAGGACACTTGAAATAAATCCGGATAATTGCCGGCGGAAATGCGGAGCCTGACTTGTTTCGAGTAATCGTCAAGCGTCTGCAGCGGCGCCAATGTCAAATCGATGCCGAGCTTTTTGTCGAGCGTCTGTTTGATAACGTCCGCATCCGTAGACGGGAGTCCCGTACCGGTCAAAGTGACGTTAAGAGCGACGGGTGCCGAAGGTTTGGCCGATGTCCCTGTTGGGGAAGCCCCGGGAGTTTCGCCTGCTGTCGATTTCTCCGTGCCGCCGCAGCCGGCTGCCAAGGCAGCGGTCAGGGCGGTGACGGTAAGAATGGCATAGCCTTTTTTCAAGCTTTTCATGTATTGAGCCCCTTTCTGAATCGGATCTAGCATCTATTGAAATTGGCGCGCCCAAGATCAATCTTTTTCAACCTTTTACCGAACCCAGCAGCATGCCTTTGGTGAAATGCTTTTGCAGAAACGGATACACGATAAACACGGGCAAGCTGGCCAAAACGACAGCGCTCATCTGCATGGTCACGGTCGGCACCATATTCTCCGCATTTTCCAGCGGCTGCTGGGCCATCGTTAATATTTCCCGGACGACCACTTGGAGCGGAAATAAGTTCCGGTCCGTAATGTACATGATCGCGGAAAAAAATTGATTCCAGTGGCCAACCGCGTAAAACAAGCCGATCGTGATGAGCGAAGGCTTCGACAACGGGACAACAACCTGCCATAGGATACGGAATTCCGACGCACCGTCCATCCGGGACGCTTCGAACAGCTCCTCCGGCAAATTCTCAAAAAAGCTTTTCATCAGCAGCACATTAAAGCTCGAGATCGCATTCGGCAGGATCAGCGCCCAGATCGAGTCCAGCATGCCGGTCGATTTTACGATCAAGTACGTCGGAATGATTCCTCCGCTGAATAGAAGCGTGAACACGACCATGTACAGGAACAGCGAGCGCATCGGCAGCTTCTTTCGGCTGAGGCCGTAAGCGGTCAGAGCCGTCATCGTCAGGTTCACCGCAGTGCCCGCGACTGTCAGGAAGACGGTAACGTTAAAGGATCGAAGGATGTTCGAGGTCTCGAACAGCTTGCGGTACGCTTCGAACGTAACCGACTTAGGAATGAGCACATAACCGCCGTTTTTCAACACTTCGCCATAAGGTGTCAGCGACACGGAAAATACGTAGAGCATAGGGATGACGGCTGCGAGCCCGACTATCGTCAAAATCGCATAGGACACCCAATTGAAAACGCGGTCGGAGGCGGCGTTCACCATATGCTCTCCCCCCATCGTTTGGCCATTGCGTTAGATGCCAGCACTAGCACCAGTCCGATCAGCGATTTGAACAATCCGACTGCGGAGGCCAAGCTGAAGTTGAACTGCTCAAGCCCAGTCCGGAACACCCAAGTGTCGAGAATGTCGGCTACCGGGTATACATGGACATTGTACAAAATGTAAATTTGATCGAAGCCGGCGTCCAGCAGATGTCCCAGTCTCAGGATCAGCAGCAGCACGATCACATTGCGTATTCCCGGCAAAGTGATGTGCCAGATCATGCGCAGCCGGCTCGCCCCGTCCACACGGGACGCTTCGTATAGCGTGGGGTCGATCCCGGCCATGGTCGCAAGGTAAATGATCGCCCCCCAGCCTAAGTTTTGCCACACCTCGGAGCCGACCAGAACGGTTCGGAACCATTCGGGCGAGCTCAGGAACGGGATCGCGGTTCCTCCGGCATCCGTAATCCACCGGTTCAGGATCCCGCTGTTTTGCGACAGCAGGACGATCAGGATGCCGTAAATGATGACCCAAGATAAAAAATGGGGCATGTAGCTCAGCGTCTGCACGAGCCCTTTCAGCCATCGGACCCTGCACTCGTTTAAGAGTATCGCCAGAATAATAGGCGGAATCATGCCGAACAACAGCTTGTACAAAGAGATGAGCAAGGTGTTGGTCAGAAGCTGCGAGAAATAAGGCGATTCGTAAAATTGCCGGAAGTATTTGTACCACGGATCCGCCCATGGGCTGCCCAGAATTCCCTCCAGGATGTCGTAATCCTTGAAGGCGATGACCAGTCCATAGATCGGAATGTACTTATAGACGATGTAATAAACGATCCCTGGAAGCAGCATCAAATAAATAGCGCGAAAACTCCAAACCTTCCTCCAGTATGCTGCCGAATTGATCATTAAGTTCCTCCCCCTCTGCTGTTCTGAATACATAGTAACAGGGGCGGGAACGGGGAATAAGGAACATTGTTGTCCCGTTTATGGAACGATTTTATCCCGCGCGACGCGCGATATTATTACTGTGAGGTTTCCCCGTGCTTGAAACGCTTGCGAAATTCGCTCGGTGTGAGACCCGTAGTCCGTTTGAAAATTTTATTGAAATAGTTGTCGTTCGCAAACCCTACGCTTCGTCCGACATCGCTTACGATCATGTCCGTCTCGGATAAATAACCCTTTGCCTTCTCGATCCGGTAATTTTGCAAATAATGTATAAGCGACTCCCCTGCCTTCTTTTTGAACAGGCGGCTGACATAGTGTTCTTCCATTGAAACATAACGGGAAAGCGATTTCAGGGTGATCGGAGCGTCATAATTTTGCCGTATGTAAGCGATCATCTTGTTGACCTCCTCATGGTCCGTCAGGCTTACTTTGGCCGAGGTATGGTGGTGCATGTATAGGGAAAGCCGTCTGCCGAACAGATACTTCATCTCGTCAAAAAAAGCGGCCTCCAACAGCTCTCGTGCCGGAAGCGCGGGACGTCCGGCGATGCGTGCGAGCACTTGATCCAGGTGCAGGATCCCCGACTTGACAAGCACAAGCGGGTATTGCAGTCTGCGCTGCTCCGCCCACATTGCCTCAAGCGTTTTCGTGCACGCCTCCAACTTGGCCTGCTCGAATTCGCGCAGCAGCTCCTTTTCATACGTCCACGACAGGAGCGGCAGCGCGTCCTCCGGCTTTGTCCGGAGGGCATCGTACTCCACGGTTTGCCGGTTGTCATACCAGAGCCGGTCGGCGGCATGCAGGAGCTGTGCCCAGATCTTCAACAGCTCCTCAACCGGAAACGCTCGCGTGTACGCCCCCTTCATGACGGCAGTGCCCGCTGTAGGGCCGTTCCAACGAAGGGGGCGATCGGCGAATGCAAACACGGTCGTGATGCCCGAGTGGCAATAGGAGGTCAGACCGGCCAGCTGCCCCGCTACGGCAAAGCCGGACTCTTTTACCTCGGCCAGACAGCGGTCGGGCGCGCTGCATAGGAATACGCCTATCCAGACGTACCCCGCTCCGCGTTCGGGACGGACAATCGGCTCGTCCCCCTCCCCTTCACCGGCCGTTCCGACCATATGGGTGAAAATACGGTCCCACAGCAGAGGCAGCTGCTGTTCAAAAGCATATAGCTTGCTCCGGGATTGGAGCTCATGAATTTCGGTCCGGTTCTCCAGTTCCCGCCGGATTTTCAATAAGGCTTCCGCCAGCGATTCCACGTCCATCGACGCTTTTAGTACGTAGGCGGACGCGCCGTGCTCCAGCGCTTGGCGCGCATATTCGAATTCATTCATGCACGTCAGCATCAGGAAGCGGGTCTCCCTGCCCTCCGCTCGCGTCGCCTTGAGAAGCTCGATCCCGTCCATAAACGGCATGACGATATCCGCGATCACTAGATCGGGGTTGTTTTCCTGAATAAGCTGAAGCGCATCTTCGCCATTTTCCGCTTCTCCGACGATCGTAAAGCCCAATTGCTCCCAATTAACCTTGTTTCGTATCGTCCGGCGCACCATCGGCTCATCTTCCACGATGATCAGCTTCCACATCGGCCTTCCTCTCCTTCCGATTTATAGGGTGTGGCCAACAGGATCGGAAAGGTGACACGAACGAGCGCCCCTTCCTTCTGTTCAACCAGCTCAAGCTC
This sequence comes from Paenibacillus contaminans, assembly GCF_003285015.1. Taxonomy (GTDB): domain Bacteria; phylum Bacillota; class Bacilli; order Paenibacillales; family NBRC-103111; genus Paenibacillus_V; species Paenibacillus_V contaminans. The sequence continues at coordinate 922,619 of NZ_QMFB01000001.1, read as the reverse complement.
CGCTTCTTTTTTGAACAGCAGCTGCAGGCGTTCGCGGACGTTGGTCAAGCCGATCCCTTTGCGAATCCGTCTTTGCTTCTTCCGTTCCGCTTCTTTCACGCCTTGCCCGTTATCCTTGACTTCCATGACCAGCTTGTTTCCCTCTTGGTAAACGCTTACTTGAATGACGCCTTGCTTCTCCATCCGCGGGAACCCGTGCACAATGCAGTTGTCGACCAGAGGCTGCAGGCTTAGCTTAGGCACGAGAGCATAACGGAGATGTTCTTCGAACTTGTAAAACACGACGAACCGGTCGTCATAGCGGAACTTTTGAATCCTCACGTAAGCCTCTACCAAATCGATCTCGTCTTGCAAGCGGATGAGATCGGCCTCGTCGGTTAAACTCGATTCGAGCAGTTTGCCAAGCTGCTTGCATATATCGGCCGCCGTCGCGTCTTCCTTGTCGATGGCATGCCACTTAAGCGTATTCAGCGTATTAAGCAGGAAATGGGGATTCATCTGGCTGATCAGCATCTGGAAGCGAACGGATTCACGCTGCCTCTCCTCCCGTTTTAGCCGATCGACCATCAGGTGCATATCGGTCACCATGCGGTTGAACGAGCGAGCCAAGCCCGAAAGCTCACCGCGGTAGGCTTGCTCCGGAAGAAACGTTTTCATCTCCGCCCTCACCACGCCTTCCATCTTGTTTTTGAGCAGTTTGAGCGGCCGCGTAACGGAGGAGGAAATGAGCAAGGTCAACAGGATGAATACGGACGTCAAAATCAGGAAGGTAATAAATATCCGCTGCTCCAGCAGCTTCAAATCGCCAAAATAGATCCGAAGCGGAAAGGCGCTGACAATCTGCCAACGTTCCGGCAGCAGCCAAGTCGAGCCGTACAGCATCGTGTTCGACTCTTCCACCCAATAAGCGGGGTTGGAAGACGTTGGCGTAAATTTCTTCACGATGTCGTTCTTAATACCGCCGGTCGGCTCGGTTTGCACCAGTGATTTTCCGGATTCGTCCAGGATGTAATAGGTTTGCAGCACCGGGAAATTTTTGGCCGAATCTTTAAGCCAGGTCTCATAGTCAAAACTGATGCGCAGCACACCGATCAGAGCTTCCCCATCGCGAATCGTCCCGATAAAAGTAAGCAGCTTGCTGCTCCAAGTGACGCTGGCCGGCAAATCATTCGGCACGCCGGGAACCCACCGATAACTCTCGCCCTTCTCATTTAGAGCCGCAAGCGCTTTCGCATTCCAGCTCCGGTCCAAAGGTCCACCGCCCGCTTCTGCCGAACTCGCTTGGAAATCGTTCAAATCGGCTACGGAATAGTGCAAATATCGGCTTTGCGGCATCGCGCGGCTGCGGCTCCGGTCGATCACCTCTTGTATCGACTCGATCTGTTTATCGGTGTCGCGGCGGATATCTCGCAGGGCATCGACCAGCTCCCGGCTCCTTTCCAGCTCGATCCATTGCAGAAAAGCGATGTTTTTCATCTCGCTGAAGCCCGTTTTCATCAGGTCCAGCTGTTGGCCGCTTTGCTCTTGTATCTTGTCTACGATCAGCCGCTCCGTGGAGCGGTAGTAGTAAAGCTGCAGCAGCAGCAGAGGAATCAGCACGAAAAGGACGAAACTAAAGAAAAACCGGTTTTTGATTTTTTGCGGCAGCAGCTTGCCGATCCATACCCCCATGCCATTCCCTCCCGTTGTGTCGCCAAGACAGTCCAAGCCCATATTAGCATCATCTTAAAGGAACTTATTCGCCTTGCCTATGAGCAATATTATCGAAAATTGGAACAATATTGTCTTTGTAACTCAAGTCAAACGGATTGTTATCATAGTTTCTCGGTTAGTTCATATTCACATTGGGTCTAGAGAAACAGTTCAGGGACTAACCATATTTGAGCTTGAGCGGTCTAATCTTTCTGAACAGTAAAAAGAATGTTTCCCTCACTAAAAAAATAGGCAAAAGCCGTTTCGTGACAATCCAGATTCCACGTAGACTAAACCTAGATTATCTCCTTAGCGAAAGGAGCAGCATATGAAAATTCCTGTTACCGGATTTGTGCTGGAATCCGGAGATGAAGACGGCCATCATTCCCATCAGTTGTTTATCACATCGTGGAACGGCAAGCCGGTCCATGTTCATGCCTTTTCGGGGGTAACTTCAGTCAACGACGGTCATTCTCATGATTACTCAAGCTGGACGGCTCCCGCTCCAACCGGCGTTCCTCACGTACACGGGTATCGTGCCGTTACATCGATGGATCAGGGGCACACCCATCTTATTCAAGGAACGACCGGGCCTGTAATTGCCCTTCCCGGAGGCGGTCACTACCATATGTTTGAGGGATATACGACAATAAACGGCAGAAATCCTCATTCACACGCCTATAGGGGACAAACGAGCAACGAAGTAAGCCAGCGGTAAAAACAGAGTCCCCAAAAAGGACATAGGCAGCTTCGCCTATGTCCTTCTTCTGCGGCTTTTCAGCCATTATAAAAGTGACTATTTTCATTCGTTTTTGATGAGATCACAAACCTTTTTTTACGCCCCACTTAAAGTGCTAAATTAGCAAAAAAATAAGCTTCCAGTACCACTTTAGGTTGCATCCGTTATTCGGTACGGTACAGCTGGCCGCATGCCGCGTCTATGTCCGATCCGAATTGCGTTCGGATCGTGAAGTTGATCCCTTTGGACTTCAAGATCCGAACAAACGCTTCGATCCGATTCGGATCGGATGTCCGGTAGCTTTCCGGCGTTACTTCAGTCGAATTATACGGAATCAGGTTAACGTGATATAGATGTTCCCCGGGTCCCCTTCCCCGCAACAGCTTGGCTACCGCTTCCGCATGCGCCGCCGAGTCGTTGACCCCGCGAAGAAGAATATATGCGATATACACCTTTCTCCCTGTATGCCGGATATGGTGATCCAATGCATGGAGCACGTCGCGAATTGGAAACCGCTCGTTGATCGGCATCAGCTCGCTTCGCTGATCGTCGAACGGCGAATGCAGCGAGAAGGTTAGATTCACCTGCGGGAATTCCCTTGTCAGCCTCTCGATTCCCGGCAGCAGACCGATTGTGGAAATCGTAATTCGCCGATGTCCTAAACCGAAAAGAATGGGATCGGTCAATATCCTCAGCGCATCAAAAAGATACGGATTAGCAAACGCCTCCCCCATCCCCATAAAAGCGACGCTGTCCAAGGAATGGCCTCTCAAAAGGAAGTACAGTAGCTGGTCGGTAATTTCATCGGCGGTCAAATTCCGTTTCAAGCCGATCGTACCGGTGGCGCAAAATTTGCACCCGAACCCGCAGCCGCATTGTGTGGAAATGCAGTACGATTTCCATCCCCGTTCATATGTGAGCCGCACGGCTTCAACGCGCTCGCTGCCCGCGACGGCAAACAGCACCTTGTTGACCTGGCTCGACGAGAGTTCCTTGACTGGCATGATGCTGCAGACATGCGGGCCAAGCGTCCGAGACAACTCGTCACGCAAAAATTTGGGCAGCATAGTCATCCGCTCGTATTCATTGATCTTTTTCTTAAATATTGCATCCGTAATTTGCGCATATCGATAGGCAGGCTGTTTGATGTCGGACACCATTCGCCGAATCGTTTCATATTTCAAAGTTGGTTTCATATCTTCTCCTTACTGCCGGAGAAAACGCATAAAAGCAGCCGTTAGCCGGCGCCTTCACGCGTCATTAACCAACTGCAACAAGATGCGTTCGCAGTAGGATCGCTACGTGCATCTGTCGATAGATCGGTAAATCTCCGGCAACCGTTTCGTTTTTGTGTGAACCGCTTCAACCGACAAGAACCGGTTCACTCCATCATCTACAACCTCAATCATCATCGCGTTCATCCTCCTGGAAACGGTTGGTATGTTCGTTCACATTCTACATGTTTAATCCAAACTTGCAGCAGACGGTTTAAATAAAAAGAGCCGCAAGAAAGTTACCTTTCTTACAGCTCCAAAAAATATGGCAGGTCCACCCTCATGCAGAGAATGAATCATAATATATTTTTTGAGTGAAAAGAATAAGGTAACTTTCTTGCCGATAAAGAATAAAACAATAGCTGCTCTATTCTTTAACTGAGGGCAAGAATGATTACATTATTCTCTTCAACTCCTATCGTTAAGTGTCAGCGAAATTTTAACACAGCCCTTTATTCATTGCAATACCATTCAGTAAAGGTTAATGATGTTAACAACCCATAAGCGATAGTCTGGTTATCCCTTGCTGTCAGTCTATCGAGCCAGTTCTCCCTCCGTTTCAAATGCTAAAACAAATGTTCTACAACACTGCCATTATGTAGAAAAGTCTTCCGCTCGATGCTCGTTGCCCTGAAGATATGTACGAGATGGAGCAAAAGTTCCCATTGGCAGGGCATCGAAGATTATTCGAATTGCTTCAATTTCAGCTTCCGCTTACCGTCAATGCTCCAATGGCCAGCATGAATTCTTTGGTCCAGCGTTTATGTTCTAAATACGTTTGGTGATTCGAGGCATCGTAGGATTCCCGTAAATAACCCATATAAGGAAATGCGAAAAGCTTGGCGATCTCGTCCAGTACTTCCTCGGTTATATCCTCGTCTTCCAGCATAACGATCAGCATTTCCGCGGCGATACCGTTAAAATGGGAATAGAAGAACCGTTCTGCTTCAGGAGACTCAAGGCTGAATCGGACAAATCCCTCGCGTATCCTATCGTAAGCAGTTACAACGATGCCTTCTTCCCAGATCGGCACAATATCCGGATAAGGAATTGTTTCCCATGAATTGAAAATATAATAAGGTACGCGATAATCAGTTAATACAGGGTGAATGCCCCTCCTCCTTTATCAAAAATATGGATGACGGCATCTGGCAAATTTAATTGTCGTAACAGTTGTCCGGCGGTTTCCTTAGTGTAACGGTTCATCGTTCAGCAATCGCCCTTTCATTTTCATGACGCGTATTGTGAATACTTGTAATTTTTTGACTTCCCTAGTTAGCTAGGCCTACTTGATTGATTTTATAAAAAACCGTTCCGCCTTTAAGCAAAGATTTACAAAGTTCAATCAGACTCGGTATATGTTCACGTATCCACATGTGCTTTTCTTTTCTACTTACCAGAAATGCGTAATATTCGCTTATATTCAAAAACATCAAGTCCTCTAACTGGGCGATGTCTATTTTTCCGGAAATAATGGAACTGTAGCCGGATAGCAGATCATCCCGTAATTCTCTTTTAGTAAATAAGGCACCCATAGCGACATCCATTGCGTAATATCCAAATCCCGATAATCCAAAGTCTATGAATGATATTCCCCTTGATGTTCGAATTAAGTTGCTATAGTGAATGTCGGCATGAATGAATCCCCATGTCTCGAAACTTTTGCTCAACCCTTTCATTCGACCGGTTACCAGCGAAAATGCATGTTCAAGAATTTGAAATTCCTCGGCGGTGATAATACGCATTTTTTCGCCTGCTCGCAATTTGGTTAATATGTTGTCAACCCACTCAATCCCATATTCGGGTCTAATAAAACTTGAGCCATGTTTAAAATTCCGCGAAAACTGATGTAAATATGCAATAGACTTCCCCAAGGTACTAACCATTTCTTCACTGGTGAAATCACTCTTGGACATGGTTTCCCCGTAAATCCATTTCAAGACGGAACAATGCACTTCTTCGCTTTCAATGACAATGCTAGTTACTAGTTCACCGTTCATATTCGGAACAGGGATTTGAACAGGTAATTCGGAATGAGACGACCATGCTGACAAATATTCTAGTTCCGCTTGAATCGCCTCACGCCTGTTTTGTACACCCTGCATATTTATTGTTATTGGTTTGTGCATTCGCAACAAGTAAGTTACTTCAGATCCCTTTTCCGTTACCTTGTAAGTCATGTTTTCGTTATGACGAATAAATTCCACAATAGGGTCGATAAATGGATATTTCAGTATAACTTCCTTAAAACACTTCGTATAATCCATGGAATGGAATGTCACTCCTTAACATCATTAACTATCCACTCGTTCGTAGATCAGTCTTCTTAATACGAATAACCGGTCCCCATTAACAACCTAATATTACCACGAAAAAGTAAGACAGTAACTTAGTTTCAATAATTTTACTATTGATTGTTCTTTATGGATTTTCCTTTAACGAACGTTCACACATTGTCCAAAACAATGCCCAATGCGCAATATTGCTCATTGGGCAATTTGGTGCTACATTAAATTCATACATGATAAGAAATCCGGTCCGCCGGGCGGAGGTGAAGGATACAAAATGAACAAATCTAGCTTGCGCGAAATCAAAAAAGAAGCGACGGCGCACGCCTTGGCGGAAGCGGCCTTCCAACTGGCGCTGGAACGCGGAATGGACGGCTTCGTCGTGGAAGATGTCGTGCAGCGTGCCGGCTATTCCCGCCGCACGTTCGCCAACTACTTCTCCTGCAAGGAAGAAGCCGTAGCCACGGCGACAGTGCCGTATCACGATGTCGGCGAGTTTTACGAGCTTCTGAACCGGATGCCCGACTCCACTTCACCCATCGACGCGATGTACCAGTTCGTGAAAATGCAGCTGGCGGAAGAATCGCTCCGAAGAATGAAGCAGCTCTTTACACTATCCAAAAGCTACCCAGGCCTGGAGCCTTATACATTGACCGCAGTTCATCTCTTGCAGCGTGAAGCCCAGAATCTCTTGACTGAGTTGTTCCGGGAATCGCATTCTCGCGAATACACTTACCTGTTGGTCGGCTCGGTGTGCTCAATGATCGTGCCCCTGCTCGATGGATCGTTACTCGTTCGGCTCCCTGGAGAAGCGCCGGATGAAGAAACCGGAGCCCAATCGTTCGACGACTTTTTTGATACGGCGTTCGGCTACTTGCGGAACGGTTTTTTACTCGATTAATTACACTAAAGGAGAGACTGTAACAGCATGTCCAAACTACTGTATCGAATCGGCAAAGCCGCCTACGGCAAACCGTGGGCTTTCATCTCGGTCTGGATTCTGATTATCGGCATCGTTGTCGCCATGCTCGGCGTGAACGGCATGAGTGTAAGCTCCGAGATGAAGATCGAAGGCACGGAATCACAGAAGGTGCTCGACAAGCTGGAAAAGGAGCTGCCGGAAGCATCCGGCGGACAAGCTAGCGTACTCTTCACCGCACCTCAAGGCGAGCGTCTAGACACGCCGGAACGCATCGCTACGATCGCCGAGGCGGTTAACAAGGTTTACCAGCTTGACTATATCATTAATCCCGCGGAACTTGCTGCCGCCGCTGGAGCGGACCAGAGCAAGGAGCAAGCTGCGCAAGGAGGGCAGCAAGCCGGTGCAGCCCAAGGCGCAAATGCGAGTACGGCTAACGCCGGGAATCTGCCTCCTTACATGCCGCTGATGATCAACGGCATGCCTGTGACCGGCGTGCTGATTGCAACCGACGGCAGCATTGCGCTTTTTCAATTCCAATTTACCGTACAGCAAAACTCGCTGCCTCAGGGCGTGACGGATACGGTCGTGAAAGCCGTCACGGAAACGGTGAACGGCAGCGGCGTAACCGCGCTTCCAAGCGACTCGCTGAAAGCGATGGAAGTACCGATTGGCATCAACGAAGTGTTCGGGCTTCTCATCGCGGCCGTCGTCCTCATCATGACGCTTGGCTCTCTGGTCGCGGCAGGTTTGCCAATCATCACCGCATTGTTCGGCGTCGGGATCGGCGTCGGAGGCGCATTCGCTCTCTCCACTTTCGTGACGATGACATCGTTCACGCCTGTTCTGGCCTTGATGATCGGGCTGGCGGTTGGCATCGATTACGCGCTCTTTATCGTAAACCGGCAGCGCCGTCTAATTTTCGACCAGGGATTGACGGCGCGCGAAGCCGCGGGCCGGGCGGTAGGAACGGCGGGAAGCGCCGTATTTTTTGCCGGTCTGACGGTTATCATCGCCTTGTGCGGCTTGCTAGTCATCGGCATTTCTTTCTTGAGCATGATGGCACTGGTTGCCTCAGTCACTGTGCTTCTTAGCGTATTGATCGCTCTTACGCTTCTTCCGGCACTACTTGGACTGCTTGGCGAGCGCATCTGCTCCGTCAAGGCTCGCGAGAAGCTCCGCTCCAAAGCAGCAGCCAAAGAACATGGCATTGCGGACGCCTGGGTGAAAGGCATCGTAAAATTACGCTGGCCGGTCATTGTTGCGGTTATCGCCATTCTTGGCGTAGCGGCGATTCCGGCAGCCAAGATGGAAATGGGCATCCCTTCTGGCGCAAGCGCGAATTTGGATTCGTCCGCCCGTCAGAGCTACGATGCCATCTCCGCCGGTTTCGGGGAAGGCTTCAACGGCCCGCTGCTCATCGTAGCCGAGCCGAATGATTCCGCCGGGGTCATCGCGCCGGAGACGTTAGGCGGCATTGTACAGGAAATTCAAAAGAACGAGAACGTATCCGTCGTAACGCCTGTTGGTATGAACGCGAACGGCAACATCGCCATTCTTACCCTCATTCCGAAAACGGGCCCGACTGACGCCGCTACTAAGGATCTCGTCCACGAACTCCGCGCGAACGATTCGGCCATTGCTAAGAATTATGGCGTCACCCTTGGCGTAACGGGTTTCACCGCGATCAATATCGACATGTCCAGCAGACTTGCGGAGGTATTCCCGACCTACATCGGCGTCATCGTGGTGCTGTCGCTGATCATCCTGCTGCTCGTCTTTCGTTCCATTCTCGTTCCGATCAAAGCGACGGTCGGTTTCCTGCTTAGCGTACTCGCTACGTTCGGCATCACGACCGCCGTGTTTCAATGGGGGTGGGCGAGCAGCCTGTTCGGCGTAGATACCGGCGGACCGCTCATGAGCTTCATCCCGATCCTCGTTACTGGCATCCTGTACGGACTCGCAATGGACTACCAGGTTTTCCTCGTTTCGTCCATGCGGGAATCCTACGTACACGGGCATCGCGGCAGAAGCAGCGTCATTCATGGCTACGACCAAGCCAGCCGAGTTGTCGTCGCGGCCGCGGTTATTATGGTCGCCGTCTTCGCGGGTTTCGTCATGACCCACGACATCATGATCAAACAAATTGGCTTCGCACTGGCGTTGGGCATTCTTATCGACGCGTTTTTCGTCCGCATGGCGCTCGTACCGGCTGTCATGGCTCTCTTCGGCGACAAAGCCTGGTGGCTGCCGAAGTGGCTCGACCGCCTGCTGCCGAACCTCGACGTTGAAGGAGACAAATTGATTGCCGAACTGCAGGCCAAGGAAACAAAGTAAGGTGGAATGGTAGACGCCATCCTACAGCATAATAAAGATAAATACTTTCCTGGATTAGTTTTAAAACTTACTGACATTCTCTTAATGTCATTAACCACAAGGAAAATTTTATAGCAATATAGGGTTGTCTGCATCCGGACAACCCTTTCTTCTTATATAATCCACAAAAAAACCTCTTTCTTCGTCTTTACTAATGCGTACAAATGAAATTTATATATTTTCTTCAATATATCTAACATTTGAAACATCCCAATACTTTTTATAAACACGGTTTTTTTTCCCGTCAAAGTTTAGCTGGTACATTCGGAAAGTAACAAGAATATCTTTAGGCTGCCACTGTTCTTCATACGAATAACAGTAAGACATTCCAATGTTTATCATTACACCGCCGCTTCTCGGATTGTTTCTGTCATGCGTCGCAGTAATATACGGTATACCATCTTTTTTCAACTGTTCGACCACTGCTTTACTGGCTTCTGTAACTATCCCCTTATGCCAAAATTCCTTTCTCAAACCATAGCCAAAATCGTAATTGTCACCATCGCTAACATGGACATAGCCTATTGGGATATTATCGGATTTTAGACAAACAGCATATCTATATCCGTTCGGCTTTCTGTACGATTCGGCATATTTTTCTTTAAAAAATGCCGCTGTTTCTTCTAATGATTTCAAAGGATTCCACGGCAAATAGGTATTTACCTCAATGTCGTTGTAAATAGCAAACAAGGCTTCCATATCGTTTTCATTGAATTTACGGAGTATCAAACGTTTTGTTTCCAATGTGGGGGTATTTTCTAAATTCATATTTTTGTTGTTTCTCCTAATCTATTCGATAAGTTATTTTCGTTACCTTATGCATTCTCGGTTAGAATTCTATCGCTTTGCGGGTTTCCCCGTCATATACCGATAGACTGCCGCCGTGATAAAAATCGTGCTGTCCAGAGGAGGGCGCATTTTCAATATCGGCGGATTGTAGATCATTAAGACAGTTCGCCAAGTCGGAAACAGATTTGCTCATATCGAGCCACACTTTGTTTCGTATTGCCATTTTAGATGCATGTCAATCCTAACCATATAGCGGAACAAAACAAAACGTCGGCAGCCGTGGAGATCTTGGCTGCCGACGTTTGTTGAACTGATGTTGCCCCCGATCGAGACGAAGCCACCTGAGGGGTCACTGCAAATCGCTGAGCAGTCGTTTCAAATATGCCAGATCGGCTTGCGCGAACCATTCGCGATCGCCTTGCCGAGGCGCTTCGATACAGATCGGACCCTCGTATCCGGCTTGCTTCAGCAGCTTCAAATAATGACGGTGGTTAATTTCTCCGTCGGCCAGCCCGATCGCGCTGCGACTGCCGTCGCCCAGTCCGATCGAATTTTTCAGATGAACATAGTAAAGACGATCGCCAAGCAGGTCGATGCTCTCTTTCAAGTCCGGCACCTTTTTGAAATACACGGCATTGCCGAAATCCAGATTGGCGCCGACTGCCGGCTTATCGATCATATCGATCAACTTTTTCGTTGGCGCAGGCAAATCGTGAATATAGTTCATATGGGTTTCGAAGGCGAAGCGGAAGCCAAGCTCGGCAGCCAAGTCGCCCAGAACCTTAAAGCCTTCCACCGCATACAGCCATTGTTCGTCGGTCGCAGCCGCCGAACCGTGCTTATCGTATTCGCTGCCGCCGAACGATTTGTCGACTAAAAATCCGGCCATCGTGTTGTTGACCGTCAGCTTGAACCGCTCAGAGGCCAGGCGATAGAAATGGACGGTTTGGGCGATTTCCTTTTCTCTCGCCTGCGCGTCGGAAACGGTCAAGTTAGGTCCCGGCGAGCCGAAAATAACCTGTTTTAAGCCGGAACGGGACACCGCAGCGGCGATCTGGTCCAAATAAGCTTCTGGTTCTTCATTGATACCATTGCGCACTCTGCGGAATTCGATGCCGTCGTATCCCCACTCCACCGCTTTATGGCACATTTCGTCAATCGTTTGACCTTGCTCGCAATAGTTCACATGCATAATGATCGGTATCGTCATTGATTTCTATTTCCTTTCTGCAAATGGTGTAACGAGCCGCCCGGATATCGGTCACGAGGGACATGTCCAATCTGGTAATTCCAGTCTCCACCAAGTATAGTGCCCTACTGCTGTTATGACAAGTATATACGTAACATCGCATCTTATGAAATGAACAATGGCTTTACAAAGAACGCCATCTCGTGGAATGTTTATTCAACAAGCTCAAACATTATCGCAGGCTGGCTACTCGTTACGATAAGCTGACCTGTACATTTGCGGCCTTTTTATCACTGGCCTTTATTTTGTTATGGCTAGATTAGGTTTGAAGACACGCTCTAGCAAGAGTTCTTCCTATTGCTTACCCTGCTTAGTTATCTGCCCCCCTGCTTCTGCTGAGATAGTTGCTGCAACCGAGACATGAGTTAGCCCAAATGCAAATTCCATGTTTACTTTCGAGCATCGCTATGGTAAGGTATGTTTAATTTCGATACATATAGAAATAACAAAGACAGTAGAGGATGAGGTAGCTATGGTCGAAGATAATGCGGAAGTACGGCAAGCCGTTAAAGTTTACAAGGCGCTCGGGGAACCGACACGGCTCAAAATTGCTATGATGCTTACCGAAGAAAAAAATCTTTGCTGTTCCGACATCGGAAGCAAGCTGGAGTCTGTTGCCGGCTCGACGCTGTCTCATCATTTGAAGCAATTGACGGATTGCGGACTGCTGAATCTTCGCAAAGACGGAACCTACATTTACTACAGCGTAAATCGCGAGCTTGCTCAAAAGTACGCGCCGTATTTGCTGGAATAATTTTTTGTTTCTATTTCTATATTTCTAGAAATATAAAATCTTTGAGGTGGAGAGAGGAGCATTTCGAATATGTCAAATGCTTGGAAAATTTATATGCTGGCCGTCGTCAGTTTTTTGGTCGGAACGTCAGAGTTTATTATCGCCGGCATTTTGGATAAAGTTGCGGGTGACATCGGGGTAACCGTTTCTGCGGCAGGTCAGCTAATTACCGTCTTTTCGCTGGCTTATGCTTTTGGCACTCCAGTCCTTATGGCGATTACGTCCCGTCTGGAACGCCGGAAGCTGCTTATTTATTCGTTAGCCGTATTCGTGCTTGGGAATGCGGTCGCGGTTCTGCTGCCGGGTTTCGAGTTTCTGATCGCGTCACGGATCGTCCTCGCGCTTAGTACCGGTGTCTTTGTCGTGACGGCTCTGACCGTCGCATCCAAACTCGCGCCTCCCGACAAGAAAGGAAGCGCAATTGCCACACTCGTCATGGGCTTCAGCACCTCACTCATCGTCGGCGTCCCTCTTGGAAGGGTTATTGCCTCCGTTTATAATTGGAAGTTGATTTTCGGCGGCATCGGTGTACTCGCCCTGTTCGCCATCCTGGCGGTGTCACTTGTGATTCCGAAGACGGGCAGCGAAGAACCGGTTCCGCTTCGTAAGCAGCTGGCGTTGCTGAAGGAATCGAGGATCGTCGTGGCGCTTGCGATCACCTTCTTCTGGATCGCCGGTTATTCCATCGCGTACACGTATATTTCACCTTTTCTCCTTACCGTTACGGGCATGAGCGAAAAAGGCGTGAGTATCGGTCTGTTTGCATTCGGTATCGCCAGCTTGATCGGCTCCAAACTCGGCGGTTACGGCACGGATAAATGGGGCGTCCCCCGTACTTTGATCGGAGGCATGCTGATGCACGCCGCTGCCTTAGTCCTACTCTCGCTGGCGGCGCATTCTCCGGCGGCCGTATTCCCGATTCTTATGCTGTGGGCGTTCTCCGCCTGGTCATCGGGACCGACGCAGCAATATTACTTGCTGTCCCTCGCTCCGGAAGCTTCCGGCATTATGCTTAGCCTGAACACTTCCGTTCTGCAGCTTGCCATGGCCGCGGGGGCGGGCATCGGCGGCGTCGTTGCCGAGCAAGCGTCCCTTACGTCAATCAGCTGGATCGGGGCTGCGGGAGTCGCAATAGCCGCAGCTACTGCCGCCGTTTCTCTCGGCTTGACCCGCTCGCGTTCGCGCTCGCTGCGGAAGCCCCAAGAAAAAAGCTTGCGAAAAGCCGGAGCTTGACTGTCGGCAGGCATCTCGTTTTAGCCGTTCCCCATACGGACTGCACATTCCAAAATCTAGGTATGTTAAGAACTTCATCCCATTCTCGCCGCGGCATATTGGACTTATAAAACATCACTTGCTCCGCGGCGATGTTTTAACTGAAAAAACCTTAAATTTACTATGATCGTATAATATATAATAGAAACTCAAGAATGAAATAGGAAGAGAATGATAAAATAATAGCGGAAACGTTGTCCTTCCAGCCTTCATCTAAAGATGTACAGCGCCAAACGTTCCGCTTCCCACAGCCACTTTTCTCGCTGTGCATTCGTGCTCCCCGCGACGACGCGAAACACTTTGCGGCGAATCTCTTGAACCCCGCAGTATGCCAACACGCAGCTCCTCCATATCGTATCCAGCGGGTCTTTGAACGCGGATAGTTCACGCACCTCGGGCGTATTCGACGTGTTAACGACTAGCGCCGACCGGATATGGAGAAGCCCCTCGGGGATTCCGCTCCCATCGTCGCCGGTGTTGAACCGGTAAGCGACACCTTCGCATATTATTTTATCGATCCAGCCCTTGAGCATCGCCGGAGGCTGGCCCCACCAGTTCGGGTGGATGATAACCAGCCCTTCCGTGGCGGCAAGTTCGGCGCGATGCTGTCGTACAAGCGGGTCCAGCAAATCCCTTTCGTCTCCATACAGCACGGGATCGAACGTTTCTTCATAGAGGTCATGAAAACTGACGATATGTCCTTGAGCTTCCAGCCCTTCCCGGATACGCAGGGCGATTGCATGATTGAAGCTGTTCTTGTTCGGGTGAGCCAGTACGAGCATAATATTCACCGTTATACCCTCTTCCTTTTTCGTTTGAAAATGACTTGCAGCCGTTTGGCAATCCCCTATTTGATCACGATGCGAGGTGACGACGTGACGCATGAGCTTCTCCTGACTCTCGAATACGAATCGGCGGTTCCGTTATTCAGACAGCTGTACGAACGGCTAAGACATGCGATTATACATGGTTTGCTTAAGGAAGGGGAAGCACTCCCTCCTTCACGAACGCTTTGCGCCGCCCTCGGCATTTCGAGGACTGTCGTACTGGAGGCTTACGGCCAACTGCAGGCCGAAGGCTTCGTAGATGCTCGAAGAGGCTCGAGGACGTATGTTACTTATAAGCGCGACCAGGTCCGGCACGAGTCTGAACCGTTAACGCCTATGGGGCTCGAATGTAACGAACGCGTCGCTTCCCTGCTCGCTCAAGATGACGCTCCATTATGGATCGGAGAAAATCGCAAGAAGAAGGCGCCGCAGCTGGGCGTAATCGATTTCAAGCATGGCGTTCCCGCATATGACGCTTTTCCAATCAAGACCTGGAGCCGCTGCTTGGTTGCGGCTAGCGGCAGCGCCGGACCCGATATGCTGGGTTACGCCCCTGCGGAAGGCTCTCCGGCACTGAGGGCCGAAATCGCACGAATGCTGAGGCATTCTCGCTCGCTTCACGCGGAGCCGGAACAAATCGTCGTTACGACGGGCGCCACGCAGGCGCTCGATATCCTTTCGAGGGTATTGCTTGGCCCTGGCGCTCAGGTGTTTTTGGAAGATCCGTCCCATCCCGTTCTCCGAAAACTGTTCGCCTTCGCAATGGCCGACGTGGTTTCCGTCCCAGTCGATCGCGGAGGTCTGAGGGTCGACCGGATGGACGCTTACGCCGGCGGGAAGGACGCGGGGACAAAGCTCGTTTATGTAACGCCTTCCCATCAATTCCCGCTCGGCGTTACCATGTCCTTGGAGCGGCGGCTGCAGCTTTTGGATTGGGCCAACCGGCACGGCGCATTCATTGTGGAGGACGATTACGACAGCGAATTCCTCTACGAGGGGCACAAACTGTCGTCATTGGCCGGCTTGCTTCATAGCCGCAACGTTATCTACGTTGGCAGCTTCAGCAAAATATTGTATCCCGCCTTGCGGATTGGCTACGCGGTGCTTCAAGACGACAAGCTGAAGTCGGCGTTCCTCGCCGTCAAATGGATAAGCGACCGGCTGACGCCGACACTGGAGCAGGAGACACTCGCGCTCTTCATGCAAAGCGGCGGATACGCCAGACATATCAAAGCGATGAACGCCTTGTACGCCGAGCGTCGCGCTTGCCTGGTCGAATGTCTGCGTGCTTCATTCGGCAGCCGGATCGTACTTCACGGCTCGGAAGCTGGCCTGCATTTGACGGTCGAACTGGAAAGCGATATGAGCGAACGCGATATTGCCCGTCTTGCGCTCGCCGAAGGTGTCATCGTCTACCCTGCAGCGGATTACTTTATGCTGGAGAATCCGGTCAAGCCGTCATTCATACTAGGCTACGCGGCGTTAACACCATATCAGATCAGAAAGGGTGTTGCCGTTCTACACCGAATTGTAAACGGCCGGTAGCCGTATGTTTAGTTGGTGTCACCGATATGCCAGAGCCAACTAGGTGAGCATCAGGTCCGAAGATCGCGTCCCTTCTTCCCTTGCATTGTAGCCCTAGCTTGGGCAAGGTTGAATAACCAATTACTTGCGATTTTTACATACCGCTTTGGGAAACTTGGTATACAAAAGGGAAAACCGCAGGCGGAGACAGTCCCTGCGGTTTTCCCTTCAGTTAAAAGTGAAATAGTCTAAACAAAATGACCGGGTTCAGCAAACAAATTTGCATTCTAATCGGTCCGCTTAAAGAAGGTGCATCTTGGCTTCCGCCTCGTCCCAGGGCACGGAATAACCAGCTCCCTTGGCGCAGAAAATGGAGGAGGAGGTATAGAGAGGGTCCGATTCCTTCAAATAGCCGATTCGTTCGATCACTTCATCGGCATTATGACACCGGTCGTAGCCGCTGAACATACACCGGATGCTGCCTCGTCCATGTGTGAAGGAAGCGAGCTCGGAGCTGTAGTTCATAAAGGTCGACACGGGTACCCTTCCCGTAATGACCGCGTGGTTATCCTTCGTTTGCGGCGGCTCGAACGTACCTGTGGCACGCCGAATATCGGACATCACCCTCCCCATCTCGTTTATTCCCACCTTGATTTTGAAATCGTAGTAGGGTTCGAGCAGCAAGTTGTTCGCTTTCTCCAGCCCCTGACGCAGTGCGCGAAATGCGGCCTCGCGGAAGTCGCCTCCATGCGTATGTTCGTTATGCGCCCCGCCTCTCAGTAACGTGATCTTCATGTCCGTGACCGGCTTGCCTGATAACAGCCCGTGATGCTCCCGCTCATAGAGATGCGCCCGAATCAGATTTTGATAGTTATAACCTAGGTCATCCGGATGACATACGCTGGCGAATTGGATTCCGCTGCCCCGTTCCCCAGGTTCAAGCAGAAGGTGTACTTCCGCATAATGCCTGAGCGGTTCGAAGTGTCCATACCCCGTTACGGCGGACTGGATCGTTTCTTTATATAAAATTTCCGGCTTGCTGAAAGAGATATCGAAACCGAATCGCTCTTTCACTACATGTACAAGCACTTCCAACTGGATCAGGCCCATGACGCGAATGTGAATCTCCTGCAGGCTCTCTTCCCAAAAGACGTTTAACGTCGGGTCCTCCGCATTCAGCATCCGGAACTTTCCGAGCACTTGCTGCACATGAAGCGAATCGTCGAATTGAACTTTCGCTTGCAGTGTCGGTTCCGACTCGTAAGACAACTTATCTGCGTAAAGCCCCAAGCCTTGTCCGACCTCGGCAGAAGACAAACCCGCAACCGCAAACAAATCGCCGGCTGATACTTGCTCCACCGGCTGCGTTCTGAAGCCGTTAAACAATAAGATCCGCGTAATCTTCTCTTCGTATCGAATCCCGCCATTCTCATAGCCGAGCTGCTCACGGACCTTCAGACAACCGCTCAGCGCTTTGATGAACGTAAGCCTGACTCCGTTTGCATCGTGACGAATTTTATATATTCGGCCCCCAAAAGGAGCAGTCTCGTCATAAGTCATAGTTGTCAGCAGGTGCAGTTGATCCAAAAATTGTATAATGCCCGTATCCTGCAGCGCAGACCCGCAGGCGCACGGAAAAAGACGGCTCTCTCGCACCATTTCCATAAAGGCGTGCCGCCAGAAGCTTTGATCATCCTTTCCCTCCAGGAACGCTTCAAGCAAAGACTCGTCCCGCTCAGCCATTACCTCCCGCAACGCTTCACTGACAATGCCGTCAACAAAGCTTTCCGTGATGGAACAGACATCCCCGGTCAAATGCCGGCGTATGTCCGCTTCGGTTCGGACTGCATCGGCGCCGATCCGATCGGTCTTATTGATGAAGAAAAACGTCGGAACCCGATGTTTGCGCAGCAACTGCCAGACAGTCTCGGTATGGCCTTGAACACCTTCAACGGCGCTGACAATCACAATGGCGTAATCTAATACTTGAATCGCACGCTCCATCTCCGCTGAAAAATCAACGTGCCCGGGCGTATCAATCAAATAGAAAACGTCGCCTTTATAGTCCATAACCGCCTGATCGGCGAACACCGTTATGCCCCTTTCCCGCTCGATGTCGTGGCTGTCCAGGAAGGCATCTTTATGATCCACCCGCCCCCTCGAACGGATGCTGTTCGTATGGTATAGCAACTGTTCCGCAAATGTCGTCTTGCCCGCATCCACATGGGCCAACAAACCGATCGTTAGCCGCTTCATATTCCCACTTCCTCAGCTTGTCGTCTAAATTCTCTTCTTACATTAAAGCACAAGAGTCGGGAACATGAACTATCGACGATAAAATCTAGCTGCTTGTCCAGCGAATAAATATCATTGTAGTAAGAAAAGCCATTATTCTTTGTCAAAATAATCTTCCGGCAAATGTAATTCTTTCAAACAACCTATAAATTTATCCCTGAAATTTTCATTGTTTTTATAATCCGGCCATGCGGCTTTATAATAAGGCAATAACTTCTCATGAGGGATCAACCCCCAATATAAAATCGTGTTTTTCATCACAATTTCATCGCCGCCTAATAACATCCGTTCAATGATTTCCCAACTTTCCGATTTGTCATTGCAGTTGCGTGCGGCATAGATTGCGGCAGCTTGCATACTCGAGTCGGTGTGGCACAAAAAAGGCTCAAAGTTTTGGACGGTAATCGCGTCGGAGGATTCCAGCACATACCCCACATGACGTAGTGTTTCCGGGTCCCGTACCTTGTCAAGACTTTGCAAGATCGCTTTAATAAATTCCGTTAGATCATAAGATTTGCCGTACCAGTTCAGAATCATTAAAGCTTGTAAAAAATCCTCATTTCTATTTGAAAGAAGCAGCTCCATAAGATAGTCTCTTCCCGCATCAAATGAAGTCTTGCAAATTAGCTGAATGGCAGTAGTGCGATCGGATTGTCTTTGATCGGCAACGCTTTTTAAAAAATCAATGGCCGGCTGCGTGATTTTCTTAAACTTGAACATTCCGGCAAGCCCATCCGATTTGATTTTTTCGTTTGAGGCGTCTTGATAAACCTGTATCAACGCATTTTCATCGCCCGGCATTCTGCTGCCAAACCATGCGATATCATAATCCAGAATTATTTCGTCCAACCAGCGCTCATACCAGTCCAGAAAATTATCTTCATAAACAAAGAAAAAGGGATGATCCTGATAAAAATCTGAAGTGTACACGATTTTCCCCTTAAAATCCCCTTCAAGTACGAGATACATATCGTATTCGCACCCTTGTGTGCCGATACACAACATGCCGCCCAGCACCTTTTCACGGGTTGCGTCGTATTCCAGGTCGGAAATGTCCTCATCACTGATCAAGGGTTCGATAAGAGGGTTCCATTCCTCTTTTGACATTCCCGGGTACAGAACGCATTTTGTAGCGAGCGCATTCGTACCGGTATAGGAAGCCGCCTTTTCAAGCGGATAGATGCCGTAAAACGGACCGGCGCCTCCATTTCCGACTTTCGTTAAAAACTGGGCATATGGCTCCGGAAGCGTTACCTGATATTTTACTTGCCAGTCCGCAAGTTCTTTTGTTGTAAGCTTATCGTAAACCGTGTATTTATGTGAGGATGATCCAAACACCAAAAAAGCCGAATCTTTGCGCATTGCTTTTTCGAGTTTGTTATTTATTCGATCAAGCTGTGATTCTTTCTTCCAAAACATCATATTGAATCCCCCTTTCGCCTATAGCCGGGTTTCCTTCGTTTGCTTATCCAGCAATTTCAGCAAATGCGGAAATCGGAATTCTCCGTACATACTCTGTATGTGACCGGCTGCGACTGACAGCTCCATGCCGGCAGAGGTTATAAACAAAGGTTTGGTGCTTTTGCCTCGGTAAAGTTTTTTGACAAAAGCTTCGTTGTCGTGAAAGGAGCTTTTTGCAACACCGATCACCGGTATTTTCTCAGAAAATTCAGTGTAAACGTAATGTCCGAGCCCGGGCTTTTTCTCATTATCTAAGTACACATAACCGTCCACAACAATGGTATGTATTTGGTTTATATCGGTAGGTTTCAACAGTTCCCGTATGCACGGAAGCTCTCGTTTATAGAAAAAACCCGTTTCGTATTCGAGAGGGTTTTCCGTATAAGACGTAATGATTTCGAGTGGTTTCGAATCTCCCCAGCCTTGAAATATAACCCCCACCGATTTCGCTTTATCTTCCTCATAATACACATCGACAGCGATGATCATGGTTAGCGATTCCTTTCTTAAGGCGCAATCAATCTATAGATTGCCATTATATCACATAGTTTTTCCGTTAGTTGAACGAAGATCGATAAAGCAAACCTGAATTATTAATTGATGTGTACAGTTCATCAGGTAGTTTATTTTTTAATGATTGATCTATTAAGACGGCATGAAACTTTCTTAGGTTATCTTCGAATTTAAGATTTGTTAAGTTGTAATTTTCGTTTGGCCATGTTTCATTAACGTCAAAAAAAGCTTTGGTATCTTCCTCTATGGCTATACCACCGACGCTAAACTTTAATTCTCTATAAAGTGAGATCAATAAAGAGATAAATTCATCTAATTCATCATGTCTTACTCCTGGTTGATTCCATTCTGGGGCATCAGTTGTATCTCCGAAAAAACAAATAGAATAAGATAATAAGCCCGAACTAATTTTCTCGACCAAAAGTAGAGCTCTCCGTTTTCGGGTTGTGTGGACAGTTAGGTTTATTGTTATCTGATGTATCTTTACACTGTGAGGATCATCTTCGTCATAAAGATAACCCTCGTAAAATTGCTGAATATAATCTGAAGGGCAATGAAATTCTATTTTGACGTTACCTTCTTTCATCTTGGAGATAACTGTTTCAAGCTTGGTTGGTTCTTTAATTATGAAGCTAAGTTCTAAAAATGGGCCCCCTTGTAACCAACTCATCAGTAATCACCTCATAAATAGTTACTTCATAGGTATAATTCTTGTTAAAGTTTATTTTTTCCTCCAAGCCTCCACGACTAACACTCCCGTTACTTCAATGAAAAAGAGAGCCGTTACCGCGGCAATCTGCTCCTGTCTTCTCAAAATAGTTGTTGCTGCCGAGGTCATGACTTGTCCCCTCTGTCGCTTGCCACCATAAAAACAAAAAAGCCGCATGATATGCGACTTTTCATGAGATCTCGTTCTTGTCACTAAACGCTCCGCGGCATGATGAAGCCGCTACTCGTCAACCGATGTCGGCAATGGCCCCTTCGTGGAAAGCATCAGATTGCTTCGTATGTATGTAGTCGAATGCCCGTTATTGCTTGCCGGTGACGGCGGCCACCACATCGTCGATCGATTTGCCGTCGGCGATCGGACCTGACATCATCCAGTGTCTGGCCGAGACTTTGAATACGTGATTTTGCTTGACTGCCGGCATCGCCTTCCACACTTGCATTTTTTCTACCTCGATCGAAGCTGCGCTTAATTTAGCGAAATCCTGCGCGTTATCGATCGATCCCCCATAAATGGCGAACACATAATCGGCGGTAATCGAAGGAAGCTTCTCCAGCGACGTATTGATGCCCCAATCGTCGGACGATTCTTTCTGGAACGCAGCGATGCTGTTATCGGGCTTCAATCCCAACTCCTTGTAGACGAGTGGAGCGAAGCTGGGAAAGTACACCTGCAGGTCCTTGTCCGAAGGGCGCATGTATACCACCGTTTTATCCGGCCCTACAGCCGAAACGATAGCGCTCTTGGCCTTCGCGAGCTTGTCTTCATAAGCTCGAATCACTTCTTGCGCTTTGTCCTCCAGGCCGGTCGCTTTTCCGATATCTACGATGGAGGACTTCCAATCGTTCGGAGTGAAGGCGATTGTCGGAGCGATCTTGCTCAGCTCGGCGTACCCTTTCTCGTCGGTGGAATAGGCCTGAACAATGATGAGATCCGGCTGTGCGTCCAGGATTGCCTCTAGGTTCGGTTTGAAATCCGCGCTTCCCGAAAGCGGAATGTTTAACGCTTTAAGCCTGCTGTCTAAGAAGTAACCGTCGAAATCATAAGCGTACACCATCGGAACCCCTAAGGACAGCGTGATATCCTCTAAGCCAAAAACGGCGACACGTTTCGGATGCAGAGGCACTTCCGTCTTGCCAAAGGCGTGCTCGATCGTTCGTGTCTTCGGCTCCTTTGCCTCAAGCGCCGGTTTCGATGAACTCGACAGCCCGGTGCTTGGGGCTTCTCCCGCGCTTCCATTCTCGCTCACGTTCGTTTTGTTCCCGCATGCGCTGGCCAGTGCCATAAGGAGAAGCAGGATGATCATCGCGGCAAGCCCTTGTTTTTTCCCCTTCTTTTGCCCCTTTGGCGCGCTTCGGCTGACGAGAGCGGCTATCTCTGTTAGAAGCATAGTATTCCCTCCAAATATTATCGATATTGAGAATCATTCTCGTAACCTGATTATAATGATGATCCTCTTCTGTGGGAATAGGAAAAGGTGCTGACTTTATCCCTGTTACTGAGCACGAAATAACAAGTCAAGTTCTTGCAGCAAAAGCTCGTGCCGGTTAGCCGTATACTCCAGGATCGGTTCCCGGTGCCAAGAATCACCGGACATCAAATAGACGTTCCGGTTCCTAACGGCCTTCAAACCCTTCCAGCACTCCGACTGCTGCAGCCGCTCCCATTCTGCAAGAGATTGCCGTTCCCGCATAACGCTGACCATCAGCGCGTCTGCGTCGATCGCCGCCAACCGCTCGACCTTCGCGAATTCCGTATATTCGATCCGTTCGACACCTCGTGCGCATCGGACTCCCAAGTCGTCGTACAGCACCGTTCCTGCCCGTTTACCCCAGATCTGGATCCCGAGCGGCGAAATATTGAGAATGAGCAATCCTCCATGGCAAAACGATGCGGGAACGTTATGGCGCATCGCTTCAGCTTTGCTGTCGTAACGCGCGAGCCACTGCTCCCCTTCCTTCTCCCTGTCTAGAAACCGGGCCGTCTGCAGCAGATGAGACCGCCAGTCTTCCCGATGCCAATTCAGGAACAGGACAGGCGCAATCCCCCGCAGCTTCTCCTTTTCTTCCTCGGGAATCATCTCGCTCAGGGCGACGATTCGGTCCGGGCGTGCCCGTTGCAGCGCCTTCCGATTAAAGTCATAGTCATGGCTCAGCGGCACTTTGACATCGAAGCGGTACTTTCGGCGATAATCGTCCGACCAGGGCTGGTCGATCGGAGCGGCGTAAGGAATGATCTGCAGAGAAAGCAAGTGGCCGATGTTGGGCCAGCTGTACGCAGCCGTTCTGCACTTCCGGTTTGCGACATAGATTCGCGGAGGAAACCCGACCTGCTTCTTGAACTGGCTGCTGAAGTAAAGCGGATCCTTGTAACCGACTGCGTAAGCGGCGTCGCGTACGGACCCGCCGGCCTCCAGCAGCCGCTTAGCCTCATTCGTGCGGAGCTCCGCGAGACAGTCCATAGCACTTTGGCCGAATCTCTCTTTAAACGATCGCATGAAATAATATCTGCTCATGCCCGCCTCCTCGGCCAGGATCTCGACTGTGACAATTTCCCGATATCGAAGCTTCATATATTCGAACGCTTTCTCCAGCACATCTTCGCTGCGGCCTTGCTTCTTGAACAGCAAGTGCAGCAATTCCTGGAACCCGGCTTGGCTGGCAAAGCGGTCTGCCTCGTCGCCGGTTCGCCAATAATCGGCAATCTTCTCGCATAGCGATTGCACGGAAGCGGAAGCAACCGACCTTTCGTTCTCCATGAGCAGCTGCTCTGCCGGTACTCCGCTTCCATCAGAAGAGATAATGTCAAAATGAAATCGATAGAGCGGCTGGCCCCCTGTCGATTCGTAAACCGCCTCCACCCGCTGGCCTGGCAATGCGAACCGCACTGTATACGGCGCAAACGGATATGGGACGCCGTCAATGACGATGCTGCCGAGCGGCCTGGCCGATGCAAGGAGCACATAACCCGGAGTGGCCTCATAGATCAAACGGTAGGCTGCATTGTGCACATCCCGAAAGACGTCCATTAATCCGAACCAAGTGGTCCCCAACAATTGCCCTCCGACCGGAGCGTCCCCGTTTTCTTGAAGTCGGGTCATATTTTCGCATCCTCTTTTCCGATGTTCTTACTATGTTACTGATCTTCATCGTTAACTCGAGTATTCGTAACAGAGACTGGAACGCGGGATTTTAATAGCATTCCTGCCACCCGTCTCTCCGCGGGTTTCATGGATGGCCGACATCGTTAATTTCTCTAAAGATTATAACGCGATTGATAATCGTTATCAATTGATTCTTTTAAATGATGCGGTCGCTTGAATACCCTGCAGCAGCCTACATGGTATAACACCAAAAGGCTGCCAGTCTCGGCAGCCCTTTTGGTCTATTCGATTGACCTGCTATGTTCTTGTCACCCGACAGCAGCTTCGGGACAGCCGGACCAACTTGTCTATCATTTAAAGAGCAGCCTAGGCCTTATCACTTTGGCAATTTCATAAAATTGTCGGCGGCCAAGCGGATTGCCAGAACGCTGCCTGTATTCAGAGAATTATCAAAAAATAAAACATGATTGTTTTTCACGGCGTTTAGAGATTGCCACACGGCAAGAGCTTCCTTTTCCTTGACCGCTGACTTTGCAATATCCAGAGCATGCTGGATAATGATATAATCCGGATTCATTTCCGCCAAAGCTTCCAGGGATAATACGGCTCCGTCTTTCGGATATCCATTCGGCTTCATCAGACCAAAACCCGTAGTATCATTATAGTACGTCGTGTTTGCCGTCCCCTGAGCGGTAAAATTGGACTTGCTGTCAACCCTCAGTAAGGCAAAGCTTTTATTTTTTAGATCGCCCATTTGCGCTTTCGTTTTCTCGATCATACCCTTGGTTTCCTTGATAAGCCGCTCCGCCAATTCCTCTTTGCCGATAATCTGGGCGCAAATCATCGTTGCATTTTCCCATTTGTCGCTATAGTCGATTTGGATGACAGGAGCGATTTTGCTTAACTCCTCATACTGCGCGTCAACATGACCTTTAAAGGTTACAATCACATCCGGTTTGGAGGCGATAATCGCTTCCATATTCAAATCTCTGCCGCTGCCCAAATCTGCTATCTCGGCCTTTCCTCTATAAGGCTGTAAAGTAGCGAATTCCTTCATCGCATTTGCTGCGTTGCCCGAGGCAATCGGAGGCTTTTCCAAAGCGAAAAAGTAATCCAAATACAAGGGATGGAGCACCGCTATACGCTCAGGCCGTTCCTTAAGCTCGACTTTGTTACCGGTAGCGTCCGTAATCGTTCTCGGCCATGCGCCCTTCTCGGAAATGCCGGCTTCAGGCGTGCTCGAACCGGTTGGCTGCTCGCTTTTTTGCCCATTGGCGGCGTTTGTGGAGGGGTTTTCCTCTGCAGGCGTTCCGGTACATCCGGCCAACGCTCCTATCAGGATGATAAGCGCAGCAATTAAGCAAATCCATTTTTTCATTTTGCTTCCTCCAACATAGTCTTACATACAAATGGTACATCATCCTGCGTTCATTCATCCGAGTTCGCTTATGAAACGAATGGAAGAACGCTATATACGTAAATGCTCCTTCAAAGTCGAGCCTGCATATTCGCTTCTGAACAATCCGCGTTCCACAAGCTGCGGCATCAGCTTCTCGAAAAACAGCTCCATCGACTTTTCCGAGCCGCCCGGCAATGCAATAAATCCGTCAATCGCACCCGCTTCGAATCGCTGTATGATATCGTTCAACACATCCTCGACCGTTCCTACCGAAACCCAGTGTGCCGATCCGACAACCTCCGGCCTTGCCAAAACCTCTGCTACCGTAGGCTGACGGTTGATAATATATCTGCGCAGCAGCTCGGCATGCGTTCGGCTGCGGACCGGCTGATTCGGATCGGGAAGCATGTCGGCAGTCACTCGATCCTTCAGATCCAAATCGCTTAAATCAAGGCCAAGCACCGATTTCAGCGAGGCCAGTCTGCGCTCGGTACTGAAGTGCGCGTTCGTCGCATCGAATAATGCCTGCGCTTCCTCGCGATTGTCGGCCAGGAAAAAGTAGAGCCCCGGCAATACCTTGATCGAGTCCGGATGGCGGCCATGCTCCTCAGTCCTTCTTCTCAGATCGTGACGAAGCTCCACCCCCGACTCAAGATCCGGCATCGCTGCAAAAATGGCATCCGCTACCGATGAGGCAAAATCTCGTCCAATATCCGATGCGCCTGCTTGAAATAAAGGAATTGTACCCGATTGATGAGCCGGCATTGTGAGCGGGCCCTTGACGGTGAAAAACTCGCCTGAGTGATTGATCGAGGAAACTTGCTCCTGATCCGTAAATTTGCCCGTCTCGCGGTCAACCAGGATTGCTTCGCGCGGGAAGCTTGCCCATAGCTCTCGCACCACATTCGTAAACTCTCTAGCTTTCGTATACCTCACCTGTGGAGAAGGCATAGGCAAATCGCCGAAATTTTCCGCTCCTTCAATCGAAGTTACAATGTTCCAGCCGGCACGACCGTTGCTAAGCCAGTGCAAGGACTGAAGCTGCCTCGCAACCACATACGGCGGATTAAAGGTAGTGGAAACCGTCGTTACCAATCCGATCTGCTCTGTCTCGCGAGCAATCGCAGCAAACATGAGCGTTGGATCAGGACTGCCGTAATTTGCGGAATCGCCCAGCATTTGCGGACTAATGTAAAGATAATCCGCCCTGAACAGAAAATCGAGCTTTGCTTTCTCCGCCAGCTTGGCCAAATCGATGTAATAATCGATCGAATCCAGCTTCTCTACGCCGCTGTCAGTACGCCGCCAGCCATGTCCCTTCACCCATGTCGCCGATAATGAAAATCCAATACATAATTGTCTATTTGCTTTCAACTTGTCGCTACCTTCCTTTCCTGTACGATAATATAGTCACCCTCTTAGAAACCGCCAATCGGATGCATATTCATGAAGAACGACAAATGTTCATTATCAATTCCGATAATAACGATAATCATTCTCAGTAAGTAGTTTAGCAGAGACTCCTTTCCATGCAAATACATAAATAACGAATGTAACATGCACAATTATCAAATCCGTCTCCGTTTTCTACATTGCGCCGTTATGCTTTCAACGATGATGCATATTTCATTTATCGGCGTAAACGGAAGGTGACGCGCCGAATTTCTTTTTAAACGCTCTGCTGAAATACAAGGGATTGGGATAACCGACACTGACAGCGATATCGCGGATTGGGTATTTTCCGATCTTCAGCAATTCGCACGCTCTTTCCATCCGATATTGGATAACGAAGTCGATTGGACGAAAGCCTGTGTATTTGTAAAAATAGTAGGAGAAGCTTTTGGGATTCATCGTATGCGTCAGCGCTAACTCTTCAAGAGTCAACGGGTTCATGTAATTCCTTTTGATATATGCGATAGCCTCTTCGATCACTTCAATATTCGGCGAATTGTTTCTCTCTCGATTTTTGTGGCCTGCCAACACTTGATACATGATGCTCAAAAATAATTCCTTCACCCGAAGCTTCCCGATCCCTTCGGGCGTATGCGCATTCTGATGAAGCATACCCAGCAATTCTAAAACTTTTGGAACGGCTTCGGGTTCAAGCTTGAAATGCGAGTTGCATTCATGATTGTTGTCTTCAGCACATCTCTTATCCAAACTATAAAAAACGGAGTAATACTCCAGCTCGGTTTCACTTGTGACTCTCGCTTCCATTTGCATACCCGGAGCCGCATGGAATACTAATCCCGGGAGCAATTCGTAGATCGTGCCGTTTACCCCTATTCTGACAGACCCGCGAATGATAAAAAGAAAGCCGTACTTAACTGTTCGGAATTCATCCAGTACACTTTTCGGCTGAATGACCAGTCGGCAAACACTGTCAATATCATACGATTCATAAGCGAATTTCTCCGCTAATCGCTCCACATCAGTCATATTTCGCACCTGCTCTCTATCATTTACAATTCTATTATTAAATGATCAAATAATGGATTTCCCTTGCAAACGGCTCCCTCTCCACCACTATTATCACTGCGGTAAATGGCCGGACGTCAAGGCTTATTGTAACAAAACCAACTCGCTCTTATCAAAATCCGACACTTTGCATACATGGCCTTTCACGTCTCCTGCCAGTCTAAATCTTTATTTTATGTAAAAAAAACCTGCATCATATCTGACCCTAAACTGCAGTCAGATACGATGAAGGTCTTCCAAACCGATTTTATCGATTATAATGGCGGCTGCACCAATAACAACTTCCCAAGCTGGATCACCGTTTGATCGTACCAATCCGGATGCTGCTGAACATGCTCCCTGCTTCGTTCATTGCCGCATGCCTCAAACACGGCCGCTTTGTCTGTCTTCTCGGCATCGACTTCGAAGCGAACCGTATGCCTCCCATTCGGGAGCTCCGGCAAGAACACATACTGATTCCGATTATGATCGTTATGTGGTGTGAATCGATCGACAAGGAAGGGTTCCCCGCCATCCACCGTCACCTTCAGTCTGCCGGAATCCGGCCCCCCGATATCGAACAACCCGATGTGAGTGCCTTCGAACTGGACCGTGATAGCCTCTCCGGGATCGACTGCTCGCCATAAGCCGGGGAACAACCAATTATACTCGCGTACCAAAGCGAAATCATCGGGGGTCCTGTAAGACCATCCTGCCGAAAAACTGGCATGGTCATCCAGTGGCAGCATAGCTGCGTACTCCCAAGGATTGTCCGGGACCAAAGGGGCCTGAGGCAAGTTATGTTCCACCCTTCCCAAGTGATCTCGAAGTTCTCTAATTTTCTCAAATGACCGGGTGATCGTATCCGTGTAAATCCGGTGTCCTTCGGGAATTGTCGGATGGATCGAATCATGCGTAAAAACAACGGCTCCGGGAATGGACTGGTCTGCCCCTGAGGTAAAAATGAGCTTTCCCTCGGACACCAATTGACAGACCGCTACGCCCAGATGAATCGAAGGAATACCGTAATAATCGGCCACTTCCTCTTGCATGAGAGCCCCCTTCTGGTATTCCCCAGACTGAAATCCGACCACATCCCGCTCCTTCACCGTATAAACGAACAGGATATCGGTAAACCGGCTCCGCTTGCGGATTTGACGGACAATTCCTTCGATCCGCGCCTTGGACTCGGGAACTCCGCCATCGTTACCGACAAATTCAACAAACACCAGATCAGGCTGATGACGAAGCACATCCGTCTCCAAACGGGCGCAGCCCAAATCCGATCCTGTCCCAGAAATGCCGGCATTCACAGAGCGGATATCCGCCTTGGGATATTGCCCGCGAAGCCAATCCGCCGTCATGACCCTGTATCCTTCAGAACGCGTATTACTGCCGCCAAAATAGACGATTGTCACCGTTTCCCCATTTTCCAACTTTTGAATTACATTAGGCAGCCCTCTTCGAGGGAAAAATTCCTTCATCGCGACTTCACCTGTCCTCACTTATCGTTTTTAGGTGCAAACAATTTTACAGCAAACACTTCATGATAAGGCGAACCGTAAGTTGCGATAGAATGAATCCGGATTCGGGTTACACTTTTCGCATCCACCATATGTTTATTCAACGTGAGATAATTTCCGCGGATTATGATTTCCTTCTCCGTCCCGTCTTCTAAGGTCAAGGTCATATCATAATCTCGGATGAGAAGCTCGATAGGATCGTCGAAATGCTCCAAATCCAACTGCGAATTGAAAACAAGATGGATTTCGCCTACATTTTTGGGGCTTGCAAAACAGAATTCCAACCATTCCTGTCCTTCCGTACGGTCGGAAATCCAGCCGTTCGGCAGACCATAAGGTCTGGAGAAGCCGTTGACGACATTCTCGGGATTATACATATTCTGGGATGGCGACAGGTCCTTGAAGCAAATGCTCTTATTGAGTTTCTTCAGCTTGGACGGCACTTCCGGCCTATAATGGAAGCTGACCGCTCCTGTCATTTTCTCTTCATTGCCATATACGGCAAGGCTCGCCGTACCTTCCAGTACGATGTAAATTTTGTCGTCAGCCGGTTTCTTGCAGCCCAAGTCCAGCGTAATCCAGTCGTCATGACCGGCTGGAATAGCTAAGCGGTAGTCTTTCAACTCGATATCGGGAATGTAGTTTTCCTTCCGTTCCCCGCCAAACAGCTTCACATGCAGAGTTTCCGATTGCTCGGAACTATTCTTAATTTTGATCCGAACGCTTTCAGCCAAGGATGTCTGAATCGGCAAGACCAAACATAACCCTTTCTCCAAGGGAATCGCTTCGGTTGGATGAAGATTGTCATAGCTGCGCTGAGACGAGGCGCGAATCGTTAATCCGTCAGCGAAGTAAGGATCCAATTCCTCTTGAAGCCCTACAATCGTTTGCCCGTCTCGAAGCAGAAGCGCCTGCAGCTCCCCCATATGAGCTTCGACTATGGCTGCAGGGTCTACCTCATACTTCAAGCATAACGAAGCAGCCGTTCCAACCGCCTGTCCCATACAACCGCAGGTTGCCATTACCCTTGTCGATCCGAAAGCCACATGGGTAGCGCTTATATTGCGGCCGGCGAACATGAGATTAGGAATATTTCGAGAAAATAAACTGCGGAAAGGGATATTGTACAATCCAGGCACGAAATTCCATGCTGTAGCCGGTCCCTCATCGTAGATGCCCTTAGCAGCATGTAAATCCATATACCATCCCCCGACGGATACAGCATCCTCGAAATGCGGCTTTGCAGTAAGATCGTTCTGAGACAACATGTGCTCCCCGATAAACCGCCTCGACTCCCGTTTTCCCGGAATCGGGCATACATAATCCAAGATGAGATTGTCAACATCATCAAATTGGCCGCTATTTTTGATATAATCCCAAATCCCGTAAACCAATTTCCGCAGCTCCAATGCGATGTCTTCATTGTTTTTGATAACATCCATATGTCCGCCGTATTCCAGCCACCACAATCCGCCAAGCCCGTTGATTTTTCTTGGGATAGCCCGATGGTTCAAGCCTCTTCTGATACTATCGAAAAACGCTAACTTCGTAATATCATATGCAAAGCCAGGCCTCTTGTACGGAACGGAGTATCCTACGTCACGGGCTTGAAACAGGATCGTATCTCCCATTGTGTAATGGTCCGCCACTTCAGGAGCCAAGTTTTCCTTGTATTCATGCTTCGCTTCTCTCCCCCATCTGAAGTGAGCACCTGCCTGATATCCGACAACTCCGTCTCCGGAGCAATCGATGTAGGTTCGGCTTTCAAAACGAAATTTTCTTTCAGAAGCCAATTGAAGGCCTTCCACCCATTTAATTCTGCCGTTCTCCATGCCCGTTTCATGCACGCATGTATTCAGAAATAGAGAAATGTTAGGCTCATCATAGACCATATCCAACAAGACCGTATCCGAAAGCGATAGCATGAGCTTCTTGTTATATAACGGATTATAGTGGAAAATCTTCATCTTGAGTTCTTCAACTAACCCGCCCTCGCGCGCATAATAGGATGGACTATTTCCGAGATAAGCCGACCCGTTGATATGAACCCTGACCTCGCTGCTGGCATTTCCCCCAAGAACCGGTCGATCATTAATAAGTGATACTTGCAGTCCATGACGTGCGGCAGCAATGGCAGCGCATAGCCCGGCAATACCTCCGCCTACGACGGTTACATCCGCTTTAATAAGCTCCATTTGGATAACCTCCACGATAAGATACATCTATCATGGTAATCCTTTTGACCTCCGTTTTTTTACATGATTTCGCGAATAATTCATATATTTTTTTGCTAGGGCGTGTCTGAGAACTCCGAAGGGAGCAGATATCGCCGAATTTTCGTTCCATGCAAGGCGCGTTTGTGAAGGCGTACCGGGGGTACGTCAAGCAAACGGAACGAAGCAGGGGGCGAAAAGGCGGTGATAGATGCCCCTGTGTGGGTTTTCAGACACGCCCTACATTTATTTGGATTCATACCGCGTCATTTTTATCCGATATTGCTTAGGCGTATCACCCGTATATTCCTTGAACAATTTGCAGAAATACCCTTCATTTACAATCCCCACTTCCTCGCACAATTCCAATAAAGAATAATCCTGAACATGTAAGAGTTCGAGAGCCAATTGAATTTTTTTGCGATTGATGTAACTGATCACGCCTTCGTTCATTGTTTTTTTGAATAAGCTGCTAAAATACGATGGAGCTAAATTCACATCCTCGGCAATCGCCTCCAACGTTAAACGCTGTTTCAGGTTTTTCTCTATAAACCGTATGGCACTCATGATTTCTGCACGATGTAAAAGCTGGCCGGCATGTACATATTCGAAAGTGAAGTCGCCAATATAGGCAAGCTGCTCCCGAAATGTCATAAATTCTATGGGAAACTCCGCTACATCCGCGGTCAACGTGTTCCCCGATCTAAATTTCGCAATAATGTCTCTGTACAAGTCTCGAAGCATAGGTGCCATGATGGACTTATGGATTTTATGATCCGTAACAAATTGGTTTAAATCAGCAAATTGTTTCTCCAGCTCTTCCTTGGAAACCTTTCTTTGCACCCATGCAAGAAAATCACCCAGTTTCTGCTGAAAGTCGTCCTTTTTGTCATTATGGTAATGGAACCGGTGCGCGGGTGTTTTCACTACTTTTTCTGTATGATAATAGAAATCCTCACTAACATTTTTTGCTTCCGTGTAAGCTTGTTTGATGGATTCCCAGCCTCGGTGCGGACCTCCAAAGGCAACGGATACCCTTTGATTCAAATATTGATGCAAATGGGCGACGATCTGACTCCCCAATGTTTGGCAAACATATTCCGTATCCATCTCACTGCGATTATGCTCCCAGGAAAGAAAGCCAATAAACCGATTATCGGTTAGTTCCGCAGCTACCCCCCCGCCACAATTCATCACGGTTTCTTCGATTACATTCGTAATCGCATATTTCAAGATGCTTTGGTCAACCGCTGAATATTCATTTCGGAAACTTTCATACAGATTCATTTCAACGATGAAGCAGCAATAGTTGGCTTGAAAGAAATGGAACTGCATGCGATTGGCGAAATCCGATGCCCGATGAGAAGGGATTTCCCCTCTGATCAGCTCGTTAAAAAATTGCTTGCGGACTCTATATTTATTTTCAAGAACGGATACGTTTAAAGATTGAAATTCCTCTTCTTTTTTCTTAACCCCATCCAATATTCCGGCTGCCTTATCCAAAGCTCGATCCAAATCCGCTTCCCTGAGCGGAACCTTAACAATGTACTCCAATACGTTGGCATGAATAGCTCTCTGTGCGTACTCAAAAGACGAATAGGCGGTCAAAAGAATGTATTGGGTATGGGGAAGCTCCGGCTTTAACTGCTCAATCATGGAGATCCCATCAATTCGCGGCATAACGATATCGGATATCACGATATCCGGCTTAAGCTTCAAGATCTCCTCTATGCCCTTCAAACCATTATTCGCTTTTCCCACTAATTGAAATCGGCTTTCCCGATGGGAGAGCTCGCTAAAAAACAATTCCAATCTTTGAATGATTAGATCTTCATCGTCAACAATGAAGCAGGTGTAGTCTCTCACCATCATGCATCTCCTTTAAACAAACCTGCCGGGAATACGGCGCGGACACGGGTTATTTCCTTCGGTATGCTTATGATTTGGAGCCCGAACTGTTCCCCGTAGTGAAGTCTTATTCGACCATGAATATTATTTAAACCGATTCTTTTCCTTTTTACTTCCACATCACTCGGTTCTGAGATTAAAATATGCTTTATTCTATCAGCTGGGATTCCCTCGCCTTGATCAACTACTTCTATTATGATGATGCCGTCCTCCCTGTACGCATGAATAGTAATCGAACCTTCGATCTCCCCTCCGTTATAGCCATGGAAGATACTATTCTCCACAATGGGCTGCAGCAGCATTCGAAAAACCGGAAAATCCATTAACCCCTCTTCGATATTCTCAATCAAATGGAAGTTGCTGTTATAACGGATGTTCTGAATCGCGATATAGTCCGCTACATTTTGCAATTCCTGACGCAGTGAAACCTTCTCCGAAGCGTCGGCGATCCCGTATTCCAACAATGAAATGAGAGACCCGATTACTACATCTACTTTCTCGATTTGTCCGAGGCGTATGACATTGCTGATAGAACCAAGCGTGTTATACAGAAAATGAGGGTTTATTTGAGACTGCAGCACTTGGATTTCCAGCTTCCGCTCAAGTTCATGATGAAGCTCCGCTCGCCGAATCAGTTCCACAATTTGCTGCAGCATACGGTCGAAGGCTAGGGAAAGATCTCCGAATTCATCGTTTCGGTTAATCGTTATTGGAGTTGTCAGGTCGCCTTGCTCCACCCGCTTCATTTTTGTTTTGAGCGCATAGAGCGGATTCCTTATATATTTGGCAATAAAAAAGGAAATGAACAAACTTAAGAGAAAACCTGCGGCTAGAAGCCCGATATAATAGGTTTCCAATCTCGACAATGCAGCTTCCAAGCGTGATTCGTCGTTAATCGAGATGAGGAACCAACTGAATTTCTCCGTCGGTTTCTTCAGAATGGAGACCGGCATGCCATCCTTGGTGTGCAATTGAAGGCTTGTTCCCGCAGTATTAAGAATTTGTTCCGCCGACGTTTCCCCGATTGAAAAAGTATGATCTTGAATATTCAGCTGTCCTCTATTTTCCGAAAAGCCGGCAATGATTTTACCCGATGCGGTGATCAGAGCCAGATTCATTTGTTCTTTTTTATTAATCTTGAACAAGGTTTCTTCTATTGCATTTAGATCCAAATCTACCGCAATGGCCATAGGAAACGGAGCGCCGTTCAGATATCGAACCATCGTAACTGTCCAGCCGGAATACTTGGATTTATAAGGATCACTGACGAATGTAGTTCGTCTGTTCTTGTCGGCCGCATCAAACAATGGTTTTCTGTCAGATAAAGGTTCATCGAAAATTCGCGTAGTCGTACTTCCGCCCAGAATGGATAAATCGCTTTTGATCAGGTAAATGTTGCTGACGTAATTACTGTTGAGTTCATATAGCTCTCTTAATTGCTTTTTAATCACTTCCGTGTTGTCAATATTGGCTTTCACCGATGTTTCGACCGAGAACAAGATCGTCTGGAAGGAGGAAAAGTTAACCGTCAAATACTGGTCGACCTTATCAAGTATTTGGTTTGTGTAATAAATGCCATTGGTTCTTATTTCCTTTTGAACATAGCGATAGGACAACTGGCTTATCAAGATTATGCAGCTTAATACAAACGCAAACACGATGAAAAATAATTTTAAAGGCATACTGATTCTTCTTCGCATCGATCATCTTCCTTTTAAATCTGTATTAAACTAAGAATAGCATAAAAGAGAGGGGCTGCTAATCGCCACTCTCTTCGCTTATATTACTTGATTAAACCCGCTTCTTTAAATTGCTTGACTGCTGTATCCTTATATTTCTGCATGTCAAACTTGGTATCCAACGTTTTGAGGAAATTATCCCAGTTGGAAAGAGGGTCTTTGCCCGACATAAATTTGACTAAGCTTTCATTAATGAAACGTGTGCGGTCAGCTGCCAAGGTATCGCTAGGGTCTGCAGTCAATATATTTCCGGGCAATGTAAGCCCCACATATTTCTGATTGTTCGTGAAAGCTTCTGCCGTCTTAGGATTCTGGAAGCTGAAGTACTCGGCATCATCGCCACGGCGCGGCATTCTATAATGATCGACCCATAGGTACTTTTCTTTCATTTCCTTTGATAATTCGGATGTTTTATTTTTGACCTTTCCGTCCACCAGATCCCAATGAATCCCTTTAATTCCGTATGCAAAATTCGGATACGCTTCTTTGTCCGTAAAGAGATATTCCAGCATAGACAAGATTCGAATGATTTTGTCCTTGTCCGCTTTCTTGGATATGGCCCATGAATTGCCTTGGAACGATTTTCTCTCCACGATTTGATCGCCGTAAGGCCCTTTCATTGGAGGGATAACGATCCATTCCGGCACCTCTCCGCTGATTTCTTTCATTTTCTGCTGATAATCCGGCTCCAGCCTGCGGGCATCTCTTATCATGAAGCCAACTTTACCCTTAAATAACTTTTGGTCCAACAAATCGGGCGTAGTCATCGTCACCCAGTCCGGGTCTACAACTTTGGCTTCCATCATTTTATTGATGTAAGCGAGCGCCTCTTTCATTTTGGGATCGATAAATAGGAATACCGGTTTATTGTCTATCACATCAATGGCTGAGGGAGGATTGACGCCAAACATCCACATCAAGCTGTCGAAGCCGTAGGTTTGCAGATTGCCTTCTTTATTCATGCCGCCAATGAATCCGTACGTATCGTTTTTGCCGTTTCCGTCCGGGTCTTTCTCCGTAAAGGCTTTCATCACTTCAAACAGCTCATCAGGGGTTGTCGGCACTTTCATATTCAGCTTTTTCAGCCAATCGTTGCGGATGAAGAAGCTTCGACTGATACCATTTACATTATCATAGCCTGGAACTCCAATGGTTTTTCCTTGATAGGACATCGCTTCCCAGGAGTCTTTGCCGAATCGCTTCTGCAATTCAGGGAATTGATCCAGGTACGGAGTCAAATCCGCAAGAATGCCTTGGTCATAATATTGCGCGAGATCGGCCCGACTCTTCAAGAAAAGCAAATCTGGAATATCCCCGCCTGCAATAAGCGTATTTAATTTGGTTGTTGCTTGCCCGGCTTGAGGAATCATCATATCCAAGTCGATGTTCACCGCTTTTTCCAGCATTTGGCGTTGAACGTCTTCATCACGTGGAGGGATCGGAGCGGCGGCGTTGAAAGTACCTTGGTTAAACATTGAGATTTTCATTTTGGTAGCAAACTTGTTAGCGTCGGTTTGCGGGCTTGGGCTGCTCGAAGCTGCCGGCTTACCTGCTTCTTGTTCCCCGCATCCTGACAATAGCGTTCCCAGCCCTGCCATAACAGCCAGCATAGTCAATGAAATCTTAGTACGTTGCATATTGACCTCTCCTTTTGCTTGTATATTATCACGGTTTCCCCGTAACAACCTAGATAGAAATTGCCTTTTACCCTTTTATCGATCCCATGAGCACACCTTTAGTAAAATGTTTTTGCATAAATGGATAAACGATCAAAATCGGGATCGTAGTCACAACGACAGCAGCCATCTGCACAGCGAACTGGCTAACGGTTCCGGTATTGGCAATCGAATCAGCGCTTTGTGTTGCGACGTTAAGCAGAATGTTGCGCAAGATAACTTGAAGCGGCATTAAGTTCGAATCATTGATATAAACAATAGCATCGAAATAACTGTTCCAATGTCCCACAGCGTAAAATAAGGAAATCGTAGCAAGGACGGGCATGGACAGGGGTAAAATAATCTTCCATAACGACTGAAGTTCACTTGCGCCGTCTACTCTCGCAGATTCCTCGATTTCAGCAGGCAATTGCTCGAAAAAGCCTTTAATGATCACAAGATTAAATGCACTAATGAGATGCGGAATAATCAATACCCACGGACTGTTTAGCATTCCCAGAGAGCGGATTAACAAATAAGTCGGAATTAACCCTCCGCCAAACATCATGGTAAACACAATGAATAGTAAAAATGAACTGCGTCCCGGCAAATATTTTTTGGATAACGGGTACGCCGCAATTACCGTAAAAAACACATTTAACGCAGTGCCTATAATCGTTCGAAACAATGTAATTTTATACGCCTGCCCTATACCATGAGAAATGAATACTTCTTTATAGGCTGCAAAAGTAAAGGATTCCGGTATAATAACAATTCCTCTTCTTAGCACTTCCGACTCTGGCGTTACTGAAACAGCAACCACATATAAAAAGGGAAGTAAGCAAAGTAGTGATAGCAAAATAAGAATGGAATATACGACTGCTTGCCATACTTTTTCCCCGATAGTCAGATTAATCATCCCCGATACCACCTCACCAAATTTGCCCGTCGAATTTTTTGGCGAGCTTGTTCGCAGCCAAAACTAAAATAAATCCTATGACAGCTTTAAACAATCCCACAGCAGTAGCCAAGCCAATCTTAAGACGCTCCAGTCCTTCACGGTATACCCATGTGTCGATAATATCGATCTTCTCCTGGTTAAAACTGTTGGCAAACATGAATATTTGGTCAAAGCCAGCGTCCAGAATATGGCTTAGTTTAAGGATCAGCATCAGAATAATGACTCCTCGAATGCCGGGTAAGGTTATATGCCATAACTGTCTCCACTTGGAAGCGCCATCAATCCGAGCCGCTTCATATAAGCTTGGGTCGATACCTGCTAATGCGGCAAGATACAATATCGCTCCCCATCCAATATCCTTCCATATTTCGGATAAGATGATCAGCAGTCTTCCCCAAGCAGGTTCCGTAAGAAAGGAAATGGGTTGAACACCGTTTTCCTTCAAAATCATATTAAAAAGGCCGTCTCCCGGGGCTAATAATGCCACCATCAGTCCATATACAATGACCCATGACAGAAAATGG
The DNA here is from genome assembly GCF_003285015.1 of Paenibacillus contaminans. GTDB lineage: Bacteria > Bacillota > Bacilli > Paenibacillales > NBRC-103111 > Paenibacillus_V > Paenibacillus_V contaminans. Next base: position 884,399 of record NZ_QMFB01000001.1, on the reverse strand, counting down.
GGCAAATAAGTGATCGTTTGTACGATTTTCTTAAACCATTGGGTATACACTTCATTGAGCAGCAAAGCAAGTACGATGGGAGCGGAGAAACCGAACAATAGCTTATACAGCGATATGATAATCGTATTTCTCATGATGTCCCAGAAGTAAACGCCGTTAATAAAATCTTTAAAATTTTTCAATCCCACCCACGGACTATCCCATATCCCCAAAGCCAGGTTGTAGTTTTTAAAAGCAATAATGATTCCCGCCATAGGAATGTATTTGAATACGGCAAAGTAAACTAATGCCGGGATTAAAAGCGCATACATCACTTTATACTTTTGTATCGTTCGTATCCATGAACTCCGCTTTTGGGGGAGGGGAATGGCGTCCGCTGCCATTTTCGCTTGCATATCATCACCTCGTCTTTATTTATATTTGTATAATAGCATCCCCCCTATCGGGTAAATTTCTGTTATTTCAAGAATTTCTTATAAGATATTAAGGAATCACTACCGTTTCCTTGCCCTCTTCCTTCTACTCCTTTCTCTCTCCTCCATAAAAATAAAAATGCGTTCACAATTGAATGTGAACGCACTTTATTATCGCCTGATGACGGTGAATCGCGCTTTTTAACTCCCGTTACTTAAGCGAAAGGCCCCATACGAAAGCGGATTTGATCATTACCTCAAGTAACTTCCCGTGATCGACTTCTCCGCATGGATGATCTGCGAAGGCGTGCCCTCGAACACCACCTGGCCGCCTTTGCTGCCTCCATCCGGTCCCATATCGATGATCCAATCCGCATGACTGATCACTTCGAGGTTATGCTCGATAACGATCACCGTATTTCCGGCATCCACGAGGCGGTTCATGATCGCAAGAAGATGACCGATATCCGACATATGCAGGCCGGTCGTCGGCTCGTCCATCACGTAGATGCTGCCCTTCTTATGCAGCTCGCTTGCCAGCTTGATGCGCTGGCATTCCCCGCCCGAAAGCGTACTGAGCGGCTGACCGAGTGTAATATAGTTCAACCCCACATCGCTCATCGCTTGGAGCTTGCGGACAACCTCTTTTAACTCAAAAAAATCCAATGCCTGCTCTACAGTCATCTCCAGCACTTCTGCAATTGACTTGCCGTTCAGCTTGTAGGAGAGTACCTCTTCCTTGAAGCGTCTGCCTCCGCATACTTCGCACGGCAGCTTCACGCTGTCGAGGTATGCAAGGTCTGTATACACGACACCTAGTCCTTGACAGTTCTCGCAAGCCCCCTTGGAGTTGAAGCTGAACAAGCTTTGGTTAACCTTGTTCGCAGAAGCAAACGCCTTGCGCACATCATCCATAATGCCCGTATAGGTCGCTGGATTCGAACGTGTTGACACGCCTACCGCCGATTGGTCGATCACGATCGCATCCGAATGCTGGCTGAGGAATACATCGTTTATCAGCGTACTCTTACCCGAGCCGGCGACACCTGTAACTACTGTCAGCACTCCGGTTGGAATATCAACACTAACGTTCCGCAGGTTGTGCAGGGAGGCATCCTTGACGGAAAGCTTGCCGGATGGCTGTCTGCAATCTTGTTTCAGCTGGAGAGGCCGCTTCATATGGGTTCCTGTCAGCGTACTTGCCTCAAGCAGACCGTCGAAGCTTCCTTCGTATACGATGCTTCCCCCGCGGCTGCCGGCGTAAGGCCCTACGTCGACGATATGATCCGCCACTTTGATCACATCGGGATCATGCTCGACGACAATTACGGTATTTCCTTTGTCGCGCAGCTTCTGAAGCAATCCATTTAAACGGTGTACATCTCGGGGGTGCAAGCCGACGCTGGGCTCATCGAAGATGTACGTGACATCCACCAGACTGCCGCTCAGGTGCTTCACCATTTTGACGCGTTGCGATTCGCCGCCGGACAATGTATCCGTCTCACGGTCAAGCGTCAAGTAGTCAAGTCCGATATCCACCAGATGCTGCAACCGTTCTGTAAGCGCCTTGACGACAGGAGCGGCAACGGGATCGTCAATCTCCCGAATGACGCGGATGAGCTGCCCGACCTCCATGGAGGACATATCCGCAATGTTAAGTCCGTTGATCCTGCAGCTGAGTGCGGCCTGACTGAGTCTCGCACCGCGGCAGCTGGAGCAAGAGCCCTCGGTGATGAAAGGCGCGACAGCTTTTTGTGTGCGTTCGGACTTCGCCTTTACATCCTGCTTGATGTACTTATTTGTAAACTTCTCGATGATGCCTTCCACTGTAATATTCATAGCCTTACCGGCGAAATCCATCTCCACTTTCCTCGCCTTGGCGTACAGCAGCTGCTCAAGTTCCTCATCCGAATACTCGCTCAGCTTCTTGTCGAGATCGAAGGAGCCCGACTGTACGATCATGTTCCATTCCCAGCTGCTCACCGAATATTCCGGCAGCATAATTGCTCCTTCATTCAACGACTTTGACTTGTCCAGCGCCTTGCTCATGTCGACGCCCAGCCTACGACCGATCCCATTGCACTCGGGACACATGCCTTGCGGATCGTTAAACGAAAACATGTTCACATGTCCGACATAGGGCTGACCAACTCGGGAGAAAAGAAGACGGAGAATAGGAGAGATATCGGTAATCGTGCCCATCGTGGAATGAGAACCCCCGCCCAGCCTCTTCTGATCCACGGTAACAGCCATGCTCAGGTTCTCGATCCCGTCCGTATCCGGCTGTGGAATACGCGGCAGAAAGGTGCGGACGAACATACTGAAGTTTTCATTCAGCAGACGCTGGGATTCAGCGGCGATTGTATCGAAAACGATCGATGATTTGCCGGATCCGGATACCCCGGTGAAGATCGTGATCTTACGCTTGGGAATGCGCAAGGATACGTTTTTGAGATTGTTTTCCCTCGCACCCGAGATTACGATAAATTCCTGATTTGATTCGCTCACGCTTTTCATCCTTTCGAGAGTGTTAATTTCTTCTAATAATAACATTGTAATCTTTCATCGTGCATTACAAAATGGGTTAGTCAAAACTTTCACCCTGTATTGTTCTAACCGGGGAGGTGAAGCGATATTTTTCGAGCGATTTTACCCGATTCAGAGAGAACTTGTCAAAATGTTCGAATCAACATAAACCGGCTGCATGTAGGTTGCAGCCGGTTTATGTTGATTCGCGTCAAGCGGGGTTCAACTATTGTTCTCATTCGCTTAGCATTGGATAAGGAGATACTTAAGAACGAATGGCAGATTTGGTTACAACGCCTTTTCAAACTCGCCGAACCAATTGCTCCAGCCGTACCTGGCGCCTTCGAGTCCTTGAACATTCGAAAATCCGGTTTGTTCAAGATGAAGGTTAACCTTTCCGTCCCCTAAATCCTGCAGCGTCCAAGTGACCGTATGGCGCTCGTCTCCGGTAGCCCAAGAATAGGACAACCGGTTTGGTGCTTCCACGATCAGCACTTCGCCGTCAACGATTCCATCCCAATATTCGGACGGCTGATGGCGAAACTGGAAGCGATGTCCCACGACGGGCTTAAAATCATTTTCCGTGATCCATTTAGCTAACTTGCTCGAATCGGTTAATGCGAACCAAGCCTTCTCGATCGATGTCGTGTACTGAAAATCCAAGTCTAAGGATAAACTCATTCATCTTCCTCCTCTAATAGTTGGTTCAAGCGCAACATATTCGTACTCCAGTACTTGCTATAGAAAGCCACCCAATCTTGAATTTCTCTGAGTGGAGAGGCGTTTAGCTTAAATCGCGTCTCCCTGCCGACTTTTCGGTCATGTACCAGACCGGCCTCTTTAAGGATTGTCAAATGCTTGGACACTGCAGTTCGGCCCATTCGAAACTGTGCCGTTAACTCATGAAGCGGTATCTCTTCTGCCTCTGCCTCTGCCAGCAGTCGGATCAGTCGCCTCCTGGTCGGATCTGCAATCGCATCAAACACATCCCGTAACTCGTCGTTCTCGCTCACAACACCCTCTCCAAAATATGATTATTTGTAAGTAGAAGACTTGGTGAGTACGAAGGGATAGCCGTTACTTTCACTCCCTGCTTAAAGTATGCGGTGTTTCAACGGAAACTTATTCAGCTTTCAAATACCTAAGTTCTAATCGGACACCATTTAGTGACGTTTTTATTATAGGACACCTTTTGGTGTCGTGTCAACCATTAAAAGTCAAAAAGCTCAAGAGGTTGGACTCGGATAACCCGTAGACCAACCTCTTGAGCTTTCAACATGCTTCCTTGCAATTCACGGGATCGGCGGCAATATGGGCGTCGAGCTTGCCGAGTCGCTCTAAGGTGTGACCGTCGTAGTCGGCGGCGGCGCCGTAGTAGTTGTCGTAGTTGGCGGCGGCGGTGTCGTAGTTACAGGCGGTACCGGTGGTACAGGTCTAATTCCCATGATCGTTTCCCCCTAAACTATGGTTACTTAACATGAAAAAATCCATCTAGAACAGGACTCCGAACTCCTTCATATACCAATCATCATCGTAATGTCGACGCGCAAAATAATTTCGGCGTTGTTCCAACACACCGTTTTTCAGCACGAAAGCCTCAATTTTTTCCGGATCGGAATATTTGATCAGTTTTTTGCATTTGGCAATACGCTCTTCTTTGAAGTGACTATATGCCATGCGTAAAAAATTATAATCCACGTCCTCCCACGTCAAAGTGAACGGCGGATTATCCGAGCGGAAAACATGCAGAATCGTAACGTTCGGCACAAGCATACATTTATAGCCGAACAGCCATAATTTTAGGGACATTTCCTCATCTTCTCTGCCCCAAACCCTGAAGCCTCTGTCAAATCCTCCGACATCAAAAAAAACGTTCCTCGATATCGCGAAACATCCCCCTGCCAAGTGTGACGACAGAAATTGAGAAGATTGCCGGGAATTCCATCTGGGTTCCAATTTTTCAGTCCAATGATAACCGTAACCCGCATTTCCCGGATTGGCGGCATCGCCTATACCCGGATTAGCAGCATCGGCTTTCCCGATTCGAATCGGTTCAAGAAGGCGGTCAATCCATTGATCTTCGAAAAAAAGATGGGCATCGCAGAAAATCAAATATTCTCCTGTGGCCTGTTCGGCTCCGCAATTACGGGCCATAGCCACTCCGAGTCCCCCAGACGATCGGACAAGTTTGATTTGAGATCCGTACTCCGAAGTTTCGAGGAAATCACAGCAATGATCCGTTGAGCCGTCATCGACGATAATGATTTCGAGCGGACACTCCGTTTTAACCTGCAACGCCGATTGAACGGTTCGACATAGATGGGATCCTTCGTTCTTGACGGGAATAATCAACGATACCAAGGGCATGTTCCCACTACACATCTCATGCACCTCCTCCGAATGACGATTCCAAACCGTAATCTATGTCTATTCCATACAAAGCTTCAGCGGATTGGATTTTAGCCTCTTTTTCAATAAAATGGGTACCCTAAAGATTCGTCACCATGCACTGAATCCTTCTCCTTTCGTACGATTTTTATCTATCTGCAATTTGCAAGCTATACAAATAAGCTTCGCACCGCATCGTGAACCGTTCGGAGCGGCCGTCCGACAAGCCTTCTCAAATCGGGGGAAACGCTTTTCATATCCGAATAAGGCAAAAGCCCGAAAAGCTCGTTGAACGCAGCGGGATCCGAAATATGGACAACGCGGCGGCCGCTCGCTTCCGTAAGCGCATGTGCAAGATCGTCCATTTTCCATACTTTTGTGGCGGTCATTTCATAGGTTCGGTTTTCATGCCCAGCCTCCGTAAGAACGGTAACAGCCGCTTGAGCTAGATCTTCCCTGTCTGCCGTATTAAACGTCCATTCTCCCGGCGGACTTACCAGTTTTCCGCTTGAAACGGCCTCGCGGACACGCAGCATATGAATGATATCCATGTAAAAAGCGTTTCGCAAAATCGTATAAGGGATGCCGGATTCGCGGATTACCTGCTCGGTCTCAAGATGAAGCCGGTGCTCAGGCAGCCGACCTTTATCCGCATAAGCGATGCTTGTGTATGCGATATGCCCTACCCCAGCACGTTGTGCGGCATGAATGGCTGCAGTATGCTGCTTAAAACGTACGGTATCGTCGCGATGGGGAGAGGATATGAGCAGCAGCTTTGAAACGTCTTTAAAGCATCGCTCGAGTGAAGCATGCTCGTCATAATCGCAATATTTTACTGCAACTCCTTGCTCCGTCAGATGGACGGCCTTTTCCGGCCTGCGTACGCCGACGATGATGTCATTCGGATTTTCCCTGTAAAGCAGCTGCCGTAACACGATACTTCCCAGTTTTCCCGTTGCGCCGGTCAAAGCGATTTTCATAGTTCCAACCTCCGCTTAATTTAGTTAAATGTTTAACTATATAACCAAAAAGAAAAGGCTTATTCCGCCTCTCCGCTCAATTTGCTCATTAAGGACAGCAGATGCCGCATTTCCGTTTCGTCCAGCATACTCATATTCTTCGCGATCACTTCCCGGTTACCCGGCAGTTCGGCCCATAACAGGTTTTCTCCTTCGGGAGTCAGCGCGATGCTTCTTTTTCTCCCGTCTTCCGGGTGGCCGGTTATTTGAATATATCCTTGTTCCTCCAACGGGACGAGCAGGACGCTTATATTGGCTCTCGTCACACCGATCCGGTCGGCGAGTACGGAAGGCAATATCGAACCGCCCTCCTTGGCGATTTCAACCAGCAGACGAATGCGTGCTCCGTTCAAACCTTTGGACGACCAATATTTCTCCGAATGGCCGATCAACCGCGACGTCGCATCGACCATCGCAAAAAAAGTCTGCACTTCGAGCGGATGCTTCGACACGTACTCCCGAATCGATTTCATATATCCTTGACCTCAGATAGTTAAATGTTTAATCATATGATAAAATTACCGTAAAACAGTTCGGCTGTCAATTGCAGAAACAATAACGTTTTCAGGTTTGTTATACTTCGGTAAGCTCCTTAGTCGTCCATCCTTACCAATTAAATGATGATTATTTATTAATTGAACTTTTTTATAAAGTTTTTTTGATCCTTTGTAAACGTATAGCCGTGTCGTTCGTAGAACCTGTGTGCTTGTACTCGACTTGGATGGGATAAAAGTTTAATCCCCGAAAATCCGTTGTTCTGTCCCCACTGCTCTAGTCGTTTTATCAAAATGCTGCCTATACCTTGTTTTCTATACTTTTCTTTAACAACAAATCCTAAGATGTTTACTAAAGAGTCGGAAAAAAGCAACTCGTATGGGCTCCCATGAATATAGCCTATTACTTCGTTGTTCTCTTCATAAACAAAGATGATATCATTTGTTTTCTCTTTAATGAACGCAATCTTCGCTTTTACCTTTTCTTCAGAAAACGAAAACAAATTCGGGTTAAAGTCTTGATTTAACAGGTAAATAGCTTGATAATCGGTTACCTTAATTTCCCTAACATTTATGTCATTCATTTTTGTAACCCCCAATTCGAAATAGTATCGCGAGAACCTGAAAGTAACACCTTCATAACATGCAGTAAACCCAGCCTAGGTTATGGGCCGGGTTACGAACGAAACGCCATATTCATTGCTTCAACCCATACCGAATTTTGTGCAGGCATTACTGCATGTAGTTTATTTATACTTTAGCTTTCGATTTCCGTATAAATTTGAAAGGTGACGCCGAATTTGTCAGTTACATCACCAAAACCCGGGCTAAAAGCTTCTTCTCCAAACGGCATATTAACGTGACCGTTTTGCTGTAAGGCTTCAAAAAATCGTTTTGATTTTTCTACGCTGTTAGTTGAAATGCAAATTGTGACCTGTTTACCCTTTGGAATCGTCGAACCGCTTGGTGCATCCGATAACATGAGTTCCGACTCACCAACTCGCAACTTTGCGTGTGCCACAAGATTCTTTAGGTCATCATTGAACGTATCGGGCATTTCCGGCATCTCTCCGTAAGTAATGATAGAGAGAACTTCGGCATCAAGTGCATGTTCATAAAACTGAATCGCTTCCCTCGCGTTCCCTTCCATATTTAGATAAGGGGTAAGTTTTACTGTCATTTTTGGTCAACTCCTTTTTTTCTAGCGTAGCATATAATTACTGCTTGGATTTCTTTTCGATTGCTATCTTGAATGAGCTATTTCGTTGATAATGACATCCATAGCAATATCCCTCGTTTTCTTACTACCAGCAGTCTGCCCCATATCGGCACTTTCTCGATCTGATTGCAAATAGAGCTCGAATTCCCGTTCTTTCTAAATACAACAATTTACGCCTGATTTAACTAAATCCGCATAACTCTAACTCAGTTAGATGGGATCACCTTCACAATTAATAGGAACGACCGTTCCGCTTAACTGCAATGCTAATGTCTGCGGCAAGTGATCGCTTTGCAAGACCCTTTCCATGAACACCGTCATTGCTTCAACTGTAACGGTATGGACCTGGACAGCATGAAGATCACCGTAGTGGAGGGGCACATCGGAGAATGACATATGTTTCGCTCCGTTTATTCGATATAAGCTAGAATTCTTTAGGGCCTTGAACGCTTTACGCTGTCCCTCGAGATAGTCGAATGCGATTTTCTCATTTGTGATTGCAGCCAACGCTTCATAGGTCGAAGCTTCTTGCCGCAACACCAAAACCGGAACAGAGGACGTTACTCCATCCCAACGGATGAGATGAAAGCTAGGATCGAGGAGGATAGCGGCCTTAATGCGATTATCCAGCTTGGCTGCTTCGAGGACGGCAGCGCCGCCCAGCGAATGCCCGACTGCAGCAACGTTCCCCAGATCGAATAGTCCTGCCAACTCCGGATCGGATCGGTTTAGAGTATCAATATATTCCAGAACTACACTAATTAACTGAGAACGACTTTCCAGGAGGAGGTACCAGCCATTATAATCGGAACTCTTTAGTTCGGACATGTCTTTCCCTTGAATAATAAAGCTACCATCAGGATATACGGTAAACATAGATTCGTATGGGGCGCTAATAGTGACGATAATATATCCCTTCGGTACAAGATTCGAGATTATCCCAAGATACATATCGCGTTCTATACCAAAACCCGGTGACAAGAGAACGGTTGGCCATGCCCCTACTTTTGTAACTGCTGTACCACTTGTCATCAATTCATCGGTGACGTTCAGATTTTCGAGGTCGACACCCATTTCTCTTAAAAGAGATGCTGCTTCCGCCTGACAAGGTGCGTACAGGTCTAGCCCTCTAAGTGGGCTCCCACCGGTCGATGGGTAAAAAATGCTGATGGCAAGACGTGGGTTCTGTTCCAAAACGCGTATGGTTCTCCCGATCATCTTATCACTCCATTCGTGAATGCTTCAAACCCCATCTTTTTTTAACATTGCATTTATTTCAGTGCTATCCTGCCTCTTACTTTATTGAAACAAGCAGCCGATCATTCTTGCGGGCTGCCAGCATGTTCATATTTAGCTATCGTCCCCTTCGTAGCAAACGACTCTTTTTATTCAGAAGACAAACTACGTTTTATTGCTTTTGTCCAAAACAATAGCTCTTCATCATTCCCATGACTATCAATACATTGGAAACCTAGAGGCATCCCATCAATTTTTGTTAAGGGTATGCTGATCGTTGGGAGTCCTGCGTAAGTCCAGATTGCGGTCATCCCTGCCCAACCCGTTTTTTCGAAGCCTTTTGGTGCCACTCCTCCTTGAGCGGGCGAAACCCACAAATCAATACCATACTTCATTTTGGTTTGTTCCAAATCATTTCTTAATACCATTTGTCCAATGCGGTATTTTTCTAATTCCTCCAATAGCACGGTTTGACCCTTTATAATAGCATCTTTTACTGAAGAGCCATAAAGATGTTCATATTGTCGAAACCAGGTTTCATGAATCTGTGCCATTTCTCCATGAACCATTCTAATCATGGAGTCGCCGGCAATGAAGGCATCCTCCCACGGCATATCGACATGGCGAATGGAGTACCCGGCTTTCTCTAATAATTCGAGTTGATTTTTAAAAACTCGTCTAACATCCTCGGACATGAAATTCATAAACATGCCATTTGGAACACCAAGTATAGGCTTTTTTTCCGAAAAGAAAGGGCGCCAGTTAGGAATTAGATGAGAGCTTGCAAATTGCATACTTTCAATGTCCTGTGTGAAAAATCCGATTGTATCAAAAGAGGGCGCCATTAGTATAGCTCCATCTAATGTGACACGGTCATAGCTTGGTTTAAACCCAACCACACCGCAAAATGAGGCCGGAGCAATAACCGATCGAAGGGTCTGAGTGCCGACTGCTATCGGACAAATTCCAGCTGCAACCGAAGCGGCTGATCCCATGCTTGAGCCGCCAGGCGTATGTTCAATGTTATGTGGATTACGGGTAGGTGTTATGCTATGATAGGCAAATTCTTCTGTAACCGTTTTTCCTGCAATTAGCGCCCCCATTGATCGTATTTTTGATATAAAGGAGCCTTCTCTCGATGTCAAAGTAAGAGAAGGCAGTTTGGAACCTGCCTGCGTTTGAAAACCATTAACATGTATTAAATCCTTGATTGCAAAGGGAACGCCAAAAAAAGCCGGTCTCTCATATTGATTAGGGAACTTTTCTAATAAATCGTTAGCATCATTAAATAAGCGTTCTTTGAAATCCCGCTCGGGAATAAAAGCGTTTACATGCGGTTCGACTTCAGTGTATCGGCCATACAAATTTGCTAGTTTATCCGTTAACGAAACATTATTCATGTCCACTAAAGATGCCTGTTGAAGGAACACTGCCATCCCCTCCAATCTAAAGCCAGTTCAAGATCAGAAACAGAAATTTCCGTGTATTCAATACCTTCAATATAGTTCTCTTCCAAACGGATTCTCCTTTCAGATCCCATATTTTGGGCAAAGTAGGTTTACGCTCATTTTATCAAACGTTTGTTCCCGTGTAAATATTTACCTATTTTGCGAAACTATCGATTCATATCGGCAGCCTCTCTCTTGTTGTTAAAGGACGATTGTCATGTTAGGATATCAATCATTGGATTGCAATACATTTCAGTTCTCTTATATTTAATAAAGTCCATATATAAGATTGAAACACTGGAGGAGAACGAGTGCTTAAAATAAACCGAGATGACGAACGTCCTATCTGGCAGCAATTGCTGGATCAAGCGATCCATAATATAACAACCGGAAAATGGCCGCCAGGCGAATTGCTGCTCCCCTCCCGCGAACTCGCTCTGTTGATTGGCGTTTCCCGTTCAACCATACAGATTGTTTACGAGGAATTATTCAGCCGCGGTTACACCGTAACCTCTCGTCGCGGCGGGACAAGAGTCAGCGAATGGACATATGCTTCTCGTCCTACGGAGGAAGCTGCGACTCTAGGTCCCATTCCGCCCGATTTGCCTTTATTAAACGCTGCAGTCGGCCATTTGCACGGCTGGTTCGGAGACAAACGACATCGACATGTTGAGATCGATTTCAGTCCCCATGAACCCTATTTGGACGATCAATTTCAGAAAAATTGGAGGCATTCCTTTTTACAAGCCTCTTCAGAAACAGACCTGGACAATTGGGCTTACGGCGACGCCTATGGATTTTTGCCGTTACGGGAACAGATTCAACGTTATTTGTCGCTCGAACGGGGTGTTCATGTAAATATCGATCAAATCCTATTAACCTCAGGCGCACAACATAGCATCGATTTGATCGCTCAAGCCCTGTTACATGAAGGAGAAACGGTTTCGGTTGAAGATCCCGGCTTCCCTGCAGCCTGGATGGCGATGAAGTATCGGCGAATGCAAGTGGTATCCGTTCCGGTCGACGAGTATGGCCTATGTGTAGACCGCATTCACCCTCAATCCAAGCTTGTGTATGTTACTCCATCGCACCAGTGTGCTGTTGGCGTTATTATGTCGGAACCACGCAGGCAGCAATTGTTGCATATGGCAGCTCAACAGAGGTTCTGGATGGTTGAGGATGATTATGACAGCGAATTTCGTTATCGCGGCGACCCGCTTCCAACCTTATTCAGTCAGCGGCCTCAGAACACGCTGTATATGATGAGTTTTTCCAAAATGGTTGCTCCCGGTATTCGGATTTCGGCAATCATCGGTCCCAAAGATGCCATTCGTCAGCTTGCTCAAGTCCATGGATTCACCTATCGTCATCTTCCGATTATGGAGCAATTAACGCTTTCGCATTTTATAGAACGCGGTCATTTCATGCGCCATATGAGACGAGTTCGAAATGTATATCGGCGCAGGCACGAAGCCATGACGAAGGCCATTATCACGACAGGTCTGAGTGAACGCTTCACGCTGAGCGGCGTAGAAACAGGGCTGCATATGCTTCTAGAGGCCGATAAATCGTTTGACGAACAAGCAGGAACGAACTTAGCGCTCGAAAATGGAATCCGCGTTTATCCGCTCAGCAGGTATTGTTTGGAAAGCGATCGAAAAGGATGGGTACTGGGATTTGCAAAAGTAGATGAAGCTGCCATTGAAAAAGGCATTTATCGTTTGGCAGGGATGCTTAAATAATACAAGCACCCTGCCAGATTTTTTCTTTCAAGTCGATTTTTGCTGCCAGTCAGTTGCTTCTGCACATAACCTAGCATGTAGATCACACGGTCAATTTCATCGTTGAATGCAAATAAGCTAGGCATATTCGAATGACTGCTCCCCCCCGGCAAGACAGCAGTCCGTTCAGCATCCATATTCATACTTCTTATTGTTTTTGTTCGGATTGTTGTGTTCCGCTCGGCTTGTATGGCTTTATTTGAAATTTCCCATGAATCCATAGATGTGCTGCCAAACCCGCGACAAGCCCCCAAAATGCCCCGCCGACGCCAAGCAAAGTCACATTCGCGGCTGTTGCCAGAAACGTAATCAATGCGGTCTCACGTCCCTTGGGATCCGTTAAAGCGTTGGCAAGACTCCCGCCAATTGTACCAAGCAATGCCAATCCCGCTAACGTTGCGATAAAGGTAGCGGGAAGAATCAAAAACAGAGCAGCCAACGTCACGCCAAAAATGCCGACAACTATGTAGAAAATGCCACAGGCAATGCCTGCAAGATAACGTTTGGCCGAATCCTCATGCGCATCTTTTCCTGTGCAAATCGCTGCTGTAATGGCTGCCACATTAAAAGCGTGTGAGCCGAACGGTGCTGCAAGGAGCGATCCTAAACCCGTTATAAGCAAAATCGGATTCGCGCTCGTCTTAAATCCGTCATTCCGCAACACGAGCATGCCAGGCATATATTGTCCCGTCAAGGTAATAACAAACAGCGGCAATGCAACGCCCAGTATGGAATGCAGCGAAAACTTCGGAACGACAAATTCCGGGGATGCAATTGCCAATTGGATCGTGCTGAAATCCGCCTTCCCCATACCAATCAAATACATCAGTCCGATGAACATTATCCCTACTATCGCATATCGGGATGTAAACCTTCTTAGCACGACATAAGCGGCAAACAGAATCACGACCAGCAAGGGGTCAACTTTCGCGCCACCAAAAGCCGATATGCCAAACTGCAGTAAAATGCCTGCCAGCAGCCCGGAAGCGATACCTGGAGGAATAAGCCGGACGAAACGTTCAAACATTCCGGATAATCCTAAAACGATAAAGCCTGCAGCTGAAATCATGTAAGCACCGATTGCTTCCGGATAAGGAGTAACTGCCAATGCCGAAACAAGAAAAGCCACGCCAGGTGTTGACCATGCCGTAATAATCGGTTCCCGGTACCGATAGCTTAGCCAAATTCCGGTTATACCCACACCAATGGAAATCGACCAAATCCAAGACGCGGTCATTTCGGGGCTTAAACCCGCGACTTTTGCTGCCTGAAATACGAGAATAAAAGTTCCTCCGTAGTTAACAATGACAGATATTAATGCGGCTATGGCCGGCGATATCAAATCGCGGCCGCGCAGCGAAGCGGATGTTGTGTTCATTCGTGTTCTCCTGCCTCTTCAAGAAACGATTTTCAACTAAAATACAAATGCTGCCGCACAAGTAACGACAGCATTTGTATGACTAATGCGATACGTTTTTTCCTGGCTTGAACATTTTTACTTCTTCAATCGGATTTTCTTTCGCGCTGATATGATGGGGATCAATGCGGTAAACCTGAACCGGACCGCCGAAAACGGCCGATCGATATTTGTCGACATGCTGCTGGGGCAACGGCCGATTATAATAGCCTGGCACATACTTATCCATCATTTCTTGCAGCATGTGTGTAGCCTCATCCAAATCGACGATCGGCTGCGCCTTCCCAAAAATCATTACACTCATATACGCGGTATCCGTCTTGGCCGGCACCGGATCCGTAATCGTTCCATATTCTTCGCAAACCGTAAAACAAACCTCCGGATTCGCACTCATAACCTGATTTCGTCTCCCGCCGGTGGCGCCATGGAAATAAAGCTTACCGTTCGTCCAAACAAAATTGAGCGGAACGACATACGGCAAATGACCGTCGGACATGCCCAGATGTCCAATTCGAGCTTGCTGCAAAAATGTTTCAATCTTGTCCTTGTCCAACACTTCTCTTATCTTGTAACGTACCCCTTCCATAGTATCTCCTCCTATAGTTTTGAAGTATTATGCAAGTTTATCAGCCATTGGAATGATTATAAACGTCCAAAATTGCCGTAATTGGGCAATCCATATTTCTAACATAGCAAGGCTCCATTAAGATAGACTTTACATAGATGTAAGCGAACAGCTGTAAGGGAAACGGTTAGCTTTTTCTTGTACTATTCCAGAAAACCTTACAAATTCAAATAAAAAAAGCCGATCGACGTATTACATATCGATCGGCGATTTGATTGTATGGAATCGGATTTTATGATTTCTTTTCCTGTAAATAATCCTTATAAACCAATAAAGCAACAACAATAAAGCTTATACTAACAATCCTAAAGATTGAACCTACACTAATCCATTTCGCTAATATGCCTAGCGTAAATGCGCTTATTCCAACGCCGACATCGAAACTGGAGAAAAACGTTGCATTAGCGGCTCCGCTTTTTTCTTTACTCACCTTCTGCACAGCCCACGTTTGTAAAGACGGCATTACAGTGCCATATCCAGCGCCAAATAAAATCGCGGCAGTAATCAAATGAAAATCATTTGTTGCGTATGACAATACGATCATGGATAAAAACCCCAGCACAGCGGAGCTAATGATAATAGACCAAGGGCCTTTCCTGTCGTACCATTTCCCGGTAAATGGTCGAATTATCGTCGCCCCGGTTGCATTAATTAGGTAAAACAGAAAAATGTGAGACAACCCTTGTTGTTTACCGAATAAAACTAAAAAAGTAAGAATTGCCCCAAAAGCAAGTGTAGTGATCACCGCAAGCAATGCAGGAAACCATGCCTCTTTTTCAAAAATCATGCTGAAAAATCGGAACGGTTGTTTCTCACCTTTTTCAAATTCCGGTGCGGGTATGAATAAAAGCGTAATTACCGCCAATAAACTTATCATTGCAGATGACCCAATTAAAGCTTCAAAGGAATAAGAATCGTATATATATAACCCTAAGCTCGGGGCTATAATCGCTCCGACTGTTGTGGAAACGGAGAAATAACCCATGCCTTCCCCCAACCGCTTCTTAGGGATCAAATCAACCGCGATCGTACTGTTAGCCGTTGTAGAACCACCCCATGCAATGCCATGGAAGATTCGCAACAATAGAAACAGCCATACCACCTGGAGAAACGGATACAAGATTGTAAAAATCATTAAAGCTGCGCACGCGGCAACAGCCAGCGGTTTTCGCCGATTCCCTATTAAATAGTACCCGACAAAAGGCCTGATACATACAGCGCCGACCGTAAATAGCGATGTTACCAATCCTACTTGAACGGAAGATGCGTTAATCGTTAACAGATAAGCCGGCAATATGGGGAGCAGCATTTCAAACCCGATAAATACAAAAAAGTTGCTCACAAACAGCAGAACAAATGATGTCGTATATATATGTTTATTCTCCATCGTTACTTTCCTCGCTTCTAAATTAGATTGTTAATCTAGAAGCGAGGAAAACACGGAAACGTTTTTCAATTGTCTAAGCTTTTTAGACAATTGTTTCACCCTCTCTATTTGTCATTGATAAATTGAGTCTTCTACATAAAGACATTCAACTTATAACATGACATTTTAATTTATATTATTATCAATTGCAATGACAAGAAACTTTCATACAACAAAAAGACCGCGTTTTGAGCGGTCTTTAAAGAGACGATGTTCTTGTCGCTCGACAAAGGGCGACTTCAAGCCAGTTTACTGTGAAGCCATTTTATTAATTATCCAATCTAATAACATCTGACTTCCCTTTTGCATTGTAGCTGAGCCATTAATAATCATATCTGCATGCCACCGAGTGGGCTCAACATAAATATCATGTCGATACCTTACCAAATCAAGGTATTCACGTATTGCTTCTTCACTGGTATATCTTCCATCAGAGAACTTCCCTAGTCTTCTAACGAGTCTTTCATCTGCTTGGCAATCAATATATATTTTATAATCAATACTTTCTCTAAGTTGTGGGAAATGTCGGCAGCCTTTGAAGGTGTTTATTGATGTGCTCTTGTTAATCAACCATTTAGAGATTTACTTTCTTTTTATTAATTTATGAATGCTCGACGGCTGTAAGCCTGCTTGAATGAGCAATTTCATATTGAACCCTGATTTCCCATAACTTAAACGATACCAGTAGTAATTTATATATTCTATCACGGAAAAAACATAAATGAACATACTTACGATAAGGTCTCTTTTATTCTGTGCGAGCATGATCATTATTATGATTACGAACACAGCTAGAATAATATTCGTTCTTCTAAGCAAAATCAGGGTTTTCAGTATTAATAATGGTTTCTCTTTACCTGTTGAATATGATCTAAATACCCAATACAAGACACCTTGAACTAATAGAAACACTAGGAATGATAGCGCAAACAAGCTCGCAGTTCCTAAATCTAAATACATTTTATATACAACCAAAAAACATATGGCGGCTGCTAACTCACCCAATGCAAGATTCAATAGGTGTTTTCTTAGTTTTCTCATAAACCTCCGCTCCAAGGCACATCAACAGCATTTCATCTTTACAGCCCCTGGCTAAGTCTTAGTATCTGTTCATTAATATTTAATGTACTCAATCCCCCGTGATAACAAACAACGGATGCAATGTCGAAGTCTACATACTTTTTCAAAGAGAGCTGTGCTGCATGCATGTCCGGAGTCGTCGGGATATGAATTCCCTCGAGAACTCCATTTACACTGTACATCGAATCCCCGGCTATTAGAGTCTTACTTTCCCTTAAATAAAGGCTGATATGTCCGGGAGTGTGACCAGGCGTGTGAATGACGCGAATCCCGCCGCAAAACGGCAGCTCCTGACCGTCTATCAAAGTATCGTCCACTCTCCCCTTCGGGGGATTCTCGAGGTGACCGTCTTTTAAAAGTGGTATCTCCCCCTGAATATACGACTTGTCCAGCTCATGTGCATAAACGGTAACATGATTGCCGCAATCCTGCAAAATCTCAGGAAGACTGCCTATATGATCCATATCCTGATGCGTCAAAATCACAACTTTTAGTTTGTCTAGCGACACTCCCACCTTATCCATGGCAGCGCATAAATCTTCAAATTGTCCTGGGAATCCTGTGTCAATTAAAACAGCCATTTCTCCATCCCACAAAAGAATCGGATGAATATTATTCCCATGAAAATCTATATGAAGCATTTCTACTCCCTTTGCAATTTCCATAATATTAGACCTCCAAAATTTATTTTATACGTAAAAAAATATTATTATGTAAAGATGTTGTTGTCAACATCTATAAAATCCTTATGTTTATGAAGAAAAGGCCGCCGATCTACCGGCAGCCTGTGTAATGTCGCTATCGTTTTCGTTTGTTTTGTCGAAAAGAATGGCAATACTAAGATTTTCAATATCTAGCTTCTTGTCCTCGACGCATACGGATAAATCGGATCTCTTAATTCGAAGTCATACGTTTTTTCATTCACAATTCCAACAACTTTTTCACTGTCATAAAGCTCCAACATAAATCCATCCATTTCTTTTGCAGTATGATATTTCGGAACGACTCCTTTATAATGAAACTCCTCTAAGTCCAAAGCACGCTTAATAAATTCCGTCTCCGTTGAAGCGGGAGCCAGCACTTTTACTCGCATGACCGCTCCTTTGTCTTTCAATTCTTGTGCGAGACCTTCGCTAAAGGCACTTACATAGAACTTTGTCGCACAGTAGGTCACGGCATTGCCGACGATTTGGTATCCGCCGCCTGAAGAAATATTGATGATTTGCGATCCTTCAACATTTGCATAATCACGTACATAAAGCGTTGACAGAACGGTTAAAGCTTCGATATGCAAGTGAAGCATCGACTCCATTCTTTTCAAATTTTGTTCCCCAACGGAAGCAAAGCTTCCGATCCCAGCATTGTTGATCCAGGTCTCGATCTGATATTGCTGTAGACTTTCGTAGAATTCATAAACATTAGCAGAAACAGACAAGTCAACGGTTCGAATGACAACGTCCAGGTTCGGGTTCATGTTAGCCACTTCTGATTTCAGTTTTCCAGTGCCGCCGTTCTGCGAGCTGCTAGGATTAAGTTTTTACCGCAAGCCGCAAAAGCAAGAGCCGCCTCATAACCAATTCCCGAACTGGCTCCAGTAATAACCGTATATTTCATATACAATCCTCCTCAGCGCTTATTTATTTCTCAAAGCTTCGCAGATATAATTCCTGTTGTTTGAGCATATACTCCGAAGTTTTTCTCATCATCTCGGTAAAGAGCAGGCTTTCTTCCTCCCCAAGATGCTGAACGAGACCCACGAACATATTTAGACGGGCCTCATTAATTCCTTGTATATACTGGACACCTTTATCCGAAAGCCGGATTCTGACAACCCGCCGATCGGCAGGATCGGCATGACGCTCGACAAGCTCCTGTGCTTCCAAACTGTTTATATGCTGCGTTACCGTCGGCGATGTTACATTCAGCTTTCCGCTTATTTCTGAAACCATCAATCCTTGACTGTCATCTCTTACATTCATGCTGATGAAATAGAGAACCATGATCTCGCCTGGCTTTTGATTGTACAATGAGCGATTCTGCATCATATTTCCGCTTACTTGCGATTGGAAGTACGATTCCATTAACTGCGTCGCTATTTTCTTCTGCTTATCCACCATTTCATTCACTCCCTAAATACAAATATAGGTTAAGGTTGCCATGATGCGCCTGATCGAAGTTGAGAAAGATCGTCAATTCCTTAACGGATACAAGACAAGTACTTTATAAAAAAATGAAAAAGCCGCATTTTCTGCGACTTTTATTAGGAAAAACCGATGGTTTCAATACTTGAAGTTACGGCACCAATAATGTCGATAACGCTTGAGCGTAAGCCCGAACCAGAAAATCGTTCGGATGATTG
This sequence comes from Paenibacillus contaminans, assembly GCF_003285015.1. Taxonomy (GTDB): domain Bacteria; phylum Bacillota; class Bacilli; order Paenibacillales; family NBRC-103111; genus Paenibacillus_V; species Paenibacillus_V contaminans. Next base: position 864,968 of record NZ_QMFB01000001.1, on the reverse strand, counting down.
ACGTTATTGCCGGTCATATCCTGAAACCGTTTGCCGTTCAGCAGCGTCTGATGAATGCCTGTCATGTCCATTAGCACCGTTCCAGGTGCAATCAGTTGCTGAAGTACCGCTTTATAATCGGCTTGATTGCCGGCATACCCCGTTTCGGGATTGGCAAGCGTCGTTGCAACCAGGATGAATTCCGCATTTGCGTTTGAAGCGCGCACATCGTTTATGATCGCTTGGATATTGCTTTTGAACGCCGATGACGCTGTATTCGCACTCCCGTCGTTCATTCCGAAGGCGATAATCACGAGGTCGGGTGTTTCTTGGGAAACGAGCGTATGCACATTTTGGGCGCCCCAAGCGGAAGTTTGTCCGCCGACAGACGGATTGCGAAACGTCAAATTCGAGGCGAAATTGCTTTGAAGCTTAACCATCGCGAGCGTTCCCCAGTTTGGAAGACCGGGTGAAGCGCCGACAATACCGCTTGCATTAAGTCCGACGGAAATGCTGTCGCCGTATAGCGTAACTTTAATCGGTTGCCCGCCCATTAATTTGGCCGTAGTAACAGGTAAATTCATTCCTTGGTAGGCCGGTACAGGGCCCGACCATGAATTCGGCTCATGATGATAAGAGACGACGAGCTGACGATCGTGAAAATAATGCCCTTCGCAGCCAAGCACGCTTCCCCCGCCGGTTTTGATGACCGTAAAACAGCCTGCCGGCGCCGACGAAGGATACAAATCGGCTTTGTTCATATAAGGAGCTGCGGAACCGGCAGGCAGCTTAATTTTATTGGAGGCGCTGTCGTAAATCCAATCAACGCCTTGCACATACGTAGTAGTGAGCCGGGCATCCCGAACCGTAATGGAGCCGGCGTCCGACGGATGGAACAATAAAGGCGCTTCCGGCTGTTGGCCATATGAAGAGAGCATCAACACCGATTCATTCGTTATGGTTGTCCCCGTCCAAAACGGCGTCATCAGCTCATCGAAGTTAAAGGAAGGCGTGAGCTCGATCGTCGGGTCCCAAAACGTTTTGTCGAACGAAGGGTCGCCATTCGCATCCACTTTGAAGTAAACGGCATCGCCGGCCGTCACAGCCGTCGTAATATCATGCGATACACCTGATAAGTTTGTAATCGCCTGATCGCCCCATAGCTTCACGCCGTTCTTCCAAATACTCACAACCACTCCGTTGCCGTCAGCCGAATCGTATTTTCTGACAAGTCCGGTTAAACGAATCGTGCCGGAAGAAGGAGCAAGCCATTTCCGCTGCGTTTGTATGCCTATCGCCGGATGCTGCCAGTCTACCCCAATCAGAAGGTTATTCACGGAGCCGCTCCATACGCCTGAACTGCCATTCCAGCTCATATTCGTCTCGCTGCTGCCGTCGTTTTGCACATATCGCCAATTGTACATTCCCTGCCGCAGGCTAAAATCGGCACTCGCCGTGTAAACGTTTTGTTTGATTTCTTCGATTACGGGATTCCAAAAGGTTTTATCGTACGAGGAATCGCCGTTTGACTCCAAGACGAATGCAATGACATCTCCAGCATTGACGCTCGTTTGAAAATCGTGCTGCGTGCCGGATAACGTAGTAACCGTTTGGGACCATAGCTGTATCCCATTCTTCCATATGCTTGCGGTCACACCGTTACCGAATGTCGAATCAACCTTTTTAGGATTACCGGTTATTCGGATGTTGCCTGAAACGTCCGCCTTCCAATTGCGTTCCGTCTTGTATCCGTTCGCCGGATGCATCCAGTCTTCGCCGACATAGAGATTTGTGGCGCTGCCTTCCCATAACCGGAATGAATCGTTCCAGGTTAGCGCATTGAAAGCGGTTCCGTCATACTGCTGATAGAACCAGCCGTTCTTGCCCTGCGTGCCGCTGAAACCGGTAGATGCCGTATGCATGATATTGCCGTTAGAAAGCTTCTCTATATTATCGGAAATCGTATACCCTCCTGCCGGCCAACCATCAGTGTATTGAGGCGACTGCTCGAAAATCATGTTTAACGATTGATTGCGATTCGTTTTGATTATGGTATTTCCGGAAATGGTGCCGCCGTTCGTCAAATTGTATTGCTGCGTAATGAAAGCGGCATGCGGATTGCCGTCGGAACCGATGCCGTTATTACGGAAAACGTTATCGAACAGGCTTGTGTTAGAATTTTCAACGCCGCCGCTCCAAATCGGATTTCTGTAAATCATCACGGCCTCGTCCGCGTTATCGTGGATCAGGCTGTTTTTGACCGTTACATTTTTGTTCAATCCTTCAAAGTCGATTCCTACTCCGTCGACGCCGTTAGGTGCCTGCGTAAATCCTACTTCTACATTGTCGACCGTAAAGTTGTGTACGGCGTTGAATTGCAGGCCGGCCGTCCCCCAAGCCATTCCGTTCAGCCCGGAACGAAGGATGACGCTGTTGGTCATGCTGCCGATCGTAGTCCCCGGATAGTCGTAATTGATTCCCGTCAATTGGACGCCTTCTCGATAGGAATCGGCAGCGTTAAGCGAATCGATCGAAATATTGTCCGCATGCCTGATTTCAAGCGGGCCGTCCGTCCGTTCGATTGTTGTGTTTTTCACGGTTACGTTCTGCAGCCGTTCGCCCGCTTGCCTATAGGTGTAGATCCCAACCGAGTAAGGCATGATTTGCAGCTCGGCAGCACGATTATCCGCGGAAGGATATGGAGTCATCGGCCACTTGGTTATGTCATGAATATAGCAATCTTCAATCCACAGCCCGTCGCGGCTTCCGCTTACCGTATTCAGGTAGACGATGCCGCTTTTGGCGAAGCCGATCTCAAGGCCTGTTATTTTCCAGCCTGCAGCATCCTGAAGCTTGATCGCATAAATAATTCCGTTCGCCGCCACGTTCGCAGGGTCGGGAGCGGGAATGGCCGTTTGCGATACATAAGGCGTAATCTTCGGTTTATCCCCAGTGCCGTATGCGGACAACGTGATCCAGTTTGTGCTGGAACCGTTTCCATTCAAGCTCAGGCCTTCACCTGCCCACGTATCGCCCCTTTTGAGCAAAATCATATCGCCTGCGCTAAACGTCATCGAGGAAATTTTGTTCAGCGATTTCCATGCCGTTCCCGGACTTAAGCCGTCATTGGTATCATTTCCGATGCTGCTGCTGACATAGTACGTTTGAGGTGATGCATGAACGGCGGTCAGGCCGGCGAACGTAAGCACGCAGGTCATAGTCAGACAAAAGAATAAAACAAACGGTAACTTTCGAAACATTTACCATCTATCCTTTCACAGTGAGATGAGGAACCATTCTCATGCAATGCCTCGTGAATAACGACTTGCCGCGCCGTCTGCTCCCGCTGACGTTGATAGCAGCAGTATCTCCGCTTAACCTATTGGTTCCGCCCGATATACGCAGGATAAGGCATTCCGCTAATCAGCTTCTCGCCATCCGTGAAGCCTTCGGGTCGATGTTTAAGCTTTTCGATTAATATCTTTCTCCAGCCTGCTGCTGCATCTTTGTAATACTCGGAGTCGATTACATTCCGGCATTCTCGCGGGTCTTTGCGAAGATCGAAAAACTGCTCCTCCCCGCTCCATACAAACCAAATGTATTTCTCGTTCCCGTCCGTCAAAGTATGATGAGGTTGAAAATTTACGGTTCCCTCTCCATGCTCGATGTGGACGAAAGACCGCCAGGAAACATTCTCTTCACGCATTAACGGAAGCAGGCTTGATCCTTCGACCGTATCCGGAATCTCCACGCCCGCCAATTCCAATATCGTAGGCATGATATCCTCAAGTGAAACAGGCTTGCTGATGACCTTACCTCTCTTTATTCCGTAACGCTTCGGCATCGAAATAAGCAATGGAACCCGGACCGAAGGTTCGTACGGAACGCTTTTGCGAAAAAGGTAATGATCTCCCAACATTTCGCCATGATCGCTTGTAAAAATGACGATCGTGTTATCCGCTTCGACGTTTCTTAACAACCGTGACAATTGATCGTCGATGTGATTGATCAAGCCGAAATAAGCGGCCCTGCATGAAAGCAGCTCTTCACCCGATAGACTTATATCGGCCGAGTCAGGCGGATTTCCCTTACCTCCGGCTGCCGGGGCTTTCGCCCATTCGCCGATCACCGGATCCGGAACACCCGTTCGTATGTATCGTTCCATATAAAATGCCGGCGGAATTAACGGCGGATGCGGCGCAAGAAAGGAGACCGTCAAGAAATAGGGACACGAAGGATCGCGATTTTGGAGAAATCGCTGCGCCTCATTCACGGTCCAGTTCGTATAATGCAACGATTCGTCATGCGGCCATGGTCTGGCTGTCCGGTCGTTGTGCATAACGCCGCTAGCGTAATAGTGTCCGGAAGGCTCGCAGGTGATATGGGATAACCGACTGTTCAACCACTCGCAGTATTCCGGATAGGTAACGGTATGATCGTATCCGTATCTTTTTTTCTGAGGGTACTGGTGCATGTCTCTGCCAACCAAATACGTGTGATAACCAACGTTTTTTAGTACGCTAGGCAGGGCGATCGACGGCTCCCACTCCGCTTCCTGATAATAACCGGCGATGCCATGCGTTTCGGGGTATTGTCCCGATAATAAAGACCTTCTGGCCGGGATGCAGACCGGGCATGTCGAATAGCACTTGTCAAAACGCACGCCTTGTGCAGCGATGCTGTCCATATTTGGCGTTAACAGCACGGGATGTCCTTCTATGCTCAAACAATCGCCGCGCTGCTGGTCGGTCATAATGAGCAAAATATTCGGCCGCATGGTCACTCTCCTTTCTCATCGCCGTTAGCCGCATCAATTGTTGCCTCCGGCAGCCGCATTGTCCGTCTGACGATCCGCCGTCAGGTTGACGACATCGTCAAGTCCCAGGAAAATATTCAGCGCCGTATCGGATGGCGCATAGACCCAAGGCTCCAGCGATACGCCTCCTCGATGCAAATTCAGTTCATTTTGCACCATTTCATAGGCCCTGCGGAATTGCTCCCTGCTTTCGGTATTATCGCCATCCCGCTTCAACCGGTCGACGTTCGCCTGAATCCGGCAGCGGGCATCCAGCAGCTTCCAGCGCCAGCTCTGACGTGCCCATTCTTCCATTTGTCCGCCAATTTCTTCGGCTTGCGTTACCAATCGTTCGGCTGCCCCGCCAGTCTCCGCTCCTATGACGAGGTCCTCCAGCCTGTAAATAAATCGTTCGGCCTGCCGCTCCGTCCCGGCTCCAAAATAGTACCGGCAGTACTCCTGCACGATTCGTTCGATTTCTTCTTCGCCATACCACATGAATTGCGACCAAATCACTTTGTTCATATCTTCATAAATGCCTTCCGAATACGGAAATGCTCCCACGATACGATCGCGTAATTCGGCATATTCCGCTGCGAAACGGCGCGGTGCCGGGTTGCCTCCTTTCCCTCCCCACGGCACGCCGTCGAACATGCTGATTTCCGGAAATAATACGACAGGATGGCGACTCGGTATGACTCTGCCTTCCTGCTTCCATCTCTTCGCTTCGGCCGCTCCCGCCATGATGTAATTGAACCACGACTGCTCCCGTTCGCTATCTTCCTCCAAAAATTTGAAGAATGCAGTGTCCTCTCCGGTCTGATGCCCGTCAAACCACCAAGCGCTTACGTTGACCGTCATGCCGGGCAAGTGCCGTGCCCCTATCGACGCGATCTCCCGGTTCAGCTCCATGAAAGTTACAGGCCAAGGGGTACACTTCGGACAGTTGCAGCCTCCTTGATCGTATGGCCATAGCCATAAAGAGTCGATAGGCGGCATTGGGGCTAAAATGTGATCTTTATTGCTTAAAATCATGTCCCGGCCTGCGGCCTGCGACGGACATATATCCGTGTCATATCCGCCGAACTCGCGATCTCTCGCACGCAGGGGGTGGAAATCCGTTTCGTCGAAGCAGTTTTTGCTCAGCATCGAGCGTCCGGCTCCTACCTGTCCTTTAAATCCTTCGTTGGCGATTGCGATTCGGCCTACCCTCATGCCAACGTCACGTGCGAACGCTTCAAAACGCGCAAGACGCGATAGCATCGGCTGCCCTTCCTCCAGGGAGCTGTAATGAGATATATCGAACCAGACGAGCAATTCGTTGATCCCCCACAAGGCCAGTTCTTCCAAATATTCTCGAACGGCTTCCAACTCCGCTTGGCAATACCAGTTGCCGAAGTGTGTGGCGAAATAGATACCCCGTACGAATTTGTCCGGTCGGGATACGATATCGAGATACGGTACGTGTATCGATCCGGCAGAGAATGTTAGGAGTCGAAGCAGTTTGCCGATTCCGTAAAGAACACCGCGAGGAGTATGTGCGGCAACATAAACCGGCTTATCTGAGCCGCCTTTAATGATAAAGCCTTCCTCTCCTAAGTCGGCAGGCAGGCGCAGCTCCCCTTCCGCGCAAAGCTCTCCGATACGGGCGCAGCTTTCCGGAGTTCCTGCAATAATGCTAATGCTTCCGGCTGCAGCAATCTGTTCGCTCTCTTTATGGACTGAAACGTCAATTCCGGAACGATGCCGCGATCGTACGGCGAACATCTGCGCTGCTTTCCACTCCAGCTTCGCGGCTTCCGAGCCTATCACGATAGAATATGTCATGCTCTCCCAGCTTCTCCTCTTCTTCTCGCGCGATCTCTATAAGTCTAGTAAAGCTTGCGCATCGCGAATCAAGTAACCCGCTGCCTCTGTCTGAATATGCTTGCCGCTCTGCGCCTGCACTTCATTTAGGAACGCTTGCAAATTGCCATGCTCCAACTTTTTAGTCAAACTGTTGGCAATGCCGTGATTTCCAATCCAACCGTTCACCCGAAACGCTGCTACCAATGCTTTCAGCGAGCTCAAGTTTGCCGTCGTCTCGAAGGTTACGCTTGCAGTTCCCGTATTGCCGGCAAAGTCTTGTGCGATTACCGTCAAAGTATGAGAACCGAGCGGCAACGAATAGAGCTTAATATTCGTCCCGTGTTGAATGGGCGTACCATCCAGCGTAACTGTCGTTTTCGTAGGATCGACCCCGGATCCGGCATCGGAGACGTTGAATGCCGGAAGCAAGCTTTCCGCATCACTGTAGCTTCCGTTAACAGGCGCATCAATCGTAATGGAAGGCGCCGTCGTATCGCGAACATATACCGTTCGGGTAACCGTACGGGCAACCAGATGGTTGGAATCCGCCGAATTGTAAAATAGATTGTACGTCCCGATCTTATCCGCACGGACGGAACCGGTAACCTGTACTTGAGCCGTCAAATCGGCGCCGAATTGATCCTGAGCTTGATAACCGGGTTCAATAAATGGATCGTTCATCTCGACAACCAGCGGATTGTTTCCGGCCAAGGTTATGACCGGTCTTTTCGTCAAGCTGTGCGAATAGGTTACCGACGGGTCCCAAAGCGTCACATCGTACGATGTTTCCTCGTTGCAGTTTACAATGAAACGGATCAGGTCCCCTTTATTCACAACCGCTTCCAAATCATGAGAGGCTCCGGTAAAACTGGTTACCAGCTGCGTCCACAACAACTCGCCGTTTTTCAAAATGCTGATGTTGACGCCATCGCCTGATTCCGAATCGCGCTTTTTCGCCGTTCCCTTGATGGCAATCGTTCCGTTCTCGGGCGCTTCCCACGTTCGCACGGAGTCCATGTTATCGGAAGGATGCTGCCAGTTGTCCGCTACATACATGAGCGGTACAGTTCCCTCCCATAACCCGTAGTCCGCATTCCAAACCAGAGCGGAATAATCGGTACCGGAAGCTTGATCATAGCGCCATTGGTTGTTTCCTTGAACGTTTGAATAATCCGAAGATGCCTTATAAACGGGCAACTCCTCTTCCTCCTGACCGCTGTTGGAAGGAAATACGATTTCTTCAATAAACGGGCTCCAGTTCGTTCGCGTTTGTGAAGGACTGCCATTGGATTGAACGACAAAATAAATCCTGTCTCCGCTTGTTACATCAAGCTCAATATCATGTGCGAGTCCCATCACGCCGGTTATCGGATACGGCCCCCATATCGGGATGTCGTTTTTCAATACGCTCACTTTCACGCCATCCTCGAAGGTAGAAGCCGAATTTTTGGCTTTGCCGGTAATTCGAATTCGACCGTCCGAAGGTGAAATCCATTTACGTACGGAGTCGATACCGTTCGAAGCGCTTTGCCAATCTTCGCCAATCGATAATGCGTTCGTGATTCCTTGCCATGCCTCCTGAACGGCGTCCCACTGCATATCCGAGTACCCGCTGCCGTCAAATTGCTGATAGTACCACCCGTTCTCGCCTTGAAGGCCATTGAATTGCGTCGAAGCGTTATGGATAACATTTCCGTTCGGAAGCTTCACAACGTTACCGAAAATATTGTAGCTGCCAGACGGCCACAATTCAGTTGCTTTCGGATTACGTTCGAGTACCATGTTGAGCGGCTGCTCCGGATACGCTTTCACAATCGTATTGCCGGATATCGTCCCCCCGTTGTCCGCATTGTATTGATGAACAAGGAAGGCCGCATGCACGCCGTCATTTTTGATCCCGTTATTTTCAAAAAGATTGTCGATCAAGCTCGTATTCACGTTATCGATGCCGCCTGACCATATCGGATTCCGATAGTACATGACGGCTTCATCTTCGTTATCATGGATGTAGCTGTTCTTGACTGTGACATTTTTGTTCAGCCCTTCAAAATCGATACCGACTCCATCCGGTGAATTTGGCGAAACCGTATATCCGATCTCCACATGATCGGCAACAAAATCATGTACCGCGTTAAATTGCAGTCCTGCGGTTCCCCACGCCATCCCATGCAAACCGGAACGCAAGATGCGGCTGTTCGTCAACGAGCCTTCCGGCTGACCGGGACCGGGATAATCGTAGTTGATACCGGTCAACTGGATTCCTTCCCTGTAAGAATCCAAAGCGGTGATCGAATCGATCGTGACGCGGTCGGCATGCCTGATTTCCAGCGGTCCGTCCGTACGCTCGATCACGGTGTTCTTCACGGTAACGTTCTGCAGTCGTTCGCCCGATTGAAGAAACGTGTAAATCCCTACCGAATACGGCATAACCTGCAGCTCGGCATCCCTGTTTTCCGCGGCTGGATACGGCGACAACGGCCATTTGGTGATATCGTGAATGTAGCAATCTTCGACCCAAAGACCGTCACGCGTTCCCGGCGCATCGTTGATGTAAACAATTCCGCTCCTGGAATTGGCAATCTCGAGACCGGAAATTTTCCATCCGGCAGTACTGCTCAGTTTAATGGCGTATAGTAAGCCATTGTTAGCGGCGCTAGAAGGATCGGGAGCCGGAACAGCTTCCGGCGATAGGTATGGCGATATCATCGGACGATCTCCCGAACCGTAGGCCGATAACTTGATCCAGTCCGAGGACGTTCCGCTGCCATGAAGATACAGCGTTTCTCCCGTCCAAGTATCGCCTCTTTTGAGCAGAACGGAGTCCCCCGGATTGAACGAAACGGAGGATACTTTGGATAACGATTTCCAAGGTGCGGAAGAACTCAGACCGCTATTGACGTCGTTTCCTTCCGAGCTGCTTACATAGTAGATTTGCGGGGAGAGAGTTGCCGGGAACGGTTCTTCCCAGGCATTTTGCGGCTCCGCATAAACATTAGTCCCTAGCATCATTATCAATAGCAAGATAACTACATGCATCCTGTTTTTCCGAACGGCTGTGTTCGAAAACATCCATTTTCTCATACGATACACTCCCTTGGCATCGATTCGGTTCATAAAAGCGGGGAGAAACGAGCTTGGCGCCCTCCCCTCCCCTTTCAAAGAAAATCAATTTCGTTTCTCTATTGCAGGACAGGGCTCACGGAACAACTGATTTCCATCCTTCGACAATTGCGGATTCCCCCAGGCAGAGTAACACATGATGAATGATCTCCGGTGATGATCCGAATCATTGGATGCCGAACAGTGAAGCAGATTACAATCGAAGAAAAGCGCCGAGCCTGGCTTCATCTCGCAGTATACGGTCTCGAACCGTTTCTCCGCAGCGGCGATCCGTGCCGGATCGGTGGCGGTTTGACCGCCGACTTGTAAATGCGTAAGCCTTCCCATTTTATGAGAACCTTTGAGCACCCGAAGGCACCCGTTCAGCTTCGTTGCCGGGTCGATCGCCACAAATACGCTAATCATATGCGGGAAAAGAAAGCCTTGATCATACCAGTACCCGTAATCCTGATGCCATTCCCATGCCCCGCCTGTCCGAGCCTCTTTCATCATCACCTTGCCGTGGAAAAAGCTGACCTCTTCGCCGAGCAGCATCCGTACGTTATTGACGACGCGCGAGCTGGTGGAAGCGGCGGACCAGATATCGTCCGTGAGTTCTTCCCAATACGCCAGCTTGGCTTTCTTCCCCGACTCGTCGTTCACGCTCATCGCCGATGCAGCTGTGCGACCTCCGCCTTCGATGTCCGACACCATAGTCTCGATTTCCTTATCGGAAAACACATTTTCCACAAGAAGGAACCCGTCCCGCCGGTATTGCTCGATATCCTTATAAGTCAATAACATGTAAGCAGTCTCCTATTCTAGCCAGTTATCGATGTACCCGGTACGAGAATACGTCGCAGCTCATCTCGCCTTCCAACAATGTCATCGTCACGGCATGATTGCCATCCGCCAGTCCGTCCCGCCCGATTACGACACGCGAACCCGGTATCCCGCCATCCGGCAGCAGCACGATATCTTCCAGCCATTGTCCGTCCAGCAAAACGCTGATCTTGCCATAGCCTTTAACCGGCATCTTCACGCGGAACGCGTCTCCGCGAAAATTCCATTTCAGCATGGATACGGTTTCCTCTGCGAAGCCGGTGCGCTCCGTCGAGCGATAGCCAAACCCCTTGCTATATGACGAATCCATCTCAAAGTCCCATTTGTCCGGACATTGTGCCGCCCCTGCCAATCCTTCGCCAGGCAGCAGCTCAACCCAATGCTCCCGGCTTTCTCCTTCAATTTCGAAACGCGTGCATCGGACAAGCGCGCCATTGCCGGCGATGAGTCCGATACGTCCGGCAGCTGCACCCTGCATCACAGTCAGCATTTTTCCATTGATATCCAGTTGACAGCTCGATGCCTCCTGCCGGATAACGATCCGGTACGATTGGGGTTCGCGGAAGGGCGGGCGCCCAAATGAGTCGTCCGCTCCCGGCTCGGTTCCCGCTCCCGAAACCGTTGACCCCCAACAGGCGTCACGCTCGTCGTATTTCTCCGTATGTTCCAACACTTCCACCGATCCTTGAGCCGTCACCGCGATCAAGGCAAATTCGTCGCCTATCACGGAAAGTCCCAGGCCATCCGTGAACATGTTTGCGTGCGGCATCCCGTCCGCCCAGCGCGGCATCACCGTCGACCCTACTGGTCCGTTCCACCCCCACACGACGCTGAAAGCTTTCGTACTCGTCAGCTCAGCCGTCAGCCTGAACATCTCATAACCTTGCCGCACAAAGCTGACGGCAGCCGCATTGTTCCCCGAAAGCACGAAATTGTCGTCGTAAGGCTCGGACCACGGACGCGAAGCCAAGTTAATCGTCCCCTCGCCCCTCTCGTTCAAAGCGGGATACATCGCATGCAGCATGCCGTCTTCCATGACCTGGCCTGAATAGGTTTGTCCCCATATTCCGTAACGCTCAGACTGTCTCGCCTCCGAATGCCAGCAGGAGCCTTCCTGATCCAGCTGCCAGGCTTCGGCCGAATGCGCGCTTTCGAGCTCCGCCCGAAAAACGGCTTGATAGGTACGGTTACGTCCCACAGAAGTGGATGGCGCATAGACATATCCGTCATGCACATAAGCGGGATAAAACTCGATCGGCGCCGGAAGGTAGAACGGACTCTGCGGGTACAGCAAAAACGCAGGATTGCCGTAAGGTCCGTCCGGCTGTTCCGAGGTAAGCGCTACCAGCGACCAGGAGCCCCCTGTATTGCGGGGCATGCTCATCATCGCGAGGATCAGCCAGTCGTCTCGTCGCCTGATCAAGGTGCTTGCATACGTTCGTTTATACATGCCTAGTATCGGCTCGGTATCCGTCTCATTCTTGATCGGATGCGGGTGTTTCAGGAACGGTCCTTCCGGATGGTTGGAGTATGCATATGCGATTCCGCCCTGCGACTCTTTAAGCGACCCCCAACCGTATACCATGTGATAGATGCCATTCTCATAGACGACCGAAGCATCCAAAGTAGCCAGTGCCGCGTCCTCCGGGGTGTATCTTTCCGCGAGTCCCCTTCCGTCGAATACCGGTCCGAGGTTTCGCCAACTCTTTCCCTTATCGGTCGAACGTATAAGAGTGATCGTTCCGCAATGCCGGTACCCTTTGGCATACAAACTGACATACACGTACCAGTTGGCCGATACCGGATCCACGAACAGGAATCCGTTGACAGGCCAATCCCAAACGCCGATCCCTTCATGGACCGGATTACCTGCAAATCGCTCAAAAGTATCAAAGGAAGGATCGCCGATTAACGGATGTGCAAACCACATGGAACGAAACCGGCTTTTTGCTACATTCATGTCTACGAAAGTCATTTCATTTTGTCCATCGTTTCTTTAACTTGCTGCTGCGCTTTGGCATACCCCGCTGCGTTCAGCTCGGCGATCATCTTGTTCCAGCCGGCGTCCAGCGCAGTTTCGCCGCTCACGATCATGACCGTATACTTCTCCATAATATCGGTCATTTTCTTGCTGATTTCCCCAAACTCCACAGGGAAGTCCATGACGTTGGCAATATCGGACATGATCAAATTTTTGTTGATAAAGGCATCCTGTTTATCCGCAATTTCCCGGTTTTTGTTAAACGCATTGTTACTTAACGCTTCGATCTTGCTTCCGTTGAACCGGTACAAATTGCCGAAGTATTGGCCGAACTTATAAAGCCCCGACAATTCTCCGCCGATCGGAGCGAACGTATTTTGCGGTTCTTTGCCTCTGTTTTCCAGGTTCGCCACGATGTTTTCGCCATCTTTTTTGTAGTGAACGCCTTCAATACCGAAATAGGTCAGGTTTCTGCCTTCCGGACTATAGAGGTAATCCAGCATTTGGACAGCCCGCTCCTTGTCCTTCGTCTGCGACGAAATGCTCCATCCGCCCCAATGACCGCCGAAGGAAAATACGCCGCCTTTTCCGCCCGGTCCGTCCGGAGGCGTCAACGAATCTACTACGGCTTTGCCGTTTACATCGCCGATTTGCTTAATGACACCGTCCGCTTTCGCGCCGCTGTTCGTAATCATGACGCCCGCTTTGCCGGAATAGAACGCTTCCTCCTTCTGCGCATCATCGTTCAGATAGTATTCCTTCTGAATGTACCCCGCTTTATACTGCTCCTGCATCCAACCCAGAAATTGCTTATAGGCTTCAGTCGCATACCCAGCCTCATAAACGCCGTTCGCATTTTTATTCCATTCCGGTTTTACGCCGAATCCGGCAAAAATGATGTTGAACCAATCCCTGATTTTGGAGCCCGTCATGCCGACGGTATCCTTCTTATTGTTGCCGTCCGGATCCCCTTCCGTAAACGCTTTCAACATCGCCGTAAATTCCTCGATATTGGTAGGCTCCTTCAAGTTCAGCTTTTCGAGCCAATCCTTGCGGTAATAAATGGCGTGATTATTTGCTTGGGTAACGACTGGAACAAAATAATAATGGCCGTTGATTTTTAAATTTTTGTACAGATCGTTGTCCAGCAGTTTTTTCAAATTCGGCGCTTTATCCAAATATTTATCGAGCTCGAGCACGATGCCGTTTTCCGCCCAGTTTTTATATTCAGCCTGAGTTGTCAGGTAGAAGAACAAGTCCGGCGTTTCGCCCGTATTGATTTTGAGCGCCAGCTTCTCCATCCAGCCTTCCCAAGGAGCACCTTGTCTGTTTATCGATACATTGAATTTCTTCTCTATCTCTTTCAGTACGCTGTCATTCTGCTGCCCATCCCATACTTGAAAATCATGGGCGAACATGGTCAGCTTTTGTGGCGCCTTTGCGGTTTCGCTCGGTTCTTTCACCGAACCGCCAGGTTCCTTCACGGAGCCGTTTTCTTCCTTCGCGCAGCCGAGAATCAAGCTTGTCATCATGGTTGCGCTTATAACGGAAATGAATACTTTTTTCTTCATTTTTGATAACCCCCATTTGTTATTGTTTGATCGAACCGAGCAATACGCCTTTCACGAAATGCTTCTGCAGGAAAGGATATACGATGACGATCGGCAGTGTCGCTACGACTATGATGGCCATTTTGATACTGACGATGAGCTTGTTCGCATCCTTTGAAAAAACTCCGCTGCCGATCGTGTCCATGTTGCCCAATATGAGAAACTCGCGCAAAATGTTTTGAATCGGATACAAAGAAGCCTTGTCGATAAATATAACCGCCGTAAACCAGTCGTTCCATTTGCCGACGCCGTAAAACAAAGCAAGCGTTGAAATGATCGGCATGGATAACGGAATGAAAATCTTGAACAACACATACAGATGTCCCGCTCCGTCGATTCTTGCCGCTTCATCCAGGCTTGGAGGAATCTGCTTGAAAAAGTTGAGCATCAAGATGACGCTGAACCCTGCAAACGCTCCCGGAATAATAAAAACGAGTACATTGTTTATTAATCCGAGTTGTTTGATAAGCAAATAATGAGGAATTAGTCCGCCGCTGAAAAGCATGGTAACGACCATAAACACCATAATGACGTTACGGCCCTTCAACTCGTTACGTGAAAGCGGGAATGACATGATCGCCGTCAATAACAAGTGCAGCAGCGTTGAAGTAACGACAATGAACACGGTCAAAAGAAAGCTCTGATGGATTTTCGAATCACCAAGTATCGTTACATATGAAGAGAACGACAGATCGACCGGCAAAAGAATGAATTTATTGTTCAAATAAGATTCATAGCTTGTAACGGAAACGACGAACACATGCCAGAACGGAAGCAAAGTCAGCAAGGCGAAAAACGTCAGAAAGCCGTAGTTCAAAATTTGGAACAGCAGCTCTGCGGGATGTTTGCTTCGTAAGCGGGACAATTTCCTTATGGATCCGGAGGTAGTGGTATTAGTCTCCATCTTCTTGCCGGTTGCTACCATATCCCCGTTCCCCCCAGCATCTTCGCAACTTTATTCGCAATGACGATCAAGATTAAAGCGATAACGGACTTGAATAGTCCAAGCGCCGTTGCGAGACTGTATTTTCCCTCTAACAACCCGATGCGGTACACATAGGTATCGATAATATCGGCTGACGCATAAACAAGCGGATTATAGAGATTGAAAATTTGATCGAAGCCGGCGTTTAATATACCGCTTAGGCTTAAAATGAGCATGATGCTGATTGCTACCGTTATACCCGGCAAAGTAATGTAACGCAAACGGTGATAACGATTGGCACCGTCGATCATAGCCGCTTCATATTGCTCCGGATCGATGCCTGCAAGCGCCGCCAAATAAATGATCGTCCCCCAGCCGGCTTCCTTCAGGATGTCTGAGATCACAAGCATCGGAACGAAGTATGCATTGCTGGTCAGAAAAGGAATGGGCTCGTACCCGAAGCTTCCAACCACCTGATTTACGAATCCGTTATCCGTAGTAAGCAGCACCTTCAAAATTCCTGCGATAATGACCCAGGATATGAAGTGAGGCAAATAAATAACGGTTTGGATCGTTCGCTTAAACAATTTCAAGCGAACTTCGTTGAGCAGCAGCGCTAAAACGATCGGAACCGGGAAACCGAACAAAAGCCTTAGCAAGCTGATTTTCAACGTGTTCCATGTTACCGTCAGGAAATACGGATCCGAGAACAGCTTGTCGAAATGCTTCGTTCCAACCCACGGACTGTTCATGATTCCTTTAAGAATATTAAAATCCTTAAACGCTAGCACGATCCCGTACATCGGCGCATAGTTGAAGAGCAGCATGTACAAAATTCCCGGTAATAGCAATAAATAAAGCGTTTTATGTTTTGCTATGCTTCTCGACAACGACTATCCCCCCCTTTCAATAGTATTAGACTTTTTGTCTATAGAAAGAGTATAAGGAATGGTTGCGCCGAGAAATATGCAGCCGTTTTTTTATTTTGTGTCGTTTTTTTGGTACTTGCGAAATGGGGGTAAATAGGGGCGCCGCCCGCCCTTATTTACCCCTTTGTTTGAAATCCTTTGGCGTGATGCCCACTACTTTTTTGAACATCTTACAAAAATGTCTGTAATCGTTGTAACCGACGAACTGCGCAACCTCATATACTTTCTGTTCGTCTTTCTTCAGAAGATTCTTGGCCGTATCCATCCGGACATGCGTCAGGTAAGTCGTGAATGTAACGCCGGTCTCCTGCTTAAATAACCAACTGAAATACGAGGCATTGACAAACAAATGATTGGCCAGCGCCGTCAATGTCAGATCGTTCCTGTAATGTTCGGCGACATACTTCTTGGCCCGCAAGACCAAATTGCGGCCAGCCGTACGATCGCTTCGTTCGATCTCCGTTTTTATTTCATTCAGTCTTCGTTTGACATAGCCGATGATGTGCGTTAGATCGGTCAATTCACTTATGGACCGCTCGTCGTTCATTTGTAGATCCAAATCATGTCCTTGTTCCGCCATATACCCCAGAACGGAATATAATGTTTGAGACAAGACGGTTCGTACGCTGCCGTAATCCGCCGCCCCCTGCTCGATGATTTCCGCAACCATTTCCGTGCATATCGTACCCAAATCCCCTTCACCCAACGAGATATAGGTCGAAAGCTTCTTCTCAGCCTGTTTCACTTTCTGAAATTCCTGTGGGGTTATCGTGCGTAATAAGGGGATGTCACCATGGCGATGAAGAGACCCTGGACCGCTATAAAATCGGTAGGACAGCGCGCCGGAAGCTTGCTCATAGGAAGCGCTGACGGATACAGCTTCCTTGACCGCTCCGCCGATCCCTGCCGAGAATGACGCGCCTTCCCATGCGCTTGAGCAGTTTTCTAGAATGGATGTTATCCGTGCAGGCAATCTATCGTCGTTTGAACCCGGCGATAACAGTAGAAGCACCAATCTCCCATAATCGTCGAAGCCGCATAAGACCGAATCTTTACAGCCTTCCTGCCTGAAGCTGTCCATCGCTAGCTTTTTCATCTCCGCATATCCGAACTGTTTGAATCGATTGATAAATCCCATATCCCGGCTGCCCAAATTATCGACGTCCAGCACGGCGCAAACATAGGATTCTGCAACAGGGACAGGGGGTTCCGACATCGGCGGCATTTCCATTCCCGGCTCTTCCGCATGCCTTGGCAATACGCTCCGCCCATGAATCCAATGATTCAACTGCTTCTCCTGCAGAAGCGAGCGGCTCTCTTCCGCTTGTTGAATTAGATCTCTCGTAAGTCTTGCATGCTCGAGCACCTCTCTCAATCGCAGGAATACTTCGGCAAGCTTATCCCGCTTCACGGGTTTGAGAATATATTGAAAGACGCCGTTCTCGAGCGACTGCCTGGCATACTCGAACTCGCTGAAGCCGGTAAGGATCACGATCTTTATTTCGGGCTTCAGTCGCTTTACATGCCGGCTCAACTCCAGACCGTCCATTACGGGCATGCGCACATCGGTCAACACGACATCGACATCATGTTTCTCGATATACTCAAGCGCCTTTTTTCCGTTGACCGCCTCACCGCACACTTGAAATCCCCATGCTTCCCACTGGACATTGTTCACCAGACCCTTACGGATAATGTCCTCGTCCTCAACGATAAAAAGCTTGTTCATGCCGTTTCCCCCTCGCTTGCATTTTTACGCACAACGGGCAGCGTGACGCTGACAATCGTACCCTCGTTGACTTTACTATTGATGTGCAAGCCGAACTCTTCCCCGAACAGCAGCTTGATCCGTTCGTTCACATTGAGCAGTCCGATGCTGCGGGAAGGCTCGCGGTACCAGTTTTTGAAACGTTCCATCAGCTCGGTTAACCGTTCGTCCTCGATACCGAGTCCGTCATCGATGATTTGTAAGATCAGCCTATCCTCTTTGATGAAGCTCTTGATTCGAATCGTCCCCGCCCCTTCCATCAGCTCGATCCCGTGGTAGATAGCGTTTTCGATCAGCGGCTGCAGCACCAGTTTCATGGTGAGATAAAGCCTCGCTTCCAATTGGATATCCCAAATGACATTCAGCTTGTCGTTGTAACGGATTTTCTGAATCGTAATGTAAGCCTCTGCATGCATCAGCTCTTCATCCAGTCCAACGATATTTTCCCCCCGGTTAATCCCGATACGAAAAAGATCGGCCAGGGATGTCATCATCGTGACTGCTTTGTCGTTCTCATTTTGGATCACGAGCCAGTTAATCGATTCGAACGTATTGTACAGAAAGTGCGGATTAATTTGCATTTGCAGCGCATTCAATTCCGCCGATCTTTTCTTCGTTTCCAGCTCCTGCTCGCGAAGCTTCGACTTTGTTATTTCCTCGATCAATTGCTGAAGCCGGTCAAGCATGGCATTAAAGCTGCGGCCGAGCAATTCGATTTCATCCCCGCTTCGTTCTTGAAACCGCACATGAAGATCTCCGTCCTTGACCTTCTTCATGGCTTGAATAAGCGCGTGTATCGGGCGCACATACAGCACCGACCGGCGAATGCAAATAATGACGATGACCAGGAGCATAATCGACAATACGAACAAATTATACGTAATGAGATCTTTCTTGGAGCTCATTAACTTGCCGGCAGGGATAATCGCTTGCAGGCTCCAGTCGTTATAACCGAGTTCCTTGACGGCTGTAAGCATGTTATCCGACATCGAAACCGCCGGTATTTCGTTCCTCGTTTTGCCGATAAACTGCTTATCGTTTGACGAAACGATCTGGCCTTTGCGGTTTTCGATGAATACCTCGCTGCCTTCGCTGAATCGGATGTCTTTCAGGATTTGACTAAGCAGCGACTCGTTCAAAACGATTTTCAAATAACCGATCGGCAAGGCAAATCCTTCCGAAAATAAAATATTGCCTTTAATTTCATGGACTAGCGAGAAGACCTGGTTCTGAAACGCATCGGAATACGTATCCTCCCACATGATGCTTCCTTCGATGCTCTTGGGAGGAATAATCGCGTTATCGCTTGGCCGCTCAGAATGAAGCTGTGATGAAGTGTACATAAGCTGGCCGTTGTGCGAATAAATCTCTACGTTGTTTAAACCTGTATGGTAGATCGTTTTGCTCATAATTTCATTCGTGATGCGCGATTGCCTTTTCTCGAATTCTTCCAAACTCTCAGAAGGAGGTGTTACAAATAATTGCTGAACATTCTCGCTTGTAATCAAATATTTCACATTTCGGATATGACGGTTCATCAGCATGTCGATGCGGGAAGCGGCTAGTGCAAGCGGCTGACGAAACGACTGCTCCAGCCTATTTTCCACGATAACCACCGTTTTATGATACAAAAGTATGCTTAGAACTAGCATAGGTATGATGACAATACAGATATAGTACAGGAACAGCTTATAGCCGAATTTTAAGGAATGGATGAATTGAAACGGTGATCCGGCTCTTTGATCGTAAGGGATCGTTCGGAGGAGCGGGTCATCCGTTCCTTTCAGGTGAACGGCATTTTTCAAATGCCGGATTCGCCGGGTCAAGCCTCTGGACGCAGTCATGGCCGCGATCATGCATACGATTATGATGACAACGATGCTAAGCGTAACGAACGTGCGGATTTCGCCAAGCGGCTTCACGATTTCCCGCTCCGAGATGACGTTGATTAGAAACCAATCCATAACGCTGGATTTCAAGTAAACATAACGGCGGCTCCCTGCTCGCTCGCTTCCCTCCGGTTTGTCGATGCTTGAAGCCTTCCTGGAAAAAAGGGCGCTTTCGTCGATTTGGGGCATCCCCCTCCAGACAAGACGGTCCATTCCGTCCAGCGCATATACATTACCGTAATTCGAGTTCTGCATGATCGAGGCGGTCGACAAGAAGCTTATTACGATCACTTCGTTGCCGGGGTAGGAAGAAATTTTTTTGATTAGAAAAATGACGTTCGCTTTATCTATCCATTCGTATTTAAAACTAGGCGCCGAAGCGGTCAGCTGCAATTCTTCCGCCCTGACCAGCGCATACTGATCGTTCTTCAAGGTGCGAATTTTCTCTTGATACACGGGCAGCTCGATGAAGTTCTCGTACGTATAGTTATCCATCCTGGAGCCTGACGAGAAATTTTGGTTCCGGGACAAAATCGAAAATCCCAAAATCGCGTCATTGTTGGACATCGCGGTTTTCAACAGCTTGTCCATTTCCAAAAGGTCCAAATAACGTTGAAACGATTGTTTGGGGTTGCTGTCAAACACTTGCATCAATGCCTCGTTGTTTTGCAAAATTTCAGTGGACTGATTGACGTCCTCGACAATGGTGAGCAAGCTGCGGTCGATTTGCTTCAGTTCATTGACCAAATCTTTCTCCGTCTCATGAATCATCGTACGTGACGCAATGCTGTAGGCTATCGTCCCGATCAGCACCGAAAGGCTCACTACCATCAGCAGCGAGGAAAACAACAGCTTTTTAAATATCGAATTCCCCACCTAAACTTCACCGCCCGTCTCTCAAGAAATCGTTTACAAAGAAGTATAACACCAGTTCCGATGAGCGGAAAGCGAATGATAAAACCCACGCGTCAGGTTATGTTCCCCTGAAGGTGGGTTCAACAAATGAGGGAAATGCAATCGTCCGTTAGCGGTAAATGCGGAACGTTTCGTACGATAACGGTTTAGGTACGCTCGCGTCTGTCAAAGTAATGCGCTGCCCGCCGCTCTCGTGTACGGTTATCGTACAAGCGGCAGCCGTCCACTCCCCGCTTCGTTCCAGTCTTTCGATTGACCGTATGCTCCGCTCGCCCGGCAGCCATAAAGTAACCGTGTCATAACTTTCCATGGCAAAATGACATAATCCCAACATGGCTTCGACCCCATCTTCGTCGCTCGCTTCCCACCAGATCGGGTACATCTCCAGCACATTTTCGACCATCGCAGGACAATCGCCATGTGTTAGAAATGCGATTGCCTGCTGCATCAGCCATTGCCGGCCTCTTTCTTTCATCGGTAATCCCGTATGCGTCATGACCGCCACACGGTACGGATTTTCCGCAACCGCTACGCCGCATGATAGCGCCACGCCTTCCGTATCGTACAGGCAGGACCACATTTCCGCCCCTTCCAGAGCTTGAACGGTATACTCGGTTTGGTAAGTGACATGCCAACGCGCCGCCAGATTTTTCCCGCGCAGCCACTCGGGAGCCCCATCAGTCAAAATGCGCTCCGTCTGTACCTTTGACTTGAAAGGCTCCTTTGTGACTTGAATCGGACAATCGAGAAGCAGTCCCAATTCTTGCAGACGAACATATGTTTCAGGGGAAAGGATGGCTCCCCGTTCAAGCATTTTCCTGAGCTCCCCTTCGCTGAACAGCTCGGGAACATGGCCGGTCAAAATAACCGGCGAGGCGTCGGTAGGAGCCTGCGGGATGCCGAGTCTCGCCAGATTGAGATTCCACTGCGGGATGAACGACTCGGATCCGAGCTCACCGATCTCCGCCAGGTTAGGAGGAAACGATAGCGAGGCGCCGCGTCGGCGTTTGCCTGATGCGGTTAGCGCGACTTGACGCAGGTAAGGCTTAACCGCCGGCAGCATCTTTGCAACATTGCCGGATATGTCGTGCATACCGAGAAAACTGTCATGGATACTAAGCGTCAGCAGTCCGTTCGTGGAAATGGTGTTCAAGTACATTTCGAGCGCGAGCGCCTGAGCCGATTTCAACCCGGGCACAAACGGATAGTTTTCAATTTCGCAGCATAGACGAACAGGTTCCGTCAGCATGGAAGGAATCGGGTCGGCAACCTGAATCACCTTATCCAGCAAGTCAAGCGGACGCTCATCGCGGTAAAATCCGCCGCCTGTTCGCAGCCACGGAGTGCGACCTTCCACGTAGAGCGCATGGAGCTCCTCGTTCAGCTTCCTGCCGCTGAAATAGTTGTAGTAAACCGGCGGAATCATCATCCCGAGTGCAATATCCGGATTGGCGGCTGTAACGGCGTCCCGTAAAAGCTTCGCCAATCGGACAAGGGACTCGCCTTGCACTTCGAACCATTGGCGGCGTAATTCACGCTGCGGTTCACGATGATCGAGCAGCAGCCTAATCAGCTCCCCGCGTTCATAGCTTCGGCCGACTTTGTGCGCAAACTGTTTCAGATGCAGAGGGCAGAAGCATTGCAGCGTTTCCGCGCCCTCTCGTCCGTAAAGCCGGAAGTCGTCGTCAATCCATAGCGACTCGATGTCCAATCCCTCGGCGTAAAGGCTGAATGATTGAACCATATATTGCTGGAATACCGGATCGAGCGGACAGGCACAGCCTTGCACAGCATGGCCGAAACCGTCCACAACGGGTTGAAAATGTTCCATCCCTGCAGCCGGCTTCGCCGCACCGTGACCAAGCGTTACGAAATAATTAAGCATCGGTATCATCCCGCGGCGGCGAACCTCGGCAAAGCGCTCCGCAAGCAACGCCACCCGCTGCGGCAGTTCTTCAAGGGGCGGATGCGGGGGCATTTCGCCGTGCGCGTTGAACGCCATAATCGCATCGGCACCTGTCTTTTCAGCGAAATCGAGCGCTTCCTTCCAAAGCGTTTCATTTTCCAGAAGCGTCCAGCCGGGACGATAAATATATTGGACAAGTTCTTTTTGAAGCCTGTCATTTTGCTCTTTGATAGGCCGGTCATTTCTTGCGGTCATGCTAATCCGTCCTCCTATGTGCCTGATACAGGCGTAATGGAATGTATAACCATTCATCCGGTTCCCGGTTTAAGAGAATACGATGCTTATCCGTTACGGACATATAAGCCGACAGGACGCATCAAACCATACGGTTTTACAAAATACCCCGGATCGTCACGGCTTCCTTCCCGCTGAAAGAACGTCCAGTCCACCCATGGATTGTGCGTGCCGATCTGATGGAAGGGGCCAAGCAGATTTCGGAGACTGCCGGCCAGCTCGATCTCGATCCCGTTCATTCCCGGCTGCAAATATTCGGTAACGTCGAGGCCGTCTGCCGAACGCCACGGTATATGTCCTGCGCATTGGCCATTGATTCTTACTTCTGCAGTAACGGCTTCCCAATGCCCTAGCTCCAGCACGATCCGGCAGCCTTTTGTCAGCTCAACCCAATCAGCGCTGTATACAAAGTCGTACCGATATATCATATTGCCGGGATAGTGCAAGTACCCTTGCAGCGTCCAATCGCCGACCGACAATTGCTCCGGTTCACGGAGGATACGCCTGTCCCGGTTGACTGCAAAATCACCGATTACATACACGTTCTCCATCTCGTCCCGATTCCGGTAAGGTCCGAGCAGCGATAATTCGTTCCTTCCTTTCTTCAACTGCGGAAGCGGAATTCGAGGCCATTTCCGGTCTATGAACCAACCTTCCGGACGGATTGCCACTAGATCGCCATTCAAACGGATATGTGAAGGTCGCCAGCCGTCAAGCACAATCCATACGTCTCCATCCGTCAGTTCATCGACCTCAAACGAGAATACCCATTCGACGGGAATTCCGTCATGCGGATGTGCAATGTCAGCCCAGCGGTACCTTTGGGTTTGACCGTTATAATGGCTGTCCCGCATTCCAAAACGTTCGCGGATGTTCTTCTGAGCTTGCCAAACCTGCAGCTGCCCGCTCGGCGCTTCCTCTCCGACCCGATAGGAGCAGAAATCCAACAGGATCGCATTTGGCATCGTCCGTGCAAATCCGCTTAAGGTCGGTAACGTAACGAGCGCCATTTGCTGCTCATGCGGCAGCCGATGGGCAAATCTCGCTTCAGTCAACATCGGAGCAGCCTCCCGGCGGACGATGTAAAGCCGTGAAGCGGCCGGCCCGAACGAGGCCAAGAAACGGGTGCTGCCGTCCTTTCGATTCACCCCGATCCGCATATGACTGCCGGTTAACGGATCCCATTCCTCCACGTCGCCGTCAATCTGCAGGACGATTTCGGCTTCGCAGCCGCGGGTTCGATCATGATTGACTACGAACAAGGCATGGCAATCTTTATGCTCCTTAAGCAGATACAATAACTCAGGTATTTCAAAACCATGCGGTCCGCGCAGCGATACACGACGCTGCCGGATCGTTTCCAAAGCCGTGACGCAATCGCGAGTCGTCCCTACGGCATGAAAATTTTCATGCTCCAATAACAAGCGCAGCTTATCCGATCGAACGCCGTTTACCCGCAATGGAAGGGGCTCTACCGCGATCACCGTACCTCCGGCGTACACGAAATCGATCAATAATGACAGCGTAGAATCAAGCAAATTGGACAGCATCGGCAGCACGATTGTCCGGTAGCCCGCATGCTTGACAAACAGCTGATTTTCCCGGATGAATGCGTCATCCGCCATAATGAGCTCGTCGCCGAAGTCAAAATCTAGATGCTGGCTTAATAGCGCTTTCATGAAGGCGATGAAATCCGCCTCATATTCGTTCGCCTTTTGCAAACTGGGATCCATCCATTCCATAAAGCGGTATGGATCCGATCCGATCGTCGTCCATAAACTCGTTGTCGGGTGAATAACCAAAATGTCGCGAACGGCAGCTCCTCCGCTTAACACGGAAGAAAGGCGTGCAAAATAATCCTCCGTGACCTGATTGTATTTCCACCACGGCGACGAGTCATTGAAGTTCGGGGGAAAATCGCGTTTTCTGCAGCCCGTCAAACTATATAGGGACAAGTGCTGACAGCGCAGCGTAACGCCCATAACAAACTGCCAGTCCCCAATCCGTTTCTGCCCTTCGAACGTAAAATCCCAGCCGCAGCAGCCGTACATTTCCGATAGTACATGCTCCCTGCGGTACTGATTGGCCACGCTGGTGCACTGCTTAACCGTAAGCCACTCTTCCGTCTTCTCGTCCAGCAAATCGATCCCGGGAATATGCTGGTATCGATAATGCGGCATTACGGCGCCATTCATTCGAATAGCAATTCCTAAATTATGCTCAGCCAAATAATGGCCTGTGAACGCGAGACCGTTATTCCCGCACCATTCCCCGATTTGACGCGAGTAGGCTTCGCTGAACCTTTCGGCAATCGTTCGCCAATAATCATGCCTGATCTTTGCCGCAGGTTCATCGTAAAAAAACAAGTAAGGCAGCGAGTCCGCGATATCGTAGCCTCTCTTCTCGCGAAACAGCTCGGCGAATCCGTCCGTCCACGGCAGCCAAGTCCTGCCTTCGGGGTATACCGAATGAAAGTCCGCAATGCTTGGCTCATCCGTAAAAATACCCGGAATAACGCCTCCGAAATGTTCTCCGAATCGGTTTCTGTACGGTTCATAGGTCGAATCGATAAAAGCGGCCACCGCAGCCGGATTCAAATTATCGACGGGCGCTTCTCCGTTAAACCACTCGCATCCGCCCGACACCAAGCACCTGAAAATAAGGAATGTTCCCTCCGCTTCCATCGATAACTTGGAACGGATCCGAGCGGCTTGTTTAAGCTTGTCACCTTCTATGACGGCGGAGAAGACCGCAAGAACATCGTCGTCCTGCGGTGGAGCTCCTTGAATGATTTCCAGCGTGACAGCCTTCGCGCGAAAAGGATCGCCTCCCTGCCGGCAAACCAGGCCGCCTGCACCGCCCGACGGAAATCGGTCTTCATCGTATAACCATGCATGCATCCCCATATTTTTAGCCGCTTCAACAACCGCTGCAGCGCAGGACATCCATTCCTCGCCCATATACTCGGTTTCAAGTCCTTCCCGGGAGTGCATGAAAAATCCGCCCATACCATGGCTTTTCATTTCTTGCGCCTGTCTGACCAACTCGCCGGCTTCAAGCTTATCGTTCCAAGCCCAGAATGGGATCGACCGGAAGTCATTCGTAGGATTCTGAAACCCGGTACGCATCTTATTCCATTTTCTGTATGTCACTTTCTTTGCTCCTCACCCATCTTTGGTTTAGGTTTATAGGTCGAGTATAAGGAAAGCTCGCACTTAGAAATATGCAGCCGTTTTTTTATTTTGTGTCTTTATTTTGGATAGTTGCGATCCTATTAAAATCTGAAATGGTTTTAACGCAAAAAAGTCGCTAACTAAGCGACTTTTTGCGGAGCCTCAATTGGATAACTTCCAGCCCCCCGGTTTGCTGCTGCAAATGCCAAAGCCGGGCGTACAAGCCTCGCTGTGCCAGCAAATCCGAATGGATTCCTTGCTCGATCAGACAACCTTTGTCTAACACGACGATGTTTATAAGTCCTTCAATAAATCTTTACTTGGGTCACAATGAAACCCTGTCCATGCCAGTAACCGGTTCCGATACGGATCGCTAAAAATAAACGACCGGCCTAATGCCGCTCCCTCCTCTCCAACGATCTCTCCCGCCTCAACACCGGAACTCGTAAGAAAGCGATGGAATTCTTCGATATCGTTGACGAGCAAGCGCAGTAAATAATGCGGATTTTCTTTGTAGCTCGGACCTGCAAAAAACACGCCGTCGTCAGGTATAAACAATAAGATTTTTTGATTTTTGCCAAGTCGCATGTCGGCATAACCATACAAGGGTTGGATTAATTCACACCCTAGATAGTGTTGATACCAGCTGATTGCTTCTTGAAGATGATCGACAGGAATACCAAGCGTCAATTCGTCTATAAACTTTGTTTGCTCCAACCTATACACCCTTTCTTATTTTCAATCGACTTACAGTTATTTTGATGCCGCATGATCCGCAAACCTGACTTGCTGAAGAAAAATGTCAGCAGAAAATAAAGTCCTAGATCGCCGGTGCCATTCAAATAAAATTCAAATGTTTCATTCGGTTTATGACAGATATTACTTCATTAATTCTTGGTAATTCAAGCCATCTTTCGATACCAGGAAAAAAGGTAGAAAATACAATATCCACTCCTTCTCTTTCCATATCTTCGAGAGCTTTTTTGATCTTTTCATGAAGAATAATGAGGTGATCCTGATTACTTATAGCGATTTTTCGAATTAAAAAGGCAATAGCTGCAAGCTGGGCGTGTGATGTGATATTGTAAAGCCCTCTGATATCAATTTGTTCATCACCTATCATCATGTATCCCATGGTTGAAACCATCAGCTTTTCTCTACCACTGCCCTGTGGATAGCTCGAAAAGTGTTCGGTGGTTATTTTTCGTTCTATCTCCCATTTTGTAAGGGGGATACGTTCGCGCGGTTTGTCGTGTTCACATAATTTTTTTGCTTCCTGGGTTACGTTTTTTGGCACAAAATTGTCCATCAGGATGATTTGATCGGCAACGGATAAAAATTCACCGCTACCTCCAATAACAAGAACGGAAGATACTCCGACAGCCTCATAAAGCTCCCTGACACGTTCCGTAAAAGGTGTAATGGGTTCATGCTTGATTAATGAACGCATTTTGATGTCTTGAATCATAAAATTCGTCGCACTTCTGTCTTCATCAATAAGAAGAAGCTTACACCCGACGTTGATTGCCTCCATAATATTTGCGGCTTGAGATGTGGAACCTGAGGCGTAGTCAGTCGAAAACTGTTCAGCCGAACTATTGGGTATCCATTTTATGAAAGGCGTAATGTTGATATTTTTTATGGAACGGCCTTCCTCTGCAGATATTTCCATTGCACTTTGATCGGTTATCACAAATTCTCGTCCGTCGCCTACGCTGTGATTGTAAATCCCCGAATTTAGTGCATCCAGCAATGTGCTTTTACCCGAATAACCACCGCCGGTGATGACAGTCACACCATGTTTTATTCCCATTCCTCGCAAACCGCAAATTTCAACTTCAACATCTTCCGGGGATGTAAAAGGCAAGGCACCCTCAAGTGGCCCGCTGTTGTCTTTATTTCTTGGCAAAATGCTGCCATTCGCAATAAACGCACAATAATCACTGGATTTCAGCCATTCGCGAATTTTATTTTGTTTTTTTACCAATTCATAGGCAGCATTTAATTTGATGAGATCATACTTGGCAATAAACCTCTCCACTTCTTTTGGAAGCATTTTGCAGAGCATGCGCATAGCTTTATCATTATTCCTGAACGGAAGTTGGACTGTAATCATTAAGCATAGATACCATTTTTCCGAGATGACTTCGACAAAGGATGCATTACGTTGCAACACCACATTGGTTGGACGAAAACAATAATAAGCACCATTTTCTTTATCAGGACGTGACCGGTTATAAATCAAATCATTTAATGCCCCAATATGATTAACCCATTCTCTTAATGCAAAATCGGAGAGAACAACTTGATCCCTATTTTCATCTAAGCCGAGACGGTCAAAAGGTATTTTTATGGTGATACATGGTTTATCCAGTGTGAGTTTATGTGTCCGTTCAATGTAATAGGCAACATCATTATTCCAATAGGTTGGATCAGGTTCATAAATCATACTGTAAGTTGACTGTCCGGATTGTAATGAGCGAAAATATTGAGCGAGTCTTTTAATGAAGCATCATCCTTTCATATTTGGAAAGCGGTGAATAACGGGAAACGATGCCGAAGTTGAAACGATATCTCAAGAAGGAGGCCCCTTATCCTTTGGAACAAGGTAATGACGAAACGGATCGACCAAGTTCAATACATATTCCCCCTAATAGAATTCAGTTCAATTTGTAAGACAAACGATTAAATCCTAACCAATTTCAAATTAAAACCACAATTGTTGTCTTGACCAACCCTTTGTCCTAAAAAAATAACAGCCACTCCGTAAGTGGCTGTTTTAGACCGGCAAGAAAGCTTAAACGTTCCTTCTGCCTAAATATAAAAGCCCTGAGAGTGAATCCTATCCTCAGGGCCTAATGTATTTCGCCAAAAAACTAAACAGCATCATGAGGATAAGACGTATATTTTTTTGTCTTCATTGTCCTCACCTCGTTACGCTTTATTTTTATAGCAACACAATCATAACATTAAGATCCTACACAAAATAGGGAAAGATTAATTATAATCTAGTCAACTAACGTCTCATTAGCTTAAAGAAGCTGCAAGCATCATCTCCCGGCAGCCCCATGTTGTATTGTAATATGCTAACGTTCTCCGTTTAATAATATTTCAATTAACTGGTTTGGATTATTAACATTGATATAGCCGTCCATTTTTTTGGTTTTCTTCCATTAAACCGGCTGCATCACTTTCATAAACCTTCCCATCCGCTCAAGCGCTTTCTCCAAATCGACAAGCGAGGTTGCATAGGAGCAGCGAATAAAGCCCTCTCCGCCTGATCCGAATACATGTCCCGGTACGACCGCCACCTTCGCTTCCTCCAGCAGAAGAAGAGCAAACTGCTTAGACGACATTCCGGTAGAAGCAATGGACGGGAAGGCATAAAAAGCTCCTTCAGGCTCGTGACAGGCCAGCCCGATTGCATTCAAGCCGGCCACAAACAGCTTGCGGCGTTCATTATAGCTCGCCATCATCTCATCCTTGGCAGCCAAACCAAAACGCAAGGATTCAAGCGCGGCAATCTGTGCAATGGTGGGAGCGCACATGGCCGTGTACTGGTGAATTTTCAGCATACCGGCAATAAGCTCATTCGGACCGCACGCATAACCCACCCGCCAGCCTGTCATAGCAAACGCTTTGGAAAAACCGCTGATGACAATCGTACGCTCCTTCATGCCCGGCAAGGAGGCGATACTGACATGCTTTCTCCCGTAGGTTAGCTCGGCGTACACTTCATCCGAAATGACAACCAGATTATGATTAATGATAAGTTCAGCAATCGGCAGCCAATCCTGCTCCGTCATTACGGTTCCGGTCGGATTACACGGATAGTTGATCATTAAAACCTTTGAATGCTGTGTAATCGCTGCCTGCAGCGCTTGAGGGGTCAGCTTGAACTGCTCCTCCGCCGCAGCCGGCACCTCCACAATTTTACCGCCGTGCAGATGGGTAATCGGTTCATAGGCAATATAGCTTGGCGCCGGTATCAGCACCTCGTCACCCGGATCGATCACTGCCCGCAGCGCCAGGTCGACGGCTTCGCTGCTCCCCACCGTCACGATTATTTCCTGTTCGGGGTCATAGGAAAGCGAGAAGCTTCGGGAGAAATATGCGGAGAGTTCCTCGCGCAGCTCCATCAAGCCGGCATTCGAAGTATATTTCGTACGCCCTTCACGCAACGCCTGCATGCAAGCTTCACGTATGTTTTCAGGTGTAACGAAATCGGGCTCGCCGACCCCGAGGGCGATCGTATCTCCGCCTGCTGCATTCAGATCAAAAAAAGCGCGGATCCCCGATGGCCGAATATCCCTTACACGCGAAGATAAAAACGTTCCTCTACGCTCTTCACTAAACATATTGCGCCGTCCCCCATTCCTGTTTCCGCTCTTGAAGCGAGCTTGCAATTATACGGTCCAGCAGCCGTGTAAAGGTTATACCCGCAGCTGCCGCACTCTTCGGAAGCAGGCTGTTGGCGGTCATTCCCGGTAAGGTGTTCACTTCCAGCACGTATGGCATATCCTGACACAAAATCATATCGACCCTGGCATAAACCTTGCATTGCAGCAGCCGGTAACTGGCCAGTGCCGCCTCGCGCACACGCCGATCCATATTGGGAGGAAGCTCGATCACCTTCTCTTCGGCGGCGCCGGCTTCATATTTCGCTTTGTAGTCAAACCACTCCGAATGTGCGGAACGAATGCCGATAATCGGCAACACCTCGCCATCCACTATCGAGCAGGTGAGCTCCGTCCCTTTCATATAAGGCTCAATCAAAATTGCTTGATCTAAGCTGCAAGCCCCCTGAACAGCCGACAGCAGCTCCTTCTCATTCTTTACAAGCTGGATGCCGATGCTTGATCCTCCCGTATTCGGCTTTACAATAACCGGATAACCCAGCCGCTCCACCGCCTGCGGATCATAATCGTCCATCCCTTGCCAGAAAAGGCCTGCAGGCGTGCGCACACCGGCTGAATTCAACAGCATCTTGGACAGCTGCTTATTCATGCATAAGCTGCTTGCCAGGACACCGCTGCCTGTGTAAGGAATGCCCAGCGTCTCCAAAGCTCCTTGCACCGTTCCGTCCTCGCCGTACCGGCCATGCAGTGCCAGCAGTGCGACATCGATACTTGCCTGCCGGACCTGCGCGAAGAAATCCGCTCGCTGCCCAATCACGATTGGAACCGTTTCATAACGGCCGCGATCCAAATGATTGATCATCTCTTGACCTGTTTGCAGAGAAACCTCACGCTCGGAAGAAAAACCGCCCATTATAACGCCAATTTTCATTAAAACACCTCATTTTTCTTATACTCGTTGCGATCGCTGTAACCAGAGGGTAAAACGATTGCCGGCTCTATTCCAGAACGATTCCGTCCCTGTGGCATTTATTAATCGTTATGCCTTAAGAAAGCCGCTCGCCTGTTTGCCGATTATTTGAATGCCCCGCTCGATGTTTTCATCCGTTACTCGTGAAAAACCAAGCCGCAAAGTATTCGTCCCTTCGCCTTCATAAATATAAAACTTGTCTCCGGGTGTAAAAATAACGCCCTGTTCTGTGCAAGCTTCCAACAGCTGGCGTGTATTTACGCCTGTCGGGAAGGTGAGGAACAAATGCAAGCCCCCGTCGCCGGATAGGTGCACCCCGGGAAGATGCGTTTCGCAGCATGCTTTTGTCAGCTCATATTTGCGCTTATACTCGGCTCGTGCTTTTTTTACATATTTATCGAAATTTCCGTTAAGCAAATACTGGTATAAAATGGATTGATCGATGGTTGATGTATGAATGGTCCGTGCACGCTTCATGCTTTCAAGATTGTCGATCAGCGCCCGGTCTCCAAGCACCCAGCCTACTCGCAAGCCTGGGAACAGAACTTTGGAGAAGCTGCCGATATAGATGACTCCGTTTCCTTGTCCGGCTGTTGCGATCAAGGGCGCAACATGCGCTCCCGAGTAGCGCAGCTCCTCATTGAATCCATCCTCGATCACCGGAATCTGGTAGCGCGTCATTAATTTCATAACGGCGCTGCGCTTTTCCGGCGACATGACGATACCTGTCGGATTGTGATAGGAAGGCGTCAAATAAGCCAAATCGAAACTTTTGGTCCGCAATACTGCCTCCAGCCGCTCCACATCGATACCGTCACGCTCCATCGGAATGCCGGTTATTTCAAATCCTTGCAGCTTCAAATTGATGATCGCTGTATGATGGGTCGGATTTTCACAAATTGCCGCACCGCAGCGTGCAGAAGGACGCAATGCAGACAGCACAATGTCAAAACCTTCTGTAAACCCGCTTGTTATCAGCATATCCTTGCCGGTTATATCGACGCCCTTATTCTCCATATAATGCATCAGGTAATCGATCAGCGGTTTATAGCCCTTCGCATAGCCGTAATTGAGGAGCACCTGCCCTTCGATTGCCATCCGGTCCATAAAAGCTCGCTTTACATCGCCCAAATCAAACAGATGTTCATCCGGAGCGATGCTTGTGAACGAGATGGTTCCTTTAGGGGCACGAATGCCCTTCTTCATCATATCCAGCTCTAAAGCCGATACGGCATAATCGTTCATTCTTGCCTTCCAGTCGATTTGCCAGGCGGCAGAGCCTTCAGCTCCACCGTTATTTACAGCCGACCGGCCCGCCAAGGCGGCCACAAAGCTGCCCTTGCCGGGAATCGCATACGTAAATCCGTCATCCTCCAAGCCTGAATAAGCTGCAATGACTGTATTTCGGCTCACCTTAAGCAGGTTGCTCATTTCTCGTGTGGAGGGCAGCTTCTGATCCGCTTGAAGCGCCCCTTTTATAATTAAACGATTGACGTATTCTTTCACTTGTATCGCGACCGGACGGTCACCGACGAGCTTGAAATCCTGGAACATCCCTCATCGCCTCCATCTATAATGATGGCATAGATGACGTGTAAAATAAAAGAACCACCGCACTGGATTTTTCATCCTTCGGTGGTTCTTCCTCTTCAACATTCCTCAGACTGGAATTAGACGCAATGATTGAAACTTTAGGCGCTTCTGACCGGAAAAACATGCCCAGGTCCCATCCTCTATCCCTAGTTCTAGCTCCCATTCATCTGTTTCGCAATATGATTCGCGATTTTCGGACCGTGGAGACGTCCATCGTCAATAAATACTTTATTGGTTATTCCGCCTGTAATTACGCCGGCAACATAAATATCCGGCCCATTGGTTTCATACGTTTCAGGGTCAAAATCCGGAATTTGCGTTTCATGATCCAGTCTGATCCCTAGATTGCTTAACATAGAAAGATCAGGCTGATAGCCAATTAAGGAAAATACAAAATCATTTTGTATCTTGACCGGCCCATTCAAACTTTGAATAAGAACATGGTCCTCTTCAATACAAGTGATTGTCGACTCCGGATAAAAGCTGATTTTACCCTTTTCGATCAGATTCCGAATATCATGCAGCAAGGTCGGCTTAATCCCTTGATAAACCGTTGCGCCGCGATGAACCAACGATACTTCGGCTCCGTTTCGGTAGAGGTCGATTACCGCTTCAATGGCGGAATTTTTCCCTCCGGCTACAAGCACCCGTCTTCCCGAATAAGAGTGACCTTCCGTATAATAGTGCATGACTTTGGACATCCTCTCTCCGGGAACATCCAATAATCGAGGATGATCATATATTCCCGTAGCAAGGACAATTCTGCGGGCTTCGAAACCTTCTTCTTTGGAAAGGTGATTTTGCGTTCGAACGAGGAAACCGCCCAATGTACGCTCTATGTTGATAACATGTTGAAACGTCAGTATATTCATTTGCTGCCTCGAAACGACCGAACGATAGTATCGCAGCACTTCTTGCCGAGTGGGACGATCCTCTTCAGATAAAAAGGGTATATTTCCGATTTCCAGCCTGTCGCTCGTACTGTAAAACCGCATATTTACAGGAAAGGAAAGAATCGAGTTTACAATGGCTCGTTTCTCGAGAATCAAATAGTCAATCTCCAATTCTTGCAAAGCCGCCCCAACCGAAAGCCCGCATGGACCTCCTCCTACTACAATAACTTCTCTCATCCGGTTCCACTGCTCCTCTGTTATTTGTAACGCCCTGTTTCTCAGACTGCATTCATCCGCATACGCTCGCCTAATCCGAAAGCAAGTAAATAGAGGTTATGAAAAACGCGCCATCAACGCTCGTATAGTGAAGCAATTCATCAAGTTTGTTGTCGTTGCGATCACTTCGTCAATATGCATGATTGCTCCTCCTTCAACACAAATTGTAGCACATTTCCACCCTGTCGTAACACATCTTGTGATATCCCGTTATTGTGCGGGATTGATTGTTCATCCCCGTTATTCGAAAACATCCCGATACTTGTCGGCCTTGTAACCGGAAGCTTCGGCCATCATCTCCGCCAATGTCCGGCCCTGCTCCCTCATCTCGTCAATATAGAAATCGGCTGCGACTCTGCCTTTTTTCATAATAATGGCTCGGTCAATGACATGCTCGACATCGTCGATCAAATGCGTAGCAAACAACACCGTTTCATCGCCCCTTAAACCTGACAGCATTAGCTTGAAGAAATCGCGCCGCGTAAACATGTCTTTGCCGATCAGGGGTTCGTCCATCAGCAGGTAGTCCGCCTTTTTTGCCAGACCTGCACAGATTTCGAGCTTCGCTTTTTGCCCTTTGGAAAATGTTTTGATCGCATCCTCCGGCTCGAGCTCATAAAACTTGAGCAGCTTGTCGTAAAGCTCCCGATCGAACCGCGTAAAAAATCCCGCCAAAAATTGTGCGTACTCGTCAGGCGTCAAGTCGGGGAAAAAACTGCCCTCCTCGGTAATAAACGCCATTCGATCATAAAGCTCCGACGCCGGTTTCCCCTCTATCGTTATGCTGCCGTTCTGCACTTCCCCGATCCCCATAATCGATTTAAGAAGCGTGGTTTTGCCGCTGCCGTTTTCCCCGAGTATGCCGACAATTTCACCTTTTTGAATGGTCATGTCGCGTACATATACGTAGGCGTCGCTTCCGGCATAGCGTTTTTCCATATATTTCAGTTCAATCACCGACAGGCCTCCTTACTTGCTTCAATAACTATTCCACCTTCAATTGATCAAAAAATCTGTACTCCTTCTGATCGTAACTGAATCCGCCTCGCGCAGGTGCCAAATTCATGGCTCTAATGATATCGTCATTCAAATCGGTTTTAAGCTCTCCTTTATAAATCAGCTCCGAGCCTTCGAACGCATAAATGAGAAACCGCTTGGGCCGCAAAATATCGTATGCATAACGTTCTTGATCGTCTCGTTCCCTTAAAGTCTTAAGCACGTAAAGCTTACCGTCGCGATATCCCATACTCATCATGCCGCTGAAATTGTCCTCGTCGCCGTCTTCGATCGTCCATTGCAGCTTGTTGACCATACGGACGCCATCGGAGAAGTCAAAACTTACCAACATTCGTTTGAGCTCTCCCGGCTCCGAAGGGCTTGCATTGAAGCTTAAGTTCAATATATTTCGCTCGGGGTCGACGAAAGCCGTATAAGTTTCATGATAAACTTCGAGATTCTTCGCCTCCGCTTGTTCAGTCTGTTGATCGCCGGTACGGCCAACCAAGCGAAATTCCGGTATGACCGCTTCTCCAAGCTGTTCTCCGCTTTCGCTGTCGAATCCGCGTATTTTCAGGCGATTATCCTCGGCAATCAGCACGGCGAGCTTGCTTCCCACCGCTTCCATCCCAAGAATCTCCAATCCGGAGCCTTGCCCGCTCTGATTGGCTTCAAGACCGATCTCGGCAATTTTGCGAGGTACAGGCTTTTCCTCCGTCGGCACTCGTCCCCATTCGTAAAAATTCAGCTCATAGATGCCGCTTGCACCTTGGAAATCGGCGGATACAGGCACCGTAAAAAAGACGCGGTCGCCGACTTTGGCAAGCCCATACTCCAGCGGATTGGTATATCGAGAGGAATTATCCTGCCGCGCAGAATCGGAATAAAAGATGCCCGGTGTGACATTCGCCACGCCTGCAGGAATCGGAATCCCGTTTACTATTTCGCGTGATGTAATTTCGAATGCAAGGCTGCCGTGAACCTCATACTCCGTCTCGCCCATTTGCTTGGGAGCACCGGGACTATACCTGTTTGCCCGAGCATACTCCGGCTGCTTGAACAGCTCCGTACGGGTCCTGACTTCTCCCTGCTCGATCCGGAAGCGGGTTCGATGATAACCGTCTTTTAATTCCCCGCTGAATGTAATATCCCGGATCGTCTCGCGGCTGCCTTGCAAATCCTGTATATAAAAAGTCCCGTCGTCTCTCATCTTGAACGTGTCAAACGCTATGGCGGATATAATCCCGATAGCCGCCAGCAGCGCAGGAATCACGGCATGTTTTTTCCATTTTTTCATTATGCTCCGTTTTTCCACACCGATCCCCCCTGTCAAGCTATTGCGCCTCTTTTCATCAGCCGGATGCCATGCCATACGAAAAAACCGCTCAGAACCAGAAGCATTGCGCTGCTTGGGTACAAGCCGCTAGGAGGGCTGAAATAGATCGTCTCGCTCATGCGGTAGCCAAGCACCTTGATCATGATGAAAAACGCAGCGATAATGATGCTGATTCCCCAGTATTTTTTGCTCCGCTCGCACAGTACGCCGTAATACAGAGCGGTCGCGAGGGCGACTAGTATGCACAAAGAAGACAAGATCCGGCTAACATTCAACGGAAGCAGGATGCGAAAAAAGTCCGAACGTATAACCGCCAAAAACAATCCGTTGCGCATCGATAGCTGCCCCTCGCTGTAAGCGTCCAATCTTGCGGCAAAAAGCCCGTACCCAAGCCGAATGCTGATAAACTGCGCTGCAATTAGCATGAGCAGACAGCTTATAAAAACGCCAAGCTTGCTGGCATATACCGTTTCGCGCTTGACCGGCAGCGTAAGGTAAGTATAAACGCTCTTGCTGCCCCAATATTGCGCATAGAACGTTTTCAGGAAAAATCCGCACGCCGCCGCAAAAAAGACAAGAAATACGGCGACGCAGCCCGACGAAACGTACAAATCTTCGAAGCGTTCGTAAGGCCACTCCCCACTGGAATACTTCGTCGCCGAATAAAGCAGCCCTAGCTGTGAAACGACGGCCCCTAGACAGATCAGCGCAATCGCTCTATGCCATGCTTTGAATTCATTTTGCACCAAGCGGTAAAAACCTTTCATTGCGACACCTCTTTTGTATTATGGCATTAGTACAATACAGGCAAATTTTTTCGCCGCTCAGTCCCAGGATACCGGCGGCAATTTATTTGTTATTCCCAAAGCTCGCTGACGAGTTCGACCACTCTTTTGAAAGATAAATTGATTTCCTTGGCGGAATGTATGAATTCCTTGACTAACTCCTCGGTAAGCTCAGCTTCAATACGATTGAATACTGCTTCATCCACATAAATGACGCTTCCCTGCGTTCCGCTCGTCCGGACGAAGCCTTCATCTTCCATCAGCTTGAACGCTTTCTGTACCGTATTCGGATTAATGTTCAGCTGTGCGGCGATCTCCCGCCTGGAAGGCAAACGGTCTCCCGATATCGCTTTTTTCAATAAAATTTGCCTCTTCACGTATAAGGCTGCCTGCACATAAACGGGCTCTTTGTTATTCAGCTTCAACTCATAAAAATTCAGCACACCGGACTCACCCGCCTTATCACTTGATTGTATTATGGTACTAATACAAAGAAATTGTCAATACCTTCCGCAAAACAAGGGGATAATAGAATAAAGGATTTGATGGGACGGGATTGAAATTTTAACGTACACGAACCGTTTGTATGTTCAACTGATACAAAACCGATCCGGCATCCGTCTTATTAACGAAAGGGGGGACGGCGGCAACATGGAAGAAAGCGCACAGGTACCCGAGTTGTTCCAGCGCTTGTTCCGGGAGCATTATCCGGAGGTGGCGCGGAAGCTTTATTCGTTGACCGGCGATTATGCGGCGGCCGAGGATTTGGCCCAAGAGGTTTTCCTGCGGCTGTATCGGAGCCCTCCGGACCGGCTGGAGGCCGTCGGCGCTTGGCTGCACCGGGTTCTGACCCGGGTGGGCTACGATTATTTGAGACATCGGTCGTCGGGCAAAGCATTGTTGGAAAAGGAAACCGCCCGCGTGGCGGCTTGGTCGGAAGGCGCCGCCCCATCGGGAGAGGCGGAGGTTATCCGCGAATGGGAAATCGACATCGTCCGCCGGGTGCTCCAGAAGCTCTCGGACCGGGACCGGAACGCCCTTCTGCTTCGGGAGGAAGGGTACAGCTACGAGGAGATTGCCCGTCGGCTGGAAATTAACCCGAAGATTGTCGGCACGCTGTTGGCCCGGGCGGAGGAACGGATGAAGAAGAAATACGGGCAGGAGGAGGAACTGCACGATGGAGGACGGAAAGAAACGGACCGGCAAGGAGCCGGTTTTTGATACGGATCGGGCATGGGACAGGTTCGCAAAGTCGGCGTCCCGGGAGCCGGTTCCGGCGTTTTGGAAGCAGGCGGAGGAAGGTCGGCGTTCGGACGAAACAAAAATCGAGGCACGAATGGATGGAAATCAAGATAATCACTTGAAGGATGGTGCAATTGATATGAAGAAGACGGGAGCATTCCGGGTGGAACAAGGATCCTCGGTCAGCGGGAACACGGGGACCATAAACGCGACAAAGGCTAACGAGGCGAACGGCACTTGGCGGACGGAGAGACCTGCCAAACGCAGGCTTCGGAGGCTGGCTGCTGGAGCCGCCGCAGCGATAATGGTCATCGGCATGATGGCAACCCCTCTTGGGGACCGGGCGCTTGCCGCCATGCAGCAAACCTTCCGTATCCAGCATATGGTCGGTGTCGGAATCTCAGCGGATGACATGACGGCCATCTCCGACCTGCTGGAAAAGGGCTCGCCTGATGGAGACAGGAGCTTCAACCTGGCCCAATACGGCAGCTTGACCCAAACAGGCGGAGGCGAGACCCGTACGATTGCCTGGGAGGAAGCGAATAAACGGATGGGCGCACCGCTGCTGCAGCCGGACGACTCGACCGACCCCATATTCCAGCCGGCGTCGGCACTGACCTTTCATCTAAATGTGGAGTCAGTCAATCGACTGCTCACCCGTTTGGGCAGCAGCACGACCCTTCCTACCGAAGCGGACGGCAAAGCCATCAGACTGCACATCCCGGACAGCTTCTCAACCGAGGGTACCTTGACGGGTAAGCCGGTGCGGCTTCTCCAATTCGGCAAGCCGGAGCTGACGGTGGAAGGCGGCATCGATGCGGCAACCGTTCGAGAGGCGGTTCTGGGGCTGCCCGTGCTGCCGGACAGCTTGCGGACTAAGCTAGCAGCAATCGGCGATTGGCAGAGCACCCTGCCGGTTCCGGCTCGAGACGGCGTGATCACCAGCCTTCGGCTGGGCGGACATGATGCGGTTATGAGCGTGGACGGAATGAAACGTTATATCTTCTGGCTCGACGGCGAGCGGCTGGGCTTACTAAGCGGCGATACGAAGGATTTTCCTACGGAGTCCGCCTTTCTGCGGGCTGCTGAGGAGCTTGTCCAACCATGATGATGATTGATGCGACGGATTTGACCAAGACTTACAACGGCCGCGGAGGCTGCCGCGGCATCACCCTGCAGGTGCCGGAAGGCTGTATCTTCGGCCTGTTGGGACCGAACGGGGCCGGCAAAAGCACTTTCGTCAAAATGCTTGCAGGTCTCCACCGCCCCGATTCCGGGCGGGCCACCGTGCTGGGGCAGCCGTTAGGACGGCCGGAGGCACGGCGCAAGCTCGGGTATTTACCCGAGCTGTTCCGCTTTCAGGATTGGCTGACCCCGGCGGAGGTGCTCCGCTTCCATGGTCAGCTGGGCGGCTTGCGCCCCCAGGAAACGCGTACGACCGCCTTCCGCAGCCGGGTTCGTGACGCCCTTGAGCTTGTCGGCCTGTCTGAAGCTGCGGACCGCCGGGTAGGCGGCTTCTCCAAGGGGATGCAACAACGCCTCGGCTTGGCTGCCGCCCTGCTCCTAGATCCCGAGCTGGTGATCCTGGACGAACCCTCTTCGGCCCTCGACCCGGTCGGTCGCTATGAGATTCGCAGCCTGTTGAAACAGCTCCGCGGCAAAGGCGTGACGATATTTCTCAACACCCACCTGTTGGAGGATGTGGAGGAACTGTGCGATGAAGCCGCCTTCCTGTACGGAGGCGAGCTTTTGGCGTCGGGTCCGCTGCACAAGCTGCTCAGCGGCACCGGCGATAATGTAGGCGGCGATGCCAATTGGCGCTTCCGGCTGGGCGGCTGGCTCCCCGAGACGTGGGAGGAGCTGAACGACGCCGTCGGCGGCGCCCTCTCCTCCCTGCTGCGTCTGGTTGAAGCCGATGAGAGCGGGAACGCCCTTCTTACCGCCCGCGTAACCGATCGGGAACAGGCCGGATACTTGTGCGCTCTGTTCATCCGGAGCGGTCTGACGCTCTATGAATCCGGCCCCGAGCAGAACAGCCTGGAGGCCTGGTTCCTCCGGATGGCCCAGTCCCAATCGCGCCAAGGAGGTGTTCCGCAATGACCATGTACATCGCCGCCACCTTCAAGGAGCTGACCCGCAAGCGGGTATTCCTGGTCACGCTAATCGTGACCTTCGTGTTTCTGATCTTGTTCGTATTCGGGATCCGAGAATTGGCCGGAATGGAAGGACAGAACCAGGTCTCACCGGCCCAACGAATGTTGAACAGTATGGTGCTGATCGTGTTGGGGCTTTTTTTCGCACAATTCCTTTCGGCCTTCTTCGTACTTTTCTCGGCTATGGGAACCGTCACGGGCGAGCAGGAGAACGGTCTGCTGCTGGCCGTCGCCGCCCGCCCCATCTCCCGCTGGAAGCTCTATTTGGCCAAGTGGCTTGGTCACGCCGTTTGGATCATCGTGTATAGTACAATTCTTTTCGTTTCCGTGGTCTGGACCATTTACAGCCAGGCAGACTTCCCCGTGCGGGCGGATGAGCTGCTTCGGGGCTTCGGGCTGTTCCTCTGGATGCCGCTCCTTCTCCTTACGCTAACCATGCTGGGTTCCGTCTATTTGCCGATGCTGGGGAACGGGATCTGCACCGCCTTGTTGTACGGGTTTTCCCTCTTCAGCGGACTGGTCGAAGGGATAACGGTTTATCAAAGCAGCCATCCCGCATTGGAAAAAATCTTGCTTCTGACCGGGCTGCTCCTGCCCACGGACTCGGTCTACCGAAGAAGCCTTTACGAACTTATGGGCGGAGCGGATTTGGCCGGATTGGCGTTGTCCGACATGGGGCCTTTTTCTATGGCGAGCGTTCCTTCCAATGCTTTCCTCTTGTATACGGTGGGGTATTCGGCGCTTCTGCTCTTTCTGGGCTGCCGGGCGTTCAGCAGGAAGGATTTGTAGAGCATGTCCATACTGTGCACGCTGTACTGGATAAGCTGGGCTCATACCTTGACATCCTCAAGAAAGCGGACTCAGACGGCGAGGCGAGGATTCTCATGCAGCAATCATGCGATATCGCCTGAAGTGATTATCGCTGAATCTAAAAACAGCGGCAGCCCGGGACGAGAAAGTCCTGAACTGCCGCTGCGCTTTTTCACTAGAGTAATGCGGATTCCTTTTGATATCGCCTGTGAACCAAAAACTGTTTTCATCGTCCTCTTCTCCAAAAAGTCCTATTTCTTGTCCATTATCGAGTTTAAGGCTTGCAATTCCCATCTTCCAAACAAGTTCAAATCCCAACACATTCACATACCATTCGATAGCCTTTTCATATTCTTCGGTATTCCCTGATTTCGTAACTGGAATGCCTACTACAAATTTTTTCACAATATTAGCCATTTCATTGCCTCCATTATTGATCGATTCCGACACTTCCGTACAAACACACCAAGCATCAGCAATAGATTTAATTGGTTCCGGATTATGCAGCATAATCCCGTTTCCTGCCCGACACACGAATCATTCCTCCACTAGGATTAATGAACGATAGTGTAAGAATAATGAAACTATCAATTGAAATAAGTTTAGCGCACAACCACATCCATGTAAATAATTACCTTTTGACATTATTGCCGGTTGCGGCCTTTTCGCTTATGGACTAGAATTAGTTGAGAATGATTATCATTATTCAACTATTCCAATACGGGAGCGGATG
This sequence comes from Paenibacillus contaminans, assembly GCF_003285015.1. Classification (GTDB taxonomy): domain Bacteria; phylum Bacillota; class Bacilli; order Paenibacillales; family NBRC-103111; genus Paenibacillus_V; species Paenibacillus_V contaminans. Next base: position 822,869 of record NZ_QMFB01000001.1, on the reverse strand, counting down.
CTTACATGCGTAGTATCACTGAAAATGCGAACGTGTTTGACATAATGAGCCTGGAGCTGCTTACACTCTCTGGAGAATGGCGGTATGACGGGAACAATGCAAAAAACGAACATTTGATCCTTTTTGTAACGGAGGGCAAAGGAATTATGCAATCTCCTTCTTACAGCGGCGTTTGGGGCGAAGGAAATCTGTTTGTATTCCCGTCCCCGGCAGAAGCTTTGACAGTAACCTCCCTTACAGAGCCTTCCGGCATGTATATGCTGCGTTTTGCCTCCGCCAATGTTAGACGGACCGAAGGGGGCTGGCTTGCGAAGGATGTCCCTCCGCCGGTTAAAGGAAAGCTCGCCGTTCAACCGCTTTCGGTTGTGCGCCAACGGTTTGAGGAACTAAACGATTGCTGGAGCAATACGGAGGAGAACGAGATTTCCCTCCAGTTATGCTGGTTGAAGCTGCTCACTACCATTCTTAAAGGAACCGGTGAAAAGGAGCCCTGCTTGAAGGATGTTGTTCACGGCATTCTGAATCATCTGGACGAGCATTTTGACGAAGATATCCAAATCGAGGAAATTGCGCGGTTTTCGGGGGTTTCCCCCTCTTTATTCTATCAGCATTTTAAAGAGCATACATCTTTAAGCCCGCGACAGTACGTTACCAAAAAAAGAATGGAGCAAGCGCGGCGGCGGCTGGTAGAGGACGAAACGAGCATTCGCGACGTTGCTGTCGAAATCGGCTACAACGACGTCTACTACTTCAACCGCATGTTCAAAAAAACAGTCGGGATCCCTCCCTTCCGCTACCAAAAATCGTTTCGGCGCAAAATAGCGGTGCTGAGTCCGGCCTTATTCGGCGATTTGCTTGCCCTCGGCATGTCCAGGCAGTGGCTCATTCCTTGCTGGAATCCCGGCGAACAGAAGCCGAACTACCGGCAAACCGATGCCGACGGCTTCGAGCTTGGAAGATTGCGAAGAATCGGACCGGAGATGATTATCGGTACGGATCTGCACGGCCCTCTACTCGAAAAGCTGAACGCCATTGCGCCTACCCGTCTCATCACCTTCAAGCCCGCATCCTGGCGCGGCCATTTACTCGAGCTTGGCATCGTTCTTGACGTCAAGGAAGTTGCGGAGCAATGGCTCCATTATTACGACCTGAAGGCTGCGGCGGCCGGCGAGCGGATCGGTCAGCGGCTGCAGCAGCAAACCATTCTGGCAGCCAAGGTGCACGAACGGGGAATTCGCGTATTCGGCCGCAACCGCCGTAAGCTCGGAAGCTTGCTGTACGGAGACCTGCAATTGAACGCGCCGGAAAGCGCGCTCGGCTTCGATATTGCCGATATCGACGATTTGGAGCAGCTGAACGACTTTAAAGCGGATCATCTTCTGCTGGTGCATGAACCCGGCCAACGCCCTATCCGGAGCAGCGCGCTGAAAGGCACCGTGCATCGGGCCGGTATTTTTCCTTGGCTGCATTATTCCGCATTCGGTCAAGAGCAGGCGATCGACAACGCGCTCGTTCTGTTTTCCAGTTAGTCGTACAGGAATGTACATCTAAAAAATCAGGATCCGCCATTTTCAATTCCGGCAATTTCAGTACAATACTAATTGAGAATGAGTATCAATAACGAGAGCAATAAGGAGGTTCGCAAAAGGATGAAAGCAGCAGAAACTTTTCCTGCGGCATACACAATTCGGAATAGGAGAGGGGTCAAGCAGTTTAAGTCGGATGCCGTTCCGGAAGAACTTATCGGGGAACTGCTCATGCCTGGCGAGAAGCTCGTCGGCATGCTTCAAATCGGCTACCCGGAGGCTATGCCCGATCATGAAGAGAGGCGCATCGCGGCGGACCAAAAATGGACAGTCGTTCGCTCGGCGTCCTTGACGAAGGATGATTTTTCCGATGGCACAATCGGCCGTTCAGCCCAATAGCCCTCCTCTTCGAACCCGGCCATGGGCGGCTAGCGTTATCATAATGGCGGGCCTCGCTGCAATCGTATTCGGCATCGGTGCTTCCATCGTGACGGGGGTTGCGGACATTTCGCTCCGTACGGTTTGGTCATCCATCTTCGCCTATGATACCGGGAACGATCATCATGTCATTATCCGGCAGCTTCGGATGCCGAGAGCGCTAGCCGGAGCGTTGGTGGGAGCCGCCTTCGCAGTTGCAGGAGCCATCATGCAGGGCATGACCCGGAACCCGATCGCCGACACCGGTCTTCTCGGCATTAATGCGGGAGCCGGCTTCGTGCTAGTGCTTGTATTTGCTTTCGTCCCTTGGCTGCCCTTCGGATATCTGATCCTGTTCTCCTTTCTGGGAGCCGGATTGGGAGCTTTGCTCGTTTACGGCATTGCGTTCATGTCCAAAGGAGGACTCAGCCCGCTCAAGCTGACATTGGCCGGCGCCGTCGTCGGGTCGTTGATTACGGGAGTCAGCCAGGCGCTGTCGCTGCTTTTTCAGATCAACTACGATTTGGCGTCCTGGTCTGCAGGCGGCATTTCGACTGCGGAATGGTTTCAGGTTTCGGTCATGCTCCCGTGGATAGTCGGAGGCTTGATAGCCGCCATGATTATATCGCGCTCCATCACGGTATTAAGTCTCGGAGAGGATGTCGCTACAGGACTGGGGCAGCGGACCGGACTCGTCAAAGGAATCGGCACGACGATCGTCATGATCCTTGCCGGCGCCTCGGTTTCGACCGTAGGCGGCGTCGGATTCATCGGCCTGGTCGTACCGCATATGGTTCGTTTCCTCGTAGGCGTCGACTATCGCTGGATCATTCCGTGCTCCGCCGTATTGGGCGCCGTCCTCGTGCTGCTTGCGGATATCGGCGCGAAGCTGCTTGCGACGCCTTACGAAACGCCTTTGGGCGCAGTAATCGCCGTTATCGGCGTCCCTTTCTTCCTGTACCTAGCTCGCAAGGAACGGAGGGAACTGTAATGCAGCCGGACATTTTCAACAATAAGCGTACCAAGCGCAGTATCAAAATCATATGTTTATTCGCCATTCTGCTTGTTGCCGGCTTCATCATCAGCCTGAATGTCGGCCGCTACAGCATCGCTCCAGGCGATGTGCTGCAAACCTTACTTGGTGAAGGGACTAAGAAACAAAATATCGTTTTATTCGATCTGCGGCTCCCCCGCATGATTATCGCCGTCCTTATGGGTGCCGGACTTGCGGTATCCGGGGCCATTCTGCAAGGAATTTCCCGCAATGGGTTATCGGATCCCGGCATTCTCGGCATCAATTCCGGAGCGGGCTTGGCGGTTCTTTTATTCGTATCCTTTTACCCGTCGAACAGTCTCGCACCCCCGTTCATGATGCCGGTATTGGCCTTGCTCGGGGCCGGACTGACGGCAGCTTTCATTTACTTGCTTTCCTACAAAAGAGGAGTCGGCATATCGCCGACGCGTCTGCTGCTTACCGGTATTGCCGTAGGAGCCGGGCTAAGCGCCGTCAGCATTATTTTGACGCTGCAGCTGAATCCCCGCAATCTGGAATTTGTCGTGACTTGGCAAATGGGCTCGTTATGGGGCTCCAATTGGAAATTCGTCCTTGCCCTGCTTCCCTGGATCGTCATTCTTCTTCCTTTTGCATACTGGAAATCGAAGGAGCTGAACATGCTCAGCATGAGCGAACAGATGGCTGGCGGCCTCGGCGTATCCATACATAAGGAACGACTTGTGCTGATGGCTTCGGCTGTCGGACTAGCCGCTTCAAGTGTTGCCGTCGGCGGAGGCGTCGGCTTTGTAGGGCTGCTCGGCCCGCACATCGCAAGGCGGCTGGTCGGTCCCCAGCATCAATACATGCTGCCGATTACGGCAGGAATCGGAGCTCTGCTTGTACTGGCGGGTGATACGATCGGAAGAAGCTTTATGGCGAATACGGAAATACCTGCAGGCGTCGTCATTTCCCTACTGGGCGGTCCGTATTTCGTTTATTTGCTTATGCGCTCAAGGACATAAACGGTAGAAGTGTTGACAGCTAATTAAACAATATCTGCAAGAAAGTTTGAAGGGAGAGTTAACTATGATGCTGACAAGAAAAAAATGGATAACAGCAATGTTTGTCACTTTGACAGGCGCCTTGGTTATCGCAGGATGCGGAAACGATACGCCAAGCGAGGGGAACGGGAATGCGGCGGCTTCCCCTGCCGGGCAATCCGGAGAACAAAAAGCGAGCTTTCCGCGCACCATTCAGCACGTCAAAGGAGAACTTAAGCTGGATAAAGCTCCGCAAAAAATCGCAAGCGTCGACATCATGGCGACGGATTATCTGCTCGCTCTCGACGTAGCGCCGATCGTGTCGGAAGGCTTCAGCACCAAGGACCGTTCACCGATCTTCGGCAAGTATGCCCAAGGGAAGGAAGTCGTCGACCTCGGCGGCAAAACGAATTTGGAGACGCTGCTGGAAAAAGAGCCGGATCTCATCGTCATCAGCAGCACGAGCAACAAGATCGACCGTTTTGACGAATTCAACAAAATGGCGGACACCGTAGTCATCGACTACACGCTCGACGCCCCATCCAGGCTCAGAAAATTTGCCGAGCTCGTAGGCAAAGAAGAAAAAGCCGATCAGGTGATCGCCGACTTCAACAAACTGAAGGAAGAGGCGAAAACGGCTGCAGCCAAACACAAAGATGAGACAGTGCTGTTTCTGATCTCGAACGGTAAAGATTTCACGGTCATCCACCCTGCCAACTTTCCGATTTATTTCGACGAAGTGGGACTGAAGCCTGTCAGCGGATTGCCCAAAGAAGGTTCGATCGGCGGGCGCATCGGCATCGAAGCGTTGAGCGAATTTGCTCCGGACCATATTTTTATCGCCGAGAACCGCAGACAAATGAAACCTGAGGAGCCGCAGGGGCTGATCAACATTTGGACGGACAACCCGGTTTGGAAAAACCTAAAAGCGGTTAAGAACAACCGAGTCTACTCCGTCGATACACTTGTCGGAGACACCTTCTTCCTCGGACAAATCGCAGGTTTGGAAGCGATCAAGGAGCATCTCGGCAAATAAAGAACTTACAACTAACAATAGCCATGAATTGGAGGAATTTCTGCTATGAATACCAATCATTTATTCGTCGCCGAAGCGATCAGAAATCGGAGAACGGTCAAGCGGTTCAAGCTGGAGCCTGTTCCGGAATCGCTCATTCTCGAGCTGCTTGATATAGCCGTCTGGGCACCCAATCACAAGCTTCGGGAGCCATGGCGCTTCGCTTTGTTCGTAGAGGAAGGCAAGCAAGTCGTCGTCGACGCCATTATTGCAAATGCAATGAAAAAGAGGGATCCTGAGCAGCTGATGAAAATCCCGGCTTTCCTGACCGTTATGATTGAAGAGGATTCCCGGCAAAAAGAGCTGGAGGAAGATATGCTTGCCGCCGGAACTTTGATTCAAAACTTTCAGTTGGCGGCATGGGAGCGAGGCATTGGCGTCACCTGGCTGACCGAGCCTTTCACGTATCAGCCTGGATTTCGAGCGGATGTCGGCGTGAAACCGACCGAAAAGCTGATTGGGCTGCTGCAAATCGGCTATCCTGAAACTGTGCCTCCCGCTCAGCCAAGGACAGCAGCCAAACATAAATTGACGATAGTCCGATCGTCGTAAGAATCCGCAACCTAATAAACGAAGCCCCGGCGTTATCGTTCGGGGCTTCGTTACAAAAAAAACGCGCAGGTCACGGTTTTTCATGAATGTATAATCATATATCCGTCTCATGTTCCTCAGTAGGCCAATCAAGCTTCTCCCCTCAACCCGAATTCGGGGCCAGCCAAGCAGGGAAACGCTCCCTCAAGAAATCGCGGTATTGACGATATTGCTCGTCCGTGCTCGAATCGTAAGGCGCCAGCATGCGCAGTGGAAACGCGGGATTCGTCAATTTGTACAGCAGCTTATCGTAAGCGCCGTCCATATAAGCCGCACCGACGATGGTTAGAATCCCTTCCCGGATGCCGGATAACTCCTGCTGATACATGGCTAGGCGTTCCAGGTCATTAGTGGCCGCCGCCTCGAACATCCGCCACGTTCGTTCCATATGACCAAGTCCCAGCGACACCACCATGCTGCATTCACCGCCTAGCAAATGAGCGTACCCAAAACCGAGCTCCCCGCAAAAAAATTGCAAAGGCGAGTCGTTCATCGCGATTTGGTAAGCGGTCGGCATATCCAACGCCGTATATTTGACAGCTGCCAAGTTAGGAATTTCCGCTGCTAGCGTCGCGTATTCCTTAACCGAAACGACTTTTTTGCTGCGTCCGTTGTTGTAGTGTATGAATCGGCAGTCAGGGAAAGCTCCGCATATCTCGTGGAAAAACCGGAGCATCTCACTCTCCGTCAACGCCCCCCATGAGGGGAATGAAATTTGGAAATCGCGAATACCCAGCGCATACGCCTTCTTCGCCCTCTGCAGCATCGTTTGAAAGGACAGGCTGATGAGTCCGACGATCGGTTGCATGTCCGTCCCCTGCGAGCTAGAAGCAAAGACGCGAACAATATGTTCAAATTGCTCGTCCGATACAGCGTAGCCCTCGCCTGCGGTCCCGAATAAGTAAATATGACGCAGCCCCATCTGCTGCAAGTCGGTAACCTGCTGCCGGAACATCTCTTCCATAAATTCGAAGGACTCGTTCCAAGGAAGGCACGCTGTAGCCATAATCGTCTTGGGATAACGTTTCATCTCTCGAACCCTACTTTCAGTATATGTATTCAGCCATTTACAAGCCGGAAAGAAAGGTTTTTAACTGGTTGAGGTGCTGTGCATCATGCGGAATAAAACCTTTTAAATAGTGATAAACCGTAAACTTGTTCCCGTCTCCGTCTATATGCTCTTTTAGGAATTCTTCTTCGGGTATGAGACGCAATTGATGAATAAGTTCGCTTCGGTAATGAATCGTCCTATCAATAATCTCTTGCTTTCCTTTTGTCTTTGCGTATCAGAATTCACTATAGATTACAATTCCTAAATCTAAAGATTAACTTATATCCATCAAATGTTGTTCCAAACTCTTCTTTGTAACTACCACTTGTATATTTTGATACTGTTTTACGCCAAAATCTCTGTCCAATCATATTTCGTTCTGCCGGATTGGTAAATAGCTCCCAATTCCCTTTGAACATATCGAATATTTGGATAGCGGAATACTCTGCAATACCTTTCCCCCTAAATGGCTGCAGAAGAAAAAAATCATTTACGAAATAGTCAGTTCCTTTTGAACAATGTGGCGGAGATGCAATAAGCGCAAATCCAGCTGGAATATCATCAACCCTTATTAGGAAGGGATAGAGACAATTCGGTTTTTCCCACCAAATGTTTTGCACGTCGTATTGATCGCTAAGCGTTCTATAATCATTACTATCTTCAAAAATTCCATGTACATTAGGAATATGCCCCTGAGTTAGCCCATAATGTCCCGACAAATCGTGTAAATAAAGCGGGTACATGTTTTTAATAATATATGCTTCGCCTTGCTCAGCTAACTTTATATTGATATTCGTTAATTCTGACATCATACTTCCCCCGTTCCATAATCACTTGGACTTATAGTTCCAATTGTAGCGCACGATAATTGTTTTTCATGTATTTGTATCCAGAACATGTTGTTAAAGCGACAGCTAAAATCATGATAGTCAGATCTATTGGGAAATTTGTAAGGTACGAAAATGGGAAATTGCCTAATAACACTGCGGTGATTGCCGCCACCTGGAGCACCAACTTTACTTTCCCATGTTTATCAGCCGCAAGTGCTACTCCCTTCGCCGCAGCAAGAATTCGAATCCCAGACACCATTATTTCTCTACCAATGATTAAAACCGCTATCCACGAAGGGATCATGTGTTGCTGAACCATCATAATTAAAGCTGCCGAAACTAAAAGCTTATCCGCGAGGGGATCTAAAAGTTTTCCGAAATTGGTTATCTGGTTGTTTTTACGTGCTATATAACCATCTAGCTTGTCTGTCGCCGACGCAATAACAAATATTGCAATTGCCCCATAAAAACCATACTGATTTATGTAATGTAGAAATTCTAACTGCTCCACCATCCAGGACAGATATTGTTGAAACGCAAGCATAAAAAGCGGTATCATGCAAATTCTTGCAACTGTGATTTTATTTGCGAGGTTCATGTAATCACCCACCACTTTGTTTTTACTTTATACATTAAGCTCCCGATCGTTTCCATGGCAACCTCGACTTTGAATATTGTGCCAACTATTTTTACTAAGCCTATAGTAGCTGTATTTACGATTGTTAATTTCGATAGGATTTTGAAATTCAAATCCACATTTTTGAATGACTTTAATGGACGGAACGTTACGTATTTGTGCAATGGCAATGAGTTCCTCGGTAATAGTGTTTTCAAACAAATAGTTAATTAACCCTTTTGCGGCTTGTGTCGTGTATCCTTTGTTTCTGTGATCTTTTGAAATCCCATAATAAATCTCTCTTTTTGGTGGATGCACTTTGTCCATAATTCCTGTACCGCAAACACCAATAAACTTACCGGTTTCTTTGCTGATTATTCCCAACCGCAATCGAAGTTGTTCAATAGCTCCATCTTTTCCTACAGCATTTAAAAACCGTTTATTTTCCGGTATTTCATAATTGTTAATCCAGTCTTCTCGTTGTTCCTTAGAAACGTTCCAATCCATCAAAAATTCATAAAAATGAGGTTGCCAAGTTATGTTATGCAGTTCGTCTAAATCCTCAATCCTATACTCACGTAAAATTAAATCTTCACATTCAATCATAAATACTTCGTTCGAGTCGCCCTTTTTCATAACTACTCTCCCTTTTCGCATTACATATCTCTCGTACTAAATACCTGAACATATTTTTTAAGATCATGTCTAAATAATTCTGTATAATTTCCTGAAGTATATTTTGAAATCACATCGCGCCAAAATAAAATTGCAGGCTCATTTGTATTCATTTGTGCAATTTTCCAGTTTGCCTTATACAAATCAAATGCCTGTATTGCGGCTTGTCTCCCAATTCCATGTCTCCGGTACTTCCTAAGCACCATAAAATCATAAATGACATGTGTTGGATCTGGATCAACATCATGATTTTCAAATAAAATGACAAGGAACCCAACAATTTTATCATCATGATAAATAAACAATGGATTCCAACGAGGATCTTGCCAATATTGTTCCAAATTGACTTCATATAAACCGAAATTATTTAGGTCTTCTTCTGTAAATTGACTAAAATCATGATGATATAATTGATATAGGTTTTGAAGTACTTCCTTCCTATCTTCCAATACAGGAATGAGTTTAATCATACTTAATTCTCCCTCCTCGTTCACCTAGTTGCTCTTAGAGAGATGGACAACATATTCATCCTTGGTTAGTCCAAACAAGATCGAATCATGATATCGTCCATTCGTGTAGAAAACCTGACGACGAACCCCTTCTTGAACGCAGCCTACTTTTCTTAACATGGCAGCTGAAGCTTCGTTTCCTTCAAGTACGTAATCATTATATCTCTCATATTTGCCTCCGATCATTTATTGTGTTGATAACAATTATAACCATTAGATCTAATCAATGGTTGGCATATTTTGTTATAACTAAACTGTCCGTTTGCAGCGATCGATTAGGCACAGGTTCATCAAAAAGAATTAGTGGATTGATCCCAGAAATAGAAAAAGCGATAACCCAGGACGACTACAATCCTAGATTGTCGCAGTTTTATAGTACTAACTTGACCTCTAAGCAAAATCAGTCTATTTTTCTAATCCCAAGTGTCGTATGAACCATGGCTTAATCAGCGGTAAAACCGCAGCCGGCTGCATGGCTTTCGTATGATCCATGTCATCTCCCATAAGGATTTCGACATCCCACCCTAAACCCGCTAGAAAACCCGAATTTTTCTTCAATAACCCGACCATGTCTACAGTAACATTACCAAATTTTTCACCGTACACGATTGTATCTTTTTCGCCGGCAAAAGCCAGCTTCGGAAAATTCAGCATGTGTTGAATATTACGATCATCAAAATCGGCAAGACTCTGATACATCGTAACAAATTGCTGCGTAACACGGGGATCAATGGTAACCGTCATGTTTTCCCAATCGATTTCTTTAGAATTTCCGTCTTCTTCGGGTTGTTTGCTTCCATCACGCTGAGTACCGACAGCTTGCATATGTGTTTTGTCGGTGACAATCATCATTTCTTGATAAGGTCCTTCATAAGGCGGAAATCCGCCCAAAACTAAGCTTTCCAGCCGATTCGTTCTTATGGCCAATTGTAATCCCACCAAAGCAAGCCAAGAATAGCCGTAATAACTAAAAGTCTTCACATTCATTTCGTCGGCAATATGAAGAAAGTCGTTTACAATATATTCGGGGGTGAGGTTTTCCGGGTTCGGATGCTGAAATACATGCCCTTCATAATCGAAATATAGAATCTCGAACGAATCGGCAAGCCCTTCTACAAAATGTTTCCCCAACTCGGGATCTACACCCCACAGTCTCAAGCTTTCCGCTTCCTGATTGTACACGGATTTTTTAGCAATCGGTAACATGATGGTTTGACGGCCGGGAGCTCCCGTTAAACCAACTTCTATTTCCGATTGGCCGGTTAGCCGGATCATCTTTTTCAAATGCGTTCACTCCTTCAATGGTTTATATAATGATCATAGTACATTCATGCAATCTTTCGTTCCAGCCTTCGTCCGCCTTGATTTTTCAACCAAAATTCTATTCAATATTGTTGTAGCACTTGAAGATTTTGCTTGAAGATATGGAGATAAAAAATAATGAACATGATCTATACGCCTAAACAAATTGCTAAGGAACTGAATGTGAGTACGACTACTTTGAGGAGATACGAAGATCAAGGCTTGATTCCGGATGTGCCGAGGACGCCTAGCAACCGCAGATGCTACACATCCCTCCATTTGCAAGCCTTTGTTACCATTCGGGCATTATTGCGAGGATTTGAAATTCCGGTTGTGTATGACATGATGAGGAAGATTAAGAATCATAATATCGAACAATCGCTCTGGCTTTTGAATCAGCAGCTGCATGATACGCAAGTGGAAAAACATAGAGTTGAAGAAGTCTTGAGTATGCTTCGAAATGCTGATTTTTCGAAATACAGGAGTTTGAAGGTAACCGATTCGATGACAATTGGAGAAGTTGCACGAATGGCCGGTGTCAATACTTCAGCCATTCGTCATTGGGAACAAGAAGGATTGATTACTTCGGGAAGAAACGAAGATAACGGATACAGAGTTTTTTCTCAAACCGAATTAAGAAAAATAATTCTTATAAGCAGCTTAAGAAAAACCGTTTATTTTATTGAGAATATGAAACATCTTTTAAATGACTTGGAAACACAGCACTTCGAACAAGTGGAACGCTCATTTCAGCTGGCCCTGCAACAATTAAACAGTCAGCTGATGAAGCAGTTTTCGGGAATAGCCGAGCTGATGAAATATATTGAATTCTACAAAGAAGGGGCCGGATCATAGAATAACACCCCTTCATTGACACCTTATCTTTCATTCTATTTGAATGATTGAACAAGAACGGAAGAAAGAATGGAATATCCCCATAACTTCTCAATTTGTTCGATAGCCACCTTTGTTCGCCACAACCCATTAACAGTTTCCGCCGATTCATAAGTTGTCGTGCAATCTCGAACGATATTTGTCATGTATCCCTTGTCATGCATATTACGAATTCCATAAGTGCTATTCAAAATGCACTCATCCGTCTCAAAGCCCATGTAAAAAAGCACTCGAATACCACTGCTGCGTAGAAGACGGTCAAATTGTTCTTTTGAGTAAACAAGCAGATCGGCTCCTTTGGGCTCGACCTCTCGGGGGATTTTGATTTGGTCATAGACTTGACCCTGTATATTCATCCAAGAAACATTAAACACATCATTTGTGTGTCTAGATTTCCAAGTTCTCTGCCATTCGATTTCAGGTAAGTCTGCTGCCTCTTCACCTGCCGTATTTAGTTCCTGCAGTTCATCTAAATGATTCCGTTCTTCCTCTGTCGTTGAATCGTACCACTGGGGGTATCGGCTCAAAAACGCAGAATGGTTGCAATGGAAAATCTGAACGCCCTGTTTCCTCAAGGAACATACGGTCGGAGCGATGTTGTTTGTGATAATCTCTTTCTTCCTTAATGCATGAGAGGCACCTCTTTCCGTACTTAACTCCCATCCTAATAAGTCAACGACTGGTCCGTCACTCCACCCAAAATTCCACAAATCCACGAGAGCAATTCCAATTTCTTCACTCCTAAAAGTAAATGTGGACGACGAACGTACAAAGTTTGATTCTGTAAACGCCAAGCCGGCACATGGCGATCTGGGGGTATAATCTAACTCCATTGTTACAACCAATGTGAAACACCTCCAATAAAAAAGCCGCGATTTACGCGGCACTTAATCGGTAAACAAACTTGTCGTCCGATAGCTTTAAGATTACCTACTCACGAATCAGCACCATCAATCGAAGAAAGTTCGCTCTTCTTGGCTCTACTCTACGAACGTTGAAGTGCCATGTACCACTAGCATATTTCCGCTTGGATCGTAGAAGTCAAAATCCATTGTGAGAATCTCTCCTTGGACTACCCCTCTGTTTTCTCTGATTTCGCCAATCTTCACGCCTTTGCTCTGCAAATCGGAAAGCAGCTTCCGAATATCCGATGCTTCAAAGCCGATAACCACAGACATCGTTCCCTGGTGCAATTCCGTTTCACACAGAAAAATGGACGGACCTGAGGGGAGCGCAAGAATGGTCATTTTATTATCCGGCCGTTTCCAATGTACCTCGAATCCCAGATTACCTATGTACCATTCCGCAGATTCCTCAAGATTTTTAACTGGAACTTGTAGATAGGAGACACTTTCAAGAATTCTCTCTGCCAATGTTCATCATTCCCTTTTAAGTTTTTATACGAATAATACTTAATTTACCTTATTCTAGATTTCCATTCAATAACAAAACAAGAACGATTTACCCTTCTTTCCCTTATGTGCGATCATTCGTGTAACGAAGTTGAAAACTTCAGATTGACAGCATTACATGATAATGATAATCTTTATCAGTGTTATATAACCTTTTACTTAGTTGGAGGAACACGAAGTGAAAAAAACCTATCTCGTTTACATGTGGTTACTGATGCTCACCTTAATGCTTGCGGCATGCGGGAACGGCAGCAATGACGCGGGGCAGTCCGCGAATAACGGAACCGGCAAGCCCTCGGCTTCTCCGGCATCGACGGCAGGCGCGACTGCCGACAACGGTGCATCCGCTACACGGAAATATAAGCATGCCAATGGCGAGACGGAAATTCCGGCGCGCCCGGAACGGGTCGTTACGCTGCAGTATGCCAGTCAAATGCTTTCCGTCGGCTTGAAGCCGATCGGCGCCGCAAGTCACCTGCTGGAGACGACGGATCCGTCGTTTCAAGGAATTGAAGACGTCGGTACGCCGGAGGCCATCAATATCGAGAAAATATTGTCACTGAAGCCGGACCTGATCATCGGAGCCGATTTGGACAAAAACTTGTACGAGAAGCTGAGCAAAATCGCGCCTACCGTCGATGTGCCGTGGATGGATTACGATATTTTCGGGCATGTGAAGAAGATGGGAGACATTTTGAACCGACAGAAGGAAGCCGAAGCTTGGCAAACGCAATTCGACGAGAAGCTCAAGCAGGCTAAGGACAAAATCAAGGGCAAGATTCCAGCCGACAAAACGTTCGTCATCTATCGCATCGATCCGAAGCAATTGTACGTTTATGGCGTTCGCAACATCGGCTTCACGCTCTACAAAGCGCTAGATTTGCCGCGTCCGGCTATCGTGCAGAAGGAAATCGACAAAGACCCGAACCTTTGGGGTATCGAGATTTCGCAGGAGCTGCTCCCGAATTATTCAGCTGACTATGTATTCGTAACGCTGCTTCCGGGCGAGGATGGCAAAAAACGTTTTGACGAAATTAAGTCCAGCGCTATCTGGAAGAACCTCCCTGCCGTGAAAAACAATCATGTTTACGAAATCGATATGGATACGTGGTTAGGCTACACGCCGCACGACATTGAAGTGCAATTAACAGAAGCCGTAAAATTGCTGACGGAAAATAAGTAATAAGCTGAACTGTAATTGTTGGCGAATCCCGATATCGATGCTGACAGAACATGAGCAGCGTATGACCTGCTAATCGCTCACCGTCTACACCAAATATGGCAGCCGAGCGCCGGACAACGTTATAGAAAAAGCCCGACCACGATGGTTACCACGATGGCCGGGCTTTTTCGGCTATGATACGCCAAGTAAAGGCGTTTTCCTTAAATCTCACTGAGATAACGAATATAGGCGGCCTCCGTTGCAGCCCCCATCATGTTCGATCTGACTTCTCAATCGTTCCACACATCGTCCATCAGCTTCTTCATATATCGGACTCGTTCCTTCGTCGCCTCGCTATCTACCATCCATGTCCCTTCCCGAAGTACGACGCAGTCGCCGACTTCCGCATCGAACTGAACCGCACTGCGTTCCACATCAAACGTCTTGCCATCGATTTCAATAATCACATAGCTGCCTTCAAATCCTTCCACAATTCCTCTCATAAGCGGCTCACCTCTATCGTTCCTATTGCGCTTTTCCCTTCGAAAATTCCCACGGATCTAGCTTGACGTCCAGCTTCTTGCCGTTCGATACGAATACAATATTACCCGACGTATCGTTTCTGAACACCGCAATGTTCTTGTTCGTCAGCTTTGCAAGAATTTCCGGTGTCGGGTGTCCATAATTATTTTTGCCCGATTGGATGACTGCATACCTCGGGTTGACACGCTCAAGGAAAGGATCGCTCGTCGAAGAATTGGAGCCATGATGCCCAATGAGCAGTACATCGGCTTTCAGCATGGTGCTGCTGGACACGAGATCTTCTTCACTTTTCGTTTCCGCGTCCCCTGTCAGCAAAAACGACGTTTCCCCATACGCCACGCGAATAACCGCGCTCATCTCGTTCGTGTCTTTGTAGTCGCCGATCGGAGCAACCAACTGAACGTTCGTGCCTTGATCCCACTCCAGGGTCACATCCGCCTTGGCGGTGTTGACCTTGATTTCTTTATTTTTCGCGGCTTGTAAGACGTCTTCGAACGTTTTCGTATTGGATTGGACCTTCGGCATATAAAATTGCCCGACGTCAAAATGATCGATAACCGCATCCAAACCGCCGATATGATCGGCATCCGGATGTGTGCCGACCAAAATGTCAATCTTCTTGATGCCTGCCCGCTGTAAATAAGCGACAATCATCTCTTCTTTATCATTGTTGCCCGCGTCGATCAGCATCGTTTTTCCCGACGGACCAACAAGAAGCTGTGACGCTCCCTGCCCGACGTTGATGTAGTGCACGACCATTTCCCCTTCGGCACGAACATAAGGGGAACTCATCGTCGCAGCCGTAATCGGCTTGCTGTCTCCGTTCAACGGATTCGTTTCGTCCGGCTTATCGCCGACATAAAGCATCCCGATCAAAACAACCGCGAACAACGAAGCACTCAACCAAATCGGCGAACGTTGCTTTTTCTTCTTAAACGCCTTCATTTTCCCGACCAAAAGCCCTACCACGCCTGCAATCGCAGCACTTATAAGCGCAGTCACGATTTCTAACCCCATCAAATCTCCCATTTGTATCCTCCTGGTTGTCAATACATGAAATTATAGGGGAAATCGCTCCTGTCGACAACAGGCACAAGGATCGGATTCGAGTCTTCTTAATCCGTTCTTAGAGCAAGAACAGGATCTTTTCGTGTCGCCATTCCGGCGGGAATCAAACCGGCAATCAGCGTCAGCGCCATACTGCCCAGAATTAATGTAATGATATGTGTGGCGGACAATTGTGCCAGTCCCTCAATATCTATCAAATTAGCGATAATAACGTTAATCGCAATAGTCAGAACATAAGAAATTATTATGCCAAGCGAACCTGCCGTGAATCCGACGATTAAGGTTTCGGCGTTGAAGACGCGCGATATATCCTTTCTCCTTGCTCCTATACTTCGCAATATGCCAATTTCCTTGGTCCGCTCCAATACCGAGACATACGTAATGATTCCAATCATGATCGTGGAAACGACAAGAGAAATCGCCGCAAATCCGACTAATACATAGGAGACAGTATCCAGAACGGTCTGAATCGTCGAGCTGATCATGGCCGACATGTCCGTGTAAATAATCCGGTCTTTCTCTGCTTTGCCGGAGTTGTAAGTATCGAGGTACTCCTTAATAGCATCTTTGCCTGCAAAATCCTTCGGATATATGTTGATGCTTGACGGGGTCGTGTCCGCCCCCAGACTGCGCATTTTCAACTTTTTCGCATCCTCATTGGCAAATGGAGAATTCATAATGACATCCCGGTCGGAAGACTGCTGTGCCTTGGCAATGACAGATTTCTCTGCATCATCCATAATATGTTCGGCTAACGCCTTAGTGTAAACCAGCCCTTCCGTTAAAAAGCCGCTGCTTGAAGCAGCCCCTTCTTTCATGCGGAGAATTCCCGTAATGGTTAATTCAATTCCTTCACCGTTCTCAAACAATGCATCGTACGATTCAGGAGCAGCCGGTGCAAACAAACCGTTTTCGCTCCGAGAATAATAGCTGTCATTCGGAATGATCTTTACGATTGTTTTTCCGATGAAATCACTTAACTTATAATCAGATTTGGCTGTGAATATCCCTAACTTTTCAAAAAAGCTCTTGTCCACCCGATTATAGTCATCGACAACAATCGCGACCTCGTTCATCGCTTTCGGATACCGGCTGCCATCGCCGATTAGATCATAGAGTGAAAGAATAAACGTTTCGTCCTCAGGCAATTCCTGCCAATAAGTCGCAGCAGCGCCAAACCCCGAAGCCATATCATCGGCCCCGTTCGGCGATGTTTCAAACTTGACCACATCCTTCTCGCCTTTTGCGAGAACATTCATTTCCACTTCCCTGTTATAGGAGACAACGTTAACCGCATTCGGCAGCGCCTTCTGCATGTCGGCGATATAGTCGAAATAATCCGACGTCAGCACATTTTTATGCTGCTGTTGCTGGGCAACGGCTGAGCGATCATGACGATAAAGGATATCTCCGTCTGGAAATTCATCATTTTCTTTCTCGTTCGAACTCCCAAACGGCCCGCCGTCAGGAGGTCCTTGTACAAACTGTGGGCCTTCCGAGATGGTCAACGGGAAACCGGCCAGCGTTTCAGACTGTAAATTTGCTATATAGTTGGACAAACCGTTTGATATCGCCAAAACAAGAGCCACTCCGATAATGCCGATACTTCCCGCGAATGAAGTGATGATCGTCCGGCCTTTTTTCGTCAATAAGTTTCTGAAAGAAAGAGACATAGCCGTAAACAAAGACATAGACGTTTGGCCCAAGCTTAGATTGCCGCCTTCTTGAGCGTTATTGTGTATCTTAGCAATGTGATCGTTTAGAATGGGATTGCTGTCCGACTGCACTTCGCCATCCCGCAAATGAATAATCCGGCTGCTGTATTCTTCCGCCAAATCGCCGTTGTGGGTAACCATAATGACCAGTTTCGTTTTGGAAATCTCCTTGAGGATGTCCATTACTTGTATGCTTGTTTGGCTGTCCAAGGCACCTGTCGGCTCATCCGCCAAAATAATATCGGGATTATTAACCAATGCTCTGGCAATAGCAACGCGCTGCATCTGTCCGCCTGAAAGCTGATTGGGCTTTTTCTTTATTTTGTCTCCAAGCCCCACCGTTGCCAGCGCCTGCTTCGCTCTTGTTCTTCGCTCGGATGCCGAAACCCCTGACAAGGTCATCGCAATTTCAACATTTTGAAGTACCGTTTGATGGGAAATCAAGTTATAGTTTTGAAAAACGAATCCGATGGAATGGTTTCGATAGGCGTCCCAGTCCTTGTCTTTGAAAAGCCGGGTCGATTTCCCCCCTAAAGACAAATCGCCTTCATCATACCGGTCCAAGCCGCCGATAATGTTCAGCAGCGTCGTTTTGCCGCATCCTGAAGGGCCTAGAATGGAAACGAACTCACTTTGTCTGAACTCCAAGGAAACCCCTTTTAATGCATGCACGATTTCGCCGCTATGATACGATTTTTTAATGTCTGTTAATCTGAGCCTAGACACGATGGGTTGGCCTCCTTCACTTTACGAACTGAACCCATCGTAACAAGCAATGGTAAACTCGAAGTAGGCGAGAGTTAAAATAAAGGTAAACTAGGTATAAACAATCATCCTATATTCTAAACCGGTAACCCGCTCCCCAAATGGTTTGAATGTAAACCGGGTTTTGCGGATCTTTTTCAACTTTTTCGCGCAGACGGTTAATATGGACCGCTACCGTTTTTAAGTCGCCAATCGCATCCATTCCCCATATTCGCTCGTATAGTTGTTCTTTACTGAACACAATATCAGGATTGGATACGAAGAGCAGCAGCAATTCAAATTCCTTATTTTTAAATTCGACTTCCTGCTGATGGACATAAACCCGATGAGTCAGCTTATTCATCCGGATTGGACCGGCTTGAATCTCGCGAGACCGATCCGCCCCGCCATTTTTCAATCGCTCGTATTGCGCTAAATTCGACTTCACTCTGGCTAACAGCTCGGTAGGAGAAAACGGCTTGGCAATGTAATCGTCCGCACCCAGCCCTAATCCTCTGACCTTATCCGCCACCTCAAACTTAGCCGTCACCATTAAAATCGGAATATCCGTCTTCTCGCGAATCGTTCGGCAAATTTCATACCCATTTATGCCTGGCAGCATAAGGTCGAGAATAATCAAATCAAAGTCTCCAGTCAACGCCAATCGTTGTCCTTCTATACCGTCTGTCGCAATCACCGTATGATAGCCGTCTATTTCCAAAAAGTCCCGTTCAATCTCAGCGATGGCCGTATCGTCTTCAATGATCAGTATTTTCTTCACCACTGATTCCTCCTGTCTCCATGTACTTGGGAAGTTTTATGATAATGGCGAGACCTCCTGAATCCGCATGCTTTGCCCGTATGCTTCCTCCCAGCCGCTCAATAAGCTTGCTGGAGATCGCCAAACCCAGACCGCTGCCTAAGTCCGGTTTTTTCCGTGAAGCATCACTGCGATAAAACACATCAAACAGCTTCTCCAAATCTTGATCGGATACACCCGGTCCATTGTCTGCCAGTCTTATTTCAACTTGATGTTCGCCCTCGAAACATACTATGCTGACCTTCGCTTTATCCTTATTTTTATACTTGAGGCTGTTTTCCAAAATGTTTTGAATAACATTACGAAATTGAACGATATCAATAAACACCTCAGCTTCCTGAATTCGGTTTTCGACTTGGATTTCCAGCCCTTTGTGCTCATATTCCGCAGCGAAAACCGTAATCGTCCCCTGAAGCTCCTCGCCTATCCTAACCCGCTCCAAATGCAGCGGAAATTCCCCTATATCCAGTTTGGAAAATAAAAATAACTGATTGATTATATGTTCAAGGCTTCCGGTCTTGCTTTTAATAATGTCAAAGTACTTCTTCTGCATCTGCGGAGTAGATGCCACTCCTTTTTCTATACCTTCCAGATAAGCCTTTATCGATGTCAGCGGCGTACGCAGATCATGGGATATCCCGGCAATTAACTCCCGCCGATTGGTCTCATCCTTCTGCCGTTCATTAACCATGACGAACAGACGCTGCGCCATCTCATTAAACTCCGCACATACCCCGGCAAATTCATCCTTCTTATTGTAATGAATCCGATAGGTTAAATTGCCGTCTCTAAGCTGATGCACACCGTAAACTAACGTATCGATAGGATTCATAATGCTGCGAAAAACAAACTTGGTCAGCGCCCAATTCGTTGCGAGAACGACGATGATGAGAGTAAGAAACATGACTCCGGCCACATATATCCGCTGCTGATATTCATCCCGATTATAAATCGTGAAATTGGAATCTGCCATCACAAGCGCATACTCCCCCGCCTTTACGCGATAAACAGCAAGACTATCTGTAACCAGCATAAAATTGTTTTTTTGAGACAATACCATCTCGGAAGGCTGTCCTTCTTGCAATGAAGCCGGATACACCAAGTGCTGGCCTGCATAAAGAGACAAGGTTATTCCGATCCCCTTATGCTTTTGGTTAAAACGGTCGATATCCGCTTCGAATTCAGCCAAAGCTGCAGAGGAATCCCACTTCGCGGCCAGTGCATCGACATCGTCCATTCGCTTAAAAAAAACATCCCCATACTTCAAGGAATGAACATCGCGAATACCCGTGATCCCCGTATATATAAACACAAAGATAATGCTTGTCAGCGCCATAAGTACAATCGGCATAATAAGCATTAACATGTTGGAAAAGAATAACCGCCGTTTAACACTCATCCCAATTCCTCCTCAAAAGCAATCATTACTAGTATAAAGCAAAAAATTGAAATGCATGGGAAAAAGACCTCGAGAAATATCGAGGTTCCTGAAGGGGCTTTTATTAGCAGCTGATCGGCAGCTTACTCTCCGCTGTGCTTGTTTTCGAAAGACTTAAACGCGGGCTCAGGATTGCGATTCTTGGGCCTATAATATTTCCAAAGCTTGAAGGATGCATATCCGAGGACTGCGGCAATAAAGACGGCATATAATCCTTGCTGAATCGCTGCGGATATTAACCCTTGGGCAATCAGCGAAAGCGCCAAAAAATACAAAGCATTGCCTATTGCGGTGGCGGCTATAAATTTCCTTACTTTGATCATACCGGCTCCCGAGGCTATGTTGACTAAGCTTGTGGGCACAAAGGGGATCAATCGGCCCATGAATACAAACCAGTAACCGTTCCGATCCATTTTGTCCATCCAGGAGGATTGTTTCAGATAGCGAGTTACCTTTTCATGCAGCCACAATCGAACGATATAAAAGGTGATAAATGCGGCAAGAATACTTGTTATTACGCTCCAGACATAGCCGTAGCCTAGTCCGAAGAGAGAAATGTTGATTGAAATGACGAGGATAAGCGGGATGATTGTAAACATATTCTGGACAATCATGACGAGCAGCATAACTAGTTTAAGCAAATGGATATTATCTTGCGCCAGTGTCCGAAGGTTCTGCGGATCCAACAATTGGCTAGCGACATCTTTATAAGTATAGGCAAGCATAAGCAGCAAAATACTTCCGGCGGCTATTGGTATCAATCGCATCTTTAGTTTGCTCACGGCTCATGTTCCTCTCCCTTCGAGTGCGCACAAGGCTCAAGCTATATGGGTAGACGGCAGCATTCCTTATGGCTTTGTTTGGCAGTTCTATATTGCGCCATGTTACAGTTAATCCCCCTGCAAGAAAGAGTATAAAGCATATTGTTAAATAAAAAGGGGGTTAAAAGTAAACCAAAGGTAAACAAACGAAGATAGCGATCAAAAAGTATTGATAAATCACTGCGTATAGCAAAAACGCATGCCGACATCGGCATGCGCTTCTACATCATTTTATTCTTATTTGGCATTTTCCGCATATTTTTTGAAATTGTCTAAAATCGCTTGCCATCCCGCTTGCTGCATCTCGACGGCATTGGTCGCTTCCGCTTCGAACGATTCGATGATTTTCGTGTCGTTGCCTTGACGAATAAATTCAACCTTCACTTTTCTACCGTCGGCGATCGAATAGGAGATGCTCTCGTTAATGCTCACCTCGTCGTATACGCCGCCGAAATCAAATCCGAAGCTGCCGTCTTTAGCTTCCATTCTCGAGACGAATTTACCGCCAACCCTAAGATCATTCTCTGCGAACGGCGTGTGCCAGTCGTCGGAAGCCTTATTCCATTGTGTGATATGCTTCGGTTCCGTCCAGTACGTCCACACGTTTTCGACGGGAGAATGAACGATCGTTTCAATTGTTATCGTTACCGGGGCACCTGTTCCCATTGCCTAACCTCCATTGATAAGTAGTTTACATTCAAATAGTAACACAAGTCATCTGCATTCGCCTCTATTATAGCATGTAAACGGCGGCCAAATTTCTTATAGATTGCTAATGTGCAAATCCATCAACTGAACGTATTGAATATGCTAATTACCTCTCGGTTCACCTTCGGTACTTTTGGTTACATCTTTAACATGTACCGATCCTCCAACCGGTATTCCTACGTTCTTGCTCCTCCTCGCTCGCCGCTTGCATGCACTGTAATCCGAATTTGCCCACTTGGAACCGAGTACGGCTTCCTTTCCACGCCTGTAGTCCGAAAACGCCTGCTTGCAGCGGGTATTTTGCTTGGCACACCGGTGAATCCGTTCTCCAAGCCGGCAAAATCGGACTCCAGCGTAATTCGAACCTCGATTTCATGTTCCAAGTGGGCTATTTCGGACAGCAGCATTATGGGGAGCCTTTATGATCCGCACTCATTAAACTCGGTTACAATCGAATAATAGAACATATTTGTTTCTTCGGTTGATAAGGTTTTGGGGAAATATGTCATAACCTTTTCGTCCGCATTTAGTCGTCTAAATGGCTCTATGTCCGTTTCTTCCCAATCGCGTAAATGCAATCTCGATGTCTCTACATATATCATTTTATACCTCCCTGAATCATGTTTCTTTCCATAAATATAACTAGACTGCCGATCAACTTCTCGGCAGCCCAATTGTCTTCATGCAGCATTATCGTACAGCGTCATTAGTTCACATGCTTGAATTGCGGTAAATAATCGCGATTGGCGGCAAACATCTCATCGACCATCTGTTCGATCTCGTTTAAGCTCAGCACGGCGGAAGTGAGCGGATCGTTCACGATGGCGTGGAACACTTTCCGCGGATCGCCGGTTATCGAACCTTCGACGGCAAGCTGCTCGTTGATCGCGTTTACCGTGTTGAGCGCAGCAAGCTGGCCCGGAAGCGCGCCGACGTGAATCGGCTCGAACCCGTATTTGGAAGCGAGCACCGGCACCTCCACGCATACGTCTTGCGGCAAATTCGTAATATAGCCCTTATTGTTGATATTGCCGTAAAACTTGAACATCGTGCCGTCGCCGAATATCGCATTGAAAATTTCCGATGCGTATTCATGACCGCGATTCAGTTCGATCGGCGCCTCATTCAGCCATTTGACGATTTCGTCCTTCCATGTCGTTTGCCGCTTCTTGTATTCGTTGAGAATGTATGCATGCAAACCGGGATTCCAGTTCGTACCGTGTGTGCAGTACTTTTCGATCAAATCAGGCCGCTTGCGAAACCAAGCATTATACTCCGAATTATGCCCGCTCGATTCGGTAACGTAATAGTCGAGATGCAAGAACATCTCGTTGCGCACCAGCTCCGCATTGTAAATGTCCGGCCGGCTTGTAATCGCTTCGCGAATGAGCGGAATGGCGTCTTTGCCGTTCCACTTGTACTCGAGAAACCACGCCTGATGGTTGATGCCGCCGCACAAATAGCTGATGTCTTTAGCCTCCGCGCCGATCCAGCCCGCCAGCATTTCCGCGGTCCCTTGTACGCTGTGGCACAAGCCAATCACATTCACCTTCGTATAGTTTTGCATCGCATTGCACAGCATCGTCATCGGATTCGTATAGTTGAGGAACACCGCATCCGGGCAAATCTTTTCGATATCGCGGCAAATGTCCAGCATAACCGGAATCGTACGCAATGCTCGGAACACACCTGCCGGTCCGCGGGTGTCGCCTACGTTGATGTCGACGCCGTACTTCTTCGGAATTTCAATGTCACTCCGCCATACATCGACGCTGTTCGCAAGAATCGTACAAACGACTCCGTCGGCTCCTTGCAGCGCCTCGGCTCGGTTGGTCGTCGCGATCACCGTCGCCGGGTAGTTGCCGGCTGCGACAATTTTGTCCACAGCCTGCTTGATAAAGCCGAGACGTTCCTCGTCGAGGTCCATTAAAGCGATCGTACAGTCCGCAAACGCCGGAAACGACAAAATATCCCGTACCAAATTTCTTGTAAACCCGAAACTGCCTGCCCCGATAAATGCAAATTTTTTCATTGTTATTCCCTCCTGCAACATTTGTGAAATAGCTTGGAACCACTATATTCATCATAGCTGAACGTCGCTGAAAAAGAATGTCGCAGAGTGAGATAAATATGTCATAATGTGAGGTGTATGATTCGGATTTGCGATTGGAGGCGGCGGCACATGGCCGAAAAGTTCGAGCTACCTTATTACCAACAAGTGAATGCCGACTTGGTTTATTACTATTCCGGCTCGGAGCGGTGCGCGCCCGGACATTCATACGGCCCGGCGGTTCGTCATTATTATTTGATTCACTATGTGAGGAGCGGTCATGGCATTTTTCGTGCATCCGGTAAAGAGCATACGCTGAGGGCGGGGCAAATCTTTCTCATCACCCCGGGCGAGGTGACGTATTACCAGGCGGATCTCGACGATCCGTGGCATTACAGTTGGGTTGCTTTCGACGGCATGGAGGCAGCCTCCTGTTTGCGACAGGTGGACCTGACGACGGATTCGCCTGTGATGACGCTCACAAGGCACGTAAATATTTTATCTAGCTTCGACATGCTTGAAGACGCCAAAAAGCTGTCCGGCGGACGGGATCTGCGGCTGACCGGTGGCGTGTATATATTTTTGTCATGCTTGTTAGAAGCCGCGGCAGGCGAGCTCGCCCACTCGGAATCGAAACCGCGGGAGCTTTACGTAAAAGCGGCGATCGAGTTTATGGAGAAAAACTTCTCCCGCCGCATGTCCATTGAAGAGCTCGCCTCTTACATCGGGCTCAATCGCAGCTATTTGTGCGCCATTTTCAAGGAGGTGACGCAGCAATCGCCGCAGCAATATTTGATTCGTTACCGGATGGAACGGGCATGCGAGCTTCTTGAGAATGTATCGCTCTCTGTCGGCGACATTTCGCGTTCGGTCGGATACGATGACCCTCTCGTTTTCTCCAAAATGTTTACCAAGCTGAAAGGCTTGTCCCCACGCGACTACCGCAAACAGGCAGGGCGCACTTGAAGCGGTCGCTCAGCCTAGCTCGAGCGCCGCTTTCGAGCGCTTGTTCTGGTGCTCTTTGTACTGACAACGTTGAGAGAATGCCGATCCGTTCTGACAGCCTCGAAGCAATAGGTTTGGAATTATTCTAACAATACGGGAATTATCGACTCCATCAACATTCCTCTCGATCCCTTCAGCAGAATAACATCATTCTTTTTCACCTTCTTCTTTAAAACCTGAGTCAATTCCCCTTTGTCTAAGAATGATTCTACATTGCCATGAGGAAACCGCTTTTGGGCTTCCAACGCTATAAACTTACCAAGAGGACCTACGGTATAAAGAAAATCAATATTGCCGGGGTCAATGTTTCGGCCTATTTCCCGATGATACTCCTCTTCCCGATCACCTAGCTCGAGCATGTCACCTAATATTATGAACTTCCTTTCGTACTCCGTTAAACCTTCAAACGTTTGTATTGCTGCGGACACGGATACCGGACTAGCATTCCATGCATCATTTATTATTGTAAAGCCTATAGGTGAGACAATTTTCTCCATTCTCATGCCGGTTACTTGTAAGGACTGAAATCCTTTAGCGATTTCCATTGGACCTAGACCCATTATCGATGCAACTGCAATTGCGGCGAGTGCATTCGATATATTATGCGCACCAAGAAGCGGTAGGAAAAATTCATGATCTCCAACTGTAAAAATGGAACCTTGCACGTTCGTTACACTGGACGCAGAATAATAATCACTCGACTCGTCTTCGCCAAAGGTAACGATAGAGATCGGTTTAGTGGTTGTGATATCTTTGAGTCCGTTACGTATGAGGGGTTCATCGCCGTTGTAGATCAGCACGCCGTCATCTGACAAACCATTAACAATCTCCAATTTTGCGGCTGCAATTTCTTTACGCGACCCAAGCGTCGACAAATGTGAAACACCTATCATTGTAATAATGGCTAGATCCGGCTTAGCTATGCGGGAAAGACGATCGATCTGACCACGTTCACTCATGCCCATCTCTAAGACCGCAACATCTATATCTTTGCCTATTTCCAATATAGTCAAGGGCAACCCTATTTGGCTGTTAAGATTACCCGTAGTTTTATGTACTCGGAATGTTGTTCCCAACACGGAATCTATCATGTCTTTTGTAGTTGTCTTACCATTGCTGCCCGTAACGGCAATCACTTTAAGCGATCGTTCTTTTCGATAATTTGCTGCAAGTATTTGCAATGCTTGTAAGCAATCATCTACATAGATAAGCGGAATATGGGTTGGCGGATTAATGTGATCCTTTTGCCAAAACGAAGCTGCCGCCCCTTTAGAAAATGCTTCTTCGACATAATCATGACCATCTAATTGCCTTAGTATCGGGATAAAAAGATTGCCTGACTTGACCGTTCGCGAATCAATCGACACGCCTTGAACGATAAGGTCCTCGTATACGAATTCAAGCCCGCTTCCCTCTGACATTTGTTCAATAACTTTAAGCTTATGACAGATCACAGGAACCACCGCCTTTCGCGTCTAATTGAATCTAAACATTATAGTTCACCGACAACAAGGATATTCCTTTCAGTAAAAACGTTAATCTGGCGATATTCTCCCAAATCACCACGGTCACAACAAGGATAAACGGTTTCGCCTTTCTTTAGAAGATAAAAAAACATCACCAGCGTGTGGTGATGTTTTCCTTACTCGTCCGTTCCGGAGTGCAAGCCTGTAGCAGCCACGCAACTTCCAGCCGAATCCCTCACTCTTACCCTTTCGATACCATGCGTTTTAGCTGCTTTTCACTTTAAGCATTTTCACACGATATCTTCGTTTCCTATACACATCCGGTTACTTATCGTAAACACATCTCCGGCCTTAACATCGACCAGCATTCGTTTACCCAAGTAATCCATTGACTGCTTGCCTTGCTGGACGTGAATTTTTTCCGTGCCTTGCCAGCCTTCTTCTCCACGGAACAGCGTAACGTCCGTACGGAATACGAGGCGGTTCCCTTCCAATCGGGGATCTCTAATGTAGTATGGCGAAGGCTTTTTATAACCCTCGCCGTTAATAAATCCAACGGCATCTTGAAGCTGATCCAAATCCGGAGCTTCCCCAGCGAACTCTACTTCTATCTCCCTAAGCTCCGCATCGACGGAAGCGACGGTTCCCCGCCATTCCGGCTTCTCCCGTTCCCATCTGAAATCGTTGGACTCGATAATCGTGAAACCTAAAGCTTCCACAAGCTCCGGACGATCGCCGCGATAACGGATCAATAACGCCTGCGCATCGGTCTTATGCAGCAATCCCGAATCGTCCCTATATGTAACCGGTTCATCTTGATAACGCGCGGAGATGACTATATCCCGACTCCCGTCAAAATGATCGATGCAAATACCCATAGGATCGAATACTCCAACCTTTTGCCCAGTAACGCATTCCATTGCACGGATGGACTGAAGGAAAGGAGCGCCTTCGTACGGCTCCATTACGCTAACGAAAGATGCGGCATGGCCATCGGTATCGTCCTGTTCGTCCCTGAGCAGAACATAAGCGTCCCAAGCAGACTTTTTCATTTCTTGGCCGCCCTTCTCGCCCAAGCAGCAAATCAGCTCCCGCTCTCTTCCGTTCAGTGCGGTGATTTTCAACGAACTTTCCCCGTAAGGATAAGTCCACGACACCCGCTCGCCCGCTTTCGCCTTTCGGATCGCTTTCATCCAGCCGTAGCCGGGCTGTCCGTACAGCGGAATATCCGCTCCGGCGAGCGTGCCTTGCAGCGGCTCCCAATTGTCGACACCCTCGAACAATACCTGTTCCAGCGATACGTCCAATCCATGCGTATTGTAATCGAATTTGCTCCCCCCAGAGACTAGAAAGCGGTCCAAGACGTAGGCATTATTCCCATCCGGCGCTTGAATAAGCCATGCCCACCTCTCGTAATGGCTGCCGGGATACGCCTCCTTATTTTCCATTCCTGCCGTTTGCATCCATTTCCCTTCGTAATGCTCGAGCTGAATGGAGGATGAAGGCGCCTGATCTTTGCCGTCGACGAGCACGACGTTGCACGAAGCGGAGTGCAGCTCCCATTGCCTGATTTTCGGACCGATCCAAATGAACGGATAATGGCCGCCGAACGCAAGCTGATGCACCCCGAACGCGCCCAGCCACAATCCGAGCTTATCGCCGTGCGCATGCGGCAGTGTAGGTTGACCGTACAACACAAGATGCTTAGTATTTCCGGCAGTGCTGCCGCTTCTCAAGATGCTGATTTCCGAGTCTTCAGCCAAGTAGGAAACTTGCACCGTTTGTGACGATTTTTCGCGGTACGGCGCCAGCTCCGACTCGGACAAAGCGTTTGCAAGCACCAAGAGTGACTGATTGCCGCCTCGTCCGTTATCCTGGCAAGCCTCCACTCGTTGTCCGGCTAACTCTTCATTGCTGTATGAAGTGAGCGCCGGCCCTATAATATCCCTTGCCGAAGGCATTCTCCGAAAGACGGTTTCGCTTAATGCGAGAAAAGGAGTCATTCCGTTTTTGCGATTGTCCGATATCGGAAGCATATTGTCTACGGTAGTATCGCCGAATGCTGCGGATAAACTTCCGCATCTGTAACGAAAATAAAAGGCGATTATTTCTTTTACGCCGAATCGGGCGTCCTCGAATAAATTCAGCGGCTGGCTGAAAGCGTCTTCGTCCTGGAACAAGTAGGTCCAATTCGGGTAGTTCATCATCGAATGAGACATCAGCTCAACATAACCCGAGGAATCATAGGCGTATTTTCCGTCCCGGTAATAGCCGTTCTTCAGTTTGGAAAACAGGCTGAAGACGGAATCGATAAGCACCTCTTGAAGCAGCTCTCCGTTTTGGATTAAAGCCGCCGCTTCCATTTCCAACTCCAGCAGCCTCATCGACCAGTCGCTTGCGCCGCTTCGTTCCAATTCGCACGTATAGATTACATAAGGAATCATTTCCCGTTCCACTGCTCTTCGCAGATCGAACGGTATAACACGGGGCTTGTTCTCGGCATCCGGCTTCCGAGCGAATAACCCGGCCAATTGTTCATGGAACTTTCCGATTCCGTCGAAAATAAGGTCATACGCTTCCAGCAAGTTTTTCTTCCATTCCGTCCCCGTCGTGGAAGGCTCCGACAAATGCACCGTATCCGAATAGCTCCCGTCATGATAACCGCCGTTCATATAAGGGTACAATTCGGCGATTCTTCCGATCAGAATGGCCGCTTTATAGGCATAACGGACATCACCGGATAAAATATAGGCATATGCCAAATTCGGAATTCCCCCTGCGTACCGGGTTCCGCTTGTTTCCGGGACGACGTTTTTGTCCGTGATAGATGGACAATACGGAGCGGCCATAACCATGGCCAGCCTGTAGTTGCGTGTTGCAGCGACAAGCATGCATCGGGTATACGGATTGGGAAAACCTTCGGGAATGAGAAATCCTTCTCCGTTATCTTCCACGATCACTTCTTCTCTCGTCGCGGGATTGTTCAGCTTTTTGCCCGGATACCACCATTCCCCGGTCGTCTCATTATAGAACCGAAACGGCGTTTCCAAGCATGTTTTCAGCGTTAGCCGGTTGCCGCCGGTGAGCGGATCTCCGTAAAACTGGCTTGGCGTCATCGCCCGCGGATTGCCGGGAATAATAAAATCGAACAATTCGTCATCCGACTTGGATGCCCAGTAGTCCGCCACTTCATAAATCCGGGCGGCAATACGGGCGCCCCATTCGGTTTCGCGAGCGTTAAAACGGGCGCGCTCCGCATCTTCCGGTTTGATCCGAAGCGAGAAGCCCGATTTTTTGTCGCGAACATGCCGGAGTATTTCTGCGGGCAGCTTTTGTT
Source organism: Paenibacillus contaminans (assembly GCF_003285015.1). Lineage (GTDB taxonomy): Bacteria > Bacillota > Bacilli > Paenibacillales > NBRC-103111 > Paenibacillus_V > Paenibacillus_V contaminans. The sequence goes on along the minus strand of NZ_QMFB01000001.1, from coordinate 793,060 downwards.
TCTCCCATCTTGTATACGCCGTATTGCTGTCTTCGATCGCGCGTTTTATCCAATCGTTCGTCTCGTCCGCCGATAAGCCTTCCGCGAAAATCAGATCCCCGATCCCTTGCAATCCAAACACCGAAATTTCTCCGGGCAGACCGGACCATTTGGACAAAGCGGGGCTTTCCTTGCGTACCCGGATTACATTCAGACCGACATATGGTTTTGTCTGCCTGCTTTTGTACACTAGATCAAGCGGCATCGTTACGGTGATTTCCCATACACCGCTTCGAAACTCCGAGCTTCCCCGAACGCCTTCGACAGGGGTTAGCCGGATGATATCATAGTCCATCTTCTCCGCTTTCGTCATGCCGTCGGTATCGACTATAACTTGCACAAGATTATGAGGCCTTCGTCCGGAATGATCCGGGTCGAAATTCAGACGTATCGTCTCCGTTTGCTGCGGATCGGCATCGTAACACCATATCCGGATGTGAAGCATGTCTTTGCTCGTATAAGCGGCAAACTCGGTCTTCCGGGCAGCGCCGTTCATCGTGTCGCCTTCTATAAAATTGCCGGCAACCGGAAGCTGCTCGAAATGCTCGGACTCCTGGACTACATAATAAGGATATAGCTGCTTCAAAGCGAAGGCTCCTCTCCAAAAAAAAATGGCATGATCGGTTTCATCATAACACGAGGATCGGCCGTTTAATAGTCAAGTATATGACATGTCTAGATATTTCAGATCTCTGCATTTCCAACTTCCGAGCAGAAGATTTTAAGCTAAACACTTGACCTTAGGTCTGACCTAAGGTGTATCGTTGAGATATGCCAAATCGCCTTTAGGAGTGAACGATATGAAGAGTGAAATTACGATTAGCGAATTAGCTAAGTTAATGAATGTGTCCGTTCATCAAATTCGATATTTTGAGGAGAAAGGCGTTCTTCACCCTTCTTACACAGATAATAATCAGTATCGAATGTATGGCATCGATCAAGTTTACCGGTTGGCGCAAATTTTGCTGCTTCGCAGGCTGGGAGTTCCCGTTCAGTCCATTAAAGAATGTATGACTACCTATACTTCAGAACAATATCGGCAGCTGCTCCATCATTCCTTGCGTGAAGTGGATGAGGAGCTGCAGCGGCTCAAAGAGCTTCAGCAGTTCATCCAAAAAGTTTTGGATGAACAACAGAGGTTTAGCTCGCAGACCGATCAATACCGAATCAAGCGGCGGGAGCCTGCTTATTTTGCCCGATGGTTGGAAATGGATATAAGCACGAAGCTGAACGCCAAAATGCTGGCCGAACAGACGATGCGCGTTCCGAACTTGTTTGAAACGGACATTCATTCTGTATTTGACGGCTCGAGCATCATTACTTTATATCTGGAAACGCAGGCCCCAGGAGATTTTTCGCTGCCGGAGGGCGATTATCTTTCCTTACAAACCCTTGTTCATGAAGATGATGAGCTTGAAGGGAAGATTGAACAGTTTTACGGCTATGCTGCCGCACAATCTATTGTCATAGCCGGCCCTCTGATTCTCATTGAAAAATCTTATTTGTCCCTATTTAGTCCAAACAAGCTGCACTATGAGCTGCAAGCTTTGATCGAACCGGTTGTGCATTCCGAAAGGGGAGACCGTAATGACGGCAACGCCGATAACAATTGAACCTATGTCGGCCAAGTACAATCCGCAAATCGGGCGATTGCTAGTGCACGGGTTTCGCGGGAAATTCCTCCCCCTGACGAACATGACCGAAGACGATCTCGCTCTTTTTTTCCAGAAGCTGCTTGAATATTTTCCCGCCGAACCGGCAAGTCAAAGAATGGTCGCCCTGCAAGAGGGAGAAGTGATCGGAACGATTTCGGTCAAATGGAAGCCGGAATTCGTCGTGAAGCAGCAACAAGAACTTCCTTCATTAAAAAACTTCAAGCAATTTGGAAAGTGGGACCTGATAAAACTGTTGATTGGAGTTTCTTTATTAAATCATAAACCGCAGGCTGGAGAATGTTATATTGCCGACATTGTCGTCCATCCGGATCATCGAAGTAAAGGAGTCGGAACGCTGTTAATGCAGTGGGCGCAGCATTTTGCTCAAAACGATCCGCGCTTGAAGGTGCTGAGCTTGCATGTCGTAGGCAGCAACTTACGGGCTAAGCTGCTATACGAACAGCTTTTTTTCCGTACGCAACTACAACAGAATAGCTTGGCGCGGCAGTTGTTTTTCAAGGAATTAAAATGGAATTATATGGTGATGAAGTTGATATAAACGAAGAGAAAGATTCAATCCGCTAAGCGCAAAGCATCAAAAGGAGAAATATTGTATGAGTCACTCGAAAGAGCGGATAACCGCTATTGATTTTGCGAGAGCGATCGCAATTTTCGGAATGATTATCGTGAATTTTAAGCTCGCCATGCTGGCAGAGGATGGCGGACCGGCGTGGTTGCAATCGATAGCGGGTTTGTTTGAAGGAAGATCATCCGCATTGTTTGTTTTGCTGGCCGGTATCGGCGTATCCTTAATGACCTCGAAAGCCAGGTTTTCGATGAATGAGGAACTGATTCGTCGCAGCCGGACCGGCTTGTACCGGAGAGCCGCTTTTTTGTTTATTGCCGGCTTGCTTTTATTGCTGCTGGGCTGGAGCGCCGACATTTTACATTATTATGCAGTGTTCATGCTTGTAGCTGCGGTCTTGATCACCGTATCCGACAAGAAAATACTCGGGCTGTTCTTGATAATTGTGTTGGCATCTCAGTTCTTCTTGATCGTATTCGATTACAGCAACGGGTGGGATTCGAGTTTTAAACAATATGCTGGCATTTGGACGCTGGAAGGGTTCGCGCGCAACCTGTTATTTAACGGTTTTCATCCTATTTTTCCATGGCTGAGCTTCTTCCTTATCGGCATGTGGATGGGCAGAAAGCGTTGGTTTGTCAAAGAGAACCGATCGAAGTTACTGCTTTATTCGCTGTCGGGAACGATCGTGATTGAGACCATTTCGTTCTTATTGGTGAAAATGTCTTCTTCTGTATTGGATAAGGAAGCGGCCTATTATTTTTTTGGAACGAAACCGATGCCGCCTACGATGCTGTATGTTTTTTCCGGCATTTGTTCCGCCGTGTCCATGATTGCAATCTGTCTTTATGTGGTAGACAAGTTTGAACATTCCTTTCTGACGCAAGCGGTGATCAATACCGGACAATTATCGTTATCCCATTATATCGGGCACGTAGTTCTCGGACTAGGGTTGCTCGAGACTGCGGGCTATTTGGAAAATGGCAATCTTTCATTTGCAATCGTTTATGGAGTCATTTATTTCATGATCGCAGTCGCCTTTTCGTATGGGTGGAGAAAATGGATGAAACAAGGTCCTTTGGAGTTGGTCATGCGAAAAATATGCTGAGTAACGCGGATAGAATACGAAAGCCTTTGCGTCCATTGATCCCGCGATTTCATAATCCAATCCACTCCATAAGATTGGCGATTATCTTGCTCGATTTAAATTTATGGTCCAGGAAAATACTCATCCAATCCGCAAAACCTAGAAACAAGATTCCAACGAACAGAAAGATTTCCTTCCTTTCGGCTTTAGAGCGTATCAAAAACGTCAAACTAACTCCCAGGGCCGCCGCAAAAAACAGAAGGAACCCGATCATGAGCCAGACTCTCCGGTTTGCTTTTTCCCGCTTTGGCGAATCCTCGTGACAAGTAGAAGCACACAAGGGATAACGACACTGTAAATTAGCGTATACTCGAAATCGTATTTTTTGCTGAATTCTATATTTTCCACTACATTGTCATACCCAAGAGCAAGACCGGAAATGAGCAATACCAAAGATAAAGTTACCCAAAATCTTCTTGTGATTCGAAATAATTGGCATAGTCCCAGGACGGAGCAGTAATATGCGATCGATAGCTTAATAAAAATGGCAACCAACAAGAGCAAAGCAATGGTGGATTCCAAATGCTCGAAAAAATTGCCGATATGAATTTCTTGGACAATGACAAACAGCGGATAAGTATCATGAGATGCACGGGTAACTCCAAGCACGCCGATCGTAAAAAACGTTGTTAGACTCAGCATAATTGTTGCAACAGCTATCGCAAGAATAAAGGTCTTCTTTCGTTTCTTCAGAACAAATGGAAAAAGCATAAGAAAGACAAGGGACTCCAGGAACGGAAATCCGAAAATGGAGCGGGTTTCCTTCACGGTCTTCCAAACATCCATTCGAAATGCCCCTTGAAATCGATTCCAGTTCCATTCCGTCAGCGCAAAGCAGAAGATGAAAATAAAAGTCGCCGTCATGACGAGAAACAAAAATTCCGACGAAATGGCGATCGTTTCGATCCCCTTGATCACCGCATATCCCGAGATAAGGAGAATCATAACGTGAAACACGGTCAATGGCGTTAACGGCATCAGCGTTTGTTTCATGAAATCGCCAAGATTCCGTGTGATAAAGACCGAAATTTGAACAAAATACGTAATATACAACAGGGCGATCAGACCGCCTAACGGTTTGCCCGCAACTTTCGTACAAATTTGAACTATCGATAACCCCGGATGTTGTTTAGCCAGTTTCAGCCAGACCAAGGAAGCCAGAATACCGGCTCCGCCTGCCCACAACGGAACGATCCAGGCATCTTGCTTGGCAACCGCAATCAATCCCCCTGGGATGAAAAAGAAGGAAGTGCCTATCAAAAAAGACAGAGCCAGCACAAAAAACTGCCACACGGTCAAACTGCTACGCTCCAAGCATTTACACTCCCTTATACGGATTAATGATTTCGCCGATATCGATAATTGTGCTCTTGACTGTGATAGTAAGCTTGGTTTGAGTCCAAACGTTTTTTTGTTTCTGCAAATCGTTCCATGCCCTGCCCCGTTTGTACTTGATCTTGTCTTCAAGACCGAACAAATCCCACTTTTTATCAATCGCCTCTTTGTAAAGCTTCTGCGCGGTTTCGCCGATCTGAAGGTTGAATTTGTCCGTTATCTGAGACAAGTTGCTCCAGTTTAATTTACTCTCCTGATCGTTGTTTACGATAGAGAGCCGGGCGGCAATCTCGACATTCCAGACCGGTATTCCGTTCGTAACGGATAAGTGCCGTTTACCGCTTATTTTATTCGCAAGCAATTCAATAACTTTGCCGTCAAGGGTAATCGTTTCAAAGAAGCTTTCGCTCTCCCCCTTTAAAAGATTGTAATAGCCATTCTCCCGCAGACCTATTTTTCCGATCATCCGATCCTTCCTAAACACAGCTGCACCCGTCAAAAAGAGATTGCTCTGATTCGCTTGAATCGATTCGAGGCGTTTTGTCGTAGAGATAACTTTCGGACCGTTCAGACTGATTAGCGGCAGCACCGTCAGTGCGGATGATTCCATGTTTTCGACTAAATCCTTCACTCGTGATTTTAAGCTGATTCGGCCCGTAGATTTATACGTTTGATCAATCATCGACCGCAATGCTCGTCCCGGAAGTCGCTCAAGAGGCGTGTAAGTCATCATGACTTCAGAAAGCTCGGAATCGGTTACGAACAAAAACAGGTTCGACCTCCTATTGTACTGCCTCTCATAAAAGTTCAAAAAAGAACCTAAGCCTTCCCTTGCGAATCGCTCGGTTACGATATGAGACTGATAATGATCGGTAAACAGCTTGCGCGGCAAAATATCGGCAGACTTTAGCCCGAGTTCTCCTTTGGTCGGACCTTGAACTTTGTAGGTATATAAAGGAGACTTGCTGCCGTCTCCCGTTTGAGGGTTGAATGCTCCGGGATTGATAATCTGGTAATAAACAACTTGCTCTTGGGTTTCGCTGTCTTTTTCCGAACCGACCAGTCCCGCAATCGCCAATTCATTGACCTCGGTTCGGTCCCAGCAACCGGTAAGGCAGCACAAGGAAATTCCGACGGCAGCAACCACCCGGCCGGCATCATTCATAGTCCGCCTCTCCTTTTTCTTTTTTTCGTATCGTTCATTTTCGGATAAGTATCCATCCAAGGCCGTGGTACGCGGAAAATCATGTCCTTCCAGTCAGACAATACGATCGGAGCCACCGGCGACAAGTATGGAACATTAAAAGATTTCATGGAAGCCAGGTGGACCAGCGTGAACAGCACGCCGCATAAAACGCCGAACAACCCCAAAACGCCCGCCAAGATCATGTAAAAAAACAACAGCAGCCGCTGTGTTATCCCGAAGCTGTAAGAAGGCACTACGAAATTGGATATCGCTGTAAGAGCCACAACAATCACCATGGCCGTCGAAACGAGACCGGCCGTTACGGCCGCTTGTCCCAACACCAATGCCCCGACGATCGAGATTGCCTGACCTGCGATACGCGGCATTCGAAGACCGGCCTCACGCAGCACCTCAAATGTCACCATCATGATGGCAGCCTCCACAAATGCAGGAAAGGGAATACCCTCACGCTGTGCAGCAATACTGATTAGTAAGGAATGAGGTAGTAGCTCCTGATGATAAGAAACGACGGACACATATAAAGCCGGCACGAATACGGCAAGCAAGAAGGATAGAAAACGGACCCAACGCAGCAGCGTAGCAATGTCGGCCCTCTGATAATAATCCTCGGGCGCAATGAAAAATTGAAAAAACGTAATCGGCCCGATTAACGCAATCGGACTGCCGTCCACAAGCACCGCGACCCTCCCCTCAAGCAGATGAGACGCAACAATATCAGGCCTCTCCGTGTTGAGGAGCGTAGAGAACGGAGAGTAAGTCCGGTCCTGAATCCATTCCTCCACATAGGCGCTGTCCAATATACTGTCGGTGCGAACCGTGCCAATCCGTCTGCGGAATTCGTCAACCACCGAATCCGGCGCAAGATTGTCCATGTATAACATGGAAATGCTTGTCTCGGTTTCCGTACCGACAGAAACTTGCTCGATGTGCAGATGGGCGCTTTTGATCCGTTTGCGGAGGAGGGACAGATTGTCGGCGATTTCCTCCGTAAACCCTTCCTGCGGCCCTCTTACCGTAGATTCCGTCAAAGGCTCCGATATATTGCGTTGACTTGTCTGGGGAGCTTGAATTCGCAAAACCTCCGGCGCACCGGATATCACAACCAAGCAGGTACCTTTCAGCAAGCTGTCGATACAGCGTTTGACATCGTCGGTCGAATCGATGGAGCTGAAAGGAATCTTACCCTTTAACGTCCCGATTATTTCCTCCGTACTAGATGAATCATTGAAAATAGCTTTCTCGGTTAAATAAGACAGCAATTCATGCTCGATCCTATCCTTGTCGGTTAAGGTCTCAAGAAACATGCAATAGCATACAATTTCCGGCGATACGACAAGCGAGCGGATTACAAGATCAGGCGGGGAATGCAGGAAATCTTTTATATGGTTAATAAAAATAAGCGGGTCATGGCTGTCATAGACAAAATCGTTCAGCCCATGCGAATCTCGAGTCGGCATACGCAAAGCTCCTCATCAAACAGCGATTATTTTCCAGTATGCCACTGCGGGTTAGCCTGTATACGCCTAGATTCTTCAGACATTACGCACGATTTCCTGAGAAATACGGGATTATTTAAGAGGAAGCGGCAAGGGGATTTGTACCGAGCTGCAGTCGAAACGCCGCTATTCAACATTTATTTAGTATAGTTAATTAAATTGATTGGGCCGTTACGACTCTCGTGAAGGAAAAGAACAAGTTCGCAGCTTTAAAAAACAGACCAATAAATTATAAAAACCCGCAAAAAGCGCGGGCTCGAATCGGTGTTCTGATGTCGTTTTACAGACTAGAAGGCCATAAAAGCAATTACTCATAATCGTGCGTTTCGTCCGGTCCTGCAGAGTAAGGAATGTACGCCTCGATACGATCTTCCAGAAAAAATTCCAAGTGATAGGCCCCCGCCGAGCCCGGCTCTGTTTTCAAGAAGCCGAACTGTTTACCGAGCCAACGATAAATACCGGAATACCGGTTACGAAAATCGGTTTGCGATAGGTTGAAGGAAAACACCGCATAATGCTGCTCCGGAATTGTGATCTCGACGAGATTGTTCGGCATGGGAAGATCATTCGCTACTTCGCGGCATACCCATAGCCGATGTTGCTTTACCCCAGCGTACTTCTCAATAATCGGATTGACGGTGAATGTGCGCCCTTCCCCTAAGGCTTGCAGGCTCAAATGTGATGCTGCGTCGAAAATGCCCTCATCAGGACTGTCAATATCGACGGTCGCAGCTACGCCGGCCCAACGAATTGCAGGTACCTTTACGAACTTGTACGACATTAATGCCGGAAATTCGGGCCTGTTCACATTGTCCGTTTCATTCAATCCAAAGAGTCCGCTCCATACTCCGAAGGAATTGCCGTCCGGATCCCGAAGTATGTACCAATGCGTATCCGCCACACCAACTTCAAGCGGATCTACATCAACACCCTCGCGTACCAAGTGCTCATGCAAAGCGACAGCATCCTTAACGTGGAAGTTGAGCTGGCCTTGCCCCTTTCGCTCAGCATCTTTACGTATCCAACATATTCGGCCTGGCGACATCTCTAAAGTTGCAAAGTGAGGGTTGAAGGCGAGCACTCTAAATTTTAAGCAACGACAATACCACTCCAGCGCGTCCTCCAGATTTGTTACGAAAATAGTCGGTATTACGGACGCCACGACGGGGACATCCACAACTTCCATAAGCTTTTTGACCATACGAATACCTCCTCTTTTTCTCCTACACAGGTATGGATGCCGCCCCACACGCTGAACCTGACATCCGCTTTCTTGTTTTGCAGGAAAAATTTCTCTCCTCATAGAAAGTTACTTTAAGATGATAAAGACTTTCTAAAGGGGACCTACGATCTTGGAGATTCAGATGGAAGCGGCATCGGATAAAGTGCTTATTGAACGCGCAAGACTAGGCAGTAAAGAAGCCTATTAGGAACTGTTGGCCCGTCACCGCGGTCGGGCGTTCCAGTGGGCTTGACAAATGACTCCCGATCATCATCTGGCGGAGGATATCGTTCAGGAAGCGCTCCTTCGCGCATTTTTGAAGCTAGGCACGGTGACGGATTTAACCAAATTCCTTCCTTGGCTTCGTACGATCGTCCGCAATCAGGCACTGATGAAGCTGCGCCGCGGCGGGCCGCATGCCCATGAACGCCCCTTTACCTCGTTGATCCCGTCGTACGCCCACACTTCAAGTGAAGACGGAACGAATTGGAGCGATCTGGATACCGTGCTTCACCACTATGTGAAACGAAAACATACAAGCTCTCAATCTGAGGATAACGTATCCGGCTCCTCGCTCGCCGATTGGCTACCTGCCGTGATTCAAAGCTTGGGACCGCGTGAGCGAGAAGTATTCAAGAAGCATTTTTACGAACAATTAACCCCGCAAGAAATTGCGGAAAGCTTGGATTCGAACGTCAACGCGATTCATAAAACGTTGTCCCGAATTCGGAAGAAAGCGGAAGATACTCGAATCGAACTCGATATCCACACGCGAATCCGGGTACATAACGAATCAAGAGGAGGAAACCGGAAGGTCATACTGGACAAACCCGCCATTCAAGATGAACCTCCGTTGCATCAAGGCATTGCTTTCCCGAATGCGTTGTATCATCTCGTTCGCAGTTTAGGGGCTAACGTGTCCATGGCGGAAATGATGGGATATTCAGGTTATGCTTTTCATCTCAATGTTCGACGAAACACAATCGGTGCCGAGAGCCCCATGTTGTGGGATTGGGACACGTTCCTCTCAAATGCGTTGCTCAATCTTGGGTATCATTCGAACTACGTTGATTATCAACATTTCAAAAATGCAGGCGCCAGCACGCACAAAACTCGGAATTTCCTTTATGCCTTGGATATGATTAGGGATTCCATAAACCGGGGATATCCTGCGCTGCTCCTCGGCGCTTTATCCTATGATCTCGCTATCGTGTATGGATACGACGATGAGAATCAACAATTGTATGCTGTCGATTCACGGGCTTGCCAACCAGTCGCGTATCGGAGCTTGTATCACGGAAGTCCCAAGACCGGTCAAACGATTTCCCAAGAGCTGTATGCATATGTACTGGACGGGGAGCTTAGCGAAGGATATCAACGTCCGGATCATAAGCTGATTCGCTTGCTCGAACGCGTCATTCGGCATGCCGACGGAGGCGACTATACGTTTTTACCTTGTACTAACGGGCTAGCTGCTTTTGACGAATGGATTGCCGCGTTCGAGAACGGAACGGTCGATCCGCTAGGCAACGCTTCAAATATTGCATTATATGGATGTACTCGCGCGCAAGCCGTGACGTTTTGGAAAGAGCGAGAGCTTGATGTTATGTTGAACAAGACTCCGCAAATACAAGAACTCATGCGGCGAGCGATGATTCGATATAATGCGGTACGCCTGTCTTTTGAAGCGCTGGGTCAGCTATTCCCATTCCCTCATGGCGGATTTCCAAGAGAGCTTGAAGTTCGCGAGCAAGCGGTAAAGCTGCTTCAACAAGCTAAAAAAGAGGAGTCGGAAGCGCTCGACGTCCTTCGCGAGCTAATGTCGGAGCTTCGAATCGCAAACTCCGGTCAAGCGTCAACGCCTATTCATCATATTTCCCTGAGCCCTTTTTATTCGTTCGGCAGCAATCGGTATAAAGCAGCTCCAAGTCTGTTGAATACTGCAGCAGTGGATGGCGTTGTTTGCATGTGCAGTGATCTTAAAAAAAGCATGTTATTTTATGGAGCGCTTTTCGGAATCGAACCGGAACCCGGAAGACTAAATGATCCCATTGCATTGCTGCCTATGCGGGACGATTCATACTTGGTGTTAATGGACCGCCGGCTTGATCTCAATCATGCGGATTGGAATCCCGTTTTTTATATCCGCGTACCTGATGTAAATCAAACTTATGAATGTGCCATAAATCAGAATTGGACCATTATTAATTTTTTGGACAAAGGCGGGCCTTTCACCGACTTTTTCATTGCGGAGGACACAGACGGCCACCAGCATATGATCGGAAGCAACCGGCTCGCTGATTCTTTTCCTTTTGCTGGAGCTGCTTCCATTGGGCACCCGTTGCTTTTGCCTGAAGCGCCGTACAATATTTCGGTAAAAAACGTTACATCATCTTCAAACGCATATTGCAATCTTTTTGGAGATCCTCTCGATCGTTTTCTGCGATTCACGGACAAGTTTGGACCTCCCGATTCAGCCGCTCGTTTGCAATTCGAATTTGCGGACGTTAGTTCTGCCTATCAATGGTTACGCAATGCGGGTATCACGATCTCAAGAGTGTTGGAGGGAAACGGAGATGGCGACATCAGCTGGGTCGTTCATGACCCGGATGGCAGAAGTATTGTCATCCGTAAACGGATGTCATGAATAAGTAAATTCGAATATAGTACTAAATGAACAGAAACAGCGACAGCTAGGGACGAGAAAATACAATCCCACACTGTCGCTTTTTTATTGAACGGTAGTTTCTCTAATTTTTTATAAACGTACTTGCCCCAATAGTCGTAATCGTATTTTGTTTACATTCATGATTTCTTTATTGGATGTTTGCTTACATGATTGATGTTCTAAAGCAGTTAATTTTTATCGTTTGCATTATCATCATCCGTAAGTAGGGTAACCGCTCTTATGACGACATCAGGATATCTTTGCAGGATATAAGCTTTAGCTTCAGCGAAGTCTGTTGCCTTTATGTTTCGATAATACAGTACGCCATTCGGGTCCTGATATTCTACTGAAAATTCCGATTCCGATTGCCTAATATTCATTTTTTCACCTGCCTCGCGTTTCGTATTCAACCCGGTATCTCTTTTCAAGATAAGCGTACTCATTGTTTATAATTTCGTATGTTCTGGGTCTGAGATTTACAAAGTCGTTATCTGGCTTCGGCATACCAGCAGCACCATTACCAAGCTCCATCAAGCGTTCAATCACCTTTTGATCGATGTCCAGCGCATCCATTTCCTCTTCGCTAACGAAGCGAATAACGATATTCTCACTTATCTCCTTCCGACGCTTCCGGTTATCTAGGTATTTTATAGAAATAACGATCGGTGCTTCACCACAACTCACTGCAGATTGAGTATAAAGTTCAAACAGCACATCTTTATCCTGTGACAAATCTAAAATGATCCCCCTCGACTCCGTTTCCTCATACCCATTAAGATTAGGCGCGCGATAAAGTCCGCTGGGGAGCTGAATGCCAATCTCCGCTTTTTCGGTTGTTGAAAAATCTGCAATAAAAAGTTGAATCCATAAATGATTCATCCCTTCTTCTTGTTCCATGATTGATTTAGCTAACCTTACGTTAAGCGTCAATTTGTTTCACCCCTTAAAGCCCGGGAAACAGAGTCGATGACTTTTTGTTTTAATTCCGCAGAAATTCTGGGACTAATTGTTATTGCGACATCCTCGGTAATGGCAAGGGTTTCGTTTTCCAGAACACGACTCGAATCATAAAGGTGCATCCGTTGACCGATCTTTTCCACTTCTTCGATGGTGAGCGGATTTAAAATTTCTTGAATGGATGCTAACGTTTCACCGGTTCTTGTTAATGTGATAATGGCTCGAAAAAAGTGAATGTGCTTATCCGTATATACCCTTTTATTTCCGACCGTCTCCAGCGGCGGCACCATTCCGATTTGTGTGTAGTACCTCACTGTTCTCAAATTCATTCTAGGGTCGTCTTGCCCAATAATCTCTGCGATCTGCTTTGCCGTATAACCGCTCATTCGCTCACTCCCGTTACACAACACCGGTCAAGTTACAGTTTAATGTATTATATACAGTTTACTGTAACGATATTCGGGATGTCAATCATGGTATATATGAAATACATTCTTTATTTTTATTAGAGAAGGAGCGATCGCAATGGCTCATTTCGTAGCCCCGCCGGCAGTACCTTTACAGTAGAATCCACTGGTTAGGTACTTAGTGCATGCTGGTCCTTTTCCGTGGATTCTACTGTATGAATGCGGCAGCCGGCCTATTATGGCCCCTCATCATATTGAAGAAAGCGGGAATAAGACGTGAAACATCAAATGTATTTCATTTTGTCGATGATCATTTTCGGTGCGGTGGGCGTATTTGCGAAGTATATCGATTTGACTTCTAGCGAAATAGCTTTATTCAAAAGTCTGATCGGCGGCTTGTTTTTAGTCCTTGTGTGTATCTGCACCAAACATAAACCATCATGGCAAAACATGAAAAAGAATGCCATTGCTTTGTTAATCGCGAGCATCGCATTAAGCGGAAATTGGATCTTTCTTTTTCAGTCATATAAGGAAGCAACGCTCTCGAATGCAGCTTTAAGCTATTATTTTGCGCCAGTATTAGTTATTCTGTTAGCACCATTCGTATTAAAAGAAAAACTCTCATTCAAAAAAATGGGATGCGTCGCTTTAGCACTATTCGGATTGTTTTTGATTATGCAAAGCAGCAAAACGGGTACAACCGAGCATCATTTGCTTGGTATCTTCTATGGACTTATAGCTGCTTGCTTCCGAGTTGTCTGTTTGTTCTGCTCGAACTGCAGCGGGTGGTAAGAAGTGCAACTGATCACTCCTGCCGAACGGTTATTACGACGCTGCCCTTTTTATGACCTTGCTCCACATAGCGATGGGCCTCCGCAGTCTTCTCCAGCGGATACCGGCGATCGACGACCGCTTGCAGCTTGCCGCTCTCGATCAATTCCCTAAGATAGGTTAAATCCTCCGCGTTTTCCTTCATGGTTCCGCCAATTACTTTCTTCCCGCTTGTTAAATTAACCCATAACCCGAGAACGACCGTTGGAGGGCTAAAATGTACCGCTCGCAAGTAAGAGCCGTTCCGCGCCAGGCGCTTGACGCAAACATTAAAAGGACTCTTCCCGACCGTATCGAAAATGATATCGTATGCCGGACCGCCTTCCGTGAGCTGCTCTTTCCTATAATCGATGACGCGATCGGCTCCTAATGAGCTCACTAACTCCACATTCGTTGTGCTGCAAACGGCGGTCACTTCCGCTTCAAAATGTTTTGCTAGCTGCACCGCATTTGTCCCAACGCTGCCTGAAGCGCCATAGATGAGAACGCGCATGCCGCGACGTATGTTGCCTTTTCGAAGAAATTGAAGGGCAGTACAGGCACCGACCGGAACCGCGGCCGCCTCCTCAAACGTCATGTTCGAAGGCTTGAGCGCGATGCAGCCGGATTCGGGCAGGCATTTGTATTCGGCATACGCGCCGAAGCTGTTCCCGCACGCGGCATAAACGGCATCCCCGGGTCTAAACCGGCTAATGCCGCTGCCCGTCGATTCGACAACCCCGGACAATTCGAATCCGAGAATCTTAACGCGTTTCGGTCTCCACAAACCGTTGAACAGCCGCGCCAGGAAAGGATCTGCTTTACGTAAACGCCAATCCCCCGCCGCAGCGGTTGCAGCATAAACCTTAATCAATATCTCGTCGTCTTTTGGTTCCGGCTTGTCAACCTCCCGCATCTGTAGTACATTCGGCGGCCCGTACCGCTCATATACGATCGCTTTCATCCAGCTCTCCTCCACTCCTCCGCTATTCACCTTCTTCGTATTTCGCTTCCGACCTCCCTCAGCAACAATCGCTTTAACCGTAGTTGCTGCGAGCCGGCTTATCGCCGGTTACAGATTTCTCAGGGCGGTTTTTCACCTTTAACATTCCGCAAGCTGCAGTCCGGTTTTGTTGGTTAATCATTATGATCTGTTTGTACGGCCTATGACTAACGGGCTAGAGTGGCCGAACGCTTACGGATGGCCCACTCGGCCACGGCGAGATTGATCACCCAGCCTGCACCCATCTGCAGCGCTACGCTGAGCTCACTTGGCGGGTTGACGATCAATAATCCCGCCAAGTGGGTTAATACCTGCGTACCTGCGCCGAGCCCGATCGCGTAGCCGCGAATCATCCATGCGCGGTGCCGGATCACATTCCCTCGCCGAATCGCGGAAAACCCGATAAGGATGGACACAACCATTGCCAGTCCAAACAGGAGTCGAAATACATAAAGGAGTTCGCCGGTGCCGGCCGGGCGGGGATAAAACAAGGTCATCCACAGCCCAGAAAGCCCAACCAGTAGTCCGCATGGAACTAGCAGCCTCCCAGCCGCACGGTGCCATCCGGGTCTAAGCCGCCGGAATTCGGGTGCGAACTGAATAGCGCCTAGAATGGCAAACACACTGGCGCTCAGGATATGCAGCACCACTGGCAATGGGGCCGCAAAAAAACGTGCATTAGCCTGCGTGATTTCCGCCCCTCCGGCCAGCTCAGTTAGTCGGAAGGTGCCTGCTGCGAGCGGAACGGCACTCAGCAAGAGCAGTCCGGCGGGAACGAGCCACTCTCCGGAAACAGCTTTTGCCGGTGACGTGGGTTTAGGAGTCACAGAATTCCCTGCCTCATTGAGCTGAGGAACATCGTGAGCTTGGCCTTCTTCATAATCATTTGCTTTCATTTTAGCTCCTTGGACGGATTATCTCCGTATTGTTTGCGTTCCTTAGTACAACTGAGTATACGCGTTCAACCGGTGGATTGGCATCACCACATGTGGTGATTATAGCAGTGATTAGTCAATCGGAGGGCGGACAAAAAAAACCGGCACGCGGTTTGCTGAACCTGCCAGGGCCGGAGGTGTGATAATGGATCGTTAGTGTAAATCGAGTTCCTTAGCTCGGCGGATCGCCGCCCGTCGGTTGTTCACCTCTAACTTGTCGTAAATGTTCTTGGTATGTGTCCGCAAGGTGTTCAGGGACACCATGAGTTCGCGCGCAATTTCCGGGCCGCTCAAATCGGTTCCGAGCAGTCTAAGAACATCACGTTCACGCTTGCTTAGATGCTCGATCACATGCTGTTTCTCCGGTGTCGCTTTTTCATATTCAGCTAATTTTGAAAGGAGTTGACGAGCATAATTCAGTGCGATCTCCTTTTTCACGGCTGCTTCCAAAAGGGTCGACATGGGTCGGCCTTCGTCCACAAAGATACGAACGTAGCCCTTTGCTTCAGCCAGAGCCAAGGCGCGTTCAAGCCATACAAGCGCTGTGGGGATATCGCCTTGCAATTGGCTGGCAAGCGCTAGCACAATCAGGATTTCAATCACGCTCGCCGTCCTCTCGCCTTCGTTCGCCGCGTGAAGGAGGCGCTTCAGGAATCCTATTACCTTTTCAAGCTCGGAGCGGTTTATATTCCCTCTCTTATACTTGGCCAGTTGCACCCTGGCAAGGGTAATGTGATCGAACTCGCGGAGATAATATAGGTCGTCATTTAAGGAAAGACCTTGCTCCCGTATCCAATCGTGGGCTTCATCCAACCTGCCCTGCGCTATCCACACCCTTGTTTTCAATGCTGCTATTGGACGCACGTTTGGAAAAAAGTCGCTTACATACATATGCTCTGCCTCATTTAGCATCTCTAGCGCTCCGTCCATATCTCCTTGAGCCTCACGGATTCGAGCCATTGCAACACGCCATCGATACCGGTTTTGCGGGAACCCTGTATCCTCGCCAAACTCGTTGCTTTTCAGCAGGTACTGCGCAGCGGCATGCAAATCGTCCTTTTCGCGGTAATGTTCACTCATCCCCACATACATATCTGCCGTTCCCCGCATGGCTGGCTCGCCATGCTCCGTCGCAAGCTGCAATCCGCGTTCGTAGATTCGCATCGCATCGCGGAGTCGACCTTGCGCAATCCGAATATCAGCCAAAGCGATAGAGCCACCGATTGCATCAGAAATGTTCCCGGCTAACAGAATGCTAGCCATGCCATCGGAATAAGTCTTATGCGCTGCCTCGAGATCCCCGCTCGCCCAGTATGCGAGTCCCAGAAGCGAAGCTGCCGCTCCGCGCCGAAGATGATCGGATGCAGGTACGAAGTCGAGCGCCTGCCGGGCGTATTTTATAGTTGCGGACAGATCACCCCGAGCTTGGGCGAGTGCGGTACGGTATACGGCGATCGAACCCGGGAGACTCCGGAACTGTTCTTTGTCCACAACGACGCAATCATCCGATGAGGTTACCGGTCGTTCATTGATTTCTGCCGTTGTTTCAAGCTGACTTTCAGCGTCTCGAAGCCGCTCCTCTACGGTTTCCAGCTCGCCGACTGCCAATAACGCCCAGGAATATCCAACGCTGAGTACAGGTCTGCGGCGGATTAAATTGTCTGGGAGCGCCTTTAACCAGCCTAAAAATGCAGCTTCCTGCCTACTCCTGGCCATATCCGGCCAAGCCAGTTCGATCAGATTCGCCGCACGCACGAAATCCTCGGCGGCCAGCGCGTAGCGGATCGCATCGGCCGCCGAGCCATGCTGTTCATACCATATGCTCGCTCGGCGATGCAGCTCAGCTACCTGTGCTGGCTGATGCGCCCTCAAATGCGCGTAAAGAACCTCCGCAAAGAGGTGATGGTACCGATACCAATGTCGCCTGTCATCCAGTGGGAAAACAAAAAAGTTGCCTCGCTCCAGAGCCTCGAGCCGTACGTTGCCTCCCTCCTGGCCGGTGACGGCATCGCAGAGCGGGCCATGTAAGCGGTCGAGAATAGATGTTCGAAGTAAGAAGCTCCGGACATGATCAGGCTGACGCAGCAAGACCTCTTCGACCAGATAATCTGCAATATACCGGTTGTCTCCTGCAAATGCCCGAATGAACGCTGGAATGTCCTCGCGCTCCTGCAACGATAGCGCTGCCAACTGAAGTCCTGCAATCCAGCCTTCGGTACGGTTCTTAAGAGCAGTAATTTCATCCGACGAGAGTTCCAGGCCCATCACCTCATTGAGGAATACGGCCGTTTCGCCTGAAGTGAAGCGCAGTTCGGAATTACGTAACTCAGTCATGAGACCACGTGCTCGTAACCGTCCAAGAGGAAACTGCGGATTTTCACGGGTAGCGATAACCAAGTGTATCTGAGGCGGGAGATGTTCGAGCAGGAAAATTAGGACATCGTCTATCCGTTTATCACGAATAACATGATAGTCGTCAAGCACCAACACGATTTTGAACGGAAGAACGGATAAATCATTAAGCAGGACCGTTAGAAGAGATTCGATTGACGGTGGCTGTGGGTTTTTGAGCGCGCTAACCACGCCTCCCCCAACATTCTCCGCAATCTTCTGAAGAGCAGCGATAAGGTAAGTCAGAAACCGCGAGCAATCGTTGTCCCCTTCGTCCAGAGACAGCCATGCGACAGGCCGATCACAACCGGAGATCCATTCGCTGACAAGCGAAGTCTTGCCAAAGCCGGCTGAAGCGGAGATCAGGGTCAGTTTAAGGTCAAGTACCTTGATCAGACGCTCGATCAGGCGAGGTCGATGGACAACATTAGTACGTGGTATAGGGATGTACAGTTTGGTGGATAGAATTGGAGCATTCATAGATTTAGTCTCGCACAAAAATGACAGCCTGCATCGTTCAACATAATTGAGTTCCCCATTCTATTCTTCATAATAACGATGATATCTTCAAATAGAGCTTTTCACCACATTTCATTAATGTAATCCTAAAAATTTCGCTCGAGTCGGATATATAATACGTAATTTGATATCTTCTTCAGTTTCAATCAATTGTACTGCAGATTGCTTAATTCCTTCATCCTTTAATAGGTCGAACATTCTTTTTATGAATACAATGATATTTTCCCAGATGGAGTGTTTCAAAACAAAAAAAATAAAGGTGTGCCACTCATGGCACGCCTTCACTTTATGGTCATATCTCAGTAAATAGTTAGTCTGTTTGCCCCCTTCATTATCGCAAATGTTTGATGAGGAGGTTGAACTTTAATTTCCTCCAATATGCCTTCAGCCATTAGAATCCGGCGGATCGTTCATTCCGCCACCATTCGGCGGTGAAGCGTTTACGGGACCGGTGCTTACCACAGCAAAAGATCCCCCTAATAAAACCGCAGCTACTAACGCTATGGCAATCATTTTCCGCATGTCTCTCATCTCCTATACGAACTTGTTTGTCGATTAACCGGTACCTTCCGGCGGATCGTTCATTCCCCCATTTGGCGGTGTGGCGGTAACGGAGCCGGTGCTTATCGTTACTGCCGATCCTCCCAACAAAATCGCTGCTGCTAAAGCAATGGCAACAATTTTTCTCACGTTTCTCATCTCCTTCACCAATCTGTTGATTTGAATTATAGCCGGCTTGTGAAAGGTTGAGGAGGATGAACTTTTTTAACCCCTGGCAGTCCGCAAACAACGCCGGAAACACTAAAAAAATCCTCAGCAAGATTTGGCCAAGGACTTCAAACGACAAGTATTCGGTTTAAGTTCCACGCCGCGATCTGATAGAAAATAAAAGTTTGTATATAAACCTCAGCTCTTTTTTCTAAGATTTATTCTTGCTGAATTCCTTATTTGTTTTGCGTTTTTTATATCTCTTACATCCACTAACCTATTTAGAATATATGCTGGAGTTTTAGGGTTTATCGATAAGGAAAGCCATACATGGGGTTCATTCATTTGGAAAAGGGCATTGAATTCCTCCATTGATAAATCATCGCGTCTTGCGAGTTTAGCGTTATCCACCACAGTTAGCAATCTTTGCAAAAAATCTGCATCTTTATTTTTTTGCAGAGCAGCCTCAAGCAATCTTCTCTTTTCTATGGACGAAGGCTCATTACGAATTAAAGTTTCTAACATCCAAGTATGATCATAAAATTTGTTGAAAAGAATCTCAGTCTCCTCAATACCAAAATTACGTTTGGTGTAAATATCAATCGCTAAAGTTAATAAGGCTTCGTCTACAATTTCGGCCAATTTCCACATGACTTCGTAATGTTGCTTGGTGTGACCTAAATGCAACAGGGCTATTTTTCGATCTATAAGGTCAAAAACGATTTGTTTAGGCAGCGGTTTATCGTACAAAAAGACCAGCCTTCGCCAAACTTTTTTCTCAACATCGGTGTTTTTAACCGTCTTGTAAACTTCAAACACAGTATCTTCTGTAATCTCATAATCAATTTCGTCGTCATTTATTATTTGTTCGATTAGTGCCTTATATTGCAAAAATCTCCCTCCCCGAAAAATGGTTTTAATAATAAACACCGTTCCGATTTGGTTATTTATAGGATTCATTTGATACCTATGACAATTCCATATAATTACAACCATAACTTGTAGTTGATCAATTGTAAAGCTGTAAACCTCCCAATAAAATTGCAGCAAATCGAGGACCTAAATGGATCATGTTTGGCAAAAGCGAATTGTTTATTATTTCGTTTCCGGTACGAGAATAAAGCTATAAGACAAGCCATCTTTTGTAGATAGATCTTGTATGAAAAAGATCACGCATCTTTTACCACAATTAGGTAATTGCATAATCATTTATACTCCTTTATAATTGCTCAGGGTTCATGTACATATTACAAGTTAGGAGAGAAACCGTTTGAAAAAGGCTTACCGTTGTACGGCATTTATACTGTCGATGCTGGTGGTGCTGTTGGCCGGTCTGCCTGTACTGACCGCTCACGGCGCAGACGGCCAGGCAGAAAAAACGCTTATTCTAGGAACCAGCGCCGAGTTTGCGCCGTATGAATTTCATAAAACGATCAATGGGAAAGATCAAATTGTAGGCTTTGATATTGATATTGCTCACGAGATCGCCAAGGATATGGGAGCAAAGCTTGTTATACAGGATATGAGCTTCGATGCCCTGCTGCCCGCCTTGCAAAGCGGCCGAGTCGATATGGTCATTTCAGGCATGACACCGACGGATGAACGCAAGCAAAGCATCGATTTCTCGAGCAATTATTACCAATCCACGCAGGTATTGATGGTTCGTACCGAAGACAAGGAACGTTTTACGACGATTGACAGCATTAAGGGTGAAAAGATCGGCGCGCAAAAGGGCTCCATCCAGGAGGAGATTGCCCAATCCATCCCCGATGCTGTTATTACATCGTTGGACCGCATCCCGGATCTTGTTCTGCAATTGCAGACGAAACGGGTAAATGCCGTCATTTTGGAAGACACCGTTGCTGTCGGTTACCTGCATGACAAAAATCTAACACTTTCAGAAGCTGTTCTGGACGAGGCTCCTGTCCAAGCGGCAATCGGCATTCGCAAAGGAAACGCTGAGCTGCTGACTCAAGTCAATTCGACAATCGATCGGCTGAAAAGCGGTAACCGCATTGCGGAGATGGTCAAAGGAGCTAGCCAGCTGTCTATTGAAAGGCAGCAATCGCCCGGCAATATTTTTTCTGTATTCTGGGAATACCGCAGCTATTATGCGCTTGGGCTCGGCTACACTCTGCTGCTTTCGGCTCTCGGCGTCCTTTTCGGCTTTTTGATCGGCCTGATCGTCAGTCTTGTGCGGATGTCCGGAATCCGCCCGATAACTTGGCTTGGTACTGCATATGTTGAGATATTGCGCGGAACGCCGATGCTTGTTCAGCTCATGATTATTCACTATGGGCTGGCGTTAACCTTGGGCATCAACTTTTCACCGCTGCAGTCCGGTATCATTACGCTTTCCCTGAACAGTTCGGCTTATTTGGCGGAAATTTTCCGTGCGGGTATTCAAGGTGTCGATCGCGGGCAGATGGAAGCGGCCCGTTCGCTGGGCATGAGCAGAGGACAAGCGATGCGCCATATTATTTTACCGCAAGCGTTCAAGTCCGTTCTTCCCGCAATCGGCAACGAGTTTATTACGATTATTAAAGAATCCTCCATCATATCCGTGATCGGAATGGCGGATATCATGTACCAAGCGGGAGTCGTCAAAAATATCACGTATCAAGGCCTAAGCCCGTTCATTATTGCAGCCGCGATCTATTTTGTACTGACTTTCATGCTGTCCAAGCTGCTTGGCGTATGGGAAAGGAGGATGGGCGCCAGTGATCACCGTTAAAAATTTGCGCAAGTCGTATGGAAAAACGGAAATTCTCAAGGGAATCGATATCGGCATTGCAAGCGGAGAAGTCGTGGTTGTCATCGGACCGAGCGGTTCGGGAAAAAGCACGTTCCTACGATGTATCAACCTGCTGGAGCAGCCCAGCGGCGGCGAAATCATGTTTGAGAACAATTCCATTACAGCACGCGGGCACAATATCAACGCCACTCGCGAGAAGATGGGCATGGTGTTCCAGCATTTTAACTTGTTTCCGCATAAAACCGTTCTGCAAAATCTGACACTGGCCCCTGTTAAGGTAAAGGGCTTGTCAACCGTTGAAGCGGAGAAAATCGCGATGGAGCTGCTGCAAACTGTCGGGCTTGCTGACAAGAAGGATCTTTACCCTTCCCAGCTCTCCGGCGGACAAAAACAGCGGATTGCCATTGCGCGCGCACTAGCGATGCAGCCGCATGTGATGTTATTTGACGAACCGACCTCGGCACTTGATCCGGAGATGGTCGGCGAAGTGCTGGATGTCATGAAAAAGCTGGCTAAAGGCGGCATGACCATGATTATCGTGACGCATGAGATGGGATTTGCCCGTGAAGTTGGCGACAGGATTGTGTTTATGGACAAAGGCGTGATCGTCGAAGAAGGGACGCCGGAGCAGGTTTTCGGAAACCCTTCTAACGGCCGCACGAAGGATTTTTTGGCGAAAGTTCTTTAGCTAGAGGTGCTATTTGGATGAACGTCCAAGCAGCTGCAATTGGCAAATAGACGAATATTCAGACAGCCCTGCTTATCGTTTTCACGATAAACGGGGCTTACCTGTTTCTTAGTTTAATATTCCTTTAGCATGATGAATCAGGAGCGTAGAAAGCTGTTGGGCTAGAAATTGCGGCGAATAAGGCATGTCATTTCGCAGCCAAGCTACAATGGTGCCAATTAATGCTGCGGATCCGAACCATATTACAATGTCTTTTTGAATACCGGCTTTTTTGATTATGGAGTCCTTATCGCTCTCCACCCTTTGGGTAACGGTTTCAGACAATAGCTTCAGCAGCCGGTCCGTAAAGATCGGCGTCCGTTTCGAGCTAAGAACCACTTTATAAAATTTGGCATTTTCCGCAATATGCTCAAGCAAACGAACCAAGACTAGCGAATCCTTTTCATCAACCAAAGAGGGATTCAATGGCTTGAGGTTTAAGACACTCCGCATGTCCTCGATCATCTCATCAGCCATTTTCTCCATCATATCCGGAATATCGCGATAATGCAGATAAAACGTCACCCGATTAATGGTTGCGCGCTCAGCGATCCGATTTACGGATATTTTCTCGATTTCCACTTCCTGCAATAAATCGATAAAAGCCTCTTTCAACAGCTGACGCGTACGAAGGATCCTTAAGTCAGTACGAGGCGTTTTTTGGTTCATATGGATGTTTTCCCTTCAATTATTTAATTTACAATTCCATCGATCACTGTCTGATATCTATTCCTTAAGCTACACAAAATAGGTTAAATGATGTTTACTTTACACTTTGCCCCTAATCCGTTGCTTGTAAGAAACGGTTTTCTGTATATAATTTTAATTTATATAATTTATATTGTGTTTATTATCTTACACTATGTAAATTAAGTCTAGAGAAAGATGGAGAGGATGGAGAAAGTGAGTAAAGAAAAAGAAAAGGAGATAGACGGTAGTACCGTGAAAAGAGGTCCCATTTTATTTGTCATGATTTTGGGTGCATTTCTCGCCACCTTGAATCAAACCATCATGAGTGTAGCAACACCCGAACTTATGAAGGACTTTGATATTTCCGCCACAACCGCCCAGTGGTTAACTACCGGCTATATGCTGGTTAACGGCGTGCTGATCCCCATTACGGCCTATTTCATGCAGCGATTCAGTACAAGACAGCTTTTTCAGACATCGATGATCATCTTCCTGATCGGAACCATTGTTTCCGCGATTGCTGCGGACTTCTCCGTTCTGCTGACCGGACGTATGATTCAGGCAGCCGGTGCCGGTATTATTATGCCGCTTCTAACGAATGTCATTTTGACCCTGTTCCCTCCCGATAAAAGAGGAGCTGCAATGGGAATGATGGGACTAGCCATCATTTTTGCCCCGGCGATCGGACCGACGCTTGCCGGTTACGTCCTGGAAAACTACGCTTGGGAAACGATGTTTTATGCCATGATTCCGCTGGCGCTTATTGTCATTGCATGCGGGTTCGTTTTCTTGAAAAATGTATCCGAACGCGTTAACACAAAATTTGATATACTGAGCGTCGCCCTTTCCACGATAGGCTTCGGCACATTGCTATACGGATTTAGCCGGGCCGGCAGCGAAGGCTGGTCGAGTTCGGAGGTTCTTCTTTCCATTATTGTCGGTGTCGTAGCTCTAGCCTTTTTTACATGGAGACAGCTGGTTTCCCGCGAACCGTTACTCGATCTGCGGGCATTCAAGTATAATATGTTCTCCTTGACGACGATTATCAATATCGCGGTAACGATGGTCATGTACGCGGATATGATGCTGCTGCCGCTTTATTTGCAAAGTGCGCGCGGGTATACGGCTCTGGAATCCGGTTTCCTGATGTTACCGGGCGCTCTTGTGATGGGTTTCCTAATGCCGGTTACCGGCAAACTTTTCGATCGTTTCGGCGCAAAATGGTTATCCGTCATCGGTATGATTATTACGATTGTAACTACGCTCGGTTTTATTGACTTAACGGACTCGACTACCTATACCTATTTATTGCTTATGTCTACAGCTCGTCGTATCGGGATGGCGCTGCTTCTCATGCCGATTCAAACCGCCGGCTTAAATCAGCTGCCGGCCCGATTGAATGGACATGGTACGGCAATCTCGAATACCATTCGCCAAGTTGCCGGCGCAGTGGGCACTTCATTGCTCGTAACCGTCATGAGCGACCGCACAAAAACGCATATGCAAGATATGATAGCTTCAGGCGGGAAAGAAGGCGCAACGCAAGCTCAGTTAGTTACGGAAGCAACCATACAGGGGATCAATGATGCGTATCTCGTAATTGTTGGGATCGGTGTTATCGGCTTGCTGCTCTCATTTTTTATCAAACGTGTAAAACAAGCGGTCGAGGAGCCGTCCAACGCCGGAATGAAACACACTGTTCTGAAGAAAGCATAAAACAACAAACAAGACTACTTCCTTCTTAGAGGCAGTAGTCTTGTTCCTGTATCAAGCAAGAAACCCGATCTAGACAACAATGTGGTTCCATCATTCCCCATCTAACGGTGTGATTCATCCCATGAACGCGCCAAGTCGTTTAACAAGGCTTGGACATCGCTGCCTTCTTCCAGTAGCTTATTTAAGTTCGGCGAGAACGTGGAATCAAGGTGTTGAAATTCCGATGAAGTCGGTGTAAACCGTGTATTGTTCATGAGATTGCACTGTTGGAGGATGAAATTACGGTTACGGTTCTTGTCATGGCCGACATCGGTATAGGTCTGCTTTAACGGGGCAATAAACCCTTCCGTCACGATACCGGTTAACGGATTACTTTTCATCGTTAAAACTTCCAGTAAAGACCATGCAAGCTCCGGATGGGACGATCCCGCGCTCATTCCAAACCCGCAAAGCCACGGGATTTGTTCCGCCGGCTTATCGCTGTCCCATGATGGAATCGCTGCGATGCCTAAATCGTCGCCCATTTCAGCTTCCAAATATTGAAGTGGAATAAAGTATTCAAAAATCATACCGATTTGATTATTTTGAAACGCTGATGTATCGAAATAACCGTTCGTTTGCGGGGAGACTTTATGTTTATGTATAAGGTCCAGCACCCACTGTATGGCTTCAACGGTTGTTCTTCCGTTCAAATATCCCTCTGCCTTCCCATCCGGAGAAAAAAATGCTCCGTCGAACGATTTCACAATACTCCATAGGTATTCCCAGTGGAACGGTATGCGCACTGCATAATCGCCTTCCGCTTGGCCGCGTGTTTTGGCTAATTGTAACGAGATGTCCATAAAATCATTCCATGTCCAGTTATCGGCAGGGAAAGATATTTGCGCTTGTTGGAACCAGCGTTTATTATAAAACACTCCTTTGGTTGTTGCAGAAATGGGGATACCGGCAATCCCGTCAGCTGTCCGACACAAGTTGAAAATCCCGGAATGAAACCGTTCGTTCACCTTCAAACCGCTTCGTTCCACCCAAGGCGTCAGATCTGCGACGATTCCACGCTTACGATAAGAATGAAAGTCGCTGTTATACATCTGCATAAGATCAGCTTGGATTTCCCCGCTCAACACCTTTTCTCTAAGGTTCGCGTCCAGCAATAGTTCCACGCTTACCCCTTGATGCTGTTTTTCAAATCCTCTTGTAACCTCCTTCAAGCTTTCGGTTTGCCACTCCTCGTCGTAAGCTACTTTCAACACAACTTGTTTATTCACCAATGTCAATGCCTTTGCTCCTTCCCATTGTTTAATTTGAACACATACACTCTTCAACACTTATGCTCTATGGATTATGAGCCTTATCGGAATCGCATCGATTACCAGCGAGTTTTTCATAGATGTAAAGCTCCTCCTTTTATGGGCATTCATCATATATGATGCCGGGAGAAATTAAAATCTGACGTTTCTGTTATTCTTGGACAAAATAAAAAAATCGCATGCCATGATGCGGTCCCTGGATAAAATAAACACAACAGACTTTATAGCCATCTGTTGTGTTTCATGATGTGTTCATTGATCTATCGAATAGCGGAATCTAACTCCGAAAGGATTCTTTTTACGTCCAACCAATTGGCGGCACGATTAACCAGCTTCGTGTTTACCGAAGAATTATAAGGCTGATCAAATAAAATAACAGGCATATTGTGGTGCGCAAACTCTGCAGCGTAATGGGGAGCGTCATCAATCAACACATCTACGTTTGAACTTATACATTCATGCCGTTTATTTTCAGTAAACACGATACGATGGTATGTGATTCCATGATAATCAAGCCATTTTACGGTAACATCTCGAAACAGCGAGGGACGAGCAGTAATAATTGATATTTCATGATGAATAAACAGTTCCCGTAATACTTCTACTGCCATAGGAAAAGGACGGGAATGCCAATGAATATCGTGACCATATGTATGATAAACTTTTTCACGTTCTGTTTGATCCCACCCATACAACCGGTACAAATAAAAATCTTGGACATCTTCAGAAACAAACGATTTGCCGGAAGCTTTATTATAATAAAATAAATAAGAGGAAGTGGCATCAAGAACCGTGTTGTCTAAATCTACTCCAATATGCAATGGATAACTCCCCCCTATTTCTGATTCGTTACAGCTTGCAACATGCAATCAATAATCCAAAAGTCGACCATTATCATGCCATTGTCCATACATTTTATCGATACGGGTATGTTCAATAAACTTTGTCAATCGATTATGATACAACGTCTCATCATTCCGCACGGATTGGATATTGTCAATCTTAATTCTAACATATAGTTCCGGCAAGGCTCGAAAATTTCGATAAAGCGCTTCATCCTGACGCAGTATCGCTAGGATATCTTCATTAATGATAAAAGATTCGGCGTTCATATCCGGCAATACCCGTTTTCCCGCATTTGTCATGAATCCTAATTTATCTAATCGTCTGACACGCTCTTTATTGAGCTCCGTCCAAGAACTCCTTTTTTTCCTGGGTGAATAACGTTGCGCCATCTGATTATCGTCTATTTTTTTGCGCGTACTGTCAATCCAGCCAAAACACAAGGCTTCTTCAACAAGATCTAAGTAACTTACGGACTGATTTGTAGTTAGCAACCAACAATAATCTTCTGTACCGGAATGATCATTTAACCACTCTCGCCATTCTTGTCGAGTCTGAACGTTTACGACTTTATCTATTACCACGTACGGATCACCCCTGAATTCTGGAATCGAGCATCTCCAAATAGTGGGCGTTATACATAATACCCAGCACGTTACCAAATGGATCCGTGACGGAAGCCGTGACGAATCCCTCCCCACGGTGTATGAGCGGTTCGTACTCTTGCGCTCCCATGGACTTCAATTTATTAAGTGTAGCTTCAATATCGTCGACATGCCAGTACATGATGGCTCCACCGGGGCCAGCCGATGAACGTGCAGGAGCAAAACGGCGGTCGATCAAACCCAGTTCGTGCTGGTAGTCTCCTAAGCGAAACTCGGCATAGACTAATTGGCCATCCGGACCTGAACGTTCGAAGTAAGGCGTACTTCCCAGAAACTCCGAGTACCACGCCTTCGCCGCCTCCATATCATCTGCCCAGTAACTGATGGTCGCAAATCCTCGCAAGGTTTGATTCATGTTCATTCTTCTCTTCCTCCAACGGGAATAATTTTTCGTTATTAATGCTAGTATAAACACCCATCACTGACACGAGTATGTCAGCGTTTCTTTTTCTTACTACCGCTTGTTTCAACATTACGGTACATACGGATAAGAGTATTCCATTAGCATAACTCAATGATAATGGGTATTTTAGCATCCTTGCCCTCGATCCTAGCTTTATATTTTTTCACTACTTTTTCTAAAGTATAAGTATAATGGGGATTGCTATAAAATTTTTTCACCTCATCGTATTGTCGCCATTCCAGCATTATTTCATAGTCGCGCTCGGTCATTCTTCTTAGACCTACAAGTAGATTATGGATCATCATATACCTTCCTTAATTTTTCCGTTTAATCTGCCTATAGAGTGCCCGTTCAATACGTCTACAGAAACTCCGTACGATATAGGGAGCACATGGACTCGATTTTTTGCTTCATGTATGCAACTCCCTCCGCAGGTCCTACGATTTTGCCTTCTCCTCCCAGCTGCCAGATCAGATCCACGTAAAAACTCAAGTCTTCTGCCGCTATTTGAATGGTTGCCGTCCCGCTTCCATCTTCATTGCGCTGTATATAAGGAGCGATGTGAGGGTTGGATTCCAACATCCACACCCCTTTACTCGTCATTTCGAGTTGAAGCAGCGTTTGTTCCAAGTGATCTTTAGTGGGCTTATCCAATAATGACTTCCCGCTTACATCCGCTCGGCAAGGAATCGTATCGTTCAGCACTGCGGAAAGGATCCGATCGGCCCTAAACTGCCTGATGTCTTCTTTACTGAAGCAATAGGCGGGACAATACCAATAACCGGAGCTGGAATAAAGGCCGATGGGCTGAATATTACGCTCCGATATTCCGCCGCTTGATTTGTATGTTATGGCGACTACACGGCCGATCATAATGGCTTGCATCAGGGTTTGAAGAATTTCCGCAGACATCGGGCGATACGGGCTCCAGAACATGATCCTGTTCTTTAGCCGGTCAATCCGTTCCTTCAAATCGGCAGGCAAGTAATGATAAAACTTATGAAGCGCGGAATCGGCCCCATCGCCAAATGGCAAGGAACTGAAATAATCCAACGTCTGGCACGCGAAAAACAGAGCGATCGCTTCCCCCTCGGTAAAGCTGATCGGCGGTAAAAGCCTTTCTTGAAGGAGTTTATACCCGCCTCCTCTTCCTTGGATGGAATAAACGGGGACGCCAAGTTCGCTCAGCTCTAACAGATCCCTTGTAATCGTTCGTGTAGACAGACCGAATTCATCGGCCAGTTCCCTGACGGTGAAGGACGGTTTGGCGTTGATCCTCATAATCAATTGAATGAGACGCTGTGACTTTTGCAATGCCTCAACTCATTTCCGACTTTTTCTTTTATTGTATCGCATATATAAGACATAATCTGTCTTGTTTAGATGATATCATGATCCCATAACCAATGAAACGACAACCTATTGAAGGGGCATGATTGAAATGCAAACGAAGCTGCTTCAGAAAATCGGCGTTGTATTCATAAATGGAGCCGGCTTGGAAAGCCGAATTTGGAGTAAAGTTGTTGAGGGATTGGAACATCCCATTTTGCTTGTTGATTTCCCTTTGAGGAAAGGCACGGTTGATGCAAGGAGCCGACTTTCTATGGAGGATTATGTGATGCATATTAAACGACAAGTGGACGAATGGGGAATTCACAAACTAGTACTTGTAGCGCATTCGCTTGGGGGCGTTCTCGCACTTAAACTAGCTGCACAACTGACTGATCGATTGGCAGGTTTTGTCGCGGTAGGAGCAGCAATCCCGAAGAATGGCGGATCCTTTTTATCCGTATTGCCTTTTCCAAAAAGAATGATCATGTCCGCTATTCTGCGAACCTTGGGCACGAAACCTCCGGAATCCGCCATACGCGCAGGGTTATGCCACGATCTTTCGCCGGATCACACTGCTGAAATCACTAAAGGATTCATTCCCGAAGCAATTCGTGTGTATATGGACCGAATAGGCGTTTCCTCTCCGAACGTGCCTAGGCTATACGTGAAGCTAACCAATGATAAAGAACTCAGTCCATCTTTGCAAGATCACATGATTTCTAACCTTTCACCGCAATTCGTACGAAGTTTGGAAACAGGACATTTACCGATGCTAAGCGATCCGGACGGATTAAGGGTTATTTTAGAGGACTTCATGGAAAATGTGAGGTAAATGAGGCAAAGTACAAAACAAAGCACGTGGGCAAACTCTCGTTGCCGCGTGCTTGAATTGGTATCAAATCAGTCCATTATTGACGGAATAATGGATTCCTTTATGAGCGTCCACCGGTCACGAGGATTCATCATGAATTCCGATGCAATTGCTACGACAAGGTCTTTTTCCGGAACACAACAAATGACATTGCCGCCATCGCCATGAGCTGAATACGCTGAAACGCCGTTCTCTTCACGTAACCACCACATATAACCGTAATGATTGGGGGTTTTCGCGATCGATTCGTCAATCCATGTCTTGGAAATAATCTGATTATTATCCCAAATGCCACGACGCAGGTATAGCAAGCCAAAACGTGCCATATCACGGGGATTAAGGGTTAGTCCCCATCCGCCTGTGGAATGATGCTGCGGGTCATTCACCCAGCCTTTCACATTTTTGCCGAACAACTCGTCAAATCCGAATGCCTTCATTTCATAATCCGGAATTTCTTTGATGCCGATTGGGCCAAATAAACGTTCATTGGCAAATTCTCTGGCACTTTTCCCTGTGCTGCGTGTGATGATCGCGGAAAGCAGGTGCGCTCCTGCGGTGGAATACTTAAAAGCTCCGATATGACCGTTTTGCCCCATAATATCTAGAATATATTTTGTCCAATCAGGCTGTATGCACATGTTTTCCAGCGGTTCTTGCCAGTCCTCAAAAGGATAGGGAACCGTCATAGTGAGTAGATGGCGTATCGTGATTTCGCGTTTCTGTTTATCAGCTGCATCGGGAACATATTCGGGGAAAAAGTCCAGTACCTTCTGATCTGCATGTTCAATAAATCTTGCATCAATGGCAATACCGATTAGAGCGGATATGATGCTTTTCGTTACCGATGTCACATGAAAAGTATCATTCGGACCGTAGCCATTAAAATACTTTTCATAAGCAATATTTCCTGCTTTCACAACAACAATGCCGTTTATGTTGCTGTAGTCGGATACTATCACGGGTTCGAGCTCTGAAAGCTTTCCGGAGTCCATGTTCAAGGTTTCCGGGTTAACGGCTTGCCATTCCGTCGTTGGCCGGTAGTTTCTCTGCATGCCTGATACCTCCAATTTATTGAGGATGCTATTTTTTCTTTACGGGAAAGTATACCTCGGTAACGATCTCCTCTTGTACGGCACATTGATTCGGGTCGGTAATATAGACTTCATACGGGGATCTCACCAATTCATAGCTTTCATTTTCCACCCATTCTCTCAGCTTCGCATAAACCGACGTCAATTCTGAATACGGTCCTTTTAGCACAGACATCGCGCATAAACCGCCGGGAAAATCTCTCGTCCCCTTTACCGACTCCTCGACCGGAATCGCAAACTCCGTATCATTGCCGGCAGGATTGAACTCGGGGCTGTGATAAATCGTCATCGGAGTACCAAGCATAGTGAGTTTTTCCGTAGCGATTTTTCCATATATATCGTTAAAATATTTACCATATCCAGCAATATAGCCGCCGCTGTTCATCATTTGACGTACATAAAGGATATTCAAAGGCCGTGTTTCAACTAGCTGCACTTCAATTTTGTCTATATAGGACATGATCGGTATGCCCTTCTCCAAATTCAAAATATCACTACTCATTTGTTTAAGGGTATGTTCAAGAGCGAGGAGCTTATCCTGAATATCCCTTTTCTTGCGATTGAGGGCGGAGCAAAGCTTCTCTTCCGCTTGATCCTCTTCCATTTCCATAACCGCTTTGATTTCTTCCAGAGAAAAATGATAAGATTTCAAGCGGTTGATCAAAAGCATCTTTTTAAGCTGCCCGATCGAATAATATCGATAACCGTTTTCGGGATTGATTTCATCAGGCGTAATTAACCCAATTTCATCATAATATCTAAGCGTTTTTGTAGACACTTCGCATATTTTCGAGAATTCGCCAATCGACAGCAGCCGGCTTCCTCCTTCCTTCATAACTGTGTACATACGAATATTTTTTTGATCCTTTGTTCAGTTCCACTGTACATGTTGCCCTAAGGGCAAAGTCAACTGCAAATATTTTGATATATATCCCTTTCCTATTTTGAATTTATCAAATTTACGATTTCGATTTGATTTGTTTCAATAGCTCTGTCCAGAGGGCTTCCATTATAAGCTAATATTTTACCTTTAAATTTAACATGTGTTTTAAAATCAACGCCTAGTTCTAATAATAGTCGGACTATCTCCTTATATCCTAAACCGCAAATCCAAAACAACAACTCTGATTTAGGGGTTGTCTCACTTGTATAATCAGCCCCGTTCGCTAATAAATACTCGGCAATTTTGAGATTATTTCTCCAACAAGCCCATTTAAACGCTGTTGAAAAATATTTTTTATCAATTCCATTTTCCACTAGTGTTTTAGCAGCTTCTACATTCCCTCCATTAAGATTCGTTGTAAAATCAAGCAGAGAACTCTTTAGAGCGTCAACTTGGTTTATATCTACACCCCTGGATAATAGTAACTCAATGATCTCCCTGCTGCCGTGAGCGCATGCAAAATGAATCGGTTGTAGATTGTTAGGACCTTTAGAATGAATATCTGCTCCAGCTTCCATTAAATATTTGGTTATTTCGTAGTGGTTGTTAGTAATAGCAATTGATAAAGGCGATTGTCTTCCGACATCTTTAATTTCCTTATCTGCGCCTGCCTCAATTAAAAGTCTTACAATATCCATATTTCCGTTTTTACAGCTAATTTGCAAAGGGGTCCCTTGGATTGGATTTGAATAGTCTGTAAGTTTTTTATTAAGTATTTTAGGTTTAACATTAATCAAAAGCTCTTTAACCTCACCTATATTTTGGTTGTAACACGCAGAATGTAAAGTTTCTTCAGTTATCGTATTTGTCATTTGAATCAACCTTTCAAATCATAAATGGTAATTGTCGCCTTAACCTTGTTTGATTCAAGACATCACAGCGGCTTGAAGTCCAAAAATACTATTGCTGCTATTCCTCTTAACCCCGGTATAAGTATTATTTTAATGGATCAGGATTTAAAGCTACAAATAAATTTAAAATGACGGTTGCTGAATCCGTATCAGAGGACGGCAGCCGGATTTCCTCGGAACGGAATACACCGCCTCCATCGCCATGTTCCTGATAAGCAACTCCGTCGACAACATATCCCTTTTTCTCCGTCTGTTTCCGGTAAGCCATTAGATTAGGCGTGAGCAAGGTCCGTTTGCTGATCCCCGGCTGCGTGTCTACTTCGTATCCCTGCTCCTCCGCCCATGATTTCAAATTCGGGAAATACGCGCCGATATTCGGGATCAGGCAGCCCTGACAACCGCCTTGATCAAAATAGTCGATGAATTGCTCGGGGTCATCCGGATTTACCAGTCGAATGGCGTGGGAACCGTTGGCACCGACATCCGCCGATAACAAACTCCATTCATTAGGCGCTAATAGCAGTACACCATTCTCGTTATCCCCCAAGTTCATCCAGTAAGCAGACAGCGACTTCTGAAGCCCGGAAGGGATAACGTAAGATTCGACCTTGATGAGCTGCCGAGGGGAAATGGTAGGCGGACCGTTCGGGCCATCGATGCCATAATTTGCGCGAATGCAGCGAAGAGGCAGCTGTGCCGTTTGCGCTCCCCGGCCAAATTCAGCGGCTCCGCAATCCTCCAAGCGATTCGCTTGCTGTACTATATCAGACGTCGAGCGTTCTGACACCGGTGGTGTTGATTCTTCCACCTGTTCATCAGAAGACGGCGCTGGAGTTGCAGTAAAAGTTTCCTTAGAAGATGGAGATAGAGGTAACTGCGAAGCAATCGAATTGCCGCTTTCCGCCGTTGGCGAATTCTCGGGCACTGGAATTGTTGCTGCCGGGCCAGTATCCTTGCTACACCCGATTAATGCGGCAAAAATCAGAAGTCCAAGGAACAGTAAACTGTTTTTAATACATTTAGACTCCATTTCATGTTACTCTCCTGTCTCAATGACATGATATATAAGACGTATCGACTCTAAACATCCTATTAGTATTTAAAGGAAATGGAAGC
This sequence comes from Paenibacillus contaminans, assembly GCF_003285015.1. Lineage (GTDB taxonomy): Bacteria > Bacillota > Bacilli > Paenibacillales > NBRC-103111 > Paenibacillus_V > Paenibacillus_V contaminans. Next base: position 758,662 of record NZ_QMFB01000001.1, on the reverse strand, counting down.
AGGCAAATATCGGACTTATTGGGTTACTCTGACACTTTGTATAGACGTTTATTTCAGGGGATTTGTTGCGTAATATCGCGTGTTTGCATCGAGGGTACCTATCTTTTCCCGGCAGCTTGAGGTGTCTTGAGCACCTACTCCTTTATCTTCGCAAAGCCTGAACTAAACCTGTCAAACCAGGATGTCATGTATTCAACCGATGGGGAGTATCGTTGAGATTTTCTCCAGCATTTTATGGTACTCGATCATGAAATTTAATCTATTCTGACTGACTGCGAAAAGTGGTAAACGGTTTGTATCAACATTTATTTTTATCTGTTGAAAAGGCTACTGTATCATTTCTATGAAACTATGAAAATTTTTGCGTGTTTGTCCAATTGGAATCTCTTAATTTTACATAAAATGAATGAAGTTTTGATAGATAGGAGGTGTCTAAAGTTTATGGCTATCATGAAACGTGGATCGAAACAAAAACCCGTCTCTCGTACGAAGTCCTTACTTAGAAGGAAGCCGGTTGCCAGAGTGAGCTCCAAATCAAAAGCGAGCATAAAAGGCACGTGGGACAGCTTTCAAGTAAGCGGAGTTATCGGGGGAACGTCCAATTTTACGCTAAATGCAGATTTTACTGCTACCAGACAGCAAATTGCCGTTATTGTCCCATGCGGTGAAAAGCTGGTTCTCAAAAGAGCGAGATTTTGCTTTGGCGACGCTAAAAACCGTTTTATAGTCGCAGTTCTGGGAGGAAGCACTTTTCAGTCTGCGTCCAGCTGTGCGGAAGAACAACCGAATTTCGTGCTGTTCACCAATGACGGCAAGGAAGATAGAACCGTCTTGCTTGTTTTCGCCGTTCACAATGCAAGCACGACGGCTTCGACTGTTTTCCAATCCGACGGATGGCAAACCCATTTCGAAATTGAATGACTGTTCAAATAGAGACTAATATTGATGCAAAAAGAGGATGCTTGGTTTCCGGGCATCCTCTATTTTGTTTGATTTTGCTCACCGAATAAATGTCATTTTCACTTAACGCCGTTTCGCTTTGCTGCACGGACATGGCTTTTGACGCCTGTTTTTCTTATGCCCTTTTGTGCATTTTAAACAATCTTTCCGGCATAATTGCTGTCCCCATGGAAAACGGCTGCAAACATTGCGGCAAAACCGCTCGCAGGGGGTTTCGTTCGGAGCGCTTCCGTATGAAATCTTCGCTATCATATTCGGTTCGTTCCCTCCCTCCTATCGGTTGTCCTATATGTTACGCAGGGAGGGAACTCAATGTGTGTACAAGTTTTTCGGTGTTAATGCGGAATCGGATAAGAAGAATACTTTGTTTCGTATGGTGCATTCAACTTGTCTCTACTCGGCTGAAGGAGCGATGCTCTTCTTGAAATAGTAATGGCTCGCCCCTTCAGGCGCATGTTCCAGTAAAGCATATTGTTCGTAGCCGTTCTTTCGATAAAAGTTCGGCGCCTGAAAACTAAACGTATTTAACTTGATGAATGTACAGTTCTTCTCCAAAGCTATTTTTTCTATTTTGTTTAATAGTTGAGTCCCGACACCTTTTTGTCTATAGGCCAGATCGACCCATAAAATATCGACTTCTATCCAATTCCAGCACAATACGGCTAGCAGTCCGCCCACAACAGTTCCATCTTTATCTTTGATCGCTAAGTTAATTTCTTCATATCTGGTTTTTAGGTGCTCAGGAACGTGCTGCGCATTATACTCGATAAGCTTTCTCCTCACATAATTCTTCTCTTCTTCATCTGCATAAGAAATTGGATAGTTCATACAGTCACATCCCCTTTGGTTTTCTCGCCAACACAACAAACATACGTTCACATCTGAAAAATACGGCAGCTCCGTTTATATTGGAACAGTCGTGTTTCTATACTTTGATAGGCATATAGATCTCCATTTCGCTGTCGGCAAATTCCGGATTAAATCTTTGATCATACAACTCAACAACGACCGATGAGCTATCTTTTTGCAAGGAGTGTTCTTTCAAATATTCATTGATAGCCTGGTAGCCTTTCCATATATCCTCAATGATTCCCCGATACACGGTACTAACGAATTTTTGCTCCGTAATGCGGATACGCTCCAGACCCTCGGCCAATTCAGAATCACCATTTACGAGCCTGCCGTAATAAAAGTTTTCATGGCGCTCCGGGTGCAATTCCTCATCCGTCGTACGGTAAAAAATCAATTCGGTGTCCGCTTCAGAAGAGATCCCTTGCGTTCTGTCGGCAAATTCTGCTTTAACGCTGGATATGGCAGTTGGGAAATCTTTAAATAAGCATTCCTTACGAATTCCGTCCAAAATGAATGTTCTCGTTACGATTTCACATGTCATGATACAGCCTCATTTCCATATTTTTTCGTAGACGTTTGCAAACCCGCCATTCCAATTTCGTCTTGTCACACACCCCAAAATATACACATTATCTCTTATATTACCATCACTCTATCATATAATCACCCTATCAAGGATAAATGCCATCGCCGTCCTAAACGCTTTAGGAGAAAGCGACTTTGTAAGCATACGTGGGAACGCGCGCGTTTACCGTTGAAATATAAACACTTAACAGGTGAAACATTTAAAGTCTTATATTTTCAAAAAGGAGAAACCCCCTCTCATTCAGCTCGGGGGGGTTTCTCCAAAACATTACGCTTAATTGTGATATCTCAAATAGTAAATGTTGTACAACAGGACCGCCGCTTCCGCACGCGTAGTCTTGTCGAGCGGGTTCAGCTTTCCGTCGAAACCGGAAACGATTCCTTCCTTTACGAGCGTCGAAATGCTTTCGTATGCATAGTCGAATATATTCGACTTGTCCGTAAACTCGTCAAGCTCATCACTTGCGCCTCTCCCCTTCAGCATTTCCAATGCTCGAAGCGCCCGATCGGTAAGCACCATCATATCCTGTCTGCTGATGCTTTCTTGCGGGTTAAAATGGGCTTCATCAACGCCTGTTGCAATTCCGAGACTTCTAGCGATTGCGATTTCCTCATAATAATAGTCGCCGGGCTTCACATCGTCGAAATTGCTGTCTGCTACGGCATCCAGACCCAAAGCTCTAACCAGCAGCGCAATAAAATCTCCCCTTCGAATATTGGCGGAAGGATCGAACTGCTCCTCCGACATGCCGCGGATAATTCCTTTGGAAGCCAGCACCTCTACGGCATGTTTCGCCCATTCATACTCCTTCAGATCTATGAAGCTCTTAAAGCCGTCCATAATCGTAAAGCTTCCTAGCTCATCCGCTTCAAAAATAACAACACCCGCCGCTTCGTCATATCTTGCGCTAGGAACGGCTGTCGCTTTTCCTTGCGCATCCAATCTCCATACCGTAATGCTCTCGGCATGGTTCCTTTCTTCCGCTGTCGGCGTGTAAGGGAGCGCGACCTTGACTCTGGAATTCCCTGCTTTGAGCGCAAGCGGCTTCCCGTCTTGTGTCAGCGTAAAGGTTATTGCAGGACGAGTTCCGTTCACCGATGTATCGGACGCCCCGATGAAGAGCACAAGGTTGTCCTCGCCGGCAACGCGAAGAACGGCATTCGGAATAATTACCGTACCTGCAGGAGTGCTAACCGTTAGCAAAAGAGAATCAGCCGCAGCGACTGCAGGATTAGGAAGCTCTACCGAGTAAGCTCTGGCTCCTAGAATATCCGGCAGCTTAATTTCGAGCTTCTTGGTACCGTCCGTTCCAACGGAAGCGGACTTCAAAGCAGCTTCCATTTCTTTCGCAGTCATCTTCGCACTTGCGACTCCCGTTTTGGAATCAAGAGCCGGATTGTCTACTGTGCCGGCTGACTCGCCGCTCGGCACAGTCGGTTCCGTCCCTCCGCCCGTGTTGCCGCCTGAGTTGCCTTCCGTGTTTCCACCCGTGTTGCCGCCCGTTTCTCCTCCACCGTTTGACGGATACTCGTACGCGCCCAAATCCGGTTTGCCCGATCTGGTGCGCCCCAGTATATCGACGGTTGGCGCGTGTTCGCTTTCCCCTTTGTTAATGCCGTTGCTGGCAGCGGTTATATCCAATACGTTGTCAAATATTTTTTGCGCTCTCTCATAATCATCCGCCGCGCTGGCGATTGACCCTTTAAATCCGGCATTGCCCTTGAACATATCGGTGTATCTGTTCATTGTCGCCGTTGCATTCTCGGATGCCATAAATTCTTGTATCGGCATTACGCGAGTACTGAACTGGGCATTGGCCGGGAATGTCTTGTAATCATACAGGTTATTCCTGAACGTATTACCGACTACCATATCGGTTGTTGTTTGGTCGGGATTCGTCCTGACGACGTTGTACTGATAGCCGACAATGACCGGCTTAACTTTGCCGTCGACAGAGTTGTATTCCTCCGAACGGTCGTTATAGAAAATGTTATTTTGGAACAGGTTGTTGCGCACGTTCCAATCCAAGTACAAATCGTTCGCCCAGCTGTTGTAGAACGTATTGTTGGTCACGGTGAAGCCTTCGATGCCGACGAGAATCAAGCCGTATTTGGATTCGGAAAATACGCTGTTTTTCACGACAATATCGGTAGACTGAATTTCGTAAATGTCGCCGGCATAAAACTGCATGCCTCCGCCCGGCGAATTCGATACTTTGATGCCGTCGAATACCAGGTTGGCGCCATGACCGATGTAAGCGCCGTGATCCGCCTGGCTTTTTCTGACTTGACCGATATCCCATATGTCGATGTCTTTGAACAGGGAGTTTGTAGTGCCATTAATGAGCAGACCCTGTACGCCGGAAGTAATCTCTTGCGGAGTATCGATACTCCAAATTTTCAAATTTTTCAGGACAAGGCTGTCGCTGTCCAGCGTCCAAATACCGGCACCTCTGAACCCTGTAATATAGAGTCCTTCGATCGTAATATTCGAGCTGTTCGTAATTTTCGTCATAAGCTCGTCTTTCGCTTCTTCATGACGGTCTTCATAATTCACCTTGCTTGTAAAAATAGGTCCGGGAAGCGAACCATTCGCCAAATCCAGCGGATCGTTCGGATCCGTACTGGCCTTGATGACGATCGGCGCATCCGCCGCTCCATGCTTGTCATTGATATCATACCGCCCTGTGTAAATCCCCTTGTGGACGATGATCGTATCTCCGGAATCCGCTGCGTTAACGGCTTGCGCGAAGGTTCTGAACGGACGCTCCGCCGTACCGTCGCCGTCCAGCCTTCCAGCATTGTCGCCTGCAAGATGGATCGTTTTCATGCTGTAAGGCGAATAATACGCGCCTATGTCCTGACCTAAAGCGCTGTATGGCGTTCCTGCAAAATCGGCTGAAGGAGCAAAAATATCCTTTTTTGAACCGTCGGCGAACGTATCGTGAACGGATTTTACGCCGTTTCTCGAAGCCGCGCTTCCCTTTTCCAGCTGATAATTGCCGTTTGCCGCATCTTTGAATAACGGATCCCCGATGCGTCCCTTCGTTTCCATGCCGTTTGCCGCCGTTTCCGCATAGGTTTGATCGGTTCCATTCAGATGGACGATTTTCTCATCGGCAGCCGCATCGTATAAATTGTACTCGGAGACAACCCCCCCATTTTTGTTGATACGAGTAAATGCGCCTTGACCTCTTTCGCTTCTGGAGAAAATATTGTTCACAACATCCAAATTCGTCGCATTTCCTTCGGCTTGCGTGACGTCGATGCTGTATCCGCTGTTGTTGTAGAACGTGTTGTTAAACATAAAAAAGCTGGACTCGCCCGTCCCGAGTACGCCTGCCGCCGAATTTGTAATCAGGCTTGTGTTCATAGTCAGAACGACCCCGTTTTTAGCTTCGATGGCATTGGCGCTTGCATGATCGACCGTCGATTGCGTGACCTCTGCTTTACCGGCGCCATCCAATACAATCCCCTTCTCTACATGATGAATAGTCGTCTTGTTCACGGACAGCTCCGGACTGTTTATTGCGCGGATCCCGTATTTCGCATTCGTTATCGATAGATTGCGCAATGCGGCTTTTGGAGAACCGTTCGTCGATACGGCCGTGTTTCCGTTGCCTGCATAAACGTTGAAACCGTCGATCGTAACGCCGGTTGCGTTGTTAAGCGTAATGCTGCCGTTCAAAATAACGGCTCCGTCCGCTTTGATCACATAATCGTTTGCGGTCTGTCCCGCCCTGTCTGTCAGCGTTATGTTTTCATCATAAGCGCCCGCTTTGACAATGACCGTTTCGCCATTTCGCAAAACGTCCAAAGCAGCGCTTATCGTCTTGAACGGCGCTTCCGCCGTACCCGATCCGGCATCGTCGCCTTGCGCGGCGTCGACATAATAATTCACCTGAATCGCAGCCGCTGCGTACGCTCCGATGTCCGAAGGATTTTTTCTGGCGATTCCGTTGATGTCTTTGGCAGGCGTATTCGCATCCGTAATGCCGGCGCCTACGGCAGGGCTAAGCTTGTAAATTCTGTAGTCCTTCGCTTTGACATTGATGAATTCGGCGGGCGCTTTCACGGCATGCGCCTCCGGAACGGCGTTCAGATCGGCCGAAGCGATCGTATCTTCGTTGTACAGGTTGTAGTCAAACTCGTTGTCGGCGAAGCTGTCGATTTTTGTCGAGAAAATATTGTTTTTGAACATATTCCCTGTAGAGTCGCCGCTTCGATCTACGTCTTTCTCATTTCCATACAGCGTATTGTTGTAAAGCTTATTGCCCGTAGATGCAGCCGTTAATCGAATGGCCGACTGCCTCTGAGTCATGACATTGTTCGTTATCAAGCTGTTCGAACTTCCGTTTATCGAGATCGCATCCGCTGCTTTAGGAGCAAAAATATTGTTCGTTATCGCCGCTCCTTCCGCTTGGTTCAAATCGACAGCTCCTTGGATCCGGTTGCCGTTTAGGGTAACCTTTGGCCCTGTCACCGTAACGTCGCCGCCAAACGTAAGATTTTGCAAAGAGACCGCTTTATCGGTTGTGCCGATAACATGTACCGGACCATTTACGATTACTTCGCCTTCGTACGGCATGATCTGAACATCGCCGCCCCCGGCCGATGCCGCCATGTCGATGTTTTCTTCGCCGACATAGCTGCCGGCCATGACCTGGATGCTTTTGGCTCCGGCATTCACTGCGGCGCTAATGGAAGGGTACGGATGCAGCGGAGAGCCGTCAGCGGCTCCGGTATTTTCCCCTACAAAAGCAAAGGTTTGATCGAATGCATAAGCGCCGGCTTCATTTTGCGTGCGGGTATTGCCGTTTATGTCGGTAGCCGGAGCTTCGACGCCGGGCACAATGCTCGAATCGGCTGCGCCGATCGCTGGGTTCTCGGCAAAAATAATTCTGGCATCGTTCGCCGCATTGACAAAGGCTACAGTGCCGAACTTCCCGCTTACTTCCAGCGGTCTGCCCTGGTTTGTCCAGGCCGTTCCGCTTTGCAGTCCGGCCAGCGTAAGTACGGGACCTTCTCCTCCGCCATTGTATGTCACGCGCTGCGTACCGGCAATCGAGTACACATTGTTATCGAATACGACATTCTGCGAAGCGTCGATTATCGATTTTCCGCCTTCCAGCTGCGTTCGGATCGGTTTGGTAAAAATATTGTTCTTAAACACCAAATTCGTCGAAATGTTGATCGGATTCGCTACGGCATCGTACGTCCCTTGTACCGGATAAAGATCGTACCTGCCGCTTCCGCCTGCGGCATCGTACGTATCGGCGAACGTATTATTGTAGAACAGCAGATTGGAGCTTTTGCCCCACAAATTGATGCTGCGCGACGCGCCGTAAATCACATTGTTGAAAATCTTCCCGTAGCTGCCGGCCTTTGCTCTGACTTCCTGAAAGTAAAAGCCCCAGCTGTCGTTGGATACGACTACATTGTTGGAAAACTCGAAATCGCCGAAGCCCGCATTGACCAAGTCTCTTGTTGCAATGGCCGTGCCGCTGTTCTCGAAGCGGTTGCCGGTAACGGTGATGTTCGAGCTGGCTTTTCTGCCTGCCGTATGGTTGTCGATACGCAATGCCGCCCCTCGCGAGCCGTTCTGCGCTGCATTCGGCGCGAACGTCAAGCCTTCGATCCGGATATGCTCGCTATGACCGAGATATATAATGTAGTCCGGGTTGTCCGACGTTAAGACGACTTTTTCATTTTGATAGCTTTTGAACGTAATCGGTTTGTCCGCCGTACCGGAATACGATTGCAGAACGATAATGCCATTGTAGACGCCTTCTCTGAAAAATACCGTATCGCCTGCCTTCAACTTTGCTATTAGGCTTGCGGATACCGTCCGCTTAGGGCTGTCGATCGTTCCGAGGTTCGAATCGCTTCCGTCCGGTGAAATGTAATATTCGTTCATAATGAACGCTTCCGTACCGAAGCTCCATGAAACGTCGGCCGGAAGATAATTGCCGTTCGTACTCATTAAATCCTTCTTAATTGTTACGGTATAGGTCGAATCGTAATGAAGTGCGGCCGCCGGCACAAACGTAATTGCGGTGCCCGTTCCATCATCTTCCGTGTTAAAGCTGCCAGGTACGGTTACCGTTTGGCCGTCCACGACAGTCGTCACCGCAATATTACCCGCAATATTGCCGTTCTGGTCGTTCGTTTTTTCGGACAATACGATACGGATCGCGGCATTCACCGGGATGCCGTTACCTTGCGGCGTCTGACCGACGACAAAATAAGCAGAGGAATCGCCCGCATACTCATAGGCACCTATATCCGTCACGCCGAAACGAACCCCGCCGTCACGGTCTTGTACAGGCGCATTCGTATTCGTCCCCCTATTAATTGCAGCGCTTCCCATTTGCAGATGATAATCGGAATCGCTTACAAACATCGGATTGCCATATACGCTGTTCGTTTCGTTCGCCGGCTTTCCGCTTGTCAAACCGGTGCCTGTGCTGTCATACAGGTTGAAATCTACCGTATTGCCGGCTTCGGCAGCATAGAACGATTCCGGCGCTTGTATCGCAGCAGGCCCTTCCGCCCGGAAAATATTGTTTGCGATCGTATTACCCGTATCGGTTCCCTTCAGGATGATATTGGCACCGTCGCCATATCGGGAAACGAAAACGTTGTTCATGATAAGCGTATTCGTAAAGCTGCCGCCTTCGTTGAGTATATTTTTGTAATTCTCGAAAATATTGTTGAATATTTGATTCGCCGTGGAATCCTTCAGCAAAATGCCTTTTTGGTTGGCCTGCTTGAACGTATTGTTGTAAAACTTCGAATTTCTTGTATTGCCGGTAATTTCTATGCCGTGAACGGCTGTCGTAAACGTCGAGTCCGAAATCTCGCCGTTGATGACCCCATTGGCCAGAAGCGCGGAATTCCCGGTACCGGCCAGCGACAATCCTTCCACTTTCACATTGGCGATGTTGTTCAGCGATACGGCAGGACTAGAGCCGCCGTTCATGCTGACTGTGCCCTCGCCCAGCTTTTTGATCGTGATTTTCGCCGTATCCGGCGCGCCGTTCCCGGTAATCGTTATGTTTCCCGTATAACTGCCCGGTTTTACAAGCAAGGTGACGCCAGGTGTTATCGCAGCGTTGGCATCTGCAAGGTTGTTAAAAGCAGCGGCCTCGCTCTGCCCATTCCCTCCGGCCGGCGCATTCGCATCGAGATAAAATATTTTGCCGTAAGTATATGCGCCAATATCGGCAACGCCATAGCGAACATTTCCGTCGCGATCCGATTGCGGCATACCGATGTCGGTGCCTGTATCAATGCTCGGACTGCCTTCCTTCAAATGGTAATCCGATTCCGATACGAACGTATCTGCGGCTGCGGCCACAACGTCCGTACTTGAAGTTTTGTAGCTTTCGCCAGTCACGCTATTATATCCGATCGTATTTCCCGTACCCGAAGCGATGGCAGGATTACCCAAGAAAATATTGTTCGTGATGATACTATTTCCATAGGTTCCGCCGTAAAAATGCTCGCCTGCGCCGGCAAACACGTTATTGCTGATCACATTGTTGCTCGAGGTACCGGGTTCAAAGTGGAATGTCCACCACTCCGTAAAAATATTGTTCGTGACGGTCGTATTTTTGATTCCGTAGCCGTAGAAGGCATTGTCGGAACCCTCGATGTAGTTGCCGTCGATCGTCAAGTTCTCATTGTTGGTATCCAGGTAAAAAACGGCATAAGCCGGGCTGTTTGCCGCGAAACGGTTGTTCAGCAGCTTGACCTGTTTGACTCCGCTTATCCCTGCCGTGTAGCTGTCGCCGGATTGGGGCGTGCCGCCAAATGCAAACCGAATATCGCTTATGTTTACATACTGGCTGTTCGTAATGCTCAGCGTAAAGTTTTTCCAGAACGGAGCATTTACATAGGCACTAGCCGTAATGTTGACCCCCGCTTCGCCGCGAATCGTTATCGGAGCTTGAGCGGTTCCCGTCAAACCGTTAAGAACGAGCGCTTCCGAATAGTCGCCGGCTTTGATGACCAGCGTATCGCCGGGCTGCAATCGCGAAACGCCTTTTGCCAACGTTTTGTACGGTGCTTCAAGGCTCCCCGAATTGGCGTCTTCTCCATCATTGGAAACATAATATGTCGCACCCCCTCCAAAGCTTTCTGCCGATACAAACCCTTGCGGCGGTACGAATGAACATACAAACATGACGCCAATCAAAAAAACTGTCAGTAACCTATTGATTGTTTTTTTCATCTTGGAACCTCCAACTATTTTGTCGACCACTGCGGAAACTTCAGCCGTATCTCGTGGTTTATAGAGTCCGGATTGCCGAATGACAAATGACAGCAAGCATGTCCGTTCTCCAGCTTGACACGCCCTTGGAAACGCTTACGAATTCCTGCTGCAAAGGTCGTGTTTGCCTGAAACAAGAGCAACTGCATGTTCCTTCATCCGATCATATATCCTGAATCCACCTCCAATGAGCCTCCCCCCCTTGCTTTGTACGTTTCCATTCAGTAAAAACATGAAATTTCGATATCAAATATACCAAGACCAAAGAAAAGGAGTTATACGTTCCATATCCTATTTTTTTGACTATATGGTCAGTTCTATTTCGCGAATACGTTCCAATAAAACAAAAAAAACCGCGATATACGCGGAATTTTTATCGTTCATATTATTGCAAACTTGCTGTATGACATTGCTTTTCTTTTATCGTTAAGGAGCATTTCATCGACTCGGAACGCAAAATTCGCTGCCTCGTCTGCGGGTCCGCGTGAAAAAACGAATCGGATTGCGCCAGTCGAAGCAAAACATGTTGAGCTGCGCGACAAGCCTGTTTTTCGCATTGCAGCAGATAAAAACAAACGCTGTAGCATTTGATTTCAAGCTCCTTCAAAATCGACAAGCGGTCATTCCAATCCATCCACAATCACCCTAACATTTATTGTAGATGTTTTATGCCAGTTGCATAGTACTATATTCGTCTAGTACCCCCTTAAACATTTATTTCAATTGAAGCTCCAGCTCGATCGGCTGTTTGGCATAACCCGGGTAATCCTCGACCGTAAAGGTTAACGGCTGCGGGTATTCCTCATTGGGTACCGGCACAAAAAGATTGCGCTCATTCGGGTAACGCGTATCCATACTCCCGCTTGTAAAGTTGCGAACCTCGGCGAGCTTATGGGATTTGCCTGCGCCGTCTGCAAACGTCACTCCCACCAGCGAATAGGAAACGAATTTTTGCTCCACGTCGTCAAGACCGCGAATTTGGAAGGAAAGAAGCCGATAACGCTCCTCGGTATCGACGCTTTTCAAGGAAAGCCGTTCATCCGGCGCTTCGACGATCGTCATCGTTTCCGTATTGACAACAATCTTGGATGCCTTGGCAAAACGATATATGCCGTCAGCCTTTATCGTAAGCTTCCGCGGCTTGTAGAAATAATTGCTATGAAAATCATATACCTTTTCATTTTCAGACAATCCAAAGCTGCTTTTTTCCTGCCACGCTCTCCCTTTCTCATCTTCAATCCGCATGCCGATAAACCCTTTCAGCCGGTTGGTGCCGCCGTCATCCGAACGCACCTTCAGCTGCAAACGTAAAGGAGTGATCTGCGCACTCTCAAATGTAATCCGATCCCCGTCTATCTCGATGGTTTCGTTAATCGCAATTTCCTGCTTCATCCCTTCAAAACGGGCATGATCGATCGGAATATCCACTTCAAGCTTCGTTTCATTGACAATCGCTTCCATGCGCACCCGCTCAGGCAGCCGCGCCTGGTTGTACAACTGCAAGTCGACAAAATCATGCCCGCCCCTTGACTCGATCGCCGTTTTGCCGACGGATGCATGGTCAAAAGCGACAGTTCCTTCAAGCTTTTCATTCTTATCGTCAAAGAAACTAAACAAAAGGCGAGTGCTTCCCCAGCTCCCCGTTATATTCGACGAATACAATACGATAAGCCGCTGCTCGTCCGCGACAATTCCTTCCACCGTCAGTTGGACCCCGTCTTTTTCCACCGTCTTGCCGACAGGCTGGATAAGCGATTTATCAATCGCCATCGTTACCGCCGGGTCGCTTTTCAGCATATTTACAAAAACGCTCAACCCGGGTATTTGCCGCATCGTTTCGGCGAAAACGGGCGAGACTTTTACCGTAACCGTAAAAATCAGCATCAAAAACAACAATGCCGTCCCCGTGCCAGTCATCCGCCTCCACCGTCTTCGCGGCTGTATTCGCTTCTTCCCGCTATCCAAGCCCTTTCGAATCGCTTCAGCCAGCTTATCCTCATCGACTTCAAGCGCACGCTGCCTCACGATTTCGCGATCGCTTTTCAGCAAGTCCTCCCATTGCTCATCTCGATTATTATCCATCCTGTCTCCCCCTTCCCCCAAGTCGGTTGAAATGCTTGCGTAGCTGTACCAATGCTTTGTTCAGCCAAGTTCGTACGGTCCCATCCGGACGCTGCAAAACTTCGGCAATATCCGTAATCGTCATATCTTCATAATATTTCAATAAAATAACGTCTTTGTAAGGCTTCTCTAATCGGGATATCGCCTTCGCCATATCGATACGTTCGGCGGCGGATGCAATGTCATCCTGATTAAAGCTGTTCTTGCCGTCATCCTCGGAAAGCGCTGCAGATCGTTTTCTGCGTTTCAGTTCATCCGCACATACATGGATCAATATCCGAATCAGCCAAGTAGTTACATATTGCGGCTGCCGCAGCGTTTTTCGTTTGAGCCACGCCCGGCACACGGTTTCTTGAATTGCCTCCAGAGCATCCGCTTCATTGCGCAAATAGGCGTAAGCCACGCGCATCATCTTCTGCCGCTCGTCGTTCATTATTTGGAGAAACGCTTCCTCATCTCCCTTGACGGCTGCAGCCGCCAATTGTTTTTTGTCCATGCTGTCCTCCCAAGCGGCGACCCGCCGATTCCCCTCTTCTATAACATAACCAGTACCGGTACATCATTAGACGGCGTACAGCAGGAAACGGTTTTAGAAAAATAGAAAAACCGTCAGATCGCCCCGACGGCTCAACTCCCATCCTAAGAATCAGAAAAATTCGTACAAGCCCTCATTGAAGTATTTGTACTCCCGCTCGCCCAATATGTTTGTGCCATAACCTTCAAAAAAAATATCGATTTCCGACTGAATTTCAAATAGGTTCGGTTTAGGCCGAATCGCTAACGACATATCGTATCTCGGATCTCCGAACCCTGCGCCGCTCCAATCGATCACACTCGTTATTTTACCGGCAGAAACTAAAACATTGCTAGTATTAAAGTCGCCGTGTATTAACGTATTTGGTATCGGCTTGGGTTTATTCGCCTTCAAAAATTGCAGTAGATCCGCCGTTCCGTCGACTGCGTAATGGTTGAAGTTATATTCCGCTTGAACTAACATTTCATCCAGCCAGACGGACTCTCCAACCAATTGTTTCGGGCAAGGCGTTAAATGAATATTTGACAAAACGGCTCCGAAATAAAAAAATCATTTCGTGCCTTCTATCCGTATTTTTCTCTTTGTATAATGCCTCTCTTAACGTTTCCCCTTCAAAATATTGCATCAGCGCCCACGCCTGGTTTTCATTTTTTTGTTCAACCACTTGATAAACGGCGGGAATCGGCAAGCTTGTACCGGTTAAGCAGTTCAACGCATGCACTTCTCGAGACAGCCAGGAACAATACTGTTCGCCTTTTGTTCTTTTTATAACAAAGCGGCCTTTTGCACTTTCAATGATCCCTACATCGGATGTATGACCTTGACTGGGGAAATATATGTTTTTAACGGTACCTAGGCTATCGAATAGTTCATTTGGGATTTCATTCAAACGGATCGGTTCCACAGTAACGCACCTCACTCCCAAATCGGAAGCCCCCGCTTCTATAAGTGGTGGGAGCATGTCACTAAATACTGATATACTTCATCCTTTGACAAATCCCATTCGTATTTATATTCAGGAATATTAGCGAGTTGGGTTTCTAGCAAAGGATGTTCGATTTGAAAAGGTATTAATCCTTGATTTTGTCTAATTTTCTCGATGAGCCGAACTTCATAAGGAATATAGTTCATTGATAAAATTTCAGAAAATTTATTTTTTAGATCCAACGAACTATAAATATGAAAGTCGCAAATTTCAAAAAGCAAGTTTCCCAACAGTTTTTCATCTGCGGTATACCAGTTGTCCAGAAGCCTTTTATACACATTTTGCTCCGGTAATATGGCATATAGCTCCTGATTTATTTTTTCAGTTGTGTGTAAATCATATAATAGTGCCATAAACAAATGATGAGTTTCTTTTTGAGCGTATTTTTCTTTATTGCTTTCAAATAATAATTGAAAATAATCTCTGGACCGTTTTGCCAAATCATTCATTTCCCAAATTGCCGATAAGCCTATAATACACCCAATCGTTCTGGAAGAAACCTCTTTATAATCAAAAAGTTTCTCTAGAATATGTTCTTGCCACAAAAGAAACCGCGTGATATATTTCCAGCCTTCTTTTTCCCCATGTAAAATTAGTTGTTTAGGATATTCTCCGGCATGCACGCCTATTCCAATCGTTAGATTACGAGCAATAGTTGCTTGGTAGCCGTCTTTCCTATCCTTTTGTATACTTTCTTTTATTAGATCGTACCATTCACGAATCGTATCTTCACTAATCGTTTCTTTTTTTATTTTATTAATCTCTTTTTTGAATGCGCTGATCAATTTTTTATGTTCCATACTCTTCACTCCTTTTGTTCCACAGAAAAGAATCATCGCATAGATATGAAATAATGAGGAAATTCGAACATTCGTTTTCATTTCCTCATTAGCTAACCCAAAAACATCTTTTCTGCTGTACCAGTAAAGATTGCTTCAAACAAGCTGAACTCATTGCACAAAATCCGCGGGTTCATTTACTTAATTCCATTAACCGATTAAGGGGTTCTTGAACTTACATCCACACTTACTTAAACACATTAAATATCTCTTCGAGATTACACCATTCATCCCCAATCCAAATCATCTCATCGATAAACCGGCCCATCGTTGGATCATGTTGAAACTGCTCAGCTATCCACTTGCATTCTTTATACCAAGTCAACTTCATTGAACGAACCAATCGGTCAACACTTAGCTCATGATATTTTCGATATCCTTCAATAAAGGCTCTGGTTGTATCGGTATTTAATGTTTGATTAGAAAGAGCTCCGGAGAGAATGGCACGAGAAATATCAAAATCCGGATAAACAAAATGAAGCCGATCAAAGTCCAAAATATCCGCCACTTTATCTTCGTGGAACATAATATTATCAACATGCATATCCCAATGCGCCCATCCCATCTTACAAGCATTGAAAATATCCATGTCCAAATTGTTAAGAATCATGATTTGCTTCTCGATCGCTTCCGAGTACCTTTCATTATTTGCTTTTTTTGTTTCGGATAAGTTCATCTGTACTTTATCAACCATCTTTTCTTTAGAAGGCAACTCCCACTGTAAGGCTTGTAATTGCGGCATGTTTGTTCTCATCCATACGTGCATTCGACCGGTAGCTTCACCAAGGCTATACATTTGATTGCCATTTACTTGCCCAGCCTCTACTAGCTTCCCTTCACTCACTCCAGAAATCATATATTCTTCTCCAGAAGATGTTGTAAGGATATATTCGTCTTCAAAACGATACAGGGGCCGGCAGGGTATTCCGTCGAGACGCATCAAATGTTGAACCTTAAGCGCTTGGCGTACGCCGTCCAGTCCTCTTCTATATCTGATTTTGTTATATTGCTTTACAAAGACGGCATCGTGATCCGTTTCAAAAATCCATTTCAAATTTCCATAACCTAGATGAATCGGATTTGCAGAATGAATTGTCCATGAGAACTTCCTCTTAAGATCAAGTATGATTTCGTTCTTTATGAACTCATCATTAAGTGTATTCAAAAATCGCCCACCTCCATTCTGCTTCTAATATGAAGTTTCGTGCATGGAAGGAAACAATCCTGCTCGTTTTTGAAATTTCTATTGGAAAATCGAATAAGTATATTGCTATAATTACCAGTGAAATAATGGAATTTCCTGTAACTTAAGCATGCCAATAATTGGAGGTGTTCAAATGCAGGACGACGTACAAATGAGATCTGCTAACACGATACGGTTAGATCATTACAAATTCAGCGGACTGGATGCTTCTCTGCTGGGCGCCATCAAGTCGGTTACGGACTACTACCAAATCCCTCTTACAACATCTTCGATTTATGGCATTACGGGGCTTGCTTTCTTGCACATACTCGATGAAGATTTAATGGAACCGAATGGCGGACCGCCAGAGCCGGAGATTTTTAAGCTTGCTCGTAATATTGGAGTAAATATCGAAGGCATCCATGCTTACGCTGAAGGGGATTATTTCAAAAGCTTACAGGCGGAGGCTTGGGAGAAAGCCAAACAAGCGATTAACGCCAAACAGCCGGTATTTGCCAAAAACATCGATATCGGGAATCAAACCTCGGTTATTAATGCTTATGATGATATCGGTTATTATACGGATTCCTGGCACACGGGGTACGAGCATAGCGAAGACGTTATTCCTTGGGACTTATTGGGTCTTAGCCTTTGTCCCTGCATCAATTGTGTAAATTCTCGAAAAGCTGCCGAATACGCAAATCCGACCGGTGGTCATATTTCTTTGCATTGGGCATACCCGATCCAAGCAGCAGAGGATTTATCTGTTATAAGAGATGCTCTTGAATTTGTTATTCGTTTGAATGAAGAAGGAACGTATACATGGATGGGGAAAATGTACTTTGTTGGGCAAAGCGCTTATGAACGTTGGTTACGTGCATTGGCAAACGATGACATTCATAACTATTATTTTAGTCTTTTCGTAGAGATATTAAATGAGAGCAGGAATCATGCAGTCAGGTTCTTAACAGAGCTCAAAAGTAAACCTCTCGAAATAAACGAACGGTTAATTGATGAAGGAATACAAATATACAGCGAGATTTCATCCAAGTATAAAGCCTTGAGAGACATGTATCCGTACGAGGAGCCGCCTGTCCGTGAAATAAAAGAGAAGGAACGATGTGTCGCTATTGTAAGCGAGCTGATGACCTTAGAGAGAAGTGCGTTAACAACAATCAAAGAAATTCATGCTTGTTTGCGGCAGCTGTAAGAATCAGAATAGACTTATAAGGATTCCACCCAAGGATAAACGGCTTCGCCATCCTTTAAGGACAGGCGCGTTAACCGGGAAGTTGAACAATCAGCGGAGGAAATACTTTTCTGAGACTTCAAAAAAGACGGCCCGGCTTCGGGTCGTCTTTCGCTATGAATTGGAGGATACATACATATGGAATTCCACCATTGCCACTTAAACGGATTCGGCGTAGAATTGTGCCATTGATTTTTTTACGAAGGTGGAAGCTGAAATGAACATTTATAAAGAGCTTGCAGCGGAGCGGCGGACGTATACCGCTGATCAAGTGACGCACTCCCATTCGTTTGCGCAATTAATTTTACCTTTGCACGGTGTACTGGCTATTGAAGTAGGAGCGGACAACTTTCTGCTTGACGAGCAGCTAGTGTTATATGTCCCTCCTGCATGCAATCATACTTTTCATTCTACCGTTCGCAACGAATTTTTGGTTTTGGATATCCCCCATTTCATGGTTCCCGCGGGCAGGATGAACAAGAAAGGAATTCCCTACTCATGGAATAACAAATGGAAAGGTATTCGTTATCTTATCTTGAATGAATTGGAAGAAAATGCTCAACGAGCCGCTCTTAAGGAGCTTTATCCTTATATTTCGCATCATTTGCTGCAGGAACGACAACCTAGATCTATCCAATATATTCATGATCACTACAACGAAAACATTACGGTACAACAGTTAGCCGCAATCGAGCATTATAATCGCTCCTATTATACGGACTGGTTTCTGAAGGAAACCGGAAAATCGCCGTCCGCTTATATACAAGAAGTCCGATTAAATAAAGCGAAGGAACTGCTGCGTGATACTACCCTCTCAGTTCTTCAGATCGCTCTTCAAGTTGGCTTGGAACAGCAATCCTCCTTAACGCGGTTGTTCAAAAAAAATGAAGAATCAACGCCGAGCCAATACCGCACAAAACATTCAATACGCAAAATGAAGTAAAAAAACATCTGAAATCGAGGCAAGAACGAGCAAGTAAAGCTATGTACAATGATAGATGAACTTGACCGGTCAGGCCAAGCTCCCATTCAAACTGTGATTTCTTGTGAATCGCGGTTTTTGGGCAGCACATTTTTAAGGAGTAACTAGCATGACAACAGCACTAGGTTTATTGTTTGCGCTTTTATGGTCTTCTGCAGCCATTGCCACGAAGTTCGGCTTGGAATCCACCTCTCCGCTGGCATTGGCTACGATTCGATTTCTTCTTGCCGGATTGCTGCTTTTCCTTTATGTTTATGCGTTTCATAAGAAATATCCTTGGCCGCGACCTGGACAATGGCTTCCTTTGATTCGGTTAGGTCTGCTTAATACGACGATTTATCTGGGTGCAACCTTCTGGGCACTAAACTATGTATCGGCGGGTTTGTTTAATTTGTTCGTGGCAGCGAATCCTTTTCTCGTCGCGTGTTTTTCTTATATTTGGTTGAAACGGGGCGTTTCGTTCCTAGAATGGTTAGGAATGATCGTCGCGGCAATTGGATTGTGGATAGCAACATGGCCCTCCTTAGCAAATGGCCAAGCGAGTATAAACGGTTTGATCATTTTAGGAGTCGGGATGCTCTCGATGGCGTTTGGGAGTGTTTACTACAAGAAAGCCGACTTAAAACTGCCAAGCATTGTGATCAATACATGGCAGCTATGTTTTGGCGGCATCGTTTCGTTGCCCGTCACCTATTTGCTCGAAAAAGACGAATTTTTCATCCGCTTCAACTTTCATTTCCTTGGATCACTGTTATGGCTGGTCTTCATCATTTCAATCGGGACCATGCTGCTTTGGTTCTTTATGCTGAAGCAAGATCCGGTCAGGGCAAACAATTGGTTATTCATGACACCCATATTCGGCTTTTTATTGGCGGCTATTTTCCTCAATGAAGCGGTTACGCTCATAGATTTAACGGCGACTGTCGTTGTCGTTATCGGGTTATTTTTATCAGGCAACCTTATGAAGTTTTCACGGTCGCTCTGACGATGTCGCGGTTTATCCGGTATAACTGATTTTTCCTGTCTCGACCAATTCCTTCATCCCCAAGAACATCGAATTCCAGCCATGCTCGGATCCGTCGCGATACTCGCCAAGCGCTTTTTCGATATCGCCTTTCGTCCAATTTTGTTCGTGAGGAACGACGATGTTATGCGTAAAGGTCATTTCACAGCCTTGCTGCAGCTTCTTGAATTCAACCGTAATGGTATCCACCGTATCGCTAAATTGCGGCATTCTGAACGTAAATACCAGTTTATGGGGAGGATCGATTTCAAGGTACTCTCCTATCGCCCGATAGTCCTTCCCGCCACGATGATCGACGATTTCCCAAGTGCCGCCTACTTGAGGATTATTTTGCGCCACTTTATTTGTTCCCTCTAATGTGAACAGCCATTTTCTCATCATTTCGGGGTTCAGCCACGCATCAAAAACTCTTTCCGGCGCTACTTCAAAAACTCTTGTCATGGTTAACGCCGTAATCGAATAGTCGTTCATCGCGATACTCCTTTTACTAACCGATCTCCTTTATGTATTCAACAAAAACGCCAACCGGCTTGGATCTGCCAAAAATGATCCAGGTCGATTAGCGTTATCTTTAATATGGCTTTGCATGAATTTCAGGTTTTACACGGAAGCTACATCGCGATCAGTCCGCCATCGACAAATATCGTCGTACCCGTCAAATAGTCGGAATCGTTACCCGCAAGAAAAACGGCGGTGCCGGCAATATCTTCGGGCGCTCCCATCCTTCCCCATGGAATACGTTGGATCGTGGCCTCCCTCATCCCCGGCTTAGCGAACTCCTCCGCGCTTATATCGGTATCGATCACGCCGGCGCCAATGGCGTTTACGTTTATTTTGTGCGCCGCCAATTCCAAGGCCATACATTTGGTCATAATTTTGATCCCGCCTTTGGTGACGGCGTATTGCGTCAAATCCGCGGTCCCGACTTCTTCGGAGATGGAAGACATGTTGATGATTTTGCCTCCTTTACCTTGCCGAATCATTTCCTTCGCCGCCCGCTGGCCGCTGAAGAAGGTACCGAATAAATTGACGTCCCAAATGCGTTTGACCGTTTCGGGATCAACTTCGACAAAAGGCTTAAACACGGCGATTCCCGCATTGTTTACGACAATATTGATTTCGCCGAACGTTTCGAGCGTTTTATCGTATAAATGATTGATTTCCTCAAGCTTGGAAATATCGCACGGAATCCCGACCGCCGAGCCGCCTTCCTGACGAATCAACGCTGCGACTTCTTCGCATAAGTCCGGATTTGTTCCGGAAACGACGACATTCGCGCCTTCTCTTCCGTATCGAACGGCAATTCCTCTGCCGATCCCTCGTGTGCTACCCGTTACGACGGCTGTTTTCCCAGCTAAGCTAGCCATGGGTGGGTCTCCCTCCATTCGGATTGATGATAATTTTGCTGAACTTGGCGGTGCCGTCGGTTAAAGCCGCGAATGCGTCCGGCGCTTCATCCAAGCTGCATGTTGTCGACCAACTTTCTTTTGAAATGCAGCCGTTCGTCAGCAAATAAACCGCTTGTTCAAAATCGGCATTCGTGTAAGTGTACGACCCGATAAGAGAGATTTCCCGTCGAACGACGTGATTCATCGACAAAGTCGATTGATCTTGTCCGAGCCCTACAATCACTATACTTCCGCCGGGGTTCACGAGCTGAATCGCTTGTTCGCGCGTCGCTTGAACGCCTACGCAATCGATAATCGTATCGACGCCGCGGGCGGAGAGGAGAGAATCGAAAGCTTCTTCCGCCTGCTCGGGCAAAGCAGTCTCCGCACCAAGTTGTCTGGCGAAAGCAAGCCTCTCTTGCTGACGGTCAACGACCAAGATGCGTCCCGCGCCCATTTGCCGAGCTGCCTGGAGCGTCAATAGGCCGATCGGACCCGCGCCGTATATAACCGCGTCTTCAAATGGCCGCAAACCGAGCTTGACCGCGTGAATACAAACTGCGAGCGGCTCCGCCAATGAAGCCAGATCCGAATCCAATTCATTCGGGACTCGGTAAATATTAGCAGCGGGAACGGCTGCATACTCGGCAAACGCACCCGGCCGATGAATGCCGATAATTTGTCGATTCCGGCATATGTTCGGTCTGCCGGCCGCACATCGATCGCATGCGCCGCAGGAAATGAGCGGATTGACAATACCTTTGTCACCTGTCTGAACGCCGGTTACATCAGGGGCAATACGCTCGATCCCCCCGCAAAATTCATGCCCCATGACAAGCGGAGGCGTTCTCACGCTGCTATGTCCCAGGTACCCTTCCAGCTCGCTGCCGCATATACCCACAGCTTCGATGCGGATAAGCGCCTCGCCCTGCTTTAACTCCGGCATGTCATATTGTTCAAGCGTTATTTGCTTCGGACCGTAATACACCAATGCTTTCATTGCCGCGCCCCTCTCTATCATGCTTGAATCTATCCTCGGAACGGCGGTTTATGATTTGCCGACACCGTTAACAATGTGCCGCAGCGTCTCGCCGCTGAACAACCGCTTTATTTCCAGCGCGGCATATTCTTGCAGTCGCATTAGAGCATTCTCCGAATACCAAGCGCAGTGGCTTGTTACGATGCAGGAGTCCATTTGAAGCAAAGGACTGTCCGGAGCGACCGGTTCTTCCTCCAGAACGTCAAGCGCCGCTCCTGCGATTTCGCCGCTTTGAAGCGCTTCGATCAATGCGGAAGTATGAATCGTACCGCCCCTTGAGGTGTTCACGAGAAAACTCGTCCGCTTCATCGCACGAAACGCTTGTTCATTGAAAATATGCCTCGTTTCCTTTGTAAGCGGCAAGTGTACGGAGACGATGTCGCTTCGTGAAAGCAGCGTCTGCCAATCGACCTTCTCTACACCGTGCCTGGCAAAAACTTCTTCGCTGACGAACGGGTCGTAGCCGATAGCGGTAAGACCGAAGGCTTGCGCCCTTTGCACGACCGCTTTGGCGATATTGCCGAACCCCGCGACGCCGATTACTCTATTTTGCAGCCCGATGATCGGCCGGCAAGGAGCGATTTCCCATTCGCCGGCGCGTACGCGCTGTACGATTTGCGGAATTTTGCGTACGATGCCGAGCATCAGCGACAGCGTGTGATCGGCAACCTCGTTCACGGCGTAGTCGGGAACGTTGACGACGGGAATGTTTTTGCGTTTGGCCGCCTCAAGGTCGACGTTGTCTACACCGATCCCGTACCGGACGATGATCCGGCATTTACGGAACGCCTCGATCGCGTCGGCGGTCACCGGGGCCCATTGCGTCAGCACGGCATCGGCGTCTTGGCAAAGTGCCGCGACCTCCGCCGACGTTTTACACGATCCGGTTACAAAATGAAAGCCGAGCGGCTCCAGTATCGCCTTTTCTTGCTTTAAGTCGGGGAATCCATAATCCGTAACGGCTACCTGGTAAGCGTTCATCGGTCTCCCCCCGCCGTCTCGCTATTTACCATCGCAAGCGCCCGAACCGGCGAGCCGTCTCTGCCTCGGATACGCAAAGGGGCCGCCATAAAGAAAAAAGTGTCCGTCCCGATATCGCCCAAATTCGCCAAACCTTCGACAATGACGATTTCGGCGGACAGCAATATTTTGTGAACCGGATCGTAATCCGTAGGATTCGGCGTCGGCACATCCATGCCGATCAAAGCGATTTTACGTTCGGCCAGCCATTCGGCTAATTCGATCGTCATGTAAGGAAAATCGAAAAAATAAAGCTTCTGCGGATATTGCTTATGCCAGTCGGTCCGATAAATAAGACGCGTCCCTTCGCCGATCCGATCCGCATAACCCGCAAAATCTTCAGGCGTTATCGGCTCCTTGGGCTGCTTATGGGATAAGTCGACTAGCAGGGCCTCTCCGATGCATTTGTTCAGATCGAGCTGTTCTACGGTTTTGCCGTCATCCAAAAAATGAAACGGCGCGTCCAAATGCGTCCCTTGATGCGTGCTCATCGATAGATGAGTGATGTTATATCCAATGCTATCGACAGTATTATGAACGATTACGGCGCATTTCGGGTCGAAAGCAAATGTCGGAGCGGCGTGGTAGATATCCATCGATAAATCGATCAATGTCCCTTTCATTGCAAGAAGCCTCCTCATGAAATGATATATCCAATCTTCATGCGCGAAATTGCTGTTTATCCCTGAAAACATACTTACAGGAAGCGTTTACAGGCAAAGATTATCATCATCACATTGATATGTCAATACATATATTGATATATCTTATTGTTTTGCGAAGGTTTGTTTTTGTTCTGCATTTATCCCCAAACGTTTGTCTTTTCTTGATTCCGACCGTTATTATGGAGCATTACAATTTATTGATATGACGAAGATAATGATATATACTTTATTTCGTTATTATTCGATTCGGGGTGGCCTTGACGATGAACGCAAAGAAGCCTTTATACTCGCAAATTCACGATTATATATTAGAACGGATTGAGAACGGACACTGGCCGGTCCATCATCAAATTCCTCCCGAACGGGAGATTGCCGAACAATTCCAGGTAAGCCGCATTACGGCGAAAAGCGCTGTGATGGGATTGGTTAACGAAGGGTATTTATACCGGCACCGGGGTAAAGGAACATTCGTCGCGTCGAGAACAGCTGTCGACCAAGTCAAAGAAACGGCTCCGCAGCAGTTTTCGGCAATGCCCGCTTCAAAAAAAATGATCGGCTTCATCATGCCATGGATGGAATTCCGCTACTCCTCTCTGTTGATTTCGGGGGTGGAGGCCGCGCTCAGCCAGCTGTCCTATCATTTTATTTTCAAGCGCATCAAAGGGCGGGAAGAGGAATCGCAAGCGATACAGGCGTTTCTGGACTTGCCTGTCGACGGTATCATTATTGTCGCATGTCAAGGAGAGCAGCATTTCAACGATGACATCGCAAGATTGGTATTAAATAAGCACCATGTCGTGCTGGTGGAAAGAACGATGCAGGATATTCGCACGAATGGCGTTTATTGCAATACTCAGGAAATCGGTACGCTGATGGTCGAATACTTGTGCAAGCGGGATGCTAAGCGCATCGGACTTGTCTCTTATCCTCCCCTTTATACAATCGGAGTAAGTGACCGCATCAGCAGCTTCCAATCGGCGCTGGTCCGTATGGGAAGAGATCCTTTACCCGAGGCGAGCATCCTCTCGATTTCTCCCGCCATACTGGAAGAATTGAATCGGGATGAAGTGCCGCAGGAGATTTTATCCTTCTTGCAAAACAACAGGCAATTGGATGCGATCGCGACCGTCGATGCCTTGCTTGCTCAATATGTAGGGATGGCATGCGTTAAACTGAATTTGCCGCATATGAAAATCATTTGCTGCGATCAGCCTCTTTTTCATCCCGATTGCCTGTTTCCGGTTGCTTACATCGATCAATCCCCTTTTGAGATGGGGACGATCGCTGCTCGGATGATAGTGGATTCCATCGCGAACAAGACTGAAGCCAGGAAATATATGATTACTCCGCGTTTGATCGAACTTTCGCAAGGTTAGTAATCACAACCGTCTGCATAAAAAAACTCCATTCCCACCGAATATAGCGGGATGGAGATTTTTTATGGGAGTTTCTCTTAGTGATAGAAGCTTCTTCATTGGAGCGTTACTTACTATTCCAAGCGCGAAATCATATCATACAAATCCTGCGTCCGGTCTTCAGCAGGCTTTAACGAAGCCGATTTCAGCCGCACCTTCGCTCCGCCGAAGTTGAAATCGGCGCTGACCATGATAAAGAAATTGCGCGACTCTCCAGCTCCGATGTTATACATCGTCTTGGATA
This sequence comes from Paenibacillus contaminans, assembly GCF_003285015.1. GTDB lineage: Bacteria > Bacillota > Bacilli > Paenibacillales > NBRC-103111 > Paenibacillus_V > Paenibacillus_V contaminans. The sequence continues at coordinate 733,301 of NZ_QMFB01000001.1, read as the reverse complement.
TTTCCTGGTTCTCGCCTTTGTCATTGTATATTTCCAGACGAAGCTCGATGTCGCTTCTTGTGTAAGTCGTATCTGTTGCGGCAATCGTTCCTTCAAGACCTACATGCATCGGTCCGCCGGCTTCATAGTTTGGAAACGGGTTCGGCGTGACGCCGACTTGCACCTGCTGCCCGCTGTCCGTCATGTCTAGGGTTCTCTCGTCTTTGATACGAAGCCAGCCGTCGCCCGCCCACGTATGCACATGGATCCAGTCGCCTGCCCGCTCGAAGCTTTGAACCTGCTGCGGAGCGACAGCTCCGATCGCCGGCGCGAAGTCGAACGGATACCGCTGGATCGCCGTTGTCCTCGTCAGCTCGTAGGTTCGATCCTCCTGTACGATTTCGCCGGGCATCTTCATCCGCGTATTCACCCAAGCGGAATCGCCGGATGCCGTTCGCACATGATACCAAGAAATGTTGAAATTGCTGAATGTTACTTTTTCAAAGGCTTGAACGGTTTGCGGCTCGATCATCCCGCGGATCGGCAAATAGGAATACGTATGATTGAACATAGCCCCCGGTCCTGAATCAAGCGCGTCCGCCGGCTTGTCGAACAATAGCGTGTAAGTGTCAAGGGAAACCGTCTCGTCTGTCTTTTGCACATTCGGCAGGAATCGTTCCGGAATAATCCATTTTTTGCCGAGCCATGTATCGATGCGAACGGCGCGATACTGCCAATACATCTGTTCGCCAGGGTTGTATACGTATGCGACGGCATCCGCTTGAACCATTTGCGGCGATATGTGATAACGCGTCTTAGAAGGCTCGGACGGGTAATCGTAAATTACGGTATCCTCGTATAGCTGCAAGTAAAAAGGCTCCGTCTTCTTGATCGAGCCTCGATAGTCGAAGCTCGGCGTTATCCACTTCGGTCCGAGCCACGTATTCACGGAAAACCACTTGCGTCCGCCGGCTTCTTTCGTTTCGAGCACCTGCATCGATTGCGGGCCGATGGCACCTTCCGCGGCTGCTCTTAGGTTCGGCGAGCTATAAAGCGGCAAATCCTCCACAGTGGTTACGTATTCCGGCACGGGCTCCGCACCGGCAACGCTTGCGGCAGATAAAGGCATGACGGCACACAAGCAGCTCATGACCAGCAGTGCTATTTTTTTTCGCATCGGCAATCTCCTCTATTTATATTTTTCCCTCCTCCTATACGCAGCAAGCCTGCCAAAAGTTTCACTTCATGCCAAGAACTTCTTATGCCGAACGGTGCGTACCTAGTCTATACATTACCAAACTTCCATTGAAGGAATGCTGAAAATGGCTCGAGCCGCATCGGTTTCCCTACTCGCCTACTTTGTAAATCCGATCACATAACCGATTTAATAAACTGCTCTCGTGACTGACCACGATGACACCGATATCCCGACTTTTGCAGATGCTAAGAAATGCATGCCAAATTTTAGCCTGTGTAATGGCATCCAGCATGGTGGTCATTTCATCGGCAATAATATATTTTGTTGCTGGATTCAATGCCCGGACAATGCAGAAGCGCTGCTTCTCGCCGCCGGATAACTCGAGGGGCCAGCGGTTCATCCACTCCTCCCGAATTTCGAACGCATCCAGTATGTCTTGCGAGGGCGCGTAAGATTCGGTCAATACGTCCCTCATACGCCATTTGGGGTTAATCGCCTTTTCCGGATGCTGGTATATCAATTGCACCGGGCGAAAAGTCCGCCTCTCCATCTCCTGATGATCGGAAGTTACACGGCCCGTACGGGGGGTTATATACCCGGCCAACACTCTGGCCAGCGTCGATTTTCCGCATCCGCTATATCCGGATAAACCCAGCACCTCGCCTGGCGCTAGGGATAGGTTTACATCCTTAATAATCCAATGGTCTCGTTGATAATAATGACCTAGGTTCTCTCCGATCAGCGCCATTGCTCACCCGCCGCCCTTCCCTTATATTCCGAATCGAAATCATTCTGCGGCAATGCTCTCCATAATCTTTGCGCGTATTCGGTTTTCAGACGTTCGCCCTTGCCTTCAAAAGCCGCCGCATCGGAAATTTCTACCGTGGCTCCGTCTTTGATGACAGCGACCCGGTCCGCGATTTCGAGGGCCGACATAATATCGTGCGTAATGAACATAACCCCGGCGCCGTCTAATGCAAATTGCTTTAGCTGCCTCAAAATATCGGAAAGCGCCTGCGGATGGATGCCCGGCGTCGGCTCGTCGGCGATGACAAGTTTGACACCTTGCCTGACGCTTGTAGCAAACATTACCCTGCGAAGCATCCCGCCCGACAACTCAAAAGGAAACAGTCGTCCGTCGCTTTTCTTCAGGCCGTATTGAGCAAATAGCTTTTCCTGCTCTGCCAACGCGGTGTTTTTATTCATCCCGATCTGCACAAACCTCCCCACCCGCATTAGGGGGTCCAAATAATTTACGGACTGCGGAATGAATGAAATTTCTCGCCCCCTAAGCTGCGCCTTCCTCTTCTCTGTCAGTTCCTCTCCTCTATAAACAATGCTTCCGCTGCAAATGGCATTGCCGGGCAGTATCCCAAGAACGGCATGGGCCAGCAGGCTTTTGCCCGAACCGCTTGCTCCAACGACGGCAACGATCTCCCCTTCGCCGATCTCCACATGCATATCCGTTATCGGGCGGATTACACGTTTTTGCGTTCCCTTAAAATATTGCGAGAAGCCGATCGATAAGTTTCCCACCTTAAGCAGCGCTTTTTCAACTGAGTTCATCATGTATCGATCCCCCTATTCATTAGAGCTGGCAGGCTCCAATAAAATACGAATCTGCTCCCCTATATGATCGAAGCTTTTGATGACTACTACCAATAGAAGCCCCGGAAGAACTACCAGCCACCATTTTCCCGTTGAAATATGGTTCATCGCTTCGGATAGGATGATACCGACGGCCGGCGTTTGCGGTGAAAGCCCGAACCCCAAAAAGGTCAATGCGGCTTCATGCAAGATGACATGAGGAAACATCAACAGAAAGCCGATCATGATTTGAGGTAAAATAGACGGCAAAATATGCTTTCCGGCAATATACCACGCGGATTTTCCGTAGCTTTCGGATATTTGGATGTATTCGGCGTTTTTGATTTGATGCACTTCGGCGCGTACGAGCCTCGCCAGCGCAGTCCAATGCGTCAGCGAAACGCCCAAGATGATGCCATATATGCCGCCTCCTGCAAGGAAACAGATCATTACCATAAAAACGAGATGAGGCATGCCGATAAACAAATCGATCACCCAAGAAATAACGGCATCCGTCGCTTTGCCGAAGGTCGCCGCGCATATTCCCATCACGGTTGCAATCAGCACGCTGAGCAAAGAGGTAAACGCCCCTAATGTCAGCGACAAACGAAGTCCCTTCATCGTACGCGTGAACATATCCCGTCCGAGCCAATCCGTTCCGAACCAATAGTCAAGGCTAGGGGCAAGGTTTTTGCTCGCGACGCTCAGGCGAAGATTGTCATTGCTAAGCCAAAAGCTGAGGAACAGAATGGTTAGCAGCAAGCCGGAGGAAAGCGAAAGCAACAGAATCATTTTTTTACGTACATTCATCCCATCATGAACGCTCGGCATCTTAGCTCTCTCCCCTCATCCGCGGATCTACGACTTTATTCAAAATGTCGGCAATCAGATTCCCTGCAAATACGAACACGGAGCTAATCAAAATAATGCCTACCATTAGAGGGAGGTCGCCTTTAAGCCCTGCAGTAGTTAACGTGCTGCCCAGCCCCGGATAGGCGAACACCCGCTCAGCCAGCATAGAGCCGCCGAAAAGCTCGCCGAAATAAGCAAATTGCAGAGAAATGGCTGGAAGAATGGAATTGCGAAGGCCATGATTTTTAAAAATCTGCCATTTGCTTTCTCCCCTTGCCTTTGCAAAAACGACATACTCCGTATTTAGAATATCGATCATTTTCTCACGGGTGTGCATCGCTACATTGGCAACCCCCAGAATGCTTAAAGTCAAAGCCGGTAACACAAAATGACGAACCCGGTCCATAAACTGGACGTCACTTTCCAGTACGCCGGCAGGTACTGCCAAGCCCACGGGAAACCATTTTAACCAGACGGCAAAGACGATTAATAGAATGAGTCCCATCCAGAAGATCGGCGTAGAAACAAGCGTGTAGCTGTACCATTTGATGATTTTATCGACAGCCTTTCCCCTATTCATGGCAGCGGTCATCCCCAGGAAATACCCGATAACGCCCGATAAAATCCACGCCGCTCCCATTAAAGCGAGCGATGTTAAAAATCGGCTTTGAATAATGTCCACGACCGGACTGCGATACAGCAGCGAAGTTCCGAAATTGCCTTGCAATAACGCTCCGGCCCAGGATAAATATTGCTCCACCGGACTTTTGTCCACCCCCCAATATTCCTTGAACTTCTCAATTTGCTCCGGAGATGCCGAGCTATCCCCTCCGATATAAGCGCTAACCGGGTCCAAAGGAGACAGATGGATGAGAGAAAAGGTAAGAATGGATAACCCCAGTAACAAGGTCGCAACGCGAAACAGGCGAAATATAATACTTTGTATCAAACGATCACTCCTTCTCTCAAAAAAGGAGCTTTCAGAAGCGGAGAGCCTCCGAAAACTCCTCTTCCAAGCAGTTGTTACCGAATCAATTGTTCCATGTCCATTCTGTAACATTGCCGAACAATGCCCACTCATGGCCGTGCGTGTGAACCGGCTGTTTGCCGAGATCGAGCTTTTCATTCGCCAGATACAAGTGATCCACCCGCAGCAGCCACACGATCGGAGCGTCTCCGATACCGCTAAAGCCGGTTTCTCCATCCCACTGAGCCAGCTTCCAATACGTATTGGCCTCATCCTGCGTGGAGGCAGTAAGCGCCTTTTGCAAATACTCGTCCACCTTAGGATTTTGATAGTTCGACATATTGTCAATGCCCTTGTTTTTCCTCTGAGAGGAATTCATCGAATACAGCTGGTGAGGATGATGCCTGCCGCCGCCCCATGCGACCGCCGCCGTTTTGCCTTTGACGTAAATTTCATCCCAGGTGGCGCCAACGGTATTGATCTTGATGCCGAATTCGGACGCCTGATCCGCCACAGCAAGCGAAAGATCGCTGCGAAGCTGATCGCTGGAGCTGAAGTACATGTCAAACTCCGCTTTGCGGCCGTTTTTTTCCAAGATGCCGTCCTTATCGGCATCCGCCCAACCGCCATCGGCGAGTATTTTTTTGGCAGCCTGAATGTCCCCGTCCTTAACGATCGTTTTCTCGTTGAACCACGGCATATTGTCGCATAGACAAAACGCTTTTTGACCATGGCCATCCAGCACCGCTTCCAACAGCTTCTGACGGTCCAATCCGATATAAAGCGCTTTACGAATGGCGAGATCGCTGGTTACATCGTTCCCGGATTTAACTTCTTTGCCGTTCGTCATACCGCTGCCGCCGCTGGGCTGCGTGGGCAGCATGATTCCGCGGGAGTCAATGCTCTCATAAGTACGAAGCGTCATTCCATCCACTTTTTGATTCGCGAATGCTGGCGGAACATAAACAATGTCGGCTTCTCCCGCCTTTGCCGCTGCAAGTGAGGCGTCTTCCGCGAGCAGAAGGAAAGTCAGTTTTTTGAACTGCGGCTTCGTGCCGTACCAGTAAGGATTGTATTCCATAATCACTTGTTGCCCGTCATTGTACTGAGCCACTTTATACGGTCCGGAGCCTATGGGATTTTTGGAATAGTTGTCATCGTAGCGAGCTTTGGGAACAATACCGATCTCCGTGAGCTGGCTTACAAAAGTGGAGCGGGGTTCATTAAGCGTGATGACGACCGTGTTACCGGGAGCAACTTCTACCGCTTGGACAAAGGACAAATCAAATTTGATCCCGTCCTTCTTGAGCATGTCGTAGGTGAACTTGACATCCTCCGCAGTAACCTGCTCCCCATTGGAAAATTTGGCATCGCCGCGCAACGGGAACGTCCAAGTACGGGCATCCTCGCTGATCTTATAGGAAGTCGCAAGATCCCCGATGAAGTTCAGGTCGGCATCGATGGTCAAAAGCGAGCTGTGGGTCAGCCGGATTTGCGTCATTCCCCAACCCTTCTTGGGATCAAATTGGCCGCCGTCCATTTTACCTACGGCCAGCACCAATTCCTCTTTTATGGCTTTCGATTCCTGAGCACTTTGTGAATTCCCCTGCACCGTTGAACCGCTCTGACAACCTGCCAATAACAAAAGCCCTGACAAGATAATAGTAAAATAAGATAAAAACCGTTTATTCGCAGTCATCCGTTACCTCTCCATATCCGTTTTTTAATTCAACCGTTATGTACTGACCTCAGCTTATTTTATTTTTTGTCAAAGCAAATCCCCCCTTCCGATTCCATTTGCCTGAAAGCAAATAGTGCACCTTGTGTTTAATCGTTATTATTACGATTATATTCGTGATTAATAGTAATAATAACTATTAGTGTTGTCAATCCTAACTTTTCGGGCTGCTTCGTTTTGGGGGACATCATCCTTAATAATAAAAAAACAACGGCCGCCATGGACGAGAAATTGTTGTCCAAGGTTACCGCTGTTTATCGTTTACATACAACTTGAGCGCCTGCTAGTTGTCGCATTGCACGCAAAAACGATTGCCGTCTAAATCAAAAAAATGTAAAAACCGAAACCCGTAGCCATCGTCTATAATTTCTTCAACTTGCACCTGATTCTGCTTCAAATGTTTGTACAGTTTCTCAATATTGCTGGTTTGGAAACCGATGATGTTATTGGTCTCCCCATTATTTACAAAAGTTGCCGTTGTATCATTTCGAGTCTCGTTCAGGAAAAGCATTGGTCCTGTTGGAAGATTCATTTGCGCCTGTTGCTCGGAGCAGCCGATCAATTGTAGGCCTAAAACCGTTTTGTACCAAGAAAGCGCTTTTTGCATGTCTTTTACAGGGATTTCATTGAATAAAATCCTGTCAAGCATCGGGGCTTCCGCAGGGATCTTTGCGGTCCGTTCTGTCATTTTCGCTTCCTCCACAGCTTTCGTTTTTTGATTACTGTTAAGGACTTTTAAAGCGTTTGGAACTAAGGCTGGCTTATATCCGTCAGAATTTCTTCTACGTGCGTATTGATTCAAAAAATCACCCCACTGAAATCATATTATCATCCAATGAGCTTACTGCTATGTCGTTTTTTATCAAGTTTCCCGTCGCGTTCAAAAGGAATATCCGCCTGATCGAATCAAGCGGAATTTGCTCGTCCATATCAAGCGAATTTGTTCGCTAGTTCGAACCCGCATCCCGAATCATGAAAGCTGAATCACCTTTGTGGCAATATTATTGCAAAATTCGCTGTCATGTTCTACGAAAAGAATGGTCGGCGAGTGTTCAAGCAGCAGCTCTTCAATCTGCATGCGGGAAATGATGTCGATAAAATTAAGCGGCTCATCCCAAATATGCAAATGAACGTTCTCGCAAAGACTTTTGGCAATCAGCACTTTTTTCTTTTGGCCGCCGCTAAAGGATGAAATATCCTTTTCAAATTGGAGTCTGGAGAAATCAAGCTTTCTTAAAATGGCTTTAAACAAGCTCTCATCAATGCCGTTGTTTCTGGCGTAGTCCGTTAAATTGCCCTTCAAATTTGAGGTATCTTGCGAAACATAAGATATTTTCAGCTGACTTCCTTTTCTGAAAGTGCCGGTATAGCTAACGTTCTCGCCGCAAATCAACTTGATTAGGCTTGATTTACCGGAGCCGTTTTTGCCTGAAAGGGCAATCCGCTCCCCTTGCTCGATTGTAAAACTAATATCTGTACAAACGGTCTTCTCGCCATAATAAATCGAAACTTTTTCAAGCTCCGCCAGCTGGTTTTTATGATAAGCAAGCTGTGCGATTTTTAAGCTTTCGGAGCTTTCGATATTTTTCAGGAGATTGGAACGATCGTCGATGGCGGATTGCTGCCGCTGCTCAATCGATTTTGAGCGTTTCATCATTTTGGCGGCTTTATGCCCGATATATCCTTTATCTACTTTGGAGCCGGAATTTCTTGTGCCGTTTTTCGTTTTTTCCACTTCATGCGACCAATCGTTCGTCCGTTTTGCGGCTTCCGACAAGCGCTTGATGTCTTTTCTCAGCTTTTCGTTCTCCGCGAGCTCGAAATTATCCTGTCTTTTTTTGTTCTCCCACCAATCGGAAAAATTGCCTTTGCTAATTTCCAGGTTGGTCTTATTGATCGACAGGATGTGATCCACGCAATGATCAAGAAACGCTCTATCGTGAGAGACCAGTATAAAGCCGCTTTTGGCGTTAAGATAGTCGCTGACAAGCTTTCTTGCATCCATGTCCAGATGATTGGTCGGTTCATCGATTAACAGAAAGCTGTTTTCCTTAAGAAACAATGCCGCCAGCAGCACTTTCGTTTGCTCGCCGTTGGATAAGGAGTCAAACGGCCGATACAAAACATCCTCGGATACCTTCAGCAAGGAAAGCTCGCGCATCAATTCCCAATGAACATAGTCCGGAACGATAAGGTCGATGATATCGATCGTATTTTCACCCTTATTGTCGACATGAAAAGGGAAATAATCAAAGCTGACATTCGCGGAAATCGTCCCGCTGTATTCGTATTTATTAAGCAGTAAATTGAGAAATGTCGTCTTTCCTCTTCCGTTTCTTCCGGTGAACCCTAATTTCCAATCGGTATCGATTTGAAAATTTACGTTTTCAAAGATGTTATCGTAACTGCCGTCGTAGGCAAACGTTAGATTCGTTACTTTAATTAATGACATGAAATAATCCCTCCGTATACAAAAATAAATAAGCCGCAAGAAAGTTACTTTCTTGCAGCTCAAATGAAATACGGCAAATCCAACCCTGATAACACAGAGTCAGATAAGGATATTTTGTTTGAGTGAAAAGAAATGTAACCTTCTTGCAAATATAGAAAATAAAACACATGCGCAAATGATTGCTTTTCTGTTTTATCTCCATAATTATTAGCAAGAAAAATTACATTATTCTTTTCAACTCCAATCACTAATTTATCGGTATAATAACATGCCCTTGATTTAATTTCAACTACCAGTACCTGAATATTGGAAGCTGCCGTTATAATTAGCCCCCCATCGCCTTCTCCTCTTTTTCTAAAAAGGATATGTGAAACGTAATGTCACTCACTCCGACTCTTTCAGCATCTTCCGATATTCGGAAGGAGTGATCAGCGTCATTTTTTTATAAAATTTGCTGAAGGACTGACTGCTCTCGAACCCAAGCTCCATTGCAATTTCCAGTAAATTGAGTCCGCTGGTGCTAAGCAGCTTTTTGGCTTTTTCCACCTTGATCATTTGATGATAGCGGAAGATCGGGAATCCTGTGGCCCCTTTGAAAATTCGATTTAAATATCGGGGATTCAGCATATATTTGCCGCCCAGCTCATGAAGATCGATATGTTCCCCGGCATTTTCCTGCAGATAAACAATGATATCGGAAATCAAGTCGGTGTACTTGTTGTATTGATAAGGCGTAATGTTGGAAGCGGAAGACCGGATCACCAGGCATATTCTCATTACTTCAATCAAAAGCTGCACCATCAAGCATTTCAGATTCACTTCGTATCCGAATGAACGAACTGAAATTTCCTTGTTAAGCTCGGTATATCGTCTTATCATTCTGCCGTGAATGTCTAATTTAAGCTTCTGCGGCAGCTTAGCGAAAATCGCTTGGATTTGCTCATATAGCCGTTTCCCTTCAGGCGCGTTTTGCGCCACGTTAAAGCCGAAGCTGAACAACGTGAAGGTTCCGTGTTCGCAACTGTGGCCCTTCTGGTTGTCCAGAAAAAACAAATCACCTGGTGAACCGGCGATCGAGAGCCCTGCCTGCTGCAATGCTATCTGACCTCTTGCCACATATTTGATTTCAAAATCCGCTCGAACGCCCGGCGGCACATGCCACCCGATATCTGCCCATTTGAAAGCGCTCGTAACCTCGATAAAACTCATGTTGCTTTGCACGGCATGAATCAAAGATTCAAGCTGAACGGTAGCAGGATCAAGTTTCGCCAATCAGCATCGCCCCCACTTCTTGCTGTCATTAATATCATGCTGTAATCAAATGTTCAAGTACCTTTTGGACACCATATCACTTTAACCAACGAAAATACGTTTAACTTCTTATATATTCAAGGAGAATCTAGCGAAGAAGAGGAGTGATTGCGATGTCGAGACTTACCCGGGAGCAGCAGGAGTCTTATAAGTCGGAAGGTTACTTGATAGGTATGCCGGCTATTTTTAACGAAAAAGAAGTGGAGCAATTACGTGCCGGCTACAAGCGAACGCTCGACATGCTGAACGAGGATGAAACACCTTCCGATATAATCGGTTGGCATCAGACAAGCCGCTGGCAGTATGATATTTGTTCGCATCCTCAAATTCTCGATTATGTGGAGGATTTGCTTGGGCCTGACTTCTACCTGTGGGGCAGCGAGTTTATTACGAAATCTCCGCGCAGCGGCAAGGTTGTCCCGTGGCATCAGGATTCCTATTACTGGCCTTTGTCTCCGCATCATTCCGTAACGGTATGGCTTGCATTTACCGACGTGGATGAGGGAAACGGAGCCATGAAGGTCATTCCAGGCTCGCACAAGGGCGGTCTCGTTCAGCATAAAATCGCCGATGAAGCATCAATCTTATCATTCCAGTTGGAAGACGGCACCTTCCGTGAGGACAGCGCCGTTACGTTATCGATTCCTGCAGGAGGCATTTCGCTGCATGACGATGCCATTATCCACGGTTCTCCCGCGAATCCTTCGGATCGTTGGCGGATCGGGTATGTGATTCGATACTCCAGCACCGATGTGAAATGCGATCTTGAGAAAAATCCCAAGTTCAAGGCTTATCTAATGCGCGGCGAGGATCGGTATCGGCATAATCCCCAAGGCGATATCCCGACTGATGACTTTGCCCGTCCCGAATTTTCCAAGCGCATCCGGAAAAGATCATAAGTTACTTTTGGACAATTGGCATCTCTTCACCGAACAGGCTGATGGCGGACGCTCGTCAGTCTGTTTTTTGATCGATACATATTTTGAAATATTTTTCCATAAATATACATACTCAACTCCGACTAGGTATACTCTCCTTCCTCCAAACCTGTGCATACCATGGAATGGATAGCCCATAGCCCAAGGGAGAGTGAATGATCATGTCCGTCGTGAAAGAAACCCATGTCTTATATACGGTACAACCTGGAGATACCTTATTTGCAATCGCATCGCGATTGGGAAGCACTGTAGCGGAGATTCAAAAAGCGAATCTGCTGTATCCGCCCTTTGCAAATCCTAATACAATCTACCCGGGTTGGACGCTGTTGGTCCCCCTTCCAGCCGAACACCCTTATCGAACCATTTATATAACAGTCCCGGGAGATACGTTTGTTCGAATCGGTCAGCGCTTTTCGGCACACGCCGACCTCCTGGCTGGGATAAACCGTCAAATCCAAGGTTTACCCTTGACCGGCGGGCAACCGGTTTGGGTGCCGGCTTTCGTCTATGAAGTGCAGTCCGGCGATACATTGTCCGGCATCTCCAGATATTTTCAAATTCCAGTAGGAAATATTTTGAATGCGAACGAAGGCCGTCCCGGATTCTCTCTTGATTTGATCTATACCGGATACCGTCTGCTTCTCCCCTTACCGTCTTCTAGAAATATCGTAGTCATTCGCCCGTATCCCGGAGATCTTTTCCAAAGCGGCGATCGGGTTGAGGGTTTTGCTCGGGCATTTGAAGCCAATGTCCTGTTTCAGCTTCGGGATGATAACGATGTGGTCGTATCGAACGAAAAATTTACAACGGCAACGGAGGGCGGACCAGCATACGGCTATTTTGCCGCAACCGTGCCATTCGACCGGGCGCCTACCGCACGAGGCGGTAATATATGGGTTTACGCCCGGAGCGCGAAAGACGGCAGCATCATAGATCTTGTACAGGTACGCGTTTATTTTTGATAGGGGGAAACCGATCCCGTAAGACCTTCGGTCAATGAACGCAAAAACGAACGCGTATCCGCCCGTATAGGGTACTATACAAAAGAAGAACCTCCATCCCTATAGTACCAGTACCAGCGGAATCGGAGGTTTTTCATACACTTTGTAATGTATATGAAAAATCATATACAAATTAGTCTTTCGCGTAACATTCAACGAATCTATATGAATATTCAAATACATTTTAACGATTCGGGTGAAATTCGATAAATCTATATGAAAATTCATATACAATTTAACAATTCTATAATCGTGCTGCGAATTCTCCATACAAATCACAGCTTCATTTTCAAACCTTCGTGAGTCGCTTGAAATCCCAACCGCTCATAAAAACGCAAAGCGTCCGTCCGCTTTTTATCGGTTGTCAGCTGAATCATTCGGCAGCCTCGTTCTTTCGCTCGCTCGATAGCCCATTCTATCAATTGGCTCCCGATCCCCTGCCCCCTTACCGAAGCTGCGGTCCGCACCCCTTCAATCGTGGCTCTCCAACTCCCTTGATGCGTAATGTAAGGAGTAAAAGTAAGCTGCTGAACGCCAACGACCTCTTCGCCTAAGCAAGCAACGATCAACTCATTATTCGGATCCGCATCAATGGCTTCAAAAGCCTTAATGTAGCTTTCCGGAAGCGGTGTTTCGTAACGTTCTCTTGTGCTGCCCAATTCATCGTCGGCAAGCATTTGTACGATGTCATTTAGGTCTTTTGCTGAGGCGGCTCTAAACGTAATCATACTAACCCTCCAAGACTTTTCGTATAAGTATACACCATGTTCAAATTACCTGAGGGACCCCTAAAAAAGAACGGCCAACTGCTTATATTCTTTCATTGGATGTTTCTTATTTAATAGCTCTTTATCGGTGCAACTGGAATTATAAACATTCAGAATATGTAACCGGTATATCCATTCCCCTGTATGAGGGTGTATCCATCTTCCGTTATAGGAAATTCTTCCGTATTCATTTTTACTGAGTTCAAAAGACTTTTCCGATAAATAGTGATTTCGCGTATCGTATCTAATCGGTTTTCCACAATGATCGGAATAATTGAAATAAACGATACATTCGTCGTCATCTCTTTGAATTTCCATACACCCGAGCTTCCAACTATGTAACCTTGATTCAACATATTCAACTTTATTATACTTCATCTCAATCCCATTTTCGTTTTGGATGAGTTCTATTTTATGAACGGGAAAGGTTAATTGGGAGTTATCATGGATCATTGAATCCGGAATACCGAATGATTTATTATACCGATTTCGTAAAGTTGAATAAGGAGCTCCTCTAGTCTTTTTATCCCACGACAATGAAATACTTTGGATGATCATTCTGATTCCACTCCATGAAAATAATTGATGATACTTGTTGAGCAGAGTTTTATTGCAAAGTTTTCTCAGATATCCTGCCTGTTCTTTAACAATTATATTGTAAAACCGAGGCAGTTCAAAATGCTGTAACGGATCGGTTTTTTCCGAAATGTAAAATAAGCTTCCAAAACCGCTGCTAATGCGGTGATGGAAGCTTATCCGTTCGCCAATCAAGTGCGCTAAACAGGGGATGAAAATAGTAAGAATGATATCGGGACTGCCCTGATCCTGGCGACGGCAAGTGCTAGCCCTATCGACTTAAAACGCTATTTCATCAGCTCATTCTAAAATCAATATGCCGAGGAGGCGGGAATAAAGCGGCCGCTTGGGTCTCCAGCTCGCTGGTGAGCTCCACATTGTTCTTCATAGCCAGCTTCTTGGCCTGATAACGGTACCATAGCTTGACGATCGACAGCTCGCCTTCTCGTATGACAGCCAAATCCGCTGCGAATAACCGTTCCAGAAAATCAAACTCGTTCATCTCCAGCGCCGCTTCTCCTACGATGACTTGCAGTCGCTGTGTGCTCTTAATCGACTCCGGGAATGATTCGTACAGGCTCCATACTTTCGTATGCTGACCGGATTTCATCAGCAGTTCCAAATACTCTTCCGCAAACGCTCTGTCCGGAAAACCTCCCGATACAAGGTAAGCCTGCTCCAAATAGGAGACTGCCACCTCTGTATCCCCCTTATGTTTGCTAACCTCGGCAAGATTCCGGAGTACCCAAGCTGAAGGTCGGATTTGCAGGGAACGCTCCCAAGCTTCAACGGCTTCCTCCTCGGCCCCTTGCTCATAAAGCATCACGCCAAGGTGCATAAATGCCGCCCATGATTCATTCTCAGTTTCCGTAAGACTCACCTGAAGCATGGCAAGCCATTCCTCTTGCACCATCCACGAAGCCGGTATTTCGTCAATCCCTTGATCCGGCAATCGCCCTGCCATCATCAATTCCAGCCAAGGCTGCTGAGCAGCGGTCAGGCTGGTCTCTTCGAACCGGAGTCCCTTCGGCGTCGTTCTGTCTTCCATTCTTTCGCGGCGCCGTCTCTCCAAAGCGCCCCAGCCCGACCCTGTATGCAATAGCAGCTCAGGCTCACGATCTGCGTAGCTTTGCAGCTTCTCATGAATCCTGTATACCTCGTCCTCCGGAAGCAGCTGTTCTACAATCTCATCTATATAGTTCCGGGCTTCGTCCCAATTTCCTTGATTGGTTTTGTCCGCATCCACATCGACGACACCGTACAGCTGCGTGAAATCCCATGTTGACTGCGCCGGCTGATCGATTCCATGCAGCTGGGTAGGCGCTAGGCCGCCTTGAATTTCAATGTAGTCGCCTTCGCCCGGTCTGCTTAGAAAATCGCGCCATCTCCGGCCACCCGTATGATTTCCCCAGCAGAACATTTTACGGTAGCGAAGCAGCGAGGTCGAACGTTCATAAACCAATCTGCCGTCCTCATAGGCAATCGCCTCCCAAGGAGAACGGTAATCATGCGGAGGTTGAAAAAAATACTCATTGGCAAACGGGAATTGCAGCGGATACGAAACGTCAGCGTCAGGCACTGTCGGCAAATTGGGTAGCTTCCCGGCTCCAAATCCTTTGACATGATGGTCGATATAAATCACATCGCCGGTTGAAGAGAAGACGCGCGAACGTTCCGTCTCCTCGACCGCGACATTTGTCCACCAGTACATCGGAACGGCTTCGTCATTATCGTTGACGATCCGGACATAAACGCGCAAATGCTCCGACCCGGGCGGAAGATGGACGTCGATTTGCCAAAATACATTTTTGCAGCGCTCATATTCATACAGCCGCAAAAACTCGTTCCCTTCCTCATCGGCAAGCTTTGCCGCATGTACCGGCGAGCACGTCAAGAAGGTATGCCCCAGCTGCCCGATGTTCCATTCGATCCCCCCAGAGAACCAGGCATCCAGAATAGCAAGATTGGCCGGCTGAAGCACCGGATTTTTGTACAGCACCTCGCGGTTCGTACGCTTATCCTTGAGCGAGTACAATCTGCCTCCGTAATCGGGTAAAAATACGGCTTGCAGGATTTCGTTTTCAACAACTATCGATTTAATTGGAGTCATCCGTCTATCCCTCGTATAGCGGTCCTGCATCCGGTAAGGCAAATATCTTTCCCCGGTTTCGCTGCCCAGCTTCTCCTTCTGCTCCAATGAAAGGCTTCCGTTCTCCGCCACGTTCCGATGCCGCTGTCTGCTCCTAAACTTCGGAAGCGGGTTTTCGCCGTTTAAATCTGCGGCCTCCATGTTTATAACCGAATTGTATACTGCCATACGCGCTCATCCCTCTCCACAAAATATGTACTTTTTTCACATCATAGTCTATAATTTCGTTGAATAATAGTGATTAAAATCGCAATTATATGGATTAATTTATAGAGGGCGTGAGGCGTTTGTTTTATTCGGCTTATCACATACCGGAGCTGGATGAAGGGGGGACTGCGAGCGCAACCGAGTTTCTCCAAATGAATTGCATCGGCCACTACGGCCTTCAGAATACAAAATACGAGCGATACCGCAAATTCGGCAGAAAGGATTATTTGTTGATCTACAACCATTCCGGCAAGGCGATCGTAAGGGCCGACGGCGGGGATCATGAAGTCGGGGACGGAACCGTTGTCATTTATCGTCCCGGGGAAGAGCAGCTATATCGATTAAGCGACGAGCAGCCGATCGAAAGCTACTGGATTCATTTCACGGGGTATGGCGTTGAAAGCACCCTGCACAGACTCGGTCTATCCGACAGAAGCATTTACAAGACAGGGCAAATGGAGGAGTACGCCTATTTATCGAAGATGGCCCGGAACGAAATGCTTTCGCAAAAAATCGGCTATGATTTGAACATATCCGCTCTTCTGATTCAAATGCTTTCCTTAATTTCGCGCAGCTGTTTGCAGTCCGGGTATACAAGCGCGCAGCTTGAAAGCAGCAACAGACTCGAGTTGTCCATCAGCTACCTTCACGCGAACTACGAGAAACCGATCACGATTCCTGAGCTATCCGGACTCGCAGGCCTTTCCGTAAGCCGGTACATTCATTTGTTTAAGCAACGGACCGGCTCGACTCCCAAGGATTATTTGATCAAATTCAGACTGCATAAAGCGAAGGAGCTTTTACGCGACACCCGCTTGACCATACGCCAAATCTCGCTGATCGTCGGATTCGTCGACCAGCTGTATTTTAGCAGAGTGTACAAAAAATTTGAGGGGATCAGCCCCAAGGAAGCCAGGCATCGGGGCTTGTAAGCGATGTACTAAATCAGTTCTTCTTTCCGTCTTAAATGAAGGTATAACATATAGCTGCAAACCGCGCATACTGCGGCACATAATCCGATGAAGCCGTACCCGGCTTGGAGTCCGCGGAGCAGCCCGATTTGGGTATCGGCTCCGTATAAACGCTTGACAGCTTCAATGACTCCCCCTATCAGATAATTGCCAATGACGCTCCCTACTCCCATTAGCGTAACCGTAAAAGTAATGGCCGTATCGCTGCCGTTCGGATATCTTTTGGCAAGAAACGCCATAACCGTCGGATAAATCATCGCTATGCCGATTCCTGCCGCAGCAAACAAATAGGCAAGCCTCTCTCCTCCCAAAATGGCTCCAAACGTGCATACGGCAGAAAACCCAGAAAAAATAATAAGCGATAGGTTAAACCCGATTTTATCCGTCAACGGCCCGAGCAAAAGTCTTGCTAAAGCAAAACAGAGGAAAAAGGCGGACAGCATGCCGGAAGCCGTAACGGTATCCCACTCGTAAGCCTTCTCCAGAAAATTAACCAGCCAACCGCCTACCGCCAATTCCGACACCACGCCAAACGAGAGAATCAACACCATAAACCACAAGGCCGGGTCTCGCATCAGCATTTTCAACGGAATCCGGTCTTCGTGCGAGATTTCATCGCCTGGGAAAGTACTGCGCAAAGCAAAAAGTATCGGCAGAATGGATAACGAAAGCATGACCAAATACATGCCGCGCCAGTCGAGCGTGTGGCCGAATACGCTTACCGTCATTAACCCCGTTGCAATCAAGGGAGCCACCGTGGAGCTAAGACCATAAAAGCCGTGGGTCAAATTCATCATCGTTCCCGTATTTTTCACGAAGATCCGCGCCCCAAGAATGGCTAACGCGATTTCAAGCATGCCGTTCCCAACGTACATCAGGAAATAAGACGAGGAGAACATCGGATAACTGCGGGAGAAATAAATAAGAATCCCGGAAGCGATCATCGCTCCGAATGCGGCGATACTTACAAGCTTAATGCCCCATATTCGCGCCAGAAATGCTGTGAATGAACATGCGATCAAATACCCGAGTGCATTAAGCGATAGCAAAGCGCCAAGCTGCGATTCGTTTAACATGAAATCGAACTGGATTCGCGGAATGGCCGGTCCTTTAATATTTTCCGAGAAACCAAAAATAACGCTGCCCAAAAAAATCGTCGCCAGCTGCATGGCGTAGATTTTATTAAACCTCTTCTATACCAAACGGTCCTCCACGCTAATGAACCTCCAATGCCTATCCCGTATGTACTTACTATTCTCTAGGAAACACCTGAAATAAATTGTAGGCTCAGTTGTAAGTTTTAGCAAGGCACTTCTGCTCGTTCGCATAACAAGGCCGCCGTTCCAACCGGCAGCCTCGTCCATATAGAAGGTAAACATACGTTTCCGTTCGTGTAATAGACAGCTAACGGTTCACATCCCGATCAGCGCACCCTGTAACGGTCGGCTCGGCCGCCATTCCGCCCCTTTCCGCGCTTTTTGAGCAGCGTCACGATACATAACAAGTACACCGGCAAGCTTGCCGAAAACGTAACGAGCGGCCAGCTAAGCAGTACTTCACTGAAAGCCGCTTCCTGTTTGACCGAAACGACCGACAAGTAAAAGCCCAGAAGCGCAAGCGGATAGATGATAATTCCGTTATCCTGCACCTTCAAGAGCTTTTCAACCGTCAAATTCAGCGCATAAAGCGTTATGGTCGATTTCATATAGGAGCCCGCGAGCAGCGAGATGCCGATGACGGACTCTCCTCGTTCCACAATTTCCTGAATGCTGATCATTCTGGCCAGTATATAAATCGGATACCGGAATTCGTATGTCATCGGCCCAAGCGACATCAGGGTACACAGGTTCACGAACAGTAAAATAATCCAGTTGCACAAATAAGCGATGTAAATCGGTTTGATCCGGACGGTTCCTTTCTGCATACGGATAAACGAGAACAACATGGCAAAAACTACAAAATCTCCGTATAGGAAGCCGAAGACCAGATAAACGCCGTGCAGCTGCGGCTTAAACCCGTGCGGCATAACAGGAAGCAGATATTCGAAATGGTAATAGGGAATTCCGAGGATAAGCACGATAAGAATCGATCCCATCAAAATGACAAGCACCATCGTAAACATGCGGGCGATGACTTCCATGCCTGCCCGGGCTGTCATGGCGGATACTAAAGCGATTAGCGCGTTAAAAACGTACAAAGGCGTTTCCTTCATCATCGTTGTCGTAAAGAAGAACCCTACCGAGAAGTAAATATACGAGGACAGCAGCAGCGCGAACACGAGATACGGCAGCATGATAACGACAGTCATCGCGTACCCGAACGTTTGCATGCTGCACTCAACCAGAGATTGTCCAGGATACCGGCGTGTTAAATATAACATGCTGGATAACAGAACTAGACCGCCTATTCCGGAAAAAAACCAAGACAGCCACGCGCCGCTTCCGGCTGCGGCCAGCAAAGGAGACGGGATGTAAAGAATGGTGGAACCGGTTGTATAAACGAACAACAAGGCAGCCATTTGCCAGGAGCTGACGTTTTCCCGACTATTCATCCGCACTATCCTCCTTATGTTTGGAAGGATCCGGAATCGTTTGGGGTTTTAAAACCTTATCGATGCGCACAGCAAGCTTTTCGAATGCAAACGTAACGCCGTCCGGCAAATTAGGCATCGTTTTGTCAACTATATACCCATAGCCCGTATAACCCGCATATAGCATAATCAAGACGAATACAAGCCGAACTTTCCGCGATGCGCCTTTCCAATCCTGCATGCCGGCAATAAGAGCGGCAGCCGCTGTAAGCAGAAATACAAGCACTCTTTCCCCCATACCTTTTCCTCCGTTTACTCGTAATAAGGCTTCGATATGAGCACGCCTGAATTGATGATTTGTACGTCGATGTGAATGTCGAAATCGGCACGCGCAAAACGATCATCCCAATCGCTCTTCCACTGCATCCATAATGCGGGGTGATGCCGATAAAGCCAATCGCCGATCCCCAGAAGATCCAGCTTTTTACTCTGAGCCAGTGCGATCGTCTTTCGCTGCTCTTTTTCCACATAGTCCCGTATCCGGCCGGCGACCTGTTTTTCCGCATCGGAATTCAGGGCGGAGGTGCATCGGATCTCGCTGAAGCTCCCCTTAATCTTTGTGTTAATCCGTACGGATACCGTGTCTTGTTTCGGTTTGATGCGGGTAGTCGATTGTAAGGAAGTGATTTCAAAGGTTTCCTTCAGATTGTTCTTGTCTTTGCAAGGGACTTCAAGAATACCGAACTGAAATTCGTCACGGAGCATCAGCAGGCTTTCCACGTTGGCCGAGTTCATGAAGTCGTCCACAACTCTGCCGTCTTTAATTACAGCAAGCTTGGAGAGCGCTATATCCTTACTTTCAGCGTCGCTCATGTAAGTATAGGGGAGAAGGACAATGCCGGTTTGACCTCTGAATTGAATGGCCAGGTCCAGCAAATTGACGTTTTTGGATTTAGCCGAAAATCGGGAAGCCGATTGCGACATCTCCTTTAACTGCTGCCCGATCGTGCTTTCAATAAAAGGCTTTTGCGCCAAGAAATCCTTCGCCTCTCCTTTGGCCATGATGACCGTAACCGTATCGCGGGGTTCGTGATCGCGTACAAAAAAATCCGTCAGCTCCTGGACATTCCGCTTTTTCCCTATCTGTTCGCTGATTACGATAATCCGCATATGGCTCCATTGCGCCTTACGGCCCATCCGCAGCGGGATATCCCGAATAGCTTCGAAAACCGAATCCGCTTTAGTCGTAATATTGAACGCCGCCGGTCCCTGCTGTCCCCCCTCCAGGGAACCGCCTCCTCCGGGCTTGTAAAAATGGGTGGTCAGCTGGAGCTTCCCGTCAGGCGAGTCGTCGATGGCGATAGCTTGTACGAACGCCCAATCCGTCAATTCAAATTTATTCCAGCAGCCCGATAAGGAAAAGAGTAAACCTAGCGATAGAACGATAACAAGCATTCGCTTCATTCGTCTCCTGCCTTTCGGGGCATATTGTTGAATATCGGTTATTCGCGAAACGGACGTTTCCGGGGAGAGCGCATCAAAAGTCTGATCGGCGCCCGCAGCAGAAAGTCTCGAATAAGCTGGCCGGGCTCGAACGGCGATAGACTCGACAAATAGGGAACGCCGAGCACACGCAATTTGGTCACATGAAGGAGAATGAGAAAATATCCGATCATAAGCCCAAAGCCGCCGAGAGTGGCTGCCAGCAGCATAAGGGGGAATCGTAAAATCCGCAAAGCAACCCCTAAGTTATATTGCGGCAAAGCAAAGGAGGCGATGCCGGTTAACGCAACAACAATGACCATGATGGGGGAAGAGATTTTGGCTTGAATGGCCGCTTGCCCGATAACGAGGGCGCCGACAATACTGACGGCCGAGCCGATCGGCCGCGGCAGCCGTATGCCCGCTTCGCGAAGCAGCTCGAAAAAAAACTCCATGATCAGCGCTTCTATGAAGGCTGGAAAAGGGATCTTTTCCCGCGTATCCAGAATGGCAAGCAGCAGTACTGTCGGAATAAGCTCCGGATGAAAGGTGGAAAACGCGATATATAAGCTGGGAAGCGTAAGCGCTATGACGAATGCAACGATGCGAAGCGTACGAATCAGCGAAGCGTAAATCGTCCGTTGATAATAATCCTCGCTTGTCGTAAAAAATTCCACGAACAGCCCGGGGCAAATCATGATGCTGGGCGTCCCTTGAACGAGTACGATAATTTTCCCTTCCAATAAAGCTGCGTTCGCGACATCCGGCCGTTCCGTGTAGCGGACCTGGGGAAAAGGAGAATATCTCGACTCCTCCACCCATTCCTCCAGATAGCTCGTATCCAATATTTCTTGATCGCCGATACGGGACATTTTCGTTTTGAATTCGGCCAGCGTTTGCGGATCGACAGTACCATCCAAGTAGCCGTATACGATTTCCCTGTCGCTCTCCACCCCGCTGTAGAACGTCTCGAATTTCAGCCTTGGCGTTCGCAATAAGCTTCGCAGCAGTCCGATATTCGTATGCAAATCTTCAATCGTACTATTATGAGGGCCAAAAACGACGGATTCCATAATCGGCTCGGAAACCGCTCTCGTTTGTATGCCCGGCATGCTGTAGCAGATTGCATGATCCCAGCCTTCGATAAAAATCACAATGCAGCCTCTAAGTATTTGCTTCACGGCATGCTCAAAGGAATCCAAAATCGAAGGCGTATGCGTTGTGACCCCCTGACCTTCGAAATAAAGGCGGACATCTTCCGGTGTAAGATTGGCGTCTGCTCCGGCTAACATCGGCGACAAATCCCGAAGAGTCGCCTTCATGTAACTTTCTTGCGAACCTTCCGTTAACGTCTCCAAATAAACCGAAAAGGCGGAATGCCTGAGCCCGGAACCAAAATTCCAGGACTGGAGCTTGAGGTCGTGGCAATGGCAGAACAACTCCTCGATCCGCTCCCGATTGACCGTCAGTTCCCGGGAAACAAGCTCGGAAGCGGAACGCGGTTTCCGGTGCTTCATAAGGATTTTCCTTCCAGCTTTTTTGGCTAGTATGCCTAGCAAGCACGAAAATTATGTATTCGGCTCCCGCAGTTACAACAAGAAAACCGTCCGAAATCACGGACGGCCCTTTGGTGCATGGCTATATATTTGTGCGTATGGGAGGGATGGGGATAGGCCTTCGGTGCTTTTTATCACGTCTTTGACTTTTAGAGCTCCTCCGTCCGGTATACATACCGCTTACTCCTCCCCGCTCATCGCTTGCATGCACTGCTGTTCGATTTTGCCCACTTGGAATCGTGCACAGCTTCCTTTCCCCGTCTGTAGTCCGAAAACGCCTGCTTGCAGCGGGTATTTTGATCGGCACATCGATGAATTCGTTCTCCAAGCCGGCAAAATCGGACTCCAGCATAAGGCGAACCTTGATCCCTGGCTCCAAGTGGGCTATTTCGGACTACAACATATAGAGAGCCTTCCTAGCACAGTGTAGGAATGAACGCGTGATCGTCCTTTAAACTATTCATATAAATTTGAAAGTTAACTTGGCCTGACATATCCGCTATCCCGGAAGTGAAGTTGGCGTAATATTCTCCGGCCTTCAAAGGAGTAACCATAGATATGACCCATGTCGTATAGGCAGGAACTCTCACGATGCTTCCCGGAACTATGCTGCTCAGAAAAAAAACGAACCGGCTTCAATCGAAGCCGATCCGTTTTTATCCAATCCATTATGAAGAAACCTGTTGATCTTTCTTGTTCCGATTGCGGAAATTCCAAGGTGTGCCAAGGAACGGCAATGCCCATCTGTCGAGACCGTACCAGCCGGCCACTTTCCAGCCCAACACGATCCATGTCGCCAGGATGAACAATAACGGATTCGTGCTAAGCGTTCCTGCGAAAAGGAAGCTCGCATTCATGAAGGCGCCGAAAAAGGCGGCGATGCCTGTCAATAAGCCAAGTATCAGACCAAGACCCACAAGCAGCTCGCCGAATGCAACGACGTAAGAAAATACTTCAGCGTTTGGCAGCACCGTATTTTCCAAAAATGTCGCATACCAGCCCGACACGTCCTTGCCGCTCTCCGCTTTCCCAAGCGCTCCCTTGACAAAGCCTGTCAATCCCGCACCGGCGTTGCTGCCAACCCACTTGTCATCGGTAACCTTGTGCCATCCCGCATTGACCCACGCATACCCTAAATATAAACGGATAATTAACCAAAATAGGCCCGACCTCGTATTATTGAAAAAGAAATTCGATACCGGGTTTTCCGGGATGACGATGTTTTTACCTTTTAGCTCTTCTTTAATAGTCAATACCATCAGCTCCAGTGTCATATTTTACCTACATAATACTACATTTTGCAAAAGTGTAAAGGCAAAAAATGCCATGCGCGTACATAGCCGTAGAACGAAAAGCCTCTCATGAACAGCCAGGAAAGCCGCAAAAAGCTGCCTGGAGGGCGATGATGGAACGAAAAAAAAGGAGCTGCCGCGAAGGCAGGCTCCCCTATAACGCTTTTTATTTGTATTGACGGTCATAGGCTTTTTGCATGGTGCTTACATATTTGCTGAATCCCAAGTTTTCGATATCCTTCTTGTATGCCTCCCAATCCTTGTCGATATCTTTCTTGCCGGTTACGAATTCCATGATGCTTTTCTCGACGTAATTGGTGAGCTGTGTCTTCGGTTCCGCGATGGCTTCCGCTTCATCCGTTTTGTAGAAGATCGGAGGCGGAATGATGCTTGCGCCGTGCGGCTTATAGTCTTTAACCGCTGCATCCCACAGAATCTGCTCTTGGTTGAAAGAGCCGTCGTTCGTTACCGCCAGCGTGCCCTTGTCGTCAGCCGAAGCGTATAAAATGCCCGTCGTCGCCCAGAACTTATCATTAGGCGTGCCCCATTGGAAGGTCTGTTTCCACAAAGCTTGCTGGCCGTTCAACCCTTTCACGCCCTGCTCCGGTTTGACCCACGTATCGCCTTCCGGTCCGTAGAAGAAATTTCTCCACTCCAGATCGCGGGAATAGTCGGTTGCCAAGGCGTCGCCAAGACGGAAAGCCACCTCCGGATTGGCCGCATATTTGGTAATAACGAACGATGGCGAGCCGAAAGGTTCGTACCATGGGGTGATTTGTTTGCCGGATGCGCCTTTGAGCGGCGGCACTACGACAAAGTCGTCACGCGCCCCTTTAACGCCGATATCGATTACGGAGCTGAGCGCCCCGTCGGCAAAAGCGCCCACCCGGTTGCCGTCCGGTCCGCCGATCAGCACCTTGGCTTGGCTCGCCTTCAGCGAGAACGCTTCTTTATCGATCAGTCCGTCATCGTACATTTTTTTGAGGAACTTCAAACCGTCCTTCCATCCGTCCTGCATATACGAAGCTTTAACCTGATTGTTGTCCATATACAACCATCCATAAGCTTTGCCGTTGCTCGGCACGAACGGATTCATCAAAAATCCGGTCAGCTCGCCGTTCCAGCCGTCGATCGTCGCAATTAACGGAATTTCATCCTGCTTGCCGTTGCCGTTCAAATCTTTCGCTTGCTTAAATGCCATAAACACATTGTAGAGCTCGTCAGGCGTGGTCGGCATCTTCTGCCCGGCCGCATCCAGCCATTTTTGGTTGATCCAGAATCGCTGGGAGTACATGCAGTGCATACATTCCGCTACATAAGGCAATGCGTAAATTTTACCGTCGGGGGCGGTAATTTGCTTCAGCAGATTCGGATATTTCTCTATCAGCTTTTTGTAATTGGTGCCGTATTTTTCGATATAATCGTTTAAAGGCAGGAACAGACCCTGAGAGCCGTATGTTGCGATTTGGTCGGTGGACAGCCCCGATTTCATAAAGACATCCGGGAGCTTCGAGCCGCTTGCCAGCATCAGATTAAGCTTCTGTTTCGCTTCCTCCGCCGTTTCCGGTCCGAGCACAAAATTCACATCGATATTCGTTTTCTTCTCCAGCCATTTCGTAGCCGCATTGTTCTCCCACTCTGTGATCCAGGATATCTTGGGCGTATACATGCTGATTTCCTGCTTCTTCGTGACGATCGGAAACTCTCCGGGTGCCGTCATGTCGGAAGCTTTCGCCGTCGGACTTGCCGAATTTCCCGTCTCTGCCTTCGGCTCGCTCGACTTGCCGGCCGGATCCCCTTTCCCGCTGTCCGTTCCGCTCGTACATGCTGCAAGAAGCAGACATAACACGACGGAGACGATAACCGCGAAGCGGGTACTTCTCCTTTTCCGCATTTCAAACCCTCCCTGAAATAAAGAGTATATGATGAACGGCTGCAGCCGCCTCATCCTTTAATTGCGCCGATCATGACCCCTTTGACAAAGTAACGCTGGATGAACGGATAGATGATAAGCAGCGGAACGGTGGATACGATGATCAAAGAATATTTCAACAGCTCGCTTAGCCCGATTTTGGCGGAAAGCGTATCGATATCGACGTTTTGCATCATGGACATATTCACGCTGTTCGCAACAAGAATATCCCGCAGCACCAAAGTCAAAGGCCATAAGGATTCCCGGTTCGTATACATAAGCGCATCGAAGTAGGAGTTCCAGATCGAGACCGAATAAAACAGCGCCAGAACGGCAATGATCGGTTTGGACAGAGGGAGGAGCACCGAAACCAGATAGCGTATATCGCTGCAGCCGTCGATTTGCGCCGCTTCCAGCAGCTCCGACGGCGTGCTCTGAAAGTAGGTCCTCGCAATAATGACATTAAATACCGACATCGCTTGCGGAAGGATGAGCGCCCAGCGGGTATCGAGCATGCCCAAATTTTTCACGAGAATGTAGGTCGGGATGATGCCGCCGCCGAAAAACATCGTAAACGCAAAGATCAGCATAATGATATTTCGCGGTTTAAAATCTCGTCTTGCCAGCGGATAGGCCGCTGCGATCGTCAGGATGACGCTGATAACCGTCCCGGTAACGGTATAAAACAGCGTGTTCGCGTAGCCGGTCATAATACTGTCGCTGGCAAATACCGCTTTGTAGCCGTCCAGCGAAAAGTTTACCGGGAATAACCATACTCTGCCGCTCACGACTGCATTGGGCGAGCTGAATGACGCGCTAACGACATAGATGAGAGGATAAATAATGGCAAGCAGAATCAATAGCAGAAACAAATCGTTCGCCATATAAAACAGCCGATCCTGCCTGGATATACGCCGGTTATAAACGCTCATAGGCTCCTCCTATAAAATGCTTGGTTTACAAGGGTGGCTTTCTGATTCAAGAAATTAGATGGAAGCAGTTACCACAAACTAGTATTTCCGAACCGTTTCGCGAGCCCGTTGACGATGAGCAAAATCAAGAAATTGATGATCGAATTGAAAAAGCCGATAGCCGTCGAGTAGGAATAATTAGGAAAGCTGCTTAGGAAGCTGAGCTTATATAGATAAGTGGATATGACTTCGGAGGTCGCTAGGTTGGTCGGATTTTGCATCAGATACACTTTTTCGAAGCCGACGCTCATGATGTATCCCGTATTTAATATCAACAAAATAACAGCCACCGGGATCAGTACGGGCAAATCGACATAAAGTACGCGTTTGAATCTGCTGGCGCCGTCCATTATCGCCGCTTCATGCTGCTCCCAATCTACGTTTGCAAGTACGGATATATAAAGGATCGTGTTCCACCCCATATTTTGCCATACCTCGGACCATACATAGATGTGCCTGAACCATTGCTCGGACCCCATGAACAAGACCGGATCGCCGCCGAAATAACCGATAATTTGGTTTACGACGCCAAACTTGGGAGATAAAAATTGGTACATCATGCCGACGAGTACGACTACCGAGATGAAATGGGGAGCGTAAGTGAACATTTGTACGGATTTCTTGAACTTGGTGCGCAGCGTGATGTTAAATGCGAGTGCGAGAATGATGGGGATGGGAAATCCGACTGCCAATCCATAAACCGTCAGAAATAACGTATTTCGAATAACGGTCTCGAACGAAGGCGAATTAAAAAAGTTCTCGAAATGCTTGAGGCCTACCCACGGACTGCCGGATATTCCTTTCGTGGCGATGAAATCCTTAAAGGCGATCTGCAGCCCATATATGGGGACGTAATGGAACACCACGATATAAACAAGCGGTAACAAAACGAGCAAATAAAGCTGATACCGGGAAGTTAACTCTTTTTTCATCCGTTTCAAAAGCGATGATCCCCCGCGAATCTGCACATTCGTCTCCAGATTCCTTTCCATTCAAACATCCCTTTCGAGGTATGAATTATGCCGCCGCTTTTTCAAAAATGTAATTGCAGCCCTTTTCGGTAAGCGCTTACAACAACAGTCCATAACGAATTTAAACATGCTGCCTGATAACTCTTCAATCTATTGGGCAATGTCTTCATCCGCCTCCCCTACTCCATTCTCAACAGAATCGATAAACGAGCGTAATTGTGATTGCAACGGATGGATGATCTTATTTAATTTCCTTATTTATTATTTATTCTACTTGGATTATATATAAGATATGTCAGTGTACTTCATGAAAATAAATGTGCATCAAATCCAATGATTTTGCGCCAATTCGTTCTGGTCGAACATGCCGATGTCAACGAAATTTCTGTAGGAACGATAAATATGTTCTCTCATTACCTTCTCGGCCTCGTCGGGATCCCCGTTTTTCAGCACCTCGATCAATTCCAAATGCTCGGCTACCTCCTGGGCTTTGGTGTATTTCCTCTGAAGAATCCGGTTAACGAGCTGAATCCGGAACGAAATGAATTCGTACATCGACAACAAAATCGAGTGCATGGAAAGCTTATAAATATAGTGATGGATGTAGCTGGAATCCTGAGAAAGCAGCTCGATGGAATCATCCGTTATTTTCGCTTTCATTTCGCCATAAAACTGCTCCAAATGCTTGATGTCCTTGATCGTTACATTTTGTACCGCCAGCCGGATGGCCATGCCTTCCAAAACGGCGCGATACGAATAAATTTCGAACACGTCCTTTGCGCTCAAGGAGCGGACTAATGCGCCTCTATTCGGAACTACATCCACTACCTGTTCGCCGACCAATTGATGAATCGCTTCGCGAATCGGCGTTTGGCTGATACCGAGCTCCCGGACCAACTGGCTTTCTACGATTCGATCGCCGGGATTCAAGTCGCCGCTAATGATTTTGCTCTTGATAAGTGACACAATGTCTGCACGTAGGCTTTGATTATCCGTTGAATGACGTCTTGGCTCCATCCCTGGTATGCTCCTTTATGGGGATATGGTTAAAAATAACATTTGATATAATATACTTCTTTTCTATATCATTTTAGAACTTTAAGTTTGATCCCAAGGGTTCAGGTTTTCCCACTACGCTTCCCGCGATTTATTTTCCGATAAACTTAAAACAACCATCAGGGACTGTCGCCTGATGGTTGTTACGAAGCGGGTTCAGTATGTGTTTCTGCTCGTGGTTACCGGACACCAGCGGGCTTTCTGCAAATAGGGAAGCAACACGTCCAAGGCTTCGTCCGTTCTGATTCGGGCCAGCGCTTCGGAGGCTGCTCCAGGCACATAACGATACGGGTCGTTTAAAGCTTTCTCCAGCGAGTGAACGGCTGCAGCCGCATCCTTGCCGACTCTTGCCAGAGCAAGCGCAGCTGTAAATCGCGTGAAGTTGTCCGGATCGTTCAACAGCGCTTCACATAAAGCCGGAACAACCAAGGAAGCAGGATTCCGTATTAACCCCAATGCTTCCACGGCATGCTGACGGACGAAGGTGGTTTTGTCATGTAATAACGCAGTAAGGGCCGGAACCGCCCCTCCGGCCGCTTCGCCGAGTTCTCCCAGTGCAAATGCAATATAGCCGTGCGTTTGATCATGAACGGTTTCGGATTGCAAGGCTTCGATTAACGGAGGGACGGAGTCCTCTCCAATCACGATCAAGCCGTGAGCGGCATTGCATGCCACCGAATGCACCGGGGAATGTACGGCTTCCACCAAGGCGGGAATCGCAGCGTTTCCGATCGCGGCTAATTCGTAAGCGGCGTTTAACGATTGGATTTCATTCTCCCCTTCGAGCGTATCGGCCAACTGACGGATTCGTTCCTGCTCTTGCACCGCCTCTTCCGGCAGCGTGCTTTCTTCCGTCTCTATGCCGTTCGTTTTCCCTGACAACCAGTTCCATTCATGCTCCCACATCAAGCGATGTTCGTTCCCATGCTGAAGTGTGCCGGGGGAAATAAACATGCTGCTTTTGTTGTTCCAGGTCGGGGATTTAGGCGCATCCATCCGAAAAAACTGAAACTTCAGCATATACCGGTCAATATCCGATTGATTGTGGGTTGCCGTATGCCATAGGTCATATGCGATCAGCGCCATGCTGCCGGCTTTGCCTGTCACCTTCTTCGTAGTTGCAGCATCCCCCGGCTTCAAATAATAGTTCTGGGTTCCGGGCATCAGTGCCGAAGGTCCCATAACCTCGGTAACATCCTGCGTGTAATAAAAAATGATGACGGACCACGGATGATGATTCCGTATTTTTTCGTTAAGCCAATAATTGTCCTTATGCCATCCGACCTGCCCGGCTCCCGACTTGGTCAGATGACCATGCCGATGCGCGCTCATGATGTAATCCGGCCCGAGTATACTGGTTAAAGCTCCCGATACGACGGGGTGTTCGAAGAAACGTCCGATTTCCGGAATCCGCGGCAGCAGATTATTGCCGGGGTTCCCTTCATCCTTGTAAACCTCGTTCAATTTTTGCATAACGGTCTGATGGAATTCGGCAGAAAAATCGGTGTTTAGCTTCAAATATCCGTTGGCAATAAAATCCGCCATTTGATCATCCGTCAATAAAATCTTATCCGCTGTCATGTGATGAATGCCTCCCCATATCAAGATTTGGTTCCTCGTTCCATTCACTTGCTCCACAAGCTGCACGCCAATTGCATGGATAAGCGCATTTACAAACTGTACATCGGCAGCCGGCATGTAAACGCTTTTAACCGGCCGTACGCCTTCCTTTCCTTCTCGATACGGACTCCTTTCTTCAGAGAATGAGCCGCGTTTTTTTACAATATGAATGGATCCTATATATTTTGTTAGTATTAAATATAATCCCGATGACCGGCCAATATGTTGTATCGGTAAAAATTATTCCCGTATGCATCCGGCATGAAAAATAAGCTTTTAGTCGGATTACAAATTCGGACAAACATGTAAAACTAGGGAAATACCCAAGAAAGTGGATGGGTTATCGAAAGATGTGCAGATTATGGAATCCGTAATGTGCGCTTGACATCATTGTTTGGAGAGGAGCCTGAAAAATGCCGATGCCGACCGAAATGGAAATGTCGTTACTGTTCGAAAGAAATAACGTCCTGCTGGACCATTTTTTAAGTGAGCATAAGGAAAAGCTTAAACGCCGCTTGATTTCCGAAGAGGAACTGAAAGCTTCGTCGGATGAGAATTTCGAGGATATGATCGTAGAAGCTTTTGTGAACGTGTATGGAGTAGCAGTGGATTGGCGGGATTATGACGAAGATATCGTCAGCCAGTTCGGACGTGTCATTCCTCAAGAAGTGGATGTTGAAAATACTGAGGAGGGGTTGAATGTTTCCTACGACGGCGAGAATTTCGTTATCAAGCTGAGCTTCTCGCCGAAGGATCGTTACATAACGGTCAGAGGGTTCCAGTCAATCGTACGCGAGCGGTATGAATTGAGGTTGTTCGAGTCGTCCTACATGTCGGATACGCATGTATTTATGATTTTGCCTAAGGAGACTTGGGCGGACCTGGACCGGCGTTTCCCGGAAAAAGTATTGAACGTATTTCGAAAAATCGACGATGATTTGGACTTCCCATAAGCGTTCGTTGAACCCCGCAGCAAACCGGGAACCGGAACATCCGGAACTCGGCTTGCTGCAAGTTTTCTTCCGGCGGCAAGGCCTACCTGTTCACAGGGTAATCCACGACGACGACGTTGTCCAAAATCCCGTCCAGCATTTTCACGAACTGTTGATGAACCGGATGAGGGCCATATTGCCGCAGCGCTTCCCTGTCTTCGAACGTGACGCGCAATCCAAGCGTATACCCGTGAATATTGCCGGTCTCTTCCGTCATATTCATTCCAGCCGTCAACTCCACGATCCCGGGAATTTGACCTTTGAACGCATGCAGCGCAGCCAGCAGCTCCCGCTCTTTCTCTGATGGTAAAGGTGAATTGAATCGAAACGATACCAGATGCTCATACATTTAGGTTTGATTCCTCCCCATGTTGGTCGAAAAGCTTGTCCTCTTTAATTATACGAGTGCCGCTTCGATAAGGATAGCGGTTTTCAAGCCCCCTTGCATCCGCCGGACGCTCCCGTCTTGATTTACGTTCATCCCCCTATCGTGTGACACCATGCTTTAATAAACCTGCCGCTATTTTCTGTACGCTCTCCTTATTTGCTCCTAATACCATTTTATCCCTACGCCCTTTCCTTAAGTAAACTCTCGCGGCAAGCAGGGAGTTTGTAAGTTGATGTCGAATCTTAGGAGAAAGGGGTGATCCAAAGTGGCCAAGAACCAATTACCTGAAGTGAAACCGATGTCCCTTTCCATCAATACGCCTGACGATAATTTGGCGAGCGAATTTTTCAAACGAATCGTACAAATGATTCACGATTTTGACGAAAAGCTGGAGCAGACGCATCAAGTCGGCATGCGATTGGTTTCATTCGGACAAGCCGTTACGTTCCATGTTACGCATGTCGGGTACAGCGACCCGAGCTTGATCGTTTTTTCCGGCAAGCTGGAAGACGGTTCTCAAGTGAACCTCGTTCAGCATGTTTCCCAAATCAGCTTTCTTCTTATGGCAGTTGAGCGAAAAGACCCATTGCTGCCCAAAAATCCGATCGGTTTCCTGCCGCCAAGATAGCTAAAACGCGAACTTATTTGGCAAGTATAAGCATCGTCCGCACCCTCGAAAAATACAATCGTCGGCGGCCGGGAACCGAAAGCTACTCCTTCTCCAGCCTAAAGTTAATAAGGCTATTGGCCGCTTCCCTTTCACTCCGTGATATATTTGATTTGCTCCTCCGGAACTTTCAAAGGGATAACCAGCTGTTTCTCGGCTTTCCCGTCTTTGGCGCTATGAACGTACAGAATCAGCATGATATTGGCCTGTGAAGCGTTCTTGTAGCTGACATCGAAGCGGAAACGCCCCCATGCCGGGGCTCCTTCTTCAGCCATCTGATGACCTTCCGCCAATATGTTGTGCCCGTCTTCCAACGTCCAGCTGAAGGCGGCCTCGAATACACGCGCTTCTCCCTCGACCGTGAAGGTTGCGTTCACTTTCGTGCCGGGAACCGGCGAATACACGCGGAAGGCATCGTTTTCCGCTACGGGTACCGGTATCATTTTGCCGGTGCGGGCATCGACCCGTAAGATTTGCGGCTGATCGATCGCTTCATATTGGACGAGCTCGATTTTCCAAAATCCGTCCTCTGCTTGCAAAGAGACGTTTTTGAGGGCGCGTGCGGCGGTTTGCCCGGTTAGGTCTTGAAGAGCGGCTTTGATGGCTTCCGATTGGCCGATCATTCCTTCAGGCACTCTCTGCGCGTCGTCTTGAACTATGATCTTGGCTGCGCCGCTCTGTGCAGGGTACGAAGTATCGACTGTACCGACATGCCATGCTTCCACTTGTGTGCCTACCGTCAATTTCTCGGATGTTACGGATTGACCGCTTGCATGCTGCAGCACCGTCTGTTCGTTCACCGTGAGCCAAAAAGCATCGATAGAGGGGGCGCCGTTTTTCGCAGCATACGCTGTGACCAACAAGCGATTCCCCTCCTTCCGTATAATTGTCCCTTTATCAAAAACTTTGACTGCTTGCGGCTTCTGTTCCTGTTCCGGCTGACGGGTCGGTTCGGAGGTTGCTGAAGAGCCCCCTCCTTGGCTGCCGCATGATGCCAAAATCGTCATGATGCAAAGCAATACGAGATAAAGAAACCCTCTTTGTTTTCTCATACCTCTCAACTCCTTTGACATGACAGACGTAACTCGCGCTTCAGAAGTTTCAAAATCTCCGTCTATTTTATGTCCCTGCGGATATCTCCTTACTCTCTGTCACAATCCGTATTTGTACTCGATAATAACTTCATCGATCGTGCGACGGGATATTGCGGCTAGTACGGGGTTCGTATTCAGGTAGTACGCATAGGCGATAAGCCCAAAGGAGAGCGCCCATCCGCGGCCCCGTGCCCAAGCGGCGTCGTCGGCCTGTAGCTCCGTCCGAAATGTATGACGGCTTTCGGGCGTCAAGAAGGTCCACGCGACCATCAAGTCGCATGCCGGGTCGCCTACGCCAAGCGTACCGAAATCGATGACGGCGCTTAATTGTCCGCGAGCAACGAGTAGGTTCCCCGGATGGAAATCGCCGTGGAGCCAAACGCCTTGGCCCGTCCAAACAGGCGCATGCAGCGCCGCTTCCCATGCGTAAGCAGCCGTTTCGGTATCGAGCATGTCGGTTAAGGCTTCGATCGCGTTCCTAACGGGTAAGTCCCGCTCCGCTAAGGGTACCCCGCGGCCGGAGTTATGCGGCCCCGGAGCCGGACCGCCGGCGGGATCGATTCGCTGCATGGAACTTATGAAACGGGCTAAAGCGATCGCTGCCTCATGCGGATTATCGATTTGCCCGGTAATGGCGTTCTCGCCTTCGAGCCACCGATACACGGACCATTTCCAAGGGTAGCCCTCGGCGGGCATTCCCATCGCAAGCGGTTCCGGAATAGCAAGCGGCAGCTTCGGAGCAAGCATCGGCAGCCATTGCTGCTCTTTCTCAACCTGTCCGACAGCCCAATCGACGCGCGGCAATCGTATGGCCATGTCCTCGCCGAGCCGAAATATCGCGTTATCCGTTCCTGCCGAATCGACTGGTCTGAATGAAAATCCCGCCCACTCCGGAAATTGTTCGGCGATCAATCGCTTCACTAGCGCTGTATCTATTTCCGGTTTCTCTGATTGATTCATTTGAATGAGCTCCTTTCCCAGTAACGAATGTTGAATTCATTTATCCGTCATTTGGAGTGCTATTACGGCAATATTCGTTTCGAATAACAATGCCTGATTTTCCCACCGTACATCGGACGAGTAAATTGACGGATAAACCCTGCGGCTTCCAAATTAATAATACTCGGAACATTATCGGGATGGGCGGTTGAATATAGGTATAAAAAACCTTTCTCTCGCGCGCTTTTTTCGCGCAGCTCATGAAACTGTCGTTGCAAGCCCCGGCCGCGAACGGATTCATGAACGACCGTCGAATCCAAAACCGCTACATACGGCAATTCATGCTCCGGCACTCCGAATTCTCTTCCGAGATTTTTTTCGCTTATCCCTGGAAACGCCAATACCGAATATGCCACGAGCTCCCCGTCATGGAAGGCCCCGAATATTTCACCTTTTTCTTCAATGTGCTCGTGAAAATAAGCTTCATCATCCATCGCAAAAAGCTCTTGGGCAGGCAGCCGGGAAATGACCTCATCCATCAGCTCCCGAATCCGTTCCACATCCTGATGTCCGACACGGTATATTTCCAAATCGTTACTTTCCATGCTGCGCATCTTAGATTCCTTTCGAAAGATGATTTTGTCTGATCGTTTCCGTACAAGCGATTGCCGTTTCGATCGATTCTTTTAGCTTCTCGATAAACAGTAACGATTCTTGACTCAGCGTTCGATTTTTCAGCTTAATCCACCCCAGCCTCATTTTGTCCCCAACATCTTCCAGCGGTACAGACGTAATTCTGTGATCCATAAACGCCTCCAAAATAAGTCCGCTTCCCGTTGTAACCGCATCCGTATGGCATACGATGTTGACAGCAGTAGCTCTGTCGTTTACGGTAATCGTCCTGCTCGGCGGCTGCTCCCGGATGAAAATGAACTCTTCCGAGAAATCTACCGGAGATCCTTGATTATGCTCGAAAGTCATAAACATATAGTCCCTCAAATCCTTTGCTTTGACGGATTTTTTTAGCGCCAATGGATGACCTTTGCGTACGTATACGCAGGGTTGAATTTTTTTTATGAGATGAAATTCGATTTTTCGCATATCCAGGACGCGCCTGATCACCTTCTCCGTCAGATCGGATGTAAAAAGAACGCCGACATCCGAGACGGATGTATATACATCCTCAATTACATTATCCATGCTTGTCTCGCGAATGGTGAAGTTAAGCCTGGAGTATTCGGTCTCATTAATCAGACGAACGAAAGCATCTACGGCAAAAGGATATCGTTGAGTCGAGATCGAAAGTCGGGCATCCGGCTCTATGCGATTCGAAGCATACATGCTTTCAATGTAAGCTTTACGCTCCAAAAGCGAGTTCGAATAACTAAGAAATTGACGTCCCTCTGCCGTCATCTCGACTCCCTGATTGCTTCGTATGAACATCTTTATATGCATTTCCTCTTCCAGTTCTTTTAAGGCGCTGCTAATGCTTGATTGGGAGACGAAGAGGTTTTCCGCCGCTTTATTGATGGATCCGCACCGTGCAACTTCGGCTAAATATTTGATCTGCTGAAATGTCATACTTTATGTCCGCCTTCACTATTTACTTGCCCGCATTATATAGATTCAAGAGCCCTTCCGTCAATTCGTTATCGAAAAAACCGATAACGAGCCCTATGTTTTTTGTAGTGTTACCAAATAGATTTACGGACTATAATGATCAAAGCATAGCTTCCTGATTAGGAGAACGACGCGAACATGCACACAAAAAAATTAAACGCCGTAACCTTAAGCGGATTGATCATCGGCCCGATTTTGGGATCCGGAATATTGATCCTTCCCCCTCTCGTTTATAACATAGCGGGAGATTGGGCGATTTTGGCTTGGCTAACGATCATACTCGTCAGTTTCATCGTTGCCTTTATATTCGGTTTTATCAGCATCAAATTTCCTGGAGACGGAGGCGTTACGAATGCCGTCGAGCATGTTTTTGGCGTACATGCGAAGCGTCTGGCTTCTATTTACCTGATTATCGGGGTCGTTTTTGGTGCTCCAGCCGTCTTACTAACCGCCGGGGAATACATGGTTCCATTTGAAATAACTTCGCCTTTGACGATAAGCTACATACTTTTGCCAATCTGCATCTGTGTCCTTTTAACTGAAATCCGTTTCCTCGGAAAGATATCGTTCATCCTCTCCTCGATATCCGCCGTCCTGCTGTTTCTTGGCGGGGCAACCAGTCTTGCGGATCGGCCCAAAGCGATTACAATCGATCAAAGCTTTGACCCGGAAAGCTTCTTCTTCGCTTTATTGATATTATTTTGGGCGATTTTCGGATGGGAGCTTATAGGAAATTACAGTGCGGAGGTCGCAAATCCTCAGAAGACTATTTTCAAAGCGATCGTAATAAGTATATTGGCGATCTCCGCCGTCGATCTCGTTGTCGCGGCCGCGATTCAATGGTCGAATGCAGGCTCTTTTTCGGGCGGAAACGCAACGGTCTCTGTTATCTTCCATTCCTTATTCGGACAGATGAGCGATTACATAATAGGCATGTTATCGTTATTTCTTTGCTGCTCTACTTACTTTTTATATATTGGGGGAATTTCTCGATTAATGTCTTCGATGTCGGAAGAAAAAGCATTGCCTGGCATTCTGTCCAAACGTTCAAAAACGAACATCCCCTATGTGTCAGTATTAGCTTTAGGATTATGCAATCTTGTAGTAATGGTAATGATACAAAATGAGCTCTTTACACTCGAAAGCTTGCTTGCCTTCGCAAACAGCTTTTTGACGATCAATGCATTGATCGGGATCGGAGCGGGTATTATCCTGATCAAGAACCTACTATTAAGGACTAGCGGCATCGTTCTCCTACTATTTTTTATCGTGATGCTGATGACTCATTCGCAGATTATTTCATTAGTTCTTATCATCATGTTGGCTGCCTTTTATTTGAACAAGCACTTCAAGTTTATTGCAAGGCCAAAAAGAGCCGATTAAGGGCTTTCCACCAAGAAAAAAAGCCGATCGCATACTTGCATGCAATCGGCAATCTCACATTAGTCCAACGCTTTGAAGGATTGTATAATGTCGGCGAACATTTTTTGATTTTCCGGCGTTGACATCGCTTTGCGCGTAATAACGTCAATCACATAAACGAAATCATTTTTGGCGACGACAAAGGTGGTCGTTTGATAAGGCACATTGTTTGCTTTTCCGCTGTATACGTATTTTTTCCCAGTCAATCCGTTCAACGTCGCGGCGCCCGATTCGATTAACGTGAAATCCTCGAGCTGGTCCTTATATTGATTGAGCACTGTCTCGACTCGTTTTGTCACTTGCTCGTATGTACTGTCATCAATGGTGCTAACCGAAACCGAGCCTGCATTTGCGGAGTAGTTCAAATCCAAGTCAGCATCATCAACTTTAATCCAGTAGTCCGGAATACTAATAGAAAACTTTTTCTTTTTGTTCGTGTTGACGGACATCTTCGTACGATCGATATGATCACGCTGATCTTCAATGTTGCCGAGAGCGGTGCTCGGATTATCCTTAAAGGCAATTGCCTTCAGCAGCGTATCGACAAGAGAGGGATCGTCTTTTCCTTTGGTGAAACTGACGTTGATTTCGAATTTATATTTTCCCTTCATGACATAACCGCCGTAAACCGTATTCCATTTATCTGCCGGCTTCATCGAATACTTCAATAATTTTGCCTTCATATCGGCAATTTGAATATCCTTCACCGGTTCGAATTTGATGGCATCTGGAACATATTCTTGCGCC
This sequence comes from Paenibacillus contaminans, assembly GCF_003285015.1. Classification (GTDB taxonomy): domain Bacteria; phylum Bacillota; class Bacilli; order Paenibacillales; family NBRC-103111; genus Paenibacillus_V; species Paenibacillus_V contaminans. The sequence goes on along the minus strand of NZ_QMFB01000001.1, from coordinate 695,349 downwards.
AAGTACTGAGCTTCTCTCTTCACCCACGCATCTGCAGAATCGCCCTCTTTAGCGGAGGTCATACGGATATTCAAGCTTGTCGAGTCGTCAGGATTGTAGAAAATGAGCCACTCGGGCGTCGAGATTTTGCCCCAATCAGCCGGAATATGCAGGGTAATGCCAAGATCGTCATCCGTATACTTACGCTTTTCATCCTTGACAGTCGATAAATCTTTCAAGGCTTTGTCATTCGCGTCGAAGGACGTTTTGAAGCTATCCAGCAGCTCTTTGTAGTTTTTGAGTTTCTCCGTATTTTTGTATTTCTCTTCTTCCGTCGATAAGCGCATATGGTAAATACGGTCGTTCACCCGATAGGCGCGGTACTCATAAATCGTCTTATCTTCTTTGGATATAACCCTGGCGTACGATTGCGTTCCTTCCTCAACATAAGATTTATCCAAGATAGATTGCTCCACTAAGCCACTCAAATATTTAAGCAGGCCGTCCTTCGTCATATTCTCGTCCTGATCGACTTCGACTCCGATAAGCAGTGCAAAGTCATCTTTCGCATCTTTGAATGCGACAAATCTTTCGTTGAAGTCTTGCGCTTGCTTAACCAGGCCGGGTGGATATTTGATCGACCAGCTGTAATAGCTGTTCCCGATACGCGTTTTGCCTGCATCGGAATCGATGTCGGTATCGCTCGAACCTGCCCCTTCTATTTTCTGTCCGGTAATTCCGATCTTGAGCGTTTCGGGATCGAAGGAAACGACCGCACCGAAATTTTCGGAAATGAAACGGACCGGCACCATCGTATTTCCGTTCTTCAACTCAGGCGCAGTATCCAATTGATAGGCTTCGCCGTTGACGTCGGCTTGGTCACTGTCTATCGTCACCTTTATCGTTTGCTCACCGTAGGTCAATTTTACCGTTTGCGTAGCACCGTCCCAGTCCAGTACAGCTCCGAATGCCGAAGTAATAATACGAAGCGGCACAAGCGTAGACCCATTCGCCAGATAAGGCTTTTCGACAACCGTTTCTTGCCCGTTAATGGTTACGAGCTCGTTATCGATTTGAAGCCGGATATCAATCCCTTCGTTTGCTGCGGAGCTTACTTCAGCGAAGGAAAGCTGCGTTATCGTAAGCATAAAAACGAGCAGCAAAGCGCAAACCTTTTTTGTCATAGTCGTTGTCCCCACTCTTATTTGGTATGTTCCTCAAGCGTTATCTCGCGCTGCACAAGATCACCGTCCGATTGCATGACGATCTTGACCTTCTGACCGGGTAAATATTGTTTAAGCAGCTCGTTCAAATCGACAAGCGCGGTAACGCTGTGATTATCGATCGAATAGAGGACATCCCCTTCTTTAATCCCCATCGCTGCCGCAGCGGATCCGGATTCCACCCGTTTCACATATATCGGTTCTTTGGTTGGCAGTCCAATGAATGCAGCCCAGCTTTCCTCAACCACGAAACCTAGCGACGGCCGTTTCACTTTCCCATATGTAAAGAACTGGTCCACCACATAACGCACGGTATCGGCAGGTATGGCGAAGCCTAGATTATCGACGCCGACGGCTGCGAATTTCATCGAGTTAATGCCGATGACCTCACCCTTCAGATTGACCAGAGCTCCTCCGCTGTTACCCGGATTAATAGCGGCATCGGTTTGCAAGAGCCGGTACATGGATTGAATGGAACGATTCGTTCCGCTCACAACACCGACCGCTACCGAATTTCTTAACGCAAACGATATCGGGGTACCGATTGCGGCGACCGTTTCCCCCACCTCAACGTCGGCTGTTTCCGCAAGCGATGCTGTCGGTAATCCTTTTGCCGTTATTTTGACGAGAGCCAGATCGCTTTCCTCATCCAAATACGGATTTTTCGCTGCGAATTGTTTGCCGTCGGCAGTAACCACGATAATTTGCTTCAAATCTTTGACGACATGGGCGTTCGTTACGATCCATCCGTCTTCCTTGAGAATAACGCCGGTACCATGTGTAAGCTGGTATCGATCTTCTTTGGAAGCATTCGAGGAAGCTTCCTTCGGCTTGCCGATGATGGCGACTACCGACGGCGAAGTTTTCTCCACGGCCAAGGTAACCGGACTTTTGGTCGTCATCGTATACGATTCCGATTCATCGTCGTACTCTCCCGAAATTCCGCCGAACGCCGCTTTCACCGAACTGGCTTTTACAAATACTTCTCCGTCTATCATTTTCGCATCCAGTACCTTATTCTCCGTAGACGCTGCTAGAGCGGCATTGGGAACAAGCGCCAGAACAAGAACGACGGCCATAAGCGTTCGACGCCAAGACATGTAAAGCACTCCTTTCTACCCACTTTTTTTCTAATATTTGGCTAGCAATCTGATTGTATGTGGACGTCTCTGCAAATGCTGTCGAATTCTGTCGACCATAACGAAAACGTTATCATTTTTTTGTAAACTTGCGTACGGAATTTACATTCGGTTCAAATTTATAGCATCGGGGAATATTATGATTGCCATTTGAAACATTCGCAATCGATTATTATGCGGCTGAAGCGAACTCTTGCACCTTGTTCATAATCGTTTTCATGGAGGTGGAAAGTGTCAAATTCAACTGAACTGTTGACTCCCCCGGTACGCGAAACGCTGGTATTCGTTCCTGAACTCGTCTATTTTGAACCGGACGCGCTGAACTATCCTAAAGGACAAAAAATACATGAATGGGCCAAGCGGCAGGGTCTTCCGATCCATATGACTACCTCACATAACCACATCACGAATTTGCCTGGTGAAAGCGATCTGGAAAAATACCGGATAGCCAAAAGAACGCTTGTAGTCGGCATACGCAAAACGCTAAAGTTCGACCAATCGAAGCCGTCCGCCGAATATGCCATTCCCATATCGACAGGCTGTATGGCTCATTGCCACTATTGTTATCTTCAAACAACGCTCGGGGCAAAGCCGTATGTCCGCGTGTATGTGAACATCGACGATATATTAGACCAGGCCAAGCAATATATCGAGGAACGTTCCCCGGAGATTACCCGGTTCGAGGCGGCCTGTACGTCCGATCCGGTCGGTCTTGAGCATATTACCGGTTCGCTGAAGGAATGTATCGAATTCATGGGTCAGCAGCCGTTAGGACGTCTGCGCTTCGTAACGAAATTTCACCATGTGGAGCCGCTGCTGGATGCCAAACATAACAAACATACCCGCATACGTTTCAGCGTCAATGCCGACTATGTGATTAAACATTTCGAGCCGGGCACGTCCGGCTTTTACGAGCGGATTGCCGCAGCGGGCAAGGTGGCGGGCGCCGGGTATCCGCTCGGATTTATCATAGCGCCGATCATTTGGCATGACGGATGGGAGGACGGATATGCAGCGCTCGTCAACAAACTGAAAGAAACGCTGCCGCATGATTCAACGTCCGATTTAACGTTCGAGCTAATCCAGCACAGGTACACCAAAACGGCAAAAAACATTATTCAGCAGCGCTATCCCAAAACAAAGCTCGAAATGGACGAAGAAAAACGGAAGTACAAGTGGGGGCGCTGGGGGCAAGGCAAATACGTGTATCCCGATGAACAAGCGACGGCGCTTAAAACATTTATTTCCGAGCAAATCAATCATCATTTCCCCCAAGCAAAAATCGAATATTTTACTTAACCGCTTTACTTATCGCCTGTAAAACGCACAAAAATCAGCTATGACAGAGGCGCTACGATCCACGCCCTGCAAGGCTGATTTTTTATTTTGCTTTACATTTCCCTTTCCATGCTGAGCAGACGACTCTTTCCTCCCAAGCGGCCAACAGTCACGAAGCTGCTGGCAAGCAGCACGAACGCGCCGAACAGATAAGGCAAATTCATATGGATATCGAATAAAATGCCCGCAAGGGCCGGTCCGAAAATATTGCCCAGGCTCATATAAGCATTGTTCATGCCTGCAACGAATCCCTGTTCCTCTCCTGCCTCCTTGGACAGCATCGTATTTATCGTCGGTCGCAAAATATTGTTAAACGTGAAGAAAAGCATCGTGATAAACATGACATAAAGAAAATTCCCTGATAACAACAAGAACGCGAGCGAAACGGCGGATAACATAAGCATGGAGCTGATCGTCCGCTTTTCCCCGAAACGGCGCGTCAACCGTTCGGTCAAGACAACCTGATTAAACGTCCCGACAAAGGAGCAAACCGTAATCAGGATGGCGATTTCACGGGTGCTGAAGCCATAGCGCTCAACAACGAAGAGAGGAAAGATCGCTTCAAAATGGGTGAGTCCGAACGTAGTCGCGAAAACAATAAGCAAGAGGATGAAATATCGGGATTTGATCGAGCGCACGATTTGCCGAATCGTATTTTCCTTCTTGATCTTAGATTCCCGATGCATCAAACGAACTTGCGGCGATAACGATTCCGGCAGCACTTTTATGCTGCATATCATTGCCAGTAGGCCGATGGCGGCCGCAGCGTAAAAAGGACCTTTGATGCCGAATTCGGCAAGAAATCCGCCGGCGCCCGGCCCGATGATGAAGCCCGACGACATCGAAGCGCCTAGCCACGACATCGCCTTGCCGCGTTTCTCATCGGATGTAATATCGGCTACATAAGCCATGATGGATGGCACTAAAGCCGCTGAACCTGCACCTCCGATTAGCCGGGAAACGAATAATAACGTCAAATCGGCGGAAACGGCCGCCAATATATTCGAGACGGCGAACAAGAATAACCCTAACAGAATCATCGGCTTACGCCCGTAATGATCCGACCATTTGCCTGCAATCGGCGAGAATAAAAACTGGGTCAGGCCGAAGCAGGATACCAAATACCCTGCCGCTTGTCCCCCGGCACCGAATTCCTTCAGCAGGTCGGGTAAAATCGGAATGACAAGCCCCATGCCAAGCATGGCGAGAAACATATTGATTAACAATAACGGAAACGCTGACTTGGCTAACATCTTTAAGGTAAGTTCGCAGCTCCTTCCGTCAATGACCCCGAAACGATCGCGCCTCCGAATAAAACCGCTTTCCGTTTCGCTCTCCGCGCTACCGCCTCTGCAGAGCAGCTTGCTTGCACAAATACGGCGTCGGCCGCGAGGCCGACTGAAGGCCACACTCGTTTGCCCTCGGCGTTAAGCGGCGTCACGCCTCCGGTAATGAAGCCAAGCGACTCGGCGAGCGAGCGTTCGTCGACGAACAGGTACAACTCGGCTAGCTTGCCGGCCTTCTCCAGACAGTCCCCGGTGCCGAAAGGCGACCAGTGGTCGGTGATGCTGTCGTTTCCGAGCTCGACTTGTACTCCTTTGCCGCGCAGCATCGGAATAGGCATAATCAAGCTGCCGAACGGCACCGTCGAGGTGATGGAAATGCCAAGACCCGCGAATCGCTCCGCCAGCTCGGCGGCCGCCGCAGCATCGCCTGCAAAGCCGAATGCGTGACTCACCGTCACCCTGTTCTGCCAGCCGGCTTGCTCCGTCAGCTCGGCGAGCCTGTGCATGGTTGATATCCCGGTTTCGCCGCGGTCATGAATATGAATATCGACGCAGGCATTCGTTTCAAAGGCGATGTCCATAATCGTCTGCAGCGATTTCTCGATGTTTTCGTCTACCGTTGCGGGGTCTACGCCGCCGACGTGAGTGGCGCCATGCCGCATCGCTTCGCGCACCAGCCCGACCGCATCCGAGCGAAGCAGTCCGTGCTGAGGGAAGGCGACTACCTCATGAGACAGCTTGCCGGAATACGTCTCTAACGCCTTCATCGTAGCCTCCAGATTTTTCAAGCCGACCACCGGATCGATGTTGCAATGAGTGCGGACATGGGTAGAGCCAAAGCCGAGAAGCAAGCCGAGCATGTTCTCCGCCCGTTCCTGTGCGGACGGCAGCAGCTTCGGGAGCAGCTCCCTCTCTTCTTCAATTCTGCCGAAAATATACGACACCGGCCTTACCGCTCTCCATGGCCCGCTAAAGTACGTTTTGTCGATATGAATATGCATTTCCTTGAAGGCGGGCAGCATTAACAAACCGGCTGCATCGTGCTGCGGGAGGCCGTCGTTCGGCAGACTGCCTGCCGCTGCCGGGACAATATCCGCGATCTTGCCGTTTTCAACGCGAATATGGCAAACTTCCGTTTCCGTTCCGGCAACAACGCCGTCCTCATAATGGTAGCCGCTTTCCAAACGAACGTTTACAAACCAATAAGCCGAGTTATTCATCCTCTCATCCTCTCTGCAGTGATCCCGAAACGATCATGCCCTTGTTCATGATAGCAGGCCGTTTCGCTCTTCTGGCGACAGCCTCAGCCGAACAGCTCGCTTCCGCAAAAACGATGCTTGCATCGACGCCGGGCTTTGGCCAAGCTTGTCGTCCTTCCGCATCTAAAGGCGTTACGCCTCCCGTTATAAAGCCAAGCGTCTCCGCCAGCGCTGTCTCGGTGCTTCTTCCGAAGCGTTCCGCCAGACGCCCCGCCCGTTCGAGTATATCTCCGTTGCCGAAAGGCGACCATGAATCGAAGATATTGTCGCAGCCTACCGCAACCGGAACCCGATTCGCATGAAGGAACGGAATAGGTGGAATCGTACGGCCGATCGGCACGCTCGTGATGATCGTGATGCGATTGTCCGCCAAGAGCTGCGCCATTTCATCGGCTTCCCGGCCATCCATATCGCCTAAAGCGAACGCATGGCTGACTGAAACGCGTCCCTGCCAGCCGGCTTCCTCCGTCAGCTGCGCCAGACGCTTGATCGTATCCAACCCGATACGGCCGCCGTCGTGCAGATGCAAATCGACATCGGCATCCGCTTCCACAGCCAGCTCCATCATTTGCTGCAGCGATTTCTCCATGTCGCCGTCAACGTTGTGAGGATCGACGCCGCCGACCAACCCGCAGCCGCTGCGCAGCGCTTCTCTTACAAGTCCGGCGCTTTGCGTGCGAAGAAGTCCGTGCTGCGGAAAAGCGACGATTTCGTATGACAATTTGCCTTCAAAAACGGCAAGCGCCTCCCGTACAGCTTCCAGATGACGAAGACCTGCTTCCGGGTAAATATCGACATGCGTGCGGACATGCGTCGAGCCTGCTTGCAGCAGTATGCCAAGCAGCGTTTCAGCCCGTTTCTTCATCGTCGTATCCAGCTTCGTCAGCGCATGCTTCTCGATATCGAAGCGTTCGAATATGGAAGGCGCCGGCCGAACCGGACGCCACTGGTCGCCGAGCAGCGTTTTGTCCAGATGACAATGCTTCTCCACGAAAGGCGGCAGTGCGAGCAGACCGTGCGCATCAACTACAGGCAGCGTATCTCCCGATTCGGCTCCTTCGGTCTTCACCTCATGAGGCTTCCCGCTTGCAGGAGCGATTTCCGTGATTTTACCGTTTTCGATTTTCATACAGTATAAATCCGTAGTCGTTCCGATGATCGTATCGTTTTCTTTCAGATGCCCGTTCTCCAGCCTGACGTTTATCAACCAATAAGCCGAATGCATGCTGCAGCTCCTCCTCTTAAAGATCCTTACATTCCAACCCAGCGCTTCATGAACGCGAAGGCCTTATTGCTGCTGTTCAACCGAACTATAGGCAGCTTTTCCCTTTCACACCGTCTTACCGTATGCTACCATAATGGATATGTATATGAAAAATATTAATAAAATTGAAATTGCATATGTTTTGCATATGGACGAAGGGGGGTTAAAGCGAATGGATATCAGACAGCTCCGTTATTTTATAGCAATCGTAGAAGAACGGCAAATTACGGCTGCGGCCAGAAGACTGCACATCGCACAGCCGCCGCTCAGCCAGCAGCTTCGTTTGTTGGAGAAAGAGCTCGGCGTCAAGCTCGTCGAACGAACCGGCAAACAGCTGGAAATTACGGAGGCCGGAAATATTTTGTACAAGCGCGCGATCGGCATCGTGAAACTGATGGAAGAGTCGCAAATCGAAGTGAAGGAAACGGGTAACGGGCTGAGCGGACAGCTTGCGATCGGGGTCAATACGCTTTCCGATGAAAGGCTGCCGGAGCTGCTGCGTACCTTTCGGGAGATGTTTCCAAGGATCACTTATAAAATTCAGCAGAATGAATCGGCCCAGCTGTGCAAAATGGTTAAGGAGCGCGCGATCGAGCTTGCGATCGTCCGGTTTCCGCTCGAGCTTAGCGAGTTTTCGATCATGCATCTGCGTACGGAGCCATTTTATTTTGTCACATCCGGGAAATTCAATGCCTCACAAAGGAAAGTGTCGATCGAACAAATCGTCGGTTATGAGCTCATCTTGCCGAGCACGACAGGACTGGGCGTTTATCAAATGATCGTAGAGGCGTTTACGCGGCAACAGCTGAAGCCGAACGTCATCTGCGAATGCTCGGACATCGCGACGCTGCTGGAGCTCGTTTCCACGGATTTCGCCGCGACCATCGTTCCCGAAACCATTCTGAAGGTGCACAAAGGCTACAACGTGCAAGCGTTCGAAATCGAGGGCACCAGCCTGTCGGCTTCATCCGTGTTGATCTGGTTGAAGCACCATGTGCTCTCCAAAGCTGCTCAGAACTTTATTGATATGATGGCGAAACAGCCGGTATAAGCGACAGCCGTAGCGTCTACCAGATTGGAGGATATGCTTGTCAAAACACAAGGATAAACGGCTTCGCCGTCCTTAAGGACAGGCGCGTTTACCGTTGAAATATGAGCACTTGATGGTGAAACATATAAATTCTTATATTTTAAGAAAACCGCCCGGTACATTCACCGGACGGTCTCATGTTCAAATCCTTCAATTGGTACTTGAGCAGGCAATGGGACTCGGTCTTTTGCGGTTTTTGAAATCGCGGCCGGATATATAATGGTATCCTTACCCATGAACATCCTTTTCAGCACGTCTGTCTCGATGTGCCGCTCTAGCCTAGATCCGCTTTAGGTTCGGCGGTAATCATCCACTTTATACCGAATTTATCTACAAGATCGCCGTAATATATGCCGAACGGCTGCTTTTCGATGGGATGCCCCACGCTACCGCCAGCGGCAAGCTTCGAAAATGCTTCATAGGCTTCGGATTCCGTATGATACGCTATCGTTAGGGCAACGCCGTTGCCTTGGATAAGCGGCTCCATGCTGTCCGCCATAAAAATATAGTTTTCGCCGGCAACGGACAGACACATATGCATGACTTTGTCCTTGAACTCATTTTGGGCACCCATAAGATCTCCATGCGTGCTTAACGACACGATCTCGCCGCCGAGCGCTTCCGTGTAAAAAGCGGCTTGCGCCCTCGCATCCTCCGAAATAATGTATGGCTTCATTACGCCCATCTTCAAACATCCTTTCCCTTGGCATTGAAATGTGTACAAGCTTATTTTATCAAAATGAAGCCTGTTTCATTTCTTATGAATTGCTAAGATGCTCAAGAAAGTCCCCTACCATTCCGAAGTTGAGTTAAATCGCTTGCAGCAACCTCTAGAAAGAGCTCCCGAGCGGCTTTCCCGAATGCTTTCGCAGCTACTCAAAATCTTCTTCCGTCAACTCCATATTTACGCCTGCGGCGGTACGGCTCCCTGCGGCCGCTGCATAAACCAATTGCGAAGGCATGAATTGCGCAGCATCCCCTGCGGCATATAAACCGGGTATCGAGGTTCTGCCCGATTCATCAATGCTGACCCCTCCGGCCTTCGTCATTTCACAGCCCAGCTGATCTAAGAACGGAGCGCTTTGCACAAGCTTCGGAGTCACGAAACCGCCGACCCTTGGAACTGCCGTCCCATCCGTAAAACGCACCTCCTCCAGCCGTCCGTTGTTCCCGGCGAAAGAAGCGATAGGCTTCTCCATCACTACGATCCCCTTCGATTGAAGCCGTATGATTTGTTCGCTCGTCAGGGATGAGACGCCATTCGTGCAGACGACCAAATTCTTGCTCCAATTCAGGAGAAGCTTGGCGGTATGAAAAAGGGACGGCTGCTCGGACACGACGACAAGAGGCTGATCCCGCAGCTCCCAGCCGTCACAATAAGGACAATTAAACAGGCTTTTCCCATATAGCGGATAAAAGCCTTCAATCTCAGGAAATATTTCCTTTACCCCCGTTGCGATAAGCAGTTTGCGCGCAAGAATACGACCGCCTGACGAATCAAGCACCTCAAACCCGGAATCGAGTCGGCGTGCCGTAACAATCTCTGCCGGCACATGCTCGACGGAAAGATAACGACGTATTTCTTCGTGTGCAATCCGGCGAAACTCGGACGGCGAAACGCCGTCTCTCGTAATGAAGCCGTGTGACGCATGCGTAACGGCATTTCTCGGCCGGTTATCATCAATTAAAGCGACATTTCTTCTTGCCATGCCAAGCACGAGGGCTGCATTCAGCCCGGCGGGTCCGCCGCCAATGATGGCGCAATCGTAAATCATAACATTCATCCTTTCCATATCCACTATTGTAGATTCATTATGTCTATAATTTAAGCAAAAAACTCATTTATCAAGCGCGAATGATATCCATAAGGCGATACCATTTCTTTCGCGGACTTATCGTATCTATAATATCCATAAAGTAATGACCGTGTCAAGCTTGTAGCTTGACCACTTATAATCCATGGCTTGCTGCCGCCTTTTCCTGAAAGATTGTTTGCATAACGGATAAGTCGTCCACATAAATCCCCACAATATTTCAAAGCTTAAGATGCATGCTCGATGCCACTGATGACTTGTGTTCTGGAGAAATAGTAAGGAAAAGTTTACTGTTCATAAGGTAAACCTCACTATCTCTCGCCAAATACCCGTGTTCTGGCGAGTTAATGAGGCAAACACAACTATTAGTGAGACAAACGAAAGGAATCGTTGCGTTTGCCTCACTATGGGGCGAGAACGAGCATATTACCTGCGAAACAGTGAGGGCAGCCTCATGAACAATAAGATTTTCTCCACTAATCGGACGGTTCGTGCAAGAGTTGGGTGCTATTGTGCCTCGTAAGAGCCATCGGTTTGTGGACGGCACTTTCATGACATGTGTGGGCAGCAAACCTTAGATCATATGCGGTCAAGGCACTTGACTCCCGCATCTAGAGGATGACTGCAAACCATTCACGAAAAACCGCTAAACAAAAACGCGTATCCGCCGCTCCTGACGATCAGACACCACACCGCCCCAATACCCTCCTATTCACAATACTCCGCATCTGTGCTATAGTACGGTAGAAAAACTAAAGAAGAAACTCCGGCTGACGAGCGCTGCACTTAGGCACTGCACACCGGGAGAGGTTCGCGAACTCCCTCTATAAAAAACTAAGTCAAAGCGATGACCGTGCAATGGTATCGTCGTTTTTGCGTTCGGCGCGAACCGGTAATCCGGTTCGCGCCGATTCTTTAGTTAAAGCAGGGAGCGTTCTTGAATCTCGTTCTTCTCTACAAGAGAGGGAGATACTTAGATGAATCAATCGAAAGCTGTCGTCGTATTCAGCGGCGGACAGGACAGCACGACATGCCTGTTTTGGGCACTGGAGCGTTATGTCGAAGTGGAAGCCGTAACCTTCGATTACGGACAAAGGCATAAGCTTGAAGTGGAATGCGCAGCGGCGATCGCCGATGAACTTCGCGCGAAGCACAGGATTATCGATATGTCGCTGCTCGGGCAGCTGGCACCCAATGCTTTGACGCGGAACGATATCGCCATCGAGCAGCAGGAAGGCGCACTTCCTACTACGTTCGTAGACGGCCGGAACATGCTTTTTCTGACCTTCGCCGCCGTACTCGGCAAACAGATCGGCGCGAAGCACATCGTATCCGGCGTTTGCGAAACCGACTTCAGCGGATACCCGGATTGCCGGGACGTGTTTGTCAAATCGTTAAACGTCACGTTAAATCTTGCGATGGATTATCCGTTCGTCCTTGAAACCCCGCTTATGTGGCTGAACAAAAAAGAAACCTGGGAGCTGGCGGACCGTTTGGGCGCCTTTGATTTTGTCAGGGAACGTACGCTCACCTGCTACAACGGAATCATGGCGGACGGCTGCGGCGAGTGTCCGGCTTGCGTGCTGCGGAGAAAAGGGCTTGACGACTATTCGGCCGTTCGGATTCGAGGTGTTTTGTCCTAATGCTGCATCAGCTGTATCCGTCCGTTCCTCACCACTATAGCTATGAGCTCAATAAGGATATGCAGTTTGCAGCCGCTCATTATGTGCCTGCCGAAGAGGCGGGCAAATGCAGGAACATGCATGGGCATACGTACTTCGCCAATATTACGATCGCAGGCGATACCCTGGACTCGGCAGGCTTTCTCGTTAATTTTTCCATTCTAAAGCGGCTTATTCACGATAGGTTCGACCATTCCGTTCTCAACTCGGATACCGTCAGCTTCAGCGACAAACGACCTGACCGTTTTCCGACGACGGAAGTCGTCGCCCGCACAATATGCGAGATTGTACAGGATTACCTTGACCGGACGGAAAATCGCCCGCGCTGCCTTCAGGTATACTTGCGTGAAACGCCGACAAGCTACTGCTTGTATCGCCCGAAGGCGGTGATTTCCAATGACTGAGCTTAACGGAAAACCACAAAGCCGGCTCATTCCGGTTATCGAAATATTCGGACCTACCGTCCAAGGGGAAGGGATGGTCATCGGGAAGAAAACGATGTTCGTCCGCACCGCAGGCTGCGACTACAGCTGCAAATGGTGCGACTCTTCGTTCACCTGGGACGGCAGCGGGAAGTCGGACATCCGTCAGCTTTCCGCACAGGATATTTACAATGAACTGTTGCAGACGGGCGGTGATACATTCGCGCATGTCACCGTTTCAGGCGGCAACCCTGCCCTTCTCCCGCAATTAGGCGAGCTGATCGAGGTTTTGAAACGTCAAGGGCTGAGCGTGGCTCTCGAGACGCAAGGCAGCCGCTGGCAGGATTGGTTTTGGTCCATTGACGATTTGACGATCTCGCCGAAGCCGCCAAGCTCGGGCATGAAAACGGACTTCACCGTTCTCGATTCGATCGCGGCTAAGCTGGCAGAGCGTGCACGCCATTATAGCTTGAAAGTAGTCGTGTTCGACGATGCCGACCTGCAGTACGCAGCCGAAATACATGAACGGTATCCGAATATTCCGTTTTATGTGCAGGCCGGAAACGGCCGGCTGCATGAAACCGATCCGGGTATGATGCTGCCTTATTTACTCGAGCGTTACGAATGGCTGATCGGCCGTACGATGGAGCATCGGCGTCTGAAGCAGGTCCATGTCCTTCCCCAGCTGCACACTTGGCTATGGGGAAATAAAAAAGGCGTTTAATAGGTAAGATTTCGTATAAATGGAAAGGCGGAATAACGTATGACGGGAAGATCGCAGGAAGAATTGACGGGCGTAACGCAGTTAGGCAGCCAAGGTACCGAATACCGGTTTAGCTATTCGCCGGCTATATTGGAATCATTCGAGAATAAGCATCCGGGACGCGATTATTTCGTTAAATTCAACTGTCCGGAATTCACAAGCCTTTGTCCGATGACCGGACAGCCCGACTTCGCAACTTTATATATCTCTTATATTCCGGATCGACGCATGGTGGAAAGCAAATCGCTTAAACTGTACTTGTTCAGCTTCCGCAATCACGGGGACTTTCATGAAGATTGCATGAACATCATCATGAACGATTTGATCGCCCTGATGGATCCGCGGTATATCGAGGTTTGGGGCAAATTTACGCCTAGAGGCGGCATTTCGATCGATCCCTACTGCAATTGGGGCCGTCCAGGCACGAAATACGAGCAAATGGCGGAGCACCGCCTGCTTAACCACGATTTATATCCGGAGAAAGTCGATAATCGTTAATCAATTACGAAAAAGCAAGCCGGGGACGCTAAGTCTCCGGCTTGCTTTTTTTAGCAGAACCAACAGGTTTACTGCACGCTGACTCGATTGCGGCCGCCGCGCTTGGACACGTAAAGAGCTTCATCGGCGGCGTGAAGCAGAGACTCCAGCGTATCGACAAGATCGGTGGCTTGTGCCGCGCCGAAGCTGGAGGTGACGACGATCTGGCCGTTAGCCGTCGGAAGCGGTTCAGCTTCCAAAGCAGCCCGCAAGCGCTCGGCCAGCCCGGCGGCTTCCCGAAGCGTAGCGGACGGGAGAGCAATCACAAATTCTTCGCCGCCATAACGGCCGAAAAGCATATCGCCGGTGAGCAGACGCTTGCAAACGGTGACGACGTGTACGATTAGTTTGTCGCCCGTATCGTGGCCGAAGCTGTCGTTCACGTTTTTGAAATGATCGATATCGAAAAGCACGACCGAGAAGGAAAGCCCTGTTTCGCGGCATTCCTTCATCATCTCCCGGCTCCTGGTAATGAATTGCGTGCGATTATAAATTTGGGTGAGACCGTCGTAGTAGGCCAGATGCTCCAAATCCCGCTGAAGACGTTTCAATTCCGTTACGTCGATCAGCATAAACAGGCTGCCTGCCTTGTCGCCGTTTCGATGCCTGACGACCGAGGAGCGAATCTGGTAACATCGCTGCTCACCTTCCGCCGTCCACGCCAGTTCCTCCAACATGCCTTCCGAATGACGGACGACGGGAAACGGCGATCCGGTCAACCTCTTCCAAACCTCGTCCAACGTGTTCCCGAACAGGGACGGACGAAGTGTTGGAATCATGATTGAGGCGGCCCGATTGAAGTCGATGAGACGTTCCTCGGTGTCGAGCACGATAACGCCTTCCCCCATGCTTTCGAAAATCGTTTCCTTGGCGATCGGAACGACGGTAAGCATTTTAACCGACACCATCGCCCAAATGTATAAAGCGGAAGTAATACACATGACGATCGGAACCGGGTCGAGGCCGCCCGGCGCGACACCCAGCAAATAAAGGAAAGCTGCGGTCATCGGAATCAGCTGTCCGCAGATCAAGGTTGCGAGCTGCAGCCGGTACGTCTTCCTCGTCTGATTCCAGCGGCGCAGCAGCATCACGACAGAGGCAAGCAGACAGCTGAACGTATAAATACCGTGAACGATGTACCATTCCCCAATTTCGATCCTGACGAGCGCAGCCGGCATCCCTTCTCTCAGCTGCATCGATTTGTAGAACAGGTGATGATAGTCGTTGGTCGCAACCATAATCAGGCTGATCGCCGGAATGACGAACATGGCCGCAGCGGCCTTTCCCGATACTTTTCTGCCTAAGTAGTTCAGTACGAGCAGTAAGCCCAGGGGCGCCGAAAAAGGCATACCGATATACTCGACCGTCGTCCATAGCTTGACTTGCCATAACGTATCGCCGGCTAACCCGAAAGCGTATCCGAAGCAGTAAATCGACAAAGCCGCCGTATATACGATAAAAGTGTTCGCCCCCGGTATTTCGCTTTTCTTGGAGAAAGCGTAAATACAAAGAAATACGTTGAACACACCGGATACACAGACTAGCGTAATGTACGTCGTCAATAGCGAATCCATCCGTTTACTCCATCCTTAGCGTCGATACATCAATGGTACCATATCGGTTGCCCGATCGATTGATTTTTTTCAACAAGAATGGAAAAAATTCGTGACCAAGTCGGAATTTTCGACAAGATCCTCATCCGGAGCTTTTAGCGATCAAAAAAAACAGCAAGCCCGAACGTTCCGGAATGCTTGCTGTTTGATATGACAACTTAAAGAGCCTTTATTTAGCTTGAATATATCCTTCCGCTTTCAGCAGCTCCGCGATCAGAACGGCACCGCCCGCGGCTCCGCGCAGCGTGTTATGCGATAATCCGACAAATTTAAAGTCGTAAAGGGAATCCTCGCGCAATCTGCCCGCCGAAACGCCCATCCCGCGCTCGATGTCGCGATCAAGCTTCGTCTGCGGTCTGTTTTCTTCTTCAAAATACGTGATGAACTGCTTAGGCGCGCTTGGAAGACCAAGCTCCTGCGGACGCCCTTTGAATTGCAGCCAACGCTCGAGAATTTCATCCTTCGAAGGTTTGTTCTCGAACGATACGAATACCGTAGCCAAATGTCCGTCCGTAACCGGAACGCGGATACATTGCGTCGTAATCAACGGCGCGCTTGCTTTAACAATTTCGTTATTGACAATGCTGCCCCAAATACGAAGCGGCTCCTGCTCGCTTTTTTCTTCTTCGCCGCCAATATAAGGGATCACGTTATCGATCATGTCGGGCCAATCGGTAAAGTTTTTGCCTGCCCCGGAAATCGCCTGATAGGTCGATGCAACCACTGTTGTCGGTTTGAAATCAAGCAGTGCGTGAAGTGCCGGCACATAGCTCTGAATGGAGCAATTCGGCTTTACGGCAATAAAACCGGTCGAGGTGCCGAGCCGTTTTCTTTGCGCCGCGATCACATCGATATGCCCCGGATTCACTTCCGGAATAACCATCGGGATGTCCGGCGTCCAGCGGTGTGCCGAATTATTGGAAATGACAGGCGTGCCCGTTTTGGCGTAAGCCTCTTCCAACGCTTGTGTTTCATTCTTTTTCATATCGACCGCACAAAAAATAAAATCGACCTGCGAGGCAACCTCCTCTACTTTGGAAGCGTCCTGAACTACGATGTTTTTCACTTCTTCCGGAATCGGGGTGGACAGCTTCCATCTGCCTTGAACGGATTCCTCATACGTTTTACCCGCCGAATTGGCGCTGGCCGCAATAGCCGTTACCTCGAACCATGGATGTTGATCCAACAATTGGACAAAACGCTGACCGACCATGCCTGTTCCGCCTACAATACCCGCTTTAAGCTTCTCTCTCATAGCATATTCAAATCCTTTCATAATAGATGATGGTTATAACGATCTGAGTTAGTATACCTTATGTTGCAAAAGAACTTAGCGGCAACAAAAAAATCCCACCCCCAAGACATTTGTCTTAGGGACGAGATTTGTAAACTCGCGGTACCACCCCAGATTCGCCAATATGTCGCCATATTAGCCTCTTCGAGTACGGCATAACCTTGACATGCTTATACTCTAGCTCTGTAACAGGAGCTCCTGGCACACCATCCCCCATGGGTTCCGATGCGCTGCTCTGAGGCTTTTTTCAATAAAAGGTTCTTTGCTCCTTCCCAGCTGACGGAGCTCTCTGTAAAAGAATCCATTTACCTACTCTTCTCTTCATCGCATTTCATTATTGGGATTATATTATCAAATATATCCGGTGAGGTAAACAATTTTTTTGAAAAGTTGGTTTTTGTTCATTTTTGCCGCCGATCGCCGGTATTCGCGCGTTATCCTTCAAGCACATCCGCCCGTAAATCGCTCGCAACCTCGATCATTAAGGGGATGACCGCTTCATTGCTGCCTGATACGTAAATATCTCCCTGATAATGCCGGAATGGGATTTTGGCGTCTCCGCAGCTCCACATGAAGAAATCTCCTGGAATGGACATGGTCGTAGCGCCGGTAACCGTATATACCGTAGTGTAAGTAAAATCAGGTTTGGACGTAAAATATTGCTTGCACTCATCCAAAGTAATGGGTTGCGCGGTATTGTTTCCATTCTCCTGCAATGCTCTTGTGATCCGATAACGTATACTCATGGACTGCCTCCAAATCATTCAAATACGGCTGTACGATTCGCCGATTTCTTAGCGGCAAACTCGGGATTCCGCGAAAGAAGCCGCTTCAGCTCAATGAAATGTTTTTGAAAGCATTATATCAAAAAATACCGGTCGATAGCGATTCTTAGGAACCGGCTGAAACTCGTACGCTCGTATATAGTTATTACCTGCAAATAGGCGGTTTACTTCGGTTACCCGTCAGCATATCGGCAATCATCTCAACCTGCGCTTCTTGGCCGGCCTCCGCGAACAGATAGTCTCCGGCAAAATCCGGAACCCGCTCGAGCGATAAGATATTGGATTCTTCATTAGCGCTTTCATCTGTTCGACCAAAGACGGCCGCTCGAAAACGACCTTTGCGGTATTATTGTCGAAAATAGTTGGCAAGTGAAATACGAACTCCCTAGGAGCGATCCACCAATGCCACCACATCGGGATAGATACGGTTTGAGATGGTTAACGCGGAAATTAAGTATTTGGAGAGCTGTCGGGTTAAGAATGGAAATGACAGCCTCTCCTTGTATGACGTATACAAGCTGGGCTGTTTTGGGATGCCAATGGGCTTTAATACTATCTCTATAACTCAGATACAAATCGAGCAAGCCTAAGTTTTGCATAATTTGAAAATTGCGAAGCAAACTGTGGAGGAGGAAATGTTGAGCGTTTTGTCGGAAAAACGGGGCTGTTCGTAAACGACTTCAGTTGCTTGCACCTTCAAGCGCCAATGCTTCTTCCGTTATGCGCTTAATATCGATGGATGAAAGAATTCTCTCATTTACCATATCAGGCAGAATATGATCCAAAAAATATTTAACGCAGTTTAATTTTATGTTTTTGATTTTGACTAGCGCATTCCTGTACATGACGATGAATTCTTTTTCCGTGTTTCCCCGCTGCAGCTCGGCAAACGCTTCATACACTTGATCCATCTTATCGGCAACCTCCAAAATCAAGCCTTCGACGGTGTCGTCCTTGCCCTCGCGCAGTTGATTATGAAAAATACTTTTATATTCCTGGGGAATATGCTCCTCGATAAAATTATAAACCATACCCTCTTCCACTTGTTGGATCAACGCTCGGAGCTCGGGTGAAGCATGCTTAACCGGCGTCTTGATGTCCCCGATAAAAATTTCGCCATAATCGTGGCTGCTTGTGATTTCGTACAGCTTTTTCCAATCGATCGTCGCGCCATTTTTCTCCTCGATGTCCGCCAGCGTTTTCGCATATTGAACGACTTTCCACGAATGCGCTGCAACGCTATGCTCTTCGAATTTGAATTTCCCTGGACATCGAATAATTCTTTCCAATTCATTTAACGACCTAAAATAAGCGTGAATCCCCATAAACCAATCCCCCAAATTTTAATTAGATTCTTGCAGTTATAGCATTGTGAAAATCGTATAAACCAGATTCCATTTACAACAATCATCAATATTCGACACAATTCTAGTATACGGATGGGATGTTAAATCTAAGTCATTTTTGTTGCGTTATTTTGTTAAAATGGAATTGCAGCTCCGATCTGACAAGCCTTATTATGAAAATCCGATAAGATCGACTTCATTGTTTGTGTAGGATATCCCGGTTTTGATATAATATTCGCTTTTCCGCCCATGACATTTAATGTGATTAACTATCGTCGGAGGACGATGGCATTCCTTAATCGATTCATTGATAAAAGCCTTCATCGCATAAGAGCTACTATTTCCAAGGGACCGTTTTCTTAACTCATGTTAGTATTTCCGCTTTCCTGGTGCCCACCAGTTCCAATTGCCAAGCATTTTCATTAAAGATGGAACCAGGATCATTCTTATGACGGTAGCATCAATGAAAATCGCCGTTGCTATACCGATACCCAACTGTTTCACTCCGACAACTTCACCGAAGGCAAACGGCACCGTGACCGCAATCATAATTGCAGCAGCCGAATTAATAATTCTGCCGATCGATGTCAGTCCTGCCAGTACTGCTCGACTGTTATCTTTAGTCTGCTGATATACCTCGTAAATTCGTGATACAAGGAACACCCCGTAATCCATACTGATACCAAAAACAAGCCCGAAAATAAACACCGGGATCATGATCGCAATACTGTTCGGTTCCATTCCGAAACGTCCGTCCTCAAAAATCCATACCAGAATACCGAAAGACGCACCGAGACTCAGGAGATTCATCAAAATTGTTTTTAACGGGATGAGAATGGACCGGAAAGCTATGAACAAAACCAAATAATTGGAAAGTAAAATAAAAAGGAGCACAAACTTAATATTTTGAAAAATCTCATCAAAAACCTCTTGGTGATACTTCGCTTCACCTCCCAGCAAAATATGAAGATTTGAAGATCCCCCTTCCCGCTCCCACAGTCTGAGCCAATTCATCACTTTATTCGAGGGTGGTTCCCCCCATAAAGTGACGCGTATCAGCAGTTTATTTTCTTTAACGAATTGTTGAAATATCGGCTCATATTTCTCTTTTAAGTTCGGTTTTTGCAATATGAAGAGCAATTGCTCAAACGGCAACCTCGAAAAAATGGATTCCACCCTCTGAACATTTGGATCGCTCTCCAACTTTTGAATAAGCACATAGGCGCTCAACCAATCATCTTTTTTCAAGTTCTGTGTATTTCCTTGAGCTACGATATAAACTTCCGAGTTCGTACGAGAAGCAAAGTGGTTCTGATAGGTCTCGAAAGCCATACGAGTACTATAGTCATGCGGCAAAGAAGCGGCATCTGGAATTGCTAATTTCATCTTGCTTAAAGGCAAAAAGCAAATGATTAACAAGAAAGAGGCCAACATTCCCATGCGGAATGGCCTTTTCATCACAAAGCTAGACACGGAATACCAAATATTTCTTTTCTTTATAGTAAGCAACGGTTTACTCTTGGCTTGGATTGCCGGCCACATAATTGATAATAGTGCTGGAGCTAATGTTATTGTCAATAATACCGATACCGTCAGTACCGTCATTGCTCCTATAGCAATCGAAGTAAACATCGGAAGCGGAATAAACAATGTCCCCGCCAATCCTAGAAATACGCTTAGCGCCGAAAACACGACAGCTCTTCCTGCTGTTTTCATAGTCGTAATCAGTGCCTGTACTGCGTTCCCCCTCTGCAGCTCTTCTTGAAACCGGCTGACTACCATTAACGCAAAATCAATACTTAAAGCCAACCCCACCATAGGGATGACATTCAGTACAAAGTTGGACATTTCGATTTTAGTCCCGATCCAATACATCATTCCCATGGTAGAGGTTACACCGATCACCCCAATGATAATAGGAATTAGAGCGGGAACAATTCCTCCAAAGGCAATCCAAAGAATAAGGAATGCAGCCGGGATTCCAATTCGTTCCGCCTTGCCTAGATCCTTTTGACTAGCACGATTCACATCTGCTTGGACTGCCGATTTACCCGTCATTTTCACCGAAATATCGCGATTGCTCGGCAGACGTTTTTGAATGTCTTCGAGAACCGGGTTCATTTCATGGGGAGATTGCTTAAACGCAAGCAGCGCATATGCCGCATTCCCTTTTAGCATTCCCTCTCTATTCAGTGGTGACACCATTTCGCTTAGACCGTTGATAGCCTGCAACGGCAGCAACGTTTGTTGAATAAACTCCCGAAATTGTTCCGGGGAAATAAACTCTTTCTTTTCAAACACAAGAATAATAGGGTCCTTAGGGATGTGAAAATCGGAAGACAAAATATGCTCGACTTTAACATATGCTCCGTTCGGCAATAGACCATGATCCTTTAATACTGCAGGTAACTTAGGAGCGTAAAATCCAAAAAAACCCAGGAGCAAGACCCAAACTAGGATAATTACTTTTGGATATCGAAGGGAGATGATGGCAAGCCTTTGAAAGTCCATGACCTTGCTCCTCATTGTGCTGATTTGATGCCTATGGATCGAATTCCTTCAGTCTTGTCGCGTTAACCATTCCAAAAGCCAACTCTGGTGCGAAATGTGCTGCGTTTACAAGCAGCCGGGGCACAACAGGAATGTCGAATAGCCATTGTAGAAGTCGTCCCCATCGTAACGGACCATTGAAATCCCGCCGTATCGAGCGCGAGTATTCATGCCGCCACTCGGATAGCGAAATATCCCCCGCTAAATAACTATCTGCAAGCGGTGCGCATAATAAGCTCGATCGCAGCGCCATCGACATCCCGTCTCCGCAAAGCGGCGGAATCATGATTGCAGCGTCTCCAACATGGGGAATGATATCCCATTCAAGCGGCTTGCGGTTTAGTTCTACAGGGGCAACGGCTGCTTGGGTGCCGGGGACCGGTACTGCATGAGCCAGTTTCTGATAAAGCTTCGGGTTTCTGCGGCATGCTGCTTCAATAAGTCCTAATATCGTTTTTTCATTATTTTGAAACGCTTTCCTCTTCAGCAGCGCTGCTACGTTGACAATCCCTCCTTCAATAGGAGAAACGCCTACATACCCGCCATCAAAAAAATAGAGCTCAACGACGGGCTCCATCTCTATCCCGCTAAAATGGGTTTTCACGCCTATGTACGTGTTCATAATCTTCCTATTCGGACGATGACCAGGCAAACATGAACGACAATTGGCGCCCCACGCGGCTATAGCAGCTCTTACGTATAATGTTTTTCTTTCTTCCCCTTGTTTTGTTTCAATCGCGTATCCTCTTTCACACGGAGTCACGGACGATATCATTGTCGCGGTCTGCATATGAACACCTGAGTTTACCGCTGCTAGTTGAAAGGCAGAATCCAGTGAATATCGACTGATTCCTATTGCATTCCCCGGTAGCGGGATTTCCAAGGCATTCCCATTGCCGACGATAACGCGTGCTCGATTAATAAATCTAGGTTGCAGCGATAACACTAGTTCTCTTAAACCTAGAGAGCCGAGCATAGTAAGAGATTCGGGCGAAAGAAATTCTCCGCAAACTTTGTGCCGCGGAAATTGCATACGGTCGATCAATACCGTTTCCCACCCGAGATCCGCCAGTGACTTAGCCAAACTACTGCCGGCAATTCCTGCGCCAAGTACCGCTACATCCAGGGTACGATTCATCGCTTTCAACTCCGATATTTTGTTATTAGCCGGCTTTCTTAATGGCGACCATATACCGGAACAAAGGTCTCCAGGCGTAGAACAGCTCAGAGCCGACCAATTGATCTTTAAGTTTCAGCCAATCCTCCGAACGAAAGCCTTTCGCGACGGACAGGGGCCCGTCGTTTAAAATATACCGATTATCAGAGACGATTCTTGTCACAAGCCACACCGCAGCCCATGGCAACCAGTGCCTATGGATATCATTGATCACAACGCCTATTCGGGATGCTTTCAACATACTTTCTACAACCTTGGAAAGCTCGTCCTCCGCAAAATGATGGACAAACTGAGTCCCTGTTATCACATCTGCGCTTCTCTCCGAAAGCCCGAACAAATCGGTTCGCAACACATGAATCCGCGGTTCGTTACAATAAAGAATCCTTGCCTCTTCACAAGCATCCTCCGTAATATCAGCCAGCGTAATTTGTAAATCAACCCTGTTCTCATCCGCCCATCGCAGTATGTGTCGATTTACATCTCCCGACCCGGAACCAATATCTATAATGGAAAAACGCCTCGGCTTGTCCGCTTCCACCCATAATCGCTTTACACCGTAAAGAGTGGGTGCGGCGGCAGCGAATATCCGATTAAGTAACCGAAGCTGCCGCAAAGCTTCACGCAGCTCTTGCCCTCCTGACGAATAGTCATCCATCAACTCGTGTTCTGTAGCTCTTTGCTTAAAACTCCTAAACATGGGCTTCATCCATCATGATTTTGTGAAAAGTGACGGATGGGATATAAGCGATCTGTATGATCTCACAGGTAATGCCTGGTCCGAATGCCAGCGCAACGCCGTTTGTAGGTCCGGAGCAGTGGCTAATCAGCTTCTGCCTCAATTCGTCAAGCACGAATAATATAGTTGCAGAGGACATGTTTCCATAATTGCGAAGCACGCTGCGGCTCGGGGATGTTTGCTCATCAGTAAGTGCGAGCACTTCTTCAAGTGTATCGATAATCCCCTTGCCCCCGGGATGAATCGCCCATAGTTCGGGCATTTGATCTTCATTTATCACACAGTTAAGCTGTTCTGGAACAAATCTGCCTATCAATTTCGGAATGTTCGGCGAAAGATAAAGATCGAATCCCTTATCCCCCACCTCCCACACCATCTCTTCGGCTGAGTCCGGCAGAAGGGTGGAATGTTCTTTTCCTAGTTGGAAAATTCCATTATGTTTAAGTCCAGTCGAACCTATAATGCAGGCTGAAGCTCCGTCACCAAAAAAAGAAGCGCCGAATAAAGCTTCTCGTTTGCTGGAGGGTTGGATGTGAAGCGTGCACAATTCAACGCAAACAATAAGTACTTTGGCTAAGGGATTATCCGATACGATTTGTCTCGATAGACAAACGGCCTTTAATCCGGCTGCGCATCCTAGAAAGGTAAGCGGAATCCGATTGACTGTGACGGCCAAGCCCAGATGTTGAACAATTGCGGCATCCATACCGGGAAGAAATTGACCCGTGCAGCTAACTGTGATCAGATGAGTAATCTCAGACATATCTACGTTTCCGTCTACTATGGCTTTTCTTGCAGCTTTCAGCCCCAGTGGTACAGCTTCCCGCTTATACTTTGCCATTCGCTCGGCAGTCGATGGAATGGAACGTTCCGATTTCCCTGCAAAGTAGCGGCAATTTTCGGCTGATTCCAGTAGGTTCCGTTCACAAGTATAACGGGCTTCCACTCCGCATTGCTTGAATATTCGTTTCACCCAACGTGCCGAATCGGGATTATCGCTTAGTGCTTCGGTTAATCTTCGCGAGGTATCGGCTTGATCTAGACGAAAATCTGGTACGGCTGTGCCAATTCCGAGAATCGCAATGATTGGATCTGCTTGTTCCATTACCGTTACCCATCCTCTCGTAAAATTCATTGATTGGTAAGACAAGCACCTTCGTTTAAACATATGTATTCACACTTTCGATGAAGTATGATGGAAAACACTCATTCACAATAGAAAAAACAGCCCTGTTATGACTAGAGCTGTTCTCCGGTTAAGCCATGAAGCGATTTGCGGTCATCAGGCTTGCGTTCACTCAAATAATTGGAAGCAACGCCGCAATATTCGCCGTTTCCGCTTATAATGACTCTTTCACTACGGCCAAATCAGAGTCTCGATCATTTTCGGATTCGAGATTCTATGTTCGAATTTTGCTTAATGCCATTAAATAAGCGGCGAGAAGAATACAAGAGCCGGCTAGAAACGGGGCAAACATATTTACATCAAATAAGAAGCCCGCAAGAGTCGGACCAAGTATATTCCCGATACTTATATAGGCATTGTTCATACCGGCCGCATATCCTTGTTCATTTCCTGCCATTTTGGATAATTTCGTATGAAGAGCTGGACGAAGCATGGCGGAAGCAAAGAAAATGCAGGATGTTACCAGAAAGATGCTCCAAAAATGATTCGCAAACAGAAGGACGACATAAGCGAATGATACAAAAAGAAGCGAGCCTTTTATCGTCTTATTTTCACCGAACTTCTTAATTGCTTTAGCCGCAAGCAGCGCTTGCATACCAACGCCGATAACGGCTCCCGCTGTAAGAATCACCGCAATGTGCTGCGGCGTGAAATGAAAGCGATTCGTTACATATAAACCAAGAACGGCTTCATAATTGGCTAGGCCAAAGGTCATCACCATAACAAGCAGAAAAATCATCGCATATTTGGATTGCAAAGATTTTACATACTGTTGTAGGAAAGATTCCCTCTTGGTTACCTTTGACCGCGCTTCTTTCATTTGTTCTTTCGTTAAACTTTCGGGCAGCCAAACCAACGAAACAATAACTGCAGCAATAGCTGCTCCAGTCGCTGCGTAAAGCGGCATTCGCGTTCCATACCCCGCAAGAAATCCGCCAAGTCCGGGCCCGACTACAAATCCGAAAGACATCGCCGCCGCCAACAGACTATTTCCTTTGGCGCGTTCTTCCATTGTTGTAATGTCAGCCACATATGCCACCATTGGCGGCACAATCAGAGCTGCAGCCACGCCTTCAAGCAGTCTTGAGGTATATAACATCCAGAGCGCATCACCGATTGCAAAAATAAATTTAGCAACAGCAAAAACGATGGCGCCTGCTATGATGAATGTTTTTCTCCCGTAACGATCGGACATTTGTCCGGTTTGAGGAGATAGCAGAAACTGCGTTATACCATAGGCAGCCACCAGTAATCCGATCGATTGTCCGCTTGCTCCGAACTCAACGATCAATTGAGGCATAATGGGCGTAATTAATCCGACACCTACCATGACAATGAATATATTGAACATTAAAATCGCTAGTATTTTTTTATTATTTCCAGTTATTTTACTCATATAGATCCTCCAACTTTTTTTGGGGTAAAATCGCAAGCTGAATATTACAAACGCAAAAAAACCTCCTATCCAGTCGTTTACCGGATAGGAGGCAGATGCAAACAAATAGAAACGCAGCTCCCCTCAAAGAAGCAACGATCTAATCGTAACCAGTTAAAGTCCGCACTAATCCTATCCAGAAAACTCGTTTATTTACGATTTTTCATTTGTGGAAAAGGATTAGTAGATCATCGGCTCGGGGTCACCCTTTCGATACTTATTGTCGAACAGCATACCATATGGATATGGTAAGCGGTCAATGGAAGAATAGGTATAATTAAAAAATCCAGAAGAGTTCGTCGTAGTCCTCAAGTCCGATTTTGCCCAATTGGAATCGCGTTCAGACACCTTCTATCGCCTGTACTCCGAATTTACCCCCTTGCAGCGGCTATTTCGCTCTGCACACCGGTTAATCCCTTATCTAAACAGGCAAATTCGGACTCCGGCATTATTCGAACCTTAGTTGGCAGGACGAACAAAAAAAGCTCTACGGATCGGCCGCTTCGAATGAAGCGGCTGATCTGTAGAGCTTTGAACTTACCATACATTGCATAATAACTAGGCTTGTATCGCTCCGTAGCCTTTCCACGTCCCCGAACTGCCCGCTGCCACGCATATCCAGCCCAAATAACCGCCGGCTGCCGGTGCCAGGTTCCGGACGATTTCCCCCGTCTCCCAATAACCTGACGCCGGAAAGGAAGATTGCTTGAAATCGACCGAATTGCCGATTTCAAAACGAGTCTGACCGGCGCCAACCGATGCCAGAACGGGGAGTGCGACCTTGCCGGCGCTGCCGGTGCCCAGCTTCTGGAATGCGCAAGCGATCGTATTCGCAGAAGAACCTACGGGAATGAGAATGGATTTAAAAACCCATTTGCCGGATCCGGAAGCCGATAACGTATCGGCATGGCTCGCCGAGCCGTCGTAACTGACTACCTTCACGTCGTTCCCGGCATCCGCCTTCACCCAAGCTCCGAACCAAACGAGCCCTCCCTGCAGCTCGGGTGCGTTCGTTCCTATTCCGGTAAGCGGTTTGCCCCACAACTCCGTGCCGTCCGTTAGCTCGAACGCAGGAAAATCGCTAAACCGCTCTTGAGCTTTCATCAAATCGCCGCTTGTAACTGCCAGTCTTACGTAACCGATGAAATTGGGATCGTAGTAGTTTTTGGTCCTCGTTCCGGAAATATCGATGTAATGGCCGCCGCTTACAGCCATCCCGGCATCGATGCCGATCAGCTTGACATCCGAACGGCTGCACGCTCGAATGATGACGTCTCCTTGGACCACGCTCGTATTGCCGTTGCCCCAAATCGTAAGTAAAGAATCCGTTTTCGACGTGTCGTAAACCTGCACGCTTTCAATCGTCATGTTATCCAAATAATTGCTGAACACGAAGCTCGTATTGTTGATCCCGCCGTTGTCTACCCCTTCGCTGTTAAGCGGCGTCCAGTGGATTCCGCTTATTTTGACGCATTCGATAGGCTTCGCCGGATCGATCCCGATCGTAATTCCGCCGCCGCCCAAAATGTGAATATCGCTTTTGACATTAACCGCCGCCGGGTTTTGCAAATCCGTATAGTCGAGACCGATCCTGGCATTCCGCTCGAAATAACTCTCCACGATATTCAAATTTTTCAAGTCGTATGCGACAACGCCTGCTTTGCTATTGCCTTCGATCGTGCTGTGGCTGATATTAACGTTTAACCCGTTGCCGACGCGAACGCCGATGCCGCCGTTAGAATAAATATCCGTCGCGAGCACGTTTACGTTATTATTGTAATTTTGCGTGCCGTAGCTGCCGATACCGTCGCCGTAGTTCAAAACGATCTGACAGCGGAAAAACGTGTTATTGTAGCCATTAACATGCAGCGCTTCAACCCGGGTTCCGGTAATGAATACGTTCTCGAACATGCTGTGCGTAATCATGTCGAAGTAAACGGCGCAGTCCGCTGCGGCATTCCCGTCAAAGGATAAATCTTTATACAACATCGAATCGGCTGTCGTTCCTACAAACATCGCGTGAAGCACGTTTGCGGAGACGGCTATCAGGTAAGTGACATATTGGCCGTCGCCATGAATGCTGGTTACCTGCGAAGGAACGTGAATTTCGGATGATATCGTGTAGACGCCTCCCGGAATATAAATGCTCCCCGGCCTCGTAATCGCGTTAAACGCTGCCTGAATGGCCGCGGTACTGTCGGTAAACGATTTGGCGCCGAACCAGCATACGTTGAAGGAGCCGCTGAACTGTCTCAGCCAATACCCGCCGCCCGAAGCCGCAAAAACCGTGCCTTCGTTCGGCGTTCCCGAACTCGCCCATTGAAACGTTCCGCCTCGCAGCGGATCGGACACGATGACGCATGTATGAGAGCCCCTTACGAATGCAAGAAGTGCGGGAATATCGTCTAAACAAGGCGTGCATGGACAATCTTCCGTCACCGGATCTTTCTGATCTTTCGGATCTTTCGGCTTCTTCTTCGCGCCCGCAGCATCGCTTTTCTCCTCCTCCGCTGCCGCCTGCGCCATCGCCATTCCGCCTGGAAGCAGCGTTCCGGCTGCTGCCGTAACGCCTGCCAAGCCGATCGTGGCAAGCAATTTGCGCCGGCTGATCAATCCGGCCCGCTCATCTGTAACTGATCCATACTCGTCACGCTTCTTCTCCATAAAATCAACACCACATATTCGATAGGATGATGGGTCGATAGGCGATGGATCAAGCAGAAGCCCATTACACTTGTAGAATGGATTGGACCAACACCGTTATTTGATAAATATGCCGAATTGTTCCCCGGCCGCGTTCTTCTTGACCGTATAACAGTAGGCGTCGGTTACCGTATTGCCCGCTTGCGAGCAAAAAAAGCTCAGCTTGCGGCCGGTTCCGGCAATGGAAGTGCCGTCGACCGCGAAAAACACAGCTGTAAACGCGTTCAAGCTATCATTCAGCTTGATCATAGGCGGTATCGTTTTTAGCACGGTGCCGGAGCCGTCCGCAATCTTGATTCCGACAAAATTGGCCGCATTCATCGTTTTTTTCATGATTGCTCCCACAATGAAAATCTCGTCCGACTGGATGGCGATCGGGATCGCCTTCGCAGGAGATTCGGTCATGAATTCGGAATATTTTCGCGGACCGAGCGGAGTCGCTAGATCGACGCCATATTGGTTAAAATCGATTTTGCCTTGCGCCGTTACCGGAACAGCACTTTCGAGATTATCGCGCAGAAAACCGAAGTCGACGGAAAACCCGCAGAAATCGCCCAAAGCTTGAAATATCGTCGCCTTCGCATTCCCGCTGTCCACCGTAAACCGCTGTACGCCGGAAACGCACGTCTTGATCTCCGCCGTGTTTGCGATATCGTATCTCGTGACGATACAATTGTTAAGCACGATCTGCGCATTGGTGAGCACGTGGTAGAAATTGTCGCTGATATCGATCGTCGAAACGATTTCCTTTAAACCGTCCGCATCCTGATCTCTTCCGAGCGAATGAAACTCGATAATCGAATCCCGGTTGGCTTCGAAATAATTGCTTCGAATCGTCCCGCTCGCCACGTTCGAGTAAATAACGATGGGATTCGGCTGTCCTTCCAGCAGATTTCCCTCGATGCGGAATTGTCCTTCCAGACTTCCCATGTACCCATAGGTGGGATCCTGAACGAGATCGAACTTGATTCTGCCGCCCTGCTCGGACACGTTGTTGATGAAATTGAAATTGGTCACGCCGGCATAAGCGTCGCTATAAACGGAATAATACTCTCCCCAAAATTCGCTCGAAGCGAAATAGGAGTTCGTTATATTCAACGTCCCGATGCCGAACAGCCCGTTCGCCCAAATCGCTTTCTTGAACTTGAAGAACCGGCAGTTGTCGATTACACAGGGCCTTGGCGGCGCTCCGAGCGTCGGCGACTGCGGCTCCGTCACTTTGACCGCCGCAAATGGACCGTTCAGATAACTGCGGAAAAAGCAGTTCCCGATATGAAAGCCGAAGTAGCCGACAAAAGGCTGCGTATGCTTGATGACGAATAGCGACTCGATCCCCTTGCCCGTCAAATAGCCGGTATCGATATGAATTTTGTAGCCGGACGGATTATCGCCGATAACGACAGCGGCAAATTTTGCATGGGTGCTGCCTTCCAAGCGAAAGTTGCCGTCGAATACATTCACCTCGTGCTCAAACAAAAAGTTCCGATGATTCAGCTTCATGGTGCTTACGCCCGTCTGGCTCATAGCGAGCAAACACTCTTCGAACGCCAAGGAGCTGTCCGTCCCCGTCACAACCGGAAGGCTGGCATTCGTCTCGTCTACGTTAGCGTCTCCGACCGCCCCGAACCATTCGGGAAGCCAGTACTCAAGGGAGCGGAAGCCTTGGAACTGGACTTGCAGCGTCCCGGAATTACGAATGTACGGAAAATCGAATACCCGGTAAGGACCTGCAATAAAACTGCCGTAACACGCGATCGTGCATGGCGCTTGCGGACGGAGCACCGCTCCGTTCTGAACGATCAATTCCACCTGAGCGGGGATCGTCAGGCTGCCGATCTTGTAATTGCCATTCGGAATGATGACGGTCAAGCCCGCCGATGCGTTCAAGACGTTCTGAATCGCCACCGTATCGTCGGCGACTCCGTCACCGACCGCTCCATGGTCCTGAACATTGATAAACAGATCCGGCATGGAGGCCGCCTTTACCTCTTTTTCCTTGGCATAGCCGACATGACTTGCGCTCATCAGCCCTTCGGCTGCGATAGCTGCGCCTGCCATTCCAAATGCTCCCAGAAGCTTTCTTCTGCTGATCGGCGCATCGCCCTTACGTTCATGATCCGTCATTTGCATTTCCTCCCTTAATCGAGCTATTGACAGTCTATGACGACCATCTGGTGGCAATCGATAACCGGAACCTTATAACGGATCACTGCGCCTTCTTGTTCGTAAGAAAGCTCCTCCAGCTGCGGCGCCAAGTAAACCCGGCTCACGCGTTCGGTCAATTTCAGCGAAACCTCAACATCGTAAATTGGAGTAATATCCTCGATAATTTCCATTTCTTTGCCGCGCTTGACCGGGTAAGCGTATATAAGATGGTTCACGTACCGCGAATGATCCGGTTGATGCTGCAGCGAAACGACACCGAGGGAAGGCAAGCTCGTTACGAGCGTTTTGCGGGAGCCCAGCAGCAAATCAAGCGCATGCAGGATCGTCTCTTTCACGAACAGACTGGCGTTCTCGCCATAGTCGAGAAACGCGTTCCAGGCCAGGTATATACCGTTCGCGCTTTCGACCATGCCTGGTCCCGCATTATTGCGGCAGTTCGGCGTGTGAGTGAAATAATATTCATTCGCGTCGCGGTTGAAGTAAGGATCCTCCCTGACGCCTAGTTCGGTACCGCCTGCGCCGAGCTCGACCTTCTGCCCCTGCGCATAAAAAACGAATGACCCTTCGCCCAAGCTGCGCGTCGCAAAATAAGGTCTGAAAAAGTCGGGCTGGAACGGATTCGCGCCGATCCAGGTTACGCCAAGGTCGATCGCAAACGCATCTCCGGCTTCGTTCAGTCCCGATTCGCCGGTAGCCAGCACCTTGCCGCCGTTCTCGAAATACCGCTCTAATTTAACGGCGAGCTTTGGCGTGATTCTTACTTTATCCGGCAAAACGACGACTTTGTAGGCGGCGAAATCGGAATCCGTATCGATGAAATCGAACAGGACGTTCCCTTCCTGCAAAATGCGGTACGCGCCGATATCGGTCCTCCCCATCCTTTCTTCCGAAGGACCGAGCGATTCGACGGCGAGGACGGCAACATCCGCGACATTTTCAACGCCTGTGCACCAAGACTCCTTCGCCTCCACTTCCCGGTATGCGTCTCCGACCGACTTGTAGACGATCGGATCCATAATGCCGTCCGGATGAAGATGGTCTCCGACCGAGCAGCGCGTTCCATGCGCCAGACAGAGAGCAGCTTCGAAGCGGAATGAGTTCGGATGCTTGTAGCCTCCGAATTCGCCCCAGTTTTTGTTAAAGCGTCCCGTCATCCCGACGATATTTTTCTCGATCTGCTGCAAGTACCTTGCCGAAATCGGAAAGTAGTCGTAGCCCCATCCGCCTGATGGGAGCGATTCGACCTCCAGATGGCTGTTCATCGCAGCGATATCTCTGCGTCCGCAGCGAATGCCGCTGTTATGGAAAACCGCCATATCGGGCTTGATCTCCCGCACCCGCTCGTTCACCTGTGCCGTGTAGTTGGCATAAACCCGCTCCGCAAGCTCCATGACGGCTTTCTCGTCGCGCGGATCCTTGCCTTCCGCCCGCAGCGTCATCCGGCAATTATGGCAGTAGCACGCCTTCGGATACACGATATCCAGAAAAATGCCGTCCGCATCGTAGCCGGAAACGACCTCTTCGATTTGCTGAGTAATACGCTCCAGGTAAGGCGAATGGAAGCAAAAGACATGCAGACCGGGTTCTTTGAAGCCCGCATCCCAAGTCGTCCGGTCATTCTCGTCGCGCATCAGCCACTCGGGATGGCGTCTTGCAAGCTGCTCGTCTAACCCGACATTGATGTAAACCGGCGTTCTCACGCCGATTTCGTGGGCAGCATCGATCATTTCGGCGAGCAGGTCGAACTGCAGAGCGGGATGCTTATCGAACTTCTTCGTATTGTAGTAGGCCCACCCATGAAAACATTTGGCGAAAATCGTGATCGAGTCTACATTCCCAAGCTGCAGCATGTCCTGAAACTGCTTCTTGGAAAATCGGGTGCCGATCGGCACATTCTCGTGGTTATGAAAATCGAGATGAATCTGCCTGAATCTCATCTGTTATCTCCCTCCGAATATGACGCATTGCTTATTCTTTAACGCTTCCGAGCACAATGCCTTTCATAAAGTACTTTTGCAGGAACGGATATACCACAAGCACAGGCAAAGCGCCCATAAATATTTGTGCCGCTTTTACCGTTCTGTCCGATATTTGCCGCAGCGCCTCCGAGTTCAGGTCTGTCAGCGTCGAGAAATCCTTCTGGATCACGATCGTCTGCAAATAGCTTTGCAGCGGATAATGCTCAGGCGAGTTCATAAAAATCAAGCCGTCGAACCAGCTGTTCCAATGACCGACCATCGTCAGAAGCAGAAGCGTGGCCAAAGCCGGCGTCGACAAAGGCAGGAATATTCGGAATAACGTCGTGAAATGCCCGGCCCCGTCGATAAATGCGGCCTCCTCCAGCTCCTTCGGCAGCCCTCTGAAAAAGTTAAGCAGCAAAATGACGCTGAATACCGGCACCGCTCCGGGGATGACAAGAGCCCAAATCGAATCGAGCAATCCGGTCGCCTTAATCATCATGTAATACGGGATTAGTCCCCCGCTGAACAAAATCGTGATGACGAAAGTCCAGACATACCAAGTTCGCGATTTGAACTTGGTCGACTCCTTGGAAAGCGGATACGCAAGCAGAACGATCATCAGCATATTAACCGTCGTGCCGAGAATAACCCGCTTCACGGAAACAAGCAGCGAACGAATGAATTCTTCCTTGCCTAGCACGTAAGAATAAGACGTCGTATTGAAGTCTACCGGCCAAAGCTTGACGATCCCTGCGGATGCCGCATGGTTCGCGCTAAGCGATACGGCGAAAACATGAACGAGTGGCAGCAAGCAAAGCACGGCCAGCAGTGACAGGAACGTGTAATTGAATAGATTAAAGCCGATTCTCCAGCCGGATGCCCGCATCGTATCTCCTCCTTTCTCTAATTCCCCACAAAGTGACGCCAACCTCCGATGCGTATTCCGAGTACTTTGCGGGGAGCCCCGACATTATTCCCCACACAGTGACGCAGGCCTTCGAAGCTTATTCCGAGTACTTTGCGTGGAGACCACTAAAAAATCCGGTAATTTGCAAAACGGTATGCCATGAAATAGGCGACCGAGATCAGCACGAACGAAACGAGCGAATTGAGCAGACCGATCGCCGTAGCCGGACTGTACTGGGCGCTAATCAGCCCCATCCGGTACACGTAGGTGTCGATAATATCGCCGCTCTCGTAAACCTGCGGATTATACAAGTTGAATACTTGATCGAACCCGGCGTTCAAAATGCTGCCTAAGCTGAGCGTCGCTAACAGCACGATGATCGGCCGCATCCCCGGAAGCGTGATATGCCACGTTTGGCGCAGCCGCCCGGCTCCGTCGACAATGGCCGCTTCATAGAGCGACGGATTGATGCTCGTCAACGCCGCCAAATAGATGATCGTGCTGAAGCCGAACTCTTTCCACTCGTTCGTAGCTACTAACACATAAGGAAACCAATCGTTGCTGCCGAGAAAATAGATCGGCTTGAAGCCGAAAAAGCCGATGAGCGAATTGACGATGCCGACGGAAGGAGACAGCAGATCGATCAATACGCCGCCGAGAATCGTCCATGACAAAAAATGAGGCAAGTAAATGAGCGTTTGAATGCTGCGCTTGACGAATTTGGTCATAATTTCATTGAGCAGCAAAGCGATCGTAATCGGGACGATCAATCCTGCGGCAATTTTCATCAACGCGATAAAAATCGTATTTTTCAACACCTCAAGCGTATCCGGCAAGCTCAAGACATATCGGAAATTTTTGAGACCGACCCATTCGGAGCCGAAAAAACCTTTAGCCGGTATATACTTCTGGAAAGCGATCACAATGCCGAACATCGGGCCGTAGCTGAATATAAGCACAATGAGCAGGCCCGGCAAGATCATCAAGTGCAGCGGCCAATTCGCCAGCTTCTTACGAAGGCGCATTCTCCCGTGGAGTGGAGAAGGAAGAAGAGGAAGCGATTCCTCTTCTCCGCCCGTCAACCGGCTTACTTGGTCGTTTTGTACCATTCGTTAATGTCCTTAATAATTTCGTCGCCCCCCTGCTTCTTCCATTGCTCCACGTATTTGTCGAACTCGTCGATGGATGATTGGCCCAAAATGATTTTCGTCATCGTCTCGAACTCCATTTTGCCCAGCGCTACCCCTTTCTCGATCATCGACGGCAGCGGAGTTGTAATGAACTCGTTGTTGATGTACAAATCATTTTTACGGTATTGGTCGGCAACCGACATGGATCCGCCTTTATTGAAAATTAAATTCCAGCCCCAATTGCTGAGATCGCCTGTCTGGAATTTTTGAATTTTCTCGTACACGCCTTTGTCCTCGGGCGTCAGCTTCGACATATCCTTCGTATCGAACGCCTCGATAATGCGCAAGCTTTCGTCGACGTTCTTGAACGATTTGTAAGCGGATACGGCATTGAGCAGCCAAACCTGGTTGCTGTCGACAGGCGACGTATTGAACTCTTTATAGATGTCGTCCGATTTGTTGTCGTAGAACGTTTTCAGCCAGAAGTCCATCATTTTGAGCACGGCTTCGGGATTTTTAACCCCTTTCTTCACGACCCAGTAGCCGCCTACGCCGAGCTCGACCTGGGATTTTGCCGGCTTGCCGTCCACCGACATGAGCGGAAACGCTTTCCATTCCATCGACGGATCCTTGTCCTTAGCCGCTTGCAGCGGATATAAACCGGCATACGGCCCGTTATAAAACATGCCGATTTTGCCGTTCGCGATCGACTCGTATACTTTGGTCATATTTTTTGCGCCGAATTCGGGATCGATTTGCCCCGCTTTGAACATCTCCTGCAGCTTCTTAAAGGCGTTTTTCATTTCCGGTTGAATTGTGCTGTACGTCAAGTTGCCGCTAGCATCCTTTACGTTAATGCCCCAGTACGCGTGGTAGCTGTTCAAAAAGCCGATCAGGATCCCAAAATCCTTATCGATGGCTAGTCCGTACGTGTCGTTTTTGCCGTTGCCGTCAGGATCCTTCGTCGTGAACGCTTCGCTGATGGCCAGCAAATCATCCATCGTTTTGGGCTCCGGCAAATTCAGCTTCTTCAGCCAATCCGTCCGGATATAAACCATCTGCGAGCCTTCTTTGGTCGGCGAAGTGAACGGGATCGCCATTAACTTGCCGTTAATGGTGGCCGACTTTAATGCCATGTCGCCGCCCTCGGTCATCAGCTTTTTGACACCCTCGCTCGCATGCTTGTTGTAGGCTTCGGTCATGTCGGCAAGTAAATCCGCTTCTGCCAGCTGCTTGAACTGCGTCGCATTCACTTGGAAGAAGTCGGGAATATCTCCGGAAGCGATCGTCAGGTTCATTTTTTGCTCCAGCTGAGTCGGATCGACCGCCCAAAGCGTCTTCAGCTTGATGCCGTATTCCTTCTCGTATGCGCGGGTCCATACGTTATTCTCAATGGAATCGCCATTCGCAAATTTGACTGTCGGCTGCTGCGCCCGTACGGTCGTCAGCGTGATCGGCGGATCGTACTTCCCGTCCTTCATCCCGTTCGCCGATCCGCTATCCTGCGGCTTGGCGCTTTCTTGCGGCTTGACGGATTGCTGAGGCTGTTCCTTATCTCCGCTGCCGCTGCAACCAGCAATGGCGATCGAAAGTGCGGACAGAAGCGCTACTGATGTGAGTCCGGCTTTTTTCATTTCATGCATCCCCCTCCAAATGTTTGTACCTGAATCGGCAAGCTGACCGTCGGAGCCGCTTGCATTTGTAGCGTAACCGCAGTTTCCGCCGCTGAAAAGCTTCCGTTTCCGCCGATTTATTCCGTTTCGGCCCTTTATGCCGGAAAATATCCGTGATTGAATAAATAATCGGAAATTGGATGTTCCCCCTAAGCCGCAAAATCGTCTATTATTGAAGCAAGGATAAACGGCTTCGATATCCTAAACGCTTTCGAAGAAAGCGACTTCGTAAGCATAAGTTAAGGGCAGGCGCGTTTAACGGGAAATCGAACTATCCGCGGAAATATACTTTCTGAGATTTCAAGAAGATAACTATACAGGGGGTGCCGGTGGTGATAAACGGTTTGCGGGTCAAACGGAACTCGTTGTTTACGAAGCTTCTTCTCGGTTTTATCGTCATCATTGTCATTTCCTTTATTTTCAACGCGTTGTCTTTCAAATTTTTTACCGGGAGCATTCGCGAAGAAGTGATCATGTATAACAAATCGAATATGAGCAATACCGTATCCAAATACGAAGAGCATTTTCAATTGATGGAAGAAGTGGCCATGTCTTTTTATAACAACAGGAATGTAACCGTTCTCAGCCGGGACAAAACCAACATCTTCGCCATGAACGACTTGGCGCTTGAGTTTTCGACGCTTGTCACGAACTATAAAAATCTCGGCTTGGATAATATGTTTCTCTATAACGGCCGCCATTCCTTCCTGGTCGACAAAAGCGGACTGATGAAAGAAGACGATATGTTCGCTAAGCAGTACATCAGCCCCGAGTACGACGCCGCTTTCTGGGCGAAGCAATTCGATGAGGATTACAGCATGCGTATTTTTCCTGCGGCGGATTTTACAAGAAAAATGTTTAACGGATCCATCGAGCCTGCCGGCAAGCTGTTCCCGGTTATCATTAAGAGCAAGCTGCAAAAGCAGTACTATATCGCCGCTCTGCTTGACGCCTCCGCTATCTACCATAAATATCATTTGTCGGTTTCCGACTTTTTCTATATGGCTGACGGCAGCGGGAACCTGTATTACAGCTCTGGTACGCAAGGGCAAACGGTATCTCCGCAGTCGTTCGACGCAACCGGGCATTATTATACGAAGAACGATAACTATTACTTCTACGCCAAGGGCGAGAAATCCGGCTTGACATACGTCAATGTGATCCCAAACCAGAACATCGCTTCCAAGATTTCTCGCCTTAGCGCGATTCTCGTCTTGCTGCTTGCTATTTCGATCGTGCTGAGTCTCCTTATATCCGTACTGCTCAGCATCAGATTCAAGAGTCCGATCCAGAAGATTATCGATTCCATGTATAAAATGAATCCGAACATTCAGCTCGGCAGCAAAATCAACGAATTCAACGCGATCGTCGATAATCTGCGGACCATCATTGCCTCCAACCGGAGCATCCATAAGGATCTGCAGAACAAAAATACGCTGCTTAAAAAATACGGCTACTGGAACAAGGTAAAAAGCATCCCGATCGGAAGCCGCGACGTGCAAAATTTGATCGATACGTCCAGGCCCTATTTTTTCGTCATGTTCCATATCCATTTCACTCGCCGTTTTCATGAGCTCATTACCGAGGAGCAGAAAAAGTCCCACATTCTCGAATTTATTCAATTAAATATTCAGCAGGCGTTCCCGCAATCGGAGACGGTGCAGTCGGAAAAGGATTTGATTTTCTCGATCGTGTTTGCGGATCCTGACGCTTCCGGCGACTTGCGCAACGTGCTGGACAGTATGAAGCATGTGTTTGACACCGACAGCGAGTATTATTATGTAACGATCGCATTCAACCCGATTCAGTACAGCCCCAGCGGTTTTACGGCAGCTTATGACGAGGCGCGCGAGATGGTAAGCCGGCGCAAACTGAACGACGAAACGCAGATCATTACGGATAACACCGATCAGCAGCCGGATTTTCATTTGACGCCGTCCGAGGAAAAGGAATTTACCGCGCATCTCGCGGCAGGCAACGAAGCGGATATTATGCAGATGATCGGCCGGATGATGAGCCGGCTCCGGGCGAACGGTACGGCCGAGCAATACAGGCAGCTGGCGAATGAGGTCGTATCCAAAACGCTGCTGGCGCTTTTGCTGCAAAATATTAATGCGGGGGATTTGCAAGAGGAGCTGTCGCCTTATGAGCAAATCAAAGAGTTTGTTTCGGAAGAGCAATTCGATGACTTCTTCAGAAGCTTGATCCGTTATGCGGTCACCCTCATGTACGAAAAAAGAATGGAAAAGGACACGATAATCGACTACGTGCTGGCTTATATGGAGCAGCATTACGGGGATGACATCGGCCCGGACGACGTTGCGGAGAAGCTGAATTTGTCGAGCGGCTACATGTGCAAATACATCAAGAACAAAACCGGAAAAACGTTCGGCGACTGCCTGGACGACATCCGGATCATGAAAGCCAAGCAAATCCTGGAGGCGACCGATTGCAAAATCCATGAAGTTGCCGTTCAAGTCGGCTATCAGAACGCCAATTCGTTCACGCGAATGTTTCGCAGATTGACCGGCGTTACTCCGGGCGAATACAGACGGGAGAAGCGAGTCGTTATCGCCGCCGACATACAGTAAACGGAGCCTCACGGCTCCGTTTGCTTTTTCCGATATTAACTTATGACTGCTTGTTTGAATATTCCAACACCGTTATTCCCGATGAGGCGGCTGTTGATGTCATCCAATCGCTGATATTTGCCATCGGCGAACATTCGTTCTATACTGAATACATTGATCATAATCCCAATGCGAAGGAGAAATCTCGAATGCCGGCTTCAAATAAAACGTTGAGAACATGTGCCAATGGACATCAATACTATAAAAGCAGCGATTGTCCGACCTGCCCGGTCTGCGAGCAGGAACATAGGCCTGAGAACGGATTTTTATCGCTTCTTTCGGCGCCGGCAAGACGAGCGTTGGAGCATCAAGGAATCACTTCTCTTCAGAAGCTTTCAGCCTATAGCGAGAAGGAAATTATGAAATTCCACGGTATGGGACCCGCATCTTTACCTAAACTTAGGACGGCTTTGGAGGAAAACGGGTTATCGTTCAAAAGCTGAACGCCGGTCGGCAAGCGCCCGTCCGCGCTTAGAAGCTCTTCTATTTCGTATACAAATGCTTCATAATCTCACGATTCTTTTGTGCGAACAGCTCGTTATGCGAAGAAACCATGCCGTGACCGTAAGCATCGGGCGTTATAAATTGCTTCGCTTTATTTACGGCGTTCGCCGCGTCCTGAAAGGCGCCCGCAATCAAATGAAGCTTGCCGTCATGATGCAAAATATCGCCGGCCGCGTACAACCCCGGTACGGATGTCTCGCTCATCGCGCTGCCTGCCACGTTGTATTCATTCTCCATCTTGATCGACAGCCGGCTGTTCTCAATCAGTTCTCTCTCCCGGTCGTAGCCGTGATTGATAATGACTTCGTCGACTTCCAGGACGATTTCTCTGTTGTCTTCGACTTGGTTCAGCACGACTTTTTCGATGCTTTCATGATCCGCGGCGGCGACCAGCTTTTCGATTGTCGTACTGAACAAGCATTCGACCGAGCTATTGTAGAGCTTCGTAATATCCGCTTCATGGCCTTTCATCTCTTCCTTCGGCTTCCTGTAGGTCAAATATACCTGTTTGGCAATCGGCTCCAGCTCGTTGGCCCAGTCGATCGCCGCATTTCCGCCGCCGGAAATCAGAACGGTTTTCCCTCTAAAACGCGCCAGCGATTTGATCGTATAATGCAGATTGGTCACTTCAAACCGTTCGGCGCCGTCGATCGTTAATTTGGTCGGCTTCAAGATGCCGTAACCTGTCGCGAGAATGACCGTTCTGGAATAATGCTTCTGAGCGGATGCCGTCTCCAGGACGAAAATCCCGTTATCGTCTTTCGTGATCGCCGTCACTTTTTCTCCCAGCACGACCTCCGGGTCGAACGTCTTGCCTTGCGCAACCAACTGCTCGATCAGCTGCTCGCCGGGAACCGGCGTTAGTCCTCCAACGTCCCAAATCATTTTTTCCGGGTAAACATGAACCTTGCCGCCCAGAAACGGCTGAAACTCGATGATTTTCGTCGACAATTCGCGCAATCCGCTATAAAATGCGGCAAACAACCCCGCAGGGCCGCCGCCGATAATCGTAACATCTAAAATACTCTTACTCATGTCGTAGTCTCCTTGCCATTATGTTTTGGATTTTGCATTTCCTTGACTAAAACGTCAATAAAAACAGGATTCGTTAATGCAATATCGTATGTATGATGAAATGGCTGCTGCGAAGCGAGCATCATTTGCAACCGGGAATTATCCTGCCTCAATCATCCTTTATACGGAATCAAGCAATAGTCCGCCTTGCATCCAGAGCTTTCACCGAGATATTCGTACCTTTCCCCATATGAAACACGCTAAACAGCTTCGGTTGGTAGCAGATATCGTTCAAAATCACCTCCGTATTTCCTTCCGCGAGATAAACGAATGCGCTGGACGGCACCGTATAACCGCGTATCCCCTTCATCAACGAACAAACTTGCGAAGCGAATGTCCATCACCTGCAGATGACTGTTCTTAAAAATAATCATAGGACTGTCGTAATGAAAACCATTGCTTCCTCCCGCTCTTATTCCTGCGCTCCACGTTGCTTCCTGGAAAAGTTTGTATCGGATAAGGTTGATAATGATTATCATTATTATACTATGAAAATAAATTTTTAAAAGCGTTTTTGATAAATCGTCAAATTTCTGTTTCTTTCCCGGCACACTCGGATCAAAAAGTAAAAAAAACCGCCATCCAAGGCGGTTTGCTGCAGCATGACCATAAACCGTTTTATTCATCAACCGGGACAGCACTGAATCCCGCCCAACCCTTTGTAAAACCAGGCGCTGCCGTCGCTTATTCCTTCACGCTGCCCAATACAAGTCCCTTCATAAAAAAACGCTGAAGAAACGGATATACGGCCAAGATCGGCAAAGCGCCCACAAAAATCTGTGCGGCTCTCGCCGTACGATCCGATACGTTGGACAATACCTGCAAGTCTTGCGACGAGAGCAAATCCATATTCACGCCGACGATCACCTTCTGCAAAAAGCTGGCAAGCGGATAATGATCAGGCGAGTTCATCAAAATAATTCCGTCAAACCAGGAATTCCAATGTCCTACAATCGTGAACAGCCCTACCGTAGCCAAAGCAGGAAGCGATAGAGGCGCGTAGATGCGCCACAATATCACCCAATAGCCGGCGCCATCCATAAACGCCGATTCCTCCAGCTCTTTGGGCAAGCCGCGAAAAAAATTCAACAGCAATATGACGCTGAAAACCGGCACGGCGCCCGGTAAAACAAGCGCCCAAATCGTGTCGATCAAACCCAAATATTTAATCGTCATATACCACGGAATAAGTCCCCCGCTGAACAAAATCGACATCACGAAAAACCATGCATAACCGGAACGGAATTTCAAGCTTGCCGGTTCTTTGGACAATGGAAAAGCCGTTACAAGGATGAGCAGCATACTAATTGCAGTGCCCAATGCCACGCGTTCGAGTGAAATGAACATCGCTTTCATAAATTTTTCGTTGGATAATATAAAAGAATAGGACTTTCCCGTTACATGGACAGGCCATAATGTCACTAATCCCGCAGATGCAGCGCCGCTGCCGCTGAATGAAACGGCTAGTATATGAACCAAGGGCAGCACGCAAAGAAGCGATAGCGAAATAAGAAATGTATAGTTAACTATTTGAAACAAACTGAAGCCCCAAGAAAGCCGAAATCGCATATGCATGCCGAGAACCCCTTCTTCAATAAATCCTGTATCTTACAAGCTTATAAGCAAGGAAATACGCCATGGAAATAAAAACGAACGAAATGACGGATTTAAACACGCCTGCGGCGGTTGCGAGCCCGTATTGAAAATCGATCAAGCCCATCCGAAACACCATCGTATCGAGAATATCGCCGCTTTCATAAACGACAGGACTGTACAAATTGTAAATTTGATCGAAGCCGGCATTTAAGATCTGACCCAGGCTGAGCGTTGCAAGCAATACGATGATCGGTCTCATGCCTGGCAGCGTTATATGCCACATTTGCCGGAAGCGATTGGCGCCGTCGATTACGGACGCTTCATATAAAGACGGGTTGATGCTCGTAATAGCCGCCAAATATACGATCGTATTAAAGCCAAACTCCTTCCAGACATCCGTAACGACGATGACATACGGGAACCAGCTGTTATTGCCTAGAAAAAAAATCGGTTCCATCCGGAATATGGTAAGCGTTTGATTGACGATTCCGTTTGTCGGCGACAGAATATCGATCATAATGCCGCTAAGTATGACCCACGACATGAAATGAGGCAAATAAACCAGTGTCTGAATCCAGCGTTTTACCATTTGCATGCTGACTTCATTCAGCATCAGAGCGATCGCGATCGGGAAGAGCTGTCCGGTGACGATTTTCATCGCGGCAATGAAAACGGTGTTGCGAAGCACGATATAAAAGTCAGGCAGGTCGAATAAAAACCGAAAATTGTCCAGGCCGATCCACTCCGAGCCGAACACGCCTTTCAACGGCACGAAATTTTGAAAAGCGATGACGATGCCGGCCATCGGAACGTAACTGAATAGCAGCACCAGCACAATTCCGGGAACCAGCATGAAGTGCAGCGGAAGTTGTCTCTTGACTCTATTCATCGTTCTCACACCTACTTATATAATTCCAAAAACGGAAGGGAGGCGATCTTCTGCCTCCCTCCGGCTTTTGTTATTTGTAAATGATTTATTGCTTCCCCGCCCACTCGTTTACTTCTTTGGTGATTTGATCCCCCCCGAGCTTATGCCAATTCGCCACGAACGTATCGAATTCGTCGACCTTCGATTCTCCCATAATAATTTTCGTGAAGGTTTCCATCATCATCTTCTCGAGGATTGCGCCTTTCTCGCTCATTGTTTTGGTCGGCGTTCCGAAAAACTCCTGCGATTGAATCAAGCCGTTAT
Organism: Paenibacillus contaminans; assembly: GCF_003285015.1. Lineage (GTDB taxonomy): Bacteria > Bacillota > Bacilli > Paenibacillales > NBRC-103111 > Paenibacillus_V > Paenibacillus_V contaminans. Next base: position 651,895 of record NZ_QMFB01000001.1, on the reverse strand, counting down.
TCAGCTTGTCGATCACATAAGGCCAAGCGCTTACTTTGCCATACTTGCCTTCTTCTCGGAACATGGAAGTATCCCCTCAATTCACACCCACGCAATCGAACGGCGACTCTCAACTTAATCGCGGAGCTTGGCATACAGCCTGTAAATGACAGCTGCGCTCTCCGCACGATTCGTTTTGCCGTCCGGGACAAACATGCCGCTGCCGCGGCCTTCCATATCGAGAAGCCCTAAAGCGACGGCATCTAAAACGGAAGCTCTGGCCCACTCGCTTATTAGCTCGGCATCTGTGTACGCCGGTAACGTCACTGTGGAATCGTTACTATTCATATTCTTCGCATAACGATAAGCTCTGATTAGCATAACCGCCATTTCTTCCCGGGTAACGGCTCGCTCGGGCTCAAAATGCGTGCCGTCAATACCGTTTACCAAGCCGTTCTCCACGGCGGCGGCAATCGAATCAGCATACCATGCCTCGTTATCGATATCTTCAAACGTCTGACTCGAAGCTGTTTTCAAGCTCAAAACTCTTACGAGAAGCGCTGTAAATTCCGCCCGTGTCACTTGCTGCTCAGGTGCAAACCGCAAGTCGTCGATGCCTTCCACTAAATGCTTAGCGCTTAAAACACGAACGATCGCTGCCGCCCAATGCTCGGCAGGGACATCTTCATACGTTATATCGTACTCGATAACTGCGTATCGCCCCGGAATATACAGCTCCGTTTCGAGCATCCCGTCCTTGATCGTTCCGCCGGCGAATTCAAGCTCATTATCAACACCGATAGAATAAATTCCGAGCAGATCCTGGTTGTTTGAAGCCTGTATCGGAAAGCCGATTCGCATCGGCATCTCCAGTCCGTCAACGATTCGTTTGCTTCCGTCCTTCATGACCAGTGAAAATGTTAGCTGCAGCAAATCTCCAGTAAAGGATATACTCGCTTTCTCTTTTAATGCGATTCCGTCCTTAATCCCCCTCGCTTCTTTCGACTCGATGGGACGTGCTTCCAACTGGATTCGCGCATCGTTTTGATCTTCGATCGATAGCCGATCTGCCAACTGCCGCAGTAGCTCCACCGGCAATGACAATACGATCTTACCCAAAACGACTTCTAATGAATTTCCCCCGGTCAAATCCCCCGCAGTTATCGGAAGTCTGATGCCGAACTTGCCCTCCGGCAATACGATCGATATTTTGCCGCCGCTAGAAGGCCGTAAATCTTTCGCCGACAGTTCAAGCCAGTCCGAAGGCGCTAGCGCCGACGCAGGCTTAGTACCCGACGGTTCGCCGGAAATCGCCGGTTCGGTTACACGAAGGTTGTGGATGATGGATCGTTCGCCGAAAGTAACCGTAATCGCTGCATGACCCGGCTTCAACGCTCGAATTAATCCCGATGACGAAACGCTTGCAATTTCGGGATCGCTGCTCGCATACGCGGCGCTCGGCGTGATGTCCGCTGTTGTTCCATCGCTGTATACCGATTCTACCTGCAACTGTTGGGTACTGCCGACGCTCATCGAAGCCGGAGGGGAACGAAGCGACAAATGTTGCAGGATCGGAATTACCGTAAGAGGAACGGATGCACGATGCGTACCGTAGACAGCTTCAATTACGGTACTTCCCGGCTGCATCGCCGATATAACACCCGACAATGAAACGGCGGCAACGTCCGGATTGCTGCTGACAAACGACGAGTAAACGGTGACTGTAACCGTGCTGCTGTCACGTTGCATCATAAGCACTTCCGCCTGACCGGTTTCCCCTTGCAGCATGGAAAGCGGCAATCCGGTTATAGCGATGGAATCGTCATCAGGCACCTCGCTGTTCAAAGATTCCTCCACGCCAACCGAGGCTGCAATCGGCATAGGATCAGCGGTATCCTGAATGATCAGCCCATCGAGATATACATTCGTTCCGGCCAAAGTTGAGCTTTCGGATGAAACATGAAAATAATTGATAATGTTTTCGTCATGATAATAACCGATCGTACCTTTACTGATGCCGTCTACGATTATTTCCGCCACGTTCGTATCCGTATTGAAGCTAATTTCGATATCATGCCATTCATTTAGCGACAAGTATGCGGCTACAGGCAACTGGGTCCACTCGCCGGAAGATTCCCGGTATTGCAGCGAACCGTCCGGCGCGGCATATAGCGCGAACATGGTGCCTGGCGCATCCAATCCGCGGGAGTAGCTTTCCTTTAACGAGGCAACAAATCCGCTAGTCAGACTTTCTGCGTAAAGCTTAAATTTCACCCTTCCCTTCCGAATGCCGGTGCCGAAGCTTCGGGTACTCTCCGTTAGCGCATAAGTAGTCGTATCCTTCAGCTGAAGCGACCCCGCGCCGGAATATTTACGGGAATAGTTAACGTTGACGCCGTTCGATAGCTTCCACCAATAATTGTTATTCAAATCCGGGGATTCGAAATCGCTGAAGCCTCCGCTGCTTCTGTACAGCCACCTGTCAAAATCCTCGATTCGCGTATCGACCCAATCGTTATATTTATGGGCATATGACAGCGTCACGCTTCCGTCCGCCGCCATTCCGAAATCGGGTTGACTGAACAATAGTTGACCCTCTGGCGAAAGATAAGGCGTACGTGCCATTACATCCCTATACCCTTGCCAACTGTTCGTATCGTCCGACGAATAAGCCAGATTGAGCGGCGTTCGATAATAAGAAGCCGTTCCGAATGCGTTATTCCCCGCCCACAACAGTAAAATATCGTCATTATGCTTCATCGTCGCCGGCAATGTGTTCGTGGCATACACGATCGAATCGGCGGCTGTGCTCCACGTTCTCCCGTTGTCAGCAGATACGCTTTCACCGAAGCGGTATATACCTTGCGTTTGAGCACGGAAGTACAGCTTTAGTCTCCCGTCGGACAACTGGATGACCGACGGCTCCGTCGCCCCTGCTTCGTAGCCGCTGCCGGATATTTCAATATCGCTTGCGCTTTTGGCCCATGTCAATCCTTGATCCGTCGAATACATGACAGAAACACGGGAAGCTCCGTCATCGGTATACACATAATGAAACGGCAGTACGATATCGCCGTTGGCAAGCTCGATCGGGTTCGAGATCGTCCCGTTGTATCCCCATCCCGTATTAATCTTCATCGGAACCGACCACGTCTCCCCGGAATCGGACGAGCGAGTAACGTACAAATCGGTCCAGCATTCCGACAAACAATTCGTCTGTTGATATTTGCCGATTTGAACGAACGGAATAATAATGTCCCCGTTAGACAACACGACAAGCGAACCCATATTTTCCGTTCCACCAAGATCCGCGACAAGCGATTTCTGTTCCCATGTTTGGCCGTGATCAAAGGACTTGCGAATATAGACGTTGCGATCCTGATTGAAAGCTTCAAGGAATGACCCGTCCTTCAATAATGCGGACTTCGTTTGCCCTGCTGCTTTCGGCATCGGCGTAACCGTCTTATTGCCGTATTCTACCTGGAACGTATTCAACCCGTCCGATACGGAATCCGCACTGGCATTGCCGTAATACATATAAATCTCTATGCTGCCCGCCGCAGGCAAAAACGGAATGCGTACGTAAAATCCGCCGTCGGCCGCATAATAATACAGCTCCTTTCCTGTGCTGTCGGCAAATCTGACGTCAGCTTTGGTCGGAGACATCTTTCCTTCGGCAATTAATACCGGGACGGAGAGCTCCGTTTCGCTGATAAATACCGGACGGTCGTAAACCGCTTCGGAAACCGTATTTACCGTTTGAACGGCTTTACGGAACCGCCATTCTTCATTGCCGCCGAATGTCCAGCGGCCTGCCGGCATATTCCGAACCGCCATTATCCGCTGCAAATTTCCTCCGCGCGGCGAGAAGGTCGGCTCTCCGATATCGAAGTGCTGATGAACTTTAACATATCTCGCCGTCGCAGAGAAGTTGTACAGTACGGTTTGGTAATCCTTTTGTTTGATATCCCAATCTTCCAGCTTCGTATACGTTACATTATCGCTGCTCACATAAACGCTCAAATCGGTTTTTCGCAGCCGAGTTTCGTTATCCTTGTCATAGAGAACGATCTGATTGAAAACGGACTCGCTGCCGAGGTCGGCGGCTACGCTGTTCAGTGTAGTGTCAAATATGAATTCGCCGGTATATCCCCAATCGGATACAGCCCCCTTGCCAGGTGCGGCATCGTTTCGCAAATAACCTATCGCGGATGGCAGCACGTTACCGTCTTCGTTCGGTAAGCCTGTCAATTGAAATGCTCTTACATCTTTCTGCAATTGGTTAAGTGTCAAGCTCGCTGCATCATCGCTTGTATTGCTATGTAGCTTAATGTAACGAGCCTTGATGCCGGCAAACTCAAAAATGTGCACCATCCTGCCATTGACCGGAACGGATTGATAACTCCAATGGGGAATCGGGTGAAACATGACATTATCTTCGCTCGAATACAACGTGAAATGCATCCGATCCGCATCAATTGTTGCATCCGAATTCCACAACTCCAGCTTCGACACCGGTTTGCTGCTACCGAGATCTACACCAACGCTGCGGTTAAGAACATCGGCTTGGATTGCCGACTGCTCATTGCCCCATGCTTGTATCGCACCCGATATCGGGTCGATATCGCCGTCCGAATATCCGGCGGCGAGCGGCAGCCTCGTCTCGATCGGCGCCGAATAAGCGATGATGTCTGATTGCGGATCGGTTATCCGAAACGTGCCGATCGAGTCATTATATATTGTCGTTATTTTCAAATATCGGGCTTGAAGACCGGTAAAACGAAATGTATGATCTACCCCGCCGGACTCATACGCTTCCGATAACGACCAGTTCTCAACAGGGGTATACGAAATGTTGTCATCGCTTTGATAAACGAGGTAATCATCGCGGTTCAACCGCGTGCTTCCATTTACGCTTTTCAGCTGAAACGCGCCGATTGCTCTAATATGCTGCAGATCAATCCCAACGCTTCGTTTTTGTTCATCCAACATGATGCTTGACATTGTTCCCCAGTTGGCTAACGCCCCGCTTTCCGGATTTATGTCGGCTTCGCTATACCCCGCATTCATGTCTAACCTGGAAGTCAGCCGCTCCGTGAACACCATAATATCCTGCTGCGGATCAAGCAAATGGAACGTTCCGGCGTTATCGTTATAGGGCTGATGGATTTTCAAATAACGATATCCTGTCTGTCGGGGAAGTTCAACGCGATGGTACAAGTGCCCTTCACTAGTAAAAGCTCTGAACCCCACGTTTGGCAACTGTTCGTAGGAAATATTGTCCTTGCTTGCATATAACGTATAATCCGATTCCATCAATCTGGTGGCTCCGTCCGCATCCCGCCATTGAACGGCGTAAGCCTGTTTTATCGCACCCAGATCGACGCCGATGCTTCGAAGCGATTCATCCGCATAAACCGCCGAGGTTACGCCCCAATTCCCGATTGCGCCGGAAGCCGGCGACATATCATGATCCATATAACCGGCGATCATGGATGCGGGAATCTCGATGGAGGACGGAGCGGCGTCGGATGGAATATGATAAGCTTTCATATCGGTTTGCGGATTGGAAAGAATGAATGTCGCGCCAGTAGTGCCGGTATAGTCGGTTTTGATTTTCACATACTTGGCATCGAGACCTCCAGGAAAATCGATTGTATGGACTAGCCTGCCGTCTGCGACTCGCTTGGTGAAAATCCAATAATTGACCATCGTATACGTAATATTATCGCTGCTCGCATATATTTCATAATCGCTTCTTAGAACGCGGCTTGACGCATCGCTGTCTTTAAGCTCGATTCTCCCGAGCTTTTTGCCGTTACCGATATCGAGTGCTGCGCTCGTCCCATTGACATCCAAAGACAAAGCCGCTGTTTGGCCCCAACTGCTTACCGACCCCGTCACCGGGCTGGAATCGTTCAAAAGAAAACCATTCTTTGCCGCCGTTTCGGTTACAGGATACGAATCATCAAATGCACGATCGATAAAGACTCGAACGTCTTTTTGCAATTTGTTGAGCCCGAATGTGAACGCTGCATCGTTAAACAGGGAATGAATTTTTACATACCTGGCATCGACCCCTCCTTCGAATTCAAAGGTATGGACAAGCCGATTGTTTTTCGTATCGGATCGGAACGTCCAATCGGTTATCAACCGGTAGGAAGAATTGCTGTCGCTGACATATACCTCGTAATTCTCTTTCGTTTGTCGGGTCGACATGCTGTTGCTCCACAATTCCACTTTGGAAATATTGCGGATGCTTCCGACGTCGGCACCAACGCTTCTGAGCATATAATCAAGCCCGAATCCGCCTGTAACCGACCAGGATCCAAGCGGCAAGCTACCGTCGTCTCCAATGGCGACGTATCCCGTCTTCGAATTGATTTCAACAGCTCCACCTTCTCCGGGTTCGGGTTCTGGCTCGACTGGATCGTCCGGATCTCCCATGACAAAGATGCGAATCCCGTCCGCTTTCTCGATACCAAAGGTAAATGCATCGTCGGTATACAGTGAATGGATTTTGATAAACTTGGCGTCAACTCCTTCATCGAACTTGAACGTATGTACAATCCGGTTATTTCTCACATCGGTTTGAAAGGACCAATCCGTTATCAAACGGTAGGTCAAATTATCATCGCTGGCATATACCTCATACTTATCTTCCGTTTGCCGGGTGCTCGTAAACTTAGACTGATTCCATAATTCCACCTTTACGATATGACGGGCAGACGCGAAGCCGGCTCCGACGCTTCTCCCTCTGTAATCGAGCGCTGTGGCGGTCGAAGCATCCCAAGGCTGAAGCGGCTTGCTGCCGCCGTTATCGTTCAGTAAAACATATCCAAGCATCTTATTCATCGGTTCAAAGATCGGCTCTCCCGTCACAAATACTTTCAAACCGTCGGGTTTTTCAATAACGAAGGAAACGGTTTCTCCTGTGTGCAAGGAGTGAAATTTGATAAATCTCGCATCGACTCCGTCCCCGAACATAACGGTGTGAACGATCCGGCCGTTCCTAACTTCGGACTGAAACGTCCAATCATTGATTTGCCGATAGGCTGCATTGTCATCGCTTGCATAAACTTCATAATCCTCTTCTCTCTGCTTTGTCGCAACAGTCTTCGACCAATTCCACAATTCCACTTTGACGATACGGCGGACAGCTCCCAGATCGGCGCCGATACTTCTTGCCCTTACATCAAACCCAAATGCCGTAGGATCTTCCCATGATCGTAGAGGCAAGCTTCCTCCATGATCGTTCAAGGCCACGTAACCGATCTCCTTGTCCGTAATCTCTTGCACCTCTTCCGTATCCGCATGTACATATTGAGTCTGCAGCAGACCGGCAGGCATAAGTAAACATAAGGATATCAGCAATATCGAGATTTTTCTGAAGCTTTTCAGGAACATTCGACTATCCTCCCTCCAATTTTTCCTTCCTGTTCGTTTTAAATAATTCGGCCCAAATGCTCGCCGAATTTCCATTTTTCCGTCGCTAGCCATCACCCCTCCCCCTTTTTTAATGAATCCGCTTTCATGGTGATTGCGATTTCATCATACCTAAATCTGCGCTTTCGCTTGTACCCGCAATTTCACCTATCATACTCCGCATTGGCGAATAGCAAGAATTGAATAGATTCGGTTAAATTGCATAGCGTTCGCGTGCTGACGCATCCAACCGGTTGTGTTACAATGGGAATACAATTTTTTACATATGAAAAAGTGGTTGAGGAGATGGCACTTCTGAAAACGCTTCCTTCGTCGCTGCACAAAAATTCGCTTTTCACCAAGCTGTTGACGGGGTTCATCATGATTATCACTTTGCTGTTCTCATTCAATTTCTTTTCATTCCCCTACTTCAGCCGCAATGTCCAAAAGGAGATCATCGTAAACAATCAGCAAAATCTCTCTGCAACGGTTGAACGTTATGAGAATCATATCCTCATCGTCAAAGGAGCGATTACCCGGCTGTTTTCCAATGAAAAGGTCGTTTTGATGAACGAACTCGGCAACGGCACGAGATTCGATCCGGTCAATCAAATCGTCGACGAGATCAAAAGCATCCTGAGCAACGATCTGCTCTACTTGGATAACATTGTTCTGCAATTCCGCAAAAATGGCTTTATCATCGATAAGAACGGCACTAGCACCACCGGTAAGTACTTCACCAAAAACTATGCCAGCAAAGACTATGGCATTGAGTTCTGGGAGGAGCAGCTGGAGTTGGCTTACCCGATGAAAATCGGCAAACGATCCGAGTTCATCGACAAATTCAATGGACGAAGCAACGGCTCCTTCATCCCGATTATTTTCAAAAACGATAGTAACGCTCAATTGTTTATCGCGGTATTTCTTGATCCCGTCAAAATGCACAATGCCTTTCACAATTCCAATCAAAACCGTTTTTACGTAATAAACGACGACAAGCTGCCTTTGTTCGCTTCCCTGCCGGAACCGGTGCCCGATTTTCCGCTGTTGACGGAAATGGAAACGTATATCCAGGATGACGACTTGTATTATTTCTATAAAAAAGGGGCGTTAACAGGTCTCACCTACCTGGCCGTCATCCCGAACGGCAATATTGCGGCGCAAGTTTCGAGGATCATTTCCATTCTTGTTGTTTTTCTGGTAGCGGCCGTTGTGCTCAGCGTTGTCATTTCGGTCGTTTTCAGTATCAAATTCAACAATCCGATCCGGAAGATGATGCAGGCCTTGCAGCGCTTCCATCCGGTCGGACCGCTAAGCAGCAATATTCGCGAGTACAATTTCCTATATGACAATATCAAACGGATGATCCGTATCAATCGTGAAATTCACACGGACCTTGATCAGAAGAAACGTCAGTTGAAGAATCTGCATTATCTATACAAGCTGAAAAAAATTAATAACAACCTCGACTCGGACGATGAGGCGTTTCAGCCTTTTTATTTGATTGTCTTTCAACTTGCGATGACACCCCGGTATTATCAGCTTGTCGCCTCCGAGCAAGATCGGGCCTCTTATTTCATCAAGGAATTCGTCAGTATCGCGCTAGCCGATAAATTTGCAGATTCCGTCACGATGCAAATCGAGCAGGACCAAATATTGTCCCTAGTATTTGCCGATAACAACCAGGCGGAACGACTTATGGAGACGCTGCATGAGTTGAAACGGGTTTTTGACCAGGATGAAGAATATTGTTACTTGACGATTGCGATGCGTCCGCAGTTGTGTCATCCTGCTGAATTCGCAGAGGCGTACGGCGAAACATCCGCAATGGTACATAGACGGAAACCGAAACGCAGGACGCAAATTATCGCCCAGATGCCGCATGAGCCAAAAGACGCCAGCTTTACACCGGCCGAAGAGCAACAATTTCTCGTCCAGTTGCAAGCCGGCAATCGAAAAATCGCACTTGAGCTTGTATCCAGCATCCTGAACCGAATGAATAAAAACGAGGCTACTGCTGGCCAATATGTCGAGTTCGCTAAGGAGATCATCGCCAAGTCGCTCAAAACGCTCACCGCATTGGAGCTGGATATCAGTATGGTACTTGAGCTAAACGCTCCTTACCTGCGAATCAAGGAGTGTTTAACTCCTGACGAGTTCGAGGATTTTTGCAAGTGGTTCCTTACGGAAGCTCTTCTTATGATTCAGGATAGACAAGATGGAATTGATCCGGTCAAACAATTTATGACCGAGTATTTACATGAACATTGCGACGAAGACCTTTCGCTCGAAATGATGGCCGGTAAAATCAATATGTCCGCCAATTATTTTTCGAAATATTTCAAGGAGAAAATAGGCATGAACTTCACCGAATATTTGACCGAGCTCCGTATTCGGAAGGCGAAAAATTTGCTGGTGGAATCCGATCAAAAAATTCAGCACATCGCCGAACAGGTCGGGTATGTCAATGTCAATTCATTCATCAGAATGTTTAAAAAAGTGACGGGCACGACTCCCGGCGAATATAAGCGTATTCATCAATTGGGGAGATAACCCATTTAGCGGATATAAGGATAACCGGCTTCATATGGAATGCGCAATTCCGGCGAACTTGCTATAATGCAAATGAAGGTACGATCGGTTCCGTCGTTAGTTGCGGGCTGGACAGAATTAGGGGGAAGCAAATGAATGATCGGCTAGAGCGGTTCGGAGAATTTTTGGCCAACCTGCAAACGTCTATTTTCACGACATCCTTTCAGCAAGTCGGCTCGAACTGGGCGCACACGAATATCAAGCATGAATTCGATCTGCTGTATTATATCGTGGCTGGGCAATGTCGTATCCGGGCGAATAACGAAGATCTTTACCCCCGTGCAGGGCAACTCGTGCTCATTCCCGCAGGAACAACAATCACTACTTCCTCGGACGACGACCAATTCGCTAAATATTACTGCCATTTCACGGCATCCATCGGGGAAACGCGGCTGAATGAATTACTGCGTTTATCCCTGATAATCGATGTGGAAGACTGCAGCCTGATCGAACAGCATTTTCAACAGCTGCTTCAGCATTCTTCACAGCATGCTATGACCTCGGCATTGCGCTGCAAAGCGGTCCTTTATGAAATTCTTTGTTACTATATAGAAAACAGTCCAGTAAAAACGCTGCATGACACCGGCCATACTTCTATTGAGACGATCAGCGTCGTCATCAACTATATCGAAAGCCATTTGTCGGACAAGCTAAGCGTGGAGAAGCTGGCAGGCCTCGTCCACTTTCACCCCCGCTATTTTATAGAAGTGTTCAAAACGATGATGGGCTGCCCCCCTATGCAGTACATTACGAAGCTGCGATTTGAACGCGCGCGTATTATGCTTGCTACGACAACTTGGAGCAATCATGAAATCGCGGACAAAGTGGGCATCGTTCCCGAGTATTTCACTAAATTTTTCAAGCATCACTCCGGCATATCGCCTTCGGTATACCGGAACCATATGGCCGGCCCTTCATCAAAAATCTGACTTTTTTCAAGGTACGCCTTACTTATTTCAATTCAACTTCCGGTTTGTTTGAACTATGATTGGGATAGTTTTCAAACATTATGGCGGCAACGCCGACTGGAGGTTTTTTTATGTCCGCGCATCACCCGCTACGGCTGGCCGTTATAGGCGGAAACCGGGGTTTCTCCTACGCTAGAACGATCGACGCCTTGAAGGAGCACATCGAACTGAAAGTTGTATGCGATTTGGATGAAAATGTTTTTGGCAAATGGAAAGAACGCTACCCCGATATCCAGACCTCTACGAATTATGAAAAGCTGCTTGACGACGATTCGATCGATGCCGTTTTTATCGCGACGCCGATGCTGATCCATGCGCGACAGTCGGTACAAGCGATGCGCGCGGGGAAACATGTTCTGTGCGAAGTGTCCTCCGCGCATACCGTGGAAGATTGCTGGGAGCTGGTCGAGACCGTCGAGCAGACCGGCTGTGTATATATGATGGCGGAAAACTTCTGTTATACCAGATTGAATATGATGATACGCAATATGTCGGAGCAGGGTCTTTTCGGTGAGCTTACACATGCGGAATGCGGCTACATTCACGATGTGCGTATTGCAACCAATAATGAAGACGGCACTCTAAAATGGCGCGGCGAAATGCTGCGCGACTACAACGGCATCAACTACCCGACCCATTCGCTCGGACCTATTGCGCAATGGCTCGGTATTAACCAGAAGGACGGGGATTCCTTCGATTACATGACTACAGTCGTATCGAAGCCCGCGTCGCAGTGCGACTATTTCGCGGAATTGTTCGGCAAGGATCATCCGGGAGCGCAGCCGGACTATTGGAAGCAAGGGGATTCGGCATTAACGCTGATTCGTACGAAGAAAGGAGCAGTCATTTATTTGCGCAACGACTTTTCTTCGCCGCGTCCTTTCAACTATAAGCATCATGCCCTGCAAGGTACGAAAGGCTCCCTCATCCCGCCCAGATTTGAAGGCGAAGAACCGATGGTCTGGTTTGACAGCTTCTCGTCCGAAAGATCGTACAATGGCAACGTAACCTGGACGCCTGTCTGGGAATATGCGGACCGGTTCGAGCACCCGTGGTGGCAACAATCGCGCGAAAAAGCGGAGTCCGTAGCAGCCTTCGGCGATTACTTCATCATGAAGGAATTTGCCGAAGCCATTCGCGAAGGACGCCGGCCGGAGATGGACGTATATGATTCGGTTGCGATCAGCAGCGTGTTTCCTCTTTCGGTCGAATCAGCAGCCAATCGCGGGAAACCCGTATCGTTCCCCGATTTCGCCCGCAACAAATTCAAATTTTGATCGGCGGTGATATCAGATGAAACTGGGAATCAGTTCGTATAGCTTAAGCCGCGCCATAGCCGCGCAAGAAATGACCATTTTGGATGTTATCGAATGGGTGAAGAAAATCGGAGGCGAGCATATCGAGATCGTGCCTAGCGGCTTCGATTTGAACCAACAGCCGGAGCTGGTTCCAGCCATCCGCCGCAAAGCAGAGCAGGTCGGGATCGACATTTCGAATTATACCGTCAGAGCCAACTTCGTATGTGAGGATGTAGCGGGGATCAAAGAAGAAATCGAGCGAGTCAAAAGAGAAGTCGATATCGCTAACGCGCTTGGGGTCAAGCTGATGCGTCATGATGTTGCTTCAAGACCGCTTGAGCAATGCTCGATCGTTCATTTCTTGAAGGATTTACCCATTCTGGCGGAAGCCTGCCGCGAAGTTGCCGATTACGCATCCGAATTCGGAATCACGACGAGCGTGGAAAATCACGGGTATTATATGCAAGCTAGCGAACGGGTGGAAAGCTTAATCGACGCGGTCGGCCGATCGAACTTCAAAACGACGCTTGATATCGGAAACTTCATGTGCGTCGATGAAAACCCGATCCGAGGCGTAAGCAACAACATCGGCCTTGCGTCGATGGTTCATTTGAAAGATTTCTATCTTCGTTCCAAGCATCGCAATCCTGGCCAGGGATGGTTCGGGACGGCGGGCGGCGATTATTTGCGCGGCGCGATCGTCGGACAAGGTGATATCGATATCCGGGAGGTGCTGCGCATCATTAAAGCATCCGGTTACGACGGGTATATCTCGATCGAGTTTGAAGGGCTGGAAGACTGCCGCATCGGTACCGAATATGGCTTCCAGAATGCGAAGCGCATATGGGATGAAGTGTAAGATCGTGTACGTGATATAAACGGAATGATAGATTGGAATTAATTTTGAGCCTCTTTTGGACATAAAAGTCTCCCCCTTTCTATACCAAGGGGGGAGATAAATCATCAAATTAATAGAATATGTGATCAATTGCGATTTTTCACTTTCAATATTTCAACGTCTTCTTCTAATTTTGCAATCAAGTTTCGTTGAGCATCCAATCGTTCCGTCAGTGATTTCAAAACGGTAACGTCTTTAGCGGTCGACGCGACTTGAGCAAACGTTGCGTCTACCCTTTGTTCGATTCGGTCAAATCTTTCGAAGGTTTGGCGGAAACCTTCGTTCACCCTGTTTTCCAAAGACTCCATCTTTACTTCCATAGAATCCAACTTTACTTCCAAAGACGCCATCTTTATTTCCATATTCCCCAGCCGACCGTTCATATCCTTTACGGTATAAAGCAATTCTTTCAAAGTTTCTTCCATCTGCGAATCGCCCCTTTCGGATAATGAGATTATATGATATAAATATTAACGTTACAAGCATTTCATCCATATAAAACCCCCCGATAAAAATATTTATTGATATCGAAAAATAGAATATCTTTTTCGGGTAAGGTTTTACTTTACAAATATGTTTCGACTAAACGTTATTTAACTCACCTTTTCCCACTCTGGTTTCGACAAATAGCTCAACGCCTAATAAGAAGGAGCTTGCCGTTTGGCAAGCTCCAATAGACTTCAATATGTCAGAAATCGAATGGCAAAATCATTTGCGGACAAAAAATCATTATGCCTCATTTCATATAGCATACAGGTCTAATCAATCAAAAAACAGCTCGACTTCAGCAGCTCCGTCGAAATGGTCCAGACGCACGCACTCCTCTTCCGGCAAATAGACGCCTCCTCCCGACAGGCGGCTTGCCCGCTTGCCTTCCGGATGCGGAAGCCGCAGCAGTACGGTTTCAGGTCCCCGCTTCGGGTCGCAAACGATGCTCGCCGATAATCGCCCGCCTTCGGACGTTACCCGCAATGTGAAAGCGCCGAAATAACTGCATACGTCTTGCAGCTCAATCCGCTTTCCTTGTTCCAGCCATTTGCGCGGAATCCCCGGCAGCAGCTTGAGCGCGGAGCCTTCCTCCATGTACAGCATCCAGCGGGTTTGCATGAGAAACCAGCCTTCTTCATGCGTTTTATGAGGACTGACCTGGTAATAATGCTCCCAGAACGTGTAAGTCTCCCGATCGGCCAAGCCGGCGAAGGTGTTGTAATAAGCCTTAAGAAACGGCTTCACTTCACCGCGCTTCAAATGAACCCAAGGATGCATACTGTAATATGGCTGGCTGAACGCCACGTTACGCGTGTACATCAGCTCATTATGATAATTTAGAAGATGATCTGCAGCTTGTTCGCGCGGATCGATGACTTCTTGGAAAATAAGATACATCGGTCCCAGTATCGAATCCCGGCTCATGAAGGAGCCGTGTGTGTACCAATTCCCGCCTTCGGCATAAAGCGACAACGGGCCGCGATGTTCCGTCCAAGGCGGCGCCGTCGGAACCCACGTGCCGTCTCCGAGCGGGACGACGGGCGAGCGGGATGCCGCTTCGTCGAACGAAGTTCGGATATCCGCTTTAAGCCCTTCCGCATCGCCGCGTATTTGTCCGGCAAGTCCGGCGTCGATATCCGCCATCATTTCAGCCAAACGGCTGAGTCCGATATACGCATAACCGCTAAGCATGAAGGAATGGAACGGATCCTCGGGATCTGCGGTCTTGCCTTCCAGCATGCCGTATCCCCGCCCGCGCAAGCTTTCCGTTTCGTTGCGCTTCCGCCAGTTCATCAGATATTCGTAAGCTTTGAGCAGCTTAGGCGCAATCTCCCGAATCCAATCCGCATCGCGCGTATACCGGTAATACTCCCCTATGCACCATAGAGCGGCGCCGGTTTCCAGCATATAGCCGCCGAAATTTTGCATAAAACCGTTCTCATGCTGCTTATCCAGAAAAAAGCTTAACCCGCGCTTTGCCGTATCGTCCCGTCCCATCGCGTTCATAAACTGAATGATCGGCGAGCTTTCCGATCCGATCGCCGTGTAGATGCCTATCGCAGGCACGAGCGTTCCTTGCGGCTCGTTCCCGTAAAAAATCATATCCGTATGCAGCAAGCCTGCTTGAAGCATCTCCTCAATACGCGGCTCCGGTAATCGAATTTGCGCGCCGCCGGAAAGCTTCCCTTTCCAGAAAGCGCGGCATTCCTCGTGACGCGCCTGAAAATCTTGCCCGATCAGCTTAAGTGCCCGCTCATGCGAGATAGGCTCGTGAGGCAAATAAAATTCGAAGCTGGCCCGCTCGCCGGGCATGATCAGAACGGCCGTTTCCTCTGCATGCAGCGGTTTGCCGTTCAGCTTCGAAACGCCGAATACGCGATCGGGATTATACTGTCCGAACCCTGCAGTACCGTCAAAGGAATACGGGATGAGCCCGCCGTTCGGGATAATATTTTTGAACCATGCGTATCTCGGTACTGCGCCGGTGTTCTCGGCTGTAATTTGGCAGTAGTATACGGTCGTTTCCCCCTGCTCTCCTTTCTCTTGGAGGAGCCTTTCTCTCTCCAGAGCCTGGGCTTCCGTGAACATATGACCGAATCCTTGGCCGTCGGCGATCAAATAATGCGTGCCGTCTACATTTTCCTTAACAAGCGCGCGCGTTTCGCAGGAAACGAACGATACGGCTTTATAAACGATCTCGTCGTCTTCGATTGTCGTATGAAGAATCGGCAGAACGCCGTCCTCCAGCCTGCGGGAGATGCCGTCCGTACAACCCATCCCCCTGCCGGTCATATAATAATAGCGGACAGGCCGGCCGTCATTTTCAGGCAATCCCGCTTCTTTTCCGTGCTGTCTCGGCTGCACCCAATCCCATTGAAGCTCCGAGCCGCCTAAAGGCGGACTCCAGAAGTTGTTGCTCGGCCTGCCGCGAACCTGAAATTCGAAAATTCTCGTATCTCTGCCGATCCCTTGCCATATGGGACAAGGCTGGTTTTTCGTCGCGGCGCTTGCCGCTTCGAACGACTCTTCAGGCTCGTCTGCGATCTTCTGCAAATTCGTCCGCAGCCTTCTCCGCTCTATATCGGCTTGAAGCTCCTCATAGGAGCGCAAATCTTCCGCAGCGGTTACCGCAACGCCAAATTCGGGAATGTAAATGGGATACGCCGTATGAACATCTTCGATAAAAAAACTGAACGGATGCAGGCAATCCACAACGCTGACCAATGTTTTCCCTTTGCTTTCACCGCCTGTTCCGCCGTTTGACGGAAGCATATCGATCGTCAGCTCCAGTGTCAACGGCCCGTCGCCTGTGCTGTTCCAGCTCTCCCCTTCCGCATGTCCGTCCCCCGACTTAACGCGGACTTTCAGCAAGCTTCCGTTCATGACTTCAATGCGGCCTTCTGCGGGACCTTTAATCCAGACGATGTTTATGCTTTTCAAGCTGTTCCACATCCTTTATTTGTATGGCTCTCTAATCGTTACTCTTTCACCGATCCAAGCGTAATGCCGTGAATAAAATACCTTTGCAGGAACGGGTAAACGATTAACACCGGAATGATCGTGACGAATATTTTCGCCGCATTTAGCGACTTGTTCGAAAGCTTCGCCAATTCCTCCAGTTTTACGGAATCCGTTTCGTTCAGATCGATTTGCACCACCAGCTGTTGGATATAGGTTTGCAGCGGATAGTTTTCGGGCTTGCTCATCAGAATTAAACCTTGGAAGAAATCGTTCCAGTGCGATACGATGCTGAACAGCGTAACCGTAGCGAGTGCCGGAACGGCCAGCGGAATGTAGATGCGCAGCAGCAAATACCACGGACCGGCCCCATCGATATATGCCGCTTCCTTCAACTCCTTGGGCAAGTTGCGCAAGAAATTCATTACGAGAATAATATTGAAAACCGGAACGGCGCCAGGAATAACCAATGCCCAGATCGAATTGATCATACCGAGCGATTTGATCACCAGGTACCACGGAATCAAACCGCCGCCGAACAGCATCGTAAACACGATGATCCACATATATACGTTGCGGCCGGCGAATTCCCGCGAATTCAACGCTAATGGATAGGCCATCAGCACGGTTATGATAAACTGAATCCCCGCCCCAAGCGCTACCCGTTCAATCGAAATCGCAAAAGCGCGAAAAAACTTGCCGTCATCCAATATTTTCAAGTAGGCGTTCCACGTAAAATCGACAGGCAGAAACAGCACTTTACCGCCTTCTACGGCAGATTTATCGCTCAGCGAAATGGCGATCGTATGCCAAATCGGGGCTATGCATACGATCGTAATCAGCACGAGAAGCGCTGCAAGCAAATAGTCGGCCAACGTCAATCTATGTTTGGTAGTGTTCATGGCATGCATGGCTCTTTCCCTCCCCGTTAAAAGATGCGATAGTTGGCAAACCGGGAAGCCATCCAGTAAGAAATAACGATCAAAACGAACGATACGATCGATTTCATCAATCCGACTGCAGTTCCGAGTCCGTACTGAATATTCAATAACCCGACGCGGTACACATAGGTGTCGATAATATCCCCGGATTCGTACACGAGCGGATTGTACAGGTTAAAAATTTGATCGAATCCGGCATTGAGTATGTTGCCTAAGCTTAATGTGGCGAGCAGCACGACGGTCGTACGGATTCCAGGAAGCGTAACATGAAACAATTTCTGCAGCCGGTTCGCTCCGTCAACCTCGGCCGCTTCGTACAGATCCGGATTGATTCCGGTTAATGCCGCCAAATAAATAATTGTTTCGAAGCCGAACTCCTTCCAGGTATCGCTTGCTACGATGACATACGGAAACCAGTTATTGTCTCCAAGAAACATGATCGATTCGCCGCCAAACGTTTCAATAAGCCGGTTTATCGGGCCTTCCGAAGAAAGCAGTTGAATGACGATGCCCGACAAAATGACCCAGGATAAAAAATGCGGCAGGTAAACGATCGTTTGGATCCAGCGCTTCAGCCTGCCGAAACGCAGCTCGTGAAGCATCAGCGCGAAAATGAGCGGAATCGATAAATGGGCGATCATTTTCATCAGTGCGATAAAGACTGTATTCAAAATGATCGTCCGGCTGTCCCGAAGCTCGAACATAAAGCGGAAATTATCGAGGCCGACCCACTCCGAGCGGAGAAAGCCGAGACCCGGATTAAAATCCTGAAAGGCGATGACAACGCCAAACATGGGAATGATGCTGAACAAGAACAGAAGGATCATGCCGGGCATCATCATAAGGTGATAATGGACTTGAAAACGCCGATTTCTCATGGAGTGATTCACCCGCTCTTTCCGAAGAACGGGCGTTCGCCATATTGCTTTCTGGACGAACGCCCGAAACCGATTATTTCTTTAACTCTTCTTCTATTTCTTTGGTAATCTGTTCGCCGCCGCTTTTTTTCCATTCCGCAACAAAGGCGTCGAACGAATCAAGCGATTCCCTGCCCATAATGATTTTCGTAATCATCTCGGACTCCATTTTTTGCAGCGCCGGCCATTTCAGCCCCATCGACTTCGTCTGCGAATAAAACACGCCTGAAACTTTGTTCATCGGCGATTCCAGCGCTCCGCCCCCAACCAGGTAAGCATAGGCATACATCCAGCTGCCCGGGTCTTTGCCCGGCTCCGCATTATTTTTCACGACTTTGTCGTAAACGTCTTTCTCGTCAATTCTCAGCTGCTCCGGCTTGATTTGCCCGTCGAGTGCTTTCTTGATGCTTTTCAACCGGTTTGTCACGATTTGCGGCTCTACGAATGTGGCGCGCAGCGGAAAATAGGCGGCATTGACGCCGTTTATTAGTTTTGCCGTCGCCTCTGCATCGTTCTCGACGTTCGAGTACAGATTCAAGTATTTCACGATCGCTTCCGGATTCGAGTAGCCTTTTTTGACTACAAAATACTGCGAGCTGACAGGACCTTGAGTCGCATTGTATTTGCCGGATCCGTCAAGCGGAAGCGCATACGCTTTCCATACCGCATTCGGATTGTTCTTCACCGAATCGTACAATCCCCATGGCATCGACCAGCCGGCGTACAGAAACAAACCGGCCCGTCCGCCGTTCACAAGCTCAGCAGTATCTTTCCGAATCGCGTATTCCTTGTCCAGCAGTCCCTGCTCGTACCATCCTCTTAGCTTGGCAAGCGCCTCTTTCATTTCCGGAGCCGTCGTGCCATAAACGACTTTGCCCTCTTTATCCTTCAGCCACATGGCGGGATAAGCTTGAAACGCGGAATATAACGGCCCGAATGTATTGCTAGGATCTCCCAGGAGACCGAACGTGTCCGCCTTGCCGTTGCCGTCCGGATCCTTCTCGATGAAAGCCTTGGCAATCGCTTCAAGCTCGTCGACGGTTTGCGGAGGCTTTAAGCCGAGCTTGTCGAGCCAATCATGCCGTACCCAAAGCAGCTTGATCGGATCCTCGTCGACGTTCAAATTCGGCAGCGCCATAAGCTTCCCGTTGAAGGTCGCGCTTTCGAAAGCTTTCCCTTTCGTTGCATCGTACATTTTTTTCAGAGCCGGAGAAGCGAACTGCTCGTATACCTTTGTCAAATCCTCAAGCTGTCCGGCCTTGACCATCGTTTTCAGTTCTTTCTCGGAGACGACCATCGCATCCGGCAGATCGTTACTGGAAATGGCAAGCGCCAGCTTCTGATCATAAGCGTCTCCCGCAGCCGCAACCCATGCCGCCTTAAATTTCAAATTCAGCTTTTCCTCGAAATAACGGGTAAACTGGTTGTTTTCAACCGTATCTCCGGCAGGCAGCGTTTTGTCGTCGGCAGGCACGCCCTTCCCGATTGTCAATGTGACGGGCTGGGCGTATTTGCCGAACGGATCGGCCTTTTCTTGCTCCTTCGGCTGGCTGCTCGACGAGCCTGCAGGCGGGTCTTCCTTCTTCGTACCGCTACCCGGCGTTTCCGTATTGCTGCAAGCGGATACAAATACGAGTGAAAGTGCCATGGTCAATCCGATTGCCTTTTGTTTTCGTTTCATACCTTCATCCCCTTCTTTGTGTTAGTATCCCGGTTACATGTTAATCGTAAAACAAAAAGGGCAGCGTCCGGGAGACGCTGCGATCATGAAATTAGGACAATAATACATCCTGCACGGCAAAACGGTTCAAACGAGTGTGAAATAGTGAACCTTTTGAAGGAACAAATTATACCTTCGCCGTTTCTTGACGGTATTCGCTTGGAAGCATTCCCATTCGTTCGCGAAATACTCTACTAAAATACTTTTCGTTCGGATATCCGCACTGCTCCGCCACCCGATAGATCGGCTGCTTCGTTTGAACGAGCAGCAAGCGGGCGTTCTCGATTCTGGCATCACGAATATAATCGTGAAACGTTCGTCCGACGATTTCTTTGAAGCATTGGCTGAAGTAGCCTTTGCTCATGTTCGCTTCTCGCGCCAAATCGCTGTGTCGGAGGTCGGAATCGAGATGCTGATTGATATAATCCACAGTTTTCATAATACTGTTGGAAATTTCATCCGAGTACGAAGACTTGATGACCACGCCCCGAAGCCTGCCGCGAACGCCGTTCAGCCAGCTTGTCCACTCCTGCCAATAAGAGCGGGAACCGGGCATATCCGTCATATTTACAACTTCCTCCGGTACGATGCGAAGCCAGTTGTTTTTGGCCGTGTAAAAAATGCTTTCCAGCTGCGCGACGGACGGTCTCGCCTTGCCGATTTCCTGCAGCAGTTCATCAAAGACGTTTACTTGCACGATCCATTGCAGCGACGACCACGCTTCCCGATTCGTACGCAGCTCCTCGTCGGTCCAGCCCGGATATTCGGTATTCAATCGGTCGGCGGTAAACGTATAGTAAAATACAGGATTCTCATATTCGTAAAAAAACGATCTTTCTTTATACAAAAGCAGCCGTTTGCGCAAATTTTCTTTATCCGCGCCCTGCAAATCGTTTATCTCGATAATCGCTACTTGTTTATTCAAGCCTCGCTCGATCAGATCCGCCTTCATCCCCGCAACCGCTTCGTCAAACATTTCCTGCTCTAACAACACCGTCCACATGCCGAGGCTTATTTCTTGCATTGGTTTTCCAAGCAAGAACGGACAGCCCGATAAAAGGCTAAAGTCGATTTGCTGCCCGTCGACGGCAATAAAGACAAGCATGGAAGCGGCATCGATGCTTTGTCCCGCAGGCACCGTAACCGGAGCTTGGAAGGAGGACAACCGATTGCGGCCGATTCTCTCGCTGATTCTCCCCAGCACGTCCTCCATTTTGGCATGCTCGATTTGCGTCTTGGCAATGTAATCGATCGCTCCGATCCTAAGCGCCTCTTGGATTAATTCGAAATCCTGATGGAACGTCAGGACGACGAACCAAATATGCGGGTAAAGCTGCTGTACCTGCCGCATCAAATCGAGCCCCGACATGACCGGCATGGCCAGATCGGTAATGAGCAGATCGACGGCCTCATTTTTCAAAAACTCAAGTGCGCGTTCCCCATTGTTCGCTTCGCCGACAACCTGCATGCCGAATAAATCCCAAGGCATTTCCGCAATGATGCCGCGGCGCGCCATTTTATCGTCATCGACAACGAGCACTTTGATCATCGTTTCATTCCTCCCCTTCTCTCTCTTTATCAAGCGGGATTCGCAAGGACATCGTCGTTCCTTCTCCCGGTCTGCTGTGAATGTCGAAATTCGCTTCTTCGCCGTATTGCGTTCGGATCATGCGATTCACGTAATAAAGCCCGATCCCCATCCCGACTTTACGCCGCTCTCGGGACTGGTTCTCCATAAGCCGTTCAATATCCTCTTCCGTCATGCCGGCTCCGTTATCCTGCACCCGAATACTCGTATACCGCCCTTCAACCACCGCGATATGCACCTCGATTACGCCTTCGTCCTTCATACCGTGATAGAGGCAGTTTTCGACCAGCGGCTGAAGAATAAATCGGGGAATTTGCCGGCTAAGCACGTTTTCGTCCGCATGAATCGTTACCGTAAATTCAAAATCGTAACGTATGCGCTGCAGCTCGATGTAATCGGTCAATGCTTCGATTTCTTCCCGTATCGTCGTCGAGCCGCCCTTTCCCATGTTGTAATACAAAACGCGGTTTAATGCGGATATCAAATTATCGATTTCCAGCATGCCTTTCGACCGTGCCAGCCATCGTATCGTATCGAGCGTGTTGTGTATAAAATGAGGGTTAATCTGGAAAAGCAGCTTTTCGATCTCGACTTCGGTTTTTCGCTTTTCTTTCTCCTTTACCTCTTGCAGGAGCTCCCAAATTTGCTGTCGCATAAGCTGGAACTTGCGAAGTAAAAAATCGAACTCGATGATTTTCGTCATTTTGAGGGGCGAGTGAAAGTTGCTGTCGTGCAGCTGTTTGATTTCTTTGTTGAAGCGGCTTAACGGTCTTCTTACGGTTCTCCAAATGGTCCAAGCGAAAACGAGCGCAATGAATACGGAAAAACATGTAAACAACGTGAACTGCCGGAGCCACAAGTTTTTCTCGCTGTTGTAGCTTTCCTTCGGGATCACGGCAACAAGCTTCCAGCCTTGATCATGCGGCTCCTCGAAAAGAAAGCTGCTTTGGCTTTCGTAAATTCCCTCGCGATAACGTGCAGGCTCATACGCGGTCCCGACCGGAAACTGCTTGTTTTCGCTGTAGGTAATAAGATTTTGTTCGTTGACCAGCAAATGCGCGGCATTCATGGAGGAATTATCCGCTTGCAGCACGTTCTGCGTCAATTGGAAGCTCGTCTCGATATAGACGTAAAGATTATCGTAGCCGGGAACGTCCACTTTGCGGGTAACGGAGAGCACCGTCCGGTCGATAAAACGCGACAAAGTCGTGCGATGAGGACCGTAATACGTCATCTCGCCTTGCTGCAAAAGCTGAGGATAGTTGTCCGGAACGAATTTATCGCTCAGCATCGGCTCCGGAAACACATAGCTTTGCGTATCCGCAAAATAGTAAAACATGTGGCCGAGGTCGGGATTCGTAAATCGGATTAAATTGACATTATTCTGAATGTCTCTTCCCAGCTGATCCTTAAGCAGAATGTCATCGGTTTCGAAATATTTGGCAAGATCCCGTCCGACCGTACCGTTAAAGGCCAGTTGTTGAGATACGTGGTTTAGATTCGAGAGTGTGTTGATAAGGGATATTTGCACCTGCCGTAAATTGCTGTGCACGCCATTCTGAATTTTATTTTCCATGATGGAAGTAATGGAAAAGTAGGAAATGCCGCCGCTCAGCATAAGCGGAATCATCGTGCTGAGCAGCAGCACGGCAATGACTCTATTTTTCAACGAATGCAGCGAAAAACTTGCCATGCTCGGAAACGACAATTGCCACTCCATCTCTTCAACCACCTTGTTCAATTTTTAACATATAAGAAAAATGCTGCACCTTATTGAGTGCTTACTTTTCAACGGTAAACGTTCAGTGTCAAGACGCTTGCAGCCGTTTTTACGAAAATGCGAGATTGCTGGGCTGCATGTTCATCATAAGCTGTGACCCGAAAGGTCATGAACGTTTATCCTTGCCAGCCATTATAGCATAAGATTTTACGTGCAGGTTGGCATTTTGGGAAGAGGGACGACCGTACTAAA
The DNA here is from genome assembly GCF_003285015.1 of Paenibacillus contaminans. Taxonomy (GTDB): domain Bacteria; phylum Bacillota; class Bacilli; order Paenibacillales; family NBRC-103111; genus Paenibacillus_V; species Paenibacillus_V contaminans. The sequence continues at coordinate 628,150 of NZ_QMFB01000001.1, read as the reverse complement.
AAGCCCCGACCGCATAAGCAATCGAGGCGAATGTATGGATATGTATCGTTTTCAATCGTCGTCTCCCGGCAAACGCTCCTCCTCGTATAACCCGAGAAAAGCATCAACAACTTTAGGATCGAAATGAAAACCGCACTGCTTTTTCACTTCGGCAACCGCCTCCTCCTGCGACCAGGCCCTTTTGTAAGGCCGCTCATGAGTCAGCGCATCGTAAAAATCCGCCAAAGCCACGATTCTGGCTTCGATCGGAATTCCCTCCTCTTTCAGTCCTTCCGGATAACCTGTCCCGTCCCATTTTTCGTGATGAGACTTGGCGATAATACAGGCCAGCTTCAGCACGGCAAAGGAGCTTTCCTCCAGGATGCTGGCGCCGATCCGCGTATGGGCCTTCATTTGCTCAAATTCGCCAGGCTCGAACCGTCCCGGCTTCAGCAAAATCTGATCCGGGATGCCGATTTTTCCGATGTCATGGAGAGGCGCCGCCATACGAACCATATCCGCATGGTCCTCGGACAGTCCCAAGCGGCCAGCGATTAATCCGGACAGCTTGCCCACTCTTAACGTATGTCTGCCCGTCATATCGTCGCGGTACTCCGATGCGCGTCCCAGCAGCTGCAATATTTCGATTTTGGCCTTCTGCAACTCTTCCGTCCGCTCGCGTACCCGTTCCTCCAAATGGCTTTTGTGCTGCTGGATTTGAAGATATAACTGTCTCGTTTTGAGCAGATTGTGGATGCGCAGGATAACTTCCGTCCGGTTATAAGGCTTCGTCAAATAATCATTGACCCCCGCTTGCAGCCCCTTCTGTTTGGCTTCGGGGGTAACATCGGCCGTAAGCATCAACACCGGAAAAAATTCGTCCGGCTCGTTTTGTTCCCGAATGAACCGCAGAACCTCCAAACCGTCCATCTCCGGCATGTGCATATCGAGCAGAACGATGTCGGGGTCGATTTCTGTAAACGAAACCGTGATCGAACGCGGATCTTGAATGCTGTAAATATGCTTGAAGCCCGCCCGCACGAGAATGCGCTCCAATAACGTGATATTGTATGCTTGATCGTCCACGATCAATATTTTGGAGAGCAGGATATCATCCTTCATGGGTAACGAATCTCCTCATCTTTTCGAGCAATCTGTCCAGCACGACCGGCTTCGTGTCGAAATCGTCGCATCCGGCCTGATACGCTTTTTCTTCGTCGCTTTTCATGGCATGGGCGGTCAAGGCGATGACCGGAATATGACCGGTGCGGGCTGATCCCTTCAGGATCCGTGTCGCTTCCCAGCCGTCCAGAACAGGCAAGCTCAAGTCCATCAAAATAATATCCGGATTTATTTGTCCGGCAAGGTCTACTCCCTGTCTGCCGTCCTCGGCAGTAACGATCCGATAACCTTTGCGCTCCAAGCGTCTGGAAAGCATGTCGCGGTTCATTTCATTATCCTCGATAAGAAGGATGGTTATCATAGATGTGGCCTCCACTTTCGTATGCACGTCTCAATTATTGAATTAACATTTTGGCCTGTTCGTCCAGCTTTCCGGCTGCCTCGCCGATGCCGGCGAATTCATCCATAGCATTCCGAAGCTGTTCCCTGCTGCTGATAACGGCATCCCTCGAACTATTCGAGCTTTTGCTGACACGCCCCACCTGTTCGGCAATACCTTCGATCGAGGCTTGTATCTCTTTGGCCGCCGCTTGAACCTGTTCCGACAACCTGCGCACTTCAACTGCGACGACGTTAAACCCGCGTCCATGCTCTTTAGCATGAGCAGCCTCAATCGCAGCGTTCAGCGCAAGGAGATTCGTCTGCGAGGCAAATTCCCTCACCGTTTGAACGATGTTTCGTACGGATTTCGCTTGTCCCTCCAAATCATGCAGGTGACGGATGTTCGATTCATTCTCATTTACGACGTTATCCATTATATCGGCCACTTGCCGTCCGCGTTTTAACCCTTGATCGGAACGGTTCTTCACATAGGCCGCCATTTGCTGCAGCTCGTCCATCATGCGGATATTCGCCTGCTCCCGTGCCGTTATGTTCGTGGCTATTTTTAGGACCGCCACGGATTCCCCTAGATTATCGCGAATTGGCATGTAGGTCGCTTCTAGCCAAATGCTCGTACCGTTTTTGGCAACACGTTCGATTTTCTCTTGAAAAGCGCTGCCTTTCCTCAAATCATTCCAAAACTGCTCATACTCAAGACTTTTACTAAATTCGGCCGTGCAAAATTGCCTATGGTTTTTGCCTGTTAGTTCACTTGCTTGGTAGCCCATACAATAGGCGAACGGCTCATTTGCCCATAGAACTTCGCCTTGCATATTAAACTCGATCATTGCAAGCGAGCGCTCAATCGATGCTAGCACGGCGTTGCTTTCAAGAACTTGCGTTGACTCGTGAACAAATTGCTTTTCGAAAATCAACTTAATCCTCCTCCTGCATTCCCTTAGCAAATTCTATGAACTTTCGAATCTCTGCTATCAAATAACTGTAATCGAGTGAGCTCTTCAGCATTATGTTTTTAACGAATCCGTCTAAAATTTGCCTTTCTTCTGCCGTTATCGTTTTGGCGGTAATGACGACAACCGGGACATTGTGCCATTCTTCACGATTGCGCAGCTCGGCGATGAATTGAAAGCCGTCCATTTCCGGCATCATCAAATCCAGCAAAATAATAGAAGGTAGACTTTTGGACATTTGCTCGAGAGCATGACGCCCGTTTCTTGATTGGATTACCGAATATCCTTCTTTTCGCAAAAACTTGGTCATAATATCGGTGGTCGCCGCATCGTCCTCAATAACTAGAATTTGATGGTCGTCACGTTCGGTAATATATTTTTCCATAACTCTGATCAGTTGCTCCCGCTCAACCGGCTTCGTCAAATATTCTGAAACGCCAAGCGTATAACCCAGCTGCCGATCGCTGGTCATGGACCATATGACGACCGGAATATCCATTAGCTCCGGATCGTTTTTCAGCGACGCAAGCACACTCCAACCATCCATGCTCGGCATGAGTATATCCAGACAGATGACCTTGGGGCGCAGTTTTTTGGCAAGCTTTAGTCCTTCGGGGCCGTTATCCGCATAAGCCAACGTCCAGCCTGTTCTGGCTAAATAACGTTTCATCAGCTCGCGGTTGAATACTTCGTCGTCGATAAGCAAAATGCTGACCTCTTCAGCATCTTCCACTTCGAGTTCAATTGCATCGAAAGCGATCGGCAAAGCATAATTCGACGATTCTTCCGCAGCGACCGGCAGCCAGCACGAGAAAATCGTGCCCTTGCCGAATTCGCTTTCGACGCCGATTTCGCCGCCCATTAAATGTATAAAACGTTGACTGATCGCAAGCCCGAGACCGGTACCCCCATACTTCCGCGTCGTGGAAGCGTCCGCCTGCGTAAAAGGCTGGAACAGCTTGGCGATTTGCTCCGGCGTCATTCCGATCCCCGTATCCCGTACGCGAAACACATATCCGTTCACATTGGATCGGGATTCCATATAGGCGTCGAATTGGATCAGTCCGTCCTTCGTAAATTTATTGGCATTGCTTAATAAGTTAATTAAGATTTGCCTCATTTTCGTTACATCGATGTTTAGTTCTCCTTCTTCGATGCACTGTGTCCGAATTTCATTTCCGTTGCCTTCGAGCAGCGGCCTAATCGTCGTCAAAACGTCATGGATCAAATCCTGCAGGCTGCATGTTTCCAGACTAAGCTCCATTTTTCCTGCTTCGATCTTTGAAATGTCCAATATATCGTTAATCAAAGCAAGCAGGTGACTGCCGGCTTTCCTGATCTTGCCCAAATCCTCCGCGAAAATCGACTCCCCAAGCTCTTCGGCTTCTTCCTGAAGCATTTCGCTGTACCCGATAATCGCATTTAGCGGAGTCCGCAGTTCATGGCTCATATTGGCCAAAAACTGGCTTTTGATCAAGCTTGCTTGAATGGCCTCATCACGCGCTTTCGCGAGCTGTTCCGTACGTTCGGCTAATTCGGCCTCCGCTTTGACCCGGTCCGTAATATCCGATCGGATCGATATAAACTGCCTGGGCGCCCCGTCGCTGCCGAGGAACGGAACGATCGTCGTATTCATCCAATATTCGCTGCCGTCCTTGGCCCGATTTTTGACCTCGCCCCTCCAAACGCTTCCCCCTTTAATCGTTTCCCACATCTCTTTAAAGAAGGTTTTCGGATGATAGCCTGAGTTAATGAGCCGATGCGTTTTGCCGATAAGCTCGTCCCGATTATATTTGGAAATCTCGCAAAACTTCTCGTTAACGTACGTAATAACGCCTTTGTCATCGGTAATGGCGACGATGGAGGACTCATCCAAAGCATTTTCGATATCGCGCAAATTTTCGATCGTTTGGTTTAAAACCGTTTCGCTCTGCTTGCGGTTCGTAATGTCGGTTCCGATAGCCACATGCTGCAAAATCTCCCCTTTGTCATTCACAAACGGGATAATCGTAAGGTTAACCCAATACTCGCTGCCGTCCTTGGCCCGATTCTTCATTTCCCCTTTCCACACTTGCCCTTGTCCGATCGTCTCCCTTATATCCTGAAAATGCTCAATGGGATGAAAACCCGAGTTGATGATGGTATGGTTACTTCCGATGAGCTCGCTTCTCTCGTACTTGGAAGCTTCGCAGAAACGATCATTGACATAAGTAAACCTCCCTTCTCCGTCCGTTATCGAAACGATCATCGAGGCTTCAAGCGCCTCCATAGCTTTGGGGCTGTTCTTCAGTTCTACTAACATCATCTGCTCCTAACCGGCATTCGGATGAATGCTGTTTTTGTTTATTTCAATCCAGTTTTATCGGCGACAAATCGCCGGTCCTTATGTAACTATTTGAAATTCGGAATGCTCCTATCAATGGTTGAAAAATGTGACTAGAAAAGACGCCGTATTAAAGAAAAGAACGACGATGGAGCCCCTTACCCGGTTAAATGTACCAAATCATGCCTTCGACAATAAGTATAGGAGTTATGACCTAATTTCGTATATACCTTTTATGAAAGATTTTTGAAAATTATAGGCTCGAGCTGCCGCTCATGCGGAAAAGCCGAAAAAAGAGTCCGCAATATAACGCGGACTCTTGTTTTGATAAGCTAACCTCATGATATGACAGGTATAGGTTCGTTAGTAAAGTCTATGTGTAGAGATGCTACGATAACCAGCTACCTGGAAGGTGCCGTGAAGCGCGGCTTGGGGGGCTAACTGGAAAACATACAGTTATTTTCGGCTAAAAGGTGAGAAAAAGACAATTAGCTGGGAAAAATGCATGTAATTTGGTGCATTTCTTCATATTCGGGATTTTTCAACGAAAATAACTGTAGGTTTTCCATTAAATTCTACAATTCAAGGGGTTTTCCGGAAATTAACTGTATGTTTTCCATTAGTCATAACGACGCTTGCGAGTACCCTTTGTTTATCTGCGGTTTAAGCGTTGAACGACCTGCCGGCCACGAGCGCTTGAAGCTTCTTTGGCGCGCGCGCCATATAAGCGCCGCCGATCGCGCCGGCGATGTCTTCCCATTCGGCCTGGCGGTCGAGCCGCACGCCGATCCATCCGAGATGGCCGACATAAGCCGGGATGTAATAAATGTCCGGCTCCGCTTCGACAAGCAATGATTGAACGCCTGACGGCGCCGCGCACCATAACGCTATTTTGCCGTCTCCGTGATGGTTGTTATGGTATTGGACGAACGACTTCTTCTCGTTGACGAAAAATGTCGGCGCGCCGTGACTAATCCGCTCGCTTGTGCCCGGGAAAGACAAGCAAAGCGCTCTAACCTTGTCCAATAACGGATTGCAGCTTTCATCGCTCATCGGCGCTCGCCTCCGTTTTGCTTAAATGAAGCAGTGGAAACGGCCGTCCCGAGCTGTCCAGCTCCGAGCGTCCCGTCCGTACAAAACCGTAGCGTTTGTAAAATGCACACGCTCCCTCGTTCTGCTCATTGACATCAACTTGAAGATTGCCGCCCTTTATCGCTTCGGCATGTTTTATTAAGCGTGTGCCTATTCCTTTCCCATGATATTTCGGATCGACGAACAACATCTCGATTTTCGTTCCGTCCAGCCCGATAAATCCTCTCGGAACGTTATTTTCGTTTTGCTCCACCCACAACTCGACTTCATCCAAGGCGCCGTTTTTCACCATTTGATGATAAAAATCAATATCCTCTTCCGTCAAAAATGTATGCGTATCACGTACAGCCTCGTACCAAATTTCCACCAATCTATCGTGATCTTGTTCTTGAAAAGGGACAATTCCGATTCGCATGCTCCAACCTCCGTACTTGCTGCTTTTTTCGTTATTGTATCATTTTTTTAAATATAAGTTTATATGTTCCACCTATCAAGTGCCTATATTTCAACGGTAAACGCGCCCGTCCCAAAGGTAGGCGAAGCCGTTTATCCTTGTTACGGATTGCCTCACGTTCGATCCAAATACAGCAACATTCAGCAGTCTTTCAGCGAACGCTCATGAATCATTCAACTTGTCTTCAGAGCCCCTTCAGTTTAAGGAGATATACTTCGAATAGTGACGGAAACGAACGCGGAAAGGTGAGCTGGAATATGGCAATTGAAGTATTCAACCGATATGAAAATAAATATTTGCTTGACGATACGGCCGTTCACCGGTTTTACAACAGACTGCTCGGCTATATGGAGCCCGACGATTACAACAAAGAGCATCCGTTCTATTCCATCAGCAACATTTACTACGATACATGGGACGACGCGCTTATTCGTAAAAGTCTCTCGAAGCCGAAGTATAAAGAAAAGCTTCGATTGCGAGGATACGGCGTTCCGAAAGAAAACGCAAAAGTGTATTTGGAGCTGAAAAAGAAGGTATTCGGCCTGGTCAATAAACGAAGAACAGCTCTTCGGCTCCAAGAAGCCTATGATTTCATGAAGCCCGGAATTGAGCTTGAGCTTAAGCCTTATATGAACAAGCAGGTGATTCAAGAGATTCAATATTTTATGCAGCGATACGAGCTTATGCCTAAGGTATATTTGGCATATGAACGCAAAGCGCTGTTCAGCATCGATAACCGCGATCTTCGCATTACGTTCGACACCAATATCCGGTCCAGGCGTTGCGACCTGAAGCTGGAGGACGGCGACCACGGCGAAGCCTTGCTCGAACAGGGGCGATGGCTGATGGAAGTCAAGGCGGAGAAAACGATGCCGGTCTGGCTGTCGAAAATGCTTTCGGAGCATCACATGTTTCGAACGAGCTTTTCCAAATACGGCAACGAGTATAAAAAGTACGTCGTAAACGTCAAAAGCCGTCAGGGGGATTCCCAATATGCTTGAATCCATCTTTACATCGACCGAGGCTGCGACGGATTTAACGTTAACCCATGCCATATTAACCATCTTGATTTCTATTTTGTTGGGCTTGATCATCAGCTTCACTTATATGAAGACAAGCTTACGCAGCGGCTACTCGCCCAACTTTACGTTAACCATGGTCGTGCTGCCTGCAATCGTAGCCGTCATCATCCTCTTGATCGGAAGCAATATCGCTAGGGCATTCAGTCTGGCGGGAGCTTTCTCGATCATTCGATTTCGCAGCGCGCCCGGCGATCCTAAAGATATCGCTTACGTTCTGCTCACAATGGCGGCCGGACTGGCTGTCGGCGTAGGCTCCTTCGGTTATGCCGCATTATTTACCGTTTGCCTTTGCGTGCTGATGTTCATTTTGAACGTAACGAAATTCGGACTTAAGAAATCAGCGCAGCGTTTGCTTAAGGTCACGATTCCCGAGGACCTCGCCTATGAAGAAGCATTCGACGAAGTATTTAAAAAATTCAATATCGTCTATGAGCTTAAGAAGGTCAGAACGACTGAGCTTGGCAGTCTTTATGAATTGGTTTATTTGGTTACGATGGATCCTGTCACGAATCAAAAACAATTTTTGGACGCGATTCGAGTCCGTAACGGAAATTTGGACATCGCTTTAACGATGAGTCCCACGACTACAGACTATTAAACATTTCGGAAAGGATGATCAAAATGAGCAAATATCGTACAAAGCTAGGGGTCGTTCTTCTATGTACGGCAGCCGTCTTGGCCGGATGCAGCGGAAACGGCGGCAGCAACGGCAATTCCACAAGTATTCCCCCCTCTTCGCAATCCGATTCCGCAGCTGCGCCGACAACTGCCGCGGCGAATGCTTCGAATGCAGCAGGCGCACCTGAGAAAGCGACTTACAAAGACAACGATTACGCTGCCGATTGGACGAAAGAAAATCCGACCATGATCCGTTTTAACGGTGCAACTGCAAGCGTCGAAGGGTCTGGTGCGAAAGCGAATGACAAGTCCGTTGCCATTACGTCACCGGGTACCTATGTGCTTAGCGGAGCTTGGGATGACGGTCAAATCTCGGTAGACGTGGCAAAAACGGAGACGGTGCATTTGGTTCTGAACGGAACGCAGCTTCACAGCAGCGACAGCGCTCCGATCTACATCAAGGAAGCGGACAAAGCGATCATTACTTTGCAGGAGGGAACAAAAAACAGCATATCGGACGGCGAAACTTACGCCTCCGCGGACAATGCCGACGACGAGCCGAATGCGGCCGTCTTCAGCAAAGCGGATCTAACCGTGAACGGCACCGGTTCGCTTGTCGTTCACGGCAACTATAACAATGGCTTGACAAGCAAGGACGATTTGAAATTAACAGGCGGCACAATCGAGGTACATGCAGCGGATGACGGGATTATGGGACGGGATCTGGTAGCCGTCAAAGACGGGACCATCACCATCGATGCGGGCGGTGACGGCATCAAAACGACGAACGATACCGAAGCCTCAAAAGGAAACATCGCCATCGAAGGCGGAGTGTTCACGATTAAAGCCGGGAGTGACGGCATGCAATCGGCTGCCGCCATCAGGATCGACGGCGGCACCTACGCGATCGTTTCCGGCGGAGGCAGCGCAAGCGGCGCGGCGAAAACAACCGACGCCAAACAAGGCATGGGCGGGTCCCGAAGCTCCGCACAGCAAGCTGCAAATGCGGATACGCCGAGCGCCAAAGCGGTAAAAGCGGCTTCGAGTATTGCCGTATTCGCCGGAACGTTCACGCTTGACTCCGCAGACGATGCGCTGCACAGCAATGGATCGATTGCGATCGCAGGCGGTGAAATGAAAATCAACTCCGGCGACGACGGCATCCACGCGGACACTTCCATTGAAATCACGGGAGGAACCATCGATATCGCCAAAAGCTATGAAGGTATCGAAAGCTCGGAAGTAACGATTTCAGGCGGCGACATTCACCTCGTCTCAAGCGATGACGGCGTCAATATTTCAGGAGGCAACGACGGTTCTTCCGTCGGCGGACGTCCGGGACAAAATCGCTTCTCTTCCACAGCAAGCGGCAAGCTGGCGATCAAAGGCGGCTCCTTAACGGTGGATGCAGCCGGCGACGGCTTGGATTCGAACGGTTCGATCGTCATGACCGGCGGCACCGTTATTGTCTACGGTCCGACAACGAATAATAATGGCGCTTTGGACTATGACGGAACCTTCAATTTGAGCGGAGGCACCTTGATCGCGGCGGGAAGCTCCGGCATGGCCATGGCTCCTTCCGAGGATTCCGGTCAAATGTCCGTCGTTATGACATTTCCCCAAACGCAAGCGGCAGGCAGTTTGATACAGCTTAAAGACGGCGAAGGGAAAGTTGTCGCAAGCGTCACACCGGCAAAAGCTTATCAAACGGTCGTTATCAGTTCGCCGGAGCTGCAAAAAGACAAAACCCTCACCTTCTTCTCGGGTGAAACGAAGGTCGTCGATTTCACAATAACGGGCTCCGTCACTTGGTTGAACGAGTCCGGCGTCACGACCTCCCGCAATGCGGGTCCCGGGGGCGGCGGAATGGGCGGAGGCCGCGGCGGAGCGGGTGGAGACCGGACCAGACCATAAAGCTAAGCTAAAGAAGAAAGGGTGGCGAAGTTATGTTTTTCAATCAACGTCCGCGCTTGCGAAAACGGCTCTTCATTGCGGCGGTATGTATCGCAGTTGCAGGCGGCATCCTTTTCAAGCTCGCAGATCGATACCTGATCGAGCATGTCGAGACCATCGTGGCCGCTCCCGCCCCCTCAGCGGAACCGGATTCCAACCTTGCAGCGGATCAAGAGAGCAACGTCGAATCCGAAGTGAAATCCGACGATTGGAGCTACAGCAGCGACGATCTTAGCATCTCGATCGAACAAGTGGCAACCGGCGAAGGCGGCGATCGGATTACGTATTACGTAGCCGACGTCATAACTTCGGACGCTTCGGTGCTGCAATCCGCCTTCGCCAAAAACAAATTCGGGCGAAACATCATCGAGAATACTTCCGACATCGCTTCCGCTCATCAAGCCGTTTTTGCAATCAACGGCGACTATTACGGCTTTCGCAGCGACGGCGTCATCATTCGTAACGGTACGCTATATCGGGACGAACCGGCCCGGGAGGCCGTCGCTTTATACAAAGACGGTACAATGGCCTCCTATGACGAGCAAAAAGTATCCGCACAAACATTGCTTGATTCCGGCGTCCTCCATACGCTTTCATTCGGTCCCGTGTTGATTGAAAACGGACAGCTTCTCCAGAACTTCGATAAGGTCAAAATCGATACGAACTTCGGCAATCGTTCCATTTCGAACGCTAACCCGCGTACGGGCATGGGGATGATCGCGCCGAATCATTACGTGTTCGTCGTTGTCGACGGCCGGCAGAGCGACAGCCGGGGGATGACGCTGGATGAATTTGCGCAATTATTTGCCGATCTCGGAGCGAAGGAAGCGTACAACCTGGACGGCGGCGGTTCATCGACAATGTATTTTATGGGCCGCGTCGTGAACAATCCGCAAGGCAAGCAAGCGGAGCGCGGAGTAAGCGATATCCTTTATTTGGGGGAGGAGTAAACGATCATGACCGTATTGATTCCTTCATATGAACCGGATTACCGTTTGGTGGAGCTGATCGAGCGGCTTAGGGCCATGACGGATGCGCCGATCGTCATCGTTGATGACGGCAGCGGCGAACGCTTCCGCGGGATATTCGAAGCCGTGAAAGCGGCGGGCTGCACCGTTCTGACTCACCTCTCGAATATGGGCAAAGGGAGAGCTTTAAAGACAGGCTTTCAATACATTATGGAGCACGGATGGAACGAGGGAGTCGTCTGTGCGGACAGCGACGGGCAGCATGCGCCGAAGGATATCGTCGCAGTCGGCCAAGCGATTGAAGCTCGCGAGGCGACGATCGTTCTGGGCAGCCGAAGATTTACGGGGAAGGTGCCGCTCCGAAGCCGCATCGGAAACCGTCTCACAAGCAAAATATACGACGCGGCGACGGGGATCGGCATTGGCGATACACAGACCGGCCTTCGCGGATACCCGAACCAGATGCTCGGCTGGTTATGTCAAGTGCCGGGAGAGCGGTTCGAATACGAAATGAATCTTCTGCTGGAAGCTCCCGCACAAGGATACGGCATTTCGGAGCTTCCGATCGAGACGATTTATTTGAACGATAACCGTTCCTCCCATTTTCGTCCGATTGCGGATTCGTTCAAAGTTTATAAACCAATTTTGAAGTTTTGCACATCCTCCGTTATTTCCGGCGTTTTGGACTTCGTGCTCTTGCTGCTTCTTCAGTTTCTGACCTCGAACCTGCTCGTTTCCGTCGTTGGCGCAAGAGTCGGGAGCTCGGCAGCGAATTACGCTATGAATCGGCGGTTCGTTTTCTCTCGTCCTGCGAAGAGAAAGGTCATAAAATCCATGTCGCGATATTACGCGCTGGCAGCCGCGATACTCGCGTTTAATTACGGGCTTCTCTATGTTTTGCATACCTTCTTTGCTATTCCCATCGTGCCGGCAAAGCTGGCCACAGAATGCCTGTTGTTTGCAATCAGTTACTGGTTTCAGCGAAAGTTTATTTATTAGAGATTGTCGCTAGGCAACCCATTTCATAGTTTTAAGTTGAAAAGCTTCTCATGCGCTATTAGTTCCTAAACCAATGTAACGCCGTTCTTTCCAGTTCTTTCACGAATTCATCTTTACCGTCCATATAAGCTTCGATATCGTTTGGAAATTGCTTGGCGAGATTTTCTTTTAAATCCCCATACTGTACGACTGCCTCGGCATGCGTTCTGAGATAGTCCCTTACAGCCAAATGACGCTCGATATCTGCTTTATTATCAGCCTGAAAAGCATGCACTTGATGCGTTCGATCGTCGCCGCCTTTTCTGAAGTACCTTCTCCCTTTCATGCCAAGCTCGCCCATGCATTCGTAGCCGAGCTTCGTCATTTGCTCGTTGAAGGAATCGATTTTTGCGATGTCTTTCACAACCGGCATCATATCGATGATCGGTTTGGCCTTCAAGCCCGACACCGAAGTGCTGCCAATATGATGGATATCGATTAGCTCCTCGCCAAAAATCGTTTTAATTTTGCTGGATTCTTCTAAGAACATTTGATTCCAATTATCGTTATACGCTGTAACTACGACCTTCATCCGACTAACCTCCACATTCCAAAGGATATACTGTAAAAAATAAAATAGGGCTACGCCAAGACATCCCTTGGGTCAGCCCTATACATATGGCCCGCAACTGTAAAATCGTCCTGCCTCTTTCGATCGTCAGACCTGCATCGGTTTGATAATAGCTTACGTTCTTTCCATTCATCAACGGAAAATATCGATTTACTTATTCGTTCCCAAGTATTCGAGCAAAGCATCGCAGCCTTTGTCGACAAGCTCGTACACTTCCTGAAAATTCCCCGTATAATAAGGATCCGGAACGTCTGCTAGCGCAACCTCCGGAAGCAAATCGAGCAGCTTGATGATTTTCGCGCCCGTATTTTTACCGAGCCGATTCAGATCGGCTTCATTCTGCGAATCCATTGCAACGATGCAATCGTAATCGGAGAAGTCGGCTGAGGCAACCTGTCTCGCACGCTGCCCTTCATGACTGATTCCGTACTCGTCAAGAATCTTCCTCGTTCCGAGATGCGGCGGTTGACCGACATGCCAGTCTCCCGTTCCTGCCGAATCGATCCGAAAACGGCCCTCGATTCCCAAGTGCCGAACTTTATGCCGAAAGATAGCTTCCGCCATCGGAGAACGGCATATATTTCCTAAACATACAAATAAGACGCTAATTTTCTTATCGTCAGCCATTTCTCTTCCCCCTGAAAAGTCATGCCTCCTCTTGCTAACGCTGTCTTCCCAGCACATCTGCAGTTAGAAGGTTCTCTTTTGCTCTAACGATAGCATAGGGGCTGCCCGTCTGCAAATTTCGGTGGGTTACTCATATCACCATTGCCGGAAACCGCTCAACCTTCTAAGGTACTCCTAAACTACTTTCCATCATAGAAATGTCCCATCGTCAATACCCCATTATATGGTATTCACCAAGCGGTCTTCTATTTATTTATCAACTTTCCTATATGGAAGTCAGAAAAATTTTCCCATTATTACCCTCTGCACTTCTAGCTGCTTGAACGGCTTCCCGTACCGACGATAAATCGTAAAATGACGCCGGCTTCATAAGCTCCAGCTTTTTGTCTGTTATAAGTGACATCAACCGGTTAAAAACTTCATGCCATGCCTGCCCGGTTACTTGTTCATTCCAATGCCGCAAATGAAACAATTTGACGTTAACATTCGTCTTTTGTGTAACCTCCGCCCATTGAACAGGCATACCCGATAAAAGCCCTATGGTCAAAATCGTACCGTTTGAACGCAAGCTGTACGCCAAATCCGCGCCATCCAGACCGCCCACCGAATCAATAGCTGCGTTCGCCCCAAGCCCCTCCGTAAGCTCCAGTACCGCGCTCCGCAAAGATGTTTTTGTCGTGTTGATCACATAAGAAGCACCAAGCTGCAGCAATTCCTTCGTATAAGAGTCGTTTCTAGTAACGGCAATCAAACGAAAACCGAGGATCTTTGCAAGCTGCGCAAAAATACGGCCGATCGAAGAGCCGCAAGCATTTACGACTAATACATCGTCCTGCTGCAAATGTAAAACCTCCGTGCAGGCAAGCCACGCCGTTACCGGATTGATGTATAGCTGAGCGGCCGTGTAATCCTCTATGCAATCAGGTACGCGGACTGCCCATTGAGCCGGAGCTTTAACGAATTGCTGCCATGTCCCTTCCCCCCGCAAAGGCAAAACGCGTTTGCCGAGAAGCTCCCGTGAAACGGAATCGCCCGCTTCCTCAACGATGCCGACCCCTTCATATCCCGGTATGGCAGGAAGCGAAATCCGATGAGCATAAGCACCTGTAATCGGAATCAAGTCGGACGGATTGATGGGCCGATCAAGCATGCGTACCAGAATTTCGCCGTAGCCGGGTTTTTCGACTTTCTTATTTTCAACCGTTACTACTTGCTCGGGAATACCGAACCGGGAATATGTAACACATAAGCCATCCATCAAAAACCTCCTTTGTTCTTAATAAATTTTACATCATTTTCTTCATGATACGTACGGGTATTACTGAAATAAAAAAACCGGTCCGCCTCCGCAAACCCGAGCTCAGACCGGTTCTATACAGCTTCTAACGTTTGTTCCAACTATCCTTCAACGGAACGATGCGGTTACAAACAAGCCTTTCAGCAGTAGTAAGCTTTTTATCTACACAAAAATAGCCGTGACGGAAAAATTGAAATTTTTGTTCCGGTTGCGCATGTTTAATAGAAGGCTCGAGCAAAGCATCCTTTACGACAACAAGCGAGTCCGGGTTTACCGCATCCTTCCAGGTCTCGCCCTCCTCGTTCGGAACGTTCGTTTCAAGGAGCAGCCTCTCATATAGATTGACGTCTACTTTGACTGCGTGTTCCGCGGAAACCCATTGGATTGTCCCTTTTACTTTACGGCCGGAAAATCCTGTGCCGCTCTTCGTCATCGGATCGTACGAGCAGCGAAGCTCGATAATTTCCCCTGTGTCCCGATCCCTGATCATTTCCTCGCACTTGATAAAATAGGCACCCTTCAGCCTGACTTCGGCATTCGGACTCAGTCTGTGAAAACCTTTGAGCGGATGCTCCATAAAATCGTCCCGTTCGATGTAGATCGTCTTGGAAAATGGGACTTCCCGTTTACCAATCACCTCGTTTTCGCTGTTGTTCTCGATCGTCAGGAGTTCCGTTCGTCCCTCCGGGTAATTGACAATGACGATTTTCAGCGGCTTCAAAACTGCCATGATGCTGATCGTTTTCGTTTTTAAATCCTGCCTTAAACAATGGTCCAACTGTGAAATGTCTACCGTACTTTGGGTACGGATGCCGCCGATTTCTTCAATGAAGCTGCGTATGCTTTCCGGCGTGAATCCCCTTCTTCTTAACCCGCGCAGAGTAGGCAGCCTGGGATCGTCCCAGCCGTCTACATAGCCCTCTTCTACCAGTTGGCGCAAAAACCGTTTGCTTGTCACAACACCTGTTAAGCTAAGTCGTCCGAACTCTCTTTGCCGGGGCGGCTCAGCAATTTGGAGTTTATTTAACACCCAATCGTACAACGGACGATGATCTTTGAATTCGATGGAGCATAAGGAATAAGTAATGCCCTCAATCGCATCTTGAATCGGATGGGCGAAATCGTACATCGGATAGAGACACCATTCATTCCCTGTTCGATAATGCTCGGCATACAGGATGCGATAGATGACGGGGTCCCGCATGTTGATATTCGGAGAGCCCATATCGATTTAGGCGCGCAACACTTTGGAGGAGGCTGGATAGCGGCCATTTTTCATATTCATAAAAAGCTCCAGGTTCTCCT
Organism: Paenibacillus contaminans; assembly: GCF_003285015.1. Taxonomy (GTDB): domain Bacteria; phylum Bacillota; class Bacilli; order Paenibacillales; family NBRC-103111; genus Paenibacillus_V; species Paenibacillus_V contaminans. The sequence goes on along the minus strand of NZ_QMFB01000001.1, from coordinate 612,369 downwards.
CAACCGTCCGGTTTCGATAAGGACTGTTTCTGCCCGGCTCGGTTAGCGTCCCTCGGTACTCTGTAACTTCCTCCGGCGACAAATCGCAGACATAAGCTTTTTCTTGCTTGATTAGGCTAATTGCGGCTTTACATATTTCTTCCGAGTAGTCCGAGCCATAGTAAATATGAGCTCCCGGATCGTAGCCGAGCCACTTGATATCCTCAATAATCGCGTTCACATATTCGATATTCTCCTTAAGCGGATTCGTATCGTCAAAACGCAAATGGAACGTTCCTTTATACCTTTGGGCTATTGTGTAATTGGTGTGTATGGCGTAGGCGCTGCCGATATGAAGATAACCGTTGGGCTCGGGAGGAAATCGCGTACACATAGTTCTGGTAAATGGCTCTGATTCCAGCTCCCCGCCAATGAGTTTCATCAAAAAATGCTCCGTATGGAGCCCCTTCTCGTTTTCCATGCCGACTCCTCCAATGAACGTATTTAGCGATTTCCGCACAAAAAAAACCTCACCTCCAAGACCACTTGTCTTGGGGACGAAATTTTCGCGGTACCACCCCAGGTTCATTAATATGTCGCCATATTAACCTCTTCAAGTACGGCACTGGATCCAATGCTTATACTCTAGCTCTGTAACGGGAGCTCCCGTCATGTCATCCCCCGCGAAGGTTCCTTCATGCTGCTCAGAGGCTTGGTTCGGGGAGAAGTTCTTTGCTCCATTTCAGCGGGCGGAGCTCTCTGTGAAAGAACGTTCTTCCTTACTCTTCTCTTCATCGCGTTTTGAATATTTCTCCTATAATAACAAATCGGTTCCAGCTTCGCAAACGGCAAATTTCCTAGCTATAAAACGATTAGGCATTCGTTTGGTTTTTGGCAACTTATACAAGGAACTGCAATCGCAATAATCCCCTTATTTATTACGTCAATTATATAATTTTATTTTTTAGTGAACGTTTCCCGGCTAAGGAGCCAATACATCGTGTATACAATTTCAGGGGGCCCTCTTATGAATGATCAGACGCTCGAACTGTGGCTGGAACGCCTGATGTCCGGAGATCAGGAAGCGATGGAAGCCATTTATCAAATGACCCGCAAAAAGGTGTACGGTACCGTCGCCGTGCTGATTCGCCGCAAAGAAGATGTCGACGATATCGTTAGCGAAATTTATTACCAGCTTTGGCGCTCGCTTCCTGCTTATGACCGAAGTCGGCCGTTTCATTTTTGGCTAAACGGCATCATGATCAGGCAAGTCAATAATTGGCGCAGACAAATTTGGAGAAGATTTCGACTGCTGGAGAAGAACGACCGTTTGGGTGAAAAACCGCATGCGGAAATGCCGGATGAAGCTTGGATTGAAACGGAGTCTCAAAAAGAAATCCAACACGCGATCAATCGCCTGCCCTATAAACTCAGAATCGTAGTCATCTATCGGTTTTATTACGATTACACTTACGATCAAATCGGCGAACTGCTGCAAATCCCGCAAGGCACGGTTAAATCAAGAGTTCATCTGGCATTGAAGCAATTGCGCAAAAGGTTCGACACCAAACTGGACGGGGAGGCTTACCGGCATGTCTATCTCAAAAAAAATTGAACAAGCACTAACGAAGCATGTTGAAGAAATTGAAATTCCTGAAGAAGTCGATCAGCGTGTCAGACAAGCTTTTATCCAGTTTCACCAACAAAAGGAGACGAATAAAATGAAAAAGAAATTGATCGTATTCAGTATTGCCGCCGCCGTTTTGATTCCGACGGGAGTATTCGCCTCCATCGGCGGTTCATCCTATTTCTTCAACAAGGAGGCCAATATCAACGGCCTGGTGGATAACGGCGTCAAACAAGCGTTATCCGAAGGATCGTCCGTGCCGCTCGACGTGAAAATCAAGGATCAAGGCATCACTGTTCATTTCAAAGAATTGTATACCGAAGATACGAAAATTCTCATTCATTACAGCATGGAGCTGGAAGATGGCAGCTTGGTTCCCTATGTTTTCGATACGACGGGTTTAAACGTACGTTCGGATGGAAAGGAAAACGGAAAGCAAACCGAAAATCCGACCTATCAACAATCTGGGCTTGAAGGATTCAACGTGCTTCCTTTCATTGGCACGGATAAAAAAGACAATCTTCCCTTTTACCTGACGGATAGCGCAGGGAAAGAAATCGAAACGGGAATCGCGGAGAAGGATAAGCCGGAAGGCGTGATCGCTTTTGTAACAAGCGGAACGAAGCTTCCTCAATCGGTCGATTTGAATGTGAACATTAACCGGATCGGAACGATGACAGGCAGCTGGAAGGGGAAAATTTCGATTGATGTAGGTAAAATCAAATAAGCACTACGGTCGCTGCATCCACTTGGATTGTAGGTCGCTGCAGTCGAAAAACACGAAAAAAGAGCCTTGATCGCCATCTATTAGGCAATCAAGGCTCCTCTATTTAGCTCCTATAAACCTCAAAAGCGGACAATGTCGGACACCATCTCGACTCCGTAATCGTGATCCGTACGTACCTTGATGTAACGGCAGGGAAACGGCATATTCGCTTATAACCGATAACCGTACCGGCATAAAACGGCTTCCATTCGCCCGCCGCTTCATATTCCAGCTTGAACCGTTCTATTCTTTGACTGTAACGGTGTTCTTGCAGAACAATATGGTCGAACGAGGCTTCCCGCTGCAAATCAATCTCTAGAAGTGCTTGCTCCGTCCCTTCTTCCGGGGCCCAATACGTATCTTTATTTCCGTCCAAAATGTGCCCTGCCTCAAAGCCGCTCCTCTGCTCGGAGGCGGAAGCCGTGGCCATCGCAGCTAAATTATGCTGGAACGTTCGGCGAAGCACATCGCCGAATTCCCGAAGCCGTTTCACGTCGTTTTCGTGAATCAACCCTCTCCGGTCCGGGGGAATATTCAGCAGAAAAGTCGCATTGCCGCCGACGGAGCCATAATAGACGTTAAGCAGTTCTTCAACCGATTTGACTTGATCGTCCTCCGAGGCATGATAAAACCAGCCCGGCCGAATAGACGTATTGACTTCCGCCGGATACCAAACCAGCTCTCGCTCATGGCTGATGATCGCCCTGCTCCCGAGATCCTGATCCTGCGAATCGTAGCGCTTGGCGAACTCGCGGTCATCCGCTTGCTGCGATTTTTCCTGAATCTTCTCGTTATCCCGCAGGGAAGCCGGGACGACGCTCCATTCCGATTCCCGGCATCGCCCCGCTTCGTTTCCGCACCACCGAATATCGGGGCCGCATACCGAGATGACCGCATTCGGCTGCAGCTCGCGGATCAACGCATAATAAGCATCCCAATCGTACACTTGACGTTTGCCGTTCGGTCCTTCGCCGCAAGCGCCGTCAAACCATACGCAGAAAATATCCCCATATTGAGTCAGCAATTCTCTCAATTGATTCTTAAAATACTCGTTATACCGCGGTGTATCCCCGTACGAACGCTCATGCCTGTCCCAAGGCGAAACATAAATGCCGAATTTCAGACCGCCTTTGCGGCATGCATCGGCAACCTCCTTCACGATGTCGCCTTCGCCGCTGCGCCAAGGGCTGTTCTTGACCGAATGCTCCGTATAACGGCTCGGCCATAAACAAAATCCGTCATGATGCTTGCATGTAAGAATTAGCCCGCGCATCCCGGCAGCTTGACAAGCCTCCACCCATTGGTTCGCATCGAATTCTACCGGGTTGAAGATAGCCGGATCCTCGGTACCATCGCCCCATTCTTTGTCCGTATACGTATTTACCGTGAAATGTATGAACGAATAAAATTCCATTTCCTGCAGAGCCAGCTGGCGTTCCGAAGGCTGTATTTGCGCAGCGTATCGAATAAAATGGTCCATGACTGCTTCCTCCTGTGCTGCGTATGATCGCATGTCAAACCTAATTATGCATCCCGCCGAGTCAGGTTTCAACGATTAATTTGTTTTCCTTTGCATTCATTTCTTTTGCTTTGCATCGTACGCTTCCTGATAGATTTGCAAATAACGCTTGAGGTTCATGCCGTCCATTTTTTTCAAATACCCGTCCCATTCCTTCTCGACGTCGATATCGCCGGTTACCGCTCTGGCCAAAAACTCTTTCTTGTAGTCGGTTATCGTCTTGCTTAACCCCGCGAGCTCCTCCGACTGATCTTTCGTGAAGAACAACGGCGGCACCACTTTATCGGCATCGATTTTGGATGGCTCATATTTTTGCTTCGTCTCTTGGTACAGAATCGTTTCCTGCGTGCCTGGCGCCGCCGCTTCGCTTAAGCGAAACGCACTGGTGCGCAGCGACGGTCCCGTTTGCGACCATCCGTAGTTTTGCAGGCCCGTCAAGGTCACTAAACGTTTCCATTTGGCCGGTTCTCCCGCAATTGAAACATCGTTTGCGCCTCCCTTAGCCCATTCCTGATCCGGACGGCCGAAAACCGCTCGCATCGTCGCTTCTTCGCTAAACATGAAATCCGCCAGGCGAAACGCCGCTTCGGGATTTTTGGCCTTGTTCGAAATTACATAGGCCCCTTGCGAAAGCCCGTACGGATTAAGGGAAACGGATTTCATACCGCTTGGACCTTTCAGAGGAGGGACGGCTGCATAGTCCTTCACACGATCGGCGCTAGGCAAGAAGGAACCTGAATAGTTGGATGGAGCCGATCCGAGAATGATTTCCGGATTGCCCGACATTTTTTTCATGCCGTTTAAGTCCTGCGTAAACGTTTCCGGCGCAAGCAATCCCTCCGCGTACAGCTTACGCATATACGAAAGCCCGTCCTTCCACCCTGGCTGGGTGAATGCGACATCAATTTTCCCGTTATTTATAATCATATCGTTCATGTCCTTCTCGACGAACGCGGACATCAGGAACATTTCGGGACCGGAATTCACGTATCCAGACATCGGAATTTCATCTTTCTTGCCGTTGCCGTTCGGATCTTTCTCCTTAAACGCTTTCAACACCTCATAAAATTCATCCGTCGTCGCCGGCATTTGAAGTCCGAGCTTCGTCAGCCACCCTTGATTAATCCACATTTTTTGGGACATGGTGCAATGATAACATTCGTTGACCTGCGGCAAGCCGTAAATGTTGCCGTCCGGCGCCGTAATCGTTTCCTTTGCATAGGTAACCGTATTAAACATCTTTTTCGTTTCCACGCCGTACTTCTCGATCAGATCGTTCAAAGGAATAAAAACGCCGTCTTTCCCGTAAAGCGACATTTGTACCGGCGTTACGTTAAATCCCATAATGACGTCAGGGTAATCTCCGCCCGCCAACGTAATATTCAGCTTTTCTTGCGCCGATTTTTCGGGAGCCACTTCCCACTCGATATGAATATTCGTTTTCTCTTCCAGCCATTTGGTATATTCATTCGTTGCGAAATTTTCGACCAGACTGTTGCCGTACATCAGGACCCTCAAGGTCGTTTTGTCAGTCGTAATCGGCAAACTTCCGGCATCCGTCACCTTGGCTGAGCTTGCGGCCTCCGGCGTTTCTTCCTTTTGGGAACAAGCGGCTAGAAGCAGCGACAAACTTAATGCCGAACTTAGAACGATGCTCATCTGTTTTTTCATGCGACAATCTCCCCTTTTCGATAATTAGCTGTGATTAGCCCTTGAGCGATCCTATCATCATCCCTTTGACAAAATGCTTTTGGATGAACGGGTAAATGATGAGTACCGGAAATGTCGAAACGACGATTAACGAATACTTGAGCAGCTCCTTGAGCCCTTCCCGCGCCATGGCTTCCTCAACATCAACGATCATCGAGGAATCCACCTGGTTTTGCACCAAAATTTCTCTAAGCACAAGCTGCAGCGGATACATGTTCTGATCTTTCAAGTACAGCATCGCGTTGAAAAACGAATTCCAATGTCCTACCGCATAAAACAGCGTTATAACCGCAATGATCGGCCCCGATAACGGCAGTACGACCTTCCATAGGAACTTGAAGTCCGAGCAGCCGTCCATTTGCGCCGCCTCCAATAATTCGTCCGGAAACGTCGTGCGGAAGTACGTTCTCGCGATGATGACATTCCAAACCCCGATCGCACCCGGCAGAAGCAGCGCCCATCTCGTATTTAAAAGCCCCAAATCTTTAACGAGCAGATACGAAGGAATCAGCCCTCCGGAGAAAAGCATCGTAAACACGAAAATCGCCATGATCCAATTCCGGATATAAAAATCTTTTCGGGAAAGCGGGTAAGCCGCCATCAAAGTAAAAACGACGTTGATGATCGTGCCGACGCCTGTATAAAACAGCGAATTCAAAAAGCTTGTGCCGATCAGCTTATGCTTAAATACCGCTTGATACCCTTCCAGCGAAAAATCGACGGGCCACAGCCACACCTTTCCCGACATGACGGATTCGGGCGAGCTGATCGAAGCGCTCAAAATAAAAATCAACGGATACAGCACCGATACGGTAAACAGAAAAAGCGTCACATAAATCAAAGCATTGAACAACCGGTCTCCATTCGGTTCTTTAATTGCCGTGCTTTTCATCGTTCTCCCCCTTTACCAAAGACCTTCTTGTCCGACTTTTTTCGAAAGCCGATTGACAAAGAGAAGTAGGATTAAGCTGATAATGGATTTAAACAGACCGATTGCCGTCGAATAGGAATAATTGATTGCCGTTGAAGCGAGACCCACCTTATACACATAGGTATCGATCACTTCCGATACGTTCAGATTGAGCGGATTTTGCATGAGCAGCACCTTCTCGAATCCCGTATCCAAAATGCGGCCCGTATCGAGAATTAGCAGAATGACCGCAATGGGAAGTATCCCCGGCAGATCAATGTGCAACATGCGCCGAGCTTTGCTCGCCCCGTCCATTACCGCCGCTTCGTGTAGCGAAGGATCGATCGAGCTTAAAGCAGCCAAGTAAATAATGCAGGAAAAACCGACATTTTGCCAAAGTCCGGACCATACGTAAATGGATGAAAAATATCCCGGGTTGCTTAGAAAATTGACCGGCTCCATCCCTAAAAACTGCAGGATCGCGTTAACCACGCCCGTTCGCGGATCCAACACTTGAAAAATGATGCCGACCATGACTACCACCGAAATAAAGTGCGGGGCGTACGTAATCATTTGCACGGACTTCTTGAAGAACGCATGCTTCACGTAATTCAAGCATAACGCCAGCAAAATCGGAAAAGGGAAGCCGACCAATAGTTGATACAGGCTTAACCAGATCGTATTTTTCATGATGCGCCAAAACTCGTACGATTCGAAAAACCGTTGAAAATATTTGAGGCCGACCCATTCGCTTCCGATAATCCCTTTGGAAGGCACGTAGTTTTTGAACGCGATAAGCGCGCCGTACATGGGCACATACTTGAAAATCACGATGTACAGGACAGGAAGCAGCATCAACACGTACAGCTGCCAACCTTTTTTCATGCTGCGAAGCAGTGCGTTTCCACTCTGAGAGGTCGTCAAGTCTACACGATGCCTTTCCCTGCTAATATCCAATTCCAAAGCTCCTTTCTTGGCATGGTATAAGTTGCTGCAACTTGATTACAATCTTAGCTTCGCTTCGTCCTGGAAACATCATCATAATTTATTGTCGTATGAACGATTTTACGTTACCGGCAGCTTCCCAGGCGCTCGGGCGGCGGGCATCCGAAAAAGAACTGTAGTTCCTTCACCGGGCGTGCTGGTCACGGACAGCCCGTACTCGTCGCCGAATACCATCCGAATACGGCTATGCACATTTAATAAGCCGATGCCGCCATCCGTTTCGAGCTTCCCTTCGAGCATTTGCGACGGTTCATGGCCTTTCAGCCTGCTTTGGATCTCGGACAAGCTTTCGGCGGACATGCCGGCCCCGTTATCCGAAACCTCAATCAGGAACAAATCGTTCTCGATCTTTGCATCGATTGTTATCGTATGGAATTCTTCAATGCCGTCCGGAAAAGCATGCTTAAACGCATTTTCCACGACAGGCTGCAGCGTAAGCGTGACCATCTTTTCCAAAAGCAGCTCGGAAGGAATGGCTACGTCAAGCGGAAACTCCCGTTCAAAACGATGATTCATGATCGTCATATAATGCAGCAAATGCTTCAGTTCATTGGCGACCGTCACCTCTTCGAGATCCGTTCGAATGGCATAACGCAGCATATAGGCTAAAGCTCGCACAATTTCCCGTATTTCCTTGGAGTCTTGAATGATGGCGTAGCTGACGATCGTTTCCAGCGTGTTATACATGAAATGGGGGTTGATTTGCAGCTGCAGCGCCTGAAACTCCGCGGTTTTTCGGTGCAGAAGATTCGCCCTGTTTTCCAATTCCGTCTTGTACACCTGGTCGACCAATCCGGACAATCGGTCCACCATGATGTTGTAGCTCAAAATGAGTCTGTCGCGCTCATCCTTCTTGCCGAGCAAAGGAACGCGCGTCCAATTTCCTTTTTCCGTTTCCCTCATGGCCGCAACCAGCAACTGAATGGGCTTCGTAAAGGACCTGCCGAATTTGAACGCGACGAGCAGCGCAGCCAAGCAAGTAAGAATGGCGGATACGATTGTCGTTTGTCTGACATTCACGATCGGTTTTCTCATTTCCTCGAGCGACGTTGAAGCCACAAGCGTCCATCCGGAATATTCCGATCTTTTGTTATAAAAAACGCGGTTTACCCCTTCCAGCTCGGCTGTTACCGACGAGTTTCGATGATCCATGATCAGCGTAAACAAATCGCCGTCCAGCTGTTTGCCGATCTTCCTGGAGCTGGGATGATAAATGATTCGCCCTCGATCGTTCACGATAAAAAAATACCCGCTATCGCCCAGATGAATGCCCTGCCAAAGCGTTTTGAGCTCCTCGATTCGCATTTCGATGCCCAATATTCCCTTGAACGCTCTCGAGGTTTGCCGATCCGCAATTTTCCTTGTCAGCGCAACCGTTCCGTCTATAAAACTGTAATCCATCACCGTCATCCGCCCGTCTTCTCTGGATTGCTGCTTCAATTCTTCAAGGCTTTCCAGAATCGCCTCCTCCTTGGAGGCCGTTACGTTGTTGATATCGGTTATGATTTTCCCGTTATAGCCGAGCAAATAAACCATGACGATTTCCGGATTGGTTATCGAAACCGGCCGGAATACGCGTTCTATGATTTCCTTGGATTTCGAATAATATTGATAGACGTTGCTGTCGTCAAGCTCGAGAAACTCTTTGACAAGCGAAGAAGTTAGTACGGAAAGCGTGGCCCGCTCGTATTTTTCCAAATACAGGTCGGTATGGTGCAGGGCATTGTTCACGATTTGCGTCAGCATCTCTTCGTTATGCCGCTCCAATTCGGCGGATGAACGGACGTATATGGAGAAGCTCGTAATGGTAAGGGCAAGCAAAATGACGGCGACAAAGCTCATAAAAATTTTGAAAGTCAAATTCGACCGTAACATTACTTGATCCCCATCATGGCGCGATATTCGGTCGGCGAATAGCCGGTCATCTTTTTGAAAACCTTATGAAAATACGTATAGTTGGGAAAGCCTGCTTCCAGCCCGGCATCCACTACTTTGTACTGCGGCATCTCCAGCAAAGCTCTCGCCAGCTCGATCCGTTTGCGCATACGGTATTGCACAAACGATTCTTTGGCTATTTTCTTGAAATAATGACTGAAATACGCCGGTGTTAATCCAACCTTTTCCGCAATAGTCTCGAGACTAACATCTTCTTTAATATGTAAATCGATAAATCGTATCGCCTCATCGAATAGCTTCTTTTGGTTTCCGCTTCTGTAGTGCAAAATTTGGTTGGCGATTTCGCGAATCGCGTTTTGAAAATAATCGGCAGCCTCGCGGATGTTTAATGTGCTAATGACGTTTTGCGGCAAGACAGCCTTAAAACCTCGCGCTTGAAGCCTTCTTTGCAAAATATCCAACCCGTCGGCAACGAGCTGCTGACATTGACTCACTTGAACGCCCTCTTTCGCATAAGTCGTTCTCCAACGGTCAAGCAATTCCTCAAGCCGGATGTCGTCCAGCGTCCATATGGCCTCCTCCGCGTCCTTCAGCCACTCTTCATACAAAGATAATGAAACGGCGGTATGCTTCTGCAGAGAAAGCAGCTTATCCAGAACGGGATAAAGCTCCGCCTCCGTAACCGGCTTCAATAAATATTCCTTGACTCCGTAAGAAATGCATTGCTTCGCATATTGAAAATCATCGTAACCGGATATGATGACGACGCTCGTATTCGTCTTCGTTTCATGAATCGCTTTGCTAAGGGACAATCCGTCCATTTTCGGCATCCGGATGTCGGTTAGTACGATGTCCGGGGAAAAATGCTGCATCTTTTGCATAGCGTCAAGCCCGTTATTTGCGGCACAAACTTCCAGCTTGGGGTCATATTTTTTCACTAATGCTAAGAAGCCTTTCCGGATCATCGGTTCGTCGTCAACTATAAGAATTCGCTGCATAGGATGCACCTCTTTATCATGATAAAAGCCCACCTTGTTGACTGCGTTAAAGGCGCAATCTACTCAGGTGAGCGTAGCACAATTTCTACCGGATCGTCTGCCGTCCGCTAGTGGTAAAATATCACAGAAACAAACCGGCGTAAGGATCATTAACGCGCTGCATCCAGCCGGCCAGCTCCCGCTCAAGCTCTTCGATTTGCGGCCGGTATCGGGGGTCGGAAGCCAGGTTGTTCAATTCCCAAGGATCGTTCGCCAGGTCGAACAACTGCACGAAATCGCTTCCTAGACCGGTTTCTGCCGAACGGCGGTACCGGATCATTTTATAGCGGTCGTCCTTCACCATACGTTGAATATCTTTATATAACGAATAGACCGTGTCTCTACCCCGGTTCGACTCGCCGCGGATCAATGCGTTCACGCTCTTCCCTTCAATACCGGATGGCGCTTCGATGCCCGATAAATCGCAAAGCGTGGGGAATATATCGAATTGGTAAACAAGCTCTTCGATACGCTTGCCGGCAGGGACTCCCGGACCTTTGATCAGCCATGGCACGCGAATGCTGTGATCGTACAGATTTTGCTTGCCCAGCAATCCATGCTGTCCGACGGCAAGGCCGTGATCCGCCGTGTAGACGATGATCGAGTTATCCGCTTTGCCGCTAGCAGCCAGCGCTTGCAGCACTTTACCAATATGATGGTCCATATGGGATATCATCGCGTAATAATCGGCAATATGCCGGCGTACCTCCTCTTGCTTGCGCGGATATGCGGCCAGCTTCTCGTCACGGATATCGAGCTCTCCGTTATCGAAAGGATGCTCCTCCATATAACTCGGCGGAAGCGGGATATTCTCCGGATCATACATGCTCGCATAAGGCTCGGGCGCCGTTCTCGGATCATGCGGGGACGTATAAGCCAAATATAGGAAAAAGGGATCGTCGCTTTCGTATTGCTCAATAAAATCGATGGCCGAATCGGTAAACAGCTCCGTCGAAAATTTCGTTTCGAGCCGCAGCGCTTCAGGAGGATAATACCCTTCAGCGTTATAATCGAAAACAGGCACCTGCCGATGCTCGCTCATCCCCCCGAAAAACAGTGCTTCGCCGCTGCAAAAACCAGCTGTGAAGCTGGCCCTGTCATTGTGCCACTTGCCGATCGCGTGCGTATGGTAACCGTGCGAGCGGAACCATGCCGGCATCGCAGCCGCACGATTCCGAATGACATTCGTACGCGAATGATCGCCGATTTTCTGGCTTTCCGTCGCCTGAAAAATATGAGTTCCCGTATTCACGCAAGCCCGGCAGGGAACGCAAACGGCTCCGTCGACTCCTCCGATCATATGCGTCGAAGCCATCATCGTACCGGCATGGGCTATCGCATCCAGCACCGGCGTTCGTACCGTCCTGTCGCCTGACGCTCCGATGGCGCTATACCGGTGATCGTCGGCAATGATGAAGATAACGTTAGGTCTCGCAGCCATAAAATCCTCCTTGAATTCCATGTCATGATGGCTATAATTATAGTCGTCACAACACGGAAACTACATGGCATAAAGGAGGAATCGCATGTCAAAAAGTCTGACGAATCACGAAGCCTCCGTCTTCCTGGACTCCCTGCTTCATCTAGCGCTTTCCTCGCAGACGTTCCATATTCATACCTGCTTTAACGTGACGGTTCCCTCTTCTTGGCGCATTGAAGAGCGCGTGCTCGATGAGATTCATATGTTGTATGTCAGAAGCGGAGTTGTCACCTATCAGGTAAACGGATTTCCCGTGAAACTGTCGGCAGGAAACCTGCTCTTTCTGTCCGACGGTGCGCAACATGCGGCGTATAGGGATTTGAATGAGCCGTTAAGCATCATCCCGATCCGCTTCAAAATAAGGCGATATGAGGACAGCAACAGAAATTTCGTCACTACGCCGGTCCCCTGCTATTTCTCTTTACTTCCGCGGGATACGCAAAAATTCCGTTTGCTGTTCGAGACGATTCACCGCCATTACTGTCTTCCGCCTACCGTCAGAAGAGACGCGTTGTGTCATGCCTCCGTCAGTCAAACGCTTGCGGAAATGTCGCACGAGCTGGAGGAGATCGAACGAAGCAAGCCGATTCATCCCGCCATGATGCACATAAAGAATCATATGGATACGAATCCGGCAGACCGGCTTACGGTCAAAGAGCTAGCCGCTCTATCCGGACTTACACCCAAATATTGCTCACAGTTGTTCCATCAAATGTTCGGTTTGACGATCAAAGAGTATCAGATCAAAGCGCGTATCGAATATGCGCGTTACTTGCTGGAGCATTCGGATCAATCCGTCAAGGAAATCGCCTTTCATCTCGGCTATCCCGACCCTTTCGTCTTCTCGAAGCAGTACAAAGCCATCACGGGTTTAGCGCCTTCCCAGACGCTTCGCGAATGCCGTTCATCCGGTGGACGATCAGCAAACGTTTAAATCATATGCGGTCAGCCTGCTAGCTTGCCGATGAAGCTAAACGTGGGGGGATGCCTGCCCCTCGCTAAGGAGTCAAGCTCTAACGGAAGCGACAGCCTTTATCCATCTAAGAAAAACCGTCCGCAAATCACGGACGGTCCTTTGGTGCATGGCTATACGTTTGTGCGTATGGGAGGTAGCGGGTTGAGGTTTTCAACCGCGCTTCGCCCCAATTAATTCTGATAAAAGCGTGAAATCTCAATGATCATTGCGCCCATCCGCTCGCTTTCGGGCGCGATCACGCGTTCGACGCCTTCCTCCTTCAAAGCTTCCGCCGTCACTTTGCCTACCGCGACAGCTAGCACCTTCGTATTGAATCTATCAACCATTTCCGAATGGCAGTTATTCGCTTTGGCGAACTGAAAGAAATAACGGACTTGAACCGCCGTCGTAAAGCAGACCGCATCGACGGAACAATCGGATATCTCTTCGCACAAAAGGAGTGAAGTTTCCATCTGAGGTGCGATATGTTTATACGGCAGTATCGCTTTAACGACGGCTCCTTTTTGTTCCAAAAAGGCTGTCAATGACGGCATGGCTTCCCCATGCAATTGAATAACGACGCCTAGACCGTCGAACGCATAGGCTTCAAGCGAACGAATGAGCCCCTGGGTCGTGCCATCGTCATCCACGGCAATGGGACGTATCCCCAATTGCTTCAGCATGGCAAACGTTTTGTATCCTCTGGCCGCGACCTTCGCTTTCGTAATAATATCGAGCAGCTGCGAACGAACGCCGATTCGATCGGCCTGATTCAGCAGCGCTTCAAGACCGGTTCCGGTCGTGAAAATCATCCAATCGGCCCCGCTTTCGACCACTTGACGTATATCTCGCTCTACCTCGCTGACGTCGAGCACCAACGAGCCTTGCTGAGAGCGTACGAGCGTGGAACCGCCTTGTTTTTCTACGATAACGCTTAGTTCCTCTATTTTGCGGGAGCCCGCTAAAACAATCCGTTTTCCACTTAAGCCGCCAGACATCTTCAGTACCCCTTTCTTCTCTTAGCCTTCCATTATACATATAATCCTATTAGTTTACTATGATAAATGGATTAGCGTGAAAATGAACCATCCAAAAGATCATGAATTGTTACCATCCAATGCATTTTACATGAAAAGCAAAAACCGCGCAGTAGTATTTGTTAGCTTGCTTATGCAAAAACTGACGGACTGCGGCGGACGTGATAAGAAACCCGCTTTGCGGCGGGCATTGGTGTTCGATATACGTTTGTTTGTTGACGTGGCAACGGGTATAGGCTTTCAGCCTTCGAAATCGTGTTTCGTTGAACTTATTACAAGGGAGAAACACGATTTCAAAGACTGCCCCTAGCGAAGCTCCTTTGCCGGCCTCCATACCCATTACCTCATGTTCGTCTTTGGTGCTTTCTATCGCCTCCTCCAACCGGTATTCCTACCAGCTTACCCTTCCAGTCGCTTGCAGTCCGATTTTACCCACATGGAATCGAGTACGGCTTCCTTACCCCGCCTGCAGTCCGACAACGCCTACTTGCAGCGGGTATTTTGATAGGTACATTGGTGAATCCGTTCTCCAAGCCGGCAAAATCGGACTCCAGCGTAGGGCGAACCTCGATTCCTTGCTCCATGTGGGCTATTTCGGATTACAGCATATAAAGGCGCCTTAATAGCAGCGTAGGGATCGACTTTGCCGTCCTTGATTCATGAAACATGTAAATTCAAAAAAAACGCACCGGATCCCTGATCCGGTACGTTCTCCACATGAAGCGACTAGTTCTCCTCTAACCGGCTCCAATCGAATAAAATAAACATCTCTTCGAACCGGCGGTTCGCCAAACCGTCATAGGCTTCTTGCGCATCATGCGGAGACATGAGACGCGAATACGATTTGACATCCAGGAAGCCTTCGGCGAGCCATTGCAGCGATAAACTTAAATTTCCTCTAATGCTATGCGGCTGAAAATGACCTGGGTGCATCGGAAGCTCCCACTCCCATCCGCTTCGTAATACTACATAATGATGAAACACAAGTGACAGCAGCTCTTGCGCGTAATGCTCGGTATATCGTTTCCAGGGTACGCCGATCATCACGACTTCTCCGCGCGGACGGACGATGCGGCAAGCGTCGAGCACAGCCGATTCATGTCCCGAGCAATCGACGACAAGAGCGACATGATGCTTCCAAGCAGGGTCATCAAGCGGGAACGAAGCTGCCGTCTGCGCGATGCCGGACGCTCTCGCCGTTTCCAAACGACTCGTTATCGGATCTACGACCAAAACCTCATAGCCGATGCGTTTTAACATATGCGAGGCGAGGAAACCTACCGGCCCCGCGCCAGAAACAATGACTTTATCGCCCGGCCGAGCCGTGGTCGTCATCAACGTCGTCATGCTGACATTCATTAAACGGGAGATCGCTGCCGCTGCCGGATCAAGTCCCTCCGGAACCAATACCGCATCGCCGGCCGGAATATGCTGAAAGCTTTGATGATTGTACATACATAATATGCGATCGCCGGGCTTGAAGCCGTGCACGTCTTCCGCAGCCTGCTCGACTTCAAATACGGAAGCATAACCCGGGAATGCCGGCTCTTCGCGATCCTTCAAATAAACGGCATGCAGCTCCGTTCCCGGGCTGATGAGCGAATACAGCGTTCTCCCCAGCAAATGGCCTGGCGCCGGCCGTGTCGGTTTCTCAAGTGAGCCGAGATCGGCTGCTTGTTTTCCAATAATGCGTATCGCCGCTTCCATCGTCAGTTTCCTCCTTCCGGCAATTTCCCGCAGGTCCATAAAACGGCTCGCCGCAGCATTTCTTGCACTTCCGGCACTTGGTATGACTCTTCGTCGTGTCCTAGCAGGGTTTGATAGACGCGTGCGCCCTCATACTCCGATGTCCACGCGAGCGGCTCTTCTTTGCCCGTCACTTGGGATGTTGCCGCATATAGAACATGAATATCGGCTGTGCCTTCTTGGTTGACATACAGCTCATCCGTCACGGCGAATCCGGCAATGCCGCGTGTCGTCGCGTGCTCGGGATCAACGATCCGCACTTCGAACGAGCCGTATGCATCGTGAGCGCTTGCTCCATGATGATTCCAGACTCGCGGCACTATCCGTCGAAACTCCGGCCAATCCGATGCTCCCGCTTCCGGCAGCGAGAAATGGAAAGCTCCGTTTGCAAAATGCAAAATAAGCAATCCGCCGCCATTGCGCAAATAGGTCAGTAAAGCTTCCTTCGCCCGCTCGCTCAACCCTTGCGGATCCTGCCAATTGCAATAGTTTAGTGCTATCGTATGGAATAGGGCTAAATCCATTTCGGCAAGCGATTCGATGTCGGTCGTTACCGTCACCGCAATCCGCTCATCCTGGCGGAGCGCTGCGCAAATGGATGGCATCGTCCGTTCCCAAAGATGCCATTTATGATGCTCGTTGCCTGAAATAAGCAGAACATGGATCGGTTCGGAGTCGACAGCGCCTCGGCCGGATCCCTGCACGCCGTCCAATACCCCTGCGATAGCTTCATCATCATAGTAATGCGATATCACGCCTCCATACGGGATTTCCAAGCCGGCGGCCCACATGATCGCGTTTAAATGAGCTTTGCGGAAATCTTCATTTTCCCATAACGAATAGGAATGACCTGCCGAGGTGACGAAGGCTCGTCCCCCGTCTTCGCGCTGCAGCGCCCAGCCTACTAAATTGGCCGTAGGATCGCCTTCGTCGGTTAAGCCCGGTACCCGCCAGATCGGCGTTATACGCGGATCATCGGGTGTAAATCTAAGTCTCCAATAAATTTCATCGTGTAATTCAATAGAAGCGCTTACCCCATTCGCGATCGGATGAGCCGATGCCGCCAATTCGAGACGATCGCCCTCGGATATATGAGAATACCAATTGCGCTCGCCCGCTTCGTCTTCCCATTCAAAGTAGCCGCCGCCCCACTCAAGAACCTTTTTCCCTTCTTCCCGCGTAAAGAAGGTGGAGAAATGCAGCAGCATAAGCCCGCAGCCTCTTTCCATCAAGCGCTCCATTAGAGAAATCCGCTCCTTTGTCTCTACAAAAGGCACATCCCTAAACAGAAATCCGTCACGGCCGTCTGTGGCGAATAACACAAGATCGGCGTCCTCCAATGTACGCTCATCCTCCGGCCAGCCTCCAGTATGATACTCGACTTGAAGCTGATCGCCTGCCGTGGACTGCTCAAGCATCACTTTAAGCAGCCGGACTGTTTTCACATACTCATGCGCACCTGGGCCATGACTAAGTTCACCCGCAATCAGCACGATCTTTTTGGTTAATGGCCGTATCATGGAATCTATCCGCTCCTCCCCGTGTGAATGTTTGACCTCTTCACTATACGTTTGCGCCGAGCGATTGAGAATGGCCGGAAATGCGAAACATCTATCTGAAAATATTCCTCCAGCTCGCTAAATCTCATCATGTATAATAAGACAAGGTTCAAATCAGGCTTGTGCGAATGCTAGGCACGGATAGCATTTTTTCATGAATATCTCACCGTATACGAAAGAAGGTAATTCACATGTGGGGAGCAGATTTGTTCGAGATACGGATTCATCATTTGGAAGTAGGACGAGGTTTTTGTCCCGACGGTTGGGTGCATGAGAAAACCGTCCCATTTGGAATCATTGCGCAAGCCACTTGCGGAACGTATGAATTGCAAACGGAATCGGGTACTTATGTCGTTACCGGCTCGGAAGCGTTTCTGACTCCGCCGCATCTCCCCTTGCGGATTAAACATATTGCGGATGCAGCAACGGGCGTAATGACAATGCGATACGTTCATTTTCAATTTTATTTGATGGATACGTTCGATCTGTTCCATCTTTATGAGCTGCCCCATAAATGCAATCCTGAGAAGGGACAACAGTTCGGCGAACTGATCGAAAAGCTGCTTGCTTTGAGGGATACCATCCCTAGCGGAGCCGCATCAATTACCGCGATCGTCACGAAAAACGAGCTGGCGTACCGTCTTTTATCCTTACTGTTAGAACTGGCAAAGCCGTCGGAAAACAGCGCTTCCTTACTCAGCGCCGCTCAGGAGCTTCAGCCGGTGCTTGCATTCATACGCGATCACTGGTTTGAACCGATCGATATCGATTTGCTGCTAAGCAAGTTTGCGGGATCGCGCTCCATATTATTTCAGCTATTCCGCAAGCAATTTCAGCAAACGCCGATGGAGTATGTGAAATCCGTGCGCCTAAACGAAGCGTATCGGAAGCTGTGCACCTCGGATACGCCGGTTGCGGAAATCGCACTAACAAGCGGGTTCGTCAATTCGTTTCACTTCAGCCGCGAGTTCAAAGGCAAGTTTCAAATGACGCCGACCGCTGCCCGCAAAGCCAATAAACTATGGATGTCTATGTAAAAGCCGACCCCCTCCTTCGCAGGATTACGGTCGGCTCCTTTAACGATTCGTTCCTTCGATTATATAGAAAGGGCAGGCCAAATCCGTGAATTTGACCTGCCCCTTGTTTCGGTAAGCAGCGCATGTACGCTGCAGCTTAGTTTCAAATAAGGTGACGGAACGCGCGAAAATAAATCCCATGCCCGTAATCGTTCGGATGATTCACATTATTCAACAGCAGGCTCTCATGGGATTTCCCCGCCTGAAGCTCCTGCAGCCACAGCTCATGCACATCTGCGACGCAAGTTCCCAGCTCTCTGGCCAGCCGCAGCAATATATCCGAATAAATGGCGAGATCGCCGCTTGAATGAACCCAGAGCGGATTGGATAGGCACGGTGTGACCAGAATAATGTCCGCATCCGTTTGCTGCTGAATACGCTGCACCATGTCTCGGATATTTTCCTCGTATGTTCCTGGAGGAACATTATTTCGGATATCAGGTCCCATCTTGCATTGATCGTTCATGCCGTAGCCGATGCTGACCAAATCGGGTTGAAGCGCAATGACGTCCTGCTCCACCCGATTCCGTGCGGTTGTGGTGGCTTCGCCTCCAAGCGAATTGTTGACGACCTCAATCTTGGATTCGGGATAGTGTTCGCTTAATGCAGAGGCAAATCGGCTATAATAAGCGAGCGACTCCCGGCTCGCTTCGCCTCCCGTGCTTATGCTGTCTCCGAATACGACATATCGCACCGGCTGCTTGTCCGCGAGCTTCCTATGAAGGCGTTGCAATGCATTCACCTGAGTCGGTACACCGGCAACGGAAGGCGCTTCGTCTTCAGAAGTATATTCATAATCGATATAGATCGTATAAAGACGATTACTGTAATCCGGATAATCGTTGTGATTGAAACCCGTTATGCCGTACATGGGATGATTCGACCAATCCGGAATCCGGCTGTGCGCCGTTCGTCTTATTGTACTTGCCTCATAATCGATGATATAATCCTCATTTTCGATGTACACCTTATTGTCCTCATCGGTTGAATAGGCATGACTTCTGACATAAGCGCCCGCCTGAATGCCGGTATGGCGCAGCCTGCTCGCCTCCTCCTTCACAAGGACAAGCGTCTCCAAATGCTTCTTGCCGTTCGTCTTACCCGTTGACATGGCACAACCCTCCTATTTTTCCTTCCTATTCACATCCTGTTCTTATACTATAACTCCTTTTAGAGGGTTATTCTACCATTCCAGTCCGCTCCACTCCTTCAACGAAATACCGCTGCAGGAACATATACAAGAGCAACGGCGGTCCGACGATGAGCAGAGTCGCAGCCATTTTAACCGGTTCGTTCATATCAAGCTGTCCTCTGGCCGCATTCTGATAATCCAGAAAATGCTGAAGTTGCGTGAATTGCAGCGGCAGCACCTGCCATTCCGGGTTATTCAAATACAAGAGCGCTTGATGCATATTATTCCAATTCCATACGAACGAGAAAAGAAACACGATGATCAAGGCCGGTCTGGCAAGCGGCAGCATAATTTTAAAGTACGTGCGTATGAGACCTGCGCCGTCTATTTTCGCGGATTCCTCCAGTTCTTTAGGAAGCGTGTTGAAAAACTGGCGGCATATGATGACGAATAACGCTCCCTTCAGTCCTTGGCTGAACATGGCCGGAATAAAAATGGGAAGCGGCGTATTTAACCAGCCCAGCTTGGCAAAAAGCATGATCGTCGGAATGGTAATGGTCTCGGGAGGAATAACGAAGGTGAGCACCACGATCATAAACAATATATTTTTGCCGGGCAGGTACAATCTCGCGAAAGCATAACCGGTAAGCGCGCAAAAAAACATTTGGATGACAGCCGTTAACGCGGCAATAAGCAAGCTGTTTCGGAGCGTATGCAAATAGTTCAAGCCCTCAAAAGCCGTTCGATAGTTATCGAATTTAAGCGAATGTGGAATCCACTTTACCGCCGGATTAAACAGATCGTAAACGTCTTTGACGGAAGTGGAAATCATATGGAATAAAGGCGTTACATATAAAACCGTGATCGCGATTAAAATGACATACAAGCCGGTTTTGAACAATAAACCGTCGTTCAGCCTTTGCCCGATAAGCAAGAGCTTCGTCTGATCCTTGACCTTTCGATAGCGGTCCGTCATCTCCTCACCCTTTCTTCCCCGAGCTGAACAATCTGGCCAAGCCGAACAATACCCCGACCAAAAGGATGATAAATGCAAAGTAGATCCACCCTATTGCACTGGCATAGCCGTACCCTGTATCAATCTTAATCATATTAAGCAAGATGTGCTTTAAAATGGGATTGAACGGACTAAAGGACAAGTCCACGACCGTATAAACCAGATTAAGAAAAATGAAAGGGACGATCGGCGTGAACGTAATTTTCCAGAAGCTTTCCCAGGGTGTCGCCCCGTCGATTTGCGCAGCTTCATAGACCGACTTCGGTATGGTCTGAAAAGCCGCCAAAAAGATGACGATCTGAATGCCGGAAAACCACAAAATGATGACGAACTTGCCCAATATGCCGACCAGCGGCTCCGCAATCATTTGCGGCAAGGAGTTGTATATCAACCCTTCCACATCGTATTGCTTAGCGAAGGAGATCTCTCCCTGGCCCTGATCGAACAAAGCAAGCAGCACTTGCCCTGTCGCAAATATGACCGGCAAGAAGAAGATCGCCCGAAACAAAAATCTTCCGGGAAATTTCTGGTTGAGCAGGATCGATACGAGCAGCGCAAAGATGACGGTAATCGGCACGATCAGTAACGATTCGCGGACGAACAGCATAAGCTCGATCGGAAATACGTTGTCGCGAAAAAAAGCATATTTAAAATTGTCCATCCCGACAAAATCATATTTGAATCCGCTGCCGTCAGGCGAAATGCCTACTTTCTGAAAGCTAAGAAACAGGGAGTAAGCTAGCGGATATAGAACAAAGCTGATAACGCCGATCAACCAAGGAGCCAGGAATAGCAGTCCTCCTTTTGCCATATGCCATTTCATACGGCGGCCGTGCTTGCGATGCTCCGCAGCGCTCATGCGTCCTTCAACAATTTGCGGTTCGTTCATTATGGCAGCCTCCCTTCGGCCACGATACGGAAGGACAACGGATCGACGGTATGACCATCGGCGTTATACGGAGTGGAATTGTAGTTCACCCATATCGTTTTTCCGCCCTCGTAAACCGTCTCAAATACGCCTTCCGCCAGTTTGCGATGATTGTCGATGAACATTCCCTGTACGTTTCGGCCTGCTTCCGCATATCCGGCATATTCATCCAAAATCTGCCCGCGGTTAATTTCAAACTGCGAGCTGAAAAGCGTATTCGCCTGCGTATTGCGCAGGATGCGCGGATCCTCATGCGTGAGCGTATAGTTAGGCAGCGCCCCGTATTCGATATCGCGGAGGAATCCCTCAACCGGCTGCGGCCGCTCATTGCCTCCTGTAGAAGAATAGGTGACAAGCCCATGCAAGGCGATCGGATAAAAGGGAACCTGCTCGCTCAGCGGCATATCGTAGTTATACTCTGTCGGGAATCCGAAATAATGGTCAACGTGGCCCAAGGTGTAGGCTTTCGCCCCCGAAGTGTACACTTTCACGAACGCGGACTTCGCCGTGTCGAGCGCCTTATTGTACGCAGCGGCTGCGGACTCTCGATCCGTATACCGCTTCCGGTTAAAATCGCTGTACAGATATTCGCCTAAACCAACCAGCGACACTCGATTGATCGGCAGCCGCTTCATCTGCTCCGTAATGGAAGGAACGTATTGCTCTGCGATCAAATTCGGATTGAATTGAAAAAGCTTCTGATCGATCCGGCTAAACTTATTAATCTCTCCGGTAATCATCCTTGCCGCATCGTCGGTTGAATAGCCTCCGCCGAATTTATCTCGCGCGTAGGTAACGTTCTGATCCAGTCGAACGGGAATGTCCAAACGTTCGGCCAATCCGGCCAGCTCGGCGAGTCCTTTCTCGCCTCCGACCGCAGCTTCAATCGAGAGCTTCTTCGGAATATGGCCCGGCAGCCCGCCCGGATTCCAGCCGACGAAACCAAGCTCCATATTTTTGATACCCGCTAGATGCAAATTTTCCGCCATCGCCTGAGCTTGTGCGAACGTTGTGGCCACGACCGTCTTTGTTCCAAGCGGCCCTTTCTCCATCGCCGCCATCAGTACATTGAGGAAGAGCGGCGGTTCGACGCCGGTTTTTTCAAGCTTCTTCAGCCCTTTCGTTTCCATCAGATACGCGCGGTATGCTTTCGCCATGTCGGCATAGCCGGTCCGATTTGGCTTCAAGAGCATGTAACGAACGGTTGAAGCGAACTCGAATCTGCCTTTCTCAAAGACGGCCGTTTTGCTGGTTAAGCCTTTCGGCTGGTAGTACGGACGGCGTACATTAAACTGTGCGTTCGCCTGGTTGAATATGGTCTGCAGCCCCGCCGGGCTTGCGATAATGTCCGCATGGAACTCCCCCTGCTCAATGACGGCAAGGAACCCGCTTTTTCCGCGGCTGATGCCGAACACCGGAAAAGCGATATCGTCACGTGTGAAATAATCTTCCGGCGGGGGTGCCGAGCTGTCTGTGCCATACACCGGGTAATCGTAGGGCTTCCATTTCGCATTCACCTCGCTGTTGAAGCGAATTAAGCCGCCCGGTCCGTCAGGGACGAACAGGAAGCCTTCCGGACCGTTAAGCGAGGCGCCGAGAAATGGGAACACTTGATAAGTCGCCAAGCGATGCCCGCTTTCCTCCACTATGCCTTGCTTAGGCAAATGAACGTTGAACCCCTGCTCGGTGAGTGTACATTCGACGTATAGCGAAATCCCCAGACTTTCCATCACATAGCGAATGCCGACACCGCCCTCGATTACCCGCCATCCGACCTTAGCCTGCTGCTCAAGCGTATTGCCGGCTGTAAGGTTCGCACCCTTTTCTTCTTGTTTGATATATTCAAACAGAACCGGCGCTTGCAAATTGGTCGCCCATAACCCTTTGCCTCCAGCCGACTTTACTTCTTCCTCCGCAGGCCTGCTGGTCCACCAGGTGCTTGCGTCAGTATCCTCAATCGCAATATTGCCGGCGAGCGGCTCCAGCCATAGCTGCAGATTCCCGTGCGATGTCATTTTGTACCAGTCAAGACCGCCCTTGCTGACCCGATCGTTATCGGGAACGCCGGTTTCGAACGTCATGGCATTCATAAAGCTGACGGCCCGCTCCTTCGAATAATCGCCTTCCATGACCCCGCTTGAACCGGCGGTAGCCGCGATGTACAGTCCGATCATGATTAGGCCGAAGACTGTGATCAGCATGATTCGTTTCTTTCTTATCCAAGCCTTGATCGACCTAACCACGCTTGACCAACTCCTGTCCCAGCTGCGTAAAGAAATCCATTGCGCCGTACACCAGCCCTCCAAGCGCAAAAGCAAACAGCGAAATACATACCAAGCTGAATAATGAAACCGCCGACATGCGGATCGATTCCTTCAAATTGTAGTTGTGCACCATCATCGTACCGATGAACATAAGGACAAGCATCCACAGTTGCATAATACGCATCGCCGCATCATAAAACGCCAGCTCCTGCAGCGTCAGCGCATTGGATAACAGCTGAAGCGGCAGCGTGAACAACAGGACAGGCGCCATCGCATAAGCATTAACCGCGAATACTTTCTTCATCGTCCCTTCGCCCTGCATAACCGATCCGGTCAAATAATTGGCAAGCACCCATACCAGCCAAAGTCCCAGAAACGCACCCGCTTCAACCATTAGGTTTAGATCCCGAAACCGAACGTCGGAAAATATAAAGCTGACGACAGCCTTGCCGGCAATGTTTACGATGAAGGAAGCTGCAACAATTGCGACCGGGACGGCAAATTTGATCCGGTTTGAGTTTGCGATATCATACAAGGTATCGGCAGGCTTCCGCAAAATGCGACCGATGATTTGAAGAGAGTAAAACCAGTCATTCGCAGTTTGAGACCTGGTTCCCCCCTGTTGCCGCAGCCGTTTGCGGCGCTGTTTGAGGTAGCGTCTCAGCACAAACAGTACAGCGCCGGCAACCAGCAAAACGGTCATGGCGCTTCCAAAGTAACGCTGCATCCCGATCATCCGATACTCCCAGAACACTTCCGAATAACCGTCCTTGTCCCGGGCAATGGAGAAATTATCCATCGCCTCGGCGAATTGTTTATTGCCGAACTGCGCTTTGGCTATGCCCTGATAAGCGCGTTCGAACGTGCCGTTATAGCGCAAAATATGTTTCCATATGGGCAGCGCCTCTTCATAATCGCCTTGCGAAGATAAGCTGATTGCGCGGTGTACAAGCTCGCCGAATTCGGTCCGAACCATCCAATGCAGAATATCCAAATCCCCGTCGGCAATAATCAGATCGCCGCGCGAGTTGACAACGAGTCCGGTCGGCCTCTGCAGCAGCCCGTAACGATCCTCCTTACCGCTTCCGCCAAAGGTGAATATGACATTGCCGTCGGAATCGTATTGGTCAATAAAGCCGCTGCCCTCTTCGATCGCCGTGATCATTCCCCTGGAGTCGACGGCGATATCGAGAAAGTTTGTCTTGCTCATCGCATTGTCCCACGGGGCGAAATTAATATCTCCCAGAAGATCGTAGCTCGCGGCATTCAGCCTTTTGATCTGCCCTCGCGCCATGTTGCGGTTTATCGTATAGATAAAGCCGCGCTCATCGATCGTCATATTCGAGATGACGCCCGGCAGCTTTTTGTCTTCCTCTGCCAATTGCTGTTCGGTATAAAACTTGCGCTTGATGCGGTCGATCCAGTCCGCCTGCACTTTGTTGGAGCCGAAAAACCCGGCGAATTCGCCTTCGAACGTCAATTGAAGCAATCCCTGGTAGCCGCCTTTATTCGCAATATACAAATAACCGCGCGGATCGATGACGACCTTGGAGGGGACGAATAAGTAATTCGCGGGAATAAACTGCGAGGGCGGGCTGACGTATTCCCGCTGATAAGTCGCCTTACTGTCAAAAACGGCAACTCTGCGATTTCCGGTATCAGCCACATAAATACTGCCGTCTTTGCTGACGAAAACTCCTTCCGGCCCGCGAAGCTGCGCCTTTTTCCGGGCATCCTCGACTTTGCCGGTTTCGGATGGAATATAACGAACGACGTTGCCTTCCGCATCGAGATGGACGATCCGGTTATTTTTCGTATCCGCCACGTAAATTTCATCGTCCGCCGTAATAAATAGATCTTCCGGACCGCTGAATCCCTTCACCGTCTTAAGCGGCTTGTAGGCATCCGGGGACGGTATCCCCTCTCCCGTATAATCTGTGGATGAAGTCCGGTAAGGCAGCGCAGCATATGCCGGCAGTGCCGAACTGGCCGCAACTGCAAAGGAAATCAAGAGGATGACCAGTAATTTAAAGAAATATCGCCGCATCTCCATCCCCCCCTTCATTTGATTCCCGAGTTCGCCATCGTCGCGATCACTTTGCGCTGGAACAGCAGGAAAATGATCAGGTTCGGCAGGAACATCAGCAGGGTGACTACCGCCGCAATCCCTTGGCCGACCACATTATTCGCCAGCCCGTTCGTCAGCGTCATCGCATAATACGGCAATGTTTTGAGCGACTCGACCTGCGTGAACAGCGTCGAGGTTTCCGACTGCGACCACGTTCCTTGAAAAGTCAAAATGCCGATCGTCGCGACAGCCGGCATACATACCGGAAGAACAATCCCGTAGTAAATGCGAAACTCTTTCGCCCCGTCTATTTTCGCCGCCTCAATCAAATCTCTCGGAATCTGGTCGACGAACTGCTTGAACAGAAATACGGATACCGGAGCGGCGATAAACGGAAAAATATGCGCAAAATACGTGTTCATGATGCCGAGCTTCGCTACAACGAGATAACGCGGGATGATGACCGCCTCGGGAGCGAACATGAGCGAAACGATCGTTAACGCAAAGAACAGCTTTTTGCCCGGAAATTCATGCTTCGAAAACGCGTACGCCGCCAGCGAGCTGACGAGGATAACCGCGATCAGCGTCGCCGCCGAAACGATGATGCTGTTGAACAAATAACGCGTGAACGGAATGGCCGTCGACTGCGTCTTGAACATCAGGTTAGTGACGTTTTCCAGTGTCGCATGCTGGACGAAAAAACGCGGCGGATACAAAAACAGCTCATTGATCGGCTTGAACGCATGGTTAAAAATAAAAACGATCGGCAGCAGCATGAACGCTGCGAGCAAGGTCAACAGGACGAGCAGCATTTTCTGAAAAAAATCGGTGCTCTTCCAATGCCTCGCCAGCTTTTTCACAAAGCGCTTCATCATTCGCCCTCCTCCGTCCCAAACAAAATAAAGGCGATCCGGGAGGCTCCGTAAACGATTAGCAGCAAAATGACCGACAGCGCTGCAGCATAACCGAACTCGTAACGAATGAGCGCAAAGTCATCGATATGGTTGATCATCAGATGGCCGGAATATTGCGGCGTAACCGCTTGCCCGCTCGCTTTGGCGAGCTCGTTCCCGATCAGCCCCGCCTTCAAGGTGCCGACGACGGCCATAACGGCGCCAAACAGCATTTGCGGTTTAATCGCCGGGATCGTAATGTAGAAAATCTCCTGCAGACGATTGGAAATGCCGTCGATCGCTCCCGCTTCGTACATTTCCTTGTTGACCGTTTGAAGTCCCGCGAGCATGGCGAGAAAACCGACGCCCATCGCGCTCCAGATCGAAATGACGATCATGATGTTCATGAAATGCTTGGGATTCTGCAGCCACAGCTCAGGTTTGCCGATCCAGCCGACATCCAGTAAGAATCGGTTGAGATACCCCATCTCGTCGCCGCTGAAAAAGACGATCCAGACGACGGCCATCGCCACGCCGCCTGCAATCGAAGGCGCATAGATGGCCAGTGTATAAATGTCGCGCATAGACTTGGGCAGCTGATGAATCAGCCACGCAAGCAGGAAGGAAGCCGCGTACCCCAGCGGTCCGACGACAACGGCAAATTTGAACGTATTGGGTATTGCATATTGCAGAAATATCCGGTCATTATTCACGATGGACAAAAAGTTCTGCCACCCGACGAATTCCGGTCTGCTAATGCCGTTAAAGGTAAAAAACGACAGCACAATTGCCGCTGAAACCGGAATGACGATAAAAAGCAGGAACGAAATCAGGAAAGGGGCAATAAACAGATATGAAATCCGGTTATCCCAAACTTTGTGCAGCATCCGCGTCATCGCCCTTCACCTCCTTCTTTTCGTTCACGCAGAACGGACGGCAGCATCGGTTTTTTCACTATATTTCCTTCCACATCCCTCAGCCCGAATTCGATCTGCTTACGCGACATTTCCCGATTAATATCGATAAACGCTTTCTCCAGCGAACCCTTTGCCTTCTTCTTGGCCACCACGACATCATTCCAGGCGAAATCCAGCTGTCTTGCCGTAAAATATCCGCCGGGCACCTGCGGAATTTCCCTATACCACTCGAGCTGCGCTTGAATGATCTCCAGATCCTTGCTAGGCCAAGGCAAGGTGCCGAGCGCCTCGCGGTTGGCCGTATTCCAGCGGTATTCCGGGCCGTACTGCGCTTCAATCTCATTGCCGAACCTGGCTTGGATCTCGTCCGATGTCCACCATTTCAGAAACCGCCAGGCATCCTCCTTGCGCGATGTCTTTTGGAAAATGACACCTGCCTGCATGGCTCCGCCCGCCCAACGTTCAATCGTACCGTCCTCCGCCTTCTTCGTCCCCGGAATCGGGGCGATCGCCCATTTACCGGCGATCTCCGGAGCCGCAAACTGAAGCTGTAAGTAGAGGTTAAAATCGATGATGCCGATCGGAATGTCTCCGAGCCTGAAGTGAGTGAAAAATCCCGGCAAATCCGAGGGCAACTGATATAAGGTGAACAGATCGGTCCATTGCTGGAACGCCTGCAGCGATTCAGTAGTATTGAGTCCCGATTCCAACGCATCATCGGTGTAATAGCTTGCTCCATTCTGATACATGAACGGCAGATGGTCTTTCGGGTTTACATAGAAGTTGTAACCGTTCTGCTGCAGCGTCGGCAGCATCCCGTACAGATCATCCCACGTATCGGGGGCTGACAGTCCAAGTGCGCCAAGTATATCCTTCCGGTATACCAACAAGCTGAAGTTTTGATTTTCAGGAATGGCGTAAGTCCCTCCGTCATACGAAAAAACGTCCATCTGCTCGGGCCGGAATCTGCCCGCTACTTCCGCGAAGTCATCAAACCGGGACAAATCGAGCATGGAACCGCGAATGGCAAAATCGACCGGCATCGTATTATCCAATCCAAGCGCTACATCCGGCTGGATGTCTGCGGCGTTTCCGAGAATGAACATGTTCGGATCAGGCACAAGATTTACGTTCACGGCCACGCCTGTCTCGCGTGTAAACGTCTCGTCTGCCAGCCTTTGGATCAGGTCTGCATAATCGCGCCCGCGATTCACCCATACATCGATCGCACCCGGCGTTTTCCGGCGGTAATCATAATCTTTCGTAAATGTCCGGATGAATGAAAGCGACGTATGCCCAAGCTTCTGCAGCATGGTCGGCTCCGCCTTCGGCAGCTTCGAGCCGGGCTTGGCAACCCACAAATAGTCGAGCGCGAGCGGCTGATCCTGCAGCCGAAACAGCCATGTACCGAGATTCGATTGAATTTTCGTAAACACATCGAGCCGGTTCGCCATTTCACGCGGGTGATCGCGCAGCTTGGTCAATTCACTCACGGCCATGCGAAAGCTGTTCTCCGTATCCGTAGTACCTGTCGACATGGCGGCCAACCTGCCGGCTTGAACATTCAAATCATCTATGATTTCATTCATCCGGTCGTTTAAGTCAGGGATATACTTAACCAGATCCCAGTCCCGGTTCAAATCGATGTTTCCGGCACCCGAGGAACGATCAAAATTGCCCGTTACTTTGCGGATGGAATATTCAAGATCGGAAATAAGCTCGATATTGCGAATCAGACTCTGATAAATCGGCATCGCAGTCGCTGCGTTAACCGTCATTCGTACGGTATGCTCTCCCTGATCGAGATAAAATAACATCGCTTGCCCGCCGTTATCGTTGAGCGTCATATTATGCCATTCCGTACTATATGGAAACCCTACGTTCAGCATGGATTGATTAGGCACAACTCCATCGATAGAAAAAGTCCGGAACGCATAAAATTGATTCAAGTAAGATTGCAAATATTTCATGCCTATTTCATAATAACCGGCCTCCGGCACCTCAAAGCGCCATTCCACCCATTGTCCTTGCTGCTTGAACTGCTCCCCGCCAAGGGCATTGTAAATCATACTCCCCCCCGTTGACGGCGAGATCGTCGCATGGTTTTGGGAGGTAATCTGAATCGAAGTATTCGATTTGCGGTATATATTTTCCGCTTCTACAATCTGGACCCAGTCCCCTTGAAGGTCTTGCCCTGCAGCAGGCTCAGCATATTCGCCCAATATCCGGGGCGACTGAATGCGCAAGGATTTCAGCTTCATGGGTTCCGATACGGCTACCAAGCGGATCAAATGCTCGCCCTTAGTCAGATGAAAGCGCAATGGAGCAGGGTCCACACTGTAATCGACAAGCTGTATGTCTTTCCACCCTTGGGCAATTATCGATCTTGGCCGCATATGATTGCCGAATTCGTCCTTCTGAAACGGATATTGGTCATGTACATACGACTTTTTCAAACGGATATTCTCAGCCTCATTGTAGGGATAGCTTCCATCGATTTGCAGCCCGCGCACAATGTCCACCGGACGGTCGCCGGCAGCATCATAAACAGCGTTAATATTGTAGAAGCCATCCTGCGGTACGCTGACCTTCCATTCAATCCAGCCATTTTCACCGGACCACAGCAATCCCTCTTCATCTCCCGTAAAATGGGCCGGGTCGGAAATTGCCGCAAACTGTTCGGCCGTAATGGCGATATCGACGTTTTGGCTGTCGCTCACTCCCGTTTTACGCAACTCGCCGAGCCATTCCAAATAACCTCCTGGCGTGAGCAAGCCCTTGCCGCCTTCGCCGCTTACCGCTCTGCTGAGCTGCCTGCCGGGTTGGCCGCAGCCTGCTGCAACAACCATTAGCAATGCAAGGGCAGCCAGCGCATATCGCAACCTCCTGCCACTGCCGGCCCTTAGCATATTCGAACCTCCGTCTCCGGATCGAAGAAGTGAGCCTGGTTCATATCAATGGCGACCCGAAACATCTCGCCGACCTGGATATCGCCATGAAACGCATCTACGCGGACAGTCAGCATATGATCCTTGTTATCCAGATGCAAGAACATGTCCGATCCCAAAAATTCGACCATGTCCACACTGCCTTCCAATTGGCTTTTGGCAAAACGAGGAAGCTCCGCCTGTTCTCCGGCGACGATTTTCTCCGGACGGATGCCAAGGATGATTTTCTTGTTCAAGTATCCTCCCGCTGCCAGCACTTTGGCTTTATCCTTGTCAATCGTCAGCATATAACGCCTCGTTTCGAAGCAGTAATCGTTCTCCCCTTGCGGCAAGGTAATCCGCCCTTCAATAAAATTCATTGGCGGAGTGCCGATGAATCCGGCTACAAACTTATTGGCCGGGGTATGATAAATTTCCCTTGGCGTTCCAACCTGCTGAATGACTCCCCGGTTCATGACAACGATCCGCGTTCCCATCGTCATCGCTTCTATCTGGTCATGCGTCACATAAATCATCGTCGTATGGAGCGTTCGATGCAGCTTTGTAATCTCTTCGCGCATTTGCACACGCAGCTTCGCATCCAGATTGGATAGCGGTTCGTCCATCAGAAATACCGCCGGTTCGCGCACGATGGCTCTCCCAAGCGCCACACGCTGTCGCTGTCCCCCCGACATATGGCGAGGTACCTTATCCAGCAAATGGGCGATGTCCAGAATTCGCGCAGCTTTGGTAACCCGCTCATGAATTTCATGCTTCGCCATCTTGCGCAGCCGCAAGCCGAATGCAATATTTTCATATACTTTCATATGCGGATACAAAGCATAGTTCTGAAACACCATCGAGATATCGCGATCCTTGGAAGACACATAGTTTACCATGCGATCGCCGATATAGATTTCACCTGCCGTAATTTCCTCCAGGCCCGCCAGCATTCGAAGCAGCGTGGACTTGCCGCAACCGGAAGGACCGACAAGTACGAGAAACTCGCCGTCTTGCACATCCAAGTGGAAATCATGAACCGAATACCGCTTCTCACCGGGATATTGCTTGTGGATATGATGAAAGGTGACTTTCCCCATTCGGACACGCGCTCCTCTCTCTAATTAGAGAATGACACCGGTATACCCCATGCGTGCTTAGGTGGCATACCGATGTCCAACTCCTATAGGCCGCTTATTTCGTTGTTTTGGACCAAGCTTCCGCAAACTCCTTGTTCAGCTTCTCTACCGCTTGCGGATAATAATCGTAGGCGGTTTTTCCTTCTTCTTCCGCTTTCCTGAATCCTTCGTAAGCCGTCATTCCCTTGTCTCCTGCAGGAACGGTACCCCACATGTCAGGCTCTGTCACACTTGCTGCGATCGCAAGCGCTTCTTTGTTTACTTTGCTGTAAACTTCCGCATTTTTAAAAGCGTCGACCAATTTCTCATCATTGGTGGCCGGGAACGTTCCGCCGATATCTTGAAGAATGCGCTGCGCATCCGGATCGGTAGTCCACCATTTCATAAAGGTCCAAGCCGCTTCCTTGTTTTTCGATGCCTTTGCCAGAAACATCGGACTATTAAACCCAATGCCCTTTTGCTGAGCTGTTCCTGCCGGCAATGGGACAATGTCCCAGTTGAACTTCACTTGGCTGTTATAAACAGGGATAATCGGCGAAGGCTGAACGGTGATAGCCGCATTGCCCGTCATCCAGGTGTCCCCTTCAATTTTGTTCTCGCTCATCAATTTACTTGTCAGTGCAGCACCGTCTTTTAATTTCAAATCCTGAAACCATTGCAAGTCTTCCAGTACTTCCGGAGAATTGGCAATGCTCGTGCGATGATCTTTGCTTAACATCCGCGTATTCGTCGTGTGTCCATTGCTGTATGGAATGACACCTGTAATAAACAATTCCCATGAGGAAATATCT
This sequence comes from Paenibacillus contaminans, assembly GCF_003285015.1. Classification (GTDB taxonomy): domain Bacteria; phylum Bacillota; class Bacilli; order Paenibacillales; family NBRC-103111; genus Paenibacillus_V; species Paenibacillus_V contaminans. The sequence continues at coordinate 579,993 of NZ_QMFB01000001.1, read as the reverse complement.
TGCAGCCCCCAAGTCTTCTTCCCGGGATCGGTCAGAGCGATGGCCGTCTTGCGAAAATCGTCCCAAGTCCAATTGTTCTTCGGCAGATCTACGCCGCGCTGGGCGAATATATCTTTATTGATAAAGAGTAAGAAGGCGTCATTACCGCGTGAAAGCGCCCACTGCTGCCCATTGATTTGGAAAGAGTCGATAACCCCGGGCTTAAATTTGAATGCTTTAAAATCCGGACTTTTCTCGATATACGGGGTCAGATTCTCCGCATAACCTTCGTCGACGAAATCCCGAAGCGTCGAACCCCAGAACACGTCATAGGGCTCCTTTGCTGCAATTTGCCTGTTCAACGCTTCCTTTACTTCCGAACCCATGCCTGTAAAAATAAACTCCAGAGTAATCCAAGGATATTTCTTCTTAAAATCTGCAGTGAACTTGGCCCACGTTTCCTTATTTTCCCACGCCTCGTTATACAAGTTAGTTCCAATCCGTATCGTTACCGGATCTTGATTCGGTTTTTCGGTTTTGTTTGCGTTTTCATTATTCTCAGTAGCTTTCGGCGAAGATGCCGGTGATGGAGAACTGCTCGGATTGCTGCCGGAGCCGGATGAACAAGCGGTGGCCGTAAGCGCTGTAATCACCAATCCGGAAAAAAGTTTTAATTTCCAATTGCTAACCTGTTTGATCATGGATATTCCCCCAATACAAGTATTGAAAAGCAAGTTTTCTTCCTGTTTCCTTACCTGACCTCTATATAAGCGCCCTCCCCTTTCGCGTTTGCAGAAAGCCTGAATACTTGCTAACTAGATTATAGGTTTCCGCATAAAACTCCCTCTACAGGCTTATCTTGTCTTTCATTTGCCAAGTTTGCCATCTTGAATGAACCTGCTTTTGTCCCCATCCTCCACGCTTGTTCGTCGCTGCATGCGCTGGAGTCCGCCAAGATGCTTCCGAACCTCACACCGGCTATTCCTGACGAAAAACGATTATTCCCCCGTGTGTTATGCTCGTTAAAGCCGCTGTCACGATCCACTTTGCGTAAACGCAAAAAGCCCCCGTCACGATTTGACGGGAGCTGCGTTCTATTGTTTTCGGATTACCGAATTAGTTCTACTCGATGACTCGGCGCAAACAGCAGCGAAGCGTTAAATCCCCCTGCCGAACAGAAATGCGGCACGAAAAACCGGTCGATATAGTGTGTATCGTCATTGAAATCAAATTCGTGTACATGGAGGTACGCCCGGTCCAGATCGCCGACAAAAGGCAGAGCAGCCAATACGACTAATCCCGCTTCGCCGAATCCGAACACCTCAATGGAGGAAAACGCTTTTTGCCGCACGGTTCGATAGAATTGCAAAAACTCGTGAACCGCTCTTACCGGTTTGGACATATTGTACGTATGATAATGCGCGGCTAACGAACGATCTGCTCCGAACGGTCGAAAGGAGTCGCCGGCTGCAATCGTATAAGTAAACATTTCTTGAAAATTCGCCCTGCGATCTTGCAATAAAGCTTCCAGTCTTTGATCGCCTTCTGCCGATCCTGCATCTTTCAGCCTCACAATTATTGCTGCACTGCCGCTTGCTTGAACGTCTTTTTTGCCCAAACTATCCAGATCTTTATCCAAATCCGTATCCAGCTCAAATACGTGCTCTAACCGCTTAAAAAGCCGGTTCGTTTCTCCTTCCGAATCTTCCTGTGAGATCTTTCCGTGTCCTTCAATCGTACTTTTAATTTTGTCGATTACCTCAGCCAAAAAAGCTGCTTTCTCCTCCTTCAGCTGCGCGAATAAGCACATAGCATACCTTTCATCCTTTTTCTCGCTCTCCATCCGGATCGGATAAATTCTCAACATCGAGCAGTCTTCCCCAAAATCAACGGGCTGCTCATGCCACCAGTCGTCTTTGCCGAGAAAATGGCTTCGGAAAAAGCGATATACCGCCTCGCGGGTCTTCTTATTGTAGTTGTGAGGCGCATCGTCAAAAAAGCTGCCGACCCGATCCTCAGCTCCATATAACCGATAGATATTCCGTATAGCAGGAAACTCGACAGTCTCGAGATTGCATGTCCAATCTCCCGAGCAACCGGTTACAAGCATCGGTTTAGGCGCGAAAACCGAGGCAATTTCCACATTATTCGTGACGATGCGAAGATTGGGCGCATTTTCACATCGGCAGCCTCCTTGCATATGGGCCGAAATCATATTAACCGGCGCCAGCAGCTTCAGTCTATCGTCAACCGCTCCTAGCAGCATCGCCTGAGTAGCCCCGCCCGATGCGCCTGTACAGCCGATATTATTCGAATCGACCTCCGGAAGCGACGACACAAAATCAAGCGCTCGTATACTGTTCCATAGCTGCAGCCCTAGCAGGCTTATCCCCCATAACGCGTGCAATTCTCCCTCAAACTGATGATCAAGCTGCCGGCTGTCTACGTACCCGACCATATCATAGGAAAACGAAACAAAGCCCATTTTAGCAAAATTAGCATTGCGAACAGGCTCCTGGACGGAGTCCGGCGCTTCGTAGGCTTGTTTTCGATTGGCATAATCCAGCCTGCCTCCCAGCCAATGGCCGTGCGGGTTTAATATGGCCGGCACTTTCCCGGCAAGGAATCTCGGCTTATACAAATTCCCCGTCACTTCAAAACCGGGCAGGCTAGTAAACGTAACCTTTTCGACAGTAAAATCATCGAATTCCACCTTGTCGAAAATTTTGACATTCAACTCGTCTTTTTTAGGAAATGGCATAAGGCCGGCGCTGAAAAGAATGCGCTCCCGTATTTTTGCGCGTTTGCGCTCCCATTCCTCCAGCGTTGAATATTCGGTCAAAGGGAATTTGTAGTGAATATGCTTTTCCTCATGCTCATCTGCAAAACTAACCATTCGGCAACTGCCACTCCTTTCTCGAATGACGATTAATCTCCGCGTCTCACGCTTTCACCCGTTCAAATGCCTCATCGCTCCGGCGGGAACAGGCTTATGCTCGACGTCAAGCGCTTGCTCGGGCAAAGCCGTCGAAAAATTGATCAAGGAAGTCGCAGAATCCGCTGAGAGCAAAGAATAGCCGGACGTCCTGTTGCCGTCGATATATCCTATGCAGCCGGGATGATTCACATAAACGCCCGAAAACAATGAATCTCTTTGGCGCTCAACTGCCGTAAACGCATTGCCGATTAAACGCACATCTTCCGCAGCCGCGTCGAAGAAAAGCTCCGCATTTCCCGAATCTGCGCAGTTGTCTTGAAATTCGTTATGGGCGATCAGCACCCTGTCGCCGGACCGTCCGCCCGCATCATTGCGTAAATAGACGCCATAACGCCCGTTTCCCTTCACCAGATTGCCGCGTATGATGAGATCCGTATCGCGATGACCGATGGATAAGCCGTCGCGTCCGTTGTTTTCGATGATGCAATTCTCGCATGAGGAATAGGAAACCCTTAGGCAATAGTAAATGCCATCCTCCTTATTTCCCCGAAACGTTGAATTTCGAATGACAAAACCGACTGATCCGCTTCCGGGATGCAAGCCGATTCCGGCATTATTCAGGCATGAACAATTCTCGATATGCGTATTAATGCACTGTTGAAAACTGATGCCGTCGCCGTTATAATCCTTCACAGTCAGGTTAGCCATCTGGATATGCTTGGAACGCATAAAGAAAACGCCCCCGCCCCGGCAGCCGTGAATATATTTGTTTTCGGAAGCATTGCCTTCAATGACGAAATGCTCCAATCGCACATTCTCCACGTCATATCCGCAAACGATCGGATAAACCGTCGTCGCCGTACCTTTAGCCCTTGCGGATATGTCATGGTTTAAAGGTTTGCTAAGACCGAGGTCGTTCCCATCCTTCCAGCAAACCGTCGCAACCGTATCGTAGAACGCATTCGACAAATCATCGGTAATGAAAATACCCGAGCCGATATCGAATTTGTCCGGATGATCGACTGCAACGGCATATAATCCGTAGCCGTTAAGCCCTTTAACAGGCGAGCTAACGCTGGGCGGCTTCCAGAGAACCGTATCCGTTCCGCTGCCTCTAAGAACGACATTGGAGCGCAAATGAATCGAATCGTGCATGGCATATTTCCCCGGCAGCAGTGTAACGATTCCCCCGCCTAGCGAAGATACGCGATCAATCGCCAGCTGGATGATTTCATTCGTCGTTCCCGTTAAGGCAGCGCCCTGATGACCTACCGTTATTTCTATGACCTCCATATTGATAGTGCTCCTCTCCTGCTTCGCTTCATTATTCTCTAATCGCTTCCGCAACTTCTTTGGTCATCTGGTCCCCGCCTAGCTTTTTCCAATTGTCCACAAAAACATCGAACGCTTCGATCGGAGATTCCCCTACGATAATTTTCGTGAACGTCTCGAGCTCCAGCCTGTCCAGAATGACCCCCTTGGCGACCATCGTCGCCGTCGGACTTCCGATAAATTCCGACATCATAAATGTATTGTCCTCTTTATACTTTGCATAAACGGACTGCGATCCGGCCGGTCCGAAAATGTTGTACGCCCCCCAGCCTGCCAAGTCGCCGTTTGCAAGATATTTCCGGATGGAGTTATACACGCGAAGCTCACCCGGATCCTTACTAAGAGCGGTTTCGTCGTTTTCCGTCAAGGCTTTCATGATATGATGATGCGCATCCAAATTTTGAGTCGGGTTATTGTTTAAAATGAGCGCATACGTCCACTTGTCAATGCCGTTATTCGCACCGATCCTGGTAACCGGGTATTTCTCCCCCCAATCATGAATTTGGGCATTCATCATTTTGACGACGGCTTCGGGATGCTCCATCCCTTTACGGACGGCATAGTAGATCCGAATACTATAGTTGGCTCTTGGCTTCGCAATCTGATCGTCAATCGACAGCAATGGAAACGGCTTCCATTCCATCTTGCTATCCCGCTCCTTGCCGCTTAGCAGGTAGTTGGGCAGCCAGTGCGTCGAGAACGTCATTCCGATTTTCCCGTTATTAACGGCTTCGCCGACTTTATATACATCCTTTATACCAAAATCTTCATCCAATATTCCCGACCTATATAGTTCATTCAGTTTGGTTAAAGCTTGCCTGACTTCAGGCTGGATACTCCCATAGACCGGCATTCCGTTCGCATCCTGAATCCAGCTTTTCGGATAAGCGTGATAGCTGTTGAAAAAACCGTCCAGCGAAAATAAATCGCTCCATAAATCCCTATAGACGGCCAATCCAAACGTATCCTTCATGTTATTTCCGTCCGGATCCCGCTCGACGAAAGCGTAGGCTATGTCCAGAACGTCTGCGAATGATTGAGGTTCAGGCAACCCGAGCTTGGCAAGCCAATCCGTTCGGATCCAGAGGAGCGGGGCCGTGTCCGTGTAGCTTCCCAGAAAAGGAAGCGCCAGCAGCTTGTTATTAAATGTCGCCGAATCTAAAGCAACTCCCTTATCTTTGGACAGTATCTCCTTTAACTCCGGCGAGCCGTACTTCTCCAGCGCTTCCGATAAATCCTCAAGCATATCCGCTTCCGCGAGCTGCTTCAGCTGCGTACCATCCACGGGCAAAATATCAGGCAGCTTACCGGACACCATCGTCACGTTCATTTTTTGCGCGTATTGATCGGAGATCCATAAATATTTCAGCTTGATGCCGAGCTCTTGCTCGTATATTTCCGTCCAGCCGTTTTTCTCGATCGTTTCTCCGTCTTCAAATTTCCAGGGATTGGCCTGCCTCACTGCGGTAACCTCAATGGGAGGATTCATTTTCCCTAACGGATGAAACGGATCGGCTGCTTGGCCGGAACCGTTTCCCTCAGTTGCGGCGCCTCCTGCACCTCCTCGCTCCGTATTCGGGCTTGAATCGCTGATTGTGCATGCCGACGCAGCCAACAGGGTACAAATAAACATTATTTTTAAGATGTTTTTTGTCATTCATTTTTCCCCCTGGACTCTAGCATTGGGTGTCTGGCTTCATACTCTCAACTTCATACAAGCTCGCTTATCGCTATTATAAAACCGGGAATTTTGCCGACATACAGGCTTTTCTTGCCTTTTCTTAGCCGGGATTGCCTTCCGCTATCAATAAAGCGTCCGCATGTTCCCGATATTCTTGAGGGGTGATGCCGTACCATTTTTTAAAAATGCGCGTAAATTGAGGCGTTGCTTCATAACCGACCGCAGCGGCGATCTCATGAACCTTCATCGCGGTTTCTCCAAGCAATTGCTTCGCTTTGACCATTCGGCATTCCGTAATATAATTGAACAGCGTTACGCCTGCCGCGCGCTTGAACAGCTTCGATAAATAGGTTGGACTATGGTGGACGAGCGCGGACAAGGTTGTGAGCGTCAGGTCCTGCTCCAAGCGGGTTGAAATGTACTGCTTAATAAATTGCACCGTTCGCTGTACGCCGTGATCCGGATCCTCCTGCCTGCTCGCAAACAGCTTACCGGCGAAATCGATGAAATACGCAATCACATCCGACCAGGAGCGATGCGCATGAAACTGGGTCAATTTATTCAAATCCGGCTTCGAGGCAGTCAGATGAACGAAACCTGTTCGATTGGCGTAAGTGATCAGGCAAAGCGAAACGGTATGAAACATTTCGAGCGATTCGACCAAATCCCGCGAGCCGTCGCTGTTCATCATTTTTTGAAGCTGTTCGGTAAAATCCTTGTTGTTGCCGGTTTCCAAATATTGCTCAAGCAGCGAGATTTCTTTGCGTAAGTGTCTGGAGCCGGTAATATGGTTCGTTCCTTTATCCAACCCGGGCATGTTCTCTTTGACGACCTGCTCTTGAATAAACAGCTCTTCTTCCCCGTTCAGTCCTTGCCCGAGAAGCAGATTCAAATAATAAAACTGGGCTTCGATCGCCTGCCACTCCTCGGCCTCCCTGCCGATGGCAAACGAGACCGGCAATTTCAGCAGTTGTCTGCATGCTGTCTGGGCATCCTCCAAGCAGCCGGATACGCTGACGCCGAGAAGCTTTTCCTGCAAATGCGGTTTGGGCTGCAGCATCCACAAAAACCGAGTTTCATCAAAGCGGAAAGATACCGAGCTTGCGATGGAATCGAGATGTTCTTCAATGATATTTTGTATGGCATATGCCAGAACGGAACGGTCCTGCTCTTCATAGACGGCCCAATGATCCACGCGCCCGATAAACAGAAAAACAGGCTTCCACGGATCAAGCGGAATTTCAAACTGCGCAAACTTTAATGCGAGTATGTCCGGAGCGGGCGTATGACCGCTTACAACCTGCAGCAAAACCTCTTTCTGCGCCGCGGACAATGCCGATTGGAGCTCGTCCTGCCTTCGGTGTATCAGCTGCTCGTTGAAGGAATGCTTCTCAATCTCCCCGATGACCCGCTCCACCGTTTGCAAAATCATGTCGTCATCTTCGTTTTTCAGCAAATAGTCGGATACTCCGCCGTTGCGAATCGCTTGCTGGGCATAGTTGAAGTCCACATAACCGGTCAGAAATATTATTTTGCACTGCGGCCAATGCTCCAAAATGATCTTTTGCAGCTCGATTCCGTTCATTCCGGGCATGCGAATATCCGACAGGACGATATCGATCCGATTTGTTTGGACGTATTCGATCGCTTCCTCCGCATCGTATGCCCGGTATATTTCCAGCTCAAGGTGAACGGATTCGCGAAATAAATGAAACATGCTGTCTACGATTACCGGTTCGTCATCGACAATTAACATACGAAGCATAGTTAGCCACTCCCTGTCGGAATTAGTATCCTGACCTGCAAACCTCCGAAGCTGCTGCGAGACAGCTCGAGTCCGCTCAACGCGCCGTATTTCAGCCTTAACCGCCTGTGCACATTGATTAAGCCGGTGCTTTCGCTGCCCGCTACATGCCGTTCCATCTTGCTGCGCAGCCCGTCGATCACAGAGTCATCCAAATCAGTCCCATTGTCTTCTACGATGATCGAAACCATCTGATTCGAAAGTTCGAAGCTTATGCGAATGAGTCCCGAACGCATCTTTTCACCCAGGCCATGCTCAAAAGCGTTCTCGACAATCGGCTGAAGAATGAGTCGCGGTACTCTCACATTTGCCATTTTCTCCGGCAGCTCTTCGAATTCGATTTGGATGCGCTTGGAGAAACGAACGCCTTGAATAGCCGTAAACGACCGGACATGGCCGACCTCATCCGCAAGCGTAACCTCCGCCTGCGCATTCCTTGTTATATATTGAAAGTACTCGCCCAAATTTTTGGAAATGAGCTGAGCCGAATCGATATCATAGTTTTTAATTAACCGGTGAAGGGTAAAAAAGCTGTTGTAAAGAAAATGGGGATGGATTTGCGACTGAAGCTGCTTTAGCTCCGAGCTTTGCAGCTCCATTTTTTGAACGTAGGTTTCATCGATCAGCTGTTTCAGATTGCCCAGCATTTTCTCGAATTGCTTGAATAAATAACCGAATTCATCCTGATTTTTATGTTTGACGGCGACGTTGAAATCGCCCTTCTCGACATTTTTAAACAGCTTGACCAAATCTCGTAACGGACGATGGATCAGCAAGTAGATGCCGTACGAAAATAAACATAAAATGACGACCGAGCTGCCGAGCAGCAGCCAAAACCAGTTTCGGTACGACTTCAAGGTGCCGAGCAGTTTATTTTCTTCGAGAAAAAATAGAACGGTCGCATCCAGCGAAAGTGATTTTTCATAAATCCCCACATAACTCCGGCCATGATCCAAAGAAACGGTAAAAACCCCCTTCGGGGCGGTCTGATCGGTAAGCTTCTCGTTAATTTCACGAAACTCGCCGATATCTTTATGGCTTCCGATCGCCCAATAATCGCTGAAAAGCACCGTTTCCCCCTGCTGGTGGAACTTGCCGAGCTCCTCCCGAACGGTTTCGGCGGACAGCTCGACCTGCATGATAAACTGCAGTGCGTTTTGCGAGGGATTCAGGGCATTATAGTGCGGAAAATTCACGCTTAAAAATAACCGGTCATTCCAATAGATCAGAGGAAATCCTTTATTAAAGCCGGCGAGCGAAATGCTCTCCATCTGTTCCCTCGTAACGGGTATGTCGCCCGACGTTGTGATCACGTCTTGAACCGCAGGTATGAATAAGCTGACATTTTGAATATACTGGCTGCTTTCCTTTATTTTTTTCAATTTATTCGCCAGTTCATTAAGCGCTTTCATTTTCTCGTAATGCGAGAGGATCGTGAGCAATCCGGTCAGCTTCTGCAAATCTTCGTCATTAACCATTTCCTCTTGCACGCGAACGATTTGCTCGATTTCCTTCTCAAGCGACAAGAAATAATAATGAATTTGCGAGGCCATCGTCGTGTTAAGCTGCTGCTGCACTTCTTTTTTGCCCAATTCGTTAAGCGTTAGGCTTAAGCCGAACAGTGGAGCGGTAATCAGCAGAAAAGTAAGGATAAGCTTTGGAAAGATAGATAGCTTTCTAAGGCTGAATTTGCGCAGCATGGCGTTATCCCTCCGGCTCTAGCAGAAATGATGGGGTCCCCGCCGATCCTGCATAACGGAGACTCCATCATACCGTATACTTCTTCTATTTAAGTTTGAGAAGAGCTCCTTGCGGCAGCTTTGGTGTTCGATATACGTTTGTTCGTTAGCGAAGCTGCAGTCCGATTTTGCCCACTTGGAATCGAGTACGGCTTCCATTCACCGCCTGTAGTCCGAAAACGCCCGCTTGCAGCGGGTATTTTGCTCGGCACACTTGTGAATCCGTACTCTAAGCAGGCAAAATCGGACTCCAGCGTAAGGCAGACCTTGATTCCTTGTTCCAAGCGGGTTATTTCGGACTACAGCATATCGAGGCATAAAGTCTTACATTTTGAACAAAGGATAGAGAGCCCCTTGCATTCTGTCTCCTTGACGTTCCTTGGCTCAACTTATATTGCGTCGTTCCGCTTTGAGCTGATCGATTTCCGCCTTCAACTCTTTGACGGCGTTAATTAACGGCCCGATAAGTTCAGTATAACCGATGGAAAGCACATCCTGCCCGCCTTTTATTTGATGGTCCTGGAAGCCGCCCCAATCGATGTTTAACTCATCCAGCGTTTCTTTCACCTCTTGGGCGATCAAGCCGTCATGCAGCCTGCTGCGTTTTTTGCTGCCGTCCTTCGGCGAGCTCTCGAACGAGCCGTCCTCCTTAAGCGTCCGATAATCTTCGCGGTAATCCCATCGGTATTGGCGCGGCCGCAGCTTCGTAATAAAATCCAGCCCTAACGGCGAATCCTTAATGTCCGCCTTGTCTCTGGCATCGGAGCGATTCTGAACCGCGCCATACGCGTAAGCGGTTACAGAAGAGTTTCCTAATTGCAGCTGATCACCGGCTGTTACGGATGAACCGGCGCCAAGGCAAGTAATGTTCGTGTATGAGGTCGACGTCCCAACATTTCCGGCGCCAAATCCAACGAATGTCGCATAAGTTCCCGTCTGATTGATTCCTGCTTGCGAACCGAGGGTAGTCGTAAAGTTTCCAGCAGACGACGCCTGATAACCGACCGAAACGCCTTGTTCGGAGGAAGAGCTGGCCGCTTGGCCGATGACCGTCGCCCGAATGCCTCCCGAGCTCACGCTCGCCCTGTCCCCTACTGCCGTCGCATAGCTCGCTGCAACAAGCGACCAAGTACCCGCGGCAAACGAATTGTTTACCGCAGCGCTTTGGGTGCCGATATGGGCGTTCCAGCCGACGGCCGTGTTCTCATCTCCATATGCCGCAGTCTCGGATCCCAATGAAGTCGTACGCGCATAGGGATATTTAACAGCGCCTAAATTCAGATATCCCGACAGCGCTCCGAGAAACGTATTGGAATCCCCGGCGCAGTTGAGCCCCGCTTGGCTGCCGATCGCCGTGTTATACGAATCTTTAAGACTATTATACATCGCCTGATAACCGACGCTCGTATTTTGGTTGCCGACCGTGTTTTGAAATCCCGAATGGAATCCGATAGCCGTATTGTAAGAACCTTCCGTATTTAATATAGCCGCCTTATACCCTAAACCTGTGTTGTATTGGCCGCTTGTATTATACCGTAAAGCACTGTACCCGTAGGCGCTGTTCCTGCTGGCATAGTTATATTGAAGCGCCATCGACCCTACTGCCACATTCTCGAAGCCTACCTGATTGAATTGCTGCGCCCTGGCGCCGATCGCAATATTCCAGCACGAATCGTAAAGCCAGGTCGAAGCGGTCGTACGGTCACCGATCGCCACATTGGAAGCGTTAAACCTTCCGAATTTGATCATGTTCGGAATACGCAGCAGTTTATCGTCCGCCGATGCCGCAACAAACGCAGCTTCCGATTCGTTCGCAATCTTGACGATGGAGATCTTGGTAACGGACCCCGCCCAAGCCGTATCGGTCGTAAACCGGAATGCCTTCGATCCGTTCGTCGAGTTGCTGAAGTAGCCGAGCTGAACGGTGCGGCTGCCTGCAACTAGGTAATAGTCCTGGATACTGTCCAGCACGGGGTAGCCGTCGATCAGAAGCTGGATATTGCCGGCAATGGAAGAGTTAACCTCCGCTACAATGACATATGTCGTATAAGCTTCAACCGTAAACGCCTGCTCCACATAACCTACGGAACCAGTCGAATGAGCCACGGCATTGGAGCCGTATGTAAAGCCGCTTAGGCTCCAGCCGGCCGCACTCCCCGTAAACTCGGGATTTGCAAGCTTCTCGTCCGTTCCAATTACGGCAAAATCCCGATAATTGGCCACGATATCGACACTCGGCAGCGTACCGGGCTGATGCCGGACACGCCCGCTTTGCCGGATAACGCCCCCGTCCGTAAGCGTGCTCATCGCTGCGGCCAGAGGAGCCGTGTCGTCCGTAACGCCGTCCGTCTGCCCGCCGAAGTCCGCGATGCTGACGTTTTCGGCGTTTTTATCATGCTGCGTCCTCGTAATCGCACCGGTAATAGGCTGCTGGACCGATACGTCGTCGTCCGGAATCGTCGTCAGTTTTTTCACCTTCGCTTTGTAAACCGAGTCGGAAACCGATAACTCCTCTCCTTTCCCGTATGCGGTTCCAGTAAGCAATTTGCCCGCCGCCAGCGCCGCGCCGGTCATCCCCAAGGCGGCAAGCAGCTTTCTGCGGCTCACTTTAACGTCTTTTTCCTTCGTCCGATCCTGGTCCGGCTTTTGTTCCGAACCCTGCTCCAGCTTTTCATTCGACATAACGATTCCTCCTGAGGATTATATATAGCACAAGGGATTCCCTTGAAACTATCGAAATGAAGAATTCCAAGTATAGCCGGAAGCAGGCTACCAGTAAGGGGACCAATTTTTCTTTAGACGCACCAGCGCTTCCATATAAAAGTAATCGCCGAATAAGCTGGCTTCGTCAACGCCGGATTGATGGGGAACGCTTCCTACGCCATGCAAGAGCAAAGCGGACGAGTCCTCTTGTTCGCGCGACGTATATCGTTCATGCAATTGCTTTACGATATGAAGCGCAGCATTAACGTAATATCGTTTTTCTTCCTCGTTATCGAGCCATTTCACAAGCTCCAGCAGCCCGCAAGCCGTTACGGCCGAAGCCGAGCTGTCCTTATACGCTCCGCTTCCGTCCTTAAAATCAAAATCCCAATAAGCGATCATATCTTCCGGCGTCCGGTTTAGAAAATAGTTGGCAAGCTTGCGGGAAATGTCCAGAAGCCTTTGGTCCCTAAAATACGAGTAATTCAGCACGGAACCGTAAACGCCCCATGATTGTCCTCTCGCCCAGCAGGATTCATCCGAATATCCTTGTGCGGTTTCTCCATACATCGGCAAGCCGGATGACGGATCGAAATAAAATACATGATACGTGGATGCGTTTGCCCGAACCGAATTGGCCGTCACTTTCTCGATATGCCTGAAGGCGGCTTCCCTTAAAGACGGCTTTTCCGCGATTTCCGACGCCCAAGCAAGCAGCGGCATATTCATGAGCGAATCGATGATCACATTCCCGTTATAAGGAGGCTCGGCATATTTGCCCCATGACCAGCACCGAAAAATGCCTGCCCCGTTCTCATAACGGGTCATCATGAGATGCTCGGCAGCTTTCATTGCCGTCTCTTTGGCAAGCTCATTGCCGGTCAGCTTGTAGGCTGCCACGCAGGATGGCGTATATAAAAATCCGATGTCATGATGGTTCAACTCGACATTATTGGCCAAGCGCTCCGCGAAGCTTTCGACATGCGCTTCCGCTGCCAAGCGATAATCGGCTTTCCCGGTCAGCTCGTAGGCGAGCCATAGAATACCGGTCCAAAACCCTGACGTCCATCCGGTATTATTCGAAGCTTGATACCGGTTGCCTTCCGTCATAGGCGATAAAAAACCGTGCCCGAACGTTCGAAGGCTTAAATCGATCTTCTGCAATGCTTCTTCTATCGCACGATCCAGCTCGATAGCGGGCGACGGCGACTCCCAAAAACGCTTCTCCCTGAGGCCTTCATCTGCAATCAACATGTCATTCCCCCTGTCGCGATAACGGCAAGCAAACGATTTCCAAAGCGCCCATTTCCACTTCCCGCTCGGCCCCCAAATAAGTTAGAGCCGCTTGCTTCGGCTTATCCTCCAGATTTAACAGGATGACCGTATCCGCTTCCTTCAGCCAGATTAGCGAGACAAAATCCCCTTTGCTGACGCTTGGAAAAGCCATATTCCCGTCCGCCAGCTTCTTACGCAGCAGCTGAATGCGCTCCTCCGTACCGGAATCGCTCTCCCGCTCCCATCGTTCATAAACGATTCCGCCGCTTCTCAGCTTCGATTCATTCCGCTCGATTGCCGTTTGATCCATGATGATTCTGCTATACTTCGCAAATCGGGTTTCCCATTCCGGCGTAATGTCTTGCGCTCCGAAAAACAGCAAGCATTCCCCGCCGCCGGACTCATGATAAACCTCTCTTCCGCTGCGCATGGGGATAGCCGGCAAACCGGCAAATAAGGGAAGCAGATTGACATCGATCGATTCGACATATCCGTGTGTGCCGTAAGCGACATGAACGGGATAAGCTCGCGGAGCATTCAAGTAACGGTCAAGCTGCAGCAATTGCGGACGGCTTTCCTCCACCTTCTCCCAATAGCTTTCGCTAATAAGCCAAGTGCCGCTCATAAACAAAATATTGGGTATCCCCAGTGCCAAAGCCATTTGGGCTTTATAAACCAGATGCTTTTCGCTCAGCGCACGCGGGGGAAACACGGTCGTTTCGCTGAACGTGCGATCTCTTCCCATCGCATCCAGATGAAGCATCATGCTGAACATCTCGTCCGCCTTGTCCTCAGGCGTCTGAAACACTTGATCGCTGAAATGGGACTCGCCGACCCGGAACATGCAGTCCGGCACCCGCTCGTTCAGCATCGAAATATCGATGCCGTGACGTTCATCGCCCAAATGCATGACCATTAGGCCCAGTTCCGTTCCGGGGAGCGCCATCGCATCCATAAATCCGGCGAGCTTCTCGCAATTGTAGCGTACCCAGTCTTTTTTGATCAGTGATTGGACGTCCGCGTTCAAAATGGCATGAAGCTCGGAACGATCGACGTTCCAGCCGTAAGCGGCATTAAACGATGCGATGCTTTGTTCGTCAAAGCTTCCTTCGATGTCCTTTCCCCAATTGCCCATACGCAAATCGTCGTCCATAAAAAATTTGGTAAAACCTTCCTTCGTCAGCTGTTCGATCGACGAACGATTGTCCGCAATCATATTGGGTTCGATGTCCGCGCAATAATAGACGTCCTCCCCTTCCCGGCTGACCCGGTAACGCCAATGGGAAGGGAGCTTCAAATCCAGCGAATCGTCCTCCGGATTCAATCCGTTGCCAGGGTGTCCGACAGGAAGCTGAATAACGCCGACCTCAAAGCCGGCATCCCGCAAAACAGCTGCAGCCCGCACCATGTCTGGAATCGGCGACCAAAGCTTGCCGAAGAAAAATCCCCAGAGCCAAATCGTACCGACATTTGCCTTCCGCAAGCTTTCCAAGATCCGTTTTCCCTGTTCCTCGTCCAGTACGATCGCGGAATCCAAAGAATAGTGAAGCTTCATCTTTGCATGCTCCTTTATAAGAAAATCAACTCGGCCAAGCTACTTGCTCGTATACTCGCGTTTCAGCCGCTTGTCTCGCTTTTATGCAAAGCAAAGCGCTAAGTAAAGCGTCTTCCATACGCGTACGGGCCGGCAGCCCTTTCGAAATCGTATCGAGCAAGCTTTGGCAAACGGCAATGTCGCCGCCGCCATGCGTATCGTTTCCGTAAGGAATTTCGTATGTCTCGACGCGTTTGGAGTGATGCATAAAAACTTGGAGCCTATTCGTATGATAATCGAATTCCATCGTTCCTTTATAGCCCAAAAAGCGAAATTTCCTCGTTGCTGCATGATTTCTGGCAAAAAAATTATGCGAATAGCTGGCATGCATCCCGTTCTCATATTCGATGAGCGCGCTGCCGGAATCCTCATTGCCGGTATCTACCGCAAAGCAGCATTGATTTCCGTGGACGGGCTCCCCTTTTTGCTTGTGCAAAACAGCGCTTTCAGGACAAGTCAGCTGTTCGTCGCAGCGTTCACAGATTAAGCCCGCAGGCTTGTCGCCCTTGAAAATTTGCTTGGATTTCATTGCGCTGACCCAGGTCGGCTTAAGATTCAATATATATTGTATGAGATCAAAATCATGCGTCGCCTTCTGCAGGAACATGCCGCCCGTCTCCCGTTCGTCCCGATACCAGTTCTGAAAATAAACGGAGCCGTAATGGACGTTGTTGACAGCCTGCACGTGTTCGATCGTTCCGAGCTTGCCGGAATCGGCAATTTCCTTGGCGGCGAGGCCAAGCGGGTTCAAGCGCAAGGCGAACGGAACCGCTACCACCGTACCGCTCGACTCGTAAGCTTCCTTTAACGCCAATAAGTCAGGCAGCGTCGTTGAAACCGGCTTTTCCAAAATGCAAGGAATTTTTCTGGCCAGTACCTTGAGCGCAATGGAGGTGTGGGAGGAGCAGCGGGTGCCGATGATGATGCCGTCCGGCTTCTCCTGCGCCAAAAGCTCGTCTTCCGTATCGTAAAAACGAATGCCGGCAGCGCGTTCTCCCAACTGTTCCGCAATCTCCCGCCTGCGGGGATCGGCAATCGCCGAAATTCGAACCTTATCATTCAATTTCAACATGATGTCGCTGAGCACTTTGCCCCTGAATCCGTAACCGATAACCGCAATGTCGATCAAAGGATACCCCCCCAAAATTGCCATATAAAAGTGTAATGGGCCTCTATGCTTCATTATAAAAACGCCGCAATCGCTAAAAAACAGGCTTTTATTGCGTTTCGTTAGCCGATATTGTCTATTTTTCCGCAAGTTTATCGTTGAACACCGTTTCGATGTAGCTTCGGCTTTGCGGAAGCTCGACAGTCGGATCGCTGCTCAAGCACTCGACGGACAGCATGCCTTCATAGCCGCTGTTTTTCAATTGCTCCGCCAAAGCCGCATAAGGATAAATGCCTGTTCCCGGGGACTTTCTACCGGTATCGGCAAGATGGATATGGGCCAGCCATGCTTTATGCTCCATGATCGCATCCACCGTTTCTCCTTCTTCCTGCATATGATAGAAATCTGCAAGCACGCGGATTTCAGGCTGATTGACAAGCGCTGCAAGCTTAACCCCTTCCGAAACGCGATTGATAAAATTGCATTCCCGCTTATTCAACGGTTCGATTGCCAATGTGACGCCCGTTCCCTTAAAATGAGCCGAGATAAGCTGCAGCAGCTCAAGAAACTGCTCCTCCGCCCGCGCGTATTCCCAGCCCTCGGGGATGCGCCTTGCTCCTCCGCTGCCGAGAACGGCAATTTTCGCCCCGACCGTATGCAGCGCTTCGGCGGCGCGAGCGACATAGTTCCGTATTCGGGCTTTCTCTATCGCTTCCCCTACGACCTTGAGATCGCCGGGAAAAAAGCCGTTAAACGCCCAGAGCGGCAAAGCGCTGTTCCGATAGTCCGGCATTACTTTCCGGTACGCTTCGGCATCCTCAAGACATAAGCTGACCAAAGCGCATTCGATAAAATCGTAGCCGTTCTCTTTAACGGCATGTACGCCTTGTATTTCGGCACACCAACCGACTTTATACATCGCAGCAACTCCTCACGTTTATCGTTTTCACTTTCTATTCAAAACCGGCGGCAAACGAACTTCGTTATCTAAGATCAGACTGATTTCGCCGAATATCCCCGCATCATTCTCCGCCCCTTCAAGCAGAGCGCCGGGATGATTGCCGACACGAATTTCAAACTTGTTATCGTTTGGCTTCACATAGTCCGTAACTTCCCAAAGGAACGGTTCCATAACGATTTTGGGCAGCTCCGCACCGTTTATGAATACGACGGCAGCGTCCCGTATACGTTCCGCGTGTAAATAAATCGGCGCTTTGGGCTGTTCCGACTCATGTCCGAACCAATGCGCGGGCACCTCGACATGTCTCCGATACGACAACTGGCCGGAATAGTGAGGATAACCAAGCTCCCGAAAGCCTTTGCCGTATGACACCGGTTTAATGACCGGATCGAACAACAGGTTCCCGGCTTCGGCATCTGTAACCGTGAAATCCCCATACAAGCGCAGCGGCTCTCTCAGAATACCTCCTTGCGGGAAGCGGACTTCTAGCCAGTTAAGCGAACTTCTCCCAGGCTCCATACTAGTCAGGAATGGTGTCACATCGGCTTCGTAATTATTCGTGTCGAACCTGCGGCAGCGCTTGAATTCATCCACCAGACTCCCGTTTACATAAATTTCAGCCATACCTTCCCATGCCGACTGCTCATAAACGAGCATGATGCGGCTGCTCGAACCCGATGTGAAAAAACGGGAAAACAACCTTGCCGGTCCATGAAACTCTCCGGCATTCTTCATCACATTGAAGGGAGCATGATTCGTGATTCCCGTTATCGTTTCCGTCGAATGCGTGCGCCATGGAAAAAAATCGGAGCAAACATATACATTATCCGCACAAGCCGTTACCGTCCAATTGTCGGCGATTACCTGTTTATCAGCAAACGGCTTCCGCTGCTCCATCAGATAAGCCAGCTCGACATGAGCGGAATCTCTTTCGTGATGCCATTCGATTGTAGACGAAGCAAGATCAAAATCCAGCATTAGTGAGCCGGAAGGCGGCAAAAGAAAACGTTCCATGCATTCGCAATCCGTGAATGCCACGGTTCCTGTCCGCCAAACGTCCAGTGCATTTACTAGAAACAGCCGTATTTTTCCTTCCAGCTTGCGTTCCAGCACATATACTTCATCCATATCCTGACCTTGTTCTCCATATAACCGGTAACTTCGCTGTATGGATGTATTTAATCGAGGCACCAGTTCGTCTAATGAAACCGCTGACCCGTAGACGGCATGCTCCCCCGCATCCCAAACCAAAGCTCCGGCTTGTTGCGCCATGCTGCATAAATCGAGCAAATCTTGCTCCATCAAATACGTGAAAGGCATGATCAGCAAGTCGTACCGCTCCGTCTTGCCTTTCCATTTTCCTTGATCGATCGTCATTTCAAGCAGCGATTCCTTGTCGACCAAATCGAAATCCCATTGGTTCGAGAGGAGCAAATGAACGAGCTTGCCAAAGCTATCGCGCAGCTGATCCGCTTCCTTGAACCGGTCGGGCAGCAAAGCGTCGAAGCTTGGCTGCGGGTAGTAAAGGAGAATAGGGCAGCGATGCGTCCCTTCCTTCAATTTCCCCGTCCGATCGGCGATATAACGCGACCACGTTTCATAAAAGTCCCATAATCCCGATTGATAAAACAAGGAAGGAGGCGCTTCCTGCTTTCGTCTGCCGTCGATCGAATAATATTGCCCGTGCGTAATCAGCTCGTTAATGCCGAGGACGAACAGCCAATCCGCCTTGCGCTTCATATCGGCTAAGCTTAGCGACCAACTGTTCGCTCCGTACGCTTCGGCTGAAGCCAACGTACCGCTCTGCAAATGAGCGGCCGAGCTTGCCATTTTGGGTCCCAAGTGAAGAAGCGGAAACTGACGGCTGCCCGTCAAATCGGTAATCAGATCCGTACCGGGAATATCGAGCTTTTTCAGCTGGGAAAGCAAATACGGCGCTTTGTAGGTTTGGCCGACCGGATCCTCTTCCGGACTAATGTGGCCGGAGCTTGCGAGACCGTGCTCCGCACACCATTTCGCAATGGGCTCGATGTAAGCATGCTGAAAAAGCCGGCTCAGCGCAAAACGATAATCATGACGGATTTGCGGCGTACGGTTATCGACCGTAGTAAACAAATGAAGAAGATCGTTTAAAATGTCATAACCATATTGAAATTCGAAGAATTCCGGGAATTTGTCCGTCCATGGATGATGTCCCATCAACTGCGGTTCGTCCGTAAACATACCGGGAATGCTTTGGCCGAAATGGCTGCCAAACCTGCTTGCATATTGATCATGCGTCAGCCGGATAAACGTTTCGGTTGTCGACGGATTGAGCAAATCGACATAAAAATCCAGCGTACGCACAACAAAAGCAGCGATCGTCCACTCTCCCTCAGGCAAAACCGCATCTACCCGAAAGCTTGGCTTATCCGTCCTTGTGCGCCAGTGCTTGCTTCCGTAGTCCTCGTAAGGCAAATAATACGTCGCGAACCGTTCGGAAACGGGCTCCCAGTCCATGCGAATCGTCCCTGCATGCGCAGTCAGGTCGAGCGGGACTCCATGCAACCGGCCGGTTGCGTCACGAGCGTAAGCTTGCACCTTCAGCAGCTTACCCGCGCCAAAGTCGAACCGGATACGTCCGCCTGACGTATCCGAACGGTACATATCCAGCACGCGCGGTCTTAGCTCCGGATGCTCCATCGCAATTTTTCCGCCTGCATCGCCGCTGGGAAAAGGATCTTCATCATATAGCCACGTTTGCAAGCCGATGGACCGGCAGTGGTCGATAATCAGCTTCACCTTATCGAACCAAAGCTCCGATAAATACGGAACGAGCAGGCCGTCTCTCGGATGAATCATGACTCCGCGAAACCCTTTGTCCTTCATCTGGTCCATTTGCCATATGAGCTCATCGTCTTCCAGATCGTGGTTAAGAAACCAGAACGAAATCGGCCCATGCTTGGACAAACAGCCCCTGTCCTCCATTTGCACGGTACTCCTCTCCTGTTCATCAGATTTTTGGGCGGTACTTCCTCTGTTAGTCAGTCATTCGTTGCTTCTCCCCAGCTCGTCTGTCTGCCGCAAGGTACTTCGCTTTACTAGCAGTCACTCGGATCGGCATGCTTCAACAAATATTCGTAGCTTGTCGCAATACTCTCGAACGGGTTTCCGCGGCAAGTATCCTGTTCAACCACATACCATTCCATCCCGGTTTCCCGGCAAGCTTCGAATATGGCAGGCCAGTTCATATTGCCGCTTCCGACTTCCGCATAACACGGCTCATTATCGACAATCTCCATATCCTTGAGATGGATGACCTTCATTCTTCCGTCAAGCTTATGGATCCAAGCAGCCGGATCTGCGCCGCCGGCCTGTGCCCAATAAGTATCCAGCTCGAATTGGAAAGCTTCCGGCTCTCCATATTGAAGCATCCAATCCATACCTGTTTGTCCGGCAAACCGTTCATACTCGAATCGGTGATTGTGATAAACGAACTGAATGCCAAACTCGCGAAGCCGGCTCCCGATCCGGTTAAATGCTTCCGCAAAGGCTATATAGCCGTCTTTTCCGCGCTCGCGGAATGCAGGCGGCATAATCCCGACGCCCGCGTAACGGCAGTTCCAAAGCAAATGCTCCGATATGACCGCATCCAAATCATTTACAAAACGGTCGTAGCTGTTATGGGTAGCACATATTGCCAAGCCGTGCTTATCGGCCAGCTCTTTGACAACCTCCGCTTTTATCGGTCCGATGCATGAAATCTGAACAGCTTTGTATCCGATCTCTGCGATCTTGCCGAATGTCGTATCCAGGTCCTCCGCCGTTTGGGTAAAATCGCGCACGGTAAACAGCTGTACGGCAATCTGGTTTACTTTCATCTGACTGCCTCCTGCCTGGATTCCGACATTCGGATCCTTTGCTGGAGCTCGTTGTAAAACCGTTCTTCATCGATCGGGAAATCGACCCACTGGTCCGTCCATGTCGACAGCAGCATCGCATTGGACAGCATCAGCCCGTGTATCCCTTCTTGTCCCGGCGCGATCAGCGGTTCTCCATTCAATACCGCATTCGTCCAGTTTTGCAAAATGCCTTTATGCTGCGGTCCATCCCCCGGCGGAACAGGAATGTCAATATTCCAGCATTCAGGCGAACCGAACGGATTGGTACATGCGGCATTAAATTCCGATTCGGATTGGCGGAGCTGCGAAAAGGACATTTTTCCGTTCTCGATGACGATTTTCCCGCGCGAACCGGCCACCTCGAAACGGTTCGTGCCTGGAGACTCCGCCGTCGACGTTACGAATACGCCGGAAGCCCCGTTTTCATATTCCACATAGGCCGTCACTTCGTTTTCAACCTCGATGCTGCGATGTTTGCCGAACTGGCAATGGGCGCGAATGCGTTTCGGCGTAAGCAGCGTTGTCCAATGCCACAAATCGAGCTGATGCGGGCATTGATTGATCAGCACGCCTCCGCCTTCCCCTTTCCAGGTAGCTCGCCAGCTGCCCATATTGTAATAACTTTGCGTGCGGTACCAGTTCGTTACGATCCAGTTCGTGCGGCGTATTTCGCCCAGCTCTCCGCTCTCGATAAGCTCTCTAAGCTTCTGGTACATCGGGTTCAAACGCTGGTTGTACATGATGGCGAACACTTTGCCCGATGCTTTTGCGGCTTCGTTCATTTCTCTGACATTTTTCGTATACACGCCGGCAGGCTTCTCGATAAGCACATGCAGCCCATGCGCAAATGCTTGAATGGCCAGCTGCGGATGATCGTAGTGCGGCGTAGCGACCAGAATTCCGTCAATTTCACCTGACGTCATCATTTCCTCGGCCGAGCCGTAATAAGCGACCTGCTCGCCATAACGCGACCGGCTTTTGCCAAGCAGCTCGGCGCTGGAATCGCAGATTGCGGCAAGCTTAGCGCCTTGTATCGCTCCCGAAGTTATTGCATCCGCATGGAAGGTTCCCATAATGCCGATCCCTGCGATACCGATTCGAAAAATTCCCAACATGATCACCTGAGCTTTCCTAGTAATGGTTGCTTTTGCTTCATTATAAAGACGCGGCAGGCTGCATCATACAGGCTTTTGTTGCGTTTCGTTTGCCGTTATTGCCAATAAACCGTCATCCTTGCTTCCTTAAGAACGAAGAAAACCGCCCAATAAAAAAAGCCGGACGGTCCTGCAGCGGATTATGCTGTGGCATTGTTTGAAAAGCTCGGGATAAGGGATTCCCATTATTCAAATGGAATTTGACTTGAACGATCATGTATGGGCTGTTAGAGGAAATGTAAAATGCTCCGTTCCGACATTTATTGACGGACGAACAAATAACGTATCATTCGTTTCCGTTATAAACGCCGACTCGATATTCAAAGTACCGCTATCGGGCATAAAGTAAAACCGAACGTTTGCCGTCTCATCGGAGATCAATCGATTGATTACCTCCTCCAAATCGATCGATTTTTTGCTGACGATGTCAAAGACATGCAGCTCGCTTTCCTCCCGCTCAAACAGTACGATCGCATCCGCTGCTTCGTAATAGTAGGCGGCATCGCGAAACACCAGAATAAAGTAGAACATCAGCAGATGCTCGTTCCCCTTCACCCCAAGCTTTGACGATACGGGTATTCTTTCGGCTGCAAACTGCTTCATAAGCATGAAATCAGCCTCATTGTCGACATCCAGCTTGCGTAGAGCGGATGGTTGAGCGGATTGCTTTTTCAAATCGGAAGTCTTCAGGCTAAAGCTGCTTTCCCGGACCTTCTCGAACCCGAACCTCGGATAAAACTCCAGCACCGTATCGTTGGCGAACAAAAAGATGAAATCATACTCCTTCTCGTACTGATCAAGAATATGGTCCATCAGCTTGGCTGACAACCCTTGATTCCGATAATCCGGATGCGTCATCACCGTTCCGACTTGAATCGCCTTGTAGTCCTTCCCGTTACTTGTCAAAACCATTTTGGTGATGGAAGCATTCGCAATGACCCGCTCCCCGTCCAAATAGGAATAACAAACGTAGCTGTCGTCCCAGAAGCCTCTGCCGTACCATTCCTTAAAATCCAGATTGAATATTTGCTTTGCGAGCTCATTAAAGCTCTCCCTATATTTCTCGATATGCCTGTAATCGCTAATGAATTGATAATCGCTCATCGTAGTTCCTCCACTCTTTTTTATGGGACCGCAGCAACCGGAATCTATTTTTTGGCACACACCTCCTTCAAAAAAACAAAAAAGACCACAAGAAGATGTCTCTTCTCATGGTCAAATTTCTGTCGTTGTTGAACATACCTATCCCTAAGGAAAGATAACATGACATAACAGGAAATTTGTTTTGATCGGATACGATGTCTTCTTAATCGCTGTTTGCAAAAAGGCATTAAAAAATAAACTAAGGGGTTTTCCTTAATTAAACCTTTTGCAATATAAAATTCGTTGGAATTTTATTAGCGATTAATGAATTTCATCATAAACGGTCAAAACCTCTTTTCACTATCAGTCAGTACCTAATAACTGTATAACATTACATAAAAATTGTAAACCATTTTAACTTTCCGGTCCTTAGCATTTAGTTCCGATACCCGACTGCGAACGGCCTGTCGTCTACCGGTCTCACTCTATTCTGTAGGTCCCCCATCGAGCCAGCCGGACAATATTCCCGCTCTTTTTATTACGGCGAGCCGCTCTTCACGGCCTTCGATTTTGCGAATCATCGACAGCGCGGTTTCAAAGTTCGTGATGACATAACCCGATGTTTCATAACCCTTCGGCATCTTTACAAAACGTTTGACCTTCGCCAAAAAAAATATTCTGTACGCGTCAAACTCCTTCCAGTACCAGCTTGCGAAAGGAATTCTTTCCTCCTCAAGCTCAATTCCCGCTTCTTCCATCGCTTCCCGATTTAAGCCATCTTGTAAGGACTCGTTATTTTCCAGACGTCCTCCGATCGTCGTTAATACCTGATCTTCTCTATCCCAAGCCAACACCAAATCTCCGTTCTCTAGGACAGGAACACAGTGTACTCCGCTAATCTTAACATCCGAAGGCAGCTCACTGATAAAAGATAACATGGGATCCCTCCAAAAAAGGTTTGGATAATAGGATATTTCCTTAAGTCAGATAAGCCTATCTATACCCTGACAAATCTTGTTTGGCTAAGTCAAGCGCTGTTGCGAGTTTAATTTGAGCTTGTTTGCGAAGGTCGGTTTTGCTGTTGATCAGTTTCATGCCATTTCACCCTTAAAGCACGAACGTTTATGATTCAATCCCCTAGCTGAGCTTAAATACAGCTAATCTGTCGATATTTTACTCGGAAGCATTGTATTGTCGATGCTCTAGCGCTCATATTCATCAACAAGCTGCCGCAGCGCTTGCTTCACATCGCCTTGAAATAATCCTCCATGATAACAAACGATTTGCTCGATGTCGTAATCGAGCAATCGCTGGACGGAGCGGACAGCCTCATCCAAGTTAAGCGTATATTGGGGATTGGCGATTGCGAGCTTGCCTTTCTCAATAACGACGGCGTCTGCCGCAATCAACGTTTTGGATGAAGGCAAATACAAAGAGATATGGCCGGGCATATGGCCTGGCGTGTGCACGATTTCAATGCCGCCGCACCAAGTAAGCCTTTCCCCGCCCGTTACCGTACGATCGACGGCAGCCGGTTCGATGGATTTCAAGAAGCTCATAAATTGTTGGGCAAAAGGCTTTGCTTCGTCCGGTAAAACATCGAACGACGATTCCGCCTGTTCGAGCCGCAGCGACTTTTGGGTACCTTCGATATAGGGCTTTTCCAGTTCATACGCGATGATCTCGAGGCTCGGGAACAACCGTTTCAATGCTGCGAGCGATCCGATATGATCCATATCGTGATGCGTAACGATTAATTTCGTAATCGAATGTAAAGCGGCGCCGCTCCGAACGGCCGCTTCTTCAAGAAGCGGTACAAAATTCGGATATCCGCAATCGACGAGTATCGTCTCCTGTTCATCTTGAATCAAAACCGGGGTGATGACCTGTTTTTGTCCGTTATGTTCAAACTCGATATCGAGTAATTTCATGTTATTCATACGAAACCTCCATTATATCTTAAAATACGGTGTCAACCATTCTCCTGTCTTTTATCCGGGATCTTACAACTATTATACAGCACGATTACCCGGTTTGCTTTCCGTTAACGCCGCTTTCGAACTGCCGCGGGACCATATGATTACAGGTATAAGCAATAGCGAGACGATTCCTCCGGCGATTGATAATGCTGCGTAACTGGAATGCGCTACAACCATACCGGAAAGCCCTCCTCCTGATGCCCCTGCCAATGCGATCAAAACATCGATTTTCCCTTGCGTTTTAGCGCGGGTTGAAGGATGGGTCGCATCGACGATGATTGCCGTACCGCTGATCAAGCCGAAATTCCATCCAAGTCCCAGCAAGGCGAGTGCGATGATAAGCACCGTCATGGAATCGGCAGGCGCCGCTGCAGCGACAATGCTGGCAGCAAGCAAAATGCCGCCTGCAGCGATCGACATGACCGTACGGCCGAGCTTATCGACTAGCATGCCCGTCACAAGCGACGGTAAATACATCGCACCAATGTGAATGCCAATAACTAGCCCTACGTCGCTCAAACCATGTCCGTGGTGCTTCATGTGTACGGGCGTCATCGTCATGATGGCTACCATAACGATTTGCGTTAATATCATGACGGTAGCCCCGACAATGATTCCCCGATTGCCTTTTGTCTGATCGATGTTCGTTAGATCTGAAACGCCGCCGTTTTTTATGCTCTGCTCTTCGGCGATCGCTTTCGCGATAACGAACGGGTCGGGGCGGAGGAAAATCAAAAATACCAAGCCTGCCAAAATAAATGCCGCAGCTCCCAAAATGAAAGGTCCTGCAAGCGCCGGTACGCCGACGGAATCAGCGAACCGCCCCATGACATCGACCAGATTTGGACCCGCTACGGCTCCGAAGGTCGTCGAAACCATGGCAATACTGACTGCCGTCGCCCGCTGCGTGGGTTTTGCCAAATCCGTGCCGGCATAACGCGCTTGCAGATTTGTTGCCGTACCTGCGCCATATATGAACAAAGAAGCGAATAGAAGAACAACATTGTCGGCCACCGCCGCTAAAATGACTCCTATCGCACCTATTCCGCCTGTCAAAAAGCCGGCGGCAAGACCCGGTCGACGGCCGAAGCGCTGCGACAGACGTCCGACGAGCAGTGCCGACAAAGCCGATCCAAGCGTTAACAATGCGGAAGGAATACCTGCCAAGCTTTCCGTTCCCAGCATATCCTGTGCAAGAAGCGCCCCGACGGTAACGCCTGCGGCAAGACCGGCGCCGCCGAATATTTGGGAAATAACGACGATTAGCAGCGTTCTTTTATACAACTGTTTCTGTTTGTCCGGTGAGTCTGCGTATTTCTTATAAAGATTTTTTTGTATGACTTGGGATTCATGCGACATAAGCCGCCACCACCATTCTATTTGTTTACATGCTGTGTTGCTTGTTTGCCGTTTGTAAGGGGCTTTTGGAATACTCGAAATAATGATGCCATTCGTGAACGCCTTCTTCTAAACGGGAAGCTTTTAACCCTCTTCTTATCATGATTTCAACCGCTTGAGCGGACATGAGGCAATAAGGTCCTCGGCAGTAGGCCACAATTTCTTTATTGGCCGGCAAAGCCGATAAATGCTTCTCAAGCTCTTCGATCGGAATCGAAACGGCGCCCGGAATATGCCCCCTTTCGTATTCTTCTTTTGGCCTGACGTCCAGCAGGAAAACCTCGTCTTTTTCCAGCCGCTCCATAAGCTCTTCCATAGCAATCGGCTCCATACTTTCATAATCCCGCAGTAGTTCGGTCTTCAGGCTCTGAATCTCAATCAATCGGTTTTCGCTTAGACGATGCAGTGAAACCATAAAGTTGGCAACGGACATATCCGCAAGCTCGTAAACGACGAAGTTGCCTTTTTTGATGAATCGGACCAGCCTCGCCTCATGAAGCGTCTGCAAATGCTGCGAAACGTTCGCCACGCTCATCGCGGTATTTTTAGCCAGCTGATCTACCGACTTTGGACCTTGCGCAAGCAAATCGATAAGCTCCAAACGCTTCGGGCTCGACAAGCATTTACCGATGCGGGCGAATTCCTGATACAACTGATCTTTCCATTTGCGATCTATATTCATGAAATCAGCACCTCAACTATTCAATTGTTTTATTGAATAGTTTTCATTTTAAAGCCCGCTTGGTTGAAGTGTCAAAACTTTTTTCGCTCATAGCTTAAATACGGCCAAAAGAAGCTTCCCACACCAATATATGATAAACTATAATATATGAATGATTGATCATATATTAACGTTAAAAAACCATGTCTGCATTGAATTTTATCAGGATAGCGGGAGAGGTTATATGAACGCATATGACGTTGTTGTGATCGGCGCAGGCCAAGCGGGATTGGCTGCCGGTTACTTTTTGAAGCAAAAAGGAGCATCCTTCGTTCTGCTTGATCAAAGAAACAAAGCGGGTGACATTTGGCGGGAACGGTACGACAGCTTGGTGTTATTCACGCCTCGTTTCTACAGTGCTTTACCGGGACTGCCTTTGGAAGGAAAACGGGACGGATACGCAACGAAAGATGAATTTGCCGGCTACTTCGAGTCTTATGCAAAGCATTTAGACCTGCCTATCCTCTTTCAGACGCATGTGAGCAAGTTGACCAAAGCGGATAACGGCTTTCTGATACAAACGAATTGGGGGGAATTATCGGCTGCAGCCGTCATTGTAGCTACCGGCCCTTTTCAAAAACCGTTGATTCCCCAAATGGCCCTATCCCTTTCAAACGACGTCTTTCAAATCCATACGGCGAATTACCGAAACGCCTCACAGCTGCAAGAAGGCCCGGTTTTAGTCGTCGGTGCAGGAAATTCGGGAGCGCAGATCGCCGTTGAGCTTGCACAACAGCATGATGTGACGTTATCCGTCGGACATAAGATCAAGTTCATGCCCGTTCAGCTTATGGGAAAAAGCATCTTTTGGTGGTTTGGTAAACTGGGGATCTATGAAGCGAGCGTCCATTCGTTTCTGGGAAAACGGCTGCGCAAACAACCCGATCCGATTTTCGGGCATGAGCTGAAAGCTCTACTACATAAAGGCGGCATCCAATTGAAGCCCCGCGCGGAGGCCATACTTGGAGACACCGTTTCTTTTGCCGACCGAACGTCGATTCGCGCAAGCAATATCATCTGGGCCACGGGGTTTACACAGGACTACGGGTGGATCGATATTCCCGAAGCGTTTGACGCAAAAGGAAAACCCCTGCACCAAAGGGGGAAAAGTCCGGTGGCGGGGTTATATTTCGTAGGTATGCCCTGGCAGCATAATCGAGCCTCCGCGCTGATCGGCGGGGTCGGAAAGGACGCCGAGTATGTAGTTAATCATTTAATTACAAAACCGCTATGAGTTGATCTCATGGCGGTTTGGCTTTTCCGTTTCAACAAGTATGTTCCCGTATAGTGAGAAATTAAGCGGACTTCCCTTACTTCTTGGATCCCAGCCATGTGCGATGGCATCGGATAAGATTTTCATTCTCCAATCCATAACCCATGTTCTGGAGGCATAGTGAGGCGAAGGTTACTATTCGTTAGGCAAAACTCACTATTTTCAACCAAAACCCCGTGTTCAGGCGAGATAATGAGGCTAACGCAACTATTAGTGAGGAAAACGAAATGAATAGTTGCGTTAGCCTCATTAAAGGGCGAGTTGGAGCATTTTACCTGTGAAATAGTGAGGACAACCTCATGAACAATAAGGTTTACCTCACTAGTAGGTTGACCGTGTTTGATCTAAGGTTTGCTGCCCTTCTTTTTGTAAATAGCTCGCAGCGGCTGCACTTCAAGCCTAAACTACTCGTCCTTCTTCTGCATAGCCGCTAGTAAGGCGTCGCCAAGGCTCGAGCCGAGCGATTCTTTGCCCGAATATTGCTGAACAAGCTGCTGCTGCGCTTTGCGATTCGCCTTCCCGCTCGCTTTGTCGTCCAGCATCTCGACGAGGTTACACGGGCGGCACTGTGCATATTTACCCGCTTTGCCCGTATGGATTTCCATCCGCTTGCGGCACTGCGGGCAGCGCTTGTTCGAAAGCGCCGCTTCAAGCGGCTTGCGGTGGCCGCATTCGCGGTCGGAGCAAACGAGCATTTTGCCGCGCTTGCCCTTCGTCTCGAGCATCGGCTTGCCGCACTCCGGGCATTTCGATGTCGTCATGTTGTGCGGCTTGTAAACCGCCCCGCTCGTTTTCACGCCTCCTACAAGCTTGGCCGTCTGCTCGCGTATACCGGCGATGAACGCCTTCGGATCGCCATTGCCGCGCGAAATCCTCTCCAACTCGAGCTCCCACTTGGCCGTCAGCTCCGGCGCACGCAGCTCCTCCGGTGCAAGCTCGATAAGCTGTTGACCTTTGCCGGTCGGCACGAGCAGGTTTTGCTGCCGCTCGATCGTATCGCTGGACAGCAGCTTCTCGATAATATCGGCCCGAGTTGCAGGAGTGCCCAGTCCGTGCTTTTCCATTTGCGTCAGCAGCGTCGCTTCCGTATAGCGCCCTGGCGGCTTCGTCTTATGCTCGCCTAGGCGGAAGCGCTTGACCTGCAGCGATTGCCCTTGCTGAAGCGGCGGCAGCGTCTGCGACGATTTCTCCTCGCGCCGCCGTTCCGCTTCTTCGCCTTCTTCATCGTCGTCCACTGCGCTCAAATCGGTTCCGTACACCTCTTTCCAGCCGGCGTCTTTCTGTACGCGGCCCTTGGCATGGAACGACTCTCCGTTTAACGTCAGCGTCAAGCTTGTTTCGTCGTACCGGTACGGCGCGTAGAATAGCGAGATAAACCTCCTGACGATCAGATCGTACAGCTTCCGCTCCTCATTGCTGAGAGCAGACAAGTTCAGCCACTGCTCGGTCGGAATGATCGCATGGTGATCGGTCACCTTGCTGTCGTCGACGATCCGTTTCGATACCGGAAGCGTCTTGCGCAGCAGCGGCTTGGCAAGCGGCGCGTACGGCCCTACCGCGATGCTTTCGAGGCGTCCCTTGAGCGTCGGAACCATGTCCGAAGACAGATAGCGGGAATCCGTACGCGGATAGGTCACCAGCTTGTGCTGTTCGTACAGCCGCTGAAGCACCGACGACGTTTGCTTGGCCGAGAAGCCGAGCCTTTTGTTCGCGTCGCGCTGCAGCTCCGTCAAGTCGTAGGCTAGCGGCTGCGGCTCCGTCTTCTCCGTCGTCTTCAACGCAGACACCACCGCGCCGCCTTTACCGGCTTTGGCGATAATTGCATCCGCCTTCGCTTTGTCGAACAGGCGCCCGTCTAGCGCCTCCCCGCTGCGCCACATCGCCGTAAATCCGGCGGCAAGCTCGGCCGTCACCGTCCAATACGGTACAGGCTCGAAACGCCGAATATCGCGCTCCCGCCCCATCATCATCGCGAGCGTCGGTGTTTGTACCCGCCCTGCCGCGAGCTGAGCGTTATGCTTGCTCGTCAGCGCACGAGTCACATTAAGACCGATCAGCCAATCCGCCTCCGCTCGGCAAACCGCCGACGCGTAAAGATTGTTATATTCGGTACCCGGCCGCAGCTTGGCGAAGCCTTCCGCGATCGCCTTGTCCGTCTGCGACGAAATCCACAGCCGTTTGAAAGGTTTGCGCCATTTTACAAGCTCCATGATCCAGCGCGCGACCAGCTCGCCCTCCCGCCCGGCGTCCGTAGCAATGATTAGCTCGCTTACATCGCCGCGCTTGCACAAATCCGCTACCGCCCGAAATTGATGCGACGTTTCGCGGATCGGCTTTATGTTCATTTTGGCCGGCAAAATTGGCAGGTCTTCCAGGTTCCAGGACTTGTATTTCGGGTCGTAATCCTCCGGCTCCGAGAGCTCGACCAGATGACCAAGCGCCCATGTGACGATATATTTCGAACCTTCCATGTAGGACTTCTGTTTATTGGAACAGCCGAGCACGCGTGCAATTTCTTTGGCGACGCTCGGTTTTTCCGCTAGCACCAGCGATTTCATCTTCGTTTCCCCCCATCCTTATATGCTCTGCTCGTCATTATACCATATCCAGGATCATCGTTCGCCATCCTAGTAGGATCAACCGCTGCTCGCCGAGAAAACACTCAATCGACGATAACCGGATCCCGCTTTCCCGTATTTCGGTGCGGCTTTTGCATGACTTTTTACTTATTTCGAGACCAAGCCTGCTGAGGACTATTAGAGTGGTGTTCCCGAATATTAGGAGGAGCAATCTATCAGAAAATGCTACCAGCAACTTATGCCGCTTATGGGAATACATGTTATTATTTGGGGTATGCCTGCATCGCATACGGAGCGGAACGCTTCAAACTACTAACGGAGGCGAACGAAATGAATACGATATGGCACTTTCGCACCCAATTCCGCGACCTGCTTGAGGCGCTCTATCGAATTGTCAAAGGATGGATCGATAAATATCCGTTTATCCGTGTCGTTTATGGGATTGTTTCGTGGCTTTCGCTGATCGCATTTGCCGCAAGTTTGTTTTACGTTAAAGAAGCGCGCACGATGATGGTACAATATTTATGGTCGTTTTATGTCATCCTGCAATTTTGGTTTCTGTGCCGGAGCAAAACGCTGTCGTGGAAATCGATCGCGATCTTCGTACTGGCCGGCGTTTTCCTGGTCGTGCCGCTCACGTCGATTACGCTCTCCGCTTTCCATGCCCTATTCGGCGGCAAAACGTCAGACACCTGGTCCGTAGCCGTCATCACGCCTATTTTTGAAGAAATATGGAAGCTCCTTCCGCTTGGCATTTATTTGTTCTTCTCGCGTCGCGCTTCCGCATTAAGCTTGAGCGATTACACGCTTATTGGCGCATCGTCCGGCGTCGGCTTTCAGCTTATGGAAGAGCTCACCCGCCGATGGTTGAATTCCGGCGCTATTGCCGATAAATACGGGTACAGCTACACGATGTTGGGCGGCGAAACGATCCACTGGGACTTCTTTTCGCTGTTTCCCGGTCGTTTTGAAGAAAGTATTCTGCCTTCGCTGATGACCGTCAGTCATCCCGTACATACCGCGATGATCGCGCTGGGCGTCGGAATCGCCTTCCGGCTGAAGAAAAGGTTGACCGTTTCGGTTTTCTTATTTCCGGCGCTGCTCTTATGCTGGGCTATCTTGAATCATGCGGCCTATAACGGTCAGAACAAGCTGCCTGATTGGCTGTTCGACTTGCACGATTGGACCGGTAAAGGTTATACGACCCGGCCGGTGTTTCTTATGATGCTGGCAGGAGCACTGTTCGCCGATTACTGGTCCCTTAACCGGGTCCGCAGCCGTCTGCCGAAGCTGCCGAACGAACCGTTTCTCAATCCGTTTACCGAGCTGTGGAACATCATATCCTCCTTATGTGCGGACAGGGGGAAATTCGTTTATTGGCTCGGGTTTTACCGGGAGCGGCGGGAGCTCGGATTTACGCTGCTGTTCGGCAATGCGGAAGCCGCCGGCAGACAGGAGCAAGTTCGGGAACGAATGAAGTTACTATTCCGCGTATTGACAGGTCTAGCCGTGATCCTGCTTGCGGCCGGTTTGTTCGCAGGCATGGCGATTTTACCGGATGACGGCGGAACGGCTTGCTTCTCCTGCATGTTCGATTCGCTGCAGAATTGGTGGGATGGGCTGTCCTGGCAAACCCAGGCGGCGATCATACTGGGCGCCCTTGCGCTTTCCCTTTTGTTCGTCGGCTTTTGGCCGGCCCTCGGCATCGCGATGACCGTTTGGGGAGTTGCCGGCAGCGGGCATGAAATTGCAGGCTATATCCGCGATCCCAAAAAGCTTCTGTCACCCCAAAACGCGTTAGCCGTCGCGACAGGCATCATCCTAAGCCGGATTCCTTTCGGCAAAGCGCTTGGCTGGCTCGGCAAGAAAGGTCTAGGCTATGTACGAAAGCTCTACGGCAAGCTGAGATCCCGGAAGCCGGATATCGATGTTCCGAAGAAGCCGCCAAAGCCCGACGGCAACGGTCCCGGGAAACACCCGGAAGATCGGGGCGAGCCAAAAAAGGCGGATGAGGAAAAGCCGAAAAAGGATAAAATCGATGAAGATCAAGACGATGGAACGGCAATGCCCGGCAAAACATATAACGAAGTCGAAATCGTCGATCATCGCGGTAAACCGCTTGGCGAGTTCGATGAAATCGATTTGGAAAATCGTATTTTTTATGAGGATAAAACAGCGAAAGGCTTGGATCGCCTTAATCCGCGAACGGGACAGCCCACGCAGACGCCGCAGCAATTTGCCGACAAGCAAATACTCGGAAAGACAAGGACGCGAATCAATAATTTGATGAACGATGCCGCTTCTACCCGGGCGACGGTCAACGGGTCCCCCGACGTGCCCAAGCTGGAAGAAATCAAGTCCATACGCGATTTCGTTTTCCGACTGGACGGCGACAGCCCGGAGCTTCGAACCGCTGTCGAGAATAGCTTGAATCAGTTAAGAAAAGAGTTTCCGGATTACACCTTTAACGTTACTTTTGGAGGGAAACCGTAATGTCGATAATCGCATTTATACCAGATCCAGTCGACGGCTTCGAACGTCAATTTCAAGTACCTGTTGCTGCGGAGGCTTTCTTCGCGGAATGCTGGGAGCCTGCTTCAGAAGCATTAGGCTTGCAGTGGGTCCCGCTCTTCTCTACCGGGGTCGATGTTATGAAAGAGGATTTGCCTGCGGTGCTGGATGAGCTGGCCCGATTAAAAGAGTGGGCAAACAGCCATATCGACGAGGATAAGCTGGAAAAGCTTTCGAGCCGGATCGAATTGCTGCAGACCGAGCTTCCCAAAGCGCTGCAGCGGGACGGCGCCGTCGTTTATATCGGGTAATCCCGGCAAAGCTATACGACTGCCAGCGTAACTGATGGTAGCTTATATCAAAGGCTTAAAGCCGCTTCCACGCTTTACTTACTAGCGATATGCATACAAAAAAACACCTATTCAGGTGGTTTTTTGTATGCGGAGGAACTTCCAGTTGTTTGGTTTACCTTGCAGGTTCGATATGAATGTGGACATGCTCGACCATGTGGGCTTCCTTCATGCGCCGTTCGATATCCTCGGTAATCGAATGGCTTTCGGCGACGCTCATTTTTTCATCGACCAAAATCGTGACGTCGAGCAAAATGTAATTGCCGTGCGATCTTGCTTTAATATCTTTCAACACTTGGACGCCGGGCGTCTTTCGGATCGTTTTTTTGAACTGGCTCAATTCGTTCTCATGAAAACCATCGGACAAGGAATGCGTCGCCTCACGGAAAATATCAAAAGCGGTTTTGCAAATAATGACCCCAACGGCCGTTGCCGCGAGCGGATCAAGCCAGTTTAGGCCAAATTGTGCGCCAAGTATACCTACAAAAGCACCCATGCTTACAAATGCATCGGAGCGATTATCCTGAGCCGCAGCCATCACCGCGCTGCTGTTTATCCTTTTGGCCAGCTTAAAATTATATCGATAGACGGCCAGCATAACGATCCCGCAAAAAAGCGCGATCCATGCCGTAATCATATCCGGCTTCCGGATCGAGCTTTCGAAAAAGATCATCACAGCTTGCCATAATACCTGGATGCCAACCGCAGCCATGATCAGCGATGCGACTAACGTAGCAATGTTCTCCGCCCGAAAATGGCCGTACCTATGATTTTGGTCCGGCGGTTTTCTGGATATTCGAAGTCCGACCAAAACGGCTATGGATGCAATGATGTCCGTCAAATTATTAAATCCGTCAGCCCGCAGAGCTTCGGAAAAAAATAAAAATCCTATGGTTAATTTGATCGCGGATAAGCATATATAAGCGACGATGCTTACCCATGCGCCTTTCTCGCCCTGCTGTAAATTATTATAGATCTCCATACCGACGCTCACCCTGACCATAAGATTATTCGCTCATCACATGATACTTGATGAATATCGTGTGGGTCTAGAGAAACAGTCTTGTCAGGGACTAACCTTATTTGAGCGGGTCTACTCTTTTTGAACAGTAAAAGAATGTTTCCCTCACTAAAAAAATAAACAAAAGCCGTTTCGTGATGATATTTTTATTATTGGCATGTACACTATTATTTCCCATTCAAATGATAGATGAGTTGCACAACGCCGGAGGAGAAGGTTCTTGTATTAACCATTTCTAAATTCAACCTCTGTTGAATATCCGTAAACAACGGTTTACCTTCTCCCAAAACAACAGGATGAACGGATAATCTAAATTCATCAACAAGCCCTAAATGGATAAAAGTTGTAATAAGACTTGCTCCACCATATAGCCAGATATCTTTACCGGGCTTATTCTTTAATTTATTTACTTCTTCAAAAATATTATCGTTTATGAATGTTGCTTTACTATCCGTCCCTTTATGTGTTCTGGAAAACACATATTTTTCCTTACTATGAACTAATGCCCACATTTCTTTGTCGGTTTCAGGATCTTCAAGTTGTGGAGTAAATTGCCCCCATAAATCGTAGCTTTTTCTTCCATAAAAAATCGTATCAATTTGATTTAAGAAATTAATAAACCCCATCTCAGGGTCCATCACGCACCAATCAACCTCTCCATTTTTCCCTTCAATAAATCCATCTAATGTAACTGCTAAATCTAAAATTATTTTTCGTTTCATGATTTGTTACTCCTTTCGTTAATTTACTACCTATTATAGACCTTAAATATTGACATCTTATGTCATATTAAAAACAGAAAGTGTGTTTTTTCAACTATGCTGCCTATAGGGCAGTCGGCCAATGAAGGAAGCCGGCGGTAAAAACAGGATTCCCAAAAAAGGACATAAGCACCCTCGCCTATGTCCTTCTTATCCAAACGGAGGCATCAACCTTTTCTTAGCAAGATTGATTGGAAGTGCAGGTTCCCCTCACCTTTAGAAATGGTACGAAATGACTCCAGCTTAAAATAAGACGTTACGATTTCTTGAATGGACGTATCCGAATAAAATGAAAAAAAGCGCTTCGGCTCACACCAGTCTTCCTCCCAAACGCCTTCTGAGTCGTATCCGCCATATAAGCCCAAATACATAATTCCATTCGGAACGAGTACCCTTCTACTGGCATCCCGGTCATAAGATTTGGCTAAAAGCGCTTTGAAATCCGACTTATTCATTACCTCCCAACCCCATATAGGATCATATGTTCCCTTCCATTATAGGAAAACTCCTTCTAAAGTTCAACTCCCGCGCCTGGTTTTTAGAAGGGCCAATTCGCCCAAAAGGCCGCCATTCTGAAGATGGCAGCCTTCCATTGAACGTTTTGCACTCGGTGTTTGTTCATTTTGGGCTAAGCATGACAAGCGGCCATTTGTCCCCATAGCGACACCATCATACTCATGACAAGCAGGATTGGCAATATTCACTTTTTGATCGTCTTCACCTTAACAAACACCCTCCCTTTCAATATGAAAACGCTATCTATTTTTTCGGAACAAAACCCGCGGAAACTCGTCAACCGAGAATCCCGCGGGTTTCGTTAATAAAACAGGACGTCAATTGATAAAATTCGCGTTCTGCAGAAGCCGTTTGATAGAAACGGCGGCCTGCGCGCGCGTCACCGTATCCTGCGGAGCAAGACGGGTATCCGTAACTCCTGTGAAAATACCGCTTTGAATCATATGAGCCATAGCAGCTTCCGCCCACAAGCGAATATCCGCATGATCCTCGAATGCATACAAGGTGAGCTTACCTGGAGCGCTCGCCGCTTTACCGGCAAATGTCAATGCATTTGACAGCATAACAGCCATTTGCTCTCTCGTGATCGTTTCTCCCGGCCGGAATGAGCCATCCTCAAAGCCGTCGATGATCGACGCCCTGGATGCAGCGCCAACTGCGCCGGCAAACCAATCCTCTGCCGAAATATCGCGGAACTTCCCTGCATACGACGCATCTTCGACCAGTCCCAGCGCCCGCACGACAAGGCTGACAAATTCAGCGCGCGTTACGTTATGCTCAGGAGCGAAATCCGTTTCCGACATTCCCTTTACGATTCGTTTGGACGCCAGCAAATCCACATCGGCTTTTGACCAATGCCCGAGCAAGTCAGCAAACGTCTTCTCGGAACGAGCAATCGCGTACAAACTGTTCGCATTTCGATAAATCGTCGCTTCCGTGATCCCGTCAGTCGTCTTGAACACGGAGGGAACGAAGGAAACGGTACCGGACACCAGATCGATCACGACTGCCGTACTCCGGGACGGATCGACGGGGTCTGCAACATAAAGACTTCTCGTTACGTACGTACCGCCAAAATCGGAGATGGCATAACGTTTACCGCTTGTCTCCACATATAGCGTAAATTCGACGATGTCACCGATCAACTGGATGTCCGTCTTTGCAAGCTGATCCACAAACTGTTTGGCCTCGGTGCCTGTGATGGTCCTCATCGCCACATAGACGATCGCCTCGTCCGTCTGTTCTGTCCCAAGTTGCTGCAGGAAGGAAAGCAGGGACGGTAAACGTACCGGCAACTGATAATCCGCATTATCCGTTTGAATCTTGATGACAGAACCAGCAGCTTCAGGTGCCGAATCCCTTAATACCTTCGCAGGAATTCCCACTCGCAGCACCTGTTCCGTTCCTGCTATTTCAAAAGTAAGGGTTCGTTCCCCTTGCGCGTTGTCCTGCAGCTTGCCGAACGCCTTGGTCAGCGTATCTGCGCGGAGCATAGCAGTATACATGCTTGTTCCGTCCGTATCGGTGTTGACGCCTGTCGTTGCTGCCGCAAGGCCGAGCTTGATCCCGCCGGGAACGATCGTCATTTCATTCGATCCCGTCTCCGTTGCAGCCGGCGTATTCGACGTCCCGCCCGCTGGAGTCTCGGGCACGGTGCTGACGCCAGCCCGATTGATCAGCACGCTGTAGCTCCTGCTCGTTGTCCCATCCTCGGATGTCGTACTAACGGTCACCGTATTAGAACCTACTTGCAAGTTCACCGCAAGCGGCACACCGCTTGCCTGGGTCACACCGTTTATTTTCATCGTCGCGCCCGGTGCGTAGGTAGAAGCAGTGATACTTAGACTGTCGACCGCATGATTTACAGCAGCCGAATACGAATACGTGCCTGCCGCAAACGCAGGCTGCAGCGCTCCTGCACTTATCGTCAGTTGACGAAGATCGGCGTTAGCGGAC
Source organism: Paenibacillus contaminans (assembly GCF_003285015.1). GTDB lineage: Bacteria > Bacillota > Bacilli > Paenibacillales > NBRC-103111 > Paenibacillus_V > Paenibacillus_V contaminans. The sequence continues at coordinate 541,696 of NZ_QMFB01000001.1, read as the reverse complement.
AACGGAATCTCCGCCGCTTCGGCCCGATAAATGGTCAGGCTGTACAACCGGATTTTTTGTCCGTCCGGCGCTTGAACCTGAATCGCCAGTTCGTTGGCTCCTGTATGCAGTTGAACCGGAAGGACAGCGCTGTTGCCGTATGTATGCCCCGCTGCAACAATTGATGCCGCTTCATGATAGGTTGTCGCGGTAACCGTCAATTCCGCAATCTCATTGCCGACGTGAACGACATACCCGCTTGTGAGCGGATCGAAAACCGGAATGAGCTCCCCGTCGTTTACCGTCAGGCTGCTTAAATCCATCTCTGTCGTACGCAGTTCTTCGATAGTCGTCATCGAATTGCCGTTGAAATTCGCCACATAAACATGGGCGGTGACCGGGTCTACGGCAAGCGCGATTGGGTTTCTACCGGTCGCAACCAGAGACGTTGCATGACTCGCTCCGTCAATGATCGTCACGTTGTCACTATCGTAATTCGCGACATAAATTTTATTGCCGTCTTCGTAAATCGCAAGCGCCGAAGCACCTTCTCCTGCCTGGACAACCGATGTGCTGTTGTCCGTCCCGTCAATAATCGTCACGTTCCCGCTTCGATCATTCGCAACGTAGATGGTATCGGTCACCTTGTTTACTGCGACCGCACTAGGTGCCGTACCGGCCTGCACGGCCGTCGTATGTCCCGTTTCCCCATCGATCACCGTAACGTTGCCGCCGAAGAAGTTGGCCACGTATACGCGATTCGTGTTCGGATTGACCGCGATTGCGTTCGGACCGGCTCCGACAAGTATCGTTTCGGTCGCAAGCGTGGTTCCTTCAATGACGGTCACGCTGTCACTGTCGATATTCGCGACATACACTTGATTGGTCGCTTCATTTACCGCCAGCGCGAATGGACTTTCTCCGGCAGGCACGGCCTGCGTAAGATTCGAGGCTCCATCGATGACGGTTACATTTCCGCTTCCGACGTTCGCTACATAAATCTTGTTCGTCACGGAATTGACGGCAACAGCAAACGGCTGTACGCCAACAGGAACGGTTACCGTATCATTCGTCCTTCCGTCAATCACGGTCACGTTATCGCTGTCCGCATTGACTACGTAAATTTTATTCGTCACAGGATTCAAGGCAACCGCATACGGGGTCATGCCGGTTTGCACGGCAGCTACCGCCTGAACTCCTTCGTACGTATCTTGCAGAACCGTTACCGTATCGCCATCCGCATTCGCCACATAGACCCGGCTTGTCTCTTGATTGACCGCTACGGCATGAGGCCCCCTCCCCGTCGATATAGTCGACGAAGAGGATGCGGATGCCCCTGCTTGTCCTGCCGGAAATGCGGCAGCCAAAAGAATGATGACGAGCATGACGAGCCATCCCGGCCTAATCAAAGCATTTGTATAAGCTTTCATTCGTTCACAGTTCCTTCCCCATGATTGTTACGCAGTATTCGATGCTTTCCCTTGTCAGGAATCTTTCTTTTCGCCGCTGTCCATCTCCTCGATCAGAGGCTTCGTTCCCGCTTTGAATTCGTGGAATGTCCGGCCGACTGCGCGCCCCAGCTCGGGCAGCTTTTTCGAGCCGAAGAGCAGCAGTGCCGCCAGCGCGATCATAATAAGCCCCGTGGGACCAATCCCCATCATTGCGCTCACCTCCTCCTTCGGACTTCAGCGTTCCCGATCCGACTTCATGGAAGGCTAAAATTTCGCTTCCCATGTCCATTTCAGGTTATTGGTTCCTGTAGGTGGCGCGGAAGCGTAATGAATGACGAGATTGGTTGCATTGGCCTCGACATATTGAATGCCGGATGCATCGGCGGATGCGGGAATCACATTATAGTAGCTTGGAGATGCCCCCAGTCCGTGCGGAATCGTATAAGTCGATCCGCTAGCGGATTGCATGGCCGTACCTCGTTTGAACTCGTCAACAAAGTATTGCCCATTTCCGATGAGGTCGATTTGGGATTCCCCTTTGAAATCAGGAAGGGTAGCCATTCCGCTAAGCCACAATTTTGCACCGTTATCGATCTTGAATGCTTTCATCGTCCCCCCCGGTTGAGAGTTATCGATTATGAATTCAGCTCCGACCAAATTCAGCATCGTTCCTTGACCGAGTACCTTAATCGCGTAATCGTCCGTGTAATTTTTGTAGTATCTCGAGGTACACAGCCCCATGACCGTCGCATGCGCACTATAAACATGAAGAAACGTCCCTCTTGCATCTTCCGCAGAACAGCTGATGAGACTGAGCGCGGCACCTCGGAGAAAGTAAATATAATCCGCTGGATTTTCGGGATTGTACCCGATCCAATCGGCGCCGCACCCTATGAAGCTGGAATAAGAAATGTCAATTTTCCATGCGGATTTTTCACAGGCGCCAGCCCAGCAAGAGGTAACCGTATGGCTTGTGCCGCCTCCTGCGTGAGCGTCTCTGTCGCCGCACACAAAACCCCTGTTCATCCAGCGCGAGGATACCCGTTCAAGCGTCACCATCCAGGCGTCAACCGTATAATAGCCGGTATCCGCATAACGATATTCCACATTTTTTTGCGTCATAAAATAAACTCGCGGAGCATAGAAGCAGTAGGATGAGTTTTTAGGCAATGTGTTTTCAGCGGCTCCGCGCCTTGCAAGGATGCCTTCAATATGCACGTATCTGACATAGTCATTCGGCATGGGCAGAGCAATAATAACGGCATCCACATTATAATTATCGGATCCTCCGTTAAATGCTCTGGTGCCGTATGCGGCTGGTGTTGTTGTCGATTTCTCAATGATCGTGACTTCAGGACCTTCACCGACCAATGAATCCCCCGTTGTTATCGCAATTGGAACGGTCGTCCTGTAGGTGCCTCTCGGCAGAAAAACAACACCCTGCTTCGCATCAATCGCCTTCTGGATTGCTGCCGCATCGTCATGAAGCCCGTCGCCTTTGGCTCCGAACCATTTCACATTAACCGCCCCGTCAAAAATTCGTTCAAATCTCGCGCCCGAAGCCGAGACGATCGTCGTTCCCCCATTATCCGCAGACGCGGTATTCGCCGGATTGAAGCGGAACATGCCTTCTTGCTGAGCATCTGTCACATAGTACAAGGTTTCTATGCTCTGATTGCTTAGTGCGCGTAAATCGGCAATCGTTATATAAACAACCAGATTGTCGCTCATCAAGTCTTTCACTTTTTTGCGAGATTCAATTGGGTCCGCGTAAACTTTGGAAAAAACGCCTCCTAAAGCAAGCGTGGCGCCGGCCATTCCTAACGAAGCGATCATTTTGCGTCTGCTGATCAAACTTGACTCTTGTTTTCCCTCTTGTTTGCTGTCAAGGCTTTGCTCATCCATAAATTCCATTTCTTTTTTCAAGATTCATTCCTCCTGTTATTAAAAATGATCGAAGATGGATAAGGCTTGCTAGGGCGTGTCTGAGAACTCCGAGGACAAACACGCCCTAATGCCCCACTGTGGTAATGACTACAAAATCCCACGGTAACACGTTCTCGAGCGTGACATAGGTTTTGCCGGCCGCATAGCGGATTTGTTCTGCCGGGATTGCCGTCGGCACGCCTTGTTTATCCAGCCGGAACAACCGTTCCGCCGTAAATCCAAGCTGCGCCTCAAACGTACCGGTTTCGTCGAAGTTCGCGTTCACAAGCAAGATAAGCGCCTCGGCGAAATCGTCAGGGGCCTTGCAAAACGGCACAATCTTCAGCCCGCTCTTGAACGCCGTAACCGGCAGCGTATCCCTGCTCATCCACGCAAAAGCGCCCAGCAGCTGCTGCCGCTTTGCCTCCGAATAAAGACTCTTCCACGGCGCATACCCGTGCACCGCCACGCGTCCCCCCAGGCTATTCTCATACAGGGTGAACGACGCTCCCAACCTCGCCCCCGAATAGCCGATAAGCTCGCAAAGCGTGCGTATCTCAGCGCCTGGCAGCGGCTCCAGCATGTATCCCGAATCATCATAAACCGTCATTCTCGCATCGCGCTGCTCGCCTGCATAAGTTCCGTTGATCGGATCGTCGGTAAATTGCTCAAAAACGCCGTTGTTATAAATCTTCGCAATCGCTACACCGCAAAATTCGCCCAATCCCAGCTCGATCAGCATTTCCAGCGCTGGACCGTCCATCAGTACATGTCCTGCAAGCATCCTCAGCAGTTGTTCCCGCGTATAACCCTGCGCCATCTCCCGGCTTAAGATAATGCCGCACGCCGCTTCCGGATTCATCGATAGCGGAAACCCGATCTCTTGCAAAATATTCGCCTGCTGCGCGTCCTGCGGCACGCCAAACCAGCCGCGCTTGCCGACCTTGCGCTTCGCCTCGAATTTGGCCGACATGGCGGGATAAAGTCCGCGGTTCGGCCAAGCTCCGGCGATGCGATCCATCGTTTCCCAAAGCGGCTTCATGTCGGCCATCGCCTTAAGCCAATCCTCATATTCGCCGATAGCGCCCTTCTCCAGCTTGAGCGTATGCGCCGCAATACCGTTCATGCCGCTCGCGATCATGATCGTATTCTCGGTCATCATAACGCGACTCGATTTCTTCAACCGCTGCTGTGGAAACGTTTCCAATTCATACTGCACGTCGGTGATAAAATCCGGATAAAGCGCGGCTTGTCTCGCGCATTCCAGCCCCTTGTCGAGCATGGAGACCGGCGTCCGGTCATCGTAAAACCCGCCGCCCGGTCTTCCTTTCACCGCACCGAGCGCCTTCATCCACCGGTCGAAGGCAGCGCCTGAATACGTGTGCCATTCCAGTCCCCCAGTCATCAACCCAAGCTCGATGCCCGGATTTACGGAGTGGACAGCTTGCCGTATTGCTGTCAGCATGGTTTCCAGCGTCTCGATATTATGCTCGACCCATTGCTCCCGTTCGGCAGCGCCTTCCGGAGAATCGAGCAAGTCGACAAGCGTTCGCCTGTCATACGCGGTTCCATGCTTCAAATTGAATATCCCTAGACAAGTTTCGCAGAAGCAAGGGAAGTCAGCCGGACGATGATGATGGATCCGGGCATCGTCGTCCACCCAGATGAAATCAAGCCCCGCTTCGGCCAACAATCGATATTTCCCCATAAGGTAACGCTTGAACGATTCCGTGTTCGGGCAGAATGAGCCATTCGCTTGCTGACCGTCATGACCGATCATCGGCTCGCCCTGAAAGAACGGCTCCCAATCCCAGGCATCGTCCAAATGGCCGATGCTGATCGAATTCACGCCTACGCGAAAACCGTCTTCTTGCAGCTTACGCACCCGAGGCGCCAGCCAATCGCATGTGCTTGCGAAATCGTCGAGCGGCGTATACCCGCTCATGCGCCACTCGACGATTAGCGCCAGCTCGTCAATAACATGCCGATAAGGCCGCAACAAACTGCGAAGCTGTTCGAATTCTTGTTCCGCCTGAAACCGTGCCGGCCAAATTCGCAGTGATAATTTCATGGTTTGCTTTTCTCCTCCCAGCTACTCCTTTACGCTCCCAAGCACAATCCCCTTCATAAAAAAACGCTGCAAGAACGGATACGCGAGCAATATCGGCAACGCCGCAACGAAGATTTGCGCCGCCCGCCCCGTCCGGTCGTTCATGCGGAAATACTTCTCGGCCTCCTGAGCGCTCATTTGCGACAAATCCTTGGAAACGATGGTTGTCTGCAAATACGTTTGCAGCGGATAATTGTCCGACTGATTCATGTAGATGAGACCGTCAAACCAACTGTTCCAATGCCCGATAATCGTGAACAGGAACACGGTCGCGAGCGCGGGCAATGATACCGGCACATAGATTCTCCACAAGATCGTCCAATGATTCGCGCCGTCCAGCTTCGCCGACTCCTCCAGTTCCTTCGGAAGATTGCGAAAAAAATTGAGCAGCAGCACCGCGTTGAACACGGAAACGGCCGACGGAATCACCAGCGCCCAAATGGTATCGATCATTCCCATGGACTTGATGACCATATAAGTAGGAATGAGCCCGCCGCCGAAAATGATCGTAAAGACGAAAATCCAGACGTATACGGTGCGAAACGGAAATTGCTTGTTATCCTTGGACAGCGGATACGCCAGCAAAATCATGAGCAGCATGCTGATCGAGGTTCCTAGTACAACGCGTTTCAGCGATACCCAGAACGCTAGCAGAAACGCTTGCTTCCTGAACACGCTCTCGTAAGAAACAAGCGTAAAATCTACAGGCCACAGCTTCACGGCTCCTGCCGATACGGCCTGCGCCGAGCTTAACGATATCGAAAGCACATGAATGATCGGAAACAAACAAGTGAAGGCCAACAGCGTCAGGAAGACCATGTTGCCTATCGTAAACAGCCGGTAGCCGATACTTTGTCTATACGACGGCATGACGATCACCTCGCTTAAAAAATTCTGTAATTGGCCAGCCGATATGCCAAATAATACGAAACTGAAATCAGAATGAATGAAATGACTGATTTAAACAAGCCTACGGCGGTAGCGACGCCGTATTGGAACTGCTGAAGACCAAGCCGGTAAACAAGCGTATCGATAATATCGCCGCTCTCGTAAACCTGCGGACTGTATAAATTGAATATTTGGTCAAATCCGGCGTTAAGAATATTTCCCAGGCTTAACACAGCCATCAGCACGACGATCGGCGTCATGCCCGGCAACGAAATATGCCAAATTTGCCGCAATCGGCCTGCTCCGTCCGCCTCCGCCGCTTCGTACAGGGTCGGACTGATCCCGGTTAGCGCCGCCAAATAAACAATCGTACCGAAGCCGAACTCTTTCCATATATCCGACAGGACGATTGTGAAACGGAACCAATGATTGTCCCCGAGAAAATAAATCGGCTCGATCCCAAACCAGCCGAGCGCCTGATTGACAATTCCCGACGTCGGGGACAAAATATCGATCAAAATGCCGCTCAGAATGACCCAGGACAAAAAATGCGGCAAGTAGACTAGCGTCTGAAAGGTTCTGCGGAACGCCGCCTTCCGGACTTCATTAAGCAATAACGCTGCTGTGACCGGCACGATAAGACCGAGGACCATTTTCATCACGGCAATCACGATCGTATTGGTCATGACGCGCATCGTATCCGGCATCAGCATCACATATTCAAAGTTTTCCCATCCCACCCACGGCGAACTGAAGATGCCTTTAGCCGGCAAAAACTTTTTGAACGCAATGACAACGCCTGCCATCGGCCCGTAACTGAAAATAAGAACGATGATCAGGCTGGGGAGGATCATCAGATGTAGAAGCCAGTTATGTCTCCATTCGTTTCTTAGCAGCCTGCTCTCCTCCTTGTACGGGGAAGAAGAGATTCTTCTTCCCCTCTTGCATTACTTCATTTTCTTATACCAATCATTAACTTCCGCAGTAATTTTATCGCCGCCGAGCTTCTTCCAATCCGAGATGAAAGTATCGTATTCGTCGACGGACAAGGAACCCATGATAATTTTTGTGATGATTTCAGCTTCTTTCGCCATCAGCACGCTCGACTTGTCGCCCATCGTCGGTGTAGGCGCGCCGTAAAATTCATCAAAGTTGAACAAATTCTTCTTGTACGCGTCGAACATCATGGCCATGGAGCCGTTTTCGCCGGCAATCATATATTGAAGCCAGTTCGGGAGCGTCACCTTACCTTCTTTGTATTGCTTGGCCGCTTCGTATCGGGCATTCCGATCCACGCCTTTGCCAAGTATGGAGGCGTCTCCTGTTTGCAGAGCTTTCGGGATTAACTCTCCCGATTGCACGTTGTCGTCCATCGAGTAGACAACAACCGGGTTGATCTCCCAGAAAAATTTACCGGTATCCTTCTTCGCTTTACCGAAGACGAGTACGCTGTTCTCATCCGTCGGGTGCAGACTATAGTCGATCCATTCGTTCAGCAGCTTGACAACGGCTTCCGGATTTTTCGCTTTCTTGTTAACGACATAGAAGTTGCCGACGGCTGCAGAAGTCGGGCTGAGCGCAGGCTTATCGTCGACGGAAGGAATCGGATAAACGCCCCAATCCTGCATGAGCTTGTCGTCTTTCACCGCGCTGCCGAATGCGGCACTATGCCAGAACTCTCCATATATCAACCCAACGCGATCGTTCGCAATCAATTCGAGCGCCTTGTCGTCATCCTTGACGCCGAATTCGGGGTCGATCTGTCCCGCCTTGAACATGTCCTGCAGCTGCTTCAGCGCCGTCTTCATCTTCGGATCAAGACTGCCGTACTGGAGATTGCCCGAAGCATCCTTCACCCACTGCTGCGGATACAGATGATAGCCGGCGAAAAAGCCCGATAGCCCTAACGATTTGGACAAGGATAAGCCAAACGGTTTGCCTTTGCCTCCCGTATCGCGTTTCGCGAACGCTTCCGATATTTTGAGCAAATCCGCCATTGTTTTCGGCTCCGGCAAATTGAGCTCCTTAAGCCAATCTTTCCGCGCCCATACCAGGTCGATCTGGTTATACGGACTGTTCGTCACAGGAATCGCCATCAGCTTGCCGTTGAAGGTTGCGGTTTTCAACTGACGTCCGCCGTCCTTCATAAACTCGCTTTTCGTATCCTTCGAAGCGGTTTTATCCCATACCGACGTCAAATCCATAATCATATCGTTCTCGATCAGCGTGGGAAGATCGGCGGCGCTGACTCTGTAGAAATCCGGCAGATCATTCGAGGCTATGGCTATTTTCAGCTTCGAACTGTAGTCATTGGTTACCGTCCATTTGTTCTTTAGCTTGATGCCAAGCTTCTGCTCGTAATAATCGTAAATGATATTCTTGTCAATGTTCTCTCCCGGATCGAACGCTTGTTCCGGCCCCATGCTGCGGATCGTCGTCATCTCAATCGGCGGATCATACTTGCCAAGCGGGTCGGCCGCTTTCGGACTCGGACTTGTGCCTGTAGTTGCGCTTGTGCTCGGATTAGGAGATGCGGAATTTTCCGTCGTTTTTGTGCCTGACTGGCCGCTGCAAGCAGTCAACGTAAGCAGCACTGCGGATAATAAAGCGGCTGATCCGCCTTTGGCATATCGTTTCATAGATGCTCCCCCTGATTTCATAGTAGTGTTCGTTGTCCTCAAACTCGTGCTATGCGACCCGACTTCATGCCGAATCTTGCTGTGGATGATCGAAGGGCTTTCCTCCTTTCTGTCACAAGTATACAAATGCGGGGGCAGCCGCAACCAGATTCACCTTTTGACTTCCCGTTACATTCCTTTACCACTTCACGGCAGGTTCCCGGCACTACGAGTCCCGGTATTCCTGCGGTGTGACCCCCATATTCGCTTTAAAGAAGCGGATGAACGACAAGCGGGAATCGTAGCCGACCATCGCGGAAATTTCATAAATTTTGTAGGCGGAATGCTTGAGCAATTCCTTCGCTTTCTCCATCCGCGCCATATTGATATAGTCGGACAGTCCGATTCCCGCCGTCCTTTTGTATAATCTCGACAGATAGGACGGGTTCAAGTGGACGATTCCGGCGAGCTTGACGAGCGATACATCTTCTGCCAAATGGCTGTTTATATAGGCGTTGATCCGCAGCACCACGACATGCTCGTCCTCTGCCGCAGGCTCTTCGCGATTGGCGAAAAGCAGCTCAGCAAGCTTGCGGAAATACGTGTGCAGTTCCTGCCAGGAAAGATTAACGTCGATATGCGACAAGCGATCGAGACCGATTTGCGCGGCCAGCTTGCCATCGAGCGGGTATAAGTTCACATGCGACAGGAACACCGAGGCAAGCCCGTGGTACACCTCCAGCTTGACGAAGCTGGAACGGTTCTCATCCGCCGCATGGGCAAAAATTTCATCAAGCAGGCTGTCAAACTCCGCCTTGCCGCCGTTCTCCAAGTAATGGCCGAGCAGTCCGATCTTTTTCATTTTGCGGCTGGCGAGCTTCGATCTCGCCGCCTCCAGAGTAGATCGCGGGGAATAAGGGCCGGTCAGACCGGTCAGCTTCACTTCGCTTCCCGCGCCTTGCTCCCCCCACAAGAGCGAAAGCAGCTCGTCATAAGCTTCCGGAAGCGATTCCCAGCGTACGGCGGCATGGCTAATCACGAACGATACCGCCAGACCGATCGCTTCGCGGCAGTTTGCCTGAACCGCGTCGAGCTGTTTGGATGCCGATTCCAGCCAGGCTTCCTCCGCTTCCTCTTGCGCGCCTTCGCCACTCTCCCCGTGCGGTGCGATCGGCTGAAGCAGCCATGCAACATTCGAACCGTCCACCTCTGCGGCCGCAAACCTGGCCGTCTGGCGTAAGCTTTCACCCGCTATGTTTTGCACGGCAAACAACATCAGTTTGCGGTCGGCTTGCGCTCCTTTGCCGCCCCATGAATCGATCCGCCCCAGCAGCAAATAGATCGGCCGTTCCACCGCCAAGGGGATTTCCAACTCGTGGATTTTGGAACGCAAGGATGATTCCGATGTTCGCGCCGTCCCCTTCAGCAGCGTATGGATATATGCCTGCTGCAAAAGCGTGATCGCCTGCTTGCTCTGAAGATTCGCCTCCAGCAGCCGCTGGCTCGCTTCGGCTTCGGCGTCCAGCTCGGCGATCGCCTTGTCGACGGTTTTCACGATGCTTTCATCGCTCTCTGTTTTCAGCATATAGTCGAAGCCGCCGCCCGATATCGCATGTTTGACATACTGAAAATCATCAAAGCTTGTAAGAAAAATCACCTTGCACATCGGCCAACGGCGTTTGATCTCGTGCAGCAGCTCAATGCCTTCCATCCCCGGCATACGAATGTCGGACAGCACGATATTGATTCTCATGCGGCCGAGAATATCAAGCGCCTGGTATGCCGAGTACGCCGAGTGCAGCTCAAGCTCCGGCTTTCTTTTTCCAAACATGTCCAGCAAGCCTTCTACGATGACCGGCAAATCATCCACGATCAGCATCCGGTACATAAGCCCCCGCCTTCCCGTTTCCATCTAGTTGTAATCGAATTTCTACGCATAACCCGCCAAGCTGCGACCTTGTTAACGACAAGCCGCTGCCTCTGCCGAACATAAGCTCGATCCTGCGATGGACGTTAATGACGCCGGTCGTTTCCTCCAAAAAGTTGCCTTCCGCCGACAATTTGGCCGATAGCTCCGCCAAGCGGGCATCCGGCAGCGCTTCTCCGTTATCCTCGATCCGGATCGACAAATAACCTCCGGACTCGGAAGCGTGCACCCATAGCTCCCCTGTGGAGATAAGCGGTCCAAGGGCATACTTATAGGCGTTCTCCAAAATAGGCTGCACGATTTGCCGGGGAACGAGCAGCTCGCCGTACGTATTGTCAAGGGGTTCAAATTCGACGTCGATACAATCGCCGTAAATAATCGACTGGATATCCACGAAGACGCGGGCGTGCTTCATTTCTTCCCGCAACGGAATCTTATCGTCCGCATTTCGCGTGATGAACCGGAAATAATCGCCCAAATACAGAGTGAACCGATAAGCCCGGTCGTTTGCGCCCGCTTGAATCAACCGTTTCAAGCTAAACAGACAGTTGTACATAAAATGAGGATTGATTTGCGACTGCAGCCGCTTAAGCTCGGATCGCTGGCTGCGGATTTCCTTCTCGTACACTTCGCTGATCAGAACGTCCAATCTACCCACCATGCTGTTAAAACGATGATACAAATACTGAAATTCATCGCGCCTGGCATCGGCTTCGATCGGAATCAGCTTGCCGTCCTCCACTTTTCGGAACGCCGCTACAAGACGGCGCAGCGGATTATGAATGATCCGGTAGATGGAAACGGCGAACAGAATGACGATACATAGAGAGAAGCCAAGCAGCACCCAGGTCCACCGCTCATAACGATGCAGAGAGCCGAGAATTTTTTCTTCAGGTACGTAAACAAGCAATGCGGTGTTCAATGCAGCCGATTTGCGGTACGATATCAAATAGGGGGTATGATCGAGCACAAAAGGCGTAATGCCGAACGAAATGTTTCCCGCCAAATGCTTTTCAGCAAACGTCTTCAACCTCTGTGCGACATTGTCGTCTTGCTCATTGGTAATTTTCCAGTCTTCATCGATGTTCAAAAGAACGGAACTCCCTTGATTCGGACTTACAATATTCATCAAGCTTTCACGCAGCCTGTCCGCCGACAGCTCGACGGCAATGACGAAGACGGCCTTCCTGTCGAACGATGCGCTTACAGGAAACCGCATGCTCATAAACAGTCGTTCGCCTATTGCCATAACCCGATTCGGGTCCACATTATTGGCAAGCTTATCGTATTCGTCGGCCGGAATGGAAGACAAATACGCTTCCGAGGAGACGGTTCGATCAATTTGCGGGAGAAACGCCTTCGCCTCGGTAATATACGCGCTGGAAGCTTTCAGCATATGCAGCCGCGTCTGGACGGCGAGCACCTGAGCCGTACGTTCGTAATTTACGACCGGCTCCTCGGAAATGCCGACCTCCATCAGTTCTTTATCAAGCACAAACTCAAGCATAAGCTGGCTGATTCCTTTAAGCTCGATCTCCAGCGACTGCAAATAGAAAGCGTCTCTGCTCTGGACCGATTTGGATATTTCTTCGTAAATCGTATTGCTCCCTTGCCTGTTTAATATTAGCGTCATAATCGAGAGCGGCAGCAGCACGGCCAGTAACGCAGAAATCAGTTTAGCGAAAATCGTAAATCTCATTCGTTTTAGCGACAAGGAGAACACTTCCCGCCCCCTCCTTTTCATTCCATTGTATGAAGCGAGCCTTTTTCATCCAAGTTACATCTGTTGACTTTGCGTTGCTTTTATTTACTCTTTGCTCCTCTCTTGGATTTCTTCCTGAAATACGATCGAATCGCATGAAAGTCAAGGTCCTCGGCCTCATTCGTAACATATCAATCCTAATTTGGGGATAACGATTATGATAGCCCGTACATAAAATTCGTCAATAGCCTTGAAGAAGTTGATCGCCAGCCTCGCTATTCAATCGAAAGAGACCCTATTTTAACGGAGGCAAACATGGAGCATTTTACATATGAACAAGATAAGCGGGAAAGCAAACGAACGATCAGAAAAGTGATAATTGCTGTTTTTTCCATATTGCTGTTATTCGCATGCGCGTTCGGATATTTCGTTTATTGGGCTTTCTTTGACATGAACCGCCTCCCGACAGGCGAATTCATTACGCAATCCACCTCTCCAGACGGCAAATATACAGTAAAAGCATACTTAACAAACGGAAGTATAACGACAGACTTCTCAGTAAGAGCAGAACTAGTCTTCAACGAAAGATCCAAAAAGAAAAAAAACATATACTGGCAGTACAGAGACAGAACCGCAAATATTTTTTGGCTTGATAACGATACGGTAAAAATCAATGGAAAAGTCTTGAATATGCCAAATGAGAAATACGATTACAGGAATGAGTAAGCGGGTTCGCGAAAGCTTCCCGCCCCTCCAGGCAACACCAAAAAGGAGCTTCCGCTTGGAAAGCTCCCTTTTACTATGCCTCTAGAATCCTTTTACGAGCCAATGCCTCATATAACTAAACCAAGCCGCATCTAAGTGTTTGCTCTCAGCTTCTTCTTCAATCTGGAAGCCACAATTTCCAGCGCGATGGCGAAGGCAAGGATGAAATATGTGATCACGCCGACTTCCCGCAAATCGTAGTAGAAAGAACTTGCCATAAACATGTCGAAGCCGATTCCGCCCGCTCCGGCGGCGGCGCCCATGGCGACGGCGACGGCAAAGTTGATTTCGAAACGCAGGAAGGTCCAGGAAACGATATAAGTAATGGAAGACGGGATGACGGCCTGAAATACGATCTGCCACCAATTGGCTCCGCTTGCCTTGAGCGCTTCGATCACGCCTTTGTCCAATTCCTCGAACGACTCGGAATACGCCTTGATCAAGTATCCCATCGAGTGGAAGGTCATGCCGACAACGGCCGCCACGCTCCCAAGCCCAGCCGCTACCGCGAAGATCAACACCCAAAGCACCGTCGGGACGGCGCGGATGAAAGCGACAAACCCTCTGATGACGACGGACGCCGTTTTTGAAGATAAATTACGTGCAGCCAGCAGCCCCAGAAACAAAGCCATAATCGCTCCGAACAATGTGGTCAAAAAAGCGAGTCCCAGCGTAACGGTGATCTGCTTAAGCGCTTCGCCGAACGTAAAATGCTGTATCCGCGGCTCCAAAAACATCGTTTTGACCGTTTCCGCGGTAGAGATGATGCCTTCGACAATATTAACGTCTTTGTAGTCGAAGGTGGCGAAGCCGTATACGGTCAGCCCCGCAAGCGCGGCGAGCGTCATTTGGATCGCGAACGAAGCTTTATTGAACGGTTTCGCCTTGAGCGGTCTGTCTTCAAGACGTCCGGTCTTGCTTCCCACGACGCCGGCCGTTTCCTCCCATTCCATTACAAAATCACCCTTCTCACATAATTTGAAATATACTCGATCGCCAGAATGGCGCAAACGATCACGATAACGACCAAGCTTGCCGCGCTGTAATTCAAGCTTTTATAGTACAGGCTGAACAAGAAGCCGATTCCCGTCCCCGTCAAAATGCCGATCAATGTCGCTTGCCGGATGTTCGTTTCCACCATGAATAAGATCCAGCTAAGCAGTTGCGGAATGCTTGAAGGGATGACGGACTGGAAAATAATCGAGAAGTAGCCCGCTCCGGTCGCCCTAAGCGCTTCTACGGAGCTGTTGCCGATCTCATCGATCGACTCCATAAACGCCCTAGTAAGAAAACCGAAGGATCCGAAAAATAGCGCGAAATAGCCGGTCAAAACGCTTTGTCCGAATGAAAACAGCAAAATCATCGACCAAGCCGCGACATCGATATTTCGGAAAAGCGTCGCGATCGCTCTGCTTATGGAGCCGATTATACTGTTTACGCCTGTCGTTTGGGAGCCGAGTAACGCGAACAGCAGCGCGAGCACTCCCGCAACCGTAGTCGCAGCGATCGACACCAGGACCGTCTCGATGAGCTGATCCATAATATCGGGAAGCTTTGTCATCGCTTTTTCGTTCGGATAAAAGTTCGATAACGCCCAGTCCGCCGCCTTCGGAATAGAAGTGAGCCCTTTTACGGCGTCATATTCCGTCACGACCATAGCCGCCAGCGTCAACAAGAGGAGCAATCCGCTATAAATATAGGATTGCCTTCTTTTCTTCGCAAAATAATCAGCCTGCATGCTGTCCTCCCCGGTTGTCGATGATATCCAGCGCCTCGGAGCCGTAAATGCTTTGCAGCACTTCCCCCGAAATGCGATCAGGCGCGCCATCGTAAACGACCGTTCCCTTGTTGACGCCGATGATTCTGTCCGAATATTTTAAGGCTGCGTCCACTTGATGCAAGTTCACGACGACCGTAATGCCCATCTTATCCGAAATATTTTTCAGATGATCCATAATGACTTTGGAAGCCTTCGGGTCCAAGGAAGCGATCGGCTCGTCGCATAATAGCATTTTCGGGTCCTGTACCAATGCTCTGGCAATTCCCACGCGCTGCTTTTGGCCGCCGCTAAGCTGATCGCATCTTTTGTAAACATGGTCCTCGAGGCCAAGTATCCGCAAAATGCCGTATGCTTGCCGCTTCTCTTCCTCGCTGTAAAAGCCGAGCGCGCCGGCAAGCGTCGACTTATAACCGAGCCTGCCGTGGAGAACGTTCTCGATCACGCTTAACCGGTTGACCAGATTGTAATGCTGAAAAATCATGCCGATTCTCGTCCGCAGACGCTTCAAATCCTTTTTGCCGAGCTTCAGCACATTGGTCCCGTCAAACAAAATTTCGCCTTCGCTCGCTTCGATCATCCGGTTAATGCAGCGAAGAAGGGTCGATTTTCCCGCTCCCGAGGGACCGATGACCGAAACAAATTCTCCTTCCTTCACGGCGAAGCTCACATCGGATAAGGCCTTCGTATCGTGACCGTACTGTTTCGATACGTTCTTGAATTCCAATAACGTTGTCATGCGTATCTCCCCGGGTTTCATTTGTGTACTGCTCCGGCGTCCGACTTATTTGGACAATTCTCTGACCGGATTGAACCAAGCGTCTTCAACTGTAAGGAAATGCTCTTTGCCCGTTTTCATCTTAAACAAGCCGGATGCCTTGGAATCTTTCGGGATGAAAATTTTCTCGTTTTTCGTTACTTCGTCGGATGTGAAAGCGTCCTTCAGCTTCTTAATGTCGTCGGCGCTTACGGTTCCCGTGTTGATGGCAAAAGGCGAATTAAGTACCGGCGTTACGGAAATGAGCGTAAATTCTTTGCCGACCAAGTTATTAAACGGCTCGGCCGCGCCTTGCTTTACTTTATAAACCGTTCCCGGCTTGCTTGCCGTTCCGGAGGAAATCTCCACATAGTTGGCAACGCACGTGTCACAGAATGCCGCAACATCGGCTTTGCCCGTCAGCAGGTTGACTGCGGAGCCCTGATGCGAGCCGCCGAACAACACTTCGCTGAAAAATTTGTCTTTTCCGCCTTGCAGCAAATCTTCGGCCGTCAAGCTTTTGTATTTATCCATCTTGCTGAACGTGCTGACGATTCCGGCGGAAGGCACTTTGAATCCGGACGTAGAGCTGTTCGAAACGAAAGAGAATTTTTTGCCGGCGATGTTGTCGATCGCGAAGCCGCTGCCGTTTTTGTATTGCTCTTCCTCGCCTTTGCGCACGTTCAGCCAGCTGTAGTAAACGGCGTCGTCCAGCGTGCCGGATTCTCCGCTTTGCACGACGAGCGGCTGCACCTTTTTATTTTTGGCGTTCGCTTCGATATAGCCTTGCGGCCCCATAAATGCCAGATCGGCATTTCCGTTTGCAATCGATTCGATCGCGATGATATAGTCCGTAGTCGTCTTGTGCTCCACCTTTTTGCCGATCGCCTTCTCAATCGCTTTGCCGATTTCATCGCGGGCGTCTTTCAAATCCGCTCCGGATTCGTTCGGATACCATGCGATCGTGAGGGTGTCCTTCGTTTTAACATCTGCGGAGGCGCCTTTGGAGTCAGCCGCTTTCGTGCCGCAGCCTGCAATTACTGCAGCCAGAGTTAATGAACAAACAATCGATAATGCCTTTTTCATTTGTATACTCCTCTCGAATTGTCAATCGGTATTGGGGCGTGTCTCAAAACCCACTACGAGGCATCTTTCACCGCCTTTTCACCCCCTACTTCGTTCCGTTTGCTTGACGTACCCCCGGTACGCCTTCACAAACGCGCCTTGCATGGAACGAAAATTCGGCAAAATCTGCTCTCATCGGAGTTTTCAGACACGCCCTAGCCAGACAAGACTACTATACGCGACTTGTATCATCGGACTGTAAACCCGATATTAAGATCTTGTATAGGCGCTTCTTTCCTCAGCAGCCGCGGCAAAACGGCCGTCCTGCATCCGGTATTCACGGTCGCATAAATTCCGCATGAACTCCAGGTCGTGAAAAATGCCGAGCATTGTCGTTCCCTCTTTCATGAGCTGCTCGATCAGCATTTTGACCTTTAGCTTGGACGTTTCGTCAAGACTCGCCGTAGGCTCGTCAAGCAGCAGCAAACGCGGCCGTTTGACCATCGCCCTAGCGATATTCAAGCGGAGCTTCTCGCCTCCCGAGAAGGTTGCCGGATAGCTGTCCCATAAGCTGCGGTCCAATTCGAAATGCTCAAGGATTTTTTCCGTTTCCCGTTCAGCGAACGTGGCATCATGCCCCATCTCGACGATAGCGTGCTTGACGAGCTCCTTCGCGGTCGTGCGGGGCATCACATTCAAAAATTGCGAGACGTACCCGATTTCATATTTGCGCAGGTCGATAATCGTCCGCTCGGAAGCATGAGCCAAATCGATCGTTCCGAACATTTTGGAGTTGTACCAAATATGGCCTCCCTGGGGCAGATAAGTCCGGTAAATGCATCGCAGCACCGTCGATTTACCGCTGCCGCTTTTGCCGGTAATGCCGACGAATTCCCCTTCCTTCAGAAAAAAGCTGACGTTATCGATCGCCTTGATGTGTTTGCCGAGATTATGGAGCGTGAACGATTTGGTCAACTGTTCGATCGCCAAAATATTTTCCACACTATCCCTCCTTTCAGATGCGGTAGTTCGTTTTCTGTATCAGCTTGCCGTCGACGAAGACGGTCGTAATGACCGGGAATTCGGAGTCAAGCTTCTCGATAATGAGGAGATCGGCCTTCTTCCCTTCGCGGATCGAGCCGTACTCCGCATCGATATTGACGGCTTTCGCGGGATTCAGCGTAACCATTTTGAACATGTCGGTAAGGTCCTTGCCGCATTGTTTAGCCAAATAAAACACGGCGTGAAGCATGGCGGCGGGATAATAGTCGCTGCATAAAATATCGATGCAATCGTGACGAACCGCTTCCTCCGCAGACAGGTTGCCGCTGTGCGAACCTCCCAGGATGACGTTAGGCGCGCCCCCTACCGTGTACAAACCCAATTCCTTGGCTTTTTTGGCTATTTCCAGGGTAATCGGGAACTCGCTGATGACGGTGCCGAAGCTTTGCACAAGCTCCAGCTTCTCTAGTGAATCGTCGTCGTGGGAAGCGATCGCGATCTGATTCTCCTCCGCTAGCCGGGCGATTTCGCGTATGCCTTCCTCCGTCATTTTCGGCTTCGATTGATGATTGGCGATGATTTCATCGATGCCCTCGTCGGTAAAATCGTTATAGCCCTTGATCGTTTTTTTGTATATTTCCAGATCCCGGTATTGTCCTTGCCCCGGCGTATGGTCCATGAACGAGATCAGATGAACTTTCTTCTCGGAGATATAGCTTTTGAGATTATCGATTTCGTCCAAATTGTCGATCTCGAATCTCGCGTGAAAGCGGTGGCGGACCAGGTGTTTGCTGGAATGGGTTTCCTCTATCAGATCGACAAGCTTTCGGACGTTTTCCGGCTCGCGGATCGGACGGTATTTGTAATCGACGGATTTGAAAATCGAAAGCGAGTGGTACATCATCGTAATGCCGTGAGAGATGAGCTCCTTCTCCGTTTCTCTCAGGCTGAGCCGGAAATCGATAAGCGAAGTTGGGCGCGGAGCTGTCATATGCTCGATATAATCGGAATGAATATCGATAAACCCGGGGGTGACATAACCTCCTGCCGCATCGATCACTTCCGTATGTTCATCCGGCGCGATTTCTCCTCTCCTTGCGATCCGCTCGATGCGGCCGCCTAACACGAGGAGCTCGAATCCTTCCAAAATGGCTTCTTCCGTTACGATAAGTCCGTTCGTGATGAGATACATGAGCCGCCTCCTTCGTTATAATAGGGAATGAACCAGCTGCTGCGTATACGCATGCTGCGGATCCTCCAGAATTTGATCGGTCAAGCCTTGCTCGACAATGCTGCCGTCCAGCATGACAAGCGTCCGGTCGGCCAGCATCCGGATGACGCCCAAATCATGCGAAACGAGCAAAATGCTAATGTTCAGTTCCCTTTGCAAATGCTTGATCAAATCGAGCACATTGGCCTGAACCGATAAATCGAGTCCCGTCGTCACCTCGTCCAGCAGAAGAATCGGCGGGTTATTCGACAATGCTTTGGCGATTTGCACGCGCTGCTGCATGCCGCCGGAAAAGTTTTTGGGCGCTTCCTTCATCCGATGGACGGGGATATGCACCTTCTCAAGAAGCTCGCTACCCCTTGCTTCCATCGCGCCTACGTTTCTGTTGCCAGCTGCAATCATCTTCTCGGCGATGTTGCCGATCGAGGTGAAGCCCATTCTCAGGCCGAGAACCGGATTTTGGTACACCTTGCCCATCATGTGGTTCCGGATATAACGCTTCTGCTGGGACGATTCCGCGAACAGATTGCTTTCCCCGTTTTTATAGGGCTGCAAATACGCTTCCCCGCCTGTTGCTTCCTGATCGAAGTACATGCACCGCATAAGCGTCGATTTGCCGCTTCCGCTTTCTCCCACGATACCAAGCACTTCTCCGGCAAACAGATCGAACGAAATGTTTCGGCAAGAGTAAACGGTGCCGCAATCGGGGCAATAGTTTTTTTCCAGCTTTCTGTCCGCAGGATTATCGCACTTCGCGCAGCCTCCGCCGAATTGCTTATTCAAATTGCGCACCTTCAGGATCGGCGCAGCCGATTCCTCCATCCTTGCTAATGCCTCCATCACTTCACACCTCCCGCTGCAAACTTCCGGTTCATTCTGCTCAAGCAATAGCTGCTGTCGTTGCATTGGTAATAAGCGACTCCCTCGTCCGAATCGAAAAGCTCGTCGAGGAACGTATCGTCGGCGCCGCACTGCTTGCAGCTTTTCCCCTCAAACGATTCCGGTCGAAAAGGAACGTCGTCAAAAGCCAGGGATTCGACCTTGGTGTATGGCGGAACGGCGTATATTTTTTTCTCCCGGCCTGCCCCGAGCAGGATCAAAGCCTCGGATCCGTTCAGCTTCGGATTATCGAATTTCGGAATCGGACTCGGAGCCATCACATATCTGTCTTGCACCATAACCGGATGGTCCGCGCCGGTCGTCATGTTCCGGTACTTCATGATCTGCTCGAACAGCGTCAGCCACGCACCGCTGTAATCCTTCTCCCCGTGCAGCTTCTTCGTCTCCAGCTCGCTGGACTCGTGCATCCGCAGCGGCTCCGGCATCGGCACCTGAAGAACTAGAATTTGTCCCGGCTTCAGCGGGATTTCGGGTACGCGGTGACGCGATTGAATGAGCGTCGCCTCCGACGTTTCGTCTACGGTCTGCACGCCTGTCGTTTTACTTATCAGCTTTTTGATGCTGACGGCGTTTACGGACTCGTCCGAGCCTTGGTCGATCACTTTGAGAATGTCATTCTTGCCGATCAAGGAAAGCGTCAGCTGCAGGCCGCCGGTCCCCCATCCTCTGCCTATCGGCATTTCCCGGGAAGCGAACGGAACCTGATAGCCCGGAACGGCGATCGCTTTCAGCGTCGCTCTGCGGATTTCTCTTTTGGAGCCCTCATCGAAAAAAGCGAAATTATATTGAATTTGCATCGGTTACACCTCTTCGGCAGCCAAAGTTTGGGTCTGCTTCGTCTTGCGCACGTCGTTCAGCTTCGCTTGGAAGGTGACGTAATGCGGCATTTTCAAATGAGAAATGAATCCTGTAGATTCCACCGAATCGATATGGAACAGCACGAACTCTTCATTCTGGGTCGGTATGCTATTGTCGCTTCTCTCAAGGCTTTTGTCCAAAATGCTCATGGCAATTGCTTTCGTTTCATTCTGCCCGTAGCAAAGCCCGTAACCGAACGCGAACTCCAGCTCTTTCCTGCCTTTTTCCTTCTCGACCATCGACGGCATCAGCATTTCGACTTCCGTCACCTTGATATCTCCGATAAAGTAGGCGTCTTCTTCGCTCCCGGAGGAATCGAGCGGATTATTCACATAGATCGGAAGGTTCCCGACCCGGAGCTCTCCGACCGTCGGATGGAGATTGCCGTACCCGCGAATGACCGCATATGCCATAGAAGTAACGGCACCCGTCTGCCCCCTGGTCAAAATTTGCAGCTTCTGGCTGCGGCTGGCCGGGAAAGTCAAACTTCGTCTTGTGACGTCGTCCGGCTCCCGCGGATCGTCCGGGCAATCGGCGATAAGTCCTTCCTTGCGCAAATAATCAAGCACTTTAGGCAGCCTGGTCATAAATGCCGCTTCCTCTGCGCGTTCAAACCTTTCCTCGCCGGCGCGTTCAAATTCCTCGAGCCATTCCTTGACCGACTCTTCCGTTTCGCTTATCAATTCGAAATCGAGCAGCCGATGACTGTAGTCCGTCGATGCGCCGAGAATTTGCCCGCCCGGAATATCTTTGAAGCTAGCCGAAATTCTTCTTTCCACAAGCATTTCCCCTGAATTCACCGTTCGGGAGTAATGCTTTCTTGGCAGCGTGGAACGGTAAGCGCGAAGCAGGAAAACCGCTTCCTCCGGATTACCTTCCGCCTGCTTGACCGCGACCGCCGCAAGCGTTTCTCCGTATAGGCTGCTCTCCGACATGACCTGATCGATCAGGCCTCTCATACCGCTCTCGATCATGTCGATGTCGAGCACTTTTCCTTGTTTGACTCTCTCGTACCGGATCCGCTTGAGCGATTCCTCGATGGCGGCCGTTCCGCCTTTCACTGCTACGTAACCCATTATCCGACCTCCTTCGAGACCTTCGTCGTCCTTGGCAAACCGAGCAGCCGATGATCGTTATCGACGAAAATCAGATCGATGCCCAGCGGGAATTCCGCATTTTTCTCCTCGCGCACATCCACCCAGTCCAAGCTTGCCGTCATTTTGGCCGTTGCCGAATGCCGGATGCCGGGACCGGCGAGCGTCAGCACGTCGCCTTCCGATAACGACGCCGTCTCCACGATGATCGTCGCCGAATGATGCGGGTCGGTCAGTTCCCCGATCTTTGCGCTTTCGAGCGCGCGGAGCAGTTGTTCCGCTGTAGCATTATGCAGAACGAATATATAATCGGCTTGTTCCGCCGTCACCGCTTTCGCATATGTCAATTGATTGAATACATTCGTAACCCGTTCTTCATCGGCTGATAACACTTTAAAGGATACCTCCGTGTCCAGCAGCATTCTTGCGATCACCAGCGTCGTGGAATAACAGCCTGTGTCCCGGTCCGCCTTCCCGGCTTCATCGGCCAGATCCGCAAGCTGACCCGGTCTCGACATGGCGTCCACAACTTTTCGATAAGCCGTCTGAATATCGTGCACAAGATCCAGCTTCATAACGTCCGCTCCTCTCAATCCGTATCCATCGTTTCGAAATTGACTTTCGTTCTGAGCACCTGCTCGCCGTAGGCAAGCCGCTGTTCCTCAATGCGTTCCGCTTCGGCCGCCAGCTTCGCCTGCCATGCTGCGGTTTCCTGCAGCCCTGCCTCATAGGCCGCATCGATGACGGCAAGGTCGAAGGCCAGCTGAGGTTCATCGCCTTTGACGATGCCGACGCCGATTCGGCCTGCGATTTCGACTTTGCACTCCGTGACGAACACTTCGCCGAGATAAAAAAGACTTTTTTGCGCCGTTTCCCTAACCTTGACCATGATAAGTCCGTGATTCGGCTCTTCCACCGTCGCCACTTCATATCGTTCTTTGATTTGCTGCGCCAGCTCTGCGGCCACCGTGCCGGAACCGTTGATCAATATCTCGGTTCTTTGCTTTCGTTTCATACAAGTCCTCCTTACGCTTGTGATCGTTTCCCGGGACAAAGCCACTATATCTTGTTGCCAATTGATGAGGTGTTAAGATTGTGTTAATCAATCCGACTCTTTAAGCACGTAAGTGAAATAGTCTCCACGGTACATAATTCTTGAATACTCCAGCATTCGCCCCGTTTTCTCGTCGGAAAGCTCCGACTCCAGTACCAATAACGGGATGAGACTGGAGCAGGCGAACAGCTGCCTCTCGTATTTCGTAGGCGAAGTGACGCTTAACAAGGTTTGCGAAGATCGGGGCTTCGCATATCCTCTTTCTTTGTAAAACTCGAACATCGAGGTTATCGTTCTTCCGGCTTGCTCGATATCCGGGAATAAAGCTTCCGTTACGTACGAAATGTGCAGAGCGATCGGTTCCGCGTCGATGATCCGCAGCCTGCCTATTTTAAATACACGTTCGTGCTCTTCCGCACCGAGCGCTTGAAATATTTTTTCGTTATAGTCGATTGGCTCGCAAAACAGATTTCTCGACTCATAGTCGTAACCGAGCTGCACCATCTTTGCGCTGAAGCTTTCATTACCGTACAGCATCAGGGGAATGCGCTTGTGCCGGTCTTTGACAAAGCTGCCCTTTCCTTGCTTGGAGTAAATATAGCCGAGCTCCTGAAGCCGCTCGTACGCTTTGCGGGCCGTAATCCGGGGGACCCTGAACAAATCGGCCAGCTCGTTCTCGGACGGCAGCTTGTCGTCGGGATCATACTTGCCGCCTTGAATGTCAGCCATCAGACGATCCATAATATCCATTTCCTCCGACACGCGGGTAACCCCCCTTTCTATATTTGCCGCTTCGCTCTAACGCGCTCCGCCGTATTTCTTGATGAAGCTTTGCGTATCGTTCAGCTCCATGAAACGTTCCTCCAGCACCTCTCGCGGCCAATCCCACCAAGCGATTTGGAGGAGACTGTCGATCGTCTCTTGATCGAATCTTTTTTTGATCGGCCTGGCAGGTACGCCTACGACGATCGTATACGGCTCGACATCCTTCGTTACGACCGAACCTGAACCGACAACTGCTCCGACCCCGATATTGACGCCTTTCATCACGATGGCTCCGTGCCCGATCCATACGTCATGTCCGATCGTAACCCGATTTTCACGACGCCAGTTAAAGATCGTTTCATCGTCGGTAACCGCAAAACCGAAGCCCGCTCTGCGATAGGTCATATGATGCTGCGTAACGCGGTCCATCGGATGGTTCACCGGATTGATGCATACGTGTGAAGCGATCGAAGTAAATTTTCCGATCTCCGTATAATTGATCGTTACATCATCCATCGTATAGGTATAAGCGCCGATCTTCGATTCGACGATATGGTTGTATGGGCCGATCGACGTCCATTCGCCTGCGTAGCTGTCGAGCATTTGACTCGTTTCGTGAATGCTGGGCTCGACCGAAAGCGCGTCGTGCGCTCCCGGTTTATGAATGTGCTTCATCAAAATCCGCTCCCTTATAAGCTCGTTGATATCAAATTCCTTTACGTACCAGCAAATCGTGTACACAGATGATGCCCGGACTATTGCAGCCTAACGTCGTTTCCTTCTCTCCATAAAAGCCGTGGAAATCCGAGCCTCCGGTCACGGCCAGGTCGAATTCCAATGCGTACTCCTGCGCTCTGACTTCATCTTCGGGCCCGTGCAGCGGATGCCAGGCTTCAATTCCTAGAAGTCCGCAAGCGACAAGCTCCGGAACCGCGTCGAAGTTTCCATACTGCCCGGGATGCGCAAGTACGGGAACACCACCGGCCGCACGGATTGCCGAAATTGCCGCGCTTGCCTCCACATACTCCATCGGTATATAAGCGATGCCGGGCTCCGAACCGTTCTGCCCGCGCGAAAATAATGTTTTGTACAATTGTCCGTATATGGATGTCGTGTATCCTTGTTCAATAAGCGCATGCATAATGTGCTGCTTGTAAATGCCCGTTCCGCCTTCGGCAAACTTCATCACTTGCTCTTGCGTAATGGCATAGCCCGCTTGGATCAGCTTCTCGATCATAACGAGGCTCGCTTGATGCCGTTTAACCAGCAGCGGACTGCACAAGCTCTCGATCGCGGCATGCCCCGGCTCGATAAAGTAGCCGAGAATATGCACTCTTCTGCTGCGCTTGAAATCGTACGCCGATATTTCGATGCCCGGAATGATTTCGATCCCTTTTTGTTTCCCAAGATTTTGCATATCGTGCAAGCCGGCGGTCGTATCGTGATTCGTGATAGCCAGATGGCTGACTTTGTTTTGCACTGCAAGCTCCAAAACTTCTTCGAAGGTATAGGAGCCGTCAGACAGCTTGGTATGGCAATGAAGCTCGACTTTCATAAGGAACCTCCCTGATCGCCTTTAATTGACCTCGGACTTAGTCTAACTTGATGCCAAGTTCGGATGGTTAAATCCAAGTAAACCTGATGTTAAGAAAACGTAAACAAGGGAAACGCAATCTTTGCTGCACAAAAAAACGGCAGTCCAGGACCAAGTGAGAAGTCCTGAAATGCCGCTTTATTAATAAGGATAAAAAATTGAGTCCGTCAACCCGCCGGATTTGACGGTCCGGTCAAATCAAGTTGATAAAATGCAAGGTCGAGCCATCTGCCAAACTTGTAGCCGGCCCTACGGATCGTGCCGGAGTGAACGAAACCAAGCTTTTGATGCAATGCGATACTTCCTTGATTAGCGGAGTCGATTCCGCCTATTAGCGTGGCATAACCATTCGCCTCGGCCAGCTGTATCAGCTCGCGCATCAGCAGCTCTCCGGCCCCACGTCCGCGATATTCTTTGTGTACGTATACGGAATGCTCGATCGTATATTGATAGGCAGGCCACGGCCGAAACGGGCCATATGCTGCAAACCCCATAACCCGCCCGCCGTCTTCGATGACGAGTACCGGGTAACCTTTTTCCTGTTTCTCCCGAAACCATAGTAACCGGTTTTCCAGCGTTACCGCTTCATAAGAGTAAACGGCGGTAGTTTGCAAAATCGCTTCATTGTAAATCTCCAAAATTTCCGGCAATTCCGACTCCGCAGCTATCCGGATCATTGCTCTCTCCTCCATTCAAGAAATGAAAACACCGTTTCAAGTTTCATTAGATTTCGGCCTTCATGTTTCACTTTCCTGCACATATGCGATGGGAATATTTTTCACACGCAATTGACAGCAACAAAAAAAGGGCAGCATGTATAGGAATGACGAATACATGCTGCCCTTTTAGCTTACTTACCGATCAGCGGACTTCACTGTTTAACGCTGTTTACGGCTCGATCAACCCATATTTGCTTTTGACGCGGTCCAGCTTTTCAATCATCGTTCGAGAGAGCAGCCATAGAAAAACGACGGTGGCGATCGCATGCACCATATCGAACCAGAAGCCGGATGCGTAGGCTGCCAGCAGTGCCTCTGCGGAAAATTTCGGCGTAAACATCATAAGCGAGCCGATATTGATAATGCCGCCATAGATGAGAAACGTCGCGAATCCTCCGAAAATGCATAAGGAAAGCTTGGTCCGCTTCAGCCACCCTTTTTTGAACAAAACGCCTGCCAAAAAGCCGATGATGCCGAAGCAAAACATTTGCCATGGCGTCCAAGGCCCTTGACCGAAAAAAAAGTTGGACACAAATCCGGCTGTCGCTCCCGCAAGGAACCCTGCTTCCGCCCCGAGACTGACTCCCGTAATAATGACGATCGCGACAACGGGCTTGAACTGCGGCACCATAAAAAATGCGGCCCTGCCCGCCACCGCAATGGAAGCCATGACGGCGATCAGGATAAGCTCCCGGGCTTGCGGCTTCCTCTTTTCGAAGACCAAGGCAAACGGAGCCATCGTATATAGCAAAATCAGCAGACTGATAAAATAATACTTGCGGTCATCCAATACAAAAATGCCCATCAGCATCGTTGCCGGTATGACGAGAAGAATAAGCGCCGCCGCCAGCAGCGTGCGTTTGCTTAAACGGCGATCCGCTAACGGCTGTTCCGGCATAGCCCGATCACGTCCTCTATGGTTACGGCATCCCGCCAAATATGACGCACCATGCGGTTCGCCGCTGTCGTATAGAAGCTGTTTCCTGCAAAAAACTTCTTCGTGCTGTTTACGGTAATGACCGTTCCGTCGAAAAACATCGCACATACCTCCCCGTACTTGGCGCAAAACTCGATATCGTGGGAGACCATGACGATCGTTACGCCCTCCCCGTTTAACTTTTTCAGTAATAAGCCAAGCTTTTCTTTGAAAAAGCCGTCCAAACCTTTGGTCGGTTCGTCGAGCAGTAAAATTTTCGGCTCCAATAGCAGTACTTTAGCTAGTGCCGCACGCTGCTGCTCTCCGCCGCTCAAATCGTACGGGTGCATGTGCAGCAAATGCTCCAGCTCGGCGAACCGGACGACGGAGCCGATTTTATCCTTCTTCTCTTCCTTCGTTTGCTTCGAATCGGACAGCATTTCATACAGATCTAGCTCTACCGTTTTTTGAACGAATAACGATTGCGGATTTTGCGGGAGGACGCCCAACCGATTTGTAAAGAGCTGCGCAGCGCTCATCGATGCCGGGTTATGTCCGTCGATTTGCACTTTTCCCCGGTACGGGCGCAATATTCCGCCGATCAGCGATAAAGCCGTCGTTTTCCCCGTTCCGTTTCCTCCGACCAAACAATAAAATTGGCCCTCCCTTATCTCCAAAGACAAATCCTTGATCGTATCCGGCCCGTTTTTCTCGTATTTAAACCAGACGTCCTTGAACTGGACCGCTGTTTTGACCGGACGAGGGCTCTCGGAGACTTCTTCCGGAACGGCCGTTGGCGCTGTCCGTCCTTTCAGATAGCCGTTCAGCCAATGACGACCCTGTTTGACGGTTATCGGACCAGGTGCGTCTGCGGATGCTGCTTCGCAATCGGCGACCCCAGCATGGATCTGCATGGGGGTGGGCATGGAAGCGAACATCGGATGGCCTTCCTTGCGCAGCTTCTCACCCGCTTTTTGCGGGGTGTCGTCGGCAATTACGGCTCCTTCGTCGAGCACAACAAGCCGGTCCGCAAGCGGAAGCACCTCCTCCAGCCGGTGCTCGGTCATGATGACGGTCGTTCCGAGCTCCCGGTTGATTTTGCTTACCGTTTCCAAAAAATCGGCGGCTGCGATCGGATCCAATTGGGAGGTCGGCTCGTCGAGAATGAGCACGGACGGATGCATGGCCATAACGGACGCCAAATTTAACAGCTGCTTCTGGCCGCCGGACAGCTCCGACACCTGCTTATGAAACCAGGCCTGAATGCCGAAAAAGCTGGCCATCTCGGCGACGCGCAGCCGGATGGTCCGCTGATCGCAGCCCAAGCTTTCCAGTCCGAACGCAAGCTCATGCCATACTTTATCCGTCACGATCTGATTATCCGGGCTTTGGAGTACAAAACCGATCTCTGACGCTTGCGTTCGCTGATCCGATTCCACGATCGGCCGCCCTCGAAAATAAATCTCGCCCGTACGGCGTCCGTGCGGTGAAAGCGAGGTTTTGAGCTGTCTTAACAAGGTGCTCTTGCCGCAGCCCGACTTTCCGCATATCGTCACGAACTCCCCGCCGGTTATTGAAAGCCGGATATGGGAAAGCGCGTTTTTCTCCTGGCCGGGGAACGAGAAGCTTACGTCTTCGATGCGATAGATTTCCATTTCATATCCTCCACGATCTGAATCGCCGCCGGCAGCAGGCAAAGAGCGGCATAAGCTACGTACACCGCTATCCCAAAGGTCGATACTTCCTTCAGACGAATCGATGGAAAAAAGCGTATCGTATTTTCTCCAGCGGCCGCTCCTGCAAGAACGAGCGCAATGAGGCAGGACATAACCGCGAAAACCGCTTTGTCCCGATTATCGAACCGGAATGTCGAGAAGCTCGTACGATTCGGCAATCCGTATCCTCGCGACTTCATGGAATCGGCGGTTTCCATCGCATTTTCCATCGCCCAAGTGGTCATGACGGACAGAATGCGAATGCCGTTTCGCGCGCGTTTCCGTAAACTCCCTTGCGAAGCATCTCTTCCTATGCATTTCTGAGCGTGCGAAATCGCTTTGATCCGGTTTTTATACCTGGGCACGAACCGAAGCGCCATCGAGAATACCAACGATAAGGCCGGCATCATTTTACCGAACAAATAAATGAATTTATCCGACGTCATCACGGCATTGTAACAGGAAAACCAAACGATGACCGTGACATACATGCTGGATGCCGATACGCCGTATAGAATGGATTCCAGCGTAACCGGATTCCCGTTCTTGAAATAAAACAGAATCGTAACGCCCGCATGGTTGAAAAGCGGATTGATTACAGCCATGATCAGCAGCATCGGCAGCAAATATATTAAATTGAATCGGATTGCTTTCCTGCCGTTAAGCATCACCGAGTATACAACAGCGCTTACTAACGAGATGGCTTGCAGAACCGGGTGTGCAAAAATCATGCCGAATGCCAAGACGGCAAAAAAATAAGCAAAATTGACGATGGGGTGAAAAGTGGAAAACGAATCTCGTCTCAC
Organism: Paenibacillus contaminans; assembly: GCF_003285015.1. Classification (GTDB taxonomy): domain Bacteria; phylum Bacillota; class Bacilli; order Paenibacillales; family NBRC-103111; genus Paenibacillus_V; species Paenibacillus_V contaminans. Next base: position 512,077 of record NZ_QMFB01000001.1, on the reverse strand, counting down.
TTCTTCCCCCCCGATGCCGCTTGGTCCCCGCCGATATCGCGACCCAAATCGCATGTATACATCCACTCGACAGCATCGCCGTCCTTCAGCATATACCTGCTGCTTCCGTAATTCGGGAACCAGCCGTTCACTTTGTACATCCATCCGCTCAGCTCGCCGCAGTCGAATTCATAAATATTGTTGATCCCCTCGATATAGTTGCTGTTATAGATCGGGGTCATCGAGAACTCCATATGAATTTTATTGTTCTTCATCTCTCGGAGCAGCAAATCGAAAACGGACTCTCCCTCATAAAACGTGACCGTCTGCGATTTGTAAATGACGCCGTCCTCCGGCAGCACCTCGAGCTTATCTTTATTGAATTGATCAAGGTGGTCGAGAATCGTCTTGCTCGTTACGGCCAGTGTAGCCGTTAGAGGCTTCTGCTTGTCGGCGGTAACATCCTGCCATTCGACTGGTTTAGGCTTTCCTTCCGGCACCGGATCGGTAAGATAACGGTCCTTTTGGCCATCCGCTTCGGTGTCCGGCCGGGCGGAAGCCGGATTCGTCGCCGGAGCTGCAGACTCTTCCGGCTTGGATGCCGATTCCGGCTCAGGCTTCTTGTCGGGAGCAGGAGTCGGATCGGCGGCTTGAGGCGACTCTGTGCCCGAACCAGCCGGAGAGGCGGCAACTTCCGCCTCCGAATTCGGCTCCGCTGAAGGATTAGGCGATTCCGAGACTGTCCGATCGGCGCTGCTTGGCGTCGGTGAAGCCGTCAACGCAATACCGGACGGCCCGATCGTCGGCTGCGGCAAAGCCGTTTCCTGCCGGATCGTTTCGCGGTTGCCTGCAAGTTTGCCCGCATCATCCCGTCCCGTACCGCCCCAAAAAAATGCGATAACTAGCAGACAAACGATCCCTAGGGCTGCAAGCCATTTCTTTGCTTTCGCGTTCATACGTCCGTCATGTCATACAGACGATTTTGCCCGTTCAAATACCGGTCGTAAGCGACCAGAGCGTACATCGCCTGATCCGTTGCCATCGGATCGACGTCACCAGGCTTAGCTCCGCCATTATCGATACCGCCAGGCATAATGTGATAAAATCCGCCGCCTTGTACAGCAAAACCAAGGAGTGCCTCTAAAGCGGATCGCCCGTTTTTCACGAATCTCGGATCGGACTGCGGATCGATGCCAAGGCCCGTCAGCGCGACGACGACCTGTGCAACACTCTCCGAGTTAGCGGATTGCCAGCTGGCATAACCGCCGTCCGCTTGCTGATTTTGGGAAAGCCATGAAATGCCTCTGTCTATGGCTGCATGCACGGCCTCATTCGTATCGTAATACGGGGTCAGTCCTTGGATAGCCATGGCTGTAATATCGGGATCGGCGGCTTCTGCTTTTTCGCCTAGCGCCCAGCCGCCGCCCGAAAGCTCCCGTTTCAAAATGAAGTCGATCAGCATTTCCCTTGTTGTCTGGGTTTTGACACCTGACACGATGGGAATGTCAAACTTCTTGCTGTCTAACGCGATCAGCGCGAAAATCGGCCCGTTGATGCCTTGCTTGATCAAGGTATCGAAATCGGCCAGCTTGTCGATCATCGAATACCCTGCCGCGTCATCGACTGCTTTGCCGATGGAAGTCAGCGCCAGCATGACTCGGCTGTACTCGGTATATTTGACGGCATGCAGCTTGCCCGACTTCGCTTTCAGCGTTTCTTCCAGATTGGCATAATACTTCTCGAAATAGGATGCCGGAACTTGTACGCCGGAACGCGCCAAGCTTAGAACGGTCCACTCGCCGCCAATGCTGGCTACAGCCGGATCGGGGATCGATTGCTGCATGTAAGCGGCCGTTTCCTCGATCTGCTTCTTGACAGCCTGTTTAATGGCATCCGGTTGTTCGGGCTGTTCCCCGCCGCGATTGCCGTTATCGTTATGGTAAGCGAACGCTCGCATCGCAACTACGGCTGCCATTTCCCGCGTAACCGTATCGCCCGGCAGGAATCGTCCGTCCACCCCCGGAGTCATCAGCTCTTGTGCGACTATCGATTGAACATGCGCCTTCGCCCAAGAGGATATTTCGTCCAGATCGGTTATCGTGGCAGCGGCTGCTGCAGGTTGAATACCTAAAGCGCGCTTCGAGATAACGGCCATTTGTTCACGGGTAATCGTATCGTCCGGATAAAACTTGTCATTGTATCCATCGATAAATCCCGCAAGATGCGCTGTATTAATGTAAGGATAAAACCACTGATCAGGACTCACATCCGCAAACCCGCTCGTTTGATTCGACGACAAGCCGACTCCAAGAACCGAAACAAGCAGCTTCGTGAATTCCGCTCTCGTCACCGCAGCTTTCGGATTCATTTTGCCTTCGCTGCCCTCGACGAAGCCGCGCTGCGTACCTTCTAAGATCGCATTGTACGCCCAACTCGAAATTTCGCCTGCGTCAGCATACTTCTTCGCCAGGTCGAATGCGCTGCCCGTTTCGGATTGGCTGACGCTGTATGTGACGTAAGACGTGAAATGATTCGTCTTGATCATTAGATCGTCGCCATTGACGAATGCATAAGCGAATTTCTCACTTCCTTTAACTGCTTGCTTACCTTGCTCCTCGGAATCGTAAACGACGATCGGCGTAAACTTGCCGTCTTCGACAAATCCCGCCAGCTGCCCTTTCTCTCCCTTAATCGCGAGGGTAAGCGGCTTATCGAACAAGTAGGATCGATTCGAGCTTCCCATTACGAAAGCATGGCTTATTTTCTCAAGCAAGTCGTCAGCGCCAAGGCTCTTTTGGATTAAAGCCTGAAGAGAATCATCCTCCGCACTTAGCGCCGTAAATAGCTCTATTCCGCTATCTCCCGCAATAAGCCTCGTACCTTGGTCGATAACAAGCGAAAGCGCCCCTTTGTTGACCGTGATCATCGGGATGCGGTCCTGAACTTCTTTAACGTTCAAAATAACTTTCGGCTTCACATCCGGAATGTTCAACGTAATATTGTCGGTTCCGAGCTGCTGCTTCGTAATATCGAAAATAAAATCTTTTTGCAGATACGAAGGCACGGTTGTGACAGGCTTTTTATCATTCGGATTTGGTGTTGCTCCCGATCCTGTACCGCTTCCGGTTCCAGTACCGTTACCCGATCCGTTTCCTGTACCGTTCCCATCGGGATTTTCCCACTCGCTAGGATCTTGCCCCAAATCCACGCCTAAGTTGGTCGTATACCGCCATTGAACGGTATCTCCGTCCGCAAGGACGTATTTGCTCGCTCCGAAATTCGGATAGGTGCCGTTCACATTGTACATCCAACCGCTGCCGGTACCGTGATCGAACTCCCCGTCTCCTGCTATGGATTGCACATAAACGCTGTCGTATTTTTCGTTCCATTCATGCTCATACGGAATGCTTCTGGAGCCAAGCTCTCTTTGGAATACGCTCCACACCGTATCGCCCGGCTGCAATTCCACAGATACGGGATTGAGAACGTATCCCTTATTGATCGTCGCCTTGTCTACGGAGAACGTAATATGTTTGGCAGGCTGCGGATTCGTTCCTCCGTTTCCTCCCGGTGTCTCTACTATGCTCGTGTTATAGGCAATAAAGTCGGTAAAATGCTTCGTTTTTACGATAAGATCATTGCCGCTGTCGTAGGCAAACTCGTTTTTCCCGCTTTGCATTCCAGCTTCGTCGCTTGCAAACTTTGCAATGGCTTGCGCCGTTCCGTTCTGAATGTACGCGGCATGTTTCCCGCTCATCCCGGTGAACGTCAACGTGACGAATTGATCAAACGTAACGCCAGCCGTGCCGCCCATCGTAATTGCCTTGGCAATGGAATCAAGCTTCGTTCCGGCGGCGACGATTCCGCTTACTTGATCTTTAAGCGCAACGTCCGTTCCGTCAATGGTTGTGAGCAATTCCAGCGACGAGCCGTCACCGTTTCGGATTTGCGCACCCTTCGGAATAACCGCCGATACATTGCCTTTGACGGCTTCGATCATAGGCAAGTCGCTGTTCGCCGGCAAATTCAAAGTGATTCTCGCGTTCGAATTGCTCGGGATTTGTACCGTTATTTCTTTATTGGAGTCCGCTTCGGTTATCGGTAACGAATAATCGAACCCGCTTGGCGGAACGTTTACTTTAGGCTTGTCCCCCGATGGCAAAGACATTTTTATCTCGTCAAGATTTTCGGGCAGCGCGAGTTTGTCTGCGTCCGTCATGTCGTACAAAGGATTTTCGCTTTGCATCATCCGATTGAAGGAAACAAGCGCATACGTTCCCTGATCGGTTGCCATGCCGTTTGCTTTCTTTTCCGATAGAATATGCTTGAATCCGCCCTCGGGCGCAGCGAATGCCAGAAGCGCATCGACGGCCGAGTAACCGTTTTTCACGAATCTTTGGTCCGAAGACGGATCAAAGCCGATTTCGGATAACGCGGTGATGACCTGCGCGATGCTTTCGCTATTGACGGTCCCGTAACTCGTAAATCCGCCTGTTGCATTCTGCACGGAGGACAGCCAGTTAAGCGCACGATCGGTTGCGGATGTTACTTTATCATTCTTCAGGTAATAAGGGGCAAGTGCCTGCAAAGCCATTGCCGTCATATCGACATCGGCTTTCGTTCCCCCGAGCGCCCAGCCCCCCACATTGGCCGCACCTTGGTTAACTTCCTTGCTCAAAATATAGTCGATCAGTTTGTCGCGCGTCGTTTGCGTTTTTCCATCATCGACAGCGGGAAACTCGTAATTGACGGTATTCATGGCGATCAATGCAAAGATCGGCCCATTAATGCCTTGCTTCAATATGTAATCGTAATCGGACAGCGCCTTCGTTATGTCGTAACCGGCAATATCCCGCGGATCTAAGCCGAAGGAAGCCAAGCCGAGGATAAGCCGCGAATGCTCCGTGCTTCTGTTCTTGTCGAGAACGCCGTTATTTTTGGCCATCAATTCCTTGACCTTGCTTACGACATTCTTATAGTAAGTGATGTAGTAAGCGTCCGGAACCGGGTGATTGCCGCGGGCCAAGGACAGAACCGACCACTCGCCGCCAAGCGTGCCAAAAGTCGGATTCGTTATCGTGTCATACATATAGGCAAGACTTTTATTAAGATGATCTTTCGCTGCACTCCAAACGCTGTAGTAGACTTCGAACGTTTGCTTAACCCGATTGCCGGAAGCATCCGACGCCGTTATAACAATCGAATTATATCCTTCCGTTAAATTAACGGTAAATACGCCGTTCGCCCCTGCAATCGCGGCTCCATTAACTTGGACTTCCGGCGAAATGCCTAGTGTTACGTTGTCCGTCGCGCTTACTTGGAAGGAAATCTGTTTACTGGTAAAAGCTTGTTGATCCGATATGCCTTGTACCGACAACACCGGCTTAACATGATCCCATCCCAGTTTGTTATCAAGCTCCGTAAGCAAAAGATCGACGTCTGCTTGCGTACTCTCCATATTTTTGAGTATGTCATACGCCTGTTCATAAGAAGCTCTGACCGCAGAGTCGGACAACAGAACCGATTTATCGGGGGCGCTGTTGATCTGACCGATAACGGCCGTGAGCGTATCCTTATTCGCCGTGTTGATGAAGCCGGTTCCCCACGTATTGCCAAGATCCGATCCATACCCATAAACGGTAAATTGCGTGCGGATCACGTCGCCGTCTTCGGGTTTGTAATCGGAAAAACCTACGTTGGGAAAAACATTATTGACTGCATACATCCACCCGGACATCGAGGTGTAATCGAATTCTCCGAGCCATTCCGGATCTCTCTTCGACTCGACTTGACCTCCGCCAAGTTCGATCTGATTGACGATGTACTGCGGAATATAGACGCTGCTTGTAACATCCTTAACCTTGGATAAATAAAAATAATTTTCGACGGTTCCCGTATGCTTAATATTTTCCTTGCCTAGCTCGCGCGTCAGTATGGCAGCGCCGTTGTCTCCTTCGTAAAACGGAATCCTCATCGGTTCCCGATAATAGCCTTGACCCAATGTGAATTTTTCTACTGACAGCGTGACGTAACCTTTCGGTACGGCCTCAACCTGCTGGGCATACGTTTTTAAGCTGCCTGTCGAGAATAACGAAATAAAAAGACTGACAATCAGCAGCCAAGTAAGTAAACGATATTTTCTCAATTTGTTTTCCTGCCTTTCCTTCATTAAAAAAATCGCAACATAAAAAAACCTCTTAACTGGAAATGTTAAGAGGTTTTACTCACGGGCACGCCAAAAAACGCGGTCATGAAATAAACACCCCCTATCGCTCGTAGAGTTAGTAGTGTACTGTTACAGGCAGGTCTTCTGACTCAAGTATCATCGCCCTTGCAGCCTTCCCGGTAAACCAGTGGCATGTAGCAAGGACTCCTCTAATACAGCGGCGGGACCGCGCGGGATTCTCACCCGCTTCCCTTTTAACCAACCGATGATTCCATCGTTTATCGTATAACCATGATTGGCACCCGAACAGCTATTCAATTTTCTTGCTTATCATATCTTATATAGCTTCATTTGTCATTTAGTACTGTTATTTATTTTAGAATGGCGATAGTCTCGCAAAACTGAGATTTAGTCTGCAAGGAGTATGGAACCGCACGTCGAATATGTACCGTAACTTCACGACTGATCACAAGGATAACCGCTTTAGCCGTCCCAAATGCTTTCGAAGAAAGCGACTTCGTAAACATAGGCTAAGGACAAACGCGTTTATCCATAAAATATGCACATAAACGGAATGGAGGAGACGATCTTGAGAAGCGAACAAGAAATGATGGATATGTTCATCGATTTTGCTGTAAAGGATGATAGAATCCGGCTGGTTACCTTGGAAGGGTCACGCACGAACGAAAATATTCCCGCAGACGCATTCCAGGATTTCGACATTTCTTATTTTGTGACAGATATGGACGTTTTCAAGGAAAACGACGGATGGCTCGATAGTTTCGGAAAACGAACGATGATGCAGAAACCCGAGGATATGGAGCTTTTTCCTGCCGAATTAGGCAGCTGGTTTTCATACATCATCCTTTTTGAGGATGGCCGTAAACTGGACCTGACGCTTATTCCAATCAACGAGACGGAAGATTATTTTACGAAAAGCGACGGTTTAGTCGAGGTCCTGCTCGATAAGGACAATCAAATCCAAAATAAAGTGTCCCCCAGCGACCGTTTGTATTGGATTCAAAAACCGACTGCAAGGGAATTTGATGATTGCTGCAACGAATTCTGGATGGTTTCGACTTACATTGTAAAAGGATTGGCGCGAAACGAAATCCTTTTTGCCGTCGATCATTTGCATGAGATTGCCCGTCCTAATTTGCTTCGCATGATGGCTTGGCAAATCGGTTCGGAGAAAGGTTATACCTTTAGCGTAGGGAAAAACTATAAATTCATCAACCGTTATATTCCGACTGAAGATTGGGAAGCATTGCTTTCCACTTATTCCGAGAATGGTTATCCCCAAATGTGGCAGTCGTTATTCGCCTGTTATGCGTTATTCAGAAAATACTCTAAAACAGTGGCGGAAAGTCTCGGTTGTCCGTATCCGGACTACGACGAAGCCATCACCAAGTATACGGAAACCGTTTATCATACATCGACTTGATTCCGCTCGGGTATCATCGCTATGCCGCTTCTCCTTTTTTATGGTAGATTCATCAATAATCAGGAGGAATGCCCCGTGAAAGAGAACGACTCGAAAAATACTCGAACCGAAAGTGCCGATTGGCGAAATCCGCCTCCCGTACGCTGGGAACTTGCACGCGAGAACGAGCAGTCGCGTACGATCGCTCGCGTACTGTATAAATGGATTTTGTATATGGATCAAAATTTCAAAGACTGGGACAAACGTCCGCATGCCGGTTTTTTCCTGGATGGAGCAGGATGGTATGGCTTCGAAACGTCGTATCCGATGTACGTCTATGCGGTAATGGGTGCGTTTAGCGATAAAAATGATTGGCCAAGCGCCCTTCCCAGGGAGCTGCTGGAGGAAAGAGCGATCAAGGCTTTGCGGTTTCTTTGCTTTACGCATGATAGCGGCCCGATAGATTGTGTGAGGCCTATCGGTAAAAACAAGTGGAACAGCGGACAAAAATGGGGAGGCAAAAACGCCCCTTATTTTCAAGCCACGCAAACAGGCACGGCGGTGTTCCATATCGCTTATACGGCTTGGTTATTCTGGGAAAAGCTTGATGAAGAAACCAGACAAATGGTAGCGGAGCTGACGATCGGTTATGCCGAAAGGTGGTCGCAAGCCGAACCGCGCGACGGCTCGTTTCACGATACCCAAATGGAAGAAAACGCTTGGACGGCCACAGGCATACTTGCGGCCGTCATGCTTTTCCCCCGGCATCCTCGGCATGAGGCATGGAGCGAAGCTTATGACAAATGGAATCTGAATACCGCTACGGTACCTGAAGACCGTTTTAACGGCAATCTTTACAAAGGGGAACCTCTTAGCGACAAATGGATACAAACGGTGACGCTTTTTCCCGATTTTACGAATGAAAACCACGGCATGGTACACCCGGACTATATGGCTACTGCGATTACGTTTCGCGCTTGTTATGCGATTGCCTCTTTCACGCAGGGTAAACCGTTAGATGATACGATGTTACTTAACAACAAGCATATCTATGAGCAATCGCTCAAACGATGGACTCAGTTTGACGGGATGATCGTGCCGATCCAATCCCAGGACTGGTGGTACAATCGTCAAACCCTCGTCACCACGCTCCATGCATTCATGAACGTCATACACCGCGACCCTGATGCGGCCTTGCTGGAGCAGCAAGCGTTAGCCGCTACGATCAAGCTGCAGCAAAGCAACGAAACGGGATGTTTGATCGAGAAAAATGGAGAATTGTATCCCATTTCTCCCAATGACTATCAAACCGCGGAAGACTTTGAAAGCATGTATGCCTTTGCATTGGCCAATGCTTACGTGCTGCATGTTTTGGGAGGCCCCGGCGTTTCCCCTTCCAAAAAGCGGGAAATGCAGTCGCGCCTTGCTGATGTGTATATGTATCCCTATGGTTCGGCTGTTGTCCATCGCACTGAAAATACGTTTAGTTCCTTTAGCTGGCGTAACCGCGTCATGGCGATCACGCTTCCGAGCAAAGGGTTGTGGACGATAACGCCTATTGAAAACAGCTATATTGGAAAAGTAGTTTTCGAAGGGTCAGAGGAGAACATATCCCCGGCCAGCGGAGGGATTGCAGTCAAGTCGGAATCCCAGCGAATCAATCCCAGCGACAATGGATTCGGCGCTTCGGCATGTGTGGAACATGGGGAAGGGAGCATATTGCAGCGCATTGCTTGGGTTTCATTGCCTGACGGGAGCAGCGTGTACGCCGAGCAGTTTACAGTAGTCAAGCCATGCCGTGTAGCTGCCATGCATACAGGACTGCTCGGCGTCCGCAATGAACGCTATAAAACAATACCTGAACTGGCCCCGGGGCGAAGAAACATTCATATCGGCGGCAAGACGGAAACGTTCGACGGTTTCTTCGGCAGAGACGAAGATATCACACGCCGGTTTCCGCCTGTTCCTTATATCAATGTCGATGATGAGATCGGCTATCTTTTATTCGGAACGAACGGGATTCGTTATGACAATCGTCATCAATACCCGAAATGGAAGGGAATTGAAGATTGTCTGGTCCTTAACGACAAGGTCGGCGCCGCTTACGTCGGAGGAGAAATTTTACAGCCTTTTATCGCGGTTACTTTACCGAACCGAACGGCAATGGAAACCAAAGAAGCTTTAGCTCATTATCATCAGTTGGAAGCTTCCGATAACGGCATGATTATTGTTGAAACGGACAAATATATGATCTATGCCAATTTGATGCCGCACACAAGAAATATTTCGGGGACACGAAGGCTTTCGACATCATCTATCGCTGTATTCGGCGGAACCGTCAGAGTAGCGGAGGGCATGTACAGCTGGACTTATGAGACGGCAGGTCAACAAGCCGGATTTTTGGAGTCGGACTGCCGGTTGGAAGCAAGCAGCATGAGCAGCGCCGACTTGCAATTGATGATCGCGGCCGGCCAAACGATGATCGTCAATTGCAGCACGCAAAATGAATTTATTGGCGAATTTTTTTCATCTGCCGGCCGTGTCCCCATCATTTTGGCTCCGGGAGGCGGCATGATCGTAAAATGTTGACGGCTCGGTAACTATGACGCTGCGGCGTCTTATTCCACCGATCTCGCATCCCGATTAGAAGCGTTTGAACGGACTTACGTTCAACCGCTTCTTTTTCAATTGTATCGGTGTTTTATACCTTTGATACACAGCATGTTACCTACGCGTCGGGTTGCTAGCGATGCAAAAACGTGATTTTTAAAACACCATAGGGTCGGTCATCAATGACCACTGTACGGACGGCTTATCTTCATCGGTTTTCGTCATCGTGCCTACGAAAACTCTTTTATCGTCTCGGTTGGCGCTGTAATGCTCAAGCATTTTGCGGATTATCGTTGAAATGTTCAATTCGATTAGCCGAGCTTCTTCCACCCAGTGCAGCTCGCCTTCATCCGAAGGGACGAGTTCCGTTTTATCCGTGCTTCCGAAAAACACGAACTGCATTCTGATTTCGTCCTCTTTTTGCCTCAGTAAGACATATCTCATATCGAGTTCTTTGAGCTCGTTCTCTTGTAGACCGCTTTCTTCGAAAATTTCGCGCAAACAAGCTTTCCGGGCATTATTGATTTCATTTGGCTCCAAATGACCGCCTAAAGCGGTCCAAAACTCGAAATCGAACAGCTTACTATTCGTTTTTTTCATCATGATAAATCTACCATCATTCATAATGAATGCTGTTGCCATTTGCCTTAGTTTCACTCCTGATCCTCCCTTTTTGTTTGACCAATAAGAATCGGCAATCTATGCTTACATATAAACTTATATACCACAAAAAAGAGGCGCTGACACATCAGCACCTCTTTCCCGCCACTATTCTACTGCGCTGTGTTACCTGATCATTCGGAGCAAGTTGTAAACCGCTTGCGCGCTTTCTGCGCGTGATGTCAGTCCGAGCGGTACAAAGCGATCATTCTCCCGCCCTTGCACCAACTCTAACTGCCTTGCTGCATTGACAAAAGATTTTGCCCAACCGCTTATTTCTCCGTTATCCTGGAAAACCGCCGTACTTTCCGCCAACTCCGTCTTTTTGCCCGTCTTCCATTCATAAGCCCGCAGCAGCATGGCCGCCATCTGTTCCCGGGTTATTTCATCATTCGGAGCAAATCGGCCGTCTCCGATCCCGTCGACGAGACCGGAATCCACAGCTGCGGCGATGGCTTCCGAGTACCACGCTTCCGAAGCGACATCGGTAAACGGCGCTTTTCCGGCCAACTCCAATTGCAAAGCCCTGACCAGCAATGCCGTAAACTCGGCGCGCGTAACCGGCTGCAGGGGAGCGAAACCGGTACCGCTCACCCCTTGAACGATCTGTTTCGCCGAAAGCTCTCTGATGACATTGTACGCCCAGTGCTCTACTGGAACATCTGCGAAAGCTTTGTCGTACTCAAGCACGCCGTATCGGCTCAAATGCCGAAGCAACGCTTCAATCCGGCCGTCCTTCAGCTCCCCGCCGACATATTCCAGCTGACCTTCTTCGCCGATATGGAAGATGCCCATTACCGCCGAATCGGCATCCTCCGGCGCAGGGAAGCTGAGCGTAAGCACCTCCGAGAAACGGTTAACCGGAACGGAACGGCCATCCTTCATCACCAAGCTCATGTTTAGATCGAAAATAGCGCCGCCCAGCGTTAAAGCTGCTTGCGCATGTGTCGCCGCATTGCCGACAATAACATCAGCTTCCTGGCCCTCGATGATTTCGAAACGGATGACAAGCTGCACTTTGTTGTCCGTCAGCTGCGCATCCGTCAAAATAGAGCGCAGCCATTCTCCCGATAAATCGAGCCCGATCCCGCCGATGTTCAATTCCAAACGTTTTTCCCCGAGCAGCTCTGCGGAACTTGTTGGCAAGCGGATTTCTGCGATCCCTTGCGGCACGCTCAGACGTTTCCCCGTTTCTAGGGATTCCTTGATGGCGTCAGTCGTCAGAGATATCACGGTCTGCTTACCCGGCTCTTCTTGGCTTTTTGCCCCTTCGCCCGACGAAGGCGCTGAAGTATCGGGAAGGACAACAGGTACAACGGACAGCTCGACAGCCGCTTCAAACTCGCCATACACGGCGGAAACGATCGTAGTCCCTTGACTCAGCGCAGTCACCCTGCCTTCAGCGGAAACCGACGCTACCGCCGAATTGCTGCTTGAAAACACGGCATCAGACGTAACGTTCAAGCTGGAAAGATCCGTAAAATGAGCGGTAACCGCTGCCTGTGCGCTTTCCGAAGGGCGCAGTTGCCCCGGAACGCCGCTGATCGCGATACGTTCCAGCGTTACAGCCGCTCCCTCTTCCTCTACCTGCACGATAACGCTCGTGCTCATCGCGACGCCTTGTATGACGGCTTGCACCGTAACGTTCGCTTCGCCGGCTCCCTGTCCCATCACCATCCCATCTACAGTAACGGTCGCAACTTCTTCATTGTCGCTTTCATACGTGATGACGACTCCCGTTAACGGAACATCGCCGCCATCCAAGCGTTTGCCCGTAACGGCGATTTGGGAGGCTTCCCCGACAGCCAGCTTCGATTTTGCAAGCTTCGCCCCGATTCCCGCAAGGCTTTCGTGTTCGTAAGATAGCGGGATGCGGAATGTTGCGCCTGCAGCGATATCGTATATAAAGCCCTCGCTGAAATCGTTATCGTTTTTGTAGCTGCGGATCAGCGACGTATCCCCAAGCTCGATCGAGTATGTTCCGTCGTTTACTTCCTTGACGCCTTTGATCGTGTATACCGCATTGCGTAAACCGTCGTTTTGCACGTAGATCATCCGGTTCACCAGTTCCTCGGCCGGATGTCCTTGCAGATCCATTTCCGCTATAATCTCATTGTTTATCTGCAATTGCTTCGTAAAATCCGCAACCGTTCCGGCAATGCCGGCAAGATTAGCCTCGATCTCCGGCGAACCGGCCAATCCGATCACCGTGCCATCGTTCACATAGCTGTATACATGCCGGTCGTCCATCTCCGAATAAACACCGAAGCTTCCCTTGAACTGCAGTTTATCGTCTACCGTATACGTGATCTCCGGATTCAGCGCGCTGATGATGTAATCCACGCGGCCGTTAACAAGCGTCACCTTCACCGCTCTTGCTTCCATTTCATTGGCCGCAGCACCGCCCGTTTTAACCGCAGCATTTTCGATAGTGCTGACGAAGCGGTCGTCCTTGTACGGTTCGATGACCGACGTAAACGTGCTTTGCAGATTTGTCCCGGTCCGTTTGGCAATCATGTAACGCAGACTTTCCGGATTGCCGCGTTGCGTTCTGGACGGAATACCGTCCGCCAAAGCCACCTCGTCGGTTTCCGTCAGCATGGTCAATCGAAGATGAATGTCCTCAGGCTGCGCGAGAATGTTCCACGTATCTTCAATGGCCCAATCCACGCTGAACTGCGACTCCGGCGAAGAATCCCTCTCAACGTTTTTCAAATAGTGGAAGCCGGATCCTTTATACTGATAGCCGGTTCCATATTCATCGGAAGTCCGTACGCCATATTCGACATCCGGCCCTTCGTATGTCCCCGTCAATTGCGGCGTCAAGTTCAAGCCTTCGGCTGCTGCCTGGCCTTCCGCCCCGTGGAAGCTGAAATGATGCTCATTGCCGCCTTTGACACGGAAGAAGTCAACGACGTAAGAGTGGCCCTCATCGACCCGGATCATCGCCGACGTCCGTTTATACAGCTCGGTTTGCGGATACACGTCGGGCGATTCAACATCAACAAGCTTCACGATGTCTGTGTCGTCAAACTGGCTCGGCTGTCCTGACCAATGCGCATTTTGCATGGATCGATCGACAAGAACCGTATTATGGGAAACCGTATGCCGAACCCATTCCGTAAAATGCGTGTCCGTGCTTAACGTGCTTTCGGGATAACCCAGATCAGGAGACAAATCGAGTCCGAAAGCGACAAGGCCTAAATTAAGCGTATCCCCATGTCCATGTCCGTAATTGCGTCCGTAGTACATCCAAAGATCTCTAAGCGGATCGGTTCCAATCGTTTCATTCCGCTCCAGCCTTTGCTCCTCGTCAAGCAGGGCCAATTCGTACAAGGCCATTTTGTAGCTGCCCGAATTCGGGTTTTTACCGGTAGCGATAAATTGAATCGAGTGCGTACCGGCGCCGAGCGGAACGATTCCGAAAGATTCCCGGCTCTGCCGGTTTCCATAAAAGTCGATCTCGCCGACCGGCTGTCCGTCCAGCTTAACGAGGTAGGTGCCCGAGCCTCCGTACCAGATGGAACGGGCCGGCTGCAGCAGCACTTCATAGCTCCCCGATAACGCGACATCAAACGAGAACTCGATCGAATCGCCCACAGCTGTACCGGCAAACTCCAGTGTGCCGTTTTTGATCGACGCCGCGCCGTTTCCTGTCTTCGACACAATCGGCAGCTGCTGGAACGGATAACGGGCTCCGACGATGTCCCCTTGTTTCTCACCGTCTCTCAAGGCGGCGAATCCGTAACCGGTCATATTGATGCTGTCGAGCTTAAGCGTGCCTTGCTCATTGATGACATTTTGGATACCGCTTGCGATTTGATCCGGATTGGCCGAAAAAATATCGCCGTGAATCCCCTCGATGCTGTTATTATTCGCGAAATAAGCAAGCTGGGCAAAAATCGGATCCCCGTAATTTTCGAACGCTTTGATCATCTGGGTCAGATTGAATGCATACCACGGATTCCCGGTTCCGCTTGCATCCCCGATATTGGCCGTAAACCGTTCGCCCAGCATTAGCGGATAAAGTCCGGAGAACATTTTCCGAAACTTCACATGATCGTAAAGATCGGCTCCATCAAACCCGTCATACCCGTTCAAAATATCCGCCGTCTCCAAATAGGCGTCCAGCCATAGCTGGTTATAACCCGGCGAAGATTCATGCCCTACCCCGTCGCGATCGACCCCGTTAACGAAGGTAACGCCCATATTCCCGCCGGTAACCTGATGAGGCGGGCCGATCTGGCCGCCCGACTTATAGTTGAAATCCATCCATTCCTTCGATTCGGGCAGCTTGTCGTACACAACCGCAGCCATCGCGAGAGCACCCTGATGAATGCCGTTATTGCTTGCGATTTGCGCGTTTTTTATAGCCGGATAAATGAGCTTGACGATGTTGTCCTCGATGTTTTTGCGGATTCCCGTCGCGGAATGCTTTAACGGTCCCAGCCGGTACTGCTGTGATTTGGCCGTTAAAAAGCCGATTAACTGCGAATCGTCCATCGCCGGAAAAAACGCGTCATAAGCGCTTAAAAAATCTTTGACAAGAAACGGCTCCCATATATTCCCCACCGCCTTGCCCAATCCAAAGCCGCCATGCGAATTAAAATAATGCTCCATGCTGTAAACCGAAATATCGAGACTCGGGTAAACATCGGCGATACGGTCCAGCAAAACGGTGCCGCCGCGGGCATACTTCACATCGCCGGTGTACAAATAGGCGTCGCGCAGCGAGCGCAGCGCTTTCTGTATCGCGCTTTTTCCGTCGTACCCCCATAAGCCCCATTGAACATAATAAGCGATGAAGGTGTAATAGTTGCCGTTTTCGTCAATCCAGCCGTTGCCGTCGTCGACGCCCCAAGTCGGGCCTTTTTCGGGATAAAGCGTATTGACCAAAAATGCCGGGTCGGCCAATGACCTGTCAAAAATGCCGTGTTCGTTTAATCCGCTTTCATAATAGCTTTTGAAATCGTTTGTCGGGAAACGATAGCCGCTGCTCGGATCGGTTATTTTCCATGGATCACCGATAGGGTCGATCAGGTAAGGATAGTAGCCGTACTTATCGATTTCCTTCCCCGTAACCGGACTTCCCAACTCAAAATTCACGAATATGCTTCTAGGCAAGCTTTGCGGCGGCACCAAATTCCATAGAAAGTCAAGCCCCTGACCAAGATACAAGTCTGCTTGGGCAACGGCATTGTCTCTCATACTCTTCGCCCAATCGAACTGACTGACATTGCTTCTTGCCGCTTGAACTTCCGCCTCCGTATAAAGGGTGCTGCGCTTTTTGACGCTGCTGATCGGGATGACCTTAACGGGAAGGCTGCCCGTGTATGTCGCGCCAAAATAGACGACAGATACGTTTATTACCGTTTCGCCGACGCCGGCCGCCTCCAGCATACCGCTTTGTGCATCAACAACCGCGACTGCTTCGTCCATGCTTTGATAGCTGATCTGCGCGTCCGGCAGGGCAATTTTCGTGCCGTCCGTCAAAGTCGCCTCAACCGTCAGCTGCGTTCGGGCCCCTAAGGACAATTCCGCCGAATCCGCTTTCAGCTCCACTTCCTGCACGGGCAGCGGGCCTTCAAAAGGCTCGAGAATGAACTTCGTCGGAAACATATTACGGCGTGTGGAGCCTGTCGTATGACCGATCGCTTTTATCGTCAGCTCGTGCATGCCCGCCGACAAATTCATCAGGCGAATCGTCCTCGCTTCGCTTTCCAGCCAATCATCCCATGATGCTGTGGAGTAGAAATCGAATGTGCCGATCGGCTGCCCGTCAACAAACAGCTCGCTGATCCCGCCCAAAGTCATGACGATTCCCTGGAGCTTGACCGTATAAGGTGCCGTCTTGGACACATAAAACTTAAAGGAGCGGGAATGTCCGTCCGCATACGCTTCGATATTGATGCTGTCATCCAACAATGCTACGCCCGGCTCATACTCGCCGTATGGCGCGCCGACCAGCTTCCAGCGGCTCGTCCCCGGATTCAAGCTGCTTTTGTTGAATGCATAAGTATGTCCCGGCTTGACTTCGATAGGAAGGTCAGCCGTATATACATTTCCTTCATAAAGTACGGATGCTTCGATCGTCGTCGTACCGATGCCGACCGCTTCCAGCCAGCCGGTTTGAGCCTCCACTACCGCGACCGATTGGTCGGCGCTGGCAAAGCTGATCTGTGCGCCGGGAAGTACCGCCGGGGTACCATCGGCCAGTAACGCCTCGACGCTTAACGGTGTACGCGTTCCGACGTTCAGTTCCTGCGGGTTCCATTTGATCTGTACTTGTTGCACGGCTAGCGCTCCTTGCACTTTCTCCAATATTAGCTTAGTCGGGAACATGTTACGCCGAGTCGATCCTGTCGCGTGACCGATTGCCTCGATCGTCAGTTCATGAATACCTGCCTCCAGATTCATAACCCGGATCGCCCTGGCTTCGCTCTCGACCCAATCGTCCCAGGAAGATTCCGCATAAAAATCGAAGATGCCGATCGGCTTGCCGTCTACATGCAGCCTGCTTATTCCGCCTAACGTCATGACGATTCCCTGAAGCTTGACGGTATAAGCTCCTGCTTCAGGAACGTTAAATTTGAAAGATCGGGCATGGCCGTCAGCCCAAGCCTCGATATTGATGCTGTCCGCCAATATCGCTACCCCGGGCGTGAACTCGCCATATGGCGCGCCTACGAGCTGCCAATCAGATGTACCGGGCACAAGACTGCTTTGATTGAAGGAATAAGTGACGGTTTGCGGTTCCTCTGCGGCAGCCGTGTGCGGCGGCAGAACCAAATCGGAGGAAAGCAGTAAAAGAACGACCATAAACAAACAAACGACTCTCTTCGTTTTGTTCGTGACAGAAGTTTTCATCTTATCGCTCCTAAGCATATATTCATGATTCGGAATTATCGTAAGCGCTTACTTTAGAATGGCAAATAAATGGCTGCATAGACCGGCTTGGCCTACTTGAGCCATTTTCAGAACCATGAACAGGAGCAGAAGCCTGCATGCAATCGGGCATATGATGCAATATGTTCGCTCATCCATACCCCACCTTCCCGTTATCCGATTAGCGAGACGAAATACGCTTCGTATTTTGCCTCGTCCATTCGAAACATAGCACAGCGTTTTTTAGGAAGCATGCCATATCGAGGATTGGATATGCCGTTTTTTTACTGGAGGGATAATTTGGATATGCGCTTTATCGTCCCTTTAAAGACAAACGTTTTTTCGGGCAATGGGACAAGTCCATCGGTAAATCGCGTTTATAAACTAAAAAAGCGCCGACGTTATCGCCGGCACCTTGCCAAACTTTCTTATGTCTTATTCGCGCCCAATCATAACAATAAACGACGGCGAGCATAAAAACCAAAACAACCCTATCGTTAATTTCACATGAAAACGTCGCGATACCACACGCCCAGAAAGAAAACAATCCCGAATACACACATCAGCCCGAATAAAGACAAAACGACAACCAAAATGGTACGTGCCGAGATTTTCAATGCTTTGTTCATTTTTCGCTCCTTTGTGTGCAATCGATTTGTTTTGTTATGCAAAGCAATAAAGTTTCATTTAATAAAAATTTGCCGGGTTCCTTATCCTGCAACTCCTTTATACTTTTCTTATCATTCTCGCCGCTGAAAGGATCTAGGATCATGCTAAAAAGAGAGGCTCCTCCCATCGAGCTAGTTAAACAGACGGCAAAAGACTGTCTTCCTGTTGCCGCCGACCGGATCGAAAGAGTACTGACCGGCGTCTCCACATACGTTTATCGGGTTCAGTCAGGTGAAAATATAAGCTATCTCAGACTACTTCCGGAACAGGAGAATAGCTTTGGCGTCGAAGTATATGTACATAACCTATTAAGGCAAAAAGGAGTTCAAGTTCCGGAAGTTATCTATTATGAGCATAGTAATAAATCCTTAGAGATGTCAATGATGCTCTTAAATGAAATTCCGGGCTCCGATATCGGATCCTGCACGTTGGAGGACGTTCACAAAAGCACCCTTCTTCAAGCTGGAAAACACCTCGCCATTGTCAATCAAATAACCGTTGACGGTTTCGGTTGGATTCAAAGAAAAGATGGAGTGCCAGGAGAATCGCTACGAGCTGAAAAAAGCTCCATGCACGAATACATTTTCGATCACATGGAAGAGGATTTATTTTATAGTTCGGAAAATGTTTTCGGCAAACCTGTCATATCCCGAATCAGCAGCCTGCTGCATGCCGGAGCTCCAATTATGGCAAGACATGAAGCTCATTTAGCTCACGGGGACTTTGACGATTCCCATATTTTCTGTTTTCACGGCGTTTTTACCGGCATCATCGATTTCGGCGAGATTCAAGGGAGCAGCCCCCTCTACGATTTGGGACATTATAAGCTCCACGACGGTCAGCGTTTTCTTGGATTCGACACTTTGGCACAGGGCTATAGCGACATTAGAAAGCTTTCCTGCGACGATCAACTGGAAATCGACCTCTGGGCGTTATGGATCGGAATGCGAAGAATTGGGAATGTATGTAGGCAGAAGCGAACTTGGAACAAGTGGCACGATCATTTAGTGAGGACGATACGCATGGAGGTTGAAATATTAAGTAAGAAGCTGTAAATTCATTGATGAAGCAGAGAAAAAGCGAGGTCAAAAAATCATTACAGCATTGCAAACACGGATATCGTAATGGTTATTTACGAACCGTGCGATTAGTGGAGAAAACCTTATTGTTCATGAGGCTGTCCTCACTATTCTACCGGTAAAACGCTCCTTTTCGCCAAATAGTGAGGCAAACGTAACTATCAATTTCGTTTGCCTCACTATTCGTTGCGTTTGCCTCATTATGCTACCAGAACACGGGTTTTCGGTTAGAAATAGTGTGGTTTGCCTCACTGATAGTAAACTTGGCCTCATTATGATGATCACGATCTGTTGCACGATCAGATGCCTTACATCCCTAAAATCTATAGTATAAGAATTGAAATGATGCTATTAGAGTCGAGCTCGTACTTTATCTTTAGAAATCTACAAAAAAAAGAAATGCTGCCGGCAACTATGCCTGGCAGCAACGATGCGCGCTTCTTACAGCGCAGCCCCCGTACCCCCATCCACATTTACGGATGTGCCGGTAACGTAAGATGCCGCGTCCGAAACGAGAAATGCGATGACTCTAGCCGCTTCCTCGGTATCGCCGATCCGGCCAAGCGGGATGCCGTGCTTCGGATCGTTGGCGAACTCCTCCCAAGTCGAATTCGGCGCAGCCTTTTTCCATACTTTCTCGACTTGTTCGCTTCGTATGGAACCGATACATACCGCATTAACCCGGATTTTGTCTTTCGCCAAGTCTTTGCTCATGGCATTCGTCAGCGCCAATCCCGCAGCACGGCTGACGGAAGACGGGAGCGAAGAAGCCGGAGGCGTTTTGGCCGACGATGTCGCGATGTTTACAATCGCCCCGCCGCCACTTTCGCGGAAATATGGAATGGCTGCGCGTGAGCAATGGATGGCTCCGAATAGCTTCAAGTTCAGGTCCTGATTCCACAGGTCCGTATTCACTTTATCGAACGAATTCGCCGCAGCCGTTCCGGCATTGTTCACCAATATATCCAGCCGGCCGAAATGCTCCGCCGCTTGTGCGACCGCTCTCTCGCAATCCTCCTGCACCGTCATGTCGGCTAGAATATAAAATGCGTCCGCACCCGTTTGTTCCTTGATGGATGACGCCGCTTCACGCAATTGTTCTTCGGTGCGGGCACAAATCGCGACGCTAGCGCCCTCCTTCGCCAAAATCAAAGCCGTATGAAAACCGATCCCTTTGCTTCCGCCGGTTATTAGCGCTGCTTTTCCTTTTAGACCCAAATCCAATTCCGCCAACTCCTAACTCGTTTTTCTTCTACATTACTTCTTTTTCGGCAGAAAGGCGAGAGCATCGCACAAAGTTTTTATACTAACCCATCATTTGGTCAAAATCCTTACCCGGCTCCCCTCTAGGAGCGGCTCGCTGCTTTCCAAGATGACGGATTCCTGCTGGAACAAACCCGATTCGACCGCAGCCGTATGTTCATTGAAGCTGGCCAAAGCAACGTTTCGACGGCCGGTATAAAATGCATTCCCCAGCGGGCCTTTCCGCTCTTCTATGACATAGACATACGTGCCTGTTTGATCTTTATGGACAGCGGCGTTCGATATAAGCAGCGCACCGTCTTTTCCTTTCTTCCTGATATGCGCCTCGGCCCTTTCGCCATTTGCCAGCGACGGGTCCTGCAGCAAAATCGTCAGCCGGACAGTTTGCCTGCCGTCGGAGACGTCTTGCTCCAGGCCCGCAACCCCCCCCTCCACGGTACGGCTGTTCTGTCCCGGGAGCCGAACCTCCGTCGTTTCGCCGATCGTAAGCGCATCGGCTACTTCCGTTGGAATTTGCAGCTCAAGCTGGTAGCCCATCTTCGTATTAATAAGCTTGAAATCCGGCGAGCCCGCGTTAGCGGATAACCCTTCCTTGGCATTCGCAGCTGCAATCGTACCGTCGAACGGAGCTTTCAAAGCTTGATTCGAGCTTATTTTTGTTTGCATGTCAAGGATACGCTGCTGCTGCATGTTGATGTCGAGCTTCGCATTTTCCAAAGCTGCCTTGGCTGCAAGTACCGCCCCCTCCTCATCGCTGTGCTCCGTTTGAATATAGTCGTACATCAGCTTTTCCACCGACAGCTGGAGTTTGTCCAGCATAAACTGCTCTTGCACAAGCTGCCGCCGGGCTTCAGCGTTATCGTATTGCGCGAGCGTCTGTCCCAGCTTGACTTCGTCTCCCGCCCGCACCAGCACCTTGGTGACGGTCCAGCCCGCCTGCCCCGACAAATCCCTCACTTCCACCGGCTTGATAACGGCGCTCCCCTGGAAGGCCAGCTCCAGCTGACCCGGACTGGCCGACTGCACGGTCACCTTAGGAAGCGTTAATGCGTATAAGGTATTGCTCAAAAGTGTAAAAATCATAAGCAAAGCGATCAGGAAACCGGCAACTAACCGAAGCCTTCGTTTCCGGTCCGCTACTCTTCCGTCGTTCGTCTCCAGCTCCAAAATCGATTCCTCCCGAACTTACCCTTTTATCCCGGAAAGCTGAATGCCTTCAACAAAATGCGTCTGCGCATACAGAAAAAGCACTACCATCGGACTCATAAACAAGACGGACGCGGCAAACACGACACCGCGCGCTTCCTTGCTAATCTGCGCCAAATATAACGACAATGGCTGCTCGACCGCATCCTGCAAAAAAATAAGCGGCTGCTCAACCATATTCCAGTAATCGACAAAAAGCAGAACCATTAATGCGGCAGCGCCCGGTTTTACAAGAGGCATCACAATTTTGGCGAATATCGTAAAATGTCCCGCGCCGTCCAATTTGGCCGCTTCGATCAGCGCGGTTGGAATATGGAGCATAAATTGTCTCAGCATGAATACGCCGAAAGCCGCGAAAACGCCTGGCAGCATAATCGCCGCATTCGTATTCAGCAGCCCGAGCTTGTCCAGCATAATATAATTCGGAACAAGCGTAACTTGGAATGGCATCAGCATCGTCATCAAATACACCAAAAACCAGCTGCCTCTCCCCCAAAAACGAAGTTTGGCAAAAGCATAAGCAGCCAGCGATGCAACCGCGGTTTGTCCCGCGATAATCGGAACGACCAGCTTCGCCGAGTTCCAGAACATATGCAGAAACTTTGGATTCCGCACCAGCACTTCCATATATTGATCGAACGACACCCAATCGGGAATCCATTTCAGATTGACGAAGACGTCCTTTTCACCTGCAGCGGCATTCGTCATTTTACCGAGGAGTCCGTAATTCAGCCCGATCTCATGCTCGGTCATTAGCGAGTTCATGACGGTCAGCACGATAGGCACCAGCATAACTAACGCCCCGGCTCCGAGCAAAAGCATCCATCCGATTGCCGGCAACCGTATTCGTTTCAAGTAAATCATCTTTTTCCCCTCTCACTCCATGTGGGACTGGAATCGGCGCTCCGCCCCAAGCAGCGCGAAAACAAGAGCAAGGATACCGACGACCATAAGCGATGCAGCGGCGGTAAGCTTCTGAATATCAAGCGACAAAAACATATTATTCATATAGTGCTGCAGCGTATATATGCGGTCGTACGGATAATCGCCTGCGAGAAAGTAAGCTTCGCGAAATACTTTGAACGAGTTGATGATCGAAATGAGCACGACAAAAATCATCGTCGGCGTCAAATAAACGAGCGTAATGTAATAAAATTGGCGCAGCTTGCCCGCCCCTTCGATGCGCGCCGTTTCATAATACGAAGCTGGAATCGCCTGCAGACCGGCCATAAATAAAATCATGTCATACCCGATGTTTTTCCATATATACAAGAACGCCAAAACCGCCATCGAGCCGTCCGACTGCATCCAATCGACTCGCCCAAGACCGAGGCCGTTCAGCCAAGCGTTCAAGGTCCCGTTCCAATCAAAAAATATTTGCCAAATCATGACGATGGATGCAACAGGTACGACGAGCGGCAAAACAAATGAAGTTTGCAGCCAATTCCGCAAGTACAACCGCCGATTCAGCAGGATAGCAAGGGTCAGCGATAGGAAAATAAGCAAAGGCACGCTCACTCCGGTGAAGAGCAGCGTATTCGCCGCGGCCTTATGAAACGATTTGCTCTCCAGCAGCGCAGAGTAGTTGTCAAAGCCGACGAAAACGCCTCCGATCGTCGAATCCGTAAACGAGTAGACGATACCCATCCCAAACGGAATCAAGTAAAAGAGAATAAATCCCGCAGCGCTAGGCGCCAAAAAGATCAACGCCGCCGTCCCGTCCTTCCCCAGCCAAGCCGGTAAACGCAGCTTACTCATTCAAGTAAGTCGCAACCTTATTTTGAATCAGCTTCGCGACGTCCTTCGCCGATTTCTGGCCGCTGAAGAAGGCTTGGCTTTCCTTCCTGACGATTTCTTCTATTTTGGAGGGCTGGAATGCCACGGGATGAACGGCTTCCTTCAAATAACTGTCCAACTGCTCGATCTGTGCGGGATCGACAGGGAATTCTTGTCCGTGAAGGGGACCTTCTTCATAGGCTTTGACTGTTCCTTTGGTCAGGAGCTGCTGTACTTGTTTTCCGTAAACCTTCTTGTTTATAGGGAACCCCGCCCGTTCAGGCGCAGGCTGCATTTCGTCCGACATTAAAAAACGGAGAAAATCCCATGCCTCTTGCTTCACGGCCGACTTCTCGTTGATGCCGATAATTTTGTAAGGATAAAAGTATCCCCCCGCTTTCGTCCCTTCGGCGCGCGGCTTGGCATACAGCTTCGCTTGTTTGCCCGACTCCTTAATGGTGACCAGATAGTCCCAAGCCGAGTTCACATTTCGCGAGCTGAAAAAAGAGCCGGCACGCCCTTCCGCGAAGACGCCTTCTTCGAACATGGTTTTGACCTGACCCATCATATCGAGGAATGCCTCCGATTCGAAGCTGGCCGTTCGGGTATCTTCATTTACGAAACGCGGGTAATTTTCTTTCACCATTTCGGTCAACAGCGCTTGCATTGCCTGCTGCCCGGTGGCAGCGACGGCTCCGGGGAGAACGCCGCCCGCTTCCTTGTTCGGTTTTAATCGATTCATTTGTTTGAGCGTCTCGGCATACGTTTCCCATGTCCAATTTTTATCGTCGAACGGTACGCCGGTTTGCTTGATTGCCGCTTCATCTCCGATCAGAACGTTCAGGAAAAACGATAGCGGCAAGCCGTAAAGCCCTCCGTTCGTTTGACTGTTTTCCAAAATATTGTTGAAATAGTCCCCCTTGATAAACGAAGGATCGTTTTTCAGCAACCCGCTTAGATCCGCAAGCAGATGCTGGCCCACATATTTCTCGCTAGGCAGCATATCGAGGGCTAGCATATCGGGGCCGTTGCCTGACAGCATCGCCGTATTCGTCGCCGTTACGTATTTTTTGAGCTCGGCTTCCGTATGCTCGTCATCTGTCGGCACATCCCGAAGATCGATGACGATGTTCGGATGTGCGGCTTCGTACTTCATTTTGGCTTGCTTCAACCCTTCATCCGGCCAAAAGGTGGAAAACACGATCGTCTTTTTCCCGCTTTTCGGAGAATTCTCCGAAGTCGCTCCCGTCCCCTCCGGTGAGCTAGTAACTCCCGCCTCCCCCGTATTCGAATCAGAGGTTCCTCCCATTCCACCCCCGCCCGAGCTGGAGCTTGAGCCGCATGCCGTCACGCCCAGCAAAATAAAACCGAGGCAAAGCCCGAACCAGGCTTTTGATTTGTTCATGTTTTACCCACATCCTTGTCATAAGATTACGTGCCTGCCAGAACACTGTAATCGATGGATGTCGCCGTCTCATGGCCAAGATGTCAACAAAATGTGTACGGCTTTTGCGGCACGCGACGGAACAAGGATAAACGGCTTCGCCGTTCTTTTAAGGACCGGCGCGTTTACCGAGGTTGGGAGCTGCTTCTGCGATATACTTTCTGATAAACTGACAAAAACCGTCCGGAATCACGGACGGTCCTTTGGTGATTAGCACCGCTGAAGCGGCCTTGTGCGGGCCGAATAGCCCCTTCTGACAAGTAGAAACATAGAAATGTCCTATCGTCTACTCATCGGAATTCGATCACCATGTTTTGATTGCTTATCACCTCCGGAGCGACAGGACGCGGCACATCCTGTTCGGCGTAGCTTTTTCGGCCGCTAAGCAGCAGCTTCCCGTTGTCCGGGCTCCAGCTTATTTGGGAAGGCACAATTCCTTTAAACAGCTGCGTTTTGTTCATGACATTGTTTCCATACAGCGAAGCTGCATAAACGGTGTCCTTATCCTGCAAATACGCAATAACCTTCCGGTCCGGCGATAAGCGGAACAATCCGATCTGATCGATCAATACCGAAAGAGCGGCATTTCGCCGGTCATATGCGTACAAGCTTCCCTCCGAGCCGATAAAAGCGATTTGGTCGTTATGGATCCATTCCACAGAACTATCGCGATTTGCAGGATGCTCGTATTGTGCCGTCCACCCGCTGACGTCCAAAGCGCCGTATAACACATAAGAAAGCTTGCCCGAATCCTTGATGATCGCCGCACTTAAAGCGTCATCGGCAATATGGACCGAGGAAATCGTATCCTTGGGCTTCCATCCTGGGACGGTATAGCTTTTCGTCGTTTTCTCCTTCGTATCATACACGCTGATTTGGATGCTTCCGCTCTCTCCGTTTCGTACGATATATACGAGGTACCGGCCGTTATTCGACCATCCGAATTTACTGGAGCGAATCTGTTCGTTCGAAATACGCGCGACTATCGACTCTTGCTGATCGCTAAGCGATATCAGCTTCATGGCATTATCGCCGGTCTCCGTCTGCACAAGCGATGCAATCATACCGCCGGACGGCGACAAGGCGATGTAACCTGCTTTCGCATCCGCATTTCGCAGCTTCAAGCGAGCTTCATACGGGTAGTCGACACGTTCCAAACTTGGTGATCGGGTTTGCTCTCCGAAAAAGCCAAGCAGCGAGCTGCGGTCGATCCAACCGAGCGGAATTCCATCATCGGTTTGTTTGTCCAAAACGCGGTAAATGGTTTTGACGTCAAACATTTCGCTTTTGCCGCTTGTCGACAGTTCATCGCCCGATTCCGGTATGATGATCGTTTCCGAACGCGCCTGGCTTAGGCAGCCTGTAAGCAGGAAGCACACCGTCAGTAGGAATGCGGACAGCTCCTTCCATCGTTTGCTCACTCCATCACCCCTTCGGCATTTTTGTAGGGAATGTCTATGCAAACAATGGTATGCTCCGACTCGCTGGCGAAACGGATGCTGCCCCCATGCTCTTCGACGATACCCGCGCATATGCTCAATCCCAACCCGGCGCTGTCCGCTGCAAAACGATCCGGATCGGCCCTGTAAAAAGGCTCGGCTACTTTGCTTAGCTGCTCAGCGCTTAACGTAGGTCCATCATTCGCAAACGTAAACCTGACGCCGCCCGATTCGATCTTCGCGCTCGCCGAAATATCCGTATGCGTATACCCGTACTTGATGGCATTATCTAGCAAATTGATAAATAACTGACGCAGCTTGTCCGCATGCCCGTAAACGAACAGTCCTTCGCCGGCCTCAAGATGTATCGTTTTTATATACCTTTGGGCTTTAATCGTCATCGTCTCGCATACATCCCGCAAAACATGCCCCGCATCCACTACCGTTAACGAGTCCGGATCGTACGACTCCTTCGACATTTCAAGCAGCTTCAGCACCAGTCCATGAAGCCTTTTGCTTTCATCCTCGATATGCGTCATCCCTTTGTGGAACAAATCGCGGTCCCGCGCGTCATTGTCCCGGACAATCGCAGCATAACCCATAATGGTAGTCAACGGCGTTTTCAGCTCGTGGGTCATATTGTCGAAAAACCGTTTTCGGGACGCGTTAAGCTCCTCCAGCCGGTCCCTGTCTTTCTCGATCCGGGCGAACTGATCCCGCAGCTTTTCGATCATTTTGCTGAAATTCGATGCGAGCATGCCGATCTCATCCCTGCGCCGAAACGTTATCCGCGTGTCGAGCTTTCCGTTCATCACTTCCGTTGAAGCTTTGGTCAATTTGACAAGCGGGACGGTAATATGGCGGGACAATAAATAAGTGAACAGGAATGCGGCAGCGAACACCGCCATTGCAATCAAAAAAATGGTACGCTGAATTTGGGCGCTCTGCTCGTAAAGCGACGTAAAATCCTTGGCGAAACGGATAATCCCCACTTTGACGCCATCGACTATGACGGGGTACGCAAAAAGCACCGATGCCGTACCGTTCACATTGCTAATGCTGTAAGCGGTCTTGCCCTGCAAAGCTTGCTTAAAGTCGTCTCCGCCCGACGAAAATACCGATTGGTCGGAAGCATACAGCAAATCACCGTTTAACGCGTACATAGCGATGCCGGAGGAGGTATCATGCTGCAGATCTCTCGCCATCTCTTCTGCGATTTGGCCGAAATACAACTCGTCATTGGCAAAATGATGAATCATGAAAGACTGTCTAACATAAGCATTGCTGTTATTCTTTATCCCGACCAAGTTTTCGGTTATGATTTTTCGATTGCCGGACTCGATGTTTTTTGCCACCATCTGATTCAATATGAAGAAGAAAATAAGAAAGATCAGAAAAAAACCGATCAGCAGCTTGGCTCCTATGGATCGAAGCATATTAGAAGCCCGCCTGTTTTTCGAACTTATAACCAATGCCGAATACGGTCGTAATCAAGTCGCTGCAGCCCAGTTTTTTGCGTAATCTTTGAATATGCGTATCCACCGTTCGCGTATCGCCTGCGAAATCGTATCCCCAAACGCTGTCCAGCAGCTCCGACCGGGTAAAAATTTTGCCCCTGTATTGGTAAAGCGTCATCAGAAGATCGTATTCCTTGGGCGTCAAATCGATCCAATCGTCCTTTTTGCGGACCATGCGTTCAGCTGTATTAATGACAATATCCCGAAATTGAATCCGTTCCTCTTGCGTTTCGGCTGCCGTTCGGTTGGCCTGGGCGATCCGCCGGAGAATCGTGCGAATCCGCGCTATTACCTCCCGAAGATCGAACGGCTTCGTAATATAATCGTCCGCTCCGAATTCCAGTCCGAGTATTTTATCGGTAATATCGGATTTCGCCGTTATCATAAGAATCGGTATGTTGTAGGAAGCCGTCACTTTCTTGCAAATGTCCAGACCGCTTTCGTCCGGCAGCATCCAGTCGAGCAGCAGCAAGTCCGGCGCAAATGACTCAAGCAGACTCCATCCCTCGGCTCCCGTCCGCGCTTTCCTCGTCAAATATCCTTCCTTGATCAGCCCGTACTCAAGCAAATCCGCGATGGCCGCTTCGTCTTCTATGATTAATATTTTGCTTTTCTCCATTCGTCCTCCGCGCAACTCCGCATAGCAGGTTCCGTTAGTTTTTGTTGGAAATTATAAATCATTCGTTTGGCAGACGTTTCTATCATAACATGCCTATGTCCGACTTCATGCATGTACCCGTTCATAGTTATATCGCATGCTTGTTGCAAGCGCGTTACGAACTTGTAAACTTTTTGTGTCCAAAAGGCGTGGACATCAGAACCGCATGAAGAAAAACCGTCTGGAAATCACGGACGGTCCTTGGTGCATGGCTATACGATTGCGCGTGTGGGAGGTAGTGGTTTGGGGCTTCAGCACATCACAAATATTCGCTTGAGATTCAAAAAAGACGCCCTGCATAGGTTCTCAGCGGCGTCTTTTCGTTTTCATTCAGTTCAAATACGACCAAGCGAAATGCAAATGCTCTACGTTGCTATTTAGGCAGCCAGCTTTCACAGCGATCGGCAAGCGATTGAAGCTCATTGAAAAGTACGCCGGCATGATAACCGTCGCATACAGCATGATGAAGCTGTACCGATAGAGGCAGTTGAACGCTTTCGTCTTGCTTGCTATATTTCCCCATCGTAAAGATTGGCAGGAGATATGTTCCCTCGTTATAAATGTTCAAATTAAAGCCAGTGAAGTTGACCCATGGGATGCTGGAAATCGGGAATACGTTTGGCGGCTCGTTATTTTTGGCTTGAAACCCTTTGACGCTTCCGTACTTATCCATGTCGTCAAGATAACGAATGTAAAACTCTTTAAAGTCTTCACTAAAGCCGGTCCATATTGCCGAAAACGTCTTATCCTCGTCATGAAAAATGGTATAGCTTGGCGACATTCTGTCCCAATAGCCTAACCTTCCCTCGGAATCGAAACATGTCCGAAAAGCAACATGGCGGTTTACCACTGTTGCAATCATGTGGATTAGCGCCGGATATAGCTTTATCTTCTTAGTTTTCAGTTCAGCCAACAGCCGGGTGATGTCTATATTGGCCGTCATGCTGTATGTGCATCTGACTTGGTTTAGGTAATGGTCAAAATAAGGCTTTCTGCTCCAGTTATCCCGATCAATCTCATGAAAAATCATTTTAATTACCTCCTAAAAAATGAATATGCTTTCTTTTTAGGAGGCACAATCAACTGCTTTAACCATACCCTCATCACATTCCCATTCCATTTATTTACTATGATATAGTAACGTTTAAAGTATACCATCATCCCAGTCTAAACATCAAAATGTCTTTGCTGCGCTGGAGGTTGAGCTCAAAGAAAAGCCCCAATGTTTTGTGAACATTGGGACTTCCCTGTTTTACACCAAACTATTTTTTATTGGCAGCGTACCACTCATTTACTTCTTTGGTCATTTGATCCCCGCCAAGCTTTTTCCACTGCTCGACAAAATTATCGAATTCATCAATATGCGCTTCCCCCATAATGATCTTAGTGAAAACGTCGGTTTGTAGATCTCTCAATATTTTATTGTTAGAAATCATCGTTGGTGTCGGAGGACCCGCGTAAGCATTAAGCAGGAGCAAATTATTCTTATCGTAATAATTCGCAACGTTGTAGCTGCCGTATTGGTCGCCGTACATTCGATACGTTAACCATGCCTTGCGATCCTGAGGAAAGCCGACCGCCAAATCGTAAGCGCTTTTTAAACCTTTATTCAGTTTGCTCGGATCTTTGGTCTTCAAAGCTTCAGAAAGATCCATCGCAATTTTCATTGTGGAATCGGGATTAAACGTTTGAATGAGTGCCATGCCGATTAATGATATCGTTCCGTCACCCTTTTTATCTGCGATCAATTTGCTTTCCGGAATATTATAAAAATGTTCAACAAATAAGTTGGCCATTTTTACAATCGCTTCGGGGTTCGAATAGCCTTTCTTCACTACATAGTAGTCGCCGGTCGGCGATCCTCCCCTTGGCATTGCCGGCTTATCATCAGCTGAAACGATAGGAAAAGCCTTCCAATCCGCTTCAGGATCCGCCTCGATATTCATGTTTAATGGCTGGGCAGGCGACCATATCACGCCATAACTCATGCCCAGCTTTCCGTTGATGGCCGCATCCCATTCCGACTCTACCGTGTTGACTGCCAGTTCCGTACTGAGTATGCCCTTGCTGAACATGTTTTGCAGCTCCAGCAGTGCTGTCTTCATCCCGGGTTGAATAACGCCGTGGACCAATTTACCGTTAGCATCCTTCAACCATATGTTCGGATCAGCGTGAAAGCCATTAAAGAAGCCCGATAAATCTCCGAAATCCGCAAAAAGGAATGATTTAGCAACCGCCAATCCGTACGTATCCTTGACATTATTGCCATCCGGATCCATCGTTGCAAACGCTTCCGCAATTTTGATCACGTCTTGTACCGTTTTGGGTTCGGGCAGGTTTAACTTATCCAGCCAGTCCGTACGGACGAACAGCATTCTGGCCTTCTCCGCAACGGTCGCTGAGGTCTCAGGGATACCGTACAGCTTGCCTGAACGGCTGGCCATTTCCATTGCCGCTTTCCCGGTTGAAGTTTCACTAAGCGCACTCTTGGTTGTTTTGGAGGCATACTTGTCATAAACCTCCGTTAAATCCTCCAACATATTATTATCCAGCAGCGACTGGAACGTGGTAGCATCAACAACCATTACATCCGGAATATCGTTCGATGCAATGGCGACGCTTAACTTCTCCGGATATTCAGCTCCAGTTGTGACAAATTTCCATTTCAGGTCGATGCCTAATGTCGAACGATAGGCGTCAAGCCATCTGTTCTTATCTAAGGACTCGCCTTCGGGATACTCCGGGTCGTTATAGTATTTCGCTCCAACCATCTTGATTGGAGGATCATATTTGCCCAGAGGATCGACTGCTTCCTTTGAGGTTTCCTTCGGAGAGGCCGATTGCTCCTGTTTTGCCGTTTCCTGAGGAGGTTGAGATTCGGACTGGCAGGCAGTGAGAAAAACAATGAGCAGAACAAGAATAACGGATACGGTCATTCGTATTCTTCCAAATGACATTTGACATACCCCCGACTCATTTAGTTAAAAACCTTACCGCGATTCAGGATGATTTTCGGTTTAGGCGCCTACTCCTGTTTTCATTATAGAAAACATCAGCGTGCCTGTATCTATCGTTATCTTTACTTCCTGTTCGGATCTATACGATTTTACTGATCTAACGATACTCTGAATTCCAGCGGCGTTTTTCCTGTATTTTTCTTGAAAAGCTGGGTGAAATAAGAGGGGGATTCGAATCCCAAAGCCGTGGATATTTCCTGAATTCTGTATTTGGGATTCCTTAACATTTCCTTGGCTCTTTCCACCTTTACGCTTGTAATGAAGTCCGAAATATTCATACCCGTAACTTGCTTGTACAGACGGGAAAGGTAGGAGGGATTTAAGTATACGACCTCCGACAATGAAATCAGAGTGAGATTCTGATTGATGTTGTCGTTAATATACTGCTGAATGCGTGAAATCAGCTTATCCGTACGGTCAATTTGTTCCTCTTTATTTTCCGTCATTTTCATTTGTACAGCCCGATCCCAGTCGGATTTGTTCTCGTCCTGCTGAGGAACGGACTTTTCGGTCAAAAGGCATTCTTCTCCGGACCCAAGGCGATAGGATGACAGTTCATTCAACTTAGCGAACTTGCTGTATGCCTGATGCCACTCACAGTATTCACTGGACATAATAAAGGATATTTTCATTTCCAATATCTCGCTGCAGATGCGTTGTATCGATTCGAACGTTTCGTGAATATATTCCACATTGCAGTTCGGATCCGACGGCTGGATCATCCAAGCCAGCTTTGAATGTTCGTAAGCAACGGAAATACATGAGGCTGTATGAGACAAATATTCCTCGGCAATATTCCGTATCGCATAAAGCAATAATGATCGATCTGAAAAATTGTACTTCGGGAGCCAACGATCGATCTGCCCGATGATCAGCATGAAAGGCCGCTCAACGCAAAGCGGGAAATCGATAGCCGTCAATCGCATGTTAACCAGTTCCTCCGAGATATCCTCCTTGTGCAATAAATCCAGTACGTAATCCTGCCAGATGGAATGTTTCATATGCTCTTTCGCTTTTTCTAAATACTGCTTGCTTCTGACTTCATGCTCAATTTCCTGGATGGTCCTTTGAACAACCTCCAGTATTTTTTCATACCCTTCCGTTTTCAAAATATAATCCACGGCTCCGTTGCGCAGGGCGGTGTGAATATAAGTGAATTCGTTATAACCTGTCAGGAAAATGACTTTGCTTCTGGGCCAATACTTCAGCACCTGCTCTTGCAGCTCTATTCCAGTCATGCCGGGCATGCGAATATCGGTCAGCACGACATCCATCCTGTATTTGCGCATCAGACTGACCGCATCGAAGGCATTATCGGATTTGTAAATGTCCAGATCGAGCGTATTATGGGTGTTTAAATAATCACAGACGCCATTTACGATGATTTCTTCGTCATCCACCACCATGACCTTATACACGACGTCCACCCCCTGACGCAATCATGATTGTGACCGCCAATCCGCCATACCGGCTTTTGGTAAGCTTTATACCCGACGCTTCCCCGAACATAAGCTGAAGCCTCCTATGCACATTGAATAATCCTGTACTCTCCATTTCATCATTAAAACTGAGAACCTGCCTCTGCAGACGAAGCAATAAATCGTCATCCAAAACATCGCCATTGTCCTCGACGATAATTTCAACCTCTCCCTCGTTTTCAACGAAATGGATATACAAATGCCCATTCTTCACCTTTTGATCCAAGCTGTGATGGAACGCGTTTTCTACAATGGGCTGCAGAATCATCCGCGGCACCAGGATTGTCTTAAACGAATCGGGCATTTCCCCAAAGTGTACCTGCACGCGCTTGGAAAACCGAATCCCTTGAATGGATGTATACGCGCGAACATGCTCTACTTCCGTTTCCAGCGTCACGTGGTCCGTTGCGCTTCTCGTAATGTATTGAAAATACTTCCCTAGCTGTCCGGTAAACATGTCCAACTGTTCGTCGTTATGCTTCCGTACCATTTCATTCAATATGAAAAAACTATTATACAAAAAGTGCGGATTGATCTGCGATTGCAGCAGTTTTAATTTGGCTCTTTGCGCAAGTATCCTTTGTTCGTATACTTCTCGTAAAGTAAACTTTAGCTGTCGAACCATCGCATTAAATTGCATGTATAAATAATGGAATTCATCCTTTCTGCTGTCATCGATCAGAACATCCAGCTCTCCTTTCTCCACTCTGCGAAAAGAACGGACCAAGACAATAAGCGGACTATGGACCATCCGGTAAATCCCGAGGGAGAAAAACATAATGATGCACACGGATAATCCGCCTAACATCCAAAACCAGTTTCTACGCATGACAAGGGGACCGAATATTTCTTGCTCTGGTACGAACACAGCCATTACGGCATCCAATTTATTTGATTTTTGACTGACGGAAATAAACTTATTGTCCCAGGACGTTACATGCTCAAGATCGCCGCTCTCCTCTACGGACTGTATCATCAACGGCAGATTTTGAGACTCCATGTTTTTTAATTTGGCAATATGCCAATCAGGATGGACAATCATCGCTCCGCCTTGATCGTAATTCATAAATTGCAGAAGCGACTGCTCCACCTTGCCGATCGAATAGTTCACACTGATGAGATATTGCGGCAATTTATGTCCCGGCAGCAGAGGACTGGGATTGACTACCGTGGATAATACGCCTTCTTTCCACTGAATGACCGGGGAGGTTGATGCTGCAGAAGTCTGGTACAACACGATGAAATCTTCTTCGGATAAGGGGACAAGCGGGAGTCCTGTCGTCAAGGTTCGGTTAATAAGGGGGATGTAGATATTGATGCTTTCAATATAAACGCCGGTTCGTTGAACCAAGTTCATCTGATCGAGAACCCTCAGAATGGCCTGACTCTTGTCATAGGGGGTCATCTGATTGCCTAATGCGCTAAGCTTGATTAAATCTTTGTTTACAAGCAGCTCCTGCTGCAGCCCTCTGGTTCGTGATATTTCCGTTTCAAAAGCATTCAAATAAAAATGAATGGAAGCCGTTACGGATTTGGTTATTTCATCTCTTACACTTCTGGTCCCTTCTTTATTCATCAGAAGACTGAGCACATACAAAGGGGTCATCACAAGTAAAAAAGCAAAGATGACTTTGTTCAAAATGGAGTTTCTGCATAATCTAGAGATTTTTTCAAAGATCAAATGGACGCCCCCCCCCTTGCTGCTTATTCGGTGCAATCACGATCTCATAACGGGAGCCGCACATCTAAAACCCCCATATTTACGCAGCACCACGCGGTTATTCGTTTGCGCTATTCACCGCTAATTCCGGTTCTTTCAATTCCTTGCATAAATTTTCGTTGCAGAAACGCAAAGCTGATAAGTACAGGCAGGATCACAAGCAGCGTCGCAGCCATAAGGACTGCATTGTTCACAATTTCTTCAGGATGCTCCAGTCTCTTCTTAATTTGCGCTGCGGTCGTAATCGGCGTTTTCACGATTTCAGCCATTGAACTGAGCTTTGCGGGCAGCATGGATAAGCTCGGATGGGAAGCGTATATCCCCGGTTCATAGAAATCATTCCAATGCCACACAATGGACAGTACGACGGCAACCAGAAACACGCTTCTTGCGATTGGGAACACGATTAACCAGTACGTGCGCAGAAATCCGCAGCCGTCGATTTTCGCGGCGTTCTCCAGCTCCTTCGGGATCCCCAGATAAAACTGACGGAATATGAATATGAATAGCGCGCCCTTCAACCCCAAGCCAAAAAACGTAGGCACCAAAACCGGCAAATAAGTGTTCAGCCACTTCAAATTGGCAAACACCATATACGTCGGTACGATAATCGTCTGAATCGGCACGATAAATGCGATAATGACAATCATGAAAAGCGTTTTCTTGAACGGAAATTGATACCGGGCAAACCCGTAACCGACAAACGAACATGATAACAGATGCCCGATTGTCGCGACTGCCGTGACAAATGCCGAATTTTTGAAAAACTCAAAATAGTGGAGCTGCTTAAAGGCAAGCGTAAAATTGGCAACCCTCAACGTCCGCGGAACCCAATTGACTGTAAAATCATACAGATCGGTACTGGATTTGAACGAAGTCACCAGCATATACAAAAAAGGAAATAGAAACACAAATGCCAGATCGAATAAAAGAATGTAGATGGCCAGCACCGCAATCTTTTCATTGATTTTACGAGGATGCTTCAACCAGTCGAATAGAGCTAAACCTGTACGGCTGCTCCACTGAATCCGATCCCCTGTTGAAGGTCCTGCTGTTTTTCCGCTCATCAATATCACCCCTTCTCCCGATCAGTTTATATTTGAATTTTTTTGGAGAAAACCGCCATAACTAGCAGCACCAATAAAATGATAAAAGCAAAGTAGATCCAGCCCATTGCCGCTGCGTACTCGAAATCAAGATTGATAAAAGCCGTCTCTTTGATATAAATGAGAATAGGATTCACCATCCCCGTAAACGAATCCACCAGCGTGTAGATGATGACAAGCACCAGTACCGGAGAAAGCATAGGCAGCGTAATTTTCCAGAACATCTCCCAGCCTGTGGCGCCATCCATTTTGGCCGATTCGTACAAGGACGCGGGGATATTTTGCAAGCCTGACAATACGAGCAGAATCTGCACGCCGGAGCTCCAAAGCACAGCGACAATAATGCCAAAAAAAGCGTCGATTCCAGATACTGCAGTAGGTCCCAGATACAGCAGCAGCTCGCGTGGAATCAATCCTCCGTCCGCTATGGAAATCAGCGCTTTATCCACGCCCAGATCCAGCAGCTGCTGCATAACCCCTCCCGTACCCAGCAGAAAAGGAATAAAAAACACCGTTCTGAAAAAACCTCTGAAACGGATACTTTTGTTCACTAGAATAGCCAAAAAAATCGAAAAAATAATGATCAGCGGCGCTTTAAGCAGCGTCTGGTTAATGACCTTAAGAAACTTCGGCAAAAACTCAATATCTACGAGAAACGCTCTTTTGAAGTTATCCAATCCGGACCACTCAATCTGAAAGCCGACCATGCGGACTAGCTCGCCGAAACTCAGCTTGATTGAAATGTACATCGGGAACAGAAAAAATGCAATAATTCCCACCAAAAATGGTAAAATGAACACATAAGCTTCGAGTATATGCCGTCGTTCCATGCTAAGTCTGAATTTACGCATCGCTCCCAGCCTCCACTACCAAATAATCCAGCGCTTCTACCAGACGGCCGTCAATTTCACGTGCCGTTTCGTTGTAATTGATGTAAATAATAGCGCCATTGCCGTACTTCACCTTCACAAGCTTATCGGCAACTTGTTCGTGCATAATCATAGATTGACTCCAAACCGGACGGAGCCGCCGGTTGAACTCAAGGACGATATCCGCGGCCTGCTTGACCCAGTCTTCATGGAAGGAAGTAAACAGCGTATTATAAGTTGTTTTATTCAGCTTGGACGATGGCTGCCAGGTCAGTTCAAACAACGGCATGCTGCCGTATTCTACCCACTTCAGCTTCTGGAGCTGCAAATCGTAAGAGAGGTTGCCCGGATCGGACGAATACGGAATTTGCCCATGGACAACCATTTGGTAAAAAGGAATGTCCTCGTCGCTAATCAGACTTTCAGAGGAATTCAGCGGAATATTGAAAAGACGCGACGCGTACGGAAGCACGTACTGATTGCCTCCCTCTACTGCAATCCACTGCCGCTGACTGACAGCCGACTGCATGATTTCCTGCCAAGTATGCAGGGTTTGCGCTCTGTTCCTTGCATTCCCCTTATTGTAATCGTGATAAATGAATTGCCCCATGCCATCCAAAGCAACCGAGCTGCTTTCATATTTGTTTAACTGCTGGAGAAATTGATTGGAGCGTGCTTGCGCTTTAACCGGATTCATCAGAACAAGCGAGTTTGAAAGATTCGTAACCGGCAAGCTGCTTCCCTGCTTGGCAACGTCCTTTTTGCTCGATAACCCCCAGCTTTTGGAGGCGGCCAGCATAAAATTTTGGCCCAGAAACATTCTGGAACCGCTTGATTTCATATATTCCGCCAGGCTTTGCAAACCGCTCTTTCCACCCAATTTGGAGTCCGGTCCCTCATTACTCACGGGATGTTTGCCGAAGCCTCCCTTGGCCCAGCCCTTGAGCATCAGATCGATTTGTCCTACGCCGGCGCCTTTTATGGAAGAAGCGATCTCTTCAGCCTGTTTGAATGTAGTCATCGGAATGAATTTATCCCACAGCATGCGTTTTTCGTAAATACCCATAAAAATGTCCAAGCCGAGAGGGATTTCGTCCTGATCCTGAATGACCTTGTTTAATTGACCTTGATCGGTCAGATAGCTGCGGTACACGTTCGCCATTCCGCTGTAATTGGCCTCGTCGCCGGACAGAAAAAACAGGCGCATCTCTCTGTCGCTGTGAATCATTTCTTTATCCGCTCTGGATATTTGCGATTTATCGCTGCCGTCTCCCCGCACAGTAATGTTCAACATACTAATGGAGTAGAGGTGCCGGTAATTGAATTCGAAACCGATCCTGTTTAGACCGACCATATAGCCGTCAGGATTAACATTGATCCAGGCATCTTCTTCTCCCTTCGTGCCGGCGGCCAGAACGGCGTTGTTGCCATTCTTGATGCCGAATACGGGAAGCATGGCTTTATTGCCGCTCTCTCCATCAACGGGTACTTCATCGATACTGACTTTGTCTTCGCTGTAGATCGACAATTTCATTCCCTTCACATCCCGGGGACGCTGCTTCTTCATATTGTAACGGGTCAAAGCTCCGCTGCCGTCAGGATACATCATATATCCTTCCGCCTGCTCGCCTGCCGCTCCAAAGTATGGCATCAGCTCCATGCTGACAATGCCGACATTTTCTTTTTGCTTGATCTTGTCTGCCGGAACCCGCACAATTAATGCGTCTTGTTCCAATGTAAGATCAAGGTCAACCGCCACACCTGCCTTGGCAAAATCATAACTCAGCGATAGCCCGTTTTTTGTCTTGTCGGCACGCACTAATGAAGCATCGGAGAAAGAGTATATTTTGCTTAATACTTGTTCGCGGGTTGATACAAGGCTCGTATAAGTCAAGCTGACCATGGAAGACATGTAATTTTGCCATAACGGCTTTTCTTTATCCAAGTCATAATCTTTGCGATCGACAACAGACTTCCAAACATATCCGGTACGCGTGTCTTCGACAGCAATCGCTCCGGTCTTCAAATTGCCGTACAGAACAAGGTGTCCGGATTCCGCAATTTGCTCATACGTATCGGAAACCTGCTTTGCGATCTGCCGGTTTGATTGCTCGGTTTCCTGTACGGCCCCTTGCTTCGTTTCCTGCTGGGTTGCCCGCACAACGGCGTCCCGTTGAAAAAACGTCGAGGTTAGCGCCACGGATAACAATCCGACAGCCGTCATCGACTTCCACCCATACATTCGCTTTTTCATATGTGCCCCCTACATCCATGACATCTGAACCTCCCGAACGATCCCGCTGATAAACATATACAACCGGCCCGACAATACATACCACAACAGCCCAATCGACCAAAGCAATATGATCGAAGCTCCAGAAGCGGCATAGGCAATCGCGGACTTTAGCATGGTATAGTCATTGAGCACCTTGATGCTCATAAAAAATAAAATCAGAATCCACACCCACATACCGCGATACAGCAAATCATATAAAACCGATTCCTGCAGCGACAAAATATTGGACAGCAGCGATAGCGGAATCATCACGATCAAATAAGGGATCATGCAATAACTGGAAGCTGTGAATATTTCTCCGAGCTTTGACTCGCCATCTGAGATGGAGGTAATAAAAAAGCTGGCGACAATCCAGCTAAGCGGCGGCAGCAGCAGCTTGACGCTCTCCAGCAGCAGATTGGATTCGATGATGTCTATGGATTCGAGCGGGTAATGGATGACCGCCAAATAAATCATTCTGACAAGAAATACAGCCAGCAAAATCAGGACACCGGCCCCATAATTCAATCTTCCGCGTGCGGTAATGATGAGCTCGAATGTTTGCCGCGGTTGAAAGATGACGCCTAATGACATGTTGATCCCGGTAATCGCGCTCATTCTGCCTTTGCCGCGTTCAACCTCTTGTGCGGCCTTTCGCGATAACCGCTTCAGCCATTTCACGAAATGGAATAATAGAAATACGGACAGCATGATGAGCAAGATTACAACGAAGAAGTAGTGCCGCAGCATGCCGTAACGGAATTCGGAAAATGCGTTGGAGTAACCGGTCCTGTCGTTAGCCATCTGGTAATTATCCATGGATTCGTTCCATTGTTCCTGCTTATACAAAGTATCGGCCAGCCCGCTGTAGACAAGCGGATAGTTTTCATTGATGCCGGCCACCGCTTCCCACGCCTCGTATGCTTTTACATATTCGCCTTGACTGTACAGTTCGACAGCCTGATGCACCCGTTGAATAAACCGTGTTGGCGCAAAGACATAAATGCCGCCCTGCGCGCTATCCAGTACATACATGTTTCCTGCACGGTCTGTTGCTACGGATGTCGGGGCGGAGAACTTGCCTTTTTTCGATCCTTTGCCGCCGAACACCGTGAGCAAATTACCGTCCTGATCGTATTGGTACAGCTTACCCGTTAGCTCCTCCAGAGCGGTAATAATCCCCTGCGGGCTTACTGCAAGATCAATAAATCGGGGAGTGAGCGGTTTGCCCGTTTCAATATTTTTTCTCTCTCCAAGCGGCTGCTTGTTCTTTCTGTGCATGAACAAGTCAAACCCGAGCGAGTTCAGTTTCTTGATCTCTCCTCCGGGGTCAAGGCTAGTTGCATAAATAAATCCTTTTGTATCCATCGTAATATTCAAATAGTAGGGCGCTATCCTCTTGGCTATCTTGTTCCGCTGTTCCTTCGATGCGAACATCCGGATGAATGCATCCGTGAACCGGAAGCCGATTTCGGTCTGGCCGAGAAAGCCGCGAAAACGGTTGTATGCATCCATGGCCATAATGTTTTGCCCTTTGACCGTGTAGATGTAACCCGTGGGACTGACCAGCAGCTTCGACGGCGTCAAAGCGAACGATTCCCGCAGCAGTTCGGAACTCGGTGTCACGAACTCTTCTATGAACCGGCCGTCTGCCGCAAGATGAACGATCCGGTTGTTTTGGGTATCTGCAATATACATCTCCCCTGTCTCGTCTGCATAAATGCCCGAAGGCGAGCGGAGTGGGCTATTGGGGTCGCCGCTGTATATACCGACTGTCGTTCCATCGCTTGTAAGCTTCACGATCCTGTTATTGCCGGTATCCGCGACAAACAAGTACCCTTCTTCATTAATGAAAAGATCCTGCGGCTTATCGAGGTAACTTGACATCCCAGCCGGCGCACCGACGTTGTATATCGTCTTGGAAATGAGATACGATTCCGGAATGGGAACCCGCTTATCGCCCGACAAAACGTAGTCCTGGCTTGCCGCAAGCAGCGGAGTAGACAAGCACGCTTGAATAATGATCATAGCTGCGAAGAAGAGACGCAGTTTCTTAATCATAGTAGTCGTCTCCTTATCCCTTGATTCCTGAATGAGTCATCGTCTCCATCACTCTGGCCTGCATGGTCATGAAAATAACAATGGTAGGAATGACCATCAGAAAGGTCGCTGCCGCAACCGCCCCAGCACGCCCGATATTCATCGTCGCCGGTCCGCCTGCTATCGTTTGCAAGGCAAGCGGGAGCGTTTTCATCGTCTGACTGGTTAGAAAAATGAGTGCGGAGAAATAATCGTTCCAATTCGTTACGAAAGAGAATACCACCAAAGTCGACCATGCCGGCGTTAATGCGGGCATAACCACTTTCCAGAAAATACGCCATTCCCTTGCCCCGTCCATACGCGCCGACTCGAGAAGCTCGTTCGGAAACTGCTCCGTAAATTGCTTCATTAAGAAAAAATTGTAGGCCACCGCAATATTCGGAAGAATAAGCGCCCAATACGTGTTTATCAAGCCAAGCTCATTCACGACCATATATCGGGATATTTGCGTGACATGCGGGGAGAACATCAACGCGGCGATAATCAGACTGAACAACGTCTTTGATCCCGGAGGACTGTGCTTGACCATGCCGTATGCGCCCATTGAGCAGACTAGAACCGTACAGCATACCGTAACTGAAGTGACCAGCACGCTATTGAACACGTATCGTGCAAACGGGATCGTAGAGCTGCCGAGTGAAATGACGAGATTTCTGAAATTATCAAGCGTAGGCTTCATGACAAAATATCTCGGCGGGAAAAGAAACAGTTCATCGAACGGCTTAAAAGCCGTACTAACGACAAAGATAAGCGGCAAAGCGCAGAAAACGACAAGCGCCAGCATAAAGATGTACAACAGTATCCAGCCGGGGCTGATCCTGAAATACCGCCGAGGAATTTTGGTCATTAAAGCTGTTTTCATCTTGACAGCCCCCTCCGATTTTTCTGACAATCCGCCTAGAGCTCCTTAGTGCCTAATAAACGAAATACTAAACGTCCAAGTAAAAACGTCATCACGAACAGGACCATAGCAATTGCCGAAGCATACCCCATTTGAAAACGAATGAACGCATAATCATACAGATGCGCCACAATCGTATGTCCCGCATAATTGGGGCTGGGCAAGCCCGCAAACGATACGGCGATGTCGAATACGCCAAAAGACACGACAATCGAATTAATAGCGCCAAACAGCAGCTGCGGCTTCATGAGAGGCAGCGTCAAATAAATAAGCTGCTGAAACTTGTTCCTGATGCCGTCCAACGCACCGGCTTCATAATAATCCTTGTTAATGTTCTGCAGCCCTGCGAGGAATACAAGAAATCCCGTACCCATACTCATCCAGACCGAAATCAGCATAATGACGCCAAGAATATAATCGGGATCGATGTTCCAACCGATGGGGCTGTTTATAAAACCAAACTTGATCAACAAATTGTTGACATAGCCGTACCGGTCGGAAGAGAAAAAGATCAGCCACACCGAGCCCATCGCAACTCCGGCGGTAATCGACGGCGCATAAAAGGCCAGTGCGAAAGCATTCCTCATCTTCAGCTGGTCGATGACCCAAGCAGCGACAAAGGACATGATGTATCCGATCGGACCTGTAATAAAAGCAAAAATCATTGTAGTACTGAGCGCTTTCAAAAAGATCCGGTCATCCATAAATAACAGCTTGTAATTGGTAATCCCGATCCATCGCGGCGGTTGCAGCATGTTGTAATTGGTGAAGCTGGTGCCGAACGCAACCAAAACAGGAATGATAATGAATAAAGTAAACAGCAGGACGAAAGGAAGCAGAAACAAATAGCCGGTCCTGTGTTTGCGCAAAAACAACCCTATTTGATTCCCCATACTTTCGTCTCCTTACTTAGTCTCATGATAGCCGCCATATTCTTCCTGTTTCATCCGGAGCTCACGATTGATTTCCTTTACCGACTTTTCCAGCGAGTCCCGCACATTCGCATTGTCGACAACAACCGAGTTCCACGCGTTATAGACATATCTTCCCGTGTAGTAACCTCCCAAAACAATCGGCGTCTCCTTCGCCCATTTCCATTGCTCCCGGATTACCTCAAGATCTTGTCTGCGCCACGACAGGTTGGAGAAAGCCTCCACATTAGCGGTGTTCCACCTCGCTTCAACCCCGATCAGCGCCTCCAGCTCCCGGGCAAATGAAGTTTGAACGGATGTGCTCATCCACCATTTGAGAAATTCCCATGATTCCTCCGGATGCTTGCTCTGCTTCATAATAATCGCGCTTTGGCCGGCAAGGGCGCCGGTCGCCCGATCAACGGCACCGTCGCTTCGCCGTGTTCCCGGTATCGGAGCGATTCCCCACCGCCCGGCAAGCTCAGGTGCTGCAACGGAAAGCTGCAGATAGGTGGCAAAGGTACCGACTCCTAGAGGCATTTCGCCCGAGCGCATCCGATTGTAGAAGTCCGCTGCCAAAGGCACTCCGTAATTTGTGAATAAATCCGTATATTCCTGGAAAGCTCTGAACGCTTCCGGGGTATCAAGACCGGAACGTTTGCCGTCCGCAGTGTAGAACGATCCGCCATGCTGGAATAAAAACGGCGTAAAATCATTCGGGTAATAAAACTGCAATCCATTCTGATGCAAAGCCGGAAGCGCATAGGCATAAAGCTCTTCGCGGGTATCCGGCAGCTTGATTCCTAACTCCTCTACAATATCTTTGCGGTAAAACATAACGGAAAAATCCATCGTTTCAGGCAGGGCGTAAACCCCTTCCCGATATTTGTAAGGAATCATAATATTCGGAAGGAATTGCTTGATCGTTTCATCAAAATCGTCGAATGCCGACAAGTCGTATACGG
Organism: Paenibacillus contaminans; assembly: GCF_003285015.1. Lineage (GTDB taxonomy): Bacteria > Bacillota > Bacilli > Paenibacillales > NBRC-103111 > Paenibacillus_V > Paenibacillus_V contaminans. The sequence goes on along the minus strand of NZ_QMFB01000001.1, from coordinate 467,961 downwards.
CATCCCGAATAGCAAATTCGACGGGCGAGGATGAATCTACGCCGAGTCCGACATCCGGCGCTTTGCCTGACGCAATGGATAACATAAGCGCATTCACGCTGCCTGCTTCCAACTGATTGGCCGGGAGCACATTGACATTAACTGCGATACCCGTCTTCGGGGTGAACTCTTCGTCGGCCATTTCCTTAATGATTTCCGCCCATTCCATCCCTCTGGCTATCCATACATTGATCGTGCTTTTGATTGATGTATCCGCTTTCATAACACTGCCGACATTATCGTAATCCTTCTGAAAGGAAAGCAGGAAATTGGCTACGCTGTACCGAAGCCTCTGAAAGAAACCGGACTGCTCATCTTTCCAAGACTCGGAAGGTCCTCCCGCCTTTATATAATCGATCAAGAGGGGTTGAGTCTGCATACTCGTATACCAGCTTCCCAGGCTGTTCTGAGCATTGTATAAATCATTCATATTGCTTGCAATACTGAACGGCTTATCGATCATATGCGACAGCTGACTCTGGATGGTCAGCAAATTATTCGCCATCGCAGGCACTTTGTCCGCCATTCCTTTAATCCGATCATATTTTTGCTGTAAACTGTGAATGAGCGTTTCCATATTCGTTTTTAAGGCGGGTATCGTCGTGAAAAATTCATAATCGTAGTTGGTGTCGGGTTTACTGCCCGCAATTTTGATAATGTCACGAATCATTTCGGATAGGAGTAAGCTGTCTTCATTTAGCGATTGCAGGATCGGGGTAAGCGGTCCCATCTTGACGGTCATCGTCAAGCGATGGACGCCTTTGGTCAGATGGAACTGGTAGGGATTTCCGCTCTCATCCTGCAGGGTGTGGAGTCGCCATTTGCTGTCATAGTTGAACGAATACGATTGCAGCTCCCGGAAAGGAACGATCCCGTCGATTTCAATCTGTCGATGGGAAGGCAATCCGTCGTTCCAAGTCTGCTTCTGGCGGATTCCGATTTTGTAAAGCCCGTCTTCTGGAGCCGTAAACTCCCAAGTTATCGATTGATTGCCTTTTCTCCAACGCCAGCCGCCGATAACATTCAGCTTGCGGTTCTTGTAGGAGGACGGGCTGACCTGCGGATCGCCATCGCTTTCCCGGCGGATCGTCGGATCGCTTTTTTCCACAGCTTGAAGCTCGGCTTCAAATTGCAGCGATTCGGTTGCGGGCTTCAAGGCAGCCTTCCCGTATTGTTCTTTCACTTCCTCATATGCCGGTACGATTTGTGCGGGCGCTAACGCCATATAAGCGACGGCCATCGGTTGATCGACGTACTCGAGGCGAATCGTATGCCTGCCTGGCTTCAAATAAATCCGGAAGGGTTCGTCATACATGCCCGAGTCATCGGACAGCCGCATGGTCGACCAGCCTGGCATTTCAACCTGGCCGGGTCTAATCTCATCTCCCAAACTGTTGACTACCACTTCGCCCTGATCCTTCCACTTACGCGGGAAAACGATACTGGACGCTTCCAAGAAAGGCACAACCCCGTCAACCGTTAGCGATCTCTTTGCCGAATTACCCGATCCCGGCAGCAAGTAATAAGCCATTTCAATGTTATACAGCCCTTCTGCAGTTACGGTAAAATCCCATTCCGTCCAGGCCGTTTCCTCTTCCCACATGATCACAGGCGCGCTTTCGCCGCCGACTTGCCGCTCCAGCTTCAGCTTGCCGCCGTCCGCCGCCCTTGCATGCTCAGCTTCCGCTCTTACTGCCGTTCCATTCGCAGGCTTATAGCCTTGACTATCGTATTCTTCCGAAAGAGCCGAGTAATAGGGATACTTCAAAAATCTCACATATTCATCCGCCGTCTGCTCACTGCCGTAACTAAACTTTTCTTTCAGCGGCACGCCTGCAGCAATGTTTGAGGCCATGCCGGACTCATTGTCCAAATCTCTGCCCGACGCCCCGGTTGTAGGCAGTACGGTAAGCACACACAGCAATACCGCCGCTAGTTTAAACGTTTTTCTCATGCTTTCCCTCCCCGCTCTCCCGGTACTTGACGGTCATCTATGGAAATTCATTCGAAATGAAGGATTGTTAGGCGCCTTACCCTACTTTTATTATAAAGAGCGACCGCATGTCTGTATCTATCGATATCTTTACATCCTGTCCGGATCTGCACTTTTTCTCAATACAAAAATCCCCGCGATTTACGCGGGGTCAAAACTTTTCACGACCGGCATCCATATCTCGCTGCGGTAGGCCGGCGATGTCATATCTTGATGCTCATGCCACAAGAGCTCAGGTCCTTCCGCCAACTCGTAACCAGACGATGGGAACCATTCCGAGTAGATGCGTCCCCACACATTTTGCAAGGTATCCGGAAAGGGGCCAACGGCCTCGAACACGGCCCACGTCGATGCCCGAACGTCAAGCTGTCTCAAATCATCCGGACAGTCCTTGGTAGTTGCGACACCAATATAGTGATCGAGCTCCCCTTTTTCCTCCATCCTGCCTTCGGAGAAATTCGCAGATGCGCTAATGATCCCCTTAGGTTCGGCATCGGAAAGCTCCTTTAACGTTTTGATCGTTTCGGCATTCAGGCTTTTCGCCATGGAAGCAATTTCCGGGTTCACCCCGTTGAAAATGATCGGCACTCTTTTCATAATGCCGACGATACGGAATGCCTCTTTCTCAACAATACGAACGTTCATTTCATTTCCTCCTTTGATTGTCAACTGAAAAGTCATTCGCGGATAAGATTTCAGATATTTTCCGCTATGTCTGGCTTCGGAAGGCGTTACGCCGTGCATCGACTGAAACGCCCTGGAGAAGGAATCCGGCGAGTTATACCCGTATTTGACCGCCACATCGATGATCTTTTTATCGCCATTGACGAGCTCCAAAGCCGAAAGCGTCAATCGTCTGCGGCGAATGTACTCCGAAAGCGGTACGCCCGATAAGAAGGAAAACATTCTTTTGAAGTGATATTCCGAACAATAAGCGCGCTTTGCCACTTCCTCAAAGTCGATTTCATTCGTAAGGTTTTCCTCGATATAACGTAAGGCATCGTTCATTTTTTCGAGCATCGTATCCCTCCTCAACATTAGGATAGCAGGTATTCGAATCGGTTACCCGTCATTTCGTGCACCGTTATGCGGGGTATCCGAACAAGACGAAGAAGCAAGAAAAACGCCGCTCCCCATTACCGGGAAGCAGCGCGCGTTCATCGCTATGCTTGTTTCTTATTCAAATTGAGCCGAAGCTGCACGGTTACGTCGTTCTGCGTATCCAGCATGACCGTATGAGGATTTTTCATACCGAAATCGTTGAAGGTGACAACCGTGCTGCCTTCCATTTTAAAAGCCCCTTGGGTGTATAACGCCTCGGTTTCGAACGAAACGTCCTTCGAAATGCCCTTGACGGTAAGCGTCCCCTTCATCGTAAAAGCGGCTTTCGCACCTTCGTTCCATTCCTTCGGGAAGTTCTCGAACGATTTAACCGTGAACGTCGCTTCCGGATTGGCCTCAGCGTTCAAATAGTCCGCACCTTTGACATGTCCGTCGCGCTGAGAGTTGCCCGACTGCAGCGCGTTCACATCGACGACGCCTTGGCCGCTCATTTTCGTAAGATCGCCCGTATCGATCGTCCAATCCCCCTTCACGGTCGCCCCTTCGAAATTGACGGTCTCTTTAGAAGTCGTTACGGAAAAATATACTTTCGAATCCGGCTGTATGCTCCAATCGCCGTTTAACTTGGCCGCTTCTACGGCTGCCGTACCGGTCTGTACAGAGGCGTCCGCAGGGATGACCTCCTGAATCGTAACATGATTGCCGGCATAATAATCGTACGCCGCGTATCCGCCGCCCGCCAATACTACAAGAGCTCCCAAGGAAATCGCCGCTTTTTTGATATTCACTAATGATTCCTCCCAAAAGTGTATGTTAGTCTTGTCCACATGAATTCGCTGTAGATGGGGTTGTTGTATCAGCCTCCTAATCAAGATACACTACATTGAGTAGTGTTAGTTGTTAAAAAAAATTACAGGAGCTCGCTGATAAACAAAACCGATAATATCGCGACCACCTGCAACGAAAACATCGTTCTTTTGACCGGGAGCTTGAAAGAGAACTCGGCCTGCGGATCGATCAAACATTTGATTCGATAATTGATTGATGAATCCGCAAAGGACGCGTAAGTAAACGAATAACGCACGGTCCGGTTTCTACGCATGAGCTTCAGCAAAGCGCTGCCCAGACTCTCTGCGGATCCCATCTCTTCAATCGCGCTGGAATCGGCGAGAACTTCCCTTGCAGCGGTGTATTGCTTGCGGGTCCACTTCAGAATAGGAACATACCAAAGAACGGATGAACATACGACCAGAACGAATGCTTTGAGCGGATCCCTATGCTTCATATGAAAAATCTCATGCCGGAGCAGCGCTTCAAGCTCGCCGGAGTCCAGCAGCTGCAGCAGCCCGGTGGATACTACGATCTTCGGGCGGATGAAACGCATCGTCAGCGCGATCGGCTCCGGATGGGTAACGACAATAATGCCGTCTCTTCCTTCGTTATACGTTTCGTTCAAGGCCGCCGTAAGCGCCTCGTCTTTGAGCGATGACATTTTTCTATAGGTGCGGCTGCATAAATAAAGTTGTTTGCCTACGAGCCAAATGACAAGAAAAGGCGTCGACACGACTAAAATATCGAGTACCAAAGCCATCCACGGTATACCAAGCGATTGCAGCAAGCTTGTGCATTGCTGAAAAACGTTACGAACGGCAACGCCGGAAAGCTTCTCGGTCACGTATAGTCCCATTTGTACCAAAATAAACAGCGAAATAATCGCACTCGAGAAAAACAGAATCTTCGATCTCCGTTTCCACATCGGCTATCTTCCTTCTTTGAGCGCTTTTATTTTTTGCTCCAGCTTCTCCAGCAGCTCCGGATCGGCCTCGTCTAACCCGTCCAGCATGTGGGAGACGACCAGCGGTCCGAAATCCTCCACGAGGTTGTGCGAAATTTCCTTCGACTGGTTTTCGAGAAAACGCTCCTTCGATTCCAAAGTCCGATAAAACGACGTTCTTCCCTTGACGGTTTTGGTAAGAACCCCTTTGTCGATCAGACGGTTCATCACGGTCATCACGGTGTTGAAATTCAAATCCTTGTCCTTCCCCAGCCTCGTTTGAACGTCCTTAATGGACAAATCGGGCACAGCCCAAAGGATGTCCATGATTTGAGCCTCCAGCGGTCCAAAAAACAACTCGAGGCCGCGATGGTTAAACGTAAACTTTTTTTTCATTCCGCACTCACCTTTCACTACAAATTGTAGTGTAACGAGGACGGGAAGTCAACATGCTTTCCGCTTCACCTAGTATAAAAGGCTTCCCTGAGCGTTAGCTTAAACGAATCTTAAAATAACATTAATTTGCTGACAAAAATTGTTTTTCTCGCAGTCTAGTCACTAGCAAAATCGACGGAATATATAAATAGGAACGAAAAGCATGTACTTGCCGTGGGAAAGGATTGGTAATCTTGAAGATTTTGATGCTTGTTTACCGGTTGAACGTCGGCGGAACCGAAAAATATATGATCAACCTGGCATGGGCCTTAATGAGACTCGGAATCCGAGTCGAAATCGCGACCTCCGGCGGACCGTTAGTCCAGACATGCCGCCGACAAGGAATTCCGGTTCATCTGCTATCCGGATTTTCTAAAGGCAGCTCCGTTTCCAAACTGTCCCGGTTGATCGCGGCAAGAGGATATCATTTGCTGCATGCAAACGATTCGCTAAGCTATCAGTTGGTCGCATCTGTGCACAGCCGCCGCAAAATCCCGGTTGTTCTGACGGTTCACGGCCGCTACCACAATAAGCCTGCATTGCGGAGAGCGGCAAAAATCGCAAGACGAATCATCGTCGTTACGCCGAACTTGTCGGCTTGGGTTCGAGCGTTGCACCTCCCCGTTCATAAAGCCGTCCAAATCCCGCTAGGCGTTCGTACCGATCTGTTTCGTCCGCTCAATCAGACCTCGTGCAGAAAAAAGCTGGGTCTCCCGTTATCGGGAAGTTTGCTTGCTTATGCCAGCCGATTCGCCAAAGACAAATATCCGGTGGCGAAAAAAGTCATTTTGGCAAGCGAAAAAATCGCCAAAATTTCACCGAAATTTATCGCGGTTTTAGCCGGTCCGGGGATGTATCGCAAACGCTTGTCGCTTCTCGCCGCGCAAGTCAATCGGCGCATCGGAAGGAAGGCCGTTATTGTGCGTCCTCCGATCACGCAAATATGGCAATTGTACGGGGCTGCAAATGCGGTCGTAGGTACGGGTACGGTAGCCAACGAAGCGATGGCATGCGGCAAACCGCTTATTGCTGCGGGAGCCAAAAGTTATTTCGGCATCGTGCAAAAATCGAACCTGTCTCATGCGATGCATCATCAATTCGGCGATCATGGCGGCAACCGGCCTGTAACGGTCGGTCATCTGGCGAGAGACGCCGAGCGCGTGCTAAACGCACCGGGTTGGAGTGTTGAACTAGGTAAAATGGGACGCAACATCACGCTGCACCGCTTTTCGGCAATCAAAATCGCCTCGCAGATCCGCAAGCTTTACCTCGGCTGCTTACGTTAATCGGTCTGCTGCAGAAGGAGAACAGTTTCCCTGCACGCCTATTTTATCGCCAATCATGAGCAGTTCATCGTAAGGATCGCCAACCAATCCGAACACTTGGGCGAAGGCAGGCTCCGTTTTGATTCCTGCTTCTTTCAAGCGGATGATCTCAGCCCTTAGATGGGGATACGTTTCCAAAAGATGAGGATAACATCGGATAAATCGTTCATGATGTTTAAATCGGAAATGGCTTTGTGGGCGCGGCATTGAATATCATTGCCCGCAAGTAAGTAGGATATCGTCTCAAACATACGCTTCCCTCCGCTTTTATTAACATTGAAGAGCAGCTTCCGGAATGCCGGGGCTGCTTTTGACTTTACTTAATGAACATGGCCATGCTCCAACGTATTACGCAGCGAAACGGCTAGCTTGAACTAGCTATTCGCTTCCCGTGATCTTCTGCCGGTCTTGAATCCTTCCGGCTATTCCATAGAAAAACAATTCGATCAACGGATCGATACTCCGGGTTATGCGATCCTCGTTATCCGCTTCCCAGTGGCGGCCTAACTCATTTTTGAACATGGTGAAGTAAATCATCGCTTTCTCTTCCGTCAGATCCAGGCGAATATATCCCTCCCGCTTCCCGACCTCGACAAACTTCATGAAAAACCGCTTTACCTTGTCCTCCGTGTAGCTTTCAAGCATTTGCGCCAATTCGCCGAATTCGGATGCCGAAATGTTTGGCAGCTCATCCGATAGCGTCTTAACGTTACTGGCTTCAAGCAGCATGATTTTCTTCGTTTTCTCAACAAAAGCAAGCTCGGAATCGAGAATGCTCTCATACTTCTCCAATTGCTTGTCCATCCAATTCAGCAGCATTTCGGCATAAAGCCGTTCCTTGGTTCCGAAGTAGTTATAGATCGTGGCCGGCGACACGTTCGCCATTTTGGCGATTTCATTCACGCTGACCTTGTGAAAGCCGTATTTGAAAAACAGCTGTATGGATACGCTGAATATTTGTTCGATTTTTATATGCTTCCTTCGTTCAAAGCCGTTCATCTTTTCCACCTCATTTGAAGTGTAGCTCAAAGTTTAGAGTAATTCAATGATTTGAGTATAAAACTATTGAACTTACAATCGGAAAAGTTATAATAATTATGTAGTGTAACGATACATTTACTATATAATTAAACCGCAGCATAGCCGTGTACCGTTCCCTAAATACCGACTAGGAGTGAGAAAAAATGAAACAACTGAGGATTCCGCCGTTCTTGCATGATGTTTTTGGTGAAAGGGAGCATAGCGGAGCTATTTTAGCCATTTTGCTTTTTGGCGGACTGCTTACCGGCTGTTTGTATGGGATGTACCCGGAGATTACCGACAATTTGCCGGTATGGCGGAGCGCTCTGGCGTCGCTGCTCATTTTCGATATTTTCTCGGGCTGCATCGCGAATTTTACGGTATCAACCAGCAATTTTTATGCGGCGCGCAAAAAGAACCGAATCGTCTTCATCGCCATCCACGTTCATATCGTGCTAGTAGCTGCCTTAGTAAACACATCGATTTGGCACTCGATTGCGGTATGGGCTTTTACGATTCTAGGAGCATTTATCGTGAACGCGCTTATCGGCAAACGCTCGCAGCGATTCGTCGCAGGTTTGCTTCTGTCCGCAGGACTAGGCTGTATTCCATTACTTCCGGATATTCAGCCATTTATGTTGATCGTTTGCCAGTTGTTCATGCTTAAGGTGTTGTTCAGCTTCGCCGTCGATCATTATGGCTATGCAAACAACAGAACAGGTGTCCCCTCATGAGCGACAGGTATAAATTATGTAAACTTACAAAGACGGACAAACCCTTATTTATAACTTTAATGAGCAAGGCTTTTGCCCGGGATCCCTTGTTTCAACATGCATTCGGCGATCCGGAGACGGACTTCAAAGCACGAGATAGAATCACTGCTTTTCTTTCCTTTATGTTCGATAAAAGCCTTACGCTGAATGAAGAAATATGGGGCTATTTTGAAAATGAAAGCTTGAAAGGCGCTTACGCGGCTGAAAGGCCGCAAGCGGGAAGGATTCGTTATTGGGAAGGCGTTCGACTCATTTGGCGGCTGATTCCTTTATGTTTGCGGCTGCCCGGAAAAACGCTGATTTTCCTTAACGATTACATGCGGGTCACCAGAAACGCAGCCCCTTCGCTGCCGCATCACTACCTCATCATGATCGGCGTCGATCCGAACGCCCAGGGCCGAGGAATCGGCAAAGCGCTGTTAACGCATCTGTTTTGCTTGGCGGAGTCGGACCATCGCTCGCAAGGAATCGCTCTGGATACGGAGAACGAGGAGAATGTCGTGTTGTATCGGAGATTCGGCTTTACGTTAAACCGTGAGACGGAAATCGGGAGTTTGCCCGTTTATTGTTTGTTTTATCGCAAAAAATAACACTGTCGTCATGGCGCTTCTTCCATCTCGAGCAAAAGCTTGTATTGCCAATCTCGTTCTTGGGCAGTCCGCCCCGTCTTCGCCGGCTTACAGAAGCTTCACGATTCATTTCCAATAACGCGAATCCGCTCCGGTGCATGTTATAATGAAGGCATCAACAAGATCAGTCATCTCACATTTCCGATTAGGAGAGGTTGCATTTGACTACAGATCTTCGGGTTATGCATATGACCGACATCGAACCTCATGTAAGGTTTATTAACTTATTCAAGTTTTACCCCGGTCAAACCTACGGACCGCGAATGATCTATGATCATCAGTTTTTATATATTTTCGATGGAACCGGCGACATTGAAATTGACGGCACCGCTTACCGTGCAGCGCCAGGAGATCTTTTCTTTTATGGTCCCAAGGTCGTTCATCGTATCGCTTCCGACAGCAAAAATCCGTTCACGCTTTCCGGTATTCATTTTGACTTTATTAGCGGCTTCCAACATATGAACTTCCCTATCGGTCCTTTGAATCTTCCTTTTTTCGATTCCTCGCTCGTCAAAACGGGTAAAGTGTCCTTCGTCGATTTTGACGGCTTTCTCCCTCACATCAATGTTTTGCCGGAAGCGCGAATCGGTCAATATTTGCGGGAAATCGTAGGCGAATTCCGAAACGGATTGCTGTATAATCAAACGTATTTGAACGGCTTGTTTACCGCTTGGCTCATGCTGGTTGCCCGCATAACAAAGAGCAGAGACGCCTCCCTGCCCCTCAGAAACGGTCTCGTACAAGAAATTCTCGAGTATATCCAAACCAGGTACAATGAACCGATAACCTATGAACGACTTGGAAGCGAATTTCACTTCAACCCCATTTACTTAAATAAGCTTATTCAATTGCATACCGGAACCTCCTTGCACCAGCATATCATTAACTTGCGGATACAAAAATCGTTAGACTTGCTGTTAACCTCGTCCATGACGGTCAAGGAAATTTCCAGTCATATCGGCTACGATAATGTCGCTTACTTTACACGACTATTCAAAAAGAAAACAAAGTATACGCCGCAGCAAATTAGAGGACGTTAAGGACTTAAAAATGCCTCCTGCCGCTTGCTTGCGGCATGGAGGCAGCTTTGAGGCAGCATCGAAATCAGATTGTCAACAACAATTCTAGTCCTATATTGCCCCCTCTTCCATTAGCTCCAATTCATCCACCCATGCCGGACCATCTGCAATCTGATCCATTTTGAAATAAACCCAAATCGTTTTCGCTTGCGGCAGCGCCGTAACCTTAACTTGAACCTTTGTCCAGTCGCTGTTTTTAGCCGCTTCCGTCCATGTGTAGGTTAAGCTGCTTCCGTTCTCGTTCGCCTGTCTGATTCCCAAAGCTACGGAACCTGTCGTCGCACTGTTTTTGACCCATCCCGTAAGCGTATAAGTATGACCGGGTATAACCGCAATCCCCCGCGGCGGAGCCGTATTAATGGTGTTCCACGCGTTATTCGCATCGGGACTAAGCTTAACGGAATATTGTCCGTTGTGGACGACCGCTTGATCCCGAACCCCAGCGCCCGTATACCACCCGTCCGGTCTGCCGTCGGTTCCCAATTTTTCAAAACTGCCGTTGTATACAGGGTTTGTGCTGACCGTAATCGAAAGCGGAAGCGTTAAATAAGTCACATTTCCGACTTTCGCTTCTACCTTTATTCCATAAACGCCTTCGGTTACCGTTGCGGGTATATACACGGAGCCTGTAACCGTCTTTTTTTCCTTAGCAGCAAGCGCAACGGAAGAATCAAGCGTCATCGCTATCCCGTTCGGAACTTGCCCTATCAAATCTACCGATATCGGATTGGCCGAAGCGTTCGTCAACTCGATCGAAAAAGGGTAGTGCCCCGCTTGATTAGCATAAATACTGTCCGGTGTCAGCTTACCGTCCAGTACGGCGGTGATTGCAGTCAAAGACAAATCATCCACCCAAGCCGAGCCGTTCGCCGTCTGGTTCAGCTTGAAATATACGCTAGCCCCTACAGCGTTCGCGCGTGCAGTGAAGGTAACCTCCACCTTCGTCCACTCGCCGCTTTTCTCCGCTTCCTCCCATGAGTAAACGATGGAGTTGCCGGCTGCGTCGATTTGTCTGACCCCCAATGCGACCGATCCTTCCGTTGCCTCCGTTTTGACCCATCCCGTCAACGTATATTTCGTTCCGGGTTCCACTGGAAATTGTTTGGCGGCGTTTGTGTTCAGTACATTAAAGCTATTGTTCGGATCCGGATTCAATCTTGCGGAAGACAAGCCGCTATGGGAAACGTTCCGATCCCAAACGCCGCTTCTCAGCTCCCACCCGGCCGGTGAGGCCGAGCCGGACGCCTTCTGTTCGAATCCGCCGTTATAAACGGCATTCGTATTGATCAGAACGGAAAACGGGAGAGTCGCATGTCTGACGCCTGCCGAAGAGGCTTCGATGGCAACAGCATATTCGCCGTCCTCCGACGTCTCGGAAACCGTCAAAATACCTTGAACGGTTTTATTTTCATGCCCTGCCAGTACGACAGATGGTGCGAGATCAATCGAAAAGCCTTCCGCTGTTGTGTGCTGCAGATCGAGCACAAGCGGTTGATCGGATGCGTTTGTCAGTTCCAGGGCGAACGGATAAGAGCCTGCGTTAGTAATATCCATTCGATCCGGCGTCAGCCTGGCAGTAAGCATCGGCGAAACCGTAAACGCCGTTTCCGCGGGCACTTGGACGGCCGTTCCTTTATAATCGAAGGCTAGTGTAGCTTTTACGACATACTCGCCCTGCTGTCCGGCAATTGGTATAACCGGTTTCTCTGCATGGGCAAAGCTCTGGCCTTTGACGATTTTCCCAAGCTGCTTTACGGTCGGAGGCAGACCCAGCGCTTCCGGGTATTCGATGCGAAGCTCCGCATTTCGGATCGCTTTATCGCCTATATTTTGACCTGTTACGTTCAATGCCAACTCATCGCCCGGCAGCAAAGGCAATCCCGCAATTTGCACGTTAAGCTGCGCCATCGATTGTAAGATCGGAAGAAGACTGGAATACGCAAAGTCAAGCAAATCGTTTATTTGCGCTCTTTTCCCTTGAAGCTCAGTATCGGTTTTTTGGGTCACCCACTCTCGCAATTTCTCGATATTGTCTATCGCTTTTTCAGCTTTTTTGACGGTTTTTCCGCCATCGGTTTGCGCGCTTTCCAGCTCTTCTTTTACTTTCAGCAGCTCTGCTGCTAATTTCTGCGATTTCTTCTTCCACTGTTGGCTGGCGAGAAGCTCCGATGCGCTTTCCCACTCGCCGATCGCTTGCTGAACTCCGTTCAAATAAGGCGTTATCCGGTACACTAGCGTTTCCTCGGGCCCTAGGTCGATGTTCAGCACTTCCTCCCAACTGCCCGTCCGCTTTGGTTGACCGCCATACGCGAGCTCAACCGTATTCCCCGCTTGCGGGAGCGGAATTGCCGCGGTTTTCGCGGATTTTGTTACATTTAAAGCGATGACGTATTGCTCCAACCCTTTGTTGTATACGCCCCATTGCACGTCGCTGCCTGCGTGGCCGTCCGTCTTGGAGCCGCTTGTCGCCAGATCGGCGATCAAAGCCAGTTCGCTTTTAAACTTTACTAGCCCTGGCCATAGCTCGGATTCCTTCAGCTTCCAGCCCGGATCGTTATAGGCATAAAACCCGAGCCCCTTGCTCCCGGCCAGGAGAGACTGATACGCCATATTGCGGACTTGCTCGATTGTCGGAAGATAGTTCCATACGGTTTCCGGAAGCCGAAACATTTGCAGGATCGTCCAAATAGGCTTCGCATTGTCCACGGCTGCCACGGCGTCTCTTACCCCGTCGCCGACGATGGAAATCGGCTGCATGTAGTCCTTTGCGTACGGGTATCGGTCGGTAACCAATATATCCGTCGCTTGTCCTGTGGAAGAGTATGCGTATGGAGCCGCTTCCACCATATAAGTCGGATGAATCGGATCTAATGAACGCACCAGCTTGTATGCGTCCAGAAGCTCTTGCTGCGGAATGCCGTTTCCGACAGGTTCATCCATAATCATATAACCGAGCACGGCTGGATGAGACTTGAAACGGTTTACAATACGTTCCGTCAGGTCGTAATTTTCCTTAACTTTCATGTCCTTGTACAGCGGAACCAGCACCTTCAGTCCGTTCGCATGCGCCGAGTCGAACCAGCTCTGCATGGTGTCCAGATTGGAGCTGGCGACGCCCTGTACGGTATTGACGCCAATGGCGCTTAATTCGGCAAAGTCCGTCCGTTCGACATGGTATGCGATGAACGGAAAGAACGGTTCGCCGTTCTCGATTACCGGTCCGTTCTGCGGAATCGCCGCCGGTCGTTCCCACCTGTAAATCGTCTTCTCCTGTCGCTCCAGCTCCAGTCCGTTCTCATCCTTAAGTACTGCCGTCACAAAATACGGCTTCCGCAGCTCCATCGACAAAGGGTCGAACGAAGCGTTAAGCTCCGCAGCGGCAGCTATACCCTCCTGATGAAACAACGTCCCCTCATCCTCGTCACGGATCGAGAGATCCACCTTTTTGCCTGCATATACGCCGTTCACCGGATCCAAAGCGATTTTGACAACACCTTCGGACATCTCGGGATAAAAGTAGACATGATTCGTACCGAGTACGAGCTGCTGCTTGTCCTTCGTCTTTACGACCGAAACGTCGTCGAAATGTACGGTCCCCGTCCCGCAAAGACGCAGGTAAACGTACATATACCGTGAAGCGGATGGCGCTTGAATTTCATATTTCATCTCATGCCACTGTCCGTCCAGCTTCGATTGCGGCTCGGCATGGACAAATCCTTCCACCCAATTCTCCACCGTTTTCTCCAGACCTTTATAAAACTCCACTTTATAGCAGACATTCCCGCTATCCAGAAAGGCCCGAAACCAGGACGTCACGTCATATGTAGCGCCCTCCTCTACCGGAACAGGTGTCGCCACCCATGGACTATTGTTAATAGCCGTTTGAATGGAAATACCATAAATATCCGTTCGGGCAGCTTCCGGCACAGCTTTAATGGATTCATTCCAAACGTTCCAGTAAACCGACCACTTTTCGGGAGCGATCCCGGACGTATTCTCAAAACCGGCATTTTCAACAAGATTTCCGGTCAGCGCCGCTGCTGCCGGTTTTGGGACCCATACGGCAATAAGTTGGAAGATTAAACAGCAGGCAAGCATGAAGGCGAACCACGATTTTTTTCGCAAACTCATTCTATCACCCTTCCCATGTTTGAAAGCGCTTATAAATTTCAGTAATCGATTTCTTAACAGATTGCTGTATCCTCCCCCTTTTTCACTCGACTCTTATTCTATTGAGCACCTATAGAGAGCAATTGGACAACCGTCCAATAGAGAAAAGTATAGCAATATTTTTGACGATAATAATTGCACAAACCAAATCAAACCTTGCACATTCCGCATCATCAACGGTTAGCTCGAAAGCGGCGGCCGGCGATCGGCATATCCTAATCGACTTAGCCTCCATCCTTTTTGCAACGTCAAAAAGGATGAAGCGTCATGAACGACGTCCATCCTTTCGAAATCTTATTGCGAATCAGTACTCGTGCCCCGGCTTCCCTTCCCATGCATTTATGTAAATGCGCCGAATGTCGTCCAGCGTGTACGGCATGGGACTGCGTGCCAATAACCGCGTTTGTTTAATCGCGTCCTGTGACAACCGCTCGATGTCTTCTCTTCGAATGCCGAAGTCCTGAAGCGAAAGCGAAAGCCCGATTTCACGGATCATTTCTCGGAAGGAGGTAACCGCCGTTAGCGCCGCTTTTCGTTTCGTCAAGCCGCTGCTTGGCACGCCGAGCGCTTCCGTCATCATCAGCATTTTTTCATGACTGCATGCCGGCCAGATGAAGTCGAACACATAAGGAAGCAGCAGCGCGTTTGATTCGCCATGCGAAATTTTGAACAAGCCGCCCAAAGGGTAGGCAAGTGCATGAACGCCGGCAACGCCGGCATTATAAAAGCTTAGACCGGCAAGCAAGCTGCCGTACGACATCTCTCTTCTCGCGCTTTTGTCCGAACCGTGCAGAACGGCCGTATGAATGTTTGAACTAATTTTTCTGATCGCTTCCAAAGCAAGCGTATCCGTAATAGGCGAAGCATTGACGGAAAAAAAAGCCTCCGCAGCGTGCGTTAATGCATCCACTCCCGTAGCGGCGGTAATTTTAGGCGGAAGCGAGTAAGTAAGCTCCGGATCGACGATCGCAATATCCGCCAATAAGTACGGATGCGTCAAAACATCCTTCGTCGATTCCAAAGAAAAGACGGCGATATCGGTCACTTCCGCTCCCGTACCGGATGTAGTCGGTATTAATATTTTGGGCAGCCCTTTGCCGGATAGCTTCTTCTTCCCCGTTAAGTTCAAGTAATCCGCAATGGACCCGTCATGCTTGCTCAGCACAGCCGCCGCTTTCGTAATGTCCAAGCAGCTGCCTCCGCCGATCCCGATCACAAGCTCCGCTTGACTGTCCCGCAGCGCTGCAACGGCTTTATCGCCGACGGGAATAGGCGGTTCCGGTTGTATATCGCTGTAAATGGTATAGTCCACCTTGCCTTCATCAAGAATCCGGGTTAACGAATCGAGAATGCCGGCTTTCAGTACGCCCGGGTCGGCAAAGATCATCGTTTTCGATACGCCCAAGGCAGCGATCTCTTCCGGCAGCCGCGACAAGCTGCCCGTTCCGGTAATGATTTTAATCGGCGATACAAACGTTTTTATTTCACGTTCCATGGCTTTGGCCTCCCATTTGGTTGAGCTAGATTTGATAACGAAGACTGATCATTTTCAAGTCGGTCATTTCTTCCACCGCATATTTGACGCCTTCCCGTCCATATCCCGAATCTTTCAGACCGCCATACGGCATATGATCAAAGCGGATGCTCGGCGTATCGTTAACCAGCACTTGCCCGACTTCCAGCTCCGTGCTCATTTGCATCGCCTGCTTCAGATCGTTCGTAAATACGCCGGCATTCAGCCCGTATCGGCTCCGGTTCATTAATGATACGGCTTCCTGACTATCCGCAACGCTTTGCACGACGGCCACCGGACCGAAAACCTCTTTGCACGAAATATTCATGTCAGGCGAAACCCCGGACAACAAAGCGGGAGTCAGGATTCCATCCTTCACGACACCCCCTGCAATTAATTCGGCTCCGTTCGCCACCGCTTCATCGATCCAGGAACATATCCGGTTAAGCGATTTGGCATTGATCAGCGAACTGACGACCGTCCGTTCATCCAGTGGGTCGCCGACAGGAATACGTTCAACCTCATCTTTATACATGCGCAGGAACTCCGAGTATAGTTCCTGATGCACATAGATTCGCTGCGTGCTAATGCACACTTGGCCGCTGTATGCGAATGCCCCGATCGCCGCTTGCTTCGCAATCGACAACAGCTGATCGCAGACGGACTTGTCGATGTACATCGCGGAGTTGCTGCCGAGCTCCAGGGTTACTTTTTTCAAGCCGGCCATGCTTTTAATGGCAATCCCGACCTCAGGGCTGCCGGTAAACGATATTTTCCGGACTCGCTCATCGTCGAGCAGCACCTTGCCGAGAGCAGGCCCTTCGCCAGGCACGATACTAATTGCCCCCTGAGGCGCCCCCGCTTCCGTAAGCAGCTCCGCCAGAAAAAATGCAGACAGCGGCGTTTGCTCCGCCGGCTTCACGACAATGCTGTTTCCGGCGGCCAAAGCCGGCCCGACTTTATGAACCAGGAGATTTAACGGGAAGTTAAAAGGCGTGATGGCACCCACTACGCCGATCGGCTGACGTATCGTAAACGCGTATCGCCCTTCGCCGCCGACGGCCGCATCCATGGGAATATGCTCGCCGCAAATACGTTTCGCTTCCTCCGCCGAAAAAAGCAAGGTTTGAATCGCCCGATCGACCTCCGACCTCGCAGCGCTTATCGGCTTTGCCGCTTCCCCGCTTATTATGCGAGCTGCCTCCTCCTTTCTCTGTTTATACAGCTCGGCCGTCCGATATAAAATTTCCGAACGGCGATGTGCAGGAAGGCTCTTCATGCGCTGGAAGCCCTCTTGTGCGGAAGCAATCGCACTCCGCATCTCCTCCGGCGACGAAAGCGCAATATTCGCTATTTTCGCTCCGGAGTATGGATTAAATAACTCGTAGTATCGGCCGGCCTCGGCTTCTTGGCCATTTAAAAAAATCCCCTTGTTCATCAAACACGCATCCTCCTTTTTGTAAATCTGACGCTCCTCTTATGAATACGTATTCATTAAAGCCTAAAAAAATTATGGTATTCTCGCTGTTGTTTTTCTGTTTATTAGGATAGGCTCCAATGTGCATCGTTCGGGCATTGGACGCTCTTCCTCCTGTTCAAGGATTGCAATTAGCCGCTCAATGGCAAGCTCGCCCATATTTTTGGCGGATATCGCCCCGATTGTCGTCAATTGTATCGCGTGATGAGCAGATATTTTGATATTGTCCATCCCGCACAGGCTCATTTGCTCCGGAACCCGAATCCCAGCCTTGTGCAAATAATCCAAGCATTCAAGCGCGATTGCATCCGTAGCGGCAATCATCGCCGTAGGACGTTCCGAATCGCGAAGCTTGATCAAATCGCCGCAAGCCGCTTTGATGCTTTCCTCTCTCGTATCCGTCATTTTGATCCACGGCTTCAAAACCTTAAGCCCGCGACGTCGCATGGCTTCTTTATACCCTTCATGCCTGTCGTAAAAAGTGGATGCGTGCAGCGGCCCGCCGATATAGGCAATTCGCCGATGGCCGAGCGCAGCAAGATGATCGACGGCTAATTCAGCAGCCTTCCCATTATTCAGCTCGATATAATTGCCGCCCTTGCGGTGCTTTCTGTTGAATGTGACGAACGGAATGTTCAGATCCTCGAGCTCCGAATAAATCGGATCGTCGATCAGAATGGAGGACATGACGATCCCTTCCACCCGATGGCTCAAGACGGTCTGATACAAGCTGGCGTCATCTCCGATAAAATGAAAATACACTAGCACGTTATAGCCTTTCTCCGCAGCGATATTTACGATTTTATCCGTCGTCTCCACGTAGAAAGGATTATACAAGTGCTCGGAAATGAGAGCGATCGTATTCGTTTTATTCTTTACTAGGCTTCGAGCGACGAGATTCGGACGAAATTGCAGCTCTTTCATCGCTTTTTCGACTTTCTCCACGGTTTCCGGTTTGACTAAGCTGGATCCGTTTAACACTCTGGAAACCGTCGATTGCGATACGCCGGCCAGCTTGGCAACATCATGAGAAGATACCACTTCATCACCTGCAATTAGTTTGAATACGTATTCATTAGTCATATTAAAGCGAAAGCACTTTTTTGTCAATTACATATCATTCACTAATTCTAATCCGGATCCCCTATTTCTCGCTCTCATAGTTGTATCGCCGCTTATTTAACGCCATTAATGATGCCAATTAGATCGGATGGTTCGGCCAGTTTGGCATACCCCGTAATAGTAAGGTTCCTGATTTCAGGAATAAACCACGTAGCATGGTAAGCGGACATTCCGGCTTCTGAAGCCCCGTTCAGCTCATTAGAGCCCCCGTCTCCAACAAAAAAAGCATCCGAAGGAGCAACGCCTATTCTATCGCAAGCAATCCGGTAAATAGTAGGATCAGGCTTTGCCGCTTTCACGTCAAAAGAAAAAACGGCATCGTCAAAATACGCAACCAATGCCGACGATTGCCAACCCATGACTTCTTCCGGCGTACAATTACTTATCAGCCCGATTTTTAGTTCTAACCGTTTGATTTGTTCCAACATACTCAAAATGCGATGATCTATGGTTTTGAAGGGTTTGGATTTTGAAAGTATGCGCTCTTGATGCAGCTTTTCGATCGTTTCTTCGCTAACAGCGTGTCCAAGCTCGTTAAATATGTCCCTTAAAACAGAAGGGAAGTCCGCATACGTTCCATCCATCCTTTTCTCTTGTCTTTTCCTCCATTCGTTTTCAAATCGTTTCGCTTCAATGCCAAGCCGTTCTACGAAATGCGTCGAGCGCGGGGCTTTTCTTTTTCCATCGTCATACTCTGAAATCAACGTTTCGAACAAATCGAAAAAGACGGCTTTTTTCAAAATGAATGTCCTCCCCATGCGTTGAGCTCGTGAAATCATTCCTTCGTGGATTACTTGTATCCCGTTCAGCGGAATGTTCCATGACAATATTAATTTAACTCCTATATGTATTTTCCTTTTTTTGAAAATAAGCCATGTGATATTCGTATCTCTCCACCTGAATGGTTATCCGGCTTGACCCCCTCTCAATCGACAAAAAACCGAAAATCCCCATACGGCGAGGATCGTCGGTTTGCTTTTTCACTTTTGCGCCGAAATCATGCTTATTGTTTTTCCGGGTTTCTCGACCGGCCACGCATACCAGCCAATCCCAACAGCCCGAGCAACCCCAACCAGCCCCAATTGTTTCGCGCATTGCCGGTTGTCGCATACGTTCTTGTCGAATATCCCGTTACACCATGACCGCTTGGCGGGTTAACCGAAGTCATATTTTGAGTTGTTGTACCCGGAGCAGCAGTGTGCGTACCCGTCGTACCCGGGTTTGGCATGGCGGTTCCTGTCGCGAAAGCCGGTGCAGCAAGAAGCAAGCTACATAAGGAAAGAACAAGGGATGTTTTGGATAATTTGTTCATGATCGATTCCTCCTTCATGATAACTAACTTTCAAATTTAATGTTATCTTTGCAAGGAGTTTTTATCCCTTTGTTTACTGTAAACTTACGGTATTTTCAAACCGAAGCTGTTTGCTATATGGATACTCTCCGTAATTACGGGCATATTACACCTTCGCTGTATAAAACGCAGAAACGAAAAGGAGCTGACGAAATGGGTATCTTGAGCGGAAATCCGAAGGACGAGCCGCTCCATTACGGAGAAATATATAGTGTTTGGACTTTCTCTACAAAATCTAAAGGTTGCAAATCCGTATATACGGCATACTCTTTCCATGCGGGCGATAAAGACCTCAAGGATATTTTGGACGATCTAATTAATCAATCCGAACTGGAAATAAAAGAATGCGACAAGATACTGATTCAGCATGGAATTTCACCTTCGCCAAGCCTCCCGGAAAGACCGGAAGCCAAGTTGAGCGATATTCCTGCCGGAGCCAGAATAACGGATGTCGAAATTGCCGAGCTTATTGCAGCAGATACGGCAGCTAGCTTGGCCGTTTGCAGCCAAGTCACAGGTACAGCCATTCGCGAGGATATTGGAGCGTTATTCAGCAAGTACCATGCGACTAAAACCGTTCTAGGCCTGAAAATTCTTGAAATGAGTAAAAACAAAGGCTGGCTTGTGCCTCCTCCATTACACGTTAAAAGACCTGAACTAGTTGAAGTGTAAAGTAAATGCCTTTCAAAGTTATTCAACAATCACTGCACGGACATCAATTAGCCATGCAGCAAATGCAGCACGTTTCGCAGCTTTGCAAACAATTGGAACAAGCTGTACAAACTAATGGAGCTATTACATATAATCAGCAACCAACTTTCCATATAAATACTAATATGTATAGACAGTAATCCATTCGTATAAAAAAGCCTTTCGATTTTGAAGGGCTTTTAAAATATTTTTTTCTGTTGATCTGCCATTCTGATAAAACAATGCGTTATTATGCGCCGCATAATGATTTTTAGCTGAAAACAACCTGATTTTCCTGTTAAACTGTTGTAAAATCAAAATGGTATAGATTAAACGTGTTGCAGACTTTGCTTGCAAGCTGTCACGCCAGTGTTGTTAAAGACTTATTCCTGGAATCCACCATGATATTTAGCTAATCACCAAATTTCTGTTTCTTACTTGCAGAATCAATGAAGCTATTTTCCTTTTTTATTTATGAATATTTTGAACTTTATTCCAAAGGCAATCAAATGGATTTATCTGATTTAAGCAAAATTTTAGGCTGATTGCAGGAATAACAGACTGTCGTCTGTGACAAAACAGCTTTAAGGCAGAGCCTTCAACACAACATTTTCAAATAAATTCTGAATGTCAAATGACATTCGCCAAGGTTGCCGTAATTCAGGAGAAAAAAGCTTAGAAAAATGAAAGATTCTTCAAATACGATGATTTATAATGAAGAATTAGGGGTGATAGATTACAATGAACCAAGACAGTAAAATAGAAGTAAGAAAGAGTATTTTATATAATTCGTTGAATGAACTTTTACGTAAAAAAATGCCAGCAATTTGCAGAGATATAGAAAAAGCTATTTCTGACAGAAATTACACTGATGTGATGAATAATATTGTATGTTTACTTGAAACGCATATTTGGGGACAAGACACTCAATGGAGAGTTGAAGCGGAGGTCGAATGTTATCCTTGCCATGAATGTGGAAGACCTTTTGCAATTGGTGGATTTGTCTTTCTTGAGGAAGTTGCGGGGCAAAAAATTATACATTTGAGACACAAATGTATAATAGCTTTGATGAATCAACAATTAAGAAAGATACAATAAAAATTAATTATGATAAAGTCAATGATTATGAATTTATACAACCATTTATTCAAGAGACGGAAGAATTTTTAGACCAATTTTATAATGTTTTTATGACAGGTTCAGATATTTTTGTTCGAGAATGGCGACTAGCAAAATCAGAACAGGAAAATTTGTAACAGAAAAAGACTCCATGACTAGCACTGCTAATAAGCATCTGAGTTATAGCTAGAGTTTAAAAAACTGTAGGAAAATCTATATATTTTCAAAGTAAATCAATCCCTTCTTCTAAGTTGTTTCTTCATGGAAAGAGGATTTTTGATTTCCAACAAATTTTTCTTGTCAAAAACGAAATTTCCATTAAGCAATTGATTACATTTTACAAACAGTCAGTTTGTAAACCATCGTTGCAATCATCTCAAGGTGAGCGAATTCTTCAGTCACAATATTCGTAAGGGGCTTTGCCCACTCGAACAGGGTATTGGCGTTTTTTTCGTAAATCCGAATAGAGTGTAATCACCCCGAACTAAAGTAATTCAAAAAAACCGCACTGCGGCGGTTCTTCACTTATTTTTTAGTAAATTTCCCCACTCTCGTTCTAAGCTTATATAGGAACCATGTTGCCATTATCGATTCAGTCGCCTTATGGCGTGAAACCTTGTTAATAAAATAAAAATCTTGAGGCGTCACTGCAATTTTGGCGATAGGCTTAACCGGCGTTTTGCTTACCCACTCATCGAAGAAAACGATTGAATCGCTTACATTCTCGAACGACTCTTGGGGCAGCAAATAAACCATACCGTCTTGCCAAGGGTTTTTCATCTTTGTTTCAGGCGTCAAGGAGAAAAAGTAATAGGTGTGCTTGTCGTTACGCACATTCAAACAAGCGTTTCGAAAATTGCCCGACAGCTTGCTTCGATCGAAAACAGCATAAAAGACAGGCCAAATGCCATCCTTTGTTGCAAAAACCGCCTCAACGTATTGACCATTAAAGAGGGTTTGTCTCCGGGTCTCGAATTCAAGAATGCTTTTGTTATTCGATCCGTGCAAGATTACGGGTTTCGTTTCGGATATGTACTGGAGAAAGCGATATTTAGGAAACCGGCAGTCGTAACCAATTTCGGAATGACTGCTGGCCGCTTCCGCGTATATGTTCTCAAACACCTCTATCTCTTCAGACGAAAAAGAAAGGTACGGGGCCCGGTAAAATAACATCCCCAATAGCATGGAAGCAAGTTTATTTACCACATGCACCTCTCCAGGCTTCATGTTATGAATATCGCCGTACGGTAGCTACCCTTAAGAAGTTATTTGCTTAGGTACGCTTAGCTCTAAAAAATCGTGCGCGGCAACGACGTTCGAAAAAACGGCGTTGACGCTTTGAATAAGCGCATCAACCTCGGTGCTGTCGAAACGGGAACTGAAATGCGTGACCGCGAGCTGCTTGACCCTCGCATCAGCTGCGATTTGCGCAGCTTGAAGAATCGTGGAATGACCGTATGCAGCGGCCTTCTCCTCCATGCCCGCAGCGAAAGTCGCTTCGTGAACCAGCAAATCCGCGTCTTTGGCCAAGCTGGTCGCATTATCGCACGGGCAAGTATCTCCAAGAATTGTCACGATCCTCCCTTTAACCGGTTGTCCCACAACTTCGGAAGAATAAATGATTTGGCCGTTCGGCAGCGTCAGATCTTCCCCTCTTTTGAGCTTGCCGTACGATGGGCCAGGCAAAACCCCAAGACGGGAAAGCAAGTCCACATTTAATTGCCCGGGCCGCGGCCGCTCCTCGATACGGTAACCGAAGCAGCGAATCCGGTGATCAAGCTCGGCGGCTTCGACAGTGAAGCTATCATCCGAGAAGATTTGTCCTTCCTCTACTTCGATAACTTCAAGCTCATAATTCAAATGAGTTTTGCTTGTTTGAAACACGCATTCGATATAGCTGCGCAGTCCCTTCGGCCCGTATACGTGCAAAGGCCCCGAGCCTTCATTATAAGTTCGGCTGCTAAGCAATCCCGGCAAGCCATATAGATGATCGCCATGCAAATGGGTAATAAAGATTCGTTCAAGCTTGTTCAGTTTGAGCCTTGTTTCAAGCAGCCGATGCTGCGTCCCTTCCCCGGCATCAAACATCCAAAAAAAATTGTGCGGTTCAGGCATAGCGAGCACAATGGAAGTAACGTTGCGCTCTTTCGTCGGCCGGCCGGCACTTGTTCCAAGAAATTGAAGCTGCAAAAGAAATCCCCTCTCCGTGAAAGAATAATCGGTATGTTTAGAATCGTCAGGGATTCCCACATTTATGCCGCCCAATAAGGCGGTCAATTATCCATAAACAACTACCGTTATTTTAACAATTTTTCTCATTATTAGCCACCTGTCGACAATGCGGCAATGATTATCAACTATTTGTAAATCCAAAGCACATCCTACCGGTGCCTTTCCGTCGGCGTTGATCCAGCAAAGAACGAAATGCGCTTTCGCATGTTCGCGTTAATAACGGGCAGTAAAAAAATAGAGACACCTCGCTCCGATGTGCGAAATGCCTCATGACAAACAATTATTTCAGTGACGAATCATACTCCATGAAAACTTCAGCTAACGCTTTTGCCGTTCGATAGCTCTCCTCAAGCGTGTTGTTTACGCCTCCGATTTCCAGCAGCAAACTGCCTGAAGAAACGGACTGGTTGTATTCCCCGTCGCCATCCTGGGAGCTTTTCAACAGAATGCCGCGCGACAGTCCGGGATATTTCTTGTTTAGCCGTTCATTCAGCGCATCGGCAAATTTCTTGTTTTCCTTATAGTTAGGGTGTGCGGTTCCGATAACGAAAAGAATACGCGCATACGATTTATCGTTAATTGTAGCCGTCGTTCTAACCCGCGGAACATCGCCGTCGCGATGAATGTCGAAGAAATATTTCAGCTTGTCGTTCGCTTCTACCGCCTTGTTGACCGCTTTCCGCGATTCGGAATAGGCTTGTCCGAAGTTCAGTTTCTTATCCTTCAAGTTTTGTGCAAAATCTTCTTCTTCGACAATGGCCGGCATTCCTTTTTCCTGCAGCTGCTGAGCCAAATACTTACCCACCAAGCTAATATTTACTTTAGGATCGTCGAAGGAAGTGCCTTTCGTATTGCTCGCGACATTTTTCCAAGATTCGAGATTGTGGGTATGATAAATATATACTTTGCCATTGCATGCTTGCTTATCGCTTTCGGACGAAGACTGACTTACGACGCGGCTCGATACTTTGGTTTCCACAACCCAGCTCGCAACATAAGCCTTGCCTCCTCCCGGAAGCTGTATGTTGTACCATTCTCCGTCCGAACCGACGATTTGAAACGAGTCTCCCGGCTTAGCCTTGCCGATAATGTCGTAGTCGGTCCCCGGTCCTTTTCTCAGGTTGGTGTTGTCGGTAATATGAACGGATGTAACCTTCTCGTTTTTTTGTCCGCCACCCGCCGCACTGCTTTGTACATCTTTAGCAGCAGACTTGCCGTCGCTATAACAAATGCTGTTGCTTTTGGTATCGGTGTTTTTGGTATCAGAGCTTTTGACATCGGAGCCTTTAGTATCGGTGCTTTTGACATCGGTGCTTACCACCCAGCTTGCGACATATGCCTTACCGCCTGCGGGAAGCGATATTTTGTACCACTCGCCCTCAGAACCGATGACCGGGTACGATTCGCCTTTCTTCGCCTTGCCGATTATTTTGTATTCCAGCCCAGCCCCGCTGCGGAGATTGGTAACGTCGGTAATTTTTACGCTCGTCGCTTTACTTATCTGCTTATCCTTCTGCTCGATTCTCTCATTCTCATTTTTGGAGGCCTGAGCGGAGGCATGCGTCAAGTCCACTGCGCTTAATTGCCAAACAAGCAGAAACGCGCCAATCAGCAGCTTTTTTCGTAACAAAGGATGTTCTCCCCCTAACCGGATTTTTATATGCACCATTCGACACCAATCGAGGAAAATCCTTCTTGCATTCTAAGAGAATAGCAAAAGCAGAACAAACGGAAGCAAATTCCCGGAAGCTTGCAAGGTTTGGACAAACAAAAAAAGAGCTATACGGCCTAAAGCCGTATAACCCTTTGGAGAAATTGCTTGAATCATGTATATTTATGCGGCGCCTATACTTCAATAATAATCGGTAAAATCATCGGCCTTCTTTTCGTGCGCGCATACAAAATCTTGCCTAAAGAATCCTTTATCGTTTGCTTGATAACGTTCCATTGATTGATATTGTCCTCGTGCATCTTGTTGACGACTGCGGTTACGTGCTGGTTGATTTCTTTCAAAAGCGTTTCCGAGTCGCGTACATAAACGAAGCCTCTGGAAACCGTCTCCGGTTCGGACACGAGCTTGCCTTCCGTCTTGCAGAGAGAAATCACGGTGATCAATATACCGTCCGCCGACAGCTGGCGCCGGTCGCGAAGCACCACGTTGCCGATATCGCCGATGCCAAGGCCGTCCACAAGGGTTTGACCCGATGGAATTCGTCCGGATAAACGGACTTTGCCGTCACTCGATTCTACAACGTCGCCGTTATTCAAAATGAATATATGGCTGCTTCGTACCCCCACTGCTTCGGCGAGAATACGGTGCTGGTGCAGCATCCGGAATTCCCCGTGAATCGGGATGAAATAGTCGGGCTTCATTAGAGTGAGCATGAGCTTTAGCTCCTCTTGGCTGCCATGCCCGGATACATGCAGCTCGCTTCTGGAGCCATAGATAACTTGCGCGCCTAGCGTATACAGATTGTCCACGATTCGCGATACATTGCGTTCATTGCCGGGGATCGGATTCGCCGCGATGATCACCATATCGCCTGCTTGTATTTCCATCTGCCTATGATTCGTACTGGCCAGTCTCGATAACGCCGCCATCGGTTCGCCTTGACTGCCGGTACATAACACCGCAACCTTCTCCGGCGGCATTTTGGCGGCTTCCTCCGGTTCTACGAGCATCCCTTCGGGGATGGTCAAATACCCAAGCTCCTGTGCAACCGTTACGACGTTTACCATACTTCGGCCGAGCAGGCTGAGTACGCGGTTTGTTCGTTCGGCAGCTTCGACGACTTGTTGAAGTCGATGTACGTTTGACGCAAAAGTCGAAATAAACACTCTCCGTTCCGCTTTCCCGAACGCTTCGTCAATGTGCGCGCCGACCAGCCGTTCCGATGGGGTAAAACCGGGCCTTTCGGCGTTGGTGCTCTCCGAAAGCAGCACAAGCACGCCCCTTTTGCCGATATCGGCCATTTTATGTATATCCGGATATTGCTTATTAACCGGCGTCATATCGAATTTGAAGTCGCCGGTGTGCACGACCACACCCTCCGGCGTATCGAAAACAACACCTAGGCAATCCGGAATGCTATGATTCGTGTTAAAAAAACGACATGTAATGGTGCCGAAATCAAGCACCGAATCCGCGTCGATACGTTGCAAGACCGTTTCCCGAAGAATCCCGTGCTCCTTTAGCTTGATCTCAATCAGCCCCAAAGTAAGCCGGGAAGCGTATACGGGTACCTGAAGCTGTTTAAGCAGATAAGGGATGCCGCCGATATGATCTTCGTGCCCGTGGGTGACGACCAGCCCCTTTACTTTGTCTTGATTGCTTAACAAATAACTGATATCCGGAATAATGAGATCGATTCCCAGCAGCGTTTCATCCGGAAACTTCGACCCGCAATCGATGATTACGATATCATCTCCATACTGCAAAATGTACATGTTCTTTCCGATTTCGTTAACGCCTCCCAGCGCTGCAATCAGAAGACGTTTTTCGGATTCGGCCATCATGATCCCTCCTCGATTCGTTGTCTTTAGTATGAATTTGGGATCGGTTCATTATCCTTTTGGGAGCGCTGCTGTATAAGAATTGTTTAAAAAGAACGGCAAAAAAGCCGCTAATCCGCTTAACGGCTTTTTTGACCTATGATTCCATCAGTGCGCAGCTTCTACTTGATCGACGTGTTTCACATGCTTCTGATTGATCAAAACGATGAGCATCCCGACAATAACAAAGCCGGCACCGACTACAAAAGGAACATGAGGATTGAACCACTCCGCCAATTTACCTGCAAAATATGGGGCGATAGCTCCGCCGATGAAGCGCAGAAAGCTGTATGCCGCCGATGCCGTCGATCGTTCTACCGGCGCTGCGTTCATAACCGCGGTTGTCAGCAGCGTATTATTGTTCCCTAACAATGCCCCGGCAAAAATAACCGCAGCGGCCACAACCCACTTTGTATCCGTCCAAATCCCCATAGCGAGCAGCGTTAATGCAAATAATACAAGCATAAATGCCAAGGATTTAATCGTACCGAACTTGCGCTGCAATAAGGGAGCCGTGAACACGGAGGTGACGGCAAGCAGCAGCCCCCAGCCTAGAAAGACGTAACCCAAGCCGTGCTCATCCATCCCCATATGCCCCAAGACGAGCGGAGCATAGGCCATTATCGTGAAAAAACCGAAATTATACAAGCAAGCCATAATGCCCAGCACCAAAAGCGAACGATGCTTTAGTGCCCGGAACGGGTCAACAATTGACGTTTTCTTCCTCGCGGCAGCCGTCGGCGAAGACTGTGGACTGGAATTGGCCATCATGAAGGATAATGCGACGAATGCAATTACCATCAATGCGGCGACGCCGAAAAAAGGACCGCGCCAAGAAATTGCGCCAAGCTCGCCACCGAGCAAAGGTCCGACGGAAATACCCAAGCCGACCGCCGCTTCGTATAAAATGATCGCCTTTCCAACGCTCGAAGTGGATAACGTTACGATGGCGGTCAACGACGTTGCGACAAACAGTGCGTTGCCGAGACCCCAGCCTCCCCTTAGACCGATGAGCGCCCAAATATTATTGGACATCCCCCCTAACGCTGAGAAAGCGGCGATTACGACAATCCCGAGCAGCAGCGTTCTCTTCATACCAAGCCGGGACGTTATGACGCCTGTGACAAGCATCATGACCGCCATCACCGCATTGTAGCTCGTAAAAAGCAGCGATACTTGACTAGCCGAAGCGTCCAGCTTCTTGGCGATTGCAGGCAAGATCGGATCGACGAGCCCGAGTCCCATAAAAGCGATGATACAAGCAAAAGCAACCGCCCATACGGCCTGAGGCTGTTTGAGCAGCGAAGCTTTTCTTTCCGAGGCAATCGTATGTTCCAAAGTTGACATCCTTCAACAATCTCCTTCTTTTACATTGTGCCGCCGAACTACAGCAGGCTTCTGAACGTTTCCCGAATGACATTTCCCCGGCTAATGATGCCGGCCAAAACTCCGTTTCGCTCGACGGGCAGCTTTTTAATTTTTTTGTTCCCCAGCGTAGCGGCGATAGATTCGATGTCCTCGTCCCATGCGGCTTTCATGACCTTCTTCCGAGCGATCTCCATCACATTCAGATCAAGCAGTTCCTTGGCTCTCGCTTCAAATTCGACATCATCCCCTTTGAAAACGGCGGAATAATAAACGATATCGACGATTAGATCGTGATGCTTGCCGATATAGCGCATAATATCTCCGTCGCTTACGTAGCCGACAATTTCGTTTCGATCGTTGACTACCGGCAGGCCGCTGATGCGATGCTCGATAAATCGCTCCACGACATCACGAACCGTGTCGCTTGCCTTCACTTTGTACACTTCTTTGACCATAATTTCATGGGCTTTCATTGTTCCCGCCTCCATTAAGTTGTATCATACAACTATATGATTGTATTATACAACTATATCCGAGGGTGTCAATGCACCGGCAAAAGTCGAAAACGCACCGAGCGATTCAAAATAAAGCTGCCGTATGATACCATAAAGAACGAAAGACGAGGTGGAGACGAAAATGGATGCTTTGGCGATTGAACAAATTGAGCTGGAATTGGCGTTTCTCGTACGCCATGCTACATCAATTTCTACGTATACCGGGAATATTGACCGTTCCGCATATTTGCTGCTGCATCATATTACTGCCCAAGCTTCGGTCGGAGTAAAGAGTCTTGCGGAAGAATTCAATTTGGATATATCGACGGTTAGCAGGCAAACGGCAGCTTTGGAACAGCGGGGATTTGTCGTCAGAATTCCCGACCCGGCGGACAGAAGGGCTTATTTCTTCCAAATTACGGAGTCCGGAACGTTGGCGCTGGCCGAACACCGTAACGCGAGGCTTGCCAGAGTCAGCAAAAAGCTAGAGGGCTGGTCGGATGAGGAATGCCGGCTGTTCGGCAAACTGCTGGAGAAATTGAATAACGCGATTCGCGGCTGAACGTATGGAACGGCAAACAGGCACCTTTGAGGCGCCTGTTTTTGCCGTTATTTGAAGCCGAGCCTTTTCCGGTATTCGGTCGGCGATACGCCGTTCAGCCTTTTGAACAGCTTGGCAAAATGAGGATAGTCCTCATAACCGACTTTGTTGGCCACTTCATACGTTTTATAGAGACTGTCTTCGAGCAGCCGCTTCGCCTCATTCAGCCGCAGTTGGGTTAAATAGGTGACGAAGCTGACGCCCAGCTCCTGCTTGAACACCCTGCTGAAATAGGAAGGAGACATCTCGCACAGGTCCGCGGCTTCCTGCAAATCCAGATCGGGCTTGGCAAAATGGCTCTTCATATGCTCAACCGCGCGATATAAATGATGATGTGCGCTCCATCGCCGCGTTTCCCGCAGCATGTTCATCAATCGCTCAAAGAACGAATTTGCCGCTTCCAGCAGCTCACCGTCGGCGGAAGGCCAATCAGCCGGCATAGGCGTTGGCAGCGGCAATGCCTCATGCTGCTTTGCTTCCAATTCGCCGACCGCAAGTACCGCGAAATCTGCAAGCATGCTTTTCCGCTCGTCCCCGTCGTCCGTCAATTCCGATAGGTCGCGATAAATCGCTCCAAGCTCTTGCTCGACCTCATCCCCTTTAAGCAGCCAGACCGTTTCTGCGAATGGAACGACCTTATCCCTGGAGGCTACCAGCCATTTGCTGCGCCGCTCCGAGGATAACCGCGTCCCGGCAAGCCGTTCTGCGAGTTTGTCCAGCATGGTCGAAAATACGGCGGGCTTGATCGGCTTCAGCAAGTAGTCGAACGCGCCGTGGCGAATGGCCTGCTGTGCATAGCTGAAATCGTCGTATCCGGAAAGAATGACGATTTCCGCCCGCAGCCCCTGTTCCCGAATCGCTTGCATCAACTCCAAGCCGTCCATTTCGGGCATCCGGATATCCGTGATAATAAGCGCAGGCTTCAGCGCGATCGCCAGCCGAAGCGCTTCCGCCCCGTCCTCGGCCTCGCCGCAAATACGGAACCGGTCATCCGACTCCACCATTTTGGCCAGGCCTCGCTTTATCATAAATTCGTCGTCAACCAACAAGATGTCAAGCATCGGCCACCCTCCTTTCCGAGTCACGCTGTATTGGGCTTTCGCTTAATCATTTCCATCATTGCCGCGCAACGGCTCGGTTCGTTTAACCGCAGTGTTCGAATCAATCGGCAAGCTGTTTTGGTAAGGCAGCAGCAATTCGACAACCGTTCCCGAATCGTCGGAGCGGACGATGGATAACCCGAACGGATAGCCGAAAACAAGCCGAACCCTCTGATGCACATTATGTAAGCCAATCCGTTCTTGACCGGCTTCCCGGGCTTCCGATTCGGACGATCGGAACGCTTTATTATAGCGCTCCATCCACTCGCCCGGCATCCCGCCGCCGCAGTCGACTACGCGAACCGCATACCCTTCCGTTCGAGCTTCTCCCAGAACGCCGATGTAGGAAGGCTTCTTTTTATGCCTTTCATAGCCGTGCTTGAACGCATTTTCTACAAGGGGCTGCACGATGAGACGCACGGCCTGCACGCGATGCTTGTCCAAGTCCTTCAGCCCGATTTCGATCTCGAGCGACCGATGGCGTTCCTTCTGGATTTCGAAATAGCTGCGAAGATGGTCGATCTCCTCGCGCAGCGGCACGATTTCCTTCGGATTTCCCAGACTATACCGGAATAAATCCGCCAAAGCCGCAGCCATGTTGCTGATCGGAGCTACGCCTTCGACAAGCGCATAAGCATTGATGACCTCCAGCGTATTATACAGAAAATGCGGATTGATCTGCGATTGCATCGCCAGCATCACGGCGTCGCGTTGTCGAATTTGCAGCTCTTTTTCCTTAATCTCGGACGTATGAACGACCTCGATCAATCTGCGTATTTCTGCGACCATCCGGTTGAAGCTTCGGTTCAGCTGGCCGATTTCGTCCTCCCGCCGATCAGGCGCCTGTACGCTGAGATCGCCCGCTTCCGCGAGCTTCATCAAACGCTGCAGCCTTTTGAGCGAGCGGGTCAAATAAAAGGAAAAAACGCCGAGCAGAACGAGCACAAGCAGCAGCAGACCGCCGCCGCCCCACGTCGTCACGTTACGCACCCGGATCAGCTCGCTTACGAGCTCCCGCACCGGCACCTCCGAAACGATCGTCCAATCGTTCAAAGCCGACCGGTTAAAAATGACGAGGATGTCGCCTTCTTCCGACTTTTTGACGAAATAACCTTCCCTGCTGTTCTCGAACTGCTGCCGCTCGTCGGCTGAAATACTCCGCCCCCATAGCCGGCTGTCCGCATGATGTACGATGATGCCGTTCTGATCGACAAGCGCGACGAAGCCCGTTTGTCCCAGACGGACGCTGTTAAGAATGTCGGTAATCCGATTCAGATTGAGATCGAAAACAAGATAACCGACCGTCCGATACTTTTGCGTATCCCAAAACTTGCGGATGACCGTTATGACCGGATTCGACTGATCGTAGTTGAGTCCAAGCACCTTGTACGTCTCATGCCCGGTAAGCTCCTCGAGTTTGTTCTGATCCCTGTTTCGGGCAATGATATTGCCGTAATTGGACGATACGCCGTTCGTGGATATGATGGAGAAACCGTAAATGTCGGTTCGCCCAAAAAAAAGATTCGGCAGCAGCTCGCTTTCGATACTTGCTTTGATCTGGATCTGTTCGACGTAGTCATCGGGTTTAAGCTGCATGAACGTCTGCAGAAGCGGATTCGAAACGAGCGGAAATGTCGATCGTTCCAAGTCCGCAAAATAAGAGGAGAGCTGGCCGTTGATTTGCCGAACCAGCTCTTGATTATAAATGACCGAATTCTTCTCGATCGTATCGGTCGATTGTCGGTACCAAAGCAGCCCGAATACGAAAAACGGAACGCCCAGCAGACCTAAGATCAGCAAATTAAGCTTAGCGTTTATCGACAGAGAGACGGCTTTCGTCCATAAGTCCCTTACCCTCATGCAAGTCCGGACAACGCCCAATCCAAGTCTTCCATAAGCGTTTCCGCGCTTTCCAAGCCGACGGAAATGCGAAGCAGTCCGCGCGGTATGCCGGCTGCGGCAAGAGACTCTTCGGATACGCCGATTCCTGGCGTCGCAATCAGGCTTTCAAAGCCGCCCCAGCTCGGTCCGAGCTCAAAGAAACGCAAACGCGGAATCATAGACATAATATCGGCGTCTGAAGCTTTCGGGATAAAGCTCAGCAGCCCGCTGTTTCCGCTCATTTGCCTGCGGCCGAGTTCATATTGCGGATGGCTCGGGAGTCCGGGATACAGCACCCGCTCGACCTTCGGATGTCCCTCCAGAAAGGCGGCAACCTTCATGCCGCTTTCCTCATGCTGCTTCAACCGCACCGGCAGCGTCCGCAAGCCGCGCAGCAGCAGCCAGGCTTGATGCGGATCCATAATCGCGCCGTACAGCGCTCTTTCTTCGTGGGTCAGCCGTTCCATCGCGGCAGCCGTACCGACGGCAACGCCGCCGATAATATCGCTGTGCCCGCCCAAATATTTCGAAGCCGAATGCACGACCAGGTCGATGCCCAGCTTCAGCGGGTTTTGGAATAACGGCGTCGCCCACGTATTGTCAATGATTGTCGAGATTCCTTTCGCTTTCGCGAGCCGCGCCACCTCCGCCAAATCCTGCATGGCGAATATATGGGAGGACGGGCTCTCTAGAAAAATTAGACGGGTATTCGGACGCACCGCCCGCTCGAATTCGTCGATGCTTGTACCATGCACGTACGTTGTTTCCAAGCCGAAGCGGGCCAGGTACGTATCGAGGAGCTGACGCGTTGGCCCATATGCGCTCGCTGCGCATATGACGTGGCTGTCCTTCGACAGAACCGACATGATCGCCGCCGAAATCGCCCCCATCCCGGAGCTGAAGCAGCGAGCGGCCTCGCCTTCCTCCAGCGCGGCGATTTTCCGTTCGGCGATTTCCGTAGTCGGGTTGCCGATGCGCGTATAAATATAGCCGTGCTCTTTCGTTTTGCGGGTAAAAAGCGAATTTTGAAAGATAGGCGGAACGATGGCTCCGAGATAACGATCGTAATCGTCGCCGAGATGCGCGCATATGTCTTCTTTCGTCCGGAACTCATGCCCTTTGTCAGTAACGCCGTTTTCGTTGCGGTTATTCATCCGTGTCGTCTCCCTATAAACACTCTATGGTAGAGGTTGTTCAAAAGCCAACTTATGATTTCGAAGATTTCACTAAATCTGCTCGGTGCTGATCAGTCGACTTTTTGAACATGCAATATTACCAAGTTTGTCTTTATCGTGTCAAAATTATGAAATTTCTCAAATCGCCGCACCTACAGCTCGCATACGACGGCTTGTCCGTTTGCAGGTAACATGACATTCCGCTTCGTGCCGTCGGCGACGGTTATGTCAACGCTCCATTCGAGCGTACCGCGGTTCCGCAGGATTAACCTATCTCCCACAGCTATGCACTCCAATTCCACGCCGTCCGGCAGCTCCATGGAAGCTTGATTCGAACATGCGCCTGTTAACCCAAGCTTGGCAAAGCCCGGTCTCAAATCCAGCGTGCAGCGTGCAAGGAGGAATCCTGCGGAACGGGCCGTTACGTTTCCGCTCCAGCTTTGAAGGCTGCCGGTCAGCCGGTTTGCCCCCTCCCACAAATGGATCGCGGAGTCAGACAGCCGCTTCTCTGCAGCAATCTGCATTTCGGTTTCCTTGTAGGAGGCATATACGAGTAAATCTTCTTTCTCAAGCACGATGGCGTTCCGCTCGTTCGTATGCCACAGACAGCTGTTTCCGCTCGCATGTTTCGTCTGTTCGGCCGTACGGTTGGGCAGCGCCGCAATAACGGTCGGCTCAAGCACGGCAGGTCCGTCAAACAATGCCTCTCCCCGGTCATTCAACACAAGAATATCTTCGACGCCTTTCCATTTCGGATAAACGTGGCGGTTCACGTATCGAACGCCGCTGGAACCGAAAAGCAGATAGCCGATCTCATGGTCGACATTGATGTATGCAGGCCGGCCGAACGAATGGATGCGATCGGGCTCTCCGCGCCCGTAGAAGCCCTCGAACGTTTCCTCGCCGTCCGGCGTGTATAACGTACGCCGGCCTGGTGCCAGCTCCGGCAGCTTTTCGTAGCGTTCGTTTCGTATTCCGATCAAGCCGGTCCGCCAGTTTTGCAAGCGGCAAGCTTTCGTGACGCGGAAACGCTCTGCATAAACGCTGCCGCCATCCGGAAGCGCAACGAAAGCAACGTCTTGCATGAGCTCGCCGCCGCCGCGAGGAATGGTGACGACCGCGCCGAAGCCTTGTTCATACGGCGTAATCCGCTCTTGTTCGACATAACGTACGATATGCTCGTTCGTCAGCCCTTGGCGCCCCGACCCGCCTTCCATATCCACGGTTCCCGTGAAGCTGGCATATAGCGGCGTCACGTTCCAGACCGATTTTTGCGGCAGGGAAAGCGCCATGACATTGTTCCGCCAAGTAAAGCTTGTAAATGTGTCTGACGTACGGTGCACGATCGATCCTCCATGAGGATACACGTACACGCCGGCCATCCGCTCCGCCATTTCGCTTTTTTCGCTCGGCGCCGTCCCCGGACCTCCGAATGCATGGAGCAAATAAGAGACGGCGATATCGTACGCCGATCCATGCTCCAAATCTTTGGCGAACTGAGCATGCTCGCGGTTGATGACGCATTCCTCGCCGTTCTCTTCTAGCAGCGCTCCCTTGGAATTGCTGAGCTGAAGCTTCTCGATCATATCGAGCGCTTCGACCGCGTAGCGGGCGGCATCCGCATTCCCGTGCAGCACGTTCAGAATCGTATGCGTCAATTGCCGTTCATGCTGTCTATTGTACCACCAATCCTGTCCTTGCACCGGTACCGCAAGGCCGTCGAACTGGGCCCAAACCTTCACGGTTCTTTCGTAAAGCGGAACGTTGTTATGAACGGCTTCCGGCATAACCGCCGTTTGCCCCATAAAGGCGAAAACGGCGTGAATCGCCCGCAAATTCGTGCCCGCACAGAAGTAGCTCGGATGAACGAAGGCATGGTTTTCCGATGTAAAATCCGGGTGGAACGTGACGGTTTTCACGAGGTTGCCGTGCGGCGTATCGATTAAACCGGAAGGATCGGCCAGCCGGTCCTGGTAGGTCGTTACGGAATTGATCGCCCATGCGGCAAAGCCGCGCTGCCATGCCTCCTGATGCGGATGATCGGGAAAAAGCGCCATTGCAGCCGAAATGCCGGCCGACGTCCAGGCATTTTCCTCGCACTGCGTGTCGTAGTACACGCCGTTGCGCGGTTCGTCGTCGCACCAGCGGTCTGCATAACTCGCCGTCACGTTCTGGACGAGCAGCTTCGTTTCGATGTCCAGCTCGTCCCACAGCAGCCATGCCGCAACGGCCATAGCGGCAACCGAGCGCCCGTTCTGGCTGGCCATAAAAAAGTTGTCGCCTTGGCCGCCCCATTTTTTGCCGCTCGTATAAGGAAGTACGCCTTCCGCGCGCACGCAGTCTTCCGGACCGGTATCGTGCGTGAAGCCCATATATCGAATGGCGCTGACCGCCATATGGTTCAAGCTTTCTTTCGAAACGCCTGCGGCAGCTTCATTGTAATCGCCTAGCTTCGCCACAATGGCCAGAACTGCCGCCGTATGTGCGGTGTCAGCCTGATACCAGAACGTTCCGCCGAAAAAATGACCGCAATTCGGCCTGCCGTTCCAAGTTCCGTATTGGCGTACGGCAAACGGTATCCAGCGCTGCAATACGCCGTAAAATCGTTCCGCCGTTTCGCTGTTCTGCACCGTCGTCCACTGCAGCGAGCGAATGCGCCAAACCTCGGTTGCCGGTGTGAATTGCATAACATTTCCTCCTGTCGAAAATCATTTATCGCATACAACATGATATCGGGTTATGTTCAGGAGCTAACGGTCGATTCGCCGTTAAGATCAACGAGCCGGCAGCGTACTCCATAACGCACGGCATCATCTTGCTCCTCCCCTAACACCGGAATACATATCCGAACGCCTTGCGGCCCATGATCGCCTCCTGTGTTTGAGACGGTCAAACGGTCTTCGGCAGCTGAACCTTCTATCCGCAGCTTTCGCCGCGCTCTCTCCCACTTATTGATTTGCTCGCCCGTCCAAAAAACGAATCCGCGCTGCTTCGCCTCCTTCGTATATCGGCGCAGCCACTCGCGAATGGCCGATTTCCGGTCGATATGGATTTGATGGAAGACAAAATGCGCGACGCCGCGAACCAAAGCGGCCTGCTCCAATATGGGCGCGATCAGACTCGGATCGCATTGCAAAAAGTCGCCGTAATGGAACCCGATCTCCAGCACGTCGTACGTACGATTGCGTTCGTCGCTCCAAGCAGCCGGGAAATACGGCTGGCATGTGCCATACAGAAACCCGATATTCCCTCGCTTGCTGCCGCCCCGGGTTTGATCGGAAGCAATCCCGAACCGTTCGCACCAGCGGAAAAGCTCGCCCCAGCCTTCGACTCGGGTCAAATGATTTTTGTTGGATACGACTTTATCGGCGGGTACGGATTGCAGCAGCCCGTTCAACTGACTCTCGAAAGCTTCCTCCGACCATTCGCCTTCATCCGCCGCTACCGCATTATAGTGAAAGGCGATTTCATGCCCTTCCAAGCGCACCCGCTCATACATGCCGCGGCTGTACCAGGGCGCCATCATACACCAGGTCGCAGGGACGCCGCATGAATCAAGCAGTTCAAGCGTCGTCACCGCTTCCTTGTCGCCCGTATGATCGCTGTCCAGCGATAGAAGCGCCACATGTTCCACGCCCTCGGGCCACCGGTCGATAAACGGCAGCGGCAGCCCTTTTGCAAGGGCGGCCCGGAGCAGATGCGATACAAGCGCTTCGCGCCACAAATCCGCATACGGATGCGCAAAAAACGGCTCGCCTGCCGCCGAACGTTCCCGGTCGTAAACCCAATCGACCGCATATTCGTCGTCCGCTTTCAGATTCCCGTCGTCGATTGAAGCCGTTCCGTCAAACGCCGGAACGCCGTCGCGAATTACAGGCTGCTTGCCTTGCTGAAGCAAAACGATCGTATCCATTACGGCCACCGACCAGCGTTCGATCGAGCCCCGGCCGACCGCGAACCGTATAAACGCGGGGCCGGCTTCTTTCCCGTCAGGGCTGCCATCGCGCAATACGCCGGCAGCCTCCGATTCGCACAGCTGCTGTTGGCCTGCAGGAAGACGCCAAGGCTTCGCCGCAAGAAAACGAAGAGGACTTTCAGACCCGGCTGTTGTTCGGCCGATGTCGGCATATCCCGCTCCGATTTCTCCGGCCGGCTCATAACCAACGCGTGCCGCAAGTACATCCAGCGTGCCATAAACAATCAGCGTGCCACCTCGTTCCGCATAAGCCCATAGCTTGTCGGCCGTGCTCCGATCCTCGCCGCAATGCGCAACAAGAAGCAGATCCGGGGCTTCGCTTGCTGCAAGGTCCGCGTTGTCGTAATGGTCGAAAGGAATACCGGCATGCTGCAGCACCTCGCAAACATAATTGCCGAATACGTTCAAGTCTAAGCGCCATCTCCGTTCGGCGTCACGCTTATCGAACAATACGCCGACTTTAGCGATCCGCATTCGACATTCCTCCTGACGGCGACGAACTTCCGGCAGCGACTGACCGGCGGCACGGAACGCTGTAACGGACTTCATCGGCTTGCGCCGCGCTTCCAGGCGGGAGCGGCACCAGAATGACGGCGTCGCGTTTGCTCGTGCCGGAAACCCGGCAAGTGCCGTCCGGCTCGATTCCCGTTATGCGGAGCGTCCTCCGCCCTCGTTCCCACTCGTTAATCTCGGCGGAAGTCCAGAACGCGAATCCGCGCGTCCGCGCTTCCCGAACGAGCTTGCGGATCGACTCCCGCACCTCTTCCCGATTATGAATATGAACCTGGTGAGCTAAAAAGTGCGCTACGCCCTCCACTTGTTTCACTTCATCCAGAAACGGTACGATCACGCTTGAATCGGCCCATTTGCCGATATCGAGATCCTGGGTGAGAAAGCCGATTTCGAGCACGTCGTACAGCCGGTTGCACTCGTCGCTCCACGCGACAGGAATATAGGGGTGACAGGTTCCGAATAAAAAACCGACATTTCCTTTCTTGCTCGGACCACGCGTCTGGTCGGCTTCGATTCCATTCTGCTCGCACCAGCGGAACAATTCGCCGTATGCTTCGAAGCGGGTCAGATGGTTTTTATTCGATACCATCCTGCCGATGCCCCCGTCCTTCTGCAGCACGTTAAGCTGGCGGGCAAATTCGGCGCCGTCCCAGGAGCCGTCGTCCGCTTCCACCGCATTATAATGAAAAGCAAGCTCATGACCGGCGTCAGCAATACGTTCATGCATTTCCCGCGAGTAGCCCGGCTCGAGCATGCACCAGCTCGAAGAAATGCCGCACTCCTCAAGAAGCCGTAGCGTCGATGCCGCATGTTCGTCGATATTTCCGTCACTGTCATGCGAAAGCAGCGCCACCTGATCGACGCCTTCCGGCCAATAACCGACGAACGGCAGCGACAACCCGCGTTCGGCACACAGTCGAACCAGATGCCCGATCAAAACCTCCCGCCATAAATCGGCATATGGATGTGCGAAATACGGAGAGCCGGTTTCCGTCATACGACGATCCCATTGCCAATCCATCTCGCTTCGATCATCCGCCTTAAGCACTCCGTCGTTTACCGGAGCCGTACCGTCTGGCGCAGGAACGCCATCCGCCAGAACCGGCTGTTGCCCCTGCTGCAGACCGACGATCGTCGCCGGGATATCGACTGTCCACCGGTCGAGCCGGCCGGCGCCGATCGGGAACGACTGCAGAGCAGGCGCCGAAGACGCTGCGTCCGGCCTTCCGGGCGTCACCTCTCCCGTATTTTCGCATACTGTCGCTACGCCGTCGTCCGTGCGCCACGGCGATACGTGGAGCGCCCTGAGAGGACGGTCCGCGCCGAAATGCTCCGGCAGTCGGACGTACGATGCGCCAAACGGTTCGCCTCGCCGATGCCAAAGCTTATCGGACATGGAGTCCACCGTTCCGTATGCAACTATCGTGCCGCCCGCTTCGGCGTAACGCCATAACCGGTTTGATGTATCCCCCGTCTCGGGAACCGCAGCGGCGATAAGCAGATCGGGGCGCATGTGCATTGCCTCTAACTCCTCCAACGATTCGATCCGTTCATACGGAATACGCCGCTTATCAAGCAATTCGGTTACGTAACATTCCCAAGCATTCAACCGCAAATTCCATTTCCGCTCCAACGTCCGGCGATCAAGCAAAACGCCGACTCTCGCCATCCTCATCGTTTCTCTCACTCCCGTATCCGTTTTACGTTTAATAACATATACGTGATTCCCGTACCAATTCCTTCCTCTATAACCCGCTTGCTTTCAGAACTTTTCGCAGAGCTGCCGCCACATCATACATATCGGCTTCCGAGCCGAGCAGCACATTCTGATGCAGCCATAATCCCTCACGCTCGGCAAACCGCTCGCTTACCGGACAAAACTGCTCGCGGCGTTCGCCGGTCCATTTCTCGATGTCGCTTATGATCGCCCCGTTCTTGTTCAGCGTTACGTAGCCGGGATGAAGCGGCACGCCTTCCGCATTGACATGCCGGATGAACGCTTCCTTGTCCGCTAGCTCGGCGGCGTCCGGCGTCATTGCGAACATGTACATGTGATGCGCATGCTGCGTCATTCGCGGATCGTGCCTGAGCGTACGCAAGCCCGGCATGTCCGCCAGAAGCTCGTCAAGCAGCTTCGCATTGCGGTCGCGGTGCAGCAGCTGTTCGTCGTAACGCGTCAGCTGCGCCAGTACGATCGCGGCTTGAAACTCCGTCATCCTGAGGTTCCAGCCTACCCGCTCATGCTGATACCACGCACCGTTGCGGACACGCCCAACATTGGCGATCGACCATGCGGTATCCGCAAGCTTCTCGTCATTCGTCAGCAGTATGCCTCCCTCGCCCGCGGTCACGTTTTTACCGGATTGAAAGCTGAACGAGCCGAAATCGCCAAGCGCGCCGACGGGCTTTCCGTCCCAGCTTGCGCCTACACCTTGCGCCGCATCCTCCAGCAGACCAAGGCCGTGCTTGCGGGCGATCTCGCCCAGCCGGGTCATATTCGCCGAAGCGCCTGCTATGTGCACCGCGATAATCGCTTTTGTCCTAGGCGTGATTGCGGCCTCCACCTTCTCCGGATCGAGAAGCAGCGTGTCCGGCTCGACGTCGACGAACACCGGGATAGCGCCGAACAGCAGCGCGCACGACGCCGTTGCGATGAATGTGTACGGAGGCATGATCACTTCGTCTCCTGGCTGTACGCCCAGCGCCTGCAGCGCCACCGTCAAGCCGATCGTTCCGTTAACTACGGACACGGCATACTTCGCATCATGCATGGCGGCAAACTTTTCCTCCATGACCGGAAGCATGTTGCGTGTCGATCCGCCCCATTTACCCGACCGGACTACCTCTAGGATAAGCTCTTCTTCCTCTTTGCCGAATATCGGCCATTTGGGGAACGGATTCGTTCTCACCGGCGTCCCGCCGTTAATCGCAAGTGTATTCATTTTTACTCTCCTCCCGAAAGACCTCTAAGTTGTACGCCTGCTTGCTTTGTATACCCGAAAATATCTATGGATGTATTAGTCTCAAGGCGTTTGATTGTGTCGAGCGTCACCGTCATGAAATATTGTCCATGAAAAAGGTACCCCCGATGCTTCCTTATCGGGACATCGGGGGCTCCTTTCCCGCATATGTTTGCGGCCAAGCATTGCACGGATACGAAGATTCAACCTATTCTCGTTTATCCGTTCCTGTCCGCTTCAGGATCAGGACTATTTTTGCGTTTTGTTATACCATTCCGTCGCTTCTTTGATCAGTTGATCGCCGCCGCGTTTTTTCCAGTCGTTGACGAAATCGTCGAATTTGTCGACCGATTCTTTGCCTGTAATGACCTTCGAGGCAAATTCCAGCCATAGGCCGTCATAATTCAGCTCGGGGCGTGATTGCAAGGTAGGCATTACCGGCATGCCCAGTCCGTCGTCCTTGATGCCTTCCGTTTTGGCGATCGCCAGCGATGCGAGAATTTTGTCGCCGCCCGGACGGTTTTTGATAAACGATTCGTCGGTCAGATGCTTTTTCGGCCCAGTGAACGCCAGCCAGCTCTGATGCATGAACTCCGCGGACGTTTCCTCCGCCGTTTTCGGATAGTTGTATTTGACAGCTCCGTTATCCATCGTAAAGTTATCGCCTTCGAGCCCGAATTCCAGAAAGTCGTCTTTCGCCTTATTCGCCGGATCATAGAACCAGTCCAAGAACTTGATGATTTGTTCGGCGTTTTTGGCCGATTTCGGGATGACCCATACATAATCGGATACCGTCGAGTTGATGTTGTCTACGCCACCCGGCTTGCCGCTCGGTCCTACAGGAGAATTGATGACGGATACTTTCGCCGATGGCACACTCGCTTTGACGTCGTTTTCCCATTTGTCCGGATAGGATGCGTCATGCGCCCACATGCCTACTACGCCGGTTCCTTTAATTTTGTTGTCCCAGTCTTTACCCGTCATGACGAGGAATTCGTTGTCAAGCAGCTTCTCTTCGTACAGCTGGCGGTGCAGCTTGAGCGCATCTTTCATTTCCGGACGGATGAAGTTTGGCGTCAGCTGTCCATCGACAAGCTTCCACAGCTTCGGATGCACATCATAGGCGCCGAAAAATGCCGTTCCGAACGAAAACTTCGATCGCGCGGAGAACGGAATTTCGTCTTTCTTGCCGTTGCCGTTAGGGTCATTGTCGCGGAATGCGCGAAGTACCTCGATGTACTCTTCAACCGTTTTCGGCGCCTTCAAACCGAGCTTGTCCAGCCAGTCCTGTCGGATATACGTAACCGTAGTATTCAGGATCGGATTTTCCTGCG
This sequence comes from Paenibacillus contaminans, assembly GCF_003285015.1. Lineage (GTDB taxonomy): Bacteria > Bacillota > Bacilli > Paenibacillales > NBRC-103111 > Paenibacillus_V > Paenibacillus_V contaminans. The sequence continues at coordinate 425,204 of NZ_QMFB01000001.1, read as the reverse complement.
GGATACCGTATATTTTGCCGTCCTTGCTTACTCTCGCCGAATCCCAAGATTCCTTCGGGATATATTTTTTGAGGTTCGGCCCATATTTGTCGATCAGCTCGTCAAGCGGCTGAAGATTGCCGGCATCGATTGCAGGCGCTACCTCCTGCGTATTGATGCCTTTCGTTTGCAGAAGCTCCGGTAATTCGCCGCTTGCGAACATAAGCGTAATGTTTTGCGAATAGTTTTCGTGCGGGATGAGCTGCAGATTGAGATCGGTGCCGGATAGCTCCTCGAGCTTCTTCACATACTTATCGTTATTGATATCCCTCGACCCAGTGACGTACGGAAGATTCCCCGTTCCGAGCGCAACCGAGATTTTGGAAACGGCCGGCGTTTCGCCGCCGCTTCCTGACGTTTTGCCGTCATCCTTGGAAGCGCCGCAGCCTGCGAGCGCCGTCGTTACCAGTGTCGTGCCGACGATCAGTGACAATGCTTTTTTCATTTTCATGACTTGACCCTCTCCTTAGCTCTTGTTGTTAGAGTTGTTTATATGATTACCCTTTGACTGACCCAAGCATCGAGCCTTTCATGAAATGCTTTTGAATCAATGGATAAACAATCAGAATCGGCAGCGTCGCGAACAGGATCGACGCCATTTTGATGCCTTCCGCGGATTGCATGGTCGCTATCGCGCTTGACATCATCGAATCGACATCGCTTTCTACGATCAGCCTGCGCAGCTTAAGCTGCAGCGGATGCAGGTTCGGATCACGGATGTACATCATCGCATTGAAATAGCTGTTCCAGTGGCCTACCGCATAAAACAACCCGATTGTCATAAGCGAAGGCAGCGATAGAGGCAAAACGATTTGAAATAACGTGCGGTACTCGCCGCAGCCGTCGATTTTGGCCGAATCCAGCAGGCCGTCAGGAATGTTGCGGAAGAAAGAGATCATAATAACCATATTAAATGCACTGATGAGTCCCGGTACGATAACCGACCAAATCGTATTCAGCATGCCAAGCGATTTGACCAGCAGGTATGAAGGGATCATCGGAGCTTGAAAAATCATCGTGAACAGCACGAGCAGCATGATCAGCGAGCGGCCCTTCAAATCATGCTTGGATAAAGCGTATGCCATCAGGCATGTCAGCAGCAAATTGAGAAAGGTCCCGACTACCGTTATAAGGACCGTTACGCTAAACGATTGCCATATCGTCGGATCCGCCATGACCGCCTTGTAATTGTCGAACGTAAAATCGACCGGCAGTATGCTGACGAGTCCCTGCTTAATCGCGAGCGAGCTGCTGAACGAACCAGCGATAATATGCACGAACGGAATCAGCATCGTGATGCCGAATATCGTCAAGAAAGCGTAGTTAAAAGCGGAAAATATTCGCTGAGGCGGAGTCAGTTTATTCATCTCTTTACACCCCCTTTAATAAATGGAATTGCCGGTCGTCCGCCGGCTGATGAAATTCGCTCCGATCAAAAGAACGAAACCGATCACGGATTTAAATAATCCGATTGCCGTCGTATAGCTGTATTGGGCGCCCAGCAAGCCGACCCGGTAAATATACGTATCGAACACCTCGCCTGTTTCCGTGACGAGCGGATTCAGCAGCGTATAGATTTGCTCGAAGCCGAGATCGAGAATATTTCCGATACGCAGCAGCAGCATAACCATGATCGTCGGCAATATGCTCGGAATCGTGATGCTGATTGTTTGACGCCATTTGCCCGCTCCATCAACTTCGGCGGCTTCATACAGGTCGGGATTAATGCCGGCAATGGCAGCCAAATATATGATTGTGCCCCAGCCCACTTCCTTCCAAATACTCGAAATGACGATGATACTGCGGAAGTAGTCGGGCTCCTGCATGAAGAAAACAGGCTCTCCGCCAAACCACTTGATCACATCGTTCAGCAATCCGGTGCTTGGAGACAAAAAGTTGATGACGAGTCCGCCCACGATTACCCAGGATATGAAATGCGGCAAATAAAGAACCGTTTGCAGCGTCCGTTTAAACATCATTTTGCGAACTTCGTTTAACAGGAGCGCCAGCGCAATCGGCGCCGGGAATCCGAACAACAGCTGGTAAAAGCTGATCAGCAGCGTATTTTTGAACACGCGGTAAAACTCGGGATAGGCGAACAAATTGTCAAAATGCTTCATCCCTACGAATTTGCTTCCGAATACTCCGTCGAACACGTTGTAATCCTGAAAGGCGATGATGCTGCCCGCCAGCGGAATGTACTTGAACACGACGAAGAACAGCAGGCCGGGAACGATCATGGAATAAATCGGCCAGTGCCTCGCGAAATACGACTTCTTTTTTAATGACGAGGAGGGCAGCGGCTGCTGCTTATCCGTTAAGGCTGTCGTTGTCATGTTTCCATCCTCTCTTCCTTCTTTGCTTGTCTTCCACTCTACCGGAAACTTGAACACGCTTACATGTTTTTTCTTGCGAAAACTTGTTTTTATTTGACCGTCTTTACGAGGCTTTAATAAAAACATTATTTTACAAAATAAAAAAAGAGCCCGCTCGAAGCAGACTCTTACTAGTGCAGAAAATTTCACTTCTTATGAGGTTAGGCTCGCTATTCTCCGGGTAAAATGTACGTTCTCGCCAGACTCCCTACTCATTACCTTTGCCACGTTATAAATCCGAAGTTAAAAAACATAACGGTATATGAGCATTTATAGGAACGTTTCCTTGATCTCATCTTGCGGATCCCAAATCGACCAGGCTCCCTCAAGCAGATTCCCCTCATTGTCTCTAAAATAAAAGTATCTCGCTTCTCCCTGACCGAGCGGCGATAAGTCGCCAACTTGAACCCCATTATTCTTAAGGAAGTTATAGGTATGTTCAATATCCGGACAGTTTAAGGCGAGTATGGGAAAAGCAGCTCCGTTTCTTGTAATCTCCAGCGGCTTATTGTCCGATGTTTCGATGAGCAGCAAGGCAATGGCATGCTTATGGGGGTAATGCAGAACGGCAATTTGAGAGCCGCGGTCATTAAACTTATTGATCAAACGAAGCCCTAAATGATGCCGATACCATTCAATGGACTCGTCGATCTTCGTAGTAGGGATATAAGTATACCCTGCCCGTGTTACTAAAAATGGTTTGTCCATAGTCGCCAACACTCCTTGAATTTGTGTATGTTACAACCAGTAATACACAGGCATCTACTGACGATTAACGTGGGCGTCGGGAGCCTTGTCCCCGACAAGATTCAAGGAAATACCGTGCTCGAGAAGCGCTTTTAGGCCGCAGAGCACCATGGTGTATCCACCTGTCGAATCAATCGCTTGATTGACGACCTCATCTCCGCTCCCTGTAAAACCCGAGTTTATAATCGTGACAAAGGTTTCGTCATCTGCTCGGCGTGTTAATATCCACTCAACTTGGGTGCCATCCGACGATTCGATCAAAATGCGTTTGTTTGGCTCAATTTCTTTCACGCGAACCTCGTCATGTACACCGTACATCTCCCAATCCCACCGGACGAGCTTGCCCGTTTCCAATCTGCCGCTGCTTTTGGTAAACCAAAATTTCGTCGTGATTGCCGGGTCGACAAAAGCCTCGAACACTTCTTCAGCCGGTTTGCGAATTAACATTTCCGCCCTGACGACAGGGATATTACTTATAGTTGCCATTTGTACTTCTCCTTTCAGCTTGTTTGTTCTCATAAACATATCATTTACCAGGCTTTATGCTTTCCAAACTTATCCGGTTATTCCCTCTCAATCGGCACTCGGACTATCGTAGTCCATCTATCGGGATTCGGACTGCACCAGTTTACTAATATTTCTCGACGATCGCCTCTAATTTTGAACCCGTTATTGTGTACATATTCTTTGATTTCATCAAATGTCTTGTAAGAATCTTTATGATATCCATGGTGAAGCTTTTGTACGCATATGCCTTGTTCCATTTGAACCAGTTTCGTTTCAGGTACCGCCTGAATATTTTTATATTTTTTACACACATACGCTCTAGCTTGTTCATACATGTCGAAAGTTACGATTTCGGGTATTTGCATAACTCGGGTAAACGACCATTGCCGTTCATCAAGCTTCTCATGCCATATATACTCGGGCGGCATCAGCCTAAACGGATATCCTAAATTCTCTTTTGTCATTCGTTTCAGTTGATTTACGATCTTAGGAATCGGCCATCCATCCTCTTCCGGCAGTCCCATCCAATTCAAGCCGGATTTCCCTTCCATTGTTATGAATTGTAATGCGGGAATTTCCAAGACTTCAATGGAATCCGATTTCATTTCATAATATTGTCTCAGAAGCTTCCTGTGATCTTGTACCAGCATGACGAGGCCTCCTCTTCATTTAAAGAACCGTGAAGTCTATGAAACGGGCTTTACCTTTAGGTACTGGCTGTTCCGTAATATACCTTTCCGTTAATAGAATAGTGCAGGGTAATCTATAAGGAGGTCACATGATGGCAGCTGCAAGCCAAAAAGCGCGTGTACAGCTTTCGCCGCCGCAAAACATCTATTTCAGCAAGATTCTGTTCTCAGTCGGTAATGATCCGCTTGTTCGCGTTGATCCTCTAATTCAAATATCAAACGATTTCATCATTACGATACGAGTGAACGGAGATCAGAAAGCCCGAGCTCTAGCAACTTTACTTGTACTTAGCAGACAGATCGGTTCAATCCGTATTCTAGTAAAGGTGAGGAACGCCCAAGGCAAGTTAATCGAACCTATTCAGCGTACTCTTACTCCTTGTGAAGTCGCAAAACTTTACAACCTCGCCTTCAAATCCAACCGGCTGTTTAAATTTGCCGTCTCTCGCAGACTTCCTTTCATTGCCGTGTTCCCAGTTTTTAAAGCGAAGGTCGTCCAATTTTTTGCCGATAATTTGGCGGATCTTTTCCGCAACATAAACGATGTGGCGGCATTCGTCTTCCGTGACGTATTGAAGCAAAGAATAGGCAACACCGCGATCGCCTTCTCCACCGCGGAGAAAAAGTAAAAGCGATTCCCATAATCGGTTTAACGCAACCTTCAGGCTGCCGGCACTCCCGGCAGTCTGTTTCGTTTACTATTCAATTACTCCCCCATTACCTTCCCATTGTCTTCGTTCATTTGAGGATGAAAAAGCGATAATGAATATTGCTTTCCATTTAGGAGGTTATTCGTTATTTGTTTAATCACACCCGCGTCACGTAATTCAATAAGACCGGGAATCAATAGTTCCGAGGCGGTTATCCATTTGCAATCCATGATTTCACTACCGTCGATTTGAAGGATACCGCCAACGATTTCTCCAATAAAATGAAACATAATAACCTGATTATTCGTGTCACTAATAAAATTGTAAATACCCGTTGTTCCGGTAAGTTCAATATCATAGCCTGTTTCTTCTTTGGCTTCCCTTCGTGCGGCTTCGAAAATATGCTCCCCTTGCTCGATCCTGCCGCCTGGAAAATTCCATTTATTCCTGACCGCAGGCTTGTTTTCTTTCACCATCAGAAGCTTGCCGTCTCGAATTATAGAAACGCTTACGACCAACACAATTTCTGCTTTTGACATGTTAGCTTTCACCTCTTCATTACAAACGGGCATAAAACTTTTTGTTATAGAACATTCGTTCTCGTTCGTGTATAAGAAAAACCAAATACCCGTTCCGATTTTAAAAAGGCTGCCAATCAGAATGCGGCAGCCGTTTACACGAAATAGGATTATGTAAAAAATGCAGGAAGTTCACTCTTTAATTGATAGGGGTCGGTTTTCTTAAATACCTCCAACCGCTCCATTTCTCGACTGTTCATATTAGAGTTATCCAGGTCGGACTCGATAATAAATCTTCTTGTCCAATCTTCAGGCGAATCGTAGAAACTAATAATTTCGTTATATGCAAATTCATTGATGAGTCCGAGAGTAAAGGCTTCTTTGAATAACGGCTTCTCGACAATCAGCGGCGATACGACAGAAACATGATTGGCTTGCAGGTTCAGTACTCCCTCTTGACTGCGAACAGCGACGGAAAGCGTCTCCGTAAACGCTGTGCCTGCATGCTTCAGCATAGGGATCCATCTATTCGTATAGCTGCTGGCTAAATTGATAATATCTGCCACATGTAAAACTTTACTGCCCCGTACATCAAGCTCGATTGAATTCCCTTCATGATCCGTGACCAAATATTCCCCGGATTTAAACAAGCAGATGTGAGGCAAATTGAGTTTCTTTGCAAAGGGAATGGAAAAGAACCAATCTCTTCTTTCTCCGCCTGATATTACGATAGGTTTGTGGGAGCTGTGCGATGTGTAATAATCCACTAATGCGTTTATTGAATTGTCGTACGATTCATCATTAGCTATAGTGTGCTGGATTACTTCAAATATCGCTTTCGCTTGAGCTTCCTTTGGATGATCAGCCTTCAAAATATGGTTAATTTTCTCTAAAGCCGCTTCCGCTCCGTGCTCTCCGGCAATGTTCTGGGTGTTGATATAAAACGGGCCGGGTTTTCCAGACGTATACCAAAATGCTCCGTCGTTCCTGCTTTTACGGACGGCAAAACCGTTTGTATCGATCAATCGTTCCAGCAGCACTTGCGATGTACGTTTTGCGCTCATTGGATAAAATCCCTACCTTAGGTTTTTTACAACATTATACACTATTTATACGTCTATGGGTCCACCTGGAAAATGAGCTGGAAATGAACTGGAATGCTTATTGGCTTGAGTTATTGATAACAATTCAGCGATTAAGACACTCCACGCCGACTATCTTACGATACACGCACTTCTTCGCCATTCAGTTAACAAGCTGCTGCCAGAGCTCTTGATAATAAGGATATTTTGCGTATCGAATTCCGTATTCAAACAGTTCCAAATCCGGCATCGCGTTCTGTCTTGCAATTCGAATGACTTTATCGAAATCGTAACTTACTCTTCGCAGCTGTACGCTCACATTTTTATCGTTCAAATCCAGGATTGCATAGCTTGCCCTGTTATCTCCGTCAAAAGGAATACCGACACTGCCGCAGTTCACAACCATCCTGCCTCTTGCCTGACGCACGAACGAATGATGAATATGACCGAATAGCACGATTTGGGTGTTATCATTCCGATGAAGCTTTTCGAGATCTTCAATTGGAGCCCAAGGGTATGTAACGGTTATCATAGAATCAGGAGAAGCATGATACAGTTCAAGATTCACACCCTCTATCTTTAAGCGCTCTTGCATAGGAAAATTTCCTATCCATGATTGTTCAGCCGCGGAAAGACGTGAAATATGGTATTCGAATGCCCGCATTTTCAGCTCCTCTTTAAAAGTTGCCGGCCTCCAATCCTTACTTTCCGGAAATCGGGTGAACATATGATCGTAATTCCCTCTGACCAAAGCCAATGCTTCAAGAGATTGTAACAGCTCAACGCATTCCGAAGGCTGTGGCCCCCGCATCGTCACATCGCCCAGAAAAACGATCGCGTCGGGGCTTTGCTCCTTAATATCCTGAATCACCGCTTCAAAAGCGACTGCATTACTATGCGTATCCGATAGAACAGCCAAGCGCATGTTATCTCGATCCTCTCGATATGAAGTTTAAACTTCATATCATAAGCTCTTTGCGGATCTGTAATGATCGGGAATTCCTTGCCTCAGGTACCTGCTCCAGCAAGCGATTTCCCGCAAAAAGCAGGCCGCTTGCTCACGAGCCTAACTAATAACCGTTATGGAATTAGCTTGCCCCAGCGGATCCGCCGCTCTTCGTTTAAGAACGTCGATCCACGCATCATAAGCTTGTAATCCGTTCGCATAACCGATGAACCTCCCCTACTTACGCTTCGCTTAGAAGTAGGGGTTTCTTACCATCCCTACTGTTATACTCTACAAGCAAATAGGTTGGCTACTTGCTTTCGCTTTACGCGGAGATCTAACGGCATGGTTCCGTAAGCAACACTTTTGCTAGTGGGTGGGTACTCACCTTCTACTACTTCTCGCTCGACTACGCGATACGTAGATACTTGATCGTTTGCGTTTCGCCCAAATACCGGATTTCTGCGTGTAGATATTTGGACAAGATTCCTTTGCTCCCGTGTACATCCCGATGTTCGCAATAACCACAGGAACAATTGTAGATTCTTGCAGAAGACTTCTTCATTCTGCCGCAACAAGGACATTGTTGACTTGTATAGCTCTCGTCGATCGCTTTGATGCTTGTTCCGTGTTTTTCAAGCTTATAGGCCAGCTGCTTCCGGATTTTTCCAAAACTCCAATTGGACAGTTTTTGACTCACGATCTTTCGCTTCTTCTTTTTCGTATGGCGCTGCACGCCCTCCACTTCGCCGATCACCACTTCTTTGACATCGCTTTCCACGCACCACTGCACGAATTGCTTTGTCGTTTTGTGGATCACATCCTGCAATTGACGCTCGCTTTTGCCGAGTACGTATATTTTCGCCTTCTTGTACTTTTTCCATTGCCGACTGCCCTTCTTGCATTTGCTCATAAGCTTCTGAAGCTCGGCTAGCTTCTTGTTCCGGAGCCGGTGGATGCTTCTTGCTTTCCTTCCCGTAATCACAATCGACTGGTTTGCGGTCGTCGTGGCCGCGATGGAATGGATTTCGCCCAGATCCACACCTGCAACTTCGCGGCCCTCGTTAACCGCAGCCGCTTTCCCGTCGTCATAACTCATGGACACCATCAGTTTTCGGTCAAATACCAGTTCAATTTCTTTGATCGCGGCATCCGGTATGCGGGGAACAAGGATCGTAATCGGCTGCTGCCGCTTGCCGTTCTGGACCCCTAGACTCAAGGTTATCGCATTACCCTTAATTTTGAACGATTGGTCTACCCATTTGGTGTTGAAGTACTTCTTGTTTTTGTAAGGGTATTTGGGATTCAACCCTTGGCTTCTCGCTTGTTTGGCGCTGTCTCTGGCAAACAGATATTTGTGGCAAACCGCCTGTACGGACTGGGAGTGCAACGGGAAATGATGCTTCAATGCCGCTTGAAGCTCAGTCTTTCCGATCCATTTCCTTTTGTGCTGCAGCGTATAGTTTTTGGAGACGATCAGACACTGGTTCCAAATTTCCGCCGAAATCCGGTTGCATGCAAACAGCCGATCCAGATCGGCTTTTGAAGCTTGAAACGCCGTTTTGACACATCGGATCACGTTGCTCTCCTCTCTTTCCCTGGATTTGCGGTTCTACTTCGCGAAGCCAGTCAAAATCCGTCTTGAACGTTGCCGGTGTCCGGTATGTTTGCCGATTCGGTCGTTCGGCATACGCATGATCGTATTTGGACTTGTTCTTACATTCCGCCAGTATCTGATTGTAGAGAAACCGGAGACAGCCAAATGTTTGACGAATCATCGACTCATGTTCAGATGTAGGATAGATACGGAACCGATAAGCCTTATTTATACACGCACCCCCATAAGCAGATTATACTATAATAAGGGGAATGCACGTTCCCCTTTCTCCTATCAAACAACAAAACGAAATGCACCGATTCATCCCCCCTCCAACACGTTCACTACGTGAGTATGGTTGTTTAGAGGTCGGGGACTTCTCGGCTCTTAAGTTAAATGTCGGCTCACCGCCCCGGGCATGGCGAATCACAAACTTAAACATTCGCATTGCCTGCAATACTTGTTAACGAAATTTCCGGATTGTCCAGCATAAGCGCATGATGGAGACGGTTGTTGAACTTCAGCACCGAGGTTTGGTAAGGCTCAAGCATAACCTTTTTGTCCAAGATTTTTCTCATCGTCATCTTCTCTTCCTTCCGCCGCATGATATAATCGCGGATTGTCGCAGCCATGCGCTCCTGCATCATTTTATGGCGCGATCGGGAGATAAGCTTATACACGTTGCCGGTTGTCAAGCCGAACAGTTGAGCAATTTCTTGGGGGGAGCACTCGTCAAAAAAGTGCGCTTCGAATACGCGTCGCTCGCGTTCCGTTAAGCAAGGCAGCAAACCGCGTACCATATCGATAAATTCCCGTTTCTCCAAGTTTTGCTGCGGATCGGTTCCCGCATCACTACCGCCGGCAGAGCTTAGACGATCCGATAAATAGTGCAAAATGGCGTCCATGTCTTGTAAGTCTACGTCCCGACGGTGCAACGATGGCAAGGAATAACCGGATATCGGCAGCTCGCGCTTATAAGGACCGCCGCGTCTCATGCGCATTAACGCCTGGTTCGTCACGATCTTTCTCAGCCAAGGCAGAAACCTTGCCGCATCGCTAAGCGATCCGAGATGAAGAAAAGCTCGCACCAATGCATCCTGAACGATATCCTCGGTCAGATGATGATTTCGCGTAATTTTGCTCGCCCATGTAAATGCTTTCATTCTGTGCCGAACGACCAGCTCGTCGAAAGCAATCCGATCCCCATCGCGCGCAAGTTGTGCGAGCCTTTCGTCACTCTCGTCGCAAAGCCCCAAGGGCTCCGATCGATCCGGCTTCGTGGTCAGCTTGAATCTCTCCTTTCCGCAATCTATATCATGTTGATGCCGCAGAATCAGAAAATCTGACGGATTACTTATTTCGCTATGGAGCTTACACGAATTGATTTACGCCCAAATCAAGCCTCTACAATAAAAGATACGGGAGCCGCAGGGAACGAGTTCCTCCGAGGTCGTATATAAACGATCATTTGTATTCGAGCACGAGAAGAACATTGCCGTTAGGATCGAAGAACTTTACTATTTTCGCAAAACCTTCATCACTATAGCTAACGATGTCAATGTTGCTACCCTTCAAATCCTCGTGCAACAATTCTATGTTTTCGGATACCATGACGAAAGCAGGCATTTGTTCTCCGTCTTTAGTAAAATTTATTGTCGTTTCATCATCCGTTTGCCACAAATTGATATGATCGTTCTCATTCAACTGCAGAAACGCAAGCCTGCTGTTTCCTCTGCCTTTTAATTTAAAGCCGAGATTTTCTTCATACCATTGAATGGAATCCTCTAAACTCCTGACTGGAATTTGCACATTCTCAATACACTTCACTCGTTGGTAGTCCATATCGAGCCTCCTCAATCGATTAGCAGATAATGAGCCATTTTCAGACCGATCGTTTCATGTATGTGTACCATGTTCGAAAATTGGCGTTATTCTTATGTCTAGGTTGGAGCTCTATGTAAATTATACCAAACATATGTTCTCTTGTATAGGGAGCACACTAAATTATTCCAAATATTCCTACCTTCTCTTAGTCGCAATATAATGAGTAAACAGCGCTATATCTTTAAAAGGCTGTAATTTGCCTAGCTCCATTTCCAGTTTGACGATTTTATCGTTCCAAGCCTCATCCTGCTTGATTTCATTGTCGGTTATGTAACCGTAAACATTATGAATTCCATACGTATTTTGCACCTCATACCCGCATTCATGAAGCCATTTCTTAATTTCCTCTATGGAATAAACCGTAAGGTCCGTTTGAATGATGCTGCTGTACTCACGGGTATTGCCGATGCTTGCCAAAGCATCTTCCGGGTCTTTGTTAACGATCGCTTTCTTCAATATTTTAGCCGCCGGATTGTGCGCAATGAGCGATAACATGCCATGTTTACTCTGTTTATCGCCTATACGCTTAATAAAGCCTCTTGGATCCTCGACATATTCAAGAATGTTATGGCAATAGATCGTATCATAACGATCCGCCAATCGGCTCGCGGACTGAAAATCGGCATTTATGAAAGTTGTCGTCAAACCTTCCCGCTCGGCATCCTCATGTGCTATCCGAAGCATTTCCGGAGTAGGATCTATTCCCGTTACTTGACATCCTCTTCTGGAATATTCCAGACTTGTAATGCCAAATCCGCAGCCAATGTCCAAAATGCTGTTTTCGAACGATTCCAAGTGACTGTCGATTTGATTCCACGCCGTCAAATAAAACAGCTTTCCCCACGGCATTTTCGTATAGGCTAAATATTGACTCACAGCATTGGAAAAAGCCTCATTTTTCGATGACATAGCATAGCTCCTTTCAATATTTTACTTTTGCGAACTGCCCTTACCTTTGCGATTATTTTTTTATTTGCCCTTTTACATCGTGAAACAGCTGTTTATTTTAGAAGGCTTATTGCTCGCTCCGGTTACCACATTAGAAAATAAAAAGGCAAGGGAACAAATCCCTTACCTCTATTCAAACATAGTCACTTACGAGTCTTGCTTTTACCGGATGCACGTTTTTATATCCACAATGTACCATATATGACAATACGAAAGCTATGCCAGTTTTCTGCAGTCAACAGCTTCCGATACCGAAACATCGATAATTTTTTGTTGCATATTGGAAATTATGATGTAAAATCATTGTTATAGATCAAATGATATGTATCGAACGTAATACATTAAGGTAAGGAGAACAATATGGCGCCCAAGTCAAAGTTTACGAAGGAACAAATCATCGATGCAGCTTTTGAAATCGCGAGAACGGAAGGAATCAACGGCATTACGATCAGAAAAGTCGCAGATAAGCTCGGGAGCTCCATCGCACCGATTTATGTGAATTTTAATGAGGTCGACGAACTGATCCAGGAAGTTGTCAACAAAACCATCGACGTAAGCAAACAGTTGCTTATGGAGCAAAATACGGGAAATCCGTTTTATGATATCGGAGTTGCCAGTTTGCGATTCGCTAAAGAATACAGCGTATTATACCGGGACCTTGTCATGAAGAAAAACGACCACATCCAAGATCATGAACATGAAATGGGCAATCTTGTGGAGCTGATGAAGCAGGACCCCCATCTTGAAGGCCTCACGAACGAGGAACTTATGACCATTTTGCTGAAAATGAAAATTTTCCAGACAGGACTTTCCTTAATGGTGGCCAACGGATTGCTGCCGGCCGATTTTGATGAGGGCAAAACGATTCAAATTTTAAACAGCACGGCGATTGATATTATCGGGGCGGCGCAGATGCGCAAGGCTGGGAAATGGGAAGGTGAAATGTAATAATGAACTCAAGAAAGCCCGTTCTCATGGATAAAATCGTGATCATCACAGGAGCAAATTCGGGGATTGGAAAAGCGGCAGCGCTAAAGTTTGCTTCTGAAGGGTACCATGTGGTCATGGCATGCCGCAATATGCTGATCAGTACAGCCGCGCAAACGGAAATCCAGGATGTCTCAAAAAATTGTAACGTAGATCTGATGGAGCTTGACGTTTCTTCCTTCGATTCCATTCGTGCATTTTGCTCGTCATTTACAAATAAATACCCCCGTTTGGACATTTTGATACACAATGCGGCTTACTTAAATCATGGCGAAAAAGAATATAAACTTAGCGCTGATCACATCGAGCTGTCTTTTGCTACGAATACATTCGGTCCTTTTTTGTTGAGCCGTTTACTGGCCGACCATCTCGCCAAATCGGAAGACCCGAGAATTCTTCATGCTTGTACGACGAACATTAAACATTTTTTCGACCCGAAAAGGAAAATCGACTACGATAACCTGCGCGGCGAATTCCGCGGATTGCGGCCTTACAGCGTTTATAAAATGTACGGCGATTCGAAAATGGGGCTTTTGATGTTGTCCTTCAAACTTGCTGAAGCGTTTAAAAGCCGCGGAATCAAAGTTAATGCGCTGCAAATTAACCGCGTAAAGCTGTCAAATGAGACCATCCGCAAAATGAGTCCCTTTTGGAGAGTTCTTGCATGGGCGCAAAATATAACGAATCCTTTGCCAGCGGGTATGGCCGACAACTATTTTCACATTTGCACCTCGGATGAATATAAGGATGTCACCGGTCAGCTTTTTAACCAACATCGAGAGATGATTCGGCCGGCAGTACATGACAAAGGCTTTGCACAATTGAAAAACATACTCGGTTCAAGTTATTACCCCCGCTTTGCGGCCGCCCCCCATAATATTGAGCAAATATGGGCGCTAAGCACCAAGTTAACGGAAGATTAATTTTGCTCATAATCTGCGGGATAATTATTTTTCTTAAGGTAGTTAACTATGACATCTTGATTTTCATGCCACCAAAGGATCGGTACGGTTCCTATCTTAGAGAAGCCTAGTCTTTGAGCCAGTTTATTCGATGCATCGTTGCCGGCGTCGCAATCCCAATATGGAGTTAATCCTAATGCTATACATTTCCGAATGTAGGATTTGCAAACCGTTGTCGCTAAACCGATTCCACGATGATTTTCCAAAGTAACGATATCAGGTGCAATCAAGCCACCTCCGATGAAAAAGGTATTACAAACGCTGACGAACTCTCCTTTTGATTGCACGCAGAAGCCAAACGCTTTTTGAAGATACTCGTTCTCCGAGTTCCAGAGATTTTCGTATGTCTTATCCATAGTGTCGCGATACTTAACGAAAAGCTGGGCATCAATGGGAATTAACTGGTAACCGTCCGGTATCGCGAGTTGTTCATTCATCTGTATTTCATCTCGTAAAATATAATGTGAACGGTTAAGTCGTACAACATTGCCTTTCAAAGACGTCTCTAATACATGCAGCCATTGTATACTGGATACATAAAGATCGTAATAATTAAATCATACAAAATCATCGAAGGGGTTTTTAGTTACCATTTCACTAAAACGATTTATTCTGTGTTTTAGATATGGCGTAAACGCTACTCATTTCTCACCTTTGGTCTGCGGTATTGCTTCATCTTCAACGCTCCTGACATTATTCATTCGATCATTTTTATCAATCAGACATTCTTTCCAACTGCTGCTTCGCAACCGTCTCAACCCATGCAACAAAATCTGGGCAATCGTCAATCCGATAAATCGTATATTCCGGATAGCCTTCATAGGGATGAAGATAATCGAAGCAATGGTCTGGAGCAATCATGATGACAGACGAATTATCTTTATGATAAAGCGTCATATTTCCGTTCGCTTCAAAAGCAAATGCAATATACTCGCTTGGGTTAACAGTCGATTTACTATCATTATCGCTGCAAATATCGTCAATATAGGTTTCCAATCCTTGAAAGCCCTCTGCTGCAGCATCATTAGTGAGCGCCGAATTTAAGTTTAAGAGCCAGCTGCCGTTTTTTTCATGCCATCTTTCCGTTATACCGCCAAAATACTCTAAAAGCAGCCTATGATCTTTACAAAGCGGCTTATTGATTTCTGAAGCAGGGGGCTTGGCCAACCAGCCGAACGATTTCCCTCTTTTATTCGTCCATCCCAAAAGCTGATAGTGATCATCATTTACCGTTACATTCGTAACGCGCGCTTTCAGCAGCAGCTTGCTTAAAGCTGGATATCGGTCGATAAACGTTTTTGAGAGGCTAAAGGCAGTATAGCCGGATAAACTTTCAGATAACGTAACTTTATCGTTAGGCTTGATAAACCAAGTGATGTCTTTGATGAAGTCGTTCCAATCGGTATTTGGCATTAGCCGCCCTACTTTCTTCTTGTCATTTTTACGACATGCTTTAGCCTTGCGTACCAATTACAATCCCTTATAATGCGAGGTATCGCCATATAGTTCAACAGTCCGATTTTCTCCGTCGACGATCACCTTGCAAAGCGCCGTCGAATGAACGATAGGTGGATTCCAAAGATCAGCTAGAGGTTGTCTGTTAAAAAAGGCCATAATAAGCTTTAATGTTGCCGCATGGGTTACGATGAATATGGTTTTACCCTCATTTTCTTTTATGATCCGTTGAATTTTAGGGATGACCCGGTTATGTAATTCATGGAACGATTCCCCGCCGTTGCTAGGTTTATATTGATGAGGGTTATTCCAGAAATCATGAAACTGCTCCGGACAGCTTTCCTCAATGTTGGCGTTAACCTCTCCTTCCCAGCTGCCCATATGGATTTCCCTCAGATCGTCATCCGGGATAATAGCAATCGATCTGGCGCCTCGCAAAATTTCTGCAGTCTTCAGGGTTCTGCCGCTTGAGCTGGCGTAAATCGCATCGAAACCGATATGACCGAGTGACGCCGCCAACCACTGCGCATGCATAATTCCCAGCTCCGTCAGCGGTGAATCCTTGTGGCCCTGCAGTTTTTTCTCAACGTTCCATTCCGTTTGCCCATGCCTTGTTAAATAGATTGTCGTATTTCCCATACAGCATCTTCTCCTCCCTCTCTCCCTCCGATATTTGTCATCTTACGATGGATTGTATATTTTGACAATTCTTGTTCTTGTACTTGTTCTTTTTTCCGACGTCATAACTCTCAGGGCTTAATTATGTAGCATATCAAACAAAACGGCATTATTTTTCATTTTTAGCGAATAATAGTCGTCAAATCATTCTTTCTGGGAGCTCCGAGCTTATTATGCCGAATCGGGTTACTATGCCGCCTTATCCGCCGCCTCGAACGGTTACAGTCGCTGAGGCTTTGCTGGAGCAGCTTCGGCTTTGGGGCGTTACGAGGATTTATGGGGTTGTCGGGGACGCTGTTTTTGGTCTCTTGGACGCACTGGCCCATCAAGACGATATCGCTTTTATTTCCGTCAAACATGAGTCGACAGCTGCCATGATGGCTTCGGCGGAGGCTAAACTTACAGGAAAAGTAGCCGTATGCCTGGCACAAATGGGGCCGGGCCTTGCGAATCTCATCAACGGTTTGGGAGACGCATATATGGACAAAGCCCCGGTACTGGCCATAACGGGAGAAGCCCCGTTGAACAAAATCGGTACGCCTTACAAGCAATCCGTGAACCAACAGGAATTGATTAGCGCCGTCGCGTCATACAGCAGACTGGTTGTTCACCCCGATGCCGCAGTCGAGTCGTTGTCGCAAGCGATGAAGAAAGCGCTATTCAATCGCTCGGTATCCCATCTGTCCATGCCCAAGGATCTTTTTCAAATGGACACGCAGTATTCCCCTCAGCTGCCTCCACACACCTCCGTCCACGCTCCAAACCGGGATTGTCTGCAGCGTGCGATCGAGCTGATGAGCACCGCCGATCGTCCTATGCTGTTGGTGGGCAGCGGCATACAAGTCAGTAAGGAAAAACTTCAGGAGCTGGCCGATGTATGGTGCTGCGGCATCGCGATGAGCTACGGAGCGATCGGGATCGTGTCCGAAGCGCATCCCCACATGCTAAACGGGATTGGCGAAGGAGGAAATCCATATCTAACCGAGTTGTTCAAGGAATCGGATGTCGTATTCGCATTGGAAACGGACTGGTGGCCGGACGGGATGGTCCCGCTTAACGCCCGCGTTATTCAAGCTGCGAATCAACCGGGAAGCTTTAGCGTTTCGCTGCCGATGGATACGGGACTTGCCGGAGACCTTACCGCCATTGTCGAGGAGCTTACGGATGCTTTGAAAAAGCGCAGCATTAACAACCCTCTTTGGCTGGAAAAAATTCGACTCTTCAAACAAACATGGCTCGCACAAAAGGAATCGGAAGGCTCACGGGAAGAATCACCGCTCCACCCTGCCGGCATCATTCGAGCGGTCGAGCAGCAAGTCGCCGAGGATGCCGTCATTTGTTTGGACGAAGGCGATTCCACGCTCTGGTTTCTGCGAAACTTTCGAGCCAAGCGGCAGCAAATCTTGCTTTCCAATCGCTGGCGCACGATGGGATTTGGCCTGCCTGCAGCCATCGCGGCGAAGCTCTGCTTGCCTCAGAAACAGATCGTCTGCTTAACTGGGGACGGCGGTTTGACCATGGTGCTGGCGGATTTGCTTACGGCCAAACGATACGGCTTGATGATCACGGTAATCGTTTTTAATAACGGATCGCTTCAGATGGAAAAGGATAAAATGCTCATGACAGGGCTTCATCCTGAAGGGACTTCGCTCACGAATCCGGATTTTGCCAAGGTTGCCGAAGCATGCGGGTGGGTCGCTTATTCGGTCGCCACACATCAACAACTGAATGAAGCCTTGTCGCAAGCGAAATCCGCTTCTTCACCTGTACTGATTGACGCACTTACCGCTCAAATTCCGCATCCCGATTTTCAAACGATATCAAGGAGACCGACAATATGAACAAGACAATTCCTTCATCCGATACTCCGATGCCGACGACTATTATGCGTCCCGCGCCTCCTTATCCGTTCCAGCATCAGGACCGGCAGCCGGGCATCGAATCTCTAATGAATCCCAGACCCGTTTTCGATAACCCTCATTACATAGGCAGCGGCAAACTGTCAGGAAAGGTAGCGATTATTACAGGCGGAGACAGCGGTCAAGGCCGAGCGATTGCCGTCGCTTTCGCCAAAGAAGGCGCGGATGTCGTCATCGTTTATTTGAACGAGCATACTGACGCAGCGGAAACCAAGCAATACGTCGAGCAAAAAGGCCGCAAGTGCTTGACCGTCGCCGGAGATATTGGAAGTGAAGCCTTCTGCAAGCAAGTGGCGGAACAAACGATGGAGCAGTTCGGCGGCATCCACATTTTGGTGAATAACGCGGCAGAGCAGCATGTGCGAAACAATCTTGAGGATATCACTTCCGAGCAAATGGAACGGACGTTCCGGACTAATTTTTTCTCCGTTTTTTATTTGACCAAAGCCGTACTGCCTTATTTAAAAGCGGGCAGCACGATTATCAATTCGGCTTCGCTTACGGCCTATGAAGGCAACGAACAACTGATGGATTATTCGGCAACGAAAGGGGCGATCGTCGCTTTTACGAGATCGCTTTCCAAGTCTTTGCTAAGCAGGAGCATACGCGTTAACGGCGTCGTTCCCGGAACGATGTGGACCCCGCTCATTCCCGCTTCTTTTCCTGAAGCTCAAGTTGCGGATTGGGGGATGAAAAACCCGATGAAACGTGCGGGGCAACCGTTTGAAGTCGCGCCGGCGTACGTATATTTGGCATCCGAGGATTCGTCTTACGTATCTGGACAGTTTATTCATGTCACCGGCGGAGTGGTAATGAACGGATGACCTTCGAATGCTTCGTTATTTTTTGAATTTATGAGGAAACTGCTTGACAATGCCTTCGGTAAAAGCATCCGCCATTTCCAGCGCTTGCTTCTCTATTTGATCGTAGGTCGCAATATCGGCTTTATAGTTTTGGGATAACCGTTGTACGGCTTCAGCTTTGGTCAATCTCAAATGCTCGTGCAGCATTTTTTGCAAAACCGGCTTTGGCCAGTTCGGATTGATTCTGCTGAGAAAGGCGGCGATCTCGTCGGCGTTGGCATACCATTTTCGTTCCGCTTCCGCTACAGCCTTGCTATTACCGGCTTTGGCCGCTTTGACCAATTGAGCTGCCAGAACAAGGTGTTCGGTAAATAAGCGGTTAAATTCCGAAGCGACTCTGCCGCCATAGTAGCGTCTAAACACAGCGGCCATATCCGGAGCATTGCGCAGAAGACGTTCGGTGACCGCCGCCTCGTCCGGCAACCCCGACGCTATGCTTATAATAAGCATTCTCGTCCAAGCGACATGCTGCTCCCAAAGTGTCCGAAACGTTTGGTTCAATTCATCCTCCGTTTGTCTGCTATCGGACAGCTGCGGTGCATCTGCTTCATTTCTTACGAATGGCGCTGCGGGCTGAATGAATGGAGCTTGATAAGCGTACGGATAAAACTCATCGCTCGAATAATAAGGAGGCCGGTACTGCGGAATCGACGGCCAATTCGCATAAAAATTCATGCTATTTCCTCCCTGACATAGATATTCACCTAATACACATATGTCAAGGCAAAGTGATTGGTATGGGCTTAATTTGAAAAAGAGCCGCCGGCAGGCAAGCTCTTTCTTCCATTCCTCAAATTTTGCTCTCTTCTTCCATGCCGCTTCGCTCGATAGATTCCGCTTCTTCTTCAGATTTGGCCTCATGGGCTTGTTCCGAATTGTCCTTGATTGTTTCGTCTACCGAATTGGCAAGCTTGCCGATTCTTTGATCGATCTTTGCAATGGCATCCTCCATGTCGGATAACTTCTCTCGCTTGGATGAAGAAAGCTGGCCGGATAATGAGCGGGCCTCGTCAAGCTCGATTTCCTTTTTCAAAATAACCGTTTCACCCTGCAGCTTCGTTCTCAAACCGCCAAGATTTCGAATTTGCTCGAAGCTGCCGGCCATGCCGATGAGATTGTCTGTTTGTTTCTGCTGCTGCTCCTGCTCGGTCAAAGGCTTCTCCTGACTGGCATCCGCTTTCTGCTTTTGATCTTCGTCTTTACCAAGCGTTTTGTTACGCTCGTCCAATAGATGCTGATTCATTAGTTCGTCCAGCTTACGGATCCGCTCGTCAAAATCCTTGAGTTCATTCTTAATCGTGCTTATATCGTCGCCTTTATCTAAGGTTCGTTCTATCAAATTGTTTTTATTTTCCTGCAGCTTTTCCTTCTGCTTCATCAAAGATTCCATAATACCGTTCGTTTTCGCAGGGCCAAGCTTGGAAAAAAGATTTCGCGCCCCCTTGCTGATCGAAATGGAGTCGTGTTTGTCATTTTTATCATGTTTCCCGGCTTCCTGGCTGCCGAATGAGCTTACACCAAATTTGCCGAAATGAGGAGAAGCAGAAGGCAAATGTATTTTCATCGTTTGTTCCTCGATTCGATTTCATGTTTTCACGGTTCATATAACCAATTTATCGGAAATAACTCCGTTTTTATTAACGATTAAATCTTCGGCCCGGCAAAAGCTCGGCCCAAGCAAGGATAAACGGCTTCGACGTCCTAAACGCTTTCGAAGAAAGCGACTTCGTAAGCTTCCGCTGGGACACTCGCGTTTACCGTTGAAATATAAGCACTTTATAGATGAATCATATATTCGCTTCTATTTTCAAAAAAATCAGCCATCCGACTATTTCCGGATAGCTAATTGCTTTGCTACTTCTTATGATTCGTTAGAACGTTCACGATCTTATCCAACTGAAGCTCCAGCGAATACGGATCCTCCATGACAAATTCGTCGCCGGACTGTCCGTATATGTAAACCTGTCCCTTCTTGACCGCGGGTACCCCCTTCCAAATCGCGCTATCTAACACCGCTTTCGCATCTTCCATGGTATTTACATAAACAAATACATGATCGCCCAAAAATTCAGGCAGTATTTCCAGAGATACCTTCGCAAATCCTTCGGTCATCGCTAACGCTTTTTCGGTCGGCGGCAATTGCAGCATCTGATAAATCGTTCCGGAGCCGTAATTGCCTCCCTTCGCCGCGAGCACATACAGATCTTTCTGGCTTAACTGCACGACGGATACGGTTTCTCCCGCTTTCACGATGCCTTCAATTTGTTTTTTGGCATCCGCCACCTTCTTTTCAAATTCAACAATCCACTGCTCCGCTTCCTTCTGCTTCCCGAAAATTTCGCTGATTTTACGGAATTTATCAATGGGACCAGCCGTTGAATTTTTTTCCCAATACGGCACAAACACAGTCGTTCCGATTTTTTGGTATTGTTCAATATTGGCTTCAATCGATCCGATGATCAGATCGGGCTCCAAGGAAATCAGCTTTTCCGCATTCATCGGAAACCCGCCCAAACTTTCGATTTTGGACAACGTATCTTTCGATATGCCCGCTTTCTCGATCCAGGATTCCTTCAGCATGCCGTCTCTTACGCCTATAGGAACAATCCCCAGTTTCAAAAGCTGCCCCATATATTGATCCGACGCCACCTTTTTCGGCTCTGCCGGCACTTCCACATCGCCTTTTGGCGTCGATACGATTCTTGATTTCGGCTGCTGCGATTCTTTCGGCCCATCCGTGTTTTTGACGGCGTTCGTTTGCGTTTCTGCGTTGCCGCCTGTCGATTGCGCCCCCCCGTTCGTACCTGCGTTCGAGCACGCTCCGAGCAGCAATGTCAAACATAGAAATGCCGTCATCGCGGTTTGCCTCATACTTCTGTACATAGAAATGTTCACTTCCCCTTTATAGTGATAATGATTTTCAATTTCATTAACACTATAACGCCTAACCTTCCTTGAGAGAATATCAAATCTTCTTCTAAGCAACGGCAAATCTTCACCTTTTTCTTTGTCCTTCCAATCCGATTTGAATCGGGCGGGCGAAACGCCTTTATACTTTTTGAAATTGCGGCTTAATGAGAATCCGTCAGGATATCCCACGCTTTCGGCGATTTCCTGCAAAGTTGCATTCGTCTGCAGCAGTAGTGCCGCGGCTTTGCTAACCCTGACCTCGCCCAGGTAATGAATCGGGCTTGTGTTCATTTTTTCCTTGAACAGCTTGGACAAATACCCGACGCTGCAAGCCAAATCCTGCGTCAGCGATTCAAGCGATACAGGCTTATTGTAATGATCGTGAATATAACGAATGGCTTGTGCCACGAGATCGGGCTTGAACGCTTCGATTCCTTGATCGTGCAGTTGTCTCATCAGCTCATGCACAAATTGATAAAACAACGTTTTGACATGCAGCTTCTCCAGCGTACCGGTTCTAAGCCATTCATCATGCATCCGTTCGACTTTATCGAAAAGAGCTAGCGGGTAGCTCGGCGCAAAGGCGTATTGGGATTGGAACGGATCGTTATTTTCCATGAGCTCTATGATCTCTTGACGGCTGGGCACTGGAAGGACCGCTTTATAAAATATCATATAATACTCGAAACATTCCTCGGCCAAAATATCCAGACATAATCCCTTACCGCCGTGGAGAACATGGAATCGTTTAGCCGTATGCTCGTTCCTGTCCAGCCATACTTGCGCGCTGCCGCGCACCGCATATAGAAATGCGCTTGCCGGCAACCGATACGACTGTAAATCTTCACCCGGCCCCATCATGATATGTCGTACATCCATTACTTTTATGGAAACATGATTCCATAACCGTATATGATCGCTCAACTTCATCGAGTTAAATCATCCCTTCTAAGCTCAAAGCATCCTCTTTTATGATTTTAACAGAAAACATCACGAATGATAATCATTCTCATACAATTATTTTACTTATGTATTTCTCAGGTACTACTATCTTTTCATGATGATTTCCATTGTAGATTGACAGTTTGACCATATAATGTTACTATGTGGTCATTTCTAATGAGGAGGCACACTCTCTATGCTGCACGCCATGCGTATTCGATAAGCCGGCAACAAAAAAGCGGATTTACCACGAATGTGGGCTTTTTTGAGCTGCTTATGATTACGTATGTAGACATAGATCGCGATTTGGATAGCTTTTTGCTATTCCTTGTTTCGCTTCGTGCTCTCACGTGATTATGCAGATCTAAGCCCGCATGCGGACTTGGATCTGCATTTTTTATTACGTTCTTTCTGTCAACAAGTTCAAGGAATAGGAGCTAATGCTATGCAAAATATGCGTGGTATGCACTGGTACTTCTTTATATAGCCCTCACTTCGTAAATCGCAGGATATCCTGCGAACAGAAAACTGCGATTTCTGAAGGAGGCTAATCGGATGTTATTGGTAAAAGCCAAAGATATTCATGTGGAATATATGGGGCGCGATGTTTTAGATATTGATCACTTGGAGCTTTACGATTATGATCGCATAGGTCTTGTCGGTTCGAACGGAGCAGGTAAGAGTACTTTGTTAAAAGTATTACTGGGCGAATCTCCTTTACCGCACGGCAAAATCATCCGCGAAGGTACTTTTGCTTATATCCCGCAGCTTGGTGAGCTAGTCGTACAAGAGGCAAAGGATTACGCTTTGACGGGTAAGCTTGGCGTTGACCGTTTATACGTAGAGCACATGAGCGGCGGTGAAGAAACACGATTAAAAATTGCACAGGCTCTTTCCGGAGAGGTACACGGTATTATCGCCGATGAACCGACGTGTCATCTGGATCGGGAGGGCATAGATTTTTTAATTCACCAGCTCAAATTCTATTCCGGCGCATTGCTCATTGTAAGTCATGATCGTTATCTCCTCGATCAAGTCGTCGACAAGATATGGGAATTGAAAGATGGGAAGATTACGGAGTATTGGGGCGGATATTCCGAATATTTGGCTCAAAAGGAAGAGGAACGTCAAACCCAGGCTGCACAATATAAGCAGTTTATTGCTGAACGGGACCGGCTTGAGAAAGCAATCATCGAAAAACAGAATCAAGCCAGGAAAATTGATCAGAAGACTAAGGGAGCATCAAGAAAAAACAGCACGGAAAGCGGCGGACGGCTTGGTCATCAAAAAACGACGGGCAGCAAGCAGAAGAAGCTCCACAATGCCGCGAAAAATATGGAGCATAGAATCGAAGCGCTGGGAGATGTTAAGCCGCCTGAAGCGATTCGTTCCTTCCAATTCCGGCAGAGCAAAGCATTGGAGCTTCAAAATCCGTTTCCGATCACGGGGAAAGAGATTAGCAAGTCGCTTGGGGACAAAGTCATCTTTGATAAAGCGTCTTTTCAATTTCCTTTGGGCGCCAAGATTGCGGTAACCGGTGAGAACGGATCAGGTAAAACAACGTTTTTCAGAATGATACTGGATCGTGAAGACGGCATCACCACGTCGCCTAAAGCGGAAGTCGGCTATTTCGCTCAAAACGGCTACAAGTTTGATCGCCGTCAGGTTGTTTTGGAGTACATGCAGGAACACTGCGATTATCAGGTATCGGAAATTCGGGCTGTACTGGCATCCATGGGGTTCACTAATCATGATGTTCGGAAAGAGCTGGCGTTATTAAGCGGCGGCGAAATCATTAAATTACAGCTTGCCAAAATGCTGCTCGGACGTTACAACATCCTACTGATGGATGAGCCGAGCAATTTTCTCGATCTGGCTGCAGTGGAAGCCTTACAAAATTTAATGAAAAACTATGCGGGTACCATTATTTTCATCTCTCACGATGTACGTTTGTTGGAGACGTAGCCGATATGGTCTATCGTATCGAGAATAAAAAAATGGTTCGGAAATCTTAGGAACAACGGTTGACTACGCTCCCTCGAACGATAGCTCAGTACAAAAGCAGCGGCAGGCTAAAACTTTATTTTCAAGTCCTAGTCCGCCGCTGCCTTTATTTACTCCTCACAAATACAATGCCTTGACATCGCAATTCCTTTCCTGGCTTTGCAGCAAACGGGTGTACACGCTGCCTGTTTTCAGCAGTTCATCATGCGTTCCCTGCTCCGCTATTTTGCCTTTGTCGATCACATAGATCACATCCGCCTGCTTGATCGTGGACAGCCGGTGCGCGATCGCGACGGTCGTTTTGCCTTTCATCAACCGTTCGAGCCCCTGCTGGACAGCCTGCTCCGATTCGGAATCGAGTGCCGATGTGGCTTCGTCAAGCAGCAAAATCGGTGCATTTTTCAGCAATGCTCTCGCGATCGCGATTCTTTGCTTTTGTCCGCCCGAAAGTCTCGTTCCCCTCTCCCCTACATTGGTGTTATAACCATCCGCCTGCGCGATAATAAAATCATGGGCAAATGCAGCTTGGGCCGCGGCGACGACTTCTTCCATAGTAGCGTTTACCCGCCCGTAGCGGATATTGTCCGCGATCGTCCCTTCGAAAAGGTACGTATCCTGCGAGACGTATGCCATCTTCTCTCTCCATTCCGCCAGCGTATGATCGGAGAAGCGCTTGCCTTCGATGCGTAATTCCCCCTGCTCAAGCGGATAAAAGCCCAGCAATAGCTTCATAACCGTACTTTTCCCGCCCCCGCTCGGACCTACCAAAGCGACAAGCTGTCCTTGTTTCGCTTTGCAGTTCAAGCCGTCGAGCACACGGTCTTTATTGCCGTAAGCGAACGAACAGCCGCGAAACTCGATCATGCATGCTGCACCGGCATCGTTTTTTTCTATAGAGGGTGCGATATACCGTTCGGGCTCTTCTGCGGCATCCAGCAATTCGAATACCCGGTCGGCCCCCGCCAAGGATGACTGCAAATTCGCCCAAAACCCGCCCAGATTGCGAAAAAGATTCGTCACGTTTTCCAGCAGAAGTATTATGGACAACAGGTTCCCAATCGTAATTTGTCCGTTGATCAGCATGAACGTTCCGAGCGTAAAGGCTCCCCCGTTATTTATCCAAAGCAATAAATAGTTCGTGCTGTTCAGATAAGCGCTTTTCTTCGTACGGGCGATGGAAAGCTTCGTTAATTCGCCGTTTGATTCCCAATATTTCCGAAGAATGCGGTCCGACATTTGATACATTTTGTTCACTTGCGTTCCTGCAATCAGATCGGATAACCGCTCCGACTGTATACCGGCATTTTTCTGTATAGCCAGGCTATTCATTCGCAGCGGCTTAGCGAAGCGTGCGTTCACAAATGCGGACAATATTCCCATAACGAGCATGGCGATCGCAAAACGCCAATCAAGAAAAAACATGATGACAGCCGAGCCTACCCCGGACACGATCAAAGAAATGACCGAACGGACATTGCCGGAAAGCGCGCGCTCCATAACCCCCAAGTCGTTCGTTATCCGGGATATGCTGTCTCCGCTATGCGAGTTTTCGTAATAGGAGATCGGGAGCTTCGTCATATGCAGAAAAAGCTGTGATCGCAGATCCGTCATGATTTTTTTGACCGTTCTGCCGAACCAATACTGAAATAACGGCTTCACGGTGCTAAGCACAATCATAACGGCTGCGAATTGAATGCAAACCTCTGTAATCGCGGACATGCTTTTTTCGGCAATCGCGTCAAGGATGAACTTGATCATCAGCGCCGTCGCTACCGATATGCCGGAATCCAGAAATCCGCAGCCCAGCAAGCCGAACATATAAGGAAATTTCCTATGCTTGAATATGCCGGCCATTTTTCCCATCAGTGATTTATCGCCGGTCGCCATCGGATATCCTCCCCCCGCTCAAGCCGCTCCATCGGACTTTCTTGCTGCACAAATTGATTGTTGTACAAGCGTTTATAAGCGCCGTTCCTCGAAAGCAGTTCGGTATGCGTACCGTTTTCGACTATGCGACCGTTATCCAATACGATAATTTCATCAGCTTCGATAACCGTAGACAGGCGGTGGGCAACGACAAGTACGGTTTTCTCTTTCATCATGCGGTTGATCGCCTCTTGCACCAGCCGCTCGGAATCCGAATCGAGCGCGGAGGTCGCTTCATCCAACAAGAGGATCGGCGCATCCTTTAGAATGGCGCGCGCAATCGATATACGCTGCCTTTGTCCTCCAGAAAGCCTTACTCCCCGCTCGCCGACATGCGTATGATACCCCTCCGGCAAGGACCGGATAAAATCGTCTATATTGGCGAGCTTTGCCGCTCTCGCGATTTCGTCCATGCCGATTCCGTCTTTTCCGCAAGCGATATTTTCTGCAATGGAGCCGGGATAAAGGAACGTTTCCTGCGAAACAAGCGCGATCGCCGTTCGTGCGGCAGTCAAGCTCCAGTCGGATAACGACTCGCCAAATAGCTTGACGGTTCCTTCCTCATGCTCGTAAAACCCGGCAATCAATTTGAAAACCGTCGATTTACCGGAGCCGCTTGATCCGACCAAAGCAACCGTTTTCCCTTGGGGCAATGAGAAGCTGACATCCTCAAGCACCCTTTTGCGGCCGTCATAGGAAAAGGAAACATGAGCAAATGCCAGCGCAGGAGCCGATGGGGAGACCACTGGCTTGCCTCCGTCGGTTCTTTCGGTTTTTTCGTCCAATAGTTCAAAGAGATGCTCGGCAACCCCGGCCGTAGTTTTGTAATGGCTCCATTGATTGGGCAGATCGCTCAGCCCTGATACAAGGTAATTGATGAACTGGGCGAATGCCAGCAGCGCGCCTACGGACAGCTGATCGTTAATGACCAAGTAACCGCCGAATAAAAAAAAGAGGAGAAAAGGCGCCATATTCACAAAAACGCTTACCGCGCCCAGTGCAGCGGAACGCTTTTCGATGGCGAGGGAATTTGCCAATACTTGCTCGAGTAGTGTATTGAATTTCCGATATAACGTTTGAACCAATCCATATGATTTCACGATGTGAATGCCGCCGATGGCATCTTGAACGTCAGCATTCGTCTTTGCCAGACTTTGCTGAAGCTTAGAGGAATATTCGAACAGGGGACGGTTAATGAAGCCTGTCAACATGCCCGTTAAGGCGATAATGACCATACACAGCAGCGTTAGCTGCCAGTTCATAACCAGCATCAAAACGATACAGACGCTAATCCGAAAAATATGAAAGAGAATGGAGGTAAAATCGCCGTTCAGGAAGTTTTCGATTGCGTTGACGCCGGTTGTCATTCTGGAGCTGAAGTCGCCGGTATGCCGGGTTTCCGTATAGGATACAGGCAGTTTGTCGATATGGTCGCTGAATGTATGCTTCATATCGCGGACCGCATATGCGCTGAATCGTCCGGAAGCATAAACGCCCGCAAAACCCATAACAAAACCCGCGGCTACAGATGCCGCCATCAAGAATATCGCTTGAAGCAGCTCCTCTTTATTTCCCGACAGGGACGAATTAACCAGAACATTTATGACATACACCATAAAAATATCGTTTGCGGCAGTTGCTACGGTAATGAGAAGCTTAAGCACGACCCAGAAGCGGTAAGGTCTGAGAAAAGGAAGAAGTCTTCGCATTGCGTGAAAAGCCGATTTTCGACTTGAAGTTGCCATATACCCGCTCCCGCTTCCAGATTCAGGCGAAGTCTTGCGTCTTTAATTCGCCAAGCCTTCGTTTAACATAAAAGCCTCGTACATTTCGACGATCATCTCTTCCGCTTCTTGGATGTCCAATTCCAATGAATGTGTATTGATCATCGCGCCGATTCCGATCATGAAGATGGAGAGCTTAATAAACAGCTTCTCCCGTTTGATTTCGTCGATCGTGCCGAGCCGGTTATCCAGACGCAGGAATGCGGCATACAGCTCCGCTTTGAGCTTGCCTTTATCTTTTTTCAAGTAATGCCTGGAATGGTCGGTCAGGTATACCGTTTTGAAAAGCTGTTTTTCATTTTTGGCGAAAATCAAACAACCGATAGCCAGGTTTAATGCAGGCTCGTTCTTAGGATTCTCATACTGTTTGATACTGGCGAGCGTAAAGTCGATTACTTTACTGTACACATCGTCATTTACAGCTTCCATATTTCCATACACACTGTAGATGGGCTGAGTCGAGCACTTCAGCTTTTGCGCAATATTTCTTGCCGTCAGCGCTTCAAGCCCTTCCGCTCTAACAAGCTCAAACGCAGCTTCCAATACCGTTTCCTTCGTTATTTCGGCCTTCGGGGGCATATGATCATCTCCGCAACTAAATTACACGCGTTATATAACGTATGTTATATGGGTTTATTTAGGATGTCAACAGTTATTTATGAACCGTCCGGGAATCGATTTCCGCGAACCTTTTCGACAAACAAAAAGCCCGCAATAGATGCGGACTCGCAGCGATTATGAATAACTCTCGTACAATTTCAGCCACCTCCGCTGCCAGCTAAAAAACGCAAATAACCGGACGCTCTTCTCATAAGTAAAAAACCGTCAGGTGAAGTGGCACCTAACGGTCATGTTCAACAAGACTATTCGAGATGTTCTTCTTGTAATTGCAGGATCTCCAAGTCGCCGAACTTCTCCTTAAGCAGATCGCATAACGCTCTCACGCCAAAAATCTCCGTAAACGTATGGCTGCCGACGATTAAATTTATTCCGGCAAACTTCGCATATTGTACGGTATATAACGTTTTTTCGCCGGTTATGTATACATCGCATCCCGCATGAAGCGCATCACGAATGCTTATGTTCGAATTACCCGCTCCGGTTATGATACCGACCCTCTTAATACGGTTATCTATGTTTTTCCATGACTTTACATCTTCATCGAGAACAAGTCTAACTTTATCCACCAGTTCTTCAAAAGTTAGCGGATCATCCAGTTCACCGATCCCGGGGATACTCCTGTTATCGTGTTCGGTTGATTGCCGGATTATTTTGTTTATTCCTAAGGCCTTGAACAACGAATGGCATGTGCCAAAATCCGCATAATCAAGCGGCGCATGAATGAAGTAATGATTGATGCCGTACCTCTTCAATAACGTATGACATTCCTCTTTCATCCCGAAAACAAAATCCCAGGCATCATGATGCGAAATAATCATATCTACTTTTTGGGCCGCAGCTTGCTCGACGATTTCCGGAGTGATATTGGTAGCATAGCCGATTCTGCCAACGGTCTGGGGACCATACTCGTATAGCGCATATTCGTCGCCCCCTTCATACTGCTTCAGCAAATCGCCAAACAAAGAAGCAACAGCCTGCTTGAATAATTCAATGTTCATGACGATGCTCCTTTCCTCTCACTCAGTTGTTAGCAGTATACATAGGCTTTTATGGAAATGCAAGGAAAAATCCGCGGCGAACTTATGCGATTATGTAAACCTCGTCCAAGCTCGCAGCGTCTGCGCCACGTCGGCACCTTCTAAAATCATCTTGTGAATATCATCATTGATGAGCTGACGGGAAGCATTCCATTTCTTGTTCAGATAATAACCGCTCAGCTGAACATGGTCCAGTTCCTGCAGGTATCTGGAAAAAATCCGATGTTTGGTCAATCCTCGCGCTTCCGATTGTGATCTCGATATCGGCGGCGTCCACGAATGACAGTCCAGCAGGTAATGCCGCAAAAATTCCCACGCAAGCTTCTGGTTCTCCGATTTTGACGTAATTCCCGCTCCGCCCATGTAAATCATATTCGCTTCCACATTGCCCGGCATAGCCGGCAGACCTACTGCTTCATAACGTTCATCCATTTTACGGTGTTCGGTATCCCACATGAAACAATAAGTCATTGCGCTCTCATCATGTCCGTTGTTCCCAGCGATTGGTTCGCCCGGATTCCGGATGATTCGGTGTATGCGAAAGGCATCGATGATTTTCCGAAACGCTTCAATCGTTTCAGGACTATCGATATGGCCTCTCGAGGTCGAACCGTCTTCAGCGACGTATCTTCCCCCATTACGCATGATGAACGGCTCGAACCATTCGATATCGACACCGAGCCCGAAACCGAATTGGCTGGCGATCCCTTGATCGTCGCGAATCGTCAGCTTTCTCCCCAGCTCGAGCATGTCATCCCAGCTCCAAGCTTCCGTCGGATAACGCAGCCCCGCTCTGTCGAACAGCTCTTTGTTATAAACAATCAGTGGCGGGCTGATTTCAATCGGCAAGCTGGGTACAATTCCGCGATGCCCCGCTACGCGCAGCAATCCAGGATGTATATCTTCCTTCAAGCCCTCGATTTCCGCGATATACGGATTCAAATCGATAAACATGTTATCCGGGTCGCCAGCTTGAAATCCGCAGGTTTCGACAATATCAGGAGGGCTTTCGGATTTTATTGCCAGCATCATTTCATAATAGTCCGTACATTGCTCCGTTACAATCCGGATCCCAGGGTTGGCACGCTCGAACGATTCCTTTGCCGCCAACACTTGATTCATGTTATACGAAATTCCCGTTAAAAATCGAATCTCCGTCAAAGTCGGTAACTTCCCTTCTCTATGAAATTGGCGGGCGCTATAAGCTGCCGGTTTCAATGCCGGCATCGTATTTTTGCCTCAATAAGCTAGATGCCATCCGAGCGCCGGTTTTGAACAAGTAAATGATAAACATATAAATGGTTTTCTTATATAAACCGAAGTCTATCAGCATTTTCACCAATATGAAAAACTATCGTCATAGACCCAATCAAAAAGATTACGATTACATAATATGTTCTCAGAACTCTTGTTGAGGCGACCCGGAAGGGTACATTCCTGGAGTGAAAAAATCGAAAAGGAGGAGTTCCGATGTCCATGGGTGGAGCTTTCACATCGACAGGTACGATTCTCGTATTGTTCATTTTGTTGGTTATTGTCGCATGTTCTGTTTGCGGATTCGGCTATTAACTCATCCTGCCGACTCTATTATTGCCGTAAAGGAGGTATGCGGAATGAGTGAATTTTCATTTGCGGCGAACGGCTGCAACCGCTGCGGAGACAAATATGGCGGCAGTGAGGATAAGAAGCGTGACAGCAACCGCGATAACAACCGTGTCGGCGGAGCTTTCACAAGCACCGGAGTGATCCTGGTTCTGTTCATTTTGTTAGTCATTGTCGCTTGTGCTTGTCATAAGTGGTAGTAAGCCGGCCAAGTATCCGCCGGAAGGGAGCCCCCCGTCGCTCCCTTCTACATACCCGCACTTTTTACTATTTTTGAGAAACAAGGAGAACCTGCTCTCGCCGTCTATCTTATACTACGAAAAAAACAATCCGCGTCAAACGGATTGTTTTTTCTTCATTACAGGGAAGTACAGAGTCTCTCTACGAATTTCTCCAAATACGACTGGTCCACTTCGTCGAATCGATTTAGCTCGGGACTATCGATGTCCAGAACGCCGATCAATTCGCCGTTCTTCACGATTGGAACGACGATTTCCGATTGCGAGGCGGAATCGCATGCGATATGCCCCGGAAACTCGTGGACATTGGCTACGCGTATCGTCGTTCTTTGACTGGCCGATTTTCCGCACACGCCCCGCGTTAACGGGATTCGGACGCAAGCGGGCAAGCCTTGAAACGGCCCCAATACAAGCTCTCCGTCGCGGTACAAGTAAAATCCGACCCAGTTGATACGATCCAGAAATTGATTCAGCAGCGCAGAGGCATTGGCCAGATTGGCAATCCTATCCGTCTCGCCTTCCAGAAGCGCTTGCAGTTGCATGATGACCGATTCGTAATTTTGCTCTCTTGAGCCGCCATATAACGCTTTATGAAACATATTCGAGCTCCTGTTATCGTGATGTGATTGCTCCATTATATAGTAAACGATGCGATTTGGTCTAATTTTTCAACCGTCAGCGGTTGGACTCTGAAAATCCGTCAATGTATAAAGGCAAATGAAAAAAATGCCGCTCGACCGGCTCTTCCCGGGTCTCCTTGCTATCGATTTCCAATTGGAGATACCTGGCGTATTCCGGAAACACGTTTTGCAAAAACTGCTTTGCCTTGTTCCAGCACTGTTCACGATTTAGCCTCGGCGTTCCGCCCTCGCCGCCATCCATGCCATGAAACCCGACTAAACGTCCCGTGCTCTTCTCGATCTGGGCTATAATCGAGCCGTATTTGAACGCTTGCAGCCTATCTCCCCACTTGCGATTCATATATCCGTCAACGGATAAAACATCCGGATCCGAACCGCTCGTTTCTTCCTCCTGTTGTTGAAACTGATAGACAATCTTCACTCGTTCCTCATCTTCCTTCGTTCGAACAAGCGCATAACGCTCCTGATCGATGCCCAGAATCTTCTCCCAAGATTTCGCTTCGCGCGCCGGCGTTTCCGATACCGGTTCTTTTGCCTGAATCGGATAACTTGGCGGCATGACATAGTGTTCGTCGCCGAATAAGTCAAAGCCGGTTACCGCATCAATCCATCGGCGGTCCGGCGCCGGCTCGTAAACGATTCGATATTCCGCCTCCTCCCCGGTCAGCTTAACCAACGAAGGATGCAAATGTACGATCTTCAGCTCCATACGCAAATGTCTTCGAATATACCCTTTGACGGTTTCAGCGTCTACAACCGCTTCCGGCCACTTTGGCTTGCAAGTCTTCAGACTCCTTCTCTCCTCCAGCCGGTAACGTATGACATTAAACGCTGCATCCAGCGTCAGCACGCAACCCGTTTCAGGAATCGGCAGTCCTCCGACTTCCTCGCGGTACGCAAACTCCTTATTGCCGCGTCTTTCCGTTACCGTGACGAACGTATACTCGCCAGGCTCGGGAGCATGTTTTTTCACGAAAGCATCCGCGACCGTTCTCGCTTCCCTATCCAGACGGGAAAAAACCGCTTTATCCTCATCAAGTTCATCCCGATCGATTTTCAGCCTTGTGAGATGTCCGGTCATCAAGTCAAGCGCAATCTCAATTTGCCGGTCATCGCGATCGGGATCCTCCCAAATAAAACAGCGTTCCCGCTCATCGTCTACCGGTACGTTATCTTCAAGCTCCAGCTTGTAGTGCTCCGGGATCGCAACGATACTTGCCGCCGCGTTTCTGAGCTTATCAACGTCAATCATACGGATTCCCCTAACTTTTCTAAAGATAGTCCCTGACGTCTACCTAAAATGCTTCTGCATCTCCTGACTGAGCTTGCTTAAACTTGTCACTTCCGAATCAACCTTCTCAGCCGAAGCTTTCAGATTGTCGCTCTTGACCGTTAGCTCCTCCATCGCAGCCATCCCTTCCTCAATAACAGAGGCAATTTCATTCATTTCACCGGTGACCGAAGCGGAATCGTTTCTGATGGCAGTCATCATTCGATTCATCGTCACGATAAAATCAAGCAGCTGTTCAATAAGCAGATGCACTTGCTTAAAATCCGCCGAGAACGCGTCGACATGAGCGAAAGACCGACGAATCACATCTTGTCCTCTCGCCACTTGCGAGAAATTATCCTCGCTCTCCTTGTGAATGGCGGACATCATGGCTTGAATTTCTGCAGCGGCGCTGCGGCTTTGCTCCGACAGCTTCCGTATTTCGCCGGCGACGATCGTAAAACCTTTCCCGTGCTCCCCGGCTCTTGCCGCTTCGATGGAAGCGTTCAAGGCGATAAGGTTGGTTTGATACGCCACCTCCTGAATGATGCCGCTCATTCCTTGCGCTTGCGCTGCAGTTTGCTTAAGCGAGTCCATCGTGGAATAAATGCTTTCAACCGCATGCAGGATTTGATTGTTGTTATCAAGCAGTTCAATTACTTTCCGATGGCTTGCCGCTACGGCTTGCCCCGTAATAACCGCGCTTTGCTTCAATTGCTCGGACGATTCAAGCGCGCTTTGAATCGATCTGTTTATGTTTTGCAGATTTAGTTCCATTTGCTCGATCGACAGGATTTGATTGCCAAGCCCGCCGGTTACCTCTGCGAATGCATAATGCATCTCTTGATTGGTTTGCACATTGTTTCGCGATTTGGCGGAAACGCCCTCGGAGGTGGAGCGGATATGCTCGGATAACGATTGGACATGTCCGATCAATTCGAGAAGACGGGTCTCTTTAAGCCGCTTCTCCGCTTCTTGTTGCGCCGAAATCTTCCGTTTCGAATGAATCTGCAGAATCGTTGCGCTGGAAGTCAGAATCAGGAACGTCGCATGAATAAACAGCATGAGAAAGGAATACGCATCCGTACCGAACACCAGCTGAGGAATGACGAAATACCCGGCAAGATGCTGTACGGCAAAAAGACTCGTCATCAAGTAAATAAGACGGGTATTTTCATAGTATGCAGCCGCCGCGATGACCATAAAAATCGAAAAATGAAACTCTGCGGCACCGCCGCTTCCGCTAATGATGGAAATACTCGAGAACGTTAATGTCAATGTGTTCCATACAGGCAGAGCAGGATGCTCCCTGTTGTTGAGAAAGGCGTATACGCTTGTCCCCAGCAGAACGACCGGGATACACAGAAGAATATATCGACCTGACACGACCGCAGCTGTGATCGTCGATTCTATCCCGTGAGCGTTCATATGCCGGAACGGTTCGAAAAGCTCGGTTACGGCGAAAATAATCGTACTCAGCAGCACCGCCGCACCTGAAAGCCGCAGCATAAGCATGTTTTTCTTGTTTAACATAGAAGCATTCGAACATCCTCTCTTGCGTTTTCACGCTATATCGTACATCATGCCTTACCCCCAATCTAGAATACTACAAGGATTTGAACCATTTTTGAACACTTGATATCGACACGAAGTATCCCTAAAACTTCACTATCTTGCTCTTACATTCCGGAATGCGTACAATCGGCGCTCCTTGGCGTTATACTGTTGATGGAGGTGAGCGAAAATGGGCAAGCACCGAATACCCGATACGGAGCCGATCTCCGCTTATGGATCCGGTGAACCGGCTCCCGAACCGGTAACGGAAGAACAATGGCAAGCCGTCATCCAGAATGACGCTTCTTATGACGGACATTTCTTTTATGCCGTGAAAACCACACGTATTTTTTGCCGTCCCTCCTGCAAATCGAAGCCGCCGAAGCGGGAGAATATCGGTTATTTTCGAAATGCGGAGCAAGCGTTAAACGCGAAATTTCGTCCCTGCAAACGATGTAAGCCTACAGGACAGCGACTGCCTGATGAAGAATGGATCGAAATTGTAACGGAGCATATTCACCGGAACTACATGGAATCTTTGACGCTGGAATCGCTGGCAAACGTTTGCCACGGCACCCCTTATCATCTGCATCGAACCTTCAAAAAAGTGAAAGGAGTCACGCCTGTCGCTTATATTCAGCAGCTGCGGGTCGACAAAGCGAAGGAGGAGCTCATCACAACCAATATCCCGATCGCCAAGGTGGGCGAACATGTGGGCATGGCAAATACGCCCTATTTTATCACACTCTTCAAAAAGATAACCGCCTATACGCCGGCAGACTATCGTCAAAGATTTAAACAAAATCAGGAGGAGGCATAACTTATGGGAAACAAACCCCAACGGAATATTTATTGGTCGCTGCTCGAACTTGAAGCTTGGAGCATGCATATTGCGGCCGTCGACGAGGGACTTTGCTTTGTCGGCTCGCAGAATAAATCTTACGAAGAGCTGGCGGAATGGGCTACGTCCCGATTGCCGGGCAGCACACTGATTCGGGATGACGAGAAGCTGCGTTCCTATGCAGCCGAGCTTGTCGAATATTTGCAAGGAGAGCGCGAAAGCTTCACGTTTCCGTTCTCCCTCCATGGCACGCCATTTCAAGAGGCCGTGTGGGACGCGCTTTGCGCCATCCCTTACGGACAAACGAAATCATACTCGGATATTGCGAATCATATCAAGAAGCCGGCAGCGGTCCGGGCGGTTGGAGCGGCCATCGGCGCCAATCCTGTCTTGATCAGCGTTCCCTGCCATCGGGTAATCGGCAAGAACGGCGCGCTTACCGGCTACCGCGGCGGCATGGATATGAAAACCAAGCTGCTTCAGCTGGAACGGACAGGCTTGCCTGCAGATGGAGCCAAACGCCATGGCTGAACGTCTCGCGAATAACATGGCAGAGCTGGATTGGAAATCGCTTCAGCAATCGCTTGACGATCACGGCTTTGCGAAGGTGCCGCCCATATTAAGTCCGGCCGTATGCAAGGAAATGATGGATACCTACGACGATGAAACCCATTTTCGAAGCACGATTAATATGGCCAGATACCGCTTTGGAGCCGGGGAGTATAAATACTATGGCGCCCCGATTCCGGCAGTGCTGCAGCAGCTGCGCGAGGGCTTTTATCCCGAGCTTGCCAAAGCCGCCAACCGCTGGCTTGAACGGCTGGGCGGACCTGCCGAATATCCTGGAACGCTGGCTGCATTTTTGGAGCAATGTCATCAAGCGGGACAGTCTCGTCCCACCCCGTTGATTTTGAAATATGAAGCCGGGGGTTATAACTGTCTTCATCAGGATTTGTATGGAGAAGTATTTTTCCCGTTCCAGGTCGTATTTGCGCTAAACCGGCGGGATACGGATTACGCTGGCGGAGAGTTTCTGCTTATGGAGCAGCGGCCGCGGGCACAAAGCCGGGGACATGCCATTGCTCTGCAGCAGGGCGAAGGATTGATCTTCCCGACCCGGTATCGTCCGATTGCAGGAGCGCGAGGCTTTTATCGAGCGACCCTCAGGCACGGAGTCAGCACGATCACGTCGGGTACGAGATATAGTCTGGGGATTATTTTTCATGACGCGAAATAACAGGCCGACGGCACCGCGAATTTACATGAGCCTTCGATACGCTTCGATAAACGGCGAAGGCTCTTCTTTGACATTGTAGGCATACACGCCCTGCTTGGTGTGCAAATACAGGATCCCCCCATCCGCTCCCAGCTTGCGGTATGACATATCGAACACGTCGGCGACAAGAAACTCCCGGCGCTTCGTTACGACTTTATCGGGATATAAAACCATTTCTCTATCGTGAACGACCGTCTTTTGCTCGAGTCCAGTAACTACTCTTTCAACTTTGTAATATGGCTGAATCGCAATTTTCATCCCGTTCGCTCCTGCCTTGCGAGAATGTATGCCTTCAGGCTCGCCAATCGGCAGCCTCCTCTAGAATGGTCAGCACCGTCTGGTTGCGCTCACGCTCGAGCTTCAACGACCAGCCCATTTCCGTAACCCTGTCCATCATAATTTTCAAGCCGTATCTGTTCTCGAGGATGAACGGGTTGCCTTCGATTCCTTTGCCGTCATCGGATACTTTGCACATCCAGCCGTCGCCATGCATGGTGCCGATCACCGAAACATGTGTAGCGCCGGCATGCTTCCGCACATTCGATAACGCTTCGCGGATAGCCGCCTGTAGCGCAAGCTTCCCTTTTGCCGTGAGCCGCTCCTCCGGGAGCTTCCAGTCCAGCTTAACGACAAGCCCCGTTTCTTGCTCCAGCTCGCGGATCAGGTTCCGAATCATTTCCATCCAAGGAAGCGATACGGGATTTGGCGGGTAACGCAAATTAGCGATCGCTTGTCTGACATAATCGTTCACTTTATGAACCGTCTTGCGAAATCCGTCAACCGATAAACCGCCTGTTTGGCGTTTTTCCAATTGATCGACTTGAACGGACAACAAAAACAATGATTGGGCGATGCCGTCGTGAAGGTCCCGGGCAATGGTTTCGCGTTCCTCTAAAGCGGCTTTCGCTGCTCTTGCGGCGTTCAGCTCTTCCTGTATGCTTTCGAGTATCGAGAACAGCTTCGTCAGAAAGATGACCGTAACCGAAAAGACGATAACGGGCGTAAGCCAATTGCCCGCTTCCATCGAAATGTAGGGCAGCAAAAACTGGTGTCTGACATATTCCCATACGCCGATCGTGATCGTCGGAAGGATCAAAATCAGCCATTTGATTTGTTTATAAGTCATCGGATGCTCTCCCCTGTACGATTTTCGCCGAATACGAATCCGCATCATGCGCTTCTTTTATCGTACCGGAAAGTACAGGGGTTGTGATGACCCGATAGGGCTATTGGCGAAAAGGACCTGTTATCATTATAGGACACTTCCCGTTCCCTATCCAACCCGGGAATCCCAAGCCGATTTACGCTTAGCTCACACTCTTCATTTCGCCGTTCTCAAGAACGATGACCTGATCCGCATATTTCAAAGCGTACTCCTTCTGCGTGACGACCAACAGGGTGACACCCTTGCTGCTGCGAAGCTCATTCAACCGCTCCCACAATCGTTTTTCCGTATCCACGTCCAGCGCGCTTGATACATCGTCCATCACAAGCAGCTGCGCGTCTCTTACGAGCATTCGTGCCGCGGCTGTTCTTTGCAGCTGTCCGCCGGATAAATTAACACCTTTCGTGCCTAGAAGCGTATCCGCCCCCATTTCGAAACGGTTCAGATCCTCCTCCAAAACCGACTGATGAATCGCTGCGGTGATTTGGCTCTCGTCGGGATAACCCAGCAAAATATTAGCTTTGATCGTGTCGCTGAACAAATACGGAACTTGCGGCGTGTAGGCGACGTTGGGCGGAACGAAAAAATCGGCCGCGTTCGGGACAAGCCTTCCGTTCCACTTGATTTCGCCGGACGCTTTCGGCAGCAACCCGAGCATCACCCTCAGAAGCGTCGTTTTTCCGGAGCCCATTTTGCCCGTTATGACCGTAAATGAGCCTTGGCGTATCGAGAACGAGATGTTGCGGATGCCTTGTTTGGAATTCGGAAACGTGTAAGATAAACCGTCGATGTGCAAATTCCCTAAAAGCGGACCGCATGATTCATCCGGCTCGTCCGGCGGGTTCGGCGGGTCCGAAGCCAGGAATAGGGAATCGTTCTGCGTTAATTTCACTAAATAACGCTCCCCTATTACCCCCTCGATTCGGTTTAAAGAAAGGGCTGAGCTTTTGAAGTTTGTGAGTACCTTGCCGAACAACCGGGTAAAGTTTGAAATATAGCCGAGAAAAAATACGAACAGCGTGAAGCTCCCAATAGAAAAGCTTCCGTTCCGCAGCTTATCGCTGAGCAAAAGCAGCAGCAGCGCAATCCCGATATTGACGATATTGTCGTAGATCGAAGCGAGTGCCGTCGTAAAAACCGCATTGCGTCTGCCGGCGCGGGCTCTTTCTTCCCCTAATCCGGCCAATCGATTCAGGAACGGCCTTTCGGCTTTGTTAATTTTAAGCGCTTGGGAATAATTGAAAATATCTGAAATCACTCCAAGCACCCGGTCGGTCGTCATCCGTTCAGCCCGGTAATACGCTGTAATTTGCTTTTCCAGCCATTTGACGATCATGATGATTGCCGGAAGCGGAGCAAACAAGATGACGGTTACCGGCCAATCGACGGAACCAAGCATGACAAGTCCGCCAATCGAGAAAACGGCAAACGCGCTCAAATAGGTAAGATCCCAATACAAACCTTCATGAACGGTGACGTCGCTGCGCATGATATTCATCATCTGACCCTGATCGACCGGCAGCGGCAAAGCGCCCGGCCTTTTGAATATTTCCCGTAAGATGTTTCTGCGAAAAATCGCGCGAACGATTTCGGTCCTTCCGTAGCTAAGCCCCAGATCGATATAATAAGTAATCGCTTGTACGAGCGGCACCGTCATCAGCATAGCTGTAAGGAACAAGAGACCGTTTAACGTAAGGGCTTGGCCGGACGCCTCGTCAAAATAACGTTTGATGAAAACGCCCGAAAGCACGCCTAAGCCGGCAAAGCCGAACATACGAAGCAATATTACAGTCGTGTTCTGAACCGGGTAAAACAAATAAATTTTCCTCAGCACCGTTAACGTATCACGCATTTATCCCTTCCCCCGCTCCGGTCAGTTTGAAATAGGTCGAGCTTGTATCCAATTCAAGCTTTTTCGTCTCGCCGAATTCGATGACCTCTCCCTCCTGCATGATTAGAATATAATCCAACTTCCGGATCGTGGACAGACGGTGAGCGATAACAAGAACCGTACAATTTTTCATCAGGGTGGAAAAAGCGCCCTCGATCAGCTTCTCGGTAACCGGATCGATTCTTGAGGTCGCTTCGTCCAGAATGACAATTTGGGGCTTCATCAGGAACGCTCTGGCAAATGCGATCAGCTGAGCTTCTCCTGCGGAAAGGTTTTTGCCGTCGCGTTCTACTTTTTTGTCCAAACCTTCCGGAATATGGTCTATCCATGCTTTCATACATAAAAGACCGATAATATGCAGAATGTCCTCATCGCTTACGTTCTCCTTGTACATGGTTATGTTTTCACGCAAAGAGCCTTCAAAAAGTTCGATGTTTTGGGAGATGACGGCGATGCCGGAACGCAGGTTCTCCAAGCCGTATCGTCTGATATCCGTGCCGTTTATCGAAATCGTTCCATGCTGCGCATCGCATAGACGATAGATCAGCTTAGCTAAAGTCGATTTCCCGCTCCCCGACCTTCCGATGATACCGACCGTCCTATTAGCCGGAATAGAGAAGCTGACGTTATGAATCCCTCTGACGTCGTTATCGTAGCAGAAAGACACTTCGTCAAACCGGATGGAAAGTCTGTCTTCCGTGATGCGAAGGCTTCCCGTATCCTCGACCTTGCTCCGGTAGTTTAAAAGCTCGTTGATCCGGCTTAGCGAAGCGTTCACCTGCTGTAGATCGGAAACCTCATAAACGATATTTTTCAAAGGCACGAGCAGGATTGTCATGTAGTAATAAACTAAAAACATCGTTCCGAGGCTCAATCTTGTGTCATATAAGTAGATTAAGCCCATGACCAGCAGCGTAGACGCCATGTTAAACGCGAGAACGAGCTCGCCGGCATTAATGACAGTGGCAACGTTCGTACCAGTTTTTTTGCGTATGCGGTAAAGCCGCCGGAGCTTGGAATAAAAGGTGTTCAGGATGTGCCGCTCCCCCTTTAACGCCCGGATGTCCTCTCTGCCGGCAATGCGTTCGTCAATGAAGCCGATGAATGCCGCAGACTCCGCCAAATAATGATGGATGGTTGCGGAGCCGAAGCTGCCCAGCTTATTCAACACGAACAGCCCAAGTACGGCGGACACCGTAACTGCCGCCCCGATAAGCGGATGTATCACATAGATGATGATCAAGATCGCCGCGATCAGCAAATAATTGCTAATCACCTTCAAGGCGAACGCGGACAAAAAGTTGTTCAGCCTGCCGACATCCCCGTCGATTCGATCCACCATTTCGCCGGGCGTATGGCGGTTGTGAAACGATAAATCGTAAGCCAGACAGCGATTCGTCAGATCGAGTCTCAGCTTGTTCGTAATTTTCCAAGTCGCTTCGCTGGTGACGTATTGTATGACGATTGTAATCGCTTGACGCAGTAAAGATAACAGCAAAAAAAACAGTGCCGTCACTGCTAGAGCCGACCGCTCTTCCCCCTCCTTGGCAGCATCGATGAATGACTGGATGAACTGCGGATTGTAAATTTGCAGAAAAATGTTTACTCCGATCAACAGAAACAATACGATTATTGGATTTCGTTGGGTCATTAAGTAAGCCACCATGAATTTCACTTGCTTTCGGTCGACTGGGAGCATCGGCATCCTCCGTAATATTGACTTTTGTTAATAAAATAAGAGAATTTCCGAAAAATGTATAGACTTATAATTTTCTCTGATTTATACTAATAATATGGATAACGAGATTACCAAAATTGTATTTACTTATGTCTAAAACATATATACAAAAGAGCAATGCCACAGGGCATTGCTCTTTTTTTCAGCTTATCGGCAGATTGTCATTACCGTCGTAAGGACCCGGCTACCGTTCTACTATACGTCCTTTACCCGTATGCCGCGGAAAACGGAGGATGATTTTCGTCCCCTCGCCCTCTCGGGATTCCACGTTTATTCTCCCCTGGTATGCGACGACAATCGCTTTCGCGATGCTCATTCCGAGTCCGGCTCCGTCGGTTGCTTCATCCGTATTCGTCCCGCGGTAATACCGTTCGAACAAGCTCCGCTTCGTTTCCTCATCCATGCCCGCTCCGTCGTCCTCAACCACGATGATCGCTTCGTTCTCTTCCGCCGCCGTCCGCACGGTAATTAGCGTCCCATCGGGATTATGCTTGACTGCGTTCGTGATAAGGTTATCCAGCAGCCGTCCGAACCATTTGGCGCTGCCCTTCACGAGCAAATCATGCTTATGCTCCTCGAAAGCGAAATCGACATGCCGAATCGTCGCATCGTTCACATAACGCAGCACGGCGCGGCGGACAAGTTCATTAAGCTCGATATCTTCCCGCTGCATCCGGACCGCATTATTTTTCAGCTGAAACGTCAATGAGAAATCGTGCAGAAGCTCAAGCATATAATCGCCTTTCCTCCGAATCATGCCGCCCATATCCTTCAGCTCGTTTTCCGTATACGTGAACTGGCCGCTTTCCAGCAAATGTCCATATCCTTTAATCGTGGCCAGCGGCGTCCGGAGATCATGGGAAATGCCGGTCATCCATTCCTCTCTCGTCTTCTCCAAACGGAAGCGCTCCTTCTCCGACGCTTCAAGCTTGGCCGCCATATCGTAAAATCCGGCAATCACTTCCTTGTACAGC
The DNA here is from genome assembly GCF_003285015.1 of Paenibacillus contaminans. GTDB lineage: Bacteria > Bacillota > Bacilli > Paenibacillales > NBRC-103111 > Paenibacillus_V > Paenibacillus_V contaminans. Next base: position 381,943 of record NZ_QMFB01000001.1, on the reverse strand, counting down.
CGGTATCGCATCCGGATTTTGCCGTTTTTGCGAAACACTTTTTTCTTGTCCTTTTCAGTCAGCGCTTCATGATAATGTCCCTTGCCCATCCGTTCGAACCAATCGGTAAAAAGCAGCAAAGGCTGCCCGTAGCGGTAGCCGTGCCAAATCGCGAAGGCGAGCGTCAACAGCAGCAAGAACCCGCCCAAATAAATAAGGGTCAAAATCACCTCATGCAAAATCGGCTGCCGGGTCACGTCACGGCTTTCCTTCACGGTGTGCAGAATCCATGCGTTGCCCGTCACATCGTCAAAAGAAACGGAAATATCGGTAGTATGGGAAGCCGGCTCCGCACTCATCGAGATCAGCTCAAGAGGGCGATAAGGTTCATTCCGGACCGCGGGACCGATCGACTGTATAATCCGCCCGTCCGGACCGACGATTTGGACGTATTGTCCGGAGCTCCCCAGCGCTTGTTCCAGTTCGGGGATCGAACCGTTACGGACAAGCCCGTTTTCTCCGAACTCCCGCGCCCACTCGTCCAGCCGCTCCGCTCCCCGATCCTCCACGCCGAGCATGTAGAAGAGCGGTTTATCCGTCGTATCGAGCTGCGTCATGACCTTAAATGCGCCGAAACGGCCGGTTTGTTCAATTTGCAAAAGCTCGGCAGCTCCGTAAGAGGCTTTCAGCTTGCCATCAGGCGTATTCGAGGAATATACGACATTCCCTTCGTCATCGACGATTTGCAGCCAATACCCCGCTTCCGTAAGCTGCTTAACCCATCTCGAAGGGATTGTAACGCGATCACCTTCGACAACAGTTTCCGTAGCGATGTTCGATACCGCCCCGTAAGGGAACGTTTTTTGCAAATCCTGATTCACCAGGTACTGAAGCAGCAGCAGTAAAGCGCCGAGCATCGTGACCGCCACAAACACCCACAAGAAAAAAAACTGAAGCGTAAAATGAACGGCAATTCTTCTGCGGATCCGGCTCATAGCCCTTTCTCCTTAATCAGCTTATAGCCAAGACCGCGTACGTTCACCAAAAATTTCGGTTCGCCGGGATCGGGCTCGATACGTTCGCGGATTTTGCGGACATGAACCATTACCGTGTTATCGTCTCCGGCGCCGTTTATCCCCCAGACCGCTTCATAGAGCTGCGATTTCGAGAAGACGATATTCGGATGCTTGCACAAATAAAGCAGCAGCTGATAAGCTTGCGCCGGAATCGAAACCGGTTTGCCTTCGACAAGCAGCTCTCCCGCTTTTTCATCCACCGCAAAATAGCCGAAGTCGTGTCTTTTCCTGTCTTCCTCGATCTTCGGTATGGAAGGTGTAATCCCCCGCCGCAGTCTTGCTTTGATTCTTGCCGCAATTTCGAGCGGGTTGAACGGTTTCGTTACGTAATCGTCGCCGCCGGTGGCAAACCCGGTAAGTACGTCCAAGTCCGAAGTTCTGGCAGTTACAAAAATAAGATGCGCGTCAGAACGCTCGCGGATTTTCGGGCATAAATCGAATCCTGATTGATCCGGAAGCATCACGTCCAGCAAAATAACGTCCGCTCCATGCTTGCCGAGAAGACGCAGCGCTTCCTGCGCCGTACCGGCCGTGTAAATATGGCGAAAGCCTTCTTTGCGCAAAACCATGTCAAGCATTTGCAGGATTGATGTTTCGTCGTCGATCAGCAGTATTTTGGCGTCTTGCATAAAATCCCTCCAAACTCGTTCACCCCGTATTGTACCAAACCTTTCTTAATTCCAGCTAAACGGGTTGGAAAAGCGTTAAACAAACGTTAAGCTTCTCTTTCGCGAACCTTCAAATTCCATTGCTACAATCAAGCCGAGGTGATAGCAATGGAGGACAAACCAAACAATCGCAATCGTATCATCGACGGTTTGCGGGGATTCAGCTTACTCGGTATTTTGATGGCGAACATGCTTATATTCCAATACGGCATTTGGGGCAAAGACAAGATGGAGCTTTATGCGCCCGCCCAAACCGATACCGTCGTTCATCGGCTCGTTACGATATTGATCGAGGGCAGCTTTATGCCGATCTTCACATTTCTGTTCGGCTACGGCATGATCAAGATGAAGGAAAGCCTGGAATCGAAAGGCTTGAAGCCTAAACGCTGTTTGATCCGCCGCTTTCTTATGCTGTTTGCAATCGGCTTGCTGCATTCCCATTATTTGTGGGAGGGCGATATATTGGGGTTTTACGGTATGATGGGCTTCTTCCTTCTTCTGTTCATGAACAGGACGCCGAGGACACTTCTCGTATGGGGGACCGTGCTGCTTTGTTTATTCGGACTATTGGGGCTCGTGCCGGAAGACGGCAAAAACGCATCCGCTGTAGAAGCCGATATTCGCATGGAAGCATACGTAAAACAAACGATAACCGTTTACGGAACAGGTACCTATGAGGAGATACAGCACCATAGAGAAACCGAAGATCCTCTGGGCGAAGACAGCTTTCTGATTGTTGCCGTACTGCTGATGGCACCGTTCATGACCGCTCCGCTGTTTCTTTTCGGCATGTATGCGGCGAAGCGGCGATGGTTCGATAATCCGGAAGGTGAACGTGCCTCGTATCGCAACAACATGCTTCTCTTCCTGCCTGCGGGTCTGCTGCTGAAAATGTTGAAGCATGTGCTTCCAGGCTATTGGTGGAGCGGAGCGGGCGAGCTTTTCGGCGGTAACCTGCTTGCGCTCGGATTTATTTTCGCATTTGCCTGGCTTTGCTCCAGAGCGAAAACTACGGTTTGGCTCGAACGCTTCGAAGCCGTGGGCAAACTGTCTCTAACGAATTATCTTGTACAATCGGTCATCTGTACGACGTTATTTTACGGATACGGCTTCGGCTGGTTCGGAAAACTCGGCGTGCTTGCGGGCTGCGGAATGGCAATCGTTATTTACGCAGTTCAGCTTATCACAAGCAAACTGTATTTGACGCGTTATCACTCGGGACCGGTTGAACGGCTTCTGCGCATGTGGACTTACTTTACGATTACGGGTAAATCCAAACGACGCAAAGAATCACCGGCTGCCGGTGCATAGCGTTGTGCTACCCCGGGCATTTACCCTAATCTTTATAACTATCGGCATTCACCCAAACAAAAACAATTATACGCCATATTATGTTTTCAGACCTCCGGTTGAGATGACCCGGTCAGGAAGCAAACTTCCGGGGCTTCGAAGCCGGATGAAGCCAATATAAGGAGGGGTACGTATGTCATTTGTTGGCGGAGCGTTCACATCGACCGGTACAATTTTGGTATTGTTCATTTTGTTGGTGATTGTCGCTTGTTCGTGCGGTATGATGGGTTTCGGCGGCTACTAATTGATTCTCAATTGATTGGAGGAAAAGCGAATGGGTGAAGTTGCAGAAGTTCGCGGTTGCGGAAACAGAGGATTCACTTCTATTGGCACTATACTCGTCCTTTTCATTCTGCTTGTAATCGTCGCTTGCGCTTGCGCATGTTCTTGGAGATAAAGCAACCGACAACGCTCGGAGGGGAACCCGGCCAGTTCCCCTCCCTTGCACCTCCCTGACGGACGATGATTAACGCCGGTTAGCTGTAGCCGGTTTTTCCAGAGAATGGAGATCATCTTCCAAGGAAACCATTTTCTCGCCGACGGTTTTTATCGCGTCTTGAATCGCCTGGTTATAAATAACGGGGCCGATCTCCCTTATCATATAATCCAACAATAATTCTGCCGAAAGATCGCCGATTTCCTCCGATCTTTCCTCGTAAAAGTAACTTTGCACACGTTCGATCAATTGCTGTTTTTGCTCTCGCGGCAGCTTTAGGTTCATCATGCTTCTCGCCTCCCGATCTTGTACGTTTATGATTTCGCGTTTAAGACCGTGTATTCCTGCCGATTGTCCTTTGTTTGCATGTTGAAGGGTTATATGCTTTGATGCTCGCTTTTGGCAAGCTTACTTCTCATAATAGCATTAATGCCAATTCCCAGCGCTGCGAGCAAGACTGCGAAAGCTCCCATACATAGCCACACGTTCACGTTCCAGGATTGAATCAGGTACAACCACAAATAAAGTCCCGTAAGCGTAATAAATAAAGTAGGAACGGTCAGCACAATACCGATTTTAAAATAGGTCCCCCAGCCGATTTTCACGTTTTTGGCGGATAATACGTGCAGCCAGAGGAGCGTGGCCAAGGAGCCGATCGGCGTGATTTTGGGGCCGAGATCCGAACCGATCACATTGGCGTAAATAAGCGCCTCCCGAACAAAGCCCCCGGTATTCGTGCCTTGTATGGCGAGTGCGTCGATCATGACCGTTGGCAGGTTATTCATGACGGATGACAGAATCGCGGCGATAAAGCCCATTCCGAGAGAAGCGGCGAAAAGCCCCTGATCGGAAACCGCTTGAATGACGCTGCCCAGAATATCCGTGAGTCCGGCATTCCGAAGTCCGTAAACGACAACATACATGCCGATCGAGAAAATGACGACCGCCCACGGCGCCCCTTTGACGAGCTTCCATGTATGAATCGCAGGGCTTTTTCTAGCAGCCGCCAGAAACGCTAATGCAGCTAATCCGGCGATTGCTGATACCGGTATCTTCAGGAATTCGCTGACGAAATAAGCGATAAGAAGAGCCGCTAATATGAACCAGGACAATTTGAAAAGCCTCAGATCTTTAATGGCTTCCTTGGGCAGCGGGAGCTGGGCGACGGAATAACTCCTCGGAATGCTCTTGCGGAAGAGCAAATATAACACCAATAGACTGGCGGCGATGGAAAAGAAATTCGGTACGATCATGCGGCTTGCATACTCGGCGAAACCGATGTTGAAATAATCGGCGGATACGATATTGACCAGATTGCTGATGACGAGCGGCAACGATGCCGTATCGGCGATAAATCCGCTGGCCATAATAAACGGTAAAACCATTTTCTCGTTAAATTGGAGCGCCCTTACCATAGCGAGAACGATCGGCGTAATGATCAATGCGGCGCCATCGTTTGCGAATAAAGCGGATACTGCGGATCCCAGCAGAATGATAAACACGAACATAAGAATTCCGTTTCCCCGCGCCAGCCTTGCCATATGCAGTGCGGCCCACTCAAAAAGACCGATTTCATCAAGCACCAGCGAAAAAAGAATGATGGCTACAATGGTTAAGGTAGCGTTCCAAACGATGCCAGTAACCGTGCCTACATCTTCAAAGCTGACCACGCCGCAAATCAAGGCGACGACGGCGCCTGCGCTTGCCGACCAGCCGATATTCAAACCTTTGGGCTGCCAAATGACAAAGACCAGCGTGACAAGAAAAATAATAACGGCAATGTAAACCATATGCGTCCTCCCGAACTAATTGCTGCATGCATTCGCTTCGCATGAGGAGGATTGGAGCTTATCCCGCTGTGAAGGAATCTGTTTGATAATTTCCGCGATGTAAGGCTTGTCTTGAATATGAAGCGAATAATAAACCCATTGGCCTCTTTTGGATTCTTTGACGAGCCCGCCGTCTTTTAACTTGCGCATGTGCTGGCTAATATTGGGCTGGCTTGTTTTTAGAATATCGACAATTTCGCAAACGCACAGCTCCCTTTCGTTGAGCAAGGCGATAATCGTCAGCCTGTTTTTGTCGCCGAGCAGCTTCAAGACGTCAGCCGTCTCTTCGATTTCAGTCATATTCGACACTCCTTCATGGAAAACGTAACGGTCGTTATTGCTAACCTATTTTCTCATACTTCGGCCCTTCTGTAAATGAGCATATAATTATTTGCTTATTTAAATTCTGTAAAATGATTCCGGCAGCCATGATGCCATCGGCTGCCGGAATCATGTAGTTTATCGAACGACAAGAACTTGACCTTCTACCCATGACAAGCTAACAAAAACTGTACCAGAGTTGTGACACACCAAATACTCTCATCGCTTAATGAGCGAGATCTCTTATCCCCCTGCTTCCTTATCGTGTAATTGTCGTGATTCTTTGGCGATACTCTTCCGGATATTGCCCGTAATGCATCTTAAAGACGCGGCAAAAGTATTTGGACTCCCTATACCCTACCTTTTCTGAAATTTCATAAATTCGCAAATCCGGATCGTTTCTCATCAGGCTGATGGCTTTCTCCATCCGAAGTCCCTTTACATACTGCGAAAAATTTTCACCCGTTTCTTCCTTAAATATCGAGCAAAAATATTCTTTGCTGATCTGGAATTGATCGGCGATACTGTCCAATCCGAAGTTTTCCGAATAGTGATGATCGATCCACTCCTTGGCCAAATCCACAATTCGTTTCTTCCGGCTTGTGCCTTGAATCGACCCGCTATTGAGCTGCTCGAGCAGCTGCTGATGATCATGGTCTTCCGCACCTTGAACTTCCGATACGCCATTCCGTGCATCCAGGCTTTTTTTGATTTTGCCCAGCACGTCGCACATATGCGCGATATTGATCGGCTTCAGCATATATTCCGATACCCCGTACGATATCGCTTGCTGCGCATACTTGAAATCCGCGTGACCGCTTAGGATAATCGATTTGACCTGCGGATATTGGTCATTGACGATCTCCATCACTTCCAATCCGGTAAGCAGCGGCATCTGAATATCGAGCAGCAAAATATCGACGGGATGCTTTGACAAATGATCGACGACCCTACGTCCGTTATCAACTAAACCCGTTACGTTGAGTCCGATGGATTGCCAGGGAATAAACGCCTGGAGTCCTTCTCTGATGTTACGTTCATCGTCAGCGATCAGTACCGTGTAGATAAGAATCACCTGCCGTTATGGGAAGTATGACCTTGACCGTCGTGCCTTCGCCTGCTTTGCTTGAAATCGTTAGTTCCGCCGTCTCGCCATAGTACCATTGGATACGCTCGTAAATATTTCTTAAACCGATCGCTTTGTTCTCCATGACGATTGAACCGTTTATGACTTGGCGTACGACCTCAAGCCGTTCCTCATCCATCCCGAAGCCGTCATCGCTGACCTCAACTTCCAGGTGGCTGCTCGCCAACTGGATTGACAGCGAGATCGTCCCGCTATGCTCCAGCCTCTCAATGCCATGCGCGATCGCATTCTCCACAAGCGGCTGCAAAATAAACTTCATAATCTTCAACTTCAACGCTTGCTCCTGTACGTGACGCCTCATTTGGATTTTATCGCCATATCGGATCTTCTGGATGTCCATATACATGTCCAGCAATAGCAATTCGTCTTCAACGCTAACGAGCTGAACATCGATCTTCCCGCTGTTTCTCAGCAAATCCGACAGGCTCTGTATCGTTTGGCTGACCCGGTTTTCTCCTCCGCTTAAACCCATCGCCAGCCAGCGAATATTATCGAGCGTATTGTACAGAAAATGCGGGTTGATCTGCGAATACAGCAGCCGGATTTTCGTATCTTGCAAAATCAGCTTTTGCGAATACATATTTTTGACGAGTTGCTCTTTATCGGCAAGAATGCCGTTAAAGCTTTGAAAAATATAGCCAATCTCATCCTTGCGAAAACGGATGTTCGACACTTTGCCGAGCGACTGCTTCACGCCGTTATGGTTCTGCCGAATCTCCTTGAACAAGCGGTGTATCGGCCTGTAGAAGTAGCGCTCGATCAGGACGATCAGGATAAAAGAAACGGCGATCAATGCGATAAGGACGTAGACAAGCCCAACTTTAATTGCATGTTGATTCGGTTCTATCAATGTCTGGTAAGGCGTCACAGCCAGGAACGACCAGTCGTTGTATGCGGTCTTCGTTCTTGTAATCAAATATTCCTTATGATCGTAACTGACTACGCCACTATGGCCGCCCGTAGAACGGAAAGCTTCCGGCAGCTTTTTACCGGCTTCTGCGCCGACGCTGGAGGATAGAATCACCCCTTCGTCATCGACGAGATGGATGACCGCCCCGTCCGAAAAGCGCGTGTTTTCGAAGATGCCTTTAACCGCAGTGTCCGCCAAATTAATGACCATAACGCCCAATGTCTGGCCCAGCACAAGATCCCGAATCGGAGCAATAATCGAATACGTATTCGTAGGCCCCGAGCCGCCTGTGAATTGCTTGTAATACCTGCCGTCATTTTTGGCCACGATGAGCTTGTTCTGCAAAATATTATTTTGCGGATCGTACAAAAAACCGATATATTCGGATACCTTGGAATTCATAGCGGCCGACAAAGCGCCTTCCACCGAGGAAATCACATATTGATTGCGAAAATCGACGATAAAGACGGAATCAATGGATAGATTGATCGTTCGGAACATCGATATTTGGTTTCGCACCCAACGAATATCGGACGAATTGTCCAATGAATAGTCACTTCTTAACAATTCCCATAAATCTTTGTTCGCCGTTAGCATCAACATCGTCTTATAAATCGTTTCGATCAAATCGTTAAATTGCCCGGAAATTTGCGTCATGGACGTCTCGATAAAATCGCTGGATCGCTTCTCCATGTTGTTGCGCGTTTCATGATAAACGTAATAGAGGGTCGGACCCGAAGTCATCACAATCGTGAGCACCAAAAATAAGATCAAGCGCGTTTGGAGAGAGCGATACATGCTGATCATCATGTCACGTCCTCTCCTGAGCGATGAAAGCGTTCTTATTGCGAGATTTATTTTATCATACCAAACGAACAGATGGATAGCCTATCCTTTGATCGAACCAAGCATCATCCCTTTGGCGAAATACTTTTGCAGGAACGGGTACACGAGAATAATCGGCGTGATCGAAATGACGACAATCGCCAGCTTGATCGAATAAGGCGTCACGGTTTGCGTCAATGTGTTATCGCCTGGGACAAGCCCGAATTTACTGATCATATCCGTCTGGTTCATCACTTTCTGCAGCAAGCTTTGCAGCGGGAGCAGAGATGCCTTCTTGACGAAGAATAGGCCGGCGAACCAGTCATTCCAATAATTGACGCCGGCGAGCAGACCGATCGTCGCATATACCGGTTTCGACAGCGGGACCATAATGCGAACGAAAATATGCATGAAAGAGGCGCCTTCAACCGCCGCAGCTTCCGACAACGCTTTTGGGATCGAGTCGAAAAAGGTGCGGAAAATGATCATGTACCAGAAGCTGTAAATGCCCGGCAGTACAAGCACCCAGAACGTATCATAAAGATGAAGCTTCACTATCATAATATAAAAGGGAATGAGCCCTCCGCTAAAAATAAACGTGATAAAGAAATACGTCGAGAAGAACCGATATCCTTTAATCTCCCTTCTTGTCATGGCGTAAGCGAGCGAAGACGAGCAGACCAGCGTCAACAGCGTGCCTACTGCCGTGCGCAGCACGGACAATTGAAAGGCGGCCATAATCCCTTCCTGCGTCAACGCTTTCACGATATTGTCGAAGGTAAACTTTCTCGGCCATACATATAGAACGCCCTTTAAAGAATCTAGCCCTTCGTTAAACGCATACACATAAATATTGTAAAAAGGATACACCGTCATCAGGCCGAGCATGAATAACAGAAACGCATTCATGAAACCTAGCGGTGACCTGCGCTTGATCATTGCAAAACCCCCAAAAATGTAGTTTCCGCCGGATTAAAAGACGCTGACTTCGCTTTTCCTTTTAATAATTGCGTTGGAAATGATAACAAAGATTAAACCGATCACGCTTTGGAACAAGGAAACGGCTGTTGCATAACCGATTTGGCCATTCGAAAACCCTGTCTGGATCACATACGTGTCCAGGATGTCGGATACGTTCATATTGCCTGGCGTGCGAAGCAAATAAACGTGCTCCCATCCGGCATGTAATAACGATGAGAGGCTTAGAATAAACAAAACGGCAGCTATAGGAACAAGGGAAGGGATTGTGATATGCCATATTTGGATCAATTTACCGGCCCCATCGACTTTCGCAGCTTCGAACAGTTCGGGATCAATGCCGGATATAGCCGCCAAATAAATAATCGCGCTCCACCCCGTCACTTTCCATACATAAGAAATAAACATGATCGGGTAAAAATAAAACGGATCGTTCATATAATAAATCGCTTCATACCCGAACGATGCACGAATTTGATTAATAATTCCGTCGATAGAAAGGAATTGCTGAAAAATGGTAATGGCGACTACCCAGGAAATAAAATAAGGCATATAAAAAATCGTCTGAAGCACTTGCTTGAAAAATTTGTTCCGAATTTCATTCAGCATAATCGCGAAAACAATCGGTATCGGAAAAAACAAGATAAGCTTGTAAAAACTAATAACGAGTGTATTCTTGATAATATTCCAGAAATTGAAATAATTAAAAAAAGCTTCGAAGTATCTGAACCCTATCCACGGACTAAGAAACATGCCTTTGGAAAATTTATAATCCTGGAAAGCGAGCGACAGCCCCAGCATCGGCAAATAGTTGAAAATAAAAAAGTAAATAATCGCCGGAACAATGATGATATACACTTGAACATTTTTTTTCAAATACTCGAACATACCCTTCATAATCGTTCACCCATTCTGTCTGAATATGTTGCCGCTCATAACTTATGGGCGGCAACAGCGTTCTTCCAACACATCTTAATACGTTCCCGAGGAAACGAGATAAACGGAAGGATCTTTGTCATATTCCTTCTGCAGAAACTGAATATATTCCTGATAACCGTTCTTGTTCAATGTTGAACGATAGCCTTCCAACAGGTCTTGCGCCTCTTTGTCGGTTTTCGCCAGATAGCAGCGGGCGAGGATGTCTTTCAACTGCTGCAGGACCGGCATCAATTGATCCTTCTGCGGATAATTCGTCATCAACATACTGATGTCCAATTGATTTTTGACGACAAGCTTAGGCATGACGACCTTTATGTAAGCATCAACCTTGTCGTATACTTCTTTGTTATTCAGATACCACGGGTTCCTTAGGTTACCGCCGTAAATATCGTAAGCAGCATCGAAACCGGTAATGAGCGCTGGAATTTCTAGTTTGCTTCCGGTACCGTATTTGATTTGGAAAGCAGTCGTATCGGCTTGCATTTCGGCAAAAACTTCGTCCTTCATCTTGGCAAGACCTTTGTCAACGAACGTCCATTGTTGATCCTTGGCTCCATAACCGACAGTCGCCCTGCCTTCCTTTGTATTCAGCCAATCCAACAGACGCACGGCAGCTTCGACATTCGTTTTCTTGGATACGCCGATCATCAGATACGGTTCCATCCCCAAGTTGATGACTTGATCCGAGGATCCGGTGAAATCGTTCATCGGCGACAGCGCGACATACTTCATTTCAGGATGCGTATCAGCTAATGTCTGCACCACTCCTTCAGCAAGGTACGGCATAACGGCATTGCGTCCCTGAGCTACTTTCTCGGAGCCAATCTGATAGGAGTGCGCGAACGATTCCTGATCGATCAATCCTTCTGCAACCAGCTTGCGAACGAACTGTATTTGTTGCCAAATTTGCTCCGATTCGATGAAGCTTTTGATTTTGCCGTCGATCAGCGCGAATCCGCTTTTTCCGTAGTCGAACCCTCTGAACAGTTGATATAAGTTTTGATTCCAGGCGCTAATCATCCCGATCGGGTATACCGGTTTGCCGTTCACGTCTTTGAAGTTTCCTTCTTTGACCTTCTTGGCCAGCTGATACAGGTCATCAGGCGTACGAATCGATAACGTGTCGAAATTCAGTTGCTTCGCAATGTCGCCCCGCAAATATAACCCGAAGCCGTTTAATGCCGGTTCTTTTGTCGAATACCAGGCGGGAAGGAAATGCACCTTGCCGTTGAACTCCGGATTGAAGACGCTGTTCGACGTATAGAGCGGCATCCGATTCGGCTTCATGACGTCCTTCAAAATATCCGTTTTCTGAATATAGTCGGTCAGGTCGGCAAGCATCCCTTCTTTCGCGGCCTTCGTCATCATTTCCAGGCTTTGCGGCGTTGTGCTGCTGGCGGTAACCATAAAGATATCCGGCAAATTATTCGCAGCCATGTCCGCTACAAAATCCTGCTCTACATTTTGGGAGCCGCGAATTTTGAGCGTGATGTTCAACTTCTCTTTGATTGCCTTCCCGACCGCAGTCTGGTCAAAGTCGTCACGCGAATCTGCCGGTACGTGGTAAGTCCCGAATGTCAGCGTCGCCGGCTCAGCCTTGGTTGCGGATGCCGGTAACGATGGCGATGGTGATGACGATGATCCTCCCTCGTTGTTATTGCTTGACGAGCAACCTGCAACTACGCTGATGGCCAGCACACCAGACACGAACGACATAATCCCCTTTTTCATTTGCAATAGCTCCTTCGCTGTTTTTTCAAGCGCTTTCTTTGTTTATCGTAACACTCGGCACATGCCGGAACCATTCCAAAAGCTTAAGATTGGGTGGATAATGTTAAACTATCGTTCCCGATCTTTTTTCTGGCTTCATGCTGATTGTTTCCCCTACAGGTGCGATAATAATCGTTTGATGACAACAGCCGCCTCCGCGCGAGTTGCCTGTGATTGCGGCATAAATTTGTTATACAGTCCGCCCTGCATCAGACCGGCATGCAAGGCAAGCGTGACATCGCCAACAGCCCACTTGCTGATCTCGCTCGCATCCGTAAATGTCAGCTCGATTGATACGTCCTTAAAAACGTCTGCCGCAACATGTCTGCCCGCCCGCATCAACATAACCGTCATCTCTTCCCTCGTAATATCTCGTTCAGGCGCGAAGCGTTCATACGTGATGCCGTTAATCATACCCGCAGCGTAGGCGTTTCGCACGGCATCTGCATACCAGGCGTCCTGCGGCACGTCATCGAACGGATCGACTGTCGTCGAAACCTGCAGCTTTAGCGCTCTTGCCATCATCGCGACGAATTGCGCCCTTGTCACCTCGGCGTCCGGCTTGAAATGCGTGTCATCCACGCCTTCGATAATGCCCTTCATCGCGAGCCATTCGATATCCGCCTTCGCCCAATGCCCGTCGAGATCGGCGAACGCTTTGCTAATCGCAACGCGCTTGCCAACGGCTGTTGTCGTACTTTGCGCCTGTCCGGTGACGACCTTGATCGATTCCCACTTCACGGTTGATTCCCCGTACTTTTTGAGCTTGAACGTCAGCGTGCCGATCGCGATATTTCCCCGGTCGCCGGCCACATCGCCGATTTTTGTATGCGCGATAATCACTTTGTTGTTTTTGACGATCGGCGCAATCGCGAAGCCTTCCCGGCCGGAATTGAACTCCAGAAGCTCAAGGGATTCGGGATCATAGGAAAATTCAGCTTCGTAGCCGTAAAATTCGACAAGGTTTTTCCCGCTTACTGTCAGCGTAACTTGTCCGTTTGCGATCTTGCCCGCAATCAACTCATATATGGGAGCCGCTTCGGCATATGCCGGGGCATATAACAGATGAGCCGTGCCCATCAACAAAATCGCCAGCCATACGATTCGCCTGAGCAAATCAGATCACCTGCCTTCATCTTGATCTGCCTCCGGTAAGGAGAAGCTGAAACGCTTCCCCCTCCCGGACCGCAATATGCATACTATTTTTTGATTTTGCGAGCTTGCAGCACCAGATCCTCGATGTCGATCTTGCCATCGTGATTCAAATCGGCATGCTCGATTAACGCCCAATCCGGACTGTTCGAATCTTTGCCGTAATTAGCGGCGATAAGCGCCAAATCTCCAATCGTCACTTTGTTGTCATGATTCAGATCACCGATCACGACCGGCGCAATTTGAACGCTGAACGAAGAAGCGGCAGCCGCATATTCGATGCCTTGTCCATCGGCCAACGTGGCGCTGTCGATTCGGATCTCGCTGGTCGTTGCTTGCGAGACATATTTCGCCCGGAAGGTGAGCTCCACAATGTCCGTAGCATCGACTACCGCGTTACCGGCACCTGCGCTGGCCAATATCAGTTGGACTTCGCCCGCCGCCGTACCGGTTTCAAGCAGACTGACCCCGGATTTGATCGACGTTGCCGATACGAATTCAACGGCCGCCGGATCGTAAGCGACAGAGACGTCCTGCGCATACACCGCCGCGGCGACACTGTTTAAGCGGTATTTCACTTTAAATGTTTTGCCGGACTCAACCGAGTTGACAGATGACGTTAAGGCTGTTGCGTTGCCGAAACCGGTTCCCGCCGTAACATCGGCCAGCTTCCAAATTTGCAGCTTTAGCGGCAATGTCGAATTTGCGAAATTGTTATAAAAATACTTCGTATAATAGACAATCAAAAGCTCATCGCGGTACGTAGTGACAGACGGATAAGCAGCATCATAAACACCTAGCCCGCTGGGAGGTTGAAGATTGATGAAATTCGTCCACGTCTCTCCTTCATCATTGGAGATCGCCATCGTTAAAGGCCGACGTTCAGCAGGATTCGTCGTGTTATTCCAGATGAGCATCAGCGGCCCCATGCCGTTGTCCGGAATTCTCTTAAGCGCATACGGCGTATAAGGAGAATTCAGATCGGTCGCGATCGCTCCGCCCCATGTTTCGCCGCCGTCTTCCGAATACGCTTTGTAAATTTTACCGAGCGTTGTGCGAATCATCATCATGAGGCGATGATCTTTCAATTCGACCAGGACAGGTTCCGTAGGATATGCCGTCGAGCTGAGATGGCTGAAATCGACAATCCCCCCCAACTGCCAGGTATCCCCATCATCATCCGAATAGACGGTACGTATGCCAGCCGTTATTCCCGGTCCTTTTCCAAAGATCGGCATAACAATTCTCCCGGAGCTAAGTACGACGGCACGGTCATTGCCAGTCGGTTGGTTTCCCGATTCTGCACTCGATGTTAGCTGTACAGGATCTCCCCAAGTTCTTCCTTCATCAGCGGAACGTATCATATACATGAACTGATGTGTGTCATCATCGTTCTTGAGAAAAAACAAAGCAAGTTCACCGGACTTCAACCGAACAATCCCCTGGTTCATGACATTCCGATTACCTATATTTCCCTGTACAACAAAACTCGTTCCCCAGGTCCTACCGCCATCTGTAGAAATTTTGCCCGAAATATGCCCCGTTGATTGATCCTGAATATCGCTGAAGTCGTCATAGGTAAGCAGCAATTCATTATTTTTCAATTCGATAATAGCGTTGCTGAAGCCCCTCTTCGTAACCGTATTTTCATTGGCTTCTACTACCGTCATTTCATACACCGGGTTCACTGGCCGGTTCGGGTCATTGTATGCGCTTGCTTGAAGAGCCCCCGCCAATAGGGACATAACCATGGCAATCAGAAGCATGAGACTGCTTTTTTTCATTCGTCTAACCTCCCGTTTAGAATCGTTGTCATTCAACTACAAACATGGCATAACCGTCAATTCTCGGCAGTGGGATCCGAATATAGCCATCACTGATTTCAAATGGCAGCGCTTCTTTCCCTGGCGCCGAATAGACGCGGTTCGCTGATTCCCCCTTTACCCATACGACTGCGCCATCCAGCGATGGCAAGTCTTCGATAATATTCAGCTTGCCTCTCGGCTCGGGATGTGTCAGTTTTACCTGAATCATCCGCATGTTATGTTTAGCCGTCACCGCTATTCGCGCCGTCGATGGAATGCCTTCGCATTTAATCAACGGAACTGGCAATAGACCGTTCAGGCAGTAGCCGACCATACGCTTGTGGAAATTCATTGCGTGCTTCATATACGCACCAAAAACCGGGAAGCAGAACTGGATAATCGAACCCGCTTTTGCCACTGCCGGATGTCCCGCATAGCGGTCCGGCGGCGTGTAGAACGACCCGTGAAAGCCATCCCACTGCCGATTGAAGTAAGGCTGCCAATATTCGGCGATCTCCTCCGCTCCCTCGTCTACCTGCAGCAAAATGCCCTGTTTGTAAATCCCGCACAGCATGTCCGGAATTTCGCCGCCTGTGTCTTTCCGCATGCGAAAGTATGAGCTGTTCCAGGGGTCTTCGCCTGCATACGACATCTTCCATTCCTCAAGGGTAAAAGCCGTGCCTTCCGGGTTTAATCCGGAATGACCGGTGCTGAGGACGCCGCCTCCGCCGGCGATGAACTGCCGCAGTCTGGACGCCAGATCCGGTGAAACGCGCACATTGTCCGGCAAAATCAGAACCCTGTATTTGGCAAAATCGTGACGCTCGTCAATAATGTCATACGTAAACTTCAATTCTCCCAGCATCCGGGCAACGCCGGCATGCCCATCGCATAAATGACCGCCTGCCAGCTCCAATATCCCGATATCCGCCAACACCTCGGCATCTTCCGTCCACGGTTCAAGACGTTCCAGTTCCCTATAGATTTCGCCAATCATCCGATATACGGTTGGATTCAAGCCGTCGCGGGGGTGCATATGATCGCCGATCGAAGTCGTCAAACCGTTCATCAGCGCATCCCAACAGTCATTCAGCAAGGATGCTTTGTTCTGCAACCCGCCAAAATCGGCCCAGTCCGCGCTGAACCTCCCGGTCATGTACAACGCCTGCTGCCACAGATTTCGCGCGTATGCCGCATGCGCCGGAAAAAAATCATACCCCCAGACGCACGGCAAACATTCGATCTCGATATGCGTGCGCAGCCCCTCCGTATCGGCCGGCAGCAACCCGTTCAGATACAAAAATTTATCCGGTCCAATAATGGCTTTCACTTCCCGCGAGAAGGAGATCAGCGTCTCCTGCGAGAAATCCCGCACCTCTTTATCATTCAGCGGATTTCCGCCCTTCGCTTTGATCGCTTCCAGGCACTCGTTTCCATAACAAGGCTCAATGAGAAACATAATATCCAGAAAAAAACCTTCCACGGGGTATCGTTCCGTAATTTCGCGAATCATGCCCAGCAAATATTGACGGTATCCGGTATTCAAGCACATCGTGCGAAAAAAGTTGGCCGTGCGGTCGCCGTAGAGCACTTGCCCGTCTTTGTTGACGACAGTCCAATCGCGATGTTTTCTGGCCATCTCATGATCGAGGCCAACGTTCAAGTAGGCGGTTACGCCAATATTCACCTTGCGGCACGCTTCCACGATTTGCCCGAACATATCAAAATGCAGGTGAGGATGCATCGTGCCAAGTGTCGTCGGATAGTAGGCGAAGCCGATATTGCATTTGGCAAAAACGTTCACGTGTTCGACGTGCGCTTCCTTGAGCGTGTTAGCGAACACTTGCGCATCGAAATTGGCGCCGAAGTCGGCAATATCCGGCAAGTTGTGGAAATCGATATGAACAGCTCTTTTGATTTTTCTCATGTGATCGGGTCATACCTCCGTATGTGAATGATTTCCTTTTGCATCTTGTCATCTGTTGTCGCATTTTATTAACACTGCTCGGTAAAGCGTTTTCATTGGTTTTATGGTAACACCGGCCAATTGCGAGGTTCCATACAAAAAGCTTAAGATTTGGTGGATAATATTAATAAGAGCTGCTTCATACTGATTGACAATTGAAAAAAGCCGCAACTTACAAAATCATCAAGGTGACAGTTTATCGATGTATTTGCACTAGCATCAATAAATGTCCATTACAAGTCTTTCTCATGAGTCATGCTTAACTTTTTTGTAAACAATGCCTGGAGAAAACACTCAAATATAAAGAAAAACCACAATACGAGGTATTCGCATTGTGGTAGGTAACTTATATTAATAATTTTAACTTCACTTTAGATTTTTAGATGTTGTCTTGTTGAATGGTATTACTTCCTGAGGATATTCAACATAAGTTCAATTATTGAAATCGCGATTTCTGATAAATGTGAACGATTTTCTCCCTTTACACACTCACTGTCTATTGCTTATTTGGAATACAGTAACGGGAAAAACTCATTATCGAACTTCTGTCCAAATTGCGGACGTGGCCCGAGCAATCGAACATTATCATGCCGTGCTCTGCCCTCTTTGTAAAAGGTATCTCCAGGCATTAGATGAGCAACAACCGATAATCGAGGCTGATCTGTAAAATTTGTTGACGATCCATGGAAGGTTAGCGCATGGTGGAAGCTCGCTTGTCCAGCTTTTAGTATACAAGGCTCCTCAATCCAATCACGCGTTGCAAAACGTTGCTTCAGCTTTACCATATCCTGTTCGAAGAATGTATCACTTCCCTCGACTGCGCCCCACTTATGTGAACCCAAGATCGTCATCATGCCGCCATTATTCAGATTTGTATCCTGCAATGCAATCCAAACGGTCACCATATTCGTTGTGCTGCTTGATCGCCAATAGCCGTAATCTTGATGCCATCCCACATTTCCAGCTGTTGTTTCTTGACCTGAAGTGCCTGGCTTGTAGATCACTTGATCATGCCATAAACGAATCTCGTCCTCGTTCAGCAGCTTCGCAGCCATTTCTCCTAAAATCGGATCAGTGACAACACTCCGAATTTCATCGTTAATCCACCAGCCATTATCGAATTTACGAAGAGCATGCGGATTCTCCGAAAGTTTGAAGACATGCAATGGCATCCCAGCCCCATCATAATCTTTCTTCCATATGCGCTCATGTGCTCCGCGAAGTTGCTCGATTGTCTCGTCATCCAGTAATTTCGGGCTGATCCAATAACCGTCTTGATCAAATCTCTCTTTATCAGCTGTCGTGATGGTATAAGGAATAACTCCCATGATGGACACCTCTTTTTTTCTTAGTCAAAGTGGCTTACTTCTTTTATTGTAGACCACAAGATGAGCATTGACTTCCCAAAGCCTATCAAATAGGATTAGAAACATAGGAGATCATTAGAAACAAAAAGGACCGTGACTATGGGAAAAATACAGACGGAAACATCACGATGGGTGTATGAGTTTTCAGAGTCAAATCAGCTTGCCCATTTGCCTGAATTAATAATGTTGGGATATGACCGCTTTCAAGAAGCTTCTCCCCTCGTCATTCACAAGCATGAACGATCGTACGAGTATGTATTCGTGGACAGCGGAAAAGTCACATGGGAGGTAGACGGTCAATTAATTACTTCCCACACCGGACAGATCTTTCACACCCGACCTGGAGAATGGCATCGTGCACGTCTTAATTTCATCGAACCCTGCAGAATTTGGTGGATGATACTATTAGATCCCTCAGAGCATGTCGGCTGGCTAAACTTACCAGATGAAGAGCGTTTGGAGATTCATAACCAACTACAAAAGTTACCGAGAATCATACCTGTGGATATCCGTGTTCGTGAACACTTCACCAAGCTAAGAAACATCATTGAGCATTACGAGCCACTCGCCTCCTGCCGAATTCGTCATTATGTACTCGATATCATTTTGCAAATGCTGAACCCATCCTCTAACCGTCAAATCCCACTTGATCTCCAAAAGGCTATGTTTACTTTGATCGAAACCGTTCGGGCAGCGCCAGAAAAGAGATGGACTAATAAAGACCTGGCTAATCAAATCGGCGTAAGTGAATCCCATTTCTATCGATTGTTTCACCTTATGTATGGACAGTCACCTGCTAATTATATGGATCGGCTACGAATTGAACATGCCAGTCAGATACTCCTTCAGAAAGAAATCAGCGTCACAACAGTTGCAATGGATTTAGGTTATAAGACTAGTCAGCATTTTGCCACTGTATTCAAAAAGTATATGGGTCTGTCACCTTCGCAGTGGCGAAGGTGATTTCTGTTTAATAAGTACTCCAAAAAAGCAGTGCGTAAATAAACTATGCTGCCCGTTAGTTGAGTGACGCCACTTCACTTCGGCAAAAGGGTCAAGTTCTTGGCGCTCGTCCGCGACAAGAACTTGACCCTATAAGATCAAAAACCCGCAAGTTATGCGGGTTTGAATCGGGCTATGTTCTTGTCGTCCGACACGGAACGAACAATATGTTTCTTATCTGGAGAAAAACTGCTTCGGAAGCCTTAGCTTTGCCGGATGATTTCAAGAATCGTTGACGATTACGCGAACCTCGTCCACGAGCGCATGGTTTGACCTACGTCGGCACCTTCCAGGATCATCCGGTTGATGTCCTCGTTGATGAGCTGGCGGGAGGAATTCCATTTCTCGCTCAAATAATAACCGCTTGCCTGTACATGATCCAGCTCCTGCATGTAGCGCGACCATATGCGATGCTCGGTCAGCCCGCGTTCCTCGGCCTGGGAATGCGTAAGCGGAAGCGGCCAAGAGTGGCATTTCAAAACATAATGCCGGACGAACTCCCATGCAAGCTCGGGGTGCCGCGATTTCGAGGTAACGCCTGCTGCGCCCATGTAGATCATGTTCGACAGCCTATTACCCGGCATATGCGGCAAGCCTACGACGCCGAATAAATCGTCGACCTTATGATGGATGATGCCGCCGGCGAACCACATGAAGCCGAAAATCATGGCGAAGCCTTGGTGCAGCTCGCCCGCCTCCGACGGCTCGTCCGGCTTCCGGATGATCCCATGAATGCGGTGGGCGTCGACAATTTTGCGAAACGCCTCCACGGTTGGCGCACTATCGACATATCCCCTTGCCGTCGAGCCGTCCGGAGCCAAATAGGCGCCTCCGTTGCGAAAGACAATAGGCTCAAACCACTCGATGTCGACGCCGATGCCGAAGCCAAACTGAGTGGCCACACCCCGTTCGTTCCGGATCGTCAGTTTTTTGCCCAGCTCGATGAATTCGTCCCATGTCCAGTCTTCCGTCGGATAAGCCAAACCTGCGCGGTCGAACATTTCCTTCTTATAAATGATGAGCGGTACGCTGACGTCGACGGGCAATCCAGGCAGCGTGCCATTGTGCCGCGCAACGCGCATAAGCCCTTGATACAAATCTTCTTCAAGGCCTTCGATTCCTGCAACGTAAGGATTCAAATCAACGAACATGCCCTTCCGGTTAAAGAGCGCCCAGCCGCCCGATTCGATCATATCCGGTGCATCGTCCGACTCGTACGCCTTCAGCGATTCGAAATGATCGGCGGACTGCTCGATTACGATACTCACGCCGGGATGCTCTTTCTCGAAGGATGCTTTCGCTTCCGTCACTTTCTGCAGCTGCTCGAATTCGGTCATGAATCTCAATTGGATCATCGTCCGCTTCCCTCTTCCTCCGCCAATAAGGCGATGCTTTTTTCCAAATATTCAATTGCCGCGCTTTCGAACGCTTTGGCTTTGCCTAACTGGACGGTGCAAGCCTCGCGCAATTCCGGCGTCAGAACCGCCGACGACCGGATAAATGGCACCAGGCCGCTCATCTCCTCCATCGCTTCGGCTGCATGCTCATACGCCTCCGACGCGAGCAGCGTCATCCGCATCGCCTCTCCTTCGATAGGAACGCCCCGCAAATATAAGGCAGCATAACGTTTGGTCTCTGCATAATAAACCGATAATTGTCCCATACCGTACCGGTTGGGGCTAATATGGGAGCTGCGCAGATGGCCGATCCAGCGGTCGTAAGCCGCAAGTCCGGACGTATACCCCAAGTAGGACGTTCGCGGTACGTAGCCGCACCCGTTTCTGGCATAGTCGACCGCGAATCGAATCGACCTGCGCGCTTGCTCGCGCGCTTTTTTCGTTGCTGCCGGCATGGAGAATCCCCCGGCAGCAGATTCCGGCTTGCGGCCGATACCGGCAAGGAAGCGAACCGGATTGTCGGCCACATCGTCATACGTAAGCACCTTGCCTTCCGGCAGCATCGGATCGGTTAGATGTACGACGCGTTTCTCATCGTCGTAGCCGCAGATGACGGCCCATTCATGCACATACGGCCTGGAAACCTGCGTATCGAAATACAAGACGGGCCTGCCTGCATCGATATGCTTGCGTATGAACGGAATCACCGCCTCTTCAATCGGCAGGACGACGGGAAATCGCTCCACGGCCCCAAGCAGCGGCACAGGCGAATTCGCCAGCTGGCCGCATAGCAGCGAAACTTCGCAGCCGAGCTCCTGAAACATCTCCGGAATGGCCGCTCTCCAATCGAACACATAGATGCCGTCGGCGAACGTCGTTTTATCCGAGATCTTCATGCGGAAAGCAATGGTCGATAGACCCGTCAGCTCCGCCATATCTCTTCGGTCGCCGAGTATGGCCAGGATGCGCCAAAGGCTGTCTGCGAGCGTGAGTACGCCTAAAGCATGCCCATGACCGTTCCCGTCCGGCAGCCGAAGCAGCTTGGACAACTTCATTCCGCTTCCCTCTTTCTTATCCCGTACTAGGCCGAGAGCGACGCGAATATGCTCCTTGCGGAGCTTTTGCCGGGAGCGGTGAATATACGTGTAAATCGAACCGGTTGGCATCCGATACATGGCGGCGATCTCGTCAGGGCTTAGCTGATGAAAAAAATACGCTTTGAAGATGCCCCGTTCTTTTTTGTTCAGACAATGCAGCAGCGCATGGATCGTCTCGTACAGCTCCTTGCGGAGCAGATGCTCCGCCGGATCATGCTCCCTCGACGCCGCGTCCGACGCCGTTCGGGAAAGATGATAAAGGATGCTGTCCAAATCCTCCCAATCGACCCTCGAGCTATCCGGATCCGCAGCGGCTCCCAATGAAGCGAATGGCCGCTCCTTGCGGTGAACGCCGCCGCGGCGCAGCCTCATATTCGCTTGGTTGCGGACGATACGATGCAGCCATGGAAGAAACCGGCTCGTGTCGGTCAGCGAACCCAAATGCAAGAAAGCGCGAATCAGCGCGTCCTGCACAACATCGTCGGCCATAAAAGGATCGCCGGTCATTTTTTCCACCCAGCCGTGCGCCTTGCCGCGATACCGCTCGATCAGCTCGCCAAACGCTTCGGTGTCTCCTTGCTGCGCGCGTTCAACCAGCGCTTTATCCCGGTCGACGGTTGCGGAAGCATTCGTTTCCGTCAAACCGGTACGTATATTTCCCGCTTCTACACCCATTTTTGCCTCCTCGCGTACTCGACCTATCTAGATAGATGCCGGCGAAGCAACCGATTTGAACAGTTTTTTATCTGCAATGAATTTTTTTTTCGCATGATAAAACTTACGAGTTCTCACAATCATGCAAGCCATTGCGCGAGCAAATCATAAGCCTTCTTGCCGCTTATTTGATGGTCGCCGTCGAATATATCAAGCTCGAGCGCTATCTCCGCACCGAGCAGCCGATACGCTTCGCGTATGCGTTCATAAGCGCCGATGACGGCCGCAACCGGAAATATCGTATCGTCCCTTCCCGCTTCGATCAGGAGCGGTCTCGGTGCGATCAAACTGACGATGTCCGGCATTTCGGCATGCCGGTTCAAGCCCGGAATATAATTATCGATACAATGATGGATCGAAAGAATACTATCCTTAAACGTGTTCACATACCCGCTGACCACTGCCGCCCGAACGCGATCGTCGAGCGCTGCTGTGAAAGAGGCCACGAGTCCGCCTCCCGATATGCCCATTATGCCGATCCGATTCGGATCAACGTCCGGCCGCTCCTGCAAGCAGTCGATCGCACGCATCGTCTCGTACACACGGTGTCCGGACATCGTATGACCCATCTGCAGCAGGAACGTCGAAACGGAATGGCAGGAATGAACGGCTTGCTGCTCAAACTCCGCTTTTTGCCTTCGATCGCCGAAGCCTAAGAGCTCCGGAACGATAACGATAAATCCGCGTCTGACAAGCTCGACGGCGAAGTTTTTCTGGTAGCCCGGCTGTATCGATGCCGTCACTCCGTCCGGTTCAAGCCCGACGATTTCTTTGCTGCCGTAGCCGTGTCCATGACAAGCCACGACGGCGGGGCGTCTATTTGGGGCATGTTCCTCGCTCCCGGAGGGAACGAGTATGTATGCCGGCATAACGAGGCCGCTGTATGTCGTCATTTCGAAGCGTTGACGGACGAATCCGTCACATGCCGACTCCTCGATCACCTTAACGTCGAGCGGAGCCGGTTTGTCTGGAAATCCGCCCAAATCGGCTATGAATTGTTCTCGCAGCCCGTCTCTCCATTGCCGCCATTCCAATTCATTCTTCGCCTGAAACTGATACTTCGGCAATGTATTGCGGTACATTTGCTCCAAATACTTATCGGGATGCCACAATGTCATATTCTCCTTTTAACTCGCTTGTTCGGTAAACCGCTTCCATTACACGATGACGAGCTTTTTGTTTTTCATCGTAACCTACTATTTGTAATCTTGCTAATACATTCGTATAATCGTACAATTGTCGGTTCATGCGGTTATAATGATTGTAGACGTATCCATTTGCTTCAAAAAAAGGAGGAGAGGAAGCTTGACGGATAATCATGATCCGAACGCTGAAGCTGTTGCCGAGAAGGCGAAAGCAAGCGCAGCGCGCACCGGTTCCGTGCCAAATCCGGTCCAGTATTTGTACAAGACGCCGAAAACACTTCTAAATAAAGGAACCGGCTTTCTCGCCGGCTACAGTCATTCGCTGAATCCTTATACGGGATGTACATTCGGCTGTTCATACTGTTACGTCCGTCAAATGCCCGTTTCGACCTTTCGCGGAGCGGAATGGGGCACCTGGGTGGATATTAAAAAGGAGTCGGCGGCGATTCTCCGCAAGGAGCTGCAAAGAGCCAAAAGCAAAGGCTCCGTCACCATTTTTATGTCGTCCAGCACCGACCCCTATCAGCCTATCGAGCATAAAGAACAAATTACCCGATCGCTGCTGGAGGTTATGGCGGACGATCCTCCCGATTTTCTGCTTGTGCAGACCCGCAGCCCGCTCGTCAAGCGTGACATCGATCTATTATCGCGCTTCGGAAATAACGTTCGGGTTAGTATGACGGTGGAAACCGATCTGGAGCACATCCGGAAACATTTTTCGCCTTACGCCCCGCCAATTCCGGCAAGATTAAAGACGCTTCAGGCTTTGGCTTCTGCCGGCATTCCCGCACAGGCCACGATTGCCCCCATGCTGCCGAGCAGCGAAACGTTTGCAGAAACGTTAAGACCGCTTGTCGATCGCGTATGCGTTGACGATTATTTTATGGGTGACGGCAGCGGCGGCAGGCGAACAAAAAATTTAGACATCCGATCGCTGTACGCTCAGCTCGGCCTGGAAGCTTGGTACCATCCTTCCGCTTATCGTATGGTGTACGAGCGGTTGAAGAAGGTTTTTCCCGAAGATCGGATTTATATCAGCCAGCAGGGCTTCGAACCGTAACATTATGCACTATGCATATTTTCGTCCAGACAAGCGGAATGAGCCCCCCTTCTTTTATCGGTTCGAACTGTTTATCCTGCATCATCCTAACTATTGCCAGCTGATGACGCGTTTGATATAGTGAGTTTTCGACCGTTACGTTAGCAAGGGGGAAGGTCATCAGGTGCGTTATTACAAGCCGATCGAAATCGCCAGAGAGCTTCAGATCAGTACCAGCGCTTTGCGTCATTACGAATCATGGGGCGTGGTCCCCGCACCCTCCCGTGCCGCCAATGGGTATCGACTGTACACGAAGCTGCATTTGGCCTATTTCCGCTGTCTGCGCGCCATGTCTCCCGGGTTTGGCGTGGGGCTCACCTGCGACGTTCTGCGGCATATTCAAAACGCGAATACAGATGCCGCGTTCTGGCTCGTAAACAAGCAGCAAGCCATCCTTCAACAGGATAAAAACGCCGCGAGCCAAACGCTTGACTTGCTGCAAAATCTCGACCTGCCCACGGTTACGAATAAAAAGACGAAAAGCCATATGACGATCGGCGAAGTCGCCGCATTTACAGGGGTTACGACTTCGGCCATCCGCCATTGGGAGAAGGAAGGCTTGCTCACGCCTGCACGGGATCCGGAGAATGGCTACCGGCTGTTTACACAGATTCATATACGTAAAATTTTGCTCATCCGCACCTTGCGAAGCACCGTCTATTTTTTGAGCAATATGAAGGAAATCTTACATGCGGTGGAAAACCAAAGCATCGAGCATGCGAAAAAAGTGACGGAAGATGCCATCCTCAGCATTTATGAGCGCAATCGCCATCAGTTCCGCGGCATTCATCAGCTGGTCGAGCTTTGCAAAGAATTGGAGCTACTATGAAGAGCTGATCGCATTCACTTTCTCGTAAGTCGTAAAAAACTGATCGATCGGTCCGCGATGCAGGAAGGATACATATTTTTGCGACATGCTATTTCGATTCCAATTACGTTCCGTTCCTTTTAATCCATGAATGTACACGCCAACTTTATCCCCTCCGCTAAATGATTTTCATGAACTACTAATTCTCCAACCTATTCCATATTCCTCCAACAGTAAGAAAAACAAGCCCATCGTGTATCATCTGTAAATCTTTTCTGAACCTGCGACAACATCGCCGAGAGAAGCCGCTATCGTTTTTCTCAAAAATTCTCAAGGTTGTTGCATGTATTTTCCAAAGGTAAAGTAGAAGTGTAATCAACCTTTATCAAAGGAGTTGAATAGGATGATCGTTCGCGAAGTAAGGCCGGATGACGATTTTTCATTGATCGGCTCGTTACTGGAAAAAACCGTCAAACGGTTTCACAAGGAAATCGGACTGCATACTCAATATTCGGAAGATTCCGCATTTCTTGAACGAATGCTTTTTGCAAACTCGGAGCCGCGGCCTTCAGCGAAAGGTTTTGTAGCGGTACAGGATGATAGCATCAAAGCGTTCATATGCGTGAATTTATCGGGGAAGTACAAAAATGGTTATGTAACGGCAGGAATGGAGGAAGGGTACGAAGCGTGTATACCCGAATTGGTTGAGTGCTGCGTCAATGCAGTTCGAGAGAACGGGGGTTCGGCGGTTCACAAGTTCGTGGCACTGGTTCCCGGACAAATCCGGAACAGCTCGATCACGTTCTGGGAACGGTTCGGTTTCGTTTCAAATCCTTATTTTCATGCGCATATCCAGCTTGACGTCGAGTCGTGGACGATGCCCGGGCAGCTTGATACCGAAGGAATTGCGCCGGCCGAAGATATGGAATTATCCGATATACTCCGAAGCTTGATCGAGGATCGCGAGGACGAGCTGGCGGCTGTGTTTCAATCCGGTTTTCCGGACAAAACGCCGGAGCATGTCATTTTAATCATGCGCAGCGGACAAGAGCGCGAGATTGCAGGCATTTCTTATTACCGCGTCGCAGCCTTCCGAGATATTCAGCCGGACGGCCATGTGGTAAACGGGTTAGGTGCGTGGAACGTCGGGTTTCATTTTCGCAGCAGCGTGCCGCTTTCTCGACAGGAGAAAGGCAGATTCATCCGGGTTGTTATCGCCTCCATGAAGCAATTACAAGTTGTGTCTGCCAGCTCGCAGGTTTCGTCCCGGGATTTCGATGCATTCGTCGAATTGCTCGCGCAAGGCTTCCAATTTCAGAACCCTCAATCTATATCGCCGATGACGGTACGATTGACGAGATCCATTTAGGCGGCCGAATATGACCAAATATGTGAATGCCAATAAAGTATTGCCCGAAGCCCTTGTTCAAGAAATCCAAAAATATGTTCAAGGTCAGCATCTTTATATCCCTCGATCGGACCGAAAAGCTTGGGGCTCCAGTACAGGTATTCGGGAGGATTTACAGGAACGGAATGCCGAAATCGTGCGAATGTACAAAAGCGGCGTTAATATGATAAAACTGACGGAGTTGTTTTACTTGAGCGTCGAACGAATTGAAGCGATCATCTATGACGATCTGAGCAAATGATCACGAAAAAGGGGGCGGGTTGCCCCCTTTTTCATCATCTCCAGTGTGAACTCCCCGCTATACATTGAGCTTCATACGTCGTAGTTCTTTTTTGGCAATCAAATGGGCCACAGGCTCCACTACTTTATTTTAACGACTACCTTTCCTTTGGCACTTCCGCTTTCCAGATACCGGAGCGCTAGCCCCGCATCTTCGAATTTGAATATCTTATCAATGACGGGTTTAATGCGACCTTCTTCAATAAAATCTTTTATTGCCTTTAATTGCTCTCCGCTTGGTTTCATAAATAGGAAATGATAGCTCGAGCGGTATTTCTTCTCAAGAGCTGTGATTTTACGGCTAACGATAGATAAAATGGCCGTCTTCAACCACCCCAAGTTTGCTTCTTTTCCGAATTTTGCGTTTGGCATGCCGGAGATGGATACTATTTTTCCATTTGGTTTTAGAACCTGGAATGACTTTTCCAAAACTTGACCTCCTAAAGTATCGTACACCGCATCATAATCTGTAAGCTTTTCTTCAAAATTCTCTTTTTTATAATTAATAATTAGATCGGCGCCCAGAGATTTGACCAAATCGTAACCTTTATCGCTTGCAGTAGTCGCAACATAAGCTCCCATCAATTTAGCCAGTTGAATCGCGAAGGTGCCTACGCCGCCCGATCCTGCGTGAATCAAAATTTTTTGGCCTTTTTGAAGCTTTAAAATATCGGAAAAGGCTTGGTAAGTGGTGAGTCCGACCAATGGTATCGATGCCGCTTCTTCAAAGTTTAGGTTCCGCGGCTTTAGAGAAATATCTTCCTCATGAACAGCGATATATTCGGCTAATGTCCCGATCCTGCCTTTGCGAGGCCTTCCGTAAACTTCATCTCCGGGATTAAATGCGTTCACCCGGCTGCCAACCTTAACTACAACTCCGGAAAAATCATTTCCTAATATTAAAGGCATCTTATAATTAAGCAGAAGCTTTACTTTACCCTCTTTTATTTTAAAGTCGATAGGATTTAAGCTGGCTGCGTAAATTTCCACAAGCACATCATGCTCTCCGATGTCGGGCATTGGTCTTTCCGTCATAAGCAAGGAAACATTTTTTCCGTATTTCTCAATGATCATAGCCTTCATTTTTATCACTCCATTTGATTATTCGTTTAAACACATAAACATATAGGCGAAAAAGTTTCCTAAAAACACTCCTACTGATAGAGAACGCCGAGTCCCAATCCGCATTCGGAATTCGCAATGATTATTCGTTTAAACACATAAACTTATAGTCCAAAATAACTTTTCGAATGCTTGGTCAAGATTTGGTACACTGGGCTTCAATAGCCCCAATCAAAGCCTTGAGTTGTTCAAGCGGTTCGCGGACAGTAAGCACATAATAATTTTCTACGCTCTTTTTTTCAAAATTAACAAAGCCGGACTGCCTCAAAACCTTCAAATGATGGGAAATGGCCGGCCTGGACAAATTGATTTGGTCCGCTATAGTGTTAACATTAAGGCCGGATTTATGCTGTGCCAACAGCAAAATAATGGCTTGACGGTTTTCATCAGTCAGCACATCCAGTAAAGGAATACATGCTTTAAATTGTTGCAGAATATGCTCGGTTTGCTGACTCATATGCGCCGCCCCTTCCGTTTATTCGTTTAAATACTTAAACTTAATTATATCCAGCTTGTTTCAAGAATCAAGCATGCAAAAAATACAAATAAGTCCGAGATCAACTCTAAAGCTATGGGAGTACTGAAGACTTAGTTACTGGTTACGAAAGCAAACACGGGAAACGCAATTGTTATTCGGGAAAAACTCCAAACCTCCACCCCACTTTGTAAAGTAGGATGGAGGCTCTCATTCGCAAATGAACCGCTGTATAGTGAGGTATGCAAGACAAAAGGCTACGACTACTGGCGGGAGTCGTCATCCTTCTTCAGGGGCAAGTCTTCGGCACCTTCCCGTTCTTTGTTTCCTGCTTTGAATTCTCGAATCGTCGTTCCGATCGCCCTGCCCAATTGCGGCAGCTTGGATGGTCCGAACAGAAGCAGCGCGATTAGAATGATTAGGGCAAACCCCGTTGCACCGATACCAAAAGGCATCTTCCTCCACTCCTCTCCTAAACGCCTTTCGACGTCAACCGTCTATACAAGCAAAGCGGTAGCATACATAACCGCGATGCCGAGACAAACGCTTGCAAAATTTCTCCAAGACAATAAAGGATATGCATGCTTAGCGGATTCTTTCATAATCATTTTCGCAATGACATATACAACTTGTGCAATCGCACCGGTACCGATTCCGAAAAACAAAGCCGCCAGCGAATTGTTCAAAATCAATCCTCCCGACCATACACCCAGTATGGCTGGAGCGCCTCCGATTATTGCGAGAACGGCAAACGTTCGCCATGTCGGCTTGGCTTTGGTTAACGGAGCCGCGATACCGATCCCTTCCGTCATATTATGCAAGGTAAATCCAATAATCAGGAACGTTCCAAGAGCCGCTTCCCCTACGGCAAAAGCAGTGCCGATCGCCAATCCTTCGCCAAAATTATGCAGCCCGATCCCCGTCGCCAGCTTGAAGGCAAGCGATTTTCCTTCCCCGTCTTGACCACGAGCTTTGCGGTCGCTCGCCTGATCGACGGCAGTCAAGAACAGGAGGCTAAGCAAGGCGCCAAACCAGACCAAGCCCGTACCTTGAAAGATGGAGGGCGCTTTCGCCGCAAACTCCAAACCTTCCTCAAACGTATCCACGATCAGATAGAGAAGCAGGCCTGCTGTAAAAGCAAGAACCGCATGCATGCCGCGCATCGAGAAACGACGAATAAACGGGAACCATAACAGTCCGAGCGCTATCGGAATGACACCTACATAAATGCCGATCAATGCGTATTTGCCTATTCGTTCCCCGTTCATTTCAGGCGTTTTGAACGCGACATCGATTCCTTGATCGAATATCGTGCTGTTTGACGAAATCATGCGTATTTCATGCGCATCGCCTTCCACCCACGGATACGGAATCGTTATCGTAGCCCGCCCCATTCGCGGAATCGTCGCACTTGGATTCATTTGGAAATTCCAGTAAGCATCGTCCACCATCACCTGTGCAATGGTTAACGCTTCCGGGCCGGAATTCAGAACTTTCAAAGTAATGCCTTCGTTCGTCAAAACCATCTTCTCCACGTCCATATTTTCGATCGGTACCGGCGAAGCTTCATCGACTCCTGTTCCGAGCGTCATAATGGCTGCGATCATGGCGATCAGAAGGACGACCGGCAATCCGCCCCACAGCAGCAGGTTGCTTTTTTTGGCGCTGCCGGGCGTTTGACTGATATTGGTTTGAAGCTGACTCATTGCCACGCCCTCCTTCTACTCGGCTTCAAAGAAGCCCATCCAGCCGAGCTCCGTAAATTCGCTGACATGTGCGTGAAACATATATTTTCCAGGCGTCGGGAAAACGATTTCGACTAGCCCGCGTTCCCCCTGGCCTAACACAATCGTATCCGTGTAATAAGGCCGCGCCTCCGGATCCGCTCCGATCGCATAATAGTGAAAAAAATTCGCATGCAGATGAAATGAATTGATGAGATCGAATTCGAGAAAATTGCTTAAATAGATGCGGACCAATTCTCCAACCTTAACTTTTACGGGTTCCTGCATGTAAGCAAAAGCATAACCGTTTACGGTATACACTTCGTTCTCTCCGTCGAAATCCAAGTCGTACCCGTTCATCACCATCGAAAATTCCTTCGCCGGTGTTCGCGGCTTCTTCGGATCAATAATGAAATTGCCGTACATTCCTTTATGCAGATGATGTCTGAAAGGCTGTACATGGCAATGATAGACCATCATACCGGCCGGCTTCGCTTCAAACTCGTAAGTAAACGTACCCCCGGGAGGAACCTGCTCCAACCCGTCCATGTTTGTCGGATGTATGCCGTGAAAATGAATCGAGTGCGGGTGGGACGTGGCATTGCTGAATTTGATTCTGAGGATATCCCCTTCCGTACAGCGGATCGTCGGTCCCGGAATGGTTCCATTGTACGTCCATCCGGGAAATTTCACCCCTTTCATGATTTCAATCTCTTGATCCAGCGCCGTCATCTCATATTCCCTAATCGTCCGGCCGTCAGCCGATTGGCTGACTTTGCCGTAATCAAAGCTAGTTAGCGCTTCTCTTGCCATTTTGAGCCCTTCCGTCACTTCCGTGCCGGGATCATATCCATGCTGCATAGCATGAGAACCGGGCTCCGCGCCGTTGTGAGCATCATGCGATTCAGCTTTAACCGTGCTCCCCAGCAGGGAACCCGGATTCAGCAAAGCGCCGCCGATCAACGCTGCGGTCCCGGCCGCCCCGGCCTTCAAAAAATTGCGACGCGATACTTGCTTGTTTCGATCTGCCATTGTCTTCCCTCCACAAATTTTGTACAAGGATAATTATGTTGAGCTCGTGCAATTTTTTATCCAAAAAAAGAGAAACGACATATTCTTGCTCCTAAGTATACGCCCGATGTTTTTTGCTGTAAAGCCATTTTTTTGTTTATACGCATTAATTTTTCCCTAGGGAAAAACATGCTTCTCAGTCACTCTTCTACCAACTTAACCGACTCAGCGATTGCACTACGTTATAAGCGAAAAATCGTATCCGGCTAGCTGCATACGACGAACGGCCTTTTCATTAACGCCGTATTTATACAGGTATAGATGGCGCTTTCAGCTCCGTCTCACGGTAAATAAACAAAAAAAACACTGCCCCGAAAAGCAGTGCTTACCGCTAAAAAAGACAACTTTACTAAACCGGTTACCTTCTCCCTGTTGAATAAAACGGCGTGCATCAATCTATCGCGACGCCCAGCGCACGGTTCTTTTCAGCGAATCGGTCGTTATGCGAGGAAACGTACGCCATCCGAGGCGCTTCCGGATCCATAAACAACTTTGCGCTGTTTACCGCTAATGCGGCATCGGAGAACGCCCCGGCAATCAGATTCACCTTGCTTGTATAGTCTGCGAAGTCGCCCGCTGCGAATATGCCGGGCAGATTCGTCTCCAGCTTGCCCCCCGTGAACACGTTCCAGTCGTTCATGTGGAGACCCCACTCATTAATCCCGGTAAAGTCGGATTTCAACCCGTGGTTGACAATAACCGCGTCGACTTCCAGCTGCTCGGATTCGCCGGTTTCGATGTGGCAAATCGTGACTTTTCCGATCGTCTTCCCGTCGCTGCTATGTAGTTGGCTGAGGGCATACGGGGTTTTCACACAAACGGAGGAAGTTTTCATCCGAATCACGTTTTTCTCATGGCCGCCGAATTGGTCCCGGCGATGTACGACCGTTACGCTGCCCGCGATCGATTCCAGCTCGTTCGCCCAGTCCACCGCCGAATTGCCGCCGCCGGAAATAAGGACCTTCTTGCCGCGGAACGGCTCCAGCTCCTGAACGGTATAGTGCAGATTCGAAACCTCGTAACGCTCGGCTCCCTCGATTTCAAGCTTCGCCATTTTCAGAATGCCCCGTCCCAATGCAAGAACGATCGTACGCGTCCAATGGCGCTCTCCGGTCTCCGCCACTAACATATAGGTGCCGTCCTCCTGCACTTCAAGTCCCTTAATGTGCTGTCCAAATACGATAGTCGGATCGAACACTTGAGCCTGCCGGGCAAGCTGCTCGATTAACTGCTCGCATATGATCGGGGCGAAGCCGCCTACGTCCCAGATCATTTTCTCCGGATAAATAAGCATGCGTCCCCCCAGCTCGTTTCTCGCTTCAATAAGCTTCGTTTTCAGATCGCGCATCCCGCTATAGAAGGCGGCGTACATACCTGCCGGACCCCCGCCGATTATCGTCACATCATACAATTCCAATGGCTCCGCCATATTAAATTCCTCCTGTTTGCTTCTTATCGGCAATCGTAGTTGATAGTTATTCTCATTTACATCAATCATTGTATCCTTTTGCCTCTCGAGCGGACAATGGACAAATGTGACAGGTTCTTTGTACAAATTCAAAGCTTAGCTGAAGGTTTAAGGATTCTGTACGCCCCTGCGTGAATGATATTCATTATCATTCATGTTACTTTATATGCAAATTATGTTACCGTCCATAGCAAAATTAACACTGCTTGCATACATTTCTTCATCAACCTTCCAGCCGGCTCCATACTCGACTGACGCGCGATATACTTAGCACACCATCAAGTCTAAAACCAGGGATAGATGATCTGGTTACGAAAGCAAACATGGATATCGTAGTGGTTATGCACGAATCGGGCAATTAGTGGAGAAAACCTTATTGTTCATGAGGCTGTCCTCACTATTTCGCAGGTAACATGCTCGTTCTCGCCCATCAGTGAGGCAAACGCAACTATCAATTTCGTTTGACTCACTAATAGTTGCATTTGCCTCATTACCTCACCAAAACACGGGTTTTTGATTTGACATAGTGAGGTTTGCCTCACGAATAGTAAACTTTTCCTCATTGTGAGGGCCACTATCCGTTGCATGATCAAGTTCTTACATCTTTAAAATCGATAGTATAAGTGTTGAAATGCTACCAGTCATCAACCGCTTCTTTTCTGAATAAACCAAAAAACGCCTTTCGGCGTTTTTGGAGTACACATATCTTTTTCCGTTCTCGTGAGATGTCTTCACCTGGGCATGCACGATTTGCACTAAATAGGGAGTATTTCCCTAAAGAAAATCAGTTCGCTTGACGCTGCGCCTGCTGCTCTGCTCCGTCCTGATACAAGATGAAGCCGGATGCTTCCGAATGATCTTCTTCGGTTATAAATTCAACCTCGACCGGCAAGGCGCGGATAAAAAATTTTGTCTCGGACGAAGCGTACATCTCCAGCCTTACTTGCCCCTCAATTTGTATAAACAAACTGCCAGCCTCGCTTGTTACGGACACTTTAGGCCCATCGGGAAATTCATAATGGCCGGCATAACGTTCAAGGACGACCGAATCTACGGCGACGACTTCCTGTCTTGGTAAACGCTCCGGAATGTCGTACGGCTGATCGAACAATATTTGCTCCAC
The DNA here is from genome assembly GCF_003285015.1 of Paenibacillus contaminans. Lineage (GTDB taxonomy): Bacteria > Bacillota > Bacilli > Paenibacillales > NBRC-103111 > Paenibacillus_V > Paenibacillus_V contaminans. The sequence goes on along the minus strand of NZ_QMFB01000001.1, from coordinate 347,493 downwards.
CGCCGCAATAACCGCTTGATCGAACTCGTAGCCTTGCTCCATATTGCTTAAACCGATGATCGTTTTGTTGCAATCGACAAAGCGGACGAATGTCGTAGAGTAGCCTGGCCAGCCCCCTTGATGGCTTACGACCGTTCCTTTCCCTTCCTGACGGTCCACAATCCAGCCGAAGCCGTAATCGAAGGTTTCCCCGTTATTCATGCGGGCGGGAGCGAATGCAGCGCTCTTCGATTGTTCGTTCAAGAGGCTTTCGCCGTATAAAGCTTGATCGAAGCGGTACAAGTCCCGAATCGTCGAATTTACCGTACCGTCGCCTTGAATGCCGTCCAAGTACACCACATAGTCGGTCTCCGGCAGTTGGTCCGGCAGCATGTATTCCCCCGAACGGACATCATATACGTATCCGTATGCATAGTCAGCTATGCTCTCGTTACGGTAACGTCTGTTATACACTTGCGTATCGTTCATTTCCAGCGGTTTAAAAATATTTTCACGCATATACTCGGCAAAGCTTAGCCCCGATACTTTTTCGACGATTAAGGCCAGCAGCACATATCCCGTATTGCTGTAGCGCCACTCCTCATTCGGATGAAAAAGACATGCCGGCTTGTAGGTTGTCAGCATATCGAGAACGTCTTCATTGCAAGCGATCCGTGTATGATCCCAATGCTCCAGAAACAGCTCCATATAATCGGGCAGCCCCGACGTATGCGTCAGCAGGTGCCGAATTGTGATGCCCGGATACGGGAAATTAGGCAGCCAACGATCGATACGGTCCTCGTAATTCAACCTTCCCCTTTGCTCAAGATGGATGATGGCGGCTGCTGTGAACGGTTTGGAAACGGAAGCAAGCTCAAAAACGGAAGTAACGGTCAGCTTTCTGCCTGTAGACAGCTCTGCCATCCCATAAGCCGCTTCTGCAAGAATCTGCCCCTTCTCTGCGACCAAAATCGCGCCGTTGAACTGTCCTTTTTCAACTAATGTTTCGAATAGTTCTGTTAATTTTTCCTGTTTGGTCTTCATTTCAATCGCTCCCCATTCATTATGTATATAAAGTGTTTAGCAACCTAACCTATTGGCCAAAAAAAAATTATTTGCCGGATAACTCGGCTTCTACGATTTTTTTTAATTTGAATGTCAGCTTATTCAACAGCTCAACATCCTCGAAATCCAGTTTCGCATAAAAACGTTCGATGATCGCCCGCTCCACCTGATCATGCTTGGCAAAAAAACGAACGCCTTCCTCATCCAACAAAACCAATATCTCGCGTCGGTTATGAACATTTATTTCTCTCTTCACATAACCTGACTTCTCCAGCTTGCTGACAATTTGACTGATTGCGCTGGAGGAAACCTGCATGGAGTCGGCGATTTCGCGTACGGTTACCGATTTTCGCTTATTGACGATTTCCAGCAGCAATGCTTGCTTCGTCGTTATCTCATCTTCCAGCAAAGTCTGGAACTCTCGAAGAAGCATCGTATTAATGACATACTCGGCTTCGTTCATTTCTTTCACGCACTCGATCAGTTTGTCAATATCGGCTTCTTTTCCCATCGCGAAACGTAATCCACCTTCATTGTTAAGTCTTCTTAACTATTCTAGCACAATCGAAAGCACAATGCACGTTCATGCAACCATGCTCCTTCATCCCTCTCCGTGCGGCACCCATTAATCGTTCAAGGATAAACGGCTTCGCCGTCCTAAACGCTTTCGAAGAAAGCGACTTCGTAAGCATAAGCTAAGGACAAACGCGTTTACCGGGAATTGGAACAATCAGCGGAGGATATACTTTCTGACAATTTCAAAAAAGGCCGCCTTCGCGACCCTTACGTTTCAGCTTGTCATGCCGTGCCAACCTAAAGGACATTTCGGGCGGGGATTTTGATTGGCTCTAAAATAACCGTATCGTAAATACACTTATCGCGGCAATACGGCGTCGTCCGCCAGTCTTTTAACAAATTTGTATCGAACGGGTAATTAAACAGCGATTTCAAGCCGTTCCCGTATCTTACGATTACTTTGCATTCGGAAGGTACGATTGCTGCAAGATTATTAAGCACATCAAGCTTTGACGGTACAAGCGAGGCGATAAACACATGCGTCATTTGCCCTATTAATTCGTCATCATTCATCCCGTTATCCAAATAGGTAACGTTCCCTTCCAAACCGAAATATCGGATTAAATTTCGCCCATGATATACGGCTTCTTCATCAATATCCAAGCAAAATAATAAAGCGGATGTCTCCAGCGCTATCGTTAAGGCGGATAACGGGAAGGCGCCGGCGCCGACAAAGAGCACTTTAGAGTCCCGGTTGATATGCGTATAGCCGCACTCCTCCTTGACCGAAGCCGATAACAGTGAAACATATGGATTTATATCCATGCCTGACGTATATGTACGCAAAGATCTTGATTTTTCCACGAAACATAACGCTTTTGCCGCCGATTCCCTCAGCCGTTCGGCAGCATTTCCAATGCCCTCCCGGTCTCCCCATCGATTCCATAACTTCGCGTTTTCTTCGCAAACGATATATTCGCAAAGCCGATCGAGCCGAGCGCCAAGCAGATCCAACGCTTCCGAGGCACTGACCGCGGCTCTCGTCAGTCTGTCGATATCGTCTCGAAGCGCGTTTAGGCCGTTCAACAGCTCCCTCTGGCTTTCCATCCCGCATCCCTCCGTTTCCTATACTCATCGCTCAAGTCGAGCAATATGAATATATGAGGAAGGACAAGGTGCTCATGATGACTGTTTATAACAAGGATAAACGGATTCGTTGTCCTAAACGCTTTCGAAGAAAGCGACTTCGCAAGCATAAGCAAAGGACAGACGCGTTTACCGTTGAAATATGAGCGCTCGATAGGTGAAGCATGTAAACACTAATATTTATTAAAAAAAACCGCGATATACGCGGTATGCGGTCACTTCGTCATTACTTGCAATTCGGGCATCCATTGCTTCATATGTTTGGCAATCTCCGGCATATAGGTGCCGGCATTCGAAACTTGATTGACCGGCGCTTCCCAAAGCGGTACGATTTTGTACTTCCGCCAATTCGTCATGCTGATCCAGGTCGGAATAAAGGCAGGCTTCTGCACTTGAATCGTGACATTGCCTTGCTTGACGGTTTTGACGACTTGCATTTGTAAAATTCCGCCTGTCCGATTGCGGTTCCCCTCCTGCGCCGCCAGGAAGTTCCCTAATGAGTAAATGACAAGCGATTGATTCCCCCGTGACGTCTCGATCCATTCCATCGGCTGGAGCACATGCGGATGATGGCCGATAATAATGTCGGCGCCTGCTTCCGCCGCCATCTTGGCGACATCCTTCTGTTCCCGGTTCGGCATATTGACGTATTCTTGTCCGAAATGAACATTCATAACAACAACATCGGCTTGTGTCCGCGCTTCACTGATTTCGCTCTTTATTTTCTCCTCTTCGATTAAATTAACGAGATACGGCTTGCCAGCCGGAACCGGAATGCCGTTCGTTCCGAAGGTGTATGACACGAAGGCGAAAGTAATCCCGTTCTTCTCGACGGTTCGCAATCGTTTCTGATCCTCAGCCGATAAGTAAGCGCCCGTATAAATCAGTCCCAGCTTGTCCAAATGCCGGATCGTGTTCGTTACGGCCTCTTCTCCGCGATCCAGCGTATGATTGTTGGCAAGATTGATGATATCGAAGCCCGCATCCTTCAGCGCATCGCCCACTTCCGTCGGCCCATTGAAGCGCGGGTAATCCGATAGCCCGAGCTCCACTCCGCCCAGCATGCTTTCTTGATTCGCCATAGCCAAATCGGCGGATTCGATATACGGCTTGACCCGCTCGAACATGCCCTTAAAATCATAACCATCCTCCGTTTTAGCGTCTTTATATACGGAGCTATGAATAAGCACATCTCCTACTGCAGCCAAGGACGCTTCATATGTTTGCACCTCATCCCGTTGCGGCAAATTTGGACTCCGTTGCGGCAAACTTGGACTCGGCTCGACTGTCTGTTGCGGCGGCTGAATCGTTTCTTCGGGCTGCGTTTGCGGCTTGGGAGCGTCTTCTTCCCGCCAGCTGCAGCCGGTCATGCCGATAATCAGCGCAAACAAAAGGACCGTAACAACGGTAATCTTGATTGTATTCCCTATGCAATCTTTCATAATAGCTTAACAGTACTCCTTTACTCTTATCGCCTCTCACGATCCGATCAGTAATCCGGAAGCTTCGTACGCCTGACGATTACTGTTTTCTATGATCTATCTGATTCCTAAAGGTTTGCTTACTTTAACGAAGACTATTCGTCTTCCGTGTAGGCTTCATCCTTTGAACGGCTCGTGAACGACCAGCATATTTCCGCTGGGATCGAAAAACTCGAAATCCATTCCTTCTCCCCGTTCTTCCCGGACATCCCCGATCCGAACGCCATTATCGATAAGCTTTCGCAGCAGCTCGCGAATATCCGCCGCTTCAATGCCGATCACGGGTTGAATGCCGTTGTTCAATCGAAAATGCGCAAACGTATCGTGTTCGGTTTCCCATAAAAAGAAATGAGGCCCTGAGGGAAGCTCAAGTATGACCATTTTATTGTCTCCGCGCTGCCATTTCACTTGAAATCCAAGATTGTCAACATACCAAGCAATGCTTTCTGCAAGCTGCTTCACCGGAATCATGACATGAGAAACCCGATTGATGACAACTTTCGACATAAGACATACGCACCCCCGAAATGAGCTTGGATCGCCTGATCCCCACAATTATACCGCACACATGTTCGTTTGTATATATTTTCCTTTTGGCGGCGGAGAAGGATTTCCTTTCTTGCAATGAAAAAGAAGCCGCCCGCAAGCAAGCTTCTCCAGTTTCCGGCTGTACTTACTTTAAACCGAGCCCGTCTCTCACCATCTTCAGCAAATCGTCTTTATGACCGGGATGACACGCAATCAGATACGGTTCTTTATTCATACCGGTAAACGGCCTCCCTTCGAAATCGACGACTGTTCCCCCCGCTTCTTTGACCATCAAAACGCCGGAGTAGAGGTCGTCGCCTTCGGAATTAAACAGCACGATCCCGTCGATATCGCCGCTTGCCAGCAAGCACCATTGCAAGGTCGGCGCCCATAGCCGCATCATTCTTTTGACGTTCACATCGATATGCTGCCTTAGCCGTACCGCCTTCCGGTCGTTCTGGACGTTATGGCCTTGAATCCAGCCGATATTTCCTTTGGAGATCGCCCTTCCGCCGACGACTTGCATCCTGCGATTGTTGCAATAGGCTCCCGAGCCTATCACGGAACAAAATAATCTGTCCGTCAGCGGCTCGTAGACGACGCCAAGAACCGGCTCTCGCTTGAACATCAGCGTAATGGAAGCGGTGAAAACCGGCAATCCGACCGCAAAATTATTCGTCCCGTCCAACGGGTCGATCAGCCAAAGCCAATCGCTTTCCTCTCCAAGACTGCCTGCCTCTTCGCTGTGAATTTGATGATTCGGGAAGACGGATTGAATTTGTTTTATGATGACGTCCTCGGCCAAGTAATCCGCTTCCGTTACAACATCGCCAAAATCCCCTTTGCTCTTCATATCGATATCCCGGCCGAATCTTTCCCTTGAAATTTGCCCGGCTTGGCGAATCGCCCGTTCGGAAAGCTCCTTAGCAAGCTGTAGGACATTAGCATCCATTTGTCATCCCACCTTGTAACGATGATGTAAAAATTGCCTTCGGGTAAAAATTCCGAACGCTTTTGCTGCTTCATATTATTTCCATTTCGGTAATGAACGGTAAAACTCCTCTTTTCCCAAGTAAAAATCACCGTTTCGGATCTACTCGATAGCCGGCGGGTCGTAAAAAACGCGCCGACCTTTCGGTCCGGCGCGTTTATTTTCCAATCGGTACGACCGGCGATAGCTTCTCAGCGGATACTATCGCCGTCCCGTACATTGCGCCAGCACCCACCGCTTATCGCCGATAATTTCCCGGTATAACTCTTCGTAGCGAAAGACGCGTCCGAAATCCGCCAAAAACGGATAATGGTCGAAATCGTCGATCAACACGAGCGCCCCCGGCTTAAGCGCCGCCGCAAATAAAAGAAAAGCCAATGAACGTCCGTTGCCGTGCGGACCGTCGACGATCATCGCATCAATCGATTCCGGTTCAAGTATAAGCGAATGAGCTTCTGCGTAAAACGCGTTTTCGATCGTAAAATGGTTAAACTGCTCGGAAGGTACAGACTCGCCGATTTCTTCCCACATAAGTCCGGCTTTGTCGGAATCCGCAAACATGCGCTCCCAATCGGAACCGCTGATTTGTTTCAGCGTTTGAAGGCTAACATCAATCGATTCGTTTGTTATGCGAGCCTGTAATTCGCGAGCCCACGCCGGGTCGTGCTCCAAAGTCGTAACCCGAACGGGAAGCAGGCTCATCTTTTCCAACGACGACCAGAATATCGTCGACTGGCCGCCCCCGAGCTCCAGGATCCGGATCGGCGATCCGTCGCCGGGCGGATCAAGCTTGCGGGCCAAATGAACCAGCGCGCTCTTGCTGAGCGACATCGCGCCGAAGCCAAAGCCGTGCCGCTCTGCATGCAGAAGCGCTTTTTCGATATCGCGGACAAGCATCGTTCAATCCTCCCAAGGGATCATATTCGGCCATTCGTCCAGGATCGACTCGTACTGCTCCTTCCAGCCGTAACGACCCTCGCCGTCCAGCCGCATGTAACGCTCGTATTTCGCAATGCGATCCTTTTCCTTCGCCCATCCGAAATGCTTGACGCGCAGAGGATGACACCAATAAGACTGTCGGTGAATCGTAAGCGGAAATCTTCCGCAATGCTGCGGCGTTTCCTTCCAAACCATCTCCAGCTCCGGTCGATGCTTGACTAGAAACGGCCGGTACACCTGATGGGCGCGCCAATAATCGTCCTCGCGGAAATGCGTCTCGCTCCACATATCGTACAACCGGAAATAAACCGCCTCATAGTCGTTCTGCTGGACAATTTCGTCAAGCGCGGCTTTCGCGCCCTTCTCGAACCATTCGTCGGCATCCATATTCAATATCCAATCCGGATGACGAGCCGCCGTTTCCCTCCATTGCTGCTTGCGAAGCTCCACTTCGTTATGAAATGACGACTGCGGATTTCTCACCAAATGAAGCGGTATGCCGTCAAGCATTTCGCGGCAAAGCGCCGCGGTATCGTCCGTGCTTCCGTCATCGATAATAACCGCCTCGTCGATATATTCCCGATGCGCTTCGAGCGCTCTCCGCAAATACCGGTCCGATTCGTTGCGGACGATCATCGACAGCGTCAGCTTGCAGCCTGCAGGTCGCATCAGCCCACCGCCTTTTTCCCAAGCCGCTCTTCCAAGTACTTCTTGTTATACAGCATGCTCGGATGATTCGGCTGGCAGGCAAGCGCCTTTTCGTTATGCCCGAACGCTTTCTCGAGCTGTCCGAGCTTATCGTAGCAAACGCATAGCTGCAAATGCGGCAGCCATGTCCATGCGGCAAGATCGACAATCGCCCCGTTCTGGGGCGGGGCTCCAAGCGCCGCAGCCGTCTCGTACCAGTACACCGCTTCCTGCAGCCGGTTTTCGGCAAGAAACAGCGCTCCAAGCCGGCAGCAGCATTCGGCCCGGGGACGGTCATAGTCGAAGGTGCGGAACAACGCCCGAAGCTGGTTATCCCGCTCGTATAAGCTCGCATAACAATCCGCCATTTTTAAACATGCGGCTATATTGTCTTCGATCCAGCCTTGCTTGGTCGCCAAAAACAGCTGATAACGCTCCACCGCTTCCTCGAACCATGCATGATCCTTCAGCTCGTTCGCAAAGTAATACATATCGCGAATCGAGAACGTCTCCCCCCGTTCGAGCCTTCGCCGGTAAATCAGCAAATTCCGATCGGTATAAGCCCGCTCCTTCTTATGCGTTATAGCGATGCCGCTCTGAACGATGATGCCGTTCACTTCCAAATACTCATGCACCGCGCCTATCCACCGGAAGCCCTTCGACCGTTTCACAAGCCGGTTTCGCTTTAAGCTTACCGTAGGCGTTCCGCTGCCGTCGGTCATCAGGACATAATCCATCAAAACGCTGTCGGCAGCAGGATCAAGCTCCTTTTTGAGAGCGATGAACGCCTGCCTGTCGCATTCCTCGATCACATCGTCGGCATCCAGCCAGAGGATATAGTCCATGCCGGCTTTGCTGAATGCGAAATTTCTCGCCGCCGCAAAATCGTCGATCCATTCGAAATCGTACACCTTATTCGTAAATCGTTTTACAAGCTCCTTCGTACGGTCCGTCGAGCCGGTATCGATTACGACGATTTCGTCGGCAATGCCTTCAACGGCGTTTAAGCAGCGCTCGATCGACTCCTCTTCATTCTTGACGATCATGCAGAGACTGATTGAAATTGCCGACTTCCGTACATTTGCATGTATCTCCAAATACCGAATCGCTCCCGGCAAATCCGACTCGCGGTAAATATGGTAAGCAGGGAAACGCGTGTCGACATGCATGCGAAATCCTAACGCCGCGGCCCGGATGCAAAAATGCCGATCCTCTCCCCAGAAAGAAACGTTGGGCAGTCTTCGGAATCTGACGCCTTTCTCCATGACGTCCCGGCTAATCCATGTACAAGCTCCGAGACCGCCTACCTCATAAACGCCGGGAACCCGCATTTGATCGAGAAACGCATGGGCGCGATCGTTCGCTTCCTCGTCGGACAGCGGCGCTTGCCGCGATTTTCGGTAGAAGGAATATTCGTCCATCAGCCATACCTGAGGAAGCTCTAAGGCATCTTTTTGCCATCGGGTCCAAAAAATGTTGGAGACGATGTCCTTCTCCTCGTCCGCCAACCGCACCAGCGTATTCGGATGGATCAGCAGGTCCGAGTCGATCAAAAACACCGCGTCATATTGCCGGTCCAAAGCAAACTCCAGAATCCGGTCTTTCATATCCGCCACTTTGTCAACCAAAGCATCGTTCCAATAATGGGTGACTTCGTCCCGTTGATAAGCCTGTTTGTCCTCCGTCTCACTGCGGATAACGGCGGCTCCGATATTTTTGGCTTGAAACGCCTCCAGCAGTGTGCGGGAAGCCTCATTCTCGTTATCGTCCACGAATAAAAAATCGACATGATGCCCGCCGCTATCCAGCCTCGTCAGGGATTCCAAAAACAGCGTTAAAATTTCGGGCTTTTGGCGCACGGGACTCGCCGTCAATATCCGCATTTTTCTCCCTGCCTTCCTCCCAGTCCACTGCCCTCTCTTGTCATTCCGCGTTCCTGACATTCGGTCCAGCGCCTCGCTAGCCGGCTTATGCAACGGATAGTGCATCAGCGATTCCCGATAGCATGCTTCCGCCTTGCTTTTTCGCCCAAGCTTCTCCTCGCACTGCCCCCGGTAATACCAGGCATGGAAGCTGCCGCTTCCGTTCATCGTCAAGTGCCGTATGTTGCCGTCCCCGATCTCCAGGCATCGAACAAAAGCCGCATTCGCTTCCTCGTATTTCTCCATGATATAAAGCACGATACCTTTGTAAAAATGCAGGTCGACGTAATCGGGATAAAGCTCGATCGCTTTTTCGATGCTGGGCCAAGCGCCTTCCGCGCTTCCGGTTTCCAACAATACGGCGTACTTCAATTTATAAAGAAGGGAAGGCGGCATTAGCCGTTTATTAATAAAACGGATGATCGACCGGTTTACGGATTCGAACGCTTCCCGGTAGCTCCCGATTCGATAGTATTCGCTTGCCAGATGGTAATGAGGCCAAGGATTCGCGTCATCCCGCTCACACTCGCGATTTAAAATGCGCGTATTGCGTTCGTGCTTGGCAGCCGACAGCTCGTCTGACCTCATATAACCGTAATGATACAACTTGAGGGGCAGCGTACCGGTTATGCCTTCCCGCTCATCCGGCGCATAAAGATCGGTTACATTCAGCGTCTCATGCACGGTGCCCTCGAACCGAAAGCCGCAGGCGCGGCGAAACAGGCGAATTTGCGCTACATGATAGGCCAGGAACGGATCCGCGGTTTTTTCATAAAAATGAATCGTATGCAGGGTCAGCAGGCTGCTTTTCGATAACGCGAGCGTGTCCCGGACCGACTGCCGGTCGACATCCGTCAGCTCCTCGTCGGCATCCAGCCATAGGATCCATTCGCCCGTTGCAAGCTCGATTCCGGCATTGCGCGCGGCAGCGAAATCGTCATGCCATTCGTATGGCAGAACGGTAGCGCCGAAGGAACGGCAAATGTCCGCCGTCGCATCCGACGATCCGGTATCGACAACGACAATCTCGTCGGCAATGTCTTTCACGCTCTCTAAACAGCGGGCGATATGCCGCTCCTCGTCGCGAACGATCATGCATAAGGACAACAATTTATTCACGAGAAGACCTCCCCGATTTCGAAGCGCCGCGTTTTTTAATAAAAATCGTCGGATTTGCCGGCTTGCTTTTATGGCCCCCGCCCGATACGGCCGTTTTTTCCGCTTCCGTCACATAATTGCCGATTTGCTGCAGCAGCGTAAAATATTCATTTGCGATCTGCGTATGACGAAAAACCGCATGACGGCATTTGCCGACGATTGCGGACGCTTTTTGCCGCCATTCCGGATCATTCCGCTTCCAACCGTCCTCTGCAGAGCCGCCATCGAACAGGGCAATCCCGGCCAGCTTCAAACGATCGACAAGCTCGAGCACGCGCAATGCGGACCCAAGGAGCTCGGCAGCAAGCTTTTCCTCATGCCGCAAGGACGTATCCGCCTGAGCATTCCCGGTTCGCAGCGCCGGCATCCTGCAGGTAAACCATTCGGCAAGCAGCAGTAGCTCAAGAACGGACTGCCGGTGCCCCCCAATCGATTCCAAGAGCACCGCTTCCCCTTCCGTACGGCCGGCCGTCTTCGCGTTTGCACAATGCTTTGAAATTGCGGCGATCCGGTCAAGAATAAGCGAGCAGGACATTTTGCCGTACTGGGTCAGCCTTATTAGCCCATGAAGAACATCCGCATAACGATCGGAGTGCACTTCGGTATGGCGACCGCCCTCCTTGACCAAGCTTGCTCCGGTTAACCGAATCGCAAGCAGAAGATGCCTGGAAACCGCCGCCTCTTCCGTAAGAGCGGCAGTCAGCAATGCTGTCCAGTCGAGACTTGTCCGGCTCGTTGTCATGCGGCGGCACTCCTTACTCCTCGCAGAACTCTTCGTGATCGCAGTCGCGGCGCGACATTCTTTCCAGTTTGATCACGTCTTCCAATTTAAATTGAAGCAGCATCTGATTTTTGATTACGTTGCGCATCATTCGTTCCACGCTGTCGTTGATATCCAGCAGGTCGCTTAAACAATGATCTTTGGAATGAAGCACCTTCTGAAGCTTCTCGCCTTCGGCGTTAATGATATGTGAAAGCCCCATCTCTTCCAAGGCGATTGAAGATAGCAGCAAATTCAGAACGTCGTGTCGTTTGATATGAATCCCTGGTTTAATGTCTGGTATATTGGGCATGCTCACGGTCATCTCTCCCGTTCATTCCTATGTTTTCTGGTGCGGCTCGACGACGACTCTATTAATCATATGAGGAGAGAATGAAGAGTAGTACAACGCGAGATTGCAGGCGCTTATTCGCTTCACTGACGATTAACGGCATTAAGGACATGCTCCAGCTTCATTTGCAGCAGCATTTCCTTCTTGATGACCGAATCCAGCGTTTGGATCACGCTTTCGTTAATGGTAAGCAAATCGGAAATCGTCGGAAATACGGCCGGCTGTCCGGGCGACAAGGTGCCTAGCACATACTGAATTTTTTCGGCTTCGGAATTTACGATATGCGCCAGCGACAGCTCTTCCAGGGCGATCGAGGTTAAAAGCAGCGTATAGGCTTGGCCGGCCGTTATGGTAATAATGGGCGTAATATTGGGTATGTTTGCTTGCGACATGCTGTGGATCATCTCCCTTTCATCAGGCTAATTCATTGTATGCTTGACCTGCCGGTTTATGCGAACTCCCCTGCTCGTTTCCCGCAACCATCCCGTCGTTCTGTTCGCAACCGCACCAACATAAAATCAAACTAATGATAATAGATGAAGTGGGTGATCGATTCCGTTGAACATCATTTATCCTCCTACGATCGAATGGGAAGGAGCCGCCGTTTATCAACGTCCGCAGCAGCTGCTGAGCGCCTTTGCTGCGTTGGGGCATCGCGCGATTTTTATAGAACCGGGCGGAAGCTGCAGCGTCAAGATCTTTCAAGGCGTTGAGGTTTGCGGCTTGGACGACGTGCCGAAAGGGATGATCGGCCCTACCGTGCTTTGGGTGACACACCCGCCCCATCTGATGCTGAAGTCTCGTCTGCAAGCGGATCATGTCGTCTTCGACTATATTGACGAAGCTGTCGAAGAATTTGCCGTTTGGAACGACCGGCATATGAAAGAAGCAATAGAAGGCGCGGACTTGGTCACCGTCGTCAGTAAGAGCCTGTACGAAACCGTCGCTGATCAGTATCCCGGAAAGCCGCTGCTCCTGCTTCCCAATGCGGCGGACTTCGAGCATTTCCGGCACGCCGAGGCTTTCCCAATCCCGAACGATCTTGCCGCTTTGCCTAAGCCGATCATCGGCTTTTACGGTTCGATTTCCACTTGGATCGATACGGCGTTTCTCGCCTCGCTAGCCGGACGCAGACCGGATTGGTCGTTCGTTATGATCGGTCCCGACTATATAAACGCCGCAGGTCTTCTTGCCGAATATCCGAATATCCATTTTCTCGGCAGGAAGCCGTATGCCGTTCTGCCGGCTTATGCCGGTCATTTCGATGCCGCCATGATTCCTTTTCAGGTACGAACCATGACGCACAGCAGCTCGCCTATCAAAATGTACGAGTTTTTGGCTGCCGGCATCCCTGTGCTTTCCACACCCATCCGCGAAGCCGTTCATTGTCCGCATGTCTACACGTCGGACGATCCCGACGCTTGGTGCCGTGAACTTGATCGCTTGCTGCAACTCGGCAAAGACATTAACGTTTTTGCAAGAATCGCCTATGCCGAAAAACATTCTTGGAAAGCGCGTGCTGCCGTCGCCCTTGAGCGGCTGCTCATTGGGACTTATGCCGTATCTGCCCGGGGAATGAATAGCGAGCAGTATTGGGATTCCCGATTCAATCATAATTGGGAGGTGTTTCAAGGGAGGGAGCAAACGGTATTTTTTGCCGAACTGGCAATCCAAGCGCTTCCCGCATGGATCAAGGACGATATCGGCAGCCGGCGTTTGCGTATTTGCGATGCCGGATGCGCGCTTGGCGATGCGGTTCGGCTAATCGCCGAGCATTGGAGGATGAACGAGGTTGTCGGGATCGATTTTTCCGAATCGGCCATAACGAAGGCAAGCTCCATTTATCCTCAGCACCTGTTTCGCCAAGGGAACATACGACATTTGGAGGAAACGTTCGATGTCATATTTTGCTCCAATACGCTGGAGCATTTTGCCGATCCGCACGGCATCATCGACCATCTTCTCTCGCAGACGAACGATTATTTGATTCTCATGATGCCGTTTCACGACGATTCCGGCGAACCGGAGCATTTGTACCGGTTTATAGAGACTGATTTTTACGTAAGGAGGGGCTCCTTCCTCTTATGCTTCGCCGAGGTTATCGATTGCCGGAGCATGCCGGGCAGCAGGTGGGGCGGCAAACAAATCGCGGCAGTTTACGTACATGAAAGCATAGCCAAGCCGGAAAACATGACATTGGGCTCGTACAAAATCAGTTAGCTCTCATTCAAACGTATCGGCATTTAGAAGCCCGGCGAATTGCTCCCTTGTTCTCTCCAGCTTCTCCCGCTGCTCGGCATGCAAGGAGATGATATGCTCGTTAGCGCGTAAACCCAGCTTGATCATCAAACTGGCGGCCTCGGCGGAGCTTCGTGCCGCATTCATCCTGACGCATTCTTCAAGGAGACGAAGATGAGCCGAAGCTACACGGATTCCCGATAACCAGTGGTCGCCGGCTTCTCCCGAATCGGTAACGGCATCGATCAGAGAGGTTTCGAGCAGCGTTGCGCCGTCTTCAACCATGTCGGGGAAGTGTTCCGTAACCGGCAATGGCGCTTCTTTGCCGGCCGCCGGCCGGAATGACTCAAAGACGCTTGTCCGCCAATGGGCGGCTTTGTCATGAATAAAATCCCGTTCCTCCTTGGTCATCAAGATCACTCTCCTTTAGCGAATAAGCTTATTACAACATATGCACGCCTTAATGATTCCATACAACGATCATCAGTCAGAGAAAGGAGCTGCCGTATGTCACAAGCGAATATTCCGAATATTACGCCCACCATCACGATCACGAGGGATCAAGCTATCAATTTGCTGCTGTCCTCCATAGCGCTGGAAGAGCTGGGCTTAAGCCATATTTTGAACGCCGAAGGCGAGAAGCTTCAGTATGTGATGGGGACGCTGCCCGGCCTTTGCCAGCCGGCAACCATTGACGAGCTGCTTGCCGTCAATCAAAGCGTGATCGGCACCATTCAAGCGGCCATGAAAAAAGAACTGCTGCTGCAGTCCAAGCTGGAAACCGTCCTCAGCACGCCGGTCATGGTTGGCCCGACCGGTACGACGGGATTAACCGGTGCTACGGGACCTTCCGGCGGCCCTCCAGGACCGGCCGGCGCAACAGGATCGACAGGTGCGACGGGCGCAACGGGGATTACCGGAGCCACGGGAATAACCGGCGCTACGGGGGCCACCGGCCTTACAGGCGTTACAGGAACAACCGGTCCGCTCACAACAGCCAATAATGCGGATATCGGCTTCGTCGGCTCTTTCGTCACCTTGGGTACGCCGGTTCCTTTAAACGTCAACTACGGACTGAACGGTACGGATATTACGCACATCGCCGGCTCCACCGATATTTTTCTTGCTCAGAATCACACTTATCATATCGTCTACACATTTGAAGGCGTGCCTGCCATCGGGAGCGGACTGCAAGGCAGCCTCTTGCTCAACACCCTTCCGGTCGCCGGAGGGCAAGCGATAAATCAAACGGCTTCCAACCCGAACTCCGAGCTGGCTGTCGGCATGTCAGTCATTACGACAACCGGCGTTCTCCCAAGTGTCCTACAAATCAATAATGATACGGCTGTCTCGGTTACGCGCATTCGCATTATCATTCTCGAAATTGCTTAGCTTTACAAAAAAAAGCTGCCCTTTCATCCAAAAGGATGAAGAGGCAGCTTTTTTCAAACCTCAGAACGAATATATCCGCCGATTGTTCGAATTTCCGCTAAACGTGCCAGTCCTTCGCGCTTACGAAGCCGCATTCTTCGAAAGCGTTTAGGACGGCGAAGCCCTTCTGGCGGCGTCGATCGGCTTAAGTCAAGCGGAATACGGACCAAACGATCCCCCCGGAATTCACTCCTCCCAAATTCAGCGATACGGTCAATCCGTTAGCTTCATAGAACAGATTAATCACATCGCCGGCATTTAGCGAAACATCCCCTGCAAGCGTGATGACCCCGTTGCCAAGAATGACCCTCAGCGTTAAGAGCAGCGCGATATTGACGTTTAATAACGGAAACAAACCGCTGATTAAATTCGTCGCTACCGGCGATGTTCTGCGGACCACGAAGGACGGATTGATTCCCGCCCCGACTTGCGCGGTCAATACGGCGGTAGTCGAATAATTAATCGTTGCTTTGATGGCATACCTTCCCGTAGCGGGCACCGTGTAATTTCCTGTCACGCTGTTGAACGATCCGCTAGAATAATACGGACTTGTAACCGTCCAATTCGCAATCTGCGTACTTCCTGATACGCTTAAAGCATTTTGAAAAGCGGAGAAGCCTTCTTGCGCGAAATCCGGGCCCGTCGCTCCGGTGGTCCCCGTAGTTCCTGTTGCGCCCGTTGCACCAGTTGCTCCTGTAGCACCCGTCGGCCCCGTTGCCCCGGAAGATCCTGTCGCTCCGGTCGCGCCTGTAGTGCCGGTTAGTCCGGTGAGTCCCGTCAGCCCCGTTAGCCCTGTCAGTCCGGTCAAACCGGTAAGTCCCGTCAGCCCGGTACTGCCCGTCGCACCCGTTGCGCCCGCGGTACCCGTCACTCCCGCCTGCCCTGTCGCGCCTGTCGCACCCGTTTGGCCTGTGGCTCCTGTCACGCCGGAGGCACCTGCTGCACCGGTTTCGCCTGTCGCACCCGTAGGACCCGTATTTCCTGCTCCCGTTGCGCCGGTGGCTCCTGTCGCGCCCGTCTCCCCTGTCGCACCCGTCGGTCCTGCCGGGCCGCCGGAAGGCCCTGTAGGTCCCGTAGCTCCCGTAACGCCCTGCGGACCGCCTGAAGGCCCCGTCGCCCCTGTGGCGCCTGTTGAACCGGTCGCTCCGGTAACCCCCTCGCCTGTAGCGCCAGTAGCGCCGGTGATTCCCGAGCTCCCGGTCGCACCCGACGTTCCGGTCGCTCCGGTAGCCCCGGTCAAACCTGTGAGTCCCGTTGCCCCGGTTGATCCCGTAACTCCTGCAGCTCCTGCCGTACCGGCGGTTCCTGTAGCTCCTGTAGCTCCTGTAGCTCCCGTTGTCCCCGTAGCGCCAGTGGCGCCTGTGGCGCCCGCAGTACCGCTTAAAGCGTTCGCCGCCATAAAGATGACTTCATCCACCAGAATCCCGCTTGATGACGCAAGAGGCGTTCTGCTGATCGTAATTTGAGCGAACGCGGTGTTGATAGGAGCCTGGATCGTTACGCCTTCAAACAATTCCCACGACACGGTCTGAAAATCTTTGAAGTAGCCTGCCGGTACGGATAACAGCAGCCCCGTCGCCAGAAAATTCAATCCTGCATCCAAAAAGGTCGCAGTAACCGATATTTCCGGACTTTGTCCGGGCTGATGCTTCGCAAGCGCGATCGACAGGAACATGCCTTCGCCGGGCTGCACAGCCACATTCTGCTGCAAGAATGCGGGGGCGGCTCCACCGAGAAGCTCAGCGCTTTGCAGCCCTTCCTTGGAAATCGGACTCAACACGACGTTGGCTCCGTTCCAGGAGAAAAAGCCCGTTTCAAAGCCTCCATTAATGATTCTGTTTTCGAGCTGAATAGACAAAACCTCACCTCACTCGCGCTAAGCACCTATAATGGTCCTTACTCTTCTTATAAGATGAGAATGGTTAGGTTATGCCAATAAATTAAAGCCGCTTGTATCAACTTTCCGATCCACGCCAAAAAACGACTTCCTGTACTGGAAGTCGCCGCGAGCGCGTTTGCCGGCAAACCAATGCGGGGGATGAATTCCATTTTTTTCACGAAAGCCCGGCAGCCTATTCCAATGGCACGAAATGCTGTAAATCCGCTTCGGTCATCCCTTCTTGCTTGCCCTCATCCGTTATTCGATATGAAAATTGCCTTACACGATTATGAGCAAAATAAACATATTCGATCTCCGGCTCGTCTTTGAACAGCCCCCCGAAGCTTCATCCTGCCCCCATGGACCCGGCTCGACAACAATTATACGACATCAAAGGCAGGCGGATACTTGACTACGCCGCTTATACCGTTCAAAGAACCGGGCTTTATTTCCAGTACCATAAACGCTTCATCCGCGACTGGGAACGGAGGCTCGATCCCTTTTTTGCTTGCAGGCTCAAAGCCGAACCTCGGATAAAATGCCGGATGCCCCAGCACGACAACATGCTCATAACCCAATTCCCTGCACATCCGCAATCCTTCCCGAACCAACGCGGAGCCGATCCCCTTGCTCTGGAAGTCCGGTCTGACAGCCATCGGCGCAAGCCCTAAAGTCGGCACCCTGCCTTTATTCGTTTCAATCTCGATCTTCGAGAATAAAATATGCCCGATCACGTCATCCGTCACCGCTACCAAAGATAATTCGGGCACAAAATTCGCTGACGCTCTTGTGGCTTCAACAAGCTTCGCTTCCCCCTCACCTTCGAAAGCGGCATTATTCACCTCGGTTATCGTTTGGATATCTTTTTCTTGTTCCTGCCTTATGATGAACAAATCTGCGGCTCCTCTCTTTAACTACAATGTTACCGACCCTTTACACAAATGTCCCACCAAAAATGTTCCGATCGTTTTGAAACGCTGAAGCTATACTATTCAATGACGTTGAACCTTTTCGCATTGCGAATGCGCGCCCGCTCTTTTTCGATTTCCCGATCGCGGGGCTCGGCATTCGTTACGAGCGAATCCAATAAACTCCGCGCTGCCGAGGCCACTTCGACGACAGCTTGGTTGAACGCCGCTTCATTCGCCTTGGACGGCTGATTAAAGCCCGAAAGCTTTCTGACGAACTGAAGCGATGCTGCCACGATCTCATCCTCGGTTGCGGGAGGATCGAAATTGAATAACGTTTTTATATTTCGGCACATAACGGTCTCCTTTTATTGCTTTTTTACTCAATCTTACTACACTCGGCTCCCTTCTTGCCAATCCGGGAAGACGCCGTCTACTTCGAGGTCGAGCATCCCAGGCATGCAAAGCAAAAACCCTGCGTTTCATCGAAACGGCAGGGCCTTAACAGGAATCTCTTAAAAAGTTTTGCGCATAAGGGCTTATCTGTCTGTCCAGTTCCACAATCTGACTTCGCCTACCTGCAAACGCGTAATCCAAGGCTCCTCCCGAAGCTTCAACAGCTCCTTGACCGGACCTGTCACGACGGCGCCGTACAGCTTAACGCCGTTTTGCTCGATATACCCGATCGAGCTGTCGATATCGAGGAACGGGACCATACGTTTCGCGACGGATTTATAACTTCGCAGTAAGCTCAGCGTATTCAGAAAATTTTCGTTTCGCAGCTCTCCGTCCCCATACGCGTTCAGCGCGGGGTATGAGCCGCCGCTCATTACAACCTTGCCGAACCAGCCCGACTTTTCTTCCTTGTAATAATCGACCTTTCGGTCGCTCTCGTGCCAAACCGGCCAATAAGGAAATCCGACCGGATCCGGCACGACGCCGGAATCGTTCCGCCATGAATCCGGCCCCGTATCCGCTGCGAACCATAACGGCTGCAGGTTTTTATTTTCGAAAAGGCCAAGCAGTTCGTCCGTTTCGAACAGCTTCCCGAACGACAAGAAAGCTTCGGCAACCGTGCCTTCGGGAAGCTTCTCAAGTGTCGCCCAATCTCCGTCGTCTGCGTGGCTCGCTTCCTTGCCGTCTCCGGCAGCCTGCTTGAAGGCGGGGTGAACAAACGTATATTTGCCGTCAACGCCTTCATCCATCCGCGATATTTGCGGTGAAGAAGCCAAACCGAGCAAGAATCTCACGGAGTAATCGCCTGTGATTACATCGTCGTCGCCTACGCGTTTGTGCAGCTTTCCTTTCAGATCCATCGTAAAAAATGCGTTCCCTTGCCCGTTTAAATGAACGCTCGTATTCGGATGCGAGACCGCTACCGCAGAAGTCACGACATCGCGGTATATCGCGGTGCGATTCGGCTCCCCGGTTCCGTAATACATGCCGGTTATGACCGAGCTGACTACAGTTACGAGCAGCAGTACCGCCAGAACGGTTAACGTATTGACGAACCGCGCCTTCCATTTTCCTCTGCGGATAATGCTGCGTTCCTTTTTGGCTTCGCGAGGCTCGTCCTCAATCGGTTGCTCCGGCTTCCGGCCGCCGTCTCCGCCGTCCATCATCTCGTCCAAGTAAGCCTGATAGGCTTCCATTTTGGCGATCTCCCGCTCCATCTCTTCCCGTTCGCCATCCGGCAGCGTTCCGTCCGCATATTGCTTCAGCTTCCGCTTGAAATCGTCGCTCATGCTCATCCGTCCTTTCGTTCCGCTTCCCTAAGCCGTTGTCTAGCTCTGAACAGCAATATTTTGTAATGCGACAAGCCGATCCCCATCGTCGTTGACGCTTCCTGATACGACAATTGTCCGAAATCGAAAAGCAGCAGCGCCTGCCGCTGTTGCTCCGGAAGCTCCGCAAGCAAACGGCCGATCTCGCTCCATCGTTCCGAACGAAGCAGCGCATCCTCAGGCGTATCCGAATGACCCAGCCGCATAAAATACGAAGGCTCCTGTGCGGCGCTGCGGCTTTCCTTGCGCTTGTAATCGACGAATGCGTTATAAGCGACGCGAAACAGCCACGGCTTGATTTTGTCCTCCTTGCAATCCTCCAAATATAAGTAAGCGCGGTAGAAGGTTTCCTGCATCAAATCTTCAGCCGCGTAGTGGTCGCCGCAGAGGGAACGCAAATAACGGTATACATCTTTCACATGATTCCGATAGATCGAATCCAGATTATTTGTTTTCATTCCCTCCCCCCTGCAACTAACCACGTTTGGGAACGCGTTAAGTTACAGCACTTTTGACAAAATAAAAAAAAGCCGCGGTATACACGGCTTTTAGCATATGAATCGATTTTACAGCAATCGGTTTATGAATGAAAGTCCTGGCCCGAAAGCACTTCTTTGACGTACCCGGCACGAATGACAAAATCGCCGAAGTGCTCGCCGTCCTGCCGTTCCAGCGCATATTGATTCACAATCGGCTGCAGCGACTCCAAAATTTCTTCTTCCCCGATGTTTTCTTTGTATAGCTTATTTAAACGTTGTCCGGCAAAGCCGCCGCCCAAATACATATTGTATTTGCCCGGCGCCTTGCCGATAAAGGCGATTTCCGCCAGCATCGGTCTTGCGCAGCCGTTCGGGCAGCCTGTCATGCGAATGACGATCTCTTCGTCGCGCAACCCGGCATTCTCGAGCATAGGCTCGATTTTATCCATCAAATCGGGCAGGTAACGTTCGGATTCCGCCATCGCCAGCCCGCAGGTCGGCAAGGCGACGCATGCCATCGAATTTCTCCGCAATGCCGAATAATGAGCGCCGTCGGTTAAACCGTATTCCGCGATCAATTCCTCGATTTTTTTCTTCTTCTGGCTGCTCACGTTGCCGATAAGCAGATTTTGATTCGGAGTAAGGCGGAAATCTCCGGTATGAATCTTGGCGATTTCCCGCAGTCCCGTCATCAGTCGGAAGTTTTCTTCGTCCTTGACTCTGCCGTTCTGAATAAACAAGGTGAAATGCCATTTGCCGTTGCTTCCTTTGACCCAGCCATAGCGGTCTCCGTTATCATCGAAATGGTAAGGCCGCGCTTCCTCCAGCTTCCAGCCCAGCCGATCGTGCAGCTCATTGATGAACCACTCGATGCCGCGGTCGTCGATCGTGTACTTGAAGCGGGCATGCTTCCGAACGGCGCGGTCTCCGTAATCGCGTTGGATCGTGACCGTTTTTTCCGCTACGTCGACCACTTGCTCAGGCAAGCAGAAGCCGATCACTTTGGCCACCTGCGGATACGTTTTGGGATCCCCATGCGACATTCCCATTCCGCCGCCTACCGTGACGTTGAAGCCTTTCAGGCGTCCGTCTTCGATAATGGCGATATATCCCAAATCCTGCGAGAAAACGTCCACATCGTTGGAAGGCGGAACGGCCATCCCGATTTTAAACTTACGCGGCAGGTAGACAGGTCCGTAAATCGGTTCTTGCTCCTGATCGTTGTCGTGGCTGTCAATCACTTTTTCTCCGTCGAGCCAAATCTCGTGATAAGCTCTCGTTCTCGGATCCAGGTGATTGCTGATACGGCCGGCCCATGCGTAAACCTCGCCGTGAATATCCGATTGGTAAGGGTTCGGGTTGCACATGACGTTGCGGTTCACGTCGCCGCAAGCGGCCAGCGTGCTGAGCATCGCATCGTTTACTTCCTTGATCGTGCTCTTCATGTTCCACTTGATTACGCCATGAAGCTGGAACGATTGGCGGGTCGTCAGCCGAATGGTGCCGTTGGCATATTTTTGCGCGATCCGGTCCATCATCAGCCACTGATCGGGCGTAACCACGCCGCCTGCCGCACGTACGCGCAGCATGAACTGATAGGCCGGCTCGAGCTTCTGCTTTTGGCGTTCGTTGCGCAAATCCCTGTCATCCTGCATGTAGCTGCCGTGAAACTTCATCAACCGGTTGTCATCCTCGGGAATAGAACCCGTAATGACGTTTTCAAGCGTTTCGGCAAGACTGCCGCGCAAATAATTGCTTCGTTTCTTAATATGTTCGACATCGCTGTGCGGCGCACTTTTCGACGATAGTAAATGATTATCTGACATTTCGCTTTTCTCCTCTCGCAATCATCGGGTCTCGAGCTTAGTAAACATCCCGTTGATAACGTTTCTGCTGTTGCATACGGCTCAAATATTCCGCCGCTTCCTCCGGACTCAAGCCGCCCTCTTGCTCGAGAATCGCGGCCAAGGTCGCATGCACGTCGTGCGCCATCTTCTTCTCGTCGCCGCAGACGTATACGCAAGCGCCTTCTTGAAGCCAGCTGTAGAGCTCCTTGCTCTTTTCCAGCATCCGGTGCTGCACGTATACTTTCCTATCGGTATCGCGGGAGAAGGCGACATCCAGACGTGTCAGCACGCCATCCTTGAGCCACCGCTGCCATTCGATTTGATACAGAAAGTCGGTCGAGAAATGCTGGTCGCCGTAGAACAACCATGTTTTCCCTTCGGCTCCGGTTTCTTCCCGTTCCCCTAAAAAGGCTCTGAACGGCGCCACGCCCGTACCGGGTCCGATCATGATGATCGGCGTATCCGGGTTTTCAGGAAGCTTGAAGCTGGAGTTCTGCTGGATATAAACCGGCAGCTTCTCGCCGATCTGCACGCGTTCAGCGAGTTGAACGGAGCAAACGCCGTAGCGGTTGCGTC
This sequence comes from Paenibacillus contaminans, assembly GCF_003285015.1. Lineage (GTDB taxonomy): Bacteria > Bacillota > Bacilli > Paenibacillales > NBRC-103111 > Paenibacillus_V > Paenibacillus_V contaminans. The sequence goes on along the minus strand of NZ_QMFB01000001.1, from coordinate 324,827 downwards.
CATGAGACTCGTAACGAACTGTACGAACCGTGATGTGGACTTCGTCCGGGTATGCTTTAGGGCTGCTTGCGATCGAATACAAACGTGCAGGCAATTTTCTAAGGATCGCTACGAACTCGTTCGCCGATACGCCTTTTAAGGAGTAATCCTGAACCAAGTCCAAAAGGTCGCGCTCGTTGACATACGCACGAAGCTCCTGCTCGCGTCCCGCCTCCACAAGCTCCTTGAGTCCGCTGTTCGGAGCCAGCTTCGCCGCTTGCTCAAGCAGAGGCTTCGTCAGCACGGTAATTTCAAAATGCCGGAGCAATGCATCCCGCAGCGGCTGTTTGTCGCCATTTTTATTGAAAACGACGAGTTCGTCCGCTTGCCAGCCCATCTCTTGAATCAATTCGTCTACGAGACGCGGATGATTCTCGGGATATACCGCCAAGCTGTCGCCCGGCTCATATTGAAGATTCGAGCCCTCTAGAGAAATCTCGACATGGCGGGTTTCTCTGTCCGACCCTCTTCCGTTCAAATTCAAATTTTCGAGAATTTCGGCGCGGAAAGGGTTCGTCCGCGAATATTCCGATTCCGTCGCGCCAGCCGCCGCTGCACCTGTGCCGCCAACAGCTGCAGGAGCTGCCGAAGTCTCGCTCAAGGAGCTCACTACTTGATTGATCCATTCCGCTGCCGGTTCGTCAAAATCTACGTCGCAATCGACGCGCGGCGTAAGCCGTTTTCCGCCCAGCTCCTCCAACCGGTTGTCGAAGTCTTTGCCGGTTTGGCAGAAAAACTCATAGGACGTATCGCCGAGAGCGAGCACCGAATAGCGCAGACCTTCCAGCTGCGGCGCTCTCTTGCTGTTAATAAACTCATGGAAAGAAATCGCGTTATCCGGCGGTTCCCCTTCTCCATGGGTGCTTACCAAAATAAGCAGGTTTTGAAGCTTCTTCAAACCGTTCGGCTTAAAGTCGCTCATCGAAGAAAGCGATACTTGAAAACCGCCTTCCTCCAGCTTCTTGGAGAGCTTCTTCGCCAATCCGTGGCTGTTGCCGGTTTGCGATCCGAAGAGTACGGTTACATCCTTGGAAATGACGGCCGTATTCGAAGCCGCTCCCGCTTGCGGTGCGGTAACCCCGGCAGCCGGCGCCGCCGCTCCGCTAAGAGCGGAAAGATACCCGCTAAGCCATATCCGTTGCGCATCCGTTAGTCCTGGCAGAAGACGATTAAGCAATTCGACTTGTTCTTGATTAAAAGGGCTGTTCGTTACTTGAAGTTCCAACAATATCCACCTCGCGCAGCATGCAATGTTAGCAATACCCAGTATTCTTATCTAAATTTATCGCTCTATTGAACCTATCACAGCAGACAGCGCAGGTCAATTAGAATCATCTTATAAGATCTATCAGATTTACTGATAATAGGTTTACGCCCATTCGCAGACGCCGCAACGTTGCAAACGGTGTCATTGTAAAGATAAAGGCGGTTTCAAACAAGATAAAATCCCGGCGCCACTTTTGACGTCGGGATCTTATTTGGGCCTAATCTATTCCAGCTTGTATAAGGCAACATCGTCGATAAACAGCTGCTCGCCCGGCTGGAAGCCCCAGAGCGTCACACATAGCTGCAGATGTTCGGGAACCGTACCTCCATAATCGGATTTGATCTCGAATGTGAACGCCAATGTTGACCATTGACCTTTCGTCCAGGAAACCGGCCTTTCCAAGGATGTAACGGACTGAAGCGTGGTCCCGCCTTCCCTGTCTTTGATATTGTTCCACCATTGAATCGTGCCTTCCGTCGTCGACGTCTCAGGCGTGTAGTAGCTAAGCACGGCTTTATACTTGCCTGGCGCCGCCGCAATCTCTTGATACGGACCCGCTCCTTGTACGAGCCCGCTTGTTTCCAAACTGTAACTTCCCGTACGAGCGGTCTCGTCCGTTTGCTTCATTATTTGTTGCGCAGCCGGATTCAGTCCGGAAAACTTCCATGGCGGAACGTTTGTCTCGTTCCCTGCTTCGAAGGACGGATTTTGCACCCTATTTTTCGTTTCGACCAAATGAACGGGATTAAAATCATACGGCTTCCATGGCGCTCCGCCGCCCCAGCCCAAAAATACGGATTGACCGTGATAGTTGCGGAAGAAAAAACCTTTCAACGTCCGCGTCTCGCTCGGATCCGCGCCGATGCTGGAAAACGGAATGGCTTGAACGACATTCCAACGGTCGCTTCCGACGTTCGCATTTGCCTCCCAATTCGGATCGGTCCCCGGAGTCGGACCCGATACCGGCGTTTTATTGTAAATGAACGAAACTGATTTCGGATTGGTGAAAAAGCCGGTGAACGGACCTTCCGAATCGGCCGTTACATACGTTTCCACCGAATCGTCGCCTCCGCTGCTCCACCAGCCGTTCGGCGCATCGTCGCTCGCAATCATCTTCGACGGATCGCCATCGAAATTTTCGTAGCCCACATATAAATTTTCATCGTCCCACAACAGATACACTTTCGTCTCGACCGGCGCTTCCTGCTTCGAATTCATGACCAGAAAGTCGGAAAACGGCTCCGCATCCGTCCAAGGCCCTGCGGAGAAATCGAGCGATTGCAAAATATCCTCTTTGCTTGCGTCCGTTTTGACGGCATACGCAGACAAATGATAAAACTCGGGCAGCTGCGCCAGAAATTGGCGCAAACGCTCGCGGACGTTCCCGTTCTCAGGCTCCGAGTCCGCATAGCTTTGCAGCGCATAAATTTGCGTTCTTTGGATGCCGTCCCAGACGCCGCCGTATGCCGGAGGACGAAGCGGAAAATCCAACGCCGGATTGCCTTTAAATTGCTCGAGCAGCGTCATCCGTTTCTTCGCCATCTCGAAGCTTTCGATGACATCGTCCAGCATCGCCGTCGCTTCTTGTTCGCTGGCAGGAGCTGTAACGGCTTCGCTGCGCGGATAGCTGAGCGCGGAAGCTTCATAATACTCGAAGGAGCGCAGCAGCAGTCCGGCGCGCGTCTTCTGCGGGTCCGTTACGGCATTGGCTGCAGCCAGTTCAAGCAGCCGCCTGCTTTCGGCGATATCTTCCTTCGTGACCGCCTTTAAATAGCTTTGATCGAACAGGTTCAAATAGTTGGTTCGGTTCGGCCTGTTTGCCCACTCGAGATACCAGTCCGATTCGAAAATGCGCGTCGTCCAAAATTGTTCCCAATACTCGTAATATTGCTGCAAGTAAGGGGCAGCCTGTGCGCCAACCGCCCTTTCATACCATTCGCCGAGCAGCGCGTCGACATCTTGCTCGGGGTCCCACTGCAGCTTGGCCGAAACCCATGGCTTCGGACCTTCGCCGAAATTCGGATAAAGCTCCGCCACGTGCCCGATTACCCCGTGTTCATTTGCATATTTGTAGTTTTCGGCCATTTGATGCGGGTAAACGCGAGGCACGCTATATGGCGAACCGTATAAATATTCGTACCATCCTAAATTGGTCGCCGCATTTTGCCAGTTTTCCGTATGACTTGCTCCTGCATTTCCCATCGGCGGATCAATCCAAGACATTCGATCATCCGTAATATATGGGATAACATGAGGGTTAAGCGTTACATTCGTAGGAGGATCGTACATTTCTCTGTAGGCCAGCAAACCGAAATATTTATCGGGGTGCTTCTCCAGAACGCCCTCTACGATTTTATTCACCCAAGGATAGTAAACATCCGATCTGTGCCATGCACCGACCGAGTTTTTCTTCGTCGGGTAGTCCGGGCTTGACGGATCGGATTCGCAATAATCCACGCCGTCGTTAATCCCGAGCGAATACGATGCCGCTTCCGGATTCGCATCGAAAAATTCGATTATACGCCTGACGGCCGCCTCGGCAGTCGTATCGTTAAAGCACGGCTGCCAGCTGTACGGATGCGTCGGAACGACACCGCCCGCATAGTATTCCGGATGGTCGGCAAATACTTTCGGATCGAATAAATTGGACATGTTATGATGAAACTGAATATTATCGTGCATCCGGTTTCGATTGGCCCACTCGGCGACGGCCGGGGGACTTTCCGTACCGAAAAAATGGCGTGAAATTGTCGCGGGCTCATCTATAATCGTATTTGCGGATATCGCGATTGCGCTCAGCCGTGGCACATCCTCGCCGTCCGTTCCGGGCAAAAGCCAGCGGACTCCGACGTATCGCTCCAAAAATTCATAAACGCCGAAAGCGGTTCCGGACGTTTTCGGACCGATAATCGTAATCGTATTTTCATAGGGATCAATCACATAGCCGTCATCTTGAAGACCGCTAAGCAAGCCGTTTATTCTCGACTGGCTTTCAGGCCGGACGATACCGACGTAAATCGGGATCATTCCTTGCGGGATGTCCGCAACGCCGATCTCCTGCACGGAGAGCTGCGCGCCGGTCGATTTCTTCACATATTCCGCTAAAGTCGAGGCGGCTTTCACCGTTTGGTTATTTGCATCCTCGGCTATGATAATGACGGCATTGGCTCCCCCTTCCTTCACGATAGAGAGCGGCTCCGGCTGCGACGGGTTCAAAGCCTGAATGATCAAATTGGCGTCGGCTTCCAACTGATTTTTCGCCGCTTCGCTAATAAATTTTTGCAGGGCGTCATTTTCAAGATGCTTGATGAAATCCTCCATTTTCTTTAACGCCTGCGTTACGGATCCTTTGTCCAAATGATGCCGTACTTGTTTCAATGCGTTACCCAGCTGCTTGGCGAGCGGTTTTTGTACATCTCCGGAAGCTTCATATTGTTGCAAGCGCTCCTCTGCTGCGGATACTTTCTCGGCGGCGGCACTGCCGGCTTGATTCGCTTCGGCCCTATCGGTTATGACTAGTAACGGCGTCAAGGTAATCAGGAATACCATCATCCATATCAACTTGCGTCTCATAGATTTTTCCTCCTTTTTTACCATTTACGTGAGCTGCTCCGATCCTGAAGGCTAAACGCAATCAATCCTTTCGTTTGTTATTAAAGCGCTTACCCTAATGCGAAACCTCCTTTCACTTTTCTCTTCATTAAAAAGGTTGAAATAGAGCCCGGATGTAAGGTAGTCACTTTCGGTTATCATATATAATATATAATAATACCAGTGGGGAAATCAGGCATCTTAAGCATCATTTTGCGTTCAAAAATTGATCTTTTTCGACAACTTGCATGCCTGTGCAAAGAAAAAACCGCTCGAAACAATCGTTCGAGCGGTTCATTTGGTTTCGAATCGGTTGCCGTCAAACCTGCAAGTTACCCGCCAATGCCTGCTTCAAGAATCTGCCCGTATAGGACGAGCCTACTCCGGCCACTTGCTCGGGCGTCCCCGCCGCCATAAGACGCCCGCCTGCGTCGCCGCCTTCCGGGCCGATATCGACAACCCAATCCGATTCGCGAATCAGCTCGAGACTATGCTCGACGACGATTACCGTATTTCCCGCCTCGACCAGCTTGTTCAGCAGAACATTCAGTTGCTTTACATCGGAAGGATGAAGACCGGAGGTCGGCTCGTCAAGCAAATACAAGGTGTGGGTCTTCGTTCGTTTGCTTAGCTCCTTCGCGAGCTTGATCCGCTGCCCTTCGCCTCCGGACAACGTTTTTACCGACTGCCCCCATTGCAAGTAACCGAGTCCGACCTCGCAGAGCAGCTCGATCAAGCCCGATATTTTGTCCTCGTTGCGAAACACGTCCAAGCTTTCCTACACTGTCATATTCAACAAGTCGGAAATCGAATAGCCTCCGTAAGTTACGCGCAAAACTTCATCCTTGAATCGCTTTCCTTTGCAAGCCGAGCATTTCACTTCCAGGTCCGGCAAAAAGCTCATATCGACCGAAAGCACGCCCAGCCCTTGGCAAGCTTCACATCTGCCTCCCGGCGAATTAAAGGAAAAATGCTTGGACGACAGCTTATGCCGCTTGGCTTCGGGCAGACCGGCGAATACAATAGGATACTACATTCATGCAAATGCGAAGGTTCATCGTCGTTCTCGTGCGAAATAGGACATATCTAGGACATATCTCTGTCAAAACATTATCATTGTGTTCTAATGTTTTATAAGAACCCGAAGGAATTGGAAACAAGGATAATGGGCTTCGTTATCCTTTGAAGACGTAAGCTCCTACATGGATGAGGCCTCATTAACCCGGGACCACCTGGAGTGTACGTTAGCCGCATCAAATTCAAGGTACGGGAGCAACCGAAACCCCGTTCTCTGGCGAGTTAATGAGGCAAACGCAACTAACAGTGAGGCAAGCCTTACTATTTCTCGCCATAACCCCATGTTTTTGAGGCATAATGAGGCAAACGCAACGATTAGAAAGACAAACGAAATTGATAGTTGCGTTTGCCTCACTAACGAGAGAGAACGAGCATTTCACCGGTGGAATAATGCGGACAGCCTCATTATCAATAAGGTTTTCGCAACTACGCGCACGGTCCATACTTAACAAAATCAGGATTGAAGTGTAAAGGGCTAAACCCCTTTCTATATGTAGGCAAATTTGGAATTTCATAAGGAAGCACGTTTCCTTATTAGGAAGAGGGTTGGTGTGACGATGCTGCGGTTCGTTGGAAGCGCTTTGGTGCGGCGAAGTCACACAATCGGAGAGTGGCTAAACATCATGATTTCATCGACAAAAAGACCGGCTGCAACGGCAGCCGGCCTTATTCCATTCAAACGTTATTTCGTTATGTCCTCTTCGCGATAATGGATCGCCTGGCATGAGACGTCACCCCAGCCGCGAAGCCGGCTTTGCTCGGTCGGCTCGGAGCCGCTGCCGTAGTAGATTACGGTTACGATTGAGCCGTCCGCAAGCTGTACGGTAGACGGATAGCCCACATCATGATCGTTAATGCCGTCGCCGGCAAGCAAAACTTCTTCGTCCGTCTTCCACGTCGCACCATTGTCCTCGCTGATGAGCGCTCCGCATCCGAACGGGCGTATGCGGCGGCCGAACGTAAGCAGCAGCTTCCCGCTTGCGAGCACGGTCAAGTCCCCCGGATGCTCGCCGTCGCGCGTTACTTGCTTAGGCACCGTCCAAGTACGTCCCATATCGTCGCTGAAGCTCGTCGCCACATGCGCATAGCGCTCGTCTTTGCGGGCTATCGCGATCAGCCTTCCGTCCGGCAGCAGTGCGATCGACGTTTCATTGTAGCCTTTGGCGAGCAAGGTTTCATCGCCCCACGTCCGACCGCCGTCCTTGCTTCGAACGATGATTACGGCATGGTTGACGCCTTCGACAGGCTCGCGCAGCACGCCGTATACCGACATGAGGAGCGTCCCGTCCGGCGCGGAAATCATTCTGCCGTAAGGCGAGCACATCGTTAATATTTGCGATTTGTACGGCTGCGGCTCGCTCCAGGTCAACCCCCGGTCCTTGCTTACGACCGTGAACAGCGCCGGAATATCGTTGCGCGACGGGTCGGACTCGTCGAAGCCGAATGCGTATTGCAGTCCTCTTCCTTCCGGATCCAAATCGTAGCGGTGAAGTCTGGCATGCCAGTAAGCGGCGACAAGATGTCCCTCCGCATTCACGCCATAAGCCGGATTACGCACGTCCTCGAAGCGCGGGGCGACTTGAACGAGGTCCGACCACGATTTGCCTCCGTCATCGGAATTCGTTACGGATAACGTACCGGTGATGCCGACATGCGGTCCGCCGCTCCGGAGAATAACCGATAACGAGCTCGGACCGGTTTGCACCATAACGGGAAAGTATCCGGCAAGCGAGCAAACGAGATAACGGTCCAGCTTCCCTCTTTTACCGACGAAATAGTCCGATTCGAAACGCAAAAATTTATAATCTGGTGTACTCAACGTATGTTTCCCCTCTCCTATGCCGCTGTCCTTGGCTTTGTCCTCTTTTGAGTCCACAGTTTTCACCTCTGACTCATCCTTATCTTCTGCGCTCTTCCCCAGCTCTTAACCTCAACCCTTTATCCTCGGTCTTTCCCCATAATCGTATTTTCCCTTCATGGCATTGCCAATTGAGGCCACCCTTTCCGGGGACTGTAGCGGGGCGAAGAGCCACATATTCCTACTGCGCTTCTTGGCCTTATCCTTTGACAGCCCCCGACGTGATGCCCGATATGATGTAACGTTGACCGAAAAGCAGCAAAATGATCAGCGGCACGATCGATATGACCGATGCGGCCATGACGGCCGAGTAGTTGACGCTCAACTCGCCCGAGAAGACGCGAACCGCTATGGATACGACGTATTTGTCGACCGAGCGCAAATAGAGCAGCGCCGTTTCGTAGTTGTTCCAAGCGCTGACGAAATAAAGCAGGATGACGGTGACCAATACCGGCTTGGATATCGGCATGACGATACGCCACAAAATTTGCAGATGGCCGCAGCCGTCAATCTTGGCCGAATCGACCAATTCGTCCGGGAGCGTCATGAAATATTGCCGCAGCAGGAAAATCGCCATTACCGGATTAAGAAACGCGCCGATCCACTGCGAGGTCAGCGTGTCTAGCAGGCCGATATTCCGAAAAATGATAAATTGCGGAATCATGACGACCTGAAACGGAATGGCAAGCGTCGCGATCAGCAGCAGGAAGATGACATTTTTGCCGGCAAAACGAATCTTCGCATACGCGTACGCGGTCATACTTCCCACCACAACTACACCGAGTATCGTCATGAACGCCGTCACGAACGTATTCCAGTAAAATAAGAGGAAGTTGAACCGCGATTCGAAAAGCACTTTATAGCCGTCGATCGTCGGATTCCGGGGTATCCATTTGATCGGAAATTCAAAAACATCGGCGCTCGGCTTAAACGAAGCGGATACCATCCAGACCAATGGAACCAGCATCAGAATCGCTCCGGCCCATGTCACCAAGCTGACCATTCCTCTTCTTAGCCAAACGGCCATCGTCCATTCTCTCCTTTCCGCATCAATAATGCACCCACTTCTTCTGACCCTTCCACTGGATAAGCGTAATGATCAGGACGATGAAAAACAGCACCCAAGCGATGGCGGAAGCATAACCCATCTTGTAATATTTGAAGCCCATGTTGTAGATGTAATAACCGAGAATGTACGTCGAATTGCCCGGCCCGCCCTCGGTCAATATTTGCACGCTCGACCATTGCTGGAACGATTTGATGACGGACAAGACGACGACGAAAAACGTAGTGGGCGAAATCATCGGAATCGTGATGCGCAGCAGCTTTTTGAATCCGCCCGCCCCGTCCATATCGGCGGACTCGTAAAGCTCGCGGTTGATACCTTGCAAGCCTGCCAAATAGATCAGCACATAAAAGCCGATACTCGTCCATACGCCGAAAAGCGCTACCGTAGGCTTCGACCACGCTTCATCGAACATCCACATCGGCGGGTGGAGCCAGCCGAGGCTTTTCAGCACGACGTTGACCGGCCCCTTCTCGGGGTGGAACAGCAGATTCCACACCACGAGAACGGCAGCCATATTCGTAATATTGGGCAAATAGTAGACGACCCTGAGCGCTTTGCTTCCGATCACGAAACGGTTCAAGGCAATCGCGATCAGCAGTGCCAGCAGCGTCTCCACGGGCACGACCAGCAGAAACCACAAATTGTTGAGCAAGGATACCCAGAATAGCTTATCCTGGACCAATGCAACGTAATTGTCGAATCCGACGAAATGCAAATCGGAAAGGCTTCCTACCAAATTCCAGTCCGTGAAACTGATCGTGAGGGAGAAGGCGAGCGCAAAAAAGGTGAAGACCGCGAGTCCTATTAAATTCGGCAGGATGAACAGATAGCCCGTCACATTTTCACGCCACGCATTTTTGTTCATTTTCACGGATTCGTCCTCATTTCAGTTTTTTCACGGTATCTTCCGCATTCGTCTGCAATTTTTTCAGGAAGTCGTCGATCGGCGTTTTGCCGCTGTAAAACTCGACGCTGTCGCGGTTAACCTGATCCTGAAGCGCTTTCTTCACGCCGGCGTCGACGGAAGGCATCGTGCCCGTGCTTGTAGCCGGAATCGTTTCCGTATTGACTTTTTTGATCATATCGACGACTTCTTGCGGATAAATATCCTTGTGCTCGACTTTATCCTTATCGAGGAACTTGTTGAAAATATCCGCCGTCTGGTTCGGATCCGCTTTCTTGTAAGAGGAGATCAAGCCGAAAATATCCGCGCATTCGGTTGCCAAAAATTTGGCGAACTCGTACGATTCCTGCGGGTATTTCGTTTTGGCGCTTACGCCATAGCCGTATCCAGCCGTTACGTTCTGCATCTTAGGCGTCGCTTGCGAATCGAAGCGCGGCGCGTAAGTGGCGCCAATTTTGAAGTCGATGCCGTTCTGCCAAACCGCCTTGTCGTTGAAACGGAACTGGCTCATTTGCACCGGCGTCCACCAGTTGTTGATGATCATCGCCGCTTTTTTCTGGGCAAACAGGAGACGGTTATTGATTTTTTCCAAGCCCATCGTCACGAAGGACGGCGCTGCGCCCGAATCGAACAGTTCTTTGTATATCGTGAAGGCATCTTTGACCCGCTGATCCGAGAAGTTAGGCGTCCCGTCCTGCTTGACCCAGTTCCAGCCCGTATTCTCCAGAGGCAGCAGCGTCGCATAAGCGTTCGATCCGCCGTTCAGCGCAAGCCCGTATACTTTGTTCGCTCCTTCGCCGCCGGTCAGCTTTTTGGCCATTTCGACAAGCTCCAGGTAAGTCGTGTTCTCGTCAGGGTATTTCACGCCTTTGGCGTCGAACATATCTTTGTTGTAATAGAGCAGGTTAAAGTTGATGTTGTACGGCAGGTAGTAGTTTTTGCCTTCCGCTTGGATGTCCTTCATGATCGATCCGAAATTTTCGACAAGGTCGAAATTGTCTTTGGCAGCGAGCGTATTTACGTCGAGAAAAACGCCCTGTTTGCCTCTTTGCACCGCATTCGGATTGTCGGTTACGATGACGTCCATATACTCGTTGCCCGCAATGGCGATATCGAGCGCCTTGTAATATTCCGCCTCGTCGTTCGGGAACTCTTTGTACTCGACTTCGATGTTCGGGTGTTTCTCCTGCCACCGCTTGTAGATGCGCTCCCATTTGCTCTCGGTCGTAAGGCTGTAGCTGACCAGCTTCAGCTTTACTTTCTTCTCGGCCTGCGGGGAATTTGACGCTGCCCCTGGCGAGGCGCTTCCTCCGGCGGATCCGCCGTCGGTCTTCGACGAGCAAGCCGTCGTGAACGCCAGTGCAGGAACCATTGTAAGCGCGATCAATTTGGGAAGAACATTGTTTCTTTTTTTCACTTTCGCAACCTCCCTTGTTTTGTACCCACATGCCAATTGTAGAATAGCCGTCATGATGCGCCCAGCAGGCGATATTTAGATAAAGGGGGGTGAAATTAAGATTCGTCGGCTTGAGCAACCAAGATCGTCACCTTCGTCCAATATCCGGGCTTGCTGCTTACCGTAAGCGCAACATGTTCGCCATACAAAAGAACGAGTCTTCTGCGAATATTGGCTAAGCCGACATGATCGTCACTAGCAGGGTTGGCGTCGTTCAACCTTTCCAGCGTCCGGGAGTCGATTCCTGCGCCGTTGTCGGTCACCTCGAGCATGAGGCTCCCCCCTTCCGCAGCGATCCGGATCGAGACGATACCCGCCTTGCGTTTCGGATCGATGCCGTGCAGCAGGGCGTTCTCGACGATCGGCTGCAGCACGAATTTGGCGATACGCTTCCGGCGCGCAGCCGGATCGATGTCCCATTTGACGCGCAGCCGTTCGCCGTAACGAATTTGTTGAATATATAAATAGGCGCTCACATGCGCAAGTTCTTCGTCAACCCATACCGTTCTCATATCCGAATGAATGCCGAAGCGTAAAAACACGGACAACTCGCCGATTATTTTGGTGACCCGGTTTTCGCTGCCCGTGAGCTCCATGGCCATCCATTTGATCGTCTCCATCGTGTTGTACAGAAAATGGGGATTGATTTGGTGAATCAGGTTGGCGAGCTCCGCTTTTTTGAACTCCAGCTGGATTTCCCGATTTTTCACTTCAACCGTGTAAATGTCGTTCATGAGAAACTGGATTTTCTGGATCATCGCGTACAAGTGCTGCGAAAGCTCCGCAATTTCATCCGTCCCGGCCAAAAGCGGCATTCTGCCCTGGAAATGGTCCTCGACCGTTTCCCTGATCTTGAACATCAGCATCCGTATCGGGCGGGATATCGAGCCTGACAAAAAGTAAATGACGCAAAACAGCGCGAACAAAATAACGAGCAGCGTATAACCGTAAGCGAGCGTAATTTCTCTTTCGCCCTGATTCAGCTCGCTTGCGTCCACCGTGCTGATGATTTTCCAGTTCGTGTCGCTCATCTCGTCGAACATGACAAGCTTGTTCTGCCCGTTAATACGCGCCTCCTGCGCCCCCTTCGTCTGGGTAAAGACGCCCGGGACGGCCATGATATCCTCCACCGCGCTGTTGTCTTTGTTGAAAATAATGTCGCCGTTCGTCCCGACGATCATAAAGTCGAGAAGCATAATCCCGAGATTGCTGCTGAGGTAGCTGAGCTCGCCTTCGATAACCGTGAGGATATAATAACCGAGCAGCGTGCTCGGATAGGTCGTGCTCATGATTTTCTTGGCGATCGAGATGACATGGTTGCCGAACGGATCCTGCTTCTCGTTGAAATATACCGTTTCCCCTCTCGATTCCTTCAGCAGCGGATAAATATTGCGCTTCTCGACGGGCTGCTCGTTGAGGGAAGAGTTGATTGTCGAAAACACGATTTCGCCGTCGCTGCCGTACACATTCAAGTAATTGATGTTCTTATCGATCACCTGTTGGTACGAGAACAGCGCCTTCAGCTCGCCCGCGAGCACCTCTTTATCCTCCGTTCCCCGCATCAGCTCCTGCAGCGTGCCGTCGCGAAGAATGGATGCGGCGAACCGCTCCGTATTTTTCAAATTGAACTCGATGGAATTTTCGGATTGGGACAAATATTCGAAATAATACTGCTTCAAATTTTCGCGAATCTGCGTTTTGGAAAACACGAAATTGACGGCAAAGAGCACGAACGTCCCCAATGCCGAAACGGCAAGCAAATATAAAAACATTTTCAGCCGGAAGCTGACGGGAAATTTATGCTTGATCTGATAATCGATCACCTTCACCGAATCGCTAAGCCCGTATATATCTTCGACCTGCCGCTTCAGCTGGCGGATCGGATTCACCATCCGGTGCGCGAACCAGCCGGACAGGACGAATGCGACTGCGCTAAGCAAAAATGCCAGTATCGCTATATTTCTCACTTGATGAAGACGATCGGCGGCAGATGCCTCGCTGTCGATCCACGTACGCAGCTCGAGGCCGTATTTTTCCAGACGAACCGTTTCCATGTGGTCAAAGCTGTTTTCAGCATGGCCGGAGCCCGCCTGAACAACTGCAGCGGCGTCGCGGTATGCGGACACCTCGTAACCGAACGGGGAATCCGTTTGCGTAAGCAGGCTTTTGATTTTGGCCGGACTTACAGCTAGCGATACGACTGCGTTATCGTTGATTCGTTTGCTGAAGACGAATTTCTCGCCTAGCAGCACATGGAAAAGCGACGGCATTTCCCCGCCGTTCGCATCCGGAGACCGCCATACCCCCTTTTCACCGGCAAGTACGGCGTCAGCCCATTTGTTGCGGAACAAGTTCAGCTCACGGCTTTGCTGCCGGTCCACCGTCGTGCCGAACGTGAACATATAGGTGTTTTCGTTACGGAACGAGACTAGTATCGATTCGATATGCGGATATTGCAGAATCATACCGCTTAACGTGCTTTCTATGTTCTGCAGCTTCGCGAGCTCGGCGTTGTCGTCGGCATAATGAGCGGTCATTTGATCGAGCAGCCTCCCGTTTTGCGAAACGAGAAGCGCAACCTTCTCGGTCTGATCGAACATATCCGACAGATTTTGAGCGACCCGCTTGGTTACGTTTGAGAGCTGCTTTTCTTTTTCGGCCGATATTTTGCTTACGGATAAATAATAGGATGCCCACGCGGAACATCCGTACACGATTAGAAGGATCGTGATCGAGGCCATAAATATTCGCTGCTGCAAGCTATTCCGCTTCATGTCATCCTCCTGTACGAACCCTGCTACAATCTCTCGATAAATTGCGCCGGCGTAATGCCGGTAAGCTCTTTGAAAACCTTCGTAAAATGTTTGGCATCTTGATAGCCTACAGCAAAAGCGACCTCGTAAACTTTAAGCGTACTGCTTGCCCGGAGCAGCTCCTTTGCTTTATCGATCCGCGTCTGTTTGAGATAATGGTTAAAGTTGACGCCTTCCTGCTTCTTGAACAGAAATGACAAATATTCGCTGGACATTTGATATTTCTCCGCCAAATCGACAAGCAGAATCGGTTCGGACAAATGGCTTAAAACGTATTTCTTCACTTCCTTGACGACGCGATGCGAGCTTCTGCCGCCTTCGTTCAGCCACCTCCTTACCAGCTCCGTAAATAACCGTTCCGCAGTCCGGTGCAAAGCAAGCAAGGTCACCGACCGGTCAACCGTTTCTAAAGCCCATTCATCGCCTGCTCGTCCCGATTCCGGCATGGACGCCTCGTAATGCCGGCGGCCGTATTCAAGCGCCAGTTCATACAGCTGCTTGTAAGCCCGTTTCACGCTGGCGATCGAATAGAGCGGATTGGCGCATAGCTGAAAATAAAGCTCGGACAAGTAAAATTTGATTTTTTCGGGACTCTCCTCTGAAACCGCTTTCCTAAAGGCGTTAAGCGTTGCTTCGGATATTTCGTATGCCGAAGTCACGATATGCCCCGGATCGAAGGGGACCGGCTTCCTGTCCGTTTTGTAAAAAAGCTTTGTCCGAATCGTTTCGACATAAGCTTGCGTTACGTATTGCGGAAGTCCCGATGCGCTCAACACCGGACTATACGCCCATGCGTCCTCGGGCAGGCTGCATATTTGACCGAGCAGCTCCATAAGGCCGTCCTCCGCTGCGGCATTTCGGTACACAAGCAAATATGCGGCAATGCCGTCGCCCAGTACGGCGGGGACAATCGCCTCAACCTGCTCCAGCTCCGCCAGCCGTTCGGCCGTTCCGGTCCCGGCATGTCCGGGAACCGCTCCGCTTGACTTCGGAAACAACTCCCGCACGTCTGCGTAACCGCTGCCGGCCACTGCGATAAATTGATACATACAGCCTGTATAACGATGAACAAGCTTATCCAGCCATTCAAACGTTTGAAGCCGTTCTTCCGCCGCCCCGTTGCGCTCCGTCAAAAATTCGTCCTTGCCGGTAAGCGCATAGTGGAATGATTTCGCGAACAAATCGTTCATCCACCGCTTCTCTTCCCGCTGCTCCTTGCGAAGCTGCTCCCGCTGATCGCGAAACCAGCCGAGAATGCGCGTCACATCTTCGGTTTTGATCGGCTTCAGCAAATAATCCTCGGCGCCGTAACGAACGGAAAGCTGCGCATATTCGAACTCATGGTAGCCGCTAATGATCACGACATGAACGCCGCTTCGCCGCTTGTGTACGGTTTGCAGCAAATCGAGTCCCGATTCGCCCGGCATACGGACATCGACGAACATCAAGTCGATCTCGTGCCGATCCATCGCGTCCAGCGCCTCCGCCACGTCCGCCGCCTCCAAAACCGTGTTTACGCCATATTCGTTCCAAGGTATATATTTGCGCATGCCTTCGCGAAGGATCGCTTCATCGTCGACAAGCAGCACCGTATACATAAGCAAAACCTCCTCACAAAAATAAGCGAATTCCGGAGTATCGTCCTCTGGAATGTCGCCCCGAATGGCGCCCTGCCTCCGTTTCCTGCCGGGGAGAGCCGAGCGAGTGCAAGCAGCCCGCCGGTTCGGCGGGCAGTAACATCGCGAATAAGCATTATATTAGTCGCTGACGCTGAAAAGATCAATATCGGACAAACGGCCCGCGTTCCGCCGTCTTCTTCGACAGCGGCCGCAGGCCGATGGAAATCGCATTCGGGGAAACGGTCAAATCACGAAGAAATAACCGTTGAAATACGCAATCGTAATGATCACATTAACGAAAACAAACAGCAGCTGATAAAAACGAAGCACGTTCTCCCGTTTATCGGCCAAGCTGACGATGTAGATGTAAAGCGGGATGCACACCATCATATATCTGACTACGCTGACAAGAAACAGCGGTTGGCTCGAAAACGGGATAATGATCATCATCGCGCCGTACCCATAAAACAGGAGCTGCCTCAAATCCTTGAACATCGTTTTGAAATGAACGAGAAAATAAGCGATATAAACGACAAATACGGCAGTCGAGACGACGAAGGCGATCACACCATTATCCCAGCCGTCCGGCGTCGAAAAATAAGGATTTTTCAAAAAGCCGATAAAGTTTTTGAACGGAACGGTCGTATAACGGAACCAGTTCAAGCTTTGCTCATGAAACGGAGCCAGGAAATCGCCGGTTATATTTTTCATATGCAGCAGGTACAGTCCCATCGGTATAAGCGACAAAACCGAATAAAGCAGCCATTTCCAGTACCTTCTGTTGAACCGGAAGCCTTCGTCCAGCAAAATCGTCCCCATCACGAACGCCAGGTTGATAAAGCCCGGCACCCGCGTTACGGTCGACAAGCTTGCCGCAATGAAGGCGAGAGCATACTGCTTATTGCAGGCATGATAAATCGCCGCAGCCGACAGCATGAGAAACAGGCTCTCCGTATAAGGAACCGAGAAATATAACGATGACGGATAAAGCAGAAGCAGAAACAGCACGGCATTCGCCTGACGCTCGGACAGCCCCCTCTGCAGACAAATCAA
Source organism: Paenibacillus contaminans (assembly GCF_003285015.1). Lineage (GTDB taxonomy): Bacteria > Bacillota > Bacilli > Paenibacillales > NBRC-103111 > Paenibacillus_V > Paenibacillus_V contaminans. The sequence goes on along the minus strand of NZ_QMFB01000001.1, from coordinate 308,081 downwards.
GTAAACGTAAACCAGCGAAACGAGCAGGAACAGGTTCGATAAAATAATCCCGATGAGCGCCGGATCGAACCAAAATATTTTGCCGAACAAAAAAATAAGGAGCGGATACAACGGAAAGAACACCCAATTGGCGGCCGTATGCGGTTCGTCCATGCGAACTTGGTCGTAGCCTTGCGTAGCTATTTTCAAATACGAGAACGTATCGTATTTCACGAAGTCGTATAAATTCATGACATCCGTCTCTTCCAGCCCATACGGCAGCTTCTGCATCCATTGCGTGTAGCTGCCCGGAGCCGTAGCCTCGTATTCCGTCTTCGTGGCAAAGTGGCCGAACAGGTTCATGCCGACATAACCGGTAAACAGCATCAAGGCCCGGCTAATGACGATCAGCAAAGCGATCGAAAGAAGGATCTTCGGAGTTAAGCGTTTCTCTGCACCCAAACGTTACACCTCATTTTCTCTTTCTCTTTTTTTCTGCTAAAATGGTATTTCGACAGCTCCAATCCATTCATATTGATTCGTTCGACGATTGCCGAATAACGCCGTCTATATCTATAACGAACAAAAAGGCGAAATGTTTATGAAGATTTTGTTAATAATTTAGTATTGCCCTTGCTTGAGTTATAATATTGCATGATGAAACGCGTGCAAAAAGCTGCTTGGAATGGAGTCGTGAAACGTGGCTAATCCTGTACTAACGATTGTCGTACCTTGCTACAACGAGGAGGAAGTGCTTCCCGAAACGGTGCAAAGGCTGAGCAAAATGATCAATAGCCTTGTGCATGACAAGCTTATTTCGGACAAAAGCACCGTGCTCTTCGTCGATGACGGAAGCAGGGACAAAACCTGGGAGCTGATCGAGCAGTTCCATCATGCCTACCCGGCCATGACCGGACTGAAGCTCGCCAAAAATGCCGGTCATCAGAACGCCCTGCTTGCAGGACTTATGACGGCTAAAGAAACGGCGGATTGCGTCATCTCCATCGATGCCGATTTGCAGGACGATATTGAAGCGATTCGTGAATTCATTCTTAAATTTCATGAAGGCTGCGATGTCGTTTACGGGGTCAGAAAAAGCCGTACCACCGATACGTGGTTCAAGCGGGCCACCGCTCAAGGCTTCTATAAGCTGATGACGAGTATGGGCGTGCGGATTCATGACAATCACGCCGACTACCGTTTGATGAGCAAACGCGCGCTGGACGAGCTGGAGCGGTTTAAAGAGGTCAATTTGTTCCTGCGGGGTATCGTGCCGTTAATCGGATTTCCGTCCGCCGTCGTTTATTACGACCGGCATGAGCGCTTTGCGGGAGAATCCAAATATCCGCTCAAAAAAATGCTGTCCTTCGCCTTCGACGGCATTACCTCGTTCAGCGTAACGCCTATCCGCTTTGTAACGCTGACGGGTTTCGTCCTCTTCGCATTAAGCATCCTCGCCGCGATTTATGCGATTGTCGGCAAGCTTTGGGGGACGACGGTGTCGGGCTGGACATCCCTGATCCTATCGGTCTGGTTTATCGGCGGGATTCAGCTTCTGGCTTTAGGCTTGATCGGCGAATACATAGGCAAAATTTACAGAGAAGTCAAGCATCGTCCGCTTTTTATCATCGAGAAAAAACTCGTAACCGAGGACACTCCCGAACGTGTTTGAGTCCGGTTTACCGGAGGCTTGGACCGATTCCTCGAATATGCTTTCCGGTAAACGCCAAAAGCCCGAGCGCTGCTTATCCGCAGCGTCCGGGCTTTTTCATAAATAGAAGCGTATATATTCAACGGCACATGGAGGGCGTCAAAAATCGCCGGCAGGCCATGATCCATAAGTCAGGCGAAGTTCGCGTTACCAAAGGACAGGCTTGGCGACCATAAACCACAGCATGGCCATCAACAGAACCAAGTACGTCCAGACGGAACGCCTCAGCGCGTTGATCACCTTGTCCCTGTTTTGGTCAGGCTGGCCAAGGGCTCTCAGCTTCGGCGAGAAGGCGCGAGCCAGAAAAAACAAGGAGCTGATCAAAATCAATACCGTCATTACGATCCATGACGTCGTCCATGGCCAAGATGCGGCAATAGCGAGAAAAACGCCGCTGAGTACGAGCAAATGCCCCGAATGCTTGGCGAATTGGATGGCGAATTTGAAGGTGACGATGTAAGCATGCTGTTCCGGATCTTGCGCGGTTCGCAGCTTTTCGATCACAGGGATAAGCACGAAGAAAGGACCTATCGATATGATTGCACTCAAGATATGAGTGTAAAGCAATATTTTCTGCAGCAAAACCATCGCAGCTTATTCCTGCACAGGCCGGAATTCGTGAACCCAGACCTTCATATGCGGCAGCCACGGCATGCCGGGATGATACGAAAGGATCGCTTCCTTATAATCCTCTACCGTCGAAAATCCCTCTTGAACGGCATGCTCATCGGTCAATTCGCCCAACGATTGCCTATATACCTGCTCCACCACGAAGTCGCGGCCCTCCAGCGTCATGATTTCGCCGACATCCGCGTAGCGGCCGTTGCGGCGAGTGGCGGTTTTTTGCCCCTGTAACACCTTATCGATATCGGATTTCTTCGTAATCATCCGCTCGATCGTGCAAGTTTTAGGCGGCAGCGCATTCGATTCCGTTTGGTTAGACATCCAAATCCTCCTAGATAATCGTTATACCGCTAATGCTAACATTTTAACATTTTAATATCAGCTTAAAGCCTTCTATTTTCAGCTGGTCCATGCGAATGACCCAGTTTTTAAACGCTTCGTACGTTTCTTCGGTAAAACCGAACTGCTCCGCAATGCTTTTGGCCATTTGCTTCTCGTCGTCATTGTAGTCGCCGTCTGCGAAAATCAGCAATAATATTTCGGCAAAGAAAATATTTTTCACTTGTTCGTCATTCACTTTACCGATAATATCGGAAAGCTCCCTGACCTCCGAAGGCGTATACGCCGATTCCTGCATATTCATTTCGGCCATGAACGATTTAATGAATCCTTGTTCTTTCCGGTTGATAAATCCGTCCGCTTGCGCAACGACGTGGGCCAATTCCAGAAACGCTTCCTTATGCTCCTTAGATTGTAAAAACTGCAAAAACAACCGCACTCACTCCTCTGCTCAAGTTGACTTCCGTGTCTATGTATTCGACAAAACCGTTTTATTACCTACAATAGGACGAAACATTTACATATTGTCCGTCAAGCGGAAATTATACCATTTCCATCGTACACGAAACAAGTACAGCCGCCAAACCCGCCGTAAAAAACCTCTATTCGCCTAGCAATGATCCAGAAAACGTTGGCCGCATTCGCTTTAGCGCTTACAAAAAAGCTGCAGACACCCTTCTCAGGATCGGCTGCAGCTATGGAAATCATGATTCCGGTTTTTCTATTAACGTCAATTTAGGTTTAAGCGGTACCTTCGCCTGTCAAGCGGCTTACGATTTCAAGCACGTCCGATCTTCTCAATTTGCTTTCGCCAGCAGCCAAAGCATTAAGCGAGCCATGCGCCAGTGCAAGAGGAATACTGCAGAAATTAAAAATAGGCCCCGGAGGAATATCGGCTATATAAGCGTCGGCTTGATCCAAGTTTCTCTTGGTATAAGCGAACATTTCGTCCATCCCCCAGCCTTCCGGGAAAAAAGCGACGCCTCTCGTTTGGTCGTCCTTCTGATTAAGCAAAATATTGACGGCCTGCAGCCCCCGTCCGAAAGCGACAGCTTTCGTGCGGTCGGTTTTCGTTCCGTCATACCACATCCACAGGTCGGTCAGCAGTTCCCCTACAGCGCCCGCCACGCAGTACGTATAATGATCCAAATCCGCTTCCGATTTAATTTCCCAGCCTTTATCGACCCATTCCGCCATTTGCCCGGCCATCTGGGCCGTACCTTCGAGCACTCTCGCGGTAGCGGTATCCGGACATAGATCAATCCAGTCGCTCATACGAACCGTAACCTCGGGCAATTGTTCGCGATAAGGCTGAAACAGGGTCTGCAGAGCGGCATTCCAGGACGGCTCCCGCAGTATTCGGCTAATGCCGATCAGCAGCTCATGCTTTACAGCCGACGGCAGCTCGGGATGATCCTCGATCTCGTCGATCGCGCGCATGCAAAGGTAGGCGGATGCCACCGCTTCCTTCAAGCCCGGAACCAACCCGTTTATCGGGATCAAAAATGTCCTGCTGGTCGACGCCAGCATGTCCATCGCGTCTTTCATCAACTCATTCGTCATATTCACTTCATGCCCACTCCAAACTGATCGTTTATCTTTTCACATAGTTATTATGGTAACCGAGTCCACTCGTCAATTCAACTCAATTGCTAAAGCAAATGCCTCAACGCGTCAAAAAGTTCATCAACTGTCCATAGCTTGAGACGATTTGCTTAAAATTTTCTTGCCGAGCGCTTTCTTTAACGGTCAATTGACATCGATATTTTATTAATAATGATATTTATGACATGAAACGTTCATGAAAATCAGACGTAATAGAAAAGATAAACATACGAGGAGGAATTGACATGATATTTACGACAACTCCGGCAGTTGAAGGCCGCCCTGTACAGGATTACCTTGGGGTGGTTACCGGCGAAGCGATCATGGGGGCCAATATCGTGCGAGATCTGTTCGCTTCGATTACCGATATCGTCGGCGGGCGCTCGGGCGCATATGAAACGAAATTGAAAGAAGCGCGCGATCTGGCATTCCGCGAAATGGGCGATCAAGCGTCGCGCATAGGGGCAAATGCGATCGTCGGCATCGATGTAGACTACGAGGTCGTTCGCGAAGGCATGCTTATGGTGGCGGTCAGCGGTACGGCGGTTCGTATCTAGAAGCAAGTAAAAAGCCTCCGGCTCCGCTTTGCGGATCCGAAGGCTTTTTTGACTGTTCTACAAATTCAGCTTCCGCCCGTTCAAGCGCATCTCCGCAAATGACGCCCGCTGAACAAGCGGCTGCATGTTTTCCAGCGAAAACAGCTGCTCGATATGGTAAACCCCGCTGGGGTACGCAGTACGGTAAACGGCTTCAGCGACGAATGCTGCCGTCATCCCCGTCATTTCCGCTTCATTGCTGCCATGCAGCATGCATTCCGCCTTGACCTCCCGTTTTTCCTTGATTCCCCAAGCATCTACCTTTACGGCAAATCTTTCCTTGCCGAAGCTTATTTGCCCGAAGCTCCGTACAACGGTTTTCCGCACCCAGCCGGTTTGCAGAAATCGGAACAACCCTGCGGCCTTCATTGCCGCTACGAGGGATGTCACAATGCCGGAATCGAAGCACAACCGCGTGGAAACGGAAGGTACGGCCAATGTCCGCGCAAGCGTCTGCTGGTCGGAGAATGGAAAACGGAAGCTTTTTTTGCGGCCCAAATCCGCTCCGAAATCCGTCGTTTTCCCGTCCGTAAAGCTTTCGACTGCAACAAGCCCGTTATCCTCCATAATCTCGAAGCGCGCATTCAGGTTATCAACTGTCCACTCGATGGCCGCTTTCCCGTGCCGATCGCCGAGTCCGAGCATAATCGAAATATCGATGGCCTTAGCTGCATCCATCAATTTGACTGCCTGCGACGCCATTAAGCTCGTTAACCCCGGCGCAAGTCCCACGCTTAATACGGCCGTCGCCCCACCGGCTTCGGCGGCTTCGCGCAGCCCTTCCACTTTGGCTAGAAACGAGCCTTTTGCGGAAATATCGATATAATGAACGCCATTTTGAAAACACGCCCGGACAAAATCGGTATCCGTCTGATCGAGGCACATGACGATCAGCTTCGCTCGCTTCAATATATCCTTGTCGAACGGCTTGCCGATATCGAGCTGCAGCTGCCTTACCTTGCCTCCCGTCTCCTCGCTAAACCGCTTGGCTGTTTGAACATTCCGGCCTGCAGCGTACACTTTGCCGGGGAATTTTTCGCTTAACGAACGGCTGATCGTTTTTCCGACGTGGCCATATCCGCCCACTACTATAATCGTATCTTTCATCATCCTGTCACCCCTCTATCGTTTGGCGGCGTACCAAGCATCGATTGCATCGCTCCAGATCAATGGAAGAGGTCCGGTCTGGCATTACGCTTTTCAACTCCTCGTTCATTTACTATCATTAGAATAACAATTATTTTCAATTATACGTTTCGACAATGCATGCGCCATCCCACAATTATGGGATTGTTTATCCCTTGATTCTCATAACGAATGATAGGAGCCGCCTATGCCCTCCCAGCATGAAACACTTAAACGAAAAATCGACTCGCTCGCCCGCACGGCCGCCTCCTCGCAAAGCTTCAGAATCGCCTTGCTGCGCAAATTGCGAGAGGCCATCCCCTTCGATGCCGCCTGCTGCACCCTGGTCGATCCGCAAACCTTGCTTTCGACCGGCGCCGTTACGGAGGAAGGAGTCGAATCGATTCATCAAGCGTTATTTGCGAATGAATACTTGCAGGAAGATGTGAACCGATTCACCGACTTGGCGCTGGAAGCCGATCCTGTGGCGTCACTGCATGGAACTACGGAAGGACAACCGGAACGCAGCGCAAGATACCGGAACGTACTGCATCCTGCGGGCTTTCGCGACGAAATGAGGGCGGCGCTGGTCTTTAAAGGGGGATGTTACGGATATTTGACGTTGTTTCGTCTTCAGGACCAGCCGGTATTCCAAAAGCGCGAACGAAGCTTGCTTTCTTCCCTGGTCCCTGCAATCGCTTTCCATCTGCGCAGCACCAGCATGCTTATGCCGGACGATGGAGCCGAACGTTCGGAGGAGCAGCCCGGCATTCTGATCGTTTCGGAATCGCTCGCCGTGTTATCTTCCAATGAAGCGTCGGAACACTGGCTTTCCATGCTGCGCAATTGGGAAAACGCAGACATTGCCGCCCTTCCTAAACCGGTTCAAGCGGTTTGTTTTCGCGCGCTCTCCGAAAGCGGTGAGGGGTCGGCCAGTACGGCAAAAGTGTGTATGCGGACGCCGGAAGGCCGCTATATGACGATTCGCGCAAGCAAGCTGACCAGTTCGACCCGGCAGACCCAGCTGGCTGTCTGGTTCGAGCAAGCTGCGCCGTCCGACGTTTTGCCTGTCATTGCGGAATCGTACGGCTTATCGGAACGCGAAAAACGGGTTCTTGCTTGTATCATCCAAGGCCAATCCACCAAAAGCATAGCCAGGATGCTGAACATTTCCGCTTACACGGTGCAGGATCATTTGAAATCGATTTTCGCCAAAACGGGCATATCAAGCCGAAGCGAGCTGATCTGGCAGCTTTATTCCCGGTTTAGTCCGGATTCCGGCTTCTAGCCGGTCGAATGGGTCCAAGGTGCCCGAATATAAGGCTCCTCCATTTTCTTAAACTTTGACAGCGGTCTTCGACAGTATCCTCGCGGATCTTCCTGTAAGATGAGATGTACGAACGAAGCCAGTCCAGCAAATTATTACAAGGAGGCCGTACCGTGGCTCATCATAGCAATACTGCCGATGAAGAACTATTGTTGCCGCCGCCGTCCGAACAAATCGAAAGCGTACTTGCCGTACCGCAAAAGCCGAAGCTCACTATGAAATATTTATCGGAGCGTATTTTAGAGCTTCAAAGGGAAAACGACGGGCTTGCCGCCAGGTTGGAGGCGTTAGAAAAGCAATCGTCCGACGGGAGCGTATGGAATATGGAAGTGGCCGCCGCACAATCGCCGTTTTTGGCAAACGCGAATTCGCCCAAAATCGGCTCCGCCCCTCCGTTGCCAGAATTAATTCGGGAAGTGAGCGCGCCCGGAAGCCGGCATAACGATGTTATGTTTGCTAAGGAGGCTTTCGCCGCCGAAGAGCGGACAGGCTTTCCCCGTTCGGCTCTCATCCCGCGCTCGGAAAAATATCCTGTCAGGCAGCGAAAGGTTTGGGGCATTTTCAGATTTTTCTCCCGTTTCTGGTAATGGCCTGCCGGAATGGAGTTCCCGGCTGCAGCCGTTAACGAGCTGAATACTCGAAAGAAAAAGATTGCAGATTCGCATCGCAACGGAGACCATATAAAAAAAGAGACATTCCCTGTCGACAAGGAATGTCTCTTTTTTTATGATGATGCTTACCCCATAATCTTCTTTATGCTAGCGATCTCCACACAGACGCAAATGACTTCAATCGCCGTCTCCAGCTCCGCAAGCGTCGGGTACGACGGGGCGATCCGAATATTCCGGTCCCTCGGATCGGTACCGTACGGAAACGTCGCACCTGCCTTCGTTAAAGTGACGCCCGCTTCAGCCGCCAGCTTCACGACCTCGACCGCACAGCCGTCCAGCGTGTTGAGGCTGATAAAGTAGCCGCCGTTCGGCTTTCGCCACGTCGCGACGCCTTTGCCGTCCAGTTCCCTTTCAAACATGTTCAGCACCAAATCGAATTTGGGCTTCAGAATGGAAGCATGCTTGGCCATATGGGATTCCAGCTTGCTTATATGTTCGAAAAACCGGACGTGACGCAGCTGATTTACTTTATCCGGACCGATCGTCTGCACGGAGAGCTGCTTCCGGGTAACGTTCAAATTGCGCTCGCTGGCCGCCATCACGGCAATGCCGGAGCCGGCGAAGCTGATCTTGGAGGTTGAGCTGAACATCAGCACACGATCGGGATTGCCGGCGTCCCTGCATGCTGCGAAAATATTTTTCAGCTTATCCGCTCGTTCCGTCAAATGATGTACGGCATATGCGTTATCCCACATGATCCGAAAATCGCCGGCTTTCGTTTTCATCCGGGCGAGCCTGTCGACGACATCATCCGAATAAGTTAAGCCGTCCGGATTGCTGTACTTGGGTACGCACCAAATGCCTTTAATGGAATCGTCCTCACCGGCCAGCCTTTCGACTGTATCCATGTCCGGACCGTCATCAAACATGTCGATCGCGATCATTTCGATGCCGAATAGCTCGCATATGGCAAAATGCCTGTCGTAGCCCGGGCTTGGGCATAAAAATTTGACTGCCGACCGCTTCCCCCACGGCGTCGAATCGGCGTCTACTCCAAAAAGCATCGCTCTCGCAATGGCGTCATGCATCATTGTCAGGCTCGAACTGCCGCCAATCACAATTTCTTGGGGGCTGACCTCCAGTATTTGGGCAAACAAAGCTTTAGCCTCCGGAATACCGTCAAGCCCGCCATAGTTGCGCGTATCGGTTCCGTCCGAGGCCAGCAGCCCGTCTGCGGACGTAACGGCGTCCAGCATGCCCATGGAAAGCTGCAGCTGCTCGGGACTCGGTTTGCCGCGCGACATATCCAATTTCAAACGGCGCTGCATGAACCCGTCATATTTCTCCTGAAGCATCCGCAATCGTTCCTGAAGCTCTGTCTCGCCCAATGCGTGAATTTCGCTCATTATGCAACTCTCCCTCTTCTGTCAATGGTACCGTTCACCTACAAGAGGTATTCGCGAACTACTCGCCGTATCCTTTATTTCTCCTAAGGAGCGGTCCGACTTTTTCAACCGCTGCTTCTATGCCGTTTCTGGATTTCGTTCATGCCGAGAATGACGGCGATCCATTCATAGCTGCTCACTTCATCCGTAAGATTTTCCAGGCAGTAGACAGCCGCTTCGAACCAGCCGTCTACTTTGCGGAAAGTAGCGGCCAAAGCTCCTTGTGAGTTTCGAATTTCATAATCGCGTGAAAACGCCTCGGCCGTTATTTCATACACGCCTCTCCCGTAAGACTCGTATTCATATCGTTTAGACAGGAAGGACAACCGGTACCGCAGCATCCCGCACTCGTCTCCCCCGGCGTCGCTTACGATCCATTTATTCGATAACATCGGAAATTTGCCGCCGTATAGAAGTCTTCCTTGCAAACCGTACACATCCAAGGCCGATCCGAAAGCGCTGCGGAGATCGACCACCCCAACCGCATGATTTCGTTCGTCTAGAATTTCCGTCTTCCCGGAATTGAAAAAATTATCTCGAACATACAGTTTCATCTTTTCCCCTCCTTGTTACCATTTTTACGCTGCGAAGCCGAGAATAGTTGCAAAAACGACCGCCCCTGAAAAAAGGAGCGATCGCTAGGCATCCCGGTTACTTTTTCTTCAAATCCTCGATGGAGCCGATCTCCATGTACTTGGGAACCGCCAGCCCGATTTTCGTGCCGGACAGGTTCGGTCCCAAATCTTCGAACTTATCTTTATATTTGTCATAGTAGTCCTTATGCGTCGTCGGCAGCCAAGCCGCCACAATCGCATCCGCGTCGCCGCCGGCGATTCCCGCCCACATCGGGCCCGCCTCGACCTGCAGCAGATCGACTTTAAAGCCAAGACGCGATTCCAGCACCGCTTTTACAAGATTCGTGCTGGCAATTTCGGAATCCCATGCGACATAAGCAAGCTTAAGCTTCACGCCTTCAGCTTTCGGCACGTCTTTGACCCATTCGTCAACCTTGCCGCCGTTATCCTTGATCCAATCCACGGCCGCTTCCTCCGGCTTTTTGCCGTCGCTGATCGCGAGCATCACTTTCTCCATATCCCCGGGCGTCCATTCGAAACGGTCCAGTACCGTATACGCCGACGGCTGATCGGTTTTGAGCCCTTTCCTTGCAATCGTATGAATTTGCTCGTCGCCGCCGTAAACGCCCTTAGGATCCTCAAGATACTTCAAATCGTATTTGGAAAACATCCAGTGCGGCGTCCAGCCGGTAATGATGATCGGCATTTGGGCTTTGTAAGCTTTATCGAAGGCCGCCGTCATCGCGGTTCCCGAGCCCTCCACAAGCTTCCAATCCGACAAGTCGTAATCCTTGAGCGCTTGAGCCGTCGTTTTCATGATTCCTGCTCCAGGATCGATGCCGATAATTTCGTATTTGACCTGATCGCCTATAAATGCGGAGGAATCCGTCTTTTTTTGCCCGCAGGCCGCTGCAAGCAAGGTCATCCCGATTAAACCGACTGTTGCGAAAAATAATTTGTTCTTTTTCAATGTTTTTTCTCTCCCTTTGGTTTAAAAATATGCTGCGTCAACCGGTCCAGCACGATCGCCAAAATGACGACTGCAAGTCCCGCTTCGAACCCTTCGCCGGTTTTGAGCTGCGTCACGGCCCGATAAACGTCCGCCCCCAAGCCCTGCGCGCCGATCATCGAAGCGATAACGACCATCGACAAGGAAAGCATGATCGTTTGATTGATGCCCGCCATCAGGGTAGGAAGCGCAAGCGGAAACTGCACCTTCCACAGCTTCTGTGCGGACGTCGTGCCGAACGAATCGGCCGCTTCGATCAGATCGAAGGGAACCTGGCGAATGCCGAGATTCGTCAAGCGGATCGTAGGCGGTACGGCGAAAATGACCGATGCGATAACGCCCGGCACGACGCCCAGTCCGAAGAACGTGACGGCGGGAATCAAATAGACGAAAGCCGGCATCGTTTGCATAAAGTCGAGCATCGGCGTTACGGCATTTTGCACCGTTTTGTTACGCGCGCACCAGATGCCTAGAGGCAAACCCACGACGATCGAGATGAGCGCGGACGTCATGACGAGCGCCAGCGTATCCATCGTGTGCTCCCAGAAACCGAGATTATCGATCAGGAACAATCCGATAAGCGAAAAAATGCCCAGCATCAGGCCGGCAGCCCGATACGCCCATATGGCAACCAGCACGATCAAAACCCATGCAGGCGGAAAGTGAAACAGGAGTGAAAACAAATGAACGGTTCCTTCGATAATCGAAGCGATAAAACCGAACAGCCATTCCAAATTGCCGCTAAGCCAATCGACCGCCTTTTCCACCCATGAAGAAATCGGTATTTTAGGCCCCATTGTCCGCCACCGCCTTCCGAAGACCGTCGTGATTGCCTGCAAGCGCTCCCAGCACCGCACCGCGAATAACGACGCCGAGCAGCTTCCCGCTTTCCGAAGTAACCGCTATGGGAACCCGGCTCGTGCTGATAACCTCGAACATTTCGCCAAGCAGCGTTTCCGGTGAAACGACCGGCACATCGCGGATCATAATATCGTCAAGACTTAGCCGGTCCTTGATCGCCCTTGCCGTATCCTCGGCGGTTAGGACACCGATCAGCTTTTTGGCGTTGTCGACGACGAACAGATTGGAAATTCCGTTCTCGCGCATCAGCTCCAGCGCAACCCGCGGACCGCCGCGGTCATACGTTATCGACTCGGGTCTGCGCATCACATGCGAAGCGTTCAGCACTCGGGAAAGATCCACATCTTCAATAAAACGTTCCACGTATTCATTGGCAGGCGAGATCATAATTTCCTCGGGCGTGCCGATTTGCACGATCGAGCCGTCCTTCATAAGGGCAATCCGATCGCCGATGCGCAGCGCTTCGTTCAGATCGTGCGTGATGAAAACGATCGTTTTCTTCAGCTTTTCCTGCAGCTCCCGCAGCTCCTCCTGCATATCCTTGCGGATAAGCGGATCAAGCGCGCTGAACGCTTCATCCATCAGCAAAACCTGCGGCGCATTGGCAAGCGCTCTTGCAAGTCCGACGCGTTGCTGCATACCTCCGCTTAAACGGTCGGGCAATTCGTGCTCCCAATCCTGCAGTCCGACGAGCGCAAGGGCCTCCCGCGCTTTTTCTCTGCGGATTTTCGGCGCGATCTTTTGTACCTCCAGTCCGAACTCGACATTTTGGACGACCGTTTTATGCGGAAACAAAGCGAATTTCTGAAACACCATGCTCATGGCCGTTCTCCGGAATTCGCGAAGGCGCTCATCCGACATCGTTACGATATCTTCGCCGCGAAACATGATGCTGCCGTCCGTCGGCTCGATCAATCGGTTCAGAAGCCGGATCAACGTGGATTTTCCGCTGCCTGACAACCCCATGATGACGAATATTTCCCCCTCTTTAACTGTAAAGCTCGCTTGATTCACGCCTACCGTATGTTTGGTTTCCGTGAAAATCCGCTTTTTGCTCCACCCCTGTTCGAGAAGCTGCATCGCTTTATCCGGGTGCTGTCCGAATATTTTTGACAACCGTTTGACTTCTATCACCGTATCCCCCCGTTCCAATGCTGCTAAGTTTACAAGATAAACCAAGAACAGGTCAAAAGTTAAATTAGTTCATATTGAACGTACAGAAAAAACTTTACAAACGAATCATTCAGAATACTCCTGATTCCTCCCTTTTGCTGACATGCCACCGTCTTTACTTTCAATTCCAAGTTCAATACAATGAAATATATTTGATCTATGCACAAGTGACTGCCTATATACAGCTAAGAAATGTTGGAATGATCACGATTAATAGGGCGGATTCCGCAGGAGGATAACGATGGACCACTGGGATGGGATTACGGAAGAGCAATTCGGCACGATTCAGAAGGCGCGCAAACGCGTCATCGAATCGATCGGTAAAAATATGGACTTGTACGGCGTAACCTTGTCGACCGGTCATTTATACGGCATGATGTTTTTTCAAGATAAGCCTATGACGCTGGACGAAATGGGCCAAGAGATGGGCATGAGCAAAACAAGCATGAGCACGGGTGTCCGCACGTTGACGGACCTCAAGATGGTTCACCAGGTATGGGAGAAAGGGAACCGCAAAGATCTGTACGAAGTGGAGACGGACTGGTACCAGTCGTTCGCGGATTTTTTCGATACGAAATGGCGAAAATCGATCGAAATGAACGTTCACGCGCTGCGCAAATCGATTGCCGAGCTGCAGCGGCTATTGGAGGACGATCAAAACAACGAGGCGCTGAAAACGCTCATCGCGGCGGATATCGGCAAGCTGGACGAAGCCATCCGTTATTATTTGTGGCTCGGCCGTTTGATCGATACGTTTGAAACAGGGGAAATTTTCAAGCTTGTGCCTAAAGAGGAAACGCGAAGCTAAATCGCATCCGGCAGCCTTAAAACGCAATAAAGGAAGACGCTCAAGCTATGGCTCGAGTTCGTCTTCCTTTGTTCGAATATCAGAGGTTATTTGTTGCACAGGACTTCGAAGCCGTTATCCTTGTTTGATCCGCTTTACAGAAATACAAAATAAATAACGGCCGCCAATACTAAGCGGTAAATGGCAAACGGGACAAGCTTGATCTTGTTGATCAGCTTCAGGAAGAAGCGAATCGAAATTAGAGCAAAAACGAAGGCGCTCGCGAAGCCGACGACGAAAAACGGGATGACGTCGGCCGTAATCGAATCCCAGCTTTTCATCAGCGAAAACAGGCTGGCTCCCGCCATGATCGGCACGGCCATAATAAATGTAAAGTCCGCAGCGGCGCGGTGGCTCATCCCGGTTAAGACGCCCCCTGATATCGTAGATCCGGAACGGGAAAAGCCGGGCCACATGGCGACGCATTGAATCAAGCCGACGGTTAAGGCTTGCTTGTACGTAATCTGATCGACCGACTCCGTCTTCGGACGGCGGGGCCGGAACCAATCCGCAGCAAGCATGAGCAGCGCTCCGAGCACAAGACCGACGACGACCGTTTCGGCGGAAAACAAATATTTGTCGACGTAATCGTCAACGAGTAAATAAAGAATGCCGGCCGGCATAAGCCCGACGATTACTTGCAGCAATTTAAGCCTCGGCCCTGATGCCTGCTCTCCGGTCCGGCCGCGAAGCCCAAGCAGGTTTATGAAACGATCCCTCATCAGCACGACCACTGCCAGAATCGAGCCGAGCTGGATGACGATCTTAAACGTATTGGCAACCTCCGGCGAAAACATATCTTTCGTTTGAAACAAAAAATCGTCGACGATAATCATATGTCCCGTAGATGAAACCGGGGCAAACTCGGTTACCCCTTCGACAAGCCCCAGTATAAATGCAACAAATGATTCCCACATAGGATGTTTGCACGCTCCTCGCAAAATGAAAACTTAACGTCATTAATGAATATCCGACTTTTTGAAATAGACGATTGTGGCAGCTAACCCGATTAATGATGCGGCAAAGATCGAAATATAAGAATAGTACAAGGGATATTCGGGAACGACGGCGTTATTGGCGATCACGTTCACCGCCGACCAGGGAAACAGCGCGCTGTATGACTTATCGACTAAAGCGACGTTCGCCATCGTAATCGTTGCCGTAAAAATGATCGACGGAACATAGTTTTTAAATAGAAACGTAACGAACATCGTCGGCGTCGACAACAGGAAAAGCAGGCTCGCCCCTACCGCAAACTGCTTCAGGGATTGTAAAATGACGGAAACGCTCAAGCCTTCAAATCGTCCGAGAAGCCCCAAGACGAACGTCAGCCCCCACGCTACCATGGTCAGCGCCATTATCCAAATAAATAAAAGCGCCATTTTGCTCAAAATAAGGCTTGTTCTTGAAACCGGGATCGTCAGCAAATTTTTAAGCGTATCTTCCGTATATTCGCGATTGTACAAATAGGCCGTTATGACACCGTAAAGCAGCGTTCCAATGAGCAGCATTACGTACAAATTCGTATTATAGAAGGAGACGTCGAATGTAATCGGCTCATCGGGGTGTAAGCTTTTGGAATTTATAAAGCCTATAAACATCATGATCGGGGCGGCGGTTGCTCCGATTACGCTGACCAAGAACATTTTGGCCCGCTTCAGCTTCAGAAGCTCCGTATACAGCAAATTAACCAATGGTGCCACCGCCTATCAGCTTGACGAAATAGTCCTCCAGCTTGTCTTCGCTCGCCGCAATTTTCGTTACCTCGATGCCTTGATCCACAAAAAGCTTGTTCAGCTTGCCCTGTTCGCCGATATGCGAATACACGCGAATATGGCCTTCCCCATGAACTTCATAATCCGTAATTTGAAAAAACTTCTCGAGCAGCATCGCCGCTTTATTGTCGTTCGACACTTGAAACTCCAAATATTTGCGGTTTCTTCGTCTCATCTCCTCGAAAGAAACCTCTTCCAGGAGCTTCCCCTTATGGATAATGCCGATATGATCGGCAACCTGCTCAACCTCGCTTAATATATGGCTTGAAATCAAAATCGTAATTTTTCTTTCCTCTGCCAGCGCTTTAATAAGCCGCCTTATTTCCTTGATGCCGATAGGATCCAGACCGTTCGTGGGCTCGTCCAAAACGAGCAGCTCCGGATGGTGAAGAATCGCTCTTGCGATGCCTAACCTTTGTTTCATGCCCAAAGAATAATTGCCGACAAGCTTCTTATGCTCGTTGTGCAGCCCGACGATTTCGAGCGCTTCTTCCAATGCGTTTCTTTTGTGAACGCCTTTGAGCTTTGCGTTGATCAGTAAGTTTTCCTTGGCGGTCAAGTTCTCGTAAAAGCCCGAAAATTCGACGATCGAACCGATACGCCGCAATATGTCCTTCTGCTTCTCGGGCAAATGCTCTCCGAATATTTCGATTCGCCCTTCCGTCGGCTTGATTAAACCGAGGAGCATGCGGATCGTCGTCGTTTTGCCGGCGCCGTTCTGACCGAGAAAACCGTAAATTTGCCCTTGCCTGACGTGCATATGAAGGTCGTCGACCGCTTTCTGCCCGTCGTAATCCTTCGTTAAACCGGCCGTTCTAATCACTTCGCTCATATATACCTCCTGCTTTCAAGCTGCTGCACCAGCACATAATCCCATCTTAAGCAGGCGGTTTTAAATGGCTCTTAACCGAATCTTAATTGTTTCTTAATTGAATGCTTCTCGCTTGCTTGGGAACGGTAAAGGTGAAAACCGTTTGCAGCCCGGGCCGGCTTTCCGCCCAAATCAGGCCCCCGTGCTTCTCCACGATCGCTTTGGCTACCGCCAGACCGATTCCGCTTCCGCCGCCTTGCATCGAGCTTCTGCTTGCGTCTCCGCGGTACATGCGGTCGAACACGCGCGGCAAATCCACTTCGCGGATTCCCGCCCCTTTATCCCAAACGCTCAGGATATACCGTTCGTCCTCCACTTTCAGCTCGAGCCCCACTACGTACCCGTCTTTGCCGTATGTCACGGCATTCTTGAGCAAATTGCCGATTACGCGCTGCATGCCTAACCGATCCGCCGCGATCGGACATATCCGGTCCGGAACGTTCGCCTGAAGCTCGATGCCGTACGTCTTTAGCTCCGGCAGCAGCCCGATCGCCGCTTCTCTTGCCAGTTCCGCAAGATCGAGCGTTTCCCGCTTCAGCGGCAGCTCGTCCGCATCCAGCTTCGCCAAATCGAATATTTCATTGATCATTTCCTTTAAAGCAGCCGCTTTACGGGAAATGATGTCGATATATTGCCGCTTTTCCTCCTCGGAGGCTGCAAGTCCATCCTTCAGAGCGTCGACATATCCGATTATGGATGTCAACGGAGTTCTGATGTCATGGGATATATTGGATAGCAGACTTTTTCTTGCCGCTTCGGATTTTATCGTCCGCACTTGGACGGCTTCCAGCTGTTCGATTAACGCATTTATCGAGAAAATGACTTCGTCAAACGCCGGTTCGTCATTAGCGAGCAGACGCGTGCTGCCGTTTCCCCGAATCGCGCGCTTCAGCTCCGAGGCTACCCTTTCGAGCCTCGACTTGAAACGCAGCCTTGCAAGCAGCAGCAGTCCTGTAGCCGCCAAGAGCGCGGCAAATAACCCCCCGCGAAGGATGGCGTGGGGTTGTCCGATCCGCTCTGCAATAATAAGTCCCGCGATAAGGATGAATTGAACGATAATCAGTACGACGCTTTTCTCAGGCTTCATGCTTCTCTCCCGCAAACCTGTAGCCGATCCCCCATACGGTCTGAATAAGCTTCGGATCGGATGGATCGTCTTCGATTTTCGTACGCAGCTTGCGGATGTGAACCATGACGGTATTGTCGTCTTCCAAATACGCGCTGTCCCACACCTGGCGAAACAGCTGCGTCTTCGTGAATACTTGCTCGGGATTCATTGCGAAAAACTTCAACAGCTCGAATTCTTTGGCCGTCAGGTTTATTCCCTCGCCGTTTTTCGTTACGGCATACTTCTTGACGTCGATGCATAAGCTCCGATGACGAATCAACGGCTCTTCTGCGGCTTGTTCGCTGCCCAGCACCAAATAACGTCGCATATGCGCCTTGACCCTCGCAACCAGCTCGTGGATGCTGAACGGCTTCGTCATATAATCGTCCGCGCCCATGCTTAAGCCCAAAACTTTATCGAGCTCCTGATCCTTTGCCGTTAGCATCAGGATCGGTACGTTCGACTTCATTCTGAGCCTTCTGCACGCTTCGATACCGTCCACCTTGGGCATCATTAAATCAAGCAGAACGAGATTGTAGCTGTTGCGCTCGAATAGAAGCAGCGCCTCTTCGCCGTCCGCCGCCGTATCGACCTTGTACGTTTCCCGCTCCAAATATTTTTTGAGCAATTCTCTTATTTCTTTGTCGTCATCGGCTACCAATATATGAATCTCTTTCATACGCTCACCTTGCTTCTCCGCCATCGCTGCTTCTTTGGCTGTCTTATAGATTCAGTTTAACGAATTATGCGGCAAAAGCAAAATTTGCAATCGCATATGTTACTGCTTCTTGTTTGCGATGATATATAATAACTTCAGCAGCACGGTCACCACTAATCGCATATAAGCCGCTTGGATTTGTTCATCCATTTGGATAAAAAGGATGAGCTCCGTTCATGATCGGCTATGCAACAGGAGGTCATTAAAATGAGTAACCATGTTATCGACGCGCTGGATACGGCTCTGCGGAGCTGGAATGCCATGGCAGGCTCGGGACAAGAAAATGCCGAGGCTGCTGCGGATTCATTCGAAGCTTCCTTCTATCGGTTCATCGATACCGTTCGCGAGTGGGTATACGGCTTGGAGCAGCCTCCTCAATCCATGGAGGAGTTATTCGATCTGCCTTTGATCCAAACCGTTCTCGACAGGCTTCCGGCACCGCTGTATTTGAATTTCGAGACGGAAGCCGAGCTTATGATCGACGGAATCGTCAGAATCGACGAGGATAAATACGACTGACAAACGATCGTTAAAGTTTATTGTAATCGCTTTTCATAATGCCGCTGACGAGGCTTGCCCATTTGGGATTGGCCGGACAATATTTTTGGGCCACTTTTTCGATCGTCGTATAACCCTTGCCGACATAATAATCGTCAAGCAGCTGTCCGAACTTCCGCACGCTATCACCTTTCGTTTTGAAGCTGAATGCTTTTTGGTTTCCGCCGCCCGTAGCATTGAGTCCGAACAAATTGTTTTTATTCCGGGCCAGACTGCTTTTGCCGTTGCCGCTTTCAAGCTTCATGACTGCAATCGTAAAATAAGCGTTTATGCCATATTCCTCTTCAATTTCGAGCACCGCTTCTTCAAGACCGTCGTCAGCCAGCTCTGTCCCTTCGAATATTTGCTCAATATGCGCTTTGGTCAGGCCTGACGCGGAATTCACCTTTGACGTCGGTTTGCCTGGCTTGGCCGCGGCTTTCGGCATGCTTGGCTCCGTAACCGTATCGATGGCAACCGTCCGGCTTGGGACGAATGCGGCCGATGCCAGCGAGAGCGTTTGCTTCTCCGCTTCAGGGCTGACGATTTTAACGTAGCGGCCGTGAACGTAACCGCCGTCCGACAACTCGAGCCACCCTTCATCCGTTTTTCGGATGGCTTCCAGAACGGTACCTTGTTCGACGACCCGGACGATCGGGGACGAAGCATTCGGATTAGAGCGGACATTAAGGAAATATGCGGTTACTTCGTATGTAGACATGGCGTTTTGTGCGGAAACGAGCACCGCTTTATTTTCCATCGCTTGAGGTTGAAGCTGAGGTTGTTCGATCGGGGCTGAAGGGAGGGAAGCTTGCGAAGGCTTGAACGATACGAGATACCCTTTCAAAAAAGCCGTTATATGTGGATTCATCTTCGTTTCGGAAATAGGCTCAGGCGACGCCTCGGCTGTATGAATTTGCGTAAGCAGACGCAAGCCGAACGTTAAGAACAATAACAAACAAAATGCCCAAACGATGAAATGACGATTCGCAACAATACTCATGACAACACCTCTTCCTAATCTGATGATGGTCATTCGCTACGATATAGGATAGATTGTACACATGAGCACCTGAAAAACGTGTCAAACGGTCTGCAAGGATCGCTTGTTTATTTGTCGCTACGGAACATTTCTTGTCCCAAATTGGTAAAAACGAATGATTTCGATGATTTTTTTTCGCGAAGAAGGTGAAGAAACGTAAAAACGCCCGCTTAACGGACATGGATTCCGTCATGCGGGCGTTCTTATGATCTAACGTCTGGCAATCACTTGCCCGGGCAGCTCGCCGGTTATTTCACCGTCCTTGAGAACGAAGCGGCCGTCCACCAAAACATGATGGATGCCTTCCGGCGCAACCCTCGGGTCCGAGAAGGTAGCGTCGCTTTTTACCGTTTCCGGGTTAAACACGACGAGATCGGCAGGCCTTCCGGCAGCTACGAGGCCTCGATCGCGAAGCCGGAAGCGCTCTGCGGGATACCCCGTCATTTTGTAAACTGCCTGCTCGAGGCTAAGCCATCCCTGTTCTCTGACGAAGGTGCCAAGCACTCGCGGGTATGTACCGTAGCCCCTCGGGTGGGGAGCCCCTTCGGCAAAAATACCGTCTGTCGAAACCATATGCAGGCGATGTTGATAGGTTGATTGAAGGAATTGCTCCCGCTCCGGCGCCCAATGATAAATGAAGAGCGCCTGCAAATCAGACTGCAGCAGCATGTCGCAAATCAATTCCGGCAGCGAGAGTCCGGTCTTCACCACGATGTCGCTAAGCAGCATGCCGACGAACGGCTTGTAGGCTTCCGCCTTCACCGATGCACAGCGCAGCTGCCCAGGCGGGAACGCGCGGCTCAAATGATCCGCCATTTGGGCTCTTTCCTTGCCGCTGGCGAGTCTGGCCTTAACCTGCTCCGGCGAACCTGCTTGCGCCCAAGCCGGCAAATAGTACAGCAGATGCGTACATCCTGCCGTGTAAGGATACATATCGAAGGAAAGATCGATGCCTTCGGCCTCGCCTCTGCGCAGGTTTTCCGCTTGAACGGAATCGACGGTAAAATGGGAAATATGAACCGGCAGCCGGGCTTGCCTGCCTATTTCCAGCGTTTCTTCGGTACCGTAAAGCAGCGGTCCCGTATTGCCCCGTTGGTGGGCGACATATATTCCGTCATATTCGTGCGTGACCTTAGAAAGCTCTACGAGCTCGTTCAGGTCGGCGTGCACAGTCGGCTCGTATTCAAGCCCCGTACAGAATGCCACAGCACCGGCTTCCATCCATTCCCGGACGTAACCTTTCATTTGGTTAAGCTGCTTCTCGCCTGCTACAGCAGTCGACCATCCCATCGCCGCCGCACGGATAGCGCCATGCGGGACCTGAAGAGCTACATGGCTCGGAATGCGGTCTTTGAACAAGGAGACGAAATCGCCGACCGTTTCACCGCCCCAATCGGCAGCGGTATCCCCATAGAAAACTTCCAAATAACTTCGCATTTCCTCCCGCATTTGACCAGTCAAATGGCACCATGAAAATCCGTCGGGCGCGATCAGCTGCGTCGTAACGCCCTGACGAATCCCGGCAAAACGGTCGAGGCCTCCGACAAGCTCTTTCTCCGAGTGGACGTGCACATCTATAAAACCCGGCGCAATACAGCAGCCGTCTGCATTCAGCGTTATTCCCGCGGTAACGCCGGAAGTGTCCCCGACTAGAGTCATTATTCCGCGGTCGATTGCGACGTTTCCTTTATAGCCGGAACGGCCGCTGCCGTCAATGATCGTCCCGTTTTCGATCAAGATTTCGCATTCCAAAGCCCTTCCTCCTCAGCAAACGACCGCCATTACTTTGCTTTTACCGCGATCGCATCAATCTCGACCAGCAAATCGTAATTTAAATCGCAATAAATTGTCGTACGCGCTGGAAACGGAGCTTGAAAAAAACTGTCATACACACGATTGAACTCATTATATAAAGCCCGATCCGATAAATACACCTGAACTTTGACGATATGGGCCAAATCCAAACCCGCAGCCGTAAGAACCTCGCGGATGTTTTCCATCGTTTGAACCGTTTGCGACTCTATATCTTCACCGACGATTTTCCCGTCTTTAATGCCACCCTGGCCAGAAACAAAAACGTACGATTCCGTTTCAATACCCGAAGAAAATGGCTTATCCAACTTCACACCTGTACAAATTTCCTGTTTCATTACACACCTCCGGATATTCGGAATATTTTTAGTGAAAAGCAGCTGTTAGGTCAGCTTTCGCCCCCCTCGTTCATTTGTTTCGTGATATGCAGCAGCCATTCGCTGAGCGCGCTCACGATGGCGTCCAAATATTTGGCTCCTTTGTCTGCCGTAGCCAGATTTGCAGCATCCGTGTACCCGTCATAGCCCGTAAGCTCTTTATGTCTGCCGATGAAAGCGCCGGGAGGCCCCGAATTGATCCACGGCCTTTGAATATGCGTATCCGTAATATGTTCATGTTTAACGAGCTCGGGCGCAATCGCCATAATAAGCGACGTTTCGAAGCCTCCGGCGTGACCTGGAACCATGCCTACCTCGCTCGCCTGAACTTCCTGAAGCGCCTCTGCAGCCACGCTCCAATAAGAAGCGGAAGCCGTCCAGACCGGATGCTTGACTGCAATGTCCGACGTAATTTGGTGCATGATTTTTTCATTGCCGCCATGACCGTTGACGAAAATGATTTTGGTAAAGCCGCAGGTTACAAGACTTTCCGCGATATCGTTCAGCATGTGCAGATAAGTGGACGAGGTAAAGGAAATCGTCCCGCTGAAACGAAGATGATGCTCCGAGCAGCCGACCGTAAAAACCGGGGTAACCAGCATCGGCGTTTGCTCATTTGCGCGGCTGACTGCGCCATAAATGACATGTTCCCCGATCAGGCTATCCGTAAAAACAGGCAAATGCGGACCGTGCTGCTCCGTTGCCGCCAGCGGTATGATAACAGGGCAGCCTGATGCTGCAAGACGTGCGACTTCTTCACGCGTATGGTGGTGAAATAAATATTCCTTCATCTATATACTCCTTTATCCGAT
The DNA here is from genome assembly GCF_003285015.1 of Paenibacillus contaminans. Lineage (GTDB taxonomy): Bacteria > Bacillota > Bacilli > Paenibacillales > NBRC-103111 > Paenibacillus_V > Paenibacillus_V contaminans. Next base: position 285,202 of record NZ_QMFB01000001.1, on the reverse strand, counting down.
GACTTCTTTTTTCTAATAATGAATACGAAGTGCCAGCGTTTCCAGCTTCTTATGTTCATGCAAGGCATCCATCACATAGTTGATCAAGCCGCTGGACATAAGAACCCGCTCGGCCGGGAACGGCTCCGTGCCGCTAATGACGAAATCTTCAACGATGCGGGTTAGCGTTTCAAAATGGCCGAAGGGCCGCGCGAGTTCGCTGAAGCTGATCGCCGATACGACTTCACCATGCCCGTCCCGGAAGGCAAACCGCCATTGTTCGGAAACGGTATTTTGCTGAAACACGTAACCTTTCGTTCCGTCTTCGTAATCGACGATGAATAACCACGGCGTTTCTCCGCGCTCGCGAGGGTGGACATTGCCGCTATCCTCTTTCACGATATTCAAAGAACTCAAGAGCAGATCTTCCGGCCATTCCTTCCTGTCCATCGCTTCCCACACTTCTTCGCCCTCCAGCGCGCTAACCGAGCGTACGCCCGTTTCGCCGCCTGCGCGTTTCTCCGCGAGAGACTGAAGCAGCTCCAAACCGTGGTAACCGTATGCTTCAACAATCGTCGAGTAGCTTAGGACCAAAATCTCTTTTGCATCCTTAAGTTTGTTTACATCAAACGCCGGGACATACGGAGCATGAGGGATCGACGATCCGCCCAGGAAAGGAATGTCGCGTTTTCTCAACTCCTCATACATCCAGACCGTATCTTCAATTTGATAAGCGAAGTGTTTATCCGAGAAAATCGGGATACGCAGCTCCAGCTCGTCAAGCGATTTCAACGTTTCTTCCAGCAATCTTCTTCGCGGATAATGCTTGCGCCCTTTTTCGTCTTCCGGATAGTCGCCGTGCTCGCCGATGATGACGACACCGTCCAATCCGCCCTGCTCATGAGCATAACGAATCGTTTCTTCGATTGTCGAATAAATCGGAATGCGATTGCGCTCCGCCGCTTCTCTGCTCATATCGTTATCCGGTACTTGATCCGTATATAATGAAGCAACTTGAATCCGCGGCTTATAATCGAAATCGCCGAGCAAACGACCCAATATGACATCGGCATGAGAATTGAACCTATATTCCGTTACGATAACGGCTACCCGCTTGGCTCTTGATGCAGCCTGCGTTTCTGACATGTGAATGTTTCCTCCTCGGATGCGAGTCGTTTAATTACAAGCGGTCGGGCGATACCCAGATGCCCCCGGTAGCCGGATACAAGGAGCCGGTTACGTAAGATGCGGCATCGGACAAGAGGAATGCGGCAACCTCATTAATCTCTCGTGCTGAACCGCTTCTGCCGACAAGCGAATCCGCCTTCATGGTTTCGTTATGCTCCTGCGACATGTTGGCGAGCACTTCTTCGGATTTGAAATCGCCGGGGACGACCGTATTGGCGCGAATGCCATATTTCGCATACTCGACCGCGACGACGCGAGTCAGATGCTCCACTCCCGCTTTACCCGCACCGTAAGCGGCATTATGCTTCCTCGCATAAGAGCCTAGAACGGAAGATACGTTTACAATCGAACCGCCTTGCGACTTTATCATCAGTTCGGCTGCATATTTCGACACGAGAAACGTACTGGTCAACGTGCCCCGGATCGAACCCTCCCAATCCTCTAGCGACTGCTTGGCAATCAGCTCGTAATTGTTTACATATGTCGTATGGTAGCAGCCGTTAAGTCTGCCGAACGCCTGATCGGTTTGACGCATCAGATTTTGTACTTGATCTTCCTTCGTCATATTCGCTTGAATATAGATGAGACGATCGGAACCGTACTGCTCTTTCAGGTTTTGGAAATCCCGGAAATCGCCTTCGGGACGGATGTCGCAAGCCGCGACGAAAGCCCCCCGCTCGAGAAACATTTTGGTTGCATCGCTTCCCGCCGCTCCTTGCGCGCCGGTAATGACTATGACTTTATTCTCCAGTTGTAAGGTCACTGACCCTTTCGCCTCCAGATGACTAATTTACTGCAGCTTTACCCTTTGACGCCGCCTAACGTAGCGCCCTCGGAAATTTGACGCTGGAATATAATGTACAGAACGATCGTCGGCAGCATCGCAATCGTTACGCCGGCGAATAGTGTAACCCAGTCGGCTTTGTACTGCATAAGCTGGTTGGCGTTATACATCGCAACCCCGATCGTATACTTCGCCTGATCGCCGAGATAGATGAACGGCCCAAGGAACGCATTGTACAGTCCCAAAAATTTGAAGATCGCTACCGTAACGATACCGGGCGTCGATAACGGAACAATGATCCGCAAAAACACTTGCATAAGCGACGCGCCGTCCATATAGGCGCTTTCCTCCAGCTCTTTAGGCAGCGACTGCATAAACCCTCCAAGCAGCATGAGGAAGAATACGCTTTCTCCCAAACTGTCGAGGATGATCAGACCGGTCAGACTGTTCGTCAAATGCAGATCGCGCATCAATACGTACTGCGGCACGAGCGCGTTGATCCCCGGCAAGAAGAGCGAAATCATAATCGTCGACCAGATCAGCGTTCTCCCGCGCCATTGAAGACGGGTTAACGCGTATGCGTTCAACGTCGTCAGGAAGGTGCCTAAGAGCAAGCTGACCCCGACGAAGTAAAGCGTGTTTAAGGCAGTAGGACCGAGATTATAGGATTTCCAGGCAGTTTTATAGTTGACCCACATTAATTTTTTCGGCAGCGCCCACACGTTTGCGAAAAATTCCTTGTTCGTCTTTAGCGACTCGAGAATGATCCACAGAAGCGGCACTAAAATGGAAAGCGCCCATATAAACAAGAGAATACGCCAAACCAAATCAACCCAGGTACGCTTGTTGTTTTCCATGCGTTACCCCCTCCCCGATTGCTCCTTGATTAGAATTCGATTTCATCCCTCTTGCTGAACTTATCGATAATCATTTTGGCAACGACCATGATGACGAACAAGAACATGCCGATTGCCGACGCATAACCGTAATTGTGAGAGTTTTTACCGAATGCCATGTTGAACATATAAGAACCGATAACTTCCGTCGATCCCGAAGGACCGCCATTGGTCATAATCAGAATCAGCTCGAAGCCCTTAAACGCGCCCAGAACCAAGAATAAAGCGCTGACGCGTATAACGGGATTGATGAGCGGCATCGTAATTTTGAACAATCGCTGCATATGAGTGGCCCCGTCCAATATGGCCGACTCGTATAACGAAGCGGGGATCCCCTTCATCGCATTCATGAAAATAATGATGTAAAGGCCTACGCCGCTCCATATGGAGACCGGCAGGATCGCCCATAAAGCAGTCCTCGTATCGCCCAGCCAGTAGAAGTTATTCGTCTCGATGCCGAACAGTTTAAGAAAAGCGTTCAGCATGCCGTACTCCCCGTCGTATATAAATCTCCAAAGCAGCGCGACCACGACAATGGCAAGTACGTTCGGCAGGAAAAACAATACTTTATAAAAGGCAGATTCCAAATATCCTTTGTTATTTAGCAAGTAAGCAAGAAATACCGAAATATATATGGTAAGGATCGGAACCGTAATCATCAAGATCAGGTTATGATAAAGCGATGTCCAAACGAAATTGTCTTTGAACATATAAATGTAATTATCCAGTCCCACAAACTTCGAAGCGCTTATTCCGTTCCATTCCAAGAGAGAATAATAAACGGACAAAATGTTTGGATACAAAGTAAACAGCAAATATCCGAGAAAGCTTGGGCCGATCGCAAAAAAAATAAATATGCGTTTCTGGACCTTGTTTTTGCGGAGAAGTCCGCCGCTCCCTGCCGTATTCACTCCCGGTTGAGCCATGTAATGTCCTCCCTTCACCCTGACGGGATATATGCAAGAGGGAAGGCGCATACCTTCCCTCCGCATGCTATCTTACCTTATTTCTTTGTTGAGTCGATCGCTTCTTTCAAGAGCTTTTCCGCTTCTTCAAGCACCGCTCCCGAATCTTTCTTGCCGGTAGCCATATCGATAATCGAGTCCTGGAGCAATTTCGTCGCTCTCGCCGCAGACGGATGAGAGAAGCTTACGTCTTGTACGGTTGTGCCGTATTGCGATTTGTTGTTTTTAGCGAATTCCAGCACCGCTCTTGGCGCCGATTGTAGCTGCTCCAAGTTTTTCGGATCGTCGGCGAAGTCTTTACGGATCGGCGAAATGCCGAATTTGCCGTTGAACGCTTGGATTTCGTTCGTCATCAAGAACAAGTTGAATTCTTTCGCCCATTTCTTGACGTTTTCAGGCTTGTTCTTCCAGATCATCATGCTGCCTGCGCCAATTCCGTTTTCGATCCAGATTTTGTCGTTCGGCGAATCGCCGAAAGGAATCGACATGAAGCCCCATTTAAAGCCGTCCGGAATCGAATCCTTCATCTCGTTCTCCACCCAGTCGCCGGTTGCCGCCATTGCCGCCTTGCCTTGCAGCAGCTGCATTTGCGATTGCGTATGGTTAATCGCCGCTACGCCGTCCGGGTAAGCTCCCATCTTGCCCAATTCCGTAATTCTATTCCACATTTCCTTATATTCCGTCGATGTGTAGAAAGGCTGTTTGAACGATCTGTAATCTTTCGTAAATTGGTCAAGCGTCCCTTTCTTCTCGGCCATTTCAAACATTTTGATTCGGAATCCGAAGTAGATGTAATCCGGGTAAACGCCTGGATACGTAATCGGAATGATGCCTTTGGCTTTAATATCCGACACCAGCTTCTTGAACTCATCCCATGTTTTCGGATTTTGATTCCAGCCGTTCTTTTCGAAGAGCGTCTTGTCATAGAATAATCCGAGTGCGTACGCGCCCATCGGGATCTGATAAAACTTCCCGTCGATTTTCGCCGAATATTCCATCGTGTTCGGCAGAACGACATCCTTCAGCTTAACGCCCTTCTTATCCGGAACTTCACGCTCCCAAAGATCCGTCAGTTCTTCGAACAAACCTTCCTTCTGGGCAATCGTTCCCGCGTCGCCGTTAAACGACGGCGAGATGATGTCGAACATATCGTTGTCGTTTTTTGCCGCCATCTTCGTTCCAATAAGATCTCGAATAACCGGGGAAGAGGTTACTTCGAACTTGACGTTAGGATATTTTGCCGTAAATTTCTTGATGGCGTTGTCCGCCCACTCACGGCCGTACCCGTTCTCCCAATACCCCCACTTGATCGTTACTTTTTCCGTCTTGGAAAGCCCGTTCTCTGGATAGACATCGCTCTTGTTGTCGCTAGGTGCGGAGCTTGGCGCCGCGCTAGCCGCTTTCGTAGGTGATGGAGATGATGAACCACTACCGCCGCCCGAACAACCGATTACTGCTGCCATTGGTAATACTGCTGCCATAAGACCCGCGACCGACTTTGCTGTTTTCTTCATCTGTGTTCTCCTCCTCTTTTTGAAAACGCATACAACACTGCTTGGAAACGCATACAACACTTTGACTGACTGTGATACCTTACTTCTTGTAAAGCACCCCTCATTCATTCACTCTTCAGATGTCTTAGCAACTTGTTGTTACCCACATAGTAACTTGTCGAACCGTCGTTGTCTAGATATTTTTTTCAGTATGTGAATATTTTTTATATACATGAATGTTTTTCGGGAGATTTCGAGCTTTTTCGGTAAATAAAAAGCCGATGTATTTGCCCACACCGGCTTGCCAAAAAAAACTAATTATGTCCGTATACGCGATAACTCAACTCTTTGCTTCCTTGCAAAACAAGCTCCTTCGCTTTTGCCCATACTTCTTCCGTCTTGCGGAAATCGGGAATCGAAACGCTGATCGAAGCGATAACGCTGCCGGCAAGGTTGTAAATCGGGCCGGAAACGCAGCTCACCCCTTCGACGGACTCGCCCCTGTTGTATGCAGCTCCTTCAATGCGTATCGTCTCCAGCTCGCGCAGCAATTCCGTAACCGTTCGAATCGTTTTTCCTGTCAATGGCTGCAACTCCTCATTCGGGTAAATTTTCTTGATTACCGCTTCAGGATAGCTGCTTAAAATCATTTTGCCCGACGCAGAGGCGTACAAAGGCAGCGTTTGAGCCAGTTGAATTGCAAAACGACGCGGATCAGGCGGATTTTTCTGGGAAAGATAAACCAACTGGTCGCCGCCCCGAATGCCGAGCATGACTCCTTCGTTCAAGTCCTCGGCAATCTTTTGCCCTACTTTCTCGAATTCCATCGTCAATCCGGTATTTCTCATATATTTATTACGGATTTCGAATATTTTGTTCCCGATGCTGAACATTTTGCCAGACTTATCGGTTTCAAGAAATTCGCGTGAAAGCATATTCTGCAAAATCAGATAAGTGCTGCTGGGCGGCATTTCCAATATCTTGGAAATCTCAGACAAGCTGTATTCTTCTCGCTCGCTGGTAAACAGCTCCAATATTTCCATTACCCGATCCGCAGATTTCACCCTCGGCGAATGATTGGCCATTTTCGCACATTCCTCCCGATTGCTCCATTGCATGATGAGACCACTATACATTATCCGACGAGAACCTGTCTACGCCGCAATTCCATTTATCAGTCAAATTATTTATAAAAGTCCGCCATTCGACACAATCCGGCAAATCTGCAAATGCATTCGCAGCGTTCATTCCATCGCACATAAATGTAATAATTATACATATTTTCCCCATTCGAAACAATCCCTTTTTTTTGTTTTCAGGGTATACTACTGTTGGTTACGTTCCATTACAATCCCGCTTTAACATTCGATGTATGTAATTTTTCATTTTCATTTCATTTTTATCTTCCTCTAATGATTTTCATGATTTTCATTCGGTAATCGACCAATTGTAAAATAAACGCTTTTGTTGCAAAAAAGCCGATTGGCCCCGTCAACGGGCTCCAATCGGCTTCGGCAAACATCGAATTATTTTTTTGCACCCGTATAAATGTGGATGGCATCTCTCAGAAACTGTGCCGTCCCCGGCTGTTTAGCGTCATAATAGGACCGGAATCTTTCGTCATCCACATACATTTGCGCAAGACCCGCATGAGCTTCCTTCGTGTATTGGCTCCAGTAAAACGTCAGCCATTGCTTATGCAGATCCGCTGCTTTCTGTGCAAGTTCGCCGGCAGGATCACCTGTTGCATATGCTTCGGATAACGCGGCGATTACTTCGTCAGCCAAACGCGTTACCTCTTCATGCTCTTCTTTCGACATGTTTTTCAGCTTGGCATTCGATTCGTCCACCGTTTGGTCGCCGTATTTCCCGCGTATTTCCTTGCCGTATTTTTTCTCGTTATCGTCGATCATTTTTTGCTTGAATCCTTCGAATTTTTCTTTATCGGTCATCGTAATTCTCCCTTCGCTCTCGGCTATCGTTTTTTCCACATTGGCAATAAGCAGGTCCAACTGCTTTCGTTTGTCGAGGAGTTGTTCGCGATGCTCCAGCAGAGCTCCGGCTCCGTCAAAGTTTGGGGCGCTGACAATATTTTTGATGTTGTCCAAGCTGATCCCGAGTTCTCTGTAAAACAATATTTGCTGCAGCATGCTTACCTCCGCTTGACCGTAAATCCGGTACCCCGACGAGCTCGTTCTTGCCGGCTTCAGAATGCCGATCTCATCGTAATACCGAAGCGTTCTGGTACTCACGCCCGCCAATCGCCCCAGCTTCTGTACGGTGTATTCCATGTCTTCGCCTCCTGACACATTTAGGTTACACCTTTCCGTAACGTCAAAGTCAACACTATTTTCAAAGAAAACAATATCGTAAATCCGATTGTTCGTGTCGCGTTTTCAGATGTACGGAATCAAGACATGGTTAGGCAAACCTGTCATTCTGAACAAAAGCAGCAAATTGGTTGCATTGTCCTAGTACAAACTTCGACCGAACGCCATATGATGTATTACGTAAGAGTCCTCCTGCAGGGAGGTGATGCAAAATGACATTTACGCTCACAGACTGGATGCTTTACTCTATGTATGTCGTACTCGGACTCATGGCACTCGACTTCTTGCTCGGCCTTTATAAGTCGCTTAAAGCCGGCAATTTCTCGAGCGCGTTGATTCTGAACTACCTGAAAGATCTGTTACATTACGTCTTGCCTCTGTTCCTTCTGGCCAATCTCATGTATCTTGACTCCACCGGCTTTCTGGTATTGACAGGTTATTATATCGGCGCGTTCGGCGTTGCCCTCAAATATGTGTACGATTTAAAAAACAAATTGTAATTCTCTCCATTCGCTAAATAGCCAAGGACCGTAGGGGTTTCCCCGACCGGTCTTTTTTTATTTTCCGTGAGCGCCTCCATGTCCATAACACTTCCCGATTCTGCAGAAAAAAATAATCTCGCAACCGGCATAACCTGCATCTGATTCGGATCGCAGCTTTATTCCGCAGCTGGTAATCCTAAGGCTCGGCCGCATGTATTTCATTTTTGCGAATATCCTTTTATATCGGCAAATTTCAGGATGGAGATGGAACTCATGGAAATGCGCAAGCAATCCTTTATCCGGGGAACGGTCGTTTTAACTTCGGCTGCCTTTTTCACTAGGGCGCTGGGGTTTATAAACGGCATCTTGTTGGCCCGAATGCTTGGCAAAGAAGGCATCGGACTGCTTATGACCGCCCACCCGCTTCTGCCTTTATTCATTACGCTGACCGAGCTCGGGCTGCCTGCAGCCATTTCCAAGCTTGTGTCGGAGGCGGAGACACAAAACAATCCGGCGCGCGTCAGAAAAATTTTGGTCGTTTCGCTCACGATAACGGGCGTACTTAGCGTCGTACTAACTACATTTGCGCTGCTCGCTTCCAAATGGATCGCGGCGGTGTTTTTACCCGATCAAAGAGCATACTACGCAATGCTTGCCTTGACGCCGATCATTCCGCTTGTGGCGATCACGGCTGTTTTACGGGGTTATTTCCGCGGCAAGCAAAATATGAACCCGCTCGCTTTTTCCGATATTATCGAAACGCTGGTGCAGATCGGATTCGTAATCGGCCTGGTGCAGTGGCTGCTGCCGTACGGCGTCGAATATGCGACCGCAGGCGCTATGATCAGCGTCGTCATCGGCGAAGGCGCGGGCCTTCTGTATTTATTTTTAAGATTTTCATGGTACCGCAAAACAAAATCCGGAACCGTTCCGCCGCGCGTACAGAGCGATGAAAAATTTTATCCCACCATGCGCGATTTATTGCATCTAGGTTTACCGCTTACGGGAAGCGGCTTCGTCCACTCCCTGTTCCGCGCCTTTCTCCCGATGCTGGTCACTCACAGTTTATTGCTTTCCGGGGTCAGTTCAGCAGCGGAAGCGACCAAAAGCTTCGGTTTATTGACCGGATACGTACTTCCTTTACTATTCTTGCCTAGCTTCTTTACGCAGTCGCTTTCGACGGCGCTTATTCCTGCCATTAGCGAGGCGTCGGCGAGCAGCAACAGCAGACTCATGCACCGCCGAATGGATATTGCGATGCGGATCGCATTATTTGTCGGGGTGCCTTGCACGATCATCCTATACGTCTGGGCCATTCCGCTCGCGACCGTGCTATACCGCGCGCCGGAAGCCGGGCCGATCCTGCGGCTTATGGTTCCATTGTTTTTCCTCTACTACTTCGAGGCGCCGATGCATGCAATCTTGTTAGGACTGGGCAAATCGTCCACGGTCATGTGGAACTTGATTATCACGAACTTGTTTCAAATCGCCGTCATTTTCGCATTGGGCTCCAAGTTCGGCATACAGGGTGTGGCACTCGGCTTCGCGTTCGGCATTTGTTTGCTGACCGTGCTGAATTTCCTTTCCATCTCGAGCACGATCGGCTTTTATCTCGATTTTCGCATGATTGTGAAAGCGGGAATCGGCGCTGCCGCGATGACGTTCTGCGGACTTGGCACATACGCGTTCATGCAGCGTTACGGCTCCGCATTGCCGCTTAATGTGCTCGGAGCGGTTTGCGTCTCCTTGCTCGCCTATGTGATGACGCTGCGAATCGCCCGCGTTTTCCGCGAGGTCTAAAAGCTGCGCGGCCTGTCGGACATTCCGCCCAAGAGTATTTCGACAGTTCAACAAAAGGGGAGTGTCCCAAAAAGAGCTTCTTCCCCATCACGTGCTATAGTAACTGGAAAATCTACATCAATTTTGCTGCTTTCACGGCTTCTGAACGAACTAGATGGAAAATCTGCAGTTGATTTTATCCAATTCGGCTATTATTGATGAAATCAACGAAATTACCTGTAGTTTTTCCATCAAGATGCCGATTTTTCATTTTTCAAGTAAACTTAGCTGTAGTTTTTCCATCTAGAACCAGGACCCGGGGCACGGCATGAACCGGACTAGCCCGAAAGTCATTTCCATTTTTATGCCCCGCCTGACATTACTTAAAATGCCAAATCGGCAAAAAAATGCGCTTCCATCCACTTTTCCAGTGTGTTAGAAGCGCATTTGTTTCCATGCTGGGAATTGTCCATTCGAAGCTAACCTTCTAGGACAGCTCCTTTTCACCCAGCAAGCCATCACCTATTTCTTCCATTTCAATCTGTTTATTTCCTCTTTCATTTCGAAGCTTCTCTCCAAATCGATTCCGTACACATTCGCAAGAGCAAGTACGTAATAAAGCACATCATACAACTCTTCTTCTATGGTCCCTTTTATGCCGTCCTGCTCCGTCATCCGTTTATTTTTCCTCAAAACTTCCGATAATTCGCCGACTTCTTCGTTATTTTCTATCCCCGTAGCTTTTGACATGCTTGATCCCTTCGATCAAATTCAGCGCCTTCAACTCCGGTATGACAAACTCGGGCACGATGCGGTAATGATCGAGATCGTCCATATCGATCCATTTGTTGACAAATCCGTTCTCGACACCCGCAAACTCGTCTTCTTCTATGTAAATGGGGTGGCCATCAGGTAAATCGACAAGATAAAACATGCCGATTTCATGCACTAGTCTATCGGGGAACGACACAAAATTTTCTACAATCCAGACAAGTCTTTTTGCACGGATGCGTACTGCGAATTCTTCAGCCATCTCGCGCTCGATCGCACTTTCGGCAGTCTCATGAAACTCCACGCGCCCGCCGGGAATAAACCATACGTCATCGCCTTCCGCTTTTTGCATAAGAACCTTCCGATCATGGATGACGATGCCTGCTGCCCGAAATTGAAATCTGTCTCTTCCATTGTCGAATGAAATCATCATTGTTATTCCGCCTTTTTTAGGGGCAGAAGCACCTCCGTTTCATCCGGCCAAACCGGATTGGCCAACGAATAGATTTCCAGAGCCAGGGCTCGTTTGTCGCTCTGCAAACCGATTGAGCCAAGATAGTCATGTATGACTTGATAGGGATCGCCTTGGCACTTCGTTGTGGCATATCGGTGCGGCGGAACCGTAAAACCGATCATTCCTTCCGGTACTTCCGATAAATCCGACACCTCCATGCAGATCAAATACGTAAAAAGGACCTCTGAAGAAAAACAGGGACTTATATATCGCTCAGGGTGCACTTTGTTTCGTATCTCCTCCTTACGCTCGTAAAACTCACGCTTCATCTTTTCTACTCTTTCGTGAATATGTCCGTTAAACGAGCATGTAACCGAAAATCCTACCAGCTTTATTTCTGGGACCTCTACGATTTGAACCGAATTGCCGGAATTCATGAAAAACCGCCCTTCTCCCGTTATATAGATAATAGTTTCTCCAGCCTGCGATACCCTTCCTTCTCCAGCTCCCGAATTTGGATCAACCGATCGACCGCTTCTTTTCGGCGGTCCGGATCCTCTATCGGTTCGTGAGGCTGACTCCAAGGGAACAAAAGACTTAACGCCTGAAATTGTTCTTTTACAAGTTTATAATGATCCGCTGCTGCGCTCAGCTTTTTGCCGAGTTCGCCGTCGAATCGTTCGCAGGCTTCCCGCAAAAACAGAAACGCATTATGACGGCTCTCGTGAAAATTATCGGCATAGTAACCCATGTAAAATCCGAGAATGTTATTGGTCCGCACCGATTCGATCCAGCGATCATAAGCAAGCAAACCGCTGTATAACGTACGTCCTCCCCATTCGTATTTGCTTAACTGGGAAATATCAAGCGCGAGACCAATCCCGGCACGCAGCGCCGTAAGATCGTCGGTCGGCGTGCACGGAGTCGCCCAATGCAGGGAAATAAAACCGCCTCTATCGGGGTCTCCGGTATAAACCGAATCGTTCGCCCGCTCACCGGTTCGGGATCGCGCACGGCATTGCGCGCACGGGCAATAGTTACGGCCGAGCATTTGCCATGGTATGACCTCATCGAAGCCCTCATGCCCGCTTCCTCCATGCCAGGAGTGCGTAAAATAACCTTCGTCGTTATAGGCATGTATGATGGACGTTTCATTGCCCAGGTCCAATTCTTTGGCGAAAACCGGCAGCCCCCTGTCAATTGCGTTACGCGCCGCATCCCAAGCCTCGCGCTGCAGCCGTTCGAAATCGGCCGCTTCCGCAAACGCATGCAGCCCCCGGATATCAAGTCCGATATGACAAGCGGCTTCGAACATCCTTTCCTCAGGCTCTCCAATATTGGGAGCTGCACAATCCTCATCCATAACGGACATGAACGCACTTCCGGTTATGCCGTAAACCCAAGCGGCCGAACAGGGGATATTCAAGTAGTCCGCACATGACTTGATCGCGCCGACATGCGATTTATGAAACCCGGCAAACCGGATTCGCTCCAAACTTACTTTGGCCATCTTCACAGCCTCCCTATTACTGTCTGAATAATTCGAATCGGAATGCTTCAAGGCGATTTGCAGAAAGCAGCAGCCGGATTCGTTTCACGCTTCTTTAGCTTCGTCCCAAACCGCCTCATAGCGCGTTAACAACACGCCGAAAGGTTTCGATCGCTTTCGCATCGTACGTTTTCGCCTGCTCCAGCAGCTTCGCGGCTTCAAGCCGGCGCTCCGCATCCTCGATCAATCCCCGCGGCTGCTCCCATGGAAACAGTTCATATACTTGATGAAACGCTTCGCGAACGCGGTCGAAGCAGCCGATCGCTTCATCGAGCGCTTCAGGCGCATGTTCGCCAAGACGCCGCTTCGCCTCCAGCAAAAACTTATGCCCATACGTGCGGCACGTATCCCATTCATGCGTGTTGTAAGCAAAATACCAGCCGTCGACGGCCCCTCTTCGCAGCTCCGCCACCCAATGTTCATAAGCACGCGAGCCTGCAAGCGTCCGGCTGCCCGTAAGCTTTCCTTCCGCGAATTCGACCGCCAAATGCAGCGCTTCCTTCACGGTTCTGCAATCGTCCTCCGCATAATCATTCTTCATCATCCAATAAACGTCGACAAGTCCGTCCCGCTCCCCCAGCGTTTGCCAAGGCTCCGCCCTCGTGCCGTCCCAACAGCTGCAAATATATGCTTCATCCGTTAAATCATAGCCCTGAACGACGCTTGTCTCGCCGTAGTTGAAAGCGAAACCTCTGCCAAAGCAAGGGTACCCGGCATCGATCGCATGCCGAACCGCATCCCACGCCTTCCTGCGAAGCGCATTTAAGGAATCGCCTTCGGCAATGGCGCTTATTCCCGCCACTTGGACGCCTATATTCCCCAATAGCCCGGCTATTCGGTCATGAGGCAGTTCATGAAGTACCGGAGCGGTATTCACCTCGCCGCCCACGCGAAATAAAAAAGGGACGCCAATCGCTCCATATAACCATGGACTTAAAGGATAAGGGCTATCCAGCTGCTTCAAGCATGCGCTGTACGCGTTAATATTGGACAAATTGCTTCTGCCGCCGTCATAACGAAGCCCATTAATGACTTTTACCTTCTGACCTTTCAAAATGTCGCCTCCATTCTACTCTTCTGCAGCGTTCCGATGCTTCGGATCAGTCGTTCCAATACCGCCGCCCCCTCTTCCTCCGCCGCCTTTGCATTACCCAGCAGTCCGATCGCGGCGATTACGGCTTCCGGCTCGCGCGGATTTCCGCCCGACGGCATCGGAAACATCCGGCTGAGCGAGCCAAGCGCATCCGCAGCGGCTTCATAACATTCGGCCGCTTCCGCCGCAACGGCTGCCGCTTCCTCCCAGCCTTCAGCGCTTAGCTTATTTTCCAAGCCCCGCAAAAAAGAGACTGCGTTTATTCTAGCGTCTGCGGCAATTTCCGCGGTATATGCGTTGCCGAGCGGATCGACGCTCCCGTTTCGAAACGCCGCTTTCCAGCAGTCGTAAGCGGATAGCCCGGTAGCGTATCCGATAAATGTCATTTCTCCGTAGGTATGCCGAACCGCCATATGGAGCGCATTCCGTACCGCTTGCCACTCCTCGATCTGAGCTTCCCCCGTTATCGAGAGTACAAACAACCCGCCGGACAGGCCGCGGCCGAAACGGTCATAAGGAATCGTCCCTTTCGCTCGCGCATCTACGGCGTGCAGGTGCTGCTCCGCATCGTCATAGCCGTAGATCAGTCCGAACTCGGGCGCGAACAGATCCCATGCGATAACCGGCATACCGCGTTTGATCGAACGGCGTATGTGCATGACACCTTTGTTCAGCATGAAGGGCGTAGGGGGCGCGCCTCCGTCGCCCGTATGCTCGCTTTCCAGCCCCAGATTCAATAGTCCCTCGCGAAACTTCGACTCCCAGAAATACATGGACGGACCTGTCGCATCGATTGTTTGCTCCTCCACCGTGAGCCGAAACGCCTGTCCGGTCAGCCCCATTACATCGGTTAGCGAATAACGTCCCGGCATGGCATAAAACAGCGCGGCATAGACCGCCCCTGCGAAAGAGGTTTTGCATCGTTTCCATTCCGCCGATTTCGGGCCTTTTACCGGTGAAAGCGCCGCACGCTCCGGCATATTCGCCTCTCTTCGCTCTTTCACGTAATCCCTGAGCCGGACACGTATGCGTTCTTCCTTCACCTTGTACCTGGCGCGGGTGAGCGATTGATAGACGCTGTCCGTCGAAGTCCGGAACAACCGGGCGATTTCGGCCGGCGACAATTGCCGGAAAAAATGAGCTTCAAAAACGGCTCGTTCTTTGGGAGCAAGGCAGCGGAGCATCTGTCTTAACGTCACAAGGAATTCTTTGTACGCCAGCTTTGCGGAAGGATCCCCTTCCTCCCCTCTGTTCGCGCCGCCGCTCAAATATTGCAAAATGCTATCGACATCCGACCAATTTACGCGTTCTTTATCGCCGGCAGTCGAGGAGAGTCTCGTGAACGTGCGTTCCTTGCCGGAATGTTCTCCTTTCCTCATCTTCATCAGCGCCTCATTACGGACAATTTTATGAAGCCAAGGCAGAAAACGGTCCATGTCCGCAAGTGTTCCCACATGCAGGAAAGCCCGTAACAACGCCTCCTGGACGATGTCCTCCGCCAAATGAGGATCGCGGGCAACGCAACGCGCCCAATCGAACGCTTTGGAGCGATGCCGCCTGACGAGCTCGCCGAAAGCATCGCGGTCGCCGCCGCGCGCCTTTTCAATCAAATCGACGTCCGACCATGCGTTCCCCATCTATTCCCCTCCCTAATTATATAGATGCATGAACCGACCGATTTCTGAAGCCGAAAAGCGATTATTCCAAAAAAATTCTCATAAACGATATCTATACGCTGTCCGCCGCCGAATATCCTTGTTTCTCATAAGAACAACGCGCTTCTAGCGCCGCTATTCGCCGATAAACCGGCTCTTAAGAAGGGATATTCGCACAGTTTGCCGAATAATGTTGCTATGATGACAAACAGAAAAATGATCCTTTACAGCCTCATCTTTTTGATCCTTCTTACCGGTTTGCGCTTGATTTTGCTAAACATGAGCATGCCGCCCAACCACCCGGCTCCGAATCAGGGCGTGCTCGATTTGCGGCACTGGGACTTCAATAACAACCGAACCATCCCTTTGGATGGAACGTGGGAATTTTATCCGAATCAATTTATCGAACCTCAGGAAGGCGGGACAACCGAACGCCCGGCCGGCCAGACCTATATTCAAGTTCCGGGCGAGTGGAATGCATACATGCCGTCAGAGGGAGGATCCTCTTTCGGGTACGGTTCTTATCGGCTGCGCATCTTGATCGGGGATCATGCGGGCGAATCGTTCGGCTTATTGGTTAAACGCATTCATGCTTCATCTACAGTTATCTTCAACGGACAAACGGTCGCGGAATGGGGTCGTCCGGCCGAGCGGAAGGACATCTATACGCCCAAACTTAATTCCTACAGCGTTTCCTACATTGCGGACGAGCGGCAGGAAATCGAGATCATCGTTCATGCCGCAAACTTCGATAACAATTCATATGGCGGGATTACGAAATCGCTCAAATTCGGCTCTCAGGCAGCGACCGATTCGGAAAGAATGTACGCCGTAGGATTCCAATTTACAACCTTTATCGTCCTGATTCTGCATGCCGTTTATGCGGGGATCTTGTATATATTTAACCGCAGGCAGAAAACGCTCGGTTATTTCATCATGCTGCTGCTAAGCGCATCGTTCAATATTATTTCGGACGACGATATCCTGCTGATGATGTGGGTTCCGATCGGCTACGTTTGGGGAATCAAAATTGTGGCGCTCTCCTATATCAGCTCGTCGTACTTTATGCTGAAGCTTGCCTTGTCGCTTTTTCCGGAATATAAGCATAACGGTACTTTTCGCTGGTTTTTTGCCTTGTGCAGCCTTTTTGCCGGAGTCATTTTACTATTTCCCGTGCAAACGATTTTTGATTTGCGCACGGTACACACGTTCATTTTTCTTTTTTCTCCGGTCGCCGTCATGTTCATCATCATTCGAATGGCATTGAAACGGCACACGGACGCCATCTACCTGATTTTTTCGGGGATCAGCATACTATCCGGCATCCTTTGGGGATTTTTCGAAACACAAGGCTGGGTTTCGTCGATTTATTATCCGTTCGACATCATCGCCGCCATTTTAGGCTTTGCGGCGTATTGGTTCAAGCGTTATTTTCGCAATGCCGAGCAAACGGCCGAACTAGCCAAGCAGCTCCAGAAAACGGACAAGCTGAAGGACGATTTTCTCGCCAATACGTCCCACGAGCTAAGAACCCCGCTGCACGGAATGATTAACATCGCCCAGTCCGTCGTCAGCAGAGGAGGAAGCAAGCTTGGTTCGCAAAACGGCAAAGATCTGGAGCTGCTCATCACGATAGGCCGCCGGATGTCGTATTTGCTGAACGATCTGCTCGACTTGACACAGCTTAAAGAAAATAGAATAAGCCTGAATCCGGCAGCATTACGCGTTCAATCCGTCGCTTCCGGCGTACTGGACATGCTGGACTTTATGACGGAGGGCAAACCGATTCGGCTGGTCATGGAAATACCGGATCACTTCCCTCCCGTCGTGGCCGATGAGAAGAGACTCGTGCAAATTTTGTTCAACCTGCTTCACAATGCGATCAAATATACGAATGAAGGTACGATCGTCATAGATGCCGAAGTCAAGAACGGAATGGCCTATGTTCATGTTTCCGATACCGGAATCGGAATGGATCCCGTTACGTTGAGCAAAGCTTTCCAGCCTTACGAGCAAGGCGAAAACGGAAAAACGGCCGGCAATGGTGGAATCGGACTGGGGCTCAGCATTTGCAAACAGCTGGTTGAGCTGCATGGAGGTTTTTTGGCAGCCGAATCTTCGTTGGGTTCAGGCTCCGTATTCACGTTCACGTTACCTTTATCCGAGGCAAACGCCGATTCGGATGAAGTCTCACGTAAAGAACCGGAATTCAAACATCTTGCCGGACAACACGATTCGAACGATGTCGCCGAGAAGGAGCTCCGTGCAGAAGCACGTGCCGTTCAGCATGCTTCCGCTTCATCGAGGCCGAAAATATTGGCGGTCGACGACGACCCCGTCAACCTTAAAGTGCTGAGCAACATTTTGTCGACGGAGCGTTATGACATCGTAACCGCCATGAGCGGCAAAGAAGCGCTTACCAAGCTCGATAAAGAGCAATGGGATCTTGTCATTGCCGACGTCATGATGCCTCAAATGTCCGGCTATGAATTTGCGCGAATCATCCGCGAACGGTTTTCGATCTCGGAGCTGCCCGTTCTGCTGCTGACTGCACGCAGTCAACCGGCCGATGTGTATTCCGGCTTTTTATCGGGAGCCAACGATTACGTAACGAAGCCGGTCGACGCCATGGAGCTGCAATACCGGGTAGACGCATTAACGGCGTTAAAGCAATCCGTAGGCGAACGCCTGCGAATGGAAGCCGCTTATTTGCAAGCGCAGATTCAGCCGCATTTTCTGTTCAACACACTGAATTCGATTATGGCGCTGGCCGATATCGATCAAGCCAAAATGCGCGATCTTACCGAGTCGTTCAGCTCTTATTTGCGGATCAGCTTCGACTTCTGGAATTCGGAGAAAATGGTCCCGCTGGAGCATGAGCTTGAGCTGGTCCGCTCTTATTTATATATCCAGAAGGAACGCTTCGAAGAGAGATTGGACATAACATGGGAGGTCGGACCCGGCGTTCGCATCAAGCTTCCACCTCTCACCATTCAGCCGCTTGTCGAAAATGCGGTCAGTCACGGCGTCCTGCGCAAAGCGGAAGGCGGAACCGTTCGCGTACAAATCGCGAAAGGGAGCGGGAACGTCAAAATCGTCATTTCGGACGACGGCGTAGGCATGGAAGAAGAACGGCTGAGACAGCTGCTTGACGGCAGCGCGGTTTTGATTGGAAGAAGAGGGATCGGGCTGCTCAACACCGACCGCCGCCTTAAGCAGCTATATGGCAAGGGGCTTGAAATCCGGAGCAAGCCGGGAGAAGGAACGACCGTATCGTTCGAAATTCCCGTTTAGCTTTCTCCGAGAATGATATATTTTCTTTTCGCTAAAGAAAAGAGCCTTCCCTATCCGCATAAACGGAAATGAGAATAGCTCCAAGAGTCCGTTCCAGTCCTGAATGCATGCTAAGCGTGCAGCCCGCCGGTCAGGCGAGGACCTTGACGATAGGCGCCGACCGGAACTTGGATCAGACCGGTTATTCCCTGTGTTGGCATCCGGTAGATCTCGTCGCTTAACATGGCATCATAGCCTAGAAGCGGATGTCCGGCCATGCCGATCGCCGAAGCCGTCAGCAGCAATCGCTGC
Organism: Paenibacillus contaminans; assembly: GCF_003285015.1. Taxonomy (GTDB): domain Bacteria; phylum Bacillota; class Bacilli; order Paenibacillales; family NBRC-103111; genus Paenibacillus_V; species Paenibacillus_V contaminans. Next base: position 266,199 of record NZ_QMFB01000001.1, on the reverse strand, counting down.
AGGAGCATGCCGGCTTCCATTTGTTGGATACGATACCCTCTGAAACCCAGCGATCGACGCAGATGCCCTCTGTCACCCGCCACATGGAAGCATAAGGGAACCTGCAGCAGGTTGACGTTATCCGCCGTCATCCCGAGCTGCAGCTTCAGGCGGTGATCGCCTTGGCGCATTAGCAGCAGCGAATGGGCAACGCCGTCATAGCCGTAAGCGCCGTCAGGAAGACCATCGACGTTATGCGTGCAGCAGAAAAGGGATACGCGATTGAGATGGGGATGGTCCCGGTCCCGCTTATCCAAATCATTCGCATAGGAGTAAGAAGTTATCGTCTCTCGCAGCAGTAATGCCAATTGCTCTCGACTTACTTTACTAAGAACAAAATCACCGTTCGGCGAATAACGCCGTCGGCTCACCGATGCCAAATCATAATGCAGCCGCTCCGCGGATGGCAGCGGTGTCTCCCCGTATTGGCGAATGAAGCGCGTTTGGCCGTCTATACTTGCGGGCGGCGTTCCCATCGAATCCAGTATCGCAGCCTCGTTCATACGGGTCAGCAGCGGAGAAACGCCGACCTTTACCGACCGGACATACTGCCGGCGGTAAAGAGCAGGCAGCTCGCTGCACAGCTCGGAGACGCGAGCAGGCTCCACATGGCTTCCGTCATCGTTTATCAAGTCGGCCCAAGGCTTTGTGGAAAGGGGAACAACAGCGTAAACGCACTCTTCCCTTTCGGATAATCCGATAAGATGATTGATGGGCCGGTCAAGAAACCGGTACATCACCCCGGTCTCGAAGCCGAACCGTTTGGCCGTCTCCAGCATCTGTCCGAGCAGCGCGCCGGCATCCAAGCCCTGTAGCCGGTATGCGAAATGATTGTATTTAAAAAAGTTTTTCCAGAACATCGTCGAAACAAATACGAGGCCGAAGCAATCCGAAACCTTGCACCGGCCGCCTAACGCGCTCGTCAAGTAAGCGTCGAAAGCACCCTCCCGAAGCAAAACCAATCGGTGGTGTGCCGCATTGTAATGGTAGATGCCTTCCGGCAGCTCCGCCGCCTTAAGATACATGTAAATTTCGTTCGGATACAGCGCGCCGCCCGACGGGGCAAACCGCCGGTACATTTGCATGAGGCCTGCGTCCCCGTCCGAATAGCCCACAACGGACTGGGACAACTGGCTGAGTCCAAATGCATACCATAAAAAGTGGCCGATTTCACGAAGACCGGTTTTTCCCGATTCGTGCGCAGTGCCGTCAAGACTCAGCGGAACGTCCGGACTTAACGGCATCTCGGGCAAGCCCCGGTAAAGCTTATACGGAAGCGGGCTGTCTTCCCAATCCACGGCCAAGTCCGGCGGTTTCGTCTTCGCCACGTCAAAATGCAAATTATACAGAAACTTTTCCAAGCTCAAAGCATTCCCCTCCCCTCCGAGTCCGGCGCCCCTTCCGAACGTCTTGTCGCCTTACGGAAACGGATGGGGAAAAGGATTCAGCTCCTCGTAGGTAAGCGGCCGTTCGGCATACCCGAGCGCCACCGGCACGGTACGCACCCTCTCCAAGCCAAACAACCGGGTATAGTGGTGGCCGAATGTCATCGGCAGCATGCCGGGTATCAATACTTTAACGCAATGAAGCCCGTTTCGGGCGAGTTCAGGAGCCGTCAGGTCTACCGCTATCACATCCAGATTATGCCGTTTGAACCGGAGAAGCATATCTTTCAGATCGTCAGTCAAATCCGCGTGCCGTTCTTTTTGTTCGAAGGATTCTGCGAACGATCGCATCGGACGGGATTCGTCAAGAATAAAACGCAATCGCTCTTGAGCGGACGGCAGTCCGTACAGCAAGGCGTGATCCTCCATCTGCCGGACATTGGCAGAGTCGTGAAACATGGCTTCCGCCTTTTGTTTGTTCGCTTCATAGCTGTGATCAAGGTTCGACACCATTCCTGACAATTCATGAACGGCGCCTTTCGCCGCCCGCACCGGATCGGGATGAGCGCCGGCAGCACAAATGAGCTTTGCGCCTTTCGGCTTCCGATTTACGGCCACCGCCCAAATGCTCGGTATTCCGTATTCCATCGTCGAATTATAAAAATGCACGTCATAGCCGGCCGCTGCCCGCAAGCGGTCAAGCATCAGCGTCAATTCCGGATCGCCGGCTGTAGGAGGATCAAGTCGCGGCAGCGGCAAACGGGCATACCAGGTCATTAGGAACGCATCCCGCTCGGCCGTTTCCAATATACCGTACAACACCGCCTCCTCCAGGCTTCCGCCCAGCGCGCAGCCGTTTGAAGATTCGAACGCAAACCGCCGCTTGGCTCCCGTACCGTAATAGGCAAGCTGCTCCGGAACCAAAAGAGGCCTTTCCTGCAGGAACGAATACCCCCAAACCCAATGGATCGGCTCGCTTGCATCGAACGGCTGATAACGATAACCCGGCATGGCATACTGCTCCTTCGAATGAACCCCTACTTTTACAGGATCAAGCGCGTATGCCTCCACTTCCCGATAGCTGCCGTAAACGGCCGTTCGTTTGCTTCGCGGCTCCAGGCTGGAGTACCGCTCCAAGCCTTCGAGCATGGCCGTCAGTTCGCTCGCTGCGAACGAATGCGTTCTCCCCGCTGTGCCGACATCTTCGGAAAATAGCGGCAAATTTACGCTGGCATCTGCAAACGATGAAGACATATCGCTCATTTTGCCGTTGAAAATGCCTGTTCGAACGTCCAAATAATCCCGCGCCAAAACTTGTTTCAACTCATCCGCCGAGCGGCAGCGATAGCTGTCGGCGCTTATTTTCGGACTAGGTCGAAGCGGGATGTTTGCCGCCTGCATCGTATCGTCGGACATCCGGCTGCAAAACCGGCATAACGAATCGGGCACAAAAACATGCAGCTCGCTGTTCATCGAACTTAAATTAAGTATTTGAAGCTTATCGGCGGTTTGCGGAATTTCGCCGCTCAAAATATTCCTCGTTTCGGCCAATACCAAATGAGCGGCTTGCCAAAGTCCTGTGCGAGACGCCCACGCATCGCGCTCCGCTCCTCCGCGCTCGGACAACCGCTGCTTAAGCCTCCACATATCCTTCCTTTCGCGTCCCGCCATCAGAAGTCTTCTGTCCGCACATTGGGAGCATCCCGGCATGCCCGGTTGAACCCAAGGTCCGATTATCGCCTCCCCAAAAGCTACAAAACCGCGGAGCCAAGGCGTTCCATTCGACTGAAACAGCTCTTCTGCCTGCAGATGAACGCTTGGATGCCAAGCATCTTGCAGCACGAGAACGAAGTCCGCAGCCTCCGGAACCCCTTGCTCGAAATCTTTCCGCCTTACGAGTTCATAGTCCGCTGACAACCGGTCGCTAACGAAATCCGCCAGCAACCCTTCTCCCATGACGGCAATGACGGCGCTCAACGGGATCCCTCCTCGCGCAGCAGGACGCCGAACACGCCGGCAAGCGCCTTTCTAAACAACGGCTCAGGCGTCATGTCGAAAACGAGCAGCTGTTTGCGATTTTGTTTGATCAGTTTTAATGCGGCGGTTAGATCGTCCGCTTGCACGGCCATTTCGCAGTTCGGAATGATGACGCCAAGATCCCCTTCTTCCTTGCGAAGCACCGATCTAAGCTCAAGCCTTGAATGCGCAGCGCGGTTTTGGTTTTGTTCCTTCATCAACGCCTGTTTCAGGGCATTTCTTAAAGCAAACGTCACATTCAGCCCCGCCCCCCCGAACCAATACCCGTTCGAGTTGACCCATACGGATGGAAAACCCGCCGCCTTTTCGCCATGACCGATCATTACCGGGCCGTTCAACGTTTCCAACGCTCGCAAGTAATATTGACAGCGCTCGTCTTCAATAACAGGCGAGTACGCCGTTAACACGAGGGGAAGCCGCTGACCGCTTTGCTTTTCCAGCTCGTCGTTCAGCCATTTGTGCAGCCCTCTTCCTACGCCTTCCGCAATCGTCAATCCCGCCCCCACACCGACGAATTCCTGCGGCATGATCCTATCCCATGGATCCGAGTATAGCTCAGACAGGAAACTTTCGCTCATCCGCGCAGCGTATGCTTCAATCCCGGATAATCCGGCTGCATGCCGCGCATCCAGATGGGACATTTCCGCACAAACGATTTCCGCCAGCAGTCCGGCAGGCCCTTCGGATAGAGGGTCGGCTGCTTGAACACGGCACTGGGAGAGCGGAAGCTGCTGAAGATCACCTTCGTCCCATATATGAAAAATACCTGCATATTCCGATGTCATTCCGCCGAAAAAGGAAAATAATTCGTCTTTGCTTCTGCTTGCGTCCCCTGAGACTTCCCGGTCTAACACGCGAATCCATTTGGCCTCGGCACGTCCTTCCGCCAAGGGATGCGGGATGAACGAGTGCCAGCTTCCTTCCAGCGTTTCTAAGTTCAACAAATATACGCGGCTGCCCTCCGCCTCACCGGATATGCCCGATATTTTCTTCATCCCTTCAAATACGATCATGTTTGCCAGCAGCGCTCCAGCCGTGGACGAGTAGTCTTGAACCTGCGTATGGATGCCGAGCGCAGACCGGTGGACCCGTCTCCACGCCGACTCCCAGTCGCCTTCCGATTCCGGATGGACGATAGGACCCGCCCACCCGACTTGCTTCAAGCATAGGGCAGGAAGAAATAATTTATTTTCCTCCTTACATGCCGTATGGATGGTTCGCAGTTCTTCGACGTTTTCCTTCGGTGACACATACAAAACGGCGTCGAAGGCTTTAACCGTTTCCCGCCAACCGCCCGCCGATTCCGTATCCGTCGGAACGGGCACTTCCTCCACCGTCACTTCGCCATCCGTTTTGCGTGCATGCGAAACCAAATCAGCCAGACGTTTCCTGTCGGTCGAAGCCGAATCGAGAATCGACACTTGGAACCTCGGCAATCCCGATTCTAGCAGCGCAGATACCAAAGAAGCCATAAACGGTCCTGATCCGATCGCCAGCACCTTTGCTTGACGGTAAGTTTGAAACCGGAATGCGCCCGATCCGCCGAAATGATCAAGAAACTCGATTTGCGAAGCATATTTTGTCAACAGTCCTTCAGAAAGCCGATATGGCGCATCTTGACTTACATCGCGAACAAAGCCGTTCTTCAATAACGCATCCGCTATTTCGACAACCCGCTTCCGGTATGGCTCCGGCAAACCGTCCGTCAATTCCGCAAGCGATTGCTCGCCATTAAATGCAGGCAGCAGCTTTTCTATCCATTGATCTATCCCTTCGCCCTCCATGCGGAACGAGCTTAGATTGTTTCGAAAAAACACGCCGCTGACGGGATCAGGCATATAAAAAGTATCCCTGTTCACTTTCAGTCGCATGGAAGTCTTGTAGTTTGACATTCGCACCCTCCTTCCGTATACAAATCGATGTAACAAGTAAATTTTATGCACGATTATTTGTCCGTCATGTCAGTTTTTTCAGAAACGAACGGCACAAGAATAAACGCCAATCGTCGACCCGACATTGGCGTTTACCGAAAGCTTATAGCCGCTGACTCGCTTTTCTTCAGACAAGGATAAACGGCTTCTCCATCCATTAAAGGACTGGCGTGTTATCCGGATTATTGAACTTTCCGGTGAGACAAGTAAGGCATACTCAGCCCATCTATATAAAAGCCCGCCGCTATTGGTAGCGGCAGGCTTTCGGCTTTTATTGTTCCGGTCTGCAGTTATGGCAATTATGGCAGTTTTGGCAGTTATGACAATTGTGGCAGTTATGGCAATTATGACAGTTATGACAGCGATGGCAGTTAAAGCAATTTACGCAATTGAAGCAATTCACGCAGAAGAAGCAGCTGGTACAGTTAAAACAGCCACCGACACCGCCAATGCCGCCGATACCGAACAGACGCGGATCCTGCTGGTTCTGAACTTGCCATTGCGACGCTTCGGTCACATTGAAATCGGAAACGTTCAAATTTTGCAAATCATTTTTAAAATCATTCATCTTAACACCCTCCATATCGTGTAGAAGCCTTAGTGGCATTCGCCTAATTGATCACACGACAACATATGAAGGTGGTTACGAAGTTGTTACAAACGCCCAGTAATTTATTGTTTTGACAGGGAACAGTCTTGCTAATTCCTTAACCCGCAAGCCGTTGGCTCAGGATAATGCCAAGAGCTCGCCATACGTTTGTTTGAGCATGTCGTCATTCGTCGCGTCATCGCCGGTCAGTACGAATTCTTTAAGCAATTGATCAGGATCGTTCCTCCCCAATACGGAAATAAGAAACGTGCTCATAAACCAGCTTCTCTTCCGATAAACACGAATGACGTACCGCCTGTCCTTGCCGTCCCAAATAAAGCGAATCAACCCTCTGCCGCCCTCGTACACGGAGTATATATTGCCGAACGTTCCCGGGTGATGCTGATGTTTCGTTCTCAAATATCCTTTGGGCTGTAATCGCGATTCGATTTCTTTTTCTACAATGTCGAATGTTCCTTTGGCATCGAATTGGTTCATATGCGGCAGCTTCCTCTTCTCGTCTTTTCTCGCAGTCGCTTGGAATCTATCATGTCTTTCAATCGTACGTTCCACACTTTACTATAGCATTTTTTGCATGATTAATAACCTTCGTCGGTCTAGTCTTAGTCATATAGAAAAGCCGCTTCGCTTCCCGACAGGGAAACAAAGCGGCCGTGGCGTATCGCATTTTTTCGTTTCAAATTGATTACATTACTCTAAACTATCCAGTTCAATGACTGCAACATCATCCAAATCGACCTGATCGGCATGAGCCGCATCGCCAAACCCATACAATCTGAAATAAACGAGAGCGGCTTTTACTTCCGGCGGGGCCGTTATATGGAACGTTATTTTCTCCCATTCGCCCGGGTTGGATTTATTAAAATTACCCAACTCCGTACTCACGTGTGTACTCGAGTTTTGCGTTTGTTCATCCCGGTAATATTCCGAATAAATTCTAAAGCCTTGGCCCTTCAAAGCGTTTGAACGAACCCAGGCCGAAACTTCATACGATTTGCCCGCCTCGACCAGTATCTTTTGATTGACAAGCACCCCGTTGCTCGATTGTTGAGTCCTTAGCCTCATGCCGTAGCTGCCGGTTCGGGCGCTTTCGCCGCTTGCCGTAACACTGGTCCCCGAGACAAAATATAAGCTCCAATTTACGGGTTTTCCGCCGGTCAAATTCTCAAAACCCGGATTTGCAAGCATGTTGGCCTGAACATTGACGGTAAGCGGCAGGGTCGCATATAAGGCCCCCCCAACTGTAAGCTGAACCACCGCCTTATATTGGCCTTCTGCTAGGGAAGAAGCCGGCGTTATCGTTCCTTGTACCGAACGGTTTTCCAATGCGCCCAGGACAATTTCGCTCGGCATATCGATCGTTAATCCTTCCAAGTCCGTTTGAGAAAGCTTTATGGTCAATTCTTGGTCCGTATTATTAGTCAACTGGATCGCGAACGGAGAACCGGCTCCCGGCTTGACCCTCATATCGGCCGGTTCTATCGATGCGCTTAACCATCTCTCTCGAAATTGCAAATCATCCGCCCACGCCGGTCCGTTTACCGTTTGATTCGCTTTAAAGTACGCCTGAACGGTCTTCGTTTGCGGCGATGCGACGAATATCACTTCGTATCGCGTCCAATCGCTGTTATTGATCGTTTTCGTCCATGTGTAAGATCCGACTGTACTCCCGGCAGCGTCTACTTGCCTTATGCCTAATTCGACCGCGCCTGCCGATGAACTGTTTTTAATCCATCCCGACAATACGTACTCCTTGCCTGCGGTTACCGGTATACTCCATTTATTATCGGTACTAATCACGTTCCAAGCGTTCGCGGGATTCGGGTCCAACCGGACGGAAGCTAAACCATTATGCGCTACCGAACGATCCCAGACAGCGGACACCGTATACCAGCCGTCCGGTTTCTCGGTACCGGAGGCCTGCTTCTCGAAGCCTCCGTTATACGCCAGATTCGTATCGATACGAATGCCGAGCTGCATGGATGCCCGAACCTTACCGCCAACACTTGCATCAACATTCACATGATAGACGCCTTCGGTAACCGAATGCGGGATTGTGATCATGGCTTGAACGTTTTTCGTCTCGTTCGGCGTCAGAGTGACGGAAGGGTCGAGCGTAACCGCTATGCCTTCAGGTGAAGTATGCGACAACTCTGCTGCGATTGCCCGCGAGGAGTTGTTTTTCAGCTCGAACAAGACAGGATATGTGCCATATTGACTTACTTTCATGCTTTCCTGACTTAACGCCGCTTCGAGCAGCGGATTGACCTGCAGCAGTCTCTTATCGGTTACCGTTACAAGCTTCCCATCGTACTGGAATTGAACGCTTGCAGTCACCGGATAAACGCCGGGTTCAAGCTCAAGCGGAATCTCGAATGAATGATCGGAAGAACGGCTCTCTCCGATGCCCACATTGCCGATATTCGTAACAAAGGGAGGAACGGCGGCTGAGTCCGGCAGCGCAATTTGAAGCGCCGCTCCCTGAATAACTTTGTCAGAAACATTGCGGACTTGAACGGAAACCTCCAAATCATCGCCTGGAACCGCCTGTCCGGGTACAAACTGCATATCCGATTGCAGGATCGTTTGAACGATCGGTTGTATATTCGAGCCGGACTTGTTCAGGGAATCGAGCAGCTGCGTCTTTCGGCCTCCCAGTTCGCTATCCTCCTGCTGTTCGACCCATTCCTTCGCTTGACCCAATTCCCGCATAATAAGAATGGCTTTCCCCAGAGATTCGCTTACATAGTTCTCCTCGCCGTTTAATCCTTGCTTCATTTCCTGCATCTTCATGATTAGCGTCTCCAACATCGCTTTCCATCCGGTATGGTTGGGAATCGAGTCTGTCGCAACCTGCAGTTCCTCCATTGCCGCGTCAACTTTTGCCGTAAACGGTATGATTCGATAAACAAGCGTCTGTTCGGACGATAACGCGACGGTTTGGTTTTCCTCCCAGCTTTCCCATTGTTCAGGGCTTTCCACATACAACTGCTGCATCACATATCCATGCAAACCAATCGGAAGAACGGCCGTTTTGTTCTGCTTGGTCAAATTGATTGCGACCGCAAAACGCTCTTGCCCCCGTTCCCATATGCCCCACTGCACTTCGTTCCCGATGTTCTCCTGAAGCTTTGTTCCACTCGACGCAAGTTCGCCAATCAGCTTCAATTCTTCCTTGAACCGGACAAGTCCAGGCCACAGCTCGGAATCCTGCAGCTTCCAATTCGGATCGTTTATGGAGTAATAAGCCAAACCTTTGCTCCCCGCCAACAATGATTGATAGGCCATATTGCGGACTTGATCGATTGTCGGAAGATAATTATATACGGTATTCGGAAGCCTGAACGTTTGTAATACGGTCCAAACCGGCTTCACTCCGTCTACTTCCGCGATCGCTTGCCTTACGCTGTTGCCTACGGCGGAAATTGGCTGCATCGCGTCGCTCCGGTACGGATAAACATCGGTCACCATGACGTCCGTCGCTTGACCGACCGACCGGAAAGCGCCGGGATCGTATTCGACCATGTATGTCGGATGATCGGGGTCGATCGAATGAATCAGCTTGTATGCGTCAAGCAGTTCTTCTTGCGGAATTTTGTTTAAGGCCGGTTCATCCATAATCATCCACGCAAGCACTGCGGGGTGGCTTTTAAACCGGTCAACGAATTGGCGCATTTGCTCGAAATTTTCCTTCACCTTCATGCCGTAATACAACGGCACAAGCATTTTCAGCCCGTGTTGCTGCGCCGTATCGAGCTGCAGCTGCAGATTATCCGCACTATTGGTGAATTTTCCTTGAACAGTATTAACGCCGATTTGCTGCATATTCGGATAATCGGCAAACTCCGCGTGATAGGCTATAACCGGGAAGAACGGTTGGCCGTCCACATACACGGGGCCATTCTCCGGAATTGCAGTCGGACGCGGCCAGCGATAAATCGTCTTCTCAAGCTGATCGACCGTCTGCCCCTCGGCATCTTTCAATTGTATGGTAAGCACGTACGGCTGCTTCAAACTCATGACAGCCGGATCGAAAGAAATCTCAACTTCTGCAGCGGCGGGTATGCCCGTTTGCTCGAAGACGGTGCCTTCGCTCCCTTCCGCAGTAATACGAATATCGACGGATTTATCTGCGTAAATGCCGTCCTCCGGACGCAGCTTGGCGCGAACGGCTGCTGTCGTAACATCCGGATAATAATAAATTTGATTCGTTTCCATGTTGACAAGCTGCGGCGGATTTTGCGTTTTTATTGCGGATGCGTCGTCGAAATATACTTTCCCCTTCCCATATAAGCGTAAGTATACGTACATATACTTCGACCTGGGCGGCGCCTTAGTCTCATGCTTCAGCTCATGCCATTCGCCGTCGTTTTGGGAGGAAGGGGCTTTACTGTCGTATCCGGTTACCCAATTCTCTACGGTGTTCTCTTTATTCGAAAAAAATTCGATCTTGTATCCCGGATTGCCGGTTACGCCAATCGCTTTAAACCAGGAAGTCAGCTCGTAAACGGCGCCTTCCTCCACTGGAATTGCCTGCATGATCCATGGATTGTTCGACTCGCTCGTTTGGATTGCCACTCCGTAGCTCCCCGTCCGGGCCGCCTCCGAAGCAACATCAATATAGCTTCCCCATCCATTTTTTATCGGCGACCAACCGGGTGCGATTCCGCCGCTCACGTCTTCAAAACCGCCGTTAATAAGCAGCTGCTCCTGGACGAGCGTTACCGATACAGTCGCCGTTCCGCCATCCGTAACGGTAAATTCGTCTGAAAGGCCATTGATAAAGCCCGGCTTCATTGCCGATAGCGTATAGCTGCCGACCGGCACGCTTTGTAACGTATACATGCCGTTCTCATCCGTTACGGCCCGATATCCGGTTCCGGTAATTTGAACTTTAGCTGAAGCAATAGGAGTATTGTCCGTGCCATAAACGGTTCCGGTTACACTGCCGGTTTCAATCGCAGGCGATTGGGAAGGCCCTGGAGTTTCCGTCGGCTGCGGCGTGTTCGTTTCTGTCGGTGTTGGGGTTGGGGGCAACGTCGGGGTTGAGGTTGGCACTGAAGTAGGCGTCGATGACGGCTTCGGCGACTTCGTCGGTTTTGGTTCTTTCGTCGGTTTCGGAGACTTGGATGGTTTTGGTTCTTTTGTCGGTTTCGGAGACTTGGATGGTTTTGGTTCTTTCGTCGGTTTCGGCGACTTCGTCGGTTTTGGTTCTTTCGTCGGTTTCGGCTCCTTGGACGGTTTCGGTTGCTTCGCAGATTCCAATTCTGAAGACGAAAGCGGGTGCTGCACCTCCGCATCAGCGCCATAAGCTGCAAGCCCGCTCCCCCATGTTGAAGCAAACAAGGAAATAATCAGGCATAAGGTCATCAGCATTGCGATTTTTCGGAAAAATAGCCGATTATGTTTCATGGTCTTCCTCCCTAATGAAATACTCACTTAGCAATCGATTTCTTTTTGTGTAAAAGTATACTTACTTTCTTTCCGTCTGAAACGCCATCAATCGATAAAGCGCTTACATCCACTTGTGCCGCTACTAACGCCGTATATAATACGAATAGTAAAACGGATAGCTGGTTGACGATCAACAGCAGGAGCCTTTTCCGTACGGAGACCGCACCGAATTGTCTTCGCGGTTTAAACCAAGCCGCCTGCTTAAACCGCGTCATCAATTCAGTTTGTACAACCAGTTGGAAGACTTCTAAACCGCTTTATTTTTTGAAAACCACGCCTTGCTCGCTCAACCGTTCATGCAGCGTTTCCATGGAAACGTTTTTTACGGAGCACGAGTTGTTTATGGCGATCGACGCCGCGATGCCGGCTGCTTGTCCAAGTGCATAACACGTCGGCTGTACGCGCATCGATGACATGGCTACATGCGTTGCGGAAATGGACCTTCCGGCAACGAGCAAGTTGTTGATGGCGTCGGACACCATACAGCGGTATGGAATATCGTAGCCGCTCACATGACGCTCGTCTGTCGTTCCTTTGCCGTCGGGGCTATGAATATCGATCTCGTAATTCGTTTGCGCGACGACATCCTCAAAGCGCCGTCCGCCCACGACATCCTGCTCCGTCAAGGTGTACAGCCCTTGAATTTGATTCGTTTCCCGCACGCCGACTTGCCCTGGGATATGCGATAACGCATACGTCTCGAAACCGTTATTCTGCAAGTAATAAGCGATGGAGAATACCTGCTTGAGCGATTCCGTCTCCGCGAAATTAATGTCTTCGATTTTGGCGCCGTTGCCTTTTACCCTCGTCATATTGACAAGAAGCATACCGTCGTTATTCCTCTCCCAGAACAGATGACGTCCCTGCGGCAGCTCGGATTTATCCTTGTATTCGTAGCAGCCTTCCGGAAGCATGCTCTTCACAGGCTTGCCGGTATTTTGCATCATAAACATCAGCGTCATCGGTTGAGTCAAGCCGTCCGATTCTCTTCCGGAGCAATACGGAACACCGGCGTCGATCGCCGCCCTCGCATCCCCCGTGCAGTCGATGAATTGCTTCGCTTCGAACGCTTTTAAACCATCTCTCGTCGATACGATGACAGCCTGAATCTGCCTTTGTCCGCTTATTACGCCTATAAATTCCGCATGATAATAGACGTCCACGTTTTCTTTTTTCATTTTTTCATTCAAATAGTATCGTAGAGCAAAGGGGGAATATTGCGGCGCGATAGATGTATCATGATTATCCGGCAAGTATTCGGCCAGCACTTCTGCGATCATCTCGCGGTAGATTCCCGTCACATTTCCGATCGGCATAAAAATGCTCACGTTTCCAAGCGTTCCCATGCCGCCCAGCTGACCCGATTGCTCCAGCAAAATAACTTTTTTACCGCAGCGGGATGCGCTGATGGCTGCCGCCGTACCGGCCGGCCCCCCACCTAAAACGACTACATCCGCCTTAGCGTGTAAATCGACTTGTCTTTGAAACCCATAAGATTTGTTCAAAATCGTTATCCCCTCCAAATTGTATTTGCCTTCAGTTTAACGTAAAATATAAGTTAATTTTAGTTTCAATTTACCTTTAATTTAAGCAACACATTCTAGTTTGCGAGGGATAGGGACACGATGAGAAAGAAAAAAGACATCACCCTGCAAAAAATTGCCGACGAGCTCCAATTGACAATTCATACGGTATCCAAGGCTCTTCGCGGTATGCCCGGCATGTCGGAAGGAACAAGAAAGCAAATTTTCGAAACCGCCCTCAGGCTCGGCTACAAAACAAAGGACCAGGAATTGAGTGTCGGCTACGAGAAGCTTCCGCTGCTTTCGACGAAACGCCGGCGGTTTACTATGATCTTGTCGCATGACGCCCCCTTCTACCAAATCCAATTTCTTGGCATACAAGAACGTATTCAGGAATGGGGCCATTCGCTTACCGGTTCATTTTTGCCATACCTGAGCCGGGATCAATCCGAAATCGATCGCTGGATCGACAGCCTCGATTTGCAATATTACGACGGTCTTTTCATTCCGCCTATCTATTCCGAGCAGTTGGAGCGCACACTGCTGCAGCTTCCGCTTCCCAAGGTGCTGATCAACTTCCCGCCGCCTCTGGCTAATGTAGACAGCGTCATTTGGGACGTCTCTACCGCCGTGCACCAATCGGTAAACCACTTCTTCTCCATGGGCCACAGGAAGATTTTATATATCGGCGATATTTATAAACAGCGCGGCTTTCGGCTTCGTTGGACGGCTTTCCGGGATGCGATGCGGCAAATCGGCGTGGCAGCAGAACCTCATCAGCATTTGACGGACAGCTCCGTACCTTATGAGCAATGGCTAGAGGAACTCAAAAAAAAGCTCGCAGATGGAGACTTTACCGCCATTTTATGCGGCGTCCGGCAGGATTTGCCCAGCATCATCTATACGTTGCAGTCGATCGGTCTTTCCATTCCGAAGGACATTTCCATCATCAACGTCGAAGACTTGGCGAACGAACGGTTTCCTCATCAATCACGACCGCTCTTGCTTATGAAAGAAGCGGGACGGCGCGCTGCCGAGCGGCTGCTTTGGCGTATAGCGAATCCAGCCGAGCCTTACGAGCACATTCGTCTGCAGGGAACTTTCTACGAAGGCAATACGGTCAGACGAATAAGCGAATAGCAAAGCGCCCAAGCTTTCACATCTATCGGTAAAGCTGCGCCTGCGAGCGTTCTTTGTCATATTCCCGCGAATCCCGTGATACACATTAAACAATCAAATGCGAAACGGGAGGAACGCCATGAGAACGAAAGCCCTCCTCATACTGGGCGCAGTATTGGCCGCCGCTGTCACAGCCGGCTACACCTGGAAAGCTTCGGCGGATTTTCCCGACAAAACGACTGCGGCCGCCGGCAGCTATCTGGTCAGCATCGAGCTGCTCCCCCATCAGGCCAAGGTGATGAAGCCGGCAGCCTTAAGCGTTACTATATCGGATCAGGATGGGCGACCCGTCGAAAATGCCGCCGTCGAAGCAAAACTATTCATGCCGAATATGTTTTGCGGTACGATCGGGGCAGCGCTCGAGCCTGACGATAGCGGCGTTTTCATCGGCGAAGCAATTGCCGTTATGCCCGGTACCTGGAACGCCGATGCCGCTATAACGATCGACGGGCAGACCTATACCGTCAAGCATCGATTCGAAGCGGTACGATAGGCTGTCAAGGCGCCAAGCAGACAGCCATCTTTGCTTGACTCCGCAGGCAGCCAAGCTTGCCGCGGGGGATGCATGACAACGCCCTGCAATCTTACCAAAGCCATGGATGCAGGGAAGAAATCCAACCGTTAGCCGCCATCCCGCGCAAAACGGACAAAATCCCCATTGTCACCATAAGCAAATGCCCCGCTTTCAGCATAAATAACCGGTGCGGCCTGCCGATAACATGGGCGAACAAACCCACGGCAAGCAAAGAAGGTATTGTCGATATTCCGAAAACAGCCATAATAGCCGCTCCGGAAAAGATGCTGCCGCTTGCCGCCGCGTTCATTTGCATCGCATAGGTAAGTCCGCACGGGATAAAGCCGAACAACAACCCGCTAACCCACGCGACCGTCAAATCGCCTTTCCCGCCTAGCTTATCCCTGATGGAGATCCGCGATGGAACCGGCAAGCGGAACGGAATTCCAATCTTTCGGAACGTCCATAATAAAATCAGGACGCCGCCCAGCATACTGGCAGCGCTTTGCATGCCGCTCCAAGTGCCGGCAACGTTCAAGAAAGAGCCGATCGCGCCCATGACGCCGCCAATCATCGTATAAGTTAATACCCTTCCCGCATTGTAAGACAGAAGAATGCTAACCCCTCTGCCTTTCCCCTGTATAGCCAAACCGGAAACAATCCCCCCGCACATCACGATGCAATGCGGCGCGCTGAGCACGCCCGTCAACGAAACGATCCAAAGCTGATGACCGGACATCGGAATCGCCCCCTTTTTTACCAGGAATCGCAAGTGAAACAAATGGCGCATATGCTTCAAGAAAGCATAAATCAGCCTATGCGCCATCCGTTAGGAAAAGCACGACTCGTTAGAGCTATTTATGCCGAAAGCGGCAAGAAAAACCAGCGGTCACCGTACGGCATTTCGGCCGAAATATACCGTCACCTTTAACTGTAAAGCGCCTAAGCATTCTAGCTGAATATAAAAAAAAGCCTGCACGCGGCCTCTCCGCGATGCAGACTTCATTAACGTTATTAACTATCCATTAGCAGTTCATTACTTAAGGCCATTAACCATCTGTAGGCGCGACGCTTCTTAAAAGCTCCTTTACTTGCTCCGCGCTTATCAATTCACCCGTTACAA
Organism: Paenibacillus contaminans; assembly: GCF_003285015.1. Lineage (GTDB taxonomy): Bacteria > Bacillota > Bacilli > Paenibacillales > NBRC-103111 > Paenibacillus_V > Paenibacillus_V contaminans. The sequence goes on along the minus strand of NZ_QMFB01000001.1, from coordinate 250,404 downwards.
CCTTAGCCAAGTTCCCGTCCGCATCGATGAGAAAGGTCGCAGGCAAGCCGCTCACTTGATAAGCTTTCGCCGCTTCTCCTCCCGCATCCGTAAAAAGAGGGAAATCCAGCCCGTTCGCGGCTGCGAATTCCTTTACGGTTCCCCGCGATTGACCGACGTTCACGCCGATGACGTCCACATCGGGAATGGAAGCGCGATAAGCTTCGTTCAGCCGCGGCATTTCGTTAACGCAAGGCTCGCACCACGATCCCCAAAAATTGAGCAGCACGCCTTTGCCGCGATAGTCGGACAGCTTGACCTGCTTTCCGCTCATATCGGCGACCGTAAACTCAGGCGCCGGCTGCCCCGTACGAATACCGCCGCCTCCCGAACCGCGCCCGTTCGCGTAAATCGAATACGAAGCGGCTGCGACGACGACAAGCAAAACAGCAAAGCTCATCCAGCGTTTGCTTTTGACGCTCATCTCGTCATCTCACCATCTCCTCCGGCTCGGCGCGCCTATCTCCATAGAGCTCCGAAAATGCCGTTTGCAAACCGTGCTTGCCGAACGTTTCGCGAGCGCCTTCCCGTACCACCGTACCTTCCTGCAAAAACACGACATGATCCGCTACCGCTTCCGCAACCTGCAGCTGATGCGTCGAGAAAATAACGGCGCGTCCATCCATTTTTGCCGCATTGACCAAATTTACGAACGAATCCATCCAATAAGGATCAAGCCCGTTCGTCGGCTCATCCATGACAAGCAAAGGCGGGTTCCCAAGCAGCGCCTGGGCGAACAGCAAACGCTGCCGCATCCCTTTGGAAAAGGCGGTGACGGATTTGCTTCTCACTGCGCTCAATCCGACAAGCTCGAGCGTCTCCATCACCCGTTCCTTCGACACTTTGCGCAGCGATGCCCAAAACGTTAGCGTTTCTTCCGCAGACAGCCCTTGTCCGAATAAATAATCGTCCGGCATATAACCGAGCTGCTCCGTATATTTCTTCCTGTTTTCTTGCCACCGGATGCCATTTATGCGAATTTCCCCGCCAGACGGCCGCTGGATGCCGACAATCATGCGCAATATCGTGCTTTTGCCGGCTCCGTTGCCCCCGCAAAGCGCGAGCACCTCGCCGCTCCGAACCTGCATGTCGACTTTGCGGACGATCGTCTGCTTCTGAATGATTTTTTCCACGCCCGAAAGCTGAAGTACGGCATCAGCCACGCGACCGCCCCCTCTCCCATAATAAATATGCCGCGCTTACGGAAACCGCGATCCAGGCAAGGCAAGCGGCAATAAACAGCCAAGTTCCTCCCGGCCGGGCTACCCAGCGCACCCAATCGTAATATTCGGGTCCAAGCGCAGAACCTCCGCCCAGCTTGATGACGACGAACAGTCTGACAAGCTCGGCCGGATTCAAAAACGTCAACGTTACCAGCGCGGGCTTGATCCAAAGATAAGGCATGATCCCTAAAGCTGCGATCAGCAAGGTCGGCCAACCGATTACGGCAAAAAACCAAACGGCAACGCCGATCGTAAGCGCCTGCCAGCGGTTTTTGGCCAAAGTGCCGATCCCGAGCGCGACTGCGAGAAACAGAAGCACGAGCCCTACGGAAAACGTAAGAAACAGTACAAATACATCGAAAGCGAAAGCTCTGCCGAATATCGTGCCGACGATCCCCGTCAGCCCGAAGCCGAAAGCGATGATCGCCATCAAAACCGCTGCAAGCCCGATATATTTCCCCATTACAAAATGCAGCGTGCTTAGCGGATAAGTCGAGAGGAGCTGCCAGCTCCCCTCCTCCTTCTCCGCGGTAAGCGAGAACGAGCCGATAAGCAGCGTCATTAGCGGTAATAGGTATAAAATCAGGTTTAGCATGGAAGAGGTCATGCCCGAGTAGCCTTGTACCGCATTTTGGCTGTTAATGAGCAGCAGCGCCAGACTGAATACGGAGAAGAGAGCAAGAAACGAATACGCCCAAATGTTACGGAAGCCGATTTTGACCTCTCTTAGCGCAACGTGTAAGACGTCCATTTTAATGCTTGCCCTTCATGTCGCCGCTTGTACCGTTCGCATCCGTAGTCGAATGAGCGTTTTCGTCGTGGCCGTGGCCGGACATGTTTTTCATCATATCGGTGTTTTGTTTCCACGAATGGCTTTTCAGATCGGCGGCCGTCATCAGCGTCCCTTTCTTCTGTTCGTCGATAAACGATTGAGCGTCGCTTTTGCTCTTGAACGAATAAACCCCGTATGCCATCGGCGACTTCAGCGAAGCGTCATATACATACGATGCTTCCTCGTATGTAATCCATTCCTTGTTATTGTAGTCCCTAACGAAGGACGCGCCGATATTGTCGGTCCCGTTTTTTTGCTTCCACTCGTTCATGCAGCCCAGATCGTCGAATTTATAGGTTTTGCCGTCTTTCGTCGTCAGCTGCACTGCGAACGCGTCGTCTTTCACCTGCATATTGCAAATTTCGCACTTGTCGGTTTCTTCATTAATGGCGACCGGCTTGTACGTTTTACCGCCGCCGCAGGCCGAAAGCACAGTAAAAACGATGGCCATAATCGTAAATGTCATCAGCTTTTTCATGATTTTCTTACCCCCGCTAATAGAATGATAGTCGTTGCCGCACCTAACAAAAGCAAACTGATCGCCGCTAGGCGCCAATCGTTCGAGCTGCCGCCCGCCTCCGAAGCCGCATCGCCCGGACCCATCAATGGGGAAATGTCCGTCGTCCATTCGGCTCTGCCCGAAGCGAGCATGCTTTCCAGAAATACCATCCCCGGCGACTGGAAAAACAATTGATAAGCCGGCGTATCCGCAGTCAGCCGCTGAAAGAAGGGATTGATTCCATACGAAATATCGCTTAATCCGTCCTTATCCGTATCGATGCCGCGAAAGGAATCCCAAAAATTACCATATAACTCATTGTCGATACTGTCCGTCGCCTCCGCTTCGATCACGTTCGCGATGAAACGGTTTCCGCTAAACCGGTTTCCATCCGATTCAAGCAGCTGAATGCCAATAAAGTTTTGATTCACATCATTGTTCCAAAATTCGTTTTCCTGCGACTGCTCGATGTATAAGCCGACGCGATTGCCCTCGACCTTATTGCTGTGAATGCGGGAAGTTTGCACGTCAAACAGCAGCAGCCCTTGCGAGTTGACGCTTTCGCTCTGCTTGACGAACGTATTTCCCGAAACCTCCGCACCCTGAACGCCCATGATCATCGCGCCGGTAATGTTAAACTTGCCGCTGTTGTCACGAACGACGGTCCCTTCGGTGTACATGCAATGAATGCCGTACCTGGAATGGTCGACCCGATTGTTCTCGACAAGGTTCCGGTGGCTGCTTTCCAAATAAATGCCGTCATTCATGCCGGCAACCTCGTTAAATTCGATCCTGTTGTCGTTAGACTGGTAAAGATCGATGCCGTTTCGCTTCTCGGACATTTTTACGGCGGGCCGGGACGGATCGTCCAGCCATACGATCCGGTTATCGCGAATGTCGTTCCGTTCCGCATCCCTCAGTAAGATGCCGAAGGTGCGCGTTTCGATTTTCAGGCCGCTTACTTGGCTGTCCTTTGAGGAGATCAGCACTGCTGCCGATTCCTCCTTGGAATCCTGCGTAATGCGCAGCCCTTCGATTCGTACATCATCGGCATAAACGGTAATTGCCGGCTCGTTTCCTTTGTTCACAATGTGTACGTCCTCTTCCGCTACTATATGAACGGACTTATCGATCGAAAGCTTGCCTTCGTAAATCCCCCCGGGCAGCTTGACCGTCTCTCCCGGCGTTGCCCGTTCAATGAGCTCCTGCAGCTGGCGAATATCCGACGTGCCGGATGCTGCGGCATTTTGCGGAAATCCGATTACGGCCCCTATGCAAAACAGGCAGGCAATCAAAAAGAAACTTAACCATGTTTTCTTATTAATCATGACACATCAAATTGCTTTTTCTTTGTAATATGCAGCTCGCCTTGATACAAATGAATGTAGATCGTGTACTTGCCGTCCCTGTCGAACGTTTTCTCCGTCGAGTACCCGCCTTTCCCATCCGGCTCCGCTGTTAGCAGCTCGGGCAATCCGTTGCTTCCTCTGCGTATATCGAATTGCACCTTGGCTCCTTCCTCTTTTACCAATCCCGTTACCTGAGCCGTAATTTTCACCTTCTGCTTCGTCGGCACCGGCTCCGGATCCGTAACGAGCTCGATCGTCACCTTGGAAGGGTCCTGTCCCTGCGGAGCCGAATTGGACGAGCAAGCAGACAGCATGAATGTCAATAGCCCGCAAATCAACAATGCGGCTATCATCCTTTTCATCGTCTTCCTCCTCCTTTCGGTCAATCGTAATTCTTTATCATTGTATCCCGTTCAGCCTCCCTTTAAATGACTCCTCGGGGCTATACCTGTTAACAATGTGTGAAGCGCCTGTTAACAAACTGTGAAACCTGCCCGCATGATAAACGGTTGGAAACAAAAAAAGCCCCGCAAGCCTTCGTCTGTTGCGAACGCCGCATGACGAGGATAGACTTTGCCGGACATTTTTCATGACGCTATGCAGTTCCTTCTATTTAAAAAAACGCGATCACTCGCGTTCACCGTGCAGCTTCTGTTCGACAGAGCGCAGCTTCTGCTCCATCGTCCCTTTGACGTCTCTGCGATCATCGATTGTTATGGAAGTCGAGACGCGAACCGCTCCCCGATCGAACGGCACTTCATGCATTCGCCGGACTACGGCAAGCAGATCGTCCAACTCCCCTTCGATAATCGTGCTCATCGGGGTAAGCTGGTACGATATCGCTTCGGCCGCTTCCTCAAGCACCTGCTGGGTTGCCGCCACATAGCCGCTTACGCTAGTCGTCCCCGTGCCGAGCGGAACGATAGTGACTTGTACGATGGCCATTTTCACACATCCTTCTGCATGTTTTTCACTGGTATTACCCGGACATTTCCCAGGCAAGCGCAAAAATCGATAGAAACAGCCTGCAGTTGACAGAAATCCGACATATTTGTAGAAGCAAACAATAAATTGACAAAAAAGCCGAGACCGGCACGACTTCCGTACTACCCGGCAATGTAGCGCTCACGACTGAAGTCGCATGTTTGTATGGATAAACGATTACCGGCGTCTTAGAAGTCTGCGGTTATCCAATTAGAGACAATCCCGCGAATGGCTTGCCGATCAACGAAACTAGCTTCCGTTCGTATGGCGAATTCCCCTCCACCCCGTATCGGGAGCCGTTATTCGATGCTGAACACGACGGACTCGCGGCCGGCCGCATCACCGATAAGCCGTTCATGGTATTGGCTTTTGTTCAAGACGACATAAAATTCCGATTGCTCGTCTCTCATGACATAATAGGAATCGCCGGATTCCCGGTAATATCTCTTCGCTTTGTCGATTGCCTGATTCTTAGTCATCTATTCACTCCCGGAATTCTCTCATTATTCTCCAATTCGTATCATACCATGAAAGAACGTATGTTTGCACGAATTAATTTTTATCCGTTCTACAAGCTTCTGCGTTCATATAACGCAACTGCCGCAAACCAAGAAATCACCGTTAATACGAGACCGAAGCCCGCCCCGCATAAACCGATCGTCGTCAGATCAAGCCCGGAATCCGGCGATAACCAGTCGCGAAGCAAAATCCCCGTTCCTCCGTTCGTCCATTCGATGATACGAAATGTAATGACGACGGCGCCGCCAACCGCAAAGATGACGACTAAATCGAGCACCTGGGAAATTCGGGAGCCATAAGCAAAAAATAGCGGGAAATATATCGAATAAAAGACGAGCAAAATGGCGATAGTCAGCAATGTAGAAGGCAAATCGAACCATGGCAATTCATTCGCAGGCAATACCGAGGCGGACAACAATCTCCAAAAGGCAGTCAATGCGAACGCAAACGCCGCAAAAACGAACATACCCAAATATTTCGCCGTCACGATGTCGCGTCTTCTTAACGGCATAGAAGCGAGCAATCGACCGTTATTGTTCTTTTCATCGGATTTGCTCGCAACCACAATGAGGAAATGGCTGAAAATAGCGGCCGGCATCGAAAGAGGCAGCCCTTCGAAAGCGCCGAGCGCAAAAAAGACAAAACCGACAAAAAGAAAGCCGAGCAAAATGTACTTTTTCTGAATCCGGATATCTTTCATAATGAGCTGTCCCATCGTCATTTCCCTCCCTGCGTATACACCAGGATATCGTCTAACGTAGGCCTTTCCGCAGCAACACCGGCACCCGTCAGCTCTTCGCTATAATGCTCGATCGGAAGCAGTCCTTCGAACCCGAGCGCCGTTTGCAACATCCCCGCAAATGGAAGCTTCATACGCTCAAGCAGGCCGACCGGTCCTTTGACAAGCATATAAGTATCCAGCAGCTGCTCCTTGCTGCCGGTAAACCTTATTTTCCCGTTTCGGACATAAACGATGTAATCGGCGATACGCTCCAAGTCGGCGCTTATATGCGTGGAAAACAACACCGACCGTTCGCCGTCCCGAATATACTCGCTTATTATCGAAAGCACCTCTCTGCGAAAAACGGGATCCAGCCCCGACGTCGGCTCATCCATAATCAGAAGCTCCGGTTCATGGGCCAGCGCAGCGGCGAGCGCGAACTTCGTTTTTGTTCCTTTGGACAAATCGCCGACCTTCCGCTTTTCCGGTACGCCGAACTGCTTCAAATAGGAATGGAACACCGAATCGTTCCAGGACGGATAAAAGGATGCGATGATTTTCCTCATTTCGTTAATCGTCAAATGATCATAGAAATAATCCTCATCGTACACGAAGCCGATCCTGCGTTTGATTTCCCGCTCCTTAAACGCGTAGGAATCGCCGAACACAAGCACCTCGCCCGCATCCGGACGAACCAAATTCATCATGGAGCGGATGAGGGTCGTTTTACCCGAGCCGTTCGGGCCTATCAAGCCGGTAATATAACCTTGTTCGACTTGGAAGCTTACATCCTCCAGCCGGAAATCTCCGTTGCGTTTGGAAAATCCGCGAAATTCAATAATGGGCATCATTCATTCTCCTCGCCAAAGAAAATGTCAAATAGCTGCTTCACTTCCGCGCGTTTCAAACCGAGCGCTCTGCTTTGCGCCGCAATCGACTTGATTTGCTCCTCCAGCTCCCGGTATTTGATCTCGCGCAGCGAGTGCGCATTGGTGCCTGATACGAAGGTGCCTTTGCCCGATACCGATACGACGAGACCTTCCTGCTCCAAATCGTCATAGGCTCGCTTCGTTGTGATCACGCTTATTTTAAGCGTTTGAGCAAGCGTGCGGATCGAAGGCAGATGCTCGCCTTCCTGCAGCCGTCCCGTCAATATCTGATTTTTGATTTGCTCCTTGATTTGCGAATAAATCGGTTCCCCGGACGTTAGGGATACGGATAGATTCATGATAACACCCCATCAAATCGTATATCGTATATATCGTATATATACAGTATATACCGAAGAAACGTTTTTGCAAATAAGTTTGACTTCATTTTTGCCAACAAAAAAAGGCCCGCATTCGCGCAGGCCCCATACTTTACTATGGCTCGGTTATTAGGTCTTTACTGGCCAGCAAATAGTAATTTTGCTGATCATGCCCTGTGATGATTACCCGATCCTCATCATCATACTCCATATCCAATATATCGTTTGGATTCATCGTTTTCACTTCAAATGTTCGCGTATGAATGACATGATATAACATCCGGATCCCACCCTTCGCTTCAAGAATAACAAAGAAACGAACGGATGAGCACAAGTAATATTTAGTAATCTATGCGTTCTCTACCTATTAACCAGATGTTATGCCGGGCGATTTCCTCCTCATCCAGACTATTTCTATTATAATAGCATGACATTCGAATATAGCCTCCGGATCCGCTGCAATAAACGGAATGGGAGGCTATATTCGATTTACTCGCGAGGGGTTCTCCGATTTATAAGGGGAATGGTTTATCCGTACGCTATATGACAGGGAACGACATGAAAATCTCTTCACAACAACTTCATTTATTTCATTAATAGTTAACTTCATTAATTATAGAACCAAACCTTTCAGCTTACTCCTTGCCCATAACCGCCAGCTTGTTGACTGTCTCCCAATTGCGAGTCGTAGCGATAACGCCCAGCTTTTTCTCGACAAAGTTGTTGGAAATAAGCGATTTGCCGTAGCCCTGCCGGCTCAACAAGTAAACCTCGCGTCCGATGATCTGGAAATCGTCCGCTTCGCTCCGATATGACATCAGCTTTTCCATTGCCTCAGCTGCCGGCTCCTTGGACAAGAAGGAGACATATAATTTCTCGCCATCCTTAAGCATGTCGACAAGGAACGGATTCCGGGCGATTATCGCGTCCAGGTCGCCTACGGACCTGATGACGACGGAAACATCGAAGCCATAAACCTCCTTCAGCTTGCGCTCGATCCGAACGCACAACTCGTCCGTATTGCGATCGTCCGATTCGAACAGCACATTGCCGCTTTGAATATACGTGCGTACCCGGCCGAACGGCATCGTTTCGAAAACTTCTTTTAGATGGGCCATTTTGATCAGCTTTTGCCCGCTTACATTTATGCCGCGCAGCAGCGCGATGTATGTATTCATATCGAGTACCCGCTTTCTAAAAGTATGACCGCAAACAGTATACCATAATGCAGGGCTTTCACTTCAACCTCTACCAATGATCCGTTAGTTTTGGAAAAAGCTTTTTAAGCAGAATAACGGGCGTGGCTTCCTTTAGAACTCGCCTCACCTAAAGAGACGTTATGTTCCGAAACGATTTAGCGCTCAACTCGTTGACAAGCTTCCCGGCATGTAGAAGCGACAGGGTGTTTGTATAGTTTGCCATGGCAATCACAACTTTCTTCTATACTTTGATCCCCCCCCGTTACTTGTATACAAAAAAAGCCGTCCCCAGTCGATTTCATCGCGACCGGATAACAGCTTTTCAACCATTAGCGATAACAGCCTTAGCCCAAACGCCTCCATGCTGCCAACCGGATACAACCTTCCGAATCCGGTTCGATTCTACCCGGACCGGTTTTCCTCCGCATACACATGCCGCAGCGTATCCTCCTGAGCCGGATAAGCCGCCTGATCGGCGTAAGCCGTCGCTTCGTCGATTTCCCGCATGACCATTGCGGTCAACGCCTCGTCCTCCTCATCCGTCAAAATACCGCAATCGAGCAAGTAACGCCGGTACTGCAGCACCCCGTCCTTTAGCTTGTGGTAATCCACCTCTTCCTTTGTCCGATACAGCATGTCGTCGTCCGCCGTCGAGTGCGGCGACAACCGGTACAGCATCGTTTCGATCAAGGTCGGCCCGTCGCCGCGCAGCGCGCGCGCAGCCGCATCCTTCACCGTACGGTACACCTCGAACACGTCGTTGCCGTCGACGCGCACGCCGGGAAAGCCGTAACCCGCCGCGCGCCCGGCTACACTGCCTGCAACCTGCTTGTGCGCCGGTATGGAAATCGCATACTGGTTGTTTTCGCACATGAAAATAACCGGCAGCTTATGGATCGCCGCAAAATTGAAGCTTTCATGCACATCGCCCTGGTTGCTCGCGCCTTCCCCGAACGTCACGAAGGCGACGCGGTCATCGCCTTTTCTTTTCATCGAGAAAGCGACGCCCGCAGCATGCGCCACTTGGGTCGACACCGGACTCGAGCCGCTAACGATATTCAATCGTTTGCAGCCGAAATGTCCCGGCATTTGCCTGCCGCCGCTATTCGGATCCTCCGCTTTCGCGAATACGGACAGCATCAGCTCTCTCGACGTCATGCCGATTGCCAGAACGAAGGCATAATCGCGGTAATAGGGCAGAAACCAGTCATGCCGCTTTCGCAGCGCATAAGCCGCCGCCACCTGCGCCGTTTCTTGGCCGATGCCGGAAACATGGAAGGCGATTTTCCCGGCACGCTGCAGCGTCAGCGTCCGCTCGTCAAACTTTCGGGCCAGCAGCATGTACGTATACATGCCGATCGCTTGTTCATCCGATAATCCGTACTGCCGATGCCTCTTGAAACGATGCGGCTGCATGGCGCTCCCCCCTACATATTTCTCCGATACCGGCCCCCGACCTCGTAAAGCGCATGCGTAATTTGACCGAGGCTAGCCGCCTTGACCGTATTCATCAGCTCGGCGAAAATATTGCCGCCCTCCAGCGCCACCCTCTGCAGCTCGGATAACGCCGCCTGCACCGTCCCCTTGTTTCTTTCGTGAAAAGCTTGCAAATTGCCGATTTGCTGCTGTTTTTCCTGCAAGGAAGCGCGGGCGATCGGAATGCTCGTTTCCGTTTCCGCGTGACGATCCGCCCGCAAAAACGTGTTGACGCCGATGATCGGCAGCTCGCCGTTATGCTTTTTCGTTTCGTAAACTAGCGACTCGTCTTGAATTTTACCTCGCTGATACTGCGTTTCCATTGCGCCGAGCACGCCTCCCCTATCGCTGATCCGCTCCAGCTCGAGCAGGACGGCCTCCTCGACAAGCGCGGTCAGCTCCTCGACGATAAACGAGCCCTGCAGCATATTTTCGTTTTTGACAAGACCAAGCTCTTTGCCGATAATCAGCTGAATCGCCACCGCTCTGCGGACCGACTCCTCCGTCGGCGTCGTAATCGCTTCGTCATACGAATTCGTGTGAAGCGAATTGCAATTGTCCAAAATCGCCATAAGCGCCTGCAGTGTCGTGCGAATATCGTTAAAATCGATTTCTTGCGCGTGCAATGAACGGCCCGACGTCTGGATATGATATTTCAGCTTCTGGCTGCGCTCGTTCGCTTTATATTTCTCCTTCATCACAACCGCCCAAATCCGCCTGGCCACCCTGCCGATAACGGTATATTCGGGGTCCAGCCCGTTGCTGAAGAAAAACGACAAATTCGGCGCAAAATCGTCGATCCGCATCCCCCTGGACAAAAAATATTCCACATACGTAAAACCGTTAGCCAGCGTAAAAGCGAGCTGGGAAATCGGATTGGCGCCCGCCTCCGCGATATGGTATCCGGAAATCGAAATCGAATAATAATGGCTCACCTCATGCTCGATAAAATATTGCTGCACGTCTCCCATCATCCGAAGCGCAAATTCGGTGGAAAAAATGCACGTATTTTGCCCCTGGTCCTCCTTTAAAATATCCGCTTGAACGGTCCCGCGCACCTGCTTCAGCGTTTCCTTGCGAATGGCATCCGCCTCATCCTCCGCCGGCTCCCGCCCGTTCGCCTCCCGGAAGCGCTCGAGCCGGTACGAAATCGCCGTATTCATAAACATGGCGAGAAGAATCGGCGCGGGTCCGTTAATCGTCATGGATACCGATGTCGCCGGATGGCACAGGTCAAAGCCTGCGTACAGCTTGTTCATATCGTCCAGCGTGCAGACGCTGACGCCGCTCTCTCCGATTTTTCCGAAAATATCCGGCCGCACGTCGGGATTCTCGCCGTAAAGCGTTACGGAATCGAATGCGGTGCTCAGCCGTTTGGCCTCATCGTTTTGCGATAAGTAATGAAAGCGGCGGTTCGTTCTTTCCGGCGTTCCCTCGCCGGCAAATTGGCGTTTCGGATCCTCCGCGGTCCGTTTGAACGGAAACACGCCGGCGGTGTACGGGAACCGGCCGGGAACATTTTCGCGGTAAAACCAACCGACGAGATCACCCCAATCCCGAAAGGCCGGCAAACTCACCTTCGGCACGCGCAAGCCGGACATGGTGACGGTCGCAAACGCAGCGTTTTCTCCTTTCACGGAAACAGCCGAAGCCTCCAAACCCGCATACGACCGAACCAGCTCCGGCCACTGTTCGAGCATACGGCGCGTTTCGGAATGAAGCCGCTCTTCGTGCTTGCGTTTAAGCCGTTCCAGCGCTTGAATCGGCTCCGGCTGCAGCGGCTCTTCCTGCCGCAGCGCTTCGATCGCCCCTTCGATCCGGTAGCACGCTCTGGCGCATGCCGCCTCGCGTTCGACAAAGGCCCGGTAATCGCGTAAAGCGCGCACGATTTCGCTCAAATACCGAGTCCGCTCGCCCGGAATGACCGTATGGCGCTGCCCCGCAGCTGCTGCAGCTGACGCCGGGGACAGCTCCGGCAGTTTAAGGTTGAACGCACACTTCCGGTTCAGCACACCGATAAGCGCGGCAAAAAGCGAATTGACGCCGTCATCATGAAATCGGCTGGCGATCGTCCCGAACACGGGCATCGTCTCGTAAGGCTGTTCGAACAAGCCGCGGCTCCGCTGCATCTGCTTCTGGACGCTGCGAAGCGCGTCCGCCGATCCTTTACGCTCGAATTTATTGATAACGATCAGATCGGCTTCGTCGATCATCTCGATTTTTTCCAGCTGAGTGGAAGCTCCAAACTCGCCGGTCATCACATAAACGGAAACGTCGGCGACTTCCGCTATGCTTCTGTCGCCTTGCCCGATTCCGCTCGTTTCGACAATAACGAGGTCGAAGCCCGCCGCCTTCAGCACGGCTATCGATTGGCCGATTGCGTCAGGCAGCTCCTTCCCGGATGCCCGCGTCGCCATGCTGCGCATATAAACGCGTTCGGAAAAAACGGCATTCATCCGGATACGGTCGCCGAGCAGCGCGCCGCCCGTCCGCTGCTTCGTCGGATCCGCCGACAAAACCGCGATCGTCACAGCCGGGTCGTGTCTCAGCAGCCGGCGGACAAGCTCGTCGGTCACCGAGCTTTTGCCCGCGCCGCCCGTACCTGTGATGCCGACGACGGGAGCGTTACCGGAGCGCTGCTTCAAGCCATCCAGCGCTTTCAGCACCTCCATGGGGACCGGCTCGCCGGCGGCGGTTTTTTCCGCAGCGGTGATCCACTCGGCGACGCTCCGGTGATCCTTCCGGAACAACGCCTCCAAATCCGGAACAACATCTTTGGAACGCGGAGTTACGCACTGCTCGATCATCACGTCGATCATCCCTTGCAAGCCGAGCGTTCTTCCGTCCTCCGGCGAAAAGATGCGGGACACCCCGTAAGCGTGCAGCTCTTTGATTTCCGCCGGCAAAATGACGCCTCCGCCTCCGCCGTAAATCCGAATATGTCCGGCGCCCTTTGCTTGAAGCAGGTCGATCATATACTTGAAATATTCCATATGACCGCCTTGATAGGAGGAAACGGCAATCCCCCGTACATCCTCCTGGATCGCCGCCTCCACGACCTCGAGAGCGGAGCGGTTATGGCCGAGGTGGACGACTTCGGCGCCGCTCGCCTGCAGCATTCTGCGCATGATGTTGATAGAGGCATCATGACCGTCGAATAAAGCGGAAGCGGTAACGAATCTTGCCTTATGCTTCGCGCGGCCCATGGCGGACCCCTCCTTCTTGCGGCAGCCGCTTCAAATGACGAACATATCGACAAAACGATTCACCGGCATTCGCTCCAGCTTCTCGCGGTCCCTGCATATATGCTCGATCTCCTTCGCCTGCCTGGAAGGGAACCGGGTCGACAAATTCGCCGCAAATTTCCGCTCAAGCTGCGGAATTCCCTCTCGCCGTCTGAAGCGGTGGCCCAGCGGGTATTCGACCTCCGCTCTTCGCCCGGCCGTACCGTCCTTGAAAAAGCACTGAACCGCGTTGGCGATCGAGCGTTTGGCCGGATCCATATAATCGCGGGTATACCGCGTGTCCTCGACAACCTCCATCTTCTCCCTCAGCGCATCGATGCGCGGATCGCCGGCAGCTTCGTCCTCGTAATGATCGGCCGTCAGCGAACCGAATACGAGCGAAGCCGCCACCATATATTGCAGGCAGTGATCGCGGTCGGCTGGGTTGTGCAGCGGACCCGTTTTGTCGATAATGCGGATCGCGGATTCATGTGTGGTGAGCACGATCCTGTCGATCTCGTCCAGCTTGTCTTTTACCTCCGGATGAAGCGTCAACGCGCATTCTACAGCCGTTTGGGCGTGAAATTCGGCGGGGAACGATAGCTTGAACAAAATATGTTCCATCACGTATGTTTCGAAGCGTTTAGCCAGCTTCACCGGCTTGCCGTTGAACAACACGTCGCTAAAGCCCCATGTTTGGGCTGACAAGGCCGCAGGATATCCGATCTCCCCCTTCAAGGTCATCAATGCGAGCCGTACCGCCCGGCTTGTCGCATCCCCGGCGGCCCATGACTTGCGAGGTCCCGTGTTCGGCAGATGCCGGTAGGTCCGCAGCGGATGTCCGTCGATCCACGCTTGCGAAACAGCGTTGACGATTTCCTTCTTCGTCCCGCCTAGCATATGGGTGACGACCGCTGTTGAAGCCACCTTCACAAGGATCACATGGTCCAGTCCGACCCTGTTGAAGCTGTTTTCCAGCGCGAGCACACCCTGAATTTCATGCGCCTTGATCATGGCTGTCAGCACATCCCGTACGGTCAAGGACGGCCGTGCTTCCGCCGAATCAATCCTGCAGATGTAATCCGCAGCTGCCAGTATGCCGCCCAAATTGTCGGACGGGTGGCCCCATTCAGCGGCCAGCCACGTGTCGTTGTAGTCCAGCCAGCGAATCATGCAGCCGATGTTGAAGGCGGCGGTTACCGGGTCCAGCACAAACTGCGTGCCCGGGACCCGGGAGCCGCCCGGAACGACGGTGCCGGGCACGACCGGCCCGAGAAGCTTTGCGCATTCGGGATAACGAAGCGCTAGCAAGCCGCAGCCAAGCGTATCCATCAGGCAAAGGCGCGCCGTCTCGTAGGCCTCTGAGCTTTCGACCGTATAATCGGCGACGTAATCGGCAATTTCCGTAAGCAGCGCGTCGGGCTCCGGTCTCGCGTTGCTGCTGCGTTCTGACATCGCGCACCTCCGTTCTTCGTTCAAGGACGCTCGGCAAGAGGCAGCCAAGCCAGCGGTTCAGGACCCGCGTAGTCCGCGCTCGGCCGGATCAGCCGGTTATTCGCGCGCTGCTCGATGATGTGCGCCGCCCAACCGCTGATTCGCGAAAAGACGAACAGCGGCGTGAACATCCGGGTCGGTATTTCCATCAAGCGATACACGGATGCGCTGTAAAAATCGAGATTCGGAAACAGCTTTTTCTCCCTCCGCATCACCTCTTCGATCCGTTCGGAGACTGCGTACATCCGGTTATTACCCGCTTTCTCGGAAAGCTTCTTCGACCAGTGCTTGATGATGTCGGATCTCGGATCCGATACCGTATAGACGCGATGGCCGAAGCCCATGATGAGCTGCCTTTGCTCCAGCAAACGCATGATGCCTTCTTCCGCCTCGTCAGGGTTTTGGAACCGCTCGATCAGCTCCATCGCCGCTTCGTTCGCCCCGCCGTGCAGCGGTCCCCGCAGGGTGCCGATTCCCGTCGTGACTGCGGAATACATATCCGACCGGGTCGATGCGGTCACCCGCGCCGCGAAGGTCGATGCGTTGAATTCATGCTCCGCGTACAGGGTCAGCGAAACGTCGAGCGCTTTGACATGCTCCTCCTCCGGCTCGCAGCCATGCAGGAGCCGGAGGAAATAAGCCGCGATACGCTCATCCGCTATTACCGCATTCGTTCTGTTTACATTCGCATGATGATTGTGCCAATAAAGCAGCATCGTCGGGAAACACGCCAGCAGTCTGTCCGCGATGTCGGTTTCGCTCCAACCGTCCTCCTCCGGCTCGAACGCCGCAAGGGCGGAGCAGCCGGTCCTCAGCACATCCATCGGATGAGCGGTGCCGGGAAGCAGCTCCAGTACTTTCCTCAGCTTATCCGGAAGCCTTCTCAGCTCAGCGAGCTTGTTCCGGTATTGCCGAAGCTCCGCTTGCCCGGGCAGCTTTCCGTAAATGAGCAAATACGCCGTTTCCTCGAACGAAGCCGAAGCGGCCAAATCCGCGATGGAATAACCCCGGTAGTGAAGATTTTTGCCCGATTTGCCGACTGTGCATATCGCCGTTTGTCCGGCTATGACGTCCGCCAGCCCTCCCGTTTTATTCGCCGTCATTTTCGTCCCCCCTAGCCATTCCGAACAGCTGGTCAAGCTTCCGCTCGTAGTCGTAATAACGAAGAACATCGTAAAGCTCGGAACGGGTCTGCATGCTGTCGATCGCATTCCGCTGCGTGCCTTCCGTGCGAATGATGCGGTAAACCTGTAATGCAGCCGCGCTCATCGCGCGAAACGCCGATAACGGATATAACGCAAGCCCGACTCCCGACTCCTCCAGCTCCTTTACCGTGAACAGCGGCGTTTGCCCGAATTCGGTCATATTCGCGAGAATCGGCACCTGGACAGCGTCCGCAAATTTGCGGTACTGGTCGAGCGAAACGACCGCTTCCGGAAAAATCATATCCGCCCCGGCTTCGACGCATGCGCAAGCCCTCTCGATCGCCCCTTCCAAGCCCTCTACGGCAAGGGCGTCCGTGCGAGCCATGATGACGAATGCCGGATCCTCGCGCGCATCCGCCGCAGCTTTGATCCGGTCGGTCATTTCGGCAAGACTAACGATCGCCTTGTTCGGCCGATGTCCGCATCTTTTGGCGGCGACCTGGTCCTCGATATGAATGGCCGCCACTCCCGCCCGCGACATTTGCTTAACCGTACGCGCGATTTGAAAAGCGCCTCCGAAGCCTGTATCGGCGTCCACGAGCAGCGGAAGACCGGTTACGCTTGTTATGCGCCGAACGTCCTCCAGCACATCGTTCAACGTCGTGATGCCGAGATCGGGCATGCCGAAGGACGCATTGGCGACGCCCGCTCCGGACACGTACAGGGCGCGAAAGCCGGCCTGTTCCGCAAGCATCGCCGCAAAGGCATTAATCGCCCCTGCGACCTGCAGCGGTTTTTCCGCTGCCGCCGCCTCGCGAAGCCGTATACCGGGAGATGTGCTCATTCGATTCGTTCACCGCCTTCTTCATTTATTCAAAAGCTGATTTCCGATCACGATCCGGTGTATCTCATTCGTGCCCTCATAAATTTGCGTCACTTTGGCGTCGCGGAAGTACCTTTCTGCCGCAAGCTCTTTTGAGCAGCCGGCCGGTCCAAGCAGCCGCACCGCTTCGCCGGCGATCTTTACGGCGGCATCCGAGGCGAACATTTTGGCCATCGACGCCTCCGCCGTACAAGGCTCGCCTTCCTGGCGCATGCTGGCGGCACGATACACAAGCAAACGCGCCGCCTCCGCCTCCGCCGTCATTTCGGCCAGCTGAGCGTGAAGCGCAGTCGGCCGCACGGCCGTGCGATGTGGCCGCAAATGACGCTTGGCGGTTTGAAGCGCCGCTTCCGCAATACCTAGCGCCTGCGCTCCTATGCCGATTCGCCCGCCGTCCAGCGATCCTTTGGCAATGTCGAAGCCTTGGCCTTCATCGCCCAGCCTCTGGTTTTCCGGAATGAACATATTGTCGAACAGAAGCTCGCACGTATTCGAGCCGTGCAGCCCCATCTTTTTTTCCTTTTTCCCGATGCGAAATCCGGGCGTCTTATTCTCGACGATAAACGCCGTAATGCCCTTCGCCCCTTTGGCTGGATCCGTGAGGGCAAAAACGACATAAACGTTTGCCGCTCCTGCATTCGTGATGAACATCTTCGATCCGTTCAACCGGTAGCCGTCTCCATTCCTTACAGCCGATGTCCGGATCGAACCGGCATCCGAGCCGGCCTGGGGCTCCGTTAGTGCAAACGCGCCCAGCCACTCCCCCGAGGCGAGCCTCGTTGCGTATTTGCTTCTCTGCGCATCCGAGCCGTACTGCAAAATCGGCAGCGTTGCAACGGACGTATGGACCGATACGATCACGCCGACCGCAGCGCTAACTCTCGATATTTCGTTTATGGCGGCGATATACGAAATGAAGTCTTCGCCGGAGCCGCCCCATTCCTTCGAAACGGGAATGCCCATCAAACGTTTCCCGGCCATTTTGCTCACCAGCGCCTCCGGAAACTCGTCGTATGCTTCCATTCGTTCGACGGCTGGGCCGATTTCATTGACCGCAAACCGCTTAACCGCCTTCTGCACCGCCGCTTGCCGATCGTTCAAACGGAGCTCCATCATCCGCGCCCCCTTTCCCGAGGCTAGCCAAACATCCGGATACCGCTGCATCATCAAAAGGGCAGATTTGGATAGCTTACCCGCTTTGCTGTTCGTACGAGTAAAAGCCTCTGCCCGTTTTGCGACCGAGCCAGCCCGCCGCGACGTATTTCCGCAGGAGCGGACAAGGCCTGTATTTCGAATCGCCGAAGCCTTGGGCAAGTGTCTCCATAATGGCAAGACATGTATCCAGCCCGATAAAATCCGCAAGCTCGAGCGGCCCCATCGGATGGTTCATGCCCAGCTTCATGACGCGATCGATCGCATCCGGCTCCGCAACGCCTTCATAAACGGCAAATATCGCTTCGTTGATCATCAGCATGAGAATGCGATTGCTCGCAAAGCCGGGAAAATCTTGCACCTCGACTGCCGATTTCCCAAGCTCCTTCGCAAAGGCCATAACTCTCGCGCAAACTTCGTCCGATGTCGCCAAACCGCGGATCACTTCGACAAGCGGCATGACGGGCACCGGATTCATAAAATGCATGCCGATCACGCTCTCCGGCCGCTTCGTCGCCGCCGCGATATCGGTAATCGGCAATGACGACGTATTCGTCGCCAGAATGGCATGCGGCGGACATAAGCGATCCAGCTCTTTGAAAATCGCCCGCTTGATATCCGGCCGCTCCGGCGCCGCTTCAATGACAAAATCGGCACCGGCCGCAGCCGACATATCGGTTGAAGGAGAAATCAGCGATAAACAGGCCGATTTTTGCTCCTCCGTCAATCGCCCTTTCTTCACGAAGCGGGATAACGAATGGCCGATCGACGCCATTCCGCGGTCTGTCGCCGCCCGGTCGATATCGTAAAGCGTTACGGCGAATCCGCGGGCCGCTGCCGTTTGGGCAATGCCGCTGCCCATTTGGCCGGCGCCGACGACCACCATGCTGCGGATATTCATACCATCACCCCGGTTTTATACGCTGTTTTCCGGTTGACTGCCGGCACTTATCGGCCTACTGCGGGGAATCGCAGTTTTCGATTTCCAATACGCACCCGATAATTGCCGGGCAAACTCGAGATCTGCAAGCACAGGCGCGGAGCCGCAAGTACTCATCGACCACGCTCGGCAAAGCAGGATTGTCGCCGCCGCTCATCCGGTTTTACCCGTCCACCTGCAGCAATACCGCATCGCCCTGCGCACCCCCGCTGCAAATCGCCGCTATGCCAAGTCCTCCGCCCCGGCGCTTCAGCTCGGCGATCAAAGTCAGCACGATTCTCGCTCCGCTTGCTCCGATCGGATGTCCGAGGGCGACAGCGCCGCCGTTTACATTCACTTTTCGTTCATCCCAGCTGAGCATTTTGCCGCAAATTAGCGGCACAGCCGCAAAAGCTTCATTCACCTCAAACAAGTCGATATCATCAAGCTTAAATCCGGTCTTATTCAAAAGCTTGCGGATGGCAAGCGCAGGCGTTACCGCTATGCCTGAAGCTTCCGTACCGACCGCCGCATGGCCTATAATGCGGGCAAGCGGGGCATATCCGCCGCGTTCGGCAAATGCACGCGAAGCGGCAAGCAAAGCCGCAGCACCGTCGCTTGTGCCAGGAGCATTTCCTGCCGTAATCGTCCCTTCGCTGTCATAGACAGGCCGCAGCCGGGCAAGCTTGGCTGCATCCGTATCGGCGCGCGGACCTTCATCCGTATCGATGACGACCGCTCCATCCTTGCCCGGAGCCGTTACCGGAACGATTTCTTCCGCAAGCTTACCTTGCCGGATCGCTTCCATCGCACGGTTATGGCTGCGCAGAGCCCATTCGTCCTGCTCTTCCCTGCTGACGCCGTATTCCCGCGCGGAACGGCCTGCATGCACGATCATATGCACATTGGCAAAAGCGCACTGCAAGCCGTCGTGAATCATCAGATCGGTCAGCACCGCTTCGCCGAAGCGCAATCCCCATCTTGCGGCAGGAATGGCGTAAGGGACGCCGCTCATGCTTTCCATCCCGCCGGTCATTACCGCTTCCGCATCGCCGGAGCGAATCATTTGATCCGCAGTCGTAAGTGCCCGCATGCCGGAGGCGCATACTTTGTTGATCGTATCCGCAGGTATGCCCCAATCGATTCCGGCGACTCTTGCGGCTTGTCGCGTTGGATTTTGTCCGGCCCCTGCCTGCAGCACCATGCCCATCAAGACCCCGTCCAGCTTATCGGCCGGCATTCCGGCTCCGTTCAATGCTCCTTTAATTGCGGCAGCCCCGAGCTCGCAGGCTTTCACTTGCTTAAAGCCGCTTCCGAATTTGCCGAAGGCCGTTCTGGCTCCGCCGATTATGACCGTTTCGCCCACTCGGACACCCCCTTAGTTATCCGCCAGCAATTGCTCGATCGTCTCCCCGCGCATCCGTTCTTCCCCTGCATTCGCCTGCAAGCATTTGGCATCCCGCAAAAAACGTTCCACCCGATACTCGCGCATATACCCGTATCCGCCGAACACTTGAACCGCTTCGATCGCTGAAGCGACTGCCGCTTGAACGGAAAAAGCGCCGGCAGCGGCAGCCTCCTTGCCGCAGGACAACCCCTCGTCCAGCCGCCATGCGGCTTGATACGTCAGCAGACGCGAGGCGTCAAGCTTCGCGGCCATGTCGGCCAGCTTAAACGAAATGCCTTGCCTTCTGCCGATCCGTTCCCCGAATTGCTTCCTTTCCTTGGCGTAAGCGACCGCCGCTTCAAGCGCTCCCTGCATAATGCCTACAGCTTGCGCAGCATCGCTTATATGCCGGAAATCGTGCGACGACAATACGATTTCCCTGCTCAGCTCCGATTCGCCGATGATATGTTCTCTTGATAGCCGTTTGTTTTGAAACGTGATTTCGCCCGTCGGCCAGGCGCGCAGTCCAAGCTTTCGTTTCTTCGCTCCGGCGGTTATACCCCGCGTTTCTTTCCACGTCACGAAAGTCAAATCACGTGCCGATCGTTCGCGGTTATCGCGGCAGCCTGCCGCATGAAAAACAAACAAATCCGCCTCTTCCGCGCCGTTTACGTACGGAAACGTTCCGTTCAGCAAAAAATCGCCGTCATCCTCACAAAAGCTCACTTCTAACCCTGATGGGGCCTTCTTGATCGCTTCCTCTGCAGCTCCCTCTACAACTCCCTGCGCACGAACTGGCGCTTTATGACGCCGGTCGGCCGAACTCTTGCGGGCGATGTCATGCGGAAAGCCACATGACCCGAGCAGATTGCCGCTCGCTAACGGATGAAGGCAATCCCGCTTCAACGTTTCGCCGCCATATCGGCCGATGAGCCACCCGGCATGCGTATGTGCGCCGAGCGCTGCTCCGGTCGAAGCGCAAACCCGGGAAAGCTCCTCCACGACGACGGCAAAAGCCAGAACATCGCTCCCCGCTCCGCCATACCGCTCCGGCCACGGGATACCCGTTAAGCCCAAAGCGGCCATTTGCGTCCAAAGCCCGCGGTCGAACCGCTCCTCCTCATCACGCCTCCCGGCGGAGGGCGCCACTTCCTTCTCGGCAAACTCGCGTATGACCGAACGTGTCATCTCGTGCTCTTCCGATAATCGAAACCGCATTCCTCCTCCCTCCTTCAAAGGCGTTCAGCTTACGCTGAACGAAGCTTGCTTCTCCTTATATAGAAGTGGACAAAGTTCGACGGTATTTGCGCGTATCGTAGTATATGAGCGCAACGAAGGCTGCATGATAGCATTGTTGGAAGACGAGCAGGCGGTACGTCTAAGGCTAACGTTTTTTTGACCACTCCCTGTCACTGTGAGCCGATTCCATTTCTGCCGAACACAAGGATAAACGGTTTCGCCTTCCTTAAGGACTTAAGGGCTGGCGCGTTTACCGCGGTTTAGAGCTGCTTCTACGATATATTTTTTGTTAAACAAAAAAAGAGCGCCGAATCGGCGCCCCTCCAAACTATCTTTTTCTTTTGAATACGGAAATGATATCCCTCGATTCGCCCTGCGACTTGCTCGTGTCGAAGCATGAAACGAGCTCCCAACCTTCGCGTCCGTAAGCGTTCAATTGATCTTCGAACTCCTTCTCATCGATTTTGCCTCCGAGAAAACCGCCCGTTTTAACCTTCAACGTTTTATATTCCCAATGCTCCATTTTGTAAACTTCCTTTCTTTAGCAGGCTCAATCTGTTGCATACAGCTTGTCCGCCAAAACGTCGTAATGATAATTTTGTACGGCTCCGCACGCCTTCACATGGTATACGAAAAAGTCGTACATTTTTTTGCCGGTTGCAAAATGGGTTTGATGGCTGCTCGAAACGATGCTTACATCCTCGCAAGCCAGCTCTCGGTAATGCGCCTTGATCAGCCGAACGCCTTCCCGCTTGTTTAATGGGTCATGCAAAGGGCCGTAATAAAAAACAATGCCGATCACGATAGACAACGCGCCGGCAATCATGATAAACCGCGTTTTGCTTGCACGCTTCCCCGCCGCTATTGCGCTTTGATAAAACGCCAGACATGCAACCGCAACGATCAGGATCATCAAAATACCGACTGAGACGATGAAGATCATAGCCGCTTCGCCCGCTTTCCCGGATATTGCCATGCATTCCCACATTAATGATTCGATTCATGATCGAATATTCCTCTTGCCCGCCGGAAAAGTCCCCACTATTCAAACAGCTGCAGCCCGCTAGTCGGCTTTATGGCGATATCGTCTCCCCTGGTCAACGTTCTATAAAAAGACATATATCGGCTGCCATATCCCTTGAATAAAAAGGAAAGGCGCCTATAATAATGACTATAGTCATTTTATGACCGAGGTCATTATTTTGAAAAGGAGCGGTGCCTCAACATGCTCAGAGCAGCCAGAAAGCAAGAATTGAAAGAGCAAATTTTCATACAAGCCTTGAAGCTGTTCGGCGAACGAGGGTTCGAAAA
The DNA here is from genome assembly GCF_003285015.1 of Paenibacillus contaminans. Taxonomy (GTDB): domain Bacteria; phylum Bacillota; class Bacilli; order Paenibacillales; family NBRC-103111; genus Paenibacillus_V; species Paenibacillus_V contaminans. The sequence continues at coordinate 227,560 of NZ_QMFB01000001.1, read as the reverse complement.
CGTTACGGTGGAGCAAATCACGTTAGCTTGCGGTATTGCAAAAGGAACGTTCTATAATTACTTTCCGAAGAAGGAATCCGTCCTTCTACATCTGGGCAAAACTCAGCTCGAAGCGGTGAACGACAGCATTCGGCGTAACGCAGGCGTACCCGATCTGAAAGACCAATTGATGCTTCTATTCGAAAGCCTGTTTCAGCGATATGACGAACGCCCCGAAATGATTCGTTTGATGATATCGGAAATAGTCCGCTCCGGTCTGTTTTTCCTAGACGAGATGAGCCTCATTCAATTGTTCAGAAACGCCCTGGTCACGCTGCTCGAGGAAGCGAAACGAAACGGTTTGCTTCCGGAGCAAGCGGCGAGCGAAGATATTGCGGCCGTTCTGACAGGCGTTTACTTCAACGCTTTGTTGATTTGGCTCTCGGCCGATCCCGCATCCGAACGGGTCGAATCGATATTCCGGCGCCACTTTGACATCGTATGGTCGGGGATACGGCCGGAAGGAGCCGGGGACCGATGACTGTTCTTTTCGGCATTTCCGTACTGATTCTGGCCGGAATCGGCGGCCTTCATATGTACTGGGCGTTTGGCGGAAGGTGGGGGTCTCGCGTCGTTATTCCGGAAACCGTTTTGCGGCAGCCCTCCTTTATTCCAGGCCAGACGGCGACGCTCGCCGTCGCTTTTTTGCTTTTTGCCGCAGCGGCGCTGCTTTTTCTTGAAGCTGACCTCGTAAAGGCATTCACAGGCTCCTTCGTCGTCCGGTGGGGGTCTTGGGTTTGCGCCGTCGTATTCGGACTGAGAGCAATCGGCGATTTCCGGTATTTCGGTCTTTTGAAGCGGATTCGAGGGTCACGGTTCGCAGCCTTCGACAGCTATTTGTTTACGCCTTTATGCTTGTGGCTTTGCTTTATATTTCTCATGGCAATTCGAACGGAGGGTTAGGCGGAAATGGCTAACGAAACGTTTCTGATCGTCGGCGGAGGCGTCGCCGGTTTAACGGCGGCTATTGCGCTGCAACAACTGGGTTAAGCGGCGCATGCCGTCACGCCGAATCTCGGTCAAGGCGCCTGGCAGGGGATTGAAGATGCTCTTTTCCTTGCGCAAAGCGTCAATAGGGGTCCGACTTTCGAATCGGCTTTCCGGGATTTTGAACGGGTGCGGAGCGGCAGGACTTCCATGATTGCGAATCGTTCATGGACGATAAGAAACCTCTCTCAAATGGAAAGCCGGCTGCTGTGCGGCATCCGCAACGGGCTGATGCGTATGATTCCCGCTTCCGTCCAAGCGAAGCAGATGAATGCATTGTACGCTACGAATTTCCTTGAATAAACGTCCCCAAAAAATAAACAAAGCTTCCAAAACCACTGCGAAAGGCGAAAGTGGGGTTGGAAGCTTATTTGTTCACTCATCTAGTTCTTTAACAATACCGCGTGATCTCTATTTCTTCGTATCGAACAACCGGCCGGCGCGTTCCTCCAGCCCGTCCCAAAATTCGGAAACGTTCGACTTCGGAGAACCGAGTATGCTTTCGCCTTTCACGCCGGGATTGTACACGACATCATTGTTCTGATTCAAAATATCCAGGTACGCTTTGACGACTTGCGCCGTTTTCGTCTCCGGGTGCTGCCCGATGAAATTCGTGTATTGCTGTTTCACGGCAGGCAGCAGCTTCATCGTTTTCTCGTCGATGGCGTCATAACGATAGCCGTGAATGTATGCAGCCAGATAAGAATCGTACAGCGATTTGATCTCGGCCCGCTTCAGCCCGTCAGGATAATCCGCGAGATAGCCCTCCGAGCCGACGAGCCGTTCCGCCAATTCATTCCGGTCGATACGCAAGCCGCCGTCCGACGCAAATTTCCGTTTGGATTCCTCTGCGCGTATGGCGAGATAATCGCGAAGATCCGCCGACAAATAAGCCGCATACGTCCGATTTAAAGCATCATAATCAATCGATCAGAAAGGATCTCCCTCATGTTCGTCCAGCATAAACTTTGCCGCAAACTGATTGGCGAACCACTCCTTGAGCGGATCGTCATTAGGGATTTTGCTCAAGTCCGGCGGATAACCGAGTCCGCGGAATGTTTCGGCGTTGCCGGGTTTTGCAAGCATAGCGGAGAAGCTCGCGTTCAGCCCTGGCAGAAAGCTTTCTACGAACGATTCCATCGCCATAAACATCCGGTCGGCCGTCGCTTTATCGGCCTCGCTTATATTCGAATCCAAATATGCGGTCACTTCTTTCGCGTTCTTCGCCTGCGAAGCGATGACTTGAAGCTTCTGCAGCAATTCTTCGTTATTGTCGGCTGCAGGCGTCTCCGAAGCCGGCTGAGAAGCCCCCGTGGCCGCCGGCTCTTTTACGGTAAGCCCCTCTCCGTTGCCGCACCCCGCAGAAATCGCGGCTGCCAGTAGCGAAACGGCCAAAGCGATGCTAGCTTTGCTTTTATTCATAACCAATCCCCTTCTCTCCCGTTTAGAACGGTTTGATGTCTCATTGCAGCCGGTATATGGTCGTAAACGGTTTCCCCTCCAAAGCTTCGTCAAGCGATTCTCCAACCATAAGTGCACTACCATTAGGATTCCAAACGATCAAACTGTTCACGTTGTGCCGCACCGAGACGGATACGGCTTCGCCGGTGCCGACATTCATTACGTAGATGCCGTTCATTCCACGTTCCATGCCGAATGCCGTAAAAGCCAGCTTATCGCCCTGAGGCGACCACGACAGTCTGCGCAGCAGCATGCCATTGGCCGCTTCTTTCCCTTCCGGAATGCCGGCGGAATCGGCTATGATCAGCGCCTCCTCATTCGGAGCCGTTTCGGCAACATACGCCATCCGCTTACCGTTCGGGGAAAGGACGAAATCGGCAATCCCCGTTCCGATTCGCTCAACATTTTGCATATCGGGCGATATGCGAAATAATTGTTTGTCCCCCGCGAGCACATATAAGCGTTCGTCTTTCATGTCCGCCTTGACGATGTGCCTCGGTACATTCCCGCTTCCGGGACCGACCGGGTCGATTCGGCCGTCCGTACCGACCAGCGCCAGCCCGATCCCGTCCGCTTCCACGATGGTCGTCAAATAATGGTTGTCATCCGTCCAAGCCCCGTCTCCTCCGCCATAGTCCAGCGAAAGCGGAACCGAGCGCTTGCCGTCGCCGCTAACCATAACGGCTTCGCCGCGCAAAGCGCCGAATACGATCATAAACCTGCGGTCGGGCGACATTTTTGCGATTGCGCCCGCTCCGGCATCCATACGTTTAAGATCTCCGTTCTGCAAATGACGAACGCTCAGCTTATCGTCCTGCTGCGCATTTACCGTCCGACCGATCATTTCAACGTCCGATAACCAGTCCAAGCCGAGAAAACCGTCAATCCGATCGACCTGCTTAAGCGATATCGAATCCGTCCTCCCGGCCGGCGGCTCGAGTATCGTCAGCTTCTCGCCCGTTTCCCCGCTGCAAGCGGACAACAGCATGCCGAACAGTACGATTATGGCGGTTCCTGCTTTCGCGGTCAGCCTTCTGTTCCGAACGAGCTTCAGATCGGCACCTCCTTTCAAGCTCCTAAACGCAGTATAAAACGCAATCATTTCGGCAAAACGTCCGAATGTTTCAAACTTGTAAATGTTTGCGCCGATCGTACAGCTCGAATGCGATGACGAACCGGGTGCCTTTCCCCTCTGCGCTATCGACTTGAATATGGCCGTTTTGTTTCTCCGTCAGCTGCTTTACGAGCGCCAATCCTAAGCCTGATCCGCCCGATTGCCTTGCCCGGTCGCGGTTTGCCGTATAAAACGGCTCGAAAATGCGCGCACGCAGCTCTTCCGGAATGCCGATCCCCGTATCGCGTACTTCCGTTTCCGCCAGACCGGAGTCGCCGGCTTTCAGCGTCAAAGTAACGGAGCCGCCCTGCACGTTATATTTGATCGCATTGTCCAGCATATTCATAAAAATATGCGTCAAGCTTTCCTTGTCCGCCCATACTTCGGCGCTGTGCAAGTGTTTGTTGATCGCGATACCGTAACGGTCCGCTTTCCCCTTCAGCCTCATACAAAGCTCCTCCAGCAGTTCCTTCAGCTCGACCTTCTCCGGCCGCTGCTCGAACTCGTACCTTTCCAGCGAGGACAGGCGGAGCGCATTCTCGACCAATTCGAATAAACGGCCCGACTCTTGGGCGATCGCCTCTCTGGCTTCTTCAAGAAGCTTGGGGTCGTCTTTATACATGTCAAGCAAATCCGCATACGCGCGTATCGAGGTAAGCGGCGTTTTCAGTTCATGGCTGATATTATTGAAAAACTGCTTCTGTGAGCGAATATTGGTTTGAATCGCTTCACTCATAGCCGCAATGCCGTCGCTTAAATCGCCAAGCTCATCACGCCTTGCCAGCTTGGGCGTCCGATCGTAAAACCCGTTTCGAATCCTTTCTGCAGCTTCGTTCAAACGGCGTATATCCTTCGCTTGACGATTCATATAAACGAAGCCGAAAAGGAGGCTTACGGCAAGCACGCCAACGCCGGCGGCAATAAACATCCGCTGAACGTTCCGATAAAAAACGTGCTGGGCGGCAAGCGAAGCTTGCAAGTGGAAGACACCTAACTGTCCTTCCGGTCCCGCAATCGGCGCCAAGTAATCGATGATATCGCCTTTGACGATATAAGCGATTTTATTTTGCTTCGCGTAAGCCAGCGCTTCTCCGACATCCCGCGAATCGGCCATCGGAAGCGAATCGCCTACCGTTTCGCCGGCTCCGTCGTACAGCAGCACGCGGTTCCCGCCGCTTGACGCCCCAAGCTCGACCGCCAGCTTCCTGCCCTGCAGCTTCATGAACGTAACCGCGTCCAAGCGCGCTCCGGTTACGTACTCCTGCCGAATCCGGGCTCCCGCCGCTTCCGACTGCTTCGCCATCGCGCTTTCGGTTTGTTCCCGCTGATACTGCGAAATCCCTTTGAGAACCGCGAAGCTCATCATTATAACGACAAAAAGCAGCAGTGCGGCGATAAAAGCCGAAAATTTCCACTTTAAGTTTATTCGCACGTTATTCTCCCGCCGCCCGGTAGCCGATGCCGTAGACGGTTTGCAGCAGATTTTGTCCGCTGTCGTCAAGCTTGGTCCGCAATCGCTGAATGTGAATGTCTACCGTGCGGGTTCCGCCAGCATATGACATTCCCCACACCTGCTCGAGCAGCTGCTCCCGGGTAAACACCCGTTTGCGGTTTGTCAGCAAAAGGGAGAGCAAATCGAATTCCTTCGGCGTCAGCCCTACCTGCTCTCCTCGCAGGAAAACGGCACGCTGCTCCATATGCACCGCGAGATCGCCGATGACGATTGCTGTCGTATCCGAAACGGAAGCATTTTTGTCCAGCCTTCTGCAAAGCGCTTTGACCCGGGCGATCAGCTCCCGCAAATCGAACGGCTTGGTCATATAATCGTCGGCGCCGAGCTCAAGCCCCAGCACTTTGTCGACGATGTCATCCTTCGCGGTCAGCAGCAAGATGCCCGGCGCTTTCCCGCCTTCCAGCTTTCGGCAAACATCGAAGCCGCTCAATTTGGGCATCATGACGTCGAGCACAACCACATGCGGCTCGAACGATTTCACCAAAACAAGCGCCGCTTCCCCATCCGAAGCCGTTTCAACCGCAAACCCTTCGCGCTTTAAGCCGTAGGCGATCGCTTTAACGATCGTTTGCTCATCGTCAGCTACCAATATTTTGTAATTCATCCTTATCCCCCTGATCGTTTCGTTCCCTCGGCAACATGGAAAAATGGCCGATAATGCTGCCGTTTCATCATAGCTCTTCATTCCCAACCCGTTCAACAGCCGGAGAGTCGGAAAATACGTTCGTTTTTTCATAGTATCCCGCTTTGTCCGCTGTCAATTATTCGACTATTATAAATTTAATATGTCATACTAAAATGGTTTCGTGTTATGATAATCATAATTGGGCAATTTGCTTTTTATTTATTTGTTGCAGCAAAGCGATAAAGACTAAAACGAACGATCATCGGAGGAACGAGTATCTTATGAGTAATGTAAGGAAGATCAGAACGTTCAAAAAAATTCTGGTAGCCAATCGCGGAGAAATTGCCATTCGGGTGTTCCGGGCATGTACCGAACTAAACATCCAAACGGTCGCGATCTACTCCGAGCAGGATAACCTTGCGCTTCACCGCTTTAAAGCAGACGAGGCATACTTGATCGGCAAAGGTAAAGGACCTATTGAAGCTTATCTCGACATTGAGGAAATTTTGGAAGTGGCCAAACGCCATGATGTCGATGCCATTCATCCGGGTTATGGCTTTCTGGCCGAGAACGAGCAGTTTGCCAAACGCTGCGAAGAAGAAAACATCGTGTTCATCGGACCGAAGTCGGAGCATATCCGCATGTTCGGCGACAAGGTCATCGCGCGTCAGATGGCGATTCAAGCCGAAATTCCAGTCATTCCGGGCACCAGCGAGCCGATCGCTTCTTTGCAAGAGGCGATGCTGTTTACCAAAGAGCACGGTTACCCGGTCATTATTAAAGCGGCTTCAGGCGGCGGCGGAAGAGGCATGCGGATCGTCCGCAATGCGGATGAACTGCAGCCGGCCCTTGAAAGAGCGCGCTCCGAAGCCAAATCCGCGTTCGGTAATGAAGCCGTTTACGTAGAAAAATATCTTGAAAATCCGAAACATATCGAAGTGCAGGTCCTCGCCGACAGCTACGGGCATGCCGTTCATTTATACGAGCGTGACTGCTCCATTCAACGCCGCTACCAGAAGGTCGTCGAAGTCGCTCCAAGCTTGACTTTATCGGACGAACAGCGGAACAGCATTTGCGAATCCGCCCTTCAGCTTGCGGTTAAGTCCGGTTATATCAACGCAGGAACCGTAGAATTTCTCGTAACGGGCGACGGCAGCTTTTATTTCATCGAAGTAAACCCGCGCATTCAGGTTGAGCATACGATTACCGAGCTCATTACGGATATCGACATCGTTCAATCGCAAATCCGAATTGCCCAAGGCTACGCTTTATCGGACGAGCAAATCGGCATTCCTTCGCAATCGGCTATCCGGATTAACGGCTTCGCCATTCAAAGCCGGGTTACGACGGAAGATCCGGATCGCGGCTTCGTGCCGGATACGGGACGTATTGTCGCTTACCGTTCGGGCGGCGGCTTCGGCGTCCGCCTGGACACCGGCAACAGCGGCGTGGGGGCGAACATTACGCCTCACTATGATTCCCTGCTCGTTAAAGTTTCGACGTATGCGAACACATTCGAGCAAGCCGCACGCAAAATGCTGCGTACGCTGAAAGAGTTCCGAATCCGCGGCGTTAAAACTAACATTCCATTCCTGGAAAATGTTGTTCAGCACCCCGATTTTCTTGTCGGAAACTACAATACTTCGTTCATCGATACGAAGCCGGAATTGTTCGAATTCGTCCAGAAGCAAGACCGCGGCACGAAGCTGCTGAAATATATCGGCCTTACGACCGTCAACGGTCATCCGGGCATTCCTAAGCTCAACAAAAAGCCTGCTTTTGATGAGGTCCGCATTCCAAAAGTTCCATTGAAGCAGGCTTACATTCCGGGTACGAAGCAAATTTTGGATGAGAAAGGCGCTGACGGTCTCGTTCAGTGGATCAGCGAGCAAAAACGCGTTCTTGTGACCGACACGACGTTCCGCGACGCTCACCAATCGCTCCTTGCGACCCGCGTCCGTACGTACGATCTGCTCAATATTGCGGAAGAAACGGGCAAACTTGCGAATGATTTGTTCTCTCTTGAAATGTGGGGCGGCGCTACGTTCGATACTTGCATGCGCTTCTCGAATGAGGATCCGTGGGAACGCCTGATCAAGCTGCGCAAAAAAATTCCTAACGTCTTGTTCCAAATGCTGTTCCGCGGAGCGAATGCGGTCGGTTATGCGAATTATCCGGACAATGTCATCAAAAAGTTTATTCATGCCTCCGCTACTGCAGGCATCGACGTTTTCCGTATTTTCGACAGCTTGAACAGCATCGACAACATGCGTTTGGCTATCGATACGGTGAACGAAACAGGGAAAGTCGCCGAAGCCGCGATGTGTTATACCGGCGATATTCTCGATCCGAACCGTTCGAAATACAATCTCAAATATTACATCAACATGGCGAAGGAGCTTGAGAAAGCGGGCGCTCATATTCTTGCGATCAAGGACATGGCCTCTCTCCTTAAGCCGTACGCAGGCTACCAGCTGATCAAAGCGCTGAAGGAAGAGGTTGGCATTCCGATCCACCTTCATACGCACGATACGAGCGGAAACGGCGGCGCGCTTCTGCTGAAAGCCGTAGAAGCAGGCGTCGATATCGTGGATACGGCGCTCGGATCCATGTCGGGCATGACGTCCCAGCCGAACTTGAATTCGCTCATTTTTGCCCTGGAGCACGAAGATCGCGCTACTGGTCTCGATGACCGCGCATTCCAGAAGCTGTCCGATTATTGGGAGGACGTTCGTAACTTCTACGTTCCTTTCGAATCGGGCATGAAGGCAAGCAGCGCGGAAATTTACCGTCACGAAATGCCGGGCGGCCAGTACAGCAACCTGCAGCAGCAAAGCAACTCCGTCGGACTTGGCGGACGCTGGGAAGAAGTGAAAGAAGCGTACAGCACCGTTAACCAAATGTTCGGCGACATCGTCAAGGTAACGCCTTCGTCCAAGGTCGTCGGCGATATGGCCCTGTTCATGGTGCAAAACAACTTAACGCCGAAAGATGTCGAGGAAAGAGGGGAAACGCTCGACTTCCCTGAATCCGTCGTACAAATGTTCCAAGGATATCTGGGTCAGCCGCAAGGCGGATTCCCGGAGGAGCTGCGCAAGATTATCGTGAAAGGCCGCGATTATTTCACCCGTCGTCCGGGCGAGCTGCTGCCTCCTGTCGATCTTGACGAGCTTCGCGTCAAGCTGGAGAAGGAGCATAACCGCGAAATTACCGATTACGACCTGATGTCCTACATCATGTATCCGAAAGTGTACCAGGACATGCTGAAGAAAGCGGAAGATTTCGGCGATCTATCCGTGCTCGATACCGCTACCTTCTTTTATGGCCTTGCCGTAGGAGAGGAAGTCGCCATCAGCATCGAGCAAGGGAAAACGCTGATCGTCAAGCTCGTTATGGTCGGAGACATTCAGCCTGACGGACACCGTATCATTTATTTCGAAATGAACGGCCAGCCGCGTGAAATTCCGGTCCGCGACGCCTCCGCCAAAGTAACCGTCCTTCACAAAGAGAAAGCCAATGCCGGCAATCCGGGACATATCGGGGCAAGCATGCCGGGCAAGGTTCTGAACGTAAAAGTCAAAGTCGGGGACGAAGTGAAAAAAGGCGATCCTCTTCTCGTCAGCGAAGCGATGAAAATGGAAATGGTTATTCAAGCGCCGCTGGCCGGAACGGTCAAGGAAGTGCTCGTGAAGGCCGACGAGTTTATCGAATCCGGCGATCTGTTGATCGTACTGGAACCGAAAAACTAAAGGCACCGGCTGTCGGCGTTTTGAACGCTGACCGTTTACAATCGCTTTTCATCCTTTTAAGAAATATCCTTTTGAAAAAACAAAACGTGCTACCGATGCGGATCGGCAGCACGTTTTTCATTTTATAAGAGCGTATATCGTAGAAGCAGCTCTAAATCCCAGTGAACGTCGTCATGATGACTTCCCGCTCTTACGGCAAGACGCTACGAAAGCCTCAAACAAGCTTCGCGAAACATCATCCGCTGCCGCCGTATCCTCCGGATGCCACTGTACTCCGAGCGTAAACGAATGGCTCTCCCCTTCAAGCGCTTCTACTATGCCGTCCGCGGACTTCGCCGTTATACGCAGGCCCGGAGCCGGCCGTTTAATGGACTGATGGTGAAAGCTGTTAACCTTGAATTCGCCCGTACCGGCGATTCGGTGCAGCAAGCTGCCTTCCTCCACCGCGACGGTATGGGATAGATGGCTTCTCGACGCCTTTTGGGTATGCTGATGCGAGCCGGGACATTGCGAAGCGATATCTTGATACAGGCTGCCGCCTAGCGCGGCGTTTAACACTTGTATACCGCGGCAAATCGCGAAAATCGGTTTGTCGCGCTTGACGAATTCCCGGGTCAGTCCGAATTCGACCCGGTCTCTCTCCGGCGTCACCCGCCCCAGCTCGCGGTGGGGCGACTCGCCGAAGCTGCTTGGATCGACGTCGGCACCGCCCGAAAGCAGAAGCCCGTCCGCAAGTCCGGCCAGCTGTGCTATATCGTTTTCGCTTATACCGAAAGGGATCATAACGGGAATTCCTCCGGCTTTTACGACGCAATCGGCATACGCGTGCTTAAGCGTCGCAAGCTCCTCATCTAAGTTAGGCGTAATCGCAATGATCGGCTTCATCGTTTATCCCCCGTTTCATTTTATGGCAGCGAACCGCCGCCTTTAAAGGCTCAACCGATCCCGAGCACATCCGCGGCAAGCGCGGCGGCAAGAAATACAGACATGGCTGCGATTGCGGCCAAACGCAGGGGCTTCCCTCTTACCGTGTTATCGGCCGAAAATGCGACCGAGCGTTTATACATGATGATTCCTGCCGTTATGAGCACTGCTTCCATAGCGATCGTCATATAAGGATATTTCCACATCCCTAATCCAAGAACCGGAAAATTCCCCGCGTTACCCGGCAATAGAGGCAAATCGGCGCGATGTACGACGAGGTCTAGCAGCCAGTGGCTGAAAACGATCGAGCCGAAAACAAGCCCGCCTTTTTTGCCCCAACGCTTTGCAGCCAGCAATCCGGCGATAATCGTTACTAGCAGCGCACAGAGCAAGGAATGCGTATAATCGGCATGAATCAAATGCGCTCCGTATCCTCCGCCCTCAACCGGTTCGATCGTTTCGATTCCGGCTATAAAAAGCGGGACAAATGCGACGTCAAGCAGCTGGGTGCCAAGCATAAGCGCCCAAAGCGGAACCTCGGGCGTTTTTGCTTTCACGGCAGCGGCTAAGCCGAAATGGCCGGCGAACATACTCCCCTCATCCCCTTCCAGCAGATTTGCGCAATTTAGCATCCAGCCAGCCGCAGCCTACTGTAAACAACAGCATGAATACAATAAAGCTCATAAGATCGCCTCCCACAATCCTTACGAATGCTTGCCGCCTTCTGCATTCAACGCCCGCATTCCTGCCAAAAACGTATCGATCAGCAGCTCAAGCGTTATATCCAAGCTCAGCGGCAATCCGAAACCGCCCTTCTGCTCAAGCGAGGCGAAGCCGTGCAGCACGCTGCGCAGCCCCCTTACGGCATGCAGAGCGGCTTCATCCTTCAGCCCGTATTCCCGAAGCACGCTCAACACGAGCTCGACGGATTGTTCGCCCACACGGACATACTCCGCGTCAGAGCTGTCCGGCGGCAGCAGCGTAGATTCATATAATCCCGGATGAGCACGCGCAAACGCGATATAGGCTTTGCCGAAGGCGCGAACCGCATCGTCTCCGGAGCGCCCTACGGCGGCTTTCGTCAGTTCCCCATTCAGCATCGTAAGGCCGTATATGGCCAGTTTATTGCGGAGCCCGGGAAGTCCGTTTATATGGTTATACAACGAAGGAGAACGGACATTCAGCTTTTGCGCGAGCGATGCCAGCGTTACTTCGGCAATTCCTTTCGTATCGGCGATTTCCGCAGCCGCCATAACGATGGTCGGCAGGTCAAGTCTTACTCTGTTCGACATAGCTTACTGCTCCTTTGCTATCATGGATTTGGCAAGATTCCGCTCCGCATCGGCTATTGCGCGGCCGATCGCTTCTTCAGGCCGATTCAGCATGCGCCCGTGACCGGCGGCAAGAAGAGTCGGACGGTTTTGCTGCAGCTTTCGCGCACTCTCCAATGCAAGCTCCTTGCTCCAAGTAGCCATGGCGGGAAACGGGAACAATGGGCGCAGCTGTCCGGAAACAGCCATACCGCCTCTTACTTGGAACGCGTCTCCCGCAATCAAAGCGCCGCAGCGGGTATCCAGAAAAGCCATCGAGCCCGGCGTATGCCCGGGTGCCGCCAATGCGAGCAGCGAGCCGATGCGGTCTCCGTCCTGAAGTAAGCGGTCTGCTCTTGTTTGCACGTTTTTGGGCACGTCGCCGCGAATCGGCCGATTGGGCTCGCCCGGATCGAGCGTCGCGTCACCGGTAAGCAGCCGTGCGTCGCGAGCCGAAATATGAACCGCGGCGTTCGGCAGCTCACGCTTGAGTGCATCCAGCGCCCCTACATGGTCGCCGTGCGCATGAGTGAGGACAATACGCGTAATCGGCTTTCCGATAGCGGCCGCCGCTCTTAAAATCCCCTTCACACTGTAAGGCAAGGCGGCATCGATCAAGGTCAGTCCGTCCTCCTCCTCGACAATATAACAATTTACAGGAAACAACCTGGGCATAAACGTCAATTGGGTAACCGTCATTTCTTTTATCACTCTCATATGAACATCCTCCGTTCGTTATCATCGTTAGCTGATTAAAGGAATTTGTCGTTTAACTCGACTTCACTTTTTATTATTGATATTAGTCATTAAACTAATATCGTTAGTTTTATTATAACTAATACCATTAGTTTTGCAACATTTTTTTCGGTTCGCGATGAATTCCTTTATCCAGCGCCTGATTTGCGGGCGTATACCATCATAAAAAAGACCGGGAAACAGCTCCCGGCCTTTATTGCGCTGCGTTTCGTTCGGCCCGAAGTCTTTTCCCCGCACCGCCGAACTGCATATAGTAGAAAGTCGTAACAAGCACAACCAAAATCGCGAGCGCGAGAAAAATGTTGCTGTAAACGAATGCCTCGTTATTGTGCGCAAGCGGATTCCAATGAGTCACGGCTCCGAAATCGAGCGTTTTGCCGATCAAGGCGGTCGCGGTAGCCCCGGAAATGAAATTCAGCATCGACAGCATGCCCATACCGACACCGACCTCCTCTTTGGAGAGCGTGCGCGAAACCGTGTTCGACATCGCGATTTGCATAAACGTTTGCCCGACATTGCCGAATATGAGACATATAGCGATAATAACCGGCGACATGCCGACGATGGATGATAAACTGATAAATCCGGCAAAAATAAGGGAAGCCGCAGAAAAAACAAGAAACGGGTTGCCTTTTTGATCAGCCAGCTTGCCGCCCTTGCGTCCCATTAAAGCGGACATGATCGCTCCCGGAAACATGACGAAGCCGATGAAAGCAGGCGACATGTGGTTAACGCTCGACAACAGCTGCGGCGTCATGAACGGAATTCCGAAGCTTAGCCCGGTCATCACGAATGCGACGATCAAGCCAAGTGTATACTGCTTATTTCGAAAAATAGAAGGCTTTACGAACGGCTCTTTGGCATAACGAATTCTCGCCAGGAACAACGCCAGTAGTGCCGCCCCCGAGAGGAAAAGCCAAAGGCTCATTTGCGTAATCGCCAGAAGCATGGCGGCTACCGTTCCGGCAAGCAAGATGCCGCCGATGAAATCGATTTTGCCGACCGCCCCGCGGGTATCGTCCAAATATTTGCGGTAATACGGAAGCGTCAGCAGCGAAAAGATCGAAATGGCGAATAAAAAACGCCAGCTTGCCACGCTTGTAACGAAGCCGGAAACGATCGGACCGATCGCCGTACCGAGAGCCAGACCGACTGCGACGGTCCCAAGCGCGCTTCCCCGCTTCTCGGGCGCAAAATAACGTACGGGCACGATCATCGCAGTCGCCGGAATCACCGAGGCGCCAGTCGCCTGCAAAATTCGTCCGGCAATGATCATCCAATATTCGGTGGCCGCCATCCCGACGACAGAACCTGCCGCGAAGAACAGAAGGCCGAACGTCAGCAAGTCCTTCAATCGGTATTTATCGGCCAGCTTCCCGAACGTGACGGAACCGATCGCATACACGATCATGTAGCTTGTAACGATCCAGCTCACCTGAGACGGCGTTAAATCAAACTGCTTGCTTATAACCGGCAGGACGACATTAAACATCGATGCATTCATGACGGAGATGACAAGTGTAAACATGAGAACGCGAAGCAATTTATCTCCGGCGTTCGAGTTGACTGTTTGCTGCATCGGCATTCCTCTTCTCATGGGCATGCTAACACGCCTGTTTTTGATACATTTTATACATATTTGTTTACCAATTATGATAAGGCGAAGCCGTTTTGTCAATGTATTCATCAAATAAAAATAAGAGGTAAGGATAAGTCTGATAGCATTAGCGTCCGAATAATACGTCCATAACAGTCCCCAGTTTCCCCGTTTTTTTGCCGTACCATATATCCGGATCATACACTTCCACATATCCACAATTCATGCAGGATACGAAAATATAGTGATTGTGCTCGATATCGAATATTTTGCTGATTCCGGTGCCGCTCATCGCAACTTCTTTTATTTTGCATTCGTTTTGCCTGCACTTGGAGCACGTAAACCGGTTCGTTATCATTTCTTCAAGGCTCATATCTTGATCCTGCTCTTCCCATTCCGCACTCTCTGGATCAGCCTCTTTCAAGGCTGCGTCCAAATGCTCGGGCAGCACCTCGTGCTTGCATGCGGGGCAAATATGCTCTTGAAGCCGGACTTGTTTACTGCACCACGGACATTCTATCATATCGTTACTCCCTTCCGGTCACAATAAATGTCGATAACGTTCCATTGTATTGTACGGGATAAAAATGCATGGTTGCGAATCTTTGAGTATACCCTGATTTTACCAGCCGGTACGGTCAAGAACAATCTTGACATTATTTTGCTTCGCGAATATTCATATAAAGCATTTCTTGCTCCGGATCTTTGAAAGTGGCGTCGATTATTTACGCAAACGATGTTATGATGGAATAATCAAATTGTTAATTGTGCCCTAGTAGGAGGAATTACGAATGGAGTTTATCAGTACAAGAGGAAATGTAAGCAATATTGGCTTTATCGACGCTTTTATGATGGGCCTCGGCGATGACGGCGGATTGCTGGTGCCTAATGAAATTCCGGCCGTTTCTCCGGAGACGCTGCAAAAATGGCAGGAGCTGAGCTATCAGGAGCTGGTGCTGGAAATATTCGCGCTTTTTACGAACGGGGAAATTCCGGAGCAGGATCTGAAGGCGCTTGTGAACGCAAGTTATGCAACTTTCCGTCATCCGGAAGTGACGCCGGTCCGCAAATTGAAAGATGATTTGTATTTGCTGGAGCTGTTCCACGGCCCTACATTCGCTTTTAAAGATATCGCCCTGCAATTTATGGGTCAACTATATACGTATGTCGCTGCGAAGCAAAATAAGAAGATTCACATTTTGGGCGCAACCTCGGGCGATACCGGAGCTTCCGCCATCGAGGGCGTCAAGGGCAAAAAAGGCATTAAGATTTGCATCCTTCATCCGCACGGCAAAGTAAGCAAAGTGCAGGAGCTGCAAATGACGACCGTTCAGGACGACAATGTGCTGAATTTATCGGTAGACGGCAATTTCGACGATTGCCAGCGGATGATCAAGGATTTGTTCGCCGATTTGGACTTCAAAGCAAGCAACCACCTTGCCGCCATCAACTCGATTAACTTCGTGCGCATTATGGCGCAAACCGTTTATTATTTCTACGCCTACTTCCAGGTGACGAAGGAAACCGAGGTGAAGCAGGTCAGCTTCAGCGTGCCGACAGGCAACTTCGGAGATATTTTCGCCGGTTATTTGGCCAAGCGGATGGGGCTGCCGGTCGACAAGCTGATTCTCGCCACGAACGAAAATAATATTTTGGAGCGTTTTGTTCTTGAGGGTGTTTATAAGCCTGGCGATTTCCGCACGACTTACAGCCCTTCGATGGACATCCAGGTAGCCAGCAACTTTGAGCGTTACCTCTACTATGTACTAGGCGAGGACGCAGCCCAAATTCGCTTCTTGATGGAGACATTCAAGAGCGAAGGCGAAATCGTCATTACCGGCGAAGCGCTTGCCAAAGTACAAGCGGAGTTCGGCGCACACGGCGTGTTAGGACAGGAATGTCTCGATACGATCAAAAAGTACGAGGCGGCTTCGGGCTATTTGCTTGACCCGCATTCCGCTTGCGGCGTAGCGGCAGCCGACAAGTATGAAACGGAAGGCGGC
Organism: Paenibacillus contaminans; assembly: GCF_003285015.1. Taxonomy (GTDB): domain Bacteria; phylum Bacillota; class Bacilli; order Paenibacillales; family NBRC-103111; genus Paenibacillus_V; species Paenibacillus_V contaminans. Next base: position 211,482 of record NZ_QMFB01000001.1, on the reverse strand, counting down.
TTGACGATATCCCTCGCAACCGCACATCCTGCGAAATTTAACGAAGCGATCGAGCTTTGCGGTATCGAGCAGCAGTTTCCGGAGCAAATTTCCGCACTGTTCGAGAAACCGCAGCGCCAAACGCGGGTTGACGGCTCGCTTGAGTCGGTCGTTCGCGAGCTGAAGGCTTTTTATAACGGCAACTAATTAGGTTGACCGATTGGCTCCCGCCATTCATCGCTTCCACAAGGAGATTCCTTATATTTAAAATAAAAGGTCTGCGGCAGGAATACTATTCACCTGCTGCGGACCTTTTTTGCCTTAAGGGCTTATTTTCGCTTCATGCCGCGGATCATTTTCTTGGCTTCCGGATCGACGCGGTATGACTCCGTAATTTTTTGAAGCGCCTTGTTAAACGTGAAATCGTCCAAAGTATTGCTCTGCAAATAAGCCAAGGTTGGCTCGGGCAACTTCACATAACAGATGGACAGCGCCCAAGCGACCGCCATTTTGACATAATAGCCCTCATGCTTCGCCTCATCCAGCAATTGAAAAACCCGTTTCATATATTCGGCATCAATATAAAAGTCCAGCAGCATAACAACGCCGAAACGAATTTCATATTCTTGACTGGAGCGCAGATAAGGCTGCAAGAATGCCCATACCCGTTCCCGATGCGGGATCGTGAACTTCAGCCCCGCACAAAAACTGTCGCATACCGACCAATTATCGATTTTCGGAATAAAATCCGCCGTATAGCGCAAAATTTCTTCAATATCCGATTTTGCATAACCGATGACCATGCCTTGCAGCATGATTTCCTCGAAATAATCGCTATCGGCTTGCGCCAGATAGTTCCGCCAATCGCCGGCGGCTATTTTTCGCGCGATTTTACGCAGCTCCGGCAGCCGGACGCCCAACACATTGTTTATGTTCGGGATCAGCGACGCGGAAAATTTCCGATAGTTCTCGTCGGCCAGATCGAGCAGCTGCTCTTTCATCTTTGGATTCATCAAACCGCCCCTTGTCGATCCGTTATTCGAACGATAGTTCCCATAAGTAGATGGAAGCTACGGAACCGTACGGCGAGTACGAATGCCGATACTTTTCAAACTGCTCTTTCGTTATGGTTGGCAAACCGTACAGCTTCATCATGCCCCGGCGAATGGCGATATCGCCCCAGCTGACGACGTCGCGGCGCTCCAAGGCGTGGATGAGCAGCATTTCGGCCGTCCAACGTCCGACGCCGTCCAGCGCCGTCAGTTTTTTGATAACCTCCGCATCCGGCAGCTCCTTCAGCTCGTCCAGCAGAAAAACGCCTGACGCAACGGTTTGGGCGATACGCTGAATGCACAGCGCCTTTTTCATCGTGATTCCGCAGCTTTGGATCGAATCGGCCGTCTGGGCGGCCAAATGCAACGGTGAGATTTCCCCGAACCTGTTTAACATCCGATCCCAAATCGTGCGAACCGCTTTGGCCGAAATAAGCTGGGCTACGATCGCATGGACGAGCGCGGTGAACAAATCCGGAATCACGACTCGTTCGACCTTTCCCATTCGCTTGATCGCAGCGCCGAGCGCTTCGTCCGCGTTTGTTAAATAATCCGTTTCTTCACGCCCGTAGTCGAAAAATTTCGTCGTTAAACTTGCCATCCTTTTTCCCTTTCCCGCCCGCTCTATGATCTACCCGGTGCATGCGCGATCGTTTCCCGCTCCGTTAGCGGAGCGAGCTTACTTCTACTATACCTCATAAAACACCGTCTGTTCCGATTACCGAATATATTCGCAAGATATCGAATCCGCATCGCCGGATGCAAAAGGATTGGAATCCTGCCCGCTCTTTCCTATAATAGAGGAAATACATATACGAGGAGAAGCCGATGAACGTAATTAAAATCAAAGACCGGCAAGAGCTTGAGAAAAAACTGCCATCGATGCCCTGGTATATCGATAAATTTATTCACTATAAGCTGCCCGACCTGTCGCCTTCCTCCCTGCTCGAATATTTGCGGGATTATGAAACGTTTTTAGGCTGGCTGATAGCGGAAGGGCTAACGGAAGGACCCGCCATTCGCGATGTGCCGATCGAGGTTTTGGAGAAGCTGCATATGGAAACGATCGATCATTTCCGGATGTTTCTGCTTACCAAGCCCGAGCATGCCAATACGAAAACGACAATTTCGCGGAAGCTGTCCTCGCTTCGGTCCTTGTTCCACTACTTAAGCCAAATCGCCGAGGACGAAAATTTTTACCCGCTGCTCAAGCGGAACGTTATGGCCAAGGTGGAAATCAAGCGCACGCATAAGCCCAAGGACACCGCTGTGAAGCTGGAAGGCAAGCTGCTTCAGGAGCATGAGATCAGCGAATTTATCGGTTACGTGCATGAAGGCTACGGCGTTGACGCCGCGACGAACAAGCAGGCGATCTACTCCTATGAGCTTAACAAAACAAGGGACGCCTGCATCATCACGCTTATCCTCAATTCGGGACTGCGCGTTTCCGAAGTGGTCAACCTGAATGTCGACGACATCGATCTCAAAAAAAAGCTCGCTTACGTTTATCGAAAGGGTAAAAACGACGACACGTTCAAAACCCCCGTCTACTTCCGGCAGGAAGCTATCGACGATCTGACTGCGTATTTGGAGCAGCGCCAGTTCCGTTACAAGCCGGCCAAACGGGAAAAAGCGTTGTTCGTAGCGATCGCAAACGGCAAAACCGAAGGACAACGCATGACCAAGCGGGCGATTCAGGAGATGGTGATCAAATACGCCAAAAGGTTCGGCAAGCCTTATTTGAGCGTGCATAAGCTCCGCCATTCGTTTGCGACCGATTATTACCTCAGCAACGACTTGTACAAAACGCAGGAGCAGCTCGGACACGCCTCGCCCGAAACGACGCAAATTTACGCTCATCTGACGGATAAAACGATGGCCGAGGCGATCGATAACAGGAAAGATTAGCGGCATCTCAGGTTTTGTTCTCCATTTTGCCGGCTGTAAAGCACCTGCTTCATAGCCGACAATTGCGCTCGGACGCAAAGCAACGCACAATGAAGAAGCCTACTCGCCGTTTGGCGAATAGGCTTCTTTCGTACGTTCAGCAGCGCTACTCAAATATATTCCGGCATCGTATCGGCCTCTTCCGGCACGACCGGTAGGCGAACGCACGGTTCCCCTTATCGAACGTTTACTTCCGCACCGCCGTTACGTCGAGACTTTAGCAGTGCTTCCGCTACAACCATCGGATAGATGCCATCCTCGATGGAGCTGATCGGAGCGGCGCCGTCTCGAAGTACTTCGACAATATGCGCCGCCGCATTCTGAATATTGCTGGACTTGCTGAGCAAGCCGGTCTCCGCCTTTTCCATAACCAGATTCCGGAATCCGTTAAGCATGGCATGCCGTTCAGTCGTATAAAATCTTATCTCGTCTCCGGTATTCAACATTTCGATTTTGCCGTGCTCCAAATACAGATCCATCTCGAAAATAAGAAAATCCCGGTCGTCGAAAGCTTCCGCATAACCGGTTGCCCCGCCTTGCATACGAAAAGTAAACGAGTACGTCCAATCCTCCCGGTCGTCCAAATTCGTCGGTACCTGCTCGAGCACCCGCACTTGCTCCATCGCCCCTGCCGTAAAACGGACCAGATCGAACAAGTGCGAGCCGTAATTGTAGATGCCGCGCGTATAGCGCAAATGAACTTTTTTCAGCTTGCCGTAACGCCCGGATCGTACAGCCTCCCGAATTTGAGCGGCGCCTTCGCTCCACCTCCTCGACAAATTGACGAGTACGGTTCGATTGCGATGCCTATCAAGCATAGCCGCGATTTGCTCCGCCTCCCGCAGGCTGACGGCGACCGGCTTCTCCAGAAAAATCACTTTGGCCTCCGAGTTCTCCAGCACGGCCTTCAGCACCTCCGATCGGACATGCGACGGCGTACAGATGCTCACGATATCGAGCTTATGATTTTGCAGCATGGCTGGCAAAGCCGTATAAAACTTCGCATTCGGCGCGATTTGCGCCAATTTGTCTCCTTGCTCCTGTCGGACGCCTACACCGGCAGCCAATTCGATGTCAGGATTAAGCATATAGGCTAATGCGTGACTTTGCGGCATCGCTTTCCGTGGAATGTCGAATTGTAAGCCGATATTTCCGAGGCCGATTATCGCTGCTTGATACATAACTTCCCCCTCGTTCTCTTGACAAAATGGCCGGAATACCCGCCATTTTCTTGGATCGATCGTATTCATCAATATCATACATGGAAGTGATGCCCATTGTATAGGCTCCAAACGGCGTCATTAACATCCTCAATCGCCTATCCGCAGCGCATAAACGTCGGCATCCTTAAGCTCGAACTTGAGCCTTACGGTTTTCCCGGCAAATCTCGACAGATCGGAGCTTCCGCGCCATGTTACTCTCCCTTCCAGCTCGTCGCCGAACATAACGTCGCAATCCTCCGGGCTGAAATAAGAAGCGGGCCAGCCCGTTTCGTCGATAACGCCTACGCGGATAGAGCCCGGCGCCGAGGTTGCATAGTTAAGGTACAGCGAGTTTCCTTCAAGCAGAATCGGCTTCGTGGTGAACACGCCGCCGCGATAGCCGCCGTGAACGGACGCGAAACGATGGCGAGGCACGGTAACCCTGCGAATATAACAATCGTCCCATTGCTGATGCTCGTTAACGTACATCGAAAATTCCTCCGGCGAAGTTTCGAGAATGCCCCATGCCGGCATCAAGCTTCGCTGCGTCCAATTTCGGCGGTCAAGCCCCGGCCTCATCCATGCTTCAAGAAACGGGCGCTTCCATCTCACGCCGTCCCGGCTCGACATGATGACGTTATCCGATACTCCCACCTTTACATGCTCGGGTACCTTATGCCGCTCGGGCATAAACCGCATAGGGAAGGAAAGATAAATATGCTCGGTTCCCGGGCAAGGAATGGATGCGTTCGTATAGAAATGCTCCAGCGGTACGTCCCTGTCGTAAACGTTCGGCTGCGGCTCCGTCCAATTTTCGAAGTCGGGGGAGGTGCAATTTTGAACGGCTCTGACTCCCAAAAATATCGCCGAATCCTCGGGCGCGTCGATGTTTGCCGATTGCGTCGAGGCGAAATATCTCGAGTAGCACACATAACAATCCTTGTTCGGGTCCCAGAACACGAGATTATGCGAGTCGAAGGCCCCTTTCTTAATGATCGGCTCTTCCCGGTACGGTTTGAAATGCAAGCCGTCCTCCGAAACGAAAGCGAACAGCCCCTCTGGCGCATATCCCGCCACAGCCTTGTACTTTTCCTCGGGCGGACAGCCCGGGCGCTCGTCGATAAACGGGCTGAAGTTATGAGCGATCGAGCCTAGCATGACGATATTGTTTCGCGTCGAGCCGTGCAGCTCGTAAATGCCGAGATCCGGGCGTTCCCAATGAATGCCGTCCGTGCTTTCCGCATAACAGCAAGATTGCCCCTGCGATTTATCGGAGCTGATATCGAACGTGCCGCGATAGTACATTTTAAACTTGTCTCCGTCTTTAAACACGCAGGAATAAACGCCGCTTCCCAGTCCCTCCCAAGGACGTTCCATGCTCAGCACGATTTCCTTCCGTTCCGGCGGATTCAGCTTTAAATACGTTTTCTCCATGCGGTCGATCAAATAATCGTCAACGAACATTTCGACGCGATTGCCGATTTTCAGCGGTTCCTTGCTTCGGCTGCTCATTTTCATTCCTCCTCAATTTCAGATTTAATCGCAAATCAAATGTCTTCCGTATCGGCCAGATGACAGGCGACAAAGTGATCCTCCTTTCCCTTCGCCTTCCGAAACGGCGGGGCTTCGACACGGCAAATATCTATGCACTTGGCGCATCGCGGATGAAAGCGGCAGCCCTTCGGCGGGTCGACCGGGCTTGGAACGTCGCCCTTCAGCACGATCCGCTCCTTTTTACGGTCAAGCTCGGGTGTCGGGACGGCCGAGAGCAGCGCTTCGGTATACGGATGCTTAGGCGCAGCGTAAAGCTCCTCCGAGCTCGCCAGCTCGACCACTTGTCCGAGATACATGACCGCGATCCGATCGCTCATATATTCGACGACGCTGAGATCATGCGCGATGAAAATGTAGGTCAGCCGCATCTGCTGCTGCAAATCCTTCATGAGATTCAAAACCTGCGCCTGAATCGAAACGTCGAGCGCCGACACCGGCTCGTCGCAAACGATCAGCTCCGGCTTGATGCAAAGCGCTCTGGCGATACAGATGCGCTGCCGCTGGCCGCCCGAAAATTCATGCGGATACCGGAACATATAATCCGCACGCAAGTTGACCGACTCGAGCAGTCTCGCGATCATTTCCTTCCGCTCCGCTTTCGTTCCCATCCGGTGCAAGCGAAGCGGCTCGTCGAACGATTCATAAATCGTCTTGACCGGATTCAAGGACGAATACGGATCCTGAAACACGATTTGAATTTTCCTCCGGGCCTCGAAGCTCTCCCTGCCGTCAAGCTTGAGAATATCCCGCATTTCGCCTTCGCCAAGCCGATATCGCATTTCCCCCGACGTAGGCTTCTGCAAGCGGACGATGCATTTGCCGAGCGTCGTTTTGCCGCAGCCGCTTTCTCCGACGAGACCTAACGTTTCGCCTTTACGCACATACAAGCTCACGTCGTCCACCGCTTTGACTTGACCGACGACCTTCTTGAACAGCCCTTTGTAGACCGGATAATACTTCTTCATATTCCGTATATCGAGAATAATCTCTTCCCGCTTGTTCATGTCACGTGCCTCCCATGCAGTTCCAGCATCTTACGCGGTGTCCGCCGCCCAGGTCCGTTTCGTCAGGTACGGACTTGCATCGCTCGGTCGCCATATCGCAGCGCGGTGCGAATTCGCAGCCCTCGGGCATATCGGACGGATCGGGCGTACTGCCGCGGATGGTTTGCAGCCGCTCCCCTTTGCCGATTCCGAGAACGGGAACGGAGTTCAGCAGCGCTTTCGTATACGGATGTCTCGGGGATCCGAGCACCTGCCGAACCGTCCCGAATTCCACGATACGGCCCATGTACATAACGGCGATCTCGTCCGCCATCTCGGCGACAATTCCCATGTTGTGGGTGATCAAAATAATGGAGGTCCCGTACTTTACCTGCACCTCCTTCATCAGCTCGAGAATTTGCGCTTGAATCGTAACGTCAAGCGCCGTCGTCGGCTCGTCGGCGATAAGCAGCTTTGGACGGCATACCATCGCCATCGCGATCATCACCCTCTGCTTCATGCCCCCGCTGAACTGGTGGGGGTAATCCTTGAGGCGGGCCGCCGCCTTCGGAATGCCGAGAAGCGTCAGCATTTCTACCGCGCGGGCCGCCGCTTCTTTTTTGGACACGTTTTCGTGCTGGAGTATATTTTCGCAAATTTGATTGCCGATCGAATAAACCGGGTTTAGAGAAGCCATGGGGTCCTGAAAAATCATGCCGATCTCCTTGCCGCGTATGGCGCGTATGGCGCCGCCGTTCTTCCGCAGCTTGTTCAGCACGATCGGTCCGTTATCCGAATGGTACGTGATATTGCCATCCGTAATGCTGCCGAGCTTGGGCAAAAGCTGCAGAATCGAATGCGCCGTAACGCTTTTCCCGCAGCCGCTCTCGCCGACGACGCCAAGCGTCCTGCCCCTTTCGACGCGAAACGAAACGCCGTTCACCGCTTTGACGATGCGCCTTCCTACCTGAAATTGAGTCTGCAGCTTCTCCACCTGCAAGATGACATCGCGATCCGCGCTCAAATGAATGTCTCCCCTTCCGTTCGAAGTTATTGGTTGGGATCCAGAACATCCCTCAGACCGTCGCCCAAGAAATTGACGCCCATGACGAAAAGTGAAATGGCAAGCCCCGGCGGCAGCCATAACCAAGGATTGTTGCGGATGACGTCGACCGCTTTGGCGGCATTGATAATGTTGCCCCAGGTAGGAATGCCGGATGGAACGCCAAGACCCAGAAAGCTGAGTCCCGATTCCGCCAAAATGTATCCCGCCGTAGTCAGCGTAACCGTTACGATGACAGGACTGAGCGTATTGGGGAGAATATGCCGGAACATGATGGAAAGCTCGCCGATCCCGAACGCGCGGCATGCGTCCACATAATTTTCTTCTCGCAGCGAAAGGAATCTGCCCCGAACGAGCCGGTACGTGCCGGTCCACCCCGTAATGGAAAAAATCAGGATCAGATTAAACAAGCCTTGCCCTATGTACACAACCAGAATGAGAACGAGAATAAGCTGCGGGAAGGTCATGAATATTTCCGAAATACGCAGCGTAATTTTATCGAACCAGCCTCCGAGATAACCGCTGAAGCAGCCGATCACCGTACCGATCAACGCCCCGCCGAGCGCGCCGCTTAAGCCGATCAAAATGGATACCCGCGCCCCGTACAATAATCTTGCGAACACGTCTCGTCCGAGCTTATCCGTTCCGAGCAAATGCTCGCCGGACGGCGGCATGAGCCGGTTGCTTAAATCGATCTCGTCCGGTTTGTAGGAGGACAGGACAGGCGCCAGTATCGCGCACAGGATCATGACCGAGATGATTGCAAAACCGACCATCGCCAGTTTGTTTATGCTGAGCTTCTCCCAGTTGCGAAGCGCCAGGCTGGATTTTGCGGCCGTCGTCCCCATGCTTTTCCCCTCCTTGCCAAATGGATTGATTGCGGAATATAGCTACAAAGCGTTTGCTCGGGTAAAAGCTCCTGCCTGCTACTCGAACCTAACCCTCGGGTCAAGCAGTGCGGTCAGCAAGTCGACGAGAAAGCTGGCCAGCAGCACCATGCAAGCCGTCATCATCGTTGTGATCATGACGACCGGATAATCTTTAGCCGATACGGCGTTCAGAATCATCCCGCCCATCCCCGGCCAACCGAAGACGCTTTCGATAATGACCGTGCCGCCGATCAGCAGAGGAAGACGAAAGCATAGGAGCAGCACGACGGGCATAAGCGCGTTCCGGAAAGCATGCTTCACATTCACCTTCCACTCGGGCAATCCTTTGCTGCGCGCGGTTTTGACATAGTCCTTCCCTAGCACGTCGAGCATCGTTCCGCGCGTATAACGCATAAGCGCAGCCGTTAACGAAAATCCGAGAACGAGCGAAGGCATAATCAAATGACTAAGCCGGTCGACAAAGCCGGAATCCGCATATTCGAATCGCCCGCCGACAGGTAGCCAGCCTAACTTGATCGCAAAAATTTGAATCGCAATGATGCCGATGAAAAATTCCGGTATCGATATGCCGATAATGCCGATGACCGTATTGCCGTAGTCGGCCGCGGAATTTTGTCTGATCGATGAGATCAGGCCGAGCAAAATCCCGAGTATCGACGATACGATCAGCGCTGCAGCCGCTAATTCAAGCGTAGCCGGAAGCCGGTTCGAAATCATTTTGGCAATGCTACTTCCGTCCACTAGACTATAGCCGAGCTTGCCCTGCAGCAAATCGGTCAGCCAGCGGAAAAACTGGATATATACGGGGGCGTCAAGCCCCATCGCTTTCTTGTACCCCTCCAAATCGAAATTGGCCGAGGCTAATAGTTCCGGAGGAATCAAATAAGTAAGCGGATCGCCCGGCGTCAGCTGCAGGCCGATGAATATGATGACGGTTACGAGAAAGAGCATCGGAATGATGGATAAAAACCGGAACGTAAAATAATTGAGCATGTGACCATCTCCTCAGGAATGCCGTCAAGCAAGGATAAACGTTCATGACCCTTCGGGTTGTTACAGGCTAAGAGGAAAACGCGGCGCAGAATCGCCCATATCATAATAAACTGCTTAGCCTTCTACATACGGCGCGTTTACGGGATATCGAACATACGTTCGATTTGTCTAGATAGACAAGGATAAACGCCTCCGTCGTCCTTTAAGGACAGGCGCGTTTACCGAGGTTTAGAGCCACTCCCACGATTTACTTTCCGATAAACCAAAGAAAACGGCAAGGCGCCTGGCTCGGTTGGCGCCTTACCGTGCGAACATGTTTACTTGACCTTCAGCTCCCAATCCTGCTGCTTTCTGTCGTAGTTGGTCCACTCGTTGCCGAAGATGCCTGCTGTTTTCAGCCTGGCCTCATTGACGAGAACATACTGCTTGATGGAGAAGAGCGGCATATGCCAGAGGAACTGGCTTTCCATTTCCTGCAGCTTGCCTACGGCTTCCTTGCGCTTCTGCGGGTCGGACGCCCTCCGCAATTCATCGATAAGCGGATCCCATTTATCTTTGGCGCCGCCCAATACCTGCATGCCGAGCGGGCTGTCGGTGTGGAACAAGCCGTAGGCTTCCTCAAGCGCCATCGCGGAAAGACCCGCATAGAGGAAATCGTATTCCCGCTTCGTATAGATCAGCTCCAGCAGATTGCCTTTCATCAGCGAGGTTTCCACCTTCACCCCGACCTGCTCCCAATAAAATTTTATCGTATCGATCAGATCGACGGATTGCTGGTCGGTATAGTAATACTGCAGCTTGATCGTCTGATTGAAGTCGAAGTTCGCTTCCTTCAGAAGCTTCTTCGCTTTTTCGGCATCGAATTCGTACTTGACGACCTTGTCGTTGAATTCAGGCATTCTCGTCGGAATTTTCGTTTCGAGCAGCTCGGCTTGACCCTTGAATAGCTTTTCGGCCAGCGCCTTGCGGTCGATCGCATAAAGCAATGCCTGCCTGATGCGCAAATCGGCGATTTTCTTATTGCCTTTGCCGTCCGCACCCGTCATATTGGCCTGCAAATAGCGGTCGAAGAAAATATCGACGGGATATGCGTTGTACGCCGGATTTTTGAGCGCTTCATTCACAAGATCCAAGCTCATCACCTGCATATAGTCCAATTGATTCGCTTGCGACTTCGTGACGATTTTGTCTTCGGTCATCGTTTGCAGCTTGATCTTCTCGATCTTCGGTTTCGCGCCGTAATAATCTTTGAAAACCTCCAGCATAGCGTAGTTGTTAGGCTGTACCTCCGTAATACGATAAGGTCCGTTGCCGATCGGCTTCTCCCAGAAAGCGGATAAATGCAGTTTTGCCGGATCCTCTTTTTCGAGCAGATGCTTCGGATAAGGCGGCCACTGCGCCATGACGAGCTGGAATACGCCGACCGGCTCGCTCAGTTTAATCGTGATTTTGCTGCCGTCGACCGTTACGCCCTTCAAATCGGCTGCTTTGCCCGTTTTCCAATCGTCGGCACCCTCGATCTTGCTGAAAGCTCCGGAAAATACGGCATTAATGGATGCCGACTTGAGCGCCATCCCAAGGCTCCATTTGACGTCCTCCGCCGAAAACTTCACGCCGTCATGCCATTTGACATCGTCCCTGAGCGTAAAGGTGTAAGTCAATCCGTCTGAAGAAACCGTAAATTCCTTTGCAAGATCCTTTCCTACCGGCTCTACCTTTTCATTGAGCATCAGCAATCTTCGAAAAAGATTCGTTTTGAGAAAGCCGCCGTAGTCGGCCCATGAAGCGCCGAATTTATCGTCGGGCCCGCCTGCTACCAGCAAAACCTTCTCGCCCATCGGATCCGGAACGGCTGCCGTCGATTTTACGATCCCTCCGCCGGTCTCGCCTTTCGAATCCGATTTCGTGCACGAAATCAGGATGCTTGCAAATAACATGATGGATAACATCGCGACAAACGCTTTTTTCATAGCTAACCTCCCTGTATATGTTTTGGCTAAGTTTTTGGTACTGACCCGATCTCCTATGGTACCGCTTACGATTGAACCGGGCGGGAGCTTCGCACACCGTTTTTGGTACCCGCCTACACTGTATCTATACGTGAGACCATGTCACATTATGCTTGCGGGATTTACTCTTCGAAACTATCGTTTTATAAGGAAAATCGGATTCTCCGTCCTAAACGCTTTCGAAGAAAGCGACTTCGTAAGCATAAGTAAAGGACTAGTGCGTTTAACGGAAATCGAACGACGAGCGGAGATAAATTTTTACTGGTACCCGACGGCTGTACGCCTTTTGTACAAAACAAATGAACGGCTTTTACTTTGTCCATTGAGAAGCCATTGGCGATTCGTTATGATAATTACGACGATAATGAGAATCATTATCTATAATATTGTGATCAATTGGGGGAAACAAATCATGAACAAGTCAGCAAGAATACCTGCTTTATTAGGCATGACCGCTTTAATGGGAGCTCTATTATTGGCTTGCAGCGGCAATAACGACAAGAACGAAGGGACTTCCAGTCCGGCCGTCTCGCCTTCTGCATCCGCAAGCGCTTCGCCGAAGGTATCGACGGCTCCCGCCGAACGCAAATATAAAGATTACAAAGGGCATGAGGTGACGATTCCTTCCTCCCCGCAGCGGCTTATCTTTTTTGGCGAGACGGTGGGCGATCTGGTAGCGCTGGATTACAAGCCGATCGGCGGCGGACACACGTTTATGAAAGGCGCGATATTCGAGAAACAGCTGCAAATTGAGGATGTCGGTTTCCCTCTCAACTTGGAGAAAGCGCTAGAGCTGAAACCGGATCTTATCATAACGGGGAGTACGGATGATAAAGCGTACGAGTCTCTCGTCAAAATAGCGCCGACCATCATGTTCGATACGTTCGCTCCGCTTGAGGAACGTATGCTTCAGCTCGGAGAGCTTATCGGAAAAAAAGCGAAGGCTGAGGAATGGCTTGCCGCCTACAAGAAGAAGACGGAAGCGATGTGGGCCAAGCTGCAAGCCGAAGGGATGAAACCCGGTGAAACGGCAACCGTCCTGACTTATTATCCCGGAAACAAGCTGTTTGTAATGGCTCGCGCGGGACTTCCGCAATTTATTTACGACAAGAACGGGTTTAAGACGACGCCTAAGGTTCAAGCCGTACTCGATGCCGACAAAGGCTTCGAACAAATCTCGCAGGAGCTGCTGCCGGAGTTTGCCGGAGACAGAATCTTTATTCTGAATCCGGTTGCCGACGAAGCAAAGAAGTCGACCGATGAATTGCTGAAAAGCAAAATCTGGCTTGAGCTCCCTGCCGTGAAGAACGGCAAGGTGTACTTTATGGATATCGAAAAATCGTCCAGCGACGCAGCTACCCGGGATTGGCTCACCGAAGAGCTTCCCCGTATGATGTCGGCTAAATAAGAACTTGTCTTCCTTTGACTCGGCATTCGACCGGATGACGAACCATACCGCCCAAAAGAAGCTTTTCAGCTCCCTGTTGAAAAGCTTCTTCATTTTATATACAATGAATGTGAACGATAATCATTCTCACTTTAAGGAGGGATAAGCAAATGCCTCACAGGCAACCTGCCCCCCTGCGCTCGCTCTTGTTTCATTTATCCGAGATGGAGCTGATCATTCGACCTGTCGGCTGGAAATCTCCGGAGCTTACGGCGGCTCTCCATCAGCTGTTGATTGTCACGGACGGCAAAGGCCGCTTGCATATAGGCAGCCGTACCTTCGATTTATCGCCCGACAAATGTTATTTGCTCGCTCCAGGCGATGTTCTGCAATTCGATAACGGATACGACTGCGCCCTTCGTTTTTATCAAATCACGTTTACGGCCGTTCGTTCCGATCGCGACGGACAATCCTTATATAACGCTCATCTTTTGCAAGAACGTCATGAATTGACGGCTTATCCGTTCTCCCGGCTGGAACGGCTGGCCGAAACGCTTTATGTCGGAAGGCATGACCGCTGCGATATCGAATGGTTTAAACAGCATATGCGCTTCCAGGAGCTGCTCGGGTTTCTGTTCGAGCATAATTATCAGTCCGAGCATTCGACTAATTCCACGCAATCCGTCGAAGGCACGATCCGTTATTTGCAGGATAATTATATGCACAATATAACGGTCAAACAGCTCGCTCATATCGCCAATGTGTCTTATTGGAAGTACACCCCTATCTTTCAAGAGCTGACCGGCAAAAAACCGCTCGACTTTCTCACGGAGCTGCGCATTAATCGTTCCAAGGAGCTGCTGCTGAATGCCAACCTGCCTCTGCGGGAAATTGCGCGCCAGGTCGGCTTTTCCGACGAATACTACTATAACCGCCGCTTCCGCCAAACGACCGGAACGACGCCCAAGCAATACGCCAAGCTCATGCGGCGCAAAAATACCGTTAAGGACTGGACAGGACATGAAATCGAAATACCCGCTCAGCCCAAACGCGTCATTTATCACGGCGAAACGTTCGGCGATTTGCTTGCACTCGGAGTGAAGCCGGTCGGCTGCGCTTTTTCATGGGTTCAAGGAGCCGTTTTTAAAGATCAAATCGAGCTGGTGCATGACGTCGGCTTTCCGATCAGCGCCGAGAGATCGAGCTCGCTCTCGCCGGATTTAATCATCCTTGCGAGTCCCGACGAGACGCAGTATAGACGAATATCGCGTATAGCGCCTACGGTGACGTTTAACTCCTTTGCGCCGTTGGATCAGCGGCTGCAAACGCTCGGTTCTCTGCTCGACAAAAAAGCGGAGGCCGAAACCTGGCTTAAAGGTTACAATGCGAAGGCGGACGCCATGTGGCAGCAGCTGCAATCCACCATCGAACCCGGCGAAACGGCATCCGTCTTTATTTTCGATCACGGAGACCGCTTATTCGTAATGGGCAGCGTCGGACTCTCCAGCGCGCTTTATCACCCGAACGGCTTCCGGCCGGTGGAAAAAATTCAAGAGGTGCTTGACGCAGGCCACGGCTTTACGGAAATATCGCCCGCATCGCTGCCCGCTTATGCGGGAGACCGCGTGTTCATGCTTCTGCACGAAAATCAGGATTCCAGACAAGCTGCGAACGATTTGATGAACAGCCCGCTTTGGCAAGCTCTCCCTGCCGTTCGGCGAGGACATGTTTACTTGATCGAAGCGGCGATGTGGAACCTGAACGATGCGCTTACGAAGGAGAAGCTGCTTGACGTGCTGCCTATGCTGCTGCGGAAAAGCTCATAGTAGCATAACAATAAGGTTTTCTCCACTAATCGCACGGTTCGTGCATAACCACTACGAGTTAAAAAAGGTCCGACTCCTATAGGAATCGGACCTTCATGCCTGTCGATTTTTCGTCACTCCGCTAAGCGCCGAATTGCGCCTGATGCAAGCGGCTGTATGCTCCGCCCGTCGCCAGCAGCTGATCGTGATCGCCTTGTTCGGCAATGCCCTGATCCGCCACGACGACGATCCGGTCGGCATTTTTGATCGTGGCCAGACGGTGCGCGATCACAAGGGTCGTGCGGCCGCGCGACAAATCCGCGAGCGCTTGCTGAATCGCCGCCTCCGTTTCCGTGTCAAGCGCCGAAGTCGCTTCGTCGAGAATAAGAATCGGAGGGTTCTTGAGAAACATACGCGCGATGGAAAGCCGCTGCTTCTGTCCGCCGGACAGCTTCACGCCGCGTTCGCCGATCACCGTATCGAGACCTTCCGGCTGCGATAAAATGAGCTCCTCCAGCTGAGCCTGCCTCGCGGCAGCCCATATTTCCTTCTCGGAAGCCCCAAGCTTGCCGTATGCGATATTTTCGCGGATCGTACCGTCAAAAAGGAATACGTCCTGCTGTACGATGCCGATATGACCTCGCAGCGATTCCAGCTTCATTTGACGAATATCGATGCCGTCTATCGTAATGCTGCCTGCTTCGATCTCGTAAAACCTCGGAAGCAAGCTGCAAATCGTCGTTTTTCCTGCCCCCGAAGGACCGACAAGCGCCACAGTTTCGCCTGCTCGGATGGAAAGCTCGACGTTTTTGAGCACGCTGTCCCTGTTCTCGTAACCGAACTTCACGCCTTTGAAACGAATATCTCCCTTAAGATGATCGACCTTTATTGCGTCTGGCGCATCGGCTACGTCCGGAGCCGTTTCCAGCAGTTCGAGATACCGGCGGAAGCCTGCGATTCCTTTGGGATACGTCTCGATAACCGAGTTGATCTGTTTGATCGGCCCGAGGAAGACGTTCGAGAGCATAACGAAGGCGATAAATTCGCCGTACGTCATATTTTTCTGAATAACGAACCATGTGCCGCAAACGAGCACGAACAGCGAGACGAATTTCATCAATATGTAACTCAGCGACGAGTTCCAAGCCATGATCCGGTAAGCGATAAGCTTCGTCAAGCGGAATCTTTCATTGTTCTCCGTAAAACGGGCGATCTCATGTTTTTCGTTGGAGAAGGCTTGGACGACGCGGATGCCGCTTACGTTATTCTCGACGCGCGCGTTATAATCGGCGATATCGGAAAACATCCGTTTGAATGCGACCGACATTTTGCGGCTGAAATACAGAGACAAATAGATCATGAGCGGAATGATGACAAACGTCAGAACGGCGAGCTGCCAGTTGATACTGAGCATGATGCCGAATGCGCCTGTCAGCGTCATGAGCGCAATGAACAAATCCTCCGGGCCATGGTGGGCGATTTCGCCGATATCCATCAAATCGTTGGTCATGCGGGAAACGAGATGCCCGGTTTTGTTATTGTCGAAGAAACCGAACGAAAGCTTCTGGACATGGACGAACAGCTTTCTGCGCATGTCGCTTTCAATATTGATGCCAAGCATATGTCCCCAGTAGGACACTACATAGTGCAAAGCAGCGCTGACCACATAAATGCCGAGCAAGCCGAGACAGCCCCATAAAATCAAGTTCCAATTCCCTCCGGGCAGCAAATCGTCAACGACCTGGTTCACGGCCAACGGGAAGGCGAGTTCAAGCAATGCCGCTAGAATCGCGCAGGAAAAATCCAATATAAACAGCTTTTTATAAGGACGATAGTAAGCAAAAAAACGGCGCAGCATCGATATACCCTCACTTTCATACGGAACGATAAGTTCATGATGATCTACGATTTGGTTTTTGCGAGCAAGTAAAGGAAATACGGCGCTCCGATAACCGCCACTACGATTCCGGTCGGGATTTCCGACGGCTGCAAAACCCAGCGGCCAAGCGTATCCGCCGTTATGACCAGAAGCGCTCCGGCCAGCGCGGCGGCAGGCAGCAGAAGCTCATGCTTCGGTCCGACCAGACGGCGTGCCAAATGCGGTCCGATCAAGCCGACGAAGCCGATACCGCCGCTCACGGCGACGCAAGAGCCCGCCAAGCCGACCGCTGCTGCAAGCAGCAGGAGCCTTTCTTTATTGACCCTGGCGCCGACGCCCGTTGCAATCTGTTCGCCGAGGTTCAGTACATTCATAACTCTGGCTTTTATAAACACGAATGGCAGAAGGATCACGATCCAAGGCAATATGGCGATAACGAACTTCCAATTTGTGCCCCAAATGCTTCCGGCCAGCCAAGTCGCAACGAACTGGTACTTGTCGGGGCTTAGCTTAAGCGTCAGGACGATCATTGCCGCGCTGATTCCCGCCGCCACCGCGATACCGGTCAGCAGCAGCCTTGTCGGCGATAAGCCTTGATGCCTTTTATAGGATAGCGTAAAAATCAATGTAGCGGTAAGCCCCGCGCCGACTAACGCAAGAACGGGCAAGAGAAACACGGGCGCCGCTGCGGTCGTCGGGTAAAACGAGATGAACAGAGTGACGGCCAAACCCGCCCCCGCATTGATGCCGAGTATGCCGGGATCCGCCAAAGCGTTGCGGGAAATTCCCTGCATAACGCAGCCGGAAACGGCCAGCCCCGCGCCGATCAGCACGGAAATAACGATACGCGGCAAGCGGAAATCGAACAAGATCAAATTTTGCTTCTCAGTCCCCATGCCGAATAACGTGCGTAGAAGTACCGAAGGTGAAAGCCGTATATACCCCGTGTTCATGCTGATCATAAAAGCAAAAACGATCAGTGCGGCAAAAACAATAAGAACGGTAATGCCTCTTTTTCTTTTACGTAGCTCCGCTTGCGTGTAGAAGCCGGTTTCCATCTCTACAGCTCCCTCCTTTCTTTACGCGCCAAATAAAGGAAGAACGGAACGCCCAATAATGCGATAATTGCGCCGATCGGCGTCTCATACGGCGGATTGACCATTCTTGCTCCCAGATCCGCGAATACGACAAGCAAACTCCCGAGTACGGCTGAGCAAGGAATAATCCAGCGATAATCGACGCCGACCAAGTATCTGGTCAAATGCGGGATGATCAATCCGACGAAGCCGACTACGCCGACTACCGATACCGCGGTTCCGGCAAGCACGAGCACGATAATCGTACCCGCCAGCTTGACGAGATTCGTCCGTTGGCCGAGCCCCTTCGCCATATCTTCGCCGAGACTGAGCATCGTAATCGAACGGGACAGCATGATCGCCCCGATAATTGCAGCTGCAACCCAAGGAGCCATGATTTTCAGCTGGAACCATTTGACCCCCGCTACGCCTCCCGCATACCAGAACGCGAGATCCTGTCCGATACGGAAGTACAGAGCGATGCCTTCGCTTAAGGCAGACAGCAATGCGCTGAGCGCTGCGCCTGCCAATACAAGGCGAACCGGCGTCATACCGCCTTTGGCAATCGAGCCGATCCCGTAAACCAAACCCGCCCCGATTCCCGCTCCCAGGAAGGAATATAATATTAAATAATTGAACGAAAGACCCGGAAAAAAGGCGAAGCATACGGCCAACATAAAGCCTGAGCCCGCATTTAGCCCGAGCAGGCCGGAATCCGCGAGCGGATTTCGCGTCATCCCCTGCATGATTGCGCCGGCGACGGCGAAGCAAGCGCCTACCATCGCGCCGGCGAGGACGCGCGGCAATCGAAGCTCCTGAATAATTTGATGCTGCGTCAAATCGGGATTAAAGCGAAAGATCGCTTCCCATACGACGGAAAACTTAATGTCAGCCGCTCCGAACGAAACGGATAACGCAATACCGAACAGCAAAGCGGTTAGCCCGCCTGCCAAGATTAGCGTCGCAGCCCAAGGACGCGACCGGAAGGTGACGGTTGACGATGCCGGCACCTGTTTAACGGAATGTGCGGTCTGATTCACGAGTACCATCCTTTTTATGAACTAGGAAATCGGTGATAACCCACTATATGATATTGATTCTCATTACCACTCAGTAAATTGTAGGCCACTCCTTCCATAGTGACAATGGACAAAAACAACGGTTTTTTTGTACAAATTCGAGAACTGTAGTTTGCGTCGTCTTTTAACGGCTGATGCTTTATCGGGATCGAACAATCAAGAAAGCCTTTCGGCCAAAAACCGAAGGCTTCCATTAATAATCAAGCGGAACGAAGCCGTTCCGCTCCGACGCTCTTCCCGCCACGCACGTATAACACGGAAATGCAGATGAGCAGCAAACAGAAACAATAAGGCAGCACCGAATTCGCCGTATACAATGCCGCTCCGGTTACAGGCCAGGCGAATCCTCCGCCCTGGAATAGATCTGCCTTTGGTCCCCTCTCTTTATTTTCCACCCTCCCAGTCTTTGCTGCTCCTGCCATAGCCTGCTGTACAGCCCGCCGGAAGCAAGCAATTCCTCATGACTGCCCGACTCGGCTATCCGCCCGTGGTCGACGACGAGAATCCGGTCCGCCGTCTTGATCGTTTTCAGCCTGTGGGCAATGACAAGAACCGTTTTTTCTTGAGACAGCTTGGCGATCGCCCTTTGCAGCAGCACTTCATTTTCCGGATCCAGCGAAGCCGTGGCCTCATCCAAAATGACGATCGGCGCGTCCTTAAGAATCGCCCTGGCCAAGCAAATGCGCTGCTTCTCGCCGCCGGAAAGCGCGGCTCCCCCTTCGCCCGCCAGCGTATCGTAACCTTTGGGCAGCTTGGCAATAAATTCATGGCAGTGCGCCGCTTGGGCCGCATCTACGATCTCCTGGATCGATGCGCCCGGTTTCCCCATCCGGATATTGTCTGCGATCGATTCATTGAACAAATACGGCTGCTGCTGCACCGTTCCAACCATTGCGAAAAGATCGTCGCTTCTCATATTTCGGACATCCGTCCCGCCGATTCGAACGCTTCCCGCAGTGACGTCCCAATAACGGGAAACGAGTCCTGCGATCGTCGACTTTCCTGCGCCGGAAGATCCGACCAGAGCGATCATGCTGCGTTCGGGAACGACAAAGCAGACATTGTCCAGCACCTTTTTATCCCCATAGCCGAAATGCACGCCGTCAAAAGCAATATTATTGGAAGCGGGCCGTTCCGGACGTTCAGGCTCGGACAAAGGCGCTTCGGCAAACAATTCGCGTATGCGGTCCCCGGCGCTTGCCATATACCGCATCTGCACGAGCGAGGCTCCGGCGGAACGAAGCGGCTGATAAAACTTCGTGCTGACAATCATAAAAACGAGGAACACGCTCGCCTCCAGCTTGCCTCCCTCTAGCAAATAACAGCCGACAAGCAGCAAAAACACAAAACCGAGCTCAAGCGCAACCGAGAACAACATGACGAGCGGCGACGTCGACGCTTCAATCCGGATACTGTCGTCCCGCAAGCGTGCCATCGCCTCGTCCAGCCGCGTAAACCGTTTGCCCGTTTGATTATGGGCTTTGATCAGCCTGATCGTCTGCACGTATTCCAGCAGTCCGGCATTTACCGATGCGGCAGCTTCCTGACGGATGAGGCTCCTGCGTTTCATCAGCCGCTCCGAAGCGTACAGCAGGGGCAGCGCGAGCGGTACGGACGCCAGCACGGCGAGCGCGAGCCGCCAATCGACGATCAGTAGAAAAACGCTGCTGACTACCGGCAGCACGATCGAGCCGGCGATCTGGTTGAATAGATGCGTCACTATCATCTCGACCTCGTCGACATTGGCAAGCAGCGTTTGGCTTATATCGCCTTGATCGCGGCGGGCGAAAAATCCCATCGGCAGCTTTCGCAAATGCTCGCCCAAGCGAAGCCTCACTTCTTTCATTGCGGAAGAGCCTGTGCTTTGAGCCTCGAGCTGTCCGAGACTTGAGAAAATCGCCTGGAACGCGAACATGACGATTTGCAGCAGCGTCCACCACAGTAGTTGCCGTACCGATACGTTTCCATCGAAAGACGCGGTGATCACGACCGCCAAAAGGCCGATCGGCGCAGCGTTCGCAATCATTTCCAGCACCGTGTATAAGACTGCGCGGTTGAGCAGCATACCGGAATGTCCCGTGACCAGCCGGATCGTCTTAAACATACGGCTCCTCCTTTCTTTTCCTCAGCGACCATTGTTCCGCTTCGCGATACGCACTCCACATTCCGGCGTAAAGCGAATTTCGCTGAAGCAGCTCCTCATGCGTGCCGATTCCGCTCACTTCCCCGTCTTCAAAGACGACGATGCGGTCTGCATCCATAATCGTCGATAGCCGATGCGCGATAACAACGACCGTTTTCCCTTCAAGGAGCCTGCTTAACGCCTCTTGAATATTCGCTTCATTCTCCGCATCCGCGTAAGCGAACGCTTCGTCCAATATAAGCACCGGCGCATTTTTGAGAATGGCTCGCGCGATCGCAAGCCGCTGCCTCTCGCCTCCGCTTAAGCTTACGCCACCGTCGCCGATACGCGTTTCGTACCCGTCCGGCAGTGCCGTAATGAACGAATGCGCCTGAGCGGCTTGGGCGGCCAGCACGAGCTCGCTCTCGTCCGCATCCTCCTTGCCCATCCGCAAATTGGCGCTTATCATATCGCTGACGATCGGCACTTCCTGAAAAACGAACGAGACCATGTCCGTCAGCCGTTCCGGCGGTATGGCGCTGACGTCGATGCCGCCGAGACTTATATGTCCGTACATCGGATCGTAGAATCGGGCGATCAGCTGCGCCGCCGTCGACTTGCCGGCGCCGGAAGGGCCGACGAAAGCCGTCACTTTGCCATGCTCGGCCGTTAACGTAACGCCCTTCAGCACCTCTCGCTCGCCATAGCCGAAACGAACTTCCCGGAACGTGATCTCGAACGTCTGCGGAGTTTGACTGCTGCTGCCGTCATGCGCTGAAGCCGTCTGTTCTTTTTCGTCGAGCACCGCTTGAATGCGAAGGACGCCTTCGATATTGTTTTGCATCATGTGGGCAAGCGTCGATATTTGCCTAAGCGGCGCCGTCAAACCGACGCCAAGCAGCAGGAACAGCAAAAGGACGGGCAGCGTGATTTCATTTTGCGCATGCAGCCATACTCCGAACGGCAGAACAAACAGCATACCGGACTCGAGCAGCAGCATAAACAGCGTATAAAGCGGAACTTTATTCCGGGCGATTCGCGTCCATAATTCCGCATACCTTTCCGCCGAAAAACGGAAACGGGTAAACGTATGAACGGTTTGATTAAACGATTTGATAACCGGCATCGCATGAACGAATTCGACGATCGCGCCGTTCATCGATTCCGATATCGCATGCATCCGTTTCATATCGTCACGGCGCCTGCCTCGCGCTGCCATCCACCCTTGAACGGCAAAAGCCGCCGGAATCGGGAGCAGCGCCGCTATCGCCAGCCGCCAATCGACCGTAAACAGGTAGATGGCGGTAACCAGAGGTGCGACCACCGATGCGGTCAAATCGGGGAGATGGTGCGCGATGAACGACTCGATGCGTTCGACATCGTCGGCGACGACTTTCTTCAACCGTCCGGAATGCTGAGTACCGAAATATCCGAGCGGCAGCTTGCCCAGCTTTTCGATCAAGCGGACTCGCATATCGTAAAGCAAATGAAACGCTGCGCCATGCGCCAGTGCTGTGGAAATCCCCATGAACGCGAATCTGGCTGCAATGGCGATCAGCGCGATCACTATGAGACGCCTGACAGCCGCCATATCGGCTGGCGCCCGAAGCAGTTCGTCCGCGATCCGGTATACGACAATATAAGGAATCATGGCGAACAGGGCGCCGGCAGCGGAACATAAGCAGGACAATGCCAGCCTCACGCGCCGCTTGTCCGCCATTCGCAGCATAAATCGCAGCGCTTGCGTTTGTTGCTGTTGCACGGCAATTTCGCTCCCAACTTCGTAGTGTAAGAATGCGACCTTATTTCCCCATCGCTTTCATGATTTCTTCGATGCCGTCAATTTTGGCAAGCGCCATCGGACCGGGAAGCGAGGGATCTTCCAGGTAGTAGACGCGATCGTTTTTGACAGCGTTCATGCTGTTCCACACCTTACTGTCCTTCAGCGCTTCCTTGACTCCGCCTTGAACCGGGTTTTGCCAGTTGTTGATAACAAACAGATGGTCCGGATTCAGCGCAGCCAAACTTTCCAGCGTCAACTGGCCGCCTTTCTCCGCTCCCTGCACCGTCTTGAGGCCAAGCCCTATATAGAAGGGCTCGAAACGTTCCGTTTCCCAAGTAACGAACTGATCCTTGCCGCTGTACATCGCGAACAAAACAGGTTCCTCGCTGTGCGGCACCAGCTTCGTTTTGTATGCTGCGGATTTCGCGTCAAAGTCGGCCAACACGCTTTTCGCCTTCTCCTCCTTGCCGATCACTGCCGCGATTTGCAGCAATGTTTCCCGCCAATTGCCCGCTTGCGGAAAGATGACGGTCGGCGCAATCGCGCTCAGCTTCTCATATTGCTCGGCCATATCATTCGCCGCAATGATAAGATCGGGTTGTGCCGCCAGCAGCTTCTCCATATCCGACTCCGTACCGAGGTCGACGATTTTCTTGCCTTCCAGCCGTTTGCTCAAATTCGGAAAATTTCTTATGATCGTCGTTACGCCTTGCGCGGCAATCGGGTATTCGTCCAATACCGCCAAATAATCGACGAAGCCGATATACGGCGTAGCAATTTTAACCGGTTTGGCTTTCACAACAGTTTCGCCGTTCATATGCTTGACCGTTCTGGGAAACATAGTCGAATCGGTGCTCCCGTTAGCGACTGCTGCCGGGCTTTCCCCGTTCTTCTTCGCCCCTCCGGCCGAATCCGCTCCTGTACAGCCTGCCGTCATCCCCATTATCACTGCAAGTAGCAGCAACACCCATGTTTTTTTACCCTTCATGCCGTTGTCTCCCCTTATTACGTATAGTGTTTTTCTGATGATCATTCGTTTCATTGATAACGAAACTCATTTTCAATAACTGCATCGTACTATGCGCAGCAAACCGCCTTCCACCGCTGGACGGATTTTGAAGGCGGTTTGCGGGAGCCGGTTTTCCGCAGAAATAGTAAACAAAAAGAACTGCCCGGCGGGCAGTTCAGGTTTTTGCTCCAGGCCGTTAACGGGAAGCGGAAGGACGCCGGACGAGCTCGCCGGGGTTCACACCATACTTCTCTCGGAATACCTCGGCAAAATAACTCGGGTTGTTGTAGCCGACCGCACATGACGCTTCGATGACAGTTATGCTGCCGGCCTGAAGCAAGCGAAGCGCCTGCTCCAGCCGTTTATCGCGCAAGTAGCCGAATACGGTCGTCCCGTACATTTCCTTGAATCCGATCTTCAGCTTATAGTCGTTCATTCCGATCATTCGCGACAGCTCGATCAACGTCGGAGGCTCGGCCATCCGCTCGAGCATGATTCTCCGCGCTATGCGGATTTTATCCATATCATCCTTGCTCAGCCTGGGCGATTCCGGATTTCCGTCAAACAGAAACGAGCGGAAGGCCGAGGACAATAGCTCCATAACGGCGCATTCCATTTCGAAATTTTTGGTTCCGCGCACCCTCGACGCTTGGACGATACGGTTCAGCATGACGGTAGCCGCAGGATCGATCGTATCTTGAAATGCGCGAAACCCCCGACCGTCCAAAATCCGATCGAAATCGACCGCCCGTTCTCCGCTGTCATCCTCCATAAAATGATGAAACGTTGAAATCGGAATGCCGATGCCAAGCAAAAGAAACGGCTTATTAGCGGTAAAGTCGAAACGAATCTCATCCTGCCGGTTCAAAAATTGCAGCGTGCAGGTGCCCTCCGTAAATTCATAACGGCTGCCCGCAAAGCTCACTTCCCTCTCCCCTTGAAAGCAATAACTAAGCTCTACCATGGACGCTTTCGGGGAAAGGGTAAGCGTACGATTCTCATAAAATGTATATTCCGATACGACCACTTCCATATCGAACCGCGGAACTATGCGGCGGATCGATCCCTCTCCGAAGAGTGTGTCGAGCGGCATATGCTCCGTTCGATCCGTACTCTTCCTCGGCAGCTGAAGCCCGTCGAAAAAAAGATTGAAATTTTGGTGAAAGCTCGCTTCGCTCATTGATCCGCACTCCGATATCCGACTTGTCGAAACATCGTCTTGATAATGTTTCTCAATTACATTATAGCGAGGCCTTCATCATTTGACTATCCCCTGCCATCGTTTCATTTTTTGGTCATATCGCCAATCAGCTGTTCCATGAGCGCTTTCTTACCGAGCGCGAAGAAAGCTTCATTGTAATTTTGCCTGCTCGTCATCCGGTACACGTTTCCGTTCTTAACGGCTTTGAGGCCGCTCCATATATTGCTTTGCTCCAGCACGTTTTTGTCATTGTCGGCCAGCAAAACCAAATGATCGGGATCAAGCGTGGAAAGCCCCTCCAAGCTTGTAACCTTCCCGCCCCATGCATCGGGCTCGGGCGTACCCGGCGCCTTAGCCAGCTTTAGATCGTTGAAAATCATATCGGCAACGCCGGTGCGGGAATAAATCCGAATTTCTTTCTGCGTGGCTTCGATAACCGCGAACGTTTCTTCTTTGGTTTTGGCCGTAATTTGCGCATGCCCTTTTTGGGCTCGCTCGTCGTAGGCTTTCAGCCAAGCCTCCATTTCCGCTTTTTTCCCGAGCGCTTCCGCCACGAAGGCGAATCGTTCCCGGAATGCGTTAAACCCGTAAGGCACTCTGACGGTCGGTGCGATTTTCGAAAGCTGCTCGTATATTTTCTCCTGTGTCGGGCCGGCGATAATCAAATCCGGATTGGCCGCCATGATCGCCTCCACGTTTACTTCCGTTTGAAACCAGCCGCCGACGCTTACATCCCCCTTCAGCTCTTTCTTCAAAATCGGCGTTACCTCGGACGGATTCGCTTGATCCGTATTGCCCGTCAGCACCGGATGCAGCCCCAACACGAGCAATTCCTCGGTCGAGCCGGAAATATCGGCGATTCGCTGCGGATTTGCGGGAATGGTCACCTCGCCTTTGGCATCCTTGATCGTACGTGTCGACACAGGCGAAGACGAACCGCTAGGATCTTTCGTTGCGGACGTCCCCTTCTCTTTTGTGCCCGATGCTTCATGCTGAGTGCTGCAGCCAAGCATCGTCACGAATAGTAAAATACTGACGCAAATAAAAGACAACTTCCTAAAACTGGGCATGTTGCAAAGAACCCCTCTCCGATAATTGATAATCGTTCTCATATGAACAAGTCCGATCATACAACGGAAAGAAACGTCTTACTACCCTCCGGCGGATGCGAGTACGGTTCGGCGGATTTTTTATTCTATATGGCGTGCCGCTTCGCAGATTTGACTTGATAGCGTCTGCCGGTCAGCAAACGCCGCGATTGCTGCCGCTTGCAACTTCCCGCAACAAAAAAACGCCGAAGCTTAAGCTTCCGGCGTTACAAATACCTGCGGCTACGGCTCAACTCGGAAGGCTTGATCCCGTACCGCTTGTGGAATTCCTCGGCAAAATGGCTGAAATTTGCGTATCCGACCGCACTTGCCGCCTGGCTGACGCTTATATCCCCGGCTTCCAGCAGCTCCCACGCCCGCTCCATTCTTTTGCCCCGCAAATAGGCAAAAACGCTTTTGCCGTATTCCGCTTTAAAGCCTATCTTCAGCTTATAGTCGTTCAAACCGATCATTCGAGACAGCTCGAGCAAGGACGGCGGATCGTCCATATGCCGAAGCAGCAGCCTCTCCGCTTCTCTTATTTTCATCCGATCGGTTTTCGACAAGCCCGACGCCCCGACGCTCCGGGAATCGTTATCGAACAGAAAACTCCCCAAATAGACGGCCAAAAGCTCCATCGCTTTGCTTTCCGCGTACATTTCCCGCATAGCCGACGTATAAGGGCAAGTTTGCAGCTCATGAAGCAGTCTGGTCGTCTCGGGGCTGATCGGCTGCCGGAACATTCGGAACGAGCCTGAGCCGAGCAAACCGTCGATCGACAGCTTGCTTCCGCCCGGCGTCATTTCTAAATAACGCTCGAATAAAGCGACAGGAACCCCGATAGCGACCGCACGCAGCCATGCATCGCCGTCGTAGTGAAAAGCTGCCGAGAAATCGCGCATAACGTGAAGCGTACAGCTTCCCGGCACGAGCTCGTGAGCCGAGCCGGACACCGACACCTCTCCTTTGCCTTGCAGGCAAAAGCTGAGCTCGATCATCGCCGCGTCCGACTGAACTTGAATCGGTTGTTCCTGCTTGATGCGCAGCACCGAATGGACGATTTCCATGCCGGTGCTCGTTATTCGCCTATCGATATACCCCTCACCCGCCGATTCGTGCACGTTCATCCGCTCCGAAAGGTTCCTGATGCCGGATTGAACCGGCCGGAACGGCATCGCGTCGAAATAGCGGTTATAAATTTGGTGACAGGAAGCCGATGTCATGGATCATCCCCAGCCTTTCGTTGGCACCGGACCTATCGATCGCATGAAGGCGCTGAAGCATGCTATTTTTTGCCGCCCGAAAGCAGCATCTCCGTCTGAAGCTCCAATTGCTTCTCCATGGAGATCAGATCGCCTGCAGCAAATTGATCGATATCCAGTCTATACACCCGGTTATTTTTGACCGCCGGCAGCGTTTGCCACAAGGCGCTCTTCATGATTTCTTCCGCACGCTTGTCGCCGCCATCTGCCGCATAGACGGAAACGAACATGTGGTCGGCAGCGTGTTCCGGCAGTGCTTCTAATGACATGTCGAGACCCGAGCTGCCCCGTTTCATAACGATCTCCTTTAATGAAGCCGAGACTCGTATACAAATTGCGCGTACCGCGGCCGAAGCTTTCGCTGACCGCCCAGAAGCTTTTCGCCCATATTTCGTAAACGCCGACGGTCTCTCCTGGAGCAACAGCGTCTTTGAGCTTTTCCTTCGCTTCGGCAACCTTGCTCTCAAATTTTGCGATCGCCGCTTCCGCTTCCTGCTTCTTGTTCAAAAAATCGCCAAAGTCTCTGAGCTCCTCGTACACATCCTTAGCGCCCCAAGGTATAACGATGGTCGGCGCTATTTTCGAAAATTGCTCGTAATTTTTATCCGACGGCCGAATAATCAGATCGGGATTGAGCGAAGCGATTTTTTCAAGGGCAACGGAGTCGTCGCCGATATCGGTAATCCCCTCTGTCATATCTTTAAGAAAATATTGCTTCATGCTTGCAGAGCCGGCGCCGACAGGTTTTACGCCCAATGTCAGCAGGTGACCGAGATACTGCGTGGCGACTACCCGCTTCGGCATCGTCGGGATTTCGATTTCACCCATGACAGACTTGTATGTTCTAGTGGCCGGTGCCTCTGGGCTTTGGCTTGCCGCTGCGCTCCCCTTTTCCTCGTTCGTACCTTGCTTAGCTCCGCAGCCGCTCGCTACGATCAGCAGGGTGACAAGAAGTACGTTTACCGCCCATTTTTGCCATTTCAATGAAATCCCCTCCAAATGTGATTGATAATCATTATCATCAAAAATGATAACAATACTCGGAAGGGTCGTCTATTTCCTATTGTGCGACGTTCCATGGACTTTTGTAAGAAGCTTTACTTGAATGTCCAGCTGCTGCTCCAATGCGATCGGGTCATTGTACTTAAACAATTCCAAATCGATCGGATAAACGTTCCCGTTCTTTACGGCCGGCAGCGCAGCCCACTCCTCGCTTGTCATTAAGCTTCGCGCCCGCTTGTCTCCTCCCCGCTCGTTCCAGACCGTAATAAACATATGATCGGCCGCATACCCGGCAAGCGAATCGATAGACAGCTCCAGACCGATACCGGGATTCATAACGTGAGGAGCTAACGGCTCCGGCGGGATAAAGCCGAATGTCCGATACAAATTGCGGGTTCCTCTTCCGTAGCCGGCGTTTACCGCCCAAATCCGATCCGCCCACACCTCGTAAACAGCCGCGGTTTCCGCCGAACCGACTGCTCCAGATACCTGACGCGCGGCAAGCTCCTCCTTCCTGACGAAAGAGTCGATCCATGCCTCCGCCTCTTTTTCCCTGTCCAGCAATCCACCCAAGTAGCGAAGCTGCTCCAAAATATCCTCTTGTCCCCACGGAATGGAGATAGTGGTTGCGATTTCGGACAACTGCTCGTAGTTGGGCCGCGACGTTACGATCAAATCCGGCTCGAGTGCGGCAATTTGGCTTAGCGATTTGGAAGTGCCTACATCCTTTACGCCTGCGAGCCTGTCCTTATAAGGGAGCGCATGCAGCAGCTTGGTTGTCGTTCCGGCCGGCTTTAAGCCCAGTGCAAGCAGATGCCCCAGGTAATTTAGAGCTATAATTCTTTTGGGACGGCTTGTATAAATACGCGGCGAAACGCCGACAACTTGCTTGAATTTACGGCTTAAGTACATCCCGTCCTTATAACCGACCTCATGCGCGATTTGATCGAGACTTCGTCCGGGCAGTAGGAGCTTCTCCTTGGCCTTATCGATCCTCACTTTGGTGAGGTAGTCGGAGAAGCTCGTTCCGGTCACCTTCTTGAAGGCGGCCGAAAAATATTCCGGCGTAAACCCGATTTTGCCGGCAAGCTCCGGCCTCGTCACTTGATTCCAATAGTGCTGCTCCACATACTCGATCGAGTATTGAATCCGGCTTGCAAGCTCATGGTCGGGCAATTCCGCAATCGGCTTTTTCGCGATGTAATGAAGCAGCTGCTTAAACTTGGCATCGATTAGAAACCATTCCTTGGAGTCGCTGCAATCCCATAGCCGTTCTAGCTCCTTGGCTTGCGTCATAACGACATCGGGTGCGGCCAGCGGCACAATGCCGCATGGCAACGCCCTTTCCCGGTTTATGACGTAAACGGCTTTGTCGGCAGCTTTCATTTCCCGATCCCAGATGTCGAAGCTTACTTCGAGAACTTGAAGCTTGTCGCCCGATTCGGCGCGAACATCAATAATGGAGCCCGGCTGGCCGTAAACCATCGTTTTGGCCTTCAATTTGCTTTTTATGCCATCGCAATAAAACAAGCCGCTTCCTTCCGGAACGAAAAAGCATGTATGGGTCTCCAAATATTCGCCATGGGTATGCCGTTCGTCATCCAGTTCAACCCATGTTACGTTTTGGAGCGTGTAAAGTTTACAATCCGATAGCTGCATAGGCCCCCCCTTCTTCATAGCTGTCCGAAAACAAACGAGAATCATTCTCATTGATTTTCTTATTCTAAAGGAAGAGGAATTTCCCCGTCAAGCCGCTCCGGTCAATAAAGCCCGTTAAGGGCTAAAGATCCTGCTGCAGTCGAATCATATCCCTGCATTGTATACCGTTCTCGTATATAGGCTCCTTGTAGTGCCGCACGAAAAAATCCATATCCACGCCCGTTATGCGAAACCCGCATTTCTGGTACAGATGCAGCTGCATCACGCTGGAGTTTCCCGTTCCGACCTCAATCGTTTTGTATCCCATGGATTTGGCCGTTTCGATGGCATGCCTCGTCAATTTGCCGCCCAATCCTTTGCCTTGATTGGATTCCGCAATCGCGATATTCACAAGCTCGACCGTATGCGGCCGGGTCGGCAAGAGCAGGTAAGCTCCAATACATTGTTCGTCCTGTTCCATAATGAAGCATTGGCATCTCGATACATAACTTTGAACGACTTGCTCGTCTGGATCGGCCAGAAGAAAAAGCTCCATAGGCAAACGTTCGCCCTGATTCAACGGTCTAATATTCATAAAGGTTATCCTTTCATATGCAGCATTATGCCGAAAATTTGGTATTCCCATTCGACGGCAGGATGAATGAATCTTACATTATACTTGCATTCCCGTTCGCACGCAAAAAAACAAGCCGGAGGCATATAACGCCTCCAGCCGTTTCGACTATCGAAAAATCGCTTCATCCATCAAACGCAGCTCGGAGCTGATGAGCGGGCGGAAGCTCATATGCGCAAGCACATCCGTTTCCAAATCGATGCCCGGAGCGATTTCGATCAGCTCCAGCCCGTCCAGCACGATCCGGAAAACAGCCCTTTCCGTAACATAGAGGATCGTAATGCCTTTGCTACCCGCATAAGCAGCGTTAAACGTCAAGTGTCCGATCCGGTCCACAAATTTGCGGTGACGGCCTTCATTCACGACGCGCAGCTTGCCGTCTTCTGCTTGTACGCGAAGTCCTCCTGCAGTAAAGGTAGAACAAAACACGACCTTTTTCGCCGTATGGCTGATGTTGATAAAGCCGCCGCAGCCTGTAATCGATCCGCCGTATTTGCTTACATTCACATTGCCTTGCGGATCCGCCTCGGCCATGCCGAGGAATGCGACGTCGATTCCGCCCCCGTCGATAAAATCGAATACGGACGGCATATCCAGCACGGCATAAGGATTCGTGGACGCCCCGAAGCTGAAGCCTTTGGCCGGTATGCCGCCGATCGGACCCGAATCGAGGAGGAGCGTAAAATCAGTTCTTCCTTCCTCGCTGGCTACATACCCGATTCCTTCGGGGATTCCGATTCCGAGGTTGACGACATCCCCTGAAGCAAGCTCACGTATTGCGCGTCTTGCGATCATTTTGCGTTCGTCTAGCGGCAGCGGCCCCATCCGGTCCCTAACCTCGCGGATTTGCCCGGTGTAGGAAGGGTTGAACCTTTCGGTGAAAGACTGCGGGTGATGCTCGGACTCCGCGACGACAACCGCATCGACCATCACGTTCGGCAATACGACTTGTTTCGGATCGAGCGAGCCTCCGGCGGCAAGCCTTTCCACTTGAACGACTACGATTCCGCCGCTGTTGCGGGCCGCTTGCGCCGCGGCGAACGTCTCCAGCGTGATCGCTTCCTTCTCCATCGAAATATTTCCATATTCATCCGCCGTCGTTCCGCGCAGGAACGCCACATGGACCGGAAACGACTTGTAAAGCAAATACTCGTCGCCGGCCAGCTCGACGCGCTCGACCAAATGCTCGGTCGTAACGTCGTTCAGCTTCCCGCCACCCTGTCGTGGATCGACGAACGTATGCAGGCCGACCTGTGTCAGCGTGCCCGGCTTGCCGGCGGCTATGTCGCGGAACAAGTGGGCGATGACGCCCTGCGGAAAATTGTATGCTTCGATCTTTCCTTCGACCGCCAGTTTGGTAACGGCTGGCATCGTGACGAAATGACCGCTGACGACTCTTTTCAGCAGCGATTCGTGTGCCAAATGATCGAGCCCGCGTCCGGCTCCGTCTCCTTGTCCCGTTGCGCAAAACAAGGATAAGCCGCGAGGCTCTTTTTCGCGCAAGAAACGCTTTTCCAGTGCGGAAGTTAGCGCTTCGGGATGACCGGTACCGACAAAGCCGGCTACCGCTATCGTGTCGTCGGATCGTACTAGTGCTGCTGCTTCATCTGCTGTTATGATGCGGACCTTTTTCCCGTACATGATGTATGGATGACCTCCGTAATTTCGAGAACGCTCCGTTCGCTTTATTTGACCCATGGTCGGAATGTTTGCTTCCTAGACAAGTATACCTCTTGCCGCCGCCCTGTGTAAAATAAATATTGACTCCCCCGGATTGACGATCCTCCATGCAAAACGGAAGCGGCCTCCCCTATCGGGAAAGCCGCTTTTCTCGAATATTCAGTAATAAGGCCCCTGACCGTGGCCGTGACTATGTCCGCCGCTTTGCTGACATGGCGGAAACGGATGAATGTCCTGAATGCCCGATACGGGGTAATGAAACGTTGCGAACTGTTTTTGATATAAGTATTGCAGAACGTATATCTCGTTATGCCGGACTCCGCAAATTACCCCCGAAACGCCTTGCCCGTTCGTGAACGAAATGCCGACATTTCGGCCGATCAAGCTTTGCGCCTTATGAACGATTCCGGGATTTCCCGGATGATGTGCCGGATTTTGCCCGTACATGCGCCGTCACCCTTTACGATTTGCTGGACGTTCATCACAGCATATGCGAATGGCTGCTTTTTGCCCCGGTATTTCCCAAAAAACAGTCCGAGCGAGCGCCGATGAACGGACGCAAAGGACTTCCCTTGCATGCTGCCTTATCCTCCAAGAACGCCGCCGCGGACAGGAACGATAATCGGACATATAAACGCCGCCTCCGGCATATGTATGGTACTACCAGGCCGGCGACGCTGGCGATGCCGGGAGGGATGCTTATGTCAAATCCGAACGAACAGGACGTATATCAAGCTAATCCCGAAACGCTGCAGGTGCTGCAGCAGGCAAGGGATCAAGCATACGTCACTTGCAAAGGGCAATTGAACCGGACGGTTCGCGTGCAGTTGTTAAACGGCATGTCGTACGAGGGCGTCATCGTTAACGTCGATCCGTACAACCTGTATTTGCGCGTCAATCCGTATACGCCTAACGCCCGATTTTTTTATGGCCCGAACGACCTCATTCTGACGCTGTCCTTATATGTGCTTCTTGTTATTACGCTTATGGTTGTTTGATGCATCAAACAAACGAAAGGGATACCCTGCTGCAGCGGGGTATCCCTTTCGTTAATTTATCAGAAAGTAAATCGTGGAAGCGGCTCTAAATCTCGGTAAACGCGCTTTTCCTTCGGAAAGGACGGCGTAGCCGTTTATCCTTGTTCCGGCTTGGATGCAGTATGCTCCTGCCGGTAGCTTTCCATGAATCGCATGGCCAGCCGGTTGTGATACCCGATATTCGTGTGCCCCATGAACGGGTACGGATGGATTTCTTTCCTGCTGTTGATCCGGTTATATGCGGCGTAGACGGTTTCCGGCATGCACACCGTGTCCTTCAGCCCAACCGAAATCAAAACCGGTATACGAATTTTCTCAGCCAAATTCATGACGTCGAAGTAACTGACCGTATCCATAATCGCCTCCAGCTTGTCGGGAAAAACGGTCGATAATTTGGAAAGCTCCGTAAGCGAGCCCGTCGAATTCAGCATTCCGAAATCGATATGGCACATGTTCGGAACGTTGGCAACCGCCAGCGCCGGCTTGTCGCTTAATGCGGCCGTCAAGAGCACAAGACCTCCGCCTTGGCTGGAGCCTTCGAGATAAATATGCGCAGGATCGATTTCATCCCGCCCGCCGATCCAGTCAACCGCCTTCAGGCAATCGATCACAATGGCCAAATAGTAGCTGCTGCGTTTATCCAAAACCCCCTGGCTGATCCAGCCGCTTGCCATGCCGAACTCGCTAACAAGCCTGTTGCCCGTTTCCCCGCCTTGCCCTCTTATATCGATGGCGAATACGCCGTAACCCATTAACAGCCATTGCGAATACTGCTCCGGAAAACCTTTGCCTCCGTGATAGCCGTGAAAGGTAATGACGCAAGGCACTCTCGTGCCGGCAGCCGGTTTAGGGAGCATATACCAGCCGTGAATCGGCGTATCGTCATATCCCTCGTACGTGACCTTATATACGTCTGCAAGCGCCAGCGGCGTATGCTCGCGAACCGTCGTCGCATGCAGCGGCTTATCGGCAAATTCGCGAAGCGTTTCTTCCCAGAAAAGCTCCAGATCGCCCTTTGCCGTGAGCGGCGGATAATAGGTTTCCAATGCGGCGATTCTTTGTTTGATTGCGTCCATTCCATTCTCCTCCTGCCGGTTTTTGGCCAACACTAATTCTACCATGCGTCAATACCCTCTCGAAAGTTAAACTTTACCCCCGGCTTACGCCGTGCCGAAGTCATTTGGCAGGGGCATATAGTAAACTTATCGGAGAGTAATGGGGGAAGCCATCATGAAGGCCAGCGGAAAATCGTCGCTATTTCCGGTACAAGAATGCTGCAGCACTTTGAAGAAACTATGCAGGCCGAAACGGCCGGGCAAGAAAAATTCCTGCAAAAAAAAAGACAAAAAAAATCGCCGGCAAACCGGCTCGTGCGGGCGTTTCGTGGAGCAGATTTTCCCTTCCGTCATTGCGGACGGGAATTGGCACTGCTTGCCCATGCAGAACACTTCCAACATGTCCGTTTACACTTATGCGGTTATCAACAAAAGCGGAGCTCCCGTCGAAGCGAAGGTAGAAGTGAGTCCGAACGCCGTCGATTTTGCCAAGGATGTGCAGGATGTCGTGGCGGGCGGCGGCAAAAACGTAATCGTTCCGCTCCGTTTTTTGAAATATACGCGTTTATGCGTGAAAGCCAAAAACCCTTCAGATACCGCGAAGGTTCAGGTCTATTATCAGGGGCAACTCCGGTAAAGCGAGCGCCCCGGGCCGTCCCGCTCACAAGCGGGACGCCGGCACACGGCATATACCTTCTGCGACAAACCGGATATTCCCCGATCAGAACGTCGCGGTTACTCGTTTAAAACCAGCCTGAACAACGCCGCATTCGATTGGCATAACACAGCATGCATGCCGATCCTAGGCTCCAAGCGATCCGGATTTCGGGAGGACAATATGGTGAACAAACGCAGCGCTTCCACCTTCTGACCGGACAAGCCGTAAAGCGCGGCAACGGCGATTTGCTCGCTGAAGGCGAGAGCGTCATACCGGCATGCCGCGGATTGGCATACAAGCTTTTGAATCGAGTGCGGCGCGCGCATCAAAGCCGGAATCCATTCTTTGGGAATCAGCCGAGCGAACCGCCCGCTTATCTTTTCAAACACATAACCGAATGCGCTCCATGCTCCGGTAAGCAATAAGGCGAACGCCGTTCGCTCATATAATCGTTCGTCAACCGCACGATGCTCTTGACCCAGCAGCGATCGGACAAGCGGCTCAAGCTCGGGATATCGGCTTCCGTGCTCGTTAAGCCGGTCGAGAACGACAGTCCCCCCCGCTCCGTTTCTCTCATAATCGGCATGAAGCGCCGCCCAGCCGGTAATCACGACCTGGAGCCCGCCCCATTTCCCGGAAAGCTCGTTCAGCATCCGGACAGCTGCTTTCGTTTCGCCTTGTTGGGCATGACAAACGGCTTTAAGATAAAGGAGCTCGGGCTGCGCCTCCGTATCTCTCATAGCCGACATGACTTGAAGGGAGTAACCGCCGAGTCCCCATTTCAGCGCGTGCAAAAAAAACGATCGCCACTTGTCCTCACCGTTCATCGCATGATGAAGCTCGACAAGGTCGCGAACGATGTTCAGCATGGCCTTATTCACGCTATCGTGCACGATTTCCTCCCGTATTTGCGATGTCGTACAATCAAACTCGTCACTGGCCGCGTCGTTAATCAAGCACAAAGCAAGCCGGATATCCAGCAAACGGGAATAAGCGTGCTTCAGACGTGGATCCGCCAGTAAGGCGCGGGTATAAAAGTCCGCCGCTTCCGCAAAATTGAACAGCTTCTCGGCAATGATTCCATGAACGTAATCGATTCTCGAAGCTTCCGCTTCCGTCTCCCGCTTTATCCCCGACACGCAAAGGTAAGCCGCTTCCAGTCGACCGCATTCAATCAAGAGTACAGCTTTCAGCTCAAGCAGATCCGCATATTCGCCGCTTCGTTCCAAGCCGAGTTCAACAAGCGTCAGAGCGCGTTCACGATTTCCCGATCGATAATGAGCAAAAGCATGCTTATACATGCAGTCGGCTGCGTAACCCGCATTTTCCGGCAGCCGTCCGTCGATTCCATCGAATGCTGCCGCCGCATCCGCATACTGCGCCCGTATAAAATATTCGGTTCCAAGCGCATAAACATAATACGGCTCTTCCGGCTCCTCTTCGATTGCCAGCCGCAAAAGCCGCAGGTTTCGCTCGTGCTTCAGTCCGGCGGCTTCAGCATCCCAAGCATACCCATAGTGGGCAATCCCGACTGAAGCGCTGCCCAGCTTCGCTTGCGGATACAGCTCGGTTAACGGCTTGCTTATATCCTCGTGGATGCGCCCCCGGTAAGCGGCTCCCGGGAGCGGGCGAAACAAACGAACCGCCGCGTCTTGTTCGTAACGTCCCCCAGGCGGCGGCTCCGAGTAGTTTCGGATACTCACATAAAGACCGGCTGTTTCCGGATCGGCAAGCGCCGACGACATCTGCCTCTCGTCCCATGAAACGATCTCCTCATCGGCATCGAGCATAAGAATCCACGGAGTTCGTACATGAGGAAAAGCGGCGTTCCGCGCCTCCCCGAAATGACCGCTCCACGGAAACGTGACGACGAGCGCTCCGAATTCGCGGGCAATCTCGGCCGTTCGATCGTCCGAGCCCGTATCGACAACGACGATCGCCGAAACGAAAGGCTTGGCGGAGAGCAGACAGCGGCCGATTGTTTCTTCCTCGTTCTTCACGATCATGCAGAGCGTTATGCCGATTTCGGCAGCTTCGTCCTTCCTACCGTTCATACCGTTTCCCCCAAAAACAGATCATCAATTAACGGCATTAAATAATCACTCGTTTCATTCCACATTTCCGCACTCACACTTGATTGGGGTGCCGAGAGAATCAGTTGATGAATGCGCACATGAAGCGTCCGGACCCACGCAAACTGTCCTTCGATTTTCTTCGCCGGATCCGGCGCGAAAGCGATCGCAGCTTGCCAGAACGTTTGAATGCGTGCGGCAAGCATCGGAAGCCCGTGCTTCCTGGACATATGATGCAAAAAAGCCAGCTCGCTCCACAGCTGCTGCGAAATATGCGTCATCAAGACAGGATCGACGGCGAGCTGATTGTCATCTGCCAACAGATGCCGATACAATGCCCTCGTAAGCGGGTCCTCCCCTGCGTTTTCCAGCAGCGGCAAGGAAGCCCGCGCCGCCGAAGCATCGTTTGACAGCAGCGAGGCATAAAAAACGCA
The DNA here is from genome assembly GCF_003285015.1 of Paenibacillus contaminans. Taxonomy (GTDB): domain Bacteria; phylum Bacillota; class Bacilli; order Paenibacillales; family NBRC-103111; genus Paenibacillus_V; species Paenibacillus_V contaminans. Next base: position 173,909 of record NZ_QMFB01000001.1, on the reverse strand, counting down.
TTTAACCGGCGATCCTTTGGCCGCCGTCCATTGAGCGGCAAATTCGCTTTTTTCCCCCTCATCGACGAGCAGAAACAGGCAGCGTATCGTCAGCCAGTCGCTTTCCGCCTTTTTCTCCTCCGGCATGGCGCGTTCCCCAAGCACCTTCAGCGTTTCTTCGTAAAGCCCGAGCTGATAAAAAGCAAGCGCGACGCTCCACCAAGTTCGGGCGGAATCGATTGTAAAAAGCTCCTCTACTTTGGCTAGCCATTGCGATCGTTCGGCTAATCTCACCAGTAAACGGATAATCCGTAAAAAAGGCGGAAGCGAATCCGGCTTCATCCGCAAAGTGAACAAGTACCAGCGGATCGCGTCGTCGTATCTTTTGGTCCGCTCACACAGCTTTCCCATATAAAAAGTGGCCTGATAGGAGCCGGTTCCCCGATTGGAGCTATATTGCGGAGGCGCTTCGCCGATTTCAAGCGCTCTTGTCAAAGCCGTCTCCGCTTCTTCCCAGCGGCCTAGACGGTAGCTGCATATTCCCTTGCTTAGAAAGATGTCCGGAAAATCCGCGAAAGCACGCGCCGCCTCATCGCAAACGACGAGCGCTTCCTCGTACCGCCCCATGTAATCAAGCGTATCGATTTCCCGCTTCATTACGATATGCGCATAGCTTCTTAGCAAAAACCGGTCAGCCAGCTTGCACAGCCGGAGCTGCTTTAGCGCCCGCTCGTACTCTCCGGCCCGAATGTATTCAACCGCGATATTGTATCGTTGAAAGGGATCCCCGTGCTCCTCCACTTCCCTTTCGAGAAGCTCGATATTGCGCCGCGATTTGCCTTTGTCCCGTACGACTTCCGTCAAATAGCCGTCGTGCTCGATTTCAAGGTCCGTAAACAATAACGCCGCCTTAGGATTCGCCTGGAGGATCGGTTCGACGATCTGCTCGTGAATTTTCCCTTTGTAGCGATATTGCGGGTTATTGCGAAATAGACGCATCGACGAACTGACGGAGGCGCCCAGTACTTTATGTCCGTAACCATAATAATTAATGACCTTAACAAAATACCCTTCCGCTTGCGTTTCCGCATTCAACAAATTGCGGAGCTTGGCTCCCTGCGGCTCCAGTATCGACTCATCCGCGTCCAGAACGAGCACCCATTGCCCCGTCGCCAAATCGATAGCCGTGTTTCGCGCCTTGGCGAAATCATGCTCCCATTCCGCGTGATGCACAATGGCGCCATTCTCAAGGCAAATTTGAACGGTAGCGTCTGTCGAGCCCGTGTCGACGACAATAACCTCGTCAGCGACTCCCTTCAGGCTGCTCAAGCAGCGTTTCATTACCCGCTGCTCGTTCTTGACGATTAAACACGCGGATAGCAGCGGCCGTTCATGCATGAAATCGCATCCTTTCGAAGCCGAACCAGCGTGGAAACGGCTCAGACGCTTCGAGCCGGCCGATCGCTTCCTCGACCTTCCGCCGTTCTTCGCGCAAGAAGGACGAACTCGGAAACAAAACCATCGAGTCATCGAGCAGCTTCCCGCTCCGGCGCAGGTTCGCGAGCATCAGCTGCGTCCGCAGCTTGTCGTCATCCGGTTTCAAGCTCCATACGTACTCGAAGAAAGAAGCAGCCTCCCCATAAACGCCCCGCCAGTACAAAATTTCACCTAACGATCGGTAACCTTCCGGATCGATCTTCCCGTTCTCGACCAAGGCGATCCATATCGGTGCGCTTCGCATGACAAATCCGTTTCTGTACAGCGATTTGGCGTACGGAAGCAAATCGGTCGAGCGGGCGAGCAGCGGTTCGGCTATCGGGAATATATCAAGCTGAACGGCTCGTTCGAACAGCTTTACCGCGAACGAGGAGGAAAGCCGGCCGATCAGCGATTGCGCTTTTTCCGGAGCCAACAACAGTCGGCAGAGCCATTCATCCGTCTCCAGCCGGCCGACTTCGGATTTCCCGGCATCTTCCTCCGTCGCATCGGCTTTACGGCTCCACAACCACTCATTCGCTTCGGCAATACGCCCGAGGCGGATCAAGCAATCGAACTTCCTGTCTGCAATACCGGTCGATTCGATTCGATCGAATGCGGCAAGGAACAAGCCGGCACGGTACAACAGCTCGATGAGTGCTACGGCTCGTGCGTGCTCCGGCGCTTCCTCCGTAAGCTTTTCCATCTCGGCCTCCGCTTTCGCCTCGCTTTCGCCGGCTTGCAGCATTTCATCCGCACGCCGCAGCCATGACGCGAAGGGAACCGCAGCTTGATCATCGAGCCACTCCATGCCGATTGCTCCTCCCTATCCGTTTATTCCGTTACTAACCGCTATACCTGTGCATCCAGATAAACGTTGATCGTGGCCGCCGTAGCCGGCAGCGTCGTGGCATAAGCCAAACGCGTATACTTCAAAAATCTTTTTGGCACCAGCACGGCCGTACCGGCCGTTAAAGTTGTCGACGTCTGGTCGATAAACCAGTTCGTTCCGTCCGAGCTGATTTCCACGCGCAAATTGACGGCATCGCTGCCCGTCGCATTAACGATAAAATACGAATACGTACGATATGGAAACGTGCTCTGCGTTATCGATGCGGATGCTATTCCCGTATAGGTCGTCGAGTTGACGACGATACCGGATGTGCTGAATTGCGTAAAGTTCGCCTGCGAAATAGTCGTAATCGTACCGGCTGTTATCGTCGCGCCTAGTACCGCATCGACCGTCTGCACCGTTTGCACCGCATTCAGCGTTCCGCCGGTGATTGTCGCCGACACCGTACCGGCCGTGATCGTCGCGCCGAGTATCGCATCGACCGTCTGCACCGTCTGCACTGCGTTCAGTGTCCCGCCGGTGATCGTCGCCGACACCGTTCCGGCCGTGATCGTCGCGCCGAGTACCGCATCGACCGTCTGCACCGTCTGCACCGCGTTCAGCGTCCCGCCGGTGATTGTCGCCGACACCGTTCCGGCCGTGATTGTCGCGCCGAGTATCGCATCGACTGTCTGCACCGTCTGCACCGTCTGCACCGCGTTCAGCGTCCCGCCGGTGATTGTCGCCGACACCGTTCCGGCCGTGATTGTCGCGCCGAGTATCGCATCGACTGTCTGCACCGTCTGCACCGTCTGCACCGCGTTCAGCGTCCCGCCGGTGATTGTCGCCGACACCGTTCCGGCCGTGATTGTCGCGCCGAGTATCGCATCGACTGTCTGCACCGTCTGCACCGTCTGCACCGCGTTCAGCGTCCCGCCGGTGATTGTCGCCGACACCGTTCCGGCCGTGATTGTCGCGCCGAGTATCGCATCGACTGTCTGCACCGTCTGCACCGTCTGCACCGCGTTCAGCGTCCCGCCGGTGATTGTCGCCGACACCGTTCCGGCCGTGATTGTCGCGCCGAGTATCGCATCGACTGTCTGCACCGTCTGCACCGTCTGCACCGCGTTCAGCGTCCCGCCGGTGATTGTCGCCGACACCGTTCCGGCCGTGATTGTCGCGCCGAGTATCGCATCGACCGTCTGCACCGTCTGCACTGCGTTCAGTGTCCCGCCGGTGATCGTCGCCGACACCGTACCGGCCGTGATCGTCGCGCCGAGTATCGCATCGACCGTCTGTACCGTCTGCACCGTCTGCACTGCGTTCAGCGTCCCGCCGGTGATTGTCGCCGACACCGTACCGGCCGTGATCGTCGCGCCGAGTATGGCGTCGACCGTCTGTACCGTCTGCACCGCGTTCAGCGTTCCGCCGGTGATTGTCGCGCCGAGAACCGCGGTAATCGTTTCGATCGAATTAATCGTTCCGACGTTGACGGTACCACCGGTAATTGTAGCGCCCAAGACGGCCGTTATCGTTTGAACGGCATTTAACGTGCCCCCGGTTATCGTCGCCGACACCGTACCGTTCGTAATCGTGGCTCCCATTACGGCGGTAATCGTCTCTACCCCGGCGACATTCAACCTGCCGCTCGTATCGGTGCTTATCGCTTGCGAATCCGTGCCGTCGAAGCCGAAAATGAGCGATCTCAACTGGTCCGGATCCGGGTTGAATACAGAAAAGTTAGGCACCCTTTCCCCCTCCCCCCTATAAACAATTACTATACGTTATGGGAACGCCATAGATTGCGTATGGGTCAGGTGAAAAATGTGTCAATCGACATAATGACGGGGCTTCGCCGGAACGCCGGTCACCAGTTCCGCCGTTTCCGTATTCCTCGTCACAACCGAGCCTGCCCCGACAATCGCCCCCTGCCCGATTACGACGCCGGGCAGCAGCGTGGCGTTGCTGCCGATTTTCGCTCCGCGCAGCAAACGCGGACCGATCAGCTCAAACGGCTTTGCTCCCATATATTTATCATTGGACATCGAGGCGCACGGCCCGATAAAAACGCCGTCCTCCAATACCGTATCCCCCGTCACATAGGCCAAAGTCTGAATCGTACAGCGATCGCCGATCGACGTATTCAGCTCGATCATGGCACCGCGGCCGACCACCGTTCCGTTTCCGATCGAAACCGCCTCTCGTATGCTCGCATGATCGCCGACAAACGCATCGTCCCCGATGCGGCTTCCCGAATAAATCGTCGCATGGCTTCCGATGCGGGTACGGTCGCCGACGCGCAAGCCGTCGGCGGCTTGCCCGGTTTGCCGCATAAACGCGCTGCCGCGCGGTTGAATGCCAAGCACGGTATGCGAACCGACCTTCACATCGTCTCCTAATACCGTTCCCTTCAAAAGCACGCAAAAATGCCCGAGCTCCACTCGTTCGCCCAGCACGACATCATCTTCGATGACGACGTGCCGGCCGATATGAGCGGATTCGGGCACATGATTGTTCGGCATTGCTGAGCATCCCCTTTATCTCGAAAAGTTCCGATACCGCTGCTCCCGGCAGCCATGCCGCCGGAATCGATTCCGATTCGAACCGATGATGAACAATATATGGATCTTAGCGCGGCAAGGTGAGTGATTCCAACCGGAAGCGATATGCTTCGCATTCATTTGGCTAGCGGCAGCAATATGGTCACGACGGTACCTTCGTTTAAGCGGCTCTCCAAGTGAAGACGTCCTCCATGCTGCTCGACCAGCTCCTTGCTGATCGACAGGCCGAGTCCGTTCCCAGGCCGGCTCGTTCCTCCCTTATAAAACTTGTCGGTAACGAAGGGCAAATCCTCGGGCGAAATCCCGTCTCCGTTGTCGCGAACGCGAATGACAGCAAACTTGTTGTCGCTGCTCGTTTCCAGTCGTACTTCGCCGCTCACGGGCGTAAATTTTAAAGCATTGTCGATTACATTGACAAGCACTTGCTTCAGCCGATTGTAATCGCCGCTTATGATCAAAGCATCCTTGCTCAGCTCGATGCTTAGCACAAGACCTTTACGAGAACCGCTCGCTTGAAACTGATTGCCGAGATCCGCAGCAAGCTTGTTCAAATCGACGCTTTTCCGCTTTATTTTGACGGCCCCGGCCTGCAGCTTCGAGAAATCGAGCAGTTCCTCGACCAATCCGATTAACCGTTCGGTTTCTTTCGTAATGACCTTCAGCCCCAGCTTCGTTTCCTCCCGGTCTTCGAGATCGCCCGACAGCAGCGTCTCGCTCCAGCCTTTTATCGATGTGAGGGGCGTACGCAATTCATGGGATACGGATGAGATGAACTCGTTCTTCAGCCGGGTATTTTTCGTAATTTCATCGGACAAATAGTTGAGCGTATCCGCCAAATGGCCGATTTCATCGTTATGCCGGATGATCGCTTTCTTGCTGAAATTGCCTCCCGCCATCACCTTGGCGACAGAGGTAAGCTCGCGAATCGGCTTCACGATTCTTCTGGCGAGCAGCAAGCTCATCGCAAGCGACAGCAAAATAACGATCGAGCCGGCGGCGAGCGCCAGTCGGGTCACGCCGGCAATCGCATCATCAACAAGCGTTAGCGAAGTCGTAAACCGGATGATGCCGATCGGCCTGTCGTTCTCCCACAGCACATTCGACAGCGCCAATATTTTCTCATGCGAAACCGGATCGCTCCCGACCCACTGACCGGATTCCCCCTGCATGGCCTGCTTGACATCATCGGTCATAATCGTAACGGATGAGGCAAAGCCGTTCGAATCGAGCACCAGCCGGCCGCTCATGTCGATGACTTCGATTTTGGCCAGTTCGTCGGGAGACACATTCTCGAAAATATAGCGGGCTCTTTCCCGAATAAAGCCGGCCGTTACATATTGATTGTAAAAAGCGGTCGTGACGGATGCCCGCTCGCGCATCGCTTCGATCGCGCTGCCGTAATAATACTTTTTAACCGTCCCGATAAACAAACCACCAAGCACGGTAATAATAAACACGATTACGGCGACAAAACTCCAAACGACCCTGCTTCGGACGCTTTTTATCCTGGATCTTTTCTCCATAAGTACCCATATCCCCAAACCGTTTCGATAAAAGCCGGACAAGAAGAATCGTCTTCGATTTTTTTGCGGATTCGCCTGATGTTGACGTCGACGATTTTCAAATCGCCCATATAGTGGCGCCCCCACACATTATTAAGAATGTCGTCCCGGCTGACGCTTTTGCCGGCATGCTCAAGGAGAAGCTTGATCAAGGCGAACTCGGTCGGCGTCAAGTCGAGCTCCCGGTCGTTCTTGAACAGCTTCCGTTCGTCCAGCTTGAGGACAAAAGGACCCGAGACCAGCCCGCTTGCGTCCTGCTCGGCTTGCTCGGGCTGCAAACGGCGATACAGCGCTTTGACGCGCGCGACGAGCTCGATCGGACTAAAGGGCTTGGTCACATAATCGTCCGCGCCCAGCTCCAGCCCTTCCACTTTGTCCGTATCCTGCGCTTTGGCCGTCAGCATAATGATGCCCATTCGCGGATATGTTCGCCGAAGCTCCCGGCACACGTCAAATCCGCTTATCGTCGGCAGCATGACATCCAGCAGCGCAATATCGATATCCGTTTCCCGTTCCGCAAGCTGCAGCGCCTCTTCGCCCGTTTCCGCCTCGACGACTTCCATGCCGCTCCTTTTCAGATTGATGCGAACGAACCCGCGTATCGATTCTTCATCTTCAAGCAGCAAGACCTTCAATGGAATACCTCCTTTCGCATTCACTGGGCATATTCCATATAATACAATTGCAGCAGCTTCGCCAGTTCATCCTTCTCCAACCTGAGGTCAGCGAACGTCTTCTTCTCGGCGGCCGTTCCCGAAGGCTCGCCATCGGGCAGCACCGAATAAATCACAAAACCGTTATTGGCTCCGAGCATCTCATACTTCGCAGAGGCTTGCTCCAATTGCTTGCGCCGCTCATTCCATGCATTCGCTTTGATTCCGACGATGGAGAGCAGCTCGAACTGCTTGCTTCCGGAATCGTTTACCGTGTAAAACACGCTTGTCGCTTCGGTGTCGCTCGTCTGCTTGGCAACCGTGTAACGCCCACGCCATCTGTCCGGAATGTCGAAACGGAAGCCTACGCCATTATTATAATAATTTTCGTAGACGGGCACGAGTCCGTTCCGGCCGTCCCACTGGTTCCACTCGTGAATCCAAGGCATATTTGCCATCGCGTACTCTTCCGAGCCGGACGGCTCCCGCAAAATATCGATTTCCGTGATGCCGTCCCCGTTAATATCCTCGCTTAAGGTAGTATATGCCTTAAATGTAATCATTTCGCCGTCCGTGCCGGATGCGAAAACATCCCGCAGCAAGCCCTTCTCCTTCACGATCAGAGAGGTTATGCTGGAATGCGCGCCTACGCCCATTTCCACGAAAATACCTTTTTGCGTTGCGCTGGCCATACCCGTTTTCGCTTGGGCGAAGCCGTTGATTGCCGGCTCCAGCGGCAAAGTCTGCAAGAGCGAAAGCTCCCCGTTCTGGATCGCATAGAGCTGGGCGGAAGATAACAGCTTGACCCGATCGACCTGAAAAAGCACGAGATCCGTCTTTCCGTCTCCGTCAAGATCGTCTCCGGCCAATTCGTCGTATTTCAACGACTGCATCTTCTTCATCGCACCCTGCTGCATCATATAGACGGAAAGCTCTTTCGTCAATCCGTTACCGCCCGACCAGCCGATGACCATCTCCGGAATGCCGTCGCCGTTCAAATCGGGAAAGTCCACGTAATGCAGTTCTCTTCCGACCCCTTTCAAATCGCCAAGCTTCACCCAGCCGTCATCTTTCTTTTGCAAAATGAGAATGCCGAGCTCATATTCGTTTTTTTCATTTTTATAAAATGCGACTGTTTCCGGCGTCCCGTCACCGTCCAAATCGGCCTCGACGATCGCGCTCGCCTGCTTGGAACGAATGGGAACGGTAAGCTTCGCCGTCGCCGGCATGAATTGCATGACAGCTTGCTTGCGCTCCTGCTGACTGCTGGATATTTGCGGCGACCGCAGCAGATCGACGGGAGACGAAACGAGCTGGCATCCCGATAATGCAAGCGACAGCGCCGTCAGCGCGCACCAACCTTTCCATCTGCTTAACATGTAAAACTCCTTTGCCATTCAAGTTCAAATAACAACGCCTGCCTGCTCTGGCGGAACAGTCAGGCGCTGCTTCAACGCTTCGTTCTGGCAGGCTCAAGCTCGGGCACCGTTACGATCGAATACCCGTCATCCTGCAGCTCGCGGATCAGCTTCGGCAGCAGCTCCACGGTATTGTCCAGCTTCCCGTTCTTGCCGCCGAAGCTGTGCATCAATACGATCCCGCCCGGCCCCATCTGCCTGCGTACCGTCTTCATCATGTCTTCCGGCGACTCTCCCGCCCAATCGCGCGTATCGACGGACCAGCCGATCATCTCGCGGCCGGAGGACTTCACTTCATCCTTCAGCGTATCCGAAACCGCGCCATATGGAGCACGAAACAGCTTGGGCGCCGTTCCGAGTATTTTTTGAAGCAATTGGTCCGTTTTGTCCAAATCATGTTTGATGTCTTCCGCCTTGAGCTTGTTCAACTGCTGATGTCCCCACGAATGATTGCCGATGACATGACCCTCGTCGACAATTCTTTTCACAATATCCGGATACAGATCGATTTGCCTTCCGACGAGAAAAAATGTCGCCTTAACTTTATGCTGTTTTAGAATATCCAAAATTTTCGGCGTATATTTCGTATCGGGTCCGTCATCGAAGGTTAGCGCGATTTGCTTGGATGGTTTGCCGGACTCCGAGCCGGGTTTAGCGGACTCCTTCTCCGTCTGTTTGCCCGTTGCTTGAGGCGTCGGGGTCGCCTCTATCGCTTTGTCTTTATTTTCCCCCGGCTTGACCGCCTCGGAATCGCTATGCACGACCGCCGGCGCATCATCCTTCTTGATGACGGCCGCTTCGGCCGGAATCGGTTCGATCTCCTTATGTTCAGGCTTGCCGGAAGCCTGCGGCAGTAGACTTTCCTCCTGATCGGCCGCGTTAATCGTCATGAAGAGAGAGGAATAAATCACTTTTCCTCCCGCGCAGCCGCCGATAATAAATAATGCCAACATCCATACGGCCCATAGCTTGCGCCGTTTCTTCGCTCGTTTCTCTCTCATCCGGATTCGCTGCCTATCTATCTGTATTTTTTATTAAACGGTAAACGCGCCTGTCCTTTAAAGGACGGAAAAGCCGTTTATCCTTGTGGTATTAAGCCTTCTATCATCCTGAGCTTGTCGATATTTCGGATTCGCAGTCGAATGGTTTCACTTTACTAGTTTACTAGCTTACCGCCGTTTCGACCAATGCTGCATCTCGATGAATGGCGGCGCTATGTTCCAAATAAGAGCTGATGCAAGGCGGCAAGTTTATGTCTATTACTCTTATGCCGGTAGGATGAATATGCCACTCCCCTTCGAGCGTTATTGCAGATTGCAATGACTGAATCCTTTACTGTCATTTTACGCTGAACCTATGTCAAAGTAGTTACGAATCTATGACAAAATAATCGCTTTTTCGCTACAATCGGCATCCGGCAAGACGGCGCGATTTTTGATCGGGAAAACCTTTCCCGAAACGTAAAAAAACCGTCCGAAAATCACAGACGGTCCTTTGGTGCATGGCTGCTATACGTTTGTGTGTGTGCGAGCCTCGATTTCTTGCTCCTAGTGGGTTATTTCGGACTACAGAATATCGAGGAGCCTTAATAGTAGCGTAGAGATGAACGGCTTTGACATCCTTTAATGGACTGGCGCGTTTACCGGGAAATTGAACTATCAGCGGAGATACACTTCTGAGATTGCAAAAAAGAAGAGCGGCTTCCGTCGAAGCGGCTCTTCTTTTGGCCTTGCGTATAAGCGGCTGCCGAACGGAAACGGCATTCCTTTGTCTGAGGCCTGGCACCTAAACGCTTTCCTCCGAAGCTTCTCCGTTTTCCTCGTAGATATAACCGACGCCTCGCACCGTCTTGATCGCGCAATACGGCGAATCTATCTTCTTGCGGACCCGGTATACGAGCGCATTCAACTCTTCGATTCCGACATCCGGAACGTCGTCATCAGGAGACACCCTCTCCGGCCAAACATTCTTCTTTAATGCCGGTATCGGGACAAGCTCACCGGCGTGCTCATACAGGAGCTCGAACAGCAGCCACTCTTTCTCCGACATCGCGATTCGCTTCCCGCTCATATAGCATTCCCGCTTCTCCTTTTCAAGCATAACCGGGGTTTGCGCCAGCTGCAGCCGCGTCAGCAAGCTCCGCGTCTCCAGCTCCAGCGTATAATCCGTAAAGGCATAGGCAAAATGCATGACGACCGTTCCTTTGGCGAGGCTGATCAAGTCCGATTCTTGGAGACGGTACGGTTTATACGGTTCAAGCGGTTTTCCGGCGATTTCGGTTCCGTGCTTGCTGCCGAGGTCGTAGAGAACCGCCGTCCCTTCTTCTTGGCGCACCATAAAATGACGGCGCGAAATAAAAGCGTTGGCAATCGGAATATCCGGTATGTAATCGTTGCTTGGCCTGCCGACTACGGTTTCTTCGGATGCGAGGTCGAGACGTACGCCGGCCTGATCCGGATCGCCTCTCATAACATACAGGCTTGCAAATGGTTCCATGGCGAAGCACCTTCTTTTTTGCGCGAACGAATCGGGAAATAACCCCGTACTGAAAATATTGAACGATTTCTTGGCAAAAATCAACACACAAACATATACAGCCTCGTTCTCAGCGCAAATATTGCTTGAAAACGGTCCGGACTTTAGGAGATAAATAATGGCTCCCTCCGCGTCCCTCCACATTCTCGACCATCAGCGCCAGCAACAAGCGAGGGTCATTCGTATTATAAGCCACAAACCAACCGACTTCCTTGCCTGCCGCTCCTTTGCTCTGCTTGAGCTCCGCCGTTCCCGTTTTTGCAGCCAGCGTCACGCCTTCAATTTTGGCATCGCGGCCGGTACCGGCGGGGCTCTCGACGACCTGGATCAAATCGCGTGTGATCAAGTCGGCCGTCTCCGGTCGAATGACCTCGGATTTCCAAACCTTGCGTTCGGCAGCTTGCCCTTCCTCCCGCACCAGAACAGGCGAAACGATATTTCCGGCATTCACAAAAGCGGTATACGCCGTCGATATATGCAGCGGATTCATGAGCACCTCTCCTTGTCCGTAGCCGGAATCGGCGAGCTGGATTTCATTTTTCATCGATTCGTTCATTAACGTCGAAACGTCCAGAGGATAAGGAACCGGCAGCTTCTCGCCAAAGCCGAACTTACCCGCTTCCGCGACAAAACGCTGCTCGCCCATTTCAAGCGCGGTCTGCGCAAAATAAATATTGTCGGAATACATAAGTCCCTTCAGCAGGTTTACCTTAGCAGCCGCGTCGGATACCCGGGTTACGTAGTAATTCCCCCACGAACCGTCCTTCCTCCACTGCTTGCCGGTTATATTCCGCTCCTGCTCCGGATCGATCGTATGCGTATCGAGCGCAATGGCTGCAGTAATCGGTTTGAACGCGGAACCCGGTGAGAAGGTTCGGGCAAATCGGTTCAGCAAAGGCTTATCGGGATCTTCATTCCATTTCTTCCACAACGATTCGGGTACGCCTGTAACGAACGCGTTCGGATTGTAGGCAGGCGAGCTGACCAGAGCCAGCACTTCACCCGTCAACGGATGAATGGCCGCTGCGGCTCCTGCGTCGTTTTCCAGCTGTTTATAAATGCTCGTTTGCAAATTTGCGTCGACGGTAAGCGTGATATCCCGTCCGTTGACGGCGTCGCGGCTGGCGATCGTTCCTTTCTCTTTTCCGTTCGCATCTACGATATAAATTCGGCCGCCGTCCGTACCTCGAAGCTGCTCCTCGAACACCTGCTCCAAGCCGGCTTTGCCCACATAATCGTCCTCCATGTAGCCTTTATCCTTGAGTCTTGCCCACTCATCCGCGTTCTGCTTGCCGATATAACCGACAAGATGCGCGGCAGCCTCCTTCAAAGGATACGAACGCACTTTTTTGTTTCGTATCGCCGTTCCCTTCAAAGCTTGCACGGCTTTCACCTTCGGATCGTCTTTGGACAATACGGCGATCGGAACGAAATAGTCCGGCTTTACCCAGGAAGCGGTTCTTTTTTGCTCGATTTCCTCCTCGCTCGACTGCAATATCCCGGCTAGCCGCTTAAGCGTATCGCCGGCGGGCTCCGGCAAATCCTTCGGGACGATTCCGATTTCCAGCTTCTCTTCATTGAAGGCAAGGCTCTGTCCGCTGCGGTCGACAATGGCGCCCCGCTCCGCTTTAAGCGACTGAACCCGCACTTTGTCGCTCTCCTGCAGCTGCGGAAAAATAAAACCGGGCGTCCACTCTACACGCCACGCTTTATTTTCGAGCACCATCGTAACGGTTTGGTCAAATTCGACATCGCCGGCAATCGTCGTCATTTTCACATGGATCCCGAATGTATCCCGCGATTTATCCCCGTTCTCGTCATGCGATGCGAAAACGAGCTGTATATCAAGCTCCGATGCAGAAATCCCCTCGTATATGGAGCTATGTCTAGTAACAAAAACATCCTTGGATACGGCCGCCTTCGCTTCCCCGGATAACTGCTCGTACATGTCTTCGTATTCGCCCTTCGACCAAGCCGTCAAATAAGCCTTCATCCCGTCCTCGGAAGAAGGAAGCTTTTCCTTGCAGCCATATACGATGATCATCAATACGAATACCGACAGCCACACCAAGAGCCTTTTATCTACGCGCATTTTTTATCGCCCCTTCTATCTTTCCGTACAGTTTACGGGAAAAATAAGGCTCGCAACATGGCTGTTTAATAATAAGTGGCTAATAAGTATCTAATAATCGCCAAAACAATGACCGAAGATTGTCGGCTAGTTGAGAATAATAATTTTTCTCATTTACTATTGTGCACGAAATTGTTTCGTGTTAATGTAATGCATTAGGTGATATTGATTATCAGTATCAAATATAATGACGGGGTGTTTTGAAAAATGAATGCTACATATCGTAAATTGGCGCTTTGCGTAAGCGTCTCTCTGTTAGCGGCTTCCGTAGCTGCCTGCAGCGACAATCAACCTGAGGCAAAAACGTCTCCGTCCGCAAGCGCTTCGCCAGGAACTGCGGCATCCGTCAAGCCTTCCGCTTCACCGTCCGCAGCCCCTTCCTTTACCGTGGACGAATCGAAAGCGACCGAGCTCATCGCTCAATTCGGCCAGCAAGCGCCGGCGAAAGTCGTTAGCGCATCCGTAGCGATAGCGGAAATTCTCAATACGCTCGGCGTCAAGCCGGTCGGCGTGCCTACCTCGACGATCGCGCTGGCTGATGAGCTTCAGGGCGTGCAAAAAATCGGCTCCGCGCTCAAGCCCGACGTCGAGCAGGTGACGAAGCTGCAGCCTGACGTCGTGCTTGGCCCCACTTCCATTAAAGACAGCCTGGAGAAGCAGTTTAAGCCGGCAAACTTAAAAACCGCCTATATCCCGACTGACTCGCTGGAGGAATTAAAGCTTTCCATGGTTGTGCTCAGCCGCGTATTCAAGCAGGAACAAAAAGCCGCCGATTTTTTCGCCAAGCTGGATAAGCAGGAGCAGGAAGCGCTGTCCGTCGCAAAAGGTAAAACGGCGCCGAAGGTAATGTTCCTGTTCGGCTCCGCGGAATCGTTCATGCTGATGAATGAGAATACGTTCCCGGGAAGCCTTGCCAAAAAGCTCGGCGCCTCCAATATCGTATCGGATGTATTGAAATCCAAGGAAACCTACGTCGCGCTCAACATCGAGAATGTCGTTGCCGCAAATCCCGACGTCATTTTGCTCGTCGCACACGGCGATCCGGATGCCGCAATCAAGAAGTTCGAGGAAGACGTCAAGAAAAACGGCGCTTGGGAGAAGCTGAACGCGTTCAAGAACGGCAAAGTCAAAGCGCTCGACTATAATACATTCGGCGTAGCTTCACTCGTGAAAGCGCCGAACGCCTATAAAGAACTAGCCGAGAAATTATTTTAGTTATTTCATCTCGCCGTTCGCCGAATTGGAGGAAATCAAGTGCTGGTGCCCCATAAAACGAAAGGAGTCGCGATCGGCTTCACGTTCATCCTGCTTGGGATTGCAATTATTTTATCGATCGGATTGGGAAGCGTAAGAATCTCTCCTGCCGAAATCGTGACGGCGATAGCCGGCAAAGGCGGAGAGGTGTCGGACACGATATTGTGGGATATCCGCGTTCCGAGAGTCGCACTTGCCGTTATCATCGGGATCAACCTGGCGATTTCGGGCGCCCTGCTGCAGGCCGTCATGCATAACCCTCTGGCTGATCCTGGCTTGACCGGGGTATCCAGCGGAGCGGCTGTTTCCGTATTGTTCATCCTGCTCGTCGTCCCCTCCTACTCTTCCTGGATTCCTCTCTTCGCGATAGTTGGAGGTTCGGCGGCAGCCATTATGGTTTATGCGCTTGCCTGGAAAAAGCGGGGGATTACACCGATTCGAGTCATACTTTCGGGGGTAGCCGTCAATTCCATATTCGGCGGCATCATCGCTTTGCTTTCCATTCTGTACAGCGACAAGCTGCCCGCAGCCCTGCAATGGCTAAACGGAAGCATGTCCGGCAAAGGCATCGGCGACGTCACCGTCATGCTGCCCTATTCCGTTGCCGGCTGGATCGCGGCGCTTTTCTGCATCAGGCAAGCGAACATTTTGCGGTTGGGCGAGCAAGCGGCTCTCAATCTGGGCGAGAATATTAACCGGATCCGGCTCATACTCTCGTTTATCGCCGTATATTTGGCTGCGGTTTCGGTGTCCACCGTCGGTATGGTCGGGTTTGTCGGTCTCGTGGTCCCGCATATGGCGCGCATGCTGGTCGGCTCGGATTATCGGAATATGATTCCAATGAGCATCGGCCTGGGAGCGCTCGTGCTGCTGGTCGCGGATACGGCGGGCAGAACGCTGTTCGCTCCTCTCGACATTCCGGCAGGCATCGTCATGGCTGTCGCCGGAGGCCCATACTTCCTATACTTAATGAGAAAAGGTGATGTTTGACATGCTCGAAGCTCAAGCCTTGACAATAAGCTATGACGGCAACAAAATTGTGAACGAGTTCACGCTTCAAGTTAATGAAGGGGAAATCGTTTCGATTATCGGACCGAACGGCTCCGGCAAGTCAACCTTATTGAAGGGCATGTCCAGGCTCATTCCCTGCGAGAGCGGCCGCGTATGCATTGCCGGGCAGGAGCTTCGCACCTTGAACAGCAAAAAAATCTCGCAGATGATGTGCATTCTGTGTCAATCCAATCAAACGCCGGCCGACATGACGGTCGAAGAGCTTGTTTCCTACGGGCGGATGCCTCACAAGAAATGGTATGAGCGGCTAACCGGGGAAGATTATGAAATCGTCGACTGGGCGATCGAGAAAACCGGCATGTCCCCTTTGCGCAAGCGGCTTGTCGTCTCGCTGTCAGGAGGCGAAGCCCAGCGCGCCTGGATCGCCATGGCTTTGGCGCAGAGACCCAAGGTGCTGCTGCTCGATGAGCCAACCACCTATTTGGATATCGCGCATCAGCTGGAAGTGCTGGAATTGGTGAAGACCGTCAACCGCGAGCTCGGAATCACGATCGTTATGGTGCTGCACGACCTGAATCAGGCTAGCGCCTACAGCGATAACATTTATGTCATTCAAAAAGGATTGTTAGCCTTCAAAGGCAAACCATCGGATGTTTTGACGACCGATATGATCCGCGACGTCTATGGCGTGGAGGCCGAAGTACAGTTCCCCGCCGGCTCCTTATACCCGCGCATACATCCGCTTAGGAGAGCGCAGGCCGCAGCATTATAAATTTTAGGAGGAATCGACAATGAAGCAAATCGATATGGAAGCGACCAAGCAGCGCTACCTGGATTTCGTAGAAAGCCGCAAAACGCTCGTCATCAGCAGCTTGGACGAAAACGCCATTCCGTTCATCAGCTACGCGCCTTATGTCAAAAAAGACGGGAAATTTTACATATACATCAGTAAAATTTCCGACCATTACCGCTACGTCGAAGCGAACGACCGCATTCATGTCATGCTGATCGCCGACGAATCGGAGTCGCAAAACGTATTTGCCCGCGAACGCGCGCGGTGGTCCTGCTCGACGAAAAACCTCGGCAATGAGGGTCACGAGGACATATTTGCCTTGTTTAACGAAACGTTCAACGCCAAGCTGATGGATATGCTTCGCGGGCTTGATTTCTCCCTGTTCGAGCTGACGCCGCTGAGCGGCCGTTATGTCGTAGGCTTCGGCCAAGCTTTTGACGTAGATTTGCCCGGCGATGTGTTCAATCATGTCGTAGTGGACCGCAAAGATAAATAACGGTGGAGAGGAGCGTTTGCGCATGTCGTTTGAAGCAGTTTATCCGGTGTGGAGAACGGTCAGGGATCGTTTTCAAAAATCGATGCAAAACATAAAGACGGAAGAATTAAACCTGAAGCTGTCGGCCGACACTTCCTCGATCGGACATATGCTGCGGCACAATGCCGAAGTGGAATATATGTTCGCGGATTGGTTTTTCAAGTGTGCCGTACCGGAGGGGATAACGTTCGTGACCAGCGGTCCCGGAAGCGGAGACGTCGTCTTCTCCGATCTTCAAAAGCTGCTCGAATTCTCGGAAGCTTCGGACCGCCATTTGTCGGCTGCAATGAGAGCGCTGCCCGAGGAGGCATGGGATCAGCCCGTCGCTTCCCCTCTCGGCACTTCCACCCCGCGCGAAGCATTGGGGAGAGCGCTATACCATACAGGACTCCATGCCGGACAAATATCGCTGATCCGCAAATGCGCGCAGTCTCCGACCACGACATAACTTCCCGCCCCCAAACCTTTCCAGGTTTCGGGGGTTTTCGTTCTTTTGTTTGGGATTCCGAATATCCGGATTGACTTTCATTTTTAATGTGAGTATGGTAAAAATGAAAAGCGGCATGCAATACGTCAAATTTAATCTGCCGCACCGGAAGGGAGAACCATGAACAACGAAACGTTAGAAATGTTCCGTACCTTAACGGAGCTTCCGGGAGCTCCGGGCTTTGAACACGAAGTACGGCGCTTCGTCCGTGCGGAATTGAGCAAAGTGACTGAGGAAATCGTTCAGGACCGTCTCGGCAGCATATTCGGCGTGCTCCGGGGCGATGCGCAAGGCCCTAAGGTGCTCGTAAACGGGCATATGGATGAAGTCGGATTTATGGTTACCGCGATAAACGAGCAAGGCATGATCCGGTTCAAAACGCTCGGCGGCTGGTGGAGCCAAGTGCTGCCTGCGCAGCGTATGCAAGTCATTACCAAGAACGGCCCCGTGATCGGGGTTATCGGCTCGACGCCGCCGCATTTGCTCGACGAATCCCAGCGCAGCAAGCCGATCGACATCAACACGATGTTTCTGGATATCGGTGCGGACAATAAAGAAGACGCCTTGGCGATCGGCATTACGCCTGGACAGCAAATCGTACCGATCTGCCCGTTCACGCCGCTTGCGAATCCCAAAAAGATAATGGCCAAAGCTTGGGACAATCGCTTCGGCGTCGGCCTCGCGCTCGAGCTTTTGAAGGAAATGAAAGGGAAAGCACACCCGAATATTTTGTACAGCGGCGCAACCGTTCAGGAGGAAGTCGGCCTTCGCGGAGCGCAAACCGCTGCAACGCTCGTCAACCCGGATATTTGCTTTACCGTAGACTGCGGTCCGGCCAACGATGCGACTGGCGATAAAAATGCGTTCGGCCATCTAGGCAAAGGTACGGTCATGCGTCTGATGGACGCCTCCATCGTACCAAACCGAACGCTTATCGAATTTATGCTCGATACGGCGGAGAGCAACAAAATCCCGTACCAGTTTTTCGTCTCAAACGGCGGTACCGATGCCGGACGGATCCATCAACACGGCATAGGCGTCCCGACAGCGGCGCTTGGTCTCTGCGGACGTTATATTCACACGTCGGCTTCGATCATTCACGTCGACGATTACGCCGCTTCCAAGGAGCTGCTTGTCAAGCTTGTGGAAAAGATGGACTGGACGACGCTCCATACGATTACCGAAAACGTTTAATGAATACTTGATAAGTGAAACATATAAATGCTTATCATTTCAAAAAGGCTGCAGTCGCCCCTCGAGGGATCGGCTGCAGCCTTTTCGTTTATTTAACACTCGAAAGTTCAAAAATCGGCGCCTTACATTTCCTGTGCGATTTCCGTTACTTCCATCGCTTTGTGGCGCAAGCGCGATTGCTCTGCCGCTTCAGCCAGCAGATCGGCTACTTTAATCGAACCTCGAATATTGCGGATGACGAACTGCGGATTGTTTGCATCCGTAGAAAACAGCGTAATATCGCCGATCCCCAGCATTCGTTCCCATAGGTTACGTTTCGTCGAAACGTCGCGTATACGGTAAAGCCTGATTTCATCCCGCTTTTTCGTCAATACGCCTCTCTCGATAATGATTCTCGAAGCGGTCAGCGTATATTTTGTAAAGCTCGGCAGCCCGAATTGAAACGGCTTGCCTTCCCACAGTACATCCTCCATGCTCCGCCCCCCTCTCCCTAACGCAATATGCTATAATTCATCCTTAAAAGCCTTCATTCAATAACTCCCAGGTTGCCGCAGCCAGGACGATGATAGCAAAAACGGCCGTGACGATTCTCGGGTTTCGCAATGCGGAACGCAGCCTGACCGAGAAACGGCGGCTCGTATTCGTTCCCCAGCCGTCGTAGTTCCCTCCATGCGCTTGCGCAAGCTCGAACAGCTCGCGTACCGTTCCGTTTAATACGCTCATATCCAGCAAAACGCGCTTGCTGACCACAAGCTTATGCTTCTCGTTTCCCGCTTCAGTCCGCTCGATCTTAAAACCGTGCGCTATTGCTTTTTGCTTGCAAACGTCCAAACTTTCCCGCCCTTCAAAATAAAGCACATGATGTACGGGGCGCACTACGTCCAGCTTATAGCCGTTTTGCCGCAAGCCGTAGAACAGCCTGGCATTTCGCATGTACAGCTGCTCCAGCGGAGTAGGAAACAAGTAATCCATGTAAAAGCTCCAATTGGTATCCGGCCGCTCTGCATAAGTGAAATTGAATTGATCGAACGATTGTATAACGGAATCCAGTCCGCGCTTATACTCGATTCCTTCTTTCACGTAAAAGAAGAGCTCTACCTTCGTGCCGGTCATGATGCGGCCTGCATATATGCCTTTTCTATCGTCGTTTTGATCGGATTGACGGCTCATCAATGACTCCAGCCGGTCTTCCAGCCGGTATACCTGTTCATACACCGCCGGGATCGCCTGATTCCCCATCGCCCGATATAAATTGACGGTAATCGAAAGCAATCTCCCGAAGTCCTTAGCGGGGCCGTCCTGCTTTAGACCCGTATTGAGAAAAAGGGACATCCGCTCACGTTCCGTTATGCGCTCAAACACATTCCAATTCTCCGTCATAAAGCACCTCGCTATCGTAAAGAAGCATACGTATCCGCATCGGCTTAACGCATTAGATTATACCAAGCGTTCGCATCTCCCTGCTGCTTAGTATAAATGTCTTTCCTTATTGTTGTAAATAACGAAGCTGCGTCCAAAAAAGTTGCATGTCTCTTATTTCCTGCCCTTGCAAAAGAAAAATAGCGCCCAAATAGGGCGCAATCCGAATACCCGACCGGTTACGGAGGAAGAAATTCGCAGAGCAGTGCGGTTCGATTACCGGTTTTCCGCCAGCCATTCCGATGCCAAAATGCCGTACATGATATGATCGACATATCGGTCCTGCAGCCATTCCCTTTGACGGCGCCTGCCTTCGTTCATAAAGCCCAGCCGCTCCGGGATGGCGCGGCTTTTGACGTTCTCGACCGCGCATTCGATTTCAACGCGATTCATGCCGAGGGTGGCAAAAGCGAAATGCACGAGTGTCCGGCAAGCATTCGTCATGATGCCTAATCCTTGATAAGGCTCCCCGAGCCAATAACCGATACTCGTCGTCCGGTTCATCCAGTCGAATCTGTGAAAGCCGATGACCCCCGCAATTTGATTATCGTACCAGATCCCCGCCTGAAAGCCGTCGTTAGCCGCAAATTGAGCGAGCGAGGCACGTATGAATGCTTGCGTCGAGTCCACGCTGTGCTGGCTGTACGCCCATGGCAGCCATTGCTGCAAATAAGGCTTGCAGCCGGAAATGAGCATATGCAGAGACTCCGCATCGCGAATTTCCAGCAGCCGCAGCGATACATGATCGTTTATCGTATACGAGAACATAACCGATCCCTCCAATCGCGATTTGATTCGAGCAACGATGCCGGAAACGTAATAAACCGGGAACAGAAGCTCCATCAACAATCATCGTACGAATCGCTTCGCGGATCAATTGTTACTTACACTATCATATTCTTATGCGGAAGTGAACCCTCGAACGAAGCGACCTCACTTGCCTCTCCTAAAAAAATGGTTTACCTGCCGCAGATGCTATGGTAAATTGTTCGATAACCATTCGAGGAGGGACCACTTTGAAAGCTAGCAAGCTAATCTTGTTCGATCTGGACGATACGCTCGTATTTTTTGACGATTATTGGGCGGAGTGCTCAAAAGCGGCGCTAATGGTTCATCCCCTTTCACGGGAATTGGACACGGAATTGCTTTTTGCCGAATTCAAGAAGCTGGACGGCAAGCTAGAGCCGCTTTATCTGGCTGAGCGGATCACGCTGAACGAATTCAGGCAGCAGCGCTTCATCGGCGCGCTTGCGGCTTTTCAGGTCGCCGCGACGATCGAAGACGCAAGCCGTTACGATGATTTGTTTCGTCCGACTATCAAACGGTTTCTGAAGCCGGATATTGAACAGGTGACGTTCCTTGATAATCTGAGCCGAACATACCGGCTGGGCATCGTGTCCAACGGCACCCTCCGGCTGCAAATGGATAAAGTCGAAGGGGCCGGACTCGCGCATTTGTTTCCGGTGGATTCGTTGTTTTGCTCGGATACGGTCGGACATTCGAAGCCGTATGCGCAAATTTATGAAGCTGCGCTGCGGCATTTTGACGCTGTCCCCGAAGAAACATTATTCGTCGGCGACTCTTGGGAGAACGATGTCGTCGGACCTTCCCGTCTCGGCATGCAGACGGTATGGCTCAACCGGGGCGGGCCGGCGCCGGCGTCGTCTTCCGTTCAGCCGGCTCTTATCATCCGCCAAGTTACGGAGCTTCAGCCTTATTTGTTATAACTATTTATTCGTCCTAATTCGGCGATATACCGTATCCAATACGGCTTCTTTATTCACGTAAGCTTCATTCCTCAGCCGGGTCGTTTCCGCCCGGATATCCGTTTCAAGCTGTCCGCCGCCTAAAGCCGGGATGTTGATTTCTATCGTCAGCAATGCGGATTCGAGAGCGGCTTCCAGCAAAAGTACGCCGATGCCGAGATCCGAAATCGCCGTTTTATTGCCGGTTTGCGCAATGGCGCCGCTGGTTCGGATCGCATCCGTACACAGCCTAGCGAGCCGAAGCGGCACGTCTGCCGCATGGCTTGCCGCCTGACGCAGCGAATCGCTGCGGAATTGTCCCTTCGGCAGCTTCCAAGCGGCCATGTATGCATCGAAAGCTTGCATATCTTCGACAAGCAGCGCTTCAGAGCGGGCGATCGCCGCTGCCATCTCCGCAGCGACGGAAACCGCCGTGGCCTCCGTCTGCTCGAATCTCGGACCGGTAGACAGCTTCGCCACCATCGAAGACATGGAGGCGCCAAGCGCTGCAGCCGCCGCCGCAACGCTGCCTCCCCCGGGTGTTGAGGACGACGAGGCTGCGGCTGCCAAAAACGAACGGATTGAAGCGTCGTAGGGCAATTCCTCTATTTCCTGCAATTCCATCGCTTCCGGCGCTGCCGGGCGATCGCTTTCTTCCTTTTGCCACTCCATGGCACGCAGCACGTTTTCGAACAGGATCATAGTCGTTACCGTGCCGATTCCTCCAGGCACCGGCGTCATAGCTGCCACGGCGGACAACACGCCCGGGTCGACATCGCCCGCTATCGTGCCGTCCTCCGTCTCGTTAATGCCGGCATCCACAACAACCAGCTCCGCATGAGCCGCTTCGATGCCGACCAGACCGCGCCGTCCCGCAGCGGCGAATACGATATCGGCGCTGCGTACGTGCTTCTCCAAATCGGCTGTTCGGGAATGACAAACCGTTACGGTCGCTTGCTCCCTCTGCAGCATATGGTAAAGCGGCTGTCCTACCGTCTCTCCCCTGCCGATCACGACAGCGTGTTTGCCGGCTAACGTTATTCCATAATGGTTCAATAGCCGAATACAAGCTTGAGGTGTCGCCGGTTTCAGGCAGGCGCCGCCTGCCAGCAACGCATAGCGGTTCGCAGGGGTCACTCCGTCAACATCCTTCTTTGGGCTAATCGCTGCCATAATCCTTTTGGCATCCATCGTTTTCGGCAGGGGGAGCTCCAGCATAATCCCATGCGTCCTTATGTCCCGGTTGAGCGACATGATCAACCCGATAATTTCCCCTTCATCCGCCTCGGCACCGAAAGGATGAACGTCCAAAACGATACCGAGTTTTTCCGCCGCCTTCCTCTTGGCATTGACATACCATTCCGTCGCCGGGTCGCCTTCCACCCAAACGACGGATACGCGTACTTCGACGCCTTGCTTCCGGCAGCTTCCAACTTTGTCCTTAATTGCCGCAGCAATTTCCTCGGCCACTGGCTTTCCTAACAGCTTTCTACCCTTCAATCCTTCATTCACCGTCATCGCCTCCAGCTTGTTCTTAAATGAAAACAAAAAAAGCATTCGACATTATCGTCGAATACTTTCGCCCAGGCGTACGGCTATTATGTCCAGCGCGCTCCCCCGTGGTCGTCCACGTTCCGCCAGTTACGCGCAGTTTACCTACTTCCAATAGCTTACCAGAAGATTTTGAAAGGCACAACCATTAATCGTTACTGATTAGTCGCTGCAGTTTGCGGGCTCCGTTTCAGCCGACGCTTCTTCCACTTGAATTTTTTCCGAAACCTTATCGCGAACGACCGACATGACGAGCTGGAGCAAATAATTGATATCGCTCTGCGACTGCTGGAATTCCGTAACGATCGGAATGGAATCGAGCTCGTCTTGCAAAGCCGTAATTTCCCCTTCGATTTTCTCGACCATTTGCGGGTTTTTAAACGTGTTTTGAAAAGCGACGACTTCTTTTTGCTTTTTCTTAATTTTTTTGATCAAGCTCTGTACGTGTTCATTGTCGGCAATTTGCTTCTCTGCGCGTTTGTAAAAATCAACCTCTGTCGAAGTCGAAATCAAAGCGGCCAGTTCCTTTGCCTTATTCAAAATATCTTCGCGGACAATTAGCTCCGTGGAGTTGTAATGCGGGATATCGCATGATTCAACCTCATGATTGTGATGATGTTCGGACATATCGACGCCTGCCTTTTATCAAATTAGTTTCCTCTTCCCATACCTTCCGGTCTAAATCGCTTGCTGAACGGAGGCAGGGATCAACTCCCCATAAAGGACCCATGTTTGCGGTTCCGTAATTTTCACCTTTGCAATCGTTCCGATCAAATGCTTCGGCGCTACGACATGGACGAGCTTATTCGTACGCGTACGGGCGGACAAAACTTCAGGATTGTTCTTGCTTTCGCCCTCGATCAGCACTTCAACGACCTCGCCGCGCAAGCTTTCATTGCTTTGTCTGCCAAGCTCGCCCATAAGATCGTTCAGACGCTTCAGGCGCTCCCTCTTGACTTGCTCCGGAACGTTATCCTCCATCGCGGCTGCCGGAGTCCCTTCGCGAGGCGAATAAATGAACGTATAGGCGGAGTCATATTTCACTTCGCGCACGAGCGACAGCGTATCCTCGAACTGCTCCTCCGTTTCCCCCGGAAAACCGACGATAATATCGGTCGTCAGCACGGCATCGGGAATAGCTTTGCGGATTTTGCCCACAAGGTCCAAATAATGCTCGCGGGAATACTTCCGGCTCATTCGCTTCAAGATTTCCGTATTGCCCGACTGAACAGGTAAATGAATATGCTCCATCAAATTGCCTTTATGACTGAGCACCTCGATCAGACGGTCGTCGAAATCGCGAGGATGCGAGGTTGTAAATCGCACGCGCGGAATATCGATTTTCGAAATGTCGTCCATCAAATCGCCGAACGTATAGTCGATATCTTCAAAATCTTTGCCGTACGCATTTACGTTCTGACCAAGCAGCATGATCTCCTTAAAGCCGCGGCGCGCCAAGTCCCGCACTTCGGCAATGACGTCATCCGGCCTTCTGCTGCGTTCTTTGCCCCGGGTATAAGGAACGATGCAATACGTGCAGAACTTGTCGCAGCCGTACATGATATTGACCCATGCCTTGATCCCTTCGCGCTTCTTCGGCAAGTTTTCGATGATGTCGCCTTCCTTGGACCATACCTCGACGACCATTTCCTTGCTCATATAAGCTTCTTTAAGCAGACCAGGCAGACGATGGATGTTATGCGTACCGAAAATCATATCGACGAACGCATGCTTCTGCATGATCCGTTTGACGACCGCTTCCTCTTGAGACATGCAGCCGCAAACGCCCAGAACGAGGGAAGGCCGCTCGGCTTTCAGCGCTTTCAAATGTCCGAGCTCGCCGAACACTTTGTCCTCCGCATTCTCCCGAATAGCGCATGTATTCAGCAGGATGACGTCAGCCGCCGTCTTATCGTCCGTTGGCTGATAGCCCATCTGCTCGAGCAATCCCATCATCGTCTCGGTGTCGTGCTCGTTCATTTGGCAGCCGTACGTATTGATCAAATAAAACTTATCCTTGCCGAACTCTTTCATCTCTTCAGGGATCGTGAAGTCGTAATGCACCTGAATATCCTCTTTGCCCCTGCTTTTCTCGTCCTTATGGCTAGGTGCGGCATTCACCGTAATATTCCGGCCGCTAATGCGGTACGTCGTTTTTCCGTCCTCTTGCTTGACGACCTTCGCGCTGGAAAAGTCGAAATATTTGGAGTAGTCTTTGTCGCCCTTGACGGATTTTAAGTCCGCTGAGTGATTGCTCTCCTTAGACATGCCAGATTCCCTTCCCTCTATGTTGAATTGTATGGTTTGCACAAGAATAAACGCCTGCCGGCGTTTTTGACGCTGGCGTTTACCGTAGGTTTAGAGCCGCTTCCACGATTATACGTCCTGATAAACTATAAAATAGCAGCTCAATTAAGTATTATAACATTTTACCATTCGTATATCCATGTAGGGTTTCTGACAAATTTGAAAGAGCAATCAGCTTCGCTTTTGTCGCATCCTCCCCAAGCCGTTCAAGCCCTTATAATAACCGCCGTGTCTCCCGTTCTGACGCCTGCCGCGTTTGCTTCATCCGTATCGATATGCATGGCGAGCGCATACGTATCGGATACTCTTGCGATGACCTGCTCCATGACCAGAGGGCGTTCGCCGTTAAGTCTGACTGTGAGCATTTGCTTGTCCGTCACACCGAAAGCGATCGCATCGCTTGTATGAAAATGAATGTGACGGGCGGCTACGATGACACCCTGCTCCAGCTTCACCTCGCCTTTCGGACCGACAATGGTGACGCCCGGCGTACCGTAAATATCTCCGGATTCGCGTACCGGAGGATTCACGCCGATCGAGAACGCATCGGTTCGCGATATTTCCACTTGCGTGCGGCCCCGTACAGGCCCCAGTATTCTAACTTTATCGAATCTCCCTTTCGGTCCTACGATCGCTACGGTTTCTTCCACGGCGTATTGCCCGGGCTGCGATAACGGCTTTATGACCGTGAACTGATACTTATCGCCGAATAACCGTTCGGCATGTATGGGAGATAAATGAATATGTCTTGCGGAAACGCCTACCGGTATATGAACCACTTCAACCCCTCCTTCTCACTTTTAGAGGTTGTTTAAAAAGCCACTTTTCATAACGAAGCGGAACTGGTGTTTATTCGAAATCGAATCTTGGATTCATCCGGCAAAGCGTATGCTCACGAAGCAGCTTTCCTCCGGAAAGCGCTTAGGTACTCGTAATCGGATTCATCCAACCTTCTCAATTCTGAATAAGGGGCCTTTTTAAACTCGAACGAATAGGGAAGCGACATGATGATCCAATTCTATAAATGGCATACTCATTTCTAGTATACTGCCAAAAAAGACAAAGACATACAGCTGACGCCGTATGTCTTTGATTTGTTCATACAATTATTTGAATTCTGCCACAAGCTTGTCAAATTCCTCTGAAGTAATCTTGATATCTTGAGTCGCCAGCGGTTGTTCTTTAAAGCCGTGTACGAGATTCTCATAGCTTCTTCTGGATTTATCTTGATAGATCAGACCGGTCAGCATGCTGTTTGTTTCCATAATTTTCGTCATCGCCGCTACGCGGTTCGACGGATCGTATTCCGGCGTTTCTTCCAGATCGATGATATTCTCTTTAAACCAGTCATACGTATTGATTTTGTTGAACGTTACGCAAGGGCTGAACACGTTGATCAGCGAGAAGCCTTCATGCTTCATGCCTTCCTCAATCAGCGTCGTCAGCTGCTTCAGGTTGCTCGAGAACGATTGAGCGACGAACGTTGCGCCGGCTGCAAGCGCCATCTCCAGCGGAGAAAGAGCCGATTCGATCGAGCCTTGAGGCGTACTTTTCGTTTTGAAGCCCTCTGCGCTGCGCGGGGACGTTTGCCCTTTCGTCAGACCGTAGATTTGGTTGTCCATTACGATGTATGTGATGTTGATGTTACGGCGAATCGCGTGAACCGTGTGGCCCATACCGATTGCAAAGCCGTCGCCGTCGCCGCCGGAAGCGATAACGGCCAGATCGCGGTTAGCCATTTTCAAGCCTTGCGCGATTGGAAGCGAACGGCCATGAATGCTGTGGAAGCCGTAAGCGTTGATGTATCCGGAAATACGTCCGGAACAGCCGATACCGGAAACGATAGCAAGCTGTTCAGGCTCCAGCCCAATGTTTGCAGACGCTCTTTGAATCGCCGCTTGAACGGAGAAGTCGCCGCAGCCCGGGCACCAGTTCGGTTTCACATTGTTGCGAAAATCTTTTAATGTTGCCATGCGATCAGCCCCTTACATTCTTTGTGAATTTCTGCCGGCAAGAACGGGTTCCCGTCATATTTCAACAGGTTGTGGATTTTGTCGCCGCATCCGAGGTGCAGCTTGATCAACTGAGCCAGTTGTCCGGTTGCATTATTCTCGACCACAACGATTTTCTTCGCTTTGTCCGTATGCGGCTTCAGCAAGTCAGTAGGGAACGGGTGCATCAGACGAACGGTTACGTGATTCGTTGTAATGCCTTCCGCTGCCAGACGAGCTCTTGCTTCGTCGATTGTGCCTCCGGTCGAGCCCATTCCGATAATCAGCATATCCGGTTCCGCATGAGGAGCATCGGCGTGGATCGCATTCGTCACTTTAACATGCTTCAGCTTCTCCATACGCTTATCCATCATTTTCTTACGGTTGATCGGGCTTTCGGACGGACGTCCTTCCTGGTCGTGCTCAACGCCCGTAACGTGGTGAATACCGTGCTTCACGCCAGGGATGATACGCGGCGATACGCCGTCTTCCGAGAACTCGTAACGTTTGAACAGCTTGTTCGGCTCTTGTTCCGGCGCTTCGGTAACGAGCTTCCCGCGGTCGATCGTGATTTTATTGTAATCGAGCATTTCTGCCGATTGTTTACCCAAGCTAAGCTGCAGGTCGGTTACGATAATAACCGGGCATTGGAACTGTTCCGCAAGGTTGAACGCTTCGATTGTATCGTAGAAGCACTCTTCAACCGAGCTTGGCGAGATGACGATCTTCGGAATTTCACCGTGCGTACCGTGAATCATTGCCAAAATATCCGATTGCTCTTGCTTCGTCGGCAGACCTGTCGACGGGCCGCCGCGCTGCGTATCAACAATAACGATTGGCGTTTCCGTCATACCTGCAAGACCGATCGCTTCCATTTTCAAGGAGAGACCTGGACCGGCGGATGCCGTAATCGCACGAGCGCCGCCATAGTTGGCTCCGATCGCCATTGTAACCGCAGCGATTTCATCCTCGGTTTGAATAACCGTGCCGCCGAATTTCGGAAGAACTTTAATCAAGTATTCCATAATTTCGGATGCAGGCGTAATCGGATAAGCAGCCATGAAGCGGCATCCTGCCGCTACAGCGCCGAGCGCGATCGCGTCGTTACCGATCATGAACAGCTTCTGCTTGCCGTCCGCCGGTTCAAGCTGTAGCTCGTGAATCGGGCCGCCCGCAAGATCCAGAACGAATTTCGCGCCGCGCGCAACCGCTTCGATGTTCTTCTCGACGACTGCCGGACCTTTACGTCCGAATTCTTCTTCTACCGCTTTATTAAATACTTCCATCGGCAAACCGAGCAATGCCCAAGATGCGCCGGAAGCAACCATGTTCTTCATCAGGGACGTTCCGAGTTCCTCGGCGATTGCCGTAATCGGCACCGGGAACAAGCGTCCTTTAACGCCTTCCGGAAGCGTTGGATTGAATTTCGCATCGGCTACGATTACGCCGTAGTCGCGAAGCTCATGTGCATTTAAATCGATCGTTTCTTGGTCGAAAGCTACTAAAATGTCCAGATCATCCGAGATTGACCGAATCGGCTTCGTGCTGATCCGGATTTTGTTATTCGTATGCCCACCTTTAATACGCGAGGAAAAGTGGCGGTAGCCGTACAAATAATAGCCGAGACGGTTTAATGCCGTAGAAAAGATCCGGTCGGTACTTTCAACGCCTTCCCCTTGTTGTCCCCCGATCTTCCAAGACAATTGACTAATCACAACGTCCACTCCTTTAGTTGTTCGCTGCTGTTATTTTTCGGCATGATATCCGATACGAAAGGCAGCATGTCAAGCGGAATTAAACAAAAACTTAACATCAATCAAATTCTATGTCTTTACATTATAAAAAGCAAGCCGTTTCGACATATTTGAAACATAGTAATTTTCGATCAAAACCATATCGCAAATAGATTGATAAACCGATTTCATATCTTACTTTGGAATGTTACAATTTGATGAACGAGTCTACGGGCAAATTTGCCTTCAGAAATTGGAGCCAATTTCCATGCATGAAGCCTTCGACCTCGGCAGCGCGGTAATGCTTTAACAGTTCCTCGGTCAGCGCGTTATAGCAGCCTGTATGCTCAAGCCCCTGCACCTTCGTGTCTATGCCGTCGAAATCCGAACCGAAGCCGACATGTCCGGCTCCGCCCAACGAGCAAATCCGCTCGAGGTGCTTCAGTACGTCCGATATCGCTGCATTTTTTTCCTTGCTTAAGAACGGAGGAACGAATGTAATGCCGATGCGGCCTCCTCGTTTGACGATCGCTTTGATTTGCTCGTCCGTCAAATTGCGCAAATGCGGACACAGGGTGTAAGAGTTGGAATGCGAAGCGATAAAAGGTTTGTCCGACAGCTCAAGAAGCTCCCAGAAGCCGGGCTCCGCCAGGTGGGATATATCCAGAATAACGCCCAGCTTTCCGCATTCTTTTACGAACTGCTTTCCTTTTACGGAAAATCCCGCCTTGCGCGATTCGCCTACGCCGTCAGCCGCCCAATTCGCCTCGTTCCACGTAATGCCCATAAGCCGCACGCCCAAATAAAATAACGTATGCAGGTAAGTCAAATTCCCTTCCAGCCCGTCCACGCCTTCAAGCGAAAGGAGAGCGCCTAGCTTTCGTTCCTTCAAGCTTCGCTCCAGCTCTTCCTTCGTTCGGATGAACATCACGTCCGGATGCGAAGCGATATGCTCCATAAACAAGCGCACCTGCTCCAGAACTTGATCGAACGTAAGCCTGTTTCGGTCAGGCAAAAATATCGCATATATTTGCGCAGCCATTTCCGCCTGCTTCAGCCGTTTCAGCGAAACGTCCGCATCACGGCCGTCGTGATCGAAGCCAAGCCTGCGGTTCTCCACCATTTTCATCAATAAATCGCAATGAGCGTCAACTACTCTCATCTACATCATCTCCAATCCGTGTCTTATTAAAACCGGTCGGCGGGCTTCCGGCCGCCGAAACCGGCGAAATATTTTCACTTCGAAACGGCAACCCTGTCCCAAACGCTCCCGACGAAAGAGGCATTGCAAGTATAAATATAGGGCAGGCGTGTTTACCGAAAAAAGAAAATCATGGAAAAACACTTTCCGACACTGCAAAAAAACCTGTCTACTCCGTAAACAGGCGTTCCTTGCGAGCAGGTCATGACTTACTATCCGAGTCATTCGCTAGGGTTCGATCGTAAACTCGACAATCGAACCGTTATCCTAAATCAAAAGCTGCGATAATCCCGGTTTGCGTTACGACGCTGCATGGCGGCCTGTTTGACCGCTTTCGTTCATCGCGGCTCTACGATAAGCTTGATTGCGGTTCGGTCTTCTCCATCAATCACAATATCCGTAAATGCGGGAATACAGATGAGATCAACACCGCTGGGCGCTACGAATCCTCTGGCGATCGCTACGGCTTTCACAGCCTGATTTAACGCACCGGCCCCTATAGCTTGGAGCTCGGCTGCTCCCCGCTCGCGGAGAACGCCGGCCAATGCGCCTGCAACGGAGTTAGGATTGGATTTTGCTGAAACTTTTAATACTTCCATGGAAAAGTACCTCCTCAGGAAAGATGGATTGGTTCCAGTACCCATCATATTCGTGAGAATCGGCAATCATTCCATCTACCTGCCGGCCGCTTCATTCCTCGCTCATGATTCGAGTTTATTTCAGCAAGGATAAACGGCACGCGGCCCTTAAGGGCTGACGCGATTACCGGGAAATCGAACAAACACCGGAGATATGCTTTCTGAGATTTTGAAAAAGGCTCGTAAATGAGCTCGGCACCGTACCGCATCAATCGAAAATAACGTCATCCTCGTAAATGCGGATTAACCGAATAGCCCCGGCAGTCCCGGTCTGTTCGTTCATTTCAATCAATACGGCATGGAAATGCCATTTCCCTTCGTCCACCACAAAACGTACCGGCAGCTGCGTTTTAAACTTTTGCAGCACGGCGTTCCGTTCCATGCCGAGCACGCCGTCGCGCGGTCCGACCATGCCGACGTCCGTTATGTATGCGGTGCCTCCCGGCAAAATCCGCTCATCGTGACTTTGCACATGGGTGTGTGTTCCGACAACAGCCGACACTCGTCCGTCCAAATGCCAGCCCATGGCGATTTTCTCGGAGGTAGCCTCCGCGTGAAAATCAACCAAAACACAAACGGGCTTTTTATCCGTACGCAGCAGCTCGTCAACCTTCGCGAACGGACAATCGATCGGCGGAAGGAAGGTTCGCCCTTGCAAATTGACGATCATCAGCTCTTTGCCGTTCGCTTTAATGATTGCGCTGCCTCTGCCCGGCGTCCCCTCCGGAAAATTTGCAGGACGAATCAGCTTCGGCTCATCATCGATAAAATCGAAAATATCTTTCTGATCCCAAGTGTGATTTCCCATCGTAATGCCGTGAACGCCAGCCTCGAACAGCTCTGTGGCGATCGCTCTGGTTATGCCCCTGCCTGCGGCCGCATTTTCGCCGTTTGCGATAATGATCGAAGGCCGGTATTTGGATTTCAGCTTCGGCAGGATCGATTTCACCGCTTTTCTCCCAACCGAACCGACAATGTCTCCGATAAATAAAACGTTAATGGTTGCTGCCTCCCTGCTGTAACATGCAATGATAGGTTTTCCCGCAATTGCCTTGAACATGCCGAAGGACCGGCGTTGGCCGATCCTTCTCGGTGTGTTTATTTCGCGTATTCGACGGCGCGCGTCTCCCGGATGACCGTCACTTTGATGTGACCCGGATAATCCAGCTCGTTCTCGATCTTTTTCGTAATGTCGCGAGCGAGGCGGAACGCTTCGGTATCGTCGATTTTATCCGGTTGAACCATCACGCGGATTTCCCGGCCCGCTTGAATTGCGTACGATTTCTCGACGCCTTCGAACGATTCCGAAATATCTTCGAGCTTCTCCAGACGCTTAATATACGTTTCGAGCGTTTCTCTTCTTGCGCCCGGTCTTGCAGCCGACAACGCATCCGCTGCCCCAACCAGCATCGCGATGACGGATGTCGCCTCGCAATCGCCGTGATGGGAAGCGATACTGTTGATGACGACAGGGTGTTCTTTGTATTTTTTACCAATTTCTACGCCAATTTCAACATGGGAGCCTTCGACTTCATGATCCAGCGCTTTACCGATATCGTGAAGCAGTCCGGCACGTTTCGCGAGCGTAACGTCTTCTCCCAACTCTCCTGCCATGAGACCGGACAAGTATGCCACTTCCATGGAATGCTTCAGCACGTTCTGTCCATAGCTGGTACGGAACTTCAGTCTTCCTAATATTTTGATCAAATCAGGATGCAAACCATGAACGCCGATTTCGAAAGTAGCTTGCTCGCCGTATTCGCGGATACGCTCGTCCACTTCTTTACGCGACTTTTCCACCATTTCTTCGATTCTTGCCGGGTGAATGCGCCCGTCCGCCACAAGCTTCTCAAGCGACGTCCTGGCAATTTCCCGGCGGATCGGATCGAAACCGGATAGAATGACCGCTTCCGGCGTATCGTCGATGATCAGGTCGATTCCTGTCAGCGTCTCAAGCGCACGGATATTGCGTCCTTCGCGGCCGATAATGCGGCCTTTCATTTCTTCGTTCGGCAGGCTGACTACGGAAACCGTCGTTTCTGCAACGTGGTCGGCTGCACAACGCTGAATCGCGAGGGTAATAATTTCGCGTGCCTTCTTGTCGCCTTCTTCCTTCGCCTGCTGCTCGATTTCTTTAATCAGCTGAGCGGTTTCATGACGCACTTCCTGTTCGACGCCGGTCAAAATAATGCTTTTGGCTTCTTCCGTCGTAAGTCCCGAAATACGTTCCAACTCGGCTAGCTGGCTTTTGTAAAGCTGATCGATTTGCGCTTGCGTTTCATCAATACGCTTCTCTTTGTTGGACATCTGCTCTTCTTTACGTTCCAGCGATTCCAATTTTTTATCCAGCGTTTCCTCTTTTTGCAACAATCGTCTTTCCAGTCGTTGAATTTCATTCCGACGTTCACGAATGTCTTTTTCAGCTTCGGACCGCAGCTTATGGACTTCGTCCTTCGCTTCAAGTACCGTTTCTTTCTTCAGTGCTTCTGCATTTTTCCTAGCGTCCTCAACAATCTGGGCGGCAGCGTGTTCAGCACTCGAAATTTTCGCTTCTGCAAGAGATTTCCGGATAAAATACCCAATCCCAGCGCCTAGAAGAGATCCAACAACGAGTGAGACCACGCTCCAGATGATCGTCTGAGCCATCGTGTACACCTCCTCGATGTTCCTCCAAGGGGTTAGCTTGGGATAAATTCGGTTTTTATTCGTTTCTTCGCGTGCTGTGTTACATTTCCATTGTCATGTGGTAAAGAAAGTAAAATTGGCGTTTTTACTTCTTCAGGATAAAAAATATACATGATCATTTTAGCTTTTGGTAAAGAAGCTTGTCAAGCGCAGACCGATCCCATATCCGCAAACCCCGGTGTTCGTTCGCTTTTCATTAATGCTATTAACTACCTACATTTCCCATTCTTCAAGCGATTCGTTCGTCACTTCCTTGACCGCTTGGCTTACCGTGGAGCTCGTATAACCTCTGCGAAGCAGAAAAGCCGCGAGCTTACGCTTTCTTTCGTAAGGCTCGCCTTTGAGGGACGGCAGCTTCTTGGCCGCCAATTTGCATGCATACGCCAGCTCGGTCTCCTCGTCCAAAGCGGCGATCGCTTCCTGGATGTTCTCGCTTGCCACACCCTTTTGTTGAAGCTCTTGCTTCACCCAGTTTCTCCCTTTGCTCTGATACATGATACGATGCTCCGTCCACTGCATGGCGAACATCCCGTCATCGATATATTTCTCGTTCTTAAGCCGCTCGATCGTTAGGTCGACAAGCGATTGCTCATACCCCTTCTGCTTCAGCTTTTGCCGCACTTCCTTTACGGAACGCGGACTCCTGCCGATATACCGAATGGCATGCGCGTAAACCTCCTGCCGTTCTTCAGCATGAATGACTTCCTGCAGCCGTTCGTTATCAATCGATTCGCCCTTGAACAATCTATATTTGACCAGAACATCCTCATGAACCGAAAATGCGAACGATTCGTTCACGTATATATTGTATCGGCGCTTATTCCGTTTTTGCTGCTCTACCGACGTGATGACGGACTCCGTTCCCTGCTCCATATGCGTGCCCCGCCCTCTCTATTTTGCTTTCTAAGGCCTCAATCCATTTATATCGATGTAAATCTTCTAATGTAATGTCCTTGCCGCTGTCGTTCGTTTAGCAGCCGCTTCTACGATACCCTTTGCTATAAAACTAAAAAGAAAGACGCCCTTTGTCAACCAAAGGCGCGTCTTCCGTTTCCTTATTCGAACAGCGCTGCTTCTTCCTCTTCGTCATCCTCGGAGACAGCTACATTAGTACCTGGTACCGTTACGCTGGCATCGCGAATTTTCCTCTCGATCGAATCGGCAATGTGCTTGTTGTCCTTCAAATATTGCTTCGCATTTTCGCGGCCTTGGCCGAGACGCTCGCCTTCGTACGAATACCACGCGCCGCTCTTATCGATAATATCGAGTTCCGTCCCCATATCGACGATGCTACCCTCTCTGGAAATGCCTTCTCCGTACATAATATCGACCTCGGCTTGCTTGAAGGGAGGAGCCACTTTGTTCTTCACGACTTTAATCCGCGTGCGATTACCGATCATGTCGTTGCCTTGCTTGATCGTCTCGATGCGGCGTACATCCAAACGAACCGAGGAATAAAACTTCAATGCGCGTCCGCCCGGCGTCGTCTCCGGATTGCCGAACATAACGCCTACTTTCTCGCGCAGCTGGTTGATGAAAATGGCGATAACCTTCGATTTATTGATTGCGCCGGACAGCTTGCGCAGCGCCTGAGACATAAGCCGCGCCTGCAAACCGACGTGAGAGTCGCCCATGTCGCCTTCGATTTCGGCTTTCGGCACGAGTGCGGCTACCGAGTCGATGACGATGATGTCCACCGCACCGCTGCGAACGAGCGCTTCCGCGATTTCGAGCGCTTGCTCGCCGGTATCCGGCTGCGAAAGCAGCAGCTCGTCGATATTGATGCCCAATTTGCTTGCATATAAAGGATCAAGCGCATGCTCCGCATCGATAAATGCAGCCTGACCGCCCGCCTTCTGCACTTCCGCGATCGCGTGCAACGCGACGGTCGTTTTACCGGATGATTCCGGTCCGTATACTTCTATAATTCTGCCGCGAGGAAATCCGCCTACGCCAAGCGCGATATCAAGCGCGAGCGAGCCGCTTGGGATCGTCTCCACCTGCATGTGAGTCGATTCCCCGAGCTTCATGATCGATCCTTTTCCGAACTGTTTCTCGATATTACGCAATGCCGCTTCCAATGCCGCACGACGATCCGCCAACTTGTCCACTTCCTCTACATAATTGATGTTATAACTCTATCATAACTTTTTTTTTGCCGGTTGCCAAGTATTTTTTCGAACATATATTCGCATTGTTCCCCTCAGTGCAACGAAAGCCCTTCGCATCCCGTGCCGAAGCTCATCGGCATCTTCTATTTGTCTTGCAGAGCGAATCGAACCCTTCGACGCGGATTCCTGCAGACATACCCGGAGCCTCGGCAAAAGCCGAAGGAACGCAGCATTCATATGCTCGAAAAACACAAAAACACCGCAACAAAGAAAAATCTTTGTTACGGTGCTTCCGTTAACATTTCATCAATTATAGTTGAAAACGCCAAAAATATCAAGAGCGCTCAGCCGCTTCATCATGCTTGTGAAGCTGTTTCCACAGCAAGTATAGAGCGGCTTTGGACGCTTTAAGCTTGATCAGCTCGCGGTTTCCGGTTTGCTTCGTCTCGATCGCGACCGTTTCGCCGCCGCGTCTTGCAAAGCCGATATACACAAGTCCGACCGGTTTCCCTTCAGAAGGAGACGGCCCCGCTACGCCGGTCACGGACAAGGCAAAATCCGTCCCTGTTCGCTCCAGCAGCCTTTCCGCCATTTCGCGCGCCGTACGCTCGCTGATCGCTCCGGGCGCCCCGTCGCCTTCGAGAAGCTCCATCGGTATGCCGAGCAAAGCATGCTTCAGCCTGTTCGTATAGGTGATCAGCCCGCCATGGTACGCCTCAGAGCTGCCGGGAACGGACGTTATCATGTCGCTGAGCATCCCCCCGGTGCAGCTTTCCGCCGCCGACAGCGACAGCCCCAGCTCGATCAGCCGATCGACGATGACTTGCTCGATCGGCACATCCCGATCCGCATACAAATATTCGCCTAATCGTTCGCGAATCTCGCGCTCCGTATCCGCCATTTTGGCATCAGCTTCAGACAGAGAACCCGCTCTAGTCGTAAGCCGCAGCGTCACCTCGCCTTCCTTCGCGTAAGGCGCTATGGTCGGATCGGTCTGTTTATCGATCAAGTCGATAAGCTTATGCTCCAAAAGCGACTCCCCGATACCGGCGAATTTGAGCATTTTCGAATAAAGCGGCTGCTCCCCGCCCATCAGACCGAGCAACCAGCCGGTTCCGTAGCGCTCGAACATCGGTTTCATTTCTTTAGGAGGCCCCGGAAGCAGAATATAGTGCGTGTCATCCTGCGTAAGGGCTACGCCCACCGCAAGACCGGTATCGTTAGGCAGCGGATCGCTTCCCTTCAGCATGAGAGCCTGTTTGGCGTTGCTTTCCACCATTGCGATCCCCCTGCCGCGGAAGAACTCCGTCATATAGTCCATCGAAGGCTGATGAACGATCAGACTGCGGTTTAAAAAAGCGGCGAGCACATCCTTCGTCAGATCGTCCTGCGTCGGCCCGAGCCCTCCCGTACAAATGATGACATCGGCCCTTTGACGGGCTGTCTCGAGCGCCTGACGAAGCCTCGATTCGTTATCGCCTACGACGGTTTGGTAATAGACGCCTACCCCTATCGCCGTGCACTGCTGAGACAAAAATTGCGCGTTCGTGTTGACGATTTGCCCCATCAGCAGCTCCGTGCCTACCGCAATGATTTCCGCTTTCATCGGAGACCTCCCTAAAATAGGTATATTTTCCTATCGAACGTCCAAGCAATGTCGAAACGCCTGCTTCTTACCTTTGGGATTTAGCACTTAAATTTAAATATTCAAAAAAGACGCCTGTCTTCACATCGGTATGCGAAGGCTAGCGGCGTCAAATTTGGGTACCCGGCCGTTACATCGGCGTTTTGTTAATCACATGCTTGTTCTGCATAAAATAGTCGAAGCCCGAATAAAGCGTAATGACAGCCGCAACCCAGCTTGCAAGTAAGTCAAAGCGGAAGTTGAGAAACGCAAACGGAAAATTGTTGATTAACAGCGCTATAATCGCGGTAATTTGTACGCCCGTTTTCCATTTGCCCCACTTGCTGGCGGCCATTACGATGCCTTCCAGGAGAGCGATTTGCCGCAATCCCGTAACGGCGAACTCCCGGCTTATGATGACGATCGCGATCCACGCGTCAAGCTTGTCCATCTCGACCAGCGATACGAGTACTGCAGACACGAGGAGCTTGTCGGCAAGAGGGTCGAGCAGCTTGCCGAGATTCGTGACGAGCTTGCGTTTTCGCGCTATGTAGCCGTCCAGACTATCGGTGCTGGCGGCGATAATAAAAATCAGAGCGGCAATAATCTGATTGTAGGTAATGCTGAACTGCTCGATAGATATTTGCGGCAAACTGACGTTTACAAGCAGAAAAAACATAATGATCGGCACTAGGAAAATTCTCGCTAGCGTAATCCGATTGGCCAGGTTCATGCAATTCCCTCCCCGGACAAATCGAACTCGAACGAATGGGTAACTCTAACTCTGGCCATTTCCCCAATATTCGTTTTGCAATTTGTGACGAATACTTCACCGTCAATTTCCGGGGCATCGTACTGCGAACGTCCGACATAAACGTCGTTGCGTCCGTCATACCGTTCGATCAAAACATCGATCTCTTTACCGATCCGCAGACCGTTGCGCTCGTTCGAAATTTGGCGCTGGATCTCCATCAAGGTGTTCGCGCGGAATTCCTTCACGTCGTTCGCCACCTGATCGGGCAAACGGGCGGCAGGCGTGTCAAGCTCTTTGGAATAAGCAAAAACGCCGAGTCTGTCAAACTGCATTTCTGTAATAAAATCCTTCAAATTATCGAAGTCCTGCTCCGTTTCGCCAGGGAAACCGACAATTATCGAGGTGCGCAGGGCAACCTCCGGCATCCGGGCGCGAATTTTGCGGATCAGCTCGCGCGTATCGCGCTGTCTGCCAGGTCTCCGCATACGCTTCAGAATCGAATCTTCGCTGTGCTGCAGCGGCATATCGATATATTTGCAAACCTTAGGATTCGTGGCGATCGTCTCAATCAGCTCGTCCGTAAAAAAGCCGGGATAAGCGTAATGAAGACGCACCCATTCGATCCCGGGCACTTCGCTTACTTTATTCATCAGTTCAGGAAGCATAAACTTGTCGTATAAATCCGAGCCGTAATTCGTCGAATCCTGCGCGATCAGGCTAATTTCTTTGACGCCTTGGTCGGCAAGCTGCTTCACTTCGCCCAGAATCGATTCGATGCTCCGGCTGCGGAACTTGCCGCGCATAATCGGAATGCTGCAGAACGTACAGGCGTTGTCGCAGCCCTCGGCAATCTTGACGTACGCGGTGTAACGCGGCGTTGTCAGACGTCTTGGCAGCACTCTATCGTAGTTGAACGCAGGATTCCCCACCAGCATCGGCTTCCGCCCGGCAAGTGCCTGATCGATAATATCGTTGATCTTATCAAAATCCCCTGTACCGACAATGCCGTCGATCTCCGGCATTTCGCGCATCAGCTCGGCCTTATACCGCTGAGTCAAACATCCGGAAACGATAAGAGCCTTCAAATTCGCGGTTTGCTTCAAATCCGCCATATCGAGAATCGTATTGACCGACTCTTCCTTCGCTGCATCGATGAAACCGCATGTGTTTACGATAATGACCGTCGCTTCTTCTTTATCGTCTACAATCGAAAATCCGCGTTGATGAACCAACCCGGACATGATCTCGGAATCGACTAAATTTTTCTCGCAGCCCAAGGTCACGACCTTGATTTTCTCTGACATCGTCGTACATCCCCCAACCTATTCCTTTCATTTCTTAACAAGTATAGTATAACGTCAATAACGTGTCAAAACAAACGAAAACCTGTGGAAACTCGCCCATTGGCGAGAAACCGCAGGTTTTCGCTTCATATTAAGTAGAACGGAAATTCGTGAACTGCAGATCGATGGCCAAATCGGCCGAGCGCAGAAGCTGCATGATCTTCTGCAAATCATCCCTGCTTTTGCCTGTAACGCGGATTTGATCGCCCTGAATTTGGCTCGTTACTTTCAGCTTCGAATCGCGGATCAGAACGTTGATTTTCTTCGCGATATCCTGTCCGATCCCCTGTTTGAGCGTAACCCGCTGACGGACGGTCGTGCTGGCCGCCGGCTCCACTTTGCCGTATTCGAGGTTTTTCAGCGCGATGCCTCGTTTGGCCATTTTGGAGTGAAGAATGTCGATGACGTTTTTCAGCTTCATATCGTCGTCCGAAATGATGACCAGCGTATCTTTTTCGAGCGTTATGCTGCTCTTGCTGTTCTTGAAGTCAAACCGGGTAGATATTTCTTTCTCGGCTTGGTTGATTGCGTTGGTCAATTCCTGCATATCTATTTTGGAGGTAATGTCGAATGCGTTATCCGATGCCATATCCAACTTCCTTTCCATGATTTGTTTGCAAACACAGTATAGCAATATTCACGGAGCAAGAAAACCCCTGCGGCGCCTAATAGCCCCCTAGAGGCAGGATTAACGCTTCATTACAAGCCCGAAAGTTAACCGGACGTAGAGCAGCCGGTTTGTTCCGGACGCCAACCCCCTGCATAGCAAAAAAGCATCCCAGTCCGGCGGATGCCTTCGTCACGGATACTTATCATGCTGCTTGTTTAAACGATTAATACCTTCTTCGGACCGGTTCGCGGAACATATCTAGAACGCCGACCACAATAAGCGCCAAGCCGAAGCCGAACATGCCGTAGCCCCATGCATTAGGCGTTAAATACCACCCGATCAGACTCGCAACAACGCCCAAGCCTGCCGTAATCCAGCTAGCAGTCATCCTACCTAACCTCGCTTTTGGATAAAAAGTGGAGTTACACGGTTAGGATCTGCTGCTGAACGTATCATTATTCATTTAAGACAGGTCGAACTGATAACGCTTGACGGATTCCTTCTCGCCGATCGGAATGACCGTCCCGTTTATTTTCAATTCGACGGCGCTTGCAGCGCCAAGCGTAAGCGCTATGGTAGGATCGAGTTCCCACTTCTGGGTTTGGCCCGAAGCCAAGCTCTCGGAAAATACGGTTTTCTTTTGCGCCTCTTCTCCCGTTTTGTCGATGCCGACCCAGCACTTGTCTCTTAGAACGGTCACTTCCACGATAATTTTGCTGGCCTTTGATACGAGATAATAATCCCTGCCGCCTTCGCTCTTGGTGAGCTTGACGTCGGGCTTGTCCGTTTCGACCGGCGCCTTGCTCGGCTCCGGCTCTTGTTTCTGCACGTCAGGCGAAGCGGAAGGCGTAGGCGCCGCGCTTACCTCGGACATTTTGCGATCCGTTAGATGCTCGTTGGATTGGCTCTGGGTAACGTTCTTATCGTCATCCGACTTCGCACTCGCACTGATGAAATAATACAGGATACCGACAATAAGCAGAACAAACGACCATAACATGATGCCGGTCAACCGTTTGCTCCACTTCTCCGAATTTTTCGAATCGCTCCGCTTACGTCTGACTGGCTCCGCTTTTTGCTCGGGCTCGGCAGCGGGAATAACATTGCGATACAGACGCAGCACTTCGTTCGGATCGAGGCCTACCGCCTCCGCGTAACTTTTGATAAAGGCGCGGATATAAAATGTGCCGGGTAATACTTTGAAGTTGCCTTCTTCAATCGCTTCCAAATAACGCTTGCGAATTTTTGTGACTTCCTGCAAATCTTCAAGAGAAATGCCTTTCTCCAAGCGTGCTTTGCGCAGAAGCTGACCCAGTTCGAACACGTGCTCACCCCCGTATTAGCAAAAATATAGTTCAATTTTACCACTTAGAAGCCGTCGTAATTGGCCGTAAAGCTCTCATACGAAATCTCTTCGTCCGGCGTGTTGCGAAGCTCTACGATGTAATTGAAATCGTTATAGTCATATTCCGAATCCCGTACGAAAATGTCCGGATGCTCCACCACCTTGGTCGAAGGCATCGCCATGATTTCCTGCAGGAGCGAGTAATGCTTCTCATTGGAGCGTATCGTCGAAACGATACCGTCAATAATAAAAACATTGTTCGGATTCATTTCGTCTTCCGACAGTTGACTGCGAACGGTTTGCCTCAGAAGCGTCGACGATACGAACGTCCACCGTTTGTTCGAGCACACGCTGCCGGCTATGATCGATTCGGTCTTTCCGACCCGCGGCATCCCGCGCAAACCGATCAGCTGATTGCCTTCCTTCTTGAAGATTTCGCCGAGGAAATCGACCAAAAGTCCAAGCTCGTCGCGGGTAAAACGAAACGTTTTACGGTCGTCGGAGTCTCTTTCAATGTAACGGCCGTGCCTTACGGCCAAAATGTCCACAAGCTTGGGCTCGCGAAATTTCGTTACTGTAATATTATCCACTTTTTTCAATAGTTTACCCAATATTTCAATTTTTTCTTCATCGCTTGTTTGCAAAAGCATGCCGCGGGTTTTATCTTCAACCCCGTTGATCGTCATAATGTTGATTTCCAGCATCCCCATAAGGGAGGCGATATCGCCAAGCAAACCGGGACGGTTTTTATGAATCCGGTATTCCATGTACCATTGCTTCATTTCCATTCTGAGCCACATCCTATTCTTCTTGCTCGCGTCTGTTGTTTCATTCAGAAGTAAATTCTACAATTTTCGCGCTTTTCCTTCATCGCCTTTAAAATTATTTCATTTGGGCGGTTGCCTCATTCTCGGAATAGGTATATAGTCCCTGCTTCCAAGAATCGGTTTTGACGTTTTCGCGAATCCCGTTTAAAATCGGATCCCAATTCAGACTATAGTTGACCGATGCGGTCATATCGAGAAAAGGAATGCGCAGCGAGCGGATTTTCGTAAGCTCGGCAGAAGCCTCCGGCGTGTACAGCACGATCCATTTGGCATTGATTTGCTTAGCCTGGAAAGTAAGCTGCTGAAACCATTGCTCCGGATTTTCCGGATCGTACATGACGATTTGCTCCGCTTCCTCCGACGGCGCCCACGTTGCCGGCACCTGATTGCCTGTTGTCGTGATCCAAATGATCGGAGCGCCCGCAAGCTTTTGCTGTTTGACCCAATCGTTCCATAATATAGTATAAGTTCCGGCATCGGCTTGCCACACCGCCGTATTGTCGAGCGGCTGAATAGGAGCAGGGCTCCTTTCCGGCGATTGCTGGTACAGCGACCACTTGACATTCGGGAATTCCGCGGCGGCTTTCATCGCATCGGCAAACAAAGCGCTCCCGATCACGATCACTTGATCGTATGCCGTTTCGCGAATCGAATTCAAAGCTTCATCATCCAGCGCGGTTTTCTGCGGCAGCCACTTCCAAGCGAGCTTATCCGCCGACCGCCATTCGTTAAGCGCCGCACCGAGCTTCTGGTCCAGACCCGCAGGCAAATCGGGGGACGTAACGACTAGCACCGATTTTTTTTGTTTGAGCAGCTCTTCCGAAGCGACAGGCAGCTGATGCCCGCAGCCCGACATAACCAATGCAACCATCATAACCGAAAACAAACGCAATATCCAAATCTTCATCCGACTATCCAATCTCCTTTATGTCAGAACGTGCAATCACTCCTACCAGTATAAGAAATTTTGAGAGCAAAAACAAAAGCCTCCTGCCAAAGGAGGCTTTGTCCGAAACACAGGAAGACCGTTATTCGCGGAGTGCCGGGTTCTCGACAGTCGCCGGACTCCTCGCATGGGTTCCTTCGTACGCGTGCAAAGGAGTTTATTTCCAGTTAGGCTTCCTTCGCGACCATTTTGACCATTAAGCGGGCGAGCACTTTTTGCTCTTGATCGTCTCCGGCATCCCACAAATCCTTCAAGATGCGTTCTTCTTTGTTTTCCGGGTCGATTTTATCGGCAAGAAATTCACCGATCTGATAAGCAAGCTTCGCAACCGTCTCTTCGCTCATGCCGGCATGCTCGGCCATATTGACGCGTTCGCCCAAAAATTGTTTCCATTTGTCAAACGATTTAAGAACGGTAACCACGTTAATTCCTCCCTTGAGATGGATTTCGGATGAACAGTTGTACTATGCGCAAAATGAGGGCGGTCTATGCATCCGTCCGAATCGCTCAAGGTGTAAGGGAACGCTGATTCCGTCTAAGTATGCCATCCCCCGTTGGGGCTTATAATTTGTCCGGTTATGTAGCTCGATTCCGGAAGCGCGAGAAAATAAACGAGCGATGCGATTTCCTCCGGAACGGCGAAGCGGCCGACAGGGATGCCTTCTTCGATCGCTTTTTTCTCCTCGGCGTTGAAGCCGCTCATCATTTCCGTATCGACGGCGCCGGGAGCTACCGCATTAACGGTAACGCCCGACGGCGCCAGCTCCTTGGCCAGCGCTTTGGTGAAGGCGTTGATTCCGCCCTTCGCGGTCGAATAAACAACCTCGCAGGAGGCGCCTGTCAATCCCCAGATGGACGAAACATTGATGATTCGTCCGAACTTGC
Organism: Paenibacillus contaminans; assembly: GCF_003285015.1. Lineage (GTDB taxonomy): Bacteria > Bacillota > Bacilli > Paenibacillales > NBRC-103111 > Paenibacillus_V > Paenibacillus_V contaminans. The sequence continues at coordinate 129,773 of NZ_QMFB01000001.1, read as the reverse complement.
GTTCGATCATCGCCGGCATGAACGTCTGCGTGCACAAGAACGTGCCCTTCACGTTTACGCTCATGATTTCGTCCCAATCCGTCTCCGAAACGTCCGAGAGCAAGCCGTAATGCGAAATGCCGGCATTGTTGACCAGGACGTCGGGCTGCAGCCCGTGAAGATCGAGCTTCTCTTTCATTCGCTCGATCTGCTCCTTCGATCGGAGGTCTGCGGATACCGTCAGCACCCTCGCGCCTTTTTCCAGGCAGCGGCGGGCAACCTCATTCACCGCTTCATGCGCTTGTCGGTAATGCAGGATGATGTTCATCCCTACGCCGACGGAGGCAAACCGTTCGGCAACTGCGGCTCCTATGCCGCGGCTCGCCCCGGTGACTAAAACGGTATATTCGTTGATCGCCCGATTCATGACGCTTCCTTCGGATCAGCGACGATCGAAACGGCGAGCTGCTCCCAGTTAAAGTGTTCATGAAGCCTCGTGTTCACTTCTTCCAGCGACATATTCCGGTATATGGTCAGCATGTCGAACGCATCGGCTCCTTTAAAGCGATAATCGGTATATAACCTTGCGATCGATTCCGGCGAGTTCAGCATGCGCAGAAACCCGCCTATTTTTTTATTGCGGCTCCGCTCGAAATCTTTCTCGCCGATGCCGCGTTCCAGCTCATCGTTTACAAGCTGCTTGATGCGCTCCAGCAACAGCTCGGGGTCGCGCGTATCGCCTCCGATTACCGAGAACGTATACCCCGGCGTACAATTGAAATCGGCGCCGAAATTGTCCGAAATAAGCTTCTCGTCATACAAAGTCTGGTAGATCGCCGACGTAGGGCTGAACAAAATATCCATCATCAGCTTCGAAGCGCATTCCTTCTCCAGAAGCGCCTGTCCTTCTATCGGGTCATGCGCTTCCTTGAAGCCGAACAAGCATTTGGGCTGGGATACCGGCAGCCTGGTAACTTTTTGGGGATTGTGGACGGAGTCCGGCTCGGGCTGAAAAATCCGTTTGATTTCGCCTTGCGGCTCGAACGTCTTGGCCGCCTGATTCCGGCGAACGCGGTCGATCACTTCCTCCGCATCCACCCCGCCGACTACGAAAACGCTCATATTGGTCGGATGATAGAACGTATGGTAGCACTCGTACAGCATTTCTTTCGTTATTTGGGAAATCGATTCGATCGTTCCCGCAATGTCGATCCGTACGGGATGCGCGCTGTACATCGCTTCGATCAGTCCGAAATAGGAACGCCAATCGGGATGATCCTTGTACATGTTGATTTCTTGCCCGATGATGCCTTTCTCCTTCTCGACGTTCTCGTCCGTAAAGTACGGATTCTGCACGAAATTCAGGAGCGTTTCCAAGCTTTCCATCACATGATCCGTAGCCGAGAACAAATATACGGTGCGGTCGAAGCTTGTAAACGCATTGGCGGAAGCGCCGTAAGAGGCGAATGTTGCGAAAATATCGCCGGTCGGCTCCTCAAACATTTTATGCTCCAGGAAGTGCGCGATGCCGTCAGGCACTTGCACTTCTTGCTTGCCTTCGACCTGAAAATGATTGTCGATCGAGCCGTATTTCGTAGAAAACGTCGCGAACGTTTTGTGGAAGCCTTTTTTTGGCAGCACGTAAACATCGAGTCCGTTGTCCAGCTTCTCGTGGTAAACCGTTTCGTTCACATGCTCATAGCGGATGACGTTCATCGGCTGCTACTCCCCTTTCAAGTCCCGCAGGAAATAGATCGTATCGAGCTTTACTTGATCCGCGATGCGGCGAATATCCGACGTGCCGATACGCTGCACATCGTCGATCAGCCCTTGTACGGAACGCTGCCGACCGGATAACACGCTGTTGAAATCGAAAGCGATCGTTTCGTAAGCGGAATCTTGAATTTGCCTTAGCTGGTTGGCGATCATCGCCTTCGTTTGCGTCATCTCCGTATCGGTAATTTCGCCTTCCTCCATCGCGGAAAGCTGTTTGCGAATGATGTCTACGGCCTTCTCGTAATTGGCGATCTCGATGCCGGATTGAATCGTCAGTATTCCCTTATGTCCGTCCAAACGGGATGAAGCATAATAAGCAAGGCTTTCTTTCTCCCGAACGTTAATGAAAAGCTTAGAATGCGGATATCCGCCCAAAACGCCGTTATACATAAGTGCGGCCGCATAATCGTCTCCGGCATAAGTGGCCTTGGTGCGCAACCCCATATTCAGCTTGCCTTGATTGACGTCGAGTTTTTCCACAACCGTTTTGACCTTCTCGACGGTCGGCTGTTTGGTTTCCATCAAATACCCCGACGCTTGACCGCCTGCGCCGCGGAATTGCGACCTGACGATGCCCTCGACTTCGGCCAGCGTCGTATTGCCGACTACATATAAGTCGATCGGCGAGGTTTGAAGCCAGTTCCGATAAGATTCGTAAAGCGATTTTGGCGTGATCGCTTCAAGCGATTCGATTTGTCCGAGCGGATGAAGCCGATAAGGCTCGCTTTTGCACATTTCCTGAATACAGCGTTCTGCCGCATAAGAAGCTTTGTCGTTCACGATCGCTTCCAGCTTCTTCTGAACCGTATTTTTCTCGGCTTCCACATATTTGGCGCTGAACGCGCCGTCCTCCAGCAGCGGATTCGTAATCGCTTCCCCGATAAATGACAATGCTTGGGCCAGCAGCGTACGCTCCTCTTGCACGTACCGGTCTTCGACGATATCCATGCGGAATTGGACGATTTGGTAATCGCCGCGTTTATAAATATCAAAGCCGAATCCCGCTCCGTACAAATCGTCCAGCCGTTCGCGGAACTGCTTCGTTTCCGGCAGCGACGCCGTTCCCCTCCGCAGCACGAACGGAGCAAGCGCTACGGGCGTTACCGTTTGTTCCGACAAAGGCGTTCCTATGTATACGGAGACGGCATACGTTTTAAACTGCTCCGACGGCAGCACATGCAGCCGGATGTTTCCAATCGTCGTACGTTCGAATGACGCATTCATCAATTGCATCGAACTCCCTTCCGCCTCGATTCATTTGGCAAAAACAGCTTTCGTGTCGACTATTGCAAGCTGTGAATGCCGCTTATCCCATTATATTCCTACGTCATGCGAAGAAGCAACCGGACGGACGGCCTGACGAAAATGATCGTAAAGCGTTTCGCCGGTCGTTCGAACGTTGCTTCTTCTGCCATTACTTTTATACTATTGTCCCCAAGGCTTTGCCGATGCTTCTATTTGCAAAATATATGTTTGCCGATCGTTTTTATTTGCGTTCTTGTCCAAATCCATTTGGACGTCGCGGTTTCCGGGTTAAAGTAATAAATACATCCGTTTGTCGGATCGTTTCCGTTTATCGCTTCGCGCACGGCTTTTTTGGCCGTCTCGTTCGGCGTCAGCCAAATTTGCCCGTCCGCTACCGCGGTAAAGGCTCCAGGCTGAAAAATGACGCCCGAAATTGTATGCGGGAAGCTGGGCGATTCCAGCCTGTTCAAAATAACGGCGGCTACGGCGACTTGACCGATATAAGGCTCGCCGCGCGATTCGCCGTAAACCGCATTCGCCATAAGATTCAAGTCATTCTCGGAGAGCCCTTGCAGGGATGGCGGCTTTATTACCGCACCACTGCTTGTACCGCCGCCTCCGCCTCCGCCACCGGTATTGCCAGCATTGCCTCCGCCGCCCGCCGGCGCCGAAGGCTTCCAACTGCGAGTCGCTTCCCACAGCTTAAGCTTTGTTTTCGGCCCGACGATCCCATCGACCTTCATGCCGAATTCCGACTGAAACCACTTGACTGATTTAAGCGTGTTGTACCCGAAATCGCCGTCGATATTTCCATAATAAAAACCGAGATGCTTAAGCCGGCCTTGCAGCTCGTAAACGTCCGAGCCTTCAGCCCCGTATTTGATTGTCGCTTCGCTGAACGTTTCTTGCGCCGGCTTGTGATTCTTGAACTGAATGCCGACAAGAAGGACCGCCACGAGACCGACTGTAATGACGAGAAGCCGTTTGTTCATCGCATACTCAACCTTTCCTCATCTTGGTGTACTTGGTGCAATGATTCATGGAAGTTATTATTTGATAGGCCGCCCGGTTCTATTCCAATCTTTTGCGAACATGTTAAACCGCCACAAAGTGGCGCAAATCTCGAATCCTGCAATGCCTCCGATTGCATAGCGGGGAGGCTGAAGTTCACTTAAAGATATTGAAGGTTTCCGTGAACGGACCGCCCCAATCAATACCCGCTCAAAATGAAGCGAAGTCATCGACGCAAATCTCGGCTGCTTTTCAGGCACCAAAATAAAAAGCGCATTAGATACAGGCCCGCTTGTCGGCAGACTTGTATCCAATGCGCTTATGCAGCAAATTTATTTCTCAGGCCTAAGAGCTTGCTTTCATGGCGTGAAATTGCTCGATCGTCATCAGCACCTCACGAGGCTTGCTGCCCTCGTAAGGCCCGACAACCCCCTTGGCTTCCATCGTATCGATTAAGCGGGCCGCACGCGTGTAACCGACGCGCATGCGCCGCTGCAGGAGCGATACGGATGCCTGCTTCCCTTCCAGTACGATTTGAACCGCCTGGTCGTAAAGCTCGTCCTCGAACAGGTTCTCCTGTTCCGTCTGCTCTTCGAGCTGCGGCACCATTTCCTCTTGATAATTAGCCTGCTCCTGGTTGCGGACAAAAGTGACGACTGATTCGACTTCCTGATCGGATAAAAACGCCCCTTGAACGCGAACCGGCTTCGAAGCGCCCACCGGAAGGTAGAGCATGTCTCCGCGTCCCAGCAGCTTTTCGGCTCCGACCATATCCAGAATCGTACGGGAGTCGACCTGTGAAGACACGCCGAACGCGATACGCGAAGGAATATTCGCCTTGATAACGCCAGTGATGACATCGACCGAAGGACGCTGCGTAGCAATGATCAAATGGATCCCCGCCGCCCTCGCCATTTGCGCCAGCCGGCATATCGCATCTTCGACGTCTCCTGCCGCTACCATCATCAGATCGGCAAGCTCGTCCACGATGACGACGATGAACGGCAGCGGATCGCCAGGATTCGGGTTGCCCGGATCCGTAAGCATGGCGTTATAGCCTTCAATGTTGCGCGTGCCGCTTTTGGAAAACAGCTCGTATCTTTTTTCCATCTCGACGACAACCTTCTTAAGCGCTAGCGAGGCTCTTCGCGGATCGGTAACGACAGGCGCCAATAAATGCGGAATCCCGTTATATACGTTAAGCTCGACCATCTTCGGATCGATCATCAAAAATTTCACTTCATCCGGCTTGGCTTTGTACAGAATGCTCGTTATGATGCCGTTGATGCACACCGATTTCCCCGAGCCGGTCGCGCCGGCGACAAGCATGTGAGGCATCCTCGCAAGGTTGCCGACAATCGGCTGCCCCGCAATGTCGCGGCCAAGCGTCACGGACAGCTTCGAAGCGGCGTCGTGAAAAGCGCTGGACTCCATAACCTCGCGTAAGGTAACGACGGAAACCTCCGAATTCGGCACCTCGATGCCGATTGCGGATTTACCGGGAATCGGCGCCTCCATCCGGATGTCTTTGGCAGCCAAAGCAAGTGCGATGTCATCGGTCAAACTGACGATTCTGCTGACCTTCACGCCGACATCGGGCTGCACTTCATAACGAGTAACGGAGGGTCCGTGTACGACCTCCAGCACCTTCGCGCGAACGCCGAAGCTTTCGAGGGTCGCCTCCAGCTTCCGCGCATTCGCCTTATGATCGAGATCTCCCGATCTTCCGGAGCCCGAAGGCTTCGATAAAAGCTGGTAGGAAGGCAATTGATACGGCTTTTTGCTGCTTGCAAGCGCAAGCGGCTTATCCGTATCCGCGACCTCATCGGCTTTGTCGTCCGAACTGCTTGCGCTGCCGGATGTTGCTTGAGCGGGGCCGGACAGCATAGGCGTATCTTCCCGCTGCTCCTGAAAATCGCGAATATACGGGCGCTGATCGTCATCCGTCTCTTCATCCCCGCCGTTCGGAAACTGCTGCTCGTTTACGGCAGCCGGAATAACGGTAATCGGCTTCGCGCCTTTTTGGACAGCCGGCTGATGAACCGTCTGCCCTTGAATCTCGTCAAGCTCCTCTTCCTCGTCGTCGCGCCGATCAAGTCCTACGAGATTCTCTCGCTGCTTGCGCAAGGAAGGCAGCAAATGAAAGATGGGCGACTTCTTATCCGCCTTCTTCTCGTTCTTTTTGACCGGTTTTGCCGAGGCATACGTCTCCTCTTCGAAATCGTCGTCGAGAGGCGGCACGTACGCTTTCCGCTTGGACGGCTTACCCGATTCTTCCTGCGGAGCGCTAATAGGCACCAAGCTGCGGGAACGATTCGAGAACAGCTCCGAATATTTGCTTCTCAATGCCGCAGCCATTTCGCCTATCGGCCGTCCTATTCTGCCGCCGATGTCGACAACGGATAGTCCGGTGATAAGAAGGAAGGAAACGACAAATAAAGCATAAACCAGGAAACGCGATCCCCAGCCTCCGAACAGGAAGTACAGGCAGGCGTACAGTATCGCGCCGATCATGCCCCCGCCGACATCCGTTTGCAAAATATTGCTTTTGCCGCCGGACGCCTGAAGCCCGTCCATCATACTCTGCCATGTCGAACTGACGATGTAGGAAGGAGCGGTAAAATCCGCGTTCGGGTCGAGCAAATGGATCATCGACATATGATTGTACAGCACGAGTCCGCCCAGCAGCAGGACCAAACCCGTTTTGCGTACGCTCCATCCGCCCGGCCATGCCCGTTTGATAAACACGTAAAGCCCTATGTAAATAAAAACGACCGGTATGACCCAGTCCATCGCACCGATAAGAAATCGGAACAAATATGTAAGGGACCTTGCCACCCTGCCTTCTCGCGACAATGCGATAACGGACAACACCAGAATGATGATCCCGTATAGCTCGTACTTAATGGAGAGCTTAAGTTTCCTTTTTTTCTTCCGGCCTTTTGCCAAAACGGTTCACCCCCGATAACTAATTATACCATATTGTCGGGGCGCTAGATACAATCCGTTGCACGCATAACCAATGGCCTATTGACTTTTCAGGAACATTTGTTCTCGTTCGTGTTTTACGGGTGAAATTCGATTACCGTTCCCGGCATATAAGCCGGATTCAAGTAGTCGTTCGGATTTGGGCTATACAGGCGCACGATTTTGGCTTGCTGCATATTGAGCATTTCCACCTGCATATTCATTCCGTTAATGTTCACATCGACATATTGCGGTTCCTTCCCCAAGCCTTCCCAAAGCGTTTCAGGCGCCACGGCCGAATAAATGACGGTCATTGCACGACACCCCCGTTCTGCAGTTGCTGCCTTCTTTGCTCGATGCGCTGGTTCAGCTCGCGGATCGCTTCGCCGACCCCTCCGATTTGATCGATCAGCCCGTATTTCACGGCATCCGCACCGATTACAGTCGTACCGATATCGCGCGTCAATTCGCCGGTCTTAAACATGAGCTCCTTAAATTTTTCTTCGCTTACGCGGGAATGGCGGGTCACAAAACGAATGACGCGCTCCTGCATTTTGTCCAAATATTCGAAGGTTTGAGGCACGCCGATTACAAGTCCGTTCAATCGAATCGGATGGATGGTCATCGTCGCGGTTTCGGCAATCATCGAAAGATGCGAAGAAACGGCAATCGGCACCCCGATGCTGTGACCTCCGCCGAGCACCAAAGTAACCGTCGGTTTCGAAACGGATGCGATCATTTCCGCAATCGCGAGTCCCGCCTCCACATCTCCGCCTACCGTATTCAAAATGATCAGAATCCCTTCGATCTTCTGATTTTGCTCGGCCGCCACAAGCTGCGGAATAAGGTGCTCGTACTTGGTCGTTTTATTTTGAGGAGGCAGTACGATGTGTCCCTCTATTTGTCCGATGATCGTCAGGCAAAAAATATTCGACTCATTGCTCGCCACATTTGTTTGCCCGAATTGCTGCAAGCTTTCGATCGAAGCCTGCTTTTTTTGTTCCTCTGCGGCCGGCTCCACCGGAGCCTCGTTTGATTTATCAGCCATATAAAATGCCTCCTTTTCCATTGCCCCCTTAGTATGGATATGGAAGGCGTTTTTATACGCCGCCGCCGCGAGAAACAGCCTCTTCAAAGCAAGCAAAAGCATCAAATAAAAAAGCTTCCTCGGCCGGGTTGCCGGGAAGCCTATTCATTAATTTCAAGTGACTTAGAAGGTGAGGATCAAACTTCCATTATGATTGGGAGGATCATCGGTCTTCTTCTTGTTTGCTCATATAAAAATCTTCCTAATACGTCTTTAACATGCGTCTTCAACGAGGCCCACTCATTTACGTTCTCGTTCATCAGCTTATTCAATGTACCGGTCACGATACGATTCGCTTCTTCGAGCAATCCTTCGGATTCGCGCACATAAACGAAACCGCGAGAGATGATGTCGGGACCGGACAAGATCGCCCCATCCTGCTTGCTAAGCGTTACGACAACAACCAGTATGCCGTCCTGTGACAGCAGCTTGCGGTCGCGAAGCACGATATTGCCTACATCGCCTACGCCAAGCCCGTCGATCAGGATGTTGCCGGTAGTCACTTTACCGCCCTTGCGTGCGGATCCGTTCTGAATCTCGACCGTTTCTCCATTGTCCACGATAAAAATATTTTCCCGATCGATACCTACAGTCTCCGCCAATTGTCCATGGAGACGCAGCATCCGATATTCGCCGTGAATCGGAATAAAATATTTCGGCCGCATCAAATTAAGCATCAGCTTCAGTTCTTCCTGACTGCCGTGCCCGGAAACGTGCACGCCGGAAACGGAGCCTGGACCGTAAATGACGTGCGCTCCCAAACGGAACAGCTCGTCGACAGTTCGTCCGACATATTTTTCATTGCCCGGAATCGGCGTTGCCGCAATGATTACGGTGTCGCCAGGCAAAATATCCACTTTGCGATGCGAAGAACGGGCCATCCGCGTGAGCGCCGACATCGGCTCGCCTTGACTGCCTGTCGATAAAATGACGACGCGGTCAGCCGCAAGCTTATTCACTTCTTCAGGCTCGATCAGCATGCCGTCCGGAATGCGCAAGTAGCCAAGCTCCGATGCGATTCCTACGACATTTACCATACTCCGTCCGATTACCGTCACTTTGCGTCTAGTCGCATAAGCCGCATCCATCACTTGCTGAATACGATGAATATTAGATGCGAATGTTGCTACGACGACGCGCTGCTTCGCTTTGCGGAACACTTCTTCCAGCTCGACCCCAACGCTCCGTTCGGAGCCCGTATAACCCGGGCGTTCGGCATTCGTACTGTCCGATAGAAGCGCTAACACGCCCTTCTGGCCGATTTCCGCCATCCGGTGCAAGTCGGCATATTGCTCGTTCACAGGCGTTTGATCGAACTTAAAGTCCCCCGTATGAACGACTACGCCTTCCGGTGTTTCGAGCGCCACGCCGACCGAGTCGGGTATACTGTGGTTCGTCTTGAAGAAGGAAGCCTTGATCGTGCCGAGCTGAAGCTCGGAATCCGCCGTGATCGTAATTCGTTTCGTTTCGCCGAGAAGACCGACTTCCTTCAATTTCGCTTCGATCAGGCCGAGCGTTAATCTCGTTGCATAGATCGGAACGTTTAATTGCTTCAATACGTATGGAAGCCCGCCGATATGATCCTCATGACCGTGAGTGATCAGAATGCCTCTCACCTTGTCGCGATTCTCAAGCAAATATGTGATGTCGGGAATGACGATATCGATCCCCAACATATCTTCATCAGGAAATTTCAATCCGGAATCTACAACCACAATATCATTCGCATACTGGATTACATACATGTTCTTTCCGATCTCGCCCACGCCGCCCAGAGCGAAGATCACCAATTTATCGTTATTTTTTTTTGACAAGAAAATAAACCTCCTTATTTAAATTGACGACGATCCGTATTTCCCTTACATAAGAACCCGCACCAGTCACTTGGAATCATTATACATGATTAAAAACCCTAAATACAAGTAAAGCCATTACGAAATAGATTGCCCAAAAAAAGAAAACCGATGCTGTGAGCACCGATTTAGACTTTCCTCAACCTAAGAGCGATTGAATGAACTGTCCTTCTTGTTCGGTAACATCGATCAGCGGAAGTCTTACGCTTCCTACTTGAAGACCGCGAAGACGAAGCGCATGCTTGACCGGAACCGGATTCGGCACGCGATGCGGGCAATTGAACAAGCCTTCAAAAATCGGCAGCAGCTCTTGATGCAGCTTGGCCGCCTCCCTGACTTGTCCGTTCGAATAGACCTCGATCATCCGCTTCATTTGTTTGCCTGCGACATGGCTGGCGACGCTGACGATTCCATGACCGCCGACGGCAAGAAGCGGCAGCGTCAAATTATCGTCCCCGCTATACACATAGAAATCGGATGGCGCGCCGGCGATGATACGCGTCATCTGATTCAAATCGCCGCTCGATTCCTTCATTGCGACGATGTTTGGAATTTGGGCAAGCCGCAGCGTCAGCTCGGCAGACATATTAACGTTCGTCCGGCTCGGAATATTGTAAAGCATAATCGGCAGATCGACCGCTTCGGCAATCGCCTTGAAATGCTGGTAGATGCCTTCCGTCGACGGCCTGTTGTAATAAGGCGTAACAAGAAGCAGACCGTCCACACCGGTCTGCTTTGCCAGCTTGGAAAGGTGGATGGAATGCGCCGTATCGTAGCTTCCCGTGCCGGCAATGATTTTGGCACGCCCTCCGGCATGGCGAACGGCTGTCTCGAACAAACGCAGCTTTTCTTCTTCCGTCAGCGTTGGCGATTCGCCGGTAGTTCCGCAAATGACCAAGCTGTCGGTTTGCTGCTCTTCGATCAAATAATCAATCAAGCGCTCCGCTTCGGACCAATTCACCTGCATCTGTTCGTCGAACGGGGTAACCATCGCTGTAACAATTTTTCCGAAATCCATTGCGAATCCTCCTAAATATGCAGTTGAAACTTATTGTGCAGGATGCGGACCGATTTCACGAGATCCTCACCGCGAACCAGAATCCATATCGTCGTATTTGAATCGGCCGATTGCAAAATACCGATATCCTCTTCAGTAAGCGCTTCAACAATATTTGCCATTATTCCCGGAACGCCGTTAATGCCGCCTCCGATTACTGAAACTTTGGCGCAGCCCGTCACGGCATGCGGTTCATAGCCCATTGCTCTTAACGTCTCTAACGCCCTTTGCGATTCGTGATCGAAAACCGTATAAACGACTCCCGACGGATTCACGTTGATGAAATCTACGCTGATCTGCTCCTGTGCCATCGCTTTAAATACGTTTAATTGCAAATCGTACTGTCTTTCGTAATTGACAACCTGGATCTGCGTAACATTGGCAACATGAGCGATGCCTGTCACGTATCGGTCGTTCAACGGCTTCGGATCGCCCTTATGCATTGGCGGTGCGGATACCCATGTGCCCGGATCGTCGGAGAAAGTCGACCTCACCCGAACCGGCATGTTCGCATGCATGGCGATTTCAATGGCGCGCGGATGAATGACTTTGGCACCGTTGTTCGCCATGTTGCAAATTTCGGCGTATGTTACGCGCTGCAGCGGTTTTGCATCGTCCACAATGCGCGGATCCGCAGTTAATATCCCGTTTACGTCGGTAAAAATATCGACAAGCTCCGCCTTCAGCGCGGCGCCTAACGCGGTTGCCGACGTATCGCTTCCGCCACGTCCGAGCGTTGTGAAATCATCCTCGGCCGTTTTGCCTTGAAAGCCGGTTACGATGACGACCCGATTCTGTTCCAGCAGCTCAAGGATTCTGCTCGGCCGAATGGACAATATTTGCGCGTTGCCGTATTGGCCGTTGGTCAAGATACCGGCCTGCGCACCGTTAAGAACCGTTGAGGGAATGCCGTCGGCGTTCAATAAACTGCAGAGCAGAGCGGCGGAAATGATTTCGCCGCAGCAAAGCAGCATATCTTTCTCCCTCGCCGGGAGTCGGTCGCCATTATCCTTAACCAGCTGAAGCAGCGTGTCTGTAGCGTAAGGCTCCCCTTTTCTTCCCATCGCGGATACGACGACTACTACGTTCAATTGCTCCTGCAGCGCATGGCGGATATGATTGATTACATGTTCTCTGGCTTGTGCGGTGGAAAGGGAAGTGCCTCCGAATTTTTGAACCAAAATTCGCATGAGGGTCCTCTCCTTTTTCCCCACAAAATGAAGTGAAGCTTCGAAGCTTATTCCGGGTACTTAACGGAGACCCCGAAAATCCGAAAGCATCCCCGTAAAGCCCGGCTACCAAGGAAACGCCGACTGGCATCAGCTACCATAGCAGGGCTGCGCATGCGACCCTTCGGCTTTCTGCTTCATCGGCGAGACGTTAAGTAGCATCTATTGTTCGATCGCGATATATTCGCCGATCTGAACCGCATTCCATGCGGCTCCTTTCAGCAAATTATCGGATACGATCCACATATTCAGTGCACGCGGGTTAGAAAGATCGCGGCGTACGCGCCCTACGAACGTATCGGTTTTGCCGGCGGCCTCGGTAGCAAGCGGATATTGCTGTTCCGCAGGATTGTCTACCAGCACGATCCCGGGTGCATCGGCGAGAAGCCGTTTTATCTCATCGATATCGAAATCTTGCTTCAATTCGACATAAACCGACTCCGAATGCCCGTAGACGACAGGTATGCGTACGCAAGTCGCCGTCACCTCAAGCGATTCGTCATCCATGATTTTTTTCGTTTCTTTAATCATTTTCATTTCCTCGTTCGTAAAACCGTTATCGAGGAATTTATCGATTTGCGGTATTGCGTTGAAAGCAATTTGATGCTTAACCGGCAGTGAAGAGACTGGCAAAACATCCGGCGCAACCTCATTGCCGTCCAAAACCTGCTTCGACTGACGGAGCATTTCGTCGATGGCGCGGGAGCCCGCGCCCGAAACGGCTTGATACGTCGAAACGATGATACGGGAAATGCCGTAACGGTCATACAGCGGTTTAAGCGCCGCGACCATTTGGATCGTCGAGCAGTTCGGATTAGCGATTACACCTTGGTGCCCGTTGATTTTATCGATGTTGACTTCAGGCACGACCAGCGGAGTTTCCGGATCCATGCGAAATGCGTTCGTATTGTCGATACATATGGCTCCGGCGGTTACCGCATGCGGAACAAGCGCTTTGCTCACATCGCCGCCCGCGCTGAAGAACGCAATTTCAACGCCTTGAAAGCTTTCCGGCGTCGCTTCTTGTACAGTAATGTCGCGGTCCTTGAAACGAATCGTTTTGCCTGCGGAACGCGCGGAGGCAAGCAGCTTCAGCTCTTGAACGGGGAAATTGCGCTCAGCCAGCAATCGGATGATTTGTTCGCCGACGGCTCCGGTTATTCCGACTACAGCTACGTTAAACAGCTTCTGATTCGACATGGGTAGCTCTCTCCCCTTTGAGATCGTGCTTGATACCAAAACGATCTAATAATTAAACCTTTCGATTACCATCGGCTGCAGCTGTTTGCCTTGAAGGGCCGCCTCGCAGGTTTCCATCACAAGATCCATCCTCGCCACCAGCGAATTAGGTTTTGCTTGCGGGGCATCCTGGCCGAAAGGCACGAAGTAGATGTTTTTAGTAATAAGCAGCTTGGCGATATTGGTGGCGTTAAGCCCCAAACCGTCATTCGTGGAGATGGCGAGCACAAGCGGGCGCTGATTGCGCATTTGCGCTTTGGCGGCCATAAGAACCGCGCTTTCCGTCATCGCGTTGGCAAGCTTGCTCGTCGTATTCCCTGTACAAGGAGCAATTACCATAACGTCCAACAGCTTCGAAGGGCCTAACGGCTCCGCATCTACAATTGTAGAAATAATATCATTCCCGGTTATATCTTTCAACTGTTTTTGCCAGTTTTCCGATGTTCCGAAGCGGGTATCGGTCGTCATGATCGTATTCGTCACGATCGGAACGACCTTCGCGCCGGCATCCACGAAACGTTTAATATGCGGCATCACTTCCGGCAAGGTGCAGTGCGACCCGGCCAAAGCGAAACCAACGGTCAATCCATGCCAATCCATCACGCATTCCTCCTGTTTCTTTCCTCTTCCATCAGTTGACTAAGCGTTTGGGCGATTATACGACCCGCCGTCTTCGGAGCAACGATTCCAGGAAGTCCAGGAGCAAGCATCGCTTTGATTCCGCGCTTCTCGGCAAAACGGAAATCCGTTCCGCCGGGCTTGGAAGCAAGGTCGATGATTAGCGCGCGATGCGGTATATTGGCAATGATTTGTGCTGTGATTATCATAGTCGGAATCGTATTAAAAAGCAAGTCGATGCCCGCGACCTTTTCGAACAAATCCTTGATATAGAAGGGCTCGAAGCCCATCTCCCAAGCCCTTGCATACTGCTCCGGCTTGCGTACGCCGACCTTCACTTGCGAGCCGAGTCCCTGGAGCGTTCTGGCCATCGTAAGCCCCGTCCGCCCCATTCCCAACACCATGCTTTTGGACCCGTGAATCGTAAAATCGGTATTCTGGATCGCCATCATGATGGCGCCCTCCGCCGTCGGAATCGAGTTGTAAATTGCGACATCGTCCCGGTCGAACAGCTCGACAAGGCCGATGCCGCTGTCGTCGCACAGCTTTTTCAAATAATCCTTGGCCATCCCCGTATAGATGACGGCATGCTTCGGCAGCGCACCTATATGCTCGATCGTAAGCTTCAATTCGTCCGAGCTGAATATCGTATGAACTATCCCCTGATCGTCAGTGCCGACAGCCGGCAGCACGACGGCATCAATATCCCGAAATAAAGCTGTGTCAAGCTGGGATTTGGTAATGCCGCTGAACGCGTGCTGCAAGTTATCAAAGCCGACCAGCTGGATCGTCGCATCAAGTTCGGACAATATTTGAATCACTTCGAGCTGCCTGGCATCGCCACCGATAAAAAGCACATTTATGCCGGTGAGCATATTGCTTGAGCACCCCTCTCTCGCCGTTTTCGATAACATATATTATGCCATCGCCCAATAATGGGTTCCTGACGAGAAATCCGAAAACCTGTGCGACCCGATATCCTTCGCTCCAAGCCTCGATTAATGCAATAAAGGCTCCGACCGTTTGTAACGATCGAAGCCTTTCCTGTTTTATGCTTTATTTGGTTCCCGTATGGCCGAAGCCGCCCGCACCCCTTGCGGTTTCCGTCAATTCTTCTACTTCCGTAAGCGAAATTTGCGGAACGAGCTGAAACACCATCTGCGCGATTCGTTCGTTGCGCGTAATCGTGAACGCTTCCTGACCGTGGTTGATCAACAATACTTTAACTTCCCCCCGGTAATCGGCATCAACCGTGCCAGGCGAGTTTAATGCCGTAATGCCATGCTTGAACGCAAGACCGCTGCGCGGCCGGATTTGCGCTTCCAGCTCGCCGGGCATGCTCAAGGCAAAGCCGGTAGGAACAAGCGTCCGCTCCCCAGGATTTAGCACAAGCGGTTCGCTGACGGCTGCATATAAATCGAAGCCGCTGGCAAGCTCGGACATTTTACGCGGAAGCGATATATCTTCATTGCCCGGAAGGCGTTTGATCTGTACCGTATGAAGCAAGCTGATCCCTCCTGAATTGTTGAATCGCACCGTCGTTCTGGCCGACCATAGCCAGCGAGAACGGTTGAGAGAACAGATTTTTGGTCAACGACCGAATATGCTCCATCTCGACCGCCTCGATGCGTGCGATCGTTTCGTCAAGCGTATAGTGTTTACCGATCATAAGCTCGTTTTTGCCCAGCCGGTTCATGCGGGCGCTCGTGCTCTCGAGGCTCAGGATCAAGCTGCCCTTCAGCTGTTCCTTTCCTTTGCGAAGCTCTGCATCGGTCATTCCGTGCACGATGATTTCCTCGATGACATCCATCGATACCTTAAGCACTTCTTCCGTTTGCTTCGGGGCCGTACCGGTATACAGCGTAAAGAGACCGCTGTCCAGATGTGCGGAATGGTAGGAATAAACCGAATAAGCGAGTCCGCGCTTCTCGCGGATTTCCTGGAACAACCGGGAGCTCATGCCTCCGCCGATCGTATTGTTCAGCAGGATCATCGCATATAATTGCTCGTCCTTGAGGGAGCAGCCCGGCAGCGATAAGCAAATATGATTTTGTTCCGTTTTTTTGGCGTGAAAAATCGAATCGCCGATGAATGACGGCTCGCTATATGCAAATGGCGCGCCTGTTGCGGCAAAATGACCGAAATGCTTTTCGAGCAGCTCGGTAATGCTGTCGTCAATATTGCCGGCAACTGCAATAACCGTATTTTCGATCGTATAATGATCAGCCATATAGGCTTTCAGACGCTCGGAGGTCATGCTTTGCAGATTGGCCTCCGTACCGAGTATCGTCATGCCGAGCGGATGATTCCCGTAAGCGGCTTTCGCCAGCAGGTCATGAACCAAATCGTCCGGCGTATCCTCGTACATCGCAATTTCTTCGAGAATGACGTTCCGCTCTTTATCGAGCTCTTGCTTATCCATCTGCGAGTTAAAAAACATATCGGACAAAACGTCGACAGCGATAGGCAGATGTTCATCCAATACTTTGGCATAATAGCAAGTATATTCCTTCGTCGTGAACGCATTGACGTTGCCGCCGATCCCGTCGAACACTTCCGCGATATCCTTTGCGCTGTAGCGGTCTGTCCCCTTGAACAGCATGTGCTCGATAAAATGCGTAATCCCGTTCTGATCGGGGGCTTCGTTGCGCGAGCCCGCTTTCACCCAAATGCCGAACGATACGGAGCGGCAGGTCGGAATTTTCTCCATCACTACGCGTAAACCATTAGTTAATTCATGCTTAATCAAAGAAGTACCCCCCAAGTGAACCCCACAAACATGCCACATAAGTAAGCGAGCTTCGTTTTCTTGTATGATCGTAAGTTTGGCTTTGAACCGTTATGCTATGCCGGAGAATGGTCGTTTATCAAGCTGCGGGGCGCCACAATAATTTTGGCCGATTCCATGCTTACTGAAGCAAAGTCGTCTGCACATCGGGAACGCGGTTCGGGGAAAGCAATTCGCTTACAGTCCCCAATACAAAGCCTTTTCGCTTGATTTCTTTGATCATAGCCTCCAGCGCCTCACTCGACGATTTCGTCGGATGCATCAAAATCATGGCGCCAGGCTCGATCCTTTTGGCTATTTTGCTTACAATGGCTTCCGGCTGAGGCCCTTTCCAATCCACCGTATCAATCGTCCAGAGCACCGTTCTCAGCTTCAGCTCGTGCGCAATCTGCACGGTTTGCATGTTGAAATCTCCCGAAGGCGGCGCAAACAGTTTGTTCTTGACTCCCAGCTCCTTCTCAAGCAAAGCTTCCGTCTTCGTTATTTCCTCGATTGCGGCTTGCCTGCCGAGACGGCTCATATTTTTGTGGGAGTAGGCATGATTGGACAGCTCGTGGCCGCTTGCTCCGATCTCTTTAGCAACAGGAATATTTTTCTTGAGCCATGATCCATCAAAGAAAAATGTAGCATGAACGTTCTCTTTATTCAATATGTCAATCATGGAAGGGATAAATTCGTTCCCCCAAGCGACATTGATCATCAGGGAAACCATCGGTTTTTTCGGATTACCTTTGTATACCGGCTGAGCGCCTAAATCGTCGAGATTAACCTTCGGCTCCAGCTCCCTATATACGAATGGAACCTCCTGGATCGGAGTCAAAGGCTTCGTAATTTGCAAGGTGCGCTCCAAGTCGACTTCCCGACCGTTGTATCCGGGAATCGCCTTCCAGACCGAATCGACTCTCGCATCGATCGGCTCGATTCTCCGTTTGGCCGCTTCTTCTTTCACCTGAAGCAGCCACTGTTCGCGCTGTCCTTCGTCGCTTGCTCTGCCGGCCTGTTTGCCGGCTGCAAATACGGGCATGGCCGCTTCACCGTATACCGTACTAGGCTTCTTTAGGTTACGGATATAATCGTCGGCACCCGTTAGGGCCCCAATTTGCGCAATTAAAATGGCGGCACCTAGCGCGCCGAGTGCACGCAGCAATCGATTCATGGCGTTGTCAGCTCTCCATTCCATTTCGAGGATACGATCGGCATGTATGATTCGCCCGAAGCCTGCAAGCTTCCAGCCGCAATGAAGCCGGCGATTCAACCGGCCGTCATTACATTAAGATGCTTCGTTGTCCCATACATATGCGCTTGTCTACTTGCATAGACCAGTTGTCCGTATCGATCCTTCAAAAATGGAAGCCATTCTACCCTGCCGGCCTCAAAACAAAAAAGAGACAGACTGCTCTGACTCTTTATGTGAAATATTGAAATTGTGCTTACTTATTGCTGTTTCTGCGGCTGCTGCTGGCTCTGCTGCGGAAGCGTGGCTTTACGGGACAAATTGACACGGCCTTGATTGTCTATTTCCGTTACTTTTACCGTAATTTGATCGCCGATGCTTAACACGTCTTCGACTTTGGCAACGCGCTCCGTAGAAATTTGCGAAATATGAACGAGCCCTTCTTTGCCGGGGAGCACTTCGACGAAAGCGCCGAATTTCTCAATGCGTTTAACCGTCCCCAAATAAGTCTCGCCGACGACAACCTCGCGTACGATGCCTTCGATAATTTGCTTCGCACGTTCGTTTGCATCCGCGTTCGAAGACGCGATATACACTTTCCCGTCCTGCTCGATATCGATTTTTACGCCGGTTTCTTCGATAATCTTGTTGATGATCTTACCGCCTGCGCCGATGACCTCGCGAATTTTATCCGGATGGATCTGCATGACCGTAATTTTCGGAGCATATGGAGACAGCGATTTTTTCGGCTCGGAAATATGCGCCAGCATTTTATCGAGAATGAACATGCGTCCTTCGCGGGCTTGCGTGAGCGCTTCGGATAAAATGCTTCTGTCGATGCCGTTGATTTTGATGTCCATCTGAATCGCCGTTACGCCCTTCGCGCTGCCGGCAACCTTGAAGTCCATATCGCCGAGATGGTCTTCCATGCCTTGGATGTCCGTCAGGATGGATACATGCTCGCCGTCCTTGATGAGGCCCATCGCCACGCCCGCTACAGGCGCTTTGATCGGTACGCCGGCATCCATCATCGCCATCGTGCTTGCGCAAATGCTCGCTTGCGAAGTCGAACCGTTCGATTCGAGCACTTCGGATACAAGGCGGATCGTATACGGGAATTCCGTTTCGGAAGGCAGAACCATCTGAAGCGCCCGCTCGCCCAATGCGCCGTGACCGATTTCCCGACGACCCGGAGCGCGCAGCGGTCTGGCTTCGCCTACGCTGAACGGCGGGAAGTTGTAATGGTGCATAAACCGTTTCGTTTCCTCGAGATCAAGGCCGTCCAGCATTTGAACGTCGCCAAGCGCACCGAGCGTACATACGCTGAGCGCTTGCGTTTGTCCGCGCGTGAACAAGCCTGTACCGTGCGTTCTTGCAAGAATACCGGTATCGCATTCGATAGGCCGAATTTCCGACAGCGTTCTTCCGTCCGGACGCACTTTATCATGCGTGATCAAACGGCGAACTTCTTCTTTGACGATATCGTAAAGCACTTCTTTGACGTCGTCGATTTTATCGAGGTCGTCCGCATATTGCTCCGTGAAATGAGCCACAGTTTCCGCATTGACCGCATCGATCGCGTCTTGACGAGCATGCTTCTCAGGAATGCGTACCGCTTCGACAAGGCGTGATGCCGCGTAGCCGCGAACTTCGGCGTTAACCGTTTCATCTACGCTATGTAGCTTCACTTCCATTTTCGGCTTGCCGTTCTCCGCCGTAAATTGGTCGATCGCGCCGACGATTTTCTTGATTTCCTCATGCCCGAACATAATCGCTTCAAGCATAACTTCCTCAGGCAGCTCGCGCGCTTCCGCTTCAACCATCATGATGGCATCCTTGGTTCCCGCTACGACGAGGTACAGATCACCCTTCTCGGACTGTTCGACGGTAGGATTGATGACGAATTGACCGTCAACTCTTCCTACGATAACGCCGCCGATCGGACCGTTGAACGGAACGTCCGACAATGCCAGCGCCGCCGATGTGCCGATCATAGCTACGATTTCAGGCGAGTTATCCTGCTCGACGCTCATAACGATGTTGACGATTTGAACGTCGTTGCGGAAACCTTCCGGAAACAGCGGACGAATCGGCCGGTCTGTCAGACGGCTGGCCAAAATCGCTTTTTGCGTGGGACGCCCTTCGCGTTTTACATAACCGCCTGGAATTTTGCCGACGGCGTAAAGTCTTTCCTCATAGTTAACCGTTAGAGGAAAAAAATCAAGGTCCTTCGGCTCTGTCGAAGCTGTTACCGTACATAGTACGGCCGTATCGCCATATCTTGCCATAACGGCTGCATTCGCTTGCTTGGCCAGCCTACCCGTCTCTAAGGTGAGCGTTCTACCGGCCAATTCGATTTGAATCTTTTTCTCCAAAGCTTTCCCTCCTCCACGTGTGCTTTAAATGTCTGTTGTCCGGCTGGCTGCCCGTCCATCCGCCGTGCGGAAGCCGGTCCGGCATTCTCCGGTGAAACGAGTCGGTTACAAACCTTATTTTACTTCTGCACACTGTTCATTATTTCCTTCTTTTTGAACAAATAAAAGATCGTAAATGTCCCCCTTACCAATAACTTTTGTCATTCGTGCCTATCATCCGCGAAAGTCGGTTCAGGCACGAAAAAGGGGGTATCGGACACTCGGCAGAGCACAAACTTCTGAGATATATGGAAAAACGCCTGCAGGCGTCTTGGACGCTGGCGTTTACCATGGTGTAAGCATACTTTCTTATAACGAAGAAAAAGCAACCTGTCGACCGCACAGGCGAGCCCATACGGCAGAACAAAGGTTGCTTCTCCGAACGTTTACTATCTGCGCAATCCGAGTTTTTCGATAAGTGCGCTGTAACGTTTAACGTCCTTGTTTTTCAAGTACGCGAGCAATTTGCGGCGCTGACCGACCATTTTAAGCAGACCGCGACGGGAATGATGATCCTTCTTGTGCGTCCGCAAGTGGTTGGTAAGGTTCACAATGTTTTCCGTAAGGATAGCGATTTGTACTTCCGGGGAGCCTGTATCGGTTTCATGAACCTTATGCTCCGAGATCAATTGCTGCTTACGACCTTCTGCTAATGCCATCCTGTTCACCTCCTTAAATCAATGGAATCGCCGTCAGCCCAGTAATCGTCGGTGATACGAGCAACCAAGCTGCGGTTCTCGGCGCGATACGACGTTCGTCGTCCGCGACCGTAAATCAGTATATCATATATGAATAGCGAAAGTAAAATTGAAATCTTATAAAATACGAAAATCCGAAAGTTCGCCAATTTCCGCCGCCGTTATTTCGGATGCGCAGCCAAACGTTCGCGTGCCGTTAGCGAATCGCGTTCGATTTGGCGCACGAGCTCGTCGACCGAGCCGAACTTGCGCTCCTCGCGCAAATAATCGAGCACTTCCACCGTCAGCTCTTGGCCGTATATCGTTTCGTCGAAATCGAACAGATGAACCTCGATCGATTGCTTCATTTCACCCGTGGCAAAAGTCGGCTTCAAACCGATGTTCATGACGCCATCAAGCTTCCGCGAGCCTAAACGGGCCCGTACGGCGTAAACGCCGCGTTTCGGAATGACGTAAGCGTCTCCCGTATCGATGTTGGCTGTCGGAAAGCCGATCGTACGTCCCCGCTTATCCCCTTCAACGACCGTCCCGCTGATCGTATACAGTCTGCCCATCAATTGCTCCGTTCGAAGACTGTCGCCTTCCTGCAAGCATTCCCGAATCAGCGTGCTGCTTACCTTATCGCCGTCCATATGAAACGGGCGCACGACTTCAACCGCAAAACTGCCTTTTCCGAACAGACCGAGCGTATCCGCAGTCCCTTCGCCCTGATAGCCGAAACGGAAATCGAAGCCGACGACAACCGTTTGCACCGCAAGGCGGCGAAGCACTTGGTCGACGAACGTTTCAGGGGACAGCCTCGAGAAGGCCGTGTCGAAACGGACGATATAAACGGAGGCGACGCCCAGCTTCTCGAGCAAGTCCAGCTTGTCCGCCGACGGCGTGAGCGTTTGCTCGTATTTGCTGTGACCGAGAATGACCCGCGGGTGCGGATCAAACGTCATGATCGAAGCGGGAATATTCAGCTTATGAGCCGTGCCGAGCGCGCGGCGGATGACTTCCTGATGACCGAGATGTACGCCGTCGAAATCGCCGATGGCCAGCACCTGCGACTCCGGCACCGCACCTTCCGGCAGATCAAACGGGTATGATAACGGATAAACATTCATGCGAATCTCACCTGTCCTATCCAAATCAGTTGCCGATTCATCGATGCCAGAGCAACCGATGAGGACGCTCCGAACGGGAGCGATGCGGCAGGGCGCCTCCCTAAGGGCAGCGTATGCCGCTACATCCGATTCATCAACGTCCTGTTCTGACATTTACCTAGCTTCGGAAAACACTTTCTCCGGACGCAATACCGCTGCATCGGGTTCAAAGCGAAAAATACCGAGGAACGTCCCGTCCGGCGCAAACAGACGGAATAACCGGTCGTCCGGCACTTCTGCAGGAGGCGCCGCCGGCCGAATCTTCTTGCCTTGAAGCGCGTCTGCGGCTTCCTTATCGGTTACGGATAACGCCGGAACATGCGGAATGGCGGCAGCGGTATCGATCAGCTTCGACTGAAGCTGTCCTTCCTTTACCAGTCGGCCGATATCCTCCAAGGTCAAGCAATTCTCTTTCGTCATCGAGCCGGTGGCCGTTCGCACCAAATCGGACATGACGGCCGGGTAACCGAGCGCTTGTCCGATATCCGCACACAAAGTGCGAATGTACGTTCCCTTCGAGCAATCGACGCGAAACCGTATTTCCGGATGCCTCCTGTCCAAGTCCATGGACAGCAAGTTTATGCCGTATATTTCGACATTACGCGCTTTGCGTTCTACTTCTTTGCCGAGTCTCGCAAGCTCGTAGAGCCGTTTGCCATCCACCTTGACGGCGGAATACATCGGCGGAACCTGGCTGATGACGCCGACAAAAGAGCGTATAACGCGCTCCGCCTGTTCAGCGGTAATTTCTACGCGTTCCGCTTCTGCGATCACTTGTCCGGTCGCATCCTCCGTATCCGTAGCATAGCCGACGGTCAATGTCGCTTCATACTGCTTCGGCAGATCTTGTATGTATTCGACGACGCGCGTCGCCCTGCCGATGCAGAGCGGCAGCACGCCGGTCACTTTCGGATCTAACGTACCCGTATGCCCGATGCGCTTTACGCCCAGTATGCCGCGAACCTTTGCCACTACATCATGCGATGTGAAATCAACCGGTTTCCAAACCGGCAAAACACCTTCAAAACTCATCCGAGTACCTGACCTACTTCCTTAACCACGCGTTCGACTACCTGTTCGATCGTACCCTCGACCGTGCATCCGGAAGCCCGAACATGCCCGCCTCCGCCGAAAACCTGAGCGATTGCCGAAACATCGACGCGGCTCGCCGACCGCAAACTGACTTTCACGGTATGCTCATTGGCCTCGCGGAACAATATGCCCACTTCAACACCTTCGATATTGCGGGGATAATTGACCAGCCCCTCGGAATCCTCTTTGGTTGCTCGGGCTTCCGTCATATCGTCCCGCGTCACCGAAATCCAAGCGATTTGGCGGTCGTTTGCGAATGCCAGGCTTTCAAGCGCCTTGCGAAGCAAGATTACTTGTGCAAGCGTAAGATTTTCCAAGAGTCTTTCGGCCAGTTCATGGCCTTTGACGCCGTGCTGGATCATTTCCGCTGCAATCCGCATGACGTTCGGAGTCGTATTCGAATAACGGAATCCTCCCGTATCGGTCAACATCCCCGTATATATGCATCTGCATAACGCCTCGTCCCACTTCATCCCGAGACTTACGGCCAAATCGTATAAGATCTCCGCCGTTGCCGCAGCGTCCGGCTTAATAAGCTGAACGGAACCGAAGCCGTCATTCGTAGGATGATGATCGATATTCAGCAAGACCGCGTCCTCCGCAAAAAGCTGGCTTACATCGCCGATTCTTGCGAAGTCCGCGCAGTCTACGCTGATAATATGACGAAACGTCCTTTCGGGCTTGGCTTCGGAATTATCGACGATTCGCCCGTGCCCCCACAAGCAATCGAATTTAGGCGGAACCGGTCCTTCATTAATCATGATGAATGTTTTGTTCAACCGTTCCAGCATCCACCCGACTGCGAGCGTCGAGCTGGCGGCATCTCCATCAGGGTTCAAATGGGATACCACCAAGAAATCGTCATGCTCGCGAATAAAATCGGCCGCCATCGACAATTGCCGCTGATAGGAGGTCGACGGTATCGTCATGCTTCCGGCTTCTCCTCGTTCAGCTTGCCGAGCAGCGATTCGATCCGGCTGCCATACTCGATCGACGTGTCGAATTTAAAAATCAATTCCGGTACGACGCGCAGACGAATTCTTTTGCCGAGCTCCTTGCGGATGAATCCCGTCCCGCTTGCAAGCGCCTTTAACGTGTTCTCCTTCTGCTCGTCGGTACCGAATACGCTCAGATATACTTTCGCTTGCGACAGATCATTCGTAGCTTCGACGCCCGTTATCGTCAGAAAACCGACGCGGGGATCCTTAAACTCCGTCTGAAGTATAGTCGTAAGTTCTTTCTTGATTTGTTCGCCGACTCTGCCAGTTCGAACCTTTGCCATCTAACATCACCTCTCGACGGTTTCCATTACGAACGCCTCAATAATATCCCCTTCTTTAAGGTCGTTGAAACGTTCGAGCGTTATCCCGCATTCGTACCCTTGCGCAACTTCTTTCGCATCGTCCTTGAAGCGTTTGAGGGAATCCAGCTTACCTTCGTATACGACGATTCCGCCGCGGATAAGACGCGCTTCGGCGTTGCGCTGCATTTTACCGTCTATAACCATACAACCGGCAATGACGCCGACTTTCGTCACTTTAAACGTGTTGCGGATTTCGGCATGGCCGATAACACTTTCTTTGTAGACCGGATCAAGCATGCCTTTCATAGCTGCTTCGATCTCTTCGATCACGCTGTAAATAACGCGATGCAGGCGAATGTCCACTTTCTCCTGTTCGGCAAGCTCCGTTACGCGAGGCTCTGGACGAACGTTGAAGCCGATGATGATCGCATTCGACGCCGATGCCAGAATGATATCGGATTCCGTAATCGCGCCTGCACCCATATGGATGATTTTGACGCGCGCGCCTTCGACTTCGATCTTGGCGAGGGAGCCCTTGAGCGCCTCTACGGAGCCTTGTACGTCGGCTTTGATGATCACGTTCAGGTCTTTGATTTCGCCTTCTTTGATGTTCTTGTACAGATCCTCAAGCGTTACGCGGGAATTCGCGCCCATCTCCGACTGACGGAGCGTCGTCGAACGCATCTGAGCGACTTCTCTTGCTTTGCGCTCATCCTCGTACACCATGAACGGATCGCCGGCTTGCGGCACTTCCGTGAGGCCTGTAATTTCGACAGGCGTTGAAGGCGGAGCCTCTTTGAGTCTTTTGCCTCTGTCATTGACCATCGCACGCACCCGGCCGAAGTTGACGCCCGCTACGAAGCTGTCGCCGACGCGCAGCGTTCCGTGTTGGATCAGGACGCGAGCGACTGGGCCTTTGCCTTTGTCAAGCTCCGCTTCGATAACCGTACCGCGGGCGCGTTTGTCCGGATTCGCTTTAAGCTCCTGCACTTCGGAAACGAGCAGGATCATCTCAAGCAGCTGCTCCAGATTGGTACGCTGCTTCGCAGACAGGTTGACGAAAATCGTATCGCCGCCCCACTCTTCCGGCACAAGCTCGTATTCGGTCAGCTCTTGCTTGATACGATCCGGGTTGGCGTCCGGTTTATCGATTTTGTTGACCGCAATAATGATCGGCACGTTCGCAGCTTTTGCATGGTTGATCGCTTCCACAGTCTGCGGCATGACACCGTCATCTGCAGCTACGACGATAATCGTAATGTCCGTAACTTGAGCGCCCCGCGCACGCATGGACGTAAACGCTTCGTGACCCGGCGTATCGAGGAACGTAATTTTTTTGCCGTTAATTTCGACTTGGTATGCGCCGATGTGCTGCGTAATGCCGCCCGCTTCTCCCTCGGAGACGTTCGTAGAGCGGATGGCGTCAAGCAGAGTCGTTTTACCGTGGTCGACGTGACCCATGATCGTAACGACCGGAGGACGTTCCTGAAGATCGGTTTCTTCATCCTTCTCTTCGAACAATTCGAAGTTTTCTTCGTCGACCGGAATTTTCACTTCCACTTCCTCAACGCCGAACTCCGTCGCGATCAATTGGATCGTATCGATGTCGACCTCTTGGTTGATTGTCGCCATGACGCCCATAAGGAGAAGCTTCTTGATCACTTCCGAAACGTCTTTATGAAGCAGCTTCGCCACTTCGCCGACGGTCATCGTTTTTTCGCGGACGATTACTTTTTTCGGCGTATTGTCGACTTTCTCTTTCCTTACTTGCTGCTGCTGTTGCTGACGGCCTTTGGCGCCGAAACGGCCGCCCTTGCCTTGGCCGCCCTTCGATTTATTATCGTCGAAGCGGGTTTGTGTAGGCTTCGTTTTTCTTTGTGTCTTACCGATGGTCACATCATCGTGATCCCCCACCTGCGCGCTCGGCACGAAGGTCGGACGCGTGGAACGGTTCGGTCCGCGGTTCTCGGGACG
Source organism: Paenibacillus contaminans (assembly GCF_003285015.1). Lineage (GTDB taxonomy): Bacteria > Bacillota > Bacilli > Paenibacillales > NBRC-103111 > Paenibacillus_V > Paenibacillus_V contaminans. The sequence goes on along the minus strand of NZ_QMFB01000001.1, from coordinate 103,121 downwards.
ATTGTTATCGAAACGCTGGCGCTGCGGCTGCGAAGATTGCGCAGGAGCTCCGCTTGCTGCAGGACGCGCTCCGCCCGGTCCGCTTGATGGACGGTTCTGGTCGGGACGACGCTGAAAACCGCCTTGACCGCCTCCTTGACCGCCTTGGCCACCCTGGCCTCCGCCGAAACGTTGGCCTTGACCTTGACCGCCTTGGCCTCCGCCGTAGCGTTGTCCTTGACCTTGGCCGCCCTGACCGCCTTGGCCTCCGCCGTAGCGCTGCCCTTGACCGCCTTGACCGCCCTGGCCTCCGCCATAACGTTGTCCTTGGCCGCCTTGACCGCCTTGGCCACCCTGGCCTCCGCCGTAGCGCTGTCCTTGGCCACCTTGACCGCCTTGGCCACCCTGGCCTCCGCCGTAACGCTGCCCTTGGCCGCCTTGACCGCCCTGGCCCCCGCCATAGCGTTGACCTTGGCCGCCTTGACCGCCCTGGCCTCCGCCGTAGCGCTGCCCTTGGCCGCCCTGGCCTCCGCCGCTATACTCGCGACGTTGTCCTTGGCCGCCCTGGCCGCGATTGCCTTGCTGACGATCGTATCCGCCGCCTTGCGGACGCTGTCCTTGCGGCTGTGCGGATTGGCTTTGCGTTTGCTGCGCTTGCTGCGTTTGCGGTTGAGCTTGCTCGCTTTGCGGCTGCTGCTGTTGGGATTGACCCGCTGCATGCACTTGCGCCGTTTGCTGAGGCTGGCGCTGCTCTTGCTGGCCGCCTTGCGGACGATCTTGACCGCCGCCGGTATTTCCTGCAGGACGCTGGCTTTGCGCTTGCGGACGCTCTTGCGATTGAGCCGGCTGTTGAGGCTTGGCTTGCGAAGGCGCCGATTGGCCGGCAGGTGCTCCCGTGCGGTCGTTCGCCGCCCGTTTGGCTGCCGCGTTCGCTTTTACATCGCGGAAAAACTTCTCTACCGATTCCACTGCCGAATTTTCCATAACGCTCATATGGTTGTTGACTTCAATTCCTGTACGTTTCAATATCGTGATGATCTCCTTGCTGCTCATATTCAGTGATTTGGCATATTCGTACACGCGTAGTTTATCTTTATTATCTTTATTGTCTTGTTTACTCAAATTGTTCCACCTCCGAAGATTTTCCAGACCCTACATACCTTTCACCGCTCTCGTACGCGGCTTCGTCCGTTCCCAAAAGGCGCAACGGCTCCACCCTCCAGCATCCGCTCTTATTGCCGGTTCCGCCCCCCGCATCATTCGGCCGAAGGGTGAAGCCGATCGCCGATCAGCTTCGCAAATCCAGCGTCGGTTACCGCCATGACGACCCGCTCGGGTTTGCCGATGCTCCCCCCAAGCTCGTTTCGGCTGCCGTATACGAATAGCGGAACCTCGTAAAACGAGCATTTATCCGCGATTTTCTTTCGGGTGTTATCCGATGCATCCTCCGCCACTACGACCAGTTTCGCCTCGCCGGACCTGACCGCTTCCAGCACGCTTTCGTCGCCGGTTACGAGCTTGCCAGCTCTCATAGCCAAACCGAGGTTTGAGAACACTTTATTCTTCATCGTCATTCTCCGATTCTTTGGCCAATAAAAACTCATCTTCCACTTTAACAAAATCGCTTGCCAGCTGATCGTAAAGTTCTAGGCTGACCGTATGCTTTAAAGCCCGGTCCAGCGCTTTGCTCTTTTTGGCCAGCTTGAAGCAGGACAGCTTCCCGCACAAATATGCGCCTCGGCCCGATTTTTTGCCGCTTAAATCGATCAATACTTGTTCGTCCGGCGTTCGAACGACTCTGATCAATTCTTTTTTGGGCATCATTTCCTGGCAGGCTACGCATTTGCGCAGCGGTATTTTTTTCGTTCTCATCGTTCTATCACCAACCCTGTTACGGCCGAAAGCATTGCTCTTTGCTTAACGGCCAACGGCATTTTTCACAGCATCCGGGCCCAAACGGCTACAATGCGAACCGGAGTCAGACAAAAATCAGTCGATGCTGACCGAGTCCTGATGCATTTCTTCCGATGCGTCTTTCGGTCTTCCGAATTCTTGCTCGGCCTGCGTCTCGCTTTTGATGTCGATCTTCCAGCCGGTCAGCTTAGCGGCAAGACGGGCATTTTGCCCCTTGATGCCGATCGCAAGCGACAACTGATAATCGGGAACGATCACGCGGCACATTTTCTCCGATTCGAAAACGTTCACTTCCAGCACCTTGGACGGACTTAGCGCATTCGCCACGTATTCCTCGACGCTTTCGGACCATCTGACGATATCGATCTTCTCGCCCTTCAGTTCGCCGACGATCGTTTGAACGCGAAGCCCTTTTTGCCCTACGCAGGATCCTACCGGATCCACTTCGGCGTTACGGGAATGAACCGCGATTTTGGAGCGGAAGCCGGCTTCGCGCGCTACGGAACGAATTTCCACGACGCCGTCGAAAATTTCCGGAACTTCCAGCTCGAAAAGCCGCTTCAGCAAGCCGGGATGAGTACGCGACAAAATAATTTGCGGCCCTTTAGGCGTGTTGTCAACCTTAGTAATGTATGCTTTGATCCGGTCGCCGTGCTTGAACTTCTCCGTCGGCATCAGCTCGGTCAGCGGCAGCACCGCCTCCACCTTGCCTAGATCGACATAAACGTTGCGCGTATCCTGACGCTGCACGATACCGGTGACGATGTCTTCCTCTTTCTCGATAAAAGCGTTATAGATCAGCCCGCGCTCCGCTTCGCGAATGCGCTGTGTGACGACTTGCTTAGCCGTCTGGGCCGCAATGCGTCCGAAGTCGCGAGGCGTCACTTCGATTTCGACGATATCGTCATGCTGATAATTCAGATTGATTTCACGCGCCGCATCAAGCGAGATTTCCAAACGGGGATCAAGCACTTCGTCGACGACATTTTTGCGGGCATATACCCGAATTACCCCTGTGTGACGATTGATATCGACGCGCACGTTTTGCGCCGTATTGAAATTGCGTTTGTAGCTGGAAATGAGTGCCGCCTCGATCGCCTCAATCAAAATATCCTTGCTTATCCCTTTGGTTGATTCAATCTCATGCAACGCATCTATAAAATCAGTGTTCATTTGCCTGAAGCTCCCCCTTTCAATTAGTAAACATCGATTCTCTTGAAATTATGCGAACGGTTCCGCTTGTCGATGCAAACGAAACCGCCCTGTTCTGCCTGGTGTTTGTTGTGCGCCAAGGATAACGCTTGCGGCGCTTACCGCAGCATTAGAGCGCTTCTACAATTGCTAGAAAACGACTGCGAGCCTTGCGCTGGCCACTTTCGCCGCCGGCAGGTCGTGCTGCTTCTTGCCGATTTGAATCGACAGCTTCTCTTCGTCGTAAGCGAGTAGTTTGCCTTCGAATTCCTTCAAACCGTCAATCGGTTCGTATGTAGTAACGAACACGTGTTTATCGATCGCCTTGCGGTAATCTTCCGGTTTGCGAAGCGGCCTTTCGGCCCCCGGCGAGGACACCTCGAGAAAATAAGCGCTCGGTATCGGATCTTCTTCGTCGAGCTTTGCGCTCAGGAATTCGCTGATACGCCCGCAATCGTCAATGTCGATTCCGCCTTCTTTATCTACATATACGCGAAGAAACCAGTTGCTGCCTTCCTTTACATATTCAATGTCAACGAGCTCGAACCCACCTTCCTCCAAATACGGCACAAGCATCGGCTCAACGATCGTTTTCACTTGCGAACTCATGGTCTTGCCCCCTTTCTTGCTATAAGCTAGCTGTCCATAACCGCAAACAGCCCAATACAAAATGTAAAGAGTGGGTTTCCCCACTCTCGGATACGCATACCTATCAAGATGATTACCAAAAATATTATAGCATAGTCATTTATCCAAACACAATAGGCCATGAAAACAAAATGAAAGCGGAATTTCGCTATCATTAGGCATGTTTCCCTGTGCCCGACATCGATAAACGTCATGCATGCGAATGCAAAAGCGCACGGATTCGATCGGTCAATATCCGCTTCTCTTCTGCAGGCACCCCTTCGTCCAGTCGGGCGGCAGCAACCGGCAATTCCCATTCTTCGATGCTTTCTTTATCCGTCTCTGTCAGCTTCAAGTAACCCTCCAGATAGGCCTTGCACAGCTTCATCCTGATCGCTTCCAGGCGACGGCTCCAGTCCCCAGCCGTTTCGGGCGGCAGTACGGCATGTTCAAGCATCATCCTGGTGCGCATCGCATCGGCCGACGCATTGCCCGCAACCCCTGTGCTCCAATCGATGACGATCGGCCCGCTTTTGCCCAGCAAAACGTTCCCAGGATGAAAATCGCCATGACATAGGGATTTGCCTTCAGGCAGCTTATGCAGTCGGGCAACGATCTCGTCCTTTTCCTTATCCTGCAAAAGATCGGCATGAAGGATTGCTTTTTCAAGGGCGTTCTTCTGGCTCGTCATTCTCCGCACATCTATCCGACTATGCATAGCTGCGTGTAACACCGCCATGCGACAGCCCATTTCTTCGGCAAGCGCGGGATTTTCGAGCAGCCGCTCCAGCATGCTGGAAGCACCGATGCGCTCATAAATAATTCCGGTTTTGCCGTCGACCTCTTCCAAACCGAACACGCGGGGAACAGGCAGCCCGGCGCTCAATATCGCTTGGCTGACGCTCCATTCCTGTTCGATAGTCGACCGAGGCATAAATTCCCGAAACAGCTTGATAACCTTCCCGTCTCCCCAGGCAAAAATCTCCGCCGTATTTCCTTCGCCGATTTTGATCCCGAGTGACATGAGAGTCCTCCTTCGGGTCCGTCTGTATAAGCTAAATCATGACTTGAAGTCTACATTGCAAGCAGAAAGGATAGCCATGCAGCTTCAGCTTCAGATTTAGTCTCTTATCCAAATACAAAAAGACGATTGGTTGCTCATTGTATAATTTCCCCGCCAAAGGTCACTCCCTCGTCCTTTGACTTGGGAGGCTGAGGGCGAGGCCCTCAGTGTTCGGGAGTCCGAGGGCAGGGCCCTTGGCGGGAGTCCAGAGGGCGGCGCCCTTTGGGGTCCTCACCTTGGCGCTTCGATTCAATAAACACTTTGAAGTCGAAGCGCTGTGGAAGGGGAGGATTTAGGAGGGGTCGAAGTCTTTTTGAAAAGATTTAGAATAGCGACAGCTGGTTCGACTCCGGCAATCCCCGGAAGCATCCCATCCCGTTTAATATTTCGACAATCGTTTTCGAAGCTTTGGAGCGCTGCTGGAAATCCTCGATAGAAAGGAAATCGCCATCGTCCTTGGCGGCCGCAATCTGCTTCGCGGCATTATCGCCGATGCCTTGGATGGCCGAGAACGGCGGAAGCAGCGAATCGCCCTCCAGCAAAAACTTGCTGGCATGCGAGGTGTACAAGTTGATCGGCTTGAACGTAAACCCGCGCGCCGTCATTTCGAGCGCCATTTCCAGGATGGAAATCATCCCTTTCTCCTTCGTCGTCGCCTGAAACCCTTTTTCTTCGATTTCGATCAGCTTGCGAAGGATCGCATCGTAGCCTTGGCAAAACAGCTCGACGTCAAAGTCGGACGCGCGAACCGAGAAATACGTCGCATAATATTGAAGCGGATAATAGACCTTGAAGTAAGCCGTGCGGACGGCGGAAATAACATAAGCCGAAGCATGCGCGCGCGGGAACATATATTCGATACGTTCGCAGGACTCGATGTACCATGCGGGCACATTATGCTTTTTCATATCTTCCTTCCACTCCGGCGTCAGCCCTTTACCCTTACGCACGCTCTCCGTAATTTTGAATGCGAGGCCGGCATCCATTCCCGCTTTATAAATCAAGAAAAGCATAATGTCGTCCCGGCAGCCGATAACGGTCTTGATCGTGCATGTCCCTTTGCGGATCAGCTCTTGGGCATTGCCGAGCCAAACGCCCGTACCGTGCGACAAGCCGGAAATTTGCAGCAAGTCCGCGAACGTTTGCGGCCTCGTTTCCTCAAGCATTTGCCGAACGAACTTCGTTCCCATCTCCGGTACGCCATACGTGGCGACAGGCGTCCGAATTTGTTCGGGGCTGACGTCAAGCGCGTCAGTCGAGCTGAAAATGCTCATCGCCTTTGCATCGTTCATCGGGATCGTCGTCGGATCGACGCCGGTCAAATCCTGCAGCATCCGCATCATCGTCGGATCGTCGTGTCCGAGTATATCGAGCTTAAGCAGGTTCTCGTCAAAGGCGTGATAATCGAAATGCGTCGTTTTCCATTCCGAGCTTTGATCGTCCGCCGGAAATTGCACGGGCGTGATGTCTTCGACATCGATATAGTCCGGTACGACTACAATGCCGCCCGGATGCTGCCCCGTACTCCGCTTCACGCCGGTACATCCGAGCGCAAGCCGGTTAACCTCGGCCAATCGCCAGCTTTTCCCTTTATCCTCCTCGAACTTCTTGACGAAGCCGAAAGCCGTCTTCTCTGCGACCGTTCCGATCGTACCGGCGCGGAATACGCTTTTGGGGCCGAACAGCACCTTCGTATAGTTATGCGCTTCAGGCTGGTATTCGCCCGAGAAGTTCAAGTCGATATCGGGAACCTTATCGCCTTTAAAGCCCAAGAAAGTCTCAAACGGAATATCCTGGCCTTCCCCTTTCAACTTCTCGCCGCAATTCGGGCACAGCTTATCAGGAAGGTCGAAGCCGGAGCCGATGCTTCCGTCCGTAAAAAACTCGCTGTGTTTACATGAGCGACATATATAGTGGGGCGGAAGCGGATTAACCTCGGATATACCGAGCATTGTCGCAACGAACGACGAGCCTACCGATCCCCGCGAGCCGACGAGATAACCGTCCGCATTCGATTTTTTAACCAGCTTTTCCGAGATGAGATAGTTGGCGGAGAAGCCGTACTGGATAATCGGCTTCAGCTCTTTCTCCAACCGGGCCACGATCAGCTCGGAAAGCGGTTCGCCGTACATGTCTACCGCCGTTTTGTAGCATGTATCGCGAATTTCTTCATCTGCACCTTCGAAGATTGGCGAGAACAGGCCGTTGTCTGTCGGGCCGCCTTTTTTCGGAAAGAGCTGAATTTCTTCAAATTGATCCGCCAGATCGTTCGTGTTTTTGACGACGACTTCGAAAGCTTTCGTTTCGCCAAGGAATTGGAACTCGCGCAGCATTTCGTCCGTCGTGCGGAAATGCACGTCCGGCTTGCGAATATCCTTCAACGGACTGAAGCCCGTGATCCCGTGGATCGTGATGTCCCGGTTCAATTTTTCATGAGGATGCAAGTAATGCACGTTGCCTGTGGCGATGACCATCTTGTTCTGCTTGTACGCAATATCGCAGACGCGGCGAAGAGCTTGCTCAATCTCTTCCTTGCTGCCCACGAGCCCTTTCTCGACCAAGTGCATGTACAGATCGACCGGCTGAATTTCAAGCACGTCATAAAAATCCGCGACCTGCTCGGCCTCCTCCATCGTTTTGTTCAGCACGGTTTCGAAAAACTCGCCTTTCTCACAGCCGGAAATGACCAGAAGTCCTTCACGCATCGCGGCAAGCTTGCTTTTGGGGATGCAGGGCACGCGATGATAATGCTCGGTATGAGACATCGAAATAAGCTGGTATAAGTTCTTTTTGCCCTCTTGCGTTCGCGCATAAATGCAGCAATGAAAAGGCCTTGTGTTGCTCAAATCCTTACCTACATAATCGTTAAGCCGCTGCAGCTCCGTAATGCCGCGGTCTGCCGCCTCTTTGATCAGATTGAACAGCACATGTCCAAGTGCGATCGAGTCGTCTATGGCGCGGTGATGGTTTTCCAGGCTTACCTTGAACTTATCCGATAAGGTGTTCAGCCTATGATTTTTCATCGATGGGAACAACAGTCTTGCGAGCTCCAGCGTATCGAGCGCAGGATTCGGACATTCCGGAAGCCCCAGCCGTTTCAAGTTCGCTTGAAGAAAGCCCATATCGAACTTCGCGTTATGCGCGACAAGCACGGCATCGCCGATAAACTCGATAAACTCGGGCAGTTTTTCCGCAATGTCGGGAGCCCCTCGCACCATTTCATCGGTAATATTCGTCAATTGGCTGATATGGTACGGAATCTTTTCGTGCGGGTCGATGAAGGTCGCGAATCGGTCGATTTCTTTGCCGTCCTTCATTTTTACGCCGGCAAGCTCGATGATTTTGTTGTTGATGACGGACAAACCCGTTGTCTCCACGTCGAAAACGACATAGGTCGCATCCGCCAAAGCCTGCTCCCGTTCCTGCAGCACGATCGGCACCGCATCGTTCACAACGTTCGCTTCCACGCCGTACAGCATTTTGATGCCGTGCTTTTTGGCCGCTTTGCCGGCCTCCGGAAACGATTGTACGCCGCTATGATCCGTAATGGCGATCGCTTTATGTCCCCACTTGGCGGCCGTCTTAATATATTGATCGATCGGCGTGACCGCATCCATCGTGCTCATCGTCGAATGGAGGTGAAACTCCACCCGTTTCACTTCCGCATTGTCGGTTCTTTCCTTCGGGGGCATCACCTCGACGACGTCGGAAGGAATCATCATCAGCTCGGGCGGCTGCATAAAACGGTCATATTCCACCTTGCCGCGCAGCTTGAGCCATTTGCCGTTGCTGATCAAGCTGTAAATCTTGACGTCATCTTTCGTGCGCGCGAACGCTTTGATCATGATGGAGTCCGTATAATCCGTCACGCTGAATTGAAACAGCGTCGAGCCGTTCCGCAGCTCCTTCATCTCGAAGCCGAAAACCATCCCTTGAATCGTCGTTTTCTTCTCTTCTTCTCTAATCGTCTGGATCGGTACCGGAGGCTCTTTAATCTCGTATCCGATCATAAGCTTCAGCTCCGCATCCGATACGAGCTCGGATTCCGCTTCTTTCTCGATCGATGTGACGATCTCTTGGGTAACCGTCCGCTCTTCCTCAACGATTTTTTGAGCGAATTTCTCATATTCCTCGTAACTGGACTCGTTAATCGTAAGCTTAACATCGAAGTCGCGGGCAAAATGCTCCGTATAAAAACGCCGTATCCACTGATCCATCTGCTTTTTGCGCGCCAGCTCCAGTCCTACTGCGTCGAGGAGCTTTAATGTCAATATCGAGCCCTGCGCATCGACCTTCGCCTTGGACAGCCAGCCGTTGAAGGAGCCTGCATTTCGCTGCATCCACTCGATCAGCATCCCCCAGTACTGCTCGGCAATTTCCGGGCTCCCTATCGAATCGTCATATCGCATCAAAAAACGAATACCGGCGATATGAGCAAGCTTGTCCCGGATCAAACCCGTGAAGGAACGGTAAATATCATGAGGCACGAGTACCCCGTTCTGCAGATGAAACAGCCATTCGCGATTGGAGCGGCTAACCTCAACCTGCTCGATCGTACAAGCGGCAAAATAGGTGTTTATGATTTCAGCAGGAACGCCGGCTTGACTGACAAGCATCTCAAAGCGGCTCCGTTTGTCGTTTCCGTTACCCATCGCTTCCTCCTAAAACTTTTCGTCTGAAAAGTTGCTGTGCAGCGGCAGCCACAAATAAGCCGCTTAAGCTTTCCGTTAGAAAAGGTACTGCTGCCAAACAAAAACAACAACTCATTTGCAACTCTTTACCTGCTCTTCGAACAACTCTGCAACATTAGCTATCCTACTATTGTATAAGAGACATCCGTTTATCTCAATCTTTTTGCCGTTAATCCAAAAGAAAAGCTGCGGAGAGCTCTCCGCAGCTTGCTGCAATCACATTTCTTCTAGTAAGCCCGTCCGAATACCACCGTATGTTTTGCCGCTTCGCCGCATACGAGACATTTCGTCTTACGCTCGGCAGGCTCGAACGGGATATTGCGGCTTGTCGCCCCCGTCTCTTCCTTGACATGCGCTTCGCAGGCATTGGAGCCGCACCAGCCGGCAAGCACGAAGCCGCGCTGCTGATCAAGAAATTGCTTCATCTCGTCCAGCGTTTCGACGGAAGTAAAATATTCGTCGCGGAACTGCTTCGCCTTCTCGAACATATCATTGTGAATTTCGGTCAGCATTTGCTGAACTTCCTCAACGAAACGATCCTGTGCGACAATCCGTTTCTCGCCGGATACGCGGGAAACGAGAACGACTTGCCCGTTCTCCATATCGCGAGGTCCGAGCTCCACGCGAACCGGAATACCGCGCATCTCATACTCGTTAAACTTCCAGCCTGGACTTTGGTCGGGACGGTCGTCCACTTTGGCCCTAACGCCGGCCTGCTTCAATAAAGCGTGCAGCTCGTTCGTCCGCGCCACAACCTGCTCGCGCGTCTTAGGCGGTCCGATCGGAATAATGACGGCTTGAGTCGGCGCCACTTTAGGCGGAAGAACCAATCCGCGGTCATCCCCGTGCACCATGATCATCGCACCGATCAGCCGGGTGCTAACGCCCCAAGAGGTCGTATGTGCGAACGTATGCTGATTTTCCCTGTCCAAATATTTAATGTCGAACGCTACTGCGAAGTTCGTTCCCAAGTAATGCGAAGTACCCGCCTGAACCGCTTTCCCGTCCTTCATCATCGCTTCGATCGAATAGGTGTCGACTGCGCCCGCAAACTTCTCGGAAGGCGTTTTTTGCCCTACGATTACAGGGATAGCCAAGAAATTTTCGACGAAATCACGGTAAATTTCCAGCATCTGCATCGTTTCGCGGCGCGCATCCGCCTCGTCTTCGTGGGCCGTATGTCCTTCCTGCCATAGAAACTCGCTCGTCCGCAAAAACGGCTGCGTCCGCTTCTCCCATCTGACAACGTTCGCCCATTGATTAATAAGCAGCGGCAAATCGCGATAAGAATTAATCCATTCGGCGTACATATGACCGATCATCGTTTCCGATGTAGGGCGAATAGCCAGACGTTCCTCCAGCTTCTCGCCGCCGGCCTCGGTTACCCAAGGCAGCTCCGGATTAAAGCCTTCGACATGCTCCTTTTCCTTTTGGAAGAAGCTCTCGGGTATAAAAATCGGAAAATAGGCGTTGCGGTGGCCGGTTTCCTTGAAGCGGGCGTCCAGCTCACGTTGGCATAGCTCCCAAATCTCATAGCTGTCAGGCTTGAAAACGATACAGCCGCGAACAGGCGAATAACTCATGAGATCGGCTTTTTTGATAACGTCTAAATACCATTTGGAAAAATCTTCGCTCTGCGGCGTAATTTCTTTGACAAATTGTTTGTCGTTTGCCATATGTATTCTCCTGCCCCACTTTTCGAATGAACCGGGACGAGAACGCCCGCCCCGGCGATAATAACATTATCTTCGTAATCCCGTACCTTACCCCTTCATCAAACGTAAAATGTCGTTGTACGTTACGGCAATCATCAACAGCATCAACATGGCGAAGCCGATAAAATGAACCATGCTTTCGCGATTCGGATCGATCGGTCTTCCGCGAACCGCTTCAATGCCGAGAAAGACTAGACGGCTTCCGTCAAGCGCAGGGATCGGCAGCAGATTAAAAATACCGAGGTACAAGCTAAGCAGCGCCGACCAGAAAATCATCGGAGCGGGACCTGCCTCCGCATACTTGCCAGACTCCTCGACAATCCGGATCGGACCGCCCAAATCGTCCATTTTGAATTGGCCGAATACGAGCGTTTTGAACCCGAGCAAAATTTGCTTCGTCGCGAACGTCATATTGTCCCATGCGCCTGTAACCGCTTCGCCGGCTTTCACGCCGCGGTTATCCCATTCGAGCCCGATTCCGACGAGCGTCGCGCCGTCTTTCTCTTTGGGCGTCACTTCTTTCTGCAGCTGCTCGCCGCCGCGCTCGATAATCCAATTCATCGGTTTATCCTGCGACCCTTTAATCAACTCGGTCAGCTTGACGCGATCCGTTCCGATCGCTTCATGATTGACCTCGCGGATAATATCGCCCGCCTGCAAGCCCGCTTTCTCGGCCGGAGATCCCGACTCGATTTTGCCGAGCTTGACAGCCTCGGGCACGCCGTTAACGATCATAAATACGAGAAAGAGGACGAATGCCAGCAAAAAGTTCATTACCGGTCCGGCAAAAATCGCAAGCGCCCTTTGTCCGACTGTTTTGCTTCCGAATTGACGGTCAAGCGGCGCGATCTGATGCTCCTTGCCTCCCGTTACCATCATCGCCTGAGGATGGATCGGGAAACGGATTTGCTCGTCTTCCACCTGGAGATGGACATACAGCTCTTTCTCCAAATCGATGTGCTCGACAACGCCCAGCACCGCATCGACTCTGTAATCCACCTTATCAAGATACAACTCGGTCACTTTGCCGTTTACGACCTTACAAGCAATCGTCTGACCGGGATTGATCTGCACGATTTCCGGATCTTCTCCGGCCATCCTCACAAATCCGCCGATCGGAAGGAGACGAAGCGTATACCGCGTTTCGCCTTTCCTATAAGAAAATAGCTTCGGGCCAAAACCGATCGCAAATTCCCTGACTAAAATTCCCGCGCGCTTGGCGAAATAAAAATGTCCCCATTCATGCAGCGTAACAAGCACAAAAAACATCAGGACAATCTGCAAACCGTTCTGGACATATGACAATGGAGTCCCTCCCTATAGGCCTATCGGCAACATAAAACGAGCCGCATCGTTTACCGTTTTTCATGCGTATGTTCTAAGATTACCATTATTAAGGCTGCGAATACAAGCCAACCGCCTTCAGGGAGCATATCGTGACATTTCTTCTTCGGGGCTAAACGGCTGAGACGTCCTAAACGCTTTCTAAGAAAGCGACTTCGTAAGCATATGCTTAGAGGACCGGCATGTTTACCGGGAAATCGAACCCTCAGCGGAGATACGTTCTGAGATTTCGAGGATAACCGGCAGCGCCGAAAATGACAAGCAGAAACGTCAACCTAAGGCTCTGCTTTTCAAAAAAACCGGGCAACGCGAGCGCTGTCCGGAATTATTGGCATGCGATGCCGCCCGCGGTAATCCGCGCCCAGCCGTCCGCATGAATGATTTGCTCGAGATCAGGGGAAGAAATGAGCTCATGACGCTCAAGCACCTGTTCTATGATGTCCTCAATCTGCAGAAAACGTATTTCCCCTTGCAAAAATCTAGAAACCGCCACTTCGTTCGCAGCGTTGAATACCGTCGTTGCCGTGCCTCCCGCCCTGCCGCAAGCAAAAGCCATCTTGAGACACGGAAAACGCTCTTCATCCATTTTTCTGAAATCGAGCGATCCGATCCTGCTTAGATCAAGAGGCTCGGAAGGTGTCTTAAACCGTGCCGGGTATGTAAGCGCGTATTGAATCGGCACCCGCATATCCGGATTCCCCAGCTGCGCAATCACGCTGTTATCGACGAATTCGACCATCGAATGGATGACGCTTTGCGGATGGAGCATCACTTCGATTCGATCGTACGGCATATGGAACAACCAGTGAGCCTCAATCACTTCAAGCCCCTTGTTGACCATCGTGGCGGAATCGATCGTAATTTTGGCGCCCATCGACCAGTTCGGATGGCTAAGCGCCTGTTCCACGGTCACATCGCCTAGCTCTTCGCGAGTCCGGTCGCGGAAGGATCCTCCGGATGCCGTTAAAATAAGCTTCGAAATTTCTTCTTGGCGTTCCCCGTTCAGACACTGAAAAATGGCCGAGTGCTCGCTGTCGATCGGCAGCAGCTTCACGCCTCGTTTGGCTGCAAGCGCCGTAACGAGATGCCCGGCAGTTACAAGCGTCTCCTTGTTGGCAAGTCCGATCTGCTTGCCCGCTTCGATCGCCGCAAGCGTCGGCTCCAAACCTACGCTTCCGACCATCGCGGTCACGACAAGGTCCGCATCCGTCCCGGCAGCCGTTTCGAGCAGTCCGTCATGTCCCCAATAAAGTTGTACGGCATCGCCAAATTCATGCTTCAATTGCTCTGCGTGATCTTTATTCGAAACGGAAACTTTCTTAGGGCGAAATCGGCGAATTTGTTCGGCCAACAGCTTTATGTTGCCCCCCGCTGCGAGCGCTTCGACGGAATATCGTTCCGGGTCATGCGCGATTACGTCGAGCGTTTGCGTCCCGATGGAGCCTGTTGAACCGAGTATCGATATTTTTTTCATCCAGCACCTCTTTGTAAGGCTTGACTCCTAGTCAGCGTCCTACATGGACGGCAGCACCGAAAGCAGATTGACGAAAGGAAAAACGATCAGCCAGCTGTCGACGCGGTCAAGAACGCCGCCATGCCCGGGCAATAGATTCCCCGTATCTTTGATACCCTTCACCCGCTTATAAGCGGATTGAATCAAGTCGCCCATCTGACCGACTATGGCGATTACGATACCTAGCGAAACGGCTCGTCCGACGCTAAGCAGCTCTGGCTTTGCTAGAGCGAACAGTATGGCGGCGATAACGGACAAAACTACACCTCCGAGTGCGCCCTCTACCGTTTTCTTCGGACTTATCGCAGGCCATAGCGGTGTTTTGCCGATCGCCCGACCCGTAAAATACGCGCCGGAATCCGTTATCCAAATGCAGATGAATACAAGACATGTCCAAAACAAGCCTTGCTCCGGCATTCGGGTGGCGATCATGTAATGAAAGCCGTAGCCTATGTAAACGACAGCCAAAAAGAGCAAGGCGACTTGATCGACCGTCACCTTGTTTTTGGTCGTTACGGTCAATACGAAAAACAACAGCATGATGACCCAGATGATCGCTTGAACCGGCAGGTTGTCCGCGATCCATTGCAGCTGCCACGGATCGACAAGCACGAATATGCCCGCCAAGCCGATTATTCGCAGCGGCATATTTTTGGCGATTCCGCACATCCGCATGAACTCGTCATAGCCGATGCAGGCTAGTACAAAAAGCAAGGTAGCGTACCAATATCCGCCGAAATACAAAAAGGCCAAAAATGGGACCCCTGCTAAAACCCCGGTAATGATTCGCTGCTTCAAAACATCATTCCTCCAACCAGACGGCGTGACAGCGTCTGCGATTTATTTCAAACCGCCGTACCGCCTGACACGCCGCTGATATTCACGAATCGATTCATAAAATATTTCTTCCGTAAAATCCGGCCAATATTTCTGCGTAAACCAAAACTCCGAATAGGCAAGCTGCCAAAGCATAAAGTTGCTGAGACGCAATTCGCCGCTGGTGCGAATCAATAGATCCGGATCCGGCAAATCGGACGTCAAGAGATGTTTGCTCACATGCTCTTCGGAAAGTTCCTTCGGCGTTAGCTTGCCCTCGTTCATCTCCTGAAACAGCTGCCTCATCGCTTCCAGCATTTCTCTGCGGCTGCCGTAATTAAACGCAAAGTTCAAAATAAGCCCGTCATTGTGCTGCGTCTTCGCTATCGCTTCTTCTACGACCCTAAGCGTATGCGGCGGAATGTCTTCCTTCCACCCCGTCATTCGGATTTGGACGTTTTTTTCGATAAGCTCCTCGATCTCAAGCGGAAAAAACTCCTGCGGCAGCTTCATCAAAAAGTCGACCTCGTCGCGCGGACGCTTCCAGTTTTCCGTCGAGAACGCGTACAACGTCAGCACTTTAACGCCGATATCGTTTGCAGCTACGGTTATTTTCTTAACGTTTTTCATTCCGGCATGATGTCCCGCTACTCTCGGCAATCCACGCTGCTGCGCCCATCTACCGTTTCCATCCATAATAACGGCAACGTGATGTGGAACATTGGTGGCCGTAATGTCGGATTTCTCCTCAGCGTTGTTCGCACCGACTAGCTTTTTAAAGAAACGCTTCATTCCAAGTTTCCCCCATACGGATTCGAACGCATTCAGAAAATTACGAAAAAGCGAAAAGCCCCCACCTAACTGGGGGTCCAAACGTTTTCTTACACTTCCATGATTTCTTTCTCTTTAGCCGCCAGCGTCTTGTCGATTTCGGCGATAAATTTGTCTGTCGCTTTTTGCACGTCATCCTGATGACGGCGAGATTCGTCTTCCGGCAATCCGGCCGATTTCTCAAGCTTCTTAATGTCGTCATTCGCGTCGCGTCGAATGTTGCGGATGGCAACCTTCGCTTCTTCGCCGGATTTGCGAGTCATTTTGACAAGCTCGGTACGGCGTTCTTCCGTTAGTGCGGGAATGACGATTCGGATCGACGATCCGTCGTTCGAAGGCGTCAGCCCGAGATCGGATTTCATGATCGCTTTCTCGATCGCGCCGATCGAGCTTTTGTCCCATGGCTGAATCATCAGCGTGCGGGAATCCGGCGTATTGATGTTCGCCAATTGGTTGACAGGTGTCATAGCACCGTAATATTCGACTTGGATTCTGTCGAGAAGCGCGGGAGTAGCACGGCCTGCGCGCAGCGAGGCAAGTTCTTTTTTCAAAGAAGCGATCGCTTTCTCCATACGTTCATCGGCATTTTTTTTGACCGATTGCGGCATTATTTTACACTCCCTTTAACGATGGTACCGATTTTTTCACCAAGAACGACACGTCTGATATTGCCTTCCTCCGTAATGGAGAACACGATCAGAGGAATGTTGTTATCCATGCACAGCGAAGAAGCCGTAGCATCCATAACGCCTAAGTTTTGGTTCAGTACGTCTAAATAAGTAAGCGTCTCGTACTTGACAGCCGACGGATCCTTGAAAGGATCGGCCGAATAAACGCCGTCTACTTTGTTTTTGGCCATTAGAATGACTTCCGCCTCGATCTCTGCCGCCCGGAGCGCTGCCGTCGTATCGGTGGAGAAGTACGGATTGCCGGTGCCTGCCGCAAAAATGACGACACGCCCCTTCTCCAGATGGCGAATCGCTCTCCGCCGGATATACGGCTCGGCTACTTGCTGCATCGTAATCGATGTTTGCACGCGCGTCGGCACGCTGACGTTCTCAAGTGCGTCCTGCAGCGCAAGCGAGTTCATCACAGTCGCAAGCATTCCCATATAATCCGCTGTAGCACGATCGATGCCTTTCGCGCTTCCCGCAATGCCGCGCCAAATGTTGCCGCCTCCGACTACGATCGCCACTTCGACATTCAACTCGTGCACTTTCTTCACTTGCTCCGCAATCGAAGCAATCGTAAGCGAATCGATGCCATAACCTTGCTGCCCGGAGAGCGCTTCACCGCTCAGCTTCAGTACTACGCGTTTGTATTTGGGCTGTTCCAATTGTAAACCTCCAATGCTAATAGCAAAAAATCTCATTTCGTTCACAGATTAGTCGCATACTTGCCTATCTTTGAAAAAAGAAGGAACACGATAAGGTGTTCCATCTTCGTTTAGCCGACTATTACATTTTAGCTTGAGCCATTACTTCTTCAACGAAATTATCCACTTTTTTCTCAAGGCCTTCTCCAAGCTCGAAGCGGACGAAACGACGGATCGAGATGTTTTCGCCGATTGTAGCGATTTTCTCTTTAACGAGCGTTTCGATCGTTTTGTCAGGGTCTTTAATGAACGATTGTTCCAGCAAACAGAACTCTTCGTAGTATTTGGAAAGACGTCCTTCGACCATTTTATCGACGATATGCGCTGGCTTGCCTTCGTTCAATGCTTGAGCTTTCAAAATTTCGCGTTCTTTCTCGAGCTCTTCTAGCGGAACTTCGTCGCGGCTGATGAATTTCGGGTTGGATGCCGAAATGTGCATCGCGATATCTTTAACGAAGTCTTTGAATTGGTCGGTTTTCGCTACGAAATCCGTTTCGCAGTTGATTTCGACGAGAACGCCGATCCGTCCGCCTGCGTGGATGTAGGAGCCTACGGCGCCTTCCGTTGCAATACGTCCCGCTTTATTAGCAGCCGCTGCAAGGCCTTTCTCGCGCAATACTTCGATTGCTTTCGTCATATCGCCGTTTGCCGCTTCTAAAGCTTTTTTACAATCGAGCATCCCTGCTCCTGTTTTTTCACGCAATTCTTTAACCATTGCTGCACTAACTGCTGACATTCGTATATCCTCCTTTAGTAATCCCGCAAAGCGACGAAGAGCTATGACAGCTTTTCCAAGGTTCGCTGCGGGGGTGGAAATTCCAAAATCTTCAATTCGTTTTCCTTCAAAAAAAGGGCGGGTGATAGGTTATTCACCTTCAACCCACCCTTTCTTGTTGCGTTCACATTTGGGTTTAAGCAGTTGTTTGCTCGCCTTGATGAGCTTCGATAACCGCATCGGCAATTTTCGCCGTCAACAGCTTGACCGCGCGAATCGCGTCGTCGTTACCCGGGATGACATAGTCGATCTCATCCGGATCGCAGTTGGTGTCGACGATACCGACAATTGGGATACCAAGCTTGCGCGCTTCAGCGACCGCGATGCGCTCTTTGCGCGGGTCGATGATGAACAATGCGCTTGGCAGGCCTTTCATGCCTTTGATGCCGCCCAGGAATTTCTCCAGACGTTCCATTTCTTTACGAAGAATGATAACTTCTTTCTTCGGAAGAACTTCGAACGTACCGTCTTGTTCCCATTTCTCCAGCTGGTGGAGGCGGTCGATCCGTTTTTGGATCGTTTGGAAGTTGGTCAGCGTTCCGCCGAGCCAACGTTGGTTGATGTAGAACATACCGCAACGTTCCGCTTCTTCTTTAACGGAATCTTGCGCTTGTTTCTTTGTTCCTACGAACAGGAACGTTCCATTCTCAGCGGCAACAGACTTAACGAAGTTGTAAGCCTCCTCGACCTTTTTAACCGTTTTTTGCAGGTCGATAATGTAAATGCCGTTTCTTTCGGTGAAGATGTATTTATCCATTTTCGGGTTCCAGCGACGAGTTTGGTGTCCGAAATGTACACCAGCCTCAAGCAGCTGTTTCATCGAAATGACTGCCATCTTCACTCACCTCCTCAAGTTTGGTTTTTGTGGCCTCCGCCGATCGCATCTTCATCGCAAAACTTTTCGAAAAAAGCACCTTTGCGCGAATTGATCGACGTGTGTTTTTCAACGCCGACAATAACTATACCATAACTGACAGAATCGTTGCAACACTTCCCTTAACAACATGAAACTTCTTCAAAGATAAACGGCTACGCTGCCATTTAAGGGCAGGCGCGTTTACCGGGAAATCGATCGATCGGCAGAGATATATTTTCTGAAATTTCGAGGGTAAATGCCTCCTGGCGACCTAAACGCCGGCGTTTAGCGCAAGTTTAGAGCCGCATCCATGAACGACTTTCCTAACAAGAATACGCGGCTGCGGCGTCTTTCACGCGCCCGCCCCGCATCCTTATTGAAACTTCGGAACCTTCGTTAATTCATCGATGATGTTCTGCGGGTCTTCGCCAGGAGAAAACGTATACGTGCCGCTGCGAATCTTCGTGAACGCCTGAGCTTGACGAAGCGCCTGGTCGAATGCGGACTTGTCGACAATGCCTGCATCAGCCAAGATTTCCCCGACCTGCGTCGAACTGACGCCTCCCGGTATGGTGACGCTCTTAGGCTCGACAGGCGTTACGGGAGGGGATATCTCCGGCGTTTGGAGCGAAGTCGGCGATGGTGTCGGCGATGGCGAGACGGCGGCATCGCGCGCTGCCGATGGACTTGCCGCAGGGCTTGACGTAGGGCTTGACGCAGGACTCGCCGTAGGACTTGCTGCAGGAGCGGCCGATGGGCTTGCTGCAGGACTCGCTGCAGGGTTCAATGCCGAAGCCGCTTTCGCTTCTTTTTTAACCAATTGATAGCCGTTTTCTTCCGCCCACTTCTTCACATTGCTTTCGTCGAGCTGCGTGGAGCCGGATGAAGACTGCGAAGTCTCATTAGGTCCGCCGGAGGACGAAGTCAGCTGCAGCGTGATGGAAGCGACGATGAGACCGGCGCCGAATCCGGCTAAAACATTTCGCAGCTTATTCACGATTCTCTTCCTCCTGTTTGGCGAGCTGCAGGATCAAGTTGATTTCGCCTTTCGTAAGTCCCAGCTTCTTGGCGATATGCTCGATCGATTTCCCTTCGTCATACAGGTCGAATATATGTGCAAATCGATCACGCAAACCGATCGATACCGTTTGCTGCTGTTCGTCCTCGCGCTGCTCGACGGCGGAGGAGGGAATTAGCGGAGTCTTGTCTTCCTGCTTCTCGCTAATCGTTTCACTTGCAGATGCCGCAGCCGGATAAGCGTTTCCATTTTCAATTGCTTGCAATTTGCTGAAAATCAGCTGCTTTAATTCGCTCGAAAGCTCGTGACTTTGCTTTTCGAGCGTTTCGATTTTGTGCGTCAGCTTGTTGACCTGTTGCTCGTGCGTCTGTTTCATTTGCGATACCGAGTCAAGCAATTGCTTGTTCTCTTCCTCGATTTCCGACGCGAAATGCTCCATCGTTTCCTCGAGCTCCCTTACCATATTGGCGGCAGGAGCCGACGCTTTGTCCGGTATGAAGCGCGAGGCGACGATGCACCCGACTCCGAGCAAAGAGAGCATGACCCAATCTTCCATGATAGACCTCTTTTCTTCAGTTCAGCACGACAAGAAAGCTATAGCGACAAATCGATCCGATGCCCCTTGTACGGATGCTCGCAGCTTGGCGCAGCGCTATCCGTATCTTTGTTCGGCCCGTTCGTATCTCCCGCATTCCTGTTCTGCTTCGCCCGTTTGCGCTCATCGCGAACGCTCGCTTTGGCGGACGCTTCGCTTTTCTCGCTTCGCGTACGATTCACTTCCGCGTTTTTGTGCATGGCGCTCGCCGCTGCGGCTTGATCGAGCATCGGTTTTTGCTGCAATTGATTTTGCAGCTGTCCGGCATCGCCGTTTCGATGAACAGCAAGCTGCAGATCTACCGGTTTGAAGTTCATGGGCTCACCTCGTTTCCTGCCGAAGCAGATCTTTATAAGTAAGGAACCAACGAAACATCCCCGTCCGCTATTCGGAAAACGACGCGCTGCAGCGGATCTTTAATAAATTTCGTATACCTGCCGAGAACGATTTTTGCGCCGCCGTAAATGATGGCATGCACTTCGATCTTGGCCTTTTCCGTGTCGGACAACGATTTTTCGATTTCAAGTATGCGCTCCCGGATTTGGGACAATTCTTCGTTCGTTTGTTTTTTGGTAAGCTGGAGCTTGAGACGAATGCTGAGTCTATCCGGCGTCAGTTGCCCGGCTGCAGCCATCTGATCGAGAATGACAAGCGCTTTATCCGTTTTATCGAGGCTATCCTGTCCTGTTTTCAGCTGGCTTCTCAAGTTGATAAGCTCGTTTCTCAGCTCCGGAAGCACACCTACCTCAACAATCGTGTTCGTCGACATCGAATTGCCGATCGTCCGGGCCGTCACCTTCTCGCCGGCTTGAATAATGCCGCCGACGATCAGGCCCTTCGCCCCGAGACAAACCACGCTGTTTCCCGCACGAACGTTCGAATGCATAATGCTCTGCGTAACGATTACGTCCCCCGCAGCTTCCACATTACCGTCCTGAATAAACGAGCTTTTGACATTCAGTCCGGCTTTAATCAAGCCCTTATTTTGTCCGAGAATGCCCGCGCTGATCTCAATCGAGCCGCCCGCTTCCAATTCGGCCGCCTCGACGCCGCCGGTAACGCGTATATCTCCCGAAGCTTTCACCTTAAAGCCGGGCAGCACGCTGCCGCGGATCACTACGGTTCCGACGAAATCGATATTGCCGATATTGTAGTCGACGTCTCCGTTGACCTCGAAAACAGGAAAAACGTTGATTTTGTCGCGGTCCGTCTTGACGATCATCCCGTCGATTGCGGCATACATATGGAGCCCTTCCCTATCGACGACGACATTTTTGCCGTTCTTGAAGTGGGCCGCCTTTCCCTCTCTGGGCAGCAGAACCTCGCCCGTGACCGCTCTGCCGGGAGCCCCTTGCTTCGGAGGGACTCTCCTGGCAATCAGCTCTCCCTTGCGAACGTTGCTCAAGACGGTCACTTCCTTGTAGTTCACCTTGCCGTCTTCCATCTCGAGCGGTTTTTTGCCGTCCTGATCCAAGTTATGTAATAAAGTTACATATCCGTCCTCGCCGTTAACCGCCAGTTCCCCTTCGGCCACGACCGCTTTCTCATCGTAAAATGCCGACGGATTGCTCGCAAGCTCCTGGAGAACATCCCGCTTCACCCCTACAGTTACCTGTCGGGCCTGCAGAATGCTTTCCAATTGAAGGACCGAAAATCGGATCGATTCATCGAGGTTCGTCAGTTGCATAAAAGCTTTCAGTTTGTCGCCCGAAACGGTCACTTTAATGAAATGTTCCGAAGGATGAGCGGAATCGCTCACAATAACCCCCCCTTGCTTCCGAATTTATTGATCAACAAAAAGCTGTACTTTAAACCGGTTCAACGATCCGCGAAGCCGTAAAATCGCTTTGGAATGCAGCTGCGAGATGCGCGAAGGCGACAGCGACATCACTTCCGCGATTTCGCTAAGCGACAAGTCGTCGAAATAGAACAAGGAAACGACCGTACGCTCTTTCTCCGTCAATCTTTCGATCGCTTTGGCAAGCGTCTCCTTCAAGAAAAACTTGTTCACTTTATACTCGGGATTTTTGGCTTTATCGTCGATCAGCAAGGAGAGCCTCGTTTCCGACTCCTCTTCGCGAATCGGGTCGTCGATGGAGCAAACGGACGTGACGGCGATATCCTGAATCATCTGGTTGAATTCCGTCTCGGACACTTCCAAATACTCGCTCATTTCCTTATCGGTAACGGAGCGCATATATTTCTGCTCCAGCTTCTGGTAGGCATCCTCGATCCGCTTCGCTTTCTCCCGAATGGAACGAGGCACCCAGTCGCCTTGACGAAGTCCGTCGATAATAGATCCGCGAATGCGCCAAGACGCGTAGGTTTCAAACTGCAAGCCGCGACGATAATCGAACTTTTCGATAGCGTCGATGAGCCCCATGATGCCGTGGCTGTAGAGATCGTCTTTGCTTACGTTTTTCGGCAACCCGATCGCCAGACGGTTCGTCACGAATTCGACGAGCGGCAAATACTGCTCGATCAAGTTTTTTTTCGCTTGCAGAATTCCGTCTTCTTTCCATTGCCTCCAAAGCTCCATATTGGACAAATGCGGCTGCTTATGCTCGATCATGACGGACGTACACCTTCCTTACTCTTCTGACATATGTCGAAGCGCTTTTGCCATATCTTCGGGTTCCATGTTGCTCTTGGTGACCAGCTTCGGTGGATTCAGAGGCGAAAATGACGAATCGTCCTGCCCAGCATTCATATTGCCCTTCAGCATCTCATGAATCTGGGCGTCGTCATCGGGCGTGCTCATATCGTACCAGCTTCCTTTTTGCGCATCGTTAGCCGTTTCCTCGCGGAATGCTTTCCCGCTCAGCGCATCATTCGATATACCGGCAAACGTACCTAACAGAAAGCGGAATGCATATACGGCGAGAAACAAAAGAATAAAGCTGTAAAGACAGCGCATGAAGGTCGTCGACAGCGAGTTATGCCCCATAGACATCATGAAGGTGAGCACAACGCCCAATAAAGCGACAACCGAATTCCAACGGTAATTTCCAATCATCGTTTACAATTCCTTAACGCCGAAATTAACGCTTCGAATGACGAGAATACCGGTTTCACTATCAAATTCAATCGTTCTTCCATAATTACCACCCGTATCTTCAGCTTTAATCGGAATCGAAAACTTCTTCAGCATTTCCTTGCACGCATCAACGTTTCTCGGGCCGATTCGCATCGTATCGCTGCCTGTAGCGAATGCGAACATTTGTGCGCCGCCAGCCAGCTTCGCCTCCATCCGATCCATCGATGCGCCCAGCTCCTTCATCCTGCGTATCATTTCGGGAAGCGCCGTATCTGCATATTTCGCTACATTGAGGCTTCCTTCCTTAGCTATTTCCGAGGACGGAAGCATAACATGGGCCATACCTGCTATTTTCTGTCTTGCATCGAAAAGCGTTACGCCAACGCAGGAGCCCAGCCCTGTCGTTTTGAGCACGCCGGTTAAACGGGCAACGTTCAAGTCTGCCATGCCTACCTTGATCAGGTTCGTTTGCGTCATTTGGGCGGTACTCCTAATGCGGAGAAGATAGTGTCAAACGATTGCGGATCAGGGATGAAATAAAACTGCCCTTCAATCGTATCTTGTCCGTTCAAAAATTTCGTATCGATCAGCATCGCCCGGTCGCCCATCTGCCCGTATTCCAGCAATCCGTAGCTGACGATTGCGCCGGCCATATCGATCGCGAGAGCAGGAACCGTCGGACTCATCGACAGCTTCGTGAAATCTGCGAGCGATGTCAAGAACGATCCGGCTAAAATATTGCCGATTTCGTTTAGAGCGGAAAGTTCCATTTCCGAAAAATGCTCCGAATCCTCCACTTCAATGCCGGCTATGCTTTGAAGCATCCTTTTCGCGGATTCGAGCGACAGGAGAAAAAACATATTGCCCGACGTTTCCCCTTCCACCCGCAAAAAGATAGCCAAAATGATCTTCTCGTTCCCGCCGACGGTGTCCGCTACTTCCTCGAACGGGACGAGGCGGACTTTCGGAACAAGCATATCGACCGGTTTATCTAGGAGCGTGGACAATGCCGTCGCGGCATGACCCGCGCCAATATTGCCCACTTCCTTCAACACGTCCATCTGGAACTCGGCAAACGCTGTAAAATCGCTCACGGCTCTACTCCTCAATATGTTCCAGCTGGATAATTTCGCTCTTGTTCAACACTTCTTCCAGGTTCAGCAGCACCAATAGCCGATCGTCGCCGATTCTAGCCACGCCGCGCAAGTATTTCGCCTTGACGCCTCCGACGATTTCCGGAGGATCCTCCACGGTTTCCGATTCCAAGTCGATCACATCGCTCGCCGAATCGACAACCATGCCTACTTCGATATCATTAATATTGATAATGATGATTCGAGTTTGGTCCGTAGGCTCCGTTTCCTCCAGCCCGAAACGCCCGCGCAAATCGATGATCGGCGTGACGACGCCGCGCAGGTTGATGACTCCTTTGACGAAATGGAACGTTTTCGGAACGCGTGTCATCGGCATCATGCGCTCGATTGTTTTCACTTTCTCCACTTCTACCCCGTACTCTTCGCTGCCGAGCGTAAACACGATCACTTTCATTTCTTCGTTCACGATAAGCCCTCCCCGATTCGGATATGATCGTTATTTAATCAATGCGTTAGGATCGATAATAAGCGCGACTTGACCGTCGCCAAGAATGGTAGCCCCGGAAATCGCAAAGATGTTCGTCAAATATTTTCCGAGCGATTTCAATACGATTTCTTGCTGGCCGATAAAATCGTCCACCTGCAAAGCCGCTATTTTATCGCCTTTGCGGACGACGACCAAATGCAGCTCTTTGCTATCCGAATCGCATCCCGGCACTTGAAACACGCTGCTCAACGAAACGATCGGAATGACGCTCTTGCGGTAATCGATCAGACGGTTGCCATGCACGAGCCGCACCTTCTCCGCCGGCATCGCCATCGTTTCCACGATCGAGGAAAGCGGCAGCGCGTATTTCTCGTTTCCGATCCGGATCAGCATCGCCGCGATGATCGAGAGCGTAAGCGGCAGCTGTACGGAAAACTTCGTACCCGAGCCGAGCTTCGAATCGACATGCACATGACCGCCGAGCGTTTGGATTTTGGTCTTGACGACATCAAGCCCGACGCCGCGGCCGGAAATGTCGGAAATTTTGTCGGCGGTGCTGAAACCGGAAGCGAACAGCAGCTGGTAAACTTCCTGATCGCTCATTTTCGCCGCCTGCTCTTGCGTAACGACGCCGTTTTTGAGCGCAGTCTTCAGCACCTTCTCGCGATGAATGCCTTTGCCGTCATCTTCGATTTCAATAAAAACATGATTGCCGCTATGGAACGCCTTGAGCTGAATCGTGCCGGTATCGTTCTTGCCGGTATCGAGACGCTCTTGAACCGATTCGACGCCATGATCGATCGCGTTGCGCAGCAAATGGACAAGCGGATCTCCGATTTCGTCGATAACGGTCCGGTCCAGCTCTGTTTCCGCGCCGGTTATGACTAGATCCACTTTCTTGTCGAGCGACTTGGCAATATCGCGAATCATGCGGGGAAACCGGTTGAATACCGTCTCTACCGGAACCATTCTCAGCTTGAGAACGATATTTTGCAGATCGCTGCTTACTCTTGCCATATGCTCGACGGTTTCGATCAGATCGTTGCGGCGGACTTCTCCGGCCAGCTGCTCGAGCCGCACGCGGTCGATCAGCAGCTCGCTGAACAGGTTCATGAGCGTATCCAGCCGTTCGATATCGACGCGGATCGTTCTGCTCGCCTGGCCCCCTCCGCCTTGTACGGGAGCGGGAGCTTTCTCGCCTGCAGGCTTGTCCGCCGCCGCTTGCTTGTTCTCCATTGGCAGGTTGTCGGCTTGCGCCGTTTTCTGCTGTCCGCCTCTGGCGATTTGCCGTAAATTATCCAAGGTGATCGGCACAACGTTAACCGACTCGATTTCCGAAACGTCGCCGATCAGCTTCTCCAGCTGCGCTTGTTCAATGCCGGATACGTAATACACCGCGAACATCTTATCGAATTTTTCTTGCTCGATATCTTCGACGCCCGGTATCGCCTTGATCACTTCGCCGTTCTGCTCGAGCTGAGTGAACACCATATAAGCGCGTGCGGCTTTTAATACGCAATCCTCGCGGACGGTAACCTCGATATAAAATACGCTCATGCCTGCTTCGATCGACTGCTCCATGATCGAATATTGAAACTCGTCGACATCGGATTGGCCGCCGCTTGCGGCTCCCGCCGCTTTGCTTTGCGCCTGTCCCCCGTAATCGCCCGATTCGATCGATTTCAGCATCGTGACGATATGCGAAACGTCAAGCCTTCCCGTGCCTCCGTCGATAATGTCGTTAACCATCGATTCCAGCGCATCCAAGCTTTTGAACAGGACGTCGAATATGTATGCATTCATGCCAAGCTTCAGGTTGCGGACCAGGTCCAGCACATTTTCCATTTGGTGCGTCAGCGAGGCCAGGTCTTCGTACCCCATCGTCGCCGACATCCCCTTGAGCGTATGCGCCGAACGAAAAATGTTATGAACGATGCTTATTTCATTCGGCTGCTGCTCGAGGGCGAGCAGGTTTTCATTCATCGCCTGCAGGTGATCTTTGGATTCATCGATAAACATTGATAAATATTGATTCAATTCCACTCCCAACACCTCCACGAAGATCGATCGATTACGGTACGGACCAAACGTCTTTTTCGTTAATGCATGACGGTCTGAATCAATTTAGCCGGAATATCCTGCTGCGGCAAAATATGCATGACGGCATTTTTCTCGACAGCCGCTCTCGGCATACCGTACACGACGCACGTTTCTTCAGCTTCGGCGATGGTCGTCTCGGCTCCGGATTGCTTGAGCGCCGCCATTCCGGCTGCGCCGTCGCTGCCCATGCCGGTCATCAATACGATATGCCTGCGAAGCTCCGTAAACGAGACCAGCGATTCGAACAGCTTATCTACGGAAGGCCGATGTCCGGAGCGCAGCTCGTCTTTCGTAATCCGCACCTTATACCCTTTGCTCCCGTCGCGCACAAGCGTCATATGAAAGCCTCCAGGCGCAATATAAGCGGTGCCGTTCCGCAGCGGCATCCCGTCGGCCGCTTCAACGACTCTTATGCCGCAAACCGAATCCAGCCGTTGAGCCAACGATTTGGTGAAGTTCGGAGGCATATGCTGGACGATCATAATCGGCGCCTTAAATGAAGCCGGAAGACGAACGAGCACCTGCTGCAGCGCTCGCGGACCGCCGGTCGACGTCCCGATTGCGACGAGATGCTCCAGCTTCTCCGCCGGCAAATTCGCCGTCGGATCGGAAGGCGCCGGTTCCGGCGGCTTCATGACGACGGGTCTCGCTTGCGGTATCGCGAAGCCCAGCCTTCTAACCTTCGATGCCGCGGCCGCCAGCAGCTTTTCGTGAATCAAAGCCTTAACCTTATGTATATCCAATGAGATGGACCCCGACGGTTTTCTGACGAAATCGACCGCCCCCCACTCCAATGCCAAGATCGTTTCATTCGCGCCTTCCTGCGTCAAACTGCTGAGCATGACAACCGGCGTCGGATGTTCCTTCATAATAATACGGAGCGCATCAAGCCCGTTCATCTCCGGCATTTCTACATCCATCGTGATGACATCCGGCTTGTACTGCTTCGTAAACTCCACAGCCTCGTTGCCGTTTTTTGCAGCAGCGACTACCGTAAATTGGGGGTGTTCCGCGATCATATCGGAAATCATTTTTCGCATGAACACGGAATCGTCAACAACTAATACGCGGTATGGCATGGCGATCCCCCTTTCGTCGGTGATTGAATTGATGAAAGTATAGAGGCGGCTATCTCAACAGCCGAATCATACGGCTCAAAAAGCTTTTTACTCCACTCGATTCCGAAGAGCCCGTAAACGTTTGGCCGTGGAGAAAACGATTCGTTAAATCACGGATGCTTCTGGCTGCCTCGCTGTTCGGAAACGCCACTGTAAAAGGCACTTGCTTGCGTACCGCCTTGGACACATGCGCATCATCGGCGACAAAACCGAGCGTCGGAATGTCGAGCTGCAGAAACTGGCGGGCCACCATACTGATCTTGGCGGCCGTGTCCCTGCCTTCCTTCTCGTCCGCAATGCGGTTGACGACGAGCCGAAACGGCACCTGATGATTTAAATTCGTTACCATTTTGATTATGGCGTAAGCATCCGTGATCGCGGTAGGCTCCGGAGTCGTAACGACGATCGTTTCTTCCGCGGCAAGAATAAATTTCAGCGTTTCCTTCGACAAGCCCGCGCCAGTATCGAAAATTATATAATCCACATACCCGTTCAACTGGCCGACTTGCTCCGAAAAGTAGTCCAGCTCCTGATCCGTCAGACGCATTAAATCCGTAAAGCCCGAACCGCCTGCAATAAATTCGATGCCGTGATGCCCTCTCTCGATGATCTCCCAAATCGTCTTCTCTTTCTTCAGCAGATGATAGAGGCTGTATTTGGATGAAACGCCCATAAGCACATCGATATTCGCAAGCCCGATATCGGCGTCGAAGATAAGCACTTTGTAGCCTTGGGACTGCAGCGTCAGCGCAAAGTTAAGCGAAAAATTGGATTTCCCCACGCCGCCCTTGCCGCTGGTGACGGTAATGACTTTCGTGTTCCGCTGCTTAGCCGCATTCGATTGAATAAGGTTGCGCAAGCCTTGCGCCTGGTCATTCATACTCGTCGTCCCCCAAGATGAGGTCGGCGATTTTGCCTCCGTCGGCCGCAGCGATATCTTCCGGAACGTTCTGGCCGTTCGTCAGATAGGAAAGCTTGAGCGGAAAATCGCGCACAAGATTGATCACCGGGCCGTATGCATCGGTTTCGTCCGCTTTGGTAAACAAAACCTTGTCGATGCCGTATTTCGTAAAATTGTTAGCGATCATCTGCATGTCCCGGTACTTGGATGTAAGCCCGAGCACCAGGAACGTTTCGGTTTGACCGGACTGCTGAAGCAGCGCGTTCAGCTCCGATACGTAAAGCTCGTTTCGGTAGTTCCGGCCTGCCGTATCCATTAAAATAAGCTCGCAGTCCTCCAACCGCTCGTAAGCTTTCCGCAAATCCAGCGGCGACGAAACGACTTCAAGCGGAATGTTCAAAATGGTAGCGTACGTTTTCAACTGCTCGACGGCAGCGATTCGATAGGTATCCGATGTAATGAAGCCGACTTTGCGCTTATGCTTGATGACCTGTTCCGCAGCCATTTTGGCGATCGTCGTCGTTTTGCCTACGCCGGTCGGACCGACAAAATGGGCGAGCTTCGTCTGTGCGGAAAGCCTGCTTGCTTCGGAATCGGGTATGAAGGACAGCAGCGCTTCCTTGGCCGAGCGTTTCACGACGGAGGAAGATAAGGACTGCCCGTCCGATTCCGCCTGCTCCTTTACGTAATCAAGTACCGCTTTGACGATATCTTCGGCAAGCTCCTGTTCGCGCAGCCGGTTCTCCAGCTTTTCCAGCACAGGGTCGGCCTGCAGATCAGCGACTGCGCCGCCTGCTGCAGCCAGCTTCGACATCATCGCTTTCATCGAGCGAATTTCCTGCATCAGCTCGTCGTTATCCGCGCGTTGCGTAGTTCCAGGCTGCTCCCGCGGCGGAATCCGTTCCTTGGCCGGAGCTTGAATTTCCGGAGCCTGCGTCCCTGAAGGCGCAGCAGCTGCCATCGAACGGGCGCCATGCGTAGGGGGCTGCATCGCCGGCCTTGGGACGCGCTGCAGCGGAGGCGGCACGAACGGCTGCTCATTATCAATCTGCTTCATAACATCGGGCACATAAGGCATAGGCTGTTCGAGCACGGCGACCGACTGCTTCCGGTTCATGGCCGCCGCAACTTCGCTCACTTGCTTAAGAGCCGAATTCAGGTCCTTCTTGGACGATTCGGCCGCAGCGGCATTCGCGTCGATCGCTGCGATCACTTCAATTTTTTTCTTGCCGAACATGCCCAGAAATCCGCCGGAACGAACTTCCTTCGTATTCAAAATGACGGCGTCTTTCCCCAGGTCGACTCGAATACGCTGCAATGCATCCGGCATCGAATCGACAACGTAACGTTTCACCCTCATAGATTGACAACCCCCAAACTCTGAATTTCAACATTCGGCTCAAGCTCGCTATAAGACAAGACCGGAATATCCTGCAGCGTTCTTTCGAGCAGCTGCCGCAAATACATCCGAATGGTCGGCGATGTCAGCAAAATCGGCGACGTGCCGGATTGAACGGCTTTGGTCACTTGCTCCGTTACACGATGATGAATAAGCTGCGACGTCGACGGGTCGAGGGCCAAATAAGAACCGTGCTCCGTCTGCTGGACCGCCTCGGCAATTTTCTTCTCGAGCATCGGTCCGACCGTAATGACTTTCATCGCATCGTCGGAAGCCGCATATTGCAGCGTAATTTGCCTCGAGAGCGCTTGTCTTACATATTCCGCGAGCACGTCGGGATCCTTGGAATACGTGCCGTAATCGGCCAGCGTCTCCAAGATCGTGACGAGATCCCGGACGGATACTTTCTCGCGCAACAGCTTGGACAAAACCTTTTGAACGTCGCCAATCGATAAAACGCTCGGAATCAATTCTTCGACAAGCGCCGGATATGCATCCTTTACATTGTCGATAAGCGCACGCGTTTCTTGACGGCCAAGCAGCTCGTGTGAATGCTTCTTGATAACCTCCGTCAAATGGGTCGCGACGACGGAAGGAGGGTCGACAACCGTATAACCGGACAATTCCGCCCTTTCCTTCGTAGGCTCGTCGATCCACATCGCCGGCAGACCGAAGGCGGGCTCCCTTGTTTCGATTCCCGAAATCGAATCGTCATCGTAACCGGCGCTCATCGCCAAATAGTGATTCAGCAGCAGTTCCCCTCTGGCTACCGTATTTCCTTTAATCTTGATGACATATTCATTCGGTTTAAGCTGAATATTGTCGCGAATCCGGATCACGGGAACAACGATGCCGAGCTCCAGCGCGCATTGCCGTCGGATCAGAATGATACGGTCAAGCAAATCGCCCCCTTGCTGCGCATCCGCCAGCGGAATGAGGCCATAGCCGAACTCGAATTCAATCGGATCGACCTGGAGCAAGCTGATGACACTTTCGGGACTGCGCACCTCTTCGATCTGCTGTTCCTCTTCTTTCTTCTCGTCCTCGACCTGCTGACGATTCAAATTTTTCTGCATGGCAAGCGCCGCATAAACGAGAACGCCTGCGATCGGCAGCGCAATATACCAATGAATCGGCGTAAAGATGCCAAGCGCGGCAATCGTGCCTGCAACGATATAAAGCAGCTTCGGCTGAGAAAGCATTTGCGTGGATAGATCCGTAGCAAGATTGCCTTCGGAAGCGGCGCGTGTAACGATAATGCCGGCAGCCGTCGAAATAAGCAAAGCCGGTATTTGGCTGACCAAGCCGTCGCCGATGGTCAATGTGGAGAACAGCTTCGCCGCTTCGGAGAATGATTTGTCGAGAAAAAGCATCCCGATGATCAATCCGCCGATCAGGTTGATGACGAGAATGATAATGCCGGCGATTGCGTCTCCTTTGACGAATTTGCTGGCACCGTCCATCGCTCCGTAAAAGTCCGCTTCCCGTTCGATTTTTTGTCTGCGTTCGCGGGCTTGCTGCTCATTGATGAGTCCGGCGTTCAAATCGGCGTCGATACTCATCTGCTTGCCGGGCATCGCGTCGAGCGTAAACCTTGCCGCGACCTCTGCGACGCGTTCGGAGCCCTTGGTAATCACGATAAATTGAACGATTACAAGAATGAGGAAGACGACAAAACCCACGACAATATTGCCTTGGGCGACAAAGCTGCCGAACGTCGCGACTACGTTGCCGGCTTCCCCGTGCGATAAAATATTACGGGTCGTCGATACGTTCAGAGCAAGCCTGAACAAGGTAGTCACAAGCAGCAAAGTGGGAAAGATGGAAAACTGCAGCGCGTCCTGGGTATTCATGGCGACAAGCAAAATGAGCAGCGCCACGGAAATATTGATAATTAACAAAACGTCCAGCAATGCAATCGGTATCGGAACTACCATCATGAGCACGATCCCGATAATCCCGACAAGTACAGATAAATCTCTTGCTCTCATTATCGATGCCCCCTTTATGCGCTATTTGGTTCGGTTCTTTAATTTATACACATAGGCGAGAACCTCGGCGACCGCTTGGAACAAATCGGGTGGGATCGTCTGCCCGATTTCTACCTGATCGTGAAGCGCGCGCGCAAGCGGGCGGTTCTCCATCGTCACAATCCGGTTCGCCTTGGCGATTTCCTTAATTTTCAAAGCAATATAATCCGTTCCTTTGGCCAGCACCAGCGGGGCTTCCATTTTCCCCGTTTCGTATTTGATCGCTACCGCATAGTGGGTCGGGTTCGTGATGACGACGTCCGCTTTCGGAACCTCCTGCATCATGCGCTGCATAGCCATCTTGCGCTGTCTCTCTTTGATCTTTCCTTTAATATGAGGATCGCCCTCGGTCGATTTATACTCATCCTTGATATCCTGTTTGGACATCTTCAAATTTTTCTCATGCTCGTACTTTTGGTATAAATAATCGAAAACTGCAAGAACGATAAGCGTACCTCCGATTTTCAAGCCGAGCTGAAGCGTTAATCCTGCGACATAAGCGAAGATCGATTCGAGCGGTACATGCGCCAAACCCATAATGCTTTCTTTCTCGCCCCACAGCGTCAAGTAGACGATAAAACCTATTATCGTTAACTTCAGCATTGATTTGAGAAAGTCGACTACGGCCCGCATACCGAAAATTCGCTTCGCCCCTTCAATCGGGTTAATTTTGTTGAATTTCATTTTGAGCGGCTCGCCGGTAAACAAAAAACCGATTTGGATGTAATTGGCAGCGAAGGCGATCACGAAAGTGATCAAAAAAATCGGGCCCAACAAAATAAGCATTTCCATCGTGAACTGCGCGGCCATTGCCGTAACGTTCGGAATCGACAGCTCCATCAGCATATAGTCGTGAAACGTGTCGACAAACAGCCTATAAATGCGTTCCTTATAAAAACCGCCGAGCATCATGAAGGATGCAAAGCTGAAAAGCAAAATAAAAGCGGAGGGCAGCTCCATGCTTTTGGCCACTTGCCCCTTTTTCCGCGCGTCCTGCCTTTTTTTCGGTGTGGCCGATTCCGTCTTTTCTCCGGCAAATAACTGCAAATTCATCTGAAACCGGAACGATGACACGAAAGGACCTCCAGCCTCGTAATTTCGTATTGGGACTTTACTGCAGCAGGCCGGTCAATTGCTGAACCGCCTTAATCATCCGGTCGAATAATTCGGAAAATAAATTATAAAACCCGGGTATCAACAACATCAGCATCATAAAACCGATTAATATTTTTAAAGGAATCCCGATGACGAAAACGTTGAATTGCGGCGCAACTTTCGTTAATATGCCGAGCCCGACGTCAACCAGAAACATCGCGGCGACGAAAGGCGCAGCCATTTGAAAAGCAAGGGCGAACGCTTGGGAGAACGACGTGACTAAAAACTCGTTCACGCTGCCGTCGTACAGCTTCGCGAACAAATCGCTCGATAACGGAACCCACTCGTAGCTGTCAAGAATTGCAGCGATCAAGTAATGATGGCCGTTCAGCGCCAAAAAAAGCAGCGTCGCGATAAAAAACTTCAAATTCCCAAGCAGCGGAGCTTGCGCCCCGGTCATCGGGTCGATAATGTTCGCCATGCCGAGGCCCATCTGCAAGTCGATAAACGAGCCTGCGGTTTGAACGACGGTGAAAAACATATAAGCGATAAAGCCAAGCAATAATCCGATCACGATTTCCTTCATGATCGACAAGGCATACAGAGCGTCGATCACGACAGTCTGCTCGCCAACCTCGGATGCTACTATAATGAAGGAAAGAAAGGCCGAAAGCCCGATCTTGTAATGCGTCGGAATCGTTCGGGCGGAAAAGATCGGCGTTACGACAAAAAAGGAGGTAATTCGACAAAAAATAAGCAAAAAGGGCGGTAATAATTGCAATATCAATTCCATGTCCGATGTCCAACCTAGCTAATATATTTATGCAAGTTATTGAGCAGCCGAGATGTAAACTCGACAAGCGTGGTTAATATCCACGGCCCAAAAATAAGAATGGACAGCAGGACTGCTATGATTTTCGGAACAAAAGCAAGCGTCTGCTCCTGAATTTGCGTTGTGGCTTGAAATACGCTTATAACCAAGCCGATGACCAATGCGATGATCAGCATCGGCGCACTCGCCTTTAGAACCGTATAAACGGCCTCACCTGCCAACTTGATGACAAACTCCGCACTCAAACGATATTCCTCCCATACGACGTCAGGTAGTGAAGCTCAATAGAAGCGACTTGACGACCAGATACCAACCGTCGACCAAAATAAACAGCAATATTTTGAACGGGAGCGAAATCATTACCGGTGGAAGCATCATCATCCCCATTGCCATCAGCGTACTGGAAATGATCATATCGATAATCAGAAACGGGATAAATATCATAAATCCCATGGAAAACGCCGTCTTCAGCTCGCTGATCGCATAAGCGGGCACGAGCGCGGTCATCGGCGTATCCTCTATGCTGGTTGGCCGCTCCGCTTTGGAATAATCCAAAAACAGCTGCAGGTCCTTCTCCCTCGTATACTTGCCCATAAATTGCTTCATCGGTATCGCCGCTTTATTCAGAGCTTCCGTCTGATTCAGCTCTCCCTTGAGGTACGGCTGCAGGGCAACCTCGTTAATTTGTCCAAGCGTAGGCGCCATAACGAACAAGCTCATGAACAAAGCTAAACCGATCAAAACCTGGTTGGGCGGCATCTGGTTCGTAGCGAGCGAAGTCCGGACGAATCCGAGAACGACGACGATCCTCGTGAAACAGGTCATCATCACCAATATCGCAGGCGCCAGGCTCAGAACCGTAATCAGCAAAACGATCGCAATCGTGTTCGACGATCCCGCAGCTCCCGATTCGCCGCCGTCGATGCCGATCTTAATTTCCGGAATCGGGTTCGTTACCGGATCGGCGGCAAATACGTTTGCCCCGAACGCTCCAAGCAGCAGCTGTGCAAGCACAAAAACGAACAAGACTTTTTTGAAGTGCTTCATTTGTTATCATTCAACCGATCTGCGCGATTTTCATATTGTGTCAATTCGTCGATCCGTTCTTTGCGGTCCGATACCTGTTTCATTTTATCCGCAAACATCTCGTGAAAAGAAGCAGGCAGCTCTTCTTCCGTCTGTTCTTTCTTGCGGAGGGATTGAAACCAACTGGTCAAGCTTCCCACGCTCGGAAAATCAACCGAAGGCCTGTGCGCAATAGTGTCCCTTATTTGCTGAATCTCGTCAGGATCGTTAATTTGGGAAATCAATTGAACGTCATCGCCTACGCCAAGCACGTATAAGCTGTTTCCGATTTCGACGACCTGTACCGATTTGTTTTGTCCCAGGGCGACGCCACCTAAATTTTTGACGGCACGCCCGGAGGAAAACTGTCTATTCTTTTTGGAAAGAAACCGGATGATGACGAAAAACAAGCCGATGATCAGCAGCAAAAAAAACGAAACCTGCAGCAGCATGCCGTAAACGCTGAAGTCGTCCCCGACCGGGGGCGTATCTTCTGCCGCTGCCAGGGAAGCTCGTGCCGATCCCAAAAAAATGACGGAGCCGGATAACGCCAGCATCCCGAAACGGCGACTTCTCGAACGCAAGGATAAGCGGCTTGCGTTAGCTGCGACGCATTCGTTTAGCACGCCGCTCCCATGATTTTCTTTCTGATACAAAGCTTCCATTCCTTTCCGTTCCTGCTGGTACGGACCATTGCTTAGCCGAGCGTCTTTTTGATCGCTTCGATAACGCGGTCATGCTGGAACGGCTTGACGATGAAATCTTTAGCGCCCGCTTGGATCGCGTCGATTACCATCGCTTGTTGTCCCATTGCGGAACACATGATGACTCTAGCGTTCGGATCTATTTTTTTAATCTCTTTCAATGCGGCGATACCGTCCATTTCAGGCATCGTAATGTCCATCGTTACAAGATCGGGGCGTACTTCCTTGTATTTTTCGACCGCTTGCAGGCCGTCATTCGCTTCTCCGCATACCTCGTATCCGTTCTTCGATACGATATCGCGAATCATCATTCTCATAAAAGCTGCGTCGTCTACGATTAAAATTCTTTGTGCCATGTCTGTTCAGTCCTCCTGAAATGGTTATTGTAACTTTTGAATGCGATCCCACTGATTGATTATGTCGGTAACGCGAACACCGAAGTTTTCGTCGATGACGACAACTTCCCCCTTGGCGATCAGCTTGTTGTTGACCAATATGTCAACAGGCTCGCCCGCCAGCTTGTCCAGCTCGATGATCGAGCCCTGGGACAAATCCAAAATATCTTTGATAACCTTCTTGGTTCTGCCCAGCTCCACCGTTACTTTAAGCGGAATGTCGAGCAGAAGGTTCAAGTTGGTATCGTCCCCGAGAACGGAGCCGTTCGGCGTGAAGTTGGCAAATTGCGCCGGCTGCACGTTCACGTTCCTGCTGTTCATCGTTCCGTAGGCTGCCGGCGAGTGCGGCGGCTGAACCATAGGAGGCTGTTGGTACATCGGCTGCTGGTATACCGGCTGCTGATAGGCGGGCTGCTGCATCGGCGGCTCCATATACGGCATCGGGTCGGCCGGTCTGGCCGGCGGCGTCGGCGCCGAAGGAGGCGGAGCCGGTATGCTCGCTTCCTCGACTCTAGGCGGCTCTTCCATCGAAGCTCCTCCCATCAAGGTTGCGACCATTTCCTTGGCAAACGGAACCGGCAGCAGCTGCATGATGTTCGAATCTATCAGATCTCCTATCGTCAAGCGGAACGATATTTTGATATACAGCTCGTCGGGCGGCAAGTTTTGCTCGGTTTCCGCCTGCGCGAAGTTCAAAATATCGATCCCGGGAGGCGAGATATTGACGAACCGATTGAATATCGTCGACATCGAGGTTGCCGAAGACCCCATCATTTGATTCATCGCTTCCTGAACGGCACTTATATGTATTTCGCTAAGCTCCTCGTCCCCCGGATGACCGTCGCCGCCCATCATCAGGTCGGCAATGACTTGCGCGTCCCTTGTTTTGATGACCAGCAAATTGATGCCGTGAAAACCGTCTACATAATTAACATGTACGGCCACATGCGGTTTGGGAAACTCGTATTGAAGCTCTTGCTTGCTGATTGTAGAAACCTTCGGCGTTGTAATATCCACCTTTTTGCCAAGCAAGGTAGACAATGCGGTTGCGGCGCTTCCGAACGTAATATTGCCGATTTCGCCCAGCGCGTCCTTCTCTAAAGATGAAAGCAATTCATCCAGACTCGGAGCTTCGGAAGATTCTTTCTGATTACCCGCCGTTTGGTTAAGCAAAGCGTCTATTTCCTCTTGTGACAAATAATCTTTGCTATTCGTCATGCTCTTCTTCGACTCCTTCGCTCACGATTTCGGTTACTTGGACGGCTACTTTTCCCTTCACCGTGCCGGGACTGCCGATAAACTTGAGCTTGTCCCCGACTCTAATATGAAGCCCCTGATCCACCGGCTTATCCAGCGAGATGACATCCCCGACGGCCAGGTTTAAAAATTCATGGACGCTTATTTCCGAATGCCCCAGCTCGGCGACCATCGTCAGCTTCGCTTTATTCACTCTTTCCTGCAGCGCATCGGACTCTTCGACCGTCTTCGTCTTCTTATGCGTCACGAACATGTGATGCACGGAAAGCCTCGGCATGATCGGTTCGATTACGACATGCGGGATACAAAGATTGACCATCCCGGTCGTATCGCCGATTTTCGTGCTGAGTGAAATGAGCGCAATCGTATCGTTCGGAGAGGCGATCTGCATAAATTGCGGATTCGTCTCCAGCGCCTCCAGCCGCGGATAAATTTCCACTACGGTTCGCCACGCTTCGGTTAACGATTCGAGTGCGCGGCTGAACATTTTTTCCATAATGATGGTGTCGATTTCGGTCAACGCATTGATTTTTGCCGGAGCGGCTCCGGCCCCGCCAAGCAGACGATCCAGCATGGCATAAGCCACGTTCGGATGAATCTCCAGCACCATTCTGCCTTCCAGAGGCTCCGCTTCGAATATATTCAATATCGTCATCTTCGGTATCGACCTAATAAATTCATCATAAGGGAGTTGTTCGACACCGACAACATTTATTTGAACGAACGTGCGTAATTGCGTCGAAAAATAGGTCGTCAAATATCGCGCGAAATTTTCATGGATACGCGTCAGGCTCCGGAGATGATCCTTTGAAAAGCGGGTTGCGCGTTTAAAGTCGTACACCCTTACTTTTTTCTGGGATTCATCCTTCTTTAACTCTTCCGCTTCCATTTCTCCGGAAGACAGCGCTGCAAGCAAAGCGTCTATCTCGTTTTGTGAAAGAACGTCAACCAACGGGCTCACCTCCTTCATGACGTCTCAAAATATCGATTATTGTACGATGAATTCCGTTACGGAAATTTCCTTCAATTTCCCTTCCGTGAGGATAGGGTTTATTTTATTCATCAGCGTCGCGGTCAGCGTATCCTGTCCCTTGCTGCCGGACACCTGCTCGCGCGTCATATCGGCCAGCGTCAGCATAATAATCGATTTGACCTTAAAATCGATCTTCTCCATCTCTTCCCTTGCTTTTTTGGAATCCAGCTGGAAGGCGAAGCTTACCTTAATAATCTTGTCTTTCTCGGATAAATTCGTCACCACGTCTTTTACGATGAACGTGTTGTCTTTGATTTGCGTAGCCGAAAGCTTCTTGCCTTGAACCGATTCGACGGTGCTTTTCGGATCGCTCTCATCCGCTCCCTGCTGTTTGTCCATATAGTTCCATAGAACGAAAAATGCGGTCAAAATCAAGGTGATGACGATAAGCATCGCAAGGACGATCTGCAACAACTTGCTCTTGAACAACTAAGACCCCTCCAAATCCTTACTCATTATCGTACCTCTCACCGCTCCGACTCGCTGCACATAACTTGTGATCAGCTCCACGACGTCGGCCGCCTTCTCAAGCACGACGATTTTTTTTCCCGTTGTCAAGATAAGCATGGTCTCGGGAATTTCATCGATCGTCTCGATCAGCAAGGCATTTACGGTTATCGGCTTCCCATTTAAACGGGTGACGGTAATCATCAATTCCCTCCGTTTCGAAAAAAGAGGGGTTGGGTCGCAACCCCCTTACCTATTCCTGATTATCGTTTCAGGTTAACAACTTCCTGCAGGATTTCATCGGAAGTAGTAATAATCCGCGAATTTGCTTGGAAACCTCTTTGCGATACGATCATTTCGGTAAACTCGGACGTCAAATCGACATTCGACATTTCAATTTGCCCGGAAATGATAGCCCCCGTCCCCAGATCCGGATCGTTGGCTTCAATGATCTCAAGTACGCCGTCAGGGTTGGCGTTCGGCGTCATGCGGTACAAATTGCCGCCGATTTTCTCCAGGCCGCCCGGATTGGCAACTTTCACGATGCCGATTCGCATCGTATCGTCGATCGTACCGTCGTTAAGCTTCTTGATGATCGTCCCGTCTTGGCCGATACTGAACTCGACGACGGTAGTGAAATCGATCGTGATGATATCTCCGCCGGGTTGCGTAACCAGCAAGCCGTCGCCGTTTACGAGATTGCCGGATGCGTCGACTTTAAAGCCGCCGTCACGGGTTAAGAAAGCTTCCTCTTGCCCTTGGCCGGCATTCATTTTGACTGCGAAGAAGCCGTCCCCGTCAATCCGTAGATCGGTAGGCACATTCGTCGTCATTGCGCTGCCCGGCGTATGTATCGTATCGATAGCGCCGATCGTGACGCCGAGACCGATTTGCTTGGCGTTTACCCCGCCGGTTTCGTTCCCGTTCGGTGCCGTCATACCCGCGGTCGTTTGGCTTAATATATCCTTGAACATGACGCGACCGGCTTTAAAACCCGCCGTGTTGACATTAGCGATGTTATTGCCGATGACATCAAGCTTCGTTTGAAAGCCGCGCATTCCGGAAACGCCAGAATATAACGAACGCAACATAAATCAATTTCCTCCCCGTCTGGCTAGCAATTTTTTGGTGAATATGTCATGCAACCTCTCGCAGCCGCTTCCTTCGATCAGCGGCTATTCGGGCCTCCGTATAGGGCCAGCCCTTAAGATAAAATAACGGCGCTATCGATTTGCGTAAATACGTTCTCCTTCATCGAATCGCGATCCATCGCGGTTACGATGGTTCTGCTTTTGACGTTAATAATGAATGCCATATTGTCGCAAACGACGAGCGATTCCTTGGAGCCTTTCATTGCGGCTTTATCGATCGCGCCCTGAAGCTTTGCCATTTGCTCGGGCTTTAGCTCGATTCCGCGCTGCTGCAGCCGCATCTCGGCATGATGGCTAAGCTTCACCATACTGGATTGCAGCATGTTGTCGAACTTCGATGCCTGGTTGGTCATTGACGGCGGCTGCGCTTGCGTCCTGCGTACTGGCGCTTTGCCTGCTTCCGGATACAGCTGACCGATCGTTATTCGATTCATTCGTCCGTATTCTCGGGATCCCAGATTTTCACCAGTTTATCCAGAGAAATTTCCTCCCCTTTTACACTGGCGTATTGTACGCCTTTTTTGAATAACAGCGCATCTACGACTCCCTCTTTCGTTACGGAAGCACCTGTGGCGTCGGTCGTCTCCCAACTGACCGTTTTTCCGATCAAGCCCGGCGACAAACCAAGCGATTGGCGTAAAAGCTTCATTTCGCTCGCCATATTCGACAACTGCTCAACCGAAGTGAACTGGGCCATTTGCGCGATAAATTCCTTGTCCTGAAGCGGCTGCATCGGATCCTGGTTTTTAAGCTGCGCAATAAGAATTTTTAGAAATTCGTCCTTGCCCAAGTTGTTTTCGGCAGCTTTATTCGGCGTGCTTTTTTTGTCGATATTCGTTTTGGCATAATTGGGCCACACGTTGCCTGTAGAAAAAACCGGATCTGCCATCGTTTCACCCCCCGCATGCCTTGTTCATAAAAATCGGCTTCTCGCATTAAGCCGTAACGTCAAAACCGTTCACCGTCATCGGTGCTTGGACATCCTCGCTCGATTCCCCATCTAGCGAAAACTCTTCATTTCCTTGCTCGTAGCGTTCAGGCTGTCTGTTGGATTGCTGCATGAACTGCTGGGAAGTTTGCTGCCGCCCATCGTGGAACATCCCGGATTGAAAAGCAGAGCTTTGACTGACTTCAATCTTCTCGACATGCAGACCTTGACCCGTCAGCGTCGAACGCAAGTGCGACAGCTGGCTCTCGATCATCTCTCTTCCCATTTGGGTTTGTGCCGTAAATTGCGCCACAAGCTGCCCGTTCTGCAGGGAAATCTTCACGTCGACCTGGCCCAGATGCTCCGGCGTTAACGTCAGCTTGGCCTCGGAGAAGCCGTTTAATGCGTTGACCTTAATCGTTTTCAGCACAAACTGGCTCATATCCTGGACAAAGCTTTGCGCGGAAACCGGTTTTGGCATCGCATGAACGTTATCGGCCGCTTTCGCGGTTACGCCGTTATGAACGTTGAAAACCAAGCCGGTCGTCTCAGGCTGATCGTTTGCGCCTGCCGGCTGAACATCCGTCTTCGTTTCCGCAGACCTGGTAAGCTGCTCGAACATGACGCCCTGCTTCGCCGCAATGACCTGCAGCTTGCTTAACGCTTCAGATGCGGTTACCCGCGAAGCGGTTTGCTTGACTGCGATTACTTGCTCTGGCGCTGCCGGTTCGTTCTTGACGTTATTCGTTTCGGCTGCACGCTCTTGGCGGGTTGCCGTTCCTTTCGGCTGCTCCGTCGCTTTCACTTCAGCAGGAGGCGCATCCGTTACCGGCCTCGCTTCCGCAATCAGCTTCTGCAAGTCCTCGGACAATTGCTGAACCAGAGGATTCGAGCCTTCGGTTTGCAGCAAATGAAGAAACTTTTGTACGGCTTGCGAAGTTTGTACCGCTTGCGTGCCTTGCTCGGGCTTTAGCTGTGCGGTGGCCGCTGCCGGAGCTTCCGGATTCGCGACTGCCGCTGCTTGCATCGGCTGCTCTCCGAGCGCGACCGGCGCTTGCTCCCCGGTTACTGCCGCGAACAATTCATCGACTTTAGCCGACCATTGCGCAAATCCTTGAGCGGACAGCAGCTCGGCAAAAAGCTCTGGATGCTGCTCCAAAAGAAGCTCAAGCTGCTTCGCCGCCTGTTCGCCGTCGACGGATTCCGCCTGCGGAAGAAGCGCAAGCAGCAGCAGCGGCGAGAAGCCTGCAGGCAGCGTTTCAATAGACTGCTGAGCGCCGTCATTCCCTTCGCCTTGCGTCAAACCAAGCAATTGGCCGAGCATGCCGGCAAAAGCATCGCCGCCACCCGTTACAACGGAATCGGCGCCAACCGCACCGGACTTCCATACCGGAGTTGCCGGCATATTTTGAGCGATTGCATTCATTTATTTTCACCTCCTTTCTGAATCGGTTTTATTGTGCGAGACGGGCGGTTATGGATGCCGCCACTTCTTTGTTCAAGTCCGCCAAGGCGGTCATAATTTTGGAACGCGCTTGAACATCCGTCGCATTCAAAATTTCGATCACTTTCGCCTGATTGACCGCATTCATCTCTTGCAATACTAGCGCCGCACTCTTAGGCGTCATATTCGCGAACGTTTGCCCGAGATCGCTTTTGGTCATTTTGGCTACCGCATTTGCCGAGCTTTCCTCGTTCAGCTTCAGCCGCTCTTGAAGTGCGGCGAGTTCGCGGTCGCGCGCAGGCACCGAATCCTTTAAGCTTATCGAGGTTTCAGCCGCTTTTTTCGGGTCCATCTTTTCCAAAATTCTCACGCGCTCCTCAGGCTTCATCTCAGCCATAATAAGAGCCCGTTCCGAGAGCGTTAAGTTTTCGAAAATCGGACCGGCTTTGGACGGGTTCATTCTGGCGAACATGTCGGACGTTTGCTTGATTTGAAGCGAGTATTCCTCGTCGCTTTTCACTTTCGTCTTTAATTGTTCTTCCAATGCCGTATTTTTGGCCTGCAGCTCCTTGAACGCCTTGTCGCTTTGCTCAAGCGCCGTTTCCGCGCTCTTCAGCTGCTCCGTAACGGATGAAAGGGAATTATTCAATTCGCCGATCTTCTGTTCGTCAGTTTCCGCCGCATTTTCGACCGCAGCGCCTTGATTCGTTTCCGTCTTTTTCTCCGACTTCGGATCCGGAAGGACGCTGCCGACAAACGGGACTTTATTCGCCGCTTTGAGGACATTATCCATCACGTCGTAATCGAAAAGCTTCAGAAGAACGACAAGCAACACGCTGGTAAACACGATCGGAATAAAAAACCAATATAAAAATCTTTCGAATGCGCTCAATTCCGATTTTTCCAACTCCGTGTCCATTTCCGCTCACCTCTTCCCGCATTCATCGGTCAGGACATCTTGTAC
This sequence comes from Paenibacillus contaminans, assembly GCF_003285015.1. GTDB lineage: Bacteria > Bacillota > Bacilli > Paenibacillales > NBRC-103111 > Paenibacillus_V > Paenibacillus_V contaminans. The sequence goes on along the minus strand of NZ_QMFB01000001.1, from coordinate 59,337 downwards.
CGGGTAATCGCGATATCGTCGAGCTCTTCCTGCTCTTTCTTCAGCTCCAATGCCGTAAAAGCTTGTTTGGCTTTGTCACGGGCTTGAAACCAAATTTTCTCTTCGATCGTTTTATGTACGAGCTGCTCTTGTTTGACCGATACGTTATGCTTAGCTGACTGCACATCTTTCGTTTTGCGGCGAATCTGCCGGTCGATATGTTGGATATAGGTCTGATGAACCAATAATTCGGATACCGAAGTCCGGCTCACAGCTTCGTTAACCATGTCGTCGTGAAGCCGTTTCTTCTCTTCCTGAAGCATGGACAAGCTTTGCTCTTCAAGCCTCAGCGCACCGATCGCACTCGAAAAAAACCATTCCGCCTGCGTTTTTTCATTGGATTTCAAATCGACGATTTTTTGGAAGCCGTATTTGAATGTCAACGTTCATCATCCTCCGCCGAATTCGGCAATCAGTCTTTCCTGCGATTCCGCAAAAGTAACCTTTTCGGTCGTCGTTTGCCTCGTATAGTCCCATATGGCTGGAATCAACTGCATGGCTCTATCGATTTCCGGATTGGAACCTTGCTGGTACGCCCCTATATTAATTAAGTCTTCCGAATCTTTATAAGTAGAAAGCATTCGTTTCATATAATTGGCTGCCTGCTGCTGTTCGTCGGGCACGATTTCCTTCATAACCCGGCTGACGCTTGCAAGAACGTCGATTGCCGGAAAATGCCCGCGGTTCGCAAGATTTCGGTGGAGCACGATATGTCCGTCCAAAATCCCCCGTACCGCATCGGCGATCGGCTCGTTCATATCGTCGCCGTCAACGAGCACTGTGTAAAACGCGGTAATCGAGCCTTTAGGACCGGTTCCCGAACGTTCCAGAAGCTTGGGCAGACCGGCGAATACGGATGGCGTATATCCGCGCGTTGCCGGCGGTTCGCCTACCGCGAGGCCAACCTCCCGCTGCGCCATAGCGTAACGGGTAACGGAGTCCATCATTAACATGACGTTCAAGCCGCGATCGCGAAAGTATTCGGCGATGCTCGTTGCGATAAGCGCGCCTTTGATCCGGATAAGCGCCGGCTGGTCGGAGGTCGCGACGATGACGACGGAACGCGCAAGGCCTTCGGGACCGAGATCCCGTTCGATAAAATCAAGCACCTCGCGTCCGCGTTCGCCGATTAAGGCGATCACATTGACGTCAGCCGACGTATTTCGGGCAATCATACCGAGAAGCGTGCTCTTACCTACGCCCGAGCCTGCAAAAATCCCGACGCGTTGGCCTTTGCCGATCGACAGCAGACCGTCAATGCAGCGGACGCCGACGCTGATCGGTTCCAGCACCCGAGGACGGCTAAGCGGATTGCTCGGCATATTGAAGGTAGAATATTGCGACATGCGCGAAGGCAGGAACGTGCCGTCCAGAGGCTCGCCCAAGCCGTTCAGCACCTTGCCGAGAAGCTCGCGGCCAACCTGAACGGTTAACGGCTTGCCGGTGCTCACAACATCGCATCCCGGGCCAATCGAATGCAGTTCGCCAAGCGGCATCAGCAATACGCGGTTATCGCGAAAGCCGACGACCTCCGCCTTCAGCGGCACATTCGACTTGAAGGGATAAATATGACAGACGTCGCCGACGCTGGCGTCAGGGCCTTCCGATTCGACAGTCAGGCCGATAACCTGCGTCACCTTGCCATTGACTCGAACGGGGTCCAACTGCTGTAAATGCTCTACGTACTTGGCGGCAAACGGGCGATTATTATTCATGGCTAGCGTTCTCCTCGCTAGTCAGAGCCAATTGCCGCAGCGCCGCTTTAATTTCTTTCAATTGCGTGTCGATCTTGGCATCGATGCTGCCGAAAGCAGTTCGTACCACGCAGCCATGGTCGTCAATCGTAGCGTCCGGCAAAATTTGCAATTCGGCTTGCGAATCGATCGACAATAACAGCTCGTCTCTCGCATCCTGAATATAAGCGAACTGCTTCGGCGAAACGCAAAGCGTTACGACGCCTTTCTCTCGCCGCCGCGCAAGCACGGTCTGCGTCATCTCGATAACCCATTCCGGGTTTACCGTAAGCTGGCGTCCGATAATTTTCTCGGCGATCGCACAGCTAAGCTCGATAAGAAACGGCTCCGCTTCCTGAATGATTCTCGTCTTTAGCTGGTAGGACTGCTCAAGTACCGAACGGGATTCGTTCAGCATGTCGGCATACTGCTCATGAACGGCAGCTTCCGCTTCTTTGAGCCCATGGCCGTATCCTTGCTGAAAGCCGCTTTCCCTGGCTGTAGCCGCGAGTTGTTCGTCTTCTTGACGCTTACTTTGCCACCAGGCTTCGATTTCAAGCTGCGCTTGCTCCTTCATCGCTTCGATTTCGAGCTGCGATTGGTGCAGCTGCTGCTCCGCGAATTGCTCCGCGTCGTGAATAATCTGATCCTTGGCTTCGAGAATTTGCTCCATTTCCCTTATTCTCTCGTCAAGCAGATCGGGATTTTCCACATACGGGGAAACGGCGGGCTGATTTCGCGATAACGGCGAAACGACCTCGATCTTGATCGATTCGTTTAACGCTATGTAATGATTCGGCTTAATGACATTAGACAACAATATCATCTCCTCCGCCGCGCGCAATGATGATTTCACCTGCATCTTCTAAGCGGCGAATGGTGGATACGATTCGGGTTTGCGCCTCTTCGACATCGCGAAGCCGCACGGGACCCATATACTCCATTTCTTCTCTGAACGTTTCGGACATCCGCTTTGACATATTGCGAAAGATCGCTTCGCGTACTTCTTCGCTGGCGACTTTAAGCGCAAGCTGCAAGTCGGCGTTTTCGATATCGCGAATGATCCGTTGAATCGAGCGGTTGTCGATGCTGACGATATCTTCGAAGACGAACATCCGTTTCTTGATTTCTTCCGCAAGCTCGGGATCCTGAATTTCGAGCGCATCCAGTATCGTCCGTTCCGTACCGCGGTCGACGCCGTTCAAAATATGTACGATAGCCTCGATACCGCCGGCGGAAGTATAGTCTTGCGTAACCGTTGCCGACAGCTTTTGTTCGAGTACGCGCTCCACCTGACTGACCACGTCGGGCGACGTGCTGTCCATGAGCGCTATCCGCTTGGCTACTTCGGCCTGCTTCTCTTGAGGAAGAGAAGACAAGATGATCGAAGCCTGCTCGGATTGCAAATACGAAAGCACTAGAGCGATCGTTTGCGTATTTTCGTTCTGGATAAAGTTTAAGATTTGTGCCGGGTCCGCTTTCCGCGCAAAATCGAAAGGCCTTACCTGAAGCGTCGCCGTCAGACGGTTGATGATATCGATCGCTTTCTGATGACCGAGCGCCTTCTCCAAAATATCTTTGGCGTAAGCAATACCGCCTTGCGATATGTATTCTTGTGCCATGCATATTTGATGGAATTCGGATAGGATCGATTCTTTCTCCGACGCATCTACCTTTCTGACATTGGCAATTTCCAGAGTCAGCTGTTCGATTTCCTCATCCCGTAAATGCTTGAAAATTTGTGCGGACACTTCAGGACCCAAGCTGATCAATAAAATAGCCGCCTTCTGCCGTCCGGACAATCCCTGTTGAACTCCCTTTGCCAACCAACCACACCTCTATTCATCAACCAGCCATGTCCGCAGCAGGTTAACAAACTCTTCCGGCTTCTTCTTAGCCAGCGATTCCAACTGCTTGCGAACCTGACTTTCGTTTGATACGTTCTCCATATCGATTGTAGGGAACTCCACTTTCGCCGGAATCGCGGAATCCGCCAGCATAGCCTCGGCCGCATTCTTTCTTCTTCTCGACACGGCATAACCGCCGACTGCCGCGAGCGCAAGAGCTGCCGCTCCAATGCCTCCATACAGCCACCAGTTGATCGTATTTGCGTTCGTGCCTCCTACCGGAGATGCGAAGTTATGCTCGAACACCGTTACCCGAGCGGCAAAATCCTCATCCGTATACTGTTTGTCGCTATTGGCAAGCGATGCTTTGACAATGTTGACGAGAATACGCTGCACGGCATCCTTGGTTTGCTGCGTCAGCGAATTGGGGTCATTCCTGTCAGGCGGCTCTATGCCTACGCTTATCGACAAATCCGACAAAATGAACGGACTCGACTGCACTTCCGTTTTGATCCGGTTCACTTCGTAATTGACGGTTTTCTGCATTTCCTCCGAGTTCGCTTTCCCCGAACCCGCGCTTGCCGGATAATTCGGTACGTCCGTCGTGCCTGTGCCGGGAATGCCGCCTTCGGTATTTCCATCGCTCGAATACGACTTTTGAATTTCTTGAACGCTGATTTCGATCCCTTTCGTATCGACAACAGGCTCGACGCCGCTGCGTTGCGTCGTTTTCTTATCGAAATTGATGCTGGCAACCGCCATCGGAACAACTTTGCCTTGTCCGAGAACAGGTCCGAGCAAGCTCATGACGCTTTTGGTGACATCCTGCTCAAGCTGCTTTTTGATTTGGAATTGCTGCAGGGCGATATCGCCTGACTCCATTCCGGTCGTGCTTGTCTTCGAATAAGGAAGCAGATCGCCGTATTGATTCGTGATGACGATATTTTCCGGCGCCAAATTTTTGACACCTTTCGACACCAGATTGTACATCGTGTCGATTTGCTTCTGATCGAGCTGGAAGCCGGGCTTCAAGTTCACGACTACGGATGCGGACGACTCTTCCTTGTCTCCCGATCTGACGAAAACCGTTTTCTCCGGAAGCGTAATAAGAACCTTCGAGCTGCTGACAGCCGTATTCGAATTGATAAGCTGTTGCAATTCGCCTTGAATCGCGTCAAGATGCTTGACTTCGAATTCCCGGTCGCTCATGCCGAAAGGCTTGTCCTCTCTGAACGCCCCATACCCGAGCGAGCCGTTCCGCATTAAACCCTGCGATGCTACATCGACGGTTAATTCCGCCGCCTTGTTAGCCGGAACTTCAATATTTTTGCCGTCCGGACTCAAATGGTAAGAAACGTTCGAACTCTCTAGATATTGCTTGATCGCAGCTGCGTCCGCCGGCTGCAAATCGCGAAACGCGACGACATATTCCGTCCTTGAGAAAGAGTAAGCGACAATTCCGATCGTTAAGGCAATAAGAACCAGTGTAGTCGTTAAAGTTATCTTTTGCGTCTTAGTAAATTTATCCCAATATTGTTTGCTGCGCGTCCAATATTGGCGCATCGTTTCATTCACTGTTTCACCTCATCCAAGTACGTTAGCGTAGAAGACGCAAGCATATAGCACCAGAAGCCGTTAAATTTGCATCCGCATAATGTCTTGGTAAGCTTCGATCGCTTTGTTTCGCACCTGAACAGTAAACTCCAAACCTAGCGAGGCTTTCTCGGCAGCGATAGTTAACGTATGTACATCGGAAATCTCACCTGTAATAAATTTTTCGTTCAGAGTTTCTACAACGGCCTGTTGATTCGCAAGCTTCGTCATGGCATCACTAAGATAGCCGCCGAACTGTCCTGCCAAATCGGTAGCACCTTCGCCCGCTTTCACCTTCGGTTGTACTGTCCCGGTAGCAACCGAAAGACCGTTTAGTGCTTGAATCATCAATAATCCCCCCGTTTACGCATGTAATGTTATCTTCCGATTTCGAGCGCTTTCGTTATCATCGATTTAGAGGCGTTCAAAGCGGTGACGTTCGCCTCGTACGACCTTGTGGCGGAAATCATATCGACCATTTCCTTCAAGATGTCGACATTGGGCATATCCACGTAGCCGTTAACGTCCGCATCGGGATGAGTCGGATTGTATACCCGCTTGAACGGCGATTGGTCGTTCGTTATTTGGGTTACTTTGACCCCTTCTCCGGTCGCGGTGTTGCCCATTGCGGATTGCAGCATTTGACTGAATGGCGTTTGGGACTTTGGCTCCATCGTTACGACCTTACGAGAGTACGGGACCCATTTTCCGTCGACCATTTGCGTGCGGGTCGTATCCGCATTGGCGATATTCGAGGAGATGACGTCCATTCGCAATCGCTGAGCGGTAAGCGCAGATGAACTGATATCAAAGCCGTTCGTCAATTTCATTCATTATCTTCTCCCCTCTAAGGCCGTTCTGAATTGCTTCAGCTCGTGATTGGCTTGCTGGATCATTACATTGTAACGCAGTTGGTTTTTGGCCAGCAGTGACATTTCGGTGTCGATATCGACGTTGTTCAAGCTGTTGTTCATAACCGACTGTCGATCGGTAATGATTTCGGCGTTCACCCCCGGCGACTTTCCGATATAAAAGTGCCTTGGATCCGACCGGTACCCTTCTACCGAAAGGCCGTCCAGCTCACTGTGCAGCATTTCCTCGAATTTGACATCCGATCGTTTGAACTGCGGCGTATCGACGTTCGCGATATTGTTTGAGATCACCTGCTGGCGCAAAGTCGAGGCAGAGAGCGAGCGTTCAAGCAAATTCAAGCTCGGCTGGTTGAGTAAAAACATTCACTTCACCACCTTCGATTAGGATTTCTTTCCTAGAAGAGATACGATTCTAGGACATATTCAACAACGATCCGACAAACTCCTTCTTGCATTCGACAAAAAAAAGACAAGATGTCGATGTCTTTTTTGTCATAAAATGTTGATACGAAACGTATTAAATATGGCATACTCTTACAGATCAAAACAATAAGAAAAAAGCCCTATCTTTAGAAGACAGCGCTTTCTATGGGTACTTTTTACCGACTCTTAACATTGCATTACTGGTTCAAACCGTGCGCGAGCTGCTCGTTCAATATTTTTATATACGTGCCTTTCATGCCGAGAGACCTCGTCTCGATAACGCCCGCGCTCTCCAGCTTGCGCAGCGCATTCACGATGACGGAACGGGTAATCCCTACGCGATCGGCTATTTTGCTGGCGACAAGCAGCCCCTCCTTGCCCTTCAGCTCTTCGAAAATATGCTCGACGGCTTCGAGCTCGCTGAATGAAAGTGAGCCTACAGCTACTTGTACGACCGCTTTGCTTCGCATTTCTTCTTCGTTCTCTTCCGCCCGCTCCCGCAAAATTTCCATGCCGACGACCGTCGCTCCGTATTCAGCCAAAATCAGATCATCATCCACGAACGTTTGTTCGGATCTTGTCAAAACAAGCGTCCCCAGCCTGTCTCCTCCGCCCGTAATCGGGATAATCGTTATTTGAGCCTGCTCGAACAGCCGGTGAATTTGATCGGTGATTGCGCCGTAATTGCTGTCATGATCAACATTAGACGAGGTTTCCTCGATTCTCATCAGCAAAGCGTTCGTTTCCGCGGGAAAACGTCTCTCTTCCATTACCATTCGATGCAGCTCCTCGGACCGATAAGGACCGACGCTGGCAAATCCGAGTATTTTCCCCCTGCGGCTGACGACAAATACATCAGCGCCGATAATGTCGCGCAGCACCTCGGACATTTCCATAAAGCTGACGGTTTTCCCTGCTGCTTGCTGCAGTAATCGGTTCAGTTTTCTCGTCTTCGTTAGTAAAGTCATTGCTATTGCCTCCCGACAAATTCGTAACGATGAATCAGGAACTACCGAGGTCGTCTAGGATAAATGCCTACAAGCGTACTGACGCAGGCGTTTACCTAAACCTAAAAAGCCGGCATGCGGCCGCAGAGCACCGTAGCGCTCGACTTGCGAGCATCGGATCCGTTGCCGTCAAGCCGGCTTTTCGAACGCTCGTTTACAGAATATACTGGCTTAAATCGCGGTTCTGGGCGATGTCGGCCAGCTTCTCGCGGACATACTCCGGCGTGATCGTAAATTTCTCGAGCATCAGATCGGATGCCTCGTACGACAAGTCTTCAAGCAGCTTCTCCAAAATCGTATGCAGCCTGCGCGCGCCGATGTTTTCGGTATGCTGGTTCACTTGAACGGCGATCCTCGCCATTTCGTCAATGGCCGTATCGGCAAACTCGACCTGAATCCCTTCCGTTTCAAGCAAGGCCGTATACTGCTTGGTAAGCGCATTTTTGGGCTCTTTCAAAATTCGGACGAAGTCTTCATGCGTTAAATTGGTGAGCTCGACCCGAATCGGAAACCGTCCTTGCAATTCCGGAATCAAATCCGACGGCTTCGCGATATGGAACGCCCCAGCGGCAATGAACAAAATATAGTCCGTTTTTACCAGCCCATATTTGGTCATGACTGTAGAACCTTCCACAATAGGCAAAATGTCCCTTTGAACCCCTTCTCTAGACACATCCGGGCCGCTTCCTCTGCCGCTGCTCGCCACTTTGTCGATTTCGTCGATGAAAATGATGCCGGACTGCTCGGCGCGCCGAATCGATTCCTGCATCACCTCATCCATGTCCATCAGCTTTTGCGCTTCCTCCTGAACGAGCACCTTCCTTGCTTCCTTCACGGGCAGCTTGCGTTTCTTGGTGCGCTTCGGCATCAAATTGCCGAACATTTCCTGCATATTGATGCCCATTTGCTCGTTTCCTTGCCCTGCGAGCATATCGAGCATATTCGGAGCGTTATCCTCGACCTCGATCTCGATGATGTCCTGGTCGAGCTCGCCCTTCGCCAGCCGTTCCTTAATAGAGGTGCGCTGGGCGGCAACCGCCGGATCGTTGTCCGGTTCATCGTTATTGGAGGATTGGTTCTGATTGCCGAACAGCATCTCGAGCGGATTGCGCTGCGTTTTCGCGCGGCTCGGCCCCGGCACCATGATCATCGCGATCCGTTCGTTCGCAAGCATTTCCGCCTTATCCTTGAGTTTCTCCGTTTTTTCGGCTTTTACCATCCGGATCGCCGTTTCGACAAGATCGCGAACCATCGACTCCACATCGCGGCCGACATAACCGACCTCCGTAAATTTCGTCGCCTCCACCTTAACGAAAGGCGCTTGGACCAGCTTTGCAAGCCTTCTGGCGATTTCCGTTTTCCCGACTCCGGTCGGTCCGATCATCAAAATATTTTTCGGGATAATCTCATCGCGAAGCGATTCGTCAAGCAAACTGCGGCGGTAACGGTTGCGAAGCGCTACGGCAACGGACTTCTTCGCTTTGTTCTGTCCGATAATATATTTGTCAAGCTCCGAAACGACCTCTTTAGGCGTCAGTGCGCTATTATTCATGACAGTCCCTCCCAAGGATAACGCCTGGCGGCGTCAATAGATGTTATTGCCCGGACGCAAATCTAACCGGCGAAAGCCGAATCGGTTATTAAATAAATCCCGCCATTCCGGCTATTCGATTTCTTCCACTATAATATTATGATTCGTAAATACGCAAATTTCCGCTGCCATTTCTAACGCAGCTTTAGCGATTTCCTTGGCTTGCATTTCCGGCGCATATCTGTGCAAGGCACGGCCTGCCGCAAGCGCGAAGCTTCCGCCGGAACCGATCGCCAATATTCCGTCGTCAGGCTCGATGATTTCCCCGTTACCGGAAATAAGCAGCAAACCGCTGTTGTCCATCACGATCATCATCGCTTCAAGCCTGCGCAGAACGCGGTCCTGACGCCAATCTTTGGCGAGCTCTACGGCAGCTCTCTGCAAATTGCCGTGATGCTCCTCCAGCTTGCCTTCGAATTTCTCGAACAGCGTAATGGCATCCGCTACGGAGCCGGCAAAACCGGCGATCACTTTGCCGCGGTATAGGCGGCGCACTTTTTTGGCATGACCCTTCATAACCATGCTGTTGCCGAACGTTACCTGTCCGTCTCCGGCAATCGCACCTTTTCCTTTATGGCGGATAGCAAAAATCGTAGTGGCATGAAACTGGCTCATGGTTTCGTCTCCTCCTTAGCACCCGTAACAGCGAACTTGCATTTACGCGGGAAACAGCAGCGAGACCTTTATCTCTGCTGCTGCTTCAAATCGAATCCGTTGTTATAAACACGAACTAATGGTAACATACGCATGCTTTGCCTTACAAGCGAACTGACGCTAAATTGTGTGTAAAATTCTGAATTGTTTGAATTGCGCGTTCCGCAAGCTTTTCATTTTTCAGCTTTTTGTTGCGAATCTTCTCTTCAAGCGCCGGAAGCAGCCCGAAATTCGCATTCATCGGTTGGAAATGTTTCGGATCCGCCGACGTAATATAAGCCGCCATACTGCCGATCGCCGTTTCGTTCGGGAAGACGAGACACGCCTCTCCCTTGGCCAAACGACCTGCATTAATACCCGCGATAAGACCCGCTGCGGCGGATTCTACATAACCTTCCACACCGGTCATTTGGCCTGCAAAAAACAAATTGTCCCGCCCCTTAAACTGATAGGTCGGCTGAAGCCATTTCGGCGAGTTGATAAACGTATTCCGATGCATGACCCCGTAGCGGACGAATTCCGCATTCTCCAAACCGGGGATCATCGAAAACACCCGCTTCTGCTCCCCCCACTTCAAATGGGTTTGAAATCCTACCAGGTTATACAGTGTCCCAGCAGCGTTATCCTGCCTCAGCTGCACGACGGCATAGGGAAGCTTGCCCGTATGCGGATTAACAAGCCCTACGGGCTTCATAGGGCCGTACAGCGCCGTTTGTTTGCCGCGTGCGGCCATAATCTCGATCGGCATGCAGCCTTCGAAATATATTTCTTTCTCGAACTCTTTGACAGGAGCCACTTCCGCCGACACGAGCGCATCGTGAAATGCGTTGAATTCTTCCTCCGTCATCGGACAGTTGATATAAGCCGCTTCCCCTTTGTCGTAACGCGAAGCGATGTATACCTTGTTCATGTCGATCGAGTCTTTCTCGACGATCGGCGCAGCCGCATCGTAAAAATACAAATATTCCTCACCCATAAGCTGCTTCAAATTTTCGGAAAGCTCAGGCGATGTGAGCGGCCCCGATGCCACAACGACGATACCCTCCGGAAGGCTCGTAATCTCCTCATTGCGCACCTCGATTAATGGGTGTTCCCGCAAGGAAGACGTGACCATGCCGGAAAAACCGTCGCGGTCGACAGCCAGCGCCCCTCCCGCCGGAACCGCATGCCGGTCCGCGCTTGATAAAATAAGCGAATCCAAATGCCGCATCTCTTCCTTAAGCACGCCTACCGCGTTGGTAAGACCGTTGGCGCGCAGCGAATTGCTGCACACCAGCTCGGCAAATTTGTCGGTAATATGAGCAGGCGTTTTGCGTACCGGACGCATTTCGTATAACGTAACCGGGACGCCCTGCTTTGCGATTTGCCATGCCGCCTCGCTGCCTGCAAGTCCCGCACCGATGACTGTAACACGTTTCATATCTGACATTCGTTATGACAACCCCTATCCGTATATTCATCCTTATCCCGCAGCCGCTTCGCTGCGAACGGCTCCACCGAATCGCATGAAGTTCCGCAAACAAGTGAAAACTAAGCCCCTTGCATTCGTCTGCGAAGTCGGAAGAAACCGCAAACTCGCATTGCCCGGGAACTTAGTTTCCTAACGAACACCGATTTAATCGGCCACTTCCTCTTTAAAGTCACATTGTACGCATTGGATATGCGAACCGCTTTTGGAGTTCTTGACGATGAGCATCCCTTGGCATTGCGGGCACTTCTTCTCGACCGGACGATCCCACGAAACGAATTCGCAGCCCGGATATTTATCGCAGCCGAAGAAAACTCTCCCTTTCTTGCTGCGCCGTTCGATAATTTTGCCTTCGCCGCATTTGGGGCATGTCACGCCGATATCCTTAACGATCGGCTTCGTGTTGCGGCAATCCGGGAATCCCGAGCATGCGAGAAACTTGCCGAAACGGCCCATCTTGTAAACAAGATGCTTGCCGCATTTTTCGCAAATCTCGTCGGACACTTCATCCTGGATTTCGATTTCCTTCATTTCTTCTTCCGCAACGTCGAGACGTTTCTTGAAAGAAGAGTAAAACTGGTCGAGCACTTTGACCCAATCCTCTTTGCCGTCCTCGACATGGTCGAGCTCTTCTTCCATATGGGCCGTAAATTCGACGTCCAATATTTCCGGAAAAAACTCTTCCATTAACTGTACGACAAGCTCCCCCAGCTCGGTCGGGATAAATTTCTTCTCCTCAAGCGCCACGTAGCCCCGCTTCTGAATCGTTTCGAGCGTCGGCGCGTAGGTACTCGGCCGGCCGATCCCCATCTCCTCGAGCGCCCTAACGAGTCTGGCTTCCGTATATCGGGGCGGCGGCTGCGTAAAATGCTGCTTAGGATCGATATTTTCGGTTTGCACGCGGTCGCCCGATTGCAGCGGAGGGAGGAATTTATCCTCTTCCGTAACCCCGTCGTCGTTCCCTTCCACGTACACCTTCATAAAGCCCGGGAACTTCACCTTCGATCCCGCAGCGCGGAAAATCGCATTGTTTGCCTGAAGGTCCACGCTCATCGTATCCAAAACGGCCGATGCCATCTGACTTGCGACAAAACGTTCCCAAACGAGCTTATACAGCCTTAGCTGGTCGCGGCTCAGAAATTCTTTGACGGATTCGGGATCCCGCAGAACGGAGCTTGGCCGAATCGCTTCATGGGCGTCCTGTGCGTTCGCCGCTTTTTTCGAGTAATTGCGCGGCGCTTCCGGCACGTAATTGGCGCCGTATTTTTCCGTGATGTATTCCTTCGCTTCCTCCTGCGCAACAGGCGAAATACGTGTGGAATCGGTACGCATATACGTGATAAGACCGACCGTACCTTCCTTGCCTAGATCGATCCCTTCGTACAATTGCTGCGCGACGGACATCGTCTTGGATGCGCGAAAATTAAGCTTTCTTGCGGCTTCCTGCTGCAAGGTACTCGTGATGAACGGAGCGGACGGATTCCGCAGCCGTTCTTTCTCCTTCACGTCGCTTACGACGAAAGACGCTTCGGCAATAGCTTGCAAAATAAGCTGAACGTCGGCCTCGCTCGAAAGCTCGCGCTTCTCGCCGTCGATGCCGTAAAACTTGGCTTCAAACGTAGCGTTTCCCGTCTTTAGCTGAGCCGTGATCGTCCAGTACTCTTCCGGAACGAAATCCTTGATTTCATTCTCGCGATCGTTGATCAGCTTGACGGCGACCGATTGTACGCGGCCTGCCGACAATCCTTTTTTTACTTTCTTCCATAAAAGAGGGCTGATCTTGTAGCCGACAAGTCGATCGAGAATACGTCTGGCTTGCTGCGCGTTCACCAGATCGATATTGATCGGTCGCGGCGTCTTGAACGCGTCCTTAACCGCTTGCTTCGTAATCTCGTTGAAAACGACGCGGCATGGCTCGGCTTCGTTAAGCTCGAGATAATGCGCCAAATGCCAGGCGATCGCTTCTCCTTCACGGTCGGGGTCAGCCGCCAGATAGACGGTTTTCACTTTTTTTCTCGCGTCTTTCAGTTCTTTCAGAATGGAACCTTTACCGCGGATCGTTATATATTTCGGTTCAAAGTTGTCTTCGATCTCAACGCCGATTTGGCTTTTGGGAAGATCGCGTATATGCCCCATAGAAGCTTTCACGATAAATTTGCTGCCCAAATATTTACCGATCGTTTTGGCTTTTGCGGGTGATTCCACAATGACTAACGATTCTGCCATCGTGCGCCTTCCCCCCTTCAAAAATAAGAATTGCGATTAGGTAATGACATAAGCAGGTCCGGGGAGCTGCTCGATCATTTTTCTCATTTGTAAAGATAACAGAATTGCATGCAAATGTCCAAAATTTGTTTGCGTATGCTCCAATATATGATCAAAGGAGGTCGGCGACGGAGAGAGCAGCCCGTAAACATGACGTTCTTCTTCCGTCAAGGCCGACAGGCGTTTGTCGAGCAGCGGCGGGCTTGCCGGTATGTTCTTCCCTTTAGTTAGTAATAGACCATACTCTTCAATAATATCCGAAGCGCCGGTCACGGTTTTGGCTCCTTGTTTGATCAACGACAGCGCGCCCATGCTTTTGGGGGAGGTGATCGGCCCCGGGACGGCGAATACGTCGCGCGAGCATTCGAGCGCTTGATCCGCAGTTATAAGCGATCCGCTTCGCTCCGCCGCCTCGACGACCAGCGTCCCTCTCGAGATGCCTGCAATAATGCGGTTGCGCAGCGGGAATAATCCCGGCTTTGCAGCCATGCCAGCCGGCTGCTCCGCGACGATCAGCCCGCGCTCCGCGATTTCGCGGTAAAGGCCCGCGTTCTCCGGCGGATATACCACGTCGATCCCGCAACCCAGTACGGCGATCGTGCTCCCTTCCGCCTTCATAGCGCCGCGATGGGCTGCGCTGTCGATCCCGCGCGCCAGCCCGCTGATGATGCACAACCCTGCCGCGGACAAATCCTCCGACAGCGTTTCCGCAACTCGTTTGCCGTAAACGGTCGGCGTTCGCGTTCCGACTACGGCAACCGAAACCGCCTCAAGCAGCGAAAGATTGCCTATCGCATACAATACCCAAGGCGGCTGAGCCGTTTCGCGGAGCAACTGGGGATACTCGCGGTCGAATATCGTGACGAAGCGAATGCCCGCCTTCTCGTATTTCGCAATGCGCTCTTCGATGAAGGAAACGGAAAGCTTGCCCGTTATTTGCTCGGCACGCTGTTTGGCGATGCCGAAGCGGGCCAGCTCGGCGCCGTCTCGATTGAGAAGACGAGACGGCTCCTCCAGCAACTCAAGCAGCTGCAGTATCGACTTCCACCCGATCCCGGGAAGCTCGTGAAGCCCTAACAATAATGAACGTTTATCCATTAGTATATAGCACTCCTTTCTTCTAATGCAAAACTCTTCCCCGCAATTTGGCGAGATGCGTTCAAAGCGCATTCCCTTCTAACAAAAAAACCTCCCACCTCCCGTTACTGAAACGGGAAATGGAAGGTTGCTTACCTTCACGGCATAACATGTTCGGTTATACGATTGCGAATGTCAGATTACTTCTTTGTGATGCATTTGTCAAGCAAACCTTTTTCTTCAAGCACGCTGACGAGCGTAGATCCCATTTCGGACGGCGTGGCCGCAACTTTGATGCCGCAAGCTTCCATTGTCGCGATTTTTTCCGTAGCCGTGCCTTTGCCGCCGGAAATAATGGCGCCCGCATGGCCCATACGCTTACCCGGAGGCGCCGTTTTGCCGCCGATAAAGCCGACAACCGGCTTCGTCATGTTCGCTTTGATCCATTCAGCCGCTTCTTCCTCGGCCGTTCCGCCGATTTCGCCGATCATGATCACCGCGTACGTATCCGGATCTTCGTTGAACAGCTTCAGAATGTCGATAAATTCCGAGCCTTTCACTGGGTCGCCGCCGATACCTACTGCGGACGATTGGCCGATGCCGCGGGTAGACAGCTGGTGAACCGCTTCATACGTCAATGTTCCGGAGCGGGAAACGACGCCGACATGGCCCGGCTCATGAATGTAACCCGGCATGATGCCGATTTTGATCTGGCCCGGCGTAATGACGCCCGGACAGTTCGGTCCGATCAGGCGGGTGCGCTTGCCTTCCATGTAACGCTTCACTTTGACCATATCGAGTACCGGAATGCCTTCCGTAATACAGATGACAAGATCAAGATCCGCTTCTACCGCTTCGATGATCGAATCGGCTGCGAAAGCGGCCGGCACGTAAATGACGGAAACCGTCGCGCCTGTCGCATCCTTCGCTTCTTTAACCGTATTAAAGATAGGAAGCTTCACGATGCTGTCGTTTTCCAGCATGATTTTTACTTCCGTGCCGCCTTTGCCCGGCGTTACGCCGCCGACCATTTGCGTGCCATATTCAAGTCCGCCTTTGGTATGGAACAAACCGGTTGCGCCGGTGATCCCTTGCGTAATGACTTTTGTATGTTTATCGATCAAAATACTCATCGCTTATTCACTCCTTTTCTTCTTGGGCGCGGAAGCCTTATTTCACTTGTGCGACGATTTTTTGCGCGCCGTCCGCCATCGAGTCGGCCGCAATGATGTTAAGACCGGATTCGTTCAAAATTTTCTTGCCGATGTCGACGTTCGTGCCTTCGAGGCGAACGACCAGCGGACGATCCAGACCTACTTGCTTCGCCGCTCCGACAACCCCGTTCGCAATGACGTCGCAGCGCATAATGCCGCCGAAAATATTGACGAAAATCCCTTTTACTTTCTCGTCGGAAAGAATGATTTTAAACGCTTCGGTAACTTTCTCTTCCGTCGCGCCGCCCCCTACGTCAAGGAAGTTCGCAGGTTCGCCGCCGTAATGCTTGATAATGTCCATCGTCGCCATCGCAAGTCCCGCGCCGTTAACCATGCAGCCGATGTTGCCGTCGAGCGCGATGTAGCTAAGGTCGTATTTGGACGCTTCGATTTCCTTCGTATCTTCTTCTTCCAGGTCGCGCAGCGCGACGATATCCGGATGACGGAACAAAGCGTTGGAGTCGAAGTTCAGTTTGGCGTCCAGCGCCATAATGTTACCGTCTCCCGTAACGATGAGCGGATTGATCTCGGCGATCGAGCAATCCTTGTCCACGAAAGCCGTATACAGAGCCGTCATGAACTTCGTCGCCTTGCCCACAAGCTCTTTCGGGATGTTGATGTTGAAAGCGAGTCTCCGCGCTTGGAAACCTTGCAGGCCGATGGCCGGATCGATAACTTCTTTGAAAATTTTCTCAGGCGAATGAGCGGCGACCTCTTCGATTTCCGTACCGCCCTCTTCCGAGCCCATCAATACGACGCAGCCTGTCCCGCGATCGACGACAAGACCAATATAGTACTCTTTCTTTATATCGACGCCTTGTTCGATGAGCAGGCGCTTGACTTGTTTGCCTTCCGGTCCCGTTTGATGCGTGACGAGCACCTTGCCCAAAATATCCTGGGCGTAGCTGCGCACCTCGTCCAAGTTTTTCGCAACCTTCACGCCGCCGGCCTTACCGCGACCGCCCGCGTGGATTTGCGCCTTGACTACGGCCACTTGCGTTCCGAGCGATCTCGCCGCTTCTACAGCTTCCTCAACGGTAAAAGCCACTTTTCCTTGAGGAACGGAAACTCCATATTGTCGCAGGACTTCCTTCCCTTGATACTCATGGATATTCATTTTTACTTCCTCCCATCAGCTTCATGCTTGTCTTTAACACACGGTGACGGCACCAAAAGCCCGCAAAAAAATAAGCCCAAGAACCTCCTCAAGTCCGCTTCAAACCGACCCCGCCACACCCAAGAGAGCGCGAGTTGTTTGATACGGCATCGGGGGTCCGAAGAACTTCTTCTAAAGGCAAGTCTTCAAGTACCACTCTGCAACCTAACCTATTGTAACACCTTTTCATCTTTTTTCACAATGTTATTTGCAACTTGAAAATGAAAGCGAATCCATTGTCAAATATACTTATATATATTGAAAAAATGTTAGTTATCGATATTTTTTACTTCGTTTACAAGGATAGCGTTACAAGACTATCGAACAGCCGAAAATGATAAGCGAATTTGAAAAAACGGCACACTTTCGAATTCGAAAATGCGCCGTCTTGAAGCTGCATCGGTGTGAGCGGTTCGCTTACGTATAGGAAGGAGTCGTCGGCGTCATAATCCGCGGCTCGCGCTCCGCTTGTTTGACGAATCTCAGTTCATTGCCTACAAATTGGCAAACCATACATTGAATATTCGGTTCCTCCTCGGGAACCTGGGTCATTTCGAACGATTCGGTGATGGTTCCGTCAGCCGCATTTTTCATAAAACGCTGCGAGTACGTCGTCACGACGCTGAATTTTACCCGGTTGGAGCGGCAGTTTGGACAAAAATAAGGAACTTCTTTCATGGTTGTCATCGTATGCTCACCTCCTTACCAGTATTTCCAGCGAGCTCCGGAATCAAACAATTTTTCTCAGTTTATTATTGACCAAAGAGGATTCAGCCGATATATGAAGAATAGGTAAACTAAGGATAAACGCTTTCGAAGAAAGCGACTTCGTAAGCATTAGCTTGAACTCGCGCGTTTACCGTTAAAATATAAGCACTTGTTATGTGAAGCATATTAAGTCTTATATTTTGAAACCTGCCGTCTTCCCGACTTTGGCTTCGGAACCGGCGATTCGGAGATAAGGAAGCACCTTTTTCCAGTTTAGAGGAAGCCGTTTTCACTTATCGGCTTGCGATTATGGGGGGAGCGTGTTTTTTGTTATGTTCGGCAAAGTATACAGCGCATGCATTCACGGTATCGAAGGGCAAATGATCGAGGTGGAGGTGGATATTAGCAACGGATTGCCTCAAACCGCCATTGTCGGCTTGCCGGACAGCGCAGTGCGGGAATCGATGGAGCGTGTCAGGGCCGCTATCAAAAATTGCGGGCTGACCTTTCCGCTCGCCCGGGTTACCGTCAATCTGGCGCCCGCAGACGTCAGGAAGGAAGGCGCGTCTTTCGATCTGGCGATCGCAGCGGGCATACTGGCCGCTAGCGGTCAATTGTCCGACATTGTGACTCCCTTTACGCTGCTGGTCGGCGAGCTTTCGCTTGAAGGCAAGCTGCGGCCGGTTCCGGGCATTTTGTCGATGGTTCACGGAGCTAAGCTTAAAGGGTTCGAGAAGGTGATCGTCGCAGCGGAGAACGTCAAAGAAGCCGAGCTGATTAACGGCATAACCGTAATCGCCGTCTCTCATCTCAGCGACCTGGCGCAGGCGCAACCGAAGTCGGATACGATCGGCACCGTCCGGGATACGCCTGTCGTTAAGCCGATTCATGCGGAAGATAGGACCGTCCATGCCGCTGAGGAAGACAATGCGGTCGATTACGCCGACGTAAGCGGCCAGCTCCACGTCAAACGCGCTTTGATGATAGCGGCTGCAGGCATGCACAATATGATCATGATCGGACCGCCGGGTACGGGCAAAACGATGCTGGCGCGCCGCCTGCCGACGATTATGCCGGATATGAGCGATACCGAAGCGCTGGAGGTGACCAAAATATACAGCGTCGCCGGAAAGCTTTCCGACCGCGGCAGCTTTATCCGGAAACGGCCGTTTCGCTCGCCTCACCATACGGTTTCCGCAGGCGGCTTGATCGGCGGAGGATCGATTCCGAAGCCCGGCGAAGCCAGCCTTGCCCACTGCGGCGTACTTTTTCTCGACGAGCTTCCCGAATTTACGCGCACCGTGCTCGAAGTATTGAGGCAGCCCCTGGAGGACCGGCATGTCACGATCGGGCGAGCGCGTGCGGTATACGGCTTTCCGTCCCGTTTCATGCTTGTCGCATCGATGAACCCTTGCGAATTCACACATGTATATACGACAAACGGGTATGATAATTGATTTGATGGACAACACAGCGGACTTCATATCCTTAAAATTAATACTTCCATTAAAAAGGTAAAAAGAAAAGCGGGCATAAGCACCCGCTTTCTTCTATTATAAGCCGAAATATTCAGAACGAATACGTGCCCGCGTCACTTCACCGACTTCTTCGAAGATATCAAGAAGTTCGTCAAATGTGTTGTTGTCCTCACCGATGCGATTCCAGAGGTCGGAACCAATGAGAACGAAGTCGGTATCGTCCATGTCGAAATACTTATACGGGATTTTGTGCGATTGGGTGTTGTACGAATTGCCTTCCCCTGCCGGGTTATGCGGAAGTGCGAAGTACGCATCGCAATCCGGGTTCGCAACCTTCAGGTATAGCAGGCTCTTCTTTGCGATGGCCGACTGATCTTTATTCGGCTTAACCGTCTTGAAACTGTAGAACTCTTCATGCCCGTCTGGGCGACGTACATACAGGTCGCTGATGACGGATACTCTCACCGTTGAATCAATAGACAAACTCATCAGTTGGTTGATTTCGCGGTGAATGTCAGGCACGGAGTCCGCTCTTACTGCACCTTGCCGCTCAACCATTTGTTCGATTGTCTGCGTCTGAAACGTGTTAAGAGTGAGCACGCTTGTATGCTGATTTTCAGCATGAGCACCGCTGCCGACAGCAATTATCTTACCTAACTGTTCGAAAATCCCCTGCCCTAAGGTCGTGACGAAGGAACGCTCGAATTTGCTGCCCAACCAAACCTCGTTCGGGACGATCCTGGCTCCAAACGGGTTGTTCCGTAGCACTGCATCTTCATCGAACGGGTTTTCCAACGTCATGCTGCGGATCTTGCGTTCCATTGCGAATTGAATGTGATCTTTAACTAGTTGCCGCGTTGCTTGGTTCATTTATTATGACCTCCAGTCATTAACATCTGAACCCAGTATATTCGAAATGGAATCCGTTGTCTAGGACCTAAATTGGAAATCATATAACAAATTAGGTCCTAAAAATAAGATCCTACCCAAAACAGGTAGGATCTTCACGACTTACACTTCAATAAATTCCTTCGTCACGGCTACTTCCTTGGCTGTAGCGGCGACTTCTTGCATTGCCTTATGCACCGATGTACCGCGTGTCCGTTTAGTCTTAATTTGTGCATCTTCCTTTGCTACCGCTATTAATGCTTGTCCAATTGCTTTTCCTAAGCCCAGCGGAACTGCATTCCCGATTTGCCTGTACAGGTCATCAACCGCACCTTCTATCTTCCACTTGTCCGGGAACTGTTGTATCCGCGCATATTCACGAACACTCAAAGGTCTGTCTTGTGTTGGATGGCAAAGAAGGGTTGCTTTTTGAACCGGACTTGTAACCAGCGTAGGTGAAGGTTGGTTGTAATCCAATCTTCTATAAAATCCTGTCTTGCCTCCACCACTTTCGAACGCTCCACCCATTGCAGCCTTTTGGAGTTCCTTTGGCAAGTCTCTCCAATTACCGCCCATTGGAACTTGCTTTAAAAATTCGATCCTGTCCGGAGAGAAAGAACCGCAAAGACCCGGAGTATTTTCTAATTTTTTAATGGCTCCACCTAGTGTTTGCCATCTGTATTTTGGATCTTGGTGTTTTTGGAAATGGGTTGGGTAAGGAAGGAAGATATCTTCCCCGTCCCGCGAACCCACAATGATAAGTCTTTCCCTGAACTGTGGAACACCGAAATGAGCCGCATCCAGTACATCAAAAACTAATTTATAACCTATGTCTTCAAATGTCTTTTTAATTATCGCGAATGCCGATCCGGGCATTTCTTCAGGAGTATAGTCTTTTGGGTTCTTCCCTTTTTCAGGCTTCTTAATGGATACGGACACTAATCCCTTCACATTTTCCATTACGAAGAAACGAGGTTTTATAGTCCGAATAACATGGGCAAACTCCATAAACAAACTGCCACGCGGGTCATCAATGGATTCCCTCTTACCGGCAGTACTGAAGGCTTGACACGGTGGTCCACCAACGACTGCGAAAACATCCTTCTTTTTTAATTTTGCTTTTTCTAAAAGAAAGTTACACTCTGGATCTTCCTCAATTAACTTCTTAATATCACCCAAAATAAAATTCTTCTTGTTTGCTTTTGCTGTTTCAAAACAAGCAGGATCAACGTCCTGTGCTACTTTTATTTTTAGACCGGCCGCTTCAAGTCCTAAATCCAAACCCATTGCTCCGCTAAATAAGGAGATTACATTATACGCCAAATTTCTCACTCCACTTCCTATATAGCCTTCTATCTTACCACTTGTGGAGTTATTATACCATGTTAAACTTCGTAGGTCCATACCCCAAATGTAACAAAAAAAAGAAGCGGTTTAGTCCGCTTCCTTTATCAAATAGCACCTCTGTTTCGTTGGTGACGGAGGCATAATGCTGCTCCGAGGTTTTTCATACTCCAATTGTAAATTTTATCTGTAAGTTCAGTTGCACACTCCGCACAGCAATGCTTCGCAGGAAGTGGAAGTTGAGGATTTGGTTCTCTCTCCTCTTGCCGCGGCTGTTCTTGTTGAGGTTTAACATGGAAGATGCATGGGCAGTTAAACATTGAGGCTGCCTTAACTAAACTGAGTGCAGCAGAGGACTTTAGGCAAGAACCTACATCTTTGTTTTCGTCCCTCAAAGCACTCCCGTATGCTTCCCTGACAACTCCCATGATATTTAGACTTCCTAACACAACAACTTCATTCCCTATTTCCTTTTCATTTTTAATAATGAAACTCCAATTATTGATTCCCAATTCGTTCAAGCGAAGAACGACCCTATCCGCTGGTACATAGTCAAATATCATGTTCTTGCGGCCTTTTCTCTGCTTTATTTCGTTCTGGTGAAAGTTCCGAGTGAGTACCTGTGTTGCTTGTTCCCAATTCATTAGAACCACCTCACAAAAAGTTCTTTGATTAACATTCCAATAATCAGTAACACACCGCACATAAATAAAATTGTTATTATATACTGTCCAACAAGCCAAAGTTTGCTCTCTAAGGGTTCATGCTTCCAATTGGTTTTTATCTTATCCCATTTAGCAATATGTCTCTGTTCATGCTTCACATACGATGGTAACGTAGCGGAGACAATAAGCACAACAAGCAGAACAACTGCAATATACCCCATGCAATCCCTCCAAATAGAAAGTTAGGCCGGGAATCTCCGGCCTTTGTCTTAGTTTGTATTTGCTACGATCCATATTGCCAAAACAATTAACCCTGCAGTAAATGCTTTGACAAAGAACATGCAAATACTAGCGAACCTTTTTGCTGTCATAGTAAAACCTCCTTGTAAATTCTTTTTCCGATTTTGGAGACTGGCCAGTCCTCAAAAATTGCTTACTTAATGTTCATTACTACAACTGCCAAAATCATTACCACCACAAAGTACAAAAATGCTACTTTCCCAAATGGATTTTCTTTCATGCAATCCCTCCTGAACTGAGTAGTGAAACTAACTGTCAAAACAAAAAGAGACCTACCAAAAACAAAGGGTAGTGAATCCCTTAATGTCTTTGGTAAGCCTCTTTTGTCTGCAGTAAATCCGTTTCCTACCCTACACTTCCACAATGCAGGACCAAACCCTTTTTTATTTATCCAATTATTTTCTCCCATCTTGATACGGGTCGATTTAGGCTTAAAAACAGGCAGATATCCTTGTTTAAAATAAAAGACAAATGGATATCTATTTTAGGGAGCGGATTTTCTATTAAAAGATTTTTCTTTTGTAAGTATGTTCTACTGTAGCATTTTTTATTTTTATAATTTAAGTGTTATAAAACGAAAAAAAATCCCCTCCTGTTTTGGAGGGGAAATGCTTACTTATCCTTGTTTTCACCTTTAGCAAACCCTAATGCCTTCACATAAAACTGAATTAATAAGTCAATTTGGTCATCTGTAATCTTATCCTGCAGGTTGAATTCCTTAATAACCGTGCGGATTACGTCTTTTGCGAAGGAATGACGGTTAATTCCGTACTTATCATGGACAAAACCCATGAATTTTTCCTCTGCTTGGTGTATACCGGCTACTACGGCTTGCTCAATTTCACCGTAAATTCCGATTCCAACCTTCTGTTTTACAGCATCTTTGATGGTATTCATCTGATTTTGGATTGTTGGAGCATACTTTTTACTGAAATACACCCATCCGAATGCCAAAAGAACAGCCACAACACAACCTACTACAACATAAATATTAATATCCATTATTATCAGCCCCTTTCTATTGAGAATGGATAATAACCGTTATTAAAAGTATTGAAGTACCTACAAAATGATTTTGAACTACTTATAAAATCAAATGTGAAGAACTTATCATTCTGTTAACAATGGTTATGAATAGATTTATTTAATAATATTAAGTATTAGCCGTTGATAAGTTTGTCCCATGTTTTGGGACCGACAACACCATCAACAACCAAGCCGTTCTTCTTTTGGAATGCACGAACAGCGGTATCCGTCAAAGGACCGAAACTTCCGTCAATAGAAAGACCCCCCAATTTAGTCTGGAGGGTCTTCACATATTCACCGGTTGAATTTTTCTTTAACACTGGATACTTGCTCACATCTACTTTATGAACAGGAACAGGTGCTTTACCATATACGGTTTTTCCTGAATTGTAGTCTTTAATAAATGAACCGTTGATTTCCTTGCAGTGGGCAACAGCCTGATAATAGTCATTAAAACCTTTTACATATACATTGTTCTTGTATACTCCGTAAGCATAAACCTCTGATTTTGAGGGGACTGTCTCAGTTTGCTTCGCTTTATATGTAATCTTGAAGCCTTCACATAATGCTTTTGCTAACTCAACGGCACATTCCTGTCTGTATGCTTCAGAGCGGAGTAATTCTGCTTCGTACTTATTGTCCATAAATGCACATTCAACTAGTACCGCTGGCATCTTGGTGTTCTTGACTACATATAACCAACCTCCATCTTTTACTCCACGATCACGGAGTTTAGTTCCTTGAAGAAGGTACTTATGAATAATGCGGCCAATCCTTTCTCCTTCCCCACCTTTGAGAATTGCATATGTTTCTATACCTCCATGTGTTCCCCATGTTCCGTTTAAAGCATTTGCATGAATACTTAAGTAAAAATCTGCTCCTGCATTATTAGCAATCTTTACCCGTTCAGCAAGTGAAGTTTCCTTCTTATCCGGGTTGCAATCTATAATTCTGAATCCACAACGGATCAGTTCTTCTTTTAAGATTTCTTTCACCCTGTTGTTGAACTCCCATTCATGCATAAAAGAACCATTCTCAAATTTTGGAGTTCTCTTTCCTGGGGTATTGTATTCATGTCCATCATCTAATGCAATTAAATAACTCATAGTTATTTTCCTCCCTTCATCGCCTTCATAATTGCTGAAGGTAAACTATCGATCATTTCTTTTAATCTCTTTGCTCCGGGAAGACCAAGTTCTTCACCGTTCTCCACCATACTATATAATTCGTTACTAATAGCACAGGATACATATGTCCAAGTAACAACCTTAAAAAACAGAAAGTACCCTGAATTAAAGTTGTATGACAGAACCATAGAGATAGCGAAAATGAAGAAAACTAAAAACATTATTAGCATCTTCGGATGCGTTCTTCTGTTTTTATCGCTTCTGTATTCCTTCTTATAAGAAGCCTTTATTGCACCAGATGCCCAATCACCGAGAGTAGCAATTATCAATAAAGAAAACATGAATGATAAATCTGAAATAATACCCTCATCTAATGCTACATTGAATGATGTTGTTAAAAGACCTATAAAGTATGTGAGTGGACTTGATAATGCCGAAAATATACTCTTAAAAAACGAAACGACATACGAAAAAATGACATTCATATATTATCCCTCCTTCCACGACAAAAAGAGAGCAGTCATTATGACTACTCCCTAAATATGAATATCTGAAGGAAAAGTGGACATTTCCTATAATTAATATATAGGATTTGTCCGAAATTCCTTCAGAAATTGGGGTTAAGACACACCTTCCCCTTTTTGCAGTTCATCTTTTAACTGCTTAATTTCTTCCCGCAACAGTTCGTTCACTTCAAGGACTAAATCTATTTTTTGACTTAGTTCCTGAAATTGTGCTTCTTTTTCTTGCTTATTTTTTAGAGTTTCAACTTGAACAAATGCCATGTGATATCACCTCGCTATTCCATGCCACCGAAACCGTACCAAATAATCTCATAATCATGTTTAGCCACTATTTTTAACCTTAAATTCTGCCCGTTTGGTTGGTTGGAAATACTCACTAACTGCTCAACCTGTCCAGCAGAACTCCAAGTTGTCCCGTTATCTCTGCTATAGTAAATACCTACTAATTGCCCGTACTTGTTTTGATAAGAGGCTAACATGTTGTATCCCCAATTAAGTACTTTTGTAGTTAGTAGAGGTTCTGTAATGAAAGTCCATGCTGCTTGATTTTCAGGATCACTGGGATTATATTCTCCATTACCTTTGTATTTATAGCGCCAAGCGCTTATACTGTTGTCTACCTCAAACTTTGCTTCATCTACCATGTTTATCACAAGAATACTGCGGATCGGATTTTCTAACATATTGTTGTTTTCATCTTTAATTATTTCCACATAACCAAGCCACGAAGAATAGTCAGCAACTTTTCTCCCTTCAAATCTAAAATCTGTGTTTGACATGAAACTTTTGCTATCTATGTTTATTTTATAAACGTTTTCGTTATATCCCCCTGGATACATGATAATAAGTTCGTTGTCTTTTACAAAACACTTTGCATTGTATATTTGAGGAACTACACCCTGAATAAAGTCATCACTCATAATAATATCTGTTCCGTTAGATACAAAATACTGGTATAGTTGCCGTTGATCCGGGATGAAGTGTATAAACTTATTTGTTTGAGGGTTATATGCTTTCTGAGTGCTACTTTCATCCAATTGCCACATTCCCCAATACGATCTCGTCATGCTGTTGTTTGAAGGATTGTAAATGAAGAAGTCTCCATCATTGTTGTAACCACCATTGAATGCTAGAACATTAAAGGTAGCGTCCCACCACATAATATTTCCGTCTATCGCCATCATTGGCAAGTCTCCTACAGCAGAAATTTCCTCTAGATGGTATGTATTTAAGTCTAGTGCAAACAATTTGAACTCAGCAAATAATGTAGTTGTAAAGAAATATTTGTTTAGTGCAGGTGCAAATGCTCCTGTGATTTCCCCATAGGCATCTGAAAGTAGTTCTTTGTTAATTATCTCTATTTCATTAGGTTCTGCCGCTCCGTGACTAAACTCACCAAAATGAATAAGTCGAAAATCTCTTGTTAGTAAGTAAACAGCAGCATACCACTCATTCCAAAAGGTTTTTCTAGGCACATAAAAAATTGCCCCTCCTTCGGACAATATAGAACTTTTTTTATCTGTCGTAAAAATAGGTCTCTTATTTACTGCTGTAGTACTCTTTATCGTTTTTGATCTTCCATCCCAAAAACAATTCATACTTAACTCTGTGTCTATATTCGGAGCAGAGTCCAAAGAGTCTACAACAAAGTTATTCATCTGGGATAGTGGTTTCGTTACATCTTCTTTCTCTTTCCGTATTCTGTCATCCATTGTGTTCTTCATTAAATTAATACTTATATCTAGTAAGTTATTATTAATTCTCGTTATTTCTGCAATAACATTCGCTCCAACATTTTGCTGAAGTGCATTTATACTCGTTTTCATGTTGTTGATATCCGTTGTCATGCTACTAATCGAAGTCTCCAATGTAGGGATTTTGTCTACATTAGATTGATTTTTTTTCATCTGAAATTCTGTGTAAGCCTGGCTTTGTCCAGAACCCACCGAGACAGCAGAACTGCGGCCTCGTCGTTCCTTCTTAACCATAGCCCGAACAACTTCCTTTTGTTGCTCGGTTATTTTTTTAATTAAATCATCCAAAAGAAGCACCTCCTTTACGTGTCCATCATGTTAATGGAAAAATCGTACCCTAAGTTATCACTGTGGAAGCCTATCCATGCTTTCATGTCCTGCATAAAGAAGTATCCGTTTGTGTAGGGTCTGGTAATACTTAGTCCCACCACATCGAACACGTCAAGCCAATAATAGCCTTTAATGCTCCCTGACACCGTTGTAGTTGTTCTGCATACTTTTGATAGATAATACTGCCCTATTTGTCTCGCCTTTGCTTCTGTTATATTTCCACTTTGGATCATTGGGGTAATGTCGATCTCCATTGTCGCAATTCGACGCATCTGTTGTTGAGCCGCTTTATCTTCTACAGTGATAAACTTAATTTCGTCGTCTTCATCTTCAATTTGACTGTCTGTGAGGATATTTACACGATTTTTAGTTTGTTCGGTACTTGGTCCAAAACGGGTAATATCTCCAAAGAAATCATTATCCGTCAAGGTCATAACAGGTTTAGTTGTTGGCACAATATCTACCGTTCTGACAACTCCAAAGCGGTCGCAGTACATCTTTGCTCCACTTACATTCAATATTTCTAGAATGTTATCCAGTACGGTGCTTCGTCTGTCCAATTCCAAGTTATCGACCTCGATAGCGAACGGAGAAATCTCATACATTGGAACCCCCGCCATGTCCAGTAGTTGACCTACAAGGTAAGTAGCACTAAATCCTTCCCACTTCTTTTCGTCCACGTTCGCTTGTCTTGCAAGATAAAGCATGTCCTCACAATCTAAGTGAAGGCTGTTCCCTGAGAACGAATGATTTACTAAAACACCTGTAAAGACGGTCTCGTACCTATAAGCAGGATCAGTAATTTGATTGTCACCGATTTTCAGAACAATCATCTTGTTCACTAGGTTGTATTTGCTTGGAAAAGAAAAAATCGCGCTGTACGGGACTTGGGTAGTTGAATCTATTCCATTCTTACTGAAATATTCTCCTGTGTTGGATAATTCAATCCTTGAGACTCTGCTAACCCCATCCCCTACAAGATAGTCCCATTCCACATAGCGAATCCGTTCTTCCGGGATATCCGCAATCTTTACTGTATTTCGGTTGTCCTGATAAGTAACTTTTGTATCTCTCTTGTAGCAGAAATAATTTAGCGAAGATGAAATGTAATAAACCATCACCTTGCCGTTCTCAACTACCATCCTGTGATCGTTCACCCGTATCATCGTTTCTTTACCTTCTAGTCCAAATACTTCGTACCCACTCCAATATTTGCATTCCGTTATGCTCGTAATAATGACATAGCCGGGGGTACTCCTGAACTTGATAAGAGCATAGAACTTGTCTCCTGTCGGATTGTATTGAAGGTGACTTACATGGAAATTCGTGCTTCCCTGAAAAGTCCATGTGGTAGCATTCGTTGCAGCATAGAAATATGTTCTTCCCTTGCTATCATTTTTTGTTTCATTTATCGACGCGGCAAGAAATACTTTATTAGCCTTGTTTACTGTAGTTATATTGCATAGGCCGGGATGGTCTTTTAGAACAGTAGCAATCTCTGTTAATGTGTTGGTTGTCGTATTAAACTGCTGTACAATTACATTCATATCTCGTTGGTATGCAACATATAAAGCATTATTTAATACAAAAGCATGAAATACATATTCTCCTTGCATAAGTCTGATATCTGCTTCTTGTGTGAGAACACCGTTGATTTCATCGTAAGACAAAACTTTACAACGAATTTCTGCTATCCTCGCTCCTTCGCTTGGAATACTTCCTGAGTTTGGGTCTCCATATCCGAAATCATTTAGATTTGTTTTTCCTCCCCATGAGTAGAAGAAGTATATCTTTCCACCAAAGTACACAGGGCAATATTTGTGAGGTGTATTTCCCTTATAAGAAGATGGTGGGACTACTAAATTCGGCAATTTTAACGGAGCACTCCACGAACCACCCTCATCTGCACTTATCATGTATGCTAACCCAGAACCGGGTGAGTAATCGCTATAAACTATATGTGTATCAAAGGGTGATGTCACATCACTTAATGTCTGAAAATTGATGATTTTGTTGTTGATCCATACAGGACATAACTGATTAAAAGATATGTTTTGGATCGGATCGTAGAAAATCCTCTTAAACTCCCCTGAAATGACTGGAACTCTTATCTCAGGCTCAAGTGTTCTCTCAATCCCACCTGTCATATCGTACATTTCGACTTTTGCAGTAAAACTATGCTTATTCCCTTCCAGTTTTGCTTTTAATTGCGGGTTAAAATTTTGCATTACACCACCACCTTTTGAAGTTGAATGGTAAGACGGTGATGGTTTTCATATGAGTCCTGAATGTGAGGCATTTCTATTGGAGCCGATACCCTATAAGTTCCAAGTAAACTGCTATTTTTGAAAACTTGGATATCATCGCCTTTCTGTGCTGCTCTTATTAGACCTGCAACCAGTTCCGGTTCATACACATCGATCACATATTTTAATTCTTCTTGATTTTCTGTCGTTGTAAATACGGTGTCCGTTTTATTCCCTGCGGTAAATCGTGTTTGAGAATTTATTGGGTAAGTAGGTGAGTATTCTTCTACTTCATCTGTTCTATATTCACCTCCGGGGTACTTGAAATTAAAGAACATGCTCATTCAACTCCTTTCTTAAAAAAAAACAAAAGGAGCAGGAAATCCTGCCCCAATTAAACTCTTGAACTGGAATTTAGAGTAGAACCTCCTCGTCCAGTGTTTTTGCTTAAATCCGTAAGTACCTTGGTCATTGCTGTTTCAATCATTTTTCTTACTTCATTTAAATTGTCCGTTTGGGGAATGTTAAAAGTAATTCCACCAAGATTGTTGGTGATCGTTTGCTTACTTCGTTCCACAGAAGAAGTAGCCGCTGATTTTGCAGACTGACCACCTGTAATGTCCATCATTTTTCTCAAAGTGGGCATTTCAACGAAATTCACACGATCAGGAGTGTTGTAGTGCCATTCAAACCCCGAATCCTTTTTCTTTTTATCTCTATCTAACAGGTCTTTTCCGTAATAAGGACTTTGTGTATTATCGTTTGGAGATTCAGTCCACGGATCGTTATCTTCAATTTTGATAAGTTGTCCGGTTACTTCGTCCACCTCATAACCTTTCTTCTTTATCTCATCTAGTTTTTTTTCATTGAGTTCTGCTCCAATATCCGAACGACCCCAGTTCATACCGAATCCACCTAAACCCATGAGTTCAAAAGTCGTGTCTAATCCTTTGATTGCTCCATTCCAAGGAAGCAGGTGTTGAAAACCCCACTTACTGTCGCTTACTTTCATGAAGTAATCATTTACCTTGTTTAGTATATAGCCATCGTTAGCATTCATTACTGCGCTTGTAGTAGCATATGCTCCCACACCAGTCCCTACGGCTGTTGCTCCTCCGACTAACTTGGAAGTAAGACTTAAATTTTTAAAGTTTTGAGTTAGTCTCCCTAATGCACCATCAAGCACAGGAAATCTCCCAACAACCGCTCCAAGGTTTTGGGAAAGTCTTCCCATTCGAGTTGTTGTGCTTCCTACACGATTGCTAAGACGGTTAAAATCCGAACTCAAACGAGTGCTTTCATGACCGGCAACTCTGTTTCTCATGTTTCCGAACCAAGAACCTAATCCTGTCGCTGCAAGAGTTCCCCAAAGTCCGGATGAACTTGCTGCGGCCGTTGCTGCAGTAGAACCTGCTGCTGTCGCTGTAGCAGCGCCTCTGGCTGCGGCTGTCCCACCTTTGCCAAATAGACGACCAACACCACCAATCGTTTTCATCGGAATTCCAACTGCTTTGGCAAGACCGCCACCAATAATGGACATTGCACCGCCCCAAACTACAATAGTAGTGATGAGTTTCTTTACCCAGTCTGGTAATGAATTTACTGCTCCAAGAACTCCATTTAGAGCCTCAACAAGATCAGCCATCACAGGTGTAATCTCACGTCCTAACTCGATAAGTTCAGCATCTAGTCGTTCTTTAGCAGCCATATATTTACCTTCGTCCGTTTCCTTGATTTTATTGTATGCTTCGTCTAACATTCCATTTTTATTTGCCATATTATTTATACTTTCATTTAAGGCACGAAAGTTGTTATTTCCTAGAGTCTCCAAGAATTTTTTTGTATTTGATTGTCCAAAAAACGAACCTGCTTGAACATGTTCTGCAACCTCTGGATCGCCTTCCATGCTTTTAAGTGCTTTATAAACTTTTTCAGCCTGTAGTGCTGTTTGAATTGAGCCATGTTTTCTCATATATCCAGTATCAAGGTAATCAAACTTTTCACCTTGCCAGTTACTTTCTTCATTTAGCCATTGAATCGCTTTGTTTAATTCTAAGTTTTTGGTTAAATTCTGAAAGTCCTGCATAAATCTTTGGGTCATTGTGGCCGACTGTGCTGGACGATGGGTTTTAGATACTGCTCCGTAAAGGGTGAACATTTCTTCGTATGCACGTTCCTTGTTTGGATCACCGTTTGCAAACCAAGGCGCGATTTCCGAAACATAAGGTGCAAGTTCAGACATTTCTGCCTTGGAGGTCTTAACCATTGCATACATAGAATCGTAGAAGTTTCTCATTTTTTCATCATTATCTAAGTTAAAATTTATGAAGCCTGTCGACATGACACTAGAAGAAACCGTAGGGTCAACTAAGAACCCCATACTACTCTTAGCCAAAAGTTCCATGTTGGGTTCAAAATTTTTGTAAGAGTCCATGACGGAGATAGCATCGTACATGCCTCTTGAAAACGAATCAGGATCTACACCATATTTCTTGGCTGTCTTCAAAGATTTATTCTGCATTTCACGGTATTCTTTCTCACCCATACCGTCTTCCAACACATAGATCCTCAATTGGTTCTTTGCAAATGACTCATACTTGTCGGCAAGCCCTTTTGATCCGTAAACAGCAGTTGCACCACCAGCAATCATCTGATTGCCTAAACTATCCAAAGCACTACCTGCAACATATAAACCATTATTTGTAGAACCACTATTTATGGAAGACGTAGCAGAAGCCGTTGCCTGGGCGGTTTGCTGTGCCGTTCTAGCCGCTGTTTGTGAATTACGGGTATATGTGGTCAATTGTGTATTTAAGCGGGATATAGCCTGTGCTTGGCGGGTGTAGTTCGATGTTTGTCTCTGTGCAATGCTTACATTCCTATTCATGTGTGTATTCATCGTATTTATGGAGTTCCCCAACTTCTGATTACCAGTTGCCACCTTTGAAATGCTTTTTTCCAGTTTTGAAATCGCTGCTTCCATTTTCTTCATAGAATTCAATGGTTTTTGAAGGGACTTATCTAAACCCGTTCCCATCTTGTTAGTCATTTGATTAAGTTTATTTAACTGCTTTTCAATTCGGGCAAGGGCTTGCAGGAACGGTTTATCGTCCAATTCAGCCCTCATCCCTAATCGCTCCTGAGTATTAGCCATGAAATGCACCTCCTTTCTTACTTAAAGGAATACCTTATTTGGTGTTGATTTTTATTTTCTTTTTCTTCCTGCTCCTTTTGATACTCCATGTCGTCTTCATAGATTGCATTTTTTAAATGCATTAAAAAGACTTCTTGTAAGTCATTAAGAACCTGAATTCCGTAACGGTGACGAAAGACATTGCTATGCTCATCCTCTGCCATTCGTTGATAGTTCTTCAAAAACGGAAGTTTATCTATTAGTTCTCTGACTTTTTTTTATCCGTTTCTTTTTGCAATTCATTGTATTCTTCAAGAGCAACTTCAAGCAGTTTATTATCGTCTTGTGCTTCATCTGCGGTTGCCCAAACTGGCTCTTCTGTGTCAGCAAGTAGCACGATTTTGGAAAGTAAAAGAGCATTTTCATCAATCCCTGCTAATACCTCTGCAGTATCTTGATACTGTAGTTGTTCGGACTTACTAGGAAATGCAAGTAGTTCTTGTTTTTCTGGATTGTATTTCAAAGTTTTAAGAATATCTTTTTCCTTTGCTTTCTGCTTAATCATTTTTTCGATAACTGCATTTTCTTCAAGTGAAACCTTATCTGAAACATACAAAGTCTGTTCCTTCCCGTTCTCGTCCTTTTCTATTTTTTTTGTTTGAATAAAATATTGAAAAGGGAACTTCGCTCTATTTTTTTCGATATACAACTCAATTTCGCTATAAGACGGTTGCCCTTGATCCATCCAGTAACGAACACGGGCATTTCTATATCTATTTACTTCACTTTCAATCTGACGATTAGGCAATTTGATTAGATACCAATTATCTTTATATTTGAATTGGCTACCACCCTCAACAAAAATTCTCTCGAACTTGGATTTAGCCTCTTTTTCTTCAACAATATTTTGAACCTCAATATTTTCAGTCATAATGACATACCTCCTTTTAAAAGAAAAACGGAGAACAGTAAGACTGCTCTCCGTAAAATGTTACTCTACTGGCACTGCTGTTAATTTTGTAATATAAACGACTTTTGCCTTCTTGCCTGTCGTAGAAAACAAAGATGAAATTTGAATTTCGGAAGTTCCACCAGTTGATCCTGCGGTAACAGAGAATAAGTCTTCGGATAGGATATTCTCTCCAATACGAAGAAGCATTACATCCGATTTATCAGTAAGTTGATATTTTAGAGTAATTTTGCCACCTGTGATTGTTGCAACTTCTTCAGTGTGAACATATTTACCATAAATGCGCTCATAACCCCAACCGACGAAATTGAATTCGTATTGTTGATATTGTGCCGCATTTTCCTTCTTGGGAACACCAGTATCCTTGAGGACAGCGGCAGGAACTACTTCTGTATAGACTATTGCTCCTTCCTCATCCGTGTTGACAACCTTAATATCAGATTCCTGTGCATACTTAACACGTTTTCCGTCAGAGGTTAGTTTTCCTCTGATTATGTCAAATTCCTTAATATCCGTTTCATCAATAACAATGTCCCCATTCACGGACTCGTTAATAGCACGCGCATTTTTAGGAACAAGAGATCCCATTTTCTTACGAACATCTTCGCTTGAATTTGGTGTCATTCCAAAGTCTGGGACCATATGTGTAATGGGTTTACCATTTAAATAGATTGATTGATTATTAATCATTATTTTTCCTCCTTTCAAGCCTAAATATAGGCAAATAAAACAGCCGTGATATTCACGTTTTTGTTAGCATCGGGTTTTGATTTGTTTCTATGTCTGATAGCATGAACTCGAAACCCCTGACGAAATAAAACACGATTTTGAACAGTTAATGCATTTACAAGTTGATTGAAAACATCTTCTAAAAACAAATCATTTTCAACATGAGCGAATACATCCAAGTCAATACGAAGTTCGTATTCAACTGTTTGAATATCCTTTGTCTCCATCTTCCTGCTTTCTTCCTTAACAGGATCAGTGTTAGAACTTAAGCAGATAACCACCCTGTCGCCTAGTGGAAGGTCTTCAAAACCTATATAAGACTTCTTTACCTTCACGGTCTCAAAGCCTTCTAGGGAGGCAAAATGACCGTCTAGGAACGAATGGAGCAGAGACAGAGATTGATTTACCATTCTTGTTTTATCAATCATTTGCGACCACCTCCCTTTAAGGATTGAAAATAACTTTGCTTCGCTAAACGATGGATTAGGCTTCGGATCTCCTCAAGCGTACCTTCTATGAACTTCAAGCCCTTCTGATACGGATGATGAACCTTCTTGGCTATGTAGAACTTCTTCCCGCCTATATCAATTTGAGGCAGGTTGTAAGGTCCGTATCCCTCTTTTTCAGGGAAGATAAGTGTTTGAGCATTCTTTGCACTTATAATCCAACCATTCGGGTTATTAGTTGAGCCGTAATTTAAAGTCGCTAAATGGGTAATAAACTCTTCATCTGTCCAACCAACAAAAAAGCCGCTATCCTCAATGATGTGGATAATGGCTCTGGCCGAGCGGCCGGTGTCCTTTGGTGTTCTCTTAAATAGTTCCTGTTCTGCTTCCTTTGCTAATCTCTTTAGGAACTGCTCTTTTGCATGGGGAGCATTTTTCCTCATTGTCTTGAAAATTTCTGGTCTATGAGTGATGGTAAATTTACTTGCCATGAGCATCACCCCGTTTCAGGTGAACGATCCAACGAAGGCGAACATTCCCATAGATATCCTCTTTTACTGCTTCTATTTTATAACTCTTACCTTGGAACTGAACAATTTCGTATTCACGAATGTTTAACTGCTCCTTGAAGGTAGCGATAATATCTCCAACCTCTACATTCCCGAAAGTATACAGGATTTTATCCGAAACAACAGTAACGAAGTCCATAATGGCTTTTTCCGTTGCTGTAGCCTCTGCAATAATATGTCCCATTGAACAGACAGGAGCAGCGGGATTGTTCTTGTGATAAATGGAGTCTTGAAGTTTATCAAATGCATCCATATTCCATGCGCCATCGCATTTTGTTTTGTTTTGGCTGATAAGAATAGTGTCATTTCCAAACTTATCAATTTGTTTATTTACATTATTTCTAATTCGAGAATTCATACCTACACCCCCCATTAAACCCAAAGTTCAAGGTGTTCATAAATCATTTCATACACTTCAGGGTAAAGCAGTATTCGGGAGGTTCTTGTGTAAGAAGTAGAGATTTTATCTATATCCGTAGATTGTGATATCAGACCGTTCCTTTTTTCCTTTTCTAAATCCAACCGATCTTCATCGATAAGGAGATATAGTGCTTGCAAGCAAAAAGCCTGTTTGACCTTTTCTTCTTGGTCTGCACCATCTTGCAAAGGATAGTTAGAAAATTGCCTTTTAGCAGTTCCTAATGATCTTTGTTTGTCTCCATCTGAAAATCTATCCCACTCTTTCCCTTCAAGCATGTACTGGAATATACCGTTTGCTTCTTCTAAAGTAATCAGCATTATTTATCACCCTGCTTTTGAGAACGAGTAGCCTTCTTTTCAGATTTCTTTTCCTCATTAATCTCTTCAACGGTAAAACCTAGAGTTTCCTCAAAATATGTGGCTCTCTGTTTGTCTTCAATGACGGCTTCACCTTTGATGAAAGACACACCGCGAATTGTACCTTTATACTGACGGTTAGGAGTTAAAATCTTATACATGGGCAACACTCCTTTCTAAAAAAAATAAGAACAGGGAAATAAATCCCTGTCCTATTACTTAAGTTTAAGACCTTCGAATACAGAAATGGAAGAACCATTCTTGTCGACAACACCACGCATATCTTCCAATTCAATTTTTGGGTGTTCACCTGCATCGATGTTGTTTAGATTACGAAGTAAAACAATAGGGTCTTTGGAACCTTTCAAACCATGAACATTGTTACGGCCGATAGTCATGTAGATAATGCTATGAGTTCCTACTTCACCATTGAAAGTAAATGTAGGCATGTAATCAATGCGCTGCTTAGATCCGTCTGGAAGTTCCACAGTAGAACCAGTTACACCAATCAACTTGCTGCCGTTAAAAGTTTTGTATTGCTTACCGAAATCGTCAGTAGCAATAATCATTTCTTGGCTGCTTTCACGAAGTGCTTTTTGCACGACGGAAAGAGTATCTCTACGCATCAAGAAAACACCATTTTCTTCGCTTCCGTCTGTATTTACCTGAAGAGCAGACAGAATATCGTAAATATTGTCAGAAGTAATCTTTGTAGCAGTATTGTCAAAGTTTTGAACCATTCCTGCTTCTTGTGCTAATGCAAAGAAACCGTTAAATTCTTCACCATTGGCAATGGACGCATTGAACAAATCGTTAATACGATTGATTTGGAAGGAAGTAGCGAGGTCATCGAACTGATCCCAGAACATACCTTGTTCTAAAAGATTTCCGTAGTATTGAACCAATTTACGGTCAATGTTTCGGCTATCTTGGTAGATACGAAGGTCAACACGTCTTTTCTCATGGCTTGCACCTTCACTAGAGTTTAATGCACCGTTAATTTTACGAGTTCCAGTTTTACCTACACCGATTTTTACAAGGTGAGTGTATGTATCACTATCGACATCAAGGTATGGGAAAATGTTTGCTAATGGGTCCATACCGATCCCCAACTTAACAACCTTAGCCTCTAATGGCTTTTCGGTTACTTCTAATGCTTTTGTATAAGTTAAAAATTTATCCATTTAGAATTCCTCCTTTTTTTAACTGTATAAAGCCGCTGCTTGGGCTTTAATTTCTTCATCGCTCATTTGAGCAAAGTTTGTTTTGACATTCCCTGCAGGGTTTGAACCCCCGCCAATGGAAATAGGGTGATGCTTAAACCAAGTATCAGCCACACTGTTGACGTTCTCATTGATGGCATTATCTAGTGCTTCACCTTCAAGATTACGGTCTATTGAGTTATTGATTTTCTCTAAGTAAATAGGATCTAACTCATTGCCCTTCATCCTTTCGACAATTTTCACTTTGATTTTGCTGTCAATATCCTGATTTCGCGCGTTTGCTTTGAACGTGGTCAATTCATTTGAAATAGAACTATGTTGAGACTCTAACTCTGTATATTTTTTTGTTATTTCATCAAGTTCGGTCTGCTTGCCGTTTACTTGCTCTTTTAGGTTGTCATAGTCTTCATACTTCTTGTTCAGACGATCAACACGATCCTTAATCTTCTTTTCGCTTAATTCCTTTGCTTGATTAAACTCCTCATCAGAAATCTTGCCTTGCTCCTTAAGGGAGTTTAAAAATTCTAAAAAGTCCATTATCTCTACCTCCTGTCCCTCTTATTTGAATTGGCAGGTTCACCAATGAAGTTAGTCTGTATGGACACCGATACTTATTTAACGACGCTACCGTTACGTCAAAAGAAAAGAGACCTCTATACAGAAGTCCCCTCTTGACTAACTTGTTTATTTGCTTTTTCTTCTTGAATTCTCTTCCGCTCAATTTCCAACTGTCTTGAATTCCAATTGTTAATTCGTTGAGCAGTTTCTTCCCAACTCTGAAGGCCTTCTTTATATTTTTCCATTTCGAGTTTTATTTCATCGGTGCTAATTGAAGATGTGTGGTCGAATGTTACCGTTACAAACTCAGGCTCCTGCTTCAACTTACCATCCATTTTATCCAACTGCTGACACTGATATAATGCCTTTTCTACGGTCTGTTTGAATGCAGTAGCAATTTCCTTCGCCCGATTGTATGAAGGGGTCTTAGAAAGCAACATGGCCGTTCCTGAAAGGTTTCCGTAGCCTTCTTGGGTTCTAAGAACCTCCACAGGAACATCACCTAATTTACTTAGGTTATCGAGCAATAGGTTGTACAACTTAAAGCCAGAGTCTAATTTAGCATCCCAAACCACATATTCTGGTTTTGCAGCATTATCCATGTTCGGATCGTAGCGATAAATCTCAAGTTGTCCAACCTCAATGTATTGTTCGCCTATTAGGTTTTGTTTTAATAATTTCTTGTTTTTATTTACAAGTGCATCGAACATACTGGAAGGCATAACCAACTTAGGGTTCGCATGTTTCCGTAATACATTAACCATTTGAGAAACAAGGTTATTAATTTCCCTTAGATTGTCTTCTAAGTCATAAAAAATAGGACGTCCCCAGAACCTACCGGGCATAACGTCCAGACGAACCACGTGTATAAGAAATCCGAAATCATGAATGAGTGGAGCGGGTTTATTTTGGCTAACCCATTCTCCATTACCGTCCTTCATTTCGTCTACTTGTGTCCAAAAGAATTTTTTCTTGTCATTGTCAAACCATTCTTCTTCTTTTCTTCGATAAAACCGATTATCAATCTGTCTCTCAAATATAAGAGATTGTTTCTTGGGAACTGTTGCATCCCATTCGTCAAATTCAACATCGTATTTATTGGGGTGTACAAATTCGATAACACTATGGTTAAGGTGATCGACCTTTTTAACCCGAATAATGATATGACTTAATACTTGTGACAATTTTACAGCACCGTTTAAGTTGTCGAAAAACTTGGACTCAAAAAGAACCTTATCTACATACTCTTGAAGACTTTCATTCGCAACAACCACATTAGGCCGTTCAGCACAAACAATGTGAGTGATATGCTCAACAATTTTTCGGAAGAAGTTGTTGCGAACATAATGCTTGCGGTCTTCTGGAGATAGTCGTTCATTCTTGATCCATTCATCAACCATATTGTTAAATACATTCTCTAACTTTTCGTATTCGGTTCTTCGACCTTCAAATGTTTCCCATTTTAGATTTTCAATTTTTAATTCCATCGTGTTACCACCCCCTTGTCTCCTTTGAACGTGGAATTGCAATATCTCTCAAGAGATTATTTGATTTACAGAAGTTATAAATGGCATATCTTAAAGCATCCAAAGTATGGTCATTCCCGTCTTCCGGTTCTTCTAACTTGCGACCATCCTTTGTTTCTGCCCATTTGTAGGCTTCAACTTCCTTAATCATTGGAGTTAAATCCTCCGAAATATATAACCGTGCTTTTCCTGTCTCCTCACTAACATGAAAGAGTGTAGAGATTAACTGCACGCCATCTTTTCTTGTCTTATCAACCGGCTTTATAGGGAAACCATACTTTCGATAAGCAGCGATATACTCTGCTCTCGCAGTATCGCAATACATGGCTTCAATTTGGTATTTGTTGAACAGTTTAATGTCTTCTTTGACCCAAGTTCTTACACTATCATCACTTGAATCTACATACATTTCTTCTTCATAAAGCAAATCAACTACATAAAATGAAAAATCCTCTGTTACACCAATCACAACAGAGGTTCCAGCATCTACATATCCCCAGTCTTTCCCCATGATAAAGCCTAAGAATTTTCTCCCCTTAATCATTTTGTTGATTTCTTGCCTTGGGACTAAATGAACATCACGGTTGAAATCGTCATAAATTTGACCCTCGAATGAATCGAATGAAGCCATGTAGTCTCGTTTCCAATATTTGAACGGCATGGTCTTCTTTCGTCTTTGCACTTCTTCTGCAAGTCCGGGCACAGCCGTATTATCAGCAGTGTAGAACACAAAGTTTTCAAAATCAGGGTCATGTCTCTCATTGCCTGGTTCTCCAACCAAATAAACCTGTTCGTAGTACCAATTCCGGCCGAGCGGTGTAGTACTCAACAGAACCCAACCAATGCTGTCTGAAATCCGTTGCTGTATCATGGACCAAGCCTCTTCCTTCATACGGGAAGCCTCGTCCAACCAAGCACCGTCAACACTTTCACCGACAAGAGCGGAAGGGTCTTTTGCTGTTTTGAAATTGATTTTTACTTTCTTTTTGAATTTCTTATTTCCACTTTTCCATCTAAAAACAAGTGTCAGTTCCTTATCGTTAGCATTCCAACTTTTAACCAGTGGAGATTTTTTTATATTGTCCGGGTCAAGTCCATAGGGTTCGGTTAAGACTTTGAAGAACTCTTTTCTCTGAACCAGACCGATTACGTGGGTTGGAGCAACCAGCCAATAAACAAGATACTTTTTCTTTTTATGTTTCACATCGTATTCAATTTTCTGATATGTCTCACGAGCAGCGGAGAATGTTTTGCCGGCACGAACTCCGGCACACAAGTTCTTAAAACGAGCCTTACTTTTATGGAAGAGTTTTTGTTTTGGATGTGGCTTGTATCTTTCAAGGACATTGACTGACATTACTCATCAACACCCTCAATAGAGGACTCAACCTCAAAATCCTCATAATCGTCTTCTTCCGTATTGGTTGCTCGTTTTAGGTCTGCTTCCTCCTTCAAACTCTTAGAAGTCCTTGCGAAAAGATTTAGGAAATTATCTTCACTCTCACTCATTAAAGTAAGCAAAGTAGTATTGATATAATTTAATCGCTCTTCAGCAGACATATTTTCAAATTCAGCCTTACTCTTATTAAGGTTTTGAAATCGACCTTCATAAGCAGTATTTAACTTCAAATCGTTGTTCAGTAAGGTCTGCATAGCCCCGCTTATACGGTCTAAATCCTCCAATGAAGGGTCTTGGTGTATCTTGTACATATAACTCATTAGAAGGTGTTTCTGGACCATTAGAAGACGGTTACTGCGCAACAGTGGGTCATGTTCTTCCGCTGGTATATAACCATATAACTCCTGATACATGTTGCTCTGTGTCTTGGTGGCGGTTATGCCGGTCTTTATGGCATTTGTATTACTCTTTTGGTCAGCCGGTCCGGTGCTTTTGCCACCATGCAGTTTGCAGCGGCCGTTTTCCAACGGTGTTTTGGCACACGGTTCGCCGCGGCGGTTCTTAGCACCGCATATTGCCCTTTCTTTTTCATTTTCTAATATCTTGATCTTTTGAACATGTTCTTCACTCCAATCGTTATGAAATTTTGTGCCTCTTTCTGTTTTTCTCATTTCCCTCCCCTCCTTGCAAATAAAAAAGACGACCCACATTAGCAGGCCGCCTTGGAAGTATTCATTAAGTGGCAACTTATACGTCCCACTCCACTTGTATAAATAAAACAATCATTTTAGTGGCACCTAACATGAGCCCACTCCAGCCTATATAGATAAAACAATCAATGAGTAGCGGCTAACACACCCTACCCCCACCTGTATCTAACAATAGATACGCTTTTTAATTCCCGAATTCCGTTAATACTATGTAATCTCCACAGCCACGGCAATCGATCCGAAGTTCTTCCAATTTGCCTTCTGTGTCAATGTTGTATTCGATGTTATCTTCTAATATTTCTTTTGTTTCTTCGTCAGAAGTCGATTGTGTCAACTTGTCAACGAAGTCCATGTAAAGATTAGGGCTAATCTCCAAACCCATATTCGTTTCAAATACGTACATGTCCTTTTCAATCAGTTCCCGATGCACATATGCGTGCTGGCCTACTGTTTGAGGTGTTAGTTCAACTTTCGTACCACAACGTTCGCACTCAACTGTAATCTTCATTCTATCATCCCCCAAAATTTTACAAGATAATAGAATCATACCATGCTGAATGATAAGAGGGAAGCGGGATAGGTAGTTAAACGGACTAAAACCGGTGTTCTATTAAAAACGATGAAATCTATCCCTGCACAACCCTATATATGTCTAGGAGGACAATACAATATATAATAACCCACGACCTTCTAAAAACTTTCCTTAAAACAAGCAGTAATCTACAATTTTTTTAAATGCTTTATTTTTTATTTTGGAAACATACCCTTCAGTATGACCTAGTTCATTTGCAATTTCGTTTATATTGTAACCGGCTTTATAATAATAGCAGATGACAAACCTTTCCTTTGGCTCCAAAAGTGAAATAGCCATATCAATATCCGCTTTATTCACGACAATTTCAACATCCCTTAAAAACGGAGCGGTTTCGTAGCAGTCATAATAATTTTCAAGTATCTGCTTTACCAAATGTTCCTGATACAGTCTAATATCCTGTATTTGCTCCAATTGTTCTTTCTTCATGCAATAACACCCTCTTTCGTCAGAACCTCACGATAAGAGACCTTGCGAAGTTTAGCAGCATAATAAGCAACAGATTGTTCTAAAATCTTATTCTTATAGGCATCGCCATGTCGTTCAATTAATCTTTGTGCCCGTATGACTGCAGACTGATAAACATCGTCCCACTCATGTTTTTTTATATCCGGGTGTTTCTTTATAAAGTAGTAAATCAACCTTGTATTTTTAATTACTAAGTCCCATGCCTCCTTTTGTGTCATAATATCGTCCTCCTTTTGACAAAGTTCGCTACAGCGAACAAAAATTTGCAGCGTTTACACACGCACACTTTTTATCAAGTCATTTTTCATCCTTTCTTTCATCTGAAATTGGAATCTCAATAAACTTGCCGTATATTCAACTTGAACCTATGGGTTAAGTCACTATCCCCCTATATTTTCATCTTTTTTATCATCTAAATTAGGAATCTGTATTCTGATACGGTACGGATCTGCATTACAACCTGCAAAAAACACAAAAACAGACCAGATCAACCCGATAGAAAGGGGGAAGGTTGAAGTGGTCTGTTCTTACTATTATCCGTCTTTAGTTTCTTTACTGAAGCCCGCATAGCCCGTAAAAGGATTGTCACCAAACACTTGTTCGGTGTTATATATATTATTCTATTTTACTAAGGGAAACCCTTTATTTCTCTATAAAAATTTATCTAAAACCTAAATCTTTAACATCCCGCTCCTGTGCGAAGTTCCGTACAACACGATAGGACATAATAGCAAGCACGATCATAACCGCTACGACAAGAAAGATGAATAGAGGAGTGGCTGCGGAGATCCAGCCCATGTACCAGAAGCCAAAGTAAAATATCCCGGTTATAAGAGGTAAGGTAATAACGTAATGAACAAGCAAGAAAAAGAAGAAAGAAAGATAGTCTGTTCTATATCTAAACATAATAGCATCGCCTCCAATTGATAGTTTAGACAGATGTTAGCGCATTTATCCAATTACGGTCAACTTATGCGGATATCCATAATATCAGTGAATTTCACCCATACGAAGTGGTCTATGTCCCGCTCCAACTTTAAACGACCTTGAAGCGGGTCTACAGCGCTTATCCAACCCGCTTCAACCGTATCAGCATATTCCCCGTAGATCGTCAGGAAG
Organism: Paenibacillus contaminans; assembly: GCF_003285015.1. Lineage (GTDB taxonomy): Bacteria > Bacillota > Bacilli > Paenibacillales > NBRC-103111 > Paenibacillus_V > Paenibacillus_V contaminans. The sequence continues at coordinate 15,789 of NZ_QMFB01000001.1, read as the reverse complement.
ACCCGTTCCCGCTCCTCTAAAGCAGTGCTAATGGTGTCCTGCAATTCCTGTAGCCGCTGTTCGTCCAGAGCCGGCTTAGACTTCTTATTACTTTCTTTATTGTATCTATTTATGGCTTCCTTATGTTCTGGCAACATCATGCGGCTACTCTCCCAGAAGACATTGTAACCGGGAGTCAGTTTATTTATTTGTTGTTTCATTTTTGTATTTCTCCTTTCTAACAAGAACTTATGTTCGTATTATACACCAAAAAAGACAGGAAGTTAATCCTGTCCTTCGTTTAATTTCTCAACAATACAATCAATTCGACCATTAATTCCATCCTCTTCCCAAGGCAATTCCCAACCAGCACTGTCAAAGGAGGACTTCGTATAGTCCTTTTTATTGAACACCCATATGTCGTATGAATTCCAATCACTGCATTCAATAGCAACAACCCATTCTTCATCTTCATACTTGATTTCCAAGTATTCTTTTTTTATTAAGTTCCTTTCTAACTGTTCTTCAAGTGTAAGTGAAAGTGGCTGCTCTTTTTGTTTAGTATTGGAGCGGGATTCAAACTCTAATCCAGCATGGGTTAAAAGTCGCTTCATTATATGACTTGCTGCTTCCTGTTTAACTCCATATTGAAGAGAGTGAATATCAAAACCAAAATAATTAATGGGTGGCCTAAACTTATACTCTAAGTACATTGGTTCTAGGCATTTCATTTCATATTCATACATGGGGAAACATCTTTCAAGCCATTCTAACTCCCGCTTCGCTTCTTTTAGCCTTAATTGCCAAGAAACAATCTTTCTGGTAGTGGCTTTATGATCTAGGAGATTAACTTGAAGGTTAGCAATTCGATTTTTCAGGAAATCAATATCAAATCTTGCTTTCTTAGCCTTCTTTTCGGAAAGTTCATAAAAGGCAATAATTTGTTCTTTGGATATGAGTATTGGGGTCGGTTTATATCCAATTAATTCTGACTTCAACAGATTATTAAGTTCTTGATATATTATGTTTTCTTTATTTAATTCCAAGATTATCGTCCTCCTTTTCTTGCTCATCGGAGCGGGACGGAAAGTGCATTCTTTCCAGTTCAAGAAGTTCTTCCTCTGACAAATCTTCATATTCATCTTCCATAGTAAAATTCCTCATTTCCTCTGTCACACTGTTCAAAGTCTTGGTTAACTCAATCATAACAGGTAGGAGTGCATTCCCTAGTTCCATATATGCCTTTTCCCATTGTTTTTTTAATTTATTCCGTCTTCTTTTAATTATCAAATCTTGAACCCAACCCAATATATCAACAAAAAATACTCCGATCATAAACACACTTGTAGAAATAATAACGAATAATAAAGTCTCTAATTCGTTCATAAAAATCACTCCTTTCGTAAAATAAGAGAATATAGAGTCAATACCAACAAAAACACAATTTCATTAAGCCTGTGGTCTATGACAAGACAAACACACATATACAAAACAAAAATGCTTATAACAATGGTTAATATGTATTCCCAAGTAAATACTTTTTCGAGACCTAACCTTTTAATAAACTGAAAAAAAGAAATGAGGAAATTCATAAGATTAACTCCTTCAACCTATAAATTCGATACATGTCATCTAATGAGGATAGAAACATATACCCAAATGGCAGGTGAGACCAATACGAACATCTTATCTCAACACCCAAAAGTTTTAATGGTCCTTCTTCTATTGGAAGAAACCCTGAACCTATAATTTTATCCTTTATAAACGTGTATGTTTCTGGATTCACATAAACACAATCGTCCCTCTTCACAAGTTTGTAAAATTTATCAAAGTCTAAATCGATATATTCAAACAATTCTTCACGAAACATTTACACCACTCCTTCCCGATCCCGCTCCTGCAGGAACATAAAAAGGGGCTTGTCCAGCCCCCTAAACTGCACTTACTTATATTCATTTTTGATTTTATTGATGGCCGCTACGAACTGCTTTAAATTGTCCTTGTTAGCGTCCTCACGAACGATTTTGTTCAACTCTTCACGACATTGTTGTGCTAAGGATTTCATCGTAAATCCCTCCTTTTGTTGTTCATATTGTCAACCCATTTTTTAAGTGCTTCTTCAACCTTTTTATTGACCCGCTCCGCTTCTTCAGGTGTAATATCAATGTGAATTGGCCTTGTAATAGTTGTTTTACTTTTAAGGTATTTGTCAGCAATCTTCTTCGCTTGTTCCTCCGTAGGAAGTTCATCTTCCTTTTCAAAAGAGGAATATGTTCTACCGATATACATACTTTGAATGTCCTGCAGAATGTAGATTACTTCATGTAGTTCTAATTCGAACTCTGCAATAAGTTTGCAAAGGTAAAGACCTAATTCACTTTTTGCTTCCTGTACTTCAAAACTTCTTTTTGAATATTTCATTATTTAATCTCCTCCTTCACAAAGTAACAATGCGCTACACCAATAGCATCGATCACATTGTTATTGGTTTTTATTTTTCCATATAGGTTTGTAATGGCTACCTTCATATCAGCCTTTGTGGCCTTCCCAGAGCCTGTTACAGCCTTCTTAATTGAAGCGGGAGCAAATGTCTTGATCGGTATGCCCCGCTCCACTGAAATGCGATAAATGTTGCCTAGTACCCAATTCACTTCCTTACTACCACCTGTAAAATTACTCTCCATCAAAATTAGAGTGATTTGATATTCCTCTATTATTTTTTCTATGGTTTCGGTTATGTAAGATAGCCGTTTACCGATTGAAGCGGGATCTTCAACCTTCTGAACCGATTTATCTACTTCCCTTTTTGTTTTTATTGTTGTTATGTATTGGATTTCTCTGTCGTAGGAGATAACCGCTATACCGCTGCTTGCATATGAAGCGTCTATTGCAAGTATCACGGTATTACAGTGCTTTCTCTTCCTGTTCTTCCCGCACAAGTATTCCAACAACTTCGAATTCTGCATCTTCATACAATGCTTCCAAAATGTCCAAACTCTTTGTATAAGCCAAGAATGAAGCATTGTCCTTAATGGACGGGAAGTAGGTAGTTTGAGCAATAATCTCAAAACGGCCCCGCTCCTTGTACAACAAGCAAGAAAAGTAATATTTTCTTCCTGTCTTCTTTTGTTCTTTCTTGCTATGTGGAAGTAATTCAACTTCCAACACGAACCCCTCATGTGATACTTTTACTTTTTTATTTTTCATAATGTATCGCCTCCTCTTTGCTTTATGAAAAACGAAAACACACCGATCTACCCGCTGCTGGAGCGGGTTAATGGGTGTGTTGGTTGAGTTCATTGTTTTTTTATTATTTACTTATTATTTACACAAACCTATTCGATCTCCTTTATTTTCTTACTCTTTTTTTATCTTATTTTTATCTCCAATATATGGACAAAAAAAAGAAGCAGGGGAAGGTTTCCCGCTGCTTATGATATGAGGGTATTTATTTCGAGCATCATTGATTCGATAAACTGATCGTCAGGTTCAGGAACGAAATTAACATGACTTGCTAGTACATAGCACCAAACGTCATCTGGAATTACAGTGTAATGGAAATCAATCAGTTCCTCAAACAGTTGTCCTTCAACCGTTTGAATAGTATTGGTTAAGAAGTACATATAGTTCGTTTCAACTGGTCGCAGGATATTTTCGCTCTTAACTATGTATACCTTATATTGTTGCATTACGAGTTCCAGCACTTTGGTTCTGTTAAAATTCCCAAACCGGTTCACATCCATATTCATCTTTCCAGGCCTCCCCGATTTCTTGGATTACTTCTTTTAACAATCCAAGTTCGTATTTTTTGTTGTACTCTTTATAGATTTTTAGTTGCACAAACATATGAGGAAGAACTTGCCAACTACGGATATTAAGCAGTTCTTGTCCGGACGGACAAACAACCCTGCTTAGAAAAATAGAATGCGTCGTAAAGTGCTTTACGGTTATATAAAGCGTGTGTCCCGCTTCTGTGAGTTGTTCAGTTTCATGATTTTCTAACACGAGTTTAGCCATGCCGGTTAGCCACCTTTCGTAGATAAATGATTTACCTCTTACTTGGCGGTTAACCGGCCATATCCTTGTTTTTTCTCCCATGTGAAGCGGGACTCACACTTCCAAAAAATTAAAATAATCATCTAGATAAGCAACGATTTCCTCGGCCGAACTCATGTACCATACGACAGCCGGGATTTCCGCTGCTATCCATGTTTCGCTACCTTCGTCAAACCACTCCACGTGTCCTGGGTAGAGGTTATAACCCTTCTGGGCTACTTGGTGCTGTATAATTCCGTTTATGCGGAGCGGGTTCGTTATGGTGGACTGCTCCATTCGCTTTGTTGCTTTGTAGACGGCCATCGGATAGATAGGGGTTCTTTCGCTTGCACATTCGAGACACATACTGCGATCACTCCTCGTCATTGGGAAATATTGTTGATGTATGATAGCGTGCATCTGTTTTTATTGCAACCTCCAGATACTCAGATAAGAAATGCAGCGCGGATAGTGACTAAAGTCCCTATTTTTTAGTAGTGATCTCATTCTAGGACAGGTTTTACCATCCATTCTTTCATCGAGAATCAGGTCCAGTTTGGAATCTCAATCAGAACAACAAAAAAACAGGGGGGTTAGCCCTGCTTTTTGAATGAGTTCTGCTTTCTTATGTAATTATTTTTGATTTTTATAATATCGTTCTTGTTGAGGTTAATAAACTCTGCACCGGGAACAGGTAGATTACTCAACACAAGAACAGTCGCTTCCTTAATCAAGGCTCTTGCACGGCCTACGGCTTGAATTAGTTCACTTTCCACTAAGTAAAACTGAATTTCTTGCAACTTATCGTTTAGGCCGAATGTTTGATAGTAAAAACGAAATCCGTTTCGTACTACCGGCTTGTACTCCATCTTATTATCATCATGTCCAATTGTGTAATTCAATGCACTAGCAAAGAGTATATAGGAAATTGGGTTAAGATTTGGTGTACCTACGATTGTGATATTCTCCCCGTTCAGCACGTCGCTTCCTGCGGTGCTTCCAAAAGCGGGGATATTAAGAGCAGCCATATCGTTAAACTGCTTGTATGAGATTTCCCAACTATAAGGATTGTAGGTATCAATCAAGGCTTCTTTCAAGAAACTCATTTCAGCCTTATTTTTATTAAAACTGTAACGGCTAAAACTCTTATATGGTATTTGGATTATTGTCCCTTTGTTCTCAACTGCACCAATATCATAAAACTTCATGTTCACATTGAAGACTTTATCGAACACCATTTTTGAAATTTCTTCGTTTATTGTTGCACTTAGGATAATGACCTTTTTACTTGGCAACTCTTTACGACCAATAAAGTTAATAAATTCAACATTGCCATACTGAGATTTTGTCTTAACAAAGTTAATGCAATTCAAGAAGCCAAGGATATCCCCGTTTATCTCCAAATCTTTACTTATTGCCTTTTCAATTGCACCTGGACTCTTAAAGAAGCAACTTTCCATCTTCTGAACGATATTATGGTCAGCATCTAATACTTTCTTCTGCAATGCTTCCAAAAGGGAAATAGTCTCATTGTCTTCAAGAGAATTTATTATTTTAGAAATAGCAAGAACAAATTCAGAAAGTGAAATACTTGATTGAGGGAATAGAGTTGGAATAATGTCCTCGTCTACGATAAGAACATCATTTTGGTCTCTATGATAGATTGCCCGTTGGTGTGTTGTTAGGATGGTTGTATTGCGGAGTTTTCGTGCTCTCTCCAAAAGGTATAAATAATCCTCTATAACATCAGCATCTTCATGCCCTTTCTCCACAAGGTCTCTAAGGTACATATTAGCCGTTCTCTGTGCTCCAATGCGGTACAGTCTATTCAATCGTTCGGAAACATCTTCGCTTAATTTAGGGAGTTCAGGAGTGACAAACAACTTCTTAACTCCACTATCAAGCATACGGTTCATGATTTCGTTTTTTAATTTATGTGTTGGAAGAGCAACCGTTATGTGTTTTCTCTTGGCTGCACGAATGAACAGTTCAGACTTCCCGATCCCCGTTGGTGCTTTAACGATGAAAAAACCTTTTTCGTCAGACTTGAGAATTTCATTAAATACTTTTTTCAATTCTTCTTTTGCTTCATCTAAAGACTTTTCTTCTTGGGTCTCAACAGTTTGTACACCGCCGCGGAACATTTTACCTTGCTCAATCATGTTACGGCCATGCATACAGTCGTCTGCAAAAGGACAGAAGTTGTCGCATTGCTTAGGAGCATATGCAGATTTTTGGATTTGATTAACCATTGTGTTCCAACTATCCATTTTAGCGGAGTACTCTTTGCGAGCATTGAGTATCTTTGCGATTTCTGCAGATCCGCCTTTAATAGCCAAGAGGTTAGTCATAAGTCCGAACATATCACCATGTTCAAGCCAGTACTCACCACTTTTTCCTTCCCTAAAAAGTTGGCATGTATCTTCAAGTTCTTGGAAATCGAAGTTTCTTATTAAGTCTCTTGTCTCCTTGGACTTGTTAATATCGAACTTCTTAATATCACCATAGTAAGCATTTTGATTATTAGAGAAACGGATAAGGTAGTTAGAACTGAAGGAATATTGGACATTTCCTATAATATATACTATAGGATTTGTCCGGTTTTCCTTCAGATTAACATAGTCAAGTTCACCGATTTGTAGGCCTGCAATATCATGCTTGCTGTTGAAAGTCTCCAAATGAGGGATACCATTTCTTAAGTGAACACCCGCTTTTTGAGCAAAGATAGCCAAGTCCCTACTATCGTTTTTGCCCTTCGTTTCTTTTATGTAACGAACAGCAGCCCTATGAACCTCCGGGACAGAAATAACATTGTTGAAGTCGCAATACTCAAGTTTTTTGCCACCGAAGAACAAACGAGCAAGGTCTTTCGTACTTTGGTCTGTTTCCGGGAATACAACAGCCAACCCAAGTTGAACGAAATTACGAACACGGATATCTGACAGTTCTTCGTCCAACAAAAATACCATGCGGAATTTGTGGTGTTCTTCTGAATGACTGAAAGAAGAATAAATGAATACAGGTTTTATTTTGAATTCCTCACAACGTGCAACAGCATCTTGAATAGTTAATCCATTGTCGACATCTAATGCAAAGATTTGTTGGCTAATCCAAAACTCATTCTTTCGTTGTCCATTGCTGAACACTGCAGGAGAGAATGTTCTTCCGTTCGGAGAAACTAACTGCTTAGATAACTCCTCAATCGTCAACTCCTCAATACGGTTTGCTAGTCTGCTGCTTATTGCACCAACCATTGATCCTGTTGGTTTACTACTAAATTTTTGCTTATCCAATGATAAGCGAACCTTCACCTCTTTATACATTATGATCTACCTCCTTTTACAAGGGGAGGTAGTGTGTTCTGTGCTTTATTGAATGTTTATATTTATATTTTTGTTGTACTCCCATGGGAACGATCAATTCCCTTTACTTGGTGGCTATGCGGGACCACCCGTTCTGTCTTTTGTGATTGAAGCGGGACTGTCTATCTAATGTCTTACTGCATTAAATCTGCATAATATCTACAAACCAGTTGAGTTGCCTCTTTGCTTCGTTTATTTCGGTGTAAACCCTGCTTTTGTTTTCAATTTTCTTATCTTGATATTCTTTCCAAAGGTTCTTCAACTTTCCGTAGATGAAGATACTTCTAAAATCATCTAAATCAAAGAAAGTGTCTCTTTGGCATTGCATAGTAAGCGGGTTAATTGTAGTTAGCGAAATAAACTGGATTTCCTCTTTTTCATCTGTGTGAACTTTTATATAGTAGTTCAGGTCAAGCAAAGTAAGTGTTAAAATGTTTTGCATGAAAATCTCCTCCTTTTTTATAAGTTCTTCTGTGCATACTTTACATGCGATGCAATTAACTTAATGTAACTAACAAGCATGATGGAAAGAAGCACTATGAGAACAGACTGACGTACTATGTTTTCTTGGTTAGCAGTAAACTTTGCAAAGTCCAGAAACAATCTCGAAACTGCAAGAACATTTACTGTAAGAATTATTGAAAACAAGAACTTAAACATGTAGATCACCTCAAACATCAGTATTGCCAGCGGTGGCTATGCGGAACCATCCGTTTTGTCTTTAGTTGTAAAACTCTGTCTTTTGTGCCAACCTCTTACCTTGGGGTTGGTTTTATGAATTTCGGGTTATATTGATTATTTCTGCTAAAACGGAGACCTTGCTATCAGAAATCCTTTCATACTGTTCTTTTGTAATTACTCCTCTTTCATAAAGTTCATTGAGAAATTGGTAGTAGAACTCAACAAAACCCATTTTTCTTGTAATTAATTGTGGGTGTTCAACAATTAGCATTTTTTCTTCAGGAATATAAAAAAGTGAAAGATAACCATTGTCAATTGTGGTGGAGTAAATATGTCCTTTTCTCATATCTTTACACCTCAACAAACTCTTCTTCTAACAAGTAAACATATTCTGAGTCCGTAAGAGTTGCTATCATAAATGTCTTACTATCTAGCCATGCAATGACTGTCCATTTACCTTCGTAGCACATTGCATCCACACTAATAGCATTCTCATAATCTTTCTTAAATGCACCTAATCTCATTGAACCTTTACCACCATTAATAACTACTTCAATTTTTTGCAATCTCATTGTAAACATATAAATCTTCCCCTTTCGCTATGCGGTCGCTTTTTGTATGTGGGATAAAGACATAACCCATAACAGGAACATTTGTTCTTATTACATCTTTATATTTAAACTTTTCTGAATAACCTCCTGCAAAATTCTCCGATAAAATAAAAATAATTTTTTGGATATTGCTTGGTGACAATATCCAAATTAATTGATAAACAATTTAGCGTATTTCTTTACAAACTTTTCTGTCTCTTCGGAAACCTTGGGTTTTAAGGTTTTGTCCGTGTCTTCTTGTTTTGGAGTTTCCGGTATTACCTTAACTTCATTGAGAATACTTTCTAAATCTAGTTGATCCACAAAGTTTATAAAGTTTGCATGAGGTGCTATAGGCTTCCCAACTTCCTTAATTAACTCCCAGTCCTGAAACTTCATATTGCGCAATGTCTTTCTTCCGCTCTTACTTACATATTTGAACTCCCAATCATCGAGTTCTGCAATATATCTTCGGTAAACATTGTATCCCTCAATTTTCAACGGCTTACCGTTACGAGACTTAACCTTTACCAAGCCATATTCTTGTGCCATTACTTCTTCACTAAGAGAATGAAAATCCTTAGCCTGGGCAAGCAATCCTTTTTTACTGAATGTGTATCCTACCATCGTAATCACTCCTTTCCGAAAACTAAAAACACACCTTTAGGAGCCGCATGTAACTAAATTCAGGAGGTTGCGGCTCCGGTGGGTGTGTTGGTGTTGTGTATTTAAGTATTCAATTTTGGTTTACACTCTATATTTAAACATCCGATAGAAATATCCTTGTTTCTTATATAATAATTTTATTTTATTTATTATCCCCTGTCCAATCCCGTATTTGTTATATTTTCGACGCGGATCGCTATGGACCGAAAGCACGTTCTCGTCTTATAATATGAGTAGGAGGTGCTGCTGTGATTAAGGCCGTTGGGTTCTATCCCCTTTTTAACATGCGTAAGAGTGAAATCCTTGAAGTGAAGGAACAGTTCGCTGCCAGAGGTTTCAGATATGTTGGAACAGCAAGAAGCGTCGATGAACTTAAGGATATATTGAAAGAGCAAGATATAAAAATAGTAGCCATAAAAGACTTCAATGCACACTGGAACAACGTGGAGAAACTGCGGTTAGTAATGGCCGTGGGACAGCGCAAATGGTTCCATGTCCATGCAGAGGACTTCAATCTATTAAACAATTTGAAGGAGGATATAGAGTGGGAGTAAAACGAGCAGATGAAGTAGTTTTCTTTATACCGACTGTACCTCAAGAACAACTGGATAACATCCGTATGTTAACCGGGCATTTGGGATATAAAATCGTTGCCTTTGCTCACTCCGTTTCAGATTTAAAGAAGGAGTTGCTAGAAAAAAGCCCCATGATTTTGCTGTTATGGGACGATCATTCTTTAAAAGAGTGCAAGGACGAGTTTTACGAACTAATCATACAGTTCCAACAGCAGTTCTATATGTTTGCTCTTGGACAAATGCACTACCCTTCGGGAAGTGTGTTTACTGTAAAGGACCATGCGGGAGCCATGATTAACGAAGAACGGCCACCATACACATACACGATTTCGTAGGCGAAAAGCCTACTTTTTTTATTTTTTTAATTTCCTCGCAACTTTTTAAAATCTCCTGCGTTTAATATAATACAAAAGTGACTAGTCATTTTCGAAAGTCATTTATGCAAGTCAAATGTTTGTCGAGTTAATTATTCTGACGAAACTAAAAAGCGAGGTGAGAAAATGAGCAATACAAATAAATCTGTTCAAGTAAGTGTTCGTGTCCCGAAACATATGCACGATTATTACAAAAACTTCAAAGAAAAAGGATTTATCACTGAAAGCCTGTCGGAGATCTTGCTTTCCGGACTGGATAAGAAGATCCAAGAAATCTTGGACACCCGATACATCGCCCTGGATGAAATGTCGGTGGAAGAAGCAAAGAAAATGGCAGAAGAGAAAAATAAAAATACGGAAGGATGATTCAAATGGAAAATGTTTATATCTATAATCGTTTTATCGGTAACCATATAGAAGGCTTTGAAGAAAGGGCATTCTTCTTAGGGCAAGAAGTCAGTAATATCAAGGAGCATTTGCCGTTATTTGGCTTTAAGGCCGTCCGTGCATTTTCTGATCTTGGATATTATGACAATGAGTTGTTTAACCAAATGTTTGAAATAATTCCCTATGGTTTTACTATAGCCATGTCCCAGTTATTGCAAGTCGGTGACCCTACTTGTTTAGAAAAACTTAGTCAAAAAGATATCAAAATCTTAGTAATAGATTTAACACTAAACAACTGGCCTATGGTGTACTCGTCAAAGGAGATTTACGAATCCTACATGAATACAGCGGTCTGATTATCTTGGGAGGGGATACTTATGCAGGTACTAGCACTTTTACGAACTAAAGAAGAGGAACAACTTAATAGACAAAGGGAAGTCATTGCTCAATATTGCGAACTACACGGTTATACACCTAATTTCCAAACCATTATAAATATCGAAGAAGTTGACCTTACTTCGATAAATGAAGAAATGATTTTGATTTATGACTGTACAAGGATCACAAGGGATTTCTTCAAGTTTTTTAACTTCTTAAAGAGTGCTGAAGGACTCTCAATACCAGTTGTTACTGTTTTAGAAGGCGGGGCAATAAATATCAATGCTTTTATGAATGAGAACAGTCATTTCTTTAAAGCAGCATTTTTACTGCAAGAACGAAACAATCAACGAGAATATGCCAAAGCCTGGTGGACACCTGAACGACGTGCTGAACACAGCCTAAGAATGAAAGAAATATATAGAAAGAAGAAAGCACAAACCCCTTGAAGCCGAGGGGTTCTCTTTTCCCCTCTTTGGCTGCCCTAATGAACTAAAAAATATAAGGATGTGCTTACTAAAAAAATCGAAAGGAATGATGCATAAATGGTGAAGGAACTAACAGCGGGGTACGTTCGTATTTCAGTCGACCGCAACCACGACAAGGTGTCTGACGACCAGCAAAAAAATGCAATTCAGCGGTTCATTGAAGAGAAACAATTGACTTTCTTCCGCTTCTACGAGGACTTAGATGTTAGCGGTGGAGATATGGTTAACCGTCTAGGTTTTGACCAACTTCTTGAAGAAATCGAAAAATACAATATTAAAAATGTAGTGTTTTACGATCTGAGCAGATATACCCGGAACATAGTCGATTACTTTAACATGACGATTGAACTTCAGAAAAAAGGGGTTAAATTATTTTCAACTGAGGAACGGGAAGCCATCGACCTGGTTAATTGGAACGACAGTAGTACGAACTACACATTCAAAGCCCTTATAAATCACATGAATTTGGCTAAGGTAAAAAAAGATGTTTCTAATGCGATGAAACTCATTGCTCAATCTGGTTTAAGCGTAGGAGGCCCACCCCCCTTTGCAATGACTAAGGTTGAAGTCCAAACAAGCAAAGGAATGAAGAAAAAGTTCGCTCCGGGTGATCCTGAAAAAGTTGAATTGGTTAAGTTGATTTACAAAATGTATGTCGAAGATAAAATGACGACACTAGAAATAGTGAAACATCTTAATGACAAATATCCGCATCTAGTTAGTCAGAAAATTGCTATAAAATTCAGAAAAGATCCTTATTACACGGAAGAAGGAGTTCAAAGCATGTGGAACCATTCGACCGTTCGTAGGGTCCTTTGTAACCCCCTTTACACAGGCTACATGGTCAGTCGACGCCGTGTACGAGAAAATAAGAAAAAACATATAGCAAATGCTGAAGAAAATTGGGTCTGGAGTTACAATTTCCAGAATGGACTCGAACCTGATTTTGAAACCATAATCCCTTATGATTATTGGAAAAAAGCACAGGAAATAAGATTAGGGAGGAATAAGAAAAAAGGAAAGATTTACGAAAAGAAACGCGACTCCTCCCTCTACTTATTGAGCGGTTTACTGCATTGCGGTTGCTGTAAGCGCAAAATGGTCGGAAAGCCCGATAGGAAGAAAAACGGAAAACAGTACTTCTTTTATGCTTGTAAAACTCCGTGGAGCGCACCGGATGTCTGTGATAACAAGTCTCTTATCCAAACAAAAGATGTTGATAAGGAAGTCATGAAGATATTTGGCAACACAATGAACATCTTCAACCTTCTGAAATACATCCGGTCGACAATTGAAGAAGAGGCTAAATCTCAAGGGGATTACTTAAAACAGGTTACGCAAATTGACAGTAGGATATCTGTTTTAAGTGAACAGCAGGAAACCTTGATAGGTAGACTGTCTGATCCCGAACTAAAGGTAAAAGCCTTGATTGATAAGTTCTATATGCAGATAAACAAAATGGAAGAGGATATCCAGACCTTAAAGGACGAAAAGGAGGAACTCCTCAATTCAAAGGGAGTATCAAAAAAAATTGACTTCAAAGAACTTGTTGGTTTGCTTCTTAAAAGTCCAGACTACTTGGATAGAGAAAATGCGCCTATAATTCGCAGACACTTAGAACAGGTTGTTGAGCGAGTTATTTTGGACAAAGAGCAAATCACAATTCGTCTGAAGATTGCGAAAAAGGTTGAGGTCACAGTGCTTCAAAAAGAACTTTATAACCAAAAACTGAGGGAACTAAGCAGTCCCACCGGCCGCGTTAGCAAACAAAAAATTGAAACAGCAAAAGATGCCTATCTAATTAGGTTGCTTGCTACAATGTGGGACAAGTATGAATTCGAAGGTCAGGAAGCAAAAATGTTGGACTTGGTAATCCGAACATTGGAAATGCGGTTCAACAACAACGACCCTGACGATGACCCTAATGGCGGTCTCCCCTTACACCTCAATATAAACCCCGAAAGCGATTTTGAGAGTCCTCATGAGCAAGAAGCCTTGCTACAAGGGGATTCTCTCCCCGTTTCGTCGTACCTACCTGAGTGTATTCGTGTCCGTGCGGCTTTTACGGAGCGGAGTCGGCATCGGGCGTTTGTTCCTGTTCGCCGCTAAAAGTCGCCGCATACAGAGCTCGCATTTCCGGACCGCTGCTGGACCGCATCGACCTGCACATCGACGTGCCGCGCATCGATTACGGTACGATGAACGCACGAACGGCCTCATTGTCGAGCGGGGAGATGAAAGCCGCCGTTATGCGCGTTCACGAGCTCCAGCGCGAGCGCTTCGGGCGGACGGGGATACGCTTTAACGGCGAGCTGAGCGGACGTTTGCTCCGAAAGCACTGCGTGCTTCGTCCGGATGCCGAGCAGCTGCTCAAGCAAACGTTCGATGCGCTGGGGCTTAGCGCCCGGGCGCATGACCGCATTCTTAAAATCGCCCGCTCGATCGCGGATTTGGAGGAACGATCGGACATCGACGTCACCCATATCGCAGAGGCGATTCAATACCGGCAGCTCGACAGACAGGTACAGGATGCGGCTGTTTATTGATCGCCGTCAAAGATAAACGTTCATGACAGTTCGGGTCTAAGGTGATGATGAAAACTCGGCGCACTATCGCGCATTTCCGTAAAAAAAAGACCCTCTCCTTCGCCAACCGCATTGGTTGAAGGAGAGGGTTCGTTGTGTAAAAGCAACCGGGCTTCTCAGAACGCGTTCGCCACATGCTTGATCTCGGCCGCTTCGCTTCCGGCTTTCATGAAGACGCCGATGACGTCGAATCGGAAGCTGCCGACCGGCAAGCGATGCTGATGAAGGTAAACCTGTGCGGTTTCCCTGATTTGCTTGCGCTTTCGGAAATCGACCGATTCGATCGGCGTTCCGAACGCTCCGCTCGTACTTCGCGTTCGAACCTCCGCGAAAACAAGCGTATCCCCGTCCATCGCCACCAAGTCGATTTCCCCGGACCGGCACCGCCAATTGGCTTCGACAATCCTGTATCCCAGCCTCAGCAAATAGAGGGCGGCCTGCTTCTCGCCGTATGCCCCTAGCGCTTTGCGGCCGTCCTTCGCCTTTGCTGCGGCCGTTATGTCCACGCCCGCAGCCGTTTCCGGTTGACGCTTCATCCCCGCTTCACCTGGCCTTCCTTCCCATCCGCCCGTCCGGCTCAAGCTTTGCCTCGATTTTCCGCGCGCTGGTCGGAGCGGTATATGAAGCTTAATATTTCCGCGACCAGCTGGTATAGCTCCGGCGGTATTTCCTGATCGAGATCCAGCTTGGACAGCACCTCGACGAGCGATGCATCCTCCTGCACGGGTACGCGATGCTCTTGCGCCTTTTGCAGAATTTGCTCCGCCACCTTGCCCTTGCCCTTCGCTACGACGGTCGGCAGCTGCCCGGCTTCAGGCGAATAACGGAGCGCAACGGCCTGCTTCGTAGACAGTTTCTGATTCTGCTTCATACGCGGATATCCACACCTTTATACGGCTTTGCATTGTATAACGAGCCGAGTACGGACCGCCCGTCCTCAGCCGTACGTTTGGTCTCCTGCGCTTCCGCCGACAACCGCTCCGGATAAGGGCTGCAGCGCAGCGACAGAAACTGGTAGCCGATTCGTTCGAGACCGGCCGCGATATCGTCGCGATTCGACTCCAGCAGCTCCGCTATGAACGGCTGATCGTTATGTACATTCAAGCTGACGATTTTATCGAATACTTGTACGTCCAACATCGTATTGCCGATCGATTTCATATGCAAGTCGAAAATAAGCCTGCAATTATTCGCGTCGATTTCCCCGTTCCGGCCTTTGCGGGACTGGATGTGAACCGTTGCGTTATGCTCCCCGTTCTCGCTGCGCAGAGGCACCATCATCGTCACGTGGGCGAACATCGAGCTGCGGTCCGAGGTCAATAAAAGCTGTTGTCCCGTAATTTGCTGGACAAGCTGCTGAGCCGCTTCTTTCACGGACGGCGGCGCTTCATCGAGCGAGGAGAGCTGGAGCAGCGCCCCCTTAAGCGTTTCGGCCAATGGCTTGGCGCCTTCGTCTCCGTTCGCCCTGCCGCTCAGCGCGGCTGAAAGCTCGCTCTGCGAAGGCGGCTCCAAGCCGCCGCTCGCAAGCTGCTTGGCGAACCGGCTTTCGTGCTCGACTCCGAACGCCTTCAGCAGCTTGCCGAGCCACGGCTCCCCCGCCGCCTCGGGCGCAGGCGCCTCCGCGCCGGCCGGCGCGGCTCCCGCGGGCTGCGCTGCCTGCTGCGCCGGCTTCGCCGCAGGCACCGGCGC